>CAVZJP010000001.1:0-116672 GCA_963775565.1 uncultured Gammaproteobacteria bacterium
ACGACCAACCACACCGTCAAGGAGGTCGCGGTCGGCGCGGTCAGGTACGCGGGCTCCGTCGCCAAGCTGCTCGGCTGAGCACTCAGCGGAGCAGAGAGGAGAACAGTCATGCCAGCAGCCGCCTGGGTGACATTGATCATCACCGCGCTGATCATCGCGGTTACCGCAGTCGGCCTGTTGCGGGTCATCTTCCACCTGCGGGCGATCCGCGCCACGCTGCGGCGGCCACCGGCGGGGTTCAGGCCGTGGCCCAGCTCACCGTACCGTTCCGGACCGGCTGACTCAGTCAACGCGAGCCTGAAGCCGGTCCGCGACTTCTGTGAAACAGTCTGACCGGCGAAGGAGACGTTGATGCCACTACTTGCCGTAGCCGCGGGGACCAGCTACACGGGCTGGATCGTGGGCTACACCATCGGCGTCGTGATCGTAGTGGTCGTCGTCGCCCTGGTGATGCCGATCCTGCTGCTGGCCCGCTCGATCGGCAACGAGGCCCCGAAGATAAACGAAGCACTGGCCAGGCGGTGCAGAACACGGCGCCACTCGGGGCCCTGCGCACGACCATCGAGCACGCCACGATCATCATCGGCGGCCTTCACGCGGCCGGTCCCGGCTCGGAGGATAGTGATGCGTCCGCTGGCTATGTAGGAACCGAGCACACCCTGTGGGTGTGGGCCATCATCCTCGGCTTCGTGGTGGTGCTCGCGGTCGCGGCGCCTGGCGACGCTGGGAACAACTCATGGATTATACCCCGTATTACTAGACGCTTGATCGCATCAGACAGTTAGAAAGTCAGGTGTTGGAGCTGGAACGCGCGAGGAATGGGACCGTCGCGATGCCCCTAAAGTCGTTGTGAGACGAGATGGACTCTACTGATGTAATGTTTGGCATTATCCTTCTTGGATTTGTGCTCTCGGGCATGACCGCTCGTGCGGAGTATCTGGGACTTACGCGCGGACGCAAACCGTCAGAGAAAAACCGCCCTCTTGCCGTTGCCCCGCCGGGCCTATCGCCCGGTCTTGAGGATACAGGAACTACAAAGCCTCAATCAGATCTCGGCCGCCCACGACTCAATCTCAGCGGCAGTCCGGCACTGCATACAGCGCACCGTTTAGTAATCGGCCAGGTGGGCCGATTCGGCGTTGTGGTGCAAAGGGCTTGGCTGCTTGCCAATGACCGTCCGCGCTCACGCGTGCGTCATAGCGCACGCGGATCTATCGGTCCCGCCCTGACGCCACAGCAGAGACTCAGGTAGAGCAACCCCTTCAGTCTGTGAGGAAAATATGAAACTCATCTCCCATATCAGCCTCCTCCACCGCGGCCGTAAAACGCGCACCGAGCCCAGCCTGCTCTTCGTTGTAATAAATAACCTCCGCAAGAAACTCACGACGCGCGGCGGCGACGAATCGAACTCGTCTCACCGGGATAAGCGTCGCGCTTCTGCAAAGACATCTTCCGCTGCGTATGCTGGCATGTCACCGCGATCGAATGCGGCAACCCGGTCTTCGATCTCTCGCGCCCACTCCGCCTCTATATCAGAAATTGGCGAGTGCAACGACTCAAGCAAAGTTTCCGCAAGTTGGGCGCGTTCCTCCGCTACCAAAGACCTAGCTTGCCGTTCGATTTCCTTAAGGGAAGCAGCCATATGTCAACCTCCGAGAGATAGTCGAATTATACACCGCCGTAATGACGACCAATACGCTGACGGCGGCAATAAGCGCCGCCAATATTAGGTCAAGCCAAGCGACGGCACGCTTTACTGGGATCATGTAAGGACTTACTAATCAAAGTAACCCTCTCCAGTTGGAAAATAGAAATCGTAGCGAGTGCTAAGACGTTTCAAGGCAGGCTCGATGTCAGCAGCGAGTTGCGGCGCCTGAAGTGAATCGGCGCCGTAAGTATCGCCCAGTGTCTCCGTTCAAATCCCATAGCTCATCGCTCCCGCTGCGGCCTCAGTACCGCACCGCGGTTTCCTCCCTTGGGGCTTCCCCGACATCTGCCCTCAAACCTAGCCGGCTATAGCGTGCTCACCGTTGATGGGCAGATATCGGGCAACCCTTAACACTTTGAGTCATTCGACCACTGGAAATGCACGCCTGCAAGCTGCCGTTCACGGCATGCGGTAAGCTTAGCCCAATGACTTTGGTGCCCAGCCCATGTTGCAAGGAGAGCGCATGAGAGCTACGGTTTGGATTCTGATCATAATCATCGCGCAATCGGCGTCAATCTTTGCGCTGCGGTGGCGACCGTCGCCACTGAACCGAAGACCGTTTTTCCGACGATTCCCTCAAACAAAACTTCATGTGCCCTCACCTCTGTTATTTCAATACCGTCGATGCGCAATGGCGGCCCATTTGAAATTGGCTCACCTGCCCGCAACTTCGAATTTTTCGCGAGTGAGTAGTCCTTGAACCCGATAGACAAAGGGTGGTGCGATTCCCGGAGTAACCACCTATGAGGATGGATCGTTACGATACCGGCGGCAAGCTTTTCGCGATAGATCGCATATAGGTTGTCCATGTTCCCTGTTCCTTGGAAAAAGTCATTTGGCGTACTTGTCGCGCCAATCCTTTCGCGCTTTGCGCCGCGTTTCCTCTGGTTCAAGTTTCGACGCGTCCCCTTCGCGCACCTGCAGCCATTCCTCTCTGGCCAAGCGCCGTTGACTATCGCGATGAGCGCTTGTGCGCATCAACCGCGACGACAAATTGCCGAACCGGAAGGGGCGGTGCCGGATACCGGCCCATCTTTGAATTCCAATACGCCCATGACCGTGCGTCAATGATTCCAGGAGGAGCTTGATCGAGAGCTTCGCGAATATCGTCGTCGCACACGTACCTGCGTATAACTTGCATGTCTTCGTGACACGCGTAGGTCATCGCATACGCCATGAAGCGGATTGGTTCGGCAAGCGCCTGCGCCGGAGGCTCGAACCAAATAACTCGGCCGGCAACTTCCAAAGTGAGCGGCGTGAGCGGGATTCCCTTCATAGTTCATTCCCGTTGTCGTCATGGGCAAGTCGGGAGTCTTGACCCATATTTGGCAAATGATCCAGATCGACTTCCCGCGCGGCCACCACCAAGCGCTGTTTCAAATCGTCCGGCAGATCATGCAGATTGCCATCATCAAAAAAGGATAGCGCCTTGAGAGTGATTTCAGGATTGAAGCTCGGTCCGTACAGCTTTTGCGCCGCGGCCAGCGCTGTCGGAAGACTGATGTTACCTAGTCTCATCACCGCATCGACATCCAGGTAGTCCTTCGATTCGGCGCGCAACTGGACCACGGAAGCCTTGGTGCCGGCGAGGTCGATCAATGAAGCAATCTTTAATTTGTTTTCTCTAACGGTGTGGGGGGGCGCCAATCTCGGCAATTTCGGCAGTCCGAAAAACGAAATCTTAACCGGCCCGCCACGGTCCACGATGGCACTCAGGGTGTTTTTCTCGCGTTGCATAATCCTTGCGTCTGCCAGGAACGGAATGCCCGCCTGCAACGACGCAATATCCAATGAACGCTGGCTAAAGAAGTCGAAATAAACGGACGACCGGTGTCCCAAGTGAAGCGCGAGAGCTGTCCCTCCGTACAGCACGAATTCCTCAGGCATCGCGGACAGCTCGAACCACAAACGAATTTGTGCGGCCGGAAGTATGTGCAGACGAGGATTGAATTCTTTCATCCACTGATCAGTTTAAGGCTGCAACCTGTCGGCTGGAAGGCACTCTCTCCGGACGACTCCGGATGTCGACGGCCGACCCCGGCTGAGCTCCAAGACTACCGGGAATTCCCGATGCTTTTGTCAAATCGGAGGACGTTCTTGGACGTCTTAGTAGGCTATTGGATGGTGGGCCGTGTAGCCACCGAATCGGCATTCTAACCGATTGTTTCAAATCACTTAATTTCGCACCAATCTCTACAAGGCCCCCAGTGAGGCCACCCTCGAGAGGTGGCTGTCTCCGGCTGTTAGTGGACATCAACGTTCCTGCATGACGCCCGTTAACGCAGGTTCTGCGCCTTGATCTCTCGTGACGAGAGCTGCCGCTTGCTCACGGCGTAAAGATTGTCCGACCCGTAGAGCCGCTTGCACTCACGCAGGTCGGCAGCGGCCTGCCGTGAAATGGACTTTCGCAATATCACGTCGTATCGCCATTCGGCGGTAGCGCGCCGGTGCTTTTTGCCGTCGACGATTTCCTCGGTAACACGCGCTTTCGGCAACGATCCTACCTCGACGCGAAACCAGATGCCCTGGAGGAGCAGCAGCAACACATGCTCGTCGACAACGCGGCGACGCCCCGCGATCTCGGCCGCTTCGCGTTTACGATTCTCGGCGGCGACCCCGCGCCATGAGCGATAGCCTTTATTGAGACGAATGAGCCCCGAACGCGGATCGACGTACAGTTCCTGAGAGCTGCTGCCGTCAGCTCGCAGAAACCCCCAGCCACCGGCAAGATCGAACAGTCGCCCATTGCGGACACCGACCTCAATCGCAATGAAATCGCGGATGTGTTGATGAATGTGCTGTTGAACAGTGTTGCGCCGGTCGATTCCGGCGCATATCTCGCTGAATACTTTGTTCCACGGACGGCCTAGCTGCGCGCGCAGATAGCGTCGCAGTGGTGCGAGATTCTCGTTGAGACTGCGATACCCATAGCCGGCGCGCATGCCGAGCCGCATCGGACCGTCAAAATCGTTGCGCCGTCGAGCAGCGGCCGCATCCCCGTCTTTGCCACGGCGCGGCCGCTCAACGATCACCTTGTACATATCTTCGCGCATGGCCTGCTCCAAAAATCAAAAAGCCCTCGGCAAGTTTCCTTTGGCCGAGGGCTTACGTTTCCGCGCGAGGCGCAGTTTTAGCTCAGTCGACCTCGGGGAGCGCATATCTCGCAAACCGTGAGCTCGCGGAGGGGCTACCTTGCCTGCTTGTGGGTGTGGGACTCGTTACAACTTGCACGATGCGCTCCAAATTCAGAGCCGCGTAGAATAACGCTTGAGATATGGATGTCAAGATGTACTGGGCAAGTACGCGCCTCGCCCTCGATCCCGTAGAGCGGCGCAAGGTACCTCAATCCCCCTTCGACGATACCGCCGCAGTGATTGGCGTACGGGCAGTGCAATTTCCGGCGCACGCACGGCATCCGGCGTCGATCACCTCCCCTTCGGTACAGGACTCAGCCTGCGTTTGCGACATCAATGAGACACCCAGCGCCTCCGGACCGCATTCCACGTTCCAAGCGGACCTTCGGCGGCGATGACTGGATCGGCAAATAATGCGACGAGGCCGAGGACGGTCGAAAATTCGGCTGGGACCCTCGATTCGATTCGCTGCTTCTTCAACCATGCGAGCCAGCGCCTTTGCGCGAGAGGAGAGTAGTTGGCGAGCACCACATGCAGCGGAGCGAGTTCGACATCTCGATGTTTAGCTACGCGCCGCAAAGATTCTCGGAGCGTATTTCCATCGACATCGTGACGCCGCACCAGCTCGTGAATATCGACGAAGTCTCTCCAGCGCGTGTTTGCACTTCCGCGAGCGATCGCGGTAACGATTTTCTCCGCAAGCACCATTTCCAGTGAGTATCCGCGGACGAGCAGCTCTCCTTCAAGTAAACGTGGCAGCTTAATCTCATCGGCGGCCGGCCAGATGAGATCGCCAACATTGATGTCCACATGCAACCGAAAGGCGGCCCGCGACAGAACTCCGCGGAGCGTGACGCGCACCCCACTGTAGTTGTCATCTTCGCGAATGCTCTCGCCAGTGGCTTCTTCGGCGTTGAACGAGAGACCATCATCGAGCGAGATCACTGCAATTTCTCGCGTCACGCCGAGCATCAAAGTGGTGTCGTTGGCGAGATTGCGCGCGGCAAAATCAATGTCTCGTGTGGGGCGACGAGCATCGAGCGCCGCAAGTAGCACTCCGCCTTTCAGTACAAAATTCTCCGCGTACTGGGATTTTGTCAGTCGATCGAGGAAGCCTTCCAGGGCGTAGAGCTGGATCAGCTCATCGGTTGGCCTCCCAGTTCGCCGCGCCTTCCGTTGCAAGTCGAGGTAACGCCGCCCGGCAGTCGTCTCCTTGGTTGCGCGTCGGGTCATAAGACGATCTCGAGCGCGTGACGAACAGCGCGCTCTGCGCCGTGGAAGCGCCCTGCCATCTTGAGCAGAGCCGCGGGCTTACTGCCCCGGCGGCGCAACCAGCGGCGCAATGCATCCCAAGCGACATCGGCACCTTCGCGGTGACGGAGACGAATTAGATCGACAAGGCATCGTTCGGCTGAATACAGCCCAAGAGCTAGGCCGTGACCGGCATCGATTTCCACGCGCCCGAGGTCGAAGGTTTCAGCTGCAAAAACGTGAATATCGACCGGCGAACGCAGCGCAGGTGCCCTGCTTCCACGGGGAATGGCGATATCGATGCGGGCTGGGATGACGTCGGTCAGTTCATGACGGGCCAAGGCCGTAATCAAGCAGAGGGTGCCGCGCGGCGTTCGATACGCAATCTCGAGAAGGTCTTGATCAGACTCTGCGATGCCTGCCCACTGGTAGAGCCCACGTCCGATTTGCTCAATGAGACCCTGATCTCGGTACGAATACAGCCGCTCCGCGGAAATTCCGGCACCCCTCGCTGCGGTATAGCTAAAGACCTCCGGAAGTCCGGAGCGATCGGAAATGGTGGCTTTGGATTTCACCGATGAAATTGTATACAAGAACACGCATTCTGTCTACGTTTTCATCGGCGTGCCGACCCCAGCGCAATCCGCGACGGCCGAGTGCCGCATTCACCTGCTCCTTGGCTGCGACAACCTTGAGCGTGTGGTCACGCAATCCTAAGAAGGTAATTTCTGCTGCGGGTCGTGGCGATCGTCGCCACCGAATCTAGGACCGTTTTTCCGGTGATTTTTTCACTCGAAGCCTCACGTGATCGATGCGGGCGAAATTGCCGGTATTGGGGACGCATTTGAAAGGGGAAATGCCGGCAAATGCGATCGTATTGGCGGCCTCGCATTCGCAGCTTCGCGAAGAGCCCCCAAAAAGGCCCCCGATCAGACGTTGGCTGCCTTAGAACGGCACAGGACGTCAGTGGATCCCTAGACGCAATTTTTCGGCAGGATTTCTCGGCATTTCCAGCGATTTCGCTGATGCAGTGGACGTCTGTGGACGTCTTAGTACGCTATTGGATGGTGGGCCGTGTAGGGATCGAACCTACGACCAATTGATTAAGAGTCAACTGCTCTACCAGCTGAGCTAACGGCCCGTATAAACCAACAAACTACTCGCTACCCGACTTTCACCCAACACTTCTAAAAGGTGGGGTGGACGACGGGACTCGAACCCGCGACGGCCGGAATCACAATCCGGGGCTCTACCAACTGAGCTACGTCCACCATCGTCGACCTCCGACTTGAGGTGGCGCGCCCGGCAGGAATCGAACCTGCAACCGCCGGCTTAGAAGGCCGGTGCTCTATCCGGTTGAGCTACGGGCGCCTTATCAATCAATGACTTACAGCGCCAATCGTAATCTTTCAGGCCGATGCTCGGGTTCTTCTGCAAACCGAATCGGAAGTGCGCGCGGATTATATAGGAGTTTACCGCCATTTGAAGGGCCGAATAGGCCTCGGCGGCCCCCCGGGCGATGCGAACAGGCTAGGGAGAATCGCTTTCCACGACAGCTTTTAGCTTGCCCAACGCATGGTCCCATTGCCGTGCAATCAACTCTAAAGCGCGTCGTGCCTCGATCAATTGCGCCGGGTCGAACGCCCACAATCGTTCGCGTCCTACCTTGGAGTCTCGGATCAGTCCCGCGGCGCCAAGAACATCCAGGTGCTTGGTAATGGCTTGGCGCGAAATATGCGTGCCGGCGGTGAGCTGCGTGATCGACATGGCGCCGCCCACGCACAACGCGGTGACCAGACGCAGGCGCATCTCATCGCCCAACGCGGCGAAGATGGGCGCGCAAGTTTGCGGCGCCCTTTGCTTCGAGACCGATTTACGTTGCGACATGCTTCTCGATGCTTTTCATCTGCTGATCCCATCCCGAGGAATTCATGCGAAAAACATCTGCGCGCCGCGCCAACGGTATCTTGTCGAGCCCGGATTCAACCACCGTGAGCAGCGTGCCACCCTCGCTCTTCCTTCAGTTCGAAAACCACGAGCGTCATGGGTTCTTGCGAATAGTCGACCGAGGGATCAATGGCCGCGGGGTGCCAGCGCCACGATAGGATCTGCTCCGGCACGATCTTTTCGATCAATACTTCCATGGCGATATGTTCGTAGCCTGGGTAGGTAACCTGACCCCGCACCGGCTTGCCTGCGACAAAAGACTTCCCTTTGAAATCAACCCCGAACCAGCTGCCGAACTCGGCGGCGTTTGACAGGGCCCGCCACACCCGCGCCCTGGGCGCTTTGAGCAATATCTTTCTCTCGATGCGATCAGTCGATGTATTCATATGCAACCTCCTGGATGCATATTAGTCGGGCCCGCTTTTAAATGCAACCTCTGAGTTGCATTATCGTTGCTCAAGGAGGATCGTCGATCACCGGATTGACGAGCGTGCCCACCCCTTCGACCTCCACTTCGCACACATCGCCGGCCTTCATGAACAAAGGCGGTTTGCGGGCAAATCCCACACCCGCCGGCGTGCCGGTCACCAACAGATCGCCGGGCTGCAGCGTGCACCCTTCGCTGAGCAGCACAATCAGCGTGGCCACATCGAATATGAGATCGGAGGTGGTGGAGTCTTGAAGCACCTGGCCGTTGAGACGCGTACGCACTCGCAGGCCCGCCCCTCCGCTGGGAACTTCGTCGTGCGTCACAAGATACGGCCCGAAGGCTCCGGTGCCGTCGAAATTCTTGCCGAGAGTCCATTGGGGAGTCTTGAACTGGTAGTCGCGAATCGATGCGTCGTTGAACACCGAATACCCGATGACATGTGTCAGAGCAGCGCTCTTGCTGATGCGACGGCCAGCGCGGCCGATGATTGCGACCATTTCCACTTCATAATCGAATTGCTCGGATTCCCGCGGACGCAGCAACGGCGCCCTGTGGCCGACCAAGCAGGAGTTGAATCGAACGAAAATGCTGGGATAGGTGGGTGCCTGGAATCCTCCTTCGGCGGCGTGAGCGGAATAATTGAGGCCGATGCAAATTATTTTCGGTGGGGCAATCAAGGGCGGCAGCCATTCAATCGCCGCCGGGTCGATTGCGCGCGCCTTACTCAGCGATCTTCCCGCCGCGCGCAGCGACTCTTCGCCCTGCGCCACGAGCGAATCGAGGCTGCCCGGATAACCGTGCTCGGCGGCGGTGATGCCGCGTATCTCGCCTGAACTGGAAAGTATGCCGGTACCGATAGAACCCGCGGATTTGAACGTCAAAAATCGCATCGGCCCTCCTCGTCAAACCTTTTATCGCCGGACTTTAAGCCGACAGGAATTTCGGGTCGACGCCCCAATCCCTGAGCACCTCCCGGGTGTCGCCTCCGACCCTCGGCGCCGGCTTGGGGTGCGCCGCTTGCGTGCGCGAAAAGCGGGGCGCGGGCGCGTTCTGTTCAACGCCGCCAACCTCAATGAAGGAGTCGCGCGCACGGTTGTGCTCATGCAGCGCCGCCTCCCGCAGGCTCAACACCGGTGTTACACACGCATCGCTGCCGGCGAACAATGCGCACCACTCGTCGCGGGTTCTTTCCTTGAATTTCTCCGCCAGCTCGAGCTTGAGCGTCGGCCAGATCTGCGTCACGGTGTGTGCCGTCAGAGCTGGGAATCCCGCCGCGCGCCAGCGCGTCTCGTCCAGACCCATTTTCTGCAGAAACATCTGATAGAACTGCGGCTCGATCGGCGCGACCGCGAGATGTAACCCGTCCTTGGTCTCATAGGTATTGTAAAAGTGGGCAGCGCCGCCCAGCAGATTCGAGCCGGTACGGTCCGCGAAGTACCCTTGCGCGCGATTGCCGAAAGACATGGCCATGAAGGACAGCGCTCCGTCGACCATGGCCGCGTCCACAACCTGCCCCCGCCCGGATTGGCGGGCCTCCCACAGAGCGCACACCACACCGAAGGCCATCAACAGGCCGCCGCCCCCGAAGTCTCCGATCACATTGAGCGGCACCACCGGCTTGCCGCCGGTCGGGCCTATCTGATGCAGCAGTCCCGTCAAGCCGATGTAGTTCAAATCGTGCCCCGCTGTGTGCGCCAGCGGTCCGGATTGACCCCACCCCGTCATGCGCGCATAGACCAGGCGCGCGTTGCGTGCCGCACAGGCATCGGGCCCGATTCCGAGCCGCTCGGCCACGCCGGGACGAAAAGCCTCGATGAGCACATCCGCTTTTTCGACCAGTGCGAGCACCAAGTCGCGGCCGGCGGGTTGTTTCAAATCAAGGGCAAGGGAGCGGCGATTCCGCTGTAGCGGTGATTGCTCCACCGCTTCCACATTGCCGCCGAGCCGATCGACGCGCACCACGTCGGCACCCATATCCGCCAGCATCATGCAACCATACGGGGCGGCGCCCAATCCGGCGATTTCGATGATTTTGACGCCAGTAAGCGGGCCCATCGCTTCATTTTACGCAAGGTTTGGTTCATCGCATAGAATTGCTGGCGCACCACGTTTTAGAGACAGAGGAAGGGATTGTGAAATCGAAGGTCTATGCAGATGCCAACAGCGCGTTGCAGGGCGCGCTGTTTGACGGGATGAGCCTGATGTCAGGCGGCTTCGGCCTGTGTGGAATCCCGGAAAATTTGATCACGGCGCTGCGTGATTCAGGGATCAAGGGATTGACCGTGATCGGCAACAATGTGGGCGCGGATGATCATGGCATGTGGGCCGTGCTTGCGAACGGTCAGATCAAAAAAGTCATCGCATCGTATGTCGGGGAGAACAAGATCCTCGAGCAGCTTTACATGTCGGGCGGTATTGAAATCGAATTCAACCCTCAAGGCACGCTGGCCGAGCGCATTCGTGCCGGCGGAGCGGGCATTCCCGCGTTTTACACCCGAACTGGATACGGCACGGTGGTCGCGGATGGCAAGGAGACCCGCCAATTCAACGGCGAGAATTACGTCATGGAAACGGGCCTGGTCGCCGATTTAGCCATTATCAAAGCCTGGAAAGGCGATACGGCGGGCAATTTGATCTATCGCAAAACGGCACGCAATTTTAATCCGATGATGGCAACCGCTGCCAAGCTGACCGTGGCGGAGGTCGAGCATTTGGTGCAGCCCGGCGAATTGAGCCCGGATCAGATTCACACACCAGGAATATTCGTGGATCGAATCTTCAAGGGTAACCGCTACATCAAGCACATCGAACGGCGCACCACGCGCCCGCGCGTCGCGGAGAACAGCAGCGGAGCGGCACGCTGATGCCCTGGAATCGCGATGAAATGGCCGCGCGAGCCGCGCGTGAACTCAAGGATGGCTACTACGTGAATTTGGGGATCGGCATACCAACCCAGGTTGCCAATCTCATTCCGCCCGACATCTCCGTCACCCTGCAAAGTGAAAACGGCATGCTGGGAATGGGTCCCTTTCCGTACGACGATGAAATCGATCCGGATCTGGTCAACGCCGGCAAACAAACCATTACCGAGCTTGCCGAGACGAGTTATTTCTCCTCCGCCGATAGCTTCGCCATGATTCGCGGCGGTCACATCGATTTGTCCATATTGGGTGGAATGCAGGTATCGGAGACCGGCGACCTCGCCAATTGGATGGTGCCCGGCAAGATGGTCAAGGGCATGGGCGGCGCGATGGATCTGGTCGCGGGCGTGCGGCGCATCATCGTGGTGATGGAACATACCGAGAAATCGGGCGCGCCGAAATTCCTGCGAAAATGCACGCTGCCGCTGACCGGCAAAGGGGTTGTGGATCTTTTGATCACTGATTTCGGTGTGTTTGAAATTGACCGCCGCCGGGGCGGCGCCGCGCTGATCGAACTGGCGCCGGGCGTCACGCTCGAGGAGATCAAGGCGAAAACCGACGCTTCGTTTCAAGATAGAACCCCAAGTGACCTCCGTCACCCAATGAGCGTTGCGCTGACGCACCTTGAACGGCTCGAGTCCGAGAGCATTCACATCATGCGTGAAGTCGTTGCGGACAGCGACAAGCCGGTGATGCTGTATTCGGTGGGCAAGGACAGCGCCGTCATGCTGCACCTTGCGCGCAAGGCCTTCTATCCCAGTCCCCCGCCATTCCCGCTGCTGCACGTGGATACCACCTGGAAGTTTCGAGCGATGTACGAGATGCGCGATAGGATGGCGCGGGAAAGCGGCATGCAATTAATCGTGTACCGCAATCCGGAAGCCATGGCCCGCTCCATCAACCCTTTCGATCACGGATCTTTGCACACCGATTTGTGGAAAACCGAGGGCCTGAAGCAGGCGTTGGCCCAGTACGGATTCGACAGCGCCTTCGGCGGCGCGCGGCGCGATGAGGAAAAATCGCGCGCCAAGGAACGCATTTTTTCCTTTCGTTCCGTCAATCAGCGTTGGGACCCGAAAAACCAGCGCCCGGAACTGTGGAATATCTACAACTCCCGCAAGGCCAAGGGAGAGAGTATTCGTGTCTTTCCGCTGTCAAATTGGACCGAGCTCGACGTCTGGCAGTACATCCATCTGAAAAATATTCCCGTCGTCCCTTTGTATTTCGCGGCCCCACGGCCCACCGTGGAGCGCGATGGATTGCTGCTCATGGTCGATGATGATCGATTCAGACTGCGTCCCGGCGAGACACCCGTACCCAGATTGATACGATTTCGGACGCTGGGCTGCTATCCCTTGACCGGTGCCATCGAAAGCAGTGCGGCGACGCTGCCCGCGATCATTCAAGAAATGCTGACGGCCATCACCTCCGAACGCCAGGGCCGCGCGATCGATCACGAGCAGGCCGCTTCCATGGAACAGAAAAAGCAGGCGGGCTATTTTTGATGAGTGGCGTGCCGGAGCAAAGCTCTCTGTTGCGCTTCATCACCTGCGGATCGGTCGACGACGGTAAATCCACGCTGATCGGCCGCTTGCTTTACGACACCAAGATGATTTTCGAGGATCAACTCGCCGCGTTGACAGCCGACAGCAAGCGGATCGGCACGCAGGGTCAAAATATCGACTTCGCGCTGCTCGTGGATGGCCTCGCCGCCGAACGCGAACAGGGCATTACGATCGACGTCGCGTATCGCTACTTTGCCACCGGGAGGCGCAAGTTCATCGTGGCCGATACACCGGGTCACGAACAATACACGCGCAACATGGTGACCGGCGCCTCCACCGCGGACCTGGCCCTGATCCTGATCGATGCGCGCAAGGGGGTGCTGACGCAAACCCGCCGGCACAGCTACCTGGCGCATCTCATCGGCATCAAGAATCTGGTGCTGGCGGTCAACAAAATGGATCTGATCGATTTCGATCAGGCCCGATACACGGCGATCGTCGCCGAATTCCGCGCGTTTGCCGACAGCATCGGCATCGAGCTCTTCACGTCGATTCCGATTTGCAGTCTCGGCGGAGACAACATCACGGCGCTGTCCGGCCGCATGCCCTGGTACACGGGCCCGACTTTGCTGGAACATTTGGAGGCCGTCGAAATCGACGCTGCGGCCGCGCAGCGGCGGCCATTTCGCATGCCGGTGCAATGGGTCAATCGCCCAAACGGGGATTTTCGGGGGTTTTCGGGCTTGATTTGCGACGGCGCCATTCGTCCCGGCGACGCTGTACGCGTGCTGCCATCGGGCAGGACTTCCACCGTTTCCCGCTTGGTCGAGATGGACGGCGATTTGCCGGTTGCATTCGCGGGACAGTCGGTGACCATCACTCTTGCGGATGAGGTGGATTGCAGCCGCGGTGATGTGCTTGCGGCTGCCGAGGATCCGCCGGAGGCTGCGGATCAGTTCGAGGCCGCGATCGTCTGGATGGCGGACGAACCCTTGCTCCCCGGCCGTCCGTACTGGCTCAAGCTCGGCACACAATTGCTAACCGCCACTGTCCACAGCCCGAAATACCAGGTGAACGTCAACACCCTGGAACATCTCGCGGCCAAAACCCTGACTCTCAATGCCATCGGTATCGCGAATCTCTCGACCGACAAACCCTTGGTCTTCGAAGCCCTACGAGAAGAGCCGCAGTCTCGGCGGCTTCATCTTGATCGACAAGATCAGCAATGCCACCGTTGCCGGCGGGATGCTGCATTTCGCGCTGCGTCGCGCCAGCAACGTGCACTGGCAGGCCCTCGACATTGACCGGGATGCTCACGCGAGTCTCAAGCATCAGAAGCCGCGCCTGCTCTGGTTCACGGGCTTGAGCGGTGCCGGCAAATCGGCCATCGCCAACCTCGTGCAAAAGAAACTCTATGCCATGGGCAAGCACAGCTTCTTGCTCGACGGCGACAATGTGCGCCACGGTCTGAACAAGGATTTGGGGTTCACGGATGCGGATCGCGTCGAGAACATACGCCGGATCGGCGAGGTCGCGAAGTTGATGACCGACGCGGGCCTGATCGTACTGACGGCGTTCATTTCACCCTTCCGGGCGGAACGGCGCATGGTGCGCGGCATGTTGGCGCCGGACGAGTTCATCGAGATCTATGTCGAGACTCCGTTGGCGGTCGCCGAGCAGCGCGACGTGAAAGGACTGTACAAAAAGGCGCGGGCCGGCGAATTGAAGCACTTCACCGGCATCGATTCCCCGTACGAGCCGCCGGAGAATCCTGAAATCCGCGTCAACACGGTCGCCACCTCCGCGGATCAAGCCGCGGACGAGATTGTCGCTCATGTACTGCGCAGCATCGGATGATGCAACTACCCGCGGCCGATAAAAGGCATCTTCGTCGCCATCACCGTTAGAAATTGAATATTGGCGTCCAGCGGCAAGCCGGCCATGTGAACAACCGTTGCCGCCACGTGATCGACATCCATTGTCGGTTCTTGGACGGTTCTGCCGTCGGCTTGTAGTGCTCCGGCTGCAATACCTGCCGTCATGGCGGTCGCCGCATTGCCGATATCGATCTGCCCGCAGGCGATATCAAACTCCCGCCCTTCCAGGGACAGCGATCGCGTGAGACCCGTGATGGCGTGCTTCGACATCGTGTAGGCCACGGAATTTGGTCGGGGAACGTGCGCCGAAATGGAGCCGTTGTTGATGATTCTTCCGCCTCGTGGTGCCTGCGCGGCCATGTGTCGAAACGCCTCGCGAGCACAAAGAAATGCGCCGACGACATTGACCGTGATCACAGAGGTGAAATCCTCGATACTGACGCTGGACACACGCTTGGGCGCGGTCACCGCGCCGGCATTGTTGAACAGCAAATCAATCCGGCCGAATCGGGCGGCGGCCTGCTCGAATAGGCTGCGAACGGACTTCTCGGCGGTCACATCGGTTGCAATCGCGACCAGTTCATCCGGGCGCTCAGCGCATACGGCGGCCAGAAGGGACTCGCGGCGGCCCGCGATGACCACCCGCCAGCCGGCACGCGCGAGCGCCAGGGAAGTTGCCCGGCCGACGCCGCTGCCGCCCCCGGTCACAATCGCCACTTTATTCATTTGTTTGGCACAGTTTCAGCAAGGTGAACCATTCGGGGTCACAGGTTACACCCTCGCTTGTGCAGCGCACACCCCCGCCGCCGCCGCATCGCCAAACTATTTACAGGGGGCTAGACTCAGCGTTAAAAAGGTCGCTCTCGAAAAACATTTCTTGCGAAACAGCAGAGCGCAGTAGCAGCGGATAACAAACACCAAAGGAGAAGGGATCATGGCGCAATTAAATGAACAGAAATTCCACGCATTCATCGGCAAGATGCTCGGCGATCTCGGCGGCGCCTTCAGCGTACCGACCACTCGGATTGGGTTTCGCCTGGGATTATTCGAAGCACTCAACGCCGGCGGGCCCTCAACGTCCGCTGATCTGGCGAAACGTGCGGGAGGTTTGACGCCGCGCTATGTTCGGGAATGGGCGCTGGCGCAAGCAGCCAATGGATACATCGATTTCGATCCGGCCACGGACACCTTCAGCATCAGTCCCGAGCAGGCGATGATATTCGTGAACAAAGACAGTCCGGTCTACCTGGCCGGTGCGTTCGAGCTGGCCGCGGCCATGATCGAGGGGGAACCGAAAGTTGAGCGAGCATTTCGCGACGGATCCGGTGTGCGCTGGGGCGACTCGGCCGGTTGCCTCTTCTGCGCGACAGGCGCGTTCTTTCGGCCCGGCTATGTCAATAATATTGTGCAGACCTGGATTCCCTCCTTGGATGGCGTTGCCGCAAAACTTGCGGCGCGCGCCAAAGTGGCCGACATCGGCTGCGGCGTCGGCTTCTCAACCATTCTCATGGCGCAAGCGTATCCCAATAGCCAGTTCGTTGGATTCGATTTTCATGAACCCTCCATCGCCGAGGCGCGCAAGCACGCGAAGCATCATGGCGTGAGCGATCGGGTGCGATTCGAGGCTGTAATGGCGAAGGAAATTGCCGAGAAAGATTTCGATTTGGTCACCATGTACGATTGTCTGCACGATATGGGAGATCCGCGCGGATGCGCCGGTCACGTACGCAAGATTCTCAAGAAGGATGGCACATGGATGATTGTCGAGCCGATCGCGGGCGACAAGCCTGAGCAGAACATGAATCCCGTGGGTCGTCTGTACTACAACGCTTCGACCATGATCTGTGTTCCCACATCGCTCGATCAGGAGGTTGGCGAAGGTCTGGGTGCTCAGGCGGGCCAGGCAAAGCTGTCTGCAATCATCGGGGGCGCGGGATTTTCGAAAGTACGGCGAGCCAGTGAAGGACCGTTCAACATGATCCTCGAGGCTCGCATCTAGGTTGGTCCGGGTGCGGTCGGCTCCGCCCGCTCAGCGAGCGGCTCCGTCTCCCTCGGGTTGGCGTTGATCTCGTCAGCCGCGATCCGCTATTCGGCCAAGGCGATCTGCCCATCGATGCTGAACTTCCCGCTCAAGAGGGCAGCAGAGGTATCCGGTTGACCTCCGCCGATGCTGACTCGGTAGTCCCCCGAGGCAACGATCGGATGGCCAGCCTCGGTGACCATTCCCAAATCACGGCTCTTCAACTCAAAATGAACCTGCCGGCTAGCACCCGGCTCGAGATGGACGCGCTCGAAACCGCGAAGAGCGACGAGCGGCGCCCCCTTGACCGGAGGGAACTTTAAATAAAGTTGAACGACCTCGTCTCCTGCCAACTTGCCCGTGTTGGTGACCGTCACTTCTGCGTTGACTGATTGTCCCGCCGCCACGGGGTGCATGGGAATGCGAAGGCCACTGTAGCTGAAGGTCGTATAGCTCAACCCGTATCCGAATGGATAAAGCGGCTTGTCCTGGAAATAGCGATAGGTCCGGTTGGCCATTCCGTAATCTTCAAAGTGAGGCAGCTGTTCAACGCCGGTGTAGAAGGTTACCGGCAGCCGGCCGGCCGGATTGTTTTCACCGCTCAGCGTTTTTGCCACGGCCGTCCCGCCCTCCTCGCCCGGATACCATGCTTCAAGAATGGCATTGGCATGGCTGTTCATCCAGTTGACCGCTAGCGCACTGCCATTCAGAAGGACCACGGCCAGGGGCTTGCCGGTGCCGGCGATCGCTTCAAGGAGCGCTTCCTCCGGTTGGGGCAGATCAATGCTGGTTCGATCTCCGCCCAGAAACCCGGGAATCGAGACTGGCATTTCCTCGCCCTCGAGCCTGCTGGTGATGCCGACGACGGCGACTACCAGGTCCGCTCCGCGGGCGGCTGTGAGGGCGTCGGGAGAGACATCGTCATCCACCCTTGCCCAGATGAGCTGGAGTCGCGGTGCATTGGGCATGCTGCGGTAATGCACGGTGATTGCGGCTTTCTTCCCCTGGACGAAATGAACGCGGCCCGTGGCCGCCTCCGCCTCATCGTAAGCCACCAGGTTTGCGACCCGCTTGCCATCGATAGTTAGGTCGGCAATGCCGACGCCGCGCATGCCGAGTAGATAGTCACCCGTTTCCGGCACAGCGATCGAACCGCTCCATTCCACGGTGACAATCTTTTTTCCGGCGAGCAGCGAAGGCAGGCTGGTGTGGGAAAGATTGATGTTGGTTTCGGTCCTGGTGACGAGCGTTTTCTCAGATGCGACATCAAAACCACCTTGCGGCTCGCCGTATTTCGCGGTCAGGCCAGTCGTTCCGCTCGGAGTGCTGAGCATGGAGTCCGCGACCGGCTCGCCGTCGTTGCGCAGAAACTGGATTCCCGGAACGAAAGTGATCTTGGCAGTTGGAAATTCCTTCTTCAGACCGTCGAGGATGGAGACGATGTGGGTCGGCCTTCCCGAATAGTTGCCGAGCAGCACTTTGGTCTGGCTGGCAAGCGGACCGACCACCACGATATTTTGTGTGGTGCTTTTGATGGGGAGGATGCCGTCATTCTTCAGCAATACCATGGACTCGTTGGCAAGCTTGAGCGCGTGGGCACGATGCTCCGAGCTGTCCAGTTCTTTCTCGTCGATCGCCGCATAGGGAACCATTCCCGCCGGGTCGAACATGCCCAACTTGATTCGAGCCGTGAACAGGCGGATCAGCGCCACGTCGAGTTTGGCTTCCGGCAGATATCCCTGCTGCACGGCGTCCACATAGGCCTTGTCGACGGGCTCGCCAAATCTCGAGGTGAAGGTGACGCATTCGTTGTCCATGCCTCGGATTACGGATATGGCCACGCCCTGCGCCTGTGTGACGCGGTAACGATGACTGGTGGCGATGTCTCGAACCGCATCGCAATCAGAGACCACGTACCCGGTGAAGCCCCACCGGCCGCGCAGCTGGTCCTGCAGCAGGTGCTGGTTGGCGCATGCCGGTTCTCCATTGATGGCGTTGTACGCACACATGACTGAAGCAGCGTGGCCTTCCACGACAGCCGCACGAAATGCGGGTTCATAGGTATCCAGCTCATCGTGTAGGCTGACATCGACGTCGGCAAAATGCCGCGTCGGCTCCGGCCCGCTATGGACCGCAAAGTGCTTTGGCGTGGCAATGGCGAGGTAGTATCTGGGATCGTCGCCCTGCAGTCCGGTCACATAGGCGACGCCCATGCGTCCGGTCAGGAAGGGGTCTTCCCCGTAGGTCTCCTGGCCGCGGCCCCAGCGCGGATCTCGGAAAATATTCAGGTTGGGCGACCAAAAATCCAGCCCGCCCATGATTCCGGTGTGTCCGTCGCGGGCATTTTGCACGTGTTTTATCCGCCCCTCGATGCCGATCTGAGCCGCCATCGCGTGGATTGCCGGCGCATCAAAGCTGGCCGCCAATCCGATGGGCTCAGGGTATTCGGTGACACCGTCGTTAATGACTCCATGCAGCGCCTCGCTCCACCACTGATATGCGGGGACGTTGAGTCTCGGTACTGCCGCAGAATTGTTCTGCATTTCCGTGGCCTTCTCGGCAAGAGTCATACGGCCTACCAAATCGGTGGCCCTCTCCTCTGCTGTCAGGTGGGTGTTCAAATACGGCAGGCTTGACACACTTTGTGCCAGTGGCTGCTGCTTCGCGCTCGCGACTCGAGCGGCGAGATGGGTGGCATCTTCAGACCAGGCGGCTGTACATGCCAACAGATATACGACAGCGGTAACGGTGAACCATCTCATGTTGCTGGCCTGGCCCCCTTAACTTGGACATGTATGATAGCGCTACCAACTGCTTAATGCGACGGCACATTGGCACCCTCGCTGGCTCTATGGATCGAGTGACCAATCGGCGCACCATCACCGTCACGCAGTGCGGGCGCATCTGCATGGGTCGGCGTAAGATAAATCTAAGTCAGGTCTTCGCCGGACAGAATGTCGGCATCAAGGGTGGTCGGGGTGACAGGATTCGAACCTGCGACATCTACGTCCCAAACGTAGCGCTCTACCAGTCTGAGCTACACCCCGGTAATCTTCGCATCCGATCAGGGCCCGCAATCCTAACAGGTCGGGGGCGGCGCGCAACCATTGCGCCCCATCGACCTTGTAGAGACGTCGGCGACTTAATACTATAGCGGCCCGTTGCTCCTGAATCACCGCAACATAAGAACTTCGAGAACTGGACGTAGCACTATGTATAGCGCAACCGGCATCTCGACCCACGCCTCCAAGGCCAACTGAATTGGCCGCGCAGCCTGCTCATCGAGGTCCCGAAGTCTCGATCGTCGTTCCTGTTTTCAACGAGCGCGATAATCTTATAGAGCTGACGACGCGGGTTCGCGCCTGCCTGGGTGAAGCGGCTTGGGAGATCATCTATGTGGATGATGACTCGCCCGACCGCTCGGCGGAATTGGCGCGTGAACTGGCAGCCCAGGACTCGCGCGTGCGCTGCATCCAACGCATCGGGCGGCGGGGGTTATCGTCCGCCTGCGTGGAGGGCATGTTGGCCAGCTCGGCGCCCTACCTTGCTGTGATTGACGGTGACCTGCAGCACGACGAGAGCCTGCTGCCGCAGATGCTGACGGAGCTTAAACAGGGTGAGCTGGATGTCGTGGTCGGCAGCCGCTACGTACAAGGAGGCGGGACCGGCGATTGGGATTCCAAGCGACTTCGCTTGAGCAAGCTCGGCGCTAGGTTCAGCCGCGTATTGGTGCCCGATGACTTGACCGACCCGATGAGCGGCTTTTTCATGGTCCGCCGTTCGGTATTCGACTCGGCGGTGCACGATTTGTCGACGATCGGCACGAAGATCCTTACCGATCTATTCGCAACGGCGTCGCAGCCGCTGCGCTTCAAGGAATTACCCTACAACTTCAGGCTGCGCACGGCAGGGCACAGCAAACTCGATTCCTTGACGCGTTGGGAATACGCCATGTTGCTGCTGGACAAGCTGGCGGGGCACATCGTGCCGGTGCGATTCATCGCCTTCTGTATCGTCGGCGCACTCGGTGTTGGCGTGCATTTCGCCGTGCTCACCCCGCTGCTGCAATTTGCGCATATTCGCTTCCCCCTCGCACAGGCCGGTGCCACGATCTGCGCCATGACTTTCAACTTCGCCGTCAACAACGTGCTCACGTACCGTGACCAACGCTTGCGCGGCTGGGGCTGGCTGCGTGGATGGCTGTCATTCAATCTCGCTTGCGGCGTTGGCGCCTTCATGAATGTCGGCTTGGCCACCTATTTGAACGAGGTGAGCGGCACGCGATACCTTGCCGCCCTGGGAGGCATTGCGGTGGGGGCGGCGTGGAACTATGCAGTGACCAAACGGTTCACTTGGCATAGTTCTCAGCCTTAGGCGGCAGCCCGAAGGCGAGCAGTACATTCCCCGGGCGGCCGCCAAATCCCCCGTAGCCGGAGGGTACGAACAGCATGCCGCCGGCAATGGTAGGTCCCGGACCCAGCATCGACGCGCCCCTGGCAGCCACGCCGTTGACGGTCAGGAATTCATGATCCGTATCGACTTCCCAGAGAATGGCGCCATCCAAGGTCGAGTAAGCGCGCAGAGTGCCGTCATTTGATCCGGAGAAAACCACTCCTGGAATGACGCTGATGGCCGCTGCTTGTGCGGAACTGCAAAGCCGTCCGGCTGCACATTTTGGAGGCAGCGGCGGTGCGTACCAGGCGCGCTCGCCGGTTTGCAGGTTCACCGCATGCAGTCCGCCCGGCGCGGGAGAGAAAATATCGGATACCGCGAAGTACGCGTGCTCGTCATCCACCGCGGAGCCCCACTCAATACCGCCCAGCGCGCCGCCGGCGCCGGCACGGTACTGCCAGAGGATCTCGCCTTCCCGGTCGGGATCCAGCGCCCACCCAAACCCTGACTTCTGTCCGATGACGATGGCACTTTTGCCGTGGGGCAGTGCCGTCAATATCGGGGAATTGCCGAAATCATAATCCGGACCGCTTTGATCGGCGCAGTTTGGATTCTGGCCCTTCGCGCGGCAGCCGGTGATGAAAACGTCGTTGGGATAGAGCTGCTTCTTCCACTTGATGCTTCCCGAGAGCGTCAGCGCAACCACCGCGTCGCTGGTCGGAGCCGCGACCCCGGCGTAAGTATTTCCCGTGCCGACGTAAATGAGCCCGCGCTTGGCGTCGATGGTGGGAGAGGACCATATCGATGCGCCGGCGGGACCGTATAGCGTCGCCCCGCTCGAACTCCTGCCTCGCTCGCGCGGCTCTTCGGCAATCATGTAAGTGCGCCAAAGCACCTTGCCGGTGTGCGCATCGAGCGCTGACACGCTGCCGCGAAACGTGCAGCAAGGGTAGTCCGGCCGCGCGCCCTGCGACTCTTCGTACGAGGACATGGGCACGTAAAGGCGGTCGCGGAAAAGCGCGGGTGCTCCGGTAATGCGCGCCAGCGGATGCGTTTCCAGTTTTGTCTTCCACAGCAGGCGGCCGCTGGCCGCATCCAATGCGTAACTCTGCGCGGCCGTATCGCCGAAATAGACTGCCGCGCCGCCCTTGTTTGCGCCGACGCTGATCGCGCTGCGCACGCCGCCGTCCGCGCTGAAGTACCAGTGGATGCAGCCGGTGCCCGCGTCGAGAGCGTAAACGGTGCCATTCTGGCTGCCGACGAATACCCATCCGCCGACCACCGTGGGCTGCGCCCAGGAGGACGTGGCGTCGGGAAAACCCAAGGCCCACTTTAATTCCAGATGCGGCAACTGCTGCGCGGTTATTCCCGCGGCCGCCGCAGACTGCCGGCGTTCGTTTGCCAGCGTCGCGCCCCATCCGTTCCAGGCCGGACCCGCATCGAGTTTGAATCGAGCGGGCCCATTGCATCGACCGATGGCGGCGCCCGTTGCATCGCCCGCGACGCTTTGTCCGCCGAGGTATTCAGCAATGGCGCGGCGCTCCGGTCCGCTCAAGGTCGCTCCTTGCACCCGCATCGCCCCGTTCGTGAGGGCATCGAGAATCGCCGCCGCCGAGCGCTGCTTGAGTACCTCCGGCGCCGGCGCGCGCGCCTCGGGCGATTCGTTATGGCAACCGGAGCAGTGCCCCTGGAACAGCGACTCGCCGCTGGGCAACGGTTGTGCGATCAGGCGATATCGCGCTGCGAGCGCGTACAGCAACAGCCCGGCTGCAACCAACGTTCGGCTACGCACGATGGCGGCTAGTAACTATGTTTGCGGCTGGGAAAGTAGATCAGGCAACCGGGCGATGTGACCGATGCCACCGCAACCGGTTTGCCTGCCAACACCGCGTCCAGCGCATCGGTCAGATATCGATGATGCACGGGCCGCTGCGCCTCGTAGTTCAAACGATCATCGACGGGCCCGTGATACATCAGAGTCCAGGTCTTGGGATCGATGACGAAGACTTCCGCGGTTCGATTCACGCCCCAGGATTCACCGACTTTCTGAGCATGATCGAGCAACACGGTCATGTCGAAATCGAATTCCTTTGCCTCCTGCGTCACCGACTCGGGCGTGTCCTGCAGCGTGGGATTCAGCAATAGAAATTCAATGTTCTGGGATTGATATCGAGCGCGAATCTCTCGCAGCGCCGGCACCGCCAGACGCACGATGGGACAGCCGTTGCTCTGCGTCATGATGACAACGGCTTTCTTATTCGACAGTGCGTAAAGCTCGTGTGGCGCGCCCGTTTGATCCGTCAACGTGAAGTCCGCGACATGCTGTCCCGGCGCCAACCCCAACGCCGGCACAGCGCCCGCGCCTGCTGCGCACAGCGCGCCGATCACAATCAGCACACTGGGGATGGACAGGCGCGCGGCAATGCTGAACATCGCCGCTACTGCGCGACCTGCGCTGTTTGCGTCGGCGCCGCGTCCAGAGTCAGGTAGCGGAAGCGAATCACGCCGTACAACATTTCGTCCCAAGTCTGCTGTCCCCAGGGAACGACGCGATTGGGATCGGGATTCGCCTTGTTTTGCGTGGAATTATCATAGCTCATGCTGTACTTGACCTTGGTTCCGGCGGGCAGAACGATAGGGGTCTTCAGCACATACGTGGTCTGCCAGTTGAATTCGTACTTCGGCACGTTCAGCAGCACTTCTTCGTGGCCGTCCGGATATTGCGCCACGAACTCGGCCGCCGAGCCGCGAAAATGCGCATGCGGATGCAGGCTGTACACCAGTACTTCCTGATCGAAGGTATGCGTCGCGTCGTTGGTGTAGACCTTGGTGTTGGCGGGAATTGAGATTTTCGGATTCGCCATGATGGCCGCGCGATAACGGTACTGCGGCGGTTTGTCCATGAAGTACAAACCCATCTGAGTCACATCCGACGCCTCCTTGCCGTTGACCGTGTAGTGCGCTTGAAAGCCGAACTTCGCGCCCTTCTTCAGCAGGATTCCGCTCTCCGGCGGAATCTGCAGCGGCTCGGAACCCGGCACGTAGTCGGCGAGACTGCCGTCGCCCGGGTCGCGCTTTTGACCCGGAGCCATTTCCCCGCCGATGGTGGCGATGATGTGATGCAAATTCGATCGGGCGCCCGGCAGGAAGTCCACCGCCCGCACCCACACGTCATGATCCAGCGGATTATCGACGGTCCACATTTGATAGGGAATCACCCCCGTCGCCGGGACATCGAACTTCGGCAGATTGACGATGAGATCCGGCTTGCCCAGCGGCCAGACCGGCCAGTCTTTTTTGACCATCGTCAGCGGATCCGCGCCGCTTCCACGCGGTGCCCCGGCTTCGATCCAATGCACCAGCGTCTTCGTTTGATCAGCGGTGAGCGAGCGATCGTTGCCGAAAACGCCGTAGTGCGGGTCGGCGTGCCACGGCGGCATGCGCTTGGTTCTTACGACCTCGCGGATCATCGGCGAGAATCCGAGCACCATGTCATAGCTCGACATCTGCCACGGGGCGATTCCCCCCTGGCGATGGCAGGCAACGCAATGATCGGACAACATCGGAGCGATGGTCTTCTCGTAGGAAATCTGCTCATGTGCGACGCGCCGATCGCGTTCCGGCATCACGATATTGCAACCGTTGGCGTCGGTTTGGGCGACCTTGAGCGGCTGCGCCGACAAGTCGGCATCCAGCGCTTCGGAAACATAGTCGCGCGCACCCTTGGCAACGGCGCCACGGTAAAGCACCTTCCAGGTTTGGGCATTCACGATCACCACTTCGCCATTGCGCGAGAACCCGAGGGACTCGCCGATGAGCTGCAACTCATCGCTGAGCACCGGTATGCCGATGCCCGAGGCCTTGACTTCCTTGCCAATCGATTCCGGCGTGTCTTTCAAATTCGAATCGATGGCCAGAAACTCCACGCCCTGCCCCTGATATTTTGCGCGCATGGCATCCAACGACTTCGCGGCAGAACGTGACGCCGGGCAGCCGTTGCCGACCGCCAGCAGTACCACCGCTTTCATGTCGGACAGATAATAAAGCTCGTGCGACAATCCGTTCTGATCGATCAGACGAAAATTGTCGACGGTGTCGCCTGGATTTAGAGAAAGCGCGGGGCCCGCGAGACAGCACAACGCCGCAACACCCAAGCCCAGATGCCGAAAGTCACCCATAGTAGAATTCCTGCCTACGCGCAAAAGCGCGGTCAAATTGAGATTTCAAACCGCACGATTGTACTACCGGCTCCAAGGTGTCGGCGACTCGGCCGTCACATTCCGCTAGACGGAATGGGATCGAATTTCCTCAAGAATGGCTGTTGTATCCGCTCCCAGGAGCGGCGCCGCATTTCCGATTCGCCCCGGGGTTTCGGACAGCTGCACCGGCACACCCAGCACGCGAATGGGTCCGGCGACGGCGTGCTGCACTGTAGGCGTCATATTGCGTGCGCTCGTTTGCGCATCTTCGATCACTTCCTTGAGATTTCGCACCACGGTGGCGGGCACGCCGTGTTTCGCCAATAGGCCGGCCCAAAGCGCCGCAGGCTGCGAGCGAAACATGGACTCCAGAATGGGCTCGAGCACAGCGCGATTTTTGACCCGCTGGGAATTTGAATTGTAATCGGGATCATCGGTCAATTCAGGCCGGCCTATCGCATCGCAAAAGCTCTTCCATAACTTGTCGCTGGCGACCGCCACGGTGATTTCCCGATCGGCGCACAGGTAGTTGCGATACGGCACAATGCCGTCGAACAGGGTTCCCAGCGGCTTTGGCACGATGCCTGATGCCAAAAAGCGGGCGAAGTTGGAAACCATGGTCGACATCACCGTGTCCATCATGGACACGTCCACGAACTGGCCGCGGCCGGTCCGATGCCGGGCTTCCAGCGCCATCATGGCGCCGATGAGCGAAAAGAGGCCAGCGGTAATATCGGCGATCGAGTGGCCGGTTTTGACAGTTTCGCCGTCCTCGGTGCCGGTGATGCTCATGAGGCCGGAGGCTGACTGGATGATCAAATCCATGGCCGGTTCCATGCGGCGCGGGCCCGTTTGTCCGTAGCCGGAAATCGACACATAGATCAGCCGCGGGTTGGCGGCCGAGAGCGAGGCGTAATCGAGACCGAGGCGGTTCATGGTGCCCGGCCTGAAATTCTCGACCAGAATGTCTGCCTTCGCCGCGAGCTTGCGGCAGGCATCGAGGCCGGATGGCGTCTTCAGATCGATCGCCAGGCTCTGCTTGCCGCTGTTAAGACCGACAAAATAGGCCGCGTCCGCGCCATTGAACGGCGGCCCCCATGTGCGGCCGATGTCCCCTTCCGGGCCTTCGACCTTGATCACCTTTGCACCATAAGCCGCCATCAGCATGGTGCAGTAGGGACCCGCGAGGGCGTGAGAAAAATCGAGAACGGAAATGCCGTCGAGCGGCGGTGCTGATATTGTCATTGAAGGGATCTTAATCCGGAGGCATTGATGAAGCCATTGTTATATACGCACCCATTCTCGTCATATTCGCAGAAAGTGCTGATTGCACTCTACGAGAACGACACCCCCTTTACCTCTCGCACCGTCGGGGGCGAGGATCCCGTGGCGAATGCCGAGTTCAAATCGCTGTGGCCACTGCAGAAGTTTCCCTTGCTGGTTGATGCAGGGAAGGTCATCGCCGAATCGAGCGTCATCATCGAACACCTGATGATCCATCATCCCGGCGCCGTTGTGCTCATTCCCCCGGATCCGAGGCTTGCGCTCGAGGTGCGGATGCTGGACCGATTCTTCGACAACTACGTGATGACGCCCATGCAAAATGTGGTGTCCGATTTTCTTCGCCCTGCGGAAAATCGCGACCCGTACGGCGTCGCGCAACAGAAATCGATGTTGACTCGCGCTTATCAATGGCTGGACAGCGTGCTGTCGGGGCGAACCTGGGCGGCGGGCGAAGAATTCAGCCTCGCTGACTGCGCCGCGGCGCCCGCGCTGCTCTACGCCGACTGGGTGCACGAGATCGGCGCGAATTTGGTTCATTTGCGCGCCTTTCGCAAACGGCTGCTGCAACGGCCGTCCTTCGCCCGGGCGGTGGATGAAGCGCGACCCTACCGCCCGCTGTTTCCACCCGGAGCGCCCGCGCGCGACTAATGCTTGTTGTCCTGGTTGGCGCGATGGATGACGAAATTGCGAATGGCCGTGGCATCATCGCGTGTCAACGCCACCTTGAAGGATGCCATGCCGGCGTCTTTCAGCGCGCCATCGAGCACGATGTTGTAATAAAAATCCATCCCCAGGAAGTTCGACGCACGCAGATCAGGCACGGTCCCGCCGCCGACCGCGGCGTCGCCATGGCAGGCGCTGCAGTACTGAGCGTACAAAGGTTCGCCCTTCGCGATCGACTCCGAGTCGGTGGGCTCAGGCGGAGGATTGATGACGAAGGCACGCGGCTCGAGCGGCGGCAGCGACGCTGTGCCGCCCAGTTTGAACACCAGCATGCGGCTGACGTTGCGCAAGTTGCCCGACATCGCGGCGGCCTTGCCGCCGCTCAACGAATAGCTGCCTCCCCACCCGCTCAAGACGGCGAGGTATTGTTCCCCGCCGACGCTGAAGGTGCTGGGCGCCGCAATGATCCCCGACTGTACAAACATTGACCACAGCTTTTCGCCGTTGTCCGCGCGATAGACATTGAAGTTGCCGGCCGCGTCGCCCTGCGCCACGATATTGCCCGCCGTGGTGACGATGCCGCCGTTCCAGGGTCCTTTGTAATTGACGCGCCAAGCCTCGCGCTGGCGCACCGGATCCCAGGCGAGCAGGAAACCCGCATTCTGATCGCTGAGCGCGGCCAAACCGACTCCTAAATTCCAGCCTATGGGCGCTATCGGCATCGGCGGCAGGGGAATGTATTTGATCGGCACCTGCTGCGCCGGAATGTAGACCAGTCCCGTGTGAGGATTGAATGCCATCGGCTGCCAATTGTGTGCACCCAACGGCCCGGGTTTGACATCCACCGGCTTGCCGGTTTCGCTGTATCGTGCTTCCGCGTTGATGATCGGGCGCCCGGTTTTCATGTCGATGCCGCTCGCCCAGGTAACCGGCACGATGGCCTTGGCCGAAATCAGCGTTCCGGTCTTTCGATCGAGCACATAGAAGAAACCGTTCTTGTTGGCCTGCATCAGCACATGGCGCAGCTGGCCGTCGATTTTGATGTCGGCGAGCACCAGTTGCTGAACGGCATCGAAGTCCCATTCCTCGCCCGGCGTGGCCTGATAGTGCCAGGCGTATTGGCCGGTATCGGCATTCAGCGCCACAATGGATGAGAGAAACAGATTGTCGCCGGTGCCGGCGCTGCGCGCGGAGCGCGCCCACTGGATGCCGTTGCCCACGCCGAAATACAGCAGATTGAGCGCCGGGTCGTAGGAAATTGCATCCCACACCGGACCGCCGCCGCCGAGTTTCCACCATTCCCCCGACCAGGTTTTTGCGGCGCTCGCCATGGCCGCGTTTTCAAAGGGTTTCGATGGATCGCCGGGAACGGTGAAGAACCGCCACACGAGTTTGCCGGTCTCCGCGTCATACGCCGAGATGTAGCCTCGCGGGCCGTATTCGCCGCCGCTGTTGCCGATGATCACGCGGCCCTTGATGACGCGCGGCGCCTGGGTGATCGTGTAGGGCTTGCCCGGATCGACCGTGAGCGTGCTCCAAATCGGTTTGCCGGTTGCCTCATCGAGCGCCACCAGACGCCCGTCATAGACACCGACGAAAATCTTGTGATTCCACGCAGCGACGCCGCGGTTTCCCACATCGCAACACGCGTTCACGCCGAGCTCACGATTTACTTGCGGATCGTAAGCCCATAGCAGACGCCCGCTGCGCGCGTCATAGGCCTTGACCAGACTCCACGCCGTCGATACATACATGACGCCATCGATGACCAATGGCGTGGCTTCCTGACCGCGGTTGGTATCCAGATCCGCGAACCAGGCGAGACCGAGTTGTTTCGCATTCTTATCGTTTATTCCCGCAAGAGGGCTGAAGCGCTGTTCGCTGTAGGTGCGGCCGTAGGTCAGCCAGTTTCCGGGTTCCGCATCGGCATTCGCGATTCTCGCGCCGTCCACCGGCTTTGCAGCAACTTCCGCGGCGCCCGCGCCCATCCAGATCATACCGAGCAGGAGTACCGCGATGCTCTGCGGTGCCCGGGCACGCACGCGCGCGGTATTGCGGTGGCATTTCATGCACATCCCCCCAGAATCCGTTGTTATCGTTGCGGCGAAGTATGCACTTGATCGGCCGCCGGAGGCTATCGGGGATCCAAGCTAGCAGGTCAAAGCGGCTTGTAGGTGAACTTCTGGCCTGCGATGGCGGCGGCGTACATCAAGCCGCCCTTGGCGATGGTGAAAACGGCCATGCCCTGATTGTAGTTGCCGCTGGTGGTGGCATCCCGCTGCCCGCCGCTCGCGCCGGATGAGACGCCGCTGGTGCCCGCGCTGGCGGACGCCCCGGCGGTGATCGCCACCGCACTGGCTCCGGCGGAAAACTCGAAGCTGCCGGACTCGAATTCATCGAGGGCGCGCTTGTCTTTGAAGAAGATGATCTGGCTGTAGCCCTTGCCTCCCGCCTGGAAGCCGACGCTCAGCTGCGTCATCGAGGTGTCGCCCGCGAGCTTGCCCTGCACGTAGACATGACCCTTGCCGAATGCTCCGCCGACGACGAAACCGCCTTCGCCGATGGTCGGAAACACCGCATAGGCATAGCAGTCCTTGAAAAACGTCGCGCTGGCGCCCGCGTTCTTGAACAGCGACACCGTGTCGGCAAAATCGTCGGCGCGTGCGAATCCCGCGCACAGCATGACGAGCAATGTCATTCCGAGAGCCTGAGTAACGTTCTTCATCGTAATTCCCCCATGGTTGCATCAAGACGCCGGCGGATCTCAACGCCTTCGCGATTTCGAACGCGCAGCCGCAGACGCTTCCTTCCGGTAGGAGTGCAATATCGACTCCAGTAGACCCGGAAAGCGTCCCTCGAGTTCCGCGGCGCGCACGCGGCTCGATAGATCCACGCCCTTGCGTTCGCTTGCGATCAATCCAGCTTCGCGCAGGATTCGATAGTGCTGGGAACAGGTCGATTTTGCCATCGGCCGGTTGAGCCTCAGCGTGGTCTCCGTACAGTTCATGCCACCGCGCGATTTGAGCAGCTCACTGACGATGCCGATCCGCACCGGATCCGAAAGGGCGTGCAGGATCGCCGCGACGGTCACGTCACCTATGTGCGGATGCGTCAGGAGCCGGCTCATGCCTGCGATCATAACGCACTCCTTGCGGATGCGATACTCCTGTAGTTCAATACTACTGAACTAAGCAACCATTGGATCGGGCATTGCAAATGGATCATCGCATGAGCACCTTGTTCGACCCGCTTAGCGTCGGCGACTTGAACGTTCCGAATCGGATTTTCATGGCGCCGCTCACGCGCAGCCGGGCCGGCGCCGAACGGATGCCCAATCATCTGATGGCGCAATACTACGCCCAGCGCGCCTCCGCGGGTTTGATCGTGTCGGAGGCCACGGTGGTGTCACCGATGGGAGTCGGCTATGCAGACACACCGGGCATCTGGTCCTTGGAACAGGTGCAGGCCTGGAAATTGACCACCCGCGCGGTGCATGATGCCGGCGGCCGGATCTTCCTTCAGCTGTGGCATGTCGGGCGCATCTCCGACCCCATTTTTCTGAACGGAGCGCTGCCGCTCGCGCCCAGCCCATTGCGGCCAAGGGCAACGTCAGCTTGCTGCGTCCACCGACGCCGTACGTGATTCCGCGTGCGCTTGAAACCGCGGAGATTCCGGCGATCGTCGATGCCTTCCGCAAGGGCGCGGAAAATGCGCAGATTGCCGGATTTGACGGGGTCGAACTGCACGGCGCGAACGGCTACCTGCTGGATCAATTTTTGCAGGATCGCAGCAATGTGCGCACCGACGAATACGGCGGTTCGCTGGAAAACCGCGCGCGTTTGATGCTGGAGGTCACCGATGCCGCCATATCGGTATGGGGTGCGGGACGTGTCGGCGTGCACCTGGCGCCCCGTGGCGACGCCCATTCGATGGGCGATTCGGATTTACCGGCTACGTTTGAGTATGTGGCGCGCCAGCTTGGGCGCAGGCGCATTGCCTTCATTTGCGCGAGGGAATATATCGGTGCGGACCGTATCGGCCCCCGGCTCAAGGCGGCGTTCGGGGGCGTTTTCGTCGCAAACGAAAAATACACCCTCGAGACGGCAACGCAAGCGCTTGCGGCGGGTGAGGCAGATGCGGTGGCGTTCGGCAAACTCTTCATCGCGAATCCCGATCTTCCGCGTCGATTTGAACTGCGCGCGGCGCTCAACGAACCCAAGGTTCCGCAGTTTTACTCCGGCGGCGCAGAAGGCTATACAGACTATCCGCCGCTAGGCTCGCATCGACGCTCCTGATTCCCCAGGCTAGTATCCTGAATTTGGCGACAGCGAGTACAGGCAAAAAATGGACAGACGCAGATTTTTGATCGCAGCGAGCGCCGTCGCCGCAACCGCTCGCGCCGGCGCCGCTGCGGATCCTGGCGCGCCCGCCCCATCCATCGACGCCGAGAGCAACGAGGAGTTGTCGTTGCAGGACATCGCAACGGCCTTTGCGGACGGGCGCTTATCGTCTCAGCAGCTCACCCAAATGTATCTGACGCGCATTGATCGCCTGGACAAGGCGGGTCCAAAATTGAGCGCTGTGCTCGAAGTCAATTCACGCGCGCTCGAGATCGCCGCCGCGCTCGATGCGGAACGCAAATCACGGGGGCCGCGCGGTCCGCTGCACGGCGTGCCGATTTTGATCAAGGACAATGTTGAGACCTCCGATCACATGATGACGACCGCCGGGTCGCTGGCACTACAGGGGTGGTATGCGCCGCACGATGCTCCGCTGGTCGAGCGTTTGCGCGCTGCGGGCGCGGTGGTCTTGGGGAAGACCAACCTGAGCGAATGGGCCAATTTCCGATCCACGCGCTCCTTGAGCGGTTGGAGCGGACGCGGCGGCCAGACGCTCAATCCCTACGCCACGAACCGCTCGCCGTCGGGTTCGAGTTCCGGATCGGCCGTCGCGGTTGCGGCGAATCTGTGCGCGGTTGCCGTCGGCTCCGAAACCAACGGTTCAATTGTCAGTCCCGCGTCAATCAATGGGATCGTTGGCTTGAAGCCGACCGTGGGCCTGGTCAGCCGGCGCGGCATCGTGCCCATCTCGCACAGCCAGGATACGGCCGGACCTTTAGCCCGCAGCGTGCGCGATGCGGCCATCATGTTGAGCGCAATGGCGGGATTCGATCCGGCCGATGCCGCCGGCGCGGCGGTGGGAAAGCGCTTCGAAAGCGACTACGCGCGCTTCATCGATCCTGCGGGGCTGCGCGGCGCTCGCTTAGGTATCGCCCGCAGATTCTTCGCCGACAACGCCCCCTTGAACGCCTTTTTGGATGGTTGCGTCAAGACGCTCAAGAACGCCGGCGCAACCATCATCGACCCGGCGGACCTGCCGCTGCATGGATCGTACGGCGCCGCCGAGGAAGAGGTGCTGCTTTACGAATTCAAATCCGACTTGAACACCTTCTTGCGCCGGCTTCCGCCCACCTTTCCGGTGCGATCCTTGGCGGCGCTGATACGTTTCAACGAGGCTCATCGCGATCGCGAAATGCCGCTCTTCGACCAGGAGTTGCTGAGGCAATCCGAGGCGAAGGGCGCCCTGAGCGAAAAGGCGTATTTGGATGCACGCGCCGCCTGCCTCAAGGCCACGCGCAGCCACGGGATCGACGCGGTGCTGGCGCAGCACAGACTGGACGCCATCATTTCACTGACTTCGGGACCGGCCTGGCTCATCGATCCCGTAAACGGGGATGCCGACACCGGAGGATGTTCATCGCCGGCTGCGATTGCCGGATATCCGCACATTACCGTTCCGGCGGGTCTGTACCGGGGTCTGCCCATCGGGCTGTCCTTTTTTGGGGCGGCGTTCAGCGAACCGGTGCTGATCAAGCTCGCCTCCGGATATGAAAGCGTTGCGCACGCCCGGGTCGCGCCGCGGTTTTTGCCGAGCCTCGCCTGAGCCCGTCAGCCTAAGCCACTTACTTCAGGTCAACCCCTTGTTGGGATTGATGAGGTACTTCTGACCGGTTGAGCGTTTGGAATACCCGGCGATCGTGTCCAGCTGCAAGGCTTCCGCCAGAGATATTTCCTTCGAGTAATGGCTGGCAAAAGTGGTTTTCAGTTCCCGGGCCACGCGCTCTTTGAGGGCTTGAAAAGCCGGCGGTCCGATCTTCTCGATGAACGGCGTCAACAGCCAGCCGCCGATTCCCCAGGCCATGCCGTAGTTGCGATTAAGCACGGTCGGACTCATATCGAGCGATCCGTACAAGTACACCTGCTTGTGGACGCTCGATCCGTAACGGCTGTAACTCGTGGCGCTTCGATTCGCCGCCGCCTCCATGCATGCCAGAATCTGTCCCGCCAACGGGCCGCCGCCCGTGGCATCGAATCCCAACGTGGCGCCCGTGGACACCAGTGCTTCCGTCAAATCCTTGGTGAAGCTCGCGGAATCGGTGCGGCACACATGGACGGCGCCCGCAGCCCGAAGCAAATCCTCCTGTTCCTTTTTGCGGACGATGTTCACCAGACCGATTCGATCCGCCAGACAAAGCCGATTGAGCATTTGTCCAAGATTGGAGGCCGCCGCGGTGTGCACCAGCGCCTTGTGGCCTTCGCGCTGCATCGTGCCTACCATTCCTAGGGCCGTGAGCGGGTTGACGAAACACGAGGCGCCGTCGGCCGCGGTCGCGCCCGGCGGCAATAGCAGGCATTGATTCACGTTGAGACAACGATATTGGGAATACATGGCGCCGCCCAAGACCGCGACCAGTTTTCCCAACAGTGCTTGCGCGGCAGCCGATGATCCAGCCTCCACGACCATACCCGCGCCCTCATTGCCGACGGGCATCGAAATGTCCGCCCGAGCTGCCATCGCTTGCACGGCGTTGGCACTGATGGCCGCGGTCACCGTGGGACGGTCGGCAGGACCTGAAACCTTGGCGGCAGTCCAATCCGCATTCGCCAACAACAATCCTAAGTCCGACGGATTGATCGGCGCAGCATCGATCCGCACGATGACTTCATCCGCGCCGGGGCTCGGCACGGCGGTGGCGGCCAGCGAGAGTTCCATCTCCCCGCTTTTCTTGACCAGAGAACGCAGTTGCAATCCAGAGCGGTAGTTTTGTGTGTTCATGGTGTCAAGCATACGCGTTCAGGGGCAGTCAGAAAATTCCCATCGCGATGCCGGCGGCCATGGTGCGGCCCAGCTCGGCGCAGCGCTCCAAGAGCTTCCCCTCGATTTTTTTGGGACGAAGGATTTCCTCCGGGGTTTGCGCATGGGTGCAGACCACATAAGGATCCGCAATGGCCTTGAGGCGCCAACCGGTCGCGATGCGCTCCATTTGCCGTGCCGCATTGCTGCCATCGCTGCCTGCGCAGATCAACGAGACGTAGGGACGGCCGACGATTTTATCCAAGGCGGCATAATAGGTCCGGTCGAAAAAATCCTTCATCATGCCGGACATGGCGGCCAGATTCTCCGGGGATGCGAAGATGTAGCCGTCGGCTGCCAGCACGTCCTCGGCGCGCGCTTCCACGGCGCGCAGCAACGATACGCGCACACCCTCCTCGCCGCCGGCGCCGGCCGCCGCGGCGGCGGCCATTTGCGCGGTGCCGCCGCTCATCGAGTGATACACGATCAGCAGCGCTTTCAGGCGCGCCGCCACTCGGTGTGCCCTCCGGGCTTGTCGTCCAGCAGGATGCCCGCCGCCGTGAGTTGCTCTCGAATACGATCCGATTCGGCATAATTCTTGCCTGCGCGCGCGGCGCGGCGCGATGCCAGTAGCACTTCGACTTCGTCGTCGGACAGGCTCGATACGCCGGCGCTGCGCTTTAAATAGGCGTCAGGCGCCTGCTGCAGGACGCCCAGCGTCGCGCCCATGGCCCGCAACGTCGCCGCCGCGACCCCGGCCTGCGATGCCTGCCCGGCGGCTTTCGCGAGGTTGAGATTGCGGGCTACACCCTGCATCACCGCGAGCGCGTCGGGCGTATTGAAGTCATCGTCCATCGCGGCGCGAAAGCGCGCGATTTCCTTGGGATCGGCCGACCCCGGCGGCGCGTCCTTGAGCGCGCGATACAGTCCCAGCAAGGTTTCGTCCGCTTGCGCCAGCTGCGCGTCCGAATAGTTGATCGGCCCGCGATAGTGGCTGCTCAGCAAAAAGAAGCGCAGAACCTCCGGATCGCGCAGCGTCTTGAGCACATCGCGCACCGTGAAGAAATTGCCCAGCGATTTCGACATCTTGTCATTGTTGACCTGCACGAAACCGTTGTGCATCCACACATTGACGAACGGCGGACCGCAGGCAGCGCAGGATTGGGCGATCTCATTCTCATGGTGCGGAAATTTCAAATCTTCGCCGCCGCCGTGCAGGTCGAAATGAGTCCCGAGCAGACTGGTCGACATCGCCGAACATTCTATGTGCCAGCCGGGACGTCCCGGCCCCCAGGGCGACGGCCAGGAGGGTTCTCCCGGCTTTGCGTGCTTCCACATGACAAAATCGTGAGGGTCCTGTTTGGCATCATCCACTTGAATGCGCGACCCGGCGCGCAACTCGTCGATTTTCTTGCCCGACAGGCGGCCATAGTCGGCGAACTTGCGCACCGAGTACATGACGTCCCCGTTCGCAGCCGCATAACCGTAACCCTTGTCGATCAGCGTTTGAATCATCGCGATGATGGGACCGATGAATTCGGTGGCGCGCGGTTCCAGATCCGGTTTTTGCAGACCGAGAGTTGCGCAATCCTCCTCCATCGCGGTGGTGAAGCGGCGCGCCAGATCGGCCCAATTCTCACCCCTGGCGGCCGCCCGCTCGATGATCTTGTCGTCGATATCCGTGACATTGCGCACGAAGGTCACCTTGTAGCCGGATTCGCGCAGATACCGCTGCACCAAATCAAATGCTGTGAGCATGCGCGCATGCCCGACATGAATGTAGTCGTAGTTGGTCATGCCGCAGACATACATGCGCACCTCATTGGGACGCATGGGCTTGAACTCTTCCTTCTCGCCGGTGAGCGAATTATGTATTTTGAGCATGAGATTCGAGCCGGCGCCGGACGATTTCCGGCGGTATGAGCTTGAGCAGCGGCGCCAGTTCCGGACCGTGCGCCTGACCCGTCAGCGCGACCCGCAGGGGCATGAATAGATCCGCGCCCTTCCTGCCCGTGCGCTCCTTGAGGATCTTGGTCAGCACTTTGACGTCGGAGTTGGATTGCGCGAAGGCTTCGCCCGCCGCCGCGAAGAATGCCGGGCCGGCCGCCGCAATGACGCGCTGTGCATCTTCGCCCAGCGGCGCAAGCTCGCCCTGCACCACCGATCGCCACGGCGCCGCGTCGGCGGGCAGCACCAGGTTGTGGCGCACCAGCTCGACGAAATCGATCGAATCCCGCGAACCAAGCCAGGCGCGGATGTCCGCGGCCGACATGCGCGCCAGGGATTCCTTCTGCCAGTGCACGAGCTGGGACTCCTCGAATCGGGCCGGCGCGCGTCCCAGATGATCCGCTCGAAAGTGCGCCGGCATGTCGGACGCCGACAGCCAGCCATCGACACCGCCTGTGTGGCCAAGACGAAACAGGTGATTGAGCACGGCGGCACTCAAGAATCCTCGTTCGCGAAACTCGTGCGCGCTGGTGCTGCCGTGCCTCTTCGACAACGGCGCTCCGTCCTCTCCCACCAACAATCCAACATGCCCGTAGCCGGGGCGCCGCAGCCCCAGGGCGTCGAGCAGCATGAGCTGGCGCGGTGTGTTGGTGAGATGATCGTCGCCGCGCAACACCTGCGTGACTCCCATGGCTGAATCATCGACGGCGTTGCAGAAAAAGAAGGCCGGAGTGCCATCCTCGCGCCGGATGATGAAATCGCCGATGTCGCTGGACGCGAAACGCTGCGGACCATGGACCGCATCCGTGAACTCGACCAGCACTCCTTGGGGTACCGCAAATCTCAAGGACGGCTTGAGACCGGAGGCTTCCCGCTCGGTGCGTTGCGCCGGCGATAATCCCCGGCAGGTTCCGGCATAGCGCGGCGGCTGGCCCGCCATGCGCTGCAGCTTTCGCGACAGTTCCAGTTCCGCCGGCGTGCAGTAGCATGGATAGGCTTGCGCCTGCGATTCCAGCTTGAGATACAAGGCCCGATAAAAATCTCCGCGCTCGGCCTGGGAATAGGGAGCCGACGGGCCGCCGACATCCGGTCCCTCGTCCCAGTCCAGACCCAGCCAGCGCAGTTCGGCCATGAGCTCATCGCGAAAGCGCAGCTGACTGCGCTCCGCGTCCGTGTCCTCGATGCGCAATATGAAGCGTCCGCCGGTCCTGCGCGCCCAAAGATAGCTGAAAAGCGCCGTCCGCGCGTTGCCGAGGTGCAGGGAACCGGTGGGACTTGGCGCAAACCGAGTGACCGCCGGTGTATCGTTAAGTAGGGACATATCTTCAAGATTGTACCTATTCGAGTAGAATCTCGGCGTATGAAACAACTTTTACTGATCCTCGGATTATTGGCAGCGTCTTCCCTACCCTCGAGCAAGGCGGCCGAGAAGTCGCCCGCCCCGGAGAAGCCGGCGGCCGCGGCGCAGTCGCCGCAACTGCTGGTGGTGACTTCGATGGGGAATTTTACGATCGAATTGAACGCGGAAAGGGCACCGCTGACGGTTGCGAATTTCCTGAACTATGTCGACCAAGGACACTACACGAACACCATCGTGCACCGTGTGGTCGCGAATTTCGTGGTCCAGATGGGCGGGTTCGACACCGACTACAAGCCGCGGCCGGCCCCCGCGAAGGTGCCCAACGAATCCGGCAATGGCTTGAGCAATGTGCGCGGCACCGTGGGGTTGGCCCGTACCCAGGATCCGCATGGCGGTAACGCCCAGTTCTACGTGAACATCGCGGACAATGCGGCGCTTGATCCCAACCAGACCCGCTGGGGCTACGCGGTATTCGGCAAAGTTGTTTCGGGAATGGAGATTGTCGATCGCATCAGCAATGTTGCCACCGGCGCGCATGGAATCATGAAGGAAGAGGTTCCGGTCAAGCAGATCGTGGTCCTAAAAATCGAGCGCGTTCCCAGCTCTTAGGAGCCTGCCTGAGCATTCCGCGTGGCCACGCTTTTCATCTCGGATTTGCACATCGACGCAAGCCGCCCGGCAATCATCGAAAGATTTTTAGATTTCCTGCAAGGCGAAGCCAGAGAAACGGCGGCGCTGTACATCCTCGGGGATCTGTTCGAGTCCTGGGTGGGGGACGACGCGCCGGATGAGGCACAATCCGCGGCTATCGCGGGTCTGCGCGCGCTCACCGCGAGCGGCGTGCCCTGCTTCGTCATGCACGGCAACCGGGATTTCCTGCTGTCGACGCAATTCTGCCGCGCGAGCGGCGCGCAGCTGCTGCCCGACCCCTTGATCGTCACTCTTTATGGCGAACCGGTGCTGGTCATGCACGGCGACGCGCTGTGCACCGACGATCGCCCCTACCAACGTCTGCGCGCGACGGTGCGAGACCCTGACTGGCAGCGTGAATTCCTGGCGCTGTCGATCGATGCACGCCGCACGCTCGCGGGCGCGGCGCGCGAGGGCAGCCGGGCCCATACCGCCGCCATGACGAACACCATCACCGATGTCAATGCCGACAGCGTCGCCGCGGCGCTGCGGGCCGCCGGCACCGCCACGCTGCTGCACGGCCATACCCATCGGCCGGCCATCCACTCCTTCGAAGTCGATGGCAAGGCGCGCACCCGGATTGTGCTGGGGGACTGGTACGATCACGGCAGCGTGCTGCGCTGGGACGAGCGGGGACCGGAGCTGGCATCGTTGAATTGATAGCGCTACCACATCCGCCCTCGATCCTTTAAGCTCAGGCGCAATCAAGGGGATCGCAAGGGCAGGTCGAATAATGAAAATAAATCCACCGCGGGATTGCGTATTTCTCATGGCTGCCGTGCTGCTGCCCGCGCTCCTCAACGCGCAATCGGCGTTCACTTCGCATCCGGAAGTCTGGCCGGCCGCCAAGGCCGCGGCACGCGAACCCGGCGTGGAGGCGTTTGTCGAGCAACTGCTCGGGCAAATGACCCTGGAGGATAAGATTGCCCAGATGATTCAGGCCGATATCGCCTGGATCTCGCCGCAGGATCTGCGCACTTATAAGCTGGGCTCGATTCTCGCCGGAGGCGGTTCCGCGCCCGGCGGCAATGTACGCACCACCCCGCAGGCATGGCTGAACCTCACCGATGAGTTTCATCGCGAGGCGCTGAAAAAAAGCGGCGCGCAGGCACCGATCCCGGTTCTCTTTGGAGTCGATGCGGTACATGGCAACGCCAAATTGGTCGGCGCCACCATTTTTCCGCATAACGTAGGACTGGGCGCCGCCCACGATCCGGATCTGATGCGTCGTATCGGTCAGGCCACTGCCGAGGAGGTTTCCGCCGTCGGCGTCGACTGGACGTTTGCGCCCACCGTGGCTGTGGTGCGCGATGTGCGCTGGGGTCGATCATACGAGAGTTATTCCGAATCGCCCGACCTGGTCGCCGGGCATGCGGCGCAAATGGTGATCGGGCTACAGGGACGGCGCGGCACGCCGGAGTTCCTCTCACCGGGACACACCCTCTCGTCGGTCAAGCACTTTCTCGGCGACGGCGGGACGCTCGCCGGACGCGATCAGGCCGACACCATCGTGCCGGAGAGCGAGCTCGAGGGTGTGCACGCGGCGGGCTTCCTATCGGCCATCAATGCGGGCGCCATGATTGTCATGGCCTCGTACAACAGCTGGAACGGCGTCAAGATGCACGGCAATCATTACCTGCTCACGGACATATTGAAGGGGCGGCTGGCCTTCGACGGTTTTGTGGTGGGCGACTGGAACGCGCAAGAGGAGATTCCCGGCTGCACCAAGTACCGTTGCGCCGCCGCCTTTCTGGCCGGCGTCGACATGCTCATGGCGCCCGACAGCTGGAAGAAGCTGTTCGACAATACTCTCGCACAGGCGCGTTCCGGCGAGATTCCGGCGGCGCGCATCGACGATGCCGTGCGGCGCATATTGCGCGTGAAAGCCGCGGCCGGATTATTCAAGCGCCCCGCTCCGCGGCACGCCGCTGCAGGCGACTTCGCGGCGCTCGGCAGCGCAGCGCACCGCGCGCTGGCGCGCGAGGCGGTGCGCAAATCGTTGGTGCTCTTGAAGAACGATCACCGCACGCTGCCCTTGAACGCGGGCGGCAAAATCCTCGTCGCAGGAACGGCCGCCGATTCAATCAAGGAACAGACCGGAGGATGGACCATCGACTGGCAGGGCGACCAAAATAGCAACGCCGATTTCCCGGGTGCGACTTCCATCTATGCCGGCATCAAAGCCGCGGTGAGCGCGGCCGGCGGTTCCACGGAGCTGCGTGCCGACGGAAAATTCAGCTCGAAGCCGGATGCCGCCATCGTGGTGTTCGGCGAGAGTCCGTATGCCGAATTCGAGGGCGATCGGGAAAACCTGGAATTCTCGCCCGGCGACCAGCGCGACCTGCAGTTGCTGCGCCGCTTAAGGGCCGCCGGCGTGCCCACCGTCGCCGTGTTTCTCTCCGGACGGCCGTTGTGGGTCAACCCGGAAATCAACGCTTCGGACGCCTTCGTCGCCGCGTGGCTGCCGGGCAGCGAAGGGGCTGGGATTGCCGATGTCTTGTTGCGCGCGCCCGGCAAACCGGGCTTCGACTTCAGCGGGCGCCTGTCGTTTTCCTGGCCGCGCACCGCCATGCCGGTGACCTTCGATGCAACCGGCAACGCCTCGGGCGCGCAATTCCAACGAGGGTTCGGTCTTGATTATCAGAGCACGCCCGCGGTCCTCGCGGCACTCTCTGAAGATGCCTCCATTCCGCCGCGCTGGCTTGCGCCTCAGGGCAGTCTTTTCCACGCGGGTCATGTGACTGCGCCCTGGTCAATTTTCGTCGCCGACGAAACTGCCGAAGTGCACTTGACGACAACGCACCAAGCGAGTCCCGAGGCCACGGTGTCCGTTGAACTGGCACAGGATTCGGGCAGCGCGACCGGGACTTGGACGGGCAAGGGCGCCGGGTTTTGGCGATTCTCCGGCCGCGCCGCCGATCTGCGGGCGCTGGCGCAGCAAGGCGCGACGCTTGAACTGCGGTATCGAGTCGATCAACGCCCTGAAAAACCCGTCAAGGTCGGCATGCAATGCGCCGAGCCCAAGTGCGGCGGCGCCTCAGGTGCCCTGCGCGATTTGACGTCGGTGTTCAAATCGGCCGCACCCGGAGTGTGGCAAACGATGTCAATTCCACTCTCGCGACTTGGCCGACGGCGGAGCCGATCTCAAGGACGTCGTCATCCCACTGGCGATCGAGACGTCCGGTCGATTCAAGCTGTCGATCTCGGAGGCAAGACTGGCGCCCCGGAATGAAACCGAAAAACGGGATCCGCACTCGTGATCAGATCGGCCTCGAGAACCGCAAATTCGTCGATTCGCGGCTGCAATTCCAATCCGGCGCGCGTCGCGCCGCGGCTCGCCAAACCCAAATAAATCTCGAAGTGTCTGGCCTCGGCCTCCTGCAGGCCTTGGAACAGGTTTCCGATGGGATCGCGATATACCCGACTCAAGACCGCGAAGCGCTCGCAGGAGCGCGCTTCGATGAACGCCCCGCAAATCATCAAATCGACCTCGCGCTGCGGCTCGCTTTGCGCCACCAGACGGCGCATGCGTTCCGCATAGCGCCCCGGGGCCAGGCGTTGCGGGGCGATCTTCAGCATGCGGATCAGCTTCGCGACCTGCTCATAGTGACGCAGCTCCTCGCGCGCCAGCTTCGACATCTTTGCGGTCAACTCCAGATCTTCGGCATAGGCGAACATCAAGCTCAAGGCGGTGGATGCCGCCTTCTTCTCGCAATTCGCATGATCGATGAGCAACAGCTCAGGGTTGCGCATGCGCCTGCGCCGCCCAGCTCGCAGGGGTCGGCGCGCGCAGCAAGGAGTGCGCGAACTCCGCCTTCGCCGCGTTCATGTCGGATCTTGCAGGGCCGAAATGGCGGTGAGCAGTGCGCCCGCCGACTGAAAGCGGTCGTCGGGAGATTTGGCGAGCAAGCCGCGCAGCAATCCTTCGAAGCGCGCGAATTGCGGCGCAATCTCCGGCAGCTCGGCGCGCTTGTGCTTATAAATCACTTCCATGGCGGTAGCGCCGTTGTAAGGCTTGCGTCCCGTGAGCATTTCGTAGAAAACCACGCCCAGGCTGTATAAATCGCTGCGCGCATCAATGGCCTCCGCATGACCCTGTTCCGGGCTCATGTAGTACGGGGTGCCGAAGATCTCGCGCGATCCGGTGAGCGAGGCCTCGGTTTCGTTGGTTTTGGCCAGGCCGAAATCGATCAAGCTGAGCGAACCATCCGTGCGCAACATCACATTGGCGGGCTTGAGATCCCGATGCAGCACGCCCACCGAATGAATGGCATCCAGAGCGCTGGCGATCTGCCGCAGAAAATTGACGGCCATCGCCGGCATCAGCAACTCCTTCATGCGCTGCCGAAGATCTCCCGCGGGGAAATGTTCCATGGCAATGTAGGCATGATCGTCAGCGACGCCGAGATCGTAGATTTGCACGATGTTCTTGTGTTTCAGACCGGCGACGATCTCGTATTCCTGCAGGAATCGATCGAAACTGACGGAGCGCTCGGAGACATCCGGCACCTGGCTGAACACCTTGAGAACCACGAGAGTGCCCGCCCGTTCGCTCTCGGCAAGATAGATCTTGCACATGCCGCCGCTGCCGACCTGACGAATGCAGCGGTGCCCCCGGATGATCACCGAACCAAAGCGATAGCGGCTCTCAAAGTCTGGATTGGCGCGCAGCATGGACAGGGCCTGGCGATGCTCGCCGGAGGCGATCGAGATCAATTTGATGAGCTGCTCGCGATCCAGCTTGCGGCCGAACAGCCGATGTATGCCCGGCACGCCGGCCGGTTGCGGCAGCGGCGCATCTTCGAGCAGGACCAAAATGATCGGCGCGAATTCGGGCTTGGCCGCCTGCGCCATCGCAAAATTGACCGCCGCGGTGCTCGGCGGCGCTGCCACGACGATGGCCGCGTCGAAGCCGACGGCGGCGAAATTCTCGTCAAGTTCCGGATCTTTACCCAGAGCATGCTCGACGATGGCGATGTTCGGCCACTGGATCTCGACGTGCTTTCTGACGAGCAGCCGATGATCATCCCGCGCAGCGATCACCAACAGGCGCATTACCGGCTGCCGATCGGCGTCGGCCGCCCGCGGGCCTTCAGTCTAGAGAATTCGGACGGATTTGAGTCCACGACCGCCGCTATCACGACGTTGCTGTTTGGCTTCATCGGATCGCTCTCCCTGCAGGCGCTCGAGGTACTCGGGCGTCACATCCCCGGTCACGTACTCGCCCGAGAAACATGATGTGTCGAAGTCCTCGATTTTTGCATTGTCGTGGCGAACCGCGCTTACCAGGTCGTGCAAGTCCTGGTAAATGAGCCAGTCCGCGCCGATGATGCCGCACACTTCCTCGTCGGTGTGTCCCGCCGCCACCAACTCGGAGGCATCCGGCATGTCGATGCCGTAGACGTTGGGATAACGCACCGGCGGCGCCGCGGAGGCAAAAAATACCTTCTTGGCGCCCGCTTCGCGCGCCATGTCGATGATTTGCGCGGAGGTCGTGCCGCGCACGATTGAATCATCCACCAAGAGTACGTTCTTGCCGCGGAACTCAAGATCGATCGCGTTCAACTTGCTGCGCACGGATTTGGCCCGTTGTTCCTGGCCCGGCATGATGAACGTACGGCCGATATAGCGATTCTTGATGAATCCCTCGCGATATTTGACGCCGAGCAGCTGCGCGACCTGCACCGCGCTCGTGCGGCTGGTGTCGGGAATCGGGATGACCACATCGATGCCGTGGTCGGGACGTTCGTGCTTGATTTTATCCGCCAGACGCTCGCCCATGCGCAGACGCGCCTTGTAAACCGATATGTTGTCGATGATCGAATCCGGCCGCGCGAAATACACATACTCGAAGATGCATGGGGTGTGGCGTGCCATGGCCACGCACTGCTGCGCGTAGAAGCGGCCCTGTTCATCAATGAACACCGCCTCGCCCGGCGCCACATCGCGCAGCATGTCGAAGCCCAGCATGTCGAGCGCGACACTTTCGGACGCCAGCATCCATTCGGTGCCCTTCTTGGTATCGCGCTTGCCGATGACCAGCGGCCGGATGCCGTTGGGATCTCGAAAACCCAAAATGCCATGGCCAATGACCATTGCGGTCACCGCATATCCGCCGCGGCAGCGGCGATACACGGCATTGGCGGCGGCGAATACGTCCGCCGGCGTGACCCGCGGTGTTCCGACGCGCTCGAGCTCGGACGCGAGAACATTGAGAAGCACTTCGGAATCCGAACTGGTGTTCAAGTGGCGGCGGTCTTCACGCACAAGAACTTCGGTGAGTTCGCGCGCGTTGGTGAGATTGCCGTTATGCCCGAGGCAGATCCCGTAGGGAGAATTCACGTAAAAGGGTTGCGCGTCATGCGCGCTGTCGCACCCCGCGGTGGGATAGCGGACGTGGCCGATGCCGACGTTGCCCTGAAGCTTCAGCATGTGCTTCTGCTGAAACACGTCGCGCACCAATCCCGAGTCCTTGCGCATGAACAATTCGCCGTCCTGGGACGTCATGATACCGGCGGCATCCTGACCGCGGTGCTGCAGCACGGTCAGCGCGTCATAGATGCGTTGATTGACTGCACTCGTACCGACCATTCCGACGATTCCGCACATGAGTGACTCCCGCTACCTAGGTTTTACTTTGACCGTGGTCAATCGTTCGAGCTTCGCCCAAGGATCGCCCTTCTCGCCGACCATCGCCCGCAGCCAATCGCCGACCGTCTCACCGTAAGGAACCAGTTTCGACCGGCCCCACCAATCCTCGCGATTCATATGCAAAAGTTCGCCGCCGATGATCAACAGACCCACCAGCACCACGCCGCGCGCCGCGCCGAAGAAAAGTCCGATGACCCGATCCATGGGGCCCAACCCCAGGCTGCGCGTGAAATAGCTGAGCAGCAGTCCGACGAGCCAGCCCAACAACAGCACGAGCACCAAAAGCACCACTCGCCCAACCCACGGGGCCACCTTCGGATCGGCCAGCAAACCGCCTAGATGCGGTTCGACAATCGGGCCAAACATCCAAGAGGCCCAAATGGCAAGGACCCAGAAGACCAGTGAGACTGCCTCCCGAATGAAACCGCGTAGCACGCCAATCAAGGTCGACCCCAACACAATCAACAGAATTGCGACATCGGCTCCGGTCAATACCCAAATCCTCGCCTGGCGGTCGTCTCAATACGCCGATCCCACCATTCTACCGGACCCCAGGGCAGGCCGCCGTGAAACCATCGTCACTCGCGAAATTCAGGCCGTCGGAGGCACGATGCTGGACACATGTCCCAGTGCTTTGAGTCTCGCAGCCGTCTTCTCAGCTGACTCGCGATCCGCCAGGGGTCCGATACGCACACGATAGCGCGGCGCAGAACCCGAGCCGCCAACCAACGTGTAGACCTGAAATCCCTGCGTCCTCAATTTGCGCTGCAGGTTCTCGGCGTTGTCGCGGCTCTCAAAACTGCCCAACTGGACGGCCCAAGCCCGCGTCGCAGATATGGGGGGAGGCGTTGAAGTTTCAACCGGCGCCGGGGGCGCTCGCGCAGACGCAGATGCGGGCGCCGGGGCCGGCGACGCGTTCGCACTGTTGGACGCGGCGGGCGCAGCGACCGGCGGTTCGGCAGCACTCGCCGCCGGGGTAGTGCTTAGGTTGGGTTCGCTTGAGGCCGCCGGCGGCTTTGCGCTCGGCACCTGAATCTCGATGACGCGGTGGGAATCGGAGCCGGCCGCGGGCAGCTGTGCGTGCGCCGGCGCCACCGACTGGGGCCCCGACAGCAGTTCAGGCACGACCAGCACAATGAGCGCCACCAAAATCGAGGCGCCGATCAGACGCTCTTTGACGCGGCGGTCCATCAGTTCAACAAGCCTCGAGCGTCGAGCCAATCCAAAGCAGGCCCCACGGTATGAAATGAGCCGAAAACCACAATTCTGTCCTCGGGTTGGGCTTGCGCAGCGGCGGCAGAGCAGGCGGCGGGCACGCTGTCGGCCGTGTGAACCATGGCGGCGACTTGATCTCGCACGACGCTCGCCAGTTCTTCTGCGCCACGTCCCCGCGCTCCCTCGAGTGTTGCGCACCACCACTCGTCGATTTCGGAATCCAAAATCTCCGCGATCGCCAGCGCATTCTTATCCGCGAGAATTCCGCAGACTGCAATGGTCTTGCCGGCGTGAGCGTCCGCGCTCAAATTGCGCGCCAAGACACGCGCCGCGTCGGGATTGTGCGCAACGTCCAGAATCCAGGTCGGCGATCCTGTGCGTTTGATCACCTGAAAACGGGCGGCCAGGCGCACCGACTTCAGCCCTTGCGCAATCGCGGCGCTCTGAATCGCATGCGGCGGGTTGATTTCCTCCAAGGCCGCGAGGGCCGCTGCAGCATTGGCGAATTGAATGTCGCCCGCCAGTGCCGGTGCCGGCAGCTGCGGCAAATCCCAGCGCGTGCCGCGGTATCGCCAGCCGCTGCCTTCCAGTACATAGTTGTATTCGATGGCGAGGCGCTTCAAAGGCGCTGCGATGCTGTGCGCCGCGCTTTCGAGAATCGGGACGGGCTCGCGGCCGCCGATCACGGCGGTGCGTCCCTTGCGAAAGATGCCCGCCTTCTCGCGCGCGATGGCCTCCAGCGTGTCGCCCAGATACTCCTGGTGGTCAAGACCGATGCTTGCGACCACGGCGACATCGGGATCGACAACATTGACCGCATCCAGGCGCCCTCCCATGCCGACTTCGAGCACCCACGCGTCGAGGCGCGCCGCATCGAACACCAGCAACGCCGCGAGCGCATTGAATTCGAAGAACGTGAGCGCCACGTTGCCGCGCGCGGATTCGATTTTCTCGAAAGCCGTCACCAGTTCGTCGGCGTATACGCAGCGGTCATGGATGCGGATACGCTCACGATAGTCTCGCAGGTGCGGAGAGGTGAACATGCCGACGCGGTTGCCCGCGGCGCTCAATATGGCCGCGCAAAAGGCCGTTACCGATCCCTTGCCATTGGTTCCGGCGACGGTAATGACCGGCACCCGCGGCTGGCGCCACTGCAACCGGTCGAGCACCACGCGCAGCCGCTCCAGGCCCAGTTCGATGGCCTGCGGATGCACCTGTGTTTGGTAGGCCAACCACTGCTCGAGACTCCGCATGGGGACGCCTTACGCCGCGGCGGGCTCTTTGCCGGTCAGCAATCGCAGCATGGCTCCGATGCGGTCGCGCAGCTCGCGCCGATCGACAATCATATCGAGCGCGCCGTGCTCGAGCAGAAACTCACTGCGCTGGAAGCCTTCCGGCAAGGTTTCCCTTACCGTCTGTTGAATGACCCGAGGACCGGCAAAGCCGATCAATGCTTTCGGTTCGCCGATATTGATGTCGCCCAGCATGGCAAGACTGGCCGACACGCCGCCGGTGGTCGGATCCGTCATGACTGAGATGAAAGGCAGCCGCGCCTCGGACAGCCGTTTGAGAGCCGCGCTGGTCTTCGCCATTTGCAGCAAGGAGTACAGCGCTTCCTGCATGCGCGCCCCGCCGCTGGCCGCGAAACAAACCAGGGGCATGCGATGCTCGAGGCAATGTTCGACTGCCTCGACGAACTTTTCGCCGACCACCGAACCCATGGAGCCGCCCAGGAAGCGGAATTCGAACGCGCACGCCACCAGGTCGAGCCCCGCCAGCTTGCCGGCGAGCACCACCAGCGCGTCGCGCTCGCCGGTTTGTTTCTGGGCCTGGACCAGTCGGTCCTTGTAGCGCTTGGTGTCCTTGAACTTGAGCGGATCCTCCGGCTCGACCTTGTTGGCGAGTTCGGTGGTCGAGCCGGCATCGAGAAATCTCATCAGCCGCTCCCGGCCGTTGATGCGCATGTGATGGCTGCACTTGGGGCAGACATGCAGATTGCGTTCGATCTCCGCCCGGTACAGAACCGCGTCGCATTGCGGACACTTGATCCACAGTCCTTCAGGCACCGATCGCGTGCGGCGCTCGGTTTTGATCCGCGACGGGACTATGCGCTCAAACCAGGTCATGCTAGGAGCCTTTCCGAGTGATCCACCTAGTTTAAACCAATTTGGGCCGGCGACGCGGGGATACCGTAGATCGGCGGGTACTCGACACGCCACAGGAACAGACCGGCCGCCGGCGCGGTGGCGCCGGCGTAGCGGCGATCGGCGCTCTTCAGCACTGCCGCCATGGCCGCACGCGGATCCGGGTCTCTCTGTACATCGAGCAGCGTTCCGACAATATTGCGCACCATATGATGCAGGTACGCGTTGGCTTTGATCTCGAGCCACAGATAATCGCCCTCGCGCCTCACCTCAATCGTATCGACACGCCGGGTCGGCGTCTTTGATTGACACTCCACCGAGCGAAACGCTGAAAAATCGTGTTCGCCTATGAGCGCCTGTGCCGCCTCGTGCATCGCCGCGGCATCGAGCGGCCGGTGAATCCAGGCCGCGCGCATGCGATGCAATGCTGAACGCGCGCTGCGGTTTAAGATCGCGTATCGATAGATGCGCCGCATCGCCGTGTGCCGGGCGTGAAATCCCATCGGCACCTCGCCGGCCCATTGCAGGGCGATGCTGGGCGCGAGCTTGGTATTGGCGCCCAATACCCACGCACGGGGCGTGCGCAGCGCATGGGTATCAAAATGAATGACCTGGCCCACCGCATGGACCCCTGCGTCGGTGCGCCCGGCGCAGATCGCCGCAACGGGGTGACCCGCAACGAATGCCAGCGCCGCCTGTACCGCGTCTTGAATCGAGTTTGCGTGGGATTGGGATTGCCAGCCGGCGTAGTCGGTTCCGTCGTACTCGATGAGGGCGGCGACGCGGCGGCCGGGATCGGTCACGTTAGCCGGGGAGATTCTCGATCAGGCGCTGCGCTTCCTGTTTTTGGCTGGCGGAACCTTCGCTCACGACTTCCTCGAGAATGCTGCGTGCGCCCTCCGGATCGCCCATGTCCATGTAAGCGCGCGCCAGATCCAGCTTGGTCCCCACCTCGCTCATCGTCACCGGTTCCATTTCCGGCAGCGTCATGTCTTCTTTTCTGATCTTGCTGGTGCGGGTCGCCGAGATCGCCTGCAGCTTGTTGGTAGGGGCCTCCGAGCCGTTCAGTGCTTCGCCCACATCCAGGTCGACCTTGCGATTGCGCTGACTGCCTTCGAAAACCTCCGTTGAAAACACCTCGTCTTCCGCGCGCGGTTGTTCGACGGTGTCGCCTGTCCCCAGGGCATTGGCCAGCCGGTCGAGGTCCAGGTCGATGCTGTCGGCATTGATGCCGCGCAGTTTCGAGGTGGAATCGATGTCCCCCCGATCGGGATCCTGGACATCGGAATATTCGGGAGACTTCATGCGCGAGGTGCCGGCCTCCGGCACGGAACCGCGCGGCATCTGCACGGTCGGCGCGGACTCGGGTCCCAGCACCGCCGTCTTGATCTCTTCGTGATCCGTGCCCAAATCGGCGACGAAGGAGGCTTCCAATTCGCGCTCGAGCTCGGTCAGATCCCGATCCCGCGCTTTGCTCTCGGCCTCCGCCATCATGCGCCGGGATTTCTCGTCGAGTCCGGCGACCATGGTCGGCGCATCCGACGGATGATCGGTCTCCTCGAGCCGCGGGATATTGACAGACGCCCCGGCGGAATCTTCGAGATGATCCAGATCCAGGCCCAGGTCATCGATCGACAATTCGGCCGTTTGGTCCGCCTTGTTCACGGCACCGAGTTTCGAGGAGATTCGGCCGCGCACGTCGGCGGTCTTGAGCGCGGGCGATTCCGTCGTCGGCGAGTCGGAAAAATTCATCAATTCGGATTCCACGGTCGGCTCATCGCGCGCCGGCATGTCGCGGGTCGGCGAGTCATCCGCGCCGCGCTCCGGCCGGTCCAGCGTGAAATCCAAATCCGATACCGAATGCATGGCCGGCGATTCACCGGTTGCCGCCGTGTCCTCGCTGTCCTTGGCGATCGGGTGGTCGTTGCTGTGCTCCCCTTCTGGATCGCCGAACAAATCGATGTCGACGCGGTTCTCGCCGCCCTCGAGGTTCAAGTCAACCAGCGCGCCGGCGCCGCGGCCGCTGCCCGCGCTGCCCGCGAACAGGGGCTCATCGGGGCAAATCTGCTTGCCCATGATGACGATCTTGTCCCACTCTCCGGCGGGCGCACGATCACGGGTCGCTTCCAAGCCCTTGGCGGTTTGCAGGAAGGCGTCCTTGTTGCCCCAAACGAAATAGATCTCGAGCAGCTTCAAGCGCAGATCGCGCCGATCCGGTTCGCGCTCGAGCGCGATGCGCACGAGGTCGGCCGCCTGATCGTACAGGCCATAGGCCATATGAAAGTCCGCCTCGGCCAGGGGGTCGCCCTGATCGAGATTGACGGCGCTTTCACTGGACATGGTGTCCTCGGGCGCCTTGAGGTCGGAAGTGGTCTCGCCGAAGCGCGCCGCCGGCTCATTGAAATTCGGCATCGGATGCTCGCCCGACTCCTCGACAACGAAGGAATCGTCGTCGCCGCGACCGCTGGCGAGGCGTGCCGTCGGATCACGAAAATCGGTTACATCGGTCGAATCCAGCCCTGGAAAATCGCCGCCGCCGCCCGGGCTCGGCCGGCGCCGCCTCGCGGCGATGATCAAGCCGGCGATCAACAACAGAATCGCGGCTGCGGGCAGCCACCAGTGATCCGTCGCCCAATCGAGCCATGATCCTGATTCGGCAACCGGAGCGGGTTTCTTGACGGCCACCGGCGCGGGCGCCGGCAGCGGTGTCGGCGTTGGCGTCGCCGTGGTTTGCGCCGGCGGAGGAGTCGAACTCGAGGCCGTGGCCGGAGCCGGCACGGGCGCAGGCGGCGGCGCAACAGGCTGAGGCGCTGCGGTTACCGGAGCGGCCGGCTGCGGCGCCACGGGCGGTGCAGTCGCGAGCTTGCGTTGCAGCTCGGAAAGTTCATTGCTCTTGATATCGAGCGGCCGGCCAGAATCGGCGGGTTGCCCCGGCTTGTTGTCCTTGGCGTGCCCGCTGAGCGCCTGAGTTTCCGCACTCGAGGCGGTGCTGTTGCTCGCGGAGGTGCTGCCGCCGGTACCCGGGGTCACCAGTCGCAGGTGGCCGCTGGACGCGCTCGCGCTGCCGCGCCAAGCCTCCATTTGCTTGTGTACTTCGCGTATCGCCTCGGTTTGATTCAATGAGGCGATTTCGTCCGCACCCGGCAATCGCAGGACGGCGCCGCGCCGCAGAATATTGATGTTGCCGCCGAACGCGTCCGGGTTCGAGCGATACACCGCAATCATGGTCTTGTCGATTTCGGCCGGTGACTCAGCATTCATGCTGCGCGCAATCTTGGTCAGCGTATCGCCCTTGGCGACCCGGTAGCTGTTGCCGGTAATGACCCCAGCGTCCGTCTCGGAGCTACTCGGTCGCGGCGCATGACCGCGCTTGCCGGAAGGAGCACTCGGTGTTGCTGCGGCACGCGGTGCTTCGGCGGTGCTCGGTGTTTCAGTGGCAGGCGCTTCGGACGGCAACGGGGCGGTTGCGGGAGCATGCTTGCTCGCGCGCGCTGTCGGCGTCGGCGCACCGACCGGCGCCGCCACCGGCGCGGCCGCATTGGCCCGCTCGCCCGGCGAATACACCGGCGGATCGAGCAATACGGTGTACTCGCGCATCAGCCGCCCGCGGGCCCAGTTGATTTCCACCAGGAATGTTACAAAGGGCTCGGGTATGGCTTCCGCTGAATGCACCCGCAGTACATCGCGGCCGTCCTTGCTCTTGCCCACCTTGAATGTGAACGACTGCAGGAAGGGGGGTCGATCGATGCCATAGCGGCTGAAGGACTCCTTGGTGGCAAGGGTCGCGCGCAACGCCGCCAAGTCATCCGGGTCGGCCCCGATCAAATCGATTTCGGCGTTCATCGGCTCGTTCAAAGCCGAGTTCAAGTGAATCTCACCCAGGCCCAATGCCCATGACAAGGACGGGGATAGCAGGCACGCCATCAGCATCAGGCGAGGCAGGGTCACAAACATTTCTACTCCCAGAATTCTGGTAGGCAAGCGGGCAAAGTTCATTGTGCAATAGGGGCTTGGAAGCGAATTCTCACTTGCCTTTTACATAAGCCAATAACTATATCTTACTGGGATCTATTTACCAAAATCTGGGCGACGGAAACTGCGTTATGTGCCGCACATTTCCGAACATTATCGGCCACCACCCAAAAATTTAGACCCAAATCACGGGTCAAATCGGCCCGTATCCGCCCTACATATACCCGATCAGGGGCCGTTGCCAGTGTGGCTGGCGTCGGAAATTCGGCAATCGATTCGGGGTCGATCACGCTGATTCCACTCCCGCGTTGCAGCACGCTCACGGCGTCGGCAACCCCCATTTGCCGCTGGAACAGGGCATGGACCGCCAAACTATGGCCGAAGAACACGGGCACTCTGACTGCGGTGGCATTGATGGCTAGATCGGGCAAATCCAGCAGACGTCGGGTTTCCTCCCACAGCCGGCGCTCCTCGCGCGACACGCCGTCCGCTTCCAGCGCATCCACCAGAGGAATCACGTTGAAGGCGATCTGACGGCCGAACGCCCGCCCTTTGGCCTGCTTGCCGCTGAGCATGGCCACGGTCTCGCCGGCGAGTTCATCCATCGCACCGCGCCCGCTGCCGGATACCGCTTGATAGGTGGCCACCTCGACGCGCTTCAGACCGGCGCGGGCATGCAGCGGCGCAAGTGCGGTGGCAAGCGCCACGCTGGCGCTGCCGGGCAACGCGATCAGTCCGCGCCCGCCGACTGGGTCGAGCGCGCCGGGATTGACGTCCGCCGCCACCAGCGGCACATCGCTGCGCGCCCGGAACGCTGCGGACCCATCGATCACCCAGGCGTGCGCCGCTGCCGCTTGCGCGTAGCGCTCGGACAGCGCGGCGCGCCCGCAAAAAAAAGCCAGATTCACGCTCGAGAAATCGAACGCGGCGATATCACCGATGCTGAGTTTCGCGTCCTCATCGCCGGCCGGCGCGCCGGCACTGCGTTGGTCATCGAGCGCATGCAATTGCGAATGCGGGAATTTCCGGGCCCGCAGTTCGTCGATGACCGCCTCGCCGATCAGGCTCGAGGCGCCGACCACGGCAATGCGGGGTAATGCGGCGGCGGGGCTCATCGCTAGGAGCCAGGCGCTTGGGTAATGACCGGCGTGGTGCGAATCACGTCGCCGCACTGCGCACGAAAGCGCAAGTAGTGATCCATCAACACCAGGGCCAGCATCGCTTCCGCGATTGGCGTCGCCCGGATACCCACGCAAGGATCGTGGCGCCCGGTGGTCACCACCTGGACGGGCGCGCCCTGAAGGTTGATGGTCTGGCCGGGCACCGTGATGCTGGAGGTCGGTTTCAGCGCCAGGCTGACCACGATGTCCTGCCCGGAGGAGATTCCCCCCAGCACGCCGCCGGCGTGATTGCTCTTGAATCCTTGCGGGGTGAGTTCGTCTCGATGTTCGGAACCACGCTGTTCGATCGACTTGAAACCCGCGCCGATCTCGACGCCCTTCACGGCGTTGATGCCCATCATGGCGCTCGCCAGATCGGCATCGAGCCGCTCAAACACCGGTTCGCCCCAGCCCGGCGGCACGCCCTTGGCGATGACGGTCACGCGCGCGCCGATGGAATCGCCTGCCTCGCGGATACCCCAGATGAAATCCTCCAGTTCCTTGACGCGCGAAGGATCGGGGCAGAAAAAGGGATTGTCATAGGCGGCTGACGGATCGATCGGCTGCAGCACCAAGGGACCGAGCTGCGCCAGATATCCGTGGATGGCGATCTTAAGCCGTTCGCGAAGATACTTTCGCGCAATGGCGCCGGCCGCCACCCGCATCACGGTCTCGCGCGCCGAGGATCGGCCGCCGCCGCGGTAATCGCGAAAGCCGTATTTTTGCTGATAGGTGTAATCGGCGTGACCGGGACGAAAACGGTCCTTGATCTTCTCGTAGTCGCGCGAGCGCTGATCCTCGTTCTCGACCATCAATCCGATCGGCGTGCCCGTAGTCCGGCCCTCGAAAACGCCGGACAAAATGCGCACGGTATCGGACTCATGGCGCTGACTGGTGTACTGCGAAGTGCCCGGCCGCCTGCGGTTGACGTCCGCCTGCAGATCCGCCTCGGTCAGCTCGAGTCCGGGCGGACATCCGTCCACCACACACCCCAGCACCGGCCCGTGACTTTCCCCGAAACTGGTGACGGTGAATACCCTACCGAATGTGTTGCCTGCCACGCCTCTTACTCTCCCTTTGCCGCCCGCTGCTTCGCATCCAGACCCTGCGCACTCAGCAAGAATACTCCTCCGCCGCCCATCGAAATTTCCGGCCAGACGAACGGCAGCCGCGGAAATGCGCGCAGCAGCGCCGACTCGGTATTGCCGACTTCCACGACCAGGATGCCGTCATCCTCGAGGTGCGATCGCGCCGCGGCCAAGATCGCGCGCACGGCCTTGAGGCCATCGGCTCCGGATGCCAATCCGAGCCGCGGTTCGTGCCGGTACTCGCGCGGCAGGGCGCGCATTTCGGCGCGCCCAACATAGGGCGGGTTGCTGACGATGATATCGTAACGACGGCCCCGAACGGCGCTGAAAAGATCGGATTGCAGTGCCGTGACGCGATTGCCCATCCCTAAGCTGCGCACATTGCGCCGGCAGACCGTCAAGGCCGCGGCGGAAATGTCGGCGGCATCGACGTGCGCGCGCGGAAAGGCCTGCGCGCAAGCCACTGCGATCGCGCCCGATCCGGTGCCGATATCCAGGATGCGGCGCACGCGGCGGGGGGCAATCCACGGCTGAAATCGATTGCGCACGAGCTCCGCAATCGGCGATCGCGGCACCAGCACGCGCTCGTCAACATACAGCTCGAGGCCGGCGAAGAAGGCGCGATGCGTAAGATAGGCAAGGGGTATGCGCTCGGCGATGCGCCGCTTTAGCAGCGCGTCGATACGCGAGGTTTGACGCGGCGCGAGCAGATGCCTGTACGCACCGGCTCCACGAGCATGCGCGAGCCCCGCCACGAAGAACACCAATTCCGCCGCTTCATCGCGCGCATCGGCGGTGCCATGGCCGAAATGCACCCGCGCTTTGCGAAGTTCGCTTGCGCAGCGCTCGATGGCGCCGCCGACGCTTTCGCCCGGGCGAACGGGTTTGACTGCCCTGTGGGATAATCGCGGCATGATTCAATCGAAACGATGGCTCATCGTGTTCCTATGCGTTGTGGCAGCCGGCGGCATCGCGGCTGCACTCTGGTCGCGGCCGCGCGCCCCGCTGGACTTGGCGACCGGCAGCCTCATCAGTCCCAGCCGCGCGATGCCGGATTTTAGCTTGATCGACGATCAGGGTCGTGCATTCGGCCCGAAGAATTTGCGCGGCCGCTGGTCTGTCCTGTTCTTCGGCTACACCAACTGTCCCGATTACTGTCCCGCAACTCTCAGCCACCCTGGCGGCATTGCAGAAGCAACTGCGCGCCGCTCGGGCCCCGGTGCTGCCGCAGGTCATTTTCGTCTCCGTGGACGCGAAGCGCGACACGCCGGCGCAGTTGGCAAAGTATGTGCCTTACTTCGATTCCGAATTCATCGGTCTCACCGCCGCCGATCAGCCGGCCATCGAGGCCTTTGCCAGGAAATGGGGTGTGACGGTGCTCGTCCGCCCTGCGTCGGACGGCAACTATGCGGTCGATCACTCGGGGCAGCTTTTTGTCATAGACCCGGCCGGCAAGGTCGCGGCCATTCTGACGGGCCCTTTCACGGTGAGCGCATTGCTCGGCGATTTTCAGCGCATCGTCGCCGGCAGCGCATGACCTTCGGGCGGATTTTTGCGTGGGTTCAGCACGTGCTGCCGCAGCATGCGCTGTCAAGGCTGATGCTGCGCGCCACTCGCGCGCGCACGCCCTGGTTCAAGAACGCTCTGGTGCGCGGCTTCCTCAGACTGTATTCGGTGGATATGAGCGAGGCTCGGCAAAGCGATCCCTTGAGCTACGCCACCTTCAACGAGTTCTTCACCCGCGCGCTCAGGGATCACGTGCGCACCATCGACGCGGACCCGCGCAGCATTGCCTGCCCCGTTGACGGCACGATCAGCGAAGCCGGCAGCATCGATGGCGACGCGCTGCTGCAAGCCAAGGGCCGGCGCTACAGCCTCGCCGAATTGCTGGCCGGCAAGAGTTGGGCCGGCCGGTTCGAAGGCGGCTGCTTCGCGACCATTTATCTTGCACCCTTCAATTACCATCGCGTGCACATGCCGCTTCGCGGCTACCTCGAGGAAACCGTCTATGTTCCCGGCCGCCTCTTCAGCGTCAACGCCGTCACCGCGGCTCACGTGCCAAGATTGTTCGCGCGCAACGAACGCGTGCTGACCTTGTTCGACACGGCATTCGGACAGGTCGCGCTGATCATGGTGGGCGCGCTGAACGTGGGCAGCATGAGCACCGTATGGGCAGGCGACATCACGCCTGCGGCGCGGCGCGCGATCACCACGCTGCCGCACCAACCCGTGACGCTGGACAAGGGCGCGGAGCTCGGGCGCTTCAACATGGGCTCGACGGTCATCCTCCTGTTCCAGAGGAATCACGCGAACCTTCACTCGGACGTACGCGCGGGGCTGCGCGTCAAACTCGGTGAATCGTTGGGTTCTTTGCAGTGAGCTGGTTGCCGACGGCCACGATGGACGCTCTGAAGCGGCGCGCCGGGATGCTGCGCGAGGCGCGGGAATTCTTCGCGGCGCGCGGCGTGCTCGAAGTGGAGACGCCGATCCTGAGCGCCGCCGCGGTGAGCGATCCACAGATCGAGTCGCTTGCCACCCAGATCGCCGGCATGCGCACCCCAGCCTACCTCTGCCCCTCGCCGGAATATGCGATGAAGCGCCTGCTGGCGGCCGGCAGCGGCGACATCTACCAGGTGTGCAAGGTATTCCGCGACGCCGAGCGCGGCCGCTGGCACAACCCCGAATTCACGATGATTGAGTGGTACCGCGTTGGCTTCGACGATGCGGCACTGATGGACGAGGTCGAAGCACTGGTGCGGCAACTGCTCTCGCCGCTGCGCGCACTGCCGCCGGCCGAACGCTTGAGCTACAACTCCGCCTTGCGCCGTCACGCCGGCGTCGATGCGTTCGATGCCAGCGAGGATGAATTGCGCCAGGCCGCCGAACGCGCGCGGGATAATCTGTGACGCCGAACTTGACCGCGACGCCAAGCTGGATCTTCTGATGGGGCTCATCGTCGGCCCTCGCCTGGGGCTGGAGCGCCCCTGTTTCATTTGCGATTATCCGGCCTCGCAGGCCGCCCTGGCGCGCTTGAAACCGGGACAGCCGGCAGTGGCGGCGCGCTTCGAGTTGTACCTCGATGGCCTGGAACTCGCCAACGGATTTCATGAGTTGGCGCACCGCGATGAGCAACGTGCGCGTTTCCTTCAGGACTTGCGCACGCGCCGCGCGCGCGGTCAGCCGCAGCCGCCTTTGGATGAAAATTTTCTCGACGCGCTTGAGGCAGGCTTGCCCGATTGCGCCGGCGTTGCCTTGGGGTTTGACCGCCTGGTTGCAATCGCGCTGGGCGCGTCGCGCTTGTCGGAGACAATCGCTTTCGACATCGACAACGCCTGACCGCCGTGGTGACCCGGCGCCTCACTAGCCTTTGCCGCGCGACAGATACTCGCCCGTGCGGGTATCGATGCGCAGAATCTCGCCCTCATTGATGAACAACGGCACCCGCACCATCGCTCCCGTTTCCAGCTTCGCGGGCTTCGAACCGCCGGTCGCCGTATCGCCGCGCACCCCCGGATCGGTCTCGATCACCTTGAGTTCCATATGCGCCGGCGGCGTGACTTGCAGCGGCACGCCGTTCCAAAGCGTGACCACGCAAATCGTGCCGTCCTTGAGCCACTGAGCGCCGTCGCCAACCGCTTGTTTCGAGGCTGTGAGCTGCTCGAAGGTTTCGGGCACCATGAAATGAAAAAAATCGCCGTCGCTGTACAGATACTGCATATCCGTATCAACCACGTCGGCTGCTTCCACCGAGTCGCCCGACTTCCAGGTCCGTTCGATGGTGCGGCCGGTTTTCAAGTTGCGGACCCGCACACGGTTAAACGCCTGACCCTTGCCCGGCTTGACCATCTCGTTCTCGACAATGGCAAACGGGTCGCCGTCGATGAGAATTTTCAGGCCTGACTTTGAATTCGTTCGTACTGTAGGTAGCCATCGAAGGCCTCGCATTGAAGGGCGCGTATCATAGCCGCAACTCATGGCTCAAGCCAGTTCGGGGCCGATTGATCGCCGAAGGGGTTGACGCTCGTCCCAGAATCGCGGAATTTCAGGTGTTACACTTTGCGATCAATCAGCCAGGATTAGCCATAGTGACCGAACAGGGTGCCGTTCCAATGATCGTCATGACGAGGTCGCAGGACCACGTCGAGGCGGTCAACAGCACGCTGCGCAAGGCGGGTCACCCGGTGCATTGCACCTGGCTGTCCGACGCCAGCGATCTGGGGGACGCCCTGACGCAGATCAACCCGGAAATGTTGATCGCATTCATCGACGAGCTCGGCGTGGACCTCGCCTCCATCATGAAGGTGAAACAGCAGAGCGCGCCGGGCATGCCGGTGCTGATCGTGCGCGAGAACGTCGACGAGGCGGCGATTGCCGAAGCCATGCGCCTCGGGTGCCAGGATGTCGTGACGCTGGCGAACCGCACCCGTTTGCAGGCGGTTGCGAGCCGGGAACTGCGCGCCCATCGATTGGAGCGTGCCCTTTCGACGACTCTCTCCTCGGCGCGCGAATACCGCGATCAGCTGCAGAAGTTCCTGGAAGGCTCGGCGGACGCCATCACCCACGTGCAGGAAGGCATCATCGTGGATGCGAACCGCGCATGGCTCGAGTTGTTCGGCTACTCGGAGAACGACGCACTCACCGGCACGCCGCTCATGGATCTGTTCGAACAGGAAACCCATCCCGGCACTCAAGGGCGCGTTGGTGGCCTGCCTGCAGGGCAAGTGGAGCGATCACGGCCTCAAGGTGCAGGCGCTGTTGTCGGACGGCTCGAGTCTGCCTCTCGAACTGAACCTCACCAAGGCTGACTACGAGAACGAGCCGGCGGTGCGCATCGCGATTTCGGCGCTGCGCAAGGAAAACCGCGACATCGAAGTGCAGCTGTCCGAGGCGGTGAAGAACGACGCGACGACCCAGTTTCTGCAGCAGCGATATCTGGTGAACGCCGTGCTGGAACGCGCGGCGCAGAGCATGAAGGGTGGCGTGCGCCAGATCGCCCACTTGAAGCCCGATCGCTTCATCGACATCCAGCATGCCATCGGCGTGCTCGCGAGCGAGGATTTCATGGCGCAGCTTGCCGGGGTGCTGCGCCCGCAACTCACCAGCAGCGACATCTGCGGGCGCTTCGGCGGAAATGGCCTGCTGGTCATGCTCGAGAGGGGCACCGCGAAGGACGTGGAGACCTGGGCGGAAAACGTCGTCAAGCGCGTCAGCGAACATGTGTTCGTGAGCGAGGACAAGAATCTATCGGCGACGATCACCGTTGGATTGGGATTGCTGCCGCCCTCCAATCCCGACGTGAGCGCGGCCATCTCGGATGCGGTCAGTGCCACGCGCCGCGGGCGCGAGCTCGGCGGCAACCAGATGTATGTCGTCGACAAGGCGGACACCGATACCCGCGTGCAGGCCTACGACAAGATCTGGGTCAAGCACATCAAGAGCGCCTTGATGGAGAATCGTTTCCGTCTGGTGCAGCAGCCCATCGCCAGCCTGCTCGGCGAGGACAAGGGCATGTTCGACGTGCTGGTGCGCATGCTGGACGAAAACGGCAACGAGGTGCTGCCGGCCGAATTCATCGCGGCGGCGGAACGCAACGACTTGATGAAGAACATCGATCGCTGGGTGATCGGCGCGTCGTTGTCATTCGCCGCAAACCGCAAGGCGGCGTGTATTTTCGTGCGCCTGTCCAAGGACACGGTGCTGGACAAAACCGTGCTGCCCTGGCTGGAAACGCAGCTCAAATCATTGAAAATCGAGCCCAAACGCTTGTGCATGCAGGTGACCGAGGAACTCGCCACGCAGTACGTGCGGCAGTCGAAGGAACTGGCGGAGAACCTGCGCAAACTGGGGTTCAGATTCGCGCTGGAACATTTCGGCACGGGCCGCGACCCGCTCAAGCTGCTCAACGACATCGAGATGAATTTCATCAAGGTGGACGGCTCCTTGATGCAGGGTCTGTCGACCAATCAGATTCAGCAGCAGCGCGTGAAGGGCCTGGTCGAGGCGGCGAAGCGCAAGGGCATCGAGACGGTGGCCGAGCGTGTCGAGGACGCCAACACCATGGCGGTGCTGTGGCAGCTCGGCATCGAGTTCATCCAGGGATACTTCGTGAACGCGCCCGAGGACGTGACCATGTCGGGCGAGCGTTAGAGCCCGGCCCAAAGCCCTGAGCTAGGCGGGCGACACCTCGAGTCGGTCAACCTGCTTGTAGGCGCGCGAAAATCGTTGCCGGCGATGTCCCTTCCTATCCTCGAACTGCTTGAGCTCCTCGAACTTGAGCTTCATCGGCGCGCTGTTGCCGCTGTAGATCGTCAGGATCTCGCCGGGCGCGACCACCGCCATCGCGACCAGATATTCGTCGCGTTCGGCTGATTTCTTGCCCGGAATTCCAAACAGGTTCTGCCCCTTGCCGGCGGTCAACTCCTCGATGCCGCTCGCCGGCAGCGCCAGCACCTCGCCGTCGTTGTTGACGAAGATGGCCAGTGCTTCACGGTTGCTCAAGGGCTGCGCCGGTAATACGCATGCGCTTTCTCCGGCACCTTCAGCACCGACTTGCCTTTCTTATTGCGCGCGTACAGCTCGCGCAGCTTGACCGCGAATCCATAGCCGGCGTCGCTGGCCAGCAGCCACGTATCATCCGGTTCGCCGATCAACACGGCGGCGAAGGTCGCCCCGTCCGGCGGATCCACCGTTCCGGAGAGCGGCTCGCCATAGCCGCGGGCGGCGGGCAGCTGATGTGCATCCAGGCTGTAAGCGCGGCCGGTGGAATCGATGAAGACCGCCTGCTGCAGATTGCGGCCCTTCGCGGCGGCCTGAAATTCATCGCCGCTCTTGTAGCTCAGGGCGCGGACATCGATATCATGTCCCTTGGCGGCCCGCACCCAGCCCAAACGCGACAGCACCACGGTGGTCGGTTCGCTCGAGATCAAATCGACCTCGGCGATGGCCTGCGCGGCCTCGCGTTCCACCAGCTTGGTGCGCCGCGCATCGCCGTGTTCCTCGGCGTCCTCCAACAACTCCTCACGCACCAGCTTGGTGAGCCGCGCCTTGCTCTTCAGGATACGGTCGATCTCATCGCGCTCCTCGGCGAGCTTTTTCTGCTCCTCGCGGATTTTCATTTCTTCGAGGCGCGCCAGATGGCGAAGCTTGGTTTCGAGAATGGCCTCGGCCTGTTCATCGCTGAGCTTGAAGCGCTTGATCAGCACCGGTTTCGGCTGATCCTCGGTACGCACGATGCGAATGACCTCATCCAGGTTCAGAAAAGCGATGAGCAGGCCGTCGAGAATGTGCAGGCGCGCCGACAGCTTCTCGTGACGGAACTTGAGGCGTCGCGTCACCGTGCCTTTGCGAAACTCCAGCCACTCCAGCAGCAGCGCCTTCAATCCCATGACCCGCGGACGCCCGTCGAGAGCGATGACGTTCAGGTTGACGCGATAGTTGCGCTCCAGATCCGTGGTCGCGAACAAATGCACCATCAGTTCGGTGGTGTCGACGCGGTTGGATTTGGGCACGATGACCAGGCGCGTCGGATTTTCGTGATCCGACTCGTCGCGAATGTCATCCACCATGGGCAGCTTTTTCTGCTGCATTTGCGCCGCGATCTGCTCCTGGATCTTGCTGCCGGAGGCCTGGAAGGGCAGCGCATCGATGACGATCTCGCCGTCCTCGATCTCGTAGGTGGCGCGCGCCCGAAAGCTGCCCGTGCCGCTGTCGTACATCTGCACCAGATCCGCGCGCGGCGAGACGATCTCGCCGCCGGTGGGCAGATCCGGGCCCTTGATGTGCGCCAGCAATTTGCGGGTGGTGAGGTCGGGGTCATCCAGCAGAGCCACGCAGGCGTTCACCACCTCGCGCAGGTTGTGCGGCGGAATATCGGTGGCCATGCCCACCGCGATGCCTGAGCCGCCGTTGAGCAGCAGATTCGGCACCCGCGCCGGCAGCATGGTGGGCTCATCCAGCGAGCCGTCGAAATTCGGCGCCCACTCCACCGTGCTCGACCCCAGCTCCTGCAGCAGCAAGTCCGCGTAGCGCGTCAGGCGCGACTCGGTATAGCGCATGGCCGCGAAGGATTTAGGATCGTCGGTCGACCCCCAGTTGCCCTGTCCGTCCACGATGGGATAGCGATAGGAGAAATCCTGCGCCATGTGCACCATGGCCTCGTAACAGGCCGAATCGCCGTGCGGATGAAACTTGCCGATCACATCGCCGACGGTACGCGCCGACTTTTTGTGCTTTGAGCCCGCCGCCAGGCCGAGTTCGCTCATGGCGTAGGTGATGCGCCGCTGCACCGGCTTCAAGCCGTCGCCCAGGGCAGGCAGGGCGCGGTCCAGAATCACATACATCGAATAGTCGAGATAGGCGCGTTCGGCGAAGGACTTCAGCGATTCCTTTTCGATGCCCTCGAAGTTCAGTTCCTGGTCTTTCATTGGCTAAAGCTGCGCGAGATTGCCCTTGGCCTCCAGCCATTCGCGACGATCGGCGGCCCGCTTCTTGGCGAGCAGCATGTCGAACAGCTGGTCCGGATTGTCCTTCGCATCGATGGTGAGCTGCACCAAGCGCCGGGTCTGGGGCGCCATGGTGGTCTCGCGCAATTGCGTGGCACTCATCTCGCCCAATCCCTTGAAGCGCGTCACCACCGCCTTGGTGCGCGAATTGGCCTCGGCAATCCGCTTCAGCGCCTTGTCGCGCTCGGGCTCATCGAGGGCATACACGACCTCCTTGCCCGCATCGATACGAAACAGCGGCGGCATGCAGACATACACATGCCCCGCGATCACCAATGGCCGGTAGTGGCGCAGGAACAGCGCGCAGAGCAGCGTGGCGATGTGCTGCCCGTCGCTGTCGGCATCCGCCAGGATGCAGATCTTGTGATAACGCAGGCCGGACAGATCCGACGTGGCTGGATCCACTCCAATCGCGATGCTGATGTTGTGCACCTCCTGGGATTGCAGCACCTCGCCGATGTCGGCCTCCCAGGTGTTCAGGATCTTGCCGCGCAGCGGCATGATGGCCTGCGTCACGCGATCGCGCGCCTGCTTGGCGGAACCGCCGGCGGAGTCGCCCTCCACCAGAAACAACTCGCCGCGCTCCGGATCTTGACTGACGCAATCGGCCAGTTTTCCCGGCAATGCGGGCCCGGCCACGATGCGCTTGCGCGCAACCTTCTGGCTGTCCTTGAACCGCTGCTGTGCATTGGCGATCGCCAGCATCGCAATTTTCTCGCCTTGATCCGCATGCTGATTGAGCCAGAGCGCGAAGGCATCCTTGATCACACCCTGCACGATTCCGGCCGACTCGCGTGAGGAAAGCTTTTCCTTGGTTTGGCCGGCGAATTGTGGATCGCGCATTTTCATCGACAGCACGAAGCTCACGCCGTCCCATACATCTTCCGGGGTCAGCTTCAACCCGCGCGGCACCAGGTTGCGGAATTCGCAGAATTCCCGCACCGCATCCGCCGCGCCCGCGCGCAAGCCGTTGACATGCGTGCCGCCTTCCGTCGTGGGGATCAAATTGACATAGCTCTCGGTGATGCCCTGCTCCGACTGAAGCACCCAGGCGAATGCCCAATCGAGCGAGCCGCCTTCGATATCGCGCTTGCCGTAGAAGGTATCGGGAGGAAGCCATTCGCCCTTGCCCAATTGCTCCGCCAAGTACTCGTGCAGTCCGCCGGTGTACACCCAGGTGTCGGTTTCGCCGGTGATTTCATTCTTGAGCGTGACACGCAATTTCGGACAGAGCACCGCCTTGGCACGCAGCACCTGCTTGAGCTTGGGGATGGCGAATTTGTCCGTATCGAAATACTTCGGGTCCGGCCAGAAGCGGATGGTCGTGCCGCTGCGGGACTTCGGCACGTCGCCGACCACCTCGAGCTTGGAGGTCGCCTTGCCGCCGGCGAAACTGATGTTGTATTCCTTGCCGCCGCGCCGCACCCAGCACTCCAGATTCTTCGAGAGCGCGTTGACCACCGACACGCCGACGCCATGCAGGCCGCCGGCATGCTGGTAGGTCTTGTCGTTGAATTTTCCGCCCGCGTGCAGGCGGGTCAGTATCAATTCGACGCCGCTCACCTTCTCCTTCGGATGGATGTCGACCGGCATGCCGCGGCCGTCGTCCTCGACCTGCAGCGAGCCGTCCTTGAACACGGTGACGTCGATGTTCTTGCAATAACCATTGATGGCCTCATCGACGCTGTTGTCGATGACCTCGTGCGCGAGATGATTCGGACGCGTGGTGTCGGTGTACATGCCCGGCCGGCGGCGCACCGGATCCAAGCCGCTCAGTACCTCGATGTCCGAAGCCGTATAAGACGATGCCATCAATTACCTCATCTGGAAGGCGCCGGAGTCTAGCATGCGCGTTGCCCCCGGCAGGCGATTCGGCTATCTTGCCGCGCGTGGGAATCGCAAACCAGCAGAACATGAATCGCACCATTCCGGTACTGCCGCAACCCTACGGCATTCGCGTGCGGCTGCGGCCGGGCGATCCGTTCGCCAAGCTGGTCGGCGGCGATTGGCAGAAGACTCATTGGTACTTCACCGCCGCGGAGCGCGATCTCATGCTCGATGACATGTCGCGCAAGCACGAATATTCGCGCATCGGCGACCAGCCCGCGCTGGTATTCGAGAAAGTGGAGAAACTCGGCGAGAGCCGCAGCTTCTAGGAGCCTGCCAACGCCTCAAAAGGTTCGGCCGAGAAATAGATAATAGTTGGCGTGGCCGCCGGTATCGTAGCCCGAACCCAGGTAGACCGGCCCTAAGAAAGTGTCGAGCGCCACGAACAACGAGGCATCCTTGTGCGCCGAGGCGAAACTCATGTCGCCGCGATTCTGCCAGGTATTACCGGCCTCCAGCGACATGCCCAAATACACGGGAAAATCAAAGAAGCCTTCGCCGCCGCGGCTGACCCTGCGAAAGTAGATGGCGCGCGCGATTGCATAATTCGGACCGTACAGGGAGGATGGCGCCAGACCCGACAAGTTGAAGAATCCGCCCAGCGAGTACAAATTGGGCAGCGCCGTCGGACTGATCGTACCGCTCGGGACGATGCCCGCGGATGCCCAGAGCAGAACGGTATTGCGGCCGAGCGACCGCGCCAGCAGCCAATCGCCCTGCAATTTGTCGTAATCGCTGTCTGCGCCCAGGTTGGTTCGATTGGCCTCCCATTGCACGTCAAACTTTTGGCCGTCGCGCGGGAAATGATTGTTGTCCAGACGGTCGTAGCTGAACTTGAAAAAGATTTCGCCGTTGTTGTACTGGGGTTCCACCAGCGTCGGGTCGCCCAGACGCACGGTGACGGATCCGTTGGTCCGGTGATATCCGACCCGGATTTCGCCCCAGTTGCCGAGGTTGCGGCCGATGTCGAAATCGCCTTCCGCCTCGCGATCCCGATACTCGGCAACTTCGACGTTATTCGTGTAGACCTGTAGATCGCGCGCCTCGATGCGTGCAGCCGGCGCCACGAACCAGGTTCGTTCCGCGTTGAGCGGCTGGTAATACTCGCTCGCGACCTTCGGATCGCTGCCGATCTGCACATCGGTGACCAGTTCGGCGCCGAGCGTGTCCAGTTCCGTCAAGATGAAGCGTGCCGCCGCGTTATAGCGGCTGTTGCCCTGGAAATTGTCCGCCAGGCTCAGACCGAAGCGCACGTAGTTCGGCCCCCAGGACTTGCGCCGCGCCCGCACCTCCAGTCCCGATTGCTCATCATCGCCTTCGCCTTCGGTCACCAGCGAATAGTCCAGGGTCTCGAAATTGCCCAGCCCGTACAGCTCCGTGACCCGCGCGCTGACCGCCTCGCTGTTGAGCGGTTTGCCCACGAGCGGCTGCATTTCCGCCAGAATGGTCTTCTCGTAGCGCTTGGATTGCGCATCGACGCGGACGAATTTGATGTCAGGGAGTCCGGGTTCGCGGGCAGCGCGCCGCGTCAAATACTCCGCATAGGCCGCATCGCTCACGCGCAGGTCATCGAGCCGCCATAGCAACCTTGCGCGCCGCATTTTCGCCGGCGGCAATGGCACCGATCGCTCCGGTGAAATCGGTGGAACTGGTCGAACCCAGCGCAGGCTCGATCAGTATGTCCGATGCACTTAAGGTGGCGCGTTGCCGATCCGCATCCTTGCGCAGCAAGATCGCCAGCATCTGATTGGAGATGGTGAGCGCGGTATCGAGCGCCTCGCGATCCTGCAGCGGAAAAGTCACGTCCGAGACGATGAGGATATCCGCGTGCATGGCCCGCGCCACGTCGATCGGCAGGTTCTCCGACAGGCCACCGTCGACCAACAACTGGCCGTGCAGGTCGACGGGCGAGAACAGCCCGGGGGCCGACACGCTGGCGCGCATGGCGATCGCCAGATCTCCCTGATCCAGGAGTACCCCATTGCCGCTGACCAAATCCGTCGCGACCGCCCGGAACGGCGTGGGCAGCGCATCGAATTGCGCGCCGCCGCTGAACGGTAGCGTGAGTTGACGCAGCGTTTCCTGTAATTTTTGCCCTTGAATGAAGCCCTTCGGCAGCAGAATTTTCCCGTGCTTCAATCCAAACGGAAGCCGCACGAGAAAATTTTCGTCATCCTGCTTGCGCCTGAACGCCAGGTCGCTGCGCGGCGGCGCGTCGCGAAATGCGTCCTGCCAATTCACCGAACGGATGGCGGTATCGATTTGCGCTGCCGTCATGCCGCTGGCGTACAGCCCGCCGACAACGGCACCCATGCTGGTGCCGGCAATGCAGTCGATGGGGACTTTCAACTCCTCCAGAATCTTGAGCACGCCGACGTGCGCTATGCCGCGCGCGCCCCCGCCGGATAGCACCAGGCAGATCCGTGGACGAACCAGAGGCGCGGTTGTCGCGGGCTGGGCGGCAGGCACGGCGGCAGGCTGGGCGGCAGGCTCGGCGCCTATCGCGCACTGGCAGCCCGCGGCCAGCGCATAGGCCAACGCAATCCGAAACTTAAGCTTCCCCATGTTGGGGAGATAGTTTAGATCACCACGCTGATTCTGCTAGCGGTAAAAGTGTTGGTGGCGCGGTTGAAAAGGCCGGTCGCCACGAACTTCGTTGCCGACGTGGGTGCGGCGAGAGTCGTTTGCATGTGGGTCACGAAGTCCGTAAAGCTGTTGAAACACTCGATCGGAACGATGGTGGTGGCTTCCGGAGTCGCGCCGGGCCCCGCCGAAAACAGGGGTAGCAACACCGCAGGCAAACCGGCCGCGGGCGGCGGCGGCACCAGCGGAACGACCTGCGGCGTCGCGCTCAATGTGGTGATATCGATGCTCTCGGCGCCGACTCGAATCTGTCCGGAGGCGAACGCCGCATTGGTGAGGTCGATCGTCAAGCCGCTGTCCGTCAAGGTCGCGAAAGGCGCGGCGGTCCCCGGATTGGTCCAATCGACTTCCATGATCGCCGGCACGGCGGACTCGGCGTTGACATCCCGCGCAAGGAAATCCGGCGGCGCGCTCCCGAACGGCGAGCTATAACCGTCGCTCCAGAGCGGATCGCCTGCTGCGGCAGCAGGCAGCGTCAGTGCGCCGGTGTTGATCAGATAGTTGGCAGGCACCGGATCTTGCGCCGAACCCGTACCGTTGCCGGCGAAATTGTAGACGCTGACCGGCCAGTTCTGGATGGCCTGCAGGTTCAACGACAGGCTGCCGGCGCCTGAGGAAATCATCGAACCGAAAACCTGCGTCGACTGCAGGCGCACCGAGCCCGTGTTCGTTTGCGACGCTCCGGTCGCATCGATCACCACAGCTCCCGCTGCATCGAGGGTGACGAGGCCGCGCGCGGTGATGTGCTGGCCGACGGAAATGGAGTTGTAGTCCAGAGGACCCAGGGTGGCGACACCATCGGCGGTCACGAGAGTGGGCGGGCCCACGACGACCTGCGCGTCCAACTCCTCGAATTGAACCAGCTGGGCGGCATTGATGGTCAAGGTCGAGCCGCGCAGGGTCAGGGTGTTGCCGTTTCGCGCAATGACATCGCCTTCGATACCGCTGGTGTAGAAATCCTCCAGAGTACTGCCGGCAATGACATAGGTCGGGTTGAATAGTCCGGCGGTGACGCCCGGCTGCAGGGTCGCCGTCGGCTGAAACGTACTGTACCCCGCGATGAGGGTGGAGCCCGCCGAGTATTGGGAGAGGGCAGCGAGCCCGGGGGCGCCGACATAGGCAAGGCCGGCCTCCGTATAGACGGTATTTGCGTATTGAACAAGGTCAGCGTACCCAAGCTGCTGACTTCGTCGAAGAACGGTCGCACCACGACAGTATACGTGCCGACATCGGGATTCGAGTTGATCAATGCGCCGCGTACGCGGATCAACTTGCTGTCGGATGGCGCGGTCGACACCGTAAAATAAGGTGCGATCGTGACCGTCGGCGGACTGGTGGCCAGGTTCACCGAGCTCGATGCCGCAAGCTCATAGTTGAAGGCGAGCCGCAGCGCATTGCTGGTGAACTCGGTGGTCGTCAGCGTAAGTTCATTGCTGGGATCGAGGTCCACGGTAATGTTCACCGTGGTGAGCGGGGTGTTCGTGGGATCGACGACGGTCGCCTGTACCGGCGCACCGTTGACCATCACGGCGATATTCGCGTTCGTGAAGTCCATCGTGATGACCGCCGAAGTATAAGTATCGACGGGAATGTTCGCGCTCGACCACAACTCCGAGTAGCTGGAGAGCCTGGCAAAGTCGATGATCTCGGGAGTCGCGATCGCGGTGATGCTGCCGTAGGTTTTGCCGACGAGGAGCACGGAATCCACCGTGACCAAGTAGCTCGCAAAAGGACTTGGCTCGTTGGTCAGGGAGATCCAGGCGACGCCGTAGCCGCTGTTCTGGTTATTGTTGTGGCAGCCGGCTGCAAACAATCCGAATGCGCCCGCCAACAGGAGCGCTGCCGCATGTTTTCCAGTCTTGCCAATGAGCGATAGGTGCACTGCATCTTCCATTTTCAAAAGGGGGAGTTGAGGTTAGGGCTGCGTAGAATAAAGGCTTTCGAGACTCTGCGCGCAGCAAAGTTCCATTTTGCGGCGTTTAACGCCCGATGGGACGCGGCACCTGCTGGGTAATGCAGTGAATATTGCCGCCTCCCAGCAATATCTCGCGGGTCGCGACGCCCACGACGGCGCGGCCTGGAAACAGGCGTTTGAGCGCGCGCATTGCCGCTGCGTCGCGCCGCTTGTCATATAGCGGCATGACGACTCGCTTGTTCGCAACGTAGAAGTTGATGTACGAAGCGGCCAACCGATCGCCGGCGCGGCGCGGGTGGCTGCCGGAGTGATCATCGATGCCCGCCGCTTCCTCGGCGGTCATGTACAAAGGGCCGGGCTGGTGGATCTTATGGATCTCCAGGCTGCGGCCGCGCGCGTCCTTGGCCAGTCGCAGCCGCTGCAGAGCATCGCGGGAAATATCGAATTGCGGATCCGCACGATCGTCGGTCCACGTCAGAGCGACGTGCCCGGGACTGGTGAAGCAGGCGAGTTCGTCGATGTGCCCGCCGGTTTCGTCGCGGTACACGCCCTTGCCCAGCCAAATCACCCGGCTCACGCCCAGGTAGCGGCGCAGCTGCATCTCGATGTCGTCGCGCGACAAGTCCGGGTTGCGATTCGGATTGAGCAGGCATTCCTCCGTGGTCAGGCAGGTCCCCTGACCATCCACGTGAATCGCACCGCCTTCCAGCACCAGTTGCGCACGGTAGCGATCGGCGTCCTCGATCTCAAGGACCTTTTGCGCCACCTCGTCATCGCGGTTCCAAGGAAAATACAATCCGCCCTTGAGTCCCCCCCAGGCATTGAAGCGCCAATCGACTCCGCGCCGGCGTCCCTTCGCGTCGATGACAAAGGTCGGGCCGCAATCCCTCATCCAGGCATCGTCGCTGCTGATTTCAACCACGCGCACGCCGTGCGGCAATCGCGCGCGCGCATTGTGAAACTGCGCGGCGGACGCGCCGACCGTTACGGGTTCGCCGCCGGCGATCGCGGTTGCGACCGCGGCGAAAGCTGCCTGCGCGGGTTTGGCGCCGGCGCGCCAATGGTCCGGCCGCTCCGGCCACAGCATCCAGCAGCCCGAGTGCCGTTCGAACTCGGCGGGCATGCGAAAGCCGTCCCGCACAGGGGTTGATGAAAGAGTGCGCAATGCTTAAGTCTCCGGTCGCGCATGCTAGCATTGCGGGCCATTACAGGAGCAACCGAATGCCAGATGTAAAGCCCGTCAAAGTGCAGGTCCCCGCAGGGGGGGAAAGGATCGGCATTTTGAATGGCAAGCTGCGCGTGCCCGACCAGCCGATCATTCCCTTTATCGAGGGCGATGGCACGGGCCGCGATATCTGGCGCGCGAGCGTGCGCGTGTTCGACGCCGCCGTGCAAAAGGCTTACGGCGGAAAGCGCAAGATTCATTGGATGGAGGTATTCGCCGGCGAGAAGGCCAACAAGGCCTACAACACCTGGCTGCCGGATGAAACCGTCACCGCCTGCCGCGACTATCTGGTCTCGATCAAGGGCCCGCTCACCACGCCGGTGGGCGGCGGGATTCGTTCGCTGAATGTCGCCCTGCGCCAGCTTTTGGATCTGTATGTGTGCCTGCGGCCGGTGCGATGGTTCAAGGGCGTGCCCTCGCCCGTCAAAACGCCCGAGAAGGTCGACATGGTGATCTTCCGCGAGAATACCGAAGACATCTACGCCGGTATTGAATTCGAGGCGGGTTCGGCCGAGTGCCAGAAATTTCTGGAACAGTTCAAGCAGAACTTTCCGAAACAGTACGCGAAGATTCGCTTCCCCGACAGTTCGGGCATCGGACTGAAGCCGGCGTCGCGCGAGGGTACGGAGCGGCTGTTTCGCGCGGCGGTGAAGTACGCGGTCGACAATAAGCGCAAGAGCGTGACGATCGTGCACAAGGGCAACATCATGAAATTCACCGAGGGTGCATTTCGCGGCTGGTCCTATGCTCTCGCCGAGAGGGAATTCCCGGATCAAGTGTTCACCTGGGAGCAATGGGAGCGCATCAAGGCGCAGAAGGATGAAGATGCGGCGAACGCGCAAATGGCCGCCGCCCGCAAGGCCGGCAAGATCCTCATCAAGGACGCCATTGCGGACATCACCCTGCAGCAGGTGCTGACACGACCGGATGAATTCGACGTGGTTGCCACGATGAATCTCAACGGCGACTACTTATCGGACGCCCTCGCCGCGCAGGTCGGCGGGATCGGCATCGCACCGGGCGGCAACGTCAACTACATGACGGGCCATGCGGTGTTCGAGGCAACCCACGGCACCGCGCCGAAGTACGCCGACCTCGACAAGGTCAATCCCGGGTCCGTCATCCTGTCGGGCGAGATGATGTTTCGCTACATGGGATGGCTGGAAGCGGCCGATGCCATCATCGGCGCCATGGACAGAACGATTGCGCAGAAAACCGTGACCTATGACTTCGCGCGCCTGATGCAAGGTGCGACCGAGGTCAAGTGCAGCGAATTCGGGGATATCCTGATTCGAAATCTTTAGCAGCCCCTCCTAGCCCGCGGCCAGAGCGGCGTGCGTCTCCCCTGTCTTGTGCGGCGACGAGTGCGGCTGCGAGCGCTGCTTCAATATATCGAACGCGGCAATTCGATAGGCCTCGCTCATGGTCGGAAAGTTGAAGATCTGTTCGATGAAGAAATCGGCTGTCGCGCCCGCGGCAATGGCGGCCTGCCCCAGGTGAACCAGCTCCGTCGCTCCCTCGCCGAGCACCTGGACTCCCAGGACGCGCGTGGAAACGCGCTCGCAAAGTAAAGTCAGGAATCCATGGGGCTCGCCCACGATATGCGCGCGTGCAACCTCGCTGAAATCGGCCCGCCCCATCACAAGATCGATTTTCCTTGATTTCGCCTCGCCCTGCGACAACCCGACGCAGGCGATTTCGGGAATGGTGTACACACCGCTCGGCACCAGGCTGGCCAGTGTGGGCGGCGGCAACCCCAGTGCCGCCAAGGCGGCGCGGCGCCCTTGATCGGCGGCGGCGCAGGCCAGCGCGGGCGGACCGATCGCATCGCCGGCGGCGAATAGTCCCGCGATGTTGGTTTCGAAACTCTCATTCACCGTCACCGTGCCGCGGCTGCTGATCGCTAAGCCGAGGCGGTCGAGCCCGATACCGTCGAGATTGGCGACGCGGCCGAATGCGGCAAACACGATGTCCGCACAAATGGGTTCGCCCTCACGCAGCTGTACTTCAACCTGCGAGAAGCCGTCGAAGCGCGCGCCGCAAACCTCCGAACCGCCGCAGTACTCGCCGCCCATGGCGCGAAACGCGTCCAGAAATCCGGTGCGCAGCGGCGGATCAAGGAATCCCAGGGGCTCGGCTGCCTTGTCCAGCATGGTGACGCTACAGCCCAGCGCCGCAAAGATGGACGCATATTCGCAGGCAATGACGCCGCTGCCGAGCACCAGCATCGTTCGCGGGATATAGGAAAGACTCAAGATCGAGTCGCTGTCGAGAACATGTTCGTGATCGACCTGCACGGCCGGCACATGCCGCGGTCTGGATCCGGTGGCCAGCAACACGCGCGGCGCCTGCAGCATGCAACGCGAGCCATCCACGCGCTGTACCTCAATCCGCCCCGCATCCAGAAATTTGGCGCGCCCTCGAATCAGCGCGACGGCATTGCGCTTGAGCTGCGCCAGAAGATAGCGATCCTGCGCGGCGATGACGGCATCCACGCCGTGCAATAACGCGGAGAGCGGCGCGTCGCCTTTGAGTTCCACCGCCAAAGAGGTCGCGCTGCCCAACATGCGACGGTAGCGAAGCGCCTGTTCCCGCAACGCCTTGCTCGGGATAGTGCCCGAGAGCAGGCAGGAGCCGCCCACCATGGGCTCGCGTTCGACAATGGCGGCGCGAAAACCGGCTTTGGCGGCCTGGATCGCCGCCTTCTGTCCGGCCGGCCCCGATCCGATGCAAATGAAGTCAAATTCCTCGAGGCTCATCAAATGCCCGCCAGACTGCGGATTTGATCGCGCTTCGCCAGCATCAGCCGCCGATCGTCGGGAAAGACGCCGAGTTGCTCGAAAACCGGATTCGCCACGACCAACTCCTGGTCCAGCAGTTGGGGATGCAGCGTGTGGGTGGCCAAGAGGTGCGCCGCGTGCACCGTTCCGGCCAGATCGCTGTTGCTCGCGGCGCGGTATTCGCGCCACTCGCTCGCCGCGGCCTGCACATCCTCGGGCAGGCGCCAACTGCTCATGAGCAAGCGGCCGAAGCGCGCTTCGAATTCGATCACCAGATCCGCAAAGGTCCGCGCGTCCATGACAGTGCGTTGCCGCGACTCGAAGCCGGCAAGAATCTTCAGCGTGAGGGCGGCGCCGGTGCGGTGCATCAACGCCGCCAGGAATGCGCTTTCAACATGTTTGCGACGCTCGCGCGCGATCTCTTTGGCCCACAATCCGGCGAGCCACGCCTCGCGCCACAGATCCTCCGATTCCGGTTCGTGGCCGGGAGCGGTGAATACTTCGCCTCGCAGCATCACCGCCATGGCGATATTGCGCACCTCCGCGACCCCAAGCCATGAGACCGCCTGCTGCAGCGAAACGATGGGTGAGCGCGGCCGCAGAGCCGGCGAATTCGCGACGCGCATCAGTTCGCCCGCAAGCGCGGGATCCGATTGAATCAGACGCGAAAGTTGGGCCGCATCGGTCGAGTTCTGCGCGGTGAGTTCCGCCAGCTGTGCGCAGACTCGCGGCAGGGGCGCGATTTGCTGGGGGCTGTCCAAGGATTCGATCAGAAAGGCGTGAGCCGCCTGCGAATGCAATGCGGACAGAACAACCGCGGATTGATGACTCACTTCATAGCCCTCGCCTTTGTCGACCTCAATAGATCGGCATTTGCGGGGGATGCTTGAGCCGGAGAACCTTATGTAAAATAGGTTATGTCAAATCTCAGCCGGTAAACGCCTTGGTCAGAGCCTGTGCAAGATCGGAGGTTAAATCTCCCGCATCCTCCAAGCCGATCGACAAACGTACCGTCCCCTTGCCCACCAGCGACTGCGCCCGTTGTTCGGCCGTGTATTCGCCGCTGTGCAACAACTGCGCCGGCAATACCAGCGACTCGGTGGAGCCGACGCTGGCGGCGATCGAGAAGAATTCCAGGGCTTCCGCGAAGCGCGCGCTTTCCGCATGGCCACCTTCGAGTTCAATGCTCACGACGGTGCCGAAGTCTTTCATCTGCCGACGCGCCAGCTGGTGCTGCGGGTGGCTTGCAAGACCCGGGTAGTGAACCCGTTTCACCCGCGGGTGGGCCTGCAGAAATTCGCTCACGATGAGCGCGTTGGCACACTGCCGCTCGTAGCGCAGAAAGTAGGTGCGCATGCCGCGCTGAATCAGGAAGGCCGCATGCGGATCGAGGGCGGGCCCCATCGGCCCGATGTCCCTGCGCATGCTCGAAATCAGTTCATGGCGCCCGATGATGGCGCCGCCCATGACATCGCCATGGCCCGATGCGTACTTGGTCAGACTGTGCAAATAAATGTCGACATCGTAACCGCCGTGGTTGTGAAATCCGGCAAAGGTGTTGTCGAGCACGGTCAGACAGTTGGCCCGGCGCGCGTGCGCCGTCAAATGTTCGATGTCGGCAATTTTTGTGATTGGATTGGTGGGGCTCTCGAAGATCGCCAGACGCGTGGGCTTCTCCTTCAGCAACTTCTCGATGGCGGCCAAATCCTCGATCGACAGCATGGTATGCGTGACGCCGAACTTGGCCAGCAGGTGCTGCACGATGTAGCGTGTGGGCCCGTACGATTCCACGAAAAGAAGCACATGATCGCCCGCCTTGCACAGCGCCAACAGACTCGCGGATATGGTTGCAACCCCGGAGCCCGTCAGCAGGCAGTCGTCCCTGCCCTGCAGCCCCGCCAGCAGGCGCTGCAATTGCGTCAAGGTCGGGTTGCTGCTGCGCGAATAGTAGAATCCTTCGCGTTCGCCGCGCTGATAACGCAGCGTTTCGTGGACATTGTCGAAGGAGAATTTGACTGATTGATAGATGGGCGAGACCAGCGCCCGATTGTCCCCGGCCAGCTCCGCCTCAGGCGGATGATTCACGAGAGTGGTGTCTTTCATGGAAGACACGATAATCCAAAACAGGTTGTCGCGGCTACGGCGAGAGGTAGCGATCCATTTCTGCGTTGATCGATGCGGTCGTGTCGAACAGCTGCGCGGCGTCCTGACCCGACAGCCCAAGATCGCGGAAACCCTGATCCAACATGAACACCGCGCGCTTCATCATTTCGGGCTCGTGCAACGTGAAGTCCGCGAGCTTGTGCGCAACGTTGACGACGTTGCTCTCCCATTGCAACTCGCCGGCGCCCGGGTAGTTGTCCCAGTGCGCGATGACCAAGGGCACGGGCGGCGGCAGCGACCACGCGGCGATTACCCGTTTCCCGACGTCGCGATGAAAGATCTCGATGAGACGATCATAGTCCTCGCCGTCGAGCTCTTGACCGGCGCGCTGCGCGATGTCCTGCACGGCGCCCAAGGCGACCCCCTTGCCGATGTTGTGCAGCAATCCGCACAGATACACCAAACCCATTTCACCCCCGAGCCGGTGCGCCACCTGGCGCGACCACAGGGCGCTCGCCAATGCGTGGCGCCACAGCCGGCGCGCTTTGCGCTGCTGTCCGTGGACATGCAGCATCTTTGCCTGCAAAGCCAGCGTGAACGCGATGTTCGCGACTTCGTCGATTCCCAACCAGGCGATGGCGTGCTGCAGCGAAGCGATCGGCACCGCGGGCCGCTTGGCGGCCGATGCCACGATGTGCAGGACGTACTCGGTCAGGTTCGCGTCGGCGTGGATGATTTCGGCCAAAATCTGCGCATTGCCCGAATTCTTGGTGCCGCTGCGGACCACGCGCACGGCGACCTCCGGCAATTCCGGAATCGCCAACGCGCCGCGCGCGAGATGCCGCTGCACCAAGTCATGCACCGCATCGATGCTTTCGAGCTCCTGCATGGATTGCGTAACGGCAGACGAAACAACGACTTGAGAGGACAATCTAGCCTTGCAGGGCACATCCGCCGGAAATTAATGCGTAGAATCAGCCGATCATGAACGCCGTCGCAGATTTGGCCCAGACAGTGCAATTTTCGCTGGAAAGAGAGCCGGAATCGCGGCTGCGCGAGATTCCTTACAACTACACCTCGCTGGCGGATCGCGAAATCGTCATCCGGCTGCTGGGCGAGTCCGGTTGGGCGATTCTGGACGGGCTGCGCAGCGAGCGGCGCACAGGCCGATCCGCACGAATGCTGTACGAAGTTCTGGGTGATATCTGGGTGGTGGATCGCAACCCGTATCTTCAGGACGACTTGCTCGATAATCCCAAGCGGCGCCGTCAACTCACCGAGGCCATGCATCATCGGCTCGGCGAGGTGGCCAAGCGGCGCGATCCCGTCGACGCGGCGCGCGACGCCAAGGTCGTGGAGTTGCTGCAGGCTGCGGTGCAGGCGGTGGCGCGATTCGAACAGCAATTCGTCGATTTCGCGGCCAAGCGCAAACGCGCGCGGCGCCTGCTTCTCAGACACACACGCGCCGACAACATCCGCTTCGATGCATTCTCGCGCGTCGCGCACGTCACCGATGCCACCGACTGGCGGGTCGAGTTGCCATTTCTGGTCCTGATGCCCGATACGGAAGCGGAGATTCCGGCGCTGGTGCGCGATTGCATCGAGCTCGGATTGACCGTCATTCCGCGCGGCGGCGGCACCGGCTACACCGGCGGCACCGTGCCCCTCACCCCTTGGTCGGCGGTCATCAATACCGAGAAACTCGAGGCATTGGGCTCCGTGGAAACGCTCGTCTTGCCGGGCAGCACACACAGCGCTGCCACCATTTTTTCCGCGGCCGGCGTCGTGACCAAGCGGGTCAGCGATGCGGCGGAGCGGGCGGGCTATGTATTCGCCGTCGATCCGACCTCCGCCGATGCGTCGTGCATCGGCGGCAATATCGCGATGAACGCCGGGGGCAAGAAGGCGGTGCTGTGGGGGACCGCGGTCGACAACCTCGCGTGGTGGCGGATGGTCGATTGCCAGGGAAATTGGCTGGAGGTGACGCGACTGAATCACAACATGGGAAAGATTCACGACGTGCTGGTCGCAAGCTTCGAGCTGATCTGGAAAGACGGCAGCGCCCCCGCGGATCGGGCGCAGGTCCTGCGCAGCGAGCGGCTCAACATCGACGGCGCCAAGTTTCGCAAAATCGGGCTCGGCAAGGACGTGACCGATAAATTCCTCGGCGGCCTGCCCGGCGTGCAAAAGGAAGGCTGCGACGGACTGATCACGGCGGCGCGCTGGATTCTGCACCGCAAGCCCAAATTCACGCGCACGGTGTGCCTGGAGTTCTTCGGCCAGGCGCGCGATGCCATCCCCAGCATCGTCGAAATCAAGCGCTACCTCGACGCCGGCGCCACGGCGCCGCAGGGCCCGCGTCTTGCCGGTCTCGAGCATCTGGACGAACGCTATCTGCGCGCCGTCGGCTACAGCACCAAGTCGAAGCGCGGCGCGCTGCCGAAAATGGTGCTGCTGGGCGACATCGTCGGCGAGGATGAGTCCCAGGTGGCCGCCGCGACCTCGCATGTGGTGCGCCTTGCCAACGCGCGCGGCGGCGAAGGATTTGTCGCCGTGAGCGCGGATGCGCGCCGCAAATTCTGGCTCGATCGCGCCAAGACGGCCGCGATCGCCAAACACACCAACGCGTTCAAGATCAATGAGGATGTTGTGATACCGCTCGAGCGCCTGGGCGAGTACACCGATGCCGTGGAACGGATCAATATCGAACTGTCGATCCGCAACAAGCTCGAACTGCTCGATGCGCTGGACGAATATTTCTCCGCGGCGGCGGCCGCCGGCGGCATCTTGGAGACCGATACCGGGCGCCGAGCCGAAGCCCGCGATCTGCTCGCGCGCGTGGGTGCCCGCTGGGCATACCTGCTCGGGGCGATGGATACGCCCATCAACGCGGCCCGCGCCAACCTCGCGGCGCTCGAAGTGCGGGCCGCGGAACACGATTCCGGCAGTGTTTTCGACCGGCTGCAGGATCGCAGCATTCGAGTCAGCTGGAAAAGCGAGGTGCGCGAGGCGCTGGCGCGGATTTTCTCGGGCGCCGAGTTCGCGCCGGTGCTGCAGCATTGCGACACGGTGCATAAGAGCGTGCTGCAGGGGCGCGTTTTCGTCGCCCTGCACATGCACGCCGGCGACGGCAATGTGCACACCAACATTCCGGTTAATTCCGACAACTACGCGATGCTGCGCACCGCGAATCGCATCGTGGCGCGGATCATGCGCATCGCCCGCAATTTGAACGGCGTGATCTCCGGTGAACATGGCATCGGCATCACCAAGCTCGAATACCTCACCGAGGCGGAACTGGCCGCGTTTCGCAGTTACAAGCAACAGGTCGATCCAAACGGTCATTTCAACCGGCACAAAATGATGCCGGAAAGCGATTTGCGCCGCGCCTATACCCCGAGCTTCAACCTGCTCGGGCATGAATCGCTGATCATGCAGCAATCGGATATCAGCACCATATCCGACGCCATCAAGGACTGCCTGCGCTGCGGCAAGTGCAAGCCGGTTTGCGCCACGCACGTGCCGCGCGCAAACCTGCTGTATTCGCCGCGCGACAAGATTCTCGCAACCTCATTGTTGATCGAAGCGTTTCTCTATGAAGAGCAGACGCGGCGCGGCGTATCGATTCAGCATTGGGACGAACTATCGGACGTCGCCGATCACTGCACGGTTTGCCACAAGTGCGAGTCGCCCTGCCCGGTCGGCATCGATTTCGGCGATGTGTCCATGGGCATGCGCGACCTGTTGCGCCGCATGGGCCAGAAGCGCTTCAATCCCGGCACCGCCGCGGCGATGTTTTTCCTCAATGCCACCAACCCGCAAACCATCAAGCTGACGCGCAAGGTCATGATCGATTGGGGCTACAAGGCGCAACGCCTCGCCAATCGTGCGTTCAAGCGACTCGCGCGCGCCCAGACCGCGCAGCCGCCGGCCACCACCGGCAACACGCCGATCAAAGAGCAGGTCATTCACTTCGTCAACAAGCGCATGCCCGGCGGACTGCCGAAAAGAACTGCGCGCGCGCTGCTCGACATCGAGGACCGCAATTACGTGCCCATCATCCGCGATCCTGCCAGGGTCACCGCGGATTCCGAAGCGGTGTTTTATTTTCCGGGTTGCGGCTCCGAGCGTCTCTTCTCACAAGTCGGGCTCGCGACGCAGGCCATGCTGTGGCACGTGGGTGTGCAGACCGTGCTGCCGCCGGGTTACCTGTGCTGCGGCTACCCACAGCGCGGCGCCGGCGAATTCGACAAGGCGGAGAAGATCATCACCGATAACCGCGTGTTGTTTCACCGCGTGGCCAACACGCTGAACTACCTGGACATCAAAACCGTGGTCGTCAGCTGCGGAACCTGCTTCGACCAGTTGCAGGGCTACGAATTCGAAAAGATATTCCCGGGTTGCAAGATCATGGATATTCACGAATATCTCATGGAGAAGGGAGTACGGCTGGAGAATGTCACCGGCGTGCGCTACATGTATCACGATCCCTGTCATTCGCCGATGAAAAAGCACGATCCCTTGACCGTCGTGAACACGCTGATGAACAGCACGCAAAATGGCCAGATCGCCAGGAATGATCGCTGCTGCGGAGAATCCGGCACCCTTGCCCTCACGCGGCCGGATGTTTCGACGCAAGTGCGGTTTCGCAAGGAACAGGAAGTGCGCATCGGCGTCGAAGAGATCCGCGCCGGCGGTCACCGGGGCGACGTGAAGATATTGACGTCCTGCCCGTCGTGCCTGCAGGGTTTGAAGCGCTTCAATGACGATGCGGACATCGATGCCGACTACATCGTCGTCGAAATTGCAAAAAATCTTCTGGGAGCCAATTGGATGCCTGAGTATGTGCAACGCGCGAATACCGGCGGCATTGAGCGTGTGCTCGTTTAGATAAATGGAAACGGCACCCGAAATCTGCGACGTCGCCGTGATCGGCGGCGGTCCCGCGGGCAGCACCGCGGCGGCACTGCTGGCGCGCCGCGGCCACCGGGTCATCGCGCTGGAGAAGGCGCATCACCCTCGGTTCCACATCGGCGAATCCTTGCTGCCCATGAACCTTCCGGTATTCGATCGATTGGGCGTACTGGACAAGGTGCGGGCGCTCGGGGTCCTCAAGGCAGGTGCCGATTTCGAAGCCGACAACGAACGCGGCTACAACACCTTCGCATTCAGCAAGGCGATCGGCAACAGCCCGCCGCATGCATTCCAGGTCTGGCGCCAGGATTTCGACCAGATGCTCTTCCGGCACGCGGGTGCATGCGGCGCCGATGCCCGCGAGGGACACGAGGTCATCGCGGCGGAACAAACGGGTCCTCGGGAAACGCTGCTCGAGGTGCGCACCGGAGAGGGCCGCAGCTACCGCTTGCAGGCGCGCTACCTCGTCGACGCCAGCGGCCGCGATGCCTTCCTGGCCGCGAGAAAAAAGCTGCGCCGCAAGAATGACCGGCATCAAAGCGCCGCGATTTTCGGCCACTTCCGCGGCGCCCTGCCGCGCACAGGCGAGGATGCCGGCAACATCAGCATCTACCGGTTCGATCATGGTTGGGTGTGGATGATTCCGCTGCCGGACGGCGTCATGAGCATCGGCGCGGTTTGCCGGCCGGAATACTTGAAGCGGCGCAAGGGTCGGACCGCGGAATTTTTGCTGGAGACGCTGCGGCAGAACCCGAATCTGTGGCGGCGCATGGAACGCGCCGAATTGATCGGCGAGGTCCGCGTCACCGGCAACTATTCCTACGATTCCACGCAAATGGGCGGACCGGGTTGGGTCCTGATCGGCGATGCCTTCGCATTTCTCGATCCGGTGTTCTCCTCCGGCGTTTATCTTGCGATGAGCGGCGCCGAGCAGGCCGCGGCCGTGGTGGACACCGCCCTGCGCGAGCCGCGGCGTGAACCTGCGCTGCTGCGCAGGCTGGAGAAGCGGCAACGCGCCGGCATGGCGCGGTTTTCATTTTTCATCTATCGCTTCAACGAATCGATCATGCGGCAGATGTTCGGCGCGCCGCGCAACACCTGGCAGCTCGAACAGGCCGTGATCTCGATGCTGGCGGGCGATCTATTCGATACGCCCAAAGTCCTGCGGCGCTTGATGCTGTTCAAGATGGTGTATGCGGCAGCGGGCCTGCGCAACATCAGACGCTGGCTCACCGAGTATCGGTACCGGCTCGCGCAGGCGAGAGTTCAGTTCACCGGCGGCAACACCCCGCTCGACAAGGAGTGACCGGCCCCGCGGGACCGGGAAGTCCAGCGGCCGTACGATGTACTACTCCAATATCACCCTCGACTTGGCATCGGCGTCGCCGTCGATGTCGATGACCCGACCGTCGTCGTCAAATTTGACGCGAAACTCCGAGAAGCTGCTCACCCAGAAGCGCCAGGTTTTATCTTCGAGATGGTGATTCTCGCTGCTCACGGGGTATCCGACCGACATCAGCACCTGTTCACGGGTCATCCCTAGGGTCACGACGGGCGGAAGAGATCGCGTCCTGAATCTTCTTCGGGAACGTCGCGATTTTGGCCGCGGGGTCGTCCGCAACCACGTAGCGCTTCGCAAAGGTCACCATGGTCCAGGTCGCGGCTGTAGTCGTTGCCGATCGCCTGGCTCTTGCCGTTGATGTCCACTTTCACCCGATAGTGGCCATATCCCGTGACTTTGAGCGGCGTGCCCACCGGGACGATCTTCTTGCCGTTCTCATCGTAATTAATATCGCTGATCCATGACCCGTCGGTGCGCATATTGCAGCACAGATACCCGACCGGCTTTTCTTCCGGCGCCGGAGCGCCGGCATGGCTCGCGGTCATCAGGAATGCGAAAACCCACACTGGTAAAGATCGCGCCACGACTCTCTCCTTATTCTATTGACGATGGCCCGCGCTATTGTAGGGACTCGATCCGCGCCGTGCCAGTTAGGAGCCTAGAGGCTTCGCGTCGAGCTTGGACCTGCGTGCCAGCCACAAGCTCACAGCCACGATCATCGCGCTCACCACCGCGAGCGTCAGAGTGGCGAGGACATTGATCTCGGGACTGACGCCGAGCCGCACCTTGGAAAACACCACCATGGGCAGGGTGCTGCTGCCGGGACCGGAAGTGAAACTCGAGATCACGAGATCGTCCCACGACAGCGTAAACGCCAACAGCCACCCCGACAGGATGGCCGGGAAAATGATGGGCAGCGTGATGACGAAGAACACCTTCACCGGCCGGGCGCCCAGGTCCATCGCCGCCTCCTCGAGCGCTGTGTCGAAAGTCGCAAGCCGCGAGTTCACGATCACCGTGACATAGGCCATCGAAAAGGTCATGTGAGCGATGGTCATGGTCGTGATGCCGCGGCCCGCGGGCCAACCGATGAGCTGCTCCAGCGCGACGAACAGCAGCAACAGCGACAGTCCGGTGATGACTTCGGGCATCACCAGCGGTGCGGTGGTCATGGCATTCAAGGTGAAACGTCCGCGAAATTGGCTGAATCGAGCCAATCCGAAACCGGCGAGCGTGCCGAGAATCACCGAACCGGATGCATTGATGAGCGCAACCTTCAATGAAATCCACGCCGCATCGAGAATCTCCTCGTTGTTCAGCAGCGCGTAATACCACTTGAGCGTGGGCGAGTTTGCGCTATCCCAGACGGTCACCAGCTTGGATGCGTTGAAGGAGAAAACGACCATGGACAGGATCGGGATGTACAGGAAAGCGAAACCCAATCCCAGGCAGGTCAGCACGAAGTAGGAGCTGCGGTGATTCATCGGGCACCCGCAGTTTCGCGCGCCTGCACGCTCTGGTACCACATCATGAAAGGCACCAACAGAATCAACAGCAGGATTGCGACCGCGCTCGCCACCGGCCACGCGCGGTTCGAGAAGAATTCATCCCACAGGACACGCCCGATCATCAGCGCATTGGGACCGCCGAGCAGGGCCGGAATGACGAACTCGCCGACCGCGGGAATGAACACCAGCATGGAACCGGCGAGAATGCCGTTGCGCGACAGAGGCAGCGTGATTTTATAGAACGCCTGCCACGGGCGGCATCCCAGGTCCTCGGCGGCTTCCAGCAATTGCCAGTCCATTTTCTCCAGATTGGCGTAGAGCGGCAGGATCAAGAACGGCAGATAGGAATAGACGATGCCGACATACATGGCGAAAGGCGTGTACAGCATCGCCAACGGCTCATGAATCACCCCCAGGGACAGCAACACATTGTTGATCACGCCGTTGGCCTTCAAGAGGCCGATCCAGGCATACACGCGCAGCAGCAGCGATGTCCAGAAAGGCAGTATGACCAGCAGCAGCAGCACATTGCGTGTCGCCGGTTTGGCGCGCGCGATGCCGTAGGCCATGGGGTAGCCGATCGCCAAACACAGCAGCGTCGAGAGAAACGCCACCTTGATCGAGTTGCCGAAGGCATGCAGATACAGCGAGTCGGTGAAGAGGAACGCGTAGTTATTGAAATTGAGCCTGATCGCGAGTGAATTCTTCCCCATCCACTCCAGCAAGGGCTTGTACGGCGGAATCGCCAGGTCAACATCGGAGAAGGAAATCTTCAGCACGATGATGAACGGCACGACGAAAAAAAGCAGCAGCCACAGATAGGGTAACGCCACGACCAGACCCCTGCCCGTCACGCCGATTCGCTGCAGCTGTCCGGTTAACTTCATGGAGTTAACGGGTTACCACCACCGGACTGGTCGCATCCCACGATAAGTACACCTGCTGATCCCAGCCGATCGCCTCGGCATGGCGCGAGGTATTGGGTTGCGTCACGCGCACGACCTTGCCCGTGGGCAATTTGACCAGGTAGATCGATAGATCGCCCAGATAGGCAATGTCCTGCACCGCGCCGCGCACCACGTTGTCGGGTCCGCCCGTCGGGGCCTCGGTCGACATGAATATTTTCTCGGGCCGCACGGCGGCCCAGACGATCGCTTCCGGCGGTGCACTGATGCCGTGGCTGACGAAGATGGTGCCTCCCAGTTCGGGCGATCCGATGCGCACGTAGTCAGGCTCATCCTCCAGAAGCTTGCCCTCGAACATGTTCACCGAACCGACGAAATCAGCCACAAACTTCGAGCCTGGAAACTCGTAGATTTCCGACGGCGTTCCTGCCTGCACGATCTCGCCGTGATTCATCACGCCGATGCGGCTCGCCAGCGTCATGGCCTCCTCCTGGTCGTGGGTGACGACGATGAAGGTCACCCCCAGCTTGTCCTGCAAGCTGATCAATTCGAATTGCGTATGCTCACGCAGCTTCTTGTCGAGCGCCCCCAGGGGCTCGTCCAGCAACAGAAGTTTGGGGCGTTTGACCAGCGAACGGGCGAGCGCGACCCGCTGACGCTGGCCGCCGGACAGCTGATGGGGTTTGCGCTTCGCAAAGCTGCCCATCTTCACCAGATCGAGCATGGTGGCCACGCGTTCCTGGATCTCGGATTTGGCCAGCCGATCTTGTTTCAGGCCGAAAGCGACGTTCTGTTCGACACTCATATGCGGAAACAGCGCGTATGACTGGAACATCATGTTCACCGGCCGCTCGTAGGGCGGTACGCCCGTCATATCCTCGCCGTCGATGAAAATCCTGCCGGACGTCGGCGTCTCGAATCCGCCCAGCATGCGCAGCAATGTGGTCTTGCCGCACCCCGAAGCACCCAGCAAGCAGAATATTTCCCCCTTGTAGACCTTCAGGGAGACATCATCGACCGCCTTGAAATCGCCGAAGGCCTTGGTTATTCGCTCCACCTTTACATAGGGGACCGCGGCGGGATCGTTCCAGGGCTGGGCTTTGACGACGCCTCCGGAGACTGACGTCATCGGTTATTGACCCGTCTTGAATTTTTGCCAGACCCGCGTGATCGCGCGAGTCTGCTCGGGCGAGTCGGCCAGCTGCACCTTCAGCCTTTGCATCTGATCGGGCGTCGGATAGATACCAGGATCGTCCTTGACCGCGCTCTGCACCAACGGCTGGGCCGCGGCGTTGGCGTCGGCGTAGCGCTTGAAATTGGAGATATCGGCGGTCACTTGCGGAGTCATGATGTAGTTCAAGAACGCGTAGGCACTCTCCGGATCCGGCGCATCCTTGGGGATGGCCAGCATGTCGAACCACAGGATCGAGCCTTCCTTGGGCACGGCATACTGGATGTCGATGCCGTTCTTGGCCTCACGCGCCCGATCGCGCGCCTGCATCACGTCTCCGTTGTAGGCCACGGCGATGCAAAGGTCGCCATTGGCCAGCGCCTCGATGTATTCCGAGGAATTGATATTGCGAATGTACGGTCTGATCTTGGCCAGCGCCGCTTCCGCGGCAGCCAGATCATCCGCGCTTTGCGAATTCGGATCCTTGCCGAGATAGCTCATCACCACGCGGATCATCTCGGCCGGCGAGTCCAGCACGCTGATGCCGCATTTGGCGACCTTCGATGCCACTGCCGGATCGAATACCAGACTCCAACTGTCGAGAGGTGCATCCGGCATCAGCGCCTTGACCATCTTTTCGTTGTAACCGATGCCGTTGGTGCCCCACAGGTAGATGATGGCGTGCGCATTGTCCGGGTCGTGCAAGGCGACCTTGGCCATCAGTTTCGGATCCATGTTCTTCAGGTTCGGCAGCTTCGACTTGTCGAGCGGCAGAAAGGCCCCCGCCTTGATCTGCCTCTCCAAGTACGAGGCCGTCGGCACCACGACGTCGAAACCGCTGCTGCCCGCAAGCAGTTTGGTCTCGAGGGTCTCGTTGGTGTCGAAGTAGGCGGCGTGCACCTTGATGCCCGTCTGCTTCTCGAAGTCGGACAGCGTGTCCGGCGCCAAGTAATCCGACCAGATGTATAGATTGAGGATTTTGGAGTGGGACTCGCCGCTCGTCCCCGTGCCGGACGGCTTCCCGCCGCAGGCGCTCAAGCTCAACAAAACACCGAGCGCCAGAATCGCCGTCCGACGAACGCAGAACATCTGACGCTTCCCCTATTTTTTTGGTCCGCTAGTTATAGCGCAGCGGCAACGCGGCCGCTAGGCTCCTAAACGTTCAATAGCAAGTGCTCGCGTTCCCAGGAACTGATGACCTGCGCGAAGGTCTCGTACTCGGCTTCCTTGACCGCCGTGAAGGCCAGTACGAAGCGATCGCCGAACAGGTCCACCAGCGGCTTGGATTCGCGCAGCAGGCGCAATGATTCCGCCAAAGTGCGCGGCAGGGCGATGGCCAGATCGTAGGCGCTGCCGGCAATGGGCTCCGAGGGCTTGAGGCCCTCGATCATGCCGAGATAACCGCAGGCCAAAGAGGCCGCGATGGCGAGATAGGGATTCGCATCCGCCCCACCGACGCGATTCTCCACGCGGCGCGCATCGGCGCCGGACATCGGCACCCGCAGGCCGGCGGTTCGATTGTCATAGCCCCAATGCACGTTGATGGGTGCGGAGGAGTAACGACTGATGCGCCGATAGCTGTTGACGTTGGGGCAGAACAAGGACATCGCACCGGGGAGGTACTTTTGCAGTCCCCCGATATGTCCAAAGAACAACTCCGAAGGGGAACCATCGGCGTTGCTGAAAATGTTTTTTCGGGTTTTGGTATTGATGATGCTTTGATGCAGGTGCATGGCGCTCCCAGGCTCCTTGGCCATGGGTTTTGCCATGAACGTGGCATACATCTTGTGGCGCAGCGCCGCTTCGCGCGCCGTGCGCTTGAACAGGAATGCCTGATCGGCGAGAGACATGGGGTAGCCATGCAACAGATTGATTTCCATTTGCGCCGCGCCGGATTCATGGATCAACGTGTCGATTTCGATGTCCTGCGCGTCGCAGAACGCGTACATGTCGTCGAACAGGGGATCGAACTCGTTGACCGCCGCGATGCTATAGGCCTGCCTGCCTGTCTCCGGACGTCCCGAGCGGCCCACCGGCGGCTTCAAGGGGTAGTCGGAATCGATATTCGGTTCCACCAGGAAAAATTCCAGTTCCGGGGCAACCACCGGCTCCCATCCCTGCGCCTCGTACAGGTCGAGAATTCGCCGCAGCACGTAGCGCGGCGCCATGGTGACCGGTCGCCCGTCGCCGTAGAAGCAGTCGTGAATCACCTGTGCAGTGGGCTCCGCCGCCCAGGGCACGACCCGAACCGTTTTTGGATCGGCCTTGAGGACAATGTCGATGTCGGAGGGATTCATCGCGCTTTGGTCGTCCGGGTAATCGCCGGTGACCGTTTGCAGGAAAATCGCCTCGGGCAGGCGCATGCCCTCCTCCTCGGCGAATTTCTCGGCGGGCATGAGCTTGCCGCGCGCGACGCCGGCCATGTCCGGGATGATCGCTTCGACCTCCGAAATGCCGTGCTCTTTTAAGAATTGTTGAATCGTGCTCGCCATGGTTCACCTTGAAGCTGATGCGCGTTGCCGGCTGGCGCTGCCGAATGCGGCGAACAGCGCGCGCGAAAATGAGTCCCTGGCAAACTGCCACTCTGGATGCCACTGCAACCCCAGCGCGAAACTGGGCGAATCGGCCACTCGAAACGCCTCGATCACCCCGTCCGGGGCGCGCGCCTCGACCGCCAGGTCCGACCCCAATTTCTCGACGCCCTGCGAGTGCAGAGAATTGACTTGCAGGCGGTCCCGGCCTGCCATTTTTCGCAGTTCGCCGCCGGGCTCGAGCAGCACCTCGTGGGCTGGAGCGTATTGAACGTCCAGCGGCAGCGATTCATCGTCGCGGTGATCGAGGTTGCCCGGTACCTCGTGCAAGCGTGGGTTTAAGGTGCCGCCAAAGGCGACATTCATTTCTTGAAATCCGCGGCAGATCGCCAGCACCGGCAAGCCGGCGGCGACGGCACGCGGAATCAGCGGAAGCGTCGTAGCATCCCGATTTGGGTCATGTAGTGTTCCCGGCGCGCTGTCCGGTCCTCCGTAGTGTTGCGGTTCAACATTCGACGCACTGCCCGTGAGCAGCAATCCGTCGCAAACTTCCAAAAGCGACGCCAAATCAATCTCGGACCCCAATGCAGGCACGAGCACCGGCACCGCATTCGCACCCTGGGCGACGGCTTCTATGTACTTCTCGCCGACCATGTGGAAGTAATGCTTTCCATACAGCCGACGATCAGCCGGAATTGCAATGATCGGCAGGCGCGGCATGTTTAAGATATTAAACGTCCAAGGGGACGACTAGGCTTGGCTATGGGCAATATTACACCACTCCCCCCATGCCCCGGGCCGGTACGGCATGCAAAAAGAGCTAAGATTTAGGCATTTCCAACACTTAGACGTGTTTTGTGCACGGCAGCAATATTGCATTTTCACAGAAAACCTCTGTAGGCTCACAGCCCCTCAATCCTGTCAATAGCCATAAAATCCTAAACACTTTCACCTAAGACCCCATGCAGCTGTCATATCCCCCTGCTCCCTCTTACTACGCCGCCGGCAACCTCTGGACGGCACGCGCTTGCCTAAGCGGGGAATCGCGCGTCGACGTGGTGGTGCTCGGCGCGGGCATCGCGGGTCTCTCGGCCGCGTTGCATCTCACCTCACGCGGCTACCGGGTCGCGGTGCTGGAAGCCCGCGCCGTCGGTTACGGCGCATCGGGACGCAGCGGCGGTCAAACCATCTTTGGTCTCGCTGTCGGCCAGCAAAAACTCATCGCCGCCGTGGGACGCGAGGATGCACGGCGCTTGTTCGATCTTTCCCTGGAAGCTTTGGATCTCACGCAATCGCTGATCCGGGATCATGGAATCGAATGCGACTACCGTCCCAATCACGTGCATGTCGCCGTGAAGGCGCGCCACGTGCAGGAGCTCAAATCATGGACTCGCGAGCTCAACGAGGAGTACGCCTACCAATCGGTGCGCCTGCTCGATCGCGATGAGCTCCAAGGCCATGTGCGCAGCGAGCGCTATCTTGCGGGTATGATTGACACGCGCAGCGGTCACTTGCACCCCTTGAGGTACACCCAAGGGTTGGCGCGCGCCGCGGAAGCCGCCGGCGCCGTCATTTACGAGAACTCCGAGGTTCTACGCTATCAGGATGGCGCGGAGATCCGCGTCCATACCGACCAAGGCACGCTGCGCTGCGCCCACCTCGTGCTCTGCGGCAATGCCTATATCGGCGCCGTCGCACCGGCGCTGGCGCGCCGGATTCTTGGCGTCGGCACCTACATCATCGCGACCGAACCTCTGGGCGAGGAACTCGCCCGCACCGTGCTGCCCAGCAATGCGGCCGCCGCCGACATCAATTGGGTATTGGATTATTTCAGACGGTCGAACGATCATCGCATGTTGTTTGGCGGACGCGTCAGCTACAGTTCGGTGCAGCCGCCGCGCCTCGCCGAATCGATGCGCAAGCGCATGGTGCGCGTGTTCCCGGCGCTATCCAAAGCCAAAGTGGACTTCGCATGGGGCGGCTACCTGGACATCACCATGAGCCGAGCGCCGAATTTCGGGCGGCTGGCGCCCAATGTATTTTATCTGCAAGGATTTTCCGGCCATGGCGTGGCGCTGGCGGGCTTGGCGGGCAAGCTGGTCGCCGAGGCCGCGGCCGGCACGGCGGAGCGCTTCGATGTGTTTGCGCGCATTCCGCATCGTGATTTCCCGGGCGGTCGCTTGTTCCGGCGGCCCTCGCTGATGCTGGCGATGCTCTATTACCGACTGCGCGATTTGTTGTAGCGGCCGCGTCGCGGTCGGGCGCCGGCCACGCGCTGAACTCGCGGTCAAATTCTTGCCGCGCGGCGTTCAACTTTTCCACACCGCACCGCGACCCACTGAGCACATCCACCCAAGCAGGGGAACGCCATGCGTGTGCTCAATCGCGGTGCTTCGAATTGGGGCGCGCTGGCGCCGACTCTTACCGCCAGTCTGTTGATCGGTTGCGGGGGCGGTATGGGCGGCAGCGGGTATGGGGGTTCGATGCCACCCCCGCCCTCTGTCAACTTCATGACGCCTGCTCAGGCCCTGACCATCAATCTAGGACAGGGTGTGAACCTTTCCTGGACATCGGCCAATGTGAGCTCGTGCACGGCCTCAACCTCCAATGCCATGGCCGGCGATTTCACCGGCAGTCAATCCTCGAGCGGCTCGATCATCGTTGCCCCCACGGCCGCCGGCAGCACGACTTACACACTGATGTGCTCTGGCAGCATGGGCGGCAGCGCCTCGGCGACCACGGCGATGGTGACGGTCAACCCCTCCATTTTGAGCACGCTGTCGATCGCCAACATGGTCACCATCGGGCCGACACTCGACCCGAGTGCCAACATGTTCGGCGGCAATCCTTATGGACTCGCCATTGCACCCATCAGCGCCGGGCCCATCACGGCGGGCGATCTGATCGTGTGTAATTTCAATTCCGGCGCGCTCGGCACACAGGGGTCCGGGACGACCATCGTCGGATTACATGCCCCCGCGTCCGGCGCCGCTCCGGCTGCGCAGTTGCCCTACCTGATTGCGAACGACCCCGCGCTCACGGGCTGCAGCGCGCTCGCGATGCTGCCCGATGACAGTATTTCCGCCGCAGCGTTTTCCTCGGGCATGAGTCCCTTGGTGACGCCGTCCGGTAGCGTGACCAATCCGTTCGCTGCCGATGCGTTCGGCTCTCCCTGGGGCGAGGTCTTTGTACCCACTGCGGCGCAAGTCATGGGAGGCTATGGCGTCATGGGCATGGGCGACGACGCCATGATGAACGCGGATGGCGACGCCACGATGAGCGCGGTCCGCGACGGCGCCACACAGACACACAGCAGCTCACCGACAAACCCCACGCTTTACGTGTCCACCTTCGACGGCTCGATCGACCGGATCGAACTCAGCAACGATGCGCAGAGTTCATTCACCCAAATCGCCACCGGCTTTTGCGGCAGTGGTTCGCCCGGCGCCATCTTCGCGCCGGCGGGTCTGACCTACGACCCGTCGATCGACACGCTGTACATCATCGACACGAGCTCAAACAGTGTCGTTGCATTCGCCAATGTATCGAGCATCGGCGCGGCGGGCGTGGTGGTCGATGGCCAGTGCGCGGCGGTCATGGCGCCGCCGACGGCCGCACCTACGTTCAGCGGCCCCTCGGCATCCTCCGCGCGGGTAGTGGCCACCGGCGGCCCGTTGATTGCGCCGATCAGTGCGGCCCTGCTTGCGGACGGCGATCTGATTGTGGGCAATGGCGATGACAGTATCAGCGCAACCCAGATTCCCAATCTGGTCGTGGAGATCTCCCCGGTGCTGCCGGGCGGATTCGTCGGTGATCCCGTGCAGCTCGATCCGGGCAGCAACGGGCCGGGTGCGGTTTGCGGTGCAAGCGTGGCTTGCGGTCAGGGCGCACTGTTCGGCATCGCCGCAACGGTCGACTCGCAGGGGAAACAGCGGGTCTACTTCAACGACGACAACAGCAACGCCGTCATGCTGATCACCCAGTAGCCCGCCGGAGGCTGCGTCGAGGCGCCCCGGCCCACGCCGAATCAGCCCGCTATTTCGAGCCTGACTTTTCGGAATCGGAAATGCTGGCGGCCGGCAATTTCTGGCCGGTATCGAGCAAGGTGATGGATTGCAGGCGCCCGCCATGGAAACCGTCGCGCAGCGGATTGAACTCGACGCTGACACGATCGCCGGGTTTGACCGCATTGCGCGTCCAGCCACTGCGCGTCAGCACACCCGGACTGGTGGCTTCGATGCTCCACTCCTGCGCTTCTCCGCCGCCTTCGGGCTGAATCATCACCCAGATGACGCAATGCGGATTGCTCCACTGAAATTCCTTCACGCTCCCCTTGAGGGTCACTGTCTTGCCGGTGTCATACACGGCAAACGAGTGGTGCGCCTGGACCGGCCAGCATGCCGCGACGGCCGCCACGATCAAAACGCCCAGCGCTTGTTTGCTGAGTCGCTTCATTTGCCGGAACCCACCGGAACGCCATTGTGGAATTTGACGGGCGCAAAAATCGCGTGCCCGTCCTTGTCGACGGACTCGCGATAGCGCTCCTGTTCGCAAACTCCTTCGGCCAGGTCGAACTTCTGCTCCCGGTGGCGACGATATTTGCGCGTCGTCTTCCAGGTCTTCTCCAACAGTTTGTTCGCGGTGATCTCAAGATCGTCGGCCAACGTGTCGGCATCCAGCAGGTGCAGCCTCTCTACAATGTGCATGTCGCCGTCATTCGGCAACCCCACTGCTTCGTTGACCGCAAGATAGACCTCGGGAAACAACGCGATCGTGTCCACCACCAACGTCTGCCCCTCCCAGTGTCCAATGGAGTGGCCATGAAAACTCGGATCCGGATCCGCCGGGTGCGCCCGCCCGTCGGTGTAGATGCGGCGCAGACGGTTGCCGTCGCCCTCACCGAGCAACGTCACGCGTCCCGGGGTCAGCAACAGTTCAAAAGCATTGTGCGTGATGAGCATATAGCTCGGCATGCCGGTCGGAAAGCAGTGATCGATGACCGGGAACGGCCGCCCGGCCTGCTTCTTCCGCGTACATATGCGCGATCTGCTTGGCAATCGCGGGCTTCCACGGCGGCGGGTTCGTGCGCTCCTGCGTGAATTGATCGATGATGACCGGTGTCCATATACCGCTGAAATCCGGCAGTTTCGCGAGCGCCTGCCAGTCCTGCAATGTGGGCGGCTGATTGATCGGACCGTGGTCGGCCGCATTGGCGCTGCTGGCCGCCAATGCCGCGACGCCGGAAAATACCAGGATGCCTGCGAACAGCGCACCACCCACGAACAGAGCGCCGCCAAGAGCACGGGCGCGAGAATTAAAGTTACCCATGCATCCAAAGATTACCGGAAGCCTCGCGCAAGCGCCCAGACTTATTTGAACCGCACCATGAAGCAGCGATGAATTCGCGCATGGCGTTCGAAATCCTTCGGGATGGTCGCGGCGCTCAAGTCCTCGATCATCAGATCCTCCAAGGACTGCGAATCCAATTTGAAACGCGTGTAGTTGGTGGAAAACACCAGCCGGCCTGCGGGGCGCAGCAGTTTCAACGACCTGCGGATCATTCCCACGTGATCGCGCTGCACATCAAGCACGCCCGCCATGCGCTTGGAGTTGGAAAAAGTCGGCGGGTCCAGAAAAATCAGGTCGAAGCGCGGACCGCGCTCGCCTTCTTCCTCAAGCCACGCCAGGCAATCCGCGCGGAACAATTGATGCTCATCGCCCGTGAAACCATTGAGCAATAAATTTTCGTGCGCCCAATCCAGGTAAGTATTCGACAAATCGACGCTGGTGCTGCTGCGTGCCCCGCCGGCGGCGGCATACACGGTGGCGCTGCCCGTGTAGCAGAACAGATTCAAGAAATCCGCGTCCTTGGCGAAGGAGAGCAGCATCCCGCGCACCAAGCGGTGGTCAAGAAACAGACCGGTATCCAGGTAGTCGCGAAAATTCACCCAGAACTTGAGGGAGCCTTCGCGAACCGCGTGACGTTCCGCATTGTCCTCGCGTTTTTCGTACTGTTCGGCGCCCTTCTGCGGTTTGCGCACCCGTGAATGAATTCGTGCCGCCGGCAACTGCAAAACCTCAGGCAGTACCGCCAGCACCTCGCGCCGCCGCTCGCGGGCGCTTTCCTGATTCACCGTCCCCGGCGGAGCATATTCCTGCACGTAGGCGTGCCGCCCCTCCCGGCCATATAAGTCGATTGCAAACGCATATTCGGGCATGTCGGCGTCATATACCCGGAAACACTCGATGTGTTCGCGCTCGGCCCAAGAATTCAAGCGCTGCAAGTTCTTGCGCAAGCGATTGGCAAACATCTGGGCGCCGGGACGGTCTGCCCAATCTGCGCGAACTTCTTCAGCCGGTCGCTGCATGTTGGCGTCGGTCAACTCGAAGCGCAGCAGCCGGCACTCGATCGTACCGTTGAAAAAGCGATGCGTGCGTTTCGCGTAAATACCCAGGTTGCGCGCCAGCGGCGGATTGCCCGTGAGGATGGCTGCCTGCCAGCCTTGAAATCGATCGCGCAACACCGTTCCCAATTCCGAGTACAGCGCCGGCAGCCCTGTTTCGGCTCCGATCCGCTCGCCGTAGGGTGGGTTGGCCACGACCAGGCCGGTTTCACCTTTCGGCCGGATCTGATCGGCGAGCGCGCGCTTTTCCACATGCAGCCAATCCGCAACCCCGGCCTGCTCGCCGTTGGCGATGGTCATGCGCACGGCCTCGGAATCGCTGTCGCAGCCCAGGATGCAGCGCCTCACCTCGCGCGCCGAGCGCCGCCGCCGTGCATCCGCACGTAGACTCTCCCACAATTCGCTGTCGTGACCGCGCCATCCCAAAAAGCCGAAATACTCGCGATCCATCGCCGGCGCGGCGTCCGCCGCGATCAACGCCCCCTCAGTGAGAAAAGTGCCGGAACCGCACATGGGATCCAGCAGCATTCCGCCGGCTTGCGCGATCTGCGGCCACCCGGCGCGCAGCAGCACCGCGGCCGCCACATTTTCCTTGAGCGGCGCGCGGCCGCCCTCGCTGCGGTAGCCGCGCCGGTGCAGGCTTTCTCCCGAGAAATCCAGCGACACGAGCGCCGTGCGGCCGTCCACATGCAGGTGCAGCAGCACATCGGGGCGTTCCGGCTGAATATTCGGCCGCTCTCCGGTGGAATCGCGCAGATTGTCGCAGACCGCGTCCTTGAGCAGCTGGGACCCGTAAATCGTGTGCCTGATGGCGTCGTTGCCGCCGCTGCAATCGCATGCGAGAGTCGCCCCGGGCTTGAGATGTTCGCGCCAGTCGATGCGCTTTACGCCTTCGTACACGCTCTGTGAACTCACGGCATCGATGGATCCCAGACTCAAGAGCACGCGGGTGGCCGTGCGCGACCACAGACAGGTGCGATACCCGACCTCGAGCACGCCTTGAAACTTCACATCATGGCTGCGCTCGCGAATATCCACGGCGCCGAATTGGGCCAGCTCTTCGGCCAGCACCGAGGCTGCGCCCACCGGCGCAGTTGCAATCCAATAGCGCACGTTGTCGCTCACGCGCACAGGGCACTGTTGCGTAAATCATGCCAATCGAGAGCGGGGTGATTTGAGAAGTAGCGCAGCAAGATCTTGTAGACATCGACGTCGAACTTAGGCGGCGAGCGCTGCGTGCGAAACGCATCAAGTTCTTCCGCCGATCGGGCGCTTCCCAAGTACGTCCAGTGATCGAGCACATGCAACTCCGCGCCGAGGATTCCGTCAGGCGCGGTCCGGCCGCGCTCGCGCAGCGCAATGCGGCCGGGAAAGGGCCAACTCTTGATTTTCAACGAGGACAACGCCAGCTGAACCCGCGTCCGATGCAGCACGAGCGCTTCCTTGCCCACGCACGCGCCTTTGCACTTTCCGACAGCCCACGCGAAGCAGGAACCCGAGCTCTCCTCCAGGCCCAGGATCTTGAGGCACAGTTGCCGCGCCCGCGCGATATCGCCAAGCGCCTTGCGCGCATCCTTCTCGCAATGAAACACACCGAAGCTTCGCGCGAGATCTTCGGGCTCGATGGAATCGATGCGTTGCGGCGTGACTCTTCCCGAGTCATCCGCCGCCAGCCGCAATGTTGCGGACTCGGCGCTCTCCCTGCGGCGGCGGTTGTAGAGCGGCTGCCCGAGCTTGAACCACGCAGCTTCCAGCAATAGGGCCCCGAGTTCTCCTGAGGCGGGCGCCCAATCAATGCGCCGCACCTGCGCCGCCAAGGTCGCTTCCCCGGTGCCCGCGCGCCGGTCGTCAAGCTGGTTCAGCACGTGCGCGCGCAGCGAGTTGCTCCTGCCGATATACAGCAACTCATCGTTCGGACCGAACAAGCGATAGGCGCCAGGCGCATCCGGCAATTCGTCAGCCCATTCCGGCGGCAAATGCGCCGGCAACCGAGGGGTGGCGAGCCTGGAACGGGTCTGCGCGTCGCGAAAATCGGCGTCTGGAATCTCACGCCGCAGCTTCAACCAAAAATCCCGGAGCACCTGCGCATCGCCGAGCGCGCGGTGCCTGGATTCACAGGTCAGGGCATGGCGCTCCATGATCGCGTCCAGATTGTGGCGAGGGTGCTCGGGGAAAAGGCGCCGCGACAATTTGACGGTGCACAAGACCTCGGCTGAAAAATCGACGCCGAGCCTGCGAAACTCCGCGCGCAGGAACGAGTAGTCGAAACGCGCATTGTGCGCGACGAAAACCGCTCCTTGCAGCTTCTCGAGCACCAGCGCGGCGACTTGCGCAAAGCGCGGGGCGCCCGCAACCATCTCATTGCTGATGCCGGTAAAGACCTGGATCGGCCTTGGAATCTCGCAGCCCGGATTGATCAACGAACTCCACTCGTCGACGACTTGGTGCCCCTCCATGCGCACGATGCCGACCTCGGTGATCCGGTCATAGCCGGCACTGGCGCCCGTCGTCTCCAAATCGACGAATACGAGGCGATCAGCCGCGTCCATCGAGCGTGAGCAAGGGATAGTACAGGTCAGGTCGCCGGTCCCGGAACACGCCCCAAGCCTGCCGGTAGCGGCGAATCTCATCCAAATCGAAGGAGGCGGTCAGCACCGATTCGCTGGCGCGATCCGCTTCGGCGACTTTTTCACCGGTCGGCGAGGCGATGAATGAGGAGCCGTAAAAGGTCATCGTGTACTTCTCGCCCTTCTCCGTGCCGATACGATTCGACGCCACGAGCGGCACAATATTCGCGGCAGCGTGACCTTGCATGGTGCGCTGCCAGTGGCCGCTGGAATCGATGGTGGCATCCTGCGGTTCCGAACCGATCGCCGTGGGATAGAGCAGGATCTCGGCGCCCGCCAGCGCCATGCAGCGCGCCGCCTCCGGGAACCACTGATCCCAGCAGATGGCGACGCCCAGCTTGGCGTAGCGCGTCTCGAAGACCTTGAAGCCGGTGTCGCCGGGCGAGAAATAGAATTTTTCGTGATAGCCGGGGCTTTCGGGAATATGCGATTTGCGGTAGTGCCCGAGCACCGCGCCATCCGCATCGACCACGACCACGGAATTATAGAACGCGTTATTGGTGCGCTCGAATACGCTGATGGGCAGCACGACGCCCAGCTCGCGCGCCACGCTGCGAAAATGCTCCACCGCGGGATGCCCCTCCAGCGGCAGGGCGAGTTCGAGGTGCCGGGCAATGTGGTCCTTGCAAAAATACGGCGTCTCGAACAACTCTTGCAGGAGGATGACCTGCGCGCCGCGGCCGACCGCCTCGCGAACAAGCTTTTCGCCGCGCGCGATATTGGCGTCGCGATCCCAACTGCACGCCATTTGCGTGGCCGCTACCGTTACCGTGCTCATGAAGAGTGATTATGCCACCCGAAGAGCGCCGATTCGTACCCGAAAGCCGAACTATTCGCCGCGGCGGTTAAAAGGTCGGCGGCGAGCTCGCGCTGACGATTTCGCATTCCTCGCGGCCTAGGTTGCGGAAGCGATGCGGCAGGGAACTCTTGAAATAATATGCGTCCCCGACCCCTAGAATGCGCGATTCGCCGCCCACGCTGACTTCGATTTTGCCCTTCACGATCACGCCGCCTTCCTCGCCGGTGTGGGTGAGCATCTCCTCACCGGTGTCCGCGTTCGGGGAATAGCGTTCATGCAGAATCGACATACTGCGTTTGGCCAGGCGGCCGCCCACCAGGCGCAGCTCGACACTCGCCGTACCGATATCGGGCAATTGCTCGCGCGGGAAGAACACCTGCGGCTTGCCACCCAATTCCAGGGTGAAAAAATCGGCAAGCGCCATCGGAATGCCGTCCAGCACCTTTTTCAACGAACCGACCGAGGGGCTCACGCGATTCTGCTCGATCAGGGAAATCAGCCCATTGGTCACGCCCGCCCGCTTCGCCAATTCGCGCTGCGACAGCCCGTACATCTGCCGCACGGCCTTAAGATGGGTACCGACGTCCAAGCTCATATTGTCTATTATAATAGACAGATTGGGCTAAAGCTCGGCAATTATTGAGCTGAGTGTCGATTTTCCTTATCATCGGCGCCACCGCCCGTCGATTCCAATGTCGCAAGGACCGATCATGAATGCCCAGCTCACACCCGCCGTAAGAACGCCCGATCTCGACGCGTTTTGGATGCCGTATACCGCCAATCGCCAATTCAAGGCCAATCCGCGCCTGCTGGCGCGCGCGCAAGGCATGTACTACTGGACTCAAGACGGGCGCGAGGTTCTCGATGGCGTCGCCGGCCTATGGTGCGTGAATGCCGGTCATGGACGCCGCGAAATCACCGAGGCGGTCACGAAGCAACTCGAGACCATGGAGTTCGCGCCCACTTTCCAAATGGGGCATCCGATCGCTTTCGAACTGGCAAACCGCCTGGCCCAGATCGCGCCGCCCGGCCTCGATCGCGTGTTCTTTACCAATTCCGGCTCCGAATCAGTCGACACGGCGCTCAAAATCGCCATCGCCTATCATCGCGCCCAGGGCAACGGCCAGCGCACGCGCTTCATCGGCCGCGAGAAGGGTTATCACGGCGTGGGCTTCGGCGGCATGTCGGTCGGCGGCATGGTCAACAATCGCAAAGTCTTCGGCTCATCGATGCTGCCGGGCGTCGATCATCTGCCGCACACGCTGGATATCGGGCACAACGCCTTCTCGCGCGGATTGCCGCAGTGGGGCGCGCATCTTGCGAACGAGCTGGAGCGGCTGATCGGCCTGCATGACGCCTCGACCATCGCCGCGGTCATCGTCGAACCGATCTCCGGATCCGCGGGAGTCGTGTTGCCGCCGGCGGGTTATTTGAAGCGGCTGCGGGAAATCTGCGACAAGAATGACATTCTGCTGATTTTCGACGAAGTGATCACAGGCTTTGGCCGGATCGGAAAACCCTTTGCCGTCGCTGGCGTTTGATGTCACCCCGGATCTGATGACCACTGCCAAAGGCCTGACGAATGGCGCAGTGCCCATGGGCGCGGTATTTTCCCATCGCAAGATTTACGACGCACTCATGAAGGGTCCCGAGAATTCGATCGAGCTGTTTCACGGCTATACCTACTCGGCGCATCCGGTCTCCTGTGCCGCCGCGCTGGCGACACTCGATGTGTATGCGAAAGAAGGGCTCCTGACGCGGGCCGCGAGCTTGGGCGGGCATCTGGAAAACACCCTGCACGGATTGCGCGGCCTTCCGCATGTCATCGATATCAGAAACTACGGCCTGATCGGCGGCGTCGAGCTCGAGCCGCGGCAAGGCAAACCCGGCGCTCGCGGCTACGAGGTGTTCCTCAAATGCTTCGAACGCGGCGTGTTCGTGCGTCAGACCGGCGATACCATCGCCATGTCGCCGCCGCTGGTCATCGAGACCAAGCAGATCGATCGCATCGTGGAAACCCTGGGTACGGCGATTCGCGAAACAGCCTGATTCCGAAGAAGCCTGCCCGCGCAATCGATCGGACAGGCTCCTAGGATTTGGGTTCGAAGATCGAATACCACTTCTTGCAGGGTTCGGTCACTTCCCAGATGCCCTCGAAACCGGCGGGGACGACGAAGGCGTCCCCCGCCTTCAATTCATGTTTTTCCCCCGACGCCGATTCGATGCGTACACGTCCTTCGATGATCACGCAAAATTCGTGCTCGGTGTAGCGAACGCGCCATTTGCCGGCGGTACTGGTCCAGATCCCGCAGAAAAATTCCTGGCTCGCGTCGGTGTATTGATTCGATGCCCTCGTTCGCGGAATTCCGGCAAGAATATTCTCGGGCGAAGGGTTGGCGGACTCTCCGGTCTGAAATCGATCGAGAACCACAAGCTTGGGATGCACGCTCATGGCCTATCGTAGGCTGAGGGTGCGCGCATAAACAAGTGCGGCCCGGAGCATAGGCCACGCTCCGGGCCGCCTCATCTCATTGCTATCCATCGCAGCCGGTGCTTTCGACCTGCGCGACTGCCGGCGCGCTCTCCATCTGAAGCGTCAATCGCACCTTTCGTTCCAGCGCGTAGCCATCGTCGTCGGATGCGACGCTCTGGCTCTTGCCGTAAGCGTTGACCTCCAGTACATCCTCCCGAACTCCCGCGGCCAGCAAGAGGTCGCGCACTGCATTGGCCCGATCCTGCGAAAGCTTCAAATTCGTGTCGATGGTTCCGCGCGGATCCGCGTAGCCATCCACCCGGATCTTGAGGGCCGGCGATTTTGCGGCCGCCTGCGCCAACATCTGGATCTGATGGGCGATATCCGGCGTGATCTCGGCACTGCCGGTGCGAAACAGCACATCGCCTTGCAACCCGTCAAGAATCTCGGCGCCGTCGCCTTTGGCGGATTGCACGCTTGCAATCTTTTTCGACAGATCATCGAGTTTGCCGCTCAAGGTTTGATTGCTATCCGCAAGCTGGGTGTTTTGATCCGCCAAGGTCGACTTTTCCGCCTGCAACGCCGACTTGTCATTCTCCAGCAAGGCAACCTTTGCCTCTGCCTTCGAGGCCTCGCCGGCGCGATGAACCCGGTTGCCGAGCCAGGTCCCGAGACCGGCACCCACCACGGCGCCAATGGGGCCGGCCGCAAACGCTCCGATGATCCCGCCGGCCAGAAATCCGACCGGCTCCTGTGGAGGTGCGGGCTTGGGCTCCCCGGCCAAGGCCACACCGCAGAGTCCCATCAATCCAATCGTCCAAACCCATCTGGAATATCTCGTGCCCATGACAATCTCCTCGCTGCGCCACTCGAGGCGGCGACCGCCGCCTCATGGGTGCCATTACGGTCCTCGATTAAGGCGGCGCACCCCTCAAGTCGTGGCAAATCATGGCGAAGCGGCGATGAATGAGGACTGAGAAGCTAAGGCTCAGGCCTTCAGCGAGAAAGGCGTGAAGTTCGTGTCAATATCGTAATAGTCCTCGTTTTCGGCTTTCTTCAGGAAGGCGACCACGCGATACGTCAGGGGCGTGGCGAGGATCTCCCATCCACTCTTCAATGCATACTGCGTGAACATGATCACGATCAAGTGCGCGGTCGGCGTGCGACCGTAGAATGCGAGCAGATAAAAGATGACTGAGTCCACCAATTCGCCGCACAGCGTCGAGCCGATGATGCGGCTCCACAGCCAGCGGCCGCGCGTCCAGATCTTCATTTTCGCGAGCACATAGCTGTTCACGAAGGTGCCGCATACGAAAGCGGTGATCGAGGCCACCACGATGCGCGGGGTGTTGCCAAAGACCGCTTCGACCGCCGGTTGGTTGGCGAGCGACGAGGTGGAAGGCGGCAAATTCACCACGACCGCCGCCATAATTGATGCAAATGCCAACGCCGCAAATCCTGCCCAAACCACGCGCCGGTCGCGCGCGTAGCCATACACCTCGGTCAAGATGTCGCCGAAGATGTAGGAGATCGGGAAGAACAAGACGCCCGCGAGAAAAGTCACGCTCACGCCGAGAATCGGCAGCTGAATCGTCGTTTCTTTTGCGGGCCCGATGAGATTGGAACAGAGCAGAACGCAGACATACGCCGCCATCACGAAATCGTAGTACTTGAATTGACGCGGTTTGGATTCGGCGGCCATATCACCGCAGTGTAGCCGCTGGCAGGCGGATTTGCCGACGATATGTAATACCGGTTGAACCGCGTTGCTCCACCGTCGCGTTTTGGCGAAGACCATCACATCAAGGAGAGTGCCGGTACGGTAGATATATGGCTTATACGTCGAGTAGCGGATTTATGGAGCAGGGCAAACCCTTAATGGCAACGGATAGTCCGCTTGTCGATTTCGATGCTGTCTGTCAAAAGGTGCGCGCTGCGGTTGAGCCGAACCGCACCCATGCCGTGTCCTTGCACGATGAGCTCGGCGAAATGCTATGGCTGAGCGAAAGCTCAATGGGCCCGGACGAGCACAACGCGGTCCGTGAAGCTGCCGAAACGTTTGCCGACCCCAGCAGTGATTCCTTACTCGCCATCGACCTGGGCGATGCCCGATCCGCGGTGATGATTCGCGCGCTCAACAATCGGCGCGCGATGGTCGGATTGGTGATGATCATCATGGACACCCGCGTCGTCTCTCTGGGCTTGACGAAATTATTGACGCCGAAGCTGCAACGGGCGCTGGTTCAATTTGCCGGAATGCGTCCGGACCGCGCGCCGCCACCGGCAAACCCCGAAGCATCGGATTTGGAGATCGTACTAGCCGAGCCCGCGGTACGACCGGTCACGGCGGCCTCCCCGCCGGCCAAGGTCCCCGCAGCGCCGGCGGCGCGGGCAGCCAGAGCCCCCGCGGCGCAAGCGCCGATCGGAGTAGGACCAAAAACCATTGCAGCCCAGCTTCAGCAAATCGCCTCGCGCACGCCTGCGCGTCCCGCCAGCCCCCCGGCGCCCACGCGCCCCGCAACCTATATCAGTCACGTCAGCGCTGCCCGCCCACCGAGTCCCGCCCGCCCCGAAGTACCAGCGCGCGCCGCTCGAGCCGAGCAGGCCGCACGGCCCGCAAAGGAGCCTCCCGCCCGCCAGGAACCCATCGCGCGACCCGGAAGTCCCGCGCGCGCTCCGATTCAGCCCCGAACCGCCGCTGAATTGGAACTGTCGTTCGAGTTGGATAAGACACCGTCGAAAGGAGTGCCGCCGGAGATCGATCGTCTGAACGCCGCGCTGCGCAAGAGCCCCATCGCTTTGCACGTGCAGCGCCTGGTGCCGCTCAGCAAGGGCGGCCAACTTAAACGTTACGAAGTGCTGCTGCGCTCCGGCCCCGAGGCGGCGCAGAACGTCGCGCCGCAAGCCATGCTCAAGTCCGCGGTTGAGAACGGCCTCGGCTCAATGATCGACCGGCGGGTCATATCGGAGCTCATCGGTTGGTTGGTGCGTCATCCGGAAATCTGGCAGGCCAATGAGGTCATGTTTTCCGTCAATCTCACGACCACCGCGCTGCACGATGAACACTTCATCAAATTCATCGAATTGTGCCTGGCCAAATCGTCCTTGCCGAAGGGAACGATTGCCTTCGAAGTCGACGCGGCGACAGCGCTCAATCTTTCAGACAAAATCAGCGACGTCGCAACGGCATTGCACCGCCTCGGCTGTCCGCTGATTCTCGATGACTTCAAATTGCGTACGGAATGCTTCGAATTGATGCGCCTGCCGGGAGTCCGCTACGTGAAGCTTGCGCCCGAGATCACCGCGAAGATGCGCACCGACAAGGTATCCCAAGCCGCCATCACGGGTGTTGTACAGATGGCCCGCGTGCTGGGAATGCACACCTGCGCCAAGCGAACCGAAAGCTCGGCTGAACAGGAGTGGCTGACCGCTCTCGGCGTCGACTTCGTGCAATCGAATGCCGTTTCGCCGCCGGTCTCGATCGAGACTTTGGTGAAGGCCTCCAATTCCAAGATCTAAGCCCGATCCGCGCGACGGGTTATCTGGCAACGACCAAATCACCATCGGCCAGTGAATCGGCCGGATTCAAGATGATTTTGTCGTCGGGCTGAAGCCCGCTCAAGATCGCCACGCTGCTGCCGAAATCCGTCCCCAGGCTCACCGCGGCCAAGCGTACGCGACCGGCCGCATCAACCACTGCGACACGCGGCCCCGCGGGCCGAAACAGCAGCACATTGGTGGGCACCAGCAAGGCGGTGGCGTCCTGCTTGATCGGCAAGCTGGCTTGGACGTATGCCCCGGCAAGCAGTGCACCGTGAGGGTTGGGCACCCTGATCTCGACTTGCATGGTCCGGGTGGCAACATCGATGGCGCGCGCCGTGCGGGCGATGGTGCCCTGATATTCCTGGCCGGCGTGCTCCGGCAGACTGACCGTCGCGGCGTCGCCAATCTTGACCTGCCCCGCATAGACCTGCGGAACGTAAACATATAGACGCAGAGGATCGGTCTGCGCGATGGTGAACAATGTTTTACCCGCGCCGCCATTGCCCGCATCGACCAAATCACCGACATCAATGCTTCGGCTGGTCACCACGCCGGTGAAAGGCGCAACGACCTGGTTGAAGTTCTGCAAATTGTGCAATCGCGCGGTGTTCGCCTTGGCCGAGGCGAGATTGGCCTGTGCCTGTTGGTAGGCGCTTAAGCGCTCATCCAAATCTTGTTGCGACACCGAATCGCTTTCCCGTAAGGTTTTCCAGCGCTCCGCCGTGCTCTTCGCAAGACTCTCGCCCGCCGCCGCCTGCTGCTGCGCAGCGATCGCTTGCGACAACTCCTCGTCGATCTCCGGCGCCGCGATGATCGCCAGCAGATCACCCTTCGCGACCTCACTGCCGATGTCCTTGAGCCAGCGCAGGATGTAGCCGTTGCTGCGCGCATACACCGTGGCTTCGTTGATTCCCTGCAGCGTGCCCGGCAAGGTCAAAGGCAGTCCAGCGGCGTTTGCCTTCGGGCTGATGGTGGTGACGTATTGTTTGGCATGTATTTCGGTGGAAGCCTGCAGCGCGCGTGCCTGGAAGCTGCGCGCGCCGAGGACGATGATGCCCCCCACGAGAAGAGCACCGACGATTACGCCCACGATCAGCTTGGCTCGCGACACGGCCGAGACTGGTTGGGCATTGGGCATATCAGACATTTCCTTCCGCCAGCGGCTCGTCGGGGAAGAGCGCGTTCTTGCGCTGTTCGAGTCGCCGATGAATGCCGGCAAAAATGACCGGCACGAAAAATAGCGTGGAGACGGTGGCGAACAGCAGGCCGCCGATTACCGCGCGACCCAAGGGGGCATTTTGCTCCGCGCCTTCGCCGAGCCCCAATGCCATCGGAATCATGCCGATGATCATCGCCAGGGCGGTCATCAGGACCGGCCTGATGCGCGTCGCGCCGGCTTCGCGGGCGGCGCTGATGGGATCCAGTCCTTCATTCATGCGCTGCCGGGCAAATGACACGATCAAGATGCTATTCGCCGTGGCGACTCCCATGGTCATGATGGCGCCGGTCAGCGCCGGCACGCTCAAAGTGGTGGCGGTCAGAAACAACATCCAACAAATTCCTGCCAACGCCGCCGGCAGTGCCGTGATGATGATGAACGCGTCGATCCAGGACTGAAAATTCACCACAATCAACAAATACACCATGACGATCGCCATCACCAGTCCCACTCCCAGTTCGATGAAGGACGTGCGCATGGTCAGCGCCTGACCCCGCAACTGAATGGTGGCGCCGCGCGGGAGCTGTGGCCGCATATCATCGGTGAGCTTCTTGATCTTGGTGGTAATGCTGCCGAGATCCTTTCCCTGGACGCTGACATAGACATCGGTGGCGGCCGCACCATTGTAGCGGGACGCGACCGCGATCTGCGAGGTCGGATTGACGGTCACCAGATTGCTGAGCAATTGGGGTGCGCCCGCCGCGGGCCCCCGAACAGGAGTTTTCAACAGGGAATCGAGACTGTCGACCGAATATTGCGGAGACTGCGCTGTCAGCGTGTACACGACGCCGTTGGACGGATCCAACCAGAAGGCGGGCGAGGTTTGCGAGGTGCCGGAGGTGGATATCAGCAGGTTCTGGGCCACATCGTTGGCCGTCAATCCCATCCCCTGCAGCTGGGTTCGGTCCATGCGCAATGCCAGGGTCGGCAAATCGAGCCGCTGATGAATGTGCGTATCCACCGCCCCGGGGATCTGCTTGATCTGTTTCATGAGTTTCGCGGCGAGCTCGTAGTTGGCGCGCAAATCCGCGCCCGTGAATAGCACGTCGATGGCCGCGGGAAGCCCGAAATTCAAAATCTGCGTGACCATGTCCGCCGGCTGGAAGAAGAACTCCACGCCGGGGAAGTGCTGCGGAAGTTCGCGCCGCATCTGCTCGATGTAGTACTGCGTCGAGCGGTGGCCTTCGTTGAGCGACACCTGTATCTCGCCGTCCAGTGTGCCGAATGTTCCTGCATTGCTGTAAGTGTTGTTGATGCCGCTGCCGGATACACCGAGGTTGTCGAGTACCGTGCCCAGCTCGCCCTGCGGAACGATCGTGCGAATGACGGCCTCGATCTCATCGGCCGCCCGCGCGGTCTCCTCGATGCGCGTTCCGGTGGGCATCCGCATATGCATGCGAATCTGCCCGGCGTCGACGCTCGGAAAGAAGTCCCTGCCCAAGATGAACACCAAAGCACAGGACAGCACGCAAAAACCCAGGAATGAGGCGGCAAACAGGCGCCGCTGCCGGAGCACCGCGGCGAGAATGGCGCTGTACCCGGCCCGCATCTTTTCGAATTTCTCGTTGAATGCGCGATATATCCGCTGCAACGGGCTTGGCCGCTCATTTGCGTGCGCCGGGGTGTGGTCCATGAGCAGCATGACGAGAGTCGGCACCAAGGTGCGCGACAGCAGGTAAGAGGCGAGCATGGCGAATACCACCGCCTCCGCAAGCGGCGCAAACAGAAAGCGCGCGACGCCGGTGAGAAAGAACATCGGCACGAACACAATGCAAATGCACAGTGTCGATACCAGAGCCGGAATCGCAATTTCCCCGGCGCCGTCCAGTATTGCCTTGTGCAAATCCGATCCCATATGAATGTGACGCTCGATATTCTCGATGGTCACGGTGGCATCATCGACCAGGATGCCGACGGCAAGCGCCAGCCCACCCAGGGTCATGATGTTCAACGTCTCGCCCACGATGTAAAGCGTGATGATCGAGCAGAGAATCGACAGCGGAATCGACACCGCGATGATGCAGGTGCTGCGCCAGTTACCCAGGAACACCAGGATCAGCATGGCGGTCAGCAGTGCCGCTATCACTGCCTCGCGCGCGACGCCGTTGATGGCGGCCCTGACGAACTTGGATTGATCGAAAAGCGGCGTGATCGTCAAATCCTTCGGCAGAATCTGGGCCACGGTCGGCAATTTGGCGAGCAGCGAGCCGACGATCTCGAGGGTCGAGGAACCGCCGTTCTTGATGATCGACATCAGCACGCCCCGCTCGCCGTTCTGCCGCACGATGTTGGTCTGCGGCGAGAATCCGTCGCGAACGTGAGCCACCTCGGACAAAAAGGTGGTGACGCCATTTTTGGTCGCCACGGGAATGCGATTCAGCCCGGCGATGGTGTCGGGCGAGCCATTCAGGCCGATCGCGTATTCGGTTGCACCGATCTTCACCGTGCCTGAAGGCAGAATCAGATTCTGCGCACCGATGGCATTCACCACATCGCTCGGCGACAGGCCCTTCGCGAGCAGCGCCGCGGAGTCGAGATCCACCGAAACCAGCCGTGTTTTTCCGCCATAGGGATAGGGTATGGCGACGCCGGGGATGGTCACGAGTTGCGGCCGCAGGAAATTAAAGGCGGCATCGAACAAAGCAGGTTCCGTCATCGTGGGACTGGATAGGCCCAGCTGGATGATCGGGACCGAGGAAGCGGAATACTTGATCACCTGGGGCGGCTGCGAACCGGGCGGAAGCTGGCGCAGCTGCAGCTGCTCGATCGCAACGACCTGGGCGACGGCGACCGGTACGTTCGCGTTGGGCTGAAGGAATACCTTGATCACCGCGAGACCCGCCAGGGACTGCGACTCGATGTGTTCAATATCGCTGACCGAGGTGGTCAGGAAGCGTTCATTGTTCGCGGTTATGCGCTGACCCATCTCCTGAGCGGACAAGCCGCCGTAGGTCCAGATGATGCTGATCACCGGGACATTGATTTCGGGAAAAATGTCGACGGACATCTTCAGCAACACGAGCGGCGTTGCGAGCAGAATCAACAGCGCCATCACCAGGAATGTGTATGGGCGCCGGAGCGCAACTTGGACGATCCACATTAACTAAATGACCCCTTTGCCCAATGGTTGCCGATGCCGGACGTTAAATCAACACGCCGTTCGGGCGCACAAGCCGGAGCCCCTTGCAAATCGTTGGAAACAAAGCAAACTACACCAGTCTGCAACGAGACACCGGGACCGGGCTAAGTGTTTTGTTAGTCCCATGAAGTTCGGTTCCGGATCCCGTTAGAATAAATCACCATGATATTCACCGCACTGATCGTTGCCTGCTTCCTGCTTGGTTTGTTGATTTTCTTTGCTGCGATCGGCCGCTTGCGGCGCCGGCGCATCATGGGCGGCCTGACGCAGGGTGCAGTTGCACTGATATTGCTCCTGGCGGCCGCTTGCGCAGGCCTCATCGGCAGCAATTTGCGCAGCTATCAGCGCTTGAACTTCGAACAGGCCGCCGGCGAACTGCAATTCACCAAGGTCGGAGAACGCCAGTTCAACGCAGACTTGAGCTTCCCGGACGGCGAGCATGCGATTTTCGTCCTGCGCGGAGATGAGTGGCAGGTCGATGCGCGGGTGCTCAAATGGCATGCCTTTGCCAATCTCCTGGGATTCGACGCAGCCTACCGTCTGGAGCGCATCAGCGGCCGATACACGCGCATTGAAGATGAGCGAAATTTGCCGCGCACGGTCTACGAGCTGCATGCTCCCGGCAGCGTCGATCCCTGGGAGCTGATTCACCGCTACCGCTCGTGGGTACCGTGGATGGATGCGCTCTACGGCAGTGCAACTTTTCTGCCCATGGCGGACGGCGCACTGTATGAAATCAAGGTTTCACAAAGCGGTTTGATCGCGCGGCCGTTGAATCAAGCCGCCCGCGATGCGTCCGGCAACTGGCACTGAAGCGACGCTCATGAAACGATTGACGCTACTCGAAAAGATCCTTGCCGGCGTCCTGGGATTGCTGCTGATCTTAGGCAGCGTGGCCTGGTGGAAAACACGGCCGCCCACGCTCGCGGCGCGCAAGCAGGCCGTGGAGGCCATCACGACCACCGATCTGGTGGACCAAAGCACCTACGCGACCGCACAGAGGCTGGCGCGGCTGGCGCTCACGCCCGAGGAGCAGGCGCTGGCGCAATCCGCGTTGCGCATTGCGGATCATGAACTCGACCTGGCGTTCTCAGAAGCGCTGATCGATACGGAAGCCCATCCGCCGGTCTTGAATTCAGATGCGCAGGCGATCCAAGCTCGCATCGTCAAGTCGCAGTCATCGCTGGGTACCGATCAGCAGCGGGTCAGCGATCTGACCGCTGCGGTCGCCCAGGCCAAGCCCGCGCAGAAAGACGACCTCCAGAACCAATTGGATGTTGCCCAGTCCCAATTGGAATTGGATAAGGACGAGCTGGATCAGGCCAATCAGGATTTGGCGGATGCGGGCGGCAACCCGCGGCAGCAGATTGAGTCGATGATGCAGGAGCATGACGCGCAATCAAAAGCGCGTGCCTCATCGGCCGCCGCAAAGGCGGTGCCGGTCGATACCGCAGGCGGAGCCGTAGCGAGGATTCGTGGCTGGAGAGAGCTCTGGCAGAAACGGCAGGAAATCGAGGATGGCAGAGCGGGCGCGCACGAGAAGGCCGACGCTCTTCGGCAGAAACGTGCGGCACTGGCGGCGAGCCTCGAAACCGCCAAGAGCCAGACTTCGAATCCCGCCCCGCAGCAGCAGCAAACAAAATCCATCGCGGCGGATCAGAAGATACTGACTCAGCTCGATAAGCGAATCACGGATCAACGTAAGCTGTCGCACATCTACCGCGAGTGGATCTTGTTGGCGGAACTCGATTCGAGAAATCTGGCGCACGGCATTCTGCTCGATGCACTGATCGTCATCCTGGTATTGATCGCCTTGATATTGCTCGATGGCTGGCTGCAGCGCTTGCTCGAGCGCCCGACGCTCGATCGCAGGCAGGTCGAAACGCTTCGCAGCCTTACCCGCGTGAGTCTTCGCGTCGTTGGCTTTCTGATCATATTGTTGATCGTCATCGGCATCCCCAGTCAATTTGCCACCACCATCGGCATAGTTGGCGCGGGCCTGACGGTGGCTCTGAAGGATTTCATTGTCGCCTTCTTCGGCTGGTTGGTGCTCATGGGCCGCAACGGCATCCGGATCGGCGATTGGGTGGAAATCAACGGCGTCAGCGGCGAGGTCACCGAGCTCGGCATGTTTCATACCGTGATGCTGGAGACCGGAAACTGGAGCGACACCGGACACCCGACGGGCCGACGGGTAACCTTTACCAATAGTTTTGCAATTGAAGGACACTACTTCAATTTTTCCACCTCCGGCCAGTGGCTATGGGACCAGCTGCAGGTGGTGGTGCCCATCGGGCGCGACCCCTACCCCATCGTGGAAGCCATCACCAAGCAGGTGGTCGAGGTCACGGGCGAGAGCGCGCGTCAGGCAGAGAGCGAATGGCAAAAGGCCGTCCCCGGGCAGCGCACCAAGGTGTTTTCCGGCACGCCGGGCATCAACGTGAAACCCGTGGTGGGCGGGGTGGAGATCGCGATCCGCTATATCACGCGTGCCAACGAACGCTACCAACTGCGCGCCAAACTCTATCAGGCGGCGGTGGATATTCTGGGAGAGAAACCGGCAAGCGTCGGCTAACTTGGGGAGAAATGGGATGCGGCTTCTGATCGATTGGCTGATCGCCTGGCCTGAACGGGTAGCTCAACATCTTGTGTGGCTGGCGCCGCTGTTCGCCAGGATCACGGTGGGCTGGGTGTTTCTCCTCAGCGGCTGGGGCAAGCTCAATAACCTGCCGCAAGTGACAGAGAATTTCATCGGGTGGGGCATTCCATTCCCACATTTTTTTACGCCGCTCACCTCGGGTATCGAATTTTTTGGCGGTCTGTTCCTGCTCCTGGGACTGCTCACCCGCATCTCCGCCGGCGCGCTGGGCGTCACGATGATCGTGGCCATCAAGGCGGCAAAATGGGCTGACGTCGACTCGCTTGAGACGCTGCTCGGATTCGACGAATTCGAATATCTCGCGCTGTTTCTGTGGCTCGCGATAGCGGGTGCGGGTTCGGTTTCGCTGGATCATCTGTTGATGCGAAAGGCGCGGCCTGCGAAAGCTTCCGGTCCTCCGCTATAATACGCGCTGCTCCGCGCCGGCTTAGCACAGTGGTAGTGCAACGGTTTTGTAAACCGTAGGTCGGGGGTTCGAATCCCTCAGCCGGCAAACCTCCTTAAAAATTTTCAACAACGTCGCGAAGTCTCTGCCGCATGGCGGCGGCAATTCGAACCCCCGACGGACAAAAAGAGGGTTCGACAACGTCGCGCAGCGACGTTGAACGCCGGCGTCTTCGACGGCGGCCCCGAAGGGGCGAGGCGCGCAGCGCCGCCCTCGGCTTCGCGGGATATCAGCCGCTGATTCGCGCCTATATCGGCTCTCCTGGCGTGCCCGTTCGGGGTCACTCGCCACCCCGGGTGGTCATGCAGCGCCAGCCCGTATGGACCTGACCGATCGCGCGACGGCCTCGTTGAGCGTGAGATCCAACAGGTTCCGTTGGGCCTGGCTGCCGCCGAGCCGCCACGCGACGGCCGGCAGCTCCCGGAGCAACTGTGCCGCGAGGAAATACTCGCCACGCCCGAAAGCGATGATCGCGCGGCCCGCGGGCACGCCGGCTAGGCGAGTGGTCTGGCCGTATCGGGTCGAACGTGCCTGCCTTCTCACCATCATAGCCTCCAGGCGGCCGGCGCTGATGCCAGTCGCGGGCCCCCGCGTGCGCCAGCATCTCGTGCAAGTCGTTAAAAGTGCAGTACCCATCCTCACTGTGCGACGCCCAGGCCTCGGACAGTTCGCGCCATCGCCGGCCTACATTGCCGCCAGCCAGCTCGATCCGCCACAGCAGCGCGGAGGCGTCAATTAAGTCGGCGATTTCGGGGGAACGACCGCGGCGTATATGGCGATCGTAGATCTCAAGAGCGCGTCGCACTTCACCCAGGGTGAGATGGTACAGCGCCCAATGCCACCAACAATGCGTGGCCGCCCCCGTGCCGGTTGACCAGAACGCCTGACGCGATCGCATCCATTGGATGCCGGCCGCGGCATCGCCCGTCATCTCATAAACATGCGCCAGCGCGTGGTGGGCACGGACGTCGCGCGGTTCAAGTTCCAGAGCGAACAGCCCGTGATCGACGCCACTCGTATACCGTCCGCTCTCAACGAGACTGAACGCCTGCATGGCAAGTACCGCGTGATAGCCGGGAAGGTCCTGCGACCACGCCGAGAGGACCGACGACACGCGTCCTGCCATTGCTTCTACGTCCCCAGTCAGGTAATCAAAGGCATGTCCAATCTGCAGCGCAAGCACGTCGCGTGGATAGTCCTCGATCAGTCGATCCATCACATCACGGAGGGCGGGGAAGTCATCGGCTAGAACAGCAGCGATCGCAGTGACGTGCAGTCTCTCTTGCGCCGTCGCGGGCAACTGAATGGCACGCGCGTGCGCCGCTCGCGCCCTCTGCAGCCGAACCGGATCCCGGCTGGAGAGGGTCAGATACGCGTCGAGTATGTTGGCCATGGTGAACGCGGGCGCTTGCGCGAGGGCACATTCGAGTTGTTCTTCGACTCCAGTACGCCAGGCGAGGTGCAGGTCCAGTGCTCGCTCGAATGCGTCCAGGGAAACGGGTGTCGCGCCCGAGACCTCATAGCCACGTCCGTCTCTGAGTCTCATACTCTACTCCTCGCTGCCCGAGCCGCATTCATTCAGTCTGGCCATGATCGGAGCGAGCGCCGCTTGTATCCGAGTCATCTGCGTCGCGGTTGTCATGCTCGTGAGCAGCCGACCAAAGTGCCGATGCTGTACGCCCGAGATGATGTACTGCCAGCGGTAGGCGGCGAGCACCGTGGCCTCTATCTTCGAATGCATCTTCGTCCGAAACGGCGCGACCGACGCTGCCAATGAAGTAGCTTGCGTCCGACTTCGACTGTGCGTGCAGGATCCCGTCGACGGCCGCCACGAGGGCTATGAAATCGTCCACCGCCCGATCGCGTTCCGAGACTGAAAGCTGCGCATGCTCGGCGGTCCATTCAAGTTCATCGAGTATCACGTGCTGGCACTCGTCCTTCCAGTGGTACTTAAATACATCCTTGAAGACCGGGCATAGTTCCTCTCGCGGCGCGATGCTCTTATCGTAGTGCGACTGCACGAACAGTTCGATGTGGCAGGTAAGCGCCAGCACCGACCACGTGCTTGCGGCGAGCACCACTTGTGCCACGTCGTTGGGATCTGCGACTTGTCGATAGCCGGGCGCCATGTGCGCGCCAATCATCGTCTCCATGCGCCGGAACAGTTCCTGGTGTTTGATCTCCTCGCTGGAGAAGCGCACGAGACCTTCGAGGGCCAGTTGGTCGTCGAGGACATGGGCCCGTCCCCGTTCCAGCATCTTGGCGCTGATGAAGCGTTCGACCAGCCCGAAAATGTAGGCGTACGTGCGCCCCTGGATCTGACTCAGCAAGCGGGCCTCGTCAGCGGAGAGAAACTCCAATTGATCGACGAGAGACAGTCCGTCGGGTAAAAACTTGCGCGAGAAATCAAAACTGCGGTCCCGTAGCAGGTCGCGGTCGATCTGCCATTCGGTTTTCTTCGACATTTTGACACAACGGGCGTAGCGGGCGGCACGGCCCGCATCGGCAATTACATCGGCGACAGCGGCGTTCATAGTTATTACCTTACGTTCGGAGTGATGGAGATGAAATGGTTCCGATCCTTGCGTTCAACTGAGCGCTACTCTATAAGTCGCTGCGAAGGTCGTGAATGATCGATTTGCCGGATCTTATGATCGAGGCTCCTGACGCCACATGGATGCACTTTCAGATGTCTTGCGCGTTATTCGCCTGTCTGGAGGAGTTTTCCTTGAGGCGGAATTCACTGCACCCTGGTGTATAAGCGGGAAAATCTCCCCGGAGGATTGCAAACCGTACCTGGCAGCACCGCGTCACGTGATTGCGTCCCACTACGTCGCCTCGGGGCACATGCAAATTCAAGCGGAGGGTAGCGAGGCGATAGAAGTACGCACAGGCGAGATAGTGCTGCTGCCTCACAACGACGCTCATTGTTTCGGTAGCGAACTCAATCCTGCACCCGTGCCTGCGGGCGAAGTCATTCAACCGCCACAGGACGGCGGACTCGCACGCATCGTGCATGGCGGGGGCGGTGAAGGCACACAGCTTTTGTGCGGCTTTCTTGGCTGCGACACGCCCTTCAGTCCCCTGCTCGCTGGGTTACCCAAGATGCTCAAGCTGGACGTAAAAACAACGGCGTCAGGGGCATGGATCGAGAGCACATTCCGCTTCGCCGCGAGCGAGATCGCTGCCGGCCGCCTCGGCTCCTCCACGGTAATCGCCAAACTATCTGAACTGTTGTTCGTCGAGGCCGTGAACCAATTTGTCGCGAACCTCCCGGCGGAACGGCGCGGATGGCTGGCCGGATTGCGCGATCCGCAAGTTGGACGCGCCCTCGCCTCGATCCATGCGCGTCCAACGGAAGAATGGACGGCGGAGTCGCTGGCCCACGAGGTGGGCATGTCGCGCTCAGCGTTCGCGCAGCACTTCAGTTCACTGGTGGGCCAGCCACCGATGCAGTACCTGGCGACGTGGCGCATGCACCTAGCTGCGCAGCGGCTTCGTGAAGGACGGAACAGCGTGGCGCAGATCGCGTTTGGAATTGGCTATGATTCTGAGGCAGCCTTCAGTCGTGCCTTCAAGCGCCAATTCGGCACCTCGCCCGGCACCTGGCGCAGGCAGTCAGCATGAAGACTTATGCGGAAAGTCGGCTTCGCTCGATTTTTAGGCCCGCGGCAGGTTCTCATCAGCGCATCGTTTGAGCGTTCCACCCTTCTCTTTGCGCGCCTGGCGTGATTTTTCCGACCTTCAACGCGGATTCCGGAGTCGATTACTATCGCCCATTTCCACGGTCGTACAACGCCGTCGAGTAATATCCTGCGCTCCCGCGGGGTAAATTTTCGGGGTAACTCGTCTCTTCTATCTTAATCAACGCTTACAAAACAGTTAGTTATCGCGCGAATTAGAATCCCTCAGCCGGCACCAGACCCCACCTGTAAGGTCTCATGACTTAGGTAACACCCTGGCAGATGCTTTTTTCGCCAGGAGCCGCTCGTAGGGCGTTTGCCCGTCGAGGCCGCCGTGGGGCCGGTGGTAATTGTAATAGTCTTCCCATTCGCGCAGCTTGTCGTTAAACAGATGGATATCGTCTCCGATGCCGTCCTTGTCAAGCAGCTGGTAAAACTCCTGCTCATCGACTCGATGTGAGCGTTCGACCTTGCCGTTCAGGCGGGGCGTTTTCGGACGGATATAGACATGGCGGACGTCCTGTTGCTCTAGGTGCCAGTGGAAGTTGGACTGGAACTCTGCGCCGTTATCCGTCTGGATTACGAGCACTCTGAACGGAAGCCGTCGAATGACCTCGTCCACAAAGCTGATAGCTGACTTCTGGTTGCACACGTCGTAGATCTTCAACACTCGGATGCGAGTGCAGTCATCGATGGCGGTGAACTGATAGAGGCGTTTCCTGGAGCCCGCAATTCGCTCAAGGAATTTGACGTCGATTTGCAGTCGGTGGCCGGGTTGTGGCTTCTCATATCGATGCCAGGGGCGGCCTGTCGGCTGGCGTTTTTGATTGGCAGGCAGGCGGTTCATCCCATAGCGGATCAGGATGCGGTGCGCGGTAGACGGAGCCACGTCCACGCTATGAAAGCGATGTAGGTAACTGGTGATGCGGGTCGGCCCAAAACGGTAACGCTCCCGCAAATACAGGATCTTAGAGACCACATTGCGCGGTGTTGCGTGCGGGAAGTGACGAGGCGCTCGAGCCCGATCGCACAGACCGGCGTCCCCGTGGCTTTTGTACCTAGCTCGCCATTTATAGAAGGTTTTGCGAGAGAGACCGAAATGCCTGCAGGTCTGAGCCACGCCTCTAGGCAACTCGCTGGCCCGACGGATGATCTTTAAGCGCCAGGCAACCACCCGGTTCTGTTCATTTTTTGTCATGGTGCTCTCTCCAAGAAGGATGAGAGCCAGAATGTCACCTTAGATCTGGGACTTCACACCCGCGCCCGAAAGCACTTCTTTCCAGTGTCTTTCGGGAACATCCAGACACTGCCCCTGGGCTTTCGGCGCAAGCACAGCTCGACAGTTCGTGGCGCGGCTGCGCGACTACACGCTGAAAGGCGTGGCAGAACACGTCCAATGTCCGACGTTGGTTTGCGAAGCGGAACACGATCAGTTCTTTAAAGGTCAACCCGAAAAGTTCTACGAAGCACTGCGTTGCGATAATACGTACACCCGCTTTACCGCCGACGATCACTGTCATGTCGGCGCCACCCGCCCTATGAATCAACGTGTGTTTGATTGGCT
>CAVZJP010000002.1:0-35919 GCA_963775565.1 uncultured Gammaproteobacteria bacterium
CCGACACTTTGGTGCAATAGACCCAACTGACGCGAGCTGATGTGATCGCTCTAGGCGCAGGGAGAATATCCGATCGACGGAGGAGCTGCCGAAGCCTGAGCAACGTTCTCCTACATTTCAGCGAGGCTAATTTGAGGAACATGGATAGATCCCAATCGTCTTCCCGAGAATCGCCCCCGAACGTGCATGAGCACCTGCATCACAAATTGGCGGGGCTTCATCAGCGTTTGCTCCATGGAAAATTACCGAGGAGTTTACATTGGAGCGACGTCATTGAGCTCATTGGTCATTTAGGCCAGGTTCAGCAACTGGGAGGGGATGAATTCGCCTTCTTGGTCGGAACGCAACGCGATGTTTTCAAGCGGCCGCACAGCCCCGAGCTCGGCGTTGATGAGGTATCGCGACTCAGAAAATTGCTTAAAGAGGCGGGGTTGGTATCGCCCCCCAGCCGATTCGCTCAACCGTGCCGAATGATCGTCGTTATCGATCATCATGCAGCGCATATTTTTCGCGATCTCGGCGAGAATCGACCGCGCAATGCAGCTACGACCAAGCCCTACGATCTGCACCACTTCCACCGTCATTTGGTTCATCGCAAGGAAGCTCATTATAAAGGTGGCCGCGTACCGGAAGAGATATCCTTCTATGAAGAAGTGACCGCGGCATTGGTACCAGCGAAGGAGATCGTTCTGATAGGACACGGAACCGGAAAGAGTAGCGCGGCGCACTTTTTAGAAGAGTATCTAAGGAAGCATCGCACCGATCTTTCGCGAGTGATAAAGGCTACCGAGAGTGTCGATCTTTCGGCTGTGACCGAGCCAGAGATCGAAGCGATTGCGAAACGCCATATGATTACAGTTGTTTAGCGGAGACTAATCGCTGCTAGTGTCCCTCGGCAAGCGAGCAAATCGTCAGCCCTGCGGTGGCTCGGTTTGCAGCATGAATATGGCTGCTGACGGTTGATCTTCGAACTTATCAAAGATCCGATTACCATACGGAACTTCCAGTATTTCCCGCGGTGTTGCTCAATCGACACATAAGGTCTGGGTGCGATTTCCCACGTCGCGTAATCGTAAGCGACGGGTCGTCATGCGCCATTTCGTGAAAAATCGATACCTAGGTTCAATAGATACCCCTCATGCAATGGCGCAGTGTTTGTCCACAAAGTACCGACGTTCAATTTGACTAACGAGGAAATTGCGATGAAGCGCATAAGCATTTCGACGATTGTTGGTGTTGCCGGATCGCTCACCGTCTTGGCCGCGGTCAGCGTCTTGGCAGCCGTTTCCGCGCAGGACAAGTACACCCTAAAACTGCCGAATGGGATTGCTTTCTCAGACTTCAGGGGCTACGAAAACTGGCAGGTTGTGTCCGTCAGTCAGACCACAGAACTGCTCAAGGTGGAAGTTGCCAATCCAGCGATGATTGACGCCTACCGGGCCGGCATTCCGGGAAGCGGCAAGCCGTTTCCTGAAGGATCGAAAATTGCGAAGATCGAGTGGAAGCTGAAAAAGATGGCGGAATCGCCTTTCGCAGTAAACGTGCCGGATACCCTACAAGACGTTTTTCTCATAGAAAAGGACAGCAAGCGGTTTCCGGACACAAAGGGCTGGGGCTACGCCGTGTTTGACTATCAGCCCGCGTCCGATACCTTCAAGCCGGACGCGACCGGGACCGTGAATTGCGGTTTCGCATGTCATACGATCGTGAAGGATAAGGACTACATTTTTCACTCGTACCAGAAACGGTGAATGAGGCCATCTGAAGGATGTACAGAGGGAGCAAAGGCCGGCGTGCTGCGATTCACCCGATCGATCTTGGGGAGTTGGGGTAATGGGGCAAGTGGTTTTCTATCGCACCGTTAACGTGGATGGGCTTTCGATCTTCTATCGAGAGGCTGGGCCGAAGGATGCGCCTGCACTTCTTCTTCTCCATGGTTTACCCTCGTCATCAAGAATGTTCGAACCGCTCTTCGCTCGGCTGTCGGATCGGCATCACCTCGTCGCGCCGGACTATCCCGGATTCGGCCACAGCGATTGGCCCGACGCAAAGCAATTCGCCTACACTTTCGATCGAATCGCCGCCATCATGCTGAAATTCACCGAGGCAATCGGGCTCACGCACTATCACCTCTACATGCAGGACTACGGTGGACCGGTGGGCTTTCGCATGGCGCTCGCCCACCCGGAGCGCGTTCAGTCGTTAATAGTTCAAAACGCGGTGGCTCATGATGGAGGGCTCGGGGTCAATTGGAAAACTCGGCGAGCCTACTGGGCAGATAGAGCCACCAATGAGAGTTCCCTGCGAAGTAACTTGTTGTCACTGACGGCCACTCGAACCCGGCACCTTGGCAGTGACCCGGCAGTCGACCGATACGATCCAGACCTGTGGACCGATGAGTTTGCGTTCCTCAATCAACCCGGTCAGGCCGACATACAGAGCGATCTGTTTTACGACTATCGCAGCAACGTGGCGGCGTATCCCCAATGGCAGGCCTGGATGAAAGCCCGTCAGCCGCGCCTGCTGGTGATCTGGGGCAAATTCGATCCGTCATTCGACATTTCGGAGCCCGAAGCTTACCGACGCGACGTACCGACGGCCGAGGTGCACATCCTGGAAGCGGGACATTTCGCGCTCGACACGCGCGCGAATGAGGCCGCCGAATTGGTTGCAGAGTTCGTACGAAAATCGTCGCAGTCCAACGACCAATCGTCGGTTATTAAGAGAGGGCAGTGATGATGAGTAAACGCTGTTCACATCTGGGCACCATCAGGAGGGTTAAACCGAGTGCGCGCGGCTGCGAGGAGTGTTTGAAAACGGGCAGCGAATGGGTTCACCTCAGAATCTGCCGGACTTGCGGCCACGTGGGTTGTTGTGATCAATCGCCAGGTCGTCATGCAACTCTTCATTATCATGCGACAAGTCATCCGGTGACCGAGGGTTATGATCCACCCGAGGGCTGGGGCTGGTGTTATGTGGATGAAGTCTTCTTCGACTTGGGAAACAACACGACGCCTCAGGACGGTCCAATCCCACGTTATTATTAATTTATCGCGTTGGCGAATCATTAAACGGGAATTGAGCTCTGCGGGATTCCCGCCCGCTCGGAGTGCGGGTAATCTCGCCAAACGGAATTCGCGTCTTTTTCGACAGCGCTGCAGCCCGGCCATCCAATGGGAAAGGCTCTCCCATACCAAGGTGCAATCGCCTCGCACTCTTAATTCTGATGTGATCTATCTGCATGGGTCGCATCTAGGGTTTGCGGGATTAGCGAAAGGAGAATCAAATGAGTCGAATAAGCAACGATGTGAAACAACAGAAGTCTCGCGCCTGCGAAACCAGAGTCGAAATGAAGCTCGAGGTCCATGTCATTCCCGTATCCGACGTCGAGCGATCCAAGCAGTTCTACGAACGCTTGGGTTGGAGGTTCGACGCGGATCTCGCCCCGGCAAGCGACATTCGCATCGTCCAGTTCACACCCCCGGGTTCGGGGTGCTCAGTCACTTTCGGCAAGGGAATCACTACAGGCTCGCCTGGCTCGGCAGAGGGGACACTGATCGTCTCCGATATTGAGGCGGCCCATGAGGAACTTGTGGGCCGTGGCGTCGATGCAAGTGAAGTGTGGCATGGGCCGCCGTTTCCCACAGAGGCGCGGCTCAGCGGCCCCGACCCGAAGCGCACAAGCTACGGGTCGTATTGCTCTTTCAACGATCCCGACGACAACATGTGGATAGTCCAAGAGGTCACGACGCGGCTCCCGGGCCGAGTCTAAGTTCTCTTCTGCGTTTGACATTTTCTTTCTCGTCGCGGCAGCGCAGTGTGGCTGCGGACGATTGTTCTGGAGAATTAATCACTATGAATCGAGCACAAGCGGATAAGAGAGGCCCATTCCCGATGCCTACGACCTGGAGACCTCACGAAAAACATGGTCGGCTTACAGCACAGAGCGACTTACCGGACACGGTTTATGCCTTTCCGAACCAACGGAAAGAGCCGTTGACCGATGCCCAGCACGTACGCAACGCTGTCGCGCGGTTCGGTCAAGTTATAGACGTCTCCGATGCTGATCGAGACTTGGCGTTCGCGAACATCGAGGCGGCCGCGAGGTACTATAATGTGGAGCTTTCGGAGACGTCGTGGCGAGAAGTTGGCGTTCATCGCAAGCGTGATGGGCACGGTTAGAGTTTTATCGTACTTCGTATGGCGATAAGATTGATCCCGCCGTTTGGACTTAGGCTGCGATTCTTCTGAATCGCGATCGAGCCCCCCCCTCGGCGCTAATGATGCCTCGACGCTGCGTGTCACAAGGGCAGTGGCTTGCCGGCCTGCTCGGCGGAAATATACTCTGCGTACCAATCGGCCCAATTGTCATCTTGCTTGCCGATGCGGCGCTCATGCTCATGGTGCGCCGTCGCCGCCCGTCGTAAGGCGCGTGCCAACTCCGTAGGCGCAGTAAACTCAGTGTTGGAGGAAAACTCGCGCCCGGGGAGGCGCGCGGTGACCTCCTGCAAAAACCAGCCGTTACCATCAGGGTCGCTAAACGACGCATAGGTACCATAACTTCGTCGCTGCGGGTGCAAGCCGTGGACGATGCCCTTTCCGTTGAGGTGGTGAAATATTCCACCCGAGTCGTAGAAGGGTTCACTTACCTTCACCCCGCGGTCGATCATATCGGCCCGCGCGGTCTCGATGTCGGATACGATGAGATAGAGACCCGCCACAGATCCCGGAGCTGCCGGCGTGATCCCGATCCCGAAGATGATCGAGCACGCCGAACCTGGGGGCGTGAACTGTACAACGCGATAGTCTTTGCACGCCGCGAAATCTATATCGAGTCGCCAGCCTAGGGCTGCGTAGAAGCCTTTAACGCGATCCACATCTGAGACAGGGATCACGACCAGTTCGATCTTCGTGTCCACCTTCCACTCGTTGCCGTTGTCGACAGAGAATGCACTGTCCGATTTAGTAACGCCCATTAACCACGCCCTTATGTTCGAATGACATCATCGATTCCAGAGCGAGCATCCGATCATAATTTTGCAGCCGAATCGATTGCACCATGGTGTCGGCGGATCTCGAGAGAGTGGGAGCGCCATGGCACCTCAGGAAGGTGCTTCAGTCGACAAAAATGCATTACCAATACCAACGTCCAATATCGTGGCTCATTTTGTTCTGGCCCAATAACAACCAGACAATCACTCGCTCTGAGATTGGAAGGAGTATGTAATGTGCGGCACAAATGGACTAAAAGAGACCACGCGCGTGAGCGCGCCCGTCGCGTCGGCGCTAAATGTTAACGTTTTTACTGCCCCGGGAAAGAGTATGGTCGGGGAGCGCCAAAAGCCCTTCGGCGAAGCGCTCGGGTTTGACCCGAGCACGTCGACCTTAATCTTCGGCGAGTACGACGCGGTACTGGTAGACGCAATGACGACGGTGGCGGAGGCCGAGGCTCTCGCGAATTGGGTTGCTCTGCACAATCGCAACCTAGAGACCATCTACATAACGCACAGTCATTTCGATCACTTTTACGGTCTGGGCATTCTGCTCGACCGCTTCCCGGCCGCTCGCGCGATAGCAACGCCCAAGACGGTGAATGACATGCAGTTGTCTTTCACACCCACGGTGGAGCGGCTGGCCCGCAGATTGTTTCCAGGGCAAGTGCCCACAAAGTTGGTTGCCCCTGATGCCTATGAGCAGGATTCGTTCACTCTCGAGGGTCACGAATTGCGGATCATCGAGCAGGGGCGCACCGATAGTCCCGATTCGACGTCTCTATATGTTCCATCGATCGGCCTTATTGTCGCTGGCGACGTCGTGTACAACCAATGCCGCATGTACGTCGGCGACACCACCCCCGAAAGCCGAAAGAATTGGATCACGGCGCTAGACGGATTAGCGGCGCTGAATCCCTCGATTGTTGTCGCCGGTCATAAAAAGCCCGGCGCACCGGATTCTCCTTCGGCGATCCAGGAGACCAAGCGTTACCTACAGGACTTCGATCGGGTGCAGAAATCCGCAACGTCCGAGCAGGAGCTGTTCGATCAGATGACGCAGCTATACCCGCATTGGGTGGCCAATCAGTCGTGGTTGATGTTCGGATTCCCGCAGCCGTAACAAGCATTGCCGCAGATGCGAATGTTTCATCTATTTTCAAGGATTGGAGTCGACAATGAGCAATGTACAAATCGGACAGAAGAGCTACGAGATGCCCCCGCGAGAGGGGATCAGCATCGCGCATTTTCTCACTGTCGCCGATATCGAACGATCGGCTCGCTACTACGAAAAGGTCTTCGGCGCCAGCATTCTGAGCCTGGGTGACGGCAACGCGCCGGGTTACCTTCAGCTTGCGAATATTTGGATGATCCTGAACGTTGGGGGCGGACCGACCCCGGATAAGCCGACAGTAAGGCTGAGCGTACCCGACCCGAATCACATAAGCAGCTTCATGAATTTCCGCGTTGCGGATATTCAAGCGTGCTACGAATCATGGAAGAGTCGTGGAGCGGAGTTCATGACGGGGCCAATACCAAAGTACGGCGAGATACGCTGCTATATCCGCGATCCCGACGGTTACATTATCGAAGTCGGACAGAGCACTGACGTCGCGTATGGTTAATTCGTGGCCGGATCGGCAGTTGGCAATCGCACTGCGCAATGTATCGAGAATCAATTTACGGATTGCCCGAGCCCTGGGTGCCCTGGATCCGTCCGCGAGTTAAATTATGTACGGCCTACTAGTCAGCGCGATCATCTTCTTCGGGTCCATCGTGGGGTTTTTTGGAGTTCTCTTTTATGCGAGAGATTTGTTGCGGCAGGTCGCCGGCCAAGAACCCCGGAGCGACTAAGCGAGAATTGGTCTCAGTGTGCTTTGGCGCTCAAAGAAGATGAATGATATAACTGAAACACTGCAGTGAAGTAATGATCGATTGCTTGGTACCGATCAAGGGACAGAGGGGTCGACAGTGGGCAATGAATCACACAGACTGGAAGCGGCATATATCGAGCAAAAGCGACGGCAGCTTGCGAAGCTGCGCGCTGAACTTCGTAGCAACGGCGGCATTGCGGAGACCGACGAAAACAACACCAACAGTCAGTTGGATCTACAAGCGCGGGAATACGAGGATGACGCGCAGAAGCTGGATACTCTGGAAAGAGAGGGCAATCTGGTGGCTCGCGATGTCGCGAGGCTTGCGCAGGTGGATCGTGCGCTGAAGAAAATCGAAGAGGGCAGTTATGGCCTATCGGATGTCAGCGGGCATCCTATTCCGAAGGAGCGGCTCGATGCCATTCCCGAGGCAACCAATACATTGACCGAGCAAGCAGCAGGTGAGGGACGGGGCTGAAGAGATTCCCAATGAGCCGACCCGCGAGGATACTGCTTCAGACTACGATCCCGACAAGCGCGGATGACTGGTCAATCGCCCGTTTCAGTCAACTCTCAGCTTTCCTGTCGACTCTCAAAGATGCGTTGGGGGCATCGTTGTTTGAGGTCACCACCCGTGATCGCGATTCATTAGGGCATCCGGATCGGGTTCTGGCGAATCTCCATAACGAGGGTTTCGATTCATTGTGGCTCTTTGCCGTTGACGCCGGTGACGGGTTGACCCAGGAGGATTGCGCCGCGATCTCTCTTTTTTCGCGCCAGGGCGGCGGTGTTCTGCTGACGCGTGACCACATGGACTTGGGCTGCTCATTGTGTTCCGTAAAAAGGATTGGTGATGCCCATCATTTTCACAGCAAGAACGTGCATCCCAATGTCGGTCGGCAAACGATCGACGATCCTTTTACCCGCAACATTGTCTGGCCAAACTACCACTCAGGTGCAAACGGAGATTTTCAGGAAATCGCCATCGTGGAACCTCTGCATCCCGTGCTGGCCGATCTTCACTCGGTGAGCGGCCGCATCCGTTTTCTTCCGTCACACCCTCATGAGGGCGAGGTAGATGCGCCGCCGAGAGATCCCTCGGCGAGGGTGATCGCTACAAGCAAGAGTCAAGTGACGGGTCGGGTCTTTAACGTCGCCGTGGCTTTTGAGGAATCGGCCGACGGCGGTCGCGCGATTGCGCAATCGACTTTTCATCATTTCGCCGATTACAACTGGGACATCTCGTGCGGCAAACCCAGCTTTGTGACGGAGGCGCCGGGCGATGCCTTGGAGAAATCGCCTGAAGCGCGACGGTCCATTCGGCAATTCTCCGCCAATGTCGCTCAATGGCTCGTGAATCGGCCCACAGCGGCCCAGCGAGCGCATCAAGATGCGCGATTGGATGAGGCTCTCGAGGAGACTTTTCCAGCCAGCGACACGCCGGCGATTGGGTCAGTCGATTAACTGAAACCCTTCAAAGGCTCCCGTGAGGGCCGGCGGCCTCACTGGCGGTCGGCGGATCGGCGTCCACAACCATGCACCATGGGTCCCGTTGTCTGCGCACCCGCGACCGGGGTTAGGATTCGAAGTGACAAACGAGGGCTCAATTGCATACGCTAGGATAGCGTAGTAAATTCACAAGAAAGAACCGTAACTTATTGTTTTTACTGGCTCCCCGGGACGGAACCGAAATCAGCGAGAAAACATCGAGAATTCTAGGGTATTTCGACTTCAGTTCGTTTGAGATACCCCCAAAAACACCCTTTCTAAATGGTGGCTGCTGGCGGACATTGTCAGATGTGAGCGGATAAGATCGTGCAGACCGGTCGGTACCCGCAGCCCCGACGGAAGACTCCTACGAAATGCGTGGCGGCACGATTCTTAATGTCATCGCTGATGCAGCCCCAAGAGGGGCGGCAAAAATGCAAAAGATAATCGGCAGCGATACCTGCGATCCTACCAAAAGGCCGCCTACGATCGGGCCGAGCACGGCGCCGATCCGCCCGACACCAAGAGCCCATCCCACACCCGTGCTGCGCATGTCGACAGGATATAGCTGAGCGGCGAGGGCCCAAAAGCCGTTGAATCCCCCTTGGACCGTCACGCCAATGATGAGGGCTGTAATCAGCGTCAGGGAAACCGGCATCGTCAATCCACCGAATATCAGCATCGCCACTGCCCCAAGACCCAAATAGCATGAGACGACGCGATTCAGTCGGTAGCGAATGGCGATCCAGCCCACTGCCGCTGTACCTAGGAAGGCACCCAGGTTGTAAGTCCCTCCCGCGTATATGGCCTGAGTAAGCGGCAACCCGGATTGAGTTACCAGCTTCGGGATCCACGAGATCACGAAATACAGGTCGAAATATCCTAGAGTAACGGCGCACCAAAGCAGAATGCTCGGTACAAACCGATCGCCACTGAAGAGTTCGCCGATGCCGAAGCCCGGCCTTCGTTGCTCGATCCGAGGTAACTCGTCAAGAGGGGTCAGATGTAGGCGACGGTGAATAGCGTTGATCTTCTCCAGTGCGCGAGCGGGGCGGCGAACCATCAGAAATGAGGCCGACTCCGGAAGTAAGAAAAAGACCAGTACGAGAAGGCCGAGGCTGAGAGCGCCAATGGCCATTAGCAGGGACTGCCAACTGTGTGCAGGTAGGATGCTGGCGGCCGCAAATGCGGTGATAATGGAGCCGAAGGGCCAACCAGCCTGGACAAATCCCACCGCAAAGCTGGCGTGCTTTTTCGGCGCATATTCGGCAGCCAAGGTCGTCATCGTCACGCCGATCGTTCCGACTCCGATTCCGACGAAAAGCCGAGACACCATCAGCTCGGGGACATCGCGTGTAAGCGCGGAAGCGATCATCGCGCCGGCTGTAACCGCAAGTGCCGCAACGAGCATGAAGCGGCGGCCGTACCGGTCTGCCAAAGGCGCAATCAGCAGGCATCCAATCGCCATTCCCGCAAGACTCGCGCTAAACAATACGCCCAAACGCTCAGGACTGACGGCCCAAGCGACCGACAATACGGGAGCGATGTACGACATGATCAGTAAATCTGCGCCATCCAACATGCTGAGAAGAAAGCACAGCCCGATTACGAGAATTCGCGTTGATGCCCACGTGGACTCGCCGGCGAATTGGTTGGTTCCCGTTTTGCGACCGTTAGTTATCGCCATTCACTAGCGTAGCTGGCGCGCTCAAACTGCGGTAATAAATACTTTGGCCGTGGCAATAACATAGAGTTATAACCGCTTGCCGGCGAGCACCGCTGCCCCACGCTGTCGACACAGTTTCTCGAAGGTCGCGCTGACTTTGGAACGAGGAGCGCGGCGATTACGGTGCAGATAGACAGGCATTACGGATGCCTCCTTGATCGGTATTCTGCTGATATTCGGAAATCCCGAATCTCGAGCGGTTTGCTCGTCGACAATCGTTACACCGAGGCCGCGCGCCACAAAAGCACAAGCGGTTTCGGCAAAGCGGACCCGGGTAGAAGTCACCAAATTCTTACCCGCCTTCTGGCACATTTCCGCAATCGCGCGGCCATGCGGGGTATCGGCAGCGAATGAAACAAGCCTTTCGCCCAACAATTCGCCGATCGTTATGGATTTCTTTGATACTAGAGGATGATCCGCCGGAAGCACTGCAACCATTTGCGTCACCCCAATGTGAGTGCTGACAAGATTCGGATGATCGATCACGTACACCGACAGTGCATATTCGCTGCGGCCGACGACCAGATAGTCGGTCATTTGTTCGACCGAAAGGATGTCGAATTGAATCAGCAGCTGCGGGTAGGCGTGCTGCAGCCCACGCAGCAGTTCGGGAGCGAACCCACGGCCGAGAGAGGGAGACGCGCCCAGGCGAAACACCAAGCTCTCACCGGCGCCAAGGCGGGCCACGAGGTGATCTAGATTTTCGATGCTGTGATGGATGTGTTCAATCTCAAGGAACAGGGCGTTCGCCTCAGCTGTCGGCACGAGCCTGCCGCGCACCCGGTCGAAAAGCAGGAAACCCAGCCGGCCTTCTAGATGCTTGATCGTTCGGCTCAAGCCTGGTTGCGAGGCGCCGAGCATTTGGGCCGCAGCATTCATGGTGCGCGTCAACATGATCGCCCTGAATACTTCGATTTGTCTGAAATTCAACATGCTCGATAATATAACACCAAGGTATATATCGCCCCGCTAAATGTCTTGGATTTAGTCTCCTAATTGAGCGATTTTTGCTGTGTGCTCAGCTCCATCGCCACAGTCTCAATCAGCGGAACTCTGGATCGCAAGCTTGCAGCAATCGCAGATGCGGGTTACGGCGGCGTGGAAATTTTCGAGAGCGATTTGTTGGGCTTTGACGGAACCGCGGCGGATGTCGGCCGCATGATCGTGGACTTTGGCCTTGTTTGCACTTGCTATCAGCCCTTCCGCGACTTCGAAGGGCTCGCGGGCGATCTTCGTGCTCGTGCATTTGCTCGCGCGGAGGCCAAATTCGATGTAATGCAGAGTATTGGCGCTGAATTGATGCTGGTTTGCAGCAGCGTGCACCGCGAGGCGTCCGGAGATTTCGATCGGCTGGTGGACGATTTCCGGTTGCTCGGCGAGCGAGCCGGCAGACGTGGACTGCGGGTAGGTTACGAGGCTTTGGCATGGGGACGGCACGTCAATGATCATCGTCGAGCCTGGGATATCGTTCGTCGAGTGAATCACCCTGCTATCGGAATCATTCTCGACAGCTTTCATTCGCTTGCGCGGAAGATCCCGATAGAGAGCATTGACGATATAGCACCCGAAAAGATATTTCTGATGCAGATTGCAGATGCTCCGGAAATGCCCATGGACTATCTGTATTGGAGCCGGCACTTCCGCTGCTTGCCCTACCAGGGCGATTTCCCGGTCGCCGCCTACGTGGCTGCAGCGGTGCGTCGGGGTTATATAGGGCCTCTGTCGCTCGAGATTTTCAATGATCGATTCAGGGAATGGTCGGCTTCGCAGGTCGCGGTCGACGGCCTTCGTTCATTGACGATGCTTCAGGATCATGCCAGCGTCTCAAAACCCCTGCCAACCCGAGTACAAATCTTAGGTATCGATTTTGTCGAGTTCGCCGTGCACTCGAGTGAGGCACCGGCACTGGCGAGATTATTCTCAGGCTTGGGGTTTGAACGAGTCGGCGAACACCGATCAAAAGATGTGAGCTTGTGGCGGCAGGGCGACGTCAATTTGGTAATCAATCGCGACGCGGTTGGATGGGCCCATGCTCATTGGCAGATACACGGTGCTGCCGTGTGCGCCATCGCCCTGCGTGTCAACAATACCCACCAAGCCTTGGCGCGGGCTGAGGCATTGAACATGGAGACTTTCCAGCAGAAGGTAGCCGAAGGCGAGCTGGCCATTCCATGGATTCGCGGTGTCGGCGGAGCATTGACCTACTTCACGGAGCCGGATCGCGGCCAAGGCCACTGGACGCATGATTTTCTCCCCGTTGAACCTGGATCCGCCGACGCTCGGCAATCCATTCGATTGATGCGGGTCGATCACTTCTCGCAGGCAATGCGGATGGAGGAATTTTTGTCATGGCAGCTGTACTACACCTCCCTCTTTGACTTGACCAAGAAGGCCCCGATCGAATTAGCCGATACTCTGGGCTTGGTGCAGAGTCAGGCGATCGAGTCTGCCGACGGCGGGTTCCGGGTGACGTTGAATGGTTCCAGCGCCACGCAAACCTTGGCGGCTCGATTTGTCCAGGGAGGGATGGGCGCTGGGGTTCAACATATCGCTTTCCAAACGGACGATATCTTCAAGGCCGCGCGCGCCACTCAAGCGCTGGAATTGGCCGTTCTTCCAGTGCCGCCGAATTATTACGACGATTTGCGCGCGCGCTTCGGTTTAACGAAAGAAGCAACGGCGATGCTCCGCGACGCGAACATGTTTTATGATCGGGACAGCACTGGGGAGTATTATCACTTCTACTCGCGGGCGTTTGAAAAGCGAGTGTTTTTTGAAGTCGTCGAACGGCGCGGATACGAAGGTTACGGCGCCGGTAATTCGAATGTCCGCCTCGCCGCGCAGGCTCGCTACAAGGACCAGCGCCAAGACTAGTGATTCGGTTCGATCCACGGCAAAGTCCGGTGCGCAATGCGGTCTGCCTGGTAAGAGCTAAGCCACAATTCATTGCCGATGAGAACCGCACCCGATACTCCATTGAAAGCCGGGTCCGGTTCCGCGTAGGCGATGACTCGGTAAGTCATGGAATGCGGCTCGAGTTGTGCAACCACGTAGCCGCGGTGGCAGCGCATCCCATCAGCGATGCCGTTCACGATCATTCGCGATCCTCCGCATCCCGGCTCATCTGTCTGCATGCCTGCCGCAATCAAGCGACCGGCGCTCCAGTGAATGTTGTCCGGCATGAATCCTGGCGCGGCCGACATTCGCAGGGGTTTAGAGGGATCGGCTCGAGAGAATGCCACCACGGCATGCCAGCCAAAGGCTACGACATAGAACTCGCTGTCGTCGGGTGCTGTCTCAATCCCGTTATTGCCGGGCAACTCTGTTCCCACGAGCGGAATGAAGGCCTTCGCTCCTGGCGCTAACGCATATACGGCACCCGTCCTTTTGCCATTAACAAAGTCGGCAATGGTTGTTCCGGGGCGCGTTAATTCGGTGATCAGAATCGTGCCGTCGGAAAAACTTGCCACTGCATTCGCAGCCACTCCCTGGGGCAGGACGACGCAGTCATTCCAGGTGAGAACCGGGGGATCGGCACGCGCATCGATGGAGAAAATCTCGATGCTCTCTCGTCCGCCGTGATTCGTGGTGTAGAGCGTATGAATGCCGGTCTTAGAGATCCGTAAGCTGATGCCTTGAACGTTGAACGTTCTTGGGTCCGGTGGAGAAGGGCACCTCATGCCGGGGCCATCGCTCTTGTGAATCTGCGCGCTCTCGCGGGTATACCAGGTGCGCAGCGTCATGGCGGTGGTGTCAATGAGCTTAAGACCCGCGCCGTCGCTGAATCCGCTCGCCACAAGCCAGCGAGTTCCGATGATGTGCGCAAGGTCTTCCGGTCTCAAGGCGCCGTAGACGAACTGCAGTTCCTTCGATGACTTGCAATTGACCGCATCGGCCGGAACCGCAGCGTCACCAAGAGCGGCACAGGATGCCATCACCAAGAGGGAGAAACCCAGCGACCACCGGCCGCGATAACGGTGGGCGGCGCCTTGCCTAGTCACGGGTAGCGCGAGTTGGAACTGTACGCTCGCCCAACGGTACGGGATGTGATTGCAACCAATTCATGCGGCGCGGGTCCAGAGACTCGACTGTGACGCCGGCGCCAAAGAGTACGAATCTCTCCTGCTGGCGCGAGTATGCTGGCCAAGGTATCTCGGGGGTCGAAGGGTTGCCAGTGCCGGCGAACGAAATCAGGGAGCTCATCATCGAATCCGACAATGCACGGTCCTGCGCGCTCCACTGACGGGTGGTGCGCAGCTGGTTGAAGGCCTCCAGGGTGCCGAACCAAAAGGGTACATCGGCGGTGTGATAGGCCCCCACAGTGGGGATGTTTTGATCTGAAATTCTGGCGTCTGGTGCATAAGAATGCTTATGGGCGAAGACTTCGATGTAAGATGCCGAGCGATTATATTTCGCCTGCAATTCGGCGCAATTTCGTGATTGGCCTAAGAAACCCGATTCCCGAGCTGCTAGGTGGGCGACGCGGGGAACGTCGGCATCGTATCGTACGGGAAACAATCTCAAAAACTCACTCGCGTCTGAGCCGTAGAGTTTGTTGGCAGCTTCTTTGAATTCTTCGACTGTCGTTGCTTTGGTCAGCGGGCTCCAGTTCGAATCCAAATCATCGCTATTGGATCCAACCATGATTGGGACGTCATTGAACCGATGCGACGCCAGTGTCTGAGCTTTGTCACTGGTCCAAAACAGTCCGTCAATCGTCGGGGGCAGACGAACCCCTTGCACATTGGCGCCCAGTTGATGTTCTTCTTGCAGCGCCAGGAGTTTGTCAGCCGGGACGCTGCGAAGATCAGTCAGGCCCGACACGTTTAGACGCTGCTGTACTTCCAGGCCGATTTTCTCGGCTTCCCGCAAAGGGACCGTAGCGCTGGTAAAACTGCAAGCACTCCACATTGCGGCGGCGCGAAATAGCCCTTGAGAGAGGGGACTGAATAGTTGCGCGGCAACCGATCCTGCGCCGAAGGATTGCCCGGTGATGACGACCTTTGCCGGATCGCCGCCGAAGGCCGCAATATTATCGTGAACCCACTGCAGCGCGGCATTCTGATCCAAATAACCGTAATTGCCGGAATGGCCTCCTTGTTCGCCAGTCAACTCAGGGTGGGCAAGAAATCCCAAGATGCCGAGCCGGTAATTGAAACTGACGAAAACAGCTCCGCGTTGAGCGACCTGCTCGCCGGAGTAAACTGCCATTCCGGATGATCCGACTGTGCCGCCGCCGCCATATATAAAGACAACAACGGGCAATTTGCCGGACCCATGGGCTTCGGGGGGCACCCAGACGTTTAGGTAAAGGCAGTCTTCGCTGGTGGGCTCCTCACCGAAATAGTGATTGATATTGTGAGGCCGCAACACTTGGATACACTCGGGTCCAGTGCGATCCGCGTTCCAGACCCCTTCCCACCCTATTGGCTGTGGGGCAGCCCAGCGCAGATTTCCGATTGGCTTCCTCGCATAGGGGACACCGAGGTAGGCGCGCACGCCGGACGATAGTCTTGTGCCCGACACCTTCCCGGAGCGTGTGGCAATCGGGTCGCCGGCAATCGGCGCCATCGAGGCTTCCAAATTGGCCCAACAGAGCAGCAGCGCGCCGATGGCGAGGCTCGACAGCCTTAACTTGTGCACGGAGCAGGTTTCCTACAATTTCATGTGCACGCCAACGAAGTATGACCGACCCACCACATCGAATACACCAGGATCGGTGCTGGTCTGCGAGCTCGACACGAATACCGGTCCGTGATTCATCAAGTTGGTTATGCCTGCACGCACGCTCCATGTCTTATCAATCGCGTAAGAGCCGAATAGGTCGAACAAGTTGTACGCGCCAACGCCGATGCCGGGCGTTTTCGGTGTTGTCACATACGTTACGTCTTCCATGGCGGATTGCACGCGCCAGCGCAGGGCGACATCCGCGCCGCCCACGTGGTAGCCAAAGCTCGTGAGACCCTTCCACCGCGGAAAGCTCCCGGCTGTCGTTGTACTGGGTGCAATGGTATTGGTACCTGCATAATTTGCAAACGCCGTCCCCGGTAGAGTTTGCACGGCGTATTCCGGGGTGAAGCCAATGTTGGTATCGACAGATAGTCGGCCGGGTATGAAGCCCAGACCCATATCCCCCAAAGCTGCATTCCATCCAAATTGCAGATCGACCCCGTCCGTCTTGAGGCCGCCCAAATTGAAATAGGGCGTGTTGATGATCTGCAGCAGACCGTTCGAATCGCGCTCGAGCAATGCGCAGAAGGGGTTGGATGGGGAATAACTCGGATTGGAGCCGTCCAAGTTGTAGCACTTGCTCAATGCGGTTAGGCCGGGTACCACGGAAATCACATCGGTAATCTTGATATTGAAGTAGTCGATCGATGCCGTGATGTTGCTCAACAGAGGCGAATCAGCATGCGACTGCCACGAAAAGCCAAAGTTGAAAGTATCAGCCGTTTCAGGCTTCAGATCCGGATTGCCTTGCGTTAGGCCTTCTGTTGCCGTAGTCGGGAATTCGTAAGTATCGATTACCGACGCGGGGATTCCCTGCGCGAGGCACAGGGACCTCACGCTGTTTCCCCCAGCACCGGTGCGAGCCGGAGAGCGGATGTCGCAGGGATCGCCAATGGAGGCGGGAGGTGTTCCGAACGCGACTTGGGTACCGCTGGCCGCGGCAAAGAGTTCGCCGATATTCGGCGCGCGCACCGCGCGCTGATAACCGCCGCGCACCAGGAAGCCCTCCACCGGCGTCCACTTTATGTCGCCTTCGTAGCTATTCACTCCGCCGGAGGTGGTGTAGTCCGAATGCCGGAACGCCGCGTCCACATCGAGGCGCCTGGCGAACGGAGCGTCCGCCAGAATAGGGACATCAAATTGCACAGCAACCTCGTTGACTCCGATGGCGCCGTGTGCCGGCTGCGAAGCGACCACGGCCTCGATGTTCTGCGCGGCGAGCTGCGAGTCCGGGCTGTAGTCGTAAGTGTTGCGCCGGTGATCGCCCAACAGTGCCATCTTTACCGGGCCGGCCGGCAGAGAAAATAACGAACCCTGGATCACGCCCTGAACGTCCTGCTGCGTCAGCGCCTCGGTGCTCTTAGCCGTGGTCGTCATGTAGGCCTGGCAAGCCGGAGAGATATTCGTGCTATTGACGAGTCCGAAGGGATCGAATCCACCCGCGCAGAGCGTATTGCCGCCATCGGGTGCGTTCAACAGGTTTTGAACTTGGCTCTTTAGAACGGCGTTGTAGTTTGACTGCAAGTGGTCGGTGGTGTCGTAGTCCGCGTAGATATCCCAAGTCCAGTCCTTGATGGGGATAAGTCCTTTCGCGCCAACCAGGAACTGTGAGGTCTTATAGTCTTCGTCCCAAGCCTTGTTGGGGATACCCACGTAACGGCCGTTCCAAGTGAACGGGGCGGCGGGATTGGGGCGTGACGCCAACAGTGTCGCGAGATCCGCGGGTATAAATGGATTGGTGACCGGAATAGTAGTCAGGGTGCCGAACTGAGTCAGGCTGTGCCCGCTGCTGGTGGTGACATCGGAATCGACATAGAGAAACTGACCGTACAGTGTCAGCGCAGGATTTATGTCGAAGTCGACTTTACTAAAAATCGACTTGCGGTCGAGAGGGTTTTGTATGATTGTCTGCGGACCGACCGGCATCCGAACATTGCCCGCGAGAATGGCATAGCCGTTGGTGGTCGGGCCCTGATAATTCTTGGCGCCTGTTTGAGTAAAGAGGCTGCCGTTGTCATTAAATCCGAGATTCAAAGTGTTGGGAACAGGCGTCGCAGCGCCGTATCCGGAGAATAGATTGTTGACCGCCGCCTGGCTCGGCAGATTGCTGGCAGAGGGAACGAAGGTCCCTTGTCCTATATACGAGGATGGCGTCACAAAGTCGTAAAATCCGCGCTGATTCCCATACAGTGCTTCACGATGCGTGTCCGCGACCGACAACAGCATATGTCCCCTGTCGTCGGCGAATTTACTGCCGAACGCCAGAGAAACCGCTGTTTGTCCGAGGTCGCCTTGCGAAGAGTTGCCGTATTGGGCGTCGGCAGCGACGCCCTCGAAATCCTTTAGCGTAATAAAGTTGATCACGCCCGATATTGCTTCAGATCCATAGACCGCTGAAGCGCCGCCTGTGATGGTTTGCACGCCTGAGAGAATAGAGTCCGGGATCAGATTGACGTCAACGGAGCCAGTGATATCGGCAGGAGGCAAGCGCCGCCCATCCAGCAACACGAGATTTCGATTCGAGCCCAGACCATATAGGTTGAGCGTCGCGTGGCCGCCGGTACCCTGACCGCCGTTGGCGGCGGTTCCTGTCGGCGCGAACATGGGGAGCTGATTGAGTGCCGATTCGACGGTAACTTTCCCCGATTGTTGCAAGTCAGCAGCCGTTGTAATGACAATAGGGCTCGCCGATCGATTATTCGGATCCGCAATTAGTGAGCCAGTGACGACGATTTCCGCCAGGTCATCTTCTTTGGCGCCTGCTGATGTCTTGTCAGCGGCCGGTACGCTTGTTGCCAAGAGCGACAGTGTTCCCATCGCCAAAAACAACGGTAGTGCTCTGTCAACGATCGCATACGCGCGAAACCAATACCGCTTGAAATTAGCCATTGTTACCCCCAATTTTCGTTGGCCGCCCGCAATGCGATCCATCATTTCATCTCGCAGCTTGTGAGCTTCGACGCTGGCAGCGTCCGCCTCTTTACCTTGCAAGATCGACAGGGTAGGATAATTAACTATCTAGTTACTCCCTGTCAAGCGTGTGCGCACATCAGGGCGGATGAAGCGGGTGAGCAACGTTGAACGACATTTATTCGCACACGGACGGAGGTTTGCCGGATTTGAACATGGCAGCGCCGCGCTCGTACCTGATCGGGCTCGTGGGCAAGGATATCCAGCGTTCGAAATCTCCGTTGATGCACGAACGCGAGGCGCGAGAACTCGGCCTGGTATTGCTGTACCAATTATTGGACTTGAATGTCTTGGGCCGGGATGTGGATTCTCTGTCGGACCTGCTTCACAGCGCAGAACTCATGGGATTCGCCGGTCTCAACATTACGCATCCCTGCAAGCAAGCGATCATCCCTTTGTTGCATGATTTGAGCGAGGAAGCCCGCGCCATAGGCGCGGTCAATACGGTGCAGTTCATCGACGGTCGCAGAAAGGGCTTTAATACCGATGCTTCGGGCTTCGCCGATAGCTTCACTCGAGGGTTGCCGGGCGCGGGACTGGAACGAGTGGTCCAAATCGGTGCCGGCGGTGCGGGCGCAGCCACCGCGTACACCTTGCTGAAGCTAGGTGCTTCCCATGTAGGCATCGCCGATACCATGCCGGGCCGAGCGGCGAGTTTGGTGAAGAATCTGTCGCAATTTTTCGACCCGTCACGGCTTACCGTGGTAGACAACGCGGCGAACGCGCTCAGATCGGCCCAGGGGTTGGTGCACGCCACGCCCACTGGAATGCGTGAACATCCTGGTCTCCCTATCGCCGAGGACGCGTTGCATCGCGACCTCTGGGTGGCTGAAGTGGTTTACTTTCCCCTTGAGACTGAACTATTGCGCCAGGCCAGAGCGCTCGGATGCCGCACTTTGGATGGTGGCGGGATGGCGGTCCTGCAGGCCGCGTCAGCTTTTGAAATTTTTACCGGCAAGTCTGCCAATCGAGCAAGAATGCTGCGCCATTTTGGGGAAATGCCCGGCGATTAGAGGTCAGCGGTCTGCTGCGCTATCCTACTTCGCTGGGATAGGTACGAGGCTCCTGATATGGCGACTTCCGAAGTAGCGACACGACAGCGCACACAGCCAAGCGATAAACGCGGCGGTCGTAAAATCGAACCTGACAAGGGGAATGGGAGTCGTGACGCTGCTGCCGCGCGCGCGAATATTCTGGCGATCGCGACTGAGGAGTTCTCCAAGAAAGGTCTGAGCGGAAGCCGGGTCGACGAGATTGCGGAGCGCACCCATACCGTTAAGCGCATGATTTATTATTACTTTGGCAGTAAGGACGGCCTGTATAGAGCAGTGCTAGAGAGGGCATACGAGGACATTCGCTCGTTGGAGGCCTCGCTGGACCTCGATGCACTTCCTCCTACTGAAGCCCTTCGCGAGTTGGTTCGCGCCACCTTCGACTATCACACTAAGCACCCAGATTTTGTGCGTCTGGTGATGAATGAGAACATTCATCATGGAGATCACATCGGCCAATTAGCCATCATCAAAGCGCGACGATCGACGGTCTTGACCATGCTGCGCAAACTTCTGGATCGCGGTATTTCAGAGAGACAGTTCCGAAAAGATCTCCATCCTGTCGAGGTCCATATGTCGATAAGCGCCTTGTGCTTCTACAATGTTTCGAATCGCTACACTTTTTCGCAGATTTTTGACAAGGATATGACCTCGCCAAAGGCACTCGCGAGGCGCCGTGAAATCGTAGTAGACATGGTCGAGCGTTGGTGTCGCGCGTAGAGCTAATTGACTAACTGGTCCGTGCATTATATCGTACGAGTTCGTGTCATCGTTGGAACACCGCATGCATCCCCATGCTCGCACGGCATTCTCGTTGGTCTTAGTGGTGGCATGTGTGGCGAACTTGGACTTTGCTTTGGCGGCCGATCACGCGAGTCCGCCACAGATCGATTCCAGTCCGTTTCTCGGCGACCACTATCCGGTTCGGCGCGTGCCTTTCCCAGGTGGTGTTACGAGCTTTGCAGACGTTACCTACGCGACGATTCCCGGATTTAGGCCCCTTACGCTGGATGTATACGCGCCGCACCAGGCGCCCGTTACCGCTACGGCTGTACCTCTCGTTCTCTACATTCACGGGGGCGGCTGGGCGAATGGGCACGCGCGTCAATCAGGAGCATTCGATAATTGGCCCGCTGTACTCGCATCCCTTGCGGCGCGAGGCTATGTCGTTGCCTCCCTAAATTACCGCCTGAGTAGCGAAGCGCCATTTCCTGCGGCAATTCAGGATGTGAAACGGGCCATTCGCTTCTTGCGTGCTCACTCATCCGAGTACGGCATGGACCCCTCGAGGGCCATCGTTTGGGGAGGATCCGCGGGTGGACATCTGGCGGCGCTGGCTGCCACGACCTGCGGCGTAAAGGAGTGGGATCCTATACCGCCGGCCCAGGCATCGCCGGAGTTGACGGCTGTTTTGCAACAAAGCGATTGCGTTCAGGGCGCAGTGACCTGGTACGGCATCTTCGATCTCGCCACGATGCCGAGTCCGTCGCCTGGAGCCTTGCCTCCCGCGATCGCCAAGCTACTTGGATGCAGTGGAATTTGCCCGCCGGAACAATTGCAAAATGCGAGTCCGCAGCACTTCATAAAAAAAAATATGCCGCCGTTTCTGCTGATACATGGTGCGGCTGACAAAACCGTCGATCCTGAACAATCCGTGCGTTTTCGCGATGCGGTCAGCGCTGCGGGTGGCCACATCTCTCTGACTATGATTCCCGACGTTGATCACAGCTTTATCGGGCAGACGCCCGAGACCACCCGTGAAGCAAGCCTACTCGCGCTTAAGCTCACATTTGAATTCATTGATGCAACGTTCAAACATTCGCCCCGACTAGATCCGGCTGCCGGCCTTTAGCAGAGACAGCAATGATTCGGATTCGAGTTCCGCGGCTCCAAATCGAACCCTCGTCGCGAATTCGGATTCGAAGTGGTAACGAGGGGTCAGTTGCATACGCAGAGATAGCGTAGTAAGTTCGCAAGAAAGAATCGTAAGTAATTAATTTTACTGGCTCCCCGGGACGGATTATTCGGCCTTCGGCCTCACCCTTCGGGTCGCCCTAGCGGGGCGATCGCCGCCGCTGCGCGGCGTCGTCGAACCGTCTTTTTGTCTGTCGGCGGTTCGAATTAGGACCTTCTAGTCGGGGAAACAGGTCGGCTTAATTTGGATTTTTTCGAAAAACTGGCTCCCCGGGACGGATTCGAACCGCCGACCAACGGATTAACAGTCCGTCGCTCTACCACTGAGCTACCGGGGAATACGGAGGAGGCGCGGATTGTCGGGAAGGCGGGGGCTTAAGTCAAGAAACTGAGCGCCGGAATTCGCCCTGCGTCCGGGAAATCAGGCGTGGCCGCTGATGGCGTGGGGCACGTAAGGGGCTTCCAACTGCCGGATTTCTTCGGTTTCCAGCTTGAACGACAAAGCGCCAACGGCATCAATCAGATGCTGGGGCTTGGAGGCCCCGATGATGGGGGCGGTGACGAAGGGCTTATGCGTCATCCAGGAGAGCGCTACTTGTGCCTTGGGGACCCCGCGTGCGGCGGCGATGCTCGCAACTTGCTCCACCACTCGGCGATCGGCTTCTGCATGGGATACATATAGAGTACTTCCGTACTGATCGGTCTGTGTCCGCTTGGTTTCTTCATTCCAGGCGCGCGTCAGGCGTCCCCTGGCGAGCGGGCTCCAGGGCAGCACACCGATTCCCTGATCGGCGCACAAAGGCATCATTTCGCGTTCTTCCTCGCGGTACAGCAGGTTGTAATGGTTTTGCATGCTGACGAAAGGTGTCCAACCGTGTTGCCGGGACACGTGCAAGGCTTTACTGAACTGCCAGGCCCACATGGATGAGGCGCCGAGATATCGAGCCTTGCCGCTTTTCACCACATCGTGCAACGCTTCCATGGTCTCGTCGATCGGCGTCCTGTAGTCCCAGCGGTGAGTTTGATACAGGTCCACATAGTCAACGCCGAGCCGCTTGAGGCTGGCGTCGATCGCCGTGAATATGGCTTTTCGCGATAACCCGATGGCATTGGCTCCCTTGCCCATCGGGGCGTAGACCTTGGTCGCGATCACGACGTCATCGCGCTGGGTGAAGTCCTTCAGAGCCCGGCCAACAATCTCCTCGGAGGTGCCGTCTGAATAGATATTGGCGGTATCGAAAAAATTGAAACCCAACTCTACCGCTTGTCGGATCAAGGGCCGGCTTTGATCTTCCGGCAGGGTCCAAGGGTGATCGCCGCGTTCGGGCACACCGTAGGTCATGCACCCCAGGCACAGCTCCGAGACCTTCAGACCCGTGGTGCCTAGGTTCTTGTACTTCACCGGGTACCCTAGCGACGGATGCGCTGATTCAAGCGCGTTTCGCCAGCGCCGGCGCCGCCAGCACGCGTTCGATGCGATGCAGCGCGTCTTTCAAGGTGTCCATGCTGCAGGCAAAGGAGATGCGCATGTGATTCGGTGCGCCGAATCCGGATCCCGGGACCACGGCCACGCCCGCGTGCACCAACAGGTACTCGGCAAATTCGTTGTCGTCCTTGACGCCGAGTGCGCGCATCGCGCCCTCGACATGCGCAAACGCATAAAATGTGCCGGCGCCTGCCAGGCAGGATATTCCCGGAATGGCATTGAGCCCGGCGACCACGAAGTCGTGGCGTGCCTTGAATGCCTTGTTCATCTCGGCAACACAGGATTGATCGCCGTTCAGCGCGACGGTGGAGGCGCGCTGTGAAATGCTCGATGCATTGGATGTGGATTGGCCTTGGATGGTCGACATCGCCGCGATGATTTCCTTCGGTCCGCCGCAGTAGCCGATGCGCCAACCGGTCATCGCATAGGCTTTCGAAACACCATTAATTGTGATGGTGCGGTCGTAGAGTTGAGGATTCGCCTGTGCGAAAGCGGTGAAAGGCTCAACGCCCCAGTAAATATGTTCGTACATCTCGTCGGAGGCGATAATGATCTGCGGGTGCTTGGCGAGCACTGCGCCGAGTGCCTGGAGTTCTGCCTTGGTGTAGGCGGCCCCGGTCGGGTTGCTCGGACTGTTGATGATGAAAAGCTTGGTGCGAGGCGTGATCGCGGCCTCAAGCTGCGCGGCGGTGATCTTGTACCCCTGAGAAGGGCCGGCGTACACGCTCACGGGAACGCCGTCTGCCAGCAACGCCATGTCAGGATAGGACACCCAGTACGGGGCGGGAATCACGCACTCATCGCCCGGATCGAGCAATGCGGCGCACGCATTGAAACAAGTTTGCTTTGCGCCCGATGAGACCAGAATTTGCGCGCGCTCGTAGGTGAGCGCATTGTCGCGCTTGAACTTGGCAATGATGGCGTCCTTGAGTTCCGCCGTACCGTCGACCGCCGTATAGCGCGTAATCCCCTTGCGAATCGCATCCACGCCCGCATCTGCGATATATGCCGGCGTGTCGAAATCAGGCTCACCGGCGCCCAGCCCGATGATGTCCTTGCCCTCGGCTTTGAGCCGGGCCGCTCGCGCAGTCACCGCGAGGGTCGGGGAGGGCTTAACCTTTTGAACGCGCTTGGAAAGTACGACGGCCAAGGGAAATTCCTATGTTAAATGCGACGGTTTCAGTGTACGGAAAAAGTCGAATTGACGCCAGGCAAGCGCCGCGCCTTATGACAGATGTCGTTTGTATTGCGCGCGCCACAGCGTGCTCAAGGGCGCGTGCCGTGAAAGGCTTCAACGTGAGAGAATGGCTGAAATGAGTTTCGAACTCTTTTCCGATTACCTGCCCGCCGGTGATCAGCCGCAAGCGATTGAAAAGCTTGTCGACGGGCTTGGCAGCGGTCTTGCGCATCAGACGCTTTTGGGCGTCACCGGGTCCGGCAAGACTTTCACCATCGCCAACGTCATCCAGAAAGTGCAGCGCCCGACCCTGGTCCTGGCGCACAACAAAACGCTGGCCGCGCAGCTTTATGGCGAGTTCAAGGAGTTCTTCCCGAGAAACTCGGTAGAGTATTTCGTTTCCTATTACGACTACTACCAACCTGAGGCCTACGTGCCTGCCTCGGATACGTTCATTGAGAAGGACGCATCGATCAACGAACACATCGAACAGATGCGTTTGTCCGCCACCAAGGCGCTGTTGGAACGCCCCGACTCCATCATTGTGGCGACCGTGTCGGCGATTTACGGCTTGGGCGATCCGCAGGCCTACTTGAGCATGGTGCTGCACATGTCGCGCGGCGACATGCTGGAGCAGCGCAAGCTGCTGCGCCGACTTGCGGACATGCAATACACACGCAACGAGCTTGATCTTCAGCAGGGCACGTACCGCGTGCGCGGCGATGTCATCGATATTTTTCCGGCGGAATCAGAGCGCGAAGCGGTCAGAGTGGAGTTATTTGATGATCGGGTGGAGGCGCTGAGTCTCTTCGATCCTTTGACCGGCGAGGTGCTGCGCAAAGTTCCGCGCCTGACGGTCTATCCGTCCACTCATTACGTGACGCCCAAGGAACGGGTGCAAAAGGCGGTCGAGGAGATTCGCGACGAACTGCGCTCGCGCCTGCTTGAGCTCAATGCCGCCGGCAAGCTGGTGGAAGCGCAACGTTTGCAGCAACGCACTCTGTTTGATCTGGAGATGATGCAGGAGGTCGGCTATTGCGCCGGCATCGAGAACTATTCCCGCTATCTGTCCGGACGCTCGCCCGGCGAGCCGCCGCCGTGCTTGTTCGATTATTTGCCGAAAGACTCGTTGCTGGTGATCGACGAAAGCCACCAGACCATTCCGCAGCTGGGTGCGATGTACAAAGGTGATCGCTCGCGCAAGGAAACACTGGTCGAATACGGATTTCGTTTGCCCTCGGCGCTCGACAATCGCCCCTTGAGATTCGAGGAATTCGAGCATATGGCGCCGCAGACCATCTACGTCTCGGCGACGCCGGCGGCCTACGAGAAGCGGGTCTCCGGGCAGGTCGTGGAACAGGTGGTTCGCCCGACCGGATTGACCGATCCTGCGGTGGAGATTCGCCCGGTGCGAGCCCAGGTGGACGACTTGTTGTCGGAGATTCGGCTGCGCGCTCAGGTGAACGAACGCGTGTTGGTGACCACGCTCACCAAGCGCATGGCCGAGGATTTGACCGAGTACTTGAGCGAGCATGGGGTCAGGGTCCGCTACCTGCACGCGGACATAGAGACGGTCGAGCGATCGGAAATCATTCGCGACTTGCGCCTCGGGAAATTCGATGTGATCGTCGGCATCAATTTGCTGCGCGAAGGCCTCGACATGCCGGAGGTATCGTTGGTGGCCATCCTCGATGCCGACAAGGAAGGATTCCTAAGATCGGAAGGTTCGTTGATCCAGACCATTGGCCGGGCGGCGCGCAACATTCAGGGCAAGGCCATACTGTATGCGGATGTGCGCACGGGCTCGATTGAACGCGCCATCGCCGAGACTGATCGGCGCCGCAACAAACAGATCGAATTCAATTCCGCAAATGGCATTACGCCGCGAAGCATCGTCAAGGCGGTCGCGGACGTGATGGAAGGCGCACGCGGCGTTCAAGATAATGAGCGCTACGGTTCGGACGCCGAAGTTGCGCCGTTGGCGCCTGAGCAGGCGGTAAAACGCATTAAGAAGCTCGAGGCTGAAATGACCAAGTTGGCGCGCAACTTGGAGTTCGAGCAGGCCGCGCGAGTACGGGATGAAATCCAAAAACTCAAGGCATCGGCGTTCGGCTTGCCGAACACCCGAGCGGGGTAGGGGCCATGACTAAAGAGAGCAGTCAACTGCATGAGGCAGATCCCGATAAGACCGACAAGCTGCCCATTCTCGAGGGCGTGACGTTCGATCCTGACGTGGCGGACGATGCAGTGCGAATGGACCACGCATCGCGCCCCGTCGCCCCGGTTCCGGCAGGTGCATCGCCGGACTTCATTCGATCGCCCATCGATTTGCCGTCGCTCGCCGAAAGCGTGCGTTCGGTGGAGGAACGCATCGCTCGTCAGAGCGCCGAGTTGGAGGCAATGACGCGCGCCTACGAGCGCGCGCACGATGCCGAGGCGGCAGCCGCCGCGCGTACTGCCACGCTGGAGAAAGACCTGATGGCAGCCCGAGCCGCCCTCGAGTCTGAGCAAGCGCGTTCGCGGGAAATCGAGCAGAGAATGGCCGAGCGGGCCGCCGCGGCTGAGGCGGCGCGGACCAAGGCCGAAGAGGCATTGCGCGAGTCCGAGCGTCATCAGGTCGAGGCACGAACCTTGCGCGATTCGCTGGTTTCGCGCGAAGCCACGATCGCTCAGGTGTTGCATTCTCTCGGCGAACGAGATGCACAGCTAACCGCCCTGCAACAGGAGCACGCCAGAGTGGTGCCCGCCCTGGAAGCGCGGGCGAAGAGCGGGACGGAATTGGAAGGAGAGTTGGCGTCGGCCCGCCGGCAGCTCGATGCAATGACTTCCGAGCTCAAGGCTAGCAAGCAAGCGATCGCTGAACTCACCTCGCAATGCAAGCGCAGCGATTCGGAGGTCGGCGGCGCGCGCTCCGATCTCGCGGTTGCAAAGTCCCAAGCCCACTCGTACCTGGAACTTCTGCGCAGCCGTGATTGGCGCCGGGGCTTTGATCTTAATTTGCTGCGTGATCTGGACGCGCGTGCGGGTGCCGCCGACAGCGGCCGCGAAGCACTGGAGTCAGAGCGCAATCGATTGCAAAGCCAGGTGGCGAATCTCGAATTCCAAGTTGGCGCTCACATCACCACGATCGAGAAAATGCGCAGTGCGGCCGGGCTACAGGCTTCCGCGAGCGCTCAACAGGCAAAAGAGTTGCGACAGGTCGAACAGCTGCGCAGCGAGTGGGCGGCCTCGCTGGCCGCGGCCGACCAGGAGCGCACCCGGCTGAGCGCCGAGCTGACGGCTCGCGATCATGCGTTGAATGAAGCGCGCGCGAACTCAAGCGATGACAAGCGGCGCATCGGGGAGTTGCAGGCGCAACATGCCGCGCAAATCACCGAGCATGAGGCCGCGGAGGAGACCCATGATCAGGAAATGACCGTGCTCATGGCGCACTTGAAGGAGGCGCGCCGGCCGATCGAGGCGATTGAGGGCGACGCGAAACGGTTGACCGAGCAACTCGCGGCCAAGAGCGCTGCATTCGATGCATTGAACGAGGAGAGCGATAAATTGCGTGCGGCGCTCGAACGCACCCGCGGTGCGTTGGAAGAACGAGAATTCCTGATCCGCCGGCTGGAGCGCAGCGAGTCCAACAACGCCAACGTCTTGGGTCGAATTCAGACCAGCATGGAAAGGCTGGGATCGGTCTCCCCGGTGCCGGTGCCGGCCGGCGTAACCGCCGAATGGGCGCCCGAATTGATCCGAATCGATGGGGATCGCAGCATCAGTCATCCGTTGGGCCGCCGCACCCGCATCGGCCGAGCGCCCGGATGCGAACTACACATCGATTCCTCATCGGTGAGCCGTCACCATGCCCTCATCCTGGCGGGCACGCGCGAGGCGATTATCGAGGATCTCAACAGCACCAATGGCGTCATTCTGAATGGCCGCAAGGTGACCCGGCAGGTGCTCAATGACGGGGACATCGTGACCATCGGCGAGATCCAATTTCGGTACGTCGCCAAACCCGCGCCGGCGCCTCAAAAGGAGTGAATTTCAACGGATCCAGCTAGTATTGCTTTATTGGCGGCGGCGAATCCGGTATCTTTCGCGCCCGAAAGCCTTGCGCGCTTAGCTCAGCGGTAGAGCATCACCTTGACATGGTGGGGGTCAGTGGTTCGATCCCACTAGCGCGCACCATCCCTTGAGTTTTGGGTTGTGAGCCCTTCTATAAGATGTCTGTATGCCTGTGATTACTCTTCCCGACGGTAGCCAAAAGCACTTCGACCAGCCCCCCACGGTGGCGCAGGTGGCCCTCTCCATTGGCCCGGGGCTCGCGAAAGCGGCTCTCGCCGGCAAGGTCAACGGCAAACTGGTGGATACCTCGGCGCTGATCGATGCCGATGCGACGTTGAGCATCGTGACCGATAAGGACCCGGAAGGGTTGGACATCATCCGGCATTCCACCGCTCACTTGCTGGCGAATGCGGTTCAAGAGCTGTATCCCGAGGCGCAGGTCACCATCGGGCCGGTGATCGACAACGGCTTCTATTACGATTTTGCCTACAAGAGGCCCTTTTCGACCGAGGATTTGGCGGCAATCGAGACGCGCATGGCCGAAATCTCGGCGAAAGACCTACCGGTGCATCGGCGCGTCATGCCGAGGGACGCTGCGATCGAGCATTTCAAGAAAATCGGCGAGCATTACAAAGCGGAGATCATCAGCGCCATTCCGCAGGGCGAGAAGATCAGTCTCTATGGACAGGGAGACTGGGAGGATCTATGCCGCGGTCCTCATGTTCCCAGCACCGGCAAGCTCAAGGCATTCAAGCTCACGAAGGTGGCGGGCGCCTATTGGCGCGGCGATTCGCGCAACGAAATGTTGCAGCGGATCTACGGCACTGCCTGGGCCAACGAAAAGCAGCTCAAGGCGTATCTGACCCAATTGGAAGAGGCGGAGAAGCGCGATCATCGGCGCATCGGCAAGGAACTCGATCTGTTTCATTTCCAGGAGGAAGCGCCGGGCGCCGTTTTCTGGCATCCGAAGGGTTGGGCGCTGTTTCAGCAGCTAATCGCCTACATGCGGCAGCGCCAGACTGAGGCGGGATATCAAGAGGTGAACACCCCACAGGTGATGGACCGCGAGTTGTGGGTCAAGTCGGGTCACATCGAAACCTTCGGCGAGAACATGTTCATGACGCAGACACCCGATGAGCGGGTTTTTGCCCTCAAACCCATGAACTGTCCGGGGCACATCCAGGTGTTCAAGCAGGGCTTACGCAGCTACCGCGAGCTGCCGCTGCGTTTCGCCGAGTTTGGCGCCGTGCACCGCTACGAGCCCTCCGGCGCATTGCACGGGCTCATGCGCGTACGGGCCTTTACCCAGGATGATGCACACATTTTCTGCACGCCCGATCAGATCACGGCCGAATCGATCGCGGTGACCAAGCTGATCTTGAGCATTTATCGCGACTTTGGCTTCGAGGACGTGCGCATCAAGTTCTCGGATCGGCCGGCCAGGCGGGTCGGGTCGGATGAGATCTGGGACAAGGCCGAGGCGGCTTTGCGTTACGCCTGTGAGGCCGCCGGCATCGAAACGACGCTAAACCCTGGGGAGGGGGCGTTCTACGGTCCCAAGCTGGAGTTTGTGTTGCGCGATGCCATTGGTCGGGATTGGCAATGCGGCACCTTGCAGGTGGACTTCAATCTGCCGGCTCGCCTTGGCGCGGCTTACGTGGCGGAGGACAGCCAAAAGCACACCCCGGTGATGTTGCACCGGGCCATGTTCGGGTCCTTGGAGCGTTTTACCGGGATTTTGATCGAACATCACGCTGGGAAACTGCCCACCTGGTTGGCACCGGTTCAGTGCGTGGTGATGGGAATTACCAACGCCCAGGACAAATATTGCCAGGAAGTGACGGAAAACCTGAAAAATCAGGGGCTTCGGGTAGAAACGGACTTGAGGTATGAGAAAGTAGGCTTTAAAATCCGCGAGCACACAATTAAGCGCGTCCCTTACCTTCTGGTCGCCGGCGATCGGGAAGTGGAGGGGCGCACCCTGTCCGTGCGCACGCGCGCTGGCGAAGATCTCGGCAATATGGAGCTTCCGAAGCTTTATGCCTTTCTTCGCGAGGAAGTCGCGAGCCGCGGACAAACTTTTTAGGAGGATCGTGTATCGCAACGTCGAAGCGGGTTAGGCGCAATGAGGAGATCTCCGCACCATCGGTGCGAGTGATCGCAGCCGATGGAAGCCAAGCAGGGGTCATGACACGCGCGGAAGCGCTGCAAATGGCCACCTCCCAGACTCTGGACCTCGTCGAGGTCTCGCCGATGGCGGAGCCCCCGGTGGTTCGAGTGATGGATTTCGGCAAATTCTTGTTCGAACAAAACAAGAAGGCGCACGCGGCGAAGCGTAAGCAGAAGCAGATTCAAGTAAAGGAAGTAAAGTTTCGTCCCGGGACGGAAGAGGCGGACTACCAGGTCAAACTGCGTAGCATCATCCGCTTCCTGACCGAGGGTGATAAGGCCAAGGTGACCTTGCGTTACCGCGGCCGTGAGCTCGTGCATCAGGACATCGGCAGGCGGCTACTGACGCGGATTTCTGAAGACCTCGCACCGTATTCGGTGGTGGAACAGACTCCGTTGATGGAAGGCAAGCAGATGGTCATGGTGTTCGGGCCCAAAAAGAAGTGAGCGGCACAGCTTAAAAACCTTGTGCCACCCCGCCTGTAGCGGCGTCCTCTACTTAAAGAGGGGACGCTTGCGAACAAAGGCTAAAATTAGGAGTCGATCATGCCCAAGTTGAAAACTAAACGGGCTGCGGCGAAGCGTTTTCGCAAAACAGCGAATGGCTTCAAACGCGGTCAGTCCCACCGTCGTCATATCCTGACGAAAAAGCCGAGCAAGCGTAAGCGCCAGCTGCGCCGCGAAATGCACGTCAGCGAATCTGATGTGAAACGCATCAAGCAATGTTTGCCCCACGCCTAAGGTCAGGAGATAACACATGGCAAGAGTAAAACGCGGTGTCGTCGCCGGCCGGCGCCACAAGAAAATTCTCAAGAAAGCGAAAGGCTACTTCAATGCCCGCCGCAAAGTCTTTCGCACGGCGAAGCAGGCGGTCATCAAAGCCGGCCAGTATGCGTATCGCGGCCGGCGCGAAAAGAAGCGCGAGTTCCGTGCGCTCTGGATCACCCGCATCAATGCGGCCTCCCGCCTATGCGGCATGAGCTACAGCACCCTCATCAACGGTCTTACCAAGGCCGGCCTGGCCATTGACCGCAAGGTACTTGCGGATCTGGCAATGCATGACATGCCTGCCTTTACGGCGATCGCGGAAAGAGCCAAAGCCAGCCTCGCGGCGTAAGCGCGTGAGTTCAGGGGACCCTCTGGCGGCGCTGGTCGAGCGGGCACTCGCCGACGTGGCTGCGTCGGCGGACATGGGTGCGCTCGATGAAGTGCGGGTGCGGCTGTTGGGAAAGAAGGGGCTGCTCACCGAGCAGCTCAAGGGTTTGGGGGCGCTCAGCGCCTCCGAACGCCCTGCTGCCGGTCAGAAAATCAATGATGCAAAGGCCGCTATTCACACCGCTGTCGAGATGCAGCGCATTCGTCTCGAGCAGGCGGCATTGCAAAAGGAGCTTGCCAAGGGCGCCATCGATGTGACGCTTCCCGGACGTGGCCAGGATGCGGGTGGCCTGCACCCCGTGACCCGCACGCGCCTTCGAATCGAGCAGATCTTTGCGCAAGCCGGATTTCAGGTCGTCGCGGGCCCCGAGGTCGAGGACGACTTTCATAATTTCGAAGCGCTGAATATCCCCAAGAATCATCCGGCGCGTGCCATGCACGACACCTTCTATTTTGCGGATGGCCGGCTGTTGCGCACTCACACCTCGCCGGTGCAGATACGCGCCATGCGTGCAAAGGCCCCGCCGCTGGCGGTGATCGCGCCGGGGCGCGTTTACCGCATCGATTCGGATATGACGCATACCCCCATGTTTCACCAGGTCGAGGGAATGGTGGTGGGCGAGAACGTGAGCTTTGCTAATTTAAAGGCGATGCTGCACACATTCTTCGAGCAATTCTTCGAGCGGCCCTTAGGGATGCGTCTGCGGCCCTCGTACTTTCCGTTCACCGAACCATCGGCGGAAGCCGACATAGAATGCGTGTTTTGCAGCGGAGCGGGCTGCCGTGTCTGCAAGCAAACCGGCTGGCTGGAAATCCTGGGATGCGGGATGATCCACCCCAATGTGCTGAACGCCGCGGGCATCGATGCGAACCTTTGGCAGGGCTATGCCTTCGGCATGGGCATCGACCGGCTCGCCATGCTGCGCTACGGAATCGATGATCTGCGCATTTTCTTCGAAAACGATCTGCAATTCTTGAAGCAATTTCCGTGACCGCGAAGAGCATCCCGTGAAAGTCACCTATCGCTGGCTACAAGAATTCACACCCATCAGCGCATCGCCCGCTGCTCTGGCAGAGCAGCTCACTGCTGCCGGGCTCGAGGTGGAATCCTTGGAACCGGTCGCGCCGCCGTTTGCGAACGTGGTCGTCGGCGAGGTGCTGGAATCGGGACGCCATCCCGATGCATCGAAACTCTCGGTTTGCCAGGTGACCACCGACGGCAGGAACCGGTTGCAGATCATTTGCGGGGCGAGCAATGTTCGTGCCGGCCTGAAGGTCGCCGTTGCGCTGGTCGGTGCGCGCCTGCCGAATGATGTGACCATCCAGCGCGCGACGCTGCGCGGTCTGGAGTCACATGGCATGCTTTGTTCGGCGCGCGAATTGGGCTTGGGAGACGAGCAGGAGGGCATCATGGAACTGCCCGACTCGCTGCCGCTCAATCAGAACGTGCGCGAGGCGCTGGATCTTGATGACAGTGTGCTGGATGTCAATGCGACGCCCAATCGCGGGGATTGCATGAGCGTGTTCGGCATCGCGCGCGATTACGCCGCTGCGCAAGAGAGGCGCTACTTGATGGGTGCTGTCGATCCGGTCGCGCCGGGGCGCAACGAGACTTTCCCGGTGGTGCTCGATTCACCATCCTGCCCAATCTTCGCTTCTCGCGTGATCCGCGGCGTGCGTCCCGATGCACAGTCCCCTGCATGGCTGCGCGAGCGCTTGCGCCGCGTGGGAATCAACAGCATTTCGGCCACCGTGGATGTCACCAATTATGTGATGACGGAAATGGGACAGCCGTTGCACGCTTATGATCTCGCGAAACTGAGCCAGCGAATCACCGTGAGGGCGGCCAAAGCGAAGGAACGCATCACCCTGCTCGACGATAAAGAATACGAGCTCGATACTGAATTTTTGGTCATTGCCGATGCCGGCGGTGCAATTGGCCTCGCCGGTATCATGGGCGGGCGAGCCACCGCGATTTCCGATGCGACGACCGATGTGCTCTTGGAATCCGCCCATTTCATGCCCGACGCCATCGCGGGACGCTCGCGGCGCTTGGGACTCTTCACCGATGCTGCACAGCGTTTCGAACGGGGAGTCGACCCGACCTTGACGGCTCGGGCCATCGAGCGGGCGACCGCGCTGTTGATGGCCTGCGCCGGCGGTGAGCCCGGACCCGTACAAGTGACGCGCGGTCAATCGAGCACTGCGCTCGAAGTGGGCACATGGGTTGGGCTGCGTCGCGAAAGAGTCACGCGCTTGCTGGGTGCACCGGTGCCCGATGACGAAGTCCATGCGGTCATGCATGCGATCAGCGAGCGGGTCGAGATCACGGCCGAGGGATGGCGGGTGCAGAAGCCGGCGCATCGGTTCGACATAAGGATCGAGGCGGATCTGATCGAAGAAGTGGCCCGCTTAAGAGGCTTTGACCGCATCGCGGAGATTCATGCAACCGCGCCGCAAATCGTCGGTCAGTCCACTGAAACGCGCATCGCGCACGAGCGATTGCTGTATGCCATGGCCGATCGCGGTTATCGCGAGATCATCAGCTACGCATTCGTCGATCCACTATTGCAGCAACAGCTGTTCCCCGGCGTGCCGAGTCTCAAAATCACCAATCCGATTGCAGCGGACTTGAGCGAAATGCGTATCTCACTGTGGCCCGGTCTGGTTCACGCCTGCCGCGAAAACTTAAGGAGACAGCAGACTCGGGTGCGCTTGTTCGAGGTTGGCAACAAGTTTGTCCTGCAAAAGGCCGGGCTGGGCGATCAACTGCAGGAGATCGAAACGCTGGCCGCCATCGCCACCGGAGCGCGCTGGCCGGAGCAATGGGGCGCATCGCGCGAGGCCATCGACTTCTTTGATGTGAAAGCGGACGTCTTGAATATGTTAAGGCTCACCGGATGCGAAGAGGATTTTCGTTTTGAACCGGACGCACTCGAGGTCTTGCGACCCGGTCGCGCCGCTCGAATTTATCGGCGTGACGAAGCGGTCGGCTGGTTGGGGGAGATGCATCCGCAGATCGTGAAGGCATTAAATCTGCCGGTGGCGCCATATTTATTTGAATTAGAAATTCAGGTAGCATTTAGCGCTAAGGTATTGGAATTTAAAAAAATATCGAAGTTTCCCAGCGTGCGTCGGGACCTGGCGATAGTGGTGGACGAAAGCCTGCCTCTCGCAGTTTTGCAGGAAAATGTTACTGTTAGCGCGTCAGGTCTGTTGAGCGAGCTTCGGGTGTTCGATGTGTATCGCGGCCCGGGCATAGAAACTGGACGAAAAAGTATCGCTTTAGGCTTGATTTTACAGGATTCTTCCCGCACTCTAACTGACGTTGACGCAGACGCCGTGGTAACCGCAGTGGTGGCACGGTTACGGGATGTACTCAGCGCCACAATAAGAGACCAATAAGCATGGCAGCCCTGACCAAGGCAGAAATGGCGGAAGCCCTATTCGATCAGTTGGGGCTCAACAAGCGCGAGGCACGCGAGCTCGTTGATTTATTTTTCGAGGAGATTCGTGCCGCGCTGTCGTCCGGCGAGCAGGTGAAGCTCTCGGGCTTTGGTAATTTCGATTTGCGGGACAAGAATCGCCGTCCCGGCCGCAATCCGAAAACCGGTGAAGAAATTCCCATCAGCGCCCGTCGCGTGGTCACATTCCGTCCTGGTCAGAAACTGAAGGCGCGCGTCGAGGCATATGCTGGAACCAAGCAACAATAGCGATCTTCCGCCGATCCCGGGGAAGCGTTACTTCACCATCGGCGAAGTGAGCGATCTGTGCGGCGTCAAGCCGCATGTGCTGCGCTATTGGGAGCAGGAGTTTCCGCAGCTGAAGCCCGTCAAACGGCGCGGCAATCGGCGCTACTACCAGCGCCAAGACGTGTTGATCATCCGCCAGATCCGCAGTCTGTTGTATGAACAGGGCTTTACCATCGGCGGCGCCCGCAATCGCCTGACCGGCGATGACGCACAAGTTGACCTCAATCAGAGTCAACAGCTCATTCATCAGATGCGCCTGGAACTCGAAGAGTTGATCAAGATTCTTCGCCGCTGAGGCCAGCGGATTCAACCCTCGAGGCCCAATTGGGCTATGATTCGATCCCACGGTCGGGGCGTGGCGCAGCCTGGTAGCGCACTTGCA
>CAVZJP010000003.1:0-11229 GCA_963775565.1 uncultured Gammaproteobacteria bacterium
ATTCCGATCGCGGCAATGGGACTAAAGGCCATGCAGTCCTAAGATATGCTGAGAGATACACTCCGCTGAGAGTCTGCGAGGCGGAGCGTACTGATGTGTAGAGCACCAACCACGTATTTAGCCGCCTTCATCGCCTGTTGCGCTGGTGCGTGGGCGAGTCCGGCGGCCGCAGCGGACGAAAATGATCCGGACTCGCTCGCCAAGAAGCTCTCCAATCCGGTTGCCGCGCTCATCTCAGTGCCTTTTCAGATGAATTGGGATACCGGTCTTGCCGACAATGGCCTGGGCGAGAAATATCTGCTCAACATCCAGCCGGTGATCCCGGTTGAGCTGAATGATCACTGGAATGTCATCTCGCGCACCATCGTCCCGTTCGCCGTGGAATAGGACGTTGTTCCCGGCGACCCACATGAGTCCGGTCTCGGCGACATCACCCAGAGTTTCTTCTTCACACCAAAAGACCCTTTGCCTGGAGGGTGGATCGTCGGCGCCGGCCCGGCGCTGTTGCTGCCCACGGCGACGAACTCGTCTCTGGGCACGGGCAAGTGGGGTCTCGGCCCAACCATGGTCGCACTCAAGCAAACGCCGACCGGATGGACGTATGGACTACTGTGGAATCATATTTGGTCCATTGCCGGCAGCAGCAATCGTGCGGACGTCAATTCGACATTTCTGCAGCCTTTTTTGGCCAAGGCCATGGGCAAAGGCCTCACGCTCAACGCGAACTTCGAATCGACCTACGACTGGGAGGGCCACAATTGGGTCGTGCCGATGAATCTCTCGGTCTCGCAAGTGATGAAGTTGGGTACTCAGTTGGTCAGTATCAGCGGGGGCTTGGGTCGCGCGCGTCCACCGACTCAGGTGCGCGCGAGCACAATCAGTGCCAGTCCGGCCAGAAAGCTCCCGAACATGGCGGCGAGCAATGTTGAGGTCCCGGCGGGTGCCGTGCGAAATTCCTTCCAAATAAATACCCCCCAAAATGCCGCGACCATGGTGGCGCCCTGGCCGAGCCCGTAGGAAATCGCGAACCCGGCGCGCCCCGAGGCGATGAGGTTGAGGGACATGCCCGTTCCCCAGATCACGCCTCCCAACACGCCGATCATGTGCGTCCTGAAGTTCCCAGCGAAGTAGTCGCGAAAGGCGACCGGCGCGCCCGTCACGGGCTTCTTCATCGCGATGACATTCCAGACGAAGCTGCTCAGCAGGATACCGACGGCGAATACGAAAACCGCGGCATAGGATCCCATCTTGCCGCTTTCCGCATGCGCGGGATCCGCATACATCGACGCCGCAACGAAGCGATAGAACATGCCCATGAACAGACCGCAAGCCACCGCGAGCAGCAGGCCTTTATTACTACCCTTGGTGCCGGCGGCGATAGACCCGCCGGCCAAACGGCGGTATGCCAGGGCATCCAGAATGATCGCGATGACGACCAGCAAAACGCCCGCGGAAAGCAGGGCGACATTGCCAACGGGGGATGCAAGATAGTTCGCAACCACGCCGATGATCAGCGCGAGTCCGATCCCCACCGGAAAAGCAACCGCCATACCCGCAATCTCGATCGCGGCGACGAGAAGAATATTCGCGAGATTGAAAATCGCGCCGCCGAGCAGCGCCGAGGCGATGGAGGCGGTCGATGCTTGCGATAGGTCGGGCAGGAATCCACGACCCTCTGGGCCGCTGCTGCCCAGCGTCAGTCCCAGGGCGAGCGTGATCAACAACACTCCAAGGGTGTAATCCCAGTAAAAAAGTTCAAAGCGCCAGGCGGGGGGCGCCAGCTTCCGGGTCGTTGCCCATGACCCCCAACAGAGCATGGTAATCACACAGAAAACAACGGCCAAAGAGTAGCTATGCACTTTGAACATCATGTATCCCTTTCCGGCGCAGTTCCCATTCCGTCTCGAAGTCGGCGCGCCGCGCGAAAGACTTCTGAGTTCCGATTCGCATCGTCGACAGCGCAGCGTACAAATTCGCTCGCGCCAGGGCTTCCTGCTCGGCAACGCCTTCAGCGAGAAATACGGCGAGACTCCCGATGAACGCATCCCCCGCGCCCGAGGTGTCGACGGATGCGACCGGAAACGGTGCAATGTGCTGGTGGCCGGCGGCATCGGCCACCAAAGAACCTCGCTTCCCCAAGGTGATGACGACCCGCCTAAATCCCTTGTCGAGCAACATGGCTGCGCAGGCGGCGGCGTCCGCTTCCGAGCGCACTGGCTGTCCGGTGAGTTGCTCGGCTTCGGTCTCATTCGGTATGAACAGGTCCGCGCCCAGCAGCTGCGCAAGCTGCGCCGGGATTGCCGGCGCCGGGTTGACGATGCAGCGGATTTGATGGGCGCGCGCAAAACGGACGGCGTGATAGACCGTTTCAAGCGGAATCTCGAACTGAAGGATGATCGCATCGACGCGCCGCAGGTCAGGCGCCGCCGCGTCGACGTCCGCCGCCGTCAAGAGGTCATTGGCGCCCTTGACGACGATGATGCGATTCTGACCGTTGGGTTCGACCAGAATGGGTGCCGCGCCGGTCGGCGCGTCATCAACGATCCGGACGTGGGTCGTGTCGATACCGAAGGAGGCAAAGTTGTCGATCGTTGCCTGCCCAAACAAGTCGCCCCCGACTTTGGCCACCATCAACACTTCGGCGCCGCAGAGGCGCGCGGCGACCGCCTGATTGGCGCCCTTGCCGCCGAAACCCATTTCAAAATTCTTGCCGAACACCGTCTCGCCGGGGCGCGGGAACACGTCCACAAAGGTGGTGAGGTCGGTATTGGCGCTGCCGATTACGGCAACGCGGGGTGAGCTAGGCATGCCAGTTGCTCCAAGCGGTTCACGCACCCGCCGCGGTCAACAATTCCTTGAACAGACCGGAGGCGCCAATCCGGAAATTCTGCGCCGAAGCGCTACCGGCACCCGATTTGCTTTCAAAGAGCGAAACATAAACCATCGCATCGTCAATCTTGCGGATGCCGCCGGATGCCTTGAACCCAATCGAGCGGGTATGCCGGGCGGCCGCAATGACCTCGATCAAGACGCCCGCCGCCTCGGGTGTGGCAGCGGGTTGCGTCTTGCCGGTGGACGTTTTGAGAAAATGCGCTCCACCATCGATGGCAATTTCCGCCGCACGGCGAATGTTGCTCGCATTTTGCAACCGACCGGTTTCGAGGATTACCTTCAACAAAACTTGTTCTCCGCACGCCTCGCGGCAGCCGCGAACCAGGCTCAAGCCCGCGTTCGAATCTCCGGCAAGCAGTGCGCGGTAAGGGAACACGACATCCACTTCGGAGGCACCCGCCGCGACTGCCGCCGCAGTCTCCGCCGCCGCAGAGTCAGGCGCAGCGTCACCGCTCGGGAAATTTGCGACCGCGCACACGGGAATGCCGCTGCCGTCGAGCGCGTGCAATGCGGCGGGTATCCATCGCGCGAAGATGCAAACGGCTGCGGGTTTCAGCGGAGTAGAGCGGGCGAGCAGCGACAATGCGCGCGTTGAGGTCGCATCGTCCGACTCGTTCAGGCTGGTCAAATCAGTCAGTGCGATCAGCCGCCTGGCCTGCTCCGCCCGCGATGACGTGCCGCTCAGGGCGCCAGGCATATCTGATAGTGCCTGCACAAGAAACCGTAGCTCTCAGGCTGGGTGGCGCTGAGCGCGTTCCAGCCCTTGCGTTTAAAACCCTCCGCGAATGCCGTCACGCGCTTGTCGTAGTTGGCAAGCAGCCTTTGCTTGGTGGATTCGTCCAGGAAGGAGTAGTACAGCGAGTTGCGGCCAAGCTTCACAATTTCTTCCCACGACAGGTTGAACTCCCTCACCGCAACGTAAAACTCATCGCTCATGTTCGAGTCCCACATGCCGCGGTCATCGGTCGACAACGCGACCGGGATGCCGACGCGCAGATATTCTGGAAAAGGATGTTGGGAGTAGTCGCTCACGTACTCGAGCAATAGATTGCTGATGAGATTGATTTCGACCAGGTAAGGTCCGTTGCGCATCAGGACCATGGTCTGCGGGTCCGTAATGAGGTTGACGCCGTGACCGATGCGCTGCGCGCCCAACAGCAGCGTATCGCGCACATGATAGTTCGGCTCGTCCACTTCGCCGGCGTGGATGGACAGATTGATATCGGGATATTTGTGGCGTAGCTCGCGCAGCACCGGCAGGAAGCGCAGCGGATAACCCTTGTCGTTGTCCTCCCGGCCAACCATGTTGATGCCGACGTACAGGTCGCGGTAACGATCGGTGATCGCGTAGAGATCGCGCAGCCGCTGCTCGGCGTCGGGCAGGTATCGCAGCAACGCGTTCTGAAAGCGCACCTCCACGCCGGTGGCCTTGGCGCGCGGCGACGCCAGACACTGCCGGTAGATGCCCACTGCATCGTCGATGCTGTAGGGCGAGCCGTCGGCCTTGACCGCGCCCTGCACCCCCTGTTGGGTCTCCAGGTACACCACACCCTCCCGGCCGAAGGCCTCCATATTGTGCAACAGGACGTCGCAGATCAGATGGGGATTTTGCAGCAGGTCGTTGATGCGGTCCCAGATGGCTTCGAAGAATTCGTTGCGACCTTCGTAGCTCTGATCGAGCCGCAGGCTGTCGAGCCAGGCTTGCTTTTCGTGCGCGTTCAGATCCTGCAACCGCTTGAACTCGGACTTGCCGCAGCTGTCGAGCGATTCGAATGTGCCGGCCTGAATGTTCTTGAAGAGCAGCAGCGCCTTGGAGGGGCCGAATTCATTGTGCCCATAGGGTGCGCAATTCTCGATGCGCACGCGCGTGTAGTAGATGTAGCCGTGCTGTTCCTGCAGCATCGCGGCGTCCCAGAACCATTCTGAGCGCACAGCGCCCGGCAAATGGTTGTGCAGGTCTGCACCTTTGGGCATGGCGTATAAAAACCGATAGAGCTGCGCCGGAGTGGCGGTGGCCTTGACCTCCTCGAACCAGCGCTCCGCCGCCCAACCCGGTTGCAGTCCGCCCAGATAAAGGCACAGCGCCAGGGCCGCGAAAGGCTGCACCGCAAATCTCATGTGCCGGTATCGCGCAAGCGTTCGAATGGTCATGTGTACCCACGCGCGTTGTCAGCGTTCTTGGCGCCTCGCGCTTCGGACCATTACAGCACGTTCGCCCGGCGTTTTGAAATCAACTTGTTTGCGGAACGGATGTCACGTAAAAGTAGAAAAAAAAGGATGACTCATGCTCGATCGCTTCTTCGGTCTCGCAGCTCATGGCACAACGGTTCGCACCGAACTGCTTGCCGGCGTCACGACATTTTTGACCATGGCTTATATCGTCGTCGTCAACCCCGTGATACTGGGCGCGGCCGGCTTGCCCATGGCCGGGGTTGCTGCCGCGACCTGTTTTGCCGCGGCATTCGGCAGCATTCTGATGGGACTGGCGTCCAACTATCCGCTGGCGCTCGCGCCCGGAATGGGACTCAATGCGTACTTCACGTTTACCGTGGTCAAGAGCATGGGCGTGCCCTGGCCGACCGCACTCGGTTGTGTGTTTCTGTCGGGTGCTGCCTTCCTCATTCTGACCCTTTTCGGCGTGCGCCAGCTGATCATGAATGCGGTACCGCGTTCTCTATTCGCGGCTGTGGCCGGCGGAGTGGGATTGTTCATCGCATTTATTGGGTTGGCCGACGCCGGCGTCATCGTCGCCAAACCCGGCACCATGGTCGGCCTCGGTAATCTCACCGCTTCCACCCCGGCACTGTCGCTGCTGGGGTTGCTGGTGATCGCCTCGCTGCAGATATGGCGAGTCAAGGGTGCAATGCTGCTCGGCATCCTGGTGACTGCCGCAATCGGCTGGCTCTTGGGCATGTCCCACTTCGCACCCGGAACCTATAGCCTGGCCGATCTGTCGGCTGCCGCGTTCAAGCTTGACGTGCCGGCGGCTCTGAACCTCAAGGGCGGCATCGGCCTGTCGCTGCTGGAGATCATCCTCGTGTTTCTCTTGGTCGATCTGTTCGACAATGTGGGCACGCTGGTGGCCGTCACCAAGAGGGCCGGGCTCACGGCGCCCGACGGTTCGATACCGAGGTTGAAGCGCATTCTGGTCGTGGACTCGCTGGCCATGATGGTGGGCGCCGCTTCCGGAACCAGTCCGGTCACCAGTTACATCGAAAGCGCGGCTGGTGTGGCGGTCGGCGGACGCACCGGTCTCACCAGTGTCGTCGTGGGAATCCTGTTCCTGTGTACCTTGTTCTTTGCGCCGTTGGTGCAGGCGATCCCCACCGCCGCGACCGCGCCGGCCCTGATTCTGGTCGGCGGCATGATGATGGGCGCGCTTAAGGAAGTGGATTGGATCGAACCCCTCGAAGCCATCCCGGCGTTCCTCACCGTCATCATGATTCCACTGAGCTACTCAATCGCGAACGGGCTCGCATTCGGCATCATCAGTCACGCTGCCCTCAAGCTGATGCGCGGCAAAGCCAGCGTGCGCGACTGGCTCGTATACCTGCTGTCAGCTTTGTTTATCGCGCGTTTCATTTATCTGGCGTGAAAACCCTTACCGTCCTAGAACTTGCCGGTGAGCATCAAGTCATAGCTGCGCGGCGGGACCCGCTGTATGAAGTCATTGCCGTAAAAGGGTATATCGTTGATGAGGTTGTGCTGACTGGTGATGTTGAAAATCGAGAATTTGACCGTATAGTTTTGGAAAGTGTAGAACGCCGCCGCATTCAAGGTGTACTGCCAGGGTATCTTGGGTGCCTGATAGTAGCCGCCGCTGGCTGTGAAGGCTGCAATCTGGGACGGCGCAATGCCGGGGTAACCACTTTCGATCGCTGCCAAGTCGAGATAGCCGGATTGCGTGGTTTCAATGGGTCCCGTCACCTGAATGTTCGCCTGAGCACCGAAGCCGGATTCATGTTTGTAGTTCGCGAGCACGTTGAATAGGTGTTGCGGGACGCCGGGGTCCAGGAACGTCTGGTTCGGCAGGAACGGATTGGCCGTCGACACACCGGCGCCATCGTTGTTGATCCCCGGTACCGCCGGAAAGTTGTAGAAGGTCGCCGGCGTATCCAACGTGGTGTGCAAATAGGAGTAGCTCGCGGTGGCGAAAAAATGCGGATTGGGCTGGTAGTTGAGCTCGATCTCGGCGCCCCTGATGTGAGCTAAAGAATGCGCCAGGCCGCCCACGCCGGTGGTGACGGTGCGTTCCTGCTTGAAAACCGCGCTCGAGATGAACAGCGACTTATCGAGCAAGTCGAATTTCACGCCCAATTCTTCCAACAGGGTGTTCTGCCGCAGCTGCCAGGTCGGATCCTCTCCCCACACGGCGACCGCACCGTCATTCGCGGTGGGAAGGACGTATTGCGCCTTGTTGTAGGTCAGGTACGTGGAGACGTGCGAAGACGGGCTATACACCACGCTGATGTTGCCGTTGTACAGTCCGTACCAAGCGGTGGACGCACTTTGGGGCAACGGAGTCAGCCCCGGAGGCGCACCGTAATCGGGACCTCCAAGCGGGTCGGAATAATTTAACTGCACCAGATCAGCGCGCAGACCATACAGCACACTCCACTGCGGCGAGACCTGCAGCCGATGTTCGAGGAAAATTGCGGCATCCTGCAGATTCGAGTCGACGGTGCCGTTCAGGAATCCACTGACGGGAAATCCATTCGGGCCTGGGGGGCCCTGAAAGCGACCCGGAAGCCCCCACTGCGAATGATTGAAAGCTGCGTTGTAAAGGATCGCGCCGGACCCCGCCTGCAGCTCCGCGGGAAAAATCCAGGTATTGGGGCTCTGCGACAGATCGTAGATGCTCACCGGCTCGTTCACGAAGTTCTGGATATCCAGTACATGAGCGTAGCGGTAGGTAAAGCCGGCATCGATGTCGTTGTTCACTGAGCCGGTCGCGAACTTGACCTTGAAGTCGGTTTTGTTCTCGAAGGAATAGCTGCCCTTCGCCGTGTCGGCGTAGTAGTCCATCGTTTGATTGTAGCGGTCGAGGTAATCATAGAAGGTGTTGTTGACGATGCTGAAGGTATCCGAGGCCTTGAAGGTCTGAATGATCTGCCCCTTGGCATGTAGGGAACGCGCGCCGGTGCCATCAGGCTGGTCGATGTTGATCCTGGGATCGAGCGCGATGGTTCCGGTCAGGTCGATCTGCGATCCGAAGCCTGAAATCCCCGCGGGACCACCCACCACCCCTCCGGTCAGATAGGTGCCGTTGTTGATCAGGGCCTGATTGACCCGGTTGATCCCATCGTTTTCACGGTACGTGGTGTTCTCGAATCCACCGGTGAACAGGACAGAGTACTGGGGCGTGAATTCGGTGAGCAACGACACAAACAGCGACTGCTGGTGAAAAAACATGTCGTAGTAATAGCTGCCGCTGTCATCGAGCGTGAAGCTCACGCGTCCGGCCACATTGGATGAGAGCGGACCGTCCACATCGAATGAAGCGCGCCGCTTCTCCTGACTGTCGAACTCCACATTGACCTCGGCCGAGAACTTCACGAGCGAGGGCATCTTGGTGGTGACGTCGATCGACCCGCCTACGCCCGCCCCGGCCCCCGCTTGAACACTCGCCGGACCCTTGACGATGTCGATGGATTCGACGCTATTGAAACTGATCGGCGCACCGTAACCGTTCAATGTGAAGCTGTCGCGCATGCCATTGAAGAAAAGGTCGGCGTACTGGCCGCGGATGCGCGGTATGTTCGGCTGACCGAACGACGCATCCGAATAACTGCTCGATGTCAGATAGGAAAACCCGCCCGGATTCTGGATGTTGAGGGCGTCGAGTTGGGCCTTGGAGAGCACGGTGTTGTTGCGCGGTGTATCCATGACGCTCAGGTCGAGCCCGTACGCCGAATCGGAAGTCACGGTGGTCGGAAGGATCAGATCACCACGCCTGATCCCGTGCACCACGATTTCATCAAGATCGTCGGAGGCGGCTGCCTGGGTGACCGTGGTGCTTGCAGATCCCGTGGTTTGCTGCGCAAGGGCCGGGTGGTAAGCGACGACGACAGAGCACGCCACAATTCCCAAACCGCTAGCCCATGAGCGTCGATTCATTGCGTCATCCTTATTTGTTTTGTATCCCAAGTTTATTCTTCTGACCCGAAGGCGATGTCTTGCGCGTCTCCAGACGCACTCTGCAAGAATCGTGCGCGGATGCAACAACACCGGGCAACGAGCCTGTCGCGAACCTTTCGCTTCGTGGAAAGAGCATTTTGAAGAGGCTGTAACTAACTAAAATGATGGCAAAAGTTCCGACCCGAAACCGAACCGCAGGTTCGCGCATCGCAAGCTTGCATGATGGCGCAGGTGCGACCCCGTGCACCACTTATGTACACAACGCGCTCCATCTTTGTACACGGGCGCGTGGCGCGCCCGCGACAAGAAATTTTCATGACTGCCGCTCGCCAATGGTAGTGTTTGAGCATGCGCAAGCTATGGTCGGTGATCAAGCAATTTGCAATCTTCAGCGCGCTTCTCAGCGTCTTGCCAATGTCGTTGGCGGCATCTCCGGCACGCGCCGCGCCGATATCCCAGGCCCAGCCCATTCCGGTCAAGGTGGTCGTGGTGACCATGTTCCAAGTCGGCACGCTGACCGGAGACAAGCCGGGCGAGGCCCGTTTCTGGGTCGAGCGGCAGAAGTTGGATCGTGTATTCCCGTTTCCGCTGGGCGAGTACGAGCTGCGCATGAACGACGCGGGCTTGTTGCTGATTTGTACGGGAGGGGGTATCACCAACTCAAGCACCTCGATCATGGCGCTGGGTCTCGATCAACGCTTCGATTTGACCAAGGCATATTGGCTGATCGCCGGCATCGCCGGGGGCGATCCGCTCGATGTGTCGTTGGGCACTGCGGCCTGGGCGAAGCACGTGGTCGACGGCGACTTGCTGTACGAGATCGACGCGCGTGAGATTCCCGCTGACTGGCCTTACGGCATGTTGCCGTTGGGCGCCAAGAAGCCCAACGACGTTGCCAGTGGATGGACGGTGGATACGATTCACTATGAACTCAATGCAACGCTGGTGGATTGGGCCTATGCCCTCACCAAGGATCACCCCGTGGCGGACAGCCCCGGCATTGCTCAATTCCGGCAGCAGTTCGCGGGCTATCCAGCGGCGGTCCGTCCGCCCTTCGTGACGATTGGCGATTCGCTGTCTTCCAGCAAGTACTGGCATGGCGAACGCATGAATCAGTGGGCCAATGATTGGGTGAAACTGCAGGCGGGGAAGGGTGCCAATTTCATGATGGCCAACATGGAAGATAGCGGTACGCTGACCGCCTTGCGGCGCCTCTCGCGAGCAGGGCGGGTGGACTCAAAGCGTGTGCTGGTACTGCGAACGGCGAGCAATTATTCGATGCCTCCGCCTGGGAAAAGCGCGGTGTGGAGCATGACTGCGGAGTACCCGGAAGCGGGGATCCCGGCGCTCGAGGCTGCTTACCAGGTGGGGAATCGCGTCGTACAGGCCCTGCTGACAGGCTGGTCACGCTACCGCGATGTTATTCCCGGCACCTGATTGGCCGAGTCCTAGCGCGTCGATGCGATATTGCTGTGCGGCGTCTGCGCGGACATCAACCCCACAAACATTTTGGTGAATCGCGGCAGGTCGAGATCGACTTGGGCGTGCACGAGTTGCAGATCCACCGCCGGCCTCAACGCCTCGCTCCAGGTCAGCGTTTCGCCGTACGTGGGCCCATGACTCACGTCGACATCCATGTAGAGATCCTTTCGCTGGGTAATGATGCTCGGGTCGAGCCACGCGCAGGCGGCGATCTCGTCCCATAAGTAGTACCGCTCCTGCGAATGCTTCGCGATGTATTGGGCCACCGGATTGGGGGACTTGGAGATTGCGGTCAGCATCTCCTCCGTGAACATCGCCTTGATCGACACGTCCACAGTGGTGACGTCGATGCGGGGCCAGTGAGCTCGCAAGGTAATCCGAGTCGCCTCCGGGTCGAACCAGAAATTGAATTCGTGGCGGGGGTTGGTCGAGAATTCCGGATCATCGGTATGCGGATTCAGGCTGCTGCCCATGACCACCAGTCCTTGGGACAATTCGGCGAAGTGGGGATCGAGCGCCACAGCGAGCGCAATATTGGTCAGCGGCCCGGCAGCATAGATGGTCACTTGATGCGGGTGCGCGCGGACTTGCCGGATGAGAAAGTGCGCCGCGTCTTCGGTGGTTGGTTTGGTATGCGGCTCGCCCTCGACCAGCGGCGGGGTATCCCAGGGACCAAGAGGTGTCAACGGTCGGGGTGGTTCGACCAATCCAGCCGGC
>CAVZJP010000004.1:0-56201 GCA_963775565.1 uncultured Gammaproteobacteria bacterium
ACCAAATTTGCAACTTGGTCAGGGAGCGAGAGACTCTGCGGGAGGATATGGAATTCCCCGGGCTCTTGGATGTTGTCGTGATGCTCGAGCCACGCCTTTAGCCGCACGCGAAGTCCAGTGACGCCTTCGCCGCACAAGTACACCACCCGCAGACGTCGCGGTACAGCGCATCCTTGCCAGTCCAGTCCGTGGGCGGCATGCATAGTCAGATCGCATGCGCTAAACGTCTTGCCTCCCTTCGGCGGCCCGAAAATAACCACAATCGCCTTCGCAGGTATCACGCCGCGCACGAGACTGGACGTCACTGGCTGCTGGACAAACTCATCGAGGCTGAAAATCTGTAATTCGGGAGCTTCGACTTCCGGAGCATCGCCTACCACATACTGTTTGACGCTAACGCTCATACGGCAGACCGCTGCCGGAGTTCGTCGTTTAGATCGCGCGGCGCCGGACCTTGCGGCATCACCATAAACACCTGCGGTCCACCGCGCCATTTTGAAACGCGGGCCGCTAAGGCTTTTGCGACCTGTTCGCCCTTACCCGATTCGTCGATGTCAACGCCGACATAAAGCTTTCGTAGCCCATCCGGCAATTGCGTTCGGCTCAGATTGTCGGCGCAGAACGCTGCCCACACCGGCACATGCTGTAATACGTGCAGGGACAGGGCGGATTCAATACCTTCGGCGATGCCGAGAACGGCCTCGCGCGGATCGTACAGACGGATTGAACCGCCCTTGGTGCTACCGGAGACGGGTAAGCCCAAAATTTTCTTGGGACTCGGTACATTCGCCTTTGCGCATCCATCGCTTCGCAGATACGTAGCGTGGAGGGTCACAGGTTGTCCCGTCGCACCATGAAATATGGCAATCATGGCGCGGTAACTACCAAGGTTTTTGCCGTCGTCCCAATACGCTAGTCCTGGGTGGGCGCGGAGTACGGTCGGCGGGTTCTTTAGCACATAGCCGAGCGCGCGACTTTCGAGATATGTGCGGACAGCGCGAGCCTTTGAATCCAGCAGCGGCATCGATTCGCGCCAAATCTTCCGGAGTCGTTCCCGCTTTCGTTCGACTACTGCCGGATCATCGATACGGGCTACCCGTGGCGTCACCTCCGTAGACTGCAAATCGCCGGCGCGACCCTTAAGGCCGCACCTGAAACAGTGAAAGATGCCGGTCTCGATGTTTACGCCAAGCGCATCGTCCCTCGACCCACGGTCGCACTGTGGACATGGGACGCGTTGCTCGATCCTTCCACGTTCTCGAGTGACGATGCCGAGCATGGAAAGTGTCGTTGTCATTGAGCTTCCGGTGCTTAGCGCAGTCAGGGCGACTTCGCGTTTGGTCGCGGGAAAAATTGCCACTGCCCGGTCATAACGTTTACCCAGCCAGAAAAGCCGGGACGACCGGGTAACTCCTCGCATAGCCAGAGATCGCCGAATCGGCGGCCGCCCGGGAGCCACTGGGGTACAAGTTCTGGGGCTCGGGCCAATGCGGCTGCGTTGACTCGCGCGAAGTCTTCAGCGGTGGGCGCGTCGAAGTTGATCACGAGCGTGACCTTGAACATGGCCCGTGACTGCGTTTCCGCGCACCTTGCGGAGCCCGGCGTGGCCGAATGCCGTCAGTTGCAACATTGCCAAGTTCGTGCGGCGTGACGTTAGTCATGCTCGAGGCGCGATCTGCCGCGTCCAGGGTTTCATGCCGCCATCCGCTGGGTTTTTTCCCAACGAAGACATCTCGTGGCGGGATCATCCCGGAACGCTCCCATCGCCAACGAGTCGGCGCCGAAATGTCGTACCGTTCTTGCACGCCTGCAGGCCAAACGATGGACTTGCCCTCGCGGGGCCCTGGACCTCTCGTTTTCCGCGTTGACCTCGGTGTGTCGTCGCTTGTGGTGTTTTTCAAAGATATACCGTCCTATTCGGGGGTTTGAACTCGGACGGTAATACAAACTTCGCGGAAGTAGTCAGCAGAAAACTTGCAATAGTTGGTGGGGATTTTCTCCGGGTAGTTATCTTTTGGAAGAGACTAATGACCGGACAGCATCAGGATCCACATCATCCGATCCGGTTATGGTGTTTGTGATCGTCGCGACATGCTCGTGAAGTGGATGGCCATACGTCCGCAAAAAATAATCGGAGAGTCGCCGCACAAAAAATCTACGCGCTGCAGTCGTTGATTTTGGTTGTGGCACCTCGATTGGCTTATTTGCCTCAGCGGCTGCGGCAGAGGCTATCTGTAGGAGAAGTTGCGGTACGTCTGGCATGAATCCGTTTTCTGGCGGGCGAAGTGACCGCAATGCCGCCTCGTTTCCCAAGATGTCGCTCAGCGACAAACCGGTGTCTGGGCTCGAACGCGTGGTGAAGCTGCTTCCGGTCTTGACTGATTCCGTTGAGTCTTCTCGGAATACATACTCAGTGTCGTGTTCATTGCGTAGGCGGCCGGCGAGCGTTTTCGTGTCTGCCGCCAGTTTTTTGTAGTGTTTTCTGTTCTCAGCGGGCGTGCGTTTTCGCGCCTTTTGGAAGTCGCCCACAATTCGGAGACAGTGGTCGTACAGATCCGTGAATTGATCTTGGACGGGGTATTTGCATAGGAGCGGCTTATCTTCAACTGGTTGCCACTGTTGCCTCTGTCTTGCAAGGCTGGTCCATACGGAATTCATACGGGTATCCGCTGCCAGGGCGTCTATCAGCGCAATCTCGTGTCCTATTTGCTGAAGAAAATGCTGTCGCACCCGTGGTTTTAATTTGGAGAGTATGGGGCTATCCGGCCGCAATTCCTTATGTTGCCGGAGCGTCTGCAGTGACTGTGGGGAGCTTTTGCTTATCCGTTGCCGTGCGGGATGCGGGATTAACGCAGGGAACACTCGGAGTGTGGATTCGCCGTACACTATTTCAAGCTCGCTAGGTGTCCAGCCCATCGTGTCAATGCATCACGCTTTTCGTCCAAGTAATCATGCGTGTCATAGGTGCCGGCAATCTTCTCTTGTGCATGATTCAGAACACGCTCCGCGATGTGCGGGGCGATCTTCAGGCGGGCGAGGCCAGTACGGCAGGTTCTGCGAAGATCGTGCAGCGTGAATTCACCAATTCCGAGTTTTTGCATCCGCGCTTGGCAGCGTGCAAGCCCGCGAGTCAGTAGCTTCGGATCAGCGGCACCGTCACCTGCATCATTCGGCAGCACATAGGGTGAGCGGTTAGCGAGTCGTTGCAAGGTTTCAAATTCGCGCACCACCCAATCGGACAGCGGCACCACGTGGCCCTTGCCAGCCTTTGAGTTTTCGTCGGGGATCCGCCAGGTCTTGTCCTTGAAGTTGATGTCCCGCCAGCGGGCGAGGGCGAGTTCACCGCGACGCTGACCGGTCAACAGCAAGATCAAAATAACGTGGGCTAGGCGTTCAAATCTGGTCGCTGCTTTCGGGTTTGCGAGTAGCGCCTTTAATTCATCGTCGCTCAAGCAACGGTCGCGCGCCGACTCCTTGCCGCCGGGCCGATACAACAATTGAACCGGATTCGATTCAACGATGTCCCGATGCACGCCGAATCTGAACATCTGGCCTAGGAGGCCAGCGATCCGGTTCGCCATGATGCGCGAGCCACGTGCCACGATGCCATCGAGTAGCTCGATAACTTCACGCGATTTGATAGTCCTCGCGTCCCGGCCTTTCCATGCTTCGGCGGTGAGCACGTCGCGGTTGAGGATGGCCTCGACGTAGGCTGGTTGCTTGCGGTTTAGTTTGACATGCCGCTCAAGAAATTCGTGCGCGAGAAACTCTATTGTGTGCTTGCCGCCGACGGGGACCGACGATAGGGGCTGCGGCGAACGCATAACCTTCCTGCGAGGCGATGCGCGCCGGGGATCAATGCCCTGACTGGCCTGTTCTCGGGCGGTGCGGGCGAGTCCTCGCGCATCATCCAGCGTTGTATCGGGGAAGTGTCCAAGAACGATTCTGGTTTCCTCACCCCTGAACTTGAATCGCAGCAGCCAGGCACGGGTTGCCTTGCCGTCCTGCTTCGAGCGCACTCGTAGCTGCAGGCCGGTCTGGCCCGGATCGGTGTAGGTGCCGTCGGGGAGGGTGGACACGCGGGTGGACACAAACCCCTTTGTAGCCCTGACCCCTTGTCGTCTCCGCATTAATTGAACCCTCCGCGTTTGTGTCCGCCTTGTGTCCAGTTTATGCGAAATAGGGTGAAATGTAATGAATAGCAATAATGGCGATTAAACGCTAGTTTTACCGCTGTTTGACGCTACATTTGATTTCATTGCATTTCATTGAATTTCATGTTCTTTTTGCATGGGGTGCAAGGGGTCGCAAGTTCGAATCTTGTCGCCCCGACCAATTATCGCGAGATGTCATGCATCACTCGCTCTTCGATATCGAAGCGTCGAGCGCGCGAGGTCTGATCCGACTGGTATAGCGCCTTGAGGAAGGCGGTGTCCCACCGGCTGAGGCCCTGGGGTTGCCTTTCTGTGGAAGGAGCGAACAAGCGCAATATTGAAGGCGCGTCTCCCAGGTCGGCGTCAAGATCGACGTTGGTCAATCCCGCCATCGCCACATAGTCGGCCAGTTGGTCCAGCGCGGTGTGTTCCGTGCGGCCGGTGTCGATGATCGCGAAGATGGAAAGGAAATCGAAGACCGAATTCTCGACGAATGCTGACGATTCAGCTCGCGCGTTGCTTGGGACGAAGTGGCCATTGCGCGTCCCGGATTTCCGGCCCCAGTCGATGTTGTACCAGACGCGCACGGGTCGGGACTGAGAATTCCCGAGAAATTGGCGAATCTGCGCGGAAGTCGCATCGCCGAAGAGCCGTTTGTCTCTGGCGTACCACTCTTTCAGAACATCATCCGGCTCGGAGGTCGCGACGACGATGAAGTTCGGCCGACAGGGTGCCCGAGCGAGAGGCGCACCCGCGGAGGAGCTGATCTGCGACAGGCGGTCCGACACGATTCTGCTGTCTTCTGCAGCCAGTCCCGCTACCAACAGGCAGATCGGCGTATTCCAGCGAACGGGCGAATCGCCATCGGCGTTCCGCGTGATTGCGCGAACGAAGGCGCCCACACGGCGCTCGAGGGTGGCTCCATCCTCTTCCGCCGCGGCCGGCGGCAGGGTTGGAGACGATTCGGTCGCGGCGAGCGCAGGCATCGAGAAGCACAACGCGGTGAACACAGCAACGCTCAAGGATACAAAGCCCAGTCCAATCGATCGCCTGAACATGCACGGCATCTCAATCTTGGGCGGTGTCGCGCGAATCGCTCAGTTGTTACACGAGGCGCCCTGACAATTGTAGGAAGGATGATTCAATAAATCCTTCGCTTCGCGAACGTTTTGCTGCTCACCTTGAAGCTGCGCCGCGGTCAGACAAACCCGCGTTGCGATGCGCTGCCCGGTAATGATTTCATTGCGGCAATAAAGCACCTGACCGTGGCGTATCAGGGGCGAATAGCCTGCCTTGACGAGGCTGGCGTCCACCTTGTCGGCCGGAGCAACTGCGGGGGCAGGCGCTGTCGCGGGTGCGTTGTTCCCCGCGACGACGGTCTTCGGCGGCATGCCCGTGCATGCCGCCGCCAATGTCGTGGAGAAAACGATAGCAGTCACACCCGCAGAGCCGCTCCTGAACACTATTGTCATTAGAACTTCGCAGTAAACGCGACGAATAACTGGCGGCCGAACATATCGTATGCATCCGAGGTGTTCGCGTTGCCGCCCGCTATGATTCCGGTCTGCGCCACCAGCAGCGGCGGGTTCTTGTCGAGAACATTGTTTACACCGGCACGGATGGTCAGGATTTTGTTTGGATGCCAGTTAGCTTCCAGATCGATGTAGCTGAAGGAGCTGATGCTGCCGTTGTATTCGTCATAGGCGTAGTTGGGATTCGCCATCAAGGGATTGCCGGTGTTGGCGTCCTGCTCGACACCGGCGATGTAACGCCAGGTGATGGAGCCCGACACGTCCCAGGCTGTATTCCAGGTGGTGCGCAAAATATGATGCCAACGTGGATTCACGGTCTGGCAGGTGAACCCGAACAAGCCTGCGCAGTCATAGCTGGGACCGCCGGGCACCGGCGTGGTGATGGAGTGTTGCAGCCAGGTGCCGTTCATGTCGAAGTGCACATCGCCGAAGCCGGGCGGCAGATCCACGGTGTAGGCCAATTGCAAATCGATGCCGCTCGTCAGCACCGAACCTAAGTTTACGTTGGTCTGCACGATGTAACCGCCCGTCTGGAGGTTCGACCCTTGGAGACCTCCGGTCGCCGGAGCGCGCACAATGGCGGCGCAATACACCGGATCGGCGTTGTTGGCGCAGCCGCTGATGATGTTGGCCGCGGGCAGGACATTGATCGCATGCTCGAGCAAGATATGCCAGTAATCGAGGCTCGCCGTGAATTTGGGCAGGAAGCTGGGTTGGAAGTTGACGCCGATCGTGTATGTTTCACCCTGCTCCGGCTGCAGCGCCGGGTTGCCGCCCTGCAATTGTGAGCACTGACCGGCGATGCACTGCGGGACGGGATTCACGCCGTTGACCGCATGGCCGGCGACGCTCGCGGCGTACTGGGCGGCCGATACCCCCAGGTTGGCGCACTGCGTCGCCGAGTACGAGACCGGCGGCGCGCAAGGATCGTTGCCTGAAGCAATCAGTCCGACGATTTCTGGGTTGTACAGTTCGATGACGCTCGGCGCACGAATGGCTTTGTCGTAGCCCACGCGCAAACGCACATCCTGGATGGGGGCGTACTGCACTTCGAATTTGTATGTGTGGGCCTCGAATCCGATATTGTTCGACCCGCTGACACTGCTGTAGCTCGAGTATCGATAGCCTGCGTCGAACAGCAGATCTTTCGCCCCCGGCATATCCTGAATCAGGGGTGCGCGAATTTCCGTGAAACCTTCGATCACCGATAGGCTCTCGTCGATGGGCGCCGCAGCGCTGCCGAAGCCGGACAGCAGCTGATTCTGCTCGGCATAATCAGGCTGGTAGAACTCGTGGTCGTTGCGATGCTCGAATCCCGCGTTGATCGCCACCCCCTCGTGGGCGAGCGGCGAAGTGACGCCCCAGGTGCCGAGCTGCGCGGTGAGTTCGCCGTGCTCGGTGCGCAGCGTCGAGGCGCCAATGCTCAAACCGTTGATGTAGAGATAGTTCAGCGCCGACTGGGTTACTCCGCCGTCCTGGAAGATATTCCAGGGGACGCAGGGCGGCCCGCTGACGCAAGTGGGCGTTCCGCCGTTGTTGTACACCTGCAAGTGAATTGTCGATGGCCTGAAAATTGAAGTAGTTGAGATTGTTGTTGGTAAAGGTGGTGTAGTAATACTGCGCATACAGGTCGTAGATCAGCGCACCGCCTTCGATCAAGTCGCCCTTGCTGCCCAGCACTGCGCGATAATTCTCATGCTCGAAGTCCGATTGCCGGGCTACGCCCTCCACGTTGCGGCGTCCAATCCCAAGATCCACGCAATTCGCCGTATAGGACGCCCGGGGCCGCCAATGTGCAGCCCGCAGTCGGATTTGCGTTGGCGGCTGCAATTTGCGCCGGCGTACACAAAATCGACTGTTGTTGGGCGCTCAGCAACGGGTTATTGCAAGTGACCGGGTATTGACTCGTCAGGGTTGGGTCGAATGGATTGGAACCGAAGAAGGCCGCGGCAGGTGCTACCGCCTGATCCGTTCGATCATCCATGAAATAGAACTCGGCATACGGTTGGAAATAGTCCGTCACCTTCATATGAGCGAGTATCGCCGCATTGGCGCGATCGTCCTCGCGCGACATATAAATATACGGCTGCGAATTGAACGCGGCCGGCGGGTTGGTTCCCGCCGTGGGGAAGGGCACAAAATTATTCCCGAGCACGGAATAGTCATTGCCGGCCTGCGGACCGGTCTGCGGTTCGAAGAGATTGGAGTTTGCCGAACCGTCGCAATGCGAGCCCACCACGGTTTTGCCGTGCGAGGTGGTCGCATAGGTCGGATAAAGCTCGCAGCCGCCAAAGTCATAGGCGCTGGCTCGGCACCGCATCGGCGTGACGATAGCTCATATACGCCGTGACATTACCCTCACCGTCCGCAAAATTCGTCCCCATCAGCACATCGAATGAACGTTGCCGGCCGGTCGTGTGCGTTCCCGGTCTGCCGGCGGATAACCAAAACCGCTCACCAAGTTCTGCATGTAGGTGTTGTTGTTGTCGTGCATGTTCGCGTTCTACTGGCCGTCGAACTGCACGCCCTGAAAGTTCTTCTTCATGATGAAGTTGATGACGCCGGCGATGGCGTCCGAGCCGTAAGCGGCCGAGGCTCCTCCGGTGACAACTTCGATTCGTTCGACCAAACCGGCGGGGATTTGGTCCAGATCGGGCGCCGGCGATTGAATGGCGGTGTTGGGGGATCCTTGGCCCAGTCGACGTCCGTCGACCAGCACCAGGGTTCGGTTTGGGCCAAGCCCGCGCAGGTCGGCGGTGGCGATGCCGCCGGCTGTGGTCAAGCCGCTGGTGGTGTTGCCCAGGTCCTGCCCCAACCCGTTATTGAGGTTTTGCGGCAATTGCATGATGAGATCGCTGATGTCCGTCTTACCGCTCGTTGCGATGGACTCGGCCGATATGACCTGTATCGGGCTGGTGCTGACGGCATTGGGTGCCGCGATGCGCGAGCCGGTGACGACGATCTCTTGCAAGGGTTCTTCGGCGGTCGCCACCACCGCAGGCGGTTGCTGCGCGAGGGCGGACGCGCTGGCTGCAGCCGCCACGATCCCGACAATAAGCAGTCTTTTCCACATGGCAACGTCTCCCTAAGCGTAATGGACACGGTGTCTGGCCTGAAGCGCGCTTTCGTTGCGACCTCGCAACGATCGATTTCGACGTTCCATGGCCAAAACATTTATGACCTGAAAAATACTCGTCGAGAATTTCAACGGGAAAATATGTGACGAGCTGGCTTTAGGGAGTGATGAAACGGCCTGGCTGCGTGACCAAATGTGGCGATTGGTGTCCAGAGGATGGTCAATGCGCGTCGTCGATTGGGCCGTCCAAGGTCCATGTCACCGTTCGCGTACGAACGACACCGGCGCGGCAGCTTCCTCGAAGATGCGGGACTCGCCAGAAGAGCTGACTGCCACGCCGCACCAGGTGTCCACGCACGTGATGAAGCCTTGGGGGTCGCCGCCCAGCGCTCAAGCCTGAAGCTGCAATAGGACCGATACTCGGGTATCAATGGCGCGAATACCTCCATGTGGTCTAGGAGAGGGGCTTTTCCCGACCTTGACCGCGCTCGATTGATCCGCTCGAGAATGAGCGGTCGCCGTGGCAGACCCGGGCGGGTCGCGAGCAGCAGGAAGAAGGTGAGCAAAAGGGGAATTTCGATTGCAATCGTGCCAAGGGCATGGCGCGCGACGGCATCTCTTTGCTCAGGGGCGAGAGGCGCGTTGCAATAGTACTCGGCCCATGTGCGCTCGTATCGAAAGCGAAAGCAACGACGCAGAATATCCGCCTCCCCGAGGCCACGATCAAAGACGCCGATCGACGCTCGATTTGAGCCGTCCGGCGCAGCCGGTGCTTCGCCATCCGGGGTGTCGAAATCGAAATACGCTTCCATGCTGCTGGCGAGGACATCTAATTCCGAATCTCCGTTTGCCCAAAATGCCCGGATCAATCCGCGGCGTCCCGTGGCGCAGGAGTGGATAAGAGCGCCGCGGCGGCCCGCGACGGTCGATTGCTCGTCGGCCTTGAATCCATAACGGGTGAGTTCAGCAAGCCAGGGCGCCTCGCACCATTCGAGCCAAACCCGTTCAGCGGGCACATGCAGCAGGTCGGCGCAGGCCAAGGTCCTCGTCCCTTTCGAATAGGCAAGGGCCGCGCATAAACGAGTCAAATCGTCGCAGAGTACGTATCGAGTCGGACATGCGAGGATCTCATTGGCGAACGTGGCTGCGCCGCTCAAGTGCGCAAGAGTGCCGTCTCTCATGTTTTGGACGATAAAAGGAGTTCGACATTGCGCAATGCGGTCGGCCAACCTCATGGTTGGTACGATTACATAGCTGGTTGCGCGCGGATAATTTGTGGGATGGAGCGCTCTCTGACCGGGAGCAACCCTGATATTCAGGGTGTGAGAGGCAGCGCAGCGATTCCGCGGCGCGCGAATGAAGAGCTCACAGATGCGCTCCTGCGCGACAATGATGCCACGGCAAAACACCGAGTATCGCCTCGCGATACGTCTTGCTGGAGTGCAGACAGGTTCCGGAAGATAGAGTGAAGGCCAGCGTTCCGTGACCCACTGGCTCCGCAAATTGGACTGCCCGAATATTCAATAGTATCGACCTATCGATCCGCACAAATCCAAAGGAGGCTAGTTCCACGGACAACCGCTTGATCGTGTCCCGGCTGATGTATTCCTGATTGGCTGCGCGGATGGTGACGTAATTGCCGTCGGCCTCGATGTACTCGATCTTCTCGACATCCAGGGGATACAGCCGATGTTGCCGCTCGCCGACCAGAATTTTTGGCCGCCTCGCCAGAAGTTCCAGAATTCCTCGCGTCAATCGAGCTTGTGCGGCCCGCTCGAGTATGTAGCGCTGCCGAACCCGTGCGATCGCATGCTCGAAACGATCCGCGCGGACCGGCTTGATCAAATAGTCGACCGCACCTTCCGCCGAGAGCACGCTCGGCGAAGTCCGGTTGGTGTGAGGTCATGATGCCAAGCGGCCCCAGGTCGCCGGCGCCGCGCAGCAGGTCAAATCCGGACATATCGGGCAAGGCGACGTCAATGAGCATGACATGGGGTGACAGACTCTGCGCGGCATCGATGGCCGCGCCGCCTGAGTCCACCTCGCCAACTACCTGCAAATCGGCGGCACCAAGACACAATTGCGCGAGTTCGGTGCGCATCGACGGCTCGCGGTCGACGATGAGAAGCCTCATGGGGCGTGGATTTTGCGCAGCGGCTTTCTCTGGTGCAGCCATATTGCCTCAAAATCTCGCGGTGAACGCCAAGAACAGCTGGCGACCGAAAAGGTCGTAGGTGCTGTAGGTGTTCGCAGCACCGCCGGCGACAATATCCGTGTTGACCAGGGGCGGATCCTTGTCGAACAAATTGTTGGCGCCGGCGCGGATCTGCAGCAGCTCGTTGACATTCCAGGTGGCCTGGAGGTCCAGATAGTTGTATGCCGGGATTTTGGCGTTGACGTAGTCGTATCCGTTGAACGTCGAGAAATGCAGCGTCGGATCGGAGCTGTCATTGTCCTGAGAGACGGCGCCGATGTAACGCCAGGTGAGCGAGGCGGACACATGCCACGGGGTTTCCCAAGTCGTGCGCAACAGGTGGCGCCAGCGAGGATTGACTGTTTGGCAGGTAAAGCCGAATAGCCCGGCGCAATCGTAGGTGGGCGACCCCGGCAGCGGCGTCGTCTCGTCATGCAACAAGTAAGTCCCATTCAGTCCGAATTCCAGGTCGCCGAAGCCTGCGGGCAGGCCGAGCTTGTAGTTCAGCTGAGCATCGATGCCGCTGTTCAGCGCGGTGCCCAAGTTGAAATTCTCCTGGATGACGTAGCCGCCACCCGCGACGCTATTGCCGTTCAGGCTTCCGGTGTCCGGTTGGCGCACGATCTGACTGCAGTACAGGGGGTTGCCGGTATCTGCGCAATTCGTCAGGACCAACAGGTAGGGGATGACGCCGATCTCGTCCTTGATCTGAATATGGTAGTAATCGATGCTGCCCGTGAGATGTGGAATCCGGCTGGGCGCGAAATTCACGCCGAGGGTGTAGGTATCCGCCTGTTCGGGCTTGAGGTTCGGATTGCCGCTCGTTTCTTCGGACAACTGCGCGGCCGTTCCCTGCGGGATGGAGCCACTGTTGTACTGGGTCATCGACACTCCCGTGCGCTCGCATTGCAGGAGGCTGTAGGTGATGGGCGGGGCGCAGGGATCGGAGCCGACGGTGGTGATCCCGACAATGGGCGGCGTGAAGGCCTCAGCGACGCTCGGCGCGCGAATGGCGCGATCATAGGAGGCGCGGAACCGGTAGTCCGCGGTAGGCGCATATTGCACCTCGAACTTGTAGGTATTGGCTACGCCGATCGTCGAATAATCCGAACGGCGGTAACCAGCATCGAATAGAAGTTCCTTGGCGCCCGGCTTGTCCTGCAGCAGCGGCGCCCGCAGCTCCACGAATTCTTCCGTCACCGAAATACTGTTGTCGATTGGCGCCACGGCGCTGCCGAATCCGGACAACAGGCCGCTCTCCTCGGCGGCATCCGGCTCCAGGAATTCGTGATCATTGCGGTGCTCGAATCCGATATTCACTCCCAGGCCTTCGGCCGAGAGCGGTGATTTGACGCCATACTCGCCCAGCTTGCCGGTGACATCGGCATGCAGAGTGCGCAAGGTGGACGATCCCTGTGCAGTGCCGGGCTCATAAAGGTAATTGAGCTGTTGTTGCGTGACGCCGTCGTCCGAGAAAATGTCGTAAGGAACGCACCCCCGGGTAGCGACGACGCACTTCGGTTTGGCGGCAGTACCGGTCACCAGCAGCGCGTTGGCGATGCTCTGGAAGTTAAGGTACTTTTGATTGGAGTCGAAAAATGCGGTGTAGAAGTACTGGCCGTAGGCATCATAGCTCCATGCGTCCGCGAAATCGCCCTTCGCGCCGAACACGGTGCGATAGTTGGTATGCTCGAATTCGGTATAGCGTGCACCGCCCTCGATATTGCGGCGGCCGATGATCACTTGCGCGGTCGCGGATCCGGGGTTCGCCTTATCGGCCACGATCTGTGCCGGCGTGCACAGGATTGCTTGCTGCTGCGCGCTCAACAGCGGATTGCTGCAATTGATGTAGTAATCGCCTGCGCCGGTGGGATCGAGTGGATTGGCGTTCTGAAACAGGGCGGCCGGCGCCGCTTGCTGCTGCGTCTTATCGTCCATGAAAAAAAACTCGGCATACGGTTGAAAAGACTCCGTGACTTCCGCGTGAGCCATGAGGGCGGCGTTGTAGCGATCGTCCTCGCGCGTCAGGGAGATGTCGTTCTGACTGTTGTAGACGGCCGGGGGCGTCGTTGCGATGGTTCCCCAAGGGACGAAACTGTTCCCGTACACGCTGTACGCAGTACCCGCATAGGGCCCGGTGACCGGCTTGAAGAAATTCGAATTGGAGGAGCCGCCGCACGCAATGCCGATGACATTGTTGTGCGCATCCTGGATCGGGCTCAATTGGCACGCGCCGTAATCGCGTTGATTGCTCTTGACCGGATCGGCGTGGCGATAGCTCAGGAAAGCCGTGACGTTGCCTTTGCCGTCAGCAAAATTTGTGCCCATCAAAATGGAGAAGGCGCGGTTGCTCCCGTCCGGCGCCGTACCCGTGGGCGGCTCATAGCCGAATTGCCGCACCAGGCCCTGCATGAACGTGTCGTCGTTGTGGTGCCAGTTCTCACCCACTTGGCCGTCGACTTGGAAACCTTCGAAGTCCCGCTTCAGGATGAAATTGACGACACCGGCGATGGCGTCCGAACCGTAGGCCGCGGATGCGCCGCCAGTGACGACTTCGACGCGATCAACCAGGCCGACAGGAATTTGATCGAGGTCGGGAGCCGGTTGCGAAATGGCTGTATTTGGCGAACCCGCCCCGAGCCGGCGGCCGTCGATCAGCACCAAGGTGCGGCCCGGTCCAAGTCCGCGCAGGTCCGCGGTGGAGACGCCGCCGGCGCTGGACAGACCGGACGTGCCGTTGCCGAGATCCTGGCCCAGATCATTGGTGTACATCTGCGGCAGTTGATTGATGATATCGGTGATGTCGGTCTTGCCGGACGCCTGGATGGACTTTGCCGAGATGACCTGTATGGGGCTGGTGCTCACTTCATTCGGTGCGGCAATGCGTGAGCCCGTGACGACGATTTCTTGCAGGGGTTGGGAATCCGCGGACGTGGTGCTGTCCTGCTGCGCGGAACCCGGCACTGCCTGGGCAAGCAAAATGCTATTGGAACCACGATTCTTGGCGTGCTGCGCGCGCGAATTCGCTGCGGTTGCACTGCCCGCCGGTACCGGCAGCGACGCTCCCGGCCCCCTCTGAAGGGGAGGCATCGCTCAGCGGAATGACGGTCACGGTTTTCTCGTCCAAATAGCGGTAAGTCAGACCCGTGCCGTTGAGCAACTGGTCGAAGGCTTCGTTGGCGGTGATATCTCCGTTCGCACCGCGTGTCCGCACATCGCGAACCGTGGTGGAAAGATAGAGGACCTGCAGTCCGAGGCTTTGCGCGAGCTGCTTGAGCGCGGGGCCCAGATTCTTGCGCCGCGATGTGGGTTGGTTTGCGCGCGGACGCGCCTGCATTGTCGGCGGCGGCAACGCCGACCACGGAGTGATAAACAGCAGCCGCGATGACCGCAAGGCGCAAAAACGCTCCCGTGCCTCTTAAAAGGCTTTTGATGCCGGCCAGCCGATATGACTGCCGGCTCTCATGACAGTAGAGCGTTGTCACATAAAAAATGGGTATGGTCAGTGCGCTTCGCGGCGAACAACGCGCACCTGATCCTCCGTTTCTATGACCCGGATCGAATTCTGGTTGCGCAGGAAGTTGATGAGCGAGGCTGGGTCGATCGAGGAATAGACGCCGCTGATCTTGAGCCTCTTGAGCTCACGCGTCATCGATAGCCAGCGGCCGGCGGTTGTACCGATTGAATTCATCGGCAACCTCGCTCAGAGGCGTCTCTTCGAATATCAGACGCTTCTGCACCCACGCCGTGGCTGCGACGGTGTCGGCGCGCGTGGGTTTTGTCACGCTATGCGGCAGAACGGTAAGTTGTTCGCCGGCGGATATAACGATGGCCGCGGCGCCGTCCGATCCCGGATAGGTTTCGACCCGGCCTTCGACGACGGTCACGACGGTCTCTGTCTGCTTCCTGTAGACATCGAATTCGGTTCCGACTGCGCGCACTTGGGCCTCGCCCGCCCGCACCACGAAGGGCCGCTGCTTGTCCTTCGCAACGCGAAACAGCGCCTGGCCTTCGATCAGCGCCACATCGCGCCGACGGTCGCTAAGGCGAACCTCGACTTTCGATCGTGCGTTGAGTTCGACGGTCGAGCCGTCCGCGAGTTGAATGGTTCTCTGCTCGCCGATCCCGGTGGAATAGGAGCGAACTTTGTCACCGTCGATCCAAACGAATAAAGCCGTGAGGGACGCCAGCAGCACCAGGACGGCCGCAGCCAGTACGGGGCGTCGCCGGAGCATGCGGGAGGCGCGCAGTTCCGCCGCGGGCTTCGGAGGAGGCAGGCCGGGATTGACCGGAGATAGCGGAGTGACATCGGATTCATTCCGCGCGCGCGCGATCATGGACGCGATGTCGAATTTGCCCTCGGGGTCGGAGCCGGGGCAGCTCCGACCACGCGCCCGACACTTCGAGATAAGCTTGGATGTGTTCCGGGGAGCGCCGCAGCCACTCCATAAAACGCAACCGTGCCTCACCGTTCACATCGCCGGCGCGGAATTCGATGAACCACTCCGACGCCTCGGCAACAACCGCCGCATGAGTCTTGCCGTTCGAGTATCTGATTCTCATGATCCTTTGATGCTCTCCGCGGCCCGTAAATTTCGGCAGTGTTCGACTGCCCGGGCCAGATATTTTTTGGCGGTCTCGCGCGATACGCCCAACTCATCGCCGACTTCCTGGACCGAATAACCCGCGACTCGGTGTAGAACGAGGGCAGTCGCGACGCGCACGGGCAGGAGCGCGAGCATGCGTTCGAGTTCCTCGATTTGCTGGGCGTGTGCGGCCTGTTCGGGCGGGTCGTCGCTCGCTGAGACTCTGAGTTCCGAGAACACTTCCGCAATGTCGACCGAGACGGATTCGCTGGTGCGCCGCACCGCATGCTGATGAATTACATGGCTCGCAATGGTAAAAAGATAGGCCTCGGGGCTGCGGATGTTCTCGTATCCCTCGATTCTCAAGAGGCGCAAGAAGACTTCCTGGGCCAAATCCGGGACGTCATCGGCATTGCGCAGGCGAACGGCCAGAAACCGGCGCAGCCGCGGTCCGTACCGCGCGGCAATGGCTGCGACAAAGTTTCGATTGCCGGACATGCCCACGCCCTCCCAGCGCCGGTCGACTCTCCCCCTGAACATTAGAGCGCTATTCGACTGAAAATGGGTATGCCTCTGGCATGTCATTGATTTTAATGACAATGCGCACGCAAGAGGCCGTCCCGATGCACTCCCTGTGGCTAGGCCGCTTATGCCGCCGAGGCCCCAGATCGCGGGGTGGCTTCCATCGCCTGATTGAGCGCCGTTCTAAATTGCATTGGATTGGCGATGTTTGGAATGGGATCGAATGTTGAACCGGTCCCTGTGACGACGATATCCCCGTAGTTAAAGATGCGTCCAAGGAGGCTTTGGTTTACTCGTACAGACTCGATTCGATCGAAGCGGATCTCGATCGATTGAGTCGAAACGATCCCGGACTTGGCAATCAATCGCTTGTTGGTTATCACCAGCTCGGTGGACCTTCGCGCAATCAGCGGCCAGGCAAAAACCACCAGTCCCGCAACCAGCAATGCCGCGTTGAATTTGGAACCCAGCATCGACCCGGTTCCACCTTTTGCCGATACGGAGGCGGCAAAACCGGTCAGCGCCGCCAGAACGAGGAATCCTCCAATGAGGAAACTAAACCAGTATTTCCAGAGGGACACTCTTGCTGAATACGCGACCGTCTCATCTTGGCTCAAATTGCTGTCAACGTAATTTCCCACAGCCGATCTCCCCAACTTTGCGCCCCAAAGCTCAGCCCATCCTAATTGATCAAATTGTCGCCTTATTGCGAACTCATGCCATTAGCAGGAGACTAAAGGAAGGATCGCCGCCCATGATATATTTGGCAGACGCGAGGACCTAATTTTATGAGAACCCTGTTTTTGCATCCCCCTTCCTTTGACGGCTTCGACGGGGGCGCCGGTGCCCGATATCAAATGAAGCGCGAGGTGCGCTCCTTTTGGTATCCCACGTGGCTTGCACAGCCCGCGGCCCTGGTGGAAGGCTCGAAGCTGATCGATGCGCCGCCGCATGACCTGAATTTCGAGGACATCGTTCCGGAGATCAAGAACCGCGATCTGGTGGTAATGCACACTTCCACGCCGTCCTTCAAATCTGACGTAAAGACCGCCGAGATGATCAAGGCGATCAACCCCGGGGTGAAGATCGGTTTCATCGGTGCAAAAGTCGCGGTCGAGCCCGAAAAAAGCCTGATCGCGGGACACGCGGTCGATTTTGTGGCCCGCAATGAATTTGATTTCACCATCAAGGAAGTTGCCGACGGGGTGTCCTGGAAGGATATCAAGGGCCTCTCCTATCGCAACGCCGAGGGCGTCATCGTTCACAACGAGGATCGCCACGTTCTCGAGGACATGGATTCGCTGCCCTGGGTGACGCCGGTTTACAAGCGCGATCTCAACATCGAGAAATACTTCGGCGGGTACTTAAAGCACCCCTACATTTCGTTCTATACGGGGCGCGGCTGCAAATCGCGCTGCACTTTCTGCTTGTGGCCGCAGACCGTGGGCGGACACCGCTATCGTGTGCGCTCGGTGGAGAACGTCGTTGCGGAAATGAAGTGGGCGAAGCAGGCGTTCCCGCAAGTGAAGGAATTCTTCTTCGACGATGACACGCTGACGGATAATTTGCCGCGGGTCGAGGCGCTGGCCAAGGAGCTGGGCAAACTCGGCGTGGTCTGGTCCTGCAACGCCAAGGCCAATGTGCCGCGCAAGACGCTGGAGGTCATGAAAGACAATGGTCTGCGTCTTCTGCTGGTGGGCTATGAATCCGGCAATCAGCAGATTCTGTTCAACATCAAGAAGGGCATGCGGGTGGAATTCGCCCGGCGCTTCACCAAAGATTGTCATGAACTCGGCATCGTCATTCACGGCACCTTTATTTTGGGCCTGCCCGGCGAGACCAAGGAAACGATCCAGGAGACGCTGGATTTCGCGAAGGAGATCAATCCGCACACCATCCAGGTGTCGCTGGCGGCTCCCTATCCCGGCACCTTCCTATACCGGCAGGCGAAGGAAAATGGCTGGCTTTATAACGAGGAAATCGATCTGCTCACCCAGGAAGGCACGCAGATCGCGCCCTTGAGCTATCCGCACTTGAGCCACACCGAGATCTTCAAGTCGGTCGAGGATTTCTACAAGAAATTCTATTTCCGTCCATCGAAGATCGCATCCATCGTGGCCGAAATGATTGCGAGCCCTGAAATGATGAAGCGCCGACTGCGCGAGGGCGTGGAATTCTTCCAGTTCCTGCGCTCGAGACACGACGCCGCCTGATCGTGAACCAGCCGATCTCAATAGCTTCGGGCGGTCAACCATCCGTCGGCGAGGGGCCGATTCGATTCGGCAGCGATGCGCACAAGACACTCTTCTGCCTGACACTGCTCGATACCTTCAATCCCTACAAACCGGCGGTCATCGACTGGCCCAAGCTTGATCCGGAGGTGCGCGGGCGGCTGGTGAGTCTGCCCATCTGGGATATCGCGGTGCAGACCGAGGGCAGGGCGCGTCTCAACGTCGCATCGTATGCGCCCGTCACCGCCGATCCCTTGCTGCGCAAGGCGATCGAGCTCAATGCGTTTGAGGAGGGGAGGCACAAGCACGTGCTGTCCAATCTGGTTGCGGCGTACGGCATCGCGCTGGCGCCCGAGCCGCATTACGAAGTGCAGGGCGATCCGGAATGGGCCTTCATGGTGACCGGATACAGTGAGTGTATCGACAGCTTTTTCGCCTTTGGTTTATTTGAAACGGCCAAGAGGTCCGGTTTCTTTCCGGAGGAACTGGTCGACACGTTCGAACCGGTCATACAAGAAGAAGCGCGTCATATCCTGTTCTTCGTCAACTGGGCCGCGTGGCATCGGCGCACCATGCCGCTGTGGCGCCGGCCTTTCTTCGAGCTCAAAGTCCTGGCTGTCTGGGCATTTCTCATTTGGGAACGCATCGGCACCGCCCGCGACCTGGGAGGCGGCGTACAGGACAATAATTTCACCGTGACCGGGGCGAAGGCGGTGGGGGATGATATCAACGTTGCCGAACTGATCGACATTTGCCTGGCTGAAAACGGGCGCCGCATGAGTCTCTACGATAGACGGCTGAAGCGGCCATTCGCCGTCCCGGCACTCGCGCGCTTGGCGCGCCGCTTCATGCGCCGCTGAGCAACACGGCGCACACGCGCCGCACGCATGAAATTGCGTCTCACCATCATTGCAATTCTGGGGCTCGCTCTCGGCCTGTACCTCATCAGCTACGTCGGCTTGGGCGCAGTGCTCTCGGCCGCCGTCGCCGTGGGATGGGGCGGATTTGCCATTCTGTGCCTGTACTCGTTGGGGCTGTTCCTGGTGCTGGGGTATGCCTGGTACGCGCTACTGCCCGATGAAACGAAGGCGACGCCCTGGATTTTCATCCGGGCGCGAATGGTGCGCGAAGCGGCCGCGGATGTGCTGCCATTTTCGCAGCTGGGCGGACTGGTTCTCGGCGCGCGCGCAGCCATTCTCGACGCGGTGCCCCCGCCGCTCGCCTTCGCCTCATTGGTCGTCGATGTAACCACCGAGATGCTGGCGCAGATAGCCTACATTGCAGTGGGGCTCATTATTCTGAGCGTGCACGCACCGAGGTCCTCTGCCGTGGTGTCGCTCACCCATGTGACATTGATCGGCCTCGCGCTGGGCGTGGGGGCGGGCGCGGTGTTTCTCGCGTTGCAGCGCTACGGTCATCGCATGACCGGAAAGCTCATTACGCGTTTGCTGCGCGGCTCGGGCGCCGCCACCGAGGCGGTGACTTCCCTGCTCGATGCGATCTATCTGCGCCGCGGGCGTGTGGCCTTGTCGGTGGCGGTGCATTTTTTCGGATGGATTGCCAGCGCGATCGGCGCATGGATCGCGTTTCGGCTGATCGGCACGCGGCTCGATCTCGCATCGGTGATCGCCATAGAGGCGCTGGTCTGTGCCGCGCGCAGCGCCGGCTCTCTGGTCCCCAACGCGTTGGGGGTGCAGGAAGCCGCCTACGCGGTGCTTGCGCCACTGTTCGGCGTCGGAGCGGAATTCGGGCTTGCCGTATCGCTGCTGAAGAGAGCTCGGGACATCGCCCTCGGCGTGCCCATTTTGCTGCTATGGCAGGCTGCCGAAGGCCGGCGCGCGCTGGCGGGCAAACCCAGCGGCATTTGATTCAAGCCTAAAGCGCTAGGCGCTGGCGTGGCCGAATAACCCGCGGCGCTTGATGGCCTCCACCACGGATTGCGGAACCATTTTCTCCCAGAGCACATCGTTGTCCTTGATTTGCTTCAGGACGTCGCGCGAGAAAATATCCAGGACGCGCTCGTCGAATCCGGTGATGGATTCAATGTGGCGATTCTCGAGAAGGTGGGCGTAGAGATTCGACAGATGGTCCGCAATCCTGACATTTTTTGCGTTGATCAGGACATTCGAGGCGCGCGCATGGATTGACACGCCGGTGCCGCTGTACTCCGTGAAATATTTTTCGTAGGCTCCCTCCCGCATCGGGTAGATGTACAGCTTGACGGCGTATCGAAACAGCCGCCCGAGAGATTCCAAAATGCCGCCCTCGAGGTTTTCGTAGTATTTCTCGTTGAAGATCTCCAGCAGATTGTTGATCCCCATGGCGACCCCGATCATCTCCTTGGTGTAGCGCCGGAAATAGGAGGTGAGACGGTAGAACTCCGAGTAGTTGGAAATGAGCACCGTGAAGCCGAGGTCCGACAGCAGATCGACCCGCGAGAGGAAATCCTGCGGATCGAGCGCGCCTGCGGAGAGCAGATTGTTCATGGTGATTTCCATGAGGATCACCACCTCCTTGCCCTTCACCAGCGGCTCCTGCACGAACTGCGACGTGGCGCAGTTGATCATGTCCACATTCACGTGAGTCACGGGCCTGAAGCTGCCCCTTTCGACCAGAATCGCCTTCTTGTACAGCGCTTCGGAAGGTTGGAGCACCTCGCCCTCCGGACCGAACATGACGGCATTGGTCAGCTTGGATTCGACCAGGTGCAGCGCCATCAGACGGTTGTCCACGTGCTCGAAGCAATGCCCCGACAATGCGCAGCATGTCGATTTCGATCCTGTCGGTGTCGAGGTTGTCCGCCAGCGATTCGATCAATTTGCGCGGATCAGAGCCGTAGTAGAGCGCGCCGTAAATCAGGTTGACGCCGACAATGCCGAGCGCCTGCTGCTGCAGCACCGAGTTCCCGGTCCCACATGCGGACATGCAGCACGATCTCGCTCGGTTCGCCCTTCGGTGCGGTCTGAAAGCGAATCCCCATCCAGCCATGGGCATCATTGGCGCCCTTTGCGATTGCCGGTGGCCACGGTGTCCGCGAATACAAAAAAGGTCGTGGTGTCGCCCCGGGTTGCCGCGAGCCTGGTGAGCAACAGATCGTATTCATGATCCAGCATGAGCTTCAGGCGCTCGCGGGACACATATCGCGGCGCCTTGCCGTAGATGGCGTCGCTGAACACCATGTCGTAGGCTGAAATGGACTTGGCGATGGTCCCCGAGGCGCTGCCGGCGTGGAAGAACTCACGCGCGACTTCCTGTCCGGCCCCGATCTCCGCGAAGGTACCGTACTTCGGTGCATCGAAGTTCAAAGTGCGCGCCTTCTGCGTGGTCGTGAGGAGTTCTTTGCTTTCGTTCATGCTGCACCTCGTATCCGCAGCGGCCGAGCCTACCATGAACACATGGCCGGATTATTAACCGGGCGTGAGTGGCGGTGTCCAGCCTCTTGTGGGGTGCCGGCCGGCGGTACATTATTAAGGGAATCTGCAGTTTTCCTCAGCTTAGCGGGGCACATTGAACACACGGGTAAACGTAGAGGGGACCGCCTTTCAATCAAAGTACGCGGGGCGCAGCGCACAGATGTTTCCGCAGCTCACGCCGGTGCAACTCGCGCGGCTCGCGGCGCATGGCCGCAAAAGAAGCATTCGCAAGGGCGAGGTGCTGGCCGAGCCCGGCGACCGCCCGCCGATGTTCGTGGTGCTTTCCGGCGGTATCGATATCTTTCAGCCGACCTTGAACGGCGAGACGCTGATCGTTGTTCACTCGCCGGGTAAATTCTCCGGCGACGTCGGGACGCTGCGCGGCACCGGCTCCGTCGTGCGCATGCGCGCGCGGGAAGATGGCGAGGTACTCGTCATCGACGAGTCGCATCTTCGCACCATCGTGCAGACCGATTCGGAACTGAGCGAGCTGTTCATGCGCGCCTTCATACTGCGGCGTGTGTCGCTGATCACCTCGCAGGCCAGCGACGTCATACTGCTGGGCTCCACTCATTCCGCTGGCACATTGCGCTTGCAGCAGTTTCTCACCCGCAACACCTATCCTTACATGAATCTCGACGTCGACGCCGATCCGTCGGTTCGCGACCTGCTGGAACGTTTCCACGTCCATGTCGAGGATATTCCGGTGGTGGTTTGCCGTGGATCGGTGGTGTTGAAGAATCCGAGCAATGAAGAGGTGGCCGCCTGCCTGGGGATGAATCAGCAGATCGACGATGATCGCATTCGCGATGTGATAGTCGTGGGCGCGGGACCCGCCGGATTGGCTGCCGGCGTGTATGCCGCGTCCGAAGGGCTGGATGCGTTGGTGATCGAGACCGGGACTCCCGGCGGCCAGGCCGGATCGAGTTCCAAGATCGAGAATTACCTGGGCTTTCCCACCGGGATTTCAGGCCTCGCGCTGGCATCTCGGGCCTTGGTCCAGGCGCAAAAATTCGGCGCGGAGATCCGAACTGCCTATTCGGCGCTGCATCTGAACTGCGCGCAGCGGCCCTATGCGGTGGAGTTCGCCAATGGGCACATCGCACGCGCCCGCACTGTCGTGATTGCCACCGGCGCGGAATATCGTCAGCTGGCGCTTGAGAACGCCTCGCGCTTCCTGGGCATGGGAATTTACTATGCAGCAACCAGCACCGAGGCGCGGCGCTGCGGCGACGGGGAGGCTATCGTCGTGGGCGGCGGCAATTCTGCCGGCCAGGCCGCGATATTCCTGGCGGGCAGCTGCAAGCGGGTGCACTTGCTGGTGCGCTCGAACGGGTTGGCGGATTCGATGTCCCAATACCTCATCCGCCGGATCGAGGAACTGCCGAATGTGACTTTGCATCTGCGTACCGAAATAATCGCGCTCGATGGGGCGGATCAACTGGATGGCGTGACCTGGAAGACGGCCGACGGCGCATCGGAAAAACAGGCCATACGCCACGTGTTTCTCATGACCGGCGCGATGCCGTGCACGCCCTGGTTGAATCCTTGCATTGCGCTCAACGACAAGGGATTCGTGCGCACGGGATCCGATTTGCGCAGCGAGGACTTGTCGCCGGCCATATGGAAAAACGGGCGCCAGCCGGAGTTCTTCGAGACCAACGTCCCTGGAATTTTTGCCGTGGGCGATGTTCGCTGCGGCAGCGTCAAGCGGGTCGCCGCCGCAGTCGGGGAGGGATCAGCGTGCATCCAGCAGGTTCACCGTGTGCTGCACGAATGAGGTACGCGGTCACCTGAGCCGCAATTTTTCGCCGTATCCGGTTAGTTCCAAGTAGCCGTGGCCGATGAGCTTGCCGTGATCCAACGCCCGGACAGCTCCTTCCCAGTAAATCGCGCCGGTCGTCAGGCGCGTATCGTTCTCTTGATCATCCATGAGCGGGTGCAGTTCAAAATCCTGCCCGCCCGCGCGAATCTGCCATTCAACCGGATAGACAGTGCCGGTTCGCGGCGATTTCCAGCGACGGCCGCCGCGAAATTCGATATCCCCGGGCTTGAAGATTTGAACGCTGCCGGCGCTGTTTCGATAGCTGCCGCCTGCCCAGCGCTGCTCGCCGGACGGTCCGCGAATGCGAAATGCCATCAACGCGCCTCCACCTTCCAGATTGATACCGATCCAATCCCATCCTTGGGCCTGCGCCTCCAGGTATTCGCTGGACCATTCGTGATCGAACCACGCATCCCCGGTGACGCGGGATTTGACGCCCTTGCGAAGGATTGCGCCTGACACATTGAGGTGCGGCAGACTGTAGTAATAACTCGCTGAGTGCTCCTGCGGTCCCTTGCGGCTGAGGCCGCTCTCGCCTTGGAGGAGCACGGCCTGCGTTTCAAGGAGCTTAAGATCGAGCGAGAAATCGTCAGCGGCGATCTTTGCGGAATAGCTCTTGCCGTCGCGCGCCAAAGACCACTGCTCAACCCAGACATGGGTGTCGCCCTCGGCGGCCTCCGCCAATCCGAATCCGGCGCGGCGAATTCTTTGATCCTGCCACAGACGGCCCCGCTCGGGATCGCTGAGTGCGCAGTGCGCGATGATGAGTTGATGCGCGGCGAAGGCGCTGGGGTTTGTAGGGTCGATGTCGGGTTTGGTGCGAAAGAAGGTGACTTGAAAACCCAGTGATTCGCCTTGTTCGCTGGTGAGCCATCCCGTGACGTACCACCACTCGGTGCGAAATGCGGGATGACTGCCGAGGTCCTGAGGAAATACCAGAGTATGACCGGGGGTGACCTGAGCGTAGTCGGTGCCGGCCGCTGCGATGCCGGCTGCCGCGATAAAAGCTGTGGCGGCAGCGCTCAGCAGGTAGGTTGCCAGCGGGGGTTTGGTTTTCACCAGTCCTCGCGTACCGCCCGCACGGCATCCTGACTCATCGCGGCGCGCCCGCTCCAAACGGCGGTGACGGCGGCCGCGCCAATCAAGGTGAGGCTCAAAAGGGCAAGCTGCCAGCCGGGCACCGTGAGATCGATGCTCCAATTGAAGGATTGCCGATTGATGACATACACCAGTACCAAGCTCAATGCAGCACCCAAGATGAGACCGTAGATCACGCCAAAAGCACTGGTCAGCACTCCCTCGCTGGCCAGCATTTGCACAATCTGGCTGCGCAGCATGCCCAAGTGTCTCAGCATGCCAAACTCGGCGCGGCGGGCGAGCGCCGTGGAGCTCGCGGCAAAGCTCACGCCGGCAAGACCGATGATGACTGCGATGGCTTCGAGCGCATAGGTAATGGCGAAGGCTCGATCAAATATCTGCAGGGACCGCTCGTGCAGCGCGGCGGTGGTCGTGATCTCCAAGATTCGGCCGTTATTGCCGCTTGCACGCAGCAGATTTTCCACGACGTCGGCGGCGGCGCCGGACTTCAGCCAAACCGAGGCTTCGTTGGCGGTCAAATCACCGGTCGCTGCCTCATAAGCTTGTATTGAAATCACCATGGAACCGGAGGTACGTGCGTAATCGCGCCAGATGCCCTCGACGGTAAATTCCCGCATCTTTCCAGCCAGAGGTATGGCCAGCTTGTCGCCGACTTGGTAACCGTACAGATCCTGCAGCGCTTCGGATATCCATGCGCCAGGCCTCGCGTGGATACCGGAGGTTGGGGCGCTTTGCAGGAGCGGCAATTCGGCGGCGGCGTGCGCGTCGTCCAGGCCGCGGGCGATGAGCGTCACTGGCGCGCGTTGTGGATCGAGCAGCACTTGGCGCGTTCGCCGAAACTCCGCGCGCGCCACGCCGGGAATGGCGACGAGTTTCCCTTGGTCCTCCCGCGACCAGAATGCGGTGTCGTTGCCAAAGGGCTCGCGCATCTGCAGATCTGCCGGCAAGAGCTTGGTGAGCCAATGATCGAATGACACACGAAAGGAGTACACCATGATGGCCATCGCAACCATCAGGCTGAAACTCACGATGATGGAGGCAAGGCTCAAGGCGGACAGGCCGACGTTTTCGCGAAGCTGCGCCACCGCGGTGTCCAACACGACGCGATGGGTGCGGGGAGCGAGATCCAATCCCTTCATGGTGACCACGGGCACCAAGAGTACCGCGCCGAACAAGAGCGCTGCGACAGCGGCATAACCGAACACAGGCAGTCCTTGGATCGGCGGCAGCCACGCCAGCACGGCCCCGAGGAACAACAAGGCAACTCCCCAGCGCCAGCCTGTTCTGACCACTTCGCTATAGTCGGCGTCGCCGCCCTTCAGGGCGCGCGCCGGCGGTTGGCGGGCGGCGCCGCGTGCCGGCAGCCAGGCGCCGATGGCCGCCACCACAATTCCCACCGAAGAGAATGCCAGCATGGCGAGCGGGCTGAAGTGCAACGAAGCGCCCGTCGCGCGCATTTGGCCGTTGCCAAGATCGGCGGTGAGATACCTCAAGATGGCCGCGGCGATCAGCGCTCCGAGAACGACGCCCATGAGAGAGCCCACCAACCCCAGCGCCAGACCTTCGCCAAGCAACGCGCGGCGCAACTGGCTCATGGTCACGCCCAGTGCACGCAAGAGAGCCAGCGATTGCCGTCTGCGCAGAACGGAGAGTGATTGCGTGGAGAACACCAGAAACGCGCCGGTAAACAAAGCCACCAGCGCCAGCATGTTGAGGTTGACGCGATACGCTCGCGTCACCGTCACCGCGCGGTCGCGCTCCACCTGCGGCGCAATGGCGAGCACACCTGCCGGCAGCGTCTTACCGAGCTCGCGGCGCAAGTGATCGACGTCGGTGCCGGGTGCGAGGCGCAGATCGATACGATTGATTCGACCCACGGCATTGAATGTCCACTGTGCCGAGGCAATGTCCATCAATCCCAGAGCCTGCGGATAGGTATTGGCCGAGAGAATTCCGGCGACACGCAGCGTCTTGGTCGAATTGCCAACGGCAATCCGGAGCGATCCGCCCCGCTGCACATGAAGCTCCTGCGCCGCGCTGCTGCTCAAATAAATCACGTCCGGCGCGAACAGTTCAAATGCGCCGTCACCCAGGTCGCCGATGAGCGCCGGCTGCAAGGTCGCCGCGCGAAACGGATCCAAACCCAGGACCTTGAGCGTGTCGTTCCGGTCGGCGAGGGACACCGCGAGTTCGAGCACCGGACTGGCCGTGCTGATCGAATCGTTTGCCGCCAGGTCCACGAACAACTCTTCGTCAAATCCCTCGCGGGGTCCGCGAATCACCAGGTCCGCCTCGCCGACCAAACGCTTCGTGGCCAAGCCAAATTCGTTCAGCGCGGAATTGTTGACGAGGTACACCGAAGAGCCGAGCGCCACTCCCAAGGCAAGCGCCAGCAGGGTGATGAAAAAACGCATCGGTTGCTCGCGAATCTGCGCCAACAGCAAAATCCGCCAGATTTTCACAATGGCGAGCAGGGGCGAAGTCCGTGGGGCTCGAGCACCAGGATCCGGTCGGCGGTGTCGGCCGCGGCGCGCGAATGGGTGATCAGGATGCCGGCACCCGCATTGGCTTTTACCTGCGTCCGCAGCAGCGCCAGCGTTTGTGCGGCGCTGCGCGGATCGAGATTCCCGGTGGGTTCATCCGCGAGCAGCAGGCGGGGGCGGTGCACCAGCGCGCGTGCGATGGCAATCCTCTGAATTTCGCCGCCGGAGAGTTCTCGAGCATGACGCTCGGCCAGCGGCTCAATTCCCACCGCCGCCAGCATGGCTCGCGTGCGTGCGCTGCGCTCAGGTTCAGTCACGCCCAACAAATCCAGGGGCAGCGCTACATTCTGCGCAACAGACAGGTATGGCAGAACGTGGAAGGCCTGGAAAACAAAGCCGATGGCGCGCCGCCTCAACAAAGTGGCGGCGTCATCGTCCAGTGCAGACAGCTCGGTTCCCTCGAAAAAGACGCGGCCGCCGTCGGGTTTATCAAGCCCTGCCAACAAGTTCAGCAACGTCGACTTGCCGACGCCGGACTCGCCCATCACGGCAAGGTATTCGCCTTGCCGCAACTCGAGGTCGACGCTTTCGAAGAGCGCGGGCCGTTCTGGCGAAAAGCGCTTGGCTAAGCTTTCAAGCCTAAGAACCGGATCAGCCATCAGGCGGGCCGAAGCCCGGCCTCAAGCAGCGTCGACTCCGATCACTGCCTTGACCTCCAAGAAGTCGCGCAAGCCGTACTCGCCCCATTCGCGGCCGTTGCCGGACATCTTGAAGCCGCCGAATGGCGTGTTCATGTCTCCGGCCGCGCCGTTCAAGGTGACCTGGCCCGCTCGAATCCGGCCGCCCACGCGCCGCGCACGCAAGTTGTCCTCCGACCAGACGTAGGCCGCAAGACCATACGGCGTGTCGTTGGCGATTTGCACGGCCTGCTCTTCATTGTCATAGGGCAGGATGCACAGCACCGGTCCGAAGATCTCTTCGCGCGCAATCGTCATATCGTTGCGCACATTGGAGAAAATCGTCGGCTTGACGAAGTAGCCCTTGCTCAGGCCATCGGGTCGTCCCGGACCGCCGGTGACGACTTTCGCGCCTTCGGCAATGCCCTTGGCGATGTAGCCCTCGACCCGATCGAACTGGATCCTCGACACCACCGGACCCAACATGGTTTTCTCGCTGGTGGGATCGCCGACCACGACGGTCTCGGCCACCTTTTTGGCGAGAGCCTCGACCTCGGCCATTTTGGCCCTGGGCACCAACATGCGAGTCGGGGCATTGCAGGACTGGCCGGAATTTTGGAACACGTGCATGACGCTTTTGCTGACCGCGCGCTCAAAATTCGCATCGTCCAGCAATACATTCGGCGATTTTCCGCCCAATTCCTGGTGCACGCGCTTCACCGAGGCGGCTGCATTCTTGGCAACTTCGGAACCGGCGCGCGTGGATCCTGTAAACGAAACCATATCGACTTCACGGTGCGAGGACAGCGGGGCGCCGACATTCAAACCATCGCCGTTCACGAGATTGAACACGCCTTTGGGCACGCCGGCCTCATGCATCACCTTGGCCCAGAGAATGGCGCTGAACGGCGAATACTCGGAAGGCTTTAATACCATGGTGCAGCCCGCGGCCAGCGCCGGCACCACTTTGGCCGCAACTTGATTAATCGGCCAGTTCCATGGGGTGATGAGGGCGCATACACCAACGGGTTCCTGTACTAGACGAACTTTACCGCGCATCTCCTCGAATTTAAAAGACTTTAGTACCTCGATCATGGCGCTGATGTGTCCCACGCCAACGCCGGCCTGCGAGCCCTTCGACAGCGTGATGGGGGCGCCCATCTCGGTGGAAATGGCTTCCACGATCTCGCCATAGTGAGCCTTGTAGGCGGCAAGAATACGTTCCATCAGCGCCAGGCGTTCAGCGGGTGAGGTGCGCGAATAGCCGTCGAAAGCACGGCGCGCCGCCATGACGGCGCGATCGACATCCTTGGCGCTTCCCATCGAGATGAGGCCGGCGACCGACTCCGTCGCGGGGTTAATGACCTGAAATTCCTTGGGTTCCGCAGGATCGACCCAAGCGCCGTCAATGTAGAACTGCCGATTGTCGTAATGCATACCAAACCCCTTCCAGAACGCGTTAACCCAGGCGTGATTCTACAGGCTGGCCGGGTAGGGCGCAGCGCACGCCCGGGATTAATTAATTGTCGCCGGCGGCCGACTATTGCCGTATGCCGCGCAATGGCCATGATTTCGCATGGGTTTTGCGGTCATGGTTCGCATTTTGGCCTCGGTAGAGTTGTTAGGCTTCTTCCATGAAAATGAACACCACTGCGCGATTTGGGGCGGCCATTGCCGCTGCCTTCTGTCTCTGGGGCGTGAGCCTGGGGGCGTCCGCGGAGTGGAATCCGGTCAGAAATCATCCTATTGCCATTGGTCCCGAGGCCAGCCGATTGCTCGTGGGATTTAAGGCCACTGCGGACAATGCGGTGACCAGATCCATCAAGCTGCGCTCGCGCAGTGAGTCATTCAGCCTTACCCAAGCGCAGACCTCTTCTGTGGATGTCGCCGGTCTCCTGCAGCGCACCGGAATCGCGATGACCGCATCGCGCCAGGTCACTCCGAGCATGCACGTGCTGTTTTTACCGCAGACATTGTACGGAGTCGACGTGACCACTGCGTTGGCGCAATTGCGCGCGGACCCGGCGGTGCTCTTCGCAGTTGTCGACCAACGCCGCTACGCCCTTCAAGTGATGCCCAATGATCCCGCGTTTACGGCCACGGCCAATGTCCAAAGCGGCCAGTGGTACTTGGGTGCTCCTACGCCGACTGGTCAGACGATTCAGGTCGAAGGAAACACAACAATGGATTTGTCGGCGACCGACGCCGTCGACGCCTGGACCATCACCAAGGGCAGCGATGGAATCGTCATTGCTGATGTCGACTCCGGCATTCTCTTCAATCATCCGGACTTGCTGCGCGCAGGTCCCATCTCTCTCGGTGCGGGTTTCGGCGGCAGGCTGCTGCCGGGTTATGACTTTGTCGGTCAAGACTTCAACCCAAACAGTCCGTACAACGGGCTAGGAACCTATCTCATTGCAAATGACGGCGACGGATGGGACCCCGATCCCTCCGATCCCGGTGATTGGATCAGCAGCTCGGACATCAGCAATCCGAATGATCTCTTCTCTGGCGATAAGGCGGAATCGAGTTCCTGGCACGGTACGCGTGTGGTCGGTGTTCTCGGCGCGCTCACCAACAATTCCACCGGTGTCGCGGGCATGACTTGGAATTCATGGATTCTTCCAGTGCGAGCGATTGGCAAAGGCGGCGGGTACGATTCCGATATTATCGCCGGCGTTCAGTGGGCGGCGGGACTGACCGTCACAAATCCCGACGGATCGGTAGTCCCCAATAATCCATACCCTGCCGACATCATTAATCTAAGTCTGGGCGGGGGTACTGATGCTTGTTCAAGCTCTAACGGCATGGCCTACCGGACGGCGTTTACGCAAATCACCCAAATGGGCGTCCTCGTCGTCATCGCTGCCGGGAATGCCAGCGGTCCGGTGGAGCTGCCCGCGAACTGCGCCGGAACAGTGCCGGGGGTGATGGCCGTCGCGGGTTTGCGCAATGTAGGTACCAAAGTCGGCTACAGCAGCTTTGGCGCGCAAGTCAGCGTGTCCGCGCCCGCGGGAAACTGCATCAATTCTTCCGGCAATTGCTTGCGGTCAATTGATACCACCACAAATCTCGGGACGACTGTCCCCGGTATCAATAGCTACACCAACGAGGGCAATCCAAATTTGGGTACGAGCTTTGCGACGCCCATCGTTTCCGGTATCGCGGCGCTAATGCGCTCGGTCAACAATAATTTGACCCCGGCCCAGCTGGCCGCGCGCATGCAGTCCAGCGCGAGCCCCTTTCCACCGAACACGGGGAATATTCCAGTGTGCCCGGCTTTGGACACGGCCGACGGCTCGGACCAATGCTCCTGCCCGGCGTCAGGCCAATGCGGCACCGGCATGGTGAACGCCTACCAGGCCGTGCAGGCGGCGCAAGCGCCCATCGCCGCCGTGACCATCAGCGGCAACACGCTCAGCGCCGGCGGCAGCGCCGCGTCCTGCGGGCGAACCATCCAGTCTTTTTCATGGGTGGCGAGTGGCCCGACGATTTCCAGCAATTCGGGCGCACAAATCACCTGGTCGGGCTCAGGTACGATTAAGCTCACCGTCACGGACAATGTCGGCGGGGCTCACGGCACCGATTCGGCGACTATTACAGTCACGTCGACCAGCGGATCGAGCGCAGCACCCCGAAACGCCGGCACGGCCGCCTGCCCCACGGTCATTGACCCGGCTCCACTGTCGCCCACGATCAGCGCAGCTTTCTCGCCGGCCACACTCGCCCCGAACGCCAGTGCGATACTCACCATCACGCTATCCAATCCCAACGCCTTTGCACTCACTCAGTCCGGCATTACCGAATCGCTGCCTGCCAATGTCACCTTGCTCACCACCCCGGCCCCCGCGACAACCTGTTCTGGCCCGTTTTCGCTGGCTACATCAAGCAGCAGCGTAACGCTGACCAACGCTAATATCCCGGCCAGCGGCAACTGCGAAATCACCCTAAGCGTTCAAAGCGCCTCGGCGGGCAGCTACACGAATATGCTCGCCGTCAACGCATTGATGACCGGCCCTGCAGGGGGCAACGCGGTAGCATCCACCGCATCGCTCGACGTCGCCGATGCCGCGGCTGCCGGCAGCGGCAAAAGCGGCGGCGGAGCCCTCGATATCTGGGATCTGATGCTGGTCGGCGGCGTGCTTCTCGCCGGCCGGCGCATCCGACCGCGGCAGTAAATCCTTCGGGCTATAATCCGTGGAATGGCCGATCCCGCACGAGCTGCAATTCACTCTGTAAAGGTTCACCGCGACGCGCGCGGCGCGCTATTCGAACCGCTGAGCGATGCAGAGTTGCGGACTCAGAAGAACGTGCATGTCGTGCTGACTCAGCCGAATGGCGTTCGGGGTAATCACGTGCACCGTACCGCGGTTGAAACCACCAGCGTGGTCGGCCCTTGCCTGGTGCGGCTCAAGGAGCAGGGAGAGGTCCGCGATATCGAGGTGCCGGCCGGGGAGATAATGCGTTTGACCATTCCACCCGGCGTGGTGCACGCGTTTCGCAATACCGGCGACTCGACCATGGTGCTGGTGTCATTCAGCACCAACCTGCACGACCCGAACGGCACTGATACCGAGCGGGAGCAAATCCTCTAGGACTCGATGCGCGGCGCGATGCAAGTGATTTCATTCAAGAACACCGCGCTGTTCAAGCGCGGCATCTGGCTGAGTGCGGCCGCATTGCTGGTTTTCGTCGCCGGCCCGGCGGCGATCGATGGACGCCTCTGGCGAAATCCGCGGCCCAGCTTGATTGCCGTCGCGGCGCTGTGTGCGCTATTGGCCATTTTCTTTTGGCGCACGCAAATTCATCGTCTCGCGGATGAGGTGCTTGATTGCCAAGATCATCTCAAGGTGCGGCGCGGCCGCGCCGAGGACGCGATTGCGTTCGCCGACGTGGCCGCGGCCGAGGTGTCGAGCGAAGGCGGCTTGCGGCGCATCAGGCTCGAACTGCGCGCGCACAAACACTGGGGCCGGAGGATAGAATTTCTGCCGCAGGCGAGCTTGTGGTCAAATCCCGCGGCAATAGAAAGGGTGGCTGCAGCCCTTGCCGAGCGCGCCAATCAGGCGCAGCGCGCTTCAACGCATCCCGTCGATTAAAACGAACGCAATGCGGGCGATCGCGCCCGAGCGATTCGCCCAGGCGTGATTCGTGCCGCGCTGAATGAGAATGTCGCCCGCGCGCATCAGTGTTTCGCCCTCCTCGAGGATCGCCACGAGTTCGCCTTGAAGCAGAATGGCATAGTCGATGGTAGCCGTGGCGTGCATGCCGGGATGCCGCTCATGTCCGGCATCATGTTTCGCATCGGGAAACATGGCGGCAAAGACGGCGCTGGTCTGGCGCTTGACCTCGGCGGGATCGGAACTCTCCGGGGGGATGTCGATGACGCGCAATACCGTGCCTCGCGGCGGCGGCAGCACGCCGCGTTGCGCAAGCACGGTGTCGGAAGCCGCGACGGGGGCAGGGCTGTCCACAGTGCGCCACAGATTGTTATTTCGAAAACCCATGCGCCCGGGCGTCAACTGCATGGCCGGCGATGCGCCGTCTTCCACCACGCAGGATCGCCCCGCCGCATTGACTCCGGTGACGATTCGTCTGACCGGCGGCAGCGATTGTTCGCTCATGAAAGCTGCCTCGGCTCGCCGGCAGGCGTCTCCAGTTCGTGCCCGCGCTTGAAATCGCGGATGTGTTTTTCCATCCAGATCCTCGCTTGCTCGCTTTTCTTGCGCTTGATCGCGTCGATGATCTTGCCCTGCGCTTCGAGTATGCGCCCGCGGGCTTGCGGCACGCGATCAATCATGCGGGTCAGTGTGGGCGCCAACAGTTGATTGAGCGGCGCCTGGGACAGCGCCAACACCTGGTTGCCGCTCGCGGCGGCCACCGCGGTGAAGAATTCCACCACGGCGGAAACGGCCGCGGTAGTGTCGGTGATTTCCCGCTTGAAACGGGCGCTGGCACGTGTCAGCGCCTGCATCTGGAGCGGCGTACGCCGAGCTGCCGCGTACTGGGCCGCGGCCGGCTCGATCGCCATCATCGCCTCCCACAATTCGGGAAATGTGACATCGTGCAGCGCCAACGCGCGACTCACGCCTGAACTGACACGGCGAGGCTCTGGAAGCGTGACGCGCAGGCGCTTGGCTCCGCGCTCGCGCCCGATCAGGCCGTGGGTCTCGAGTTCGCGGATGGCCTCGCGAATGGTCGAACGATTGACGCCGAACTGGCGCGCCAGGTCTGTCTCGGAGGGCAGGGCATCGCCGGCGCGCAACGAGCGGGCAACGATGCGCTCCTCGATCTGGTTTGCGATTTGCCGGTAGGCCGGATGATCGTCGAGCGGCAGGAACAGGTCGGTCATCAGCCTTCTCCAAACAGCTCGCGGCCGATCAACATGCGGCGTATCTCGGAAGTGCCGGCACCGATTTCATAGAGCTTGGCGTCGCGCAGCAACCTTCCCGTGGGGTAGTCGTTGATATAACCATTGCCGCCCAGAAGCTGGATCGCATCGAGCGACGCGCGAGTGGCGGCCTCGGCGCAAAACAAGATGCAGGCGGCGGCATCCTTGCGCGTGTGATCGCCGCGATCGCATGCCGCGGCGACCATGTACACATAGCTGCGGCAGGCGTTGAGCGAGGCGTACATGTCGGCCAGCTTGCCCTGCACCAGTTCAAATGTGCCGATGGCCTGGCCGAATTGCTTGCGTTCGCGAACGTAGGGAACGGCCACGTCCAAAGCTGCGGCCATGATGCCGAGCGGGCCGCCCGACAACACCACCCGCTCGTAGTCGAGCCCCCTCATCAGCACGCTGACACCTTGATTTTCCGTGCCCAGCAAATTCGCAGCGGGCACCTCGCAGGCGTCAAACACCAGCTCGCTGGTGCTCGAGCCGCGCATCCCGAGCTTGTCGAGCTTTTGCGCGGGCGTAAATCCCTTGAAGTCCTTCTCGATGATGAATGCACTGATGCCGCGCGCGCCGGCTTCCGGGGCGGTCTTGGCGTAGACCACCAGGACATCGGCCTCGGGGCCGTTGGTGATCCACATCTTGCGGCCGTCCAGCACATAGCAATCGCCGTGGCGGATGGCCTTGAGCTGCATGGAGACCACATCGGATCCCGCACCGGGTTCGGACATGGCAAGCGCGCCCACATGCTCGCCGCTGAGCAGCTTCGGCAGGTACTTGCGCTTCTGGTCCTCACTCGCATTGAGCGCCAGTTGATTTACGCAGAGATTCGAATGCGCGCCGTAGCTCAAGCCCACCGCGGCCGAGGCCCGGGAGATTTCCTCCATGGCCACCGTATGAGCGAGATACCCCAATCCGGCGCCGCCGTGGTCCGCACTGACGGTCAGCCCCAATAGCCCCAGTTCGCCGGCTTCAAGCCACAAGTCCCGGGGGAAGAGGTTGCTGCGGTCGATTTCATTTGCGCGGGGCGCGATGCGCTCTTCCGCAAAACGGCGCACCTGGTCGCGAACCGTGTCGATCACCTCGCCCAGGCCAAAACTGAATTCTCGATACGCGGAACTGGACATTTTCACCGACCCCCATTGTCATCGGATCAGGATCGTTGGATAATCGGACTGTCCGACAATTCTGCCATGCTTGGGACAACAAAGCCAATGTCAAAGATTGCCTCTCAGATCGACACCCGGTCGTTGGAATTTGCCGGCAACCGGGCCGCCATGCAGCCGCTGGTCGATGATCTGCGCGCGACGTTGCAGCGCAATGCCTTGGGGGGCAGTACGGCCGCGCGCGACAAGCACACCAAGGCGGGCAAGCTCCTTGCGCGCGAACGCATCGATGCGTTGCTCGATCCGGGTTCGCCGTTTCTGGAACTATCCGCGCTCGCGGCCCAGGGCGTGTACGGCGAGGAGTTGCCGGGGGCGGGTCTCATCACCGGGATCGGGCGCGTCGCACGACGCGAATGCATGGTGGTGGCGAACGATCCGACCGTCAAAGGCGGCACTTATTATCCGCTGACGGTCAAAAAGCATTTGCGGGCGCAGGAAATTGCCGGCGACAACGCTTTGCCCTGCATCTACCTGGTCGAAAGCGGCGGGGCGTTCCTGCCCAAACAGGACGAGGTATTCCCCGACCGCGAGCATTTCGGACGCATATTCTTCAATCAGGCGCGCCTCTCCGCGCAGGGAATTGCCCAGATTGCAGTGGTACACGGATCGTGCACCGCGGGCGGCGCATACGTGCCGGCCATGTCGGATCATGCTGTCATCGTGCGCAATCAGGGACGTGTGTTTTTGGGCGGTCCGCCCCTGGTGCGCGCGGCAACCGGCGAGGAAATCGACGCGGAGTCCTTGGGCGGCGCGGATGTACACTGCCGGCGTTCCGGGGTAACCGACTACTACGCCGAAAACGATCGGCACGCCCTGGCATTTGCCCGGCGCGCGGTGGCGCGACTGAAGTTGCCCGAGACGCTGCGGGCGGCGAGCTCGCCGCCCGAGTTTGCCGGGGGCGGCTTCGATCCAAAGGAGTTATATGGCATCGTGCCGCAAAATTCGCGCAAGCCGTACGACGTGCGGGAACTCATCGCGCGCCTCATCGATGGCGCGTGGTTCGATGAGTTCAAGGCGCTGTACGGCACAACGCTGGTGTGCGGTTTTGCCGAGATTCATGGCACGACGGTCGGCATTCTGGCGAATAACGGCATCTTATTTTCCGAGAGCGCTTTGAAAGGCACCCACTTCATTGAGCTGTGCTGCCGCGAAGGCATTCCGCTCGTCTTTCTGCAAAACATTTCCGGATTCATGGTGGGGCAGGCCGCCGAGGCCGGCGGCATTGCGAAGGACGGCGCGAAGCTGGTGACGGCAGTGGCCTGTGCAGCGGTGCCCAAGTACACCGTCGTCATCGGCGGCAGTTTCGGTGCCGGCAACTATGCGATGTGCGGCAGGGCCTACAGCCCGCGTTTCTTGTTTCAGTGGCCGAATGCACGCACCTCCGTCATGGGGGGCGAGCAAGCGGCCAGCGTCTTGGCAACCATCAAGCGAGAAGCGCTGGAACGAAACGGCGAAAGCTTCAGCGACGCGGAGGAAGAAAAACTCAAGGCGCCGATTCGCGAACAGTTCGAACGGCAAGGGCATCCGTACTACGCCTCCGCGCGCCTGTGGGATGACGGTGTCATCGATCCTTGCGACACGCGGCGGGTTTTGGGCTTGGCACTGGCGCTGACCCGCACTCAAGCCGGGGCGGCGACGCGCTTCGGCGTGTTTCGAATGTGAAGCACCCCATGATCCGACGACTGCTCATCGCCAATCGCGCCGAGATCGTTTGCCGCATCGCGCGCACGGCGAAGCGTCTGGGGATGACCAGCATTGCGGTGTATTCGGAAGCGGACCGAGGAGCGTTGCACGTGCGGGCGGCTGACGAGGCCTACCTGCTCGGCGCGGCACCGGCGGTTGAAAGCTACCTGAACATCGGCAAACTGATTGCCCTGGCGCAGCGCGTGGGCGCCGATGCCATTCATCCCGGCTACGGATTTCTCTCGGAAAACGCTGTCTTTGCCCAGGCCTGCCTCGATGCTGGGCTGATCTTTATTGGACCGCCGCCGGCCGCGATCAAGGCGATGGGATCCAAAAGCGCATCGAAGGCCGCGATGGCGGCAGCCGGAGTGCCGGTGGCGCCGGGCTATCATGGAGACGATCAAACTCCGGCACGCCTGCTGAAGGAGGCCGCTCGCGTTGGCTTTCCATTGATCATCAAAGCCAGCGCGGGAGGCGGCGGCAAGGGCATGCAGGTGGTGCACTCTGCTGATGACGTACCCGCCGCGGTCGAATCAGCTCAACGTCTGGCGCGCACCGCCTTCGGCGACGATCGGTTGCTGCTCGAACGCTATTTCCCCAAGGCTCGTCATGTGGAAGTGCAGATTTTTGCGGACTCCCACGGACAGACCTTGAGTCTTTTCGACCGCGACTGCTCGGTGCAGCGCCGCCATCAAAAAATCATCGAGGAGGCGCCGGCGCCCGGCTTGCGCGATGAAGTTCGCACGGCGATGGCGCAGGCTGCCATCAAAACCGCGCAGGCCGTTTCCTATGTGGGGGCGGGAACCGTCGAGTTCTTGGTCGATGAGGCGCAGAATTTCTACTTCATGGAAATGAACACGCGCCTGCAGGTGGAGCACCCGGTCACGGAGTTCATTACCGGCATCGATCTGGTGGAATGGCAGTTGCGCATTGCGCAAGGAGAACCTCTGCCGCGGCGCCAGGAGGACATCGTGCGTCGCGGCTTCGCCGTCGAGGCGCGCCTGTATGCCGAGGATCCGGCGCGTGACTACTTGCCCAGTGTCGGCGATATCTCACACTTGCGCTGGCCAGACGCGGCTCCCGGCCTGCGCCTCGATACCGGCGTGGAGGCGGGCGATGTAGTGAGCAGCTACTACGATCCCATGCTCGGGAAGATCATCGCATGGGGCGAAACCCGCGCCGGGGCGGCAGCGCTGCTGCGAAGCGCGCTCAGTGAACTCGAGATCGTCGGCGTGGCGACCAACCGGGCGCAACTGCTGAGCGTGCTGGCCGACGAGCAATTCCGGCAAGGCGCCGTCGGAACCGATTTTCTGAGTAGCGGCCGCTCGAGACTTCGTTTCGATGAACCGCCGGCCGATGCGACCGACATGGCGCTGGCGGCCGTTTGGTATGCGACGAAGAATACGGCGGAAAACGCCTTGTGGGAGGACAGCCGTGGCTGGCGATTGGCGGCGCGCGCCGCCACCACAGTGCGCTTCGGCACCCATATCGCGGTGGTCGAGGAGTCGGATGCCAATGCTTACGCCGTGCGCGTGAGCGACGGGGGCAAGCACGCCGGCGCCCCGGGGTTCTTTATTCAGATGCTCGCGCGCTCGAAGCAATCGCTTCGCGTGGAGTGCAACGGACAGATCGAAGGGCTGAGCCTCTTTGAAGAGAACGCGACGCTCCACCTGTTTCGCGATGGCCGCCATGCGGTGCTGCAATTGGCATCGACAGATGACGAACTGCAGGTCGCAGGCGCCGCGGAGCTGGGCTCCCTACTCACGCCGCTACCCGGAACCATTGTGGCGGTGCACGTGTCAGCAGGCCAGCAAGTGGCGAAGGGTGCCCCGTTGATTACCGTCGAGGCCATGAAAATGGAACACACCCTGACCGCACCCTATGCGGGTGTGGTTGCAAGGATTGCGTTTGCTCTGGCGGAACGGGTTCAAGCCGGCGCCGTGCTCGTGGAACTCACGCCGCTCGAAAAGTAAGACTGGGACTTTCCTAGGCGACCTGTGCGTCAACCGCAGTGCTTAAGGCCGGCAACGTGACTTTGAATCGGGTTTCCTCGCCGGGGATGCTGGCGAGCGCGATCTTGCCGCCGGCTTCGTGCACATAACGGCGGACCAGCGACATGCCGGTGCCGTGCTTCGATTCGCCATCGATGTCCGTCATGGTCGTAAAACCCGATTTGAAGATCAATTTGATCGCCTGTCGATCGCGCAGCTGCTTCGCGTCTTCCTCGCTCAAGAGACCCTTGGCAACGGCAACACTGCGCACCTTCTCCGGATCCAATCCGCAGCCGTCGTCTTGAAACAATAATTCAAAGCCGGCTCCCGAGCGCCGATTTGAACTCCAAACGCAATACGGCATGGGCCGGTTTCCCGGCGGCAGCGCGCTGCGCCGGCGCTTCGATGCCGTGGACCACGGCGTTGCGGATCAATTGGATTGCGACGTTCTTGACCGTTGCCTGATAGCGCGGTGGAACCAGTTGCAATCCGCTGCATTCGATGACAACGGCCTTGTGATTCTCCTGCGCGACCAGGTCGGTGAGGGTCGCCAGGGTGTTCTCCAGGCTGCCGATCGCCGCCATGCGTTGCGGGGCGGGTGCGACACTCTGCGCCAGTTCTGCAAAAAATTTCGGCGATTCGATGATCTGCGTTCCGTTCTCGGTGACGCGGGCCTCGGGCGGCGGCAGTTCGTCTTCGCGCGCCGGCGGGTTTTCGCGGGCCGGCGGGTTGGCCTGCATGGTGAGTGATCGCAGCAACGCAAATTGGCCGTACAGCGCGTCGAGTTTGACGGCCAACGGCAGAAAATCGCTGCCGCTCAGGGTCTCGCGGCTGCGTAATTCCTGTAGAGCATCCTCGAAATCTCGCGCGGCCGCCTGCAGCCCCGCCAATTTGAACGCTGCTGCGTCGCGTCGAATACGGTCTACTTCTTCCAATGTCTCCACCAGCTTGTTGCGGAAGGCTCCCGCCTCGCGCGCCGGCTTTTTGAGCACCCCGTTGATGGTCTTCATCGCGGCGTCGGTTTTCTGCAGGAAAGCGCCAAAACGAGCGCCGCCCCCCTGCAGCACGCTGCGCAGGATCTCGCCCTGGGTCTGCGCTTGAACCCGCAAATCCTCCAGTTCCCGCTGCTGCTGCGCGCGTGCGGTGATTTCGGTGACCCGAACCATCCAAGATCGATTCTCGACGGCGCTGAATTCAAAGGAGTAGTGAGCGGTCTCGCTGCTGCCATCCGCATTCGTGAGTTTGACTTCGACGTCCTGCAGGGGATTCACCGCTTCCGTCTCGCCGCGGGCCGGATCCAGCAAGAGGGCGATATAAGAGCGTACCGTGGTCAGGGTTTTGGCGGAGACCAGCGGTGCCAGCATCTTCTCAAAGCTCATATCGCTAAAGTCTTGGCGGCGAAACAGTTTGCCGAGCGAAGCGGAGACCTGCGGCTGAATCTTATTGGTGGAATCCAGCAAGAACAGGCCCAATGAGCTGGTCTTCAATATGGCATCGCACAACCGATTGGCGGCGTTGCCGGCGTTTCGCAGCTCCTGTAGTTCGCGCTCGTGACGTTTCGCGGAGATGAACATGGCCTGCAGAGCGTGCCAAACGCTTCACCTAAGAGGCATGATGGCTGTCACAGCTAGGCTAGGGGATTTACTTAATCCCCACCGGCTCTGGACGGTCTGTGACGGACTTCACGTCCCGTATCAAGCGACCGCAGCGATCGGGCCTAGATCGGCGAGCAATTCGTCGGCGGATGCGTAGCGGTCGTTCTGTTGTTTGGCCATGAGGCGATCGACCAGGGGTTGCTGCATTGCCGTGGATTCAGGCAATGACGGCACTGGCGAGCTGGTGTGCTGCGACATGATGGCGACCGCGCTGCGCCCGCTGTAGGGCCTTTGGCCGGTGAGCATTTCGTAAAACATTACGCCCAGACTGTAGAGATCCGTGCGGACATCGACGCGATGGCCTTGGGCCTGTTCGGGGCTGATGTAGTACGGCGAGCCGAGCACCTGACCGACGCCCGTGGTTCCGCCTTCGTCGAGCGAACGGCGCGCCAGACCGAAATCGATGAGTACCGGAGAATTGTCTTCGCGCAACATCACGTTGGCGGGCTTTAGGTCGCGATGCAAAATCCCGAATACATGAATGACGCGCAGCGCTTCCGCGATGGCGCGCAAGTAGTACAGGCTCTCATCGACGCTCAAAGGGTTTCGCAGCCGATCACGCAGGTCGCCGCAGGGAAAGTATTCCATGGCCAGGTACAGGTGGCCGGGGAGGGAACCGAAATCATAGATCTCCGCAATGGCGCGGTGGGTGATGCTGGATATGATTTCGTACTCGCGCTGGAATCGCTCCGCATCGCCCATTTCACGTTCCGATTCGCCGCGCTTCATCGCTTTGAGAACCACATTGCGCCGCAGCCGCTCGCTGCGGGCGAGAAACACGGAGGAGAAGTTGCTGGTGGCAATCTCTTTGACGATGGAATAGCCGGGAACCTCGATGATGGTCGAATTTTCGCTTTGCGCCATCATCGCCGCTGCTTGGGCGGCGACGCGTCGCTTGGCGCAGGCTTCGCCGACCGCGGTGAGCAGTTGATCGCGCGTGATCTGCGCCAGAGGAATGTAGTCCTTGGCCCCGATCTTCAGCGCGCGAACCGCCGACATTTCATTGCCATTTTCGGCGAGCAAGATGCAATAGAGGGCGGGCTGTATGCGCAACAGCTGAGCGATGTTATTGAGCACGCTGCTGGAGAGCGGGTCATTGGCAAAGTCGGCCTGCAAAATGACGGCATCGAGGGTGCGTTCGGAAATGAGCCGGCTTAAGGGAGCCGTTTCTCCGGCGCGCAGGGTGGTTACCTGGGCGGTGGGCCAATGGCTGGTGACATGATGCGTGAGCCACTGCACGCGCTTGGTGTCGCCCCCCACCACCACCAGAATTGGACCCAAGTCAGCCATACAGGTAGGGTAGTCGTGGACGCGCAGGGATTGCCCGTGGGGAATTCACATTTCAGGGGCCCCAAAGCGCTAAATCCTTGAAAATTACCCCGTTTAGCCTGGAAAATTGCAACCAAGGACCCCACTTCGTGGTCAGTCATTCGAGTTCATAACGCTCTTTTCGGTCGGAGGACGAAACTTCATGGGATACATCAGAACCTGGTCGCTCGCCGTCATTGCGGGCATCTTCGTGATGGTTGTCGCTCATCAGCGCTCGAACGCGGATGCCAGCCCGGCAACACAGTCGGGTGCCCCGGCGGCGCTGGCCGCGCCGGCGAGTACACCCTCGGGACGTGTGACGGGACTGCCGGACTTTTCCGGCTTGGTCGCCGAGAGCGGCCCCGCCGTGGTGAATATCAGCGTGGTGGAGAAAGCCTCCAAAATCCCGGGATTGAATGCCCCGGCCGACGGCGATGATCCGTTGTCGCAGTTCTTTCGCCGCTTCCAGGCGCCCAACCAGGGCCCCGATCACGCACCGCCCAGTCGCGGCATGGGTTCCGGTTTCATTGTGAGCCCGGACGGCTATGTGCTGACCAACGCACACGTGGTTGCCGACGCCTCCGAAGTCACCGTCAAACTGACCGACCGGCGCGAGTTTGCGGCCAAGCTGATCGGCATCGACAAGGCCAGCGATGTGGCATTGATCAAGATAAGCGCCACCGGTCTGCCGACGGTCCGTTTCGGCGATCCCACGCGCTTGCGCCCGGGTCAGTGGGCGATTGCCATCGGCTCGCCGTTCGGCTTCGAGAATAGTGTGACTGCCGGTGTGATCAGTGCGACCGGCCGGCCGATGCTCGACGACCCCAGCAGCCAGTACGTCACCTTTATTCAGACCGATGCCGCCGTCAATCCAGGCAATTCCGGCGGACCGCTGTTCAACATCGACGGCGAGGTCGTCGGCATCAATTCGCAAATCTACAGCCGCACCGGCGGCTACATGGGCGTGTCGTTCGCGATTCCCATCGATGTGGCGTTGAACGTCAAGGATCAGCTGCAGAAGTACGGCAAAGTCAGCCGCAGCCGCATCGGCGTGTCGGTACAGGACATTCGTCAACAGCTGGCGTTGTCATTTGGTTTGGCCACGCCGCACGGCGCGCTGATCAGCGCGGTGGATCCCACCGGCCCGAGTGAAAAGGCCGGCTTGAAAGCCGGCGACGTCATCACCAGCGTCAATGGACGCAACATCGATCATTCGTGGGACTTGCCCGCGATCGTCTCTCAGCTGCCGCCGGGCAGTGAAGCGCACTTGGGTATCTGGCACGACCGCAAGGCAACCGAAGTCACCGTCAAGACGGTCCTGCTCGAGGATTCGCCGGTCCAGGTTGCACGCGCCACCGGCGAGGACAGCGGCGGCAAGTTGGGATTGGTCCTTCGACCGTTGCAGCCCAGCGAACAACAGGAGTTGCATACCAAAGGTCGCCTTCTGGTTGAAGACGTGACAGGTCCTGCACTGGCGGCCGGACTGCAGGCGGGAGATGTGGTATTGGGCGTGAATGGTGCGGCGATCGCGACCGTGGCGGACCTGAAGCGCGAGGTTGCTCGTGCGGGACGTAACGTTGCGCTCCTCATCCAGCGCGAAGACGCGCAGATTTATTTCCCGATCGATGTGGGGTGATGCAAAGCATCGCCCCGCTGTTTTCCGGCAACGCCGCCCCCACGGCGGCAGCGGCGCCCTTTCTGCCCATGTCGCGCGCGGAAATGGCAGCCCTTGGCTGGCAGCAGTGCGACATCATCGTCGTCACCGGCGATGCCTATGTGGATCATCCCAGCTTCGGGATGGCCATCATTGGGCGCGTCCTGGAAGCGCAGGGATTCAAAGTCGGAATCATTGCGCAGCCCAATTGGCATAGCACTCAGGATTTCCAGGTTCTGGGGAAGCCGCGTCTGTTCTTCGGCGTGACCGGCGGCAACATGGATTCCATGGTGAATCGCTACACGTCGGATCGACGCGTGCGCAGCGACGATGCGTACACGCCCGGAGGAATGGGCGGCAAGCGGCCGGATCGCTGCGTCATTGTGTATTCGCAGCGGATCCGCGAAGCCTACAAGGATGTCCCCATTGTCATCGGCGGAATCGAAGCGAGCCTGCGGCGCATCGCCCATTTCGACTATTGGTCCGAGCAGGTGCGCCGCTCGGTGCTGGTTGATTCAAAAGCGGACATGTTGGTGTATGGCAACGCCGAGCGGCAGATCGGCGAGATCGCCTCCCGCCTGCAGGACGGTTCCTCGATCGCCGAGATTGCGGATCTTCGCGGCACGGCGTATCTGCGCCGCGGCATGCCGGCCGGCTGGGTCGAGATCGATTCCAACGAATTGGACACGCCGGGTCCTTTGGCCCCGCGGCTCGACCCCTATGCGAGCGAGGAACAACGCCTGAGCGTGCAGCCACGGGGCGACCTCGCCCAGTCGGGAGGCGCCGCGCAGCCGTCGGGCGGAGTTGCGCAGCCGTCAGAAAAAGTCGTGAAGTTTTATCGCAAAGTGCCGAATGCACAACGTGGGCGAAGCGTCATCCGCATGCCTTCCTTCGAGCAAGTCAGCCAGGATGCCGTGCTGTACGCCCACGCCTCGCGCATCTTGCATCTGGAGTCGAATCCCGGAAACGCGCGGGCGCTGGTGCAACGGCACGGCACGCAGGAGTTGTGGTTGAATCCGCCGCCCATTCCCCTGGCGACGGGTGACATGGATGCGATTTACGAATTACCGTACGCACGCCGCCCGCATCCCTCGTATGGCGACGCGAAGATTCCGGCGTATCACATGATTCGATTTTCGGTCGCCATTCAGCGCGGCTGCTTCGGGGGGTGCACGTTTTGTTCGATCACCGAACACGAGGGTCGAATCATTCAGAGCCGTTCGCAAGATTCGGTCATTCGTGAAATCGAAACCATCCGCGATAAGGTGAAGGGTTTCACCGGCGTCATTTCCGACCTGGGCGGTCCAACGGCAAACATGTACCGCTTGCATTGCAAGAGCACGGCCATTGAGTCCGCCTGCAGGCGTCCGTCCTGTGTGTTCCCCGGCATTTGCCCGAATCTCAATACCGATCACGCGCCGCTCATCGATCTGTACCGACGTGCTCGCGCGGTAAAGGGCGTCAAAAAGGTGTTGATCGCCTCGGGCGTGCGCTACGATTTGGCCAGTGAGTCGCCCGAGTACGTCAAGGAACTCGCAACTCATCATACCGGTGGCTACCTCAAAATCGCTCCCGAGGCGATCGGCGAGGGGCCTTTGTCGAAAATGATGAAGCCGGGCGTCGGCACTTACTATAAATTCAAAGAGCTCTTCGATAAGTATTCCAAGGAGGCGGGCAAGGAGCAGTACCTCATTCCTTACTTCATCGCAGCTCACCCTGGCACACGCGATGTCGACATGCTCGAACTGGCACTGTGGCTGAAGAAAAACGGATTCCGCGCCGATCAGGTTCAGGCGTTCCTACCATCGCCAATGGCGACCGCCACCGCGATGTATCACTCCGGCAAGAATCCTTTGAAACGGATCACGCGCTCGAGCGAAGAGGTGGTCGTCCCCAAGGGCATCAAGGTACGCCGCCTGCACAAGGCCTTCCTTCGCTATCACGATCCGGAAAACTGGCCGGTGCTGCGCGATGCGTTGAAGCGCATGGGTCGTGCCGACCTCATTGGCAACGGCAAACAGCACTTGATACCCGCCTACCAACCGGTCGCAGCGCGTCGCGCTCCCGCGGCCAGACCTTTTCGAACGCAACACACGGGACTTCCGCAGTCGGGCAAAGCCAGCCGCCGGCTACCTCGCGGTAAAGCCTGAAACGCGAACGGAATCGCTTGCTTGGCTGCGGCTGCTACCATTAGAGTCTGCGGTTTCCCAGCGGGAACCTGAAAAGCGCCGAGGGCCGTCAGCCCTTAAGGCGCGTGTGCAGTATGGACAAATGGGTAGTACATAAGTTTGGGGGTTCGAGCGTCGCGGATGCGGCCTGCTTTCGGCGGGTTGCCGAAATCGTCGAGGCCTCGTCGAACCCACGCGAAGCCATTGTATTGTCCGCTTGCCGGGGCGTGACCGACGCGCTGCTCGGGCTGGTGGCACTGGCCGAACACGCCGACGAGAAGTTCGGACCGTCTCTGAAAGCTCTGAAAACCCGCCACTTGGAGTTGGCGGCGACGCTGCTGTCGAAGGCGGCCTGCGAGCATTACTCTGCGCAGCTCGAGCGCGATTGCCTGGATATCGGAGGGATGCTGCAGACGGTGCGGCTCATCCGCTCCTCGAGTTTTTCGATGCGGGATGTGATTTCCGGCTACGGCGAGATCTGGTCGACACGCCTGTTCGCACCATTTTTGCGCGAGCGAGGGAGGATCAAGGGCGACATCCTGTGGATCGACGCGCGCCAGGTCATCACCGTCGAGTGGGCCTCACTGGGACCCGCGGTGCAATGGCCCGCGAGCGAGGGCAATCTTCAGAAACTCGTTCCGGCGAATTTTACGGGCCGCCTCGTCGTCACCGGCTTCATTGCGACCACGACCAAGGGAACGCAGACCACGCTGGGACGCAACGGCAGCGACTTTTCGGGTTCCATCTTCGGCGCGCTGCTCGATGCCGTCGAAATCATCATTTGGACCGATGTTGACGGGGTGCTATCGGCGGACCCGCGTCTCGTGCCGAACGCGCAGGTCATCGATCAACTCTCGTACAACGAGGCCATGGAGCTGGCTTACTTCGGCGCCAAGGTGATTCACCCGCAGACCATGGAGCCCGCCGTTGCGCGCGACATCCCGATCTTCATCCGCAATACGTTTGCCCCGCAAAAGCGCGGAACGTTGATTTGTTCGAATCCGGTCTCTGCGCTGAAAGTGAAGGGCATCACCAGCATCGATCCGGTTGCGCTCGTGAACGTCGAGGGTGCCGGCATGATCGGTGTACCGGGTACGGCGCATCGCTTGTTCGGCGCGCTGCGCGACTCGGGCATCTCCGTGATACTCATCTCGCAGGGCAGCTCGGAACACTCCATTTGTTTCGCGATTCCGGAAGCCCAGGCGGTGCGCGCGGAGGAGGCGGTGCGCCGCGCGTTCGACGCGGAACTGCGCGAAGGCCACATACAACATGTTGAAGTCGCGCGCGGCATGAGCATCCTGGCGGTCGTCGGCGACGGTATGGCCGGCACGCATGGCGTCGCAGCAAAGGTATTCAATTCGCTGGGGGATGCGGCCATCAGCGTGCGGGCGATCGCGCAAGGCGCCTCCGAGCGCAACATCTCGGTGGTGGTCGACGGAAAGGGCGCGGCCAAAGCGCTGCGCGCCGTGCACGCCGCGTTCTATCTGTCGCCCAACACCCTGTCGATCGGACTGATCGGTCCGGGCACCGTGGGCAGCGTGTTGCTGGCGCAGATCGAGACGCAGATCGAGCGGCTGCGAGAGCTCAACCTGGACTTGCGGGTGCGCGGCATTGCGAGCTCGACGCGCATGCTCCTCGAGGAGTCCACCGTGGACCTGAAGCGCTGGCGGGAACGCATGGCCGAAGCCGGCGAGCCCTTGGACATGCTGAAGTTCGTGAACCACGTGCAGGCGGACTATGTGCCGCATACGGTGATCATCGACTGCACGGCGAGCGCCGAAGTGGCCGATCATTATCGAGACTGGTTGCGCCGCGGCATTCACATTGTCACGCCCAATAAAAAGGCCAACAGCGGCACGTTTCCCTACTATCAATCGCTTCAAGAGGCCAAACGCGCGACCGGGACCCACTATTTGTATGAAGCGACGGTGGGCGCTGGATTGCCGGTCATCCAGACGTTGCGGGATTTGCGCGAAACAGGGGACGACGTCACGCAAATCGAGGGCATATTCTCTGGAACTCTCGCCTATCTCTTCAATGTGTTCGATGGCAGCGAATCCTTTTCCTCGATCGTTCGCGCCGCCAAAGCGAAGGGTTACACCGAACCTGATCCGCGCGACGACCTGTCGGGACTGGACGTGGCGCGAAAGTTGATCATCCTTGGCCGGGAAATGGGACTGACGCTGGAAATGTCGGACGTTCAGGTGGAGGGCTTGGTGCCCGAAGCACTGACCCGGTGCAGCGTCGATGAGTTCATGGCCCGCTTGCCGGAGTCGGATCCGGCCATGGCCGCGACGTTTGCCGATGCCCGCAAGAAAAACCAAGTGCTGCGCTACGTGGGGCGGATCGACGCGCATGGCAAGGCCACGGTGGGTCTCATGCGCCTTGACGCCAAGCATGCGTTTGCGAATATTGCTCTGACCGACAATGTGGTGCGTTTCGCGACCCGCCGCTATTGCGACAATCCCTTGATCGTCCAAGGTCCCGGCGCAGGTCCCGAGGTGACGGCCGCGGGCGTGTTTTCAGACCTCTTGCGGTTATCGGCCTATCTAGGCGCTCATCTCTAGCGCGTCAGCGAGGAATACCGTGCTCACCGACGTCACCGCCTTTGCGCCAGCCACTGTTGCCAACGTCGGCATCGGCTTCGATATTTTGGGCCACGCGGTGGATGCCATCGGCGACCGCGTGCGCATACGCCGCATCGAACAGTGCGAGGTGCGCATCCGCTCCATCACCGGCATTGCCGGAGAGTTGCCGATAGAGCCGAAGAACAATACCGCCGGCCGCGCGGTTCAGGCCATGCACGCGGCGCTGGGCGTGAGCTTTGGATTTGAGCTGGACATCGAAAAGGGCATCCCGCTGGGATCCGGTATGGGAGGCTCGGCTGCGTCCGCCGTCGCCGCGGTCGTCGCCGCCAATGCATTGCTGCAGGCGCCGGCGCCGCAATTGCAGTTGCTGAAGTTCGCGATGGAGGGAGAAATTGTCGCCAGCGGCGCGGCGCACATCGACAATATTGCTCCTTGCCTGTTCGGCGGACTCACGCTCACCGTGGGTATCGACAATCCGCGCGTGAAACAAATACCGGTGCCGCGCGGACTGCGTTGCGTGCTGGTGCACCCGCACATGTACCTGGGCACCCGCGAAGCACGCGCAATCTTGAACAGCAATGTGAGCCGCTCCGACTATGTATGGCAGAGCGCCAATCTTGCCGGCTTCATCAGCGGCTGTTACTCCAATGATTTGGATATGATCCGCGAGTCCTTCAACGATGTGATCATCGAGCCGCAGCGTCATTCCCTGATTCCCGGGTTCAAGGACGTGCAACGCGCCGCGATGTCCGCAGGCGCGCTGGGCTGCTCGATTTCCGGCGCCGGTCCGGCGATCTTCGCCTGGTCTGAGATTCAACATGCGGAGGCCGTGCGCGGGGCCATGGTGGCCGCTTTTGCAGGACACGATCTGGCGTCGGACTCCTGGGTTTCTCTGATGCACAATTACGGCGCCCGCGTGGTGCAGGCCTGATGACGGATTTGCGGTTCGTGAGTTCGCGCGGCGGCGCGGCGCCGGTGAGCTTGAGCCATGCCATGGCGCGGGGACTCGCACCCGATGGCGGCCTGTACATTCCGACGCACATGCCGCGGGTCGATGCGTCGGTAATCCCGCCGGGCGCGAACTTACCGCAAGTCGGACGCCATTGCCTTGCGCCATTTTTCGCCGGCGACGAATTGCAACCCAGGCTCGGCGAGATCGCGGACGCAGCTTTTGGCATCAGCGCGCCCACGACCGCAATTCCCGCCAGCGCCGATCCGCTGTGGGTACTGGAGCTCTATCACGGCGCAACTGCCGCTTTCAAGGATTTTGGGGCACGCTTTCTGGCGGAGTGCTTGCAGCGATTACAGCCGGCCGCGCTTTCGGCGCCGTTGACGATTTTAGTGGCAACATCGGGCGATACCGGCGGCGCCGTGGCGGCCGCCTTTCATCGCCGCGCCTGGGCACGCGTGGTCATACTGTATCCCAAGGGTCTGGTCAGTCCTCGCCAGGAACAGCAGTTGACCTGCTGGGGCGATAACGTGTCGTCGCTGCGCATCGACGGGACCTTCGATGACTGCCAGCGGTTGGTGAAGGAGGCATTTCGCGACCCGGATTTGGGCCGGCGGCACAGGTTCAGCTCCGCGAACAGCATCAATATCGGACGGCTGCTGCCGCAAATGGTGTACTACGCCTCGTCCAGTCTCGAGGTCGCCCGGCGAACCGGCATCAATCCGTCCTACATCATTCCCGCGGGCAACCTCGGCAACGCCTGTGCTGCGCTCTGGGCCCGCGCGCTCGGATTTCCGCTCGGCCGCATCATCCTTGCGCACAATGTCAATCGCACCGTTCCGGACTTCCTGGAAACCGGTCAATGGCAGCCGCGACCCAGCATCCCGACGCTGGCGTCGGCGATGGATGTCGGCAACCCGAGCAATATGGAGCGGATACGCGCGTTCTATCCGGCATTGCCGGTGCTGCGCCAACAGATGAGCGCCGATAGCGTCGATGACGCTACAATTCGCTCTCGTATGGGAGGGGACTTCATGCAGTATGGACGCGAATGGTGCCCGCACACGGCGACTGCGGCTGAAGTTTACGCCCGTTTGAGTCCCGCCGATCGGCGCGAGCGGCCCTGGGTGCTCGTCGCCACCGCACACCCGGCCAAATTCAATGAGATCGTGGAACCGATTATCGGCCGATCGGTGAGTGTTCCGGACAGTCTGGCACGGCTTCTGAGCTTGCCGCAGCACCGCGTTGATTTGCCGCCGACGCTCACGGCCTTGGCCGCAGCGCTTGAATGAGCAGCATTCGAATTGACCCGCAGTGGATTGGGATCGGCGCGGCGCTGCTGCTCGTTGCGGCGCTCGGCTTCTTTGGCTGGCGCGCCTACCGGCGTCGTTCGCGCCGGCGTTCCTTGTTGGCGAGATTGGAGCGGATTGCCCTGGGTGCGGCGCACCAGGTGTTGGTGCCTGACGGGATGGGCGGTTTCATTCACATAGATCATGTGTTGTTGACGCCGCGCGGAGTGCTGGTGCTCGACACCCGTCGTGTCGCGGGCCTGATCTTCGGCGGGGATCAGATGAGCGAGTGGACGGTCATGGGCCGCGGCTACCGCTATACCTTCGACAATCCACAGCCGGCGCTATACGACCGCATTGCGGCGGTGAAGGCCATCGTCGGCGACGTGCCGGTCGAGGGACGGCTGCTGTTCTCGAACGTCGGGAAATTCACCAAGGGCATTCCGAAATGGGTGGTGATGCTTGGCGGCATGGAAGTGGAGTTCCCGGTGGTGGATCGCGGTCTTCACGCGATGATCGCCGATCAGTACTCAGATGCCTGGCAGCGCCTGGTTGGGCAGCTGAAACCCAGCCCGCACTTGTTCACGAATCTCTAAAGAGCGAACAACTCTTCGGCATTGCGCGCCGTGGCTGTTGCCACGCTCTCCAGCGTCACGCCGCGCAAGCCCGCGACCACCGCCGCGATGTGCGGAAGGTAGGCCGGTTCGTTGCGCCGCCCCTTCGGCGGCGGATTCAGGCTTCTGGGCAGCAGGTACGGGGCGTCGGTCTCGATCAATAGCCTATCCTCGGGAATGCCCGGTACCGCATCCTGGAGTTCACGGCCGCGGCGCTCATCGCATGCCCAACCGGTGACGCCTATGTAAAGCTCCAGCTCCAGGTATTTCTCCAATTGGGTTCTGCCTCCGGTGAAGCAATGCGCCACGCCGCCCTTCAAGTTGCCGCGAAAGTCCCTGAGAATTGCAGCAAAGTCATCATGCGCGTCGCGTTGATGCAGAAAGACGGGCTTGCGGACCTGCGCTGCGATTTCCAATTGCGCGATGAAGGCGGCTCGTTGTGCCGCCGGCGGCGAGAGGTTGCGGAAATAGTCCAGCCCGCATTCGCCGACCGCGACGACGGATTCCAATCCCAATAAGTCAAGCAATTCGCCGCGCTGAGATGCCGTGAAACTCTGCGCATGATGAGGATGAACGCCGGCGGTGCTCCACAAGCGCGAACGATGCTGAGCCGCCAGGTCGGCGGCCTCGTGCGAACTCGCCAGATCCGAACCCGTGACGATTTGCCTGCGCACACCCGCGGCCGCCGCCCGAGCGATGACCGCATCGCGATCCTCCGCGAAACTCGCATGCGTTAAATTGGAGCCGATGTCGATGAAATCCAGACTCAAGGTTCGCAACCTCGTGTGATATCTTCGAATTATCGCCCGTTGCAGGACAATGAAAGGGAGTTTAGATGTTCACCGCCAGAAATATTCTGTTAACCCTGCTGCTGATGCCCGCTGCGGCGGCCGTGGCGCAAGAGGGCGGCGACATCCAGGCGCAAATCGAGTACGCCTACCAATCCGAGGATAACAATGACCTGGTGAATCTCATCCAAACCCTGAAGGCGCAGGTCAAGAGCAACGATACGGATGCCTCCCTGCGCTATCACCTGGCGCATGCGCAGTATCGGATCGGCCGGCTCAACAAAGACCGGCATGCCCACGAGGCAGAGGCGGCGCTGTCCGATTGCATCGATCAACTCAAACCCCTGCTGGATAAAAGCATCAAATCCGTGGAGTCGCTGGCGCTGCAATCCGGCTGTTACGCGGAACTGGCCGACTTAAGATCGCTGGAGGCTGTCTTATTGCGGTCCCGGGCCACGGATCGCATCAACGCTGCGCTCAAGCTGGCCCCCAGGAATCCGCGCGCGGTGCTGCTGTCGGCGGAGCAGGACAACCGGCGCGCGAAACCTGGGTCGGACGAAGGCCAATTGGCATTCGCCGAGTTTCAACTGGCGGCGAAATTGTTCGAGGAATCCTCCGGAACGAGTCTCGATGCGCCGGGATGGGGACATGCAGAGGCCTATTTGGCTCTCGGCCGCGAACTGCAGAAACGCGGCGATCATCTGGGCGCGCGCAACTGGATCGAAAAATCCTTGATTGCCGCGCCGGATTACAAAGCCGCACAACGCCAGCGCGCGCTGTTGGCGAATCCGTAGGCGCAAGTCCTGGTATCATTCAGCGCGATGAAGCCACAAGGCACGCAGTTATCGTTGTTCGAGACGCGCAGCTCGAGCGACCCGTTCGCAGTGCGGGTGAGTTCGCGCGCACGGCGGCTTACGGCGCGGGTGCACGTGGGCGGACGAGTGGAGATTGTGGTGCCGGTCGGCGTGAATGCGCATGCGGTGCGCGACTTTGTGCACCGCTTCACACCTTGGATCAATCGCAAGGTTGCGGCGATGCGCAGTTTCGTCGCCCCGAGCGAACCGGTGCCGCCCGCCATCGAATTCGCGCTCACCGGCGAGAGCCTGGCTGTCGAATGGCGCCGCGTGGCGGCGCCCAGGCTGCATCAGCACGGCGACCGCATCGTGGTGCAGGCGCCGGATGATTCGGCGGCGCGCGGCTTGTTGCAAGGCTGGCTGAAGGCCGCGGCCGAAGAGCGCCTGGCGCCGCGTTTGCTGGAATTGGCGGAGAGCCTTAAATATTCGGTCTCGCGGGTGAGGATCCGCTGTCAGCGCACGCGCTGGGGCAGCTGCTCCACGCGCGGCACCGTGAGCTTGAACTGCTCCCTGGTGTTCCTCAAGCCAGAGGTGGTGCGCTATCTGTTCATTCATGAGTTGGCGCATACCAAACACATGAATCATTCCATGAATTTCTGGCGGCTGGTCGAAAAGCTTGAACCGGACTATCGGCGACTCGACCGCGAATTGCTTGCCGGCTGGCGTACGGTGCCGGGCTGGGTATTCAATCCGTAACGAAATGAAAGAAATCACGCCGCAGGCCAAACCCTTCGTGGACCTGAGCGACGAGCAGGTGCACTGGGACCTGAGCGAGGCATTGAGTTATTCGCAATACCTCAATCTCGACAAGCTGCTCGCCGCTCAGCGCCCCTTGTCGTACCAGCACGATGAAATGCTGTTCATCATCATTCACCAGGTATCGGAATTGTGGATGAAGTTGTGCCTGCATGAGCTCAACGCGACGGTGGATTGCGTGCGGCGCGATGATCTGGGTCCGACGTTCAAAATGCTGGCGCGCGTTTCCACGATTCAGCAGCAGCTGCTGCAATCCTGGGATGTGCTGGCGACCATTACACCGCACGATTACTCCGCATTTCGCAATACCCTGGGGAAATCATCGGGATTCCAGTCGCCCCAATATCGGCTGCTGGAGTTTCTGATCGGCAACAAGAACGCCGATACCATCAAGGTATTCCGTTCCGATCCGGTGGCATACGAGGCATTGGAGCGCGCGCTGCGCGCGCCCAGCCTGTACGATGAAGTATTGCGGCTCTTGAGCCGACGCGGTTTGGACGTTCCGGCGCAGGCCATCGATCGCGATTTCACTCAGCCCTACCAGGCCAGCAAGCAGGTGGCGGCGGCGTGGCTCAGCGTGTACCACAACTCCGTCAAGGAGTGGGATTTGTATGAAATGGCGGAACGGTTGGTGGACCTGGACTACAAATTTCAATTGTGGCGATTCGCGCACGTCAAGACCGTGGAACGCATCATCGGCAACAAGCGCGGAACCGGCGGCACGGGCGGCGTTTCCTATTTGACCAAAGCACTGGAATTGAAATTTTTTCCGGAACTTTGGACCATTCGGACATCGATGTAGCTCGTGTCAACCATTCAAGACCAGTTGCACAACGTCAATGTGGCCTCCAGCGACCTGTTGGCGACGCCGGAGGAGGTCAAGCGCCGCCTGCCGCTCACCAACCGGGCCGCGGAGACCGTGTTCAAATCCCGCGATGTGGTCAGAGCGATTCTGGAGCGCCGCGACCCAAGGCTGTTCGTGGTCGTGGGCCCTTGCTCGATTCACGATGTCGTTGCCGCCCGCGAGTACGCGGCGCGTTTGAAGGGCTTGGCGGATCGCGTTGCATCCACCTTGCTCCTGGTCATGCGCGTGTATTTCGAAAAGCCGCGCACCACCGTGGGATGGAAGGGGTTGATCAACGATCCCGATCTTGACGATTCCTTTCATATCGAGAAGGGCATCCTTCTCGCCCGCGAGCTGTTGCTGCATGTGTCGGAGCTTGGGCTGCCGGCCGGCACCGAAGCACTCGACCCGATCATGCCGCAATACCTTTCGGAACTCGTGACCTGGACGGCCATCGGCGCGCGCACCACCGAGTCGCAGACGCACCGCGAGATGGCGAGCGGCCTGTCGACTCCGGTGGGATTCAAGAATGGTACGGATGGTGCGCTGGGGACCTCCATCAATGCCTTGCAATCGGTGCGGCATCCGCATCACTTCCTCGGCATCACCCAGCAGGGCCAGTCGGCGGTTTTTCGAACGCGAGGCAACCGGCACGCGCACATCGTGCTGCGCGGCGGGGGCGGGCGTGTCAACTACGATGCGGTCAGCATTGCGCTGGCCGAACGGGAATTGACCGCCGCGGGATTGCCGGCAACCATCGTGGTCGACTGCAGCCACGGCAATTCAAACAAGGACCCGAGCCTGCAGCCTTTGGTCGCGGAAAACTGCGTGCAGCAGATGATCGACGGCAACCGTTCCATTGTCGGTTTGATGCTCGAGAGCAATCTGAAAGCAGGGAATCAATCGATACCCAAGGATTTGGCGAAACTCGAGTACGGTCTCTCGATCACCGATCCCTGCATCGATTGGGCGACCACGGAGACCCTATTGCTCAAGCTGCATCGGACTCTCGAAGCCGCACCGGCGCGCAGCTAGTCCCAAACCGAAGGTGTGCAGCTAGCCCCAATACGAAACGGGGATCTTCGATTTGGCGGCCAGACGGCGGGCCTCGCTATTGCCGTTGACCAGCAGCGCGCGCTCGGTGTAGCGCATGTGATCCAAATCGGATGAAGAGTTGCCATAGGCAATGATCGGCAGGCCCCGATACTGCTCGCGAATCCAGGTCAAACAGCGCAGCTTTTCCGCGCCGCGCCGGTTTTCGGTCTTCAATCCGCCATCGAGCCGGTCGGCATTCCATTCCAGCTCGGTACACAGGGTGTGTTCGAAGCCCAGCAGCCGGCCGATTCGCAACACGTATAGATCCGGACTCGCGGACAGGAGAACCGGGTGATCGCCGGCGGCGCGGTGGGCCTCGAGGACGCGAAGTGCGAGCGGACGAAAGGAGTGTTTGGGACGCAGATTGTTCACAAAGACTTCCGCCCATGCGTCGACTTGTGCGCGCGGGGCGCCACCCATCGCCATGCGGATCACCTGTGACTTCAGGTCGCCGCGATCGCGATCTCGCCAATAGCCTGCGAGCGCGTAAGGCAATCGCCAAAAATGGATCAAGCGCCACGGATGGCGCAGCACAAAGCCTGCCAGGAAGGGCAGCAGCGTATCGCGCCAGGTGAGCGTCCCATCCAAATCGAACAGGGCGACCCAGGCTCCGCCTT
>CAVZJP010000005.1:0-45966 GCA_963775565.1 uncultured Gammaproteobacteria bacterium
CCATGTCGGCAGCTGTCAATTTTGCCAATTCATTCTCATTTATAACAAATAGTTACACTATATATCTCGACAAAATATCCTCTGCGGCGCGGCTCGTACCTCAGCCTTTGCAAATTATCCTAAACCATTGGCCTTCGCTGCAGAGTCTCGCTACGGACCACGCAGCCGCCGGAACCCTTTAGAATGCGCAGTTCCCCGGGCGGATTGGGAGTCAGCATGTACGAGAAGGGCACGAGAATTGCGCGCGCGCGGCATCTGGCGAGCCTTGCCGCGCTCGCCGTACTGGGCGTGGGGTCGGGAGTCCCGGCAGAGGGTCAGGCGATACCCGCGGGGTTCTCGCACATCAAGTCCTTGGGCGGAATAGATGAGTACCGGCTGGATAGCAACGGACTCAGCGTCTTGCTTGTGCCGGATCATTCCGCTCCCGTCGTGACATTCGAGGTGACCTACCAAGTCGGGTCGCGCAACGAGGTGACGGGACCACCGGCGCCACGCACATCCTCGAGCACCTGATGTTCAAGGGCAGCGAGGCTTTCAACGATGCCAAGGGCAACAGCATCAAGCAAATGCTGGAGCGCGTCGGGCGGACAGTTCAATGCCACCACCTCGTTCGACCGCACCAATTATTTCGCCACCATGGGCAGGAGAGCCTCGAGGCGTATATGGCCATCGAAGCGGATCGCATGCGCAATCTGTGGCTGCACGAGTCCGATCGGCAGTCCGAAATGACCGTGGTGCGCAACGAGTACGAGCGCGGCAAGAACGATCCGGAAGAACGTGCTGGTGGAGGAGGTGACCGCGGCCGCCTACGTGGCGCTGCCGTATCACCATCCGACCATCGGCTGGAAGAGCGACATCGAGCATGTGCCCATCGCCAAATTGCGCGAGTTCTACGACACTTTTTACTGGCCGAACAATGCAACGCGTGACCGTGGTCGGCGATATCGACACCGCCGCGGTTCTGGCGCTGATCAAGAAATATTACGGCGTCTATCCGCATTCGCCGGCGCCCATCCCGGCTGATCTACACGGAAGAACCGGCGCAGAGCGGCGAGCGGCGCGTGATGGTCAAGCGTCCCGGGTGAACTCGGGACCGTCATCGATCGCGCACAAGGTGCCGAACGGCCGCGATGCGGATCAGGCGGCGCTCGAAATGTTGGATGCCATATTGAGTTCCGGCAAGAACGCGCGCCTATACCGGGCGTTGGTCGATCAAGGGCTGGCATTGAACGCCGGCGCCGGCACCGATGTCGCATCACGATCTGTCGCTGCATACGCTGTTCGCCGCGCTGACGCCGGGCACCACCCACGAGCGGTGGAAAAGGCGCTGCTGGCGGAAATCAACAAGATCAAGATCAGCGGCGTCACCGCCGCGGAAGTGGCCAGCGTCAAGCAGCAATACATTGCCGAGGACGCCTACAAGCGCGACGGCACGGCGGCGGTCGCCAGCGAAATCAGCGAATGGATCGGCGTCGGCGATTGGACGCTGTATGTCACGTTTCCGCAGAAAGTGCAGCAGGTCACGCCCGCCGATGTGCAGCGCGTCGCGAAGCAATATTTCGGCGACGGATCAGAGCACCACCGGCTGGTTCGTGCCGGTCACGGCGCAATCGGAGAAGGGCTCGTGATACGACTTACCTGTCTATGCATGATGATCGCCTGCTGACTCGGTGCGCAGCCGCATCCGCGAACATGGCGGATCAGGCGCACCGTCGGAAAGGTGGCGGGCATCGATCTGGTCACTTACCACACCAACGTGAAGGATGTGGTGGTCATTCTGGGCGTGCTGCCGGCGGGCGATGCCATGGCGGAATCCGGCAACATTGCGATTCCCACGCTGTCGGGAATGATGCTGGATCGCGGCACCAAGACGCTGGATAAGTTCGCAATCGCGCGAGAAATTGGACAATGTCGGGGCGCGAGATCGGCTTTACGCGTGGGCGCGCAGTCGCTGGAGATCCGCGCGAAATGTTTGCGCAAGGATCTGCCTTTGATCGTTGCGACCTGATTGCGGCGGAGCTGCGCACCCCTGCGTTGCATCCCGCGGAGTTCAACAAGGCCAAGCAGCAATTCATCGGTGAGCTTGGAGGCTTCCGCGCAAAATACCGGCGCGCGGGCCGAACGAGGCCTTCAACCGCGCGATATTCCCCGAGGGCCATCCCAATCGGCCGCATACCTGGAGGAATACTCGCGGCGGCGCGAGCCGCCAATCTCGAGCGAGTTCAAGGCCTTCCAGGCGAAATACTACGGTCCGGCGCACATGACCTTGGTGGTGGTCGGCGATGTCTCCGATGAGGAAACCGCGGCCGAGGTGGCCAAATCGTTTTCCGGCTGGAGCGGCGGACAAGACTATGTTCGGCCCGCGAAGCCCGGCCGTCGCCGACCACGGCCGGCGTGGTAACGGTGCCGTTGGCCGATAAGCCGAGCGTCACGATGATTCTTGGGCAGGCGTCGGGCTTGCGCTACAGGGACCCCGACACCCTGCCGCTGCGCGTTGGCACGGCGATTCTCGGGCGGGGATTCACCGGCAGATTGATGACCACCGTGCGCGACAAGGAGGGGCTCACCTACAACATCGGCGCCAACATGGGCGATGACAGCATCGTGGACGGCGCCTGGGAAATCTCAGCGAGCTTTGCGCCCAGCTTGCTTGACAAGGGTGTGGCGGCTCACTCGCCGCGAACTGGAGAAATGGTGGAAGGACGGTGTCACCGATCAAGAGTTGGCGGCGCGCAAGCAAGGGCTGATCGGCACCTACTACGTGGGCCTGTCGACCACCGGCGGTTTGGCGGAAACCATTCTGATCAATACGCAGCGGGGCTACGAGCTCGGTTGGCTCGATGGATATCCCGACGCACTGCGGGCGCTCACACGCGATCAGGTCAATGCCGCCATCAAGGCCCATATCAAACCCGGCGAAATGGCGTTGATCGAAGCCGGCAGCATCCCGCCGGCTCCTGCTGCGCCCGTTGCCGCCCCGGCGCCCGCGGCTTCGAAGTAGCCGGGGTTAAGCCGCCTTGCCGGCGGTGGCAAGCTGACGCAGGACATACTGCAGGATTCCGCCGTGCTGGTAGTAATCCAGCTCCTTCGGCGTATCGATGCGCAATCGCGCTTCGAATTGCTTGGTCGGTGCCGTCATCCGCTTTGGCGATCACTTTGACCGACTTTGCAGCACCGCGGTTTAAGCCCACGATTTCAAAAGTCTCCTTGCCGGTCAGCCCCAGGCTGTGGGTGCTCTGACCCTCCTTGTACTGCAGCGGCAGCACGCCCATTCCAATCAGATTGGAGCGATGAATGCGCTCGAAGCTCTCGGCAATCACCGCCTTGACGCCCAGCAGCATCGTGCCTTTCGCGGCCCAATCCCGCGAGCTGCCGGTGCCGTATTCCTTGCCGGCGAGAATCACCAACGGGGTGTTTTCCGTCTTGTACTTGATCGGCGGCGTCGAAAATCGACAATTGCTCGCCGCTCGGGATGTGCAGTGTCACGCCGCCTTCGGTGCCCGGCAACAACAGATTTCGCAGACGGATATTGGCGAAGGTGCCGCGCATCATCACCTCGTGATTGCCGCGGCGCGCGCCATAGGAATTGAAGTCCGCGGCCTGAACGCCTTGAGCCATGAGGTACTTGGCCGCCGGGCTGGACTTGGAAATATTGCCGGCCGGAGAGATGTGGTCGGTGGTGACGGAATCGCCGAGCACCGCAAGCGCCCGGGCGCCCTTGATGTCGCCCAGCGGCTTGGGCGTCATGGTCATGCCGTCGAAGTAGGGCGGATTCTTGACATACGTTGACTTCCCGTCCCAGGAATAGATCTTTCCCGCCGGCGTTTTGATCGCGGCCCAATTGGCATCGCCGGCGAATACATTGGCATAGCCCTTCTTGAACATGGCTGAGTCCACCGAAGCGACGACTGCGGCCGCCACATCCTGGGCACTGGGCCAGATGTCCTTGAGGTACACGGGCTTGCCGTCACTTCCCGACCCCAGAGGCTCGGTGGTGATGTCGATATTCAAACTGCCGGCGAGTGCGTAGGCGACCACCAGGGGCGGCGAGGCCAGGAAATTCATCTTGATCTCCGGATGCACCCGGCCTTCGAAATTGCGGTTGCCGGACAGCACCGAGCAAGCAACCACATCGCCGGCCTTGACCGCTTCGGAGATCTCGGGTTTCAGGGGACCGGAGTTACCGATGCACGTGGTGCAGCCGTAGCCCACGGTATAGAAACCGAGGCCTTCCAGGTCCTTCAGCAATCCCGCCTTGGTCAGGTAGTCGGTGACGACTCGAGAACCGGGCGCAAGCGAGGTCTTCACCCAGGGTTTCGAGGCAAGGCCCTTTTTCAGCGCGTTGCGTGCGAGCAGTCCTGCGGCGACCAGTACGGCGGGATTCGAAGTATTGGTGCAGCTGGTGATGGCCGCAATGAGTACCGCGCCGTCCTTGATTTCGAAACTGTTGCCCGCGACGCTCGCGCCGGCGCTACCGGTGGCCTTGGGGTTTTTCTGCGCGCGCTCCTCCGCCATTTTTTTAACGCTGCTCTGGTAGATGCTTTTCGCGCTGCGCAGCGGGACCCGATCCTGCGGGCGCTTCGGTCCCGCAAGCGAGGGCTCAACCTTGGATAGATCGAGTTCGACCACATCGGTGTAATCCGCCGCGGTTGCGCCTTGAATGCGCCACAGACCCTGCGCCTTGGCATAGGCTTCCACCAGCGCAATCTGTTCGGCGGATCGGCCCGTGAGCTCCAGATAGCGGATAGTCTCCTCATCGATTGGGAAGATGGCGCAAGTCGAACCGAATTCCGGCGACATGTTGGCAATGGTGGCGCGATCGGCCAGAGGCAGCCCCTTGAGCCCATCGCCGAAGAACTCGACGAATTTATCGACGACGCCCTTCTTGCGCAGAATTTCAGTCACGGTGAGCACCAGATCGGTGGCGGTGGTTCCGGGCGGCAGCGCGCCGGTTAGCCTGAATCCGATCACCTGCGGAATCAGCATGGTCACCGGCTGGCCCAGCATGGCGGCTTCGGCCTCGATGCCCCCGACGCCCCAGCCCAACACCCCGAGACCATTGACCATGGTGGTGTGCGAGTCCGTGCCGACCAAGGTATCAGGATAAGCGGGCCGCGCGCCCGTGGGGCCGGCCTCGCCGTCCGCGAATACAACCCGGGCCAGGCGCTCGATGTTGACCTGGTGCACGATTCCGGTATTTGGCGGCACCACCTTGAAATTGCTGAACGCCGTTTGTCCCCAGCGCAGAAACATGTAGCGCTCGCCATTGCGCTGGAACTCAATCTCGTTGTTGTGCTGCAAGGAATTGGCCGCGCCATATTCATCGACTTGCACCGAATGGTCGATGACCAATTCGGCGGGGGCGAGGGGGTTCACCTTTTGCGGATCGCCGCCGAGTTTGACGATGGCCTCGCGCATGGCCGCCAGATCGACGATGCAAGGAACGCCGGTGAAATCCTGCATGATGACGCGCGCGGGCGTAAAGGCGATCTCATGGCTGGGCGGAGCCTTCGGGTCCCACTTCAAGAGCGCCTCGATATCGGCCTTGGTGACATTGACGCCGTCTTCGAAGCGCAGCAGATTCTCCAGCAATATCTTCAGGGAGAAGGGTAAACGGTCCACGTTGTGCGATTTCAGCGCAGCGAGACTCAAAATGTCGTATTGCTGCGCGCCCACTTTGAGCGTCGTCCTTGCATTGAAACTGTCCGTCATGACCCCTCCACCGAAAATAGAGAATTATAAGTGATTCTGCCTGCCGCGGGCTCTGCAAAGGCTTCGAGCTGCGGAATTGAAGCGCCGCGCGATGACGCCGCCGCCGAGGCAGCGATCGCCCAGTAGAATACGGCGCATTGACCGGGAGTGACGGCTCGAGCAGGCCGGCGCAAAGTTACGCGCAAGGTGCCGCGGTCACCGGGGCTCACGGCGCATGCGAGATCGTTCTGGCGATAACGCGTTTTGACCCCGCATTCGAGCGGTACTGCGTTTGCATCGTTCGCATTCATCCAGTGCACCTGTTCCACAACGAAAGAATCCGAGACCAACAAGGGATGGTCTTGATCCTGAACCACGATGAGCGCGTTGCGCGCGGCAATTTTTTCCGCGACATACCAGGGGGCGGCACCCGCGCCCGCGCGACCGCCCACTCCCAGGCCTCCGCGTTGCCCCAGGGTATAGAGCGCGAGTCCGCGATGCTCGCCGATGACCCGCCCGTCGGCTGTCTCGATCGGTCCGGGGTCGGTGCGAATATGCTGGCTCAAGAATTCCTGGAACGGACGTTCGCCGATGAAACAGATGCCCGTGCTATCGGGCTTGTCGAAGACCGGCAAGCCTGCCGCGTGCGCCATCCTGCGCACCTCGCTCTTGCGCAGGCTTCCCAAGGGAAATAGCGTTCTCGCGAGTGCGCCGGCCGGCACGCTGTGCAGAAAATAGCTTTGGTCTTTTGCCGGGTCACTCGCCTTGAGCAGTTCCGGGCAGCCGCCGGCATGGCTGATGCGGGCATAATGGCCGGTGGCGATCCATGCAGCGCCCAGGCGCTGCATGTAATCCAGGCAGACGCCGAATTTGATTTCCCGATTGCACAGCACATCTGGGTTCGGCGTGCGGCCAGCCTCATATTCGCGTAGAAAGTGGCTGAATACGCGCTCGCGATACTGTGCGGCAAAGCTCACCCGATGCAGCGCGATCCCCAATACATCGCAGCTTCGGCGAGCGTCCTGGAAGTCGGTGGCGGTGGTGCAATAGCCGTCATCGTCCTCCCAGTTGGACATGAACAACCCTTGCACGGTGTAACCGGCATTGCGCAGCAGCAGGGCCGCAACGGCCGAGTCAACACCGCCCGACATGCCGACGATGACCGTGCCGGCAGACTTGGGATCCAGGGGAAGGTCGAGCATCCGGCCATTATACGGCATGGATGCTCCGGGAAATTACATGAGCATCTGCCGCATTTGCGATTCTTGCATGCTCGTTTGCCACACTTCGTCGAAGAAATTGAGGTAGCGGCGCACCACGGCCGGATCGTTCATGTCCGAAATGCCATCCCAGCGGTCCGCCTGCAATCGATAAACCAACGCCTTGTCATCGGCAATGATGAAAGCGCCCGCGCTGGCCGGATATTCAGGGCTCATCGCGCGCAGGTCGATGCAGCTCGTCAGGCGGCGCGCCAGTGCGAGAAAGCGGTTGTTGTCGACCATGGCTCGCGAGGGGTCGGCGAGCAAAACCCTGACTTTGGCATAGGAACGCGCCAATACCAGCCGCTTGATGGCCTCAAGGAACGGTTCCTCGCCGTAAATCAAGGGTTCCAAATCCTGGGTGAAAATCGACAGCAGGCGCTGCGCGCTCTTGGCCACTTTGAGGCTGGCATCGCGCACCTCGGGCATGGTGCTCAATATGGTGCGGGTGCCCGATCCCGCGGACGCGTCTATGCCGGGAGCAGACACCTTGTCCGCCGCCGGTTTTGAGCGCTCTTCCGGATTATCCGCCATAGTGACCCCGACCCCACCTTTGATCCCGATAGTACCGTTTGGTTAAGGCGGTTCCGTGCTAACTGCGTCACGTTTCGAGCAACCCTACGGCAAGCGCCCGCGCAGTGCCAGGGTTGGTGCCAATCCAACGTACGTGCTCGGGGTCAGTTTTAGTAGGAGTTCCTTCTCCTTCGCCGGAAGTCTTGAATTTGCAATAAATTGGCGCATGGCGGCCTCATCGATGGGGCGGCCCCGGGTGTAGGTTTTCAGCTGTTCGTACGCGTCCGGGATACCGTGCGCGCGCATGACCGTTTGCACAGCCTCACCCAATACCTCCCAGGCGCCATCCAGATCCTCGGCAATACGCGCAGCATCGATCTCAATCTTTTCCAAGCCGGCGGCGAGCGACCTGAAGCTCAACACGCAGTGTCCGACGGCGACCCCGACATTGCGCAACACCGTGGAGTCGGTCAGATCGCGCTGCAAACGCGAAACGGGCAGCTTTTCGGCGAAATGTCCGAGCAGCGCATTGGCCAACCCTAGATTGCCTTCTGCATTCTCGAAATCGATCGGGTTTACCTTGTGGGGCATGGTCGAGGAGCCGACCTCGCCGGCGACGGGACGCTGCTTGAAGTAGCCAAGCGAGATATAGCTCCACATGTCGCGCGCAAAATCCACCAGCACGGTGTTGGCGCGCATGAGGGCGTGGCAGTATTCCGCGATCCAGTCGTGCGGCTCGATCTGCGTGGTGTAGGGATTCGATTCAAGGCCCAGCGATTCGACGAAATTGGCGCTGAATTCAAGCCAGTCGACCTGGGGCAGGGCGGCGACATGAGCATTGAAATTGCCGACGGCGCCGTTCATCTTGCCGAAGATGGCAATTCGCTCGATGCCGGCGCGCTGCGAATCGATCCTCGCTGCGAAATTGGCGAGTTCCTTGCCCACGGTCGTGGGCGAAGCGGTCTGACCATGCGTGCGCGCCAGCATGGCGACGCCGGCATGGCGCCTCGCCAGGGTGTCAAGCAGCCCGCTCAAGGACTGGAGCAGGGGCAAAAGCTGCGTTGCCCGGGCACTTTTCAACATCAGCGCGTAGGCGAGATTGTTGATGTCCTCGGAAGTGCAGGCAAAGTGCAGCCATTCGAGCTCCGCGGGCGTGGCACCTCGCGCCTTTAGTTCGTTGCGCAGCCAGTACTCGACGGCTTTCACGTCGTGGTTGGTGCGGGATTCAATTTCCTTGATCGCGGCGACATTGGTGATGCCGGGATCCTGAGTCAACGAGGTCAGGAACTCGCGAGCCTCCAACGGCAATCGAGACAGCGCTTGCGACGCGGGGCCCGCCGCAAGCGCGAGAAACCAGGCGCATTCCACACGCACGCGTTCGCGCATGAGGCCTGCTTCGCTGAATATGTGGCGCAGCGGCGCGAGCTTTCCCGCATAGCGGCCATCGAGAGGAGACAGAGCGTCGGTGAAAAAATTGGACATCGGAGGAGTCGGCCGCCTGGGTGCTAGAATCAGCTAATTCTACCGTAAACTACCTCAACTTAAGCGGAGTAAGGTGCGATGACATCAACCACCCGCGTCGAGCACGACAGCATGGGAACGCTCGATGTGCCCGCCGAGGCACTCTGGGGCGCGTCGACGCAACGCGCGCTGCAAAATTTTCCGGCCAGCGGTCTGCGCATGCCGCGCGCCTTCATCCGCGCTCTGGCGCTGGTCAAGCAGGCTGCGGCAGCGGCGAACGCCGAGCTCGGGGATCTGCCGCCGGCCACCGCCAAGGCCATTGAGGCGGCCGCCGGCGAGGTCGCGGCCGGAAGATGGGACGAACATTTTCCGATCGATGTCTTTCAAACGGGCTCAGGCACCAGCAGCAACATCAATGCCAATGAGGTCATTGCAGCATTGGCGACGCGATCGCTGGGCGCGGCGGTGCACCCGAACGATCAGGTCAACATGAGCCAGAGCAGCAACGATGCGGTGCCGACGGCGATCCACATTGCTGCCGCGCTAATGCTCGATGAGCAGCTGCAGCCAGCCTTAAAGCGGCTGCGCGAAGTTCTGGGCGCGCGCGCAGCCGAGCATGGCGATGTGGTGAAGACCGGCCGCACGCATCTGATGGACGCGATGCCCATCACGCTGGCACAGGAGATCAGCGCGTGGCAGTCGCAAATCGCGGCGGCCGAATCGCGCTTGAGCTCGGTGATGCCCCGGCTTCTCGCGCTGGCGCAGGGCGGCACCGCGGTCGGCACGGGAATCAATGCCCGGCCGGAATTCGGCGCTTCGTTCGCGCGCCATCTGGCGGCCCGCACCAAAATTGCGTTTCGCCCCAGCGACAACTATTTCGCAGCTTTGGCAAGTCAGGATACAGCCGTGGAGCTATCCGGACAGCTCAAGGTCTTGAGCGTCAGTCTCACGAAAATAGCCAATGATTTGCGCTGGATGAACAGCGGTCCCTTGGCCGGCCTTGCGGAGATTGCGCTGCCGGCTCTGCAGCCGGGCAGCAGCATCATGCCGGGCAAGGTGAATCCGGTGATACCGGAGGCCGTGACGATGATTGCGGCGCAGGTGATCGGCAACGATTCGACCATCACGCTCGCCGGACAGTCCGGTAATTTTCAACTGAACGTCATGCTCCCGATCATCGCGTACAATCTGCTGCAGAGCGTGGAGCTGCTCGCCATCGCGTGCCGCAACCTGGCCGATCGTGCGTTGGCCGGATTTACCGTCAACCGCGAACAGCTGAACGATGCGCTGGCGCGCAATCCGATTTTGGTCACGGCTCTCAATCCGCTCATAGGATATGAAAAGGGCGCGGCGATCGCAAAAAAAGCGTACGCGGAAGGCAGGCCGATACTGGATGTGGCCGCGGAGATGACCAACTTGAATCGCGATGAATTGCGCCGTCTTCTCGACCCGCGGGCGTTGACGGCGGGCGGAATCAAGGTTGCGGGTGCGTAACGGAACGATGGACGAGTTTTATTCCAAGGCGCATATTCGTGAGGCGCTCTGTTCCACGCCCTCCACGCCGGAGGATGACATGCACTGGCTGTCAGGCGCGTCGCCCGAGACCGTCGCGCAGATGCGCGCGGCCTTGCCGGCACGGCGCACGCCGGCGGCCGTGTTGGTGCCCTTGGTGGAACGTGCAGACGGTTTGACCGTGTTGCTGACGCAACGTGCCACGACGCTCAAGGATCATGCCGGTCAGGTCAGCTTTCCCGGCGGGCGCATAGAGCCCGAGGACGCGGATGCCTGGCACGCGGCGCTGCGTGAGGCATTCGAGGAGATCGGTCTTGTACCGGAATTGGTGGAGTTCGCCGGCTACCTGCCGGATCACGTGGTGATATCGGGCTTCCGGGTCACGCCCGTGGTCGGGTTCGTCAAGCCCGAATATCAACTCAAGATTGCCGCCGCCGAAGTGCACGATGCGTTCGAGGTGCCGCTCGATTTCATCCTGGACGCAGCCAACCACAAATCCCGGCAGCGCAAGATCGGCGAATTGATCATCGACATTCACGACATTCCCTATGGCGAGCGCAACATCTGGGGCGCCACCGCGGCGATGCTCCTGACCTTCAGGCGGATGCTGCAAACTCGAACGGCAAAGACGCCGTGACCTCGCGCGTGGACGAATTGCTGCTGATCATGGCGCGGCTGCGCGCGCCCGACGGGTGCCCGTGGGACCGGGAGCAGACCTTCGCCAGCATTGCGCCTTTCACCATCGAGGAAGCCTATGAGGTGGCCGATGCGATCGAGCGCGCCGATATGGCGCATTTGAAGGACGAATTGGGAGACTTGCTGTTCCAGGTGGTGTTTCACTCCCAGATGGCGCATGAAGCGGGGCAATTCGACTTCGATGCGGTGGCCGGAGGCATCTGCGACAAACTGCGGCGGCGCCATCCTCATGTGTTCGGCGATCGCGTGCCGTTGAGCTTGATCGAACAAAGCAAGGCCTGGGAGGAGATCAAGGCGAAAGAACGCGGTGCCGCCGGCGCGTCCGCCCTGCACGGGGTGCCGAATACGCTGCCGGCGCTGCTGCGTGCCCATAAGCTGAGCAGGCGCGCCGCGCGAGTCGGCTTCGACTTCGAGCACGCAGGACAATGCGCGGACAAAGTGGCCGAAGAACTCGCCGAGGTACGGAGCGCGGCGGCCAACCTGCCGGGCGGCGCGCACACAGGGGCGGCGCAGATCTTCGAGGAAATCGGCGATTTGTTGTTTGCGGCGGCAAACCTGGCTCGCAAGCTCGATATCGATGCCGAAGCGGCACTGCGGGCGGCCAACACGAAGTTCGAACGCCGCTTCCATGCCATGGAAGCGATGGCGCGAAAGCGAGGCGAGGTGTTCGCGAGTCTGACGCTGGCTGAGCAGGAAAGTCTGTGGCAAGCCGTCAAGCGTGACGAGTGAGCGTCGAGCCTGATAGCGCAGCGCGTCGTACCGCGGCGCCGCTGCAGTTCAAACACGACCCCGATTTGCCGATCTTTGCGCAGCGCGATGCCATCATGCAGACGCTGGCCCGCGAGCAGGTGCTCATCGTCGCGGGCGACACCGGCTCCGGCAAAAGCACGCAGCTGCCCCAATACTGCCTGGAACTGAACCGCGGCACGGCGGGCTTGATCGCGCACACGCAGCCGCGAAGGCTGGCGGCAAGAGCTTTGGCCGCTCGGATCGCCGAAGAACTGGGGCAAGCCGTCGGCGGCAGCGTGGGATTCAAGGTGCGGTTTGCCGACCGGGTAACGCAGGCCACCCGATTACTGCTCATGACCGACGGGCTGTTGCTGGCGGAATTGGCGTCCGACCCGCTTCTGCGGCGCTACGACACCATCATCGTGGATGAAGCGCACGAACGGACCCTGAACGTCGACCTGCTGTTGGGTGTCCTCAAACGGCTGTTGCCGTTGCGCTTGGACCTCAAGCTCATCGTGACCTCCGCGACCCTCGATGTGGAGCGGGTTGCGAAGTTCTTCGGCGGCGCGCCGATCGTCACGGTCAACGGCCGCAGTTACCCCATCGAGGTGCGCTACCAAAGGTCGGAGGTTGACGAGGAGGACCCGGATTTGCCCGCCGCGGTCCTCGAGGCCTGTCAGGAAATCGCTTGCGAACCGGGAGATATCGGCAACGGCGATATCCTGGTCTTTCTTCCCGGCGAGCGCGAGATTCGCGATGTCGGGGAGTTGCTGGAACGCGAGCTGCAACCGCAGATTGAGGTTTTGAGCCTGTATTCTCGCTTGAGCTGGGAGCAGCAAAGCAAAATCTTCCAGCGCGGTTCGCGCCGGCGGATCGTGCTCGCCACCAATGTGGCAGAAACCTCGATCACGGTTCCCGGCATCCGTGCCGTCATTGATTCCGGCCTGGCGCGCATCAGCCGCTACAGCGTGCGAAATCGTCTGCAGCGCCTGCCCATCGAAGCGATCTCGCGCGCCAGCGCCGATCAACGCAAGGGCCGTTGCGGCCGCCTGGGTGCGGGCCTGTGCATGCGGCTCTATACCGAAGAGAACTTCGAGGCGCGCGCCTTGTACACCGAGCCTGAAGTTTTGCGCACCAATCTGGCCGCGTTGCTGCTGCGTCTTGCCGCGGATGGGCTGGGGGACGCCGAAGATTTTCCCTTCCTCGATGCGCCCGATCCGCGCTCGCTCAATGACGGTTATCGACTGTTGCAGGAGTTGTTGGCGCTGGATGAACAGCGGCAGATTACGCGCCGCGGCCGCGCCATGGCGCGTTTGCCGCTGGATCCGCGGCTTGGCAGCGCACTGCTCGAGAGCAAGCGCTTCCATGCGCAGAGTGAATTGCTGGCGATAGTCGCGGGCTTGAGCGTACCGGACGTGCGCAGCGGAGACGACCTTTCGGCCGCCGCCGTGTTCGAAGACAGCAAATCGGAATTCTCCGCCCTGTATCAGCTTTGGCGCGCCTATCGCCAGGCACGCGAGGGGCCACGGCGTGAATTGCGGCGTTGGTGCAAGGAGCGAAAGCTGTCGATGCTGCGTTTGTCGGAATGGGACGATGTTTACGGCCAGGTCGCCGACCGGGCACGCGAACTCGGCATCCTGCCGCAACCCCGGGCGGCCAGCTACACGGCGGTGCATCGATCCTTGCTGGCGGGCTTTTGCACCATGGTGGGCGTACGCGGGGAGGATGGGGTGTATTCCGGCACGCGCGGCGTGCATTTTCATATCTTTCCGGGATCGGCCCTGGCGCGGCGCCGGCCGCGGTGGGTCATGGCCGCGAGCATCGTGGAAACCTCGCGGGTTTACGCGCGCCGCGTGGCGGAAATCGAACCGGGTTGGATCGAGACCGCGGCATCGCATCTCTTGAAGCGGGAATATTTGGAGCCGGACTGGCACGACGAGCGTGAGGAGGTGGTGGCACGCGAACGAGTCAGTTTTCTTGGGCTGGTGTTGAGCGCGGGCCGGGTCGTGAACTATGGCCCGATCGCGCCCGAGGAATCGCGTCTCATTTTTGCGCGCGAGGGGCTGGTGTATCAGCGTTTGCGGCGGCGGCCGGATTGGCTGCTGAAGAACGACGAGGCGCTGCGCACGGCGCAGCAAGTGGAAGAACGCCTGCGCACCCGTGACTTCGTGCGCAGCGCTGAGTCCTTCGTTGAGTTCTACGATCAAGCGTTGCCGCGTCAGATATCGAGCGCAGCCGGCTTGGAATACTTCAGCAGGCACTTGTCGCCCGCGCAGCGTCTCGCCCTGACCTTGACGCCGGAGCTGATTTTCGCGCGCCTGCCGGACACGCACGCGCTGGCGCAATTCCCCGAAAGCTCGAGGTTGGAATCATTGACGTTGCCGGTCGAATATCACTTCGTGCCTGGCGAAGCGCAAGACGGCGCCACCGTAAGAGTCCCGGTATTGGCGCTGCCCCAGACCACGCGCGCGGCCCTGGACGCGGCCATTCCCGGTCTTGCGGCGCCGCGGATCGAGGCCTGGTTGCGCACGCTGCCCAAAGATGCACGCCGCAACTTGATCCCGATTGCGGAAACTGCTGCTGAGTTCCTGCAGCAGTCAGGCGCAACGGCGGCCGACGCTGCGCACCTAATGATCTGGCTCAAAGAACGGCGCGGCATACCCGAATCATTGCTGCGATTCGATCTGTCGGCTGTGCCCGCTCATCTCAACGTACACCTCACGGTTACGCAGGACGGAAAAGAGATCGCGCGCGGTACCGACCTTTCGGACCTGCGCCGCCGCTGCGCTGGCTTGGGCCGCGTGGAGCTCGAGCGCGCAGCGCGGGCAGCCTTTGCGGCGCTCGGCAGCTGGCGAAGATTCGCCGTCGATGAATTGTCCGACAGGATGCCGCTGACGCTGGAACAGGGGATGATTTGGGTCTATCCGACTTTGGCGCGGCGCGATTCGCTCCTGGAGGTGCAGTACGAATGGTCAGCGACGGAGGCGCAGCATGTTTGGCGGGATGGGGCCGTGCGTTTGGCGCGCCAGATGTTGGCGCGCCAGTCGCGCGATCTGGCCGAAGCGATCAGGGGAAATCTGCCGTTGCTGCTCAGCGCAAGCCCGTATCTGGAAAGCGAAGAGTTGATCGATATGCTACTGCAAGTCTCGTTTCGCAGGGCCCTCTTTGACGATTCTGACGCTCCGCGCTTGCGCGCGCAGTTCGATCTGGCCGTGGAGAAAGGCCGGGAACGGTTATACCCTTGCACGGAGGAACTCATGGCCGCGGCGGCCGGCTGGTTCAAGGAGGCGAGCACCTTGCGCCGGGCGCTCGAGGATGTCCGGCTGCGGCAACTGCGCGATGCGAACGAGGAAACCCGCCAACATCTGCGCGCGCTTTTTGATCCCATTCTGTTGTCCCAGGCCTCGGCAGATGGGATGCGCCGATTGCCGCACTACATAAAAGGGGAACAAAGGCGTTGGCAACGCAACTCGGTGCGGGGCGGGGAGCCCGCCCACATTGCGCGGGAGCTGCTGCAATGGACCGCACGCTTTAGGGATCTGGCGAAACAGCTCGAGGCCCAGGGTCGCTGGTCACCCATGCTCGATGACTTACGCCTCTGGATCGAGGAATACCGTATCTCCCTCTATGCGCAGGAGTTGAAAACTCTGGGCCCGATTTCCGCCGCTCGCCTGAGCGAATACGCGGCGGAACTCGAGGGGTGGATCAACCGTTAGGGCAAAACCAACGCGACAAACGCGGCATGCTCCTAAACGTCGAAGCGAATGCCCTGTGCCAAGGCCATCTGTCCGCTCCAATTGATGGTATTCGTCTGACGGCGCATGTAGGCTTTCCATGAATCGGAACCGGCTTCCCGGCCGCCCCCGGTATCCTTCTCGCCGCCAAACGCCCCGCCGATCTCCGCGCCGGAAGTTCCCAAGTTGACATTGGCAATGCCGCAGTCGCTGCCTTCCGCCGATAGAAAGCGCTCCGCGGCCTCAACGCTGTCTGAAAATATCGCCGAAGACAGGCCGTAGGGAACCGCGTTCTGCAGCGCGATCGCATCGGCGAGTGTCTCATAGGTGAGGAGGTACAAAATCGGTGCAAAGGTCTCTGTGCCCACCACGGGCATCTTGCCGTTGGCGCGAATGATCGCGGGTTCCACGAAATTGCCCGGGCGCTGAAGGGTCTTGCCGCCGTACAACAATTCCCCTCCCTGGGCTTGTGCAGCGGCCACCGCGGCGGAGTATCGCGCCACAGCAGCGGGATCGATGAGAGGCCCCATGAGCGTGGTCGAATCGAGGGGATCACCGATGCGCACTTGGCCGTATGCCGCCACCAGGCGCCGCTCAAGTTCCGCGGCGCGCGAGCGGTGCACCAACACCCGTCGCGTCGTCGTGCAGCGCTGCCCGGCGGTACCCACAGCTCCAAAAACAATGGCCGGCACGGCCAGATCCAGGTTGGCCTTTTCCTCTACGATCAGAGCGTTATTGCCGCCCAATTCCAACAGACATTTGCCGAGCCGCTCGGCGACACGAACGCCGATCTGCCGGCCGACGTTGGTCGAACCGGTGAAAGAGACAAGAGCCACACGCCTGTCGTCGACGAAACGGCCCGCGAGTTCCGTGCCCGCGTCGATGAACAGCTGGAATATCGGCGGGAGCCCATGCCTTTCCAGCACACGATTGCAGATGTGCTGAACGGCGAGGGCGCACAACGCGGTCTTGGGCGATGGTTTCCACACGGTGACGTTGCCGCAGATGGCCGCCAAGAATGCATTCCATGACCAGACCGCGACCGGAAAATTAAATGCCGAAATCACACCCACCACCCCCAGGGGGTGCCACTGTTCGTACATTCGGTGCTGCGGCCGTTCCGAGTGCATGGTGTTGCCGTACAGCATGCGCGATTGCCCGACGGCAAAATCCGCGATGTCGATCATCTCCTGCACCTCACCGTCGCCCTCCGCTTTGATCTTGCCGTTCTCCAGGGACACCAAACTGCCCAACAGATCCTTGGCGGAGCGCAGTTCAACGCCGATGAGCCGAACCGCCTCTCCGCGTTGCGGAGCCGGCACGCGCCGCCAAGCTGCGGCCGCGGACAGTGCCGATGCCATGACATGCTCGTAGTCGCTGTGCGTGGCTGCGCGAACTTGAGCAAGCCGTTGGCCTGTTGCGGGGTTGATGGAATCGATCAAGACGGCGGAGGGTTCAACGCTCCAGCCATGGTCTCCGGACCATGCGCCGGCGTTGATGTCCTTGAGGCCGAGAGCTTCGAGCGGATTGCGGTGTTTCATAGGGGCGGCATTTTGACTTGGAGGCGCCCGCAACGCTAGCATCCGGAGGAATGACCACCACCCCCGCCTTGACCAATTGGCATCCCGCGAGCTGGCACAGCCGGCCCGCCGCACAGCAGCCCAAATACGCCGACGCCGCGGCATTGGAGCGCGCGGTCGCTTCTTTGAGCCGTTTGCCGCCCTTGGTGGTCTCCTGGGAGATAGAAGCGTTGTCAGCCAAGCTGGCGTCGGCGCAGCGCGGCGAACAGTTCCTGCTTCAGGGTGGCGATTGCGCCGAGAGCTTTGAGGACTGCGAATCGGACAATATCGCCCGGCGTTTGAAGATATTGCTGCAGATGAGTCTGGTGCTGCTGCAGGGATTGAAAAAGCCTGTCGTACGAGTCGGCAGATTTGCCGGTCAGTACGCCAAGCCGCGTTCCGCGGATACCGAAACGCGCGATGGGCGTACCCTGCCGACCTATCGCGGCGACAACGTCAACCGTCCAGGTTTCAGCGTTGCGGAGCGCGAGCCTGATCCGGAACTCTTGCTGCGTGGCTACGAGCGCGCCTCGCTGACGCTCAATTTCGTGCGCGCCCTGATCGACGGTGGATTCGCCGATCTGCACCATCCGGAATATTGGGACCTGGGGTTTTTACGGCACGCGCCTTTGCGCGAGGCCTATCAGAAAATCGTCGACTCGATTGCGGAGTCGTTGGAGTTTTTTGAATCGACCAGCGGGCAGCGGGTCCATTCGGCAATGCGCGTCGATTTCTACACCAGTCATGAAGGCTTGCATCTTCTCTCTGAGCAAGCCCAGACTCGCTATATCGAGCGGCAAAAGCGCTGGTACAACCTGTCGACGCACATGCCCTGGATCGGAATGCGAACGGCCAATGTCGACGGCGCGCATGTCGAATATTTTCGCGGGATATCCAATCCGATCGGCGTCAAGGTGGGCGCCGCCATGAGCGCCGAATGGATTCAGGAACTCGTCGCTGTGCTGAATCCTCAGAATCAGCCGGGTCGATTGACGCTCATTCACCGCTTCGGAATCAAGGACGTTGAACAGCGGCTGCCGGGCTTGATCGATGCAGTGCGGGCAACCGGCTCGCCGGTGCTGTGGGTGTGCGATCCAATGCACGGCAACACGGAAACCACGGCGGGCGGCGTGAAGACGCGGCGCTTCGACAACATACTGGGAGAGGTGGAGGCCGCGTTTCGCATTCACCTGGAGCAAGGTTCGATGCTCGGCGGCGTGCATATCGAATTGACGGGCGAGGATGTCACGGAGTGCATCGGCGGTGCGCGCGGGCTGACCGAAGCGGATCTGGCGCGGGCCTACAAGTCGCAGGTCGATCCCCGCCTGAACGCCGAGCAAGCTCTCGAATTGGCCATGTTGATCGCGCGCCGCGCCGGCGCAACCTCGCGCGTGCGCAAGAGCTAGAGGCCGCCGGACGGAAGCGTGACAGCATTCTTTAAGGATCCTTTGCTGGGTAAGACCTCGCTGTCGCGAGTCGTCTGGCTGTATTTCGTGGTGGGGTCGCTTCTATATGGCGCCATCGAGCTGTTTCTCAATCCGGAGAATGCTGTGCTGATGCGGCTCTACATGATCGGCGGGGTTATTCTCCAGCTGTACGTGATTGTCGCGGTTTATCGTTGCGCCGGCAATTGTAAATCGCCGCTGGTCGCGCGCATGGCCCGGATCTCCGCTGTGATTTCCCTGTTGCTGGTGCCGGTGTTCGTGTACCTCGATCTGACCGGCTCGCTCACGTTATCCTCGTTGAGCGGAGACCTTGGTTCGCTAAGTCCCTAAAGCTCCTAAGTCCGAAGGTAGCTGGCGCCATTGACGTCGATCACGCTGCCGGTCATCGCCGCGGGTGCGTCGAGGGCGCAGTAGACGGTGGCTTGCGCGACCTCCTCAGGGCTGTTGACCCTTCCTAGCGGGTGCTGCGCAAGAATGTCGGGACCTTTAGGCCCCGACAGATGTCCGGCTGCCATCTCAGTTTCGACCCAGCCGGGCGCGATGCAGTAGAGATAAATCGCGCTGGGCGCCAGAGCTCTGGCCAGGGATTGGGAGAGGGCGTTCAGTCCAGCCTTGCTGGCACCGTACGCCGGTGCGTCGGGTTCACCGCGAAATGCGCCGCGCGAGGACACATTGACGATTCTTCCCCGGCCAAAGGCGTAGCTTATGGGCTCCGGGCGGCTCGCCATGCTTTGCGCGGCGAGCAGCGAAAGATTCGCCGGGGCGATGAGATTGGTTGCCAGGGTGTGCTGCCACGCTGACTGCCATACCTCATAGCCGGTGCGAAGCGGCGGGTGATCGAGATACACGCCGGCGTTGTTCACCAGGATATCGACGCCGCCGAGTCGTTCAAGAACATCGCGCCAGAGTGCTGAAGCCGAATCCGGCGCCGACAGATCGGCCGCGAAGATTGCGTGGCCGTCGCCCGCGAGACTCTGCAGAGTCTGTTCGGCGGCATGTCGATTGTTTCGGTACTGCAGCGCTACGCGTGCGCCGCGTTGCGCGAGCTGCGCCGCGATCACCCTGCCGATACCGCGCGAGGCGCCGGTCACCAGCGCCGTGAGCGGCCGGCTCGCCATTTCTTGCCCCATCAATAATTGCGCGGTTGCGGCCCGCGATGGTGTTGCGTTGGATAGACATGGACCGGTCTCTTCCGCGCGTAGTAGGGAACCAGCCCCACACCATACGTCGGACCCACTCCATACGCAGGATAGGCATCCTCGGGCTGCTCCTGCGCCTCTTGTGATGCGTAATCCGGCGCATAGTGCGGCTCAGGCATGTACTGATGAGCGACAGGAGGGATGCGCGTCGCTTCCATGGTGTTGACGGGGCGTACATCGAGAAGCGAGGATTTTTCGCCACAGGGATTATTGGAATAGGTTTTGATGCCGTTGGTGGTGCACGCCCAAATCTGGTTGCTTGGCTCCTGCGCAGCCGCAACTTCCTCCGGCGGCATCGTGGCTTCGGCTGCGGGAGGGGGAGCAGTAGGCGAAGGCTCAGCGTCGGCGGTTATCGGGGAGGGCGTGGACAGGACCGGAGCGGTTGATTGAGCGTTCGACTGAAGCGGCCGGGCTTGTGTCGCCGGGGCGATGGGGCTGGTTCTTTCGAGACCGTTTCGCGGTGATGGCGATGGCGGCGGTTGCGATCGACAGTCCGCTCAATATCCACGGCAGCAGATTACGGTTCCTATCCATATCGCTGATTATCCTCCGAAGATGCGGTACGCGCGACAAATTACCGAAGATTCACGGCGGTAAAACGGTCTGCGAGGAACATAATGCAACGCGGCATCCGATCGGCGGTCGACGGTGCTAGATTGGACGAATGACCACACTGAATGATTCCTTGGTCGGTCCCGTATTGCCGGGGCCGGTACCGCGTCGCGGTCGACTCTCGATCTTCGAGTTCATACGCGCACTGCGCGAAAACACGATCGCCGCATACGCACAGGAGGCCTACGAGTGCGACATCCTGGAAAGAAATTTGCTTGGGCGGCGCCGTTTCATCGTCAATGATCCCGCGGCCATCAAGCATGTACTGATCGACAACGCAGCGAACTACCAAAAGACGGAGATTGGGCGCCGTGTTCTCGAGCCGGGCCTCGGCAAAGGACTCATCACCTCGGAGGGCGAGACCTGGCGGCAACATCGCCGCATCATGTCGCCGGCCTTCGACCATCGCAGCATCGCGGCCTACACGCCGATCATGACTGGTGCGGCAGGGGAGTTGTTGGCGGAGTGGGGCAAGCTGCGTGCGGGTGTCAGCATCGACGTCGCCACGGCGATGATGCAGGTGACGCTCAATATCATTTCGCGCACGATGTTTTCGACCGATTCCGACCACATCGTGCACGTCATGGAGCGCAGCGCCGGACGCTACCAGGCAGAAATGCGGCCAAATGTTCTGGATCTGCTCAATATGCCGGCATGGCTCGCGGGCTTTGGGCGACGCAAAGTGCCCGGCCGCACGTTTGGTGAATTCGATGCCATAGTTCAGCGCTTGATCGAAACGCGCGCACGCAATCCAGGCGACTTTCCCAAGGACCTGCTGGCGCGGCTGATCGCGGCGCGCGACGAGCAAACCGGCGGCGGCATGACCGCCAGGGAAGTTCGCGATCACGTCATAACGATCTTCATGGCGGGCCACGAGACCACAGCGATGGCCATGACCTGGACCTGGTTTTTGCTCTCGCAACATCCGGCGCAGGAGGCGCAACTGCATGCCGAATTGGACCGTGTGCTTCAGGGACGCGAGCCGAGCCACGACGATGTCGGCAAGTTGACCTACACCCGGATGGTGGTCGAGGAATCCATGCGGATTTATCCGCCGGTGCACACCATCGCGCGCGAGGCGATGGGGGAGGACACGCTGGTGGGCCAGCGGGTGCCGAAGGGTTCGACCGTGTTGATCGTTCCTTGGCTGGTGCATCGGCATGCCAAGCTTTGGGACAATCCCGGTCGATTCGACCCGGACAGGTTCTCGCCCGAACGATCCCAAAACCGACCGCGCTTCGCCTATCTGCCGTTCGGCGGTGGAAAACGCATCTGCATCGGCGCGGCTTTCGCGCTCACCGAGGCGACGGTTCTGCTGGCCACCCTGGCGCAGCGCTATCGGCTGCGGTTGGCAGCCGGCCACCTGGTCGAACCGCAAGGTCTGATTACCCTGCGCGCCCGCCACGGCATGAGGATGATTCCGGAGCCTCGCTTGCCTTAAACAGGGCTGATTCATTGCACTGCGATAACAAGGTATTCGCGATAAAAATCCACTAAAACAATTGGTTATTGCATATTCTTATATTTAACATAATCTATTACGGGCAGATTTTGAAAACCCGGCTTGCCTCGATGCCGACAGGTGCTATTCTGCTTCCAGAACCTTCCCCGCTCTTGAACTCTACGCGTTGCAGCGTCGCTTAAAGTTCAGGCGGCCAACAAAAAAATATTGGCTGTTCGCGAGGAATTTTTTCCCTTTGGCGAGGGTCTGACGAGTTCCAAGCCTAGATGCTGGGCCGGTTTCAGTTGCGCTCGGGTTAGTCCAAAGTCCAAGCGCGATCGATGGCGGGCTACGCGGAGTTTCCGCGTAGCCCGTTTTTTATTTGGGATCGGCGTTCTGATACAACTGGGGCATGAACCCGACATTCAATCCCGACTGCAGGCGCTGTCCTCGGCTTTCCGCATTTTTGGACTCCGTGCGCCTGGTGGAGCCCCAATATTACTGTCGGCCTGTGCCGCCCTTCGGCGACGCCGAGCGCGCGCATCGTGATTGTCGGTCTGGCGCCCGGTATGCACGGCGCCAATCGCACTGGTCGGCCGTTCACGGGCGATCATGCCGGGATATTGCTTTACCGCACCCTTTATAAATTTGGACTGGCTTCCGGGCCGATCTCCACAGCTGCGGATGACGGCCTGAGCTTCAGGACGTGCGCATCACCAATTCGGTGAAGTGCCTGCCGCCCGCCAACAAGCCGCTGCCGCTCGAGATCAAGGAATGCAATCCCTATCTGCGGGAGGAACTGCGACAGAGCACAAGTGCCCGTGTCATTCTGGCGCTGGGTGCAATCGCGCACGCGGCCGTGTTGCGGGCGTACGATTTTCCCGCCGGCCGGTTTCGGTTCGCACATGCCGCAGAGCATGATCTGACCGAGGGCAAAGTGTTGTTGGATTCCTATCATTGCAGCCGCTACAACACGCAGACGCGAAGACTGACCACCGAGATGTTCGAGTCCGTGATCGCGCGCGGGCCTCGCAGGCTCCCAACTTAGCGATCGGGCAATGAACACCACCGTCGAAGCGCCGCCGACTCCGTTCGACGCCAAGGTATTCGTCGACAGCCTGCCCGGACGTCCGGGCGTCTACCGGATGCTGGATGCGCACGGCGAGATCCTCTACGTCGGCAAGGCGCGAAACCTGAAGAACCGGGTCGGATCCTACTTTCAGCCCAGCAACGTTCAGCCGAAGGTGCAGGCGCTGCTCGCCAAAACGGCGAACATGGAAGTCACGATCACGAATTCCGAGACCGAGGCGTTGCTGCTTGAATACAATCTCATCAAGAAGCACCGGCCGCGGTTCAATGTGGTGTTGCGGGACGACAAGAGTTTTCCCTACCTGCACTTGGAAACCAAACATGAATTTCCGCGCCTGAACTTCTATCGCGGCTCGCGCAAGGAGCCGGGAAAATTCTTCGGCCCCTATCCTTCGGCGGGCGCGGTGCGCGATACGCTGCAGCAACTGCAGAAGCTGTTTCGCATACGCAATTGCGATGATGCCTATTTTGCAAATCGCTCCAGACCCTGCTTGCAGTATCAAATCGAACGCTGTACCGCGCCTTGCGTGGGTCTGATTTCCAAGGAGAACTATGGTCGGGATGTGGCCGCGGCGGTCAAAGTGCTGGAGGGACGCAATGATGAAGTCAGCGAGGACCTCGGTGCGCGCATGGAGGCAGCAGCGGGGCGCCTGGATTTTGAAGAGGCCGCGCAATTGCGCGACCAACTGGCGAAGCTCAAGGTCATTCAAGCGCAGCAAATCGTCACCGCCGGGGCGGATCACGACGCGGATGTCATTTCCATCGCCGCCGCGAACGGCGAATACTGTGTGGCGCTGATGTTCGTGCGCGCGGGCCGTAGTTTGGGCAGCACCACTTTCTTCCCGAAAGCGGCGCTGGCCGAGATGCCCGAAGTGTTGGCGGCTTTCGTGATGCAATATTATTTGGAACGCGATCCGCCTGCCGAAATCATCGTGGAGCAGGACTTCGACGAGATGCACCTGCTGGAATCGACGTTGACAGAACGCGCGTCCCGCAAGGTGAGAATCTGTTCCGCGGTGCGCGGAATTCGTGCGCGATGGCTCGAGATGATGCGCAACAACGCTCAACAGGCGTTGAACATGCGGCGCCTGGCGCGCGCCAGCATCGAGTCGACGCTCGAGGACATTCGCGAGGCATTCGATCTGGAGGAGACTCCGAGTCGCCTGGAGTGCTTCGACATCAGCCACACCGGCGGCACCGATACTGTCGCGTCCTGCGTGGTGTTCGGTCTCGAAGGGCCGCTCAAGAGCGATTATCGGCGCTTCAATATCAGCGGAATCCAGCCGGGCGATGACTACGCCGCGATGTATCAGGCGCTGACGCGCCGTTACAAGCGCGTACGCGACGGTGAGGCGCCGAAGCCCGATGTACTGCTCATCGATGGCGGCAAGGGCCAATTGGCCGCGGCCGCGAAGGTGCTCGATGAGCTGGGAATCGCGGGTGTTACCTTGGTCGGCGTGGCCAAGGGCGCCGATCGCCGCGCTGGCCAGGAGCAGCTGTTTCTGTGGGGCCAGGAAACACCCATCATCCTTGCGCCGGATTCACGCGCGCTGCATTTGATCCAGCGTGTGCGGGACGAGGCGCACCGTTTTGCCATCGCGGGGCATCGACGCAAGCGGGCCAAGCGCCATAACCAGTCTATACTTGAAACCATTCCCGGATTGGGTCCGGTCAAACGGCGTGAGCTGCTCAAACAGTTCGGCGGATTACAAGGAATACTGCGTGCGGGCATCGATGACTTCGTACAGGTTCGCGGACTCGGACGGGATCTCGCGCAGATAATTTATGAACACCTCCATCCCGGCCGCTAGAGTCAAACCGCATTGGAATGTGCCGAATACGCTGACCTGGCTGCGTATTTTGATGATTCCGGGCGTCGTGGGGCTCTTTTATCTACCATTCTGGTGGGCGCACCCCGCCGCCGGCATCGGCTTCGCGTTGGCCGGCATCACCGATTCGTTGGATGGCTACTACGCGCGCAAACTTGGACAGACTTCGCGACTCGGCGCGTTCCTGGACCCGGTCGCAGACAAGCTGATCGTCGCAGCAGCGCTGGTCCTGATCGTCAGTTGGGATCCGCGCTGGTATATCGTCATCATGGCCATTGTCATCATCGGTCGCGAAATCGCCGTATCGGCCTTGCGCGAATGGATGGCCGAGATCGGCGCGCGCGGGCGCATCAAAGTTTCGATGTTGGGCAAGTACAAGACCATCGTGCAGATCGTGGGACTTTCCATGCTGCTGTTTCAGAAGAATCTGTTGGGCATCCCCATTTACAAACTGGGTCTGGTGCTCACCGCCATCGCCGCGGTGTTGACCCTGTGGTCAATGGTTTTGTACCTGCGCCTGGCGTGGCCCGAGTTGCGCAACAGTTCGAATTTGTAGCAGAAAGGGTATTTACCCGTCAGTTCAAGGATTTAGGCCCACATTTTGGCGCCTGCTTCTTGACTCTCGGCAGCACATCCCTACAATTGCGCCTCTGCTCAGGGCGGGAATAGCTCAGTTGGTAGAGCGCAACCTTGCCAAGGTTGAGGTCGCGAGTTCGAGCCTCGTTTCCCGCTCCAAAATCTCTCCACAATCCCCGGCAGGTAGGCGACGTGCTCAGCGCGTCCCATCGGGAAACAATTCGCGCCGTCGGCATCATCTCTCAACGGACTGAGCGCCGCACCGGTGCGCATTGTCTGAGGCGCCCGTGGGAACGATCCTACAACTATTTGTAAGTTGCTGATCAGCGGGGCCATTTCTGCTGAAAGCAGGTGGGGAACTCCGGTTAGGAGGTCGGTTGTCAAAAAGATAGATGTAACGAAACCGAGGAGCTTGTCGTGAACAAGAATTGGAGCAGCAGCGCGCTAGCACATCTTGCATCTCTGCTCGCGATCGCATCGGCCGCAACTGGATGCGCGTCCAAGCACGATACGCGCCCACCTTTCGCCCGAGCTGCGCCTTTTAGTAAGACGGTCTCGGGTTCTGGCGATGCTGTGTGCTGGAGCGTCAAGCGCGCAATGCTTGGTCAAGGCTACATGTTGGAGCGATCCAGCGAATCGGGTGTTCTGACCGGCACGAAGGACTCTCAGCCCAAGGAAAAGTTGAACGTCTCGATCCATCTGCAGACCAGCTGCGCTGACAATCGAAACGGAACGAGCATCGTCTTTGTCACCGCAGACAGAGAGGAGAGTAGGTTGCAGAACATGAAGCAGACAACGAGCGCGGGTATCGGACCGGCGACGCTCACGATGCCGGCCGGTTCTGCCAAGGTTCTCGGCGTCGTGCGGCGAGAAACGATTGAAGATCCGAATTTCTATAACAGTTTCTTTGCTCTGGTCGAAGGGTTCGTCGCGCAAGAAGGGCGCTCGCACCTGGAACAACATGCTGAGACGTCCACGCAGGGCGAACACAACAACCAGGGCGAACACAACAACCAGGGCGAACACAACAACTAGTGCGGCAAGCGGCCGGTCCGCCTAGTCGGAAACCACTTTCAGGCAAAAGAGAGGAGGCACTATGCATCACAAGTCGCTAATTGCTATTGCTGTCGGATCGATCCTCGGCGCTGCGCTGCCGGCAGCGTACGCCATCGACCAACCGACCGAGACTGCTGCTGCACCAAGCCAGAACAGTCAACCCCAGGCTGCGACGCCCGCCACGAGTGCGGCATCCAGCCAAGGCGACGCCGCCAAAGATCAGCGCGCTGGAGTTCGCGACCAACGCGATATCAAGGCGGACCAAAAAGACATCGCTCAGGACCGGAAGGACATTCGTTCCGATAAACAGGATATCCGCACGGAAAACCAATATCGGGAGGCGGAGCGTTGGGACATTCAGAGGGACCGCGCGGGCATACAGACGGACCGCAAGGATATCCAGGCGGATCGAAGCGATATCGCGAAGGATCGCACGGACATTCGATCCGATCAGCGCGACCTGCGCCGGGACTACGCAGAGCAACACAAAGGTGTAAATGACCAGACCGACATTACACGCGATAAAGCCGATATTCAGGCTGACCAACGCGACATCCAAGCGGATCGCAAGGACATCCAAGCGGATCGCAAGCAAATGACGCGGTATCAGGCGAATATTGGCGAGGAAGAGCGGAATCTTGCTAAGAATCAACGGAACACTCGCGCGGACCAGCAGGACCTACGCACGGATCGGCAGGACCTAAGGGCGGATCGAAGCGATTTGCGCAATGACCGCGGCAGCGTCAGCGCTGACCGGGACGTACATCGCAACGATTGGCAGGACCAACGGTTGTCAAGAAATGTTGGCCAATCCTCGGCGGGTAAACCCACGGACGTCGCGAAGCCGGGGACAACCGCTGCGAAGCCGGGGATAGCCACTGCGAAGTCCGAGATAACGCCGGCGACGATTGCAAACAATACGGCTGAAAATAGTCAGAAGGCACGGGCAGCCCAAAATGTGCAGAAGTCTTGGTGGCACTTTTGGTAACGGTGATGGTCAGGTGATTGCACGGCCTGCACGGGACAACGTTCCCGTGCAGGCAACGCACGTGCACTTGCGCGCGTGATCCCAGTCAGGCGAGCAGCACCTCGACGCCGCGGCGTCTGAGTTCCGCAACCACCGCTGGATTGGCGGCCGAGTCTGTGATCAGCAGGTCCAACTGTTCGACGCGGGCGATGAGCGAGATGTTTCGGCGCATCAGCTTGGACGAATCGGCGACGGCGATGACCTGGCGCGAGATCGCGATCATCTTGGCGTTGAGCAACGCTTCGGGCAAATGAGGCGTCATTACGCCGCGATCGGGATCAAGGCCGTCGGCGCCGAGAAAGAGACGATCGGCCTGAAGATCGGCGAGCGCCGCCTCCGCCATGTGACCCGACAGGGAGTTCGATTCGGGCCGCAGAATGCCGCCGGGCATGATCAGACGCACCGAGGGTACGTCGGCGAGCAGCAGGGCAACGTTCAGCGCATTGGTGATCACGTTGATCGAACGTACCTCGAGCTTGCGTATCTGTTTCGCGATCTCTGCAGTGGTGGTGCCGGAATCGAGGATCACCGTCTCGCCGTCCTTGATCAAAGTCACCGCGGTCTTGGCAATGCGAACTTTCTCGGCATGATGCAGGGTGCGTTTCACGTTGAGCGGCTGATCTTCGTCATCCTGCCGCAGCAGTGCGCCGCCGTGGGTTCGCTCGAGCATGCCGCTTGTTTCGAGCGCTGCGAGATCGGTGCGAATCGTGACGGCCGAGGTCACGAACCGCGCCGCCAGCGCCTCCACGGTGACCTTACCGTGCTCACGCAGCAGTTCCACGATCCGGTGGCGGCGTTCGGCGACCAAGAGTCCGGGCTCGGTGTTGCCGCCGGCCGTGTCGTGCTCGCGCGCCGGATTATTTTCCAGGTTAGAGGAATGCATCGAACCTCACACGGGAATGGCCTCGAGAAGCAGGAACCGTTCGAACGTCAGCGCCAAGCGGGCCTGCGAACCGGACACTGCGCCCAAGTCGCGCTCATTGACATAGTCGCGGATTCGGTACGACCGGGCCTGCAAGCCCCGCAATTCCACCGGGCCGCTCCAGCGGTCGGCGTATAACGCATAGTACAATCTACCTTGCCTCTCGATCGCATGTGTCTCCGGGCGATCGAAACCGATGTCGTACAATTCGCCGCGGTACACCCCTAAAGGCAACATCTTTTCATTGTAAAGCGCGATCCAACGGCGCCACTCGCGTTCTTTCTCCGGCGTAAGCAAGAACGAATCCTTCGGCTTTGGATCCACGGGCCAGGTGAATTTCGTCGACACGACGGCGCCGACGCCCACCGTGGACGCGAAGTCATCGTGGCGGTCGCTGAGTTCGACGTGGTCGCCGGCGTAGGGGGCGCTTGGGCCCATCAAAGCTTTCAGCGTCTTGCCCTTGTGGCGCACCTGCCACGAGGACTCGGGATCGGAGGCAGGCGCCTGATTCATGGATGGGAAATTGAATGCCGAATAGGCGGTGCCGCAGGGGCACAACTCGATCACCGCATTGGGGTCGATGGCCGTCGCGGTCTGGTAGATCGCGCGAAAGAAACTCTGCAGGCCCTCCACGGATTCCTCCGGACGGGCGTGCCGGTGCGCGGGATTGAAGCAGGGCGCAACGTTGTTCAAATGCTGGCCGTCGATTTTCAGTCCGGCAAAACCCCATTCGCCGATGAATTTCTTGATCAGTCCCAAGGTGTACTGCGTGGTCGGCTCGAACGCGGGGCAAAGATAAAAGCTGTTCCACCAGGATATATTCTGCACGGCGCCGTCCTTGTCGAGCAGCAGCATGTCGGCATGATCGTGTAGAAAGTCGGACCCGGGCGCGACCGATAGGGGAGAGTACCAGAGCCGCGGCTTCAAGCCGGCGCCGCGAATGTTCGAGACGAGAAGACGCATGTCGGCATCGCCGCCCGGATACTTGATGCGGTCAGGAATCCAATCGCCGATCATCGCCTGCCAGCCATCGTCAATGACCGCCCACGCCAACCCCAACTCTTTCACCTTGGGCAAAGTGCCCTCGATCAACGCGCTCGTGCAAGCGCGTTCGTAGCCCCAGGCGCACCAGATCGGTTCATAAGATGCCGCCGGCGGGACCGCCGGGTTGAGGCCGCGTTCGGACATGAGGCGCCGGTAGCTGCTCAACGCGGCGAAATAATCGCCGTGATGCACGGCCACGAAGGTTTCCGGCGTTTCGAACCGATCGCCGGGCTTGAGGTAACGCTTCTCGCGGCCGCACACGGCCACACGCACCGCGCCACGTCGCCCCTGTACCGGAAGCGAGACGCGCTTCGGCGTGGTCTCCACGTGACCCACCGCCAGCCCCCCCTCACGCTGCCAGACATCGACGATGGGCGTACCGCCGCCATAATCGGAAGCTTCCATGCCGAGAAAGTTATCCTGCGCGAAGCCGGGCCCGACCGGTTGCACCCAGTCGCGCCGGTCTTCGTAGGTCGCGCCGGAGTAGCACCAGAATGCGGGTGCGCGCGTGCCGGCCGCGTGCACTTGAGCATCGCCATTGGTCCAGCTGCGCAGGCTCAAGATCCCGGTGCCGGTATTGCGATAGGACACGCGAACCAGCGCAATGCCGGGATGGTGTTGATAGATTGTCACTGTCACGGTTTTCTCGATGCCGTCCACAGAGGCGCCGGACAATGTAAGCCGAGCGCCCGGCCCGTTGACGTCCTCGACTATGCTCTGCGCCTGATGCCGGATCGGGAAGTCGGTGACATGCCGCCCGTCGTCGCGCAGCAGGTACTCGCTGGGTCCCCAGTTGGTCATCGCGATCCAGCGCTGGCCCGCCCTTAGCGATACCTGGGCATAAAGGTTTGCATCCCATTCGATGCGCAGCGCTGAATCTTCGAGAGCGGCCGCCGCGCCAGCCCGGGGTTGCGGCGCGCGAGGAGCGCCGGTTCCGGTCTGCGCCGACAGCAGCCCATGACGCAGCGCCAGCGCGAGTCCGCCGGCGAGTCGAACGAACTGGCGGCGCGAAGTCTTGCCGAGAGCGGGACTTTTATTCATTGACGGTTGGGCTCCGCCTATTGACTTGTTCGAAAATACAAATAACATAAAAAGCAAGAAAACGAAAGGCAATGCGGCAAATTAGGTTTCATTAACTTTCATTTTGCCTTTGTAGTGACGACAACAAACCATTTCAAAAATGGTACAGGGAGACGAAGCGTGCCGAACCTCAAGCGTACGTTGATTGTGATTTGCCTGCCATTCATGGCGTGGGCTGTTGCCTTCGCCGAGGCTGCCGATACGCCGGTTGCGGCGGTCGCGCCGCCGCCGGCATCGCCGACCGCGGCGAAAGACGCCGAGGATCATGCGCTCGACGAGATTGTGGTCACGGGCCTGCGCGCCAGTCTCGAGAAGTCCCTCGACATTAAGAGGAACGCCGCGGTGGTGCTGGATTCCATCAACGCCGAGGAGTTGGGCCGGTTTCCTGACGCCGACGTCGCCGACTCGCTGGAGCATCTACCGGGGGTCACCATCACTCGCACCACGGGCGGCGAGGGACAAAAGGTTTCGATTCGCGGCTTCGGACCGCAATACAACATCGTCACGCTGAATAACCGGATTCTGGCCACGGACGACGATGCGCGCGACCTGGCATTCGACGTGCTGCCCTCGGAAGTCATCTCGGGCGCCGACGTCCTCAAATCGTCTCAGGCCTCCGCGCTCGAGGGCAGCATCGGCGGCACGGTGAACCTGCGCACCGCGAGTCCGTTCGATAACATGGGCTTTCATGGCGGCGCGCATGCCGAGGGCGATTACAACCAAATGACCTCGCTGCATGGCTACAAGGTCTCGGCATTCGCCTCGAACACGCTCCTCGACAACACCCTGGGATTCCTGATCTCGGGCGTGCTGTCCGACACCCATACGCGCACCGATTCCCTGAACGCCTATAGTCAGGACATCTACGATGCGACTGCCTTCCCGTTCGAGGATTCCAACATGACGCCGCCCGCGGGGATGCCGCTGTCGGCCGCGCCCTGCTGCATCACCTTCGGCTCGATCTTCGACGAGAAGAAGCGCGAGGCCTTGTCCGGCAGCCTCGAATGGCGCCCCAACGACACCTTGAATTTGGTCGCCGACGGCCTCTGGACCAAACTGCAGGATCCGCAGATCGGCTACAACCAATCGTATTACTTCCCGTTCGGTTACGATCAGAACGGCAACGGCACCTGGTCCGATTCGAGCGCGACGATCCAAAACGGGGTGGTCACCGGGGTCACGTCGAGCAACTTCACGCCGGAGATCGTCAACAACACCATCAACCGCAACGTCGTCACGACGATGTTTGGTTTGAAGGGCACCTGGACGCCGACCGACAAGTTCTCGCTCGGCTTCGATGCCTATCGCTCGGAGGCCAATCGGCCCGAGGGCGGTACCGACACGTTCGTGACCGCGGGGCTGGTGTCGGCGTTGCCGAATGCCGAGGACTTCATCACGCTCACTGACCTGCCGCACAGCCTGCCAAGCCTCAACGTGGTGATTCCGCCGAGCCAGTTGGGGCTGTCGGCCTGCCCGACCGGAACTTCGAGCACGACCACGGCGGGCTATTGCTCCTACACATCGTTGATGAACTCGGGATTTCTCAACAACAATAAATATTGGTCCACGCACTACGACGGCCTCAACGGCTATTCCGTCCATGACGAGATCACAGGCTTCACGCTCGACGGTGACTACAAAGCGAGTCTGGGGGTCTTCGACAAGTTGCTTTTCGGCGTCGGCTACAACCATCGTGACAAGGAGCGCGTCGACAGCAGCAACGACTGGACCAATGGCTCCGGTCAATACGGTACGCTGTACCAAACCGTAGGATGCCCGGTGCAGTGCAGCCCCTATTCCTTCGGTTCGCAGGGCTTCAATGTCATATCCTTCACCAGTCCTCCGAATTTCATGCAAGGTGCCGGCGGCTCGTACCCGGGGGTGCTGCCGCAGTTGAATACTGCCCAGCTGCTGGCATTCTTGGCGAGCTTGAACGGCAAGCCCAATCCAACCTACTGCACTTCGCTGCCGTGCTCCACGCCGTTCAACCTTGCGGCCACGCTGCCGCAGCCGAACCCATTCAATTCCTATGACGTGACGGAAAAGACGTTTTCCTTCTATACCGAGGCGACTTTCGCCGGCAACAATTGGTCGGGAAATGTGGGCGTGCGCGTCGTGCGCACCACGACCAATGCCTCCACCGCCGAATCCGTGCCGACGGACATTTGGACGAATAATGCGACCAACTCGGTGCAGAGCTACAACGTAGATTACAGCACCGCGTCGCAGTTTCAGCAGGAGGCGACCTACACTCTGGCGCTGCCGTCCGCCAACTTAAGCTACTGGGTGGTACCGGAGCAGCTGCAGTTTCGCGCGGCCGCGGGTGAGACTATGTCGCGTCCCAACCTGAATCAGCTGGCGCCGAACTCCACCAACCAGGCCATCAACGGCACTCCGGAACTCGACTACACCGGCACTGCGGGCCTCAAGCCCATTAAGGCCTGGTCCGTCGATCTGTCGCTTGAATGGTATTACCAGCCGCACGCCGCGCTCAACGCGGCTCTGTTCGGCAAGAAAGTCACGAACGACATCTATACGGCCACCCAAACCAGCGTCGATCTCGGCACGCTGCAATACACTAATGGGCCCCCGGGTGCACCGAACAACCCCGCGACACCCTTTCTCTGGACCATCACCGCTCCGGCCAACGGCGCCAAGTCAACCTACACGGGTGTCGAGTTGAGCTGGCAGCATTTTCTCCAAAATGGTCTGGGCACGCACATGCAGTACACCCACACCTGGAGCAAGGGTTACGATCAGTTCGGCAATCCCACCGGCGCGGTCAACGAAGCGCCGCCCACCACGTTCTCGATCAGCTTGATCTACGACAAAGGGCCGTTCAATGCGGATATAAACTGGGACTACACCTCGAGCTATACCACCTATTGCTCGGCGTGCACGGAAGTCCCGGGATGGCCGGCCATCGCCGATTCCTTCTCCTGGGTGACGGCGAGCGCGCATTACCGGATATACAAGGGGTTCGAGGTGTACGTCGAAGGCAAGAATCTCACCAATGCCATCGCGCGCACCTACCTCAACGGCAATCCGTTGTTGCCGTGGGGACCGGGCCAGCTCATTGGCGCGAGCGCCAGCGGCACGGGTCAGGGCTACAGCGCGTATGGCCGCTCGTTCGTGCTGGGCGCGTCGTACCGATTCTGAGATGAAAAAACCCTGGCTCACGTATGCGCTGATCACCACCGGGTTCTGGGGAGTGTGGGGCGCGTTTGCCGAATTTCCGACGCGTTATGGATTTCCGGAGACGCTGGTGTACGTTGTGTGGGCGCTGACCATGATCCCGCCCTCACTCTACGCCATGCACCGCGTGGGCTGGCGGGTGCTGCGAGACCCAAAGTCGATTTTGCTAGGCTCCTTGATCGGACTGACCGGGGCGGGCGGCCAGATGCTTTTGTTCCACGCCGTGCACACGGGACCCACGTATCTGATCTTTCCCATCATCGCATTGTCGCCGGTCATCACCATCGCGATGTCGATGCTGTTTCTCAAGGAAAGGGTGACCAAAGTGGGCGCAATCGGCGTGGCGCTGGCGCTGATCGCGCTGCCGCTGTTCAACTACTCGCCGGCGGCGGATAGCGGCGGTGCCGGCGCGCAGGGCTTCTCGTGGTTTCTGTACGCATTGATCATTCTGCTCGCCTGGGGCGTGCAGGCGTACTTCATGAAGCTCGCCAACGCCAGCATGGATGCGGAGAACATTTTTCTGTACATGACGCTCACCGCGCTGTTGTTGATTCCGGTGGCGCTTGAGATGACCGATTTTTCGACGCGCATCGAATATGGGTGGCGAGGGCCGGGGCTCGCCGCGATCACGCAGATTCTGAACGCGGTGGGCGCGCTGACGCTGGTATATGCCTTCCGCTACGGGAGGGCGCTGGTGGTCGCACCGCTCGCCAACGCGGGCGCGCCGTTGATCACGGCGATCGTCTCGATGATGGTTCTCGGCGCCATGCCGAACGCCGTGACCGTTGTCGCCATCGCGCTGGCTTTCGTTGCCGCGGCGCTGCTTGCCCTCGAACCGGAAGAGAAGCTGGTCGAGCAACCCGTATGAAGGCCATGTTGGATCTTGTGCGCCGGCACAAGTCCGGGGATCCCGTGGGGATCTACTCTGTGTGCTCCGCGCATCCGATGGTCATCGAGGCCGCGCTGCGGCTCGCGCGCCGAACCGGGGGCATGGCGCTGATCGAGGCTACCTCGAACCAGGTGAACCAGGATGGCGGCTACACCGGCATGCGGCCCGCCGGCTTTCGCGAGCGGGTACTCGCACTGGCGGGCGCCGTCGGCTTGCCGCGCGACCGTGTGGTGCTGGGCGGCGATCATCTGGGCCCGAATTCCTGGCAGCGATTGCCGTCGCCGAGCGCGCTGGAGAAGGCCGCGGTGATGGTGGGAGAATACGTGGCCGCGGGCTTTCGCAAGATCCATCTAGATTGTTCCATGTCTTGTGCGGGCGACCCCCGAGCGCTGGACGATGAGACGATCGCGGACCGCAGCGCCGCATTGTGCGAGATCACCGAAGCTGCGTGGCGCAGTGCCGGCGGCGACGCGCCCGTGTACATCATCGGCTCCGAAGTGCCGGTGCCGGGCGGAGCGCACGAGACCCTGCAGGAACTCGCCGTCACGTTGCCGCAGGCAGCGCACTCAACGATCGAGGCGCATCGCCGGGCCTTTGCGCGCCACGGAGTCGAGGCAGCATGGGATCGGGTGGTGGGCCTCGTGGTGCAGCCCGGGGTCGAATTTGACCATCATCGGGTGATTGACTATGTACGTTCCAAGGCCGTGATGTTGAGCCGCAGCATCGAGTCTGTGCCGGGCATGGTGTTCGAGGCGCATTCGACTGACTATCAAACTCCCGCAGCCCTCGGCGCCTTGGTGCAGGATCACTTCGCCATCCTGAAGGTCGGACCGGGGGTGACGTTTGCGCTGCGCGAGGCGCTTTGGGCTCTGTCGGATATTGCTGTGCAATTGGACCTGATGCCGGACGGGTCGCTCAGGGATACGATGCTGGAAGAAATGAGGCGCGACCCCCGTTATTGGAGCGCGTATTACACGAACCCCGAGCGGCAGGACTTCGAACTTCAGTACAGCTTGAGCGATCGGATCCGTTACTACTGGAACGCGCCGGTGGTCGAACGGGCTTGCGCGCAATTGTTCGAACGGCTGGGGACCAGGGGCATTCCGATGACGTTGATCAGCCAATATCTACCGGTGCAGTACGCTGCGATCCGCGAGGGCCGGCTGAATAACGATCCGCGCGAGCTCGTGCTCGACGCAATCCTGCAGGTGCTCAACCACTACGACCGCGCGTGCCGACCCGCGGGGCCCGCGGGCGCCGCCAATGATGGAGTACGCGAATGAACTATCTGGGCCACCCGCAGGCTGAACTCGAGGCAGCGGGCGGGATTTGGACAGCGCGCGAGATTGCGCAGCAGCCGGATGTCTGGACGGAGATCGACGCTTTAATGACGCGCGAGGCTGGAGCATTGCGCGCCTTTCTCGACCCGCTGCTCAAACGACCGGAGCTGCGGATCGTGTTGACCGGCGCCGGCACCTCGGCCTTCGTCGGAGAGTGCCTGGCGCCTGCCCTGAAACGCCGCACCCACCTTCGCGTGGATGCCGTTGCGACCACGGACCTGGTCGGATCGCCTGACAGCTGGCTGGATCCGGCCGTCCCAACGCTGCTGGTCTCGTTCGCACGTTCGGGCAACAGCCCGGAGAGCGTGGCGGCGCTCACCCTGGCCGAGAAGGGCGTGTCGGACTGCCATCATCTCATCGTCACCTGCAATGGCGAGGGCGATCTGTACCGGCATGGGACGCGGCACCGCAATTCTTACGTGGTGTTGTTGCCGGATGAAACCAACGACCGCGGCTTTGCGATGACCTCGAGCTTCACGAGCATGGTGCTCGCCGCAGCGCTGGCGTTCGATCTCTCGCCGCAGGATCGCCCGGCATTACTCGCACGCTGGTCGGCTCACGTGCTCGAGGCGGGATTGCCGTTGATCGCGAGCCTGGCTGGGTCGGGCTTTGAGCGCGTGGTGTACTTGGGCAGCCAGGCATTCAAAGGTCTGGCGCGCGAGGCCGCGCTCAAGCTGCTCGAACTCAGCGACGGCAGGATCGTGGCGCTGGCGGACACCCCTCTGGGCTTTCGCCACGGGCCGAAGACCATCGTCAACGGCCGAACCTTGGTGGTGATGTTTCTCTGTAACGATCCGTATACGCGCCGCTACGAGATGGACGTGCTGCGGGAACTGCGCGCCGACGGTGTGGCGGCGCGCGTCGTGGCGCTGCACGCGGCCGATGAGGGCGCAGTGCCGACGGACGCAGACGGCATAGCCGTGCCGGGCACGGCGGGCGCCTCGGATCTCGCCCTGTGCTTTCCCTACGCGATGTTTGTGCAGACGCTCGCGTTCCTGCAATCGCTCAATCTGGGGCTGCGGCCCGACACACCCAATGCCCAGGGCGTCGTCAATCGCGTGGTGCGGGGCGTGTCCATCTATCCTTGGAACCCGTCGCGGTGAGAGCCTTTCTTGGTATCGATGGCGGTGGTACCAAAACGGACTTCCTGTTGATCGACGAGTCGGGGCGGGCGTTGGCATCGCACCGCACGGGATCCGCCTATTACCTCGAAACGGGCATCGACGCGCTGCAGGCCATGCTGGTCGCGGGCATCGATGCAACGTTGCGGCAGGCCGCGCTGCGGGTCGACGAGGTCGGGTTTACCTTCATCGGGTTGCCGGCCCATGGCGAGGACAGTGCACTGCTGCCGCGCCTCGACAGTATCGCAGCGAAGGTTCTGCCGATCGAGCGCCATCGCTGTGGCAATGACATGGTGTGCGGGTGGGCAGGTGCTCTCGCGGGACGCGACGGTATCAGTGTCGTCGCCGGCACGGGCTCCATTGCGTATGGAGAATTCGAGAGTCGACGCGCGAGGGCCGGCGGGTGGGGGGAGCTCTTCGGGGATGAGGGTTCCGCCCATTGGATTGCGCGCGAGGCCTTGACGCTGTTTTCGCGCATGAGCGATGGCCGCACTCCCAAGGGCGCCCTCTACGCCTTGATCCGCGGGCGGTTTCTGCTGCGAGCCGATCTCGATGTGTGCGCCAAAGTTTACGGGCCGCCGCCGCTCGCACGCAGCGAATTGGCTGCGCTCGCTCCGCTGGTGGCGCAGGCTGCCCGGGCGGGCGATGGCGCAGCGCATGGGCTGTTCGAGCAGGCGGCGCAGCAACTCGCGGCCACTGTGCATGCGGTGCGTGATCGGCTGCAGGTTCCACCGCGGACGCCGCTGCCGGTATCTTATTCGGGAGGTATGTTTCGATTGGAGGGCCTGTTGAAGCCGCTGCTCGAGACTGCGCTAGGGTTGGGCGAGCGGCGCTACGAATTTCTGGCGCCGCAGCTCCCGCCATCGGCGGGTGCCGCCTTGTATGCCGCGAAACTCGCTGGAGCCCCGCTCACGTCCGAGTTCATCGCGCGCCTCGCTCATTCATTCGACGGCGGCGACGTCGCGGAGTTCGCATGATCGTGAAAATCCTATGGACCTTCCTCGGCTGGATATTGTTGGGCGCCGCCGCTGCGGCCGGCACTGTCGCCGCCGGCGTCGAATCGACGTACACGGCCGCCGATTTCGTACAGGTTCGCAAGATCGACGCACACGTTCATGCGAATACCGACGATCATCTGTTCCTCGACGTCGCGGCGAAGAACGGCTTCGAGATCCTGTCGATCAACGTGGACTACCCCGACTTTCCGCCCTTGGAGCGGCAGGCAGAGATCGCTCACAGGCTCATGGCTGCCGACCCGCAGCGCTTTCACTTCGTCGCCACATTCTCGATGAAGGGATTCGGCGGACCTGAGTGGACGGCGAACACCATCCGGTACATCGACGCAGAGAGGGCGCGCGGCGCGGTCGGCGTGAAGGTGTGGAAGAACATCGGCATGGTGGAACGGGATGCGAAAGGGCGACTGATCATGCTCGACGATGCGCGCTTCGATGGCGTGATGAGCCATCTCGAAGCGAAGGGCATTCCGCTGATCGCGCATCAGGCTGAGCCTAAGAATTGTTGGCTGCCGCTCGAGGCCATGACCACGGAGAACGACCGCAGCTATTTTCGAGATCATCCTGAATACCATATGTACCTGCATCCTGAGCAGCCCAGCTATGAAAGCCTCATCGCGGCGCGAGATCGCTTTGTGGCGCGGCATCCGAAGCTCAATTTCATCGGGGCGCACATGGCGAGCTTGGAGTGGAGCGTCGAGGAACTGGCGAAGTTCCTGGACGCCTATCCCAATGCGACGGCGGATTTGGCGGCGCGTATGACCCAGGTTCAGTATCAGTCCGCGTTGGATCTCGACAAGGTGCGACGCTTCTTCATCAAGTACCAGGACCGACTCCTTTATGGAACCGATCTCACCGAGGATCCTCCCGACCCGAAGGAACGCGCTCAGAATCCACCGATGAATGCGGGACAATTCGGCCGGGAAGCCGAAGACTTCTGGCGATCAGACTGGACTTACCTCGCGACCTCCGGAGTTCAGCCCATCGATGCGATCAAGACCGAGGTCAAGGGATTGGCGCTCCCGAAACCGGTGATCGACAAGATCTACTACGCGAACGCCCGGCGGGTATTCGGAAGCATCTCTCGCTAGCGAGGGTTATTGGCCGCAGCCGCCCGCAATTCGGGCGGGACGCGCCGGCCTTGAAATAGCACGGTAAACTCTCGGCGTTCGCGGCACTGCCCGGCAATCCAATAATAGGGAGGTCTTTGTGCATTTTTCCACGCCCGCAATTGACGAAGTATTCGCAGAATACGAACAACGCAACATCGATGAACGCCCAAAGGCTGCATCACTGGGTGACCGGCTGTTCCAGCACCGCGATGAATTCCTGCTGCCCGTGGGGCGTGAGGTGGGTTGGTTCCTCCACAGTCTGATACTCGCCAAACGTCCCGCCCGGGTACTCGAATTGGGAACAAGCTACGGATACTCAACCCTGTTCCTGGCCGATGCCGTGGCACAGATCGGCGGGACAGTCATTTCCATGGACTTGGCCGACTACAAGCAGGCAGCGGCGCGTTCCATGATCGAAAAAGCGGGTCTTTCCGCCGTCGTTGAATTTCGGCTTGGCGATGCCGTTGAATTGATCAATGCCGATGCGGGGCCGTTCGACCTGGTGCTGCTCGATATTTGGAAGGATTGCTATGTCCCCTGTCTTCGAGCCTTCTATCCGAAGCTGGCGGACGAGGGGATCATCGCCGCTGACAATATGATCGAGCCCGCGGTGGTCCGCGAAGACGCAAGAAAATACCGTGCTGCCCTCGGTTCCCTGTCCGACATCCATACGGCGCTTCTGCCGATTGGAAGCGGCATTGAGCTGTCGGTCAGGTGGTCGCCTGCGAACAAAAAACTGTAACGGCGCATTGTGTATCGGCCGTGTGAATCAGCGCACAGGGCATCCGTCACGGACGTCACATTTCTGCCACGCCGCACGGCCATTTGCTTGCAGGACGTGCGAATAGCCCACAGACTCTGCGCATAGAACAGTGATAGCGCTATCATTTACGCGGCGCAATGACGTACCGCAAGTCTGGCGAATTGGGAGAGTTGCGTGTACGCGTACATTGGCGCGGGGTTGGCTGCATTGCTCGCGATGGTCTGGTGGCACGTTCACGGCCGCCAACGGGCGCGCATTGCCGCCTTGGAGGGCGCAGCGAGATCGCTGACGCGCGACGTTCAGATGTTGCGCGCCCTGATCGACAACATTCCGGATTTTCTTTACGCCAAAGACCTCGAATCGCGTTTTGTGATTGCAAATCAATCGGTCGCAAAAGCCATGCACTCCACGCCGGCGGAACTGACCGGCAAGAGCGATTTCGATTTCTACTCCGCAGATCTCGCGACGGCTTTTCATCAGGACGATCAAGCAGTCCTGCATTCCGGCGAAGCGTTGATCAACCGCTCCGAGCGCGCCAAGGACAGCGACGGGAACGATATCACCATCCTCACGACCAAGGTCCCGCTCAAGGACGATGCCGGCATGACGATCGGCCTCGCCGGCATCGGCCGAAACATCACGGAGCGCGTGCGTGCCGAGGAGGAGACGAGAATTGCGCGCGAAAGCGCCGAATCCGCCAACCGGGCGAAAAGCGAATTCCTCGCGAATATGAGCCACGAAATCCGGACACCGATGAACGGGGTGATCGGCATGACCGAGCTGCTGCTCGAAACGGCGCTCGACTCCGGGCAGCGCGACTGCGCGGAAACCATCAAAGAAAGCGGTCGCGCGCTTTTGACCATCATCAACGATATCTTGGACTTTTCGAAAATCGAAGCTGGAAAGTTCGAGCTCGAACGAATGGAAATGGACCTGCGGGCAACGGTGGAAGACACCTCGCGCGTGATAGCTGTACAGGCGCATGCGAAAGGCATCGAGCTTACGGTGTCGATCGATCCGACGATTCCCGAATTGTTGATGGGCGATCCCGGCCGATTGCGGCAGATCATTACCAATCTTGCCGGCAATGCGATCAAGTTCACGTCGCAGGGAGAAGTCAATATCGATGTGCAGCGGGTCGATGCCGCCGCCGAGGCCGTTCAACTGAGATTCGAGGTGCGCGACACGGGCATCGGCATCCCGGCGGATCGCATCGGTTCGCTGTTCAATGCGTTCACTCAGGTCGATGCCTCGACGACCCGGCGCTTTGGAGGGACCGGGCTCGGCTTGTCGATCGTGCGCCAGCTCGTCAACCTGATGGGTGGCTCGGTGGGTGTGGTAAGCGAAGAGGGCTCGGGATCGTGTTTCCACTTTACCGCGAATTTCGGCTTCGCAAACACCGTGGCGCAGACGGCCGGAAATTTCACTCCGGCGCAGTTGCGTGGGCGGCGGATCCTGGCGGTGGACGACAATGCAACGAACCTCAAGATTCTGGCTGGGCAGCTGAAACTGTGCGGCGTGATAGGCGAGTTTTCCAACTCGCCGGCCGAAGCCATCGCCCTGATGCACAAAGCTGTCGCCGAAAGCAACCCATTCGATATCGTGCTGCTCGACTACGATATGCCGGGCATCAACGGTGAGGAGCTAGGCCGGCAGATTGTCGCGGACCCGGCGCTGAAAGGTTCCCGCCTGGTCCTGCTGACTTCCTCGGGCCAAACGGCTGATGGCCGCAAGTTTGGTGAATTAGGTTTCGCCGGATACCTGCTCAAGCCGGTGAGCCAACGCGATCTGACGGACTGTCTCTTGCTCGTGATGGGTCTGAATGCCGAGGGTTGGTCCGCGCGCACCCAACCCATTGTCACCCGACACGAGATCATGATGAAGCGTTCAGGCATGCATTGCCGAGTGCTCATCGCCGAGGACAATGCGGTGAACCAGAAAGTCGCGCGCAAGATCGTCGAAAGACTAGGATACGTTGTCGATGTCGCTCCCAACGGAAGCGCGGCCGTGGACGCCTGGCATACGGGGCGATACGACCTGATTCTGATGGATTGCCACATGCCTGGAATGGATGGCTATCAGGCCACGCGCGAGATTCGCCGCCGCGAGGCCGGAACCGATCGACGCATACCCATCGTCGCTTTGACCGCGGATGCCGTCAAAGACGTCGACAAGGAGTGCCGTGCCGCGGGGATGGATGGCTACATCTCCACGTTTGCGGCGCTCGAGCGCCCCTTTGATAGGTGTTGTTTCCAGTTGGCGACGAAACGTGTGTAGGCTTGCTCGGCATTGCCGATTGTCTCGCGCTCGCTGTCGCGCACCGACTTGTCGCTGTAGGCGGCGGCAGACCCCTTCTGCTTGCCGCCGCGGCGAGATGGATGTCCGGCTTTCAGCTCCAGTTTCCGGAGCTTCCAATCGAGGAGAGCTGGCCGGTTCCAGGTGTAATCTTCATCCTTGGTCAGCATGTGCCAGACGATGACCGCCAGCTTACGCGCGGTCGCGACCGCAGCGACGTGTTTGCCGCGTTTGTCCCTGACACGAATGAAGAAGGCGCGCAGTGGACCTGGCACGCCGGAGATGACCCATGCCGCCTCGACCAGCATCGATCTGGCATGGGCTCGGCCCTGCTTGGTGATACGGCCGTGGTAGGCTGGCTTGTCACCGGACTGCCGAACCCGAGGGTTGAGCCCGAAGTAACTGACGAGCTTCTGCGCCGAGGAGAACCGATTTATGTCGCCGATGGCTGCCAAGACGCTCATCGCGACTGTGACGTTCACACCCGTGATCGTCATCAGACGCTTGATCCGAGGCTCCGCGAGCGCCTTCTGCGCGAGGCTCTTGTCCACATCCGCGAGTTCAGCACCAAGGCGATCGAGCTCACCGGCATGGCGAAGGACGACGCGGCGTTGATCTTGGGCAAGCGGTTGAGTCTCCAACCAGGCCCTGCCGCGCTTCGAGAACAGGGTTCCTTTGTAAGGCGGGATCAGGTTGGCATGCAGAACGGACTGGATCCGGTTCTTCAGACGGGTCATCTGGGAGATAAGTTGCGTTCGTTCGGCCACCACGCGGCGACGTGTCTCGGTCTCTTCGTCCGGCATCCACACTTCGGGTAAAAAGCCGCTTGCATGGAGCTTCGCCAGCACCGCCGCGTCGATTTTGTCGGTCTTGACCTTGGCCCAGGCGATGGCCCGAACCAAGATCGGATTTGCTATGACGATCCGAGCCACGAAAGACGAGAGCAGCCGGACGATAGCGCTCGTGTTGCCTGTCGCCTCGATGATGATCTCATCATCGGGTTTGAGCTTGTTTGCGAACTGCAACAGGCGACTGCGTTCGAGATCGACCCTTCCGGCATCGCGGATTTTGCCGTTCTCCAAGATCGCTATCTGGGCGAATGATCGATGGACATCAAGGGCAATGATTCTCATTCCTGGCTCCTTCCAGGTTCAACGACCAAGGGAGCCGGCGGGCTACACGACAACTACGGATCCGCGCTCGCAGCGCAACCGGGCAAGTCGAAGGGGGCGGCCAGATAACAACTCGAGCTCGCAGCTCATCAGATATTACGGCCTGCCCGCCATACGTGCTCCCGACACCCCAATCCCGGTAGATCGACGATAGTCGAACTGTCAGTTCCGTCAAACTTGGATCGACGTGTCGCGCCTACACATGCCAGATAACAATATCATCGAGCAGGATCATCGACGCATCAAGCGCCTGGTCCGACCTGGGCTCGGCTTCGGCAGTTTCCGGACGGCGCGGAGAACGTTGGCGGGTTTTGAGACGATGGCGATGGTCAGGAAGGGTCAGCTTCGAACCGTTGATGGGAGAGACATCAAAGGCCAAGCGATCTTCATCGCAGGCCTCTTCAATATCGCCGCGTGAGCAGCAACGCCGATAACACCATCGTCACCGCTCGCCCCCAGCAAGCATCATTGCAACGGAACCCCCGAAGACCCCCGGCCCAAATTCTAGGCCATATTGGCCGGGGGGCGCGTCGCATGACGCGGGGAGGAGTTGCGTCTCGGTCCGTCGCAGCGTGCCTGCTCTCAGCGGCTTCGTGATTTCGTCAACGACCCCGCTTTAGCTCAAGAGCCGTTATCCCCAGCCCTCGCTTATCTGCTCGACGTTGCCCGAGGACGCGCCTCTGGGGCCCGTCCATTGTCCGGACCGCCCAATGCCTCGTCCACGTCGAGGCCGCCGTCCCTGACAGTCTGAGGGCTCGGCCGCGCCCTCTCTCTGATTCTATGGGCACCCCACGCGCGGAATGTGATCGATCATCGTGGACGGTCGCCAGCCGCCTTGACCTTAGGTTCTCGTCATGCGCGTGCATGACGAAATTCTGAAGCGGCAACAGCTTCCCCCGCCGCTCGTTAGCAAGGACATCTGGGACGAGCGCCTCGCCGACATCGCGCATTTCGAGGACTACCTCACCCGACAGGGGACGATCGTCCTCAAGTTCTTCCTAAACGTGTCGCGCGAGGAACAGAAGAAGCGTTTCATGCAGCGTTTTGAGCGGCCAGAGAAGAATTGGAAGTTCTCCGCGTCCGACGTGCATGAGCGCAAGTTCTGGGACAACTACATGCATGCGTTCGAGGAAGCGATTCGGGCGACAGCGGCCAAGCACGCGCCGTGGTACGTGGTGCCGGCCGATAACAAGTGGTTCACTCGCCTTGTCGTCGCAGCGGCGATCGTTGAAGTGGTGGCGGAGCTCAACCTCACATACCCGAGGGTCGGCGCAGAGAAGAAGAAGTCTCAACGATCGGGCGCTTCCGCACGGCCGTCAGGCAAAATCTTTGCTATTTGTGCTCACCGAGCGGCTTGAACTGGCGGTAGTCATTGCGACTGTAGCCGAAACGCGCGTCGATGCGCTCGCGCCCGCACTGAACAAGGGGCAATCTGCCGAACACTCCTAAGGCAATATTCCGTTTGGCTAACCAACGGATAGGTTTTTTGCGATTTGCTGGCTGTGCTGATTCGCAAAGTGCATGGCATGGCGGGAAAATCTCCGGTTACGGCGAGCGATGAACAACGCGGCGGCCTGTTGGCTCTTGGCGATTCACGGGATCGCGGCGAGGCGGACCGGGCGCGCGCCGTGCTTTTGACGCTGGCTGGTTGGACCAGCTCCAGGATCGCGGAAGCGTTTGGCGTGCGCGAAGATACGGTTCGCCTGTGGCGCAGCGACTTCACCGCCGGCGGTGTTGCGGCGCTGACGACCAGTATCGCGCCAGGACCGCCTCCGGTGAAGAGTGAAGCCGCCTTGCGCGTCGTCACCCCCTTGCTGGAAGAACCTGTGGCCGACCGGCGCAACTGGACGATTCCTCGCCTCCGCGCCGAGATCGAAGCGCGCGAGGGCGTGCGCATCAGCCGTTCGCAACTGTCCAAGGCCTTGCGAAAAAAAAGTTCCGCTGGCGGCGGCCCCGGCACACGCTGAAGGGGCGTCAGACGGAAAGCGAGGTGGAACGGGTGGGCCTGCGCCTGCAACTGCGCAAACAGCAGGCCGAAGCCGGCGACATTGTTCTTCTCTACGGCGATGAGAGCGAGGCGTTGACCCATCCCTATCTCGCCCGCGCCTGGGCGAAGTCGGGGGCGGACTTGCGTGTGCCGGCGCCGGGGCAGGCCAAGAAGGTCGCGATGCTGGGGTCGCTCGATCACGTCACGCGCCAACTCATCGTCCATACCAGCCCGACCAAGCGCAGCAGCGATTTCATCGCCCATCTGGAGCAACTCGACCGTCTCTTGGGACCGCAGCCCGGGCGACAGGCCAAGCCGGTCGTGCTGGTCGAGGACAATGGTCCGATCCACACCAGCAAACGCTCGCTCGCCGCCCTGGCCGCCCGCGCACACTGGCTCACCGTCGAGTGGCTGCCGAAATACGCCCCCGAACTCAATGAAATCGAGCCGGTCTGGCGCGATCTTAAGGCCCATCACCTCGCCCACCAGACCTTCACAGACCTCCCCGCCCTCGACCAAGCCATCCATGACGCCGTCATCGATCTCAACCGCGAGCGCATCCCCAATCCGTTGGCCATGCCAAGAATCTCTGCTTAGCATCCGGC
>CAVZJP010000006.1:0-54143 GCA_963775565.1 uncultured Gammaproteobacteria bacterium
ACTCGATCCGCCACCGTTGGGATCGCCGGGGTATAAGTTGCCCGCTGAACTTGGTGGCAATGACCAGCCGGTCCCGCCTGGTGCTGCGGCGCCCAACATGATCCCCGATGATCTTTTCCGAATTGAACGGTGTAAAAATTCGCGGTATCGATGAACGGCGCCCGCGCTCAATGAAGCGGTCAATGATTTTGGGACTCCTCAAAATCACGAAGGTCTTCGCCGAAGGTCATTGCGCCGAGGCAAATGGGCTGACCCGAAGACCCGGAACCGCCGAGGGTTACAGGAGTGATTGAGGGACACGGCTGTCTCCAGGTTTGGCAGTATGAGACGATGGCAGTTTGAATATATGATAGTTTACTATTAAACTAATAACAGCAAGTACCCATGCCCAATATTGATGCTGGAAAGATTTGGTCTTTGAATTACCAACTCCTGATGTCCGCCATGCGGTGAGTGTTGCCCCCGAGATCACCGAGCTAGCTGGAAGCGGAGCAGCTGTCGCGCGACCGAGGTGGAGACGCACCCGACCCCGCGGAACTGGCCGGGGTCCTAAGCAGCCGAAGCCCACCATCACGATTTACGTCAAGCGGCTCGAAGCCGCGGGGTTCTGCGGCGTGAAATCGACGGCAAGGATTTACGCGCCACCTCTTTCTTACGCCGGAGGGACGCAGGCACGGCGCGCGGCCAGGCGTTGCTGCTCAAAGGCGTTCGGCGCGCGGCTGGCGAGGTTGGAGCACTGGCTCGTAGCAGCTCGAACTTGCTGACTCTTCTCGAAACTGATCTGGAGCGGCCGAGGGCGCCCCGCAGCCCGCTAGTGGGGCCTATGCGATCCGCGCTCTGCGTGCCACGGCTCTGGCCCGGTAGACCCATAAGGCCGCAATGCACGGCGGAGAGGAAAATGCGAAGGCGGACGACGGTTACTTTTGACCTGGGTGCTCGGTCAGCGTGTACAAGCCGCACCATCATGAGCATGACGGGTATCCGAGAGATTTTCGATGGCTATTGCGTTGCTGACTGATGTTTCCACTACCTCGTTCCTGTAGCAGTGCGTTGACAGGGGCATCGACGTAGAAGTGCCGCAGGCGCCGACGACGACCATGAGCACGAAGGCGATCGGAACCGTCGTCCAGGCAAGCGCACAGACGGCCATTCCGAGGAGGATGCCGCCGGCAAAGACCGCTGCGCCCGGTCGATGGAGATGAAGCGCGCAGCCAACCCGGGCTCCGACGACGATTCCGACCGCCACCGTGGCGTTGAGATACGCCGGGACTGCGATTGCCGCCCGTTCCGAGCGCCAACGGCACCCACGCAACCAACAGAAAGCGCATGGTGGATCCGGCGCCCCAGAAGGGGCCGAGTTGGGAGGAGCGCCGAACCGCGCATCGGGAAAATGTGGACGAGGGCTGCAGAGGAGCCGCTGAAAGTGCGCAACATGACGGGGACGGCAGAGGCGCGCCGAGGCCGCGCGCCGAGAGGGCCTCGGGATCAACAGGTTCCCAAGCGCCGCCGCCCCGTAGCAGGCTGTGACAATCGCCTAAGCTCGCAGGTGACGTTCCAATCTGCGAGTGTGCCGCCTAACATAGGGCTGATCAGGATTGCGGCGATGGTCGAGGATTCGATCAGGCTGTTTGTTTCACCAGTTTTTCCGCTGATGTGAGCTCCGACAGAATGCCATATTTCGCCGGGGAGTAGGCAGCCGCCCCGGCGCCGACCAACCCGTAGATCAGGAAGGGGTTCAGACCAAAACAGATCCCCAGCGAGCCGACGAGCTTCAGTCCGTTGGCAATCAGCATGACCAGGCCTTTGGATCGAGAGTCGGCGAAGGGCCCGCAAAAGGGAGCGAGCAAAATGTAGCGCCGACGAAGAACTCCTGCAACAGCGGCGCCGCCCAGTCCGGGTAGTGCTCGGTCTTCAGCAACGCGAGCGCGCCAAATAACAATGCGTTGTCCGCCATGGCGGAGAGAAACTGCGCGATCAGCACCGCGACCATCCTCCGTCACAAAGCGCTTGCGATGAACCGTTCGCGATGGCCGGGTTCTCTGTCACAGCGCTCGCCGCGCCGCCGCCGTTTCGGTGGCCTGCGCGGCCCATTCTTTCAATCGCAGGTAATCGGTCTTGCCCGACCCCAAAAGGGGAAGCTCCTCAATAATTTGATGTTGTGTGGGACCGCGAGTTCCGTGCGCGCAACAAATTTGCCGCGGCACTTAACTGCTCACGGCGGAGCGAACCATCGGTGGTAAAGAGCACTATCGCTTCTCCCTTGGGGCCATCTCGGCACGATTCGCTGCCGCATGCGTCTGCGCGGGCGATGCGTGACGAGTGATTTGTTCGACAACTTCGAATGAGAATCAATTTTGTGGCAATTTTTCGCAAAACGTTTGACGCGCCCGCGAATGTGTACGAAAGTCGTCGCTGTCGATTTCAACGATGTCGCCGGTGGCGTACCAGCCTGCGTCGATGGAGTGCGGGGGTTGCAGGACGCCCGGTCTTGTCGTGAAGGAAATAGCCCTTCATCACATTGGGTCCTTTGACGCGGCAACGCACCTCCCTGCGCGATGCCGGGGACGATTCGAGGGAAATACTCCATGCAAGGTACCAATTGGCCGACGCTGCCGATGCGGCAAGCCATGGGAACGTTGACCGCGATGACCGGTGCGCACTCCGTTACGCCATAGCCCTCCTCAAGATGCGAATGCCGAATTTGTCGGAAGAGGTACGCCAGGCGTGGCTCGACAAATTCGGCATTCGCATCCTGGAGGGCTATGGCGTAACGGAGTGCGCACCGGTCATCGCGGTCAACGTTCCCATGGCTTGCCGCATCGGCAGCGTCGGCCAACTGGTACCTTGCATGGAGTATCTCCCTCTAATCCGTCCCCGGCATCGCGCAGGGAGGCGCGTTGCACGTCAAAGGACCCAATGTGATTAAGGGCTATTTCCTTCACGACAGACCGGGCGTCCTGCAACCCCCGCACTCCATCGACGCAGGCTGGTACGCCACCGGCGACATCGTTGAAATCGACAGCGACGACTTCGTACACATTCGCGGGCGCGTCAAACGTTTTGCGAAAATTGCCGGCGAAATGATCTCACTCGAAGTTGTCGAACAAATCGCCCGTCACGCATCGCCCGCGCAGACGCATGCGGCCGCAAATCGTGCCGATGGCGCCAAGGGAGAAGCGATAGTGCTCTTTACCACCGATGGTTCGCTCCGCCGTGAGCAGTTAAGTGCCGCGGCAAAGCAATTGCGCGCACCGGAATCGCGGTCCCACGCGACATACGAATTATTGAGGAGCTTCCCCTTTTGGGGTCGGGCAAGACCGATTACCTGCGATTGAAAGAATGGGCCGCGCAGGCCACCGAAACGTGCGGCGGCGCCATGAGCGCTGTGACGGCGAACCCGGCCATCGCGAACGGTTCATCGCAAGCGCTTTGGTCACGAGGCCTGGTCGCGGTGCTGATCGCGCAGTTTCTCTCCGCCATGGCTGACAATGCGCTGTTATTTGGTGCACTTGCCCTGCTGCGCAACGATAACTATCCGCCGTGGACGGCGCCGCTGCTGCAAGAGTTCTTCGTCGGCGCATTCATTTTGCTGGCTCCTTTTGTGGGACCATTCTCCGATTCGCGATCCAAAGGCCTGGTGATGCTCATTGCCAACGGGGTCAAGCTCGTCGGCTCGCTCGGCATGTGCTTGGGACTCAATCCCTTCATGATGTATGGGTTGGTCGGCGTTGGGGCAGCTGCCTATTCCCCGGCCAAGTATGGAATTCTGTCGGAGCTGACATCCGCGGATCAACTGGTGAAAGCCAACGGCCTGATAGAATCCTCGACCATCGCCGCAATCCTGATCGGCGCAATATCGGGCGGCACACTCGCAGATTGGAACGTACCTGCGACTTTGGCGATTGTCACAGCCTGCTACGGGGGCGGCGGCGCTTGCCAACCTGTTGATCCCGAGGCTGCCGGCGGCGCGCGGCCTCACGCGCCTCTCCATACCCGTCATGTTGCGCACTTTCAGCGGCTCTCTGGCCACCCTGGTCCGGATACCCGATGCGCGGTTCAGCATCCTGGGAACCAGCCTTTTCTGGGGCGCCGGATCCACCATGCGCTTTCTGTTGGTTGCGTGGGTGCCGTTGGCGCTCGGAATCAGCAGCAATCGCATGCCGGCGTATCTCAACGCCACGGTGGCGGTCGGAATCGTCGTCGGAGCCGGGTTGGCTGCGCGTTTCATCTCCATCGACCGGGCGCAGCGGTCTTTGCCGGCCGGCATCCTCCTCGGAATGGCCGTCTGTGCGCTTGCCTGGACGACAACTCTGCCGGTCGCCTTCGTGCTCATGGTCGTCGTCGGCGCCTGCGGCGGCTTCTACGTCGTGCCCCTCAACGCACTGCTACAGGAACGAGGTCATCGAAGCGTCGGTGCGGGCAACGCGATCGCCATCCAAAATCTCTCGGAAAATACCGTCATGCTCATGATGGTCGGCTTGTACACGCTGACCGAGCGCGCCCAGGTCGGCGTGAATGTAACCGTCGTCGCCTTCGGCATTTTCCTCTCCGCGTGCATTGCGGCCTTATGGGTCTACCGGGCCAGAGCCGTGGCACGCAGAGCGCGGATCGCATCGGCCCACTAGCGGCTGCGGGGCGCCCTCGCCGCTCAGTTCAACTTTTCAAGCAGAGTCGCGAGTTCCGACTGCTGCGCTGCACTCAACCGCGCCAGCCGCGCCCCGAACGCCTTCGACAGCAGCGCCGGCCGCGCGTCATCGCCTTGCGCCCCTCCGGCGTGAGAATGAGGCGGTGGCGGCGCAGATCGGCGGCGTCGATTTCGCGGCGCAGAAAGCCCGCGGCTTCGAGCCGCTTCACGTACACCGTCACGGTGGGCTTCGGCATGCAGAGGACGCCGCCAGCTCCGCGGGGTGCGGGTGCGTCTCGACCTCGGCGAGCAGGAACAGCTCCTTCGCCTCGAGCCCGAGCGCGGCGATGTCGGGCGCGACGCTGGTGATCACCGACATCAGCAGCCGGTAGTTGAGGGACCAGATCTTCGCCGCGTCGATCTTTCGCCATGGGTCACTTGCGGTCAATTAGTTCAATATTAAACTATCGTATATTTGAACTAACGTAGCATTGAACCATACTGCCAAACCTGGAGAGCACCATGTCCCTCGACCACTACGTGACGCTCGGCCGCTCCGGCCTGCGCGTCAGCCCGCTCTGCCTCGGCGCGATGACCTTCGGCGAAGACCTCGGCTGGGGCTCCAGCGTCGAGGAGTCGCAGCAGATCATCGATCGCTTCATCGAGCTCGGCGGCAACTTCATCGATACCGCGAACTTCTACACGAAGAGCCACTCCGAAAAGATCATCGGCGACCACGTCGGGCGCCACAGCGCCCGGCGCGACCGGCTCGTCATCGCCACGAAGTTCAGCGGCAACCTCTACCCCGGCGATCCCAACGGCGGCGGCTCGGGCCGCAAGTCGATCATCGCCGCGTGCGAGAACTCGCTGCGCCGCCTGCAGACCGACTACATCGACCTCTACTGGCTGCACAACTGGGACGTGCACACGCCGATCGAGGAGACGATGGCCGCGCTCGAGGATCTCGTGCGCGCCGGCAAGGTGCGCTACCTCGGCGTCTCCGACACGCCGGCGTGGAAGGTCGCCGAGGCGAACGTCACGGCGCGGTTCCGCGGCTGGTCGGCGTTCATCGGGCTGCAGATCGAGTACTCGCTCCTCGAGCGCACCGTCGAGCAGGAGCTCGTGCCGATGGCGCGCGAGCTCGGCCTCGGGATCACGCCGTGGTCGCCGCTCAAGAGCGGCGCGCTGAGCGGCAAGTACACGCGCAAGAACGCCGGCCAGGTGAAGGGCGATCGCGGGTTCTTCGCTCGACCCGTTCCTCAACGAGAAGACCTACGCGCTCGTCGACGAGCTCGAGAGTCATCGCCAAGGCGCACGACAGCACCGTCGCGCGCGTCGCGCTCGCCTGGGTGCAGGCGCAGCCCGGCGTGACCTCGACGATCATCGGCGCGCGGCGGCTCGCCCAGCTCGAGGACAACGTGAAGGCGCTCGACGTGAAGCTCACGGCCGAGGAGCTCGGCCGGCTCGACGCGCTGACGAAGCCGACGTTCGGGCTTCCCGCAGAGCATGCAGCCGATGTTCCCGGCCATCCACAACGGCGGCACCACGGTGAACGGCGTCTACGCGCCGCCGTCGCCATTTGGCGTGCAAAAGGGCGACAAGATCTACTGATGATATAGGGCGCGCGGCGCACGCGACGAGCGGCCCGCGCGCCCTTCCCGGGCCGATGCCCATCATCGCCGTGCTTGCGCACGGCTTGAAACATACGCGATACTCACGGCTCCTGCCGCTGGCTGGTTTTCAAGAGACGAATCCATGAAACCACCATCGAACGTCAAGACGCCTGCGCAATACATCGCCTCGCTTCCCGCCGATCGTGCGAACACGATCGCGACGGTGCGCGCATTCGTGAACAAGTGCATTCCGCAGGGCTACGATGAGTGCCTGGTCTGGGGCACGATTGGCTGGACGATCCCCCTGTCCCGATATCCGGACACTTACAACAAGCAACCGATTACTTACGTCGCACTCTCGTCGCAGAAGAACTACTGCTCGCTCTACCTGATGGGGGCATTTTGGAGTGCGAGTCAGCTCGAGCAGCTGAAGGCGGCGTTCAAGGCAGCGGGGAAAAAGCTCGACATGGGAAAGTGTTGCGTTCATTTCGAGTTACCCGACGATTTGCCGCTCGAAGCGATTGGTAAGCTGATCTCGGCGATATCGGGCGAGAAGTGGATCGAGATGTACGAACAATCGCGCGCGAAGACCAAGGCGGGGCAGGCGCAGATTGCGAAGCAGCGCGCCCCGGCAGCGGGTAAGGTCGCCGCCAAGCGCGCCGGCACAACGCGTCGGCGGTAAGGGTTTTTCCGACATGACTCGCCGATACTTGCATGACGCCACTCGATAAGTCTTTAAAACGCGGACTCAATATCGGCGGCCGCGACTACGTAATTACGATTGACCCGCAGGCGCTCAAGATCACGGAGAAGGGGCGCCGGATTGGACTGGAGCTCAAATGGGCGGATATCGTCAGCGGTGAAAGCGCTCTCGCCGTGGCCCTACATGCCTCGCTCGGCAAGTTTCAACACGAACCCAAAGTGCTGGCCCGCAAAAACACAGAGACTCCCAAACCAAATCCGCGCACTAGGGCGTCGCCCGGGCCTCGCCGCATGACCAAAAAACGCGCCTCCAGAAAATCCTGAGCGCGATCGCCGGACGCACACCGCGCGATTCCATCATTGTAAGATTGGCGTTCGCCGAATATTCGAGTCCTTCCAAGTCAGCTGCGGGAGTTGCCAGTATGCCGAAGAGAATTGACATCAACACTATCGCGGCCATCACCGGTTCGGGTTACCCGGCCCCCTTCGATGCGCCTTGCTCTGCGCGCGTACGACACCGATTGGGAGATGCGGCGAATTTAACGGACTTTGGCGTGAACTTGATGAGGCTTCGGCCCGGCACTTGGTCCAGCCAGCGACACTGGCACACGGCAGAAGATGAGTTTGTGTATGTTGTTGAAGGAGAGGTGGTGCTGGTGACGGATTCGGGTGAGGAAATTCTTGCCGCGGGTGATGCGGCGGGGTTTAAGGCCGGCGTCAAGGACGGCCATCATTTGCAGAACCGATCGAATGCGGACGCAGTCGTGTTGGAGGTTGGGTCGCGAAAGCCGCTGGTGGATGAGGGTGAATACCCCGACATCGACATGCGCTTCTTGAAGGATGATTCCTTTGCCCACAAGGATGGCACGCCGTATCCCGCTCGCTGACTTATGGAAGAGGAACAAATACGCGACGCACTAAATGCGCACTGGCAGGCCTCCGCGGCCGGCGATGCGGACGCAGAGCACGACATTTACGATGACAACGTCATTTGTGATTATCCACAGTCCGGTGAGCGAATCCTCGGACGGAGCAACCTGCAGGCCTTACGGTCGCACCATCCGGGCAGACCTTCAGGATTCACCGTCAGGCGAATTCTTGGCAAGGGCGATTTGTGGATCACGGAATACACCATCACCTACCAAGGTCGACCGGCATATACCGTGAGCATCATGGAATTTCGAAACGGTAAAGTTGTGCACGAGACCCAATATTTCGCGGACCCCTTCGAGGCGCCGGACTGGCGGAGTCAATGGGTTCAGCGGATCTAACGCCCCGTCAAGATCGAGTCGGGCGCGCAACGACGTTGGCCCAGAGCCGGCGCAGACTGTCGACGCCGCCGGCGGTCGAGCTCCACAGCGTCATGTCGGGGTGCAGAGCGCTACGGTACGCCTGATTGCTGACACAGGAAATACTCACCCTCTCCAGTTACCCCGGCTGCCGCGCCTTTTCCGCCTGCACCCGTTGATACACTTCCTCCCGGTGTACGGGGACATCCTTCGGCGCATTCACGCCAATCCGCACCTGATGGCCTTGGATATCCAGTACGGTCACGGAGACTTCGTGCCCAATCATCAAGGTCTCGCCAATTCTTCGCGTCAATATCAGCACGAATTACTCCTCATTGCGATAGCCTCGGGGGCGCCACCGCCATATCCGCCGGAATCCCGGCGATGGTAATGCATGGGAGAGCCGCTTTCTGTCAGCGGCCGCTGACTGTCAGAAGTTCATCTCTCATGCCAGGCACAGTGCGTCTGCATGGATAAAGCGGGGCGCTCAGAAAGATCCGCCAATGCGGCTTCACGCCTTCGGCACGTATTCTTTGGGCTTCTCGGATCCGCCCCCAAACAAAAACTTCTCCATCTCCGCCACCAGGAATGCGCGTGCTTTCGGTTCGATCGGCGTCAGCCGATTCTCGTTGATGAGCATGGTCTGATGCGCCACCCACTGCGCCCAGGCCTCCTTGGAAATGTGATCGTAGATCCGTCTGCCGAGATCACCGGGATAGGGCAAATAGTCGAGGCCTTCCGCCTCGCGCTTAAGAGATGAACACTGAATCTTGCGCGCCATAACCGAATCTTAACCCTATGCGCGGTCATGTCAGCGCGCAGGCGCTCGAAGAGTTCCGGATGGGCTGCGGCAAGCCGACACGCGGCGGCGCCTCGAGCTGATACCAAAGCGATCCTCCGCCATCTTGAACCTGGCTCCTGTCGGCAGCGAACCTGAAGCGGCTTCAGCCGAAAATCAAAATGGGTAAAGGCATGATCGATGGGCGGCAACGATGCGGCTTGCAGTCTCGCCGAACTCTTGCTGGCACCACGCCATCGCATCTCGTTCGATTCAAATTGCGGCGGCGACCACAGGCCACCCCACAGGCCCGCCGCCGGGCGGCGCTGCACCAGCACGGCGGTTGCGCCTTTCGCCCGGTGTGCGCAATCAACAAGGTCGCCTCGCGCGACGGGCCGGATCCGTTTTTGTTTTCGGCCCGGCAGTTGCCCTTGCCGACCTTCGAGCGCGGCGACACAGACGTCATGCATGGGACACAGAGTGCACGCAGGTCGGGCGCGCGTGCACACGTGGCCCCTAAATCCATGATGGCCTGCGTGTACGCGGCAACCTCTCGCGCCGGCGTGCAGGCATCGGATTGCGCCCACAGCGCGTCGATGACCGGCTTGCTGAACTCGGGTCGCCCGCGATGCCAAACACCCGCGCCAGCACGCGCTTGACGTTGCCATCGAGAATCGGCTGACGCTGACCGCGTGCGAACGCCAGAATGGCCCCCGCGGTTGAGCGTCCGATGCCGGGCAAGCCCGTCAGCGCGTCCAACTCGTGCGGAAATTCTCCGCCGAACCGAGTCACCACAACTTTCGCGCACCTGTGCAAATTGCGCGCGCGCGCGTAATAGCCCAATCCGGTCCAGAGATGCAGCACCTCGTCGAGCGGTGCTCGGCCAGGGATTGCACGTCGGGAAACGGGCCATGAACCGCTCGTAGTAGGGAATCACCGTGGCCACCTGCGTCTGCTGCAGCATGACTTCCGACACCCAGACCCGATAGGGCGTGGGATTCTCTGCCAGGGCAAGGTGTGGCGGCCGTGGACTTCGAACCAATGCAGCAACCGCTCGGCAAATTCTGGAGGATTTACGCTCATTTCATCTCTTTGGCATTCGCGAAAGTATTCGCGGGGCCGCCGCTATCCCCAATTGCTGCGTATTGCATGACTTTTGCTCAAGATTGAGACATCGATCATAGCTCAATCCCAGCCGCCCACCGCCGATACCCTTAAGATGATGGGTCAAAGATGCCCACCGGGTATGGAAACCGCATGCGCAGCTGGTCGAATCGAAATAAACCCACCTCTTCTCAAGAGACGCCACCCGTGACGCAGGATTCGCCCGGCGCGCCTGATCCCTTCACCGACACCGCCGTGCGCCGTTCAGCCGAGTTTCTGGAGTTTGCGCAAGCCGCCGGCGGCTTCGGTGTATTCGAACTCAATCTCGCCACGGGCAACGTCAAGGGTACGTCCCTCTTCTTCGAGCTCATTGGTCTCGAATGCCGCGACATGTCTTTATCGCGCGAGGAATGGCTGGCCTCGGTGTTCCCCGAGGATCTCGAAGGCGTCGTGCGCACGCTCTCCGATGCCATCGCCCAGGGCAGCGGCTACGAAACCGAATACCGCACATTGACGACGAGCGGCGAGATTCGCTGGCTGGCGGGTCGCGGCCAGGTGCTGCCCGGCACCGAGGGCTACGCCTCCAGGATCATCGGCACCATCACCGACATCACCGAGCGCAAGGAGTTGGAAGACAGCCTGCGCGATGCCACCGAATCGCTCAATATCGCCCAGACCGCCGCCGGCGTCGCCACCTTCGATTTCGATTTCCGCCGCAACAGCCGCATCTGCTCCGATAATTTTCGCGAGCTGATGGGCCTAGCCGCATCGACTCCGCTCGATGATTTGAATCTCACGCTGGCCAATGTGCATCCCGCCGACTTCCTGCGTGTCCGCAGCGCGCCCTCGGAAACCACCCTCGACAACCCCAACTATCGCTGCGAATACCGGCTGATCATCGACGGCGGCAGGAGCGCTGGATCGGCGAGCGGGCGAAGGTATCGCACGGCCCCTCCGGCGAGGTCGAGCGCATCACCGGCGCCTTGGTCGACATCAGCGATCTGAAACGCACCAAGGCGGCGCTCGGCACCATCGAAATCCGTTTGAAACGGGCGTTGCGCGGAACGCAGGACGGACTCTGGGAAATCGACATCGTGACCAACACCAACTGGTATGGAGAGGGTTTCGCCGACCTTGCTGGGCTACACCCCGATCGAGCTGCCGACTTCTCGCGAAGGCTTCTTGACGTCTGATCCATCCCGAGGATGTCGAGTCCTTGAGAGCCAGCGTCGCGAATCACTTGGACCATCGCATAGCGCACGATATGGAGTTTCGGGTGCGCCACAAGGCCGGACACTACGAATGGATTCGCGCACGCGGACAGGCCGAACGCGCCGCGGACGGCACGCCGTTGCGCATCGCCGGCGCGATGCAGATCATCACCGATCGCAAACTGGCCGAGCAGGCCATCGTCGATGCCAAGCTGGCGGCGGAGGCGGCCAATCGCGCCAAGAGCAGCTTCCTGGCCAATCTGAGCCACGAAATTCGCACGCCCATGAACGGCGTGATCGGCATGTCGCAGATTCTGGCGGAAACCCAGCTCGACAGCACCCAGCGCGAGTACCTGGATATCATTCGCGGCAGCGCCAAGGCGCTGCTCTCCCTGATCAATGGCGTGCTCGATCTGTCCAAGATCGAGGCCGATCGGCTTGGAGCTGGAAAACGTCGAATTCGATGTGCATCAGCCTGATGTACGAGACCGTGGCGGCCACGGCGCTGCAAACCGCCGCCAAAGGCATCGAACTCATCGTCAGCATCGAGCCCACGTGCCGGTGCAGATTCGCGCCGATCCCGGGCGCTTGCGCCAAATGATGCTGAACCTCATCGGCAACGCGGTCAAGTTCACGCACGAGGGCCACATCACCCTGCACAGAAGCCGCGCGCCGCGAGGCAAGGCCGCGCTCGCTGACCATCGAGGTCACGGACACCGGCATCGGCATTCCGCGCCGACCGGCTGGACCGGCTGTTCAAGACCTTCTCGCAAATCGATTCCTCCACCACCCGCCACTATGGCGGCACGGGCTTAGGGCTCTCCATCGTCAAGCGCCTGGCCGAACTCATGGGCGGCGAAGTCGGGGTGCGCAGCGAAGTCGGCAAGGGTCGACCTTCTGGGTGCGGGTCAAAATCGATGGTACCGCAGCGAGCAGCCGGCGCGGGAGCACTCGGCCATGGCAGCAAGGATTCTGATCGTGGACGACATTGCCGCGCAGCCGCGACAGTCTGGCGATGAAACTGAAGCTCGTATGGCTTACGAGACCGTCGCGCGTCGGCAGTGTCGAGGAGGCCTTGCAGCCTGCTCGACGAGGGCGCCGTCGTTCGACCTGGTGCTGGCCGATGAACTCATGCCGGTGCGCGGCGGACTCGACCTGCTGGATGCGCTGCGCCGCGAGCCGCGTCATGCAAGCCCTGCCGCTTCATCCTGCTGTCCTTGTTCGGCGCCGAACACGACACGAGCGATCGCGCGAACCGTCCGGATGCCGTGGGCTTGAAGCCCATTCGCGCGGCGCTGTGACTGGCGCTCTGTCGAACAAGTCCTGACCGGCAAGACGCCGCACGCACCGGCAGTCAGGCCCGTGGCGCCAAGCACCGCCCACTTTCCGCGGCAACAAGATCCTGCTTGGTGGAGGACAACCCGGTGAATCAGCGCGTGGCGCAGCGCATGCTGCAGAAGCTCGCGGCCGAGGTGACCATCGCCAACAACGGCGCCGAAGCCTTGGAGCGCATCGCCGCGACCGCCTTCGATGCGGTGCTGATGGACTGCCAGATGCCGGTCATGGACGGATTCACGGCGACACGGCGCATCCGCGAGACGCGAGCGGCCCGCGGCGCGCAAGCGGCTGCCCATCATTGCGCTCACCGCCAATGTCATGAGCGAGGATCGCGAGCAATGCGTGGCTGCCGGCATGGACGCGCATCTTGGGCAAACCCATCGAGCCGGCGCAGGTGATCGAGGCCTTAAGCCGCTTCCTGAAAGGCACGAGGCCGCGCCGGCGGTCGATCGCGCGGCGCTGCGCGAACTCACCGGCGGCGATGCGGAATTCGAACGCGAGCTGGCGGAGACCTTCGTCGCAGCGGCGATCAATGCCTGGCGGAAATCATCGCGGCGCTCAAAGTGAGCGATTGGACACCATGCGCAAGCGCGCGCATTCCCTGAAAGGGGCCAGCGCCAACATACATGCCATGGATTTGAGCCAGGTGGCATCGAGCCTTGGAGAGCGCGGCGCGCGAGAATGCCGTGCCCGCGATCGGCGGTTTGGTGCATGAACTGACCGAGAAACTCGCGGCGGTCAACGCCGAATTGCGCAAAGTCGGCTGAGCAGCCCCTTAAGCTCGCGCCATCGAGCGCGAGGGCCGTCTCGATCTCCTGGCCGGATGGTGCGGTTGCGCCCGGCGAGTTTGCTCCTGTACAGGCATTCATCCGCGGTGCGAATCAAGGTCTCGACTTTGAGCGTCAGATCCGGGCCATTGGGGCCGGTGGAAGCCACCCCGAAGCTCGCCGTCACCGGCGTGTCGCCGGCCCGGGTGGTGAACGGCGACGCGGCGATCAGGTTACGAATCTTGTCCGCAACGATCAGGCCGTCGGCATGCGCCGTTTCCGGCAACACGATCAGAAACTCCTCGCCGCCGTAGCGCGCGATCCAATCGCTGTTGGAGCGGATGGACTTCTGGGCGCGCGCCGCGAACTGCTGCAGCACGTCATCGCCCGCCGCATGGCCGCGCTGATCGTTGACCTGCTTGAAATGATCCAGGTCGCACATGAGCACCGACAAGGGATAGGCATAGCGGCGGCAGCGCTCGACTTCGCGCGGCAGCTGCTCCATCAGGTAGCGCCGGTTGTAGGCGCCGGTCAAGCGCGTCGGTGATCGAGAGAATGCGGTTGCGCTGATTCGCGACCCGCAGCGAATGTTCCAGCGCCAGAATGCGGCGCCCCGCGTTCAAGCGCGCGATCAGTTCCGGTTCGTGCACGGGCTTGACCAGGTAATCATCGGCGCCCGCCTCCAGCCCCGCAATGATGTGCTCCTTGGCATCGCGCGCGGTCAGCAGCAGCGCGTACACATAGCCGTCGAGCTGCATGTTGCGCACCGCCTTGCACAGCGCGATGCCGTCCATCTCCGGCATCTCCCAGTCGGTGACCAGCATGGGGTAGTAGCGCTTGGTCATCTTGTCGAGCGCTTCGGAGCCGTTGGCCACGGCATCGACTTCATAGCCCGCATTCTTGAGAAAGCGGGTCATGAGCATCCGGGTGACCGGATCATCTTCGGCCAGCAAGATGGCCGGTGATGCTTCGACTGTGATCGGTGGTCACAGATTCCGTATCAGACACAATGATTAACCCCGCCCGCCTGAGCTTTATTACTTCGATGATATCGGCGCAGTCTCGCTTCGACTTAATCCGGCGCGTCCCTTTAGTGTTAAATTTCGGCACTACCACTCACCGGCGCTAGGTGAATTGCTTAAATCGAACCGAGTGAGACTTACCACAATTCCAAGCGATTCAGATAACAGCATAGCCGACCGATACGGGGGAATGTGCGATTCGCGTCCCTATAACCGCAAGTCATTACACCCTGGCACTCGGGCGATGCAAGCCAGTGGCGACGGATTTTGGGAGGTGGATCTCTCGGATGGATCGGCCTGGTTCAGCGATTGGTTCCACGAGCGGCTGGGTTGGAGCGAATCGGGACGGAAGACCGCGTTCAATGACCTGCGTCCCTTTTTGGCGCCCGATGCGTGGGATTCCCTGCTCCGCGCCATGCGCTCGCATCTCGAGGAGCGCACGCCGCTCGAAGCGCAGTTTCAAGTGCAGCTTGCGGCCGGCCGAACACAGTGGTGGCATATGCGCGGCCTGGCGCAGCGCAGCGACCGGGGACACCCCACACACTTCGCCGGCAGCGTGCGTGACATGCCGGCACCGGGCGCTGAAAGCTAACCCGTCAAGGATTCGGATTCGTCCTTCGGTGCCGGCGGGTGCTCTCGCTGCCTTCGCGGCCGGTGAACCAATTGACCGCATATTGCACCAGCTGCGTGCCGGTATTCAGGTTGAGCTTGCGTTTGATGCGCTGGCGGTGCGATTCGACCGTCTTGATGCTCAAATTCAGTGACTGCGCGGTCTCGCGGGTGCTCATGCCCTTGCCGATCATGTGCAGGATCTGCAGTTCGCGGTTGCTCAAGCGGTCGATGGGATTGGCCGAGATATATGACCCGCCGGCGGCAAACTTCTGGATCATGTTGTTGCCGACCGCCTCGGACACGTAGATCCCGCCGTCGAGCACCCGCCGCAACGAGATCAGGAACTGCTCGCTGGCGGCCTGCTTCATGATGTAGCCATTGGCGCCGGCCGAGAGCATGCGCTCGGCGTAAATGGTTTCATCGTGCATGGACAGCACCAGGATCGGCAGCTGCGGATAGTGCGCCCGCACATCGCGCACCAGCTCGATGCCATCGCTCTGCTTCAGGCTGATGTCCGCGATCATGACGTCGGGATTCAGCTCCTTGATGGCGGTGCGCGCATCGCGCGCCGTCTCCGCTTCGCCGCACACGATCAGATCCTCTTCGTTCTCCATGATGCGGCGCAATCCCTGGCGCACGATGGGATGATCATCGACGATCAGAACGCGCCGCACTCGCCGCTTGCCGCCGCTAACGCCGGATGCCTGCATGTGCTGACTCGATGATCGTATCCACGTGTTGCTGGCTGCCATCATTGTCATTCCTCCTAAGTGGCTGCGTCCCATTGTAGCCTATCGCCGCACGGCCGCTCAGCCGATGACCGTGATCACGGTGCCGTGCGGCTCGTTGGCTTCGATCTCGAAACTGGCGCCGATCATGCCGGCGCGGTACTTCATAATCTTCAAACCCATCCCGAGGCGAGCGCGCGGCATTCGGAAACCCGATCGCCGTCATCGGCGATGCGCAGCGAGAAGGCCATGCGGAGTCGCGCATGAGCTTGATGTCCACCCGCGTGGCGTGTCCGTGGCGGGCGGCATTGGTCAGCGCCTCTTGCGCGATGCGGTACAGGTGGCTGGCGTTGGTTTCCGTCAGCGGCAAAGTCCGCGGCACATCTCCGAGCGGAAAGTCACCTCCAGACCATAGAGATCGCGGCTGCGCGCCGCCAAGCGCTCGCAGCGCCGCGGCAGGCCGCCGGTTTCCGTGCGCACCGGCAACAGTCCCCGCGCCAGGGAGCGGGCCGTCTCGATCGACTGATTGACGATGGCCCACGATCTCGTTGACGTTGCTCGACCACCTCGGGGCAGCGCTCGCTGGATGCGGGTTCAAGACCGCGCAGCATCAGCGCCACCCCGGTCAGTTCCTGGCCCAGGCCATCGTGCAAATCGCGGCCGATGCTTTGCCGCTCCCGGCCGGAGACGTCGAGGATTTCCTGCTCCAGGCGCTTGCGTTCGGTGATGTCCCGCATCGAAATGGAAATGCCGGTGCCGATGCCATCATCGCGCACCAACACCGCGTGATTCTCGAAATACTTCAACTGCCCGAATTCATGGCGCACTCGAACTCGTAGGTGGCGGTCTCGCCCGTTTCAGCAGATGCATGCAGTTTCTCGCCCACCGGCTGCGCGCGGCTTCCGGCAGCAGGGCACCGATCTCGCGGCCGATGATTTGTGCGATGCGTCATGCCGGAGCACTCTTGTTGATGAAACGCACCCGCAGCGCCGTGTCGAGCAGAATCAAGGTGTCGGCGGTATTGGCGGTGGTCGCGCGCAGCAGCTCCTCGGAGCGCCGCAGCCGCGCTCGGATTCGCTGTCGCGCCGTGATATCTTGTATCACGCCCACCAGGCCGCGCGGTGACTCCCCATCGAACAGCGGCCGGGCGGTCGAGGCGTAGGATCGATAGCGGCCGTCGTTGCCCAGCATGTCGAAATCCTGACGGACTTCTCTGCGCCCGAGAAGGCCTGGTCGATGGCGCGCTGCACGGCGCTCTGATCCTTGGGGTGCACCCGCGCCAGCACGGTTTCCATGCCGGGATAAACCGCTCGGCAGGTGCACTTGCGGATCCTCGAGCGTGGCGAACTCGAAGGAGTATTGCTCCTGGTCCCAGCGCCAGGCGTGCATGTTCGCCATGTTCATCGACAACTTGAGCCAGCCGGTGCTGTTTTCCAGCGCGATCTGCGCCAGCTTTTTGCCCTGAATGTTCTGCACCGAGCCGAAGGCTCGAAATGGCCGTCCGCCCAGCATCTCCATATGCCCAATGATCCGCACCCAGATGCGTTGACTCTTGAGGGTCATGATTTCGAGTTCGAGATCGAACTGGCCTGAGCCGCGCGGCAGCCGCGCGGCACGCCTCCTCGAACTGCCGGCGCGATTCCGGAACCCATTGCGCCATCGCCGATTCCCACGACAAGGCGAATACTCCCGCGGTGGCGTCGTAGATGCGGTACATCTCATCGGTCCAGGTGAGCTCGCGCGTCGCGTAGTTGTATTCCCAGCCGCCGATCTTGGCGGTGCGCTGGGTTTCGGCCAGAATGTCGGTGAGGCGTCTGATTTCCGAGACGTCCACGCAGCAGCCGATGGCCCGCACCGGATCGCCGGCGGCGTTGCGTTGCATGAGTCCGCGCTCCAGAATGGATTTGTATTGCCCTTGGCATCGCGAATTCGATAGGTCGTGGTCCAGCCGCGGCCGCTGATCAGCGCCACGCTGATGGCCTTCTTGGCCGCGGCGAAATCCCGGGGATGGATGCGTTCCGACCAGGCGTCGATGGAGCACTCCAGATCCTCGGGCGCGATCCCCAAGACTTCCTGCACGCCGCGCGATCGATGCACCACGCCCGCACGATGTCCCATTCGAAAATGACGCCGTCCACGGCATCGGCGGCAAGCCGGAACACTTCCTCGCGCTGCGCCAGCTTGAATTCCGCCTGCTTGCGCTCCGTGATATCGCGCGAATTGATGACCACGCCGCCGACCAGCGGATTGTCGAGCGCCGACACGTAGCTCGACTCCAGCCAGCGGTACGAGCCGTCCTTGTGGCGAATCCGATATTCGCGGGAAAAGCCCTCGATCTCGCCGGCGACCAACTGCTGATACTTGGTGCGCAACTCCTCGCAGTCGTCCGGATGAATGTGATCGAAGATGAACTTCGATTGGCGTTCCTCGGAGGTATAGCCGAGCGAATTGCGCACGCCGCCGCTGACGTACTGCAGCCGGCCGTCGGCACCGGCGATGGTGATGATGTCGCGCGCATGCTCGGTAAGCGCGATCAGGCGCCGCTCGCTGCTGCTCTGCGCGCGGGCGCTGACGCGGCGCTCGGTCACTTCGCTCGACAGCACCACCAGTCCCGCGATTCCCGTTGAGCCTTTGAGGGGCTGCACATCGATTTCGAACCAGCGCGTCGGTCGAGAGTCTTCGACATAGGCGAGTGCATCGTCATGGAAAGGCCGACCATCCAAGGCGTTCGCGAAGACCTCCGGCTTCAGAACCAACGTGGGCGTCAGCATCAGCGCGGAGCAGCCCAAGACCCCGCCCGGGTACCGAGGCGGCCGAGCGCATGGCACCGGCGTTCGCATAGGTCACCTTCAATTCCTTATCCAGGATCAGCAAGTCGAAAGGCAACTGATCCACGGCGGCCACCAAATCTGCCTGGGGACCGTTTGGCGCAAAGGTCAGCATCATCAGGCGCTGACCGGGATCGGATATCAAGGGCTTGATCTCAGTCATGGCAGGGTGATCGCCGCGCGCGAACTGCCATGTAACGATGCGACTGATGGGCGTCCGGGATTCTGAAGCGGCAGCGAGCATGGCTTTGATCTTTGCGGCCGATGCGTCGTCGAGAAGTCGCGCCAAAGGCCAGTCGATCAGATCCGCAGCCGTCAATTTCGCCCCTAAAGCAATGGCGCGCCGCGGCATTGGCCAAAACCAGCGAGAGCTGTCGGTGTCGGGCATCGACGATCAGTACCGCATCGCGCAGACTATCGAGGGCGGTATCCGCGAGCGGGTGGGTCGCATTACTAGCGAGCCGCAGAAAATCCGGAGATGTCGCCATCCTGGTACCCCGGGAACTCGAAAAATCCCAGCTCAATAGTTTATACGCCCTACACGACAAGGGCGTATACCCTGGGAACCAATATACGGGTTTCCCCTAATCTAGCAGCCGTTGGTCTCAACGTTCGCAATGATGGCGGTACTGTTAGGCAGCGTTGCCGCGCCATAGGTCACCGAACACTGTTCACTGTACAGCGCCCCGGTTTTGAAGAAAGTGATTAGACCGGCGCCGGCGCGGATGGTGAAACCGTCCCGGTCGAGCACGGCCATGCCGATGCCACTGCCGGTGGCATCGGGGTAGCCGTTCTTCAGTTCAATGGCATTCCCGCCAATGTTCGCGCTCGCGAGCGTTGCACCCGATGCAACGTACTGAGCGTGAGCAGACTCTGCGGCGTTACGCAAAATGTCTCGCAGTGCGATCACCTGGGCGGCCCTCGCGTGGTTGGCGAGCCGTGTAAACCGCGGAACGGAAAAGGAGGCAATGATTCCGATGAGGGATGCAATCACCACCACATCGACCAGCGAGAATCTCAGTTCGCGAGAGCGTTGCTTTGATAACGATTGTGCTGCGCATACTTTGGTCATCGGCCGCTCGAGCAGCCCCCTGAAGCACACAGCGACGACAGCGCCCAAGGCTCTCGTGACGCCGTGGCATGTCCCGGAATATCCGCGAGATCCTTGCGGGATCGGATTAAAATCCCGCGATGCAATCTCGTGCGATACCTCATTTGCGCCAATGCGATCCCCGATTAGGGGATTGGATTGATCGCATCGGCGTGCTCAAACTGCCCAAGCCACAGGCTCGCGAACCTTATGTCGCTCTTCTCGAATCCATTGCGCACCAGCAACTGGCCGGCGCCGCGGCGCGCGCCATCTGGGGCCGGGTCATCGGTCTATTTGAGGCCGGAGTACTGTGTCCCAAGCGACTGGTGGAGATGAGTGACGAGAATCTGCGCTCCGCGGGACTATCGCGGAGCAAGGCTTCAGCCATGCGGGACATCTGCACCCGGGTCAATGCCGGCAAAATTCCGAGCGCCGTCCACATCAAGCACATGTCGGACGCGGATATTTATGCTCAGTTCATGGAAATCCGCGGCGTGGGCCCCTGGACCGTCGATATGCTGATGATGTTCACGCTATGCCGGCCCGACATCATGCCCGTGACAGACTATGGTGTACGCAAAGGCTACCAAGTCCTGTATCGCAAACGGACGCTGCCCTCTCCGAAGCAACTCGCGAAGCTCACTGAAAAGTGGCGCCCCCACCGATCCGTCGCGGCGCTTTATCTATGGCGGATAGCGGATTCCGCTAAGAAGGAAGAAATCACTTTCTAAATAGATCGTCCAGTGCGGACTTCGAGCGGGCAAGCTCCGCTTGGTCTTTTGGCGTGTAGGCTCCAGCTTTTGGCTTGAAGTGATCGCAAAAATTGGCTTCGTCCTTCTTGCGAACTTCCTCCGCAGTCGGTTCTTTGCAGTGTTTTGCATACGAAGTGTCGTACTCGACACACATCTTGCAGACATGCAGCTCCGCGTTGCACGCCTTGCATACCTCCAGTCGGCGCAGAGGCAGGCTAAGCGCGGCAAGTGATGCGCCGCACTTCCAACAGACTAAGGAGTGGGCCACGTCGTACTCCACCGCTTGAACGAATCGCAAGCCAAACAGTCGGACGCTTTCGTAATAGCTAGGTATCGTAGATCCAGGATGGTCGCTAGAGATCCTTCGTACGCGCGCATGCTCAGTGCCGATGATGCCATCGGTTCCAATGATGCTGCGCGAATCTTCGCACGCATCGGTGCCAATGATGCCATCGGTGCCAATGATGCCGCGGGTAGCTCGCGCGTCTGTCGGTGCCGATGATGCCATCGGTGCCAATGATGCCGCGAGTATTTCGCCCCGCATCGGTGCCAATGATGCCGTCGGTCCCAATGATGCCGCGGGTAGCTCGTGCGCTGTCAGTACCGATGATGCCGTCGGTTCCAATGATGCCGCGAGTAGCTCGCGCGCTGTCAGTGCCGATGATTCCATCGGTCCCAATGATGCCGCGAGTACTCGTGCGCTATCAGTACCGATGATGCCATCGGTTCCAATGATGCCGCGCGTATTTCGCCGCCGCATCGGTGCCAATGACGCCATCGGTTCCAATCATGCCGCGAGTACTCGTGCGCTGTCAGTACCGATGATGCCGTCGGTCCCAATGATGCCGCGAGTATCGCGCGCTATCAGTGCCAATGAGCCGTCGGTTCCAATGATGCCGCGGGTATTTCGTGCGCTATCGGTACCGATGATGCCGTCGGTTCCAATCACGCCGCGAGTAGTTCGTGCGCTATCGGTACCGATGATGCCGTCGGTCCCAATGATGCCGCGGGTAGCTCGTGCGCTGTCAGTACCGATGAGCCATCGGTTCCAATCATGCCGCGAGTATCTCGTGCGCAATCAGTACCAATGACGCCGTCGGTGCCAATGATGCCGCGAGTAGCTCGTGCGCTATCAGTACCAATGATGCCGTCGGTTCCAATGATGCCGCGCGTATTTCGCCCCGCATCGGTGCCAATGATGCCATCGGTTCCAATGATGCCGCGGTTCTCGCAAGTCAGTGCCAGTAACGCCGTCGGTACCGATGATGCCATCGGTTCCAATGATGCCGCGAGTACTCGCGCGCAATCAGTGCCAATGATGCCGTCGGTGCCAATGATGCCGCGGGTACTCGTGCGCCGAATCAGTACCAATAATGCCATCGGTTCCAATCATGCCGCGAGTATTGCGTCAGCGCCAGTATCTGTCGGTGCCGATGATGCCGTCGGTCCCAATCATGCCGCGGGTAGCTCGTGCAGCTGATCAGTACCAATGATGCCGTCGGTTCCAATCATGCCGCGAGTATTTCGCGCGCATCGGTGCCAATGATCCCATCGGTCCCAATCATGCCGCGGGTATTCGTGCGCTGTCAGTACCGATGATGCCATCGGTTCCAATGATGCCGCGAGTACTCGTGCGCTGATCGGTGCCAATGATCCCGTCGGTCCCAATCATGCCGCGCGTATTTCGCCCCGCATCGGTGCCGATGATGCCATCGGTGCCAATGATGCCGCGAGTATTTAGCGCGCTGATCAGTGCCAATAATTCCATCGGTACCGATATACCCCTCGGCCGATGGCTAGAGCCATTGGCCGCATAAACTTTGTTAACATCGGAGTATTTAAATCCGTCGAATGATGCGAGTTTTCCGACAGCAAGATCATCGGCGGTTAATGTGTGAAGCGCACCGGTGTAGTCGACGGACATACCACCTACGACAAAACCCGATAGTTTTATTTATTGATGCGATAACGCCAGTCAAATGAACAGGCGTAGAACCGGAAACATACTGCTGGATCGAATTAAGATCCTGAATAGCGGAAACATCGAATAGCCGCCGCGCGCATCTATAGTACCGCTCACCGAAACGAAATGACCTTGCAGTGCTCTCGACCGCCATTCCCCGCGCCGGCACCCACTGGCCCAGCACCTGTATTTGAGAAGCGCTTGGATTAACGCTATCGACAGGTCCTCGCAAGAGAATCTCGCCATTTGACTGGGCACCGACAGCGCGCCGTAACAATTCCGAGCCCAAAGTGCACATAGCGCGACCGACGCAACCTGGGTTCTTTTTAAAGCATCTTCAACGCGCATCGTGAGCCCCTTCTCCTTGAAGCAACTTGAGGTATTCTTCGCGGTCTTCATCATTTTCAACGTAGTGATACAAGCCAATTCCCGTTTTAATAGAACCCGGTTTGTCTTTGTTCGAATGTTTTGCAAACCAGGTATCCACTTCATCGGTGAATTTCTCACCGGCTCTTCGGATGAAACTGTTGAATTTCGCTAAATCATCGACAGACAGTCCGTAGTCTGCGAATACGGTTCGTTGTAACAAACCGGTGCCGCGCACTGTGCGCTTAAGATTTACGGCCATTGTTTCGATTACGTTGTGAATCGCTTCCGCGAACGCTTGGATGTTTTCTGGGCTAAGGCGCTCAGCGATATATGTTCGCGCTACGCACCGCACGATCCCATTTCCCAGATCCTGTACTGCACCGGATTTCAGCAAGGCGTCCAGAACAATCTCACTCGGCACATTCGGTCCGGCGTATTTTTGTACCAGCGATTCAAAGCTTCTCGACTCTGAGCCGCGCGTTGGTAATTCAGGCGAGATCGGAATATCAAGGACAAGGCCATACGGCCCCAAATAGAGAGCGTCGGAGTGCCAACCTGCCAAAACTTCCGACGCCGCCAGCGAGTAATTTAGCGCCGTAGTCGCATGGGTCTCCGACCCGCGAATTCCGCGGACCTGATGCACCGTCATCCCGGTCATCAATCCCACCTCTTCTTCTGTCAATTCCTTTGTTCCACTCGCCGCCCGTTCCGCTCGCGCACCGTTTACCAGTGCGCTTTGAAGCGCCAAAGACAGGTCGTCAAAAGCAATCCCATTTCGTATTGCAATGCGACAAAGCGGACGTAGCACATGCCGAATCGCCGCAAGCAGATTGCCTTTAACAGATTGCTCCACCGGACAACATAATACAACTATTTGTGTGCTCTACTTCACGTTATCCGACATCAACTGGATCGTGTGTTGGTGATATAGAACACTACATAAAGCGATTATGTCAAGTTTTGTCAAGGAGAAAATTGGTGTGATTTTTGGTTTGCCGGCCAAATCGCGGCGTACGCTTTTCGCGGCAATTCATCTTGGACTGGCAGTAGCGCTGTCCGCATGCTCTCCGTCTTCCAACGAACCAACTGGTGGACTCCGCCGCAATTACACTAAAGCGGGGCCTTGGAGGTGAACCAGCGTCATTGGATCCCGCGGCCGCGCCGGACACCTTTTCTACCCAGGTGCTACAGGATCTCTTTGAGGGACTAACCAGCGAATCGTCGACTGGCGAAGTTCTACCCGGTGTTGCCTCGAGTTGGACTGTCGACTCAACCGGAAAGCAATACACATTTAAACTTCGCTCTGACGCTCGCTGGTCCAATGGAAAACCTGTGCGCGCTCAGGAATTTGTCGCGGCGTGGCAGCGGGTATTGGACCCAACACAAGGCTCTCCTGTTTCCAACGATTTACGAATCCTCGCCGGAGCGGCTGCAATAATCTCCGGTCGATCGCCGCCAGCATCATTAGGCGTGACGGCGCCTCGCGATGATGTGCTCGTTGTAAACTTGGAACAACCGGCACCTTATTTCCCCCAGCTGTTAGCCCACCCAGCAGCCTTTCCCATTTATTCTGACTCCAGCGTTCGCAGCCATGACCCGCATCAATGGGTGTCTGACGGCCCCTATGTCTTGGCTAATTGGCAGCCTGGCACAAAATTGGATCTCAATCGAAACGTCGCTTATTGGGATCACGCAAACGTCCATATACCGCGCGTGCAATATCTTTTCTTTCCCGATCAGAATTCACAATTTGCAGCATACCGAGCAGGGCAACTCGATATGACCGATACCGTACCGGTTAACGCGATCGGTCTGCTGCGTCGCGAACACCCCAAAGAGATCGTGATTGCGCCTTACCTGGGCGTCTCTTACTACGGCTTAAACGTCACAGCGCCACCCTTTAAGGGAAATTCTAAGCTTCGCAAATCACTGGCTTTGGCGATTGATCGCAAGCAACTCGTGGCCGGCTTGGCGTTGGGCCAAGCTGCCGCATACTCATTCGTACCACCAGGCACATGGAATTACGAACCTCAGCCATCGGAATGGGAAATGATTGCTGATGGCGAACGCCTTACAGAGGCGAAGCGTCTGTATCTGGAGGCGGGATACTCGATAGGTACGCCGCTCCATTTGCGTTTGCTTTTCAATTCCAACCCCGCAATTAAGCAGACAGCAATTATGATTGCCGCGATGTGGAAAGAAGAACTCGGGGTTGAAACCGAACTCATAGACGAAGAATTTCGTGTATTTTTGCAGTCTCGACACGAAAGAAATAAATGGAACGTGGTCAGGCTGGCTTGGAGCGCCGATTACAATGACGCAAGCAGCTTCCTTGACGTTTTTCGAACGAATTCGTCAAGCAACGACACCGGATACTCCAATCCTGCTTTCGACAGAATCCTCGATGAGGCCAGTAACAGCGCGGATCCCGAGATTCGACGAGGGCTACTCGAAAATGCGGAACGCGTAATTCTCGCCGATTACCCTGCAATACCCCTCTACTTTTATGTGTCTAAACGGCTTGTAAAGCCCTATGTTTTGGGGGTTAAACCCAACCCGCTCGATCGGATAGGCAGCAAGAACTTGGAATTAGTTCCAGCCAGTGTCTCGAGCCACTAATACTGCCGCGCAAGCAAGCGTGGCCACACCTAGTCACGCCGTAGATTTCTTCGCCCCTTGCTGGGCTGCCTTTTCTTCATTCTTGATTTCCTCTTTATCTGCTGGCAGAGAACAAGCACCCTGACTCTAGCCGTTGTTGATGCGCCTGCACCTCGATTCCTTGTATGTATCAGCATGTGCTTTAGATCAACTAAGAATCTTTCACTTTTTCTCGAAAGCACTCGTTGCAGATCTTTGGCGCTCGATGAAATTCTCACTTTTGAAGTTTTTTCTACACTAAGACACGCATGTGCATGCCTCATGCTGCTCAGCATTCTGGAAAATACTTCGGCCGCACGACGACCGAGAGTTTCGACTGAACGCCGGGTAATCCCAGACTTGATCGACACCGACGAGTTCATACGGATTTTCATTGAGGGTCGGAGGTCGATGGCGCCAGTTCGCACCAGCTCGTCGAGCAGGGCTCTGGTTGGAATACCGCGCCCGTATCTCCGCACCAAGGAATCGAAGGTCGCCCCGCGTCCGTAAATCTTCAATTCTGCCGGCCGACCACTCGCAGTCCCGAATCTCGGGTCGCGAATCCAAGCCGCCAATATTCTGTTTGTCGGCTGTGGACGACGATCTCTCGCTTGATCTGTAGCACTCGCCGCAGAATTGAGAATCCGCGATATTTCCCCTCGAGGCACTCCAGTTGTAGCAGCAATACCAGAGATATTTACACGGCCAGCTTCCTCAATCTGTCGAGCAGCCGCACTTAGAACGGCCGCCTCTCGAAGTATTGAATTTACCTCCGCAACGCTCACTCCTGTATCAGAAGCGAATGCGGACAGGGGCAGCAACAATTGACGGAGTGCCTTTATCGACGCAAGGCGTACATTGCCTTCAAACGACTTTTTTCGTCTGCCAGCGATTTCCGAGCGCAAAATACGCTTGCTGTGCAAAATTTGTCCTCTCAGGTCGTTCTACGGTCCCGAATGCAAATGTGACTCGACGGACCTGCCCTAGAATGTATCGAAATACATCCTGATCCTAACGACTACCGGTGCATTTATTGACGCATTAGTACGCCTAATTCGATTTCCCCATGCAATCAGCCCCCACTCATAAGAGACTGTTTCGCCATCTTGTTCGTCCTGCCCGTGGCGGCGCCGCGGGCGTCGTGATTGTCTTTGCGATGCTCCTAGCTATCTGCGCCCAGGCGGGACTGATGGGCATTCCCCTCGCGCTTCTGCTGACCTCTTGGTTCTTCAAATACGCCTACATCCTCTTTGACCATACGGCGCGGGGGTTCGATGAGCCGCCTGTACTCGACATCCAAATGATGAATCCCATCGATGAGCAGCGTCCACTGGGACAATTAGCCATCTTAGGCTTGATTTACGCCGCCATGAGCCTGGCCGAAAGTCATTTTGGCCCGCTCGCGGCCACTGTAATCGCGGTAATCGCAGGGCTGCTGTTGCCGGCCTCCGTGGCAGAACTGGGGCTTGAAGGCAACCTGTTGAAGGCCATCAATCCGGTAGCGTGGCTGCGCATTGTCTTAGGTCTGGGCCCCCTGTACGCCTTGGTGCTGGTTGTCATCGCCGGCTACGTGACGGGTCTGATCCTCATTTTTCAGTTGGAGCTTTGGTTGTCCGTTGAAACCGCCATCGGCATGTTCGCCGTCCTCTCGATCTTCAGCTTTCTCGGCGGTGCGCTCTATGAGCGCCGTCACGAGCTGGGACTTGAAACCTGGGTATCGCCCGAGCAAACCCTCGACCTTCGGCGCCGGGAAGAGCGCAAGCAAGACGACCTCATCGTCATGCAGGCCTACGGTCTCATGCGCGCAAGCTCGCACCTCAAGTGCTGGCAGACTCTGAATACTTGGCTCACATCCCGCGGCAACGCCCCCGAGGACTACCGCTGGCTGTGCGAGCGCGTGGTGAGCTGGGACGATCCCCGCTATGTGACCCGCTTGTCCCAGGACTGCATCGAGCGCTTGCTCTATATGAAGCGCACCGGCGAGGCCTTGGATGCCCTGGCGCAGCGCTTCAACCTGGATGCCGCGTTTCGCCCCAAGTCGGCCGCCGACACCTTGAGTCTTGCCCGGCTTGCCGCCCACGGCGGCAAGCGCAGCTTAAGCAGAGCACTTCTCGCGGATTTTGCCGCCCGTTTCAGCGGCGATCCCTTGATTTCTCAAGCCGACGCGCTCGCACGTCAGCTGGGCGCTGCTCCCTGAAACTGCACCGCGATGGTGCGACATTGCGGCCCACCGGCCCTTGAGGTCATGATTGCGGACGGCCGACGCTTCGTGGGCCAATTCATTGCGGAGAGTCTTTGAGCGGCAAGCCGTACAACGAAATGTATGCGAAGGAAGGCGCCGGCCGCGCGCACTACCTGCGTTATTCCCAATGGCTTGGCAGTCAACCGGCGGAGCGTCTCGCGCAGAAGCGAGCCGAGGCCGACGCCCTGTTCCATCGTGTCGGTATCACTTTCGCCGTCTACGGCCAGGAGGAAGGCGCGGAACGCTTGATCCCCTTCGACATCGTCCCCAGGGTGCTGCCGCGCGAGGAGTGGGTCAGGCTCGAGGCCGGCTTGAAGCAACGCGTGCGCGCCCTGAATGCTTTCATTCACGATATCTACCACGATCAGCAGATATTGAAGGCCGGCGTCATTCCCGCCGAGCAGATTCTCTGCAACTCGCAATACCGCCCTGAGATGCAGGGCATCGATGTACCCGGCGGCATCTACGCTCACATCGCCGGCATCGACATCGTTCGCGACGATGCCGGTGAATTCAAGGTGCTGGAAGATAACCTGCGGGTGCCCTCGGGCGTTTCCTACATGCTCGAGAACCGCAAGATGATGATGCGGCTCTTTCCGGAGCTGTTCTCAGAGCATCGCGTCGCGCCGGTGGACCACTACCCCGATGTGCTCCTGGATAACCTGCGCAGCGTAGCCCCCACCGGCGTCGCCGATCCCACCGTGGTGCTGCTGACCGCGGGAGCGCACAACAGCGCCTACTTCGAACACGCCTTCCTGGCGCAGCAGATGGGCATCGAGCTGGTGGAAGGCCAGGATCTGTTCGTGCGCGACGAGGCGGTGTTCATGCGCACCACCCAGGGCCCGCAGCGGGTCGATGTCATCTATCGACGTATCGACGATGACTTCCTGGATCCGCTGGTGTTTCGGCCCGATTCCATGCTGGGAGTTCCCGGGCTGCTGACGGCCTATCGCGCCGGACGCATCACCATCGCCAACGCCATCGGCACCGGCGTGGCGGACGATAAATCCGTCTACCCCTATGTGCCCGAGATGATCCGCTTTTACTTGGGATCCGCGCCCATCATCGGCAATGTGCACACGTGGATGCTGCGCAAAAAAGAGGATCTGGAGTACGTGCTCGCGCACTTGCCCGAACTGGTGGTCAAGGAGGTACACGGCGCCGGCGGCTACGGCATGCTCATCGGCCCTGCCGCCTCCAAAACCGAGATCGAGAACTTTCGCCGGCAGATCAAGAGCAGTCCCGAGCGCTACATCGCGCAACCCACGCTGGCCCTTTCCACCTGCCCGACCTTTGCCGAGAACGGCCTGGCGCCCCGCCACATCGATTTGCGGCCGTTCGTCTTGTCGGGAAGCGATGTGAGCATCGTCCCGGGCGGGCTCACGCGGGTGGCATTGATCGAAGGGTCCTTGGTGGTCAATTCCTCGCAAGGCGGCGGCACCAAGGACACCTGGGTGCTGGAATCCTGAAATGCTGAGCCGAACCGCCGATCATTTGTACTGGATGTCGCGCTACATCGAACGCGCCGAAAGCCTCGCGCGCCTGGTGGACGCGCACTATCGCATGTCGTTGCTGCCGCACTCGGCCGAAACCCTGGCGCAGTCCTTGAGCGCCACCATGACGGCGCTGCACATGGAACAGGCCTACCTGGCGCGCCACGAGCGAATCGAGCCCAAGTCCGTATTCGAGTTCGTGAGCTTGGACCGCGAGTACAGCGGCAGCATTTTCAATTGCCTGAAGGTGGCGCGCGAGAATGCCCGCGCGGTGCGCGGTTCCCTGACCTCCGAACTGTGGGAAACCTTGAATTCCACCTGGCTCGATGCCCGCTCGCAGGTCACGCGCCGCGGCGCCAAGATCGACATCGGAGAATTCGTCGAGTGGGTGAAGGAGCGCTCGCACCTGACGCGCGGCGTCACCGTCGGCACCATGATGCGGGATGAGTCCTTTCACTTTACCCGCATCGGCACCTTCCTCGAGCGCGCCGATTCCACCGCCCGCATCTTGACGGCGCATCAAAGCGACCTGGAGCCGGGAGCGGATGCGGGCGTCGTGCCCGACCCCTATGAGTGGAGCGTGCTGCTGCGCGCGCTGTCGGCCTTCGAGGTGTATCGTCGTGCCTATCGCGACGTGATCACGCCATTTCGCGTGGCGCAGCTTTTGATCCTGCGCGACGATATGCCGCGCTCGCTGCTGCGTTGCTGCAAAGAGGTGTATACCAACTTGAAATCCGTGTCGAATGAGCAATCGGCCGAGACCGAGCGGCGCGCAGGCGAAATGCATGCCATGCTGCACTTCACGCGCATGGAGGAGATTGCGGCGGGCGGCCTGCCGCGATTTCTCGAACAATTTTTGGAAAGGCTGCAGGACTTGGGCGTGCGCATTGCATCGGATTTCCTGGTTCCCCCCGCGGAGGCGTAAATGCAGATGCATATCAGACATGAGACGCGCTACCGCTATGAGCGGCCGGTGAAATACAGCGTGCAGAGCCTGCACCTGACGCCGCGCCGCGATTTGAGCCAGCGCGCCCTGGCATGGAACATCATCGCGCCCGGCCGGCGTCTGGAGCAAATCGACGCCTACGGCAATATTTCGCACCTGCTCACCGTCGAGGAGCCGCACCGCGAAATCCGCATCATCGTGCACGGCATCGTGGAGACCGCGGAGGCCGAAGCCCGCCAGGACGATGGGCCGCTCTCGCCCCTGGCGTACCTGGCATCCACCAAGCTGACCCAGCCCAACGAGGATTTGAGGGCCTTTGCGCAGGAGGCATTGAAAAAGGTCGACGATCCGAAGGCCCGCGCCCAGGCCTTGGCGGAGGCCGTGTTCGGCGCGGTGAAATACAAATCCGGCGCGAGCGATGTGCAGGACAGCGCGGCGGTCGCCTTCAAGAGCGGCGAGGGCGTCTGCCAGGATCATGCGCATGTGTACATCGCTTCGGCCCGCGCGGTCGGGATCCCCGCCCGCTACGTCAGCGGCTACATTTACACCGGCGATACCAAGGATGCCGCAAGTCACGCCTGGGTCGATGTCTGGCTGGGTGCCGAGCTTGGCTGGCAAAGCATGGATGTGACGCACAAGCGCCCCGCGGTGCGCACCTACTGCCGGCTGGCCGTCGGACGCGACTATCTGGATGCGGCGCCGGTGCGCGGCGTGCGCCAGGGCGGCGGCGGCGAGAAAATGGAAGCCAACGTGCTGGTGGCCGAGTCGGCCCTACAGCAGCAGTAAGGGCGGAGAAGGCAGCGATCTAGTTCGGCAGTCGATTTCCGAAATCATAGGCTGCGAGCGCCGAGGGTCTGCCGAGCAAATACCCTTGCGCGTAGTCGACGCCCAGCGACCGGACCGCTTGCAGCTCGACATCCAGCTCCACCGACTCGGCGACGGTTTGCACCCCCAGATCGCCCGCCATGCGCACGATGGCGGAAATCATCGCGCGCGCGACCTTATCGGTGGGCGCCGCGCCGACCAAGGAACTGTCGATTTTGAAGTAGTGTGCCGGCACCGAGCGCAGGTAGCCGTAAGAAGGCGTGTTGGCGCCGAAATCGTCCAAAGCGACCTCGCATCCCAAGGCCTCGAGCCTCTTGAGAGATTCGCTCACGCTGATGTTGCCCGAGGAGGCGAAGCGTTCCGTGACGTCGAAGCACAGCGCCTGCGGCGGCAGGCCGCTCTTGATCACGCAGGACTCGACATAGCTGATGAAGTTCTCATCCGTCATGGACTGCGCGGAGAGATTGATGGAGAACACCGAGGGCACGCGCGTCCACAGCTTGCGGTTGCTGGCCAGCCATACCAACAAGGTGCGCACCACCCAACGGTCGATGTTGGGCATGAGACGCTGCTGCGCCGCCCTCGCCAGGAATTCCTTCGGCTCGACCAGGCTGCCGTCCGCCGTGCGCAGCCGCAGCAAGACCTCGTAATGCGCCAGGCTCACATTGTCGTGCAGCGAACAGATGGGCTGCAGGAACAACTCGAAGTGCTCGGCCTTTAAGGCGGTCTGGATCTGGGCACCGGCTTCCGAGATTTCTTCCACGGCCGCGGGCAGGTTCTTGCGCCGCTCGAATTCCGCGGCCAGGCAGACGAACACCGGCGAAAGTCTTTTCTCCAAGGGTTCCGCGGTGCGCGAATCGGTGATCTTCGCATCGATGCTCAATCGCACCGCGCCGTTGATTGAGCCGGCGGCGTCGCGCACCGGAATCGCGAGCGAATAATTGCCGTCCTCGCGCGCGGCATAAGTCATTTCCAGATCTCCGCCGGTATCGATGGACAGCGAATCCTCCACCAACTGATGATCCTCGGGGAGCAGGAAATCCTCGCTCAACCACAGGGTGTCCGCGGCGAAATCGTGAAAGGAAACGCCGGACACCTCCGGCGCCAAAGCCCGAATGACCTGAGCCAGCGCTTCCAGCGTTTTGCTCGAGGAAGCCTCGGCGTCGAATCTCAAGTTGGTCGTCACGTCGCTTTTTCCAGGTAAATATTGAACTGGCGCCATGGTATGTCGGCGCAACAGCGTGCGGCATGTCGCCGGGAAACGACGTAACTGCCCGGCGACAGAGGATTTTGCTTAAAACCTGAAAAATTGCTTGACCGGACGCTTGAATGCAGCCTCGGCTGATTTAAGTCAAGGAGCTTTAAGTAAAGAAGACGGTAGCTTGTTAATATAAGGGCCTCTATGAGAATCCTGCGCCGCCTTGTTGCCGTGATCATCCTGGTGATGCTCGCGCTGTTTATCTTTCTGTGGCTCAGGCCCCCCGCCCTGCTACGGGTCGGGGCCGGTTACGCGGCCAAGATCGTCTGCTCCAATGTGTTTCTCGCGGACCGCGATCCCAACGAAGTGCTGGTCCAGGATGTGCAGGCGCCCGGCGTCTGGATCTTGCATCTGATCCGCGTGCGGGTGGACCGCGAGCATGGCGTGGTGCACGCCGGATTTTTCGGTTTAATCGGCGATGGGCTGGCGGTGGCGCGGCCGGGCAAAGGCTGCACCGTTCTGCCGGACGGCAAGCTCAACTTCACGGCCATCGAGCCGGCTCGCAAACCGGCGCAAGCTGCGCCCAATGGTTCTGCGGCCGACAGCGGGCTCTGGCCGGAGGGCGGCGCCGTGCAAACCAATCCCGCGCTCGACCGCCTGCTGGCCAACGAGACCCTCGCCGGTCCCGGGGCGCGGGCGCTGTTGGTGGTCGATCATGGCCGCATCGTCGCCGAGCGCTATGCAAAAGGCTTCAGCGCCGACACGCCTTTGCTCGGCTGGTCCATGACCAAAACCGTGATGGCGGGCATCGTGGGTCTGTTGGTCAAGGACGGCAAACTCAAGCTCGATCAAGCCAATCTTTGGCCCGCCGGCGATGGTCGCGAGCGCATTCGCATCGCTGACTTGCTCGCGATGTCGAGCGGCCTGTACTTCAACGAAAACTACGGTCCGGTGTCCGATCTCACCAGCATGCTCTACCTTCAACCCGATATGGCCGGCTTCGCGCGTGATCAGCAGATGGTCAATCGGGCCGGCGAGGCGTGGAGCTACTCCAGCGGCACCGCGTTGATTGTGTCGCGCATCGTGCAGGACACATTGGGATTAGGCGCTCCCCATTACATTGACGAGCGATTGTTTCTGCCGCTGGGGATTACCACGGCCACCATGGAGCAGGACGAGACGGGCACGCTGGTGGGCTCTTCTTATATGTATGCCACTGCGCGCGATTGGGCGCGCTATGGCCAGTTCCTGCTGCAGGACGGTGTTTGGCATGGCCAGGCGCTGCTTCCCGCAGGCTATGTGTCCATGATGGCCACCCCGGTGAAGGCTTCCAATGGCCAGTATGGCCACGGCATGGTATGGCTGTGGGGTTCGGATGCCAAAACCCCCGGCGAGAATCCGGACGCGGCTTTCGATATTCCGCCCGATACCTTTTACATGTCAGGCCACGACGGTCAAAGCATCGCCATCATTCGCTCGCGCCAGCTTGTCATCGTGCGCTTAGGGCTGACGCCCTTGGCAGATCACTACACGCCGCAAGCCCTGGTGCAAGCTGTCCTCCAGGCGACCCAGGCGCCGCACTAGACTTCCTCATGAGCTTGAGCTTCAGCACCTTCCTGCTTTCCTTCACGGCGTTGTTCTCCATCGTCAACCCGCTATCGGGAACATTCATTTTCTTCGGCGCGACCCGCGATCTCGAACCCGAGATTCGCTCGCAGATGGCGCGCTGGGTGGGGATTTATTCCTTCGCCATCGTCGCCCTCTCTTTGTATCTTGGCGCCTATGTGCTGGAGTTCTTCGGCGTGACCATCCCGGTGCTGCGGGTGGCCGGAGGCATCATCGTCGCGGCCTCGGGATGGCGCATGCTCAATGCGCCCGACGCGGTCGAACAACGGCGCAGCGAAACGCCGAACACCCGATACATGTCGGCGCCGCCCAGCCGGCTGGCGTTCTATCCGCTCACCCTGCCCCTGACCACGGGCCCCGGAACGATCTCGGTGGCGGTTTCGCTGGGAGCGGGACGGCCCACGGGCCTGCATGTCTCGACGCTCGCATTTTTCATCGAGACCCTGGCGGCAACGGCGCTTTTGTCCTTGAGCATTTACGGTCTTTATCGATACTCGGCGCGCGTCGCCAAATTCATCGGCCCCACCGGCACCACCATCGTGGTGCGGCTGTCGGCGTTTCTTTTGTTCTGCATCGGCATTCAAATCCTGTGGAACGGCGCCTCGGTACTCTTCAGTACATTGTTGTTCGACAGCACGTCGACTTGATGCATTCGATACCTTGCCAAACAAACCCACGAGTCAAACTATGAAGATGGAATTCGATCGCCGCCAATTCATCGCCGGCAGCGCCGGCATGCTGTCGATGTCCCTGTTGCCGAGGAGCTTGCTCGCGGCCGCCGCGGCGATACCCCCGGCGCCGGTGGCACGAGTCGAGGTCGTGCACGACACCTACTTCGGCGAGACGTTGAGCGATCCCTATCGCTGGATGGAAAATTCCAAGGACCCCGATTGGCTGCCTTACTTGAAGGCACAAAACGATCGCACGCGCGCGGTACTCGATGCCTTGCCCGCTCGCGACGGCGCTGCTCAAGCGCATCCAGGAACTGTCCGGTGAAACCGTGGCCACGAGCCGCGTGCAGCGCGCCGGCGGCCTGCTGTTCTTCCAGCAGCGCCCCTTGGGCGCGGATAATTTCAAGCTTTTCGTGCGCGCCGGCGGAGCGGCCGAGAGCCGAGTGCTGGTGGATCCCACGGCGCTCAGCAGCAGCAAGAGCCACATGTCGCTCGATTGGTGGCGCGCCTCGCCGGACGGCAAGTACGTGGTGTACGGACTGTCGAAGGACGGCAGCGAGGACTCGCTGCTGCACGTTCTTAAAGGTCGCCGACGGCAAGGATCTGCCCGAAACCATCCCCAACACCGAGGCGGCGAGTCCTTCCTGGCTCGATGACGGCAGCGGATTTTTCTACAATCAGCTGACCGCGGCGGTGGCGACGCCCGAGCGCTACTTGGATAGCCAGGCACGCTTCCATCGCTTGGGGTACCGATCCTAATTCCGATCCCATCCTGATGAAGCGCGGACTCGTCCCGGGACTCGACTACGACAAGATTCAATCGCCGCTGATCATCGCTTCTCCGGGCTCTCGCTGGGCGGTCCTGTTGCTTTCCGACGTGCGGCCGGAATGGCGCGGCTTCATCGCGCCCTTGAGCCGATGCGATCGCCGGCAAGGCGAAGTGGCAGGCTCATTTGCCGGCTTCGATGATGAAGTCACCGACTTCGAACTCGACGGCGATGATCTGTACCTGCTGGTCAACAAAGGCACGCCGCGCGGCCGCATCGTCAAGACTTCCGCCGCCGCGCCCAGCATCTTGAACGGCGCCGTCGTGGTGCCGCAGCACGCCACGATTCGTGATCGAGGGTGCCGCGCGCGCCCGTGACGGCATTTACTTGCGAATCATGGACGGCGGCATCAGCCGCTTGCAGCGCTTGGGCCGCGACGGCAAGGTCGAGCGACATCGCGTTGCCCTTCGACGGCACCATCGGCGCAGTATTTGCCGTACCCGAGCGAGGACGGCATATTGATATCGTTGCCAGGGTGGCTCACGCCGGCCGGCATCTGGTCCGTCGAACAGCGCAGGGCGCCTCACCGACACCGGCATTACGCCCAAGCCCGCCATCGATGTCAGCGCCTACGAAGCCAGCGCTTCTTTGCGACGGCGAAGGACGGCGTCAAGATTCCGTACACCTTGATGTACAGCAAGGGCCTGAAGATGGACGGCAGCGCACCGACCTGGATTTCCGCCTACGGCTCCTATGGCATCGCCGCGTACACGCCGACCTTCGCCGGCAGCACTCTCGCGCTGGTCGATGCCGGCGCCATCGTCGGCTACGCCAATGTGCGCGGCGGCGGCGAATACGGCCGCGAATGGCACAAGGCCGGGCAGCTGGACAACAAGCCCAACACCTGGCGCGATCTCATCGCCGTGTGCGAGGAACTCATCGCCAAGAAATACACCTCGTCCAGACATCTCGCCATCGGCGGCCGTTCCGCCGGCGGCATCACCGTCGGACGCGCGATCACCGAGCGGCCCGAGTTGTTCGCGGCCGTGATCGACGGCGTCGGCTGGTCCAATCCCTTGCGCTATGTCGTCGAGCAAGATGGCTATGCCGAGGAGCCCGAGTGGGGTGCGATCGCCGACGCCAACGGCTACAAGGCGCTCAAGAGCATCGACAGCTACCAATCGGTGAAGGACGGCACGCCCTATCCTGCGGTGCTGCTCACCACCGGCGTGACCGATCCGCGCGTCGCGCCCTTTCATCTCGGGCAAAATGACGGCGCGGCTGCAGGCCGCCAGCACCTCGGGCAAACCCATACTGCTGCGCGTGGACTACGACGCCGGCCACGGCATCGGCTCCACGCGCGCACAACAGGACCGCGAAGCCGCGGACACCTACGCGTTCCTGTTGTGGCAGTTGCGCGGGGGCTGGCGGTGAGGGCTGAGACCGTGTTCCACGGCGGCTGCTATTGCGGGCGGATCCGCTACGAAGCGGTGGGTCCGATCTCTCAGGAATCGATTTGCCATTGCACCATCTGCCGAAAAACCACCGGCGCGCCGTTTGTCGCCTGGTTCAGCGTGCCGCGGGGACAATTTTAAGTTCGTGCAGGGCGAGCCTTCGAGATTCAGATCCACATCGAAGGGCACCCGTTCGTTTTGCCCGCAGTGCGCGACGCAGCTGACCTTCGAGCACACTGATCGCGCCGACGAGGTCGACATCACCACCTGCAGCCTCGACGACGCCAACGCGGCGCCGCCGAAGGAGCACATCTTCACCGGCAGCCGGTTGCCTTGGATCAAGTTCGGCGATCACCTTCCGGAATACGCCGAGTATCCGCCCGGCCACGCCCAGGAGCAGGCGTGAACGCCGTGCCGATTCTCGAGGTCGCCATCCTCAACGTGCGCGCTCCTGAATGCGCCGCTTTTGAGGCCGCATTTTCCGAAGCCTCGAGTTTGATCTCGTCGATGCGGGGTACCTCCGTCACGAACTGCGGCGCTGCGTTGAGGTGCCGAGCCGCTACATCTTGCTCGTGCATTGGCGCGCGCTCGAGGATCACACCGTGGGGTTTCGGCAGTCGCCCGAGTACCAGCGTTGGCGCGCGCTGCTGCATCACTTCTACGATCCCTTTCCGGCCGTCGAACATTACCGCCCGTCGTTGCTTGCTTGAGTTCAGCGGGGCCCGGCTTGGGCGATCTTGGATTGCTCGCGCAAGCCCGAAGGAATCAGCAGCCGACCGAGCAACTCGAAAAGCCCGTACGCAATGAGCGCCATGAGGGCGGCCGGGATGGCGCCGGTGAGAATGGTGGGAACATCATTCAATGACAGGCCCGAGACGATGGGCGCGCCATAGCCCCCTGCTCCCACCAGTGCCGCCAGCGTGGCGGTGCCGATACTCACGATGGTGGCGTTCTTGATGCCGGCGAGCACCGTCGGACTCGCCAGCGGCAGAACGATACGAAACAGGATTTGCGGACGGGTCAAGCCGAATGCCCGGGCATTTTCCAAATGCGCAGGATCAACCGTGCGCACGCCCGTGAAGGTGTTGAGCACCACCGGCAACAAGCTGTACAGGCACAGTGCCGCCAGCGCCGGCTTGGTGCCCACGCCGAACACCGGAATCAACAAGCATAGCAGCGCGAGCGAGGGCACGGTTTGAATCACGCGCGCTCAAATCAATATGGCCTGCCCCGCGGCGTGGAAGCGAACGGCGATCAAGCCCAACGGTATGCCGATGAGTATGGAAAACAACAGCGATAAGCCCACCAACCACAAATGCTCGCGCGTGCGCTGCAAAACGCCGGCCTGCCAGCTCTGCGCGCGCGGCGCCTCGGCGCCCAGGAACTCGGCGGCGATTTTTGCGTAGCTCTGGTGCTCGATGTCCGCCTTGGCGTTCATGGCAACCATCGCCTGCTCGTTGATCGAGCCTTCGAGCTTTTGCAGCGCCTGCCATTCCTTGGGATGCGATTGCGTGAATTCCTTTCGGGCCACCCAGACCGCTTGGTACACCGGAAAGTATCCGAGGTCGTCCTTGAGCACCCGCAGGCGGGATTTCTCGATCTTGGCATCGGTGGAATAAAGATCGATCAAGTTGACCGCGCCGTCATCAATCGCCTGAAACGAGAGGCTGTGCTCCATGCGGCTGACGCGCCGCGGGTCGAAGTGCAATCGATAGCGCTGGGTCAATCCCGGAAATCCGTCCTGGCGGTCCATGAACTCGTAGGAGAACCGGCGATGAGGCTCGGATTCGATGTTGCCAAGATCGCTGATGTCACGCAGATTATTTTTTTCCGCAAACGACTCTTTCACCGCCAAGGCGTAGGTGTCGTTGAATCCCAAGGTATCTGACATCACCAAACCCATCTTGGCCAGTGCCGCTTGAATATCGGGGATGGACTTCAAGTTGGGCTGCTTCAAAATGGCTTCGCTCAAGGTGCCGGTGTAATCCGAATAGACATCGATCGCGCCGCTGCTCAGCGCCTCGAACAGAATGCCGGTGTTGCCCATGCCGAGCTTGCGCTCCACCGGCACGGTCGAATTCGCCTCGATGGTCTGCGCCGCGACCTCTCCCAGCATGTAGCCTTCGGTGAAGACTTTCGAACCGACCACAATATGATCGGCGGCGCAGGCCACGGCCGGCAACACAGCGCCGGCAACAACCAAGGGCGAGCCTGCGATGCCATCATGCGACCTGCACCGCATCGGCCAGCGTGCGCTGCGCATTGATGAACGCCGTCACCAGCGGGTCAGCCGGGTGTTGCAGCAGATCAAGGTAACTACCGCTTTGAATGATTCTGCCTTGATGCAAGAGCGTGATTTGCTCGGCGAGAAACGCCGCCTCGCCCAAGTCATGGGTGACGATCAGCACGGTCTTATCCAGGCGTTGGAAAATGGCTTTCAGTTCCGTTTGCAGGTTGCGGCGAATGAGGGGATCCAGCGCCGCCATCGGCTCATCGAGCAGCATCAACTGCGGATCCATCATCGCCGCGCGCATGATCGCCACGCGCTGCTTCTGACCGCCGCTCAACTCATGCGGGAATCGGCGCAGCGCACGCGCCGTGAGATCGACCAGTTCGCGCAATTGCTCAACGCGCTCCGCAATTCTGGTTTTCTCCCATCCGCGCATTCTCGGCACCAGCGACACATTGTCGCTCGCGCTCAAGTGCGGAAACAGTCCGCCCTCTTGCGGCACATAGCCGATGCGGTCGGCCCAGGCCGAAGGACTGAACGAGAGCAACGCCTGGTCGTTGATTTTCACATAGCCCTTGTCGAAGGGAATCAGCCCCAAGGTGATGCGAAGCAGCGTGGTTTTTCCCGAGCCGCTGGCACCGATCAGCGCATGCGTGGCGCCCTGGGGCACGGTCATGTTCACATCGGTGAGCACCTGCCGATCTTGGAATTTCTTGTAGATGTTTTGTAGCTGCAGCATGGCGATTCTTTACGGCGGCGCGTCCACGATGGTGCCTTGGTGATACAGAGCCTGCCAGCCCCCTTAGTCCGGCGCCACAGCGTGGCGCGCCGCGTAATGCGCTGTCCTTGAGCCAGAGTGTAGGTGATGAGGTAGTTGTCGGCGCCGATTTCGCGGCACAAAAAATCGCTGGTCACCCACTTGTCTTCGTCGGGGTCGGGCAGCCTGCTCTCCAGCGTATCGAGCACGAACTCCCGGCTGTAGCGCCGACCCGATGCGCCCACCTCCCAGAAATCGGGGTGCGTCATGGCCTCGTAGTCGCGGCGCGTCGTACCGAATTCGGGGTGATGAAAAATAGGCTCGCGCCGCCGCAATTCCCGAGTATCGGCAGCAAATCAGGGGCTAGTGGCGAAGGTCGGGCGGCGCCCTTGACAGGCATTGCGTGCATACTACATGCGGCTATACGATCCTTGCGATCATCGCAAGATTCTTACCGGAGGTGTCATGGACCTAGGTCTGCGGGGGCGCCGCGCCATTGTCTGCGCGTCGAGTCAGGGCTTGGGCAAGGGCTGTGCGCAGGCGCTCGCTGAAGCCGGGGTGGATTTGGTCGTCAACGGGCGCAATGCGCCTTGCTGGAGCAGACCGCCGCGGAGATCAGGCAGGCCTGGGGCGTGAATGTCACGCCCGTCGTCGCCGATGTCTCCACCGCGGAGGGCCAGGCGGCCTTCCTGGCGGCTTGTCCCGCACCGGATATTCTGGTCAACAACAACGGCGGCCCGCCGCTGCGCAATTTTCGCGAGCTGGGCCGCCAGGCCATGCTCGATGGCGTGACCATGAACATGGTGACGCCGATTGAACTCATTCAAAAAGTCATCGACTCCATGAGCGCGCGCGGCTTCGGCCGCATCGTCAACATCACCTCCGTGAGCGTCAAGATGCCGCTCGGGGGGCTCGATCTGTCGAGCGGCGCGCGCGCCGGACTCACCGCCTTCGTGGCGGGAGTCGGCCGCAGCGTCGCCGACAAAAACGTCACCATCAATAATCTGCTGCCGGGAAGTTTCGACACGGCCCGCTTGCGCAGCAACTTGACTCTTGCCGCGAAGCGCACCTCCGTGAGCGAGGCCGACGCGGCGGCACGCACCCTGGCGAAGATTCCGGCGAAGCGTTTCGGCACGCCGGCGGAGTTCGGCCAGACTTGCGCGTTTCTCTGCAGCGTGCACGCAGGATTCATCACCGGCCAGAATATTCTGCTCGACGGCGGGGCTTATCCCGCCGCGTTCTAGCGTCGCGTTTAGCCGAATTCGTGCATTCGGGCTTGCAGATCCTTGCGAAACCGGCGGCTCAAGCGCAGTCTCGCGCCGCCCTTCAGAATCACTTGGTATTCGCCGCCCCGGTCGAGTTCCAGTTTGAGCACCCTGCTCAAGTTGACGATGGTCGAGCGATGGATGCGGCAAAAGACGGAAGGGTCGAGCTCACGCTCCAGCTCTCCCATGCTGCGCCGGAGCAGGTGCGACTTGGCGCCCACGTGCAGGCACACGTAGTAATCCGCCGCCTCCACCCAATCGATGTCCGGGATGGGCACGTAGGCCACTTCGCCGGCGCTGCGCACCGTCAAGCGCCGCGTCTCCTGCGGCTGCAGCGCCCCGCGGCTGGCGATCTTCTCCTTGGCCCGCTGCATCGCGAGCTTAAAACGTGCATCATCGAATGGCTTCAATAAATAATCGAGCGCTCCGGCATCGAAGGCACGCAGCGCATACTCATCGTATGCGGTGACAAACACGATGACGGGCAATGTCTCGTCGCCCTTCAATATTTCCAGCACTTCGAATCCGCCGCACTCGGGCATCTGCACATCGAGAAACACCAGATCGGGCCGGGTGGATCGAATCTGCGCCACGGCCTCGGCCCCCGATCCGCATTCCGTTATCGAGACGACGTCCGGATCCTCGCACAGCAGTACGCGAAGATTGCTGCGCGCCGGCGGCTCATCATCCACCACCAGTGCCCGGATCTTCGGTTGCCCTTCTCGCTCATGACTCGCGGTACGGCAGGGTCACCGAAGCTTTGACGCCCGTACCCGCGTGATTCTCGAGACGCAGATCGAAATCGCCGCCATACAGGAGCGCCAGACGAGTGCGTAAGTTGGCGAGCCCGATGCCAGGTTTGGCCGCCTCGGTGGCGCCATCGACGGCATCCAGCAATGGGCCATCGTTGTAGACGCTCAAGATGAGCCTGTCCTTGACGCGCGCCGCGTCGACGCACAGCGCGCCTCCCTGCACCCGCTTCGCAATTCCGTGCTTGATGGCATTCTCCACCAAGGGTTGCAGAATCAGGCTGGGAATTCTCGCCCGGGCGAGCTCCGGCGGAATGCGCAGTTCCAGCTTCAGCCGTTCCGCAAACCGCACCTCCTGAATCTTGAGATACTTGCCCAGCGTCCCCACTTCCTGTCCCAGCGCAACCTCATGGTCGCCGAACTCCGTCGCCACCTTGCGAAGAAAGTCGCTCAAGTTGACGAGCATGCTCACCGCGGCGTCGTTTTTTCGCTCTCGCACCAAGCCCGCGACGGCGTTCAGCGTGTTGAAAATGAAGTGCGGTTCGATCTGCCGCTGCAAGGCGTTCAAGCGTGCCGCCGACAGTTGCTCGTTCAGCCTCGCGGCGTCGGTTCGCTGCGCGGCCAGCCGCGCCTTCGAATCGAGCACGTAGCTTGCCGCCAGGATGAAGGCATACACGATCAAGGCCGGCACCAGATTGCCATTGCTTTTCGACGCCCAGGCATGAAGGTAGGGGCTGGTTTCGAAATCCGGCTTCCAGGGCTGCAGCAACATTTCCAGCAGCGCGGACCAGGCGGCGGTCACGATGGCGATCGCGATGATCACGGCCACGTGCATGAGCCACACCGCGGGATTCAGACTCGCGGGGGGATAACGGCGGCCCAGGCGAATCACAAAGGGCGTTGCCAGCGCCCAGGGCACCCAGGTGAAGGTCTCCGTGATGAACACTTTGACCCAATCGTGGTGCATGCCTTGCGAGCGCATGGAGACGATGGTCTGCGTGGCATCGAAGGCGCCCAAGGTGGCCCAGATGCAGACAATCCACAGCCAGCGCGGCGAGTCGTTATTGCTTGCGGATTCCATTGCTCGAATCGTACCCCACCGCATGCGCACCGGCTCCAAGAATGCAGCCAATCCCCGGCCTGCTGCAGTGAGCGGACTGGCCGCACCGTCGCTCAATAGCCATACTTGATTCCATGAACATCAAATCACTGACATTGATCGCGGCCCTGTCACTTCCTTGCGCGACCGCGCTGTGCCAATCGGCCGGCAACCCGGTCCGCGCTCCGGTCTACACCGATGACGGCCGCTTGGTGCTGCCCGAGGACTACCGGACCTGGGTGTACTTGAGTTCGGGATTCGACATGAGCTACAACCCGGCAATGCGGATGGGTCATCACATGTTCGACAATGTTTTCGTCGAACCCGGCGCTTACAAGACATTCATCGAGACCGGTACCTGGCCGGATAAAACCATGCTCCTGCTCGAAGCCCGCGGCGCGAAGGATCGCGGTTCGATCAACAAGAGCGGCAATTTCCAAGGCGAGATCATGGGCCGCGAAGTTCATGTGAAGGACACCACGCGCTTTGAGGGCGGATGGGCGTTCTTTGGATTCGACGACGCGAAGCCTTCGAAAATGACCCCGCGATCGGCCGAGTGCTATTCCTGCCACGCCCAGCACGCCGCGGTCGACACCACCTTCGTGCAGTTCTACCCTACGCTTCTGCCCATCGCGACCGGCAAGGGAACTTTGTCCGCGGCCTACCAAGCCGAGGAAAAGTCAGCGTCGATCTCCTCCGGCCGCAATTGAAAGCATCATTCGCGGCATATCACAGTCGTTTCCGGCTACCGGGGCACACCAAGTAGCAATCGGGATAGCCACCCACCTCCCCTAGCTCAGGTGCGTCGGCACTCTCCGGTTGCCGAATGCCGCCGCACCCCGCCATCACGACGCGATACTACTTGTTGTCGACGGCAATCGAGTCGACGATCGGCGCATTATTGCCCGCCATCAGCGCAATCGAATCGGCAATAGCGCGCTGCGAATCGGTATACACAATACCATTCAGGTACACCACATGATTGAGCGTCTCCACCCGCAAGTCGCCCGGGGCGCCGAGCTCCGGGTGCCGGGCGAACGACTGTTCGACGGCGGCGGAAATCTGCGCATCCTGCCGCATCCCGCCGATTCGCATTTTTGATCAGCCTGGAGAGTCGCGCATCCCGATAAAGCGGCCGCCAGGGCCACGGCGATCAGGGCGGCGCGCCCGTTGAAAGTGAATATTTGATTCTTAAACATAGGAACCTCCATTTACATTCGATACATCCACGCTATAAGTGACGGATGCGCGAATCTGAAGGTTCCGGTAAATGGCGCTCGGCGGCGCCTCGAGCTAACTTAATTATTCTCTAACGCTGCTCTCATTTTGCCGCCGTACGATTGGGTCGGCGAACGGCTCTCACCTTGCCGCTCTTTCCACCTCCGCAGAAAAACCGATCGCCGCCATCGGACTCGAGTCCCGACACGCCGATTCCGGACGGCATCTCGAGCCTCTCCAGCACGTCTCCCGTTTCAGGATCGACTCGCCTCACATCGCTCTCGTCGCCCTCCCAGGTGCCGTGCCAGAACTCGCCTTCGACCCAGGTGACCCCGGTGACGAATCGGTTGGACTCGATGGTGCGAAGAATCGCCCCGGTCTGCGGATCGACCTGGTGGATCTTCCGATCCCGATACTGCCCCACCCAGAGCGACCCTTCGGCCCAGGCAAGGCCGGAGTCGGCGCCGCGGCCGGGCGACGGGATGGTCGCGAGCACCTCGCCGGTCTTCGGATCGATTTTTTGGATGCGATCTTCCGCGAGCTGATACAGGTGCTCGCCGTCGAACGCCGTCCCCGCATGCGCGACGACATCGATGGAACGCAGCAACTTGCCGCTCGCAGGATCAAAGGCGCTCAACTTGTCCCCGACCGCAATCCAGACGTTGTGGCCGTCAAATGTCACCCCACCCACGCTGTCGACGCCGGGAAAAGGTCCATATTCACGGAGGATTTCGGCTGCAGATCGTTTCATGCCTCCATCCTAGTCGCCCGGCAGCGGGCCGGGGAGTAACAAGATTGTCGGGAATCCCAGCACGGGCGGGGTCATCCATCGTCGTGCTCGCCCGCGGCCGAAGGACTGCACCTTGCCCGATGCGCTCAAGGACTCGAGCGCCCGCTGCACGGTGCGCGGGCTCGTCCCCAGCGCAATCGCCAGGGCCGAACTCGACCACGACTCGCCGTCGGCAAGGAAGGCCAGCAGCGCCGCATGCTGATTTTCGACGAGCGGCGCCAGTACGACCACCTTGCGGGCCCGGCGCGGCGCCAGCACAAAACCTCGCTGGGTCGCGCTGACGCCGGCCAGCCTCTTCAGCTTCACGCGAAGCCGCCCGAGTTCGACCCGCAACCGTGCGCGATACGATTCATCGGCGCGCCTGCCTCGGAAGGCGCGTGCAACGAGCGCGCCCCTCGGCACCTCTGCGGGCCATGCTTCACCCAGCGCGCGCGCAAGCGCGAACAACACGGGTCGCGTCGCGAGCGAGACCATATTTCCATCATCACGCACCAAGTAGCGGCACGCGTCCACGACCAGCGCGCCCGAGGTCAGCAGCGTCTCGATCTCGTCCAGCACGATGGGCCGTTCCTCGCCACGCGCAATCAGGCGCGCCGCCGGCGTATTCAGGACGAGTGCTGCGCTTTCGATCTCCGCCGTCAGCGCGGGGATTTCGGCGTATCCCGCAGCGCGCTCGGCCCGCGCGAGCGCCGCGCGCGCCGGCTTCGTCCGTAGGCGTCGCATCGCGATCCCCGCTACGAGGAGTTCATGGGCAGCCCTCGAGGCGGGCGGAAAGGGCGCCGGGTCAAGCTGTGCGAGCTTGCGCTCGGCCTCGTCGAGACGACCGATCAAGAGGAGGCGCCGGATCTCGAGATTCCGCGCATGCGCTGCATTGACGCGATCGCCGTGCGCCTCGAGCGTGGCGCGCGCGGCGTCGAGCGCCTTCGCAGGCCAGCCCAGGTCGCGCGAGACCAGCGCGATCTCGGCCTCGGCGACGACGCATCTTGCGCGGGCCACCGCCTCTTTCGGACCGAACGCGCGCGCCGCGCTTCGCAAGAGAGTCTTCGCACGCACAAGATCGCCGAGCCGCGCCATCGCGATGCCTCGGAGCGCGAGCGCCGGCGCATCGTTGCGCAGGGCCACCCGCTTCAATGCGCCGAGGACATCACCCGCGGCGAGCGCACGGGCCGCGGCAGTGATCAGCGAATCCATCGGAATCCCGACACATTTGTCACTCTCATCGTTTGAGCTCCGTCCCTAAACTATCTCACAGCCAAGTACCCGACATTTATCCGAAGGAGGGACATATGTGCCCAGTATGCATCGCAAGCACAGCAGTCGGCAGTCGCCGGAGCCGGATCCACGGGAGGCATTCTGGCGGCGTGCGTCGGCATGTTCAGAAAATTCTTCAGATCGTCGTCTCGATCTGTCAATTGCAGGAGAAAGAAGATGGCAATAAGCATCCCCCCGATTGTCTCGCAGCAGGAGTGGGAGGCTGCGCGCCAGCGGCTCCTCGTGAAGGAGAAGGCCTTGACCCGCTCCCGCGACGCGCTGGCCGCCGCACGCCGCCGGATGCCCTGGCAGGCCGTGGATAAGAAGTACGAGTTCGAGGGACCCAAGGGCAAGGTCAGCCTGCTCGATATGTTCGAGGGCCGCCGTCAGTTGATCGTCTACCGCGCCTTCTTCGAGCCGGGGGTGCTGGGCTGGCCGGACCACGCCTGCCGCGGCTGTTCCTTGGGCGCCGATCAGGTCGCTCACCTCTCGCATCTGAACGCCCGCGACACCACCCTCGCCTATGTCTCACGCGCGCCGCAAGCGGACATCGCGCGACTGAAGGCGCGGATGGGTTGGGCGATGCCCTGGTACACCATCACCGACGGCTTCGATGCGGACTTCGACGTCGATGAATGGCACGGCCACAACGTGTTCTTCCGCGATGGCGAGCGGGTGTTCCGCACCTACTTCATCCATAGCCGGGGCGACGAGGCAATGGGGACCACCTGGAGCTACCTCGACATCACGCCGCTTGGCCGTCAGGAGACTTGGGAGGACTCGCCGGAGGGTTACCCCCAATCCCCGCCGTACAAGTGGTGGAACTGGCACGACAACTACCAGGCCGAGGCCTCCCCCAACCAGAAATGGGTCGAGGTATCCGATGCAGGAGAAGCCGCCTTCCGCAAGCGCGCCGCGGAGGCGAAAGCGGGCTAAGAAGCAACGACCGCCACTCCGTCTTCTCGAAATCCGGCCTGGGTCGCGTGCGCTCTCGCGATCCAGGTCGCACGATAAAGTGACTAAAGTCACTTCCCCTTCGCGTTCCGCGGGCCGCATCATTTCACCGAACTATTGCGGAGCGAGCGACGGTGCCTATTGTCACGGTGAATGGCGCGCAGACGGCGCGCATTGCCCCCATCCGGATCATCATTGCGGATGATCAGGCGCTGGTGCGCCGCGGCGCCGCGTTGCTGCTGTCCATGGAACCGGACATGGAAGTCGTGGGCCAAGCCTGCAACGGCGTGGAGGCCGTGGAGCTCACCGAATCGCTTCATCCGGATATCGTCTTGATGGATCTGCACATGCCCGTCAAGAGCGGCGTCGTTGCCACTCGCGAAATCACCCGGGCGCATCCCAACACTCAAGTCCTGGTGCTGACCACGCTGGACGATGATGAGACCGTGTTTGAAGCGGTGCGCGCCGGGGCCCATGCCTATCTTTTGAAGGATGCGGAAGAGCATGAACTGCTCGAGACCATCCGCGCCTTGAAGCGCGGCGAGTCCCGGCTGACCCCGCAAATCGCGCGCAAGGTGATGGATCAGTTTCGCCGGCTCGCGCAGTCCACCGAATCCGCCACGCTGCGCGAGGACTCGGCGAGGGCGGCGCTCATGACGGAGCCGTTGAACGAAAAAGAGGAGAAGGTGCTCGGCCTGATCGCGGAAGGCATGAGCAATCGGCAGATCGGCGCCGCTCTGTTCCTGGCCGAGGGAACGGTCAAGAACTATGTCAGCCGCATCATGGCCAAGCTGCACGCCAATACCAGGACCGAATTGGCGATATTGTCCGCAAAACAGCGGCACCGTGATTGAAAGTGACTAAAGTCACTTCCAAAAAATGACCAAAGTCACGGCCGATCATGACTCATCGCCTCTTTCGGTCAGTTAGGCTCTCCGCATGTCCGTCGTCGAAATTGCCCTGAAACGCCCCTACACCGTGGTGGCCATGCTGATTCTGATCAGTCTCATGGGAATCGGGGCCGCGCTGCGCATGCCTGTCGATATCTTTCCGGAAATCGACATCCCCGTCGTGGCGGTGGTCTGGACGTACAACGGCATCAGCGCGCAGGACATGCAAAACCGCATTCTGACGCTGCACGAGCGGCAGCTCGCCTCCTTGGTGGATGATATTTCGCGGATCGAGGCGGTGAGTTATCAAGGCGTCGGCGTGGAGAAGGTGTATCTCCACGAGGGTGCGGATGTGACCCGCGCGATCTCGCAGTTGGCGAGCAGCGCACTGGTCGTGCTCAAGTACATGCCGCCGAACATCACCCCGCCGCTGGTATTGCGCTACGGCGCCACGGACGTGCCCATCATCCAGCTGAGCCTTTCCAGTAAGACCCTGCCCGATACCAAGCTCAACGATCTGGGCCAGAACATCATTCGTCCCGCGCTGGCCGTGGTGCACGGCGCGGAGGTTCCCTATCCCTACGGCGGCAAGCCGCGCGTAATCATGGCGGATTTGGATTCACAGGCCTTACAAGCACGCGGCCTATCCGCCTCGGATGTGAGCGCGGCGCTGCAACGCCAGAATGTCATCCTGCCTTCCGGCGACGTCAAGATAGGCGATAAGGACTACTCGCTGGCGATGAACAACTCGCCGGACGTCATCGAATCCATCAATGCCTTCCCCATCAAGCAGATGGACGGCCGCACGGTGTTCATGCGCGATGTGGCCCATGTGCACGATGGCTTCCAAGTTCAAACCAATTCGGTCGCGGTCAACGGCACGCCCGGTGCATTGATGACCATCCGCAAGACGGGCGGCGTGTCGACGCTCGCCGTCATCAATGGGGTGCGCGCGGCAATCGAGGAAATCAAGAAGGTGCTGCCGCAAGGCGTCGATATCAAACCCCTGTTCGATCAGTCGGTGTTCGTGAAGGCGGCGCTCAACAGTGTGGCCTTGAGCGCCTGCATGGCCGCCGCCCTGACTGCGCTGGTGATCATTCTGTTCCTGGGCAATATGCGTCTGTCGCTGATCATTCTTGCGGCCATTCCCTTGTCCATCATCACGGCGGTGCTGTTCATTTACCTGACCGGACAAACGCTGAACACCATGACGCTGGGCGGTTTCGCACTGGCGATCGGCATCCTTGTGGACAACGGCACGGTGGTGATCGAAAACATCGAACGCCATGTCGCCATGGACGAACCCTTGTACCAATCCATCATCGTCGGCGCCCGCGAAGTGGGCCTGCCGACCTTTCTGTCCACCCTGTGCATTTGCATCGTCTTCGTCCCCGTGTTCCTGCTGCAGGGCACGGCGAAGTATTTATTCGCGCCGCTGTCGCTGTCGGTGATCGGAGCGCTGCTCGCCAGCCTGGCTCTGTCCTTCACCATGGTCCCGGTACTTTTCAACATGCTCATGCGCAAATCCGTTCAAGCCTTCGGAGCCGAGCCTCACCATCGCGCCGTGGGACAGCATGCCGTCTCGAACAACCTCTTGGTGCGCCTGCAAGCCGGCTTCGAACGCGGCTTCGAATCTTTCAGGGAGAAATATCGCAATTCGCTGGCTTGGACCCTTTCGGAACCGAGGATGACCGTGGTGGCGTTCGCGATACTGATCGTCGCCTCGTTGTGCCTGTTTCCGCAGTTGGGACGAGACTTTTTCCCGCAGGTGGATGCCGGTCAGATGCGCTTGCACGTGCGCGCGCCTCCCGGAACACGGCTCGAAAAGACCCAGGAATACTTTGCCCAGGTTGAAACGGAGATCCGGCGGCTGGTCGGCGCCGATCAAATCAACGTGATGCTCGACAATCTGGGACTGCCCTACAGCGGCATCAACATCGCCTTGAGCGACTCCGCCACCGTGGGCCCGATGGATGGCGAGATCCTGATCTCCCTGAACCAGAAGCACACGCCCACCGCACAGTTGATCGCCAAGCTACGCCAGGTGTTGCCGGCCCGTTTCGCGCAACTGCAATTCTTCTTTCAGCCCGCCGATATCGTGGATCAGGTTTTGAATTTCGGCCAACCGGCGCCGATCGATGTCAGGGTATCCGGCCCCGATCAGGGCGAGGCCTTCACCCTGGCATCGACCATCGCCCGGGCGCTGACCCAAGTGCCGGGCGTCGTGGATTCTCACGTGTTCCAAGTTCCGAATGCGCCGGCGCTCACCGTGAATCTGGACCGGGCGCTGGCCGGCGAGACCGGCGTGACGCAGCAGGAAGCCGCCAACAATATTCTCGTTGCCACCAATTCCAGCGCACAGACTTCGCCCAATTTCTGGGTCGACCCGCGCAACAGCGTCAGTTATTCCCTGGCTGTGCAGGTGCCGACTTACCGCATCGGCACCTCGCAGGATCTGCAGACGATGCCGATCACGTCCGGGGCCCAAGGTGCACAGGGCCAGCTGCTGCTGAATCTTGCGGCCTTCGGCCGCGAGGCCATTCCCTTGGTGACCTCGCAATTGAATATCCGGCCGGTATTCGACGTGCACGCCGACGTCCAAGGGCGGGATTTGTACTCTGCCGCGCATGACATCGATGCGGTGCTGGCGTCGCATCGACCGGATGCCTCGAAAGCGCTGCACGTCACCTTGAGCGGCCAGGTCGAGACCATGCGCGAAAGTTATGCGGGTCTGTTCACGGGCATCGCGCTCGCGATTCTGTTGGTGTACCTGTTCCTGGTCATGAATTTCCAGAGCTGGATTGACCCCTTGATTGTGTTGATGGCGGTTCCCTTTGCGCTGGGTGGCGTGCTGTGGATGCTGTTTCTGTCGCAAACGCCGATGAGCGTGCCGGCGCTCATGGGCACGCTCATGTGCATCGGTTTGACCACCGCCAATAGCATTTTGGTCGTGACGTTCGCGAATCAGCGCATGGCCGCGGGCGATGACCCGTTGCTGGCGGCGGCCTCCGCCGGCTACACACGGCTGCGCCCGGTGATGATGACGGCCGGCGCGATGATTCTCGGCATGGTGCCCATGGCCTTAGGTATAGGTGAAGGCGGAGAGCAGAACGCGCCTTTGGGTCGGGCCGTGATCGGCGGCCTGCTCTTCGCCACGTTCGCGACCTTGATCTTCGTACCCACCATGTATCGGTTGCTCAAAATGCGGCCGGGCCACGTCCGCGATTCACAAGTGATAGGTAGCGCCCATGCAACCGCCTGACGAGCAACAGTCACCGTCCTCACCGCCCGATTCGCATTCGGAGATTCCGGACGACACGTCGCGAACCGAGCAAGGCAGCGTGTCCACGAAGTTTCAGCCGGGGACGGACAGGATTCTGAAAAGGGGCGCGCTGCTGGCTGCCGGCATTCTGGCATTGGGTTTCGTCGTGGTGACGCTGATCCGCCTGGTCGACGCACACTCTCTCAGGAAGGCGGCGGACCTGGCGTACACGGCCGCGCCGCCGGTCGATGTCATCACGGTCCGTTCCGCCCAGATTGGCCAGGACTTGATTCTGCCCGGACAGACCGCGGCGTGGTTCGAAACCACGATCTACGCTCGCGTCAACGGCTACGTAGCGAAGTGGCTTGTCGATATCGGCGATCACGTCAAGAAGGGCCAGGTCCTGGCGATCATCGAGACGCCCGAACTCGACGCCGAGCTGAACGCCGCCAAGGCGCAATTGAAATCCTCCGAGGCTCAGGTCGCCGCTCGCGAGGCCGAAGCGCAGTTCAGCAAGTCCACCAATGAGCGCTGGCGCGACTCGCCCAAGGGCGTCGTCTCCGACCAGGAGCGCGAGGCGAAGAAAGCGGACTACGAAAGCGCGAACGCGCGGCTGTACGCGGCCAATGCGCAGGTCGCGCTCGAAAATCTAAAGTCGATCAATACCGGGACCTGGCGGAGTTCAAGCAGGTCGTCGCGCCCTTTGACGGCACCATCACCGAACGCAAAATCGACATCGGCAATCTCGTCACTGCGGGCAGCGCATCGAACACCACACCGCTGTATCGCATGGCGCAAACCGACCCCCTGCGGGTCTTCGTGGACGTGCCCCAAAGCGCGGCAGGCGAATTAAAGGTCGGCGTGCCCGCCGAAGACCGTGCCGGCCAGCTGCGCCACGTGGTTGGCCACGCCGACGACCTCTCGGCTGCCGTCGGCGCATCAAGCACCAAGAAGGGCGAGCCGGGGACCTCGTAGTCGATCGAGGCTTCGGCTGCACATGACCACCGGGACGAGGGCGGCGCGCGCACCCAGCGCGCTCGCCGCCTATCTCGCGGCCCCGGCGGCCCTTTGTGACGATGACTACCCGCTGGGCCGGCGGGCAGGTCGAGCCCGGCCTGGCCAACCCCAATGCGTCCCAGAAGGCCGCACAGCTCGCGGAGCCCGAGGACAAGAAGGGCGAGCAGGGTCAGGCCGTCGCCGTGGGTCACGCCGATGGCCCGGGCGTCACCGCAGGGGGGTGACGCCGGCCACGGTCGGGGCCTGGCTCCAGGGCCAGGCAAAACTGGTCGGGCTGACAGGGGACCGGCGCGGGCGGCAGCCCTCGTGGTCGTCGTGGCGCACCGGGTCGCCGCGACCCTGCACCAAGCTCGTGCAGCGAGCGCAGGATGTCGGCGTGGCTGCGCAGGAGGCCGGCCACCAGGATCCCGAACAGATAGCACCACGCAAATCTAGTCACCATCAGAGCGATCACGCCGTCTCCCCCTTTCCCCGTCCCTTATCCTTGTCTGTTCGGTCTCGTTTCGTCTGGGCCCAGTATCCACCCCTGGCACGCCGTCCGGGCGGAAACGCCCGGGCGGCGGCGGCCGAACCTCGGCACACTCCAGGGGCACAGTGTCCACCGAGCTGTTCCTCCCCGAGCCCGAGGCCCGCGAGGTGCGCTACACGGTGATCTCGGTCGACGACCACGTCGTCGAGCCGGCGACACCTGTTCGAGCGCTGCCTGCCGGCGAACCTCCGCGACCGTGGACCGCGGATCGTGAAGCGCGAACGGCGCCGAGGTGTGGAGCTTCGACGGCCAGATCTTCACGCAGGTGGGCGTGAACGCGATCGCCGGACGCCGTCGCGACACCACCAAGCTCGAGCCCTTCCGCTTCTCCGAGATGCGGCCGGGGTGCTTCGACATCGACGCCCGCCTCACCGACATGGACGTCAACGGGGTGTGGGCCTCGATGAACTTCCCGTCGATGATCGCGGGCTTCTGCGGTCGGGTGTTCGTCTTCGCGAGCGACCCCGAGGTCGGCGCCGGCGTGCGTGCGCGGCGTGGAACGACTGGATCCTCGACGAGTGGTACGCCCCGCATCCCGAACGGATCGTTCCTCTCGGTCTGATCACCTCGCCGATCCCCCGAGGCGGTGGCCGAGATCCGCCGCAACGCCGAGCGCGGCTTCGTCGCGGTCACGCTGCCCGAGCGGCCGCACGCCATCGGGCTGCCCAACCTCTGGGACCGCGACCACTGGGACCCGATCGTGCGGGCGTGCGCCGAGACCGACACCGTGATCACCCTCCATGTCGGGAGCTCGGGCGGCTGACCCCTCACGCCGAGGGATCGCCTGCGCTCCAGCTCGGGCGCGGCGCTGTTCGGCCAGCTGTCGTCTGGCCGCGTGCGCCGAGTGGCTCTGGTCGGGGTACACGGTCCGAGCTACCCCGACCTCGAAGATCGCGATGAGCGAGGGCGGGATCGGCTGGGTGCCGATGCTGATCGACCGTCTCGACAATATCGTCGACCGCTCCGGCTACGGCGCGGGCTGGACGTCCGACCGGCCGACGTGCTGCGCCGGAACTTCTGGTTCTGCACCTCGACGACCCGTCCACGATCGGCCTCCGTCACGTGATCGGCGTCGAGAACATCATGGTCGAGATCGACTACCCGCACGGCGACTGCACCTGGCCCGACACCCAGCGGTCATCGAGCAGTACTGGGGTGACATCCCGGCCCGTGAGCTGCGGATGATGTGCTCGGAGAACGCGGCGGCGCTGTTCCGCCACCCCTCGCCGAGCAGGTCGTCCCCGTCCAGGCGCTGAAAGGCAGGCCCCTGTGTTCGCACCGACCACCGACAAGCCCATGCCCTCTACCGAGTTACGCGAAGGAGCCGTCGTGTTCGGCGTTTACGCTGTGGCGGGAGGGCTACAACGACCATCTCGCCGGCCACATCACGGTCATTTTCGGCGATGGCACCGACCTCTCCGCCAACCCTAAGCTTCTGACCTGGGTCGAGCTGCGAACCTTCCAGGCGCTGCGCATCCGATCT
>CAVZJP010000007.1:0-6836 GCA_963775565.1 uncultured Gammaproteobacteria bacterium
GTTTGAGTGTGACGGCGCCGGCCAAGACGGTCTTGATCACGGGAGCGGCGCAGGGCGTCGGATTGGCTGCGGCGCAGCTGCTGGCGCAACGGTTGTACCGGGTCATCCTCGTGGATGTCCAATCCGTCGACAGCCACGTGGCCAAACTGTGCGAAGCGGGCATGCTGGCGGAAGGCCTGTCGGGCGATGTGTCCTCGGAAGAGTTCGTACACCGCTTAAGCGAGCACATTGCCGCAAAATACGGCGCGCTGGATGCGCTGGTGAACAACGCGGGCATCAGCCTCATCGTCGCGGCCGAGCACACCAGCGCCGAGCAATGGCAGAAGGTCATGGCAGTGAATTTATTTGGGCCATTCCTACTGTGCCGCTATTTGGGAACGCAAATGCTCGAGCGGCGGCGGGGCAGCATCGTCAACATCGCGTCGATCGCCGGGCTCGCCGGCATCGGCCATCGCAGCGCCTACAACGCATCGAAGCATGGACTCATCGGTTTGACCAAAACGCTGGCGGCCGAATGGGGCGGACGCGGCGTCAGGGTCAACGCGGTGTGCCCGGGGTGGATCAAAACCGCAATGGACTCGGCCGATCAGGGCGCGGGCGCCTACAGCGATTCGGATATCGTGGACCGCGTGCCGCTGGCACGATTCGCCTCCGCGCAGGATGTGGCGGAGACAATCGCTTTTCTAATTGATTCGGATCGCAGCGGCTTCATCAACGGCGTGAGCTTGCCGGTGGATGGCGGCTGGATGGCGGACGCCGGTTGGAACAGCCTGCGTTTGGGCACACGCGCGTAAGCCGCGGCCGGAGCACCCGTCCATGTGGCTGCAAACGACGACTGCAATAGAACGGCGCACCTTGCTGGCGGGGTATTTGGGTTATGGGCTCGATGGCTTCGACTTCATGGTCTACAGCTTCATCATTCCCGCGCTCCTCAGCATCTGGGGAATGAGCAAGGCCGAGGCGGGCTACATCGCCTCCGGAGCGCTGATCACCTCGGCGATCGGCGGCTGGGCCGCCGGCGTGCTCGCGGACCGGTACGGCCGCGCGCGAATATTGCAGCTCACGGTGCTGTGGTTCGCGGTCTTTACATTCTTGAGCGGCTTTACGCGCGGCTTTTGGCAGCTGTTCTTCACCCGCGCCATGCAGGGGTTCGGATTCGGCGGTGAATGGGCCGTGGGCTCGGTGCTGGTCGCCGAAATCATCGATGCGCGTTTTCGCGGCAGAGCGGTAGGACTGGTGCAAAGCAGCTGGTCATTGGGATGGGCGGCCGCGGCCCTGGCGTTCTGGGGGGTGAGTTCGCTGGCGCCGCCGGAAGTCGCTTGGAAGATCCTATTCTGGCTGGGCATCCTGCCCGGCCTGCTGGTCGTCTATATCCGTCGCAAAGTGCCGGAGCCGAAAGTTTTCCTGCAAATGCGCGCGCAGCGATTGCATTCCCGGAGCGAGGCCGATCAACGGTCCGGCGGGTTCTTGGGTATTTTCCGCCGTCCGCTGCTGCGCACGACGCTGCTGGCAACGTCGCTGTCCACGGGGATGCTCGCGGCCTACTACTCGGTGAGCACCTGGCTCCCCACCTTCCTGGCCACCGAGCGGAATCTCTCGGTGGGGGGCACCACCAGCTACCTGTTGATGGTCATCGTCGGTTCCTTGGCGGGATACCTGACGAGTGCCTGGCTGGCGGACACCATCGGCCGCCGGCGCGGCTTTGTGCTGTTCGCCTGCTGCGCGGCGGCGTTGATATTGATCTACACGCGCGCGCCGGTCACGGGTGGCATGCTGTTGATCGGGTTTCCCTTGGGTTTTTTTACTTTGGGGATATTTTCAGGCATGGGCGCCTACCTGGCTGAGTTGTTTCCCAGCGCCGTACGCGGCTCGGGTCAGGGATTCAGCTACAGCATCGGACGCGGAATTGCCGGCTTCTGTCCCTCGCTGATCGGTGTGCTGAGCAGCTACGTCTCGCTGGGCGAGGCCATCGCCGGATTTACGGTCGCGGCCTATGCACTGGTCATCGTCTCGGCCTGGGCGCTGCCCGAGACGCGCGGCCGCACTCTCGGCGAGGATCGCGTCCAACCCACTCTTGCGGATCGCGCAGTCGAAACATGACCCGCTGGGAGTTCTGGATCGATCGCGGCGGCACGTTCACCGATGTCATCGGGAGGGCGCCGCAGGGTGAACTGCACACCCTCAAATTGTTATCGGAGAATCCTGCGCAATATGAGGACGCCGCGGTGGAAGGCATCCGGCGAATGCTCAAGCTTCGGCCGGAAGAACCGATCTCGCCCGCGCGGGTGGCCTGCGTCAAGATGGGAACCACGGTGGCCACCAATGCACTGTTGGAGCGCAAGGGCGAGCGGACCGTGTTGGTGATTACCCGCGGCTTTCGCGACGCACTGAGGATCGCCACGCAGGCGCGGCCGCGCTTGTTCGACCGTCGAATTGTGTTGCCGGAGATGCTGTATGCGCGGGTAGTCGAAGCCGCGGAACGCATCGGTGCGCACGGGGACACCATCCAAGCATTGGACGCGCCGGCGCTGAGAGCCGAGTTGCTCGCAGCCTTCGCCGACGGATTACGTTCCGTCGCCATTGTTTTTCTTCACGGCTATCGCTACGTTCATCACGAGCTGGCCGCGGAGGCCCTGGCACGCGAAATCGGTTTCACTCAAATATCGGTCTCGCATCGTGTGAGTCCGCTGATGAAGCTGGTGCCGCGCGGCGATACGACCGTGGTGGATGCTTACCTTTCGCCGATATTGAAACGCTATCGCGATAAGCTGGTCGAATTGATGCCCGGGGTGCCGCTCTACTTCATGCAAAGTTCGGGCGGCTTGACCCAAGCCGAGCGCTTCAACGGCAAGGACGCCATCCTCTCCGGCCCGGCGGGCGGCATTGTCGGCATGGTGCGCACCGCGCAAGCCCAGGGACATCGCAAACTCATCGGCTTCGATATGGGCGGCACCTCGACGGACGTCAGTCACTTTGCCGGCGAGTTCGAACGCGCTTTCGACACCGAGGTGGGCGGCGTCCGGGTGCGGGCGCCGATGATGAGCATTCATAGCATCGCGGCCGGCGGCGGCTCCATCATTGGTTTCGATGGCGCCCGATTACGGGTGGGTCCCGAGTCCGCAGGCGCCAATCCAGGGCCGGCAAGCTACCGGCGCGGCGGGCCGCTCACCTTGACCGATGCCAATATATTGCTCGGGCGCATTCAACCGGCGTACTTCCCGAGAGTGTTCGGACCCAAGGCCGATGAATCCCTGGATGGCGAGGTCGTTGCGCACCGCTTTGCCGAATTGGCGCAGCGCATGACACGCGCGGGCGATCGGCGCATCTCCTCGGAAGATGCGGCCGGCGGTGCGCTCAAGATCGCCGTCGGCAGCATGGCCAACGCCGTAAAACGTATATCGGTGGCACGGGGGCATGACGTATCCGGCTATACGCTGCAGTGCTTTGGCGGGGCCGGCGGTCAGCATGCGGGCCTCGTGGCGGATGCATTGGGAATAAAGCGCGTATTCATTCATCCGCTGGCCGGCGTGCTGTCCGCGTACGGCATGGGTCTTGCCGATCAAATCGCGATCCGCGAGGCGGCGCTCGAGCAGGAACTCGACGAATCCGGTCTGCTTGCGGCACGCGCTGTGTCATTGCAGCTTCAAGATGCGGCGGAATCGGAGCTCAGAAGCCAGGGATTGGCGCGAGAATCGCTGCAAGCGGCGGCGCAGCTGCACATCCGCTACCGGGGCAGCGACACCACGCTGCCATGCGAGCTGCAACTAAATGCGCCGCAGGCGGAAGTGAGCGTGATCCGCGAGGAGTTCGAGCGCAGTTACCGCCGCCGATTCGAGTTCGCGGTGCCGGATCAAGATCTCATTATCGAGGCCGTATCAGTGGAATGCGTGGCGCCCGGCGCGCGAGCGCCGGATCCCGCCTCGTCCAGTTCGAGCGAACCGTATCGCCCGAAGGCTGATGCCGACATTTCGATGTACTGCCTCGCCGACGCAGAGCCGGCGGGATGGCGCGACGCGCGGCTCTATCGGACCGAGAACTTGCGCGAGGGCGCGCGCATCGAGGGTCCGGCAATTCTCACCGACCGCAACGCGACCACCGTGATCGAGCCGGGATGGGAGGCGCAGGTCGGGAGCGGCGGCTGCATGGAGCTGCGTTTCTTTAAATCCGCTTCGTCCGGCCATTCCGTCGGCACCCATGCCGATCCGGTGATGCTCGAATTGTTCAACAACATGTTCATGAACATCGCGGAACAGATGGGACTGCGGCTGCAAAATACGGCGTATTCGGTCAACATCAAGGAACGGCTGGACTTCAGTTGCGCACTGTTTACCGCCGAGGGAGCGTTGATCGCGAACGCGCCTCATATGCCCGTGCACCTGGGCTCGATGGCCGAGTCGATCCGTACGGTGATCGCTCGCAATCCTGAGATGCGCAGCGGCGATGTATATGCGCTGAACGACCCCTATCACGGCGGCACCCATTTGCCGGATATCACGGTGGTCACGCCGGTGTACTTGCCGGAAACCCCTGCCGTGCCAAGCTTTTTCGTGGCTTCGCGCGGACACCACGCCGATATTGGCGGGATCACGCCGGGCTCGATGCCGCCGTTCTCCGCCAGCATCGGCGAAGAAGGCGTCCTGATCGATAACTTCAAGCTGGTGGACCGCGGCAAGTTGCGCGAGTCGGAATTGCTCGAGTTGCTTGGGCTGGGTGACTACCCGGCGCGAAATCCCGCACAAAACCTCGCGGATATTCGCGCGCAGATCGCAGCGAATGCGACCGGCGGCGCAGAACTCAACTCGCTGGTCGCGAAATACGGTGTGGCCACCGTGATGGCGTACATGCGGCACGTGCAGGACAATGCCGAGGAATCGGTGCGCGGCGCCATCACGGCGCTCAAGGATGGCCGCTACATGCTGCCCCTGGACAACGGGGCGTGCATTCAAGTGAGCGTGCGCATCGACCAAAAGCTTCGTGCGGCTTGCATCGACTTCACCGGCAGCAGCGCTCAGTTGCGGGACAATTTCAACGCGCCGCGCGCCATCACCACGGCTGCCGTGCTGTACGTGTTTCGCACCCTTGTGAACGACGAGATTCCCCTCAATGAGGGATGCTTGAGGCCGCTGCAATTGATTCTGCCCGAGAACTGTATGTTGAATCCCCGCTCGCCCGCCGCGGTGGTGGCCGGCAACGTCGAGACCTCCGCCTGCGTGACCAACGCCTTATACGGTGCGCTGGGCGTGATGGCGGCCAGTCAGTGCACCATGAACAACTTCACCTTCGGCAACAGCCGCTACCAGTACTACGAAACTATCGCCGGCGGTTCCGGCGCAGGCCCGGAATTCAACGGCACCAGCGTGGTCCAAACTCATATGACCAACTCGCGCATGACGGATCCGGAAGTCTTGGAGTTCAGATACCCCGTGCGCGTGGAGTCATTTGAGATTCGCGCCAATTCGGGGGGTGTCGGCCGTTGGCGCGGTGGGGACGGCGCGGTGCGGCGCATTCGATTTCTGGAGCCCATGACGGCTTCCATCTTAAGCAACGGTCGCACCGTGGGTGCATTCGGCCTGGCGGGAGGAGGGGCAGGGGCCACCGGCGAGAATCTTGTCGAGCGAGCCTCTGGGCGAGTGGAAAAATTGGCGCACATCGGCCAAGTCGAGGTGCAGGTCGGCGATGTCATGGTGATCTATACGCCGGGTGGCGGTGGTTACCTTTCTCCAATGAATAAATGACATGATATTAAACTCATACGTTATTGAAAAACATTGGAATTATTATTCCAAAACTATCGATTAATTTTCCCTTCTTGAGGTGGTTTCTAGTTTAGGCTTGATGAAGGTTTTTGCGCTGCCCTTGGGTCGCGTGAGGTTGTAAATGGCCGAGATTGAAATCGTGGAAGTCGGTGCCCGGGACGGCCTGCAAAACGAGGCGGTGCTGTTCAGCACACAGCAGAAACTGGAATTGATCGAGCGCTCGATCGCCTGCGGCGTGCGACGAATCGAAGTCGCCAGTTTCGTGAACCCAAAACTGGTTCCGCAAATGGCCGACGCCGAGGCGGTGTCCGCGGGATTGCCGCGGCGAGCCGATGTCGTGTACATCGGATTGGTGCTTAACAAGCGCGGTGCGCTGCGGGCCATCGAAGCGGGCCTGCATGAACTGGGTGCGGTGTGCGCCGCCTCCGATGGCTTTGCGATCCGAAATCAAGGTCAAACATCCGATGAGTCTCTTGCGATGTGTTGCGAGGTGGTGCGCCTGGCGCGCCAGGAGGGGCGGCGCGCGCAGATCACGATCTCGACCGCGTTTGGATGTCCGTTCGACGGCGAAGTTGATCCTAACCGCGTGATCGACATGGCAAGGACCGCAGCGGCGTCCGGTCCGGTGGAAGTCGCCATTGCGGACACCATCGGGGTCGCCGGCCCGCGGGATGTTGCCGACCTGGTGACCCGGCTGCGCGCGGCGATCGAGCCGCTGCCGGTTCGGGTGCATTTCCACAATACTCGAAACACGGGTCTTGCCAATGTTTGGGCTGCGGTCAATGCCGGCGCCAAAACCGTCGATGCATCGCTGGGCGGCCTCGGCGGTTGCCCCTTCGCTCCGCGAGCCACGGGCAACGTGCCCACCGAGGATGTGGTCTACATGCTGGAGCGTTCCGGCTATCACACCGGGCTCGATATCAATCGGCTGATCGAGACTTCGGAGTGGCTGGCGGGCGGCATGGGCCGCGAATTGCCCGGGATGGTCAGCAGGGCGGGCAATTTTCCCAGCGCCAACGTTCGCCATGGAGCGACGGAGGCTATTGCGAGCTCAAACAGGCCTGAAAACGCTGATTGACT
>CAVZJP010000008.1:0-334480 GCA_963775565.1 uncultured Gammaproteobacteria bacterium
TCGGGGAAATCGCCGACGTATGCTACATCCTGGGGCAGTCGTGTTCATCCACCGCCCTGATATACGCCATGCACCAGATCAAGATCGCGTGCATCGTGCGTCACTACAAGAATGCTGCCGCTCTCGAACGCATTCTTCACCGGATCGCAGCCGAGCAATTACTCATGGCGTCTTCGACCACCGAGGGCCAGGCCGGCGGTAACGTCCGCTCGAGCGAAGCGGCGGTGGAGCACGATGCGGGGCAGGTGACCCTCGAACGCAAGGCCACCGTCATATCTTATGCGGTGGAGGCGGACGGGATCGTGACCACGGCGCGGCGCGCGGCCGATGCCGCGGGCAATGACCAGGTTTTGCTGGTGCTGTTGAAAGCGGATTACACGCTTGAACGTCTGCAGGTGTGGGATACGCTCGGCATGCGCGGCACACATAGCGAAGGATTCACCCTGCGCGCGCGCGCCGCGGCCGGCCAGCTGCTGCCCGAACCCTACGAGAGAATCCACGCGCAAACCATGGTGCCGTTCGCCCACCTTCTATGGGGTTCGGTGTGGGCGGGAATCGCCGCTGCGGCTGCCGCCAAGGCGCAGGGCTTCATTCGCCACGTCGTACGGCAATCCAATGGTCAAATGCCGCCGGGCGCCGCGCACTTCACGCAGGCGGTATCGTCGTTGCGCACTTTGCGCGGCGTGCTGGCCGCCAATCTGCGGAATTACGAGACCGTCATGGGCGACGAGAAGGCGATCTCGTCCTTGGAATTTCAGGCGATGATTACTCTGACGAAAGTACAGGTTTCAGAGCTGGCGGTCGCCACCGTATTGAGTTCGCTGCGCGCCTGCGGCCTGTCGGGCTACCGCAACGACACCGAGTTCACCATCGGCAGATTGCTTCGCGATGTGCTCTCGGCGCCGATCATGATCAGCAACGATCGCATTCTTTCCAATCTCGCCACGACGTCGCTCATGACGCCGTTGCCAACTTCGATCAGTGGTTGAGGGCACCATGTCTCCCGACGGCACATCGCAATATCCACTCGCGCATCTGACAGATCGGCTTTTCAAGCACATGGGCGTGGATGGCGTCTATGCGCGCACTTCACTGTATGTAGACCTGGTCGAGCGCCTCGAACAATACATCACGCGGCAGCGCGATCCCAAATCGGAGATCATGCGCTTCCCGCCCGTGATGAGCCGTACCCAGCTTGAAAAATCCGGCTATCTCAAGAGTTTCCCCAACCTGCTCGGTTGCGTGTGCGCCCTGCACGGTTCGGAGGCCTCCATCCGATCGGCGGTGGAACGCTACGACAGCGGCGGCGATTGGACCACGTCGCTGACCTCCTCGGACCTCGTGCTCTCGCCGGCGGCTTGCTACCCGGTGTATCCGATCGCCGCGGCACGGGGCAAACTGCCGCCCGGCGGGTTGCTGTTCGATATCGAAGCCGACGTGTTCAGACATGAGCCGTCGCTGAGTCTCGATCGGCTGCAATCATTCCGCATGCGCGAATTCGTGAGAATCGGTGCGCCTGAGGAAATCGTGGATTTTCGCGAGAAATGGATGGCCAAGGCCCCCATTCTGGCAGCTGAACTCGGGCTGCCCCATACCATCGATGTTGCAAACGATCCGTTTTTTGGCCGAGTGGGCCAGGTGATGGCCGTCAGCCAGCGGCAGCAGGCGCTGAAATTCGAACTGTTGATACCTTATTACCCGGGCGCGTCGCCCACCGCCTGCATGAGCTTCAACTATCACCGCGAGCATTTCGGAAACGTTTGGGGCATTCATGACGTCAAGGGCGAGTTGGCACACACCAGCTGCGTTGCCTTTGGCATCGATCGGCTGGCAGTGGCGTTATTCGCAAATCATGGCTTGGACTTGGGGAAGTGGCCGGCCGCGACTCGGCAGGCGTTGGCCCTTTAGACTTGCCTGGCGCCGGACGTGCCGCTAGACCCGCGCGCCAAGCGCTTTTTGGATCTTCTCGCCGCCGGCAACCCTCCCGATGCGCGCAGCGCCACCGTCGAGCAACGCCGTACAGGCCTCGCAGCACTGATGAAATTGGCAGGTACCGCCGAGCCGATCGGCGCGACGGAAGATCGTTTATTGCCGGGACCGGGAGGCGCACTGCCGGTGAGGCTGTACTCGCCGGCGAATGCATCTGCAATGCCGGCCGCGCTGCTCTACTTTCACGGTGGCGGATTGGTTGCCGGCAGTTTGACGACGCATGACTCGATCGCGCGGGCACTCGCCAATTGCAGCGGCGCACGCGTCATCTCGGTTGAATATCGGCTGGCGCCGGAGCACCCCTTTCCCGCAGCACTGGACGACGCCATGGCCGCGGTACGGCACATCAGCGCAAATGCCGCGGATTTCGCCATCGATGCGTCGCGCATCGGCATATGCGGAGACTCGGCCGGCGCTACGTTGGCAGCAGCGACCTGCCAGGCGGCGCGGACCGGCGGCCCGCGGCTCAAGGTGCAGCTTTTGATCTGCCCCATTCTCGACTATAGCCGCTTGACGCCGTCGCGGCGCGAGCTGGCGAGCGGGTTCCTTGTCGATGAAGCCACCCTGGATCACGATCTCATGCACTACTTGCCCCCGGGGACGGATCCCGCGGACCCGCTGGTTTCACCCCTGCGTGCCGACGACGTGACCGGCCTGCCCCGAACCCTCATTCATACCGCCGAATTCGATCCACTGCGCGACGAGGGACGAAATTATTTCGAGCGCCTGGCCCAAGCGCGCAACGAAGTGTCCTACACTTGCCATCCAGGTATGATCCATCTTTTCTATGGATTGGGAGCCATAATTCCCTATGCGCGCACAGCATATGAACAGATCGGCGGCGAGATTCGCGCCGCGCTGATGACCTGAGAAGGAGATAACGTGTCCGAGCGCATCATTGCGGAAAAGCTCATTCAACAGCTGCACGCGGCCCGGGTTGCCGGCGATCTGGCGGCCATGTGCCGGGTCTTTGCGGCTGATGGCCGCTTCGAAATCCTGGGCGCAAGCGCCGACAAATCGATAGCCATTCGAGCGAACAATCTTCCCGAATTTCGTCCCTGGCTCGCGATGATGGTCAAGGTCTTTCGCATCGGCAACTATCAGTTGCTCAGCCTGGTCGTCGAGTGGCCACGAGCTGTGGCACATTGGCGCGCGGACATCTATTCCAAGGTCACCGGCGTCACGGTACCGACGGAGCTCGTCGACGTTGTGCAGCTGACCCCCGAGCACATCGTGACGTACACCGAATTCTTCGCGCCGCGCTGAAGGCGCCGCGGCGATGACGCAAGAGCCGCGATGGCTGGGCATCGCACGCGAACTGCGGGCCATTGCGCAAACCGGCCTTACCTTCACGGCAGACGGCTTCGACCGGCGACGCTACGAGCGGGTGCGCGAGTTGGCCGCACTGCTGCTGGCGCAGGGATCGGCCGCTGACTTCGATTCGCTCCTTGAATTGATGCGTCAAGAGAAGGGTTATGCCACACCCAAGGTCGATGTGCGCGGCGCCGCCTTCATCGATGGCCGGATTTTGATGGTCCGAGAACTCAGCGACGGCATGTGGACGCTTCCCGGCGGCTGGGCCGATGTCAATCAGTCGGCCGGCGAGTGCGTCGCGCGGGAAATAGCCGAGGAGTCGGGATTCACGGCCAGGGTTCTCAAGCTCGCGGCAGTCTATGATTATCAAAAGAGCGGCCACCCGCCCCGTCACATCGACTCGATCTATAAGATGTTCTTCCTGTGCGAGATCAATGGCGGTGCGGCTCGCGCCAGCGACGAGACCAGCGAGGTCGATTTTTTCTCGCGCGATGATCTGCCGCCGTTGTCGCTGGGGCGAACGACGGCGGCGCAGATCGAGAGAATGTTTCAGCATCACGAGCACGCGGAGCTGCCGACGGATTTCGACTAGCGTAATCAGGGGGATAACAGATGACGACTCGAAGAGAGGCGATCGCCTGGGTGGGCGCGGCAGCGGCCGCAACACAATGGAGACCCGCACTCGCCGGCAATGCTTTTCCGGCCTCGCGCTATGCGGGCGCCATGGTGATCGATGCGCTCGGCGGCCCCGGGGTGGACGATCCGAGTGCAGCGCAAGACGCACCGCTTTCGGCCAGGGCGCTGGCGGACGCCAAGGCATCGGGTGTCACCGCGGTCAACATCACGGTCAACGAGGTCGGCAATGGACCGGATCGGTTCGAGAAGACCATTGACGATATCGCGAGCGTGGAATACGAAATCGCGGCTCACCCGGATTTGTTCATGAAGGTGTTGCGCGCCGGCGATCTGAAACTGGCCAAATCCTCGGGTCGAATGGGCCTAATTTACGGGTTTCAAGACACCAGCATGCTCGACGGCGACCTGAAGCGGCTCGAGGTGTTTCATAATTTGGGGCTCAGAATATGTCAGCCCACCTACAATGTTCGCAACTTGATGGGAGATGGGTGTCTCGAGCCGGCGGATGGGGGTCTGAGCAACCTCGGGAGGCAATTCATTGGCGAGGTCAACCGGCTCCATATCCTGCTCGATCTGAGTCACGCAGGCCGCCGAACGATAGCCGAGGGCATCGAGGTGGCGAAAGCGCCGATGGCCATCACCCATACGGGCTGCCGGGCGCTGGCTGACCTGCCGCGCAACACGGATGACTCTTCGCTCAAGGCCTTGGCTGACAAAGGCGGGGTCGTTGGAATCTACTTCATGCCCTTCTTGCGGACCTCGGGACAGCCGCACGCAGAGGACGTCGCGCTGCATTTGGAACATGCAGTGAATGTCTGCGGCGAGGATCAAGTCGGACTCGGCACGGATGGGACGATTTCCGGCGTCGAAATCAATGACGCGTACAGAGCGCATTTCCGCAAGTCCATTGAGGAGCGCCAGAAGGCGGGAATCTCCGCGCCGGGCGAGTCGGCGGATGTGTTCACGTTGATTCCCGAATACAACGAACCTCTTCGATTTCTCAAGTTGGCGGATGATCTGGTGCGCCGCGGCTGGAAGCCCAGCCGGGTCGACAAGATACTGGGCGCCAATTTTGCGAGATTGTTCAGCGAAGTTTGGTAGCGCTAGGCGTATGTCATCAGCGATAAATCCACATTCGTATCCAGATGCGGCAGACCGTTGAAACTGACCAAGTGGTGACGCCGCGGCGTCGATGCGAATTCGCTGAGTGAGCTGTTGCGAATACGCAGGTTCAAATCAATGGCGGCAGCAGGCGGCGCCTTGAGGACGGCTGCCACCATTGCGGCGATGGGCCCGCCGGAGCTGACAATCAGCACGTTGCCATCCGGGAACCGTTGGCGTGCTTCGATGAGCGCGGCGACCGCACCGTTTTGAAATTGCTCCCACACCGGCATGCCCGCAGGGTGAGTACGATCCTCGGCCCAGGCCAGCAGCGCCTCCCTCAGAACGCGGAAATGTTCACGCACCACGACCGGATCACGGCGTACGGCGGCATCTGCCGGTGCGGGATATTCTTCGTTGAACGCCGTCAACACCGCCGCGGGGTTGTATTCGTCCAGCCCGGGGAAAGCTTCGTGCGCCAAATGGGATCCGAGTTCGGGATGGCCTTCGAAAATGCCCTGGGCTGTTTCGGCTTGCCGGCGCAACGTACCGGTGAAGACCGCGTCGAAGCGTATCTTGCGCAATCCGAAATAAACGCCCAGCAGCCGGGCCTGCTTGAATCCGATCTCGGTCAGCCTGTCGTAATGATCGGTACCGAATGCCGCCTGGCCGTGGCGGACGACAAAAATGACGCCCATGCCTTAAGCTAAAGATGCGAAGGCGGCGACGATTGTCATCAGGCCACTTTACCATCCGCGGCATCCGCGCTCCACGGTAAATCAAGCGCGACGATCAGTCCCCCACCTTCGCGATTGGCCAATTGAATCCGGCCGCCGTGCGCTTCGGCAATCTCGCGCGCCAGGGCCAGCCCCAAGCCGGTTCCGCTGCGCTTGGTCGAATAGAAAGGCAGCAGTGCCTGCGAGAGTACCGTCTGACTCATACCGGAACCTCGATCGCGCACCTCGATTCGCTGATCGGCGCCGGCGCAGACAATCGAGAGTTCCACCTCGGCTGCGGCACCGCCGGCCTCGTGCGCATTCTTGAGCAAATTGATCAGCGCTTGCTCGACTTGCACGCGATCAAACCAGCCGGGAAGGTCGGGCAATGGTTTTGAATGGGTAAATGACTGCTGTCCGGCAAGATCCGCCACAAATTGACGCCATTGCACGCTTTCCGGTCGGGGCGCGGGCAGTTTCGCGAAGGCGGCATAGCCGCTCACGAATAGATGCAGGTGCTTGGCGCGTTCCGCAATCGCCGAGAATACGGCGGGCAAAGCCGCATAGTCCCCGCGCCGCGCGATTTCGGCGCCGGAATGCGCAAGGGAGGACAAGGGTCCCAGTGAATTGTTGAGCTCGTGGCTCAAGACTCGGATCAACTTCTTCCAGGTCGACACTTCCTGGCGTGACAATTCGCGTGTCAGACGCTTGATGAGGTACAGCCGAAAAGTGCGGCCCTGCAAAATGAACGAACGCTGAGACAAATGGAAGGTCTCCTCGACCCCATCAATCTCGCTTGAAAACAAGCTGTCCTCTTGTTCGGCGGCCGCGCCCTGGAACGCCAGGGGTGCCTGAATCAGCGCGTCTCGAAAGCGCAGCCCATGCAGGCTTCGCCCTTCGCTCAACAGGTGGCGGGCCGCGATATTGGCGTAAGCAATGCGATCGTTGACATCGACCAGAACCAGCGCCACCGGGGAGTTCTGCATCACCGTATCCAGAAGCAGTTCGCGCTGCACCAGGTGCGCGCGCTGTTGACGTAGCGCGGCCGCCAGTTCGTTGTGCGCCGTCATCAGCTCGCCCAGTTCGTCATCCCTATCGGCCACCAAGGACACGCTGAAATCTCCTTCCCGGTAGCTGGCCACGGTGCCCGATAGCGCACGCAGCATTTGCTCGATCGGCCGAACGGTCCGCGAGGCCAGCCACAGGACGGGCAGCAGCGCAATGGCAACGATGAGAATCCAACGCAACAGGGCGCTGTCGAACCAGCGGGCGCTCAGGACACCGAGCGCCGCTGTCAGCGCGACGACCAGAATCAAGAGAAGCGCAAACTTGCTCTTGAGATTCATCGTGAGTTTTAGGCGCCGCTCGAGGGGCGCAGATTAAAGCGCTCCAAGCGCCGGTAGAGCGCCTGGCGCGACAGCCCGAGACTCTGCGCCGCACGGCTGATGTTGCCGCCGGCTTCGCGCAAGCTCGCTTCCAGCACCTCGCGGCTGAAATGATCCGCCTCGCGGGGCGCGGCCCGCTGCACGGCAGGCAGATTCAAATCCGCCACGGCGACGATACTGTCGCGCGCCAGGAGCTTGGCGCGCTCGATGGAATTGCGCAGCTCGCGCACATTGCCGGGCCAATCATGCGCCTGCAGCGCCGCCACAGCGTCCTCACTCAATTGCAGGCCCTGGCCGAGAAAATGCCGGGCAAGCGGCAATATATCCGCGGGACGGTCCGCCAGCGGCGGCACGGCGATGTCGATGACATTGAGCCGGTAGTACAAGTCCTCGCGGAATCGCCCCTCACGGATCAGGGCCGGCAGATCGGCGTTGGTGGCGCTCAAGATGCGTACCTGAGCGGTGCGCGTCTTGCTGGAACCCAGCATTTCGAATTGACCGGTCTCCAGCACCCGCAATAGCTTTACCTGCCCGGCCAGCGGCAGATCACCGATTTCGTCGAGAAACAAAGTGCCGCCATTGGCGGATTCGAAGCGGCCCGTCCGTGCGCGGCCGGCCCCCGTATAGGCACCCGCCTCGGCGCCGAACAACTCCGCTTCGATTAACTCGGAGGGAATCGCCCCGCAATTCACCGCGACGAAGGGGCCCGTACGGATGGCGGAATTGGCGTGCACGATCTGCGCGATGCGTTCCTTGCCCGCGCCATTCGGGCCGGTGATGAGCACGCGTACATCGGAACGCGCCACACGGCAGGCGAGTTCCACGACGCGCTCCATCGCATCGGACGCAAAAACGATGCCGCACAGATCATAGCGTTCCGCCAGGCGCTCGCGCCGGCGACGCTGCTCTTCCTGCAGGCGCTGGCGCTCACGGTTGGTTTCCGCAAGTTCCAGCAGATTTTCGACGGTCGCCAGTAGTTTATCGTTATCCCAGGGCTTGCCGATGTAATCGGCGGCGCCGGCCTTGACCAGCTGTACGGCGGACTCCAAATGAGTCCAGGCGGTGAGCAGTACAACGGGCAGATCGGGTTGCGAGGCGCGCAGCGCGCGAAACAGGATCGCCCCCTCCTCACCCGAAGTGGTGTCGGCGCTGAAATTCATGTCTGCGATGACCAGGTCGACACGTTCATTCGCAAGCGCGGCGATCCCTTTCTGCGGCGTGACCGCCGTCAATGTGCGAATGTCATGCAAGCCGAACAGCAACGACAACGCCTGGGCGACCGCAGGATTATCATCTATGACGAGTACCGTACGCATGGTGGGATGTTAGCGGTTACGGCGTGGATTCACATCCGCCTTCTAGCCGCCGCGTGTCGCCAGCGCCGGCGGAATGGAGGCGGCCCGCAGTGCGGGCCACAACACCGCGAACTGCCCAAGCAGGAGAATGACAATGGCGCCGCCGATGGCGCGGCTGTTATCCATGCGAACCATCTCGAAACTACGCACCATCCAGAGATTCAAGGCGATCGCAAAGGCGATGCCGGTGAAGGCGCCCGCGCCGGCGATCATGAAGTTCTCGGTTTGAAAATAGCGAACGATTGCGTGGCGCGTTGCGCCAAGGGCGCGACGGATGCCGATTTGCTGCCGGCGTTGCGCGACCCAGTAGCTGGTCAATCCGATGATGCCAAACCCGGTCACGATCAGCAGTGCCGCGCAGATCGCGCTCAACAGCACGATCAGGCCATGATCGCCGCGGAAGGCGTCGGTTCGGATTTGCAGCATCGACTGGGACTTGAGGATTCGATTTTCATCCAACGCAAGCAGACGGGTCTCGGCGGCCTTCATGACCGAATCGAGCCGCCCGGGCTGCGCCCGCACCGCGTAGACGTTGGATTCTGCAATCAAGCGGTAGGGTGACAAAACCGAATTCTGCGCGAATGTGCTGCTCAATCCGGTTGCGGAATTCATCGGTCCTTGCAAACGCTCGACGATGCCGATGATGGGCGAGGGCTTGTCGTTATCCATGTAGATCGACTGCCCGAGGGCATTACCCGCCGGGAACAGTTTCGTGGCCAATTCCTTGGTCACAATAAATCCGCTCGGCCGGGGAATATCGTTGTCGCTACGGTCCGCAATCTCCTCCGCCGTGAAATTTCGCCCCGCCACCAGTTTCAAGCCCAGTGTATGCAGCGCATGCTCGTCTCCCATGTAGTGTGCGACCAGGGCGCTGGGTGTCTTCTGATCCGCGGTCAACTGAACGGTCTCGATCCATCCGCCGCCTTCCATGGGGTACATGTCGGTCGCGTAGGCATCGACAACACCGGGCAGCGAACGTAGCGCGGCGATGTCCGCAGCCAGATGCGCGCTCAGATCCGCGTGATGCTCGATGCTATCGGAATGAATGACGAAGACATTGCTCTCATCCACACCCGAAGGCCTCCCGCTCCAGGCCACGCGTTGCTCGATCAACGTCAGGGCATTGGCGAGAAAAGCCAGCGTGACTGCCATCTGTGTGGCAATCAACAAGGCGCCGAATTTATTGCGGCGCATGGCGGACAGTATCGGACGAAGTTCCACGGCGATCCTCCTACTGTGCCTTGAGCTGCCAGGCGGGCTGGACATGCGCTGCGCGCCATGTCGGATACAGTCCCGCCAGCACCGTTGCCCCAATGGCGAGCAATACCGCAAGTCCGGTATCCACCCAATCCAGATGTGCCAATGCAACGAACTCCTTGGTCAGCAAGGAACGCGCAGCCCACAAACCCAATGCCGTCAATGCCAGACCCAGTATTCCACCCGCCAGCCCCACCACACCGGTCTCGATCAGGCACTGCGCAAAGATTGCGCCGCGGCTGGCGCCGAGAGCGCGACGTACGCCGATATCGCCGGCGCGTCCCATGATTTTCGCCAGCATCAAGCCCATGGCATTCATCAGACACACCAACAAGAATCCGAATGACACCAGAATCAAAATGCGCAGTTCACTCGGCACCACGTGCCGGTACTGCAGCCATTGATTGACGTCGCGCAATTGGGTATGCGGCGGCCAATGGAAGCGGCCCAGGCGCTGCTGTTCGGCCGCGTAGTTGTTGAGAAATACGCGGTACTTCTGGGCATCCGCCTCGGTGGGTAGTTCCGCCCAGAATTGCATCCAGACGCAATCGGATCGCAAGCGGGCCTCCCAACCGGGAGCGACGTCGCTGTTGCAATCGGTGCTGCCGACACCGGTCATGTGCTTGTCGAGCGCGCGCGTAATCGGCAGGAACACCGCGTCGCCGTCGCCAAAAGGGCGGATATTTAGATCGTAAAAACGCGGCAGCAGCCGCCAGTCATCCAGCACGCCCCGCACGGTGTAGGTATCGTTGTCGAGTCGAATGGTCTTGCCGACGCTGTTGGCGCCGCCAAAGAGGCGGTCGTTCATCTCGCGCGTGATCACCACCACCGCGGCGCGATTCTCGTCCTCCGCCGCGCCCCAGGGTCCGCCGAATTTGAAGGGCACATCGAACATCGGAAAGAAGTCAGCATAGGCAGCTCTCGCAAAGACTTTGGACGGCTTTTGCTTCGGGTCCGCCGGCCGCAGCGACAGCAGCGCTGCGTACATGCCTGATTGGCGCTTCGCTGCGTGGGCCTTCATCAATTCCATCAGATCGATATAGCTCAGCTGAGGCTCCAAGCCGTCGACCGATCCCCCGTTGTGTTGACCAGGCCCCCAGTTGTCGATCTGCGGTGCGTAAAGCTGGCTTGATTTTTGCGGGATGGGATCGCCCGACATGGCGCGAAATACCGTGAGCGTGGTCATGGAAGCGCCGATGCCCACCGCGATGGCCACGATCATCAGCAGGGTCAGCACCACGTTGCGCTTGAGGCTGCGCAAACCCAGTCGGAAATAGTAGATAAACATCTGTGAGGCTCCCTGCTACGCCGCACGAGTCGCCAACGCCGGCGGTATCGACGCCGCCTTCAGCGCCGGCCAGAGCACCGCAGCCTGCCCCAGTAGCAGCACGACGATCGCACCCACCAGGGCATAGCCGGTATTCAAGCGCTCCATGGAGAACGCGGTCATCATCCAAAGATTCAGAGACACCGCGAGGGCGATGCCGACGGCCGCACCGGCGCTCGCAATCATCAGATTTTCGGTCTGGAAGTATTGAATGATGGCATTGCGCGTTGCGCCCAGCGCTCGGCGAATGCCGATCTGCCGGCGGCGCTGCGCGACCCAGTAGCTGGTGAGTCCCACGATGCCGAATGAGGTGACCGCCACCAACGCCGCGCAGACCACGCCGAGGATGACCGCGAGACCCCGATCATCCCGATAGGCCTCCTCGCGCGCGGCAGTCATCGGAATGACTTTCTCCAGCACTCTGCCTCGATTAACCTCGAAGAGCTTCTTCTTCGCCGTGTCCATGACGGACGCGAGCTGGCCGGGCTGCACACGTACCATGTAGAAGGAGTACGTTTCGCCATAGCGAAACGGCTCCAGCGTCGAATTGTCGATGAATTTATTGGCCCAGGTATTGTCCGATCCAACCCAGGGAACCTGCAGCCTTTCGACGATACCGACGATGGGAACCTGCTGCTTTTGGAAGGTCACGTAGATTGACTGTCCCAGCGCGTTCTTGCCCGGGAACAACTTCTCGGCCAGCGCCTTGGTGATGATGACGGACGACGGCGGCACCAGATCACTGAGTCCGGTTTTATCCTGGACCTCGGCGGCGGTGAAATTACGACCGGCGATCAATTTGAGGCCCATGGCATTCAAGCCGTGTTCATCCACTAAGAAGAGCGCTGTTTGGGCGGTCGACTCCTTCTGGTCGGCATTCAATTTGATGCCCTCGCTCGAGCCGCCCCCGCTCAAAGGATAGGAATTGGTCGCCGCCGCATCCACCACGCCGGGGATGGACCGCAGTGCCGCGAGGTCTGCGGGCAGCCGGGCTTTCAGGTCGGGCGGGTTGCCCACCCACTGATTGATGATCACGAAAACATTACTCTCGTCCACGCCCGTTGGCCGCTTGCTCGAACCGAGACGTTGTTCCATGACGAATAGACCATTGCACAAAATGGCGAGTGTGATCGCCATTTGCACGGCAATGAGGACGGCGCCAACCTTGTTGCGGCGCATGGCCGAGAGTATGGGTCTGATTTCCATGATTTCCCCTACTGAACCTTGAGTTGCCAAGCGGGTTGCACATGAGCAGCACGCCATGTGGGGTACAAGCACGCCACCACGGTGGCGAACACCGACAGGGTCACCGCAATGGTGATGTCCGAGATGCTCAAATGCGTCAAGCGGCTCATGCTTTCAGATAGCAGGGCGCGCAGACCCAACAGCCCCAACGCCGTGAGCGCAAGACCCAATAGGCCGCCGACGAATCCGATGACACCCGCCTCGATCAGGCATTGACTGAAAATCGCGCGGCGATTGGCGCCGAGGGCACGACGAACGCCGATGTCGGCGGCCCGCCCCATGATCTTCGCCAGCATCAATCCCATGGCATTCAGCAAGCACACCAACAGAAAGCTGAATGACACCAGCAGCAAGATCCTGACGCCGCTGGTTACCACCTCCTGGTAGACCAGCCACTCACGCACGTCGCGCAAGTGCGTGCGCGAGGGCCAGTGAAAGCGGCCGGCGCGCTGCTGCTCCGCTGCGTAATTGCTGATGAAGGAGCGATAGCGCTCGGCATCGGCGGCGGTCGGCAGCTCCGCCCAGAATTGGAACCAGACGCATTCGGAATGCAGCCGGCCTTCCCAGCCCGCCGCACCAATATCGCCGGAACAGTTGTAGTTGCCCCACGACCCCATTTCCCCATCGATGGCGCGGGAAAAAGGCAGGAAAATCTCCTCAACCTTTCCGTACTGGTTGTTGTTGAGGTCATAGAATTTCGGCGTCGGCTGCCAGCGATTCAAAACGCCCACCACGCGGTAATCGTGATTATCGAGATTGACCGTCTTGCCGACCGAATTGGCGCCGCCGAATACCTTGTCGTTGAGTTCGTATGAAATTACGACGACGTCTGCATGGCCTTCGTCGTCGGCGGAGGACCAGGGCGCACCGAAGCGAAAAGGCACCTGGAACATGGGAAAGAAATCCGTATACGTTGCGCGAGCCTGCACCTGGAAGGGCTGTAGATCGGCATTCGACGGCGTCAGAGCCAGTCCCGTCACGTACATGGCGGCTTGGCGGTGCGCGGCATGAGCTTTCATCAAGGCGATGGCATCGGTGTAGCTCAGCTGCGGTTGCAGGCTCTCCGGATCGCCGCCGACCTTGCCTAATCTCGGTTCCCAATTGCCGATCTGCACCGCGAATAGCTGCCGCGACTTTTCCGGGATGGGATCCCCGTCCATCGCGCGAAAAATCGTCAACGTCGTCATGGATGCCCCAATACCGACGCCGATGGCAGCGACCATCAATACCGTGAGCACCAGATTGCGCTTCAGGCTGCGCAGCGCCAGACCCAAGTAGTAATAGAACACGAGCGACCTCCTAAGGGTGTGCGCTCGCCGCCGCCACCAAGCGCGGTTGTGCCGCCAGATCGACCACTTGCCCATCCACGATATGCACTTCGCGCTGCGCGCGAACCGCCAATTCCGGATCGTGGGTCACCATGACGATGGTGGCGCCGTCGCGATGCAGTTCTTCGAGCAGATCCAAAACGCCCCGTGCCATCTGCGTATCGAGATTGCCGGTGGGCTCATCCGCCAGCAGCAGCCGCGGCGATCCAGCGAGGGCGCGTGCAATGGCCACGCGCTGTTGCTGGCCGCCCGAGAGTTCCGCCGGGTAGTGGCGTGAACGCGCCGAGAGTCCCACTCGGCCCAGCGCCTCTTGGATACGGCGGCGCCGTTCGGCGGCATTGAAGCCCCGATAGCGCAGCGGCACATCGATGTTGTCCTGCACATTCAAATCGGCGATGAGATTGAAGGCCTGAAAGATGAAGCCGATTTTCTCGTTGCGCAGCCGCGAACGCTGGTTGTCATTCAAGCCGCGCACATTGGCGCCGTCCAGCTGGTACTCGCCGCCGCTGAACTCTTCGAGAAGCCCTGCGATTGTCAGGAAAGTCGTCTTTCCCGAGCCCGAGGGTCCGGTGACCGCAACGAACTCGCCTTCGCGCACATGTATCGAGAAGTCCCGCAATGCGAAGGTCTCGACAACCTCGGTGCGATAAGCTTTGGAAAGGTGAGTCATTTTAAGCATGGTGTGGCCTCTTGAGGGCAGGTTGATTCAAGTATTGCAACGATTCGAAAAAGTTTCACGCACGGCGCTGCTCAGTGGCTCAAGATGACGCGCTGCGCGCCGTTGAAGGCATCGGTGCCGGAGATCACGATCTGGTCACCCGCCGACAGGCCGTCGAGAATTTCGACCTTGGCAATGCTGGCGGCGCCCAATTGCACGGCACGACGTTCGGCCACATTCCCGTGGACAACATAGGCAAAGCCGCCGCCTTCCTGATCCACGAAGGAGCCGCGATCGACCATCAGCACGTTGTCGCGCCGATCAATGAAAATGCGCACCGACAGACGCTGGCTTTGTCGCAATCCCGCGGGTTTCTCGGTGCCGAAGCGCAGGCGTGCGGTGACCTGACCTGCGACAACCTCGGGCGACACGCCGCTCACACTGCCCTGCCAGTGGTGGCCGCCGCCCTCCAAGTCGGCGGTCATGCCGGGGCGCAGATCGCGTGCGAGGCTCTCGGTGACCTTGATTTCAACTTCAAGCGCCGACAGGTCCACCACCGTGAGCAACGGCGCGTCCTTGGCGACACTGGCGCGGTCCGCCACCTGCACCTGGCCCACCTGGCCATCGACCGGCGACTTTACATTCAAGCCATCGACCTGACGCTTGAGGTCGTCCACGACGTATTGCTGGCGGTCGAACAGCGCCTTCTTGCTGTCGATGTCGAATCTATTCTGCTTGGGCTGGGACTCAAAGTTGCTCTTCGCCTGCGCGAAAGCGAACTGCGCCTTCTCCAGCGCGTCCTCCGCCTTGAGCGCCTGCAGTTCCGAATAGGCACCGAGCTCGAAGGCCTTGCGGCTGCGGTCGCGTTCGCGTTGCGCGGTCTTTTGATCGACCTCCGCTTGATTGTAGGCGTCGCGCAGCTGCGCCAGCTTGGTGCCGGCGTCGAGCGATGCACGCTGCCAATCGACACGCAAGCTGACCAGTGTGGCCTCCTCCTGCGATAACTTCGCCGTGAGGTCCGGACTGTCGACCACGGCCAATACCTGCCCCTTTGTGACCGCATCACCGGCGTGCACTTTGAGGGTGATCGTCCCCAGCGCATTGGCATACAGCGTAGGGCTGACGGCCGCCACAACCTGCCCGTCCGCGGCGATGTCGCGCACAAAGCTGCCTTTTTCCACAGTGGCGATCGATACCCGGGCGCGGTCAACGGATGTTCCGGCACCGGAATATCGCATCAAGAAAACGCCCAGGATGATGAGCGCGAGAACCGCCGCCAATGCGGCAATGAAGATATTGCGATGACGCTTGAACAAATTTTTCGGCTCGATCACGCGATCCTGTGCGGATGTGTCGCGAAGCATGATGGGTTCCTTGGGTAGCAGGCGCATGCTCATCCGGCGCGCTCGATGAGAAGATCGTCGATGGCGGCAAGATCCTGCACCGTCAAACGGCCGGCTTGTTGTTTGAGCGTCAGAACGCTGGTCAAATAGTCGTAGCGCGACTGCAGGTAGGAGCGGCGCACGATGTAATAGTTCTCCTGGGCGTTCAGCAGTTCGAACTCGTTGCCGGTGCCGAATTCCACATTGCGCCTCATGGCCTCAACCGCTTGCTTGCCGGAATCCATCGCTCGGCGCGCGGCACCGATGCGCTGTACGCCGGTGACGATGTTGCGAAACGCGGCACGCGTCTGGCGTTCGATATCGCGCTGAGTTGCCTCGAGGTTGGCCTGCGACTGGTGATAGGTCGCGCGGGATTGACGGACCGCGGAAGCGATCGCGCCGCCTTGAAAAATGGGCCAGGTAAAACCCACGCCTACGGTGTTGAGGGTCTGATTGCCGCCAAGAACCAGGTCCTGATTGATTTTCGAGCCTGAACCGGTCAAAAAGAAGCTCGGCAGGCCGCGGCCGCGTTGCGCCGAGATATCCTCCGATGCCGCCTCCATCGTGAGCTGCGCGGTGCGCACATTGAAGTTGTCCTGCCGCGCGGAGGTGACCCAGTCGTCGGCGGAAGCGGGTTCCGGGGAAATCAGCGGAATATCCTCCCGTAAGGGCGCGATGCTGGGTACCGGTTGGCCGACAATGACGGCGAGCGCCAGATTGGCATCGTCGAGTGAATTGCGGGCATCGATGACGCTTTGTTCGGTCGCATCATAGAAGGCTTTGGCCTGGTCGACGTCGCTGCGCGGGCCGACACCCGTTTGCTCCCGCCCTTTGGCCTGCCGCAACAGTTCGCCGAAGGCCTCGCGCTCGGCGACATTGGTCTCGAGCTGATCGGCGGCCGATAGCACGTTGAAGTAGGCTTGCGCCACGCGCAGCAATAGACTTTGCTGGGCGCCTTGAAAGCTCGCCTCAGCGGCGGCCACTTGAAAATTGGCTTCCTTGAGCTGGCTGAAGGATTGGAAGCTCCACAGAGTCTGGGTCATATTGAGCCCGAGGGAATGGGCGGTGCCGTAGCAGCGCAAATTGCCCGCTGCAGAGCTGATGGCGCAGTCCGCTGCCGAGCTTCCCAAAGACAGTCCATTGTTATAGCCCACCTGCTCCCGCATCACCGAGCCATTGGCGGCAAGTTGCGGCAACCACTGTGCAAGAGCCTGCGGCCGTGCTTCGATCAAAGCGTCGCGCTGGAATTGGGCCGCTTGCAGTGTCATATCGCGCGTCTGCGCCAGTTCGTAGAGCTGGCGCAGATCATTGGCGTCTGCGCGAGCCGCAGACAACAACATTAGGATCATCAACCATGAATAACGCCCCATGGCATTCAGACTTAGCAAGCCTCGTGCCAGCCGCCGCGATGTGGTAACCGACTGTTTATAAAGACTTTATATTCCGCTTCGACGGGCATTGTGTCCGCGGACAGTGTCCGCGGACGGCCGGACACAGGCCACTCAAACAACGTACTAGCGGTGGGTATCCACGACGATGCGCCCTCGGATCTGCCCATCGAGAATCAGAGCCGCACGATCTGCGGCGCGCGACAGCGGGACCTCCTCGGTGAGCAGTTCGAGCTTTCGCACATCGAGATCCTGGCTCAAGCGGTTCCATGCTTCCAGTCTATCGACACGTGGACGCATCACACTGTCGATACCGCGCAGCGTAATTCCGCGCAATATGAACGGCGCAACACTGGCCGGAAAATCCATCCCACCCGCGAGGCCGCAAGCCGCGACGACGCCCCCATAGCGAAGCGACGCGCAAACATTCACCAAGGTTTGACCACCAACCACATCAACCGCGCCCGCCCAGCGCTCCTTGAGCAGCGGCTTCCCGGGATTGGAAAATGGCGCTCGGTCAATCACCTCAGCCGCGCCCAACTGCCTTAGGAAATCGGACTCGGATAATCGCCCGGTCATGGCTACGACACGAAACCCGAGCTTCGCCAACAGGGCGACGGAAACGCTGCCAACGCCGCCGGACGCGCCGGTCACGAGAATCTCGCCGCTATTCACGGTCACCCCGTGCCGCTCCAATGCCAGCACGCACAGCATTGCCGTGTAGCCGGCGGTGCCGATGGCCATGGCCTGCCGTGTCGTGAACGACGGCGGCAACGGAATCAACCAATCGCCCTTGACGCGGGCAAGCTCCGCCAAGCCGCCCCAATGAGATTCCCCGACCCCCCAGCCGTTCAAGACAACCTTGTCGCCTTGCTGGTAAGCGCCATTGCTGGAAGTCTCGACGACGCCGGCGAAATCGATTCCAGGCACCATGGGAAACTGACGCACCACCGGTCCCTTGCCGGTAATGGCGAGGGCATCCTTGTAATTGAGGGTGGAATAGTCGACGCGGACGGTCACCTCGCCTGCCGGCAACTGCGCCTCGTCCAAGGACGCAAGACTCGCGCGATAAGGGTCGCGCTCGATCAAGATGGCGTTGAACATTGGATTTCCCTCGGCGGATGGATTGCCAGGCACACCTGACCAGCCTCAATCATGTAAACAAATCGCAGCCCTCGGCGTCAATCGAATCGAGGGAACGGACAGCTGCCGCAAAATGTCTATGCCGGCGCACCGATTCCTTTTTTGAACGTGGGTAGGCAATGAAACCAGACGGCAATTTGTGAAGTCGCTCTGCATCCGTTACCCATCGACATATAAGATGTGACGCCGTTTGCAAATTATTCGGCGGACGATCTGGCAGAATCGCCTCTACGCCTTCTGGAAAAGCAATATGAGATTTCGGCTCAAAGCTCTTGGTTTGCACTTGGCCTCAAGCGCCACAGTACTCATACTGATACTGGGATCGCTGTACCTTGGCTGGTATCGCTGGCCTGGGTGGCGTCTCGCCGACGTCACCGAGGTCGTGATAGTGCTGATCGGTGTGGACCTGGTCTTAGGCCCGCTCATGACTTTCATTGTCGCTAACAGCAAGAAATCCCGGCGTGAATTGACCCGGGATATCGGCATTATCGTGGCTGTACAGATTTGCGCTTTACTATACGGTTCGACGCAACTCTGGAAGGGAAGGCCGCTGTACTACGCCTTTTCGGAAACTGTCCTTGAGCTGGTGCAAGCATATGACATCGACTCCGACGAAGCGACTCTCGGCCGCCAGCGCAATCCTCGTCTCGCGCCACATTGGTACAGTCTGCCCCGCTGGATTTGGGCACCGTTGCCAGAAGACCCAGAGGAGGCGTTGAAAATTGTCAATGGAACAATTACCGGAGGTGACGATGTCATCTCGATGCCAATATATTTTAAGCCCTGGGACGATGGGCTTCCCGCGCTGCGGGCACAATTGAAGAAGATCGATGATGCCGCGAATTTTTCGAAGGGCGAAAAGATGAAACTTAGGGAAATCATGCAGACCCGCGGATTGGCATTAGATCAGCCGAATACCATGCCGCTCACCGGTCGAGGCCACCCTCTTCTAGCAGTCTTTGATTTGAGCAGCCTGAAGATAATCGCGATACTCCGGCCGGAGTGATGAATCAAGCGCCCTCAAGGAGGGTGAATGGCTGAATCTCTAACGGTAAGCCTGGTCGACGGTGTTCTAGTGGTCGTTCCAGACGCGCTGGATCTAATTACCCCTTACGTACTACGCGAGCAACTCGATTTCTTTGAGGACGAATTGAAATTCGTCCGGCTGCTACTCCAGCCGGGCCAAAAGGTCGTCGATATCGGTGCTAACTATGGCGTGTACACATTGTCGATGGCCAAAAGGATCGGGCCCAACGGCCACGTGTGGGCATTTGAGCCGACGTCGAGTACCGCGAAGTTTCTGGCCAGGGGTATAGCGGCAAACGAATTTGAGCACGTCACGTTGATACAGAGTGCTGTTTCCAACGTAGCCGGCAGCGCGCAGCTCGCCTTGCAACGCAACTCGGAATTGAATTCGATTATTCACGATCAAGCATCGTCGGCCGAAAGCGAGACAGTGTCGCTGGTTACTCTTGACGATTGCGCGGATCGATTTCGCTGGACGGACATCGAACTGATCAAGATCGACGCAGAGGGCGAGGAGGCCAACATTGTAAGAGGCGGCCGCCGATTTTTTTCGGACCTGACGCCGCTGGTTCAGTACGAGTTGAGAACTAACGCCACGCAGATGAACTTTGGTCTGATTGGCGAGTTCGCCGCACTCGGCTATGACTCCTATCGTCTCGTACCGGGCTTGAATATTCTTGTTCCCTTCGACGCAAGGACGCAAGCCGATCCATACCTGCTAAATCTGTACTGCTGTAAGCCCAAACGCGCGGAGCAGCTCGCAGCAAGGGGATTGCTGATACGGCCTTCGAGCGTCGTTGAAATGGAACCAATTGAGAAGGCGGATGCTGGACTCAGCGACCCCGGCGGACGCTACCACTGGCAGCGATCGCTCGCGAGGCTTCCCTACGCAGCACCACTAGCGTCGGCTTGGAACGCAACGATGGACATTGAAAAGTGCGATGGCTTGCTTCGCGGGTTGTCATCATATTCGCGCAGCCGCGATTCCACCCTGCCGCCCTTGGACCGCTTTCTAGCTCTCGAATCGAGCCTCCGGGTTCTCAAATCCGTATGCGAGCGGGACGCTGTGCGCCTAAGGCTCGCAAGTTTGGCGCGCGTCGCTCACGACTATGGCGAACGAGCCCTATGCGTTCACGCCCTGAGGCAACTGCTCACCTATATCCGCAATGCCGGCGTTGATGCGAACGAACCATTTCTGGCGCCGTTGGAACGCTTTGATTCCATACCTATTGACGGAGATCCAGTCCGTTGGCTGGTTGCCGCAGTCTTGGAGCAACTCGAGCGACGCGAACACTTCTCCTCATTCTATGCTGGTCCGGCCGCCCGCGCGCGGCTTGAGGATATCCAGGCACTCGGACTCGGCAGTCCGGAGATGAAGCGCCGCCTCGAACTGGTTTGCCAACTGATTAACGCTCATCGGCGAGACCACTGATAAGCGGCGGCGAAGCTGTCGCGTTGGCCGTGGCAAGATGTTGTCGCCATGCGGTCCGCAGAAGCTCTTCGAAGTCGTCTGCGAAGCGCTTCTCATCGCGCAGCGGCGATCTCTCAAACCGATCTCGTAACCCCAGGCGCAGCTGTTCCAGCCGGTTGAGATCGTTCGCCAGCGCAACCGCGATATCGACATATTGCCCAGGCGTCGCTGCCGCCAACTCGCTGAGACCCAGTGCGCTGAGTATGCTGAGACCGCTACGGGACACGCAGTGGCGTCCGTGAAGCGAAATGACTGGCACCCCGACATACAAAGACTCGCAACTCGTTGTGACGCCGTTGTAAGGATACGGGTCGAGCGCGATGTCGACTCCTGCAAATTGCAATCCATAGGGCACCTCACGCCTGTAAGGCATGCACTCGATACGTTCGGCGTCAATTCCGGACTTCTGAAAAAACGCGACGATCTCAGCCGCTCGCGTCGGACTACGGATACGAGTAAGCCGTAGATGCGAAGTTGGCACTTTGGTCAAAATATCTTTCCAGCAGCCCAGCAACGTATCGCTCACTTTCGTCAGATCATTGAAGCTGCCAAATGTGACAAAGCCGGCCTCGTGCGCGGGCAATGGGCCCGGCGGCATTGGGGAGCCGAACGGCCGAAAGCACCATTGAGAGTATGGAAGATGCAACAGCCGCTCCGTGTGCCAGCCATCGGCGAGTGAATGCGGATCGGTAATTGCGTCAGTGATGCGAAAGTCAATCGTCGGCAGACCAACCGAATTGGGAAATCCCAAATACGTGACTTGCACCGGTGCCGCGCGCCGTGCAAAAACCGCGAGCCGATTGGACTCGGTATATCCCGAGAGGTCCACGAGAATATCAATTTGGTCCGAGCGAATCAGCTCGAGCAGAGCATCATCGCTCAGTTGCCTTACATCGCGCCAACCATCCGTAGACGCGCGCAGCCGTTCGCTCACAGCGTCCTGAGTGTTGGAGTTGCTATAGAGAATGCATTTGATATCGTCACGATTGTGAGCGCTCGCGATTGGTTCAAAGAAATGGGCCACGGAGTGGGTCCGAAAATCGCCGGAAACGAATCCGACGCGTAGGCTTCGAGTCGGATCGGCGGTCTCTGTGTGCGCCGTAATCATCGTCGCTGGATGCTGCGCAGCAAGCTGCGCCCCCCATTCGCGAATCGCAGCATTGATTTCCTCCGGACTGACGCGATCAGAATAGTGGAGCGCCATGATAAAGGCAGAGCGCGCGGATACGTACGACGGAAGCAGATAACAGGCCCCCGCAAGCTCCGCGAGCGCCGATTCTATATATCCACGCAATAACTCGCACAGTCCAAGGTTATAGCGAACAACATGGTTTTTTGGCTCGAGGTCGCGCGCACGACCGTAGTAGTTTGCTGCACGATCGAGATCCCCCAACTCGGTAGCAACATTGCCGAGCATTAGGAGCGGCAAGTGGGAATACGGCTCAATCTGCGCCGCCCGCTCAAATAACGGGATGGCGGCCTGCAGTCCATGTTGCTGCCGCAGCCGCAGGCCCTCTTGGACCAGTTCGTTCGCGCTCTGCGAAGGTGCGGGTGCCCCCATGATCGCGGAATCGGCATGCTCGTGTGCATGTGCCCGACCTCGACCGCGCGCACGCACGGCCGACCAGATGCGGCGAACAATCCGTCCGAGGATGCCGCTCCGCTGGTTTAAGTCACGCATTTCGCCCATTACAGCATGTACTTGAGTCGACTTGCCACGTGCGAGGATTCTCGCTGTATTGTCACCAACAAGCTGACACTTGGTTCGCTACGCGCGGTTGCTGCGCTCAATATAGCGCGCCGCATAGGATGTCTTGCACTGCCGGTCATAAGCCGCGAGCACTACATAACAAAGGTCGATCGATCCGTAGATCTCGTGCAGCAAAGCGGCCAGCTTGAGGAGCGCATTAGGTTCGAGCAGATCCAAACGCATTAAATCAGGAACATAGACAGCGTCGGACCACAACATCTGACTCAATGCAGCATTAGGGTTGCCACTCGCCATCAATGGACTGTACGTGCGCCCTGACATGCCTAAGAAGCGGTGGAACATGAAGCCGCATCCTCTCAGAATCTGATCGACTTCAGCGAACAGCGGCTGATCTTCGTAAAGTGGAACGAATTCCACTTCCGTCTGAACAATCAGACAACGCTTTAGAGTTTCTCTTGCATGCGTGAGGATCTCGGCTTCGCTGCCTTGCGTATCGAGTTTCAATAGATCGCAACCCTGATTGCGGATCTCAACCACATCATCCAGTCGAACTGTATCGATTTGCGTGGTGGCGACCACCTGCATGAGTTCAGCCAAGTTGGTGAATTTTTCTGCAACCCTTAGGTTCGGTCTCAACAGGGAAGAAGTCATTCCTGTGTTCGTGATATAGAAATCGCGCCGCTCTCCATTTGCAACAGCATAAGGAAGGTATTGGCGGGAGGGCAGAGCGAGCGCGTTAAGCTTCGCACATTCAGCGGGTTGTGGCTCGAATCCAATAATGCTTAGCCGTCCGAGCTTGTTCAAGCGTGCAAGCGGATCAGGGACCCCATCCAATAACATGGCGCCTATATCCACTGCGGTCATAGAAGGGGGCACGACTACTTCTTCAAACAAAAACATTCTTAGTCTACGTGGCTCGCCCCAGCACATCCGGCAGCGGATTGCCGCGCTCGATAAACATCAACGAAACCGAATTCAAGCAGTGGCGTTCACCCGTCGGGGGCGGCCCATCGGGGAACACATGCCCGAGATGACTGCCGCAGCGCGCGCAGACTTCCTCCACTCTGATCATCCCATAGCTTGAGTCGCGGACGCGTTTGATGTGCGATTCATCATAGGGCTCGAAGAAACTCGGCCAACCCGTACCCGAATCAAATTTTGCGTTCGAGCGAAACAGGGGCAAGCCACAGAAGCGGCAGACATAAATGCCCTCCTTCTTGTTGTCCAGGAATACGCCGCAGAATGCCGCTTCAGTTCCGTGCTGAAGCAGGACGCGGCGTTCCTCTTCGGAAAGTGCGGCAGCGATCTTGGCACGCTGCGCAGCAGTGGGCGGAGTCAGGTCAAACGACGTCATGATGTCGCGATTTTTTCGCGGCGTGAGAGCTTCCAACCCGGCCGAATGAAATGGCAGGTGTAGCCGTCGGGGTACCGCTCCAAATAATCCTGGTGTTCAGGCTCCGCCTGCCAAAAATCGCCGGCGGGGGCGAGTTCGGTCACAACTTTTCCGGGCCACAGCCCTGAATCCTCGACGTCGGCAATGGTATCTTCAGCGATCCGCTTCTGATCGTCGCTGGTATAGAAGATGGCCGAGCGATAGCTGAGCCCCTTGTCATTTCCTTGGCGGTTCAGAGTGGTCGGATCGTGGATCTGGAAGAAGAACTCGAGAAGCTGCCTAAAACTTAAGACACCCGGGTCAAATATGACTTCGATGGCTTCAGCGTGGGTTCCATGATTGCGATACGTGGCGTTCGGGACATCGCCGCCCGAATAGCCGACGCGCGTTGCAATTACACCGGGATAGCGGCGCAGCAAATCCTGCACGCCCCAAAAACAGCCGCCGGCAAGGATGGCGCGTTCGCTCGATGTGGTCATCTGCTACTCCTTCTGGATTGAGGACAGATTCGATCAGCAGCGGCTCTGATCGACGGTCATTTGTTCCACAAGCGACGGCAGAGCCAATCGCGCGCGCGATGCGACGAACACCGCGCGACTCAATTGGTTCGCCGGTCTTTCGGTCGCCGCCGCCGGAGACCAATCGAGCGGAAACTCTTCGTGCCAGGGCTGCGTTCCAGTGACATACACAAACTCAAAATTATCACGTAGGCGAGAAAACACCCATGGACGAGTCGGACGGCATCCGAGGCCGGACCACGCTTGAGACGGATCGTTTTGCGGTTCGCGCACGATATTCACCGCTTCATCGTCGCCAAAACTGACGCAAAGCTCAAGCAGCAGCATTCCGGAACAATGGGCCGCCAAGTATTTCACTGCTTCCGCCGGGCGGCCAAGGTGGTACAAGAGTCCGTAGCAATAAACGATATCGAAAGATTCGTTGTCGCCCAATCCGCTAAGTTGCTGTTGATCCAAGTCGATTTGCCGCACGCTGACATCGTTTCGAGCCGCATAGCGTTCACGAAGTTTCTCGACGTTTTCCGGGCGGGCATCGCTCGTCAGTACCCGGCATCCTCGATCAAGAAAAAATGAAGTGTGGTCGCCGATTCCCGCTCCTACTTCCAGTACGGTCTTGCCCGCAATATCGAGACCCAGCGTAGCCAGATGCTCCTGTCGACGCTGGTTGTGCCTAAGGTAGTGTACGGAATGAAAGGCGGCGAGCGGCGAGGGAGTAGGTGACAGGCTGGTTGACGGTGAAGTCAAAGTCATCGACGCTGAAAAGCTTAAATTGGTCATAAAAGTATTATGCCGGTTACGAGTAACGAAATCGCCTCGATGTAGAAGGCCGGAAGGCTTCCCGACGCATTTCTATTGGTCGGAATAGACCTCCAAAATCGGTGGGGCACCCGGAGATGTACTCGGCGCTGCGCCCCGCCCCTTCGCGACCAACGGCACTACATTCCGACGCCCACCGTGGCCGAGGGCGGCGGTTCGTAGTCGCGACGGTGATTTCATAGGTTCTTATTTTTCAACCACTTAGCAGATCCGCCCTCACTCGAAACAGGCACCGTAGCGCACGAAAAGGCATCAAACGCTACGTTTTCGCCAGGGTACCCTGTGTCCGCCATAGATTAATATTCTGAACATCGCTGGCTGCGAAGAAGGATTACAGTCTATGACGATCGGCATCAAACAGCGTGCACATGAATTGATCGAAGCGTTGCCGGACAATGCGACCTGGCAGGATCTGTTGTTTGCGTTAGAACTCCGCGCCGACGTCGAGGCAGGGCTCGCGGACGCAAAGACGGACGAATGCGCGCCGACATGACCCCCGTGAATATAACCGCCGCAAAGGCTGACAACGGCCAGCCAGTCGCATCTGTGAGTCCCGCCATCGCGATGATCGATGAAGGAAATGCGCTGGAGGAACAGGGACGGATTTCTGAGGCAATGGCGAGGTACGAGGCGGCGACCCAGACTGATCCGCGATGCGCAAGAGCACACCTTAACCGCGGCAACATTTTGCTCGCGGACGCCAAGTTCGATGAGGCACGCAGCGCGTATAAACTCGCAATAGCCTGCGAACCGCGCTATGCGGCAGCTCACTTCAATTTGGGCAATTTGAATTCTAAAGCCGGCGAATTCGAGCTCGCCTTGCGCAACTACCAAGAAGCCATCGACATCCGGCCTGACTTTGTAGATGCCTTCGTGGCGATGGCAAATGCATTGGATAGACTAGGTCGCACCGCCAAGGCGGTGGAGAGTTACCAGCGTGCCCTGGCGATAAATCCGGACTACGCCGAAGTTCATTTCAATCTGGGTATGCTTGCAATGGCCCATGGGCGCCATGACGAAGCCGTCAAGAATCTGCTCCGCGCCGTAGAGATTAAGCCTGGCTTTGCTGAAGCCCGCCAGACGCTAAGCGTCGAGTTGACCAAACTCGAAAATCTCGATGTGGCGGAGGCAAGCTATCGCCGCGCTTTGGCTATCGACCCCGAATCCGACGGGATTCTCTACGAACTGTCGATGACTCTTCTGGCGCGCGACAAGGCCTCGGAGGCATTGCCGCTGTTAATGACCGCGCTCGAGCGTGCGCCGACGTTGGCGATCAAAATAGCCTTTGCCAGCTGCGTAGCGCGCACAGGATTTTTGGTCAACGACTCACGGGTTCGAGCAGCACTCAAAACCGCCATCACCGAACCATGGGGAATACCGTTCCAGTTTTGCCGCCCGGCGCTCGCCCTCATCATGATGGACATCAGGATTGCAAATTGCGTACACCTCGCCAACAAATCCTGGCCGGCACGATCTACCCAAAGCGGAGGTGTTCGGCGCAGATGGCCTTGCCGCCCTTGCGGAAGACTTCTTGCTCCATGCGTTGCTTGAAGCAACGCCAGTGAGTTCGATCGAATTCGAGCGTTTCTTAACTTGCGCACGCCATGCCCTTCTCGAGACTGTATCGAGCAAGCACTCATCAGACTCTTCGGACATCGCCGCGCTGCGATTCTACGCCGCGCTCTCACAGCAATGCTTCATCAACGAATATCTGTTTGATTACGATGACAGAGAAAACCTAGCGGCAGTTGCCTGCCGCGCGAAGTTGCTCGCGCTGCTGGATTCGAACACGACTGTACCGCCATTGCTACTGGTTGCCGTAGCCGCATACTTCCCGCTTTACACGCTCCGCAATTCAACCCGGCTTCTTGATTCAAATTACCCCACTCCGATTGAAGCAGTCCTACGCCAGCAGATTCGCGAGCCGTTCGAAGAGCTGGCGCTGCGCGCAGGCATCCAATGTCTGACGCCGATCACTGTGGGGGTGTCCGAAGAAGTGCGAAACCAGTATGAACAGAATCCCTACCCGCGCTGGGTGAAACTGCCGAAACACGAACAGTCGCCATACTTCAACGTTGTTTTGCGGCACTCCTTGCCGTTCGGGTCGTTTACGCCGATGCCTGATGACAGGACACCGGAGGTGCTTGTCGCTGGATGTGGCACTGGCAGACATTCGATCCTCACGGCTCAGCGATTCCGCGGTATTCGTCTTCTAGCGATAGACCTCAGCCTCAGCAGCATCAGTTATGCCAAACGAAAGACGCTGGAGCTGGGGATAACGAACATTGAGTATGCGCAGGCCGACATTCTCAAGCTCAGTGAGCTTCCGCGCACGTTCGACATCATCGAATCAGTAGGGGTGCTGCATCATCTGGCCGATCCCTTCGCCGGATGGCGAGCCCTGCTGTCGCTATTGCGGCCCGGAGGATTCATGTGTTTGGGCTTCTACAGCGAACTCGCGCGCAGGCACGTGACGAAGGCGCGTGAAATCATTGCCGCACGTGGATATTCCAGCGGTGCCGAAGACATTCGTCGGTTTCGCCGGGATCTCGCCGCCCGGAGCCCGGGCGATGAACTGCAAAGCCTGAGCCAGTATCCGGACTTCTTTTCGACCAGTGAATGTCGCGACCTGCTTTTCCACGTTCAGGAGCATCGACTAACAATAAGTCAGATCCAGTCTTTCCTGGCCGACAATGGCCTCCACTTCGTCGGCTTCGAATTGGATCGCAGCGTGCTACATCAGTATCGCGCACTCTTTGCTGACGACCCGTCCGGCACTGATTTGCTCAACTGGGCGTCCTATGAGGCCGACCATCCGGACACGTTTATTGGAATGTACATTTTCTGGGTCCAAAAGCTGCCCTAGCGCCGCATGCCCCGGCGCTGCGCCGGGTTGTCGAACTCACCTTGTTGTCTGCCGGGAGTTCGAAATAGATCCCGTCGAGCCGCATCTGGCCGATCTACGGTTCTCAATTGGCAATTCGGTGGTGCGCCCGGAGAGATTCGAACTCCCGGCCTCCTGGTTCGTAGTCGCAGAGATGATTTGATAGGTTCTTATTTTTCAACCACTTAGCAGGCCCGCCCTCACTCAAAACAGGCACCGTAGCGCACGAAAAGGGATCAAACGCTACGTTTTCGCTACGGTGCTCAGTGCCGCCGTCATAGACACTCAATGACGTGCTTCGACAGATGATCGATCTGGTTTGCAGGTATATACAAAATATTGTATAAGAGGATAGCGATGGCAGCCCGCAAGCCTGTCGAGTTTCGGGGGAGTTCGCTCGATGATCTTCGAGCCTTCCCTGCCTCAGCGCGGCACGAGGCAGGCCATCAAATCGACCAGGTACAACAGGGCTATCAAGCCGACGATTGGAAGCCGATGCCAGGCATCGGCGCCGGTGTACACGAGATTAGGATTCGGGACGCCGCTGGGACGTTTCGTGTTATTTACGTCGCGAAGTTTGCCGATGCAGTTTATGTCCTGCACTGTTTCAGGAAGACCACCCAGAAAACCAGCAAGATGGATCTTGATCTGGCCGCCAAACGTTATCGTGAACTGACAAAGGAGCTAGACAAGTGACCAAGAAGCGATTCGCCAGCGTGTGGGATGCGCTTGAGGACACGCCCGAGAAAGCGGAGAACATGAAGCTGCGGTCGTCGCTCATGATCGCCCTGAAGGAGCACATGGCCGGCTCTGGTCTCAGTCAGGCGCAGATCGCCAAGCTTTTCGGAGTTACCCAACCCCGTGTCTCAGATCTGATGCGCGGGAAGATCGACGTGTTTGGTTTAGATGCGCTTGTGAACATGGCGGCTGCGGCGGGTCTACGCGTCAAGCTTAGCGTTCGAAAAGCGGCTTGATGGGCCGTCGTCAACGTCTGAGAGCCTAGAGGCAAAACGGTGATCCACGGTAGCTGATCGGCCATGACCGGTCATTTACGGTCGCGAGTTCCCTGTCCGAAGCGGTCGTTTGCCACCTGCGGTAAGCTGACGCGATGTTTCGCGCAATTAACTGTTAGGTCTCAGCCGGTGCGCCGACTTGAGTACCCCGTCTTGTACATTGATCTGAACGATCGACTTGACGACCGACATTATTGGCTATGCACCGGGTCATATGAATCCTTTGCCAGGCTTGGGATTTCGCCGGAGGACGCTATTGGGCGCCGATTTGTCTTCTGGATGGATGAAGGCACACCGGATGACATCATGTTCGAGGGCATACTAATCCGCGATCCCGAGTGGGAATATCTGGCCGAGGCAGATCTCACCATTGGTTATTTTGAGAGAAGGAACGTTGATCTAGCCTCAGGTTGAGACCTATGGCGCTTGGAAACCGATGACGCGCATTTTCGCTTTTGTAGCCCTGACCATCTTCCTAGCGTGGACGGCACGTGCGGGAGACGACGCCACGGGGCCGATTCCGTATCGGGTGAATCTCGGTGCGGAGTTCGATACATATCCGATAACCCCCAAAGATGAACAGTGGGCACAGGCACTGGCGGCTAAATTTGGGTACCGTGGAAAGATCGTGTTCTTCGGACAGACCACGTTGCCACTTACGGCGAACGGCGCGACCCTTCGCGGCCAAGTTTATCGACGATTAGACAAACCGGAATTCTTTTACGTCCTAAACGCCGATGTAATATTGGAAGTGGGAACCGAGCACCCGTACAACCCGGGCGTGGGCGGATTCTCGATTCACGCGCCGCGCTCAAGAAAGTATTTGGTGTGCCTCAATTGCCAAGAGAGTGGTGTTCCGGTACTCACGAGTTCACCGGTGACGATGGGTGACGTTCGTTGGAATGGCCACGAAGATCGCCTGCGGCTTTGACACGGTAGCCCGCGCCTGACAAAAGCTATCCCGTAATTTTGTGGCCGCAAAGCTGACGGTGACCATCGACCACTTGGGGTCGGCTTGAGTCACTCGCCGGCAGGGAGTTGTTGTCCGTCTCAGATCGACCCAATCCTGACTCCGGCCAACGTCGGCTTTGCTGCAACAGAACTACGATTCGCTCTAACCGGATTATTAGAGGACATGCGCTTCTCTCAGCAATAGGAAGACATCGGATCTATCGAGCAATTCGACACCTGTAAGTTGGCCCTCGACATCAACGTCGATATTGAATCCGAGCTGCAAGAAGGCAACCGTCCCGGAGTGCGGAGCGCCATTCGTAGGATAATGAGCGCTAAGAGGGCGCGCGACATAGATGTACCCGCAGTTAACGCTTGGGTCGTATGTGCAGCGCTCGACAATACAGGAAGCAATTTGTATTGCTAGCGAGGCACTCGAGGGACTATGCACCTCGCCGTGGATGGTTCCGACGTCAGATGCAAGTGCGTCGCAGATTTCTGCAACAAAAGCCGGGGCTATTGCGGCGAGACTTGGCACAGTGTCGTTTTAATTAATTAGACCAAAATGGTTTGAGCATGCTAAAGGTGCCGTCGAGCTTTCTGGTCGTTCTCGGGATCAATACTAATACAGACAGCAGATGTCCGCTTCGGTGAAGCCAATAGGATGGGTCCAATCGCCGGAGTTGGCCGGCGGCGCCGCTACTCCCGCTGTCGACCCATTCTTGCCAATGGCCACCGTCCGCTTTGAGGACTGTCGCTCGCCGATGTTCGGCCGTCACCGTGCAAGATGTGCTCACTTCTCCGTCGAAACCACTTGCTGAATTACAAACAGCGAATACATGCCCCACATGCCGAAGCCTCTCCACTCCTTGATTTCGTACGTTCCTGGCTTCCCGGCAAAGTACGTGCCCACAAGCGTCGCTTTCAGACTATTACTACCCCCATTCGGTAATGGCTTATGGATCAATGCGTCGAACGAATGAAAGGGCGAGTCTTCGATTAAGTGAGTTGTTATTCCCTCTACGGTAAGAGGTTGTTCGCTTCGTGGTTCCCGACCGTTCGGGATGGCGCCATCCTTAAGCGTGCCCCCGTAGGCTAGCCATATATCTGGCACCTTCTTTCCGCATTCCTTAGATGAAAGAGAAAAGTTCTCGAAGCCAAAGGAAACTTGACCTGTAATTCGTATTAGCTTGTGGTCATACGCGGCAGGATTTTCTTCCAGATCGCAGACCGAGACACTGGTGGCATCCTCGCAATGGCCCTGGCTGGCGGAGAGCAGCCAGAGACCCATGCAAAACGAGACAGAGAAATTGCGCATCATGGCTCCTATCACGAATCACAGGCGCCCTAACCCCCACCCCAGGGATTTAGATTACCGCAGACTTCGAATGACTGCTTCGAGGCAGCGATTTCAATATGAGCCACTTCCGCTTTTTGGCCGGGAGTCGCCTCACGACCCGATCCAGCCTGCCGCCAGCGTCGGCTTTCGGGTATTAGAACTGCGAATCGCGCGAATCGTTGTTTAACGGAGGCTGCTACTTAAACAGGGCAAGCGTTAGACCCGCGGCTCCGATTAGCGCGCACAGAAAAAATGCCGCGAGGCCCAGATAATAGGGGACTTCGGAATCCATGGGCTCCAGAACGCTATCAGATGGATTGTTGGGATTGACGTATACCGTCACCTTTGCGCCAACCGGATAGCGACCTATCACTCGCTCCGACGGACTTCGCGAATTAGATGTGCTGACCATGGACTTAAACATAGTGTTTTCATGTCTGTCTCCTTCGAAATTGTATTCGTACCGTATTGACGGTAGGTACCCTTCGGAGGTGTTTACGATACGTGACTCGAGAACTACTCCCGGGATATGACCCCAGCTAGACTCGGATCGCGCGCTTTTTAGTGTGCGCCACATTTCAAAGACTCCAGGCACGCCGACCACGAGAAATAAAATCCAAACAAAAGTAATCACCGCAATCGGCCTCTAACGATTAGCTTGAGCGACGCGGAAATGCGCTGACAAAAAACGTATCTGCTTTACTTCTATCATCAATCCCCCTCCTTGCTCACCGACTATGCGGCTTCCGCATAGAACGACCTTTAGGTCGGCCCCGCTGGGGCGAGGCCCCCAGGGCCGAGTAATACGCGACCCCGCGATCGCTCGAACCGATGGTTACAAATCGGGAAGAGCACCGAATCCTCCAACATACGAAACCCTGCTCGCGGCGATGATCGTTGCCCCGTCTCCGAACATAAAATCGTCCCCAAACTTTTGGAGATCACTGGCAAGGTGCCGAAAAGCGTCTAATGGTTCCGTCGAATATCCCGGGTATTTCGCGTCGGCATAGTGGCCGGCATACTTCATAAGCGCCTCGTGATTCACAGAAGCGCGGCCTACGCGATAAGTCACGGGTCCAAGACTCCACCTAAAACAGAGTTCAAGTTGCCTATCGCCTTTGACGAAGGCACCACGAGCGGCGTTACCAGGATGTCCTGAGTGCGTTTTTCCAAGCGCCCACACGAAACCGTGAGGCTCGATCACGACACCAACAATTTTGGCTCCTGCGTCAAGAATCGCGATGATGTCCGCTAGATCCACGATTTTTAGCTATTGATTGCGCGACAAAACGTCAATGAAACGCGCCGTATATCTGCAATGGCACTCCTGCACTCCTTGCGCTGCCGTTGGATTCGCCGAGCAACGGGGTTAGCCTACCGCAAGCCATGAACGGCTGCTCGGCGGCGATCATTTCAGAGTGCCCACAGGCCGGGTTTTGCCGGCAGTCGACCCACGGATGGAAACCGCTGGCGAACTCACCCTCTCGACCCCTTCCGGACTTCCGCGACTGTCGGCTATCAGGGGATCAATTGTCCGGCGGATGGCACTTCCTTGGTTTTCAAAAGATGCGCAAAGAATTCCACAGCTAAACAAATTGGAATTCTTCGAATTGGAATTCATCTACTCCCGCGGCTTCCATCATCGCGTGCAATTCATCATTCTTGCGTTTGCTTCCGAACCCCACTCGCAATCGCTTCAAGGCTCCCTTCCTCAGTATGTTGGCGTACTGGGAGGGCTCACGTCCCTGCGCGGCGACGTGCACCAACTCCTCCAGCATGGGAGCCGTCTCAAGGAAGCTTAGGTCCGTAAGACCTTTGAGATTTTCAAGATAGAGCCTACGTAGTGCGGTGAGCGTAGACAAACTCGGCAAGCGTTCCACGTTCTTCAATGCCTGCAAGTACAAGTACTGTAGGCCGGGCAGTTCCGCGATCACACCCAAGTCGGATAATCCCTTTATCTGCCAAAGCTCAAGGTATTTGAGACCGGGAAGTCCCGACAGATGGTTGAGGTTCTTGATTCCTCCTAGCTTGATATCGAGCGACCAGAGCTTGGGAAGTCCCCTAAGAAAACTGAGCGACGGCACCGTAATTGATCGAAGCGTTAGGTCTTCCAAAAGAGAAAGATTCTCTAGGACTTCTATGTTCTTGCTCTGGCCCTCGATGTAAATGGTGTCTAGCAATGGAAAATGCTCGATTACCTTCAGATCTGGTTTTTTAGAGAGCGTGGCCATTAGACTAAGGCGTCTAAGTTTTGAGTGTTGTACCTCGCGCAGAAAATCGAACGTCTCCAGATCGCGGATTCCGATTGCGAGACTTTCCACGTCGATCAACCGTGCGAGGTGCTCGATACCCGTCGCCTTTATTAGACAATCAGCGGAAAAGCGACGCACGTTGGTGAGGTGCGATGTAAACGAAAGGTCGCAGGTCTTGCTGCCAAAGCTGAAGACCCGGAGTTCGACATCCGGGCGTTTGGCAAAGAATACCGAATTCAACAAATCCCAAGTCTTCGGATCAACGATATCGCTGGTCTGCAAGACGCGCAACTTCGTGTCGGCTACAAGTAATGCAATTTCGGCCGCCGACAGGGAGTGCCGAAAAGTTACCCGATCTGGCGAAGAGGGAAAGTTAGCCAGTGGCATTCAATTTCCTTGTGAGACCAATGCGCAGACTCTCGTTCCAGTGCGCTGCGTTGGATAAGCAATTTTTAGTAGCTTACCGTAGGCCGCGAACGGCCGCTTTGCTGAAGGCAACAAAGCACGTCGAGCGGCCGGTCATGGCCGATTTGAGCCGATCACGCGACGGCTAGGGAGAGCCTTGCTCCCAGGACTTCAGGTTCGCCAGAAGCACCCGCTTCAGACTATCGCGAAGCGTCCCACAGACGCGCAGCATTGCCGTAAGGTCATCGCGCCCAGGACTGGTCACAAGCTGGCCTTGGTTGGCGGCACGGGCAATCTGGTTCAAGTTGCGGCCGATGCTTCCGAGCTCCGCCAAGGTGCGCTTGAGGGCCAGCAGCTCCTCCTGCGGGAGAGGCGTCAGCGACCGCAGGTGAGCTCGCGTCAGCACCGATACATACGTTGCCGGTGGCATCCCTCGTGCGGCCGCACGCTCCCGCAAAAGAATCTGGTCATCGGGGCGCAGACGGATCATCAATCGAGCGCCCCTCCGCGACCGAGCACCGCTTGGTGACTCCGTGAGTATCGGCGACAGGCCCGCCTTCAGCAGCACCAATTCGACCAGACGCCTGAGCAAGGCCGACTCGCTGAGCAGTTCCTTCTCAGCAAGCGCACGCAGTCGCGCTTTCGTTTCCGATGAAACTCGACCCACGATGAATTGATCTGCTTTCACGTGGGTCCACATTGTTCAACAAGAGCAACCGGTTGCCTATCCTGCATCGCGCGCTAATTTCAGCGTAACTCAAACCAAGCCAAACATTTAATCTGGCGCAGCTGTGCGAGAGCGCGCCGATCACGACGTAGCGTCATGGTAAGAGTTCCGCTGAAAATTCCGCGAAACTCACACGCACAAAATCCTCCTCTTGCGCCATAGTCGATGCTGGAAAAGCGTCGATGAAATCGCTCGGAACCACACATGACGATCTGCTTTGAAGTACATAAATGCCATGCCGATTCGCACGAACACTTTGCGTCCGCAGCCTGAGCCGTCTCTGCTCCCTCGGACAATTGCCGCTCGACTTCTCGAAACCAGCGCGGCACTGTGCCGAGCAACGTCCAATACCGTCCGAGAACTTCCGTCGCCCTCCATGCCGGCTCGCTACCTCACCCGCCGCGAAGCCGCCGCCTATGTTCGCTGCAGCCTGCGATTCTTGGATGGCATGGGACTGCCCTTCATCCGCAAAGGCCGCTGCAAGGTCTACGACCGCATTGATCTCGATGCCCATATGCAGCAGGATAAGTGCCGAGGGCGGGCCTGGAAGGAGACTGTATGGCCCGTGAACGTGGACTCTACCGCCGCAAGGATTCGCGGTTCTGGTGGATTGGCCTCGTTCTCTCGGATGGACGCCGCGTATGCCAAAGCACTGGGTGTATCAATCGCACCGATGCCGAAAACTACGTCGTCCGCCTGAAGAACGAAGCGATTGAAGCGAAGCAGCAGGGGATCCTCGGCATATTCGTATGGCAGCAAGCGGTCATGCGATATCTCGAGGAGTTCGCGGATAAGAGGAGCCTCTCGGATGATAAGGATCATCTGAAGAAGCTCGATCCTTATCTGCGATCCCTGAAGCTGGATGCGATCGATATGTCGGTGCTGCAGCCGTTCATTCGCGAATCGCAAGGTAAAGGATGGTGTCTCGAACGCGACGATCAATCGCGCACTCGAGGTGGTTCGGCGGATATTGAATGTCGCGCATCAGGACTGGCGATGGCTCAAAGGGGTGCCGAAGATTCGGATGCTGAAGGAACCCCGGCGGCGAGTTCGTTTCTTGAGACGCGAGGAGGCGGACCGATTGATCGAGGCGTTGCCTACCCACATGAAACCGATCGTGGAGTTTGCGCTCGCGACCGGTTGTCGAGCGGGTGAGATCCTGGGGCTCGAATGGAGCCGCGTGGATCTTGACCGGAAGGTGGCCTGGCTCGATCACGGTACGACGAAATCGGGCGACGGCCGCGGCATTCCCTTGAATGCGGACGCCGTGGCGGCGCTGGAAACGACGCGGGGACAGCACCCGCGCTGGTGTTTCACCTTCGCAGGTAAGCGCATCCAGCAAAGCTCCACCGCCTGGGGCCTGGCGAAGCAGCGCGCCGGTATCGAAGACTTCCGCTTCCACGACCTGAGGCACACCTGGGCCTCGTGGCACGTGCAGAACGGCACTTCGCTCCCAGAGCTGATGGAACTGGGCGGATGGAAATCGTACGAGATGGTGCTGCGCTATGCGCACCTGGCCCCGGAGAAACTGAGCTTCGTGGCAGGACGCATTGAGCGACAGGCACTTACGATGGCTGGGGACGCGCCAAGGGGCAAAAACGTAGCAAAAAACGCTACGTTTTCGCTACGGTCGGTGAATTGAGTGTTCGGTAAGTTATTGATTGATTGGCGCGCCCGGAGAGATTCGAACTCCCGGCCTCCTGGTTCGTAGCCAGGCGCTCTATCCAGCTGAGCTACGGGCGCACATTACCCCGCGTTTGGGGGCGCGAATATTAACACAAGGATTATCGATCCTTCCAAATCAATACGTTGGACCAGTCGCGAGGTAGGGCGCTCCGGCGTCATCCCTCCCACCGATAATCTCGTTTTTGATTGCCTGCGATGATCGGCAGACCGGCTGTTTCGAACCCGCTGGCGGAGAGGGAGGGATTGTTCGCGGCTGCGCCGCTCATCCCTCGCTTCCGCTCGGGACCGCCGTCGCCAAAGCTTGCCGGCGTCCTGCGCCGCCGATACCGCGGCGGCTGGTCGAACCCTGGGGTTAGAACCCCGCGCTCGCTCATAGAAATAAAAGCTCAGAGGAGGGTCGGGGCACCCTCCTCTGAGCTTTTATATTCATATTGGCGGAGAGGGAGGGATTGCTCGGCGCTGCGCCTCGTCCTCCGCTGACGCTCCGGACCACCGTCGCAGAGCCTCCGGTGTCATCCCTCCGACCTATAAATTCGCTTTGTAAACCTGGCGCTGATAGGCCGATTTGCTCTCTCATACCTCGTGGCGGAGAGGGAGGGATTCGAACCCTCGAAGGGCTTTTGACCCTTACGCCCTTAGCAGGGGCGCGCCTTCGACCACTCGGCCACCTCTCCGGCTAGACCAATGCGGCCCATCGCGGAGCGCGGGATCATACCCGTCCGGAGCAGTCTAGGAAAGCTTGAGGGGAAATGGGACTAGGGTGCGCTTAGCTCAGGCGTCATCGACGATGTTGGAGGTTGGAGCGGCCGATCTGCCTTCCTGATCTTCCTCGCGCTTGATGCGCTCGTAGATTTCCTCACGGTGAACGGCAACATCCTTCGGCGCATTCACGCCGATTCGCACCTGGTTGCCCTTCACGCCCAACACGGTCACCGTAACGTCGTTTCCAATCATGACGGTTTCGCCGACACGCCTCGTCAATATCAACATAATCCAGCTCCTTGCAATCCGCTCGCTGCAGCGTCAAAAAATGCCGCGGGGCGCGCCCGCATCAGTCGTTCGCTATTGGAACGTTTTTACACTATCGCCACAGGAATTTTTTCGATCAATCAACAAGAATACAAGAATACGAAACGCAATTGTTGCATCTTGTTATCAGAATAAACAACCGTTCAATTAGAGAGTCGGCTGCGAACCAGCGATTCGACCCCGGCCAACGCCGTGATCAGATTCTCAGGCTGTGTGCCGCCCGCTTGAGCAAAGTCCGCTCGACCGCCGCCGCGTCCACCGACCTTTTCTGCCACGAGGCCGGCAATCTCGCCGGCCTTCATTCGCGCCAGCAAATCCTCTGAAACTCCTACAACCAATACCACTTTGCCCTCTTGCACACTGGCCAAAACAATGACTGACGAGCCGAGTTTGACCTTGAGCCCATCCATCGCTTCCCTCAACGACCTCACATCCGCCCCGTCAATTTTTGCAGCTAAAACCTTAACGCCCCCGACATCCTTTGCCTGAGCGGACAAATCGCCGCCCTGTCCGCTGGCGAGCTTCGATTTGAGCTGCTGCACCTCTTTTTCCAGCCTCCGGGACCGCTCGACGAGTTCGCGAACCTTTTCGTCCACATCCTCTCGGCTGCCTCGAAGCAATGCGGCAATGTCGCGCAGCACCTGATCGGTATGCACTACCCACTCGTAAGCCGCACGTCCGGTAATCGCTTCGATTCTGCGAATCCCGGCAGCAACGCCTGATTCACCCGTGATCTTGAACAAACCAATGTCGCCAGCACGTTGGACGTGCGTCCCACCGCAGAGTTCCATCGAAAAATCCCCGATGGAAAGCACGCGTACATCGTTCTCGTATTTCTCGCCGAACAAGGACATCGCGCCTGCGGCAACCGCCTCGTCCAGCGCCATGACCCGCGTCTCCGCAGGCTCGTTCTCTCGAATCACTGTATTGACCAAATCCTCTACTTGGCGCAATTCATCCGGTGACAGTGCCTGGGTGTGCGAGAAGTCGAAGCGCAGCCGATCTGCGGCCACCAACGAACCCTTTTGCTCGACATGCTTGCCCAAGATCTGACGCAGTGCCGCGTGCAGTAAATGCGTGGCCGAGTGATTGAGGACTATCGCGTTGCGGCGATCACCATCCACTTGCGCCTCGATGGAGTCGCCCACACGCAACTCGCCGCTCTCGAGTACCCCTATGTGTGAAAAAGACGCGCCGATTTTTTGCGTATCGCGCACGACAAATCGTGCGTTCTTGCTCAGCAGAACGCCGGTATCGCCGATTTGGCCGCCGCTTTCGGCATAGAACGGCGTGTGATCCAACACCACCTGGCCTTCTTGGCCGGGCCGCAACGCATCAACGGTAGCGCCGTCGAAAATCAGCGCACTCACCCGGGCATGATCCGCGAGCCGGTCGTAACCTGAAAAGTCGGTCTTCCCCGAAAGTTTGATCGTGCCGCGAGGGTCGGCGCTGAACTTGCTCGCGGCGCGCGCCCGTCCCCGCTGCGCTTCCATTGCCACATCAAAACCCGCCTGATCGATGCTCAGGCCTCGCTCGCGCGCGACATCGGCGGTCAGGTCCGCGGGAAATCCGTAGGTGTCGTAAAGACGGAACACGGTTTCGCCGGGAATCACCGAGGAAGTCAATTTCGCCGCTTCCGCATCGAGCAATGCCATGCCGGTGGCGAGCGTTTCGGCAAAGCGGATCTCCTCCTGGTGGAGAACCTGCGTGGCGCGCGCCTCTCCTCCCGCCAACTCTGCGTAGTAGGAGCCCATCTCGCGTACCAGGCTCGCGACCAACAGATGGAAGAACGGCTGCGTCTGGCCCAATTTATAGCCGTGGCGAATTGCACGCCGGATGATGCGTCGCAGAACATAGCCGCGGCCCTCATTCGACGGCACCACTCCATCAATGATGAGAAATGTGCAGGCGCGAATATGGTCGGCGATCACGCGCAGACTGGATGAGTTCAGATCGTCGGTTCCGGTGACATCCGCGGCAGATCGAATCAGGGACTTGAACAGATCGATGTCGTAGTTGCTGTGCACGCCTTGCATCACCGCGGCGACGCGCTCTAAACCCATACCAGTGTCGACAGAGGGCTTGGGTAGCGGCACCAGAACCCCATCGGAGGAGCGGTCGAACTGCATGAACACGAGATTCCAGATCTCTACGAAGCGATCACCGTCCTCATCCGGTGTTCCCGGAGGACCGCCGGGAATCTCCGCACCATGATCGTAAAAGATCTCCGAGCAGGGGCCGCAGGGTCCTGTGTCACCCATGGCCCAAAAATTGGAAGCCTCCCCCATGCGCGTGCACCGCGTCGGATCAATGCCGATTTCCTCGGTCCAGATGCGCTCCGCCTCATCGTCTTCTTTGTATACCGTCACCCATAGCCGATCCTTGGGAATCCCCAGGGTTCCGGTAACGAAATTCCACGCAAAATGGATGGCCTCGCGCTTGAAATAATCGCCAAAACTGAAGTTCCCCAGCATCTCGAAAAAGGTATGGTGCCGCGCGGTGTAGCCGACGTTTTCCAGGTCATTATGCTTGCCGCCGGCGCGCACGCAGCGCTGCGCCGTGGCCGCGCGAACATAGTTGCGCACTTCCTTGCCGAGGAATAAATCCTTGAATTGGACCATCCCTGCGTTGGTGAACAGCAAGGTGGGATCATTTACCGGGACAAGAGAACTCGACGGCAACACGGCATGGCCATTCTTGCGAAAGAACTCCAGAAAACTCGCTCGGATCTCCGAGGTCGTCATCGATTTCAATTTTGCTTCGCGCTTCATATTCACTGATCTTTTCATTCAAGGTCCACATCAAAGCCTAAGGCCATTCGAATCTGGGCGCCCGTGAAACCCCGGTAACCCAGGAATCGCGCCTGACGCTGCCTGTCAGCGTAAGTCTTCGGTAGCGGCGCGCCAAATTTCTTTTGCCGCGCGCGCTGCAGCTGTTCGATCCAACCTGGATAGGCGTCGAGAGTTTCCTCAACCGGCGGCCCCTGCAAGCCGTGACGACGCAATTCAAAGCGAATGCGAATTGGACCCTGGCCCCTCGCGGCGTGATAGGCCACGAAGTTCTCGAGGTAGCGCCGATCATCAAGTAGTTTCTCGCCGCGCAGCACATCCAGCAAAGCTGCCACGACGCCAGCATCGTAACCGGTCTTAAGCAGTTTTTGGCGTAAATCCTCGGATGCGTAATCGCGCCTGCCCAGCGCGTCGAGCGCGGCAACCCGGGCCGCGCGTGCATCTAGAGGGTCGAGGAAGCCTCGGGCGATGGCCTACGCCTCTTTGACGTCGCCGCCTCTATTCATGGTCGCCTTTTCGGGAATCAGCTTGAAGCGAATTTGTCCTTCAATGTCCTTCGCGATCTCCGGATGCTGCTGCAAGAATACGCGGGCGTTGTCCTTGCCCTGCCCGATCCGTTCGCCTTTATAGCTGTACCAGGAGCCGGACTTTTCCACCATATTGTGCAGGACACCCAATTCAATGAGTTCCCCCTCCCTGGAGATGCCGGTGCCGTACATGATCTCAAATTCGGTTTCACGGAACGGCGGCGCGACTTTGTTCTTGACGACCTTGACACGGGTCATCGAACCAACCACTTCCTCGCCGTTCTTGATGGCGCCGATGCGCCGGATGTCCATACGCACCGACGAATAAAACTTCAGCGCGTTACCGCCGGTCGTGGTTTCGGGATTGCCGAACATGACGCCGATCTTCATACGGATCTGGTTGATGAAGATGACGATGGTGTTGGACCGCTTGATGTTGCCGGTCAGCTTGCGTAATGCCTGCGACATGAGGCGCGCCTGCAAACCCATGTGCTGGTCGCCCATTTCGCCCTCGATTTCCGCCTTTGGCGTGAGCGCCGCGACCGAATCGACCACGACCACGTCGACCGCACCGGAGCGCACCAGCATATCGGTGATCTCCAACGCCTGCTCGCCGGTATCGGGCTGGGACACCAGCAAGTCGTTGACCTTCACGCCGAGCTTTTCCGCATACACTGGATCGAGCGCATGTTCCGCGTCGACAAATGCAGCGGTGCCGCCATTGGCCTGAGCCGACGCGATGATTGCAAGCGTCAGAGTGGTCTTGCCCGATGATTCCGGTCCAAAAATTTCGATGACGCGGCCGCGCGGTATTCCGCCCACGCCCAACGCGATATCTAGGCCCAAGGATCCGGTGGGGATCGTGTCCACTTCGTAGGTCGCGCCCGCATCGCCCAAGCGCATGACTGAACCTTTGCCGAATTGCTTTTCGATCTGGCTCAGCGCGGCAGCGAGAGCTTTCTTGCGATTTTCTTCCATTGGGAGTCCTCAACTTGTGTGGCGCTATTATTTCATATCCCGCGCCCAACGCTCATCCCATATGCAATGAATTCACAGAGTTTTCGCCAGCAATTTACCTCTCATACAGTAGTGGCCAGGTGTCGAGTACTGTATAGATCGACTCAAAACCTGACGTATCGGAGCTCACCAAACTAAAGCTCTTCACCGGCCAGGTGAACGACAGCATCATCGATAGCTCAGGAGCTTGCGAGACTTTCCTCGCAAGCGTTACATGCGCCCGCAGCGGCCGCGCAGGCGACGGCGTCACAACACGCCGCTGGAGAAGCAATTCGTACAGGCGCGCCGACAGCTGCTCAAGCGCGTTTGGGATTTTGCGGGCAGTGCTGACGATCACTTCCGGCTTCGGCCAATATTCAACGCCGTCGAAGACAATGTTGCAGCACGACGCACGTTGCGCGGCGCCGATCTGCCGCAATACGAAGAGAGTCGACGCGTCAACCTCGCCGATGAAGGCCAGCGTCAAATGATAATTCCCGGGATTCACCAAACGCCCTGGATTTGTCAGCGGCAATTGCGAGGCCGCGTGTGCGAACTGCCGCACCACGTTGGCTTCAGGCCACACCGCAAAAAACAATCGCACGTGAGTCCTTGAGCGGCGTTAGTGCTTGAGAAGCCCTTCAAGGGCTGCCCGCACCGTCTTGCGCCGCACGGTCTCGCGGCCGCCGCGAAAATGGCGCAATTGAGCGGCCACATGAACGACGCCCGCGCGCCGCCAGGCCCAGGCCAGCCAAACGGTTCCGACAGGCTTACCCGGAACCGCCCCGTCGGGACCCGCGATGCCGGTCACTGCAACAGCTATATGCGCCTTTGCGCGGCGCAGGGCTCCGGCCGCCATGGCCCGGGCCGTCAACTCGCTGACGGCCCCCTGCTTTCCCAGTAGCCGTCGCGACACACCGAGCGTAAGCACCTTGGATTCATTGCCGTAAGTCACGAAACCATCGGTGAACCACTGAGAACTGCCGGCAATATCCGTCAGGGCCTTGGCAATCCACCCGCCCGTGCAGGATTCCGCCGTCGTCACGTAGCGACGGCTCTTGAGCAGGCGCCGGCCGACGCGTTCTGCGATTCCCCGCAGGTCTTTATCGCTGTTCGTCACCTGGCAAAGTGTACTAGTTTAGAATTACGTATGGTCCACCGCGCATCGTTGATTGCTACCTTATCGGGCGAAAACCCATGAACGCCGCGCTGGACCACACGCCCATGATGCAGCAATACCTGCGCATCAAGGCGCAGCACCCCGACGTGCTGCTGTTTTATCGCATGGGCGATTTCTACGAGATGTTCTACGACGATGCGCGGCGCGCGGCCGGGCTCCTGGACATCGCTCTAACGCAGCGCGGTGCGTCGGCCGGCGCACCGATTCCGATGGCCGGGGTGCCCGCCGCCACGCTGGACAGCTACCTGGCAAAACTGGTGCGCAAGGGCGAGTCGGTTGCCATTTGCGAGCAGCGCGGCGACCCGGGCAAGACCAAGGGACCGATGGAGCGCGAAGTGGTGCGCATCGTCACCCCGGGAACGGTCACCGATGAAGCCTTGCTGGAGGATCGCCGCGACAATTTTCTGGCGAGTATCCACGGCCAAAGCGGCCGCTATGGGCTCGCTTGGCTCGATTTGTCGGCGGGCCGCTTCAGTGTCATGGAACTTGAGAACCGGGCAGCGCTCGAAACCGAGCTTGAGCGGCTTCGTCCCGCCGAAATCCTGATCGCCGAGGGAGAGCAGTCGGCCCTCGGGCAATCGAATGGCTCGGATCGGCCATGGCGCACCCGCGCGCCCTGGCACTTCGACGTCGATTCAGCGGCGCGTGCGCTCACCGAGCAGTTTCGCACCCGAGACCTGGCCGGATTCGGCTGCGCCGACAAGCCGCTGGCCATCGCCGCCGCCGGCGCGTTGCTCGCATACGTTCGCGAAACGCAGAAATCGGCGCTTCCGCATCTGTTATCGATCACGACCGAGGAACGCGATGCCGCCCTCGTGATGGACCCCGCAACGCGCCGCAACCTCGAGCTTGACGAGAGCATCTCAGGATCTCCCGAGCTGACCCTGGCGGGTGTCTTTGATCACACGGCGACCGCCATGGGCGGCCGGCTGCTGCGTCGCTGGCTGCACCGGCCCCTGCGCGATCGAGAGGTGCTCTACGAGCGGTACCAATCGGTCGCGGCATTGATGGACGGGCCACACCCTGTGCAACTTGCACAGACGCTGCGCGCAGTCGGCGACCTCGAAAGAGTTCTGGCGAGAGTTGCGCTGCGTTCGGCGCGCCCTCGAGACCTGGCGCAGCTGCGTACCGCGTTTGCCGCCCTGCCCGCGCTCCGCCGCTCGGTTGCAGCGGCGCAGGCGCCCCTGTTGCAGCAGTTGAACGCACGGATAGGCGAGCATCGCGCCGAATACGCGGTACTGCAGCGCGCCCTGATCGAAGCGCCGCCGCATCACATCAGGGACGGCGGCGTGATTGCCGAAGGCTACGATGCCGAGCTCGATGAACTGCGCGCCCTCGGCGGCAACACTGAGCAATTTCTGGTGGATCTTGAGACACGCGAGCGCGAACGCAGCGGCCTCTCCAGCCTGAAACTGGGATTCAATCGGGTTCAAGGCTTTTTCATCGAGGTGAATCGCAGTCAGGCCGCGAAAGTCCCCCCCGAGTACTTGCGCCGCCAAACCGTGAAGTCCGCGGAACGATTCATTACGCCTGAACTGAAATCCTTCGAGGACAAGGTGCTGGGTGCGCGCGATCGTGCGCTGGCGCGCGAGAAGGCGCTTTACGAGGCGCTGCTGGACCAGCTGAGCGCCGGTCTGCCGGACTTGCAGGCCACCGCGGCAGCCGTTGCGCAAGTCGATGTCCTGACTTGCTTTGCCGAGCGCGCCGCCGCGCTTCAGTGCGCGCAACCGGAATTGGTCGCCGAGCCAGTCTTGATGATCGAAGGCGGACGCCACCCGGTCGTGGAGCGCGCGAGTCGCGATCCTTTCATCCCCAATGATCTGCGCTTCGACGATTCGCGCCGCATGCTCATCATCACCGGTCCCAATATGGGCGGCAAAAGCACTTATATGCGACAGACTGCGCTCATCGTGATCCTCGCCCATATCGGCTGCTTCGTACCGGCTCGCCGCGCAGTCTCTGGGCCCCATCGATCGCATTTTCACGCGTATCGGCGCCTCCGACGATCTTGCCGGAGGCCGTTCGACCTTCATGCTCGAGATGACCGAGACGGCAAATATCCTTAACAACGCGACCGAATACAGCCTGGTGCTGATGGACGAAGTCGGCCGCGGCACCAGCACCTTCGACGGACTGTCGCTGGCCTGGGCCTGCGCCGCCTTTATTTCCAAAAAGATCCGTGCGTTCACCCTGTTTGCCACGCATTACTTCGAACTCACCAGCCTGGCGGGAGAAGCTCCCGGTGTCGCCAACGTCCATGTGGAAGCAGTCGAACACGGCGATCGCCTGGTATTCCTGCACAGCGTCAAGGAAGGACCGGCCAATCAGAGTTACGGCCTGCAAGTCGCCGCGCTGGCTGGGATACCTAAATCGGTGACCGCGCAGGCGCGCCGTTACCTGGCAGAATTGGAGCGCGAGCGCGACGCGCTGCGAAACTACAACTCGCCGCAGGCCGAGTTGCCATTGTTCTCAAGGCCCGCTGCAACCCCGCAACCCGAGGAATCCGCCGCTCTGGCGGCGCTGCGCGCAGTTGATCCTGACAGCTTGAGCCCGCGCGAGGCTCTCGATCTGCTATTCCGCCTGAAGAAACTCGACCGCGACGCTACGCACTAAGGAATGCGCCCGCGCGCAGGAATGCGGCGCTCTGGCGGGCAACCTCGGCGGAAAACGGCAACCCAAAATGGCTGACTTTCAGTACCAAGTGGGCGGCGCCGGCGAGCCGCGTCTCATCCACAAAAACCGTGCCGTCGCTGGGCGCGCCATGCGTGCCGACCAGCCTACCCAAGCCTATTTCCAAGTTTCCCGCGATAACCCCCAGGTCCCGCTGGCACCGCCAATGGCGCTCTTGCGCACTCAGCAATTCCTCCTGAGCTCCCCCCATGAGCAACTTGCCGAAGGGCAGACGGGCGAGATTGCGCGCGGCGCGGCTGCCGTTGAGCGGAGAACCCAGGAGCACGATGCGTCCAGGCGGCAAGTCCGCGGCCGCGCCGTTCTCGAAAAGCTTGAAGATCAACAATCCGCCCAGGCTGTGTCCGACCAAGTGCAGGGAATCGGTGCGCAGATCCATCAAGTACTTTGCCAATGCCTGCGCGTTATCTCCAATTCCGGAAGTGACGGAGTTATAAGCGAAGGCCTGCGTCTGCGACTCGAGGTCCTCGCCCAGGCGCTTGAGCAACAAACTGCCCTCGAAACCCGAGCGCCACAGGCCATGTACATAGACGACGACCGATGTTTGCCGCGTGTTCAAACGCGAATCTCGGCAATGACCGCGCGATTGGTGTTCGAGGACACCGTGTCGAGCGCCTCGCCATACGAAGTCCAGCGATACTGCACATGTTCTGTCAAAGTGACCGGAACGCGGCGCGGCAACCGCAGCGAAAAGGCATGCTCCAGATTTTGCGTGACCCCAGGGGCGTACACCTTGCCGAAGGCAGGCAGGATCTCGTACACCTGCGTCCACTGCAGGTTGACCAGCACGCCCTGCGTGATGCCGGTCTCTTCAACGAGTTCGCGCCGCGCGGCGGCGTCCGCCGGTTCACCCCATTCAAGACTGCCGGTCACCGATTGCCAAAATCCCGGCGGTCGACGCCGTTCCAACAGCAGAAATTCGCCGCCGTCCGTGTAGATCACGATTAAAACGGACTCTGGCCGGCGAAAACTGGTCAAGGTTCAATCGATCTTCGGTGGAGTACGGACGCGTATGTGCAGCTCTCGCAGCTGCGCCTCGCTGACTTCCGTGGGCGCATCCATCATCAGGTCCGCCGCCGTCTGCGTCTTCGGGAAGGCGATCACATCGCGAATGCTGTCGGCGCCGGCCATCAGCATGGTCAGCCGGTCGAGACCAAAGGCAATGCCGCCGTGCGGGGGCGCGCCGAACTTGAGCGCGTCGAGCAGAAATCCGAATTTCAGGCGCGCCTCATCAGGCGATATCCCCAACAAGTCGAACACTGCAGATTGCAATTCCTGACTGTGGATCCTCACCGATCCGCCGCCGACCTCGGAGCCGTTGAGGACCATGTCGTAGGCCTTGGCGATGGCCTCTCCCGGACTCGCCGCCAACGCCGCGCTGTCCAGATTGGCGGGACTGGTGAAGGGATGATGCATGGCCTGCCATCGTTTCGCTTCCGGATCCCATTCGAACATGGGGAATTCCACCACCCAGAGCGGCCGCCACCCGGCCGCCACCATCTTGAGGTCCTGGCCCACTTTGAGGCGCAGCGCACCCAAGGCATCGCTCACCACTTTGGCGTTGTCGGCGCCGAAGAAAATCAGGTCACCGTCCTTCGCCGCGACGCGCTGCATGATTCCGCTGATGGCCGCATCGCTCAAGAATTTCAAAATCGGGGACGCCAAACCGTCGCGGCCCTTGGCGAGTTCGTTGACCTTGACGTAGGCCAGCCCTTTCGCGCCGTAGCGCGCCACGTATGCCGTGTAGTCGTCGATTTCCTTGCGCGACAACTTTCCGCCTTGCGGTACGCACAGCGCCGTGACCCTGCCGCGCGGGTCCGCCGCGGGACCTGCGAACACCTTGAAGTCGCAGCCCCTGACCAGGTCGGCGACATCCACCAATTCAAGCGGTATCCGCAAATCGGGCTTATCCGAACCGTAGCGGCGCATGGCCTCGGCGTAGCTCATGCGCGGCATGGGACTCGGCAGTTCAACGCCTAAAACCGCACGAAACAGCTGGTGTATCAAGCCCTCCATCAATTCCTGTATTTGCGCCTGATCCAGAAACGAGGTCTCGATGTCCAGCTGCGTGAATTCCGGCTGCCGATCCGCGCGCAGGTCTTCATCGCGGAAGCAGCGAACGATTTGATAGTAGCGGTCGAACCCGGAAATCATGAGCAATTGCTTGTAAATTTGCGGCGACTGCGGAAGCGCGAAAAATTTCCCGGCATGCGTGCGGCTCGGCACCAGGTAGTCGCGGGCGCCTTCGGGCGTCGCCTTCGAGAGCATGGGCGTTTCGATGTCGACAAAGCCCGCCTCGTCCAGGTATTGGCGCATCGCGCGGGTGACCCGGTGGCGCAGCAGCAAGCGTTCACGCATCTCTTCGCGCCGCAAATCCAGGTAGCGGAAGCGCAGACGCACCTCCTCGGTGACAGTCTCATCGAGTTGAAAGGGCAACGGCTCGGAGCGATTCAGGATCTTAAGATCCTGACACAGCACCTCGACCTGCCCGGATTTCAAGTTGGCGTTCGCGGTGCCCGGCGGCCGCGCCCGCACCAATCCGGTCACGCTGAGGACGAATTCATTGCGCACGCGTTCGGCCGAGGCAAACACGGCTGCCTTGTCGGGATCGAAAACGATTTGCAGCAGACCCGTGCGGTCGCGCAAGTCGACGAATATGACGCCGCCGTGATCGCGGCGGCGATGGGCCCAGCCCGCTATGGTAACGACCTGGCCGGTCAGGGTCTCATCGACCCGGCCGCAATAATGAGTGCGCATAAAACATCAACCAAGAAGGGGAAGCGCGCGATGCTAAGGCTTTAAGGCCCGCTCGGGCAAGTAATTAGCGCCGCCGCTTTGACTTGAGCGGCTTTTTCTTGCCCGAACGCTTCGCCGCCGAGGTCGAGGATTTCTCCGCCGGCTTGTCGGCCGGCTTGTCGCTCGGCTTCTCCTTGACCGCAGCCTCCTTCGCAGTTGCCTCCTTCGCCGGCGCATCCGGCCCCTTGGTCTCGCCCGCTTTGCCGTCCTTGGAGTCCTTCGTATCCTTGGAGTCCTTCGCGTCCTTGGAATCCTTGGCATCCTTGGCCGCATCCGATTCAGGGCTTTCGGCCAGATTGCGTTTGTTGTCCTTGTCGCCCTTGAAGTCGGTCTCGTACCAACCGCCGCCCTTTAAGCGAAACACGGGCGCCGACATCAGGCGCTGCAGTTGCGACTTGCCGCAATGCGGACATTTCTTCAGGGGCGATTCACTGACTTTCTGCATGGCCTCGAGCTCGTGGCCGCAGTTCTTGCACTGATATTCGTAAAACGGCATGGATTTCCTATTGGGGGCAACACAGCGAGTATAGCGAACGAATTGCCCGCTTCGCAGCGGGGCCATTCGCAGCTTGAACCTCTCTCGGTGCTTGCCTAGTGAAGGCGCTCTTTCTCGAACACCAGCGCGTCTCTTTTTAGCTTGGCGATCACTCGATCCCCGGCGATGAAGTCCCCCTTCAAGATTCGCTGGGCCAGCGGGTTCTCGATCTGCGACTGGATGGCGCGCTTCAATGGCCGCGCGCCATACACCGTATCGAAACCCGCCTCGCCAATCTTGTCCCGCGCATCGTCGTCCAGGCGCAGGGTGATATCGCGCTCGGCCAGCCTTTGCCGCAGGCGGCCCAACTGTATGTCGACGATGCTCCTGATCTGCTCGCGTCCCAAGGAATGGAAGACGACGATATCGTCCACGCGATTGATGAATTCGGGCCGAAAATGCTGCGTCACCACCTGCATGACCGCCTCCTTCATTTTCGCGTAATTTGCCTCGCCCGAGAGTTCTTGAATGACCTGGCTGCCCAGGTTCGACGTCATGATCACCACGCAATTGCGAAAGTCCACGGTCCGTCCCTGGCCATCGGTGAGACGCCCATCATCCAGAACCTGCAGCAATACGTTGAACACGTCCGGATGCGCCTTCTCGATTTCATCGAGCAGGATGACGCAGTACGGCCGGCGGCGCACCGCTTCGGTCAAGTAGCCGCCCTCCTCGTATCCCACGTAACCCGGGGGCGCGCCAATCAAGCGCGCGACCGAGTGCTTCTCCATGAACTCCGACATGTCGATGCGGATCAAGGAATCCTCGGTGTCGAACATGAACTCCGCCAGCGCCTTGCACAGCTCTGTTTTTCCGACGCCGGTGGGACCTAAGAACATGAAGGAGCCGCTGGGTCGATTCGGATCCGACAGTCCCGCGCGCGTGCGGCGAATCGCATCCGCCACCGCCTTGACCGCCTCCTGCTGCCCCACGACGCGTTTGCCCAATACCTCTTCCATGCGCAGCAACTTGTCGCGTTCGCCCTCGAGCATGCGCGACACCGGAATCCCGGTCCACTTGGACACGATTTCGGCGATTTCTGCTTCGGTGACGGAATTGCGCACCAGCTGATTGGGCTTTTGCTCAACCTCCAGACGCCTTGGCCAATTTTTGCTCGAGCGCCGGAATCTTCCCGTATTGCAGCTCCGACATGCGCGCCAAATCCTGCGCGCGCCGCGCGGTATCCATGTCCTGGCGCGCGCGCTCGAGTTCCTCCTTGATGTGTGCGGCGCCTTGCACCGTGGCCTTCTCGGCCTTCCACACTTCCTCGAGATCCGAGTATTCCTTCTCCAACGCCTTCAGCGTGTCTTCCAAGATGTTCAGGCGCTTGCGCGAAGCCTCGTCGGATTCTTTCTTGAGCGCCTCGCGTTCGATTTTGAGCTGAATGATGCGTCGATCCAGCTTGTCGAGCGCTTCGGGCTTGGAATCGATTTCCATGCGAATCAGCGAGCCGGCTTCGTCGATCAAGTCGATGGCTTTGTCGGGCAGCTGCCGATCCGCAATGTAGCGATGCGACAGCGTGGCCGCGGCCACAATGGCCGGGTCGGTGATCTCGACGCCATGATGAACTTCGTAGCGCTCCTTCAGGCCCCTTAAGATCGCAATGGTGTCTTCCACCGAGGGCTCGTCCACCAATACCTTTTGGAAGCGGCGTTCCAGCGCCGCGTCCTTCTCGATGTACTTGCGGTATTCATCGAGCGTGGTGGCGCCCACGCAGTGTAGTTCGCCGCGCGCCAGCGCGGGCTTCAGCATATTCCCCGCGTCCATCGCGCCTTCGGCCTTGCCGGCGCCCACCATGGTGTGCAACTCATCGATGAACAAAATGACCTGGCCTTCTTGTTTCGCCAGATCGTTGAGCACCGCCTTCAAGCGTTCCTCGAATTCTCCGCGAAACTTGGCGCCGGCGATCAGCGCTCCCATATCCAGCGCGAGAATGCGTTTGTTACGCAGCCCCTCGGGCACTTCACCGTTCACAATGCGTTGCGCGAGGCCTTCGACGATGGCGGTCTTGCCGACCCCCGGCTCGCCGATCAGCACCGGATTATTCTTGGTGCGCCTCTGTAGAACCTGGACGGTGCGGCGAATCTCATCGTCCCGTCCTATCACAGGATCGAGCTTGCCCTGCGTCGCGCGCTCGGTAAGATCGATGCTGTATTTCTCCAGCGCCTGGCGATTCTCCTCGGCACCCGCGTCTTCCACCTTGGCGCCGCCGCGCACCTCCTCGATGGCCTTTTCCAGGGCGGCCCGTGTTGCTCCGTTGGCCTTCAGAAGGCGCCCCAGCTCGCCGCGATCATCGCAGGCCGCGAGCACGAACAGCTCGCTGGAAATGAACTGATCGCCGCGCTGCTGTGCCAGCTTGTCCGTGACGTTCAGCAGCTTGTTCAAGTCGTTGCCGAGCAGAACATCGCCGCCCGCTCCTTCCACCTTCGCAATGCGGTCCAAGGCGCCGGCCAGATCTGAGCGCAGTTTCGCTACCTGGACGTTCGCTTTCTCGAGCAACGGCCGGGCGGTGCCGCCCTGCTGGTCGAGCAGCGCAGCCATGAGGTGCGTCGGTTCGATGTACTGATTGTCGCGGCCCACGGCGAGGGACTGGGCATCAGCCAGCGCCTGCTGGAATTTGGTGGTCAGCTTGTCCATTCGCATGGGAAATACCCTAAGAAACGAGGAATGCTCTGGAAATGGGGATCAAACGCGGCCATTCAACGGGTTTGATCAAGGTTCGCGCCAAATGAGAGTGGCCTGCCGCCCGGTGACCCCATCCCGCCGATACGAGAAATAGCGGTCGGCCCGAGCATAGGTGCACTCGCCGCCGCCGTAAACGCGGTCTACGCCTAGGGCCTTGAGTTCAAGACGCGCCAACATCGACAAATCGGCCATGAAACGCCCCCGTGCGTTCGGCTGAAAGGCCGCAGACGCCTGTAAATCCCGCTTTACAAAGGCTTCTCGCACCTCGGCGCCGACCTCGAAGTGCCGGGCGGAAATCGCCGGTCCCAGCCACGCCAAAAGCCGCTCGGGCGCCACCCCCAGCGATCGCAGGGTCGATGGGATCACCCCCGCGGCCAACCCCCGCCAGCCCCCGTGGGCCGCCGCGATCCGATCTCCTGACTCGGTCGAAAACGCGATGGGCAGGCAGTCAGCGGTGAGAATGGCGCACACCACTCCGCTGCGCCTGGTCATGGCTGCATCGGCGGCACCGCGCGGATCTGAGGCGTCGAGATCCGCCACACTCGCGCCATGCACTTGGTTGAGCCACGCCGGCTCCGACGGCAGTCCCCCCGCCGCTCGCAATCGCCGGCGATTCTCCGCCACCGCCGCAGGATCATCGCCGACATGATCGCCGAGGTTCCAGGATGCGTAGGGCGCGCCGCTCACCCCGGCACCGTCCCCATTGCGAAAGGTCGAAATCACGCGCACCCCGGGAGGCGCCGGCCAATCCGCCTCGAGCCACGGCCGCGTTCACCGCCCGCGCTCTCGCACCGACTGCGCCGCATTCGCATCCTCACGCAATGCGTGGAGCAGCTGGTCGAAATCCGCCGGCACGGGGCTTTGCAAGGTCAATCGCTCGAGCGTGCGCGGATGATCGAATCCCAGCGTTGCCGCATGCAGAGCCTGGCGTTTGAAGGCTCGCAGCGTGTCGATAAGCGCCGGCGCCGCGCCGCGCGGCTGCGCGAAGCGCCCGCCGTACAAGGGATCGCCGACGATGGGATATTTTTCATGCGACAGGTGCAGGCGGATTTGGTGGGTGCGCCCGGTCTCCAATTGCACGGACAAAAAGGTATGGGCGCGAAACCGCTCCAACACCCGGTAATGCGTGACCGCCGGCCGGCCACTCTCGCGTACCGCCATGCGCAACCTATCCTTGCGGTTGCGGCCGATGGGCGCATCGATGGTGCCGCCGCCGGTCATGACGCCCACGCACACGGCCAGATACTGGCGACCCATGGTGCGCGCCATCAGTTGTCGGCTCAGCGAGGTCTGTGCCTCCGCGGTTCGCGCAATCACCAAAAGGCCGCTGGTGTCTTTGTCGAGACGGTGTATGAGACCTGCGCGAGGCAACTTAGCCAGCGACGGGTCCAGTCCCAACAAGGCGTTTTGTAAAGTATGCCGCGGATTCCCGGCGCCGGGATGCACGACCAACCCAGCCGGCTTATCGATGACCAGCACCTCGGCATCCTGGTGCACGACGCGCAGCGCAATCGCCTCGGGCAGCACTTCGGGTTGCCGTTCTTCTGCCGTCACTTGCACGCGGATCCGGGCGCCCGCCTCGACCAGGTCGCGGGGCCTCAATTGCCGCCGGCCCACCTGCACCGCGCCCCCCTCGATCCACCCCTTGATCCGGGTGCGCGAATGCTCCGGCATCAGCCGCGCCAGGGCACTATCCAGGCGCAAACCAGCCAATTCCTCCGGAATCTCGAGGTCGATCACTTGGAACTCTGGGGTCATAGGGGACTCGAAGCTACCGTCGGGGCATCCGGGTATACTGCCGCGCTTTCCGGCCCCGAGGGGCCCTCATTGTAAGGAATCGGTTGTGAGACTGTGTGATCTTGTCCGTACCAGCCAAGTGCTGCTCATAGGGGTAGGGGTGGTCCTGCTTGCCACCGGCTGCCGCAGCCACCGTGCAGAGGACGCCCATTCCGGCCCGGAACAGATCTACGCCAAGGCGCAGAAGGCCATCCAAAGTTCAAACTACGGCGAGGCGGTCAAGCAGCTCGAGGCGCTGCAGTCGCGCTTTCCGTTCAGCGAACCCGCCCGCCAGGCGCAACTGGATTTGATCTACGCGTACTACAAGAATCATCAGGTTGATCCCGCCATCGATGCAGCCGATCAATTCATTCGTGAGAACCCGACCAACCCGCGGGTCGATTACGCCTACTACATGAAGGGCCTGGTGTATTTCGAGCGCCAGTCCAACTGGCTGGAGCGTCTCTTCAGAGCCGACCTGTCGCAGCGCCCGCCGGTCAATGCCAAGAAGTCGTTTGATTCGTTTCAACAGCTCATCGAGAAATATCCGCACAGCCAATACGTCGGCGATGCCCGGCAGCGCATGATCTACCTGCGCAATCGATTGGCCGACTTCGAATTGCATGTGGCGCTTTACTACATGAAGCGCGGCGCATACGTCGGCGCGCTCAACCGCGCCAAATACTGCGTCGAAAACTACGATGGAGCGCCCGCCGTGAAAGGCTCGATGAAGGTCATCGTCGATGCCTATTACGACCTCAACATGGTGGACCTGGCAAAGAATGCGGAGCGAGTCTATGCCGACAACTATCCGGGTTCTGCCACGGATGTCGTCCACAAGAAGCACTGGTACCAGAATATCCTTTAGCTGCGGGGCGCGGCAGTCTAGTGGGCTTTGTAGCCGCTGGTGATGGGGTAGCGCCAGTCGCGGCCGAAAGCGCGGCCGCTGACGCGCACCCCCGGGGGCGCCTGGCGCCGCTTGTACTCATTGCGCTTCACCATGTCCAAAATGCGCCCCACCGTCGCTCGATCGAACCCGCGCGCGGTGATTTGATCCACCGATAGATCCTCTTCGATAAATGCCTCGAGAATGGGATCCAATATCTCGTAGGGCGGCAGGCTATCGGTGTCCTTCTGGTCAAAACGCAACTCGGCCGAGGGAGGCCGATCGATGACCCGGGTTGGTATGACCGCTGACTGCGCATTGCGCCAACGGCTCAACCGGTAGACCAGCATCTTGCTGCAGTCCTTGATGGGAGCAAAGCCGCCCGCCATGTCGCCGTACAGCGTGGCATAGCCCACCGCCATCTCGCTCTTGTTGCCCGTGGTGAGCAGCATCTTGCCGGTTTTGTTGGAGATGCCCATGAGCAGCACGCCGCGGCAGCGCGCCTGAATGTTCTCCTCGGAGGTATCCGGGGCGCGGCCGGCAAATTCGTCCTTGAGGGCCGCCAGTGTCGCTTCGAACATCCCCTCGATGGAGATCTCGCTGTGCTTGACGTGGAGCAGCCGCGCCTGCAGCGCGGCGTCGTCCTTGCTCATCTGCGAGGTAAAGCGCGAGGGCATGGACACTGAATGTACGTGATCGGCGCCCAGGGCATCGACCGCGATGACCAGGGTCAGTGCAGAATCGATGCCGCCCGACAAACCCATCACCACGCCCGGAAACCGATGCTTGGTGACATAGTCGCGCGTGCCCTGCACCAGCGCGCTGTACACGCTCTCTTCCTGGGACTGCAGGGGAACCAAATCGGCGGGGATGGGGTGAACGCGGCCGGCGGCATCGAGAGCCAAATCGACGACGTACAACCCCTCGGTGAAGGCTGGCGCGCGCTGCGTCACGACCCCTTGAGCATCCATGACGAAGGAATTGCCGTCGAACACCAGTTCGTCCTGCCCGCCGACGAGATTGACGAAGACCACCGGCAATCCCGATTCACGTACTCTCTCGCGCACCACGAGCTGCTCGCGCTGGGTCTGTTTGTCCACTTCGTAAGGCGACGCGTTGATGATCAACAGCACTTGCGCCCCAGCGAGGCGCGCCCGGCCTGCCGGCGCCGGGTCCCACGCGTCCTCGCACACCAGCACGCCTGCTTGGATGCCCTGAATCTCGATGACGGTGGCGTCGGTTCCCGGCGTGAAATAGCGCTTTTCATCGAACACGCGATAGTTGGGCAGGCAAGCCTTGCGATGATTCGCGAGCACCTCGCCGTCTTTAATCACGATCGCCGAATTGAAAATCATCGTGCCCGAATATTCCGGGTAGCCGGCGATCAAGGTGATGCCGCGCACTTCCTGTTTGAGCCGGGCGAGCGAGCGCGCCACTTGCAGCCGCATTCCGGAGTGAAACAACAAGTCCTCCGGCGGATAACCCGACACGGCGAGTTCCGGCACCATGACGATGTCCGCCCGATAGCGGTCGCGCGCTTCATTGGCCGCAGCCACGATGCGCGAGGTGTTGCCGTCGACATCACCGACCACCAGGTTGAGCTGCGCCATGACACAGCGCAACTGGCGCGAATCGCTCAAACCGCTCCCCTCACTTATGAGACCTGGCGGGGCGTCGCGCCGGCTTCACCGGCGACTTCCTGGCGGCGCGGCTCTTCTTGACGGCGCGACTTTTGTTGGCGGCGCGGCTCTTGGGCCTTGCAAGCCGTTTCGCCATCGCGGAGCCCATCTCCGCGGGCGAGTGCACCGTGGTGATGCCTGCCGCTTCGAGAGCCTCGAATTTTGCAGCGGCCGTACCCTTGCCGCCCGCCACGATGGCGCCGGCATGACCCATGCGTTTGCCCGGCGGCGCGGCCACGCCGGCGATGTAGGCGACCACCGGCTTGGAGACATTCTTGCGGATGAACTTGGCCGCGGCCTCCTCGTCGCTACCGCCGATCTCGCCCACCATCACAATGCCTTCGGTCTGCGGATCCTCCTCGAATAAGGCCAGCACATCGATGAAGTTCATGCCGCGCACCGGATCGCCGCCGATACCGACGCAGGTGCTCTGGCCCAAACCGATGTTGGTGGTCTGGAATACTGCCTCGTAGGTGAGGGTACCGGAGCGGGAGACGATGCCCACGCGGCCCTTCTGGTGAATGAAGCCGGGCATGATGCCGATCTTGCAGGCTCCGGGCGTAATGATGCCGGGGCAGTTCGGTCCGATGAGCCGCGTTTTGTAGCCGGCCAGGGCAGCCTTCACGCGCACCATGTCATTCACCGGTATGCCTTCGGTGATGCAAACAATCAGCTCTGCACCGGCGTCCGCCGCCTCCAGGATGGCATCGGCCGCAAACGGCGCCGGCACATAAATCATGCTCACCGTGGCGCCGGTTTTGGACATCGCTTCCTGCGCCGTATCGAATACCGGCAATCCCAGGTGCTTCTCACCGCCCCGTCCGGGTGTGACGCCGCCCACGAGCTTGGTGCCGTAGGCGATGGCTTGCTCAGAATGAAAGGTTCCCTGTTTGCCGGTAAAACCCTGGCAAATCACCTTGGTGCGCTTATCGACAAGGATGCTCATCGCTTCGCTCCGGATTGACTGACGCTCGCCATCCGCACCGCCTTGACGGCGGCATCGGTCAGATCGCTCGCCGGCGTAATCGCGAGCCCGCTGCTTGCCAGCAACTCGCGCGCCAGCGGCGCATTGGTGCCTTCGAGCCTCACGATGACCGGCATGCTGACACCTACCTCCTTGACGGCGGAGATGATGCCCTCGGCGATGATGTCGCAACGCACGATGCCGCCAAAGATGTTGATCAGGATGGCCGTCACTTTGGGATTCGACAGGATCAACTTGAACGCAGTGGCAACGCGTTCCTTGGTGGCACCACCGCCCACATCCAAGAAATTCGCCGGCTTGCCGCCGTGCAGCTGGATCAGGTCCATGGTCGCCATGGCGAGGCCCGCTCCATTGACCATGCAGGCGATATTGCCGTCGAGCGACACATAGTTCAGGTCGCTTTCGGCCGCCTTGCGCTCCATGGCATCTTCTTGCGAGACATCGCGCAATGCTGCCAAATCCTTGTGCCGAAACAGCGCGTTGTCCTCGATGTTGATCTTGGCGTCGAGTGCCAACAGATCGCCGTCGCCGGTGACAATCAGTGGGTTGACCTCCACCAGGCTGGCATCCCGCTCCAGATACAGCCGGTACAATGCATGCGCAATGCGCCCGAACTGCGCGATCTGAGCTCCTTTTAGCCCTAAACCGAACGCCAGCTGGCGGCATTGAAAGTCCTGCAAGCCCGCGGTGGGATTGATATTGACGCGGATGATTTTCTCCGGTGTGTGCTCCGCGACCTCCTCAATGTCCATGCCGCCTGCCGCTGATGCGACAAAGGCGATCCGCGAAGCCTCGCGATTGAGCACCAAGCTCAAGTAAATCTCCCGCGCAATCTTCGATCCCAATTCCACATACACCTGATGGACCGGCAGTCCCTGCGGGCCCGTTTGGTGCGTGATGAGCGTCGTGCCGAGCATGGCTTTGGCGGCCGCTCCCACGGCTTCCAGATCCTTGGCGACCTTGACGCCGCCCGCCTTACCGCGGCCGCCCGCATGCACCTGCGCCTTGACCACCCACAAAGACCCACCCAGGCCCTTGGCAGCCGCCATGGCCCCTTCCGGGGAGTCCGCCACCTGGCCCTTAGGAATGGGAATGGCGTATTGGGCAAAGAGCGCTTTCGACTGATACTCGTGGAGATTCATGAATTACCCTTAGGTGTCGATCTGGTCGCGTAAGGCGCGCTATTCTGAATTAAGCTTAAGAACAGCGCAAAGCGGCCGGAGAATTGAACCCCTTGAATCGCCCTTTCGACGGCAGCATCGATCGCAATCCCGCACTCAATTGGCGCGTGCTCGGCGTCCTCAATCTGTACCGCGTCCTGGTGCCGCTGGTGCTCTTTGGGCTCTATACATTGGGCGGCGCACGTGGATTTGCGGTGTATTCCGCGCAGTTTTTTTTCGGAGCGATAGTCTTCTATCTGTGCTTCGGGTTGGTCAGCGTCGTTATGGTGCGCCGCCGCCTGGCGAGCCCGAACGTCCAAACCATACTTCAGGCGACGGTCGACATGCTGGTTCTGGTGATTCTCCTGCATACCTGCGGAGGAGTCGCCAGCGGTCTCGGAATTCTATTCTTGGTGCCCGTCGGCGGGCTGGCATTCCTGTTGCCACCCCGCAGCGCCTTGTTTCTCGCCGCCGTGGCGGCCATCGCGATTCTCACCGACACCATCTTGCAACAGTTGGGCGGCAGAACCGACGTCAATTCGTACGCCACAGCCGGACTGCTCGGGATCGTGCTATTCGTTGCCGCCGCCGGGGCTGCTTATTCAGCCGGCCGCGTCCGCGAAAGTGAAGCCTTGGTTCGACAGAAGGATCTCGACCTGGCAAACATGGCCGAACTGTCCCAGTACATTGTGCAACACCTGCGCGAAAGCCTGCTGGTGGTCGATGCTTCCGACAAAATCCGTCTTATCAATGAGTCGGCAGCGGAAATTCTCGGCGATGATCATGCCGTACCTGGCGCATTGGTCGGCGAGGTGTCACCGCGCCTGCTTTACTCCCTGTCGACTTGGCGGCAACGCGACCAGGCTGAGAGTTCGCCCGCTACTTTCGTGGCAGCCGATAGCGCGCGCCAGATTCAACCGCACTTCGCTCCGTTGGGGGACACCCCGGGGCCGACGCTGATTTTCCTCGAAGACACCAGCCTGATGGCCGAACGCGTCCAGCAAAGCAAACTTGCAGCACTCGGACGTCTATCTGCCAGCATCGCGCACGAAATCCGCAATCCGGTGGGCGCCATGAGCCACGCCGGTCAATTGCTCGCGGAGAGCGTCAATATTGGACCCGATGAACGCCGCCTCACCGACATCATTCGCAATAATTCCGAGCGCGTCAGCACCATCATCAACAATGTGCTGCAGTTATCGCGCCGCGAGGCTACGAAGCCCGAACGGTTGTCGCTCGGCGATTGGCTCGAGAGCTTCGTCGAGGAATTTTGCGCAACCATGCAGGTGCGCGAGTCGCAAATCAGCGTATACGAGGAAACCGAGGACCTGGAGGTGCGCTTCGACCCCAGTCATTTGCACCAGGTGGTTTGGAACTTGTGCGACAACGCGGTCAAGTATGGCGAGACTCGCAACGGCGTCAGCGTCGAGATCAGCGTCAACCGCTTGAACCCCAGCAATCGCCCTTATCTTGAGGTCGCTGATCGCGGTCCCGGCATCGAAGCCCAGGCGGTTGACCGCATCTTCGAGCCCTTCTTTACCGGGCGGAAGGGCGGCACCGGCTTGGGATTGTTCATTGCCCGAGAGCTGTGCCAGCTCAATCGCGCCATACTGTTGTACGAGCCGCGCGGCCGCGACGGCAGCATTTTCAGGATTGTATTCAGCGACCCACAGCGTTGGGAGGAGAAGGAATCTGCGTAAATGCCCATCTCCTTTCGTCGGCCGCGCCGGGAACAGGTGCGCGCTGATCCTGCTCGCCTAAATACCATTGATCGACCGCAGGAGTAGCGGCGATTTTGACCGCAGCCGGCCAATTCCGCTGGATGAGTTCAGTATCCAAGATGGCACCGCGGCTCACGAGCTTGAGATCAAGGTCTCGCAGCTTCGGATCGAACTGCACCATATCGGCCACGTAGAAGCCGCCGCGAGGGTGAATGAAATAGATATTGTTGCCCGGCCTTTGCGGCGGGGGAAGCTGCGCCAAGTGCTGCGAGATCAGACTGATGGATCTGGATCGAGCTTGAAAAGGCACGATGAACAGCAAGCTTAAAATTGCCGCGGCGCCCGCGAAGGACTGGAGCCGCGGCCGCAGCTCGGGCGTGGCCGTCATGGCAACACCTGCCAAGATCGGAATGACGCCCCAGGCTGAATGGAAGTAGCGGTAACCCCAGCCGTGGCCTTGGTCGAACCGCACGAACAGATAGCCCGCAAAGGTCAGCACCGCAGACTGGACCAGCAGGCGCACGATCCAGTTTTGGCGCAGACGCCGCGCACCCAAAACCGCGAAAATGAACAAACAGGGTGGCGCCCAGATCCACATTTTTGCGAGCGCGGCGACCCGCATGTTCATGACGACCACGTCCGGCCACACGAAAATTCCCGCGGCGGCTCCCTTTAGCACCGCAGCGTCGTGCGCTCCCGCACCGATATCGGAGCGAAACATCAACCAGCCCAAGCCGATGACGGCGCCCGGTAAGTAGCCCAGCAGCAACGGCAGCAAGTTTTCTCGTCGATCCCTCTGCATGGCCGTCGCCGCGATCCACGGTAGGGCGAAGAGCACGTGGGGGTAGGGATTATGCAGAATCAAAGCGAGGGAGCCTACGAGTCCGGCGCCGAACGCGCGGTATTTGGAAGGCCTGATCAAGAGCGCGACGAACAGCAGATTGGCGCATAGATGCGCCTGCATGGAGTAAAACGACATGCCCTCCGCAAGGAATGCGCCGGAGGCCAGCGTGAACAGCATGGCCCAGCCTGCCGCGCGGCTCTCACCCGTGATTTCCTTCGTGATCCAATAAATGAGAAAGACCGCAAGTCCGGAGAGCGCGGCATTGCACGCCCAAGGAATGCCAAGAAACTGAAAAGGGCTCAACAACAGCGCAAACCCGGGCCAATACTGGGCGACGGCTCTGCCGGTATCTTGCGAAGCAACGAGAAATTCACCGTTGAAGCCGCGAACGACCAGCCAGTCAACGAGGTCCTTTGGCAGCCGCGCATAAACCTCTCCCGAGGCAAAGATCTTCGACTGGAAGACGGCTGCGTACTCGTCCATGGATAAAGGATGGTTTTGGTAAGCAACCAGCGCCCCGAAGGCGCATAGGGCCGCGAGGCCCAAGGCCGATTGCAACGGATTTCGTGCCGAGGAAATCCACGCATCGCAAGATAAGGGCGGAACGATTCCACGCTGCCGCCAGCAGGCAAATGATGAAGCCCAGCCAGGCCGCCGGTTGATCGCAGGTGGTGAGCAGAAATCGAAATATCGGGGAGAAATGCGCACTTGAAAACAAGACGTGGTCGAGCAGGCAGAAGTACGCCACGCACGACGCACTTAAGGCAATTCCCGCAAAGATCACGCGGCGCGCCTCGTGCATAATGCGATGTTTACACAAGACTTGCCGCAATGCACCCGAGCCGCGAGCTCCCATCAACGCCCACAACCGTCGCTCTCTGGGTGATTGCGGTGACGCTGTGGTTGCTGCTGCGTGGCTATCATGGCCTGACCGGCGATGGGCAAATTTATGCCTTTCAGGCCCTCGCCAGAATCCGCCCCTATCTCTCCGCTGACTTGTACTTACAGAATACTTCGCAAGATCAGTTCACCATTTTTTCGGGCGCGTATGCGTGGTTCATACAATGGCTGGGACTTGAGCACGCGGCACGGTGGCTCACGTTGCTTCTCACGTTCTGGCTGCTGGCCGCGGCCTGGAGCGCGGCGCGCGCCGTCGCAGGACGCGATGCGGCGTGGTTGGCGGTCGCTTTCCTGCTGATCGTCGATGGAGGCTATGGCGCTTCCGGCGTATTCCGGATCTCCGAGCAATTCTTGACGGCGCGCCTGCCGGCTGAAGCGTTGGCGATAACCGCCCTGGCCTGCTATCTCAATGACATGAAGTGGCTGAGCATCGTGATTGCCGCGGCGAATCTTTTCGTGCATCCCTTGATTGCCCTGCCGGGCCTGCTGCTCTTGATATCTCTGTGGGTATCGAATCGCACAAGCATGGTCGGCGCCATCGCGGGCGTATTGGCGACACTGATCATTGCCGGCGCCGCCGTATTCTTGCCGTCCGTCGGACGCTTCTTCCCGCTGATGGATTCAGCCTGGCTCAACGTGGTGCAGGAACGTTCGCAGTTCCTCTTCCTGCCGCTCTGGTCGTTTCGCGATTGGGATCTGAATTCAAGACCGTTCCTTTATTTGGCATTCACTGCGATCGCGATACCGGATCCGCGGATTCGAAAACTATGCATGGCGGCTGCGCTCGTCGGCAGCACGGGATTGGCGGTGGCCCTCATCGGCAACCTCGTCGGTCCGGTCGCCCTGCTGGTGCAAGGGCAGGCATGGCGATGGGTTTGGATTCCGGTCTTCGTCAGCGCACTGCTGCTGCCGGCCGTCATTTTGAGGATTTGGAAGGACGATAAATGTGGACCGCTGTGCGCACTCCTGCTGGTGTGCGGCTGGGCGCTGCCCGCGGTCAATGGGACGGCGTGCGTTTCGCTGGCCATGGTCGCGTGGGTGATGCGGACCGTCATCAGCGTCCGCTTCGCCATCTATCTGCGATGGGCGGCGGTGGCATTCGGCGCTGCCATCGCAGTGTGGATTTCAGTCCAGTCGTCGAACATCGTTACCGCCGCGCTGCATGCCTCGGATCACACGCTAGGGGCCGTGCAATTACGGGAAATCTTCGGGCTTAAGATCTTTGCCGTGCTGTTCGCCGCGCTGGCGTGGTGGTGCGCCCGATTCAGCCGCAGCACCTGGGTCCCCGTCTCCCTCAGCCTCATGCTCCTGGTCCTGTCGGTTTCCACTCTACCCGCGGCATTCAAGCAATCCCGCACGCTCGGTGCCGCCTCGGAAATTGCCGAATTCTCGGACTGGCAAGACTGCGATTCCGACGACCAGCACGGTGCTGGTCGCGCCACCCACGGACGTAGGCGCGTTCGTCTGGTTCACTTTGCAGCGGCCGAACTATTTGGCGCTCGACCAATCCGCGGGCGCGGTATTCTCGCGGGCAACCGCGATGGAAATCACCCGCCGCTCCGAACGTTCTGCTGCCCGTCACGGATCCAGACTGGAAAATACTGAGCAACTTGCGCTTGGGCGCCGCGGCCAAGCGCAAGGTTTACACGATTACCCGCCCCCTCACGGCGACCAGCCTGACGCAAATCTGCACCGATCCGCAGCTCGGCTTTGTGATTTCGCGGGAAAACGTCGGCTTCGCGTCGCTGCGACACGCGATCGCGGGGCCATTCAAGGACTGGAATCTCTACGATTGCCGCCGCGTGCGGCCGGAGCCGTCTTCCACATGAATGTCGTGATCAAGGAAGCGCTCGGTTACACCGCGGTGTCGGCTTTCGCATTGCTGATCGATTTCGCCATCCTTTATGTGCTCGTGCACTTTTTTTCATGGTGGTATCTAGCCGCTGCGACCGCGTCCTTTCTCTCGGGACTGGCGGTTGGGTACGCGTTGTGCGTGGCGTTCGTTTTCAAGTTTCGAAGGTTGAAGGATCGGCGCATCGAGTTCTTGAGCTTTGCGGCGATCGGCGCCGTGGGACTGCTCATCAATACACTCGTCATCGGCTTCACCGTCAGATATCTCGGAATACACTACCTCATTGCGAAATGCGCCGCGGCAGGCTTTACCTTCGTGTGGAATTTCCTATCCCGCCGCACGTTGCTGTTCGCTGCAGCCCGCCCGATTTGATGCGCACGCCTGCCAACGAAAATCGTCGGAAAATCGCCGTCATCGCCGGCGCCGGACCCGCGGGATTGACCGCGGCGCTCGAGCTTTTGCGCCGCTCGGACATCACACCCATCGTGCTCGAGCCGGAATCTCAAGTGGGCGGCATTTCAAAGACCATCAATTATCGCGGCAATCGAATGGATCTTGGCGGGCACCGTTTCTTTTCGAAATCCGATTGGGTCATGCGCTGGTGGCAGGAGATTCTGCCGGTGGCCCAAGGACAATCCGCGCAATCAAGTGCTCTGCGCATTCACTATCAAGGTCAATCACGCGATTTCCTGCCCCAGGGGCACATGCCCGCCTCCGCCGACGCCGTGATGTTGGTTCGTCAGCGGCTCTCCCGCATCTTCTATCGACGACGATTCTTTGATTACCCGCTGACCTTGAATGCCGGCACGCTGATGAATCTAGGACTCATCGAAGCCTCGCGTCTCGGATTGAGCTACGGAAAGGCGCGGCTCAATGTTAGATCTCCCGAAGCCACGCTTGAGGATTTTCTGGTCAATCGCTTCGGCAACCGCCTCTACCGCACGTTTTTCAAGGACTATACGGAGAAGGTGTGGGGCGTTCCCTGCACGGAAATATCTGCCGAATGGGGTGCGCAACGCATCAAGGGGCTGTCGATTGCAAGAGCGCTTCGTCACGCTCTGGCGAAGCCGTTTCGGCCCTTGGGTAAAGCGGCTCACGAAGAAACGGAAACGAGCTTGATCGAGCAATTTCTCTACCCTAAATTCGGGCCGGGTCAGATGTGGGAGGAAGTGGCGCGACAGGTGGCAAAGCGCGATGGGCAGGTGCATCTTCAGAAAAAAGTGATCGGGATCGAGCGCAGCGGCCTGGCGATAGCTGCCGCAACCGTGCTGGACTCGGCAACCGGTTCGGTACAGCGGGTTCCCTGTGACTACTTCATCTCGACGATGCCGTTGCGCGACTTGGTCGCGCAATTGGGTCCCGTCGATACGGGGGTCAGCCGGATCGCAGACCATCTTCCCTATCGCGACTTCATGACCGTGGGTCTCTTGTTGCGCAGGATGAATGCAACAGGCGCCTCGCGAGGCGCAAGACAGGCCAATGGCATGCCGCCGGACAATTGGATCTACATCCAGGAGCCGGACGTTCGCATCGGACGGCTCCAGATATTCAACAACTGGAGTCCCGCGCTGGTGGCGGACCCGAGCACCATTTGGTTGGGTCTTGAGTACTTTTGTCAGGAAGGCGATGATCTATGGTCCATGGACGACGCACGATTTATCGATTTTGCTGCCGGCGAGCTCGAAAAGATCGGCTTGATCGACCGCCGCGAGGTGATCGACGCTACCTTGATGCGCGTACGCAAAGCGTATCCCGCATACTTTGGCACCTATGGCGAGATCGACAAGGTGCGCGAGTACCTGGATCAGTATACGAATCTCTATCCTATCGGCAGAAACGGGATGCACCGCTACAACAATCAGGATCATTCCATGTTGGCAGCGAAAGGCGCGATTGATGCGATACTCGACGGCGGCAGCGGCAAATCGGAGATCTGGCGCATCAATGCTGAAGACGAATACCATGAAGAGAGGTAGCGGCGCGCTACAATAGAATCATGCAGAAGCCCTCCGTACTGGTGGTAGACGACGAACCAGATATTCGCGAACTGTTGTCGATCACGTTGCAGCGTATGGACTTGAATCCGCAGACCGCGGTAAACGTTGCGTCGGCTCAGCGGCTGCTCAAGACCGAGCGATTTGATCTGTGCCTAACAGATATGCAGCTACCCGACGGGGATGGCTTGGAACTGGTTAAATGGATTCAACAGTACTCGCCAAACGTACCGGTCGCAGTGATTACCGCGCACGGCAATATGGAGACGGCGGTGCGTGCGCTTAAACTGGGCGCGTTCGATTTTGTATCCAAACCTTTAGATCTTGCCGGTCTTCGCAAGCTGGTCGCCAGCGCTATCAAGCTGTCCGGAAGCAACGACGCAGATACCAGCGTCTTCGGGCCAAGGCTGCTGGGTACGTCTATTGCGATGCAACAAATGCGTGAAATGATCGCGCGGGTAGCTCGGAGTCAAGCACCGGTCCATATCTTTGGCGAGTCGGGAACCGGAAAGGAACTGGTCGCAAAACTCATCCACGAGTCGGGCCCAAGGCGCGACGGCCCGTTTGTTCCGGTCAATTGCGGCGCCATTCCCACCGAGCTCATGGAAAGCGAGTTATTCGGTCACAAGCGCGGCAGCTTCACCGGAGCCGTCGGCGACAAGAAGGGGCTCATACAATCAGCCGAAGGCGGTACGCTGTTCCTTGATGAAATCGCCGATCTGCCATTGCACATGCAAGTCAAACTGCTGCGGGTTATCCAGGAAAAGGCCGTGCGGCCTGTTGGCGAGCAGCTCGAGATAGGCATTGATGTGCGGGTGCTTTCAGCAACCCACAAAAATCTTTCGAATATGGTCGCTGAGGGGAAATTTCGCGAGGATCTTTTTTATCGGGTGAATGTGATTGAAATGCGGGTTCCGTCTTTGCGCGAACGAGCCGAAGACGTTCCCGAGCTCGCGGAAGCGGTCCTGCGCCGATTAGGAAGGCGGATGAAGATTACGCCGCCGATGCTGGCCAAAGATGCTTTGGCCGCCCTGGCGGTCTACAACTTTCCCGGCAACGTACGCGAGCTTGAAAACATTTTGGAGCGGGCGATCACGCTGAGCACAACCGGAGAAATCAGCCTGGCGGACATCCAACTACGGCCGACTCCCGCAAGCGGTGCGGAGTTCCTCGGCCTCTCCAAGTGCGGGCGCGTTGGGCGATCATCTGGAGGAAATTGAGAGGGACGCGATTCTGAAGGCCCTGGAACAGACCCGATTCAACAAGACGGCCGCAGCCAAGGTGCTGGGAATGTCGTTCCGCGCCTTGAGGTACCGCATCAAGAAACTCGGGATAGAATGAACCGAGCGGCGGTGGAATTGACCGTTCTGATGCCCTGCTTGAACGAGGCGCTGACCGTCGAGACTTGCGTTCTAAAGGCGCGACGTTTTTTGGAAAACAGCGATGTGGCGGGTGAGGTTTTGGTCGCGGACAATGGCTCAACAGACGGTTCGCAATTGCTGGCTCGGGCTGCGGGAGCGCGAGTGGTACAAATCGAACAGAAGGGTTACGGCGCTGCGTTGCGTGGCGGAATCGGAGCTGCGCAGGGCCGCTTCGTGATCATGGCCGATGCCGACGACTCATACGATCTCAGCGATTTGGGCGGATTTCTGGAGCGTTTGCGGCTTGGCTTTAACCTGGTCGTCGGCAATCGATTTAAGGGAGGTCTGAAGCCCCGGGCGATGCCGTTGCTCAATCGTTACGTGGGCAATCCGGTGCTTTCACTGATCGGTCGCATGCTGTTCTCCTCCCCCGTGGGTGATTTCCATTGCGGCATCAGAGGATTTGAACGCCAAGCGATGCTTGATTTAAATTTACGCGCGTCGGGAATGGAATTCGCGAGCGAAATGATCGTCAAGGCTACCATCGCGAACCTTCGGATCACAGAAGTACCGACGACCCTCGGTCCTGACGGCAGAAATCGTGCCCCGCACCTGAAGCCGTGGCGAGATGGTTGGCGGCATCTTCGATTCATGCTTTTGCGCAGCCCGCAGTGGCTGTTCTTATATCCTGGCCTGCTGCTGACCGCGCTCGGATTGTTTGGTTTGGGCATTCTCTTGAAAGGTCCGGTCTCAATCCCCGGACTCTTTACACTCGACATCAATGCTCTCCTGTACTTCGCCATTTCCATCATTGTGGGTGTTCAAGTTACTCTTTGCGGCCTGTTCGCCTTGGCTTTTGCGCGAAAGATGGGATTTCGAACCGCCCATGGAATACCGGAGAGGCTCTTGCGCTGGGCACCGCTGGATAGTGGTAATAGGGATCGGGTTTTGTCTGGTAGTCGCCGGCGTCGGGGGAGCCCTGTACGCAATTTTGCAGTGGGGCCATGTGTCCTTCGGCGCGCTCGTTCCGAGCGAGATGATGCGCATTACGATTCCTTCGGTGACAACATTGGCGGTCGGCACTCAGATCCTTTTTGGCGGCTTTATGCTCGGTTTCATTGAGATGGAGTGAACCGGCCAAAGCGCAGGATCTCACCATGCCGGCAAGCATTAATCTAATCTCAACAAGATGGCTGGTCGTCGGCATCGCGGTGAATGCCGTGGTCGGGCAGTTGTTGCTGAAGCATGCGCTTGCAACGTTGGGAGGCCGCAACGCACTCTCATTCATTCCTAAATTCATTTCGGAAGCAATCTTATCGCCCTGGATCTACCTGTCCGTTGCCGTTCAAGGATTGGGCTATTTTTTATGGATGGTGCTTATTTCGCGCGAGAAGCTCGGCGTTGCGACTGCAAGTGTCGGCGCCGCTTTCTACCTGCTCATGCCGGTCTGCGCCTGGGCCGTGTACGGGGAATCACTGAGCGCCCTGCAGTGGGCGGGGATGGGTTTGCTGACGCTGGGAGTCGCGTGCGTCAGCCTGGGCGGTTTATGACGCCCGGACCAGTGTCGCGATGTTGTTCCACCAAGGCGCTATACGGCTTTCGGCAACCAGCGCAGCGTCACCGAAACTGTGTGCGAGACTTTCTCGCATTTGCTCGCGTGTCATGTAGCGAATGCGATCGCCCGTAAGCCAACGGTCCGAGAGAAAGCACAGCCAATGAATCGGCGTGTGGCTTCGTTGCCAGTCCTTGAAAAACAAGGTGCCCGGTCGCGTCAACGTCAGGCTAACGGCATCTAGTATTTCCTGCCTAAGCTCGATGGGTACGTGATGCAGTACGTCGCTCAGCACAGCAAGGTCATAGGCGCCGGTTTCGGCCTCGGCAATCTGCTGCACAGTGCACTGAACGAATCGCACGCGCTCGAATGAACCGCGATATAGACGGCCGATGCGCGCTGTAATATCGATGGCAGTGATCTGTGCCTGGGGATAAGCGAGTCGGAGGCGCTGCGTCACTGCGCCCTCGCCGCAGCCGACCTCCAGAATGTTGTGGGCATTCGGAACCCAACGACACATTTGCTCGATCAGCGCGTCAATATCAAGATATATCGATCGATAAGCATCGCTGATTCGGTGCTCATGGGTACCAAACATTCCCCGGATTAACGGTCCAATCCTCGTCTTCAGAACTGTCCCCTCATTTTCGCCCGCACCCGCGGAATGACACGCTCTGCGATTCGGGAGTCGCGCAAATATCGCCGGATCCCCGCAGGTCCCAGCCGTAATACTTGCGAAACGGCCGGGACGATGCCGCTGACATCGCCGGCGGATGCGGATGCTAGCGCGGTGTTGACCGCAATCGAGGCGCGTGCCGCGTGCTCGAGTTCCTTGGCGTCACCGAGCTTCGCAAGATGCCGATCCAGAACCAATTGCATCTGACGCGCGAATTCCGCCGCATCGCGACGGCCTGCCATGGTGAGCGAGGCGCCGTGTATGCGTAGTCCCACCGTGATAGCGCCGTGATAGCACACCGGCGCCAAGGCCGCGAGTTTCAGCCACATGTCCCAATCGGCGGTGTACCAGAGGCTTTCGTCCAGGCCGCCGCAATCAAGCCACGCGTCCCTGCGGAACACCGGCGCCGGCGCTGCAACGAAGTTTTGAATCAGCAGCCGTTCGGTCACCTGCGCCGAAGCGAGCTCGACTTCCGGCGCAAGGGGACAATGCCATACTCCTAATCTTCGCCCCCGCACGTCGACAATCGCGCTGGCGGCCATGTGCAAGAGGGTTGCTGGACGCGCTGCAATCCAAGCCTTAACGGCGGCCGCCCGGCCCGGCAACCAAAGATCGTCAACGCCCAGCCAGCAGACATGCGTCGATTCTGCTGTCTGTACCCCGAAATTAGTCTTCTGCTGCCAGGTCGAGAGATCCGGGCGATGGAAAATTCGCAATCGCAAGCGCGCGGAGAAACCTTGTGCAATGGCACGAGTCGTTGTAGCGATGTCGTCATCGATGAGAATGACCTCAATGCCGCGAGTGTCCTGCGCAGCTATCGAGCCGAGCGATGCGGAAATCCATCTCTCGCCGCAATGGGAAGGAATGATCACTGCGAGCCAAGTCGAGTCACTCATCCGGGTCGCTGCGTCAAAGTGTGAGCACCATCACCATATGAAGTCAAAACCGAAATCGTTTTGCCTGGAAAGACCAAGCAATTTCGCATATTGTTTTAACAATATACGCACTTTCCGGCCCCCAGGGTCCCCAGGCGCAACGAAACAATGATTCTCAAATACTTCAATTCAAATGAAGCCTCCGAATTTGGCGTGGCGCTGGCCGATCAGTTTGCTGCCCGCGGCGGATCGCGCACGGACGCCGGAATTCAAGAGATCCTCGCGCGCGCCGACCGCGAGGTGCGCCCGCTGCGGCTCAATTTTTACAAGAAGGCGAAGTTCGCGAACACTTTCAAATGGCGGCTGCTGGAGAAAGGCATTGAGCCGCAAACGGCCAATGAAGTGACCCAAGCATTGATTGTGCACCTGGCGCATCCCGCCGCCGGCAGCGCCGCGCCGAGCTTACCGGCCGGTCAGCAGGATTCAGGCAAACTCAGCGACTTGATTTCCAGAGCCGGCAAGCTCTTGGCCGCGGGCAACTATTCGGAGGCGGCGGCCCTCTACGGGGAAATTATTGCGCTCGTGCCGGAGAATCCGGACGCCCTCAACAATCTCGGCGTTGCACTGTTAAACCTGGGTCGATATGAAGAGTCGGAACAGTGCTATCGGCAGGCAATTGCAATCAAACCAGATTTCGCCGGCGCGCTTTGCAATCTCGCAGACCTGGTTCAAGGAAATCCTTTGGAAGCCGAGGAATACCTGCGGCGCGCTCTGAAGGTCAACCCTAAAAATATCGATGTACGCGTCAAGCTCGGAATGACCCTCGCCTACTCCGGGCGCGAGCACGAGGCCAGGACATACTTTAAGAAGGTGCTCAAGACCTCGCCGAATCATCCGGAAGCGCTTTTGGGCCTCGGCCGGATCGCGCATGCGGAGCGACGCTTCGATGAGGCAGCGGCTTTTGTCCGGCGTGCACTGAAAGCAAAACCAAAATTGCCGGGCGCATGGGCGGCCCTACAGAACATGCGGATGATTGCTGCAGCCGACAACGATTGGCTCAAGACGGCGGAGGAGATCGCGGGCAGCGGCATCTCGCTGTGGGAGGAGTCCGGGCTGCGCTTCGCAATGGGATCGTACTGCGACGAAGCCGGAAATTTCGATGCTGCGTTTCAGAATTATCAGCGCGCCAACCAGCTGCTGAAACCGGTCGCTGAAAAATATGATCGGAAGGTGCACGGCGACTTGGCCGATGACATGATTCGAGGACACAGCCGGCAAGCTCTTGCCGCACTCGGGAACGGTGGTTCTGATTCGAGCAAGCCGATCTTCGTGGTGGGGATGCCCCTCGCCGGCGTCTCGCAAACCGAGCAGATCATTGCGGCGCATCCGGCCGCGGGAGGTCTCGGTGAATCTCAGTTTTGGCTCAACGCTGCCGGCCAGCATCAAAGCACACTGCGTCGGGGGATACTTGAAGCATCGATCCGGAAGGATCTGGGCGAAGAATACCTTCATCTGCTCGCGCGCCGCTGCCCCGACGCATCACGCGTAGTCGACGGTACTCCGTTCAATTCCGACCACTTGGGGATGATTCACTCGGTGTTTCCAAACGCCCGAATTGTTCACATGCGGCGGGATCCCATCGACACGGGCCTTTCCATCTACATGCAGAATTTTTCGACAGCCCTGAGATTCTCGATGGATCTTTCCGACATTGCAGATTACTACCGGATACATCAGCGCATGATGAATCATTGGCGCACTGTTCTACCCCCGGGGACTATTCTTGAGGTGCCGTACGAGCAACTGTTGGCCGAACGAGAAGTTTGGGTGCGTAAGATCCTGGATTTTGTCGGATTGGACTGGGATCCGCGGTGCCTATCGTTTCATGACGGCCCTGTTGGCGCTAAAGCATTGCTGCGCTGGCACAAATATGAAAAGTTTATCGGACCCCTTAAGGGCCTCAAGGACTGAGGAATAAGCGCGATTGCTCGGCTGATGTAACGAGATTTGAGGTCGGCGTGACAAGAATTGTCACAGCGTGACGCAGTTCCGCGTCAATCTGCGAGAGACCTGCTGCAATAATCCAGTGATTTCAACGACTTGGACATTGGCACACGTCTTGCTTGTCTATTGCCACCGGCGTGGGCCGGAAAGAATTTAAAGGTTTATTTGTGTATTCATCAGGAGTCAACATGTTTAAGAAAGTGCAACAAGGTTTTACGCTCATCGAATTGATGATCGTGGTCGCGATCATCGGCATCCTGGCGGCAATAGCCATTCCCGCCTATCAGGACTACACGATTCGCGCCAAGGTGACGGAAGGCTTGAATGTCGCCGACTCGGCGAAGACCTCGGTGGCGGAAGGCTTTCAATCCAACGGCATACCGGGCGTTCTCGCTGCGTCCAATACTCTGGCGGCAGTTGGCGGCTTTGCTCCCACCAAGTACGTGGGTGCCATGACCATCAATGCTTTAAACGGCCTGATCACCGTGACGTATATCTCGCCCCTGCAGCTGAATACATTCAACATCACGCTGACCCCGCAGATCAATCTCGGCGGCACATTCACGACGCTGGACTTGGTTGGCACGAGCTCGGGCAACATCGATTGGGCCTGCGCATCGGCCACCAACACCACCGCCACCAACGTTGCTCCCCCGATGGTGGTTCTGGCTGCGGGTACGGTGCCTGCGAAGTACGTTCCTACTCAGTGCAAGTAATCCCCTGATCCTGTCTGCTTCAAGATAGGTGTAGGAAGCCCCTCTTAACCGAGGGGCTTCTTTTTTGGCTGATCCGTACCGGATGGCGTGACAAAATTTGTCAGTGTTTGACTTGATGCGCCGCCACGCGACGCCGCCCGACGACGGTTCTATGTCAAGCGACCGGAGTGTTTTTCCAAAATAACCCCACGGTCTCAATCACTTAGATCGCGCTGAGCTTGATTGGCACAGGTCTTGCTCATCTGTTGCTACCGGCGTGGGCCGTTGCGATTTAAAGGGTTTATTTGTGTATTCATCAGGAGTCAACATGTTTAAGAAAGTGCAACAAGGTTTCACGCTCATCGAATTGATGATCGTGGTCGCGATCATCGGCATCCTGGCGGCAATAGCCATTCCCGCCTATCAGGACTACACGATTCGCGCCAAGGTGACGGAAGGCTTGAATGTCGCCGACTCGGCGAAGACCTCGGTGGCGGAAGGCTTTCAATCCAACGGCATACCGGGCGTTCTCGCTGCGTCCAATACTCTGGCGGCAGTTGGCGGCTTTGCTCCCACCAAGTACGTGGGTGGCATGACCATCAGTCCTTTAAACGGCCTGATCACCGTGACGTACATCTCGCCCCTGCAGCTGAATACATTCACCATCACGCTGACCCCGCAGATCAATCTCCTCGGCACATACACGAACCTGGCCGGCGTTGGCACGAGCTCGGGCAACATCGATTGGGCCTGCGCATCGACCACCAACACCACCGCCACCAACGTTGCTCCCCCGATGGTGGTTCTGGCTCCGGGTACGGTGCCTGCGAAGTACGTTCCTACTCAGTGCAAGTAATCACCTGATCCTGTCTGCTTCAAGATAGGTGTAGGAAGCCCCTCTTAACCGAGGGGCTTCTTTTTTTGGCCGATCCTCAGCCCATTGCAGCGCAAGGGAGCCGTTTTGCGAGCGAAGTCACGAGCGCAATGCCCCCGATATGCGACTATCCGCAGGTGATTTGACAATTGCTCTACTGGCTACCAATAGTAGACTAGAAGCTACGGCATGGGGTTTACGTTAAGTCCATGAATGACAATGCAATAGCGTCGGTTGGCGGCACCAGTCGCGTGGCATTGGGCGGCCTTGCGCAACGTCTTGTGCAGGACGGCCTGCTGGACGAGCCGGGCATGCAGGACGCCATCGCCAAAGCCAAGGAAAAGCGGCTCAACCTCGTAACCCACCTTGTCATGTCGAACCTCGCGAGTGCCCGCGACATCGCCATTTCCGCCTCCAATGAGTTCGGCGTGCCGCTGCTCGATTTGGATGCGGTCGCGATTGACCAGGACGCTGTGCGTGCCGTCAGCGAAAAGCTCCTGCAGAAGCATCGAGTGCTGCCGCTAATGAAGCGCGGCAAGCGCTTATTTTTGGCGGTCGCCGATCCGACCAATTTACATGCTCTCGATGAGATCCGTTTCCAGACCTCGATGAGCATAGAGTTCGTGGTGGTCGAGGACGACAAGCTGCAAGCCGCGGTGTCCAAGGCCCAAGACCAGGCCGAAGCCATCATGCCGAGCATGACGGATGATGACTTCGATTTGGAGAATCTCGAAGTCACCGGCGGTGATGAGGATCCCAACGCCGATGCGCTGGGGCGCGACGATGTCGAAGATGCGCCCATCGTGCGTTTCGTGAACAAGATTTTGCTCGACGCCATCAAAAAAGGCGCCTCGGACATTCATTTCGAGCCCTACGAGAAGATCTTCCGCATCCGTACCCGTTTGGACGGGGTGCTGAAGGAAGTTGCCATGCCGCCGGTGCAACTGGCCGTGAAGATCGTGGCGCGCCTGAAGGTCATGTCGCGGCTCGATATCGCGGAGCGCCGCGTGCCGCAGGACGGGCGCATCAAAATGCGGCTCTCCAAGAATCGGGCGATCGATTTTCGCGTCAGCACCTGCCCAACCCTGTTCGGCGAAAAGGTCGTCACGCGTATTCTCGACCCCTCGAGCGCGATGCTCGGCATCGATGCCTTGGGATATGAACCCTTCCAGCGCGAACTGTACTTGAAGTATCTCGGCAAGCCGCAGGGCATGATCTTGGTGACGGGTCCCACCGGCAGCGGCAAGACCGTATCGCTGTACACGGGCCTCAACATCCTGAATAAGGAAGACTGCAATATCTCGACCGCGGAAGACCCAGCCGAAATCAATCTGCCCGGCATCAATCAGGTAAACGTCAACAACAAAGTGGGGCTCACGTTCGCCTCGGCACTGCGAGCCTTTCTGCGCCAAGACCCCGATGTCATCATGGTCGGCGAAATTCGAGATTTGGAAACCGCAGAAATTGCCATCAAAGCTTCGCAAACGGGGCACTTGGTGCTATCCACGCTGCACACCAACGATGCGCCGCAGACACTGACGCGACTGGTCGACATGGGCGTGAAGCCCTACGCGATTGCCACTTCCGTGAGCCTCATCATCGCGCAGCGTCTGGCGCGCAAGCTGTGCAGCAACTGCAAGCAGCCCATCGATATACCGATCGAAGCGGCGAAAAAGGAAGGATTCGAGCCGGCGGATATCGAGCATGGAATCAGGGTGTTCCGTGCCGTGGGCTGCGGTCAATGCACCGACGGCTACAAGGGCCGTCTTGGCATATACCAGGTCATGCCGGTGACGGACACCATCGGCCGCATCATCATGGAAGGCGGCGGCGCGATGAACATCAACGATCAGGCGGTCAAGGATGGGATATGGAATCTGCGACGCGCGGGACTGGAAAAAGTGAAGGCCGGCACGACGAGTCTGGAAGAAGTCAACAGCGTCACTATCGACTAAGTGGCTGCGAGGAACTGATTTATGGCGATATCGGCAACTGCAACAAAAAGAGAGACCCAGTTCATCTGGGAAGGCAAGGATAAGCGCGGCAACAAGATACGCGGCAAGTCGCTTGCCGCGAACGAAACGGCGCTGCGCGCCGACCTGAGGCGCCAAGGCGTCGCCGCAACGCGCGTTAAAACACAGTCCGCTGTGAGGCGGCGGCGGCAAAGTACAGCCCGCCGACATTGCGGTATTTGCACGTCAGTTGGCGACCATGATGTCTGCGGGCATTCCAATGGTTCAGGCATTCGAAATTATCGGCAATGGTCACGAAAAGCCGGCCATGCAGAAGCTGGTTCTAGACATTAAGTCATCCATCGAAGGCGGCAGCACGCTGCATGAGTCGCTCGCGAAGCATCCTTTGTATTTTGATGATCTTTTCGTGAATCTGGTCGAGGCCGGCGAACACGCCGGCGCCCTGGAAAACCTGCTGGACAAAATTGCGACTTATAAGGAAAAAACCGAGGCACTGAAGAAAAAAATCAAGAAAGCGCTGTTCTACCCGGCTGCCGTCCTCGCGGTCGCAGTGATAGTAAGCGTGATCCTGTTGATTTTTGTCATCCCGCAATTTGAATCGTTATTCAAAGGCTTCGGCGCAGATTTGCCCGCGTTCACGCAGATGGTCGTGAACATGTCGAAGTTCATGCAACACCAAGGGTGGATCGTTGGAATTGTTGTCGGCGGCGCAGTATATGCGTTCATGTATTTTCACAAGCGATCGAGAAACATGCGCCGCGTGTTGGATCGAGCGATGCTGAAGTTTCCCATTATCGGACCCATATTGGTCAAATCTGCGATCGCTCGATTTGCGCGAACTCTCTCCACGATGTTTGCGGCCGGTGTGCCTTTGGTTGAGGCAATGCAATCCGTGGCCGGCGCCACGGGCAATATCGTGTACGAAGAGGGCACGTTGCGCATGAAGGACGAGGTGGCTACGGGCCAACGCCTGCAACGGGCCATGGAGAACACCGGGTTGTTCCCCAATATGGTGGTGCAGATGATCGCCGTGGGCGAGGAATCGGGATCGCTCGACACCATGTCCGGTAAAGTCGCCGAGTTTTACGAAGCCGAGGTCGACAATGCCGTGGACAGCATGTCGAGTTTGATGGAGCCCATGATCATGGCGGTTCTGGGCGTGCTAGTCGGCGGCATGGTCATCGCGATGTACTTGCCCATCTTCAAGCTCGGCGCGGCGATTTAAGTCGTTTTTCGGCCGCTCGAACATTACTGTTGTTTAGCCCATGCTGAACGACATCGCTGTTTTGTACTCATCCGACCCCGCGTTCTTCGCGGGGTCTGTTTTTTTGCTGGGGCTTCTCGTCGGCAGTTTCTTGAATGTTGTCATCTATCGCCTACCCATCATGCTGGAGCGGCAGTGGCGATCTCAGGCTGCTGACCTTCTATCGACCGGCGGCGCATCATCGAGCAGCGTGTCGGAGCCTACGCCCGCTCCCCCCGAGCGTTTCACCTTGGTTACCCCCCGTTCCGCCTGCCCCAGCTGCAAGGCACCCATCAAGGCCTGGCAAAACATCCCGGTCATCAGCTGGCTGTTGCTTCGCGGGAGATGCGCCTCCTGTAAAGCCCCGATCTCGGCCCGCTATCCGCTGGTGGAACTGGCGACGGGCATTCTGTCCGCCTGGGTTGCCTGGCACTTTGGCTTCGGGTGGGCAGCAGCCTGCGCCCTCCTCCTGACTTGGGCCCTGATTGCACTCACAGGCGTCGATTTAGATCACCAGCTGCTGCCCGATGACATCACGTTGCCCTTGATGTGGGCCGGACTCCTGGCGGCCGTGGTCTTGGGCTCAACCGCGGGGTCTGCTGTGCCGGCCGCTCCCAGCGACGCGATCATCGGTGCCGCATCGGGCTACATCAGCCTGTGGCTGGTGTTCCATGCCTTCCGGCTCGTCACGGGCAAGGAGGGCATGGGTTACGGGGATTTCAAACTGTTTGCCGCCCTGGGAGCCTGGCTGGGCTGGCAGATGCTGCCCCTGGTGATCCTGCTCGCTGCCGCCACCGGTGCGGTACTCGGAATCCTGATGATCGTGCTGCGGGGCCGCGACCGCGCCGCGCCCATGCCCTTTGGGCCCTATCTGGCCGCCGCAGGTTGGGTCGCCATGATGTACGGCGACCGGCTGATCAACGGCTATCTGCGCGTGTCGGGCCTCACCCACCCATGAGGCCGCCCCTGCGCATCGGCCTCACCGGCGGAATCGCGAGCGGGAAAAGCACAGTCAGCGAACGATTCGCCGAACTTGGCGTCCCGGTGATCGACGCCGATCTGGCGTCTCGTGCCGTTGTCGAGCCCGGCTCACCCGGCTTGGCCCAGGTCGTGGCCCGGTTCGGCACGGGCATCCTCAACGCCGGCGGCGAGCTGGATCGGCGCGCGCTGCGAAACCTGATATTCGACGATCCCTCTGCGCCGCAAGGCGCTGGATGGCATCTTGCACCCGCTGATCCGCGCCCATATGGAAACGCAGGCTTCGGTTGCGGCAGGCCCCTACCTGGTCATGGCCATTCCCTTGCTGGTGGAGGGAGGTCGCGCGCACGAGCGGGTCGATCGAGTGCTGGTCGTCGATGTCGATGAGGCGCAGCAGCTGCAACGAGTGCAGGCCCGCGATGGCAGCACGCCGGAACAAGCCCGCGCCATTCTGGCGTCCCAGGCCAGCCGCGCCGCGCGCCTGGCGGTTGCGGATGACGTTCTTAAGAACAGCGGCACCGTCGCTGATTTGCGTCAGGCGGTCGATCTTCTGCACGAGCGCTACTTGCAACTGGCGACAGCCGCTCCCGCGCCTCGCCATTCGACCTAAATCCAAGGTTTACCCTGGGCCTTAAGTAGGCTCACAATAGGCGGATGAACTCATTACCCGATCTATCCGCGCAGGCTGAACTCGAGGCGGCGCCGGTGGTTTACGAGCAGCCGCTGAATGAGCGTATGCGGACCTTCCTGCGCCTCGAGTTTCTCTACACGCAGGCCACGTATCACAGCGAATCACCCAACCCGTGGAATTCGCGTGCCGCCATTTCCAGCCTGCTCGAGATCCTGGCGATCACCGCGCGCGGCGACTCGCGCAGCGACGTGCTCAAGGAACTCGAGCGGCAGATAAACGTGCTCAAGGAATTCCAAACGAAAACCGGCGTCGATCCAGGGCGGCTGAAGTCCTTGATGTCGAATCTCGTCAAACTGCGCAACGACTTGTCGAACATCGGCGGCAATTACATGGCGCCGCTGCGCGACTCGGAATTCTTGAGCGCGGTGAAGCATCGCAGCGCCATCCCCGGCGGCACCTGCGATTTCGATCTGCCGGATTATTCGTACTGGTTGAACCGGCCCGCGGAAATCCGCGCCGCCGAATTCAGCTCTTGGTTGGCGTTGATCCGGCCGCTCTGCGACAGCATCGCGGAACTTCTGTGGCTGACCCGGCAAAACGTCAAAGTAAAATCGGAAGTCGCGCGCGGCGGAATTTTTCAGCTGCAATTCGAACGCGAAACTCCCTGCCAGCTGGTGCGCGTGACCTTGCCGGCCGACGCCGATTTGTTTCCGGAGATGAGCGCCAATCAGCACCGCTGCACCATTCGCTTCTTGAATTGGCTGGATCCCGGCGCGCGTCCCGTGCACGTTGAAGTGGATGTGCCGTTCCTGCTGACCTGCTGCACCTGATCCTAAAGGCGCAACGCGTTGGCCACGACAGTCAAATGTCCCACGTGCCGGCGCGACGTGGAATGGTCGTCCGCGTCCCAGTACCGGCCTTTTTGCAGCGATCGCTGCCGGCTCATCGATCTCGGGGCGTGGCTCACCGAACAGCACAAAATTCCGGAGGATTCGGCAAGTGCCGAGGATCCGCTGCCTTCCGATGCGCCCGAGGAATCTTAAGCAGTGCAGCCTGAGTTCTGGCAGGAACGCTGGCGCATCGCGCAAACCGGCTTCCATCAATCCAGCGTCGATCGCACTCTGCAAGCCTTTTGGCCGACGCTCAACATAGCCGCCAACGCCGGCGTTTTCGTGCCTCTTTGCGGCAAGAGCTTGGATCTTGAGTGGCTGCGCGACCGCGGACACGCGGTGAGCGGCGTGGAAATCTCCGCCATTGCGGCTGGAAGCCTTCTTCATGGAACACGGCATCCTGGCCACGCGCCGTGAGCTTGCGAAGTTCGACCTCTATGAGGCCGAAGGACTGCGCCTGTTTCGCGGCGATTTTTTTGCGCTCGACACCGCGCTGCTGGGCAGTGTGGCGGCAGTCTATGATCGCGCGGCATTGATCTCCTGGATTCCCGAAATGCGGGCGCGCTACGTCGCAGCACATGCTGGCGCTGACCTCGCGCGGCGCGCAGACGCTGCTGATCGTGGTCGAATTCCCGCAGGCGCAAATGGCGGGGCCGCCCTTCCCCGTAACCGAAGATGACATCGATCGTTTGTACGGCCGCGATCATGCAATCGAGCAGCTCGCGCGCCAGGACATCCTGGATATCGAACCCCGGTTGCGGGCGCGCGGCCTCACCGAGCTGCGCGAGGTCTGCTATCGTCTCACGAGAAAATAGAAAAGGAATCTTCCATGGCTGACTCCCGCAATTCAGGGCGCTATCTGGCGCCGGCCTTGGTCGCCTGCGGCCTCGCCTCCGGCGCCAATGGCGCGGAACTCACGATCGACCGCCTGTTCGACGCACCGGCGCTGGCGGGACCCACGATCGTGGGACTGAAAGTTTCTCCGGACGGTTCGCGTGTGACCTATCTGCAGGGCAAACCGGACGACAAGGATCGTCTCGATCTCTGGGAATACAACATCCACGATGCGCAAGGCACGCGTGCTGGTCGATTCGAAAGTCCTGGCGCCGGCGGGAGAAAAGCTTTCCGACGAAGAGCGGGCGCGCCGCGAGCGGCAGAGAACGGCGGCGCTCTCCGGCATCCTGGAATACGATTTTTCCCCGGCGGGCGATGCGCTGCTGTTTCCTTTGGGGGGAGAGCTGTACTACTACCCGCTCGCGCAAAAAGAGAAACCGGACACCCGGCTCATTCCCACTCACGGTTTCGCCACGGACGCCAAGATCTCGCCGGCCGGCGGATATGTCGCCTACGTACGCGACCAAAATCTCTATTCCTACGAAATCGCCGCGGGCAAGGAAAAGGCGCTCACCAAGGACGGCGGTGGCGCCATCAAGAACGGCATGGCCGAGTTCGTTGCCCAGGAAGAGATGGACCGCAGCACCGGCTACTGGTGGGCGCCGGATGATAAACATATCGCATTCGCGCGCGTCGATGAAACTCCGGTCAAGCTGACCGAACGCTTCGAGATCGCCGCCGACAACGTCAAGACCTTCGCGCAGCGCTACCCGCAGGCCGGCGGGCCCAATGTGGCGATTCGATTGGGGGTCGTCGATCTCAAGAGCGGCGCGGTCTCCTGGATGGATCTGGGCGCCGAGCAGGATATCTATCTTGCGCGTGTGAACTGGCTGCCGGACGGCAAGACGCTGGCGATTCAACGCGAGAGCTCGCGATCAGAGAAGGCTTGATCTGCTGTTCGCCGACATCAAGACCGGGAAGACCCGCCTCATCTTGACCGAAACCAGCAACAGCTGGATTGACCTGAACGATGAGCTGACGTTTCTCGAAAAAATCACCGGAATTCATCTGGGCATCGAGCCGCGACGGCTACACGCACCTTTATCTGTACGACAATGACGGCCGATTGATCCGGCAACTGACGGCCGGCAATTGGGTTGTCGATGATTTTCGCACGCGGGCGGTGATGGGCGTCGATGAGGAAAAGCGCCTGGTGTATTTCAGCGCCACCGAAAAAAGCCCCACCGAACGCCATCTTTACAGCGCCTCGTTGGACACGACAGGATCCGCACAGCGTCCAACGCATCACTCAAGAGGCCGGCGTGCACGGCATCGTCATGTCCCCGGACACGCGCTTCTACGTCGATCGCTTCACGAGCAGCACGCAGCCCCCACAAGTCAGTCTGCACGCGGCGGACGGCACCTTGATGGCGCAGCTTTTGGAAAACCGCCTTGACGCGCACCACCCGGATGCGCCGTACCTTGCGGACAATTCCATCGGCGAAATCGGCACCCTGAACGCTGCCGATGGCCAGACTCTTTATTACCGGCTGTTCAAGCCGCTGCATTTCGATCCGGCCAAGCGCTATCCCGCCATCGTGAATGTCTACGGCGGACCCGGCGTGCAAACGGTTCTCGACAATTGGTACGGAAGCAGTTTCACGCAAATCCTCACCCGCGCAGGCTTCGTGGTATTTCAGCTGGACAATCGTGGCAGCGCGTTTCGCGGCACGGCCTTCCAGTCGCCCATACGCTTGAAGCTGGGCGAGGTGGAGATGGCCGATCAGGTTCCGGGCGCGCATTGGCTGGGCAGTCAGAGCTTCGTGGACCCCAAACGCATCGGCGTGTGGGGTTGGAGCTATGGCGGCTACATGACGCTGATGCTGATGTTCAGGGCGCCCGATGTATTTCGCGCGGGCGTCTCGGGAGCGCCCGTGACCGATTTCGCGCTGTACGACACGCACTACACCGAGCGGTATCTTGATCGTCCCCAGGACAATCGGTCCGGCTACGAGGCGAGCTCCGTGCTGCCCTATGCCAAGGATCTTCGGGGCAAACTCTGGTGATGCACGGCATGGCGGACGACAACGTGCTGTTCTTGAACAGCACGAAACTTTTTCGCAAGCTGCAGGATTTGGACAAGCCCTTCACGACCATGGTCTACCCGGGCGCCAAGCATGGACTGATGCGGCAAAACGACGGACGCCACGGTTACAAGATGATCAAGGAGTTCTTCGAGGAAAATCTGAAGCCTTGAGCGGGCACTAATCGTCTTAACTGGTGTGTTCCGGTCGCGCCCAACGCCCAGGTCTCCGCGAGCGCGAGGCCTTTCTGGAACCGCGTGTAGACGGGAACGGGAACCATCTCGCATAGCGCAGCGGTCTCGCTATGCGAGAGCTCATATTGCAGCACCAGAAAATCCGCGCCTGCATCGCTTGCCGCGATCGCATCGGACATGCCCGCGCACCACACTCCGCGCAATCGTCCGCCGGAATCAGCGCTGCTCCCCAACTCGGCCACCACATACTCGGGGGTCGACACCTGCTTCAACCGCTCCGGCAACCGCAGCGCCGCCACGATCGGCCCATCCGCCGGCAACAGATCCGCCGACTCGAGTTCATCCTGAGTGCACCAGCGCAGGGCTTGGCCATCCAATCCCATTGGCTCACCGTGGTAAGTGCGCACTACCCACATGTCGATGAGCACATCGCCGTAGTCGGGTAGGAATGGCGCACACGAATCAGCGGTCGAGGCGTAGCTATCGCGATCCCGAGTTCCTCGCGCAGCTCGCGCGCGAGGCCCGCCCTGCGATCCTCGCCTGGCTCGAGCTTGCCGCCGGGAAACTCCCATCCGCCCGCCAGGTGCTTGCCCGGCGGCCTCTGGGCGATGAGCACGCGTCCCTTCTCGTCGAGCAGCGCGCCGGCGACGACGTGGATGACTGCACGCGGAAGCTCGAGGCTCAACGAAGCTCGATGCTCAACCGCTCGCTTGTGCAATGCGCCGTGGCAGTGCTTGTACTTGCGGCCCGATCCGCAGGGACAGGGCTCGTTGCGGCCTACCTTGGGCACCGCACGCACGAAGGGCGCAGCAGCGGGAGCGGAGCACGCGGCTCCAATTCCATGACATTGCCGCCGGACGCCTGGGGGAGCGCGGCAAGCCCGCGTCCTGCGCATCCGGCGCCTGAATCGGCGAGATCGCGTCGGCGTGCTGCGCCTGCAGCGCGCGCGCGAGCCGCTGCTGGCGCTCGAGTTCTTCGCGCTCGATCTCCGCCTGGCTGCGCACTTGGATCTTCGACACCGTGGTCACGGTGTCGAATTTGATGCGATCGAGCATGCCGGTAAATAACTCGAATGCCTCGCGCTTGTATTCCTGTTTGGGATTCTTCTGCGCATAGCTGCGCAGGTAAATTCCCTGGCGCATGTAATCCATCGCGGCGAGATGTTCGCGCCAATGTTGATCGAGCGTGCGCAGGGTCACTTCTTTTTCGATGTAGCGCATCACCGGCGCGCCGACATTGGTTTCTTTCTGGTTGTAGGCCTGTTCGAGCGCGGCAAGAATTTTACCGCGCAGCACCGATCCGTCCCCTGCCTCTTCCTCCTTGACCCAATCAGCGACGGGCAGGACGCGGTCCGAAGTCGCGCTCGAGAGCCTGCGTCAAGCCCTTCGGATCCCACTGCTCCTCGGGCGCGCCGCCCGGAATGTACTGGTCCACCAGCTGCACCACCACATCCTCGCGCATGCCCTTGATCGCTTCCGCGACATCCTCCGCGGCCATCAAGTCGGTGCGTTGCTGATAGATGACGCGCCGTTGGTCGTTGGCCACGTCGTCGTATTCCAGCAATTGCTTGCGCGCATCGAAGTTGTGCTGCTCGACGCGGCGCTGCGCGCGCTCGATTTGCCGGGTCAGCATGCCGCTTTCGATCGCTTCGCCCTCCTTCATGCCGACACGCGTCATCAGCGCCTTCATCTTCGTCGGGTCGCCGAAAATGCGCATCAGATTGTCTTCGAGCGACAGGTAGAAACGGCTCGATCCTGGATCGCCCTGCCGGCCGGATCGTCCCCGCAACTGGTTGTCGATGCGGCGCGATTCGTGCCGCTCGGTGCCGATGATGTGCAGACCGCCCGCGGCCAGCACCTGTTCGTGGCGTGCGCGCCAGGCCGTCTGGATGCCTTGCAGATCCGCTTCGTTGGGATTCTCGATGGCATCGATCTGCGTCTGCGGGCTGCCGCCGAGCACGATGTCGGTGCCGCGGCCGGCCATGTTGGTTGCAATCGTGACGGCGCCGGGCCTGCCGGCCTCGGCCACGATGTGCGCCTCGCGTTCGTGCTGCTTGGCGTTGAGAACTTCATGAGGAATCTTTTCGCCCTGGAGCAGCTTCGCGATCCGCTCGGATGCCTCGATCGAGGTGGTACCCACCAGAGCCGGCTGGCCGCGTTTCACGCAATCCTGGATATCCTCGAGAATGGCCTGGAATTTATCGTGCTCGGACAGAAACACTAGATCGGAGCGATCAGCGCGGATCATGGGTTTGTGAGTCGGAATGACCACCACTTCCAGTCCGTAGATCTGCTGGAATTCGAAGGCCTCGGTGTCCGCCGTGCCGGTCATTCCGGACAGCTTCGAGTACAGCCTGAAATAGTTCTGGAAAGTGATGGACGCGACGGTTTGGTTTTCCTCGCGGACCTTGACGCCCTCCTTGGCCTCCACCGCCTGATGCAGCCCATCGGACCAACGCCGACCTTGCATGGTGCGTCCGGTGAACTCATCGACGATGATGACCTCGCCCTGGCGCACGATGTACTCCACATCGCGCTTATACAGCGAGTGCGCGCGCAGCGCCGCGTTCAAGTGATGCATCAGACGGATATTGGTGGCGTCGTACAGACTCTCGCCTTCGCGCAACAGGCCGAGCTCCGCCATCAATTGCTCGACCTTCTCATGGCCATCCTCGGTCAAGGTTGCCTGCTTGGTCTTCTCATCGACAGCGTAGTCGCCGGGACCGTCTTCTTCTTTCTGCCTTACCAGGCGCGGAATCAAGGCGTTGATCTTGATGTAGAGCTCCGTGCTCTCCTCCGCCGGCCCTGAAATGATCAGAGGCGTGCGCGCTTCATCGATCAGGATGGAATCGACTTCATCGACGATGGCGAAGGACAGTTTGCGCTGCACCCGGTCCTCGAGACGGAAGGCCAGGTTGTCGCGCAGATAGTCGAAGCCGAATTCGTTGTTGGTGCCGTAGGTGATGTCGCAGGCATAGGCCGCGCGCTTCTCGTCCGGGGTTTGCGCATTCTTGATGACGCCGACCGTCATCCCGAGGAAGCGAAACACCGGCCCCATCCATTCCGAGTCGCGCTGCGCCAGGTATTCGTTGACGGTGACGACGTGCACGCCCTCGCCGGTGAGCGCATTCAAGTACGCGGGCAGAGTCGCCATCAGCGTTTTGCCTTCACCCGTGCGCATTTCCGAGATTTTGCCGGCGTTCAGCGCCAGGCCGCCGATCAGCTGCACATCGAAGTGACGCAGTCCGAGCTTGCGGCGCGAAGCCTCGCGCACCAGCGCGAAGGCCTCGGGGATCAGTTCATCGAGCGGCGTGCCGGCCGCGAAGCGCGCCTTGAGATCCTGCGTCTTCGCCGGGAACTGCTCGTCCGTCAAGGCGCCGACGCTGGCCTCGAAGCCGTTGACGGCCGCGACGGTGCGGCTCAGCTCCTTGATGATGCGCTGATTGCGGCTGCCAAATACTTGCGTCAGAAGCTTCCACACGAGGGGAGTCCTTGAAGAAAACTGGGTATTGTACGGATAGACCGGAGGAGCAGGAAATCGTTTCGCGGGCTTATCTCAAGCCTCTGGGGCTTAACGATCCTCGCCGATAAAGCGCAGGGGGTCGACCTGGACGCCGTTCTTTAAGACTTCGAAATGCACATGCGGTCCGGTCGATCGGCCGGTGGAACCCATCAACGCCAAGTCCTGACCCTTGCGAACCATATCGCCTTGTTTCACGAGGATCTGCTCGTTGTGGCAGTAGCGGGTGGCCAAGCCGTTGCCGTGGTTGATCTCCACCATCTGGCCGTAACCCGAGCGATCGCCGGCATAGGTGACGAGACCCGCGGCGACGGCCGTGACCTTCGTTCCTTCCGCGCCGGCGAAATCCACGCCCTTGTGCACTGCAGAATAGCCGGTAAAGGGGTCCGCGCGGCGTCCGAAATAGGAGGAGATCCAGCCTTCTTCGACCGGCCTCCCTTCGGGATAAACCTGTTTATTCAGTTCCCGGGTCAAAATCATGTTTTCCAGGACCCCGAGTTGCTGCTCGCGGCTGGCGAGGTGGTTTCCCAGATCGTCGATCATGGCGGTCAAGTTCGGGATTTGAGCGGGTTGGCCGTCGGCACTCTCGGCGCCGCCCAAGCTCGGCGGGTGGCCGAAATCGAACTCGCCGTCATCGAGATTCGCCATTCGAGTCAGGCGCTTACCGAGAGCATCCAGGCGAATGACGCTGGCATTCATTTGTCCGACACGTAAGGCCAGGGCATTGACCTTCTCTTGCAGGACGCGCTTCGTATCCTCGATCTGGGCCTTTTGACGCAATAGCTCTGCGGACCAATTGCCCAGCTGATCGATGGGGTTACCGCTGCCGTGGCGCGCGCCCAGGCCCACCCCGACGGAAAAGGCCGTACCGACAATCGCCAGCACAATCAGCACAGCAGCCGACATAATGACGGGATGGCGCAGGTCAAATTGTTTCACTCGGCCCGACTTGCGGCCGACAAATATGACATTCATACGGATGATTCTTCCAACGCCGACGCGAAATTGCTGTCTTATGTCGTCTCGAGGCTTGAAGCCTACCCCGAGGCAGCGTAGGTAGACTATGCAGAAAATTGACTCAAAACAAGGATTTCCGCACGGTTTTCCAACCTCGTTTCGTGCCCTGAAATATTAGTGCAATGCAAAACTCCAAGAGTGTCAGCGAGTTACTGGAAAGAGGTGGGAAGCGGCTTTCACTGCTCAAGACCCGCATCACACAGCGGTCGGCGGTCCTGGATTATGTTCGCGCCGCCCTGCCCACCCGGCTTGCGCAGGCGGTGGTCAGCGCGGGGATTGATCAGGGCCGGCTGACCATCGGCGTGGTGGGAGCCCACTGGGCGTCACGGCTGCGCTACTTCACGGAAACGCTGCGAAAACGGGTGGCCGCATCGGCTCAAGTCGATGTTCAGGCAGTCCGCATCCGGGTCGTGCCGCCGGCCTAGGCGTGGGCCGCCGCCGCGGCGACGTAGGAAATCGGCGCATCGGCCAAACTCTCGAAGGTCACTTCCTGCCATGCGCTCTTCGAAGCGATGAGCGCGCGCAGCAGTTTATTGTTGAGCGCATGTCCGGACTTGAAGCCGCTGAATTGGCCGATCAGGCTGTGTCCCAGCAGGTACAAATCGCCGATGGCATCCAGGATCTTGTGCTTCACGAATTCGTCTTCGTAGCGCAGACCGTCTTCGTTCAATACACGGTAATCATCGAGCACAACCGCGTTATCCATGTTGCCGCCCAGCGCGAGATTGCGGGCCCGCAAGCTCTCCAGGTCGCGCATGAAACCGAAAGTGCGTGCGCGGCTCACCTCGCGCAAGAACGACGTGGTCGAGAAATCCATCGAAGCGACCTGGGAATGCTTCTTGAAGGTCGGATGATTGAATTCGATTTCGAAATTCACCTTGAACCCATCGTAAGGATCGAAGCGCGCCCACTTGTCGCCGTCATCGACCTGAAGGCTCTCAAGGATTCGTATGAAGCGTTTCGGCGCCTTCTGTTCCTCGATGCCTGCCGATTGCAGCAGAAATACGAACGGTCCGGCGCTGCCGTCCATGATGGGTACTTCGCCGGCGGAAACTTCCACCAGCGCATTGTCGATTCCCAGTCCCGCCAGGGCGGAGAGCAGGTGCTCGACGGTGGATACCTTGACCTCGCCGCGATGCAACGTGGTGCCCATCATGGTGTCGCCGACATTCTCGGCATGGGCTCGAATGTCCACGGGCTGCTCTAAATCCGTTCGGCGAAATACGATGCCGGTGTCGGGCAACGCAGGCCTGAGCGTCATGAGGACCTTTTTCCCCGTGTGCAGCCCTACTCCCGTGGCTCGAATCGAATTTTTAAGCGTTCTTTGATTCAGCATTAATTCAGCAATAAGTGAAATCGGATAAAGGCCCGCCAAAGGTACCACAGGGGGCACCCGGGTCTGAACTTGAAAATCACATCTTTACATTTCTGGACCTAAGCTTATGGCGCCAAAATGAGCGCCCTTTGGGTATTCCCTCAAGGGCGCCAACTCTTGGAATGTCGAACTGCCTTTTGACTAATCCGCCTGCCGGCGCAAAAACGCCGGAATATCCAGCAAATCCTCCGAGTCCGCTTCCGCCCTCAGGCCGTCGCCAACCGCGCGCTGCCTCTGCACCGTCGGCTTATCCAGCATGGCGTAGTCGGGTGTGATGGGTGACTTTTGCCGCACCACCCGCATGGTGAGCGCCGGCGCTGCCGCCGCAATCGCCACGGGCTGCGGCGCTGCCTTGGCCTGGGGCTTGCCCAAGCCCGTGGCCACCACGGTCACGCGAATCTGGCTCGCCATTTCCGGGTCGATCACGGTGCCCACCACCACGGTCGCATCGTCGGATGCGAACTGCTTGATGACATTGCCCACTTCCTGGAATTCGCCGATCGACAAGTCCATACCCGCGGTGACGTTGACCAGTATCCCCTGCGCGCCCGAGAGGTTGATGTCCTCGAGCAAAGGACTGGAAATGGCCGCCTCGGCCGCCTCACGCGCGCGATCATCGCCGGACGCGGTTCCCGAACCCATCATGGCCATGCCGGTTTCCGACATCACGGTGCGCACATCCGCGAAGTCGACGTTGATGAGGCCGGGACGGGTGATCAGCTCTGCGATCCCCTGCACCGCTCCTTGCAGCACCGTGTTCGCCGCCTTGAAGGCATCGAGCAGCGTCGTGGAGCTGCCGAGCACCGACAGCAGCTTCTGATTGGGAATGGTGATCAGCGAGTCCACGTACTTGGACAATTCCAGCATGCCCTGATCGGCCACGCGGGATCGCTTGTTGCCTTCCATCTCGAAAGGCTTGGTCACCACCGCCACCGTCAGAATGCCGAGTTCCTTGGCGACTTGCGCCACCACCGGCGCCGCACCCGTGCCCGTGCCCCCGCCCATGCCGGCGGTGATGAACAGCATGTCGCATCCTTCGATGAGCTCGATGATGCGGTCGCGGTCCTCCATCGCGGCCTGGCGGCCTACCTCGGGATCGGCGCCGGCGCCCAACCCCTTGGTGATGTTGCAGCCGATCTGCAGCGCGGTGCGCACCTTGGAGTGCTTCAGCGCCTGCGCATCGGTGTTGATGCAAATGAAATCCACGCCCTCGAGTCCGGCCTGGACCATGTGCGACACGGCATTTCCACCGCCGCCGCCCACGCCCAGCACCTTGATCACGGCGCTTTGACTATAAGAATCCATCAGTTCGAACATTCCAGTTCTCCTTACGTTTGTCTCGTCAATCAAAAATTGCCTTGAAACCAGCTCTTCATCCGTTCCAGCAAATTCTTCACACCGCCCGCGAGCAGCGGCGCTTCCGTGCGCGATGTCTCCAGATTGCTTTTGGCATAGAGCAGCAGCCCCACGCCGGTGGCATGAATCGGATTGCTCACCACTTCCGTCAAACCGCTCACGTACTGCGGCACGCCCAGGCGGACCGGCATGTGAAACACTTCTTCGGCGAGCTCGATGGCGCCCTCCATCTTGGCGCTGCCGCCGGTGAGGACGATTCCCGTGGCCACTTGTTCTTCCAATCCGGCGCGGCGCAGTTCATCGCGGATCAGTCCGAACAATTCCTCGTAACGGGGTTCGACGATCTCGGCCAGGGTCTGGCGCGCGAGACGGCGCGGCGGCCGGTCGCCGACGCTCGGCACCTCGATGGTTTCGTCCGGATTCGCCAGCTGCGACAGCGCGCAGGCGTACTTGATCTTGATGTCCTCGGCGTACTGCGTGGGCGTGCGCATGGACACGGCAATGTCATTGGTGATCTGATCGCCGGCAATCGGAATCACCGCGGTGTGGCGGATCGCGCCGCCGCCGAACACCGCAATGTCGGTGGTGCCGCCGCCGATATCCACCACGCACACCCCCAGGTCCTTCTCATCCTCGGTGAGCACCGCATAGCTCGATGCCAGTTGCTCCAGGACGATGTCGTCGACGGCAAGCCCGCAACGCTGCACGCACTTGACGATGTTCTGCGCGGCGCTGTCGGCGCCCGTCACGATATGCACCTTGGCCTCGAGCCGCACTCCCGACATGCCGATGGGATCGCGAATTCCCTCCTGCGAGTCGATGATGTATTCCTGCGGCAGCACATGCAGGATCTTCTGATCGGCGGGAATTGCGACCGCCTTGGCGGCGTCGATGACGCGCTCCACGTCGCCCTGTACGACTTCCTTGTCCTTGATGGCGACGATGCCGTGCGAGTTGAGGCTGCGCACGTGACTGCCTGCGATGCCGGCGTAGACCGAGTGGATTTCGCATCCGGCCATGAGCTCGGCTTCCTCCACGGCGCGTTGAATGGATTGCACCGTGGACTCGATGTTGACCACGACGCCCTTCTTCAGGCCGCGCGACGGATGGCTGCCGATGCCGATGATCTCGAGCACACCGTCGGACCTGATCTCGCCGACGATGGCGACGACCTTGCTCGTGCCGATATCCAGGCCCACCAACAAATTTCGATCAGAACGTTTTGCCATGTCTCTTTGAGGAATTCCTGTTAAGCGTCTGCGTCGTCGGCGCGTTTCGCCGGGACCGACGCCGGTGTGCCTTGATTGCGCCAGCCGATGGCGAAGCCATTGGAATAGCGCATGTCCACGTAACTGATTTCCGTCAGTCGATGCGCGATGACCTGGGATGCGGTGCGAATGAAGCGGTCAATGCGCTCATCGACGTCGCGCCTGCCGAGGCGCACGGTCACGCCGCTGTCGAGGTCCATCTCCCAGGCGCCGCGCTCGTCCAAACGCAGCGCTGCGATGCGCATGCCGGCCTCGAACATCCGCCCCTGAGCGGATAGGTAGCGCTGGGCCACCTGCGACTCCGTGCCATCCGGACCGCTCAAGCGCGGCAGTTCCGCGGGGACGTGGGCTGCGGCTTTGACGAACAGTTCGCCGCGCGTATTGAGCAGCCCGGACTCGCCCCAGCGCGCGGCCGCGGTTTGCTCGGTCACCGTCACACGCAGGCTGTTTGGCCAGAGGCGCGCGATGCGTGCGCGGTCCACCCAGGGCAGCGCTTCGACGGCGCGCTGGATGTCATCGAGATTGGCTGACATGAAACCGGCATTGGCGAACGGGGCGACGGCTTTCTCGATCTGTCCCGGCGAGACGCGTTGAAAGGATCCGTCCATGGAAATCACCCGCACCGGCCGGTCGAGCGCCCAGGTGAGCGCGCTCAAGGCGCCGACCATGAGGAGCAGCAGCGCGCCGCGCCGCAGGTATATCCGCCACTGCAGCACGAATGCCGGCCAGCGCCACGCGGCCTTCGGCGTCTTGGGCTTGTTCTTGAATCGATTGCGGCGCAGGGTGAGGTTCATTTGCGTTCTCGCACGAAACTGGTTTCAAGGACTCGCCACACCAGCTCCTCGAAGTTAAGGCCGGCCTTGCGCGCCGCGATCGGCACCAGACTGTGGCTGGTCATTCCCGGAATGGTGTTGATCTCGATGAAATGAAACTGGGAGGCGGCTCGATCAAACATGAAATCGACCCGGCCCCATCCACTGCAATCGGTGGCCTTGAAGGCGGCCAGCGCCGCGGCCTGCAGTCGCGCCTCGTCCTTGGGCGACAGGCCGCTGGGGCAGTGGTACTGCGTGTCGTCGCGAAAATACTTGGCCTGATAGTCGTAGAACTCGGTCGCCGGCACGATGCGGATCGAAGGCAGGCATTGATCCTGCAGCACCGACACGGTGAGTTCGTCTCCCGCGACGAAGGCCTCGGCGAAGACAATGGGGTCGACTGCGTGCGCATCCTCGAAGGCCTGCGCCAGCTGCTCCGCCCGCACGACCTTGGTAATGCCCACGCTGGAACCTTGCGAGGCGGGCTTGACCATCATGGGCAGACCGATGCGCTTGAGCGCGGCGTCCAGATCGGCGGGGCTCGAGAGCACCGCGTAGTCGGGCGCGGCGATGCCTGCCCCGACCGCGACGCGCTTGGTCTTGAGCTTGTCCATGGTGAGCGCGGATGCGAGCACACCGCTGCCCGTGTAGGGCACGCCCAGCCATTCGAGCGCACCTTGCATGGCCCCGTCCTCGCCCCCCGGCCCATGCAGCGCGTTCCAAGCCCTCGCGAATCCCTCGCTCAAGAGCGCCTGTATCGGTCGATCCGAAGGATCAAAGGCGTGCGCGTCCACGCCGCGGCGCTTGAGCGCCTCGAGCACCGCGTTGCCGCTCAGGAGCGAGATTTCGCGTTCGCTGGAGTCCCCGCCCAGCAGTACCGCGGTCTTGCCGAAGTCCTTGGGCGAACCAGCGCGTCGTACGGCGGAATTCACGTTGAGCAGGCTCATGCCGGATCCCCCACGATGCGAACCTCGGTGTGAAGTTCGATGCCGTGAACGGCGGCGACCGTCTTCTGCACATGCAGAATCACCGCCTCGATGTCGGCGCTGCGCGCCGCGCCATGATTGATGATGAAATTGGCGTGCTTGTCCGAGACAGAGGCATCGCCGATGCGAAATCCCTTCAGACCTGCGCTATCGATCAGCTGCGCGGCGTGATGATGCGGCGGGTTGGTGAACACCGAACCGCAACTCCACTCTCCGATGGGCTGCGTCGCACGCCGCTTGTCGAGAAGCTCTTTGATGGCGTCGCTGTTGACGCCGGGCCGGCGCTCGAACTCGAGCCGCGCGCCGATGAACCACTCGTTGCCGGGACCCGTCACCTGGCGATACCCGATGGAATAGTCTGCGGGTGTGCGTGTGTGACGGATGCCGCGGCGGTCCAGCACCTCAACCTCGACCACATGCGGCCAGGTCTCCTCGCCCCACGCGCCCGCGTTCATTGCCAATGCGCCGCCCAGCGTGCCGGGAATGCCGGCGAAGAATTCCGCCGGCCCCAATCCCCATTTCACGCATTGCCGCGCGATGCGCGCGCAGGGCACGCCGGCTTCGGCGCGGATCTTGGTCGCACTGTGGCGTTCCAGCGCGCCCAAGGCGCCATGCGTCGCCACGACGGCGCCGCGAACTCCGCCGTCGCGCACCAGCAGATTGCTGCCGAGGCCGATCCAGAGAAGCGGGACTTCAGCCGGCAGCTGACGCACGAAGGAGGCCAGATCCATGATGTCGCGCGGCGTGAAGAAAAAATCTGCGCTGCCGCCGGCATGCCAGGAAGTATGTTTGGCCATGGACACGTCGCGCAGCACGCGGCTCGAGAATTCCGGCGCCAGCTCCAGGGAATGCTGCGCGTTCATGCCGCGGCTCCCGCCGCAAAGCGGCGCTTCAAGTCCTGGGCCACGGCACCCAGATTGCCGGCACCCATCGTCAACACCAGATCGCCATCCTGCAAAACAGCCCGCAAGGACTCGGCGAGGTCGTCCACACTTTCCACGAAAATCGGCTCGACCAGTCCCCGGCCGCGCACCGCGCGGCAAATGGCGCGCCCGTCGGCGCCCGCAATCGGTGCCTCCCCGGCCGCATACACCTCGGTGACCAGCAGCACATCGCACTCGCTCAAAGTTCGCCCGAAATCGTCCAGCAAATCGCGGGTGCGCGTATAACGATGCGGCTGAAACACCAGCACCAGGCGCCGCTTCGGCCACCCTTGACGGGCTGCTTCCAGTGTTGCGGCCACCTCGGTGGGATGATGGCCGTAGTCATCGACGATCAGGGCGTGTCCGCCCGGCCATTGAATTTCTCCGAGCTGCTGCAGGCGCCGCTCGATGCCCTGGAAATTCGCCAACGCACGTTGAATCGCCGCATCCGGTATCTCGAGCTCGGTCGCCACCGCGATCGCCGCCAGCGAGTTCAGGACATTGTGGCGGCCGGGCAAATTGATGGTGACGTCAAGGGGCGCGTGACCCGAGCGCTGCGCCTCGAAACGCGACTGCAAGCCCAGGCGCTGCACATTGACCGCGCGCACATCGCTGCCCTCGCCGAATCCATAGGTGACAAACGGCCGCGCCACGGATTCCAGAATGCTGCGCACGTGCTCGTCGTCGGCGCACAGCACCGCGAGACCATAAAACGGCAGGTTGTGCAGAAAGTCGACGAAGCTTTGTATCAGCCTCGCAAAATCGCCCTCGTGCGTCGCCAGATGATCGTTGTCGATATTCGTGACGATGGCGATCATCGGCTGCAAGTGCATGAAGGAGGCATCGCTTTCGTCGGCCTCGGCAACCAGATAGCGGCCGGCGCCCAGGCGTGCGTTGCTGTCGGCGCTTTTCAAGCGGCCGCCGATGACGAAGGTGGGATCGAGGCCCGCCTCGGCAAGCACGCTCGCGACCAAGCTCGTGGTCGTGGTCTTGCCATGGGTGCCGGCGACCGCGATCGAATATCGAAAGCGCATCAGCTCGGCCAGCATTTCCGCACGCGCCACGACCGGAATGCGATGGGCCAGAGCGGCCGCAACCTCCGGGTTATCGCGGTTGACGGCGCTGGAGACGACCACCACGTCGGATTTGCCGAGGTGTTCGGCGCTGTGGCCGATGAAAATCACGGCGCCCAATCGCGCGAGACGTTCGGTGACCGAGTTGCTCTTGAGATCCGAACCCTGCACTTCGTAGCCCAGGTTGAGCAGCACCTCGGCAATGCCGCCCATGCCGCTGCCGCCGACGCCCACCAAGTGAATGCGGGTGATGCGGCGCATACGATCGGTCATGCGCGTACGCTCGGTCCGCACCTGATCCTCGCTGCGCTTGCGCCCGGTCATGCGCGCACTCCCGCGGCGATGCATAGGTCCGCCAGCTTCGCGGCGGCATCGATCACCCGTGCGCCGCGCGCGGCTCGCGCCATGCTCAGCAATCTTGCGCGATCCGCCACCAGCTCGCCGATGAGGCTGCTGAGAGTTTCCGGATTGAGATCGCGCTCCTGGATGATTCGCGCCGCGCCCAAGCCCACCATGACGGCGGCGTTCTGCGTTTGATGATCGTCGGTGGCCTGAGGCAAGGGAACGAAGATGGCACCCAAGCCCGCCGCTTGCAGTTCGGCGACGGTCATGGCGCCGGCACGGCAAACCGCGAGATCCGCCCAGGAGTAGGCATTCGCCATGTCGTCGATGAAGGGCAGCACTTCCGCCTCGATCTGCGCATCCTTGTAGAGTGCGCGGGTGCTCTCGAGTCCCCGCTCGCCGGTCTGATGGCGAATTTGTGGGCGCTTCTCGGGAGTCAATCGAGCCAGGGCGCGCGGCAGTTCGGCGTTCAATCGCTGCGCACCCTGACTGCCGCCGAATACCAGCAGGCGCGCACGCGGCTCGCGCTGCGCAAAACGCACCTCCGGCGGCGGCAGCGCCGCAATGTCTTCACGCACGGGATTGCCGATGGTGCGCGCCCTGACCTTGGGTCCGAAGCTGCCGGGAAAGGCTTCCAGAACCTGGCCCGCCAAGCGCGCCAGCGCGCGATTGGTGAGACCTGCGATGGCATTTTGCTCATGAATCAGCAAAGGAATACGCAGCAGCCACGCAGCAATGCCGCCCGGGCCGCTCACGTAGCCGCCGGCGCCCAGCACCGATCGAGGCCGCACGCGGCGCAATACGCCCATCGACTGCGCCACCGCGTTCACGATGCGCAGCGGCGCGAGCATCCAGGCCAGAAGACCCTTGCCGCGAATACCCGCGACGCGCACCCACTCCATCGGAATGCCCTGCGCCGGCACCAGTTTGGATTCCATGCTGCCCGGCACTCCCAGCCAAACCACGGCCACGCCGCGTGCGCGCAGGACCTGCGCCACGGCCAGCGCCGGGAATACATGGCCGCCGGTACCGCCGGCCATGATGAGCACGGGACCCGCCACGGCCAGGACAGCGCTCATCGCGCACCTCCGGGTACGCGCGCCACCGCAGATCGCGAGCTGCACTTGACCTCGTGATAGATGCGCAGCAATGCCCCGAGCCAGGCCAGACTCACGAGCAGGCTGCTGCGCCCGTAGCTTAAGAGCGGCAACGTCAGTCCCTTGGTGGGCAGCACGCCCATGTTGACGCCGATGTTTACGCTGGCCTGCAGACCCAACCAAATGCCGAATGCCAGCGCGAGGTAGGCTTGAAAACGCAACCCCCCCTGCGCGGCCATGCGCGCGATATGAAATGCGCGCCATACCAGCGCAACAAACAGCGCGAGCACGCCCATCACGCCGACCAGCCCGAGTTCCTCGGCCAGCACCGCGAACACGAAATCCGTATGAGCCTCCGGCAGATAAAAGAGCTTTTGCACGCTGCTGCCCAGGCCCACACCGAACCAGGATCCGCGGCCGATCGCGATCAACGACTGGGTGAGTTGAAATCCGCCGTTGAAGGGATCATCGAAGGGATGCAGAAATATCAACAATCGCTTCAGACGATAGGACGAGGTCAACGCAAGCAGCGCAAAAGCGAGCACCGCGGTGGACAGCAGCAGCGCCACATAGCGCAGACGCGCGCCGGCGACGAATAACACCGCGAAGCCGGTGGCGATGAGCACCGTGGCGGCGCCGAAGTCCGGTTCCACCAGCAGCAGAATCGCCGTCACCGCGAGCAGGCCGAAGGGCTTCATCAGACCCGGCAGCGTGGTCTCCAGCTCGGCGCGCTTGCGCACGCAGTAGCTGCACACCCAGATGAGCACCAGCACCTTGGCGAGTTCCGACACTTGAAAATTCAGAACGCCGATCCGAAGCCAGCGGCGCGCGCCGTTCACGCGCGCGCCCAATCCCGGAATCAATACCAGCGTCAACAGCAGCAGCGCGAACAACAGCAACACCAATCCGTACTTGTCCCACAGCTCGGTCGGAACGCGGCTGACCATCCAGGCGAGCAGCAACCCTGCAAAGGTGAAAATGAATTGGCGCTCCAGGAAGTAAGAATGGATCGCCCATGTCACGCGCGGCAATCGACATGGATGCCGAGGTGACCATGATCAGGCCGACCAGCAACAGGGCCGCGGTCAATCCGAGTGTGACCGGGTCCCAGGCGAAGGGCATTCGCTCCCGTGCACGCACGCCGTAGGACATGGTGGCGGTGGTCATGTCGGTGGACCCTTGAGCTTCTGCACCGCCGCGGCGAACACATCGCCGCGATGCCCGTAGTCGCGAAACATGTCCAGGCTCGCGCAGGCGGGCGAGAGCAACACCGTATCTCCGGGCAACGCGGCGCGCTGGGCGTCGGCTACCGCCTCCTCCATGGTTGCGACGGTCGCCGTGGCGCACACGCCTTTCAAGGCGGCCGCGATGGCCGGCGCATCCTTGCCAATGAGCACGGCAAAGCGAACTTTGCCGCGAAATGCCGCCGCCAGCGGCGAGAAATCCTGACCTTTCCCCTCGCCACCGGCGATCATCACCAAGGGGCCTGCCATGCCGGCAACCGCCGCGATGGTCGCCCCCACATTCGTGCCCTTGGAGTCATCGACATAGTGCACGCCCGAGATGTCGGCAACCCACGATGAGCGATGCGTCAGTCCCGGAAAGGTTTCAAGGGCCTCGAGCATTTTTGCCGTGGGCAGGCCTGCGGCCTCGCCCAAGGCCAGGGCTGCAAGCGCATTGGCGGCGTTATGCCTGCCCGCGATTTTCATGCGCGCGGTATCGAGCAATTTCTCGCCGCGGCGGCTCAAGAAAACCTGCGCGCCGCTGCGCAACAGCGAAAAGTCACTGTCGTTTCGCTCGATTGAGAAGGTCACCGTGTGCGCAGCGGTGTCGCGATAAGCCTTGCCGCGCATCGCCATCACCCAGGGATCGTCGGCGTTCAACACCACCGTCGACGCCTTGGCGAGAATTCTTGACTTGGCCTCTGCATACTTCTCCACCGACGCATAGCGATCCAGATGATCGGCCGTGACGTTGAGCACCACCGCGGCTTGGAGGACCAACGAGCTGGTGGTTTCCAGTTGGAAACTCGACAGCTCCAGCACGTACAGGTCGGGCGCGGGCTGCTCGAGCAGATCCAGCGCGGGTTCTCCCAGATTGCCGCCGGCCAGGACCCGCCGGCCCGCCGCGGCGGCCATGCGCGCGAGCAAGGTCGTGACCGTGCTCTTACCGTTGGTACCCGTGATGCCGATCACAGGCGCGTGAACCGCGCGCGCGAATAACTCGACATCGCCCAAGACCTCGATGCCGCGCGCCCGCGCTTCCTTCGCGATGGGCTCTTCGAGCGACACGCCGGGCGACATGAGCAATTGCGACGCTCCCTCGAGCAGCGACAGATCGAATCCCCCGAGCCGCAACTCGACCGAGTCCTTAAGGGGGCCCAGTTCCGCAAGGCCCGGCGGCGCGCGCCGCGAATCGGTGGCGCTTACGCGCAAGCCGCGCTTTGCGAGGTAACGCACGCAGGAAGCGCCGGTTTTGCCCAAACCCACGACGACGCTGCTCATCAACGGATCTTCAAGGTTGCAAGGCCGGCCAGCACCAGCACGAAGCTGATGATCCAGAATCGCACGATCACTTTCGGCTCTGCCCATCCCTTGAGTTCAAAATGATGATGAATCGGCGCCATGCGGAAGATGCGTTTACCGGTGAGCTTGAAGGACGCGACCTGCAGGATCACGGACACCGTTTCGAGCACGAACACGCCGCCCATCACGAACAGCACGAATTCCTGGCGCACGATGACGGCGATGGCGCCCAACGAAGCGCCGATCGCCAGCGCACCCACATCCCCCATGAACACCTGGGCGGGGTAGGAGTTGAACCACAAGAATCCCAAGCCGGCGCCGACCAGGGTCGCGCTGAAGATGAGCACCTCACCGGCGCCGTTGATATAGGGGATCTGCAGATAGCCTGCGAACTTGATGTTGCCGGTGGCATAGGCGAACACCCCCAGTGCCGCGGCCACCATGACCGCCGGCATGATCGCCAGGCCATCCAATCCGTCGGTCAAATTTACCGCGTTGCTGCTGCCCACGATGACCAGGTAGGCGAACGCCACGAATCCCAGAGTGGACATGGGGACCGCGACGGCCTTGAAGAACGGGACGTAAAGCGAGGTCTCGGCAGGCTCCTGGCGAAGGTGATGCAGCACCATCGCGATGGTGAGGGCCGCCGCCGACTGCAGCAGATACTTGTAGCGCGCCGCCAAGCCCTTGGAGTTGCCCACCACCAATTTCAAGTAATCGTCCCAGAAGCCGATCAACCCGAAAGCCAGCGTGGTCCCGAGCAAGATCCAGACGAAGCGGCTGGAGAGGTCCGCCCATAGCAGCGTGCCGATACCCATGGCCACCAGGATCAGGCCGCCGCCCATAGTGGGCGTGCCGGATTTTTGCAAATGCGACTGCGGCCCATCGCTGCGCACCACCTGGCCGATCTGATAGCGGCTGAGCAGGGAGATCATGGAAGGACCAATGAACAGGGCCATGAGCAGCGCGGTGACGGCGGCCAGAATTCCGCGCAGCGTCAGGTACTGGAACACGTGAAAACCGCTGTAGAATTTCGCCAGGTATTCGGTCAGAAATAACAGCATCAGCTCGCTCTCATCATGGGACCCGAGCCGGCACCGCCGCCGGCGAGCGCTTGCACCACGCGTTCAAGGCGATTGATGCGCGACCCCTTGATCAACACCGTGATGCCGGGAGACAGCATCGGCTGCAGCCGGCGAATCAATGAGTCAGCATCCGGGAACCACTCGCCGCCGGCGCCGAAGGTCTCCACCGCTCTGGAGCTCAATGGGCCCAGCGCAAAAAGGCGCTTGACGCCGCACTGACGCGCGTATTCGCCGATGTGCGCATGACTGTCTTCGCTCGATGCGCCCAGTTCAGCCATGTCGCCGAGCACCAGCCAGGTCGGTCCTGACAGGGTGCGCAGCACTTCCAAGCCGGCGCGCACCGAACTGGGGTTCGCGTTGTAGGAATCATCGATGATCCAGCTGTCGCGCGCGCCGGCCTTGAGCTGCAGGCGGCCCGCAACGGCGCGAAAATCGGCCAGACCCGAGGCGATGTCGTCCAGCGACGCGCCGGCGGCGCCGGCGGCGGCCGCGGCGGCTAGCGCATTGCCGATGTTGTGCGCACCCCCCGCCTTCAACATGATGGAGCGCTCGCCCAGCGGGCAGATCAGGGTAAAGCGGGTCGCAAACTCGCCGCGCTCGATCGCCTGAATCACATTCTTTGCCGCAAAGTCCGCGCGCTGGCGCACCCCAAACGTGACGACGCGTCCCGCGCCCGCGACTTCACGCCAGTAGCCGGCGTAGGCATCGTCGGCGTTGATGATGGCGGTCCCGTCGGGCTTCAGGCAGGACACCGTCTCGCCCTCGCCTTTCGCGACGCCGTCCAGATCGCCGAATCCTTCCAGATGTTCGGCACCGGCATTGGTGATCAAACCGACCGAGGGCTGCACGATACGCATCAGCTCGGCCACGTCGCCCACCCGGTTGGCACCCATCTCGATCACCGCACTGCGATGAGCCGACTCCAGACGCATGAGCGTGACGGGCACGCCGATGTGATTGTTGAGATTGCCGTGCGTGGCCATGCACAGTCCCATGCGCGACAGGATCGCGGCGGTCATCTCCTTGGCGGTGGTCTTGCCGTTGCTGCCGGCCACGGCGACCACCGGCAGGCTGAAGGACGCGCGCCAGCTTCTGGCCAGTTCTTGCAGCGCCGTCAGAGTGTTCGGCACCACCACTTGGGGCACTGATCCCGGGGTCGCGCGCTCGACCAGTGCGCCGATGGCGCCCTGAGCCGCAGCCGCCTGCACGAACGCCGTCCCGTCGAAGTTCGGCCCGCGCAATGCCACGAACAGCGAGCCCGGTTTCAAAGTCCGGCTGTCGGTGGAAACACAGCCGAAGGGCCGGTCTTCGCCGATGAGCTCACCGGCGGTGACTTGCGCGGCGTTCCCCAGTGTTCGTTTCATGCAGCGGCTCCCAGGTAGCGCAGGGCTTCGCGGCGATCGCTGAAATTGCGCCGCGTATCCCCGTAGATTTGATAATCCTCATGACCCTTGCCGGCGATCAGCACCAGATCGACCGGCTGAGCTTCCTTGAGCGCCGTGGCAATGGCTTCTCCACGGTCGTGAATCACCCGTACGCTGCGTGAGGTGATGCCGCTCAAGATGGCCCGGGTAATGCCCTCGGGGTTTTCCGAGCGCGGATTGTCGTCGGTGACGATGATCTGATCGGCCAACTCATCGGCGATCGCACCCATGGTCGCGCGCTTGCCGGGATCCCGATCGCCGCCGCAGCCGAACACGCACCACAGCTCGCCCTTGCAATGCTCGCGCGCGGCACTCAGGGCCTTGGCGAGCGCATCGGGGGTATGGGCGTAGTCGACGACCGCGGTCGGCTTGTTGCGCGCGTCGGTGATCACCACTTCCATTCGTCCGGGTGCCGGCTTGCACTCCGCCAGCGCGCCTGCCGCGTCGACGAGCGATACGCCCGACGACAGGAGACAGGCAATGACGATGAGAGAGTTCTCGGCGTTGAATCGGCCCATGAGCTGGGTGCTGACGGAGAGCCTGCCGAAGCTGCCATCAAGCTCCATCGCGATGCCGCGCGGATCCAGGCGCACCTCGGAGGCGTGCAGGGCGCGGTCGGCCAGCCACCCGGAAGCACCGGCGCCGACCCAGACGGCGGTAAGCGACGCGCGGCCGCTGTAGCCTTGCGCGAACGCGCGTCCGAATTCATCGCCGATGTTGAGCACGATCTGCTCCAGATCCGCGTTGTGCAGCAGCTTCGCCTTGGCTGCCCCGTAGCGCTCCATCGTGCCGTGATAGTCCAGGTGATCGCGGGTCAGGTTGGTGAACGCGGCCGCGTGGAAACGCACACCATCCACCCTGCCCTGATCGAGCGCGTGCGAGGAGACCTCCATGACAACCTCGCGTACGCCGGTGGCGCGCATCTGCGCCAACGTGCGCTGTACGGTGACCGCATCCGGAGTGGTGTGAGTGGGCTGTGCGAGCGCCTCGGGCCGTCCCAAACCGATGGTGCCGATGTACGCGGCAGCGGTGCCCAAACGCTCCAGGCACTGCGCCAGGAGATAAGCGCAGGTGGTTTTGCCGTTGGTGCCGGTGATGCCGGTGATACGCAGCTGCGACGAGGGCCAATTGAAAAAACGGTCGGCGATACGCCCCACCAGATTCTTCAGATTCGGCACCGCCGCCGAATACACCTCTGCCGGCAGCGAAGGCGGATCCGCATCGCTGCTCGGCTCCCACAGCACCACACTCGCACCGCGCGCCGCAGCCTCCGCGGCGAATTCGAGACCATGCGCGGTTTGACCGGGGAGGGCAAAAAATAAACTGCCGGCGCGCACCTCGCGGCTGTCGAGCGTCAGATCCGAAACGCGCGCGTCGGTGGCCGGAATGCTGGCGATTCCATCGAGCAACCACATGAGGGCGGCGCTCATGGGTTCTCGTTCGCCTGTACCAAGGTTGCGGCCGGCACGTTTTGCAGGTCATCGGGCGGCACATCCATGAGGCGAAGCGTGCCGGACATGACATTCGCGAACACCGGCGCCGCCACCGTGCCGCCCTGGGCCAGAATGCTGACCTCGTGCATATCCCGGCTCGGCTCGTCGATCACCACCACCGTGGCCAGTTTCGGGTGCGACGCGGGCACCAAGCCGGCAAACACCGCCATGATTTTGTCGGTGGAATAGCCGCCTGCGATTGATTTGAACGCCGTACCGGTCTTCCCGGACACCCGGTAGCCGATGAGCGAAGCCCGGGTGGCGGTGCCGCCCTTCTCAACCACCTGTTCCATCAACCCCACGAGCTCGCGTGCCACCTTCGGATCCATGACGCGCTCGCCGGCAACCGGACCCGAAATCTTCTCGAACGAAATCGGCCGCTTGATTCCGCCCGCACCGATGGTGGCGTAGGCATGCGCCAATTGCAGCGGCGTGACCGAAAGACCGTAACCATGCGACAGCGTGGCGATGCCGATCGGACGCCAGTGAGAATACTGGCTCAGCATGCCGGCCGACTCTCCCGGAAAGGTGCTGCCGGTCACCTGACCAAAGCCCAATCCCGTCAATGTGCTCCAGATCTGTTCGGGCTGCAGGGTCAGCGCCACTTTGGCGGTGCCCACGTTGCTGGATTTGGCGAGGATCGTTGCCAGATCGACGGCGCCGAGATTGTGCTCATCCTCGAACACCTTGGTGCCGACTTTCAAGAATCCGGGCGCGGTGTCGACCACGCTGTCGGGTTTGTACTGCCCCGAGGCCAATGCGGCAGCCATGATGAAGGGCTTGATGCTCGAGCCGGGCTCAAAAATATCCGTGGCGGCACGATTGCGGTACAAGCCGGGTTTCAATTGCTCGCGGTCATTCGGGTTGTACGAGGGCTGATTCACCATCGCCAGCACTTCGCCGGTATCCACATCGATCACGATCACCGAGCCGGCGCGTGCGCTGTACTCCTGCATGGCCGCTTTCAACTCGCGGTACGCGAGGTACTGAATGCGCAGATCAATGCTGGTGACGAGATCCCGGCCCGGCCGCGGCGCGCGAATGCTTTCAACATTTTCGACATAGCGGCCGAGCGAATCCTGAATGACGCGCTTCGCGCCATCCTCGCCGTTCAACAGCTGATCGAATCCCAGCTCCAGGCCTTCCTGCCCCTTGTCATCGATGGTGGTGAATCCGACCACATGCCCGGACACTTCTCCCGCGGGGTAGTAGCGCTGGTATTCGCGCGACAGATAAACGCCGGGAATTCCCAATGCCTTGATGTGCGCCGCTTGTTCGGGCGGCATATGGCGCACCAGGTACAGAAATTCGCGGTCGAGATTGCTGGTGATCCGTCCGGCCAAGGTCTGCTGATCCACCTTGAGCGCGCGCGCCAGCCGCGGCAGCTGATCGATGTTGTCATTGAGTTCCTGGGGATTGACCCAGATGCTGTCCACCGGCGTCGAGACCGCGAGGGGTTCTCCGTAGCGGTCGGTGATCGCGCCGCGATGCGCTGCGATCTTCACCACTCGCATGGAACGGGCATCGCCCTGGCTGGCGAGAAATCCATGATCCACCAGCTGCAGTTCGACCGCACGCGCGCCGAGGCCGATCACGCCAAGCACGATCAAACCCAGCACCACCGCCGAACGCCAGCGATAGGTCTTGCTCTGCCCTGAGGTGTCGCCGGCGCGAAATTTCACGGCCGCACGATCCTCACGTCGCGGGTCTGCGGCAGGTTCATCCGCAATTTCGCGTTGGCCACCCGCTCGACAAAGGCGTTCGAGGACCAATAGCTTTGTTCGAGCTGCAGGCGCCCCCACTCCATATCGAGCGAATCGCGTTCAGCATTGAGCTTCTCCAGCCGCACGAACATGTCGCGCGCCATGTGACGGGCATAGATCACCTGCACCGCGGACCCCAGCACGGCCAGCCACAGCACGGGGAGCATCAACGGCAACCAACGTCGGTATTTCATGCGGCGATTCCTTGATCCAGACGGACTGCCACACGCAGTCGGGCGCTGCGCGCGCGGGGATTGGCACTGCTCTCATTCGCATCAGCCTCGATCGCCTTACCGACCAGTGCGAGCTTCGGACGCGCATGCTGCGGGATATTGGGCAGACCGGCATACATGGGATCCGCCAGTGAATGGCGGCGCATGAATTGCTTGACCATGCGATCTTCCAGGGAATGAAAACTGATCACGGCCAGGCGCCCGTGCGGTGCGAGCCGCTCGAGCGCCGCTGCGAGCCCCAGCTCGAGTTCCTTCAGCTCACCGTTGACGTGAATGCGCAGCGCCTGGAACACGCGCGTCGCGGGATGCTTGTGCCGCTCCTTGCTGCGCGCGACGCGCGCGATCATCTCGGCCAGTTCGATCGTGCGCGCGAACGGCTTGACTTGACGGTCCATCACAATGGCGCGTGCGATGCGCGGCGCCATGCGCTCTTCGCCGTATTCGCGAAATATGCGGATCAATTCCTCGAGCGGCGCGCGGTTGACCACATCCGCGGCGCTCAAGCCCTCGCCTGAGCTCATGCGCATGTCGAGCGGTCCGTCCTGCATGAAGCTGAAGCCGCGCTCAGCCTCATCGATTTGCGGCGACGACACGCCGAGATCGAACAGAATGCCGTCGAACTTGAGCCCCGGCTCAACTTCGTCAGCGCGCATCGCCAGCGCGGAAAAGGGCGCCAGAAATATGGATACACGTGAATCTTGGGAGAACCTGGCTCTGGCCGCGGCAACCGCCGCGGAGTCACGATCGATGCATAGCAATCGGCCGTTCGCGATGAGCTTCTCCAAAATCGCCCCTGCATGTCCGCCACGGCCATAAGTGGCGTCCACGTAGGTGCCACCCGCCCGTATATCCAACGCCGCCAATACCTGTGGTAACAGGACCGGCGTGTGGACCCCCGCAATGTCTTGCACTACCGACCGGCTAAAACGACAAGGTGTCTAGCTCGGAGGACAGATCGGTACTGCTCTCCGCGCTCGCCAGCCATTCGTCCCGCCGCTCATTCCAACGAGCCTCATCCCACAACTCGAACCGCAGTCCCTGACCGATCAGCATCGCGTCGCGGGTCAATTGACCGAACTCGCGCAGATTGGCCGGCAACAGCAACCGGCCGTGCGAATCCAGCTCTAGATCCGTGGCATGACCGATCATCAAGCGCTGCAAGCGCCGCACCTGAGGATTCAAAGTCGGCAATTTGTTGAGCTTTCGCTCGATGTCCTCCCAATCCGGGAGGGGGTAGATCAACAGGCATTGATCCTTGTCCACGGTCACCACCAAGTTGCCGCCGCAACGCTCTTGCAGCCGCTCTCGATAGCGGGTGGGCATGACCAGCCGCCCTTTCACATCGAGAGTTAGTTTGTTGGCACCCCGGAACATGATTTATGGGTCTAAAAACCCATTTTCTCCCACAATTTCCCACTGGCCGCCACTATAGGGAGCGACGAGCGGCACTGTCAACGTCTTATGGTAAAAAAAACCCCGTACCGACAGTGACTTAGGTCACATTTTGAGCAGCTGTGGCGCGCTGCGATCACAGGGTTGAGAGGAATCAATCTCTTAGGGGATTTTCGTCAAATTTACAGCAGGAGTTGAATGACGCGAACGTCTTCGATCTTCGCCGATATTGCTCACATCGTGAGATTTTTTGGACCGTTAGCACCGGTTGGTGCCCGAGAGGGGGTTTTTTCTTTTCTTCTGGCCGCGCGTCTTTATCTTAGGGCCGCGCCTCCGCCTCTTAGGGCCGCGCTCTGTTCTCTTACGGGCCGCGCTCTCGGTCGGGGCCGCTTCGGCCCCGGGAATTGTTCGCGCGCAGCGCGTAAAAAGGAGTCGGCCGTTAAGCCGGGTTCTGTCTTGGACAGTCATTCCTCTGGCATACGCGTCACCGCGCAGCTCAAGCGACCTACCCGGAAGCCCATGAGGACCACATGTAGCGGTTTTTAAGCCGCTTGCTTCCCTATTTGGTCTTGCTTCAGGTGGGGTTTGCCGTGCCGCTGATGTTGCCATCTGCGCGGTGCGCTCTTACCGCACCATTTCACCCTTACCGTTGCCGCTTACGCGACACTTAGGCGGTATCTTTCTGTTGCACTTTCCGTAGGCTCGCGCCTCCCAGGGGTTACCTGGCACCTTGGTCCGTTGAAGCCCGGACTTTCCTCCATGTGCAATAGCACACAGCGACTGTCTGGCCGACTCCGGTGAGCACCATACGCTAATGCGGCGCGGATTGTTCCTTAAGATGCAGGGCTCGCTTATAGGTCTCGTTGTCGCGCGCGCCGGTGATTTGCGCCGCGAGGCGCGCCGCCTGTTTCAGCGGCAATTCCGCGAGCAGCGCCGTGAGCACTGTATCCAGCGCCGTCCAATCCTGCGCGTCCGCGGCCGCGGACGGCGCCGCGCCGGCGATGAGCAGCACGATTTCACCTCGATTGAAGTCTGCATCCGTGTTCGCGATATTCAATAATTCCAACAACGAGCCCCGGTAGGTCGCTTCATGCAGCTTGGTGGCTTCGCGCACCACAGTCGCTGCACGGCTTTCGCCGAACGACGTCACACAGTCCTCCAATGTCTCGCGCACGCGGTGCGGCGATTCATAGAACACCAAGGTACGCGGCTCCTGCCGCAGCGATTCCAGCCGTTGGCGCCGCGCCGCGCCGCGCGACGGCAAAAAACCCTCGAAGCAAAATCGATCCGTGGGCTGAGCGCCGATGGAGAGCGCCGCAATCGCCGCGCAAGGTCCGGGAATGGCGATGATCTGAACGCCCGCAGCGGCCGCCGCACGCACCAACTCGAATCCCGGATCGCTGATGGCCGGGGTTCCGGCGTCGCTCACCAGCGCCACCGACTTGCCATCGTGCAAATACGCGATGATTTCGATGGCTCGGACCCGTTCGTTGTGATCGTGCAGCGACAGCTGCGGTGTCTCTATGCCGAAGTGCTTGAGGAGAATCCCGGTATGGCGCGTGTCCTCCGCGGCAATCAGAGCGCAACTTTTGAGCGTATCGCGCGCGCGCACGCTCAAATCGCCCAAATTGCCAATGGGCGTGGCGACCACGAACAGCGTTCCTGCCATAATCGGCGCCTGTACTTTAACGAACCGGGAATGAAGGGTATGGCAGCGGTCTCTCGGCGTCCACGGCTCATCGTGTGCGCGGCCTTGATGGCATCGTTGGTTGCCGCCTCGTGCAGCCTGGTCAAGCCCGTGGCGACGCCGGCGGACAAGCAGGAACAGGCAGCACGCTTGGTGCGCGATGGCAAACATGCGGAAGCGGCGCAGATTTACGCGGATCTGGCGGCGCAGCTGCCGGCCGACAGCGACAACTACCAATTGTTGAGCGCCGAACAATGGGTTGCCGCGAATAACATCACGGCTGCCAAACAAGCGCTGAGCCTGGTTTCGCCGCAAGCCCGCACACTGCTGGCGACGCCGCGTGCGCTGGTCGCTGCGGAAATCGCCTACGCGGAAAATGATCCGACGCGCGCCATCCGCGAGCTCGATCAAATTCCGGTGCCCACGATGCCCAATCAGGCACAAAACTACTACTGGATCCGCGGCCGAAGCGCATTTCTCACCGGCCATCCCATCGAAGGCACGCGCGCCCTCGTCGAGCGCGAACGCTACTTGAGCGATCCGGCCGCACTCAAAGCGAATCGCGAAGAGCTGTTCAGCAGGGAACGCATCGCGGCGGAACGCGGGGCTCCCATGAAGCCTCCTGCCAAGACCGATCCCATCGTGCAGGGGTGGCTCGAACTGGGTCCCGTCGCGGTGGAACTGGAACGCAATCCCGCGCGCGCATCCGCTGCGCTCGACAGCTGGAGGCGCCAGTATCCGCAGCATCCGGCAAATGCGAGCGTGCTCGCCGCGGCGCAAACGCAAATTACGGTCGCGACCGAATACCCGAACCAAATCGCGCTGCTGCTCCCCCTGTCCGGACGCAGCGAGGCTTTTGGGGTCGCAGTACGCGACGGCTTCATTGCCGCCTATATGCAGCAAGATGCGGCGACCCGCCCGCGATTGAAACTTTACGATGTCGCCGCCGAATCGGCGGGAGCCGCGTACAACCGCGCGATCGCCGATGGCGCCGGTTTCGTGGTGGGCCCGCTGACCAAGGATGATGTGGCCGCGGTCGCGCCCTTGTCGGCCGGCCACGCACCGGTGCTGGCATTGAATTTTCTCGGCGATGCCGTGAGTACGTCAAAGAATTTTTATCAGTTTTCCCTTTATCCGGAAGATGAGGCGCGCATGGTCGCGCGTCGCGTGGTCGCGGACGGCAGGCGCGAAGGCGTCGCCATCCTGCCCTCCGGAGAGCTGGGCAATCGTGTTGCCGCGGCTTTCACCGATGAGTTGAAGAGCCTCGGCGGCACCCTGCTCGACTCGGGCCGCTACGATTCTTCGCAAGTCGACTTCGCCGAGGTGATCAAGCAGGTGTTGCAGGTCAAGGTCGTGAAAGGCGAGCCGACCAGTCATCGTACGGACGCGGCATTTGTGTTCGTGGTGGGCAGCGCCGGTGCGGCGCGCCTGATCATTCCGCAGTTGAAGTTTCACTTCGCCGGCGATGTCCCGGTCTATTCCACCTCGGACAGTTTCGAGCCGGACGCGACGGCAAACAGCGATATCGACGGCCTGTACTTTCCCGATATGCCGTGGATGATCGCGAACGATCCGGTCACGGCGCAGATTCGCGACGGTGTGCGCGCGGCATGGCCGGCACAAACGGCCCGCCGGGATCGGTTTTATGCGTTCGGATTCGATGCCTATCGTTTGGTGCCCGTCCTGCGTGCCAGTTCGGCGGCGGCCTTGAGCCAGATTTCCGGCATGACGGGCAAGCTGCATATCGATGAACACAATCGCGTGCGCCGCGATCTGGACTGGGCGCAAATCAAGAGCGGCGTTCCCTTTGTTCTATAAATCACGCGCAGGATTCATCGCCGCGGCACTCGCGGCATCAGCCCTTGCAGGCATCGCCGGTGCGGGCGCGGCCCCAACACCCACCGATTCGCGTCCGGCGGCCGATCTCATCATCCGGCATGCCCGCATATGGACCGTCAATCCTGCGCAGCCGCAAGCCGAGGCAGTGGCCGTTCTCAACGGCCGTATCGCCGCCGTGGGCAGCGAGGCGGCAGTGGCGTTGTGGCGAGGACCCAAAACCAAGGTAGTGGATGCCGGGGGCAATCGATTGCTGCCTGGATTCAACGACGCGCACGTGCACTTCTCGGACGGCGGACTCGCGTTGACTGCCGTGCAGCTCAACGACGCCACCAGCCTCCAGGAATTCGTCAAGCGAATTGCCGCCTATGCGGCGCAGCAGCCCAAGGGCGAGTGGATCCGCTCCGGCAACTGGGATGAGACCAAGTGGAGCCCCGCCGGACTGCCGACCCGCCAGGATATCGATGCGGTGACGCCCGACAATCCGGTGTCGCTTGATCGTTACGACGGCCATATGATTCTGGTCAACTCGAAGGTGCTGGCGATCGCCGGCATCACGGCCAAGACGCCGGATCCTCCCGGCGGCTTGATCGTGCGCGACGCAGCCGGCGAACCCACCGGCGCGCTCAAGGACGCCGCCATCGAATTGGTGGAAAAGGTGGCGCCGCCACCCAGCCCGGCGCAGCGCCGCCGCGCCATCGAGAATGCGCTGCACTGGGCCGCGAAGCTTGGCGTGACCAGCGTGCAGGACATGAGCCTGGACTACGGCGACCTGAGCGTGTACTCGCAACTGCTGCGGGAAGGCAAGCTCAGCGTGCGTTTGTACGGCGCGCCGCTGATCGCCAGAGTGGAAGATCAGGCGCAACTGGGCATCGGTCATGCTTTTGGCGGCGCATCTTTGAGGATCGGCGCGCTGAAGATGTTTGCCGACGGCTCGCTGGGCTCCCGCACCGCCTATTTTCATGAACCCTACAGCGACGAGCCGGGCAATCGCGGCCTGCTGTTCTCGGACATGTTGCCCCTGGAACGCGCCGGCCAGCGGCTGCTGCGCGCCGATGCGGCAAATCTGCAGGTTTGCACCCACGCCATCGGCGATGCTGCCATCTCCGCGGTCCTTGATCTCTATGAAAACGTCGAAAAAACTGACGGGCCGCGCGATCGCCGCTGGCGCATCGAGCATGCGCAGCACATGGCGCCCGGCGATTTCGCGCGCTTCGCACAGCTGCACGTGATCGCCTCGGTGCAGCCATACCAAGCCATCGACGATGGCCGCTGGGCCGAAATACGCATCGGGCATGAGCGCGCCGGGCGCATGCACGCCTATCGAACCTTCATCGAGCATGGCGTACGGCTGGCATTTGGCACGGACTGGCCGGTCGTCACCCTCGATCCGCTGCTGACCCTGTACGCCGCGACCACGCGCGCCACGCTCGACGGCAAACATCCTCAAGGTTGGTTTCCCGAACAGAAACTGTCGATTCAGGAAGCCATCGCCGCCTACACCATAGGATCGGCCTATGCGGAATTCCAGGAGCACGAGAAGGGTTCGATCGAACCCGGCAAACTCGCCGACTTGGTGCTCCTGAGCCAGGATGTGCTCGCCATCGCCCCGGCGGCAATTCGCGATACGCATGTGCTGCGAACCTGGCTGGGCGGCGTCGAGATCTACGACTCCGCCAAGCGCGATTAATTCAACGAACAGGCCGGATTTGCCGCGCGCAATTGCGCGGGTGCTGCGCGAAACTGCCGCATGAAAGATCAGCGCCTGGAGCGCGGCGCTGCTGCCGAACAGCTGGCCGCGGAGTATCTTTGCGCGCACGGCATCAAGATCCTGGCGCGCAATCTGCGCTGCAAGGCCGGCGAACTCGATCTCGTGGGCCTCGAAGGCGACGTGCTGATCATCGTCGAGGTGCGCCGGCGCGAGTGCGCCGATTTCGGCGGCGCCTTGGGCTCGGTCACCCCGGTCAAACAGCGCAGGATATTGCGCGCCACCCGCTTCTTTCTGCAGCGCGAGCGGAACTGGCGGGGATTGGCCCTGCGATTCGACGTGTTCGCCGTGCAAGGCGCGGCTTCAGCTCAGCAAATCACCTGGATCAAGGATGCGTTTCGCGCTACTTGACCACTTGCAGTTTCGGCCGCTTAGCCTGCGAGGCGCCGGTCTTTCCGGCACCGGGACCGGCCGGAGGGCTTTCCGTGGGATCGGGATCCGCATCGCCCTCCGGAAAAATCATGCCCTGCCCGGTTTCACGGGCATAGATCCCCAGGATGGCCCGCACCGGCACCTGCACCGCGAATCCCACTCCGCCGAACCGGGCTTCGAAGGTGACGGCATCATTGCCCAGTTTCAGCATCTGCGTCGCCGAAAAACTCACATTGAGCACGATCTTGCCGTCCTTCACGTACTGGCGCGGAACATTGACGCCCTCGGCGCCCGCATCCACCACGATGTGCGGGGTCTCGCCGCTGTCGGAGATCCATTCGTGCAGCGCTCGCAGCAGGTAGGGGCGGCGCGGCTTCAATGGCGCATCTCCCGTTCCTCTTCCGTCAAGCAGGTGCGAAAAGCGGCGCGCGAAAAAATAGCGGTCATATACTTCGTGATGGGCAGCGCTTGCGCCGGCAGCTCGATGCCGTAGACCTTGAGACGCCACAGGATCGGCGCAATGCTGGCGTCCACCAGCGAAAATTCGTCGCTCAGGAAAAACGGCTTCGCCTTGAAAACCTCCGCGCTCGCGCAAATCGCTTCGCTCAGGATTTTTCGGCTCTGCTCAGCCGTTTTGCTCGCGGGGTCCGCCTCGATGTCGCGCGCCAGCGCATACCAGTCGCGCTCGACACGATACAGCGCCACGCGAAATTGCGCGCGCGTCACGGGATCGATGGGCATCAGCGGCGGATGCGGAAAGCGCTCATCGAGATACTCGATGATGACGCGCGAATCGTAGAGCACCAGGTCGCGATCCACCAGCGTGGGCACGCTGTGGTAGGGATTCAAATCAAGGAGATCTTCGGGCAAATCATTCGGATCGACATTGACCAATTCGATTGCGATCCCCTTCTCGGCAAGGACCAGCCGCGCCCGATGACTCCACGGGTCGGCCGGTGCTGAAAACAGGGTCATCACCGAACGACGTGCCACTAACGCGGCCTCCTTGCATCAGGACCAAAAGGACGGCCCCGCTGCGTCAGTGGACATCCTTCCAATATTCTTTCTTCAGCATGTACGCGAATACGAAAAACACCAACAAGAACAGCATCACAAATATGCCCATGGTCTGACGCGTGTTCTTGACCGGCTCGGCCGCGTAATCCAGGAAATTGGCGATGTCCCGGACGAAATCATCATACTCCTCGGGCTTCATCGCGCCGGGGGTCATTTCCGCCACGTCCACCAGCACCATGGTGGCATTGCCGTGCGGATCCGATTCATTTTTGAACACCGGCTTCTGCAAGCCCTGCAGCGCGTACAGGACGTGCGGCATGGCGGTGCCGGGAAGATACAGGTTATTGACGCCCCAGGGCCGTGTCTTGTCGGCGTAAAAGCCCTTCAGATATGAATAGATGTAGTCGGCGCCGCGCTCGCGCGCCATGAGCGTCAGGTCCGGCGGCGGTTTGCCGAACCAGTCGGCGGAATCCGGCGGCAAGCCCGTGTTGATTTCCTCGAATGGCTTGGCGCCGCTGAAAATCAGGTTCTTCACCAGCTCGGCCTCGGGGATATTCAGGTCCGTGGCCATGCGGTTGTAGCGCAGGTAATGAAGCGAATGGCATCCGGAGCAATAGTTCATGAAATTGCGCGCGCCGCGCTGCAATGACTCGGTGCTCTTGATGTCCGTATCCGATTTCCGCAGGGCGATCTCACCTTCGGCCGCCAACGCGGCGCCGGCGCTCAAGGTCCCGATGATGATCAAAACACCCGCTTTAAGCATGTCCCGTGACCCTTTCCGGCTCCGGCTTCACGCTTTCAAACTTCGTGTACCAGGGCATAGCGATGAAAAAAATGAAGTACAACGCGGTGCACACCCGGGCCAGGATCGGGTAAATGCCCGAGGGGGGCTTCAGGCCGCACACCGCCAAGGTAACGAACGATATAACAAAAATACCGATCATGATTTTGTAGATCGGACCCCGGTAACGGATCGAGCGCACCGGCGAGCGGTCGAGCCAGGGCACGAAGAACAGCACCATCACCGCGGCGCCCATCACCAGTACTCCCCACACCTGCGTTCCGGCAAATGAGGGCACCGCGCGTAACATCGCGTAGAACGGCGTGAAATACCACACCGGGGTGATATCGGGCGGCGTTTGCAGCGGATTGGCGGGCTCGAAATTGGGCGATTCGAGGAACAGCCCGAAAAAATTCGGCGCAAAGAAAATGACACCGCAAAAGATCAACAAAAATCCTGCCAGACCCACCAGATCCTTCACCGTGTAGTACGGGTGGAAGGGGATGCCGTCGAGAGGATGCCCCGCGGCGTCCTTGTGCTTTTTGATGTCGATGCCGTCAGGGTTGTTGGAACCCACCTCGTGCAACGCCATGATGTGCGCGACCACCAGGAATACCAGGGCCAGCGGCAAGGCCGCCACATGCAGGGCAAAGAATCGATTCAAGGTCGGATCCGCGATGTTGTAGTCGCCGCGGATCCACTCGACCAAGGTGCCGCCCACGACCGGCAGGCTGCTGAACAGGGAGACGATGACCTGGGCGCCCCAGAAGCTCATGTTGCCCCAGGGCAGCACATAGCCCATGAATGCTTCCGCCATCAGCAACAGGAAAATCAGGCAGCCGAAGATCCACACCAGTTCGCGCGGTTTGCGGTGTGACCCGTACAGCAGCGCGCGGAACATGTGCAGGTAAATCACGATGAAAAACGCGGAGGCGCCGGTGGTGTGCATGTAGCGGATCAACCAGCCCCAATCCACGTCCCGCATGATGTATTCCACCGAAGCGAAGGCCTCGGCGGACGATGGCTTGTAGCTCATCGTCAGGAAAATACCGGTCACAATCTGATTCGCGAGCACGAACAGCGACAGCGCGCCGAAGTAATACCAAAAGTTGAAATTCTTCGGGGCGTAGTACTCCGAGGCATGCTCCTTCCACATTTTTGTCAGCGGAAAGCGCTGATCGATCCAGCCCATAAGTCCTTTGCCAGTGCCGGCGGAATCGGGTGCTACCATCGTAAACCTCTCGAACTACGAAACAGATTTGGGGGCGTCGTCGACGCCGATGACGATGCGGGTGTTCGCGCCAAAAGCGTACGGCGGCACCGCCAGATTCTTCGGCGCGGGCATGCTCTTGAACACGCGGCCTGACAAATCATACTTCGAGCCGTGGCAGGGACAATAAAATCCACCCGGCCAGTTCGCCCCCAAATCAGCGCCCGCGACCTGGAAGGAATCATTGGGCACGAACGCCCCCAGAGGCGAGCAACCCAGATGAGTGCACACCGCCAGTCCCACCCAGTATTCGGGATTGCGCGCTCGAGCCGCGCCCGCGGCCTTGATGTAGTCGGGCTGAGTCGAATCGGTCTGACCCGGATCGGCCAGCATCTCATCGTGGCCGCCGAGCTGATCCACGACCGCCTTGGCGCGCCGCACGACGAACACGGCTTGGCCGCGCCACACCACTTTCAGCATCTGGCCGGCCTCAAGTTTCGCGGCGTCCACCTCGACCGGCGCGCCCAAGGCGCGGGCCCGTGCACTGGGCTTCCATGAAGCGAGGAATGGAACCGCCGCAAACGCCACGCCGATGACGCCCGTGCCGACAGTGGCGGCGGTCAACAAGCGGCGCCGGCTGTGGTCTACCTGTTCGGCCATGCGCACGCCCTCGAAAATTGTTGACAAATCTTCACGCAAACCCCTATCACGGTAGTGTTTCCCAAAGAATATTGGGAGCGCATTATACACAGTTACGCGCCTTCCCCTTAAGGCTCGAGGAGCGATATTAATTGCAGAACACTCGCGTCCTCGTGGGTCTTCTGATCAGAGCGGTCGTGGTCGGCCTGGCCGTGGCGTTTCTCGTGGTTTGGTGGAACCCGACGCTGCTGGGCGCGCACACCGCCGCCGTACCCTCGGCAGCGCCCGTCGCACCCGCGGACGCTGCGAGCGTCGCACCGCCTGCCCCCGCCTCCGCCAGCCCAACCGTGGTCATGCAAAGCTTTGCCGATTCGGTGGCGCGCGCGGCGCCTGCCGTGGTCAATATTTACACGGCCCGCGTGGTGCGGGAGCGCACCCAAGCGTCACCCCTGAATCAATTGTTCGGCGACTACTGGCCAAGCTATCGGCAGCGCGTTGAACGCAGCTTGGGTTCAGGCGTGATCGTGGATGCGATGGGAACCATCGTCACGAACCAACATGTCATCGCGGGCGCCGATTCGATCAGAGTCCAGCTCGCCGACGGGCGCATCGCGGATGCCACCATCGTGGGACAGGACACCGACACGGATATTGCCATCCTCGATCTTAAGATCAGCAATGTGCCCGTCATGCCCCTGGGCCGGTCGGACACCTTGCGGGTGGGCGATATCGTGCTCGCCATCGGCAACCCCTATGGCTTGAGTCAAACCGTCACGCAAGGCATCGTCAGCGCCACCGGACGCGGTCAGCTGGGCCTCGCCACATTTGAAAACTTCATTCAAACGGACGCCGCGATCAATCTGGGAAATTCCGGCGGCGCGCTCATCGATGCACACGGCGATTTGGTGGGCATCAACACCGCGGTGCTCAATCGTGCCAACGGCGGACCTGAAGGCATCGGCTTTGCGATCCCCGTCAATCTGGTGCGCGGCGTGATGGAACAGATCCTGACGAACGGGCATGTGGTGCGCGGCTGGCTGGGCTTCGTGCCCCAGGACTTGTCGGATGAGCAAGCATTGCAGGCCGGAACCGCGGGCGGCGGCGTCACCGTGGTGAACATCTGGGTGAGAAGTCCGGCGTACCAGGCCGGCATGCGGCCCGGCGATGTGGTCACCGCCTTGGCAGGCGAGCAGGTGCGCAGCGCTCAGGATCTGGTCGCACGGGTTTCCGCGCTCAAACCCGGAGCCGAGGTGGAACTCGAAGCTCAACACGCGAAGCAAACCTACAAGATGAAGCTGACCGTTCTCGAACGCCCCACGAGGCCGCCGGCGTAGGAGCCCGTCTGAGTATTCCGTGCGCGGCGTAACTTACGGTGTGCGGCGGATCTTCGCGCCCAACTGCTGCAGCTTTTCTTCGATCGCCGCATAGCCGCGATCGATGTGATAAATGCGTTCGATATCGGTGCGCCCATCCGCCACCAACCCCGCGAGCACCAGGCTCGCCGATGCGCGCAAATCCGTGGCCATCACCGGCGCTGCGGTAAGCCGATCGACGCCCTTGATGATGGCGGTGTTGCCTTCGAGGCGGATTTCCGCACCCATGCGGCGCATTTCCAGCATGTGCATGAAGCGATTCTCGAAAATCGTCTCGATGATGGTGCCGACGCCGCTCGCCACCGTGTTGAGGGCCGCGAACTGCGCCTGCATGTCGGTCGGAAAAGCGGGATACGGCGCGGTCCGTATGTCGACCGCGGTGGGCCGGCGCCCCCGCATGTCGACTTCGATCCACGAATCGCCCACGCCGACGGTGGCGCCGGCTTCCTGCAGCTTGCCGATGACCGCATCGAGATGATCCGGGCGGGTGTTCTTCACTCGGATATGTCCGCCGGTGATGGCGCCCGCGACCAGATAGGTGCCGGTTTCAATCCGATCCGGCAACACTTCGTAGGCCGTGCCGTTCAAGCGCGACACACCCTGGATGACGATTCTGTCGGTTCCGGCGCCCTGGATCTTGGCGCCCATGGCAATCAGGAAATTGGCCAGATCGACCACCTCCGGCTCGCGCGCGGCATTCTCGAGCACGGTCTCGCCGTCCGCCAGAACGGCCGCCATCATCAGATTCTCGGTGCCGGTCACGGTGACGGTTTCCAGGACCAGCCTGGCCCCTTTCAGGCGCTGCGCACGGGCTTTGATGTAGCCGTTCTCAATATGGATATCGGCACCCATGGCTTGCAGACCGGCAACGTGAATATTGACCGGACGCGCGCCGATGGCGCATCCGCCCGGCAGCGAGACATCGGCGGCCCCAAAACGCGCGAGCAAAGGACCGAGCACCAGGATCGACGCACGCATGGTTTTCACCAGCTGGTACGGCGCGAAATACTCCTTGATGGTGGAGGCATCGACTTCGATTCGCATCCTTTCATCGATGGTCACGGACACGCCCATGCGTCCCAGCAACTCGATCATGGTGGTGACATCCTGCAGATGCGGGACGTTCGAGACAGTGACCGGGCCATCAGCCAGGAGGCAACCCGCCAATATCGGCAGCGTCGCGTTCTTGGCGCCGGCGATGCGAATCTCGCCCTCGAGCGGAATGCCGCCGTGTATCTGCAGCTTATCCACGTTCCTGCCCCGCAAATTCGTCCGGCGTGAACACCTGCAGCGCGAGCGCATGGATTTCGCCCCCCACCGCCGTGCCGAGCGTGGCGTACACCAGTTGATGGCGCTGCACCGGCCGCTTGCCGATGAATGCCGGCGCAATCACCACCGCCTCGAAATGCACATTGTCATCGCTCTTCACCAGCGCCCGGCTGCCGGTCAAACCGGTTTCGATGAGTTGCGCTACCTGCTGTGGATTCATGCCGACTCCTCAAAATTATCAAACGCATCCGCTGTATCATTCACAGATGACTCCCGACTTCACGGACGCAGATCTCGTCGAACTCGGCCGCCAGGCGCTCAACGTCGAGATCGACGGCATACGCGCGCAGTTGCCGCGCCTGGGGACGGATTTTGCACGTGCCTGCCGCATTTGTCTTAACTGCCGGGGCCGCATCGTGGTGATGGGCATGGGTAAATCGGGCCATGTGGGCGGGAAAATCGCCGCCACCCTCGCCAGCACCGGTACGCCCTCGTTCTTCGTCCATCCCGGCGAGGCCAGCCACGGCGATGTAGGCATGATCACGCGGGACGATGCGGTGCTCGCGCTGTCGAATTCGGGTGAAACCAGTGAAATTCTCACCATCCTGCCGGTCATCAAACGATTGGGGGTGCCCTTGATCGCTTTTACCGGAAATTCGCAGTCCGCGCTGGCGCGCATCGCCACGGTGCATCTGGACATCGGCGTACCCGCCGAGGCCTGTCCCTTGAATCTGGCCCCCACGGCGAGCACCACGGCGGCGTTGGCGATGGGCGATGCGCTTGCAGTGGCCCTGCTCAAAGCGCGCGGTTTCACCGAGGAGGACTTTGCGCGCTCCCACCCGGCCGGCACTCTTGGCCGGCGTCTCTTGTTCGTGAGGGACGTGATGCGGATCGGCGGGCATATCCCCAAGGTTCGAGCGGATACCACCCTGGCGGAGGGCCTCATGGAAGTCACTTCCAAGGGCCTCGGCATGACGGCGATCGTCGATGACGCCGGACAGGTGCTCGGCGTGTTCACGGACGGCGATTTGCGCCGCGCGCTGGATCGCGCCGCAGATTTGCATTCCACGCGCATGGATCAGGTCATGACCGCCGCGGCGAAAACGGCGAGCCCCGGCATGCTCGCGGCCGAAGCAGTGCATCTCATGGAGACACACCGCATTACCTCGCTGGTCGTGGTGGATGCGGACCGCAAGATCGTCGGCGCGCTCAACGTGCACGATCTGTTGCGCGCGGGGGTCATTTGAAAGCCCGCCCGGCCACGGCGCTCGCCGACATCCAATTGCTGATCCTGGACGTCGACGGGGTGCTCACCGACGGCCGCCTGTACTTCGGATCCAAGGGTGAAGCGCTCAAGGTATTCCACGTGCGCGACGGCCACGGCATCAAACTGCTGATGGCTGCCGGCGTGCACGTGGCGGCGTTCAGCGGCCGCCGTTCCGCCGCGGCCGCCGCGCGACTGCGAGAGTTGCGGGTGCCGAACGTGCTGCAGGGCTGCTCGGATAAATTGGCGGCGCTGCGTGGATTGACCCGGCGCCTCAAAGTGGATCCGTTGCGCTGCGCCTGCATCGCGGATGACACGCCAGATCTGCCGCTGATGTCCGCGGTCGGACTGGCGGCAGCCGTCGCCGATGCACACCCGATCGTCAAGTCCGCCGCGCACTGGATTTCCAAGGCGCCGGGCGGCACGGGCGCGGTGCGCGAACTGTGCGACGCGCTGCTTCGCGCCCGCGCGAGCTTGAACTGATGCTGTTCCGCGTATTCACCGTGCTGGCGGTGGTGGCTCTGGCGATCAGCACCTGGATTTTGAGTTCGACGGCGCGCCGCCCGTCGTCGGAGGGCAATGGAAATCCGCAGGATTTGCCGGGCTACTACTTGAAAAACGCGGTGCTCACCGAATACGACGCCATGGGCGCGCCCAGCATTCGCATCGAAGCCGAACGCATCGATCAAGTCGCTCACGGCAATGAGGTGGCGCTGTACAACGTCCGAATGAACTATGATGCGCCGGGCGGTCAGACCTGGGTACTCGTCGGCGATACCGCTCATGTGCTGCCGGGCGGCAACATCGTCGATATCGCCGGCAATGTGCGCTTGCAGGGATCATCGCCGGACTCGAAAGGCAGCGCAGTTCTCTATAGCGATACCATGCGCTACCAGGTGGCCGAATCGCTGGCGAGCACCAAGGATGACGTGCGCATGGAATACGGCCGCCATATTCTGACCGCGCGGGGCCTGACCGCAAATTTGAAAGAGCGTACGATGCACCTGGAATCCAAGGTCAATGGCCGCTTCCTTCCTTAAGCGCCTTGCCGCGCTGGCGATGCTCGCGCCGGCGGTGTGCTCGGGTGCTGCTGTCGTGAAAAATCCGCAGCTGCCTATTTTGCTGGATGCGCAGTCCGGTTCCATCGATCTTAAAACCGGCAACGACATATTTCACAAGGTGCGGATCTCGCAGGGCGACATGGTGATCACAGCCGATCAAGCGCAAGCGTCGCAGCCGGGAACGAAACTGAACTTCGACAACGGCCTGCTGGTATTTCGCGGCGCCGTGAAAATCACCACCGAGCAGGGGCAGTTGACGGCCGACGAGGCGCAGCTGACCTTCATCAACAACACGCTCACCAAAGCCGTGGCCATCGGAAAACCGGCCGCGTTCGAGCAACGAATCGTCAAAAGCGGCAAGGAGGCGAAGGGCAACGCACAAACGATCGACTACGACGTCGCCAAGGGCCTGGTGCGGTTCAGCACCGATGCATACCTGAGCCTGAACGACCCGCAGTTCGAGATCCGCGGACAGGTGCTCAAGTACGATGCCGTCAATCAGAAGGTGTTCGCCCCCGAAGACGAGCAGGGGTCGCAGCGCATACGCAGCATCTTTACTCCGCCCCCGCCGAAGACGCCGCCGAAGTCGGCGCCGCCGGCCAACCCGACTCAATGAGCGTGCTGCGAGCCCTGAGTCTTGCCAAAAGCTACAAATCACGGCAGGTGGTGCGGGATTTGTCGCTGGAGGTTGAAAGCGGCGAAGTCGTCGGCCTGTTGGGACCGAATGGCGCGGGCAAGACCACCGCCTTTTACATGATCGTCGGGTTGATACGCTGCGAGCACGGCGAAATTTTTCTGGACAATCGCGACATCAGCCGCCTGGCGATGCACCGGCGCGCACAGCTGGGCTTGGGCTACCTTCCGCAGGAGCCTTCCGTTTTTCGCAAGCTGTCGGTGGCGGACAACATCATGGCCATCCTCGAAACCCGCCCGGGACTCGACGATGCAGGGCGCCGAGCCCGCTTGACGGAACTGCTCGATGAACTGCACATCACGCATGTCGCCGAAAACTTGGGGGTCAGCCTCTCCGGCGGCGAACGGCGCCGGGTGGAGATCGCAAGGGCGCTGGCCGCCGACCCCCGATTTATCCTCCTGGATGAGCCTTTTGCCGGAGTCGATCCGCTCTCGGTTGCCGATATCCAAAGAATAATCAAGCACTTGTCCGACAAGGGCATCGGCGTGCTGATTACTGATCATAATGTGCGCGAGACCTTGGGTATTTGCGGCAGAGCCTATATCGTCAGTCAGGGCAGCGTCCTGGCCTCCGGATCTGCGGACCAGATTCTTGCCAACCCGCAGGTCCGTGAGGTGTACTTGGGTCAGGATTTCAAATTGTAGGGTTAGGCTTGAAAGAACTATGTTGAAGCCCAGTCTGCAGCTTCGCATCGGCCAGCAGCTGACCATGACCCCGCAGTTGCAGCAAGCGATCCGGCTGCTGCAGCTACCCTCGCTCGACCTGCAGGCCCATGTCCGCGAGACCCTCGAAACCAATGTCATGTTGGAGGGCGAGGATGAGGCGCTCGATGGGGTGCCGGATAGCGTCCGCGAGCGCGAGGAGCTACCGGTCCGGCTCGAGGAAAAATACACCGAGCTCGACGGCAACAGCACCCCGGTGGACCAGCGGGAAACACCCGAAGTCGAAATTGCGGATGAGGCCTGGGGCGAGCAAACCAGCGGCCCTTCCGAGCGATCCTATTCCGGTGATGATGATCGCAGCACCGATTTCAGCGATCAGCATGGCCAGACCCTGCAAGAGCAACTCATAGAACAATTGGAACTGGCCAAGCTATCGCCGATCGACATCGCGATCGCCCGCGTCATTTGCGACGCCGTCACCGATGATGGCTATCTGAAGGACTCTCTCGAGGATATCCGGGCGAGCCTACTGCCGGAAATCGAGGCAACCTCCCAGGATGTCGAGCGGGTGTTGGGCATTGTGCAGTCGCTGGAGCCTGCGGGCGTCGGCGCGCGCAATCTGGGCGAGTGTATTGCACTGCAGCTCAAGCAATTGGATCCGGAAACCCCGGCGCGCGATATCGCGATTCGCGTGGCGCTCGAGCACCTCGACCTGGTGGCCAGCCAGCAACTCGTGTTGCTGCGCAGGCAGCTGCGCTGCAACGAAAGCGACCTGGAAATGGCGCTGGCGCTGGTGCGTTCCTGTCATCCGCGGCCGGGCGCCGCGGTCAATCCCGCCCAGGCTGAATATGTCATTCCCGACGTGTTCGTGCGGCGCACCGATCACGGATGGATCGTGGAAATCAACCAGGCAACCGTGCCGCGGGTGCGCGTCAATCAAAGCTATGCGAATCTCATTTCGCGGGCGCCCGATCATGCCATGCTGCGTACTCAATTGCAGGAGGCCCGCTGGTTGATGCGCAGCCTGGAGATTCGTAACGAAACCCTGGTCAAGGTGGCGCGCTGCATCGTTCAGCGCCAGACCGGATTTTTCGAGGTCGGCGAGGAGGCCATGGAGCCGCTCATTCTCAAGGACGTGGCGGAAGCCGTGGAAATGCATGAGTCGACCATTTCGCGCGTGACCACCGCCAAATATATGCACACGCCGCGCGGCGTATTCGAATTCCGCTATTTCTTTTCCAGCCACGTCGCGGCCGCCGACGGCACCGAAATGTCGTCCACCGCGATTCGCGCCAAGATCAAAAAGCTGATTTCGCAGGAGAATCCGGAAAATCCGTGCAGCGACGCCAGGCTCGCAGAAATTCTCTCGCAGGAGGGCATCCCTGTGGCCCGGCGCACGGTTGCCAAATATCGCGAAGGCATGCAGATCGCGCCGTCCAATGAACGGAAGCGGGCCGCCGCCCGCGCGTCTTAGGTGAGTGGAAGGAGGAAACATGCAATTAGATCTCAGCGGTCATCATGTGGAAGTCACGCAGGCGTTGCGCAGCTACGTGATCAAGAAATTCGAGCGGATCTCCAGGCACTTCGAGCAGCTGATTGACGTCCACTGCGTGCTGACGGTCGAAAAAATGACCCACAAAGCGGAGGCCACGTTGATGGTGCGCGGGAACAAGATTTACGCCGACGCCACCGAACAGAATATGTATGCCTCCATCGACGCGCTGGCCGACAAGCTCGACCGCTGCGTCAAGAAACACAAGGAAAAAGCCTCCGATCATCATGCGGAGGATGTCCTCAAGGCGCGCTAGCGGGCCTTCCCTCAAGATGTCGATGCGGCTGATCATCGTGAGCGGATTGTCGGGCTCCGGCAAGAGCGTCGCGCTGCACATGCTGGAGGACGTCGATTTCTACTGTGTCGACAACATTCCGGCCGCGCTGCTGAAGCCCTTCATCTCGCATACGGTGCGCGGCATGGGCGACACCTATCCGCGCACCGCCGTGGGCCTGGATGCCCGCAATCGATCCAACGAAATCGAAACCATCCCGGCGCTGGTCGGCGAGCTGCGGCGCAGCGGCATCGACTGTGAGGTCCTGTACTTGCACGCCGCCGATGAGGTGCTGCTCAAACGCTTTGCCGAGACGCGGCGCAAGCATCCGCTGGTCGCCGGCGATGTGAGCCTGCGCGAGGCGATCGCCTCGGAACGCAAGCTGCTCGAGCCCATCATCGCCGCGGCGGACTGGGTGGTCGATACCTCGAATATGGGGGTGCATGCGTTGCGCGAGATCATTCGTGAACGGGTCGATCGCCGTACCGAGGGCCGGCTATCCTTGATGTTCGAGTCGTTCGGCTACAAGCACGGCCTGCCGGGAGACGCGGACTTCGTGTTCGACGTGCGCAGTCTGCCGAATCCCCACTGGGAGCATGCGCTGCGCAACCTGACCGGCCGCGATCCGGCGGTGATCGAGTATCTGGCCGGGTTCGCCAGCGTGCGCAGCATGATTGCCGATTTGACCGCGTTTTTGGAGCAGCGCATCGGCGAATTCTCGGGCGCCAACCGCAGCTATTTGACCATCGCCGTGGGCTGCACCGGCGGGCAGCATCGCTCGGTTTACATCGCCGAACGGCTCGCTGAGCATTTCCGCAAATCGCATCCGCAGGTGCTGACGCGCCACGCATCGCTGCAGAAAAACCAGCCGCTGGTCTCCTAACTGCCTGCCGCCCGGTATTTTCGAGCCTCTGCCAAACGCAGGAACTCGCGTATTTCGGCGGCGCGCGCCCGCGCATCCTCGTACCCCAGGTCGATCAATTCGCGCGTGAAGCCGCGCTCGAACAGCAGGTAGCTCAAGAGCAGCGTGCTGGCCGAGTTGTGCGCCCCCAGAGCGCGCAGCAACGCCCGCATGGCCCGCGGCAGCTCGCGCATGTGGCGGCGCGCAATTTCGTTGACATCGCGTGTCGGCGTGATCAGCAGCGACTCGATCTGCCGCATCCCTTCGTTCTCATTGTAGAGTTTGATCCGTTCCAGATCCGTGTGCAGCGAATCCATGAACAGCGAGTCCAGCATGAAACCGAACATCTGGCCGAAAGTGGGTTCTATCGGCTTAGGCCCAGCGGTGATCCCCGAGGGCAACGGATCGTTGACCCCGATGATCAAGAGGCGCGAGGCCCCAAGATGAATCGCAGGGCTCAATGGCGAGGTCTGGCGCATGGCGCCATCGCCGTAATAGGCGCCTTGCAGCGCAACGGGGCGGAATAGAAAAGGAATGGCGAGACTTGCCATCAGATAGTCGAGCGTCAACGGCACACGCACGCCCTTCCGATACACCCGCGACCAGGGTTCCACGCCGGCATCGGCCGCGTAGAAGGTCACCGAATCTGCGCCCGTGTAGCACGTGGTGCTGATGCCGATGGCGTGCAGGTGGGTCTTGTACAGGCTGCGCGGGATGCCGTCGAAATCCAAGGTCACTTTCAGCAGGTCCCACAACGGCGTGTTGTCGAACAGCGCGTGCGGCGGCTGCACCAGCCAGCCGCCCGTGAGAAATGCGAGGAACCAATGCAGACCCGATCTCAGCATGCTGGCGGCATCGGCCTTGAACACGTGGTGCACCCGAAATTCGCGCCATACCCTTTCGATGGCGTACACCGAGCGCCGGAAATGCGCCGCATCCGAGGCAAGCGCGATGGCGCTGACGGCGCCGGCGGAAGTGCCGGTGATGACCGGGAAAGGACAGGCCGAGCCGCGTCTCAGCAGGTCGGCGATCCCCTTCAGTACTCCGACCTGGTAGGCGGACCGGGCGCCCCCGCCCGTCAACACCAAACCGAGGCGCCGCGGTTCCGGAGTCACGTCAGCGCGTCGATAACGTCGTCGAGGCCCGCCAGCGTCAAGGGATACATTCTTCCTTCGAGCATCTCACGCGTCATGTCGATGGATGCGGTCTGGCGCCAGCGCGATTGCGGCTGAGGATTGATCCAGGCGAATTTCGGAAAATGTTTCGTCAAGCGATCGAGCCAGACTGCGCCCGGCTCGGGATTCCAATGCTCCACGCTGCCGCCTGCGTGGGTGATTTCGTACGGGCTCATGGTGGCATCACCCACCAAGATCAGCTTGTAGTCGGGACCGTAGGTGCGGATGACCTCGGTGGTGCTGACATGTTCATTGAAGCGCCGGCGATTATCGCGCCACAGAGCTTCATAGACGAAGTTGTGGAAATAGTAGTGTTCGAGATGCTTGAATTCGCTGCGCGCCGCGGAGAAAAGCTCCTCGCAAGTCTTGACGTGATCATCCATCGATCCGCCGATGTCGAGCAGCAGCAGGATCTTGATCACATTGCGGCGCTCGGCCTGCATCTTGATGTCGAGCCATCCGCCGGACCGCGCGGTCGCATCGATGGTATCCGCCAGCGCCAGCTCATCCGGCACGCCGCGCCGCGCGAACTTTCGCAGCCGGCGCAGGGCGATCTTGATGTTTCGGGTGCCGAGCTCGACCTTGTCGTCGAGGTTCGCGAATTCGCGCCTGTCCCAGACCTTCACCGCGCTGCGATTGCGGCCGCCGTCCTGGCCGATGCGCACGCCCTCGGGATTGAATCCGTAGGCTCCGTACGGCGAGGTCCCCGCGGTGCCGATCCATTTGTTGCCGCCTTGATGCCTTTCCTTCTGCTCCTCCAGGCGCTTTTTCAAGGTTTCCATCAGTTTTTCCCAGCCGCCCATGGCCTCGATCTCGGCTTTTTCCTCGTCCGTGAAGTCTCTAACCGCCATCTTCTCCAGCCAGTCGGCCGGCAGCTGCTTTTGCAGCATCGCGAACGCATCCTCGACGCCTTTGAAATGAGCCGCGAAGGCGCGGTCATAGCGATCGTAAAAGCGCTCGTCCTTCACCAGGCAGGTGCGCGCCAGGTAATAGAAGCGTTCCGCGCTCAGGTCGCCGAGGCCGGACTTGAGCGCTTCGAGAAGGGTCAACAATTCAGTGATGGAGACCGGCACGCCGGTCTTGCGCAGCAGGAAGAAGAACTTAACGAGCATTCCGGCGATTTAAAAAGACGAGCTGCTCGAACAGGTGGACATCCTGTTCGTTCTTCAAGAGCGCGCCATACAGCGGCGGAATCAGCTTCTTGGTATCGTCGCTGCGCAGTACTTCGGGCGGAATGTCCTCGCTCACCAGCAGCTTGATCCAATCGAGCAGCTCGGAGGTGGTCGGTTTCTTCTTCAGCCCCGGCGTGTCGCGAATCTTGAAGAATGTCGTCAGGGCCTCGTGCAGCAGCTCGCGCTGCAATTGCGGAAAATGCACGTCGATGATCTGCGTCATCGTTGCCGCGTCCGGAAAACGGATGTAGTGGAAGAAGCAGCGCCTCAAGAATGCGTCCGGCAACTCCTTTTCGTTGTTGCTGGTGATCACGATGATCGGGCGATGCTTGGCGCGCACCGTCTCGTGCGTCTCATAGACGTAGAATTCCATGCGGTCCAGCTCGCGCAGCAAGTCGTTCGGGAATTCGATGTCGGCCTTGTCGATCTCATCGATCAGCAGAACGGGCTGCTCGTCGCAATCGAATGCCTCCCACAGCGTCCCCTTCAGAATGTAGTTGCGGATGTCCTTGACCCGTTCATCGCCGAACTGCGAATCGCGCAGGCGCGATACGGCGTCGTATTCGTACAGCCCCTGCAGAGCCTTGGTGGTGGATTTGATGTGCCACTCGAAAAACGGCTTGTTCAAGGCGCGCGCGATTTCAGTCGCCAGCAGCGTCTTGCCGGTCCCGGGTTCGCCCTTGATGAGCAGCGGCCGCGACAGCACCACCGCGGCGTTGACGGCGGCCATCAGTTCCTCGGTGGCGATATATCGTTCAGTGCCGCGGAATTCGTTGGTCATGTGGCTATTTTCTTGTTACGCGCAGGATCTGCATGGAATTCGTGCCGCCGGAGATGCCGCTGAGCTCGCCCTTGGTGAGAATGATGTGATCCCCGTCCAGCACCAATTTCATGCCGAGCAACAATCGGAAGATCGAGAAATAGACCGCTTCGCCCCGATCCTCGACATCGTACGCGATCGGGTAGACCCCGCGATACAAGGTGACGCGCCGGCGCGTGTTTTCGTGGCGGGTGAAGGCATAGATCGGGATGTCCGATCGCACCCGCGACATCCACAGGGAGGTGGATCCGGATTCGGTGAGCGCCACGATGGCTTTGACGTGCAGGTGATTCGCCGTGTACATCACCGCCGCGGCGATTGCCTCATCGGTGTGCGCGAAGTAGCCGCTGGTGCGTTGCCGGGCGCGCACATGCTCCACTTCATATTTTTCTGCCCCTACCACGATCTGCGCCATGGCCTCGACGACCTTCACCGGATGCTTGCCCGACGCCGTTTCCGCGGACAGCATCACCGCATCGGTGCCGTCCATGACGGCGTTCGCGACATCGGAGACCTCCGCCCGCGTCGGCATGGTCGCCGTGATCATCGATTCCATCATCTGAGTCGCCATGATGACGACTCTGTTCTGGTGGCGCGCTTCCTGGATGATCTGCTTCTGCAATCCGGCGAGCTCCGCAAAGCCCATCTCCACGCCGAGGTCGCCGCGAGCCACCATGACGCCGTCGCTGGCCTTGACCACGGCGGATAGGTTCTTGATCGCCTCGGCGCGCTCGATTTTCGCGACCAGCAGGCCATGGCCTCCGGCCTGGCGCAGCAGCAGACGGGCTTCCTCCATGTCCGAGGCATCGCGCGGGAAAGACACGCCGAGATAATCCACCTTGAGTCTCGCGGCAGTGACGATGTCCTCGCGATCCTTGTCGGTCAACGCTCCGGCTGATAAGCCGCCGCCTTGCCGGTTGATTCCTTTGTTGTTGCCGAGCTCTCCTCCCACAAGGACGCGGGTCTGGATGCGCGGACCATCGATGCCGAGCACCTGCAGGCTGATCTGGCCGTCGTTCAGCAGCAAGACATCGCCGGCAAACACGTCGCCCGGCAATTTCTTGTATGCGATGCCCACGGATTTTTCGGTGCCGCCGTCGACTCCAAGGGATGCGTCCAGTATGAATTCCGCGCCGTCCGCCAGCTGCACCTTGCCGGCGACGAAGCGGTCAATGCGGATCTTCGGACCCTGCAAATCGCCGAGCACGCCCACGTAGCGACCGTTTTGACGCGCGGCCTCGCGCACCAGCTCGATGCGGCGGGCATGATCGGCGACTGCGCCATGCGAGAAATTCAGGCGGACCACGTCCACACCGGCCCGCACCATGCCTGACAACACGTCCGGATCGTCCGTGGCCGGACCCAGGGTCGCGACTATTTTTGTGCGTCGAAGACCCTGGCTCATGCCGCGCGCTGCTCGAGAATCTCCACCGCGGGGAGTTTTTTTCCTTCGACAAATTCGAGAAAGGCGCCGCCGCCCGTGGATATGTAGGAAATGCTGTCCTCGATGCCGTATTTTTCGATGGCGGCCAGCGTATCACCGCCGCCCGCCAGGGAGAATGCCTTGCTGCGGGCGATCGCCATGGCGAGAGTTCGGGTGCCCTCGCCGAATTGTTCGAACTCGAACACCCCCACCGGGCCATTCCAAAGAATGGTGCCGGCGGATGCCACCAGCGCCGCGATGACCTCGGCCGAATCAGGACCGATGTCCAGAATCATGTCATCGGGCGACACGCGGCCGACATGTTTGACGTCGGCCTCCGCCTTGGCGGAGAACTCGGTGGCCACCACCACGTCGGTGGGCATGGGGATGTCGATGCCGCGCTTTTTGGATTGCTCGAGCAGGCGCTTGCAGATGTCGAGCATATTGGGTTCATACAGCGACTTGCCCACGTTGAAGCCCAATGCCGCGAGAAAGGTATTGGTAATGCCGCCGCCCACGACCAGCTGGTCCACTTTGCTGAGCAAAGACTCCAGCACCGTCAGTTTGGTCGACACCTTGGAGCCGGCAACGATGGCGAGCAGGGGCCGCGCCGGTTTCTCGAGAGCCGTTTCGAGCGCGGATAGTTCATTGACCAAAAGAGGTCCGGCGCAGGCCACCGGCGCGTACTTCGCGACGCCGTGCGTGCTGGCCTCGGCGCGATGCGCCGTGCCGAAAGCGTCCATGACATAGATGTCGCATAGCGCGGCCATGCGCCGCGACAGATCATCGGCGTCCTTCTTTTCACCCTTGTTGAAGCGCACGTTCTCGAGCAGCACCACCTCGCCGGGAGCCACTTCGACTCCGGCCAGCCAATCCTTCTTCAAAGGCACCGGCATGCCCAGCAGCTGCGCCAGACGCTTGGCCACCGGCGCGAGCGAAAACTCCTCCGCGTACTTGCCCTCCTCAGGGCGCCCGAGATGCGACATGAGCAGTACGCGCGCCTTCGCCGCCAACGCGGCCTGAATGGTCGGCAGGGCCGCGCGAATGCGTGCATCGCTGCTGACTGCGCCGGCCTGAATCGGCACATTGAGATCCTCGCGAATCAGCACCCGCTTGTCGCGCAGATCCAGGCTTGTCATTTTGGTGATTTTCAAGAAGGGCCCTTAGGAGGCTTTCGACCACGCCAGTGCGGTGTCGAGCATGCGATTGGAAAATCCCCATTCGTTGTCGTACCAGGAACATGCCTTCACCAGCGTGCCCTCCATCACCTTGGTCAGGGTCGCGTCATACGTGGAGGAAGCGGCATCGTGGTTGAAATCCACAGAAACCAGGGGTTGATCGTTGTACGCCAAAATGCCCTTCAGCGTGCCATTCGCGCCCTCCTTGATGGCGGCGTGAATTTCCTCCACCGTGGTCTTGCGCGCAGCCGTGAAGGTGAAGTCCACCAGCGAGACATTGATGGTCGGCACGCGGATGGAGAAACCGTCGATCTTCCCCTTGAGTTCGGGCATCACCAGTCCCACAGCCGCGGCGGCGCCGGTCTTTGTCGGAATCATCGACATGGTCGCAGAGCGCGCGCGGCGCAGGTCGGTGTGGTACACGTCGGTCAATACCTGGTCATTGGTGTATGAATGAATGGTGTTCATGACGCCGGCAAGAACACCGACCTTTTCGTGCAGCACCTTCACCAGCGGCACCAGGCAATTGGTGGTACACGAAGCGTTGGAGATGACCGTCATGCCCGATTTCAAAATGCCCTGATTCACGCCGTACACGATGGTGGCATCCACGTCATCGCCGCCCGGCGCGGAAATCACGACCTTCCTGGCGCCGGCGCTCAAGTGCGCCGAAGCTTTGGCCTTGCTGGTGAACAGTCCGGTGCACTCCAGCACCATATCCACGCCCAGCTCGCCCCAGGGCAATTTGCCCGGGTCACGCTGCGCGACCACCCGGATGCGATCGCCGTTGACCACCATGGAGTCGCCGTCGACATGCACGTCGCCCCGGAACCGGCCATGCACGGTATCGAAACGGGTCAAATGAGCATTGGTATTGGCATCTCCCAGATCGTTGATCGCCACGATCTTCATTTCGCCGCCATGCTTGCCTTCGTATAGAGCGCGCAGGATATTGCGGCCGATTCGCCCGTAACCATTGATGCCCAACTTGATTGCCATCGATCAGACCCCTTGTTTCAGTTCGAATTTAAAACCTTTTCGATCGCCTCGATCACCTTTTCGGCGGTGAACCCGAATTGCGGGAACAGCACCTTCGCCGGCGCCGACGCCCCGAAATGATCGATGCCCACCACCTGCCCCTTGAGGCCGACGTAACCCCACCACGCGGCACGTACGCCGGCTTCGACGGCGACCCGGCGCGTTACGCCCGCGGGCAGAACGCTTTCCTTGTAGGCCTCATCCTGCAGTTCGAAGCGATTCGTGCTCGGCATCGAGACCAGTCGCACTCTGCGTCCTTTGCCGTTCATGGCGCGCACCGCATCGGCGGCAATGCCCACCTCGGAGCCGGTTGCAATCACCACCGCTTCGGGAACTCCCGCGCTGTCAATCAGTACGTAGCCGCCGCGCGAGATATTGGCGACCTGGGATGCTTGCCGCGCATTGTGCTGGCAAGCCTGGCGCGTCAGCACCAGCAGCGTCGGCCCATCGCGATTCTCCAGCGCCGCGCCCCAGGCCGCTGCGGTCTCGACCGCATCGCAGGGTCGCCACACATCGATGTGCGGGATGATCCTCAAGCTGGCGATCTGTTCGATGGGTTGATGCGTCGGTCCATCTTCTCCCAATCCGATGGAATCGTGGGTGTAGACAAAAATCACCCGTATGCGCATCAGCGCCGCCATGCGTACGGCATTGCGCGCATAGTCGGAAAAAGTCAGGAAGGTACCGCCGTAGGGTATGAAGCCGCCGTGCGCCGTGATGCCGTTCATGATGGCCGACATGCCGAACTCACGAACGCCGTAGTGTATGTAGTTGCCCGCGGGGGCATCCGGAGTCAAGGTGACCGAATCCTTGCGCCAGGTACCGTTCGAGGGCGTGAGGTCCGCGGATCCGCCCAACAGCTCAGGCAGCGCGGGGCCGAGGGCATTGAGCGCGGCTTGCGAGGACTGGCGCGTCGCAAGCACCTTGCCTTCCGCCTGCGCGCCGCCCACGAGCGCGCGAACCTGCTCGTCCAAGCCGCTCGGCAGATCTCCCGCCATGCGCCGCTCCAGTTCCGCGGCCAGCGCTGGAAATTCCTGACGGTAGGCGGCAAACCGGGTGCGCCACTGTTTCTCCGCCGCGGCGCCCTTCTCACGCCGATCCCAGGCGGCCCGGATGTCCGCGGGAATTTCGAAGGGTGGCGAACTCCAACCCAGGGTCTTGCGAGTCGTCGCGATATCCGCATCGCCCATCGCCTCGCCGTGCATGGTCTGGGTACCTTGCTTCGGCGCACCCCAACCGATGGTCGTGCGGGCGCAGATGAGTGACGGCTTGTCCGTGACGGCCCGCGCCGCCGCCAGCGCCGCGCTCACCGACTCGCTGTCCTGACCGTCGACGTGGCGCAGAACGTGCCAGCCATAGGCCTCGAAGCGGGCCGCCGTGTCGTCCTCAAACCAACCCTTCACTTTGCCGTCGATCGAAATTCCATTGTCGTCATAAACCACAATGAGCTTGCCGAGCTGCTGCATGCCGGCGAGCGAGGCCGCCTCGTGCGAAACGCCCTCCATCATGCAGCCGTCGCCCATGAACACATAAGTATGATGATCGATGATGTTGTGGCCGGGTCGATTGAACGTGGCCGCCAACGAGCGCTCGGCCAACGCCATGCCGACGGAGTTGGCAAACCCCTGGCCGAGCGGGCCGGTGGTGGTCTCGATCCCAAGGTGCAATTCACGTTCGGGATGGCCGGCCGTCTTGGAGCCCCACTGCCGGAAATTCTTGATTTCATCCATCGACAGGGGATAGCCCGTCAGATGCAGCACCGAATACAGCAACATGGAAGCATGGCCGTTGGAGAGCACGAATCGGTCGCGATCGAGCCACGTGGGATTTCCCGGATTGAACTTAAGCACGTCCCGCCACAGCACTTCGGCGATATCCGCCATGCCCATCGGCGCCCCAGGATGCCCGGAATTTGCCTTTTGGACGGCATCCATGGATAGAGCACGAATGGCGTTGGCAAGCTCGCGGCGGGTGGGCATGAAAGGCTTCTTATTTAACAAGACAGGGCGCGTATTGTCCCCGATGCGCCCCTTACCAGCAATGCCGCGTGATATGGGTCGCAATACGCGAAGGCGTTGTCAATTGGCGACTGAAATGAACGTTTTGCGGCGGAACGCGGTCACATAACCGTAGTGTTAATGTGTCTGTCCAGCGCCGTGGCCATGACCCAGTTCACCGTCGCGGGAAACGTGCTTTGCTAGCATTTGTCGATGCGAATCATACAAATCACCGACCCCCATTTGTACGGCAGCGCAAGCGGCCGCTTGCGCGGTGTGGAGACCGATCCAAGCCTGCACGCAGCGCTCGCCGATGCGTACGCGCGGGTTCCGGACTATGCGGCGATGCTGGTGACCGGTGATTTGGTGCAAGACGATAAGTCCGGTTATTTGCGGTTTCGCAGCATCTTCGGCAATCTCACCAAACCGGTGCTCTGCATACCCGGCAATCATGACGAGCCCGAGGCGATGCGCCACGAACTCAAGGGCGCGCCGTTTCATATCTGCGGAACGCATGAGATTGGCGAATGGCAATTTGTGATGCTGGATAGTTACGATCCCGGTCATGTCGGCGGTCGCCTGACGATGAGCGAACTTAAGCGCCTCGATGATTCACTCGCGCGGTCCGCGAAACACTCCATGGTGTGCCTGCATCATCACCCTATTCCGATGGGCAGCCGCTGGTTGGACAGCGTCGGCCTTGCCGAGGCGCAGGACTTTTGGCGCATCATCGATGCCCATGCGAATGTGCGAGCCGTCGTCTGGGGTCATGTACACCAGGCCTATGACGGCAATCGCGGCAATGTCCGCCTGTTCGCGACGCCTTCGACGGGCGCGCAATTTCTTCCCAAGAGCGATCGCTACGCGGTGGACTCCCGCCCTCCGGCATACCGAAGCTTCAATTTGCACCTGGACGGCCGAATCGACTCTGACGTTCATTGGGTACAATCGGTGCCTATGCGTCAAACCGCCGCGAGCTAGGAACCTCTTTTGCGCCCTCGACGGCTCGGCCTCGCAGTCTCCTGTTTTCTGCTATGCGCGGTGGTGCGCGCCGACGCCGCGCTGCATACGTTGTGGGAATTGCACGGCAAGCACAATACCGTCTACATCCTGGGCTCGATACACGTATTGCGGCCGACGGACTATCCTCTGCCGCCTGCCGTGATCGGCGCGTACGCCAACGCCAAGTCGCTGGTCATGGAAGTCAGCCCGGACGAGCTCGAATCCCAACAGGTACAATCGGAATTGCTCGCCAGTGCGCAATTGCCCGACGGCAAATCCCTCCCGCAGATCCTCGGCGCGCGGCGCTACGAGCGCGCAACGACATTGGCCCATGATGTGGGCGTCGAGCTGGCGCTGTTCGACAATTTCGCCCCCTGGTTTGCCGCCGAAGCCATCTCGCAGCTGCAATTGGCACAGCTTGGCTTTCAGCCTAAATCGGGAGTCGACATGTACCTTGCGGGTCTTGCGCAGACGGACGGCAAGAGCGTGGCCGGCCTTGAAACGGTGCAGGACCAGCTGGCTTTGTTCGAAGCATTGTCAATGGAGGAGCAGTCTGCCTACCTGCTGGCCAGTCTGGAAGATGCCCGCGATTTGCCTGCCGAAGTCAACGCCATGGTTCACGCGTGGCAGCAAGGCGATAGCGCGTGGTTCGAAGAGCACATGAAATCCGACTTCGGCAATGATCCGAAACTGCTCGAATCCTTCCTGCTGTCGCGCAATCGCAAGTGGGTGCCGAAAATTGAAGCACTGCTCAACGATGACAAGAATTATCTGGTCATCGTCGGCGCGGCACACCTCGTGGGCCGCGGCAGCGTGATCGAGTTGCTCAAAAAAGACGGGATCGGCGCCGCCCAGCGGTAGGCGGGACGGGCCGATCCCTAACTTCACCAGCTTTGCATTACTGCGCGGCGGGGGAAGGGATGGCGTTGCCGCGGGGGCCCCAAGCGCCGTGCGGACGATTCAACATCTGTGCCTGCAGTGCAGCGAGCTGCGTTTGCTGCTGCGGGGTCAATATCTTGAATACCTGCGCACGCAGCGCTTCGCGTTGCGTGATCATCTGCGAGTGCAGCGAACCGTTGGCCTCGGTCACCTGCGCAACCACATTGGCGTAATTCGGATCGTTCGGCTGGGTCTGTCCCAGCTTCAACGAATTGGCGCGCATCTCTTGATGAATACTCTTCATCTGCGGGCCCGCGTTCGACATGATGGTCTTGATGGATGCCTGCTGCTCCGTGCTCAAATTCAGCTTGGAGTACAGGTGCCCAGGACCATGATGGTGCCACCCACGCGGACCTGCCGGGGGCGCGGGAGCGGTCGTGTCATCGGCCGCAGTCGCCAGCGAAATGCTCGTAGCGGCGGTCAGCAGCGCTCCGGCCGCAAGCAAGGATCCGGTCAGCAAATTGCGAATCGATATCATGTTGGTCGCTCCGATACAGTAAGAGAAAATCCACTGGAGCCATCCTAATGCGCCGTCCTGCAAACATGTGTCAGAGACCAATCAATGTTCTGTTAAGAAATGTGAATTCTTGAGCCAGGGGCACCGGCGGCAGCCGGCTGTGCCAAAGTAGGGGTATCGAACATGACCACCACCATCGCACCATCCACGGATTCCACGGCCGCGCGCGAGGCCCGCGTGCTGCTGGTGGACGACGACCGCGAGCTATGCCTGATGCTGTGCGAATATCTGGCCGCGGAGCACTTCGAGGTGAAGAGCGTGCACGACGGCAGCGACGCGCTCGCCGAATTGCAATCCAACGAATTTGAAATCTTGATTCTCGATGTGATGCTGCCGAACGTCGGCGGCTTTGATGTCTTGCGAAAACTGGGCGCTTCCTACCCCACGCCGATTTTGATGCTCACGGCTCGCGGCGATGACGTGGACCGCATCGTGGGACTGGAGCTGGGCGCGGACGACTATTTGAGCAAACCTTTCAATCCGCGGGAATTGGTGGCGCGCATTCGCGCGATTCTGCGCCGCGCCAACCACAAGGGAACGCGCGGCAATCTGCCTGACGAATTGGCGGTGGGTCCCATCACCCTGAACGCCGGCACCCGGCAGGTGCACGTGGCGGGTACGCTGGTGGCCCTCACCGGCGCGGAGTTTCGCGTGCTCGAATTGCTCATGCGTTCGGCGGGTCAGGTCATTTCGCGCGAGTCGATGACCGAACTGGCCTTGGGGCGCAAGCTCACAGCGTACGATCGCAGCATCGACACCCACATCAGCAATTTGCGCCGCAAGCTGGATCTCGAGACGGGCAGGAATCCCGAAATCAAGAACGTCCGCGGTTCCGGCTACACACTCACGCTGGCGCATGCATAGTCTGTTCTTCAGAATATTCGTGCTTTTCTGGCTGGCGATGGCGCTGATCGTGGGCAGCAGCATTGCGACCACCTTCACCATTGCCGCTCGCGAATACGAACCGCCGGAACTTCAGCGGCGGCCGTCCGCGGCCATTCAAGCGTCGGAAATTCTGGCGCGGGGCGGCCTTGGCGCATTGCAAAGTTGGTTGAGCACCAACAAGAACTCCGTGGGGGACCGCGAACTTTTCATCGTGGGTCCCGATGGGCAGGATATTCTCGGCAGGCATTTGCCCGAAGGCGCGCAGCGGCGGCTGGAATTCTTCAATCGCGAGGGGTTCCCGAGAAATTTCCGCCCATCGCGCGCCGCTCCGCAAATTGTTGCCGCCGACGGCTCGACCTACACCGTGGTATCGATTCCGCGCCGGCCCAGCATCTTCGGTGCGCTCAGTTTGCCGGCCATCTCGCTGACGATTCTCGGCATCGCGCTGGTGGTGAGCGCGCTCACCAGCTGGTGGCTGGCGGAGCACCTCACTGCGCCCATTCGGCGCATCCAGGAGGGTGCCCGGGCGCTGGCCTCGGAAAATCTCGACATGCGCGTGAGCGCGGGTCTCGAGGGACGCAAGGATGAGCTCGCCGAGCTCGCGCGCGACTTCGATTGGATGGCGGATCGGCTGCGCGCAAATCGCGCGGCGACCACCCAATTGCTGCGCGACATCTCGCATGAGCTGCGCTCGCCCCTGGCCAGGATGCGGGTCGCGCTCGGGTTGGCGCGCCAACCACCGGCCGATTTTCCGCTGCAGCTGGATCGACTGGAGCGGGAGATCGAGCGCCTCGACAGCATGATCAGCCAGGTGTTGAAGCTCGCCAGGCTGCAAGGCTCGCAGGAGCTCATGGAGCGCGAACCTTTCGACCTCGACGAGCTCATCGAGGAGGTCGTGCGTGACGCCAACTTCGAGGGAGCCGCGAAAAACACCGGGGTTATCCTGCATGGCACGGCACATGCCGCGATTCTCGGCAATCGAGAACTGCTGCGCAGCGCGATCGAAAACGTCTTGCGCAACGCGGTGCGTTACAGCCCGCAGGATTCGCAAGTCGATGTGTCCGTTGCCCTCGAGGCCTCCAGAGTGGCGATCGCCGTTCGCGATCGCGGGCCGGGTGTGCCGGCGGCGGATCTGGTGCGCATATTTGAACCGTTCTACCGTGTCGCGGAGTCTCGCGACCGGGACAGCGGCGGCGAAGGCATCGGGCTCGCCATCACCTCGCAGGTGATGAAGGCTCACGGAGGCAACGCTGCGGCCGCCAACGCGGCCGGCGGCGGCTTGGAAATCAGGCTTAGCTTGCCCAAGGCAGCCATCGCTGTTTAGATTGAGGCCATGAGCCTCTTTCAAGAAGCCTGCAAATACATACCCGGCGGCGTCAACTCGCCGGTGCGCGCCTTTCGCGGAGTCGGCGGCGAACCGGTTTTCTTCAAACGCGCCAAGGGCGCATATGCCTACGCGGCCGATGATCGGCGCTTCATCGATTACGTTGGCTCGTGGGGGCCGATGATCCTGGGGCACGCTCATCCGCGGGTGATCGAAGCCGTACAGGACGTCGCCGCGGATGGTTTGAGTTTCGGCGCCCCGACCGAGCTGGAAACGCGGCTCGCACGGCGCGTGATCGAACTCATGCCCGCCATCGAATTGGTGCGCTTCGTCAGTTCAGGCACCGAAGCGACCATGAGCGCCATCCGGCTGGCGCGCGGATTTACCGGGCGCGACACCATCGTCAAATTCGAGGGTTGCTATCACGGACATTCCGATTCGCTGCTGATCAAGGCAGGCTCGGGCGCGCTGACGCTGGGCGTACCCACCTCCCCGGGCGTGCCGAAGTCGCTCGCCCGCCATACCGTGACGCTCAACTACAATGACAGCGAGCAGGTGCGGCAGGTATTCAAGCAGATCGGCACCGAAGTGGCCTGCGTCATCGTCGAACCGGTGGCGGGCAACATGAACTGCGTGCTGCCGGCGGCGGATTTTCTGCAGACCCTGCGCCGCGAGTGCGATCGCACCGGCGCGCTGTTGATTTTCGACGAGGTCATGACCGGCTTTCGCGTGCATTTGGGCGGGGCGCAAGCCCTGTATGGCGTGCGCCCGGATCTCACCACCCTGGGCAAAATCATCGGCGGCGGCATGCCGGTCGGCGCATTCGGCGGTCGCCGCGACATCATGGAGCAGCTTGCCCCATTGGGTCCCGTGTACCAGGCCGGCACGCTGTCGGGAAATCCCGTGGCGATGATCGCCGGCCTCACCACGTTGGAACTCATCGGCGAGCCCGGTTTCCATGAGCGCTTGGCGGCCATGACGGACGCCCTGACGACGCAGCTCAAGTCGGCGGCGGCCCGCGCCGGCATCGCGCTCGCCACGAATCACGTGTGCGGCATGTTCGGTCTGTTCTTCACCGCCGAGCCCATTGTCGATACCTTCGGCAAGGTCATGGCCTGCGATGTCGCGCGCTTCAAGAGATTTTTTCACGGCATGCTGGCCGAGGGAATTTATCTGGCTCCGTCCGCCTTCGAGGCGGGATTCTTGTCCGCGGCGCATACCGAAGCCGACATTGAAGCCACTGCCGCGGCCGCCGCGCGCGTTTTCTCCTCACTGAGCGCCTGAATTGCGCGCCTTCGCCTGGTTTTTAGGTGCGATTCTTCTCGCCGGACTCCTGAGCGCGCTCCTCGCCTACCCTGCGTATGAGTTGACCTCGAGTTTCGCCAACTTTGCCTTCCATCGAGTCGCCAGCCGGATCGCAATGTTGCTGCTCGCGGCCGAACTCGTGTGGGTGTGCCGGCATTTGCAACTGACCGCCAAACGCGATTTCGGTTACGGCTTGCCCTGGCGCCGATTCGTCAGGCTCGGTTTGTTATGGGGTGCGATCGGTGCCGCCAGCGCTGGCGTGGGGGCTTTTTTCTTGCTGTCCACGCACCTGCGCATCATGAATCCGGGCTTCACGCCGGGCGCGCTTTCCATCGTTCGCATTTTCGCCGTGGGATTGGGCTCAGGAATCACGGTCGCGCTCATTGAAGAGACCGTGATGCGCGGGGCCATGCATACCGCCATCGAGCGCGAATCTGGACCGTGGAGCGCGGCCCTGCTGACCGCGCCCTTGTTCGCCGCCCTGCATTTCTTTGCCAAAGCGAGCATGGCGCCGGAAGAGCTCGGTTGGGGCAGCGGATTCGAGCTGTTGCAACGCTCTTTCGCGCCCTGGGGCCACCCATCGTTGGTGTTTGATTCGTTTCTCTCCTGGCTCGCGGTGGGACTGATCTTGAGCCTGACGCGCGTCCTGACCGGCAATATCGCCGTGGCGATCGGGTTGCATGCGGGCTGGGTCGTGGTTCTGCGGATGCTGCAGGAAGCAACGCGCGGCGGCAATGCGCCGGCCTATGCTTTCTGGGTGGGCCGCTTCGACGGCCTGCTGGGATATTGGTTGCTGCCGTGGGCCGTGTGCATCGCCGCCGCCCTGTGGTTGACACGGGCGCGCTGGGTGCCCGCAGCGCGCGCCTAAAGAGATCTGATGCGCTGCCCAACGGGGCGTTAATGCGCGGCACGGAGGGGCGTGCTAGATTTGCCGGAAGCACTTTTCCGGGTCACCATCATGCACTCTGAGCAACAGCGTGAGGATCCGCTTGCCCAGGCTGTGAACACGCTCAGTCAGGCGGCGAAAGCGGATCCCGCCAACGTCGACATACTGGTGCGTCTCGGTATGGCCTACCGCGCGGCAGATCGGCTCGACGCCGCGCGCTATGTGCTCGAGCGCGGGGTGCGGCTTGCCTCCGGCCGCCATGCATTCGCGCGGCTGACTCTGGCCCACGTGCTGGAACTCGACCAGCGGCCCGATCTGGCGCTGATGCACTATTCTCTGGGCCTGCGGGAGGCCGGGGCTGCAAACAGCGCGGCTCCCAGGGACCAGAGCGAGCCGGATTTGGATTCGCTTTTGACCCGCGCCGCAAGTTTCGTGACGACGGGCCGTCGCAAATGGTTCGAGCAGGTTCTGCAACACCCGGACCACGGCACCGCCGGTGGGTCCAGCAGCAGAATCGTGCAGGCGCTGGAGATGTACCTGGACGCGCGCGCGCCGGTGATGGCGGACCCACGCCAACGGCCCGGCAGCCTGCATGTGCCGGATATCAAGACACGCTGCTTCCTCGATCCCAAAGGCTTTGCGTGGCTGGATGGCGCCGTCGCGCTGATCGCATCGTGCGGCGAGGAAATGGATGCCTGCGTCGGCGCCGCGGGCTCCATTCAGGTCAGTGTATTCCAGCGCGGTGTACTGCAATACGAAGCAAGGCATCACGCGCCGAGGCTGCAAAGCGTGGCGGCGGAACTGCCGCTCGCCCGCGTGCCCCATGACGCACCCGACGTCGAGATCGTCGCGCTGCCTCCACGCGGCCGCGTGCCGCGTCACTACGGCCGCGCCAACTCGCGCTGCCGGCTGGTCTGCAATTCCGCGCACAGCGCGCCGCTCGATGTAATCGTGGGCGGTGAAAAATGCCGGCTGGACGCTGGCCGGAGTCTGGTGCTGGATCCCAGTTTCGGCGTCGAATACTTGAATTCCGGCGAGCGTCCGGTGCGCGCGCTGATCGCGGAAATTTGGCATCCCGATCTTTCCGAAGCGGAGCAGCAGGCGCTCTGCCGGCTGATCGCGGCCGCGATCGAATTCGACCGGCACCTGGAGGAATTGAATTGAGCAGTTCAATTCAGCCATCCGCGGCGTCACAGCAAACTCCTGCAGCACGCGGTCTTGCGGGCTACCTGCAGTGTTTCGATCAAGCGCTGCCCCCGGTTCTGTGCGCGCAAATGATCGATTCCTTCGAGAAGCTGGCGCGGCTTCATACACGCAATGGACGCGGCGTGATGCCTCAGCTGGGCCAGAGTTCGTGGACGGAACTCAATGTCAGCAAGGTCGCCGACGCGGATACCGTGAACTTTTTTCGCGGACAGATTTTTCAATATCTGGACCGCTACAATGCACAGCTGAAATTGACGTTGCCGGTGCCGCCGCGCGAGCGGGTCGAAAACCTGCGTATCAAGCGTTATTTCGTGGAAGGGAGCGACCAGTTTCAGCCGCATTTCGATGCGCTGGATTACACCAGCAATCGTTACTTGGTTTTCATTTGGTATCTGAACGACGTGGCGCGCGGCGGCGAGACTGATTTTCCCGACCTTGGCGTACGCATCAGTGCGAAGGCCGGGCGCTTGCTGATGTTTCCGCCCTACTGGATGTTCCAACACGCCGGCCTGCCGCCCAAATCGAACGACAAGTACATCATCTCGACCTACCTGCTGTTCTAGTCGACGTACCGGCTGTTCTAGCCGGGTGTTGGAGGCGGCCCTTGTTCGGGCGACCTTGCCAGCGGGCTCAAGGCGTCCAGCCGCCGCAGCGGATCGTCGAGTTCGAGAAAGAATTGCTTCTCGGTCGCGGCAATCGGCAATATCTCCGCGAGCCGAAACCCGACCCACGCCGCATCGTCCAGGTGCATCTCGATGCCCGCGTAGACCTCGCCCAGCTGCGGCAGCACGCTCTCCAGCAATTTCGGCAGGCGCGCATGGTGCTCCGGCACCTTGAGCTTGGGCTCGCTGCGAATCTCCTCGATTTGCGCCAGGTTGAGCCCGTCGACCTGGCGGCTGCGGCTCATGATTCGAAAGCGCTCCTCGCCAACGCAGGAAAGCCCTAGAAATCCATCCGACAGTTGATGGAAGTCGACGATTTTCGCGAGCGTTCCGACTTCGAAGGTTTCGGCCGGACCAACCTCGTTGCCTTCGCGGATCAATGCCACGCCGAACCGTTGATCCTCGCGCAGGCAACGCCGCACCATGTCGACGTAGCGGGTTTCAAAAATTCGCAGCGGCAACGGTCCGCCGGGGAACAGCACGATGTTGAGCGGGAACAGCGCGATCGATCGAGACGCCGCGCTCACCGGGAGCCTGTCTGGGTACTACGCCTCAACGCCGACAATAATTTGTCATGCAGACCGCCAAAGCCGCCGTTGCTCATCACGAGAATGTGATCGCCCGCGCGCGCCTGCGCCGCCAGCTCCTGCACCAGCGACTCCACCGTCGCCGCGAAGTGTGCGCGCTCGCCCAATGCGCTCACCGCGCCTGCCAGATCCCAACCCAGGTCCTTGGGACAGAAGAACCAGCTTGAGTCGGCCGCGCCCAGCGCGGGTGCCAGCTGATCGCGGTGCACCCCCAGTTTCATGGTGTTGGAGCGAGGTTCCAGCACGGCGATGATGCGCGCGTTGCCGACACGCGACCGCAGGCCGCGCAATGTGGTCTCGATTGCCGTGGGATGATGCGCGAAATCATCGTACACGGTCACGCCGCCCACGACGCCGCGTACCTCCATGCGGCGCTTGACGCCGCGAAAAGCGTGCAGTGCCGCGGCGGCCCGCGCCGGATCCACACCGGCATGCTGCGCGGCGGCGATGGCAGCCAGGGCATTCATGACATTGTGATCGCCGATCAGATCCCACGACACCTCCGCAACCGCGCGGCCGGCGCGATGCACCCGGAAGCGGCTCGCGGCAGAATCCTTCGCGATCTGCGCACTCCAATCCCAAGCCTGGCCATCCGCCCGCACCACTCCGAAGGATTCCTGCGGCGTCCAACAGCCCTCGCTCAGGGTGCGTTTGAGCTCGGGATCTTCGCCGTTCACGATCAGCCGCCCTGCTCCCGGTATCGTGCGCAGCAGTTGATTGAATTGCCGCCGGATCGATGCCACGTCGGGGTAGATGTCCGCGTGATCGTATTCCAAATTGTTGAGGATCGCGGTGCGCGGACGGTAGTGCACGAACTTGGCCCGCTTGTCGAAGAAGGCCGTGTCGTACTCGTCCGCTTCAATGACGAAGAACGGCGACTTGCCGAGGCGTGCGCTGGACTCGAAATTTCCCGGCACACCGCCCACCAGGTAGCCGGGTTCGAGGCCCGCGTGCTCCAGAATCCAGGTGAGCATGGCGGTGGTGGTGGTCTTGCCGTGCGTGCCGGTCACCGCGATCACATGCCGGTCGCGCAGCACCTGGTCGGCGAGCCACAGCGGCCCCGAGGTGTAGGCCATGCCGCGATCGAGCATGGCTTCGACGACCGGACTGCCGCGGCTCAAGGCATTGCCGACCACGACGATGTCGGGTTCAAGATCCAGCTGTTCCGCGCCATATCCGGAGACGAGTTCGATCCCCAGCTGCTCCAGCTGCGTGCTCATGGGCGGATACACGTTGAGATCCGACCCGGTGACCCGAAAACCAGCGGCCTTGGCAATGGCGGCCACGCCACCCATGAAGGTGCCGCCTATCCCCAGGATGTGGATGTGCGTCATGGCGGGGAAACCTGGAACTCGAGCACGTTCGACAGGATGAAGTAGCCTACGCTGATGACGCCGCCCAGCAGCAGCCCGGAATCCAGGGCTGCCCGCCAGACATGCGCGCTGGCCAGCAAGTACCAGATGATGCCCACGATATAAGCGGCGGACAACAACAGGCCGAGAGGATTCGAAGTCAACCGGTCCGTTCCCATGACGCGCAGCACGGCGATCACCGGGTAAATCACGATTTCCGCGAGAACTTCCACGCCCAGCAGTGCGCTGGCCGTCTGCAAGAAACGCTCTCTGCGCCTGGCCACCGCGAGCAGGCCCCAGGCGAAGCCGAGCGGCAATGCCACGCTCAATAGAATGCCCGGCAAGATTCCGTCGCGCCGGCTGGGCGGCAGGAAATTGCTCAAGACCTCCAGCAACGCCGCGACACAGGAGATCAAGGCCAGCAGGAACGGCGACGCAGGTAGATGCGCCGGCGTTTTCTTCCACAGTGCAATTTCCAAAAATGCTTTTGCGAGTCTCAGCATACCGATTCAGTCATAATTCATTCCAAATTGTACACGTGGTAACGGCATGTCCGATGCGATTTGGGTCGATCATAGCGAGCAGCTCGTGCGGCTTGCGCAGGCATTGGAGCCGCAGGAGTCGATCGGAGTCGATACGGAATTCCTGCGCGAGCGCACCTTTTTTCCCAGGTTGTGCCTGCTGCAACTCTCGGCCGGAAGCCGGATTTGGTGCGTCGACACGCTCAAGGTCGGCGGCCTCGACGCGCTGCTGCCCATCCTGACCGCGCCGCGCGCGCGCAAGATCATGCATGCCGCACGCCAGGACCTCGAAGCGTTGTACCTCTCCAGCAAGCGGGTCGTGTCGCCGGTTTTCGATACCCAGATCGCCGCCGCGTGCATCGGCATGAAACCCCAGGTCGGCTACGCGGAACTGGTGAAAACACTGCTGGATGTCACCATTCCCAAGGGACAGACCCGCACCGACTGGTCAAAGCGGCCGCTGACCCAGGAACAGTTGGAGTACGCAGCGGACGATGTCCTGTATCTCGGCGATATTGCCGCGGAACTCACGCGGCGTTTGAGCGCGCTGGGACGAGAGCACTGGGTGGCCGAGGACTGCGCTGCATTGGAGGACTTGAGCCTCTATGAACCGGATCCGGCAAAAAGCTGGGTTCGCCTGCGCGGCATCGGCCAACTGGAACCGGCACCGCGTGCGCGCGCCAAAGCGATTGCGGTGTGGCGCGAGAAATTGGCGCGCGAGCGCGATCTGCCGCGCGCGTGGATTCTTTCGGACGCGGCGCTGTTTTCGATCGCGCAGGCCAACCCGGGCACGACCGCAGCGCTGAGCGCCGTGCAGCCGATGAACGATAAATTCGCGCGCGCGTTGCTGGAGGCCTTGCAGGGCGCACCGAGCCTGAGTGCAGACGACCTTGAACCGGTGCAGGAGTCGCGCCCGACTCCCGAGCAAAAAGCTCTGCTCGACCGCTTGAGCAAGATCGTCGATGCGCGCGCGGCGGAACTCGAGCTGAGCGCCGAGGTTCTGGCGCCGCGCGGCGAATTGAAGGCCCTCGCCATGGGCCGGCGTGACTCGCACGCGCTCTCGGGGTGGCGCTTGCAGGAAATCGGCGCAAGGCTGCTCGACTGTATCGCCAAATCCTAGGAGCCTGTCCGACCATCCTTGGACGGGTTCAAGGCGAGCTGAATATTCTTGAATACCGTGTCCACATCGGCGTCCGCATCCACGACGCGCAGCAGTCCGGCATCGGTGTAATGCTTGATCAACGGTTTGGTCTGCGCATCGTAGACCTCGAGCCGCTTGGTGATGACCTCTTCCTTGTCGTCGGGCCGCTGAATGAGACGGCCTTTTTCCCCGCAGTGATCGCAGTGTGGGAGCGTCCCCGGGGGCGAGGTGTAGATATTGAACACTCTTCCGCAGGTCTCGCAGATCCTGCGTCCCGTGAGCCGCTTGAAGAGAATTCCCAAATCGAGATTGAGCAGCACCACCGCGGACAGGGGCGTGCCCATTTCCGCGAGCATCCCCTGCAGGGCTTGTGCCTGGGGAATGTTCCGCGGAAACCCGTCCAAAATGAAGCCCTTGACCGCATCGGGCCTGCTCAAGCGCTCGCGGATCATCCCCAGTACGGTGGCATCATCGACGAGCTTTCCCGCGTCCATGGCCGACTTGGCGCGCAGACCCAATTCCGTGCGTTTGGCGACCGCCTCGCGCAGCAGGTCGCCCGTGGATATCTGGGGTATGCCATAGGCTTTGATCAGCAGCTGCGACTGCGTGCCCTTGCCGGAACCGGGGGCTCCCAATAAGACTATTCTCATGATTCTTTTGCTGGTAAAAGCGCGCTACCGTACCAGAGGACGCGCCGATCGGCTATTCTGCGCGCCCAACCTGTGAGGGGCTATCGTGGCCAAAAAGAACGCCTTTTATGCACAATCGGGCGGCGTGACCGCGGTCATCAATGCGTCGGCCTGCGGGGTGATCGAAACAGCCCGCCGTCATGCCGGCAAAATCGGCAAAGTTTATGCCGGCAGGCATGGGATCATCGGCGCGCTCACCGAGGATATGATCGATACCAGCAAGGAGAGCAAGGCCACCATCAAAGGTTTACGCCATACGCCGGGGGGTGCGTTCGGATCGGCGCGCTACAAGCTGGCCGGCATCGACAAGAACCGCACCCAGTACGAGCGCCTGATAGATATTTTCCGCGCCCACGACATAGGCTATTTCTTCTACAACGGCGGCAATGATTCCATGGACACCGCACAAAAGGTGTCCGAAATCGCGGTACAGATGGACTACCCCATCATTTGCGTCGGCATACCCAAAACCGTCGACAATGACTTGCCCGTCACCGATTGCTGTCCGGGCTTCGGTTCCGCCGCCAAGTACATTGCCGTGTCGACGCGCGAGGCCGCTCTCGACGTGGCCTCCATGGCTCGCACGTCCACCAAGGTATTCGTGCTGGAAGTGATGGGTCGGCATGCGGGCTGGATGGCAGCCGCAGGCGGCCTGGCCGCACAGAAAGCCGGCGATGCGCCGCACATCATTTTGTTTCCCGAGATCGCCTTCGATCGCGATGCTTTCCTGCGAAGAGTGAAGGACACGGTTGAGAAGCGTGGATTTTGCGTCATCGTGGTTTCGGAAGGCGTGAAGGACCCTGACGGGAAATTCCTGGCGGAGGCCGGCACGAAGGATGCCTTCGGTCATTCACAGTTAGGCGGCGTCGGTCCCGTCGTGGCCCAGATGACTCAGCAGGCCTTCGGCTTCAAGTTCCATTGGGCCGTCGCCGACTATTTGCAGCGCTCGGCCGGCCACATCGCCTCCAAGGTGGACGTCGACCAAGCGTACGCGGTCGGCAAGGCCGCCGTGGAATTCGCCATCAAGGGCAAGAACGCCGTGATGCCCGTGATCATCAGAAAGTCCACGAAGCCGTATCGATGGAGCATCGGCGAGGCGCCTCTGTCTGCGATCGCCAACCAGGAAAAGAAAGTGCCCCGCGATTTCATCACCGCGGATGGGTTTGGCATCACGAACGCCTGCCGCCGGTATTTGCAGCCGCTGATCGGTGGGGAAAGCTACCCCCCTTACCGTGACGGCCTGCCCCGATACGTGACTCTCAAGGGGATGAGCGTGCCCAAGCGCCTGCGAACGCCTTTTGTGCTATAGTCGCGTCCCATTTTTATCACTAATCTCTTAGTTTTCAATAACATAAGTCTGAAGGGAGACTACCCATGACTCTAGAATGTGCGCTATGGTTGGCCATTGCAGCAGGCATTGTTGCGATCCTCTACGGCGTCATTTCGGTGCGTTGGATTCTGGCTCAGCCGGCCGGCAATCCCCGCATGCAGGAAATCGCGGCGGCCATTCAAGCCGGCGCGCGCGCCTACTTGAATCGCCAGTACTCGACCATCGCCATAGTGGGTGTGATCCTGTTCTTTGCGCTCGGATTCGCGCTCTCATGGGCCACCGCCGGCGGTTTCGCGGTCGGCGCCATTCTCTCCGGGCTCGCCGGCTACATCGGCATGTTCATTTCCGTGCGCGCCAATGTTCGCACCGCGCAGGCCGCGCACAACGGCATCAATGCGGCACTGAAGGTCGCTTTCCGCGGCGGCGCCATCACCGGCATGTTGGTGGTGGGCTTGGGATTGCTCGGCGTGGCGGGGTACTACTTCGGCATGTTGCGATTTCTGGGCGATTCGGAAGAGGCGCTACGCTCGCTCGTGGGTTTGGCCTTCGGCGGCTCGCTGATTTCGATTTTCGCGCGTTTGGGCGGCGGCATTTTCACCAAGGGCGCGGATGTCGGCGCAGATTTGGTGGGCAAGGTGGAAGCCGGCATCCCCGAGGATGACCCGCGCAATCCGGCCGTGATTGCGGACAACGTCGGCGACAATGTCGGCGACTGCGCCGGCATGGCGGCGGATTTGTTCGAGACTTATGCGGTGACTTTGGTTGCCACCATGCTGCTGGGCGGCCTGGTCATGACAAACCTGGGCGCGCGGGCCATTTTGTTTCCCTTGGTTCTCGGCGCGATTTCCATCGTCTCGTCCATCATCGGCACCTTCTTCGTCTCCACCGGCGAGGGCGGCAAGATCATGAACGCGCTTTACAAGGGCGTCATCGTATCGGCCGTGATTTCCGCGATCGCATTTTACTTCGTGTCGCAACAGATCATGGGCGATCACGCCATGAAGATCTGGCTATGCACGCTGGTGGGCCTGGCCCTCACGGCCGCGATGATCGTGATTACCGAGTACTACACGGCCACGGAGTACAAGCCCGTGCAGCACGTGGCCGCAGCGTCGCAGACCGGCCATGCCACCAACATCATCGCCGGACTGGGCGTCTCGATGAAGGCCTGCGCCCTGCCCGTCATTGCCGTGACCTTGAGCATCTGGGCCTCTTTCCAGCTCGAGGGACTGTATGGCATCGCCATCGCAGCCACCGCCATGCTGTCCATGACGGGCATGATCGTGGCGCTCGATGCCTACGGACCCATCACCGACAATGCGGGCGGAATCGCCGAGATGGCGCACTTGGACAAGAAGGTACGCGATGTCACCGATCCTCTGGACGCCGTCGGCAACACCACCAAGGCCGTTACCAAGGGATATGCAATCGGCTCGGCGGGTCTGGCTGCGCTGGTGCTGTTTGCCGACTACACCCACAAGCTCGGCGAGAGCCTGGGTCACGCGACGACTTTCGATCTGTCGAACCCGGCGGTGATCATCGGCCTGTTCATCGGCGGTCTCGTGCCCTACCTGTTTGCCGCCATGGCCATGGAGGCCGTGGGCCGCGCTGCGGGCGCGGTGGTCAACGAAGTGCGGCGGCAGTTCAGGGAAATCGCCGGCATCATGGAAGGCACCGCCAAGCCCGATTACTCGCGTGCGGTGGACATGCTGACCAAGGCGGCCATCAAGGAAATGATCGTCCCGTCGCTGCTGCCCATCCTCGTGCCCATCGTGCTGGTCTTCGTCGTGAACTGGTTGATGGGTCCGGGCTCCGGCGTACAGGCGCTGGGCGGTCTTTTGATCGGCACCATCGTCACGGGCCTGTTCGTTGCCATCTCCATGACCACCGGCGGCGGTGCCTGGGACAATGCCAAGAAATACATCGAGGAAGGCCATTTCGGCGGCAAGGGATCTGACGCACACAAGGCCGCCGTGACCGGCGATACGGTCGGCGACCCCTACAAGGACACGGCGGGACCTGCGATCAACCCCTTGATCAAGATCATCAACATCGTCGCGCTGCTGTTGGTGCCAGTCCTCGCCAAAATGATGTAGAAAAATGTACCTTTAAGGCCTCATAATTGTCAATTTTAATGATTATTGAGGCCTAAGAGGTACATTTTATAACCTGCTTTTGAGGTTATGGGTTACAATTGGCCCATGACTACGCTCGCCGAAATGGCGGAACAACTACGCAAGCTCCGGAAAGATGAACGCCTTTCCCAAGAGGAATTAGCCACACGCGCAGGCCTCGCCCGCTCTACCGTGACACGGCTGGAGACCCTGGCCAAGGGTGATATCGGTCTCTCTGTCTTGCTGCGGTTACTTGAAGCCGCAGGCTACGATCTGAAGGTCGTCAAATCGAGCCACACTCGCACGCTGGAGGATATCCTGGCCGAGCAACGCTCCGATGAGCCACCGCTGTGAAGCTCGATGTTCGCGTACGCGGCGTACGCGTCGCGCAGCTGTACCGCGAACGTGACGAATATGTCCTCAAGTATCTTCCGGGAACCGAACCTGGCGACTTCGTGAGTTTGGCAATGCCAGTGCAAGAACAAGCCTGGCGTTGGCCCCGCGATCTACACCCATTCTTCCGTCAAAATCTTCCTGAGGGATTCCTCCTCGACGTCATTCGCGAAGACTTCGGTCACCTCTTGGATGGCACAGATCTATCCTTGCTCGCTGTCGTTGGTGGCTTCGGCATTGGCCGCGTGACCCTTAGCGTCGAAGATGAAGTGCCGGGTGCGCCGCCCGCAATGAACTTCGCTGAACTGTTGACTGCAGAAAATACCGCTGAGCATTTCGAGCAACTCGTGCGGCGCTATGCGCGCGCCGCCATTTCTGGCGCAGTACCAAAATTTCTGGCTCCAGGCGAAATCAATGAGGCCGCGCCACTCGGGAAGTCGTCGCTTCGGACCTCTCGCCACATCATCAAAGGTTCTGATGATTCCACCCCCTATCTTGGCTTCAACGAGTTCTATTCTCTGGAGTACTGATCGCTTGCACGTGGCCGGGGTCGCCAAAGCGACCATGTCGAATGATGGACGCGTCTTGATGGTCGACCGATTTGATATCGACGAGCAGGGCGTTCCGACCAGAGGAGTTGAAGACGCCTGTAGCTTGCTTGGTTTGCCTCCCAACGAGAAATACGCGCCGTCTATGGAAAAGGCGTTGAAAGCGACGCGGGCTTACCTGCAATCCGCTGGGGTTCGAGCGCAGATCGTGCAGCTGGGTTGGCACCTACTTACAAACTATATAGTGCGCAATGCGGATTGCCATTCCAAGAATATCGCTCTGTTGTACTCGGATCGAGCGGACGTCGGATATACCCCGATTTACGATATTGTTACGACCCAAGCTTATCAGCGCTTTGCGAGCAATCAGCCCGGACTGTCCATCGGTGGCCGCAAGACCTGGGCGCCCGGCAAATCCCTGGAAACCTTCTTCAAGGTTCAGCTGAATATCTCGCCTCGCGACTACGCGGACATGGTGGAGCGGCTATGCGAATCAGCCGTAGAACTCAGCCGAGAGATGATCGAAGCTTCAAAGAACGAGCCCCGATGGCGTGAAACCGCAGAAAATATGAGTCGCGCGTGGGACGAAGGCATGACCTCATTGCGCAAGCCAAAAGGCTCGCTCAGGAGTAAGCCGGTGCGCACCAAGATCAGTGGTTCCGAGCTGCTGAGCAAACGCATAAATATCAAAGTAGATCGCGTCCGGTTCCGCCGCGCCGTCGCGCGTCGCGACGCGCAGCTCCGGCTCCTTCAAGGAGACACGCGAGCGCGGCGGCACGCTGCGGGTGAGAAATACCGAACCGCCGATCACGCTGTCGGCGCCCACCACGGTTTGGCCGCCCAGCACGGTGGCATTGGCGTACAGAGTCGCGCCGCTCTCCACCGTGGGATGGCGTTTCTTGCCGCGAATGATCTGGCCCTTCGCGTCCCGCGGAAACGAGAGCGCTCCCAAGGTCACGCCCTGGTAGAGCTTGACCCCATCGCCAATGACCGTGGTCTCGCCGATGACCACACCCGTGGCATGGTCGATGAAAAACGCCGCCCCGATGGTTGCGCCGGGATGAATATCGCAGCCGGTCTTTGAATGCGCCCACTCGGTCATGATGCGCGCCATCATCGGTACGCCCAGGTCGTATAGCGCGTGCGCGATGCGATACACGCTGACCGCGAGCACGCCGGGATAGGCGAGGATGATTTCATCCAGGTTCAGCGCCGCGGGATCGCCGTCAAAGGCGGCCTGCACGTCGCGAATCAGCAGATCGCGGATCTGCGGCAGGCGGCGCAGAAATATCTGCGCCAATTCATGCGCCCGCGGTGCGCACTCGCCGAACTCGGGCGCCGCACGCCCGCGCTCGTTTTCCCGTTCCCTTTCACGGCCGTAGCACAGGCAATGCTCCAGTTCACGCTCCAGTTTTGGCGCCAGCACCGCCACCATCTGCGAAATATGCGCACTCAAATTGTCGCGGTTCAGATCCTGCCGCCCGAAATAGCCGGGGTACATCAAGTCGAGCACCGACTCCAATATCTCGACGATGGCCTCGCGCGACGGCAGATAGCGCTGCGAAATTCGCCGTGCGCGCTCATCCTTGAGATAGCTGTCGAGCAATTTCCCGGTGAGATCTTCCGGCGCATCGCTCGAAGGCTTCGCTGAGAAGGTGGCGCTCATGGAGTTCTTCAGGCAACCGCCTGCATCTTCTCGACTTCCTCGAACAGTCCTTCAAACAGCGCGCCCGACAGATAGCGCTCGCCGGCATCCGGCAGGATCACGACAATGGTCTTGCCGGCATTGGCGGGCTCGCGCGCCAATCGCACCGCGACCGCGATCGCCGCGCCGCTGGAAATGCCGGACAGCAGGCCTTCCTCGCGTGCCAGGCGGCGCGCGAAGTCGATGGCTTCATCGTTGCTCACCTGCTCGACGCGATCGACCATCGATAGATCCAGATTGTGCGGGACGAATCCTGCGCCGATGCCTTGGATCTTGTGCGGCGACGGCGTCAGCGGCTGACCGGCCCGCGTTTGAGTGATCACCGGCGAATGCGTGGGTTCCACCGCCACGGTCAGAATCGCCTTGCCGCGCGTCTTCTTGATGTAGCGCGAAACGCCGGTGAGCGTACCGCCGGTGCCGACGCCGCTGACGAAGATATCGACTTTGCCATCGGTGTCGTTCCAGATCTCGGGCCCGGTGGTCTTTTCGTGAATTCCCGGATTGGCCGGATTTTCGAATTGCTTCATCAGCAGATACTTGCGCGGTTCGGTCGCGGCCAATTCCTCGGCCTTGGCGATCGCGCCCTTCATGCCCTTTGCGCCCGGCGTCAGCACCAACTTCGCACCGAATGCCGCCAATACCTTGCGCCTCTCCATGGTCATGGTATCGGGCATGGTGAGCACGCAGCCATAACCGCGCGCCGCGGCCGCGAAGGCGAGTGCAATGCCGGTGTTGCCGCTGGTGGCTTCGACGATGGACATGCCGGGCTTCAACGCGCCGCGCTCCTCGGCGTCCCACACCATCGCGGAGCCGATGCGGCACTTCACCGAGTAGGCGGGATTGCGGCCTTCGATCTTGGCCAGGACGGTCGCGCCGCTGCTGGCGTCGAGACGGTTGATGCGCACCAACGGCGTATGACCGATGGACTTGGTATTGTCCTCAAAAAAAGGCATGTTGCACCTCGTTGACGATCCCTCGGGATGTTCGGGGGATTTTCCTCCTAAGCATGGCTTAAATGCCATAGAAGTTTGTTATGAAGGCCTGCGCGCGCGTTATAAGGCGCGCATGGGCTCTTCAGGCAGGATTTGGGACCATGGACAGCGGTTGGGGGCGGCCCGACGATGTAGCCCTGCACGAAATCGATGCCCATACCCGTCACCGCGTCCAGCGACTGTTGATCTTCCACGTGCTCGGCGACGACACGGAAATTCAGGCTGCGCGACAACTCGATCATCGCCGCGACCATCGCTTGGTTCACGGTATCGCCGGCCAGATTCTTGATGAAGGAGCCATCGATCTTCAGATAGTCCATCGGCAAGGTTTTCAAGGTCGAGAATGAACTGAAGCCGCTGCCGAAATCATCGAGAGCGAATTCGCAGCCCATGCCGTGCAGCACGCCGATGAAGCGCTGTGCATGATCGAGATTCGCAAACACCGAACTTTCGGTGACTTCGAAGCAGATGTCGCTGGGAGACGCGCCGGTGTGATCGAAACATTCGACCACGAATTCCAGAAATTCACCGTCGCCCAACGTCTGGCCGGCGATATTGACCGCAACGCTGCGCCCGGGCGGCAGCTTCAAGCCGCCGCGGCCCAGCGCGGACAGCACCGCTTGCACGACCCAGCGGTCGACGTGCGGCATCAAGCGGTAGCGCTCGGCCGCACGAATGAACTGCGCCGGCGGCACGGGCGGCTGTCCGCCCTCGCCCGGGAGACGCACGAAGACCTCGAGCGCCGGACCGGTTACGCCGTTCGCCCGCGCATGCACGATGGGCTGGAAGTAGAGCTCGAACTTGTTGTCGCGTAGCGCGCCTTGCAGCTTTTGCAGCCAGTGGATCTCGCCGCTGTGGCGCGCGTTTGCCTCCTCGCGCGCCGAATAGACGTGAACGTGCAATCCGCCCTGCTTCTTCGCCACATAGCAGGCGGAGTCCGCCGAGTTCAGGAGGTCCTCGATCGTGCCGCCGCCGCGGCCGATTTCCACGAGGCCGATGCTGACGCCGACGTTGAAGATCCGGTCCTTCCAGACGAAGCGAAATTCGTTCACCGAACGCACCACGTTGTCGGCGATCTGCCGCGCCTTTTCCAGCGGGCATCCGACCAGGAGCAGCGCGAACTCGTCGCCGCCGATGCGGCCCACGGTATCCGAATCGCGCACCGCTTCCTTGATGAGGGAGGCGATCTCGCGCAGCATGTTGTCGCCGGCCGTGTGACCGCAGGTGTCGTTCACCACCTTGAATCGATCCAGGTCGAGATAGCACAGCGCATGACCGATTTCGCCGGTCTGCGCCGAATCCATTGCCTCCTGCAAACGGCGCTCGAATTCGCGGCGGTTCGCGAGCCCCGTCAGCGCGTCGTGGCTGGCTTGGTAGGTCATTTGCCTGGTGAGACCGCGCAATTCGCTGGTGTCGTGCAGCACCAGAACCAGTCCGGAGACTTCCTTGCCCTCGAGGCGCAGCGGCGTCACGCTGATTTCCACGAAACGCTCCACGCCCGGATTGCTGGGAACCAAAACCGCGCGTCGGCCCACGGTGACGCGGCCGCCGGTGGTCAATGCCTTGCGCACCGGATCGCCGAGAGAGCGGCGGTCCGACTCATCGACCAGCGAGGCAACCTCCGGAAAGAAACGGCCGAGCACGCGATCGGCCGGCTGGCCGAGAAGAACTTCCGCGGCATGGTTGATGTAATCGATCCGGCCGTCGCCATCGACCGTGATGACGCTTTCAGCCATGGCGTCGAGGGTCGCCATGCCGCGCGGCAGCAGGCGAGGCAGATGGTCGCAATGGCGACCGGCAGCATTTCGAGCGCGGTGAGCAGCAACGCCGGCTCGCCCGCGCTGTCGATCACGGTGCTGGAGAGTTCCACCCGGGTCACCTGGCCCTGGGCATCCATCAGCTCGACTTCGGAGCGCTCGGCGGCCGGGTCGCCGGCGAGGCGCCGCCGCAAATTGCTTTCCACCAGCTCGACATATTCCGGAGAGACGAAATCAGTCAACGATCGGCCGATGACGTCCGCCGAGTTCATGCCCAGCATCGACAGGAAGCGCGCATTGGCGAAAAGAATCTGCTTGCGGTGCACGAGCACGGCATCGTGCACGGTCTCGACCAGCCGTTGAAACAGCTGCTCGCGATCCTGCAGCCGCGCACCGCGCTGTTCGAGGTTCTCCAGCAATTTGTTGACAGCGGCGCCAAGCTGGCCCAATGCTCCGGGTTTTCCTTCGAGCGCGATGCGTCCCGGGCGGCGCGCCCGCCTCGATGAGATGGCGGATCTGGCTGGAGAATTCGTTGACCGCATGCTCCTGGCGCCGCCTCCATGCGAAGAGCACGGCGAAGCCCACCGCCAAGATGGCCGCGGTCACCAACCACAACAGCAGGGAAAACAAGGGCAACGCTGACCTCGATGACGACGAGTCTTATCGGCGCTTTATCTTGGGACCCTTCATGGGCTGGACACGCCGCGAATCGCCGTGTGCGAAGAATAGCTCAAGGGGCTCGCGTAGCCTGTGGAAATTGACCATAATCAGCGGCCTTAATCGCGCGCGAGAACTCATGGATACGTTGGCCGCTCGGCAGCAAATGGTAGATCAGCAGATTCGCACATGGGAGGTTCTTGATCCGCGCGTGCTCGATGTCTTTTCCGCGGTACCTCGCGAAGCGTTTGTGCCGCCGGAGTACCGCGAGCTGGCATTTGCCGATGCGCCGATACCGATCGGCTTGGGCCAAAGCATGCTCGCGCCGAAACTCCAGGGCCGCATTCTGCAGGCCCTCGGGATTCTCGCCGCCGACCGCGTGCTTGAAATCGGCTGCGGCACGGGCTATCTGTCCGCGTGCTTGAGCCTGTTGGGTTCCTCCACTCGCGCCATCGACATCCATCCGCAATTCACCGCGGCCGCGGCCGCGAACTTGCGTGCCGTTCCGGGTGCGAGGGTTGAGTTTCAGACCCGGGATGCCTTTGAGGGCGATCTGGGTGAATACGACGTCATCGCGATGACCGGCTCGTTGCCGATTTATGACTCGCGCTTCGAGCGCTCGTTGGCCATCGGCGGACGCTTGTTTGCCATCATCGGTGCCGCGCCGGTCATGGATGCCGTCTTGATCCGCCGGGTCGATGACACCGAATGGATTCGCGAGAGCTTGTTTGAAACCGTTGTTGATCCTCTGATCAACGCGGCCGCGGCTCAGCGCTTCGTGTTTTAGAAAATGGTCAAGGAATTGAGCCCGGGTGAATTCCTCGACCGGCGCCGCGGCGGGGCGGAACTGACGCTTCTCGATGTTCGCGAAGGACTGGGAAACGGCTTTGGCGCCGGTACCCACGCTGACCGTGCATATCCCGATGGGCGAGATCTCCGATCGGTTGAGGGAGCTCGACCCCAAGCGCGAGACGGTGGTTATTTGCCGTTCCGGTGGCCGCAGCGCCCAGGTGGCGCAGTTTCTCGAGCGCCAGGGCTTTACCTCGGTCTTCAATCTGGCCGGCGGCATTTTGGCCTGGTCCCGGGACCTTGACCCGACGATTCCGCAGTATTGACCGACTTCCATTAGGTGATATAGTAGTATACAACACTATACTACCTTGCCGGTTGAGGCAAAACAGGTTAATTCATGAAGCAACTTTTGAGCGTGTTTGTCCTGTTTCTCGCCGCGAATGCCGCGCCGGCGGCGGACCTGCTGGCCGTTTACCAGCGTGCGCTCCAAAACGATCCGCAGCTGCGGGAGGCGGAGGCCACGCGCCTCGCGGCCCTGGAAGCGAAGCCTCAGGCCCTGTCGGCGTTGTTGCCGCAGCTGGCCGGCAACGCCTTGGTGTCGAAAGAACGTGACGTGGGATCCCAGAACACCACCCAATCGGTGCAGCTGCCGCCTTGCGGCTCCGAGCATCCCCGCCGGCACGCCCTGCGCCCCGGCCGGCACGCCAGGCGAGTGTCTTCGAATCTTTCCTCTTTACCGGCACAACGGACACCACCATTCATCACTACACCGTCGATCTGAGGCAGAGCCTGTTCCGCTGGGAGAATTGGGAGGCTTTGAAGCGCGCGGATTCGCAGGTGGCGCAAGCCGAAGCGGACTACCAAGCCGCGCAACAGGATCTGATGGAGCGGGTCTCCCAGCGGTATTTCGACGTGCTCGGTGCGCAAGACGATCTCGAGGCGCAGCAATCGGCGCTGATCTCGGTGTCCCGCCAGCTCGAGCAGGCCGAGGCGCGCTATCGAATCGGGCTCATTGCGGTCACGGATGTGGAGGAAGCGCGCGCCTCCCATGACAGCACGGCAGCCGCGGTCATTGCCGCAAAACGCGCCCTGTCCTCGACTCAAGAACTGCTGCGCGAGATCGTCGGCGACCCCTTCGATTTCCTGGCCCGTCCCACCGAGCCCTTCGAAATGGTGAATCCCGATCCCGTCAGCGAGGATCGATGGGTCGAGATGGCCCTGCAACAGAATTTATCGCTGGTCTCCAGCCGCTTGGCTGCCGATATCGCGCGCGAGAATGTCTCGGTGGCGCGAGGCGGCCATTATCCGTCGCTCGACCTGGTGGGCAGCGCCGGCAAGCTCACCAACGACGCCGTGAATACCTATGACGCCGGCGGTCCGGCGGGCGGAACGGCGATCGATCAAAATCAGCGCTCGATCGGTATTCAATTGACGTTTCCCTTGTACTCGGGAGGCATGGTTTCCTCGCAGGTGCGCCAGGCGGTCTATCAGCATCGGGCAGCCAAGGAGCGCCTGGAACGGGTCGCCCGCCAGACCGAGCACGATGCGCGCGATGCCTATCTGGGCGTGCTGTCGGAGGTGTCGCGGGTCAAGGCGCTGCGCCGCGCCGTTGAATCCAACACCATCGCCCTGCGCGCCACCGAATCCGGCTATGAGGCAGGTACCAGGACCGCGGTGGATGTCCTGCAATCGCGGCAACAATGGGTGCAGGCGCAAACCGACTATTCGCGCAGCCGTTATGAGTACATGCTGAATGTGATCAAGCTGCAGCAGGCAGCGGGCATCCTGTCGGAACAAAGTCTCCAGCGCATCAATGCCCTGCTGACGGATGCGCCGCCGCCGGCGCCGACGGCGGCCGGCGCGCCAACAACGCCTCAATAAGCTCCGCCAGCCGCTGCACGCTGCCGCGATTCGCAGCGACGATGGCGACGCCGAGGCTGCCCATCCTCTGCCGCTCGAGAGGTTCTTCGAGCAGACGCTGCAGCACCGCCGCCAGATCGGCCGGATTCACGACCTCGGCGGCGGCTCCTTGTTGCAGGAGCAATTGCGCAATCTCTTTGCTGTTGAAGTGAGAGGGGCCGGTCAAGCACCGGCAACCCCAAGGCTGCAGGCTCGAGCAGATTGTGCCCGCCGATCGGCACCAGACTGCCGCCGACGAAAGCCACGTCGCTCGAGGCGTACAGCATCGGAAGCTCGCCCACGGTATCGGCCAGCAACACCTCGGTGTCAGCACTCACCGCGCACCTTGAGCTGCGGCGCACGAATCTGACGCCGCGGCGCGTGAGCAGATCGGCGACCCCGGCGAAGCGATCCTTGTGTCGCGGCACGAGGATCAGCAGTGCCCGGGGCAGATGCGCCTGCAGCATACCCTGCGCGTCCAGCATCAATTCCTCTTCGCCGGCGTGCGTGCTGCCGGCGATCCACACCGGCCGCGCGGCGCCGTACTGCGCCCGCAAATCCCTGCCGTGTTCAATACTGGCGCCATCCAACTGCAAATCGAATTTCACGTTGCCGACGACGTGAATCTTTGCGGCGGCCGCGCCAATCGCCGCGAAGCGCTCCGCATCGGCCGCCGATTGCGCGGCTACGACGACGTTGCCCTTGAACACGCCGCCGAACAACGCGCGCAAATATCGATAACGCGACACGGATTTGGCCGAAAGCCGGGCGCTTGCGAGCAACATCGGTACGCCGCGATGCTCGCACTGGGCGAATAGATTCGGCCACAGCTCGGTCTCCATGATGACGCCGAGCCGCGGCTGAATCCGCGTGAGAAAACGCCGCACCGATCCCGGCGTGTCATAGGGCAGATACCGAATGTCCGCGGCGCCGGCGAACAACGCCTGCGCGCGCGCGCGGCCGGCCGGTGTCGCCGAGGTCAGCACCACCGGGGAATGCGGATGTTTCGCCATGATTGCGCGGATCAGCGGCGCGGCCGCCGACATCTCGCCCAAGGAAACCGCGTGCAGCCAGATGGCCGGTCCATTGGCGACGGACGGCCCCAATCCAAACCGCTCGCGCAAGCCCTGCCAGTAACTCCTGTCGCGCAGGCCCCGCCACAGCAGCATCGTGAAGGCGACGGGCGCCGCGCAGCGGATCAGCAACGAATAAAAAAATCGCATCATCCGGCCGCGCGGTAGCCTTCCAGCAATGCGCCCCAGGCCTCCGGGGTGAAACGGTCGGGCGGAAGGTCCTTGGAGACCTTTCGCAGCGAGCGATGCAGGCGCTGCAAATTCCTCTGGCTCCATGCGCCCGGCGCGCGCAGGCGCCCGCGATCGAAGTCGACCACCGTGACGGCATCCTGGCTGTCGAGCAGAATATTGTTGGCGGTCAGATCGGCGTGATCCGCGCCGGCACCGTGCAACCGAGCGATGGCTGCGCCGACCTTTTGCCAGACGCTCAAGGGCTGCACGGCGTGGGTCAGAGCCGCAGTCAAGCACTCAGCGCCCGCAATGCGCCGCGTGAGCAGGTCACAGTGATAGGTCAACCCCTCGCGCCGATACCAGGCCGCGACGGGCGGCGGCACCGGCAGTCCGCGCTGCACGAGATATTCGAGCAAGCGCCACTCGGCGAAGGAGCGCACCCGATTCTCGCCCATCCAGAGATAGCGATCCGGAGAAATCAGCGGCGAGATGTATCCGCCCCGCCGGTAATGGCGCAGCACCCAAGGGTTGGCTTCGGTTCCGACGAACCACGCCGAGCCGCGGCCGCCCAATGCGTTGCTGCGCTGACCGCGCGCGGCCCAGAAGTTTGGATCAAACAGCGATCCGGGATCGCCCTGCAGCGCATCGCCGATGTCATGAGGATCGGCCAGCATGACGCCCGTGGCGGTGGCAGTGCGTTGGCCGCGATTGATCATACTTCACCCGCCACTGGGAACCGCCTAAGATCCGGAAATCGAGTTTATCAGCAGAACACGAAATATTCGCTAAGATGCGCCGATGAGCGAAATCAGAGTTCCCATATCGCCCGGCGAAATGCTCGACAAGATCACGATTCTGCGGATCAAATCGAATCGCATGAGTGACGCGCAAAAGCTCGCCAATGTGCGCCTCGAACTGCGCACGCTCGAGGAGACATGGAGCGGCTCGGCGTACGCGAAGATCGATGTTGCATCCGAAGTGGATGCGCTCGCATGCCGTCAACGAGCGGCTTTGGGTCATCGAGGACGACATCCGCGACAAGGAACGGGCGCAGGCTTTCGATGCGGAATTCATCCGGCTCGCGAGGGCGGTGTACTTCGAGAACGATGAACGGGCCGCAATCAAACGGCGCATCAATCTCAGGCTCGGCTCTGCGATCGTCGAGGAAAAATCCTACGCCGACTACAAGTCCTAGGAGAGTGCCGGGGCAACCCGCGCCTGGCTCTCTACGGGTCAACCTCCGAAGCGATGTCCGCATGGCCCGTCGCGCCGCGATTCAGCGTGTATTCGGCGCCGCAGTAAGAGCATTTTGCCCAGCCCGATGGCTCGATCGCCAGGTAAACCTTGGGGTGTGAATTCCACAACATCATCGCCGGCATGGGACATGAAAGCGGCAAGTCGTCCATGTTGACCGTGTAGTGATGCAACGCATTCGGTACCAACAATTGCATTATCCACCCTCCGCTTGAGCCCGTGCGGCGCGTGCCGGTGCGGCTGCGGCGCGAATCCGCGCGCCCTCAACAGCCCGTCGATCTTGGGATCGGCGCCGCGAAAATTCCTGTATGCCTGTCCGCGGATCGACACCGTTGCCCACCGCCATGATGTCGTCGTGCAGACGCTTGGCAACCACTTTGTCGTACGCGCCGCCGGCGTCGGTGAACGCCTCAAAGGCATCGTGATCCAGCACCTCGGCCCATAGATAACTGTAATAGCCGGCCGAATAGGCGTCGCTGGAAAATATGTGCGCGAACTGCGGCGTGCGATGCCGCATGACCATTTCTTCCGGCATGCCGAGGGACTTGAGCGTCGTCGCGCTCGAACGCGTCGGGATCAATGGGCGCAGACGCCCGCCAGATGCAGCTTCATGTCCACCAGCGCGGACGCCAGGTATTCCACCGTCGCGAATCCTTGATTGAAGGTGCTGGCCTTCTTGATCTTGGCGACCAGTTCGGGGGGAATCGGCTTGCCGGTCTGATAGTGCACCGCGAATCGCGACAGCACCTCCGGCGTCGACAGCCAGTTCTCGTTGAGTTGCGAAGGAAACTCCACGAAGTCCCGTACTACGTTGGTACCCGCCAGCGACGGGTACTTGACCTCGGAATTCAGGCCGTGCAGCGCGTGCCCGAACTCATGAAACAAGGTCACCGCATCGTCCCAGCTGATCAGCAGCGGGCCGCCGCTCTCGTCTTTCACAAAATTGGTGTTGTTCGACACGATGGGAGCAACATCGTGGTCGAGCTTGTCCTGGCTGCGGTATTCGCTCATCCAGGCTCCGGAATTCTTCCCGGGCCGCGCATACGGATCGAAATACCAAAATCCCACGTGGCGGCCGGCCGGCGTTTTTCACTTCCCAGATGCGCACGTCGAGGTTGGCCACCGGCAGTCCGTACACCTGCGTAAAGGTAAAGCCGTAGAGCTGTCCGGCGGCCCAGAACATGCCCTCGCGCAGCTTTTCCAGCTGCAGGTAGGGCTTCACTTCGTTCATTTCGATATCGTACCTGGCCTTGCGCACCTTCTCGGCGTAGTACCGATAGTCCCAGGCGGCGATCTTGATGCCGGCCTGCTCGGCGTCGGCGATCTTCTGCATATCCGCCACTTCTTCATGCTCGCGCGCCACCGCCGCGGGCCAAACCTGCATCATCAGGCTCATGGCGTTCTCCGGCGTCTTCGCCATGCTGTCGGCCACCCGCCAATGCGCATGCGTCGGATAGCCCAGCAGCTTTGCGCGCTCGGCACGCAGACTCAATATTTCCGTGATGATTTTCTTATTGTCATGCGCATCGCCATTGTCGCCGCGGCTGTAGTAGGTTCGCCAAACTTTCTCGCGCAAATCCCGCCGATCCGAATAGGTCAGGAACGGATCCATGGAGGAACGCGTGTTGAGAATCGCCCATTCCGCAGCATGGCCGCGCGCAGCGGCGGCCGAGTGCGCGGCGGCGCGCAGCGGTGCCGGCAAACCCGCAAGGTCCTTCTCATCCTTCAGATACAGCGCATAGTCCGCCTCGTCGGCCAGCAGGTTCTGGCTGAAGTTCGCGAACAAGGTCGCGAGGCGCTCGTTGATGGCGGCAACCCGCTTCTTCGCGTCGGCATCGAGTTTCGCGCCGGCGCGCACGAAGTTCGTGTAGTAGAGCCAGCAAAGGCGCTGCTGAACCGGCGTCAGGTTCTGCATCGAGCCGTAGACCGTTGCGATGCGCGCGAACAGCGGCGCATTTTGATAGATCTTGTCGGAGAACGCGGCAAGCTTGGGCTGCATTTCCCGCTCCACAGCCTGAAATTCCGCGGAGCTCATGGTCGAGGACCAGACGCCGTAAATCGAGCTCACGCGGTTGAAGGTCTGCCCGCTGCGCTCCAGCGCGACGATGGTGTTCTCGAAGCTTGGGTTGGACGTGTTCGCGGTGATTTTGTCGATCTCGGCCAAATTCTCGGCCATGGCGGCTTGCAGCGCGGGTTTGAAGTCCGCGACCCGGACCTGATCGAAGGGCGGCACGCCGCCCGAGGGTCCGGCCCAGTTGCCCAGCAAAGGATTGGCGCTCACCGGCGCACTCATGAGTGCGCACGCCGCGGCGATCGTGAAACGTACAAACATCGTGTGACTATCCTCAACAACATTGACTCGCCAATTTTGGGTTCGGGCGGCGGCGCTTTCGGACCCGCGATATTGCCCGACCTAGTGTGCGGAATCAAAGACTGCGCGCCAAATAGCGCCGATGCGCTCGCGGGTCTCACGATAGGGCGCGGCTGCCGCCACTCGCTCGCCGTCTCCCTCGAGAGAGAGGTGGTGTAGAACCGTGCGATAGCCGATGTACGCCTCCTTGAGCCAGTCCGCGGTCGAATCATCCAGAATTTTGACCTTCGACAATCCTTCCAACTGGCGGATGTTGTCGCTGTAGGTCAGGAGCTCCGGATGCGAGTTGGCCGCCGCCAATACCCAGTATTGGACGAGAAATTCGATATCGGCGATGCCGCCGGCGTCCTGCTTGATGTCGAATTGCCCGGCCTTCGAGCGCGACAGCTCTTTGCGCATGCGCAAGCGCATGTCGCGTACATCGGCGAGCAGGGTGTCGCGGCGCACCGCCAGACTCAGTGTACTGCGTCGTACGGCCTCAAACGCCGCACACAGTTCCTTGTCGCCTGCCACGGCGCGGGCGCGCAGCAAGGCTTGATGTTCCCAGGTCCAGGCTTCTTCGCGTTGATAGCGCGCGAATGCATCGATGCCGGTCATGAGAAAGCCGCCCTTGCCGTTCGGCCGCAGGCGCATATCGACCTCGTAGAGGCGGCCGGCGGCCGAATGCATCGTGAGCAGGTGCACGATGCGCTGCCCCAAGCGCAGAAAAAAAATGCCGTTGTCGAGCGGCTTGTCGCCTGAAGTCAGCTGAATGCTGCCGGCGGAGTCGTGCAGGAATACCAGATCGAGATCCGACGCATAGCCGAGTTCCAGTCCCCCGAGCTTGCCGTATCCTGCCACCGCCACCGCCACCGGCCGCAGATGCGCGGCGTCCTCGCCGCAGTGGGGGATTCCGTAAATCAGCGTCATTTGCTGCCAGGCAAGATCCATGCAGCGCTCGACGATCAACTCCGCGATATCGGTCAGCCGGTCGCTCACCCGCATCAGCGGCAACCGGTCGGTCAGGTCGGCGAGCGCCACGCTGAATACCGCGACCTTTTGGAACTGCCGCAACGCCTCCACCTGGCGTTCCGGATCGTCGGGCGGCAGCCTTTCGGTGCGCGCCTCGAGTTCCAGGCAAAAGCCGGCGCGCGATGGCAGCTCATCGAAGGCTTTGGCATCGATCAGTTCGTCGAGCAGCAGTGGGAAGTCCGCGATCTGCCGCGCCAGGAACCCGCTGATGGCGCAGATTTCGATCAAGCGATCCAGCGCCGGCGGCTGTTCCTTCAGAAGGGCCAGATACGATGAACGGGCGCCGATGGCCTCGAGTACGCGCAGCACCCGCTGCACCACGGTCGCAGGATCCGTATGTTGCGCCGCCGACTTGAGCAAGCGCGCCAGGATGATGTACAGGCGCCGGTGCCCCGCTTCGTCCAGGCGTCGATAGGGGGCCGCCCCGCGAAATGCCTCCAATTCCGCGGTGACCGCCGCGATCGCGGCCTGCGGAAAGCCGCCCAGCTTGAGCTCCTCGCCGATCTTCGCATTGTCCGAATCCAGCCAAACCACACCGATGTCCTCGTCGCGCCGTTGCGCGTCCGCCGCACCGAACAACAGCGCTTCGAATTGGGCCGCAACTTTGTCGCGCGTCGATTCGATGAGATCGAAGGCCGTGCTCCAGTCCGCAAGACCCATGTTCAAAGCCAACCTCGCCCGATCCTGCGCATCCTTCGGCAAGGTATGGGTTTGTTCATCGCGAATCATCTGCAGCGCATTTTCCGCGCGGCGCAGAACAAGATAGGCCTCGGTGAGTTCCGCAATATCCTGCGCGAAGACCACTTTGGAGCCCGCCAGCAGCGGCAAGACCGTGAGCAGCGACGCATTTTGCAGCCGGCGATCGTTGCCGCCGCGCGCCAGCTGCATGGACTGCACGATGAACTCGACCTCGCGTATTCCGCCCCTGCCGAGCTTGAGGTGCTGTTCGAGATCGCGCCGCGCCACTTCGCGCACGATCAGCGCCTTCATGTCGCGCAATGATTCGAAGACGCCAAAGTCAAGATAGCGGCGATAGACGAATGGGCGCACGAACTCTTCATAGGCCGGTGCGTACGCGGCTGCACCGACGATCGGGCGCGCCTTGATCCAGGCGTAGCGCTCCCAATCGCGGCCGTGCTCCTGCAGGTAATTCTCGAGCGATGCGAGACTGACCACCAACGGACCGCTTTCGCCGAAGGGCCGCAAACGCATGTCCACGCGAAACACGAAGCCATCCGCGTTCCTAAGGTCCAGCAGGCGGATGATTTCGCGCCCCAAACGATTGAAGTATTCCTGGTTGTCGAGCGTGCGGGGCCCGTCCGTCTCGCCCTCCTCGGAAAACAGGAACACCAGATCGACATCGGATGAGAAGTTGAGTTCACGGCCTCCCAGCTTCCCCATGCCCAGCACCAGGATCTGCGAATCGGCGCCGGCCGCGCCTCGAGGCGTTCCGAAAACCGGCTTAAGATGCAGCTGCGCAGCGCTCACTGCCGCACGAATACACGCGTCGGCCAGGTCGGACACGGCCTCCAGGGTCTCGGTCACTCCGGCGCTGCCGCAGATAGCGCGCCAGGCGATGCGCAACATCTCGCGCCTGCGCCACTCGCGCAGCAGAAATAGAGCCGCTTCGACCGTGGGTGCCGCCCCTGCGCGCGATTCGTACTCCAGCGGCGCGGCAGCGGATTCGCGGCCCAGGAACCAATGCAGAGCCTGCGGATCCTGTATCAACGCGGAAGCGATGAACTCGCTGCCGGCAACCGCCCGCTGCAGTTGATCATGATACGGCTGGGGAATCGGCGACGCACCGCTGCGCTCATGGAATCGCACGACGGAATCGCGCAATTCCTCAGGCACCGGCGCAAGAGACTGCATCGCTACCGGATCGCAATCATGAACAATCGAGGAAACGGCAGCAATACACTTCCGTCCGCGAAAGGCGGATACGCGCTCGAAATCGCCGCCGTATAGCGGGCAAGATAGGTCCCGCGCTCATCCTCGCTCAGCGGCTTGAGATAAGGCCGCAGGCCGCTGCCCTTGAACCACTCGACGACTGCCGCCGCGCCGCCGGCCAGCGCGTGATAGTAAGTGGTTCGCCACAGCTCGACGCTCGAGCACTGCGGCCGCAGCAGTTCGTAGTACCACTGCGCGCCGGCGAGCACCGTGCGCGTCGCCGCCGCTTGCGCAAGCTTGCGGGCCCACGGTCCTTCGCCGGCGATCTCGCGCATAAGGCGGTGGGCGAGGCTCTCGAGATTGTCCGGCATCTGCACCGCCAACGCGCCGCGCGGCGCGAGTCTTGAGATCAGCGCCGGCAACAACGTTTCATGGTGAGGCACCCATTGCAGGACCGCGTTTGCCATGATCACGTCAAAAGGGCCGGGGGCGCTCCAGCTTTGCACCTCCTCGAGGGCGAAACTCGCACCAGGCAGTCGCCGGCGCGCCGCGGCGATCATGTCCGGCGAGCTATCGATGCCGCTGACCTGTGCGTGAGGATATCGAGAGGCCAGCACTTCGGTGGAATTGCCGGGTCCGCAGCCGATGTCGGCTACCGTGCGCGCATCGATATCGGGCAGAGCAGCCACCAGATCGCGCACCGGGCGCGTGCGCTCGTCTTCAAAGGCGACGTACTGTTTGGCGGACCAACTCAATTCAATCCTGCTAACCAGGTGATCACGATGCTCTCCAGGGCGATACGATGATCCGACCAACTATGATCGGTGTCGACGTGCATGGTGGTCACTTTGGTGCCGCCCTTCGCCTTGATCGCTGCCACCAAATTGTCGGTGTGCGATGCCAGCTGATCGTTCGCCGTCAGCGCCAGCAGGGGAATCTGCGCAAGTCCCGGGGCAGTACCCAAGACCGGGAAATCCTTGGCGTGAGCGATAACCTCGTCGGCCATGCTCTCCGCCGTGACTCCGGCGAGCGATTCCATGTCGTCAGCCATGATCGCAATCGCCTGCGCTCGCGGCAGACCGCCGATCAAGCCCATGTCGCCCATGGAAATGAGAATGGCGCCGATCAAGGCATGATCGCGCGAAGCGGTATGCGCCACCACCCACCCGCCCATGCTGTGTCCCGCGAGCGCAATGCGCTTGGTATCGATGCCGAGCTTTGATGCGTTGGCCGGATCGCGCAGGTACGTCAGGACCGCCTCCGCATCCTGCGGATTGTGCGCGAATCGAAACGTGCCGGGGCTTCCCCAGGATCCACGATAGTTGAAAGTCACCGCGTTCCATCCAGCGCGCCGCACGGCCTGCGCCAGATCGAGATTTTTCTCGTTCCCCGGCAAACCATGGCAAATGACCAGCGTGGGATGCGGTCCGGCCCCGGGCGGTGAGTACACCAATCCGTTGATGAGCACGCCATGACTTGGAATGTGCAGCACGGTGACGCCCGCGGGATGAGCCTTGTCCACGGCAGGATCCGTGAATATCGCCGGGGGGACCGATTGGTCCAGCGCTGCCTTTTGCGCCGCAGCCGCCGTTTGCGCGACGGCCGGCGTCTGCCCGACGGCCGGCGATTGCGCGAGGAAACACATCGACGAAGTCAGACACCAGCCGAATAGCAGGTGGATTTTCGGCATTCTCATCATCGCCCTCCTTAAAGGCCGGTGCAGTCAATGACCGATTATGGCACCGAGGTTCGCTGGCGCAACGATTGCGCCGAAACTTGCGGCTTGGATGGCATTACGAACAACTTCACCGCCGAGGCGTGCGCCGGTTCGTGGTAGACGGTGTTCTCCACGATTTTCACCAGGCGATTCATCCCCAACGGCTCACCGGTGTTCGGATTGACGTCGAAACGGGGAAAATTGCTGCTCGATATGTCAAGGCGAATGCGATGGCCCGCCTTGACGACATTGGCCGTATCGAACGGCCGGATGATCAGCGTGTAGATCCTTCCCGCAGTCAGCAACTCGCGCGTCTTTGAATTGTCGCGATAACTCGCGCGGACGATGCCGTCGGTCAGATTCATATCGAAACCCGAGGGGAAATCCGCGCTCGGTGGATAGACATCGATCAGCTTGGCGGTGAAGTCCGTATCGACGCCGCTCGATGCGGCGTACAGCGTGACTTCCACCGGCCCCGCCAGCACCAGATCTTGTTTCAATATCTCGCTCTGGAACACCAGCACATCGCTGCGCGCGCGCAGCGGCAGATAAGGAGCGCGCGAGCCGGGCATGTCGGGGCGTTCCCGCTGATCATAGGCGCCATCCTTCAAGCGATTCGAGACTCCGCCGCCGATCGTGGGCACGGGGTGCTCGGGATCGAACTGAAATGTCGTACTGGGCTTCTCGGATGCCGCGGGAGGACGCACCGCCAGCGTGCCATCGGCGTGCAGATAGAACAGCGCGGCGCGCGATTCGCCGGGGGGCCACTCGTTCGAATCATGCCACTCGCCGCCATGGAACAGGCGTCCCGCCGAATCCCTGTGTCCGTCGCCGGTCCCCATCAGAAAGTAGCGAACCGGCGCCTCGGTGGAGGCCGCTGTTTTCACTCCCTTCAAATAAGTGTCGAACCAGCGTAGGTGGAACTGGGTGTCGAAGTCCTTGATCGCAGCATCGGGGCCAAATTCCACATCCCCCGCGAAGCTTGCGGTATTCCCATGATGAGTCCACGGACCAATCAGGAGGCGCATCGGTGACTTCTTCAAGGCGCCCAGCACGCGCCAGTTCTCGATGGTTCCGCGCAGATAAATGTCGTACCAGCCGCCCACATGCATCATGGGAACGTCCGCGGTCTGGCCGTAGAACTTTTCCCACTGCATCCCGAGCGTCTCCCAACGCGAATCGTAATCGGAGTGCGTGGCTTCATCGAGGTAGGATGCTTCGTAGTTCGGGGCAATCGCCAAGGGACTCAATCCCCTGCGAATGGGCAGCCCCGAGTACCAGGCCGTGACATCCTCCTTGGAAAGCAGTCCCTTCGCGACGGGATCCTTGGCGTCATCCAAAGCCTGCGACCAGGCCCAGGTCAGTTGGCGGCCCAATTCGAATGCACCCCCATATCTGACGCTGTGATCCCATGCGTTTGCCATGCCGCCCATGTTGAGCAGCAGCGCGCGTAGATGCGGGGGCGCGAGCTTCGAGGCATCTGCCTGCGTGTGCGCCGCATAAGAGGTTCCATACATTCCCACCTGCCCATCGCAATACGGGCGGCTCGCCGCCCATTCAATGGCGTCATAACCGTCATACGCATCGTAGTCGTAGTACTTTTCGAAGACGCCCTGCGAGTGGTGACGTCCGCGGGTGTCCTGCACCACCACGACATAGCCGTGCTTGGCCAGCGTTTCGGCAATCGCGACTTCGGCGGCCTCGGATTTATCGTAGGGAGTGCGATGAAGAAGAACCGGCAGCCGCTCGGAGGTGGGTGTGCCCTTGGTACCCGGGCGATAGATATCGGTGGCGAGCAACGTGCCATCGCGTGCCGCCACCATGACATTCTGTTGTCGAATCGCCTCCGCATAGGGCTTGCCTGATGCGGTCGCTTCGGCACCGCCGGCAACCGCTGCGCCGGCCACGACTGCAACAAGCAGTGCAGCGCCGCCCAGGAGCCGTGCGATCCGCGGCAGTGTGAAAATCATCGCGGCAGTTTATCAGGAGCCTACCCGGGTAATCCGCGTGGCCGCGAATGAGGCACGCAAAAAAAAGAGCGGACGATGAAGTCCGCTCTTCTTCGACTGCAAATGGAAGCGGGAGAAACCCGCTGCCAAGATTTACATGTCCATACCGCCCATGCCTCCCATGCCGCCGCCCGGGGCGCCATGTGCATGCTCATCTTCCTTGGGCGACTCGGCGATCATGACTTCCGTCGTGAGCAGGAGTCCCGCCACCGAAGCGGCGTTCTGCAGAGCCAGACGCGTCACCTTGGTCGGATCCAGAATGCCCAGTTCGATCATATCGCCGTACTCACCCGTCTGGGCGTTGTAACCGAACGTGCCCTTGCCCTCGCGGACGCGGTTCAAAACAACCGCGGCATCTTCGCCGGCGTTGCTGACGATTTGACGCAGCGGTTCTTCGATCGAGCGGGCCAGGATCTTGATGCCCGTGGTCTGATCCTCGTTCTTACCGACCAGCTTCTCGATGGCCTTGAGCGCACGCACCAGAGCGACCCCGCCGCCCGGAACCACGCCTTCTTCGACCGCGGCACGGGTTGCGTGCAACGCATCTTCGACGCGGGCCTTCTTTTCCTTCATTTCGATTTCGGTCGAAGCGCCGACTTTGATCACGGCAACACCGCCGGAGAGCTTGGCAACGCGCTCCTGGAGTTTTTCCTTGTCATAGTCAGAAGTCGCTTCCTCGATCTGCTGGCGAATGCTGTCGACGCGGCCCTTGATGTCAGAGGCCTTGCCGGCGCCGTCGATAATCGTGGTGTTTTCCTTCTCCACCAGAATCTTCTTCGCTTCGCCGAGGTCGTTCAAAGTCGCCTTCTCGAGCGACAAGCCGACTTCGTCGGAAATGACCGTGCCGCCGGTGAGGACGGCAATGTCCTGCAACATGGCTTTACGGCGATCGCCGAAGCCCGGCGCCTTGACGGCGGCGACTTTGACGATGCCGCGGATCGTGTTGACGACCAAGGTGGCCAGCGCCTCGCCCTCGACGTCTTCGGCCACGATCAGCAGCTGGCGGCCGCCCTTCGCGATCGATTCCAGCAAGGGGAGCAACTCGCGAATGTTGGAGATCTTCTTGTCGACCAGAAGGACCAGCGGCTTGTCGAGCTCGGCGCTCTGGCTCTGCTGATTGTTGATGAAGTACGGTGAAAGGTAGCCGCGGTCGAACTGCATGCCCTCGACCACTTCGAGCTCGTTCTCGAGACCCGAACCTTCTTCAACCGTGATCACGCCTTCCTTGCCGACCTTCGCCATCGCATCCGCAATCGTCTTGCCGATGCTCTCGTCGGAGTTCGCGGAGATCGTGCCGACCTGCGCAATCGCCTTCGGATCCTTGCAGGGCTTGGAAAGCTTCTTCAGCTCTTCCGTGGCAGCAATGACCGCGGTGTCGATACCGCGCTTGAGATCCATCGGATTGGCGCCTGCCGCGACGGACTTAAGGCCTTCGCGGATGATCGCCTGGGCTAGAACGGTCGCGGTGGTGGTGCCGTCGCCGGCCTCGTCGGAGGTGTTGGAAGCGACTTCCTTCACCATCTGCGCGCCCATGTTCTCGAACTTGTCCTTCAGCTCGATTTCCTTCGCGACCGATACGCCGTCCTTGGTGACGGTGGGAGCGCCGAAGCTCTTGTCGAGCACGGCATTGCGGCCCTTCGGACCCAGTGTGACCTTGACGGCGTTTGCCAGAATATTCACACCCTTGAACATGCGTGCTCGAGCGTCGTCGCTGAAGCGTACGTCTTTTGCTGCCATTTGCTGATACCTCTAATTAAATTTGATTTGCGGGAACTACGAAGTGCGGTTTTCGCGAAGTGCGGTTTTCGCGCAGGCTTACTTGCCTTCCACGATGGCCATGATGTCTTCTTCACGCATCACAACGAGCTCGTCGCCATCCATCTTCACTTCGGTGCCGCTGTACTTGCCGAAAAGAATCTTGTCGCCGACTTTGACGTCCAGCGGGCGAATTTCGCCGTTCTCTAAAATCTTGCCCTTACCGACGGCCACGACCTTCCCGAAAATCGGCTTTTCAGTCGCGGTGTCCGGGATAACGATGCCACCTGGAGACTTACGCTCCTCCTCTTCTCTTTTCACGATCACGCGGTCATGAAGGGGACGAATCTTCATAAGACAAGACTCCTAATGCTGTGTTTGGGTTAACCTGATGAGAGGAGTTGTTAGCACTCTCCTCTCGAGGCTGCTAATAATAGCGGCAGAATGTGACTATTCAAGCTCTGAGTCTCACTATTTTTGCTGTTGTGCAGCAAATACTGGCGCGGGCGACCGGCGGCCACTAAAGTGCGCTGCATGCCACGAACCCAGTCAACCGCCCGCGTCTTTCTTGCCCTGGCAGTGCTCCTCGGGTTGGCCGGCAGCGCCTTCGCCAAGCCTTGGTGGATGCGAAATATCGCGTCCAACGACACCGATTTCTTGCCGCCCGACGTGGCGTTTCGCGTCGGCGCGCGCATGGACGGCAATCTGTTAAAGGTGCGCTGGGTCATTGCCGACGGCTACTACCTGTACCGGCAAAAGATCGAAGTGAGGGCGGAAAGTCCGGATTTGATGGTTTATCCGCCGCAACTGCCGGCGGGCGTCATCAAGACCGACCCCTACCTGGGAACCCAGGAAATCTACACCCAGCAGGTCGAAGCCCTGGTGCCCTACAGCCGCATCGACGCCGGCGCGCATCCGATCCAATTGAAAGTGACCTATCAGGGCTGCGCGGAAGCCGGCCTCTGTTACCCGCCCATCACCAAAGTGCTGTTTCCGGTCATCTTAGGGGCGAAGGTCGCGGCCGGGACTCCTTCGCTGTCATATCGCTGGGAAGCAATCGCCATCATCACCGGCGGCCTGGCATTTCTGCTCGCCGGACTGGTGCTGCGCAAGGGGCGCAAGCTCGACCTTCCCGCATGAAAGCCCCGGGGCTGCGGCTTCTTTGCACCGCCATGGCTGTGCTATTGGGCATCTGGGCAGGAGCCCGATTTTATGCCACACGCGGCACACGGCACGACAGCGCCGTGCAGGTGCCTGCGGGCGTTGCCAGTGCGCCCGATCCGCGTGACAGCGCGGTGTCCGATGCCGAAGCCCCTCATCCAGTGGTTCCCACGCGGCTGCCGGATTTTGCGCTGAAAGATCTTGCGGGCAAGCCCATCCCCATTTCCGCCTGGAATGGAAAATCGCTGATCATCAACTTTTGGGCCACCTGGTGCACCCCCTGCCGCCACGAGGTACCGCTGCTCAAGAGCCTCGCTTCCGAATGGGCCGGCCGCGGCCTGACGGTGGTGGGGATCGCCGTGGACTATAAGGACAAGGTGCAGGAGTTCGCGGGCAGATTCAAAATTGACTACCCCCTGCTCATCGGCGAGCAAGATGCGCTGGATGTCGCTGCGAAATTCGGCATGGAGTCGCCGGCGTTCCCGTTCACCGTCTTTACTGACCGGCGCGGCGAAGTGGTGGCCCTGTTCGTGGGCGAATTGCACCGGCCCCAAGCCGACTTAATCCTGTCTGTCGTGGAAAACCTTAACCAGGATAAGGAGCAACTCCCGGAGGCCCGGCGCAGAATCGCCGCGGGTCTCGAGGCGCTGGCCCAAAATCAGCCTGGGTGAGCGCTTCCGGCGACGTTCGCCGCCGAAGCTTGCCTTTTCACCTCAAATTCTGGTTATTATCGCGGACCTTTGATGGGGCGCCGGCAGGATTTTCGCGGTCACTTTTTTGTTCAGCATAACGATCGGCGCTATCGCACGATCGATTCTTTGAAGGGGTTCGCGGATGGATATTCGCAAGGTAAAGAAGCTCATCGAGTTGCTCGAGGAGTCCGGCATCTCAGAGCTTGAGATATCCGAAGGTGAGGAATCGGTACGCATCAGCCGCCACCCGAGGATGGCGATGCAGCTCCCCTCCCAGCAGCCCGCGCAGGCTTACGCCTCGCCGCCCGCGGCACCCGCTGCGGCGTTACCGGCGACGGCCGGCGGCGAGCGAGCGCAGCGCAATGACGAGCACACGGTCACCTCGCCCATGGTCGGAACCTATTACGCGTCCGCCTCGCCGGGCGCCAAACCCTTCGTCGAGATCGGCAGCGAAATCAAGGTCGGCCAGATCCTGTGCATCATCGAGGCCATGAAGATGATGAATCAAATCGAGTCCGACAAGGCCGGGAAGGTTACCGCCATGCTGGCGAAGAACGGTGAGCCCGTCGAATTCGGCCAACCGCTGTTCATCATCGAATAGCACACGATGATCGAAAAAGTCGTCATCGCGAACCGCGGCGAGATCGCACTTCGGATATTGCGCGCCTGCCGCGAGTTGGGCATCAAGACCGTCGCGGTGCACTCCACGGCGGATTTCAACACCAAGCATGTCCTGTTGGCGGACGAAACCGTGTGTATCGGGCCGCCCCCATCGGCCCTGTCGTACCTCAACATGCCCGCCATCATCAGCGCGGCCGAGGTCACCGACTCGGTGGCGATTCACCCGGGATACGGCTTCTTGTCGGAGAATGCCGATTTTGCCGAGCGCGTCGAGAAGAGCGGCTTCATTTTTGTCGGTCCCAGGGCGGAAACCATCCGCATGATGGGAGACAAGGTGTCGGCCATCAAGCACATGAAGGCCGCGGGCATTCCCTGCGTTCCCGGCTCGGACGGGCCCTTGGGCAAGGATGCTGACGAGAACTTCCGCATCGCCAAGGACATCGGCTATCCGGTGATCATCAAAGCCTCGGGCGGCGGCGGCGGCCGCGGCATGCGCGTGGTGCACACCGACGCCTCGCTCTTGAATGCCATCGGCGTGACCGAGTCGGAGGCGCTCGCGGCCTTTGGGAACTCGCAGGTTTACATGGAGAAGTTCCTGGAGAAGCCGCGGCACATCGAGTTTCAGATCCTCGCGGACAATTATGGCAACGTGGTGCACCTGGGCGAGCGCGACTGCTCCATGCAGCGCCGCCATCAAAAAGTCATCGAAGAAGCCCCCGCGCCCGGCCTCACCGCCAAGCAGCGCAAGACCATGGGGGAACGCTGCGCCAGGGCATGCCGCGATGTCGGCTACCGCAACGCCGGCACCCTGGAGTTTCTGTACCAGGACAACGAGTTCTACTTCATCGAGATGAACACGCGTGTCCAGGTCGAACATCCGGTCACCGAACTGGTCACCGGCATCGATATCGTCAAAGCGCAACTGTTGATCGCCGCGGGAGAGCCGCTGCCCTATGGCCAGGCCGACATTCAGATCCGCGGCCACGCGGTGGAATGCCGCATCAATGCCGAGGATCCCAAGAATTTCACGCCGAGTCCCGGCCCGATCCGCTTGTGGCACTCGCCGGGCGGCCCCGGCATCCGCGTCGACAGCCACGTCTACACCGGATACAACGTGCCGCCCTTCTATGATTCCATGATCGGCAAGGTCATCGCGTTCGGCGATACACGCGATACGGCCATTGCGCGCATGCGCAATGCCCTCGCGGAAATGGTGGTCGAGGGCATCAAGACCAATATTCCGCTGCATCAGGAAATCTTCAATCATTCCGCCTTCAAGCAGGGCGGCACCGACATCCACTATCTCGAGCGACGACTGGGACTCAAGTAACATCTCGCAGGATGTTGCACCGATGGCGTTCTATGAAATCGAATTCCCGCTCGCGGCCTTGAATTCCGACCTGGTCGAGGCGGCCCTGCTCGAGATCGGCGCGAGTTCCATTACTTTCGTCGATCGCGGCGATGAACCGGTGCTCGAGCCGAAGCCCGGTGAAATCAAGCTGTGGAGCGATACCTTGGTCCGAGCCTTGTTCCAGGAGTCCTCGGACGCGGCGCTGAACCTGGACAGGCTTGCAACCGCCCTCGGGTCGCACGTGACGCACACCGCGCGTGTGCGCGCGGTCGAGGAACAGGTGTGGGAAAGGGCCTGGCTCATCGGTTGGAAATCGATGCGTTTCGGCAGGAGGCTTTGGATTTGTCCACGCACGGCGGAGGCTCCGCAGGATGCCGATGCGGTGGTGCTGCGCTTGGATCCCGGGCTTGCGTTCGGCACCGGCACGCATCCCACCACCGCGCTGTGCCTGCAAATCCTCGATTCGCTGCCCGTGGCCGGACGCAGGGTCATCGACTACGGCTGCGGCTCCGGCATTCTGGCATTGGCGGCATTGAAACTCGGGGCCTCAAGCGCCATCGCGGTGGATCTCGACCCCCAGGCCCTGCTGGCAACGCGCGAAAACGCGCGCCATAACCGCGTTGCCTCCAGCATCAAGGTGCAGGGTACGGAGGCGCCATTGCCCGCGGCGTTCTGCGTGATGGCCAATATTCTCGCCGGACCCTTGATCGAATTGGCGCCGAAGCTGACCGCCGCGTGCGAACCCGGAGGCCACCTGCTGCTGTCGGGCTTGCTGAAAACCCAGGCCTTCGCCGTCAAAGCGGCGTACAGCTCGGGGTTTGCTATGGTGCAGGTGATCGAACGGGACGAATGGTGCTGCATCCACGCCCGGAGAAACGCCGGGGAGCCTGTCTAGCTTGTTCACGCAATGCTCCAAATGCGAGACCATCTTCAAGCTTTCCGCTGAAGTGCTGCGCGCCGCCGGCGGTCAAGTGCGCTGCGGAAAATGCGGCGAAGTGTTCAATGCATTGGCGCGCCTGGCGGAGGACGCGAATACCTTCACATCCAGCGAGACTGAATTCGAACTGGAGTCGCGTGCCGACAGCATATTAGAAACGCCCGTCCCAGGGACTCCCCGTCGCGCCCCCGATCCCGGCGAGGACTCCTTGCCCCCGGGCGTTGAGATAGCGCGGCTGCAAATCCTGGATTGGAGCGAAGATGAACTGCCGTCTGTGCCCGCGCCAGCGCGCAGCGAAACACATGGCGCGCGCGATGATGAGGAGGCGGGCGGTGACGAGCGCGCGGGCGGCGAAGATCGCGCGGCCAACGCGGGTGATCCCGGCGAAGAAGACATAGGCGAGGTAGACATAGGGGAAACCTCGCTCGAGTTCACACTGCCTCCGGGGGAACTGGATCGGATATTCGTCGAATCCAAAACTCCGCGGCAGCCTTTGCCGCAAGACCTGTCAGTGGACATCGACCTGGGCGAACCGCCGGTAGATCCCGGAGAAGTGGCCGAGGTTGGCGATATTCCCGCGGCGGCTTCGAGCAGCTTCGAGGTCCCGGAGGAGGTGCGCCGCGAAATGCTGATGGGAATGGATCCGGCGGAAACCCTCGCGCCGCGCTCGGCGCTTGCCGATCGCCGGTTCATTCGGTGGCTGGTGGCTTCGATTGGCGCGGCGCTGCTGCTCCTCGGACAGATCGTGCACCACAATCGCGAGTGGCTTGCGGCGCACGCTCCATTCGGCACGAGTCTCGGCGCGCTGTACGGAGCGCTGGGCGCCCCCGTTGCGCCGCCGTCGAATCTTGCGGCGTATCAGCTCAGACAATGGGGCGTCACCGGCGATCCGTCTGCGGACGGCTCCTTGCGGGTGCGGGCCAGCATCATGAATACCGCGGCGCAGCTTGAACCTTATCCGCTGTTGCGCGTAACACTGGCGAATCGCTTCGGCAGCATGGTGGGCACGCGCGATTTCGAACCCAGTGAATACCTGGGCAAGCCCACCGCCAAGCTATTGGCGCCCGGTGAACGCGTCGACGCGACCATGGATATCCTGGATCCGGGAAAAAGCGCCGAAGGATTCGAAATAGATGTGTGCCTGCGCGCCACCGATAGAAGAGTTGCGTGCGCCAATGACTTGGCAGCCAAACCATGAGCGTCAAGATCGGCCCCTACAGCCTCCCTTCCAACATCCTGCTTGCGCCGATGGCCGGCGTCACCGACCGGCCCTTTCGAATACTCTGCCGCCGTTTCGGCGCGGGCCTGGCTGCGTCGGAAATGCTCAGCGCCGATGTGCGGTTGTGGGATACGCCCAAATCCCGCCGCCGCATGGATCATGAAGGCGAACCGAGCCCCCGCGTGGTGCAGATAGCCGGCTTCGATCCACAGATGATGGCCGAGGCTGCCCGGCGCAATGTGGATGCCGGTGCGGAAATCATCGACATCAACATGGGCTGCCCTGCGAAGAAAGTCTGCAATCGCTTGGCGGGTTCCGCGTTGCTGCAGGACGAAGCGCTGGTTGCGCGCATTTTGCACAGCGTCGTGCACGCGGTGGCGGCACCGGTGACTTTGAAGACACGCACGGGATGGGATCCTGATCACAAGAACGGCCGGCGCATTGCAAAAATCGCCGAGGAGAGCGGCATTGCCGCGCTGGCGATCCATGGACGAACCCGCACCGACATGTATCAAGGCAGCGCTGAACACGAGACCGCGGCGGCAATCAAGGCCGACGTCAGGATTCCGGTATTCGCCAACGGCGATATCGCTTCCGCGCAACACGCGCGGCGAATCATCGAGGATACCGGGTGCGATGGCGTCATGATCGGCAGAGCGGCCCAGGGCCGGCCATGGATCTTCGACGAAGTCAATTTTTTCCTCGCCACGGGCGAAATTCGTTCGGTGCTAGCGCTGGAAAAAGTCCGTGATATTATGCGCGCCCACCTCGAGGACCTGTATGCCTTTTACGGCGATCAAACCGGTGTTCGAGTGGCACGTAAACACTTGAGTTGGTATTTCCGGCAGCATCCCGGACAAGAGGCCTTGCGGAATCGTCTCGTGCTGATTGAGACACCCGAAGAACAATTGTCCACGCTGCTGAATTTTTACGACACGGGTGTGGATCGCGCGGCGTAAGCTTACGCGTTTGGATAACAACTAAGATCAACGGGGACAGTTAACTTAAGGCCATGGTCGCTAAAAAGAAAACGAAATCACGTCGGGATATCGCGCCGGCATTCAACGGTCGCGACCTGAAGGTCAACGGCAAGGGTGTGCCGTTGCGTTCACAGGCAGAAGAGGCCTTACAGTGCTATTTTGAAACCTTGAACGGCCACAAGCCGGCTCGCTTGTACGACCTCGTGATGCGCGAGGTGGAAGAGCCGCTGTTCAAAGTGGTGATGGGTCATGTGCAAGGCAATCAGAGCCGGGCCGCGACCATCCTCGGAATCAATCGCGGCACATTGCGCAAGAAACTCAAAGAGTTCGGCATCAACGAGTAACCGTTGTGCCCACGCCCGTACGCCGCGCGTTACTCAGCGTTTCCGATAAGACCGGCATCGTCGAGTTTGCACGCGAGCTTCGGGAAAGGGGCATCGAGCTGCTGTCGACCGGCGGCACCGCCAAACTCCTGACCAGCCACGGCATCCCGGTCAAGGAAGTGGCGGAGCACACCGGCTTTCCGGAAATCATGGGAGGCCGCGTCAAGACGCTGCACCCAAAAATTCACGGCGGGCTATTGGGCAGACGCGGACTCGACGAGGCGGTGATGCGCGAGCACGCCATCGAACCCATCGATTTGCTGGCGGTCAACCTCTATCCCTTCGCCGCCACCGTGAGCCGCCCTGACTGCACCTACGATGATGCGGTCGACAATATCGACATCGGCGGACCCGCCATGGTGCGCGCGGCCGCGAAGAATCACGCGTCGGTGACGGTGGTGGTGGATCCCTCAGACTATCGTTCGTTGCTCGACGAACTGGCGGCCAACCAAGGCGGCACGAATATCGCGATGCGACAAAAGCTTGCAGCCAAGGCCTTCGCGCATACGGCGCAATACGATGCGATGGTGTCCGCCTACTTCACCGGTGCCATTGGCGGCGGCGCGGCGCCGACCTTTCCCGACGACCTGAATCTATCCTTTCGCAAGCGTCTCGACCTGCGATACGGCGAGAACCCGCACCAAACGGCCGCGTTCTACACCGATCCGCGCGCGATCGGCGCATCCGTGACGGCCGCGAGGCAACTGCAAGGAAAGGAACTGTCGTTCAACAACATTGCCGACAGCGACACCGCACTGGAGTGCGTGCGCCAGTTCGATACGCCGGGCTGCGTGATCGTCAAACATGCCAATCCCTGCGGCGCGGCGCGCAGCAGCAGCATCGGCGAGGCATACGCCCGCGCGTACAAGACCGATCCTACATCCGCGTACGGCGGCATCATTGCTTTCAATCGAGAATTGGACGCCGCCACCGCGCGCGCCATCGTGGAACAACAATTTGTGGAGGTCATTTTAGCGCCGAACATCGCGGAGGATGCCAAAGAGGTGCTGGCCGCGCGGGACAATGTGCGCCTGCTCATCACCGGCGATCTAGCCATGCCGGTGACGCAATTGTTGGAATACAAAAGCGTCTCCGGCGGGCTGTTGGTGCAGACACGCGATTCGGGTGCCGTTCGCGCCCAGGAGTTGCGCACGGTCACCCGGCGGCCTCCCACCCTGGCGGAGTTGGACGACATGATTTTCGCCTGGCGGGTCGCGAAATATGTCAAATCAAATGCCATCGTCGCGGCCAAGGATAAGGCTACCGTCGGCATTGGAGCCGGGCAGATGAGCCGTGTCATCAGCAGCAAAATCGCCGCCATGAAGGCGCAGGAGGAGGGACTGACGCTGGAATCGGCGTCGGTTGCATCCGATGCTTTCTTCCCATTTCGCGACGGCCTGGATGCGCTGGCCGAATTCGGCGTCAAGGCCATCATCCAACCGGGCGGTTCGCGCCGCGACGCTGAAGTCATCGCCGCAGCTGACGAACACGGCATCGCCATGGTGTTCACCGGGATGCGCCATTTTCGCCACTAGAGCCTGTCTGACGACTCCCAGGAGCCTGTTATGAAGGTTCTGATCGTCGGCGGCGGCGGCCGCGAGCATGCGCTCGCCTGGAAGTGCGCTTCGTCAACGCGAGTGCGGCAGGTTTTCGTCGCGCCCGGCAATGCCGGCACGGCGTTGGAAGCGAAGGTGCAAAACGTTGCGATTGCCGCGGATGACTTTGACAAGCTGCTCGAGTTCGCCGTTGGCGAGGATGTCGGCCTCACCATCATCGGCCCCGAAGTTCCCTTGGTTGCCGGTATCGTCGATCGCTTCAACGCCGCCGGCAGGCGCTGCTTCGGGCCGACCCGCCTGGCTGCGCGCCTCGAAGGCTCGAAGGCGTTCGCCAAGGATTTTCTCAAGCGCTACCGTATTCCGACCGCCAGTTTCGCCACATTCACAGCCGGCGATTTCGATGAACGTTATGTGCGGGCGCAACGCGTACCGCTGGTGGTGAAAGCGGATGGACTGGCCGCCGGCAAGGGCGTCGTGATTTGCGAGACGCATGATTCCGCCATCACGACGGCCCGGGAAATGCTCGCCGGCAGCTTCGGGTCCGCCGGCAATACCATCGTGATTGAAGAATTCCTGGCCGGCGAGGAAGTCAGTTTCATCGTGGTGGCGCGCGATCAGCAGGTCATCGTTCTCGCCACATCGCAAGACCACAAGCGGCGCGACGACGGCGATCTGGGACCGAATACCGGCGGCATGGGCGCCTATTCGCCCGCCCCCATCGTCACCCCGCAACTCGAACAGCGCATCATGCGTGAAGTGATCGAACCCACCCTGCAGGGCTTGAGGAGCGACGGCAATCCCTACCTGGGATTTCTGTACGCGGGCTTGATGATTGCCGCGGACGGCACGCCCAATGTTTTGGAGTTCAATTGCCGCTTCGGAGACCCGGAAACGCAACCGGTCTTGATGCGCTTGCAGAGCGATCTCATCGATTTGTGCGAGGCGGCGCTGGATGGAACGTTGCAGCATCTCGCTGTTCGATGGGATCCGCGTGCGGCGCTCGGCGTGGTGATGGCGGCAGGCGGTTATCCTGACTCCTACCGCACGGGCGATCCCATCAGCGGCCTCGACACGGCCGCTGCCCTGCCGGGCAAGGTGTTTCATGCCGGCACTCGCGCGGATGGAGCGCGTATCGTGACGGCCGGCGGCCGTGTGCTGTGCGCAGTAGGCCTGGGGCCAACCGTGCGTGCTGCGCAAGATCAGGCGTACGATCTGGTGCGGAGCATTCACTGGAATCTGGTTCAGTATCGGATGGATATTGGCTATCGCGCCATCCAGCGCGAGCAAGGAGAATCGCATGCCGCACCTACGCCCCAGCATCGCCGATAAGCGCCGCGCATTTCATCGCCTGCACGAATCCGGCTGCTTCGTCATCCCCAATCCCTGGGATGTGGGCAGTGCCCGCTATCTTCAGGGCCTGGGATTCAAGGCGCTGGCCACCACCAGTTCCGGGTTCGCCTGGTCGCATGGCCACCGCGACGGGGCCATGTCGCGGGATCGCGTGCTGGATCACTTGACGGAAATGGTCGAGGCAACCAATTTGCCCATCAATGCCGATTTTGAAAGCGGCTTCGCGCCGGATGCGGCGGGCGTCGCCGAGAGCGTGCGCCTCGCGGTGGAAACCGGCGTGGCGGGACTGTCCATTGAGGATTCAACCGGGGATGCGGTGAAGCCCCTGTACGATGAAGACCAGGCAATTGAGCGGATTCGCGCTGCCCGCAAATCCATCGACAAGGCCGGCGGCGATACCATGTTGGTCGGTCGCGCCGAGTGTTTTCTCGTCGGCAAGCCCGACATCGATTTTGCGATCGCCAGGCTCAAAGCCTATGCGAACGCGGGCGCGGACTGCCTCTATGCGCCGGGCATCGGCACAGCCGAACATATCGCGGCGGTGGTCGCGGCGGTGGCGCCGAAGCCGGTCAATTTGCTGGTCGGTTTCGGCGCTGATCTGACGTTGGCGCAGATTGCGGCGCTCGGGATACGCAGGGTCAGCGTCGGCGGCTCGCTGGCGCGCTCCGCCTGGGGAGGTTTCATGCGCGCCGCCAACCTCATCCTTGAGCAGGGCAGGTTCGATGGCTTCGCGGACGCCGCGTCCGGCAAAACGCTGAACACTTTTTTCAAGGGCAATTAGACCGCGCTTCAAGCAGATCACGCCCGCGTCTAGTTGCGCCGGACCATTGTCTGCAAAAGATGCTCGAGGGCCGCGTCGGGGTCGGCGCACTGGCCGGTATGCACCGGCGAGGTCTGCACGATGGTGCTGCGCGGGGCCACCAGCCAATGAAACCGTTCACGCGCGGATAATTTTCCGATTTCTCCCGCGTCAGTGCCGCCGGCGCAGATCGCGGGGATGGCGGCCAGCGAGCTTCGAACCAGCCCCAGATCCACATTCGAATCCAGCGCCAGCAGCGCGCTTTCATCGAGTTCGATGCCCGCCCGCAGAACTCGCTCGATATCGCAGGACAGGATGATGCCGGCGTTCACAAATTCGCCGCGTTCGACGCGGGGTACCACGCGCACGACCGCATAATCATAGGTGCGCAGTTCGCGCATGAATCGCCTCCCGTACGAACACCTGCGAATTCATCAGCCTGCTCGAGAAGAAATTCAAATACGCTTCCCGTTGTTGGGGCCTGCCGTCAAAACCGGCATCGTCCGCGAGCCAGCCGTCCGGAATCAACCCGACGATGGCCGCGATTTTCTCGACGGCGAGCCGCGCCGTCATCTCGGCATTCACCTCCTCCAGCATGCCCGCATACTTCAACAGTACATGATCCTTGATCAAGGCAAACGGCGTGGCCGAATGTTCGTCGCGCCGATTCCACGCGTGATGAAAGTACAGGGCGGCGCCGTGATCAATGAGCCAAAGTCGCCGGTGCCACATCAGCATATTGACGTTGCGCGCCGTTCGATCCACGTTGCAAATGTAAGAATCGAACCAAACGATGCTCGAGGCAAGCCTGGACTCGGGCTGATAGACGAGCGGGTCGAAAGTGACGGAACCCGGCAGGTAGTCGAGGGCGATGTTCAATCCCGCGCTTGCCCCGATGAGACTTTGAATTTCGGCGTCCGGCTCGGTGCGGGCGAGATCGGGAGGCAGTTCGACGAACACGATCTCAGGCACCGGCAATCCCGCGAGCCGGCCGATTTCGCCGGCGAGCAACTCGGCGATCAGGGCCTTCGCGCCCTGCCCTGCTCCCCGGAACTTGAGCACGTACAGGCCATCGTCGTCTGCCTCGATGATGGCCGGCAATGAACCGCCCTCGCGAAGCGGAGTCACGTAGCGGCTGGCCGTTACCGTTCTGATGCCGCTCATGCCGGAAGCGTGACCTTGAGATTCATCGGTGCGCTGCTGACATGGTGAGCCCGAAACAGTCGGCCTTTTTCCGCGAGCAGCACGAACCCCAGGCTCGCCAAACCGCAGCACAGCGCGCCGCCCGCCAGGGGCACGGTGGTGCCGTTGAACTGCCTGCCGATCAAGGCTCCCACGAGCGCCCCGCTGAAGGTCGACACAAAGCCCTGCAGGGATGCGGCGATTCCGGCGATCGAACCCACGGGCTCCATCGCCATGGCGCCGAAGTTGGACACCGACAGGCTGAAACAGGCCATACCCACGGCCTGCAGCACGACAAAGGTCCAGATTCGCTCCCAACCGAGCAGCGCGATGACCAGATGCAGTGTGCTGACGGCCAGGAACGAGAGCAAGGCGGTATGGGAGATCAAGCGCATCCCCAAGCGCTCCACGATGCGTGAGTTCAGGTAGGCAGCCATGCCCATGAAGATGGCGCACAGCGCGAACATGCTGGGCATCAAGCTCGCGCGGTGAAATACTTCGGCAAATATCTGCTGCACCATCCCGACGTAGGCCATGATGGTTCCGAACATCACCATCATCGCCAGCGTGTAGCAGATCGAGGTGCGGTTGCCGAGCACCAGCCGGGCCGCCGCCGTGATGTGGCGGCGGGTCAGCGTCAGGCGATACTCCGGATGCAGCGTTTCCGGCAGGCGCAGGAAGCCCCACACGCCGACGATGGCCGCAAACCCGGCGAACACCGCGAAAATCGAGCGCCAGGGAGCCAGCAGCAGAATCAACTGGCCGACGCTGGGGGCGATGATCGGAACGATGAGGAACACGACGAAAGTCAGCGACATGACCCGCGCCATCTGCCGGCCTGAATAAAGATCGCGAACCACCGAGCGAGTGACCGTGACGCAGGCGGCGGCGAGTCCGTGCACGAAGCGCCAGCCAAGCAAAGCCTGGAAGCTGCCGGTGAGACTGCAGAGCAGCGCCGCCACTACGTACAGGCTCAGGCCGCCCAGCAGAATCGGCCGCCTGCCGAACCGATCCGACATCATGCCCCAGAACAGCTGGCCCACGCCCAACCCGGTCATATAGGCCGTGACGATCCATTGAGCGTGGTTCGGGTCGGCGACATGAAGCGCCCGCACAATGGTGGGAAAAGCCGGCAGCATGGCATCGATGGCGATGGCCTGCGTCGACATGGTCGCCGCCGCCAGCACCACAAATTCAAGAAACCCGATCGAGCGGGTGCCTTGCTGTTCAGCCATTAAATTCGTTCAGCTCTTCGGGGCGGCAATCGGCGGACCCGCGCCGGGCGGCGCGCCCGCGGGCTTGCGTGCAATGCTCGTGGCCATAGTCACGATTGAGGCAAGATCCGTCAGATTCGCCGGAACCACCAGAGTCGTCCCGGTCTGGGCCAGCTTGCCGAATTGCTTCACGTATTCCTCGCCTATGCGCAGCTGCATGGCCTCGATTCCGCCGCGGTCCGACAATGCGATGCCCACTTGCCGCAGGCCCTCCGCCGTCGCGGTGGCCACTGCCAGAATCGCCTGCGCCTGGCCCTCGGCTTCGTTGATCTGCAGTTGCTTGGTGGCCTCGGACTGTTTGATGACGCGCTGCTTGTCGCCCTCGGCGGCATTGATCTTTGCGTCGCGTTCCCCCTCGGAAGTCAATATGACGGCGCGCTTCTCGCGCTCGGCGCGCATTTGCTTTTCCATGGCTGACAGCACGTCCTTGGGAGGGGTGATGTTCTTGATCTCGTAGCGCAACACCTTGACGCCCCAGGGCGCCGAGGCCTTATCCAGCTCGCTCACCACATTGGTGTTGATCTGACCGCGGGCTTCGAAGGTTCGGTCCAGTTCGATCTTGCCGATTTCGCTGCGCAGCGTGGTTTGCGCGAGCTGTGAAATCGCGAAACCGTAGTTCGTGATTCCGTAGGACGCAAGGTGGGGGTCCATCACCTGCATGTACAGCACCGCATCGACTCCGACCTGCACGTTGTCGCGGGTGATGCAGATCTGCTCGGCGATATCGATGGCGATTTCCTTGAGGCTATGCTTGTAGGCGATCACCTCAAAGAACGGCACGAGGATATGAAAACCGGCCGACAGCGTGCGGCTGTACTTGCCCAGGTGTTCGATCACGTAGGCGCTTTGCTGCGGCACCACCGTCGCGGTCTTGGCAATCACGATGACCACCAATATGGCGAGGACGATGAATGCGTAGCCTAAGGTCATGCTCACGAATGTTCTCCATGGACAACAAGGGTCAGGCCGTTGACCCGATCAATTCGCGCGCGCTCACCGGCTGCGATGGGTGACTTGCCGCCGTTGACGGCGCTCCACGAACTGCCGCAATACTCCAAACGGCAGGTTTCGCCCGGCTTCAATTCAGCGGGCAGCACCACGGTTTCACCGGCAGGCCCCTGCTTCATCGCGGGCAAGTTGCGGCGCATGCGCTCGTAAATCCGGCGTCGGAACACCACCATGGAAAATGCGGCCAGGAGCGCGAACAGCAGCCATTGCATCCAAACGGCCGGCAGCACTCCGGAAAGCTCCAGGAAACCCACGACAAGAGCCGAGCCGCCGACGAACACCAGATAGAACTGGGCATCGATGAAACCCAGTTCAGATACCAAAAGTATGGCGCCGACCGCAATCCACGCCCACCACTCCATGTCTCAACTCCTAAGATCTAGTGCAATACTAGCGCTTCATTGCGTCGAAGAAATCCGTGTTGGTCTTGGTGTCCTTCATCTTGTCGAGCAAGAACTCGATCGCCGCCAGTTCGTCCATCGGATGCAGGAGCTTGCGCAATATCCACATCTTGGACAGCTCAGAAGGCTCGGTGATGAGCTCTTCCTTGCGCGTGCCCGAACGATTGATATTGATCGAGGGGAACACACGCTTTTCCGAAATGCGCCGATCCAAATGGATTTCCGAATTTCCGGTGCCCTTGAACTCCTCGAAAATGACGTCGTCCATCTTCGAGCCCGTATCGACCAGCGCGGTCGCCAGAATGGTCAGGCTGCCGCCCTCCTCGATATTGCGCGCCGCGCCGAAGAAGCGCTTCGGCCGCTGCAGCGCATTCGCATCGACGCCGCCCGTCAGCACCTTGCCCGAACTTGGCACCACGGTGTTGTAGGCGCGCGCGAGGCGCGTGATGGAATCGAGCAGAATGACCACGTCTTTCTTGTGCTCGACCAGCCGCTTGGCTTTTTCGATCACCATCTCGGCCACTTGCACGTGCCGGCTGGCCGGTTCATCGAAAGTCGAAGAAACAACTTCGCCTTTCACGGTGCGCGCCATTTCCGTCACTTCCTCAGGCCGCTCGTCGATGAGCAGCACGATGAGGTACACCTCGGGATGATTGGCCGTGATCGCGGTGGCGATGTTCTGCAGCAGCATGGTCTTGCCGGCCTTCGGCGGCGAGACAATCAGCCCGCGTTGGCCCTTGCCGATGGGCGCGACCAAATCGATGGCGCGCGCCGTCAGGTCCTCGGTCGAACCATTGCCGCGTTCCAATTTCAGCCGTTCCGTCGGGTGCAGCGGCGTCAAGTTTTCAAACAGCACCTTGCCGCGCGAGCTTTCCGGGGAGTCGTAATTGATCTCGCCGACCTTGAGCAGCGCGAAATAGCGTTCGCCGTCCTTCGGCGGCCGGATCAAGCCGGAGATGGAATCGCCGGTGCGCAGATTGAAGCGGCGGATCTGGCTGGGGGAGACATAGATGTCGTCCGGTCCCGCGAGGTAACTGGAATCCGAAGAGCGCAGGAAACCAAATCCGTCCTGCAGGATTTCCAGGACGCCGTCGCCATAGATGTCTTCGCCCTTGCGGGCATGCGCCTTGAGGACGCCGAAGATGATGTCCTGCTTGCGCGAGCGGCCCATGTTCTCGAGGCCCATGGTCTCGGCCAGCTTCACCAGATCGCTGATCGGTCGCTTCTTCAGCTCCGTCAGGTTCATGGAACTGCGGCTGCGGGCCAGATCCGTCGGCGCAATGATCTCTAGATCGTCGCCGCCCTCCGGCAGATCGCCGTAATCCTCGTGCATCGGCCGGCCGCCGTTGGTATTGCCGTTGCGATTGTCGTTGCGAGGCCCGCGGTTGCGATTGGAGCGGCCGCCGCCGCCCTGGCCGCCGCCGCCCTGCTGACCGCCGCCCTGGCCGCCGCGTGATTGATTCCCTAAGTAGCCTCTCACAGGTTGCTGTCCAGGAAGGCGGCAAGCTGCGACTTGGTCACGGCGCCGACTTTTTGGGCCTCGACCGTCCCGTTCTTGAACAGGATCAGTGTGGGGATGCCGCGGATGTTGAATTTGGGGGGAGTGTTGGGGTTTTCGTCGATGTTGAGTTTGGCGATGCGAATCTTGTCTTTATAGGTATCGGCAATCTCATCGAGTATGGGAGCGATCATTTTGCAAGGACCGCACCATTCCGCCCAAAAATCCAGCAATACGGGCTTCTCTGACTTGAGCACGTCCTTGTCGAACGTCGCGTCGCTGGTGTGAACGATACTTGGGTTACTCACTGCGGATATAGCTCCTTTTGGAGAATTGGTTGAAATTAAGAGCGGATTTGGTTGGAAAGATACGGCCAAACAATCACCGCGAGTGACGATGCGCGGCCGTTCGGGCACAATACAGCGGGTTTAGCGGTCTTGATTACCTTACAAGGGTACCGATGATACGGTGGTTGGGAGCGGATAGACCGGCTCCTGGTTGGCCATATTGTTATCCGGTCCCCATCATTTTGCAAGTACATGCAATTCACAAAGCGAAAATGTCAGACGCCCATCTCAGTCAGCTCACTTTTGATTCCTTGACAATCCCCGAGTCCGTGAAGCGCGGCGTCGCCGAGCTAGGCTTCACCCGTGCGACGCCCATTCAGGCGCAAACGCTGCCGGTTGCCCTCGCGGGCCGCGACGTGGCGGGCCAGGCGCAAACAGGCACGGGCAAGACCGCAGCCTTTCTCATCGCGCTGTTCAATCGCCTGTTGAACGATCCCGGAGCGGCCAACCGTCCGGTCAACGCGCCGCGCGCGATCGTCATCTCGCCCACGCGCGAATTGGCCGTGCAGATTCACTCCGATGCGCTGGCAATCGGCAAGTACACCGGCCTGAAGCAGGCAATTGTATTCGGCGGCGTGGATTACGACAAACAGCGGCGCATCCTCGAGGAGGGCGTCGATGTGCTGATCGGCACGCCCGGCCGCATCATCGATTATTTCAAGCAGCATGTATTTGACTTGCGACACATCCAAGTGGCGGTCTTGGACGAAGCAGATCGTATGTTCGATCTGGGATTTATCAAGGACATCCGCTTCATCCTGCGCCGCCTGCCGCATCCGACGCTGCGCCTCAACATGATGTTCTCGGCCACTTTGTCGCATCGCGTGATGGAACTGGCCTACGAGCACATGAACAATCCGGAGCTGATCCGCATCGAACCGGACAAGATGACCGTCGATCGCGTGACGCAAGTGCTGTACTTTCCCTCCAGCGACGAAAAAATACCGCTGCTGATGGGGCTGCTGCGCCGGATCGATGCACGCCGCACCATGGTATTCGTGAACACCAAACGCATCGCCGAAGTGCTGGAGAGAACGCTCACCGCCAATGGCTTCGTGGCGCAGGCGCTGTCCGGCGACGTGCCGCAAAACAAGCGCCTGAAGATGATGCGCGATTTCCACAATGGCGAAATTGCGGTCTTGATCGCCACGGATGTGGCCTCGCGCGGACTGCACATCCCCGATGTGAGCCATGTGTTCAATTTCGATTTGCCTAACGATGCCGAGGACTACGTTCATCGCATCGGCCGCACCGCTCGCGCCGGGGCCGAGGGCGATGCCATCAGCTTCGGTTGCGAGGAGTATGCCATCTCGCTGCCGGACATCGAGCGCTACATCGGGCATCAGATTCCACGCGCATCGATTGAAAAGGCCGACCTGGCCGAGGTCACGCCGCCGCCGCCGGCTGTGTGGCGCGAGCGCGCGCCGTTCCACGCAAAATCGCGGGGCGGAGGGCGCAGCGGCGGGCCGCACTCAGGCGCGTCCAGATCCGGGGGCGGCAGATCGGGAGGCCGTTCCGGGGGCAGCCATGGCGGGCGCTCGAACGCGCCGCCACCGCGGCGCAACCCGCCTTCCAATCCTCCTCCGGCGGCCGGCGCGGCGGACGCCCAGCCCAAGGATCCGAGCCGGCGTAGACGGCGGCGCGGGCGCGGCGGCGGACCCGCAGGCGGCGCTCCCAGCCCCGGCGCGGCAGGTCCCGCGACCTAAGCGCTCGCAGCGCTACAACAGTTCAGCGACGCCGTTGATCGAGGCAAAATCGCCGGTGGCCTGCGGCGGCGCGCCCGAATCCGGACACCGAACCGCGCGCAAGTGCGCGATTCCGTACGCGCGGGCGGATTCGAGCACGGCCAGGCTATCGTCGACGAACAGCGTGCGCGGCAGGGAAAACTCTTCCCGGGCCGCCAGCCGCGGCCAGAACGCAGCGTTCTCCTTCGGAGCGTCGAACGGGTGCGAGGAGTAGCAGGCGTCGAAATACTTCGTCAGCGCCACCTGTTCATCCTTGATGGCCAGTGTCGTGGGGTGCGAGTTGGTGACCAGCACCACGCGTTTGCCTCGTGCCTTGAGATTCAGCAGAAACTGCTCGGCACCCGGCAGAAATCCGACCCGCTCGAGGGTCTCGCGCTTGATGCCCGCGATATCCAGCTCAAGTTCGCGCGTCCAATACTCGATGCAGTACCACTGCAGGGTGTGTGCGACGTCTCTGAACTTGTGCTGCAGCAGAGCATGCGCGTTCGCCTCGCTCAAGCCACGGGCGGCAGCATAGCGGCTCGGAATCAGCGAGCCCCAAAACCAATTGTCGAATCGCAGGTCGAGCAAGGTTCCATCCATGTCGAGCAACACCGTATCAATGCCTTGCCAATCGATCGCAGCGGAACTTTGCATTTGCGTATGATACCTCGATGCATGATTTCCCCGCCCTCGCCGAAGCGCTGATGCCCATCGTGGAGCGCGCGGGGACGGCCATCATGCAGGTTTATGGCGGGGCATTCTCCGTCCAGCACAAGGACGACAATTCGCCGCTGACGCAGGCAGATCTGGAATCGCAGCGGATCATCATCGAGGGTCTGCAGCGCCTCACGCCCGGCGTGCCCATTCTGGCGGAGGAGTCGGCGACGGCGCCGTGGAGCGCTCGCCGCGGCTGGCGCGAGCTATGGGTGGTCGATCCGCTCGACGGCACGCGAGAGTTCGTGAAACGCAACGGCGAATTCACCATCAACGTGGCGCTCATTGTCGAACACGAACCTGCTTCTGGGCGTGGTGGCGGCTCCGGCCTTGGGGTTGACCTTTTGGGGCGCCGCCGGCTTCGGCGCGTATCGGCGCACGGGCGCCGGGAATGAGCGCGTGCATACCGCGGAGCCGCAAGTCCACCGCGCGTGGTGGGCAGCCGCTCGCATGCAAGCCCGGAAACGGCGGCGTATTTGCAACGCTTGGGGCCGCATGTCCTGACCGCGGTGGGAAGTTCGCTGAAATTCTGCCTGCTCGCCGAAGGCAAGGCGGATCTGTATCCGCGTTTCGGCCCCACCTCGGAATGGGACACCGCCGCGGGTCAGGCGGTACTCGAGGCGGCAGGCGGTCACGTCACCCGCATGGACGGGCACCGCCTGCGCTACAACTGCCGGGAGAGCCTGATCAACGGCGATTTCGTGGCGTTTACCGACCCCGCCGTGCTTCCCGCGGACGACTAGAAGGGGATCAGGTGATCAGGCGTAGCCAGGTCGTCAGGCGTGGCCCGCCGCCTCGCACAATTGCAACGTGGCGTCGAGCAGTGTCGGGATATCGAACACGACCTCGTCTTCGGCCATGGTCAGCTTCGCCACGCCCGCCGCGGCGATCAGGGCTGCCGGAACCTGAATTTGATCGCGCCGTTTGAGGGTCGTCCAGGGTGTGATTCGAGCATCGCCAAAGGCGCGATTGAGTGCGCTCCATCGAAGCTGCGCCGCACGAGCCAGCGCGGTGTCTGCGCCCCATTGCCGCTCGGCAATGGCGATCGGCGTCTGCGCCGTTGCCTCACCGCGCGGGGTGGTCATCAAATCGTGGACGTAGCGCACCATGTCATTGGGGTCAACGCGAATGGCCAGCGACGTTTCCGGACTATGGGTCATATGTACACCTTCCCTTCCATTGCAACAGATTGGGGGTAAAGCTGCAAAAACCAAGGGGCGTGGAGCCAGGCGGAATACTCAGACAGGCTCCTGGTGCGACAGGTTAAGCTTCGCGTCATGGATGACGTTTTTTACATACTCCTGGCGGCGGCCGCTTTGGGGGGCGCCTACAAGTTATGGCAAGTCTCCATGGATGCACGTGAAGCGGCCAACCGTATTGCCAAGGAGACCTGTTCGCGCGCGGTGGTGCAGTTCCTGGACGGTACGGTCGCGTTCGCCGGGCTGCGCCTGAGCCGCGATTCCAGCGGTCGGCGCCGACTGCTGCGCACCTACACCTTCGACTACACCAGCGACGGCTTCGAACGTGCGCAGGGATTCATCGTGCTCGCCGGCGGACGGCTCGAGGCCGTCGGGCTCGCGGGCAGCCCATCGTGACCCACGCCCTCAATATTGACCTGCACACTCATTCATCCTGCTCCGATGGCTCGTTGACGCCTTCGGAACTGGTCGCGCTGGCGGCAGCGGCGGGCGTGGAGGTGCTGGCCCTCACCGATCACGATACGGTTGCCGGCGTTGACGAAGCGCTCAAGGCCGCGGTACGGCACGGCATCAAACTGGTGCCGGGCGTGGAAATCTCGGCCTCCTGGCACGCCCAAGCGATTCACGTACTGGGGCTGTGGATCGACCCGGTCTCGCCCTTGCTTGCGCGACAGGTTGGCGTCCCAAGCCGAGTTGAGGCGCAGCCGCATGCGCAGGATTTGCGCGCGCCTCGAGCAGCTGAAGCTGCCGGGGAAGGAGCTGCTGGCGGCCGTGGAGCAGCATCCCGGCCTGCCCACGCGCACTCATCTGGCGAAGGCTCTGGTGGCCGGCGGCCATGTCGCGAGCGCCGAGGCGGCATTCCGCAAATATCTGGCCAAGGGCAAGGCGGCGCACATCGCGGCAGAATGGCCCGCGCTCGAGTTGGTGGTGGGCTGGATCAATGCCGCCGGCGGCGTGGCCGCTCTGGCGCATCCTGCGCGCTATCCGATTTCCTCAGGTGCGCGCCGGCGGCTGCTCGGCGACTTCGCCGCGGCAGGCGGCACCGTGCTGGAGGTGGTCAGCGGCGGCAATGCTGCGCAGCATGTCGACACTTGTGCCGCGCTCGCCAGCAGCTTCGGGTTCCTGGGGTCGGTGGGTTCCGACTTTCACAACCCGCAAGCGGCTTGGAATCCCCTGGGCCGCTCCCTTAAGCTACCGGATTGCGTCACGCCCGTATGGCGCAGCTTCGGTCTATAGCCGTGAGTGACGAAAAAAGCAACGTTAATACCGACTTGTTCAAGAACATCGAGCGTCTGCGGCAGCTGCGCATCGAGCATCGCGATCTCGACGACGTCATTTCCCGCCTCAGCATGGATTTCAAGGTGGATGAGCTGCAAATGAAACGGCTCAAAAGGCGCAAACTGATGCTCAAGGATCAAATCGCCCGATTGGAGAGCCAACTCATTCCGGACTTGAACGCATGAGCACGTTGTTGGCGCGCATCGAGGCGTTTTTCGACATTCTGTCGACGAGCAATGTGCTGATCGAAGTCGGGGCGATTGCCGCCTGCCTGATCATCGGCGGCGCGCTCGGCCTGCAGCTGAGCCGGCGCTACCGGCAGCGCAGCACCCATCCGCCGCTCGCGCTGACGCGGCAGTACTTCGCGACCCAGGGCACCGTCGTGGTCATGCCGGTGATCATGGCGCTCGTGCTGGTTCTCATCGCGCACAGCGCGCTGACGGCCGCGCACCTCGACGTGACGCTGCTCGCGGCGACGGCGCGCCTGATCGCCGCGTACATGGTGGTGCGCGTGGCGGTGCTGTTGTTTGCCGCCAGTCTCGGCAACAAATCCTGGATTCAGCACTGGGAAACCCGGGTCGCGCTGCTCATCTGGATGGCGATCGCCGCTGAATACCTGGGCTGGCTCGATCCGATCATCGCGGGCTTGGACAGTTTCGGCATCATCGCGGGCAAGAGCCGCATCACGGTGTGGTCGGTGCTGAAGCTGCTGTTCACGCTGACGCTGTTCATGCTGGTGGCGGCATGGATCAGCCGCTGGGTCGAGCGGCGGGTGAAGAAGCTCAGCAACGTGGCGATGTCGACGCGCATCGGCATCGCAAAGTTCGCCAACGCATTCTTGATCGCGCTGAGCATTCTCATGGGCCTGAACGCCGCCGGCGTGGATCTCACCGCCTTGACGGTATTGACCGGCGCCATCGGCTTGGGATTGGGCTTCGGACTGCAGTCGATTGCGGCCAATTTCGTCAGCGGCTTCGTGCTGCTCATGGACCGCTCGATCAAGCCCGGCGACGTCATCAGCCTCTCGGGTCAAGCCGGCACCAGTACGGAGAATTTCGGCTGGGTGCAGGAATTGCGCGGCCGCTACGTGGTCGTGCGCGATCGCGACGGCGTGGAAATGCTGGTGCCGAATCAACAGCTCATATCAAATGCCGTGATCAACTGGAGCTACACCGATCCGCGCATCCGCTTGAAGCTGCCGATACGCGTGAGTTACCGCGATGATCCGGAACTGGCATTGCAGATTCTGATCACCGCCTGCGAAGGGCAGGCCAGGGTGCTGCGCGACCCGGCACCGGTATCGCGGCTCATGCATTTCAGCGACAGCGGCATCGAGCTCGAACTGCGCTTCTGGATTTCCGATCCTCAGGAGGGCGTGAACAACGTCCGCTCGGAAGTCAACCGCGCGATATGGCGCCTGTTCAAGCAGCACAACATCACCATTCCAATGGCGCAGCGCGAAATCATCGTGCGCGGTGCATCCTTGGACCTCGACTAGAAGCCTTGGCTCTCGAAATCACACCGCACATCGTCATTCCGGACGACGAATTGGAATGGAAATTCATTCGCGCCTCGGGGCCCGGCGGCCAGAATGTCAACAAGGTGTCGAGCGCCGTACAGCTGCGCTTTCTCCTGCCGCGCAATACCAGCCTGCCGGTGGCGGCCAGAAATCGCTTGCGCGCCATGGCCGGGCAGAAACTCGTCGATGACGGCAGCATCCTGTTCTTCGCCCGCAGCGAGCGCAGCCAGGAGCAAAATCGCCGGGCGGCGCTCGAGCGGCTGGCGGCGCTGATTCGCGCCGCGATGATCGAGCCGAAACTGCGCAAGAAGACGCGTCCGACAAGAGGGTCGCAGGAGCGGCGCATCGAAACCAAGAAGCGGCGCGGCGCTGCCAAAGCGCAACGCGGCCGGCAGGCCTGGGACTAGGCCTCCAGGGTGACCTGCAGGATGCTGTGCCTTATTTGCTCCGACAACACGAGCTGGGCATCGGCGGCGACACCGATCAAGGGGGCGTCGAACAGCAACCTCTTGTCGTCGCTCATCTGAATGACGTCGCGGCGGCGCAGCAGCTCGATGAAATTGCGGAACAGGCTCTTGTCGAAGAATTCCGGGGATTCCAAGCCATAGAGCACGGACATACGCTGCGCGGTCAGGTGGCAGCGTTCCTCGAGGGCTTCGGCGCCGATCACGCCGCTGCCCGCCTGCAGCAATAACGCGATCGCCAGGTAGTAGCGCTCGATGGTTTGGATGGTGGCCTGCGCCAGCAGCGAGAGCCGGATGGCATCGGGGGAGGTCGGCGGCGGACGTTGCCATTCGCTGCCATCTGCGTTGCCCTCCAAAAGATTGAGCCGCTCGAAGACCTCGAGCAGCGACTGCGTCACTTCGCTCACCTCCCCTTCGTCCCAGCGCAGGTACAGTTCGGCCGCGATGTAAGGATAGACGCGCCAGACCAAACGCTGGATATCGGCGGTGCGCAGGCGGGCATTGCCGACGAAAGCGCACGCCAGCAACGAGGGCATGGCAAACAGGTGCAGGATATTGTTGCGGTAATAGGTCGCGAGCACCGCATTCTCCGAATTCATCCGCATGATGTCGCCGAGCGGATGCTTCTGCCGTTGCAGCACGCCCATGCTTTCCGCGTATCGGATCATCTGCCCGCCGCTATCCGCTGAAACCGTGACCAGCGGCGAGTAAGGAGCGTCGCGCAGCAGCCTTTGATAGAGCTCGACCTGGCTCGCCAGATCCTGCTCGGCCAGCGCCTGTCTGGGAGTCGCCAAGATCGCCATGGCCAGCAGATTGATCGGCGTCACGGCGGCGGCGCTGTTGATTTCCCTGTTGATGGTCACGGCCAGATCGGCGATGGCTGCGCCGATCCAACCGCCGCGCGAATTTTCGTCATCCGGCACATCCATACGCCAGTTCGGATTGCGTGCGGCCAGGAAATCGTCCAGCACAATGGGGCGGCCCAAATTCACGTGCACCTTGCCGAACTTGCTGCGCAACACCGCGCCCAAGGACCTGAGCAGCATCAGCACGCTCTCCTTTTCCTTCGGTTTGCCCGACAGTTCGCCGATGTAGGTGCGGCCCTCAACGATGCGTTCATAGCCGAAATAGACCGGCATGAACACCACGGGACGCTTCGGTTCCCGCAGATAACTTCGCACCGTCATCGCCAGCATTCCGGCGCGCGGCGCGAGCAGGCGCCCGGTGCGGCTGCGGCCACCCTCGACGAAGTACTCCAGCGAATGCCCTCGTGCCATCATGAACGCGAGGTATTTGGCGAATACCACCGGGTACAGCGCATCCCCCTTGAAGCTGCGGCGCAGGAAAAACGCCCCGCCCTTGCGCAGGAATCTGCCGATCACCGGCAGGTCGAGATTTTCGCCTCCGGCGACGTGCGGCACCGCGAAGCCCTTGCGGTAGATGATGTAGGAGAGCAACAGATAATCCATGTGGCTGCGATGGCAGGGAACGTAAATGATTTCCGCGCCGTCGCCGACCCCGCTCAGGTTCTCGACATGCGCGAGTTCAACGCCGTCATAGAGCCAATTCCACAGGCGGCCGAGTGCCATGGCCATGAAAGTGACGAACGCCTGGGAATAGTTCGCCGCGATTTCCAACGCATACTTGCGCGCCAGCAACAGCGCAGGGCGTCGCTGCAAATGACGCGTGCGCATCTCCTTGCGTACCGCCTGGCGCACCGCCTGGGTCTTCAATATCTGCAGCACCATGGTGCGCCGGTGCGACAGATCCGGGCCGATGGTGGACGCGCGCTGCGCGCGCAATACGATGCGCAATGAGCGCAGGGCGCGGCGTATGCCGCGCTGCGCATCGAGGCCCTCTTCCAGGCAATCGCGCAGACGTAGCGGTTCGCCGAAATACACCAGGGTGTTGCGGCCATTGAATATGACGCCCAGCAATTTGCGAAAGCGCCCGACCAATATCCAATCCTCGGAGAACCAGAGGCGCCACCAACTCACTTCCTTGTGCGGTGCTCGTCCCCAAAATATCGCGACCGGAACAAGATCGACGTCGAATTGCGGGTGAAGCGCCGCGGCGCCCACCAGCTGCACCAGAAAACGCGGGGCACGCGCGGCATTGCGCGTTCGGAACAAGCGCGGACGGCGCATCATTTCGAAGTATGCCCGGTCGGCGCGCTTCTCCCCGATCATCAAACGCCGCTCCGGGCGCGGCAGATTGTGCCGCGCGCAGACACTGCTCAAAACCGCCAAGTCGGTCTGGCTCTCCCGTTCCAGCACATAGCACACCGGCCGCGAGCGTGCCGCCATCGCGGCGACGGCATCGTCAGGTTTGATGGTCACCCGAACCCATAGCGCCAGAAGCTTGCGCATGCTGTAGCGCCACGCATGGCTCAATCCGGCAAGGGGGTTCACTTAACGTAACGCATGCGTGCTTCAGCCGATGCCGCCCGTGAGGAGCCAGAGTGTACAATACGGCTATGCACCGATTCGGCTTCCTGCTGGCTCTCGCCGCCCTCCTCCAGGCCACGTCCATCCAGGCCGCGCCAGCGGTCGATATCGAAACCGCTGCGCAGCTTTATCAGGATGCCGCCATTCGCGAGCAAGTCCGCGCCTCCTTGGGTGCGATGCCCGCGCACATCCGCCAGCTGTTTGAAAGCAACACGGCCGCTCCGTTCTCCGAGGCGCAGCTCGCGGCCGTGACCGCCGCCGCCAAGCGTGGATTTCGAATCGACGTTTTCGAGGCGCCCGCCCTGAGCGCCTTTGCCGCCAATCTGGACAGCGACACCGCGAAGAAGGCCACCGCCTTTCTCTCCAGCGATCTCGGCAAGCGCATGGTGGCCGCCGATGTGGCGCTGGCGGGTCTCGAGGAAGCACAACTCGACAAAATCATGAGCGGCGAGATCGCCGCCCCCACGACCCCGCAGCGTGATGCACTGTTCACGAAATTGGAAGCGGCCTCACGCTCGACCGAATCGACAGTGCAGATCTTTCTGAGCATGGGCACGGCGGTTGAGCTCGGTGTTGCGATCGGCGCCGGACTGGACCCCGCACCCGTGGAGGAGCGTTACCGCAAAACTGGTGAAGCCACGCGCTCGGATTTGGAAAAGAGCATGCGCGAGCCCTTGCGCCGCTACATGGCGTACGACTATCGGGACTTCAGCGACGCGGATCTCAAGCGTTTGCTGGAATTTCTGCAATCGGCGCCCGGCAGGCGCTATGTTTCCGCCTACATTGCCTCAATGGGGGCCGGGTTTGATGCCATGGGCAGGCGCTGCGGCGAGCAGATCGGCGACAGCTTGCGTGAACTGGCGATAGCGCAACTTGACACCGAGAGTGCCGGCGCCAAAACCAAGAATCAGAAATGAGAGCACAAGAAAGTGCGTAGCAATACGCAGATCGCCGCGATTTGATCCTCCAGGCGGTGCTCGGAATCCAGTATGTGAAGCGTTGCCCGGTGTTCGCGCGCCCAGCGAATGCTGTTTTCAACCGGCACGATGGAGTCGTGCCAGCCGTGCACGATGGCCGTGGGAGCGGAAACCTCCTGCGGCGTATAGCGCTCGAAACCGGCCATGTAAAAGGCCGGCGCCAACAAGAACAGGGCGCGCGCGCGCAACTTGGCCGCCGCCGCCGCCGCTACATGGCCGCCCATGCTCGAACCGACCAGCGCGAGCGATCCTTCGTGCGCAGCACCGACCTGCAGCAGCTTTTGCACCCGCTCGCCGGGATCGTCCATGCCGCGGTAGTCCACCGATTCCGCGTTCAGGCCCAGGTCGCGCACCACCTCCGCCATGGCGGTGATTTTGAGGCCCCAGGGGCCGCTTTCCTTGCCATGCGAGAACACCACGGTACTGAAGGATCGACTCAAGAAACACCCCTTCTCAGCCGTTACAAATAAATGGCATTGGATGAAGAACGGTCGAGCGACGCTCGCGAAGTGCCGCGCGCCATCGACTGGCTGCGCGAATGCGCCGATCTTGCCGGAGTGGACCCCGCGGCCCTGGAGGCCTTGGCCGCGGCCGCCGTCCATTTTTCGCTTCCTGCCGGCCACTTGCTGTTCGAGACCGGTTCCAATCCGGACGGAGTATATCTGGTCGCCAGCGGCCGCCTAGGCGTCAAGTCCCAGGGCACCCCGAGGTTGGTCGCCGAGATAGAGCACGGTGAGCTGGTGGGTGAAGCGGGCTGGCTGTTGGGGCAGCAGCGCAGCGCGACGGTTGTGGCGCTGCGCGACAGCGAGCTCTTGTTGATACCGAATGCGCAATTGGACCGCATTGCGGCGCAGTCCACGAATTTCTCGCTGGCGCTCGCACGCCTGTGCGCGCGGCGCCTGCGAAACAGCAACCGTCAGGACCACAAACCGAAACGGGCACGCGTATTCGTCATCGTGCCCAACAGCATTGAAGTTGATGTGGCCGATCTGGCCACGCGCTTCGTCGATGAGCTCAACAAGGCGGGTAGAACCGAGCTGGTCTGGGACGCGCGCGCGAGCACGCACACGGCGGCGTGGTTCAACCGAATCGAAGAATCAAACGACCACGTGGTGTATGTGGCGAACTGGGCCGCCTCCGGCTGGACGCGGCAATGCTGCCGCCAGGCCGACGTCATTCTGATGGTGGCGCCGGCCGGCGGCAAATTCGCCCCTTGGCCCGAAAAGCTGGCCGAAGAGGCCATCGCACGCGGCGTGCGGGTCGAACTTGCGCTGTTGCATCGACGGCAGATCGAGCCCGGAGCTGCATCCGCGTGGCTGAAGACCCTGCCCGCCACGCTGCATCATCACATTGTCGATTCGGCGGATCTTGGCAGGGTGGCGCGGCTGCTCACTCGCCGCGGCGTCGGGTTGGTATTGTCCGGCGGGGGCGCGCGCGGATTCGCGCACCTCGGGGTCATCCGCGCGCTGCGCGAAGCACGGGTGCCGATCGATTTCCTCGGCGGCGCAAGCATCGGCGCCATCATCGCGGCCGGCGTGGCCTTGGGCTGGAGCGACGAGGAAATGCAGCTGCGCTACCGCAGAAGTTTCGTCGACACGAATCCCGTCAACGACTATACGTTTCCGCTGGTCGCTTTGACGCGCGGGAGAAAAGTGTCGCGCCTGCTGGAGCGCGCCTACGGCGATGTGCTGATCGAGGATTTGCGCCACCCGTACTTCTGCGTCAGCGCGAATCTCACCACCGGCCGCTTGCTCGAACATCGCCAAGGCGGGCTCGCGCACGCGCTGCGCGCCTCGGTCGCCATTCCCGGCGTCATGCCGCCGGTGTTTCACGAACAGGGCGTATTGGTGGACGGGGCCGCCATCAACAACCTGCCTGTCGATATCATGCAGCAGCATGCCCCGGGCATCGTGATCGGCAGCGATGTCGGCGCTGATCGCAGCTTCGGCGAGCGCCGCGTGAATATTTTCCAGATCCTGATGCACGCCGGCATCGTCAACAGCGCCTCGAGCGAACGGGCACAGCGGGAGCTGGCCGATGTGCTTCTCAAACCGCCGCTGGCCAATATCGATCTACTGAACTGGAAAGCCTTCGACCGCGCGCTTCAGACGGGCTACGACTACGCACGCGCCGCGCTCAATGATCTGCCCGTTCTGCCACGGCTCTCGCCGGCCACGCTCGCCGCGGCCAAGGCGAACTCACTGGTCGTGGAACTTGAGAGACGCATTGCGGCCGCGATTGCAGCCGAATAGCGCGATTGCTCGAAGCGATTGCTGAAGCGATTGCTCGACTAGGACAGGCTCTTCGCGATGCTGTCGACCCATTCGAGTTCAGCGGGACAGAACTTCGAAAATTCCAGACGATTGAGGCTCACCGGCTGAACCTTGGCGCCCAGGGGCGAATGGGTGATCCGAAAGCAATTGAACTCATGCTCGCGCGCGGCCGCGAATCCCACCAGGAGGTGAAATTCATTGGCTACCGGCCGCGAATTGACCCGTGCGTCGCATACGACGAAGAAAGCCTCATCCATGCGGCGCGTGCCGAATGTTCCGGCTTCCTGCAGATCCTCGAAAAACCGGCGAACCTGCGCGTCCGCGGCCGCCGCAGCCCAGCCCGGAGTGGCAGTGGTCACCCAGCGGGTAGCGCTCTCGACGCAATTCAATATGAACAAGGCCAGACGGCGCGCCGGCAAATACCGCCAGTCGGCGTTGGCCGCACTGCTTGCCGCCAGAGTCCGCGGCAAAATACCGCCCGGCGCACTCGCCCGCATGCCCAGAATGGTATTGACGCCCAGCGCCGCCAGCTTCACGCGCCGGTCCTCTCCGACCAGGCAGGCGGGTCTGAATCCCGGGCGCAGGATGGCATCCTCGCCGCCGCCCGGAATCCAAACCGGCGACGCCTCATCCTGGCGCGCCAACATACCGGCGATCGCACCGCACGGCGCGAAGGATTCGAAATTGGCCCCTCAGCTTGTCGTGAGCGAGAATCCGCGGGAAATACATCAAGTGCGTTTTCGTTGTAGAAATTCCAATTGCGCAACCCTTGAAGGGCATCGTCGGCGGTGAGCCAGGCCGAGGGCGGATCGACGACCAACAAGGCCCGCCGCTCCTTGCAATAACGCGCCGCCACCAACAAGGCGCTCGGGCCGACGTCCTGGGTGCGCGACAACGGGGGAATACACAGAAAATTGAAGTACTCGGCGTGATGCAGCGCGAACATCCCGCTGGTATCCAGGCTCGAGCCGATCAGATCGTAGTCGGTAAGCTGCGCGCCATCATCCCCGTCGGAATTGGAATTGACGTAGGCGGTGGGGAGACCACTGGCAGGATCCAAGGTTTGATCGGGCCGTTGCGACGGCACCTCCCCGACGAGCCGGATCAGCGCGGATTGCGCGATGACCAGCGGCAGGTAGCGTTCATGGGATGAGAGCACGGAGACCCGTTGAAAAATCTCCTGATCCTCGACCTGCCCCGTTCCCTGCGCGCGTACTCGCTGTATCGTGAGGTTGAACAGGGAAGCGGCATCCCCCGGGATATTGTCGAAGTCGACGCTGGCCCTCAGGAATTCCCGGGTACCGGGGCGCAGCGCCTGCAGCTTCAGCACCTGCGAGCCCGCCTTCAGCGTGAGGCTCGCGGAACGGGCGCCGTTGACCACGCGTACGATGAGCGCTTCGCGGCCGCCGTTGTCGAAAAACTGTTCGACGGCATAGCCTAATAAGCTGGGTTGCCACAATCCGCCGAATACTTGCTGGAATTCGGTGAAGCTCTTGATGAAGATCGGCCGATTCACCGGTCCGCGCAATGTGCGGCCGACAAAGGCGGTGCGCGCCGTGCCGAGACGCGAGATGGTTTGATCGGGGCCGCGTTCTTCGTCGACCTGCAGCCTTAAATTATTTGGCGTCACCAAATTCTTATCGTTAGGCGCACGTGCGAACTGTATCACAACCCGATTGAGGTCCGCGCCCCTGTTGCTTCGCCGCTGCGAGTACTCGCGCCGCGGCTACTCGCGCTGCGGCTCTTCGCGCGCGCTCGCTGTCTTCCCGGCGCATCAATTCTTCGGCGCGCGCCTGCTCGGCTTCGCTTTTCTTGCGCGAAATTTCCTCGAGCATGACCTTCATCCACTCGCTGATCATTCGCTCGACTCCGTTTTGGGATCGACGATGGCCTCAACCGCCGCGAGAGTTTGCGGATGGTATCCGGCACGCGCTTCCGCGAAGATGCGCTTCGCAAACGCCGTGCCGGCGGGCGTCGTCATCAGCGCCTGGTACAGAGGCACGATGAGCTTGCTGCGCCCGACCGCATTCAAATAAACCTCGAGGGACGGCACGCTCGGCTGATAACCGTTGGCGATGACCAACAGGAACCAACTGTGCGCGATCTCGGCGTTCGGGCTCTTGGTGAAACCGAAGGCTTTATCCAGATCCGCAAGCTGCGCCAGCGTGAGCGTGGCGGGCATGTTATCCAGGAAGTACAGCCATTGCTGGGTCACCCAATCGGCGCCGAGCTTCTTGAGCTGCAGCTTGCCGGCAAGCCAGCCCGTCCTGGCCTCGTCCACCGGCTGGAACATCGAGGTCACCGGCAGAATCGCGTCCGCCGGCAGGCCCGGACCAAAAACCCAGGCGTTGACTTGATCGCGCGTGACGATGCCGGGAAAACGACTGAGCAGATTGTCCTGCAGGTATCCGAGGAACTGCTGGGTGGTAATGCTCTTGAATGCAAAATGATCGAAATACCCCTTCAAAAACGCGTCGAAGTGCTCCCTGCCGAACATCGCGTCCAGGTAATTCAGGAACAGGCGGCCTTTCTCGTAGGGAATCGAACTGAACGCTTCCGCAGGATCGCGATCCTGCAAATCGATTGCCAGCACCTGATCGGCCGGCTTGAGCTTTGCCAGATCATCGCGCAAGGTCTTCAATCCCAGCACGGCCTCCATGGAGGATCGCTGTTCACCGTACACCGCGGTCATGATGCGGCTTTCGATGTAACCGGTGAAACCTTCGTTGAGCCACAAATCGCGCCACGTGGCATTGCCCACCAGATTTCCCGCCCAGGAGTGCGCCAGTTCGTGGGCGATCACCGACACCAAGCTCTTGTCGCCGACAATGATGGTGGGCGTGATGAAGGACAGCCGTGGATTTTCCATGCCGCTTTCCGGAAAACTCGGCGGCATCACCAAGATGTCGTAGCGGCCCCAACGATACGGGCCGAACAGCCTCTCGCAGGCCTGAATCATCAACTCGGTATCCGCGAACTCCTTGGCGGCGGCTTTGATGATGGACTTTTCCGCGTAGACGCCGGTGCGCGGGCCGGTTTCCTTGAATTCCAGGTCGCCCGCCGCCAATGCAATCAAATAAGAAGGCACGGGCTGCGGCATGGAAAAGATGAATTCCCCGCTGCGCTTCGCGTTCGGGTCATTCTCGGCGCTCATGAGCGCCAGCGCGCGCGAGCCGGTGTGCACCACGGCCTTGTAGGTGGCGCGTACCTGCGGCGTATCCTGCAGCGGGATCCAGGTGCGCGCCCCGATGGGCTCGGATTGGGTGTATAGAAATGGCGTGTGCCGTGCCGTCTGTTTGGCGGACAGCCATTGCAGCGCCGGGGAATCCGGCAGCACCTCGTACTCGATCCTCAAGGTTTCGGTGGATTTGTTCGACGGCGGCAAGTCGATGATCAGCGCGCTGCCAAGAATAGCGTCCGGCTTATCCATACGGAACGGCCGGCTGACCCAGGTGGTTTCGCTCTTGGACGTCGCGCCTAAAACATCGGTTGCCTTTTCACTCACGCCGATGATCATCAGATTCTTGGTGTCGAGCACCAGCCGCGTGGCGCGTGGATCCAAGCGCCGGATATTCAAAGCCTCCACCCCGTCGATTTCCCGATGGTCGAGGTCGACCTTCAGGTCGATTTGCATATTCGTGACCCGAAATTGATCCACGTTGGCGTAGGAGTCGAAGTCGAACACTGCCGCGGGCAGCACTGGGTCGGTGGCGTGTTCCGCGCCTACGCCCAAGCCGCTCGCGGCTATCAACAGGAGACCCGCAGAGCGGGGGCTCCTCATGGAGTCTGTACCGGCGCCTTGTCGCGTCCGTTCAGCAACTCATTGAAGGTTTTCTCATCGACCAGCAATCCTGACTGGCCGTCCCAGTTGGAGCCCTGCGGCAGGGTGTTTTCAACCAACTTTGCGCTCGCGATCACGCCATCGACGCCGTCGTGCCCGCCGGTGATCGGTACGGGCACGGCGCGCGGTGCGTGCGCCAGCTCCGCGACGCGCTCCCAGTCTATCTCGGCGTCGTGCTGGGCGATCTTCTCGCGCTGTTTTGGATGCAGCAGATTGGCGAGCAGGCGCTTGCGGTCCTTGGTCCAATTGCGCGAATCGTCTTCCATGACCGCGTAAGCCTGCAAATAAAGCGTGCCGTCGCGCCAACCAAAAAGATAGGGTTGGTTGACCACGGTGACTTTGGTGCCGATCGGGATCATCTCGAAAAACTCGGCGATGTCCTCCGGATACAGCCGCATGCAACCGTGACTGGAGCGCATGCCCACCCCGTAGGGCTTGTTGGTTCCGTGAATCAAGTAGCTTGGCCATCCCAATCGGAACGCGTACTGGCCCAGCGGATTATCCGGGCCCGCGGGCACCTGGGCCGGGAGCTGCTCGCCATCCTCGGCGTGCTCTTCACGGACCGATTTCGGCACCACCCACACAGGATCCTTCTGGCGGCTGATGATTTTGGTGCTGCCTTCGGGAGTCTTCCAGCCGACCTTGCCGATGCCGATGGGGTGGGTAAACACCGTCGCGGGCTCGTTTTTCTTATGGGGCGGGTAGTAAAAGATTCGCATCTCCGCCACGTTCACCACGACGCCTTCGTGCGGTGCCGCCGGCAGTATGAATTGGGTGGGCACCACCACCTCGCGCCCGGCTCCGGGCAGCCAGGGATCGACCCCGGGATTTGCCGTCAGCATCTCCTCGTAGCCCACATCGAAGCGCCGCGCGATGTCCGGCAGCGTGTCATCTTTGCCCACCGGGGTTTTTTGTACGTAGCCGACGATGTCGCTATCGGGATCGATGTCGAAGTGATGGGTCGCAGAGGGTTTCGGCAGCACCGGCTTCGGCGGCGGCAACGCGATCACCGCCGGCGGCTCCTTCGGTATCGGACGAAACAGAGAGCACGCGCCCATACCCAGTATGCCCAAGGTCAGCGCGATCAAGCCGGCGGTTCTGAAAATTCCTGACACTTGAGGTTCTATCTACAGCAAAGTCGGTCGGTCAGGCAATTCGTTGCGCTGCGGCGACGCCTGCGCGGCAGATTGCGGGAAGTGGCGCGACAACAATCTGCCGACGGCCTCGATGCCTGCAATCGAGCCGGCCTGGAAACGGCCGGCACGATAGTGCTCTTCCATGAGACGGCATACCGCCTCCCACTCCGCGGGGCTGACCAAGCCTTGCAGACCGCGGTCGGCGACAATTTCAACGTCGCGATCCGCCACCTGAACGTAGATCAGGACGCCGTTGTTGCGCTCGGTATCCCACACCCGCAGTTTCGAAAACACTTCCAGGGCGTGGACGCGCGGCCCGAGATCGTGCCAGATGTGGGCCGGCGTCAACGCGGTTTCGACGGCAAAACGAATCTCGCCGCCATGCGTCGATTCTGCGCGGGCAATGGCTTGCTCGATGGCGTCGAGTGAGGCCTTCGGAAAAAGCATTCTCGTGCGCCAATGCGTCGCGGTTGCGTGCCTGAGCATGCGGCCCAACTGCATCACCAGCCTCCCGAGGCGCCACCGCCCCCGAAGCCGCCGCCGCCGCCACTGAATCCACCTCCGCCCCCACCCCCGAAGCCGCCGCCGCCGAAACCCCCGCCCAGGCCGCCTCCCCAACCGCTCCCCGCGGACCAGCCGCGCGACGAAGATCCGGCCAGCATGGCAAAAAAGAAGGCAATCACGCCGGCGCCGATGCCGATGGGAAGCAGGTGACTGAGCAACCACACCAGACCTCCGGCGAGTCCGCCGGTGGCCACGGAGCCGAACAATCGGCCGAACATCGCGCGCAGCACACCGCTGGCCACGAACACCCCGATGAGCAACAGCGGCAACATATTGCCGAGGCCGCCGTGCCTCTCCCATTTTTTGTCCGGCTCGGGCAAGGGCTCGCCGTTGACCACCGAAATCATTTGATTGACGCCCGCCTCCACTCCCCCGTCGTAGTCGCCCAATTTGAAATGAGGCGTCACGGTCTCGGCAATGATGCGGCTGGCGATCGCATCCGGTAATGCGCCTTCCAGGCCATATCCCACCTCGATGCGCACCCGTCGATCGTTCTTGGCGACGATCAGGATCGCGCCATCGTCGATTTTCTTGCGGCCGAGCTTCCAAGCCTCCGCGACGCGAATGCCGAATTGCTCGATGTCCTCAGGTTGCGTGCTCGGCACAATGAGCACGGCGATCTGGCTGCCTTTTTTTGCCTCGAGATCGGCAAGCTTGGCCTCGATTCTCGTGACCGCGCCGCCGGACAGCGTTCCGGTCTGATCGATCACTCGCGCGCTTAAGGGCGGCACCGCCACCTGCGCGCCGGCGAGCGCGCTACAGAGCAGCAGGGCGAGCCCTGCCCCGAGGCGGGCGAGGTCTCGGTTGCGGCCGCGCGGAATGCTCAGACTAAGCTCCTAGTGCGCGGGTGCAGCCGGTGGCGGCGCGAAGTCGACCGACGGCGGCTTGGAGATGGCCGCCTCGTTCTCCACCGTGAAGTTGGCCTTGGTCTTGTAGCCGAACATCATGGCGGTGAGATTCGACGGGAAGGAGCGGATCATCAAGTTATACGCCTGCACCGATTGGATGTAGCGATTGCGCGCCACCGTGATGCGATTCTCGGTGCCCTCGAGCTGCGCTTGCAGGTCGCGGAAATTCTGGTCGGACTTCAATTGGGGATAATTTTCGGTCACCACCAAGAGGCGCGACAAGGCGCTCGTCAGTTGCCCCTGTGCAGCTTGGAACTTCGCCAGCGCGGCGGGATCGTTGACCAATTCCGGCGTCGCCTGAATGGAACCGACCTTGGCGCGAGCCTCAGTGACGCCCAACAGCACGGTCTGTTCCTGGGCGGCATAGCCTTTGACGGTATTCACCAGGTTGGGGATCAGATCGGCGCGCCGTTGGTACTGGTTCAACACCTCCGACCAGGCGGATTTGGTCTGCTCATCCGTCGCTTGAATGTTGTTGTAACCGCAACCGGACAAAAGCAAACCGGCGAGCATCGCCAGCGCGACAGCAAATTTACCCATCTTCCCCTCCTCGCCCAATGATTTTGTGGCGTTGGACCAAAGTCTACCACTTGGCAAAAAAAAGCCCCGAGTGTTGAACTCGGGGCGTGAGAGGCGGACTTCAATGAAGGGAAGTAAAGCCCGCTAGGGGATGGGTACGATCAATGCAGCTGATGCCACTGCAGCACTTGGATGTCGGTCTCCTCGAGATCGAAGCTGCGAGCCAGCATGCGCGCGATCTCACGATCGCCTTCCACACTGGCCGCCTGGCCGAGCAGTTCGACGACGCCCCGGTATTCGTTGTACTCGATGGCGTCTTCCGATTGCGCGATAAAGTGGGTGTAGTATTTGGCGCTCATGGGCACCAAGCTTATGTTCGACCGGCTGCGCAATCTGTGAACGGCCGCTCAGTCGAAGCTTGCTTCCCAAGATCCAAATCACGTCCTGAAACGTCCTTTAGAAAATATTGCACCGTGTCAAGATATCGGCCGCCGGCTCAGCCGGGATCCAAATACATCACCCCCGACGGGGCCCAGCGGCTCCAGGACGAACTCGACCAGTTATGGCGGGTGGAACGCCCGCGCGTCACCCAGTCCGTCTCCGAGGCCGCCGCGCAGGGCGATCGGTCGGAGAACGCCGAGTACACCTACGGCAAGAAACGCCTGCACGAGATCGATCGACGGGTGCGCTTCCTGCGCAAGCGCCTGGAAGGTATGACAATTGTCGACAGCCGCACGGATGGGGGCCGGCGCGACGCCACGCGTGTCTATTTCGGCGCCTGGGTGCACCTTGAGAATGCGGCCGGGGAGCTTCGCCGGCATCGCATCGTCGGCCCCGACGAGTTCGATATGGACGTCGACTACATCAGCATGGACTCGCCGCTGGGCAAGGCCCTGCTCGGCAAGCGTCTCGATGACGATGTCACCGTGGATTTGCCGGGGGGCGCGACCACCTTGACGGTGGTCGCCATCAGCTACGAACTCAAACCACCCGAACGTTCTTGAACTGCCAAGGATCGGCAGTGTCGAGGTCCTCGGTGAACAGCTCGCCGCGTTGATGCAACGGCGTCCAGTCCGTGTACTTGCCCACCATCTGACCCAGGTAAGGCATGCAGATCTCGAGAGGCCGCCGGTAATCCATTTCGTCCGGCTCCACGATGCCGCGCCGCGGGTTCTCCATGGCCCAGATCATGCCGGCCAGCGTGGCCGCGGTGACCTGCAGACTGGTGGCGTTGTTGTACGGCGCCAGCGAGCGCGCCTCGCCGATGCTCAACTGCGATCCATACCAGTACGCATTCTTCGCATGTCCTGCCAGCAGCACGCCGAGTTCATCGATGCCTTGCGTGATCTCCTCCATCATGATGCGTTTGCGGTCCTGCAGGTGCCAGTTGCGACCGGCGAATTCGTGGATGGACAGCACGGCCTCATCGCTGGGATGGTAGGCGTAATGACTGGTCGGGCGATAAGCGACCCGCGCACCGTCCATCACGGTGTAGTAATCAGCGAGGGAAATCGCTTCCGAATGAGTGATCAGGAATCCGTGGAAGTGTCCGGCGCTTGGCGCCCAGGTACGCACGCGCGTGTCCGCACCGGGCCGTTTCAAGTAGATGGCACATCCGGAGCCCACGCTGTGGCGCGCGCCGTCCGCGGGAAAATGCCGCTCGTGGCTCCCCCAGCCAAGTTCGGCGGGTTGCGCGCCCTCACTGACGAATCCGTCGACCGACCAGGTGTTGACGAATTCATTGGGCGACTTCGGCCGATTGGCGACCTGCGCATCGCGCTCCGCAATGTGAATCACCTTGATGCCAAGCCGTTGCGCGAGCCGGGCCCAGCCGTCGCGATCGCTGGGAACCGCCGCGGCGACGCCCGTATCCTCGGCGATATTCAGCAAGGCCTGTTTGATGAAATGCGACACCAATCCCGGGTTGGCGCCGTGCGTCAACACTGCGGTCGGGGACTTTTCGAAGCCGGCGCGCAGCTTGAGCGCCTCGAGGCGCATGGCGTAGTTGGTACGCGTCTCGAGAGACAGCGTGCGGTCCGTGTAGCCCCCGGCCCAGGGCTCCACGCAGGTATCCAGGTAGAGCGCGCCGCGTTCGCGCGCCAGCTGCATGAGCGCGACGCTCGACACGTCGACCGACAAATTCAATAGAAAATCGCCCTCTTTGAGCAGCGGTTCGAGAACTTGACGGTAGTTCTCGCGGGTCAAGGCGTGCTTGACGAATTTCACCCCAAAATCCGCGGCTTCCCGGCTGCCGTTATCTTCCGCGGAGACGATGGTGATGCGATCCGGTGAAGTGCCAACGTGACGCAAGATCAAGGGCAAGACGCCTTGTCCGATGCTGCCGAAGCCGACCATGACGATCCTGCCGGCGAATTTCACATGCACTTCGTGCTTGCTCATGATCTTTCTGCCATTTTATTCAACCCCTTCATGTTTCAAGTTTCCCGCCAGTGAGGCGGATAGGTGCGATCGTATCCGGGAAGCGATTCGATCCTGTGAATCCAGCGCGCGAGCGCCGGATAGTTGCGTTCCATGGGCAGAAAGCGTGCGCCCAACTCGGCCGCCGCTTTGCGATTCAGGGCGCGGCGCAGCAGCTGAATCCATGGGAAAATCACCATGTCGAGCGCCGAGTAGTTCGCGCCGACGATCCACTCTTCCTTGCTCAAGCGCCCCTCGATGACGCGCGCCTCGCGCCCGACCAGGTGCATGGTATCGGTGAGATCGTCGATGTCGGCGGAAACGGTATCGGACAAGATCGCGTTGACGATCTTTTGCACCGAAGGTTCCTGGTACGCCTGAAACTCGCAAATCACGCGCATGATGACGCCGCCTTCCTCCGGGGTCAGTCCGAAGATCGGCGGCTGCGGATACTTGAGGTCGAGGTAGTAGAGAATCGCGAGCGACTCGAACACCACGTAGTCGCCGTCTTTCAATACCGGGACGCGGCCGCGCGGGTTCATCTTCAGCATTTGCGGAGATTGGTGCTCTTGTTTATCGAAGTGCAGCAGCTGCGACTCGTATTGCAGCCCCTTGTGCTCCAGCGCCAGGAGCACGCGCCACGAGAACGGACTGCCGCTGCCCCAGTAAAGTGTGAGTGCCATAACCCTCAATTGTAGCGGATGAAGTTCATACGTCATCGCGCTAAGCTTGCGATCGGTGCCGTTTACCACGCTAATCGACGTATCCTCCCTGAAAGCAGTGCTGGACGAGCCGAATCTCGCCATCGTCGACTGCCGTTTTGATCTCATGCAGCCGGATGCCGGCCGTCGCGCCTATCTCGCCGGGCATATACCCAGGGCCCGCTACGCGGACCTCAACAAGGAGTTATCCGCACCCGTCGGCCCCGATTCGGGCCGCCATCCTTTGCCCGCGCCAGGAGTCTTTGTCGCCACGCTGGAGAGGCTCGGAATCGGCGCAGGCACGCAGGTCGTCGCTTACGATGACAGCGCCGGCGCCTTTGCGGCCCGCCTGTGGTGGATGCTGCGTTGGCTGGGACATGGCGCGGCAGCTGTTCTCGACGGTGGACTGCAGGCGTGGAATCTCGCCGGGGGCCCCTTGAGTGCGGGCGAGGAACCCGCAGCGCCTGACGGTTCGGCCGGCCGCTTCGTGCCGCATGTGGATGAGGAGGCCGTGATCCGGACCGCGCAGGTCGCCGCGCGGCTGGGCGACCCGAGTTTTTCCCTGGTGGACGCGAGAGCGGCGGAGCGCTTCGCCGGCGCCGTTGAGCCGATCGATGCTGTCGCCGGCCACATTCCCGGAGCCGTGAACCACCCGTTTTCGGAGAATCTCGCAAAGGACGGACGTTTCCTGCCGGCGGCCGAACTGCGGCGCCGATGGCTGACCCGTCTCAAAGGCATGGAGCCGAGCAAGGTGGCCGCGATGTGCGGATCCGGGGTCACCGCCTGTCACAATTTACTCAGTCTGGAAATCGCCGGTCTCGGTGGCGCCAGGCTCTACGCAGGCTCCTGGAGCGAGTGGATTCGGGATTCGAACCGGCCGATCGCCTGAGACGTTTAAGGGTACGCATGAGCGCGGGCTCACAAGCGCGATCTTAAGTCATTTACATGCAGCACCAATTTGTTATCGTGCGCGCCACATGAACACGCCCGCAAAGGCGATTAGCGCCCCAAGCCATGCCTGGAAGATCGGCCAGTCGCTGGACCTGTACCAGGTCGAAGCGTGGGGCAAGGGCTACTTTTCCATCAACGCCGAAGGCCATGTGGTCGTGCGTCCGAACCAGGAGCCGAGCCGCGAAATAGACCTTTATGAGGTGGTGCAGGGACTCAAGGCGCGCGATCTGCACACGCCCGTGGTCATCCGCTTCTCGGATATCCTGGCGCATCGCCTGCGCCATCTGGCCGACGCATTCGGCACCGCGATCGCGGAAAATGACTATAAAAACCGCTACGCGGCGGTGTTCCCCATCAAGGTCAATCAACAGCGGCTGGTGGTCGAAGAAGTCTACCGCTACGGCAGGGAATTCGGCTTCGGGCTCGAGGTCGGCTCCAAGCCGGAATTGCTCGCCGTCATGTCGATTACCGAGAATGCACCGGACCGGCTGGTGGTCTGCAATGGATTCAAGGATGACAGTTACATCGAGGCGGTCATCATCGCCACGAAACTCGGCCGCACCATCATTCCGGTGGTCGAGAATTACGAAGAAATCCACCTGATCCTCAAACACGCTGAAAAATACGGCGTGCGGCCCAAGATAGGCGTGCGGGTCAAGCTCGCAAGCGAAGGCGCCGGACGATGGCGCGAATCCGCCGGCGAGAAATCGAAATTCGGCTTGTTCATCAGCGAGATTCTCGAGCTGCACGCCCTGCTGAAGGAGCGCGACATGCTCGACTGCCTGCAGCTGGTTCACTGCCATCCGGGCAGCCAGCTGCAGGACATTCGCCGCGTGAAGGATGCCATCAACGAGCTGGCGCATGTGTATGCGGAACTGAAGATCATGGGCGCGGGCCTCAAGTACATCGACATCGGCGGCGGCCTGGGAGTCGACTACGATGGCAGCGGCACCAACTTCGAGTCGTCGATGAACTACACGCTCAATGAATACGCGAGCGATGTCGTGTACCGCATCAAGAGCGTCTGCGATGCGCGCGACGTGCCGCACCCGATGATCGTCAGCGAATCCGGGCGTGCCATCGCCGCCCACCACAGTCTGTTGGTGTTCGATACCTTGGGCTCGTCCAAGCTTGACCAATTCAAAATCACCGGCCGGCCCGAAGAGGACTATCACGGATCGGAGGAAGTACCGCAGCCGGTGCTGGATTTATTCGACAGCTACCGGTCGGTGAACGAGCGCCGTCTCGTGGAGTGCTATCACGACGGGCTGCAGGCGCGCGAGCAGGCGCTGCAAATGTTCAACCTCGGCTATCTGAGCCTCGAGTTTCGCGGGCTGGCGGAACGGCTGTTCTGGGCGACCTGCGCCAAGATCCGCGATTATTGCCGCAAGCTCGATCGCATTCCGGAAGAACTCGAAAACCTCGAGGACATGCTGAGCGACATTTATTTCTGTAATTTTTCGGTGTTTCAGTCGCTGCCCGACAGCTGGGCGATCGGTCAGGTGTTTCCCATCATGCCCATCCAAAGGCTCATGGAGCGCCCGACCCGAAACGCTGTGCTGGCCGACATCACCTGCGATTCTGACGGCAAGATCGACCGCTTCGTCCACCCGCGAATCACCAAGCGCACCTTGGAGGTGCACGAATTGATTCCGGGCGAGCCTTACTACCTCGCGACGTTCCTGGTCGGCGCTTACCAGGAGACGTTGGGCGACCTGCACAATCTGTTCGGCGACACGCACGTTGTGCACATCCGGCTGCAGGACGATGGCGGCTGGTGGATCGAGGAGATCGTCAAGGGCGATACTGCCAACAAGGTGCTCGAGTACATGGAGTACGACACCGATGAGCTTTATCCCGCCATCGCCCGGGATTGCGAGAGGTCCGTGCAGGAAGGTCGGATGTCTCTGTCAGACGCGCAAGCGGTCAAGCGCTTCTATGAAAACGAACTCAACGGCTACGCGTATCTCGAGGTCGAGTAGCGCGATTCCCCTGGTATATCTGGCGTTTGCCAACAATAATCTCAAAGCGTAGCATCGTCTTTTAGGTTGTTCCCCTAGTCTTTTATTGGTGCACGACCGAAGGTACAGGCCTCGACGCAGCGAATCGCGCGGCGGTGTCTGCGTGTTGAAACCGCGTGCTGACGGTCTACCCGCGAAGCGCGCTTTAGTGGGATGTGTTGAATGACGACGATCTATGTTGGCAATCTGCCGTTCACCGCAACAGAAGACGAAGTACGTGCGCTTTTCGAACGCCATGGCAAAGTCGAATCTGTAAAGCTCATCAACGATCGCGAAACGGGACGTCCCCGCGGATTTGCGTTCGTGGATATGCCGGCTGGTGAAGCCCAAAACGCAATCCAACAAACGAATGGCTTCCAGATGGGTGGCCGGCCGCTGCGGGTCAATGAAGCCCAGGAACGCGCGCCGCGATCGAAGCCCGGTGGCGGAGGCGGCGGTGGTGGTGGTGGTGGCGGCGGGCAGCGCCGCTGGTAAGCCCAGGTAAGCCCTTAGGGGCTCACCACATTTCTTTGAGCTGAGCGACAACGTCGACCGTCGTCGTTTCCGTCGCTTTTAGGTTGTCCACGCCGACGGTCGAGCGAATGGAAATCTTTTCCAGCGTTTCGAGCACCTTGTCGCTCATGAAGCGGCTCTTCGCGCCGTACACATGGGCGTCGCCGTTTTTCGGCTGCTGAGTGACCTGGTATTTCAGCGGCGCGCACAGATGCAATTCATTGCGGGCCCGGGTCATGGCAACGTACAGCAGGCGACGCTCTTCCTCGATCATCTCGGGCTTGCCCGTGGAGAACTCGGAGGGAAAGTTTCCGTCCGAAACGTTCAGCACATACACGATGTCCCACTCCTGGCCCTTTGCGGAGTGGATCGTGGAGAGGATGACGTAGTCCTCATCCTTCGAGGCTCCCGCGGATTGGTCGCCGGTGGCCAGCGGCGGATCCAGCGTGAGCTCCGTGAGAAAGCGCTCGCGCGAGGGGTGGCTCACCGATAGCTGTTCCAGTTGCTCGATGTCGCCCATGCGCGTCCAGGCGGATTCGTAAATGCTCTCCATCCGCGGCTTGTACCAGTCCTTGACCAGTCCCACTTGACCGGGCCACGGGGTGGCCGGATCGGCCAGCTTCTCGAACAACGCGCAGAATCGCTTCCAGTCCATTTTTACCGGCTGCGGTGCATCGAAGTCCGCGAGGCTCTTGGCTTCGAAGCCGCGAGCCTCGAAATGATCGAGCGCCTGCTTGGCGTGTGCGGGGCCAAAACCCGGGTGCAGTTTCAGCACGCGAAATCCCGCGATGCTGTTGCGCGGATTGTCGGCCCAGCGCAGTACCGACAGCATGTCCTTTACGTGCGCCGCTTCCAGGAATTTCAAGCCGCCGTACTTTACGAAAGGAATGTTTTTCTTGGTGAGCTCGACTTCCAGCACGTCGCTGTGATGAGAGCTGCGGAACAGGATCGCGTGGCGCTTCAGCGAGCCGCCGATTTCCCGGGTGTGCAGAATCTTGCCGGTGATGTATTCGGCTTGTCCCTGCGCATCGTCCAGCGCGACGTAGAAGGGCTTCTGCTGCGCTTGCCGCGTGCCGAGGAGCGTCTTGCGATGTTGGCGCGGACCCTCCGCCATGAGCGCGTTGGCCGCATCCAGCACCGGCTGTGTCGATCGATAATTCTGCGCCAGCACCACCATGTCGGCTTTCGGCTTATACCGATCGGCAAATCCCAGTATGTTCTCCACGGCCGCGGCGCGGAACGAGTAAATGGCCTGTGCATCATCGCCGACCACCGTGACGCCCTTGCCGTCGGGCTTCAGCGCGTGGACGACATCGCCCTGCAGAGTGCTGGTGTCCTGATATTCATCGACCAGGACATGATCGAAATTCTTCGACAAGCTCTGCGCCAGAGCCGGCGTTTGCATCATCACGTGCCAGTAGAGCAGCAGGTCATCGAAGTCGAGTGCGCGGATTTTCTGCTTGCGGGCCACATATTCGCGGTACAAGCGCGTCAGATCCGCTTCCCATTCCTTGCACCAGGGGAATTGCTCCTCCAATGTTTGCTTCAGCGGCAAGCGCGTGTTGACCCGGTAGGAGTAGATCGCGAGGCACACGTCCTTGCGCGGAAACCTCTTATCCTTGCCCGAGAATCCCAGTTCGTGGCGGACCACATCCATCAGATCCGCGGCGTCCGAGCGATCCAGGACGGTGAAATTCGGATCGAGCCCCAGATGTTTGGCGTACAGGCGCAGGATGCGGCCGCCCACCGAGTGGAAAGTGCCCGCCCAGATCAATCGCGACGTCACGCTGCGATCGCCGGCCTTGCCGCGGTCCGACATGACTTCAGCGACGATGTTCTGCGTGCGCTTGATCATTTCCTGCGCGGCACGGCGCGTGAAGGTCAGCATGAGAATGCGCGCAGGATCCGTGCCGTTCAGCACCAGGTGCGCGGCGCGGTGCGCCAGCGTGTTGGTCTTTCCCGTGCCGGCGCCGGCGAGGATGAGCAAGGGGCCCGCGGCGACGCCGCCTTTTTCGGGCAGCAGCGTGCCGAACGTGGCGGCACGACGCTGCTGAGGATTCAGCGTGTCAAAGGCCGTCGGCTTCGCTTTCATCATGTTAGTCGACACTGTACGTATATCCAGACCGTGACGCAAATGCGGAAATCTTCCAGCAGCATCGCGCATCTGCCATTCAGCGTGCGTAGAGGCAGATCACACACTCGGGTATCGTGAGCTTTCAATACAAGGGCCTACCATGCGCAAACCATTGGCCGTCGCCAGCAGCCTCGAGCACAGCGGCCGTGTGATCCAAGTCTCCACCGAGCGGCTGCGCTATGCCAACGGCCGTGAATACGACATCGATTTCGTTCGCCACCCCGGCGCCGCCGCGGTGGTCGCTGTCGACAGCAGTCGACGCGTCTGCCTGGTGCGCCAGTACCGGCACGGCGTGGCGGATTTTCTGTGGGAGATCCCTGCCGGCAAGCTCGATGCGGGCGAACCGCCGGAGGTCTGCGCAGTGCGGGAGTTGAAGGAGGAAACCGGCGTGACGGCCGCGCGCTTCAGCTCCTTGGGCTTGTACATTCCGGCGCCGGGGATATTCACCGAGGTGATCCATCTCTATCTGGCGCGCGATCTGACCGTCGGAGCCCCGCATCCGGATGCCGATGAGGAATTGGAGCTCAAATGGCTGCCCCTCGACGAGGCCATCGCGCTTATCCTCGAGGGTGAGTGGAATGACGGCAAGACTGCGCTCGGGCTATGGCGGGCCCAGCACCGGCTGCAAATGTGACGTTGCGCCGCTTTCCAGGGCTTTTTGCTTGACTTGAGCGCCGCATTGCCTAAAAAGGTAGCGTGAGTATCGATAAACCAAAAACCGCACCTAAACCCGGCTCCGGGTCAGGCGCTTCTTCGGAATCGTCCCCGAAGGGCGGCGCGCCCGGCGAAAAAACGACCGGCCGCGTCAAATTCGACGATCGTGGCAATGCGGTTTGGGAATGGCAGATCGCCACCGGTGCTTTCGGCCGGGAGGTCACGACCCAGCGGCTGCAAAAGCTCGAGCATCCGGCCTTGTCGATTTCCGACGAGGGTACGCTGCCGAACTCGGTCAGACCGAATCCCCTGGGTTCAAAGAAAGGCTACGACCCATATGACAGCGGCAAGCTGGGTAAAAAGCCCGGTCCACCCGGAAAGAAAGACCTGCGCAAGCTCGGCGAGTGGCTGAAGCTGAAAAAGCAGGCCGAAGGCAACAAAGACGAGGACGAGAATTAGACGAGAATTAGCCGCGAATTAGCCGCGCCTAGGCGAGCGCGTGGCGCAGCTTGGCGGTGTGCGTCAACCGATAAAACCTTCGCAGCTCGCGCACCAGCGCCTCGATTCTCGCCACTCCTCGATGTACGAAACGCCGTTCCAGTCGCCGGCAATACTGCGCAGCGAGAACGTGCGCGGTCCGGTAGCGCTCGTACTGATCGGGTTCGAGTCGCGCATCGAAGCGCACGCGATCGAAGAGGCGTGCGTGGACCTGTGCGGGGTATGACGTGCCGCCAAGCTGGCTGCCCAACAGAAACACCGTAACTGCGTACTTATCCACTTCCGCCTGGGTTTCGAGTTCGAGCAACGACACCGGCAGATCGCGATCGAGCCGCCAGGTTGAATACACGAAATGGCTGACTCCCTCCAGGGCGGTGCAGTAGTCGGCCAGATTCTCCTCGGTCAACGCCCGATGTGGATCGGCGGCCTCCAGGCGGCGCAAAACATCGGGATCCAGGTACAAGGCGACACCCGCGCCGTCGCCGGTCTCGGCCAGCAGCAATTCTTCCTCCGACGCCCGACGGTCGTTATCCGGCACGCACCCCGCGACCTTGCGCCGGTCCGTGACCAGAAAATCGTAAACGTCGTAGCGCAACTCCACATCGTACAAGCGCCCAAGCAGCGATTGCAGGCTGTGCAGCACCATAGTTCAATGCTCGAACCGCGTGCCGCCCGCCACGACCGGCTGCACGCCCAGTTGACGCAGCAATCCGCGCGCACGCGGGCTGCCGGTTTTCATCCACATTTCGTAGAGACGCAGTATGTCGGCATCGGTGTGACGATAGGACATCTCGCTCACTTCGTTGAGCGTATCCACCAAGCCCTGGAATTTCTGCGCGAGTTGCGCGTAAACGGCCGCCACGACCCGTCCCGACAGCGAGCGCTGCAGGGTGTCCGCCAGCGAACTGTATGCGTTGCCGCCCATGGCGATGTGATAGTCGACGTCGATCAATTTGCGGGCGAAGCTGCGCGCGAAGAAACCGGCGACGAACAGTGAAACATCGCCGAGACGCTGCAATCCGCGCTGGCGCGCGCTCGCGCTCGGCGCTTCCAGTGCATCCGCCAGCATGTGCGCCAACGGCCGGATGCGCAGCCCATCCGGGGTGCGCTCATACAATGCATCGGCCCGCGAAAACATCGTCAGCAGATTCACCACGTACTGTTCGGCCTGCTCGTCGATATCGAGATGCTGATGTTCACTGGCGCTGTGAAATGCGTCACGAAAAAATTCCCGCAACGAGCTTACCGCCACCAAGGGTCCCGCAGTCAGTGCTTGCATAGTGGGCATCCTTTCTTCGATACCATCTTATCGACTACGCTACGCCCAAGTGAACACCAAAAGCGCGAACTGGCGTCAGAAAATGCCTATATTTTCAGGCTTTTTGCCATCAGCAGTCGCGTGTGTAGGCTGCCAGGGGCCGCGTGCATCCCGTTGGTGCTAGAAAATTTCGGCGAGCGACGAAATGGTGCGCGGTGGCGGCGGCAATTGCGCCGGCCACTCGCGGGCGCCGCGATTGAGCCACGCCGCCTGCATCCCGGCTTGTGTCGCGCCGATCACATCCGCGTGCGGGTCATCGCCGATATGCAGCACCTGCGGCGCCGCGACGCCGGCGACGTCGAGCAGGCGCGAAAAAATGCGCGCGTCCGGTTTGGCGGCGCCGGCGGCAATCGCGGTGACATGGCCTGTGAACAGATGCGCGATCCCGCAACGTGCCAGGTCGGCGTTGCCGTTGCTCAATGCGTACAAACGATAGCGCCGGCTCAGGCGCTCGAGCGACGCGGCGACCTCGTCATAAAGCTTCACGCGGTTGCGCTCTGCGAAAAACACTTCGAATGCCGCGTCGGCTTCCGATGGCGGGTGGCCCGCGGCCGCGAACAGGTCCTGAAGCGCGCGATGCCGCAGGAAGGTCATGTCGTGATGGCGCTCGGGAAATTGTTGCGCGACTTGCGCTCGCATGGCGCGCAGTGATTCGCGCGTGTGCCCGCTCATGACCTGTGGGTGGCGCTCCTTGAGCCAGGCCAGCATGGCGGCCTCGGCGGCGATCATGACGGGCTCCACCGGCCACAAGGTGTCGTCCAGATCGAAACTCAACACCAAGGGTTCAGTGGTCACCGAGAATTCGTTCATTGAAAAATAGCCTGCTAGAATTTGCGCAAATGTCTGAAGACCAGGCCAACAGCGGCGCGCTGCTGATCATCGGCAGCAAGAACTACTCCAGCTGGTCGCTGCGCCCCTGGCTATTCTTGCGCAAAGTCGGCTTCGAATTCCGCGAGCAGATCATTTATTTCGACGACCCGGACTATCAGATGCAAATCGCGGCTGTCTCTCCGTCGCGGCGCGTCCCCGTGGCCATCGATCGCGGCGTGAAAATCTGGGATTCGCTGGCGATTTGCGAGTATGCCGCCGATACGACAGGCCGGGGATTGCCCAAAGACCGCACGGCGCGCGCCCTCGCGCGTTCGGCGGCCGCCGAAATGCACTCCGGCTTTCAGACCCTGCGCAACGAGTGCCCGATGAATGTGCGCGCGCGGGGCCGCCACGTGGCGCTGACGCCGCCGCTGAAAGCCGATATCGAGCGCGTCGATCAAATCTGGTCGGCCTGCCGAATGGATTATGGCGGCGCCGGCGCCGGCGGTTGGATGTTCGGCGAGTTCAGCATTGCCGATGCCATGTTCGCTCCCGTGTTCTTTCGCTTTCAAACCTACGGCGCAAAGCTGCGCCCCGCCTCGCAAGCGTACCTCGAGCACGCGCTCGCAGATCCGGTGCTGCAGGAGTGGCAGCAAGCGTCGTTGCAGGAAGGCCATCCATTGCCTGAAGTCGATCGCGTCGGACTCTCCGGGGAGCCTGTCTGACAGGCGAGGAGTACAATCTCGCGGCACCTCCTTTAATAAGAGAGCACAACATGTCTGTCGAACGCCTTGCCGCAGCTTGCCTCATCCTGTGCCTATCGCCAGGGGCCGCCGGCGCGGCCGCCGCGACTGCCGGTGGTGCGCAGGCCGCGGCGCAGCCTTTCAGCATTCGGGACCTGGTGCGCATGGAGCGCGTCTCCGAGGTGGCCGTATCGCCGGACGGCAAGCACGTGGCCTACACGCAGCGCTCCACCGACATGGAAGCCAACAAGGGCCGCACCAGCATCTGGCTGCTCGACCTGGGTAAGCGCGGCAGCGTGCCGGTGCGCCTCACCGACCCGGCGGCAAATTCAGGTTCGGCCGAGTGGAGCAAGGACGGCAAATTCATTTACATTCTTTCCAATCGCAGCGGCAGCAATCAGGTGTGGCGGCTCGCCGGCGCGGACGCCACGCAGGTCACGAATTTGCCGCTCGATGTCGGCAGCTTTCACGTGTCGCCGCGGGGCGATCGGATACTGGTGAGTCTCGAGGTGTTCCTGAATTGCGCCGATCCGGCGTGCACCAAGCAGCGCCTCGACACCATCGCGCACACTGCGGCGACCGGCATGCTGCACACCCAGTTGTTCATCAGGCATTGGGATACCTGGAGCGACGGGCGACGCTCGCAGGTCTTTGCGATCGGGCTGGACGACAGCGGCGTTGCGCGCGGCTCTGCCGTGAACTTGACCGGCGGCATCGGCGATGTGCCTTCCAAGCCCTTCGGCGGCCGCGAGGATTTCGCCTTCAGCCCGGACGGCAGTCTGGTGGCGTTTTCAGTTCGCGCCACGGCGGGCGAGGCCTGGTCGACGAACTTCGATATCTATGAAGTTGCTGCGGACGGCGCCACGCTGCCGCGCAACCTGACCGGCGACAACCTGGCCTCGGATGCTCAGCCCGCATTCTCGCCGGACGGCTCGACGCTGGCGTACCTGGCGATGGACCGTCCGGGAATGGAGTCCGATCGATTCCATCTGGTGCTCTTGAATCTCAAGTCAGGGGTCAAGCGGCCGCTGACGCAGAACTGGGATCGATCGATCAGCAGCTTTGCGTGGGCGCCGGACGGCAAGACACTATTTGCCACCGCCGATCATCTGGGGCAGCGTCCTCTATGGTCCATCGATGTTGCCAGCGGCCGAGCGTCGGCCATCACCGGTGCGGGCGAGGTCGAGGGCTTCAGCGTAGCCGCATCGAAGGTGCTGTACACCGCCAGCAGCCTGGGTTCGCCGGCCGACCTTTACTCGGTGGGGTTTGGCGGCGGTAAACCCGCGCAGTTGACCCGCGTGAATCAAGCGCTGCAGACGCAGCGCAAGTTCGCCGAATACGAGCAGTTCAGTTTCCCCGGCTGGAATAATGAGAATGTATTCGGCTACGTGGTCAAGCCGGTGGATTTCAAACCCGACGCGAAGTATCCCGTCGCCTTCCTGATTCACGGCGGCCCCCAGGGGAGCTTCGGCAATGCCTGGAGCTGGCGCTGGAATCCGCAGGCCTTCGCCGGCGCCGGCTACGGCGTGGTGATGGTCGATTTTCACGGCTCCACGGGCTACGGTCAGGCCTTCACCGATTCCATCAGCGGCGACTGGGGCGGCAAGCCGCTTCAAGATCTGCAGCTGGGTCTCAAGGAAGCTCTGAAGGCCAATCCTTGGCTGGACAGCGATCGGATGTGCGCGTTGGGCGGCTCCTACGGCGGATTCATGATCAATTGGATCGCGGGCCAGTGGCCCAATGGCTTCAAATGCCTGGTCAGCCACGATGGGATCTTCGACAATCGCACCATGTATTACTCCTCCGAGGAGCTGTGGTTTTCGGAGCATGAGTTCTCCGGTCCCGAATACCAGAACCCAGCCTCATACGCCAAGTTCAATCCGGTCGACCATGTCACCAAGTGGAAGGCGCCGATGCTGGTGATTCACGGCCAGCTGGACTATCGAGTGCCGGACTCGCAGGGGATTTCGGTGTTCACGGCCTTGCAGCGCCAGGGAATCCCCAGCGAGTTATTGTACTTTCCAAATGAGAATCATTGGGTGCTCAAGCCGGCCGACAGTGTTCAGTGGTACGACACCGTGCTCGAATGGCTCAACCGCTGGACGCATCCTTAAATGAGCATTGGCCTCATCGAGTGAATTTCGACTGACTGGTGCTCTTCAGGTACCACACGGCCCACCCGATGTACATCACAAACCCAACACCAATCGCTGCACTTAGTGTTCCGACAACCCTCGTGCCCCAGGGATTCACGAAATGGTCTACAACCAAGGCAATACCAAGAAATAGCAGCGGCATGATGATGAGCCCCGGCATCAGACTGGTACCGCTTCCTGTTCCGCCCTGAGCGCCACGGCGTTTGGCGGCGACAGATTTTGCCGCCACCGACGCGACAGACTCAAGGAACGAAACCACTGTCAGAAGCAAGAGGAGAAGCCACCAAGGCATAACTGACTCCCAACTCGTTTCTTGGACGCCTACCGTGAAGCACTTCGTCAATTGGATCGATGATTGCTAGTGTTCCTCGCCGCGCCACGCGGCGGGATAATTCGCGCCGAGCAGCACGATTCGGTGCAGCAACTCGCCGTAGTTCATCCCGGCCTTGAGCGCCGAGGCGGAGAAGTCCTCCGCGGCGGAAATGTTCGGATTGGCGTTCGCCTCCAGCACGAACAGCGCACCATCGGCCCTGAGACGAAAATCCATGCGCGCGTACCCCGTCAAATGCAAGGCGTGGAAGATGCGCTTGGTGAGTTTCTCCAATCTGGCGATGGTGCCATCGGGCAGTTCAGCGGCGGCAGCGGTGGTGATGCCGTATTTTCGTTGATAGCCGCGGTCCCACTTCACCTTGCGGGTGGCAATCGCGGGTAGATTCTCGGGCAACGACCCGAAGCTCATCTCCCACACCGGCAGCACCTTCAATCGATCGTTGCCGAGCACCCCAACGTAGAGCTCGCGGCCCTCGATGTATTCCTCCACCAGTGCGTCAGAATGAGTTTGCTCGTGAATGAACCCGATGCGTTCCGCGAGCTGCTTTTCATCCGCGACCACCGAGGCTTGCGCAATCCCCAGGGATGCATCCTCGGTGGAGGACTTCACGAATAGCGGGAAGCGCAATTTCCTTGGGATCCGCGCCTTTTTGCCGCGCGGAAACACAATGAATTGCGGGGTGGGCACGCGGTGATACGAAAGAAGCTGCTTCGAGAGCACCTTGTCCCGGGACAGCAGCATGCCGCGCGGATTGCAGCCGGTGTAGGGCTGACGCATGAGCTCGAGGAACGCCACCACATGCTGATCGTAGGTGACGATACCGTCGAATTCCTCGAGCAGATTGAAGACAATGTCGGGCCGCCAATCGGTGATGGCGCGGCGCAGCTCCGACAGGCTGTCGCTCAACCCGAGCGGCATGACTTCGTGTCCCGCGTCCTTGAGATGCGAGATGACATCGAACTCCGTGCGCCATTCCTCGATTTCCTTCGCGGTCGAACCCTTCAGCGAATCCGGCGGCACCAGCGTCTCGTGCATCAAGACCAATGCACGAAGCTTCTTCACAGCGCCACCCGCGGCAGCTTGCGTTCCTCGTAGGACTCGGCCAGGCGGGCGACCACCCACAGCAACTGACCCTTCAGCTCGCGGCGCGAACCGCGGACGTACAAATTCAGGCTCGCGCAGCGCTCGATCATCAGACGCAGCACCTGATGCACCAGGTATTCGCTGAATGCGCCGGAACGCAGGACTTCGCGGCGCAACGTGGTGCGCATCTCCCGCAACACGCTCGCGGCCTTCGGCGTGGCGCGGTTGCGCGGCGCCGCGGTGAACACCTTGAGCAACAATTCATCGGCACCCGTGCGGCGCGGCAATCGATAGTGGGCCAGCTTCTTCTCATAGTGCTCGCGCAGCGTGCTGGTCTCGTGAGTCACATCCTCGATGGTGCTGCGGTCCGCCACCAGCGGCTTTTGATCGCCGATTTGTCCGGCGAGCTGCTCGATGAACTCAAGCTTCCCGAACGCGGGCCAGCCCGCATATTCGCGGCGCCAGGCGGAATGGGGTTTGAGCCACACGGCAAAGGTCTCGGCGAAGTCTTCGGTCGGATGAGCTTGCGCATACCAGGCGCCCAGATGCTGCACGAAGCGGCGGCTGCCCGGCCGCGGCCGATAGGTATCAGGATAGGGCAGCGATGCCGGGCCAAACACCGTGCGCCAGGATTTCAAGCGTCGCAGACGGTAGGCCGAATCGATGGCGTGCCCCGCCTCGTGGCGCAGAATACGCATGAGCCAGTTGCGGTTTCCGCCCTCGACTTCGCGCATGAAGCGCCGCTCGATGCCGGTCAGGCGCTTGTGCGCCAGATAGAAAGGAATGGCGATGCCCGGAATTCCATCCGGCGAGAACCACTCCTGCGCCAGCCAGCAATGCGGCCGAAAGCGGATGCCGCGCATCGACAATTCGCGGTACAGCCGCTCGATCGCCTGCTGCAGTTCCGTGCCCTGAACGCTCAACTGCAGGTCGCAGAAACGCAGACTGAGCAGCTGATCGTCGGACAGCTTCTCCCAAGCAACGCTTCGCGATCGAATGCGTCGCGCGGACTTCACCTCAGGCGCGTCCCATCTCGAGTTCTTCCGCGAGCTCATCCTCGTCCGCATCCGTCATCGGCTCGATGATGCGCCGGCCGTCGAGTCCCGCGAAGTCGAAGAGCGCCGGGTCCGCAAGATGCGACCCCGAGACATTGCGAATGCTGGAGAAGATCGCCTCGATTCGACCCGGAAACTTCAGCTCCCAATCGCGCAGCATGTTCTTCACAACGGTGCGCTGCAGGTTGGGCTGCGACCCGCACAGCGTGCAGGGAATGATGGGGAAGGCGCGCGCGGTCGCGTAGCGCGAGATCTGCCGCTCCGGCACATAGCACAGCGGCCGGATCACCACGTGACGTCGGTCTTCGCTCAGGAGCTTCGGCGGCATGGCTTTGAGCTTGCCGCCGAAGAACATGTTCAAGAACAGTGTCTCGACGATATCGTCGCGGTGATGGCCCAGGGCGATCTTGCTGATGCCGTTCTCGGCCGCGAATCGATACAGCGCACCGCGGCGCAGGCGCGAGCACAGCCCGCACATCGTTTTTCCCGAAGGGATAACGCGCTTCACCACCGCATAGGTGTTCTGTTCGATGATGCGGTAGCGCACGCCGAGATTCTCGAGATACCGCGGCAATACATCGGCAGGAAATCCGGGCTGTTTCTGATCGAGATTGACCGCGGTGATTTCGAAACTGACCGGTGCGCTGCGTTGCAGACTCAAGAGCACATCAAGCAAGGTATAGGAGTCCTTGCCGCCCGACAGACAGACCATCACGTGGTCGCCGTCGGCGATCATCCGATAATCCGCGATGGCCTTGCCCACCGAGCCGCGCAAGCCGGCCTGCAATTTATTGAAGGTACTGCTCACGGTATTTCAAGATACTTGGATTCCAAGTATCTAATGTATGCAGCCGCCGTCAACGGCTTGCCGGTGGCCTGCTTGATGAGTTCCTGCACGGGCAGGCGTGCGCCGACACCGTGCACATTGTCGCGCAGCCAGTCCATCACGCCGCCGAATTGGCCCGCCGCGATTTCCTCGTCGAGCGCGGGGTGCGCGGCCCGCATGGCCTCATGCAACTGGCCGGCGATGACCGCACCGAGCGCGTAGGACGGAAAGTAGCCAAAGTGCCCCACGGCCCAGTGGATGTCCTGCAAGCAGCCTTCGACATCATTGGCGGGTCGAATGCCCAGGCGCTGCTCGAGGTTGGCGTTCCAGGCCTCCGGCAAGTCGGCCACCGGCAGCGAACCCTCGAGCATTCTCTTTTCCAGCTCGTAGCGCAGCATGATGTGCGCCGGGTAGGTCAACTCGTCTGCATCCATGCGAATCGTGCTACGGCGCACGCGAATCAGCAGACGATAGAGATTCCCTTCCTGCCATTCCGGCCCGGATACCTGCAAATATTTCTCCAGCAATGGCCGCAAATATTTCACGAACGCGCGGCTGCGGCACAGGTTCATCTCGAATAACAGAGACTGGCTCTCCTCGAGCGCGAGTCCGCGGTCCCGGCCCACCGGCTGATCACGCCATTTGAGCGGCAGCCCCAGGTCGTACATGGCGTGGCCGGTCTCGTGCACCGCGCCCAGCAGTCCCGAAAAAGGATCGACCAGATCGAATCGGGTGGTGACTCGTATGTCTCCCGGCACCCCCTCGGTGAAGGGATGTTCGCTTTCATCCAGCCGGCCCCGATCGAAGGGGAAGCCCAATGCCTTGAGCACGTCCACCGCCAGCGCACGTTGCCGTGCGACAGTGAATTTGCCGTTCAGCGGTGTGGGGGCGTGAGCCGCTTGAACTTCGATGGCCTGATTGATGAGCCCCGGGAGCTTGCGCGACAGCGCCTTGAAAATAGTATCGATATCGGCTGCGGAAATGCCGGGTGTGTAGGTGTCGACCAGGGCATCGTATGGCGCCAGAGCGCGCGCCTGTCCGAGCAGCGCGGCCTTGTCGCGCACCAGGTGCACAACCTCTTCCAGATGGGGTGCGAGCAATTTGAAGTCATTGGCTTTCTTGGCCTCGACCCAGAAAACTTCCGCGCGAGCCGTGGCCTTGGCAAGCCGCGATATGAGCGATGGCGGCGTCGCGATGGCGTGGTCGCGCTGTCTGCGCATTTCACGCAGATTGGCCAGCGGCCAATCTTCCAGTTGCGACGCTCCCGCCTCCGCGCGTTCCAGCAAGCGTGCGACTTTGGGCGTGGTGAGCAAGGCATGATGTTCGGTCTCGAGCGCCGCCAATTGTTCCCCGCGCACATCGGCGCTGCCTCGCGGCATCATCACTGCGGCGTCCCAGCGCAGCAGCGATAGCGCACCGCGAAATGCGTGCAGGCGGCGAAACTCCTGTTCCAATTGCTCGTACGGCGAGGCGGCCATGAGACCCTTAGCGCGAAGGGGCGCTTTTGTTCGATCGGCGAGTTTAGCAGACCCTAAGGGCCGGCGAGGACGGCCCCGATTGGATAAAAATCAAGTTAATTCAATTAGTTATTTCGAGCCATGCAGCAAGAAAGAGCCGCTTTGGTGAAAGGGCAAATCGTGCAAAAACGGCAAATCGAGACTGGCGGTACCGGTCAGGACATAGTCGATCGAATCCGCGTGCTGGTTCGCCTTGTCCTGAAGCTTCAGCAGCACGAGCGCGAGGTTGGCGGTAATCGTCATGTCGAATTCCGAATCGCCGAACGCGGGTACGACGACGGCATGGTCGCTGACGCCGGAGGCGATCTGCTCTCCGCTCACATTCAACTCGACATGCAACCCTTGAACCGGCAGTGCTCTGTCATTAGGATTTTGGATGTTGAGCTTGACCGCGAACTTTTGCTGCAAGAGATTGCCGCCGCGCATTTCGACGGCGACCACGGTGACATTGGGCCGGGTGAACTTGGGCGCACAGCCGCTTGAGACCAACGCCGCCAGCAGGGCCAACCATCCCCAGCGGTGCAACATTCTCTTGGGCTGCCGTGGCAACATGCTGAAATGATACCGACTTTCGCGATGCAGGCTTTGGCGATCATGGGCCTGTGGGCGGCCGCCGGCTTGAACGATGTCCCCGCTCCGCCCGGCGCGCCGGTGAAGAATGCGCCCGCCGCCTGTCTCACATCCGGCGATGGCTATTTGCGTGCGAAATTGGCCGGCGCCGTGAATGCGGTCATCGATTGGCCTAATTCGGGAACCCGCTGCGAGGGGGAATCACGCGAAAAGCCGCCGGGCGTGCGACTGAGTTTTCAGCGAGCGGCGGGGGGCTCGCCCAATCTGCTGCTGGTGTTCGGTCTGACCGGTGTTCAGGAAGGCCAACCCGCCCGCGAAGTGAAGACCAATTTCACCCTCATCGTGCAGGGCACGAGTCATATTTACGGCACGCTCGGTGATTCGCGCTGTACCGTTGACTCGCTGACACAGCGGCCGCTCAGCACTCCCGGCTCCTACCGTCTCGAAGGGCGCGGTTTCTGTACCCAGCCCGCCCACGCGATCCGCGGCAAGGGCGACGTGTTGGTCAGCACCTTCGAATTCGCGGGACCCGTCACCTACGAATTACCCAAAGATTAAGGACTCCAAGGCCTATGCGCGTTTTTCTTCTGGGACTGCTGTTGACTTGCGCTGCCCTGCCCTGCCGGGCAGCACCCGAGCCCTTATCGGCATTTCCCAAGACCCAGCTTGCCATCCGGACCGCCTCGGGCCCGGTCGTTAATTTCCTGGTATGGATCGCCGACAGCCCGGGCCGTTCGGAGCAGGGGCTCATGTTTGTGCGCGATTTGGACCCGCACGCCGGCATGCTGTTCGAATTTTCGGGCAGCGAGCGGGTGACGATGTGGATGAAGAACACCTATGTGTCCCTGGACATGCTGTTCATCGGGGCCCACGGCCGGATCGACTACATTGCGCCGCGAACCACGCCGCAGTCCCTGGACAGGATTTCCGCGCCAAACCCCGCGAGCGAAGTGCTTGAACTCAAAGGCGGAATTGCCGAGCAACTCGGCATTCACGTCGGCGACGTGGTGGTGCACGGCAAGCCGGCGCCGCCCAAGTGAACCGCCCTCACGGGCGCTAACCACCGCGCAGACATCGCTCAGGACAGTGGTCAGTGCGTCCGCAGGCTGGATGCGAGATCTGGCCGACCGAGGGGTTTTGGGCGACCCAACCTTGCAATAAGTCCGGCCGTTCCCGGGGCGCCGATCCCCACCTTGCTTGGTTGCGCCAAAACAACGCAATTTCTTCCCTCACGTACTGGTTTTTCCCCGCAGCGGTGTTATTGTTGCGCCCATAATCTGAACTTGTGCCAATGGCGCAACGTTTAGCGTTAGGGGTTAAAAACTTTATTAACGGGGCGGCCGAACCGAATTCTCAGGTTTTGGTTTGCAAACATCCGCCATTGGCGGTTGATTTGGTCGTGACTAAGGAGCACCAAAGTATGTCGAGTAATTTATACCTAAGGCAAGCTGTCGGCTTGGCTGTTGGCACCGCGGGTGCTGCTGCAGCATCGCTTGCTTACGTGCCTGCTGCGCTGGCTAACGATACCACCGCTGCAGATACCACCACTGCTGCGGCTTCAAACGCTGCGGCATCCAACGAGTTAGAAGAGGTGGTGGTGACCGGCACGCGCGTACGCCGCGTCGACGCCGAGACCGCGAATCCCGTGTTCGTGCTCGACCAATCCACGATCGCACAATCCGGTGCCGTCACGGTCGGCGACCTGGTCAATCGCATACCCTCTATCGCCGGCGCTGCGACCAACCCGCAGATCAACAATGGCGGCGGCTTCGGTGAGTCAAACATCGAACTGCGCGGCTTGGGCGCCCAGCGCACCTTGATCCTGATCGATGGACGTCGCGTCAATCTCGTCGGTGCCAGCGGCGCCGTCGACGTCAACCAGATTCCCTTGAACCTGATCGAGCGCGTTGACGTGCTGAAAGAAGGCGCAGGCGCGATTTACGGATCCGACGCCATCGCCGGCGTGGTCAACTTTGTCACCCGCAAGAATTTCGAGGGTTTGGAGTTGACTGGCGACTGGGGCGAGAGCACCAAGCACGACACGAAGCATCACGATCTGGGCGCCATCTGGGGCACCAGCACTGATAAATTCCAGGTGCAAGTCGGTTTCGACTACAACTATCAAGAAGAATTGACCATGGGACAGCGCACCTGGTCCCAGTATGCGCTGTACCTCTACAGCGGCGTCCTGAGCAAGGGCGGCTCGAGCCGCGTGCCGACGGGCCGAGCATTCTTGAACACCACCTTGGCCGCATCATATGGTTGCAGCAGCGTGACTCGAATCGCGGGAGCGCCCGGAACATCGCAGGCGGACTACCGCTGCTTCAACGGGAACGCCGATAAGTTCAATTTCCAGCCTTACAACTTGAACGTGACTCCGCAAGAGCGCGCGGCGTTTTTCTCGAACGTCAATTACAAGATCAATGACGGCTTCGAGGTCTACGGCGGCGTGATCTACAACCATACGCATTCCGCGTCGCAATTGGCACCCTTGCCGTTCGATGCGAATGCGGACCAGATCGTCATCTCCAAGAACAACATCTACAACCCGTTCGGCATCGACTTCGGCGGCGGCGCGGCAGTCGGTGGTGCCAACCCGGACTATGATCTGCGCATGACTTCGCTGGGAAATCGCTTCACGGACACGGTCAGCACCAGCATCCTTTCCAACATGGGCGTGAAGGGCGCGATTTTCACCACCGGTTGGAATTATGACGGCAACGTGAGCTACAACCGGCTCGATCAGTATGCGGATAACTACGGGTACTTGCTGAGCGCACAGCTCACCAATGCCGTGGGCCCTTCGTTCATTGATCCGGTCAATGGACCCACTTGCGGCACCGTGGCAGCGCCCATCACCGGGTGTATCCCAGCCAACATTTTCAACTTGAGTGCACCGTCGCAAGTCGCGGCGCTGGGCGGCATCGCGGCGAGCTTCACGACCGACAACACCTTCGTCAGCAAGACGGCGACCCTCGATGCGAACGGCCCGGTATGGAAGGGCGGCTTGATGGATGCCGGCGACTGGCTGGCGAGCGTCGGGCTGAGCTACACCGGGCTCGATGGAATCTTCACGACCAGTACCATCGACCAGGCGCAGCCACCCTCCTATCTCGCCTGCTTGATCCCCGGCGGGGTTTGCGGCGGCAACAGCGCGGGTTCCTACAACGTCAAGGAAGGCTACATCGAATTGTTCGCCCCGCTCTTGAAGGACTTGCCGGCAGTCAAGTCGCTCAACGTCGATCTTGGCGATCGCTATTCGAAATACTCGCTCTTTGGCGATACGAATCGAATGGAGTTCAAGGTCGAATATCGACCGATCAGCGATCTGTTGATTCGCGGCACCTACGCGCAAATCTTCCGGGCACCGACCGTCGCGGATATTTCCGCTGCGCCGACCGGAAACGCCCCGACGCTGAACGATATCTGTAACGGATACACGGGTGGTCCGACGGCAGGCTATCCCAACCTGCCGAAGGCCTGCGTGGGCGTGCCGTTTACCGGACCGTTTGCGCCGTTCTCGGAGCCGCAGAATCAGGTGACGGGCTTGATCACCAGCAATCAGGATCTGAAGCCGGAGACTGGCGACGTCAAGACCGCCGGCTTCGTCTATGATCCTTCCTACGTCAGGGGACTGTCGATCTCGGCGGACTACTGGATTTACCGGGTGAACGATTTGCTCACCACCCTGGATCCTAACTACGCCATTCAACAGTGCGGCATTACCGGAGCGCCGGAGTTCTGCAACCTGATACAGCGATATGGTGCGGGTGCGGGCGCGAACGCCGGCCAGATCATCGTGTTTCAACAACCGACGTTCAACTTGGGTACGCTCTCGACCGATGGCATAGACTTCAGCATCCATTACCAGATGAAGACCAACACCATTGGCGACTTCAACTTCACCGTGGATGAGACTCATCTGATGTCTTACAAGAGCACGCCGGCGCCGGGTGCCACGACTCAGGAGATCGCCGGAACGTACAACAAGCAGTTCGGCTTCTTTACGAAGGATCGCGCCACCGTGGGTCTCGGTTGGAGCGGTTGGGATGCGAGTGCTTTGTTGACGATTCGCTACATCGGTTCGGTCGATATTCCCACCACCAATTTCAATTTCAATACTGGCGGTGTTCGGTGGTTGGCATTTGGGATCGGTCCTTTACTACGATCTCACCGCCGGCTACACCTTCAAGCAGACCAACACCAGTCTGCGCGCGGGTATGCTGAATATTACCGATAAGCAGCCGCCGATCGCCGGCATCAACAGCTTCGGGGTGGGATCTTCGATTACCGATGTAACCACCTACGACACGATTGGACGCCGGTTCTTCGTGGGATTCACTCAGAAGTTCTAAGCTCATGTGACGATCCGGGCCGCGCGATGCATAATCGCGCGGCCTTTTTTTTGCGCAGGTATTCCTAATTGGCCAATCTCACTTCCGATCCTGAAGCCTTGGTTGCCGAGGCGGTCAGGCAGCTGACTGCAGGGGATATGGCGGCGGCCGAACTGGCATGCCGCTCGGCCTTGGCGGCAAACCCGAGGCATATCTCCGCCAATACGGTGCTGGGGGCCGTACTGCTGTCGCAGGGCCGGCACGCTGAAGCCGAGACCGTATTCGAGGATTTGATCGAGCGGGAGCCCAACGCGCCCCCCCATTGGATCAATCTCGGCAACGCACGCCGCGGCAAAGGGGAGTTCGATCAGGCGCTGCTCGCTTATGCGCGTGCCGCGGCCTTGGGAGTACAAGAACCGGATTTCTATTTCAATGTGGGCCTGACCCACTTGGACCGTGGCGACTATGAGTCGGCGCGGTCGGTACTTGAAAAGGCCCGCCAGCTCGACCCGGCCGATGCCGAAATCACGCTGCGGTATGCAGATGCCTGCTATCGATCTCTGCAGAATGATGCTGCGGTGGCGGCGCTCGCCGGCTGGCGCTCATTGACGTCACTTCGTCCCCGCGTGCTGGCCGAGATCGCGCAGCTGCTCTTCAACTTGGGCGAGCAACAGGAGGGTGAAGAAGCCCTGCAAGGCGCTCTGGAAGATCCGTCCGCCGACGAAGTGACCCTCTTGACCGGCATCGAGATCGCGGAACGCACCAACCGGTTGGAGCTGGCACAATCGCTCGTGGGCCGCTTGGTGTCCGGGCCGCATTCTGCGGCGGTCGATGAGGATTTGTTGATCATCCGTGCGCGTCTGGCGCAGCGCGCGGGCGATCACGCCGAAGCCGAACGTCTCTACGCGCAGTCCCTGCTGGCGACTCAAGATTCCGCCAAGAGGCACATGGAACTGTTTCCGCTGGTGCAGTCGCTCGATGCCCAAGGCCGTTTTGCCGAAGCGTTGACCGCACTCAAGCAGGCCCACGCCTCGCAACTCGAGCACCTACGCCGGATTGCGCCGGCATTGGTGCTCGGCGGCGCGCCGCCGATGCTCATCACGCGGCATAGCTGCGATCCGGATGACGTATCAGCATGGCGCGACCTCGATGCACCAAGCATCGAAGACAGCCCGGTATTCATCGTCGCTTTTCCGCGCTCCGGCACGACCCTGCTCGAATTGACGCTCGACGCGCATCCGGCGCTGCAGTCCATGGACGAACAACCCTTCATTCAGGACGCCCTCGAGGATATCGTGGCTTTGTCCATCGATTACCCGCGGGGATTGTCGCAGCTGAGTAAAAGTGCGCTCGCCGATTTGCGCGCCAACTATTGGCGCCGCGTCGCAGGCAAGATACATCTGCAGCCGGGAACGAGGCTCGTGGACAAGAATCCGCTCAATATCCTGCGCGTTCCCGTCATACGCCGTCTGTTTCCGAACGCGCCGATTTTACTGGGCGTGCGCCATCCCTGCGACGTGATCTTGAGCTGCTATATGCAGCACTTCCGCGCACCCGAGTTCGCGCTGTTGTGCAATTCTCCCGGGACCCTGGCGCGCGGCTATCGCCGAACCATGGACTATTGGTTCAGCCAAAGCGCGATTCTGCGGCCCAACTCGATCGAGGTGCGCTACGAGACTTTGGTGGCGAACTTCGAGCGTGAGGTTCGCGCCATCTTCGAATTTCTCGCGCTACCCTGGGATGAGAGCGTGCTGGCAGCCCGGCCAACATGCGCAAAAGAAGGGATTCATCAGCACGCCCAGTTACTCTCAGGTGGTGGGGCCGATCTCGACCAAGTCGGTGGATCGGTGGCATCACTATGCCGACATGTTTGCGCCCATCATGCCCATCCTTCAGCCGGTGCTTGATCGCTGGAATTATTCGGCGGTGGTCGCGGTCGACGGCGTGTCGCCGAACAACATGTAGGTCGAGAGGATGAACTTGTCGCCGGAACGAGGCGGCAGTCCTTCGTGTTGGTACATCCAGTACGGCGGGAACATGAGGAGCCGTCCTGCCGCGGGCTTGATCGACAGGTTCAGCTGAGGGAAGTGGGTTTCGCCGCCATCCGCCACATCGTTGAGATACCACAGCAGCACCAGGTAGCGATTGGCCACCGAATAAATCGAATCGAAATGCAGCTGGAAGCGCTCGCTGCCCGAGGGGCGATATTTCTTCAGCGTCAGATCGGAATGTTTCGGAGCGTGCGGCAGGGGGATCGTCAGGCCCACATCACTGTTGTAGCGGTCCAATGCCGCATCGGCACGCCGCCTAAAGTCCGTGGCAAAGGCTTGGTCCGCGAGGCGCGATACGTTCAATTCAGTCCAAGCCGATTCCTCGAGTCCGCGCCGAACGCCGCGGCCGTTGACAACCTGAAAACGCGCCAGTGCGTCGAACGATGCGATCATGCGCCGGCATAACTCCTCGTCGAGATGATTGTCGTAAACGCGCACGTAGTGGGGGAGATCGCGAATGGGCATGCGCATATAATAGAGCATCATGAACCAGGCTATAGATCTGAAACGCCTTCTGGCCGAGGGTCGATTTGAGGCGGCTGAGGCAGAGGCTGTGCGGCGTCTCGAGACGCATCCCGATGATGTGGCAGCCTTGAAACTGGCAGCGCTGGGAGCACTGCGGCGGCGTGAGATGCTGCGAGGCTTCAGGACTCCTGGAACATGCGGCCCGGTTGGCACCCGCGGACGCCGACACCCATCATTATCTCGCCCGTGCTCGCGAGACGCTGGGCGACTTGAAAGGTGCCCTGGCCGCGGACGAGATGGCCGCGCGCCTTGCGCCGCAGAACCCTCTGCTGCGTCTGCATTACGCGGTGGACTTGGAAGCCGCAGGCGACGCGGAGCGCGCGTTGCTGCATTTCGCGCGCGCCATCAAGAACGCGCAGATACAGAATCTGTGGAAGGACGCCGCCGGTACGCCTCCGGCGCTGCGGCCGCGCGTCGAACATGCCGTTGCGGCCGTGCGGCGCGGGCAGCGGGATCTATTTCAGCGTCTGCTCGAACCGCTCGTGAAGAGCTACGGACCGGCATCGCTGGCGCGAGTCTTCGCAGCCATCCGCATCTATATCGGCGAACAGCAGCCGGTGTATTCGGACGCCCGCCAACGGCCGACCTTTTTTTACATTCCGGATCTTAGGCCCTCGGCTTATTTTGATCGGCGCGTATTCCCGTGGATCCGCGAGTATGAGGAGCGTTACGCCGACATCCGGCGCGAACTCGACATGCTGCTGCCTTCGGCACAGGGCAGGGAACGGGTCTTTGATTCCGAGGCTTTGGAGGGCGAAAATCTGCGCGGCTATGATGCGGCGCCCAGCTGGAATGGTTACTATTTTTATAGGCACGGGGTGCGGCGCGAGGACAACTGCTCGGCATGTCCCATAACCGCAGCCGCTCTGGATGCCATTGCGCTGATCCGCATCCGCGAGCACGGTCCCGAGGTGCTGTATTCAGTGTTCACTCCCGGCACGCATCTGCTGCCGCATCGCGGAGTCACCAACGCTCGTTCCGTGAGCCACCTGCCGCTCAAGGTGCCCCCCGATTGCGCATTGCGCGTGGGCGGCGAGGAGCGGCAGTGGCGCGAAGGACATACTTTGGTGTTCGACGACACGTACGAACATGAAGCCTGGAATAAATCGCGCGAGGTGCGCGTCGTCTTGATCGCAGATGTTTGGAACCCATATCTGAACGAGGTCGAGCGCGCGGCGGTCACCGACGTCATTTCCGCGATCGGCGATTTTAATGTCGCGGTCGACGGAATTTAAATCGTGCATTTGCCCAAGCCGTTTTTTAAGCTGCCGCGCTCCTTCGACGCCGCGCGTCTACGCGAGGAAGTGGCGGCGATTCCACCCGAAGCCTGGGCACCCCATCCCAACGGCATCGCCGGCAACAGCTCGGTGCGTCTGATCAGCGTGGATGGCGGCGAGAACGACGCGGTCGTCGGCGCCATGCGCGAGACCCAGCATCTTGCGCACACGCCGTACATTCGACAGGTTCTGGGCAGTTTCGGCGTGCCTTGGAGCCGCACCCGCCTGTTGCGATTGGCCCCCGGCGCGGGCGTACCCGCGCATGCCGACATCAACTATCAGTGGTTTTATCGCGTGCGGCTGCATATTCCGGTGACGACGCGGCCGGAAGTTCGTTTTCATTGCGGCGGGACCAGCGTCCATATGGCTGCCGGGGAGGCCTGGGTTTTCGACAACTGGCGGCTGCACAACGTCGTCAATCCGACTCCCGACGAGCGAATCCATTTGGTCGCGGATACGGCCGGCAGTGCTGCGTTTTGGCAATTGGTCGGTTCGGGCGAGGATGCCCAAGAGACTCCACGGCACATCGGCTATGTGCCGGGCGGTCACCCGACTCTGCTCACCGAGCGCAGCTCGCTGCGGCCGGTCATGAATCCGGCCGAACTCGAGTTGCTGGTGGGCAATCTTCGCGGCGAACTCATCGGCCCGTCCGATTCCAATGAGGTGCATCAGCGTTTGGGCCGCTACCACGCGTTGCTGGATTCCTTCGTGCGCGACTGGCGCCAATTTTATATGTTGCACGGCGAGGATCAGACCGGATGGAAGGATTTCGAGGCGTTGCGCCAGCAAGTGCGCGCCGCATCGCGCGTGTTGGGGGCGGGAATCATGCTAGCCACCAATCATGTCCCCGCGCATACCGTGCTCGAAGGGCGCGTATTGCAAGTGTGTCTGAGCACGAGCCCAGAGCCGGAGTCACCGAATCGTGCGCCGACGCCCATCAGAGATTCATCCCCCGCAGCTGTCGAATGCCTCACCAAGCCCGTTTTCATCGTTGCCGCGCCTCGCTCCGGTAGCACCTTGCTATTCGAGACGCTCGCTGCCAGCGAACACATGGCCACCCTCGGGGGCGAGGCGCATTGGCTCATCGAGTCGATCGCCGAACTGTGTCCGGGTGCGCCCGGAGTGAACTCGAATCGTCTGACGGCGGGACAAGCCACGCCGGCGGTTACGGAACGTATTCGCAGCCAGATTCTCGAACGCCTGCTGGATCCGGCGGGCGCTCCGCTGCGCGGCGGCCGGGTTCTCACCCTGCTCGAGAAAACGCCGAAGAACGCGCTGCGGATCCCATTCTTGGATCGGATTTTCCCGGATGCACGATTCATATTTTTGTGGCGCGAGCCGCGCGCCAATATCAGCAGCATCATCGAAGCATGGCGGGCCGGAAAATGGCAAACCTATCCTCGCCTCGAGGGTTTCACGCCACCGTGGTCGTTGTTGCTGCCGCCGGGATGGGAGGCGATGCGCGGCAAACCCCTTGAGGAGCTGGCAGCATTTCAATGGGCCGTCACCAACAGCATCGTCCTCGACGATTTAGCCTCACTGCCGAGAGAACGCTGGACCATGCTTGACTACGATGATCTCGTCAAAAATCCTGCGGCGACGATACGAGGCATCTGCCAATTCTTGGGCGTGGAGTTCGACGCGGCGCTCGCGAAGCGAGTCAGCGGGCCTATGCCCCAGGCCAAACACACTCTGACACCCGCTGAACCTCAAAAGTGGACCCGGAATCAACCAGCGATCGAGCGTGTGCTGCCGCTGGTCGAGGCGACGTGGCGCCGTATTTCGAGCCTGACCGGTCAGTCGCCGAAGCGATAACCATGCCGGGCGATGATGAGCTGATCCTTCTCGGCGACCAGATCACGCAGCCGATCATCGTAATAGTTCGCATAGGGCGCGTGGGCGGAGGTATTTCGCGCCGTCGCATCGGTGATGAAGTCGTTCAGAGCATTCGTCACTCGATGTCCGACCGTTTGCAGATACTCGAGTAGCTTGGCGCGCAGTTCCTCGGCGCGCTCCACGGTCAATTGGCGGTCGAATTCGCCATAAAGATACCGGTAAAGAAAGGAATAGAAGCCGAGCCCGGAATTCCTGATCGGCGCCAGCGCAAACTTCGGCAGGTTGAGTCCGCTCCTTCCGTAGGTGCCGGGCAACGCGGCAATCATCGGATCGAGATGCAACGATCCCGCACCCAATTCCAACATATTGCGCACAGTTGCGTCGAATTTCAGGCGGCCGTTGTCCGATAGGATCCGAAACATCGCGTTCGGCGCGGGGCGCTGCGCTTGAAAGTTGTACCAGGAGACGTAGTAGCTCCAGGGATTTCTGACGAATCCCAGCACCGGTAGGTGCGATTCGGCGGCGGGAATCAGCATCCTCGGCAGGTGATACCCGATGCTGCGGGCGTGAGGCAGAAATCTTAGCAGGCATTCATTGACGAAACTGCCGCCTGATTTATGAAGGTGCAGGAACACGAAGCGCTTGGTGACAATCATCGCCGCGGTAATTCTTATTGCAGCGACTGAATGGAAGCGGGTTGCGCCGGCCCGGCATCGGGCTGCAATTCCCTTTCGCCCAGATCTCGTTCTCCGGAAGCCAGCAACGTTCGCAATTCAGGTGTCGGCAAAAAATCGCATATCAAGTGAGTGCGTTCGCGCGTCGCATCCGCATTGAAGACTCCATGGGGCGCGGTATTGTTGAGCGCCCACAATTCGCCGGGACGCATGACATATCGCATGCCCGCGCAATACATGTATGCAAACTCATGCGATGTCACGGCGATGTGCAGGCGAATGGTTTGCGCAAAGTAGGGAGCTCGATCGATATGCATGGCAACGCGCGCGCCTGCCGGCAACCGCGCCAGAAGACAGCGCATGGGGGGCGCCGGAATCTCGCGTTCGATGATTTCTCGAATCGACGGCAGCAGCGACAAAGCGGGCCGGTCTTCAATCGGCAAATTACCCTCGGCGGGCGCATGACCGCGAAGGAATATCCCTTCAGCTGCATGGTGGACGCCGACTCGGCCGCCGGTGCTGCCCCAGAAACTCAAGGGCAATGATGCAATTTCCGCCGCGAGACGAGTCACATCGAACCGCAAAGGCAGGCGGACACAGGCTCCTATGAGCGTATTTTTATCGAGGAAGGGTTGTCCCGGCAGCTGCAGCACGACGAATACCAGTCGTTAGTTATGCCCCCCCAGCTGCGTATTTGACTGGGCTGCGGGCAAGCCTTGCAAGGCGTTGCGCATCGCCGCTTCCCTGGCATCCATCTGCGCCTGTGTCAGACACGTGGTGTCGGTATTTTTATGAATGTGGGTTCCGACCGGAACTTCCGTTTTGCAATAAAGCTGCTCGCCGTTCGTATTGACCACCGAATACCCGGCTTTCTTGGCGTCAGCGAGCTTTTTTGCATCGATGGTGCCATCTGCGTTGGTGGGCACCGCCGCCAGTGGCTGCCCGGAAGCCGACACATAAGTCGTGGTAGGAGCGGGCGGCGGTGAGCTCTGCTGGCCCGCGCATCCCACCGTTAAAAGAGCACCGACAATCAATAAGTTTCGCATTGCTTATCCCGGAGTTAGTTTGAATTGAAAAGCTAGGATACTTGAACCTTGAACCAGAGGAAAACGCGTCCGCCAGACTGTGAAACACAATAATGGTGCGTTGCACATAAATCTGCGGTATGACTGCCCGTCACATTACGAATCCGTCATCTAGGCGGCTGCAGCGCGCATGGCGGACGCTCGCATTCCCACGGAATAGGCATGAGCTTAGATAAAGGGGTAATAATGGCGCCGTTGGCCGGGTCTTTTACATGAGCAGCAATTCCGCTGCGATCAAAAATCAATTGAGGGTTCAAATATGCAGATCAATAAATTGTCGAGCGCCACGATGGCCGCTGCGGCCGCCATGCTGTTCACCTCTGGAATCAGCACGGCGACCTTTGCCGCGGACGCTGCCACGGTGCATTGCACGGGTGTGAATTCCTGCAAGGGAACGTCAGAGTGCAAATCGGCGAAGAACAGCTGCAAAGGTATGAACAGCTGCAAGGGTCAGGGCTATGTTTCGATGACCAAGGACGCGTGCACCGCTGCCCAGGCGAAGGCCAAGGCCGCGAAGTAAGCCGCATCGATCGTTGACAGTGAGGGGCCGGGCGCCATGCCCGGCCCATTTTGATGAAACTATCCGGCTTTGGTCTTGGATTGCGCACGCCCCACTACGAGGCGATCTTAAGCGAGCCTCATCCCATCGATTGGCTCGAGATCATCACCGAAAACTACCTGGTGCCCGGCGGCAAGCCGCTGCATTACTTGGAACGTGTGCGCGAGCGCTTCCCGCTGGTCATGCACGGTGTCTCGCTGTCGATCGGCAGCACCGACGCCATGGACTGGGAGTATTTGAAATCGGTCAAGGATCTGGCGGGCCGCATCGAACCGCACTGGATTTCCGACCACCTATGCTGGACGGGAGTCGAAGGACGGAATTTGCACGATTTACTGCCGCTGCCCTACACCGAAGAGGCCCTCGACCTGGTGGCCGCGCGGGTCGGCCAGGTGCAGGATGCTCTGGGCCGGCAAATTCTGCTCGAGAATGTGTCGAGCTATCTGACATACCATGCGTCGGAAATGACCGAGTGGGAATTTTTGAGCGAAGTGGCATCGCGCGCAGACTGCAACATTCTGCTCGACATCAACAATATCTACGTGAGCAGCGTCAATCACGCGTTTGACCCGGTGCAATACCTGCAGGCCATGCCGAAATCCCGGGTGCGCCAGTTTCACCTCGCCGGACACAGCAACATGGGCGGTCACTTGATCGATACGCATGACCACCCCATCGTCGCTCCGGTGTGGGACTTGTACGCACAAGCCGTCGCCCAATTCGGCGAGGTGCCCACGATGATCGAACGGGACGACAACATTCCCGCCTTGGGCGAACTCGTCGACGAGCTTACCGTGGCGCGTGCAATCGCCGCACGGCATAGGCAAGCCGCGTGATGCGCGCCAGGGTAGGCCTGGTCGAAATGCAACGAAGCATGCAACGGCACTTGTTGGGCGAAACGAGCGGCATTGTTGCGGACATCGTGGATGCGCCGCCGCTGCGGGCGGCAGACCGCTTAGCGATCTACCGCAACGCCTATCAGGTCCGGCTGATTGATGCGCTGAACGACACCTACCCCGTCCTACACGGACTGCTCGGCGACGAGATGTGGGTTACTCTCGGCGAAACCTACGTGGCGGCCTACCCTTCCCGCTACCGCTCGATTCGCTGGTACGGGGGCGAACTGGCGGATTTCCTGAGGCGCAATGCGCCCTTCAGCGATGAGCCCATCTTGGCCGAAATCGCATCGCTTGAATGGACTCTGGCAGACGTGTTCGACGCGCGGGACGCGCAGGCCTTGACCCGCGCCGAACTTTCCGCGATCGAACCGCAGCAATGGAGCGCTTTGCGATTCGAGTTTCACCCCTCACTGCGGCGGCTCGAACTTTGCTGGAATACCGCCGCCGTCTGGAAGGCCATGAGCCAGGATGAGACCCCGCCCAGGCCGGAGCGCGCGGACGCGCCCGCGCCCTGGGTCCTGTGGCGCCAGAAGCTTCAAAACTACTTTCGTTCGATGACGGCCGCTGAATCGGCAGCCCTGGATGCGGCGCTGCGCGGCTCAAGTTTTGGGGAGATCTGCGAGGACCTGGCCGCTGTCCTGCCGGAGGATGAAATCCCGGCCGCCGCCGCAGGTCTTTTGGGAACCTGGGCGGACAGCGGGATCATCACAGGCCTGCGCTAAAGAACGCTGCCGCCCTCGCCGACCAGCTCCTTGCGCAACATGGGAATTGGCGGCCCACCGTACGACAAGAATTTGTCATGAAATTCATGCCAACGCGCCTTGTCGTCCGTGGCAGCGCCCGCCTTGGCGAGCCAGTCGGCCCGCAACTTGCGAATCATGAGCTTGCCGAGCGTGTAGTTTAGATAGGCGGGGTCATAGGTGCCGCGCGCCGCCTGCTGACGCGCGTTGCCTGGATCCTGAAAGGCCTGCTCCCTGAACATCTTTTCGGACTGCGCAACGGTCATGCCATGAGTATGCAGTCCGATCGCGGACAATAAACGCACGTCGCGCAGCAACGCTTCGTTGAGCTGCCCGATGTGAGTCTCGGCATCACCGTTGTTCAGGCCGATGTCGAACATCATTTCCTCGCAGTAGTGCGCCCAGCCTTCGGCATACGCATAGCCCACCCACAATCCTTCGAGCTTGTCGGGGTTGGCATTCGAATGCAGGAATTGCAGGAAGTGCCCGGGCCAGACTTCGTGCACCGAGGTGAACAACAACGATGCCTCGCCGGGAATGTACGCGGCCTGCTCGGCCTTGCTCCACTTGGGATCGGGCGGCGCGATGTTGTAGATCGACGCGACACCTTTGTCATAGGGTCCCGCGGTGTTGATGAACGCGGCGTTGGAGCGATTGTAGATGGGCGCTTCCATGACCAGTGCTTCGTCGTTGTTGGGGATCGACACCACATTGTTCTTGACGATGAATTCCTTCAGCATCTTCAGCTGCGTGCGCGCTTCCTCGACCGGGCCGGCTTTCGGCTTGTTGGCGGCCATCTTGGCCACGCATTGCGCCAAGGAGGCCTTGGGTGCGTAGCCATTGCATTCGGCCTTCAGCGCCGCGGTGTTGCGCTCCAGATCGGCGCGTCCCGCCGCTTCGATCTGCGCGACGGGCAAATCGACCTGTTCGGTCTGCTTGACCATCTGCGCGAACAAATCGGCGCCGAAGGCGAATTTATCGTTCGCCTTGCCGCGCTCGGATTCAAAAAAGCTCTTGAGGGCGCTCATCGCCTGCGCTGCAGCCGCATCCACCTCGGTCAATTGCTTTTGCAGGTCAGGGTTGGCCACCGAGGCAAATACGGCGGCCACGTTCTTGGTATAGAAATCGGCGAGGCCGCCGAATTGGGCAATACCCAGTTCCACGTAGGTCTTGGGCAAGGGCGACTTGAGATTGTCCTTGATGGCCGCCGCCGCCTTGGGCAGGCCGCGCGCGTACTTGATGTAAGCCTTCATGCGCACATCCAGCGGCGCATAATTTCGGCTCAGATACACATCCGGGTCGAGACTCCCCAGATAAAATGCGGGATTGCTGAAGGGAAACTGCGTCTTTTCGATCCAAAAAAGATCCCGGTCGACGACCGCAAGAAGGTACTCGCGATCAAAGCGCTCGCGCGGTTGCAACGTGGCCGGATCAACGGCGGCAATCTGCTCGCGCTCGAAGTGCAGCCTCGCGATCTCCCGCTTGATGCCGTGGGCGCTGAAGTCCGGCAACTGGCCGTCGAACTCGTGGCGGCCGGATTGAACGGCAAAGCCAGGCTGCGCGTTCATGTAGTCTTCGATGAAACCTTTCGTGAGTTGCTCCCACGCGCGGCTCGCGGGCGAAAGCACCGGTGCCGCGGCATGCGGCGGCGGCGACTGGCCGCACGCGGCTAAAGCAAGCAGCAGGCTGGCGGACAATGCCGCCCCCTTGTTCGACTTCCACATGGCAACTCCCCTTACTTTTTTAATATATCGAGGCGAAAATTTAATATATCGAGGCGAAACTCAAGAGATCAAAAATCGTAGGCGCCGCCGCGCTCCAGGGCGCGCTTGTAGGCATCGCGGGCGTGAATTCGCTCAAGAAAGGCCATTAATTTGGGGCGGCTGGCATTCAATCCGCCGCGCGAGGCAGCCGCCTCCAACGGAAAGCTCATCTGCACGTCGGCCGCCGTGAATTGCTCCCCGGCGAACCACGGGTGGGAGTTGAGTTCGGCTTCCATATAGTCAAGATGCCGATTCAAGTTCGGCGTGATGAACGAATTGTCCACGGTCGAGGCGATCTTTCGGGCAATCGCGCTGATGGGCCAGGGCGCAGGATTCGTGGCAATTCTGTTGAACACCAGTCTGAACAACAGGGGCGGCATCGCCGAACCTTCCGCGTAGTGCAACCAGTAGGTATAGCGCAGACGCTCGGGGCTGCCGGCGGGCGGGATCAAACGTCCGGCACCGTATTTATCGACCAAATATTCGATGATCGCGCCGGATTCGGCCAACGTGACCGCACCATCGACGATCACCGGCGATTTTCCCAATGGATGGATCGCCAGCAGCGAGGGCGGTGCCAGCATGGTTTTGGCGTCCCGTTCGTAGCGCTTCACCTCGTAAGGGACGCCGAGTTCCTCGAGCAGCCACAACACCCTCTGCGACCGGGAGTTGTTGAGATGGTGAACGATGACCATCCCGCCATTGTAACGCCTAACGCCGCCAGGCCAGCAAGCGGCGAATCAAGCCCTATGGGGGCAGAAGGCTAGGTGCCACCCGGCGCAAACCATTCGGCCTTGACCGACTTGAATTCGGGCAGGGCTTCGCAACGTGCCGCGATCGCGCCCAGCGCCGGATACGCCACGGCTTTGCGATTGATGGCCAAAGCGTCGCTCAAAAATGTGTAGGCACAGGTGGCTGTGATGTCGGTTTGCGTGATTCGATCGCCGCTCAACCACTCGCCCGCCCGTAATTGGCACAGCCGGTCGAGTTCGGCGAGAGCCGCGTGCATCTGGGTGTGACAACGCTCGACCCAAGGCCGGTAGCGTCTCTCGGGCGGCCGAAACGCGGTCTCGTAGACCTGCATGACGCCTTTTTCCGCCGCGCCGATGGCCATGGCGATGATATGCAGCGCCTCGCGGCGGGCCTCGCCCGAACGAGGCAGCAGGGCCTGCGTTGGATCCTTGCCCTCGTCGAGAAAATCCAGTATGGCGGCGGATTCGATGAGCGTGTCGCCGTCAGCCTGCACCAGCGTGGGCACCCTGCCCAAGGGATTGAACTGGCGAATCAACTCGAAGTCCTTGCCGACGGACCAATTGCGGTGCTCGAACCGCACGCCCAGGAAATTCATGCTAACGGCCACCCGCCGCACAAACGGCGAATCGAACATCCCGATCAGAATAATACTAATGTCCACCCCTCACCGTCAGGCCGGCGGACTTCAGACGTTCGGCTAGTTGCGCCTCGATATCCTCGGCCTCGCCGCGTTTAATGTATTGCAAATGCATCGTGGGTCCGGTCAGCACTTCGATTCCTCGTTTTAATACGCTACCCGCCGCCCGGATTCCCGCCTTGTGCTGATCGAAGCGCTGCGCGGGACGGTATTTGCTCATGCCCACATACACACCGTAGGACCCGCCGCGGTCGCTGAAGTCAAGCAGCACCAAGTAGATGTTCGATTTCCCTTTGGCGGAAGATCTAAACTCGAGCGCAATCTCGTACGCCGCGGGCAACCAATCGATATACCGCATCGGCAGCCAATCCGGTATGGCAGCCGCGGCGCATGTCCAAAGCGCGTCAAGCGCCCGCTCAATGTTAATGGACATTGCGCCGCGCATCCATAGTTCGTGAACGCAGTGCGCGCCGTTCAAGCCGTCTTGTGCGGCCAGCGCACGCTTGAAGCGATCGGCGACATCATTGTCGGTCAGATTTTGCAGCGGTCGACTGCCAGGTGGAATATTCGCATCAATACGCGGCCGCTGCATGCGCGCAGAGTATACGTCAGGGGATCCTGCGAGCGTCTCCTGCCGTCCATGTTATCTCGCCTCTGCATGGACTGAGCAGCTGTCTCACGCCCGGGGTCAGTCCCATCGTGCGCAGCAAGGCAAACGCTCGAATCTGGGTGCCGGGCAATGCCTCCCGCACGCGGGAAGCGGCGGCCAAAAGCGTTCGCCCCTTCGTGACGACATCGTCAACGAGAATCACGCTTCTAAGCTCACGCGGCGGGTTTTCCATCAAGAAAGAAGCATAGTGCGCGTCGACGGTCGGCCGCGCACCAGGCGCCGCAGTGGCCGATTTTCTGACCGCGTAAATCCTGCGCAGACCCGGCCACGCAAGCGCTCCCAATCCCTCCCGCACCAAGGCGTCCGCCAGACTGGCGGCCACCCACAGCCCACGGACCCTCGGCGAACTGCCGGGGACGGGCACCAAGACGTCGTCGGCCAGGAAGAAGCCGGCCAGGTGAGTCGAATCGGCGGCTTGCTGTTGGACCCGGCTGGCATACTTGAGCAGAAAGCGTGCATCGCCTGTCTTGAGTAACGCCCTCAGCAGCCGCGATCGCTCGCAGACCGTGCCGGTGCCGGAGGGCGAATAGACGTAGCAAGACGCAAAGGCGACGCTCTCGATCATCGCGTCAGATCGAGACCATCGTCCCGCGGGCGTTCGGTCACTTCCTGTGACCGCTCGGCCAAATCCGGCGCCGATTCGGCATGCCCGTGGCGCATTCGAAGCCAATTCTCGCGTGCTTCCCTGCGAATTTCCTCCGGGTCCTTGGGCTCGGCGGCAAGGTTAGACCGCTGTGCCGAAGAACGCTGCAGCCGCGCTTCGGCGCGAGCCTGATGCTCGGCGCGAACGCGCTCGGCCACGAAGCTGCGATAACCGTGCCGCTCCATTTCGAACGCGACCCGCGGTATATGGAACGGTTCGCGGTCGATGCCCTGCGCCTCAAGTGTTCGGTGATCGATGCGCCCTGCCAGGTTGGCTTCCTTGAGCCGCTCATTGGTGGCCACGGCCCAGCGTTGACGTACGTACAGCAACTCGCTTAGCACGGATCCCAGCCCCACCTCCCGGCGATCCACATCGCTCCACTCCAGTTGGGTTTTAGCTCCCAAACCCGTGGCCGTCACCTCACGGGTGGTTGCGAGAATGTGAGCATGAAAATTGCGCGGATCGCTGCCGGGAGCATTTCTGGGTTCGTGAATGGCAACATCGGCCGCAAATCGATACCGCTCGACCAATTCGCGCGAGAATTCTCTGGCCAGTTCGATGCGGCTTTGCGAAGGCAGTTCATACGGCAGGGCAACCAGATACTCACGGGCGACCCTCGCGTTCTTACGGGTCTCGGACATCTCGGCCGCGTTCCACAGAGCGCTGCGATCCTTGGCCCAAGTCATGTCATCTGCCGCAAATTTGTCCGGCAGGATGATTTCCTTGTGAAGGACGTCTTGGCGGTCCGAGTGGTCGTAGAGCTTGCCGGTGCGCTCGTCGCGAATGCGCTCGCCGGCGCGATAGGCGGCGGCGCTCACTGCACTGCCGCCGCTCGAGCGGCCGAAGGTCTTCAGGTTGAGGAAGTAGATGGCCATTGAACGAACTCGGGATCAGGCGCGTATCCAGCCGCCGCAGCCTCGAATGCCTCATCGACCTTAAGCATGTGAATTTGCCTGGCTTCAGCCTGGCTGCCGGGCATGAATACACCGGGCTCGCAGTGCAGTTCTTCATCGCTTTGCGGCGCTCCGCAGTGCTCGCAATGATTCGCCCAATGAGACACCGCGGTCTCGTCGCCCCGGGTTCGCCGATACAAGGCGTGCGGCAACAGGCGTTGCAGCACCTCGTCGGGCAGCCACGCCACAAAAAATAGAAACGCGGCAGCGTCGGCGCGCTGCCATGCGCCATCCTCGGTGTCGCAATCCGCCGTTTCGTGCCCTGGCGGCAGCGCCAACGCCAGAACACGGGTCGCCCGGCCGCATTGCCGGCATGACAATTGGGCGCGTGCGATGAGGTAGCCCCGGCTGCGGACATTGCTATCGGTGGGCATGGCGCTCTCGAAGCGAAACCTTGAGCCACTGTGCCGATGAGGCCCGCTTGAAATAGCCGCAGAAATCCGGCAGCTGTTCGAGTTCTGAGGGCAACACCGCCATTTCCGTCACGTGGTGATCGGTTACGCTTCGGGAGCGTCGTGCACCCCGGGATGCAAAAGTACTCTCGCGGTCGTTGCCGCGAGAAACCTGGCGGCGCACAATTTCTCGCTCGCCGATGAGGCGCGAGGCGAATTGCGACGTGCCGCCGTTCTCGCTGCCCGAACATCGCAAAATCAAAGTGTTGGCACAATTTTCCACCAGGGTCTGGGCTTCCCCATGACCATAGGTGTGAGAAACTTGTGCGATCGACTGGAAACCGAGAACGCAGCGGCCCCCAAATTTCCTCAGTCGCGCCAGCGCGTCTTTAAGTCCGTCGATGGCACCCAACGCGTCGAGTTCATCGATCACGAACCACAACCTCTGATCGCGGTCCTGCGATTGGCTCATGGCTTCGAATATCGCCAGACGCATCCAGGTGGCAATCATCGAGCGCAGCGCCGCGATCTGGCCGGCCCGGTAGGGAATGAAAAGCAAGCTTTGGCCGGCGCGGGCCCTCACCCACTTGCGCACGGAAAAGAGTCCGGCCCGTTGGGTCGCGATATGCTCGAATGCGGCAATCGCGGAACCTGCCACCGATCGTATCGAACCGAACATGCGCGCGTTGTCGGGATCCAAGAAAGGCTGCGCAGGTGTTCCTGCCAGAATGGGCCGCAGTTCTTCCGCCGGCGCGACGTTCACCAACCGCCAGAGGTCGGCCACGTCGCGCGCGCCAACCATGTCAGAGCGGCGCACCACGGCGGCCAGAAAGGTGCGCGCGTAACCGCGCCACTCGCGCGCGGCAGCGTCCTCGCAATTGGGAACCAGTCCGCTCGCCAGCAGTTCCACATCGTAGCTGTTGTCAATTTCGGCGAATGGATCCCACTTCACCGAATCGCCCTCGAAGGGATTGAGCACGATATCGCCGCGATATTTATCGTAAAACCGCGCAAGGTAGGCCGCATCCGGGTCGGCAAAAACGGCGCGATCTCCGCGCTGAATCGCGGCATCGAGCAGTTCACGAATGGCGGTGGACTTTCCGGTGCCGGTGGTGCCGATGATCTTGAAGTGCTTGGTTTCGTCGATCGCTGGAATGGCGATACCGGCGAGGGACAGCAGACCCAGTGTGGATCTTTTCCGGCGCGCGCAGCGTCGCTGCAGCAGCCTGCCGTCGGCGATCAACACGCCGCGCTTGTGAGTCTCCGGCCGCCGGCGCGCGACCAGCTTCCTGCCGGCGGCCATGACGATGACCAGCACCGCCGCCAGCGCCACCGCGCGCGGGTCATTCAGGTCCTTGATGAGTGCTTCCCAGATCATCTCAATAGCCTTGAATGACGTAGTAGTCAGCCTTGTCGCCATATGCCGGTGCCTTGCGATCCACCCGCACGCAGAGCCGCTTGGCCTCGCCACAGCGCCGCCAATCGATGCCTCCGCCCTGAGCTTTGAGTTTTGCAATGCTCGATGAAAGTTGATCTTGTTGCGCGCGCAGCGCGGCAATGTCGCTGGCCGATGGCAATGCCCAATGCGCGACCGCGAGCGGCGCCAACGCGCAGACAGCCGCGGCGCCAATGCTCCATATCGACCCGCGCCGGGCGGCAGTGCGCCTGATCTTCTCCAGCGCGCGGGTTGCACGCGCAGTTTCCACGGTCAGCGTCGAAAGCTCTTGGATCAGGGTGCGGCGTATCTCGTCCCGCACCACGCCGTCGAGATCCCGGGTATGCAAACGCAGTTTCTCGAGCTGCGTTTCGGCCAGTCTCTGATGCGTTTGAGCGCTCTCCATGAGCAGGCCTACTTGCATGGTTGCATCGTCAAGGGCCGGCGCGCGCTCACTCATGGTCCGCGCCCAGGGCCAAAGGCTGGCTGCTGGAGCGCGTGGAGGCCTGCCCTGGCCGACGCCGCTCCCATTCCCGGCGCGCATCCAATTGCACGCGCCGCCACCGGGGATCAGATGCATATTTCAAGTAACCGGTCAGGTCGGCGAGCTGTTCCACCTGCGAGGGAAGCACCGCGGGCTCGATGCTGAAATGCTGGCTTTGCGAGACCGAACCCACCCATTCGGTGACCCGGCGGCTTTTCGACAGCGTGGTGCGCAGTACCTCGCGCTCGCCGATGAGCTGAGAGGCAAATCGAGCGGTGCCGCCACCCTCGCTGGCAGAGCATCGCAGGATCAGCGTGTTACCGCAGTTCTCGACCAGGGTGTGGGCATCGCCGGCGCCGTATGTGCTCGAAACTTGCGCCAGCGATTGGAAGCCCAGTACGCATCGACCATTGAACTTTCTTAAGCGAGCCAGGGCATCTTTGAGGCCGTCGATCTGTCCCAAGGCGTCCAACTCATCGACAATGAACCAGAGAGGACGGTGCTGTTCATCGCCTTGATTCATGGCTTCGAAAATGGCGAGCCGCATCCATCCGGAAATGGTTGAACGCAGCGCGGCGATCTCGCCTGCCTTATAGGGGATGAAAAGCACACCAGCGGACTCGTCCTTGACCCATTCACGTACCGAAAACCCAGCGGCCTTTTGCTGTCCTATGTAGTCGAGTGCCGCCACGGCGGAGCTCGTGACCGAGCGAATCGAATCGAACATCCGGCTGTTGTCTTCGTTCAGGAAGGGCTGGGCGGGCGTGCCTCGAACCAGGGCGCGCAATTCGCGCGCTTCCGATATGACGAGCAGCCGATAGAGCTCGCCGACATCGGTAATCCCTGCGTCGTACGCCTGGCGCGTGACGGCCGTGAAGAATGTTCTGGCGTAGCCTCGCCAGCTCCGGTCCTGGCCTTCATGATCAGGGATGAGCGAGCGCGCCAGCTGTTCCACGTCGTGCGGATTCTTGATCTCCGCAAAGAGATCCCATTTCAACGAACGCGGGTTAAAGGGATTGAGAACGATATCGCCGCGCTGAATGTCAAAGAAGCGCCGTAGATAGCCGCCGTCCGGATCGGCGATGACCGCTCGATCACCGCGCGCCAGCGCGCTCGACAAGATCTCTCCTATCGCCGTGCTTTTGCCCGTCCCGGTGGTTCCGATCAGCTTGAAGTGCTTGGTCTCGTCGCGCGCCGGGACCCGAACGCCGGCGAGACTGATCCCTCGGTCCCAGGCTGTGCGATCGCGGCGCTCAACCTCATCTGGTAGCTGCTCGGTCACGAGGGAGCCGCGTTGATGAATTTTATCGGTCGCAGCCGGTCGCGCCAGTACCCGGCCACCTGCGAACCCCAGCGCGGCGCTGAAGCCGAGGCCGACGGCTGCCTGTACCGGGGCGTGATAGGCGGCCAGATGCGCGAACAGGGGATTCGCCGCGGCGGCGCCGATCGCCGCCACCACCGTGAGCGGCACGGCCGCAATGGGAGAGATCATATAGCGATCCCATGCGGCGTGCGCCCGCATGAGGCCGGCGATCATCGGTACCTGAACCGCGGCATAAGCCGTGACCAAGCCCGCCCATCCGTGTAATGCGCCGCTCAACATTGCCGCTTGCGCTCCGGGTCGTACCAAATCTCCTTGATAAAGCGTTCATGCCGCTCGACTCCGAATTGAATCACCACATCAATCAGCAGGTACAAAAGGCTTTTGATGTCGCTGCGTGCCAGTTCGCGACCGCTTGGATTTTGCTTCACCAACAGCACCAGCTGCTCGAAAGCGAGCTCCGCGCTGGTTGCGTGCACGCTGGTGATGGATCCCGGATGTCCGGAATTGACATTGCGCAAGTAGTCAAATGCTTCCTCGGCACGCAGTTCCGCCAGCAAGATGCGGTCCGGTTTCATTCGCAGGCAGGACTCGAGCAGCTGCTTCGGCGTTACGCGCGCAACACCTTGATCGTCCTTGGAGTAGAACAAGCGAACGTGGTTGGGATGCCGATCCAGCACCAGTTCCTTCGCATCCTCGATGGTCACGAGCCGCTCGTCGCTGGGAATCTCCTGGATCAACGCCTTGGTCCAGGTGGTTTTACCCGAGCCCGTGGGCCCGGAAACGACGATATTCTTGCGGCTGCGTACCGCCATCCGCATGAACTGCTCGAATTCGCATGTCGCCAGGAGACGCAGCAGATCCCGCTCGGTCGCATCGAGCAGCCGGTCGGCGTGCCGCGTGCGGCGAAAGATGCCGCGTCCCGCCAATTCCTCGATGCTCCACACGCGCTCGGCAGGCCGGCGAATCGAGATCGCCACGCAACCCGCGGTGGTCGCCGGCGGCATGACAATTTGCACTCGTTCTCCCGTCGGCAAAGAGGCCGACAACAGCGGCGACGTCGCATCAACGCGTTGCTGCGTGGAGTTGGCCACCAATTTTGCGAGCCGGGTGCACCAATCGAAGTCCGCAAAGGCCAGTTGCTCCCGGTGCCATCCCGCATGAGTTTCAATGAATGCCTCGCAGGGCCGATTGATGCACAGTTCCATCACGTCGGTGCCGCCCAGCAGCGGGCGCAGCGCGTGCAGGGTGATGTTGAGCGCCGACGAATCCACCGTTGAGTTACGGGGCGTTGGTAACGGAACGGAGTTCATAAACGGATCGGAAATCCAGGTCGCGGGCGACCAATACCTGAATCCGGTCGCCCTGATGCTTCACGACCGTTGGCGGGATGTTGATGGTATTTTTCAACACTTCGGTCATGACGTCCTGGGTCGCGGAGGGATTTACTATGACCGTGCCGCTGTTGCCGTGGCTGGATTGAACCGCACTCTGAATCGTGCCGTCGATGACAGAAACCAGAATGGCCGCGCCGAAGCGCTCCCAAAAATGACGGTCGACAGTTCCCGAAAGTCCCGAACGTCCTAACTCGTCGGTGCCCGGCGATGCCAGTGGAACGATCACGCCAGTGGGCGTGCGCGCTTCGTCCCACAGCACGAACACCCGCGCTGAACCTTGCTGTACCTGGCCGCGGGTCTCACCCACGAGCTTCGTGCCCCGCTCCAGCAATACAACCTGCCCGTCCACGCCGAAGGTGTCGGTTGCCATGACACAGGTGGTCATGCCGGGGAGCGTCGAGTCGATTGCCGTTTCCAGCGTGCAGTCCAGAAACGCCCCCTTGGGCAGTAATAGTCGCTGCGTCGGCAGCACTTGCGCTCGCACCACCGGAGTCGCACTGGGGCGCAGCAACGCAGTCAAATCGCCGGACTCGGATGCGGGCGCTCTCGCTGTCGGAGACTCGCCGCTTGGCGGTGTCGGCGTGCCCTGCGAGGAAAACACCGTCCCGGACAACTGGCGCTCCAAAGTGAGCTGTGCCGGCGTCTTTGGCGCTGCTGGGGCCTCTGCCGCGTTGCCTGTTGGGCTGGGCACGAGAGGAATCTCGCGCAGCGGCACGGCCAACGCGGGCGGCTCTTGCGCCGGCAATGGAGGCCGGTCGACGGCCGGTGGTGGAGGCGGCGCAGGCGGATCGATTCTCCCCAGGCCTGGGAGAGGCATGTCGGCTTGTGCGTGCTGCGTCGATGTCGCCTGAATGGCTTGTCGCGCCCGACTTTGGCGGGTCATCGCATTGGCGTAATACCAAGTCAGCATTCCCAGACCCAGGACACTCATGAGTCCGACCGCCAACACGCTACTGACGCGCGATTGCAACGACGGCGCACCGCTGATTGCCGTGGCGTCGCGTTCGCCGCGCACACCCTCATCCGATTCCGGTGGCGTCACGGCACACCTCCTTGCACCCGCCTTTCCACATCCGGCGCCACCGTGCCCGATTCCAATCTTCTGCCGCCGCCGACATATCCTTGATTCACGATGCATCCCGCGAGCTTGCCGCGACGCAGAATGAAGTGCCGCGCGACGCGGTGAATGATCACGTCTCCCGCGTCCATGCTGAAATTGAGCAACGACTCGCTACCATCCTCATTGCGGACGAAAACCGCAGGCAAATCGGCGTTCGCAACGAACTTCAAGCGCGTGTGGACACCGTCATCGGAGGCCGCGGCCGGTTTGAGCGTGGGGTCGCCGCAATACCAATAGTCGATATTCTGCGGTCGATGGGTCGAAGCGGTTTGCAATTGCGATTCAAGGCGGTTCGCAGCCTCGGCTGCCGCCGGCGACGGTGGAGCATACGTGAACCGCAGCGCATAGATGACATCCTCCTCGGCCGCGGCCTGCCGCGGCAGCGCCGTGTAGTCAATGTGATAGTGCCGACGGCTGGTCAGAACGGTGAGATTCGTAGCGACCTTGGCCGCTTTGGGCTTCAGAAACAGGTGATTTTCTTCACCGACGAAAGCCAGCCCCTCAATATCGCCGGCACCGAGCCCCACGAAGGTTTCGCCGGACTCGAACTCCAAATCGATTTGGTAGCCGACGACACCGTGCAGCTTATAAACCTGGTCTGCGTCATATGCCACGACTCGGACGCGAGAGTCGAGGCGACCCTTCACAGGAATTGTCTCGGCCTGACACCAGGCCACCATGGCCTGCATTGCGAATGTCATCACGCAGAAGCGCGCGACCGATCTAAAGATCGGCGCGATCACCGCGCGTCCTCCGGCTCGGAGCGAAAATCGACGATCTTGAATCCCAGCGGATTCCAACGGCGCGTCTTAGGATCCTTCGCCTGTTCTGCATAGGCGAACTGAATGGTCGCAACCCAATGGGTAATGGTTTCTTCGGCACCGATACCTTGACGCGCGGCCTTGAAATAGCGGACGGAGGCCAGATCCGTGAGGCCACTCGAGCGGGTAAAGAAGCTGACGGAATTGACCTGGACACGGACACTGCTGCCGTCCTTGTGTACATTGAGCGGCGATTTTGGATTCGCAGTCGCCCAGAGCGCATACCAGGCCTGATTGCGCTGTGCCGAATGAAACGCACCACACTCCTCATAGTCGCTTTCGGCGGTGGCAAAATTGAATCGCTCACACACGGTGAGGTAGTGTGTGATGAAGTAGCGGGTCACCGCTTCATCCGGCGTGGCGCGCGCCGTGAGAGCCGGCACGACATCCACAACACCCGTGCTGTTGTCGACACGCACGAGGAAGGGGTCCACCCGCTTCAAGGGCATGAGCAGTGCCAGAGCGAGAGCGCCGGCAACCGCGCACAGCCAACCGGTTCCCGCTGCCCACCATGCGGCGCGCTCGCTGCGCCGCAACTGCGCCGCGCGATCGCGGTCCCAGGACTCCGCCTCTCGGAAGTACTCTTCGATTGCCGGCGGGTTCATCCTAATGACTCTTGGGCGCGTTGATCGGCTGCAAATGCATGTCGCAACGTACGGCGGCCGTTGAACAGGCACACAGCGCACAGGTCAATGCCAATCCCAATATCAGACGCAGCATTTCAATCTCCCGGTGGTGTGAGGCAGCCCTATCGACGCCAGTTTCGCCAGTTGCGCCCGAGTGCTTCGATACCCGCCCCGGCTCTTGCATAGAGATAGCGGCTGGAATGCGCCGCCGCGTGATGCACCACGCGGCCCGTTCCCTGAGCTGCCGCGCCGACGGTGCGTGAAACGAAGGGCAACGCAGCAGCCACAGCGGGCGCAACCAATTGCCGGGCGTGCCCGGCTGCCATGCCGGCGCTGCGGCTGGCAAGACCATAGGTATTGAGCGACACCCCTCCGGCCAGTCCCGCGGCGATGGGCATGACCTGGCGCAGAACAAGAAACACCAGCACAGCCACCAGCACCATATTCAGAGCGTCCACCGTCAGGATTGCGCTGCCCCGGGCGGCCGTCTGTGCCGCGTACGACTGCACGATCTGCAGCAATAGCGCTGCCGTCATCACGGTCAACAGAGTGATCAGACCGTAGTTGGCCAGTTGCGCAATCCAAGCCGAAAAGAACCGCCGCGTCGCATCGAAGAACAGCAGCGCCATAAATAGCGGTCCAAGCGCGAGCAATACCGCCAGAGCAATGCTCGACAAGGCGATCAGAAACATCGCATAGACGCAGAGCACGCCCATCAGGAGCCAGACCACGGCGCCGGCGAGATAGAATCCAAAATCACCGTTCAGCAGTCCGCCTTTGTCCCAGAGATTCCCGGCAACGGTGCCCCCGCTCTCCCAAATGGCGTCGATGGTCGCGACGGGATCGTTGGCGCCCACCAGGGCGGCCGCGAGTTCGGTCGGCGCGCTATAGAACGTATCGACGATTATCGTGTTGTACAGCCACAGGTGCAGGCCCACTCCGAGCACCAGCGCGATCAGCGCCACACGTTTGAATCCCGCTTCAAGCGGCTCGGCGATTTTGCCCATGAGCAAGAGGTATCCCCAGGCCATCACGTAGAGGGTTGCCAGCGTCACGACTGCCGGCTCGAGCACCCCGGCCAATCGCGCGGTGTTGTCGCCGATATAGGCGCCGAGCTGACCGTTGAGCCACGACCAAAATGTCGCGAAGAAACCCATGTTTATCAGGGAACCGGCTGGAAGCGTGTTTCGAAGCGACCATGCCCATTGAGAACTTGCTCGCGCGCCTGCTGCCTGAGAGAGGAATCCTGCGCCAGTGCGGATTGGTTCAGCGACTGATTCTTGGACTGCTCGTTCTGCAGCATGCCCAGTTCCGCATTGATTCTCGCCTGCAAGTCCAGAATTCCCTTTTGATCTGCTGCCGATGCGATACTGGAAACCAGAGTTTGAATGGCGGCGAAACGGCTGCTGGCGTTCGACAGGGCTTGGTGGGCCAGGGCCTGCTGCATGGCGCCCCATTGGCGTTGTGCCTGAATGAGCTGCTGGCCGCTGACCGGCAGAGTCGCCAATCGCTGCGCAGAGAGCACCGCGTTGGCAGTGATGATGCTCTGCATGTCGGCCGACAGCGCGTTGTAGCCGCCCGCGCCTTGCAGGACCGAAGAGACCTGCGACCAGTCCGAAGGCAGGTAGTTACGGACCGTTGTGCCCAGCAGTTGTTCCATGCCGCGATCGCCGGTCATGGTCTGCAGGGCCTGCTGCGCCTGCAGTAATTGATTGCGGGCGGTGGCCAGCTGTTGCGCGGCGGTCTGAACTTCCTGAATCAACTGCACAATGGCGGGTGCGTCGATCACCGCCCATTGCGCGCGGGCGGGCGAAATGGCGGCAAGCGAGACTGCTGCAATCGCGACAAACGCTTGAAGCTTGAGTTTACGCATCGTATTCCCCATTCAATTTGATTGAGCCAAGAACTGCGGCAGCCACGCCGACGGATCAGCTCCGCTCACGGAGATGATCTGTTGCAGGCGTTTGAGCTCATGCGCGCGCCCCGAAATGACCTTCAATTCACCGTCGAAGCCCTTGAGGTCCAATTGGCACACGACACTGTGATGGGACTGCTTGACCAGGAACATGCGCGAACCCGGCTCGAGTTGTTCCTTGATCAACCAGAATTCGCGCTGGGTCAGGCCGAATCCCCGCGTGTACTCCTCGAAGCTCGCATCGGCGTTGGGAAAGAATATTTTTGTGGGCGTCTGCTCCACCAAGGTCCGGCTGATGGGGCTGTCGAGTACATCGCTCGGGCTTTGAGTCGCCAGACACATCACCCCATTGAGTTTCCTCCACGTTTTTGGCCCCTCTTTTGCGAAGCTCTCGAATGCCGGATCAGCCAGGAGCCGCCAAAACTCATCCATCCAGCAGACCAGCCGGCGGCCGTCCAGAAGCAGCCTGACGAGGTGGAATAAGTACAGGGTGATGGGCGCGCGGATCAGAGGATTGTCGAGAAATTCCGATACGTCGAAGCCGATGACGGCGCGTCCAGACAGGCGTGGCATGACGGAGTCGCACGAATTGTCAAAGACCCAGGCGTAATCGCCGCGGCAGGAATCGCACCATTGCGCGAGCCGCGCATGCAGACCCTCAGGATCGGTTGGATCAAGAAATTCAACCAGCCGCGATAGTCGCCTCGCGGTCGGGGGAAGACTCAAGGTACCCCGCAACGCCTGCTCCAGATCAGCTGTTTCGCCGACCGGGCTCGCCATGGCGCGCGAGGACGAGAAGTTCCCGGCGCTTAATTGCCGCAGCCAGATCTTTAGAAATTCGACGTTGGCCGGCGTGATCGGCAATTGCAGCGGGTTGAATCCCGTCGGCAATCCATTCTTCAACGGCAGATATTCTCCCGCCAGTGCCCTCACTAAGATCTCGAGACCGCGGTCCTTGTCGAAAATGATCTGTGTCACGCCCTGACGGGAAAGCATCGCGACCAAGAATCCGATGACGACGGTCTTGCCGGAGCCGGTCGGCCCGCAGATCAGCGTGTGCCCCGTATCCTTGCGGCTGCCGCCATCCGGATCGGATGGATCGCTGGCATGCAGTGAGAAAAAGAAGGGAGAGCGGGCCGCGGTCACGAATTGGGTTAACGCCGCTCCCCAGTGGTTGCCGACGGCGCGCCCCAAGGGGTGGTTGTGAAATGGCGCCATCGCGGCAAAATTTCGCGAGGTGATCGCCGCTTTGCGCGGCCGGAACGGAAAGTTGCCCGGAAGCTGCGCCCAGAAGGCGGCTTCCAGTGCCAGATCCTCCCTGGCCACCAGCATGCCCGTGTCCGCAAGATAGCTGCGAGCCAGGGCGATGCAATCGTTCAGCGATTTCAGGCGGCCGAATCCCGACGCCGTGACTTGTTGTTCATCGATGTCGGCGAGCACCTGCAGGGAAAAATGATGATCACCCATGACAAATTCATTGCTCGTCAGGGCATCCAACGCATCCTTGAGCTCTGCCGCTTGCGACACCGCAAAATCGCCGGCATTGGACAAGCGGTTGAACTGACGTTGCAGCAGTGACTGGCCGGCGGATTTACTCAGAAACGCGAAGGACTGAGTCGCAACAAAGGCGAATGGCGCAGACAGGAGGCGATTGAACATACCCACAGCGCTTGGCGTCGGGTATTCCTTGATACCCAACATGGCGCCGACACGGGTTGCCGTGGGAGCGCGGTACTCGATCGCCTCGGTTCCAAAATAGAGTCGCGAGGTCGCGAGCGCCCGATTTATCGGGCCGCAGGGAAGCGGCGCGCGTTGACATTCGCCGTTGATCAATGACCCTAGGAATTCGAGTAACGATGAATACCAAACCGTCGAGGACTGATAAACGCCGAGGAGCTCGGGTTCATATCGCGCCAGTGAGGAAAGCAGGGTTTGACTAAGCTTTTCACACGTGTCGAGGGCATCGGCCAGAGCCCATTTGGGGCCTGCGCGCCGGGCTCTCTCGATCATTTTTGTCACCAGCCCCGTCGCCATATCTGAGGCGGGCCGATAAACGACGGCCAGGTAAACATCGTTGACCATCAATGTTTCACTCGCCAGACGATGATGGTATTTTCGGTGGAGACGGTCGGCGAAAGAGGCATTACTAGAAGGTTCGCCCGCGATGTCGCGTGCCGTTGCGTCGCTGCCGGCGCGACGCCGAATCAGGTGCACCCACAGAGCCACATTGGGGCCGGCAATATTTCGCCACAGCACATTCAAGCGCTCGTGCCAATTGTTGAGTTCTCCGTCATCGCTAGTCTCGAAACTAGCCCCTCCCAGACGGAAGACCTGGATGTAGTCGCCGAACACGGTGCTGATCACTGAAGGCGCCACATGAGCGGCATAAGGAATGCGCTGCGCAGCGGTCATCTCGCGGCGGATGGCGGAAGCTTTTCCCAACGGCAGCATGACGGATGTTCCTTCAACAACTGCTTGGCAGCGAGCGAATCAATGCTCGCAGGCAGTGTGAATGGCGCGCCGCCTTAGCTGAAGCCGATTAAGTACACGCTTTGGGGAGAAACACCGTCGAAGAAAATGATGCGCGGGAGATGAAGGGCGTGCGCCCTTCTCTCACCGTTTCTGGTACGAGTGAAAAATGTAATCCTTGTCCTTCACGACCGTATGACACGCGAAACCGCAATTGACGGTGCCGGTCGGGTCCGGCTTGAACGTGTCGGACGCCGGTTGATAGTCAAACACCGCGTAGGCCCATCCCTTCGTGTCCGGAAATCGCTTGCTGTCCTTTTCGATCAGAAAAACGTCCTGCAATGTGCTCGGCACGTTGACGTCAAAAGGCGACTCCGTCATTTTCTTCGGTTTCCACTCGATCTTTGCGATCTTGGAGCCGTCGGGGAACGGTTTGCCATTGCCGGGAATACCGGCCCGATAGGCGTCGATCATCGTGGGGTTGGCGACCTCCACCTTGAGCAAGTCTGCGGTCTGACTGACGGAGACCACTTGCCAGTTTTCATACCCTTTGAATTCCGAGAAGGCGAGCCCATTAGGCGGCAATCGCAGACTGTATTTGTCCTGCTCGGACATGGCCCTAGCGCCCACCACGGCGAGCACGGCCGCAATGGATACCAACAACCAGGATGAAATTCTCGTCATGGCTCACTCCTCCGCTGTGATTTGTAAGTCACTTTCAATGTGTATTCCGCGACGCCAGCACAACGAGCGATGTACAATCTCTCGCCTGGAATTTAACCACACGCATTTGTCTCTCCCGATAGTGTCATATCTGTTCGCACTTAGGAACCGAATTGAATGGCACCGTTAACCCACCTTGGAGGTTCTATGAAGCGAGTCACTGGCATTGGCGGCATCTTCTTCAAGGCCAAAGACGCGCCAGCGCTACAGGCTTGGTACAAACGACATCTTGGAATCGATGTTCAAGAATGGGGTGGCGCAGCGTTCACGTGGACCGACGACGAGGGCAAGCCCGTTGCCGGAACAACCGCCTGGTCCATTGGCTCGGCGCAAGGCGACCAGTTCGCGCCCAGCACCGCCACCTTCATGGTCAATTACCGAGTTGAGGATCTTCATGCACTGGTCAAAGCTTTGCGCGAAGAAGGTTGCAACGTGCTCGAGAAGATTGACGACTCCGAGTATGGCAAGTTTGGCTGGGTCATCGATCCGGAAGGAAACAAGGTAGAACTATGGCAGCCGCCTGTGGGGCAATGACAGGGGATTCGGACCTGTGCTTCGGTAACTCACAGGTCGGCCAATGCTTTAAACCGGCCGCCCAAGGGCTATCCAGACTACGGCAGTTGCATTGTATGCGAGAAAGGCCACGACGTAAGGCCGCGCATTGAGTTGACGGCGAATATCAAACGCGATTAGGGCTAGTAGGCACGCCTCAATCACTGCCAGGCAAATCGTCTGGGACATCATTTGCGTCAAGCTGAACCAGTATCCCAGTGTTCTCGCCAAGCCAGCCGGCAACAAAAAAATAGCAATGCAGATCATGTAGCGCATGTGCGCTGGTACGTCACGTTTGTGAATGCGAACGACAGCCAAAACATACATCGCTACGGTTACGACTAGCTGGGCGGACGAAACGAATTCCGCCTGGAGCGCAGCGGAAATAGATTTTCCGTCTGAAAGCTTCTCGTGATACTCCTTCCAGATCATCGCCAAGGTGAATGGAACGATCAATGCCATCACCACATAGGACGCTCTCCCGAGAAGTCGATGTGCCGAGAAGGCTCCGAATCGAATGGCGAGCGGCTGAAAAACCAAGAGTGCGATCCACGCAAAGAGCAGCAGGGCATGGACGTGCACAGGTGGCGTTATAGAAGTATCAAATACAGGAATCTCGGATAAATACGGAATCCAAAAGCCCGCGATGAAGATTGGCAGAAGCACCAGTAGAAAATACCCGAGATTACGATAGGCTCGTTCCATAACCCCGCGTGTATCCGGTGAATCCCAGACCTATAGTGTGTCGATCTTTATGGTAGAACTTTTATCTCAACACGTACCGAGGGTGGATCATTGAGTGAGTAGTAATTCTCCACCGTTTCGATAGCATGCATTGGTTCAGGCTTCATCCAATGTACCGACCAGCGGCCCGGGTGAACCGGCGCATCCGAGCTCGGGACGTCTCTGACAATATCCCTGGTTGGTGGTAGCGAATATGGGGCGACTTGCCACCAGTATCCCAATCCAGAAAGAAGCCAGGCCAATGATGATGATGCATAGGCTCCGTTTTGCCAGGGGACGGCATAGTGACCTCTAAGACCCGGACGAGCGCATTCTCGAATATCACCCGGTGACTTCCGGGCGCGGCCGTCACGGCGTCATATCCTTGCGGGAAATCCGCTTCATTTTGCGCAAGACCTAGAGCTTGCCGAGTGCATATGGCGACTAGAAAGGTCGCAATCACAGCAATTGTTATTTTTGCGCCTAGCCTACAGGAACTTACATTGGTGCTCATGACACAAAGGTACAAGCAAATCGAACTGGTTTCTAGCACTCCGAGCGCACGAATCAACGCAGATCTATTTAGGCGAATCTATCCAACGTTGTCGTAGACCGCTTTTCGTTCGCTATCGGTGAGTATCTTCGGCGTGACGACAGGGGTGCCGGTGTCGGAAAGGAAAAACGGGGTGCGCTTATAGACGCCACTCAAGCGTGCACCCAAAACCATGCCGAGGATTCTCAGAATCCCCGGAACCATCCCAAAGGGACTCCCCCTGTCAATTTTTGGCTTGGCATTCTTGGTAAAGCTCCACATGCGCACAGGGCCGAAGGAATCATCCAAAGATGCGGGTGCGACTTCCAAGCAATTGTGTATCAGGCCAACGAATGAGACGCGATAATTAGCCGTTGTGTTGCCAATGGGCGTGTTGCAGCATTTGGCGTACCAACGCACGAGCCCTTTCTCGGTCAGGCGTATGCAGGCGAGACTTTCTCTCCCTTGCGTCAAGGTCACTTTGGCGGGGATGGTTTGAATGACATCGGTGCCACCGTTTCCATCCAATATGTCGCTGGGCCGTCCTAAATAGTGCGCGAAGGCTTGGCAGTCCTTGCAGTAGCAAACGGCGCGATTGACGGGCGTGCTGGTGTCGACGAACCCTTTGATGGTTCCGCAGCGGCATTGCAGTGGATGGTTCATGGAGGTCTGGCACGAATCAACGGCGCTTTTGAGAGTTCTTATTTACCTGTTTTAACCTGCAGCCATATTACTCGGAAGTTTGTCAAATGCCGCTCCTTTATTACGCCTACAATATAGTCTTTCGTTGCATCTGTTGGCTTTCGCGGGCACATGAAATAGTACCTGATGGGGATATTTGGGCCGTATCGTGTCACTAGGGAGTCGATAGTTGTCATAAATTGATCGACTTTGTGGACGGCGAATACGTTGGAGCCCTTGGAACCCTCATGAAAATCCTCAACCAACGTTACTTCCACTAGCGCAACTCCGGCAATTGCACCGCGTCCTTTCGGGACAAGAACTTCCATTCGCGCTTCTGGCACAACTTCGATCTTCGTGTCTCCCGAAGTTACGCGCATCCCCCTTCCAACATTTAAGCGTGCCTCCGCCTGGCTTGAGGGACGATGTAGGCCGCGAGTTGTCATCCGAATCTTGACTCCCGCAAATCGCTGCAAACTTTCTCCAACAGGACCAAGCCGTCGTTCTCCTCGACCGGCGACCGCGGTTGCCATTACTGCCTCTTCGTAGGCAATTCCTCCTTCTGTGGAAGCATGTTGAACATCATCGGCGTCGCGAGCATCAACCTTGATCGAGGCGACCTTCAAAATACCACTCCCTTTGTGAGCTCCCACATAGCGGTTCCCAGGGCTTGCAGTATAGTCGTAGTCCCACGTATCGCTCCCTTCGACAACACCAAGCGACTTAAATACAGGATGTTCGTGCTTCACTTTCACTGCAACTTGTTCGGCATCCTCCTTCGACAATCTTCCGTCTTTGAGTCTTGCATGGTCCTCGCGATCGATGGCCGCCAGCCCGGCCTCGACCTTCGCGTCGTGTTGAGGATCGGACCCGGTGGGCGCAGCTTGTGCCTTCTCCTTCTTTCCAAACATTCCCTTGATTACATTTCCCGCCGACTTTACAAGCTTCACCGCCCCGTGAATCACCCAATCAATCGCCGCATTCACCGGGGACTGCGCCTTCTCGATGGTCTCGCGTACGGGCTTTGACGGGATCGCCGAGTCCGAGCAAGCTGGCGAGAAAACCGATGGCAACCGGGATCGCCTTGGCCAATGCGTCCTCGACCATTGCCGCGGCGTTCGCCAGGCTGCCCTTGACGATCTCGGCAATCGAATCGATGACGGCGTTCACGAGTGCAAGAATCTGCGAGCCGCGATTGATGAAAAACATCACGATGTCATAGATTGCCTTGCAGGCCTTGAAGAAAGCGGACGCCGGATTGAGCAGTCCAATGATCCAGGTGACGCCTGCAATGATCACCTTCTCCTTGATGAAGCTGAATATGGCGTCCAGCACCATCGACTTCAGGTCGGAGACCTTGTCCTTGATGAATCTCCATAGTCCGCCGACGCCTTCGCTCAGGAAAATCTTGAATACTTCGGCGCCCTGCTCGAGCGCCGCGACCACCGGTTCGCCTACAATCTTGACGGCCCTTGCCCGGAAGTTGGCGTACGTCAGGCCAAGCACCTGCAAAACGATGCTGACGATACCCTTGAGGTCGAAGGAATCTGGCAAGGTCAGTCCGGCGCCGGACAGTGCGCCGAACAGCCAATCCATCAGTCCCTTTTCCAAATGCGTACCGATGTTCGACATGAAGTTCTTCAGACCGAGCATCACCGCATCGATGAGGTTACCCAGGAAGCCGATCGGATCGGAGATGATGTCCGCGATGACGCCGGCGGCCTTCGCAAGGATGCTCAGCAACATATCTTTGAACGCGAGAATCTTCTTGACGAGGCCGACCGTGGCGTCGTAGACGCGCTGCCACAGGGACTTGTTGGCTTCGCGCAGTTCCTCCTCGTGCGCGTGCATTCTTTCGTTGGAAGCCTTGTACTGCTCCGTCAATTTATTGACGAGCGCGTCACGGTGTGCATCGATGTCGCTGCCCATGGCATCGAAATCGGCCTGCACCGCGGCCTTCGCCTCGACACCAAATCTGGCGACATGCTTATCCAGCGTCGCTACATAGTCGTCGACTTCCTTGTGCCCGGCCTTGACGCGGTCTTTGGCTTCCTTGAGCTTCGAGTCGACGAAGGCGGCGACCACATCGATGGCGTCGTCGACCACAGAGAAGTATTTGATCCGGGCGGTCGCGAGGGATTCGGCGATGAGCATCGTCCCAGTCGCTGCCCCAGGTGGTCAGCCAGGTCCCAACACCGCCCTTGGCCTCTTTGAAAGCGTCGTCGTAAGCCTGTTCGGCGCGCGCGAGACCGCCGCTGAACAGAATTGGCGCCACCAGATCCATGTTCGCGAGAATTCCCTCGACCGCGGCCTTGGTGCGATTCTTGATCCCGGTGATTCTTTCGGTGATCTCCTGCCGTTTCGCCGCGTCCTGCGATTTCGTGGCAGAGTTGCTGCGCGCCGACCTTGCCGAGATGCGTGGCGCGGCCGGTAGTGCATGGCTCCGAGACCGTGCGCGACGGCCAACTGCGCATGCGCCAATGCGCTGGCGCCGATTTTGCTTTCGTCCTTGCGGTAAGTCGCCGCTGCCTGCGCTTCGTTTTTCTCGGCGGTCGAACGCGCCTCGATCGTCGGACCGAATGCCGGATCGTTGCCTTTGCTGAGCTGGGTTGGTGTAACGTTGTTCTGCGCCATCAACTGTTCGGTGGGCGCGCGATCCGACGAATAGTCCAAACGCTCGGGCGGGAGCGGCGCGGGAACCGCCGGATTCGCCGGCACCGGCGCCGGCGCAGCCCCGGCCTCCGCAGGCTTCACATCGACGTAAGGCTCCTTGGGAGGCGTGGCAGGGATATCGGTGGTTGCGGCCGTTTTCATGGGGCCGGCCGCGGTGTCGCGCTGAGTGATCTAGATTGCCTTTGAGGCTTTCGCTGGCTTGCTTGCCGCCTTGCTTGCGCATGGCATCCGCGGCGTCCTCGGTGGTTGGGTGTCGGCGTGGTTGCGTCTTTGATGGCCTTCTTGAGCTGCTTCTTGAAGTCGTCCTTGTTGACCGGCACTGGATCGCCGGCATCCAACCCTTTCGCGGTTTCAACCGCGGCACCGCGTTCGCCCTCGGTGTTCGGAAGTTTCGCAGCGCGTTGCGCTGCATCCGACGCGTGCGCCGCATCGCTTGGTCTCCGTGTTTCGGCGCGCGAATTGGGCGCGCTGGTGGACTGCGTGAGTCAGTGGACCGAGTGCTGCGTGGGCTTGGGCCGTTGTCGCCTTCGCGTGAGCCCCTGACGTTCCGGCTCCTTCTGCGGCGTGGGTTCCGTGAGCGGCCTTCGGTTCGGCCGCATGATGGGCGGCGGCCGCTGGCCGGCGGCTGGTCGGACCTCGTGGCGGCGTCGGTGCGCGGGCGCCGGCGCCGGCGAAGCGCCGTGAGGTGGCTGCGCTCGCCGACGCGCCCGCTGACGGAGCACGTGCTGCCGCATGCGCAGCCGATCGTGCTCGGGTACGTGAGCACCGGCTGCGGGGGTGCAATCGCTGCGCGCGGCGCCACTTCTCGTGCGGCGCTATCGCTGCGTGGGGCGCAACCTCTGCGGGCTTCGATACAAATGCCTGCGCCGCACGTGCGCCAAGGCGTTGCTGCAATTTCGCCGCGGGTGACACGGCGCGTGCCGCCGCGGCGGGGGCATTGGCGGGCTGCGCCCGCCGGACGGTGGTTGCCGGCCGGTGCTGAGCGGTATGTTCGACCGCCACTTGCTCATGTCTCCGCTAGCGGCACACCCATCATTCGCGAACGCGATGCGCGAAATAGTCCAATGAGAGCGCGGGACGGATAAAGCGCCGCACCGTGTGATCCGCCTGCCACTCGACGACGCCTTCGGTTTCTCTCTTGTATTCGTGTAGACGCGCGAGCAGCACCCACTCACAGCAGCAATCACAGCCGCAGACGCCGAGTCTGCGCTCTCGATCGCAGCGCTCGGCGCACTCCCGCATTTCCTCGCGGCGGTAGCTTCCTCTCCTCCTCGCCGCATTTCTCCCACTCCCAGTCGCGCTCCGGGCGCTCGTGAACCAGCCGCCCCTCGGCGGACTCCCGAACCGGAGGATCGGTGCAGCATTCCTCGGTCTTGCGTGGAGGCAGCTTGGGTAAACAGCCGCAGGCGCACTCCGGCCGCTCCGCCAGGAGGCGAATCTCGTAACCGTCGCAGATGCGCGTGCACACCGTCGTTGTTGTATTGTCTTCGGGTGCGCAGCTGACGTCCCGCGGCCCGGAGTTGTGCTCGCGGCCGCGGATCACCACCCAAACCTCTCCCGACAGGCTCGACGTGCAGGACCCGGCGACTTTGATGATTTCGCTGGCGACGACTTCGATCGGATTGCCCTTGCAATCCAACGCAATGCCGCGTCCTATCGTGACGCATAGAACGTTGCACTTGTCGACAGTGGCGGACACTTCGTAACCGCAGATCACGCCGCAGCCGAACAGGTGGCGAAACAGCAGTTGCGTCAGGTTGCGGCTGTAGTCCACCGCGGTATTCAAGTCCGAGTCCTGCAGCAGCAGGCCCGGGCTGAACCGCGGTCGGACCAGCGTGGAGGTACCCCTCTTGGGATCGACTAATTCTTTGACAGTGCTCATGGACTTGACCCTCGATTAAATTCCAAGAAATGTGTTCGTTCGGTTAGTCGTGATCCGGTTTGCTGGCCACGCGGAAAGTCGAAACAAAGGTTCCGCCCGGCATGCCATTGCCGCTGGGCAAAGGCCACAGGCCGATCGCCCCAGCCGAAACCGCCTGGCCGTTGCAGTCGAGGATGTAATCGCCGCGAACTTCGATTTCGATGGTCGTTGGACCATCGTCGAATTCCGACCACGTCCCGCGGATCTCGTCTGCCATCCACCGTCGATCGACGGCGATCGCCGCCCAGTTCGTCAAAGGCGCCCGCGACCCGTCGGACGCGAGCTCGGTGGCGACCCCGACGATGGGCACCCGCTTCACCCGCTCCCATCCGGTACCCTTGTCGAGCAGCATCGCGGAGAAGGCGAAACAATCGCGCGTCAAGGTTCTTGATTCGACGGGCTTGGTGAACCACACCTTGAAGCCCGTTACCCGTGGTTTGGCATGCGGGTCGTCGGGAGGCGGACTCGGCGGCGGCGTGTCGTCATGGCTGTGAAATTTGTGGCGAAACTCCTCCCAGTGCACTGCCGCGGGCCGCCGGTGCCATTCCCCCCAGCTGATTCTTTCGATCCGCGTCAGGTCGCAACCGCGGATGAGATCGAAAAGGACGTCATTGCGCTTGACCAGGCGCCGGGGCGCACATTCATCGAGGCTTTCCACGATGAGGCATTGACACTCATCTTCACCGATTCGAATGCAGGCGAGCGGTACCGGGTCGCAAAGCGCGAATCGAAGCCGTCGCTCGCGCCACTCGCACAGCTCGCCGGGTTCGTGCTCAGGTTCATGGCGGGTGGTCCATTCGCACAGGCATTGCCGGCCGCGATCTTCATGTGCATGCAGGTGAGGATCGCGTGGACAACAGTCGTGGGGATGATGGCACTTGCACTGCGGACACGGCGTTTCGCCTTGTGGACAGTGCTCCTCGTGCTCCAGCCTTTTGAGGGAAAACACCACGGTCTCGCAGACTTCGTTCCACTCCCGATCCTCGCAGCCGCAATCCGTCGGCAGGAGCTGCTCGCCGAGCAGCCGCTCAGCGTAATGCACGCGCAGCACCCAGCGCCCCGGACGGAACTTAGCGCCCCCGGGGTCATCCCGGTAGCACTCGCGAAAATCGAATCGGCAGCCTTCGGCCAGGACGATCTCCCGCCCGTGCCGATCGAGCGCGAAGCCGCGGCTCATCTTGCTGCCCTTGGGCTCCAGGTTGAATCCGCTGACCACGCCCCAGCCGTAGAGCGAGCGATTGAGCAGACGCCGGCGTTCGATCAGGTAATCCTGATCCAAGGCGAACGCCTGAAAGGACATGCGCTTGCCCTTGAAGAATCTATTGCGCCGCCCAGTCGCGCAGTCGTCTTCCAGGCAGGAGTGGGTGGGCTCGTGAATAGTGTCAGGCATGATGATGGGCCTCTAAAGGATGTCGCTACTGCAATCGTTCGTGGGTCGATAATCCGTCATTCGTCAGCGTCAGCCGGTCGGTCCCGCTCAAGACGCCATAGCCGAGTTCGCTGTCGATACTCAGCCGGCTGCGTCCGGGCCCATCGAGCACCAGCGTCCCGTCGTCCTCGACGATCGGTGCCGCGACCGCCGGCAGACGCCATCGGAGCCGCAGCTGGCTTTCCGCCGGCACCACGCCCGCCAGCAGCGTGGAGAGCAGGGAGAGCGGCGTGGCGGTTTGTTCGCCCGGAGTCGCCGCAATATCGATGCGCAGAACGCTGGGCGGGGGAAGCGCAGGATTTTCTGATGCAAGCCCGCAGGCGAGGCGAGCGCAGTTCAACACCGCCTTGTCGCCCAGCACCGCAAGCCCGGACGGCCAGCCGCCGAGCATGGCGGGCAGCGAGGATCCCGGGCAATCGGCATTGCCCGCCTGTGCCGGCGGTACTTGCGCCGCCATATCGGTGATCCAGATCCGCGAGTTCGGAAAGAGGCAGCGCAAAAAAGTTTGCAATGACTGACGCGACCCGCCGCCTGCCAGCAATGCGGGTGCTGCTTGCAAGATGGCGCGCTTCTGGCTTGCACTGAGTCCGGTATCCCAAGGCAGATCGAGCCATCTGCCGAGATAGTCCAACCAGTCGGCCGGAGCATGCATAGGATCGATGACTCGACCCAGCCTCGCGATCTTCGCGTCCAGCCCTTGGGTGGTGGTCTCGAGCACGCCGACCAGATTGCGCATAAAACCATTGACCTGGCCTTCGGCGTCGAAGATGGCCGGCAGGTTCTGCATCAGCGAGGTGTCGGGATACAGCACCCGCAGTTGACGCAGCGTCGGCAGCGGCCCCGCGGCGCCGTTCGACAGCTTGACGCGCAGCCAAAGCCAAAGATCGGTATTGGAACCGGCAGTGAGGGAACCGGACGGCCGCGTCAGCGGAATGCTGACGGTCCGGCTGACCTCGGCGGCGTTGCCCGTGAAGGAGATGACGAGGTTCGACAGGGTGCCGCCGAGCGCCGCATCGATGGCGGCGATTCTCGTATCGGATGGCGTGGCGGCATCCAGTGCCAGTGCCTCAATGGCATCGCGAACATTCGAATCGGAGGTGCTTCCGTACGACAGGTCAATGGTCGTGCCGGGCGGTAAATCGATATCGAGCTCGGCGCGCAGCCAGCCTTTTGCGAGCGTGCTCTGCGGCGATGTCAGCGTCGGTGTGAGGTACAGCGCATTGGGTTCGTCAGGATCGCCTTGCACCGCCGGCCCGAAGCGCCACATTCCGGTGGCGGTGCTCACCCACAACTCATCGTTGCGGCGCACGACCGCACTCGGACCCGAAGCGCCGGCCGCCGGCAGAGCGCGAACATCGGAGCCATCGACCGACTCAGCAGTACGCCGCAAAACGTAAATTTGAATTGTTCGCCCGCAGGGGCCCGGGACCGTCCCGCCCACCGTCACCTCGCTCACCCCGTCGCTGCCGATGCAAGTGCACTCAAATCCGGGAGCCAGCGACGCGAGATTGATTTCGGCGGACTTGGATCGATTGGTGGTGCGAACGAAGAGAAGCCGCTGCGTCGCGCCGTGCAGGATCGCGACCTCGTCCTTGAGCGCCGTTATCGCCGTCGCCAAGCCTTCACAGTACGGTAGAACGCCGATCGAGCGCAGTTGCCCGCGTTCGGTCAGGTGCGCCAGCTGCAATGGTCCGCGGCCATCCGACACCAGCAGCCACAGGCCCTCGCATCCGTCCCCGGCGATGTCGACAATCTCTAGTTTCTCGCAGCGCTCGATCACGATCACATCGCGGAGGCGGATGGGTTCACCGGGCGCAAAGGTGTCGATCGCGAATCGGGTCAGCTCCGTGCTGTGCGCGTGGTGCGTCCAAAACCATCGGCTTCCGGCAACCCAACGCGACGCGCCGGCAATTTCCGGCGAAACCTCCAGCGAACCCGATTCGTCGCCCGCGCGATGGAGCCAACACAGCGTTTGCGGATATTGCAGCCAGTACAGCGCCCCGCCGCGAGTGACGGCCGCGGGACCGGTGGCAACTTGCGGTCCATGCCGCGTGGCAACCGCGGTGAGCGCCGGTGTGACTTGCACGCCGCCCCCGACCCAGGCCAGACGGTGCGCCAGCCCGCAATTCCACTGATTCGCAGTCGCGAACTGGTAGCGATGCTGTGCGACGGAACTCATCGGGCGGAACCGGTGGCGACTCGCGTCACGGTGATATCGGCCGCCGAGATGCTGAGCAGCGGCAGACCGGTGGGCGGCAACTGCAACGAATTCCCGGCGATGCTGGTGGAACCCGAAGACATCGTCACGCTCGTCACGCTCACCACGCCGGGAACTGCCTGCAACCAGCCGCGGATCGACAGGGCATCGACTGTGGCACCGAGCGGCCAGGGCGTGGTGGGACTCGCGATACTGGAATAGAGCGACAGCCGCGACTGCAACACCTGAAGGACCCGTGCCGCAACGGTCGCGCGATCACTGGTTGCGCCGACGGCGACGGCAACGCTCAGCGTGAGCGGCACGTAGCGAGGACCAATGACCCGCAATGTCTGTCCCAGCGTCAGGCGCGGACGCAGCGCCGCTGCGGCGGCTTCCAACCACAGCGGCGTCTCCGCGATCACCGAGGGATCGGCGCCAGGGGCGCGCTCGCGCAGCAGCACCAGTACTCTTAATCCGGGCCGGACATTGGGCCCCGACACGATCTCCGCCCGCACCACCCGCAGTTGCGATAGCGCATGCGCCGCATCGATCAAGTCCTGATCGGTGATCAGCATGTGTTGATTCAGTGTGAGGCGCGCCCGCTTTTGCAGGTCGTCCAACCCGTCGGCGTCGGTGCCGCCGGCCATCGGATCGAGATTGGCCCCATAGGGACCCGCGATACCTGCAACGGACCAGTCCAGTCCCCCGGACACGTTGGCGGCGGTTCCCTGACAGGTCCAATAGCTGACCAGCACGCGGGCATTTGCCGGCGGAATAAGTCCGTTGATGCCGTTGCCGAACTGCACGACGCCGGCGACAGGATCAAAGGTATAGACCGTGTCGGTTGGACCGCTGGCCTCGATGCAGTCGATTTCGCTCCAAGTCGCTGACGATGAGGAGTCGCTGACCGACACGATGAGCGGCGGACTTGAATCGCCAAACTGCACTCCCTGATTGGTCAAAGAATACTGTGAGTCCGGCCATATTCCGGCTGGGAATGGGTCCTGCCGCTGCGCCTGCTGAAGGACATTGAGCACGTTTAGATCCACGCGCTCGACCATCGGTGCTGGGGATAATTCTCCGGCGATGAGTTCCAAAGTGAGGGTGGACGCCGCACCCGACGCGAGCGCGTCGGCCGGCCACTCGATCAACAGGACTCCGGGCTGCAGAAGACCCAGTGTCGTGTCTTGCCGCACCGGCAGCGCACGCGACGCGGTTCCTTGCGTCAGCACGGCGCGAAAACGCGCGGTGGTCAGCGAACGCGCCGCCGTTGTCGCCGGGTTGGTGATCCGAAATCCGAGGGACACCCACTGCGCAGCGCTGGGCGGAACCGCGGGTGGGACATAGGCACTCAGTCCGAGCACCAATCGATCGCCGCGAACCGGTGCCGGCCCGAACAGCGTATAAGTCGCGTTGCGGCGTCGATTGATTTGCGTGTAATCGTAGGTCGAACCGCCGCTCACCGCTTCGACCCGCGTCAGCGTCGCACCATGCAGCCAAACCGCGTGGCTGAGCGAAAAATCCGGCAGAGCGCCGCGCAGCGCACTCACACGACACTGCGCCGGCAAGGCGATGCCGCCCCAGGGATTGGACGCGCCGGCCGGCACACTGGGCCACACCAAGCCGCCTGCGGGTCGAGGTCCGCGCGGCCTCACGCCCATGAGCGCGGCATAGGCCGTCCGCTCGTCCCGGCGGATATGGCCGAGCGCATAAACTTGCGCCTCGGCATTCCAGGCCAGCAGTTCGATCAGCATGATGCCCGGGTCGGAAACATTGAAGTCCGTCCAGGTCGGCGCCAGGGGCGGAATGCTGAGGCGTGCGTCGTCGACCAGGTCCTGGAATGTCGTGGTATCAAGATCGAGCGGCAGAGTACTCATGCGGCCAGCGCCTGCAGACTGATGCGCACACCGTCGGCCGCGAGCACGGCAAATTGATCGGCCGAGAAATTCGCAGACAGCTCACTGCTCGCGCCGCCGGCATCGATGGCCTGAAGGTCGACGGATGCGATGCCTTGAAGGTTGGCGATAGCACTCAGCGCCGCCACCACATCATCGGCCGTGAGGCTGCGGCCCAGCGGCCAACCCTCGCCGTCCACGCCGCCCGCCTGAGGATCCAACAATTGCAGCAGCAGCTGATTGATCTCGGCGCCGACCTGCGCCGCCACATCAAAGCTCGGCACCTGGGCGACCAGGTTGATGCGCACATTCACGATGCGCGGCGCCGCCACATCCAAGACGGCCGCCAGCCCTGGCGTCATGCGGTCGGCGAGGAAGTCCTTGAGGGCGCGCGTCTGCTCCAGACTGGGCACCACCGTGGCGCCGCTCACCAGCGTCACCAGGCGAACCCGTCCTCCCACCTGCCAGGACCGGGCTTGAATGATCTGGGGCGATGATTGCAGCGCAAGCTGCTCCAAGTCTCGCGGTGTGATGGCGCGGTCGCGTTGCCGGATCTGACTCGGCGCGATCTTGAGCATATCTTGCGGCAACGTGGCGTCCGCGCCGCCCGCGGCTGACTGCGGCCCGAGCACGGCAGTCACTCCCTGCACCGGACTGACGAGATTCAATGAGCCCCACGGCGCAAAGGCATTGGCAGCCGCCCCGCCGCCACGCTTGTAGACGAACGCCACGATGTTGTCTCGTCCGATCGGCGGCACTTTGCCGCCGATACCATCGCCGAACGTGATGAGGCCCGACTCGGAGTCCAGCGAGTACACGCGATCCAAAGGTCCGGAGTCGGTCGGATCCAACACTGGATTCCACAACACCCACGTGCCCGGGAGATTGGCCTGGTCACTGACGACACTCTCGGCATTCCCCAGCACGAGCGCGGCCAGGTCGGCATCCGACAGCACCTCGCGAACCCGCAGCTGAAGGGAGCCTGCGAGCACCGGCGGCCGCAACAGGTAAAACGTTGCGTTCGGTGCGCCGATCGAGGATCCCAGGACTTCGAGCTCCTGCGTCTCCTCGGCAACCGACCAGACACCATTCAAATAAACCGCATTGATCACCGGGGACCATGGGCCCACGGCGGTCGGATGCAGGCGCAGCCAGTACAGGTCCTGTCCGAAGAGGCTCACTTGGGTCAGCGGGACGGGAACGTTGACGGTGAGTACGTTGCTCTCGCCGAGAGCTCGCGTCTCATCGCCCGACTCCAACGGCACGCTCTGCCCGCTGGGCCCGACGGCCTCCACCAAGAGCGGCATGAGTGCGCTGAAGTCCGCGTCCTCCACATCCCAGAACAGGCTGATGGCGGTGCCTTGCAGCGGCTGATCGAATCCCAAATAAATGGCTGCCGCGGCGGCCCCGTTCGAAGCGGTCGATGTACCGGCCGCCATTGCGGCGTTTGTCGCGTTGGATCCGTTCGTTGTCGTGCAAGCCGTGCCGCCGCAACCGCAATCGTTGGCCGCTCCCTGAGTTTGCGTGGTCGGCGCGGCGGTAGGCGCTGGGCTGAGCGCGCTGCTCAGCGGCACGAACGCCTGCACCACGGTATTGTCGGGCGCACCATTCGATTCGCTTTGATCCACATAGGTGCCGTTGTCATAGGTGATGACGTGCTGGGGCGCCGCCGCGGTACAGAGCCCGTAGGTGATGTCGAGTAAACTCACATACGGCGGCTTGATGCCGCTGTCATCACGGTTCACGGTCCAAATGGTGTTGCCGGAAGAATCAGTTCCCTGAACCACCGTGACCACTTCCTGCCCATAGTCCCCTGCCACCAGCCGCGCGCGAATCCAATAGTCCGTCGTGCCGGCCACGGCCGTCTCGCTCAAGTTGGCCGGCGCGTAAAACGAAACTTCGCCTTTCGCCAGTAGAGTTTGCGTTGTCTCATTGATATCGATCAGTGGCAAAGTCCACCAAGAATTCCCATTCCAGTATTCCCAGAGCAGGTTGGGCGAACTGCTGACCGGCGTGCCGGCCGCCGAGGCAGCACCCACCATCGCGTCAAAGACAATCACATCCTTGGGTGGCTGCAGCCAGTTAGCGCGCAGCACGACCATCGGCGGAGCATCCGCGAACAGCAGCAAGCTCTGCCGCACCGGCTCTGCATCCGCCGCGTACAGCGCGCCGCTGGAGAAAGCCGCATACCCAGCGGCCGATGTCGACGGTCGCGGCAGCTCGAGCGCCGGCCGCACCAGCGCGGAGAACAGCGCATCCAGTTTAACGAGGCGCGCATTGACCTTGGCCGGGCGATCCATCTGCAAGTTGCGGTCGACGAGCACGACGACATCGCTGCCGTGCACGTCGCGGCGCACGACTTCATAGAGGTGTGCGTCCTTGCTCGATGCCTCGTTCAGCATCAAGGTATCGCCCACGCCGATCGCAGGGCCGTCTGCCGGAAATACGATCGATCGCGGTGCCTCGGAACGGCCACGAAACGGCTCTCCCGCAATTTTGACGCGTTGGATTCCGTTCACTGCCTCAGGCCGCGCGAATTCGCCGTCGAAACGCGCAATGAACCCGACATCGCCCGCGGCTTGAAGCTGGGTCACGGTCAGCACGGATCGCGAGCCCGGCGTGGACTCGGCGACCAGATCTCCCTCTTTGAGGTCCGCGGCACTCTGGTCGAGTACGGCGGCCTGGAAGAGTTTGCCGCTATCGGCGACAAAACGGGCGCGCCGGTTGAGCGCGCTGACCAGGATATCCGCGTCCGCGCCCGAGGTAACGACGACATCCTTCAACAACGCCGGGGTACCGGCCGGAACATGCGGTCCACCCGGCGGATCCGCGCTGAAGAGCACATTGGCGACGCGCGCGTTCAACGGCTGCCACCAGGAAACCCGATTCTCGCCGCTGGGAAATTTTGCCAGAAGCAGTATCGTGAGCTCGTCGTCGGCTGACGCGGGCCCCTCGTCCGCCGACCTGCGCACGGCTTCGCTCACGACCCCCGAAGAACTCGACAACACGTCGAAGCCGGACGCTGCCACGCAATCGATCGAGATGGGCACGCGCCGGCTGCCGGTTCGCCAGGCCGCAATCTTTTTCTTGTTCTTTAGGCCGACCACATATAGCGTCTTGCCGTCGCTGTTGATCGCCAGCGGCACGACGCTGGGATCGACTTGATCGCCGAATGCATCAATCGTCGTCCATCGCGCCGCATGCCGATGATGCAATCGCCCGTCGGTCGACACCGCGATGAATTCATCGCCTATCCCGGCCGAACCTAGCTCGCTGCGAACGATCGAGATTGCCTTGATGAGAACGCCGGCATCGCGCAGCCGCGGCGGCAGCGCAAACTCCTGCCAGGCTTCGGGGTACGCGATCTCATCGAGACGGGCGTCGGTGAATCTCAGCCGCCCTCCCGCCACGGCGACGATGCGCACGCTTCCCACGGCGCGCAGCGCAATGAGCCCCTCCACCGGATCTCCGGCATCACCCAAGGTGGACCAATAGCCCTTGCCCGCCGAGCGCTCATGCCACACCCATACCTGGTGTCGGGCCGACACCACGACCGCGGCGTCTCGCGCGCCGATGTGGATGATGGGCGGACGATGCGCGAGCGGGGTCAGTGAGATGAGACTGCCGCTGGCCGTTGCGAGTGTGATGTCATCGCTGGTTTTCGGTTGCACGGGACCCAAGAAACGCGCGCTCGCGGTGCCGGTATCGATGCGCAACCGCTGCAGACGACCGTCCTCACTCACGCCGAAGGCCATCTCTGCGCTGTCCCACACCGCGAGTGCGGACACGATGCCTGGGGCCGTCTTAAAACACAGCTGGACGCGCGCGCCGACCTTGCTGAACGCCTCGGCGCAGGCCACGTAGAAGGAGTCAAAAATCCGCGGCAGTACCCCCAGCGGGTAGTAGTTGGTATCGGTCACGAGCGGCGTGTTGTTGTACATGGCGCTGTACTTCAGCAGCGCATCGGTCGGCTTGGAGACATCCGGACAGGGAGCAATGCCGGTCGGGCCGGATCGAACGCGCAGGCGCATCGCCGCCAGGCTCGAGGGTTCACTGACCACCGCCAATTGTGCACGAATCCACGGTACGTTGATGCCGTCGACCGCGAGCGGCACCGTCGCACCGGCGCTCTTCGACAGGGTGATGCCGTCAGCGATCGAAACCGGCGTGCCGAGCGATTGCCAGGCGGGTCCCGATCCTTGGGCATCGAGTCCCCAATAGCTCCAAGCAACGGTACTCAAAATGGCGTCGGAAGACACGATATCGATCTGCGCCGCGCCGGTAAGCTCGAGCAGCGTCGAATCGCCCAGATACAAGCTGTGCTCCTGCACCGCGATGGCGCCGCTCGCGAACGGCGCGAAAGACGCCATCAGCTGCACCGCCGTGCCTGCGGGCAGCGAGCCACCCGCGATATCACCGCAAGCGCCGCTCGCGGAGGATTGCAGAGCGGGCGTGAAGGTCACGACATTCGATTGCAGCGCGGCGATGCGAACCTGCGTTCCGGCAATCTCAAGAATCTCGCCCATTGCCAGTCCGCCGGCCGATGAGAGTTGCAGCACCGTCACGGGATAGTTGGCGGCCGCCAGTGTCGTCCATGCCGTCTGCGTGCCGGTCGGCGGACCCACGCTCAGCAATCCGGCCGGCGGCGGGACATAGTTATCGGCCGCCGGATTCGCACCAATCAGCGCCGCGATGCTGCCCGGCACCACCAGAATATCTGATTGCGTCTCGAAACTGGTGGGTTGATCGAGGGATGCCTGCACTCGAGTTCCCGCGGGCGCGGTGACGGCCGAGGCAGTGGCGGAGAGTTGAAAGATCAGCGGCATGGACGCGGCATTCGGCGGCAGTGGTTGGATGCCGAGCCAATCGAGAAAGCCGCGCTGATTCTTCTCCGGCGTGCGCGCCAGTCTGCTGATCACCTCGCCGCAGATCCGGCTCGCGATGGTCATCAGCGCCCGGCCGGGATCGCCCGTAACCTCGTCGAACTGCCAGGTCGGAAGCCAGGCATGCGCTCGCTCGACGAGTTCCTGTTCCACGCCCTGCGGTGTTCGCGTATCCGGCTGGGGCGCATCGGTGGTCACGGCAGGGACCCTTCGCCGAAGTAGAAGGGATACACGAGATTGCCCACCTGATTGGTGCGGCGAATCCGGTAGTCCACTTCGATTCGCAACTTTCCTTCCGCGGCATGCGTCGGGTCCACGGTGACCGCCATCAGTTCGATGCGGGCCTCGTAGGTGGTGATGGAATCGCGGACGGAGGATTCGACCCGCGTCAGCGTCGCCCGATCGATCACCTCGAATGCAAGATCGTGAATGCCGCAGCCGAATTTCGGCTGCATGACCCGCTCGCCGGGTGCTGTGGTCAGGATGATCCACAGCGACTGCTGGACGTCATCCTCGTACTTCGCGGTAGCGGTCAGTCCGGTCACGGGATCGATCTCCACCGGATAGGCCCAGCCGACCCCGAGAAAATCCTTTTGCAGCGGGTCGTTCATTATCCGCCAATCAATACCGTCGGCTCACCGACGGCGATGGTATTGGGCGCGGTGGCCTCGACGATGGTATCGCCCTGGCGCACGGCCGGCAGCCCGCCGATCATGACGGTGGTGCTGCCCACGGCGACCGAACCGCCGACGTGAGGCACCAGGCCGGTGAAAAGCGGACACATGTGCACATCCGCGACGGCGCGCCACGCAGGCATCGAGCCGATGAGCACGGTCGGACAACCCGGCCCGACACCGAGCGGCGTTCCGTGGCTTGTCATATCGCCGACGCGTGCGGCGGGTTGTCCCATCGCTGCCTCCTAGTTGATGTTGACCATGGTGCCGCTGATCGTGAGATTGCCGGCGGCTTTCAATTCCAGGTTGCCCTGCGCCTTCAGAGAGATGCTGGCGCCTGATAGATTGAGCGGGCCGGATGAGCTGATGCTGATCTCGCCCGATTGAGTGTTGATCTTGATCGTGTTGTTGCTCTTGTCATCGATCTGAATGCCGTCATCATTGATCAGTATCGTCTTGCCATCATTCAACTGGATCGAAACGACTCCCTTGGTGCCATCATCGAAAGTCAGCACATGTCCCTTGCGCGACTTGATCATGCGCACATCGTTCTTGCCGCCGGTGTTGCTGGAAGGAGGCGCATCCTGGCCGTTCCACACCGCGCCGACCACGTAGGGATAAGTCAGGTCGCCGCGCTCGAATGCCACGAGCACCTGATCGTTCACCTCGGGAAGGAAGTACGTTCCGCGATGATCGCCGGCCATGGGCACGGCGATGGGTGCCCAATGGCTCTGGGATGAGTTTTTGAACCACGTGAACTTGACCTTCACGCGCCCCATGTTCTCGGGATCTTTATTGTCGGTCACGGTCCCGACCGCAACGCCCTTCGCATAGCCACCGGCCTCGACTGCCGACTCGCGCGGAGCGGCTTCAACAAAACTCATAGCGTCGTATCCTTGATCGAAAAATGAATTCGATAACCGCTGCCGTCGAATTTATGCGTGGTCTTCTCGACGTAGTAAGTGCGCGAAAACGGCGCACCGAGCTTTCCCAGCGAGATGTTGGTGTCGGGGAGCAACTCGGGAATGCCGATGCAGTCGCCCTCGCCGGTGAGAAATTCCTTGGCGCGTTCATTGAGCACCGCCTTGGCGCGGCTGTCGGCCTCCGCCTGCGTGAACACCGGCTGACGCAGTTGCAGCGTGGGCGGGCTGCGCAGAATGGTGAGCAGCCGCTGGCCGGCGCTCAGGCCGTTCGGACTGCGCAAGGCCTCGTCTCCCGCGTCCGCCCGGCCGATGATGGGCTGCTTGTTTTTCGCATCCCAGCCATGAACCTCGACCACCGCGACCTGCGCGGCCAGGTTCGCCTGGGGCTTGAAGGAAAGCAGGCTCTCGCCCCAGTTGAGCGTGAGCGCGTCGTCGCGGCGCGACTGCGGCGGCCCGAAGATCAGCGTCTTGTCGCGGATGTACAGCTGAAAGAAATTGCGGTCGGCCAGTTTTTTGAGAAACTCGAAGTCGCTCTCTTGATTCTGGTCGATCTGCGCGAGCACCTCCTTGGTGCTCGTCACTGTGGCATTCAGGTTCTGCCGCGTGGCGAGTTCGTAGGCCACATCGCTGTCCCGTACGTTGGTCCAGCTCTGGGTGTTCTTGCCCACCGTCAGCGGAAATCCGGAATCGTATCCGGACACCACCAGTTCCGGGGCACCGCCCTCGGCGAAGCCGGTGGTGACTTCGGTGATGAGCCCGCGCAGGGTCGCGGTCGAGGTGTCATCGGTGGGCAAATCGCCATAGCCCATGAAAATGTCGACGGATGCGCCGAAGGCGAGCAGATCGAGCAGCGGATCGCCGTTGCCGGTGAGAAAGGCGTGCGCCAGGTCGTTGAAGGCGTTGACGATGGTGAAGCTGAAGTGCCCGGTTCCGCCCAGGGTCAAATCCACCTCGACCTGGCTCGCTGCGACCAGGTCGTCGCGCAGCAGGTCGCGGCCGGCGACGATGATCTTAAACACCGGAACATAGAACTGCCCGTATTGGTTGGCGACGTCAGCCAGTTCCACTGCTTTGCTCCAAGGGCGGAAGAATCAGCCAGTCCCCCGCAGCGATGCCGCGCGGATCATCGAGATCATTGGCATCGGCGATGAGGCGCCACTGGGTCACGTCGGCGTATTCGCGCCAGGCCAACGCCCACAGACTGTCCCGCCCCACCACGACGCGCCGCTTGCTCTTGTCCGCGGACTCGCGCCGCGGATTCTGCATTTGATTCTGCAGCGTCCGATATTCCTTGAAGGTCACATTGAGCGTGGCGCGCGCCGGGGTGCCGTCCGGCTGGAACAGCGTGACCTTGCGCCCCATCTTTTCGATGATGCCGTCGAACTGGAACGGCCCCCAGGTGAACCTTACCGGCGCGGGCGCATGCAGATCGCGGTCGATGTCCATGAGGCCGGCGAGATCGTTCAGCCGCTCGAGCACCGACTTGGCGCCGCCGGGTGCCGAACTGTCGGGCGCGTCGGTGTAGTCATCCAAGAACAGCTCCATGGACAATTGGTCGCATTCGCCATTGATGAATTGGATGAGCGGCGTGCCCAGACCCGGAATGGCGGTGGCCTTGAAGGTGTTCGAACGATCGAAGCTGTATTCCGCGGGATTAAAGAGCACCCAATAGACCGACGTTGACTTCGATCCGCTCAATGGCTGTATCGACGCTTTTTCCAGTTTGGCCATGTCAGCGTCCGCAACGTTCGCGTTCGATACGAATCCGCCGATCCACGCGGCGAATGATTTCGTCGGTCAGCCGTTCAGTGGCCGCCGAGTCCAGCGTGAAGGCCGCCGCAGAGCGCGGTGTCGCGGCTCCCGACGTCCGCATTTCCGGCGTCGATTGAGCGGCGGGCGCAAGACTCGCGGCCGCGGAAACGGCGCCTTCTTCGCGTGCTTTCTTGGGCGCCCCGTAGCGCAATGCCGGCGATTGCGTCAGGACTGGGAATGAATCGGCGACAGCGGCTGCCGCGTGATGCCGGCTCGCAGCCGCGGCGCGGGAAGACAGCATTCGGCGCAGTAGCGGCGCGATGCCGCCGGGCGCTTCAGCGACGGCCGTAGCGAGGGATCGACGGCCCCAAGTCATTGCGCGCGGCGCCATCGGCACTGCCGATCCCTGAATCGCGGCCCTGCCGCGCGTCGGCGTGCCGGCATTGCTAAACTTAAGCGCTGAATGCCCGCCGCCGATCGATTCACGAGCAATGCGTCGCGCGCTCGCAGTGATGCGCATCATCACGGGGCGCATCGGTGCCGCGGAGTGTCGATCGACGAGGACTCGCGGCGCCTCTGATGCGCGTCGCGCAGCCCCGCCTGGCCATTGAATAACGCCCGCTACCGACCGTGAACGCAGCGCGTCGTCGCGCGAAGGGGTCGCTGCGGCGCGCAGCCTTGACGCGGCCCCTACATGCAGCAGTGTAATCCGCTGGGGACGCGCGCCAATCCCGGATGGCGCGGGAGTGCGCTCGTTCTTCGTCCAACGCAACCACAGATTCAGCGCCCAGGACGTGCGCACATCGGAGTTGAGGATGTAGGTCGGACCGGGTTTCGACCCTGCAATGCTTGCCGGCCTGCCCGCGGCGCGCGCCGCACGTCGCCAAATCAGGGCCCTGAACCGCGCGGCCATCAAGGCACGTTGACCGGCGGCCATTCGCCCGTGCCCGAGCACGAGACGCGCTGTGCGTCTGCTCAGGCGCAGCAACTGGGCGCGGAGCGTCCTGGAGCGCAGCGACATCAACCGCTCCTCAACCCATGGTGCGCGAACTCGACACTTTCCACCACGACCTGGCTGGAACTGGCGTCAAGATCCGAGACCGACCACTTCACCGGAAACGCGGCGTCGGCGTGCCAGCGCCAAACCTCATCGCCGGTTTCATCGAGCAGGATCACGGAGATCTTTTTGCGCGCGATGTTGCCGGCGACCACGTCGTCGTGCCAGTCCCAGAGTGTGGTGTCGGCGAGCCCGCGCTCGAGCACCAGCGGACCGAACATGGTCATTGTGGCGAGTTTGTGCTCGTAGTCGTTGAGCCCCCCCTCGCGATAGGACTCGTGTTTGGTCTCGCGCACCAATCCCTTCACCCGGGTGAACCCGCCGCTCTGCACGCCGTCGAATTCGACCAGATAGCGAAATCCATGATAGGGGTCGGTCCTGCTCATTGCGCGCTATCCAATGTCGAAGGGATTCGGCGGCGCGCCGTCCAGCCGCGCGTTGGTAGCAGAGATCTCCTTGCACCAGCGTCTGCGCTCGCGGTGCTCCAGCGCCATGAGATCGTCGCGGCTCCAGTGAAAATGAAATGCGATGAAGGTCATCTCCTCGTAGAGCCGCATCGACGGATAGACCCTCATCCTTCCCCCACTGCGCGCGGTCCCGCACCGTCGGCGCCGATATGCGCCATACCATTCGCGCGCCCCAAGGCGGGACTGACCGGATCCACTTCTTCGGCGGAGTTGATCCGTTCATACAGGCGCTGCAAGTAGTCGAGGTCGGACGCAAACAGTCCCTCGATGATTCGTGGATCCAAATCGGTGAGCGTGCCTAAGCGGGTGATGACCCGCGACAGCACGATGATCGACAGATAGGCGGGATTTTGCTGCACGCGCGGATCGCGCAGCGGCGTGATTTCATCGCCCGCCGTGGCGAGGCGCATGACACCGCGCCGGTGCAGCACGCCCACCGAGTCGACATACCCGCGAGGCAACTCGAAGTCCACCTCGGTCTGAAAGCCAAGCAATGATTTGATGCCCATCGACGTCCTCCTGTGTTCGGGTCTCGTTATTGCACCCGCTCGACGCCTTCGTTGACGAGTTCGAGCATTTCGATGAAGACCTCGTTGCCCTTGGCATTGAGGTCGCTCGGGTGGTACTTGGTCGGCCAGGCATCGCTCACCACGAATCGCGCCTTGTCGCTGCCCGTCTCATCGAGGACCACGATGGTGACCTGCTTGCGATTGCTCTGGATCTGACCGGCGACGATGCTCTTGTGCCAGTTGTACAAGTCCAGCGTCGTGGTCACGCCCCATTTGAGGGTGACGTTGCCGTATTTCGTGAGTGCGGAGAGCTTGCGCACATGCGTCGGCTCGTTGCCCTCCCGATAATCGACCGCCTCGGTCGAGGTTTCTCCGATCGCGACGTCGCTGAAGCCAGCCTGGGTGATGCCGTCTATCTCGAGTCGAAACCGGAAGTTTCTGAGTGGATCTGTCCGTGTGGCCATGTTGTTGCGCCTCTCTCGTTACACTTGGGCTTCGGCAGTATTTTGGTAGATCTGGAAAATGACGAACTCAGCCGGGCGTACCGGCGCGATCCCGATCTGACAGATGAGCCGGCCATTGAGAATGTCATCCTGAGTCATCGTCGAGCGATCGCAGGCGATTTGAAACGCCTCATCCTCGGTGGCGCCCATCAACGCTCCTTGGCGCCACTGGCCGCGTAGGAACAGCCGGATGGTGTCGATGACCCGCGCCCACAGACGTTCATCGTTCGGTTCGAACACCACCCACTGGGTGCCTTCGTAGATGCTGCGCTCCAGGAAGATGAACAGGCGGCGCACGTTGACGTACTTCCACAAGGTGTCGGACGACAGCGTTCGCGCGCCCCAAATGCGGATGCCGCGCGTGGGGAACTTGCGAATCACGTTGACGCCCGCCGGATTGAGAATCCCCTGCGTGGCATCGTTGATGTCGTACTCCAGATCGATGGCGTCTTCGACGACTACGTTTGCGGGAGCTTTGAACACTCCCCGCGTGTCGTCGGTGGCTGCATAAATGCCGAGCATGGAACCGCCGGGCGGGACCTTGATGCGCTGACCGGTGAAGGGATCCGCGATCCAGATCCAGGGGTAGTAGTAGGCCGCGTACGAGGTGTCGTTGCTCGCCCGCGGCGTCAGGTTGCCGGTATTCGCCTGGCCTTGCTGCGCATCGATGACCGCGAAGCGATATTTCTGGTTGGTGCAATGCTGGACGATGGCCTGGGTCACCCCGTTGATGCCGTCGGTATTCGGCGCATAGACCAGCGAGACGTCGCGAAATTCGTTGAGCAGCAGTGCGGCCAGACCGGCGCGCAGCGACGGATCGACGTTATCGCCGAGATAATCGGGAAGCGAAGGAGTGTTGCTGCTGTCGAGGCCGCCCCCCAATGCGCTCGAGCCTGTCGGCGCCGCGGGCGCCTTGGGGTTGGCGGCTTTGGGGCTGACCGCGAAAGTGATCAGCGAGGAGTTCGAATCGGGTGCGACACCGAGGCGCTTGGTGTAGTAATTGGCGGACCCCGGATCGCTCAACACCAAATCGTCGAAATCCTCCTGCAGATCCGGCGGCAACGCGTTCGCCGGCGGCGTGCCCGCCCAGGGATCGTAGATGGGCGTACCCGCCGTCTCCCAGTAGGCGATCTGGATATGCACCCCGATCGGCTGGCCCGCGCCACCCGTGTAGCCGATCGTGGTGCTCGGCGTGAACTTGACGAACACGCGATTGCCCCACAGCCCGGGCCCGAGTGCGGTGACGCGGTAATCGTTGAAATCCTTGAACGCCTGCGCTGCGCCGGGAACGGCTGCAACGGCTGGTTTTGCCGGCACTGCGGCGACGCCGGCTGCGGCCGGCACCGCCGCCACCGCGGCAACGGCGGGCGTGCCCGCGGCGACAATGCGGCAGACGTAAGCCGTCGTGCCGCCGTTGTCGAAAAAGCCGCTCACCGCGTACGGCATGTACTTCGTCGGGTCGAACACCGAGCCGAAGACCCGCGCGTAGTCGTTGTAACTGGTGACCAGCCAGGGTGTGACTGGGCCACGCTCGGTCTCGCCGAGAAATGCGGCGATATTGGTCGGAACCCCTTCGATGGGCCGCGGACCGCGCTCGATTTCTTCGATGTAGACGCCGGGTGTGAAATATTGCGGCATGACTCAGCCTCCTTCTGATGTGCTGGTGGAGCCGTTGCACGGCGACTGCGGTGCGCAATTCTTGAGACAAGCGGCGATATCCGCGGTCAGCGAGGCCGTCAGCGTGGCAGACGTCTGGGTGATGGTCGCAAGATCGTCGGGTTTCTCGTGAAATGCCGCCGCAGCCTGTGCGTAGGCGGTCTGCGCTTCGTAGTATTCGTCCCAGATGGCGTCGAGAACGCGGCCAAATTTATGCGGTTCAACCAGCCAGGGCGGAATCCGGGCCGGTGTTTCCGACAGTTCACAGATTTCCTCGGGCGATTCTCCCTGCCCCAGTTCCTGCGCCGCCGGCGGCGCGTCGTCCGGCATGATCTGTCGATGCGCGGGCAGCAGCACGAACCAAAATTGATAGATCGCCTGGGTCTGCTGATCCGGCTCGCTGACCAGCGTTTGAATGGTCCTGACCAGCGCATCGTTGGCGGTCAGCTGTGCATCGAGGGCCGCCGCCGCGCCCATCCAACTGTCGCGTTTCGCCTTGATATGGTCGCGCGCGCTCTGCGCCCGGGCAACCGCCCGCTCCAGATCGCCCTTGCTGCAGTCGGTCTTGGACCGGATGATCCGGTTCCACTCCGCGACCACTCCCCGCAACTCGCAGACACAGCCGCGGGCGATTGTTTTCCATTCATCGTCTTCGAACGTGCAGGTCAGCGTCTGATAGAGCTTCGCAACCATTTGGTGTTCGGCCCACCATCGGTCTCTTAAGCCCTTGTACTTGGCCGCATAGTCCGCGATCAGCGCGGGTTTTTGAGTACTCGCAGTGTCGAAATCATTCTTCAGGTCGGCAAGATCGAGTGCCGTCATCCGGTCGAGCGCCACCGTCAACTCGTGACGGAGCTGTTCGACGGTTTTGCCCTGCCGGTGAGGCGATGATTCGTTGGAAGAGGAAAAAGCCTGCGACGTCATGATGGTGCTCCGTGAACTTGAGTGAGTGGCCTAGCCGGCCGTCAATGTGCTCCAGGCGATGGGTGCCGCCAGGGTGACGAGCTGCCCCAGGCGGGCGCCGCTGATCACACCGGCCGCAGTGTGCGCTTGCGTCCAGCCCGCGGCGGCCGGTCGCGCAACGTAAAGACTGAGGACTAGATCTCCGTTTGCCGCGGTCTGCGGATAGGATTTGGTTGATTTCAACGGGAACAGCAGGCTCGCGGCAAAGTCTCCATTCGCGTTTCCCATGCTGCGCAGTCCGAGTTGGGGCGTCGCGGGGTGCTTGCTCGCATCCTGCCACTGCAACCACACTTGGGCGCCGGCGAGTAGTTGCGGCGGCTGATTGGCCACATCGGGAGCCAGGCGCAAGCGGCCACAGACCACGGTCACCCCGCCCGGGAAGGTGTAACTGGCCGCGGTGCGCAGAAACAGTCTGCACAGTCCCCATTCGGACGGCGTCGGGGAAATGCCCGCGGCGATGTCGGCCGCGCTGTAGGTCCAGCTTGAAAACCCGCTGCCGGCAGTCGCAGAGACCGTGAGCGTCGCCGGCACCACGGGCGCCGGTCCCATCCAGACAAATCGTCCCGAGCCGCCTTGAATTGGATCGCCCTCGATGCCGGTCGCGCTGACCACGATCCCCTGCGAGACGACATCGAAAGTGACCGGATCGATGAATTGCACGGCAAACGCGGCAGGTTGGTCGATCAGATCGAAGAGCGTCGGCGAGGGTGCGGCGATCATTTGCATTTCACATCGACGCGCTCGGCGGCGCCAGGCGGTAAGTCTTCACGAGCGGTGCGATGACATCGGCCGTCGCCGGATCGATCCACACCGGCGAGGCGATATAGATGACGGAGGTCCGGTAGTTCTCGGTCGGAAACAGAGTCCATACCCGGCCCATTTCTTCGTTTGAAATCGGATCGAGCGTGAGGCGCACGGTTTCTCCATCCACGGCGCTGCCCGTCAACTCGCCGAGGGCTTGCAAGGTTTGCAGCGCGATGCCGATCGAGTAGAGGGACTGGGCCTCCCCGCCCACGTTTTGGTCCCCCGCGGCGATCAGGTAGTAAAGATCGAGCGGCAGTGAATCGCGGTATACGATCGGCTTGGGCGGTACATCGGAGGACAGGGTCGAGTGGTCGGCATTGCGCAGATCCGGGGTCGGCACCATGCGGAACAGGAACAGCACCAGCGCTGCGCCGGCGGCGTTCGGATCATCCAGGGGTCCGATGAAGACGCCGCCCTGAACGTTTACGGCGGTCAACGCGGTCGCCAGCGTATCGCTGATCGCCTGGCTCACTCGTTGGATGGCGTCCGCTTGCATGTGTTTCCTACGCGGCCCGCTCAGTGAGATCGCCGGCCGCACTGGACATACCGAGCTTGAGGAGTTCTGCCCTGGCTGCCTCGTGCAGATGCTTGGTCAGAATCTGTCCATGCTCGGCCGCGGCAGCGAATGCGGCTCGCAAGGCGATCTGTCTGATGTTGCCGCCCGGGACTTCGATGCGGCGTCCCAGATCCGCAAGATTGACGCTGTCCGATAGCTGCGCGACGCCGCTGAAGCACTGCCGCCAGATCTTCTCGCGCGCCGACGCATCGGGCTTCGGAAATTCGATGACGAACCTCAGCCGCCTCAGGAAGGCTTCGTCCAGGTTGTGGCGCAGATTCGTGGTGAGAATGGCAAGCCCGGTGAACGCCTCCATCCTCTGCAGCAAGTAAGCGACTTCCAAATTGGCATGCCGCGCATGCGCATCGGTCGCCGGCGTACGGCGCGAGAACAGTGCGTCGGCCTCGTCGAACAGCAGCACAGCACCGGCGCCCTCAGCTTCGGAAAATGCGGTATCGAGGTTTTTCTCCGTCTCCCCGATCCACTTGCTCACCACCCGCGACAGATCGATGACATACAGGTCCGTGCCGAGTTCGCGCGCAATGCCCTGCGCGGCCATGGTCTTGCCGCAACCGCTGGGGCCGGTAAAAAGCGCGGTGACTCCGCGTCCGTACGGCAGCTGCGCGCCGAGTCCCCAGTTGTCCAGCACCTCCGACGACAGACGCACGTTGGCGACCACTTCGGCCAGCTGTGCCTTTTGCACCGCGGGCAACACAAGCTGGCTGAGCGAGAAAATCGGGGGCACCCGATTGGCGACCTTCGGCAGATTCGGTGCGGCCACGCGACGGCATGCATCGCGCAGATGCAGCTCGAGGTCTGCGGGAGATTCCTGCCAGGCACTGCTGGCAGCCGCCAGATTGGCGGCCTGTTCAATTTGCGCCAGCGGCAAAGCATAAACCGATGCAATGGCTGCGGCCTGCGGGTCGGTCAATGAAAGATTCAACTTCGACATCTTGGCGGCGTGCTTGAAGTAGCTGGCCCGCATCGCGGCATCCATGGGGGGTCGATTCAGCCGGCGCAGTCCCGCCACCGGGAGCACCGATGCGAGCCGGTCAGCGTTGGCGGCAATGAGCGCGCACGGCCTTCGAGTGTGCGATAGCGCCAAGGCGAGGGATTGCAGCGCCTCTAGAGCGGGCGCGTCGGAGGGCAGCATGGTCGCATCGACGATGGGCACCGTATCATCCAAAATCACGTTGCGCACCAGTCTGCCGACGGCGTCGAGCCGATCGGGCGCCGCTAGCGCCAGGAATTCCGCGGCGTCGATGCGGACGATCTTCAATTCTCCGTGCTGCGCGGCGACCTCGACCAGACCGCGCCAGCCTTCCGTATCACCTACGAGAATGAGCCAGCGGTGAATGCGCGGGAGCGCGTTCAGAAAGCGCGCCAGCACAGCCCTTTGCTCCTGATCGCTCGCTCGCGTCAGGAGGCCCGCACCGCTCCAGGCGACGCGGCGTACGCAGGAATTGAGCGCGCGATCCGAGGCGGACGCCGAGGCGCCGCCAACGAGCCAGTTGACCACGGTGGGGTCCGCGCGCAGCGCTTCATCCGAATGAGGCAGCCGCGTCGCATCGAGCTCGAGCAACCGACTCTCGAACAGGTGGCCCGAGAACAGCGCCCGTCGCACTTCCACGGGATCGCCCAGCAACGTCATGATCAAATCGAGAGTGGCATGTCGCCTGCTGGCGTCATCGTGCAGAAATCCGAATGCCCGGCCGTATTTCAAGTCAAGGTCGGGGGCCACACAGAGGATGAAGGCCTTGAGCTCGAGCGGGCTGAGCCCGATTCGGCAGGCGAGGCGGGCCAGGCGATCAGCGGAATCCGCCGAGCTTTCCACATGCGCGGTGAGCGCGGCGGCATTGTCCTCCACGATTCCGTCGCCGGGTTGCGGGAAGGTCTTGGCGGACAACAACTGACTGACGGCGCCGGTGCCCAGATTCAGATCGCCCTGACTGCTCTGCCATGCACTGACGGCGCTCAAGAGCTCCGAGTCGAGCCACTTGATCGCCAACATGAGGCCATGCGTGGTCTCGCGGGTCGTCTCGAATAGCGCCACCGCGGGGGATGACTCCATGGTGCGGGTTCCCACCGCAACGTAGTCGGCAATTCGCGCATCCTCGCCCGGGCTGCGCGCCAGTGCGCGCAGCGTCTCGAGCAGTGCATCGTGCCCGACACCGCGGCGGGAAAAGTGGACCACATCGCTACCCACGGTGACGCGAATGACGACCAGTTCCGGAGAGGATGCGAGCAGATCGCTCGACCAGGTCTCCACTTCCTGCGGCGAGCCGATAACGATGATCGCGCCCACCGTTGCGCGATCAACCGGGATGGCACGTCTCGGGTCGCTGGTCATCACGGGGGCATCGCCCACCAGCCGCAGGTCAGGACTATTTCGCACCGCCGCCACGATGCTCGCCGCGACGAAGTCTTCGCGTGCGTGCGCGACGATCACTCCGATTTTTGCCAAGAAGTTCCCCGATCCAATGCGGTCGCTCAAGTGCGCGATTTATGACAGCTGCATTGCGAGACCGACATTGGCCTGGAGAACAAAATTCGATGGATGTCCCCGGACACCGAAGGATCTACATTTTGCCGCAGATGACGACGAGATTTCAGGCGCGAAATGGATCAAAGGGTGTAGATCTATTGGATATATCTCCGACTCACGGAGCACTCGCAGTGCACAACCGTATCGGGCGTCATCGTTGCCATAAAACAGTCCTCGCCAAAGCGCCGAACATTCAGCTAGACTCGGGCGAGGTAGGCCCTATTGGCGCGAATCGTCGCGAAAAAATAACGCTTCCGTTATTGAATACTTAAGGATGAGTGGCCGGTGGCGACAATCGGAGTAACGCTCCTCACGTCGGTGAAACTATTCGGTGAAGCGCTTGGGCGTTGCTTCAGCGCGGCCGATGATGTCTGCTTGATCGGGATCTGCTCGACCTTTGACGATCTGCGGATGACCCTGCGCGAGAACAGCGTGAGTGTGGTGTTGGTCGACGTCACCCAGGGCACCGACTACCGGCAAGTCGGCGAACTCGCAACTGAGTTTCCGGAGCTTTCCGTCATTGCCCTTGGACTGCAGGAACAGGCCAGCTATGTCATTCACGCCGGCAAATTCGGGTTCTCTGGATATGTCGCGCGCGACGCGACTCTGACGACACTGCTTGCGGCGATTCGAGATGCAGCTGCCGGCCGTCTAATGTGCTCGGGAGAGGTTGCCGGCCATCTACTGCGCGCGCTGTTTCAACAACTCCCGCCGATTCCCGGGGGCAACAACGCGGGTGCGGGAACATTCACCGCAGACCTGACCCGTCGCGAGCGCGACGTCGCACGATTGATCGGGCAAGGATTGTCCAACAAGGAAATCGCCCGTGATTTGTGCGTCAGCCTCGCCACGGTCAAGCATCACGTTCATCACGTGCTGGAAAAACTGAGAATTCACCGTCGCGCCCAGGTGCCCGGCAAACTTGGCGAGGCGTCTCCCAAAACCGGCAGGCGTTTTAACGATCACCACTCCACGACGTTGCGGTCGAATTCGGAAACCGGAACGTGACGGGTTGCTCTGAATCCTTCCCTGCCTGACGGCCCAAGAAGTACGCCATCAACGGCGTCCGCTCGCCCTCCCGAACAAAATATTCCGAACCCTCGGCAATCAGACGCTTCCTCAGCTTAGCTTCTGTAAGTAATCAGTAAGCGATCTATAAGGGGCATCGGCCCATAAGGATCCCTATCATTGATGCTCAAGGTGTTGGGCGCTACTGAACAATCGTTCAATGCACTGTTGATATTAATGGAAGAAACAGGTAAAAGGCATGCTTCGAGAGTGGCAGGATCAAACAACTAATAAGGAAAGATCATGTCAATCATCAACCGATTGATTCTCATGGTGCTCGCCACCGCAACTCTCGCCAGCTGCGGCGGAGGCGGCGGCGGTGGGCCGGCGCCGACCTATTCGCTCTCGGGAACGGTCGCGAACGCATTCAGCGGGGCCGCGGTGGCCGACGTGGCCATCTCGATCACGGGGACCGCGTCGGCGAGCACCTCCACCAACGCGATGGGCCAGTACAGCGTGAGCGGCCTCGCTCCTGGAACCTATACGGTCACTGCCACGCTGACCGACACCACGTTCGCGCCATCGACGCTGCCGGTGACGATCAGTAATGCTGCTGCGACCGGCGAGAACTTTCTCGCCATCCGCGGCGGCCAAATCGCCTCCGGCCTGCAGATCTTGCCGGGAACATTTGTCAGCTCCGATCAGCTGCGGGCATCGATCGTCCAGAGCGGCGGAGAATTGTTCTTCACCGACGCGACCGATCAGCCGCTGAAGAAGGTGTCGCTCAGCACCGGCACGATTACACCGCTCGCCATTCGTTTCGGGTCGGCCGAGAACGTGGTCGTGCGCGGCCAGAGCGTGTATTGGGTCGATGGCGGGAACCTCAACCAGACCTCGTTGGATGGTCAAACGACCGTGGTGCTTGCGCGCGGCATGCGAGATTCTGAGACGAATGTAACGGCCGACCTCGTGGTCGATGACAGCAGCGTCTATTGGGTCAACACGGTGAGCAGCCAGAGCTGCAGCCCCGCCTGCACGTGGATCATCCAGCGTGTCCCGCTCGACGGCAGCGCTCCGGTGACTGTCGCGACCGCCAACCGGAGCGTGGTTGCGCTCACGGGTGATGCGGACCATCTCTACTGGGAAGAGTTGAGTCTGGAACCGGTCGCGGCGGGCTGCCTGTGTGGCAGCAAGGTGCAGTCGGTACCGAAGGCAGGCGGCGCGGCGCTCGTGCTGGTCGATGGAACGCTGAACGGGAACCTGCCGCCGCCGGGGCCCGGCTACGAGCAGGCATCGTGGTACCCAGCGGCCGGGCTCGCGGTCACGGCGAACGCGGTCCTGTTTGTGAACTCCGGCATCCAGTACACGGTGTATTCCGTTCCGCTCGCGGGCGGCAGCCTGACGGCTGTCGCGACCATATCAACAAGCGGGCAGTATGCTTTAAATGCCATCCGCGGCCTGTCCGTTGTCGGAGCGAACTCCTACTGGATCGATCCCTACAATCACGCTCTCTATACGGTGCCGGTCGCCGGTGGCACCGTCTCGCCGCTCGCGACGGGTATTGGCGTGCCGACAGTCAACGCCGCGATCTCGCTCGCTGTCACGGCCACTACCGCCTACTGGTCGGAAGCAGGCACTTACGGCGGGTGCTGCATTCAGGCCGGAACAGGCACGCTCAAGTCCGTTCCACTTGGCGGTGGGACGGTCAGTACCTTGTTCTCCGGCCTCGATGCGCCAGTCGCGCTCACGATCGATGGCTCCAACGCCATCTGGGCCGAGTCCTGGCGAGTCGCCAGCGCCCCGCTCGCCGGCGGGATCCCGGCGACGCTCGCGAGCGGGATCTCGACCAGCATGGCGCGCATCGCGGTCGACGCCTCGCGCATCTACATCCTCGACGCCGACTTCATCAAGACGCTGCCCACTGCGGGCGGCACAGTCGAGAAGCTCGCGGCCTCGAGCGGAGGCATCGCCACCCTCTCGCTGATCAACCAAGACATTGCCGTCGACGGCACGAGTGTCTACTGGACAATCAAGGACATCGGCGGCGGCCCGATGGTGCAGAAGGTCACGCTCACCGGCGGCGCGCCGGTCATTCTCTCAGTCGACTCGACTCTGCCGAACCCGCAAGACTGCTACTGGCGCATCGCGCTCGACGCCCAGAGCGTGTACTGGAGTGCCGGCTCGAGCCAATATCCCGAGGGCTGCCGGATCATGAAGGTGCCGCTGGATGGCGGCACCACGACGACACTGGTCGAGTACGCCTACCTCGCCGACTTCACCGTCGACGGCACGAACGTGTACTTCTCCGAGCTCGGCTCGAATCCGGGATCCATACAACAAATATCAGTCGGCGGCGGCGCCATCAAGCCGTTCGCGACCGACGTGGTCGGTGCGGTTCTCGTCAACGACGCTGCGCACGTTTATTGGAACGATCCGCGATCAGCGACGGTGTTCCAGTTACCCAAGGCCGGTGGAGCGGGCACAACCCCGGTGGGGTTCCAGCTGGCGTCGGCGACCGACCCCACTCTCGCACTGGACGGCCTGTCGGTCGACGCTAACGGCCTCTACTGCAGCGAGGCGCAGGCCGGGAACATTGACGTCTTCTTCTAGGCCCCACTCCTTATATATAGAGTGTTGGGTTGCCGACCGAGCCCTCGCCTATGTGCAGCTTGGTTTCTCGGGCATGTTGAAGTTCCCACCAGGTGAAGCTATGGTAGCGCTAACGTCTGCCGGTGTCCGGCTGTGCTTTACCCGCGATGCAATCCTTCGCCAATGTTGCTCCAAGGAGCTAACTACCCATGTCCTGTTTCCGCCCAATAAAAACAATACTCACCGGATTTCCTGTGCGGCTCCTTTTGGTTCTGACGTTTGCCTCAAACGCGTTCGCCGCCGATTTTGCCATGAAGGTCACCGACAAGAACTATCTCGATACCCAGGGGTTCAGCGTCTTTCTCTACGACAGCACGTATCATCCCGTTTTCGTAGATCAGAAGAACACGGCCATGGAAATCATTCTCCACGGCCAGCGCATCGCCACCAACGGCGACGTGCGCTTGATGCCAACCCCCGAGCAGTGGGACTTGGTGGCAACCCTCAAAGGTCGCCAGGCAGACAAGGCGAACAACCGGCTCACCGCCAGTCTCGCCTTCCCGACCTTCGACGTCAGCTATACGCTGGAAGTCGCGGCAGAACCCGGTGGTGTGAAGGTCAGCATCAATCTCGATAGGCCGCTGCCGCCGAAGCTGGCCGGCCGGGCCGGTTTCAACTTGGAATTCCTCCCGTCCATCTACATGGGCAAGGCATATCTCGTGGACGGATCACATGCCGGCATCTTTCCGCGAACGCCGAATGATCTGATGATCAAGGTGTTGCCGCTGCCTGACGAACCCAAAAAGGCCTACTACTTGGAGGACTGGGATAAGGCCAAGGGTTACACCCAGCCGCTTCCCTTTGCCGAGGGCAAGAGCATCACCTTAGGCGTCGACGATTCGCTGGCCCGGATCACCGTTGTCTCGGATACCGCCGCTCTGATGCTGTTCGATGGACGCGACCGCGCACAAAACGGTTGGTTTGTATTGCGATCGCTGATTCCTTCGGGCAAGACCACCGGTGCCATCGTGTGGCATTTGAAGCCTGACGTCATTTCGAATTGGACGCGTCCACCGATGATCGCGCACAGCCAAGTCGGCTATGCGCCGGGCTTCTCCAAGGTGGCCGTACTCGAACTGGATCCGAAGTACACCGGCCCGCAGACGGCCAAAGTGCTGCGCCTGACGGAAGGCGGCGCTTACCAGCAGGTATTTGAAGGCCCGATCACGCCTTCAACGCCCTGGCTGCGGTATGTTTACTCGAAATTCGATTTCACCACGGTCAATAGCCCTGGCCTCTATGTCATCGAGTACGCAGGCCAGCGTACGGCGCCCTTTCCCATCTCCAAGGATGCCTACGCGAACATCTGGCAGGACAGCTTGGACCATCACCTCGCGGCACAGATGGATCACGTTTCCGTGCGCGAAGCCTATCGCGTGTGGCATGGCGCCTCGCACCTGGATGACGGGCGTATGGCGCCCGTGGTGGGGGAGCAATTCGACAATTGGAATCAAGCGACGGCGAGGGATGGCAAGTACAAGGGTGGCGATCATATTCCCGGGATGAACGTGGGCGGCTGGTATGACGCCGGCGATTTCGATCTAGAGGAGCCCGCGCAGCTCAGTGTGATTCAGAGTCTGGCGTTGGCGTATCGCGAATTCGATCTCAAATACGACGAACTCACCGTGGATGAAGTCGCGCGCGAGGTTGAGATGCACCGTCCCGATGGCGTGCCGGATACGGTGCAACAAGTAAAGCACGGCGCGGTCCTCATCTTGGCGCAGTTCCACAATATAGGCCACTCGATTCGAGGCACTCACGAACCGGACCTGCGCCAATATACGCACTTGGGCGATGGAGCGTCGAAGACCGATGGCCGCATCTACGATTCCAGACTGGGTCCAAACGAAGTGAAGGGCGACTACTCTGGCCGCCCCGATGACCGCTGGATTTTCACCACCACCAACGCGGTTCTCCAATGGAACGCGATCGCCGCTCTGGCGGCGGCGGCCGATGCGCTGAAGGGCTGGGACGACGCATTGGCGAAAGACTGCCTCGAGACCGCGATCAAGGCATGGAACAGCGAGAAAGCTCATCCAACGCCAGCACCGGCGCACGCCGGTTGGGACGAAGGAGCGCCGGCGCCTCCCGGAAGCGGCGTGCTGGCTGCGTCGCAGGGTGTGGCGACGCAAAGTGGTAGTAACGGTCCAGGTAGACCAGCCACTGCGACGCCTTCGGGCGCAACAAGTGTACAAACCGCTCCTCCGCCCGGTGTTCGTCGCGGCGACGCCGGCATCGGACAGGACTGGGCTGCGGCTCTGGAACTCACCATCGCGACGCATGGCGCAGATCCCTATCAGTCCCGTCTGAAGGAATTATTTCCAAAGATGATCACTCCGCAGCAGATGGGTATCCGTGGATGGATGGCCGTGCGCGCGCTGCCCTATCTGGACGCAACCGCGAAGGATGAAATGCGGGAGGCCGTGAAAACCTACATGGTGGGTCTGGACAAGCAGTTGGACGGCACCCCGTTCGGCGTGCCTCCGAGCTTGGGAACCTGGGGCGGATCGGGCGCTGTGGTTGACATGGCCATCCGGATGTACTTTCTGCACAAGGCGTTTCCGGACCTTGTCGGCCCGGAATATACACTTCGTGCTGTCAATTACATTCTCGGCACGCACCCGGTCTCCAGCACGTCTTATGTCGCCGGCGTCGGAACGGTCTCCAAGACCAAGACCTACAGCAACAACCGCGCGGACAACGCTTACATACCCGGCGCCCTCATTCCGGGCTACATCATCATCAAGCCAGATTTTCCAGAGTGCATCGATGACTTTGGATTTCTCTGGTTCGAGGATGAGGCCGTCGTTGCAGGATCAGCAAGTTGGGTGGTGGCCGGCAATGCTGCGGACGCAATCACCAAGGAATTGAAGTAGGAACCAGGCAGCGGGCGGTCGCCGCGTTTGGCGCGAGATTTGGCAATCCCGAAATTATCACGCTGGTTCACCGTTTAATACGGTCACTCGGCCAAGCTACTGAATCTGCAGTAGCAGATTCCGACGCAGGGTTTCAACTTTGGCATCAGTACTGCAAAGGTTGGATCAGCGGCAAATTGGAGAGCCTTTACCAGCCGAAACCACTGGAAAGCATTCCTTTACTAACTGGGAATCTTGGTAAAGAATGCTTTCCCAGAGGCTCAAAGATGCGCGCCACTGGCCGGACGGTAAAAAGGACCATCTCAGGCGAGGAAGTCGCCGCGTTTATGGAATGGCGGGACACGTCCGGGCAACGTGGTTTTCGTTCCTGCACCACCGCAGGAGTTGACGGCGCTCCTGGCAGACCTCGAGAAGTATCTTCACACGAAGAATGACCTGCCGCCGCTCGTTCGCATTGGGCTGGCACATATTCAATTCGAGACTGTCCATCCCTACTTGGACGGGAACGGCCGTATCGGTCGGTTTTTTCGGCGCTTGCCTGCTGTCAGCGGGACTTATGAGATTGGGCATCGCGGATGCGGCGAACGCCCAAACCATGATCGGCAATTGCAAGGTAACCGGTCAAAAGGCGGCCTACCCCATCAAGCCTGCTATTCCGGGGCAGCTTACCGTTGAAACAGGTCTGCCCGCTCCTGGCTGGTGGAACGGGGAATCGCCGGACACGATCAAGGATGGTTTCGAATATTGCATGGCTGCCAACATTGCCTATCGCGGCGGCCTCGATAAGGTCGGCGTCGTGAACGTTTCTTTTGCGCAGTTGCTGGGTGGACAAACAAAGAACTTTGATATGGCTCTGACGCAGGCCTCGATCACCGAGGAGCGCAAAAAGGCAGTCGACTTTTCCATTGCTTATTTCGCATCCGATATAGGCGTATTGGTCAGGAAGGGGACACGGGTTGACAGCCAGGCGATCAAAAATTTCCGCATCGGCGTCCAGCAAGCGACCACCGCAGTCGAATTCGTAGCAAATCGAATAAAGCCCACCCAACCATTGAGGGTCTACCCTGGCCTTTCAGCTACCTACGCCGCGCTGGCTTCCGGCCAGGTCGACGCCGTGCTCTACGATACCGCACAGGTACTTAATCAGGCGGCCTTATCCCAAGGCACTCAGGTCGTGGCCGCGCAGTACTCGACGGGAGAGAGCTATGGAGCCATTTTCCCAAAAGGGTCCGTTAACGAGGCAGCCATCAACAAAATAATTCAGTCTCTGCAAGAAGATGGCACCTTGCAGGCGCTGACTACCCAGTACCTCGCGAAATCCTGGGGCGCTGATCCAACCAAGATCCCCTATCTGACGCCGTGACTCGTCCACAGCAGGTCTGAAAATATGCCCATTAAAATACCCGGCGCGTCGACAAATGAAACCTCGCCTGCCGGCGAGCGACGATTTAGGGCCGGCACCCCGCCCAACACTTCGAGGATCATGACCTACACGGCGCTGCTCGTCTGCGCAGCCGTTGTGGTTGCCAGCTGGCTGACGCTGCTTGACGTGCGCGCCGCTCTTTCTGCCCCTCCGCAGGGTGTGGGTACGGTTGCGAATGCGCTGCTCGCGGCGTCTGCATTGGTTGCCATCCTAATCATGTATCCGGCCGTGCAGGGACTGCGCACGACACATCAAGCAAGGCGTGCGCTCGCGGCCGGAGATCTGATCGCTGCCCGGGTCGCCATGGCCGAATCGCGCACATGGAGTTGGATCGCTTTGGGGTATTCAACCGCGCAGGTTCTGGTCGTGCTGGCGATGTTGTTCCTCATTGCCAACGACCTCGCGGTCAGCCGCACATTTTTCAAGCTGCCGTTGATCTTCAGTTCCTTCGGTTTGGTTCTCAAGGCTTTCTGGATCAACGTTTACATTTTCATGGTTGCGGAGGCAATCATTCTGGTCTGGGGACTGGTAGTGGCCGTCGCCCAATTGGCGCCCGGCGCGGCGGGTGCACCGATTCGCCTGATTGCAAAAGCCTATGTCGATGTTTTTCGCGGCTTGCCCGCGATCATCACGATTTATCTGATCGGTTTCGGCATACCGCTGACCGGCCTGCCGATCCTCAAGGACCTGTCGCAGCAAGCATTCGTCATCCTGGCGCTCACCTTAAGCACTGGAGCGTACGTAGCCGAAATCTATCGCGCCGGAATCATGGGCATCCACTGGAGCCAGACCTCTGCCGCGCGCTCGCTCGGCCTCTCTTATATGCAGACCTTGCGATTCGTCGTCATTCCGCAAGGCGTTCGACAAATAGTCCCCCCATTACTCAATAGTTTCATTGGACTGCAGAAGGATACGGCTCTGGTAAACGTGGTCGGCGCAGTCGATGCGTTCAACCAGGCGATGATCATTGCCAGCAATCATTACAATCTCTCCGCAGTGACAACCGTTGCGATACTTTTTGTGATCATCACCATACCTCAGGCACGATTTGTTGAGCGGCTCGCACAGCAGGATCGACGGCGCCTGCGCGGCGCCGAGGCCTAAGAGAAGACTCGTGGCACTCATAGAACTTTGCAACGTCAAAAAGCATTTCGGCAACCAGCCGGTACTCGATGCCGTCAACCTGCAGGTCGAAGAACACCAGGTGGTCTGTCTCATCGGACCCTCGGGCTCGGGCAAATCAACCCTGCTGCGTTGTATTAACGGTCTCGAGAAGATAGATGCCGGAGAAATCCGCATTCACGGGAACCGGGTCAGCGGGCCCGGGGTGGACGTGGACGCTCTGCGGCGGGACGTCGGCATTGTGTTCCAAAGCTACAACCTGTTTCCGCATATGACCGTGCTGCAGAACGTAACGCTGGCGCCGCTTAAGGTGCTGCATCAGGAGCGCGCCGAAGCCGAAGCAACGGCAATGCAGCTATTGACGCGCATTGGTCTCGAGCATAAGGCCCAGGAGTATCCAGACCGGTTGTCGGGCGGACAGCAGCAGCGGGTGGCCATCGCGCGAGCGCTGGCCATGGATCCGATGGTCATGCTGCTGGATGAGATCACCTCCGCGCTGGATCCTGAGCTTGTTTCCGAGGTGCTGAATATCGTTCGTGAACTGGCGAGGGATGGCATGACAATGCTGCTGGCCACTCACGAAATGGGATTCGCTCGCGAAGTAGCCAGCAAGGTGTGTTTTTTGTGCGACGGCGGTGTGCTCGAGGAGGGAACACCGGAACAAATATTTGGAGAACCGAAGAATGAGCGTACCCGAGCATTCTTAAGACGAATCGTCGAAGCGGGACGACTATGATAACGATCAGAAGTCCTCGCTACGAACTGCTTTGCGATCCCCACGCTCCTGCAGCGCCTCGAACGTACTGAAGTCGCGCTCAAACACCGCGGCCTATATGTCAAACGCGACGACTTGATGCCGATCGCGATGGGTGGCAACAAACTTCGCAGTCTTGAATTCTGGCTCGGCGCCGCGTTGCAGGAGCATGCCGACGTATTGCTCGTTGCGGGCACCCCCATGTCGAATCAATGCCGACTCACAGCGGCCGCCGCTTCCATGGCCGGCCTCGAGTGTATTGTTTTTCACAATGCCGTCGACGAACCGGCGGCTCGCAGTGCCAGTTTTCTGAACCAGATTTTTGGCGCGTCGATCCGGTTCATCGGCGTCATGGACGAAGCACATCGGACCAAGGCGGTTGAGCATGCTGCAGAGGAATTGCAGCGGCAGGGACGAAGACCGTATATCGTGGGGAGTGCCGCGATTGGTGCTCTGGGTTACGTGCGTGCCGCTGAAGAGCTGTTGGCTCAGTCCCGACAGCTTGACCTCGGTATCCGGCATATCATGCTGCCAGGCTCCATGGGGACTACTGAAGCCGGATTGATTTTCGGAAACGCCTTGCTCGGCTATCCTTTCGAGATTCATCTCGTCAGCGTCGAGTACCAGCAGGCCGATCTTTCAGCCTGCGTGCGCCGAGATTACGCTGCTGTTGCGAACCTTTTCGGTGAGGGCGCGCCGGACTATGACGAGAAGCGCGTCCACTACCACATGGATTTTCTCGGCGGCGGATATGCGTGTCCTACGCCCCAAGGCGAAGAGGCGATACTGACTTTGGCGCGAACCGAAGGTATCGTGCTCGAGCATATCTACACTGCGAAAACCTTCGCTTGTTTTCTGGATCTTGCGCGCCGTCATGTATTTCCAGAAGGAGAGCCGGTGTGCGTCATCCATACCGGCGGCGTGCCCGCGCTGTTCAGCCAATTTGAGATGTTTCGCAGCGTTATGTTGTAGCAACGCGGGTGATGCCGACCGGCAGGTAATTGAACGCTGTCAGGGCGTGAAAACAGGCAGCTCTGCGGGATCCATGCCCAGATTTGGAGTCAGATACCTGTTGGTAAGCCTCTGCAGAGTGCCATCCTTCTTGAAATCCTCGATCAGCTTGTTGAACACCGCGAGATTCGGCGAATCCTTGTTGACGATGCCGCCCCACCTCTCGCCCATGTCGTAGCGCCCGACAACTTTGAACATGCCGTTGGATTCCTTGGCGCGAGCCAAAACATTTGGCGTGTCATAAAGCACAGCGTCCACCTGACCGGCAGCCAAAGCCGCGTACATGGGGGCTACCGAGGCAAATACCATCGGATGCTCAACGGGCTTGATGTTGTCCATGATGAACTGCAACGTGGTCGTCGCCTGCTCGGCGGCCAAGCGCATTTTCTTGATGTTGTCCTTATCGATGTGCGTACCTGCCTTGACCAAGATACCCTGATCAGAGTTGAAATAGGGTTCGGTGAAATTCACAACCTTCTTGCGCTCCTCGGTGATCGTGATCTCGCTCAGTGCGATGTCGAATCCCTTCGCCTGACCAGCGATGACCTGCGCAAAGGAGCGATTCACGACGATCACCCGATCGAGTCCTGCGCGGTAGGCCATGGTGGCAGCCATGCAGTACTCGAAACCGTCTTTTATCGTGTCTGGCGAGTCGCCATTCCACCATCCCGGCGCGGGCAATACTGCGTCGCACCGACAGCGCTCCCGGAACCACAGTCACGAGCTTGACCGAACCTCGCTCACCTGAAACTTCACAGTTGCCGTAGTCCGACGCCGCCGAGGCGCCCCCCGCGCAAACGCTCAGCAACAGAGTCAATAGACCCAACCGCGCGCCAGGCGACTTGCCACCTGAGCGTTTGATCTCGCGTTGTTTCATGGGCAGCGCGCTTCAGGCCAGGATCGCGGTGGCGGGCTGCGCGATGCCGCCATGCGGCCTGCCAGCGCCAACGTCGCCCCAGAGAACGGCATGATCTTCAGGCAGGGCACGCGAATTGGGCACCGACAGCCACAGGCGCATGAGCAGGCGGTCCTCGCCCGTGCCGGCATCGTCCTTGAACGCCGTGCGCCCGTGGTAGATGACGTGGTTATTGAGCAGCTGTATGTCCCCAGGCGCGAAGCGCATCTCGAAACATACCTCCTCCGCCACATCCATCAGCATTTGAATCGCCTCGTGCTCAGCTTCGGTTAGCTTCCGGACACCCGGCAGCATCTGCGCGTTTTCGATATAGGTGAGGGAGAAGTGGCTGGTGAGCTTGCCGTCACGCACGCCAAAGACGGGCAGATCGTAGGCCACGTGCTCGCCGCCTGCCTCTTCGCCGAATCGGCTGCGCGGGATGGGTTTGCACAGTCGCGCATGCAGATCTGGGCGGCGCTTCAGAATCTCATTATAGACCGTGGCACTACTTGCGAGCTTACTCACTCCTCCCTCGGAAGCTTGGCGCACGCACAGCAGACCCACCACGTCGCAACGGTCGGTGTGAAAGCGCAATTGCCCGGATGACAGGGTGCGGGCGCCCGAGGAGAGAAACGGCTTACCCGAGGCGTCGATGGTAGCGCCATAAAGCTTGGCGCCGACGCCCATACCCTCGTCCCTGATGTCACGCATCACTTCGCCGCGACGATTCTGGTACATGGGAGTGCCGAGATGACAGCCGATGCCGAACCAGATGCGGCGCAGTTGTTCCTGGCTATAGCGACTCACATCCAGCCCGCACATCTTTACCATGCCGGATCCGTTCTCCAGCTCTTCACGCACTTCATCAAAGAATGCCGCAGCGCCGGGCAGGGCAAAATTGTGACGAGTAACGTCACGCCATTCGATTTCCTCGACCCTTTCGAGCGCGGCGTCAAGCTCGTCCAGTACAATTGCCGGGATCTGTTTGAGCCACCGATGATTCTGTCCTACCTCCGCCCCCTTCCAAGCACAGGTACCTTGCAGATAGCGTGACTCAAGCATGGGTCCTCCAGGGCGACAGTGAAATAAACACTTGCGCGCGCGTTCATGAGAATGCGGAGTCCGGCGATGACAGCGCCGTCGACGGAGTCAGAATTAATGTTAACTGAAACGGCGACAGCTCGGACAAGGTCCTTATCCTTGGGTGCGGATTCTGGTCGATCCGCGACCATCCGGCGCTGCTTCAGTGACCCGCGTCTCGATTAGCACACCAAAACGTCGCCGCCAAGTCAGATGGCCTGGATTAGAACCGCCAGCACCGCAGTGTTAAGCGCCGTCGCGAAAACCACTTGCCCTGCCGTCACAATGATTGCCGCACCGACGGAAATAGCAGTCTTAAGTCCATAGAAACGCCGAATGGCGAAGAACCAGTAAATGGGCAACGCGGACAGGATGATGGACGTTTGGAGTGCGGCATCCAAGCCTCCATAGCGGTTGCGAATCGCAGCCCAAACCAATACCTCGCTCACCGTGAGCGTCGCAAGCAAGAAGGAAGCGACATTCAAGGCGAGCACGACATGCTCTAGATAACGGCGGTGCAGTCGATAGAAAATGAGCTTCTGAAGCCCGGCAGTTAGCAGAAAGACAAGTAGCGTGGCCAGTTCGCCCGACCAATGACTGAGTTCACGGACTCGTGAGGCGACCTCCGGACTTTGCCAGTCCACGTTGGGCCGGCCCGACATGAAGTGCGAGAGAATGCCGAATGAGTCAAATTCGCGGATCCGTTCTGGAAAGGAAGCACCGAGGCCATTAATTGATAACACGACAATCGCATGCAAGAGGAAAAGCACGATGTATATCCGGAGCGGACCGACAAAGGGCTGCCGTATTCCCCCGACGTAGTTCTTCGCCAGGATACCTGGCCTCGTAAATAGCAAGCGCAAGGTTCGCGGCAGCTTGCCGTCTACATGCAGAAATTCCTCTGGAAGCTGTTTGATTAGAAAATGCTTAAGTTCTAAATCGTGGGTTGTGAGAAACCGCTCGCCGCATTCTGCACAATAGCGCGCTTGCCGAATCGTCCCGCAGCTCGGACATTTGGCCACAGGCGTCGTCGTGGAGTCGTTCACAGAGGACTCAAAGCGGGCATCACGAAATACTCCGCGAAGAAACGTGTGACAGCAGCGATTTCCATAAAGCGCTAATTCCTCAACTTCGAGTGTTGCTGCGTGTGAATATACGTGGGGTGCGCTCTTTCGGGAAGTTCAAACAACGGCCCTACCGCCCTTCCCTGCCCTCTTACCGGGCACCGGCCGCGCCCAACGCGCCGCGATGGACTAAAACGGCAGGAGTAGAACGCCCGAAGGGGTGAGACCGCACAGCGCCGAATACAAACCGATTTCGCCCTACGCCGAGGAGGCGCGTGCCGACGGACGCATCGTCACTTGAAACGCTTAGGGCGCCTCTTTCGAAGCGCCCTCCTAAATGCCCTTCGACAATGCGTTCATGCGATCTAGAAGTGATTTGCGAAACCGTCGGCTCAATCGCAGTCGCTCTCCTGAGCGAAGTAGGACTTCGTAGTCGCCGCCATCCTGCAGTTCCAGTTTATGAACCCGCTCAAGATTTACAATGACGGATCGATGGATCCGCATGAAATGTTCCCCGTCCAGATCCCGTTCCAGCTCCAACAAAGTCCGACGCAGTACATGAGTATTTCCGCCGACATGCAAGCAGGCGTAATAGCCGACGGATTCGATCCAGTCCACGTCGGCAACGTTCAGGAACACCAGCTCGCCCCGGGTCTTGACTACCAATCGTTCGCCGATCTTCGTCCGCGGCGAATAATGCGCCAGCTTGTCCTTCGCGCGATCAAGCGCCCGCCGAAAACGCGCATCGTCGAATGGTTTCAACAGGTAGTCGAGAGCGCCAGCCTCGAATGCGCGCAGCGCATACTCATCGTAAGCCGTCACGAAGATGACGGCGGGAGGCAACTTGCGGCCCAGCATCTCCAGCACATCAAACCCGTCGCATCCTGGCATTTGCACGTCAAGAAAAAGCAGGTCGCATTTCGACCTCCTAAGCTGGTCTATAGCTCCCTGACCGGAGTCGCATTCGATGATGGCTCCAATGTCCGGATCACGGCGCAATAGTACCGTCAGATTGCGTCTTGCCCCAGACTCGTCATCGACGATCAAGGTAGATATCTGCGCCATTTAGTTCCCGAAGGGCAATAGCACTATCACCTCGACACCGCGGGTGCCCAAAGGACTAAGTTCCAGCAACGCAGCCTCTCCGTGCAAGATCTTCAGGCGCGCGCGTAAATTGCTAAGGCCTACACCGGCTCGCGGTGCCTCCCAATCGACGGGGGAATCGGGTGCGTCATTGTAGATTCTCAGAGAGAGCTGGCCCTTCGCGCGCACGCCCGAAATGTGAACGATCCCGCCGCCGGCCCGCTTGGCAATGCCATGCTTGATGGCATTCTCGACGAGGGGCTGCAGCAGCAAGCTTGGTACGCGGGCCTCTGACAATTCTGGCGGAATATCGATGCTCACTTGCAGGCGTTCTCCAAAGCGAAGTTTCTGCAGCTCCAAATAGCGCCGCAGATATTCAATTTCCTCTGCCAAGGAGACTTGGGATCGGTGAGAATCCTCAAGTCCACGACGTAAGAATTCACTCAAGCCCACGATCATACTCACCGCGGCCTCGTTTTCTCGATCGCGTACCAATCCCGTAATGGAGTGAAGCGTGTTGAACATGAAGTGCGGCTCGATCTGTTGACGCAGCGCCGTTAGCTGCGATTTCGCCAACGCTGCACTGAGCCGCTCGGTTTCCGTGGCTTCGCGAGCCCTCTTCTCGCTCGCGTCCAGCCAAGAGGTAAAACCCAATATCAGCGCATACACGACGAGGTAGGTCAGAAACTGAAAGAGGAGCGACGAGTGCCAGGCATCCGCGAATGTGGGGGCTTCGCGGTATTCCCATGGATTAAAGAGCACTTGCAGTGCCGCGAACCAGACTTCGGCACCCAACCCAACTATGGCAAAGGCCGAGAAATGGCAGATGACCGCGCCCGCGGTCGGGCCGGGGAATATAGGGTAGCGGCGCGCCAGATCAATAATGAGCGGCGTCGCCAACATCCACGGTAGCCAAGAGACGAGCTCAGTGGCAAATATGAGCCACCACGGGTGACCCCGACCCATGGCGTGCACAAACAGCACAGTTTGACTCGCGTCAAATAGACCGCCCGCGCTCCAGAGTGCCGCGATCCAAGCCCAGTGCCTCGGCCGTCCAGTCGTGTCAGTCGCAGCCATGACGCTTACTTTACGCCAAGACAATCGCCCAGGTTCTCTGAATGCAACGAACGGCCGGCCCGATGCAACGAGTGGCCTAGAGGATTCAAGTCGTTGCGCCGACACTCACAATTTCAGGAACGACCCTGTCAATCACAACTTAAATAGGAGATTGGACAAATGAAAACGCTTATTGCATCAATCATGTTCACCTTCTTAGGCGTTGGCGTCAGTGCCTCGCAACCGCCTAAAGCCTCCCAAGACCCTGCCGACATCTCTGCCATCAAGCAGCTTGAGCAAGACATGGGCGACGCCATGGTGCGTCTCGATATGAACAGGCTCACTGAGATTTATGCCGATGACTTCGTCACCGTCGGAAGCTCCCGAAGAGTCTTTACCAAAGCGGACATCATGAACGATTTTGAATCCTTTCACGACAAACTCGAGTCATTTGAGAATGGCGCCATCGATGTACAGGTGTTCGGCAATGTTGCCGTGGCAAATGGCAGTGTTAGCGAAAAGCGGAGTCGGGGCGGAAAAGACGTTAGCGGTGAGTTTCTTTGGACGGATCTACTCGAGAAGCGTGCCGGTAAGTGGCAAGTCGTGCGTTCCGCGGGCTACAGAATAAGGTGAGCGAACGGGCGCCTCATGCGGGGCGCCTTCCTTCGTCTGGCCGCGTCATTCGGGCGGACCAGAACGGCAGGCATCACATGCGTGGCCAGACGGAGAAGATCACATCATCGCTGTCGGCAGCAACACCGCCTTGTCTGAACGGCAGCTCAGCCCTTTTTTGCCCAGCTCATACACCACCCGGTGGAAGCGACATTCTTGCCGGGAAACAGTGTGCAGGGGCCTGTTGCATCACCCGCCTTACCTTGAAACTGCAAACAACCGGCACAACTCGCATCGGGTTTCGGAGACTGGGCGACATAACCCAGTGCCTTTGCGGTCGGATCGTTTGGATCCACCGCCGACGAAGCAGAGACAGCCAGATTGACGAAAAGTCCGGCCGTCGGTACAAGCGCGCCCGCAATGAGGCCACCCCGCACGAGAGCACGTCGTGTGATAGTTCCATTCATAATGGCGATCCTCCTTTGTGGATTAAAATTTGGGCTTCCCCAAAAAGCGACAATTCTTTGGGCTCCCTCCCGGGGAAGAATGGCCACCTTCGGTGCTATGGTCTGTGCGTCGTCGGACATACGCCCTGTAGGAATGCGTCTATCTTCCCCCGCTCGTCCACAATGCGGAGCCTCACACAAGGCGCCTCACCAGCGTGCGGTTCACCCCGTCGCTAGTTCTGCGCGAAACCGGTGCGCACCTCAAGCGGATCGCCTATTTCTTTTCCGGGGCGTGAAAAATAGGGACGTTTTTCCAGGGACGGATCCACGCCGTCCCGCAAAGAAAATAGCGATCCGCCCCTTCACCGCGGTCCGGAAAGCAAATACGCTCCCCGCACTCCATTGCTCATGACGTGGGCGTACAGTTATCGTCGCGGATCAATTCATTGTACCAATTGGTCTCCCAGGTCTTACCACCATCCGTCGAGAAGGCTTGCTCCCACGTCGCCGCAACGGGAGAGCCTTTTGGATTTAACGCCTTCTCCCACTGCGATGCAGTCGCCGCAGGCGCGGGGTTCAATGTCCAGGTGTAACGGACGACAACAGGTATACCTTTATAGGTATCCGGCCCCTCGAATATTCCCACGTTGCCCTGAAACTTGCCCACCACCGGCGGCTGGATGACACCTGCCGAAAATCTATTGTCGACCCAATAGATGCGCCAAAGACCCGTCTTGGAATCGTAGGTGCGGACCGTCACGCCGACAAAGTCCTTCCAGTAGCTAGCCTTGAAGTAGTCGACATCGCCCACCCCGCCGGGCAGAGGACTCGCCTCATCACACGAGATAAAATCGGCCCACTCATGTGAGCCGGCCAAGCGCTTGGTCAGCATATGATTGGGCATTCTCCATTTACCATAGAGGAAATCGAAGTCGTGAATGCCCGCGGGCTCTGCCGTTGTCGCGCTCTTCGCAATGCCCTGGGATGAACTGGTTTGCGCCAATGCAGTCAACGAATTGAGCGCATCTACCCCGAGTAGCGCCGCCGCTACCGTCAGACTTCGAACAATGATCATGGTATGTCTCCTGTTTCTCTTCTGCGGAAGTGAAGCCATCAGCGTTTCGCTCCGTCGGCTCTTTTGATCGTTCTTAGCTTCGACGCTTCGACAATCATGATTTGGATTATAATTTGGATTGCGGACAGATTCTGTCCGCAATTATTTGGCACAATATCTCGCATGCTCGATACGTCGACCCGCCTCCTTAAGTTACTTTCTGTACTTCAATCCCGACGCTTTTGGAGTGGGGCTGGCCTCGCCGAGCGCTTGGGAATAACCGCGCGCACGTTGCGGCGCGACATCGATCGTCTGCGCAGTCTCGGTTACACCGTGCTCGCCACGGCGGGTCCGGGCGGCGGGTACCAATTAGGGCGCGGCTCCGTACTGCCACCCCTCTTGCTCGATGACGCGGAGGCGATCGCCATAGCGGTGTCTCTTCGCAGCGGCATGGACGCGTATTTGGGTATCAGCGAGACGGCTGTGCGAACGCTCGCAAAACTGCAACAACTGCTCCCGCCACGCCTTCACCAGCGCATCAGTGCACTCAATTCGGCAACCGTTTCGCTTGCCGGACAGAGTGAACGCTTGAACCCGGAAGTGTTGATAGCGCTTGCAAACGCCTGCCGAGACTGCCGATCCGCGACTCTGCTGTACCGAGACCGCCTGAACCGGCCCTCCTCTCGGCTCATAGAGCCGCTGCGACTCGCGCACACCGGAAACCGGCGCTGGTACTTGGTAGCATTTGATTTGAACCGCGACGCGTGGCGCACTTTTCGAGTCGACCGAATCGATAGTGTTCCCGTACTCGGCGCTCCATTCAAACCCCGACCGCCGCCGCCGGACCTGAAACGCTATGTGGCCAATGCCATCGCTTCAGCACCCTATCGCTACCGGGCGAAATTTCGACTCAAGGGCAGCATGACCCAGGTCGCTCCCAACGCTCCTCCCTGGGTCGGCGTACTCGAACCCCTGGATGAAACCCACTGTATGCTGAGTACGGGAGCGGATTCCCCGGAGGCGCTTGTTCTTCAGGTCATGCTATGCGGTGTGGATTTCAATCTGACTCGAGCCGGCGCATTTAAGGGCATCCTTAACCAAGATCGCGGCCCGGCTGCAACGCGCCGCGCGACAGACACCTGCCCGCCGAGCCCTGGGTATAACCCTTCGCAAGTAGGAAGTAGCCGACTGCGAATCGGGTGGGCGATGCCCTATACTCACCGTCGAAGCTCATGTCCCCTATTTCTTAGCGCAGTCGAGTGCGCGAGGAGATATTCCTCATCGACCCAGGCGATTGATTCCTTGCACTGCAAAGGAGTCCAGCGAAGGAAAGTCGTCGCAATCCCCCGCCACACTCGAATTTACCGTGTGAGCCAGCCGTGAAGCGGACGCAATTCCTCCCAAACAATCTTGGACCTATCAGGAGTAGCTTATGAAAATTGGAGTGCTGGGCTCCGGCGACGTGGCAAAGACACTCGCGGCCGGTTTCGTTGCGAACGGACACAGCGTGATGCTAGGTACGAGAACTGCCAGCAAGATTGCTGACTGGGCCAGGAAGAATTCGGCGGTCCAGATTGGATCTTTTGCCGATTCCGCGAAGTTCGGTGAAGTTATCGCACTAGCGGTCAAGGGCACAGCAGCGCAAGCTGCTCTTCGTGCCGCAGATACAGTGAATCTGGCTGGCAAGACCATCATAGATGCCACTAATCCGATTGCTGATGAGCCGCCGATAAATGGGGTGCTCAAGTACTTCACGAGTCTCGATGAATCGTCCATGGAGCGGCTGCAGCGTGAGTTTCATGACGCGAACTTCGTAAAGGCCTTCAATTCTGTTGGCAATGCGTGCATGGTCAATCCAAAGTTTAAGGACGGCAGGCCCACCATGTTCATATGCGGTAACAACGACGATGCGAAACGCACGGTGAGTAAGATCCTCGATCAGTTTGGTTGGGACGCAGCTGACATGGGAAAAGCGGAATCCGCTCGCGCGATAGAACCGCTCTGTATGCTCTGGTGCATACCTGGATTTCTCCGCAACGACTGGTCACACGCTTTCAAGCTACTGACATAGCTCTGTTGACCAGCATCTTGTCGCTCCACCGGATAAAGCGAACGCACGAACTCGGCAAGATCCACGTCAATAAAAACCCACCGCCGCTGCCGCGCCCCCGTGGGGACCCGACTAACTCAATCGCTCGTCCATGAGCTCAACCAGACCAGCGCTGCGGTTGCGATCGGGAGACTCCGAACCGCGGCAAATCTGATTGATGAGATGCACCAGTTCGTCACCCGAAAACGGCTTCACCAGGACGGGAACACCACACGAGGCGATCATCTCCATCGTCCTTGATCTCGTGTCACCGGTCATCACTACCGCGGGAAGATTCCGGGCAACAGAGAGGCGTAGTGCCTGGATGCTCTCCACACCGTTCATTGGACCTGGCAGATTGTAATCACACAACACAAAATCGGGACACAAGTCCTTCTGCTTGATCAGCGTAGTAGCCTCACTCACGGTCGCGACACCCATGACGCCGATACCCTTCGAACTCAACATCCGCATGAGCGCAGAACGAACAGACTTCTCGTCCTCGATGACGAGAACAGTGCCACGAAATAATTCACTAGCAAAATCAGGCTTTGGCTTGGAGCCGGATACACGCAAAGTTGTGCGCACACGCGGAATCACAATGGAAAAGCCGGTGCCCCTACCCGGCGTAGAGCGCACGTGAACACGGTGATCTAAGATCTCTCCCAATCGCTTGACAATGGCCAGCCCCAGCCCAAAGCCGCCGCGCTCGGTATCGCAGTAGTATTCATCAAATATGCGAGACAGCCGATCTCCGGGGATGCCGATGCCAGTGTCCCAAACCTCAATTCGAATCTTGTCGCCGGCGCGCCGACAACCCAACAGGATTTTCCCTCGGTCGGTGTAACGAATCGCGTTGGACAGTAGATTGCGGATCATGTCCTCGAGCATGCGCTTATCACTACGGACCACGAGATCGGTCGGCACGACACGCCATTGCAAGCCCTTTTCCTCAAGCGGCTGAAGAAGGTCGGTGGCCGCCGAATTGAAAATGTCATTGACGGCGAAATCGCTTTTCAACGGGCGAAGGTTTCCAGTTTCGAGCCGATTGATATCAAGCAGGCTCGATAACATGCTGGACATGGTATCAATCGAATGGCCTATGCCGGCGACGACCTTTTGGCCCTCGCCGTCAGGATGCTGCTGTTCAAGTGTGCCGTGCAAAAGTCTCAAAGTTTGCAGGGGTTGCCGCAAATCGTGGCTCGCAGCGGCAAGAAAAATCGATTTGGTGTGATCGGCATGTTCAGCCAGTCTCTGTGCGCGCGATATTTCCTCTTCGAACCGCTTTCGCTGGGTAATGTCAGTCGTCAAGCCTCGAATACGAATTGGCAAACCGTCTGAGTCGAATTGTGCGGTAGCGACTTGCTCTAGCCATACGTCGCAATCGCCGTCTGCTCGTTGGTAACGGAATGTCACCGAATACGAAGGTTTGGCAGGATTGATGTCGTTTATACAGGCTGTCACGTGCGCGCGATCATCCGGATGCACATGCCGTAAAATTTCAGATCCGCTGACTACATCCCGCGATCCGAATCCTAGAATGAGAGCCGCGTTCCGGCTGTGACGTACTTGATCGGCATTGAGATCCCATTCGAAAGCAATCACGCCCCCGGCGCGAAGCGCCTCTTGAAGCCGGGCCTCTCTGTCCAGAAGTGCAATCCCTTGTAGTCTGCGCTCGCTAAAAAGCGCGGTAAGGACCAACGCCCCGAACGAGATTGCCAAGATGCTCGCTTGGGCAGTCTGGACGCGCTGCTCAAACGACAACAGGGAATCACCGAAAAACCCGATGGCAAATGTCGTGGTCGAAACGATGGCGGTGGTACAGATGAACATTGCTGCGCTGGCAATGCCCGGCGGCAGGCGCGCCGCGATCCAAACGAACAAAGGGCATAGCGCGATCGTAGCCAGTTCGAGGGTCCAAGGCTTATTTGGCAAGAACACCAGGAATGCACACAAAACGCATACCACCACGAGCGCCAACGCGCTTTCTGTGAGTTCCCGTGCCGACGGAACGTGGCGAATCAATGAGGCTAAGCCGATTACCAACGGCGCGACTGTGAGCGTCCCAAGCGCGTCCGAGGCGAACCAGTGGAGCCATACTGTCGGCGCGGATCCTGTTGCATCGCCGTAGAACCCAACGAACCCGATTGTGCCGAGAATCCCCGAAACGACAGTGGCCACCACCGTTGCCGCAAAAAGGCCGAGCACGTGTCGTAGCGTATTGAGTTCGAATAGCGGGCCATGCCATCGGTCGATCAGAGCTGCAACGATGGCTGCTTCACTGGCATTGGCAATGGCGAAAAGAACGGAGCTCAACGCGTTCCGATCGCCAAGCAGATTGGCGACCAGGGTCGCAGCCATCACCCCGACGATGACCGGCCATCGCGCCGCAGACCCAACAGCTATTAAGACGCCGGAGGCAACACCCGCGGCCGGCCAGAAGACGGCAACGCCGTCGGACTTCTCGAGGAGGACTAGGCTCAGCCGAGCCGACAGAAAATAAGCAACCGCGAATGCCGCGGCGGCCACGATAGAGAAGGCCCAGGGTGGTAGTACCTTAGGTTCCCGTACAGCGGCCCATAATCGTTGCGACAGCAGAACCATAGTTGACTGCTCCCCTCCCAACTGCCAATCCTACAGTGATCTGCTTGCCGCTCATAATGTCGGTCCAGGTCCGTGGATCCGTTTGCGGCGTCGTGTCGCAATTTGCGCTCAAATCCCGCATAACCAATGCGTACCCGCCCTGGAGTCCTCTCTCCTCCTCTTGGTACGAAAGCGCCGAGCGGCATAGCCGCGTCCGACCCCAACTAACTGGTGGCACCGGTCGCGCCAGTGCAGTGCTGCTGTCACGCCCGGTGCTGTCCTCGACTCTTTATATAGAGTGATTTCGCGTTTGTGATGAGTATCGCTCGAGTTTCCTTGGGCGAGATCGCCGGAATGACCGGCACGACTCCCTTCCACAGCACTGTCAATCTTAAGGCGGTTTCACACCGTTCGATCGGCACGGGATACCAGCCGAGCCAGTTCATGGAGTCCATCGACCACTACACCACACCCGACAACTTCGGCCCCTGGAGGGCGGTGGCAATGGCACATACCTGCTCCGGTACCTGTACCTGATGACAAATCCCCAGGATCCATACGGAAGAATCATTGCCAAAGACCTCACCGAAGGCACGATTGAGATCCCAGCAATGACCATCAACGACCAACGCTACGACCCTCAGAAACTCACCTTCAAAAGAGAAACCTTTACCGGACTAGCCGCCGTCAATCGCTAAGCAAGTCCCGCTCGATCCTCGGGCGACCGCTGACTGTGCTGACTGGTATCGGCTGTCGGCTTGCTGCGCGTAATTCCTATCTTGATAATATATTTTCTCAAGATAGAGATTAGGGCGCGCAAGATGCATTTAATTTAGGATTGATCGCTAGCTTGAAGCCGCGTCTCCTAACGTCGTCTCATTGACCCCACCATGCTCGCTGACGCTATCGTAGTCGTCCATTTAGCCATCGTCCTGTTCGTAGTGACGGGTGTGCCACTAATCTATCTGGGCGCCGCACGGCACTGGGCATGGGTCAGAAGTTGGCGCTGGCGACTACTGCATCTCATTGCCATTGGCGTCATTGCTGCCGAGTCGCTTTTCGGTATTGCCTGCCCATTAACGGTTTGGGAGGACAGACTCCGCGGCAAGCAGGTCTCCACCGGCTTTATCGAACGCTGGATCGACGGCATCCTCTTCTACGACGCCCCCACCTGGGTTTTTACCGCCGCGTACGTCGCCTTCGCCGCGCTGATCGCTATCACCTGGGCCGCGGTGCCACCGACCAGAATCCCGCAAGCGATGACAAGGGAAGATAATGCCAGGAGCAGAGCTAAAAGAGAGCCACGCCGTTGACATTCAAACCTCATCCAAATGAATAAATACTTCCCGCTGCTCCTCATCTCTCTCGCCTTAACCGGCTGCTTCCCCTATGTCAGCTCCTTCCCGAAAATACAGGCACCAAACGCCACCTATTTGCACACAGGTTGCCAAGCCGAGCTCGGGGGTAAAACGACGGCGTACTATCCATTCCATGGAATCAACTTAGCCGGGTAGGGCTTCGCTACCCAAGGGATTTGTTACATCTTCACCCGGCGCTTCGCGGCGAAAAATGCGACATTCATCTTCCTGCGATCTTCCTCTGAAAAGTGCTCCTTCACATCCCTCCAGACATTGCGCTCTTCCTCTTCTATATGATGTTCGACCAATTCCCTGAGCACTTTGCCGGCGGCCTTATGCTCGGGCGAAGCAGCGTTGGCGATGCCTTCGAGGCGCTGCAGTGTTTTGGAGGCCCATTCGTGTTCCAAATAACCCTCGTGGCCATCCATTTGCGCATCCTTGTCGCGCAGTGCGATGACCGCATCGTACACGATCCTTTCCTCCGCCTTGGTGTGCGGGACCAACGCCGTCTTGATCTTTTGGACCAAGCTGCGACGTTGCGCAGGCGTTTCCGCATCGATTAAATTTTCGAGCAGATCTTTCACTTCGTCGTGCTCTTTCTTCAGCGTGTCCAGAATGTCTGTCGACTCCACAGCATCGCTGGAGGTGAAGGTATGACCGACGGCTCGCGCCGCCTGCTCTGCAACGGTTCTTAATCCCATACAATGTCCTCTGTAAATGTGTAAGAGAAGATAGCCAGTAGACAAAGCCCGTCGTTGCGAGGGGAGTCTACGCGGGAGTTTCCCGAAAAATGAGGTGATAGACGAGAAGAAAAACAATGGCGCCAACAGCAGCCACTAGAATGCTGTAAAGATTGAGCCCCGTTACGCCAGCCATTCCAAATGTTTGGAAGACAAAGCCGCCAACGAGCGCACCGACGACTCCGAGCGCGATATCGAGTAGCACCCCTTCGCCGGATTTATTGACCACCTTACTGGCAATGAATCCTGCGACCAGCCCCAAAATGATCCAAGCAACGAATGACATGGCAATCCTCCGGTGTTTAATGGCGACCCTAGATCAATTGCGCGACCAACGAACTGCCTTGATTGCGGCGTAAATCAACGCGCCGGAAGCGGCAGCAAGGGCGAGTGATTTCACGGGATTCTCTTTCGTGTACGTCACAATCGAATCCGAGGCGTTTGATGCGAAATCTCCCGCGTCAGTAGCCATATCGGTCAATGCGGTCCATCCGCGCTTCACCGTTGCTTGAACTTGCCGTGAGGCGTCGGCGAAGGCGGGACTCGTGTCGCGACGGAGGCTATCGACTTTGCTGGAAGCAGCGCCAACAGCATCTTTTGCCGCAGCGATGCCAGCCTGCGCCTTACCCGCGGCTTTATCCGCCAGTGCTTGGCCGGTCCTTTCAAAACCGCCTATCGCTGAATTTTCCATGGTGATTCCCCTGTAAAGATAAGATGTCCGGCTTCGATCAAAGAGTATTCTGCGTGCTTCTCGCGCGGATAGAAGTCAGTCAAAGCAGCGACGCGTTGTCGGGCATCGACCACCGATCCGGCGCTTAAGGAAGCTCGCGAGTATCATGGCCACTTGCGTGCGAACCGACTTAGTTAGCCCAGCGGTCCTTTAGCCGGGCGATTCGTTGCGGACTCTGACAACCGCCGCGCGCTCTCTTTGATCGCCATACAAATGGCCGCCACCGAAAAAAGTAAAAGAACTCGCTGTAGCATTGTCGTCTCTCCTTCGCAGTTCCGCATGGCCAGCATTTCACGGTGACAGCGAGTCTTGCGGCAGGCCGTGCTTGGCAATCGTCGTAGGCGAACGGCACCAATTGGGCGAGGGAAAGCGGCGATCCAGCGCCCGACGCAAGCACGAAGCACGTGCAACAGTTTGCCCCTACAACCAATGAGCCAATCATCTGACACCGAGAAGCTGCATTTCCCGGCCCCCGAATAGCAGCCGAGCGCGCACCCTTCGGATCACTGACAAGCAGTTAGAAGATGAGGGACGCCATCAAGTGAAAGCGCGTTTCCGCCAGCTAAGGAGTTCGAGATGATCAATCGAGTATCACAAATCGCTAGAGGGGCGAGTCTTTGCACGGTGATCGTGTTGGGAGCGGCTGCGTGCGCCACCGCGCCAGTTCCGCACGAAGAGATTGCGGTAGCCAAATCGTCGGTACAACGGGCAGAGCAAAACGGAGCGCCGGAACTTGCGCCGGTGGAAATGTCGACGGCCCGTCAGGAGTTGGCAAGCGCCGAAAACGCGGCAGCCGCACGTGAGTCCGTAGCCGCAAAGCAGTGGGCGGAAAAGGCCAATGTCGATGCACAGCTCGCCGAAGCAACTGCACAACAGCGTCGCGCGCATAAAGAAGCCGCGGAATTCGACGCGAGCATGTCGGCGCTGCGCCAAGAAGCGGAGCGCGGCGCACAACCCACTCAATGAGGATGTCAGTCATGAAAGCTAAATTAACGATGGGAATGGGATTCGTGCTGGCTCTGGCTGCGTGTGCCACGATGCCACCGCCCAATGCGGCCCTCGAAAATGCGCGAATCGCGGTTCAAACGGCCGAAGCAGATCCAAACGTGGCCAAATATGCGCCTCTGGATTTGGACGTGGCGAGAAAGGATCTCAGTAACGCCGAAAACGCAGCGCTCCATCATCAAGATGCGGAAGCCAGTCAGTCTGCGTACCTAGCTGCGCAAAATGCACGGCTGGCGCAGGCGCGCGGCGCGGCCAAGGCGGACAATACCCGGGTTGCTGCGGGTCAGGTAGAGCGCGATCAAATCATGCTGGCCGCGCGCACCCGGGAAGCCGAGCATGCCAAACTTGAGGCGGCGAACTCCAAGCAAGAAACCGCCCGTGTTCAAGCCGAACTGGACGCGCTCAAGGCGACCCCCACGGAGCGTGGCAGCGTCTTGACGCTGGGTGATGTCTTATTTGATACCGGACGAGCGGAACTTAAGCCCGGCGCGAGCCGCAACTTAGACCAACTGGCGCAGTTTCTCGCTGAACATCCGGAGCGTCGTGTCCAGGTCGATGGCTTCACCGACAGTGTCGGCACCGACGAATATAACCAGCAACTCTCACAGCTTCGTGCGGATGCAGTCAGAGCAGCACTCATTGGTCGAGGCGTCGATCCCTCGAGAATCGGCACCCAGGGATACGGTAAGGGCTATCCCGTGGCGAGCAATTCTGATGCAGGCGGCCGACAGCTGAATCGGCGCGTGGAAGTGGTCATCGGCCCCGACAACGGCGCACCGGTCACGCCGCGAACCGGTCTGTAGCCACGAACGAGTGGAACACCTCGAGCTAACGGGGTGCATTCGCTCGCGCAGAATAAGGACAATCAAGACATGGACAGTCAGGGGCGCCGCTCTTGGAAAACAGGAGCAGGAATCCTGACCCGCAGTTTCCCAAAGGGTGGACTCCGCCCTCGCGTTCCGGCGGCTCGCATCGGTTGCAGTAGCAACCTGTCGGGAATGCCGGCACAAACCCTTCTGAACGATTTTTGAGAGCTATATGCCATCAAATGCGGTAAATTGGATAACAGAAAAACGTTATAAATCAATTAGTTACTACGCATAATAGTTCTTATGTTAAGTCGCTTGTGGCATGGTCAAAACATGGTTAAATAATGGTACAATCGTGCTCATGAATTCCCCCGCCGCGACTCTTCACAGCCCCAGACCTTCAATCGTCAGCCATATCGCTAGCAAAGACCTTCTGAACTTGTACCGCGAGGGCCGCCCCGACTACAAGCGCATCGCAGACTTAATAAAACTGAGTAAAGCAGATTTGGGCAAAATCTCGCAGGTCGCAAAATCCTCCGTTCGCTTTGATGCGAATATTCCCGAACCGGTCGCGGAAAGATTGCGAGAGATCGCGAACATCGCCAATCTCGTCGCTGAGTTTTTCGCCGGCGACGCCCAGAAGGTCGGCCTTTGGTTTGAGATTGCCAACCCCATGCTCGGCAACATTTCCCCCCGTGACATGATTCGCATAGGTCGACTCAAACGATTACTGAGCTTTGTAATGACCGCTCGCGAAGAGGGCGCCGCGCCTCCTCAATGAAGTAGATTGTTTGACCTCATCTGAGGACTCCGGAAACTCCATGACCTGATGCACCGCCATCGCCCACAAACCCGCCTCCACTTCAAATCGACCGCCACCGGCGCCGAACGGCTCCCTCGAGTCCCTCTTTCCTCAATCAAGCGGACCGCGCACAGTGTCGCGTATCACAAGTGGATCGAGCTTTGTTTTCCGGACCGTGCGAAACAGGAAGTTTCGCTCGGAGCCTCCAGGGATGGATCTACGGCGATCCGGAAAACAAACACGATCCACACCCTGGAACCAAACCTCACTTCCCCAGTCCATAATTCGTCTGGCTTCGGATCTCAAAAGAAGGAACTTTCATGAAGCATCTGACGTTGGTTGGCCTGACCCTGCTCGCTCTTCAATTCCAGGCTCTAGCCTTTTGCCAGACTCCAACCAGTCAAAGCCCCACTGAGAGCGCGTCACAACCGAGCGCCGACCAAACCACCGGCATTCCGATTACGAAGCTCATTGAGATCGTCGCGCGCAAGACCGGCAAGAAATTCGTGCTCGACCCTAGGGTGCGCGCCCAGGTGCAGCTGGTCGGCGAAGACATCAATCGCGTGAGTTATCCCGACTTGCTCACAATCTTGCACGTATACGGTTACGCCGCGGTGGAAAGTGGCGGCTTCGTCCTCGTCATTCCGAATGTGGACATCCGGTCCATGCCCATTCCAACCCTATCCGGCAAGGAGATGTTTCCCGACTATCAATATGTCAGCGCCGTGATCCCGGTGACAAAAGTGTTCGCCCCCTCTTTGGTGCCCATCCTTAGGCCCCTCTTGCCCATTTATGGTCAACTCGCCGGTCAACCATGTACCAATTCACTTCTGGTGGTCGACACCTACGCCAACGTGCGCCGACTTGAATCACTCATAAAAGAACTCGACGTCGGCGAACCCTACAAAGCTCCAAAGTGCGAGCCACCCAGCCCTAAGCCCTAAGCAATTCGTTCTTTTCTGTCCAGGGCTCGCCGAACTACAAAAGCACGTGATTTAGTCCAACTGTGGGTCGCAAAGCAAATGAATGACTGTTGCGGGCTGCGTACCTTCTTCAATTCAGGTAAGTTACCTCACCAAGAAAAACAATAATTGACCAAGGGATTATGTCCGACACGCGCCGCCGCTCCAGGAATGGAGCCACTTCGCGTCAAAGCGCAATCACCTGTGAACCCCAGACCGTCTGAATTTCCCGCGGTTGTAGCTGTAAGCAAGCTGTAAGTGGATTCAGGAGCGATGTGGGACCAATCTTAACCATCGCCCATGAGCTCATAAAAAACGTAGTGACAGAAAAAAATGATGTGAATGACGAGACGCAGGATGCTCCTTTAAATAACAAGACGAAACCGGGAGAAGAACATGTTGAAAAAAGTATTCGTGCTAGCGGCATTGAGCGCGTGCACCGCATTTAGCGGCTGCGCAACCATTGTGCACAGCGGACCGAGGCCCATTTCAGTGGCATCAGCCCCTGCCGGTGCAAAGGTTTCAATCTACGATCGCTCCAATACGCTCGTGATGACCAACACGACGCCCTTCGTCGCCAAGCTCGCCACCAAATACGGCTATTTCCAAGGCCAGAGCTATCGTCTGGTGTTCGAGATGCCAGCGCATACGACTGCAGAGGTCAACCTCACGTCCTCGCTAAGCGGCTGGTACTTTGGAAACCTTCTCTTTGGCGGAGTCATCGGGATGATAATTGTGGACCCATTGACGGGTGCCATGTTTAACCTCTCACCAGAAAAGATTGATCAGTCTCTGACTGCCTCGCAAGCGCAGGTCATTAAAGATCGGACCGGCTTCCTGGTCGTGTTGGCTTCGGATATCACGGAGCACGAGCGTACGCAAATGGTGCGCGTGAATTAAAGATCATTTGAGTGTGCGCCGGGCGGCTCTCCGCCTGGCGCACCTGGGCCGTCGCCGCCACCAACGCCCTCGACCACGAATCCGACATCGCCAAGGTCCAAGAATGGCTGGGATATGCCAACATCGCTACCACCCGGATCTATAAAATTGAAACCCGAAGGCTGCCAACCTATAAGTTGGCAGTTATCTTAGTCTGCCAATCCGAGCACCTGCCGGACCGCCACCCCCCTCTGTAACACAAGCGATCTAAATGCCGGTCGTCCCGATCCGGGTGTTCATTCACGCCGGGGATGCCGCGGACGCTGCTCTCAACAAGGTGGTGCGCACCGGCGCACTCTCGACCATGAGCATCAGCGCGAGCTGGCCCAGTGTGGCAGCGCTGATCCAGTACCAAGCCGGAGCCATTGCACTACCGGTGACGTGAATTAACCAGGTAACGACCAGCTGTGTCGTCCCACCAAATACGGCAAGGGCGACGGCGTAGGTGATGCCGAAGCCGCTGCCGCGAATAGACTTGGGAAGGCTTTCAGCCAGCGCGGCGTAAAACGATCCATAGCAGAAGGAGGAGACTGCTCCTAATGCGCTCATGCCGGCGATGAGGGTGAAATTGGAGCGCGTTGCAATGATCCACGCAAAGATCGGGTAAATCAGCAATAACAGTAGGCCATTGCCCCAAACATTGACGGGCCGGCGCCCGTATCTGTCCGAAAGCCGACCTCCGAGCAACGCGGCCGCTACCCCACATAGACTTGCGCCGGTCTGGGCCAGGAATCCGGCTCGGGCCGACATATGCAGAGTCGCCTGAGCAAAAGTGACGACATAATTGCTGATGTAAGTACCGATGGTGAAACTGGCGAGCACTATCAGGCCAAGGACGATGACGAGGCTATTCGCGCGTGCCAGTCCCCAGCGCGATAATTCTGGAGCCGGATGAGCAGTGACTTCTTCGGGTGAATGCAGAGTCTCAGGGATATGGGAGCGCAGCCAGAAACCAAACGGCACGACGACGGCGCCTAGCAAAAACGCGATACGCCAACCGTACGCATCGAGTGCCCTGGGTGAGAGGACTATAGTCAGTAGTGCGCCTATCATTCCGCCAGCGATGAGTGCCACCCGTTGGCTGACGGCTTGCCAGGATACGATGAAGCCGCGCCGACCGCTGTCAGCGGCCTCCAGCAGGTAGGCTGTATTTGTGCCCGTTTCACCGCCCAAGGAGAAACCCTGCACCATGCGGGCAGTAACCGCGAGAATCGGCGCGGCGATACCGATTGTCGCGTAGCTCGGGATCAGCGCCATGCCAATGATCGAGATCCCGATGAGTATGAAGCACAGCATCATGGCAGGGCGGCGTCCGACTCGATCTGCGAAATTGCCGATGACAATTGCTCCGATCGGCCGGGTGAGAAAGCCGGCTCCAAAGGCCGCCAGCGACAGCATGAGGCTTCCGTAGGCGCTCTCCGTAGGAAAAAAGGCGTGGCCGATCTGGATTGAGAAAAATCCGTAAATCAGAAAGTCGTAAAATTCCAGCGCATTGCCAACGGCTACTGCGAGAATGTGGCGTCGCTTCATCCCATGCGCCCTCGCTGCACGGACAGCCCAATACCGTCTTCTTCATAGCCGCCCCCTTCATCACGCAAAAATCTAGTAAATCATGCGCAAGTCTCAAGGTGGGCACGACACCTCAGTACGGGGCGTACAAAACAGGAAGTTTTGTCCGCAGGCCCCAGGGACGGGTCTACGGCGATCCGGAACATGAGGGTGTGCGGGATCACCTACTCTGGCAAATTCATCTTCTTCAAAAACGCCTTGTAGCGCGGATCACCGTGAAGCTTGTCGAACTCCGTCCTGTATTTGATTCCATGACAGAAGTGTGTCCTTCTGCGCATACGCGCGGTCCAGCCATTTGAACGCCTCGTCTGATTCGCCGCGAAAGGCATACACCGTCGCGACGCCGGACGGGCTGTAGTCGGCGTAGCCTTTAATGTATTGTGCAAGCGCTGCATCGGAGTCTGCCTTGCGCCCGAGTCGCAAAATAGGCCAGCGCGGACCCGACCAGCCGAACCGGCTCGCTCGGCTCCTTGGAAAATTCCGCCAGCGCCTCTTCAGGTTGCCCACGAGCGAGTCGCACAGTTGCAAGGGTGTAGTGGGCAAAAGTATAGGTGGGGCTTAGCTCGAGCGTGCGGTTCATGGCCGCTTCGGCCTCAGGTAATCGGCCACGGCACCGCTGCACTAAACCAAGGAAAAAATACCCGTCCGGATCCATCGGATCTCCTGCAAGCCCTAGGTTGATAGCCTTCAGAGCATCGTCCCACCGTCCCAGGGTCAGCGACAGCAGCGGGTTCAACCGCCAGGCTGCATCCTGAGGCGCCATGGCGAGCTTGAATTCCCGCTCGGCGGCGGGCCAATCCCAATCGTAGGTAATATGAATGCCACCGAGAACCGCGTGCGCCTCTTGTTGGTGCGGATCTAATCTAAGAGCCTGCTCGGCGGCGGCGCGACTTTTCTCGAAGGCTTCCGCCGGAGGCATGAGTCCAAAGGCGCCGAGATTCTGGTAAGCATTGGCGAGTCCGGCTGCCGCATCTGCAAACGTTGGGTCCAGTTCGAGGGCCCGCTGAAAATCACTTACTGCTTGCTCCAGACCCGGCTGGTCGAAGCGATTCCTAGCGTACTTCCCTTGCAGATACGCGTTATAGGCCTCGGGGCTGCGCAAAGTCTTACCTGACACGACCTCACTGTAGTACGCGTCATTTTCAACGAGGCGCACAACCTTGGTCGCAATCTCGTCTTGCAACTTTAAGACCTCACCAAAGTCCCGGTCATAGGTCTGCGACCAGCGGGGCGTGCCATTGCGGCTGTCGATGAGCTGCGCCGTCACCCGCACTCGATCACCCGACTTTCGCACGCTTCCCTCGAGCACATAGGCCACACCAAGCTGCTTCGCCGATGCTGCGCAGATCTTGCGTTTTTCCCTTGAACTGAAAAGATGAAGTGCGGCCAATGACTTTGAGAATCGGAATCTTCGCCAGAAGATCAATGATCTCCTCCGCCATGCCATCCCCAAAATACTCCTGATCCTTCTTCTCGCTCATATCCGCGAACGGCAGTACGGCAATCGATTTGTCCGCCATCGCAACTGTGGCAGGTTGGGCGGCATTGTGACTCAGCGACCAAGAGTGCCATCCCAGCCCGACAGCAACGCCAATCGCGACGAGAACCGCCGCAGCGAGAGCCACGCGTTTCTCCAACTCCAGCCGACACGAGGACTCGGCACTGCTTGCGGCGAAGTCGCCGACCCCTGCCCCACCGCCTCCGTTGAGCTCGCCAACGCCGCCGGCATGCCCAAGCTTCGGCACGTCGATCCATTGCGAGTTCGACAGGAAGTACTCGAGCTCCGGATTCAGCGCCGCGCCATCGATTCGAAACGGAATGATCGGCTTGCGCTTAGACGCCGCCCGCTCAACTTCCCTGCGCCACATGCGACGACCCCACCGCACTCGCCGACATCACCAGCACCACGGCCTTTGCATCATTGATCGCCCGGACGATGGCATCCGCATACTGCGCGCCCGGCTTCACATCCCGCGGCGCAATCCAGCACTTGCAGCCCGTGCTGCTCAAGATTCTCGACAATGGAATTCGCGACAGCCGCATCCTGCGACGCATAGCTCAGAATACGTCGTGGCCCAAGGCTGTCTGATTGGCGGGGTCTTCGGTCATTCCGGCAAATTCATCTTCTTCAGGAACGCCTTGTAGCGCGGATCGCCTTCGAATCTTCTTGAACACCGGGTCGCCTTTGATAAGCGATAGACCACACTGTCTTTCTGCTCATACGCGCGGTCGAGCCATTTGAGCGCCTCGTCTGCCTCGCCGCGAAACGCATAGACCTGCGCGATCAGAAATGGATGCGATTGGCCTGACCTTTGATCATCTGCGCAAGCGCTGCATCGGAATCGGCCTTGCGACCAAGCGCGAAATAGGCCATCGCGGAGCCGCCGAGGCGAGCCGCATCGACTGTTTCCTTCAGCATTTCCGTCAAGGCTGCTTCGGGTTGACTGCGGGCAAGTAGCACGATGCCGAGGAAGTAGTGCCCGAAGGCGACCGTGGGGCGAATCTCAAGTGCGCGGCGCGTTGCAGCTTCTGCCTCCGCCAGTCGGCCGCGGCGCAACTGTATCAGGCTGAGGCTCACATAATCGCGGCTGGCTCAGCGGGTCTTGCGCCAGTGCAGCGTTCACTTGCTTCAGGGCTTCGTCCCATCGGCCCATCGCATAGCGACTGCACGGCGGCATAGAACAAGATGTTGCCATCGTTGGGCGCAAGGGCCAGCGCCAGCTTGAGTTCCCGGTCGGCGGCCGGCCCAATCCCAATCATAGGCGCGATGAATGTCGCCGAGCTGCGCATGCGCGATTGCAAGGTTTGGGTCTAGCTTAAGCGCACGCTCTGCTGGCCTGACGGGCTTTCTCGAATGCGATCGGCCGGTGGCATGAATCCAAACAGGCCAAGACCGAAGTACGCGTTACCGAGCCAGAGCTTCCGCCGCTGCGAAGGAGGGATCGAGTTCAAGCGCGCGCTGAAAGTCGCTGACGGCTTGCTCGAAGCCCTGCTGATCGAAGCGATCATGGCATGCAGCCCTTGCAGATACAACGTGTAGGCTTCCGTATTACGCAGCGCCGGTCGGGAAACGATGTCCGCGCGCTCACTTCGATTTGCAACGCGCGCACCAGCGCGATGGCGATCTCATCCTGCATCTTCAAGACATCACTTAAATCCCGGTCATAGGTCTGCGACCAGAGATGCGTGCCATCTCTGGCTGTTGATCAGCTGCGCCGTCACCCTTAAGTGATCACCGGACTTTCGTACGCTTCCCTCCAGCACATAGGCGACCCCGAACTGCGTGCCTATGCTGCGCAGATCCTCGGTTTTGCCCTTGAATTGAAACGATGAGGTGCGGCTAATGACTTTGAGTCCCGGAATCTTCACCAACAGATCGATGATCTCCTCCGCCATCCCATCCGCGAAATACTCCTGATCCTTCTTCTCGCTCATGTCGGTGAACGGCAGCACCGCAATCGACTTGTCGGTAATGGCAGCCACCGCCGGCGCTTGGCCACCGCCGCGACCCGGCGGCCAAAAATGAACCCCTATGCCAACCGCAGCGCCGACTCCGATGACTACCGCCGCGGCGATGGCGATCGCGCTTTGCAACTCCACCCGAACGAGAGCCGCGGAACTGCTTGCGGCGAAACCGTCGACACATGCCCCACCGCCTCCGCAAGCTTCGTCAAAGCCGCCGGCATCCCCAAGCCTCGGCACATCGATCCACTGCGATTCCGACAGGAAATATTCCAGCGCGTGATTTAGCGGCGCGGCATCAATTCGAAACGCGATGATTGGCTTGCGCTTGGAGGACGCGCGCTCGATTTCCTTGCCCACATGCGATGACCCCACCGCACTCCCCGACATCACCAGCACCACCGCCTTCGCCTCATTGATCGCCCGCACGATGGCATCCGCATACTGCGCCCCCGGCTTCACATCCCGCGGCGCGATCCAGCACTTGAGTCCCGTGCTGTTCAAGATTCTCGACAATGGAATTCGCGACAGCCGCATCCTGCGACGCATAGCTCACGAATACGTCGTGGCCTAAGGTTGTCTGATTGGCGGAGTCCTGATTCATTCTGGCACCGACGTTGGAGCATAATCTTTGGATCTGTGAACGTCGTGGACTCCGCAACCAAGTGGGCACGCAAAGTCATGCTCCGGGCATGAAAACAGGACGTTTTCCCGCAGCCTCCACGGACGGATACACGGCGCCCGGAACATGATTCTCGTGACCACACTCATTCGGGCAAATTCATCTTCTTCAAGAACGCCTTGTAGCGCGGGTCGCCTTCGATGTTCTTGAACAGTGGCTCGCCGACGAACGCGATGAAGCCCTGATCTCTCTGCGCGTACGCCCTATCCAGCCATTGAAACGCAAGAGCGCGATCACCGCGATATGCATAGGTCATTGCTACATAGTAGGCTTGAGTGTCCGCAAATTTCGTAATAGCGTTTCGAGCGCAGCGTCGGACTCCGCCTGCCTGCCCGCCGCCTGCAATACGATCGGCAGAAAAACCTGTCGAGCATTCTCATTTGCCTGTTCCAGCATCGCAACCGCTTCCTCAGGCTTCCCTTCCGCCAGCAGCGTCTTGCCGAGGAAGGAGCGTCCATTAAAATAGTCAGGAGCCATCTCGAGCAATCTTCGGTACGTGGCGCTCGGCATCGGCGAAGTGGCCGGCGCCATACTGCGCCGTCCCCAAGCTCCAAATCGCGACGGTTAGAAACGGATCACGTACCAGCGCGGAATGCAGTTGGCGCTCCGCGTCCTCCCAGCGCCCGAGCGTATAGGAGAGCTGACCGGCGCGCATCAAGGCGGTCGGATTTGTGGGATCCAACGCGAGAGCCTGGCGCACTTCCTGCTCGGAGGCCGCCCAGTCCCGGTCATAGTTTCGGTAGACATTCGCGAGTGTGCTATGCGCCTCCGATAAATCCGGACTTAAGTGCAGCGCATGCTGTGCCATTTGCCGCGCTCGCTCGTAGCCTTCCTTTGGCGAGTAGATCCCGTTATTGGTCAAAAACAACGTATCGCGGGAAAGCTCAGCCCACCCCAGCCCAAAGTCGGGATCCAGTTTAATTGCCTGCTCAAAATCATCACGCGCGGCTGTTAGCGACGGGACCGTGTTCTGCCACATGGAGCTGAGTCCGCGTAAGTACACCTGATATGCGTCGAGGTTCTGCGTGCCGCCCTTCTGGCGCGTTAGCGGCCCGCCCATCAAGGTGATCTGCAGAGCCTGGACTACTGCATTGGCAATCTCATCCTGTACTTTGAACATGTCATCGATCGGCCGGTCATAAGTTTTCGACCATAAGTGATAGCCATTGTCGGCACGAACTAGCTGCGCCGTGACCCGGATTTGGTTGCCAGACCGGCGAATGCTGCCTTCAAGAACGTCGGCAACGCCGAGTTCCCGGGCAATGTCAGCAATCTTCATCGACTTGCCTTTGAAAAAGAAGGACGATGTCCGCGCCGGGACGTGCAGGTTGGGAACCTGCGCAAGCATATTGATAATCTCTTCGGCCATCCCATCCCCAAAATACTCCTGGTCCTTCTTCTCGCTCATATCAACGAACGGCAGCACCGCAATCGACTTGTCCGCCACAACAGCCGCCGTTTCGTGCTTTGGTAACCATGCCTTGCCTACCAACAGATATCCGGCAGCCAAAGCAAGCACGACGACGACCGCGGCGACGCCCCACGCTTTTCCTGACTTGAAGGTCTTTTGTGACGGAGCTTGAGACGAATTGGCGGCTGGAATGGACACTGGTTCTAGATGTCGTCGGACTGCTTCCACCAGTTTCGCAATCCCACCATCCGTTCCGCCGCCGCTCGCGTCGATCCACTGCGACTCGTTTAAGAAATACTCGAACGCCGGCGTCAACGGCGCGGTATCTATCTTCAGCGCAATGATCGGATGCCGCTTCGACGTAGCCCGTTCGAGTTCCTTGCCCACATGCGCCGAAGACACAGCATCCTTCGATAGAACGAGGACCACCACCCTAGATTCGTCGAGCGCCCCGACAATGCCCTCGGCATATAAAGTCCCCGGCACAACGTCCCGAGGCGCGATCCAACACCGATATCCCGCCCCCTCCAGCGCAGAACACACCTTTTGAGCCAGGACGGCATCGTGCGACGCATAGCTCACGAATACGTCGTGGCCCAATTTGGTCTGATTAGAAGAGTCTCGAGTCATTCAGGTAAGTTCAATTTTCGCAGGAGCGCCTTGAAGCGGGCGTCCTCTCGAAGACTTATCAACAAGGGATCCGAATGAATCTCGTCGCGCAGTACCTTTGGGTCTACACGATACTGGCGGTCGAGCCATTCAAATGCCCCGTCATTGTTATTGCGGTGCGCATACACTTCGGCGATCTCGAGAGGCCTGATAGAACCTGGATCCCGTTCCAGCGATGCCAGTAGCGCGTCTGCTTCCGCCTTCCGGCCGAGAGCCGGATACATCATGGCACGCGACCAACGGCGCCCAGCATCATCACGAGAAGCTTGTTCCATAAATTTAAGCGCCTCCGCTGCCCTTCCCTGCATTGCTAGTGCAATCGCCAGACTAATATTGACGAACATGCTCTGCGGGTCGAGATCGCGCTGTCTTCGAAAAATAGCTTCGGCGGCAGCGGCGTTGCCTACCGAAAGATAGGAATTCCCTAACCGATCCAGGATGTTGACGTTTAATGGGTCAATCGCAAGCGCTTGCTCCTGAAGCTTTACTTGTTCGTCAAGTCGGCCATCGCCTCCAGCAATAGTACCGAGATGGACCAACGCGTCGCTGCTCCGTGGATTGAGTTCCAGCGCCCGCCGAAACTCGACCGATGCCTTTGCATCTTCGTCCTCCCGCAAATAGATCATACCTAGTGCGTTGCGTGCTTCGGGCAGTAAGGGGTTGAGTGCTACCGCCTTCTCTGCAGCGAGGCGCGCGTCCTTCTTGGCGGCCTCCTGCTCTTCCGCGGGCAACAGGCCCTGGGCGGCTTGAAACGCTTTTTGCCGTGACAACGCTGCCCACGCAGGCGCGAAAGTGGGATCGAGTACTAAAGCTTGAGAAAGAAGCTCAACAGATCGCTTTGTACTGACTTCGGACGTTTGATGATTATTAAGGAACATAGCTTGCAAGTAGAGATCATTGGCATCGATATTCCGCGAACTGTCACTCGTCTCGGGCGTGCGCGGCAACAGCGACACCTTGAGCGCCTTCACAACCTGCTCCGCGATCTCGTCCTGTACTTTGAACACATCCGTGAGCTGCCGGTCGTAAGTCTCCGACCAGACGTGGAAGCCAGCGTCCGCCTTGATCAGCTGCGCAGTAACTCGGAGCGTGTTGCCAGATTTGCGCACACTCCCCTCAAGCACGAAAGCCACACCGAGAACCTTTGCAATGTCTGCGATGGTTGCCTGTTTGCCTTTGAAGTAAAACGACGAGGTCCGCGCGGGGACCCGAAGTGCGGGGACCTTCGTCAGCAAATCGATGAGTTCCTCCGACAATCCATCAGAGAAATACTCCTGATCTTTCTTCTCGCTCATATCCACAAACGGCAGAACCGCGACCGACTTATCGCTGATAACGGCAGTGCCAGTCGTTTCGTGTTTTGAGCGCCATGCCTTGTCCAAGAGATACCCGCCGGCCAGCAAGACCGCGACAACGACGGCTGCGATAACCCACATCCGCCACACCATTGCCGTCTTCCAATGACTCGCAGATGCTTGGATTCCGTGAGTCGGTAAAGTCTCTGCCCCCGGCGCCAGGTGCTGCCCCACGGCGCTGACCAGTTGCGCGATGGCGGCATCACTTCCCCCGCCCTCGATCCACTGCGACTGATTCAGGAAATATTCGAAAGCTGGTGTCAGAGGCGCGGCGTCAATCCGCAGCGCCACGACGGGGTGGCGTTTCGAGACCGCCCGCTCAATCTCCCTCCCCACATGCGCGGACGCAATCGCCTGCTCCGACAAGATGAGAATCAAGATCGACGAGTCGTCGATCGCGTGAACGATGCCATCCGCATACAGCGTGCCCGGGACGACATTTCGCGGAGCGATCCAGCATGGGAAACCCGCCGCCTCCAGTGCCGAACACACCTTTTGCGCCACCGCCGCGTCGTGCGAGGCGTAACTGATGAACACACGGCGCCGCAACCCGCCCGCTCCCGCGTGAGCGGCAGCAATTTGCGCATTTCCCGATGTACCGGCTTCGTCCATGGCGCGGATTCTTCGTTAGATACCGCATGTTCCTGTAAGCGGCACAGCTTGGCAAATGACCGCTAGACGGTGAGTCCGACTGACGGCTTGGGATAGCCCAACTGAGCAAATTCCTGCCCTTCTTCTTATAGATCCATGCACCGGCCCTGCCGGCGACCCCCACTTCCATACAGTGTTCGGACCCCGCCCGACTGAATAGACGCCCCCCTCGACCCGAATCCATTGACGGAACCCACCGAAAGAGCCTAAATCCCCCCTTCGGCGACGACAGCCTCGCGGAAAATCCGACATGCGGCCTTCCACAAAAAAGGTGGCCGGGAAAAAGGCGTCGATGAGAGGCAACTCAGCATGGAAGGGGTCTGACATGAACAAGCAAGAGAGAAGCCCATTTCACATTGTCCCGACAGACATGAAGGGTGTGCACACTTTCGTTCCACCGACGAAGGGAAAACGTTTATCCGCGGCGAGTAGACGCGAGCTAATAAAGCATGGCGTATTGATGCGGCGTCCCGATCCACAAACCGAGCCGAAGCGGTTTGCCTTGTGGAATAGATTCGTCAACGAATTGTGGACTGAAGAAAAATACGCGCGTCCGATGTTTGGGCCCAAGTTAAGCATTGCTCACAACTTGAAAGGCGGCCGGCTCGTCAACGGCGTCATCAAATCCGACAATTGGAGCGGAATAGTGGTTGTTGGCAAATGGGTAGGAGCCATGGGGGTCTGGAACGTGCCAGCCGTGACTCAGCCATCGACGGCAGCAGGCTCAGATGGTACGTGGCAATCAGCCTCTTGGGTTGGCCTCGACGGAGGAGGCCTTGTGATACCTGGCTCGACATCGCTGGATGCGTTGCAGGCCGGCGTCGCGCAGAATGTAGATGCGACCGGAAAGCCAAACTACTTTGCGTGGTACGAATGGGTTGTGGAGGATCTCGCGCAGCCCGACTTTCCGTATGTCTATCCTATCCCGATTACGTCCGTTCCGGTGAATGCTGGAGATGAGATCTCAGTAGTGGTGCAGTACGTGAACAAACGAGGCGATGAGATTGGCGATCCACTTCCCCCAGCGGGGCCGTACAACTTTGGAGCAGTGTTAGTCGTCAATGTAACGACCGGTAAGGCCGCGAATCTCTACCTGGATCCTCCTGTCGGGGCGTCATTTGCCGGTGATTGTGCAGAATGGATTGTGGAGTGCCCAGACGGCAGCGCCGGCGGGACGTTGCCGAAGTTTTCCGAAGTCACATTTCATGAAGCCGGCGCCTGCAATATTGGCGACGCTCCTCCTGCCGGCAATATTGGTGTCGAACTCCAAAACGCCTATCAAGTCGAGTTCTTGGACTCTTACGGCAATACGGAGACTCGCGCAACCGGCAGCGTTGGCGCCGTGCAAATAGACTATCAAGACTAGACCGTGGGATCGGCAAGCTCGAACTTAGGGTCCTTCGATCTTGGTGAGCGAGGAAAACTCGCCAATGTTGAGTCTATGTGCAGGATCCGTGCCCGCCCAGGCGACATACTGCTGCGAAGCGGCGCCAACGACCCCCGGAGAGAACTCTGAGGTATCCGAGTAAGCATCGTGGTCTTGATTCGATTCTCCCCAACCCACAGACGCAATTCGATATAAATGGCGATTGCTTCCGGAACCCGTCCAAACATAGAAGATTTCACCCGTGGACTGAAGATTCGGAAAAAACAGACCTAGTGAGGGAGCAAAATCGCTGGTCTCTGAGTATTCAGGGGAGCTGTCGCCCGGCTTCATTTCCTTCAAAATGCTCGGACTCGGGCCATTGGTCGATACAAGATAAAGCAGATGGTTAGTGCCTGTGAAGCCGATAAAAAGCTCAGCAGGGGCACTTCGCTGAGTAAGATAGGTCAGGCTCGGCGAGAGCAAACTATGAAACTGGCTCAAAACTGTCAGTTGCGAGGGTGGCCAATTGACCCCATCGCGGGACCAGGCGACATTCAGCTCGCCGTTCGGTCGAGCTCCACCCAAACCACCCCCGCCACTGAAACTCAAATATAAAGCCTCGTTGTAAGAAATCAACGATGGGCCGCCCGTAGCCGTCCAGTCGAATGCGATTTTCTGGCCCGGGATCAAGTGATTATCCTCTGTGATTTGCAATGGCATTAGGTACAAGCGATGTGCCGGATCGGTGCCGGTCCATGCCAACCATAATTTCCCGTTAAAGTAAGTTAACGACGGCTGCTCGGTAGTTGTTTCGTTCTCAAGTACCAGCAGTCGCGCGAAGCTCCAGCTGTCTGACGCTCCGTCGGGTAGCACTGGCATTACGTTGATTTTATAGTTAGGTGCAGCGGCACCCAGGCCTCCGCCGCCGGGAAAGGCGACCCATAACACATTTGCCCACCAGGTCAAGGCGGGCCCTGCACCGCAGGTCGCACCCGAAACAAATTTGTCCATAAAATTGTCTCCTTATTTAAATCTAACGTTGAATCGTTTGTATTACACCGCTATTTGAAATTGGCGATGCCTCATACAATTTCGCATTGCCTCCGCAGCATGTCAGTGTGCAAGAAAAAGCCAAACTGAATTCCCTGGTTCGTTTAATCCTACCACGCCGTTCTCGCCGTCAATGCCCTTCGATGCTCACTCGCTCGTCGGCAACCCTCCTCCCTCGTTCATCTTCTCGGCTAAGAGTTCGCTGCGCGAAGCATTGACCGCTCCGCTGCGGCGTGATCGGGCTTACGCCCGCGAGTTCCGTACCGGGCAATTCCGCCCGCAAGACGGAGACTTCACATGACACTCATCACCAAAGCACTCACCGAACAACTCCTCGCCAACGGCCGCGCACAACGCGCCGCGATGGACAAAGGCGAAGACGCACTCGACTTCAAACCCGTCGTCAAACTCTTCACCCCCGACGCGCAATGCACCTGGCTCCTCACCGAGCTCGATCCCGACGGGCGGTCTCGCCTTCGGCCTCTGCGATCTCGGGCTGGGCGAGCCGGAACTCGGCTACGTCAGCCTCGCTCGAACTCGCCACAGTCCGCGGCAAGCTCGGCCTTCCCGTCGAGCGCGATCTGCACTTCGAAGCCGACAAACCGATCTCCGCTTACGCCGAGGAAGCCCGCGAACTGCGGCGCATCGTCGACCTAAGGGCAACTTCGGGCGCCTCATTCGAGGCGCCCGATCATTTCGGTTTCACTATTCCGAAACAAACGATGTTCCGATCCTTTGCCATTGCACCTTCGATCCTTCGAATGACCACCAAATGTACTGCGCGCGCCCCTGCAGACTGCTGGTCTCAAAAGGCCCCCACTGCGGGCTGTCCATACTATTGTCTCGAAAGTCGCCTAAAACGTAGATCAGACCCGGCCCCAGTATCGACTTGGTTGTTGTCCGAGGACTTCCCGTATAAGGCAGCGGCGCATGCGGGAGTTAAGCTAAGTCAACAGCCACGCCATTCCGATACAAAACCCCATCCCTCAATTCGACGCTGTCGCCGGCAACTGCGACCACCCTCTTGACGTACTTGACCCCCGGATTCTCCAGCCTCTCCAAAACGACAATTTCGCCGAACTTCACGGCATGATGGCGATAAGCCCAAGTATCGGTCACGAAAAACTCGTCCTGCTCAAGCGCCGGTGACATTGACGTGGAGCGAACCCGAAAGGGCTCGTAACCCCAAATCGTCGACCGACTTGTGAAGATAATTGGGCCAATAGCGGCCACCCCGATACCCCACAACACATAGAACCACCAGCGGTTGTAGCGCCTCGCAGGCACGGCCCGGTTCTTAACCGCCAGAATGATCGGATGGAGCAGTGCCAACAACGACAGTAGAGCCCAAAGGGTGACCATCAACCACAACATGGCGGCCGAATAAACAAGCATGCGCGTCCACGCAAAGAAAACCACCATGAGTAGAAAGTAGGAATGACCGCAACGCCAGCGCGAGCTTTGCCTATATAGACATAGCCCAATCCGAACCCTAAAAGGGCCGCGACAAACGCCAGAACGGGATGTACTTTCCTTGTGTTCGTCATTTCCACGTTATTCTTTTTACTTCGACGACCTACACATATCGACCCTACCACTCATTCCTATCCGACACCCACCCTGCGAGACCTGCAAAGCCAATGGTTTGCCACAAGACAAAGAATTCGACGCCCAGGTAGCCCGGCTGTACCGGACCTAGACCGCCATTATTGATGACCGCTCACAGAAGTCACGATCACGACGACCCCAAGATACACCCAGACCTTTACGCGATTGTCGGTGTTTAGCCGCTAACAAAAATCGGCCAAGGGCCACATAAGGCAGCAGCAAGACGAGGCCTCGGCAGGCCCACATCAAATCCGTGGTGACTTAAATATTCCCCACTCCAATGATTCGGACGCGCAAATACCGAT
>CAVZJP010000009.1:0-125020 GCA_963775565.1 uncultured Gammaproteobacteria bacterium
TTCAATCGTCCACGCGATCAACGGGCGGCCCCGAAACGGCAACACATTTTTGCGGGGAAGCGCTTTGCTACCGCCCCGGGCGCAGACAGTGACTATGATGTCATTCACAAAACCCCTTCTCCATGCATTCAGTTCGCGGGCCCGGCATTTTGCACCGCTTCACACCTTCCGGTGGAAAATCGGCCGGTCGGGATGGGCACTCCACTCGCCGGGGTAGGCGCGCTTTATTCATCTCTGCCTGCCGGATTAAATATTGTGGAGCCGGTCCGGTAAATAAGCTTCTTCGGCGAAAAGCCGGCCTTGAAAAACAACAGCCGATTTTCCGGAGATCGATCCGTGCCGCCGCCCAGGTACATATATTTTTCGGCCGCGTTTCTGTGCCATTCTCGCCGCGCGATCGATCAGCACGCTGCTCGCACCGGTCGACTTGCCGAGCGCACTGTTCGCCGCCAAATGATACTCAGCTACTTCTCCAGCTTCCAGAAAAATCGCAGCAGCCAACCACACAGCATCCGCGCCGTCGTCGCTTTCTCGAACGCAAATGCCGAGCGTTGCCATTCCCGTATCCGCCAACGCGCGAAAATATTCCAACGAAAACAAATAAAAGGCATCGACCCCAATCTCCCTCATCGCCGTCCAATGGAAGTTCATGAAGCGCTCAGCGTTTTTTGCCAGATCAATCTCAAGATAGGCAATTGACTGACGCTCCGCCTTACGAATTGTTGAGCAAACTCTGGCAACATAGCGCTCTTCGAGATTTGCGGCGTTGAGCTCCAGGACCACCACTTCACGATTGTCGGCAATCTGACCTCCGTAAAATCGATCATTGCCGAGAATTGGGTGAAACCTTACGTATTCCGCTACCACTCGTTGGTCAAACATGAACTCCGTATAGGCGTTCCAACACTCCGCCAAGAATTTGGCGTTCGCCGAAGTGGCGAGCGGTCCCCCATAGCCGTATGGCGAACTCGCATCGCGCCAATGAGTACCCGGAATGTGGGTCATATGAACGCCATGCATCCATGTTCCAAAATCAGAATTCGCCACGACAAAGAAGGGTTGCAACCGCGAGTCGCGAACCGCATCTGCATTTAGATATTGGGCAGTTAGGGTCGACAGGCGGTAAGGCCAGCGGCAGCTCACTGACCAAAGATTGCGCTTCCGAAGCAGCAACGCTTCTAATTCGCATGACACCGCCGGTTTTTCAGAGCGAACCCACGTATGCGTAGTTGCATTGCCGGTGCATCGGCATCTTTCGGTAGCTCCATTTGCTACGGTGGAACCCTTGGTACTAGGTCGTGATTCGCAATGCCCCGATCGGACCGCCACCGCGCCACCGCGGCTCGATAAACATCGGCCACCTGGGCAGCGTTCTGGCCGGGATCGCACGCACCGCGGGCGAGCGTGCGCGCCGCTTCACCCATGTTTCGCCGTAGCAGCGGACTATCCACTAATTTGACAATTGCCGCTTCCAATGCATTGCTGTCGCGCGCCCGAATGGCTATGCCGGTGACGCCGTCAACTAACGTGTCGGGCGACGGTTACTTTCGATAGCCACAATACTGGGTTTCCCGAACAGCGCAGCCTCAAAGATGGGCCGGCCCGGCGCATCGTAGTGCGAAGGAAAACATAAGATGTCCAAATTTTCATAGACGGCAACAAGATCACTGATATGGCCTGTCATGGTGATGCGCCCCGTCATGCCGGATGCGGCAATTCTATGGGCGATCAATGCCTCGGCATCTTCCGCCAGGCCAAGTTTGGAAAATATCATGGCCTTGAGGCCCCGAAGTCTGCGTAGTCCCGCACCAACCATGTAGAAGCGCACATCCTGACGTTTGCCGCATATTGAAATCGCCGCGTCGACGAATTCATGTACTCCTTTGACTCGGATAATCGACCCAACGATGCCAACGTTGATGGCGTGACTGCGGGAGGTGCCGCCTAATGATCTATCCGCGGGCATCGAATTATTCCGCAGGTGCTTGATATCCAGGGAATTGTGGATGACCCGAGTCTGAATATCCCGCGGCACGCTACCGCGGACCGTCTCGTCAATGCATATCACCTGGACCGCATGGCGACGGATCAGGTACCACAAGAAGCTGCTGCGCAGTCCCCTCGACTGGTCACCCATATTCGCTCGCACATGCACTACGAGCGGCGCATCGATGAATCGCTTCAATACTACCGCAGGAATGATTCCCGTGATTTCGTTCAAATGAATCAAGTCGGCACACTTGACCTTTCTGGAGAAATGCCAGACGCCGAAAACAGTAACCGGCAGCAGCAGCAGCTCCCGCAACGCGATCAGCCACCTCGCACCTCGGTAGCGTCCATGGCGCGTGTGATCAAACTGCGCCAACCAGGAAGCTGAAATATCTCCTCAATTGTCCCCCGCAGAAATGCCGTTGCACTGCCGCGGGGAGTCAACAGCAGCGGCCGGATCGAGCTGCTTAATGTCTGAATCACCTCGCGCATACTCACCGCGGCGCCGCTCATGTGCCCGGTGGTATTTATATAGATGATTCTAAGCGCCATACATGGCACGGTCAGTGCTGCGGGCCATGAAAAAAACCGAGACGACACCGTAGCTGACCAAAGCGCCGACGACATTGAGTAGGTAGATCAATGACGCCAAGCCATTGCCTAGCGCCCATGGGATCACCGTTAGGGCGAAAAAGGTCGCCAGCGTCGCCGCCAAAGGTGGACTGCCAAGCGTAATTGCGCTGCGGATCCAACGCGCAAATAGGCCGATCAACGCGCCAAAACACGCAGACACCAGAGCAAACAAAAAGCGGCCGCCGATGACCAAGCTTTCCGCAAACAAGGTGGCCTGGTTATTGGTGCCATTCTGAAGGACGTCGGTTGGAGCGCCAGTGCCAGAGGGTCATCGCATTGCCGTAGTAGTAGTTCGCCCAATTGGTGTAGTTGCCGGTTGCACTAGCCCCGGTCAACACCTGGAGCACCCGGTCGCCAAACACGGGTAGAAACGTGATCAGATAGGAGGGCGTCTCATTTCCGCCCCTTACCCTTTCCCAAGTGTACCAAGCTAAGTTTCTTGCAGTGCGGTCAGGCGCAGCGCCAGCCCTTCCAGTGCGGCGTTGGCGTCCTCGTATTGGTCAAAATAGAATGCAGAACCCAGTACCAATGCCAATGTCGGGATAGCCATCCAAACGAGTGTGCGAAAGCGCATTTTCCATGTTGTTATTATGAAGGTCGGCAGCAGCATGAACAATATCGTGGTCTTGAATCCCCAGCTTGCACCGACAATGATCAAACCAGCACCTGAGATCACGGCCATGATCCGCGTGATTGCAGTCCAGCCGCCGCACTTTGCCGCATAGATCAGCGCGGCAAACATTGTCGGCATTAGCCACTTGGTTGCAATGGTCATGACAGCGCCGAACGGTCCCAGAGAAATGCGAAACTCGGCCTTATCCACCCTCAGAAGTAGCACATCAAGGCCGCCGAATACAAATAGCATCAGCGCTGCAAGCACAACAAACACAGCGGCACAGAAAATAGCGTAGCTCTGCAAATTTCTCGACAGCGCGAGTGTCCGTGGTGGGTGGGCTGAGGTCTGCGAGAACCGCCGAAACGCATCACCCAAATAAATGCCGTCGCGAACGCGATTAGATGGACCACATATGCCAGCGAACCCCATAGGTGCTCCCGGTGCGTCGACGAACGGACTACTCTCGCCGGATTCCATGGCGATCACGCCAAACAACGGCAATATCATCACGAACACCAGAGCGATATACAACATTGTCCTCAGCGCGCCCTGCGAAATCGGTGCCGGTCAATCCAATGCATGGTGTCCACCATCCGTTGATCAGATTTGAACTCGAGATGCGATCTCGGTGCTTCCTTCATGTACGCGGCGAACTCATCGGTAAAAAGCCCAACTTTTTCAGTACATAGGTCCTGTCGGCCTCAAGAGCCACCGCGTCATAGGCAGGCTTCTGTAATTCCGCGATTGCATCGCTGCGAGTCAGCTCGCCGTTGTGAATAAGATCGGAAAATTTGCCCGCCGTTTGTCTCCAAACTTCACCGGCAGCACGTACGCCTGGTAGAACTTGGTAAAAACGGATTCGTAATGCTTGCCGCCGTAGTAGCGCCAACCGAAGCGGCTGCTCAGTGTCTCCATTGCGGCGGCGCGCCGGTAGTTGATGTTGTTGAGCGGCTCCACGTATTTCTGACCCAATCCTAGCCTGCGGGACGCCTGAAAGCGCAGCGTCGTCAGCGTCGGAAATGTGCGCAGCGGCAGCTCCCATATTGTCGGTGAATGGCTTTCAGATTCACGAGGTCTTGCTTACGCCAGTACCAGCTGTGCGGCATGGTGTGCTCGGTGCGAAAATTTGTTCCACTGAGCACGTACCTGATTCGGTGCTTGCGCGCCAGGCGGTCATGCTCGCAAACATGGCATGATCACTCAGCATTTCAATATCGATTACCGAAGCCTTCAGGAAGGCACGCTGGAGGTCCCGAAATTCCTCCCAGTTAATCACCTCGGTGTGTAGATCGAGTCCGAGCGTCTGCACGATACTTTTGATATTGGAGACCGCGATCTCTGAGTTCCATCCGTTATCAAAATGAACTGCGAGCGGAGTCAGCCCCATCTGGCCCGCAAGATACGCAACGTACGAACTGTCGATTCCGCCACTCATTCCAAGGATGCAGTCATAGGCTCGGCCGCGTCGGGATGCGCGAATCTCTTCGGCGAGTTTGCCAAGTCGCAATGAGGATTCAGCCTCGGTAAACACGTAGTTTGGTGCCAGGGCAGCGGCTCGTCGACAGTGATTGCAAAGCCCGGATTCGTCGAAGTCAATGTCTGGATCCGAAGTATCCATCACGCAGCGCGCACAGATCTTATAACTCATTGCACCTACTCACCGAACACACCCCTCAATTCATCATGCGAAGGGTAGGAAATGAGTACCGCTCGATGCCGGCCGTGAAACACAAACAGCGAGCCCGCCGCCGCGGCGGATGCTCCTCCCGCCTTGATCGCCTGCGCAAGGTCTTGCAGGTTTCCGGCGCCTCCAATTGCAATGAGCGGAACCTTAACACTGCTTGCCACCAGCTTGATCAGCTCCACGTCGAAGCCGCTCTGTGTACCATCACGATCAATTGCATTGAGCAAGATCTCGCCAGCACCCATTTCCACCAGCTCCCGGGCAAAAGAATCCGGGTCGCGCCCCGTGCCGATGCGGCCGCGTGCGCCCATGACTTCATACCCGCCAAGCAGCTTCCTTCGTGCATCTATGGAGACCACCACCGATTGCGATCCAACGTCCCGCGCAGCCTCGACAATCAATTGTGGGTTATTGATCGCCGCCGTGTTCAGCACCACTTTTTCGACGCCCAGCGCCAAGATCTTTTTGATGTCTTCTAGGGTGCGTGCCGCCGCCATAGGCCAGCGGCATGAAACACTCACTTGCCACTTCCTCGATAATCTTGAACGAGGGTCCGCGCCCATCGCTGGATGCTGTAATGTCGAGCAATGTCAGCTCGTCCACTTCCTTGTCATTAAAAATCTTGATCGCGTTGATCGGATCACCGACATATTTCGGCTCCTTGAACTTCACCGTCTTGACCAGACCTTGTCCTTGCAGCAGCAGGCAAGGGATAGCGCGAGCGCGCAACACGTCAGGGCATCTCCGCAAAGTTTCTGAGCAACGCCATTCCGAAGCGATGACTCTTTTCAGGGTGAAATTGGACACCCATGAAGTTATCGCGTTCGAAGCCGGCATCAAATCTTCCACCATACTCGGCGGTCAGCAAGATATCGCTTGGATTCCGGCAGTGGACGCGGTAAGAATGCACGAAATAGAAGCGCTGTTCGGCGTCGGCACCGCGCAGTAGCGCTGAGGACTTGGAAGCGGCGACGACATTCCACCCCATGTGCGGCACCTTGAGGGCGGAACCCGGCGGCAGATCGAAGCGGCGCGTTTCGGCATCCACCCATCCCAGCCCGGGAAGTACGCCCTCCTCGCTCGACGCGGTCATAAGCTGCATGCCAAGGCAAATTCCCAAGATGGGGACGCGTCGAATTGTAGCTTGCTCATTGAGCGCATCCACAAGTCCAAGCTGCGCAAGCTGGTGCATGCCTGCGTCAAATGCACCGACTCCGGGAAGTATCAGCTTGCGCGCACAGCGGATGCTCGCGGGGTCCGAAGTCACTTCAGCATCGGCGCCGATCTTTTTCAGCATATTGCTGATGGACCCTAAATTTCCCATTCCATAATTTACGATCGCTATCACAACCGCACCTCGTGCGCAGGCAGCGTGATACCACATGTTTCCAGGAACCGCAGGTAGTTTTGTTTCCACTGTGCTGCCCAGATGGCGCCAGAACCTTCCGGCGAAATCCTTCCCGGTCCACCGTCCACAAGCATTGCTGCCAAGTCCTGCGCCGATTTAAAGCGTTGAAACGGATGCTCCGGATAGGCGAATTGCGCCTTTTGAGTATCCCAGAGAAACACCCTCTCTGAGATTCCTATCGCCTCGAACATGCCCGTTGAGAGTTCACTGACAACCGCATATGCGCGCGCCAACGATTGGTATATATCGAGACTCAGGTCAATGTCGATGCCGGCGGGACGTAGCGAGCGAATTCGCTCCCTTTCCATGGGATGCGGTCTGAACAAGGTTCGAAGACCGCGATTCCCCACTTGCGCCGCAATTTCCCTGGCCAAGGCAAGATAACGCTCGGTCTCGATTCCGTCACCGAGCACCAGTACGTCCGCGTTGCCCTGAGCCGAAGTCAGATCCAGCATCCGCCAATCGCGATGCGGATTGCCAACTGCGACCTTGGTCACTGGCACATTGATCTGCTCGTTCCACCAGCGACCGTAACCCAGAAAAAACTCCGGAAGTACCTTCTGGTATTCGGGGCTGGACCTAAGCACTGGAGCCACATTATATGCATCGTGCCCACGGGATACTGCCCCATGTTGGTACTCGGCAGTTCTGATCCCCATTTCCTTGGCCGCCACTATCATTGCTGCAGAGGCCCCGTAGCACGCCTCCTCCTTGATAACGACTTTTGGGCAAATTTTGGCGAGCAACCTTTGATAGCTTCGATACTGGAGCGGCAACCCTGCAATTTTTAGCGCCAAGAATGCGGCGAGATAGCGCTCCCGAGCCTCTCCCATGTGCCACTGCAGATACCGCTGCGCTCGCTCCGACGCGAAATGGACCAGCTCGTCGGCGGCCCTGGAATGGCGCCCGCGCACCAGGGCTCGGGCAACCACGTAATTGCGTACCTGCGATGGAGAGTGCAGCAATACCATCCGCGCCTCGCGGGGAAATGGCCACTTCCATTCGTGCTGATCTTCCAAAATCGCAGTCCGTCCGGGCAGACATTTGGCAAAGTGATCGCACAGGCGATTGAACCATTTCCCGTCCGTCTGGATGATGCCGAGACCTGTCGACATCAATAGAACATCAGCCCCGCGGCCACCATGTAAGCTGATTTCCGCGTTGTGCAAAATAGACGCGCCCAAAATGCGCAGCTTCCTAAAAACGGACGCCCGCGAAGTCCCGCCCTGCAGCGAAACACTGTAGAGCAGATCCGATATCATCATCCTCAGGAACATAACCCGGATCAACGGCCAGAACGGAATCTGGGTCTCGGCACACCTGAAATCCAGGATCGACGGATGGTCCTCGACAACAAGAAGATCATCAAGCGTTGATCCTGATAAGGCATTCATGCAGGTTCAGCGGCGAACATGGCGCCAAACCACGGCATCGGCCTGGATCTATTCGCCAAGATCCAGGTGGCCGCAAACAAAGAAGCCTGCGCAATCGTAAAGGCCTGCGCAGCACCCACCACGCCGTTGCGTTTCAGCAGCCAATAACACATTGGCACATTGATCAATCCGCATGTTAGCGTGACGGCGGCTAGACGTACGGTGCGTCCACGCAGAAATACATAGGGAGTAACCATGTAGTACATACCGCCAAAGGCGAACCCAAGCGCCACATAGGTAACCAGAGGTCCCGCGCCACGGAATTTATCACCGACAAGCACGCTCAGCACGACCGGAGCCAGTGCGCCCATCAAAAAAGCAATGAGAGCGACACCGGCGAAATAGAGATACGTAAACCGGACAATCTGTATGTCGCGCGCCCGGCTGGATTCGCCGACCGACCTAAGCAGCCACGGTACGTAAGCCTTGTTGAATGAATCCGTGCCAAGCCCGAGAATAGCCCCAATCTGCACAGCAACCATATAGACACCGGTACTCGTCAAGTCGAGCAGATTGCTGACCAGAAACCGATCGATCAGCGCAATCAGGAGGCCGCCAATCACATGCGGCACCAGCGGCACGCCGAATCGCAACGCGTCGCGCACATATCCCCACTTGGCGGGAAATTGAGCCCAACCAGACCGGAACATCAGCAGCAGGGCCACGGCCGCGGCCAACGTCGTAGCGACCCCGATCCCACTTGCGCGCCCCTGCCAGGAGAAACCGAATGCCAACACCAGCAGCAGCGACAGACCCGCGTCGAGAGAGGACTGTAATATCCTAAAGGCACCGTAGGTCCAAGCCCTGTCCACGTACTGCCAAATCACAAGCTGTAGTTGGACGACGAACTGTCCGCCGGAAACAAGGACGGCCGCGAGCAACCATGGTCCTGGCAGCGAAGCAAACCGCTCGAGGCTGTCAAGCAGCGCCGCCATGACGACGAGAACCACCGCGGTACTGCCGGCCAGTATCGCAAGACAGGAGGCTACATAGCGAGGAAAATCCAGCTTTTCCCTGGCCAAGTACCGGATGCCCACTGCGCCGTGCACGTTCAACCCAGTCAATGCACCGAGCACGGTAACGACGACCGAAAACATCGCTACCCGGCCGTAATCCTCTGGTGTCAAGACCCTGGTGAGTACCGGCAGCATCAACAAAGGAACACCCGCGCCCAGCGCGTTGGTGAAAGTATAAATCAGCGCCGACCCGAACAACGTCCGGCGTTCATTCATTTGGCGAAAAAACTTTGAACACTTGCAATCACTTCGTCGATCTGCGCTACGTCTAAGTGCTCGCCAATCGGAAGACTCAACACACTTTCGGCCGCCTCGATTGCGAACATAACTTCATTTGACTGGCCAAGATATTCATAAGCGGCCAATTTCGGCAGTGCGATCGGATAGTGCACGCCGCATTCGATTCCGCGCGAGCCCAAATATTGCTTGAGCTCATCCCGTCTCTTTGTCCGGACCACGAACAGGTGATAGACCTGATGTGCCCACGGCATGCGCTGCGGCAATACAAGGCCGGGGATTCCGCCCAGTCCTGCCAAGTAGCGTTGCGCCACTTCCACCCTTCGGGCGATCCAGCCCTCAAGGAATGGTAGCTTCGCACTCAGAATGGCGGCCTGCATTCCATCCAAACGCGAATTCCGCCCCTCGAATTCATGATCATATTTGCCAATGCGCCCGTGATTGGCGATCTTTCTCGCACGCGACGCTAGCTCGGCATCCGCGGTGGTGATCGCGCCTGCGTCACCAAAGGCACCCAGGTTCTTGCCCGGATAGAAACTGAATGCTGCCATTTGACCTATGGTACCCACGCGGCGGCCCTTGTACTCTGCGCCGTGCGCCTGAGCACAATCTTCAATAATGTAAAAATTGTTTTGCGCCGCCATCGCGCAAAGCGCATCCATGTCGCAAGGATGACCGTACAAATGCACGGCCAGCACAGCGGAGGTACGTCTTGTTAGCTTGCTCGACACGGTTTCGGCGGAAATCGTGTAGCAGCGAGGGTCCACGTCCGCAAACACAACGCGCAGTCCGCTGCGGGTCACTGCTTCAGAGCTTGCGATAAAACTGTTACCAGGAACAATTATTTCCGAGCCCTTCGGCAGACTCAGTGCCTCGATGGCAATCTCCAAGGCATCGGTACCGTTAGCAACTCCAACGCACTGGCCGCCACCCAGAAACTCGGCGAACCGATCCTCAAACTCCTTGGCATATCGCCCGCTTATGAATGCGGCATCGCGTATCACCGACGCGATAGCGCCATCGATTTGCGGTTTGATCGATTGATATTGCCAATGTAGGTCGAGAAACTTTATCACCGGATTCCCCGGAGCTTTCGCGCTGGATTTCCAGCATAGACACCCGGCTCAGATATACTGCGAACTACAACGCTGCCCGCTCCGATCACCACGTCATCGCAGATGGAAACCGGCAGAATGGTCGCATTGGTTCCTATCGATACCCTGTTACCGATCCGCGTTGCGAGCCATTGGCTCCGATCGCCGCGAGCCGGCCCTCCGGATTTGAACAGATCGTTTACGAACATCGCTCCATGCGAAATGAAACAGTCATCACCGATGGTCACCAAATCGCAAATGAAAGTATGCGACTGCACCTTGGTGCGCGCGCCTATACGGACGTTCCTTTGCACCTCGACAAATGGACCCACAAATACATCGTCGCCGAGCGTACAGCCATATAAATTTACAGGTTCGACTATCGTTACCCTCTCGCCGCACTCAACGTCCTTGATGGCCGAGAAACGCAGTACGGGCTGCACTAGCGCACACCAAGTCGCGACAAGCGGGGATTGAAACGCAACTTAACTTCAAGTCCGGTCTCGATGGATTCGTAGATGGCGTTGATCAACTCCAGGCTCCGCCGCCCGGTAAGACCATCGACCAAGTGACGCTTGTTGTTGAGAATACAGTCGACCACGTGAGCATAGTAAGCCTGATGGCCGAAGCCATAGACGCTCGGCGGATTGGTCGAATACTGTTCGCGCACCTCCTGATCGTCGGGGCGCGGGTGAACGAAATTCCAGACCTTCATTTCATTGACGGCGAAACCACCGATCTCGACAACGCCGCCTTCACCCAGAATGGAAATCGATCCCTCGAGATCCTTCGGGCGTGTTGCGGTCGTGGCCTCAATCACACCGAGCGCGCCATTTCTAAAACGAAGCACGGCTACTGCGGTGTCCTCCGCCTCTATATTGACCAGCGCCCGCGCACTCTTCGCGTAAGCTGACTCGACGTCTCCCATCATCCACTCGAGCAGGTCTATGTGGTGACTCGCCTGATTGGTCAGCACGCCGCCATCCAGGGCCCACGTGCCACGCCAGGCGTCCTGATCATAATAATCTTGCTGACGGCACCAACGAACCCTAACGGTACCGAGCACCAGCTTGCCGAAACGTTTTTGCTCGATAGCTTCCCGCAGCTTGACGACCGGTCGATTAAAGCGGTTTTGCTTGACTACGAACAGCTTGATGCCAGCGGCGTCACACGCCTGGATCATGGCATCCGCGTCGTCGAGCGTGAGCGCCATGGGTTTTTCGACCACAATGTGCTTGCCGTAGCCGGCCAATGCAATGACGTCGCGCGCGTGATTGCCGCTTTCGGTGAGCACAGTAATTACGTCGACCGCAACGTGTTCGAGCATTTCGTGCATGTCGGCAAATGCCGGCACGCCGAATTGCGCGCCAATCTTGCGCGCTTTCTCTTCTATTTTGTCGCACACTGCCACGAGCTGCGCATTGGCAATTTGATTGTGGCCCAACAATTCCGAATGTCGTTTTGCAATGCGCCCGCAGCCCACGACTGCGAATTTAAGCATGTCTTGTCACGCCCGCGAGCTATCGCGTCGAAGCTGCGCGACGACAAAACGAATAACGACGATCAAGGCTCCAAAGACGAAGCCGACTACCAAGCCAACCGCCGCAAGCTGCACTTTATGCGGTTTGATCGGGTCATTCGCTTCGGCAGCCAAAGCGCGATCGACAATCCGCAGAGCATATTCCTCTGTGACGTCTGCCAGCATTTTTTCCTTGATTTGACTCTCAATGAGGCGGTTGATTGCATCGCGAGTTCCAATGTCCGAGGTCTTGGCAAGCTCTTTGTCGAGATACCCCAGGTAGGCATCGGCGTCCGTTATCGCTCGGACGCGCATTTCCGCGTTTAAACGACGTATTAGATCGTTCAACCAAGCAGCAGCCTGTAATCGATCTGTCCATTCAAGTTCGACGGTGATCAATCCGGTTTTCTGGCTTTTCGAAATAGTTCGAATATCATCAAACTTGCGAAATGCCTTTGCCAGCGTCGGTTGTTTCTCGGGCGCCACCTTCCAGCGTCCGACGCTTGCGTCCCATAAGCGGGGATACAATTGCGGCAAAAGATTATTGTCCTTGATAAAGCTTTCGGTAAATCCTTGCGAGCGCAGCACTGCCAGAAATTCCTCGGTACGGCCGTCGCCGCTGGGCAGACTAATCCCTGCAAGCGCCGCCAGGCCGCCAGCTGAGCCGAGCGCATTGGATAGTCCACTGCGATTCATGCTGGCTGTAACGACGACCGTAGTCGACCGGTAGATGGGTGCCGCCAAGAATGCGTATGCAATCGCCACGGAAAAAAACAGCAACGACATCGACAGGATCAGCGAGCGTCCCCGCCACAATGGAGTGATCAAATCCCTAAGGCTGATAACGCCCACACTGCGGTCATTTTCCATCGTTGCGCTGCCGTCCAATCACGCGCCGGCTTCGGCCGGATTCGCTATTTATGCCAGCCAGTTCCTGCCCCTCGTCAAACACTTCGTATCGCAAGGAGCGCTACCGCCAAGTTATAGATAATCGTCGTGATTGCCTGCCACATCGGAAGTGCTCGAACCCGCTCGGTATCCAGAGGAACGACGATCGTGTCGCCCGGATGAATCTCAACGGACTGCGAGCGCCTGAACCATCCGCTGCGCTCGCCCGAAAAGACATCGCCATTGACTCTGACCACATAGATTCGCTTTTTGTCGGCCTTTTGCGTGACTCCGCCACTCTTTGCAATATAGTCGTCTCGCGTAAGCCCGGTCTGAAACACGTGCGAGGTCGGGCTTTGCACCTCGCCCAGAATGGTGACTTCCTGATTGCGCTTTGGAATCAATAGCTGATCTCCATTGCGCAATTCAACATCGTCGGCCGAGCCTGGCGCGCTTTTCAAACACGATCGAGATTGATTACGAGGCGTCCAACCGGTTTTGCCTCGCGCAGCTGCGTAATCAGTTGTTGACCGACCGCGATGCTCGTCGACGCGGCGTTGCCGGCATTGCCGCTCGAGGTTGCGATACTCGAGGAAATTGATTCGAGCGTCAACGCAGGCCAGATCGCTTTGCATGCGATTCACGAGCAAGTTCGAGCAAATCCTTCTCGCGCTGCTTGAGCTCTTCTCGAATATAAACCGCGCCTTCGGGAGAGCGCAGTACTGGTGAAGCCACCGGCGCGTTCCAGCACGGATTTCAGCGTCTCTCCGCGATGAATCGGATACTTGCCGGGGAAGCGTACTTCGCCCGTGAGCACGATCGATCCGGGTTGCTCCCACATCGGAATGGGCTTGATGACCAAAACGTCGTACGGTTTCAGCTCGACGTCGGCGGTCGTGTCGCCACGCCGGATCGCGGCGAGGTCGATCGCGATCAGGTCGGTCTGGCGCGCATCGCCGTTGGTCACCTCGTAGCGAGTGAGCTCCGCCTGGCCGCCGAAGGCGGCATCCTCCAAACTGCCGCCGGCTCGGATGAGATCCGAGACGTGCATTCCGGGCTGCAGCGGGTACTGGCCAGGCGACTTGACCTTGCCGTCGATACTCACCAGCTTGCGCCGGCTGCTCGGGCGTTGCCTGAAGACCAAGATCACGAATGATGGGGGCGATGATGCGTTCGCGGCTCGCCGACAGATCGAATACGAAGATCTTGTCTCGGGGACGAAGTTCCGGATCGCTGGCGCCATGGCGGTGAGCAAGGGCACGCGTCAGGTCGGCGGAGACGACTTCGAGCTTTTCCTCAGGCGGCACTTCGCGCCGAATCATGATGTAGTGCCGGTCGGCATCCGGGCGCAGCTCATCAAAGCTACCCAGCACGTCGCTCAAATGTAGTCCCGGCTTGTACTCGAATTCACCCGGCCGGAAAACATAGCCCGTCAGCGTCACGGAGTTTTCCAGCGTGGGTCGAATCAGCGGTATGCGCAGTTTGTCGCCGTTCGCCAGCAGAAATTTATGGCTCGCCTCGGAGGTGAGGTCGACGTTCTGCATCTCATGCAGGCTGGAGGGCAGGATCCGCTCCATCTGCACCAGCTTGGCGTCGGCCTCAGGACTCAAGCCTCCGGCGAGTTCGATCGCATCGGCGACGGTCTTTTCGCCCTTGACTTCGTAGATCGCGGGCCGGCGCACCGCTCCATCGACCGACACAATGGGACCAATGGGCGGAATGAAAATGACGTCACCCGGCAATAGCTGCCGGTCGCCGCTGGTATCCCCGTGCAACAGCAAATCATAAAGGTCGAGCACCGTGACCAATCTGCCGTTGCGTTTGAGCTGAATGTTGCGCAGTGATCCGATTTTCTTGACGCCGCCGCTGACGAACAATGCGTTGGTCATCGTCGACAGGCCGCTCACCGTGTAGGAACCCGGCTTATTGGCCTCGCCCAACACGAACACGCGAATGGAACGCAAATCCCCCATCGTTACACTGACGCGGCTGCCGATGAGTTGCTTGGCGACATGCTGCTCGATGACGGCCCGGGCATTTTCAAAGGTCAACCCGCTGACGCTGATGGGTCCCAATTTGGGGAAGTTGATCCGTCCGTCGCGCTCTACGGTCAGCGAATAGCTGGCCGGCTCATTGCCATAGAGTTGAATTTGCAATTTATCGCCGGGACCGACGATATAGTCGAGGGGCACCTGGATATCCGACACCGGCGCAAAGGTGCTCGGCTCTCCTTCGAACAGGTCGTAGCCGAATGGCTTCAACGCAGCTTCGCCCACGTCCTTGAGACGCAGCAAGGTCACCTTGACGATGAAATCGCGCAGATCCGGATCCGCGCTCAATCGGCTGGTGGCTTCCATGGCGGTGAGTCCCGCCACGGGGATGGACGGCAGTCCCGGAATTTCCAGATCGCCGTAACGATTCAACTGGTAGGGATTGTTCTTGAGAATACGTTGCCGGAAATTTTCGATCCTGTCCTCTCTCTGCATCGGTCAGAGGTTTGTCCTCATAGGGCGATCGACCGTAGCTTCGATTCGGATCGGTTTCGTTGGTCTTGTCGACCGTGCATCGGCTGGGACGATATCGGCATTGAATTGTTATTGCCCGCGTTGGAACCGCGACCAGTGAGCGCGCTGGTGCCGGCGCCACTGGCCGTCGTCGTGGAGTCTTGAATGACGGGCCTGCGCCGCCGCTCGATGGTCACAAGGTCGATGAGGACGCTGTCGCCCGGCCGGAGTTCCGGATCCTCGTCGCGCAGGCGCAGGGGCCTGCCATCGACGGTCTTGTCCCTGACGTACTTGTCGTATTGATCGAGCTGCTCATTGCGCGGTCGCACGGTTTCCGGCATTTGCAAGTTCGGATCGGTCTTCTTTCCCGTGCCGTCGCCTTTTGCTCCGAGACTCTGCAACAACTGCTGTTGTTGATCGGGCGAAAGATTCTTCAGCACCGACAATTGGTCGGCGGTGGGAGTCTGCGCAATGGCGGGCAGGGCACCCAGCAGCATTGTCAGAAGCACCGAATAGGGACTGATGCGCATCAGATCAAATGAACTGCGAGTGGCGGATGGCCATGGTGTACATTCGGCTCAATTTTGTCGGCTGAAAACAAGGGTTTAAGCTCCTTGGCGAGCCCGGATTGTAGAGAGGTCGCGCGGCACTGGCAATCGGCAGGCCATTCAATGACCGTAGTTCTTGCGGAGCCAGTCGGCGTAATCCCTGCCCAGCAGCGCCTGCCACCACCGAATATTGTGCAAATACCAATCCACGGTCGACGCCAAACCAATTAGAAGAGTCTTTGAAGGGGCGTAGTTAAGATCGCGCGCGGCCTTCGCGTAGTCGATGGCGTAGCGGCGATCGTGGCCGGGCCGGTCGCGCACGAAGGCAATCAGATCCACCGATTGTTTGCCATTGAAAGGCGGTGCGCCTGGAAACGGCCCTTGAAGCTCCGGTTGCGCCTTGAGGCGTGAATCGACCAGTCCGCACAACGTTCGCACCAGGTCGATATTCGCCGTCTCACTATTTCCCCCGATGTTGTACACCTCGCCGGGGGTCCCTCCCTTGAGCGCCAGCGAAATCGCTTCGCAATGGTCGTCCACATGCAGCCAGTCCCGAATTTGCATGCCGTCGCCGTAGATCGGTAACGGCCTGCCCAGCAAGATGTTGACGATCGTGAGCGGGATCAATTTCTCGGGAAAATGATAGGGTCCGTAGTTGTTCGAGCAGTTGGTGACGGTGGTTTCAAGCCCATAGGTCTCGTGATAGGCCCTGACGAGATGGTCGGAGGCAGCCTTGCTGGCAGAATAAGGGGAGTTTGGAGCGTACGGGGTAGCCTCATTGAACGGCGCATCATCCGGCCCCAACGACCCGTACACTTCATCGGTCGAAACGTGGTGGAAGCGATGCGCGGGGACTTTTTTTTGGTCCACCCATCGCGCCTTGGCGGCCTTCAGGAGCGAATGCGTGCCGACCACATTGGTGCGAATGAAGTCATCGGGTCCTAAAATGGAGCGATCCACATGAGACTCCGCGGCAAAATGCACCACCGTATCGATCTCAAACTGCTCGAGAAGCGACCGCACCTTGGCCTCGTCGCAAATGTCGCCGCGTACGAATACATAGCGTGGATCGCCCTCCAGTCCTGCGAGATTTTCGATGTTGCCGGCATAGGTAAGCGCATCGAACACCACGACGCGCCCCTCCTGCGTGGTCGCCAGCCAATGACGCACGAAATTCGTGCCGATAAAGCCGGCGCCGCCCGTAATGAAGACATTACGTGGTTCGAATTTCATCTAGCATCGTCCTTAGGTTGTGCCGCCAGTGACGGCCGGGCATTTTGAGCAAAGTCCGGGTGATGGTTGTGTCCAACACACTGAAGCCCGGGCGCTTGGCGCGAGTCGGCGTAGGATTCGCTCGAGATCGGTACAACGCGCGCGGTTCGCGACAGCAGGCCGCGCTCGAGCGCTTCTTCTTGAATCGCCACCGCGAAATCGTACCAACTGGCCACGCCCAAATCCGTCCAGTGATATACGCCTCCCTCAACCGAGGCTTCGATCAGCCCCCAGATGGCCTGAGCGGCGCTTCCAGCCCAGGTGGGACTGCCGATCTGATCGCAGACCACGTTGACCTGTTCCCGCTCCTGCATCAACTTGAGCATGGTCAGAACAAAATTCTTGCCGGCGGATGCATACACCCACGAGGTGCGCAGGACGATGCCCGATCCGGCTCGCGATGACGTGATGTTCGCCGGCCAGTTTGGTGGCTCCGTAAACGCTCAAAGGATTGGTTGCATCGCTGGGCAGGTGCGCCCGTCCGGATGCCCCGTCGAACACGAAATCCGTCGATAAATGCAGCAGCCTGGTGCCTGCGGCCGTCGCAGCCTCGGCAATCGAAGCAACCGCCGTATCGTTGACCGCACGTGCCAACGCCGGCTCATCCTCCGCGCGATCCACTGCCGTATAGGCGGCGGCATTGATCACCCAGTCGGCCTTGACGTCCGCCAATGTTTCCTCGACAGCCCGTTGGTCGGCAATGTCGAGTTGCCGATGTGTTCGAACGATGATTTCGTGCCGGCCGGGGCCTGTCTTGTTGACCGCGCCGGCGACCTGGCCGCCACCCAGCACCAGCACTCTCACGGGAACTTCTCGATTTCTGCAAATGATGTCCCTTTTGCATCTTTTGAGGAGAGTTTTGGCTGAACGCCAGGGGCGAGCGGCCAGCGGATGGCGAGTGCCGGGTCATCCCAGGCCAGCGTCTTTTCGTGCGCCGGGCTATAGACATCCGTGCACTTGTATAAGAAGTCCACCTGCTCCGATGTCACCAATATCCCGTGCGCCAGTCCTTTCGGCACCCACAGGATGAGGTGATTGTCGGCCGACAGCTCCACGCCCCACCAGGCGCCAAAGGTCTTGGAACTGCGCCGCAGATCCACCACGACGTCGAAGACACTGCCGGCCGTCACTCGCACCAACTTACCTTGCGTGTGCTTGCTCTGAAAGTGTAAACCGCGCAAGGTCCATCGAGACGAGCGGCTATGGTTATCTTGCACAAAACTCGCGGCGATGCCGGCGGCGGCAAATTTTTCAGCCTGCCAGGTCTCCAGGAAAAATCCGCGCGCATCGCCGAAGACCTGCGGCTCGATCAACATCACATCCTGGATAGGCGTCGCCTGAAATTTCATGATCGCAGGCGCATCACTGTTGCGCGGCTTCTTTGACGATTCGCAGCAAGTACTCACCGTAGCCGCTCTTTGCCAGCGGTTTCGCAAGTTCTACAAGATGCTCCGTGCTGATAAACCCCGCACGCCAGGCAATCTCTTCCACGCAGGCGATTTTAAGACCCTGCCGCTCCTCGATAATGCGTACAAACACGCCCGCATCGAGCAGCGAGTTGTGCGTTCCGGTATCGAGCCACGCCGTGCCGCGCCCCAAGCGCTCGACATACAAGTCGCGTAACTTCAAGTAGGCGCGGTTTAAGTCCGTGATCTCGAGCTCGCCCCGAGGCGAAGGCGTCAGTGCCTTAGCCAAGGTCGGCGCGCGGCCATCGTAAAAATAGATGCCGGTCACTGCATAGTTGGAGGGCGGCGACTGGGGCTTCTCCAAAATGTCCGCCACTTTGCCCTGTGCGTCGAATTTGACCACGCCATACCGTTCCGGATCCTGCACGTAGTAACCGAATACCGTGGCTCCCGATGCGCGCTGGGACGCCGCCTGCAGCAAGGCGGTCAGGTTGGCCCCATAAAAAATGTTATCGCCCAGAATCAGTGCCGAAGGTGCGCCGTCGAGGAAGGCTTCGCCCAATATTAGGGCCTGTGCAATCCCATTGGGCTGCGCTTGAACGATGTACTCAAACGACAATCCCCACTGCGCACCGGATCCCAACAAGTTTCGGAACGCCTGTCCGTCGCGCGGCGTCGTGATGATCAGATATTCGCGAATGCCGGCAGACATCAAGGTGGCCAGCGGATAGTAGATCATCGGCTTGTCGTAGACCGGCAGAAGCTGCTTGGACAACGATGTGGTGATGGGATGCAGCCGGGTGCCGGCGCCGCCTGCCAAGATAATGCCCTTGCGCCTGCTCATTATCGTGGTTTCGCGCGCTGCTCGGCGACATAGCTGATCAAGGCCGCGAGGCCCGCGGCGCCCTCGCCTTGCGGCGACTTCGCGCCGCTCATATCGATGCCGGCCGCCAGCTTTTTTCCCAATTCCACACCGTATTGATCGAAGGAATTCACGCCCCAGAGACTTCCCTGAACGAACACGCTGTGTTCATACAATGCGAGCAATTGCCCCAGCGTTCGCGCCGTGGTCTGCGGATACATGAGCAGGGAACTCGGGCGATTGCCCTCGTGCACGCGGTGCGGACCGATGCGGGTGATTTCCGCGGCGCTGACGCCGGCCTTGCGCATCTCGGCCTCGACATCCGCGAGGCTGTGCCCGAAGGCAAACGCCTGCGACTGGGCAAAGCAGTTCTGCAGCGCCAGATCTTGTCCCTCGGTGCCGCCCCACGAACCTCGCAAGGGCGCAATGAAATCCAGAGCCTGAGTCAGGGTCCCCTGGTGCAGCATTTGAAAAAACGAGTGCTGTGCATTCGAGCCCGGCTCCCCCCAAACGATGGGCGCTGTGGCGAAGTTCACGTGCAGGCCATCAAGGGACACCGATTTCCCGTTGCTCTCCATCTCCAGCTGTTGCAAGTACGCCGGCAGCCGCGCCAGCCGTTGATCGTACGGCAGTACGGCAAGCGTCGGCAGGCCTAAAAAGGTGCGATTCCAAGCGCCGAGCAATCCTAAAAGCACGGGCAGATTCTGTTCGAACGGGGCGGTCGTGAAGTGGCGGTCGATGTCGCTCGCGCCCTTAAGGAATTCCTCGAAGCGCTCGCTGCCAAGGACGATTTCCGCAATCAGACCGATGGCCGACCACACCGAATAACGTCCGCCCACCCAATCCCACATGGTGAAGCGATGATCTCCCGCGATGCCAAATTTATCCATGGCCTGATTGTTGGTGGACACGGCCGCGAAGTGATTGGCCGGGGAGGCCTCGCCCAATGCGCCCACGATCCAGGCGCGCGCCGCATTGGCATTCGCCTGCGTCTCCTGCGTGACGAAAGTCTTGGAGCAAACAATCACCAGGACCTCGGCCGGATCGAGGGTGCGAATCAGGTCCTCGAGCTGCGTGCGGTCCACATTCGAAACGAAGTGCGGCGTGAGATCGCCACTCCACTCGTGGCGCAGCGCTTCGCAGACCAGGAGCGGTCCCAAGTCCGAACCGCCGATGCCGATGTTCACGACATGTTTGAACTTCTTCCCGGTGATACCCAGTTTTCTGCCACTGCGCACTGCGGCGACAAAGCTGCGCAGGCTTTGGCGCGAAGCCTTGACCTCGGCCTGGATGGCGGGTCCGCCGGCAAAATCGGAGCGCAGCGCGGTATGCAGCACGGCCCGCTGCTCGGTGCTGTTGATCGGATCGCCGCGAAACATCGCAGCGATGCGACCCTCGAGATCCACTGCCCGCGCCAAATCAAACAAGTGCGGCAAGGTCTGGCGCGTGATGCGCTGACGCGACATGTCGAGCAGCCAGCCTAAGTGTTCTACGTGAAAATTTTGCCAGCGTTTGGGATCCGTGGCCGACAGATCCCGAATATGCACCTTGGAGAGTTCCTTGGCGTGTGCCGCAACCGCAGCCCAGGCCGGGAGAGTCGAATTCAATTGGCTCATAACCGGTTCGCTCAAGAGGATTGCGGGTGATAGTAGGCAAGATACCATTCGACGAAGTGCTTCACACCCGTTTCCAATTCCGTCGACGGACGATATCCCACGTCGCGTGCCAGGGCTTCCACGTCGGCCCAGGTATCGGGCAGATCACCCTGCTGTTTGGGTAGAAAGTTCTTCTGCGCCTTTCTCCCCAAACATTTCTCGAGCACCTCGATATAACGCAGCAGTTCAACCGGCCTTTGATTGCCGATGTTGTAAATCCTAAAGGGTGCGCTGCTGGTGCTGGGATTGGGATGATCGGAGTCCCAGCTTAAATCCGGGGCGGCGATCTGATCCACCGCCGCGGCAACGCCCTTGACGATGTCGTCCACATAGGTGAAATCGCGCTGATGGTACCCGTCATTGAACACATCGATGGGGAGACCCGCGAGGATGTTCTTGGTGAATAGAAACAACGCCATGTCAGGCCGGCCCCACGGACCGTACACCGTGAAGAAGCGCAGGCCCGTGGTCGGCAAGCCGTACAACGAGGAATAGCTATGGGCCATCAATTCATTGGATCGTTTGGTGGCGGCATACAAGGTCATCGGATGATCCACGCCTTGCAGCTCCGAAAACGGCATGCGGGTATTCGCCCCGTACACCGAACTCGTGGAGGCGTAAACCAGGTGCTCGACTTCATAGTTGCGACACCCCTCGATTACCTGCAGGAATCCCACGAGGTTGCTATGAACGTAGGCATGAGGATTCTCGATGGAATAGCGCACACCGGCCTGCGCACCCAGGTGCACCACCCGCTGAAAATTTCCCGTGCTGAACAGCGCATCCATGGCCTCGCGATCCGCGAGATCCGCCTTTACGAATTCAAAGGCCTCATAGTCTTGCAGAATCTCGAGACGGGAATGTTTTAAGGTAGGATCGTAGTAGGCATTCAAATTATCGAGCCCGACCACCTCATCGCCCCGTTCGAGGAGGAGCTTCGCGGTGTGAAACCCGATGAAGCCGGCCGCGCCGGTCACGAGCAGCTTCACAATGTGCGCCACACCGTTTTGCCTGACGAAGCCTTGTCCAGGAGCGCGAGAATGTGTTCATGGGCCCCGGCTTCTTCCTCATTGGCTTGGATCACGACCAAGCCAATGTCGGTCGACGACTCCGAAGGGATGATCAGGCGCGAATTGCTCCGCACCGTGTCGGACTCGGCGCTCAACGTGAGGCTGCCCTGTCCGCCCGTCATCGCCAGATAAACTTCGGCGAGTATTCGAGCGTCGAGCAGTGCGCCGTGATACTCGCGATGCGAATTATCCACCGAGTAGCGCTTGCACAAGGCATCCAGGTTGTTGCGCTGCCCGGGATGCATCGCCCGGGCGAGCGCGAGGGTGTCCAGCACGCGGCATAGGCCCTCGATCCGCAGCTTTTCCTCGCCGCGCGCCAGCTCGGCGTTCAGGAAAGCCACATCGAAGGGCGCGTTGTGGATGATGAGTTCCGCGTCGCGGATGAACTCCAAGAGCTCGAGATGCACCTGCAAGAAGGTGGGCTCCTTCAAGAGCCGCTCGCGCGTCAGACCGTGCACGGATTCCGCGCCTTGGTCGATATCGCGTTCGGGGTTTAAGTATCGGTGGAAGCTTTTCCCAGTGAGGCGCCGATTAATGAGCTCCACACAGCCGATTTCGATGATCCGGTGATCTTGTTCCACCTCGAGACCGGTGGTCTCGGTATCGAGCACGATTTGCCGCATGGTTTAAGAGTTACCGCACAGCCAGCATGCGATCGATGGCCTCGTTGGCAAGCTGATCGACGTATTCATTGCCTTCATGTCCGGAATGCCCCTTCACCCATATCCACTCCACGTCCTGGGAAGCCGCCGCCACATCCAGCAGTTGCCACAGATCTTGATTCTTGACCGGTTCGCGAGCAGCGGTGCGCCAGCCTCGGGCTTTCCAGTTCGGCAGCCATTCGGTGATGCCTTGTAGCACGTACTTTGAATCGGTATACAACTTCACTGAACAGCGTCGTTTCAGAGCGCCCAAGCCACCGATGGCGGCGGTGAGCTCCATGCGATTATTGGTTGTGGCCGCCTCGGCGCCCGAAACCTCGCGGCGCTCCTTACCCGAGACGAGCAACGCTGCCCAGCCGCCGGGACCCGGATTGCCGCGGCAGGCACCGTCCGTAAAAATCTCGACTGCCGTCATGGCCTCACTTTGTGGGTGGGCTCCGCTGCACCAACCAGCACCCGCTGGCGCGCGCGCCGTCGCGGTCGCACCATTGTCAAGGTGGGCAGGCGTTTCCGCGCCTTGAGCAGGTAAGCACCCGCGGTCAATGGGGCACGGGGCCGGAATTCCTGCGTCCCTCCGGTGAGCGGCAGCAGGCCCAAATAACCATGCACACGTTCGACATCAAACCCCAGTAGCGCCACCCAGTCTCGCAGTCGCCGCTCCGAGAGCATGCGCTGCGTGTCCGGCGGAAACGCCGGCCACCCGACATATTGGGCAAATAGGCGCCGCGCGCCCCACCCGCTCAAAGGATTGAAGCCGCAGATCATGAGGCAACCTTCGCCGGTGAGCACGCGTTCGGCCTCGCGCAGCACCGCGTAGGGATCCTCGACCAATTCCAAGGTATGCGGCAGGAGAATCGCATCGATGGAATCGGAGCGAAACGGCAGGCTATCGAGCGGCGCGCATAGGGTCACGCGCTCATCGAGCTCGGGCGCCAGGAGCGTCGTATGCTGAGTGCGCGCCCCATCGAGAAGATGGTGCGCAGGACCCCACGTCCCGACTTGCAGCAGCTCAAAGCCGAAGACATCCTCGAGCGCCAGGGTCGCCAAAGCCGCTTCCTCGCGCAGCACGCGGGCGCCCAAGGGGCCCTCGAACCAATTGCCGACTCGCGCGCTGACCGTCGATTCCAATCCCAGGCTCCCCATAAAAACACTAGCGAAGTTCGGATGTTACAGGTTAAATACGCCGCAAAATGTCAATCAACACTACGCATCTTAACGTGCGCCCTGTGCGCGCCTTCGCAGACAACTATATCTGGATCATCGAGTCGCCGAAGGCCCCCGCCCAGGTGGTCGCGGTGGACCCCGGCGAGGCGGATCCCGTGCTCGCGGAGCTCAAGCGCCAGGACTTAAGCTTAGCGGCCATTTTGCTCACCCACCATCATCCGGATCATATCGGGGGCGTGCCCGAACTGCTGCAGCATTGGAAGGTGCCCGTGATCGGTCCCGACGATTCGCGCATCGGCCTGAAGACCCACACTTTGCGCGATCGGGAGCGCTGCGAGTTGCCGGACTTGGGACTTGAGTTCGAGACTTTGCACGTGCCCGGGCATACAGTCAGCCACATCGCGTTGTTGGGACATGGGGCGCTTTTCTGCGGCGACACCCTCTTCAGCGCCGGTTGCGGTCGGATGTTCGAGGGTACGCCAGAGCAGATGAATGCCTCACTGAATCGCCTACGGGAACTGCCGCCCGAGACTCAGGTTTTCTGCGGTCATGAATACACCGCCGCCAATCTACGTTTCGCGCTGACCGTCGAGCCCAACAATATCGCCGCACAGGAGTACCAGGAGAGCGTGCAGCGCATCCGCAGCGCCGGCGACCCCAGTCTTCCCTCCACTTTGAGCATGGAAATCCGCGTGAATCCGTTTTTGCGCTGCGACAAACCCAATGTGCGCACCGCCGCAGAAACCCGCGCCGGCAAGAGCCTGCCGGACCCCGCCGAGGTATTCGCCGTCCTGCGTGCCTGGAAGGATACTTTCCGCTAGGCCGACCGATGATGCGTATCCGGCAATACAGTTTCTTGGGCAGCCTTTTATTGCTGCTTTGCGCCTGCGCGCACCAACCCTCTGAACCGGCTAAACGCGAGCCACTGATTTTGCCCCCGCCCGCCTCTGAAACGCCGCCGATCAGCGTGGGCGACGCGGCCGCGGCCGGTTCCCCGGCATTGACCATGCCGCGCGAATGGCAGCATCACAACGGCGAGGATTACGACGACTTGTTCGACCGCATGCGCGCCGGCTTCGCCTTCCAAGAAGTGCAGGAGCCGGCGATCGATGTGCAGCTCGCCTGGTTTGAGCACAATCAGGACTACATGGAACGGGTGTTCCAGCGCGGCCAGCGCTACCTGTACCACGTCATCACCGAGGTGGAAGCACGCGGCATGCCGCTGGAGTTTGCGTTGCTCCCGGTCGTGGAAAGCGCGTACGAACCGTTTGCCTACTCCACTAGTCGCGCCGCGGGCTTGTGGCAGTTCATTCCCGGCACCGGCGCGCGCTTCGGCTTGAAACGGGATTGGTGGTACGACGGCAGGCGCGATGTGATCGAATCCACGCGGGCGGCGTTGGACTATCTACAGGCGCTGCACGATCAATTCGACGGTGATTGGCTTCTGGCCATCGCCGCCTACAACGTCGGCGAGAACAACGTGCTACGCGAACTGGAATATAACCGCGCCCACGGCAAACCCACCGATTTTTGGCATCTGCGGCTGCCGGCCGAGACCCGCGCGTATGTGCCGAAGCTTCTGGCCCTGAAGCGCCTGATGGCGGAGCCGGAACGTTACGGGCTGGAGTTCGCGGCAATACCCAATGAGCCTTACTTCGCCGTCATCGATACCGGTTCGCAAATCGACTTGACGATTGCCGCGAAATTGGCGGGCACCAGCTACGATGAATTGATCGCGCTCAATCCCGGTTACAACCGTTGGGCGACGGACCCGGAGGGACCGCACCGCATGCTGGTGCCGATCGACAATGCCGATGGTTTCGATTCGGCCTTGAAAACCTTGGGACCCGATGACCGCGTACCCTACGTCAGCCACGAAGTGAAGCGCAACGAAACGCTGGCGATGATCGCCAAGCAATACGGCGTCTCATCGGTGGTCATCGCCAAGATCAACGATATTCAAGGCGGCAAGGTCACCTCCGGGGAGAGCCTGAAAATTCCGCAGGTCAACGACCAGTTGTCCGAGAAGGTCCTGCTGGCGGCAGCGCGGGTGGATCGACCGGAAACCGATACCGGACGCAGACATTCTCAGATCGTCTATCGGGTGCGGGCGGGCGAGACCTTGAGTTCCATCGCGCGCCGCCACGGCATGCCGGTGAGCACCCTGGCGAGCCTCAATAACATGAATGCCGACGACACGCTGGTGAAGGGACAGCGCTTGGTGATCAAGGCCAGTTCCCGTCGTTATCGAGATGAAGGTGCGGATTCCGGACGCCGCTTGCTCTACACGGTGCGCAGCGGCGACACTGTCTACAGCATATCGAAGCAATTTCAGGTTTCGGTGACGCAGCTCAAGAACTGGAACGGGCTCAACGAGCATCACCAGATCAAGGCCGGGCAACGGCTCGTCATGTACGTGGATCCGAACCGGCAGCAAGGATAGGAGCGGAAATGGGCTTTTTGAGCGGCAAACGGGCGCTGATCGTGGGCCTCGCCACCGATCGCTCCATCGCCTGGGGCATCGCGCAGGCCATGCATCGCGAAGGGGCGGAACTGGCCTTCGCGCATATCGAGCGCATGGCCGACCGGGTCGTCCCCCTGGCCAAGCAGCTCGGCTCGGATATCACCTTCGTCATGGATGTGGGCGGCGATGAGGACATTGCCAAGGGCTTCGCCTTCCTTAAGACCCGATGGCCCGCGTTCGATATTTTGGTCCATGCCGTGGCATTCGCCACACGCGAGGCGCTCACGGGCGAATTTTTGAGCGCCACCACGCGCGACAACTTTCGCGTGGCTCACGATATCTCCAGCTACAGCCTGACGGCCCTCGCCCGCGCTTCGCAGCCCTTCATGCAGGGCCGCGCCGGCTCCATCGTAGCCTTGAGCTATTTGGGTGCGGTGCGTTCGATTCCCGGCTACAACGTCATGGGGTTGGCCAAGGCCAGCCTCGAGGCCAATGTGCGGTTTCTGGCGGCCGATTTGGGCCCGCAGGGCATTCGGGTGAATGCCATCTCCGCGGGCCCCATTAAAACGCTGTCGGCCGCGGGCATTCCGGGCTTACGTAAAATGCTCAGCCATGTGGCGGCCACCGCCCCGATCCGGCGCAACGTGACCATCGACGATGTCGGCAATTCAGCGGCGTTTCTGTGTTCCGATTTGGCCGCCGGCATCACCGGCGAAGTATTATATGTGGACGGGGGTTTCCACACCGTGGGCATGAGTTTCCCCGCCGAAGGCGATGGCGGGTGAACTTGTCAACCAACTTTGGGATCTAACGTTTAGGTTAGGTTGTCGACCTTCGAGGGGATAACACATGTTAAGTCCGAAATTGATTCACGTCGTGATCGCAACCACGGCGGCCTTCGGGCTCTGTGCTTGTGAGACCGTCACGGTCCGAACCGATTCGGCGCACGACATCACCGTTGACGGTTGTCATACCTACGCCTTCGCCACTGAGCACGTGGCGGGCGTTGACCAACCTGCGGCCTACGGCAATCCCCTGAATGCGGAGCGGCTGAAGGTTTCCATCCAATCCAACATGGCCGCGAGAGGCATCCAACTCGTCGATCGAGCCCAGGCTGATTGCGTGGTTGGCTACGCCATGGGCTCACGTCAGGTATTCGATGGTTATTACGGCGGCTACTACGGGGCCGGCTGGGGCTACGGCTACTACGGCCGGGGCTGGCGCTACGGTGGCTACGGCTGGGGCTACGACGGCAATTGGGCTTCCACCGAAACACGCATCGCGGTGGATTTGTTCGACGCGAAAACCCACAAGCCGATCTGGCACGCGAGCGCCAGCCAGACCACCTACGAACTCTCGGGCCCGGAAGCGGTGCAGAAAATCGATCTGGCGACGGCGGCGATATTCGCCAAGTGGCCGGCCGTGGTGCCGGTGCCGGCGGGCGCGGCCCCCACAGGCGCGGCGACGACCTAATCGCTAAACACCAAAAAATAAATAATCGATAGCGGCGAGCAATTCGCCGCGCGCGCCGGCAATCGAGCCGACATGCCGCGAGAGGTCAGCTGTACGCATGGCAGTCAATCGAGGAACAAGGACGGCGTGATCCGTGCCATTCACGACGACTGTCGGCGTTAGGCGTCCCGCTGTCTTACTCATGGACGTACATGGCGCAAGCGGCGCAACAATCTGGTCGGTTGCGTGCCTTGCAATATCCGATTGCATGGCGACCACAAAGGGATAAGCAGGCCGCGCTGTCGGGATCGGGTTTACAAACACATCAAACTGAGTCATCGCGCTCGTAATGCGCGCGCACCAGTTCCGGGAAGGAACCGTGCTGCTCCTCGTAACTCTCTACCGCCGATAAGTCCCGTCGCAACTCCTCAAGCAGCGCTTCGGAGCGGCGCCTCGCGTATTCATCCGCGAGCGCCTCTTCTGCGACCTTTGAGGCATTGATACCCAGCACCTTCGCCTTGGAATACAGGTCGGAATTCAGCGTAATGCTGACGGTCTGTTTGGGTGCTTTCGGGTCGTAGTGGGTGTCACGCATAGACGTTGCCTACCCGTGTACATTACACGGGTAATAATCCAATGTCTACCGACGCGCCAGCCGCTGGACGAAGAAGTAATACAGCGCCGCCAGGATGGCTGCCACCGCGAGCACCAGGGCAAAGAATCGGTGCAGGGAGCCGGCCAGCAATTCTGGGTGCCTCCCCAGCGTTGCGCCCAGCCAAGCCAATACCGTGCACCAGAGCAGCGATCCGGCCAGCGTAGCAATCGCGTAGCGGCGAAAGTCCATGCGCAGGATACCGACCGGTATACCGATCAGATGGCGAATGACGGGCAATAGACGCGAGAAAAACACACCCGCCCCCTCATAGCGGGCGCACCAGCGCTCCGCCAGCTCGACCTTTGCGCGAGAAAGCCCAACGTAGGGACCCAGACGCAAAACCAGCGGCCGGCCCAACGCGCGCGACCCCCAGTACATGAGCGATGCACCCAGCCAGGAACCCGCTGTGCCCGACAGAATAATGCCGAGCAGGGACATCTGACCTTGGGTGTGCGCCAAATAGGCGGCCGGCGGGATGATGATTTCGCTCGGAATGGGCACGAAGGTGCTTTCGAGCGTCATGAGCGCCGCGATGAGCCAATAGCTGCCTTGGGCGAGGGACGCAAGATACCAATCCGAAAATTGGTGCAGTAAATCGGCCAATTAAGAGCCTGTTTCTATATTCCGCGCGTCGCTAGTCGATTGCCTTGGGATTCAAGGTCACATCGGCATCGGCGCGCGCGGCGGCGGCATAGCTTTGCGCCTCTCCCGAAGCGATGCGTCCGGCGTACTGCCGGCGCATATCGGTCTCCTTGAGGGCAGCCGCGTTGGGATCCTCGCGCACGGCGCTGAAGGCCAGGACTGCCGCGTCGCCATTGGCAAGCGCGACGTTTTCATAGATCGGCTTCTGCCCCGGTTTGGGCGCGCTGAACAGCGCCGTGCCCACTTCCGACGGCAGGTCCCGATCGGATCTAGAAATGAACTTCGGCGCCTGCAGCGGCACAGCGAGGCTCTTCGCCACGGTCTCCAAGGACTCCCCGGCATTTAGCCGCTTAACGGCCTCGGCCGCCGCAACCTGCGCGAGTTCCACGCCCCGCTGCTTCTTCCACGCCGCCACCACCTCGGCGCGCACGGCCTCGAGCGGTTTTTGCTGCGGCACCTTGTGATCCGTTGCCTTCAGCACCACCCCACGCCCCTTTTCCACCTCGACAATGGGACTCAAGCGACCGTCCAGCACATCCGGGCTGAACGCCGCCTCGATCACCGCCGGCACCTTGCCCAGTGCGCCGCCGCCGTCATGCCGGCTGAAATTGGCGATCTCCTGCACGGCCAGCCCCGCCTTCTTGGCGACCACCTCGATATCAGTGGCATTTTGCAGCGCGGCGTCTGCCAGCTGATCCTGGGCGTTGTTGAACAGCCGCTCGGCTTCATTGCGTTGGTACTCGGTTTCCAATTCGGCCTTGGCGGCATCGAAAGTCTTCACCGAAGGCGGCTGAATGCCGACGAGCTTCAAGATGTGATATCCGAACTGCGTTTTCACCGGACCTTTGATCTCGTCGACTTTCATGCTGAAAGCCACGTCGGCGAAAGGACCGACAAAAATCTTGCGCTCCGACCAACCGAGATCGCCGCCTTGGTTCGCGGAGCCCGGATCCTGGGAGAATTCCTTCGCCAGCTTCGAAAAGTCTTCGCCCGCCTGCGCTCGCTTCAAAATGCCGTCGGCCTTGGCTTTGACCGCCGCGTCCTCTTTCGGATCGTTTACCGCCAGCAGGATGTGGCTCACGCGGCGCTGTTCCGCCTGCGAAAAACGCTCCGGCGTCTTGGCCTTCTGCTCATCGTAGTAGGCCTTGAGCTGCGCATCATCGACGCTGACCTTCGAGGACAGATCGGCCAGGCTGAGCTCGACATAGCGCAGATTCACAGTCTCCGGCGTCATGTATTCGGACTTGTGCGCCTCGTAATACGCCTTGACGGCCGCCTCATCGGGAACGGCATCCGCGGCGTACTTGCTCGCCGCCAGAGTCATCCAGGCAAGTTCACGCTGCTGACGAACGAGCGTGCGAAATTCCTTCAGTTCAGTCGGGGTTGCGAAGCTCGAGACGGATAGCGCCGTGTCCAACTGCCGCAGTTTCACGTCACGCCGAAACATACCCTCGATTTCGGAGACCGAACGGCCCTGCGCATTCAAAATGGCGAGCGCATGTGCCTTGTCGAACTTGCCGTCGACTTGAAACGCCGGAATTCTCGCCATTTCGGCCAGCAAGTCGTCGTCGCTGACGCGATATCCCAGCTTGTCGGCGCGCGTGACCAGCGCTTCGCTGTTCACATAGTCCTCGAGCACGCGGCGTTTGATCTCGTTGCGCATCGCTTCATCGAGCGGCACGTTGGTCTGGCGCTCGACCTGCGCGAGCTGCTGCTGGTAGGACTGGCGCACCTCGTTTGCGGAGATTTCGGTGCCGTTGACCTTGGCCACATAGTTGGGGGCGCTCAAGGTCCAATTGATGCCCCAGAAAACGAAAACCAGGCCGATGGCGCCCAACACCACGTAGGCCAACCAACCCTTGAGCTTGTCGTGAATACTTTGCAGCATGATCCCAACCTAAGTTTAAAACCCTTCCCTTCACCGCGGCGCGGCCTTACGGCTCGCGCGACAACATCAAGGAAATGGCGGAGTGGACGGGACTCGAACCCGCGACCCCCGGCGTGACAGGCCGGTATTCTAACCAGCTGAACTACCACTCCGCTGTTTGGTGGGTGCTGAGGGGATCGAACCCCCGACCCTCGCCGTGTAAAGGCGATGCTCTACCAGCTGAGCTAAGCACCCCCTGGAAGAGGCGCGGAAGTCTACGCGAGGTCTATGAGGATGGCAATTTGGGGATGGCAATGGGGGCGCTAGTGCGCCCTCACCTGGCTCTTCGAAGCTCGCCGGCGCCGCTTGTCACCCGCAATCGCCTCGGGTGGCTTCAGCGCCTCCGCCGGTGCCGGCAGCGGCACGGGCATGTGCATGAGCGCGACCTGCAGCACCTCGTCAATCCACTTCACCGAGCGGATATCGAGTTTTTCCTTGATGTTGTCAGGGATCTCGGCCAGATCCTTGGTGTTATCGTCAGGGATCAATACCGTGGTGATGCCGCCGCGATGCGCCGCCAGCAGCTTTTCCTTCAACCCGCCGATGGGCAGCACTTCGCCGCGCAGCGTGATTTCCCCGGTCATCGCCACATCCGAGCGCACCGGAATCTTGGTCAGCGCGGAAATCAATGCGGTGCACATGCCGACGCCGGCGCTCGGCCCGTCCTTCGGCGTCGCCCCTTCCGGAACGTGAATGTGCACATCCGCCTTCTGATAGAAATCGACGTCCAATCCCAGCATGGAAGAACGGCTGCGCACCACCGTCATCGCGGCCTGGATGGATTCCTGCATAACCTCGCCAAGCTGGCCGGTATGCGTGAGCTTGCCCTTGCCGGCGACCACGGCCGACTCGATGGTGAGCAATTCGCCGCCCACCTCGGTCCACGCCAACCCTGTGACCTGACCGATGCGGTTGCTTTCCTCCGCCTTGCCGTAACGAAAGCGGCGCACGCCCAGGTATTTGTCGAGGTTGGCCGAATCGACGGTGACGGTCTTCTCTTCGGGCTTGAGCAGCAGCTGCTTCACCGACTTGCGGCCGATTTTCGAGATCTCGCGCTCGAGGTTTCGCACCCCGGCCTCGCGGGTATAGAAACGGATCATGTCTTGAATGGCCTCATCCGCCACGATGAGTTCATCCGGTTTCAGGCCATTCTGTTTGACCTGTTTCGGCAGCAGGTAGCGCCGCGCGATATTGCTCTTTTCATCTTCCGTGTACCCCGGAATTCGAATCACTTCCATGCGATCCAGCAAAGGCGCAGGGATGTTCAAGCTGTTCGCGGTGCACACGAACATCACCTCGGATAGATCGAAGTCGACCTCCAGATAATGATCGTTGAAGGTGCTGTTCTGCTCCGGATCGAGCACTTCCAGCAGCGCCGAGGAGGGATCGCCGCGGAAATCCGTGGACATCTTGTCCACCTCGTCGAGCAAGAACAAGGGATTACGAACCCCGCACTTCGCGAGATTTTGAATGATCTTGCCCGGCATCGAACCGATATACGTGCGCCGGTGCCCGCGAATCTCCGCCTCGTCGCGCACGCCGCCCAGGGACATGCGTACAAACTTGCGATTGGTGGCGCGCGCCACGCTCTGGCCCAGCGAGGTCTTGCCGACGCCGGGGGGACCCACCAAGCACAGGATCGGGCCACGCAGGTTCTTCACGCGTTGCTGCACCGCCAGGTACTCGACGATGCGCTCTTTGACCTTGTCGAGGCCGTAGTGATCAGCCTCGAGCACTTTCTCCGCGGCCGTGATATCCAAATGCACCTTGCTGCGCTTCTTCCAGGGCGACTTCACCAGCCAATCGATGTAGTTGCGCACCACCGTGGCTTCGGCTGACATCGGCGACATCAATTTCAACTTGGCGAGCTCGGAGTTGGCTTTCTCGCGCGCTTCCTTCGGCATGCCCGCCGCTTTGATGCGCTTCTCCAATTCGCCGATTTCGTTCGGCGCATCATCGAGTTCGCCCAATTCCTTCTGGATGGCCTTCATCTGCTCATTCAGGTAGTACTCGCGCTGGCTCTTTTCCATCTGCTGCTTGACGCGGCCGCGTATGCGCTTTTCGATCTGCAGCACGTCCATCTCGCCCTCGATGACAGCCAGCATGTGCTCCAGGCGCTTGCGTACATCCGGGATTTCGAGAACTTTTTGCTTCTCGGACAGCTTCAGGGACATATGGGCGGCGACGGTGTCGGCCAGGCGGCCCGCCTGCTCGATGCCCGCCAGCGAAGTCAGGATCTCCGGGGGCACCTTCTTATTCAATTTGACATATTGTTCGAACTGGGTGATCACTGAGCGGGTGAGCACGTCCATTTCGCGCTCTTCATAGCGCTCCAGATCCGGCAGGGGCGTGATTTCAGCGGAAAAGAACTCGCCTTCCGTCAGTTTTTCGATGCTGGCGCGGTCCACACCCTCAACCAGCACCTTTACGGTGCCGTCCGGCAGCTTCAGAAGCTGCAGGATGGTCGCAATGGTCCCCACCCGGTAGAGGTCCTCGACCTTCGGATCATCGACATCCGCCTGCTTCTGGGCCACCAAGAGAATGCGTTTGTCGGCCTTCATGGCAAGGTCCAACGCGACGATGGACTTTTCGCGGCCGACGAACAGCGGAATCACCATATGCGGGTAAACCACTACATCGCGCAGCGGTAAAACCGGCGTACCGCGCAACACGTTCTCTAATTCGGGGACATCGGGACTGGATTCATCGCTCACTAGGCTGGCCTTTTAGGTTGTGGCAGGTACGCTCGGCAAAATTCGCCGTTCGAGGTACATGCGGCCGCCTGCGATGGGTTTCAAGTTCGGCTCAAAGATGGTCCGAGCCCGTCGGGCGCCGCTGTTCCTCAACCGGAGCCACCAGCCGAGTCTCCTCGGTACGGTGGACAATGTAGGGTTTGTTCTGGCCTTCGATCACCTGTTCATCGACAACGACCTTCTGCACATTTCGCAACGACGGCAAGTCGTACATCGTGTCCAGCAGCACATTCTCGAGGATGGTGCGCAGGCCGCGCGCGCCGGTCTTGCGCTGCATCGCCTTTCGCGCCACCGAGCGCAGCGCATCTTCCCGGAAATCCAGTTCCACGCCTTCCATGTCGAACAGCTTTCGATATTGCTTGGTCAGCGCATTCTTCGGCTGCATCAAGATGGAAATCAGCGCGTCTTCGTCCAACTCCTCCAGCGTCGCGACCACCGGCAGGCGGCCCACGAACTCCGGAATGAGACCGTACTTGATCAAATCCTCGGGTTCTGTGTCATGGAACACATCATTGCCATGCGGCCGTGCATTGTGTTCGCGCACCTCGGCGATGAAGCCGATGCCGCTTTTGTGCGTGCGGTTCATGATGATCTTTTCCAGACCCGCGAAAGCACCGCCGCAAATGAACAGGATGTTGGTGGTATCGACCTGCAGGAATTCCTGCTGCGGATGCTTGCGCCCGCCCTGCGGCGGCACCGAGGCGATGGTGCCTTCGATCAGCTTGAGCAGAGCCTGCTGCACGCCCTCGCCGGAAACATCGCGGGTGATGGAAGGGTTGTCCGACTTGCGCGAGATCTTGTCGATTTCATCGATATAGACGATACCGGTCTGCGCCTTCTCGACGTCATAGTCGCATTTCTGCAAAAGCTTCTGAATGATGTTCTCGACGTCCTCGCCGACGTAGCCGGCTTCCGTCAAGGTCGTGGCATCCGCTATGGTGAAGGGCACATTCAACAAGCGCGCCAGCGTTTCGGCCAGCAGCGTCTTGCCGGATCCCGTGGGTCCGATCAGTAGAATGTTGCTCTTGGCGAGCTCCACGTCATCGCGGGATCGCACGCCCTCGGCGCCGCGGGTCTGCAGCCGCTTGTAGTGGTTGTACACCGCCACGGAGAGCACGCGTTTGGCGCGCTCCTGGCCGATCACATATTCGTCGAGAACCTTCTTGATTTCCTGAGGCTTGGGGAGCTTGTCGCGGGTGCGCTCGGCGCGCTCTTCCAGTTCTTCGCGGATTATATCGTTGCAAAGCTCCACGCATTCGTCGCAGACGAAAACGCTGGGGCCTGCTATGAGCTTTCGAACCTCGTGTTGGCTCTTTCCACAGAAGGAGCAGTACAACAGCTTGCCGTCATCATGTTTACCGCGCGAATCTTCGCTCATGCTGTCCTCAAATGGGCCGCGCCGCCTTGGCTTGCGGGCCGGCGACACAGCTACGGTATCGACTATATAGCACCCGGCCGACCGTGCGCAAAGATAAGGTCCCGCGGGCTGTGACCGGGTTCCGCAATCGCACCGCGGCTAATCTGGCGCCCTAAGCCTTAATCGGCAGCTCGCCGCGTTTTTCGAGCATGGAATCCACTATTCCATACGCTTTGGCTTGTTCGGCGGTCATAAAGTTGTCCCGGTCGCTGTCCGCCATGATGCGCTCGACAGTCTGCCCCGTGTGCTTGGCCATGATGGCGTTCAAGCGGCTCTTGGTCTCCATCACCTCGCGCGCGTGAATGTCGATATCCGAGGCTTGTCCCTGGAAACCGGCAGACGGTTGGTGGATCATGATTTTCGAGTTCGGCAGCGAGTAGCGCTTGCCGTGGGACCCGCCGGCCAAGAGCACCGCTCCCATCGAGGCGGCCAAACCGACGCAAATGGTGCTGACGTCGCACTTGATGAACTGCATGGTGTCGTAAATCGCCAGGCCCGCACTCACCGAGCCGCCCGGAGAATTGATGTAGATCGCGACGTCTTTTTCCGGATTCTCGGATTCCAGGAACAACAGCTGCGCGACGACCAGATTCGCCATGTAATCCTCGACCTGCCCCACGATGAATATCAATCGATCCTTGAGCAGCCGCGAATAGATGTCATACGCGCGCTCGCCGCGTGCCGTTTGCTCGACCACCATCGGAACCAGATTGAGTGCGCGCGTGTTCATGACTGCCTCGTGAATGACATTAACGGATAGCTCAGTGAGGTCTAGATATCACCATTTCAAGGCAAGCTCTACGATCCCACCTCGAAATTCATCACTTCCTTGAAGGTCGAGGCGATCTCATGCACCTTGGCATGGTCAAGAATCCAGTCCACGGCTTGGTCTTCCAGCGCCAGATTCTGCACCTGGCGCATGGCTTCCTCGTTCTGCAAGTAGGCGCGCTTCATTGCCGCTGCATCGCCATATGCACCCACCATCTCGTCCAGGCGCGCATTCACCCGCGCATGGTCCGCCACGAGATTTTCTTTCTTGATGACATCGTTCAGCAAAAGCCCTAACGCGACGCGACGTCGCGCCGGTTCAATGAAGGGTTCACGAGGGGGCGCCTGGGATGCATCTTTCGTTCCCGCGCGCCGCATCGCGTCGATCTGCATCTCACGGACCTGGTTTTCGATCAGGACGTTCGGCACTTCCGTGGGATTCGCCTGGTATAGCTTGTCCATCACGCCCGCTTTATTGCGGTTGCGAAGCGCCTGCTCGAGTTCGCGGCGCATATTGTCGGCCACATCCATGCGCAGTTTCGGCAGCCCGCCTTCGGTCACTCCGAACGCCTTGCAAAATTCCTCATCGAGTTCCGGCAGCTTCGGCTCATCGACAACCTTGATGTGGGTGGCGAAGAGCGCCACTTTGCCTGCGAGTTCCGTGGCGCGGTAATCGGCGGGGAAATTCACGGTGATGTCGCGCTTTTCGCCCGCGGCGGCGCCGAGCAATCCTTGTTCGAGTTCCGGCAGCATCCGGCCTTCGCCCAGGACAATCGCAACGTTTTCGCCCTTGCCTCCGGCAAATGGGGCGCCGTCGATCGAGCCGTCAAAGTCGATGGTCACCTTGTCGCCGTTTGCCGCACCGCGGTTGACGGCCGCAAATTGCACTTGTTGCTTGCGAAGGCGCTCGATCATGGCGTCGATGTCGCTTTCGACGACTTCGGCTTTTATGCGGTCGACTTCCAGCGATTCGATCGGCTGCAGCACGAGATCGGGAAATACTTCGAAGGTCGCCACGTACCGAAGGTCCTGGCCCTCGGCCATGCTTTGCGGCTCGATGCGCGGGCTGCCGGCCGGCGTCAATTGCTTTTGCGTCACCGCTTCGGCATAGCTCGACTGCAACAGTTCGCCGATCACCTCACGCTGCACCTGGGTGCCGAACTGCTGGCGGATGATCTTGATCGGCGCCTTGCCCGGGCGAAAACCCTTCAAGCGGGCGGTGCGGCTCAAGTTCTTGAGTCGCGCATCGATCTCCCGGCTCACGCGCTCGGCAGGCACCTGCACTTGCATACGGCGCTCTAGTTTGCCGATACTCTCCACGGAAACCTGCATGGCTATCCTCTTAGCGGTTGGACACGAAGAATGTGTTGGTGCGAAAGGCGAGACTCGAACTCGCACGGGTTTCCCCACCAGATCCTAAGTCTGGCGCGTCTACCAATTCCGCCACATTCGCAACAAGTCAGCCCAGCAGTATAGCTAACGGGGTTCGCTTTCGCGAACCAAGAGGCGTGCCACCTCCCGCAAGGCCGGCAACCCGTTCTCCAGCATGAAATAGAGCGGACTATCGCCCGCGAACGGCGCACGAGCCGAGGGGGCGTGCACCCAGGCCCATGCCCGGTCCTTGGGTCCCGCTTCCGCCATCAAAGAGTATTGAATGTTGGCAATGAGCGCGGCTCTTTCCTGCTGCGTGGCGGAGAGGCGCGGGGCCTGTCCCAGGCGATAACGCTCAAGCACTTGCGGAGAAGGAATCTTGAGCAACCGGCATTGCTGCAACGGCGAGAGTTCCCAGGCATCGGCAATGGCAAAGAAGCGCTTCAGCGCACTGGTGCTGGTATGGCGCGCCGCGCGGCGGCTCGCCGGCTGCAACACCAATCGTGGTCCACTTCGAGTCTTGTTGGGCAAAGCGCTTCTCACGGCAACCGATGAGCATACTCCCTAATTTGGGACGCTTTGCTATCATGAATCCGTGCCCAAATCCTTTGCCCAAAGGCTCACCCGCGCGATTGACTTGAGCGGCAGCCTGTTGTGCGTCGGGCTCGATCCGGACGCCGCCAAATTGCCGGCCGATCTCGCCTCCGAGCCGCAAGCGCTGTATGCCTTCAATCGCCGCATCGTGGATGCCACCTGCGATCTGGCAGCCGCATACAAGCCGCAAATTGCCTTCTACAGCGCCAAGGGTGCCGAGGAACAACTCGCCTCGAGCATCCGCTACATTCGCGAGCGTGCGCCGGGAGCGCTGGTGATCCTGGATGCCAAACGCGCCGACATCGGCAACACGGCCGAAGCGTACGCGGCAGAAGCGTTCGATCGCTACGGTGCGGATGCCGTCACGGTGAATCCCTACATGGGCGAGGACTCCGTGCGCCCCTTCCTCGCGCGCCAGGATCGCGGCGCCGTTCTGCTTTGCCGCACCAGCAATCCCGGCGCGAAGGATTTTCAGGATTTGCAATTCGACGGGCTGCCCCTGTATCGGCATGTCGCGCGACGCGCTGCCGCCGACTGGAACGGCTTTGGCAACCTCATGCTGGTGGTGGGCGCCACCGTTCCTCGCGAGATGGCGCAGCTGCGCGCGGCGCATCCGGAGATACCCTTCTTGGTGCCGGGCATCGGCGCGCAGGGAGGCGACTTGCGCGCCACGCTCGAAGCGGGATTGGATTCGCGCGGCAGAGGATTGCTCATCAGTGCATCGCGCAGCATCATTTACGCGGGCGGGGGCTCGGCCGCATCAATTGGCAATGCGGCAGCCGAGCTGCACGCCGCGATCAACAGCCAACGCCATCGCGCGGTATCGACCGCTACCTGATATCGTCATTGAGCATGGCGGCGACGTAGTCCCCGATCGCAAGCGAGGCGGTGAGCCCTGGCGAATCCATGCCGAAAAGATTGACGATGCCCGCAAAGCCATGATCCAAAGGGCCCGAAATCATAAAGTCCCTGGCCGCTTCGCCGCCTTGGGAAAGCTTTGGACGAATGCCGGCATAGGCGGGCAACAATCGCTTCGCCCCCAACTGCGGCCAGTAGGTCCTGATGGCATCGGCAAATTCTCGTGCTCGGTGAGGATCCACCCTGTAATCGATCTCTTCGACCCATTCCATGTCGGGGCCAAAGCGCGCGGCACCGGCCAGATCGAGCGTCATGTGAATGCCTAAGTGCCCCCCCACGGCGGGCGCCGGGTAAATCAGGCGCGCGAAGGGGGCGGCACCCGCCAAGGCAAAATAACTGCCCTTGGCGTAATGGATTTCGGGGATGTGTCGGCGAGGAAATCCTTCGATCGACCGGGCAAGGCGGTGTGCCCGCAAGCCCGCCGCGTTGACGACCAGACGCGCGCGCAATGCCGGTTCGCTCTCCTGGCCGACCATGACCTCGAAGCCGCGCGCCGTCGGACGCAGCGCCGTGACTTCGGTTGCGAAGGCAATGATGGCGCCGGCGCTTTGCGCATCGGCCAGCAGCGACTGCATGTAGCCGTGGGAGTCGATGATGCCGGTCGAGGGCGAGGATAACGCTGCACAACAGTGCAATGCCGGTTCCGCGCGCCGCGCCTCGCTCTCATCCAGCCACGCAAGATCGAAGACACCGCTATCGCGGGCGTTTCTCTCGATTGCCTGAAGGGGTTTCAGTTGCGCTTCGTCGATGGCGACGGTGAACTTGCCGCAACGACGATGAGCGATGCCGTTCATCTCACAATAGCGATACAGAAGCTCCTTGCCGGAAACGCACAGCGTGGCCTTGAGCGATGCGGGCGCGTAGTGAATACCGGCATGAATCACCTCGCTGTTGCGCGAACTGGTGTGCATGCCGAACTGCCGCTCGCACTCGGCGATGATCACTTCGCGGCCGCCGCGAGCCAGTGCGCGGGCGATCGCCAGGCCGATGACGCCGGCGCCGATCACCACGCACTCCGCTTCGCTCAACGGCGGTCTGCTGCGCTCGCAGCGGCGATGAACTCATCCACGTCGGCGACGACCGTTGCGTAGGAGGTCACGAGACGAATTGTCGCGCCCGATTCGGCCGCGTACGGCCAGCGATAAAACTTGAAATCCTGACTTTCCAGGGCAAGGATCGTCTGCTCTGGTAGGGCGACGAACAATTCGTTTGCCTGAACCGGGTGCAGGAGCGTTGCGCCCCCCGCCGACTTCAAGCCTTGCGCCAACCTCTGCGCCATGGCGTTGGCATGACGCGCGTTGTGAAGCCACAGACCATCCTCCAGGTACGCAATCAGCTGCGCGCTCAAGAAACGCAGCTTCGACATCAGCTGGCCGGCGCGTTTACGCCGCCGCTCAAAATCAACCGCCATCGCCGGGTCGAAGAACACCACGGCCTCTGCGCCCAGCGCGCCGTTTTTGGTCGCGCCCAGCGAGAGCACGTCGACACCGCGTTTCCAGGTCGCTTCGGCGGGGCTGCAGGCCAGGTGCGCCAGGGCATTGGCAAAACGCGCGCCGTCCATATGGACGGGTATCGCATGGCGCCTCGCGACCGCGCTGAGGGCCGATAGCTCCTCCAACGCGTATACCGTGCCCCACTCGGTGGCTTGGGTCAGCGAGACCGCCCCCGGCTTGACGGTGTGAATGCCCAATTCCTCGGCGAATGCGAGGGCTTTGGTCAGCTGCGCAGGCAGTATCTTGCCGTCCGAGGCGGGAAATCCGATCAATTGCGCGCCCCCGGTGAAGAAGGCCGGCGCGCCGCACTCATCGGTAACAATATGTGCCGCTTCGTAACAGTACACGGAGCCGAAGGCCGGCACGAGCTGCGACAGCGCCAGCGCATTGGCAGCGGTGCCGGTGCTCACCGGGAAAATCGAGACCTCGGTCTCGAACACCCTGCTGGCGATGGATTGCAGCCGGGCCGTCAGATCATCGCCGCCATACGAAGTCGCCGCTCCGAGGTTCGCGGCATTGACAGCAGCCATGATGGCATCACAGGCGGGGGCGACGTGATCGCTGCTGAAATTTCGGCCCATGGTTCATTGTACCCACTCGGCCGCGGAAAATTCGAAGCTCGCACCCTCGCGCTGCCACGTGGCGCCCTCGCGACGAACGGTCAACAGCCAGATGCGCTGCTCCAGGGGTTTTGACGGTTTGAAGCAGGGCCGCAGCACCGCGACCGCCCCACCGTGCTCGGGATCGCGTACCGACTCATAACGAATGGCATCGATATTCGCTTCGCGCGCCACACGGGCGAAGCGCTGCGAAGCCGAGTAATCGTGCGGATCCATCCACTCGGCGCGCGCGCGCTTGAACGGCGCCTCCGTCAGGTCAATCAACCTACCGTGGATGCCGGCGCGAAATACGGTTTGCGGCGAGGGACCCAGGCTTTCCAGTGCATCGCTATCCATCAAAAATCGCCAGCGCCAGAATCCCAATTCCGCACAGGCGGTGCGTTCCCGTTCCGCGCCGTACCACACGCCGGTATCGGCGGGCGAGCGAAATCGCGATCCGATCGGGGATGCGTAACGGAACGGCGTTGCGAGCAGGTAGTGCAAGCCGACAGCCTCATCGGGAATGGCCGGCTTGCTGAAGTCCAGCACGCGTTCCAGAACCAGCTGCTCCTCGATATTGGCCACCAACCTCAAGGTTGAGGCGATGTGCTGGGCTTCGACGGCGCGCCACAACCGGCGCGTCGCCACAGCCCCCTCAGATTCGACCGCGCGCGGCGTCCAGATATTGGACGACACGAACCAATCCTTCGGTGCTGCGGATAAGATCGATGGGCCGGGCGGTGAGCGTGCTGACGCGGCCATTGAGCCAGGCTCGGGCCGCCGAATCATTGGAGCCGATCAGTGCATCCAAAGAACGGAACAAGCGCACGAATAAGGCGCCCAATTCCCACTCTTTCTTTTGTTCATCCAACGTATAGGTGCCGCGCACCATCCGCGACACGGTGGAAGGGCTCAGTCCCAAGATTTGCGCCAAATTCGACTGCGTGATGTCGAGCAAGGTCGAGGCGCGCAGCACCGCGCCCGTCAAGATGCGGCCGGGTTCGGGCTTGGCTTCGGGTTGGGCGCGTTGCATTGCCTGTAGAAATAATTGACCTGATTTCATTCTACAGAAAAACAGCCCAACAGGCAAAAATCAGCTCAGTTGGCGGTAAATACCGGTCTGCGCCGGGGCGGGACGCTTGCTGTTCAATTTGATGTTCAGGCGCAGCTCGTTCGCAGAATCCGCATTGCGAATGGCCTCCTCGTAGGCAATGACGCCGCTGTCATAGAGCTCGAACAGCGAGTAGTCGAAGGTTCGCATGCCCACCTCCGGCGACTTGGCCATGATTTCCCGGAGGTCGTTATATTCGCCCTTGAGCAACTTGTCGGCGACGATGGGCGTATTGATCAATATTTCGATGGCCGCAATGCGCCCGCTGCCATCCTCCCGCCGCACCAGTCGCTGCGAAATAATGGCCTTGAGATTGCTCGACAGGTCCATGAGCAGCTGTTTGCGCCGTTGTTCCGGAAAGAAGTTGACGATGCGATCCAGAGTCTGGCTGGCGCTGATGGAATGCAGGGTGCTCATGCACAAATGCCCGGTCTCGGCAAACGTGATGGCATGTTCCATGGTCTCCGCGTGGCGGATCTCCCCGATCAGAATGACATCCGGGGCCTGCCGAAAAGTGTTTTTAAGCGCGTGATGCCAGGTTTGCGTGTCGATACCCACATCGCGATGCGTGACCAGCGACATCTGCGACTGATGAACGAACTCCACAGGATCCTCGATGGTGATGATGTGGCCCGCCGAGGAGCGATTGCGGTGATCGATCATGACCGCGAGCGAGGTGGACTTTCCGGAGCCGGTGGCGCCCACCACCAGCACCAGGCCGCGCTTGGTCATGGCCACCTCTTTGAACGCTTCGGGAAGGCCGAGTTTCTCGAAGCTGGGTATCTCGGTCGGAATGGTTCTGATGACCATGCCGACGTTGAGCTGCTGCACGAACACATTGACGCGATAGCGTGCGACCTCGGGGATGGCGAAGGAGAAATTACATTCGAGCTCTTTGGCGAATTCCTCGCGTTGCCACTCGTTCATGATCGAATTGGCCAGCTCGCGCGTGTTCTCCGCGGTCAGTTTCTGGGTCGCGAGCGGCTGCATCGTGCCCTGCGATTTCATGCTGGGCGGAAAGTCCTTGGAGACGAATAGGTCCGAGCCGCCGGCACGGGTCATCGCCGTGAGCAGCTTGATCATGTAGCCTTTGGCTTGTTCTTCAGTGAGCGGCATTTCCCCGTCCTTCCCTATTGCCCGGGCGAATAGTGGCGCGAATAGTCGCGTCGGTCCACGACGGAGTTAACAACCCCCACGGATTGCCTGGTTCGCGCGATTCTTTGGACGGTTGCGTCTCAACCGGTGGTGGGGTTCATGAGAGTCCCGATGAACAGCAATTCTCCCGTCTGGTCATCGCGAATCGCGTACAGGAAGGGATGGTCCAGGGTCAGGGTGAATTGCGGCGCGGCGACGGCGGTCGGCGAGATGCTAACGGTGGTGGCGCCCGCCGCGACCGTCCCATTCTCGTCCACTTCGACGACAGTTTTGTGCTCGACGTCGGACACACAGACACCCGGCGCCAGGGCGGAGAAATCCGGCGTGGGCGCGGCCGAGCAGAAAATAGCTCCCAAGCCGAGCGTCGTGAGGGCCGGCGGCAATGATGTCCCGTAGGTTGCCGTGAACCGGGGCAGCGCAATATCCCCGCTGCCGGTTTGCATCTGGCCAATCCAGCCATTGAGACCATCCAGGGTCAGGCTCGCCACCAGGCTGCTCAAACTGGTGCCGGTATCCGGCAGCACGAGCAGCATGCTCAGGCGGCCCTGCCCGTACGGCAACCGCAACGCCTGAAATCCAGTTCCCGCCAGGTAACTGTAGCTGCCGGATTGGTGCATCATCTGCACCGACGCCTGTGTGCCGTCGGCCAGGGTGAAGGGTGCGCTCGTGGTCTGGCTGGGATCGAAGGCAGTGCTCCACTGCCCCTTGAAATAGATGACGTTCGCGAGGACCGCGACCACCCCGCCGTAGTTGCCGGCCGGCAGGATTTCGGTGATCAAAGCCGTTGGTTTCGGCGCTGACCCAGTTGTTGACGTTGGCGGGCGCTCCGGCCAGGTCCCCTACCGTCGCTCCATAGTACATTTCATCCATCTGCGTGAACGAGGGCAAAACTGTGGTGGCGTTCATGTGCACCCACAGCGAATTCGCAATGACGAGCTGCACGTTCGGATCCGCATTCATCAGCGAGCCCTGCAAGGCCGCATTGGCATTGTTAAGCTCCTGCGTGCTCATGGCGCCGAGCTGCAGGGTCTGGGCCATGGCCTGCTGGGTCGCGCCCGCGGCGCCGTTATAAAGAATCTGCAATGTCATGGCGACGCTGATCGGCGCAATCGACACGTTTCCGGACGCACCGGTATTCAAGTTCTGAAACAGATTGAGTGCGAAGGCGTTGTCGGCCGTCACGATGGCAGGATCCACCGCGGTGCCCGAATCCATGGCCTGCGCCACCGCCGGCGGCGTGGTTGAGTTCATGTTGGCAGGGACGCTGGGCATCGGCGCCGAGTCTGAGTTCATCGACGAACCGCCGCAGCCGCTCAATGCGGACGCCATTAGAAGCGCGGCCGCAGTACTGCATCCACCCAAGAGATAGCGCTGGCTCATTGCTCCTCCTCGCGTTGAGTACCTGCGTGTTTGCTTCTTATTGGAATTAATTCTAACCCCGCGGAATCAGCGGGATATCCTGTCGCGCCCAGGCGACATAACGTCCAAGCGATATGGCAGGCCCAGGCGACATAACGAGTCTATCGGCCGCTGCGGCAGCGCTGGATAAACTGCTTTCGGTCGAACTCTGCATCCAGTTCCGCCGCAAGCCGGCCAACCAGGTCATCAAATCCTGCCGCATGCGAAGCGGCGTGCCTCACCAGATGCTTGGCAAGCGGACCGATATAACCGGCAAGCTGCCGTTCGACATGCAATATCAGAGCCGGGTCAAAAGACACCCCACCCATGTGGGACAAGACAGGATGCGTGCCGGAGTGCGCACTCGATTGCGCGCCGCCGGGTGGCTCGGCGTGAGCGCCGACCGGCGTGCTGATTGGGGCGGCCGGCACATCCAGCAGCCTTTTCAAGTAAGCGCAGAGGCGCGCGTAATGCTGCTCTCGGGGCGGGGTAAAGGCGTCCAGCCAGTGCTGTGCGCTGAGGAAATACTCGAGGCTCTTTGACGGCAGCACATCCTCGATGCGAAACGGCAAAATACTCACCTGCTTGTGCACGGCCCGCTCCACCTCGCGTCGCACCTGCGGCGAGTCATTGCTGCTCGCGGAGAAGACCAGGATCATGGTGCGCGCGGAGGATATGGCCTCAATGATCTCCGCAGCCCAGTCGGCGGAAGGCGCAATATCACGCGGCGCGATCCAGCAGTCGATACCCTGCTCCTCGATTCGCGCCACCATCTCCATGGCACAGTGATAGTCCGGCTGGGAATAACTGATGAAAACCTCGCGGGACATGCCGGTCAATCCCCGATCATCTGCAGCGCCTTTTCGAGACTCTTGCGCATGCGATTGAAAGAGCGCGTCACCGACATGATTTCCTTGGCGCCCTTTTTCGGAAAATCCTCAGCCGACATATCGCCAAGGCTCACGCGGTCGGCAACCGTTGCGATGTGCCGCACCGGCCGCACCACCAGGTAGTAAAGCAGGACGTTCACGACCAAAAACGCCGCGGCAAATACCGCGATCAGCAGCGTCATGAAGGCGCGAAATTCCTTTTGGGCATTCGCGGTCGCGCTGGCAAAGGGCACCGACACCACCTGGGAGGCCACGATCTCATTGGGCTGCCAGCCAAAGCCGTTATCGGCGCCGTAGCGCGCGATCAAGGTGTGCGGCGCGGCGGCGGGCGTGCTATGGCAAATCAAACATTCAGGCTTGGCGCGAATGGGCCGCGCCAGATACAACGATTTGCCCATCGGCGTATCACGCACCCCGACCACCTCCTTGGTATTCTCGTCGTTGCGAAAGCGCTGGATGATATCGCTCTCCCAATCGACGGCGCGATCGCGCGGATTGGTTGGATTGAGCGTTGCCTCCTTGTAGGCATAGTCGGGATGATGCTCGTGGAATCGCAGGAAATTCTGAGTCGCCGAATAGGAAGGCACGCTCTGCGGAAGAAACTCTTCCTTCATGCGCTCGCCAAGCAACGGCACGATTTCATTGGATGTGTACGCCCGTACCGCCGCGGAGCTGTCCATCATCAACCCGGCTTCGGCCAGAACCTCGCGCATCGCGCTCGCCTCCAGCATATTCCAACAGATGTATCCTGACAGCAACGCGGCAATCAAGAAGACCGCGCCGAGCGCCGCATTGATTCTAAGCAATAAGCTCATGGTGATATTACCGGCTGCGGCGTGGCGACTTCTGGCATGTAGGCATGCCTATCGTTGTTCTGAACGATGGGCGGCATTCTACATGGAACCGGCGCATCGCTCATGCCCGAATACCCCAGCAGAAGGGGTCTTGCGGATCCAGGTGCAGCACGGTCTCGCCGGTGATGTACGCCGCGCCGGTGATGGTCGGCACGATCTCGCCGCTGGCGCGATCGGCCCAGCGATATCGGCACTCAAATGTGCTGCCAATCAAGCTCTCTTGCACCCACACCTCGCCCTCTGCCAGCTTGCCGTCGGCAGCCAGACACGCCAGCTTGGCACTGGTCCCGGTGCCGCACGGCGATCGGTCATACGCCTTGCCCGGGCACAGCACGAAATTCCTGCTGTGTGCACCCGGTCTGACGCCCGGCACAAACAATTCGACATGATCCACCAGCGGGTGGCCTTGGGCGTTGAGGGCCTCGCGTATGCGCCAGGTAAAATCCGTGAGTGCGTCCACATGCGCGATATCGATGATCTGATCATGTTGAGCGACCAAGAAAAACCAGTTGCCGCCCCACGCGACATCGCCCTCCACCCGGCCGATTCGCGGAACATCAATGGCGAGACGGTGCGCCGCGCGACGGCTGGGCACGTTGGCCACGCTGACGCGGCCATCGCCTTGCAATTGCGCTTCGACAGCGCCCGCCGGGGTGTCGATTTTGACGGTGCCCGGCGCGAGCCGGCCGGCAAACTGCAGCGATGCGATCACACCCATGGTGCCATGACCGCACATCCCCAAGTACCCGACGTTGTTGAAGAAGATCACGCCATACTCGCAGTCGGCGCGGTGCGGCTTGACGAGTAGTGCGCCCACCAGCGGATCGGAACCGCGCGGCTCGTTGGTGATTGCGCTGCGGTAGCCATCGAAGTGTTCGCGAAATCGTTGCACCCGCTCCTCGAGCGGGCCGCCGCCCAAGTCGGGACCGCCCTCGAGCACCATGCGCGTGGGTTCGCCGCCGGTGTGCGAATCGATGACGCGAATCATGGCGGCGCTCAAGGCCGCGCGTCGCGAGCGCGCTCGATCATGGCGACCACGGCGGCGCGCCTCGCACCCGAGAGCGGCAAGCGCGGCGGCCGCACCCGTTCCGTGCCGCGGCCCATGATGGCTTCGGCAAGTTTGATGGATTGGACCAAGTCATGCTCCGAATCCAGGTGCAGGAGCGGCATGAACCAGCGGTAAATCTTGCGCGCGCGCTCGAGATCACCGCTGCGCAGCGCCTCATACAACTGCAAGGACTCTGCCGGAAAAGCGTTCGTGAGCCCCGACACCCAGCCCTGCGCGCCGAGCGTCAACGCCTCGAAGGCGACATCGTCGAGGCCCGCGAACAAGACGAAACGATCGCCGAATGCATTGATCAAATCCGTGAAGCGCCGCGAATCAGGCGCGGACTCCTTGATGGCCACGATGTTCGGAACCTGCGCCAGGGCGCTCAGCGTCGCGATGTCGATATTCACCCGGTACGACGGCGGATTGTTGTACAGCATGATGGGCAACCCGGTCGCGGCCGCCACGGAACGAAAATGATATTCGAGCTCGGCGGGAGTCGGCACGTACACCATCGCCGGCAGCACCATGAGTCCGGCGGCGCCGAGACGTTCAGCATCGCGGGCAAAACTGGCCGCCGCGGCCGTCGTGAATTCCGAGACACCGGCTATCACCGGGACTTTGCCGCCGCTCGCTTCGACGGCGGCGCGCAGCACATTGCGTTTCTCCTCGCCTGAAAGTGAATTACCCTCACCCACCGTTCCCATCAGCACCAGGCCGTGAACGCCATCGCGCAGCAACGCCTGCTGCACTTTTTGTGTCGCGGCCAGGTCGACCTGCAGAGCGGCATCGAATTGCGTGGTGGCCGCCGGGAAGACACCGGACCACGTGCATGACAAGGTGTTCGACATGAAATTCCAATGCTTCGAAGGTTGCTTGCAGGATCGTGGATCGTATACGGTGGCGCGATGAGTGAGCAAGACACCGTTGCGGTGATCGGCGCGGGAATCATCGGTGCGGCCACGGCGTTCGCACTCGCGCGAGAGGGCCGGCAAGTCTTGCTTCTCGATCGGGCCGAACCGGGGGTCGCCGGCGCCAGTTTTGGCAACGCGGGCCACATCGCCACCGAAGTGATGCAGCCGCTGCCCTCTCCCGGCCTGTTGTTTGGGTTTTACCGCGAATTGTTCCGTTTCGGAGGGGCGCTTGACCTTTCTCCGCGGCAAGCGTTGCGCATGTCGCCCTGGATTCGACTGTTCGCGGCAGCCGCCTTTCGACGCAATGCCAATGCTCGCCACTTGGCCCCCCTGGTGCGCGCCGCGGGACCCGCATGGGTGCGTTGGCTCGAGGAAATACGCCGCTCGGAACTGCTCAAATGCCATGGACACTACGAGATCGCTTTCGGATCGCGCAGCCACGCGAAAATGCGGTCCCACGCCGAGGACATGGAACGTCTGGAGGTCAAGACCCGCCCGATCGGCGCCGAACAGCTTGAACCTTTGCAACGAGCCGCCAATATGGCCACGGCCGCCGGCCTCTTTTTCGAGGACACGGCCAACGTGATTGACCCTTTGGAGGCAGTGCGGGCTTTTGCGGCGGCGGCGCTGAAGCGCAACGCGAGATTTCGGCAAATGGATGTGAAGGGGCTGCATGCGCGCGGCAATCACATCGAAGTACTGGGCGGCGACACGCCGTTGGTGGTGGGCGCGGCAGTGATCTGCGCCGGGGTTCACTCGGCCCCGCTGCTGGCACCTTTCGGCCTGCGCGCGCCGCTGCAGGCAGTGCGCGGCTACCACATCGAGATTCCCGGGCACTCCGCATTCCTCGATGCGCCGGTGGTCTATAGCGATCAACGCATCATTATTACGCCGATGACGGGGCGCTTGCGTGCGACCAGCTATATGGAGTTCGCCGATGCTGATTCACCGGCCGATCTGCGCAAACCTTTGCGCCTGCGCCGGCAATTGCGCGCCTTGGGCTACGCCTGCGAAGCCGACGGCGCCAGTTGGGTGGGCTCGCGGCCCGCGCTGCCTGACTATCTGCCCGGAATCGGACGCGCCCCGGGGCCGGGGAGACTCTATTACGCGATCGGGCATCAGCACATTGGACTGACGCTCGCCCCTGTCAGCGCGGACTTGGTTGCCGATATGGTGGCGGATCGCTCCCCACGCCTGCCGGTTGCGGCTTATGATCTGCAGCGGTTCTAGTTTCTCACTCTAAGAATTTCAGGATACCTCATGTCATCACGCCTTCCCTACGCCCTGGCCGCGGCATGCGCCCTCACATTGGGTCCAGCGGCTTGCACCAAGCCACCGACAGCCGATGCGCGACTGCAGGCGATCTATACCGAAGAGTGGAAATGGCGCCAGGAGCAGTTTCCCGACGACGAAGATTCGCAGAAAAAGATATCCGATCATCTGCCCAAAATGGATCCTGCCAGCCAGGCAATGCGCCTGCACAAGTGGCAGGACGTGTTGCAACAGCTCGATGCGATCCCGCGTGCCGAACTCTCACCGGCCGAGCAGATCAATTACGATGTTTACCATCCGCAGATCGAAGGCCTGATTGCCGAGCAACGATTCCGCGAATTTGAGATGCCCGCCAATTCGGACACCACTTTCTGGACCGAATTCGGCTACACCGCGCGGCGACAATACCGATCGCTCGAGGACTACCGCAACTGGATCGGCCAGATGAAGGATATCCCGCGGTATTTTCACGAGCAGATGGACGAAATGCGCGCCGGGCTCAAACGCGGATTTACGCCGCCGCGGGTGACCTTGACGGGGCGTGATGCCTCGATCACCGCGGTGACCGACTCGACCGCGGAAGCGAGCCTGTTTTACGTGCCCTTCAAGGACATGGCCGGCATCTCGGATACCGATCAAAAAAGCTTGCGTGATCAAGCCATCACCGTCATCCGCGATACCGTGCAGCCGACGTATCGTGAATTGTTGACGTTTTTTCGCGGTGAATATCTTCCCGGCACCCGGACCTCGCTTGCGGCCTCCGAACTGCCGGATGGCCCGGCGTACTATCGGTCGAGAATTCGACTCTTCACCACGCTCGATTCCGACCCGGCGGCCATTCATACGCTGGGGGAATCGGAAGTTAAGCGCCTGCACGAACAAATGCTCGGCGCCATGAAGGAAACCGGCTTCAGCGGCGATTTTCCCGCGTTCCTTGCGTTTCTACGCAGCGACACGCGCTTCCAGGCCAAGACGCCGGAAGAGCTCCTGATGCGCGCCGCCTGGATCGCCAAGCGATTCGACGGCAAGGCCTCGCGATATTTTGGGCAGCTGCCGCGCGCACGCTTCACAATTCGGCCCGTGCCGGACGATCTCGCGCCGTTCTACACCGCGGGGCGCGGCGGCCCAGGGGTGTACCTGCTCAATACCTACAACCTGCCGAGCCGGCCCCTTTACAACTTGACCGCGCTCACGCTGCACGAATCCGCGCCAGGGCACGCCTTTCAGATGCCGCTGGCGCTCGAGCACAAACAGCAGCCTGAGTTTCGCCAGCACACGTACATTTCCGCCTATGGTGAAGGCTGGGCTTTGTACTGCGAGTGGCTGGGATTGGAAATGGGCATGTACGACACGCCGTATGATCGCTTCGGAATGCTGAACTACCAGATCTGGCGGGCAGCGCGTCTGGTCGTGGATACCGGCATTCATTCCCAGGGCTGGAGCCGCGAGCAGGCGATCGCGTACTTGCGAGATTATACGGCACTGCCGCTGCACGAAATCGAAACGGAAGTGGATCGCTACATCGCATGGCCGGCACAGGCGCTGTCTTACTATCTGGGGGAAGACGCGATTCTCAAGACGAGAACCAAGGCGGAAAAGGCCCTCGGCGAACATTTCAATATACGAGCGTTCCACGATACGGTGCTTGAACTCGGATCGGTGCCGATCCCGGTCATGCAGGCGCGCATCGAGCGCTTCATTGCCGAAGGCGGCAAGGGCCCCTACCCCGAAGTCGAATAGCGGTCTCCACATGAATGCCGGTACGGTGGGATTGCTGTCAGCGCTGGTGCTGATGACACTGGTTTATGTCGGGCGCTGGTGGATGCTGGAACGCGCCCGCGGCATGAACATCGTTCAGGCCAGCGCGGGCGTGAACATCGTTCAAACCCGTACGCTTCGCCTCGAAGATGCGGCGGTGGGATTCGTCACCAATTTTTTCGACACCCTCGGCATCGGCTGCTTCGCACCCACCACGGCGTATTTCAAGCTGCGCGGGCGCATGCCCGATGAGGATATTCCGGGCACACTGAATACCGGCCAGGCGCTGCCGTGCGTGTTGGAGGCGCTGATCTTCATCGCGACCGTGAGCGTGGATCTCACCACGCTGGTGAGCATGATCACCGCCGCCGTGCTCGGTGCCTGGCTGGGTGTGGGTTTCGTGTCGCGACTGTCGCGCCGCGCCATTCAACTCGGGATGGGTGGGGCATTGATGTGCGCGGCCCTGTTATTTCTGGCGAATAATCTTGATTGGGTGCCGGGCGGCGGCGATGCGCTCGGGTTGCACGGCACGGCATTGATCGTGGCGGTCTTGAGCAATGTCGTGCTGGGATCTTTGATGATGCTCGGCGTGGGCCTGTACGCGCCGTGCCTGATTCTGGTCAGCCTGCTGGGCATGAGTCCGCTCGCGGCCTTTCCCATCATGATGGGCTCGTGTGCGCTGCTGATGCCGGTCGGCGGCATTCGATTCATACGCAGCGGCCGTTACAATTTCAGCGCGGCGCTGGGGCTCACGCTGGGCGGCCTTCCGGGAGTGCTGATCGCCGCCTACATCGTGAAGTCGCTGCCCCTTGCCTGGCTGCGCTGGCTGGTGCTGATCGTCGTGCTCTATGCGGCGCTACAGATGCTGAGGTCCGCGCAATTGAAGGAAAAATAAGGACCCCTTCATCGTGCGTCGCCCAATTGCGAGCCGCCATCGCAATCGAGGATGGTCCCCGTGATGTAAGTCGCCGAATCGCTGCACAGGAACACTGCGCTCTCCGCGATCTCCGCGATGGCGCCGAAGCGGCGCAGAGGAATGCGTTCGTTGATGGCCTGCTCGATTTCCGCAGTGGGGGCGAGGCGCGCCATGCCTTCAGTGCCGGCGATCGGCCCCGGCGAAATGCCGTTGACCCGTATCCCCATAGGCCCCCATTCCATGGCGAGCACGCGTATCAATTGATTCACTCCGGCCTTCGCCGCACAGACATGCGCCTGGCGCATCATGGGATTGACCGCCTGACCGGCGCTGATCGCGATCAACGAAGCGCCGGGAATGCGCAGCAAATCGTGAGCGCCGCGAAACACGTTGAAGGTCCCGTTCAGATCGATATCGACCACGGCGCGAAAACCGTTGGCGGACAGTCCCAGCACCGGCGCCACAAAGTTGCCGGCCGCTCCGGAGACGACGATGTCCAAGGGTCCCAGTTGTTTAGCTGCATTTTCCAGTACCGCCCGAGTGGCTGCAAAGTCGCGCACATCGCAGCTGAACCCCAATGCGCCGCCGCCGATCAGCGCCGCGGCGTTCGCCGCCTTCTCCGGATTTCGTCCGGCGACGGCCACGCGAGCGCCCAATTCGGCGAATCGCCGGGCAATGCCCAAGTTGATGCCGCTCGTTCCTCCGGCGATAAACGCAGTTTTACCGGCCAGCAACTGTTCTTTGAATGCACTCACGCGGCAACTCCCTTGATACAGGTCTTTTGCTATAGCGAACGCGCGATGATGACTTTCATGATTTCCGTGGAGCCGCCGAAGATGCGTGCGATGCGCGAATCGCGGAAGATTCGGGCGATCGGGTAGTCATTGATGTATCCATAGCCGCCGTGCAACTGCAGGCAATCATCGACGATCTGCCACTCGGTTTCGGTGGCCCACATCTTGGCAATCGCCGCCGTGGTGTCGTCGAGCTTGCCGTCAAGCACCTTGGCAATGCAGTCGTTGACGAAAACCTTCGCCACCGTGGCCTTGGCCTTGGCGTCGGCCAGCTTGAACTGCGTATTTTGAAAATCCATCAGGCGCTGGCCAAAGGCCTTGCGGTTCTTGACGTACTCGATGGTCTCGGCCAATGCCCTTTCCATGGTGATCACCGCGCCGATGGCGATCAGCAGGCGTTCACGCGGCAATTCCGCCATCAGCTGGCGGAAGCCCTTGCCTTCTTCCATGCCCAGCAGATTTTCCTTCGGTACCCAGACATCGTCGAAGAACAGCTCGGATGTGTCCTGGGCATCCAGCCCGATCTTGTCCAGCTTCTTGCCGCGCCTGAATCCCTGTGCCTGATCGGTCTCGACAATCATCAAGGACACACCGCGCCCTCCTTGGCTCGGATCCGTCTTGGCGACGACAACGATGAAATCGGCGATCTGCCCGTTGGAGATGAAGGTCTTGGAGCCGTTGATTCGATAGCCATCGCCGTCCCGCAGCGCCGTGGTTCGGATGGATTGCAGATCGGAGCCTGCGCCCGGTTCACTCATGGCGATGGCGCAGACTCTTTCGCCGGAAACCAGTTTCGGAAGCCAACGGCGCTTCTGTTCTTCGGTGCCGTGCAAGATGATGTAGGGCGTCACAATGACATTGTGCAGTCCGAGCGCGAAGCCCTCGACGTTGTGCCGTGCGACCACGTCCAGCAATACCAGCTCATGACGAAAGTCCGCGCCCGGCCCGCCGTACGCCTCAGGCACCATGACGCCCAAGAATCCTGCGCCGCCGACCTCGCGCCAAAACTCGCGTTCCACCTGGCCGGCCTCGCGCCACGTGGCCACGCGTTTCGCCGGCGCGGCGCGCTCGAAAAAACGGTTCGCCGAATCGGCGAACATCTGAATCTCGGGATCCATCATGAATGCAGGCGGCGCTACATCGAGTACGGACATGGGTCACTCCCTATGCGCTTAAGGCGCCGTGGTTTTTATTGCCGGATCAGTCATGGAAAGTTGCGAATGCGTCGACTTCCGCCCGTTCGGTGCGCAACCGATTGATCGGCGCGTTGGCATCGGCGTAGCCCAAGGCCAGACCACAGAAAAGCATCAGGGGGGGCTGTACGCTCAAGAACTCGCAAACCTGCTTGTGCCATACCGCCCAGGCCTCCTGCGGACAGGTCGCCAGACCTCGTTCGCGCGCCAGCAACATGAGGTTTTGCATGAACATGCCGAGATCGGACCATTGCGCCGATCCCATCGAGCGGTCGAGAAAAAAGAACATCCCGACGGGTGCGCCGAAGAAATCGTAGTTGCGGGCGAACTGCCGCAGCTTGCCCGACCTATCATCGCGCGCCACGCCGACGAGAGCGTATAAATCCTCGCCGCATTGGCGGCGGCGCGAACGGTAGGGCTCCTTCAATTCCGGCGGATACACGGGATACTCCGTCTGTTCGCCCATGGGCATCGCCTTAAGCTGCGGCGCAAGGAAAGCGCGAAAGGCCTCGAGGTAGGCGCCCGACAAAACATGCACGATCCAGGGTTGCAAATTGCCGCCCGAGGGAGCGAAGCGCGCGATCTCGAGCAAATCGCGCACCACCGCGGCATCCACGGGTTGTTGCGTGAAGCCCCTGATGGAGTGGCGCGAGCGGATGGCTTCGCTCACGGTGGCGGCAGCCGTCGTCGCGTCAATCTCCAGCACAGTAACCCCTTCGCGATGCCAAGTGGTTTAAGCTACCACAACGCGAATCTTACCAACCACACCGTTTTCCGGGGGTAGCCATGTCCGAGGCATTGATCATCGACGCCTGCCGCACGCCTCGCGGCATCGGCAAAATAGGCAAGGGCGCGCTGGCGCACATGCACCCTCAACACCTGGCGGCAACCGTGCTCAAGGCGCTGGCGAACCGCAATAATCTGGATACGAAAGAGGTGGATGACATCATCTGGGGCACCTCCACGCAGGTCGATAAACAGAGCTGCGACCTGGGCCGCATGGCGGCGCTGGACGCCGGTTTCGACATTGCCGCCAGCGGCGTGACCTTGGACCGCTTCTGCGGATCCGGCATCACGACAGTGAACATGGCCACGGCATCCGTCATGTCCGGCATGGAAGATCTCGTCATCGCCGGCGGCACGGAAATGATGTCCTTCACCTCGAACCTGCCGCACACAGGACCGCCGCTCATGGACAGGGGCAATGAGCGTTTGCGCGCGCTGCACCCGCAATCGCACCAAGGCGTGTGCGCCGATGCCATTGCGACGCTCGAGAATATCGAACGTGCCGATCTGGATGCGCTGGCCCTGGAGAGTCACACGCGCGCCGCGCGCGCCAATGCAGCCGGCCATTTCAAGCGCAGCGTGGTCCCCGTGTTCAATACCGACGGCAGTCTGGCGCTGGATCAGGAGCAATTCTTGAGGCCGCAAACCACGGCTGAAGGCCTCGCGGCGTTGAAGCCGTCCTTCCCCGCGATCGCCGACTATGCGTTGGACGAAAAAGGCACCACGTATCGAGGACTGATCCAAAATAAATATCCGGGATTGCAGATTCGTCATGTGCATCATGCAGGCAACAGCTCCGGCGTGGTCGACGGCGCGGCTGCCGTACTCCTCGCGTCGCCCGCCTTCGCACGCAAGCGTGGGCTGAAGGCGCGCGCCCGGGTACTTGCCTACGCCAATATGGGCGACTCGCCCACTCTCATGCTCAATGCGCCGGTGCCCGCGGCAAAAAAGGTTTTGCAACGCGCCGGACTCACGGTTCAAGACATCGATCTTTGGGAGATCAACGAAGCCTTCGCCGTGGTCGCCGAAAAATTCATCCGCGACTTGAAGCTTGATCGCAACAAGGTCAACGTGAACGGCGGAGCGATCGCGTTGGGTCACCCGATCGGCGCGACGGGCTCTATTTTGATCGGCACGCTGCTCGATGAGCTCGAACGGCGCGACTTGAAGCGTGGACTCGTGACCATGTGCGCCGGCGGCGGCATGGCGCCCGCCATCATCATCGAGCGCCCCTGATCGCGGATCACGGCGCCATCTGCCACCAGGTATCGCCGTCGGATCCTCTAATGGCGATACCGGCCGCGCCCACGGGCTCATGCGCACCTGAAGTCAGGAAATTGATGGCGGCGCGATCGACGGCTGGGACTTTTGCGATGAATCGCGCCCCTCCCGGGGAGCGGGCAACGATGGCTCCCTGCGTCGGCGTGCCCTCGCGATCGTAGATCACTGTGTAGGTCTCTATTCCGGCGGGGCCGAGGTAGTCTTCTTGCGTGGGCGGCACCGGCCCACGAATCGAGTCCGCCTCGGTTTGATAATCGAAATTCTGCGGAAAGGCATCCGCCGCAAAGGCCGTGCGGCCCAAAATCATCGAGTGATTCTGCGTGGCCACTCCGCCGTTCGCGAACAGCAATCCATAGCGGCCGCCGCGGCGCAGCGCGAATACCATGCTGACCACAGCATGACTCATGTAATTTCCGACCGGTCCTCCGCCGAAGGTCAATCCGCCGAATACGCTGGCCGGTTTGTGACAACGGCCAGCCGATGATTCGCCGCGCCATCTTGGGCACGCACGGGAAGCAACTGTAGAGTTCGGCGTAATCCAGATCCTCGGTCACGAGTCCGTTCAGTTCAAGCGCACGGCGCAGCGAGATCGTCATGCTCGGCGATTCGCTGAAATTAGCACGGGCCAAAAAGTCCGCCGGCTCCCGGGCCGCGGCGCCCCTGCCGACAAAGACCAACTGCTCCTCGCCGACACCTCGCGCGCGTGCCTCGCTCAAGCTGGTCACCAGAAACCCGGCGCCTTGATTGACGCTCAGGTTGGCGACCATCAGTTTGCTGTAGGGAAATGCGATAGGCCGATTCGACGCCGAAACGGTTTGGATTTCCTCAGGCGAAACGGCGCGGCGCAGCCATGCGCCTTCGTTGGCCGAAGCCACCTCTGAAAACAGCGACCAGATCTGCGCGCTCTCGGCCTGGCCTTGCGCCAGCGTCTGCCCATAGGCTGCGCGCAGCGCATTTTCGTACAAGGGGTACACATCCACCGGGGCGGTCAATCCGTAGCGCTGCCGGTAGGAGGGTCCGCGGCGCAATGCAACCGTAGCGGATGGCATTGGGTGCCCGCCGTCGGCGCCCGAGGCCGACGCGCGTCGCGCCGCGGTACGCAGAGCTTCGCCGCCGACCACCGCGGCAACGGTCACTTCGCCGCTGGCGATGCGATTGGCCGCTTCGTTCAGCAACAGCAGCGGCGCATCACCGGTGGAATAGGCGGTCTTGTAGCAAATCCGTGGATTTGCCGCGAGCGCTCTGGCCAGGGGTGCCGATACATCACCCAACTCCGGGCAGGAAATCTGTTCCACCACCGCCAGGGAGTCGAGCCGCGACAGCCATCCGCCGCCGGCGTCCCGATCCGCGGCGCGCAGCGCCGCTTCCATCAATCCTAAGGAATCGAGCCCCAAGCCTGCCACGCCGGTGGCGGCATCGCGGTCATTGACCTGTCCCACACCGATGATGACGGGAATGCGGCTGTTCACTGGATCAGCATATTACTGGTTCCAGAGGCCAACTCCAGCTTGGTATAGTGTGCGCGATGAGCGGATTTCGTCCCACCTCGCACAGTTACATCTCGCAGCGCCTGAAGCTGCACTATGTCGATTGGGGCAACCCGACGGCACCGCCGCTGCTGCTCATTCACGGCGGGAAGGATCATTGCCGCAGCTGGGACTGGGTGGCGGATCGAATGCGCTCCGACTGGCATGTGATGGCGATGGATTTGCGCGGTCACGGCGATAGCGCGTGGTCCCCGGACGGCGACTATTCGATGACCGCCTATGTCTACGATCTGACGCAGATCATCCACCAGCTGGAACTCGCGCCGCTCACCATCGTCGCGCACTCGTTGGGCGGCAATATCGCGCTGCGTTATGCAGGACTGTACGCGGAGAACGTGCGCCGCATCGTGGCCATCGAGGGCCTCGGGCCGTCGCCGAAAATGCTGGCGGAGTGGCAGCAAAAAACCATCCAACAACGCTGGCAAAAATGGATCCTCGATCGGCGCGCCGTCAGCGCGCGCAGCCCCCGACGCTATGCAACCTTTGACGATGCGCTGGCGCGCATGCGCAGCGAAAATGAGCACCTGACGGCCGAGCAAGCGCACTATCTCACGCAGCATGCCGTCAGCCGAAACGAGGACGGCACATGGAGCTGGAAGTTCGACAACTACCTCAATGTGTTTCCGCCCCTCGACATCGCGCCGCAGGACTTGCAGGAGTTATGGCGCTCCATCACCTGTCCGACGCTGCTGTGCTACGGGGATAAAAGCTGGGCGTCCAACCCCGAGAAGGACGGCCGCGCGCGCCATTTCAAGCATGCGCGCGTCGTCAGTTTCGCCGACGCCGGCCATTGGGTACACCATGATCAGCTCGACGCTTTCATGCAAGTGCTGCGGGATTTTTTAGGCGAGTAATTCCGAAAAGCTCCCGCAATTGGCGCCCGCAATTACCGCGGCTGCATGCGAATGCCGCCATCGATACGGATGGTCTCGCCGTTGATGTAGTCGTTTTCAATCAGGCAGATTGCCAGGTGTGCGATTTCCTGCGGCTGTCCCAGCCGCTTTGGATACAGCACCGATTTGGAAAGACCGTCCATCACTTCCGGAGGCATGCCTTTGAACAGCGGCGTTTCGATGAGGCCCGGCGCAATGGTGTTCACACGCACGCCGATGCCGGCCAGGTCGCGCGCAATCGGCAGGGTCATGCCGACGATACCGCCCTTGCTGGCGCTGTAGGCAGCCTGGCCCATCTGACCGTCAAAGGCCGCCACCGAGGCGGTATTGATGACGACGCCGCGGCCGCCGTTGGCATCCTCCGGGACATTCTTGGCCATCTGCTCGGCGCAGAGACGTATGACGTTGAAGGTTCCTGTCAAATTCACGGTGATGACCTTGTTCCACGCGGCCAGCGGAAACGGGCCATCCTTGCCGAAGGTCTTGTGCGCATTGCCAATGCCGGCGCAATTGACACAAATGTGGATCGCGCCAAAGGCGCTCATGGTTTTTGCCACGGCCGCCGCCACGGCCGCTTCGTCGGCGACATTGGCGCCCGCGTAGATCACTGAACCGCCGAGTTCCTTCTCCATTGCCTGGCCGGCGGCATCGTTAAGATCAAAAATAGCGGCTCGCGCGCCCTTGCCGACAATCGCGCGCACTACCGCCTGTCCGATGCCGGAGGCACCCCCTGTCACGACGGCCACTTTCCCCGCAATCTTCATGGCAACTCCCTCTTTTTACTTGTACGCAATCGCTAATCGGTTCCGGACTTCGGCGATTGTATACTCGTGCCTCCATGTCACGCGACTTAGCAAAACCTGACGCCATCATCCGGGCCGCCAACGTGGAGGAGCGTTGACAGTCCCTCTGTTCCGGCTGCCGGCGGCCTATACCGGAGCGCACCGAGTTGTGGCCGCAGAAATCGACGAATACGAGCACGTCAACAATACCATTTACCTGCAGTGGCTCGATCGCATCGCCTGGGCGCATTCCGCGAAACTCGGCATGCCGATCGAGCGCTGTCTGGCGCTTCGTCGCGGAATGGCCGTGCGCCATACGCGAGTCGACTACCTTGAGGCCGCATTGGTCAATGATGAGCTGCTCCTCGGTACCTGGATCGTGGCGGGCGACAATCGCCTGCGATGTACGCGCCGATTCGAGATCTTAAGATTATCCGACGGCAAACGCGTGATAGAGGCCGAAATCGACTTCTTCTGCTTGAACTTGGACTCGGGGAAACCCTCTCGCTATCCGCCCGAGTTCGCCGAGTACTACAAGCCGTTGCCGGAGGTACTCGCCGCCTACGCAGACCTGCCGGAAGGCGTGCGCCAGCTGGGTCAATGGCGGCGGTGAGACTGCACTCGATGCCACGGACAACGGAGCGCACCTGGGCACGAATGGGATTGGCAGAAGCCGCCTACTCGGCCCTGGCCAGCGGCTTGGCCGCATCGGACCTGTGGTCGTTACTTCTGGGTGTGATCGAGCAGCGAGCGGCACAGCGCACTCCGACCAGTGTCAAACAGCAATGGGAACGTGACCGCTTCGTCAGCCCGGCATATATCGATCAACGAACGCTCAATGCTCTCGACGGTCACTTGCTCGGGGCCGCCTCGGAATTTGAAGCATTGGAGCTCTCGCCGCTGGCGCCGCTGGGAGCCTGCTCCGCGATCGGTCTTGCCAGCCAGAACAAGATCGTTTCCACGGTGCGGGGGACCGAAGTCGTCTCGGATCCCACCAATGTACTGGCTCTCGAAAGCGCGCGCCGCCTGACTCGAAATCCGGCGCAGGTCATCAAATTCGCCACCAGCCATCGTTGCGTTCGCGCCCAACCGCTACCCAAGGGGCCCGGCTATGCGGCGCATTTTCGGATGTTTTGCATGACGACCGCGGGCCACGAACGAAAGGACCATGGCTTGCTGGTAGAGGCCATGACCGAGCACATGAGGACGCACTTGGGTGCCTTGAACCGGCTTGAGCAGAACGGCTACGCGTTTCCAGACCGGATCATCAGAATACTCGCAACGCCGGCGCGGGCTTTTCTCGGCCAGCGTATCGCCGCCGCAGTGGGCGAGCCGGTTGTATTGGAGACGCTCGATCATGACTATTATGATGGACTGCGCTTCATGATCAGCGCACGTAGCATTACGGGTGAGAGTATTCCCTTGATTGACGGCGGCGCGTTCAATTGGTTGGCAAAGCTGACCGCGAACCGGAAAATCGTGTTTGTGGGCAGTGCGGTGGGCGCGCAGCTTTTGGCATATATCTTTCGCCCCGCCGCTCAGCGGCAAACATAATTCTTCGCTTCGTCCGCAGAACCGGTGCCGATCCAATGCGCCACTCGTGGATGGGCACATAGGGGGCGCGTCGCCAATGGCGGCCCTGTCTCACCGGTCAGCATGGCGGCCGGATTCGGAGCGTAGCGTGCGGCGATGAGTGTTTCCGGTGCCTGGTTCTTTTCGCGCCATTGTTCCAGGGCTGCTATCGAATCGAAGTCATTCGGGCCGGGTCCGCCGCTACAATGCATCATGCCCGGCGCCATGAAGAGGCGGACGAAACGGCGCGCCTCCTCGGTCCCCATTTTGCGCTGAATGCTTTCGAAGTATTGAATCGTCCCCAGCGGCGGGATGGCGGCATCCGCCCAGCCTTGGAATAGAATGAGCTTGCCGCCTCGCTTGGCAAAGGCGCTGAGGTCGGGATCATCCGAATTGATGATCGGACCCCACTCCGCATCCGTCCGCGCCACATCCTTGGCGAAATCGAAGGAATGAAAATCCCAGTTCGGATCTCCCAGCACGAAGGCGCCGTAGAATTGGTTGCCGAACAGGCTCTGTGCCGCATTCGGATTGGTGATCCAGAGGTCCCAATTGCCGGGTAGCGCTTCCGACCCGGGCGGAAATCCGGGATAGATGCTTTTTTCGTATTTGGATCGATTGGACCCGAGTAGATCTTGCTAAGCGCGTCCACTTGAGGCTGCGTCAGGCACTCCGGCGCATCGCCCGATTTGCACAACAGTTCCTTAGGATCGAAATGACATTTTGAGGGGTCATTGATGATCCCGTCCTTCACGCCATCGAGCGCGTCGCATTTGGCGAGCACCGCCTTCTGGATCATGGCGAGCTTGTCGTGGGGAATCTGGCCTCCGGGCGCAGCGAACAGCGCGGTCTCGTTCGACAGGAAGTTCACCATGATGTGGGTCCAGGAATTCGCGGGCGCGCCGGCGATGATGCCGTCGTAGTCAGCCGGATACCGTTGCGCCTCCATCAACGCTTCGTGGCCGCCGTTGGAGCAGCCCCGAAAATAGGAAAGCTGGGGCGCGCGGCCGTAGTACGCCGCGATCATGGCCTTGGCGAACTCGGCCGTCACATGATCGGCGCGATAGGCGAAGTCCTTCACTTTCTCCGGATGGCCGATGACCCATGTTCCGTCAGGAATCATGGAAGTCGCTTCATGACCGAGATCGTCTCCCGCCGTCGCATAGCCCTTTGCGAGCGCTTTGCGCATGTCGAGCATCGGTCCGACCACGGTTCCACCGAAGCCTCCGTTTCCGCTCCCAAGGAATTTCCCATTCCATTTTGCAGGGTCCGGCAGCCACACCTCCGCCAAAATTTCGGAATCGGATGAGGGCGTCAAAGTAACCGAGATGCGGCAAAAATCCGCGGGCGCGACCAGCGAAGCGTGCAGCAGAGCGAGCGGCACCGAGGAATGTTCCGCCACGGTCACGGCCGCAGTGATCTTGCCGTCAGTCAAGGGGAATTTCGCGAGGTCTTCGCAGGATGCTCTGGCTTCTGTCGCGAGACTCAGAGACAGCAGAATCAGTAGACCAGTTAGAATATCGTTGTGCCGACTCATGACGACCCCTCGCTTTACGTGGCCGCTCTTAGTGTAATGCAGATTGACTGCGCATCGAGCATTGCGCGAGAGTGCTCATCTGGGAAATAGCATTGAGGTCTTGGAATGGATCTCGACTTAAGCTTGGTGCGCGGCGCGGATTCGCCGCCATTGCTCGAAACCACGTTGGGCGGCGCTCTGGAACGGGCCCACGAGCGCTGGCCCGACCGCGAAGCCATCGTCGCATGCGAATCCGGCGTGCGGATGAGCTATGCGCAGCTCAACAGCGCCGCGGACGAGTTTGGTGCGGGACTTCTGGCCTTGGGTCTCAAGCCCGGCGAGCGCATCGGCATCTGGTCGCCGAACTGCGCCGAGTGGGCCATCACCCAGTACGCCGCGGCCAAGGCGGGATTGATCCTGGTGAACATCAATCCCGCGTATCGTAAGCACGAACTGGAGTTCGTCTTGAACAAGGTGGGATGCTCCGCCTTGGTCAGCGCCGCGCGATTCAAATCCAGCGACTACCTGGGGATGCTCCGCGAGCTGGCGCCGGAACTGACGAGTTGCGAGCCGGGCGCTCTGTCGGCGCGCCGGCTACCCCTGCTGAAATTGGTGATCAGCATCGATGCGGCGCAATTCGATGGGCTCGTGCCGTTCTCCGCCGTCGCGCCTCGCGCACGAGAATCCGATCGCGAGGCGCTGCGGCAAATCGGCGCGCGTTTGCGGCCCCACGATCCGGTGAACATTCAGTTCACCAGCGGCACCACCGGATCTCCGAAAGGCGCGACGTTGAGCCATCACAACGTCATCAACAACAGCTTCTTCGTGGGCGAGGCCATCCGCACTGGGCTGGGCGACAGAATTTGCATCCCCGTGCCGCTTTATCACTGCTTCGGCATGTGCATGGGGAATTTGAATTGCCTGACGCATGGCGCCACCGCCGTCTACCCAAGCCCGGGATTTGACCCGCTGGCCACGCTGCTCTCGGTACAGCAAGAGCGCTGCACGGCGCTGTACGGTGTGCCCACGATGTTCATCGCCATGCTCGATCATCCGCGATTCAAGGAATTCGACTTATCGAGCCTGCGCGGCGGGATTATGGCAGGCTCCCCCTGCCCCATCGCCATCATGCAGCGGGTGGTCGACGAAATGCACATGCCCGAAGTCACAATCGCCTACGGCATGACTGAGACCAGCCCGGTCAGCTTTCAGTCTGGCGTGGATGACTCATTGGAAATGCGGGTGTCAACGGTCGGGCGGATCCAGCCTCATCTTGAGGTCAAACTTGTCGATGCGCAGGGCGCCATGGTCCCCCGCGGCAGCAGCGGCGAGCTCTGTACGCGCGGCTATTCGGTGATGCAGGGTTATTGGCAGGATCCTGCGCGCACGGCCGAGGTGTTGGACCCTGAAGGTTGGATGCACACCGGCGATCTCGCCATTCTCGATGAGCGAGGCTATTGCAACATCGTCGGACGCATCAAGGACATGATCATCCGCGGCGGCGAGAACATCTACCCGCGCGAGGTGGAAGAGTTTCTCTTCACGCACCCCAAAGTACAGGGCGTGTCGTGCTTCGGGGTTCCCGACGCACGCTACGGCGAGGCGCTTTGCGCCTGGATCGTGCTGCGCCCAGGTACCTCGGCCACCCCCGCAGAACTTCGACAGCACTGCGAAGGTGAAATCGCCCACTACAAGATCCCGCGCTACTTCGAATTCGTCGATGAATTTCCGATGACCGTGACGGGCAAGATACAAAAATTCATCATGCGGGATGTCATGATCGAGCGCCTCGGTTTGACGATTGAGAAGACCGCGTAAAGCCCGCCGGAACAGGCAATTCCCGTCTATTCCGCCACACAGGTGAAATTGGCGGCGTCATTCAAAGTCGCGCCCGGCCGCCCGGTGAATTTCGGCCACCTAGGGTAAGGGCACATCGGGCGGGTTCTATTGGAGGAGCCAGGATTCTCATCGGTCGCAATCAATATTCCCGGCGCGACTCCCTTGTCCACCCAACCGTCGAGGGTCGCCAAACCCGAGTACTTGGCATTGAATGTGCCAAAGCCGTGCGACAGTCCCGGAACCTTGTAGTAGCGCACGAAGGAGTCCATCTGCCGGCGACCCTGCAACGCCAAATGCCGTTCATAGTAGGCATCGCTGTTGTGCGGCGTGATGAACTCATCCTCGGTCCCGTGGGTGATGATCATCTTGCCGCCCTTGCGGCGAAATGGCGTCAGGTCCTCGTCGGTGACATCCAAAATGGCGCCGGCTTCCTGAATGCGGTTCTTCCACGCGGACGGGTCGAAGGTCAGCGCATTGAACTGCGGATCGCGTGTGACCACATACTTGACGGTCGCCGCGCCGGCACTGTAGAGCAGCGCATCGCCGCGGCCCGGAGGATTCATGGGCACCGGGGTCTTGCCAAAATTGGCGATCTGAAACTTCGATCCCTCCAACAGCGGCCAGCGTGGAAATACCTCGGAGCCTGCGATTGAAAATCCGGGACTGTAAGTTGAGGTTATCTTGCGGACGGCCTCGATTTGCGCATCCGAGAGGCAGGCGTCGCCCACATCCTTGCCATCGGGGCAACGCAATGTCGCACGCACGGTGCCAATGTTGAATGTGCGGTTGCACGCGGCGACATTGCTGATGATCCCGTCCGTCGCCCCGTCCAATGGATCGCAGGCGGCCACCACGGCATCCGAGAGCAGTTTTACTTTCGAAGAATTCAGCCACCCTGCACCGCCATCGGCGTAGATAGCCTTGGCCACGTTCAATGAGCCAAGATGCAGCATCATGACGTTGTAGGCCGGATAGTTGGCAATCACGCCGTCATAGTCAGCGGGATAACGCGCAGCGGCATCCAGCGCCTCGTGCCCGCCCTGAGAGTTGCCGATGAAATAGAAGCGCTTTGCGCGCGTGCCGTAGCGGGCTTTGATGATGGCGGCCGCCACGTCATGAGTTTTCTTGATCGACTGCTTACCGTAATTGAGCAGCGCCTCATCGTTCAGGGCAAATGTGCCATCGAAGCCGGGACCGCCCTGGTGGCCGCCATCGCTCCCGAGGGTCACGAAACCTTCCTTCAAAGGGTGATCGGTGCTGCTCAATTGCAGGCCCTCGCCACCCAGTCCTGTCACCAAGGTTCCGTCATACCCTCCGCCGCCCATCTGCAACGCCTTCCTATTCCAGCGGCTGGGAAGGTTCACCTCGATCTCTATTCCGGGTGCGCGCGGATCAACCGGCGCGATCATGCCCAAAACCTTGCAAAACTCTCCATTGCTGTTTCCGTCCGCAGTCGCGCTGACCAGCGTGGCGTTCTGCACCGTCGCCCCTGAGGTGGGCAGACCGATTCCAGCGGCGGGGATCTTCAGATTGGAAAGCGCGGCGCAAGCGCCTTGCGCTTCTTGAGTGTGCGGGACCGCGCCGGCGTCCCTTGCACTTAACAATGACAACAAGGCCGCGCAAATTGTCAGTGTCAATGGTCTGCGTTTGTTGCAAAACAATGCGCTCACGGCACACCCCCTTGCTTCGACGTGGATCATATTAGGCACATAATCGGTAGAATAGTGCTGAAAATCGGGGAACACGCATGCGCCTTCATCCTACGGGCAAGTTCGACAATCACGCTGCCCGCTATCGATGTATTCAGGCGACGCCGCTGGCCGCCGCCTTGGGCGCGGAAATACAGGGGGTGAATGTCGCAGCGTTGAGTGAGCCGCAGTTCGGGGAAATCCGTCACGCCCTGTTCCGGCACAAGATGATCTTCTTCCGCGGGCAGAAGCTGACGCACGGGGAGCACGAAACCTTCAGCTTGCGGCTCGGTGACTTCGCGGAAGACGCCTACACCCAAGGGGTGCCCGGACACCGCAACGTGCACCCGCTCATCAAGGAAGCCGACGACCCGTCCAAAATGGTCTTCGGCGAAGGCTGGCATACCGACTCGCCGTTCCTTCCCAAGCCTCCGGCAATCACCCTCCTAAGATCCATTGAGGTGCCGCCCCTGGGCGGAGATACGACTTGGGCGAATTCAGCGCTCGCGTACACGATGTTGAGCGATACCTATCGGGAGATGATCCAGGGATTGCAGGTGAGATTCTCGCTGCGCGATGTCCTCAAGGCTGCTCAGGAAGCCGTCGAGGTGAGCGACAGCCCCATCGGCCGGCTCGCGGCGACGCGGGATGCAGAGCCTCTCTCGGATGATTTGCGCCGCAAGATCACGGGAAGCGCCCATCCGCTGGTGCGCACCCACCCGGTGACCGGTGAGAAAGCGCTCTATGTCGATTCGGCGTATGCCATCGGCATCGAGGGTATGCTGCCCGAGGAATCGGCGCCGATCCTTCGCTACCTCGCGGAACACATCATGCAGCCTGCCTTCACCTGCAGGCTTCGCTGGGAGCCCGACATGCTGGTGCTGTGGGACAACCGACTGTGTATTCACCAGGCATACAACGACTATCAGGGCTACCGGCGTGAGTTGTATCGGACGACCGTCGCCGGCGAGAAGCCGGTCTAACGTCCGCGTGACTCGCGCATCGGCCCGACATGGCTAGCGATATCGTCTCCGAGTTAGCACAGCGCGTGGGGGCCGATGTCATCATCGAGCCGGACAGCCAGAACGTCCTGCGCCATACGCGGGACTACGGTGTTCAGGGCGACCCGGCCGTCGGGATTCTCGCCCTCGCATACCCACGAAGCTCGCAGCAGGTTTCGGCCATCTTGAAATACTGCAACGAGCAGCGAGTCGCCGTGCAACCGCAAGGCGGCATGACCGGCCTCGCGGGTGGGGGCGTTCCCATCGGGCCATGCGTCGTCATTTCCTTGGAGCGCATGCGCGCCATCAGGGAACTCGATGATGCCGCGGCCACCATCACGGTCGAGGCAGGCGTTCTGATGGAAACCGTGCAGAAGGCCGCCGAAGCGGCTGATCTTTTCTTCCCGCTGGACTTGGGCGGACGCGGCTCGTGTCAGATCGGCGGAAACCTTTCGACCAACGCCGGCGGGAATCGAGTGCTGCGCTTCGGTATGGCGCGGGATCTGGTGGTGGGAATCGAGGCGGTACTGGCCGACGGCACGATCATCGACTCGCTGCGCAAATTAGTGAAGAACAACACCGGCTATGATTTGCGGCAGCTCTTCATCGGCGCCGAGGGCACGCTCGGCATCATCACCGCAGTGGTGCTGCGTCTTTTCCCCAAACCCAAAACTGTCTGTACCGGTATTTGCGCCGTGGATGACTACGACCGCGTGCTGGAACTCCTGAAGTGCGCAAGGGCCGGCTTTGGCCCGCAGCTCACTGCGTTCGAAGTCATGTGGCCGCACTTCTACCGGCTTGCCACGGTGGGACTGGGCCGCAAGCCACCGCTTCCCGCGGGCGCCGGGGCCTACGTGCTGATCGAGACCATGGGACTGGAACCTGAGGAGGATCTACCGCGCTACGAATCGGTGATCGGCGACGCGTTGGCACGCGGCATTGTCAATGACGCAGTCATTGCGCAGTCGCACCGCGAGGCGGGGGAGCTTTGGAGCGTGCGCGATTCTCCGGGCGAATGGCAACGCACTGCGCACTGGCCGCAATTGGGTTTCGATGTGAGTGCGCCCACCGGCGAGCTCGGTTCGCTCGTCGCTGAAATCGAGGCGATGCTGTCGGTTCGCTGGCCGCAACTGCGAGCCGTGTACTTCGGCCACGCCGCCGATGGCAACCTTCACGCATCCGTGGCAATGGGCGGACACTCGGTGCCGGAGTCGGAGATCGAGGAGGCCGTCTATGCCATCACATCTAAGCGCCGGGGTTCCATCTCAGCAGAACACGGAATAGGCTCGCTCAAAAAGAAATTCCTGCATTTCTCGCGCAGCCCCGAGGAGATCGCCCTTATGCAAGCGATCAAGAGAGCGATGGATCCGAACGGAATCCTGAATCCGGGCAAGATCTTCTAGCCAATCAGGCGTGGTTGTATACCCAGTTATAGTAGGTCGTGCCGTCACCGTTATAGGGCTCTGGGGTGATCATCGTGATGGTGCCCGCGGTTGAGCCGCCGCTGAAGCTGAGCTGATAGGTGCCCACGCCGCCAGCGGTTCCGGTCAATTGGGACTGAATCCAGGTTCCAAATCCTTGATTGTTCGGGTTGGGATACCCGGAATCCAAAACCATGCCGGGGACGATCGGGGTACCCGTGACCGCGGTCACCGTTAGTACACCGGCCGAGATGCTGCCCGTGCAACTGACGGGCGCGCTTTTAACGGTCATGCACCAATCGTAGGAGCCAGTAGAGCTCGCACTGTTGGGGCCCGTCCAGTTAAAGTGCGCCGCGTGCGCGGTACCCAAGGGCGCGCCATCGATCCAGTTCTGGATCTTTTGATCGTACTGCGAGGTGGCCATCACGCTCTTTCCGGAGACATCGCCCCATTCATCGATGACGATCGGCACGACGCGCCCGATGCCCGTGAGGGTACCGGCGACCAATTGATCGGCGTAGGTGTGCCAGGTCGCGCCACCGTCAGAATTATACGGATTCGAGGTCGTAGAGTTGTAGGCGGACGGATAACAGTGATAGCCGGTGGAAATCTGCGGCGGACTCACCGTATCGGTCGGAATGAAGGCAAAGAGCGATTGCTGGGAGTTGGCCCACTGGCCACTGTTCACCTGGATAATGTTGGTCGCGCCGAGCGCCCGGATTCCGCTGAGCGCGGCTTGATAGCCGAATATTCGCCAAGGCTGAGCTAACGCGTTGCCAAGTCCCCCGGCACTGACCGGGACTAAATTTGGAGGCGATTTGAATGAACTCGGGATTCCGCTGCCCTGGAGGTACATCCAATTGCACCAGCCACCATTCAGCATCGCATAGAAGCTGTTCGGGACAAATTTCAAGTTGCCGCCGGTGATCCCTGCGGTGCTTGGACAGGGCACTCCGCTGTCCGAGCCATCGGCATTGAGCTTGGTCAATGTCCACGCTTGATCATTCAAATAGGGCTCATTGAATAGCTCGAAGATGAAGTCCTGGATGCCGGTGGCGCCACCATGGCTGGATGAGTAATAGGCGCCCGCCTCACCCCCATTGATACCCTGGCCACCATTGAACGCGGCATTGAATGAAGCAGAACCAAAGTTGGTCGCAAGCCAAGCGATCAGGCTTTGCGAGGGATCCGTCCAATAGAGCGATCCCGTGTCGTAATCCATGAATGGCGGCTGGTTGAACCCGGGCAAGTAGGCCGTCGTCCCGCCGAATGTGAACGCCGGCGCCGAGCAGTGGAAATTGACGAGCATGTACAGGTTGGACTTGCGCGCGTTGAGAATGGCCTGCAATAGGCTTTGTTTGTACAGATTTTTTGGGTCTGCCGAGTAAGTGCTGCTCCATACGGGACTTGCCTGCGAGCCGCCGAGAACTCCGTTCTTCACGTTCAAAAATGATTGCGCATTCGCCGTGATGCGTATGAAATTGCACTTCCAATTCGCAATGGCCACCATATTCGGGCCATTTAGATTGGTCGGGCTGCTGCCGTCCGCCGACATGTTCCCCCACGGATTCCAAGACCAGCCGGTTCCCGATGAAGCGTTCGCCGCGAGCTGTCCTTCCAGACCCGTGACGTTGACTCCGCGAAGCATGATCGGATTGCCATGCCCGTTGACGATCTGGCCTGCAGCATTGATGGACAACGCGCCGTCATACCCCGCGGCGTTGCTCGTACCGATTGTATAGACTGCTGTCCCGACAGCACTCGTCGACATGCCGCTGGCTGCGCCAATCGCCTTGATCGTTTCGGTGCTCGAAACCGAAATGGGAGAAGTGTAAGTTGCGCTGCTGGTCGTGGGTGCCGATCCATCCAACGTGTAGTGGATCGTTGCGCCTGTTGTCAGGCTCGACATCGCCACCGTTTGCGCAGCGGGATAGCTGCCACCCGGCGGAGCGAATGTGGGGACGGCAACAACCGGTTGACCACTGATCGTATAGCTCGCTGTCCCAACCGCACTCGTGGACATGCCGCTTGCCGCGCCAATCGCCTTGATAGTTTCGCTGCTCGAGACCGAAATGGGAGCGGTGTAAGCCGCACTGCTTGTCGTGGGCGCCGATCCATCCTTTGTGTAATAGATTTTTGCGCCTGCCGTCGCGCTCGTTATCGTTACCGTTTGCGTCGATGTATAGCTGCCGCCCGCCGGAGCGAATGCCGGGGTGGCAACAGTCGACTCAACGCTGATCGTATAACTCGCTGTCGCGACCGCACTCGCGGACATGCCGTTGGCTGCGCCAATCGCCTGGATCGTTTGTGTGCTCGAGACCGAAATGGGGCCGCTATAGACCGAACTGCTGGTGGTGGGTGTTGAGCCACCCGTCGTGTAGTAGATGGCCGCGCCCGGTGTTGGGCTCGAAATTGCCACCATTTGCGCCGAAGTATAGCTGCCGCCCGCCGGAGTGAAGGTAGGGGTGGCGACAGCCGATCCGCCGCCCGGTCCGCTGCCCGGGTCTGTGGCCTGCACTTTGGTACCACCGGTACACCCAGCGGCAACCACTGCGGGAATCGAAGTAAGAAAAACTCGGCGATCCATTTAATCTCCATCGGCCAGACTGCAGGACTTGGCGCGGTCGATGGCCGCGCAAAAAAACTGCTTAAGTCATCACAGTCTTAAACGCAATGAGTTAAGTTATGGGAGAGTTTTAGCGTGTAAGAAAGTCCCTTTCAAATGTCTCCGGAAGCCGACGAAAGACGGAATATGTCACTCGGCGACAGCGCTATTGAGTGCGATCTAACTAGTAAGCGCGACCCGCATCACACATTGGGCGAAGGCGCAGTCATTGGCGACGCAATGGGGCCTGAAAAACACCAAGGCCGCAAAAAGCTGATTCTGCGCTGCTGCAAAACCTGACGCCAATCCTAATCCAAAGTCATGATGGCTTGGATCGGACTTACGACCGATTGATCTCGAGTCGTCCGCATTCTGCTCAAAATTAAAATATGCAAAATCAGGTGCTTGTAGCATCATATCGATGTGCCGGTCGAAGTCCTGCAACCAGCCCACGCGCCCACCTGCTGGGCATCGAAATCGCTCTGGCTTGAAATGCGTAAGATCCATACTGCACTTCGAAAGAGCGCTGGCCCGGGGTAATGCTTGAGTGCACCGCTGATTGTATTGGTGTTGGATATCGTGACCATGATGTGCGCGGTGCTTCTGGGTGCGCGGCTGCTCGCGAGCTACCCGCGCCGTCGAAGCGCGCAGCTGGTCGCGCTGATTGCGGCTTGCAACGTCTGTTACGTCGCTCTGGGGCGCTTCGACTATCGCTATTGGATCCCTGCGCCATTTCAGTTCGAAGTCGGGGCCTGGTACGGAGTATTGAACTTCGCCCGCAATCTGACGCCAGGCTTGTTTATGGTGCTCTGTTTCACGCTCTTTGCCGTGCAGCGCCGCTTTCCCCTCTGGCTGCTTGCCTTGTTCATTGTGCAAATGTTCCTGGAAGAACCGGCGCGCCTGCTCGTGTCGCCGGGATGGCGCTTCGCTTACCTTCTCACCCAGCTAACGCCGACGGTTCTGCAGATGATCTTTGTGGGCTTCGCAATCTATTGGGCCGTCGCTAGCTGGCGCGCCGACTTGGTTGAGACGCGACGCCGGACGCGCGCGCTGACCGTGCTCATTGTCGGACTCACGGTAATCGCTTCGAGCCTGCTACTGCGCGTTCTGATCGATCCCAACACCATCGCCAATTATCATGCGCACGTCGCGTTGATTGCCATCAATCTGGCCATCCTGCTGTTCTTGCTGTTTCGGGTGACACAGGGCGACGTCGGACAATACTTGGAGCCCACTAACAAAACAACTCAGCCGCAACGACCGGCTGAGGTACCCCAGATTGATCCGCTAATTTCCGAAGCGCTGGCAAAGCTGAGGACGTTGTTGGAGATCGATCGTATCTATCGCGAACCGGGCCTGTCGCTCAAGGACCTGGCCAACCGCCTGCAACTGCCTGAATATCGTTTACGCAAAATCATCCACGAGCAGCTTGGTTACAACAATTACAACGTATTTCTCAACAGTTATCGGATTCGTGAAGCTTGCCAACAACTCCGGGATCCCACGATGCGCCGCACTCCTATCCTGACCATCGCGCTTTCGGTCGGCTATCAGTCGGTCAACACCTTCAACCGCGGATTTCGCGAGCATCTCGGCGTAACACCTTCAGTCTATCGCTCTCAAGATGGCGCAGCACCAAGACCCGGCCCCGAGAAACTCTCACCGGAAACTGAATAACAGCTCCAATTTCAAAAATTGGGAAGCCGCTTCAAGAATTCGGCGCGACTTCGCCCAGACCAATCGGGCAGTGTCTCCGCGTGGCCGACGGGCCGTCATCAGCGGATGAAAACATGGGTGCGCGAAAATACTTCCTGGATTGGCTGCGCGTGTTCGCATTCCTCGGCCTCATCGTGTTTCACGTCGGGTGTCTTTACGCTTCGTGGGACTACAACATCAAAAGCCCCCGGCTGGTGCCCGGAATCGATTGGGCGCTCTTGGCGCTGACGCCTTGGCGCATGGCACTGTTGTTCATGATTTCAGGGGTGGCGAGCCGTTACTTGATCGCCAAACTGGGCGCCGGGCGCTATGCGCTCGATCGAATCCGGCGGCTTGTTCCGGTCATCCTTGTCGGCATGTTCGTCGTGATTCCGCCGCAGACCTACATCATGCTACTCGACAAGGGGCTTCTGCACGACGGCTATTTGCACTTTTGGATTTTCTCCTATCTGGCTGCCGACCAAACCTTGGTCGCACCGCTACATCGGACGATGCCCACCTATGATCATTTGTGGTTCATTGTCTATTTGCTTTTCTATACCCTCGTTATCGCCGCGGTCGCGTGGCTCTGGAGTGCGCTCGGGAAGTTGACGCCCGCCAGAGCGCCCAGCCTGCCGCACCCATCCCTTTGGGTGCTCTTAACGGTGCCGCCAATCTGGCTGATCATCATAAATTTTCTGATCGAGCGTCGGTTGCCGGTCACGTTTAACGTCGTGAACGATTGGGGGTCTCACCTCAAATGGGCCGGCATGTTCGTCGCCGGACTTACCTGCGCGACGCGCGACGATTTTTGGGAATGGGTACGCCAATGGCGAGGCAAACTCTTGGTTATTGCCGCGCTCTTGCTCGCGCTGCAGTCGCTATGCCGCGCCGTTTGGCTCACGGGACAGATCGAACCGGTGTGGAGCGCCGTCGCGTGGAGCGTCGCCAGCAGTGCTTACGCTTGGACGATGATGTGTGCGTTGTGCGGTTATGCGCATGAGCATCTCAACCATCGCTCGGCGCCCCTCTCGCATCTTAACGAGGCGATTCTTCCAATCTATGTGCTGCACCAACCGATCCTCCTTATCGGCGCTTACACTATCTTCCCGTTTAAATTGCCGTTGCCGGTCGAGGGCGCCTTGTTAGTCGGTGTCTGCGGCCTCGGCGCGCTCATTATCTACGAGACGACCATCCGGCCGTTCCGAATCATGCGAATTCTGTTCGGGTTGAAGCTCAAATCACCGGAACCCATCTCCAATCGATTGCCGGCGCTTTAGCGCATCAGTAGCGGTACTGATCGGTTTTATAGGGACCCGCTTGCGCAACACCGATATAACGCGCCTGCTCCTCGGTGAGCAGCGTCAGTTCCGCGCTGAGTTTCTTCAGCTGCAGGCGCGCCACTTTCTCGTCCAGGTGTTTGGGCAGCACATGCACGCCGATCGGATATTTCTTGGTATTCGTATAAAGCTCGATCTGCGCCAATACCTGATTGGCAAACGATGAACTCATGACATAGCTTGGGTGGCCCGTTCCACAGGCCAAGTTCACCAGACGGCCCTCGGCCAGGAGAATGATGCGTTTGCCGTCCGGAAAGATGATGTGATCGACCCGCGGTTTTATATTCTCCCACGTGTACTGCTTGAGCGAGGCGCAGTCGATTTCGTTGTCGAAATGACCGATGTTGCAAACAATGGCGTTGTTTTTCATGCGCTGCATGTGATCGTGCGTGATTACACGGCAGTTGCCGGTGGCGCTGACAAAAATATCGGCATGCTCGGCTGCGTAGTCCATGGTCACGACGCGATACCCTTCCATTGCCGCCTGTAGCGCACAGATCGGATCGATCTCCGTTACCCACACCTGCGCGGACAGAGCGCGCAACGCCTGCGCCGAGCCCTTCCCCACGTCGCCGTAGCCGGCAACGACGGCGGTCTTGCCCGCCACCATGACATCGGTCGCGCGCTTGATGGCATCGACCAGCGATTCGCGACAGCCATAGAGGTTGTCGAATTTGCTCTTGGTCACTGAGTCATTGACGTTGATGGCCGGCAGGACCAATTGGCCGTCCTTGAGCATTTGATGGAGACGTTTGATGCCAATGGTGGTCTCCTCCGACACGCCTCTCACGGCCTTGAGGCGCGCCGAATACCACTTTGGTTCGCGCTCGAGCGTGGCTTCGATGGCCTTGAACAAGGCCGCTTCCTCATCGTTTTTCGGGTGAGCAATCCATGTCGCATCCCGCTCCGCGCGCGCGCCCAAGTGCAACAAAAACGTGGCGTCGCCGCCGTCATCGACAATCAAGTTGGCGTGCCGACCCTGGGGCCATTCGAAAATGCGATGGGTGTAGTTCCAGTATTCCTCGAGCGTCTCACCCTTGTAGGCGAACACCGGTGTTCCGCGCGCCGCGATCGCCGCCGCGGCGTGATCCTGCGTCGAGAACACGTTGCAGGAGGTCCAACGCACCTCGGCGCCCAACGCCTGCAAGGTTTCGATCAGGACCGCGGTCTGGATGGTCATGTGCAGCGAACCGGCCACGCGCGCACCGCGCAACGGCAGGAGCGGCGCATATTCTGCGCGGACCGCCATCAAGCCCGGCATCTCGGTTTCTGCAATGAGTATTTCTTTGCGGCCCCACTCGGCGAGGGTTAAGTCGGCGACGTGGAAATCGCTGGTCGTGTCGGCAGATTTGACAATGGCATTCATGGCAAGCTCCAACTCCTGGTTTAAGTTGTGAGCGCCGTTGGCCCTAAAGCCACGGTACCGCAAGCCTGGCTGGTCTATATCCAGTCGCAGCGCCCCTTGCGGCACCGGCATGCCGCAGTGGCACACCGTGAGCAATGAGTATATCTGAACTGGATACCTTAGGGAGTATCAAGCCTCCATTTCAAGTTCCCGAAGGTCGCGCCCTCGGGTCTCGCGGCCGAAGATCCAGATGAGCACAAGCGCGGATAGAGCGGGCAATGCAACCAGTCCCGAGGCAAGACCCAAGGCCGGAACCAGTGCAAGCGCGCTCAGGCCCTGCGCGATCAAGCCGCCGATCTTGCTCCAGCCTGCTATCCAACCGGTCGCGCGTCCGCGAACCCGCATGCGATAGCTTTCGGCTGAATAGGGAAGGAGGGTGGATATCACCGCACTCGAGCCAACGATGAGAAGAGTCAACGAGACAATCGGATCGGAAAGTATGGGCAATGTGGCGATGTCCCTCAACATCACCGTCACCAGACCGAGCGCCGTGATGCCGACGGCCAGGATCAATGTCCACTTGGTGCTCCAGACGCTGTAAAGATAGGCCGCAACCACCACAGTGGGCGCCGCGATCAGAGCGGACTGCGCGATGACTGCGCTTGCTGTCCCAACGCTGCGCCCTTCGGCCACGAGTGCGCTCGGCAACCACAGCAAAACTCCAAAATTGACGAAGCCCCAAGCAAGCGCGGCGAGTGTGAGCGCAACGATTGTTCCGAGGATATTCCAGGCGGTCGCCGGCGACCCGCCATTTTCCTCCAATGCGTACGGTGCCGGGACCGCATGAACGGTGACCGACCCGAAGCGAGCGAGGATGGCGCGGGCGTCCGCAGTCCGACCCACGTATTGCAGAAACCGCGTGGATTCCGGAATCAATGGACTCAACGCGATCAGCAACAAGCCCGTCGGCAGATTGAGAAACCACATGATCCTCCAGCCGAAAAACGGCTGAAGAAGCGCCGACAGTTCGCTCGCCGCAATATAGCCGCCGATGGTGCCGATACCGCCGATGAGCACGAGGCACCATCCGCGGTGCTTTGTCGGCATGAGTTCGGCGAGCAGCGCGTAAGCGACGGGTAACATTCCGCCGGCCGCCGCGCCCATGAGGAAACACATGGCGATGTTCCACCACAGTGAAGGCATTGCGCCGCAAATGGAGGTGCCAACGAACATGACGGATGAGAGAAGGATCGCGGCGCGCCTCCCGAACAGGTCGGCGAGAGAGCCCCACAAAAAAGAACCGAAGGCGGTGCCGATGAGTGCGGAAAACGGCAGCAGCGCGACCGTCGCGCGATCAATTCCATATTCGACACGCATGCCCGGCGTTACGAAACCGAGGCTCGCGGGCTTCATGACGTCGATGATCAGCGCAAGCGAGAGCACTGCCATCAATTTCCAGTGGGCGCCGGTAAGCGGAGCATCTTCCGGCGGCGATATGAGTTCTTGCGGGCCCACCTGAGCGATGTGCTTTGGCAGCAATCCATAACCGGCCACTGCAATCCCACCTACGATGAGCGCCATGCCGAGCAACATGCCCGGATCCATGGGCATACCCGCCAATACAAAGCCCGTATTGCGCGCCATCCAGAACATCGGCAAGTGAAGAATTACGCCCACTCCGACGATCACCGAACCAAACCAGAAGGCAAACGCGCTGCGCCCATCGGCGAACAATGTTAAGACGGCACTCAATTGCTTATTTCCTTGTCGGGCTTTTTCCGGACTGCCGGGGGGATCGGCACACGCACCGGCGCGATGCGTAAACTTTGGACGAGCTTTGCACGCGGTGCGAGGAGATCGGCCCAAGTGTAGTCATCGAGAGTCTTGAGAAATGCCATCGTCGCCCGGTGAAGAGCACCGCGCAGAACGCAGCAAAGATCGATATTGTATGTATCTTTGATCGAAAGAGCTATATCACGCGCAACGGGGAACGATGGCAGAATAGTTTGAGACCTTGCGGGGTCGTTCAAATGCGCGCGAGAACCCTCGCCACCACCTGATCGCAATGAGCGCCGCCGAATTCGAATAGATCAGGCTGGGCGAGATCCAATTCTCGCGCCAAGGATTCGCGAAGCATGTTCTTTCCCCGAAAATGCCGGCTTCGGACCGTCTCCTGCGGAATCCCAAGTATTTCGGCGGTCTCCTCGACGGTCAATTCCTCCACCGACCGCAAGACGAAAACCGTGCGATAGTTTTCCGGCAACTCATCAACCTTGCGTTCGAGCAGATGGCGAATCTGCGCGCGCCCAAGTGCTTTATCGGGCAATTCGGACTGATCAACAATCATGTGGGTTGACTCGACATGGCGGCTGGCACTGACCATCGGAATGACATTTTCGCGGCGCACATTGCGCCGCATTCTGGCGAAGCATTCGTTGAGCACCAGCCTCGAGAGCCAGGTGCCCAGCGATGCGTCACCGCGAAAATCCCCCATCGATCGGTATGCTGATAAATATGCGTCCTGCAATGCGTCTTCCGCTTCAGTTCGATCTCGCAGCGTCGCGCGTGCGAGACGGTACAAGCGCCGGTTGTACTGCCGCATCAATCTTTCGAATGCGGCAACGTCCCCGGCAGCGATACTGCGCGCCAACTGCCGCTCTTGGTGAGCCGGCGAACTTCCTACAGTCGCGACTTGTTCCATCGCTTCGCTCATTGCACCTTGATAGTTCCCTTCATTGTAGGATGAAAGGAGCAGCTATATGTATATGTGCCGGCCTTGCCTACTGTATATGTCCACGTGCCGGCCGGCGCGATACTGCGAGAATCGAACGCCTTGTTGTCCGCCGTTGCAGTGTGAGGGAAGAAATCCTTGTTGATCCAGGTAACCCGATCGCCCGTTTTGACGAACAGGACTTGAGGCTCGAATCCCGCAATTTGCATGGTGATCGTTAGAGTCCTCGTTCCGGCTGTGACCTGGCTGGTCGAGGCCGCAGTCCCGGCCAACAGCAGGCCGGCAACCGCGGCTGTACACGCGCGCATTGACGAAATACATCCTTATTTGCCAAGCGCGCTCTGCAGACCTTTGGCATGTTCCAAGTGAGCAACGAAAGCCGGCCTCACCTTGACCAACAGCGCCTTGAGTTCGGCATTTTGGGCATTGGGAATCAAGGTTGTATCAACAGCGTTCAGCACGGCCTGGTGATACGCCACTTCATGGTCTACATAAGCGCGGTCGAAAGCACCGCCAGTCAGCTTCTGAAGAGCCGCCAGATTGTCATCGCCGCCTTTTTGCAACGATTGACTGGTCGGGCTGCTTTCCGGGGTCACGTGCAATTTCTGCACAAGTTCAGTCGCCGATTTGTTGACGCCGCTATGATCCGTAATCATCAGTTGTGCAAATGACTTGACGTCTGGGGACGTGGCTTTGGACAGCGCCAGCTTACCGGCATCGATATCGACTTGGTTCGCGGTCACCACAATTGCGGCTATTTGCGGATCGGTCGGGCCTGCTGCTTGAGCCGAATTCATGGCAAATGAGACAGCGAGACATGCTGCCAAGAGGGTGCGATGGTTGATTTTCATTCTCAAGTCTCCTAGGAATGGAAGGCATGCGGGAATAAGCGTACGCACAGTCAGTCTGCGCTTATGACGTTAGATGTCGCGTGTCCGCCAGCCGTTCCGGCGCAACTGAACCCACTCGGAGTACAAGACCACCGCCGACCCACGTATATTGCTCGTGACATCGGGAGAAAAGACTCATGCGGTATCTGAAGATCGGCGCGGCTGCGCTCGTGGCACTGCTGGTGGTCGGCCTGACGACGGTGATCGTTCAGGATCGATGGAGCCAGCCGCCGGCGCCGGCGCGCGCGACGCTAATCGCCCAGGCGGCGCATTATCATGCCCGCATCCAGCGCGATCACTTCGGCGTGCCGCACATCAGTGGGCCCACGGATCCGGACGTGGCCTTCGGGTTGGGCTTCGCACATTCGGAGGACGATTTCCCCACCATCCAGCAGGCGGCGTTCATCGCCCGCGGCCAGCTGGCCAGCGTCGAGGGCGCCAAGGGGGCGGTGACAGACTATCTGGTGCGGCTGCTGAAAGTGCGCGAGACCGTGGCCTCGCAATACGACACCGCCCTACCGGCAGATTTGCGCGCAGTACTGACGGCCTATGCCGACGGGGTTAATTACTATGCAGCGTTGCATCCGGAGAAAGTAGCGCCGGGCCTATTGCCGATGCGCGGTCAGGACGTCGCCGCCGGATTCGTGTTTCGCACGCCTTTCTTCTATGGCCTTGATCATGTGTTCGGGAAGATCATGGCGCCGTTGCCGAAGGCGAGCGCGCCCGCGCCAAAATTGAGCCTGGTCGCCCCGACTGAACCCCTCCCGGTCGGCTCCAACGGCATCGCCGTTGCGCCTTCGAAGTCGGCGGACGGGGCGACCCGCCTGCTGGTCAATTCGCATCAGCCCTATACGGGACCGGTCGCCTGGTATGAAGCAGTGCTCGATTCCGGCGAAGGCTGGCACGTCGCCGGCGGTTTCTTCCCCGGCTCGCCCTTCATGCTACACGGTCACAACGCTCACTTAGGCTGGGCCAACACCGTCAACGCCCCCAATGTGTCGACCGTCTATCGGCTGGTCGTGAATCCGGCGAATCCAGACGAGTATCAACTGGACGGCCAGTGGAAGAGTTTCGAGAAGGGCGATGCGGCCATTCGCGTGAAAATCTTCGGACCGCTGATCTGGACGGTGCACCGCCCGCTTTTATGGTCGGTCCAAGGTCCGGTGCTCAAGACCGATCACGGGGTGTTCGCGGTGCGCTATGCCGGCATGGGCGAGGCGCGCCAACCGCTGCAGTACTATCGGCTCAATAAGGCGACCAACCGCGAAGAGTGGTTGGCCGCCATGCGCCTGCAGGCTCTGCCCAGCATCAACTACATCTACGCCGACGAGAAGGGAAACATCGGCTACGTCTACAACGGTCAGTTCCCAGTGCGCGCCGAGGGAAGGGACTGGACGCAGGTCCAGCCCGGTGATCGGTCCGACTTGATCTGGCACGGCTACCTGCCGTTCGAGCGTGTGCCGCAGATCTGGAATCCCAAGTCCGGGTATGTGTTCAACTCCAACAACACTCCCTTCAAAGCCACGGGAGAAGAGGACTCGCTGAAGATGGCCGACTTCAGTCCTACCATGGGCATTCAGACCGACATGACCAACAGAGCATATCGCGCCCAGGAAACCTTCGGCACCGATGCCGCCATCAGCGCAGAGGCGTTTCGCACCTACAAGTTCGACATCGCGTACAGCGAACGATCCGACTTAGCCCGGGAAATCGCCGAGGTGATCCAAGTCGATCCGGGCTCTGACCATGACTTGAGTACCGCCCAAGCGCTGCTCAAGGGCTGGGACCGGCGCACCAATATCGGGAGCCGGGCGGCGGCGCTGGCGGTGTTGATGAGCACCGAAGCGACGCATTCGGACGCACATCCCGACGTACCACCCATCGAAGCACTGCGTCATGCCATCAAGACACTCAAAACCCACTTTGGCCGCGTCGATCCGGAATGGGGTCAGGTCAACCGCATCCGCCGCGGCAAGTTCGATCTACCCATCGACGGCGGCCCGGACATCTATCGCGCCGTCTACGGCGTCGCGCAGAAGGACGGCACCCTGACCGCATCAGCGGGCGACACTTTCATCATGTTCGTCACGTGGGATAAAACCGGCGCACTTTCCTCGGACAGCATCAACCAGTTCGGTTCGGCCACATTGGATTCGAATTCGCCCCACTACGCCGACCAGACGCCGCTGTTCGTGGCCATGAAAACCAAACCGGTACTATTCAACCAAAGCCAGCTCGCCGGAAACCTCGAGGCCGACTACCATCCCGGCGATCGCTGAACGGTCGAAAAATCATGCGCGGCTAATCGATATGCAATGCGGTGCGAGCGGATAATCACTATGGCGCACCCCAGGCGCAACGAGCGAGGGATCCCGAACCATGTGGAACGTAGACTCACCACCGCAAAACCGCGGCAATCTTGGCCTCGCGCCAATCCATCGAGAGATCGATCGCAAGCCCCCGTATCTTAGAATCGCAACAGAGGAAGCGTGGAACATTCCGGAGATTCTGGAAGCTCAGGTGCGTCTGCTCGCAAGCCCCGGCGCACCTGATGACCCATCGCTACGCATGGCCGGCATGTTTTCAAAACTGCACTCTTTGCAGGAACAACTCATGGACATCGGCGAGAAACGCATCGCGCGGATGGACGAGTTGGGCATCGATAAGCAGCTCCTGTTACTGACCGCGCCCGGCGTTCAAGTCCTTGAGCCGGACGAAGGTACAGCACTTGCCCGACTCGCCAATGACCGCCTGGCTGACGCATGCCGCCGTTATCCAAATCGCTTTGCGGGCCTGACCGTATTCGCGCCGCAGAACGTCAAAGGCGCGATTGCCGAGATAGAGCGCGGCATGAAAACCCTGGGCCTGAATGGCGCTGTTATCAACTCGCATTTTCGCGGACGATATCTTGACGAGCAAGCGTATTGGCCGATTCTCGAGGCTCTGGAGGCATGCGACGCCGCTCTCTATATTCATCCCACCATCCCGCCCAAGGAGTGGTCTCATCCTTATGAATTTAGAGGATTTGGCGGAGCCCTCGCCGGCTTCAGCCATGAAGTTTGGATGCATACCATGGGGCTCATCATGTCTGGAGCGTTCGATCGCTTCCCGAAACTGCGTCTTGTGATCGGACACATGGGCGAAGGGATGCCCCTGCTGCTGTACCGCTTCGATTGGATGCAGAGCAATGCCGATGGCCGGCCGGGACTTCGCGGGGGCGCCGCGCCTGTCACGCTCCGCCACAAGATCTCGTACTATTTCAAGAACAATATCTGGATCACCACCAGCGGCCAAGGATGGGAGCCGTCAGTGAAGTTCTGCATGGACGTCCTGGGTCCCGACAGGGTGATCTACGCCATGGATTACCCGTACCAACAGTCTGCCGATGAGGTCGCGGCCTACGATGCGTTTGACATCAGTGCTGAGACAAAAAAAATGCTGATGCAAACGAACGCCCAAGACGTATTCCGGCTTGAAATAGCGAAGTCGCCTTACGCATCAACATCTCGGATCGATCTAAAAAACCCGCCACGATGCCGGTCGCTACCGCGCCCTATCTCGCATTTCTTCGATTTTTGCAAGTGATCAAAATTTGATCGATCGATTTACCGCGTAGAAATTCTTTCGCGGCGCACCGACAACTGTCTGCGATTGGAGATGTACGGAATCAGCGACGGCTTGCGCTGTGACCGCATCGCTTGTATTTATTCGCGCCAAGAGCAAACCCGCCGATAAGGCGGGGACGCAAAGCCTCCGGTCTGAAGGGTTCAAGCGAACAGATAGCGGGGTTGCCGGTAGTGCCACTGACATGGCATTCATCGTCATCCTTTATTTTCTATTCTCTTTTCACTTCGCTCGGGGCGTTTATTAGCCATACGAGGTGCAAAGATGAATCGAATCACGCGGACTACAATTCTTTTTCGAGCTGCGGCGGCGGCATTAACTCTCGCGCTCGCCTTTTCCTCCAGCGCACGAAGCGCGACCACCACCCCAGCTGCTCAGCCGACTTGCGAGGGATGGGAATTCGGTAATCCCCGTGTGGCGGTCTGCGCTTCGAGCTATCCTGTGTCCCAGTCCGCAGGTTCGGTGAATGTGATCATCAAGCGTGGTGGCGTCGGAACTTCTGCGATCAGCGTCGACTACGCAACCTCAAATGGCACCGCAGTCGCCGGGTCTCATTACAAGGCCGCGAGCGGAGTGCTGCAGTGGGCCAAAAATGACTGGGCACCGCGAACCATCTCGATACCGATCATGAGTGCCCCGGCATTCGCGGGAAATAAATCGTTTACGTTGGTTTTGAGCAAGCCCAGTACGGGGGTCTCAATCGTATTTCCGGCCAGCGCCACGGTAAGCATCACGGGCGCTCCCTCTTCCGCCACGACCGTCCAGGAGAGCGTGGCCTTCTCTGCCTCGACCTACAGTGTGGCGCAGAGTGTTGGTTCGATCAGTATTCCCGTGAACCGAAGCGGGGGCATGACGGGCGCAGTGACGGTGGCTTACGCGACGAGCAACGGCACGGCCGTTGCCGGACAGAATTATACGGCGAAGTCCGGTACGTTGAGTTGGGCGGCGGGCGATGCCAATGCCAAATCCATTGTCGTGCCGATCAGCTCGACAGTTATCAGCGGTACTATGACATTCGGCGTGGCACTGTCGAAGCCCACGGGTGCTACTGTCGGCGCAACCGCGGCGGCAAACGTGTCCATTACGAAAAGCTCCGCTCTCGCCCTATCTGTCTCAGGCAATCATTTCGTTGACGAAAATGGCGCCACGGTCCAGTTGCGTGGCGTGAATGTCGCCGGCCTCGATGGTGTTGCCATTCAGGGCTGGGATACCAGCAACCCCTGGGGCGGCGATACGGGGACAACGACTCCGGACTGGTCGCTGATGAAGACCTGGGGTGTCAACGCCGTACGCATTCCGCTTAACGAGGCCTCCTGGTTGGGCAAGAACTGCGTCGATGTCGGCGGCTCCGGTGTCCATTACGTCAATGGCGTGAAGACACAAAACAGCCCCGGGGAAATCGTCAAAGCAGACCCAGGCGGCAACTATCAGGCCACGGTGGCGACATCCGTGTCGCAGGCGACCGCGGCCGGCATATATGTGATTCTGGACCTGCACCTGGCCGCCCCGAGCAACGTCTGCCCGAACATGCAGAACGCCATGGCGGATGCCGATAATTCCATCACCTTCTGGACCTCGCTTGCGACCGCGTTCAAGGGTTACCCGAGCGTCCTTTTCGAGCTCTTCAACGAACCCTTCCTCGATCAGGCACCCCTGAAAGGCAGCACGCCATGGGCAGCGCTGATGAATGGAGGCACGCTCACCTCGTACGTGGCGCAGACTCCCACGAACCCGTGGTACACGACGGTCACTTACTCCTGGCAGACCGCCGGCATGCAGGCCATGCTCAACGCGGTACGTGCTACGGGGGCGACCAACGTGATCCTGACTTCGACACCCGCCTTTTCATCGGACCTGGGCGGTTGGCTGCAATATCACCCGACGGACACGCTGAATCCAAGCCAAGTTGGAGCGGTGTGGCATGCGTATCCGGCACCCGGGGCTCCGAACGAGCCCGACTGTATCGGCCTGCCGACCTGCTCCGCAGCGCTGCTGACCGCGGCGAAGGCGATCCGGACGGCCGGCTACCCCATCGTGATAACCGAATTCGGAGATCCGAGTGGCGGCAAGACGGCACCTTTGTCCGCGACGCTGCTCCCGTTCGCGGACGCCAACCTCGTCAGCTACATGGCCTGGACCTGGGACCCGTGGGTTGGGACCACCTATTATCTCATCACCGATGGCGCCGGTGATCCGACTGTCGGTTACGGTCAATACGTCAAGGCCCACTACCAGTGCCGAGCCGCCGGGACCGCGGTCTGCCCGTGACGGGTGGATAGTTAATAACGGCCATTGATGAAACCAACCCCTGCGCGCTACATGGATGCAGCGCGCAGGACAAGTTGGAAGCGATGAAACGCAATTTTGGAATGGATAGAAGTAATTTCAATTGCCGGTGCAGTGAGGTTAGGCGTTCCCACTCCGGTCATCTCGATTTCAAAAAGCCCTGCTGTGTATACTAGCGACACAGAAAACTCTATTGAGCTTCCCAGCGAACAGGTGCGACGACAATTTGTTCGGCCTGGGTCGCGAAACTCGAAGTAGTAGCCTTGTTCGGTTGCGGGGAGTTACCGCCCTGGGTTCTGCTGAGGACTATGGATGCAGCTACCATCGAAAGCGGGCATCGTTGACTCCAAGATCGGGGCACTGAACGGCTTGCGCGGCATCGCCATAGCGATGGTCGTGCTATTCCATCTCTTCATTCCGTATACGGCCAGAAATCCCTTGCGTCCGGGCGAGATCGATGGCGAAGGGCTCTTTGCGGCCTTCATAAATGACGCCCAGTTGGGCGTCAATATATTCTTCGTCCTATCGGGATTCGTTCTGTACCTACCTTACCGGACCGGGCGCAGAGCGATGGGGGGTGTGGCGGGATTCCCGGCATTCTATCTCCACCGGGCTCAACGGCTATTGCCGCTTTACTATATTGTCGTACTGGTCACGCTTGCCTTGCATGCCAAAGAGCTGCCCGGCTCCCGCGACTGGTACCTGGAGCTCGGATCACTTCTTTCCACTTTGTTCATCTTCTCAGCGCATGGGTTCGGGCCACCGTCCAATGTGGTGCTTTGGTCGGTCAGCGTCGAAATCTGGTTCAGCGTGCTCTTCCCGGTCTTCGTCCTGCTCATCCAAAGATGGAGAACGTGGAATGTCGTCTTAGGCACGATAGTGGCTTGTGCGGCCTTCGCATACATCGGACATTCGATTTCGATCGAGCGTGTCGGGTATTTCTTGCCGTTCACCAAGGGAATCTTTGGATCCTGCTACGAGTTCCTTCTGGGCATGATGGTCTGCGATCTCTACGTCAAGGGAGTAGAGAATCCCGTGCTCCGCGGGAAACACTCGAAATTGCTGCTGCCCGGTGCGATGATCATGGTCGGCGCTCTCTATTTGATGCATCATTCGGGCTTCGTCGTACTCCAAATCCTCGGCAATTTTGGATTCGCGGTCGGATTCGCGTTGGTGCTGCTGAGCATACTATCGGGCGTCAGCCCGCTGCGGCGGGTTCTGGAGAACTGGCCGCTACAGGTGCTGGGGTGCATGTGCTACAGCGTCTATGCCTGGCACGGCATCATCATGAACCAGATGATTCCGCCATCGACTTCCTCGCTGAGCGATACACTGAGACTGTTGGCGCCCTTCCTGTTTGTGATGCTCGCGCTTAGCGGCCTGAGTTATCGCTATATCGAGTTTGGTCGCGAGCGAAATTGGAAAGCGCTGTTTCTTGTCGCCGATGCCGAGCACGCCAGCGCCCCGCTACCGCGGCATGCCGTGAAGGAGAATATTCCTGTCTCAAAAATCCCGGACCACGATGAGTCCGACCAAGGAACTTCGAGTGACTCTCAGCTAGAACCGATTGCCAGCAAGACAGAGGAGGAGACGCTCAAGAAGACAGTGGTCACCTAAAGGAATCGGACGCAACGCGCCATTGGATGGTGAGCCGGGTGTAGACTGAGAATCCAGGCCGCACGGTCAGAATGCGAGCCAATAACAGAGGGGAAATTCCATGAACGAAGCAGATCGGATCAAATATTTGCGTGTGGTGTTGGTTGCGGTGGGTCTGATATTTACCGTGGGCGTCTACCCGCTCACTATCGTTTGGCCCGCCGGTTGGGCTTGGCATGCCGGTCAGTCGGACTATCTGCAGATGATTCTTGGCATCTATGCGACGCTTGGGGTGTTCTTGATCATCGCATCGAGAAACCCTCTCGCTCACCGCAGCCTGATTTGGTTCACGGTCTGGTCCAGCGTCGTACACGGCGGCATCATGGGGCTGCAATCGCTGGCCAATCCCGAACATATCGGACATCTGTATGGTGACGTGGCGGCACTCCTCATCGTGGCCGCGGTGCTGGCGTTTCTAATGCCGCGCTCGGGTGGCGCAACGGCTCAGGCTCCTGCGGTCTAAAGGCACCGCAGTCAGCCGCCAGTCGCGAGTTCACGGGCAGAGCGAGTATCTGGATGATCGGCGCCAATGGACTTCTCTAACTGATCTGCAGCCAGTTGCGCCATGGCTCGGCCTTCAGCGCCTCGACCCTGGGCTGCAAGACAACGGGCCAGGGTGAGATACGCATGTCCGGTCGCTTGCGAGAATTCCCCTGGTCGGGCTCGTTGCAGCAACATCTGAAGCGCTTGACGTGCATCACTCTCCGCCGGCGCATACTGCCTGATCGCCGTCTCGATCGATGCGCGGTGCCGCAACATGGTCGGCATATACTGCTCGCACGCCTTGCCTTGCCGGGACACCTCTTCGCACATGCGAATCGCGAGGTTCGCCAAATCCAGTGCGCGAGTGGTATCGCCCTTGAGTTCAAGAGTTTGAGAGCGCTCGGAGGCGAGTCCGGCGAACGCGTAGTGACCGGGCGGCAGCGCGCTTTGCAGCCGCGGTTCGACCTCGTCCAACTTTGCTAAAGAGCGCGCAAAGTCATGCTGCGCGCGGTAGATGCGCGCCAGGCGAAGCAGAGTCTGATTGATGACGACTTCATCCCCCGCTCCTTTTGCACTCTCGAGGGCTCTGTCCGCGTAGTCCTGCGCTTCCGGAAGACGGCCGAGATCGAGAAGTTGCTGCGCATAATTGGTCATGAGCATCGGCGAGAGCGCAGCATCGGAGGCATCGGCCCGATGGATCTCCATGGATCGGCGCAGGAGCTTTTCGGCCTCTAGAGGTCTGCCCATCTGAGCAACGGCCGTGCCCCAGTTATTGAGCCAGGTGCCGGCCGTCGCCGTATCATCACGCCCTTGCACGACCAGTCGCGGCCACAGCTGCTCGAAGGTCACCACGGCTTCTCGAAACCGGCCGGCATCTCGATACGCCTCCGCGAGATCCGCTTCGGCGCGCAGCTCCGCGAGGTCATGATCAAACGGTACCTGGGCTAAGGCCCGAATCTCGGTCTGTGTGCGCTCGATCGCGAGCGGCGCGTCGCCGTGATCAATTGCGATCTTGTTGCCGTTCATCCAGCAAAATGAGCGGTCGAGCGCAAACTCCGCATTGTCAGGAAGCTCCTTGAGGCCTTCTTCGAACAGCGCTTCCGATCTTGCGGAGGTATCCTGGTTGGCAAGGATGCTGGCGAAGGCGCATGCGGCTCGTGCTCGCACGGAAGGATCTGCAACGCTCCGGGAGAGCTGATAGGCCTCGCCGAGATACCTGAGGGCTGCACTATCTTCGTCCTGAGTGTCATATTGACGCCCGATTGATGTCAGGAGCGCAGCGCGATCGGCATCGTTGGTGCGTTGCCGCTCCAACAGATGGGCCGCGCGCCCGAGTAACTCATTCGCCGTGAATGGCTTGCCGGCGGGCGCAGCGTCGGTCAACACATAACCCATGAGTTCGTTCAAGGACTCGGCCCGCGCCAATTGCCGGTGTGCGAAATCACGCTGATCGCGCGCTTCGACCATTTGCAATGTGGTGATAACCACCGCTGCGACCAGCACGAACAGCGTCAACAAGGCAGTGAGGACCCCGCCCCAATGCCGCTGTGCGAACTTTCGCGCAACATACGCGCGCGTGGGCCGCCGCGCGCGTATCGGAAAGTTACCCAGGAAGCGGCGAAGCTCGGCCGCGAGGTCCGCCGCCGTGGGGTAACGCCGTTCAGCGTCTCGATCGAGTGCTCGCGCAATCACGGCATCGAGGTCGCCACGCGCGCGCCGCTGCTCGATCGCATCGACGACTTGCGTCGAGGCACAGGGCGGATCGACGGTCATCGTGGCTCGGACGAGCTGTGTGCGGGTCGAGGCGCTCGCGCCGAATGGATGCCGTCCTGTCACCAGAAGGTAGAGCAACACACCCAGGGCATATACGTCGCTCGCCGCGGAAAGTGGTTCGCCGCGCACCTGCTCGGGAGGTGCGTAACCGGGAGTCAATGCCTTCGGGCCTGCCTGAGGACTTTCGAGCGGTGTTGCGTACACGTCGGTTCGCAGGGTCGCGACGCCGAAGTCCACGAGCTTGACAGTACCGTCCTCAGCGACCAAAACATTCGACGGTTTGATGTCTCCGTGGACGATGAGCTGACCCTGCGCGTAGGCAACCGCATCGAGCACGTCCAAAAACAACAAGAGACGTTTTGCCAACGGCGGCGCATGACCCAGACAGTACTGATCGATCGGCTCGCCCTGAATGTACTCGAGGATCAGGTAGGGTTGCCCGTTCTCGCGCACACCGGCATCAAAGAGCCGGGCGATATGGGCATGGGACAGCCGAGCGAGCAGGTTGGCCTCGTGGCGGATCTGCATGACGGCGAGCTGACCCAGCCCCCGACGCTCAAGAATTTTGATGGCGACCTTACCCTCGAATTTCTCATCGCTCCGTCGCCCCAACCAGACGCTTCCCATACCGCCGCGTCCAAGTAGACGCTCTACCGAGTACGCACCGACAGTCTTGCCGATAAGGGAATCATCGGAAGACAATACCGATCGCTCCAGAAAACCAGCCCTGTGGATGGCCGCTTGCAAGTTCAGCAACTCACGCAGTTCGCGCGCGATCACTGGCTGCACCTTTTCCAGATCGGCTAGCCAGGGTTCCCGAGCGGACGGATCAAGCTCCAGGACCTCGTCAAGGTATGGAGACACTTCACGCCACAGGTCGTTATTCACCGTTGTCATGACAATGCGGTCGCCGCGCCACCTCCGCCCGACTCTCCCTCCGAGGAGCATGCATCATGGCCTCTAGAGTGACAACCCTGGAAGCGGGACATGAGTTTTCTCTGTGCGAGGTGTCTTCTTTTGAGTCTGGAATCCGATTAAAGCCCGGTCCTCCATCTCAAAATTATGTGCGAAAATGCGTGCATGCCGGCTGTCGGCTCTTAGAGTTATAAAACGGAATAGATTTGCCCCGCGTTCTCGCCACGCTGCCTAGCGCCGCCATGTCGGCGATCTCCCGCCTCGCGGCACTTCTTGCCGGTTCGGCGCGAACCGTCGTCTTCACCGGCGCCGGCATCTCTACTGAATCCGGCATTCCGGATTTCCGTAGCCCCGGCGGCGTATGGAGCCGGATGAAACCGATCGACTTCGACACATTCATGCACAACGAAGACGCAAGGCGCGAGGCTTGGCGGCGCACATTTTCCGGGACGGCCGGCTGGGTCGGCGCCAAACCGAATGAAGGTCATTTTGCCATTGCGCGCCTGGTCGAGACCGGCAAAGTCGGCCATGTGATCACGCAGAATGTGGACAATCTGCACCAGGATGCGGGAGTGCCCGCGGACCAGGTGATCGAGCTTCACGGCAATGCAGGCTATGCCACGTGCCTCATTTGCGGGCTGCGACACCAGCTGGCGGACTTGCGTGACCCGTTTCTGGAGCAAGGCACGCTGCCATCCTGTCGAGCGTGCGGCGGCATCGTCAAGTCGGCGACGATCTCGTTCGGCCAGCCGATGCCCGTCGAAGCGATGCGCCGTGCCGAAGCCGCTTCACGTGACTGCGACCTGTTCATCGTGCTCGGCTCATCGCTGGTGGTCTATCCCGCTGCGGGATTACCGATAGTCGCAAAGTCGAACGGCGCCGTGCTCGCCATTATCAACCGCGAGCCGACCGAGTTGGACGGCAGGGCGGATGTTGTCGTCCACGCTGAAATCGGCGCGGCGCTGCGAGAAATAGTGGCCTGATGCGGGTATCTTCACATATGAATATTCGTTCTTCATTTGCACTGGCGGCGTTGACCGGATTGATCTTGCTGTCAGTCGAGGAGCCTGCCCGCGCACAGATACCAAGCACAGGCTTGCCCAGTCCGGACGTAATTTCCAACGCGGACCATTTTCAACCGCCAAGACTCTCAGCGTACGCGGCAAAACTCGCCCAACAACCGGATATGACGGGGTTGTGGGCTGCGATGTCGCCGAAGGGCGCGGGCCATGGCCCGACATTTGATCCGGCCAACACCTTTTATCCTCCCCAGCCTCCAGCAGGAGAAGCGGGATTTGGACCGATCCCGGGAACCTATATCAAAGGCATCCCCTACAATGCAGAATACCGGCGCAAGTACCAGGATCTTGTCAGGGAGACCACCGAAGGCAAGTCGCGTGATGATTTCCCTGCCTGCTTCCCCTACGGCGTTCCCCGCATGATCGGCGATTCGCCCGTTCCAATTGAGATCATTCAGACTCCGGATGTCATGCTCTGGTATGCCAACTACGGCCGAACCAACAGGCGAATTTTTCTCGATGCACGCCAGCATCCGACTGAAGGGGATCCGACCACGGGCGGTCTCGGTCCGAGCTACTCAGGGCATTCAATAGGACACTGGGAGCACAATGTTTTGGTAGTCGACACCATCAACATGGTCGGGGGTTATTTCGATGAGACGCCGGCGCCGTACAGCGATCAACTTCACTTGGTCGAACGCGTCCGCTTAATCGACACCAATGTATTGGAAGATCAGATGACCTTCACCGATTCAGTCACCATGACCGCACCCTGGGTTGTAACGCGTTACTTCCAGCGCGTCGCTGGGCGCGCACCCGGCATGACCGGCGCGACGCCGCCCGCTCCTCCGCCGGGATCCAGGAACGTGGTCCGAGGTTATCTCACGCTCGGTGACCGGCCATGCGTGCCGAACGTGAAGATGGACGCAAATGGCTTCCAAATCGCGATTTTGCCGCAAGAGCTTGACGCGCAACCACCGCAGACAGCAAAGCCGAATTCCAATCCTTGATCAAGGCGGGAGGCGCCTTAGTTACCAGGAGACTTCTCGTTGAAACAATTGTGTCTTGCATTGGCCGCCATGGCAGCTTTGGTTAGCAGCATTGCATCCGCGCATCACTCTTTCGCGATGTTCGATGCCCAAAAAGTTTTGCTCCTCCGGGGCACGCTCATCAAGTTTTCGTATCTCAATCCGCACTCGTGGATTTCGGTGTTGGGCACGGTCGACGGCAGCGATCCTCCGTTACGCTGGGACATCGAGGCGACCTCGCCGAGTTCACTGAACCAAATGGGCATCCACTTCGATACACTCAAGCCAGGGGATAAATTGACCATTGCCTTCCATCCGCTACGCGATGGACGCGCCGGCGGATCCTTGGTGTTCGTCGTCACCCCGGACGGCGAAGCGCATGGCGCCAAACCCAGTGATCTAGGCTTTGATTTGGCAACGCTGAAGCCATAGAGCACCAGTTAACAGGTCGTATGAAGATGGCGAGCCTTTCCGACGCTAAACATGACGCATCTTCTGCTGCCAGCTACATAAGCCCAGTGTATCGATGTCATAATCGATTCAGGTTGCCGAATCACGGGAATCCTTTCATGAAACTGCTAGCCGTAGCTTGCGTATGGTGCCTGACCGCACTGCCCGTCAAGGCGACAGAGCCAGATGGTTTGACCGTGCCTCCCGGGTTTCACGCTACTGTGGTGATTGAGAACCTGGGCAACCAGACGCGCCATATGGCCTTCCGCGATGCCAGCCGTCTCTACATCTCGACCGAGCAGCAGGAGAAGGACGCGCCCAATGCCGGTGTCATCGCGCTGCACCTCGATGCGCGTCATCACGCCGATAGGATCGAGCATTTCAGCAACATTGACAACGGCACTGCCATCGCCGTTTACAAGGGCGCCCTCTACACGGCATCGGCGAACACGCTATATCGCATACCGCTTTCCGGCAATGCGCTGGTGCCGACGGGGCAACCGGAAACCGTGGTGGTTGACGTGCCCGGCCGTTCGGCACTGGCCTTTGATGACACGAATGGGCTCTATCTGGCGGTCCGCGGCTCGGGAAATATCTGCGTGCCTAAGAGTACGCCACGCGACGCCCAAGCTCATGGCCTGACACCGTGCCCGGACTTGGCAACTCAAGCGGGCGTGTGGCGTTTCAATGCCAGCAAACTCAATCAGGCATTCGCTGACGGCGAGCATTTCGCGACAGGCATCCGCGACACCAATGCGCTAGCCTGGTCGCCAGACGAAAAGGTGCTCTATGTCGTTAATTACGGCCGCGACAACGCCGAAAAGATCTGGCCAAAGCTGATCAGCGCCGAGGATAGCGCGCACTTCTCGGACGAGATGTTCAAGGTGACCCAAGGAACCAACATGGGTTGGCCTTACACCTACTACGATAGCGTCAAGCATGTGCGGTTGCTGCAGCCTGAATATGGCGGCGACGGCACGACACTAGTCACCGACAGCGAATACGCCGTGCCAGTGGTAGCATTCCCTGCCCACGTCGCGCCGACGGGTATTACCTTCTATCAGGGCCGCCAATTCCCGGCGCGCTATCGCGGCGGCGCCTTCATCGCATTTCACGGCGCGTTCGGCTGCAATCCGCAAGGCTTTGACGGTGGCTATGACGTCATGTTCGTGCCGATTGACAAATCCGGCGAGGCGGGTAGCCCCGAAGTATTTGCCGGCGGCTTCGCGGGACCCGCGCACGAGGACAAGTGTCGCGATCGCGCCGCCTATCGCCCCGTGGATGTGGCAGTCGGTCCAGATGGCGCGCTTTATGTTGCGGATTCGCAGAAGGGGCGAATCTGGCGCATCGCCCATGAGCCCTCTGGATAATCGGCTGTTTCTAGCCGTTAGTGGACATCCGACGAAGTCCCCCCGCCTCCGCCGCCGTCCTCCGCCCCATATCGTATTGCCGCTTGAAGCATGTCAACGTTTATGCCTGTTAGAGTTTTGAACTTGATGCAATACCCGCTCACGGTGGCCTTGCCTAGTTTTTTCCCATACGTATGGACTAAGTATGTCTTGTCTTTGATACCAAGGATGTAGACAGAGATTCCGGTTTTGTTTGCGCTCATGCCAATTTGATAAAACTCCCTGGATTTTCCATTGGCATATTTTATGGTGTGAAATCCGTATCCAATATTGGGGTTAGAAACAGTTTTGTTTTCACTGTTCTTACCATCCAAGAACCACAATTTACATGCAGGTAGAGTCTGAAGAATCAGCTGGTGCAACGCTTGCATATCACTGCGTTTCGGTTCAGGTTGGCTAGCAATATACTTTTTGATTTGCTCTTGTACGTTCATATAAAACCTTAGACTTCGGGTTGATTGCTTTTTCAGCAACTGGCCAGGGTGATGAGAAGCTCGTCCAGTTGCTCGAACGTCTCTCCCATCGCATCCGCCGCCCCGGTGCCGGCGGCATCGAGAGCTTCCTTCGAGGGATAAAGCTCGTGCATGACCAGCAACGTCTTGCCGCCTTTTTCCGCGAAGGTCACCGTGGTGACCTGCCCCGTCGTCACTTTCCTCATTGGTCCAGACGAGGCGCGAGTGCGGTGTTACTTCCTTGTACGTGCCGAAGAACGCCATCTGTGAGTCCCCGTGTGCGAACGCCAATACGGTACCTGCCCCCGACACGAACATCCATTTCGCAGGAAAGCAGGGACATTCCCGTCGACTTCGGCACCCACCACTGCCTGAACAGCTCGGGCTTGGTCCACGCCTCGAATACGATGCGCGCCGGGGCGTTGACGGTTCGCGTAACGACTAGCTCACGCTCGGACTTGCGTTCCACCGTCGTGTGATTCTTCATGGGAGCAGGCTCACTCTCTCTTCTTGCGTCCATCGACCTTCTCCTTCTGTTTCAGTTCCTCAACAACCTTGTCCAGTTCGTCGAAGCGCGCGCCCCAGAGCTGGCGGTACCTCTCGATCCATGCCGCCTCTTCTTCCAATCGGCGCAGGCCGAACCTGCAGGTCCGTACGCGCCCGACCTTCTCCGTAGTGACGAGCCCCGCCTGCTCCAATACACCGATATGCTTCTTCATGCCCGTGAGGGTCATGTGGAACTTTTCGGCTAGGTTCGTGATTGAAGCGTCCGCGCGTCCGAGCTGCTCCAGAACGCCGCGCCGGGTGGCATCCGAGAGCGCAGCGAACGAAGCATCGAAGCGGGCCTGAGCATACTGAACCATGTGGTTCAGTATATAACACCAGATTACCAACAGGCAAGAGGAGGCCGAGCGCGCTGCATCGCAACTACCCGCGACGCCGAGAACTAGGTCCTTGGTCTCATGTATGCCTCGACCGTTTTAAGGTTGTATACGTATTGTGCGACGAGCGCGGTCAACCGGAGCACCCGATGGCCAAGTCAAGCAAACCGAAGATCACTATGATCATGGTAGACGACGTGTGCATCTGGAACCCACCAATTCAAAAGCCAGATACGTTTACGCTCGACGACGCGCTACAGGCGATGTCCAACATCGCGGCAGGCGGCTAGCGTTGCGCAGCGCCTAGAATGACCGTTGCACAGTGGCTCGGGCTCTTTATTCAGGCCAGCATCATGCTCACGGTGTTGGGGCTCGGATTGACGGCGACCTGGGCAGACGCGACGTACCTGATGCGCCGCCCGTCTTTGTTGCTGCGCGCCGTGCTATCCATGTATGTCGTGATGCCCATCATCGCCGCGCTGGTCGCGACCCTGTTCGAAGTACAGCTCGAGGCCAAGGTGGCGCTGGTGGCCTTGTCGGTTTCGCCGGTGCCGCCCATCATCCAGAAGAAGCAGCTCACTGCCGGCGGCCGTGAGAAATATGTAGTCGGCCTATTGGTGGCCACGTCGCTGCTCGCGGTCGTGCTGGTACCCTTGGCGGTGGCGGTCGGCGATTTGGTGTTCGCTCGCTCAGCCGCGATCAGTCCCGCAGCAGTGGCGAAAATCATGCTTTTGACGGTGCTCGCGCCGCTGCTCGCAGGTCTTCTGTTTCGACAGTGGTTCCCGAAGGCCGACAAGGCGTCGCGTGCGATCATGGCCATCGCCGGGATCCTGCTGGTGGTTGCGGTCGCCGTGGTGCTGTACGGTTTGTGGCCCATCACCCGAAACTACATCGGCAACGGTCTGGTGCTGATGCTCGCAATCGTCGCGGTGCTTGGCCTCGCGGTGGGACACCTATTGGGGGGGCCGCGAGCCGGCGACCGCACGTCCCTTGCCTTGTCGACTGCATCACGGCATCCCGCCGTGGCGTTGGCCATCGCCACTTCCGGTGTGCTCAGCGACCCCAAACCCGAACTTGCCATCATCCTGCTGTATCTCGTGGTCGCAACGGCGGTGTCGTTCCCTTATCAAATGTGGCGGGCGCGCACCGCCGAAAGCGCACCGCCCAACCACGCGACAGGTAGGCCATGAGCGCCAGTCCAGACACCGATGTCTTGGTCGATATGGTACGGATCCCGGGTGGGAAATTTCGCATGGGTTCGGATTCCCATTATCCGGAAGAGGCACCCGCCCACAATGTGCGCGTGAACGGATTCTGGATAGACCGATTCGCAGTAACCAACGCCGCATTCAAGCGCTTTGTCAATGCAACCGGCTACGTGACGCTAGCCGAACGTCCCGCCAATCCCGATGAATATCCAGGGGCCAAGCCGGAAATGCTTGCACCCTCGTCGGTGATGTTCGAGAAAGCGGCCGGCCCCGTCGATTTGACCAATCACTTCAACTGGTGGACATACACTGCCGGCGCCGATTGGCTGCATCCACGCGGGCCGGAGAGCGCATTGCAGGGATTATGGGATCATCCGGTGGTGCACGTCGCATATGCTGACGCGCAGGCCTACGCGGATTGGGCCAACAAATCGCTGCCGACTGAAGCGGAGTGGGAGTTCGCCGCTCGCGGCGGCCTGGACGGCGCGGAATTTTCATGGGGCGATGAGCTGACGCCCGGCGGCAAGTCAATGACCAACAATTGGCAGGGCGAGTTTCCGTGGCAGAACCTGACCGAGGATGGTTTTGAGTGGACGGCGCCTGTGGGATCCTTCCCGCCCAACGGCTATGGTTTGTACGAAATGACCGGCAATGTTTGGGAGTGGACCACCGATTGGTTCCAGGATCACGGCAAAATCCAAAAGACATGTTGCACGCTCGAAAACCCGCGCGGCGGAGTGCCGGAGAACAGTTTCGATCCCCGCAGCCCCGGAGTGCGGATACCGCGCAAAGTCATGAAGGGCGGTTCGTTCCTCTGTGCGCCGAATTATTGCCGGCGCTACCGCCCAGCCGCTCGAATGCCGCAAGCCATCGACACGTCGACTTGCCATCTTGGTTTTCGCTGCGTGACGCACGCGCCCGCTCGACGGTGACCGCCCGTGGAGGGAATGCTGCACCAATTTGCTCACTACGTTGCTCTCAGCATCGAAGTAATTGCTATCGCCACCATTGCATGGGGCGCCATCGAGGCCGTGATCGGCATTGCAGCCGCCATAAGCCGCACCGGAGCGACGAACCAAGATCGACGTCACGTGTGGTTAGTGTTTGCACGCTGGCTCGTGGTGATTGCGGTCATCCGCACTTTCTTGAGCTTCTTCCTGGATCGCGAATTGGCGGACACGCGTGATTTACAGCGTCTAAGCCGTGAGCCGAGCAGAAGCCAATGACGCCGACGCGCTTGGAGGTTAGTCATGCAGCCTGAGAACTCACCGCAGAAAAAAGTGGACGCCAATTCGAGTTCAGAACAGATATCGGTGGAGCTGTCCTCGCGCCGCACCGGCATGTCCTTCCAGCGCACAAGAATGAGCGCGGATCGAACCCTGATGTCCGTGATTCGCACCTCGCTTTCCCTGATTGGATTTGGTTTTACCATTTTTCAGGTTTTCCAAAAGCTGCGCGAAAGCGGCGTTCTCAAGAGCGCCAGCTCACCTCGCAACTTCGGCGAGGCGTTAGTGTGCATAGGTATAGGGATGCTGGTTGTCGGCATCGGATATCACATTACGTTCATGGTTGGATTGCGGCGTGAGCGCGACTTGTTGAGGCGGACAGGGTTGATTCACGCCGACAGTCAGTATCCGTTGTCGCTGACTTTGATGGTTGCGGTGCTGTTGCTCGCCGTCGGGATATGCGCAATCGTCGCCATGACCACGGGCGCCGGCCCGCTCGGCTGATAGGCACCCGGTCAGTCGCTGCGCAAACGGAGTATCTACCCCGTCTTAGGCATCAGTTTTTCTACCACCTGATCGATACTGAAGCTTGCAGCCCTTGCCCGCGGCGGGAACTCCTTAAAAGTCTCCAGCCACTGGCCCAACATCGGGGGCACGCTATACAGCAGAAAATTCTGCTCTAGAAACCAGTCGTTGTACTTGAAGCTTTCCTCGCCCCGCTCGAACGGATCCGCACGCAGGTCGAAGAACTTTGGAATTCGCATCTGTGACAGCGGCTCGCGCCAGACCTCCAACCCAGTCTTGCGTTGTTCAGCAAATACCACCTTGTAGCGTCCCGTGCGGACCGCCATGCAATCCCCGTCATCGCTCCAGTAAATGAAAGCATCGCGCGGACATTTCTCTTCCCTGCCCGCAAGGAAGGGCAAGAGGTTGAAGCCGTCGAGATGCACTTTGTAAGTCTTGCTGCCGATCTTGTAGCCCTTCTTCACTTTCGCGGTGAGATCAGGCTCGCCGTTCGCTGCCGCGAATGTTGGGATGAAATCCTGCAGAGAGCAAATATCGTTGATCACGCGCCCCGGCTCGATAACGCCGGGCCAGCGCATGACGCACGGAACTCGCCAGCCACCTTCCCAATTGGTGTCCTTTTCGCCGCGGAACGGCGTCGCACCGCCGTCGGGCCACGAGAGCACTTCGGCGCCGTTGTCGGTGGTGAATACCACGACGGTGTTGTCGGCGACGCCTAGATCCTCCAGCTTCTTCAGTAGCTGCCCAACGTAGCCGTCCAGTTCCACCATGCCATCGGGATACAGGCCGAGGCCGGTCTTGCCCTTGGATGACTCCTTAAGATGCGTGAACACGTGCATGCGGGTCGGGTTGAAGTAGCAGAACCAGGGCGCCTTTTCCTTGGACTTGCGATCCATGAAGTCGAGCGCCGCACCCAGAAATTCTTCATCGACCGTTTCCATGCGCTTGCGATTGAGCGGCCCGGTGTTTTCGATTGACTGCTTGCCGACCTTACCGAACTGCGGATCAACTGTGACGTCGTCCTTGTCGGTCGCCTTGCACTTCAGCACACCGCGAGGCCCATATTTCTTTCTGAACGCCGGATCTTTGGGATAGTTTTCGTATTCCGGTTCCTCCTCCGCATTGAGGTGATAGAGATTGCCGAAGAACTCGTCGAATCCGTGCACCGTGGGTAGGTGTTCATTGCGGTCGCCCAGATGGTTCTTGCCGAATTGTCCGGTCGCGTATCCGAACCCTTTCATGAACTCACCGACCGAGGGGTCGTCGAAGCTCAGGCCAAGGGGCGCGCCCGGCATGCCGACCTTCGTGAGACCAGTGCGGATCGGAGACTGACCTGTGATGAAGGCCGCGCGCCCGGCCGTGCAGCTCTGTTGACCATAAAAATCCGTGAATAGCGCACCATCTTTGGCGATCCGATCGATGTTCGGTGTGCGATAACCCATCACTCCGAGGTTGTAAGCACTTACGTTGTACCAGCCGATATCATCGGCCATGATGAAGAGCACGTTTGGCTTGCCTTTTTTTGCCACGGTCATCTCCACAGAAGGGGTTGCGAGTTGGGGTAGAGATGATGAGATCGGTGCAGACCATGCTTCCATCGGACCAAAGGCTTATCTGTGCACGCCGTCACCGCGTAGGTAACAGGAAATGTGATCCGCAGCGCGTCATGTGCAGCGCACAAACGGCACGATCCTAGTCTGTACAATAACGCGCATTGGTGATTTCGTGAGTGATCGCAAAGTCGTGCCGTTCAGACCGCGGCCGCCGTCGAAATCGGAACTCGACGTCTATAAGTCGATGACCCGCCTTTGGTCTTCTGAGATGAGGCAGCGGATCTTCCCCGAACACTTTCGCGCGATCAGTAAGGATGCTGACGACGAACCTTGTAGCATCAAGTCGTAGATCATCGGCCTTCCAATCTGTCCTTTCTGGGCGCCACCAGAAGCGCCGCTGCGGCAGCGCCGTGATAGAAGAAGTGGATAGAATCACCTATGTGTGATTGGACCGGATGCCTAAAACCTTCGGAAATGACTCTTATCGTCACGTTTATTGAAGATGACCAAACTGAGGTCACGCGCTATTGCATGGAGCACGCGGACGACTGGCTCACCATGCATGCGACAGACAAAAGGCTGAAATTCACGACGGAATACGACGAGGACAAGCACTGAGATCAGGTACTCGCCCCTCTTGGCCAAACTGAGACGATCAACCGGCGAATGGAACCGAGCCTCGGTCATCCGGGCGGCGTGCCGGCAACGACGATGGGTTCTCCGAGCGCCCGCCTGTATTCCTCCTCGCCGATCGCATCCACCGACCGCAGCTTCGCCAGCAGCTCGTCGATCAGCGAACGCAGTCCAGGCCCCGGCGCGCCGTGCGCGAATGAACTCTGGTATTTGATCGGCCCGGGGATGATCGCGACCAGGAAGGCCATCTCGGCCGGCGTCAACTCTCGGGGTTCGCGACCGAAATAACGGCGGGCCGCGGGCCGCAGGCCCCGCAGATCCGGTCCCCATTCGATGATGTTCAGGTAGATCTCGAGGATACGATCCTTGCCGAGCGCCGACTCGAGCAGGAACGTGATTGCCAGTTCCTGCAGCTTGCGTCCGAGCTGCTTGTCGCGCGACAGGAACAAGTTCTTGGCGAGCTGCTGGGTGATTGTTGACGCTCCGCGCGCGGCGCCGCTGCGCGACCAGTTGGTGAGCAGCGCGGCGGGTAGTTCGCGCAGGTCGATGCCGCGATGCCCGTAAAAACCTGCGTCTTCGGCAAGCAGCAGAGTGCGCACAAACAGCGGCGGAACGTCGTGCAGGGCGATGAAGTCGGGGGACGCGAGCGAGACGTCGATCGGGCGGTGCGGCCCGGGGCCGTCTTCGGATCTGAAGATGAAATCGCCGCGCAGGCGCGCGATTGCCGGCGGCATCTGACGTGGCGGCCTGAAGTCGATCTTCTGGCTCACCAAGAGCGAGGCAGGGTCCGCCAGGCGTCCGCGTACTCGCACGTCGATCGTGGCCGAGCCAAGGTCACGGTCGGCGCCGGGCGCCATTCCCAAGCTTTCGGGCACCGCGAGCCCGGATGTACCCAGCAGTTGCGCGAAGTCCAGATGCTGCATGCCGAGTGCGAGATCGACAACCGGATCGGTGTCGAGATCGCGCAGTGTGATCGAGCCCGACAGGGCGGCACCGGCCACCGTCGCGTGGACCTCGGGGATCTCGATCGTGCCGCCGATCCGGCGCCAAGCGCCATTGAATCGTATGGTCACGTCCGTCGGATCGCCGAGCTGCGGCTCATCGGCGGCGTTATCTGCCAGCGCCCCCAAGCGCGCGCCGCGCGCGCCCATGTCCACGTGGAAACGGAACGCATCGGTGCTGGCCTGAAGGTCCACGCGACCGTCCGCGATACCACCATCGAGCAGCGGGTGGGCGTCGCGCCGCACGTCGAGCAGACGTCCGACGTCGAGCCCGTGTGCCTCGATGTTCCACGCGCTGCCCACCGGATACGCCAGCTTGCGGATTGACAGGCCGGCCTGTGGCGCCACCAGCGTGAGTCGGAGGTCCTCCCCGAAAATGCCCGCCAGGTCCCAGTCTGTGGCCGGCGACCTGACACTCACCCCTGCGGGCCCCGCGAGAGTGGCGGCGCGAACTGCGAGTCGCAAACGGCCGGGCCACGTGGCCGCAATCACGTCGGCATGCAGTCGCACTCCATGACCGAGGTCGAGATCGAATCCCTCCAGTCGCAGCAACGGCCAGACGCCGATGTGCACCAGCCCTATTCGGACAACTACGCCATGGCGCACGGCCGCGGACTCGATCCGCGCTCGCACTCGGTGCTCGAGCATGGGTCTCAGCAACAGCGCGGCCAGACTGACGACCAGCGCCGTGGCGATCGCTCCGAGCCACCACTGTCGCCTGCGGGTTCGAATCGTAAACATCCACACAAGGATGCCACAGCCGGATCGTGCGCCGGCTGTCGGGCGGCTTCGGGTCGTAGACGGCGTCGATCAGGTCCGCTTCAACCGGGCCCTCAAGTCGACAGCGATCCCCTAAAAATCGGTGCCGCAGCGCAACTTCGCATAATGCCCAGTGAGTTCAATCGTAAAGTGGACTGACTGCCGCCGGCCAATCACGCGTTATTGTTGGTTCTCTGTTTCCGAGGATACAACCACGGAAAATACCGCAAGCGCAATGATGGGCACCTCTGCTAGGCCGACCACAATCCAATCACGAATACCAAAGTCGTTCCACCCATGAGGTTTTCTAAGCGCACAGAGACTAACTGGAATTATCAGAAATGATAGGATCAAAACGGGCGTGACCACTGGGTGACGAATTGAGATTGCCCTGATCTGACCTAGCGTATCGGCCAACGAGCTCGACGCGCGCGGACCTGGTAACTCGGTGACCTGCGAGATCTTATCGCGCCCGAGAGACCGTACGGTAATGACAATTGCAAATAGCGCTATCACAAGTTTGGTTACGTTTATGTAGTCAGGCGTTGTCAACCAAGTCTGCAGTTGTACATGTTTGACAATTGCGAAACCTTGGACGGCCATGAAGATGACCGCCGAAACGATCAGGAAGTAGCTGGAGAAACGGCGTATCAGGATATTGTTCTTGGTTTGCATGATCCGCGCCACCGTGCGTTTAAGGGTGACGATTCTCTGAAATGGCGCTTCCCGGAAACGAACGGTGGCGGACGGCCGCCGTCAGACCGCTAGCCCGATGGCAGGAACACTGTCACACGTGAGCGTCCGGGCCGCGATAAAGTGGGGGTGAGCCTTGATTTCGGTTATAGCAAAGCGCGCGAACGGGCTGGCATGCGCTGTGGCAGCCGCCGCAGCACTGTTCATGATGGGGACGGCCCAGGCGCAGATAAACCCAAATCTCTTTCAAGACATGCAGTGGCGCAACATCGGCCCCTTTATTGCGGGAAAAGTGGATTCGGTGTCCGGAGTCAACGGACGCCCGGGGATTGCGTATGTGGGTACCGATAATGGAGGCGTCTGGAAGACCGTAAACGCCGGTGCCACCTGGTTGCCGGTTACCGATGCAGTGCAGGTTGCCCGGGGCTTTACCGCCTTGGCGGTGGCGCAGTCGCAACCGTCCGTTGTCTATGCGGGCACCGGGAGCGTGTTTGGTTCCAACTATGGCAGCGGCGTCTGGAAATCCACCGACGCGGGAGCGCACTGGCAGAGCGCCGGATTGCAAAATGCCGGAGCAATAGCGTGGCTACTTGTGGACCCGCAGAATCCTGACTTGGTGCTGGCAGCCACGCGCGGAAACGATCATCGCCAAGGGGGAGCACGCGGCGTGTTTCGCAGCACTGACGGAGGACGAAATTGGACACTGGTGCTGAATGCTCAGCCCGAGTCCGGCGCGACCTATCTGTCCTGGGCAAGCGATGATCCGCGGGTAATTTTCGCCACCGTGACTCAAACTTATCTGGCTCCGGGGGTTTCGAGTCGTTCGCTCTTCGAGCATCCGCGGCCAACAAGTCTGTATAAGTCCAGCGACGAGGGCCTGACCTGGGAAAACTTAAAAGGCCGTGACCAACCCGAACTACTCGGGGAGACCGCAGTCGCGGTGGGCACTCATGCCCGGCGCGTATACCTGTTGAATCGCGCGGGGCTTTACCGGTCGAATGACGGTGGCGGCAGTTGGTCCGTGGCCACCAAGACGATTTACACATCGAGCAAACAAGTCCTAGTGGATCCGCATGATCCGGACGTGGTTTATACGATGGGTACTTGTGTCTACAGATCCACCGATGGTGGTCGCACGTTAGTCGCGTTTAAAGGTGCGCCCGGAGGCGATGACCCGAATCAGTGGTGGATTGATCCCACTGACCCGAACCATATCGTGTACGGCGGCGATCAAGGGGCATCGGTCAGTCTCGATGGTGGTCAGACGTGGAGTTCGTGGTACAACCAAAAAACAGCTGAGATCGAAAAGATCACCACCGACAACCGATATCCCTACTGGATATACGGCAGCAAGCAGGACAGCGGCACGTTTGCGATCGCCAGTCGAGGCTCACTCGGACAAATCACCGACCTTGATTGGTTTCCAATGCCCGGTTGGGAGACAGGTTTCGTGACAGTGGACCCTGCCGATCCCGACGTCATATTCATGAACGGCCCTTTGGGATTTCTGCAAAAAGTGAATCGCAAAACGTGGGGCGCGCAGAGCGTCGATTTTGGCGTGGGCACCATCAGCCGGGTTACGGATACGGATTTTAGACGCGCAGTTTCTGCTCCCATAGTTTTTTCACCACAGAACCCTAGTGTGTTGTATTACGGCACACAGAACGTTTGGGAGAGCCAGGACGGTGGTGATCACTGGCGAAAAATGAGTCCAGACCTCACCGCCCATCCAGGAAAATCACCATTGCCCAATCCGGAGGGAGTCCATCACGGTGACGCACTGGTGGCGTTGTCGCCCTCAACCGTGCAAGCCGGGGTGATCTGGACGGGCAGCAACAATGGCGTCCTCTATCTGACGCAAGACGGCGGGAAGGAGTGGGTTGACGTCACTCCGCCAGATATGTCGATGTATGGCGTCATCGACGTTCAGGCGTCGCGATTCAACCCGTCCGAGGCCTACGCAGCGGTGCGGAATGATGCCATTGGAGATTATTCACCGCACATCTATCGCACGCGCAACTTTGGCGAGTCATGGGAGGAGATCGTTACGGGCCTGCCGACAGATGAGCCAACCGGCAGCTTTGTACGAGAATTGCAGGAAAACGATCACAAACGCGGTTTGCTGTTCGCGGCCACGGAAACGTCGGTACACGTGTCGTTCGACGACGGCGATCACTGGCAATCGCTGCGCCTGAACCTTCCAACGACCTCGTTTTATGATTTAGAGATCCACGACGGCGATCTGATTGCTGCAACCTATGGGCGTGGGATATGGATTCTGGACGATACATCGCCGCTCGAGCAATTGACCGCGGAGCTTGCGGATCGGCAAGTGATCTTGTTCCGTCCGCGAGCCGCAACCCGTGTCCAGTCGAACATCAACCAGGACACTCCGTTTCCGCCCGAGGTTCCCAATGGAAGGAATCCACCTCAAGGAGTTGTGATCGATTACTATCTGAAACAGTCTGCACAGAATGTGCAGCTGCAGATTTTCGATGCCGGGGGCAATCTGGTGCGTTCCTATTCGAACGCTCCGTTCAGGCCCTTCGATCAACCCCTGCCACCCGCGCCTGCTTTTTGGGCACGGCCATCGCAACCATTGCCGGAAACTGCGGGTGAGCACCGTGTGAGCTGGGACATGCGTTACCCGACTCCTCCTGCCCTGTTTTTCGATCAGTCCAGCGGAGCAGTGCCGGAAGACACACCGTTCATCCCGGAAGGGCCCATGGCGCTGCCTGGCGACTATTTGGTGAAACTGACAGTGGACGGAGTTCATTTCAGTCAGCCGGTGGTGCTAAAACAGGATCCGCGGCTGGATCACTCACCCGTGGGGATGGATGGCATGCGCCGGCAATTGGCTCTTTCGCAGCAAATCATCGCGGTCATTTCCGCCAGCGAGAGCGCTTACGAACAGGCGAACGGGTTAGTAGCGAAACTGTCATCGCTGCGCGCGGGTGTGTCGAGCAGATTACTGAAGACGCTGCGGACGCGAATCGCCGAAATGACCGGCACCACCGAAGATGCGTCCATCGGCCTCTCGGGTGGGTCCTACGCTGTGCCACCAGTCAAGGGCGTTACCAGCTTCAGCAGGATCAATGGACAGGCATCGGCTCTGCTGGGGATGGTTGAATCCACCAGTGATCAGGCACCCGTGCCATCTTTGTACCGGACCTACGCAGATCTGTGCAGGGATTTTAATGCCACGTTAGGCGCTTGGCGGTCGTTGCAAGCGAAGGTGGAAGTGGATGCTGGTTTAAAGCATGCCGACCTCAGACCGGGCATCGACTCGGCGACAGTAGCAGCAAGTGCAAGTGACTTTTGCGAGCCAGAAAATCCGAGATCAAGCGACAGAAATGCTTGGAAGTGGTGAGATGGTTGGCCGTGTAGCTACCACATCGACGTCATAAATTATTGATTTATAAATCAATAAAAGTACCCTGATTCGTCGATGCCCCCAGTCATACCCCGCCAAAGGGTGGCTGTATCCGGCGGTAAGTGGACGTCACAGCTTCGCGGCCTCACGCCGCCAATTTCAGTCTTGGCTTGAGTCCGGCCCTCGATGCCAGCCGAACCAGCATGTCCAAACTGAACTGACCGAACTTGCCGCACTTGATCTCGCGACCTTATACAAGCTTGGCAGGCCAATCGCCGGCCCCTAGACTGCGTCTCAAGAGGAATAATCTCTTGAGGCTTTCCAGCTAGCTGCAATAACCGGGGATCTGGACATGAAACTTGACCGCGGTGAATTTCTAGGCGAAATGCTTGGGTCCAATCAAATACCCGGTATACACATGCAGCTCAGGCGGTATTCCGCCGGCCATTCCTTGCCCGTACATTCGCATCAGTCCGCTTATCTTTGCCTAGTTCGCGCTGGCGTTTATGAGGAGCATTACGGTTCCAGGACGCGGGTATGTCAGCCAGGCACGCTAACATTTAATCCGGCCGGGGAGGATCACTATCAGCGGGTTCGGGCTGAGCCGGTTTTGTTGATGAGTGTCGAAATGGATTCCCGCTGGACTGATCGCGCAATGTTCAAGGAACCTTGGTCGGTAACGAATGGGCCTCTGGTAACGCTCGCGAATAAATTGTATGACGAATTTCAGCTGCCCGATGATCTCACGTCTTTGGCAGTTGAAGCATTGCTCCTTGAGATGGCAGTGTTGAAGAAGCGGAGTAAGGACAATCTCCGCCCGAAGTGGCTCTCCCGTGCCACAAATATCATGCATGAGTCGTTCAGTAGTCCCTTGAGAGTGCGGCAGCTTGCAGAGGAAATGAGGGTACATCCCGCACATTTCTCCCGAGCTTTTCGCCGGCACTTTAGCTGCTCACCCGTTGAGTACCTGCGGCGTCTTCGGGTGGAAGAGGCGCGTCAGCTTCTTCTTGCGACGTCGAAACGCGGTGCGACGATCGCGATGCAATGCGGCTTTTCGGACCAGAGTCACCTCAATCGCAGCTTCTTACGCCAGTTTGGAGTAACGCCAGCGGTATATCGCCGTTTAGTGCGTTAATCCTGTTCCAGTTTGCATATTCTGTACAAGAACTACCCGCCCTATACCGATACCCTCATTGATTGAAGCAGATCTAATCGGACTGCTGCGAAATAAAATTCAGTGGAGACATCGGGTATGACTGGTTCCAAGTCGCGCGTGCTACGCGGGTTGTTTGTTAATGAACAGGGATTGCGGGCAGGCTGGAGCGTGCTGATATTCCTGGCGATCGTCGTGGTTTTGAGTGCGTTAGGCGGCACGCTGGTAGGGCACTTCTTCCCGGCTGAAGACATTCATGTGGTGTCGCCGGATACCCAAATCCCGAGGGAGGCTGCGGTGGTCCTCGGCCTTTTCATTGCCACATGGGTCATGTCGAAGATCGAAAAGCGTGCGGTTTTGAGCTATGGCTTAACCGATAGCCGAATGGTGAGAAGATTCTTTTTAGGCTTGGCGGTCGGTCTCCTGTCGATATCCGCGCTGGTGGGGGCACTCTGGACAACCCATCTATTGGTTTTCGACGGGAGAGTGTTGAGCGGTGCGGCCATATGGAAATACGCGGCGTTGTGGGCGGCGCTGGATCTGCTCGTGGCGTTTTTCGAAGAAGGGCTCTTCCGGGGATATCTGCTCTACACTTTGACGCGCGGCCTCAATTTCTGGTGGGCGGCCCTGATTATGTCCATATTATTTGGCGCCGTGCACGGCCACAACGCGGGCGAATCCCCCCTGGGATTGATTACCGCGGGCCTTGGCGGCCTCGTGTTTTGTCTCAGTCTGTGGCTGACGGGCTCGCTCTGGTTCGCGATAGGCATGCATACCGGGATGAACTGGGCGGAAGCGTATCTGTACGGCGTGATCGACAGTGGTTCGGTATCGCAGGGGCGGTTACTCGCGAGTCATCCCGTTGGAGCGTCGATATGGAGCGGCGGTACGACGGGGCCAGAGGGTAGTGTGTATGCCGTTATAGTCCTACTACTAGTCGCCGGGGGTCTGTGGTTGGTGTGCGGCCGGAATCGAGCGCAGTGGAGCAGCTTTCCCGAGTTGATGCATCCGGCGAGCGCCGCGGAATGATAGTTGCGTTGAGCGAGCGCGGAACGCGACCTGCCTCCGACGGCGCCTAATGGTCAGTCAATGCCCGGATGCGCCCAGGCGGAGCGATGCCTCCCCGTATCGCCAGCTGCTGATACACCGGCGATGAATTACGCTTCAAAGCCAGGCAAATCTCGCGAATGGAATACCCGGCCTTCCACCTGCGCCACATATCGACCTTCTGCTCCTCACTGAGGCCGGGACGTCCTTCTTTTAGCATTGGCACCACCTTCTATCGTCATGTTAGAACAGATGGTGTTGCGCTCATCGATTGAATCCGCCCTGAATAAGGAGCGAAACTCGCATCCATTTTTCTAGGTGGCAGCTGCAGGATGGCGACATGGACTCATCGCCAGACTTGCAATCCAGGAGCGCGCCATGAACAGTTAATCGTGGTGCTTTCAACGCGCCGAGCAAGTGGGGAATTGAACCGATGAACGGATTTCCGTTCGCCAGTAGCACAGAGACTGTTGAATAGCACAACATCGCTTTCGGGCGATACACACGTGCTGCGTAAGTTCTTGACTATGCTGGCTTAAATGGTGGGCCGTGTAGCCACCAAATTCACATCACAAGCCATTGATTTAAAAATATATGAAATTGCCTTGATTCGCCGATGCCCCCAGTCATGCCCCCGTCAAATGGTGGCTGTAGCTGGTGGGTCAGTGGACGAAAACCCTAACTGCCAACCATGCAGTGCTTGAGCTAGGCTCAAATGTCCGCCTCCCTCGCTCCACATCCTTTTCGTTCAATTCTCGTTGCGTCTTAGTCCTTGCAAGCTTCTTTCGAAGGACTTTGAAGGCATCAACCCGATGCGCCTTGTGGCACTTTTGGGCGGCCCGATTTCGATCTCATTTATGTAGGCGAGATTTCGTCGTCTACGGGTTCAACTCTTAAGTGACTTAAACAAGGAGACATCATGAACGTCAAGACACACGTGAAAGCAGGATGGGACAAGCAGAAGCGTACGTTCCCGTAAATCTCAATGTGACGGTTCGTCGGACCGTTAATCATTAGATTGGGCACGGTGCTCGGCGTAAGCCGGGTGCTGTGCTTTGCATTCCGAGGCCCTTCTATTCTTCTGATTGCTGGAGCGATGGCACTTTCTCCCGGTTTGATTTCGATGTGAATAGATGTATGAGCGATTTCGCCCGCACCTTCTCTCGACTCCGCATGGATCGCATGAATGCGACGATCTGGATGCTCGCGGGCGCCGTGGTTGTTCTCATCGCCTGGTTTTGTTGGGCAGTCTTCGTTGAGGTGTCTCTTTACGAGGTTTCCTCGGAGGCGCGCGTTGAGCTGGATGGCGCCACCTATCCGGTGGCTTCACCGTTCCTCGGCCGCATCGTCGCAACAAATCTACGAGTCGGACAGCCGGTGCAACGCGACGAGTTGCTGGTGGAACTGGATTCGATGCCGCAGCAGCTGCAACTCAGCGAAGCTCAAGTACAAGAGCAAGGACTCGAACCCCAATTGTCGCGGCTGCGTACCCAGATCGAGGCTGAGCAAGGCGCACGAGGCGAGGACGGACAAAGCGCCCGCCTGAGCGCGCGGGAAGCTCAGAATCGAGTGAGCGAAGCGGAAATGTCCGCGCGCTTCGCCGAGCAGGATTTGGAGCGCGCCCGCAAACTGGCCGCGCAACACGTGATTTCCATCCACGATCTCGACAAGGCCGAGAGCGAGGCGGGTCGTCTGCGGGCGGCAGTCTCGGCGTTGGAAGTGGCTGCGAGCCGCGTGCCCCAGGATCACGCGGCGCGTGATCGCGAACGAGAAGTACGCATCGCGCGCCTACAGGGAGAGACTGCGACGTTGGATGCACAGCGAGCAACGCTGCACGCGGAGACGTCGCGCTTGACTTATGAGATCGAGCGGCGGCGCATACGCGCACCGGTCGATGGACGGATCGGCGAAGCCGCCAACTTGAGAGCGGGAACCGTGGTCACTGAGGGCGAGCAGCTGGGTTCGGTGGTCCCTTCCGGTCATCTCTTGGTCGTCGCGCAGTATTCGCCGTCGGCCGCATTCGGCCGCATACACGCGGGCGAACCCGCCGTCTTGAGGCTCGAAGGATTTCCCTGGCCGGAATTCGGTACTGTGTCCGCGACGGTCGAGCGCGTCGCGCAAGAGGTCCGGGATGGCAAGGTCAGAGTGGAATTAGCCTTATCGGATAAGTCGAGCTTTCGCGGCACCTTGCAGCACGGCATGCCAGGAACGCTGGAGGTGACTGTCGAGCGATTATCGCCGTTGGGCTTGACGCTGCGCACGGCCGGCCAATGGCTGACGCATCCCCTGTGAAGCGCCGTTACCTGATACCGGAGGTCGTCCAAACATCCGCCATGGATTGCGGGCCCGCGGCACTGAAGGCCCTGTTCGGCGGCTTCAATACGTATTTGTCGTACGGACGGCTTCGGGAAGCGTGTCAGACCGACGTGGATGGAACTTCCATTGACACGATCGAGATCATTGCTGGCCATCTGGGTATGGCAAGCACGCAGTCGATGCTGCCCGCCGACCTCCTATTGTTGGAGCGTTCGGCTTGTCTGCCCGCGATCGTGGTGACTTTAAGCAGTGAAGCGACCCACTTTGTCGTGCTGTGGCGAGTTCATGGACCGTGGGTACAAATCATGGACCCGGCCGCGGGGCGAATGTGGATGTCACGCCGGCGCTTTTTGAATTCGCTTTACATTCACGAACAAGCGGTGCCGGCCGCCGCTTGGCACGACTGGTCGCAATCTGAGGTCTTTACCGCCGGGCTTGAGGATCGAATGCGCGCGTTCGGCATCCCCGTAACGATCTGGCCGGATCGCGCGCAGCAGGACGCGGCGTTGCGTCTGGCGGGAACGCTGCGAGAGAGCGGAAAGTTGCGCAGCGGCATAGAAACGCGGCAACTGCTCGACCTGTGCAAAGATGATGCGGCGGGTATTCCACGAGAGTTTTGGACCGTGCGCCCGCACCCGCAGGACGCTGAACAAATGATCATGCGAGGCGCCGTGTTGCTGAGCGCCGGTGATAGTGTGGTTGAACCCGACCATTCAGCGATTCCGCCGTCGCTGCAGCGCGTGCGCACCGAACCTGAACCTAAGATATGGGGCGTCGGCTGGACCGTATTAAGAGAGTCAGGATGGCTGCTGCCGGCGATGACTGCCATCGGCGTATGCGCGGCTGCATTCGGCACGGTGATCGAAGCGCTGCTGTTTCGCGGACTCTTCGATATGGGGCGTCACTTACAGTCCACCGCCGAGCGATTTGCCGCCATCGGCGCACTGCTGATTTTCTTATCGACCGTGTTGGCGTTGGATTGGCCGGCCTCGTTAGGTTCGAGCCGCATTGGGCGGCAGTTCGAACTTGGACTTCGAGCGCGTTTTTTGATGAAGGTGCCACTATTGAGCGACCGATATTTTCAATCACGCCTGATCTCGGATATGGCTTTCCGCGCTCATTGTCTACAGCTGCTGCGTCAACTGCCCGACACCGTGGGTCATATCTTGAGTTTGGCGACCAGCATTGTTGTCACCGGCGTGGCCATCGCCTGGGTCTACCCCGGTACCGCGTTGCTGGTTGGCGTGGCCGCGCTCGCGGCGTGCGTGATCCCTTTGTTGATTTTGCCGGCCATGGGGGAAAGGGATCTGCGTTTTCGCGAGATCAGCGCTTCGCTTGGCGCCTTCTATCTCGATTCGCTCCTTGGGTCGCGCGCGGTTCAGGCGCACAGTGCGGAACGGTCGATGCGTGCGGCGCACGCCGGACAATTGCGCCAATGGGCCGCGGCTGGATTGCACCAGCAAGCCTTGTTCGTGCGCGCCGAGACACTGCAAATGGCGCTGACTTTTGGATTCGCCATCACCATGGTCTACCGCCAAGCGTCCGCCTCACAAAGCCCCGCCGGTCTTTTGTTGCTGATCTATTGGTCAATCGCCATTCCCTCGCTGGGCCAAGAAGTCGCCGCGGTGGCGCGCAGCTTGCCTGCCATGCGCAATACTCTGCTTAGATTTCTGGAGCTCATAGGATCGCCCGAGGAGGAGACGGGAGACACCCTCGACTCGACGATGAACGGCGGCGTGAAGATCGACATGCACGCCGTGACCGTGGTGATGGCAGGACGCAAGGTGCTCGAAGATGTCACTCTGCATATCGCGCCGGGCGAGCACATCGGCATCGTCGGGGTGTCCGGCGCAGGAAAATCGTCCTTGGTGGGATGTCTATTGGGCTGGCATCCGCCCTCGAATGGGAGTGTGCAGATTGACGGCGCGCGCCTCGACGCCGCGCGCCTCAACGGATTGCGCCGCAGTACCGCCTGGATCGACCCCCAAGTCCATCTGTTTCGGTCGAGCCTGTACGAGAATCTGCGGTACGGGAACGGGCCGGAACCGGCGATCTCGATCGAAGATGCGATCGAGATCGCCGATCTTGACCAGGTGCTGCGGCGCTCCTCAGACGGCTTGCAAACTGCCGTCGCCGAAGGGGGCGCCTCGTTGTCCGGTGGCGAGGGACAGCGGCTACGTGCCGCGCGCGCCATTGGGCGCCCCGGGGTACGCCTCGCCATTCTCGATGAGCCTGCCCGCGGTCTGGGGCGCGAGCAACGCAGGCGCCTCTTGATCAACGCGCGTCAGCGTTTCGCCCGCGCCACGCTGCTATGCATTACGCACGATGTCTCGGACACGCTGGATTTTGATCGCGTATTGGTGATCGAGAATGGGCGCATCGTCGAACAAGGTTCCCCGCAATTGCTGCGTGCCATGCCTGGATCACGCTACAAACAACTGCTGGCCGAAGAGGACGCGGTCGGCCGCGAGTTGTGGGCTCACTCCAAGTGGCGTCGTTGGCGTCTGTCGCGCGGCGCGCTGAGCGAATCCAACAGAGCCTGCGCATGAGCACGGCGCTGGCGGCCTATCTCGATCGCCTCGAGCCCACGGCTGAACCCGCACGCGCTGCGGTTGGGGTTCTTGCGGACGCGCCGACAACGTTGGCCTCGCAAATGCGCGCCTCCGGCCTGTGGCTGCGGGCATCGGCATTGATCGCGGTCCATCTGCTGGAAACCCTGCTGTTGCTGGCCAGTTGGGCGTGCATAGGATTCGGCGCCTTGAGCGGACGCCTCGATGCAGGGTGGTTGGCGGCATGGGCACTCGCGCTCGGCACATCCGTGCCCCTTCGCGCAGCGGCGACCTGGCTACAAGGCGTGGTGGCAATCGGATTTGGCGGTGTCTTGAAACAGCAGTTGCTGATCGGTGCCATGGCTATGGACAGCGACCTCATTCGGGCCAAGGGTACGGGCGAACTCATGAGCGAGGTCTTCGAGGCGGAATCGATCGACAGTCTGGGCGCAAGCGGCGGCATCGCCACGGTATTGGCGCTGCTCGAATTATTGGTGGCGCCGTTCCTATTTCTGTGGGGAGCGGGCGCCGCGGCGGAAATCGGCGTCATCATCGCCTGGGGTCTTCTCGCGGGCACGCTATTTGTCCGCGATCTTCGCGTGCGCACCGACTGGACTCGACAGCGCGCCTCTCTGACCGATCGGCTGGTCGAGAACATGACCGCGCACCGCACCCGTGCCGTGCAGCAGTCCGCCGCAAATTGGCATGATGCGGACGACGCGGCCCTGGAACGATACCTCGGCGCATCGCGGCTACTGGACCAAGGCGTCGCGAGGATCAAGGCACTCATTCCCGCCGGCTATGTGATTGTTTCGATAGCGGCGCTCGCTCCGGCGTTCTTAACCGGCCGCGCGACGCTCGCGCAACTGGCGATTACTTTCGGGACCATCTTGTTCGCGGCGAGCTCCTTTGAACGCCTGTGCTTTGGATATTCGCAGGGCGCCGCCGCATGGATCGGCTGGAAGATCTGCGAGCCGATATTGAAAGCCGCAACGCGTGCGCCTCTGCCGGCCTTGATCGATGCTCGGGACAAACTCAGCAACAGTGTGGTGCAGGCACGAGGTGTGAGTTTCTGCCATGAACATCGACGCGAGTCGGTGCTCGCCGATTGCAGCTTTACCATTGAGCGCGGCGATCAGATCCTATTGGAAGGGGCTTCCGGCTGCGGCAAGTCGACGCTGGCAACTATTCTGGCGGGATCGCGCGCGCCGTCCGAAGGATATGTGCTTGCGGGCGGACTCGATCGACATACGCTGGGCGATGCGGCCTGGCGGCGCCGGATTGCACTGGCGCCGCAGTATCATGAGAACCATATCGTGTGCGGCACGCTCATTTTCAATCTGTTGATGGCCCGTGCATTCCCTCATTCGCCAGAGGATGTCGAGGAAGCCCTGGTGGTTTGCCGCGAATTGGGCTTGGGTGAGCTGATCGAGCGCATGCCCGCAGGGCTTCACCAGATCGTTGGGGATACGGGATGGCGTCTGTCGCAAGGCGAGCGCAGCCGGATCTATCTGGCGCGGGCGCTTTTGCAAAATGCCGACATCGTGGTGCTCGATGAAAGTCTTGCCGCGTTGGATCCGGAAAATCTGCGCCAATCGCTCGAGTGCATCATGCGCCGCTCGCCGACCTTGATCGTCATCGCGCATCCATAGATGGCTCACCCGAACACGAGGCCTCAGGTACCGGTGCATGACTTCGCGCTTGAATTCGGCGATTTGTGGAGCGGCCGCGTTTTCGGCATGCTAGGCCAAGTAATGGCAAGTCCAGGGATGCCGAGCCATGTCGGACACGGAGATCAGCCGGCTGATTCAATCCTCCGAGGGCGGCAACGCTGCGGCGCGACAGGAGCTGTTCAGCGTGATGTATCACGAGCTGCATCGAATCGCGCAGCGCGAGCTGCGGCGAAACGCATCGCTGACGCTGAGCCCCACCACACTGCTGCACGAGGCGTATTTGAGCATGTCAGCAGGCGCCTCGGCGGAATTTCCCGACCGCGCCCGTTTTCTCGCGTACGCCTGCCGGGCCATGCGCGGGCTGGTGATCGATTATATTCGTAGCCGCTCGGCGCAGAAGCGCGGCGGCGAGTTCGAATTCACCGCGTTGCCAACCGTGGTACCGGTAGGGGTGGATGAGGATCGGGAGTTCGAACGGCTAGGCGAAGCGCTTGACGCACTGGGAGCTCTGGATCCGCGGCTGGCTCGCGTGGTGGATCTGAAATTCTTCTGCGGCTTCTCCTTCGAGGAAGTGGCGGGACTCTTGGGAATTTCGCTTCGAACCGCCAAGCGCGATTGGGACAAGGCTCGGATGTTCTTGCAAACGAAGCTGCGTGCTTCGGATACCGGGCTGCCGACTTTGGACTGACTCCGACGGCGGGACAGGGGGCGGGGTGGCAGAGTGGACCGCAGAACAATGGGGGCGAATATCCGCGCATCTGGATCGCGCCCTGGAATTGGAGGGGACGGCGCGCGAGGACTGGATTGCGGAACTCGAGAGCAATGACGCCGAGCTCGGCCGGCAACTGCACGAGCTTCTCGAGGCACATGCTGCCAACAACGCCGCGGCTTTCCTTGAACGATCACCGTTGAGCCGCGACGCGGGCGCGGCGCGGGAAGGAGAAGACGCCGACTACCGATCGCAAATGATCGGCAGGCAATTCGGATCCTATCGCGTATTGTCGCTGCTCGGGCACGGCGGTATGGGCAGCGTCTGGCTGGCTGAACGCGTCGACGGTTTATTCACCCGTCGGGTAGCTCTAAAGCTTATTCACCCCGCACTCGTCAGCCACCTGATGACCGAGCGCTTCAGCCGGGAGCGCGAGATTCTTGCGAGTCTCAATCATCCGAACATTACGCGGCTGATTGATGCGGGCTTTGCAGCGGGCGATCAACCCTACATCACGCTCGAGTACGTCGAAGGGAGGCCGATCACCGACTACTGCGACGCGCTTCGCCTCCCAGTTCGCGAACGTCTCGAGCTCCTTCGGCAGGTGTTGAGCGCGGTACAGTACGCCCATGCTCACTTGGTGATTCACCGCGACTTGAAGCCGTCTAATATTTTGGTGACACAAGACGGGCATATTCATTTGCTCGACTTTGGGATCGCGAAACTTCTGACTGAGGGTGAAGCGAAGGAAACGGAACTCACCCGGCTCGGTGGCCGGGCGCTAACGCCTGACTACGCCGCCCCCGAACAGATTGCGGGTGCGCCGATTACGACGGCCGCGGATGTGTACGCGCTCGGCGTAATGCTCTATGAGCTCCTGACCGGCGAGCGGCCGTACAAGCTCAAGCGTGATTCGCGCGGCGCGCTCGAGGAGGCGATCCTCCAGGCGGACCCGGTGCCGCCGAGCCGCGCAGAATTGAGCAAAGCGGCCGCGGAGGCGCGCTCGACGAGCGCAAAGAAATTGTCGAGCGCCTTCAGAGGCGACCTCGACACCATCGCCGCCAAGGCCCTGAAGAAATCGCCGACTGAGCGCTACGCGACGGCAAACGCGTTTGGCGAGGATATTTCGCGCTTTCTGCGCGGCGATGTGGTGCTGGCACAAGCGGATAGCGTCGCCTACCGCACGCTTAAGTTTGCCCGCCGTCACTGGGTCGGGATTGCGGCGGCGAGCGTGTTGATGGTGACCCTGGTCGCCGGGCTCGCCGCTACGAGCTATGAGGCAAGGGTCGCAGCCGTGCAGCGGGACGCGGCGGTCGAGGCGCAACTGCGTTCGTTGACGCAAACGGCAGAGGCGCATCTGATGCAAGCCGATGCCCCGGGCGCAATGGGCATCATTCTCGAAGTGTTGCCGAATCGCCGCGCGGCGCGGCCATATATGCCCGAAGCGCTCAGCGTGTTCCAGGAGGCGCGTGCGGCGGATGGGCAGCTTCTGGCGATCACGGGGCACACGGACCGCGTCCAAAGCGTCGCGTTCTCGCCGGACGGACGGCGCGTCGTCACGGCGTCCTATGACAAGACCGCCCGCGTCTGGGACGGCACGACCGGTCGAGAGATCCTAAGGCTCAGTGGCCACGCGGATCGGGTTCTTTCAGCGTCCTTTTCGCCCGACGGGTTGCGAATCGCTACCGGGTCGCTCGATAGGACGGCCCGCATCTGGGACGCCGCGACGGGCCGGCAGATCATGGTGCTCAGTGGTCACGGGGACGGCGCGAGAGCTGCTTTTTCACCCGACGGCCGACAGATCGTCACGTGGTCGTATGACAAGACTGCCCGTCTCTGGGACGCCGCGACGGGCCGGCAGATCAGGCTGCTCAGCGGACACACGGAGCAATTGTCTTGGGCGGCGTTCTCGCCTGACGGCCGGCGCATCGTCACGGCGTCCTATGACAAGACCGCCCGCGTCTGGGACGCCGCGACGGGCCGGCAGATCGTGCTGATCAGCGGCCACACGGACCGAGTGAGTGCGGCCACGTTCTCGCCTGACGGCCGGCGCATAGCTACAGCAGCAGGCGACAAGACCGCCCGCGTCTGGGAAGCCGCGACGGGTCGTGAGATCCTGGTGCTCAACGGCCACACGCAGATGGTGAATTCCGTTGCGTTCTCGCCAGACGGCCGGCGTATCGCGACCGGGTCATTCGATGAGACGGCCCGCATCTGGGATGCGGTGACGGGTCGAGAGATCCTGCGGCTGAGTGGCCACACGCAAATGGTGAATTCTGTTGTGTTCTCGCCCGGTGGCCAACGTGTTGTCACCGGTTCGGGCGACGAGACGGCCCGCATCTGGGACATCTCGGGTGGAGAAATTCTGCGGTTGGCCGGCCATACGGATGCATTGCCCTCCGCCGAGTTCTCCTCCGACGGGCAGCGAGTTGTCACGGCTTCATTCGACCGGACTGCTCGCATTTGGGACGCCATCTCTGGCCAGCAACTCATGGTGCTGAGCGGGCATACCGATCGAGTGTTCTCGGCCGCGTTCTCGCTCGACGGTCGACTCATCGCCTCGGCTTCGCTGGACAAGACTGCCCGCCTCTGGGACGCCGCGACAGGTCGGCAGATCATGGTGCTGGGCGGACATACGGATCGGGTGTTTGAGGCAGCGTTTTCGCCCGACGGCCAGCGCATCGCCACCGCGTCCAACGACAAGACAGCCCGCCTCTGGGATGCCGCGACAGGCCGAGAAATCATGCGGCTCGATGGTCACGCGGAGGCAGTGGAGGGCGCCGCATTCTCCCCGGATGGGCGGCGCATCATCACAGCGTCCGATGACAAGACAGCCCGCCTCTGGGATGCCGCGACGGGCCAGCAGCTCATGGTGTTGGGTGGGCACGAGGACGTGGTCGAGAAGGGCCGGTTCTCGCCCGACGGTCGGCACATCGTCACCTCGTCCGACGATAAAACCGCCCGCATCTGGGACGCCGCGACAGGCAGACCGGCCATGCTGCTCAGCGGACACACGGATGTGCTGACTTCGGCCGAATTCTCGCCCGACGGTCGGCGCATCGTCACCTCGTCTAACGACAAGACCGCCCGCCTCTGGGATGCCGCCAGTGGCCAGCAGCTCATGGTGTTCAGACACCCCGAGCCGGTGGAGTCTGCCGCGTTCTCGCCCGACGGCCGGCGCGTTGTCACTGCGTCTGACGACGGCCTGGCTCGCATCTGGGAAGCGAACGCGCCGGCTATCGACGTTCAGATCGGCTGGGCTGCGGCGGCACAGTTTGATCCGCTGTCGCGTGCGGTCCGTTTCGGGCTGGGACTTGCTGATCCGACCGACAAGCGCAACTGGCCAGTCTATGTATCCAAATGCGACGCATCAGCGGCGGCGCCGTATGATCCGAATCGGCGTGCGCCCGGTGTCCTGATCGAGCAAATAGTGGCAGACATTGCAGTTGGAGCTTGTGCCCACCAAGAAGGCTCTGCTGAAGGTCAAGTTCGATCGCTGTACCAGCATGGCCGGGCCTTGATGGCGAGCGGTATGTTCGAAGCAGCCAAACGGGATTTCGAGGCGGCTGTTGCTCAAAACTACCCGGCTGCACGCGCCGATCTGGCAATGCTGATTTCGCAGCCGTCAGCCGGCATGCATGATCAGGCGCGAGCAATAACGCTGCTGGAGAAAGCCTGGAGCGATGGTGTGGCCATCGCTGCATTCGAGCTGGGCAGTCTCTACGAGCACGGGGTGAAGGGTTCCTCCGATGCTGTGACTAGTGAATTGGTTGCCGACAAAACCCGCGCGTGGATCTGGTATCAGAAGGCGGCCGATGTCCAAGAGCCAAACGCGCTCGCGCGATTTGGAAAGAGGGCCGATGACGGCGCCTTTGCCGAGCAGATTGCCGCGCGAAGAAACGCCGCTTGGCTCGAATCATTCAAATATTACGCCGCTGCGGCGGAGCGCGCGCGTCGCGAAGATTGGCCCAACGATGCCTGGAGAGATTGGCGCTACCGTCGGGCATCGCTGGCGCGACTTCTCGCACGCGAGGGAATGATGCAGGAGGTGGCTGCTGCGTATGACAATGTCCGCCGCACCTATGCGCCATTGCCGCCTGCTTGGAGGGAGAGGTTCCTATCTCAATGGTAAGAGTGCGACGGCTACCGCAGCGGGGGCGCACCCGGTTGAATTAACGCGGCATGGGGTGCCGACAACGAAGGCGAAAAGTTGCCTACTCGCTTGTGACGCCCGACTCGGCAGCACAAAATAAGGGCACCGACGTCGCGCAAGAGGAGAACTCGACGCTACGAGTGATGCTGGTCGGGTCGAATCCCGTTGACTGGAGTGAATGAGGTAATCGCAAAGACCGACTACTTTGTCGGCCGGGATGCGCGCAACTGGCACCGCAACGTTCCCGGCTTCGCCAAGGTGAAGTACGAGTCCGTCTACCCGGGCATCGACATGGTCTATTACGGCAACCAGTCGTAGCTCGAATACGATTTCGTCGTCGCACCGGGGTCCGATCCGCGGGCGATTCGACTGAAGATGGCCAACGCGAGCGGCCGGTCGAAGCCCACGCTATCGCAAGACGGCGACCTAGCGGTGCCCACGCTGGACGATGCCCCCAGTCATGCCCCCGCCAAAGGGTGGCTGTATCCGGCTGTCAATGGACGATGAGAACACGAAAAATGTTCTAACCGTGCGTAGTGTCGAGGGCCTTACCTAGGCCGACCATCATTCTCTATAAAATACATTATCAAGATGGGAGTGACTGAGGTTGCTAGGGGCGATGTCAGAACTTCTCTGACCACGGACGAACATCGAGCTCATGAGACCAGGCGCTGCGTGGCTGCCGATGCAGCTGCAGATAGAGTTCAGCGATCGCATCCGGTGCGAGTAAGGAATCCTGGCCGCGCTCCTTGATAAGATGCTGGTAGCGCTCGGACTCGATTTGTCCGTCAATGATTACGAAGGCAATGTGGACGCCTTGGGGTCCCAGCTCACGAGCCATGCTCTGAGAGAGCGCGCGCAATCCGAACTTCGGAACGGCTAAGTTGGCGAACCCGGCGCTGCCGCGCAGTGCCGCAGTTGCGCCAGTGAAAATGATCGTCCCATGCCCTCGCTTGGCCATACGTCGTGCGGCCGCTTGCCCGACGAGCAAGCCTCCGAGGCAGCCGATGCGCCAGCAGCGTTCAAAGTCGGCGGGATCGATATCGAGAACATTGCCCTTTTGGAAGGCACCTGCGTTGAACACGACCAGGTCGGGTTCTCCAAGATCATGGTCTACACTATCGAAGACACGGAGAACATCTTCGCCATTCGAAACATCGGCGGCATAAGGATGGACGCCATCGTAACTTCCAGATTCGATCATGGACGCTAGTTTCTTTTTGTCGCGAGCGACTGCACCGACCTGCATGTTCTCGGCCACAAAGCGCCGTGCCAGCGCCCAGCCAAGGCCAGGTCCGACCCCGAAAACTATCGCTGTCTCTGCCATGAATGTCCTCCTTCGCAATTCTGACGCGGATATGCAAGGGCCGATGAGGCTATCTCCTACAGATCCCCAAGCCTTATTTGTTCCAAGACCTAGACTTGATCAAGATCCAAAAAATCATCAAATGTGAAACGATTACCAAGGGAGCGTAGAAGGTATAGACATACCAAAAGGTGGCTAAGTTGAAGCTCGGCACATTCAACTGCAGGACACCGCGTACTCCATTTAGGAGGTCCACGAATCCCCACGTGTTGGTCACCCACACCAGAGGAACTGCAATACGCCAGTTGCCCCGCAGAGCAAAGATGGAAACCAAGGCCAGCGCCGCTTCTAAGAGATCACCGTAAGCAGCACTGGAACGGAAACCTATAGGCAGGTTCGGATCGACCATACCTGCAACTAATAGCGTCATTCCCACATAGCGGGGCACATGAACGAAGAGCAGCAGAATTAGCGCAGAATTGAGAGAAACTTTGGTTAGGTACGGCCCAACGTACCACACTGCGACGATGCCGAAGACGACAACGCTCGTAAGAAGCTGCATCCAGAATATTTGAGGCGTGTCCATTTCCGTGTTCCTAAACCTTAGGCTGTCGTGATGTCAGGGGCGCGCCGACAAATGCTCGCGCCAGTGTTTGTTCAGCCGTGTGGAGCCTTGGCGAGCACGCCAAAGCCCTCACTCAGCGGGTCGGCGCATCGGAGGCAACATCTGGCGGCTCATGCCGTGCCGCTTCGAATTGACGCATCCAATCCTTGATTTCTGCTAATTCCCGCTCGATAAAAGCCATCCGGTCCAGGGTGTAGTCAATGCCCGAGTAATTCAGTGCTTCTGACCACGTCGCCACTTTGTTCATCAGACGACGAAACACCCCGGGTCCCCTGCTCATGTCAGTTGTCATGGTCATATCTTCAGTGAATTGTTTCCGATAACCCGTCAGACGCGCCGCGGCAGGAGCACCAAGTCGGCCGCTTCCTCAGCCTCTTTGAGGAGCGTCTTGCGCGGCGTGCCTATCCGCGCACGCATGGTCAGGCCACGAGCAAAATCCGTGACTTGGATTGCACGCGCGGCTACGGGAAAGTCAGGCGGGATGTCTCCCGCACTGATCCCGTCCCGGAAACGGCGCTCCACCAGCGCCGCGCCGCCCGCGACTGCGCTCTGCAGGAACCGCTGAACCTCAGCGTCGTTCACCAGCGGTGCGACGCACATCATAAGGCAGCCCCGGGCGGACCCTTTCTCGGTCGCACTTTCGACGGCGTACCTCAGAAAGTCCGTGATCGAGTCGCGAAGAGTCTGTGGCGAGAGGAGTGCCTTCGCGGCTGATGCGCCCTTCCGTTCTGCGTACGTCCTAAGGACGCGCAAGAATATCGCCCGCTTGTCTCCAAAGATGGCATACAGGCTCGGGCGTCCCACACCCATCCCGGCGACGAGATCATCAATCGTCACTCCGTCGTAGCCTTTCGACCAGAACACCAGAGTCGCCTTTTCCAGAGCCCCCGTCTCGTCGAAGCTGCGCGGTCGACCCACTGGCCTAGCGGTCTTTTGAATCATTTGGTTCAAAACTCATTGACAGTGGTCATGTCACCAATATATAACTGAATGGTTCGAAATTAGCAAGCCGGCTCTGACCTCGCGGGGCCTCACGACCGGCCTTCCCCCTTCACCACGGAGATGCCCATGGAACATTCGATCGCGCTCGTCACCGGCACCACCTCCGGGCTCGGTTATGCGGCAGCCCGCTTGCTCGCCATCGAGGGCTACCGCCAGGTCATCATCACCGGGCGGAGCCTCGCCCGGGTTCAAGAGACGGCCGCTCAACTCGCAGCTGAGCAACAGACACAGGTTTTCACGCCGCTGGAGCTGGATCTGGACACGCCGTCCAGCGTTCAGTCCGCGCTCGCCGAACTCGTCAAGCGAGGTCGGCCGATCGATTTCCTGCTGCTCAATGCAGGGCTGGTTCCATTCAAGAAGCGCGCACTCACTGCTTCGGGCATCGAGGCGTCTCAGGCCCCGCTGATCGGCCATCATCAACTGACTGTCGGGTTGCTTCGCGCCAACCTGCTGAGCCCCAACGCGCGGATTGTTATCGCCGGCGCGGAGCCTGCCCGAGGGGGCGTCCCCATGTTCAAGTACACCGACGTGCCAGCCTTCGCGGCCAAATACCACCAGGGTGACCGAACCGCCGCTGTGGAAGCCCTGATTCACAACGGGCCGAACGTGAAGTACGTGCCCAACAATGCGTATGCCGACGCGAAGCTCATTATCGCTTGGTGGGTCGCGGCGCTGGCGCGCAGGCTACCCTCCGGCATGGCCGTGTACGCTGTCTCGCCCGGTGGGGCGACCGCCACCAAGGTGGTGCGAAGCGCTGGCCCGTTGTTGAAGTATCTGTTTATCCCAATCGTGAACCTCATTCCCGGCATGAATCAGACGCCGGAGACCGCGGCCCGTCGCTACCTCCAGGCGTCGGAGTTCGGAACCGACGTCTCAGGGCAATTCTTCGCCTCGGCTCAAGGGAAGTTCTCAGGCCCAATTGAGGCGCAGCGCCACCCACACCTCCACGATCGCGCCAGCCAGGAAGCCGCGTGGCAGGCCGTCGTCAAGGTCTCTGGCGTCGATTTCTCGCCTGCCAGACCCGCGTCGCAGTCGAGTCCGCCGATAACAAAACGGACCGTCGGATTGACATAGAAAAATTCGTCGTCTTCCGCAGCAACTTGAGAGCGGTGTTCTGAAGAGAGCCCGATCGCGGCTGAACTGATCCCGGTAACCCGAATCAGCAGGCGATTGCGGAGCTACATGATCGTCCACGGGGTCTTGCGGTATTTTGAAATAAATAGTTCAAAACTGCCTTGACCACGGGCCATCGTCTCTATTATCGTACCAAACAGTTCAAAATCAGCAAAGCAACCCTAACCTCGCGAGGAGATACACATGGAACGGTACCAAGGTAAAAAGGTGGTGATTATCGGCGGCACGAGCGGCATGGGGCTCGCGACGGCGAAGATGCTCCTCGATGGGGGTGCGCGTGTTCTGGTGACGGGTCGCTCGAAGGCCGGCCTGGAATCGGCGCAGAAAGAGCTCGGAAAGGGCGCCCTCGTGGTTTCGAGCGACGCACGCTCGTTGACGGACCTCGACGCCCTGGCCTCTCGGGTGAAGGCCGAATTCGACACCTTCGACCTGCTCTTCGTCAACGCCGGGTTCAGCATCCGAGCGCCTCTTGAGAGCATCACCGAGTCTGTCTACGACGAGATGTTCAACTTGAACGCCAAGGGGCCGCTTTTCGCGGTGCAGAAGCTCGCGCCGCTAATTAACCGGGGAGGCTCTGTCGTCCTCACGACCTCGATCGCCAACGTCAAGGGAATGCCCGGCAACGCCACATATGGAGCCGCCAAAGCTGCGCTGCGATCCTTCGCTCGGACGCTCGCCGCCGAGTTGCTTCCTCGCGAGATTCGCGTCAACGCGGTGACGCCCGGTCCCATCGACACGCCGATCCTCGGCAAAGCGTTTCCCGATAAAGACGCGGCCGCCCAGATTAGGGAGAAGATGATCGGCATGGTTCCGATGAAGCGCTGGGGGAAGTCGGAGGAAATCGCGAAGGCCGTCCTCTTCCTCGGGTTCGATGCGACCTTCACGACCGGCGCCGAACTTCCGGTCGATGGCGGTTGGTCGCAAATCTGAAGGCCGTGCGCTACCAAATACTGCCTCAGACCAAAGCAGCTACGTCGCAGGTATCGACTGCCGGTCGACGGCGGCCTGACGGCTGTCTAGACCGAAGCACTTGGGCGCAGTAGCACGATATGAACGAGAACTTAAGGAGTCGCATGAACAAACAGAACGACGCAGACCCTACCGCCGAGGCGTCCACCGGTGCGCCGACTCGCGCCGGTGCTATCCGACGCTTCTTCAACGCCTGGCGACGCTGGGAACAACTCATGGATTATACCCCGTATGACTACACGCTTGATCGCATCAGACAGTTAGAAAGTCGGGTGTTGGAGCTGGAACGCGCGAGGAATGCGACCGTCGCGATGCCCCTAAAATCGTTGTGAGACGAGATGGACTCGACTGATGTAATGTTTGGCATTATCCTTCTTGGATTTGTGCTCTCGGGCATGACCGCTCGTGCGGAGTATCTGGGACTTGAGCGCGGACGCAAACCGTCAGAGAAAAGCCGCCCTCTTGCCGTTGCCCCGCCGTGCCTATCGC
>CAVZJP010000010.1:0-24470 GCA_963775565.1 uncultured Gammaproteobacteria bacterium
CCTTGCACGCGCTTCCAAGGGCAAACCGGTGAACAATCGACGATGTTCTTCCTTGACCCGAGCGGCAACGCACTGGAGTTCAAGGCCTTCCAAGATATCGAGACGCAGCTCTTTGCCGTCGACGGGGCCGCAAAGAACGCAGAATAAATCGAGATAAGTCACATATGATATTGATTTATATATTATAATTTACGAAACATGACATCCACGAATGGCGGTCTCTTCCTACATCTGCTTGCTCTTCTTCCTCTACTAAATCCTCTTCGCGAGTTGCATTCTGGTTCTGCGTAATCAATACGGAGATCCCGCGATGAAGAACGACACACAAATTCAGCAGGAAGTGCTTGCGGAACTTGAGGCCGACGAATCCCTTCCGGCCGGTTCCATCGGCGTCGAGGTGCATCACGGGGTCGTCAAACTCGCCGGCCGCATCTACGATTTGGAAATGAAGAAACGCGCTGCGCTTGATGCTCGCCGCGTGGATGGCGTCACCAGCATCATTCTGGATATGGGCGTCGGAAAGCGCTGAACCTATTCCTCGCAGGCGCGGCCACCGGTGTCGAAAACCGTGTCATCTTCGATGATCACCGCGCCGATCGATTGAGACCTTCATGTCTTGGGAATTCCCTTCTGCAACGGAAGGCTGAGAGCTGCGGTGCTCGGTCGGCGTGAGCCCGGTATAGCGCCGAAATGCCCGAGCAAAGCTCTGCGGCGTCCCGAAACCCAGTGCCGTCGCCGTTTCCGTGACTTTCGCGTCTTTAACCAGAAGCAACTCCTGGGAAGCCTGTAATCGGAGGCGCAATAGCGTCTGTCCCACGGTCTCGCACGTCAGCGCTCGCCAGATTCGATGGAAGTGATATGGCGAGACCGCAGCGGCGGAAGCGAGCTCCGCCAGTGACGGCGGATCATCCAGTCGCCCCGAGAGCAGAGAGGCGGCTCGCTCGAACCTGCGTCGCCCTCTCTCGAACATGTCCTCATCCACCTGGCGCTTCCCCCTATTGCACGGCTCATTTGTACGCTTCTACCGTCAAAGTGCGGTCCACCGCTTGCTCTTTATACCTTCCCAGGGCGCCGAGCCCGGCGAAAAAGTCGATGGCTTTTGCCTGGGCTATCGGTAGCCTTGCCGGAAATCCATGAAGAAGACCAAAATCAAATGGTTAAAAGCTCCGCAGAAACATGACTACCCTGCGGCACGGGCGTACCTGCAGTTGATTTTGCAGCCGCGCGAAGCAAAGAAGCTTGTCGATAAATTGAAACGCTCTAAGATCGAGCAATTTGCAGCAAAGGACATTTTTCGTGCTGCTCAGGTGCCTCTTTTGCCGGTCGGCGATAGCGACGTCAAGAAGGATCGTCAACTGATCAAGGGTAGAAAGGCTCTTTCCCCGCTTCTACTCTACAGAGATCCTGCTCTTCGCAAGCTCATCATCGTCGACGGCTATCACCGGCTGTGTGCGGTCTATTCGTTCGATGAGCAGGCAATGATCCCCTGCCGGATAATCTGAGTCGATTACACGCTCCGGAATGCGGCGCGTGGATCGGCGCTAAAGAGCCGCCGGCGGACACAATTCGTTTAGTATTTGATCGAACTGTTCTTGATCGAAAGGCTTGGTAATCGCCCTCACCCGTTCGCCCAGCGCGAAATTCCCGCCTTGTAAATTATAACCAGTGGCAATGATGATCCGCACGTTGCGATCACGCTGCAGGATCTGCCGCGCCAAATCCAAACCAGACATTGCCGGCAGACTGATATCGGTCACGACCAGATCGAAGGCATCCGATTCGAACAATTCCAGCGCCTCCTCCGCACTGGCAACCGCCACGATCGTGTGCCCGGGGTGCAGAGAATTTCCAGGGTGATTTCCCGTACCAGGTCGTTATCTTCGATGTATAGGATGCGCAGCGCCGCCGCGGAGAGGGCTCAATCGCTCATTCCTTAATCAGCGGATGGTAAATCCGCAGGTCATTGTGCGGACCGACGCCGGGCTGCGAGACGATACGGCCGCCGTGTTTTTGCAGCCAGTGTTGCGTGCTTCCCAGAAGCAAATCTCGCAGCTGAACCCCGCGCGCCCCGTCGCGAAGAAGCGCCTCAGCACTGCAGATTTCGCCAAACGACAGTTCACCGCAGAATGATATGCAGGCGTCCTCACCCGCGCAGCTCACGTCTATCTTCAACTCACCGCCCACAGGCAATGTGTCGATGCTGAATGCCAACAGCCCCAACAGCAGCGTGCGTAGCTTGTTGAGCACCGTTGACACTTGCAGAGTCTTGTCGCCCGCGACAGATGCGCACGTTCCGTCCAAATGCATCGTTTCGTAAGAATCATTGAACCTCTTCCAACAGGTTGATCACATTGACGATCGCCGGCTCAACTTGCGACACCGTCAACTGCTCGATGATCTCCAGCATGATTCGTTCTTGGCTCGCCATCGCGCGCTTGGCCAGCGCCGCCGCGTGTTCGATGCAGCGCCCCGCTGACCTCACCCTGCTTCGCGGATCGAACCAGCAATTCAAAAGAGCTGTGAATCGCCTGTAATCCTCCTCGCATCTCGTGAATGTAGGATTGACGGCACCGATCATTGATCAATGTCGGCAGCGCGAATAAATACATCGCCGACTTCCCACTGCTTCGTCGCCGGCTCAACTCTGAATTCACGGGAACTGTTACCTTTGTCTGCGCCATTGAGGGCTTTAATCATCCTGCAATTGCCTGTCCGATGGAGTCGCTAGCACTCGTAGGGATCTCCCTACATTCCGCGTATCGAGAGCTTGGAATTTGCTTCAACTCACCAGTGCAGCCGGCAAGAGCTTCTCGCCCGCGGCGGCATTATTAATCTTTAGGAATTTGACGGTGCACTGGCTGTTCAATCCGTTGAAATGTGAGCGAATATTTGTATTTCCCTGATAAATGAGCGCCTAATGCCGATGGCCGCGTTCAGATCGGAATGCGCACGACCACCGTAGGCTGGCAATAATACTAAAGGAACTCCACGCGTCAATGCGCTTACCAGCAGAGCCGATCCGCAGCATTCCCGGGTCCGCCGCGCCCTTGGCGGCTATTGATGCACTTGGCGGAAACGCACAAGATCCAAGCATGAAGTCGTTATGTGAGACTGGCGTGTCAGACACAATCGGATTGTTCAATGTCGTCTAACGACGAGGAAAAACAGCTGCGTATCGTTGCACTCCGGAACGCCCAAGGGAACTTGCCGGCCAGAAATCCAGCGCGAACAAGAACTGCGCGATGCAAAGGAAGCGCTTGAACTCAAGAATCAGGAGCTTCAGCAACAGCGGGAATGGTTTCAGGTCACCTTATCCAGCATTAGCGACGCCGTCATTACGACTGATGCGCTCGGTGCTGTGACGTTCTTGAATCCTCTTGCCGAATCGATGACGGGTTGGACCTCGGCCGAAGCGGCCGGCTTGCCTCTCGCAAAAATATTCACCATCGTCGATGAGTTCACCGGCGAGCCTGTAGAGCACCCCGCAAAAACGGTGCTGCGGGAGGGCCGGGTTGTCAAACTCGCAAACACCTCTCTTGTCCGTCGAGACGGTACCGTGCGTGCGATAGAAGACAGCGCTGCTCCGATTCGGGATCGCAGCGGCAGGCTGACCGGCATAGTCACTGTCTTTCACGATGTGACGGCTCAGCGAAAGGCCGAAGAGGCGCTGACTGCAAGCGAAGTTCGGTTCCGCACCATTTTCAACCAAGCCGCTGTTGGTATCGCTGTGACCGACTTGACCGGCGGGTTCATACAGGTCAACCAAAAATTTGCGGACCTATTTGGGTATTCGATCGATGAACTGCAACAGCGGGCCCTGCTGCAGCTCACACATCCCTCGGATTTTCACGCCGCGCAACAGAGCCTTGCTCTCCTCGTGAGCGACGAGAAAACGGATTTGGCTCTTGAGCAGCGCTGCATCCGCAAAAATGGCGCCGTCATCTGGACGCTGAGCACGATCACTCTCGTCAAGGACCGAGCCGGCCATCCTCAGCACCTGATAGGGATCGTCGAGGACATCACGGAGCGAAAGCTCGCCGAAGAGGCACAGGCCAGGCTGGTGGCGGTGATAGCTTCATCGGACGATTCGATCATCAGCATGACACTCGATGGTGTCGTGCTCAGTTGGAATCGCGCCGCGGAACAAATGTACGGATACACGGCGAATGAAATGGTCGGCAAGGCCACTCAGGAGTTGATTCCGCCCGATCGTTTGGATGAGGAGCCGGCCATTCTTCATCGAATTCGCAGAGGCGAGCGCATAGATCATTTTGAAACGCTGAGAAAGCGCAAGGATGGGTCCGTATTCAATGTGTCGATCGCCGTATCGCCAATCGAGGACTCCCGCGGAAAGATAATTGGTGCGTCGAAAATCACCCGCGATATCACGCAGAGCAAACTCGCTGAAGCCGCGCTGCGCGAGACGGATCGCCGCAAGGACGAGTTTCTGGCGACGCTGGCTCACGAGCTGCGCAATCCGCTCGCGCCTATTCGACAGGCCGCCTTGATATCGGAATCGCCGGCGCCACTGATGCGCAAAGGCGTTGGAGCCATAATGTCATCAGCCGGCAAGTTCACCACATGTCGTTGCTGCTTGATGATCTGCTGGACATTTCGCGGATCACCCGCGGCACGCTCGAGTTGCGGCCCGAGGATACCGAACTCGCCGACATTCTCGAGGCTGCGGTGGAGACGGCGCGTCCGGTCATTGATGCCAAGCGGCACAGATTTACGATTGAAGCGCCGGACGAGTCGGTGCAGTTCATGGCGGACCCGTTGCGGCTGGCGCAAATTCTCTCCAACCTGCTGACCAACGCCGCCAAGTACACGGATCCCGGGGGGGAGATTCAGCTGCGCGTCGACTGCGATAGGCAAGAATATAATGTTTGCCGTGAAGGATTCCGGCATTGGGATTCCTGCCGATGCACTGAAGAAGATCTTTGAGATGTTCTCGCAAGTCAAATCAGCGCGTGACCGATCCGAGGGAGGCCTCGGCATCGGACTGTCTCTGACCAAGGGTCTTGTCGATCTTCATGGCGGGCGGATCGAGGCGCACAGCGCAGGGCCGGGGCACGGCAGCGAGTTCGTTGTGCGCCTGCCGCGGCGCGACTCGCGCATCGAACCGGCGGTTGGACCCGCGCCCGTCGACCGTGAGCGCGGCGCAAGCCGCCGCGTCCTGATCGCGGATGACAATCAGGACGCCGCCGAAACATTGGCGATGTTGCTGCAAATCGAGGGCCATCAGGTGCATGTGGTCCATGACGGCCGTGCGGCGGTTTCCGCGTTTGTCGATTTCAACCCTGACGTGGCCTTACTGGACATTGGAATGCCCGAGTTAAGCGGATATGAAGTGGCAAAGCGTGTGCGTGAAGACCTGCAAAAAGCAAAACGTGACTTTGATTGCGCTGACCGGCTGGGGTCAGGATCGGGACAAGGAGCAGGCGCTGGCGGCCGGATTCAATCACCATTTTACGAAGCCGGTGGAACCCGCACGACTGAGCGAAATACTGCGCTCGCTGGCGACCCCTCTCAATAGCTGCCCCCGGGTCTCGAGCCGCAAGTCCGCGCCCCTTAGGCTTCGCCCGTAAGAAACGCCTGACATCGCTTCGATCGTATGGAGGGCATATGGCGCTTGTCACCTCGAGCTACAGTTTGTGTTGTTGCCGCGCGCGTTCACGGGGGGAGAGAGCATGGAAGAGTCAATGTATCCGGGCCCGAATGGCGCGGGTGTGGTTGCGGATGTTACCCGAGGGAGATCCGTTGCGTCGTGGCCCGCGATCATCGCCGGTACCTTTGTGGCGATCAGCGTTTCATTGATCCTTTTAGCCCTGGGTTCGGGTCTTGGCGTGACTTCATTATTGGCCTCGCCGGATGGGATTTCAGCGAAGGCGATCGTGGTGATGGCCGCAATCTGGCTGATTGTGACGCAGTGGATCTCCGCTGCTCTAGGCGGATTCATAGCCGGGCGACTCAGAGCGCGGTGGCACGGCACACACACGCATGAAGTCTTCTTTCGCGATACCGCGCACGGCCTGGTGACCTGGGCAATGGCCACCGTCGCGCTGGCGGTGCTCGCCGGCACATCGCTGCATTCGATGATTGCGGGCGGCCTGAACGCGGGCTCCGGGATTTCGTCGCCCGCGCTTCGATGGCGCCCTACGGAACAGATAAACTTTTTCGATCGACCACTTCCGAGCGTCAGAACCTCGGCGATACAAGACTGGAGGCAGACCATATCCTCAAGAACGCTGTCGGTACAGGAAGTCTGCCGGATGCCGACCGCGCATATTTGGCGGAATTGATCGCAACAAACACGGGAATCTCGGCATCCGAGGCTCAAGTTCGCATCAATGATTGGCTGGCAAAGAGCATGGAGTCAGAAGCGAAGGTGAAGGCCGAAGCGGCCGCGGCCCGTGAGGCCGCGATTTATACCGCGCTCTCTCTGTTAATCGGCGCGTTCATCGCAAGCGTCTCAGCGGTGCTCGGCGGCCGACTGCGAGATGAGCACCCTTAGCGGAAGGTCAACTCTGAGGCCGTTGGGCGCATAAACGATCAGCCGCGACTCTTCGTCCGGGCGGCGGTTACCGACTTCTTCGGTGGCGCATCGCTGGTGAGCCCCACCTCTTCAATGGCGGATATGACGGCCGCCGCGTCCGCGGGTTCTTGCAGGACTGCAGCCTGGCGGTCCTCCCGATCTCTGACCATCGGCATGTCGCGTCTCAACTCCTCGACCAGATGTATGAGCTTGGTCACCTTCTGCTCTGTCAACAGTCCGACTTGGAGATCCAAATGCCGGTGTTGTTGTTCGAGCTTCGCCTGCCGATTTTGGGCGATTAATACGATGGTCGTCGTCACCAAGGCGAAAAACGTCAACAGGCCATCGAGCATCCCAAAAGGCACCGGATCAAAGGGCGTGATGCCGTAGGGCCGCAACAGATTGGCAACGATCCAGCCCATCACAAACAAGACGAGGCCAAACAGGTACGCCGGCCGTGCGATCAGCAGACTTAATTTTTCAACCAGCCGTTGCGAGGGTCCCGTCGCATCGCGCTCCTTGCGCTGCACTTCCACCATGCTTTCAATATTGTGGTCGATGTGTTCCGAAAGCGAATACCTTGCGTCTCGATTCGCATTGCGCGAGGCAGGTCGATCTTCTTTATCGGTCATTTATTACGGCCCTCTGAAGCCACTGTTCACGCTCAGGTTATACAGGCCGCTGCAACATGACGAGTTCCGGCGCGTACGCCCTGCCCGCTTTGAGGTATTCCGACTGCCGTATTACCGCGTCAGCATTGACCTACAGAAGAATGCGTCGATTAGCGGCCGATGTTGCATTGAGACGCTCTCGAATATCTGGGTAATATCCGGCAAGGGATGGGTCCGCCAGGCGGGGCCTTTGTGTCATCGAGCGATGTTAAAAAAAATATTTTGCACGCAGAAGCCGCCCACATCGAATTAAACCCGGCACCGAGCTCTCTGCAATCCTCGCCTACGCGGTTGATTCGAGCGGCAGTTGTCGCAGCGGCGCTCGTCATCGCTTTGGCTCGATCAGGCCCGGCTCTGGCCGATTCAATGGCGACCTCAGATGATCTCACAGGAATGTCTCTCGCCGATCTTGCGAAAGTTCAGGTGACATCGGTGTCGAAATCCAGCGAAGCGCTGCAGCGGGCGCCGGCTTCAATCTACGTCATCAGTCACGACGACATTGCCCGGTCGGGTGTCACCAGCGTTCCGGAAGCTCTGCGCCTGGCGCCCAATTTGCTGGTCACGCAAACTTCCTCGAGTGCCTATGTCATATCCGCGCGCGGCTTCGGCGGCAATCCGGATGCCCAGAATTTTTCCAATAAATTACTGATCTTGATCGACGGCCGCAGCGTGTATACGCCGCTTTTCTCCGGGATCTACGCAAATACGCTCGATTTGCTGCTGGAGGACATCGATCGAATTGAAGTCATCAGCGGTGTCGGCGCCACATTGTGGGGTGCCAACGCAATGAACGGCGTCATCAACATCATCACGCGCGCTTCGTATTTAACGCAGGGCACATATCTGGACGCCGGCGCCGGCAATTGGGAGCAGCTGGCGGGGGCGCGGTATGGCGGCAGGATAAACGATGACACGACGTATCGCGTCTACGGATTCGGCTTCCATCGCGGAGCGATGGAGCTGGCCGACGGTTCCAGCGCCCATGATGGGTGGGCGAAGGGCCAGGCAGGCTTTCGCAGCGATTGGGCCACGGAGAAAGATACCGTCACGGTGCAGGGAGACTTCTATAGCGGTACCCAGGACGTGCTCAATGACTCTGATGGGTCGCTGTTGGGCGCGAATATTCTCACTCGTTATCAGCATCACAATGACAAGTCCGATCTACAGATCCAGGCCTACTTCGACCAAACGCAGCAGTTCGGCCCCCCGGGACAAACGGCGTTTGTTGTCCACACCTACGATGTGGAGTTGCAGCAGACGATAGCCGCCGGGTCGCGCAATAGACTCGTCTGGGGAGGCGGCGGACGCGTGTACAGTTATGGAATCACAAACACCCCGACGTTTTTGTTCGAGCCGCCGGATCGATCGCTCACTCTCGGCGATGCGTTCATTCAAGACACGGTTGCGCTGTCCCAGAAATTGAGCGCCGTCGTGGGACTGAAAATGGAGGACGACCCCTACTCCGGATGGGCGGCGCTCCCCGATGTGCGATTCTCGTGGGGGGTCACAGATCGTGCCACCGTTTGGGCGGCGGCGTCGCGCGCCATTCGCTCCCCCACTCCCTTTGACACCGAAGTCATCGAAAAGCTTGGCACCATCACTTACTTGGTCGCCAACTCACAATTCCGCCCGGAGGAAGTCAGGGCCTATGAAATCGGCTCTCGCATTCAGCCATCCGATACCGTTTCGCTCAGCGTCACGGCGTTTTACAACGTCTATGATGATTTGCGGACCGTGGAACCGGCCTCATCGACGACATTTCTGCCCCTGTATTGGGGAAATTTCATGCGCGGGGACACTTACGGCATTGATGCGTGGGTCAGTTGGCAGATCCTGGACTGGTGGCGGATATCCCCGGGTATCACGTGGGTCGGCGAGAACTTGGAATTTAAGCCGGGAGCAAGCGAATTGCTCGGGGTCGCCCAAGCCGCGGATGACCCCAGCTCACACGCATCCCTCGCCTCTTCGATGAACCTCCCAAATCACTTGAGCGTTGACGCCTTGCTACGCTATGTGGGCGCATTGCCCAGTCCCGCATTGCCGCACTACATGGAATTGGACGCGCGGTTGGGCTGGCAGGCGAGCAATGCTGTTGAGCTCTCGGTGCGGGGTGCCAATCTGCTGCACGCACGGCATACTGAATTTCCGGCACCCGACGGCGAGCAGATTACCCGAAGTGTGATTGCCGAAGTACGAGTGAAGTTCTGACAAACGCCCCATGGACGTGGCACATCGCATTTGTCGCAATGTCACTGCAGGTGTAGCAGCAGTCTGCTTGCTCGCGATGTCGTCTCTGGTCGACCCATCCTACGGGGATGACTCCTTCTCAGAGGATGCAGTCAAGGCGGCCTACCTGTACCGATTCGCAGGGTACGTCGAGTGGCCCAATCAGCCCCCGGATGCGCCGTTTATCATCGATGTCCTCGGTTCACCGGCGATAGCCCGTGAACTTCAGCGCCTCTTGCCGAACCATTCCATCAAAAATCGCGCCGTCCAGGTCCGGGAGATTCGCAACGTCCGGGAATTGGGCAATGCTCAAATTCTGTATGTCGGCGCAGGACACGCACAGGCTTTGCGTTCCCTGACACCGGCTCCCGGGCTTCCGCCCGTTCTGGAGGTCAGCGACGAGGAAGGCGGCCTGAGCGACGGAAGCGCACTGAATTTTTTGACCATCAACCGCAATGTTCGATTTGAAGTGTCGCTTACCGCGGCCGATCGGTGGGGCTCAAGATAAGTTCCGAGTTGCTGGGCGTTGCGATCCGCGTCCTGGGCAGCGGCCGGCAATGACACGGCAAAGAATACTTTTTCAAGCGATTGCTAAGACCTTGGAAGCCATTGCCAAGCTTCGTTGGCGTTCGCCGCTCGGTGCGTGGCCAATTGATGCGCGTGGTGCTATCCACCACAATGATTGCGCTGCTTGTCGCGGGCATCGCGACGCTCACGGTGGATCTGACGCAATATGAACAATCCTGGGCCTCTGATCTAGCCACCGAGGCCTCGATTCTCGCAGTCGGAATTGCCCCGGCGATGGCGTTCAATGATCACGAGGCGGCGACGCGAAATTTGGCTGCATTAGCTGCGAGGCCGCACGTGACGGCGGCTGCGCTCTATTTAACGGACGAAAAGGTGTATGCCTCCTTTGTGCGCGAGGGAGCCATTCCACCGCCCGCTTCGCCGCCGCCGGAGGGGATTACCACTTCCGGCCAGCGAGTTGAGTTCGTGCACCGCATCGAACGCAACGGCGAAGCGTTGGGCACCCTGTACTTGGCGGCGCGTTACGACACTATCGACCGTGCCGAGGCATATCTCGGCATTTTTGGTCTGGTGACCCTGTTGGGGCTGGTGGTGGCATTTTTGCTGTCGCGGCAGCTGCAACGCGGAATTACCGAGCCTCTTGATGCCATGGCTGCGATCGCGCGGAGAATTGTCACCCAACGCGACTACTCACTGCGGGTTAAAAAGACCTCGGAGGACGAAATTGGCGTTGTCGTCGATGCGTTCAACAGCATGCTCGAAGAAGTCGGCACGCGATCTCGCGCGCTGGAGGACTCCAATCGTGCCCTGGCAAACTCAAATCGCGCGCTGACAGAGGAAGTTGACGTACGTAAGTCCACGCAGTCAGCTTTGAGCCTGGCGACGACGCGCCTCGAGAGCACCATGGCGGCAGCGGAAATCGGTACTTGGCTGTGGGATATTTCGAAGAATGAATTCAGCGCCGATCGGAATCTTACCGCCCTGTATGGCCTGCAGGAGGGCACTCTTGATGGCGCGCCGCACCTGCATTACGCACATATTCATCCGGAGGATCTGCCCGCGGTCAGGAATGCCGAGCGGCGCGCGTTGAGGAGCGGAGCGTTTGCCGCCACGAGTTTCGGGTTCGGCTTGCGAACGGCTCTGACAAATGGATGGCGCAACGAGGCAAGGTGCAGCTTGATAAGGAAGGAAAAGCGATTCTCATTTCCGGGCTCGTGATCGACATCACCGCACAGAAGGAGGCGGAGAAGGCGTTGCGATTGGCCGACCAGCGCAAGGACGAATTTTTGGCCACCTTGGCGCACGAATTGCGCAATCCACTGGCGCCGGTACGCCACGCGGTGAAGGTGCTTGAGTCAAAGTCGCTGGAACAGGCCAAAGCCCAATGGGCGCGAGATGTCATATCCCGTCAGGTTCACAGAATGGCACTGTTGCTGGACGATCTGCTGGATGTGTCGAGAATTACCCAAGGCCGCCTTGTTCTTAAAATTGAAACGATTTCTCTGGAGTCTCTCATCGAAGCAGCCGTCGAGACGGCGCGGCCGCTCATTGACGCCAAGAAACATCAGTTGACCATCGATTTACCCCGGCAGCCCGTGATGCTGACAGTGGATCCTTTGAGGACTCTCGCAATCGCTGTCAAATTTGCTCACAAATGGCGCGAAATACATGGACGAAGGCGGCCAGATCATCTTAAGAGCAGCCCGTCGGAGGAGGAGTTCACCATATCGGTCAAGGACACCGGTATTGGCCTCGAGCCTGAGGCACTATCAGGTCTGTTTGCAATGTTCTCGCAGGTGAATTCGGCGATTACTCGATCGGAAGGCGGATTGGGCATCGGCCTCGCCCTCGTTAAGGGACTGATCGAATTGCACAGCGGGACGATCGACGCACGCAGCGACGGCCCGGGGTTGGGCAGCGAATTTACAATTCATCTTCCCAGAGCTGTTGTGGCGCCAAGCGCTTCCAGTACCGCAGTTGAAGCCAGCCCCTCGCCCATCACCCAAGGATGCGCGGCACCGCGTCTTGGTTGTCGATGATAATTCCGATGCCGCCGATACCTCGGGATGCTGCTTGAAATGGATGGCTATAGCGTTTCTGTCGGCCACTCAGGCGAGGAGGCATTGCAGATGGCACGCCAAATACGCCCAAACGCGATGATTCTCGACATAGGCATGCCGGATATGACCGGCTACGAAGTTGCGAGGCGCATTCGGGCTGAGCACTGGGGCGGCGAGATGTACCTCATTGCGGCCACCGGCTGGGGCCAACAGGAAGATAAGGCTCGTGCCATTGCGTCCGGATTCGATCACCACCTGACAAAGCCGGTTGATCCCGATGAGGTGCAAAAATTGCTACAAGCGTTTTTCAGCCGGTACCTAAATACCGGCTGACGCTGGAACCGCCTTCCCTCTCGCAAAGTGCTACGGCTTTCGGTTCGCTTCCTTGTTTCGTTCAGCGACATCGCCTAGCTTCGCTTGACCGGCGCCGACGGTTTTGTTGATCGCACCTTTGACTTGCTGGGTCTTATTACCCGTCAGCTTTCCAAATTCCTCCTGGACTTTTCCGCCCACTTCTTTTGCGCGCCCTTCAACCTGATCCTTATTGATACCCATATCCGACTCCTGTTGATCTCGTCTTCGGCAAACGGCCGATCGTGTGGCTGTGCCAAGTGAGGAGCAATATCGTCCCACTGAGCTGGAGCAATGTCAGTGAAGCGATTCAATCCGTGTAGGACAACAAGACAATCGACTTGGGCTGAGTGATCACCTGCCTCACAGCCGGCGCCTCTCGGCGCATTCGACTTTTTCCGTCCTGGGGGCGAGGCTATCAGGGACTCCAGCGCATCGGGATCGACCGGTTTGGTGAGATGACGGTCGAAGCCTGCATCAATCGCCCTTTGCCGGTCGTCTTCTTGTCCCCAGCCGGTCAAGGCGATGAGAGTGATGCTCGCTCCCCACGGCTCTTGGCGCAACGCCTGAGCGACTTCGTAGCCATTTAATTGCGGCATGCCGATGTCCAAAAGCACGGTATCTGGGCGGAAAGCTTCAGCTACGGACAGCGCGCTTCGCCCATCGTGAACCACGCGGACGTCGTGTCCCGCCATTTCCAGGATCATCGCCAGGCTGTCCGCGGCATCTTGATTGTCATCCGCCACCAGTACCCGCCGGCCGATCGGCGCGGGCACGACCGCATCGGCCGTGGGCGTTGCGACCGCATCGGTGGTGACGACAGGTAACTTCACGACGAATTCACTGCCATGCCCTAAGCCCTCGCTTTTCGCCTCCACCGTGCCGCCGTGCAGTTCGGTAAGACCATTCACCAGCGCAAGACCAATCCCAAGGCCTCCCTCCGAGTGCACCGCGGCGCCCTCGACTTGAGAGAACATCGCAAAAATGCCGCTGAGCGATTCCGCTGGAATGCCAATTCCGTTGTCTTTGATCGACAAAGAAAGCGTACCGTTTTCAATGTGGCCCGCAGAGCGTGATGTGGCCACCCGCGTCGGTGTATTTGGCGGCATTCGTCAGAAGATTGGACAGCACCTGGGAGAGGCGCAGGGGGTCCGCATCGAGGGTGACGGGCTCCGCGGGCAGCGATCACGGCAAACTGGTGACCTCTTGCTATCGAGCAGCGGGCGCGCGACCTCGACGGCGGAGTCGACCACGCTGTTGAGCGTAATAAGCTGTCTTTTGAGTTCAAGCTTGCCCTGCGTAATGCGGGCGACATCCAAAAGATCGTCCAGCAACCAAGCCATGATGTTTGACCTGGCGCTGAATGACGCTTTGTGCCCACTGCAGCTGCTCGGGTCCCAATTTCGGGGAGCCCAACATTTGGGCGGCGTTGCGGATAGGTGCGAGGGGGTTGCGCAATTCGTGCGCAAGCGTGGCCAAGAAAACATCTTTGCGCTGATCGGCTTCCCGCAGCGCGATCTCGGCCACTTTGCGATCGGTGTCGTCAAAAGCCACGCCCACGCTTCTGCGTCGGGACTCCGGATTCATCGTACAAAAACCGGCCTAAGACCCGCAGCCAGCGCACTGCGCCGGTATCGGCTCGAATGATCCGGTACTCCTGCGAATAGAGCGTCTGCGTATCGCGAGACTGTGCGAGTCGCTGCCTCCACCATCTCGAGATCCGCGGGATGAATACGGCTGCGCCACATCTCATAGGTTGCAAGATTGGATTCGTCAGGCTCAAATCCGAGCAGCGTGTAGTGCGATCGGCTCCAGCGCAATTCATGAGTCTTCAGATCCAGATTCCACGTGCCCATGCCGGCTTCATCAATGGCGATGCGCAGGCGTTCCTCGCTCGTCTTGATGTGCTCGCTGGCGGAGCGGCGCAGCCGGCTCAATCGGATGTGCGTTTCGATACGTGTGATCAATTCACGCGCGCTGAAGGGCTTGATGAGGTAGTCATCTGCGCCTACATCGAATCCTTCAATGCGCGCTTCCTCCCCGGCGCGCGCAGATAGGAATATTACCGGCGTGGTCTCGGTGAGCGGCCGGGCGCGCAATGCCTTCAATAGCCCAAACCCATCGAGCCGCGGCATCATCACATCGGATAACACGAGATCCGGCCGAACGCCGCTGTCGATCAAGTCGAGCGCGGACTGGCCGTCAGCCACTGCGGACACCGCAAACCGCGGCTGCAGCAATCGGGTGACGTACTCGCGCATGTCGCGGTTATCGTCGACCAGAAGGACGGCCGGCTTATTGATGCGAGTCGATTGTCCCCGATAGTGGATCGGGCCGAGCGAGCGCAAGAAAATCGCCGCTCTGCTCCAGATTCGCGAAGTCCGGCAACCAGCGCTGCGCCTCTTCGACAAACGCTTGAGCGCCGCTCACGCTCGCCAGGCGATCATCCTCCTGCGCCACCTGCGCGTGCGGCAGATGCGCGGCCCCAAAAGGAATGCTTACGCGAAAAATGCTGCCCTGCCCCACATGACTCTCAACCTCAATCGATCCACCATGCAGCCTGACGAGTTCGCGCACCAGAGATAATCCAATGCCGGATCCCTCGTGGGTACGGCCGCTTGCGCCAGGCACACGATAAAAGCGATTGAACAACTGCGGCAACGCCTCGGGCGGTATTCCGGTCCCCGTATCCGCGACCACCAACTCGGCGCCCGCCTCGCTCGTCGTGCACTTGCACGCGAATTTCGCCGTCAAGTGTGTACTTAAAAGCGTTCGATACCAGATTGAGTACGATTTTTTCCCACATCTCCCGATCGATGAAGACAGGTTCGGGGAGTGCGTTACACGTGACGGAATAGCGAAGGCCCGCTCGGTCCATGGCAGAGCGAAAGACGCCGGCCAGTTCCAGCGTCGCGGCGGCAAGATCGGTTGGCACATAGTGTGCCTGGGCGCGCCCCGCCTCAATGCGCGAGAAATCAAGCAGCGTGTTGACGAGCCTCAGTAACCGCAAGGCGTTGCGGTGGGCGCTGTCGAGCGCCTCTCCACTCAACCCCACTGACGGGCTTCTGCAGGGCCTCCTCGAGCGGACCCAGGAGCAAGGTCAGCGGAGTCCTGAATTCATGCGAGACATTCGAGAAGAAGGCGGTCTTCGCGCGATCGATTTCAGCCAGCGCCTCGGAGCGTGCGCGCTCTGCCTCGTACGCCTGGGCATCGGCAATCGCGGCGGCGAATTGTCGGACGATGAGATCGAGAAACCCTCGATATCCATCATCCAAAGGGCGCAACGGTGAGAGGCCGGCGATGAGCACCGCGGTACTCGTCAAGGAGCCCTGCTTGACCGGTAAGATCATCGCCTGATGGATGCGATCCGGCCAAGGCCGTGCAGCAATGGATTCCAGGGCCGCCCTGTGGCAGTTCGACGATTTGCGGCGCGCCGCTTTCGATCGCCTCGCGCATCGGCCAAGGTCCCGAGCGATCGGCTAGAGCGATCTGTGCAGGGAGGAGTTGCTCCGGAAGGATCCCGCAATGATGGGCAAGCTTGAGACGTTCTTGCGTTTGATCGAGAAGATACAAAGAGGCAAAAGATCACATCGAGCGGATTGTTGGCGAGCACATCGATCAGCCGCTTGCATGCCTCTTCGGTGGCCTCGGCTCTGGGCGACGCCGCGAGGTCTCGCAGCACACGCAATCGGCGTTCACCAATCACCCGCTCGGTTACCTCCGTCACGACGCATAGCATGCCTGCGATGCGACTGTCGATCGTCGTAGATCGGACTGTATGAAAACGTGTGGTAAGTCTCCTCCGGAAACCCATAGCGCTCCAAGGAACAGCGGCAGGCCTTCATCCCAGGTCGCCCGCCCCTCCTCGAGAACCCTCTGAATGCGAGGACCGATGTCAGGCCAGATCTCCTCCCAGACCTTGTCGGAACGGGCACCGAGGACCCAGTCGCGCTTCATACCAACGGTGGGTAGATAGGCGTCGTTGCAGAAAAAGGTGAGTTGGGGACCCCAAAGCATCCACATCGCATAACGCGAGTCGAGCATGACGCGCACGATCGTTTTGAGCGATTGTGGCCATTCCTCGGCCGGCACCGAGCGGCGTCTTTCGTCCAATCGAGCGCGCGCATGCGCTCGCCCATCTCGCCGCCGCCGGCCAAAAAGTCGAAATTTCTAGAATTTAGCTGGGAATCGCTATTCACGGTAATCGCACGAAAAGCTCGCTCCCATAGTGGCCCGGCTCTTCGCCTCGATGCTACCTTGGCGATTGCTCCGAGTCGCGTCAGGCATTTTCCCTGCTTCTTGTAGGACATCGAGAAGCCGGAGCACATTCAAGCGCGCCACCTATCCAATTTGGACCGCCAGCATTGAAATCGACCCGCCATCCACTCCCTCGACGGGAAACAGTATGGGATCCCCAGCCTGCGCCGCGCCGAGCACGTATAAAAGCGGCAGGTAATGATCCGGCGTTGGAATCGCCAGCGCGGCATCAGGTCCCAGGCCGTCATAGGCGATCAGGCGCTGATAGTCGCCGGCGCTCATCAGACCTCGCGCCTCGTTCTCGAAACGCGTCGCCCAATCGTACGGCTCCTGTATGTCCCGGCCCCAGGCGTAGGTGCGAAGATTGTGAACAATGTTACCGCTGCCCATGATGAGCACGCCTTCATCGCGCAGCGGCGCCAGGCGCCGACCAATATCGAAATGGAACGAGGCATCTTTGGTCTCGTTGATACTGAGTTGCACCACAGGGATATCAGCGGCGGGATACACGTGTTTCAGCACCGACCAAGTACCGTGATCGAGTCCCCAGGAATTGTCCGATTTCACATCCAACGGCGCGAGCAAGTGCTCAATCCGGTGGGCGAGCGCTGGGTCGCCACTCGCGGGATATCGCACCTGGTACAGCTCGGGCGGAAAACCGCCAAAATCATGGATCGTGCGCGGCGCAGTCATGACCGTGACACTTGTCTCGGGTACGTACCAGTGCGCTGAGATTGCTAGAATTGCCTTGGGACGTGCTGTTGTCCGTCCAAATTGATTCCATGCCTCGGTGTAAGCATTCGTCGAAATCCCATTCATGGGATTGCCGTGACCAAAAAAAATGGCGGGTAGCATCTTAACCCCCGCCAATGCGTCTCGATACTACCGGAGTGATATTCAATTTGTTTCTAGATTTATGTATTAACATATTGTTTCAAAAGTATTTAATATGGCCGCCCTTGATGCATTGGAACAACAAGCGTCGCACGTTTCCACAGCAGTCGTCACTCCTCGTATGTAATGACCAGAGCTCATCAATGACCCCCACCATTACCGCCTTTGAACGGTCGCCCGATCGCGGCCAGGGACTGGCACGTGACATGCGCATTCGCTGGGCACTTGAAGAAGTGGGCCAACCTTACGAGGTTCGTCTTGTTTCTTTCGCTGCCATGAAGGAACCCGCGCATCTGGCGATTCACCCTTTCGGGCAGATTCCGACCTATCAAGAAGGCGATCTTGCCCTCTTCGAGTCGGGGTCGATCGTGCTCCATATCGCAGAGCGCCATGCAGGCCTGTTGCCTGACGATGCGAATGCCCGGGCTCGCGCGATCACATGGATGTTTGCCGCACTTAACACGATTGAGCCGCCGATCCTCGATGTCTCGATGCTCAAGATCCTGGAGCACGACAAGCCCTGGTACGAGCAGCGCCTGCCTCTTGTCCGAGAACGCCTCTGTATACGCCTAGGCGAACTCTCCGCTCGCCTTGCGGATGCCGACTGGCTCGATGGTGCGTTTAGCGCGGGCGATTTGATGATGGTAGTGGTGCTGCTCAGGTTGAAAGCATCTGGAATGCTGAAGGAATATCCGAACCTCTCCGCCTATGTCGCCCGTGGCGAAGCGCGGCCCGCCTACAAGCGTGCTTTCGCCGATCAATTGGCGGTGTTCACTGGCCAACCACCGGAACGGCTGGCCACCTAATGCGGGGCTGAGAACTAGGTCCTTGGTCTGATGTTTGCCTCGATCGATTTGAGGTTGCATACGCGTTGCGCGACAAGCCGCTCGTGCGGGCAGATCGCCGTAATCAACAGGAGCACCCGATGGCCAACGCCAAGCAAGCCGAACATCATCATGATCATGGCCGACGACGTGGGCATCTGGAACATCAGTGCCTACCACCGCGGCATGATGGGTGGCAGCACGCCGAACATCGACCGGCTCGCACGCGAGGGCGCGCTATTCACTGATTACTACGGACAACAATCCTGCACTGCGGGACGCGCGGCGTTCATCACCGGGCAGACGCCGTTCCGCACGGGGCTGCTGAAAGTCGGTCTGCCCGCGGCGAAACAGGGCTTGCAGGATTCCGATCCGACGATCGCGGAATTCCTCAAGCCACTCGGCTACGCGACGGCGCAGATCGGCAAGAACCATCTGGGGGATCGCAACGAATATCTGCCCACGGTCCACGGTTTCGACGAGTTCCACGGGATCCTCTACCACCTCAATGCGATGGAGGAGCCCTACGACCCGGAGTATCCGAAGGACGAGAAATTCCGCGCAAGGTTCGGCCCGCGCAACATCATCCGCAGCGTTGCGACCGACGTCGATGATCCGACGGAGGATCCGCGCTGGGGCCGCGTCGGCAAGCAGAAGATCACGGACGCCGGCCCCCTGCCGCCGCATCCGGGCATGGATCCCGCTGCCAAGGTGAGCATGGAAGACATCGATGCGGATCTGGTGAAGCGCTCGTGCGACTTCATCGACCGCTCGGTGAAGGCGGGACAACCGTTTTTCCTCTGGCACAACTCCACGCGGTGCCACTCCTTGACGCATCTGTCCAAGAAGTGGGACGGCAAGACCGGCTTCGGCTTGTTTGCCGATGCGATGGCCGAGCTGGACTGGGTCGTGGGCGAGTTGCTCGCCAAGCTGGACGAACTCGGCATCGCCGACAACACGATCGTGATGTTTACCAGCGACAACGGCGCGGAAATCTTCAGCTGGCCCGATGGCGGCAATCATCCGTTCCGCGGCGAGAAAGGCACGGTATACGAAGGCGGCTTCCGGGTGCCCATGCTCGCCAAGTGGCCTGGCGTCATCAAGCCGGGCACCATCATCAACGACGTCATGTCGGCCGAAGACTGGATGCCGACCCTCGTCGCGGCCGCCGGCGGCGATCCGGATCTGAAAGAGAAGCTGCTCACCGGCTACAAGGCGGGCGAGAAGACCTTCAAGAACCATCTCGACGGCTACAACTTCATGCCGTTCTTCGAAGGCAAGGTCACTGAAGGTCCGCGCCGGGAGTTCTTCTATTTCAGCGACAACGCCGACCTCATGGCGCTGCGCTACAACGAGTGGAAGATCACCTTCAAGACCATCGTCGGAAACCTGTTCTCCGGCAAGGAGGATTCGACCAACGTCCCGCTCGTGACCAACCTGCGCGTCGACCCGTGGGAGCGATACCAGACCGAATCGACGTCCTACGGCGAATGGTGGGGCAAAAAACTGTGGGTCATGATGCCCGCCACGATGATCATGGGTCAGTTCCTCGCCACCTTCAAGGACTACCCGCCCAGCCAGGTCTCCGGTTCGCTCAGCGTGGAGAAGGCGTTGCAGGCATTGCAGGAGGGAGGCAGGAAGAACTGACTTGCGCGCCGTGCGCCGGCGTTTCGAAATTTACCGTCCCTCAATCGCGCTGATCTTTGCCAAATAGTTAGGAGTACTGCGGGCATGAGCTTCTTATCTTCAAATTGGTTCCACGGTGCGCTACTCGCGGCCGGGTTCGTCGGCTCAGCAACGGTCCCGGTCAGCGCCATCGCTCAATCAGCCCGCTACGATGAACTGGCCAAGCTGCCTTACCAGACGGGATATCTAGGCGCGAAAGAGTCGCAGCAATTGACTGACGAACTCTTCTACCAGCGCGGCGTACAAACCTACCTATGGGCGCTGCCGGCCCTGAACATGTATGCCATGAAAGAGGGTTCTGAGAGGGTTTTCGGCAAGGGCTATAACGTGCTTCCGATCTTCAAGGAGCGGCTCAATGCCGAGACGCTGATCACAACGCCCAACTCCGACGTCATCTACGCACTCGGTTATCTTGATCTCAAAGAGGATGGTCCGATGGTGATCGAGGTGCCGCCCGGATTGCAGGGAATTCTGGATGATTTCTGGCAGCGGCCGATTTGTTCCGTTGGCGAGATCGACGGCCGGAAGTGGTGCGGCGAGTGGGTTTGCCCGGCCCCGATAAAGGCAATGGCGGAAAGTATCTCATCTTGCCGCCGGAGTATTCGGCGAGCGTCCCGTCCGGTTATTTCACCTTCGCTCGGGTACCTATGGTGTGTTCGTTTTCTGGCGCGGGTTCTTCAAAGACCCGAAACAACTCGAGGAACCTGTCCGGGTCATGGAACAGACGCGAATATCCGTTCGGCCAAAAGGAAACGGCAAAGCCGATGCAATTCCCCGATGCCTCAGCCAAGCCCTCCAACATGCTCTATAGCAAGCGGATCAGCTTTCGACATGCTGTCGCGCTTCATCGACCACGAATATGTCGACCCGTGGCGGACTTGTATATGCGGGGCATGGCGGCGGAGATTGGAATCGTAAAGAGCAAGCCGTTCTCCCCGGATGCTTCCGCTCGTGCGTTGCTGGATAAAGCAGTTCGCGCTGCCGCTCGCGCGGCTCATGTCATGGCCTACGCACCTTCACCGCTGGTGACGAATGGCCTGTGGTTTCCCGGTCGGCACTGGATCAATGGGTTCCCAGGTAATGCCACCTTCAACTCGGAGTCGTTCGATTACCTCAACGCGCGCACCGGATTTTTTACCATCGCGTATTCCGCCAGTCCCGCCATGGCGTTGAGCATGGACAGTGTCGGCGCGAAGTATTGCATAGCGATGATGGACGCCAACGGCGATTTCCTGGATGGCAGCCGGAACTACAAACTGCATGTACCCAAGGATATTCCTGTCGCTCTCTTTTGGTCAGTGTCCGTGTATGACCCGATCACGGGCTCTGGGCTTGATAACGGACAGCCCTTTCCGTCCTTGAACACAATGGACAAGCCGGTCCAGAACGCGGACGGCACCACGGATATCTACTTTGGCCCGAAGTCTCCCGGTGCCGGCAAGAACTGGTTGGCCACGATTCCAAATAAAGGATGGTTTACGATCTTCCGCCTTTACGGCCCAAAAAAAGCTTTTTTCGATAAGACTTGGCAGTTGCCGGATGTGGAGAAAATGAACTGAACAGGCGCTCAATGCGTCCCTACGCCTCGGTCGAAGATGCACGTCGTGCCGGTAAAACCGCACGTTAGCGCATAAAGGAAGAGCAGAAGCATGGAAACAATCGGCGGCGATTTACGTCAGATGCAGCGCACTCCGCTGGCCCCGGCTCACGTCGAAGCATTGCGCATCGCGGGCGCTATTGTCCGCTATCCCGCAGGGACGTTTCTCACGCGGCCCGGCCAAGCCGTGGATCGCTTCGTGTACGTCGAGGAAGGTGAGATCGAAGTAGTGAATCCCTACACCGATGAACGCCATTTGCCCTCCACGATCGGCCCGACACAGTTTATGAGCGAGATCTCCCTGCTGAACGGCGGCGCTTGGTCGATGGGGATGCGCGCGGTGCGGGACACACGGGTCATTGAGGTCCCGCGAGAAGCGGTGCTGACGCTGATGTCTCAGATTCCGGAGATGTCCGACATCATCATCACCGTGCTTGCCGCGCGCCGCCGCCGTCAACTTGAGGAGCGCATCAGCAGTTTGCGGTTGATCGGCGAAGACGAGGATCGAAACGTGCGCCGCATCGCCGAGTTCGCAAGCCGCAATCACATACCGTACATCTCTCTGCCGCTTGGCAGTCCTGAGGCCGAAGCGATCGCCCAGCGCTGTCCATCGCACCGCGCGTACCCGCGGTAATCTTCGGCCGCGATCTCGTTGTGACCGAGCCTACCCCTGACAAGGTCGCGCGTCTGCTCGGCCTCAATCTTGATTTCGGCGACGACGAAGTATTTGACGTGCTCATCGTCGGCGGAGGTCCGGCAGGAGTGGCCGCAGCGAGTGTATGCGGGAGCCGAAGGTCTCCGCGCGCTGGTTGTTGAAGACGTGGCGATCGGCGGACAGGCCGGAACATCGAGCCGCGTCGAGAATTATATGGGTTTTCCGACCGGCATTTCCGGCGCCGACCTGGTCTGGCGGGGAGAAATACAGGCGATGAAATTCGGTACGCGCTTCGCGATGCCGCGGCGAGTGGCTGCTGCTCGAGAGGCTCGACGATGACGAGCTTTTGCGCCACTTTCGACAACGCCCAGCGCGTCCGCGCCAAAGCAGTCGTGGTCGCGACCGGGGTGCAATATCGCCGGCTGCCGATCGCCAGATTCACTGAATTCGAAGGCGCCGGCATTTACTATGCCGCCACCGAGATCGAGGCGCGCTATTCCAAGGGGACCGATGCGGTCATCATCGGCGGCGGGAACTCTGCGGGACAGGCCGCGATGTTTCTCAGCCGCTCGGCGCGATGCGTCCGTGTCTTGGTGCGCGGCGCATCGCTTGCCGCCTCCATGTCGAGCTACCTCTCGAGTCGGCTCGAAGCCGATCCCGGCATAACCATCGAATATGGTGCCGAGGTAAGCGCGCTGCATGGCGCTGAACACCTCGAAGCGCGTGAGCATTCGCGACGTGAAGACCGGGGCGATCCGCGTCGTCGAGGCACGTGCGCTATTCGTCATGGTGGGCGCCGCGCCAAACACCGAGTGGCTGTCGGGCTTGGTGAAACTAGATGACAAAGGATTTGTTATCACCGGTTCCGGCGAAGGTCTGCGACCTCGCCGTTCGCGACATCGCCGCCTGGCATCTTCGCGGTGGGCGATGTGCGCGCAGGCTCTGTGAAACGCGTGGCATCCTCGGTCGGCGAAGGATCGGTCGTGATCTCCAAGGTATGGGAGTTTGTGAATCGCAGAGCCTGACATTAGCGCGTCTAAGACGGCCCAAAGGAACCGGAGCGGCATTGCTGCTCGTCGGGAGCAGAAAAACCTAGCCATTGGGGCCTTCGCTAACGCGACGCGGGTACGGTGATCGCTGCTTCCGGACACGTCGTGCGAACTCCGCGGCCGCAGGTTCGCACCGAGAGTTCCCTGGTCAAACACACCCGCACCTCCGATAGGTTGCCGCGACTGCAGGCAACCGCAAGAGCATGGTCGGGAATCTGCGGGTTGGCGCCGCGGAACAAGTCAGAAATCTTCGCGGCAGTGAGGCTTTGCTCGGACCGAGGCGCTTCCAAGGCCGCTGGAATCCTGACAGCCGCCGTGGCGCGATCGACGGTATCAAAGTATGTGCGCGCATCAAGGCCACTGCAGGTTCCATGCTCCTGCCACTCGTGCTGCATCAAATGCTCGCTCGGGTAAATGGAACGCCCCTTGGCGGCAGTAGTGTCAGACAATTCGAATTGCGTCGGGCAGTTCTCGGGATAGCCGCCGGCATCGTACTGCGGCCACAGGCCGTGTACGACGAACCCGTAGCCCTTGCCCGCGCACTCCGCGCCGTCGCCGGCATGAATCAGGCAGTAGCTCGGCGCCCACGACAGGCTCAACACGTAGTAGTCAAACTGTCCCGCCTGACCCTCACTGTTCGCGCTCGATTGATGATGCCGCGCGTAGCTGCTCGACGCAGCAAGGTCAGAACGATAATGGTCAAGCTGAGGCGTATTAGGTTCATCAATCGTCCGGCGCACGACAGCGTCTGGTATTGCGGCTTTGACAAATTCAACACTCTACCTAACCAGTTTCGAGGATAATCGCGTAAGTCACTGATTTAATGATGGAACGGCTGGCCACCAAACTCTCGAATTAAGTATCTGATTTCACAAATATTTTTGCCTGCTGTTTCTGCGGATGCCCCACTACTGCCCCCTGAAAGGGTTGGCTACCAGAGGACATCATTGGACGCTGACTGTCAATTCTCCCTTAGATTGCGCTGATGGACCGCCCCCGGAGTTATCGACGATAGCGGGGGCAGTCCATGAGGCTAAAGGTAGTGTCACGGAAATCAGTAGCAGATTCGATCGGCGGAAGTCGGATCCACACCAAACGTTCGTGAACTGGCCTCTCTGCGGATCTCACGGCAGTTGT
>CAVZJP010000011.1:0-12218 GCA_963775565.1 uncultured Gammaproteobacteria bacterium
AGTATGCATCTGCTGCGCCATTGCCGGTCCTGCGACAATGGCGCTCAAGGCCGTCAAGGCACACACTAATTTCATCGTTCCTCCCCTCGTATCCTGAAGCGGCGCAGGTTCATTATAATTAATACAAATTGATTATACTATTGCCATTGCGCCGCCTCGGCCAGCTTCAGCCGATAGATCGGGCGCACCTTCCAGAGCAAAATGATAGCCGTGATGGCGGATGAGAACACCACGATCACCAGGCTGTAGCGAATCTTCACCGGATCGTGAAACACGTGATCGCTCACGTAGGGCACCAGCCAGGGTCCCACCCCTAAGCCTATGGCGTTGACCACGAACAAATAAACGGCCGAAACCTGGGCGCGGAATTGATTCGGGGTGACCTGATTCACGGCCATCGGCCCGACGCCGTTATAGGCGTTGAAGGTGATACCGGCGACGAATATCGCAATCCACACCAGGGGCACAGTGGGCATCAAGGGTGGAAGACAGCTGAATAAGGCGATGCCGCAGGCGGAGACCAGCGCGACCACGATGGGGGCGTCCTTCCAGCCGCGACGGGTCAGGCGATCGCAGACAATGCCGGCCAGGAGCATCCCGGACGAATTCATCAAAATGGTGCTCACGCCCATGACCTTGCCGACCTGCCCGGCGCTGACGCCGTAGGCACGAACCAACGAGGCGGGCAGCCAAGAGGCCACGGCGTAGCCGCACAGGGCCAGCAGCGCCATGGCAACAAAGTGAAGCGCGTAGAATTCCCGGTTCAACCACACGTAAGCCAGGACTTCACGCAAGGCGGGCTTGACCGCGCCGCCCGCCTGCCCCGCCGCGTTATTGCGCAGCAGCCCGCGCCGTTTGGGCTCGCGAAAGGTGAGCAGGAGCAGGGGCAGCAGGATGCCCGGCGCCCCGGTCACAATGAATACCATCTGCCAGGCGCGCACTTCCCCGAACAACGGCAGGGTGTAGCTCGCGCCGGCATGGGAAACCGCGCCGACCACGATGCCCCCCAAAAGGAGTGCCGTTCCGGCGCCGATGGTGATGCCAATGTTATAAACACCGAAGGCACCGCCGAGCTTTGAGCGCGGGAAACTGTCGGTGATGATGGAATACGCCGCCGGCGACAGCGCTGCCTCGCCGACCCCGACGCCGATGCGCGCGATGAACAGCTGAATCGCAGATCGCGCCAATCCGCACAACGTCGCCATGATGGACCAGATGAACACGCCCGCGGCGATGATTCCCCGCCGGCTATATCGATCGGATAGGCGTGCGATCGGCAGCCCAAGAAAGGTATACAGCAACACGAATGCCAGCCCCTGGAGCAGGCCGATCTGCGTGTCGCTGATTTGCAGATCGCGCTTCATCGGTTCGACCAACAAGGAAATCGTGGTCCGATCGATGAACGAAAAAATGTACATCACCATCAGTACGGCGACGCTGTACCAGGCGGCGAAAGACGTTGGATATGAGGATGATTCGCTGCCGGCCGCCGCGATAACCTCGGACTGCGCTGCCATTTAACCCCCGGCCTATTATGTTTATTTCACTGTCAGCAGCCCGCCCCGCCGGCCGGGTTCGGCTAGCATACTCTTTTTCTACTAAATCGACGCTAGGCTGGGGCCGGCGCTCGTTGCGCGTCCGCCATCGCCACGCCGTGCCGCTCTGGACCGCGCAACACCAGGAGCGCAATGACCACGGCCACGGTCCCCACCACATATGCCATTGCCAGGCCGTAGTTATTGCCATGCGCTTCGGCGATCGCTACTTGAATGGGCAGATTTCTCGAGGCGATGAGATTGCCCAGCTGATAGACAACACCGGGAAAGGTAGCGCGAATCTCCGCGGGCGACAGCTCGTTCAAATGCACAGGGATGATGCCCCATGCGCCTTGCACCGAGATCTGCATGAAGAAGGCGCCCACCGCCAGCACGACGGGCGTGGTTCCAAACGCCCAGAATGGAATCACCGGCAGTGCCAGCAGCGCCGCAGACATGATGGCATTGCGCCTGCCGATGCGTTGTGACAGCCAGCCGAACCCGATACCGCCCAGAATCGCGCCGACATTCATGATCGCCGTGATGGTCGATGCACCGTGGGTATCGAAGCCGTGCTGAATCTTCAAAAAGAGATTCGCGTAAGCATCCTGCGAACCATGACTGAAGAAGTTGAAGGCGGTCATCAGAATGATGGCATACAGCGCCAGTTTCCAGTCGCGGGACAGGACACCCCACAGATTGACGCTCCGCTTCGTTGCCCGCTGCTCCAGCCATGCGGGGGACTCATCCACACCCATCCGGATGAAGAACACCAGGATCGCAGGGGCGACACCCAGCAGGAACATGTAGCGCCAGCCAAAGCTGTCGTAAAAGAAATAGGTTGCGATCGAGGCGACGAAGTAGCCGCTGGGGTAGCCCGCCTGCAACAGTCCCGACACCACGCCGCGCGCACGTTGCGGTATGGTCTCGAATGTCAGGGCGGATCCGATGCCCCATTCGCCGCCCATGGCAATTCCAAAAAGAAATCGAAGTATCAAGAATGTCGTCAGCGTCGGTGCAAAACCCGAAGCCGCCTCGAGCAGCGAGAACGCCAGAATGTTCCACATGAGCGTGGGTTTGCGGCCGAAGCGGTCGGCGAGCCGGCCGAAAATGAACGCGCCGATCGGCCGCGCGGCAAGGGTCAGGAACACGGCCTCGGCGACGCTTTTGACGTCGACGTGAAACGTCGCCGCAATGTCCTTGAACATGAACACCATGAGGAAGAAATCGAAGGCATCCAGGGTCCAGCCAAGATAGGCGGCCACCACGGTGTTCTTTTGGCTTCTCGTCCACTTCATTCCGTTCTCCAAGAGTGGCTTCTATTCCGTATTTCCGATCCTAGCGGCCGCCGCCCCGGATGTCGACAAGCGGCTTCCATTCCGGAGCCTTTCGGCCGAAACTTGAACTTGCGGCAAACAAGAACGACAGGCGGGGGCAGAATGCTGGACAGGCTAAGTAGACCCTTGAGCGACTTTCCGATGCGTGTGCTCAAGCGTCCGGAACCTTGCGTTGAGGTACGGCGCGCGGCTGACGGCATCGTCTATTTGACCTGCGGCCTGAAATTCGAACCCGGCTTGCCGTCGCTGATCGACTATCTAGCCCGGGCGACCGAGCTGCGCCCGGATACGACCTTCCTGGCCGAGCGGGATGGCGCCAAACAGTGGCGCAGACTGACCTACGCCGCGGCTTCACGCGATACCGCCGCGGTCGCCACCTGGCTGATCCGTGAGGGCTACGGCCCGGGCGGCCCACCGATCATGATTTTGTCCGAGAACAGCATTGAACATGCGCTGTTGACCCTGGGCGCAATGCGCGCCGGGGTCGCCGTGGTACCGGTATCGCCGACCTATTCCTTCGGCCAGGATCTGTCGCGCTTAGGGTTCGCGCTGGAGCTGACCACGCCGGCGCTGGTTTACGCCAAGGATGCGAACCGATACGCCGCTGCTCTCAACTTTGCGAAAGCTCCTGGCCGCCGGATCATCGCCGGCAGCGACTTCTCGCAGCTGTTGCTCGAAATCGACGAGACGGCGGTTGCCGCGCGCCGTTTGCAGATCGTAGACGACACGATCGCGAAGATTCTGCTGACTTCCGGATCCACCGGGCGCCCCAAGGGCGTCATCAACACTCACGGTAATATCGCGGGCTCGGTGCAAATGATCCGCCTGGTCAGCGAGCCGTTTGACCCGGCGCGCACGCACGCGGTCGTCGATTGGCTTCCCTGGCACCACACGTTTGGCGGCAACGCTCAGTTCAATGGCGTGCTGGCGAATGCCGGCACGCTATACATCGACACCGGCCGGCCAATCCCGGGGATGTTCGAGGCCACCATCGAGAACTTGAGGGAAATCTCCCCCACCAGCTTCGGCTGTGTCCCGGCCGCCTTCGGCGCGCTCGCCACGGCGCTGGAAAACGATGCCGACCTTCGCCACCGATTTTTCAAGAACATGCGTGCCCTCGGCTACGGCGGCGCGCTGCTGCCCCAACCGACGTGGGAGCGCATGCAAAGATTGGCTGTGCAGGAATTGGGCGAGCAACTGCCGTTCGGCACGGGATGGGGAATGACCGAGACCACCGCGACGGGCGTTGCGGTGTACTGGAATACAACCCGGACGGGGCTGCTGGGACTGCCCCAACCCGGTGTCACATTGAAGCTGGTGCCGATCGGAGATCGGTTGGAAATGCGCATCAAGGGTCCGCAGATCATGCGCGGCTACTACGAGGACGACGCACTGAACGCGGCGGCGTTCGACGAGGAGGGATATTTCATCACCGGCGATGCCGTACGCTGGGTGGACGCAGATCGCCCTATCGAAGGACTCGAGTTCGCGGGACGTACGGCGGAGGACTTCAAACTGCTTTCCGCGACCTGGGTGCAGGCGAGCCTGGTGCGCCGCGATCTGGTCGAGGCACTGCAGCCCTATGTCAGCGATGCCGTGATATGCGCACCGGATCACCCCTGGCTGGGTGCATTGGTTTGGCTGACCGTGCCAGACGAGTCAAAAGTGCGCGCCGGCCTGGCTAAAAAGCTCGCCGCCTTCAACAGCAACCGTCAAGGCAGCGCCGATACCATTCGAAGGCTGCTGATATTGAAAGAACCGCCCTCGCCGGAAGCGGGAGAAATCACCGACAAACGCTCCATCAACCAACGCCTGGTGATGGAGCGTCGCGCGCGCGAGGTGGCGTTGCTATACGGGGACGCCAAAGACCCGCAAATCCTCGAGCCCGCCGACTCGCAAGTCCAATAGGCCGGAACGTTACAGCACCGGCAAAATCATCGCCGAGGGATGCGCCTTGTCGAAATAGACCGTGTTGGTCGCAACCCGCGGCTTGGTGGTCGTCGCCACGCCGAACGGCTCACCCGTGTTCGGGTTGATCTCGAATTTGGTCGAGTTGGAGGAGGTGACCGTCACTTGGATCTTGTGACCTTTTTCGAACGTGAACGCGGTGTTCCACAAATCGATATGCAGCTCCTCGGGCTTGCCCGGCGTCATCAGCATCACATCATCGGGATCGCGACCATGGCGGTAGCGGGTGCGGATCGGGTTGTCCAGAATGATCTGCTCATACCCATCGGGATAGACATCGACCAGCTTGACCATGAAATCCGTATCAAGCCCGTCCGTTGCCGCCCATAGCGTCATGTCGACATGACCGGCGATGGCGATATTCTTGTCCAGAACCGGGGTTTCGAATCGTAGATAGTCCTGGCGCTGGCCGATTGGCCGCTGATCGAGCGGCCCTGCGGTTTGCAAAAGATTCGAGCCGCCGTAGGTCCTGACCGGATTCGCGGGATCGAACTTGTAGCTGATCTTGGCGTCTTTTGCGGAAGGCGCCCTGGTCGACAAATGCATATCGCCGGTGAGGTAGTACCGGGTCGGATGATTGGCCGGCGGCCAGTTCGGAGATTTGAATACCTGACTCAAGGCCGACGGGTGCCCCTTGCGGCCCGATGCCATCATGAACAGGGTGACCGGCGGCTCCTTCATGATGCCGTTGTCGATGCCCTTCAGCCAGTAATCCCACCACCGCATCTCTTCCGTGGCAGGCACGGTCGCGCCGGGCTGGTTGTATTCGATATCGCTTTTCTCGCCTCCCAGACCCCCGTGCCCGCCCGGCACCATGTAGAGCTTCTGATTGCCGCGTGCGCCCTTGGAGCCGAAATTCTGCAACCAACGAAAATTCTCGACGTTGCCGTCATTGAAGATGTCATACCACGCACCCTGGTTGTACATCGGGATGCGGATGAACTTTCGCTGCGTGGTCATCGCATGCTCGTTCCATACAGCAGAATTGGTTGCACTGCCGCTGACGATATCCAATTGCGCCTGGTTTTCGCCTTGACCCTTGAGCCATCCCAGGGTGTCCTCATCCTTGAGCACGCCCCCTGGAAAGGTGTTGAGCAGCTGGTCATACGGCGCGACGATCACAAACGCCGCCACCAAGTGCGGCGGCGCGGCCATCGCGGCCAGATTGGAGGTGATTCCGAGTGCCGAGGCGCCGACCATGCCCACCTTGCCGTTCGACCAGGGCTGTTTCGCCACCCATTCAACCGTGTCGTACCCATCCTCGAGATCGGGAACGAAGGCCTCATAAAACCCTTCTGATTTGCCCTTGCCCCGCACATCCTGCATGACGAATACGTAGCCGGCATCGGTGTACTTCTTGGCCGTGTAGCCCGCCAGCTCACCCAGCGCGTCCTTCAAGTAAGGCGTACGCGACAGCACCACGGGATTAGGTCCCGTGCCCGCCGGTAGGAACACATTGGCCGCGAGCTTCACGCCATCGCGGGTGAGCATGGTCATTTCCGTCCACTTGGGCAACGCGGCAATCTGCTCGGGCGTCAACTGCGGCATGAAGCGCGGCCTGGGAGTCGCGGGCTTAGACGCTGCAGCTGCGTTGGGCGCTGCGGCGGCGTTGGGCGCCGGCTGGGCTTGCGCCGCGGCCGGGTTCGAAAACGCCATTTGTGCGAAGAGAACCGCTGCGATCAGCAGAGGACGGACGCAAGACTTCATAATTTCTCCCCGGATGCGGAGGCCGACGATGCGCGGCCTTGAGCGTAGTGTGCGACGCCGCGCGCGCTTCAGTCAAACCACTGGAATTGGCGCGGCATGCGAGAATGGACAAACGAACGGGCAATCTGCAGCGGTGGGATTCGAGGATTTGAATGTGAGCAAGAAAGTCTGTGTCATCACCGGCTCCTCCTCGGGTATCGGCGCCGCAAGCGCCGTACTGTTTTCGCAGCGAGGATGGGACGTTTGCGTCAACTATTCGCGCGACCCCAAACCCGCGGAAGCCGTCGCGGCAACCTGTCGCGGCCACGGCGCTGAAGTGATGGTGGAGCGCGCGGATGTGTCCGATGACGCGCAATGCGTGCAATTGGCGACGCATGTCAAACAGCGATTCGGCCGCTGCGATGTGCTCGTCAACAACGCGGGAACGACGAAATTCGTCGACTTGAAGGATCTCCATGGGCTCAACGCGAGCGATTTTCAGCGCATCTACTCGGTCAACGTCATCGGGCCATTTCAAATGACCCGCGCATTCGCGCCGCTGCTGCGCGACAGTGGCGGCGCTGGAGTCGTCAACGTTTCATCGATTGCCGCGCAGTTGGGCGCCGGCTCCAGCATCGCGTACGTCGCGTCGAAAGGCGCTCTGAACGCGTTGACCTTGAGTTTGGCCAGAGTGTTGGGACCGCAAGTCAGGGTCAACGCGGTCGCCCCCGGAATGGTCGATTCTCCCTGGCTCAAGCAGGGCCTCGGGCCGGAACGCTTCGAGGCCCTGCTGCGCAGCTACCAGTCGACCTCGGCGCTGGGCGCCTTGGTATCGCCCGAAGAGGTGGCCGAGACCATTTACTACCTGGCGGTGATGGCAACGAAAACCACCGGCGAGGTGCTCCTTGTCGACGGCGGACGCCGGCTCGGCAGCCGATAGGCGCAGGCACGCGAGTGCACGCGGGCACACCCCTTTGATAAGCTTCGTGGCCGGCCACCGGCATACCCTTTTTCCTGGAGCAGCACATGCAAGGTAGATTCGAAAAGCGCGGCGATGTCGGCATCATTTGGATCAACAATCCGCCGGTCAATGCCATCAGCGTCGGCGTGCGTTCGTCCCTGATCGACGGCGTCGCGAAGCTCGCTCAGGATCCGGAAATCAAGATGGGCGTACTCGCGTGCGAGGGCCGAACCTTCATGGCGGGCGCCGATATCACCGAATTCGGCAAACCCCCTCTGTCGCCGGGCTTGCACGAGGCGATCAACGCCGTGGAAAATTCCGGCAAGCCCATCGTGGCGGCCATTCACGGCACGGCGCTGGGCGGCGGATTGGAAGTGGCGCTCGCCTGTCATTATCGTGTCGCGATCGCAAGCGCCAAAGTCGGATTGCCCGAAGTCAAACTGGGCATTCTTCCGGGCGCGGGCGGCACGCAGCGCCTGCCGCGATTGATCGGCATCGAAGCCGCGCTCGCCATGATCATTTCGGGAGACCCGATCGCAGCGGCGCAGGCGGCCAAATCGGGCATCATCGACAAGCTCATCGATGGCGATCTGCTCGAGGGTGCAATCGCCCATGCCAAGACCCTGATTGCGCAAAAGGCCCGTGCCCGCAAGATACGCGATATCAACATCGATTCCGGCAAGCTTCCCGCAGGCTTCTTCGACGCCGCCCGCAAACGAATTGCACAGGAGAAGAAGAATCTTTTCGCGCCGCAGCGCATCGTCGATGCGCTGGAGGCCGCGGCAACACTGCCGTTCGACCAGGGGCTGACACGCGAGCGCGAGTTGATCATGCAATGCATGCAGAACAGCCAGGCAAAGGCCCTGCAGCATGTATTCTTCGCGGAGCGCAAGGCGGCCAATGTTCCGAATCTCGACAGCAAGGCGGCGAAGCGCGAAATAAAGTCGGTGGGCATCATCGGCGCCGGCACCATGGGCGGCGGCATTGCGATGAACTTTCTGAACGTCGGCATTCCGGTGACGCTCCTCGAAATGTCCCAAGAGGCGTTGGATCGGGGCGTCGCGGTGATTCGCAAGAATTACGAGAATACTGCGTCCAAGGGCAGGTTGACGATGGAACAGGTCAAGCAGCGCATGGACCAGCTGAAACCCACGCTGGCCTACGAGGATTTGAGCCAGGCGGATCTTGTCATCGAAGCCGTCTTCGAGACCATGGCGGTCAAAAAAGATGTGTTCGGCAAACTCGACAAAGTCGCCAGGAAGGGCGCGATCCTCGCGTCGAACACCTCATACCTCTCCATCGATGAAATAGCGGACGCCACGACACGGCCGGGCGATGTCGTCGGCATGCATTTCTTTTCCCCGGCCAATGTGATGCGGCTGCTGGAAATCGTACGCGGTGCGAAGACGGCGCAGGACGTTCTGGTAACGGTGGTCGACGTCGCGAAACGAATCAACAAAGTCGGCGTCGTGTGCGGCAATCGCGACGGCTTCATCGGCAACCGCATGTTGGGCGGCTACGCCTATCAAGCGTCGCTGATGGTGCTCGAGGGAGCGATGCCGGAGCAGGTCGATGCCGCGCTGCGCAATTTCGGCATGCCAATGGGCGTTTTGCAAATGAGCGATCTTGCAGGCCTCGATATCGGCTACAAGTCGCGTAAGGATCGGGATCCTAAGAGCTTCGACGGGCGGGTGACACGCTCGGCGGATCTGCTGGTGGAAATGGGCCGGATGGGTCAGAAGACGCAAGCCGGCTACTACGACTATGCGCCCGGCGATCGCACGCCGCGGCCATCCCCGGTGGTTGCCGAAATCATCGAGAAGGTTTCAAGGGAATACGGCATCAAGCGACGCCAATTCTCGGATGAGGAAATCGTCGAACGTTGCTTTCTGGCGCTGATGAACGTCGGTTGCGAAGTGCTGCGCGAGGGCGTGGCATCCCGTTCGAGCGACATCGATGTGGTGTATTTGTACGGCTACGGTTTCCCCGCCTATCGCGGCGGCCCCATGTTTTGGGCCGAAAACGAGGTTGGCCTGCGCAAGGCGCTCGACAAGCTCAAGCACTATAGCGCCGCAACCGGGGGTCAATGGCTCACCGTGTCGCCGCTGCTCGAGCAGCTGGTGGGCGAAAACCGGGGCTTCGCCAGCCTCGGGAACTAGGAGCCTGTCCGAGTCATCCCCGTGGCCGCGACCGAGACGGATTTGCCTTCAATCGAGGCGGAGCCGACGAAGTTTGGTAGAGCCAAATAAGGAGGCCACAACGATGAGTGAAGGCAAATCCGTCCGGTCCCAAAGGGTTGGCTCTGCAAGGGGCGTCTGCGGTGTTGCGCGGCTCACGTGGATGACTCGGACAGGCTCCTAACCGGTTATTCGGTCAGGCCTCGATACTTCATCATCGCGTCGATGGTGGGAGTCTTGCCGCGCCACGCGACGTACATCGCCGCCAGGTCCTCGGTATTGCCCCGCGATAGGATCATCCGGCGAAAGCGGTCGCCGTTCGCGCGGCTCAAGCCGCCGTGATCGTCGAACCATTGGTAGGCATCGTCGTTCAGCATCTCGGTCCAAAGATACGCGTAGTAGCCGGCGGAATAGCCGCTGGCCCAGATATGGCTGAAGTAGCTGGAGCGATAGCGCGGCGGAACCGCCGCGATGTCAAGATGCGTCTTCGCGAGCGCCTGCTTTTCGAAGTCATCCGGATTCTGCGGTGGCGCGGCGGCGGGCAACGCATGCCATTGCATGTCGAGCTCGGCCGCGGCGAGCAGCTCGGTCAATGCATACCCTTCCGAGAAATTTTTTGCCTTCTTTATTTTATCCACCAACTCCTCGGGCATGGGCGCACCGCTCTTGTAATGCTTGGCGTAATTCCTGAGCACGGCTGGATAGAGCGCCCAATGTTCATTGAACTGCGAGGGAAACTCGACGAAATCCCGCGCCGTGGAGGTGCCTGAGAGGCTTGGGTACTCTGTGTCGGAGAACATGCCATGCAGCGCATGCCCGAACTCGTGGAACATCGTCGTAACATCGTCGAAACTGATGAGCGCCGGCTCCCCGGCCGCCGGCTTCGGCAGATTTGCGACGTTGTAGATGACCGGCAGGGTATGCAGCAACTTCGATTGGCCGACGAATTCCGACATCCAGGCGCCGCCATTCTTGTTGTCGCGCTTGAAGTAATCGCAATAGAACAGCGCCAGCGGTTTGCCGTTGGCGTCGATCACGTCGAATACCCGCACGTCGGGCTCGTAAACAGGAATGTCCTTCCGTTCCCTGAAGGTGATGCCGTACAGTTGGTTGGCGGCGAAAAAGACGCCATTCTGCAGCACGTTGTCGAGCTCGAAATACGGCTTGATCTGCGATTCATCGAGATCGTACTTGGCTTTGCGCACCTGCTCGCCGTAAATATCCCAATCCCACGGTTGCAGCTGGAATCCTCCGTGCTGCGCGTCGATCATGTCCTGAATGTCCTTGGCCTCGCGCGCGGCCTTCGCGGTGGCAACGGGCACCAGTGCATCCATGAAGTCGAGCGCCGCCTGCGGCGTCTTGGCCATTTGATCCGAGAGCTTCCACGCCGCATGGCTCGGAAAACCCAGCAACTGGGCGCGCTGCGCACGCAGCTGCGCCAGGCGCGCGACGATTTCCCGGGTGTCGTTTGCATCGCCGTGTTCGGCGCGATTCCATGAGTTCCCGAAAATGGTCTCGCGTGTGGAGCGAACGCTCAAGGAACCGAGAAATGGCTGCTGAGTCGTGTTCTGCAGCGGCACCACGTACCCGGAGGCACCCCGCTTGTGCGCGGCCTCCGCCGAGGCGGCAAGCTGTGCATCGCTCAAGCCCGCTAGCGAACCTTGATCCGCCGTCGAGTAGGCGCCCGCCTTGGTCGCCGCCAGCAACTTCTGGGAGAACGCGTCCGACAACGAGGATGCTTCCTTATTCAGCTTTTTGAGCTGCTCCTTGTCAGCATCCGATAGATTGGCGCCGGCATGCACGAACTCGTCGTACTCGCGCTCCACCAGCCGCAGGGACTCCGGATCGAGCTTGAGTGAATTGCGCTTGGCATATACCGCGGCCATTCTCGCGAACAGTTTCTTGTTGAGATGAATCGCGTCCATGTGTGCCGCGAACTGCGGCGCCAGCGCGGTTTTCGCCGACTGCAGCACAGGATTGGTGTTCGCTTCGCTTACACCGTTGAAGGCCGCCGACGCCCTGCGCAAAAGCCGCCCGCTGCGTTCCATGGCGACGAAGGTATTTTCGAATGTCGGCGCAGCGGTGTTGTCGGCGATGCGATTCACTTCCGCGAGCTGTTGCGCCATTCCCGCCTCGATGGCCGGTTGGTAATCCGCATCCTTGATCCGATCAAAAGGGGGGCGCCGAACGGCAGCGTGCTCGGGGCAAAAAACGGATTGGAGGGTCCGAACTCGGCGGCAGCCGCGAATGACCAGCTCCAGAACAGCCATGTCCCGATTCCCGCCGCCAACAGTCGATTTTGGTGTTTCACTCTTCAGTTACCCCAGGAAGCCAGGCGCGGGATTATATGCAACTTTATGCGTATTCGTTCGATAGAAAACGCCGTGTAGCGGTCTGGCGTAGAATAGGACCAAAGAACGAGACAACCGATGGGGATGGTCCGCACAATGCTTGGAAAGAAGCGCGCTCAGCGCATGTCTCCTGAGAAAAGGCGCGAACAAATACTGGACAGCGCCGTGGATTTAATCGTCAGCCGCGGGCTCTCGAGCTGCAC
>CAVZJP010000012.1:0-11900 GCA_963775565.1 uncultured Gammaproteobacteria bacterium
GCGCGCAAGTCGGGCTCGAGCCACACGGCGAGATTCTTGAACGAGTTTCTCGAGGAGCGAGGGGTCGCTTAACCGCGGCCGCGCGCGGGCGGAACCAGCATTTCGATCGGTTCCATCAGTTCGATTCGATTACCGAAGGGATCGTCGACATAGATGCGCTGATATCCTTCGAGCGGCTCGTCTTCCTTCAGCGCATAGCCGGCCGCCCGGAGCTTCTCGCGCAGCAGGGGCAGCCCCGCCACCAACAAGGCCACATGCGCCTTGCGCGCCGGCCGGAAATCAGCCTCCACGCCGAGATGGATTTTCAAGTCGTCGCGCTCGAACCAACAGCCGCCGCGCTTGGCGAGATTGGCGGGCTTGGGAGTCTCGGCAATTCCCAGTACTTCTTTGTAAAACGCACGCGCACGATCTTCGCCGCCCGCAGGCATCGCCAACTGAACATGTTCGATACGCTTGATCCGCATGGTTCACTTGACCTGCAGCGGATCAATCGCCGGCGGCGCCGCCGTCTGAAACGCAGGTATCGCGCGGCACGCCGCGTCGATCGCCGAGATCCTGGGATAAGGGTTCATATCGACCGCGAAACGCCGCGCGTTGAAGACCTGCGGCACCAGGCAAATGTCGGCCAAGGTCGGCGAGTCGCCGTGACAGAACCGCCCCGTGGCGGCATCGCGAGACAACCAGCGCTCCAAAGCATCGAAGCCCACCTCGACCCAATGCCGATACCAGGCATCGCGCGCGGCCTTGTCCTGCTTCAGTACTTCCTCGAGATAGCGCAACACCCGCAGGTTATTCAAAGGGTGTATGTCGCTGGTGATCGCCTGGGTCAGGGCGCGCACGCGCGCCCGCGCCACCGCTTCTGCCGGCAACAGCGGCGGGTTCGGATGAATCTCGTCGAGATATTCGATGATGGCCACGGACTGGGTCAGGACCGCGCCATCGTCCAAACCCAACGCCGGGACGAAGCCTTGAATATTCACGTCCAGGAATTCGGCCAGCCGGTGTTCGCCGGCGCGCAAGTTCTTGATGATGGATGTGTACGGTAAATTCTTGAAGGCCAGGGCGATACGCACCCTGTAGGAGGCCGAGCTCAATCCATAGCCGTAGAGAATCATCAGCCGTAGTATATTGCTTAGTACGGACCCGGATAAATGGATGCCCACTATGCTCAACAAAATAATCCTGGCGCTGGCTCTCGGCGGCGCGATTGCAGCGGGTCCTTGCATGGCGCACGCGAAGCTCAAGAGTTCCACGCCCGCCGACAACGCCCAATTGGCTGCGGCGCCGAAAACCCTGACGCTGAATTTCAGCGAAGCGGCACAACTGGCGGTCTTGAAATTGACCGCCGACGGCAAGGAGATTCCCATCGCCGTCGATAAGACGGCCAAAGCAAGCCAGACATTCACCCTACCCCTGCCGGCACTCGCTCCCGGCAAGTACACCGTGCAGTGGTCCGCGGTCGCGGCGGATGACGGCCATGTCACCAAGGGTTCCTTCGCTTTTTCTGTGACGGGCTAAACCCCGACCTTGCCGGAGCGCACATCGTGGAGTTGAGCGGTTGGGACGCCGTAGCGCTGTGCGCAAAGGCCGTCACCTACGCCGCCACTCTGGGTGCGGCCGGCGCCATTTTCTTTCTTGGCTACAACGGCCAGCTGCTCAAGGAATCGCAGCGCGGGCGAATCCGCCGTCTCATCGGTATCCTGGTTATTGCCTCGGCAATTGCGGGTTGCGCAAGAATTCTGCTGCTCGCGGGCTCGATGCGCGGGGATTTTGCGGGAATGTTTGATGCGTCGCTGGTGCGAATGATCCTCAACGGCGGCGAGGGCCGCGCAACGGGGCTGCGGCTTGCCGGCCTCGCGCTCTGTGCCTTGGGCTTGTCCACAAAAACCCGCGCGCAGATCTACGCACTTACCGGAGCCATCATTGCATCGACGTCCTTTGCCTGGGTCGGACACGTCCATGCACAGCCCGGCTGGCTGCCCAGCCTGGTCTTGTCCCTGCACCTCCTGGCCGCGTCCTTTTGGCTGGGTGCGCTGCTGCCGCTGCTCATCGTCGCACGCGGCGCCGATTCGGCGATTGCAGCGGTCGCCGCACGCTTCGGCAAATTGGCGCTCGCGGTGGTTGGACTGCTGCTCGGCGCCGGCGCGGTCATTCTCTGGACTCTGATCAACGATGCCTCCGCGTTCTGGAGCAGTGCCTACGGCGAGATGATGGCGATCAAGCTGCTTGCGGTCGCCCTGATGCTGAGCATGGCGGCGGCGAACAAGTTGTACCTGACCCCGCGGCTGCTGAACCGCGAGCCCAAGGCGATTGACCTATTGCGCCGCTCCATTCATGGGGAGATCATTTGTGGCAGCGTGATTTTGTTGATCACAGCCGCGTTCACCACGCTCACGGGACCGCCGCACTAGGATTACTCGGACAGGCTCCCGAAGTCCACGTAGGCATTCCCCGGAGCTCCCCCGATGCAGGCGGCCACATCGAACGCGGACCGAATCAACGTGGGGGTCAGCGTCGCCTGCGTGGGACCATCGCCCTGCACCTGGCCGCTTCTTAGAGCGAAGATTCGACCCGCGTAACGAGCGGCCAGCGTCAAATCGTGAATGGACGCAATCACCAGCTTTCCGCTTTTTGCCAGCGCACTCAGGCGTTGCGCCGTATCCAGGGCGTGCTTGGGATCGAGACCGGCAATGGGCTCATCGACAATCAGCACGTCCGGATCCGCAACCAGGGCCCGAGCCAGCATGGCACGCGAGAGCTCTCCACCGGACAGCGTGGTCGCGGGTTGCAGTCGATGCTCCAACAAATCGCAGGCCTCGAGGGCGCGCGTGATCATCGGATCGAAGCTCGATGGCAATCCACCGATGGCCGGCAGTGTGGGCGTCAAACCCAGCGCCACCAGTCGTTCCACGGAGATTGGCCATTCGCAGCGTGGATTTTGCGGCAGATATGCGCGCCGCCGCGCCAATTTCATGGCGGAGAGCTGTTGAATTGAAACGCCGTCAAGCGTGACGCTTCCCGCATCAGGCCGGAGCAATCCGGCGAGCACCGACAGCAGGGTCGACTTGCCGGCGCCGTTCGCGCCGATGACGGCAACGAACTCTCCTGGCTGCGCATGAAGCGAAACATCATCCAGGATTAGGCGGGGTCCACGCCGCACACAGATTCCGGATGCATTGAGTACGCTCATGATCCCCCGCGCATGGCCTTCAACAAACCGGCGCGCAAGGCGAGCGCCGCATCCGCGCTTTCGGGCACGCCGCAGCTATACAGCGCTCCGGGATAGGTCACCATGCGCCTGGAGTAAAGCTTGAGAACCAGGGGATGCTGCGCCAACTCGGTGTTGAGCCCCGGGGTATCGGTGATATTGCGGGCAAAAGCAAGAACGTCGGGCCGCGCAAATATCAATTGCTCGATGTCGAAGGACTCATACGCTCCGCCTTCGCTGTTTGCAACGTTCACTCCGCCCGCCGCCTGCAGTATGGAATCAAACAGCGTTCCCTTGCCGGGAATCGATCCGCCCTCCCCCCAGGCGGCTACACGAAGGCTGCGCGGCGGCTTGGTGGCGTCCAGTTCAAGAAGCGTCAGGTCCATTTTGGCGATGAGCGCCTCGCCCAAGGCCTCCCGTCCCAGCGCTTTCGCAACGAGCCGCGTTGTGGCGCGAATTTCATCGAAATTGGCCGCCGGCGCGACTTCGAGCAGCGGCATGCTCAACTTCTTCAGCAGCATGCGCGCGCCAGGAGTGGTGTAGATGCCGGCGAGCACCAGATCCGGCTGCTGCGCGAGCACCTCCTCGACCGTGCCGAAATTGACGGCGACCTTGGCAGCCTGCGGCCAAAAACTCGAAATGCTTGGATCGCGTGAATAATAGGTGACTGACGCAATCCGCTCCGGCGGCAGCAGCTCGAGCAGTAGATCGTCGGTACACATGCTGAGCGACATCACATGTCGGGGTCCGCTCGGCGCCTGCGCCATCGCCAGCAGCGGCAGCATCATCAGCGGCAGCGCGATTGTCAGGCGAGGCATGGGCATCGAAACCGGCAACCTGACGTTGTCAGCCGAACTTGCTGAAATCCGGCGGTCGCCGTTCGGCAAATGCAGCGAAGGCCTCTTTGAACTCCGCGGATTTGAGCTGACGGGCAAAATGGCCGCCTTCCTCTCCCATGCGTTTCAACATCCCGGATTCGTCGCGCATCAAGGATTTCGTGGCACTCACGGCCGCAGGCGCGCGCGCCGCGATGGCCGTTGCGGCCGTTCTCGCGATTCGATGCAAATCGGGCGGCGGTACCGCTCGGTTCGCAATTCCCCAACTCACGGCCTGCTGCGCATTCACCGGTTCGCCGAGCACGAACATCTCAAACGCGCGTACGTAGCCGATGCGCGAGGGCAGCAAAATGCTGGAGGCCGCCTCGGGAACCAGGGCGAGATTGACGAAAGGCGTCGTGAGCAAGGCATCTTCTGCAACAAAGACCATATCGCAATGCAGAAGCATGGTGACGCCGATGCCGACGGCCCGGCCGTTGACGGCCGCGACAATGGGCTTTCGCGAGTGGGCCAGAGCGGGAAGCAACGGATTCGCATCTTCCGGCTGCGGAGCGGCCGTCGCGTTGCCAATGGCGGCGAAATCAGCCAAGTCATTGCCGGCGGTGTACATGTCGCCTTTGGCCATGAGCAATATGCAGCGGATGTTGGGATCGGCATCCGCATTCGCGATTTCCGTTGCCAATGTCTTGTACATGGCGCGGGTCAGTGCGTTTTTCTTCTCCGGGCGGTTCAGAGTAAGAGCCAGAATCTTCTCCGCCTTTTCCACCAAAACATGCTCGGTCACGTTGAATCTCCCGCTGTTCTCGCCATACCTTGCCCGCGCTTCAGGGCGCCGTCTTGCGCAATCGCACGACCAGCCAAAAGAAAAATGGTGTGCCGATCAGGCTGGTCAAGACTCCCAGCTTCATTTCCGCGCCGACGTGCAGCACCCGGGTCGCGACATCGGCCAACAACAACAACAGCGCCCCGGACAACGCCGCGGGCACCAGCACACGGCTGGGCTGATGTCCCACCAATGGCCTCACCAAGTGAGGCGCGACGAGACCGATGAACCCGACCACCCCTGTCACCGACGTAGCCGCACCGACGGCCAACGCCGTGCCGAATACCGAGAACACCGCAAGTTGGCGCAGGTCGACCCCCAAACTTTGCGCCTGCGCCTCGCCCAATGCCAGCGAGTCGAGCCCGCGAGCGGTGAGCAGCAGCAGCGCAGACCCCACGAGGATAAAAGGAGTCACCAGCATCACCTGTACCCAACTGCGGTCGGCGAGCGAACCCATGAGCCAGGTCATGATCTCGTAGGCGGCATAGGGATTGGGCGCAAGATTGAGCGCCAAGGCGATGCCTGCCGCGGCCAGGGCCGATACGGCGGCTCCCGCCAGCACCAAGGTGATCGTTCCACCGCCTCTGCCCAGGGCAAAAGTCAAAATGCTGGCGAGCACAGCGCCGGTCAGCCCGAACAACGGCGCGGCAATCGCGAAATGCACCGCGAAACCAAAATAGACGGCGACCACCGCGCCGAGCGCAGCGCCGGCGGAAACGCCGAGCAGCCCGGGTTCCGCCAGCGGATTGCGCGTCAGTCCTTGCAGCACCGCGCCCGACAGCCCCAGGGCGGCACCCACCTCGATCGCCAGCACGGCGCGCGGCAAACGCAGCTGCGTAACGATGGCCGCGGCCAGATTCGCATCCTGCGACCACATGCCATGCCACACCGCGCCCGCTGGCAACCATACGCGGCCGGCCAACAGCGATATCGCGAGCAGTACCGCGAGCAGCAGCAACAGAGCGCCGCTTATTGTCCAGTCTCTGTGCACGCTGCATGATAGCGCACCCTCGTTGGATGCTTGCGAGGCGATGCTTGTGCGCGCCTCCCACCGACGGTACGCTTGGGCCAAAGGCCTCAACGACCAGAACGACGACAGGTACGCGAATGCCAATCACAGTTCGGCCGGGGGTCGCCTTTGCAATCGGCTCAGCCGTTCTTTTTGGGTTCAGCACGCCGCTCGCCAAGCCGCTGCTTTTGCAAGGCGCCAATCCGCAACTGCTCGCCGGTCTTTTCTACCTCGGCTCGGGCGCCGGCCTCGCTATTCTGCAATTGAGCCGCCATTTTCTGGGTCGTGTTGCTTATGAAGCGCCATTACGCAGATCCGAGTTGCCGCGCTTCGGGGCGGCGGCGTTGCTGGGAGGCGTCATCGCGCCGGTCTTGCTGCTGCTCGGTCTGGCGAGAACACCGGCATCCACCGCATCGTTGTTGCTGAATCTCGAAGGCATCGCAACCATGACGATTGCCTGGCTGGTCTTCCGGGAAAGCACCGACCGCCGCCTGATCGTCGCCGCAACAGCGATTGTCGCCGGTGCGGCAGTGTTGTCGTGGGGCGGCGGCGGCGCTGCGACAGCGGGCGGATCCTTGGCCATTGCAGCTGCCTGCGTCGCCTGGGCCATCGACAATAATTTGACTCGCACCCTCAGCGGCGCTGATCCGATGCAAATCGCGATGCTCAAGGGCTTGGCGGCGGGGAGTACAAACTTTGTGTTGGCTCTGGGAACGGGCGCGCATTTACCGTCAGGGACACTGACGATGTACGCGTTGACCCTGGGGTTTTTTTGCTACGGCGTGAGCCTGGTATTGTTCGTGCGCGCCCTGCGAGTCCTGGGCACTGCAAGGACCGCCGCGTATTTTTCAACCGCGCCGTTCATCGGCGCGTTGCTCGGAGTGGGGCTGCTATCGGAAGCAGTGACCGCAAGGCTGGTGGCGGCCGGCGTGCTGATGGCCGGCGGAGTCTATCTGCATCTGCGGGAGTCACATGCGCATGACCATGCGCACGAGCTGCTGGAGCATGAGCATCGGCACGTTCACGATGAACACCATCAGCATGATCACGACGCGCAAGCGGGAGCCGAGCCCCATTCGCACTGGCACCGTCACCTACCGATGGTGCACGGCCATCCGCACTATCCCGATCTGCATCATCGTCACCACCACTAGGTCTGATGCGCGTCGTCCTATTGTTTCACCGCTATTTGGGAATCGCCGTCGGTGCGCTGATGCTCCTGTGGTGCCTCTCAGGCCTGATTATGATGTATGTGAGCTACCCTGCGTTGGACGAGAGCGTCCGACTAGGAGCTCTGGCGCCCATCGAGTGGAGCGGCTGCTGCAAGTCTGCAGGCCTCGCGCTGGCGAACGCCGATCAACCCGAAGTCGAAATGTTGGATGGCGTTCCGGCCCTGACTTCGCGTGGATCAAGTTCCCGCCCAATCAACCTGCTCACGGGATCTGATCTCGGCGGCATCTCGGCTGAACAGGCCGCTGCCGTCGCCAGGCGCTTTACCGCCGCGGAACCCTCGCTGCTCGGCCTGATCGATCACGACCAGTGGACCGTGGCCGGCGACTTCAACTCGCAACGGCCGCTGTATCGGTTTGCCTTGGGAGACGAGGCTCGATCCGAACTTTACGTATCCAGCATCACCGGCCGGGCGGTACAGATCACAACCGGGCGGCAACGATTCTGGAACTGGCTCGGCTCGGTGCCTCACTGGTTGTACTTCACGGAATTGCGCCGCAACGCCTTCCTGTGGAGCCAGCTCATGATCTATGCATCCTTGCTCGGCTGCTTTCTGACCGGCGTGGGGATCTTTCTTGGCGTGTACCAACTGGGGGGCCGACCCAAAGGCCGATGGTCGCCCTATCGCGGCTTCAACCTGTGGCACCACATCGCCGGGCTGATCTTTGGAATTTTCGCATTGACCTGGGTTTTGAGCGGACTCTTGTCGATGAATCCGTGGGGATGGCTCGAGGGCTCCGGTGGGCAGGCCGAAAGTGCGCAGTTGCGCGGAACATCGCGGGCCCTGACTGCGTCCATGGAAGCCGGCCTGCAATCGCTCGCGGAAGTGCGCCCCAAGGACGCTGTCTCGATCCAAAGCGCGCCTTTGGATGGACGAATGTACTTCATCGCAAGCACCGCGCGCGGCGAGCGACGGCGTCTGGACGCCGCCGGGCTGCCGGCCCCCCTGCTTGCCCAGGATTTGACCTTCATCGCCAGGACCCTGGATGCATCCGGCGCAACAACACTTCCGCAGTTGCTGCTGCATGAGGACGATTTTTACTTCAGTCACCACAGCGCCTCGGTCGCGTTTCCGGTGTACCGTTTGATCCACAACACCTCGGGAACGCGATACTACGTCGACCCCGTGTCCGGAGTGCTCGTGGCCAAGATTGATCGCAACGCCCAGGCCTACCGGTGGCTGCACCAGGGATTGCATCGCTTGGATTTCGCAGCTGCGCTGCGGGGTCGCCCGCAATGGGACGTACTCATGCTGCTGCTGATGGCGGGTGTGACATTGTTGTGCGGCACCGGCGCATATCTAGGATACCGTCATGTGGCGCGATTGTTGACGACGGTTGACGACTAAGTCGTGAAGCCCACCCAGCGTCCCGATGCGACGATCAGGATCCACAGCGACAACGAAGTCGCGCCGGCGATTTTGGCAGGCCAAGGCGGCTTGCCGCTATCCCACTCCTTGAGACGGCGCGTTCCGATCCCATGAAACAACAGCATGTTGATCCCGGCGAGCAGCAGACAGAGCATTTTCAGGCGAAAGGGGATATCGCCGTAGTAAGTGAGCGCCTTGGATGAAAACATCAGAAAGCCCGCGAGTGCCGCGACGCAGAATGCGCGCCAGGTCCATGGCAGCATCTCGGCTGCCACCTGACTGAAGGGGCGATCCTTGTTGGCAAGCCCCAACAGGCGCAGATCCACGGCCATGATCGAACCGACGACCAGAACCAACGCAAATACGTGCACGGTCTCAATCGTCGGAAAAAGCCATACGGATTCGCGAATCTGTGTGGGGAAATTCAGCCCCTGCAGCCACGTCAATGCTTGTTCGACGGGTGTCCCGTCAGACATAGGCTATCCATCGCCCGGCGACGATGATGCAAGCGCCGATCACCACGCAAAGCAATCCTAGTGCCTGTCCGGCGCGGCTTCGCGCCGGCGACTCGCTCCAATATGCCGGGCTGCGGCGCACGCGCAGCAATACTCTCCAAAGAATTGCCGCAAGCAGCGATACCAGCACCATTTTCGTTCGAAATACCCAATTGAGCAGTTCGCGTGCAGGTTCAGTGATGGTGAGCAGGATGCCCGTGACCAGCAAGACGCAGAGGGAAGCCCAGATCCAGGGCGCGAGTCTCCGCGCCACCGTGGCCAGCGGCTGCATCCCCTTGGTCAAGCCGATGAGCCTGAAGCTGACGACATAGACAGATGTCAGCAGGATCGCGATGGAGACGATGTGTATGGTTTGCACCAGCGGCACGAACCAACCGGTGGATTGAAATGCAACGCTGACCTGCGTCATGGACAACCAATCACAAAACTTTTCGATCATACGAGGGCCAGGCTGCGGTACAGTGAATCGTATTCGCCGATCTGCAGACTCCATGAGAAATCCTTGGCCATCGCATTTTGCATCAACTTCAGCCAGTGCTGCGGATGGGCGTGCCAATCGAGTGCGGTCTCGATCGCCCAGCGCACGGCGGGCACATCGTAATCATTGAACACACATCCCGTGCCGCGGCCGCTGGCGGGATCGAAGTGCTCCACCGAATCCGCCAGTCCGCCGGTTTTGCGCACGATGGGGATGGTTCCATAGCGCAAACTGTACATTTGATTCAGGCCGCAAGGCTCATAGCGGGACGGCATGAGGAACATATCGCTGCCGGCCTCGATCAGGTGCGCGAGGGGCTCGTCGAACGCCGCGCGGTAGCTCACGCGGCCGGCGAAGCGCTGCGATAGCCCCTCGAAAAAAGCAACGTACTTCGGTTCGCCGCTGCCCAGCACCACCATGCCGAACTCGCGTGCCTGCAAAAGCGCCGGCAGGGCATCGAACAATAAATCGATGCCTTTCTGTTCGGCGAGCCGGGTCACCATGCCGATGAGCGGCGAGGCGGCCGTCACCTTCAGCCCAGCAGTCGCGATCAGCTGATCTTTTGCCTTGCGTTTGCCTGCCAGGTCTTGCGGCTCGAAATGCGCCGTGAGGTACGGATCATGCCGAGGGTCCCATTCCGCGTAGTCCACGCCGTTCAAAATCCCGACGATCCGATCGGCACGCGCCCGCAAAGTGTCCTGCAGCCCCATGCCCAGCGCCGTGTCACAGATCTCGCGCGCGTATGTCGGACTTACGGTGCTGACTTTATCGGCAAATTTTATGCCTGTTTTCAACGAGTTGACCACGCCGTGCGCCAGGTCCTGCTGATCCAACTGCGACCAAACAGCGCCCAGGCCCAAATCAGCGGCGGCTGGACTCGAGATGGCGCCTTGATATCCTATGTTGTGGATGGTCAGCAGCGATTTGGCCCTGCCGAGAAGCGCGTCGTTGCGGTACAAGGTTTTCAAATACAACGGCAGGAATCCGGTATGCCAGTCATTGCAGTGAAATATATGAGGCGCGAATCCCATCAGGCGGCAACTCTCCAGAGTCGCACGAGTGAACAGCAGGAATCGCCGATGCTCATCGGCATCGTTGGTGTAAAGCCCGTCGCGTTCGAACAGCGCCGGGCAATCGATGAAGTACATCGCGATTGCGCTGCCCGGGAGAATCGCCGTCTGCAACGAGAATGAATACTCCCTGTCGCCGATGGTCAGCGCGGCCGCAGGCAACCTCGGTGCCGGCCGAATCTCGGCGTGGGTCCGCCGCACGGCGGCATACAGCGGCATGAATGCGCGCACTTCGTGGCCTATGGCGCTCAAATTGCGAACCAGCGCCCCGGCGACATCCGCGAGTCCGCCCGTCTTGGCATACGGCACGATCTCCGAACTCAGGATGCAGATCTTCAACGCGGACATGAGGCGCAGTCTAACAAAGGGCTAAATGGCGCCGCGAGAAACCTGGTGCGGGCGATGGCCGGTTGTGTCAGGCTTCGCTAAATGCGACACGCTGCCCGTAATAACACCGGACGCTATGTCAGCCGTTTGACCAGCGGAACCATGGCCGTGATCATGGCCGGGGGCCGCGGCGAACGCCTCAAGGCCCTCACTCAAAACCGTTGCAAGCCGGCGACTCCTTTCGGCGGAAAATTCCGCATCATCGATTTCGTGCTGTCGAATTGCGTGAACTCCGGCATTCGCCAGATTGCGGTGTTGACGCAGTACAAGTCTCAATCGTTGATTCAGCATATCCAGCGCGGCTGGAGTTATTTGCGCGGAGAACTGGGCGAATTCGTCGAGCTCATCCCCGCGCAACAGCAGATCGGGACGCATTGGTATCGCGGCACCGCCGATTCGGTATACCAGAATCTCGACTTCATCCGCTCGCACAACCCGACGCATGTGTTGATTCTGGCGGGCGATCATATTTACAAGATGGACTATGGTCCGATGATCGCCTATCACGACCAATGCGAGGCGGACATCACGGTCGGGGTGGTGGATGTGCCGATCGAACGCGCCTATGAATTCGGCATCATGACCACCGATAACACCAACCGCGTGATCAAATTCGCCGAGAAGCCGAAAGACCCCGATCCCATCATCGGCCATGAAAATCTAGCGCGCGCCTCCATGGGGATCTACGTCGTTGCCATGGACCGCCTGGAAAAGCTGTTGACCGAGAACGCGGACAATGATTCGACCCATCATGATTTCGGCCGCAACATCATTCCGCCAGCCATTTCGCGCTTGCGGGTGTTCGCCTATCCGTTCCAGGACGTTGAAACCCGCGCTCAGAACTACTGGCGCGATGTGGGCAATGTTGACGCGCTGTACGAGGCCAACATGGAATTGGTGGCGCTCGACCCCGAATTGAATATCTACGATCATCAATGGCCCATCTGGACCTATCAGGCGCAGCAGCCTCCTGCG
>CAVZJP010000013.1:0-874100 GCA_963775565.1 uncultured Gammaproteobacteria bacterium
CGTATTGCAGGACGTAAAGTACTCGCTCTGGTCGCGCCAACCGGCATGGCTGAAGCGCAGCAGCGTGCCCGATTTGGCGGCCTCCATCTGAAAGGAGATGCGCGTGCCGCTCCACTCCTCGCCGGACTCGCACACCCATTCCGCACTCACCGCCGGCTGCGCGATGGTGGGCCGCAGGCGGTAGATAGTCGCCCGGTTGAAGAAACCTAACTCGACCACGCCGGCGGCCTCGGTGATGTCCGTTGCCCACCACGCCCCGAATCCTCTTGCGGTTGCCACGAGCGGGTAAATCTGCTCTGCTTTCGCGGATAGCTGTATCCATGATGTCTGCCATTGCGAGCCCTCCTCGGTTACTCCTCGTCTACGAAGCTTCTCCCAAGTGGACGATGTCCGCTACCGACCGAATCGAATTCCTGCCGGAATTGGCAAGATTCTTCCTCTGCGCTCTCCGCTCCCTACGCAAGAACACGTGAATCCCGCGCCTTCCCCGCGCCTGTTTTGGTTTTCTCTGCGCTTACCTCTGCGATCTCTGCGCCTCTGCGGTGAATAGCATTCTTGTTTGGTTCCGGCTTCGCCGGGTTAGGGAGTGGTCTCGCGACGTAGAAACAAATCTCGCGGTCAATGGCCTACTCCTGGTTTGTGGCGACCAGGTTGTAGTCGGTGAACACCACGTCGCCGCCGGCCAGCTCGGGCCGGTACGCTGCTTCGAAGCGCTTTACCGCTTCGGATCTGCTGTGGGCCTCATGAGCGGCCTCGTTTTCAAAAATGAAGAAGTGAACGAAACGGGTCGCATCGTCCTGCTGCTGCCATGCCAGGTACATCCGCGTGCCCGGTTCCTTCGCTTTCACGTAAGGCACGAACTCCTGAATCGCGCGCTTGACCTTCTCAACACCTTCAGGACGGACGCGGTACTCCGCAATCGTATAAATGGCCACGCAAAACTCTCCTCTCGCCAAACTCGGCTACGACGGGTAATCGCTTGAGCTTCGTTCTCGATTGTGCCCGCGATTCCTTGTCAAATCAATTGCTAAAACCCACATTCATTTGACGCTGCCGTTGTGAAGGTTCACAATGGCAGGGATCCTGTCCGGACTTCCGGCTTGCGGATTGGAGGGAGCGCATCCGCAGATCCCCGCTCGCCAGGGGGGTCGTCACCAGTCTTGAAGGCCGCGCTCAGGAGATTTGGCGGCGGACGTTCGACCTGCTCAGGAAAGAGAGCCCCGAGTACCGCAACGCGGTGGACGATGAGTTTACGGCCGAGTCCAAGAGCCATTGCGGGGAGTTGCTCAAGACGATCGTCGCGATTGCCGCCGGCCGTCTCGGTAACGCCGATCCTTTCGCCTTTGTCCGCAAGCACGCGGAATGGAGGGCGCGGCGCCAGGTCCCGCTCGTCGCGTCGCTGCACGCCTATCGCCTGGCGCACAAGACCTATTGGGGGATTACACGCGAACAACTCGCGCAGCACCGCAGGCAGAAGGAGGCCCTGCAGGCCCTCGCGACACTCTCGGATTTCTGGATAGAGTTCTTCGAGGCCGCGGGCGCTGCGCTGGAGGAGGCGCATGGCGCGGAGGAAGCGCGCATCGTCGCTCAGAACACGCACGCGCACGCGGCGGTGGTCGACGACCTTTTAAATGGCATGGAGCCTAACAGCGCCGGAGCCCGCCAGATCCTGACGCTCTGCGGAATGCGTCCCGCTAAGAAGATGACCGTGGCGCTCGTCCGCCCGTACTCGACCGACAACGGCAGGCACGTGGACGCTGAAGTGTCGTTGCGCTCCCTTGCGCGCCTTCTGCACCAGGTGCTTCCCTCCTCCGTGTTCGGCAAATTAGTGGGTTTGCGCAATGGTGAAATCGTTGTGATCGCTAACAGCGAAGGTGATACGGCGGCGCGTCTCGTAAAGCACCTTGGCCGGCATGGATTTGGACGGAGAGGAACGGAATCCGTTGCCGCGCGTACTGGCGTGGGCTTCGACAAGGGCGATGTCGCTCATCTGCCGGAGGCCTTTGGGAGGCCCGCATGGCCCTTGACTTAACCAGTGCTACCCGCACATTACTGCACTTTGCCGATGTCGATTTGTCGGAGTTTCTGATTCACGGCGCGGACAGGGCCGCGCTTCGGCTCATTCCCGAGTGGGTACGCGAGGCGCACGGAGCCGGCAGCGAAGACTATCTGATTCGCACGATTCGCGCCTTCGCCGAGTGCAGTCTGAATGTCAAGGAAACAGCCCGGCGCCTCGGCGTTCACACCAATACCGTCTACTTCAGGCTCAACCGTATTAAGGAGCGCACAGGAGCGGACCCCCGTACTTTCTTCGGCACGTCGACCCTCTTAACGGCGCTCAGGTTGTTGGACAGCCGCGGCTGAGGCAATGGGTTGCAGGCGGCTGCTGAACAAACCCGCCGGGCTCAGAACACGAACTTCGCCCCGATTTGGATCTGCCGTCCCGTGGCCGTACCGGTCTGGAGCGTGCCAAAGTTCTTGTTGGTACAGGGTCCGCCCGGCGTGCCACTGCAGGTCATCGCCGAAGACGATGGAGTGCCCATGTAAAACGTCGGTGTGTTGGTTGCGTTGAAAAACTCCGGTCGTAATTCGACTCTGAAGCGCTCCCGAAATCGGAAATCCTTGAGCGCCGCAATATCGAGTTTATCGAACCCGGCCCGCGTATCGTGCCGCGCCCGGAGTTGCCATACATCTGTATGGCCGTTCCCGCCTGGCTGAGGACTGTACCCGGGACACGGAAAGCCGCCGGATTCAGGTAGCCGTTGACGCCGTTGCCGAGGTATTGGTTCACTCCACTTACCCGGTCCGTCTCGTGCTCTTTCGGGGGAGCGCCGGCGGGATCCTGGGAGCGATCGAAAAGATATTGAAGCATGCGCCGAGTGGGTGGGCACGGGGTTCTGGGTCGACCGCAAGGGCGGCTATTCCATTGACCCCGGGTACTACTATTACAAGCATGTGTCCCGCGCCGGGCAGCCGGGAATGACCGTGTCCGCGGTCAGCTCGCAGGACAGTGAAATCGGGTTGATCGCTTTCGGACGGGCCGGCGCGCAGAATCCGGACGCACTGATTGTCAACAACTTGGGTCACACCCGGTCCGTGGCCGTTAAGATCTCCGGCACCAATGCCCAGAGCTTCGAAGCTTTCCTGACCGACCCGGCCACTAAGAAGTACTACGAACCGATGGGCACCATGACATTACATGGCGGCGTCCTGGAATGTAGCATGCCCAGCCAGTCCGTGATGACCTTCTTCGCCAAACAGTAACCAGAGCTGGAAGCAGGATTGTCCTAAAATCCGTCCAATTCTACTATTCGTAGTCTTCCGCTCGAAGATCCCATCGTCCGTCGGAAGCATCTGCAAGGGGGGTACCGAGTGCGCATAGCAGTGGATAGCGACGAAGCCGGAATTGAACTTAAGGTCGTGATTGTAGGGCACCTTCGCGCACTGGGAACGGTCGTGGAAGACCTGAATTTTCTCGCCGCGCACAAGGTGGACTACCCCAACATTGGCTATAACCTCGCGAGACGCATCGCCCAGCGTGAGTTCGATCGGGGGATCCTCATTTGCGGCACGGGCTGGGCATGGCGATGATCGCCAATAAAGTCGAGGGCATATACGCGGGTGTCTGTCACGACGTCTACTCGGCCGAGAGGCTCCGCAAAAGCAATGACGCGCAGATTCTGACGCTGGGAGCGCGGGTGATCGGAGTCGAAGCCGCAAAATGTGTGATTACCGCCTGGATGCAGTCGGAGTTCGAGGCGGGCCGTTCGCTTCCAAAGTCTCCCGGATGCATGAGTTGGAACAAGAGGATCGCGCGCGGCACGCCGTGCTGTCCGATTCGTAACTCTATCGCGGCGTCGCTTCAGGCAGGCCGCCATCCCCCGGCAGCGTGGCCCCGGTAGTGGGCGTCTGATGGGTGGCGAAGAAGAGCACCGCGTTCGCCACATGCTCTGCCTTCACTTCCGATTTCAGAAGGCAGCGGCTCCGATAATACGCTTGAGCTGATCCGGGTGGTAGCCGTGCGATCGCGCACGGTCGGCCCCTTCAGCCCACAGCCCTGAGGGACGGGCGCATGGTGAAATACCGCGTCGGGAGCCACCATATTGACGCGCACGCCCAATTCCGCAAACTCCAGGCTGGCGATTCTTGCCAGTTGATGTGCCGCGGCTTTGGTTGCGCTGTATGCGCCGAACTTAGCGCCGGGAGCGAACACGTTCTTCCGTGGATATCAGCACCACATCGCCGCCACAGGCCTGGAGCGCAAAATGCCGGGCGCACTCGGAGAGAATATTAAGGGTTCCCTCAACGTTCACGCGCTCCAGCCTGCGAAACGCTTCCAGCTTCATTTCGACAAGCGAGGAGACATGAGCGATACCGGCGTTCGCCACCACCAGATCGAGCCCTCCCCATTTCCGAATCACCTTTCCGAACGCCTCCGTAACTTCAGCCGGATCGGTAACATCGAACGGCAGCTCCATGACCAACTCGCCGTATTTCTCGCGGTACTCCTCGCACACACTACGCAGCCCTTCTCCGGGGAGGTCGCCGAGCGCCACCGCACATCCGCTGCGCAGGAGCCCCTCGGCGATGCCCGCGCCGATCGCTCCCGCGGTGCCGGTGACCAGTGCGATCCGGCCGGACAGCGGCGCGGGTTCGGCTTTGGGCGCGCAAACGCGCTATGTTCCTGTCGGAATAGTTCGGCTTCGGGCATCGACTGCGAGACTGCCGTGGCCGTGAGCCGGCTGCGAGGCGCGAAGGTCGCCTCGGCGGCGTCGCGCACCGTCGCCGACGCGGCAACGTCCGTACCGGCGCACAAAGCCCCTACTCCGGGCATGACTACGACCGCTGGAGCGGAGTCTACCTGGCGGGCCTGTCCGCCATTTACCGGCGCGTTGCGTGAGTAATACTCCTTGTAACTCCGCTCGAACTGGTCCATAGCTTCCGAAACTTGCCGGCGCAGGTGTTCCGGATCGCCATAGTCAGGCGAATCGACCCACACCGAAAAAGGTTTCGTGATGGCTGCGTTGGCGGCGGCCAGCGGGGCCATCAGGGCCACTTCCTTGCCACGCGTGCCGGCCAGCAGACCGTTAACCTCCGGGCTGCAAAGCGGCCTGAGAATCACGCGGCCGAACGTCTGGCCCGAATCAGTCATTCGCCGCGCCAGCAGCCCTCGGACTATGGGAGCCGTTATCTTTATGCGTGCGTCGATTTCTTGCGTCGCCGGGAGGACGTAAGTTACTGGTGGGGCCTGCCTGTCTAAGTAAGCTTCCGCGCGCGAGACTATCTCTACCAAAGAGCAGTAAGCTGCGCGTGCCGTATCTCCCCAAGTTACTATGCCATGCCCGGCCCAGATGACGGCCTGCGCCTGTGGCCGGGCTTCATAAGCTTCGGCAGCAGCCTTGGCGGCTTCGAATGCCGGCCCAAAATGCGGGACCAGCACCGCCGGGCCGCCGAGCTCACCGCTCGTTACCTGCGCGCCGTCTCCCTGTTCTGCCAGCGCGAGCACCGCGCCGGCCCGCGCGTAAATCACGTATTTCATAGGCAGCAACGCATGCGCCATAGTCTCGGGCGGTGGCACAGGAGCGCCGGAATGGAACACATGGGTCCGGAGTTCTTCGATCAATTCGCCATCGGCCAGCGATTTCAATTCGCGCAGTCTGCGTAAGTACAACAGGTCCACCGCCACGAATCCGGAGGGCGACGCTCCACCCGCTTCCATGATCCACATGGCCGGTGCGTTTTCTCCGAAGACATTCGCGCGTGATCCCTTGACCGAGAGACTCGCACCGCCCGGCAAAGCGAACTCCTTCTCGCCCGCGAGAAGCCGGCTACAGTAGGCCTGTAGCGCCAGATCTTCGCCCCATTTGGGCCCAAACTGCCGGCTAATGTCAGCGGCGTCGCTTTCCGACCATAGGTCCCGCATCGGTCCACACCTCCGGACTACACGGCTACAGGGCTTTCCGCCCGCTTCGCGCAATAATACTGGTAGGCTTGCTCGGGCGTTTCGCCCTCGTGTACCACCATCCTTACCGCCTGGATCATGCGCACCGGCAAGTCGGCCTGGAAGATATTCCTGCCCATATCGACGCCCAGGGCGCCCTGCTGGACCGCGTCGTAAGCCATCTTCAAAGCGTCAAGTTCCGGCAGCTTCTTACCACCTGCGATCACGATGGGAACGGGGCATGAGGCCGTGACTGTCTCGAAGCCCTCGGGGACATAGTACGTCTTGACATAAGTGGCGCCGAGTTCGGCGCAGATGCGGCACGCCAGGCGCATGTATTTCGCATCCCGGGCCATGTCCCTGCCCACCGCGGTCACGGCCAGGGTCGGCACGCCATAGCGATTTCCGGCGTCCACTATGCGGGTCATGTTATGCACGCTCTGCGTCTCGCATTCTCCGCCGATGAATACCTGGACAGCCAGGGCGCTGACATTCAGCCGCAAGGCATCTTCGATATCCACCGCCACCTGCTCGTTGGAGAGTTCCTTGAGAATGCTAGGCCCGCCAGTGGCGCGCAGAACCACTCCCCTGCCGAACGCCGGAGGAATCACGGAGCGGAGAATTCCGCGGGTCAGCATCAACGTATCGGCGTAGGGCAGTAAAGGCCGAATCGATATGTCCACGCGCTCCAGGCCGGTCGTCGGGCCCTGAAAGTATCCGTGGTCGATGGCCAGCATCACGTCTTGCCTGACCCGGGCTGGAAGATTCTCGCAAAGCGGTTCTTCATGCCCCAGTCCAGTGATTCCGATCCCTTCAGGAAAAAGGCCTCGTTCTGCTGCTTCACATCGGTATAAAAGTTCTTCTTTTCGATCTCGTTTGCCATTTCGCACACCTACAGAGAGACTGTACACTTGCCAAGGGCGGCCGCTCTAGTACAATTCCCCGCCTATTTGAACGATCCTGCCGAGGCGCGAAGATCGCGGGGAGACTGCTCGTAGTGCTGACGGAAGCGGCGGTCGAAATAGCTCTGGTCCGAGAATCCGACTTCCGCCGCGATGTCTGCGATGGAGCGGTCCGTCTCCGCCAGCAGCCGATGCGCGTGGGCCAGCCGCAATCGCGTCAGGTAAGTGACGAATGTCATGCCGGTGGCCCTTCTGAAGAACTTCATGAACTGAAAATCGCTCAGGGCGAGCATGCTCGCCGCGCGCGACACCGTGATCCGGTCGGCATAGTTCTCCTGCAAATACTCGTAGAGCCGTCCAAACTGGAACGACTCCCGGCGGTTGCTCTCGTAGTCTCCGGCCGGCTGGCTGGTCATGCCGAAATGCAGGGAAAGATGGTGGAGAACCTGCAACAAATAAACTTTGCATCCCGCCCGCCGCCGTTCCACCAACGCCGTCTCATCCAGATAACTGCGCAGCATGTTGACGATCGCCGAATGGATATCGGCCGACGCCTTGTCCGTCGTGCGCACCCTGGGATCGAGTTCGGACGGCCGCGAGTAGAATGCGGACAGATAACTCGCATCGCACGGGATAGGAGAGTGGGTTGCTGACCAGGTCTGGCATGAACGTAATCACAGCCAATAGACGTTCCGGTCCGCGGTAGCTTAACGGGCCGTGCAGCTTGAGATTATCCACGACGATGATGTCGCCGGGCGCGAAATCGAAGACCCGCTCGCCCATCCGGAAGGATCCGCGGCCCGCGACGGGCACTAAGAACTCCAGCCGCTCGTGCCAGTTGAACCGCAACGGATTGGACATCGCCGCGGGCGATATACGATAACAGCCTTATCTTGAAACGGGAACTTGGGATCGAGGGCAAGTTGATAATTCCGCGAACGATCACATCGTGGTGTCCCGATATGGTTCGGCAACCGGCAACTCCGAAAGGAGATCCAGCAGCACGGAACCATTATCCCACCGGCAGGATCGTCCCATACCCCCACCACCCTCCCGCTCTTCCCCCCTTTCTCTGCCTTATCTCTCGCCTCTCGTCTCTGCGGTGAATCGCATGCTCGCGCCCTCCGCAGGATTGTCCTACTATTCCATTAATCCTTCTAGCGAGCCGGTGCCGGTGAATCACACTGCACTCGTGGATGAGACGTTGCGCGACGTCCGAGGTGGCGGAAAAGGGGATTCGGATCTTGAGACACGCCATCTGTTATTGCGCGCTGTGGATCGCCGCCATGACCCCATGCGCGGCCGTAACCATTGAGCAGTACAACTCTTACGACTTTTCATATCAGGCCCAGGCATCCGGAAATCCGTTTGACGTCGAACTGGCCGGCGATTTCATCGGCCCCGGAGGCGTTCGCCTCTCCGTGCCGGGTTTCTACGACGGAAACGGCGTTTGGAAAATTCGATTTTCGCCGACTACGCTGGGGACGTGGTCCCTGCGCACGCGGTCCTCCCTGCCGGCGCTGAACGGTCGCGCTGAGACCGGCATCGAATGTCAGCCCAACAAGCATGACCCGATCCACGGCGGCCTCCGGGTGGACCCGCTACATCCCTACCACTTCGTCTACCAGGACGGAACGCGCTACTTCCTGGCGGGATACGAAGCCGACTTGCTGTGGGCCGTCGAAATGTTCGACCCCCAGCGCCGGGTGATGCACAAACTGATCGACCAGATCGCCGCCCGCGGCTTCAACCACGTCCTGGTAAACGTCTATGCGCACGATACGAGTGGGCTGCCCGGCAAGAGTTGCGAGTGGGACTTTGGCCCGCCCGCGCTGTACGCCTGGGAAGGCACCAATGAAAAGCCCGACCATTCCCGGCTCAACACCAAATTCTTTCAGTTGTACGACGTCATGATGAACGCCTTGCGGGACAAAGGCATCGTTGCGCACATCATGCTCAAGGTCTATAACAAGCAGGTCAACTGGCCGCCTCCGGGTAGCGTCGACGAAGAACGCTATTTCAAATATGTGACCGCCCGATACCAGGGCTATTCCAACGTGGTCTGGGATTTCTCGAAGGAGAGCTACAACGAGAAGGACAAGACCCTGCAGAAACGGCTGACGGACCTGGTCCGCTCCAACGATGCCTACCGCCGCCTGTTCACCGCCCACGACAACGACATATACGACTGGAATCCCGAACTGAACACCAATACCGATTTCCGCACCGACCAGCAGCATACCAGTTGGGCGGAGGCGATCGCCTTCGACCGCACCTTGCGAAACTGGCCCGTCGTGAACGCCGAGACCGGAGGCTACGAACGCGGCGTGGACAACCTGCCCACCTACAACCAGGTAATCGAATGGCAGGAAGTGCTGCGCCGGGCCTATCTGGTTTATCTGGCGGGCGGCTATCACGTCTATTACTACAACAACACGGCTTGGGATGTGATCAAGCCGGAGCCGGAGTCGCCCGGCGCCGCCCGTTTCCAACAGTTGAACGAAACTCTTTCCGCGCTGCCCTACTGGCGCATGGAACCCGCCAACAGTTGGCGTTCGGAGGCACGTGCCTCGCCATCCCCGGAGAGGTGTACGCCTGCTATTCGGATAGTCCGGCCGAGGGCGCTAACACTCCGCGGCGGCGGGGGGTCGGGGCGCTCGGGAGGCCCGCCAGAACCCGTTCCACTACCGCGGCGGGCGGAGCGAGTTCCGCGGACGCGGCGTCGTCCTGAATCTCAGGTCGTTGAACGGACCAGCTAAAGGCGAATGGATCGACACTTGGACCGGCGCGCGCGAACCGCAGCCGATCCCCGGCCCGGGCGTTTACCAACTGTCCAGGCCACAATCGTTCGGCGAGGCGCCCGGCCTCCTCATTATCCACGCCGGGAAGTAAGATGAGGGCATCACTTCTATGCGGCGCTTACGAGACTCACATTGAATTACTAGAGAGGACATCATGAAGCACGCGATTATTACGGCGTTTTTTGGCAAATTGCGCGATCGATTCTGCGAATACCAGGAGCCCCTGACCATCGAGCAGAAACTCGAACGCATGGCGCGCGTACCCGGCGTTTCCGGAGCCGAGGTCGTGCATCCCTACGAAGTGGAAACCGTGGAGGCGATGAAATCATACCTTGGCCGCCTGAACCTCGGCATCGCCGCGGTGAATGTGAACATCAAGGCCGACCCCGCGTTTGCCAGCGGATCGCTGTGTTCGCCCGACCCGGTGGAGCAGCCGAGAAACCCAGCACCGCCGGTAACAAGCACTCGTTTTCTCAAGGAATAATTCTTCATTCAGCTGAAAAGTCGTGCGCCGAATGTTTGTTCGACCGCGACGCCATGACGCACACGAAATATATTGATGCCACGGGGGAAGTAATCCAGTTGGCGAGAAAAACAAAAGTATACAGTAGAATGCGCTATCGATTCGAATACGAATGGGTGTGAGACCGAGAACCATCAACGCCACCGCAAGCAGCCTGACCGGGAGAATGCGAGCGCTCGACGCACAAACAATGTCGTTTTGGAATCCAGCCCCGCCGCAATCGAATCCGGCGTAATGCAAGATAGTAGACAGATAGCGGCAGATCCCATCAAGAGTAGGCGCCGTTTGCATCGCCCCAATGCGCACCAACATCCCGTCGGACAGTACGCGGGGGCTGCGAAGCAATTTCCGTGAGGAAGGACACTATGGCGGTAATGTATTTGGTGAGGTCACTTTTGCGCCAAAAAGTAATTGGGAGAAGGGCGATCTGCGTTGCCAAATTCTCCCTCCAACCCAATTCAATCAGCCGCGACCGTCAAGACATCCTGCACTACATCGCAAACGCGATGAACATAATCATCCGTCAATGTGGGATGCACGAGAAACATTAAGCTGGTTTCGCCCAGCTCCCGAGCCACGGCAATCGCCCAGGCGGTACCCACCCGGTCCCTTCAAACGCACGCTCACATAGATTTCCGAACAGGAACCGGAGAAACATGGCGCGCCACGTTCGTTTACAGCTTCAATTATGCGGTCCCGAGACCACCCATTTCTTAGTGCTCCCGGCCGCACATACACATAAAATTTGTACCGTGCATGGTAGAAATCAGCCGATACCGGTGGAATTCTCAATGACGGCACGGCAGGCAACCGTTCAGCATATATAGATGCATGGCGTCGTCGCGCCGCAACCCAACTGTCAAGCTTCAGCAGCTGACGCCTGCCGATTGCGGCCTGCACCTCCGTAAGCCGCAAATTAGTTCCAAATCGATGGTGAACCCAGCGAAACCCGGGTCCATGTTCACGTAGGTGGACCGCATCCCAAGTTTTACCGTGATCCTTGAATGACCAACACCTTTCCCACAACTCTTCGTCATTCGTCACCAGCAGCCCACCTTCACCGCCGGTCGTCATTATCTTGTCTTGGCAAAGGGAAAATGCACTTGCGTGTCCGATTGAACCGACCGGCCGACCCTTGTAGCGCGCACCATGAGCCTGCGCGCAATCCTCGATCACTTTAATTCCGCGCGGCTCCGCCAGTGCCATAATTGGATCCATGTCGCAGGGCCAGCCTGCCAAGTGCACCAGCACGATTGCTCGAGTTTTCGGAGTAAGTACCCTTGCAATGGTCTCCGCAGTTAGGTTCCCGCTATCCGAGTCACGTCCGCAAAGATCGGCCTTGCACCTTGCAAAGCCGCGCAACTAGCTGATGCGATAAACGAACGTGGCGTGACAATGACATCGTCGCCCGGCCCGATGTCCCACATACGCAGCGGCAGTTCCAAGGCAGCCGTGCCATTTGAGAGTGCAATTGCGTGTTTTACGCCTAGAGAGGCAGCATATTCTTTTTCGAATTGCCTGGTTTCCTGCCCGGTCCAGTAATTAACCCTTCCCGCTCGCCAGCACGACATCCGCTGCCGCCCGCTCATCGGGCGCAAACCAAGGCCACGGACGCATGGGCTCTGCAATGTGTCTGATTGGGTTATTCATAAGTCCGGACTCATCCAATGGCACGCCATCCAAGCCTACTTCTCCCTCGCCGGAACACCAAAAACTGTGACTCCGTCGGGAACATCCGCGCCAAACTGCGCCAGCGCCTACCGTGACATCTGCGCCTATTCTGATCCCTTGTATCGCAACCGCGCCGATACCAAACCACGTGCGTGCGCCGACAATGACATTTCCCGCAACAGTGCCCCTGAACAAATATGTACGCCCTGCGCCAGTTGGCAATCACGATCGACCGTGGCCCCGGTATTTACAATGCAGCCTCGGTTCAGCCCCGCACCAATGTTCACAACGGCCCCAGAGAACACTAGACGCCGCCTTGAGTCGCGGTGCGAACTCACCGAAGCCCGCCGTGCGTAACTACAGCAAGCCTTAGTCCTGCCAACTGGGCGTGCTCAAGGATCTGGAATCTCAATTCTGCATCACCAAATCCCGCAACACACGCGTCATATTGGGTCCATAGCTTTTGCAGGTCTTTGAGCCGGCCAACTACGGGCCATTCATTCGGTTCAACAGCATCCGGTAGACGGTCATCCAGAAAGGCAATTCTGACCAAATCCCGCTGTCTGCTGCAGTGTCGGCGATGACCCGGCCGTGTCCGCCGGCGCCCGCAATCAGCAGCTTCAATTCAGACTCCCCCTGAATTTCTCGATCGTCACGTGGCCATCCTGCGAGATGCCTTCTGCGGCGATCACCTTCATGAGCGTTTTCCAAAGTATGATCAGATCGAGCCCTATAGCTTGGTGCCCGATGTACCACACATCGTATGCAAATTTTTCTTCCCAGGATATTGCATTGCGCCCGTTGACCTGGGCCCAGCCAGTAATTCCAGGCCGCACTTCATGTCGCCGCGCTTGCTCGAAGGAGTACAACGGAAGATATTCCATTAGCAAAGGGCGCGGCCCAACAAGGCTCATGTCGCCAACCAACACATTCCAAAGCGCTGGAATCTCATCGATGCTCGTGCGCCGAAGAATGCGACCAAATTTGGTCAAGCGCTCACTATCTGCCAAAACATTGCCCTGTAAATCCACACTATCGTGCATGGTGCGAAATTTCAGCAATACGAAGGGTTTCCCATGAAGGCCCGGACGCGTCTGCCGAAAAAATATGGGTGGCCCATCTCGATGCGTATCGCAATGGCAGCGATAACTAGAATTGGCGACATAAAAATGAGCCCAACGACGACACCAACGACGTCAACAAATCGCTTCATTCGTCGACTTGGGACTGCGCGTCCTTGGGTTCATTGCTTTCGAGCCGAGGATTCATCTTCAAGCCAATTGGCAAAGGCGTTGTATTGCACCGAAATAGAAAACTGACGGGCCAACGAAATGCATTGACCTGCAACATCGGCTAGCTTATCCCGATGCATCGCCAAGTAAACAATCTTCTCGTAAAGGTCTCTACTATCGCCAGCCTTGTAAGTCTCACCAAGTCCCTCCCGATCCAATATCTCCTTGACCTCCAACTTAAGGCTCGAAAGACAAAATAGCCCAAAGTTGGATAATCGAAAAACTTAATCGGCATCGCGACCATCGAACCCTCTTCGTAGCAACAGGCCGATGTCTGATTCAAAATAGCATTCCGAGAGAGCCTCTTTCTTTACATTTCCCAGGTATTCAATCAGACCTGCATCAGCGGCCTTCCTGACCATATCGCCGTACGTACCTTGACCTGCAAACTTAAACCGTACCGAGACATTTGGGGTTGCCGCGGCATCCCTCGCAGCCTCCAAGACAGTCGCCAAATCATAGCCCTCTCCAAATGACCCGGCGTAGATGATCGTTAGTGGTCGCGACCCAGGCGTCTTTGCGCGATCAGGCACAAGATCCGAGCCCCAATAAAACACGTTGCGGGGCGCCCTGTTCAATTTTCTTGCGTGCGCACTACTGACGAAGCTGACATCTCCATACAGCGATAGCCTGAGCCTACGAGATAACCGAAGTGGCGCATAGAGGGCGGCCCGGAGTAAATTCTCAGTCTGCCGAGGTCCCTCAAGTCTGCTTCAGGCCAAATGTCAATAATATCGGCCTTAATTCTGACTCGGAAGAGAAAGGCGTACGCCAAAAAAATCCATCCAACAAAAAAAATCAGTTCCCCGATCAAGATGTCCGTCGCGCGCTTTTGGCTCGCAGAAATAGGGCCTTAATGCCGAGCACGGCTCGTGAATTATTCGACTGATCAAGATATGTGGCGTAGGAAGTGGATTCAATTTCCCGAAAAAATGGCAATAGTCTCCGATTTTTTTCGGACTTCTCCTCAGAACGCCTCCCTTTTCGATTGTGAACGAAGGTCGAGCAAAATAGGCGAACATCAGCGCCTCTCATCTGGAGCTCCTTGCATAAGTGAACGTAGCGGTCGTTGCTAGCCCCGTCCGATGGCAAATTGGCGTAGGGGCGAATAATCGCAAAGCGCTTCATAATGTTGAGCTTGTGACCTGCTCGTTCTTAGTGCCGGATTTGTTGCCAAAGCCTAAATTTGGATTGTAGCGCCGTCGCTGCGCTTGGTGTTGCTCTTCGCGTTGTCGATCGAGAAACATCCGAGAAAATTGACTTTTCAAAAGCCTATGTCGGGAGTCGAAAATTCTCGTGCTCACGGCGAATGAGAGTCTTGTCCGGTTGAGGACTCACGATTATTTATCGGCGGTAGCACCGCGACACACGAGGGAACGCGCCGCATCGGAGTTTTGCTCGACGACGCCCAAGCTCCTCGCCATCGCCTCGGCCAGCTGCCAGTCTGCCGGCGTATTTATGTCAACGAATTCGTTGGAATTCAGGATATACGGCAGCGACCCGCCCGTAAAAATGGGATGCCCGCGGTACCGCGCCTGCCGGTTCCCCAGTAAAAGTCCGGCATCGAAATAGTGTGGCTTAAGATCCTGCGAACGAGTCAAGGAATGATCTTGATGGACCGGAGCGACCGTTCCGTCGTTGCCGATCCGCAAGGCCCTTTCGATTGGGTGGCGAAACTCACACACGCTGAAACAATAGTTGTGCCGTGGTGAGGCAGATAGCCTATCGAACGCCCGGATGCAAGGTTCCTCAATCACCAGCACCGCGGTCGGATATATGCAGCATGCAAAAGCGAAGGGCACGTTCTGTTGCAGGTCCAAGTATTGCAGCGCGTGGCGGAACACCTCCAACGTTCCGCAAAAGGTCGCCGGCGAGTTCCGCTGGCCGGCTGAACGGAACCTCAGCCCCGAACGCGAGGGCCGTCGCTGCAATGTGGACTGTCCGTCGAAACCACGACTCGGTCGAAAAGCTGACTGCGCCGCGCAGCGGCAATTGCGTAAGCAATTGCAGGTTTGCCCAGGAAATGACGGGTATTTTTGCCAGGTATCCGCTTGGAACCGCCGCGCGCCGGAATCACCGCGACACGGCCGGTCGCTTGAGGCGGCGATCCGCGACGCCCAGCCCGTTCTGGTCGACCTATCGTTTCATGGCTTCGCCTGTAGTTCTAACGCGCTCCCGTTACCACAGCCTCGCGTGAGTCTGCCAACACCTTAACGCGCAGAATCTGCCGTGGTGGCCGGGGGTATTCTGTCGCAACTGGCCTAGCTTTGGAAACCCAGCGATATGCAAAGATTTGCAAAAAACTGCGCTGTGAGGCTCGAAAATGCGTTGCTCCGGGTCCGACATCTATATATCCGGCCAAGAGGTCTAGTGCGATGCCGACCCACGTTAAGTGACGAGTAGTGTCAAAGTTCCCATCCGGGCGGTAACGTTGAAAACGCAGATCGGGAGACGCGCGGGCCGCGAAGCGCCGGCGGGTAGCGTGAGCTTCATCATCGACAATCACAATGACTACGCCTCGGCAGACTCAAGAATCAGCTGTGCAACTTCTATCGTTACAGCGAAGATCAGTGGCGCCGCTACAACCCGCCCATGCATCATCAAAACAGATTGAGATACTCGGATTAATGCAAGTTATTCTCAGGATTTGAAGCCGTGAAAGTGGAGTGCGTCATTCCAAAAGAGATTACCCTTGGGTGTTCCGCTCGCCTCGGAATTTCTGCGCTATCATATTGCTGATTGCTCGCTATCAATGGGTACTTCCTATTGCGCCCGTTTCCGCGGCCGACAACTGCGCAGCACAGTGTCTGGGCAACTTGAACTACACGAACAGGTACATACTTGCGTGAAAAATCAATTCTCGGATTACCTAACGAGTCCGGACTCGTTGACCAAGGTGGCGGCTGCGCTTTTTAAGACCACGGAGGCATTGGCGTGCGAGTTCACCGCCCCCACCGGTCATGCGCCGGCGTGGGATCATTTTGAATGGCGCATTGCACAGGCCGTCGCGGCGATGCAGGGCATATCTTCACAGTTGGCTGCAGTATTCCACTGACGGGGCCTGAGAATTGGCAGCACTTTCTGCAGGAACAGCGCTGCCACGTTGCAGGACGACAACGGAAAATCGAGCGCCTCTTGGTGCAACTCGATTTCCTGGCCCGGCGCGAAGGGATTCCGTTCGTTGCCCTCAAGGGAGCAGCTCTGCACGCGCTCGGTGTTTACGACGTCGGGGACAGGCCGATGGCCGATATCGATTTGCTCGTGGCGCAAATTGACTTTGAGACAATGACCAGACTGCTGAAGGAATGTGACTACGAAGCGACCTTCGCCACGTGGCGACATCAGCTTCGAGTCGCGACTAGCAAACGCAGCTACAGTTGTCAGTCTTGGTGAGCATATAGACAATCCGATTAAGATCGAACTGCACACGAGCGTTCAGACGGCTGCCCGTCAATGAGACAGATATTACACAATTTATTTTCCCGACCTTGACGCGCGCCGGACTCAATTCCTATCGATCGCTTGCATCTCTAATGATCCACTTATTGCTTCACGCTGCCGGAAACATGAGAGCGCATACGCTGAGGCTCATTCAGTTGCATGATATAGCGCGATTGGCTACCCGGCTCGCGCCCAGCAATTGGGAAGAAGTGCTGGCTGCCCCGGACTAATGGCCGAGTCCTATGGTGGGCGTGGCGCCATTGGCCCTGACCGCACGATACTACCCGTCATGTGTGCCATCCCACGTTTCGGCCCGATTGACCCCGCAGTGCCCGTGGCCGCTTCGCCGGCGTTACCCTCATTACCGTCTTTCCGACGTATCGTGGTCGAACCTCAAGATTTACGCGTTTCCCGGGATCGAGTGGGCCCGCACGCCGCTGGAGGCACTGAGATTCATGTATGGTAGAGTATTGCCAAGCCGCATTACTCGGCTAGAACTCAGACGATTTGCAACTCATCACCCGGGCGCCTTAACCGTGCCGTGGTACGGAGTTCGCAGATCTCGCGAATCCTGCGCTGGGCATTTTCCAGGCCGCCTCGAATACAGACATTGCTAGTAGTTCAAGCGGCTCTTCGACAGTAGCTGTTCGCTGATAATGTCATTCAAGGTATATATTTCGTAGAAACACCGCCAACGAGAGGCGTTTCAAGGTGAGGAGATCGATCTGGAGAAACGCGCCCTGATTACGGGTATCACCGGACAAGATGGAGCTTACCTGGCCGAGCTTCTACTGGCCAAGGGGTATTGGTTCACGGCGTCAAACGTCGCGCCTCCTCGTTCAATACTGATCGCATCGATCATTTATATCAGGACCCTCACGAGATCGAAGTACGGCTGAGGCTGCACTACGGGGATCTGACGGACTCAACCAATCTCATCCGAATCATTCAAGAGGTTCAGCCGGACGAGATCTACAACCTCGCTGCTCAAAGTCATGTAGCGGTCTCTTTTGAAACTCCCGAATACACGGCTAACTCCGATGCGGTAGGCACGCTTCGAGTCCTTGGAGGCGATACGGATACTGGGACTCGAAAAGAAGACGCGATTTTATCAAGCATCGACATCTGAGATGTTCGGCAAGGTGCAAGAGATTCCGCAGAAAGAAACGACACCCTTCTATCCGCGTTCGCCCTACGGTGCCGCGAAGGTATATGCGTACTGGATCACCGTGAACTACCGCGAAGCGTATGGCATGTATGCATGCAACGGAATCTTGTTCAACCACGAGTCTCCCCTGCGCGGCGAAACATTCGTATCGCGCAAGATTACCCGTGCGTTGACGCGCATCCGCGTGGGATTGCAGGAAAGCCTGCATCTTGGCAATCTCGATTCCAAGCGAGATTGGGGTCACGCGCGCGACTACGTCAAGGCGCAATGGCTGATGCTTCAACAGAACGTCGCGGAGGATTTCGTCATCGCCACGGGCAAGCAGCATTCGGTTCGCGATTTCGTAGTCGCTGCCGGATCATTGCTCAATATGAAAATCGAATGGCGAGGTAAGGGTGTCGATGAGATAGGCATTGATGCAAACAGCGGGCGCACCATCGTCCATGTGGACCCCCGTTACTTTCGTCCGACGGAGGTGGAGACGCTGTTGGGTGATCCCTCGAAGGCGCGAGAAAAACTCGGCTGGTCCGCGGAAGTGAGCTTCAGCGAACTGGTTGCGGAGATGGTGGCCTCCGATCTGGAAGAAGCCAAGCGTGATGCTCTTGTGGCCAAAGAGGGCTTCAAGGTTTACAGCCACCACGAGTAGGCCCGTGAAACTGCCTCAAGATTCTCGCATCTACGTGGCCGGGCACCGCGGCCTGGTGGGCTCGGCGGTGGTTAGGTCTCTCAGAACCAGTGGCTTTGGGAACCTCATCGTTCGTTCGCACAAAGAACTCGATCTGACCGAACAGAGCGCCGTTCGACAATTCTTTGACGACGCTCGTCCCCAGGCGGTCATCATGGCTGCCGCCCGCGTCGGCGGCATACTTGCGAATGATTCTCATCCAGCGGGATTCCTGCGTGACAACCTCTTAATCCAGGACAACGTCATCGATGCGGCATATCGATCCGGCGTCGAGAAATTCGTGTTTCTGGGGTCGAGCTGCATCTACCCAAAATTGGCGCCCGCAACCCATCAAGGAGGACTACCTCCTTGACCGGGCCGCTCGAGCCGACCAATGAGTGGTACGCAATCGCCAAGATCGCCGGCATCAAGATGTGCCAGGCTTACCGCCGGGAGTACGGTTTCAATGCGATTTCATTGATGCCCACCAATCTGTATGGTCCCGGCGACAACTTTGACCTGCAAAGCTCGCATGTTTTGCCGGCGCTAATCAGGAAAATTCACGAAGCCAAGCTCCGTAATGACAAAACGGTCGAGATTTGGGGTACCGGGACGCCGCGCCGTGAGTTCCTTCATGTCGATGATTTGGCTGACGCGGTACTGTTTCTTTTGCAAAACTACGACGAAGAACCCATGGTCAACATCGGTTGGGGCGAGGACCTAACCATCCGCGAGTTGGCGGAGACCATCATGTCGGTGATCGGCTACACGGGCGCCTTGGAATTTGATCATTCCAAGCCCGATGGGACGCCTCGCAAATTGCTCGATGTTTCACGTCTCGCAGGATTAGGCTGGCGTCCCCGCATTTCCCTTACAGCGGGTATACAGTCGACTTACAGCTGGTTTAAAGATCACGCATTCGAATCGCGTCTCTAAAACCTGACAGTCAACCGTAACGCGCGCTGCGCGTTTTCCCCTAATGTGCGCGTGATGCGCAAATGCAGTGTTTTATTCCCGTTCAAATTGGGTACACTGTCTGTGCAGAGGGAGTTGTTGTCGAAGAGGTGGGAACTAAACCACGCCTCAACGGCCAAAACGGCTTTGGGGGCTGATTCAGGGAGGGTTGCTTGGATCCCAAGTTGATGCTGAAGGGCGGTGATTTCGCGCGCAAGACAGTTGAGTTGCCGCGCCGCTTGAAGCGCTTGATATCCGTTTGTACCGATTGTGTGATGATTCCTCTGGCCCTGTGGACTGCAATCAGTCTCAAGATGGGCTACCCCGAAGAGAGTTTGTCCGATTGGCCTGCTTTCCTGGCAGTTGTTGCCGTCACTATTCCAGTCTTCGTCCGTGCCGGCCTATACCGCGCGGTAATCCGCTTCCTGGGTCACAAGGCCGTTTTTGTCGTGGCCCTCTCGGTGGTCATCAGCGCCGTGATCTTAGGTATCGCGGGGATCCTGTTTCAGATTCCCGTTCTCACCTGGAACGTGGTCGCGATCTATGCCGTTATCGCCTTGCTGTATGTCGGGGGATCGCGGTTTGTCGTCCGCTACTACCTGTTACGACGATACATCATGCCGACCGTTGCGCGCGTCGCGATTTACGGTGCAGGGGAAGCCGGTGCCCATTTATCCAACCTTTTGTTGACCACGCGCGCCTTTGATCCGGTTATTTTCATTGATGACAACAAAGGTCTGCGCGGCCGCTTGGTCAATGGGATCAAGGTCCACCTTCCGGAAAACTTACCGGCGCTGATCAAAGAAAACGGCATCGATCGAATCTTGCTTGCGCTGCCTTCGCTGACGCGCCGTCGCAGGCGCGAGATCTTGACGCTGCTCGAACCTTTGGGCGTGCACGTGCAAACGGTTCCCGACCTTGAGCAACTGGTAACCGGCACGGCAAATTTGGCCGATTTACGCGAAGTCGATGTGAGCGATCTGCTGGGAAGAGACGCGGTTCCTCCGAAACCGGGACTATTCGACGCATGCATTCGCGACATGGTGGTCATGGTCACCGGTGCCGGTGGTTCGATTGGCTCGGAACTATGCCGGCAAATCATTGGACTGGGCCCAAAGCGGCTGGTGCTGTTCGAGATGTCGGAGCTTGCGCTCTACAATATTGAGCGGGAACTTCGCGCGTTTGCCGAAAGCAATTCCCTTCAGGTGGAACTGGTCGGCCTCATCGGCAACGCGCATGACCGGTTGCGGCTGCGCGAAATCTTGAGCGCGTATCGCATCCAGACCGTGTATCACGCGGCCGCCTACAAGCACGTGCCCATCGTCGAGCGGAATGTGATCGCGGGCATTAATAATAATGTCATATCCACGTGGTACGCGGCGGAGGCCGCGCACGAGGCCGAGGTGGAGACCTTCGTCTTGGTATCGACCGACAAGGCGGTGAACCCCACCAATGTCATGGGGGCCACCAAGCGCTTTGCCGAAATTGTCCTGCAAGGCTTGCAGCGGCGCGGCAGCAAAACGCGATTTTGCATGGTGCGCTTCGGCAATGTCCTGGCCTCTTCCGGCTCGGTTGTGCCTTTGTTCAGCGAACAGATCAATGCCGGCGGGCCGGTGACCGTGACACATCCCGAAGTGATCCGCTACTTCATGACCATTCCGGAAGCGGCTCAGCTCGTGATTCAGGCCGGCTCCATGGCGGAAGGCGGCGATGTGTTCGTGCTCGACATGGGTAAGCCGGTGAGAATAGGCGATCTCGCGCGGCGCATGATTCACCTGGCGGGACTGACGGTTCGCGATGAGCAGCACCCGGATGGCGACATCGAGATTTCGTACACCGGACTACGCCCCGCGGAGAAGCTCTACGAGGAGCTCCTGATCGGCAACAATGTCACCGGCACGGAACATCCGATGATTCTGCGGGCCATTGAACACTCCTTGCCCTGGGATCGTGTACAGGAGCTATTGAATGAAATCATGTCGGCGATGAGCCGATTCGATTGTCAGCGCTCGCTGCAGATTTTGAGCGACGTGGTTGCCGAGTACACACCCGCGCCCCAACCGCACGATCTGGTGTGGGCTAGGCAAATGACCATGCCGCCCGATGACCGTAAAGTCACGAACCTTAAGCCCCGACGAGTTGCTAGAATTACCGCGCCTTCCGATACCGCTAGGCCGAGTTAACTCTAGAACCTAAGTCGAGGGAAATTTGGTAAACCGGACGATCCTGGTCACCGGCGGTGCCGGCTATATTGGCAGTCACGTCGTGCGTCAATTGGGCGAGGTCGGCGAACAGGTTGTCGTGATCGACAATTTGATCAAGGGCTTCCGCCAAGCGATTACCACCGGCGATCTCGTGGTCGGCGATGTCGGTGACTACGCGCTGGTGTCCAAGCTCTTGGCCGAATACCAAGTGGATACCGTCATGCATTTTGCCGCCCACATCAGCGTGGCGGAATCCATGGCAAATCCGTTGAAATACTACGGCAACAATACTTGCGGGACGCGCGCGCTGCTGCAGGCCTGCGCCGAAAACGAGATCAAGCACTTCGTGTTTTCCTCGAGCGCGGCCGTCTATGGCGTGCCGCCGGATGGCTATGCAGGTGAGGACTCACCGACCTTGCCCATCAACGCCTACGGCACCTCGAAACTCATGAGCGAATGGATGCTGCGCGATATCGCGGCGGTGAATCCCATGCGCTATGCCTCGCTTCGCTATTTCAATGTGGCCGGATCACATCCGGGAGGGCAGATCGGCCACTCCACCATCGGCTCGCACCTGCTCACCAAGGTGGCCTGTGAGGCCATGGTGGGCAAGCGTCCCCACGTGTCCGTGTACGGCAGCGACTACCCGACGCCGGATGGGACGGGCGTGCGCGACTACCTGCACATCGAGGATCTGGCTGCCGCGCACCTGGACGCGCTCAACTACCTGCGGAGCGGCGGCGAATCGACCACGCTCAATGTGGGATACGGCCACGGATACTCGGTGCGCGAGGTGCTGCGCATGCTCGAGCAGGTCGCGGGCGAACCCTTGAATATTCGCGAGGAGGCACGCCGCGCCGGCGATCCGGCTTATCTTGTGGCCAGAGCCGATCGTATCCGAGCCGAACTGGGTTGGCAGCCGCGTTTCGATGATCTGCAGGCGATCGTGTCGAGTTCGTTGGCCTGGGAACGCAAGCTTCTGAAGGAGCCCTGGAGCTGAATAAATCCCGATAAGCTTCCGGGCTGCGCCTTTACTTGATCCGCCAAAACCGCTAGGCTTTCCGGCTCTTTTCCCAGTTAAATCAGAATATTACGCATGCGAATTACGATTTTCGGCTCGGGTTACGTGGGCCTCGTCACCGGCGCATGCTTGGCGGATGCGGGCAACCATGTCCTATGCGTGGATGTGGATGAGCGCAAAACCGCCATGCTCCAGCGCGGCGACGTGCCCATCCATGAACCCGGCCTGGAAGCGCTGGTAAAGCGCGGCGCCGACGCGGGACGTCTGCGTTTCACCACCGACGCTAAAGAAGGCGTCGAACACGGTTTGTTCCAGTTGATCGCCGTCGGGACGCCGCCGGATGAGGATGGCTCGGCGGATCTGCGCTATGTTCTGGCAGTGGCCCGCACCATCGGCAGCCACATGAGCGAGTACAAGGTAGTCGTGACCAAGTCCACCGTGCCGGTGGGGACAGCGGACAAAGTGCGCGCCGCAGTGAATGAAACCCTGACCCAGCGGCGCGCGCAAGTCGAATTCGACATGGTGTCGAACCCGGAATTCTTGAAGGAGGGCGCGGCCATCGCCGACTTCATGAAGCCGGATCGGGTGGTGATCGGCACCGACAGTCATCGTGCGACGGAATTGATGAGGGCGCTGTATGAACCCTTTACCCGCAATCGCGACCGCATGATCGTGATGGATGTGCGTTCCGCCGAGCTGACCAAGTACGCGGCGAATTCGATGCTGGCGACCAAAATCAGTTTCATGAACGAACTGGCGAATCTGGCCGAGCGCTTCGGCGCCGACATCGAGTCGGTGCGCGTCGGCTTGGGCTCCGACCCGCGCATCGGCTATGCCTTTATCTATCCGGGTGTGGGCTACGGCGGCTCGTGCTTCCCGAAGGATGTACAGGCCCTGCAGCGATCCGCCCAAGAGGTGGGATACGATGCCAGCATTCTGGCCGCGGTCGAAAGCGTCAATAGCCGCCAGAAACAGGTTCTTTTCAACAAGATCAAGGGACACTTCGGCGCGCTCAAAGGCAAGACGCTGGCGCTATGGGGCTTGGCGTTCAAACCCAACACCGATGACATGCGCGAAGCATCCAGCCGCGTACTCATGGAGGCGCTGTGGGCGGCAGGGCGCCAAGGTACGCGCCTACGATCCCGTGGCCATGGCGGAGTGCGCCAGGATTTACGGCGAGCGCGCCGATCTGACCCTGTGCAAGACCGCTCCCGAAGCGCTCGAGGGCGCCGACGCACTCGCCATCGTCACGGAATGGCAGGAATTTCGCAGCCCCGATTTCGATGACATCAAGCGCGCGCTGCGCTCGCCGGTGATTTTCGACGGACGCAATTTGTACGATCCCGAGCATATGTCGCGAGCGGGTTTCAGCTACTACGCCATCGGCAGAGGGATTATTCTCAAGTGAGCACCATCGTTCCGGTGATCTTGTCGGGCGGCGCGGGTACGCGCCTTTGGCCGTTGTCGCGCGAAATGTATCCGAAGCAGCTGTTGGCACTGACCAGCCGGCAGACCATGCTGCAAGACACGGCCGCGCGCCTCGCCGGCATCAAGGGTGCCACTGCGCCCATCGTCGTGTGCAACGAGGCGCACCGCTTCACGGTGGCCGAACAACTGCGCACATTGAGGCTGGGGGCCTCCGCCATCTTGTTGGAACCCGTGGGGCGCAACACGGCCCCCGCGGTGGCCTTGGCCGCGCTGCAGGCTCAGCAAGCGGATCCTGAGGCCATCCTCATCGTGGCCCCCGCCGATCACGTGATCCGGGATGCGCAAAGCTTTCAAGCCGCGGCCGGGGCGGCGCTGCCCTTGGCAGAACAGGGCAAGCTCGTGACATTCGGCATCGTCGCCCATGCGCCGGAAACCGGCTACGGTTACATTCGCCGCGGCGAGAGCGAAGGTCCCGCGTTTAAGGTCGCGCAGTTCATCGAAAAGCCGCCGCTCGATGTCGCGCAGCAGTTTGTCGCCTCCGGCGACTACTACTGGAACAGCGGCATGTTCATGTTCAAGGCGGCACGCTTCTTGTCGGAACTCAAGGCATTCGCACCCGATATTCTGGAATCCTCCACGGCTGCGTTTCGGGCTGCGAAGACGGATCTGGATTTCGTCCGTATCGATGCCGGCGCGTTTGCGAAAGTGCGCAGCGAATCCATCGACTATGCGGTGATGGAGAAGACCCAGGACGCATTGGTGCTGCCCTTGGATGCGGGGTGGAGCGACGTGGGTTCCTGGTCCTCGCTGTTCGATGCGCTGCCGGCGGATGAGGAGGGCAATGTGCTGCAGGGTGATGTCATGGTGTATGACACTCACGACTGCTACGTGCACTCCACCAGCCGCTTGGTCGCCGCCGTCGGGATGGACGATCACATCATTGTGGAAACCAAGGACGCCGTACTGGTGGCGCCCAAAGATCGAGTCCAGGACGTGAAGGAACTGGTGGCCCAGATCAAGAAGTTGGGGCGCAGCGAATCCGCGTGGCACCGCGAAGTGTTTCGGCCCTGGGGCAGTTATGACAGCATCGACAATGGCGAGCGCTTTCAGGTGAAGCGATTGAGTGTCAAGCCCGGCGGCGTGCTGTCGCTGCAGATGCATCATCATCGGGCCGAGCATTGGATCGTGGTGCAGGGCACGGCACGCATCACCTGCGACGATAAGGTCTTTCTTCTTTCCGAGAACGAGTCGACCTACATTCCCATCGGCTCCAAGCACCGTATCGAAAATCCCGGAAAGGTTGCCTTGCACATTGTCGAAGTGCAGTCCGGCTCCTATCTGGGCGAAGACGATATCGTGCGCTTCGAGGATAACTACGGGCGCAAAGGCACCAACACGTGAAGCCGATCACCTGCTTCAAGGCGTATGACTTGCGCGGGCGCATCCCCACCGAACTCAATGATGAGGTGGCCTACAACGTGGCGCGCGGGTACGCCCAGTTCTTGAATCCCAAACGCGTCGTGGTGGGCCGCGATATCCGCTTGAGCAGCGCAGGTCTCGCCGATGCAGTGTGCCAGGGTTTGACCGACAGCGGCGTCGACGTTCTCGACATCGGCATCTGCGGCACCGAAGGCGTGTATTTCGCGACCTTCGATGACAAGACGGCGGACGGCGGCATCATGATCACGGCCAGCCACAATCCGCCCGATTACAACGGCATGAAGTTCGTGCGCGAGCAGTCGAAGCCCATCAGCGCGGATAACGGCCTCAAGGACATCCGCCAATTCGCGGAGCAGGCGCAGTACCCTAAGGCCGTCAGCCCGGCGTGCGCAAAAGCATCGACACCATGCGCGCCTACGTCGCGCACCTATTGACCTATGTTGATACTGCGAAACTTAAGGCCCTGAAAATCGTGGTGAATGCCGGCAACGGCGGCGCGGGGCTCATCATCGATCAGCTCGAGCCGCACCTGCCGTTCAAGTTCATCAAGGTGCATCACGAGTCCTGACGGACACTTTCCGAACGGCATTCCGAATCCCATGATCGAAGAGAATCGCGCATCGACCATCAACGCCATCCGCGAATCTCGCGCCGATTTTGGCATTGCCTGGGACGGCGACTTCGATCGCTGCTTTTTGTTCGACGAGCAGGGTGGCTTCATCGAGGGCTATTACATCGTCGGGCTGTTGGCCTCGGTACTGCTGCGCGGCCTGCCCGGCGGCAAGGTGGTGCATGATCCACGCCTCACCTGGAACACCATTGAAGTGGTGAAGGCCCATGGCGGCGAGACGGTGCTGTCAAAATCCGGGCATGCCTTCATCAAGCAGCGCATGCGCGAGGTCGACGGGGTGTACGGCGGCGAGATGAGCGCGCACCATTATTTTCGGCGCTTCGCCTATTGCGACAGCGGCATGATTCCGTGGCTGCTGATCGCCCAAATACTCTCGGAAACAGGGCAGCCGCTCTCGAAACTCGTGGGCGAGCGCATCGCCTTGTTTCCGGTGAGCGGGGAGCTAAACTATCGCGTGCCTGACTCGAATGCCGCTCTGGCCGCGGTGGAAGCTCGCTATGCGCCGCAGGCCCTGGTTCTTGACCGCACCGACGGAGTGTCGTTCGAGTTTCCGGAGTGGCGGTTCAATTTGCGCACGTCGAACACCGAGCCCCTCGTCAGACTCAATGTGGAGGCGCGCGGCTCGATCAAGCTCATGCATGAGAAGACCCAAGAATTGCTTGGGCTCTTGAAATCTCAAGGCGCGATCGCCGCAGATCATTGATCTAAGAAGGCTCTGCATGTCTGACCCCAAACTCAGCGTCGTGATTCCGGTTTACAACGAAGAGGCCGTGCTGCCGACCTTGTTCACGCGGTTGTATCCGGCCCTCGATGCGCTGAAGATTGCTTTCGAAATCGTATTCGTCAATGACGGCAGCAAGGACCGTTCCGTCGCGCTCCTGAGGCAGCAGTTCTTGCTGCGCCCGAAGGAGACACGGGTGGTGATGTTCCACGCCAACTTCGGGCAACACTCGGCCGTGATGGCGGGCCTGGCGTATTCGCGCGGCGAGTTCGTGATCACCCTGGATGCCGACCTGCAAAATCCGCCGGAGGAAATCGGCAAACTGGTCGAGAAGCTCGATGAAGGCTACGACTACGTCGGCACGATTCGCCAGCAACGTCAGGACTCGCTGTGGCGGCGCTGGTTCTCCAGGGCCATCAACAAAATTCGCGAATGGATCACGCCGGTGCGTATCACCGATCAGGGTTGCATGATGCGCGGCTATGCGCGCTCGGTGGTCGTCGCGCTCAATCAAACGCGTGAGGTCAATACTTTTATCCCGGCCCTGGCATCGTTGTATGCCATGAAGCCGATCGAGGTGCCCATCGCGCACGAGGAGCGCTTTGCCGGCCGCTCCAAATACTCGATGTACAGTTTGATCCGCCTGAATTTCGATTTGATCACGGGCTTTTCCGTGGTCCCGCTGCAACTGTTTTCCATGGCCGGCATGCTGGTCGCGCTGCTCTCCGCGATGCTGTTCGTGGTGCTCATCGTGCGCCGCATCTTCATCGGTTCCGAGGCGGAGGGCTTGTTCACCCTGTTCAGCGTGGTGTTTCTCTTCATCGGCCTGGCGCTGTTCGGCATCGGCTTGCTGGGCGAATACGTCGGGCGCATCTATGCGCAGGTGCGTGAGCGTCCGCGCTATATCGTGGAGGCGGTGCTGGAGGAAAGCGATGGCGCTCCCATCCTGGAGCGGAGGGTGGCCTCGCACCAACGTTTGGACATCTCATAGGTGGTCACGGCCATCGTGTTTGCCTACAGCGAGGTGGGGGTGCGATGCGTGCGCGAACTCCTGGCGCAGGGCGTGAAAATCCCGCTGCTGTTCAGCCATGCCGACGATCCCAAGGAGACCCAATGGTTTGCGAGCGTTCAGCAGCTGGCCGGCGAGCAAGGGATCAAGGTGGTGACCCCGGACTCGCCGAACACCCCAGAGTGGATCGCGCAGGGCGAGGCGTTGAAACCCGACTTTGTATTTTCGTTTTACTACCGATACATGCTGGACAAGGCATGGCTTAACCTGCCGCGCTTAGGCGCGCTCAATATTCATGGCTCGCTGTTGCCGAAATATCGGGGCAGGGCGCCGGTGCATTGGGCCATCATTCAGGGCGAGTCGGTGACCGGCGCCAGCCTGCACTACATGGTGGAAAAGCCGGATGCAGGGGCCCTCGTCGACTCAGAGCCCGTGCCCATTCTCGAGAACGACACCGCGCTGGCCGTGTCGATGAAAGTGGCTGCCGCGGCCCAGGAAGTGTTACGCCGCAGCCTGCCCAAGCTGATCGCCGGCACCGCACCCAGGCAGGCGCTGGATTTGGACCGGGGTTCGTACTTCGGACGGCGCCGCCCGGAAGATGGGCGCATCGATTGGCGGCGAGGCGCGCGCGCGGTGCACGACCTGGTGCGCGCCGTCGCGCCGCCCTTTCCCGGCGCCTTTACCGAGGTGAACGGGTGTAGGCTTGAACTACTGGAGACGCGGCTGGATGCCGAGCCTGCAAAATTTGCTGATTCTGCGCCCTGCCTGTACTCGAGTGAGGGCGGCTGGTACGCCGATTGCGTCGACGGGCGGCGCCTTAAGATTTTGCAATTGACCGTCAATGGCGAGCCCGTGGCTCACAATACCGTGCCGCCGGCGTTGTCAAAGCAGCCGCTGGCGCTTTAAGGCCGGTCGATAAGTAGGGGTTCAATTTGAAAAACGTTCTGATTCTTGGGGTCAATGGATTCATCGGTCATCACCTGAGCAAGTACATTCTTGCGCACACCGATTGGCATATCTACGGCATGGATTTGCAGTCCGAGCGGGTCAGCACGATGCTTGGCAATCCCCGTTTCCACTTCGTGGAAGGCGATATCACCATCAATCTCGAGTGGGTCGAGTACCACGTGCGCAAGTGCGATGTGGTCTTGCCCCTGGTGGCCATTGCCACCCCCGCGACCTACGTGCGCGAGCCGCTGCGGGTGTTCGAACTGGATTTCGAGGCGAATCTGCCCATCATCCGCCACTGCGTGAAGTACAAGAAGCGCGTGGTGTTTCCCTCGACCTCCGAGGTGTATGGCGCGAGCCGCGATAAGGAATTCGATCCCGAAACCTCCGAGCTGGTATTGGGGCCCATCCACAAACAGCGCTGGATCTACTCCTGCGTGAAGCAGCTGCTTGGACCGCATCATCTGGGCCTACGGCCAACAGGGGCTGCAGTTCACCTTGTTCCGGCCCTTCAACTGGATCGGCTCTGGATTGGACAGCATGGACGATCCGAAGGAAGGCAGTTCGCGTGTCCTGACCCAGTTTCTGGGTCACATCGTGCGGGGCGAGCCGATCAAGCTGGTCGAAGGCGGCACCCAAACACGGGCCTTTACCTACATCGATGATGCCGTGGAATGCTTGACCACCATCATCGACAACCCCGGCGGCATTGCGGATGGCAAGATTTACAATATCGGCAATCCGAGCAATCTCTACTCGATTCGCAAGCTCGCTGAAATGATGTTGGAGATTGCCCTGTCGCGCCCCGAGTACGCGCCCACCGCCCGCAATACCAAACTTGTCGATATCTCGGCTCTGGACTACTACGGCAAGGGCTATGCGGACATCCCGGCGCGACTGCCCTCGATCAAGAACACCACAGCGGAACTGAAGTGGAAGCCCAAGACCGACATGCGCGCGGCGCTCATGGCGATCTTCGATTCCTACGCCCACGCGTTGCCCTCCGCCTCGGCGTTGCTTTCGCGCGATGCTTGAGAACGCGCACATCGGCCTGAAGGTCGATGTGGATACCTTACGCGGCACGCGCGAGGGCGTACCGCGCCTCGCGGCGCTGCTCAAGAAACTCAAGCTCGACGCCACCTTTTATTTTTCCGTGGGCCCCGATCACACCGGGCGTGCGCTGCGCCGTGTGTTCCGCAAGGGTTTCGCCCAGAAGGTGGCCCGCACCTCGGTGCTCAAGCACTATGGGCTCAAGACTCTGCTGTACGGTGTGCTGCTGCCGGGACCCGACATAGGAATCCAGGGCGGCGACGTGATGCGCGGGGTTGCCGATGCCGGCTTTGAGGTAGGACTTCACACCTACGATCATGTGCGCTGGCAGGACGGTGTCGCGGCGGCCGGAGCCGCTTGGACGCGCGTCGAATTCGAACGGGGACTGCATGCCTTCAAGGCCGTGTTCGGCGCATTTCCCCAATCGCATGCCGCCGCCGGCTGGCAGATCAACGCCCATGCGCTGGAATTCGAGCGCGAATACGGCCTGGCCTACGCCAGCGATACGCGAGGGCGCTCGCCTTTTTGGCCGCTGCTTGGCGCAGCGCGAAGCTCCGTGATGCAGCTACCCACGACGCTGCCCACCTTCGATGAACTGCTCGGGCGCGACGGGATCGACGAATCGAATATCGCCGATGCCCTGTATCGTCTTTCGCTGCAAGATGCCGCCCGGCCGGGCAGATAATTTGCAGGTATTCACCCTGCACGCCGAGCTCGAGGGCATGCGGCTGCTCGGCGCATTCGAATCGCTGCTCTTGAAGTGGCAGGCTGCGGGCGCGAATGCTGGTCGCGATGGCGAAGATTCACGCGTTGGCACGGGAAAGGTCCTGGCCCGATCAAATCGTCGCCATGGGCGAGGTACCGGGACGTTCCGGATTACTGGCCGTGCAGCCGGTGAGCGCGGGCGCTTAGGTGGAGGCCGCGTCCCCGCCAAGCGCTCGGGAGCGCTTGCTGTATGCCGGCCTTGCCGTACTGTTGGTGCTGGTGTCGCTCGCCACCCTGGCTAACCGCCCCTTGTTCAACCCCGATGAAGGGCGCTACGCGGAAATTCCCCGAGAGATGCTCAGCGGCGGCGACTGGGTGATTCCGCACTTGAATGGCTTGGCCTATATTGAAAAACCGCCGCTGCAGTACTGGGCCACGGCCTTGATGTATCGCGTTTTCGGCGTGAGCGAGTTTTCGGCGCGTCTATACACCGCGCTGACCGCACTCGGCACCATGGCATGGGTTTGGTTACTGGGACACAAGCTTTGGGGGCGGCAGGTGGGCTGGCGCTGCGCCGCAGTGATCTGCGGCATGCTCATGCTGACGGCGCTGGGCCAATTGCTCAGCCTCGACATGAGCCTGACGTTTTACATGACGGCCAGTCTGGCCGGGTTCTTGATGGCGCAGCAATTTGCGTCATCCCAGCGCCGCTGGATGCTGCTGGCCTGGGCGGCGGCAGCCTTGGGGCTGCTGACCAAGGGTCTCATCGCCGCCGCGATTCCGACCGCGGTGCTGGTGATTTACAGTCTTTGGTCGCGAGACTTCAGTCCCTGGCGAAAATTGCACTGGAAGTGGGGCTTACCCTTGTTCTTGGTATTGGTTGTGCCCTGGCACTGGTTGGCCGCATTGCGGCTTCCCGATTTCCTGCAATTTTATTTCGTGCGCGAACACTTTGCGCGCTACCTGACGCCGATCGCAGACCGCGCGGAACCGTGGTGGTTTTTCGGCTGGGTGTTCCTGGCGGGTACGCTGCCTTGGACCGTGCCCGCCATACGCGTTTTGATCGGCGGATGGCGCGCGCACCGTGCCGCGGCGACCCAATTCAATCCGCATTCTGTTTCTCTGGATTTGGGTGGTGTTCATCCTGGTGTTTTTCTCCCTGTCCGATTCAAAGCTCATGCCCTACATCCTGCCCGTCATGCCGGCTCTCGCCCTGCTGATCGGCGCGCAGCCGACGTCCACACTTAAACAAGATTTTCTTCTCACTGCGGTCCTGACTACATTGGCAGGGTTGGCCCTGCTTTTCGCAAGCTTGAATTGGCCCGCCATGGTTGCCGGCTCGGATCGCAGCGCAAGCTTTCTGCCGCTGGCCAAACCCTTGACCCTGATTGCCGTGTTGATCACCGCCACGGGGGTGTTCGTCTGGGTGCAGGGTGCCCGCGATGCCACGCGCGCCGGCGTATTTCTCGGAGTGGGCTGGTGTCTTGCCTGGATACTCCTGGTGAGAGCCGCGGCGCTGCTTGCGCCGATCTACTCCGGTGTGGCCTTGGCTTCGGCGCTGCCGGCGGCCGATCGCGATGCACCGCTGTACAGCGTGCGCACCTACAATCAATCCCTCACCTTTTATTTGCAGCGCACCCTCACCCTGGTGGGTTATCGTGGCGAACTGGATTACGGATTGCGCAGGATGCCCAGCGCTGAGATCGAGGATCTGGACGAATTCATTCGGCGCTGGGATTCGCAAAGCCGCGCCTACGCGGTGATGGATAGAAGAACGTTCGATAACTTGAAGGCGCGCGGCGTACCCATGGTGCTGGCCGGCACCAATGTGGAGCACGTAGTGGTGGCACGGCAATGAGTCTCGTGACTTGGATCTTGATATTGACGGGCGTGGGCTTGAACGCAGCGGCGCAGCTGCTTCTGAAAGTAGCCACCCGGCCTCTGGCTCACTTCACCGTATTCAATGCCGACACGGTCGGCAGCAGCGTGGCGATACTGTTCAAGAGCATGCCGTTTTGGAGCGGCATGGTGTGCTATGCGGCCAGCGTGTGCGTCTGGCTGGCGGCCTTGTCGAAGGCGCCGGTGAGCACCGCCTATCCCATGCTGTCCTTGGGTTACGTGGTCGTGGCCGCCATCTCTGTGGCTTGGTTGGGAGAGACGATGACCCCCGCCAAAGTCTTAGGTATTGCGCTCATTTGTGCCGGCGTGATTTTGGTCTCGCGGGGAACGGTCTGAGCCGCGTCCACCCTGCAGACGCGCTGTAATTTTTTTGCCCCTTCCCCGGTCGCCTTGCGGGCCATTTTCGGATGGCGCAGACTGCCAAACGCTAAGCCAAATCAACTCAAAGGAATTCCAACCATGAAGCGCTTTACGATTCTTGCCCTGGGAAGTGCGGTGCTGGCTGCGCCGTTGTACGCGGCATTGGCGCCGGGTGCTCAGGCCCCCGATTTCACCACGCAGGCGACCCTTGCCGGCAAGCCGTTTACCTTCTCCCTGGCCGATGCGCTGAAGAAGGGTCCTGTGGTCCTGTATTTTTATCCCGCGGCGTTCACGCCCGGCTGCACGGTGGAGGCCCATAACTTCGCCGAAGCCACCGATAAATTCAAATCACTGGGCGCGACGGTCATCGGGGTGTCGCACGATAACATCGACACCTTGAACAAATTTTCCGTAAGCGATTGCCGCAACAAGTTTGCAGTGGCATCGGACGCGGATCAGAAAATCACCAAGGCCTATGACGCCGTGCTGGCGGTCAAACCCGAGTATGCAGATCGCACCTCCTACGTGATCGCGCCCACGGGCAAAATCATTTACGAGTACACGGCGCTTAATCCCGACAAGCATGTCGAGAACACCATGGCCGCGGTGGAGAAGTGGAAGGCGGAGCAGAAGTAATTTCTAATGACTGACGTCTAGGGGCTGACCGCGGGCCTTGCATGCCCGTCGCTATTCAGCTCGCGCATGAACGATTGAATGGCAGCCGAACATTCCGCGGGCCGCGTCTGCAGCAGCAGATGCGGTCCGTCGATGTCGACGCGCCGCGCGTGCGGCGACCTCGCGCATGATCCATTCCGTCGCCGATTTTGGCACCACGCGATCACGTATTGCGCGCAGCACTAGCACCGGCTTGGTGACGCTGCGCAGCGCCTCCGTTTCATCCACGGCAAGCAGGGCCGCGATCCGCCGTCTCACCACCTCGACCGACACCCCGGCCATGGCGCGCTGCGCTTGCGAGGGCGCGCGGTTGGGGTCATGGGATCCCCACATCAGCGGGGCCCGCAGCCATCGCGGAAAGGACTTCAAGGGTAAGTATGCCGCCAGGGGTTTTGCCCAGGCGGCCCAAGGATAGGGATTCTTCGCGAAGGTGACGCAGAGAATCAGGCCGGAAAACCCCGGGGGTGGGTAAGCGGCGATGCGAATGGCCAGCGGACCCGAAAACGACTCGCCCAAGAGCACAAAGGGCCGATCATCGGGCAGCGCCGCGCGCACCAGTGACTTCGAGTTCGTCGTAGCCTAGCGGGATGTCCTTCGGGTAGTCGATAATGCGCGTAGCGACGCGTCCCTCCAGCGATTTCAAGATTTCCGAGAATAATTTTCCGGTGCCATCAAGTCCCGGCAGCAACACCAGCATGGGTATCGGCTGATCGCTCTTTCCCGCCACCTCGCTCATTCGCGCCAGGCGGGAAACACCGGCCAGGATCGATAAGCGGCAAAATCATGATTCGGCCACAAGTCCGCATCTTCGCGGCGCGCCAAACCTTTAAGCTTGCGAATGCTGGGGAGGGCGAGTGCCTCATTGTCCTGCCAGCAATACCCAGGCGCGATTTCCTCCGTCAGGTTCTCGGTCAGATCCGCGGCGTCGCCGCACAGAATCACGGGCCTGCCCTTCGGTAACTCGATGTACAGGGACATATGCCCGGCGGTATGGCCCGGACTGAAGATGGCGTGCACGCCCGGGGAAACCGTGTACTCGGCGCTTTGCTGGCGCCACTCGCCACCCATCGCGATTTCATCCATGAACACGCCGCCATCGAGAGCGGTTCTGGCCGCGTTTAGTTCCTCCTGGTGGACATGAACCTCGCAGCCGGGCATGTCGCACAAACCACCGGCATGATCGAAATGTAGATGCCCGAGAAAGATCAAGTCGATGTCCTTGGGTGAGATGCCAAGACGCTCGAGATAGCGTGGAATTCTTTGCTCCTGCGACATCTGCGGCGGTTCAAACTGAGGCCGCATGGGATCGAAGTAGCGTCGGCGCAGCTCGGGCGAAGCGATTTTTCGATAGTCGCAGCCGATGTCATAGAGAATCCGGCCCTGAGGTGTCTCGATGAGATAGGCCAGGATCGGCGCCTCGATATATTCGCCGGCGCCCCGATTGCGGGTCGAAACCACCTTCTCGTATCGCTGGGTGCCGGTGAGCAGAGGCCACAGGCGCAGTGCGCGCGTCATGACTTCATACTAGACAGAAATGGCGATGTCTGCAGCGCTCTTCGCCAAACGACGGTAGAATTTGCGCAAACCCCGTCCCAATTCACTTGAAAGGAGTACCTCGTGAACAATACCGTGACTTTCTATCACAATCCGAATTCTCGAGGCCGCATCGTGCACTGGATGCTCGAGGAGGTAAACGCGCCCTACGAGATGAAGGTGGTCAATTTCGACAAAGGCGAACATAAGTCGCCGGAGTATCTGGCAGTGAATCCAATGGGCAAGATTCCCGCCATCGTCCATCGCGACACGGTAGTCACCGAATCGGCGGCAATCTGCGCCTACCTCGCCGATGCTTTTCCCGCCGCCGGCCTGGCGCCTGCACTCGATGACCCAAAGCGCGGCGCTTACTTGCGCTGGATGTTCTTCAGCGCCGGTTGCGTGGAGGGCGCGATCATCGATCGCCTGTTCTCGCGCCCGGCGCCGAGCCGGCCCGCAGCCTTGGGCTACGGCAACTACGACGATACCGTGAACACCTTGGAAAAGGCCATCACGCCCGGGCCCTTCATCCTGGGCGAAAAATTCAGCGCCGCCGATGTCTACACGGGTTCGGCGATTGGCTGGGGCCTCATGATGAAGGCTCTCGAACCGCGTCCGGCTTTCATCCAGTACTTAGGGCGCTTGAGTTCGCGGCCTGCGTATCAGCGTTTCACAGCACAGAATGAGGCGCTGACGAAACACTAGCCGAAAGGCGATCCACCCGCGCGCATCATCGCGCGCACGGCCTGTTTGTATGCCGACTGTAAGGCGCTGGTAAGCGTCTTGCGTAAGGCGTTGCTCCAATCTTGATCCCAAGTAACCGGCGCGTACCGGGGCTTTGGTCGATCCATCAAACGGGAGCAACAAATCATGAACAGTTACATCCGATTCATCGTGCCGGTGCTCGCAGTGGCACTTACTGCCTGCGGTACGACCAGCGACATCAAGCCGGACTCCGCGCCGGTGGCGGAGGGCGGCGCGCCCACGCAGAACGTCAAGCTGACCGTCGATCTGTCCGCTTACGACAAGGTGGTGGTGCTCGATTTCGCCGATGCCACCGATACCAGCAAGCTCAAGCCGGACCAATTACGTTCGCACAATGAAATGATGGCGACCGATCTACGCCATTTCTCCGATCTCATCGCGCGCGACATCCGGGACACCGGAGCCTACTCGGAGGTCGTGCGCGAGCCGAGTCCAGGCAAGGCACTGGTCATCTCCGGGCGGGTCACGCGCCTGGTCGAAGGCAACAGCGCGCTTCGTTTGTGGATTGGAATGGGGGCGGGGAGTTCCTATTTCGACGCCGAGGTCAAGTTGTCGGATTCCGAAACCGGCAACACCTTGGGCAGTGCGACTACCGGCAACAACAGCTGGCCGCTCGGCGGCGCGCTGGCATCAGGGCAGACCGTGCAGAGTTTCCTCGAATTGTCGGCAACCAAGATCGCAACGCGCCTTCGCGACGGCAAGAAGAGCCAGAGCTCTGCCGGCGCTTCGCACGCTTCGACGGGGGCCGCCCGTAAGCGCCCCTTGATGAGAGACAGTCATGCGCGCGCGGCATGAGGAGCTTTGCGATCAGCGATGTCCAACCGCTTTGATGCGATGCTCCCACGCCGCGGCCGGTGTCGCCGTGGAAGTATTCATAGAACGGGATGCAATCTTGGTAGTGGGGGTCGTGCTGTAGTTCCGGCTGGTGACGCAGCACCGGACGCTCGCCGGCGGCGTCCTTGAGGAAAATGCGCGACAGCCGATGCGACAGCTCGTTCGCCACTTCCTCGATGGTCAACAGATTCCCTGACCCGGTGGGACACTCCACTTTAAAGTCGTCGCCATAGTAGTGGTGAAATTTTTGCAGCGACTCGATGATGAGAAAGTTCATCGGAAACCAGATCGGTCCGCGCCAGTTGGAATTTCCGCCGAACTGCCGGGTATCGGATTCGCCCGGTGTGTAATGCACCGATTGATCCACATTGCCAATCTTCAAGTTGAAGGGGTGCTCGAGATGCTCTCGCGACAGCGCCCGCACGCCGTAATCGGATAGAAACTCCGACTCGTTCAGCATGCGCGTCAGGAGCTTCTTCATGCGGTGTCCGCGCAGCAGCGACAGCAGCCGGCGTTCGCCGCGCCCGGGCGACTGCCAATGCGAAACAAGTTCCGCCAGATCAGGTCGGTGATTCAAGAACCATTCCAGCCGCTTCCTGAAGCCAGGCAGCCGCTGCAACAGTTCCGGCTCCAAGGTTTCAACCGCAAACAGGGGTATCAACCCCACCATGGATCGGATGCGCAGACGCAGGCGCTGCTCGTCCGGCAGGCACAGTTGGTCGTAGAAGAACTTGTCTTCATCGTCCCATAGGCCGCCATTGCTGAACATGGAGCTCATCGCTTCCGCAATGTTCAGGAAATGCTCGAAGAACTTGCTGGCGATGTCTTCGTATACATGATTGTGTTCCGAGAGCTCCAGCGCGATGCGCATCAGATTCAGCGCATACATCGCCATCCAGCTGGTGCCGTCCGACTGATTGATGTAGCCGCCGGTGGGAAGCTGTGCGCTGCGATCGAAGACCCCGATGTTATCCAGTCCCAGGAATCCGCCCTGAAAAATGTTATGGCCGAAGTTGTCCTTGCGATTCACCCACCAGGTGAAATTCAACATGAGCTTGTGAAAGACGCGCTCCAGAAATTCAATATCGCCTTTGCCGGAATTTTGCTTGCGGTCGATCTGATAAACGCGCCACGTGGCCCACGCATGCACCGGCGGGTTCACATCGCTGAACGCCCACTCGTACGCGGGGATCTGGCCATTGGGGTGCATGTACCATTCGCGGGTCAGGAGCACCAGTTGATGTTTGGCGAACTCGGCATCGATCAACGCGAAGGGGATGCAGTGAAAGGCCAGATCCCAGGAGGCATACCAGGGATACTCCCACTTGTCGGGCATCGATACGATGTCGGCATTGTTGAGATTCTTCCAATCGACATTTCGGCCGCTCAAGCGCGAGGCGGGCGGTGTCATCTGGCCGGGATCGCCTTTCAGCCAGAGCGGCACATCCAGGTAATAGAATTGCTTGCTCCAGATGAGTCCTGCGAAGGCCTGACGTTGCACGATGCGTTCATCTGCCGACGTCATGTCCTTTTGCAGTTCCGCATAGTACTCATCGGCTTCGCGACGCCTGATTTCGAGGCTGTTCTCAAAGGCCTTGAAGGGCGCGGCATGAGGGCGGCGCGAGAGGCGCAACCTGAATTCCTGCGTGCCGCCGCCGGGCACCATTGACTGAAACCACACGCCGGCCTTGGTGCCGCGGCGCGCGGGATTCACGGCATCGATGCGGCTCTCGATGATGCGCTCATGAAAGGCATCCTTGAAGTATCCCGGGGCACCGATGCTCCAAAGCTTCAAAGTATTGGTTTCATTCTCCGTGAAGAGCAGTTGCGCATTGCCGTCGAAATACAAACGGCTGACACCCAATTCATCGGGGCTCACGGCAATCGCGCCGTGTTCGGCCGCACGCAGCTCAGGCCTCACCGACCCGGGTTCCCAGGTCCAGGTATTGCGCAACACCAACTGCGGGATCAGATGCAGCATGGCGGAGGGCCCACGATTGCACACCGTGATCTTCATCAGCAAGTCGCCGGGCGCCACCTGTGCATACTCGACGAAGATGTCGAAATAGCGGTCCTCGGCAAAAATGCCGGTGTCCAGTAGTTCGTATTCCGGATCGTCGGTGCCGCGGCGCGCGTTCTCGGCAACCAAATCCGCATAGGGAAAGGCGCGATGCGGATATTTGTAGAGCATCTTCAAATAGGAATGCGTGGGCGTCGCGTCCAGGTAAAAGTAGTGCTCCTTGACGTCCTCGCCATGATTGCCTTCGGCGTTGGTGAGGCCGAACAATCGCTCCTTCAAAATCGTATCGTGGCCGTTCCACATACCCAGGGACAAGCAGACTTGTTGTTCGGCATCGGAAAATCCGGCAATGCCATCCTCGCCCCATCGATAGGCACGGCTGCGCGCATGTTCGTGCGGAAAGTATTCCCAGGCGGTGCCGCCGGGACTGTAGTCCTCGCGCACCGTGCCCCATTGGCGCTCGCTCAAGTAGGGGCCCCAGTGCTTCCAGCCATCGGGTCCCGATACGTTGGCGAGCAGACGCTGCCGCTCCGTATTCATGCCTTGCCTTGTGTCTTCAGAATCTCGCGCTCGAGAAAAACCCAGGAGCGCAGTATCTCAGCGACGCTCCAGGCCTGCGCGAAGCAGCCGCGCGCAGTGTGAGGCGCGTCACCATCAAAAATCTCGCTGATCGTTCCAATACAGTCGCTGTTCACATGTTGGGCGATGGGGTCCAGATAAGACTGCGCCAGGCGGGCATTGCCATACACCCGGTAGTGTGCGCGGGCAAAGGGTCCCAGGAGCCAGCTCCACACCGTGCCCATGTGATAGGCCGCATCTCGCTGATAGGCATCGCCCGAGTAGTGAGCCTGATAACCCGCATCCTTTGGGCTCAAGCTGCGCAGGCCGTAGCTCGTCAGGAGTTGCTCGGCGCAAGTGTCCACGATGGCTCGCATCTGCAATTCGGGCAGCGTGCAATAGGGCAGGGAGACGGCCAGAATTTGATTGGGTCTGACGCGTGCATCGCACCGTGAGCCTCCGTCGACATCGAGCACGTCGTGCAGACACCCTGCCGCGGGATTCCAGAAGCGATTGAAACCACCGGTTGCACGAGCCAACAGCGCTTCGCAGAAGCGCTTCTCCTCGACGTCGCGCAGCCGGGCTGAGAATCGCACCATGACGTTCAACGCGTTCAACCACAGAGCGTTGATCTCCACCGCCTTGCCGGCGCGCGGCGTAAAAACTGTGTCGCCATGCTTGGCATCCATCCAGGTCAACTGTGTGCCGGCTTCGCCGGCAAAAAGCAGGCCGTCTGCGTCATCGACGCGAATGCCAAAGCGGGTACCCTCCGCATGGGCGTGAATGATCGACGCCAGCGTCGGATAAAGATCGCGCAGCAATTTAGGATCCGGCGTTGCGCTGAAATAATCATCCAGCGCCTGGAACATCCACAGGGTTGCATCGGCGGTGTTGTACTCGGGCGCCTCGCCGCCATCGGGAAATCGGTTCGGCAACATTCCGCGATCGACGAACGAGGCGTAGGTCCTCAAGATCCCCGCTGCGATGCTGTATCGCCCCAACAGCGTCGCCAGGCCGGGCAGCGATATCATGGTGTCGCGGCCCCAATCGGCAAACCAAGGGTAGCCCGCGATGATGCTGGCGCTTCCCGCATCGGCCGCGCCGCGCCGCACGATAAATTGATCGCTGGAGCGCGCCAGAGTGCGTATCCAGGGCGGTGCGCTTTTCGGCAGGGGCGCCGTCAAGGTCTTTGAATCGGTCAGGAGACCGACCAATACGTCGCGGCCGTCTTTTGGGTCGGCCGTCTCGGCGGTGGCGACAAAAAATATCGGGACCTGCGCTTCAAGATCGGCGGCAAACGTGCCCGGCAGCAGCAGATCCTCCGCGGCGTCGAGTCCGCGCGCTGCTTCCTCGCGATGCCAGAAGTTCCAGTACCAGGTGGGACTGGCGGAAAATCGACCCTGGCTCATCACGAGTCGGTAGGGACGCGCGCCGTCGAAGGCTTGGATCTGACATCGATCGGAATCCGAACTCAATTGAAACGGTCTCGCGCCGCAGGCCTGGCTGTGATAGTCGCGATAGGTCACATAGGGTTTGAGCGCGACGCGCATGGGGCTGCCGCGCAGTAATTGCAATTTCAGATAGCTGGTATTCTCGCCCTGCGCCATGAAGATCTGCTGTTCCAGCAGAGCATCGTCAACGGCGTAGCGCCAAGTCGGCACCCCCTCTTTGAGCGCGAAAGATTCCAGATGGACGAAACCCTGCGGGCTGATGATCCCGCCGGTGAATTCATTGGCGGAGAGTGCCGTGCTGATCCCGCGGTATTCAATGATCAAATCGATCTTGGCGACGAGCAGCGTGCGCTGCACCGGCGGGGCAAGGCTTGCCATCAAAAATGCATGGTAGCGGCGGGTGTTGGCCAGTGCCACGGTGCCGCAGGCGTAGCCTCCGAGGCCGTTGGTCACAAGCCATTCGTAGCTGCCGGCGTCTTGCCAATTCCCACAGGAATGTCTGCCGAGGATCAGAAAATGGCCCGGGGTAACACACGTCAAGCGCGCTTTCTAGAACGATATCACAAGTCTTATACTAGGCAGCGCAGGGCGTCCGAAAGCATGCAACTATAAACGACGCCCCCCAACAGGAGATTGGTCCATTGAATTTCGATACCGATGTCGCAATCATCGGCGCGGGTCCGTACGGTTTATCCATTGCCGCGCATCTGCGCGCAGCGAATCAGTCTTTTCTGATCTTCGGTGAGCCGATGGAGAACTGGCGCAAGCGCATGCCGCAGGGCATGCATTTGAAATCCGACGGATTCGCCTCGTCGCTGTTCGATCCGGACCGCCGCTTGACCTTGCGACAATACTGCGCAGACAAGGGAATCCCCTACGCCGACCTGGGCCGTCCCGTCGCTCTCGAAACCTTTTGCGAGTACGGCATGGCATTCCAAAGGGAGATCGTGCCTTCTCTGGACCGGCGTATCGTGAGCAACTTGGAGCGCCTGCCCGAGGGTTTCAAGTTATTGCTGAATGATGGTCAAAGCGTCACGGCGCAGAGGGTCATCGTGGCGAGCGGCATCAGCCACTTCGAACATCTGCCCGAGGAATTGAGCGGCCTGCCGCGTGAGTTCTGTTCGCACTCGGCGCACAACCGCGATCTGTCCAAGTACAAGGGCCGCGAGGTGCTGGTGCTCGGCCGTGGTGCATCTTCGACTGATATCGCGGCGCTGCTGGTCGATCAGGGCGCTTCCGTACAAATCGTTTCCCGCCGGCCGGTGCTGTTTCACGATCCGCCCGGGAAACAACCGCGTCCTCTTTGGCAACGCCTACGCCGCCCCAATTTCGGCTTGGGTCCGAGCGGCCGCTCGGCGCTCTATACGCTGCTCCCGGGCCTGTTTCGCTATGTGCCGCTTCGCCGTCGTCAGCGTATCGTCAAAAATCACCTTGGGCCCGCGGCCGTGTACTTCATTCGCAGCAAGCTGGAAGCACATGTTCCGATGCATGCGGGTTACACCTTCAAGAGCGCGGAGGTCAGAGGTGATCGGCTGCACGCGCAGTTCGTTCGGCAGGACGGCACTGCGAAGGAGTTCAGCGCCCATCACATGATTGCCGGAACGGGCTACCGGGTGGATTTGAAGCGCCTGCCTTTCCTAAACGATGCGCTGCGCACACAGCTGCGCGTCGAAGGGGAATATCCGGCCTTGTCGCGGTACTTCGAATCCTCGGTGCCGGGCCTGTACTTCGTCGGTTTGCCTTCGGCCGGCACCTTCGGTCCTTTGACCCGATTCGCGCACGGTGCCGGCTACACCGCTCGCAAACTGAGCGCCCATTTGCGTCGCCGATGAACGGGAAACCACTACCGGCGGTTGCGATCTTCGATAACTATTGGGCGACGACGCTCGCTTTTGTTCGATCTTTGGGTGAGAAAGGCGTGCCCTTGCACGTCTACGGAAAGGGTGCCGGGCGCTGGTCGCGTTACTGCACGGCTCATTCGCCCTGTCCTCCCATCGATGAGGCGGATCTATTCCTGCCTTGGCTGCGCGATCGCGTGCGCAGCGGTGAAATCACGCGGGTGGCGCCCACCACGGATCTGATTGCGTACTACGTATCCGTGCTGCGCGAGGAGTTCTCGCAGCGAGGTGCAGCGTAGCATTGCACCCTTGCGCGAAATCGAGAATTGCCTGATCAAAACCCGATTTTCCAAGTTAAGCGGTGTTCCCGGGCAGCCGGCGCTGGAGACGCTCGCGCCGGATAATCTGGAGGACGCGCTTTCCATGGCCTCGGTTCTGGGCTATCCGGTGCTGCTCAAGCCGAAATCGCACTTGATTGTCGGATTCATTCAGCGCGGGCGCCTGTTGAAAAGCGCAGCGCAACTCAAGGGACGTTTTCGCCAATACGCCGTGGTAAAGGGTCAGGAGGCATTGGCGGCGAACTATGCCGAACTGCGCTGGCCGATGCTGCAGCGCTATATTCCGCCCACTCGTGCGCGCGTCTACAGCATCAGCGGCGTCAAGGATGCCGAGGGCGGCATACTCACGGCCTGTCTTTCCTACAAGCTGGTGCAATGGCCTGCGCATGTGGGCGTCAGCATGGTGCAGATGGCCTGCGAGGATAGGCGAATCCTGCAGGCGGGATTGCAAGTCGTCGATCAGATCTTGTCGCGCGGTATCTTTGAATTGGAACTCCTGGCCGACGGCGAGCATTTGTACGCCATCGATCTGAATCCGCGCGCCTTTCGGTTTTATGGAGCTTGATCTCGCGCGCGGCGCGAATCTTCCTTGGTTGTGGTTTCGCACCACGCTGGAGCAGGTGTCGCCGCTCGCGCATCAACCCTCGAGCGCTCCCATGGCGGCCGATCTTCGGTTCCTGCCATTTTTGAGCGGGCTTTCCCTGCGGCGTGCAAAACCGCGCGCTTCGATCTCCATGCTGGGCCGCTGGAGCGATCCCCTGCCAAAAATCATCTGTCACCTCTATCTGCTGCGGCATCCGCGAAGCGTGGTTCGTTCGCAGCTGGCCGCCACGCGCGCCCTGCGCGAGGCGACGGAGTATGCAGTGTTGGTGCAGGCCGGCTAATACCCGATTGCGCCCGAAGGGGTGCGGCTTTCCGTGTAGAATTGCGCGTTCGAATCAACCGGGTGTTCGATGGCGCTTCAAGCTTCGCGAAAAAAAGCGGCACTGATCTGCGGCTCCGTGGCATACGACACGATTCTGTTGTTTCAGGATCGTTTCAAGAATCACTTGCTGCCCGACAAGCTGCACATGATCAACGTCTCCTTCCTGGTGCCGGATATGCGTCGCGAGTACGGGGGTTGTGCGGCGAATATCGCGTATGGACTGAATCTGTTGGGCGATCGCGGCTTTGCGATGGCGACCGCAGGGGATGATTTCGCGCCGTATCGCGAGCGCATGATCTCGCAGGGACTCTCGGTGGATCACATCAAAATCGTTGATGGGACCTTCACCGCGCAAGCCTTCATCACCACGGACCTTGATGATAATCAGATTACCGCTTTTCACCCCGGAGCGATGCAACAGGCGCACCTGAACAAAGTTGCGGATGCCGGCCCCGGCATTGTTCTCGGCATTGTGGCTCCCGACGGCCGCCAGGCCATGATTGACCACGCGGCGCAATTTGCTGCCGCCTCGATTCCCTTTATTTTTGATCCGGGTCAGGGAATGCCCCTGTTCGGCGGCGAGGAACTTAAAGCTTTCATTCGCCAGGCACGCTGGGTCACAATGAATGACTACGAATGGGGCATGCTGCAACAAAAAACCGGCCTCTCGATTGCCGAGGTCGTCGCCCAGGTGGAGGCCCTGATCATTACCCGGGGTGCCGATGGATCGACGATTTACGCAAAGGGGCAGACCTGGACCATCCCCTGCGCCCGCCCTAAGGCCGTCATTGACCCTACGGGTTGCGGGGATGCCTATCGCGCTGGTCTAATTCATGGGTTGCTGCAGGGCCTGGATTGGGAGACCGCCGGCCGGACGGCATCATTGATGGGTGCGATCAAAATCGAGTCCCGCGGCCCGCAGAATTACAGTTTTACACGAGCTGAATTCGACGGCCGATATCGGGAAAATTTCTGATAAGTTTCAAGGAATTAGACTTATGAGTAGAAGTTTTTCATTCACTTCGGAATCCGTATCCGAAGGCCATCCCGACAAAGTCGCGGATCAAATTTCAGACGCCGTGCTGGATGCCATTCTGGCAGCGGATCCGCGCGGCCGCGTGGCGTGCGAGACCCTCGTGAAGACCGGGGTGGTGATCGTCGCCGGCGAGGTGACGACCAGCGCCTGGGTGGACGTGGAGTCCCTGGTGCGCAAGACCGTGCTCGATATCGGTTATGACACCTCCGAAATGGGTTTCGACGGTGCCAGTTGCGGCGTGCTCAATATCATCGGCAAGCAGTCTCAGGATATCGCGCAGGGCGTGGATCGCAAGGACGAGCGTAAGCAAGGCGCGGGCGATCAAGGTCTGATGTTCGGTTACGCCACGAATGAAACCGATGTGCTCATGCCGGCCCCCATTACGCTTGCGCACCGGCTGGTCAAGCGCCAGGCCCAGGTACGCAAGAATGGCAAACTGCCCTGGCTGCGGCCGGACGCCAAGAGCCAGGTCACGCTGCGCTACGAGGACGATGTACCGGTGGGCCTCGAGGCCGTGGTGCTCTCGACCCAGCATTCGGATGACATCAGCACCAAGAATCTGCGCGAAGCGGTAATGGAAGAGATCTTGAAACCTGTGCTGCCGACAAAATGGATCGACAAACGCACGAAGTATCACATCAATCCGACCGGTCGATTCGTGATTGGCGGCCCGGTGGGCGATTGCGGACTGACGGGCCGCAAAATCATCGTGGACACCTACGGCGGATTTGCGCGCCATGGCGGCGGCGCATTCTCCGGCAAGGATCCTTCGAAGGTCGATCGCTCGGCAGCGTATGCCGCGCGCTATGTGGCGAAGAACATCGTTGCCGCCGGCTTGGCCGAGCGCTGCGAGGTGCAGGTTTCCTATGCCATCGGCGTCGCGGAGCCCACCTCCATCATGGTCGAAACCTTCGGCACCGGAAAATTATCCGATGCGCGCCTCACGCAGCTGGTGCGGGCGCATTTTGATCTGACACCGTTCGGCTTGCGCGAGATGCTGGATCTGGCGCGGCCCATTTATCAGAAGACCGCGTCCTACGGTCATTTCGGCCGCAAGGAAGAGGAATTCACCTGGGAGCGCACCGACAAGGCCGAGACGCTCGCCGCAGAACTGAAAGCCACGCGCGCGGCTTAATCGATCAAGGAGCATGGATATGAATGCAGCCGTCAAACCTCAGGCCGACTATCTCGTCAAAGACCTAGCGCTTCAAAGTTGGGGACGCAAGGAAATTAAGATCGCGGAGACCGAGATGCCGGGGCTCATGGCGATTCGCCATGAATTCTCATCGCAGCAGCCGCTCAAGGGCGCGCGTATCAGCGGCTCCCTGCACATGACCATTCAGACGGCGGTGCTCATCGAGACGCTGAATGCTTTGGGAGCGCAAGTGCGATGGGCCTCCTGCAATATTTACTCGACCCAGGATCATGCCGCCGCGGCCATCGCGGCCGGGGGCACGCCGGTTTTCGCCGTGAAAGGTGAATCCTTGGCCGAATACTGGGACTACACCCATCGAATCTTCGATTGGCCCGATGGCGGCCACTCCAACATGATTCTGGATGACGGCGGCGACGCTACGCTGCTGCTGCATCTGGGCGCCAAGGCTGAGAGGGACGCATCAGTGATTGCCAAGCCCGGCAACGAAGAGGAAGAACTGCTGTTCGCGGCGATCAAGACCAAGCTCAAAATCGATCCGAAGTGGTACTCGACGCGCCTGGCCAAGATCAAGGGCGTGACCGAGGAGACCACCACCGGCGTCAAGCGTCTTTATCAGATGGCCAAGGACGGTCAACTCGCGTTTCCCGCGTTCAATGTGAACGATTCGGTCACCAAATCGAAGTTCGACAATCTCTACGGCTGCCGCGAATCCCTGGTCGACGCCATCAAGCGCGCCACCGATGTGATGATCGCGGGCAAGGTGGCGGTGGTGTGCGGCTACGGCGACGTCGGCAAGGGTTCGGCGCAGGCGCTGCGGGCCTTATCGGCCCAAGTCTGGATTACCGAGATCGATCCCATCTGCGCGCTGCAGGCGTCAATGGAAGGCTACCGGGTCGTCACCATGGATTATGCGGCCGACAAGGCGGATATTTTCGTCTCCGCCACGGGCAATTTCCATGTGATCACTCACGAGCATATGAAGCGCATGAAGGATCAGGCCATCGTGTGCAACATCGGGCATTTCGACAATGAGATCGAGGTCGCGGCGCTCCGGCAACATACCTGGGAAAACATCAAACCGCAGGTCGACCATGTCATTTTCCCGGACGGCAAGCGCATCATCCTGCTGGCCGAGGGCCGCTTGGTGAACCTGGGCTGCGGCACCGGGCACCCTTCTTACGTCATGAGCTCATCGTTTGCCAATCAGGTGCTGGCGCAAATCGAACTCTATGGCAACACCAAGAAGTATCCCGTCGGCGTGTACGTGCTACCAAAACATCTCGATGAAAAGGTGGCGCGATTGCAGCTATCCAAGCTCGGCGCGCAACTGACGGAGCTCACCGAAGTCCAGGCGAAGTACATTGGGGTCGATCGGAAAGGGCCGTACAAGGCGGACCAGTATCGGTACTAGCCCGGCACTGTACTTCGACGCCGGCGGTTTTTAGCCGGTGGCTCGCAGCGTAGCGCGACGTTGCTGTTCGTCGCGTACATCGGCGCTGGTGAGCCCGGTGTTGGCGGCAATGATGTCCACCAGTCTGTGCGCGGGGTCGCGCGGCAGATTGACTTCGTGGATCCGTTCCCAGATCCGAATCCTCTCCTCCGCTGTTTTGAGCCGCGAGCATTGTTCAGCCAAATCAGTGCGGCGGCGTTCCGCGGCCTCGGCTTGTTGATGCACCAGGCGCGCCCTAAAGTCCATCATCGGATCATCCCCGGCTGAACTCGAGGGGTGCCCCATACCGGGGCCTGGCTTGTATTGATTCACGCGACTCTCCTGGCAGGTGCGCCACGGTATCACTGTCCAGGCATCGGCGGATCAGTTTCGCGCGGTGCCGGGCCATTTCGCGTGAGGCCAGGCCCAATTCAAAAATTGTTGATGACCGCGCCCAGGATTCGTGCATTGGTGGTTGCCAGCCGCCGCAGCGTGTCCTTCATGTCCTTGTGGGTGGTGGAATTGGCGCGGCTAAGCAGCAAGACATCCTGCGCAAAGGATGCGACCGCGAGGCCGTCGGAAAACTGAGTCACGGGCGGCGTATCAATGACCAACACGTCGAAAACACGGCGCCAATCCATGAGGAGCCCCTCAAAGCGCCCGTCCGACAGCAATTCCAGGGGATTCGGCGGCACCGTCCCCGCGGGCAGCAACGACAACTGGGGGAGTCCCTCGACTCGAAGCAGTTGCGGCGTCCCGCCAAGGCTCAGGCACTGGGCCAAGCCAAGCGCATTCGGTGCACCGAACAAGAGATGCTGGCGCGGCTTGCGCAGGTCCGCCTCGACCAGCAGGGTTCGTCGCCCCAATTGGGCAAAGGCCACAGCGAGTTCCGCAGCCAACTGCGATCGGCCTTCGCCCGCCGTGGGGCTGAGCACGGCGACCACACTGGCCGTGCGGCCTCCCTCGCCGAGCAGCAGCTGCAGCTCGGTGCGCAGCGCACGCAGTCGTTCGCAATGCGGATGATCCGCATTGCACGCGAGCAGCAGCTCCTTGCTGGGTTTGACATAGATCGAGGGCGGAACCGTTGCCACGCGCCCAATGGACTGTCGCCGCAGCGCTGTTTCAACGATGCCCGGATTGGCATTCGGCGCATTGCCGTTGGACTGCCCCAGTGCCTCGGCCGCATCGCTTTGGTTAATCAGCTTCAATTGCAGCGCGGCGTCGATGAATCTCATGTTGCGCGCGCTCATCAACTCCCTGATCAGCGCCACTTGTTCCTGGGATAGCCGGCAGGTATCGATCAAGAGGTCGATTTTCCTCTTTTCGTTCAATGACACCGAATCTGTATTCATGGGGTACCCGTGGCGACGACGTAGGAGTCGAATTGCGCCAGTACCGGTATCCCGAATGATCGCTCAATATCGTCCGCGCACCGCAGACGGCGGTTGAAAAACAGTTCATACAGGAAGGGCAGCCCCAGACCCAGTGCCAGTCCGGCAACTATACCGAGCATCATAAGCTTGATTTTGTTAGGGCTCGTGGCCTTGACCGGCGTGGTTGCGCGGCTGACCAGGCCCACGTCGCTGTACTTGTCGGACGATGCGAACAGGATACGGTCATAGCCATCCAATGCGCGCTTATAAACCGACTGAGCCGACTCGAGCTCCAGCATGAGTTTGGCGCCCTGTCCCTGCTCGTCGCGAAGGGTCATGACCTTGGTGCGCTGCTGTGCAACGGCCTGGATGTATTTGTTCTCCAGTTCACGCGCGCGCTGCAGTTGTGTGGCGGTATTGTCTGACAAGGCACGCAGTTCTTTGTTGAGCTCTTCGTTGGTCAACGTCAGCTGTCTTTTGACTTCGATCACCTTGGGGTGCTGCGGACCATATACGCCGCTGAGCTGCGCGAGCTGGATCTGCTGGTCGGCAATCTTGGTTTTCAGCCCTTGTATCACCTGGGATGCGAGGGCTTCATCCGCCACCGACTGCTGGCCTGCGCTTTTCGCCTCGAGCGCACGGCGCAGGTTTTGCGCCTCCAACAGTTTCTCCTCCAGGCTCTTCAACCCCTGCGTTTCGGTATCTTTGCTGTTGGGGTCGGTGCTCGTGGGGAGTTCTGTGATGCCGTTTTGCTGAAGATAGGCGCTGAGCTTGTCCTGCGCTGCTGCCACTTTGGCACGCAGTTGCGCCAGGTCCTCGGCGTAAAGCTTGGCCCGCGCTCCGGCGGGTCCGCTGAGCCGGCTCTTTTCCTCCTCCATATAGGTGTCGGCGACGGCATTGGCGATGTCCGCTGACTTGAGGGCCTCGCGTGCGGAGGCGGTGACATACAGCAATTCGCCGCCGCGGCCGATGTCCACTTTCACCGCATCGGCAAGATTCTTTTCCGTGTATTCGCGCAGCGCCTCGTTGTCCTGGCCGCTGAAACCGGACGTGAAATGCTTGTCCTTGGTCAGTTCCAACTTGTCCACCACCCGCATCAGAATGACGGGACTTTGCATGAGCTCGAGCTGGGTGGCGACATAGCCCATGAGCTGCTGATCGTTCTGTACGTTCGAATTGACCGCCAGCGGATCATTCTTTCCCGGATCGACGATCAAGGTGGCGGTGGCGGTGTAAGTCTTGGGCAGGAATTTGATGACGACGGCTGCGAGCACAAATATCGCCACCGCAATCATCGCCGTGTATTTCCAGTAGAAGCGCAGTATGGAAAGGATTTGCACCACGGAAATACCCGGGTGAAGCTCGTTCGGCGATACCAAGGAAATCTGACCCTGCGGTTCGCCAACAAAGTTGCCGCCGGACGATGGGGTCATTTGGCCGATGACTTTCAAAAAATGCTTTCCTTGACGCGGATGACGTCATCAGGTTGTACCAGATCGCTCGGCTTGGCGCGCTGAACCACGTATTGGCCATCCTTGCCGATTCGTTTGATTTCGACCCGACGATCGCTGCCGCGCGCGGTGATGCCGCCGGCGCGTGCGATCGCCTCGACCACTGTCATGCCACGCTCTATGCGGTATTTGTTTGGACTGGTCACTTCACCATAGATGTAAAACTGCGCAGCGCGCGGCACCGTTACTTCATCGCCGCTTTGCAACCTGGCGGACTCGGGCGCGGATTTGTCGCCGAGGGCCTTAAGATCGATTGGGAAGCGGTTGATTTTGCCGTCGGCATCCGTCCGCGAGACGAAAATCACATCCGCGCTGTCCTGGGTTGTGCCGCCGGCTTGGGCCAATAGGTCAAACACGCTGGTGTTCGGCTCGATGGAGTAGCGGCCAGGCGTGTGCACCTCGCCCAGGACCGACACTCGCTGGCTCTTGCCAACGAGGACGGCGATGGTCACATGCGGGGCGACCAGGAATTGCCCGGTCGTCAGGGCGGTTTCCACCCGCTTGGCGGCGGCCACCGGGGTCAACCCGGCAACCTGTACCGGACCAGCAAGAGGCACGCTGATGGTTCCATCGTTGCTCACGTAAAGCGTGCTGTTCATGTCCGGTTGCCCGTAGACCTCCAGGGTGATTTGATCTCCAGCGCCCAGTTCGACCAGTCGCCGATCCTCGTGCGCAGCGACTGGGGCCGGCGGACTCACCGGCGCCTGATCGGCACCATCCGCAGCAAGGGCAAGAGGAGGCAAGCACAGGATGGCGACACACCAGAAGCGCGCTAAAGCCAGCCCTAAAGATTCTGCTCTGTCCATGGCGATGGGTCGAAAAGCTCCAAAATTCAGGTGCTTATAAATGAGCGCTGGGTCAGGAATCAAGCTCCGCAGCCCAATTCTGAGCACGCTATCTTACTTGACGCGTGGGAGGTCCGCTTTGGAGCTTTACTTAAGGCCAAGAAGGCCGGAATCGTCGTTGTAGCGTTGCGCCAGCGTGTTATCTTTCCTCCGATGGCGTTAGTTGATCTCCCTCCACTTTAAGAACCCCCGCATGCATTTCCTGGTCGTCAAGAAAGGCGCCTTGGGTGACGTTGTACGGACTTCGTACTTTGCCAAGGCATTGAAAAACAAGTTCGGTCCCGATCTGCGCTTGTCCTGGATCACGGCCCCAGCCAGCGCCGATCTGCTGCGCCTCAATCCGAATGTCGATGACCTTTGGTTCGATTTTGAGCAGGCAAGGCCGTTTCGATTTGCCCGGGTTTTCTCGCTGGACGACGAACTCGATACGCTGGCGGGCGTTGCCGGCCTGACCGCGGACGCGGTCACCGGCGCGATCCTGCAGGAGAGTCGGCCGGCCTACACGCAGGATGCCGTCGAATGGTTCGACATGGGGCTGCATTCCCGATTCGGCAAGCAGCGCGCCGATGAGCTCAAGAAGCTCAATCAAAGGTCGCATGCACAGATTTTTTCGTCGATCTTCGGAGTGGCGCAGGTAGAACCGGAGTTCTATCTGGATGAGTCCTGCCGCCGGTGGGCTGAAACGAAGCTTCCCAAGGCACGCTGCCTGGTCGGCATCAATCCTTATTCCGGCGGCCGCTGGCCTTCCAAGGAGCTGCGCCCGGCCGAGCTACACCGGCTCATTGCCCGCGTGCTCGAAGGCTTTTCCCCTTTTGGCGCCGGTGTCGCAGTCGTGCTGATTGGCGCCGGGGAAGATTTCAAAAAAAACGAAGCCTTGGTTGCGCAGCAGCGCGCGCCCAATCTGATGGCCGTATGCACTGACGAATCGGTGCAGCATCTCGCGGCGGCGGTGGGTGGATTGAATTACTTGATTTCCAGCGACAGTCTGGCGCTGCATCTGGGGATCGCCCAAGATGTGCCGTTCACGGCGTTTTTCAGTCCGACTTCGGCGGTGGAAATCGACGATTGGGGCATCGGCACCAAGGTCGCGTCCACGGCGTCCGACTATTGCTCCTATCGCAAGGACGCGGACAACAGCAGTATTACTGCGGAACGGATCATCGAATCAATTGACCGAAACCCGCGAATCTTAAGCGGCGGATCGTGAGCGACACGGTCTCCTCGCAAAATCCCGTGGTCTTCAATTTTGACGACTTCGACCTGCGCCATTTCTTGTCCGTCGCGGCGACCTTCGGTACCGAGCGATACGGGTATGTGGCCACGCCGAATGTCGACGGGCTGATTCGATTTCGCGAGGATGCGTCTTTCCGGGCAGCCTACGCGGAGGCGGCGTACGTGCTGCTCGACAGCCGCGTCGCGGCCTTGCTGTTCCGCCTGGTTTATGGCGTCCGGGTTCCGGTTGCTCCCGGCAGCGACCTGACTGCCGCGCTGCTCAATCAAGTGATCAAGCCGGAGGATCGAGTGGTGCTGATCGGCTCCACCGCAGAGCAGGCGCAGATGCTTCGCGAACGCTTTCACCTCCAGGATCTGAGGCATCATTTCCCGCCGATGGGCTTTATTCGCGACCCCGCCGCTGTGGAAGCCTGCCTGCAATTCATTGAATCGGCCAGTCCTTTCCGCTTCTGCCTGATCGCCGTCGGCGACCCGCAGGGAGTATTTGTTGCCCATCGCCTGGTCGCGCGTAAGCGCGCCCGCGGCCTTGCCTTCATCATCGGTGCGTCAATTGATTTCATCACAGGTAAACAGCAGCGAGCACCTGCGTGGATGCAGCGCGCCGGCCTGGAGTGGTTGTACAGGCTGCTGAGCGATCCGCGCCGCCTGGCCAAACGGTATCTTCTCCGGGGGCCGAAGTTCTTTGCTCATTTGCCCAGCAGTAAAGTGGTCCTGCGCCCGGCGCAGCCGCCCCCGGCGGCGCGACTGGATAAAGCGTGAACGGGGTGGCAAACGCATTCCTGGCAGTCGTGGCGCTACCCGCCGTGTTTTCCTGCACTTACCTTGCGCTGCTCACATTGCTTTCCTGGCGATTGCCATCGCCGGCACGCTCCTCGCGGCGGCTGTGTTTCGACGTGATCGTGCCGGCGCACAACGAGGAGGCGGGAATTACCAGAATCATCGCCAGTTTGCTGGCGATGGACTGGCCGAGGGACAATTTCAGGGTTCTGGTGGTGGCGGACAACTGCGGCGACGCGACCGCGGCTGTTGCCCGCCAGGCCGGTGCGCACGTGCTGGAGCGCCAGGATTTGACCCTGCGTGGCAAGGGTTACGCGCTGGCTCATGCCTTTGCGTGGAGCATCGCCGACGGATTCGCCAGCGCCGTGGTCGTGGTCGATGCGGACGCTGTCGTGTCGCCGAATCTGCTCGAGGCCTACGCAGTGAGGATCGAAGGGGGCGCGCAGGCGATACAGGCGCAATACGGGGTCTTGAATCCTTGGACCTCCTGGCGCACGCAATTGCTGGCGATTGCCAAGGGAGCGTTTCACGTGGTCCGTTCGCGCGCCAGGGAACGGCTTGGCTTGTCTTGCGGCATTCGCGGCAACGGCTGGTGCGTCACCCATGCGCTCCTGCGTGAGGTCCCGTACCGATATTTCTCGCTGACGGAGGACGTCGAGTACGGCATCGCGCTTGGACGGGCCGGCTACCGAGTCGAGTACGCCGGCGAGGCGCACGCCGACGCGGACATGGCCTCCAGCGAAAAGAACGCGCGCACGCAGCGCCAGCGATGGGAGCAGGGGCGCTTTCAACTGGTCCGATCGAGTACTTTGCCGCTGTTGGCGGCTGCCATCCGCAGCCGCAGCCTGGTGTGCCTCGATCTTGCGTTTGACCTCATCGTTCCCCCTCTTTCCTATCTCACGGCCAACATCGTACTGCTCGGTGTCGTTGCGCTAATCCTGAGTATCTGGCTGCCCTCGGCAATGCTTTGGGCCTGGTGCGCGCTCGTTTGCGCAGCCATCCTGGTGCTTCACGTGCTGCGGGGTTGGCAGTTGAGCGGCATGGGTATGAGGGGGCTGCTGGCCCTCGCTCATGTGCCGGGATTTATTCTGTGGAGAATCTGGCTACTGCTCGGGCGCAAGACCAGCGAGTGGGTCAGAACGGAGCGGGAGAAGCGCTGATCGCAATTCGTCGCGGCTGGCCAGCGACGATGCGACATAGTCGGTCAGGAGCTTTGCACCTTCCCAATTCAAATGGGTATCGTCGAGCCAGAGACTGTAATCCTGAACCTGTGCCCAGGGGTTGATGAGCTGGGCACGATCTGCATACCGCTGGTAAGGTTCAGGCTCGGATGGTCCGCCGTAGCGCGGCGTGTACAGGAACACCACCATGGTGTGGTGCGCCTGGGCCAGCTTCAGGATCCGGTTCTCGTAGTATCGAGGCAGTCTGTATTCGATATTGTTCAACGAGGCCGGCAATAAGGGGGGAGTGGCGGATCGCCCCTGTTCCTTGCTGAGTTCTTCCATTTGCGCGCGGCTATGCGTCTCATTGCGATCATGGCGGACGCCATCGAGAGTGCGGATGAATTCTGCGTGATCCAGATTCGGGCCTTCGTATGCCGGCAAAACGCCAGGCTCATTCCAGCCAAAACGCTGCGCAATGGATTGGAGGAAAAGGTCGACCTGTCTTCCAGGCAGGCGCACCAGATCCGAGAAGTAGTCCAAATTCACGAAAATCGGTGCAGCAAGAACGTCCCTGCTATCGGCAAGGTAAATAAAGTCAGGATGGGATTTGCGATCCTCCGTGTCGGTCATCTCCACCACCAGCAATTTAACTTTGCGCGATTGAAGCAGCTCCTTCGCGACTACATACTGCATATTGACGCCGTTCTTGACGACGTAGAGATTGGCAGCCTTCGCCGTGATTCCTTGCTTTGCAAGATCGTCCTCCAGGCGGCGGGTGTGTACCGACAGTCCCGTGTGCGACGAGCCGATGAAGGCAATATCAATCGGCGTCGGATCCATATGTATCCGCTCATAGATCCAGTAGGCCGTCGGCGCCTTGCCGTCGTTGAGTGCTTGATAGCGAAGGAGCTTATTCTGCGGTAACGCGACCATTGCAGTCAGTCCGATCGAGCAGGAGACGGCCAGCAGCAACAAGTACGTTCGTAGGCGAAGCGGCGGCATATCAGAAGTTGAAGTAAATAAAAATTGCGGGCCGCCACAGCTGAGCGAAGGCGACGGCAAACAACAGGCCGCACACCACTGTCACAGTGGGCGTTGCCGCCAGGGCCGGAGGGCTCGACAACAGTCCCTTCACGGTCGAAGTCGACGCGAGGCGCAGAGGCTCCGTCAGTTTGTCGGTATAGCGCGTCAGCTGTTGTGTGTTCGGGGCCAGCAGGACGATGATGGACCCGAGCAAAATCCAAAAATACAGAGCGGGACCGACGGCCAGAGGGCTGGCTGACGCTGCGCCCGCAGTGGTCATTGCGCGCAGCAAAACCAGGGCGCCGGAGACCGTTTTGGCGCGGAAAAAGACCCAAGCCAGCATCACCAGCAGCAAGGTAAAGCACCGTTTGGCAGTTCGGCCCCATACAGTGCTCTGTTGATCTGGGCCGTGCGCGGATGGGATGCCGCGCTTGCGCATGAGCAGCGCGTGATCTGCCACGATATAACTGCCGTGCAGCGCGCCCCAAATAATGAAGGTCCAGCCGGCGCCGTGCCAGATACCCCCGAGGAGCATTGTGGTGAAGATGTTTCGCATGCGCATCCAGTCGCCGTCGCGATTGCCGCCAAGCGGAATGTAGAGGTAGTCACGCAGCCAGCTCGAAAGCGTGATGTGCCAGCGGCGCCAGAATTCGATGATTGATTGCGATTTGTAAGGCGAGTTGAAATTGACCGGCAGGCGCACGCCGAATAGCAACGCGAGTCCGATCGCCATATCGCAGTAGCCGGAAAAATCGAAGTAGATTTGCAGGGTATAACAGACCACGCCGATCCAGGCAGTCGAGAAGCCGGGAATGAGTCCATGGTCGGCCGCATTGAAAACCACATCGGCGCCAACAACCAGATTGTCAGCCAGCAATACCTTTTTCGCGAGACCGATCACAAAAATGATGATCCCCATCTTGATCAGTTCGGGGTCGATGGAATTGCGGCGCAGCGACTCAAATTGGGGCCGCATTTGCGCGTGATGGACGATGGGGCCGGCTATCAAATGCGGAAAAATAGTCACGAAGAGCCCGTAGTTTACGAAGTTGCCCTCGCTTGTCCGGCTGCGAAAGCAGTCGACCAGGTAAGCGATCTGCGTAAAGGTAAAAAATGAAATGCCTATGGGCATCACGATTGTGCGCGCCACGAACTCCAAGTCGGCCGCAGCGGCAAAGTTCGCGGCGACGAAGTTGAAATATTTGAAATAGAACAATACGGCGAGATTGCCGCAAATGCCGAGAAGCAAAAGTAGGCGCGACGGCGCCCCCGCAACCCGCACCATACTCTTTGAAATAAGGAAGTTGAAAATGACCGAGCCGACGAGGACCAGAGTGTCCCGCGGTTGCCAGTAGGCATAAAACACAACCGATGCCAGGGCCAGCGCGGCGACCGAAGCCCCCAGGCTGCCGAACTGGCGTAATCCATAAAACGCCAGAAGCGTCAGCGGCAAGAAAATTAACAGGAAGGGGTAGGAATTGAACAGCATGCCTTAACCGATTCGGCCGTCGACTGCGTCAGTGTATATCGCGGATCATTTCGATGTCGCGGTGCAATTCAACGCTTCGGTGAGGGCGGTCGGAATCGCGGGGATTCGGCATGATTTCTGTGCATTCCGGAATTTGGCGCGCATGCTTTAAGTGCGCCACTTCTTCGGTGTTGCACGTGAAGGGTGCCCCCTCGCATATGAAGAGTGCTCCACTGCCGCTTTCGGGCGTTTGATAGCATGAAAGTCGCCTGCCTGTCCAACCCGTCTTGGTGTCGGTGCCGTCTTACCTTAATCGCGTGACAGTAATCGCCAACGTTTGGTACTGTCCTCGTGTATCCATCAGAAATTCTCCCGATGCTCCCCTCCAGTCGAAGGGCGTGACTCAATCAATGAATGAAATTCGCCCATTGACGGGACTGCGCGGCGTGGCCGCGCTATCGGTATTCCTGGCGCATTTGCAAATCACGCTGAGCGAGCAAGGTCTCCGACTTGATGTGCCCGAATGGGCCCGGCGGCTGTTTTTGAATAGCGGCGGTGCGGTTGACATATTTTTCGTGCTCAGCGGATTCATCCTGACGATGAACTACGGCAAATGGTTTGCAACTTCCGTTTCCGGCCAGACCTACGCAAAGTTCATGCGACGCCGATTCGCTCGAATCTATCCACTGCACTTTGTCATGCTCTTGCTCGTGATCGGGTTCGTTCTCGGAGCGCACTTTGCGGGATCGGCGACCCATCACGGTCTGGATCGATTCAAAGCCAGCGAGTTGCCTGCGACCTTTCTGCTGATGCAGGCTTGGGGCGTGTTTTTCCCGGGCGACGGCGCTTGGAACCCTCCCTCCTGGTCAATAAGCATAGAGGCTCTGGCCTATTTGCTGTTTCCACTGCTGATCCTGGTTACTGCGCGTTTTTCATCCAGGCGCCCATGGCCATTGCTGGTGTTGGCGCTGATCCTCGGATTCGCTTTGAATTGGATGACGCCCTGGGGGCTGTCGGGATTCGCTGCCATCGCTCGCGGACTCAGCGAGTTCGCGCTCGGCTGCTTCGCGTTTCGCTTGCTCGGCAGCAAACCGGCTGTTTGGCTGCAAAGCGATGTGGGAAGCCTGGTTGCGGTTTTTGCACTGGGCATCAGCTACCTGTGTACGCCAAATGCGTCCTTCCTGCCCGCCGTCTTCTGCGTTCCGGTCCTACTCGCGCTCTGCAAAAATAACATGGCCGGCCGGTTCTTTGGATGGCAGCCTGTCTACTTCCTTGGCGAAGTGTCCTACTCCATTTACTTGGGGCACTTTCTTTTCAGCTCTGTCGCCTACCGCCTGGTGAGTTTGCCCTGGATGATGAGCGGGTCGTTTCAAACGGCCCTGGGTCTGCTTTTGATCGTTGTTTTCGTGCTGTCCTTATCGACTCTCTGCTACTACTTGGTGGAGCGGCCGGGACGTAACCTATTGAGCGGTCGTCGCCCGGCGGCTGCGAGCGCGTGAGGGATTACTGCAGAGCGCGATCAATTATGGGCAGTTCGCCGTTGAAGCGGCTCGGCACAGATAGTGCGCCTTGACATAGTCACCGTAACCCGGAGTCGGGGCTCCAGACCCGCTGACGATCAACACATTTTCCTTCTGGTCGGGCCAGACGTCCCAGGTCCAGGCCAGATAGCTGATGTCGTTTGCATCGGCGAATGGAAGCAGCTTTGAAACCCAGGGAGGAGGACTCTTCCCGATGACGTCTCCAAATTCAGTGATGACGACGGGATAGCCAGCCTGAAGTATTGCTTGAACGTCCGCGAGAAGCTGCGTGGAACAGGACGGGAGCCCCATGCAACTCGCCTGTGCGGGATAGCCGGTGGCCGGATAACTGTGCCACACCGCTGCCAGTTGGCTCGGCTTCAAGTTGTCGACGGGGTGGTATTTCAGCCAGCCGCGCATGGACGAGGAGTAGGCGAGCGACGAGGCCAGGACGACATTGGTCGCCCCGGTGGCGCGTACGGCATCGAGAAGTTGTTGCATGCCCGCGTTACGCCATCGATATCGAAGGACGCTGGGGTTGCCCTGCACATTGTAGGAGGTCAGTGTTCCATTGCCGTTGACCAGCGCCGTCCAGGGATCGGAATCAACGAGCGGGGCCTGATCGAGAAAAGGCTCGTTGAACAGCTCGAAAATGCAATTCGGGCAGCCCTTGAATGTATCCGCCACGGAAGACCAAAACGCGATGGAATGATCGGCATCAGCCATCGCGTTTTGTGCGTATGGGCAGGCATTGCCCGGTGCGGTCAGGTGCAGGTCCAAGATAACGTACAGGCCCTCGGCGGTGGCGCCGGCCGCGGCAGATTGCACCGTCTTTCTATAATTTCCGCCCGGATCGGCCAAGATCACTGCCCCGGGCCGGTCGACGCTCTTGCCGCTTCCCGTAATTTTGTAACCCACGCCTCCCTCGTCTACACAGGTCAGTCCCAGCCACGAAGCTTCGTTGAGGGGCAGCCGAACCGCATTGGTGCCCCAGGACTTGATCGTCTTCCAGTCCGGCGTGGCAGTGCCGGTTTGGTTGCCCCAGGGGTTATCAGGACTCCAGCCTAGAACCGCAACCCCTTCCAGCCCGGCAACGTTGACTCCGCGCAATTGAATGGTTCTGCCTGACGCGTCTGCCAAATGATTGCCGCACACGCGAATCGAGAGTGCTTGACCGGATCCGGGACAAGCGCCTGTCGAATTGGAGTTTTGGTTGTCGGCACGGCATATCGCGGGAAAGGAGGGCAGTCCCAACGCTATGGCCAAAATGAGCGAAAAACGGCGCACGCAGCTTCGAGATGTCTTCATACAGTTTTCGCACCGCAACGACCGGTCGGTTTCGATGGATTCAGTATGACGACAGCAGCGACGTATTTCACCCAATTGACGCTATGATTCATGGCGTGGCGCCGGCGATGAGGTATTCCGATGAAGGTTGAGTGGCGCGAGAGGATTGCGGGTGCGGCCACGGGCGGCAACCTGACCAATGGCATTCTCCTGGCGGCCATGATTTGGTTCATGGTGCTGACCGTTTGCCTGCCGGACGCCTATACCTATGCGGGTCCAATTACGGACGCCAGCGGAGATAACTCTCTGCGGCGGAGCCTGTGGCTCGTAACATTTTTCGCGGCGTGCCTCGTCTTGCTGTTGCGCTACCGTCTGGCGTGGCGTGTCTTGCGTGAGGTGAATATTTTCTACCTCCTTTGGCTGGGCTTGGCGTTCGCAAGCCTCGTGTGGTCGGTCGATCCGGAGTTGACCGGTCGTAAGCTGGTTCGCCTGATGATGATGTCCACCGCTTTCCTGGCTGTCGCGGTGATCGCCTGGGAGCCACGAAGATTTCAGCATTTGCTCCGGCCCGTATTAACGTTCATTTGCTTGGCTTCGATCGTCTTTGCCTATGGATGGCCGGACCTTGCGTTGCATCACGAGCCCAATCCCGAACTCATCAACGCTTGGCGCGGCATTTGTTTGACGAAAAATCAGTTGGGGGCCACTGCATCTTTTGCGTACATTTTGTGGGCGCACGCATGGTTTACCAAAGAGACCGCCCGTATTTGGGCGCTTCTTGGCGGCGGCGCGGCGCTTCTGTGCCTGGTCATGTCGCGCAGTCAAACGTCTTTGATTGCGAGCATCGTTGGAACCATGGTCATTTTTCTCATGTTGGGAGGTGCGAATTTCAGGCTGCGCCATGCGCGAGTCTTTGTGATCGTGTTTGCGTGCATTCTGCTGTTGTTTGCCATGGCCATGCTGAGGGTTATCCCAGGATTGGAAGCCATTCTCGAACCCATTCCATGGATTACCGGGAAAGACCTCACTTTCAGCAACCGGGCGCAGATTTGGGCGGTGGTCGTCGAACACATCCAGCACCGGCCTCTGTTGGGCTCGGGCTACGGGGCATTTTGGCTTCCTAACCTACCCACCCCGGACAAGGACTCTTTTTTCGTTACGGCGCGCTTGAACGGTCTTTATCCCGGCTCCTCGCATAACGGTTACCTGCAGGTCTTGAATGACCTGGGGGCGGTCGGACTGATTTTTCTGCTCGGATACATCGCCGTGTTCATCCGCCAATCTTTGCGGCTGTACAACGTGGACCGGACTCAAGGTGCGCTGTTCATCGGTTTGCTGCTTCAGCAGGCCATCATCAACATGGAAGAGCCGAATTGGCTGAATTCAATCATCGTTGACTTCGTACCCATGTCGGTCGCGACAACTTGCCTGGCGCGCGCGCTGCTCGAGGCAAGATTCGGCATTCAACCGGGCCCAAAGCGGGGCTTCGTGCGCGTGAGCAGCCGGCGCGGCACGACACCAGGTCGCCCTCATCCCGCGCGCACCGGAATCTTCAGCCGGTGAATCGATCCAGCCAGGCGTATCGCGAAAAAAATCTGCGCTTCAGAATGACCGGACCGAAAATTCCCGCAACAAGGAGTACCGGTAGGAAGAGCAAGAAAACGGCACCATCCCAGCTGTGAATTTTCAGCAAGACCGCCTTGGTGATTCCAATGAACTCCGTGTTGAGCAGATAGATGATGAACGAGCAAATGCCCAAGAGAGAAAGCGTTCTGGCGAAAGAGCCCCGTAACTTGACGGACAATGCATGCGCCACCGGCACGGATGCAAGGCTGAGCATTACCTTTTTGAAATCCTCGCCCCAATCATCCATGAACACGAAGATCAAAACGCTGATGATCAAAAACAGACACACGAACGCGGGAAAGTACCGGGTGGATAAATCTAGGATTTGTCTGTAGTACACGGCCGCGCAACAACCCAATCCAAACATGAACAAATACTCGCCGGCGCGGCTTAGACAAAAATAATCCGGCAACGGTATGAAATGCACGATGATTCCAGCCACCAACACCGCCAGCGGCGTCCATTTGAATGCCAACAACAACGGTACGGTGACGACGTAAATGACGAATAAGGTGTACACGAACCAGACGGAAACGAGCACGCCTCCCAGCGGGTCGTAAACGAGCTTGAGCAAGTCCGCCCATACGTCGCGCACCGGGTTGTCAATGTGGACCCACCCGGAAAGCGAGTACTTCACGATGACAACCACGGCCCCGATGATGAAAAGCGCGGGCAGAAGACGGCTTGCCCTCTGGGTGAGGAACCGGCGATATCCCGGTAAGTTCGTTATTGGTTTTTGAAAGAGAAAAAAGGTCAGGCCGGATAGATACATGAACAAGGGCATGTGAAAGTGGTATATCCAGTACGACAAGTTCCGATACCACTCGCTCCCCTGGGGGTAATCCCCATGCGCGACGATGTGTCCGAGTACGACAAAAAAGATCGCCATCCCTCTCATCACGTCGATTTCATCGAAGCGAGGCTTCTTGGCTGACGGAGTTGCAGGTGCGGCCGAATTCATGGGTGTCTTCTGGATTGATGAAACCACGCGGCGGTTTCGAAGATGCCCTGGTCCCATGATTTGCACTGCCATCCAAGAACCTGCCGCGCGCGCGTGCTGTCAAGCTTGATTTCCTGTCGCGCCAGCCCCAGAAAAGATGGCGGTACGGGGGAGGGGAGTTGGGGGTCAATTCCAATCCGGTGGGTTGCGATTTCCAGCGCCTTCAATGGCACCGCCAACACTTTAGTTTCCAGAGCAAGTCTTTTACTTGAAATGCGCTTCACGGGCACAGCCCCCAGATATTTGGCAAACCTCACGAGATATTCGTTCCATGTCGGCGGGTCGGGCACGCTCAAATTAAAGGTCTGACCCACCGCACCAGGCTGCTGCAGACTGAGCAGCACGGCGCCAACAAGATCGTCGATGTGGACCAGGTTGCAAATGCCATCGCCGCCTGGGCCCAAATCTCCGATGCGGCGGGCGCAGAGCCATTGGGCAACGCGTCCGCTCCAAAGCTCACAGCGCGGGCCGTATTCAACGCCCGGACGCAGGATCACCTTGCGCGCGTAGGGTGCGGATGCCCTCTCCGCGTGGACTTTGGCTGAGGAGTAGGCACCCAGATTGTCCTGCAACGGCGCGTCTTCCGTGATCTGCCCCGTTGCCGATCCATAGACGGACATGGAGCTTATATGCACGATCAGCGGCGGTTCGGCACAGCGGGCTGCAGCGAAAAATAGCGCCGTGGCGGCGTCGGCAATTAACTTCGCCCGACCGGACAGGCAATTGACCACGGCGTCAATGCCTTGCAAGGCGGGGGTCAGGGAAGCAGGGTCGGTTGCTTTGAACGCGAGCGCTTCGGTGTTTGCGTGTGGTGTTCGCTCAAGGTTCGCCGGCTCAACGACGGGTCGCGCCCAGTTGCTTTTGGCCAGCGCCAGCAGAATGTTGCCGCCGATGAATTCGTCGCCTCCGAATATGAGTACCCTTTTCATGCCGCGCCCGGTGTGGTTGTGGCGTTGGTTGCAATCAGGTGCGCGGCCAGCCGCAAGGACAGCGCGACGATGGTCAATGTCGGGTTGGCCTGCCCCGAGGTCGGGAATACTGCGGAACTGGCGATGAAGAGATTCTGCACACCGTGCACGCGACAATCCCGATCGACGACGCTGCAGCGTGGGTCGAGCCCCATGCGAGCCGTGCCTATATGGTGTCCGTCGTAGGCACCGTAGCGCGTCATTTCCATTTCCACCAAGTCGGGATCGTAACTCAGCCGCCCGACGCCGCTGCGTTCCAGGTCCGAGGCCAGCATCGCGAGAGCGCTGCGCACCGTCTCGACGTCTCCTCGGGTATAACGCCAGTCGATCAGGAGTCGAGGGACGCCCAACGCGTCCGCATCGCTACCCAACCTGACGCGGCTTTCCGGATCGGGCTGCTGTTCGGCGTGAAAGTCCAGACTGTACAGATTGGCGCGCGAACGGATGATGACGGAGGGAAACTTGCGTTCCGCCAATTTGCGATCGCGCAGCATGTGCCAGGCGAAAGCCAGCGCGTCAAAGGGCCGCGAAACGATATTGCCGAGATGCTGAAACCACTGTGTGAGCCGTATTTGATCACTGCCATGCAATCGTTTGGCATATTCATAAGGGATGAAAATGCGCGACAAGAACAACAACGATAGAACCGCGTTCTTGTGGGCCGGATCCGGAATGCGCGGGTGGTGCAGCCGCACGATGAAATTCCCGAGTCCGAGCGAGCGCTGCACCTGGGGTAGCAACGCCAGCCGTCGCCGACAGTAAATACCCTCGTCGGACACGTCGTAGCCATGATGGATGGACGAGGTGGGGACGGTGAAGTGCAACGAACCGATCGTCCCGGCGAGATGGCACATATAATAGCGACCCACCACGTCATGCGCATTGCCGATGCCGTTCGGCTGTCGATCGCGGCTCGCGAGCAATAGGCGGGGCACTTCGAGACCTCCGGTAGCCAGGACAAATTGTTTTGCTTTGGCCAAAAACATGAGTCCCGACAAAGTTTGCACACGCAGCGAGTCGACTCGATCGGCCGCGTCGTCTTGCAAGATGCAGGTCACGTTGGCATGCAGCACCACACGCACGTTTCGAGCGGCCTTGAGCTTGTGTCCGTAGCGCGCAGCGAAGTTGGTGGGGCAACTGAAGCGTTCAAGCGCTTCGTCAGTGAAGTTCTCGCTCTTGAACCCTTCGATCATGGGACGAATGGGTTTCGAAAATGCTTGCGCTGCCGTGTAGGCGAATTCGCCGGCTTCGCAGATCCGATTTGCCTTGGGATAGAAGGGCGTTAGATCGTCGAGGCTGATCGGCCAACCGCTGTGGGCGACGTAGTTGCGCTCTTCGAAATCGATCGGGTCGAAGGGCATGCAGCGGCCGCCCCAGATCGTCGTGGAGCCTCCGAACTGGCGCTGACGGAAGCGCACCGGCAGACTGTGCATGCGCTCATCGGTCACGGACCCCTCGTAGAGCGACTGCGTTTTTGCGTCGAACTCGAATCCGCCTGACTCGAGCAGCAGTACTTCGAGTCCGCTGTCGATCAACTCCATCGCCATCGCGATACCCGCCGCGCCGGCGCCGACGATGCAGATATCCGCTTGTAAATCCTGACCCTTCGCGAGGTCTTGTGCGCTCAAGATCACGTCGGGCCCGCCCTGTTCAGCGTGCCCAGCGTTGCCTTGAGGTGGTCGGCGAGTCTTAAGGCCAATGCCACAATGGTCAAAGTGGGATTGGCATGGCTGCTGGTGCAAAACACGGCTGAACTGGCGATGAACACATTCGGAAGCTCGAACATCGCGCAATTGCTGTCCACCACGCCGTTACGAGGAGAGGCGGCCATGCGCGTGGTGCCGATATGGTGGCCGCCGAGCGGGGCGGAGCGGCCGATGGCCTGCCGCAGCGCCGATTCGTCGAACTCGAGCCGGCAGGAGGAATGCTGCTGCAGAATGTCGCGCAATAAGAGAAAGCCGCGCTGCGCCGCGTCGGCATCCTCATCGCATACCCGCCACTGGACCTGCACCCGTTTCTCGCCCAACGAATCCACTTCGTCGGTCAGAGTAATCCGGTTGGATGCAAGAGGAGTTTGCTCGCAGTTGAATTCCAGCGGATAACTGCCGTCGCGATTCCTGACCAGCGTATACGGCAGCTTGCGACGCGACAGATGGCGCAGGAACATCCATTGGTAAGCAAATCGGCTGAGCCCCCCCAAGCCGAACACGATGTTGCGCAGGTGCTCGTGCGCCGGCGAGTGCAGAGCCGGCTCACTGCCATGCTGCAGGATGGCGCGGTATTCCGGAATCAGCGTGGACTTGGCCAGGTAAATTGCAGAGAGCCCCGGATTGCCGTGCGATGCGTCGGAATAAGGCGGAAAGTGCAGGCGAAATGCAGAGTTGAGCAAATGATGATCGTGTTGGACCTGTCGCGAAAATTGCAGCTTTCTGCGGCAATACACTCCATCAAGGGTCTTTTCGAAATCGAACGGTACCGTCGCCCCGCTGGCCACGAGCCGGCCAAGGATGTTCTCGAAATGGCAGGCGTAAAAGCGTCCCAGCCGGTCGAAATGATTTCCAAGTCCAGATCCAAGCGGATCGGATAGCATCAGCAGCCGGGGCGTCTCGATTCCACCCATGGCAAGTATGAAAAATCGAGCGCGTAGCGTCCTGCGTCTGCCGGCGCGATCGATTGCCGTGACCGATTCGATTTGACTCTCACCCGCCGGCCGATGCAAAGCCATGCAACGCGCGTGCAGAAGCGCCGTGACATTGGATGATCCTGCGATTCGCGCGCGATAGCGCTTGCCGAAGTCGGTCGGCAGGCTGTAACGCTCGATGCGGTCGGGGAGCAGGTTGTCCTGATTCCCCAGTCCGGGCAAAGTCGGAATACTGTTGGCTGGGCTGGCCAATGAGCTTCCCGCGCTGAAGTCGAATGCGCCGGCATCGCAGTAGGCCATTGCGCGGGGATAGCGGCAGGCCACTTCCTCGTACGCAATCGGCCAGCCGCTATCGGCAATGTATTCGCGTTTCTCAAAATCGATCGGATCAAACGGGACGCAGCGTCCGCCCCACGTGCCCGTGGTGCCCCCGAAGACCACGCGCCGAAACTCAGAGGGATTCGGATGTGGCGGAGTGGCGATTCCGCGATATTGCTCGTTCGAGGCGGCTAGATCCAAACGCAATCCTCCGGCCTCCAGCAGCAGGACTTTGAAATCCGCACGGTCGAATTCGCAGGCCAGAGTGAGGCCGGCGGCGCCCGCACCGACGATGCACACGGTGGCGTCCAGCGCCGATTCGGGCCCAAGCTCATCCAGTGTGATGATCATGAGTTACGAGCCAGCCAAAGCCCAATCCGCGGACTGTCGCAAGCCATCCTCAAGGGGTATCCATTGCATCCCCAGGACGCGCTCTGCCTCGTTGACGTCCAGACGGATCGGGTGACGGCATAGGCGCAAAAACCAGGGTCGTATGGCTGCCGGCGGTTGCCGGGCAATATGCAAGGTCCGCGCAACGATCTCGGCCACCTTCAATGGCGGCGCTACGAGGTAGAGTTCGGCTTTGAGCTGCGTGCTCGAAATGGGCCCGTAGCGAGTACCCAGAGCGGCAGCGTACAGCCGGAAATATTCGTTCCAGGTCGGCGGCGACGGCAGTGAGAGATTGAAAGCCCGGCCTTCGATGTCCGGAAGCCGAAGCGTCAGGAGGATTGCGCGCACCACATCATCGATGTGCACGAGGTTGCAATTTCCCAAGCCCTCGGCGCCCAGATCCCCCAACCGACGCATGCGCAGCCATTGGCCGATGCGTCCGCTCCAGATGGGGCTGTGGGGTCCATAGACGATGCCGGGTCGCAGGTTTACCACGTGGGCATAGCTTCGCGACAGGTGTTCCGCTTCTGTCTTGGCGGCCGAGTAGTCGTCCCAGTCGCCGCGCAGAGGCGTCGTTTCGTCGACCAGACCTGTTGTGGTGCCGTAGACCATCATGGTGCTCATATGTACGACGCGCGGAGACGGCGACAAGGCGGAACAGCTCTCGAAGAGCGCGCGGGCACTGGCCACAATGGTGGCGCCGTCTCCCGTGATGCAGTTGACGACGCCGCTCACGCCGGACAGAGCACGCCTGAGGTCGGGTGAATTGCGGGCGTCGAGTTGCACCGTTTCCACCGGATCAGCCGGTCGAAGTACAGTGCGAAAGCGGGCCGCGACAGGAACAGCCCAATCGCTTGCCGCAAGAGCCCGGACCACCTGTTTTCCGATGAAGCCGCCCGCTCCGAGCACCAGAACGCGTTGCCGACGCGCGCTTTCACGCATTCGTTTTCGATCCGATTGAGCTCAAGATATCCGCGGCCTCGCTCAGGTTCTCGACGACGTACGCCGGAGCGATGGCCGACGCAGATCGCGACCCGCGCCTGCCGATGAGCATGGTGAGCGCGCCGGCGCGATCGCCGAACTCAATGTCGCTGTCCTTATCGCCGATGACAATCGACTCGGACATATCGAATTCCAGGTCCAGCGATGCCTGCCGCATCAATCCGAGCTTGGGTTTGCGGCAATCGCACTCATCATCCGGCGCGTGCGGGCAGTAGTAGATGCCGTCCAAACGGACTCCGGCGGCGCCCAGCATTTGCTTCAATCGCCCGTGAATCTCGTCCAGTCTTGCGTGCGAAAAAAAGCCTCGTGCTATTCCGGACTGATTTGTGATGACCACCAAGCGAAAGCCCATGTCGGACATTCTAAGTAAACCCGCGGCGGCGCCCGGCTCGAACTCCAGCGCGTCAGGGTCTGAGAGATAGTGGCGGTCCACGACGATCGTTCCGTCGCGGTCCAATATGATGACTTTGTTCCTGCCAGGGCGTAACTGCGCCCGCGCGGTACTCACGAAATCCGTGGAGCCACGGCCCGCCGCACCATACCGGTGGTACTGTGACCCTCGATCAATTCAGCAAGGACGACGCTACCGCCCCGGCTCCTCACAAAATCCGCGCCCACCACCTTGTCCAAAGTGTAATCCGCTCCCTTCACCAACACGTCGGGTTCCAAGGCGTGGATCAGTTCGATGGGTGTGTCCTCGGCGAAGATAACCACCGCGTCGACGAATTTGAGCGAGGAGAGCACGGTTGCACGGGCGATTTCGTGTTGGATTGGCCGATCGGATCCTTTCAATTTCCGGATCGAATCATCGGAATTCAGGCCTACGATCAATCGATCGGCGCTGCGCTTTGCCTGCTCCAACAGCGACACGTGGCCGGGGTGCAACAGATCGAAGCAGCCGTTGGTGAAAGCGATGCTCTTCCCTTGTTCGCGCCATATCTGCGCCAGCTTGAGCACGCTATCCAACGTGTAGATCTTGGAATCACCGGCTCGGGTGCTGAGCGGCGTCAGTTGTTCGATTAACTCCGACACGGTGACCACGGCGGTACCCAACTTGCCCACCACGATTCCGGCTGCCAAGTTTGCCAGCGTGGATGCCGATACGATGTTGGCTCCCGCTGCCATACCCAATGACATCGCAGCGACAACCGTGTCGCCGGCGCCTGACACATCGAACACCTGGCGGGCCATGGTGCGCAAGTGCACCACCGGTTCGCCCTTGCTTACGACGGACATGCCATCCTTGCCGCGTGTCACCACCATGGCCGCGCAGACCTCACTATCGAGATACGGGCGTGCCGCACGTTCAACCATCTCGTCGGTCGAGCAGTCGAAGCCGCAGGCTGTCTGTAGTTCCATCCGGTTCGGCGTGAGAACAGTCGCTCCGGTGTATTTTCTGAGGTCCTTGGCTTTTGGGTCCACGATGATGGGTTTTTTCGCTTCGCGCGCGGCCTTGATGGCCGCTTGAGTGATTCGATCCGAAAGAACGCCCTTGGCGTAGTCGGATAGAACGACGATATCCGCGTGCTTGAGCGATTGTTCGAACTGCGAAATCAACCGTGTCGAGACCTCCTCGCTCAAGGCAGTGCGAAGCTCGCGATCCGCGCGCATCATTTGCTGCCCATCGGCCACAAATCTTGTTTTCAGCGTCGTCGGTCGTTGCGTGTCAACGATGAGTTGCGGATCGATATTGGGCGATGATGCGATTTGCTTCTTGAGGTCGGCACCCCAGGGATCGTCGCCCATGACGCCGATCAATGTCACCATGGCGCCAATTGAGGCAATGTTTCTGGCGACATTTGCCGCGCCACCCGCGGAATCCAAGGCACTCGCCACCTCGAGTATCGGAATGGGGGCTTCCGGAGAGACTCTCGCGACCGAGCCGTACACGAAACGGTCCAACATTACGTCGCCGAGCACCAGCACCCGTACGGCGTGAACGCGATCCAGTATTTCGATCAACTCTTTTTGACGCATGCTTTTACTACACGAGTCCCAGGCGTAATTCCAAGGCGACGCATAGCATATGGCCGATGGTAATATGCATTTCCTGAATCCTCGCTGTCACCGGAGACGGCACCGTGATCATCGAATCGCACAGGGTGTGCATCTCGCCGCCCGTTCCGCCTGCCAAGCCGACGGTCTTCAGCCCGCCGCTGCGGGCCTGCCGCAAGCCCCGCAGCACGTTTGGACTCTTACCCGAGGTTGAAATGCCGATGGCAACATCTCCGGGGCGCCCGAGTGCCTCAATCTGGCGCTCGAACAATGCGTCATAGCCCATGTCATTGGCGCATGCAGTTATCGTGGATGTATCCGTGGTCAAAGCAATGGCGGCAATGGCCTTTCGATCCTTCTTGTAGCGCACCACGAGCTCCGCCGCGATGTGCTGGGCGTCTGCCGCGCTTCCACCGTTGCCGAAGAACAGCAGTTTGCCGCCCTGGCGCACGCTGTGCTCCATGATCTCCAGCGTCAGGCCGAAGTCCCGCCGCACGGCTCGCACCGTGGCCTCGACTACGCTCTTATGCTGTTCGAACTCGCGCTGGAAGATCTCATTGATTTGAGATTCGTCCGCCGATGCTTTCCTGTCGGTATCTAACATTAGTCTTTCCTTGGCGAACCGTTAGCGATAGGGATCCTCATTGTTCAGGAACCGGGTGACGTAGTCCCCGATGCCATTCTCCAGCGAGGTGAACGGGCGCTGGTAGCCGATTTCGCGCAAACGCTCCATCTTGGCCTGTGTGAAATATTGATACTTGGACTGAAGCTCAACCGGCATATCGATGATCTCTATCTTGGGAGGCCGGCCAAGCGCGCCATAAACGGCGTTTGCCAGGTCCATCCAGGTTCTCGCCTGACCGGTGCCCAGATTGTACAAGCCGGAGATCTTGGGGTTGTCGAGAAACCACAATATGAGATCCACGCAGTCACGGACGTAGATAAAATCGCGCATTTGGCCGCCGTCGGCATACTTGGCATTGTAGCTGCGAAATAGGTGCAATGGCGTCCCTTGCCGCACTTCCGCGAAGTTTCGCGCGACTACGCTTCTCATGGTGCCCTTGTGGTATTCGTTGGGTCCGTACACGTTAAAAAATTTCAGCCCCACCCACTGAGGAGGTAATCTCTCACCTTCCTCGACCATGCGGGCGAGCCGCCGGTCCACCACGTGCTTGCTCCACCCATAGGCATTAAGAGGCCGAAGCTTGGCGAGAGAAGCGCGCGTGAACGAGTCATCGAATCCCTGCGTGCCGTCGCCATACGTTGCCGCGGAGGACGCGTAAATGAGCGGCACCTTTGCATGGGAGCACCACTCGATGAGATCGAGTGTTGAGCGGATGTTTCTGTTGGCGATCAGATCGACGTTCGTTTCCGTTGTCGCGCTGATTGCGCCCATGTGAACGACCGCGCGTAGACCCTTGCCCTTGGCTTGCAGCCAGGCAAGCACGGTCTCAGGTTCGATAATTTCCGAAATCTCGTGTTTGGCAAGATTCTTCCAGCGCTCGTCATCGCGCAACCAATCGCAGACCACGACCTTATCGTTTCGCTCACTCAGCGCCGCAACAATATTTGATCCGATAAAACCCGCGCCGCCGGTCACCAAGTACATCTAATGAATTCCCCTCAAATTACCTAAAGTATCACTGTAACTTAGCATGATTACGGCTTGATCTCTGCGCCCAGGACAAAGACCCGCCGCTGGGAAAGGGGTCGAATGCGCCGGCCGCTGAGCCTGGTCCGCGCCCGAGAAAAGTGTGACGCGCATCCGAATAATCACGATCCACAGCAGCTCTCAACACCATGCTCCATAGCAATTCTGGCTGCAGGAATTTGTGCGAAGGTCGTGATTTTCCGGGCATCTTTTGTTGAACCTTGTCAAATTCCAGGCTTGTAGTCTGCGTCTAGAGACAATTGCCAATCCGCACAGGGCGGCGTTAAAAGTCGTCACAACATAACGCATAACTGCCGGATATTATGGTGAAAGTTTCCATGGGATTGGCCACCGCGTTTTCGCGACTCTCATGTTGCGCGGCAATAGCGCTGCTTTCAGCATGCGGGCAGTCGAGTACATTCTCCGACGGTGCGGCGCAAGCGGCACCGGCCAGTGTTCCCGCTCCTGCCAATCCTGGAGCACTGGCTTTCTCGGCATCGAATTACACGGTGTCCCAGGCCGCAGGTTCGATCACGGTCACCGTCGATCGCACGAACGGCAGCGATGAAGCGGTAACAGTCGACTATACGACGAGCAATGGCACCGCCACGGGGGCCAACTACACCCCGACCTCCGGCACGTTGAGTTGGGCCGCAGGCGATGCTTCGGGCAAGACTATTGAAGTGCCGCTGAGCGCCACCCCCTTCAGCGGCACATTGAGCTTTGATTTGGTGCTGTCGCAACCGGGTGGCGGAGCCACCATTGGCACACCTGCCTCAGCAACCGTATCCATCACCGGCAACGGCGCGCCTCCGGCGAATTCCGGGAGCCTCGAATTTTCGGCTCCCAGCTACGCGATCGCGCAAAGCGCGAAATCGGTCACGGTGACCGTGAGCCGCAGCGGCGGCTCGAGCGGTGCGGTGACGGTGGCCTACGCGACCAGCGACGGCACGGCTGTTTCGGGCACGAACTACACGGCGACGTCCGGCAGTTTGAATTGGGCCGCGGGCGATACATCGTCGAAGACCTTCGCAGTGCCCGTCAGTGCGACCGCGTTCAGCGGGACGTTGAGCTTCTCGGTCGCCTTGTCGCAGGCAACGGGGGGGGCAACCCTGGGCACACCGGCGACAGCGACCGTGTCCGTCACCGGCAGCGGCGCGCCTCCGGTGGATTCCGGGACCCTCGAATTTTCAGCGCCCAGCTATGCGATCGTGCAAAGCGCGAAATCAGTCACCGTTTCGGTGAGCCGCAGCGGCGGCTCGGGCGGCGCAGTGACGGTGGCGTATGCCACCAGCAACGGTACCGCCATTTCGGGGGCAAATTACACGGCAAAGTCCGGCACGTTGAACTGGGCGGCGGGCGATACGTCGGCGAAGACCTTCGCGGTCCCCATCAGTGCGACTGCCTTCAACGGCACCCTCAGCTTTTCGGTATCTTTGTCGCAGGCGACCGGCGGGGCAACCCTCGGCACCCCGGCGACAGCAACCGTGTCCGTGGCGGGCAGCGGGGTGCCCCCGGCGAATTCCGGCAGTCTCGAATTGTCGGCTTCCAGCTATTCGATTGCGCAAAGCGCCGGGTCAGTCACCATCTCGGTGAGCCGCAGCGGAGGCTCGAGCGGCGCGGTGACGGTTGCCTATACGACGAGCAACGGTACTGCCGTTTCGGGCACGAACTACTCCGCGACATCCGGTGCGTTAAGTTGGGCTTCCGGCGATACGTCGGCGAAGACCTTTGCGGTTCCGATCAGCAAAAACGCCTTCACCGGCAGTCTCGGCTTTAACGTGACATTGTCACAGGCGACCGGCGGTGCGACTCTCGGCACGCCGGCGACAGCGACCGTATCGATCACCGGCAGCGGCGCACCTCCGGCCAGTTCTGGAACACTGGCGTTCACTGCATCGACTTACGCCGTCAATCAGAGCGCGGGCTCGGTCACCGTCTCAGTGAATCGAAGCGGCGGCTCGAGCGGTGCGGTGACGGTGGCATATGCGACGAGCAACGGCACCGCCGTTTCGGGCACAAACTACACGGCGACTTCCGGCACAATGAACTGGGCAGCGGGCGATGCATCCGCAAAGACCATCGCGGTGCCCATTAGTGCAACCGCTTTTAACGGTACGCTCAGCTTTTCGGTCGCTTTGTCGACGCCAACTGGCGGCGCAACCCTCGGCACACCGACAACAGCGACGGTATCCGTCACCGGCAGCGGCGTGCCCCCGGCAAATTCCGGGAGCCTCGAATTCTCAGCTTCGAGCTATTCGATTGCACAGAGCACGGGTTCAGTCACGATCTCGGTGAGTCGCAGCGGCGGCTCGAGCGGTGCGGTCACGGTCGCTTATGCAACCAGCAACGGCACCGCCGTTTCGGGAACAAATTACACGGCGGCGTCCGGAGCGCTGAATTGGGCCGCGGGCGATACGTCGGCGAAGTCCTTTGCGGTCCCCCTGAGTGCGACTGCCTTCAACGGTACGCTCAGTTTTTCGGTCGCTTTGTCGACAGCGACCGGCGGAGCAACCCTCGGCACACCAGCCACAGCGACGGTATCCATCACCGGCAGCGGCGTGCCCCCGGCGAATTCCGGGAGCCTCGAATTTTCAGCTTCCACCTACTCGATCGCTCAGAGCACGGGTTCAGTCACGATCTCGGTGAGTCGCAGCGGCGGATCGAGTGGGGCGGTGACGGTATCTTATAAGACGAGCAACGGCACCGCCGTTTCGGGCACAAACTACACGGCGACCTCTGGTACCTTAAGTTGGGCTGCGGGCGACGCTTCGGCAAAGACCTTCGCCGTACCGGTCAGCACAACTGCGTTCGCCGGCAGTCTCAGCTTTACGGTGGCATTGTCGGCGGCGACCGGCGGGGCAACCCTCGGCACACCAGCCACAGCGACCGTATCGATTACCGGCAGCGGCCTGCCCGGAACTTTCGCGTTCTCGGCATCGACTTACGCGCTGGTTCAAAGCGCAGGTTCCGTCACTCTCACGGTGAATCGCAGCGGCGGCTCGAGCGGCGCAGTGACAGTGGGTTATGCCACGAGCAATGGCACCGCCACCGCCGGTATGAACTACACATCCGAATCCGGTACGCTCAGTTGGGCGGCTGCCGACGCAGCCGCGAAGACGATTGTCGTGCCGGTGAGTTCGACCGTAATCAGCGGTCCGGTGAATTTCACTGTCTCGCTATCGCAGCCGACAGGCGGAGCCACGATAGGCGCTCCCGCGAGTTCGACCGTGACCATCAATCCCAATTCCACCTTGTCGATTGCGGCGTCCGGCGGCCATTTTATCGACGGCAGTGGCGCCACGGTCCAGCTGCGCGGCGTCAACGTCAGCGGCCTCGAGGACATTCCGATTGCCGGATGGAGTCCCGGCAATCCCTGGGGCGGAGTGACGGGAACGCCGACACCGAACTGGTCGACGATCAAGACCTGGGGCGTCAATGCCGTCCGCATACCCATCAACGAAGCATCCTGGCTGGGAGAGAATTGCGTCGATGTCGGCGGCTTCGGGGTCCATTTTGTCAACGGCGTCAAGACGCAGAACTCGCCAGGCGAAATCGTCAGCGCCGATCCCGGCGGCAACTACCAGGCCACTGTCTCGAGCACGGTCGCGAGCGCCACGGCAGCCGGATTGTATGTGATCTTGGATCTGCACTTCGCAGCGCCGAGCAATATCTGCCCCAACATGCAAAATGCCATGGCAGACGCCGATCATTCGATAACGTTCTGGACCTCGTTTGCCACCGCATTCAAAGGCTACCCAAACGTCATCTTTGAACTTTTCAACGAGCCATTCCTCGATCAGGTCACAGTTACCGGCACCACTGCGTGGCCGGCACTGATCAACGGGGGAACGCTCACCTCGTATAGCCAGGCAACTCCTACGAACCCTTGGTACACGACGGTAAAATATACGTGGCAGACCGCCGGCATGCAGCAGATGCTGAACGCGGTGCGCGCGACCGGCGCCACCAACGTGATTCTGACCTCAACGCTGGCCTACTCGTCGATGATGACCGGTTGGATGCAATACCATCCGACGGACACGCTAAACCCAAGTCAGCTCGGCGCTGTTTGGCATGCATACCCTGCCCCGGGTAATCCGAGCGCGGAGGATTGCATCGGATTGCCCGCCTGCTCCGCGCAGGTCATGAGCGCCGCACAGTCGATCGTGGCGGCAGGCTACCCGGTCGTCGTCACCGAGTATGGCGATCCGAGTGGCGGCTCGAATACGAAAGCGCCCTGGTCCTCCGTCTTGCTGCCGTTTGCGGACACCAACGGTATCAGCTACATGGGCTGGACCTGGGATCCCTGGGTCGGTTCAACCTACTATCTCATTACCGACGCGGCCGGCGATCCATCGGCTGGGTTCGGTACATACGTCAAGGCGCACTATCAGTGCCGCGCGGCCGGCACGGCCAACTGTCCATAACCGCCGCGTTCAGGTCGAATCGGCAAATTCCGGTAGCTGGGCGACGGCGTCTTTGACCAGTTCCTGAATGTCGCAGTATCGAAAGTGCCTGCCGAGCACTTGGCGGGCGTATTCCCGCCACTCCTCGCGAGTGCGTTGATTCAAAAATCGTTGCAAGGCCGGCTTGAGTTCGCCGGCGGTGAAGGGTAGAAAATCGACGTCCGGCTCCAGATTCGTTCCACGCACGCCGAATTGCGTCGAGATGACGGGAAGGTGCGACACCAGATACTCGAATAGCTTCACATTGGAGCCCGAGCCGCGCGTAATGGGATTGAGACCCGCATCCGCGGCGGCAAAGTAGGGGATCACTTCCGGCACCGGACCGGTCACGATCAGTGCGCCGTCGCGAGCGGGTGCCGAAGCCATCGAACCCAAGGCGAGAAAGTACAGGCGATTGTCCGCCAAAAACCGCGCCTCGATCCGGCAAAACGTCTTCAATTCCTCGAACGCTTCCACGTTGGGGCCGTAGCGGCTGCCGCTGAACACCAGCAGCCAGTCATCTGCTTTGAGACCGAGTTCTGCACGTACCCGTTCGCGCGCTCCGGGCGCTGCCACATAGGCTTGTGCGTCGACGCCGCAGCGGATGTAGGGTAGCTTCAGTCGCCCATCGGGGTCGTTCGCGCCGAAAAAATCACGGTCCTCTTGCGCACACACGAAAATATCCTTGTAGCGCCTCGGAGCCGCTTTCTCGATGGATTGCATCCAACCGGCGAAAAGACCCTCGAGTCCTCCTGTTTGCTCAAAGAGCTTGAACTCGAGTTCGTGGCTGACCATGAACCACGGTTTTCCGGACCAAGGTCCCGGTATTGGCGGACAAAATGGAAAATCAGAGACGATGATGTCCGCCTCCTGCAATACTTCCCGCAAACGTCGTGGAACAATTCCACGCCGGAGGAGTTCGAACTGCCACACACGCGGAACGCCAAGTCGCCGGAAGAGCGTCTGAAGCGCGCCGAATCCCGCTCCAAGATTCACTTCCTCTTCCAGACCGGGCTCAATCCGTGTGCGTTTCGAGCGATTGCCGAACCATCCCGCCGCCGAATAGTCCTCGCGCCTGCCCGCCAGGCAGTACACCAGCACCGGGTGGCCGAGGCGCGCCAGCGCCCGGGCAATCGTGGTCGAGTGCACGTTGCCACCCGTGCTCGGAGGGAAAATCCGATAGCCGCACAGCATCACGATCCGCTTGCTCACGAAGTGGCCCCGCTCAAGGTTTCCTTCGGGCGCGCGAGCTTTATCTCTCTCAAGGAGAGCGCAATGAAGCCGAGGACATTGAATGCCTCACCGGACAGGACGCCTACCAGCGCGCCGACGACGCCGAACAGACGCATGCAGACGTAGCAGGTTACGAGCGAGAATATCGCTGTCGCCAACGTCAGCCACGCCATGATTCGGTAACGCCCGCACGCGGCCGGTAAGAAAAGCATTTGATCGCGCACGGCCATCAACAAGAACACCGCCGACCAAAGCAGCAACAGCGTGTCGCGGTGTTCGAATTGGCCCTTCGTGACATTCGTAAAGATCCAATCGCGGAATAACCACATTACGACGATGTAGAGTGCCCCCAAGCCCGCAATCCCCATGGCGAGCCAGGAGAGTCGTCGAAATACCGCATGCACGGGCTGATGTTGCAGCCATCGCGACACGGTGGGAAACGTCATCGAGCCGAGCCCCGAGGACATAAGATTGACCGGCATCAGGAGCAGGCGGGTCGCTGAGATGGTCGCAACGGCACTCACGCCCAATGTGCCGGCCACGATATAAATAAAGCCCTGCGTAAATGTCCAATGAATGGCAGCGCCGATGACCGCCCAGGTTCCGAACGGCGCAATCTGAGCCAGGACATCCGGACTCCCTTCGATATTCCATCCCTCATGCCGCCATACCATGCGCGACAACAACCAGCCGCCAATCGCGGCCGCAATGCCGAGCGTCAGAGCGGCAAATACCGCCTGTGAACCCGTGAGAGTGGCCAGGTAGGCGCCGCCACAGAGGACAATCACATAGAAAATATCTGCCTTGAGGGCCTGCAACGGAATTCTATAAGCGAGCAGAACCATGCGAAAATATTCGCGAAAGAGCGTTGATAGGGCGGCGAACATGGCGGCGAATACGATGATCGTCACCGAGCGGTCGACAATTCCTCCATACCACAGTATCAGCAGCACGCACACGGCGGCGCCAGCGAGAACGAACAGCCGACGCCGCTGCTCGCGATAGGTGCCGCCCACGAAATCCCGCCGCGCCGGGCGTTCCGCCGAGGCAATACAGCGAACCAGGGACGGCTGTATGAACGCGATTTGCAATTGAGTGAGCAATTGCACGGCGGTGATGATCAGAACGTAGTAGCCATACTGAGCGTGCGGAGTGCGCCGGATCAACAGCAGGCCCACCGCAAAATTTCCGGCGGACAACAACGCCTGGCTCAGCACCGCGCTGCTGATCATTTGTAGAAAGTCCCGGCTGGGGCGCACGGACACTATGGCTTGCCCCGGGCGGCGGCGAAGCAAGGCATTGAATGATGGGGTCGAAATCTTTTCAATTTCAGGCGCTCGGGATCGGACAAACTCACCGCGCAGTATATGCAACCCACCAGGCTTTGTCGGTCAAAGCATGCTACATAAAAGCCCATTTTCTTCGAACTGCGGGTCAGCTCGGATTACAATGTCGCCCAAATGAGAGCCTTGGTGGGATGGATGATCATCGTGGTGGTCTTTGGCTTATTCAGCATGGCGCTGCTGTGGCCGGCATTTGTGCTGTTGCGCCGGGTGCGTGGGCGATTCGAGGGATTTTACTGGGTCTATTTGTTCAGCATCGCCGCGTGCAGTCTCGCCCTTTGGTACTTGATTCCCTTCACGGTTTTCAAGCTTTTTGGCCAAACTGCGCGTTAATCCGATCCGCGAGACGCAAGGCGAGAGCAACCAGAGTGAAGGTGGGATTGGCCTGACCTGCCGTCGGAAATACGGAGCTTCCGGCGACATAGAGATTCTTCATGCCATGCACCTCGCAGTTGCTGTCGACCACGCCCTCGTGAGGGTCATCGGCCATGCGAGTCGTGCCAATGTAGTGGTACGTTTCATTAAGTGCATCGGCAATCGGTAGGGAATCATTCTGCAGCCACGGTTCAATCCGGCAGCGTCCAATGCCAAGACGCGCGAAATCAGTGGCGATGTAGCTGATGAATCTCTTCGCCGTCCTGCGCTCCAATTCTCCAAGCGTCCAATTGGCCTTGGCGCGACGCAGGCCCAGCGGGTCGCGATCCTCCGCCAGGGTAATGCGGCTTTCCGGATTGGGAGCCTGCTCCAGATCAATCAAAACGATTGCCGATCGCGATGGGACTCCGGCCGCACCCTCCGTGGCGAGCGATCGACCGGAGGAGGCACGGTGTTCCACCGATTGAAAGAATGCGGGGAAGTCACCAGCGATGAGCGCGGCTTTCTCTCCCATGTTGGGCGCCCACCGGCCGGTGAGCAGCGAACGCCAAATATCCTGCGCGGCCGTGACCCCTGACTCAGGATCGCCTTGGTACTGGAGGACCGCGCTGCAATTGAGCAATTGTTCCTTTTCCTGCGACTCCGGCGACAAGGCCAGGCCTATCTCAACCTGTAGGCCGTCCTGGTCGCGCAGGATGTTGAATTGCTCCTGCACCGCCGACATCCGCTCTGGGCTCACGATGAGGCCGGCGGGTCCACGCGGATGCTGCATGAAGAATCTTCCCACCAGATCATTCTCGTTGCCGAAGGCACCCCCGTTCTGCGCTTCTCCCAGCAGCAGTAGTCGCGCATTCTCGATGCCGCCGCAGCAGAGAACGAAACACTTTGCGGTGATGGTCGCGGTAACCCCGTTCAAGGATGCGACCGTCACGCTGCGCACACGAGTCCGACGATCCTCCGTCGCGAATTCCGTGAAATTCGCGTGCAACAGCACACGGACATTGCTCGACTCGCGCAATTCCTGTCGATACGCATTCGCCCAATTCCAAACCAACGCGTCTTTCATGGCAGGCGCGTAGCGCCAGAGGAATGGCTCGATCCACTGAGCAGTGGTCGCAGGCAGCGCGACCTTCATATAAGCCATCGTCTCGGCGTCCGATCGCCAGGGCGTGGTGAATCCGGCTATTTTTTGCGCGCGTGCGTAGTAGGAATCCAGATCGGTACGGTCGATTGGCCAGCCGCTATGCGCCACCCAGTCGCGCCGGCGAAAATCGATATCCTGAAGAGGCGCGCATCGCCCTCCCCAATGATTGGTCGTTCCCCCGAAAAAGCGCAAGCGGCCGCCTAGAAAGGAAACGGGCACGCCGACGTTATCGCCCTGATAAAGCGTTTGTGAGTCCTGAAACTCGTATTGCATGCCGCCGCCTTCGACAAGGCATACGCGCAGCGCGCTTTTAGCCAACTCATGCGCAATGGTGATGCCGGCCGCGCCGGCGCCCAGCACGCAGACATCGGCCGTCACCGTCGTGCCGCGCGGGAGTTCTCGCAAATCCTCGATCAAGTCCGCGGGCCGTCCATCAAATGCAAAGCCGCACACAGCCGCGACTCGGACCGCGCCAGTACCCAACCTTCAACGATGCAGATACTGTGCTCCGCCCAGTCCTGTGCAATGTTTTCGATCAGGCGCAGCCTGATATCCGCCGTGCCTTCGCCCGCCAGGAGTTTGGATAAGCGCGAGCGATTGAGTTCCTCAGGGTGCGCGGCAAGATAGGCGGCGCCGAGGCGCTTGAGAGCCCGGTGATCGCCCACGCTGTGGCTCCGAAGCCAACACTCCAATGTTGTCGGAGACTCTCTGCTCCAGGCCCTCGAGGGCGACAGCAGCAGCATTCCGCAAAAGCCTGCAAGGCCGCGCAGCCAATCACGCCGGCCGAAGTTGCGGGCGGTGGTGTCCCGAACGATGGGTCGAGAAGGGTCGATCAGCTTCGCATCCATAACTTATGTAGCATGAGTATGCCTGAATCAATTCTCTGGAGCGATGCGCCGGTATCTCGGCAGGCACTCCAAAACCCGCCATTTGATCGTAAGGAATTCGGTGAGCTTGCGTGATATCTTCAGGGAACAAGAGGAACGATTCGCGGGAGTTGTGGGCTTAATGACACAAAAAATTGAGATTCCAACCATGCTGCCGGCACCTCTGCGTCGGCACCGCATCGCGTTCGCAGCGATGCTTCTGGCATTCCTGGCCGTGTCTCGCGGAAGTTCTGGCCGACGCCTCAGCCACCGCCCGCTATGAATACAACACCAATGTGTACGATTTGCAATCCGGATTTCCCGTGCCGGGGACCTCAGACCCAAACCGGGCGGATAGTCTTTACACATATGGCGCGGCGCTCGACGCAAAGTATCTGTGGTCGCAGCAGAAATTATTCGCAGATCTTTCAGCCACTGAAATTCACTATGATCGATTTACGGATCTCAACCACAACGAATACAACCTCGACGGGGGTTGGAGCGGGAAACTGGGGCGCACGCTCGACGGCACTCTGGAGGTGCTGCGCACCCACGCCATGGAGTCTTTCGTCTACACCATCAACGGCGACTTTGTATTACAGACGGAGCAGCGCGAATCAGCCAAGTTAGGGTTTCAGTTCCTGCCTGACTGGCGTATCGAGGGCAGCGGCTACTATCACACGGTTGAACAGGAATCCTCGACAGCACCCACTCTCGACCTGAAGGAATCCTACGGCGAGGCTGCCTTGAAGTTTACAGGTCTCGCCGGCGTAACATCCGGATTCAGCGCGGGCTACACCGACGGCAACTACGAAGCGACCAGCCAGGCGCCCAGTCTCTCGTATCGGCAGATCAACTATTCGTTTGTAGGCACCTATGCGCCCACGGGCCGCTCCAAATTGGACGGTGCCCTAGGCTATAGCGACCGTACTTCTTCATCCGAACAAAACACCGTCTCCGGCTTCACCGGGAAAATCGACTACGAGAGCCAAGTCACGGGCAAGACGTGGATCGATTTGCAAATAAGCCGCTTGATCAACAGTTACGTCGCCCAGACCGGTTCCGAGATTGACAGCAATGCCGGCTTCAATGTGCGCTGGCAGGCGACTTACAAGATCCGGGTGGAGGGGGGCTATTTGTGGACGCGTCGGGAAATACCGGGGCAGGGGAATGCGCCGGTCGGCAGCACCCGCCTCGACAATCTGCAGTTCGCTTCGCTCAAGGTCGACTACGAGCCTGTACGATGGCTTTCGATCAGACCTTATATAAGCTATCAGACGCGCAGTTCGAATTTTGAGGGTGGCAACTTCAATGCTACTGTCTATGGCGTGTACTTCGACTTCAAATGGCAGAACGAGCCACCCAAGGACGCGGTGACACATTTTCCGAGTCAGCCCTAAGTTCCTTCGTGACTGCTTGGTGATTGGCGGTAAACCAGTGAATGTGAGACAGTTCTCGTCTGCCGTGGAGCTGACATGGCAGAATTGTTGAGTGCGCCCGATCGAGGCGCACGTCGGCTGCAATTAATCAACGAATGATCCTGTAGACGCATGCTGTTCAACTCCAGCGTTTTTCTTTATGCGTTTCTGCCGATCTCCCTGATTGGATTTTATCTGTTGGCTCAGCGCGGACACATTTCATCCGCGAAGGTTTGGCTGTGCGCTGCCTCCTTTTTTTTCTACGGTTGGTGGAATCCGATTTTCGTCCTGTTGTTGGCCGGGTCGATTGCGTTCAACTACTCGGTCAGCTTTTTCCTGACCGACCACCCCGAACGCAGGCAGACGCTGCTTCTGGCCTTCGGAATCGCCGTCAATTTGCTGTTGCTCTTCTATTACAAATACTTCGCGCCGCTTGTCCACTTCTTGCATGGTGTCGGATTGATACGCGCCAATATAGGATCGATCCTGCTCCCGCTTGGCATATCGTTCTTCACATTCACTCAAATCGGTTATCTCGTTGACTGCCGTCAGGGTCTGGTGAAAGAGCGGGGCCTGCTGAACTTCGTTTTGTTCGTGACGTTCTTCCCGCATCTGATCGCGGGTCCGATTCTCCATCACAGGGAGGTCATGCCTCAATTTGCGAATCCCGCGACTTATCGGTTCAAGACTGAGAATCTTGCGGTCGGGTTGGCGCTGTTCGCGTTTGGGTTGTTCAAGAAGGTGATGCTGGCCGATTCGATCGCCCCTTGGGCGGAGACCGGATTCGCGCATCCTCATGGAATGGATTTGATCCAGTCATGGTCCGTCGCGCTCGCTTATTCCATGCAGCTCTATTTCGATTTTTCCGGGTATTCGGATATGGCGATCGCATTGGGCATCATGTTCGGCATCAAGATGCCGCTGAACTTCAATTCCCCGTACAAAGCATCCTCGATCATCGATTTTTGGCAACGCTGGCACATGACGCTCACCCGTTATCTGACCTTGCTGCTCTACAATCCGATCGCCCTCTGGGCGGCCCGCCGCAGGCAGGACAAGGGGCTGCCCTCGGGTCAAAAGGCCGCCCATACATCTTTGGGATTCGTGACCATGATCATTTTTCCCACGATGGTCACCATGGTGATCGCCGGGGTCTGGCATGGAGCGGGGTTCCAGTTTCTGATCTTCGGCGTGCTGCATGGGAGCTATCTTTGCATCAATCACGCCTGGCGGATTTTCAGACCGCCCGTGAAGCAATCGCCGCCAAGCGCAGGATTTGGCCGGTTCTGGATCGGATTCTGGCCCGTAGCATTGACCTACTTGGCGGTACTGGTCTCGCAGATCTTCTTCAGAGCCGCATCGAGCGGCGACGCGGCTGCATTGCTTGCGGGCATGGGAGGGGTGAACGGTCTGGGTGTGGGGGAAGGGGTCGATCAGTGGCGCCTGGAAGGCAATATCCTGCTCGGGCTGGGGCTGGCAGTGATCGCTTTCCGCGCACCCAATGTCTATCAAATCCTGGGCGACAAATCACCGGCGCTGACAAAAGTGCGCGGTGCATTGCCGCCAGCGAAGCAGTGGCAGCCGACGATCCAATGGGCGGTCGCAGGCGGCGTTTTGTTGTTCTTCGCGAGTCTGCGCTTCGATCAGGCGGCTCAGTTTCTGTATTACCAGTTCTAGCGCAGTCTTACTTCAAGGCGGCGTCTTTCGAAATCGTATCTGCAACGAAATCGGTCATGCGTTGGGCGCCGGACCAGTTCAGATGATTCTCGTCGGACCAAAATTGGTAGTTCTGCACCACCGCCCAGGGATTTATCAGCTTCGCACGATCTGCATACTGAGCGTAGGGCGGGGGATTTTCCGGACCGCCATATTGCGGCGTGTACAGGAAGACGACCTTCGTACCGTGTGCGCGTGCCAGGTCGAGAATCTCGTTCTCATAGTAGCGTGGAAATCGGAATTCGAGATCGCTGAGCGATTCTGGAAGCAGCCGGCGGCTGAGTTGCTGCGTCCATTCAGTGCGCATCCTGTTCATTTCAATCTCGCTGCGCGAAATCGACCGACTGTGCCTGACCTGGTCCAGGCTCGTGACGAACTCGGCGTAGTCCAGATTCGGTCCTTGGTACGGCGGGAGTTCGAAATCGGGATGGCGCAACCCCAGGGATTGCAGGGCCGTTTGGAAAGCAAGGCTGACTTGGCGGCCTGGCAGTTGAGCAATGTCCGACAGATAGTTGAGATTGACCAGCAGCGGGGCATTCAGGATATCGACGGGATCGGCATACAGCACGAAAGCGTCATGCGGTCTTCGCTCCTCTCGTTCAGTCATCTCCAACACCAGGAGCTTCACCTTGCGATTGGCGAGGAGCTCTTTTGCGATCACATATTGAATATTGACGCCGGCTCTCACGCAGAAGAAATTTACCGCGTTAACATCTAGTCCGGCGCGCGCGAGGTCTTCCTGCAGCCTGCGCGAGTGGATCGACTGGCCGGTTCGCGAAGAGCCGACGAACGCGACGTCGATGGGTGTCGGATCGAAGTGAATCCTCTCGTATATCCAATAGGTGTCGGGTGCTTGGGGATCGTTCGGTACCTGGTAGCGCAAGTACTTGTCATGAGGCAAAGCGATCAGCGCCGCGATATTGAGGATCGCGAAGATCAGGAGCGCTCGAACGACGAAGACGCCGTAGCGTCGGGTTTCGACCGGCACATGCGTCTGGGCGGCAATGTCTGTGTGGGAATCGTTCACTTGAAAAGACTATATTAACCGCGTTGGACAGCACCCATATTTACTTTTTCCAATTTTGTGCGACATATCTCTTGGGAGAACGCGACTTGGATGTCACTCGCGGATGACTGTGATCTGTTTGATGTTCGGCCGCCAATGAGACAGTATACTTCGATGCGCGGCACTGACTGGAAATGCAAAATAAATCAAGCGTTTTGGCGTGGGGAACCCGGCTCTCCACTCATCGCCCGCATTGCCATATGAACACGAATTGCTCGGACGAGGCGCGGTTTGAATTCGGCAACATCGCGGCCAGGCCCATCTATTTTCCATCAGGCGATCGCAAACTTTCCGGTTGGCTGCATGTTCCCGCAGGCGCGCCGAGTCCTTCGACAGGATTGGTGATTTGCAATCCTTTTGGCTACGAAGCGATATGTTCGCACCGTAGTATTCGAGCGTTCGCAAATGCTGCTGCTTCCATCGGAATTGCCGTGCTGCGCTTCGACTACGCCGGAACGGGTGACTCAGAAGACGTAGACCCGCTGGCCAATCAACTACCCGAGTGGACGCGCAATACCATAGCCGCGATCGACGCCCTGAGGCGTCATAGCGGGGTGTCTCGCATTTGTCTGCTCGGTTTCCGTACTGGGGCGCTGGTCGCGTCGCTTTCCGCGGTCGAGTGCGATGTAGTCAAGGGACTCATCGCTGTTGCGCCGATAATGAGCGGCCGCAAGTACTTGCGCGAGTTGCGGACCATTCAGTTGGCTGCAGGACGGCGGGCCCCGACAGGCGGCAATCAGCCGATGGAGGTCAGCGGCTTCCCGCTCTCGGCCTCAACTATCGCGGCGCTTAACGAGACCGATATTGAGACTCAATGCCTGGCGATGCCCACCGAGGTCATGATCATCGATCGCGCCGAGGCGCCTAGTGCGCGCGCCTGGGCTGACTCACTGGGTCAGCGCGGTACGCAGGTCAATTACACGGCCCTTTCCGGATTTGTCAGGATGATGATGACGCAGCCGCACCTGACCATTATCCCGCAGGGCATGATCGCGGCAATGCGCGATTGGCTGGGCCCGTTTGCCGCCGCCGAAGTCGAAAACGCCGGTCGAAATCGCGAGCCGGCGAAGGAGCCAATATCGAGCGATGCGGCGTTTTCATTTGCGGCGCCTTCAGGAATGATCCTGACTGAAGCGGGGTGCCGGATTCCCGGCGAATCCGCGCTGTTCGGAATAGTCACCGCTGCCGGTACGGGCGAAATCCGCCGCCGGGGCGTCATATTGCTAAATGCGGGCGCCACCCATCACGTGGGCCCCAATCGCATGTACGTCAACTTGGCGCGCCGCTGGGCTGAACAGGGATATGTGGTATTACGAATGGATATTCGCGGGCTTGGCGACAGTCCTTTGGAGTCCGCCGGGCCCGATTGCGAGGTGTATCCGGAGAATGCCGTCGGCGATGTGCGAGCGGCGGTCGAGTACCTGCAAAGCCGCTATGGGGTCAACAACATCGCGCTGGCCGGCCTGTGCTCGGGTGCCTTTCACGCGCTGCGTGCGGCGGTGGCCCAGATCGCCGTGAATCGCATCATCATGGTCAACCCGCTGAACTTTTTCTGGAATGAGGGTAGAACGCAGAGTGACCTGTTGCAGTTGGGGTTCGTCCACAATCCCAGGATGTACTTGCAGCAGAACATCCCGTCGAAGTTCTGGAGAAGGCTGTTTTCGGGTCAAGTCAACGTTTCCCGATTGCTGAAGATCTATGGGAAGTATGGTTCCGTTTTGGGTCGGTGGGTCATCCGGGACCTGGCGCGTGCGCTGCGTGTGGCGCTGCCGCGGGATCTTGGAGCCGAGCTCGAGGCCGTCGCATCGAGGGGCGTCGACATCGTATTTCTGTTTGCGCGCGGCGAGCCGGGGATCGCTCTGTTGCGTCACCAAGCCGGATCCTCCGTGAGGCGGCTCGGCGAGCGGTGTCGCATACGGCTGATCGATGGGGCCGATCACATTTTCAGTCAGAGTGAACCACGCGCCCAGTTGGAATCACTGATCGGCAATGAGTTATTCTCCCGTTCGGTATCCAGCGCAAGCGCACAATCGACCGGACCACTTCGCAATGAGGCCATGGGGTGAACAGAACAGAGATCCTGCAAAAGGTTGCAACGAGCATCACCTCGATCCTTGATCAACCGGATCTGGCGGTCACGATGCGTACCACTGCCGAGGATGTGGTGGGCTGGGATTCGTTCAATCACGTCAACATCGTGGTGGCCATCGAGAGTCAGTTCGGTATTCAATTCAACCCGGCCGAGATCGAAGAGCTGCGCGGGGTGGGCGAGTTCGTGAAGATGATCGAGAAGAAACTCGCGGAACGAAAATAGGGTAAAGGAACAGGGCACAGAGGATAAGGAGCGCAGGATGTCGGTAAGATCTACGGTGGTATCCCAGTTCGAAAAGGTCGCGGTCGAGCAGCATAGAACGCTGGCGAAGCTCACTGACGATCTGAGATTGTTGGATTCCGGTCTGGATTCCTTGAGTTTCGCGTTGATTGTCGCGCGATTGGAGGAAGCGCTCGGCTTCGATCCATTCGACGTGGCCGAGGATGTGAAATTCCCCGTCACCTTCGGTGACTTCGTCAAACTGTACGAAAAACACAAGTAAATGGTGGGCGGTACAGGGATTGAACCTGTGACCCCTGCCGTGTGAAAGCAGTGCTCTACCGCTGAGCTAACCGCCCCGGTTAGCTACAAAGTATGACATTGGCTTGAGGCTAAAACAAACGCGAATTGAGCTTCTGCGGGCGTTTTCTGCGCGCCTAACGGGCCCTCTGGTACACTCTGCGCCCCTTGAATTTCGCCCGTAGACCCATGACCGTCCGCACTCGATTTGCCCCCAGCCCCACCGGTTTTCTGCACATCGGCGGTCTGCGCACCGCGCTGTTCTGCTGGCTCTACGCGCGCCGTCACGGCGGCAGCTTCGTGCTTCGTATCGAGGACACCGACCTGGAGCGCTCGACCCCCGAGGCCATCCAGCAGATTCTCGACGGGCTGGAGTGGGCAACACTCGATCACGATGAGGGGCCCTTCTATCAGACCAAACGCTTCGATCGCTACAAGGAAGTGATCGAGGAAATGCTGGCGAGGGGCACGGCCTATCGCTGCTACTGCAGCAAGGAAGAACTCGAGCAGATGCGCGCGCAGCAAGTTGCGCGCGGCGAGAAGCCTCGCTATGACGGACGCTGGCGCGAGCGAAACGATTCGGTGCCCGGCGTCAATCCGGTGGTGCGCTTCAAGAATCCGTTGACCGGCGAGGCGGTCGTGGACGATGTCGTGCATGGCCGTGTCGTCTTTCAGAACAGCGAACTTGACGACTTGATCATTGCGCGCTCCGACGGCACCCCCACCTATAATTTCTGCGTGGTGGTCGACGACATGGACATGCAGATCACGCACGTGATTCGCGGCGACGATCACTTGAACAACACGCCGCGGCAATTGAACATGCTGCTTGCGCTCGGCGCACGGCCGCCGGTCTACGCGCACTTGCCCATGATATTGGGGCCGGACGGCGCCAAGCTCTCGAAGCGTCACGGGGCGGTGAGCGTCCTGCAGTACCGCGACGAGGGATTCCTGCCCGAGGCGGTGCTCAATTACCTGTCCCGCCTGGGTTGGTCGCATGGCGACCAGGAGATCTTCAGCATCGAGGAAATGGTGCGCCTGTTCGACATCGCGGATGTCAACAAATCCGCATCCGCCTTCAACATTGAAAAGCTCGCCTGGGTCAATCAGCAACACATGATGCGTGTTCCTGCCTCGCGCATCGTGCCGGTGCTGCGCTGGCACTTGGAACGCGAGGGCGTCACTGCGGCAGATGATGCACAGCTCGAGCAGATCGTGCTGTCGCAGCGCGAGCGCGCCAAGACGGTGCGCGACATGGCCGCGAACAGCCTGTTTTTCTTCAAGGCGCCGCATTCCTACGATGAGAAAGCGCTGCGCAAGCATGTGAATGCGGAAGTGCTGGCGCTGCTTACGCCGCTCACGGCCGACATGGCGCAGCTTCAAGATTGGTCGGCGCCCCGCATCCACGACCTCATCACGTGTTTTCCGCGGCCAATGGCGTCACGCTCGGAAAATTGGCGCAGCCCATCCGGCTTGCCGTATGCGGCGGCACGGTGTCGCCTCCCATCGACGCGACGTTGGCAATTCTGGGGAAAATCGAGTCATTGTCGCGGTTGACGCGGGCCATGGGCCTCTGGGGCGCGTAGTTCGTTCATTTCCTTGACGAATTGGCGCGTGTCAGGTAACGTCCCGCGCCTCCATGTGGGGCCATAGCTCAGCTGGGAGAGCGCTTGCATGGCATGCAAGAGGTCGGCGGTTCGATCCCGCCTGGCTCCACCAGCTTTCGTCGCGTATCTTGAAGTTTCGGCATTGATTTTTCCGGCCTGTCCCCATCGTCTAGAGGCCTAGGACACCACCCTTTCACGGTGAGAACCGGGGTTCGAATCCCCGTGGGGACGCCACCACGTCGATCGCGACAACGACTGCTATTTCTCTTTCGGAAATTTCTGCTTGGGTGCGAACTTGCGCGGAGCTTTACGCGACCGTGGCTCGTCCGCTAGAGCAAGTCCCGTGCTATCGGGTGGATCAACACTATCGGTCGCACGGGTTCTCGTCCAAACAGCGTTGCCGCGCGAGTCGTGCTCCACTCGCCCGCTTGGCCCGTTTTGTTGCCGTTTGAATTCCGGGCGCCGCATTTTTACCGTATCAACCATGAACCACGCACCTATGCCCCAAGGTATTCGGCTATTCGACCCTAAAACACCGATTTTGGATTGTCGTCCAACTTGGTCACAGAACCCGCTTACGCAATTTCGATCACTCAGGCAAGGGGGATGCTGGTGTTGAAAGTAACCGCGGCACGGCCCCAATGACACGAGGTTAGGGGCAGGCCCGATCAAGTTCCGCTTGAGGATGCCGATGGTTGCGGTTTACGCGAGTCGCGCAGGTGAGGCAGTGAACATAACGGATCCGGCTCGGATTTTGATCGTCGATGACACTCGCGCCATCCATGAGGACTTCCGCAAGATCCTGCTGAACCCGAAGTCCGAGGACGGCTTGCGGGAACTGGATGCCGCGATGTTCTTCGATGCGGGCGAGGCGAGCCATCGGCTGATCGAATTTTGCGTTGACTCGGCGTATCAGGGGCGGGAGGCATTGGCCCGGGTGCAGCAGTCGATCCAGGATTGCCGGCCCTACTCGGTCGCGTTCATCGACATGCGTATGCCGCCGGGATGGAATGGTCTCGAGACCATCGAGCGCCTGTGGGCGGTCGACCCAATGCTTCAAATGGTCATCTGTTCGGCGTACTCGGACAACGATTGGACCAACGTGTTCGAGCGTCTTGGTCGTTCTGACAAACTCTTGGTATTGAAGAAGCCCTTCGACGTGGTCGAGGTGGTGCAGTGCGCTCATGCGCTCACTGCCAAATGGCACAATGAGCGGGCGCTGCGACAGCAACTCGATTCACTGGAACAAGACGTCTCCGAACGAACGCGGAGTCTCGAATCAGCCAACAAGCAGCTGCGCCATTTGGCCACCCATGATGCTTTGACGAGCCTTCCCAACCGGATCCTGCTGGATGATCGGATGAGTCAGTGCATCGAACAGGCGAAGCGGGTGGGAGAGGGATTTGCGGTGTGCGTCCTCGATCTCGACCGCTTCAAACATGTCAATGATTCCTTGGGGCACCGCGCCGGCGATGAAATCCTGAAGCAAGTTGCCCGGAGGCTGCAGAACGTCGGGCGTGGCGCCGATACGGTCGCGCGCATCGGCGGTGACGAGTTTGTCATGATCCTAGGCCAAGCGCGGTCGCCCGATGACGCCGCGCGCGTCGGCTCGAAGATCGTCGAGGAAATGCGCGAGCCGATCCAGGTCGGCGTGCTCGACGTTCACATCGCGGTCAGTATCGGCATCGCTTTTTATCCAGCCGACGGCGCGACCGTTGAGACCCTGTACGCCCACGCCGACGCCGCGATGTACTGTGCAAAACAGCGCGGTGGCTCGGCGGTCGAGTGCTATTCGTCAAGCATGAATCTTGCGACGGAGAACCGCGTCAGATACGAGGCAGATCTGCATCGCGCGCTCAATTTGCAGCAATTCGAGCTGCACTATCAGCCCAAGGTCAGCGCCTTGACGAAGCAGATGCACAGCGTCGAAGCGCTGATCCGCTGGCGGCATCCGGTGGATGGCCTGGTGCCTCCCGACCGGTTCATACCCTTGGCCGAGGAGTCGGGACTCATTGTATCGATCGGCGAGTGGGTATTGCGCGAAGCGTGCCGCCAAGTGCGCGCCTGGCAGGACCTGGGCCTGCCGGCCATGAGGGTCGCCGTCAACGTCTCCGCGCTGCAATTTCGCCGGCTCGATCTTGTCGAGACGGTGCAACGCGCCCTGAGCGACGCGGGCGTGGATGCCCGATATCTCGAGATTGAACTCACCGAAACCGCCCTGATGAGCAATCCCGAAGAATCGGTCGAGATTCTGGAGCGACTCAGCCGCATGGGCGTCATCGTCTCGGTCGATGATTTCGGCACCGGCTACTCGAGCATGAGTTATCTGCGCCGCTTTCCGATCGACAAACTGAAGATTGATCGCAGCTTCATCAACCACCTGATGACATCGGCGGACGACGCCTCGATCGTGCGTGCCATCATATCGCTCGCTCACGGTCTTCGACTCAAAGTCGTTGCCGAAGGGGTTGAAACCGCCGAACAGGTCGCGTGCCTGCAGAAGCTCGGCTGCGATCAATTCCAGGGTTTCTACTTCAGTCGGCCGGTCACTGCAACCGCGTTCGAGGAGCTGTTGAGGAGCGTTGCCGATGCCGGCGGCACTTGGAGCGAAAACGAGACGGACCGCACGCAAAGCAGACTGGCCATCTTGAGGCCGGCCGTAAAAGGTCAGTAGACGTGTTGAACGCTGAACCTCTCTCAATCGCCAATGCAGCCACGATGCTCATCGCCGCAGTGCTTGTGTGGGCTTTTCATCGATCGACCCGAGGAAAGCAGGCGCGTCTCGCACGCGATGCCGAGCAATCGCAGGCGCTGCTCGAGCGATTGAGCGTCGCAACCCAGGCCGCCGGCATCTATTGCTGGGAACTGGATTGGAAAACCTATGCGATCACGTGGGATAAGAGCCGCTTGCCCGCCGCCGAAGCCGCAGCCGCCTCGCGGCGGCATTTCGGTGCCGAACTGGGCAGTGACCTGTTCAAGTGGGTGCACCCGGACGACAAGGGGGCGGGTGGAGAGGCCATGTCAAAATCGCTGGCCCGTGGCGAAGATCATGTCGCCTTTCGCTACCGGTTGGTATTGCCGGACCAGTCGATTCGCCACGTCCAGGCGTTCGCGCGCACCTACTGCGATCCTGAGGGCCAACCGCAGAGATCGTTGGGTGTGAGCTGGGACGTGACTGCAGAGGTCGAAGCTGCTGAGCGGGCGGCACGCAACGCCGCCAACGAGCGCGCCCTGCTCGAGCGCCTGAGCGTGGCGACGCAGGCAGCAGGCCTGCAGTGCTGGGAGTTTGATCTCAAGCAAAACAAGGTCGTGTGGCTCGATCAGGGATTGGGACAACAACCCCATGCGCCCGCCGAAGTCGAGGCCGCAGGTTCGGCCATGTTCGATCGGATTCTTCCAGAGGACCTGCAAGTGTGGCGCGCCAAGATGGACGAAGCCGTGGCACAGCACCGGCCGATCCTGTCGCAGCGCGCCCGCCGTCGCGACCCCGACGGCAGCCTCCATCACCTGCAGATTTACCAGCGCCTGTTCTACGACGAAGAAGGTGAGGGCGCGCGCGCGGTGGGCACCATGCTCGATATAACCGAATCATTTCAGCGGCAGGCCGATCTTGAAGCGCTCTCGATGCGCTTTGGCATCGCGACGCGCGCGGCCAATGCGGGCGTCTGGGAGCACCGCGTGCAGACCGGCGAAATCTGGTGGAATGAAACGATGTATTCGATCTATGGCTGTCCGGCCGGAACCTTCCAGCCCACTCTGCAAGCCGCCATCGCGATGATCCACCCGGACGATCTGGCAACGGCGCAAGCGGCATGGGACAACGCACTGGCAGGGTCGAATCAGCTGCATGTGCAATTTCGTATCGTCCGCCCTGACGGATGCATCGCTCACCTCGATTCTCTTGCCACGGTCGTGACGGACCCACGATGGGTCGGATCACCGCCTCGTTGGCATCAGCCTCGATATCAGCGAACGCGTCGCGGCCGAACAGCGCGAGCGGCGGTTGCAGAAGCAGCTTCGGGAAGCCTCCCATCAATCGGGGATGGCTGAAGTGGCCACGGGAGTTCTGCACAATGTGGGTAATGTGCTGAACAGCCTGGGCGTCGCATCAACCACCGCACAGATGCGCCTCAAGGCATGGCAGATTCATCGCGTGGGTCAGGTTGCCGCCATGCTCAAGGAGAATCGCGGCGCCCTGGCGGAGTTCCTGACAACGGATGACCGGGGCAGGCACGTGCCGGAGTATCTCGCCAGCCTCGCCGTGCGGCTCGAGTCCGACATCGATGCCACCCAGCAGGATTTCGACGCGATCGGCGGGCATGTTCAATACCTGCGCCAGATCATTCAGGCACAGCAGTCGTTCGCGAGGATGGGCGGTGCCCATGACGAGGTTGATGTCAGCGAGTTGCTGGAAACGGCCCTGACTCTGAAGGGTCAGGATCTCAAGGGAGTGACTATCACCCGCGATATCGGCGACCTGCCAATCGTGCGGACGGATCGCTACAAGCTGCTGCAGATTATCGTCAACTTCGTTGCCAACGCATACGATGCGGTCATCGAGAATAGCTGCGACTGCGCCGCGCATCGACATACATGTGCGCACCGTCCTGGACCAGATCGAGATCTCAGTCGAGGACTCGGGGGTCGGCATCGCGCCGGACGTTCTGGCCCGTATCTGGGAGTTTGGATTCACGACCAAAACTCATGGCCACGGTTTTGGTCTGCACAGCGCTGCAGTGGCTGCACAGCAGCTCGGCGGAACCATTTCCGCGCAAAGTGACGGCATCGGGCTTGGCGCACGTTTTTGCGTGACGATACCGATCAATCCGCCCGCCAAAATTGATCGCATTGCCGCGGCCTGAGCGACGCTGTTCGCTCGCTAAACTGCACGGAACTTTGGCCCTCGCTCCGGATCGTAAGAGTGAGGAGGGCCAATGAACATTCGTTTCACGCTGCCTTTCATTCTGAGTGCAGCCGTTGTACTGAGCGCATGCAACAAAGCCGAGAGCGACTGGAAAAGAGCGACCACGGCGAACACGCTGGCGGCCTACCAGGCATTTGTTCGGGAGCACGGTGGCGACAAGAACGCCGACGATGCCCGCGGACGCATTCTTGCGCTGCAAGACGATCAAGCGTGGGCAATGGCGCTCAAGTCCAACACCGTCGAGGGCTTTCAGGAATACTTGAAAACCGAAAGTGGCGGCTCTTATGCCGATGACGCGCGATACCACATCACGGCATTGCAGCGTGCCGCAGAATGGCAGGCGCTGCCCGAGGACGCGTCGGCCGCTTCGCTGCAGGCCTTTTTGCAAAAATATCCGCTGGGGCCGGAATCCAATCAGGCGCGGGCAAAGCTCGACGACCTAAACTATCGTGTACAGATTGCGGATTCACGCAGCAAGGCCGCGGCTCAGCGCTAGAACGTGCGCATCAAACCGTATTGCCCGCATCGATGGTGATCACCGTGCCCGTGATGTTGCGGCCGCCGTCTCCGAGCAGGAACTCGACGCTTTGCGCAATATCAGTGGGCTCGGGCATGCGCTTCAATGCACTGCGCCGCGCAATGGTTTCGCGCTGCGCATCGGAGAGTTCGTGCGTCATCTCGGTGGCGACGAAGCCGGGTGCAATCGCATTGACCGTGATGCCCAAGGGTCCGACCTCGCGCGCCAAGGCACGCGTGAAACCGACCAGGGAGGATTTGGTGGCGCTGTACACTGAGAGGCCGCTGTAACCGGTGGCCGCGACGATCGAGGAGATGTTGATGATGCGGCCGTCCCGCTGAGCCATCATGGATCGAACGACGTATTTCGTCAGCAGGATGGGCGACACGGTGTTGAGCTGAATGAGCCGCTGGATGTCCTGATCCCGCATATTGCTCAAAAGGCCGCTGGTGCCCAATCCCGCGTTGTTCACCAGGCCGTACAGCGGTCCAAAATCGCTGCGCAGTTGCTTCACCAGGGGCGCGATCGATGCCAGGTCGGACAAATCGCAGGCGCGAAATTCGATGGCGCCCGCGCCGCTGTCCTGGGCGCTGCGCTGCGCCGCCGTCAGTTCGGCGCTCAACGTCCGCGCCACCGCGATGACGCGATAGCCCGCGCCGCTGAGGCGCAGCGACATCGCGAGTCCGAGCCCGCGGCTGCCTCCGGTCACGATGACGTTACGCACCGGGACGTACCAGCTTGCCGGCCGCGGTCAGCTCCAGTCCCGGGACGAAGCGCAGCAATGCCGGCACCTTGTGGGCGGCAAGCGTGCGGCGGCATGCATCCAGCAAGTCGTTCTTCACGCGTTCGGCGCCGTCCGCGTCAGCAGGACTCTGGCCATCGGATAGCACCACTTCAGCGACGATGACCGCGCCCGTGATGGGATTGCGGCGCGCCTTCACCAATGACATGCGCACACGCGGATCGGCGTTCAACACCGATTCGACCTCTTCGGGATAGACCTTCAGTCCCCCGACGTTGATGACACCGCCCTTGCGGCCCCGAAAATGGTAGCGGCCGGCCACGAGCTCCACCATGTCGCCCGTATCGACGAAGCCGTCATCGCTGGATAGCGCAGCGGCAGCGCTGCCAAGGTAGCGCGTCGCGGTGCGGCCGGAACGGATCCAAAGCGTTCCGTCCTGTACCTTCATCTGGATCGGCGCGTTCGCGTTGCCGACAAATTCCGCCGGAAAACCCGCAAGCCCATCGTTCACGTCGAAGGCCACGCCGGCCTCGGTGGAGGCAAAAGCATGTGCGACGCGCGCATTGGGGAAGGCCGCGCGCAGGTTGTCGAGCACGGTTTGATCGGCCACTTCGCCCGATAAGCGCACATAGTCGGGGTTGATGAGCGCGGTTTCGCCGCTCATCAGGGCCTTGCGCCAGTGCGATGGTGTGCCTGAAATATGCGTCACGCCCATTGTCCCGGCGCGCGTGAGAAAATCGTGCGTCGATTCGCCGGCACTCGAGAGCACCAGCGGCGAACCGGAGAGCACGGCGCGCAAATAGATCTGCAAGCCCCCGTAGCGGCGAATGTCGTAGAACGTGCTCCAAACCATGGGCCGACCGGACGCGGGTTGCCGCGGCAATGCTCCCGCGAGGCTCTCAAAGCTGTGCATCACCAGCTTCGGCATGCCGGTCGTGCCCGAGGTCAATAAAATCCACTCGGTGGCTTCGCTGCGCCGTCGCTGCAGGCTCTCCGGCTGCGGACGTTCCGCCGCCCTGTATTGGGTGATGGTGGGAGCCAGCGGCGCCGCCGCGCCATCTACAAGCACCGCATCAGCCTGCGCCGTCGCGGCGACGCCGCCGAGCTGTTCCGCGGTCAAATCGGGTGTGCACAGCACCAGCCGCCGTGCGACGCCGTCGAGTTCCGCCAGGGCAACGGCGGTGGGCAGCTGATCCTTCGTTGCCAGCAAGACGCTGCGGCCGCGCAGCGATTCCAGTTTGCCTTGCAGGAGAGAACCGCCGGCCAGATCCGCGAGCGGCACGGAAACGGCCGGCCCATGAAAGACGCCGGCAGCGGTTTCGTTCGGCCGGGCGATGGATTCCCACAAGGAACTCACGGGCAAGCGCGGCGAAAATCGGGCGTTGTCCGTCATTCGGGATCCTTGGGGAGAGGTCGATGAAGCCTGCGCATTATCATCCAGGCAGCAAAGCGGCAGCAAGCTTGGTGCATCCTGTGGCATTCTCTTGGAATATGTCGCTCGCGCAAAGCACAGTGAAAAATCCCGCCGTCTTGTCGGCGAGATTGCAAGCGCTCTTTCCGCCGGGGACCCTGGCGGCGGAGCTTTGCGAGGCCGGTGATCCGGCTCTTTCTCTACCCCGAGGAAGCGGTGCACCTTGGCAATGCCGTAACCGTGCGCAGGCAGCAATTCGCCGCGGGCAGACTGTGCGCGCGCCGCGTGCTGGCGGAGTTCGGAATCCTCGATTTTCCTCTGAAGGCGGCCGAGGATCGGCAACCTCTGTGGCCTGCGAATCTCGTGGGCAGCATCACGCACACCGATGGTTTTGGCGCCGCGGTGGCGGCCGACAAGGAGTCCCTGGCGGCCGTCGGAATCGATAGCGAAGTGGCGGGAAGGGTCACGCCTGAGCTTTGGCGGAGCATCTGCACGCCGGGTGAAATCCGATGGCTGCAGACTCTGCCGGAATCGCAGCAGGCCGCCGCGGCGACCTTGGTTTTCGCGGCGAAGGAGGCTTTCTATAAGTGCCAGTATCCGCTCGTCGGCGAATGGCTGAACTTTCACGATGCGACCATTGAGGTGCTGCAATGGGGAGCGGCGGACGGCGCAATGACGATCCACGCCAACAAGAGCATTGCGTTCGCGCAACGGGCCTCGATGCCCCTCGAAGGTCGGTATTTATTTCACGAGCAGTTCGTCACCGCCGGCGTGGCGGTGGCGGCCGGCGCGATCAGTACGCCTTGTCGTCCCGCCACACCTTGACGACGGTGAGCAGAATGATCTTGATGTCGAGCATCGGCGACCAATGTCGCAAATAGTCCAGGTCGAAATTGACCCGCGCTTCCATTTCTTCCAGTTTCGCGGTCTCGCCGCGGCAACCGTTCACCTGTGCCAAACCTGTGATGCCGGGGAGAACCTTGTGGCGCACCATGTAGCCCTTGATGAGCTTGCGGTACTCCTCGTTGTGCGCGACCGCATGCGGCCGCGGTCCCACCAGGCTCATCCGCCCCTGCAGGACATTGATGAGCTGCGGCAGTTCATCCATCGACGATCGGCGCAGCACTCCGCCGATACGCGTGATGCGACTGTCGGATCTGGAGGCCTGCTTGATCTGCGTCGCCGTCCTCGGTTACCCGCATGGTGCGAAACTTGTAGACGGCGATCTCGCGGCCGTCCAAGCCATAGCGGCGCTGCTTGAAGATGATGGGACCGGGGGAGGTGGCCTTCACCAACACGGCGATGAGCACCAGCAGCGGCATCAGCAACAGCAGGATCAAAGCCGAAAAGCCAATATCGGTGAGCCGCTTGGCCACGCCGCGATAGCCATAGAAGGGTGTTTCGCACATGGCGACCACTGGAATGCCGTGGATCTCCCCGGAGCGCGCTTGAATCAAATCGAATACGAATATGTCCGGCACGTAGTAGATCGACGCCGTGGTATCGCGCAGATCATCCAAGAGGTTCATCACCCGCTTGACGTGACGGATCGGCAATGCGATGAAGATGACGTCGGTGCGATTCTCCTTCACGAACTGCGACATGTCGCTCAAGGAGCCGACCAGCTTGCTGCCGTTTTCCATGGCGAGCCGGTCGGGGCTTCGATCATCGAAGAAGCCGCTGACCTCGAGCCGCATGCCGGGATTGGTCCTGAGGCGCCGCGCGAGTTCCAGACTGCTGTTGTTGTAGCCGGCGATGATGGCGCTTCTCTTGTCGAAGGCGTTCATCAGGAAACGGCGCATGATCTCCTGCATCAACAGCGTCACCGCGATCAATGCCACCGGCGTGATGAATGCCCAGGTGATGAAGATGGAACGCGGATATTCAGCCAGCGACTTGGTCACATAGCCGATTGCCAGCAGCACCGACAGCAGGAGCAACCAGCGGAAGATGACATCGACCACGGCCGAGATCCGCGCCGAGGCCAATTGCGTGCTCACGTCGCGAGGCGGCTGAACCAGCACGAGGCAGAGCACCGCGACAATGACCACGGCCGCGGAGGAGGGATCGAAGAAGGTGCCGGACAGAATGACGGTCAGGTACAGGGTCGCGACGGCGACCACGGCCGGAATCACGGCCTGGACTCCGGTCAATAGCGCGATGAGAAAGCTCTGCTTGAGCAAGACCGGCTGAGTCATCTGGTATCCGTCAAGGCGCGCAAGTCCCGTCCCTTTATTTTTTGAGAGTGATGATTATGATCCGCTTACATCTTCACGCATGTCCAACGAATTAGTCGTGAGCTAATCTACAATAGGTTAAATCGGCTCACCTGACAGAGTATTCTAGCCCCTCATGACAAATGTTCCATTACTCGATCTTAAGGCGCAATACGCCCAAATACGCGCCGAGGTCATGCCCGTTATCGAGCAGGTGTGCGCCAGTCAGCGCTTCATTCTGGGCGACCACGTGCTCGCTTTGGAGGCGGAAGTCGCCCGCTATTGCACTGCTTCGGCCGGCATCGGCGTTTCCTCGGGCACGGATGCGCTGCTGCTTGCCTTGATGGCACTGGGACTGCACAGCGGTGACGAAATCATTACATCCCCATTCACCTTCTTCGCGACGGCGGGAACCATCGCGCGCACCGGCGCGAGGCCGGTGTTCTGCGATATCGATCCGATTTCGTTCAATTTGTCGCCCGCTGCGGTGCAAACGTTTATCGAGCGGCAGTGCGCGGTGCAAGGAGGGCAACTGGTCAACCGAGTCACCGGCGGGCGCGTCAAAGCGTTGATGCCGGTGCATCTCTATGGCCAATCGGCGGACATGGATTCCTTGATGTCGATCGCCAGGGAGCATCGGTTGAAGGTGATCGAGGATGCTGCGCAGGCCATCGGCACGGAAACCAAAAATGGCGTGCGTGTCGGCGCGATCGGCGACATCGGTTGTTTTTCATTTTTTCCGAGCAAAAACCTGGGCGCGTTCGGCGATGCCGGCCTGTGCACCACCAATGACGCCGACTTGGCCGAAAGCATGCGGGTGCTGCGGGTGCACGGCGGCAAGCCCAAGTACTACCATTCGGTGATCGGCGGCAACTTTCGCATCGACGAGCTGCAGGCCGCGATACTTCGCGTCAAGCTGAGGTACTTGGATGAATGGACCGCAGGCCGGCTGCGCAATGCCGCGGTCTACGATGCAGCTTTTGCATCGGCGAAATTTGCCAAGAGTCTGGTGCCGCCGAAAGCCGTGGGCGGCAGACATATTTTCAATCAATACGTGGTGCGCGTGGAGCGGCGCGATGCGCTGAAGGATTTTTTGACCCAGCGCGGCATCGGCACGGAGATCTACTACCCGGTGCCCCTGCACCTGCAGAAATGCTTTGATTATCTGCAGCACCGGGCGGGAGATTTCCCTGAATCCGAGCGCGCGGCGCTCGAAACCCTGGCCTTGCCGATTTATCCCGAACTCACCCAAGCACAGCTCGAGCACGTGATTGCCAGCATCGCGGAGTTCTATCGCTAGACGCGCGGCCGCGCTAGACTTTTTTGAAGTCGTCCGGCAGGAGCTGGTGGCGCGACAGCAACTTATAGAAGTCGGTGCGATTGCGCTTCGCCAGGCGGGCCGCCTGACTGACGTTGCCGGTCGTAATCTGCAGGATCTGCGACAGATAATTGCGGGTGAACTCATCGCGCGCTTCATCGAAGGAAGGCAGCCGGGTCGGGTTGCCGCCCAGCGATTGCTGCACCAGTTCCGCGGTGATGATCGCGCCATGTGAGAGGGCCACGTTCTGGCGCACGACGTTGTAGAGCTGACGCACGTTTCCGGGCCACTCGGCGGTCGCCAATAACTCCACCGCCTCCGGCGCATAGATCTTGCGCTGGCCGCTTTCCTTGGCGATCTGCTCCAGGAAGTGCGCCACCAACAGCGGGATGTCCTCGCGGCGGCGGCTCAAGGACGGCACTTCGATGTGCACCACGTTGAGCCGGTAGTACAGATCCTCGCGAAATGAACCGCTCACCATCAATTCATGCAGGTCGCGATGAGTGGTGGAGATGATGCGAACATTGGTCTGCACCGCATCCGCGCCGCCCACCGGCCGGATTGCATTGTCCTGCAGAACGCGCAGCAGCTTGACTTGCAGGCGCATCGGCATGTCGCCGACTTCGTCCAGGAGCAGGGTGCCCCCATCGGCGGTTTCGAACAGCCCCTTCTGCGCGCGCGTGGCGCCTGCGAAGGCATCGCGTTCGTGGCCGAACAGCTCGGACTCCAGGAGATTCTCGGCCATGGCGCTGCAATTGACGGCGACGAAGGGCTTGTTGCGGCGCGGGCTGGCCTCATGAATGGCGCGCGCCAAGAGTTCCTTGCCCGTGCCGCTCTCGCCGGTCAGGAGCACGCGCGCGTCGGTGCCGGCGACCATGTTGGCTTGCGCCAGCTTGTCCTCCATGAGTTGATTGCGTGTGACGATGTTCGCACGCCAATCCTCGTCCACATGGGCAAAGCCCGAGACTTTCAGCGCCTTTTGCACATGATCGAGCAGTTCTTGCTTGTCGACAGGCTTCGTTAGGAAGCCGAATGCGCCGCTCTGCGTCGCGTGCACGGCGTCGGGGATGGTCCCATGCGCAGTCAGAATGATGACTTTCAGTCCCGGCCAGCGGCTTTGCAGTTCCTTCAGCAGGCCGATGCCGTCCATTTGGTCCATGCGTAAATCCGTGATCACGAGATCCGGCCGGAAGCGCACGCAGGCGGCCAGTGCGGCGGCGGCGCTCTCGACTGCCTCGACCTCGTAGTTTTCAGCCCGCAGGCGGATCGTCAGGAGGCGCAACAGCCCCGGATCGTCGTCCACCACCAAAATGCGCGCCTTGCGCTTCTGCGTTGAGTTGTCTCGCGAACTGGGCTGCAGCCCGAAGGACAGGGGGGTCGTGGCGGCGTTCGAATAGGCGTTCACTGCAAATCTCTCCGGTATCCGGTTAGGGTGTGCTGACGGATCGTTGTTCGATATGCGTGACTGCCTCGAGTTTAGCCCGGGCCTCGTCCAAGGCCTTGCGCAACTTCGCATTTTCGTCCAATTCAGCCGCCAGGCGCCGGTTCATGGCCTGCACCTTGTCGGACGAATCGTGGGGCACTTCACTCTGCATACGCGCGTTCTCGGCCTGCAAAATCAGCCTCTGTTCGACCTCTTTGAGCTGAACCATGGCCAAATAACGCTCCGCAGGCAGGAGAGTTTCGGGCCTCGCCAGCAGTTCCGACAACTGTCGCTGCGCTGCGACGGGATTGCTGCCGCCGAATCCCGGCGTCGCCAGCGCCAGGGCGTATCTGAGCCGGTTGCTGGTGGTGGGGGTCAATTCGGCCGCATCCTTCGCTGACTGGAACAATTCCGCCTGCCGCGCCGGGTCGCCTTGCGGCAGGTTGCTCATCATTTCGAGCAGCGCGGCGACGGCGGTCGAATCCTGGGCCGGGCCAGCTTGCACGACGGGGGCGGGGGCCTTGGAGCTGCCGAAGCCTCCCAGTCCTCCGCAGCCGGCGACCCCGGCAAGCGCCCAAGCGCATGCGGCGAGTCGTTTGCCGTTATGCGGCATGAGCTTTTGCACGCGTGGCAGCGGTCTGACGCAGGGGCAGGCGCACGCGAAAGTGCGCACCGCCCTTGGAATCGAGGATTTCGATGCTGCCGCCGTGTGCGTTGACGAATTCCGTGACCACCGACAAGCCGATGCCCGTTCCCTTGACATGTCCTCCCTGGGGCGTTTTTCCTTGGTAGAAGGCCTCGAAAATACGGTTTCGCTCATCCGCCGGTATGCCGGGGCCGCTGTCGATGACATCGAGCAGCAGTTGCTCGCGTTCGCTGCGCGCATGCAGCGAGATGGTGCCGCCGCGCGGCGTGAATTTGATGGCGTTGGACAACAGGTTGTCGAGGATCAGGCGCACCTTGCTGCGATCGGCCAGCGCGGTGAGATCCTCGACCTGCACATCGAGGCGCACTCGCTGCGCCACCAAGGTGAGCTGCTGATTTTCCAGCACGCCCTTGATCAATGGCCGCAACCTGAACTCGGAAACCTCCAAGCCGACGCTCTTGGCTTGCCAGGCGCTGAAGGACAGGAGATTTTCGATCAACCGCTGCAGCTTCATGCCGTTCTCGCGCAAGATGGCCGTGACTTCGCGCTGGCTGCTTTGCAGCTCGCCGACCGCGCCGTCCATCAGCAATTCGGTTCCTTCGCGAATATTTGCCAGCGGCGTCTTCAATTCATGCGACATATGTCGCAAAAATCGATTCTTTTCCTGCGCCAGGTCCAGCAATCGCCCGCGCAGCCACTCCAACTGCGCCGCCAGGCGCTCCAAGTCCGCCGGGCCGCGGATGGCGATGGGCCTCGAGAACGTGCCCCGGCCCAATTCGCTGATGGCGCGGTCGATGGCGCGAATGGGCCGGCCGAACAAATAGGTGAAGACGCCGACCACCGCCAGCGTCATGGGCACGAGCAGCAGCGTTTGCCACAACAGATTCTGCTGCGCCTGTTCGGTCGCCTGTTCCAGGCTGGCGGTCTCGCGATCTATCTGCAGGCTGATGCGATCCGATGCATGCGAGGCGGCCTCCGCAAGCTGCGGAAATGTGCCGATCAAGTCCGCCATGTGCGGCGAGTTGGGCGCCGCGCGCTTGATATCCTGCTGCAGTTGCCGGGCCTGCGCCTCGAGATCGGCCATGCCTTTTTGCGATGCTGCATCCAACGGCAGGGTGAGCAACTCGTGAATGGCGGTCATCAGGCGCGCATGGTGGCGCGCGTACACCTCGAGCAGGTCCGGGTTGCCGATGATCTGATACAGGCGCGCTTGACGCTCCAGCGCACCGATTTCCTCGAACATGCGCTGGTTGTTGCGGGTGCCCTGCATGCCATGAATCACCAGTTGCTGGCTGCGCACCGACAGGCGATTCATTTGCACCGCTGCGTTCACGATGGCAAATAGCAACGGCGCCGCCACGATCGTGAATCCGATCAGCATCAGCCCGCTCAAGGACCTGGGTCTGGGCAATCGCATCCAGGCATTCTAGCAGCGCTTTGCAGTCAAAAAGGAGTGACCGGTTCGGTTCTGTAGAATTGCCGCATGAGCACTGACGCACCGTATTCCCAGCTTTCTCCCGAGACCGTGCTCGATGCCATCGAGGCTCTCGGGTTTCGCTGCGACGGCAGGGTGCTGGCGCTCAACAGCTATGAAAACAGGGTATATCAAATCGGCATCGAGGATCACGAGCCGTTGGTCGCCAAGTTCTATCGGCCCGGCCGTTGGCGCGACGGCGCGATCCGCGAGGAACATGCATTCGCCTCGGAGCTTGCGCTCCAGGAGATTCCGGTGGTCGCACCACTCACGCCTCAGGGCGAATCGCTGCATGTCCACCAGGGTTTCCGCTACGCTGTCTTTCCGCGCCGTGGCGGGCGCTGGCCGGAACTCGGCACTCGCGATGAACGCGAATGGGTGGGGCGTTTCCTCGGACGCATCCATGCGGTGGGCCGCGCCGCGCGATTCAGCGAGCGCGCGCGTTTGAGCGTGGAAGATCTCGGGCGCAATGCCCGTGATTTCGTGCTCGACGGCGATTGGATGCCGGATTACCTCGCCACCAAATATGAGGATGTCACCGACCGGCTGCTGGAAGCGGTGGAAACGCGCTGCCTGAATTGGGACGGCGCCGCGCTGGGGCGAATATTGGGCGATTGCCATCGTGGCAATATTCTGTGGACCGACCTGGGGCCGCACTTCGTCGATCTCGATGATTGCCTCACCGGACCGGCCGTACAGGATGTATGGATGCTGCTCTCCGGGGGCGCGCAGGAAATGCGTACGGAGTTGCATGATCTGCTCAAGGGCTACGAGCAATTCCAGCCATTTGATCGCCGCGAGATCGCACTGATCGAGCCCTTGCGCGCGCTGCGCATGATTCACTATTCCGCGTGGCTGGCGCGGCGCTGGCACGACCCGGCGTTTCCGCAGGCATTTCCCTGGTTTGCCGAGCCGCGCTACTGGGAACAACACTACCGCAGCCTCGAGGATCAGCTGACCGCGGTACTGGAGCCGCCGCTCGAGTTATGACGGGCAAGTTGTGAACGCTTGCGGTTTTGGTAATGATAGGAACATGACTGGCGAAAAGTTGGGGAAAAGGGGCGCCTGGGTTCCGGTGCTCTGTGCGGCAGTTGTCTTGAGTGCCTGCAACAAGGACTCAGGATCCACACCCGCGGCCGCTCCGCAGGTGAAACCCAATGCACCGGTGCCGCAGAAGCGGGGCCCCACCGTCGCCGAACAGACAGTGGGCATGGTGGAAGCCACGGTGCAGGGCAAATCGCAGGCGCCCGTTACGCTCAAGTTCGATCTGGCGCAGCGGCCCAAGGTGGGCCAGCCGCTGGAAATCAGCCTGGCCATGATTCCGCAAGTGGATGCGAGCCCCGCGACCATCCAAGTCAGCGGAGGCGATGATGTGACCGTCGCCGCGGGCGCAAATCAGTTCGATATTGCCGCCGCCGAAGCGGGCGACGTGTATCGCCAAACCGTGAATGTCACACCCACCGCCGAGGGTGTCCTGCTGGTCTGGGTATCCGTGTCGCTCAAGCACGATGAAGTCACGGACGTTAAGACCTTTTCCATCCCCATTATCGCCGATAAATGAATTATTCAGCGCTTTAGTTCATAAAGCCCTATAATGGTGGGTTTCCCGCAGGACCCCATCGTGACTCAAAAGCTTCGCAACATCGCGATCATCGCGCACGTCGATCATGGCAAGACAACGCTCGTCGATCAATTGTTGCGTCAGTCCGGAACCCTCGACGCGCGCAAGGATTTGCAGGAGCGCGTCATGGATTCGAATGATCTGGAGCGCGAGCGCGGAATCACGATCCTCGCCAAGAACACGGCGATCACCTGGGGCGACTATCGGATCAATATCGTCGACACGCCGGGTCACGCGGACTTCGGCGGCGAAGTCGAGCGCGTGCTGGCCATGGTCGATTGCGTGCTGCTGCTCGTCGATGCGGTGGACGGCCCGATGCCGCAGACCCGCTTCGTGACGCAGAAGGCCTTCAAGCACGGCTTGCGGCCGATTGTCGTCATCAACAAGATCGATCGCGATGAAGCCCGGCCAGGCTGGGTGCTGGATCAAACCTTTGATCTGTTCGATCGCCTGGGTGCGACCGACGAGCAGCTGGATTTTCCCGTGGTCTACGCCTCCGCGCTGCGCGGTTTCGCCGGACTTGATTCAACGGTGCGGGAAGGCGACATGCAGCCGCTGTTCAAGACCATTGTGGAGCATTGCCCGCCGCCGGATGTGGACGTGGACGGCCCGCTGCAGCTGCAAGTCACGCTGCTGGATTATTCGAGTTATGTCGGTGCGATCGGCATCGGACGCATCAAGCGCGGCACCATCAAGCGCGGCATGTCGGTCACCGTGGTGTCCCGCGAGGGCGCGCAGCGCACCGAGAAGATCACCCAGATCCTGGGATTCCACGGCTTGACGCGAGTCGAGGTCGAGTCGGCCGGCGCCGGCGACATCGTGGCTTTCGCCGGCATCGCCGAACCGAAGGTTTCCGACACCTTGTGCGATCCCGCAACCGTCGAGCCGTTGCCCAGCCTGACCGTCGACGAGCCGACCATCAGCATGACCTTCGAGGTCAATACCTCGCCCTTCCTAGGTCGTGAAGGCAAGTTTGTCACCAGCCGCCAGATTCGTGAGCGTCTGGAGCGCGAGGCCATCCACAATGTTGCGCTGCGCGTCGAGCCTACCGGCGATCCCGATAAATTTGTGGTGTTCGGACGCGGTGAATTGCACCTGGGCGTGCTGCTGGAGAACATGCGGCGCGAAGGCTACGAGATGGCGGTGTCCCGGCCGCGCGTCGTGATCAAGCAGATCGACGGCCGGCCGCATGAGCCTTATGAGCAGGTTACGGTCGATGCCGATGCTGACGCGCAGGGCAACATCATGTCCGCTCTCGGCAGCCGCGGCGCCGAACTCAAGGACATGCAGGCCGACGGCCGCGGCAGAATTCGCCTGGACTACATGGTCCCCTCGCGCGGCTTGATCGGATTTCAGACCGAATTTCGCACCATGACGCGCGGCACGGGTTTGCTGCACCATGTTTTTGATCACTACGGTCCGGTGGTGCAGCGCGAATTGGGCCAGCGTCCGAACGGCGTGCTCATCGCGAACGGGCAGGGTACCGCCCTGGCGTATTCCCTGTTCAGTCTTCAGGAACGGGGCCGGCTGTGCATCGGCCCGGGCGAAGAGGTCTACGAGGGCATGATCATCGGCCTCAATAACCGCGACAACGACCTGGTCGTCAACCCGCTGAAGGGCAAGAAGTTGACCAACATGCGTGCGGCCGGCAAGGATGAGAATGTCGTTCTCACCCCGCCAATCCGCTTTTCGCTGGAACAGGCGATGGAATTCATCGACGATGACGAGCTCATCGAAGTCACCCCCAGTTCGGTGCGCCTGCGCAAGCGCAATCTCAAGGAAACCGAGCGCAAGCGCTCGGAACGCGAAACCGCGGATCAGGGCATTTAACCGAATATTGCGCAATCCGAGACGCGCGTCACGCCGCGACTCAGGTATCTCCCTAACATCAGCGGTATTCCGGTACCGGGCGCCGGTCCTTGCGGGAGATCTTCAGCTTTGTCACGCGATATCGCGGCTGCAATCCGCAGCGAAACCGCGCCAGCATTAGACGGTCTCAACAAACTGTTGGAGCGTCAGATCGCCGAGTCCGCGGGGCGCGGCGGCGATATCGACTTGGACCGGCTCCTGAAAACCGTCAGTGCCTACTACGATCGGCTCGATACCGAGCGGCGCGGCGTCGTGCGTTCCATGCAGCTGATGTCCGACGAAGCGCACGCGTTGACGCGCGAGATTCGCGAGCAGACAGCCTCTCATCTGCAAGCCATCCTGGACAACGTCAAGGATGCCATCCTCACGGTGGATGACCGCGGCTGCATCGAAACCTTCAATCACACGGGCGAGCGCATATTCGGCTACTCCGCCGCCGAGATTCTCGGCCGGTCGATCGGATTTGTTCTGGCCGACGTCGATGCGAACGATCCATGCGAATATCTCGCGCGCCTGGCGACCAAGATTGACGATACTCACGTGGACCTGGCCGCGACCCAGACCTGGGGTCTTGCCAAGGGCGGCAGCCGCGTAGCGGTCGAAATCGCAGTCAGCAAGGCCAAGCTCAATTGGCGCGACGGCTACATCGTTTGTATCCGCGACATTACCGAGCGCCATCTCGCTGAGGTCTCGGCGCGCGAGAGCGAGGGGCGCTACCGCACCCTGGTGGAGCATGCGCCTGAAGCCATCCTGGTGTTCGACGTCGATGCGGGCAGGTTCGTCGATGTCAATGACAACGCCTGCCGCTTCTTCAAAATGAACCGCGCCACATTGCTGACCAGCGGACCCGACAAAATCAGTCCCGCCAATCAGGCGGACGGCACCCCGTCCTTCGGCGTGGCGCGCGGCTACATTGAAAGCGCATTGGCCGGCGCGGTGCCGGTGTTCGAATGGCTGCATTGCGACTCCAATGGGCAGAATTTCCCCTGCGAAGTCAGATTCGTGCGCCTGCCGAGTTCCAATCGGCGCCTGCTGCGTGCGAGCATCATCGATATCACGGAGCGCAAGCGCGCGGAGGCGATTGCGGTCGGCGAGCGGCGGGTGTTCGAGAAAATCGCGGCCAATGCGCCGTTGTCCTCGGCGCTCGAGGCCATCTGCGAGGTGATCGAGCGCGCCATGCAGGAAAGCTGCTGCGCCATCAGTTTATTGGACAACACCAAGCCGGCTCTGGATTTTGGCGTGGCGCCGAACCTGCCGCGGGAGTTCGTGTGGGCGATGGACCATGTGCCCATCGGCATCCGCTACGGTTCCTGCTCGGCCGCGGTGTACTTGAGCCGCCTGGTGATCGTCGCCGACGTCGAGACCGACGCTCTGTGGGAATTTCGCCGCGACGCCGCGCGTCACGCGGGTCTGCGCGCGGCATGGTCAACGCCCATCGTGGCCTCGGATGGCCAGGTGGTCGGTACCTTCGCCGTCTATCGGCGCCAGCCCGGCGTTCCCTTGTCGCGCGATCACGAACTCATGCTGCGCATGGCGCAGATCGCCGGTATCGCCATCGAACGGCGCGCTGCCGAGGATGCATTGCGCAACAGCGAGTCGAAATTTCGCGGCCTGTTCGAGAACGTGATGGAAGGCGTTTACCAGACGACGCGCGATGGGAAGATTCTGGTCGCCAATCCGGCGTTCGTGAACATCCTGGGATATTCCTCGGCCGAGGAGCTCTATCAAGTTCCCGCCGGTGCGCTGTACTGGTACCCCAGCGATCGCGACAACTTCACGCGGCGCGCGGAGATGGAGGGCGAACTGCGCAACGAAGAGTACGTCATGCGCCGCAAGGACGGCTCCATGCTGGTGGTGGTCGATAACTGCCGCGTGGTGCGCGATTCCCTGGGGCGGGTCAGCGGCTTCGAGGGAACCCTCACCGACATCACCGAGCGAAAGAAAGCGGAGACCGCCGTGTTCCAGGCCAAGGAGCGCGCCCAGGTTACCTTGCAATCGATTGGCGACGCTGTGATCACCACCGATTCGGAGGGACGCATCGACTATATGAATCCGGTCGCCGAGAGCCTGACCGGCTGGGAGAACCGCGAGGCACAGGGGCAGCTGATCGGCAAGGTGTTGACGGTGGTGGATGAGATGACACGCGAGCGCAACGAGAGTCCGGTCGCACGCTGTTTGCGCGAAGGACAGGTGCTGGGGCTCGCCGAGCACACCGTGCTCGTCAATCGGCGCGGCCAGGAAATCGCCATTCAAGATTCCGCGGCGCCGATCCGCGACCGCGCCGGCAACCTCATCGGCGCCGTCATGGTGTTTCACGACGTGAGCAAGGAACGCAGGCTGCATCGAGCGCTGCACTACCAGGCCAGTCACGATGCCTTGACCGGTCTCATCAATCGCCGGGAATTCGAGAATCGACTGGGGTCGGCGGTGGAGGAGTCGCGCTCGGAGGCCCAGGCGCGCCACGTGCTTCTGTACCTGGATCTGGACCAGTTCAAGCTGGTCAACGACACCTGCGGACACCCGGCCGGGGACCTGTTGCTCAAGCAGATCACCGGCGTACTGCAATCGCGCGTGCGCGGCGGCGACACGTTGGCCCGATTGGGCGGCGATGAGTTCGGCATCCTGCTGCAGCATTGTTCACTGGACCAGGCGATGCACATAGCGGAAACGCTGCGCCAGGCAATTCGCGACTATCGATTCAGTTGGCACGACGGCGTGCTGACCGTGGGTGTGAGCATCGGAATCGTGCAAATCACCAAGGAGATACCCACGGTTGCCAACGTCATGAGCGCGGCCGATGTGGCCTGCTATTCGGCGAAGGACTCGGGCCGCAATCGCGTACAACTGTACAAGCCGGACGACATGCCGGAGCGGCACCGGGAAATGCATTGGATCTCGAAGCTCACGCGGGCCCGCGATGAAAGCCGTTTCGAATTGTTCTACCAGCCCATTGTTCCGATCGGCGCGAACTCGCATGAGCGCGAACACTTCGAGCTGATGCTGCGCCTGCGGGACGAAAGCGGCACCATCGTCACGCCCGCCGAATTCATTCCCGCCGCGGAACGCTACAACATCATGCCCTCGATCGATCGCTGGGTGGTTCGTCAGGCTCTGGACCGCGTGGTGCATCGCATCGCATCAGGCGTCAAGCCTTTCACCATTGCCGTGAATTTGTCCGGCACCTCGCTCAACGATGAACGATTTCTCGAATTTTTGATCGCGGAACTCAGCGCCGGCGAATTGGCCGCGGGCGCGATGTGCTTCGAGATCACCGAAACCGCCGCGATCGAGAACCTGGGCAACGTCGTGTACTTCATGCGCGAATTGAAGTCCCGCGGCTGCCACTTTGCGCTGGACGATTTCGGCAGCGGACTATCATCTTTCATGTATTTGAAGAATTTGCCGGTCGACTATCTGAAGATCGACGGCCAGTTCGTCGAGAATGTCACCCGGGATCCGGTCGACCGCAGCATGGTCGCGGCCATCAGCCAGGTCGGCAAGGCCATGGGTATTCAAACCATCGCCGAGCGGGTGGAGTCGCCCGAGGTGCTGGCTGAACTGGCGAGGTTGGGGATAGGCTACGCCCAAGGGTTTTACATCGCCAAGCCCCGCTCCACACGAGAATTTCCGTACTTGCGCTAGACGGCGTACCCTTACAGGCCGGTCAGTTTGGTCCGAAAAGGGGATGACGCATGATTCTGGGTATGTCGACCGCAACGTTTACGCAACTGCACGTGATCATCAGCCTGATCGCCATCATCAGCGGCATCATTGTGCTGTATGGGATGCTTGGCGCCAGACGCATGTCCGGCTTGACGGCGCTGTTTCTCGCCACCACCGTGCTCACCAGCGTCACCGGCTTCGCATTCCCGACACCGGCCGATGCGCCGCGCGTCATAGGTTCGCTAGATCCGGCGAAAGTCATCGGAGCCATCTCGCTCATCCTTTTGGCGCTGGCCATTCTCGCCCTCTACTCCAATAAGCTGGCCGGCTCCTGGCGCGGCGCTTATGTGATCAGTGCCGTCATCGCGCTTTATCTCAACTGCTTCGTTCTGGTGGTGCAGACATTCCAGAAAGTCGAGTTCTTCCATTCCCTGGCGCCGACGCAAAAGGAACCGCCGTTTGCGGTGGCCCAGGCCGCGCTGCTGATCCTGTTTATAGGCTTAGGGATCGCGGCTTTCAGGCGATTCAGGCCCATGACCAGGGTGTCGGCCCTGGCGTGAGGATGCGGGAATCCACGTGAACCACGCGCAAACACAGAGGCAAAGTTCGCGGGCCGGCATCCTGCTGCTGGCCCTGCTGTTGTTTCGCGCCTACATTCCCGCGGGTTTCATGCCGGCATCCGGCGCGCCCTTCCTCTTGCAATTGTGCCCGAGCGTTGCCGCCGGGATGCCGGCGCATCACCAGCATCACCCTGGGGGAAGCCACGCCGATTTCGAGACTTGTCCCTTCGGCAGTGCTCCAGGGGCCGGGCCGATTTCCCATCATCTCGATTTCGCGCTCGCCGCACCGGCGATTTCTGGACCCCTGCTGGCGTTTGCTACCGCGCGCATCACGGTTCGGGCGCAGCACGACCACCAACCTCGCGGACCGCCTTCCCACGCATGATCTGAAATCATGACGCGACCCATTTTTGGGCCGTGCCTGTTTTTGCCATGCATGGGAGATCTGCTGATGTTTTTTCTGATGAGGCGTTGGGGCTTCACGGCCGTCTGTCTGGCGTGCATGCCCTTGAACTCGCAGGCCTGCGCCACCTGCGGCTGCACCTTGAATGCCGATGCCGCCCTGGGTTTTGCCGTCGAACCCGGCTGGCGTTTGAGCTTCGAATACGATTACATCGATCAAGATCAGCTGCGCAGCGGCACCCATGCGATCTCGACGGTGCCCGACGGCGATGAACTCGAGCACGACACGCTAAATCAATACGGCACAGTGGGACTGGATTACAACTTGAGCGCCGATTGGAGCATCGACTTGCGTGTTCCTTATGTCTATCGCACGCATTCAACGTACGGGACCTACGATTCCACCGCACCGCTGCCGCCTTTGAGTTATGCCCGTGCCGAGGGCCTCGGAGACATCAGAATCCTGGGCGCCTACCAGGGAATACTGCCCGACCATAATCTGGGAATTCAGCTGGGGCTGAAGCTCCCCACCGGCCGCTACGGCACGGATGTCAAATTCGACAGCGGCCCGCTGGCGGGGCAGCCGCTGGATGCCAGCCTGCAACCCGGCACGGGGAGCACCGATGTGATAGTCGGCGCTTATTACCATCAAGCGGTGAATGACGCCTTCGAGTTCTTTGCCACCGCGCAATTCCAAAGCGCCGTCAGCAGCAAACAGGATCAACCCGGCAATGACTTTCGCCCAGGGAACACAACGACGGTGAGCCTCGGGCTTCGCTACGAAACCAATCCCAACTGGATACCGCAGCTGCAGCTGAACTTGCTGCACAAGGCCGTCGATACGGGCGCACTGGCCGATATCACGGATACCGCCGGCTATGTCGCCTACGTAAGCCCGGGACTGACCGCAAAAGTTCATGGCAAGCTGTATGCCTACGGCTTTGCGCAGCTGCCCGTATACAGCGATCTGGTGGGCAATCAGCTGTTTCCGCGCTATACAATCAGCGTCGGCGCGAGCTACACATTTTAGGACGGCCCATGAGTTTTGAATTGCAACCCACGATCCATAACGAGGTCATCAGGATAGAGCCCCTCGGTGCCAACGATTTCGAGATCCTGTACGCGGTGGCGGCGGACCCCTTGATCTGGGAGCAGCATCCCCACAAGGAGCGCTATCAACGCACCGTCTTCGAAGGCTTTTTCAAGGCAGCCATCGAATCCGGCGGGGCATTTCGCGTCATCGACGCGGTTAATGGCGAGACCATCGGCAGTTCGCGATATCACGATCTCAACGAGGCCGAGAGCAAGGTCGAAATCGGCTATACCTTCATCGCCCGCAGCAGATGGGGCGGTCCGCATAATCGCGCTTTGAAAACCTTGATGCTGGACCACGCGTTTCGCTTCGTCGATCGAGTAATTTTCAAGGTTGGCGTCAACAATTGGCGTTCGCGCAAGGCGATGGAGAAATTGGGCGGAATTTACATCGGCCAGGAGATGGTGAGCTACTCCGGAGAAGCCCAGCACCTGAACGTCATCTTCAAAATCGACGCCGCCGACTGGGCCAAACGGCCGCAACGCGGCCAAGCGATCGCAGCGAAAGACTTAAGCTAATCGCTCCAGGGTCACGCGCAGGCCATCGCGAGGTTTGGCGATGGGCACCAGCTGGTAGGGCATGATGTATCCGGGCGGGGTGCTCCAGCGATAGCGCAGCAATAGCTGGTGCATGATTGCCTTGACCTGCAGTGTCGCAAAGTGCTGGCCGATGCACATATGCGCACCGCCGCCGAACGGCGCCCAGGCATAGGCATGCCGCTTGTCTTCCTGGCGCGCGGGACTGAAGCGTTCGGGATCGAATTTTTCAGGCTCGCTCCACAGCGAGGGCATGTAATGAACGTGCATCGGGTACACGCCCACCAGCGTACCGGCGGGAATCTTGAATCCCTGAAACACTGTATCGCGGACGCACATGCGCGGCATCGAGGTCAGCGGCGGAATCAAGCGCAGCGCTTCCTTCATCACCCACGTCAGCTCTTCCATTTGATCGAGGTCATCATGCTCGAGGCGCGCCTTGCCCAAGGCCAGCGCTTTGGCGCGCAGCCGCTCCTGCCATTCCGGATGACGGGCCAGCTGGTACATCATGGTGGTCAGCGTGCTGGTGGTGGTGTCATGCGCCGCCATCATCAGAAAGATCATGTGATCGATGATTTCTTGATCGGTGAAGCGCTCGCCGTCCTCGCTCTGCGCATGACAGAACTCGCTGAAAAAATCGCTGGTATGCGTCGCCCGCTTGGCGGGCAGAATCTCGCGAAAGCGTTTCACCAGCACTTCGCGGCCGCGTATTCCGCGCCACAGTTTGAGGCCCGGAACCGCGACGCGAATGACCGTGACCGAGGCCGCCACCGTTGCCACGAAGGCCTGATTCAGTTCCTTGGCGCGGCGGCCAAGCTCGACCCCCATGAACACCGAAGCGGCCAGGTCCAGCGTCAGCTGTTTGAGGAGCGGGAACATCTGCCGCGAGCCTGTGGTTTCATTCGACGCCATCCATGCGCTTAAGCCTAAATCGATGGCCGGCCCCATCTGCTCAAGGTAGGTTCGCAACGCGGATTTTCGAAACGCAACCTGCATGATGCGCCGTTGGTAGCGATGTTCATCGCCGTCCATGGCCATGATCGCCCCCGGGAATACCCTGCCGATGTAGGGTTGCCAGCCGAGTTCGCTGGAAAACGCGCCATCGCGATTCTTCCAGACGAATTCCAATGCGTCCGGCCCCGTCATGCTGATCATGGAGACGCCACCTACCTGATTCTTCCAGACGGGCCCGTGGACTTTCTCCACCTTGTTCAGATAGCCGACCAAATCGCTGCGCATGGCAATGATTTGCCGCACGATCGATGAGCGTTGCGTCGGAATCGGTTTGAATTCGGCGATGGTTTCCAGCATCGGCTGATGTTAGCAGAATCTACTGAAACGTCAGCTTCACACCGCCGAAGAACGCTCGCGGCATCGCCGGGCTCTGGAATCGATTGTCGACGCCGGGGCCATTGCTCTCGGCATCCGGGGGCACGCCGGGTGCGCCGACGCCGGTGGGATCGCTGTACAGACCGAAGGTCGAATAGTGTTCATCGAAGAGGTTTTGCACATTGAAGAATAGCTCGACGTGTTTCGCCACCTGGTAGGAGGTGCGCAGACTGAAGACGTGATAACCCGGCAACTGCGGATTATGATTCGACTCATCGCCGCGGTAGAACGAGCTGCCGGCGAGCACCAACGAGCCACCCAACGACCAGTTGTGGGAGAGCGAATAGTCGGCACCCAGCTTGAGGCGTTGCAAGGGAATCAGGGGTAGCCGGTCTCCGGGGGTGACCTGGATATTGCCATCGGCGTCTTGGAACGGATTCGACGGGGAATTGAGCAGCAGGGCCGAGCGAAACGTGGCATCGACATAGCTATATTGCGCGTAAGAGGACCATTGACGGCCCACATAGTTGAAGCTCGCCTCGAAACCCTGACGGCGGGTGGGGCCGATATTCTGAAAAAAGCCCGTGCTGACGGAGGTCGCTATCCCGTAGATATCGTCCTCGGAATTGGTTCTGAACACACTGGTATTCCAGGAAAATCGGCCGGCGGCCGTTGCCGATTGTCCGCGCAAGCCCAGCTCGAACGTGTGTGCGATCACCTGCTTCAAATTCGGTGGATCACCGGCGAGGTTCGAGGGCAGCAGGCATGGCAGCGAGGGATCCGAGCATTCGATTTCACTCGCTGTCGGCGCGCGATTGTTGGTCGAGACGCCCGCGTACGAGGTGACGGTGGGCGTGAGTTTGTAGGTGGCTCCGATGGCGGGGTTGAAATGAGTGAATCGATTGTCGCCGTTCAGCGCGGTTCCCAACTGATCCGACAAATCGATATTCGCGACGTTGTATCGCCCGCTGGCTGTGACGGAGAGCCGCGGGGTGACATCGAACGTGTCGGTGATGTAAAAGCCGTAGTATTTGTTGTCGGCCTTGAGATCGACCGGCGTCGCTGAGAAATCGGTTCCTTCAGGCGTGGATACGTACAGGCCCGAAGGCAGCACGGTCAAAGAGGAATCGAGGACGCCGACCTCGGTGCCGGAGTGGAAATTCGTTTCCGCGCAATCGAAAGTCGCGCCCAGGGCGAAGGCATTCTCATGACCGCCGATGCGTGCGGTCGAGGTCAGTTGCAGCGACGCGCCCCAGCCGTCCGACGAAATGCGTTCGAAGTCGTTTTGCCCGATGAGGGTCGCTCCGCCGTTCGAGATATCGGGTATCGGTGCGCCGGCTGAGTTGGTGAGCGGCGTTACGCCGTCTCCCTGGCACAAGGATCCGGCCGCCTCCGCCGTGGTGCATGCGGTGTAGTCCGAGTTGTCGCCATTCGCGACGCTCTGGCGATACTCCCGCGAATACAGCACGCTCTGCAGAGCGAGCGTGTCGGTAAACTTGTATTCGGCGTTGAGCGTGAAAAAATTCAGGGTGTTGATGTTGTTTTGCGGACCGGTGAAAACGTTTTCCGTGCTGATGGCCAGCGACTGAACCGGCGCCGCCCCCTGGCCGTACAGGCTGTTGTCCGCGCGCGTGTAACTCAAGTCGATGCTGAGGCCGTTTTCACGGACGCTCAGGTCCACGTAGTACTGACGCACCGAATCCTGCGCGAACAGCCGCCAGCCGTCCTGATTCAGTATTCGGGCCGCGGCATACAGTCCGAACACGCCATTGTTCACGCCGTATTCCGCGGCGCCCTGGCGTTGGCTGAACGAGCCGCCGGACAATTCCGCATCGGCGCCTTGATGCGTGAAGCCGTTCTTCATGGTCACGGACACCGCGCCGCCGAGCGCGTTCAGTCCAAACAGCGGGTTCGCGCTCACGATGTCGACCCGCTGGATGGCGATATCCGGAAACAGATCCCAGTTGACGGTGTCGCCGAAGGCTTCGTTGATGCGCACGCCATTCTGGTAGACCGCCAAGCCCTGCGGCGTACCCAGTACCGGCGAAGCCTCAAACCCGCGATACAGAATATCCGGCTGGAAGGGATCCGCCAGCGTATCGTTGACATCGACGCTGGCGAGCCGCGTGCTCAAGCCGCCGATGAGGCTGGCGACCCCATTCTGCGCCAGGTCCTTGGAGGTGAGGGTTTGGACGTTTCCCGGCACCTTGTCGGCGTTCACGGTCATTCCCGGCACGGGTGTGGTTCCGACTACCACAATTTCCTGCAGCTCGGGCGGACCCCTGTCTTCGGCAACGGTCAGGCCGCCTGGCAGAAGTGCCAAACCTAAAATGAGGCCGCGCTTGTCCACCTGTGTATTTCGCATTGGCCGCGATGCTTCCATACGGACCAGGCGATGAAAATAGGAAATTTTCCCGATTTTTTTCTAGCCGCGAAGCGGCGCGCTATGCTGTGACGGTGAGCACCCAAATTGCAGAAGACAAGGCGCGCAAACCCTCCGCGCGGCGCGATCTCGCCGTGGTGGCAGCTATATCGCTGCTGACCGCCCTCATCTGCGTAAAATTCGATGTGAGCGAAATGCTGGCTGCCTGGACGCGGCAGCACGAGCGCCTGCAGCTCGATGAACTGCCGGGAATATTGCTGGTCGTCGCCGTATGTCTGATTTGGTTCTCGTCACGGCGATATCTCGAGGCGAAACGGCAGCTCGCATTGCGCGAGGCGATGGAAAAGAAGCTGGCCGAGGCGCACGCCGAGAATCAACGGCTGGCGTTGAAATACGTCGACATGCAGGAACATGAACGCAAAGCCCTGGCCCATGATCTACACGATGAGTTGGGCCAATACGTCAATGCCATCAAACTCGACGCGGTATCGATGCGCGACGCTGCGCCCAACGAATCTGCCATTCAGGCGGCCGCTTGCGCCATGATCGTCAATATCGACCGGGTCTATGATGTGTTGCGTGGCCTGATCCGGGAACTGCGCCCGGTTGGGTTCGATGACCTGGGTGTGTTCGCGGCGCTCGAGCATTGCATCAATGAATGGCGTCTGCGTCTGCCCGCGATGAAAATCGATTTATCGAACGGCGCAGACTTGGAATCATTGGGCGAGGTCCGCGGCCTGGTGATTTTTCGCCTCATCCAGGAAGCGCTGACCAATGTTGCCCGCCATTCCTCGGCAACGCAGGTTCGCATTCTGATCGAACCTGCTTCGACGGCTCCCGGCATTGAAGTTCTGATCGCCGACAATGGCCGCGGGGCCGACCTGGGCTCGCCTCGCGCCGGCTTGGGGTTGGTCGGCATGCGCGAGCGCGTCGCTGCGCTCGGAGGCCGGATCACCTTGGCCAGCCGGCTGGGCGAGGGCTTCGAAGTGCGCGCTTTTCTGCCGCTATGGGCGCCACCATGAGTGATTCCGATGGCGTGCAAATCAGCGTTCTTCTGGTCGATGATCACGCGGTTGTGCGCGAAGGTTATCGGCGTCTGTTGGAGCGCGACCATCGCTTGATGGTGGTGGGCGAAGCGGCCGGTGCCGCGGAGGCGATGCGCATGGACACGGAGATGCGGCCCGACGTCATTGTCCTGGATATTGCGCTGCCTGGCGTGAGCGGCATCGAAGTGCTGAGGCGGATTCGTTCGCGCAGGCCCGATGCCCGCGTGCTCATGTTCAGTATGTATCAGGACGGCATCTACGCAACCCGGGCCATGGATGCGGGCGCTCGAGGTTACTTGAGCAAGGCCAGCGCGCCGGATCTTTTGGTCGAAGCGGTGCGCTCGGTGGCGGACGGGAAAAAGTACTTGAGTCCGGACGTCGAAGCCGCCATGTCCAAGCAATCCTCACGCGCAAATCAGCTCGCGGGGATGCTATCGGCGCGCGAGCTCGAAGTGCTGCGCTTGCTGACTCAAGGATTTGGCGTCGAGGAAATCGGACAGCGTCTGGGGCTCAGTGCAAAGACGGCAGCCAATCATCAGTCCTCGATCAAGCAGAAATTGGGGGCCGATAGTGCGTTGCAGCTGATGTTGATCGCGCAGCAATACGGTCTTGATTCCGGCCAGTGAGTCCTCCGGCGCGGGTTCTGATGTGGCTGTCGTTGCTGCTCTGGGCGGCGCCCTCGCCGGCGGACAGCGATGAGGGGGCTTCGGTCGTTTACGCTGCCCGGCGCGGCTGGCATATCGACATCGGATTGGCCGTCGAGGATCTGGCGGCACCGTTGAATACGATCGCGGCGGATCTTCCCGGCGTGCGCTTCCTTTTCTTCGGCTTCGGCGACAAGCACTATCTGCTTGCCAAGAATCACCATGCTCCGCAGATGCTGGCGGCGTTATGGCCGGGCAACGGGATCATGCTGGTGACAGGATTGGCGGGTGCACCTGACGCTGCCTTCGGCTCGAAATCGGTCGTTCCCTTGAGATTGAGCGCCGAGCAAATGCGCATCCTGCAATCCTCCATATGGAAGTCTTTTGTCACGGAGAACGACGCCGTCAATGTTTATCAGACCGGTCCATACGAGAACAGCTTGTACTTCCTGGCAACCTCAAAGTACTCGGCCTTTCATACCTGCAACACCTGGGCAGCGGAGGCGCTGCATATGTCGGGGCTGCCCATTCATAGCACCGGCGTCATTTTCGCGGGACAATTGTGGTCGCAGGTCAGGCGGGAAGCCCGCCAAAACCAGGGCGCCGCGTCGGGAGCATCCCTGCTCCCCACCGCACCGCCCGCGTCCGCGCAATGAATTTCGCTGAACGCTAGTTGCACGGTGGCCGCGTGCCATCCTGGCAAACCACAGTCGTCGTCGAGCCCGGCGGCACGACAACAGTGGTCTTGGCCGGCGCCTGGGATGCCGGCACGACAACCGTGGTCTTTTCCGGAGGCGGCGGACTGCTGCTGCTGACGCAACCCGAAAGTGCCATCGCTGCAAGCATCAACGCACAAAGAATTTTCATGATCACTCCACAGAGTTCGAATGAGGACGCGGTTGATACTGAGCGACCGGCTGGCTTGGCGGGATGGGTCGGCGGCGTGCGCGCTCATCGGACGATTGCCTGCGATTCGGTCGTCCGGCGCCTACAGCTCATATCGATTGAGCATGGGCATATATCGGGCATTGACTATGCTCGGGGCTTGGATGTCCGGATAATGGGCGGATGGCTGCGATTGGAACGGAACGGGTACTGACGGTTCATCATTGGAATAAGACCGTCTTCAGCTTCACGACGACGCGTGATCAGGCGCTGCGATTCGAGAATGGGCATTTCATCATGCTGGGCCTGCGCATCGAGGATAAGCCGGTGATGCGCGCTTACAGCATCGCGAGCGCCAATCACGAAGAGCACCTGGAGTTCTTGAGCATCAAGGTTCCCGACGGCCCGCTGACCTCGCGCCTGCAGAACATCCAGCCGGGCGATGAGGTGCTCATCAGCCGCAAGCCCACCGGCACGCTGCTGTTACACGATTTGAAGCCGGGCAAGCGCTTGTATCTCTTGAGCTCCGGCACCGGCCTCGCGCCTTTCATGAGCTTGATCAAGGATCCGGAGATTTATGAGCGCTTCGAGAAAGTCATACTGGTTCACGGCGTGCGTTATCGCAGCGAGCTTGCCTATCGCGATTACATCGAGTGGGAATTGACGCATCACGAATATCTGGGCGAGCAGGTGCGAAACAAGCTGGTGTATTTTCCCGACGGTGACGCGCGAACGATTCCGCTACCAGGGCCGTGTGACCGAATTGATAGAAACCGGCAAGCTCTTTGCGGACATCGACGTTCCAGCCCTGGATCCGGCCGAGGATCGGGTCATGATCTGCGGCAGCCCCGCGATGTTGGTGGATCTATCCGCGATTCTCGATGTCCGAGGCTTCAAAATCTCGCCGCATGTGGGCGAACCCGGCGACTATGTCATCGAGCGCGCATTCGTCGCGCGGTGAGAGCGCTGGATGAGATTGGCCGCTATACAGTATTGGGTGCGTCCGACTACTGTATATGCGCGCCGTCCGGTCCCCGCGTAAAATCCGCGCATGCCGCGCAATTTCATCGGCCATCAAACCTTCAAGGGCAGGGGCGTCTCATCGAACGTTCCCGGCCGGTTTGATTCGCTCACGGTCGAACAGGCGCACGATGGCTGGTACGAAGATGAAATCGTCGAGAATTTAAGCGAAACCGTACTGCCCGACCGGGCGCGCAGCGTCATCACCTCGAATAATTCCCCGGACGTGGGATTCGATGTTTCCATCAATCCCTATCGAGGTTGCAGCCACGGCTGTATTTATTGCTTCGCCCGTCCCACCCACGCCTACCTCGGTCTCTCCCCGGGGCTGGATTTTGAAACGAAGCTTTTCTACAAAGCCGATGCGGTGAGCATTCTCGAGGCTGAACTCGCGAAACCGAGATATGTTTGCAAGACCATCGCACTTGGCATCAATACGGATGGATATCAACCCCTGGAGAAACGCCTGCAGGTCACACGAGGCATCTTGAGCGTCCTGACGCGTTGCCGGCATCCGGTGACCATCGTGACCAAGAGCGCGCTCATTCTTCGCGACCTCGATTTGCTCGTGGATCTTGCCAAGGATCAGTTGGTCTCAGTGATGTTGAGCGTCACTTCATTGAGCAGTGAGATCAAACGCACGCTCGAACCCAGAACCGCCTCGCCGCAGGCGAGACTGCGCGTCATCCAGCAGCTGACCGAAGCCGGGATTCCGGTCGGCGTCCTTGTCGCACCCGTGATTCCGGCGATCACCGATCATGAAATGGAAGACATCTTGAGCGCTGCCCGGGATGCCGGTGCGGCGCGGGCCGGCTACGTATTGCTGCGCCTGCCGCACGAGTTGAAGATTCTGTTCCGCGACTGGCTGGCCGAGCATTATCCGGATCGCGCCAGGCATGTCATGTCGCTGATCAATCAGGCGAGCGGTGGCAAGGACTATGACTCGAAGTTCGGCACGCGCATGCGCGGCACCGGCCCCTATGCCGAACTGCTGCGCACCCGGTTCGAGCTCGCGAAACGCAAATTGGGGTTCGCGGCCGCCGATGAACGGTACGAGCTCAATACCCAATTGTTCTCAGCGCCCAAGCCCGACACGCCCCAGCTCAGCCTTGGGTTCTAAGGCCTACCTCGCTCTAAGGCCTAGCTCGCGGCGTTGTTCACGATCAGCTGAAACTTTCGCGTGCGTTCATTGAGCGGGATGCCGGCGACGATGGGGACTTCAAAGGTCACGTTGCCCAGACCTTTTTGCTCGAGGATCGCTTGCAGACGTGCTTTGACACCGGCCACCGCAGCGGCACGGCCCGCGTCGCTGAGTCCCGCCTCGACGCAGATTGGAAACCTGAACGACTGGGGCCCCGTGATCTGCATTTGAAATCGCGTCACGCGATCCACGAATATTTCATTGATGATATGCGGGCTGATGAAATCCCGAACTCCCGCGCTGTTGACGAAGACCGGCATTTGTTCAGTGCGTCCCACCAGATTCTCGATCAAGATATGGCGTGCATCGGATCGGCTGATGACGCGCAAAATATCGGACATGCGATAGCGGATCATCGGCATGGTGTAGTTGTAGAGATTGGTGATCAGCGAATGATCTTCGTGGAACTCGAACATCAGATTGTCGTCGAGCAGCGTCATCGTCTCGGCGTCCGGATTGGAGATTCCGAGCATCATGTGTTCCGTGCAGGCGTACAGGCTCAAAGCGGTCGCATCACCGAATGAAGAGGAGAGAAATTGCAGATCCGCCTTGGTGGCGGTCTCGCCGGTGGCGGCCACGGCGCCCGGCCGGATATTGAGCCTCCCGGTGCGCTGCTCCTCGCCCAGCATTTTTAGCGCCACGGTGTATCCGAAGAGTACGTCGGGCTTGAATCCGTTCAGTTGTTCCACGACCTGCGGCAGGGGTGTGTTGATCTCGAAGGCCTGCGCATTGAGCAGCAGTCTTCCCAGGCCGCGCTGTATGGACGCCACACCCGTGACGCCGGCGAAATGACCGCCGGTCGCACCGTAGAAAGCGATTCTGATGCGGCGAAACTTCAGCCACGGCAGCGGAAAGCGTCCGCGATATGCGGCGAAGTTGCGCCTCGCGCCCCGGCGCATTCTCGAGTAATCGGCCGGCGCATAAAGAAAATAGCCGACCTCGCCGGAAGTACCCGATGTGTGCATCACCGTGACTCGGTCGAACAGCAATTCCGCAGGGTTGGTGGAGCGAGTGAGGAATTCCGCAACCGCTCGTTTGGTGATGCGCCGGTCGGTGACGATCTCATCGAAATTCGCCATCAGCAGGGACTTGGTCAGTACCGGAAAGTCCTCCGGCCCGCAGGTCGCAAGGTCGATCTCGCGCTCGCGGATCAGCTTCGCGTAGTAGGGCGAGTTCGCGGCGGCGTGGCGCACCAGCGCGCGAAACTTGCGCCGTTTTTCCGCTTCCAGTTCGGCTCGCCCCTGCAACTCCGCCATGAAATCGAGCCTAGCACAACCGAATGCGCTGACCCTTGCGGGCGGGCCGGGCGCACAGGTCTGATAGCATCGAGCTCATGGTCGGCGCGGCTCGGGAACTTGCGGGAAAGCGTGGCGGTTCGCCGCTCGAGGTCCTGTGGACCTTCTTGAGGTTGGGTGTCACCAGTTTCGGCGGACCGATCGCCCACATCGGCTATTTCCACCAGGAATTCGTGGTACGCCGCCGCTGGCTCGGCGAGCAAGCCTTTGCCGATCTCGTGGCGCTGTGCCAATTCCTTCCCGGTCCCGCAAGCAGTCAGCTTGGATTCACCATCGGTCTGATGCGCGCGGGCTACTTGGGCGCGCTCTGTGCCTGGATCGGCTTCACGCTTCCGTCGGCAACTGCGCTGGTTCTCTACGCCTACGCTGCGCCCGCATTCACGGGGACGATCGCCTTGGGGGCGCTGCATGGACTGAAGCTCGTTGCCGTCGCGATCGTGGCTCAGGCGGTGTTGGGGATGGCGCGCACGCTGACCCCGGATCGTGCGCGAGCGAGCATTGCGCTTGTTGCGGTGTTGATCGTTTCCTTCAGCAGCTCATCGCTCGGCCAAATCGCAGCGATTGTTGTCGGCGGCGCCCTGGGGTGGCGATTTTGCCGGGAGACCGCGCCCGGGTCGACGGGGCAACTCGGGGTATTGGTCTCGCATCGTGTGGGGCTTGCCGCGTTGGCCGCATTCGTAGTATTTGGGCTCATTCCGGGCGCCCCGTTGTTCGAAGCATTCTATCGCTCGGGTGCGCTGGTGTTCGGCGGCGGACATGTGGTTCTGCCTTTGTTGCGCGAAGCCTTTGTTGGCCCCGGTTGGATCGGCGATGACGCTTTTCTCTCCGGCTACGGCGCGGCGCAAGCTATTCCCGGGCCTCTCTTCAGCTTCGCGGCCTACCTGGGCGCCGTGGTCAGCGCTTCGCCGCATGGGCTGCCCGGCGCAGCGCTGGGCCTGGTTGCGATTTTTCTTCCCGGAATGCTGATTCTTCTCGGTGCGCTGCCTTTTTGGGAGTCATTACGACAGCGCAGCGGCGCGCAGGCCATCTATGCGGGGCATCAATGCGGCCGTCGTGGGACTGCTGGCCGCGGCGCTGTACAACCCGCTCTGGACGACTTCGGTTCACACGCCTGTGAATTTCGCCATTGCCATCCTCTGTTTTGTTCTGCTGACGGCATGGCGCGCACCTCCGCTCTTGGCGGTCATTAGCGGGGCGCTGGGCGGAATGGTATGTGCGGCATTCGGCATTTCGGCTTGACGCCAACGTGCTTTGCTGGCCGGCAACCGCTAAACTCGCCGGCGTGAAAGCGCCTCATCACATTGACCGCCGGCTCTGCGTTGCGCCCATGATGGATTGGACGGACCGCCATTGCCGTTACCTGCACCGGCTGTACGCGCCGCATGCGCTTTTGTACACGGAAATGATCGTGGCCACGGCCATCGTGCGCGGTGATGTCCGCCAACTGCTCGATCACGATGCGGGCGAGCATCCGGTCGCGTTGCAGCTCGGCGGCTGCAATCCGGCGGAACTGGCCAAAGCCGCGCGCATCGGCACCTCGGCCGGCTATGCCGAGATCAACCTGAATGTGGGTTGTCCCAGCGACCGGGTCAAGAACGGCTCCTTTGGCGCCTGTCTGATGCTCAAGCCTGAATTGGTTGCCGATTGCGTACGTAGCCTGCGTGAGGCGACTCATCTGCCGGTTACCGTGAAATGCCGCATCGGCATCGATGAGCGCGATGACTACGAATTCTTCGAGGGATTCGTCGAACAGGTCGCCGCCGCAGGGATCGATGCACTCATCGTGCATGCCCGAGCCGCGATGCTGGGCGGCCTGTCACCCAAGGAGAATCGCGAGATTCCGCCGCTCAAGTATGACTATGTGCATCGCCTGAAGGCGGAGCGGCCGGAATTGTCGGTGATCCTGAATGGCGGCTTGTGCGATGGCGCCGCCGTGGAGGAGCACCTGGCGCAGGGGCTCGATGGGGTGATGCTCGGGCGGGCGGCCTATCATCGCCCGGCACTGCTCGCCGAATTGGAACGCGGCCTGCTCAACGCCACGTGGGTCGTTCCCGAGCCCTGGCAGATCGTTGAGCGCATGGTGCCCTACGCGAAAGCCTGCAGACAGCGCGGGATTCGCTTGCATTCGATCACTCGCCACATGCACGGTGTGATGGCGGGCCGCGAGGGCGCGCGGGCCTGGCGCCGGTTTCTCTCCGAGGTGGCAGCGCAGCCGCAAGCGGCGCCGGAAACACTGTTTTCGGCTCTCCCCATCGTTAAGCAGGGCATCGCTGCATAAAAGGCCTTGAGCGGCCCAAGCCTGCGTTAAGTATAATAACCTTGGCAATGGGCAAAGAAATCGAAGTCGCCATCCTATTTGCCGATGTCGTCGGCAGCACCAAGCTCTACGAGTTACTGGGCGATCTTCGCGCGCGCGACATGGTGGGTATCTGCATCGAGGTGATGCGCGCCGCCACGGAGCAAAACCACGGCACGGTGATCAAAACCATGGGAGATGAGGTCATGGCGACCTTTCCCACGGCTGATGATGCGTTGAATGCCGCCGCCCAGATGCAGAAACAGATCGCTTTGCACCCGCAGCTCAAGGTGGACGAACAAACGGTCGCCATCCGCATCGGCTGCAATTTCGGGCCGGTGGTGCTCGAGAATCGCGATATTTTCGGCTCGGCGGTGCATACGGCGAATCGCATGACCAGTCAGGCGAAGGCCGGCCAGATCATGACCACCGCCACCATGGTCGAGCATCTGTCGACCGAGTGGCACGCCAACGTGCGCCAGATCGATATTGCGACACTGAAGGGGCGCAGCAGCGAGGTGGCGCTGTTCGAGGTGCTATGGCAGACCGAGGACATCACCAGCATGGTGCCTTCCATCGCCATCACCGCGCGCGAACGCGAAAAAGCGGGCAAATCACAGGCGCTTGCGCCTGCGCTACCAAGGTCAGGAGGTGTTGGTGAACGATGAACGGGCCAACATCACCATCGGGCGTGCCGAGGAAAATGATCTGGTGGTGAAGGGTAATCTCATCTCCAGGCTGCACGCCCGGGTGGAGATCAATCGCAATAAATTCATGCTGGTCGATCAAAGCACGAACGGTACATTCGTGGTCGGCAAGGACGGTGAAGAGGCATTCGTACGCCGCGATTCCATGCAAATCCGCGGAGAAGGATTGATCGGTCTCGGCAAGGCGCCGGACAGCAACTCCTCTCAGGTTATTCGCTATACCTGCGAGGAATGAACGCGATCCACGGCGCGCTTCAGCTCCATCTTGAGCGACTGCGGCACGCGCTCCGCCGAATTCGGCCAGGTACTTTCCTATCCCCTCGAACTCCTCCTGCCAGAGTTTCGGATTGACCGTCAGCAATTCATCGAGCGCGGCCGGGTCTATCCCTAAGCCCGTCAGATCCAGATCGGAGGATTTGGGCAAATGACCGATGGCCGTGTCGCGCGCCGCGGCGCTGCCTTTGCAGCGATCGATGATCCAGCGCAGTACCCTCAGGTTCTCGCCGAACCCCGGCCACAGGAACTTCCCGGCGTTGTCCTGGCGGAACCAGTTGACGTGGAAGATTCGCGGCGGCGATTTGAGTTTGGCGCCGACGTTGATCCAGTGCGCCCAGTAGTCGCCGAAGTTGTAGCCGGCGAAGGGCTTCATGGCCATGGGATCGCGGCGAACCACCCCGACGGCATCCGTGGCGGCTGCCGTCGTCTCGGAGGCGACCCCGGCACCCACCAGCACGCCGTGCAGCCAATCGCGGGCTTGGTAAACCAGCGGCGCCAGTGCGCGGCGGCGGCCGCCGAACACGATGGCCGAAATCGGCACGCCGCCGGGAGCATCGGCAAGCTTTGAATAGCTGGGATTCTGCTTGGCGGAAACCGTGAAGCGTGAGTTCGGCTGGGCGGCCGGGCCATTGGCGGCATCATACGGGCGCCCCTGCCAATCGATCGACGGGCTTGCCCTCGGTGAGACCTTCCCACCAGGGTTGATTGTCCGCGGTCAACCCGACGTTGGTGAAAATCGTGTCCTTACGAATCATGTCGTAGGCATTGCGATTGGTTTTGGCGTTGGTCCCGGGGACGACGCCGAAGTATCCCGACTCCGGATTGATCGCATACAGCCGGCCGTCCTTGCCCGGATGCAGCCATGCGATGTCATCGCCCACCGTCCATACTTTCCAGCCCGGATAGCTCTTGGGCGGGATCAGCATGGCCAAATTGGTCTTGCCGCAGGCGGACGGAAAGGCGCAGGCCAGGTAGTGAATCTCGCCCTGAGGGTTTTCGATGCCGACGATCAGCATGTGCTCCGCCAGCCAGCCCTCGGTGCGCGCCTGCCAACTGGCGATGCGCAGCGCGTGACACTTCTTGCCGAGCAGTGCATTTCCGCCGTAGCCCGAGCCGAAACTCTTGATGGAGAGTTCTTCCGGGAAATGCATGATGAAGCGGCGCTTCGGATTCAAATCTCCGGTGGAGTGCAAGCCCTTGACGAAGGTCCCTTCGCGGGCGATGCGTTGCAGGGCGGCGCGTCCCATGCGCGTCATCAATTGCATGTTGAGCACAACATAGGCGCTGTCGGTGATCTCGACGCCGCAGCGCGAGTAGGGTGAGTCGATGGGTCCCATGCAGTAGGGCACGACATACAGGGTTCGGCCCTGCATGCATCCGGCGAACAGGGCATCCATTTGGGCGTGAGCGAGCTTCGGCTCAATCCAATGATTATTGGGACCCGCGTCCTCCTTGTTCCGGGTGCACACGAAGGTAAGGTGTTCAACCCGTGCCACATCGGAGGGGTCCGAACGCGACAACACGCAGCCGGGAAAGCTTTGTTGATTCAGCGACAGCAATTGATTGCCGGCGATCAGTTCGTGTTCCAGGGCTTGAAATTCAGCGTCACTGCCCTCGCACCAATGAATCTTCTGCGGCTGCGTGAGCTTGGCGGTGGCTTCAACCCAGGCGGCGACCTCGAGACTCATGGCAGAAAGCGCGACGTGCTGCAGAACGGTGGCCATGGCGGTACCTAGAAGCGTGCCCGATAAGTTCGATAAGAATGACAGATGGATGTTGCCCCGCCAACTTTCCACAGCCAGTGCGCCGAACCGCGCCGATGAATTTTTTTTTGCCATGCGTGAGAAAAACTAAAGACGGCTCCAAAGCCGGTCCGGGGCCTCGCATAAGTGTATGATTATAAAAAGTTTACAATTGCCTACAAATGACCCGCGCCAGGAAATTGAATCCGCATTTGGGAATGGAAAACCACCGTCGCGCTGTTAGCGCTCACACTGCTTTTACCGGCAGTGCGGGCTCAGGTGACCGCCAATCCGGTGACGATCAAGTTGATTGCGGAGGTGGAATTGACCACCACCGAACAGGGACGGGAGACCAAAAGGTTGGTGCCCGCGGATCGAGTCGTACCGGGCGATCGGCTCATCTACTCCCTCGAGGTGGTCAACACGGCCGTGACGACCGTGCCTGGGCCGACCGTAACGACTCCGGTGCCTGCGCACATGCGCTATGTCGCCGATTCCGCGGTCGGTCCCGGAACCGAAGTGAGTTTTTCAGTCGACGGCGGCTTGAGCTTCGATGCGCCGGAGAATCTGCAGGTCAAAGGCTCCAACGGCGAGTTGCGCCCCGCAGAGGCAACGGACTACACCCATATCCGCTGGCAGTTCAGGAATAGCTTGAAAGCCAGTTCGGTGGCGTTTGTACGATTTCGCGCGATTGCGAAATAGTCGCGGTCGGATCGTCGTAGGCTTAGCGGATTGCACAGACAGGTTCCCAGCCGATTCGATGAATACCACCGACTATAAAGACGTCTTTCATGCGGGCGGCCCGCTGGCGCGTGCGCTGCCGGGGTACGCCTATCGGCCCGAGCAAGCTGCCATGGCGAAGGCCGTGGGCCAGGCGCTCTCAAGGCTCGAGCCTCTTATCGTTGAGGCCGGCACCGGCACGGGGAAAACCTTTGCGTACCTCATTCCGGCGCTGCTGTCCGGGCGCAGCGTCATCATCTCCACGGGGACCCGCACGCTGCAGGATCAACTGTTTCGCCGCGACGTGCCGCTATTGGCCAAGGCTTTGGGGTTGCCGGCCAAAATAGCGCTCTTGAAAGGTCGGGCGAACTATCTGTGCCGGCATCGATTGGAACTGGCGACTCAGCAGGGTTCCCTGCTGCCGCCGGAGCGGGGCGTCGCACGGGTGCTGGCGCGCGTGGCGCGATGGGCCGCGACCACCAAGACCGGCGATCTTGCCGAACTCACCGATCTACCCGAGCAGTCCCCGGTGTGGCCGAACATCACTTCCACGCGCGAGAATTGTCTCGGCCAGGAATGTGCGCAGTTCTCCCGCTGCCATGTGTTCGATGCGCGTCGCAATGCGCAAGCCGCCGACATCGTGGTCGTGAATCATCACCTGTTGCTGGCGGATCTGGCGCTGAAGGAGGAGGGATTCGGCGATCTGTTGCCCGGTGCCGAGGCGGTGATTCTGGATGAAGCGCATCAGGTGCCGGATATCGCGGCGCAATTCTTCGGACAAGTTTGGTCGGTGCGCCAGGCGCAGGTGCTGTTGCGGGACATCGGCACGGAAACGGCGGCCGCCGCCATTCGCGTGCCGGCCTTGACAGAGGCGGTGCTGGGTGTGGAGACGCAGTTCGAAGGCTTAAGATCCCTGTTGGGGCGCGGCGCCGGGCGCTATGAGTGGTCGGAGTTGCCGGATGCATTTCTGGATGCCCTGCCGCAAATCGAGACGGCCTTGAGCGATCTGGCCTCGCAGCTCGAGGGCTTGGGCGGAGGTGCCGGTACGTCCAATTGCGCGCGCCGCGCGGCGCACCTGGCCAATGCCCTGGCGGAATTGAGCGAGCTTTCCGACGATGCCGGATTGCGCTGGGTCGAAGCGGGGCAGAGCGGTCTGTTGCTGCAGTTCACGCCATTCGAAATCGCCGAGCGATTGCGCGAATACGTCGAATCGCGTCCCTGCGCCTGGGTATTCACTTCGGCCACTCTGGCGATCGGCGAGGATTTTTCGCATTTTGCGGGGAGGATCGGTTTGAGCGATGCGCGCACGCTGCGCATCGACAGTCCCTTCGATTACCGCGATCAGGCGCGTCTGTTTTTGCCGCCCTCGATGCCCGAGCCGCAGGATCCCACATTCGCCGAAAAGTTCATCGACGCCTGCGCCCCGCTGCTTGACGCGAGCGGCGGCCGGGCGTTTCTGCTCTACACCAGCTATCGCGCGCTGGCGGAGGGGGTGCGGGCATTGCAGGCCCGTTATCCCCGAGCCGCCATTTCCGGTGCTGGTGCAGGGCGAAGCGCCGCGCGAAGCGCTGCTCAATCGTTTTCGGGAACTGGGGAATGCGGTGTTGTTGGCCACCGGCAGCTTCTGGGAGGGCGTCGACGTCAAAGGCGACGCGCTCTCCATTGTCGCCATCGACAAGCTGCCGTTTGCCGCGCCCGATGATCCCTTGCTCAAGGCGCGCCTCGAAGGAATTCGCCGCCGCGGCGGCAATCCATTCTACGAGTATCAATTGCCGCAAGCGGTGCTGGCTTTGAAACAGGGCGTCGGCCGGTTGATTCGCGACTTCGATGATTTCGGCGTGATCGTGATCGGCGATCCGCGGATCAAGACCAAGTCCTATGGGCGGGTATTCTTGGACTCGTTGCCGCCGAGCCCGATCTTGAGCGATGGCGCTGCGGCCGCGCAATTTCTGACGAATCGGCTGCGCGCGCAATCCAAGGCGATGCCGGCCGCATCGCAGGGGAATTGAAATGAGAGTGCTTGCATTGGACGCGGCCACCGAAGCCTGCTCGGTCGCTCTGCTGCAGCGATGGCGAGGTGCTGCTGCACTCGCTCGAATCGGGAAAGGGCTCATGCGCAACAGCTCCTCGCGCTGGTCGAGCAAGTGCTGGCGGAAGCGCAGCTCTCGTTGTCGATGCTCGATGGCATCGCCGCGAGCGTGGGCCCCGGCGCCTTCAGCGGCGTCAGGATCAGCGTGGCCGTGGCGCAAGGCCTTGCGTTCGGCGCCGACCTGAAGGCAGTCGCGGTGACGACGCTTCAAGCGTTGGCGGCGCAGGTTCTTCCCGGTGGGGATGCCCGCGCCATGGTCTGTCTCGATGCGCGCATGGGCGAGATCTATTGGGGATGCTTCGAGGCGGATGCTGCGCAGCGGCGTGAGCGAAGTCCTCGGGCCCGGCGTGGCCTCGCCCGGCAGCGTGCTCGATGCGATGGCCGGCGCCCCGTCCGGCCGCTATATCGGCATCGGTCGTGGATTTTCAGCGTATCCAGCGCTCGAGAACATTGCCGGCCTCGAGATCAATGACGATCGGCGCCGGGCTCTGCCCAGCGCTCGCGAAATCGCACGCCTGGGCGAGCTCAAATTGCGAAACGGCGGGGGCGTCGACCCGGCCGATCTCCAACCCTTATATTTAAGGGATAAGGTGGCGCTGACCGAGGCGGAACGCGCGGCCAGGTAGCTCGAAGTCCGCGCAGCCCGATACCTGAAGTCATTGAATTGTCACAATCTGAGCCTGTAATAGTCGGCTTTGGAATCAAGGGATTATCGAATGTCAGCCAGGCGAATTCTCATAGTCGAAGATGAAAAAGCCATACGCGACATGATCGCTTTTGGATTGCGGCGCGCCGGCTACGAGGTTCGCGAGGCGGAGGATTGCCGGGAAGCACGGGCCCGTATCGTCGACCTGAGGCCCGATCTGATGCTCATCGACTGGATGCTGCCCGATATGAGCGGCTTGGAACTGACGCGTTCCTTGAAACGCGCCAAGGACACCGAAGAGATCCCCGTCATCATGCTCACGGCCCGGGCCGAGGAGCAGGACAAGGTCAACGGCCTGGAAGGCGGTGCCGACGACTACATCACCAAGCCTTTCTCGCCGCGCGAGTTGCTGGCGCGGATTCAAGCAGTGCTGCGGCGCGCGGCTCCCGCGGGTGCGGATGACATCGTGGAAGTGGAGGGCCTGAAGCTCGATGACTCCAGCCACCGGGTGAGTGCGGGCGAACGCGAAATCGCATTGGGACCCACCGAATACCGCCTGCTGCATTTCTTCATGACCCATCCGGAGCGCGTATTTACGCGCGGTCAGTTGCTCGACCGTGTCTGGGGGGGTAATACTTACGTGGAAGAGCGCACGGTGGATGTACACATTCGCCGATTGCGTAAAGCGCTCGAGCCATTTTCATTGGAAGGACTGGTGCAAACAGTGCGCGGCGCAGGATATCGATTCTCCACACGAGAGGCGTAAAGCGCGCTAATTTCGCCTATGGCAGCGATGTGGACCTTCGCGCTCGCGCGGCTCGCGGGCATTTTACTGTTGGGCCTGGTGGCGGGTCTGCTGGTAGGGCCCATTTGGTTGTGGATCCTGGGCGCAGCCTGCCTGTACCTGGCCTGGCAGCTCCTGAACCTGTATCGCGTGGACCGCTGGCTGCGGTTGCGCTCGCAAATCGACCCCCCCAACGTCAGCGGCATCTGGGGCGACGTCGTCGCCCAGGTGATCCGCCTGCATCGGCGCAAGCAATATCACAAGCAGCGCCTGGTGCAGCTATACCGCGAATTGCGCCGCTCCACGGCGGCGCTGCCGGACGGGGTCATCATCCTGAGCGCCCAGCGCGAGATCGTCTGGTTCAATCGTCAAGCGGCGCGGCTCTTGGGGTTGCGGCGGCCGGTGGACGTGGGCTTGCGCATCGATAATCTGATCCGCTCCCCGGAATTCGCTCACTATCTGCATAGCGATGATTTTGGACTGCCGCTCATCATCCGTCCGCCGGTCGAGCTCGATGTGTTTCTGGCGCTTCAGGTGGTTCCTTACGGCGGCGGCCAGTCGCTGCTGCTGGTGCGCGACGTCACGCGGCAAATGCGCCTCGAGGCAATGCGCAAGGACTTTGTCGCCAACGCCTCGCACGAGCTGCGAACACCCCTGACCGTGATCACCGGATACCTGGACACCCTCGCGGATGATCCATCAGTGGATCCGGCATGGCAGGGTCCCATCAGGGACATGCGTGCCCAGGCGCAGCGCATGAATGCCATCATCGAGGATCTTTTGGAGTTGTCGCGATTGGAATCGACGGACGGCGAGGCGGTGCGCGAACCGATCGACGTGCCGCGCATGCTCGAGCGGCTGCATCGCGACGCGCTGATCAGCCCCGATCGGCCGCGCCATGTGCTTTTGGACCTGGAGTCAGGCGACGGCTTGTTCGGCTCCGCTCACGAGATCGAGTCCGCTTTCTCCAATTTGCTGTTCAACGCCCTGAAGTACACGATGCAGGACGGCACGGTGCGGATGCGTTGGTGGACGGACGAGGAGGGCGCGCATTTTTCGGTCATCGACAGCGGCATCGGCATACCGGCCGAGCATATTCCCAGGCTCACGGAGCGCTTCTACCGGGTGGACGCGGGACGATCGCGCGGGCAGGGCGGCTCCGGATTGGGACTGGCGATCGTGAAACATGCGTTGCAGCGTCATGGCGGCTGGCTGGACGTGCAAAGCATCGAGGGCAAGGGCAGCACGTTCACCTGTCATTTCCCGCAGCAGCGTGTTTGGCAGCTGGCGCTGCGCGCGGCCGCGAGTGCATGAGAGTCACAATTTTCAGTTGTATGGTTGACGCGCGCTGCAATCGGATGTAAACGAACGCGAGTATTTTTTGTCTGATCGTTCATGGGCCGCATCTACTTTGGCCCGCAAGGTGAATACCATGGAAACCGCCGACCTCACCCACCACATTTCCCGCCGCTTCAACGAAGACTTGGAAAAGGTGCGCAATCAGGTGCTGCAGATGGGCGGCTTCGTCGAACAGCAGCTGCACAAGGCGATCACCGCGCTGGTCGAGGGCGATAGCCGCCTCGGCGAATCGGTCGCCACCGACGACTACAAGGTCAACGGCATGGAATTGTCGATCGACGAGGAGTGCAGCCGGATCCTCGCGATCCGTGCGCCCGCGGCCGGCGATTTGCGGGTCATCGTCGCCATCATCAAGACCATCACGGATCTGGAGCGCATCGGCGATGAGGGCGAGAAGATCGGCTATATCGCGTCGCGTCTCGCGACCATGGAGCGCCCGGCGGACAAGTACCGCGAGGTCAAGCACCTGGGCCGGCAAGTGGCGCAGATGGTGCATGATGCGCTCGACGCTTTTGCCCGCATGGACTCGCAAGCGGCCCTGAAGACCGCCCAAGAGGACAAGATGGTGGACGAGGAGTATGAGTCCATCCAACGCCAGTGCATCACCTTCATGATGGAAGATCCGCGCACCATCCGGCGCGCGCTCGAGATCATGTGGGTGGTGCGCGCCCTGGAGCGCATCGGCGATCACGCGAAGAACATCTGCGAGTACGTGATCTACATGGTGCACGGCAAGGATATTCGCCATTCTTCGCTCGAGGACGTCGCGAAGCAGATCGACGCGGCGCAGACACTCGTCGCGCCGCGGATGACGGCACGCCGGGGGAATCTTCTGGGATTGCTGGCCTGCGCGAGCTTGCTGGCCTACGCTTATTACGCCCAGTACGTCATGCACTTGGAGCCCTGTCCGCTGTGCATTTTCCAAAGAATCGGCGTATTTGCGCTGGGCGTGGTGTTCCTGATCGCGGCGCTGCATGATCCGGCCGCTTTTGGCAGACGATGGTATGCGTTGCTGCTCGCCCTGGCTGCTCTCGCCACGATCGGGGTCGCTGCCCGGCATTTGTACATCAAGAGCCTGCCGCCGGACAGCGTTCCGGCATGCGGTGCATCGCTCGATTTCATGTTGAAGGTGTTTTCGTTGAGCGAGGTACTGGTCAAGGTGCTGACCGGATCCGGCGAGTGCGCCAAGGTCACCTGGGAGTTTCTCGGGCTTGCGATGCCCGGCTGGGTTCTGATCAGCGCGGCGCTGCTCGGTGCCTATGGAGTGTGGGTGAACCTGCGCCGCCAGCCCCCCATCCTGCGTTTCTGATGTCGAGTACCCTGCAACTGACCCAGGAATTGATTGCGCGCCAATCCGTCAGTCCAACGGACGGCGGATGCCAGACGCTCATGATCGAGCGGCTGACGGCTTCGGGCTTTACCGTGGAAAGCTTGCGTTTCGGGGCGGTCGATAACTTTTGGGCCAAGCGCGGCAGCGGCGGTCCGGTGTTCTGTTTCGCCGGCCACACCGACGTCGTGCCTTCGGGGCCGCTGGATGAATGGCGCACCGATCCGTTCAAGCCCGTCATCAAGGACGGCCTGCTGTATGGGCGCGGCGCGGCGGACATGAAAAGCGGCCTGGCCGCGATGCTGACCGCCAGCGAGGAATTCATCGGCCAGTACCCGAAGCACCGCGGCACCATCGCCTTTCTCATCACCAGCGACGAGGAGGGGCCTTCGGTGGACGGCACCCGCCGGGTGGTGGAGGTGTTGCGCGAACGCAAGGAGAGCATCGACTGGTGCCTGGTGGGCGAACCCTCGAGCGAGAACACCCTGGGCGATACCATCAAGATTGGCCGACGCGGCAGTTTGAGCGGACGGCTGACCGTGCACGGCGTGCAAGGGCACATCGCCTATCCGCAGCTGGCTGACAATCCGGTGCATGCTGTCGCGCCCGCGCTTACGGAGCTGGCTGCACGCGTCTGGGATCACGGCAACGAGCACTTTCAGCCCACCACTTTCCAGATATCGAACATCTCCGCCGGGACCGGCGCGCCCAACGTCATCCCGGGTGAGTTGCGCGCGCGCTTCAATCTGCGTTTTTCCACGGAACAGACCATCGACGGCTTGAAACTCATGGTCGAGGAAATCCTGCAGCGGCATCGCGTGAAGTACACCCTCGAGTGGTTTGTTTCCGGGCTGCCGTTTCTCACCGTCCCGGGAACGCTGTCGCAAGCTGCCAGCCGGGCGGTGCAGGAACAGCTGCAAATCAGCCCCAAGCTGACCACGGGCGGCGGCACCTCGGACGGGCGTTTCATTGCGCCCATGGGTGCTCAGGTGATTGAATTGGGCGTGATCAATGAGACCATCCACAAGGTGAACGAATGCGTGCGTGTGGCCGACATTGATCGCTTACACTCGATGTATCGGCGAACCCTGGAGCTGTTGCTGACGGCCTAAGTCATGCCCAAACAATTTTACGCGTGCGCTTTAGCTCTGATTCTTGCCCTTTGCGTTGGCGGTTGTGCCACGGTGAAATGCTCGCCCGAGTACTGCGCTTCGGACGCCAAGATCACGGAGGAGGTGCGCGCAATATTCGACCAACGCACCGAGTACGGTCCGCCGGGATCGATCAGAGTGCAGACTGTTAACGGCGTCGTGTATTTGAACGGCAGGGTGACCACGGATCTTCTGGTCCGTAGCGCGGACGCACTTGTTGAGTCGGTGGCCAACGTGCAGCGCGTCGTGAATTCGCTGTACATGAGCAACACGCCGTACTGACCGTGCCCAGGCAGCTTTGTATCCTCGGATTATCTTTTATCCTCACCGCCGGCTTGGCCGCGTGCGCCGACTTTAAGTGCGCGCCGGAATATTGCCAGTCCGACGCAAAGATCACTGAAGACGTGCAGGCCACGTTCAATAAACACCCCGAATTTGGGCCGCCGGGAGAATTGCAGGTGCACACCATCAACGGCATTGTGTACCTAAACGGCCTGGTCAATTCGGAAATGGAGCGTCGCACTGCGGAAGCGCTCGCCCGGCAAGTGCCGAAAGTCAAAGACGTCGTCAATTCGCTCAGTCCGCGCAACGGCGGAGATCGCTAGCGCGGATTTACAGCGCTTCGGGCGCGATGCGCAGCAAAAGCCTCACCGTTGTGCCGCGCGTGGACGCACTCATGATTTGCAGTTCCGCGCCGATAAGCTGCGCCTGTTCGCGCAAGCCCATCAATCCAAAATGCCCCGGCGCTGCGGCCGCTGGATCGAACCCCACACCGTCGTCCTGAATGGTCAGTTCGAGATGCGAGCCGTCGCATGCTGCGCAGTGAGACGCGCGCTTTTGATGCTCGTGCATGACGTTCGATGTTGCGCAAGGCCTCCTCGGTCATTCGAAACAGGGTCTCCGCCCGTTCATCGCCGAAGCGTGCGGCGTTCGTATCGGTCGAAAATTCGACCTCCAAGCCGGTATGATCCTTGAAGCGCTCGATAGCCTTGGCCAGCGCGGGTCCCAAGCCGGTATCGCGCACCGAATTGCCGCGCATCTGCGTGATCGCCGAGCGCGCCTCGTTGAGACCTGCATGCGCGACTTCCTCGGCGCGCGCCAGCTCGCCCGCCATCGAGTCAGGGTCGTGGACCTGCAGCCTGCGCAGCAGGCGCACCTCGCTGAGCATGGCCATCATGGAATGCGCCAGCGTGTCGTGCAGATCGCGCGCGATCTGCAGCCGTTCGCGCACGATGGCCGCATAACGGGATTCCTCCGCGAGCCGCTCCACCTCGCGGGTCCTGACGGCGACCCGACGTTCCAGCTCGCTGCTCAATCGCAGCAGCTCGCTGCGCTCCTGGTGCAGGTCATCGAGCACTTTGGCGAAGGCGCCGCCGAGCTGCGCCACTTCATCGTGGCCGCTCGGGACTTCGATGCGCGCGATCTCATTGCGGCCCACGGCCGCGGCCGAGCGCGTCAACGCCTTCAGTCTGTTGGTCAGATGCCGCGCCCCAGCGCGCCGAGCACCGCGGTCACGGTCCCAAGCAGATCGAGATCCACCAGATGCGAATGGCCAGTGCCTCGGCACGTTGATATACCAGTTCCCTGGGCTCGCTGAGTTGCACAGCCCAGGAACCGGGTAGGGATCGCATCGAGGCTGACCGGCGCGCGCGCGATCAGCACCGTTTGATCATTCGGTAAACGTTCGAAGCGCAGGCGCCCCTGACCCTTGCCTTGGCAACGCGATGGGCGGGGATCGTTCAGCGTGCGTGCCGTTCCACAATCGGTCCGCGCCAGCCGCTCGGGTCCCACCACGACCATACCGGTGTCATCCAAGATCATGGTTTGCGCTGTGCCCGCGTGTATCCAAGGCATCGCTCAGCCGCTGCACGCCGCCCGGCGCCCAGTGCCAGCTCAAATGGGCGGCGGCCACCGCGACCAGCCGTCCCCCGGCGTCGTGCACCGGCAACGCGACATCGCCCAGGGATGGGCTTCTTGTCGGCATGCGCGCGGACTCAATTGTGCCGATCCACGGGCCGGACAGTGCCTTGGAAAACCAAGGCATTCGCTGACACGCTGCTGCCTTCGGCCACACTGCCGTCGCTTGCGAGCACCGTACCCGAAGGGTCCGCCACTGCAATCCAACCGAGATTGGGGCTAGGCGGCGCGCAAGGTGTTTGAAGAGTTCTGCGGGCGAATTGGCCCTGCCGACGACCCGCAGCACTTCGAGCACGCACGCTGACGGCTTGACCCAAATCCGAGGCCAATTGATCCGTTTCGAGCGCAAGTCGGCGTACATGCTGCTGCACGACGATTTCACGCGCCACGCTTCCGGCCCAGATGGACGCGGCCACGGCAAAACTGGCCGCCAGCGCGACGACCAGCCAGATAATGCCGGCGACCAAGCTGTGCCGAGGGGACAGGTCCCGAAAACGATTCACTTCCAAATCATGCCTGCCGGGCCGCATGATTGCCATGGAGTGAAAGTTCGCATCCTCATTGCTGAAGACCAGGCGCTCGTCCGGCGCGGCACCGCGATGCTGCTCTCGACGGAGCCGGACATGGAAGTGGTCGGCCAGGCCTGCGACGGCATCGAGGCGCTGGCGCTGGCCGAACGCCTGCGTCCGGACATCGTGCTCATGGACTTGAGCATGCCGCGCTTGGGCGGCGTCGCCGCGACCCGGGAGATCACTCGAATGCTGCCCGGTACTCAAGTACTGGTGCTGACCACGCTGCACGATGATGAGAGCGTGTTCGAAGCGGTGCGCGCCGGCGCGCACGGTTATCTTTTGAAGGATGTGACCGAACAGGAATTGCTCGACACCATTCGCGCCCTGCGGCGCGGCGAGTCGCATTTGACTCCGCAAATTGCGCGCAAGGTGATGGATCAGTTCCGGCGTTTGGCGGACGATTCCCGTCCGCACGCCGTCAGCGCAAGACAGGCGGCTGCCGCTGACAATTTGAACGACAAGGAGGAAAAAATATTGCGTCTTGATCGCCGAGGGCATGAGCAATCGGCAAATCGCCTCCGCCCTGTTTCTGGCGGAGGGCACGTCAAGAATTACGTCAGCCGCATCATGGAGAAGCTGCACGCCAACACCCGCACCGAGCTGGCCTTGATCTCAGCCAAGCAGCGGCGCAATTGATCCGCTTGCCCCAAATTGATGCGTGGCTGTTGCTAAAAAGACACAGCACTGTATGATATGTTTGTCACGTATCTGATATATGTGGCGACTTGCCCGAAAGCCAGTAGAATTAAGAACAACAACCACTGTCATATTAGTGTAACAAGACGTCGATTAAATCCAACAATTCCAAAACGCGGGAGTTCAATGCAATGGAAAAGTTTCAGCTGCGCAAGCCAGTCCTGGCTCGCGATAGGGATTTGCGCTGCCGTGTGCGCGGCGCCGTGAGTCGTCCTGGCGGATGACGCTCAGGACATTCAGCAGCTCAAAGATCAAGTCAAAGTCTTGCAGCAGAAGATCGACAGCATGAGCCCCACACCGGACGTCATTGCCACCAAGGCCGCGCCCAAGTCCACGTCGCTGACTTGGTTCGGCGTGACGCTGTACGGCACCGTGGACATGGGCGTGGCGTACTTGACGCACGGCGCTCCCATCAGCTCGCAATGGGGTCCGGGATTGCCATACTTTATCCAGAACTTCAGCAATCATTCGATCGCCACGGTTGCCGGCAACGGGCTTAGCCAGTCGAAAGTCGGCCTTTCCGGCGTCGAGCCGCTATGGAACGACGATTTGAGCGGCGTGTTTCGGATCGAAACCGGATTCAATCCCTGGTCCGGGAGACTGACGGACGGCCCGGGCTCACTGACGCAGAACAACGGCAAGGCGGCTGCGATAAAAATCTCGGCGGGAGATTCGAGCCGAGCCGGTCAAGCGTTCAACGGTCCTGGCTTACGCGGGAATCAGTTCGAAGACCTTCGGTACGTTCACCTTTGGTCGTCAAAACGGTCTCATGCTGGATATGCTGACCAAGTACGATCCCCAGCAACAAGCTCAAGCGTTTTCTCCCATTGCGCTCTCTGGAACGGCGGGCGGCTTGGGCGATACCCAGAGCAACCGACTGGATAATGCCGCCAAATACACCCTGAATTTGGGCCCGGCACACCTTTGGTACATCCATGGCTTCGGCAGCGACGGCTACGTCCCTCAGTCCTCCAATGAAGTGGTGTTGGGCGCCGATGTGGGGCCCTGGTCCATAGATGCGTTGTATGGCATGGTGCACGGCGAAGTCGCCGCGGCATCCTTGAGTGCCGCGAATATCACGGCGCTAAACGCCGCCGTGCCGGCGGCGGCTTGGTCCATGTCGAACACGCTCGGGGCGACCGTTTCCGACAACACGGGCTATTCGGTGCAAACCAGCTTGAACCTGAAGCCGGTCAAGCTCTATGCCGGTTGGGAGCACATCAAGTACGCGAACCCCCATTCTCCCCTCCCCGGAGGAACCATCGACATCGGGGGCTACCAGCTCGGCGCGTCCAATGGCGTGATCACCGATATCGGGAATATCGTCAACAACAACGCATACGGCATCAATAAGATCTTTCAGATTGGTTGGGTGGGCGCACGCTGGTCGGTCACTCCGCAATTTGATTTGACCGCCGCTTACTACGGATACTGGCAGAGCAGCTTCAACGCCAATGGTTGCACCAACGCGAGCCGCGGCAAGCTGCGCCGGCACGCTGGATGATGCTTCCTTGGTTGGCGACTATCACTGGACCAAGCGTTTCGACACGTATCTCGGCTTTAACTGGTCCGAAGTCAAGAATGGTCTGGCCAACGGGTATCTGTTCAGAAACGATCAGACCTACATGACGGGTGTTCGATTTAATTTCTAGTTCTTGTAGCAATTGTGTCGGATGCGGTTCATGGGCCCTCAAGGCCCATGAACCGCATATCGACACTGAGGTGTCCTCGCGCGTAGCATAGACCCCACGGGCCTTCCAAACCCGAAGGGGGACGCGATGGACAATACCGAAAAAAAACGCGGTGGCTGGAGCTGGTGGTACTTACTCTTCGTGGTCCAGTTTGCAGTCGCACTCTGGCCTCCTCTTTACAATAAAGCCGAACCCGCGCTGCTGGGCCTGCCGTTCTTCTACTGGTTCCAGCTGTTCTGGGTGCTCGTCAGCGCCGTATTCACGGCCATCGTTTATTACGCCACCAAAGATTGACGAGGCCGGTTCATGGAACGGGTTCTCGATAAAAACAAGACGAGGGGATAGCCGTGCAGCAAGTAAATTGGACCGCGCTGACGATATTTGTACTGTTGTTCGGCTTCATCACCTGGCTGGGCTTCGCCGCTGCCCGCTGGCGCAAGGGCGACCTGGATCTGCTGCATGAGTGGGGACTCGGGCGGAAGGCGCTTTGGCACCGTTGTAACCTGGTTCTTGGTCGGCGGCGATGTCTACACCGCCTACACCTTCATCGCCATCCCCGCGCTCGCGTTCGGCGCCGGCGCCGTCGCCTTCTTTGCCGTGCCTTACACCATCATCATCTATCCTTTGATGTTCTTGATCTTCCGGCGCCTGTGGAACGTCTGCAGCAAGCACGGCTACATCACCGCGGGGGATTTCGTGAAGGGCCGTTTCGGCAATCGCTGGCTGGCGCTCGCCATCTGCATCACCGGAATCGTCGCGACCATGCCCTACATCGCCCTGCAGCTGGTCGGATTGCAGGTGGTCATCGGAGCGATGGGCATTTCCGGCACCGGATTGGCGGCGGATCTGCCGCTGTTCATTGCCTTTGTGATTCTGGCGGCATTTACCTATTCGAGCGGATTGCGCGCGCCGGCCTCGATCGCCATCGTCAAAGACATCCTGATCTACATCACGGCCTTCGTCGCGGTGATCGTCATTCCCGTTCAGCTCGGAGGATTCGAGAAAATATTTGCCGCCGTACCGGCGCAGAAGATGCTGCTGGCGGTGCCGGGACCCGATACCACGGGCGCATACAGCAACTACGCCACCCTGGCCTTCGGATCGGCGCTCGCTTTATTTCTTTATCCGCATTCCTTGACGGGCATCTTGAGCGCGAGCAGCGGCAGGGTCATCCGCCGCAATGCCGCCATGCTGCCGGCCTACACCTTCATGCTGGGGTTGCTGGCCTTGTTCGGCTTTTTCGCCATCGCCAGCGGCGTCGACAAGCTTCCGGAATTCGCCGCAGGCTTCAAGCAATTCGGCAATAACTATGCGGTCCCCGCGCTGCTGCTGCACAGCTTTCCCTCATGGTTCAGCGGCGTCGCCTTCGCCGCGATCGGCATCGGTGCGCTGGTGCCGGCGGCCATCATGTCCATTGCCGCGGCCAATCTCTATACGCGCAACATCCATAAGGAGTTCATCAACAAGACTCCCACCGACAAGCAGGAATCGCGGGTCGCCAAGCTGACCTCGCTGATCGTCAAGGTCGGCGCGCTTGGTGTTCATTTTGTTCGTACCCACGAAGTACGCCGTGCAATTGCAACTGCTCGGCGGCATCTGGATCATTCAGACCCTGCCGGCGGTGATGCTGGGCGCCTACACGCGCTGGTTCAATTCCTGGGCGCTGCTCATTGGTTGGGCGGTGGGCACGTATGCCGGAACCACCATGGCCATCGCCATGAAGATGGCGGGCACCTACCCGCTGGTCATCGGCGGCCACACCTTCCCGGGCTACATTGCGGTCTATACCGTCATTTTGAATCTCGTGCTGGCCGTCGTGCTGACGCCGGTATTCAATGCCATGAGCTCGAATAAAAACAGGATCGACGGCACGGTCGCAGCTGATTATCAGGCGATTGAATAGAGGAATTCGAACGCAGGGCGGCGGACTGTCACAAAAACGTCACATGGCGTCCCGATAATCGCGGCCAACCCAAGTCTTGAGCCCGTGGCGCTTGAGGACGGGCAACAACCGGAGCGATCCAAGAATGAAAATCTTCAAGCGCCTTCTGATACTGGGCGCCGCAGCGTCTTTGAGCCTGGCAGCGGCCGCGGCGGATATCTCGGGCGCAGGCGCCACTTTTCCCTACCCGATTTATTCGAAATGGGCTGATGCCTACAAGAAGCTCACGGGCGTCGGCCTCAATTACCAATCGATCGGATCGGGCGGCGGAATCAAGCAGATCAAGGCGAAGACCGTTACCTTCGGTGCCTCGGATATGCCTTTGAAGCCGGACGATCTCAAGGCTTCGGGATTGATTCAGTTCCCCATGATCATCGGCGGCGTCGTGCCGGTGGTCAACGTCAAGGGGATTCTGCCCGGCCAGCTGCATTTGGATGGTGCAACGATTGCCAGCATTTATCTGGGCGATATCACCCAATGGAACGATCCGGCGATCAAGAAGCTCAATCCGAAGCTTACGCTGCCGAGCGCGGCCATCGCGCCCGTGTACCGCTCGGACGGATCGGGCACCAACTTTTTGTTCTCCGATTACCTTTCCAAGTCCCTTCCTAAGTTTCAGTCCAGCATCGGCGCCAACACCTCAGTTCAGTGGCCGGTGGGAATCGGCGCCAAGGGTAACGAAGGCGTGGCGAATATGACCACCCAGACCGATGGCGCCATCGGCTATGTCGAGTACGCCTACGCCAAGCAGAACAAGATGGCTTACACCTTGCTCACCAACAAGGCAGGCAATACCGTCGCGCCCGATGCGGAGTCATTTCAAGCCGCCGCGGCCACCGCCGATTGGGCGGGCGCCGACAGCTACTACCTCATTTTGACCGATCAGCCGGGCGCCAAGAGCTGGCCGATCACCGGCGTCAGCTTCATTCTCGTCTACAAGCAGCCGGACGATGCGGCGGCGGTCAACGAGGCGCTGAAGTTCTTTGCGTGGGCCTACAAGGATGGCGCCGGCATGGCGGGCGAGCTTGACTATGTGCCGCTGCCTGCCGCCTTGATCGCACAGGTCAAGAAGACCTGGGTTGCGCAAATTACATCGGGGGGCCGCCCCATATGGTCCGGCAACTGATCGCGTACGCGCATTAGCTAGTCAAGATCCAGGTGGTTAAGATACGGTCGAGCCCGGCGTAGCGATATGCCGGGCTCGACTCATTTTAAGCTTCAGGCGGGAACGGAACTGACATCGTGGCGATCATAGATCCGGGGCACGCTGCAAGGCAGCTGCTCTTCGAGAGAGTTTTCCGCTCGGCCACTTTCATTGCGGCGCTGCTGGTGTTGTTGATTCTGGGCGGAGTGGCCGTATCGCTGCTGCGCGGCGCCTGGCCGGCGCTGTCGCACTTTGGATTTTCCTTCGTCACCCGCGAGATCTGGAATCCCGTTACCGATCAGTTCGGTGCGCTGGCGCCGATTTACGGAACGGTGGTCACTTCCTTGATTGCCATGCTGCTTGCCGTACCCACCGGATTCGGCATCGCGTTATTCCTGACCGAGCTGTGCCCGCCCTTGCTCAAGCGCCCGATCGGCGTCGCGGTGGAACTCCTGGCGGCGGTGCCCAGCATCATATTCGGAATCTGGGGGTTGTTCGTGCTCGCGCCGGTGTTGCAACGGCATGTGCAGCCCTGGTTGATACGCAATCTTGGCGATTTTCCCGGCGTCGGCCATTTATTCAAAGGCCCGCCCTATGGCATCGGCGTTCTCACCGCCGGTGTGGTGCTCGCCATCATGGTGCTGCCGTTCATTGCCGCCACCATGCGCGACGTATTCGACACGGTGCCGCCGATGTTGAAGGAATCCGGATATGGTCTCGGCGCCACCACCTGGGAAGTCATTTGGAATGTCGTCGTGCCGCACTCCCGTACCGGCATGGTCGGCGGGATCATGCTGGGGTTGGGAAGGGCGCTCGGCGAGACCATGGCGGTGACCTTCGTGATCGGCAACGCGCATCGCATCAGCTCCTCGCTGATCGCCCCGGGCACCACCATCTCCTCGGCAATCGCCAATGAATTCACCGAAGCGGTGGGCGATCTTTATACCTCTTCGCTCATTGCGCTCGGACTGCTGTTGTTTCTGATCACCTTTACCGTCATCGCCGCGGCGCAGGCGATGCTGCAAAGGCTCGAACGCCGCGCCGGAACCGTAACGTGAATCGACGGCTGCTTCGCAAAATCAAGAACGGCGTCTTTCTGGCGCTCTCGCTGATTGCCACTCTCACCGGATTGGCCTGCCTGGCCGCCATTCTTTGGACGCTGATTTCGCACGGCGTATCGGGTATCTCCGGGCGCGTTTTTACGGAAATGACTCCGCCGCCAGGCAGTCAGGGCGGCCTGCTCAACGCGCTGTATGGCAGCGCCGTGATGACGCTCCTGGGAATTCTCATCGGCTCGCCCGTGGGCGTGCTCGCGGGCACCTATCTTGCGGAGTACGGCAAAACCTCGCGCTTGAGTACGGTCATTCGCTTCATCAACGATGTGCTCCTGAGCGCGCCTTCGATCATTGTCGGCTTGTTTATCTATGAGATCGTGGTCGTGCGCATGGGCCATTTTTCAGCGATCGCCGGGGCGCTGGCGTTGGCAGTGCTGGCGATCCCGGTGACGTTGCGTACCACCGAGGACATGCTCAATCTGGTCCCCCTGGGGATGAAGGACTCCTCCGCGGCGCTCGGCGCCTATCCCTGGCGCACCGTTCTGTCCGTGTTATATCCCGCGGCGCGCAGCGGCATTGTCACAGGATTGCTGCTGGCCATCGCGCGCATCAGCGGAGAAACCGCGCCGCTGCTGTTCACGGCGCTCAACAATCAATTCTGGAGCCACAATCTGAATGCGCCGATGGCAAATTTGCCGGTGGTGATCTTCCAGTTCGCGTTGAGCCCCTACAAGGAATGGCAGGATCTGGCCTGGGCGGGCGCTCTGATCATCACCGTCACCATCTTGGTCTTGAGTATTTCGGCGCGAGTCCTGCTCGCGCTGCTGCAGTCCGAGCGCGGGGCGGGGCGATGATCCCCTCGACCAAACCGCCGAAGCATTTGAAAATACGCGTGCCGTATCCGGCGGCCGAGGGACCGGCCCAGGACCTCGGTCCGCCCAAGATCGAAGTGCGTTCGCTGAATTTCTATTACGGCGCGGTCAAATCGCTGCACGACATCAACATGACCTTGGCGGATCGCTCGATTTCGGCCTTCATTGGGCCGTCGGGCTGCGGCAAGTCCACCCTGCTTCGGGTGATGAACCGGATGTACGCACTCTATCCCAGGCAGCGCGCCGAAGGTGAAGTGCTGATCGGCGGCCGCGATATCTTGGGACCCACGGTGGATGTCGCCGAACTGCGCTATCGGGTGGGCATGGTATTTCAAAAGCCCACGCCATTCCCCATGTCAGTGTTCGAGAATGTTGCTTTCGGCTTGCGCCTGGGAGCCGGCATGCGCGGTGCCGAGCTCAAGGTGCGGGTAGAATCGGCGCTGCGCGATGCAGCCATTTGGGATGAGGTCAAGGATAAACTACTGGCCGATGGCCGCAGTCTTTCCGGGGGTCAGCAGCAACGCCTGTGCATCGCCCGCGCCATCGCGGTGCAGCCCGAGGTGCTCCTGCTCGACGAACCCACGGCTGCGCTCGACCCGATATCAACGCTGCGCGTCGAGGAAACCCTGCAGGCGCTGCGCGAGAAATATTGTATCGTGATCGTCACCCACAATTTGCAGCAGGCGGCGCGCGTGTCCAATGTCACGGGGTTCATGTTCATGGGCGAACTGGTCGAGATCGGTCCTTCCAGCCAGATCTTCACTTCCCCAAAGAACCGCAAGACCGACGACTACATCACCGGCCGCTTCGGATGACCACGATGCTCCAAGACTTCACTTCGGCCGATCGCGCCCCTGCAAGCTCGCAAGGAGGCGGCGGTGTCCCGGCCGATGGCGCAGGGGCCGCAGCGGCCCCAGGCATACGCGACAAGCTGTTCGACCCCGTGATGACGGCGCGCGGCGTGAATGTGCACTACGGCGACAAGTGCGCCGTGAGAAATGTGAGTCTCGACATCGGCCGCAATCAAGTGCTGGCGTTGATCGGCCCTTCGGGGTGCGGGAAGTCCACTTTTCTGCGCTGTCTGAATCGCATGAATGACACCATTGCAAGTGCGCGCGTCAGCGGCACGATCAAGCTGGATGGACAGGACATCTATGCCAAGAGTCAGGACGTGGCGCAGCTGCGGGCGCGCGTCGGCATCGTGTTTCAGAAACCAACACCCTTCCCGCATTCCATCTACGCCAATGTGGCCTATGGACCGCGAATTCACGGATTGACCAAGAGCCGCGCCGACATGGATGAACTGGTCCACACCAGTCTGGTGCGGGCGGGCTTGTGGGAGGAGGTCAAGGACCGATTGTCGACATCGGGCACGAGTCTGTCAGGTGGTCAGCAGCAGAGGCTGTGCATCGCGCGAACCATTGCCGTCAACCCCGAAGTCATTCTCATGGATGAACCCACCTCGGCGCTGGATCCCATCGCAAGCGCAAAGATCGAGGATTTGATTGATGAACTGCGCGAAAATTATGCAATTACCATCGTGACCCACAATATGCAGCAGGCCGCGCGCGTGTCGCAACGCACCGCTTATTTTCATCTGGGCGATTTGGTGGAAATCGGTCCGACCGATCTGGTGTTCACCAATCCGCAGCAGAAGCTGACCGAGGACTACATCACCGGCCGCTTCGGCTAGCGCTGCGCTCTTAAGCTGGCGCTGCGACCTTAAGCTAGCGCTGCGACGGTATGAAATCCTCGAGCACCGCCGCGCGCATCAGATCCGGCGGCAGCAGACCCTCACCCAGGATGAAGTCGTGGAATTTCTTTTGGTCGAATTTCTTCCCCAATGCCGCCTCGGTTTCCTTGCGCAGTGACAGCAGGCGCGTGTAGCCGTAGAAGTAGCTGTTGGCCTGACCCGGACTGCGGATAGGTAAATCGCTCGACTTCCTCCTTGGCGAAAGCGTGACTCAGCAGGACATCCTTCTCGAGCACCGCGTAGGCTTGCGCCTCGGTCACGGCGCCGCTTTGCAGTTCCGGGTCCAAAAAGGCTCGGGCGGCGCGCAGCAGCCGCAGTTGCAGCGTCAGCAATTGCCCCTCGGCCGGCTCGTAGGGTTGCATGATGTACTCGGAGTACAGACCCCAGCCTTCGACATTGGTGGAATTGAAGGCGAATAGAACGCGCGCCAGACTGACTCCATGCTCAACCATGGAATCGAACTGCAACTCGTGACCCGGCCGCGCCTCATGCGCCGTCAACGTCCACGCAACGGCATCAAAGGTGAAATCGTCGTACTTGTCCTCCGCGCCGCCGGTCGCAGATGGGATGTTGAGCGGCAGCACGAATTGGCCGCGCTGGCCGGTGTTGTTGAGGAAGGGCGGCGGCGACATATGCGGGGCCGGTTGTTGCGCGGTCTCGGCCGCGGTGGCGAGGCGAATGATCGCGGGGCGTGTGGGCAGCGTGACCAGCTGTTTCGCCGCGATGATCTTTTCGATCTCCTTAAGCCTGCTCTCGTAGAACGGCAGAATGGCCTCGCCGGTGATTTGCTTTTTCTTTAAATCGGCAATCACGGCTCGATAATCGCTGGAAGCATAGCCGTTTGCTTTCGCTATTTGCGCGGCCAGGGGTGCCATCTCGGTCTGGTATTGGGTAAATGCGGCATGCGCCATCTTGGCGATCTGCGCCGGGAGGGATGTCGATGCCGTAGCCTTCGAATGCCAGCGCGTACTTCTCCGGCGGCAGGCGAAAGTCGGTGCGCGCCTTGGGCAGGATATTCGCCTTGATCCAGGCATCGTAATCGGCCAGCTGCAGCTTCAGTTTTTCGTATGCCGGCTCCCAGCCGGTGAGTTTGTACTTCTTGAACAGATCCGCGATGCCGTCAACGTAGTTCGAGTTGCGGCCTAGCTCGGTCTCGAGTTCCTGCTTGGAGGGGTAGATGACGCCTGGTTTGGCGATCTGTTCGATCTCACGTTGCTTCAGCAATTCGGCAAACGGCTGATATCCTGGTTCCACGCCGGCGTATTTTCGCAGCCGAACGAGCGCCGCAGGACGGCGCTCGGCCGCGACCTGGTCGTCGAGCAGGACGCGCAGGCCCTGAAATAATTGCGCGCTGGCATTGAAGAACGGCACTTCGTGGGCCAGCGCAAAATCCTCGGTTCGAAAGCGCAGGTTGTAGCTCTTCTGAAGAATCTCGATGTCCTGCTGCACGTTCTTGTCGGTCACCGCCGTGCGGGCGCTCTTGACCTTCGCCAGGGCGGCTTCCAATTCGCGCCGTTGAGCGATTTCATCCGCCCGCCTCGGATCGGAAATACGATCGTCGAATTTCGCAAGCCCTTGCTGTGAGCCTGCCTCGGGAGAGTGTTCGAGGTCCACGTCCAGCAACATGTTGGTGAAAGTGTTGCTTTGCTGGATCCAAGCCTTTGGGGCGTGATCGGCGGCGACGGAAGTTTGCCCAAATGCGGCAATAGGCAGGGCGCTGAAAAGGATTGCAATACGTCGATACATTTGTGTTCTCATTGAAGTTGCAGCTAGCGGTCGTGCATTCGAATTACAGTCATTGCTTTTTCGCGGCTGGGAATTTTGCGCGCGTGTCGCGCCAAGAGCATGAAGTGGTGCGCGGCCTGTTCCTGGACATTGTCCTCAAACGCCCTATAGGTTCGAATCAGTTCGCGGCCTAATGGCGTAAGAATCGCGCCTCCTCCTCCCTTGCCGCCCTTGGTCGCGGTTGTGACCGGTTCCCGGAATGATTCATTCAGGCTCTCGAGCAGCATCCAGCCGCGGCGGTAGCTCATCCCGAGATCACGTGCCGCCCCAGAGATGGAACCGCTGCGTTCGATCTGTTCGAGCAGCGCCACCTTACCTGGGCCAATTGCCTCGCCCGGTCCGAAATCGATTCGAAATTTGATGTGTGGCTTTGTCATGAACCCCTCCGCAAGCATTGTAATGCAAGTTGCGCGCCCCGCGAGTTTCTGCGACGATGTATACGACGGAATATAACGAGGTCGACGCCCACAGGCACTGCCCTGATTAGGGCGGTAGAGGGATGCAAATGAGCAAGTCAAGAATTCGGTCTGTCTGGTGGTGCGTGCTTGCAGCGCTTGCTGCAGGTTTCTTTGTGACTCACGCGGCGCGCGCAGCCGATCCGTCGAGCGAGGCGGGCTGCACGAACTTCCAGGAGTTCATGCACACTGATTGCCCGCTGAGCTGGCATGGGATCACGCTCTACGGCACGTACGACGTCGGTGTGGGTTGGGTCAGTCACGGCATTCGGGAAAGTCCCTACAACTATGAAGGCGAATCGCTGGTCAACCGCAACGGCAACAGTTCCCAATGGCTCATCGCGCCCAACAACCTGTCGCAGTCCGGTCTGGGCCTTAAGGGCAAGGTCGAGTTCATGCAGGACTGGTTCATCGTGTTCAACGCTGCGACCGGCATCAATCCCCAGTCGGGCCAACTCGCCAACATGGCGGCCACCAACGTGGCCAACAACGGCCTCCCCAGGGCCAGCTATTCGTTCGCCGGTGACGGCGCGCGGTCGGGTCAGACCTTCAACGACGAATTCCAGGGCGGTCTATCGTCCGCACAGTTTGGCGCACTGACGTTCGGTCGTCAGCGCGCTCTCGGCACCGATGCCATGCTCGCCTACGATCCGGCCAGCGGCGCCTATTCCTTTTCGTTCATCGGGTATAACGGCCTGATGGCCGGTGGCGGCGACACGCAGGACACCCGTTGGGACGGCGCCATCAAGTATCGTGTCGCCTTTGGCCCGGTCCACCTCGGTGCGATGTACAAATTCCCCGGTGGCTCCGGCGGCTGCTACTCGGCCGCCGCAGGCTGGACTGCCGCCGCCTGCACGCCGGAACAGGCGAATAACAACGCCTATGGATTCGATATCGGCGGCGTGATCGAAAACTTCTCCGCTGATCTCGTCTACCAGCACGTCTTCCAGGCAGTCAGCGTGCTCAACCCGCTGCTAGGACCGCAGAGTCCGACGCAGCCGTATCAGTCGACCACCAACAGCATCAATACCAACCCGATCACCGGGAACAATCTGATCGGAACGACCAACACCGAATATGGCATCGTTACCGACAATACCGCCGTCATGGTTGCCGCCAAATATACCTGGGACCCATTCAAGTTCTACTTGGGCTACGAGCACATCACGCAGAACAATCCATCACGGCCGCTGGGAATCGGCGCAACGGCCCAGGGCGGTTACCTGTTGAGCGGCGTTGAAGACAACAATTTGGATTCCACCAAGAAGGTGCAGGTCTACTGGACGGGAGTGAAGTACGCGTTTAACGACAGCAGAACCGACATCACTCTGTCCTACTATGGCTTGCAGCAGAACACATTCCGAGAGCCGCCGACTTGCACGCCTGTTACCAACACGCGTGCTTCCTGCGGGGGCCACCTCAACGTGGGATCACTTTACCTCGACCATCATTTCACCAAGCGTTTCGACACGTATGGCGGAATTGAGTATTCCAATGTCAGCGGCGGTCTGGCCATTGCCATTCCCCACGGCCCTGGCGTGCCCTACTACCACAACGACAACGTTGCGCCGACAATCGGATTTCGATTCACGTTCTAGTCGTTGGCGCGCACTTTGGCGACATCGCGTGCGGAAACGCTTGGTGCCTGATTGCCCCAGCTGCTGCGGATAAAGGTCAGCAGCTGCGCGATCTCCTCGTTGGACAACCGCCAGCCGAAGCCAGGCATCCCCAAAGGCGAGGGCGCGCGCGCGGTGCCGGGCAGGGAGCTGCCGCTCAACACCAGGCGGATCAAGGAATCGGGATCGGTCGACAGCACGGTGGAATTGCCGGCGATCTTCGGCAGTACATTGGCGCTGCCGGCGCCGTCGCTCCGGTGACATGCGGCGCAGTTGTCGTCATACAGTTCGGCGCCGCGACTGGTCTCGCGGCCCGCGGTCAGCGCCGCCGCGGTGGCCGGATCCGCGGAGTACCTGGCCAGGTCCTTGGGCGCAGGCGGCAACGTCTTCAAGTAGGCAGCGATGGCCAGAAGATCCTCGTCGGTCAAATGCGAGGTGCTATGCACGACGACATCGCTCATGGCGCTGCCGATGACGGTCTGCTCCTTGTTGCGCGCAGTGCGCAGCGTGGCGACGATGTCCTCTTTCGACCAGCTGCCGAGGCCGTCGGCCGCATTGCCCCGCAGATTGACCGCAACCCAGCCGTCGATGGCGGGGCCGCCGGCGAGAAATACCGGGGACGAATCATTCAAAGCTTTTTCCTGCAAGGTCAGCGCGTGCGGTGTGTGGCAGGTGCCGCAGTGGCCCGGACCTTCAACCAGGTAAGCGCCGCGCGCCAGCACGGGATCGGTGAAACGCGAGCCGTCGAATACCGGCGCATTGGGCGAGGGAGCGAAGAGCTTGCGCCAGATCGCCAAGGGCCAACGGATCGACAGGGGCCAGGGAATGCCATTCGCGTGCGCCGGGGCCGCGGCCGGTTCCACACCGTGCATGAAGTAATCGTAGAGGGCGGCCACATCGGCATCGGTCATGACGGCGTAAGACGGGTAGGGCATGGCCGGATACAGCGTGACGCCATTTTTCGCGATGCCATGGCGGACGGCACGGTCGAAATCCTCCAGCGTGTACTTGCCGATACCGGAATCGGGATCGGGCGTGATGTTGGTGCTATAGATGGCGCCCAGCGGCGAATCGAGCTTCAGCCCGCCGGCAAAAGGTTTGCCGCCGGGTGCGCTATGACAGGCGCCGCAGTCAGCGGCAATCGCGAGATACTCGCCAGGTCCGCGGTCCAGCAGGCCACCGGCCGTCGGCGGCCTCACGATCGCGCGGGTCTTCGTCGGCCACAGCGCAAAGACCAGCGCGCCGGCAACGACGATCACGGCGATGTGCGCCAAAATCATCCACGGGCGGGCGCCCCTTTTCACGCTTGCACCAGCGCGCCGGGATTCTTGATGTACTGTTCGCGAATGGCCTTCGCGGCCCAGTAGGTGAGCGCGCCCACCATGCCGGTCGGGTTGTAGCCGTTGTTCTGCGGAAAGGCATTGGCGCCCGGCGCGAACACGTTGGGTACATCCCAGGACTGAAGATAACGATTGAGCGCGGAGGATTTGGGATCGGCGCCCATGATGGCGCCGCCGCAGGTGTGCGTGCTCTGGTAGCGCGTAATGTTGTAGTGCTCGCCCGGTTTCTTGGCATCCCCGGAGAGCGCCTTGGGGTTGAGCACCTTGCACATGTCCAACGCCTTGCCCACCAAAAACTGCGACGCCCGAATTTCGTTCTCATCCCAATCGAAAGTCAGGCGCAGCAACGGCCGGCCGAAAGCGTCGCGGTAGGTCGGATCCAGATCCAGATAGTTGCCGCGGTAGGACATGCACGCGCCCTGAACCTCGTAATAGAAGGAATGCCGAAAGGCGTCCTTCACGCCCTGCTTCCAGGCGCTGCCCCAGTTGGGCACGCCGGGCGCCGTGGTGATGCCGCGAATCGGACCGGAGCCCGGCTGTCTTGCCCAGATGACGCCGCCGCCGATGAAGCCAGCCTTCGCATTATCCAACTGATTGCCGTTCAGATCATCGAAGGTGGTACCGCCGCCGCCGATGCCGATGAAGCCGTTGGCCTGCACCTTATCGTCGAAGAACAGCGTGACGCGGTTTAAGTTTTGGTAGGAATAGTTGCGGCCCACCGTACCGGTGTTCGTGTTCGGGTCGTAGGGCTTGCCTATACCTGAGAGCAGCATCAGGTGCACATTGAACAGCGAGAATGCGCACAGCAGCACCAGATCGGCCGGCTGTTCGGTCTCTTTGCCATCTGCGTCGAGGTAGGTCACGCCTGTGGCCCGTACCTGTGCGTTGTCGAGATTCACCTTGAGCACCTGCGCATGGGCACGCAACTCGAAATTTTTGCGCAAGCGCAGCACCGGCAGAATGCTCGCGTTGGGCGAAGCCTTGGAATAGTTGAGGCAACCGTAGTCGCTGCAGAATCCGCAAAAGTTGCACGGCCCCATTTGACAGCCGTAAGGATTCACGTAAGGCGCCGATGCATTAGAGGCCGGAATCGGATACGGGTTGTAGCCCATTTCGCGTGCCGCCGTATAAAAGAGCTCGGCGCCGAGATAGTTGCGGTTGGGCGGCAGCGGAAATTCGCGCGAGCGAGATCCTTCGAAGGGGTTGCCGCCGGCGATCTTGGCGCCGTTCAGAACGCCGGCCTTGCCGGAGGTGCCGCACACCCGCTCGAAGTGGTCGAAGTGCGGCTCCAGGTCTTCATAAGACAGCGGAAAATCCGCGATCGTCATTCGATCCGGAATGAACTTTGCGCCATAGCGATGCTGCACGTTGCTGCGGAGATTGAAATCCTCGCGCAGCGCGCGGAAATGGCAACCCGACCAGTGCGTGCCGGCGCCGCCCACACCCGTGCCAGGTTTGAACGAACCGATCTGGCGGTAGGGCACGGCCGTGTCCTTCATGCCATGGCGCGCGGTCACGGTCTCCTTCGACAGGCTTTGCAGGAATTTGCGGTGTATCGATCCTTCCAACTCGTCCACCACGCGCGGATAGGCGAAGTCAGGTTGGGTATCGCGGTCCGGCCCCCGCTCCAGCGCTACCACCGTCAGGCCCGCGTCGGTCAACTCCTTCGCCATGATGGCGCCGGTCCAACCCATTCCGACGATGACCGCATCCACCTTCGGTTTGACGATCGCCATGTCAACCCCGCTTGCCGGCCAGGTCGACCGGGGGCAGCGGGTAGGGCTGGTTACGAACTTCCACCCAGTTGGTGTAGTCGGCGCGCATGCCGGGAAAACCGATCATTTTCCATGCGGCCATGCCCTTGTTGCCGCCGTACTTCGGATCGCAGAAGTAACCCATGCGGGTTTCCGCCAGGAGTTGATTGAAGAACTCCCTCGCGGAGATGTTCGCGAGTTCCAGCTTGCCCGCCTCCGCGGCTTTCAGCAGCGTCTCCTGCTCGGCGTGCTCGAGCTGCGCGAATGCCTTGCCGCCGAAATGGCCGCGGCAATGCTCGTCGATCGCCTTTATTCCCACACGCAGGATGTCGCGCACGGGCAGCCGGCCCTGATAACCGAATTGGGGTGCGGCCTCGATGAAGGGGCCCTGCATGTACCAGATGTCGCCGCTGGCGTAGGGCGTCTGCATGTGGCGGTCGATGAACTCCGGCACGCCCGCCTGCAGCGCGCTCGGACCGACGTTGTCGGCGGGGATCAATCGATCGCAGGCGGCCTGGATGAAGGCCCATTCGCCGGCGTTGAAAAAGGCGGGTTTGTATTCACCGGTCGTCGCGGGTTTGTCCGCCGGCTTGTCGGACTCCTTGGCGCAGCCTGCCACGCCGGCGGCGGCAAAGGGTACGAGGGCCAGACTTTGGAACAGTTGCCGCCGCGATGCGGAAGGCGCTTCGTCGTCGTTCATTTCGTCCCCGTGCGCGGCCGTGACGAAATCTTACATCAGGAATCGGGCCCGGTGTTGCGCAGCAAATCATTCAGCGAGGTCTTGGCTCGGGTCTGCGCGTCCACGCGTTTGACGATCACGGCGCAGGCGAGCCCGTACTTGCCGTTCGCGGCCGGCAAAGTTCCGGGCACCACGACTGCGCCGGCGGGAACACGGCCGTAGAGGATTTCATCCCGTTCACGATCGTAAATGCGCGTGCTCTGGCCGATGAAGACGCCCATGGAGATGACGGCGCCCGCTTCCACCACGACGCCTTCGACGATTTCCGAACGGGCGCCGATGAAGCAATCATCCTCGATGATGGTCGGGCTGCCCTGCAATGGCTCGAGTACGCCGCCGATGCCGACGCCGCCGGACAGATGTACGTTCTTACCAATTTGCGCGCACGAGCCCACAGTCGCCCAGGTATCCACCATGGTGCCGCTGTCCACGTAGGCGCCGACATTGATATAGCTCGGCATCAAAACCACGTTGGCGGCGACGTAGGCGCCGCGCCGGACGGTCGCCGGCGGCGCCACGCGCACGCCCGCGGCGGCAAAGTCGGCCGCGCTCCAGCCGTCGAACTTCAGCGGCACCTTGTCGTAGAAATTCAGGGACCCGGCCGGTATGACTTGGTTGTCGCTGATGCGAAATGACAGCAGCACGGCTTTCTTGAGCCACTGATTGACGCGCCAGCCGCCCTGATGAGGCTCCGCCACGCGCAGTGTGCCGCCATCCAGCATGCTGATGGTGCTCGCCACTGCCTCGCGCAGTGCGCGCGACGCCGTTCGCGGACTTAATTGGGTCCGCGTTTCGAAGGCGCCCTCGATGATCGACTGCAGTTCATCGATCGAATCCGTGGGTTTGGGTACGCTCAATTCCGGCTCCTAGCTGCGCGTCGCGTCAAGGGCACGCACCAATGATTCCTGTACACGCTGGCAGGTTTCCGGTTGCAGCAAGCCGCCATCGGCGCCGGTGATGTAGAACACATCCTCCGCACGTTCGCCCACGGTCATGATCTTGGCGCCGTTGATGGCCACCCGCTCGGCCCTGAAGACCTTGCCGACTTCGGACAGCAAACCCGGACGGTCGGCTGCCACCAGTTCAAGGATGGTCCGCTCGTTGCGGCTGTCGACGCTGAAATTGACCTGTGTCGGTGTCGAGAACATGCGTACCTGGCGCGGTGCGCGCCGGGTCACGGTATGCGGCGAATCCTCGACCTGCCTTAATACCCGCAACACGCCGCGCTCGATCTCCTGAATGCGCGCCGCATCGGCGATGATTGCGCCGTTCTCCTCGAGCACCACATAGGTTTCCAGGCTGGATCCGTTCGCGCTGGTGATCAGCCGCGCATCGACCACGTTCAGGCCCATTTGATCGAGCACGCCCGTGGTGCGCGCGAAGCTGCGCAGGCGCCGCGGCGTGTACGTGAGCACGGCGGTGCCGCCGCGATCCGCCAGTTGCCTGATGGCGACCAGCGGTCCCTCGTCGCCGCTCTGCCGCTCCGCCAGCAATGCCGTATGCCAGGCGATTTCCTCAGGCGTATAGCGCAGAAAATACGCCTCGGTCCATTGCGACCAGACCTGCGCGATTTTCTCAGGCGCGACCTCGGGCATCTTCGAGCGTGCTTGTTCCTGGGTTTCCCGGACCAGTTCCTCCTGATCCACCGGCGTTTCCAGACCGCGACGCAGCGCCCGCTTGGTGCGTTCGTAGAACTCCTCGAACAGTCGTGCCTTCCACGCGTTCCACAGCTTGGGGTTCGTGCCGCGCACGTCGGCCACGGTCAGTACGTACAAATAATCCAAATGCGCCTGATCTCCCACGCGCCGCGCAAAGTCGTGGATGATGTCCGGATCGCTGATGTCCTTTTTCTGCGAGGTGATGGACAGGATCAAATGATTCCGGACCAACCACGCGACCAGACGCGCCTCGTAGCGGCCCAGTCCCTGCTCAAGACAAAAAGCCTCGGCGTCCACCGCACCGAGTTCGGAATGATCGCCGCCGCGGCCCTTGGCGATGTCGTGGAACAACGCTGCGAGGTAGGCGATTTCCTGGCGCGGCAACGATTGCATGATCTGACTCATGGCGGGAAATTCATCGTTGAACTTCGGCATCGCGAAGCGGCGCAGATTGCTGACCACGAACAGGGTGTGCGCATCCACGGTGTAGGCATGGAACAGGTCGTACTGCATGCGGCCGACGACGCGCCCGAAGGAGGGGATGTAGCGGCCGAGCACGCCGTACAAGTTCATGCGGCGCAGCTCGTGCGTGACGCCGACGGGCGCACACAATATTTCCATGAACAACCGATGATGACGCGGATTCTGGCGAAATTCCTCATCGATCAGCCAGACATGCGTGCCGATCAATCGGATGGTCTCGGCGCGCACGCCGCGTACCTCGGGGTGCTGCTGCAGCAGCACGAATAATTCAAGCAACGCCGACGGGTAGCGCGCAAACACCTCGGGATGCGTGACTTCCAGGTAGTCATTGCGAATCTGGAAGCGGGCGTTGATCGGCAGCGGCGGGGCGCTTTGTGTGAGGATCGCCTCGCGAAACAGCTGCAGCAGCATTTCGTTCATGAGGCTGACGTCCATGACCGTGCGGTAGTACTTCTGCATCAGCTGTTCAACAGCCAGGGTAAAGCTCGCGTCCTCGTAGCCGAACAGCTTCGCCAGCTTGATCTGATAGTCGAATAACAGCCGATCCTCGCGCCTACCGGTCAACAGGTGCAATCCGAAGCGCACCTTCCATAGGAAGGATTGCCCGGCTTTGAGCTTTCGGAGTTCCTCGCGGGTGAGAAATCCGTGCGCCACCAGCTCATCCAGCGTGTCGGTCCCGAAATGCCGCTTGGCGACCCAGCCGATGGTCTGTAGGTCGCGTAGGCCGCCCGGACTCGATTTCACATTCGGTTCGAGGTTGTAGGCCGTGTCGTAGTAGCGATGGTGCCGCTCGGTCTGTTCCTTGACCTTGGCTTCGAAGAAGTCCTGCGATGACCATAGACGATCGGGAGCCAAAGCACGCCGCATCCCGGCGAACAGCGATTCCGGACCGCATAGCAGGCGGGCCTCGAACAAGGTGGTGGCAACGCTGATGTCCGCCAGGCTCTCGCGCTGGCAATCATCGATGGAGCGAACGCTGTGCCCCACCTCGAGACCGATATCCCAGAGAAAGGTCAGAAACCGCTCGATATCCGGTTGCCAATCGGAGGAATCGCTCTTCGGCAGCAGCACCATGATGTCTATATCCGAGCTCGGGTGCAGTTCGCCCCGGCCGTAGCCGCCCACGGCGACCAGCGCCAGGTCCTCGGCAAACGCGCCCACATGCCGTACCCACGCCGCCCGCAGCGCCAAGTCGACCAAGCGGGCGCGATCGCGCACCAGATCTTCGATCACATCATCGGTGATAAAGCGGTCTTTCAGCAGTTCAGTGCCGTGGTCCAGCACTTGGCGAAACACCATGGGCGAGAACTGGCCCCCTTCGAGGGCCTCGGGGACTGCCGCGAGGTATGGCCAGTCGGCGTTTTGCTCGAGAAACTTGCCGTGCGCGTTCAAGAGGCTGCCGCCGCCGGCGCGGCCGCACTGGCGCCCGCCAGGGCGCTCAGGGTGAGTACCTCGAAGCCCTGTGCGGTGACCAGGATGGTGTGCTCCCACTGTGCAGACAGGGACTGATCCTTCGTCACCACGGTCCATCCGTCGGGGAGCAGGCGCACATCGCGCTTTCCGGCATTGATCATGGGCTCGATGGTAAAGGTCATGCCGGCGGCCAATTCCAGGCCCGTCCCCGGTTTGCCGTAGTGCAACACCTGCGGGTCCTCGTGATAAATAAGCCCGATGCCATGTCCGCAGTATTCGCGCACCACCGAGAAGCCGTTGCCCTCCGCATAGGTCTGAATGGCATGCCCGATATCGCCTAAGCGGGCGCCTGGCTTGACCTGCCGTATTCCCTCCCACATGGCCTCATGGCAGGCCGTGGTGAGCCGTTTGGCGAGAATGGGGGCAGAACCGACGAAGTACATGCGGCTGGTGTCCCCGTGGAACCCGTCGCGAATCACCGTCACGTCGATATTGACGATATCGCCGCTTTTTAGGCGCTTATCGCCCGGGATTCCGTGGCACACGACATGATTGACCGAGGTACAGATGGTCTTGGGGAATCCCCGGTAATTGAGGTTGGCCGGAATCGACTTGAGCTCGTCAACGATGAAATCGTGGCAACGCTTATCGAGTTCCTCGGTGCTGACCCCCGGTTGGACAAAGGGTTCGATCATGTCCAGGACGCTTGCGGCCAAGCGGCCGGCGGCACGCATTTTTTCCTGTTCGGCGGGTGTTTTGATGGTCACGGTCATAAGAACGGCGGGCTTTGTATCAGGTAAGGGTTCATGGTATAAAGCGCGGCTATTTTTAACAACCCCGCACGCGTGTCGTCACAATCGACCGGGTGCCCGGATCCATGAAAATGAAGGCCTTTGGCTTCAAATTCAAGGTTTCGGGTTGCCGATTGGGACACGCGGAGGCTCAACCCGACCAGGAGTATTTATGACCAGCGTGTCCATGCGACAAATGCTGGAAGCGGGCGTCCATTTTGGACATCAAACCCGCTTCTGGAACCCGAAGATGGCTCCGTTCATTTTCGGCGAACGTAACAAAATCCATATCATCAATCTGGAAAAGACGCAGCCCCTGTATGCGCAGGCCGCGGCCTTCATCAAGGGTGTGGCCGCGGAAGGCGGCAAGGTGCTGTTCGTGGGCACCAAGCGCTCGGCGCGCGATGCCGTGCAAAAGGAAGCCGCACGCTGTGCGATGCCCTATGTGAATCAGCGCTGGCTGGGCGGCATGCTCACCAATTTCAAGACGATTCGCCAATCGATCAAGCGGCTCAATGAGCTCGACGAGATGGCGCAAAGCGGCGTCCTGGATCGACGCGGCAAGAAAGAGGCGCAGATGTTGCGCCGTGAAATGGACAAGCTGCTGCGCAGTTTGGGCGGCATCCGCGAGATGACCGCGCTGCCCGACGCGCTCTTTGTCATTGACGTGGGCCACGAACAGATCGCGATTCACGAGGCGCAGAAACTCGGCATCCCCGTGGTCGCGGTGGTCGATACGAATTGCTCGCCCGACGGCATCGACTATGTCATCCCGGGCAATGATGACGCCATGCGCGCCATTTTGTTGTACGCCGGCGGCATTGCCGATTCCGTGCTCGAAGGCAAGGCTTCGCTGCCCGAAGTCCCGGTCGGCGAAGATGAATTCGTCGAATTGGACGAGGAAGGCAATCCGAAGAAGCGCAGCGCTGGCGGCGGGCGGCGTCCTGCCGCGCCGGCGCGCGGTGGCCACAAGAAGCCGCCGCCGCGCCGCAAGGTTCCCGTCACCGTGGTGCCGAGCGTTGCCGCCGTCGCAGCCTCGCTCGATGAGGTCGAGGTCGAAACCGAAGCCGACGATGTCGATGCGGTGGACACGCCCCCGGCCGAAACCCGGCCGGCCAGTGCTCCGCGGCGGCGCCCCGTCGGAAGACGCGCCCCGGCGCGCGGCGCGTAATTTCGCTTTCGCTTTTAATCGATTCAACGAGAGGAATCGCGCCCGCGGCGGTGGTAGGAACCGATGAACATCACGGCAGATACAGTGAAGCAGCTTCGCGAGCGCACCGGCGCGGGCATGATGGAGTGCAAGAAGGCGCTCGTCGAAACCCAGGGCGACCTGGACGCCGCGGCCGAACTGATGCGCAAGACCGGCCTGGCCAAGGCCGACAAGAAGGCGGCGCGGGTGGCCGCGGAAGGGACCGTCGCGATCGAGCGATCAGGTTCTCACGCGGTGCTGGTCGAAGTGAACTGCGAGACCGACTTCGTGGCGCGCAGCGATGAGTTCCAGGCATTCGCGAAGGATGTGGCGCGGGTGGCCCTCGAACAATCGCCCGGCGGATTGCAGGAATTGCTCGCATGGTCCAACGCACATGCTTCCAGCCTGGATGACCGGCGGCGCGCCCTGGTGGCGAAGATCGGCGAGAAGATCGATGTGCGCCGTTTCGCGCGCGTCACGTCACCGGGACCGCTCGGTACCTATACCCACGGCACGCGCATCGGCAGCGTCGTGGCGCTGCAGGGCGGCGATGAGCCGCTCGCGCGCGATCTGGCCATGCATGTGGCCGCGGTGAATCCGGCGTACATCGATGCGGGTGGCGTGCCCGCCGATGTGCTGGCCAAGGAGCGCGCCATATTGACCGAGCAAACCCAGGGTGAAAAGAAGCCCCCCGACATCATCGCCAAGATGGTGGAAGGACGTTTGCGCAAGTATCTGGCCGAAATCACTTTGATGGGGCAGCCTTTCGTCAAGGATCCGGACACGACGGTGGAGAAATTGCTGAAGAGCGCGGGCGCCAAGGTGGTCCAATTCGTGCGCTACGAAGTCGGCGCAGGCATCGAGAAGAAACAGGACGATTTCGTCAGCGAAGTCATGGCCCAGGTCAAAGCGCAGGAAAAGGACAAGGACGACGGTCCTAAGAAACACTAAACGGCAACATGACCACCCAAACCGGCACGGCTCGTTATCGAAGAATTTTGGTCAAACTGTCCGGTGAGGCGCTGCTGGGGGATGAGGATTACGGCATCGACCCGGTGATGCTCAAACGCATCGCGGGCGAGATCCGCGATCTGACCCAGATGGGCGTCCAGGTGGCCGTGGTTCTCGGCGGCGGGAATATCTTTCGCGGTGCCGGTCTGGCGCGCGCCGGCATGGATCGGGTGACCGCGGATCACATGGGCATGCTGGCCACGGTGATCAATGCGCTGGCGCTGCAGGACGCGCTCGAAAGCCTCGGTGCCTACGCGCGGGTCATGTCGGCATTGCGCATCAATGAGGTTTGCGAGGACTACATCCGGCGCAGGGCGGTGCGCCACCTCGAGAAGGGCCGGGTGGTGATTTTCGGCGCCGGCACCGGCAATCCATTCTTCACGACCGACACGGCGGCAAGCTTGCGCGCGATCGAAATCAATGCGGACATCCTGCTGAAGGCGACCAAGGTCAACGGAATCTACGATGCCGATCCGGTCACCAATCCCAATGCAAAGCGCTATGCGCACCTGACTTTCGACAAGGTGCTGGCCGACCGCCTCAATGTCATGGACGCCACCGCCATCGTCATGTGCCGTGAAAACAATCTGCCGTTGCAAGTCTTCAATCTGTTCCATGCCGGCGATTTGCTGCGTATCGTCCAAGGCGAAGATGTCGGCACCGTCGTATCGGCAGAATCTTAAGGGGGATACATGCTCGAGGACCTAAAAAAGGATGCGACCACGCGCATGCAGAAATGCGTGCTGGCATTCAAGGAGCAGCTGAAAAAAATGCGCACCGGCCGCGCCCATACCAGCCTCATCGAGCACATCAAGGTGGATTACTACGGGGCGGAAATGCCGCTGAATCAAGTGGCCAACATCGCCACCGAGGATGCACGCACGCTCACCGTCAGCCCCTGGGAGAAGGCCATGGTGCCGGTGATCGAGAAGGCAATCTACAAGTCCGATCTGGGACTTACGCCGAATACCGCCGGGCAGATCATCCGCATTCACATGCCGGCGCTGACTGAAGAGCGCCGCCGCGACATCATCAAAGTCGTGAAATCCGAAGCGGAGAATGCTCGTGTTGCGGTGCGCGGCGTGCGCCGCGAAGTCATGAGCGAATTGAAGGAAATGCTCAAGGAAAAATTAATTGCGCAGGATGACGATCGCCGCGCACAGGATGACGTTCAGAAACTGACCGACAAGCACATCGCCGACATTGACCATGCGATGGCGGACAAGGAAAAGGAGCTGATGCAGGTCTGACCGGATTCAAGACCCGCATTCCTAAAGAGTTCCCATGGCCGACTCGCCGCAGCATGTCGCAATCATTATGGACGGCAACGGCCGCTGGGCCCGCTCGCGCGGCATGCCGCGGGTTGCAGGCCATCGCGCCAGCGTCAAGGTGGTGCGCAAGCTGGTCGAGGAGTGCGCCGCGCGCGGCGTGCGATACCTGACGCTCTTTGCCTTCAGCAGCGAGAACTGGCGGCGGCCTCCGGATGAGGTCGGCGTCCTCATGGGTCTGTTTCTCGATGCGTTGGTGCGCGAAGTGGCGGACCTGCATCGCAATCGCGTGCGCCTGCGCTTCATCGGCGATCGGGAGCAGTTGGGGCCGGAACTCAAACAACGCATGCTCGACGGTGAAGCATTGACTGCCCTCAACCCAGGCTTGGGGTTGATGGTGGCGGTGGCCTATGGCGGGCGATGGGATATCAGCCAGGCTTGCCGTTCGCTCGCCGCCGACGTCGCCGCCGGCAAAATGGCCGCCTCGGATATCGGCGAGGAGCGCATCGCAGCGCGTCTGCAGCTTCATGATGTGCCGGATCCGGATCTGTTGATCCGCACGGGCGGCGAGCAGCGCATCAGTAATTTTCTGCTGTGGAATCTTGCATACACGGAACTGTATTTCACGGAAGTGTTGTGGCCCGAATTCTCGCCGGAGCACTTGCAAGCGGCATTTGAGCACTATGCGCAACGCGAACGGCGTTTCGGCATGACCTCGGCCCAGCTCAAGGCGAAAGCAGATGCTTGAGGGCGGCGATGCTTAAGACCAGGGTCATCACCGCCTGCATCCTGGGCGTGCTGCTGCTGCTCGGCCTGTTCTTGTTGCCGCCGTTGTGGGCGGTGCTGGCCTTCGCCCTGGTCTTTACCCTTGGGGCGTGGGAATGGGCCGGTTTTGGGCAATTGCATGGCGTGATTTCGCGCGGTCTTTACACCCTGGGCATCGCCCTGCTGCTGCTGCTTGCCTGGCGCTTCACCGAATCGCCGGCGCATTTGATGGTCCTGCTGGGCGCCGCTTGCATCTGGTGGCTGATCGCACTGGGCTGGCTGTCGCTGGCACCGGCCCGGCATCGTCCCGTACTGGCGCTGGTTTGCGGCTGCGCGACTCTTGCGCCGGCGTTCGCGGCGATCACCAGGCTGCAGATATCCACGGTGGGATTCGCGCGCGGGCCGCTGATCGTGCTGTGGCTGGTGCTCATGGTGTGCGCCGCCGATATCGGCGCGTACTTTGCGGGCCGCGCATTCGGCCGGCACAAGCTCGCGCCCCGGGTGAGTCCCGGCAAGACTTGGGAGGGCGCCGTCGGCGGGCTGTTCATGGTCGCGCTGATTTCCTGGGGAGGCGCCGTGCACTTCGGCTTGCCGCCGCTCATCGTCGTTCCATTCGGCTGCGCCGTGGGAATTTTTTCCATCATCGGCGATCTGACCGAGAGCATGTTCAAACGCGCTGCGGCGCTCAAAGACAGCGGCGGACTGCTGCCGGGACATGGGGGATTGCTCGATCGCATCGACAGCGTGACGGCGGCGGCGCCCCTGTATGCGCTCGGGCTGTTCGGTTCAGGCGTGATCCGATGACTGCGCGGGGCATCGCAATCCTGGGTTCAACGGGCAGCGTCGGGCGCAGCACACTCGCCGTCATCGCGCTGCATCCGCAACGATTCAAGGTCAGCATGCTGGGCGCCCACAGCAGCTGGCAGGCTCTCGTCGAGCAGGCGCGGCAATTTCGGCCCGAAATCGTGGTGCTGGTGGATGCCGAAGCGGCGGCCAAGGCACGCACTGCGTTGCGCGATTGCGGGTCCTCGACCGTCGTCGAAAGCGGCGAGAGCGCGCTCGCCGCGGCCGTCAGCGCCGACAATGTGCACATGGTGATGGCGGCCATCGTGGGCGCTGCGGGACTGCAGCCAACACTGGCGGCGGTGCGCGCCGGCAAGCGCGTATTGCTCGCCAACAAGGAATCTCTGGTCATGACCGGACCCTTGTTGATGGACGAGGCGCGGCGCGCCGGCGCCCAGCTCATTCCCATCGACAGCGAACACAACGCCATATTCCAATGCATGCCCGCCGGCTATCTCCCGGGTGATGAGGCGAAGGGTGTGACGCGGATCATTCTGACCGCCTCCGGTGGGCCCTTTCGCCAGACCTCTGCCGCGAAAATGGCGCTGGCGACGCCCGATGAAGCCTGCGCGCACCCGAAGTGGAAAATGGGCCGCAAGATTTCAGTCGACTCCGCGACGCTGATGAACAAGGGACTCGAGGTCATTGAGGCCACGCTGCTGTTCGGTCTGCCGGAATCGCAGGTGGATGTCGTGGTGCACCCGCAAAGCGTGGTGCACTCATTGGTCGAATACGCGGACGGTTCGATGCTGGCGCAGCTCGGCGCCCCGGATATGCGCACACCGATTGCGCAGGCTTTGGCGTGGCCCGAGAGATTTGCTTCCGGTGTACAATCCTTGGACCTCATCGGCATGGGGAAGCTGGAATTCGAGCCGCCGGACCACGTTCGATTCCCTGGTTTGGCGCTGGCGAGAGCTGCGGCGCGCGACGGCGGCACCGCTCCGACGTTGCTGAACGCGGCCAACGAGGTCGCGGTACAGGCGTTTCTTGACCGGCGCTTGAACTTTGTGGGCATTGCAACGGTCATTGACAAAGTGCTGCAGCGGCTCGAATCGTCTCCCGTCAAGGCTCTGGGCGACGTATTGGACGCCGACGCTGCGGCGCGACGCTTGGCCGGGTCACTAATAGAGCTTAGCGCGGGAGCCTTTGCATGAAGTTTTTGATTTTCGTCCCCGCCTTCCTGGTGGCGATAAGCATCTTGGTAGCGGTCCATGAATTTGGCCACTATTGGGTTGCGAAGAAGCTTGGCTTCAAGGTACTGCGCTTCAGCATCGGTTTCGGCAAACCGCTGATCACCCGCGTCGGCCGGGATGCGGACCGCACCGAATACTGCCTCGCTGCCATCCCGCTCGGCGGCTACGTCAAACTGCTGGACGAGCGAGAAGGAGATGTCGCCGCCGCTGAGCTGCACCGCTCTTTCACCCGACGGCCGATCCTGCATCGAGTCGCCGTGCTTTTGGCAGGCCCCGCCATGAATCTGGTATTCGCGTCGCTGTTGTACGCAATTTTGGCGATGGTGGGGTCGGAGAGCGTCAAGCCCGTGGTGGGCCATGTGTTCCCGGGCAGCGCGGCAGCCGTCGCCGGACTGCAGAACGGGGACCAGATCGTGCGCGTGGGCGAACGCAACGTCGAGGATACGGAAGAGCTGCAGATAGCGCTCATCCGCCAATTCACCGATGACGGCGTGGTGCCGTTGCATGTACGCCGCGACGGCGCCGAGCGTTCAATGACGCTGCGGGTTATCGGAGATCGGCGGGCCTTGACCGAACCCGGCAAGTTGCTGCCGGGCCTGGGGTTCGATCTGATGACCTGGGCAGCCGATACCACGGTGCAGGAGGCGCCCGCGGGGAGCGCGGGCGCGCGCGCGGGTCTGCGCGGCGGCGACCGGCTGCTCGCCGTGGACGGTCAGCCGATCGGCAACGCGAGTGATTTCATATCGATGGTGAGCGGTGCGCCGGACCGCAGCATTTCGATCGAAGTGCAACGCGGGAGCGAGCGATTGCGAATCGTGGCGCCGGTTCCCCGGGTGATCGATCATGGCAAGGCGGTGGGGCGTCTGGGTATTTCGCTGATGGAGGGCCAGCAACGATGGCCGCCCGGACTGGTCGAGAAGCATCGCTCCGGACCCCTGGATGCCGCGGTCAGCGGCGTGGCGAAGACCTGGGAGATGTCCGCGCTCACCGTGCAGATGTTGTGGCGCATGCTGACCGGCCAGGTATCCGCAAAGAACATCAGCGGCGTGGTGAGCATCGCCGAGTTTGCCGGTATCAGCGCTTATCTGGGGGTGACTGCCTATCTGGCGTTTCTGGCGATCATCAGCGTGAGCCTGGGAGTGCTGAATCTGATGCCCGTGCCGCTGTTGGACGGCGGCCAGATCGTTTATCAGGTGGTGGAAGCAATCAAGGGCAGTCCGATTTCCGAGCGCGCGCAGCTCTTCGGGCAACAGGTTGGCATCGCATTGTTGGTTGTGTTGATGAGTTTGGCTTTCTATAACGATATATCAAGACATTTGAATTAACGGGAAATCATGAGCAAACCCAAGTTCCTGCCGCGCGTGCGGCGTTGCCCGCGCAGCGCCGCGCATTACCATTGCACCCGGTTTTCACCGCGTGCGGCTTGAATTTTGGCTGTGCGGGTTGCTGGCGCTCGCCTGCCAACCGGTCTATACGACTGCGCAGGCGCAAGCCGCCCAGGACATCTTCACGGTCGGCGACATTCGCATCGAAGGCCTGCAGCGAATTTCCGAAGGCACGGTCTTCAATTACCTGCCGGTGAACATCGGCGATCATCTGGACGAGCAGCGCGTCGGCGAGGCGATGCGGGCGCTGTACGCGACCGGTTTCTTTCGCGATGTGGAGTTGCGCCGCGACGGCAACACCTTGCTGGTGGTGGTGGTCGAGCGTCCATCCATCGCCAAATTCGAAATCAAAGGCAACAAGGACATCAAGACCGAGGATCTGCAAAAAAGTCTGCGCAATGTCGGACTCGCGACCGGCAAGACCTTCGATCGATCCGTCCTCGATGAGGTCAAGCAATACCTCACCGATCAATATTTCAGCCGCGGCAAATATGCCGTGCGCGTCGACACCAAAATCACCGACCTGCCCGGCAACAAGGTCGACATCATCGTCGACATCAAGGAAGGCAAGCGCGCCAGGATCGAACAGATCAACCTGGTGGGCAATACGAAATTCAAGGAGAAAGACGTTCTCGGCAGTTTCGAGCTGAAGACGCCGAACTGGTTGTCCTGGTACAAGCAGGACGACCGCTACGCGCGCGAGACCTTGACCGGCGACCTGGAGAAATTGCGCTCCTACTATATGGATCGCGGTTACGCTAATTTCCAGATCGACTCGACCGAGGTCACGATAGCCCCCGAAAAAGACGACATGTACATCACCATCAATATCAGCGAGGGCGATGTATACAAGGTCAGCGAAGTCAAGCTGGCCGGAACGATGGTGGTCCCCGAAGCGCAGCTTCGCAGGCTATTGCTCATCAAACCCGGCGATACCTACTCGCGCAAGATGGTGACCGGCAGCCAGGAATTGATGAATTATCGATTGGGCGCCGACGGCTATTCATTCGCCAAGATCGATCCGGTACCCACGCCCGACAACGAGAAAAAGACGGTGGCGATCACGTTCTTCATCGAGCCCGGCAATCGCGTCTACGTGCGCCACATCAATTTCAACAACACCACGTCGATCAACGACGAAACGCTGCGCCGCGAAATGCGTCAGTTGGAAGGCGGCTGGCTGTCGAACTCGGCGGTCGAGCGTTCCAAGGAGCGCCTGCAGCGCTTGCCGTACATCGAAAAGGTGGAATTCGAGAACAAGCCGGTGCCCGGCAGCGCCGATTTGGTCGACGTCGACTTCAACATCAAGGAAGGCCTGCCGGGACAATTCGGCGGAGGCATCGGTTATTCGGAAGCCCAAAAATTCAGCATCAACGGCAATTTCGTGCACAGCAACTTCATGGGCACCGGCGAGCGGGTCGCCCTTGAAATCAACGCGGGCAAGTACAGCAAGACCTACACGGCCGCGCACACCGACCCGTATATGACCATCGACGGGGTGTCACGCACCACGTCGTTCACATACCGCGATATCACGCAGTTCGTCGCCGCGTCCTCGGCTTTCTCGACCAAGCAGTTGACCCTCGCGGAGCAATTTGCATATCCCATCTCCGAGTATCAATACCTGAGCATCGGCGCAGCGGCCAACAAGAGCACCCTGGTGGTCTCGGAAGGCTACAGCGCGCAACAGTCGATCGATTGGGTGAAAGGCAACGGCAATAGCTTCCAGCGCGACCTGACGGACACCAACGGCGATGGCGTACTCAACTCGTTGGATAATCCGTATGTCGTGTACGGCACCGATTTCTATACCTATGAACTGACCGGCGGCTGGTCGTACGAAGGCCGCAATCGCGCCATCTTCGCGGACCGCGGCACCAAGGTGACGCTGTCGGCGCGTTACACACTGCCCTTGAGCGATGTTCGCTACTACCAGACGAATTTCGATTTCATCACCTACATCCCGATTTACGGCAGGTGGCTGGCATCAATTCAAGGCTCGGTGGATTACGGTGCGGCCATCGGCAAGACCACCTCGTTGCCGCCTTATCTGAACTATTTTGCCGGGGGACCCGACAGCGTCAGAGGCTATCGCGAGAGCCGTTTGGGGCCCAAGGACAACATCGGGGCAGGCAATCCCTACGGCGGCAACTTTCGAGTGATCAACCGCTACGAGCTGATCTTTCCGGTTCCTGAGAAGTGGAAAAGCTCCGCCCGCGTCAGCTGGTTCTACGACATCGGCAACGTGTTTCAGACCGGCAGCGCGGTCAAATTCCTGGGTGTCGATGACATAACGCCGGTCACCTATCACTTCAGTTATGCTAATCTAAAACAATCAACCGGTATCGCTGTGCAGTGGCTCGCACCCTTAGGTCTGTTCCGTTTCTCTTATGGAATTCCTTTGAATGCCTTTCCCGGCAATACCGTGCAATTCGCAGACGAGACGGAGCGTTTTCAATTTTCCATCGGTCAAGCATTTTGACCCCCATTTGAGGTCCTAAAGATTTATATGTCGACTTACTTTCGAAGCTTTCCGTTGGCGGCCTTGGGCCTGTGCGGACTTTTCGTGGCGCAGCAAGCGAGCGCCGAAATCAAGATTGGCTATGTGAACTTCCAGCAACTCATGGAAGAGGCGCCGCAGGTCAAATCCTCGATGCAGTCTTTGCAGAACGAATTCGGGTCGCGCCAGCGGGAGCTGGTGGCCATGCAAAATGATCTCAAGGCGCGCTCCGAGAAATTGGACAAGGAAGGGGCCATCATGGCCGAAGCCGACCGCGTCAAGGCCGAGAAAACCCTGCGCGACATGCAGCGGGAATTCTCCCGCAAGGGCGGGGAGTTTCAGGATGACATCAACACGCGCAAGAACGAGGAATTGGCCAAGCTGCAGCGCTTTATGCTGCAAGAGATCAAGACCTATGGCAGTGCGCAGGGATATGACCTGGTCCTCGGCAATGACGTGTTCTACAACAAGCCTGGAATGGACATCACCGCCCAGATATTGGATGTATTGAAATCCAAACCGGCGAATGCGGCGGCGACGCCGGCCAAGCCGCCGGCGGCGTCACCGGCAACTCCGCCAGCCAAGCCGCCGGGCGCAAAATAAGCGGTGCGCTGAGAGGCTAACGCACCTACAAGGAGCGCGCAGGTGCAGGCAGAATTCAGTCTGGGCGAACTGGCGGTGCGCTTCGGGCTCAAACTGCGCGGTGAGCCTGGTCTCACGGTGCGCAGCGTGGCGACGCTGTCGCACGCGAACGCCGGCAGCTTGAGCTTTCTCGCGAACTCGCACTACCGCCGCCAGCTGGCCTCGACGCATGCGACCGCGGTGATCCTGAACGCCCAGGACGAGGCGGATTGCCCGGTTGCCGCGTTAATCGACTCCAACCCTTACCTGGCATATGCGCGAGTCGCGGCTCTGATGCATCCAGAACGCAGCTTGACGCCGGGAATACACCCGAGCGCGGTGGTAGCGCCTCAGGCGCTGGTCGCCGCATCGGCCAGCATTGGGCCGCTGGCGGTCATCGAGGATGAGGCCCAAATCGGCGAGCGCGTGCGCGTCGGTCCCGGCTGCATCGTGCAGCGCGGCGCTCGTGTCGGAGACGACTCGGTGCTCGTATCCCAGGTCAATCTGTATGCCGGCGTGACCTTGGGAAAGCGCTGCATCCTGCACGCCGGTTCGGTGGTGGGCTCGGATGGCTTCGGCTTTGCGCCGGATCACGGCGCCTGGGTGAAGGTGCCGCAGGTTGGCAGCGTGCGCATCGGCGACGATGTGGAGATCGGTGCGAGCACCACCATTGATCGCGGTGCGATTGACGACACGGTTGTCGAGAACGGCGTCAAACTGGACAATCAGATCCAGGTGGGCCACAACGTGACTATCGGCGCGCACACCGCCATTGCCGCCTGCACGGGTATTTCCGGCAGCACGAGCATTGGCCGACGCTGCATGATCGGCGGGATGGTCGGATTTGCAGGGCATCTGACGATTGCCGATGATGTGGTGGTAACGGGATTGAGCATGGTCAGTGCCTCGATCAAGCAGGCGGGCAGCTACTCGAGCGGGATGCCGGCCCTGGAGTCCCGCAAGTGGCGCCGGTTGGTGGCGCGTTTGCGGCGATTGGACGGATAGGAGCGAGGATGACGCAGCAGCACAAGATGGATATCGCGGCGATCATGGCGCAGTTGCCGCATCGCTATCCATTTTTGCTGGTCGATCGGGTTCTGGACTATGTGGTGGGGCAGCATCTGGTGGCGCTCAAAAACGTCACCGTCAACGAGCCGTTCTTTCCGGGACACTTCCCCCATCGGCCGGTGATGCCCGGCGTCCTGATCATCGAGGCCCTGGCGCAGGCGGCCGGAATCCTGGCATTCAAAACGGTCAACGTCATCCCCGATGGCAATACCCGATTTTATTTTGTCGCGATCGATAACGCGCGCTTCCGCAAGCCGGTTGAGCCGGGCGACCAGCTCATGCTGAAAGTGACCTTGAAGCGATCCTTCAAGGGAATTTGGAAATTCGATTGCCTGGCGGAAGTCGACGGCAAGGAAGTGGCGTCGGCGGAAATCATGGTCGCTCCCGAGACCAAGTCGCCGCAACCCAAGGGGGCGGTCGGATGATCGACTCGCGGGCGGTGATATCGCCGCAAGCACACATCGCTTCGGATGTGGAGATCGGCCCCTTCACCGTCATCGGCGCGAATGTGGTCATTGGCGCGCGCACCTGGATTGGCCCGCATGCGGTGATCAATGGTCCGACCAGCATCGGCACGGACAACAAGATCTTTCAATTCGCCTCATTGGGCGATGCGCCGCAGGACAAGAAATACAAGGGCGAGCCGACGCGCCTCGAGATCGGCGACCGCAACGTATTCCGCGAGTTCGTGACCGCGAACCGTGGCACCACGCACGACAAGGGTGTGACGCGCATCGGCAATGACAATCTTCTGATGGCGTATTCACATGTGGCGCATGATTGTCTCCTGGGCAACGAGATCGTCATGGCGAACTGCAGCACGCTGGGTGGGCACGTCGAACTCGGCGACTGGGTCATCATGGGCGGACTATCGGCCGTGCATCAGCACACCAAGGTGGGGGCGCACGCCTTCCTGGCGCACAACGCCGCGGTGACCCGCGATGTGCCGCCCTTTGTGATGGCGGTGGGCCGGCCGGCGGTGCCGCACAGCGTGAATTCCGAAGGACTCAAGCGCCGCGGATTCACGCCTGAGCAGATCTTGAACATCCGGCGCGCCTATAGACTGTTGTACCGTTCCGGGCTCAAGTTGAACGCGGCAATCGCTGAACTCGAGAAGGCCGCCGAGACGCAGCCGGAAATCGTGCCCTTCGTCGAATTCGTCAAAAACAGCTCGCGCAGCATCGTCCGCTAGGAGGCCGGCTCCTAGATGTCGGTGCCGTTGCGAGTGGGTCTGGTGGCGGGGGAAGCGTCAGGCGACACGTTAGGCGCCGATCTCATTCATGCGATGCGCAGGTTGGTTCCGGACGCGAAGTTCTTCGGCGTGGCCGGACCTAAAATGCAGGCCGCCGGATGCGAGAGCTGGGAACCGGCTGAATCATTCGCGGTCATGGGCCTGTTCGATGTGTTGCGCGACCTGCCGCGCCTGTTCAAACTGCTTGCTCGAATCCGTCGCATGTTCCTGATGGAGCGGCCGGATGTATTCGTCGGCATCGACGCTCCGGATACGAATTTGAGGCTGGCGCGCGCCTTGCACGCCGCGGGCATTCCCACCGTGCAGTACGTGAGTCCGCAGGTCTGGGCCTGGCGGCAGGGACGGGCTCGCGGTATCGGCGCGTCTGTGGATCTGGTGCTGTGCCTGCTGCCGTTCGAGAAGCGCTTCTATGATGAGCGTGGCATCGCCGCGGAATTCGTCGGACATCCGCTGGCGGATGCGATTCCCGACAACATCGATCGTGCCGCGGCACGCCGCGCACTGGGTCTTGATCTCGAGTCCAGCATCGTGGCACTGCTGCCGGGCAGCCGGCGCGGTGAGGTGGCCCGTCTCGCGGCTGATTTTGCCGCCACGGCGCGCTGGATGGCGGCACGGCGACCGGACTTGAAATTCGTCGCGCCGATGGCGAGTGCGGCGACGCGGGAGATATTCTCGCGAATCCTCGCGCGCGATGCACCGGCGCTCGAGGTGCGACTGGTCGACGGCCACGCCACGACCGTACTGGGTGCCGCCAATGTGGTTTTGGTGGCCTCAGGTACCGCCAGTCTGGAGGCCGCACTGTGCAAACGGCCCATGGTGGTCGTCTATCGGTTGGGAAGGATCACGGCTAAGGTATTGACGGGGCTCAATCTGGTGAAATCCAAGTTCTTCGCGCAGCCGAATCTACTTGCGGATCGGCGCGTCGTCGGCGAATATTTTCAAGAGCAAATCATCCCCGAGTCGATCGGAGCAGAGCTCTTGATGTGGCTTGACGACAGCGAACGGCGCGCGGCCTTGGAACGGGAGTTCTCGCGAATTCACGCCGAGCTGCGGCGCGGCGCCGGCACCCTCGCCGCGCAGGCGATTCTCGATCTCGTGAATGATCGCCGCGCCGCTGCAGGATCGCGCCAATGAGGCGGGTGGCCGGAATCGACGAGGCCGGCCGCGGGCCGCTCGCCGGGCCGGTGGTGGCTGCCGCCGTCATTCTGCGTCCGCGCCGACCCATCGAGGGCGTGGCCGATTCCAAGACCTTGAGCGCCAAGCAGCGGTCGGCCTTGAGCCTGCAAATTCGCGCCGAGGCGCTGTGTTTCGGCATCGGCTGGGCGGATACACAGGAGGTCGATGCACTGAATATCCTGCAGGCCACCTTCCTTGCCATGCGCCGCGCCTTGTTGCAGATGACCTTGATCCCTGATCACGTGCTCATCGACGGCAACCGTCTTCCCAATTTGCAGGGATTGGGTAAGGTGTTGACCGCACGCGCCATCATCGGCGGCGATGCCACCGAGCCTGCCATCAGCGCGGCTTCGATTCTGGCGAAGACGGCGAGGGATAATTATATGAATCAAATGGATACGATATATCCCGAATACTCTTTCGCAAGTCATAAGGGTTACGCCACCGCCGACCATCAACGCCTTCTGGCGTTGTACGGCCCCTGTCCACTGCATCGGCGCACATTCGAGCCGGTGCGCCTTGCTGAGCGGAGCGAACTTTGACGCCATTCGTGCACCTGCGGCTGCACACCGAATACTCATTGGTAGACGGCATCGTGCGTGTGCCGGAGTTGATGGCGGCCGTCGCGGCAGCGGGGATGCCGGCGGTTGCCCTGACCGATCAAAGCAATTTATTTGCCATGGTCAAGTTCTACAAGGAAGGGCTGGCGGCCGGAATCAAACCCCTGATCGGCGTCGACGCCTGGATCCGCGAGCCCGGCGAGCGCGCCGCGCCCTCGCGAATCGTTTTCCTTTGCCAGAATCTGTCCGGATACCGCCACCTCACTCAGTTGGTAACGCGCTCTTTTCTGGAGGGTCAGATTCGCGGCGCACCGATGCTCGAGCGCAGCTGGTTGAGCCGCGAGGCGCTCGAGGGTTTGATCGTGCTTTCGGGCGGCTTCGAGGGCGACATTGGCAGGAGCTTGAGCCGCGGCCGCGACGATTCTGCGCTGAGCTGTCTCAATTATTGGCGCAACTTGTGCGGCGATCGGTTCTATCTCGAGGTGCAGCGCACCGGCCGGGCCGGCGAGCAAGCCTGTTCCGATGCGGTCATGGAACTCGCCCGTTCGCAGGGGGCAGCGGCGGTCGCGACCAATGACGTACGTTTCTTGACGCGCGCGGACTTCGAGGCGCACGAGGCGCGAGTCTGCATTCATGACGGCGCACAGCTCGCCGATGCCAGCCGCGTGCGCCGCTACTCCGAAGAGCAATACTTGAAGTCGCCCGCTGAAATGGTGCAACTGTTCTCCGACGCGCCGGAGCTGCTGGCGAATACGTTCGAAATCGCCAAGCGCTGTTCATTGGAGATTCGCTTGGGCGCCTCCATGCTTCCAGCCTATCCGGTGCCGGAGGGATCGAGCACCGAACAGTTCTTGCGCGAGGAATCGCTGCGCGGGCTTGATTCGCGGCTGGCGCTGCAAACGCAGCCCACCGCCGCACGCGCCGCCTACGATGCCCGGCTCGATCTGGAGCTCTCCGTCATTTGCGCCATGGGCTTCGCCGGATACTTCTTGATCGTGGCGGATTTCATCCGCTGGGCGCGCGAGCATGGTGTGCCGGTGGGTCCCGGCCGCGGTTCCGGCGCGGGATCGCTCACCGCCTACGTACTGGGCATCACCGATTTGGACCCGATCGAACACGATCTTCTGTTCGAGAGATTTTTGAATCCAGAACGCGTGTCAATGCCGGATTTCGACGTCGACTTCTGCATGGATGGCCGCGATCGGGTCATCGAATATGTGGCCAACAAGTATGGCCGCGATCGGGTATCTCAGATCATCACCTACGGTACCTTGGCCGCCAAGGCCGTGGTGCGGGACGTGGGAAGGGTGCTCGGCCACCCCTACGGCTATGTGGACAAAATCGCGAAGCTGATTCCCTTGGAAATCGGCATGACCCTCGACAAGGCTTTGGAGCAGGAAGAAGAACTGAAGCGCCTGTACGAGAGTGAATCCGAGGTTCGCGAGTTGATAGAACTCGCCCGCAGCCTGGAGGGACTGGCACGCAACGCAGGTACGCATGCCGGGGGCGTGGTCATCGCCCCTTCGGTCTTGACCGACTTCACGCCGCTGTACTGCGAAGAAGGCGGGGCCACGCCGGTGACGCAGTTCGATAAGGACGATGTCGAAGCCGCCGGTCTGGTGAAATTCGATTTTCTGGGTTTGAGGACTCTCACCATCATCGATTGGGTGGTGCGCGATATCAATATCGAGCGCGCCGCGGCGAATGAGGCGCCCTTGGTGATGAGCGCGTTGCCCATGGACGACGCCGCGACGTACGCGCTGCTCAAGAGCACCAAGACCACGGCGGTATTCCAGCTCGAATCGCGCGGCATGAAGGATTTGATTCGCAGGCTGCAGCCCGACCGCTTCGGCGACATCGTGGCGCTGGTGGCGTTGTTTCGGCCTGGACCCCTGCAATCCGGCATGGTCGAGGATTTCATCGCGCGCAAGCATGACACCACCGGTGCAACCATCGACTATCTGCATCCGAATCTGCAGCCCGTGCTGGAGGCGACTTACGGCGTGATCCTGTACCAGGAACAGGTCATGCAGATCGCACAGATACTGGCGGGCTACACCCTGGGCGGGGCGGATCTCCTGCGGCGTGCCATGGGCAAAAAGAAACCCGAGGAAATGGCGAAGCAGCGCTCGGTATTCGTGACAGGCGCGGTCGCGCGCGGTGTGCGCGAAGCCCAAGCCACGCATATCTTCGATTTGATGGAAAAGTTTGCGGGTTATGGATTCAACAAATCTCATTCCGCCGCGTATGCGCTCTTGTCCTATCAGACCGCGTGGCTCAAGGCTCATTATCCGGCTGCCTACATGGCGGCGGTGCTCTCCTCGGACATGGACAAGACCGAAAAGGTGGTCACGCTGATCGACGAATGCGCCGGCATGGGCCTCGCGGTGCTGCCGCCCGATGTGAATGAGTCGGTGTACGCATTTCGTGTCGCAGGGACTTCGAGCATTCGCTATGGCATGGGTGCCATCAAGGGCGTGGGCGCCACCGCAGTCGAGGCTCTGATCGAGGAACGCAAGAAAAACGGCTCCTTCAAGAGTCTGCCCGATCTGTGCCGCCGCATCGATTTGCAGCGCGTGAATCGGCGCGTTTTGGAGGCGTTGATCCGTTCGGGAAGCCTGGATCTCATCGGACCCAACCGCGCGACCTTAACCGCGGAGCTCGAGCGCGCGATGCACCTGGGGGAGCAGAATTCGCGCGCCCTGAGCGTGGGGCAGGTCGATTTATTCGGTTTGAGCGCCGCGGAAAATGCTGCGGTCGCGGATTGGTCGGAAGCCGAGCGCCTCGCCGGCGAGCGCGAGACGCTCGGGCTTTTCCTGAGCGGGCATCCCATCACGCCCTACGAGCCGGATCTGAAATTTCTGGTCAGTGCGCGCCTCGCCGATGTCGGCGGGCCGAAGCCCGCCGCGCCCCTGGACGGCGTGCGTAGTTGGTCGGCGGGTAAACCAGCCACCGTGGCAGGACTGGTGCTGGAGATCCGCCGCAGACCGAATCGGGTCACCTTGATCCTCGACGATCGCAGCGCCCGTCTCGAGGTCAGCCTGTACGAGGAAGTCTTCCAAAAGCATCGCGACATCATCGTCAAGGACGCCATTCTGATCATCGACGGCATCCTGCGGTTCGATGATTTTATCGAGGCATGGCGCCTGCAGGGCAAGTCATTGATGGACATTGACCGGGCGCGCGAGCGTTTCGCGCGCCGGCTATGGCTTAGATGGCCTGCCGAATTCGACGGCCCGCAGGGCATGAGCCGCTTCGAGCAAATGCTCAAGCCCTATTTGCGCGGCCCCTGCGGCGTGAGCGTCGCGGTGAACCGGGATGATTACAGCGGCAAGGTCAATCTATCGGATGCGTGGTCGGTACGGCCCACGCGCGAGCTGTTGGACCGGCTTTCCACGCTGGTGGGCCGCGAAGGCTGGTATTTAGTGTATGGTCCGCGAAACGATGTACGCGGCGAGGAAACGAGCTCATGGCGATGAATTTTCTGGAATTTGAACAGCCGATCGCGGAACTCGAGGCGAAAATCGAGGAGCTGAAGTTTGTTGGCGCCGACGCCAGCGTCAACATCACAGAAGAGATCAAGCGGCTGCAGACCAAGAGCAGGGCGCTGACCACGAGTATCTTTGCCAATCTGACGCCCTGGCAGATCACGGAATTGGCGCGACATCCGCAGCGTCCTTATACGCTGGACTATGTGTCCATGATTTTCACCGATTGGCAGGAATTACACGGCGATCGCATGTACGGCGATGACCTGGCCATCGTAGGCGGCCTGGCGCGCCTCGAGGGAACTCCCGTCATGTTGATCGGCCATCAAAAGGGGCGCGATACCAAGGAGCGCGTGCGGCGCAATTACGGCATGCCCAAACCGGAAGGCTATCGCAAGGCATTGCGCCTGATGAAGACGGCGGAGCGTTTCCGCGTCCCCGTCATTACCCTGATCGATACGCCGGGAGCCTATCCCGGGATCGGTTCCGAGGAGCGCGGCCAGAGCGAAGCCATCGCCCGCAACTTATTCGAGATGTCGCATCTTGCCGCACCGGTCTTAAGCGTGGTCATCGGCGAGGGCGGTTCCGGCGGAGCGCTGGCCATCGGCGTCTGCGACCGCCTGGTCATGCTGCAATTCAGCGTGTATTCGGTCATTTCTCCGGAAGCCTGCGCGTCGATCCTATGGAAGAGCACCGACAAGAAGGAAATTGCCGCCGAGGCCATGGGCGGCACCGCGGAACGTTTGTACAAACTGGGTTTGGTCGATGAAGTCATCAAGGAACCGCACGGCGGCGCACATCGAGATCCGCAGGGGATGGCGGAAAGCATGAAGCAGAGCATGGTCAAGAATCTCGCCGAACTGCGTAATCAACCGGTGACCCAACTTCTCGATGCGCGGCAGGCGCGCTTGCGCGGCTTCGGCGCATTTAGGGGCGCTTAAGATCCCGTGAGTTTTTCCGCGGCATCCTTGCACGCGGTGCTTGAAGCCCTGGCCCCTAAGGAAGCCGCCGGTTTCGTGGTGGCCTTGAGCGGCGGCGCCGATTCCGCGGCGCTGCTAGGTGCGATGTGCTCGCTGCGGGACGAACAGGGACTGCAGCCGCTGCGCGCCTTGCACGTCAATCATGGCCTGCAGGCGTCGGCGAGCGAATTCGGCGACGCGTGCACCCTTCTTTGCAAGCACTTGCACGTTCCGCTGCAAATCATTTCCGTCTCGGTGCACCTGCCGCCCGGCGCGTCGATCGAGGCTGCGGCGCGCGACGCGCGCTACGCGGCGCTCGCCGCGAACCTCGCGCCCAACGAGTGCCTGTTGACGGCGCATCATCGCAAAGACCAGGCCGAAACACTGCTGCTGCAAGCGTTGCGCGGAGCGGGCGTGAAGGGCATGGCGGCCATGCCGGCTTGCCGCGCCTTAGGTGTGGGATGGCATGTGCGACCCGTGCTGGACGTGCCGCAAGGCGAGCTGCTCGAGTTCGGCGCGCGATTTGCGCACCTCGAGTCGATCGATCCCATGAATGCCGATGTGCGTTTCGATCGCAGCTATTTGCGAAGGATCATCTGGCCGTTGATCGAGGAGCGCTGGCCGGGCGCGGACGCTGCCCTGTCGCGCACGGCGCGTCACATGGCGGAAGCGCAGTCGCTGCTCGATGCAGGCGCCGCGGCAGACCTGGCTCTGGTTCGCGATGGCGAGGCGTTGTCGGTACCCGGTTTGCGCACCCTGTCGCCATTGCGGCGCATGAATGCCGTTCGCCTATGGCTGCGCGAAGCGCCTGGAGAAGCGCCGCCCACCGCGCGTTTGCAGGAGGCGCTGCGCCAGAGTCTCGATGCGCAGGAGGATCACCTGCCGGCGATCGTCTGGGGCGGTTCCGCCCTGCGGCGCTATCGATCGAGACTGTTTCTCACCGCGGCGGATCCGCCGCGGCTGCAAGAACCGCGGCTTTGGGCTGTGCAGTGCGGTTCTTCAATCGATCTGGGCCCAAGCCTGGGGAGGTTGACTTGGGTTTCGCATCGGGGCGGCATCTTGGCCGGTGCGCTGCCCGGTGCTGCGATCGTGCGCCGCCGCGGCGGCGGCGAGACACTGAAACCCGCTAAATCAGCGAGCACGCAGAGCGTGCAGCACCTCTGCCAGTCGCACGGGGTGCTGCCGTGGCTGCGGGATGCGTTGCCCTTGGTATTCGCCGGCGACGCATTGATCGCCGTTGCGGATCTGTGGATGGACGCGCGCTGGTGCGCCGCCCCGGATGAGCCGGGGCTCGCGATCAAGTGGTTGGACGCCCCCATTATTTGTTAATTGGATTGTCGAGCAGGCCCCGATCTGCTAACCTGAACTCCCGTCGAATTCCATTGTTCCCTTTGGCTCCGTTTGTCGACCCGCTCGATTTGTGAACGGGACGCAGACGCTTTAATCGGCGGTGACTCATCATGACTCGATTCGTATTCGTCACCGGCGGCGTGGTTTCCTCGCTGGGCAAGGGTATTGCTTCCGCCTCTCTGGGAGCCATCCTCGAGGCGCGCGGCCTCAAGATCAGCATGGTCAAGCTGGATCCCTACATCAACGTCGATCCCGGCACCATGAGCCCGTTTCAGCACGGCGAGGTATTCGTCACCGCGGACGGCACCGAAACCGACCTTGACCTCGGTCACTATGAGCGCTTCGTGCGCACGACCACGGGGCGCAACAGCAATTTCACCACCGGCAGAATCTACGAGCGCGTCATCGCCAAGGAGCGGCGCGGCGATTATCTGGGTGCAACCGTACAGGTGATTCCACACATCACCGACGAGATCAAACACCGCATACGCATGGGCGCAGGTGAAGCGGATGTATGCATGGTGGAAATCGGCGGGACCGTGGGCGACATCGAGTCGCTGCCGTTTCTCGAGGCGATTCGTCAAATGGGAGTGGAGCTCGGGCGCAATCGCGTGCTGTACATGCATTTGACCCTGGTGCCGATATTGGGCGGTGCCGGAGAAATCAAGACCAAGCCCACGCAGCATTCGGTGAAGGAACTGCGCGGAATCGGCATTCAACCCGATATTCTGCTGTGCCGCTGCAGCCAAACTCTCCCCGACGAGCAACGCCGCAAAATAGCGCTGTTCACCAACGTGGAGGAGCGGGCGGTGATTTCGGCGGTGGACTCCGACGACATCTACAAGATTCCGATGTTGCTGCATGAACAGGACCTGGACGACATCGTGATCGACAAGCTGCGCCTGGACGCGGCCCCCACGGATCTATCCGAATGGCGGGCGGTGGTCGCCGCCAAGCAGAATCCCGAAGCTGTGGTGGATATCGGCATGGTCGGCAAGTACGTGCAAATCCGCGACTCGTATATTTCCTTGAACGAGTCGCTGATGCACGGCGGAATCAAAACCCGTACGCGGGTGAACATTCATTATTTCGAATCGCAGGATATCGAGCGCTCCGGTCCATCCGCGCTGCAGGGCATGGATGCCATTTTGGTGCCGGGCGGATTCGGCGACCGCGGCATCGAGGGCAAGATCCAGGCGATCCGCTTCGCGCGCGAGAACCGCATTCCCTATCTCGGCATCTGTCTGGGGATGCAGCTGGCGATCATCGAGTATTCAAGGCACGTTCTTGCGCTCAAGGGCGCCAACAGCACCGAGTTCGACCGCGCCACCAACCACCCTGTGATTGCGTTGATCACCGAATGGCAGGATCTGGAGCGCGGCCAGCAGGTGCGCGACGAAAAATCCGATCTGGGCGGCAGTATGCGGCTCGGCGCTCAGGAGGCGAAGCTCATTCCCGGCTCCCTGGCGCACGCCATCTACGGCAAGGAGTCGATTTTCGAGCGCCATCGCCATCGTTATGAATTCAACAATCATTATCTCGATGAGCTGACGGCGGCGGGATTGACGTTCTCGGGCTTCTCGGCCGACGGATTGGTGGAGTTCATCGAGTTGCGCACCCATCCTTGGTTCGTGGCCAGTCAGTTCCACCCAGAATTCACGTCCACGCCGCGCGACGGGCATCCGCTATTCACGGGGTTCGTACGCGCGGCGCGCAAATACAGGGCCTCCCTGCAGCCTGGGCGCGCGACCGCATGATTCCCAGCTTGCGCGCATGAAGCTGATCTCTTTCGAGGTCGGGTCCGATCGCCCGTTCTTTTTGATTGCCGGACCCTGCGTGATCGAAAGCGAGGGTCTTGTCATCGACGTGGCCGGACGCCTCAAGGAAATGACCTCCGAGCTCCATATTCCATTCATTTTCAAGGCTTCGTTCGACAAGGCTAATCGTTCCTCGCGGGCGAGCTTCCGCGGTCCCGGTCTGGGGGGCGGCCTGAAGGTTCTCGCGAAGGTCCGCGAGCAAATAGGTGTGCCGGTACTCACCGACGTGCACGAGGACACGCCGCTCGACGAGGTGGCGGCCGTCGTGGACGTTTTGCAGACCCCCGCCTTCCTGTGCCGTCAGACCAATTTTATTGTCGCCGTATGTTCCCAGGGCAAGCCGGTGAACATCAAAAAGGGACAGTTTCTCTCGCCCTGGGAGATGCAGAACGTGGTCGACAAGGCGCGCTCCACCGGCAATTCGAAAATCATGGTGTGCGAGCGAGGCTTTTGCTTCGGCTACAACAATTTGGTATCCGACATGCGTTCGTTGATGGTGATGCGCGAGACCGGTTGTCCGGTGGTGTTCGATGCGACGCACTCGGTCCAACTGCCCGGCGGCAAGGGCGATGCCTCGGGTGGGCAGCGCGAGTTCATCCCGGTGCTGGCGCGCGCGGCAATCGCCGCGGGGATCGCTGGAATTTTCATGGAAACGCATCCTGATCCATCCAAGGCTTTATCGGATGGCCCTAATGCTTGGCCCCTGGACCGTATGAGACCGCTCCTGGGCACGCTCGTGGAATTGGACATGGCGGTCAAGAAGCAACCTTTCGAGGAATCCCTGTTATGAGTCGAATCGTCGATGTCCGAGGCCGCCAAATCATCGATTCACGGGGCAATCCCACCGTGGAAGCGGACGTGGTGCTCGATTCGGGCACTTTGGGGCGCGCCGCAGTCCCATCCGGCGCATCGACCGGCACCCGCGAGGCGGTTGAATTACGAGATGGAGACATGAAGCGCTACGGCGGCAAGGGTGTGCTCAAGGCGGTGGGCAACATCAACGGACCGATACGCGCGGCGATACTGGGCGCCGACGCGCAGGATCAGGCCGCGCTCGATGCGAAAATGATCGCGCTCGACGGCACCGACGGCAAATCGAAATTGGGCGCCAACGCGCTCCTGGCGGTGTCGTTGGCAGCGGCACATGCCGCCGCGACCGACCAAGGATTGCCCTTATACCGCCATTTGGCGCGCAGCGGCGATCTGACCCTGCCCGTACCGATGATGAACATCATCAACGGAGGGGCACACGCGGATAACAGCGTCGACATCCAGGAATTCATGATTCTACCCATCGGCGCGCCGTCATTTTCCGAAGCAGTGCGCTACGGGGCGGAGGTGTTCCACACCTTGAAGAAAGTGCTGCACGCCAAGGGCTTGAATACCGCAGTGGGGGACGAGGGCGGCTTCGCGCCCGATCTGCCTTCCAATGAAGCGGCCATCACCACCATATTGGAAGCCATCGACAAGGCGGGCTATCGGGCGGGCAAGGACATTTATCTGGGGCTCGATGTCGCGAGCAGCGAGTTCTTCAAAGACGGGGTCTACGATCTCGCATCCGAAGGACGCAAATTCAATTCATCCGAGTTCGCCGATTATCTTGCGGGCCTGGCAGCGAAATATCCCATTGTGTCCATCGAGGACGGCATGAGCGAGGGGGATTGGAACGGCTGGTCGATCCTCACCCGCAAGCTGGGCTCACGGGTTCAATTGGTGGGCGATGATGTGTTCGTGACAAATACCAAGATATTTTCCGAGGGTATTGCCAAGAAGATCGCCAACGCCATTCTCATCAAACCCAATCAAATCGGCACGTTGAGCGAGACATTGGCCTGCGTCGACATGGCGTTCAAGGCCAAGTATGCGGCCGTCATCTCGCATCGCTCGGGGGAAACCGAGGATGCGACCATCGCGGACATCGCGGCGGCGACCACTGCCACGCAAATCAAGACCGGCTCGATGTCGCGCTCCGACCGAATCGCAAAATACAATCAACTGCTGCGCATCGAAGCTGAGCTGGGCGCCAAGGCTGACTACGCAGGGGCGCGGGCATTATCGGTTCCAATTTCTTAAGAGTTCATGCTAAGCTCCTGTCCCCATGAGGATTTTCGCAGCCATTCTGGCTATTGTTCTGGTCTTGTTGCAGTACCGAGTCTGGTTCTCCGACCAAGGAACGCGCGAAGTAACCCGGCTGAAGGTGGCCGTGGCGAATCAGGCCTCCGCCAATCAGGAACAAGTCGAGCGAAATCGCCAGCTGAGCGCGGAGGTGGCGAATCTCAAAGGGGGACTCACCGCCCTCGAGGAGCGCGCACGCAGTGAATTGGGGATGGTAGGTGCCAGCGAGACTTTCTACCAGGTCGTAAGACCGAATACCCCGGCTCCTGCTACGCCGCTCTCGACCCCAGTAACCGCCCGCGCGCAATGATCGTGTCAGCGGCGCGGCGCATCTGGGCGATTGTTCCCGCGGCTGGGCGTGGCGAGCGTTTCGTGGCGGCAACGGCGGCCGGCCCACCGAAACAGTACACGCCGCTGCTCTCGCGCAGCGTGCTCGAATGGACGCTGCGGGTGCTGCTCGCTGAACCTCGTATCCATGCCCTCGTGGTCGTGCTCGCGGCGGACGATCATCATTGGCAGGGCCTTCATGCCAAGCTCGGATCTCCCAAACTCTTGACCGCAGTCGGGGGTGCTCACCGGCAAGAGTCGGTGATGAGCGGCTTGAATTTTCTTGCGTCGCGTGCCGCCGCCGATGATTGGGTTCTGGTGCACGACGCGGCACGACCCTGCTTGAGCGCTGGGGATCTTGCCGCCCTGGTGGATGCTTTGGAAACGCGAGCGTCCGGCGCGGCGGCGGCATTTGGCGGCGCCGTACTTGCGGCGCCGGTTGTCGACACTGTGAAGCGTGAATCGGCAACCGGGATTGAAACAGTGGATCGCGCCGGGTTGTGGCGCGCCCTGACCCCGCAGGTGTTTGCATACGCGCGACTACGCCAGGCTCTCGAAGACGCCGCGCGCGCCGGGGTTTCCGTCACCGATGAAGCGCAGGCGATGGAGCGGATTGGCGTGCGCGCAGCCCTGGTGCGCGGATCGCCGTTCAATATCAAGGTGACCCAAGCCGAGGATCTTAAGATGGCGGCCGCAATACTCAAGATGGGGGAGAATGGCGGGATGCGAGTCGGACAGGGAATGGACGTGCATGCCTTTGGCGAGGGCGACCATGTGGTCTTGGGAGGCGTGCGCATCGACTACAGCCAGGGCGTCGTGGCGCACTCGGACGGCGACGTGGTCATTCACGCACTGTGCGATGCGTTGCTCGGTGCCATGGGTGACGGCGACATCGGCCAGCATTTTCCCGACAGCGATCCGCGATACCGCGGCGCGGACAGCCGCGTGTTCCTGCGCGTGGTGGCGGAGCGCATGAGAACGGCCGGACTTGCATCTGGTGAACGCCGATGTCACCGTGCTGGCGGAGGCGCCGCGCATCGCCGCACATCGTATCGCGATGGCGGCAAATCTTGCTGCCGATCTGGGTGTCGCGCCCGCCGCCATCAACATCAAGGCGACCACCACCGAGCGCTTGGGCTTCGTCGGTCGCAAGGAAGGGCTGGCCGCGATGGCGTCGGTGCTGCTAAGCGCCTGAGGGAGGGGGAATCCGGGTGGCGCGCGAATTCGGCGTCTCGTGCTGTACGCTGTCCCGCCGCCGCTTGTTCAGAATCGCTTCGATGACATCGAGCGAGGCCAATACATCCTTGTGAACGACCTGGGCATGCTCGGTGGGTTGAATCCCCGTGTTGCTTCGCGTGAATAGCGGATCGGCAAACAGCGTGCGCAGCTGTTTCAGTGCATGACTGACGGCCGGCTGGGAAATCATCAGTATTTTGGAGGCGCGGGTCACCGATCGTTCGCGCATCAGCACGGCGAATATCACCAACAGGTTCAAATTGACGTTGTCAAAGTTATTGGGATTCAATTTGCTTCCGTCCGTCGATTGCGACCCGTGCTCTGTTTCTTAGGCGTCGGGTGCTTTGCCAGGCTCTGGACGATCTCCTCGCGCACCACCTTGCCGATCACCGCAATCGCCTTGCGCATGAACAGCGGACTTCGGGCGCCGCGTCGAGGTGACGATGGACAAGGGAAACGTCAGCATCGGATTCAAGATGGGCACGATCTTCACCTGGGCGGCCCACGGCGAGGACTTGATGGCATTCATCGACAGCACCCCGAAACCATGTCCTTGGCGCACCAGATCGACGATGGCGGAAATGCACTCGACTTCGTGCGCGATGGTGATTTTCTTGCCCGATGCCGGACAAGCGCGTGCTCGACCGTCATGCGATTGGCGTGCGGACGTCCCGGGATGACCAAGGGATAGCCGGCCAGCTCGTTCAGCGATATGGAGGCGGGGTAGTTTTTCGGCCCGGACGCCGGCGCGATCAGAAACAATTGGTCCTCGAGCAGTGGCTCGACCTCAAAATCCTCGGATGCACTGGCGTTGTAGGCCAAGGCGCAGTCGATGCGCCCGATGCTCAGCCATTCCAGCATATAGGCGGACAAGCCCTCCGAGAAGGCGAGGCGCGACTTGGGCAATATCTTGCCGAACGCCTTGACCAGAGGCACGGTGACGATACTGCCGACACTCGAGGGCAGTCCGAGAGTGATGTGGCCGACATCGCCGTTGCGTCTGTTCTCCAGTTCCTGGCGCGCTCGCGTCACCTGCGTCAGGATGCCCCGCGTGTGCTCGAGCAACTGCGAACCGGCTTGCGTGAGCACCACTCCGCGCCCGTTGCGATCGAACAATTCCTGTCCGAACTCCGTTTCGAGTTCGGCGATCTGACGGCTCAAGGTCGGTTGTCCCACCGACAGAAAGGCCGCGGCATTCGTGAAACTGCCCAGCTCAGCGACGTGCCGAAAATATTCGAGCTGCTTGAGATCCAATGGCCGGCCTGCGCGGTTATTTGTTAATCACATAACAATCAGCTGTCATGCAGAATCAGTATATCGTGACATACCGGTCATTTTCAAAAGATAAGGCGCGGGGGCAGAGCCGGACGGGCGCGGGCGCACATCCGGTAAGATGAGCACCATGGTTTCGACGATTGTCATCATCGGGGGCGGGCAAGCGGGTGCCCAATCGGTCGATACGCTGCGCCGCGAGGGCTTTGCCGGCCGCCTCGTGTTGATCTGCGAGGAGGACATGCTGCCGTATCAGCGGCCTCCACTGTCGAAGAAATTTCTGTCGGGCGAATTGACGGCTGACCGTCTCATGTTTCGGCACCGCGCCTTCTACGACGAGCACGCGATCGAGCTCAAGCTGGGTATTCGCGCAACGCGGGTCGCGGCCGGCGCGCGGCGCATCGCATTGTCGAACGGCGAGGAAATCGCATACGACCGATTGCTCTTGTGCCTGGGTTCGTTGCCGCGAGCCTTGACCTGCCCGGGATCCGACCTGCCCGGAATCCACTATCTGCGTGGTGTCGCGGATGTCGAGGCCATTCAGCAGGGGTTAAAGCCCGGCGCGCGCGCCGTCATCGTGGGCGGCGGATACATCGGTCTCGAAGTCGCCGCGACCGCCCGCCAAATGGGCTGCGCGGTCACGGTACTGGAAATGGCGGACCGGGTGATGAATCGAGTCGTCGCCTCGAATGTTTCGGAATACTTCGCGCACGAACATCGCTCCCAGGGCGTCAAGATCATCTGCAATTCGCGGGTGGTGCGCCTCGAGGGGAGCGGCCGCGTGGAACGCGTGGTTTGCGCCGACGGCAGCATGTACCCGGCGGATCTGTTGATTGTGGGCGTCGGGGTCGTTGCCAATTCGCAGTTGGCGCTGGAGGCGGGCATAAAATGCGAAAACGGCATCGTCGTGGACGAGTATTGCCGCACCAGCGACCCCGCGGTTTTCGCGGCGGGGGATTGCACCAACTATTTTTCGCCGCGCTACCAAACGCGGGTTCGCCTCGAGTCCGTCGACAATGCTTTCGAGCAAAGCAAAGTGGCGGCGCTCAACATGCTCGACCGGCAGATTGTCTACGACCGGGTTCCCTGGTTCTGGTCGGATCAGTTCGACAACAAGCTTCTGATTGTCGGCATCTCGCAGGGGCACGATCAACAATTGACCCGCGGCGATCCGGCCACCCGCAGCTTCAGTGTGTGCTACATCAAGGGCGGGGAATTGCTGGCCATCGAGGCCATCAACCATTCGAAGGACTACATGGCGGGGCGCAAGCTCATTGCCGACCGCATGCGCCCCAACCTCGACAAACTCGCCGACCCTTCAGTGAGCATCAAGGACGCCGTCTAAAGGCCGGACGTTTAGTGAGAGCCCGACGCTTGGGATCAGGCGCAGCGCGTTCAGGCGCGCAGCAGGACATACAGCGCCCCGGTGCCGCCGTCGATAGCTGCGCGCAGAGCTGAATGCCATGACGTCCATATGCCGCCGCAGCCAGAGGTCCACCGCGGTCTTGAGCACCGGGCCGCGTGCTCCCGAGCGATAGCCCTTCCCGTGAATGACCCGTACGCAGCGGCGCCCCGAATCGCGGGCGACGGCGAGGAACTCGGCCAGCCGATCACGCGCCTCTGCCTGATTCAAGCCGTGAAGATCCAGCTCGGCCTCGACCGGGTACTGCCCGCGCCGCAAGCGGCGCATCACCTGGGTGCGCACGCCCGCTCGTTGGAACGAAAGCGCCGGGTTCAAAGCCATTTCGCGCGCTTGATCGTCAGGGGCGGCCGCGGATGCGATCAGGGGCATCATTTCGTCGAGATCTTCCACGGCGGGTGAAGGCAATGCGCGGCGCACACGCGATTTTGCTTTCGCAAGGCCCGCGGCGCGCGGGACTTGCTTGAGCGGTTTGACGTCGCGAACTGCCGCGCGAAACTCACTGGCGTCCACGGCAGCGTTATGTTCGCTGCGCTGAGAGCTTGTGCGTTTTTTTTCCATGAATTTAAGATCGATCGGCTACCCTAGGCCTCGAGCGTTACAGTATAGTCCGCACGGCGACACCCGCCAGCACGGCGCAGGCTGTTAATCAGTGAAGATTCTGCTTTCCAATGACGACGGCTATCGAGCCGAGGGCTTGGCGGCGCTTGGGCTTGCGATCAAGCCTCTGGGCTCCGTCACCATCGTCGCACCGGATCGAAACCGCAGTGGTGCGAGCAATTCGCTGACCCTTGATGTGCCGGTGCGCGCCACGCGCTACGACACCGATGCGTACTATGTCAACGGTACGCCCACCGACTGTGTGCACCTGGCGATCTCCGGCCTGTTCGATTTCGAGCACGACATCGTGGTGTCGGGCGTCAACGATGGCGCCAATCTTGGCGACGACACGCTGTACTCGGGCACGGTGGCCGCGGCGGTCGAAGGCCGATTCCTGGGGCTGCCGGCCATTGCGGTTTCCCTGTGCCTGACGCCGGAGAGCCCCCGCAATTTTGCCAGCGCGGCGCAGGTAGCCGCGCAGTTGGTGCAGCGCATGGCGCACAGTCCGCTGCATGGTGCCGAGGAGGGACCGGTGATCCTCAACGTCAACGTTCCGGATCTGCCCGATGGACAGATGCGCGGCATCAAGGTGACGCGATTGGGAAGCCGGCATCGCTCCAAGCCCATCGTCAATGCCAAAGATCCCAGGGGCCGCGATGTTTATTGGGTCGGCAACGCGGGATCGGGACAGGATGCCGGGCCGGGCACGGACTTTCATGCCATCGCGCAAGGGTACGCCTCCATTACGCCGCTGCAAATCGATCTGACGCGCCACGCGGCGTTGCCGGGGCTCAAAAGATGGCTCGAACTTGACTGACTTCATGGAAGGCCCCCGTCTCTCCGGCATCGGCATGACCTCCGCGCGCACACGCGAGCGGCTCGTGCAGCGTCTGCAGGAGCAGGGAATTGCCGATCAGCGGGTTCTCGATCGCATACGCAATGTGCCGCGGCACCTGTTCATGGACGAGGCCCTGGCGAGCCGCGCCTACGAGGACACGGCGCTGCCGATTGGTTTCGGTCAGACCATTTCGCAGCCCTTTGTCGTGGCGCGCATGACCGAGGCGCTGCTGGCCGCCGGAGAGGCAGACAGGGTACTGGAGATCGGTACGGGCTGCGGCTACCAGACCGCTGTGCTGGCTCCGCTGGTCAAGGAAATCTACACCATCGAGCGCATCGCCAGTCTTTTGGGAAGAGCGCGTCGCACCTTGCGCGAGCTGCGGATTCGCAACGTCAATTTCCGTCACGACGACGGCAATGTCGGTTGGGCGGCGCGTGCGCCCTTCGACGGTATTCTCTTGACCGCTGCGCCGCACGTGGTGCCTGCGGCGCTATTCGAACAGCTCAAAGTCGGCGGAAACCTCATCGCACCGGTAGGGCCCGAAGGGCGGCAGGAGCTGTTTCGCTACACCAAGGGCGAAGCACGGATCGATCGCCAATCCTTGGGTGCGGTGAGTTTCGTTCCCTTGGTCTCAGGATTGCAGCGTTAGGACTGCGCAGGCATTGCGCCTCCCGCGGCTTCTTGGCGCCATCGGGTGTTGCCTCATTGTCGGCGGATGCTCAGGCACGACCGGTCAGACTCGCGACGTGTACGTGGTGCGGCCCCAGGACACCTTGTACAGCATAGCCTGGCGCTACGACTTGGATTTTCACGATCTGGCGCGGTGGAACAATATCGGGCCGGATTTTCGGATCGTGGTTGGTCAGACACTTGTGCTGACGCCCAGCAACGCCCCAAGAACCGCGGTCGCGGCGGTCCCAAGGGCGAACAGCACGGCAAAGACGAACAGTGCGCCAAAGGCCAACAGCGCGCCCGCAAACACAGGGGCATCCGGCAATGCGTCCCCGGGCAATGCCTCGGGGCTTTCCTGGGTCTGGCCCACGGACCGACTCGCAGCGCCGCAGCCGGTGCCAGGCGGCGGAATCCTTATTGCCGGCCGCGTGGGTCAGGACGTGCGCGCCGCCTCCTCGGGTCGCGTTGTCTACAACGGCAGCGGCATTCGCGGGTACGGCAATCTGATCATCATCAAGCACGGGGAAAATCTACTGTCCGCTTATGCTCACAATCGCGAATCACTGGTGCACGAAGGACAGGACGTAGCCACGGGACAGGTGATCGCACACATGGGGGAGGGTGCGCCTAGTAAACCGGTTTTGTACTTCGAGATTCGGCGCAACGGCAAACCCATCGATCCCGTTCCTTTCCTTCCGGTAGTAAGGTGATTCATAGTTTTATCTTATAACTTATTGATAATAAAATTTATATGCCGAATATTTAACTTTGTCGGGGACTTGCGACAGATAATTCCGTATGTTTAACTGCGCGACGTCGGGAAGATCCATTGCGGGGCGCTAGGCTTACACGGTTTTTCGAAAAACAACAACAAGATCAATAAGAAGAAGTAAATTTCTCGATAACAACTTGGTTGTGTACTTCGCTTGCGCCCTGCTATTTTTCCGACGAGTCACACCAGAAGCAAGCCGACTACGCGTCTTTTCTCGCCCACCAGAACATTGAACGTGCGGCAAGCGGCGCCCGTATCCATGACTTCAAATCCAATGCCGGCCCGTAGGAACTGAGCGCCGAACGAGGCAGCGGGAAATATCTGGCGCTCGCCGGTCCCGAGCAGCACCAGTTCGGGTTCGAGTGCCAGGACCCTCGATAGGTCGACGGCGATGAGTTCATCGAGATTTGCGATATTGGGTTCGGATTGCGCGGTCGACGCACTTAAGATGACGGCGCCACGATACGTCGCATCGTTGATTCGCAACTCACCGCCCCCATAGGCACGTATGACGTTGATACCCGAACTTGGCTCCTGCGTGAATCGCATGCGCTTAAGATACTCAATAAATAGCCGGAGCGTTCGTGTCCACCCAGTACTTTCGATTTAGCGCAGCTCCGGGGCTCGAAGCACGGCGTTGTGCGCTGCTCGAGAAGCTGCTGGCGCGCGCCCAAGGGCAGGTCGAAGCGATCGATTGGCGTGCCGATGGATTTCGTGTGCTTGCGCCGCAGCCGGCGACCATGCCGGCCGTGGCTGCGGCGGCCTTGTGCGCCGAGGGGCGTCGTAACCGATGCGGCGTGGGTGTGCGTCGCGACGCCGGTGCGCTATCTGGCGGAGCCAAGCAGCGTGCGTTTGCCGCTCGACGGTGTGCTGTCCCTGGACCCTGTCGCTGCCGAAGCGCTCGCACTGGACTTCAACCGTGTTTGGAACAATTCCGGCACTCGCATGATTGTCGGCCGCGCGGGGGCTCTTTACTGCGTTTTCGATCGCGCGCTCTGCGCCCTCACGCACGATCCGGAGGATGCGCTTGGCCGGCATATCGAGAACTTTCTACCCTCCGGCAGCGACGCGCCGCGATTGCGCCTGTTGATGAGCGAAATCGAAATGTGGTTGTTCGAACACGCGGTCAATCGCGCGCGACACGCGCAGCAAAGCGCGGTCATCACCGGGCTGTGGCTTTGGGGAGGCGGTAGTCCCGTGAAGTCGCTGCCCGCAATACAAGGCTGGGTCGAGGGCAATGATCCGTTCTTCAGCGCCCTTGGCGCAGGACGTGCTCCCGGCGTTGCAAGAGTGGGCAGCGGTGTGCTCGTTGCGTCACAGGAGCCGGGGAGCGACGGGTGGCAACGCGCCGGCCTACCCTGGCTCGAAGCCGCCGCGGCGCAATTGCGTTCGGGCCGGCTTGCCCGGCTGGAGCTGTCGGCCGGCAGGCGCTGTTTCACCGTAACCACCCGCGGGACACACGCGTTTTGGCGGCGCCGCAAACCCTGGTGGGAGTCGTTCGCATGAGCGCCATGGAGATCCGGCGCAGGGAGCCCGGCGCGACCGCGAATTTCGCCGAGCATCTGCATCCGGTGCTGCGGCGCGTGTACGCGGCCCGAGGGATCGGCGGCGATTTGGATCTGGACTTGTCCCTGGAGCGGCTGCTGCCGATTGGATCCTTGGAAGGGCTTGAGGCGGCGACGCGCTTGTTGGCGGCACATCGATCCGCGGGCCGGGTGCTCGTCGTCGGCGATTTCGACGCCGATGGCGCCACCAGTACCGCCTTGGTGGTCAGGGCGCTTCGCGCCATGCATTTCGCACATGTCGATTTTCTGGTGCCCAACCGATTTCGCTTCGGCTATGGCCTGACGCCGGAAATCGTGGCCCTGGCGGCCGAGCGTGCGACCGACGTTGATCGTGACGGTGGACAATGGCGTATCGAGCGTCGCCGGCGTGGAAGCCGCGCGCGAGATCGGCATACCGGTGCTCGTCACCGATCATCATCTGCCGGGCGCTGTGCTGCCGCGCGCGGAGGTGATCGTGAATCCCAACCTATCCGGCCAGCCGATTCGCGAGTCCGGCGCTGGCCGGCGTCGGCGTTGCTTTTTATGTCGTCGCCGCCCTCGCCAAGGTGCTGGGTGAGGAGGGATTTCGAGTGGCCGACTTGCTGGATCTGGTCGCGCTCGGGACGGTGGCCGACATGGTGCCGCTCGACCGCAACAATCGAATCTTGGTGGCGCAAGGACTGAAGCGCATCCGCGCCGGCCGCTGCGTCGCCGGCATTCGCGCGCTGCTCGAATCCGCCGTCCCGCCCCTTGGAGCAAACGACCGCCGCCGACTTGAGTTTCGCGGTGGCGCCGCGCTTGAATGCCGCGGGACGGCTGACCGATATGAGCGTCGGCATCGCATGCCTGTTGGCGGAGCAACCGGGCGAAGCGCAGCGCTTGGCGGGAATGCTCGCCAGGCTCAACGATGAGCGGCGCGAAATCGAACAGCGGATGCAGCTCGAGGCCGTGGGGCTTGCCGAGGATTTGCAGTGCGACGCCCCGGCCAGGAAGCGCTCGGGGTTTGTCTTTTCGATGAGAGCTGGCATCAAGGCGTGGTGGGCTTGGTGGCCGGGCGAATCAAGGACCGCCTGCATCGGCCGGTCATCGCCTTCGCGCGGGCCGAGGACGGATCGTTGCGCGGTTCGGCGCGTTCCGTTCCGGGCGTCAATATTCGCGATGCGCTCGACAGCATTGCGGCATTGCAGCCCGGCCTGATCGGAAAGTTCGGCGGCCATGCCATGGCGGCGGGCCTGTCGTTGCGCGAAACAAATCTGCCGGCCTTCAGGAGCGCATTTCGCGGCGGAGATCGCGCGCGTGCCGATCGCGAATCGTTGACCGGCGTCATCTACTCGGACGGCCCGCTGAGCGCAGCGGAGCTGTGCATCGATACGGCGCGCATGCTGCGCGGCGCCGGCCCTTGGGGTCAGGGATTTCCCGAGCCGGTGTTCGACGGGGAGTTCCGGATCGTGGAGGCGAGAATCGTCGGCGACAAGCACATGAAAATGCGGCTGCGAATCTGCCGGGCGCACGGCGCGGAGGCGCTCGAGGCCATCGCTTTCGGGTATGTCGGGTCATCCGGCGAGGCGCCCATGAACGGCGGCGCGCAGGTACAGCTGGTCTATCGCCTCGAGATCAACGAGTATCGCGGCGCTCGAACGCGTGCAGCTGAATTGCCAGCACCTCAAGATCGCGTGATCGAGTGTGTTAGGATTCGCGGCAATGGAAATCAATCAAATCAAACGGTCGATCAAAGATCTCGAGGAACGCACCGATTCCTTGAGGAGGTATCTTTGATTACGACAACAAGCACGAACGTCTGCAGGAAGTAACCCGCGAACTCGAGCAGCCGGGGATTTGGGACAAGCCGGAACGCGCGCAGGAACTGGGCAAGGAACGCGCGAAGCTCGAGCAGGTCGTCGGCAGCCTGGATCATCTCAAGCGCAGCTTGAACGATGCCGCCGAACTGATCGATCTGGCCGCCGAGGAGTCGGATGCCTCGACCGCGCAGGAAATCGAGGCCGACGTCGAGCCGCGCCGCGAGCGAGGTCGAACGGCTCGAATTTCAGCGCATGTTTCCCGGCAAGATGGACTCGCACAATGCCTTTCTCGATATTCAGGCCGGCGCCGGCGGCACCGAGGCGCAGGACTGGGCGGCGATGCTGCTGCGCATGTACCTGAAGTGGGCCGACTCGCATGGCTTCAAGACCGAAATCATCGATCAAAGCCCCGGCGAGGTGGCGGGCATCAAGGGCGCGACCGTCGAAATGATCGGCGACTACGCCTACGGCTGGCTGCGCACCGAAACCGGCGTGCACCGCCTGGTGCGAAAGTCGCCGTTCGACTCCGGCAACCGCCGCCACACCTCCTTTGCCTCGGTGTTCGTGTCGCCCGAAGTCGACGATGATATCGATATCGAGATCAATCCCGCCGATCTGCGCACCGATGTGTATCGATCGAGCGGTGCGGGCGGCCAGCACGTCAACAAGACCGAATCGGCGGTGCGCATCACGCACATGCCGAGCGGCATCGTCGTCGCCTGCCAGGGCGAGCGCAGCCAGCACAAGAACCGCTCCACCGCGATGAAAATGCTCAAGGCCAAGCTCTACGAGCTGGAATTCAACAAGCGCAATGCCGCCGCCAAGGTGCTCGAGGACTCCAAATCGGACGTCAGCTGGGGCAACCAGATTCGCAGCTACGTTCTGGATCAATCGCGCATCAAGGACTTGCGCACCGGCGTGGAAATCGGCAATACCACCGCGGTTCTGGACGGCGCGCTGGATGAATTCATGCAAGCCAGTTTGAAGCAGGGACTGTAATCTAAGCGCATGAGCGACAACGACGAAAATCATTTGATCGCCGAGCGCAGAGCAAAGCTTGCCAGACTGCGCGAGCGCGGCATCGCCTTCCCCAACGACTTTCGCCGCAATGCGCTTGGCCGCCGATCTGTTGACCGCATACGGCGACGAAGTCCGGCCGAGGCGCTCGAGGCGGCAGCGATTCGCGTCAGCGTGGCGGGCCGAATGCGCGCCAAGCGCGTCATGGGCAAGGCGAGTTTCGCCAAGCTGGAGGACTCGAGCGGCGCAATCCAGATTTTTCTTGCAGCAAAGCGCGCTCGGCGATGCTTACGATGAGTTCAAGAGCTGGGACGTCGGCGATGTGATCGGCGTCGAGGGGGTCTTGTTTCGCACCAAGACCGACGAATTATCGGTGCGCGTTGAGAAGATCGTGCTGCTGACCAAGTCGCTGCGGCCGCTGCCCGACAAATGGCATGGCATCGCCGACACGGAAACTGCGCTACCGGCGCCGCTACGTCGATCTGATCATGAACGAAGAGAGCCGGCGCGTGTTCGAGACGCGCACCGCGATCGTGCGCTACCTGCGTGCGTTCCTCGATTCGCGCGGCTTCCTCGAGGTCGAGACGCCCATGCTGCATCCGATTCCCGGCGGGCGCCGCGGCGCGCCCCTTCAAGACCCATCACAATGCGCTCGACGTGGAGATGTATCTGCGCATCGCGCCCGAGTTGTATTTGAAGCGCTTGACCGTGGGCGGCTTCGAGCGCGTCTACGAAATCAACCGAAATTTCCGCAACGAGGGCGTGTCGACGCAGCACAACCCCGAATTCACCATGCTGGAGCTGTACCAGGCCTATGCCGACTACACACGACCTGATGGAGTTGATCGAAAACGCTGTTTCAGGGGCTCGCGGACACGCTTGATCGGTTCGCGCAAACTGCTGTATCAAGGCACCGAGTTCGACCTGTCGAAGAGTTTCGCGCGCATGAGCATCGAAGATATCATCCTGTCGAACAACCCGGATCTGGATCCGATGTCGTTGCGCGATGCCGCGTACCTGCGCCGCGTCTGCGATCAGATGAAGATTCCGTACAAGGCCGGCGATGGCCCCGGCAAACTGCAAATCGAGATATTCGAGAGGACCGGCGAACACACGCTGATCCAGCCCACTTTCGCCTATGCGTATCCTGCCGAAGTGTCGCCCTTGTCGCGGCGCAATGATCAGGATCCCTTCATCACCGATCGATGGGAATTTTTCATCGGCGGCCGCGAGTTGGCGAACGGATTTTCGGAGTTGAACGACGCGGAGGATCAAGCGCAGCGCTTCAAGGATCAGGTCACGCGCAAGGATGCGGGCGATGAGGAAGCGATGTACTACGATGCGGACTATGTCCGCGCGCTGGAATACGGCATGCCGCCGACCGCGGGATTGGGCTTGGGCGTCGATCGGCTGGTGATGCTGTACACGAACTCGCCCTCGATCCGCGATGTGCTGCTATTCCCGCACATGCGGCCCGAGTAAGGATAGCTTGTAGGGCAGCGGCAGCTCAGCGGCCTGCACCATGCGGCTCGGTCCGCGAGGCATCGGCCGCCGGTCGGCACTGGCTTCCACATTCAGCACCGCGAGCGCCTCGATGCGCCCGTGGCTTTCGATCACCTCGGTCAGCCGTCCCTGACGGCCATCGGCCAAATGCAACGCCTGCCCGATGTTCCAGGTGCCCGGACGGCAACTGCAACCGAAACAGTCTGCGTTTGATCCTGCCCAAGTGCTGGGTGCGCGCGATGATTTCCTGCCCGGTGTAGCAGCCCTTGGTGAAGCTGATCCCGTCCAGCAGGTCGAGATTCAGCATCTGCGCGACAAACGCTTCGCTGGTCGCCGCATAGATCTGCGGCAGGCCGGCGCGAATGTCGGCGAGCCGCCATGCATGCTTCGATGCGTTTGGTCCGCGGCTGCATCCGCCGGAGCCGCGCATCATCCTGGCGGCGGACCGATGATCCAGTGACGATTCGCATCGTGGCCGACCGGCGCCGTGCCGACGCCGTCTTGTTCGACGTAGCCGGACGCGCCGGCGGCGGCTGGGCCGAAATGACCCGCCACCACCAGACGACTCCTCGGCGTCTTCGATGCGCACTTTTGCGCGCAAAATAAATTTGCGCATGCGTTCCAAGGTTGCGCCGAAGAATTTCACGCGGCAGAATCGCAACCACGCCGCTCGAATGCGGCAACAGATATATGAGCGCCAGCACGCGGCCCTGGGCGCTGGAATAGGCGGCCAGCACGGGAGTGCGCTCGGTCAGGCGCTGGGTGTCGTTGGACACCTGACCCTGCAGGAAGCTCAGCGCGTCGGCGCCGCTGAATCGCAAGATCCCCAAATGCGCCAAACGGCCTGCGGATGCGGAGGCGATGGTCATTATATATGAGATGGGAGCGGCAGCCGCGATGTCAACCGCCGAATGCGATCCGTTAAATGTGCCTCGCTTTTCTGGCAAACTTTCATCTGTGATGTCGACTCCAGAAGAATCCTTGCCTTCGACGCCGCCTGTGAACCTGCGGTCCTCGCCAGACCGCCAGCCAAGGCTCCGCCCGAGATCGGCGGACGCGAAGGTCCGGAGCCGACGCGTTTTGGCGATTGGGAACTCCGTGGCCGCTGCATCGATTTCTAACTGCGCTGTGCGCACACCGATTGGCCGCAAGGAGCATCTGATGCCCGACGCGTCCGTCCCACTTCTCCGCATGCGCTGGCTCTATCGCTGGCAGATCGGCAACACGCTGTCGATTCTGCATCGACTGACCGGCGCGGCGCTGGCCGTGGGCTCGATCGCGTTGAGCTATTGGTTCGTGTCCCTGGCGGGCGGACCGGATTCCTATGCCGCCGCCACGCGGCTTTTCGCCAGCCCGCTCGGCCTCGTGTTGCTGTTGGGATGGACCTTCTCATTCTTGTTTCCACCTGCTGAATGGCGTGCGCCATTTGTTCTGGGATGCCGGCAAGGGATTCGAGCGCACGCAACGGCACGTCAGCGGCTGGTTCGCGGTGCTGGGCGCAATTGCCTTGACCCTGTGCGTCGCCGCTTGGGTTTGGCCGCGCCTGTCATGAGTTTGCGCAGCCCCTTGAGCCGGGTGTTGGGACTGGGTTCTGCCAAGGACGGCACGGCGCATTGGTGGGCGCAGCGAGTCACCGCGGTTGCGCTCGTTCCGCTGACCTTGTGGTTCGGTTTTCTCGCTGCTGACGTTGCCGGATTTCGACTATGAAACCGTGCGCACCTGGCTGTCGGTTCCGATCACCGGGTTTCTGGCGGTGCTGCTGGTCGCCGTGCTGAGCTATCACTCCTATCTCGGCACCAGGTGATCGTCGAGGACTATGTGACCTCGAGCGGCATGAAAGTGCTGAGTCCTCATGACTTTGAGATTTCTTGTACGTGCTGGCCGGCGGCTGCCGCGATATTTGCGATTTTGCGCGTGGTGTTTCGGATTCTCCCGACTATGAGCGAGTACAAATTCATCGATCACACCTACGATGTGGTCGTGGTCGGCGCGGGCGGTGCGGGCTTGCGCGCCACCTTTGGTCTGGCCGAAGCGGGGCTGTCGACCGCCTGCTTGACCAAGGTGTTTCCGACGCGCAGCCATACGGTCGCTGCGCAAGGCGGGATCTCCGCCGCGCTCGGCAACATGGGTGCCGATGATTGGCGCTGGCACATGTATGACACCGTCAAGGGTTCGGATTGGCTGGGCGATCAGGATGCCATCGAATTCATGTGCAAGGAGGCGCCCGCCGCGGTCATCGAACTCGAACATTACGGCGTGCCGTTTTCGCGCACCGAGGACGGGCGCATTTATCAGCGGCCCTTCGGCGGCATGACCACCCACTTCGGCAAGGGAATTGCGCAGCGCACCTGCGCCGCGGCGGATCGCACCGGCCATGCCATGCTGCATACGCTTGTATCAACAGTCCTTGAAGCATGAGGCGAGTTTCTTCATCGAGTACTTCGCGCTCGACCTCATTATGGAAAATGGCGAATGCCGCGGCGTGATCGCGCTGGACATGTCCGAAGGCAAACTGCATCGGTTCCGCGCGCATCAGGTGATTTTGGCGACCGGCGGCTACGGCCGCGCGTGGTTTTCATGCACCTCGGCGCACACCTGCACCGGCGATGGCGGCGGCATGGCGCTGCGCGCGGGGCTGCCCCTGCAGGATATGGAGTTCGTGCAGTTTCATCCCACCGGCATTTACGGCGCCGGCTGCCTGATCACGGAAGGGTCGCGGGGCGAGGGCGGCTACCTGACCAATTCCGCGGGCGAGAGATTCATGGAGCGTTACGCGCCGAACGCCAAGGATCTGGCGTCGCGCGACGTCGTCAGCCGCTCGATGACCATCGAAATTCGCGAGGGCCGGGGCGTCGGCAAGCTCAAGGATCACATCGATCTTCACTTGGAGCACCTCGGTCCTGCCGTCATCAAGGAGCGGTTGCCGGGAATCGCGGAAACCGCGCGCATCTTTGCCGGGGTGGACGTGAACAAGGAGCCGATCCCGGTGCTGCCCACCGTTCACTACAACATGGGCGGTATCCCCTGCAATGTGCATGGGCAGGCGGTGACGCGCGGCGCGGCAGCGGCGAGAAGCTGGTGCCGGGGCTCATGGCGGTCGGCGAGGCGGCCTGCGTATCGGTGCACGGCGCCAATCGCCTGGGGTCCAACTCGCTGCTCGATCTGGTGGTGTTCGGCCGCGAAGCGGCACAGCATTGCGCGCGTACGCTGAAGCCCGGGACGCGCGCATCGCGCGCTCAAAGCCGATGCCGGCGCGTCCGCCGTGGAACGCGCTGGATAAACTTGCGTCACTGCCAAGGGCTCGCTGCGCACCGCCGATATCCGCTTGGAAATGCAGCGCGTGATGCAAAGCGACGCCGCGGTGTTTCGCACGGCTGAAACCTTGAACGACGGCAAGCGCAAGCTGGCGCAGGTTTTCGCCTCGTTTGCCGACGTCAAAGTCAGCGATCGTTCCTTGGTGTGGAACAGCGATCTGATCGAGACCTTGGAGCTGGACAATCTGCTCGGGCCAGGCGATTGCGACGCTGCATTCGGCGGAAAATCGCAAGGAAAGCCGCGGTGCGCAGGCGCGCGAGGATTTCCCGAACCGCGATGACCAGAAATGGCTGAAGCACACGCTTTGCTGGGTGGATCCTTCGGGCGCAAGCCGATTCGATTACCGAGCCGGTGCATTTGAATACGTTGACCGACGAGGTTGAATCGATCCCCCCGAAGGCGCGGACCTATTGAGGAGCATTGATGGCTGAGTTTTTTCTTCCGCCGAATTCCAAGGTTCGCAAGGATGGACAGGTCTTCAAAGCGCCTGCCGGCGCCAGGAACATCCGCGTCTTCAAGATTTACCGCTTCGATCCCGATTCGCGCGAAAACCCGCGGCTCGACACTTACGAAATCGACATGGATGCCTGCGGTCCGATGGTGCTGGACGCGCTGATCAAGATCAAGAATGAGATCGATTCAACACTGACCTTTCGCCGCTCATGCCGCGAAGGGATCTGCGGTTCCTGCGCGATGAACATCGACGGGAAAAATGCCCTGGCCTGCATCAACGCCTGCAGCGACGTCAAAGGCGACATCCGGATTTATCCCTTGCCCCACATGCCGGTCATCAAGGATCTGGTGCCCGACCTCACCAATTTCTATGCCCAGTACGCTTCGATCAAACCCTGGCTGCAGACCCGCACGCCGCCCCCGCCCGACGCTGAACGGCTGCAGTCCAAGGAGGATCAGGAAAAGGTGGACCGGCCGTCGGCTTGCATTCTGTGCGCTTGCTGCTCGACGAGCTGCCCCAGCTATTGGTGGAATAGCGATCGTTACCTGGGGCCGGCGGCGTTGCTGGCCGCTTATCGATGGATTGTCGACAGCCGCGACGAGGCGGCGGGCGAACGGCTCGACAATCTCGAGGATCCGTTTCGCCTATATCCGCTGTCACACCATCATGAACTGTACCGAGGCCTGCCCCAAGGACTTGAATCCGGCCAAGGCCATCGGCGAAATCAAGCAGATGATGGTTCATCGGCGTCACTGATGGCACCGGACGCCGCAAGAATCCGTTGGCGCTGCCGCCGCGGCATGAAGGAACTCGATATATTGCTCGCGCGCTTCATCGATGAGCGCTTTGACAGCGCTTCACCGCAGGAACAGGAGGCGTTTCGGCAGTTGCTGGAGGTCCAGGATCCATTGATCTACGCCTATTGCCTGGGACAGCAGGCGCCGCCGACCCATTTTGCGGCCCTAATCGAACGAATTACGTCCAACTCGTCCGTTGATCCATAAACGCGGCACGTGGAACACCCGGGCGGGCTCCTTGCGCTGCTAGAATCCATAAGGTGTGCGCAAATTCACGATTAATCGTCCCGGCGCGGGAATTGTCGAACTTTTCCAAGGCCGGCCGGTCTATCGCCACAGGCTGGGTTGCGAGCTCGCCGGTTTGTGATCACCCATGAGCGTCGAGGAGAGTGATCTCAAACTGGTTGAGAGAGTCCAGCGGGGAGAGCGCGCGGCGTTCGATTTATTGGTTCTGCGATACCAGCACAAGGTGCTGAAGCTGATCATGCGTTACGTGCACGATGCAACTGAAGCTGAGGACATCGCGCAGGAGGCTTTTGTCAAAGCGTACCGTGCGTTGCACTCGTTTCGAGGTGATAGTGCGTTTTACACCTGGCTCTATCGAATTGCGATCAATACCGCCAAGAACGCCCTGGTGGCCACCAAGCGCCGGCCCATGGACTACGACCTCGATCTGCAGGATCCAGAACAATACGATTTGCATGCACGGCTGGCGGAGTCGGAAACGCCGGAGGGCTTGCTGCTCACCGACGAAATTCGCGAAACTGTGAACCGCGCGATCGAGAATCTACCGGAAGATCTGCGAACGGCAATCGTCCTGCGCGAGTTGGAAGGCTTGAGTTATGAGGACATTGCGCAGACGATGGATTGTCCGGTGGGGACGGTGCGCTCGCGAATCTTCAGAGCGCGCGAGGCGATTGACAAGAAACTACGGCCTATTTTTGACGGCGGCCTGGGCCGGCCTGAGGACCCATGAGCGAACAAATTCGTGAACAAGTCTCGGCATTTCTCGACGGGGAATTGCCCATCTCGGAAACCGAACTATTTTTGAAGCGCTTGACGCGCGATGGCGAGCTGCGCGAGAGCTTCGCCCGGTTTGCGCTGATAGGCGAGGCCTTGCGCGGGGAGGGCTCCGCCATTCTGAGCAAGGGCTTCGCCTCACGTGTGAATCACGCAATCGACGGCGAACCGGCGGCCGCGCCTGCCCCAGCCCAAAGCGCGCCCGAGCGGCGCTGGTGGCTGCCGATCGCCGGCGTCAGCGTGGCAGCAAGCGTTGCCACGGTGGCCATCGTGGCCCTGCAGCAACGTGCTATTTCTCCCGGCGTGCGCGCCGTCGGCACCGGTCACGGCGCAGAACGCGGCGCAAAATCCTCGCCGCCCCGCGCGAGGCGCTTTCCTATACGGTTCCCGCGAGCTCAGGCGAGGCTCGGGCGATCGCTCCGGCCCGCCTGACGAATTACGTATTTGCCCACAGCAAGTATTCCTCTGGATTGGGCCAGCGCGGCGTGCTGGCGGATATGCTGATTGAGGAGGATGAGGCGCAAAGGAGCGCCCCCGAACGAACAGCGCCGCCGCTCAACCCGGAAACGCGCATCGCTCCATGACCCGCGCGGAGCAAATTCGCGCGCAATGGATCGTTCCTTGCGCCCTGGTCGGTGCACTGCTGGCGGCAATGCCGCTGCGCGCCCGAGGCGCCGATGATCCGCGCGAATGGCTGGAGAAAATGAATCAAGCGCTGGCGACCCGCAATTATGACGGCACGTTTTTTCACTTGAGCGAGGGCCAGGTCGAGACCATGCGCATTGTGCACCGGGTGCGCGCAGGGCGTGTGACGGAGAGGTTGCAATCGCTGGACGGCTCGGGCCGGGAATTCGTGCGTGCCAATGACGAATTGACCTGCTACCTGCCCGATCAACATACGGTGCTGGTCGAGCAGCGGCCGGACAGCGGGCCCTTCCTGGGCTCCCTGCCGCAATTCGGCGCATCCATGAGCGATTCCTATCGCATCGAGGCATTGTCCGCGACCCGCATCATGGGACGGCCCGCGCGCGTCATCGTCGTCAATCCAAAGGATCAGTTCCGATTCGGTTATCGTCTATGGCTGGACGAGACCACCGCGATGCCGCTGAAGACGCAGCTGTGCGATTCGCATGGCCGCGTGATCGAGCAGCTTTTCTTCGCGCGCCTGGACATGCCGGAGAACATACCGGACAGCGATTTGGCGCCTACCGTGCACACCGAGGGCATGCGCTGGGTGCGCCAGGGACCCTCTCATGACAATACCTCGGCAGCATTGGCGGCCTATCGTGCCAGCGAACTGCCGCCTGGATTTCACCTGACCGTGGCGGGAGCGCAGACTCTGGGCGCGGGTGCCGTACCGGCCAGCCACCTGGTGTATTCGGACGGTTTGGCGACCGTTTCGGTGTTCGTGGAAGCGCCGCGTGACGCCGCCCCAGGCGCGCCGGCACCTGACGACGCTGCACAGGCTGAGGCTCCCATGCAGGGGCTGGCCCGGGTCGGCTCGGGATTCGCGTTTTCCACCGTCGTCCAGGGTCACCAGGTCGTGGCGGTCGGGCAGGTCCCCGCGCAAACCGTGGAGTTCATCGCTCACTCGGTCAAAATCTACGGCGGCGGCGAGCAACCTCGTCACTGACCCGATGCGGTTTTCGCTCTACTCGCGTCCCGGCTGCGGCTTGTGCGAGGAGATGCTCGCCGAACTGGCCGAGCTGCCGGCAGCGCATGGGATTGCCGTCGACGTGATCGATGTCGATCGGGAGTCCGCCGCGAAGCATCGCTACGGCCACAAGATCCCAGTTCTGCTGCTCGAGGGAGAATTGGTCTGCCATGGACGCCTGGACCCCGAAGAAGTGCATAAGGCCCTCGCGTATCACCGCCGACCGGTATAATCGATGGTTTGCCCATCTCCAGGCCTAGATGAAGAATATCCGCAATTTTTCCATCATCGCTCATGTCGACCATGGCAAATCAACATTGGCCGATCGATTCATCCAGGAATGCGGTGGCCTCGATGAGCGGGAGATGCAAGCCCAGGTTCTCGACAGCATGGATCTGGAGCGCGAGCGCGGCATTACCATCAAAGCGCAGAGCGTGACACTGGGCTTCAAATCCGTGACGGGCGAGCTCTACCAGTTGAACTTCATCGACACGCCCGGTCATGTGGATTTCTCCTACGAAGTGTCGCGCTCGCTTGCGGCCTGCGAGGGGGCCTTGTTGGTGGTGGATGCCGCACAGGGCGTGGAGGCGCAAAGCGTCGCGAACTGCTACACCGCGCTGGAACAGGGATTGGAAGTGCTGCCGGTCATCAACAAGATCGACCTGCCCTCGGCGGACCCGGCGAAGGTCATTCACGAAATCGAGGAAATCATCGGCATTCCCGCCGAAGATGCGGCCTTGGTCAGCGCCAAGACGGGCCAGGGCGTGCCCGAGTTGTTGGAACAGCTGGTCAAGCGGATTCCGGCGCCCAAAGGCGATCCGGACGGGCCCTTGCAGGCTTTGATCATCGATTCATGGTTCGACAATTACGTGGGCGTCGTTTCGCTGGTGCGGGTGATGAACGGCGCATTGCGGACCGGCGAGAAGATCAGGGTCATGTCGACGGGACGCAGCCATCAGATCGACCAAGCTCGGCCGATTCTCGCCCAAACCCGTCACCCGCGAATCGCTGGAAACGGGCGAGGTTGGATTCGTCATCGCCGGCATCAAGGAAATCGACGGCGCTCCGGTGGGCGACACGATCACGCTCGAGAACAACCCGGCCAAGGAGCCGCTCGCGGGTTTCAAACAAGTGCAGCCGCGCGTGTTTGCGGGGTTGTTCCCCGTCAGTTCCGATGACTATGAACAGTTTCGCGATGCGCTCAAGAAACTGAAGCTGAATGATTCGGCGCTGCATTTCGAGCCGGAAGTATCGACCGCGTTGGGATTCGGATTTCGTTGCGGGTTCCTGGGGTTGCTGCACATGGACATCGTGCAGGAGCGCCTGGAGCGTGAATACGGATTGAATCTGATCACCAGCGCGCCGACCGTCATTTACGAAGTGCTCCTCACCGACGGTTCGGTCATCAATGTCGACAATCCGACCAAGCTGCCGCCGACGGATCGGATCGAAGAGCTTCGGGAACCCATCATCACCGCCAATATATTGGTACCCCCGGATCACGTGGGGGCGGTGCTGACCCTGTGCAGCGAAAAGCGCGGAGTTCAGAAAAAGATGCTGTTCCTGGGCAGCCAGGTGTCTTTGCAGTACGAACTGCCGCTGGCGGAAATCGTGCTCGATTTCTTCGATCGGCTCAAATCCTCGAGCCGCGGCTATGCTTCGTTCGACTACGAATTCAGCCATTTTCAAGCTGCGCCGCTCGTCAAGCTCGATGTCCTGATCAACGGCGACCCGGTCGATGCCTTGTCGCTCATCGTGCACCGCGACAATTCCTATTCCCGCGGCCGGGAGCTGGTCGACAAAATGCAGGAACTGATTCCGCGCCAGATGTTCGACATCGCGGTTCAGGCGGCGATCGGCAGCCACATCATCGCACGCGCCAGCGTCAAGGCGATGCGCAAGAACGTGCTGGCGAAATGCTACGGCGGCGACATCACCCGCAAGCGCAAGCTCCTCGAGAAGCAGAAGGCCGGCAAGAAGCGCATGAAGCAGGTCGGATCGGTTGAGATTCCGCAGGAGGCCTTTCTCGCCGTGCTGCAGGTGGGCAAGAAGGCCAATTGAGCGACACATTTGCTTGAACCGGAGAGCTATTCGTGAATGACGGCGATCGCCTTTTCATAGGTCTTTTGTGCGCGGGCGTTGCCTGCGTCCTGGTGATACTGATCGATGGTTGGTTCTTGAGGCCGCAGCGCGACCCGGGCGCCACCAATGTGGACGAACCCTTGCTGCCGAAATTGGCGGGATATGCGCTGGTCGGACTGTCCCTCGCCATGCTGTGGCGGCTGTTTCGCTACGAAGCCGTGGATTTCAGCCTCATGCTGGTCATCGTCGGCGCCCTGTCGGGGATCATTTGGGCTGCGGATCAGGCGTTTTTTGCCCGCCGCCGCCGGGTCGCGGCGGCCTCCGCCGGTACGCCCACGGAGCGCGTGCGCGAGCCGATTGCCGTCGAGTATGCGCGCTCGTTTTTTCCGGTCATCATCCTGGTGCTGGTCATCCGCTCTTTCTTGTTCGAGCCGTTCCGCATTCCCTCGGATTCGATGATGCCGACCTTGTACGACGGGGACTTCATATTCGTCTCCAAGTACTCTTACGGTTTGCGTCTGCCGGTCACGAATACCCTGGTCTATCGCCACAGGTACGCCCAAGCGGGGCGACGTGATCGTGTTCCGGCTGCCGCCGAATCCGAAGATCAACTACATCAAGCGCTTGGTGGGGTTGCCCGGCGATCACGTGCGTGTCGACGAGAACAATCTGCTCTATGTGAACGACAAGCTCATGCCGCAGACGCCCGGCCCCGCATATTCGGGACCCAAGCAGGACCTTTACAACTACACCGGCGTTCCCACGGCTTTTGAACAACTGGACGCCAAGCGCCATCGCCTCATGTTTGCCAATGGCAGTGTCAGAAGCGGCGAATGGGTGGTCCCGGCGGGTCACTACTTCTTCATGGGCGACAACCGGAACAACAGCAAGGACAGCCGCTGGCTCGACGAAATGGATGCGCCGGGGTTCGTGCCGGAGCAGAATCTGGTCGGTAAAGCGGTGCGAATATGGCTTAATCTTGATACTCGTGACGGACCTCTCTGGAGAAGGATCGGGAATGCGATTGAATAGGGGTTCTTTTAGGGAGGCTTTATGCGCCAGCACCAACAAGGCATGACTTTCATCGGTTTGCTATGCGTTCTCGCGTTGGCGGGCTGGTGGTCTTTACGCGGGAGTGCGGCTGGCACCCGTCTATCTGAACTACATGAAAATTGCCCGGACGCTGGACGCCGTCGCGACCGAGGTCAAGGGTGAAAATCCCGATCCGCAGGTCATACGCAATTTGATCGACCGTCACTTCAATATCGACGACCCGACGGTTGTGACTGTGAAAGACATCGAGATCACCCGGGACGAGAGCGGGGTGGAAATGCACGTCGCTTACGACGACGTCGTACCGTACGCGGGGAATGTTTCCCTTGCCGTGCATTTCGACAAGACCGTGAAGGTGCGGTGATTCCGCTGCAGCAGCCGGAGGATATCGCGGTTTGGATCGGGCACTCGTTCGGCCATGCGTTTACGCAGCCGGCACTCAGCCATGCGGCACTGACTCACCGCAGTGCCGGCGCCGATCATAACGAGCGGCTGGAATTCCTGGGGGATGCCATTCTCAATTGCAGCGTCGCGCGAATGCTCTACGATGCGCAACCGCAGGCCGACGAGGGCGCTTTGTCGCGCCTGCGGGCATCCTTGGTCAGCGGCGAAACCCTGGCGCAAATCGCGGCCGACTTGAAGATCGGGGAACATCTGCGCCTCGGCCCCGGGGAGCTGAAGTCAGGAGGCTTTCGCCGGGGATCCATCCTCGCGGACGCGCTCGAGGCCATGCTGGGCGCCATATTCCTGGATGCGGGTTTCGATGCGGCAGCGGCCGTGGTGGCCCGAATCATGACGCCGCGCATGTTGGATTTGCCGAGCGCCGAGACCCTGAAGGACCCCAAGACCCGACTGCAGGAAGTCTTGCAGGCGCGGGGGCTGGCGCTGCCGACCTACACCTTGACCGCGGCAACCGGCGATCCGCACCAGCAACACTTCACGGTCACCTGCGAGGTCCCCGTGTTCGGCGTCGCCGCGGTGGGCGAGGGTGCGAGCCGCCGCCGCGCGGAGCAATTGGCCGCCGCGAAAATCATGCACTTATTGCCCGCCGAAATTCGTAACGCCGTATGACGGATCCCAATTTCCGGTCGGGATATGTCGCCATCGTCGGCCGGCCCAACGTCGGCAAATCCACCTTGGTGAATGCGCTCGTGGGCCGCAAGGTGACCATCGTGACGGCCAAGCCGCAGACCACGCGGCATCGGATTTTGGGCCTGGTCAACCGGCCCGCCGCACAGCTGGTGCTGGTCGATACGCCGGGCCTGCACGAGTCGACGCGGCGCGTGATGAATCAGTATATGAATCGCGTTGCAATCTCCTCCTCCCAGGACGCCGACATCATTCTGTTCGTGATCGAGGCGCTGCGTTTCACGGATGAGGATATGTGGGTGTGGGAGCGGGTGCGCGGCCTGAAGCAGCCGCTATTTCTGGTCGTCAACAAGGTGGACCAGGTGTTCCCGAAGGACAAGATGCTGCCTTTTCTCGAGGAGGTGACCGAACGGGTGCCGGCCTCGGGAATAATTCCGGTATCCGCGCTTCAGTCTGATAATCTGGCCCGATTGGTCGATCTGGTCGGCTCTCGGCTCCCGATATCGCCGCCGCTGTTCGCCGCCGACGTGGTTACCGATCGCGATGAGCCGTTCCATGCCGCGGAAGTCGTGCGCGAGAAGCTGACCTTGAAGTTGCGCGAGGAATTGCCTTACGGGATCAACGTGCAAATCGAGCGCTTCGCGGACGAAGGCAACCGAATCATGATCAACGCGGTCATTTGGGTTGAACGCGCCGGGCAGAAGGCCATCGTCATCGGCCAGGGCGGGGAGCGGCTGAAGGAAATCGGCCGGCTCGCACGAATCGAGCTCAATGATCTATGGCAGCGTTCCGTGCACCTGGAGCTTTGGGTCAAGGTCAAGGAAAATTGGGCTGACAGCGAAATGGCACTGCGCCAATTTGGGTACGACAAATTGTGAAGAGCACGCGGCGTGTATGGCTGGCACCGGCCTACGTCTTGCATCAATATGCCTACCGGGACACCAGCCGGATCGTTGAGGTGTTCACGGCCGAGCATGGACGGCTCACCTTGTTCGCGCGCGGCGCCAATGGGCCGAAATCGAAGCTCAAAGGCGTGATAAGGCCCTTCCAGCGCCTGCTGGTCTCGTGGTCGGGCAGTTCCGAGGCGTGTCAGCTGGTCACCGCGGAAAGCGACGGCGCCATCACGAATCTCAAGGCCGGGCGGCTCATGAGCGGGTTCTACTTGAACGAATTGCTGTTGAAGCTGACCGAACGCCGCGATCCGCATCCGGAGATTTTTCTCTCATATGCCGCGTGCATGCAGTCCTTGTGCGACGGCGATGTCGAGGAACCCACTCTGCGCCGTTTCGAGAAGCGCCTGCTGCACGAACTCGGCTATGGATTGGAACTGTTGCAGACGGGGGATGGGTTGCCGGTGGAGCAGGACAAATACTACCGGTTTGCGCTGCAGAGCGCCCCGCAGCGCTGCGTGGCCGAGGCGCCCGGCGCGATTTACGGCCAATCTCTCGCGGATCTTCAGGCGGAGCGCTTCAGCGATTCAAGGTCGCTGCGCGATGCCAAACGGGTGCTGCGCGCAGCCATCGACGCCTGCCTCGACGGCCGCTCCTTGAAGTCTCGCGAGGTCATGCTGGCGCTGCGCCAGCGGGAGCCTTCGCGGGCGGCAGGCCCGTGAGCGACCCTCGCTTGCACGCGAGCATTGCGCTCGGCGTGAACATCGATCACGTGGCCACCTTGCGTCAAGCCCGCCGCGCCCGCTACCCCGATCCCTTGTATGCGGCACTGCTCGCCGAGCAGGCGGGAGCGGACAGCATCACCCTGCATTTGCGCGAGGACCGCCGGCACATTCAGGATCGGGACGTATTCGCAATGCGTGAGGCGCTGCAGACGCGCATGAATCTCGAGATGGCGGTGACCGAGGAAATGGTCCGCATCGCCCTCAAAGTGAGACCGCAAGACTCCTGCTTGGTGCCGGAGTCGCGCCAGGAGGTGACCACCGAGGGCGGCTTGAACGTCGCCGGGCAAGCCGCGCGCGTGACTGAGGCCGTGGCAGCACTGGCAGCGGGCGGAATCCGCGTGTCGTTATTCATAGATCCGGAGCCGTCTCAAATCGAGGCTGCGCGGCGCGCGGGTGCGCCCGTGATCGAGTTGCATACCGGCGCCTATGCCGACGCCGTGGGCGCTGCGCGTGCCCGCGAATTTGAACGGCTGCGCAACGCGGCGAAAATCGCGGCCTCGCTGGGATTGACCGTGAATGCCGGCCACGGCCTGAACTATCACAATGTCGAGCCCATCGCCGCCATCCTGGAAATCATCGAACTCAATATCGGCCATGCCATCGTTGCGCGCTCCATCGTCGATGGTTTACCTAAGGCCGTGCGCGACATGAAGGAACTCATGCGCCGATCGCGGGCCATCGCAGCGGCCGTATGATCTTCGGCATCGGCATCGACGTACTCAAGGTCGACCGGGTCGAGCGCGTCTATCACAGACACGGGGAGCGCTTCGTCAGGCATCTGCTATTGCCCGAAGAGCGCGCCCAACTCGAACGCACTGCGCGCCCGGTGAGATTTCTTGCCATGAGATTTGCCGCCAAGGAAGCCATCGTCAAGGGGATGGGCACCGGCTTTGCCCATGGCATCTGGATACGCGATGTGGGCATCGTGCAAAACTCCTGGGGCAAACCGGAAGTCGTCTACTCGCAACGCGGCGCCAAGGTGCGCGACGGCCTGGGGATAGGCGAGGGTCACGTCACCTTGACCGATGAAGCCGGGCTGGTGGTTGCCGTCGCAATTCTCATGCGGCGCGCTCCCGCGTGAATACGTTGGTGTTCGACATCGAGACCGTGCCGGATACGGATCTCGGCAGGCGCCTTTATGGATTGCATGATCTATCCGACGAGCAGGTGGGGCAGATCATGTTCACCAAGCGTCGACAGGAGACCGGCAGCGAGTTCCTGTCGCACGAGCAGCATCGAATCATCGCGATCTCCGTCGTCATGCGTTCGCGGGAATCGCTCAAGGTATGGAGTCTGGGCGATGAGGCCTCGTCGGAGAAGGATTTGATCGAGCGCTTCTTCGACGGGCTCGACAAATATACGCCCGACCTGGTTTCCTGGAATGGCGCTGGATTCGACCTCCCGGTCCTGCACTACCGCAGTCTGTTGCACAGTGTGACGGCCGCTCGCTACTGGGAAATGGGTGATTCCGATCAGAGCTTCAGATACAGCAATTATTTGAGCCGTTTTCATTGGCGGCACATGGATCTGATGGACATTCTCTCAGGTTTCCAAGGCCGCGGCCGCGCGAGCTTGCAGGACATCGCCTCCTTGCTCGGATTTCCGGGAAAGGTGGGGCATGCACGGCTCTGAAGTGTGGGGCGCCTTTCTGCAGGGCGGCTTGGCGCGCATTCGCGCTTACTGCGAAACCGATGTGCTGAACACCTATTTGATCTTCCTGCGGTTCGAATTGACGCGCGGCCGCTTGAGCGCCGTGCAGCACGCACACGAAGTCGCGCGGGTGCGCAAGCTGCTGGCCGAATCCGGACTCGAACATCTCAAAGAATTTGCAGCAGCGTGGCCCGAAATCTAGAACTGGCTCCGGTGCGCGAGGCCGACATCGTGGACCTCGCACACGACGGCCGCGGCGTCGCGCGGCTCGACGGCAAAGCAGTGTTCATCGACGGCGCGTTGCCCAACGAACGCGTGCGGTTGCGCATCGCCAAGCGGCGCCGCCGAATGGACGAGGCGGAGTTGGTGGAGGTGTTGACCGTCTCGCCCGATCGCGTCGTGCCGCGCTGCCTGCATTTTGGCGTGTGCGGCGGATGCGCCCTGCAGCATTTGTCGGCCACGGCTCAGCTGGCCATGAAACAGAGCCAATTGCTGGAGAATCTGCAGCGCATCGGCCGCGTATCTCCGCAGCGCGTCCTGCCCGCCCTGCGCGGCCCGGAATGGGCTTACCGGCGGCGGGCGCGGCTCGGCATCAAATTCGTACACAAGAAGGGCCGGGTACTGGCAGGCTTTCGCGAGCGCGACAAGCCCTACATTGCGGACATCAGGCGCTGCGAGGTCCTATTGGGGCCCCTCGCGACGTTGCCGGAGGAACTCGCGTCGCTCGCGGAGACCTTGACGATTCGCGAGACTCTGCCGCAGGTCGAAGTCGCGGCGGGAGACTCGAGCACCGCATTGGTGTTTCGCGTGCTCAAGACGCCCGACGCCGCGGATGTCGAGAAGATCCTGCACATTCGGGGCCGAGCGCGGCCTGCAGATTTTTCTGCAACCGGGCGGTCTCGATACGGTGCGGCCGCTGCGCTCGGACTATCCGCCGCTCGATTACCGGATTGACGACGGCAACGTCGTGATCGAATTCGGGCCCGTCGATTTCATCCAGGTCAATCGTGAAGTCAACGCGTCCATGGTGGCTGCCGCAATCGATCTACTGGAGCCTGCCGCCGGCGATTCAGTGCTCGATCTATTCTGCGGTCTGGGGAACTTCACGTTGCCTCTTGCACGACGCGCCCGCCGCGTGGTGGGTGTCGAAGGCGATGCGGCGCTCGTCTCCCGGGCGCGCGCCAATGCCGTGCGCAACACGATCGGCAACGCAGTTTTCGCCGAGGAGAATCTGTTCGAACCCTCGGGCTTGGGCGCCTGGTCGAGTGAACGCTTTGATTTGGTCCTGCTCGATCCGCCGCGAGCGGGCGCCGCTGAACTGGCGGCGCGCTTGGCGCAATGGCGTCCGCGGCGAGTCGTGTATATTTCCTGTCATCCGGGTAGTTTGGCGCGGGACGCGGGGATCTTGGTTCAAAACCACGGATTCGTGCTGACCGAGGCAGGAGTGATGGACATGTTTCCTCATACGACGCACGTCGAATCGATAGCGGTTTTCGAGAGCCGATCATGAGCCTGGGTCCGCTGATGATCGACATCGCGGGAACGGAGTTGACGCCCGAGGACGTCCGGGTGCTGTCGCATCCCTTGGTGGGCAGTGTGATCTTGTTCACGCGCAACTATCGTGATGTGGCGCAAATCACGGCGCTAACCTCTGCCATACGGGGCATTCGCAGCCCCCCTCTGTTGATCGCGGTCGATCACGAAGGCGGCAGGGTGCAGCGCTTCCGCGACGGCTTCACCCGCCTGCCCGCCGCACGCCTTCTGGGAAGGCGATACGACGAGGATCGGCGCGAGGGCTTGAACCTGGCTCAATCCGTGGGGTGGCTCATGGCCAGCGAATTGCGTGCGGTGGGCGTGGATTTCAGCTTCGCGCCCTGCGTCGACCTCGATTACGGGGTGAGTGAAGTCATCGGCGATCGCGCCTTCCACGCGGATCCAGACGCGGTTGCGGCGCTGGGCGTGGCCTATATGGCGGGCATGCGGGAGGCGGGCATGGCGGCGGTGGCCAAGCACTTTCCGGGGCATGGCGCCGTGATCGCCGATTCGCACGTCGTGCTACCCGTCGATCGGCGCAATTTTGTCGATTTGGAGCCGGATATCCGGCCCTATCGGCTCCTCATCGAGAACAACTTGGCGGCGGTCTTGGGGGCCCATGTGGTCTTCCCGGCGATTGACCCGCTGCCGGCCAGCCTATCCGGGCGCTGGATCGGGGGGGTATTGCGTGGGGAGATGGGCTTCCACGGCTGCGTTTTCGCTGACGATTTGACCATGGCGGGGGCAGCCTCTTTTGGTGGGATTATTGAACGAACCGAACGTGCATTTGCTGCAGGTTGCGACGTCCTCCCCATTTGTAACGATAGACAAGCGGTAAAGTCTGTGCTCGATCACTTCGGGCCGGATCTTGGCTCTCCGGCCTCGCAGGCCCGAGTCGTACGGATGCGGGCACGAGGAGAGGCCCCGACAAATCTTGGAGCGGACCGGCAGTGGCAGCAGACGGTATTGTTAATTGCGAATCTTTCGGCAACACCCCCGCTGGTGTTGACGGAGGGGAGTCATGACGGGCTTTGACCCAGATATGTACCGCCGTTTGGTTGAGAGCTCCCCGGAAGGGGTGGTTTTGATCGATGCCCAGAGTTCCGAACACCCTGTGATTTATGTCAACCCGGCCTTCGAAGCCTTGACCGGCTATTCGGCCGCAGAGCTGATCGGACGCAATTTGCGCGTGCTGCAGGCCGACGATCGCGATCAGGACGGCCGCCATCGATTGCGCGATGCGTTGAGCCGGGGTGAAACCTGCCGCGTGCTGCTGCGCAATTACCGCAAGGACGGCACGCTGTTCTGGAATGAAATGACCGTACTGCCCCTGCGCCATGCGGATGGGTGCGTTACGCACTACGTCGGGCACCATCGAGACGCGGGCGAGCGGCTGCGCATCGATCCGAAAGTCGCCAAGGACACCTTGAGCGGCACGCATCAGCCGACTTCGGTCGCCATCCGCGACGACAGGCTCACCGGTTTGTACACGCTGGCGTATCTCGAAGAACTATTGAAACGCGACTGGGCGGTGGCTCATCGCGAGCAGCGGAGCATCGCCGTGCTGGCCATCGACGTCGATGCGCTGGATCTGTACAACGCCACGTTCGGGCGCACGGCGGGCGACTCGACCATTCGTCGCGTCGCGCACGTCATCTCGGGATGCTTGCGCCGGGCGAGCGATATTGCCGCACGCATCGACGGCGGCAGTTTGATTGCCTTCGCGCCCGGCCTCACGCATGAGCAGGCGTTGCGCATCGGCCAACTCATGGCTGAGCGGGTTCGCGACCTGCGCATTCATCATCCGCGCTCGGCCATCCTACGTTACATCAGCATCAGTGTCGGGGTTTGCGCCGCCGTGCCCGGTGCCGCGGATGATCCGTCCAGTCTCCTGCAAAAGGCTCAGCAACAGCTGCGACTTGCCAAGAAGTCCGGCCGCAACCAAGCAGCCTGAGGGCGGCGCGTAATTTCCATTCGCCCGCGGGCACGCTATGCTTGCCCTCCTGTAGTTTCCAACCCGGTCGAATATGCGTCGGCTCGTCACAAAACAATGCGCCGGATGCGCCGCGCTGCTCGTAGTGCTCGCACTGGCCGGCTGTGGCCGCGGCGGTGCCGGACCCCCGGCGCCGCAGCCCGTTGCGACGCTGACCATGCGCGCGCAACCGACCTCGCTGACGCAGGAATACCCGGCGCAGCTCGAGGCGTCGAACACCGTGGAGATTCGCCCGCAGGTCGCGGGAATCCTATATCGCCAGGCGGCGCTCGAGGGCGCACCGGTCAAGCACGGTCAAACCCTGTTTGAGATCGATCCGCAGCCCTACATCGCCGCGCTGGCACAAGCGCAAGCCGGGCTCGCCCTGGCAAATGCCGCCGCGGCGCAGGCGGAGCGCGATTTGGCGCGAGCGCGGCCGCTCACGGCGCTGGATGCGCTCAGCGAGAAGGAACTCGATGCGGCGGTCGCCGCCGACGCTTCGGCACATAGCCAGGTGAAGGCCGCTGAGGCCGCTGTCAAGACCGCCGAACTGAACCTCGGCTACACCAACATCCGATCCCCGATCGACGGGGTCATGAGCCGCGCGCTGGTCCGCATCGGCGGCGTCGTCACCGGATACACCACCTTGCTGACCACGGTCTATCAAACCGATCCGATGTATGCGAATTTCAGCGTTGGAGAGCAGCGCATGCTGCAGGTGCAGCGGGAGCTTGGCCGACCGCTCGATCAGCGAAATCCCAGCCGCCGCGATTTCCGGATCTTGCTTGCCGACGGCAGCGAGTACGGGCTGCCGGCCGCCATGAATTTCGTCGATGCTGCGGTGGATCTTCGGACCGATACACTGGCGCTGCGCCTCACGGTGCCGAATCCGAAGCAGTTTCTGCACGCCGGGCAATACATCAGAGTGGTGGTCGCGACCGCCGAGCGTCAGGATGCGCTGTTGCTTCCGCAGCGCGCGGTCCAGGTCCTGCAGGACAAGAATTACGTCTGGATCGTGGACAACACCGGTGCCGCTCAGCAACGCGATGTGACGATGGGACAGCAGCAGGGCAGCGACTGGGTGGTCGAGCAGGGTCTCAAGCCGGGCGATGTGGTGGTGGTGGATGGCGCCCAGAAGCTTAGGCCCGGCATGCGCGTACAGGCGCAACCGCTGGCCGCGCCGGCAGCCAAGCCAACCGCCTCGTGAGTAATTTTTTCATCGACCGTCCGATTTTCGCGACGGTGCTGGCGATCGTCATCACTCTTGCCGGTACGATCGCCTTTTTACTGCTCCCCGTGGCGCGCTTTCCGCAAATCACGCCGCCCTCCGTGGTCGTCTCGGCAACCTTTCCCGGCGCGGATGCTTCGACCATCGAGCAATCGGTGGCGGCGCCGATCGAGACGCAGGTGAACGGCGTGCCGAACATGATCTACATGGACTCGCGCAGCGCGAATGATGGGTCCTACACGCTCAATGTCACTTTCGAGGTGGGTACCGCGCAGGACATCGCCGCCGTCGACGTGCAAAATCAGGTGGCCATTGCTCAACGGCAACTCCCCGCCGACGTATTGCGCCAGGGAGTCGCGATCACGAAGCGTCAGCCGCAACCGCTGTTGTTCATTGCCATCGAAGCGACCGATCCCCGGTACGACTACCTGTTTCTGAGCAATTTCGCGACGCTGCAGGTGTATGACTCGCTGGCGCGGGTGCCCGGTGTCGGTCAGGTGCAGCAGTATGGGGCGCGCGATTACGGCATGAGAATCTGGCTCGACCCCGGCAAGATGTCGCGCCTTGGCGTCACGGCCGCCGACATCACCAACGTCATCAGCGAGCAGAACGTGGTGGCACCGGCCGGCGTGGTGGGCGCGGAGCCGGCCCCTCCCGGACAACAGATGACCTACACGGTCACCGTGCACGGCCGGCTGAGGAGCGTGCAGGAATTTGAGAATGTGGTGCTGAAGGCCGGCCAAAATGGTTCGATTGTCCGGTTGCGCGACGTTGCCCGCATCGAACTGGCGGCCAGCGATTACTCGCGCTCGAGCCGTCTGAACGGCAAGCCGGTAGCGCTGCTGGGCGTCTATCAGCTGCCGGACGCCAATGCGCTGGAGGTGAGCAAGCACGTGCGCGCCACACTGGAACATCTGGCGGAGCGTTTTCCCCAGGGAATTCATTACACGATTCCGCTCGATACCTCGGAGTTCGTGCGCGAGTCGATCAAAGAAGTACAGATCACGCTCTTCATCGCCGCGGCGCTGGTACTGTTGGTCGTGTTCATATTTCTCGAGAACTGGCGCGCGACATTGATCCCCATGCTTGCGGTGCCGGTATCGCTGCTCGGCACCTTCACGATCTTCGTCGGCCTCGGCTTCTCGATCAACACACTGACGCTGTTTGCACTGGTGCTCGCCATCGGGCTGGTGGTGGACGACGCCATCGTGGTGGTCGAGGCGGTGACCGAGAAAATGGAGGAAAAGGGTCTCGATCCGCTTGCCGCCACCCGCGCAGCCATGGCAGACGTGTCGAGCCCGGTCATCGCCATCGCGCTGGTGTTGACTGCCGTGTTCGTACCGGTGGCCTTCCTGGGAGGACTCACGGGCCAGTTCTACAAGCAGTTTGCCCTGACGCTGTCGGTTTCGGTTCTCATCTCTGCCTTCATCGCGCTGACCTTCACACCGGCGCTATGTGCGCTGCTGCTCAAGCCGCGTTCGGACGTGGAGCCCACCGGGCCGCTGGCACGCGCATTCGCGGTCTTCAATAGACTATTTGCGCGCGCCACGAAGGGCTACACGAGCACCGTGCGCCATGCCATACGCCGCTCCGCCATCGCAATGGGGGTGTTCGGGGCGATCGTCGTCGCGCTCGTGGTGTTGGTGTGGCAGAGGCCGGGAGGATTTCTGCCCGAGGACGACCAAGGCTACATGCTCATGGTTGCGCAGCTGCCGGCCGGCTCCTCGTTGCAACGGACCGAACAGGTGTTGGAGAAGATCCGCGCCGTGATCCTGGATCAGCCCGAAGTACAAAGCATGCTTGCCATCACGGGTCTCAATCTGCTGGCGCAGGTGAACACGCCCTACACCGGCTCGGGTTTCATTCCGCTGAGACCCTGGTCGCAGAGGCCGGGCCGGCAAAGCTCCGCGCAGGCGCTGATCGAGCGTCTCTACCGGCTCCTCGGGCCGCTCAAGGAGGCCAATGTCGTGCTGGTGGCGCCGCCGGCGATCCCCGGCATCGGCCAGGCCGGTGGCTTCGAATTCGTGCTGGCGGACACATCCGGCGGAAGTCTGGAGAGTTTTACCGCCAAGATCGACGACTTCCTTGCACAGGCCGGCAAGCGCAAGGAACTTGCGCGAGTCTCGACCCAGTTCAACAACCGGGTGCCCGAGATCGAGTACGTGATCGACCGCGACCGTGCGCGCGAGCTGGGAATCCCGATCTCGGATATTTTCGTTGCCCTGCAGACCTATCTCGGCGGCAACTACATCAACGACTTCAACCTGTTTGGGCGAACGTTTCGAGTCACCGCGGAAGCCGAGGCCTCCGCGCGAACCCTGCCCGATGCGGTGAACACGCTGTACGTGCGCACGGCGGCGGGCGACATGGTGCCGCTGTCGTCCCTGGCGTCGATCAAAACGACGCACGGACCGGCTTATATCGAGCGCTACAACGTGCTGCGGGCGGTTACCATCAACGGTGCGGCCGCGCCGGGTTACAGTCAGGGCGACGCGATCAATGCCATGGAGTCGCTGGCTCGGGCGCTGCCCAGCGATCTTACTTATTACTGGACAGGGTCGGTGTTCCAACAACAGCGTGCCGGCGGCCAAGCCCCGTACATTTTTGCGATGGCGCTGGTGTTCGTGTTTCTGGTGCTCGCGGCCCAGTACGAAAGCTGGATCGTGCCTTTCGCGGTCATTCTGTGTATTCCGTTCGCCGTGTTCGGCGCCTTTGCGGGCCTGTCCATGCGCGGCATGGCCAATGACATCTACGCGCAGGTCGGGCTGGTCATGCTGATCGGACTCGCCGCCAAGAATGCCATCCTCATCGTCGAGTTCGCGCGCCTTTCGCATCAGCGCGGCATGCCATTGGTGGAGGCGGCGATCGAGGGTGCGAGGCTGCGTCTGCGGCCGATCCTGATGACCTCCTTCGCCTTCATTCTGGGTGCCATGCCGCTCGCCATCGCAACCGGCGCGGGTGCCAACTCACGGCAGGTACTGGGTACGACGGTGGTGTTCGGCATGACGGCCGCCACCATGATCGGTATCTTCATCGTGCCGGTGTTCTATGTGATCCTCCAGGGCCTCGTCGATCGCTTCACCAAACCGCGCGCGGTGGAGGCCGATGCATGAACACGCGGCTGTGTGCGTGCGCCGCGGCGATGCTCGCCGGTTGCGCGGTGGGCCCGGATTACCAGCGTCCGCCGCTCGAGGTGCCGTCGCAGTACCGCGAGACCGCGCCCACCAGTTCGGCGGGTGATGCTGCGGCGAAGGGGGATGCCGCCTCGGTTGGCGATGCCGGCTGGTGGGAAGTCTATTCCGATGCGGACTTGAAGGCCCTGCTGGCCAGGGCGATCAAGAACAACTTCGACGTCAAGATCGCGGCCGCGCGGATCGAGCAGGCACAGGCGCAGCTGGGTTCGGCACGGATGAACTACCTTCCGCAGGTCGCGGTCGCTGCATCCGCGACGCGCGCCAAGAGCTCCGAGTATGCGCTGCCAACCGGCGCCACGCGGATCAACAATGAAGCCCAGGTACAGATTTTGGCGTCCTATCAGCTCGACCTTTGGGGCCAGTTACGGCGCATCAACGAGGCAGCGCGCGCCAATCTGCTCGCGTCGCAGTACGCCGCGCGCGCCGTGCAGGTGACTCTCGTTGCCGCCATCGCCAACGACTATTTCGAGCTCATTTCGCTCGACAGCGGACTCGAAATCACCCGGCGCACCGTGGTGGAACGGGAAAGATTCCTCGAGCTCACCCATGCGCAGCATGAGCGCGGCTACACGACCGGACTCGACGTTGCCAGTGCGGAAGCGCAGCTCGCGGCTGCTCGGGCCACGGTGCCGGATCTGGAACGGCAGATTACGCAAATCGAAGATCAGATCTGCGTATTGCTGGGGACCAATCCGGGACCGGTGGTGCGCCCCGTTTACGGAGAGTCGGTTCCCGAGGCGCCGCCGCAGCCGCCGGCGGGTCTCCCTGCGCAATTGTTGGAGCGCCGTCCGGATGTGGCGCTGGCCGAGCAGGGGCTGGTGGCGGCCAACGCCCAGATCGGTGTGGCCAAAGCGGCTCTGTTTCCCAACATTTCGCTCACCGGAAGCGCGGGCTCGCTGGCGGTGCCGTTCGGCAACCTGTTAGCGGCGCCGGCGGCTGAGTGGGGCGTGGGCGTGGGCCTGATCCAACCGTTGCTGAGCGTGCAGTCAAACCTGTATCAAGTCGATCTGGCCGATGCGCGTAAGCGCGAGGCGCTGTTTCAATACGGCAAGACGGTGCAGAGCGCGTTTCAGGATGTGGCCGACGCGCTCGTCGAGTATCGGACCTATGGCGAGGAAGAGCGCCAACAAGTGCTGCAGGTCGATGCGCTCAGGCGTGCGCGCGCAATCGCGCTGGCGCGCTACCGGATGGGGTATGTTTCCTATTTCGATGTGATCCAGGCGGATCGGGATTTATTCGTAGCCGAACTCGCCCTGGCGCAAGCCTATGCGAACAACATGAGCGCGTTGGTGCATCTTTACTCGGCGCTCGGCGGCGGCTGGCAGGAGCAGCCGGCCGGCTAAGCTCCTAGGTTGAGGCAGGACCGATGCTGTCGCGGACCCGCCCGTAGCTTCCGCCCCAGCGGTCGGTCATCGCGGCGCGTATATCCCACAGCAAGGGAAAGGAGCGATGCCTCGCACCGGCTTGCAGCAGATCGACCGATCGCCCTTTCAGCGACGCCGCGCCCATGCCGATCGAACGCTGGATCAAGAAAATGTGATGCACGCGAAATTTTTGGAAGAGCTCGTCGAAGCTCAGCATCGCTTCGGCTATCGCATAAGCCTCATCGTGCGCATACTTCGAATCGTAGATTTCCTCGATGCTGCGATTTCTCGCGATGAGATAGGTGCTCTCGAAGGTCCGCCAGATGTTCGGGATGATCTTCAGCAGCACCCGAAAACCCGGGGACTCCTGGCCGCTGCCGTTGCCGAGTTGCAGGCGAATCTGCTGGTATTCCTTCGGCGACATCGTTTCCAGCAGATCCAATTGGTCGATCATGAGGTGCAGGGTGCGATTACAGCGCTCGAACAGGGTCAGCGTGCGCAGCACAATCTGCTCCGCGAGGTATTCGTCGATATCGAGCAGCGTATAGGCGATCAGCTTCATCCACAGCTCTTCGACTTGATGCACGATTTGAAACTGCAGCTCGTCCTTGTTGCACAGCTCCGCGAACGGCTTCTGGCAGGCGAGCAGATCTTCCGTGTTGAGATAAATCTCGTAGTCCAATCGGTCGCTGCCGCTCATCTGTGCGTAAAAGGCTTGCCGGTCCATAAACTGCCCTCCTGAAAGCGCGTGCTAGACTACGCGTCATTTTGAGTATATCAACCGGCAACGGGGTTCAGTCGTTGGACGCATCTGCGATCACCGGCCGCGAGGCCGGACTAGTGAGAGGTTTGAACAGCCCGCAGCTGGTCATGATCGGCTTGGGCGGTGCGATCGGCACCGGTCTGTTCCTGGGCAGCGGCGTCGCCATCGGTTATGCGGGCCCCGCCGTGATCCTGAGCTTTGCGATCGCCGCGATCGCCGCGCTGGCAATCGTCTGCAGTCTGTCCGAGATGGCTGTGATGCACCCCACCGCCGGTTCGTTCGGCACCTACGCTGAGATCTACTTGAATCCTTGGGTGGGCGCGATCGCCCGCTACTCTTATTGGATGGCTCAGGTGATTGCGGTAGGCGCCGAAGCGGTGGCAGCCGGTGTCTACATGACCTTTTATTTTCCCGGCTCGCCGGTCTGGCTCTGGTCGCTGGGGTTTTCCCTGGTGCTGCTTTACTTCAACTTCCGGTCCGTCAGAAATTTTGGTTACATCGAATATTGGTTCGCGCTGATCAAGGTGGTGGCCATTGTGGCCTTCATATTGCTGGGCGCCGCGGCCATCTTCGGTCTTTGGACCAAACCCATCGGGCTGCATAATCTCACCGGTCTTCCCGGCGGCTTCATGCCGCATGGCGTCGGCGGCGTCTGGATGGCGGTCATCGTGGGAATGTTTTCGTTCAACGGCATCGAGGTGATTGCGGTCACCTCCGGCGAGGCGAGCGACCCGGCGCGGTCGATCCCGGCGGCGTTGCGCACCATGGCGCTGCGGCTGTTTTTGTTCTACATCCTCGCGCTCACTGTCGTGGTCACATTTCTGCCCTGGACCGAGACCGGCGCGGCGGCCGTGACGCAAAGCCCATTTGTACGGATCTTCGCGCACACCGGGGTGCGCAACGCCGCGGGCATCATGAACTTTGTGGTCTTGAGCGCCGCTCTTTCGAGCATGAATACGAATTTGTACAGCAGTTCGCGCATGTTGTTTTCTCTGTCGCGCGGCGGTTATGCGCCGCGTTTTCTGGGGAAGGTCGGTGCCAAGGGCACGCCGACCACGGCCATCGTGTTCTCCGGCGGCTGTATTGTGCTGGCTGCGAGCCTTTCGAAGCTGACCCCGCTGGCCTACATCTATCTTTTCGGAGTGGCACTGTTCGATGCGATCATCGTATGGATCATCATTTTGCTCAGCCATTTGAGCTTCCGTCGCCGCCACAAACCCGAAGAATTGGCGGTGCGCACACCTGGATTTCCGTTGGTGCAAATCGCCGGACTGCTGCTGTTGTGCGCGGTGCTGGTGACAATGGGACTCGACAAGGAAACGTGGCGCATATCCTGGATCGTGGGCGTACCCTGGCTCGCGCTCCTCACGGCGGCGTATTTCATCATCAAGCGCCGGGGCAGGATTCGTGCCGCGCTGGAGGGATCGGCTCATGGAACCTGATTTCGAGGCGCTGCGCCGCGAATTCCCGGTGCTTGAGCGCAAGACCTATCTCAACAGCGGCTCCTACTGTGCGCTTGCCAACGAGGTGAAGGCCGCCATCGAAGCCTACATGGAGGATCGGTTGCAGGTGGGCGCGAACTGGGACGTGTGGGTCACGAAGAACGAATCCGTCCGCGCGTTGACCGCTGCGCTGTTGCGCGCGGCGCCCGACGAGATTGCGGTCACGGCGTCCGTGTCCGCGGGTTTGAACGCGTTGGCAAGTGCGCTGCAATTCACCGGTCCGCGCAACAAGGTGGTGATCAGCGACTTCGAATTTCCCACCAACGCGCAAATCTGGCACGCGCAGCAGCCGCGCGGCGCGCAGGTGGTGCATGTGCCGCGTGCCCCGGACGGCTACATTCCGGCGGAAATGTTCGAAAAGGCGATCGACGAGCGCACGCAGCTGGTGGCGATCACCCACGTCTGCTTCCGCAACGGGGCGAAACTCGACATTCCGGGGATTGTGCGCCTGGCCCACGCCAGGGGGGCCAAAGTACTGCTGGATTGCTATCAATCCGTCGGATCGATCGACGTCGATGTGAAGGCGCTGGATGTGGACTTTGCGGTGGGCGGCATGCTCAAGTATCTATTGGGCACTGCGGGCATCGGCTTTCTCTATGCCAGGCACTCTTTCGTGCAATCGCTGCTGCCGACCAACAGCGGTTGGTTCGCGCAAACGGACATTGCGGCGATGGACATCACCGGGAATCGTCCGGCGCCGAACGCGCGGCGCTTCGAGGCTGGGACGCCGCCCGTGGTCAATTGCTACGCGGCCGAGGCGGGCCTCAAAATGCTGTTGCGGATAGGCACGCCGGCCGTCGAGAAGCGCAATTACGAGTTGACCCGCCGCTGCATGGAGCGCTTGCAAGAGATCGGCTGGCCAAGCATCACGCCCGAGCAAGACCGGCGCCGCGGCGCCACGGTGGCTGTGCCGGCGCGGGACGCAGCGCGGCTGAGCGCGGAGCTGATGAACCGCGGCATCGTGACTTCTCACCGCGACGCCAACCTCAGGGCGAGTTTTCATTTCTACAATAACTCCGATGACGTGGAATCCTTCGTTGCGGCCATGAAGGAACTGCGCGGCTCACTCGCGCCTCGTCAGACAGGCGCCTAGGGGAAATGGATGGAGATTCGAATATTACGCGGTACTGACGTGCGCCGGTTGTTGCCGATGGCGGAGTGCATTGAACTGATGCGGCGGACGATGATTGCAGTCGCCGAGGGACGGGTTGTCCTGCCGCTGCGCTCAATCCTCACCATGCCGGGAGATCGCGGCCTTTTCGGGGTGATGCCCGGGTACCTGGCCGATCCGGAATGTTTCGGGATCAAGCTGCTGAGTCTGATTCCGCGCAACAAGCCGCCGCAATACTCGTCGCATTTGGGCTTGGTGCTGCTGTTCGAGCCCGACCACGGCCTCCCGGTGGCGCTGCTCGATGCGGCCGAAATCACGGCCATTCGCACCGCCGCCGCCAGCGGCTTGGCGACTCGATTGCTGGCGCGGCCGGATGCGGGCGACCTGGCGATTCTTGGGGCGGGCGAGCAGGCGCAGAGCCACCTCGAGGCCATGCTTACGGTGCGGGCACTGCGGCGCATTCGCGTATGGGCGCGCGATCTCGGGAAATCACGCGTGTTCGCCGAAGAGCAGGGCGCGAAGCATCGGGTGTTGATCGAGACGATGACGGACGTGCGCGCAACGGTGGACGGCGCCGATATCATCTGCACCACGACGGGCGCGCGCCAGCCGATTCTATTCGGCGAGTGGCTGGCGCCCGGTGCTCATCTGAATGTCGTGGGTTCGAGCCGTTCCTCGGCTGCGGAAATCGACACGCACGCGGTGGTCAAGTCGCGGTTCTTTGTCGATCGCCGGGATTCCACGGTGCATGAAGGCGGCGAATACTTGACTGCCCTCAAGGCAGGGGCGATCACGCCCGATCACATTCTGGGAGAGATCGGCGAGGTGGCGAATGCTTCCAAAAGCGGCAGGGTGTCGCCGCTTGACGTGACCCTGTACAAGTCGCTCGGCATTGCGCCCCAGGATCTCGCCTCGGCACACCATGTTCTGCAGAAGGCGCGCGCCGCCGGCGTGGGGCAGGTCATTGACTTCTAATACTTACAGCAGCGCTGTGCACGCAATCGCAACTGCCACCGCGATCGGATTGACGGCCTGCGCCGCGCTGTGCGCTTCGCCTGCGCGCGCCGATGCCGTGGGCTTGCGCACCATTGCCGTGGACGCGACCGTGCCGATCGGGGCGCTGCGGCCATTGAGCGGCGTCAACGGCGCACCAGGCGCCGAGTTCGGGCGCCAAGCCGCGGGAGAAGCCGACGCGGCCGCCGGCGTCGACGGTGCGGCGTTTTATCGCGATGCCCGCATCGATTTGGTCCGTATACATAATGAGTTTGGGCCGGGCGACGTCGACGCGATCTTCCCGGACATGAACGCCGATCCGGACAATCCCAAGAGCTACGACTTTGCGCAGAGCGATCGCCTGGTGGCATCGATCAAGGGGGCGGGCGCGGAGCCGTTGTTTCGCCTGGGCAGGAGCCTGGGTGCCGCCCCGGATCCGCCGCCGGACTTGGATAAGTACGCGAAGATCGCCGCGCACATCGTGCTTCACTATAACCGCGGTTGGGACAGGGGATTCAAACACGCGATTCGCTACTGGGAGATTTGGAACGAACCGGATTCAAAGCGATTTTGGAATGGCTCGGCGCCGCAGTATTACGCGTTGTACGAAAAGGTTGCCCGTGCCATCGAGGACGCCGATCCCGAGGCTTTGGTAGGTGGTCCGGCGTTGGCAAGGCCGCTGGACGGCGGGGCCTATCGCGAAGGGTTGATCGACTTCATTCGCCTGCATCGATTGCCGCTCGATTTCTTTTCCTGGCATTTCTACCCCGTGGATATCGATGATCCCTATGACTTCGTGACCATCGCCAGGCAGCTGCGCATCATTCTCGACGCGCGCGGCTTTGGTTCCGCGCTGAACGTCCTGGATGAGTGGAACGCGGATCTGACGGCGCACGACATGTCTGCGGCGGCCCGCGCGGCTTTTGCCGCCAGCGCATTGATCTACATGCTGGGCGGCCCGATCGATCATCAGACCTTTTATCGCGGCGACAGCGCGCTGCGCGCCGCCGGCGGCGCGCCCAACGCAATCGGGCATGCGCTCACGGCGTTTGGCCAGTTGAAAGACACGCCGGTTCTTTTGCACACGGACGGCGGCGACGATGCGGGCTTCGCGCTCGTTGCGGGGGGCTCCGCTGACCGCCGCCTGGTCAAAGTTTTGATCAGCAATTATCAAGTCTCGCCGCAGCCGTTAGGATCCGGCGACGCGCTCAACATCACGCTTCCGGTGCGCCGCACGCTCGAATACCGGGACAACGGCGGTTATGAGGCGACGATCACCCTGCCGACCTCGAAGAGGTATCGCGTGAAGCGATATCGCGTCAGCGACAGTGCGAATTTCACCCTGGTGGATCAAACCGTGCAGACGGGTCCTAACATACACCTGCAGGCTGCGTTGCCGCCGCCGGGAGTCGAACTCATCATCATCGAGGCGATTTAGATAGTATTCAGACCCAGCCGCAACAGGTCGGCAATTTCCGCGGCGATCTGCGCCTTGCGCTGATCGTCGCCCCGAACCAATCCCTTCGCCAGCCAATTTCCCGCGCCACGCATGAACAGCAGCAGGCAGTCCCGATCGACATTGCGCATGGAATGCTCGCTGTGCGCTTCCAGGCACAGCACCCGATACGCCTGGACCAATTCCCGGCCGCGCATGGTCGCCAGCACCTTTTCCTCGTCGCTCAGCGAGTCGTAACCGGTGGAGGGACGCAAAGGCTCGATATCGTCGCGTTGATGCGAGATTGCATTGGCGCGCAGCACGGCGATCAAGGTATCGATGGCCGCGCCGCCTTGCGCGGTGGCCTGTTCGCGAATGAAAGAGAAGATCCCGTCGGTGCGCGCGTAGCAGGCCGACAGAATGGTTTGCTTGTCGCCGACGTAGTGGTACAGCGATCGCTTGGTGGCGCCGACGGCGGACGCGATGTCATCGAGCGATGTGGTGTCGACGCCGCGGCGATTGAACAATTGCGAGGCGGCAGCGAGAATCTTTTCGCGCTTGGCCTCGAACAGCGCGCCGCGATCGAACAGTCCGCTGGGCCGGCTGAGCAAGGGCGAAAAATCGATTGGTTGGGGGTCCACGGCGCGCCTGCGGTCCGCGCCCCAGCCGTTGCTCAAGATGTCGGCGGCGGCGGCGATGATCTCGCGGCGGCTGACCTTGAGCTGGGTCGCCATCGCAGAATTCAGCGGTATCGAGTGAATGATGCTGATGATGGTGCGTGCAACGATCGGAAAGTCGCAGGGCCTGATTTCGCCGGCTTTGGCGCCGCTCTCCAGGATGCTCGCGAGCCGGGCCACCACGGCCTCGTACACCCCGAGGACGGTTTCGCGCTCGGCTTGATCGAGCAGCCCGATCTCGCTCAAGGCGGCGAGCTCCGGCTCGGCCGGGTCGAGCACTCTGGCGATGAAATCGCCGACCACGTGCATGGCGCCGCGGCCGGTTTGTGCCGCTTCGCCGAGCTGCCGCGCCATGATCTCGGAGGATCTGAGGTAGACCTGAAACATGAGGTCTTCCCGATCCTCGACGTAGTAGTACAGCGATGCGCGCGAAAATCCGAGCTTGTCCGCGACCGCGGCCAGGGAGGTCATGGAAATGCCCTTCGAATTGAGCTCGCGTGCCGCTTGATCCAGCAGTTGTTCGCGGCGCGATTTTGCGGCGCTGTGGCCATGCGCGAACGCTGCCGATTTGTTGACGAGGCGCATCGTTACCTAGTATTCAATGGCGCAGCCCTGGGGCTGGGTTTCAGGGTCGTGCACGCGGCGCCCGGCGATCAGATCTTCGAGGGCCGACTTCACGTATTCGTGCCCCGCCCCCTGATCGGCGAAGACCTGATCGTCCATGGCGCCCTGATAGGCGAGCTTGCCGCTGCGATCGACGATGAAGAAACTGGGCGTGGTCTTGGCGCCATACCGGCCGGCGATGCTGCCATCGATATCGAATAAAAACGCCGTCACCGTCGATTGGGTCTGCAAAATGCGTTTTTTGGCCGCGGCGGCGCTCAGATAGCCCGCCCGCCCGGGTGCTGAGGTGTCGATGGAGAGCCACACCACGTCGTGCGCGGCGGCGTAGCGCTGCAGGGCCTGCATGGAGCCGTTCTTATATTTCAGAGCGGTGAAGGGACATACCGGGCTGGTCCACTCCAGCACCACAAGCTTGCCGGCGTAGTCTTTCAATTGATGCTGCCGGCCGTCGGCGCCCGGGGCGATGAAGGCTGGAACCGTCGCGCCGGTATTCACCCGGCCAAGTTCCACCGCGGACGCGCACCCAAACCAACTTAAGGTTGCCGACACGATTGCAAGAGACGAGATGGCGGCCCGTGCGAACCCCTTTGTGGAATCAAAGGAACGCACAGGCCGTCAAGAGGATTTACTGACCGCCCCCAGTCTTCTCCGCCGCAGGCGCGGCCGGCATCGGCGGCGATGCGCCGGGTGCAGGCTGCTGCGATGCCTGCTGGCGCCGCTTCATCATGGCAGCCTGGGCCGCCGCCATCTCTTTGGGCTCGATGAAGCCATCATGATCCGCGTCGATCTTGGCAAAGCTGTCCGCGAACTGCTTGCCGATCGGGCCGGTGAGTTCCGACATATCCAACTTGCCGTTCATCTTCGTGTCCAGCATGCCGAACACGCGGTCCTCGTTCAGTTCCTTATCGTAGGCCGCATATTGATCCATTTTGTCCGAGGTCTCCCCGACCCACTCGTAATGAAATGCGGTATAGAGCATCTCATCGAAGGACTGGTCGCCCCAGGGTACGACGCGGTTGTGATCCGGATTGGCCGGATTCCTTACGGAATTGTCATACGTGTACACAGCCAGCAGCTTCGATCCTGCGGGAACCTTGACCGGCGTGACGAAATTGTATTCGCGCTGCCAATTGAAGTCGTAGTGCGGCAGGGCGACCAGCAAGGTCTTCTTGCCGTCCGGTTCGATCAGGAAGAACTTCGAGGACGCGCCGCGATAGTGGGCGTGCGGGAATGCGCCGTACAGCATCATGTCCTTGGGCACATCCATGTACGCCTGCAGTTCGGTGCTTTCCTTGTTCGCGGGAATGATGATGTTCGCGTTGAGCACCACGGAGTTGCGCATCACATACTTCGGCCTGTCCTTGTAGAAGTACAGCGCGATCTGCGAGTGTTCGGTGACCGTCTGGCCGAAGGGCGTGTAGTGCACCTGGAAGCCGACGGCGCCACCCGGCGGCAAGTACGCGCCCGTGTTGGCAGGCTCAACGAAGGACTCGGCGCCCACGGCATAGCCGCCCAACGATGTGCCCCACTTGCTTTCATTCGCGATTTCGCCGGGTTTTGGCACCTCGGCCAGATAACCGGTCAGCACATGGTGCACCACCTGACGATTCACGACCTTGATGGTCGAGGCACGCAGCCACTTGCCTTCCTTCAATGGATTGATGACGTAGGGGCGTTGATAGTCCACGATGCCGTTGGCAGGGATGGTGTAGGCGGGGATGTCCAACACCAGGTCCGGCTTGCCGAGCGGCCATTCGGGCGCCTTCCAGACCTTGGCGGCCAAGGGATCTGCGCCGGCGCCGCGAGGCGCGCCATTTTCCACCCAATGAACCAATGTCTTGATCTGAGCGGCCGACAGGCTGCGATCGCCGAGAAAATGTCCGATGGTCGGATCGGCGCGCCACGGCGGCATGCGCTGAGTGCGAATCATCTCGCGAATCATCGGCGCAAACGGCGCGATCTCTTCGTACTTGGTAAAGGGCATCGGGCCGATGCCGCCCGGCTCGTGGCAGGACGTGCACTTGTCTTCGAACATCGGGGCGATGTTCTTGACGTAGTTGATCTTGGTGTTGGCAAGATTGGCCCGTTCCGGGAAGCTGATGAGGCAGCCGACCGGCTCCACTCGCGCAACGGCGACCGGCTTGCCGGCGAGTTGGGCGTCCAACGCATCCTTGGCCCAGGTGTGATCCGCGGCGGCTTTCTGGCGCTCGTAGGTCACCTTGTCGTCGATCGGACCGCGATACACGATTTTCCAGGTCTTCGGATCGATGACGATGGCTTCGGCGGTGCGCGTCACGCCGAGTTGCTCACCCACCAACTGATTGCTGTCCATCAGAATGGGCAGGTTGTAGCCATAGGCAGCCGCCTCGGCGACGATGGCTTCGCGTTTATCCGAAGGCGTGGAGTTGAGCATGAAAATCTCAACGCCTTTGGGCGTGTATTCGTCCTGCAGCGCTTTGACGGCAGCGCTGGTATTGCGGCTCACCGGGCACATATTTGCCTGTGTGATCAACACGATCGCGCTGGCGTCGCCGAGCAGGCGCAGCTGATGCGAGTGCAGATTCTGATCGCTGAGTCTGAAATCGTCCGCCGTGGTCGGCAGCACAACTTCGGCCGGGGCTTTGGCAGCCGTGGCGGTGGTCGCGTCGCTTGCGGCTACGAGCCCCAAACTTGCGAGCGCGAGGATCGCGGCCGCGGCGACAGATGTGCGAATAGTCTTCATAGTCAACCTTCCCCTATGGTTTGCCATGGTACAAACGCGCGCTGCACTGCGCGGAATCAACGTTCCAGTGTCATTATGCCACCAAATGTGGGGTGTGGCTACTTTCAGCCCTTCTCGAACTCCAGCAAGCGGTTATTGGCGGGCATATTGTGATCGGTCTTGAGCCGCATACCCTGCTGCGCGCCCTGCGCCGTCACGTCCTTGATGTCGCGCAGGCCGGACTGCGGGTCCCGCTCCTGCAGCATGCGGTCAAATTCCTCGTTGCTTTTTGAGGTGTAGCGTCCGTCATAGCGGAAAGGCCCGTAGATGCACAGCACGCCGCCCGGCTGCAGTACGGTGTCAAATCCCTTAAACATCGCCATCACGGCCGGCCAGGACATGATGTGCAGCGTGTTGGCGGTGAAAATCGCATCCACGGCGCGCAGCGGCCACAGCGGCTGGCGTACATCAAGCACGGTGGGCGGACGCAGATTGCGTGTGCCCTGAAGTTTCACGCGCGCGGCCAAATCAGACAGATACGACAGCTGTTCAGTCGGATGCCATGTGAGATGGGGCAGTTGCGCGGCGAAATGCACCGCGTGCTGGCCGGTGCCGCTGCCGATTTCCAGAACCTGCAGCTTTGCGGCGAACGCGCCTCGCAACACCTCGAGGATCGGTTCTTTGTTGCGCTCGCATGCTTCGGAAGAGGGCAGCATGACTGCGATGCTAACGCACTTGCGCGTTCGCTATTCAATCGCGATTGCTTTCGCTAAAGTGACGCCCCGATTAAGTACCAGGTAGGAGAGTTTGAATGGCGATTTCACTGTACGACGTTTGCATACCCCCCTTGATCCGCGGACTGACCAACATGTCCGCCATTCTTGACAAAGCCGAGGCGCACGCGGCTGCGAAGAAATTCGATTCAATCGTTCTTGCGCAAGCACGATTGTTCCCCGACATGCATCCGATGAGCCGGCAGGTGCAGATCGCCTGCGATACGTCCAAAGGCGCCGCGGCGCGACTGGCGGGAATCGAGGCTCCAAAGCACGAGGATACGGAAACCACGCTGGCGCAATTGAAAGCGCGTATTGCCAAGACCGTGGATTTTCTGAAGACGCTGACCGCCGCACAAGTCGCGGGTGACGATTCGCGCACCATCGAGCTGAAGTTCCCGAGCGGATCGCAAAAATTCACCGCGGCCGACTATGTCAACGGTTTCGTGCTGCCCAATTTTTATTTTCACGAAAGTATGGTGTATGCGCTGCTGCGCAAGGGCGGCGTGGAAATCGGCAAACGGGATTTTCTCGGCCCGAAATAGGCATGTGCGGTCGCCGATAGGTGTGGCGCGCCTCCGCTAGGCCAGTGCCTCGACCAATTGCTCGACTCGCGTGAATAACGCCTCCTCGGTACGCGCGATGTGTGCGAAGCGCAGCCTCAAGGGGCCGTCGAGGCGGTATTCCTTCGGCTTGCCCTGAATCAGCTTGAGCACGCGCTGCGGATCGATCAGGTTGCTTTCATCGAATACGAAATAGCCGTTGCTCGCGCCCGCGTCGATCTTGCGAATCCCGAGAGCGGCGGCCCGCAGCTTGAGGTAGGCGGCCCGGAACAAGGACTGCGCGAAAGGGGGTATCGGGCCGAAGCGATCGATCAATTCGACCTTTAGTTCGTCGAGCTCCTCGCGAGTCGGCGTGGCGGCAATGCGCTTGTACAACATCAGCCGCAGGTGTACATCCGGCACATAGTCCTCGGGGATGAGCGCAGGCAGATGTAGTTCGACTTCGGGTCCGGCATGCAGCGGCGCTTCCAGATCGGCCTGTTTACCGGATTTGAGTGCGGCGACCGCGCGTTCCAATAATTCCATGTACAGGTTGTAGCCAATCTCCTGGATCTGGCCGCTTTGTTCGTCGCCCAACAGCTCGCCTGCTCCCCGAATTTCCAGGTCATGCGTGGCCAGCGTGAAGCCGGCGCCGAGCTCCTCGAGCGATTCCAGTGCCTCCAGCCGCTTGATTGCATCGGCCGTCATGGACTTGCGCGGCGGCGTTATCAGGTAGGCGTACGCACGGTGATGCGATCGGCCGACGCGGCCGCGCAATTGGTGAATTTGCGCGAGCCCGAACCGATCGGCGCGGTCGATGACGATGGTATTGGCGGTCGGCACATCGATGCCGCTCTCGATGATGGTGGTGCAGACCAACACGTTGATGCGGCGGTGATAGAAATCCAGCATGAGTTGTTCGAGTTCGCGCTCGCGCATCTGGCCATGTCCGACCGCGACGATCGCCTGCGGCACCAGCTCGCGGATGCCCTGCGCCGTTTTTTCAATGGTTTCTATCGAATTGTGGACGTAATAGATTTGGCCGCCGCGTCGAATTTCGCGCAATACCGCTTCGCGGATTACCGTCTCGTTCCATTCCAAAACAAAGGTTTTCACCGCCAGTCGCTCCGCCGGCGGGGTGGTGATGAGGGACAGGTCGCGCAGCCCGCCCATCGCCATATTCAGAGTCCGCGGGATGGGAGTCGCGGTCAATGTGAGCACATCGACCTCGGTACGCAGGGCTTTCAGCTTTTCCTTGTCGCGCACGCCGAAGCGATGCTCCTCGTCGATGACCACCAACCCCAGGTCCTTGAAGCGCACCTTGCCTTGCAGCAGACGCTGCGTGGCGATGACGATGTCGATCTTGCCCTCGGCAATGCCTTTGACGACGCCCTCCGCCTCCTTGTTGGTGCGAAAGCGGGAGAGACTCTCAACGCGCACCGCCCAATCGGCGAAGCGGTCGGCGAAGGTCGTGTAGTGTTGTTGCGCGAGCAGGGTGGTGGGCACGAGCACCGCCACTTGCTTGCCGGCCTGCACGGCAATGAACGCCGCTCGCAGGGCGACCTCCGTTTTGCCGAAACCGACGTCTCCGCAAATCACTCGGTCCATGGGCTTGTCGGATTTCAGGTCTGCAATCACCTGCTCGATGGCGGCAGCTTGATCGGCCGTTTCCTCGAATGGAAAGCCGGCCTGAAAGGCACGATATTCCGCCTCGCCCGCCAGCATGCGCGAACCCTGGCGGGCGGCCCGGCGTGAGTACAGATCCAATAATTCGGCGGCCACGTCGCGTATGCGTTGCGCAGCCTTGCGGCGCGCCTTCAACCATTGATCGCCGCCCAGCTTGTGCAACGGCGCTGTTTCCGCCGGGGCGCCGGTGTAACGCGACACGAGGTGCAGCGCTTGCACCGGAACATAGAGCTTGTCGCCATCCGCGTATTCGAGTACCAGGAATTCACCGGTGTAGCCGGCCACATCCATGGTCTGCAGTCCGACGTAGCGGCCGACTCCGTAGGTTTCATGCACCACCGGCGCGCCAATCCGAAGATCCGTCAGCTCCTTGAGTATTTTCGCCGGATCGCGCTCGGCTTTGCGGCGCCGGCGTTCCTGCCCCGCACGATCGCCGAATAGTTGCGACTCGGTGAGAATTTCCAGCGGCGGCGATTCCAGCGTGAGGCCCGCGGCCGCCGGCGATACCGTTATTCCAAGCTTCAGTCCGCTCGCGAGGAAGCTTGCAAAGCCATCGAATACCTTTGCATCCACCCCCCGACCGCGCAGCAAATCCAAAAGGAGTTCGCGCCGGCCGGCGGATTCGGCGGCCAGCAGGATGCGGGCACGGCTCGCCGCGAGATGCGATACCAATTGGGCCGCCGGCTGTTCGGCGCGCGCGTCGATGCGTACCACGGCCGGCGCCGTGCTCGGAAAATTCTGTACCGGCCCATCGGTTTCGGGCGGCCACTCAAAGGTGTGCAGTTGAACCCTGGGCCACACCGCGCAGGCGTCGAGAAACTCGCGTGGGGTCAGATAAACCTCGGCGGGATCCAGGATGGGCCGGTGGCGATCGTGCCGCAACTGCTCGTGGCGCTCGACGATGCCGTTCCACAGCCCCTCCACGGCATCGGTTGCATCGTTCACGTCCACCAGCACGCTGTGCGGCGGCAGGTATTCGAAAAGATGCGACGTGCGTTCGAAGAACAGCGGCAGGAAGAATTCAATTCCTCCGGGAGCAACCCCGGAGCTGACGTCGCGGTAGATGAGCTGCTCCGACAAATCACCGGTGAAGCGCAGCCGGTAACGGCGGCGAAATTCGCGCACCGCGTCCGGGTTCAAGGGGGTTTCACGCGCCGGCAACAGATGTATCCGCTCCAACTTGTCGAGCGAGCGCTGGGTATCCGGGTCGAAGCGGCGGATGCTGTCAACCTCCCGATCCAGCATATCGATTCGAAAGGGTGTCTCCGAGCCCATGGGAAATACATCGAGCAAGGAGCCGCGGACGGCGAATTCGCCGTGCGCCACGACCTGGGTGACCGCGGCATACCCGGCCAGGGTCAATTGGGCGCGCAGCGCTTCCAGATCAAGGGTTTCGTTGACATGAACCTTCAACGAGTAGGCTTCGATGTAGCTGCGTGGCGCCAGTCGTTGCAGCAGCGTGTCGACGGCGACCAACCACACACCGTGCGGCGCTCGCGGCAGTTCCGCCAAGGTGGCCAGGCGAGCCGACGTGATGTCCGGGTGCGCGGAAAAGGCGTCGTATGGCAGTGTCTCCAAATCCGCAAATACGTGCACGCCCAGATTGGGTCCGCCAAAAAATCTAACTTCCTCGCTCAACGATTCGGCGTCGCGTGCGCTTCGCGCAATCACGATGATCGGGCCCGCGCCGTCTGAAGAGGCTTCGGCGATCGCCATCGATGCGGCGGCGCCGTACAACTTGCCCCATTTCACTTGGCGCACGTCGTTTCGAGGCAGGATGGGATTGAGTAGTGACATCAGAACGAAAAACCAATAAAAAAACGCCCGCCGCGACCTTAAGTCGCGGTGGGTTCTGGGAGAAATATCAACTAGTTAATTTTACGCGAACTTTGAATGTATCGCGTGCACCAGCTGCATTTAAGAAGCGGCGGCCACTGTGTCGATGACGTACTGGGACTCGAAATACACGATGAATCCGGGATACTCCCAACGCGAAATCGGCGGTTTCCCCACGGCGGGGACCTTGTTGGACGGAGCGCCGAACTTGCTCGCAACTTGGTCCATCGTCATGCCGCGAGTCGGCGTCGGGACGTCGGGCTGTTTGACTGCAATACCGTTGTCAACCGCAATGGTTTCGGCTCCCGCGAAGCCGCTCGCGAGCACTGCGGCAAGCAGCAGAATTCGATACCTCATGGCATACCTCATTTGTTACCGATATCCTAGTGATCAATGCGCCCTTTCAAACTATAACACTGCCGTTAGGGGCCGATCCTTGACTCAATTAACACTCTGATTGTATTGCTATTTAAATAGGTCATCAAAGAGCCATCGCCGCGCATGTTTAAACCCCTACCCGTTTTCGTGGGTTTGCGCTATTCGCTGGCCCGGGAACACAGCTTTTTCGTGTCATTCATCACCTGGGTGTCGCTGCTCGGCGTCGCCGTGGGCGTGGCCGCGCTGATTACCGTGTTGTCGGTGATGAATGGCTTCGAAAGCGAATTGCGCGGCAGGCTCCTGAGCTTGTCGGCGCATGCCACCTTGAACGCGGGCGGGGCGCCGATAGCCGACTGGCAGACGCGATTGCGGCAGCTCGAGGGCGCGCCGGGCCTGCTCGGGGCTGCGCCATACCTGGACTCCGATGCCATGCTGAGCCGGCAGCCTTCGATGAGCGGAGCCATTGTGCGCGGCGTGGACCCCGCCCTGGAGCCGCACGTCTCATCCATCGATGAGGCCATGCGCGATGGCAGACTCTCTGATCTCAAGCCTGGATCGAACCGGATCATTCTCGGCCGGATGCTGGCCTACCAGCTGCAGGTCGGCGTGGGCGATACCGTGGTGGTCATGATCCCCGGCGCCTCCGCCACAGGGACGTTTGCCCCGCGCCTTCAGGAATTCGAGGTATCGGGCATTTTTGAGGTCGGCCTGCAGGAGCACGACAGCGTGCTGGCGTTGATCAATCTGCAGGACGCACAGGCATTGCGGACGATGACGGGGCCCACGGGAATCAGGCTCAAATTCGATGATGTGCTCAAGGCTCCCGAATTGGCGCGGGCTGCCGCGGCGCGGCTGACCCCTGCATTGCAGGTGCGCGACTGGACCCAGGAAAACGAAGCTTACTTTCGTGCGATCCGCATCGAAAAAACCATGATGGGGTTGATCCTCATGTTGATCGTGGCCGTCGCGGTGTTCAACATCGTGGCGACGCTCGTGATGGTGGTGAACGACAAGCGCACCGACATCGCGATTCTTCGAACCTTGGGTTTGAGTCCGCGCGGCGTGCTCGCGGTCTTCATGACGCAAGGAGTGCTCATCGGCTGGATCGGCACGGCGCTGGGCGTCGGCTTGGGATTGGCGCTGGCGCTGAATGTGGATGTGATCGTGCCGTTTCTCGAATCCAATCTCGGTTTCCACATCATGGACCCTGACGTCTACTACCTTTCAGGCATCCCGAGCGAGCTGCATCCGCCGGATGTGGTGCGGATCGCCGTGGCTGCACTGCTGCTCACGTTCGTCGCCACGGTCTATCCGGCGCGGCAGGCGGCGCGCACCCAACCCGCAGAAGCGCTGCGTTACGAATGATGCGTCATTGGTACGAAGGATTTTTGGGATTGCGGTATTTGCGCGCCTCTCCGCACCGCGGTTTCGTGTCTTTGATCGCCGGCATAGCCATCGTGGGCCTGGGGCTGGGCGTGGCCGTTTTGATCGTGGTGCTATCGGTGATGAATGGTTTTGAGGAGGTTCTGCGCACGCGAATTTTGAGTTTGACGGCGCACGCGACGATAACGGGGCTCGAGGGCCGCATTCCGAACTGGCGTGAGGACGTCGGGAAACTCGAAAATTTCAAAGGCGTGGTCGGCGCCGCGCCCTATATCGAAGAGCAGGGATTGATGACCCACGCCGATAAGTCCTCGGGGGTGCTGTTGCGCGGCATCCAGCCCCAGGCCGAATCGCGAGTCATCGATCTGGAATCACATCTACTGAGCGGCCAACTCGCAAGTCTCTCGGCCGGCAGCTATCACGTGATACTGGGCAAGGCTCTGGCCGAGGAACTTGGCGTCAAGCTGGGAGATCGCGTGGTATTGATCGTGGCGTTGGGCGATGTCACGCCGCTCGGTGTGATCCCGCGCATGCGTGCGTTCGAGGTCACCGGCATCCTTTCGGTCGGGATGTACGAATTTGACCGGCGCATCGCGGTTGTGGCGATGCAGGACGCGGCCAAGCTTTTGCGCATGGGAGACGATGCCACGGGAATTCGTCTGAGGTTCACCGACATGTATGCCGCGCCGCGGCTGTCGCGCGCCGCCGCGATCGCGATCGGCGGGGGAGTCGAGATCCAGGATTGGACCGGCGAACATGTGAATTTCTTCCGCTCCATCGCCATTACGAAGCGCATCTTGTTCGTGATTTTGTCGTTGATGGTCGCGGTGGCGGCCTTCAATATCGTGTCCACCATGGTCATGGTGGTCAAGGACAAGCGCCGCGACATCGCGATCCTGCGCACCTTCGGCTCATCTCCCGGCAGCATCTTGTCGGTTTTCGTGGTGCAGGGCAGCCTCATTGGCCTGCTCGGCATTGGCTTGGGCGTATTGCTGGGGGTGCTATTGGCGGTGAACTTGCAGGACCTGGTGCATGGGCTCGAGAGTCTGGTCGGATTCAAGTTTCTCGACGCCCGGGTGTATTTCATGAGCGACTTGCCGGCACACGTACGAGCGGCGGATGTGCTGCGCATTTGCGGCTTCGCGTTCGTCCTCGCCTGCCTGTCAACGGTCTATCCGGCGGTCCGCGCCGCGCGTTTGTTGCCCGCCGAATCCTTGCGCAACGATTGAGGAACAGCATGTCGAATTCAGCGGCAATCGTGCTCGAGGGCGTGGATCTGGCCAAGGACTTTGTCCAGGGTGGCGTGACTCTCCAGGTGCTACGAGGCGCCAGCATCAGGGTCAGGGCCGGGGAACGAATCGCTATCGTCGGCGCGTCCGGTTCAGGCAAGACCACGCTGCTGCAGCTTCTGGGAGGACTGGACCTGCCCAGCCGGGGAACGGTGGACATAGCCGGGTCCGCGATGAATCAACTGAACGATACCGAACGGGGGCGGCTGCGCAATCATGCGGTCGGCTTCGTCTATCAGTTTCACCATTTGCTGCCCGAATTCACCGCCTTGGAGAATGTGGCCATGCCGCTGCTGGTCAGGCGCATGAACCCGCGTGCCGCGAAGCTCGAGGCGAGCGCGCTGTTGTCGCGCGTCGGATTGTCCGAACGGCTCCAGCACCGTCCCTCGCAGCTCTCCGGCGGGGAACGGCAGCGCGCGGCCGTTGCGCGCGCTCTGGTGACGCGGCCGAAATTGGTGCTGGCCGATGAACCCACCGGCAATCTGGACGGGAAGAACGCCGCACAGGTGTTCGAATTGATGCTGGAGCTGAACCGTGAACTCGGCACCAGTCTGGTGATCGTCACCCACGATGAACGCCTGGCGCTGCGCCTCGATCGCGTGCTGATGTTGGCGGACGGAATCCTAGTCGAGCGCGACGCTGCGCCCGCCTGAGCGAACGCGGCGCCTGCGAAGCTGGTAGATGACGCGCGCGCGCCATACGACCTGCGCCAGCGCGTAGCCGACGATGGCCGCGGTCAAACCAAGCACCAAGGCTCCCAGGAGCAGCGGCGCCCACAGCTCGCTCAAATCCGTCCAAAAGGATTGGTGGCTGATGGCGTGCAGAAAAGGCATCAAGTCCCAGCCCAAGAGCTTTGCGCCGACCCAGATCGACCCGGCGACCTGGGGAAGCCAGGTAAATGGGTTGCTCACGAACACTGTGGTGAACAACACCGGCAGATTCAACCGGAAGTACACGCCGAGCAGCGCACAGGTGAACAGATGCACCGGCAGCAGGGGCATCGGAGGTATGAAGGCGATGAACAAGCCCAGCGCAAACGCTCGGGTCACGCCGGATCGATTGAATGTCCAACAGCCCCGGTGCAGCAGCAAAGTGGTGAAATGCTTCAAGCACCAGTGCTGCTCCAGCACTTGCCTCTCCGGTGTCACGCGTTTGAGCCAGCGTCGCATGGACTTTGTTGTATCCCTCCCAGCGTGCATTATGCCGTTTTCCCGAGGCTCGGAGGAGAATGCGACAGTGCTTGATAAATCAATGATTTGTAGCGGGTGCCAAAAGTGCTGTCTGAACAGTCATGGCTCAAGTATCATGCCCGCTGCTTCATAATTTGACTTAAACGAGGACGAAATGTGGGAGATCATCCGCGCTGGCGGCGGCTTCATGTGGCCGATCATTTTTTGTTCCATCGCGGCAGTCGCCATCATATTGGAACGCCTTTGGACGTTGCAGAGCAATCGCGTGATTCCTCGCGACCTGGCACAAAAGGTCTGGAACTGGATAGAAGCGGATCAGCTAAGCGATAAATTGGTCGTGGCGCTCGAGCAGAATTCGCCCTTGGGCAGGCTGCTCGCCATCGGACTGGCCAACCGGGACAAGCCGCGGGCGATCATGATGGAACGCCTGGAAGACGGCGGCCGCCACGTCATTCACGACCTGGAGCGCTTCCTCAACACACTGGGCACCATCGCGGCGGTGGCGCCGCTGCTGGGTCTGTTGGGGACGGTTGCGGGCATCATTCACGCATTCAACGGCATCACGGCCACCGGGCTGGGGGATCCCCGATCCCTGTCGGGAGGCATCGGGGAGGCGCTCATCAACACGGCTGCGGGTCTCGCGGTGGCGATCCCTTCGCTCATTGCCTATCGATACTTGAGAGGCAAGGTCGAGCGACTGGTGATCCGCATGGAGAAGGAGGCGATGAAATTGGTGGATGCATTGGACGAGCGCAGCAGAATGGACGAGCGCAGGACGGACGAGCGCGGCGGGGCCGTGCGGGGCGCTGCGCAGCGATGAACCTGCGACCACGCCGCCACGAGGATCCCGAGATCAATCTGATCAACATGATCGACGTGTTGTTGGTGCTCCTGATTTTCTTCATGGTCTCCACCACCTTCAATCAGGAGGGCCGGGTCAAGGTTCAGCTGCCGCAGTCCAGCGATACGCCGGTGCCTCGGGGCTCGCCGAATCCCCTGGTGATCACGGTCACGGCCGAGGGTGCTTACCGCGTCAATGAGCGCACCTTGATCAACGCCAGCCCGGAGACCTTGCGCGCCGCGTTGTTGAAGGAAGCGGGCACGGAGCGCGGTCCCATCACGATTCGCGCCGATGCGCGCACCACGCATCAAGCCGTGGTGACCGCCATGGATGTGGCAGGGCACCTAGGGTTCGCGCAACTGAACATCGCCACCGTTCACGAGGACACGCCTCCTTGAGCGCCGCGCCGGCGGCTGTGAAGCCCGCGGTCGACGGCTGGTCCATTTATCGCCGATTGGTCAAGTACGCCAGGCCGCATGCCGGGATGTTTTTCATCGGTGTCCTGGGTGCGATCTTATTTGCCCTGTCCAATGCATCGCTCGCCTACCTGGTGAAGCAATTCATGAAGGGCACCTTCGTGCTGCAGGACCCGAACGTCATCTGGCAGGTGCCGATCGGCGTGGTGGTGCTCTTCACGCTGCGCGGCGTGGGCGACTACATCGTCAATTACTTTCCGAGCTGGGTGGGGCGGCAGGTCATCAAGACTCTGCGCCACGATCTATTCCAGCACTACATGCGTCTGCCCATCGCCTATTCGGATCAACAGCAATCCGGTCATCTGTTGTCCAAATTGACGAACAACATCGAGCTGGTCGCGGCGGCAGCCACCAACGCGGCCATTTCGCTGATCAGCGATTCCTTGAGCATCGTGATTCTGGTGGGGTATCTGTTCTTCTTGAACTGGAAACTCGCGGCATTTTGCATTGGTGTCGCACCCTTGATCGCGTGGCTGATGCAGGTCGCCAACCGCAGTTTCCGCCGCTACAGCCAGCGCATTCAACACTCGATGGGCGATATCACGCGCGTGGCGAAGGAAGCCATCGACGCCCTGCGCTTGATAAAAATCTTCAACGCCGAGGAGCATCAGACGCAGCGCTTCGAGAGGGTCAACGAACACAACCGTGCATCGAACATGAAATTGGCGCGGGCCAAGTCCATCAGCAACCCCGTGGTGCAATGCATCGCCGCCATCGCCCTGGGCAGCGTCCTGTTCGTATCGATTCATCAGGTGCAAGCCGGCGATTTGTCGCTGGATGAATTCTTTGGATTCCTGACCGCGTTGTTTCTCATTCCTGCGCCGCTGCGCAGTCTGGTCAATGTGAGCGGCCCTTTGCAGCAGGGCATTGCCGCGGGTCAAAGCGTGTTCGAGGTCTTGGACCAACCGACCGAGGGCGTCGGCGGCGCGCTCTTGATCACGCGTGCCCGCGGCGAAATCGAGTTTCGCGACGTATGTTTTGCATACGGATCGGAGAAGGGCGATGTGGTGCAAAACGTGAGTTTCCACGTGCAGCCCGGTGAAACCGTGGCCATCGTCGGGCGCTCGGGCAGCGGCAAGACCACCCTGGTGGGTCTCGTGCCGCGTTTCTACGACGTGCAGCAAGGAGCAGTGCTCCTGGACGGCGTGGATGTGCGCCAGTATCGATTGACCGATCTGCGTTCGCAGATCAGCCTGGTCAGCCAGGAGGTGGTGCTGTTCAATGACACCATCCGCAACAATATCGCCTTCAATGCCGTCGGCAAGACTGACGCAGAGATGGAGGAGGCGGCGCGGGCGGCCAATGTCATGGAGTTCGTGAATCAGCAGCCGCAGGGTTTCGATACCCTGCTCACGGATCGCGGCCAGAATTTTTCAGGTGGCCAGCGGCAGCGAATCTCCATCGCCCGGGCGCTGCTCAAGGATTCTCCGGTGTTGATCCTCGACGAAGCCACCGCGGCGCTCGACAACGAATCGGAACGGCGCGTGCAGCAGGAGCTCGCCGTTCTGATGCGCGGGCGCACCACCCTGGTGATTGCGCACCGGCTGTCCACGGTCGAAAGCGCCGACCGGATTATCGTGCTGGATCAGGGCCGCATCGTCGAGATGGGCAATCATCAGAATCTGCTGTCTCGCGGCGGCCTGTATGCGGCGCTGCACGGAATGCATTTCAACGCCTGACCCGGCGCCTCACTTATGTCGACTCAATCCTGGCTCAACGAAATCTGGTACGGCGATGCGCCGCCGCCATGGTGGCTGCGGCCGCTCTCGATGCTGTACGGCGCGCTCTCCGCCGCGCGGCGCCTGGCCTTCTCCGTACGTTTGGCCCGTTCCACGCGGCTGCCCTGTCCGGTGATTGTGGTCGGCAATCTGACCGCCGGCGGGACCGGCAAGACTCCCTTGGTTTGTTGGCTGGCCGGACAAATGACGGAACTGGGATTCAGGCCAGGGATCGTATCGCGCGGCTACGGCGGATCGTCCCGATCGGCGCGGCTGGTTCAGGCCTCCGACAAGCCTGCATTGGTCGGCGATGAAGCGATTCTGCTGGTACGCCGCAGCAATCTGCCCGTCGCGACCGGCCGCAATCGTCCGGCAGCAGCGCAATTGCTGATCAATGCCGGATGCAATCTCATCGTGAGCGATGATGGGCTGCAGCACTACGCTCTCGAGCGCGACTGCGAAATTGTTGTCATTGACGGGGATCGCCGCTTCGGCAACGGCCGGCTGTTGCCCGCGGGACCGCTGCGTGAGGCGCCGGAGAGGTTGAAGCAGGCGAACGCCGTCGTGATCAATGGCGGTGACGCACAGGGCGTGTCCGGCCTGCGCATGCGCTTGCTGGCGACCAGCGCCGTCGCGATGAAGTTCGGCACCACCAAGCCATTACGCGAATTCTCCGTTCAGCCGGTGCACGCGGTAGCCGCCATCGGCAATCCGAAGCGATTTTTCGCCACGCTGCGCGCTGCCGGCCTCACCGTGATCGAACACCCGCTGCCGGATCATGCAGCGCTGAAAATTGACGATATATCCTTCGCGGACGATCTTCCGGTGCTCATGACCGAGAAGGATGCCGTAAAATGCCGGGAGATTTCGGGTCCGCACCATTGGTACGTTCCCGTCAGCGTCGTCTTCGCCCCGGGTGATTCCGAGAAACTGCGGGGCATTGTGGCGCAGTCGATGGAGAAGAGCGCCACGCGCGCGTGAGGATCAATGGATAAGCGCTTGCTAGAACTCTTGGTTTGCCCGATTTGCAAAGGCCCGCTGCGCAGCGCCGGTGCCGGCGATTCCCTCGAACTCGTTTGCCGCCCCGATCGGCTGGCCTATGCCGTTCGCGACGGCATTCCCCTCATGTTGCCGGAAGAAGCCCGCGCCTTGAGCGCCGACGATCCGCTGCTGGAAACCTAGGACAGGCTCCTAGCCGGCACGCATGGGCTTTCATGTGATCATACCGGCGCGCTTCGCGGCGTCGCGACTGCCGGGTAAATCGCTGCTCATGATCGGCGACAAGCCGGTGATTCAGTGGGTTTGGCAGCGCGCGCTGGCGAGCGGCGCCCAATCGGTGCTGGTGGCTACGGACGATGAACGAATACGTGCTGCGGCATCGAAGTTCGGCGCCGATTGCCAGATGACCTCGGCGCATCACGCATCCGGCACGGACCGAATCGCCGAGGTGGTCAGGTCGCGGGGATTCGCAAGCGACGATGTCGTGGTCAACTTGCAGGGCGATGAACCCATGATGCCGGGATCGGTGATTGCCGCCGTCGCGGCGGCCCTTGAGTCCACGCCCGGGGTCGATATCGCGACCGCGGTTGCCCCCATCGAGTCGTTGCAGGAATTTCGCGATCCGAATTGCGTCAAGGCGCTGCGTGGACTCGACGGCAGCGCGCTTTACTTCAGCCGCGCGCCGGTGCCCTGGCCCCGTGACAGCGCGACAACGACTCAACCGACATCGTTTGCGGGCGCTTGGCGCCACATCGGCATCTACGCCTACCGAGTGCGCAGCCTGCTGCAATTCGCGGCCTGGCCGCCGACGGCACTCGAGTCCACCGAAAAGCTTGAGCAGTTGCGCGCCTTGGAACACGGCATGCGGATACAGCTCGTCACCGTGGCCGAGGCGCCGCCTGCCGGCGTCGACACGCCGGCAGATCTTGAGCGCGTGCGGGCCGAACTGGCAAGAAACTAAAGTAGGCGGGAAACTAACACCCCCCGCGATTCGTCGCGGGGGGTGCCGTCGGACTTGTACTTAGAACTTGTACTTGGCCTGGACGTTCCAGAACACTCCGGGCAGGTCGTAGGTGCCCGCGTCATAGCCATTCAGGGTGCAGGTGTAGCAAACCGGCGGACTGACGCCGAATAGATTGTTTACGCCGGCCGCCAGCTCCAGGCCCTTCAGTGAAAATGCGTCGTTCCATCTCACTTGAACATCGTTGTAGAGAACCGAGTCCAGGGTGTGGTAAGTCTCGCCGTTCGAGCACCCGGGCACGGCGGTGATGGTCGCGTTGCCGCAGGATTCCTTCACCGAGTCGATGTAGCGGAAAATCCAGCTAACCTGCCAGCTGGTGTAGGCCCAGCCCAGTTGCGCGTTCATCCGCCACTTCGGAATGGCGCCATTGTTGACTTCGATGCCGACTGCTTGCTGCGACACATTGCCATAGTTGTCCACCGCTTCATAGCTGGTGACGACCGTCGCCTGAAGGGATGCGGTGAGCCTGCCCCAGGGCTGGGGCTCGCCGCCCCAGTTCAGCTTGATGTCCACGCCGCCGGTCTGGATATCGCCGAAGTTTTGCAGGAAATTCTTCGGCGGATTGAGATTGCCCCCGGCCATGCGCGTGAAGGGCGTGCAATAGATCGAACTTACCCCGCCGGCCAGCAAGCAATTGTTGAGCAGCGCCTGCAAATCGGCCGCTTGAATCGCGCCGGTGATTTTGTAATCCCAGTAGGAGGTTTCCAGAGACAGCAGTTGCGTCACCGAGTTTTCGGCCCAGCTCGCGGTGTACTGCACGCCGGCCGTGTAGCTCTTGGATTTCTCCGGGCTGAGATTGGGATTGCCGCCGGTAAAGGTCGTGATCTGCGTGTTGGCCTGCACGAATCCGGCCGGCACACCCTGCGCGTTGCAGCCCGCTTGGTACTTCGCTTGGACTGTGCCGCTGGTGGGGCCGCACGGGTCGACCAGGGTCGCGCCAAACTGCGTCAGTCCATACAGCTCGCCGAGATTCGGGGCGCGGAAGCCCGTCGAGTAGGTACCTCGCACCGCGAGGTCTTTGATCGGCTGCCAGCGCGCGCCCAATTTGTAGGTCGTATCGCCGCCGAAAGTGGAATAGTCGGAATAACGCACCGCCGCGCTCGCGTCGAGGGTCTTGAGCAGAGGGAAGTTGAATTCCGCATAACCCTCGGTCACGTTGTAGCTGGAGGATACCGGGAAGGCGAGCGAGTCCTGCGACTCTCCGTCCTGGCGCAGCGGATCGGGATCGAAGCTCCCGTCGTACGTCCGGTGCTCGACGCCGGCCGCGAATCCGGCGGGACGATCCTGGATGTGGAACATGTCGCCGGTGATGTTCGCCGAGAACAGCTGCAGCTTCTGATCGCTCGAGTCGATTTGCGTCGCCTCGATGTAGTTGATCATCGCGGGGGTCATCGGCCGGCCCTGGCCGCCGAATAGGTCGAGAGGCACGCAACCCGGGGTCGCATTGCAGACGTTGACGTCGCCGAGCGCGATTCCAACTTTGGCGATGTTATAGCCGCCGGTGAATCTCTGGGTCGCTTTGTTATCCGCGTTCGCGTAGTTGATGTCCCAGTTCAGCCCGTCGCCGATGTGCAGCGTACCGCTGAGTCCGACGTTGAAATCATAGGTGTCGACATCCTGCGTGAACACGCGCGGCCCGACCTCGAGCGGCCGGCGCGTAATCCAACCGAAATTGGTCGCAGGGTCCAATGTGATTCCGAACGGGTTATAGGGGTTGTTTGCGGCGACGGTGATGGTGTCTGCAATGCCGCCGGTGCCGGCGTAAGGTCCCACAAAAATGGGCTCCGGCGCAGCCTGATTTTCCGACGTCCGGGTGTTGTAGAGACCCTTGAGATGCAGTACGACATCGTCGGTGATGTTGTACGACATGCTCGTGAACATTGCCTTGCGCTCATTCGGCGTCAGCAGCAGGTTGTAGGGCGCGTAGTTGAAGCGATCCGCGTTGCTCCAGTCATGATAAGTGGAAGTGCCGGTCGTCGGGTTCAGGTAATTCCACACCGGCGTGGTCGTGCCATTGTTCAGTGCGACGTCATAGAAATTGCTCTGATCCGGTGTGCAGGAGCCCGGGTTCGGCACCACGACCCGCGGGTCGCAGAAGGTGGACCGACCCTGCGGCGTCGCCGAGCTGCCGGCGGCGTTGCCGGCGTAGGGCTCGGGGGTGGCCGATTGCCACCAATCGGAGGAGCTGATCGCATTCTGGTTGAAGTAGCTCGCCGTGAAGATGCCGGAGAATTTATCCGATGAACCGCCCACGGTCAGGTTGGCCGATGTCGTGCGCCCGCCCTTGCTGTAGTCGCCGATGTAGCCGTCGATCTGCACGCCATCAAGCTTCTTCCGCGTGATGATGTTGATGACACCCGCGATCGCATCCGACCCGTAGATGGCCGAGGCGCCGTCCTCGAGTACTTCGATGTGATCGACGATCGCCAACGGGATGGTATTCAAGTCCGCGCTGCCGCTGACGCCCGAGGCCGAGGACTCGTTGACCCAACGTACCCCGTCGACCAGCACCAGCACCCGGCTCGGGCCCAGGTTTCTTAAGTTGGCTTGCGACGAACCCGCGCCGATACCGCCACCATCCGGGGGATAGCCGAAATTTCCGGACGAGTTGAATTTCGTATTGAGCGTCGACCCGGAGGTCGTCAACTGGCCCAGCAGGTCGCCGACGCTTTGCAGACCCGTCTTATCGATTTCATCCCGATTAAGAATGGTGATCGGTTGCTGTGCGGCTGCTCCGGACTGCGCGATGCGCGATCCGGTGACCACGACCTCCGAGAGCTGTGACTGGTCGGCAGTCGCGGCAGTCTGAGCATAACCGACCCCAGTGAAACATCCGATCAGTAGCGTGCCCGCTACAAATGCGCGGCACCGCCGGTCAAATAAATGGTTCATGTCTATCCCTTCCCAAGTTTTATAATCAATCTTTCGGTTCGATCGACTCTGACCGATCACCCTATACTGTAGTTTTTACGCTAATCGTCCGCGAAAATAAAGGTGCTCATCGCTGGGGCGACCTGCGATTGCGCGAGGATTAGGGAGTTTTCAGCGGATGATTGCTTGAAAATACTTTTCGTATGTCTCGGCAATATCTGCCGAAGCCCGACGGCGGAGGGTGTGTTGAGGCACTTGGCAGTGATGGAGGCGCCTGGTTTGGGGATCAAAGTTGATTCTGCGGGGACGGCCGACTATCACGCGGGCGCCGCGCCGGATGTCCGCAGCCAGCGTGCTGCTCTGCGGCGCGGCATCGACATCAGCGATTTGCGCGCGCGTCAGGTGACCCAGGACGACTTCGCGCGCTTTGACTTCATTCTCGCGATGGATCGGGATAACCTCAAAGCCCTCGAGGCCGTGCGGCCGAAGAATTCGCGCGCGCGGGTGGCGCTATTCCTGGATTATGCGCCGGCCCTCAACGTTGCCGAGGTGCCCGATCCTTACTATGGCGATACCGAGGACTTCGAGAGAGTCCTCGATCTCACCATTGCCGCCTCGCGAGGCTTGCTTGCTCGCTTACAGGAAAGTGCGTAGCAGCCAGTAGAGTGCGCCTGCAATGGCGATCGAGGCCGGCAGAGTCAGCACCCAGGCCATCAACAAATTGCGGACCGTCGACCACTGCAGTCCGGATTTATTGGCCACCATGGTTCCTGCCACCCCGGAAGACAGCACATGCGTGGTGCTGACGGGCAGCCCATACATTTCAGCGGCTCCGATCGTGGCCATCGCCACGATCTCGGCGGACGCGCCTTGCGCGTAGGTCAGGTGCGTCTTGCCGATCTTCTCGCCCACGGTGACGACGATGCGCTTCCAGCCGATCATGGTGCCCAGTCCCAAGGCGATCGCCACGGCGACCTTGACCCAATTCGGGATAAATTTGGTGGAATGATCGAGTTGCTTCTTGTACGCGGCGAGAGATTTCTGGTCGGCGTCCGAGATGTTCATGGTCTTGTCCTTCGCCATGAAGCGCAGTCCTTCGCTCACCAGGTACATCTGGTTGCGGATATTCACCATTTGTTCGGCCGGCACCTTGTCCATGGAATGGTACAGGTTCACTTCGGTCGCGATGGTTCCTGTCAGTGCAGCGATTGCCGATAGACCCTCCGGCGTCACCGCCCGGTTTCGGACGACCTGCATCGCCGATTCTCGCGCATCGGCGGGCACTGGGCCCACCGCATAGTGCGATAGCGCGGATTGGGCCTGCGCCGAGGCAGCCATGAAGGTGCCCACATCCCTCTCGTGCATGGTGCGATTGAGCGCGTAGGCGGTGGGCACCGTGCCGATCAGGATCAGCATGATGAGCCCCATGCCTTTTTGACCGTCGTTCCCACCGTGGAAGAAGCTCACGCCGGTGCAGGTCAATATCAACAAACCGCGAATCCACAAGGGGGGCGGCTTATTGCCCTCGGGTTCCTTGTAGAGCGCCGGGATGCGGATGACGGCCTTCAGAATGCTCAGCAGCAAGAAGGCCGCGCTGAACCCGATCAACGGCGAAATCAGCAGAGTTTGGCCGATCTTGGTGGCCTGCGCCCAATCCACTCCGCTGGTGCCGGAAGGGTTCGCAGCCATGAGCTGGTTCATGAGCCCGACGCCGATGATGGAACCAATGAGCGTGTGTGAACTCGATGAGGGCAGGCCGAAGTACCAGGTCCCGAGATTCCACAGTATTGCCGCCAGCAACAGCGCAAACACCATGGCGAACCCGGCGCCGCTGCCCACCTGCAGAATCAACTCGACCGGCAGCAGCGACACAATCCCGAATGCCACGGCTCCGGTGGAGAACAGCACCCCAAGGAAATTAAAGGTTCCCGACCACACGACGGCGAGGTTTGGCTGCATGGAATTGGTATAGATCACGGTGGCGACGGCGTTCGCCGTGTCATGAAATCCGTTGACGAATTCGAATCCCAAGGCGATCGCCAACGCAATGCCCAGCAGGATGAAAGGGTATGCGCGGGTTTCGCGGACCACAGATAAGTCATCCGCCAAGTGATAGCCGGCGTATATGATTCCGAAAACGATTACCACAACGGCGAGCAGATTGAACCAAGGGCTGGTTTTATGCCCTTGGAGTTTCGATGGAGCGGCCGGGCTGGCAACGTTTAAGGGTGCTGGTTCTGCCGCGGACATGTTGGCCATTGTTGTATCCAGTTAATAGTGAGGCGCAGCCCCCGATTTATAGGTATGTAATGTGACAATGCGATGACACCTGACTGGCAAAAATAAGACCCCATGCCCTTCACCATTTCCCATGCTGCGGCCATCCTGCCGTTTGCGCGCCTGTTGAGTCGCTGGCGTCTTCTGTCCGCTTGCGTGATCGGCGCGATGGTGCCCGACTTCGGCCTGTTTTCCCCCTGGCGGCTCGGCCGCGTGGAAACACACAGCGCCCTGTCCTTGATCACGTTTTGTTTGCCCGTGGGCTTGATCACCTATTGGATTTTTCAGATGGTCATCAGGACCCCGGTCTTGGAAGTGCTGCCGGAAGGCGCGTATGCGCGTTCTCGGCCCGTCGCCTCTCCGGCCAATATCGGCAGCCTTGTTCAATGGGCGCGCGCGGCGGGCGGGTTGCTTGCCGGTGCCGCCACGCACCTTGCTTGGGACGCATTCACGCATGAGGGCGCGCGCGGTGTGCATATGTTTCCATGGCTGGACGACCCGTTTCTTGAGCTCGGCAGGCATCACTGGGACGCCCTGAGGCTCATGCAGGACTTAGGATCGCTGATGGGGCTGCTGCTGGTGTTGACGTTGGTTGCGTATGGCCTACGGCCCGGTGTCCAACGCCCGGTGCCGAATCGCCCGCTGTTGGTCGCGGAGCGGCGCGGCTGGGTGTTGGCCTACGTCATGGCAGCCGTGGCATTGAGCATTACGTTTCATCTGTATGCCCGCGCGGGGCTACCCGTAGGGCGTTCCGTCATCGCCATTGCCTACGATGTCGCAGTGTCCGCGCTGCGCGGCCTTGCGGCCGCGCTCCTGCTGGTCAGTCTGAGTCTGCAGATCAGGCTGCGGCGCTTCGGTTAGCGCTCGTCCGGGCCTCCGCGCGGAACCTCGACCGGCGAGGAAGACCAGACCACGTACTTGTTTTCCGTTCCCGTACTCGGTGGGGCAGCTTCGACGGCTCGAGGAGCGGGCGGCGAAGCGAACGCCGGCGACGGCTGAACGCTCTCCGGCGCGGACGGCGCTGGTGGTGGCGATGGTTGTGGCGATGGCTGGGACGGAGGTGAAGCGGTCACGCCCGCCGACAATGAGTCGGCGCCGTGGCTGTCGCTGGCAGCGGGTGGGGAGGATTGGGTGCCCCCGTTCGCCGCATGTTCGCCGCCGTCGCGCCGGCCGCGCCCGCGCCTGCGCCGACTTCGTCCTCCGCGCTCTCCGCGCTCGTTGCCGTTGCGCTCGTTCCCCGCTCGCTCACCTTCATTGCCCCGGGCGGGGGGCGATTGATCTCCTCGTGGAGGCTGGTCTCCTCGCGGAGGTTGGTTTTGACGGGGTCCCGCATCCTGCCGGACCGGCTGGTCCTGGCGAGGCGCCTCGCTGCGCTGAACGCTGGGTCCGCGCTCCGACTGATCGCCGCGCGGCCGATCGCGCCGTGGATCGCGTGGACCGTCACGCCGCACGTCGCGATCACGATCGCGGTTGCCACGGTCACGATCACGGTTTCGGTCTCGGTCAGGTCCGCTACGATACCTGTCATGCCGGGCCTCACGATGTTGCGATGGGCGCTGGCTTTGTGCGGGTGCTGCCGAGGACTTGGGGGCCGTGCCGCCGCTGCCGAATAGCCACCGCCACATTCTTACAAATATCCCGGGCTGCGCTGCTTCGACGAGCGCCTTCGCCGCCGGGGCGACCGGCATGGGTACGGGGGGCGCTGTGGCCGTTGCCACGATGCTGGGAACGAGCGGTGCGTCGCTGGGAGGTTTCTTGTCCCGGCTGCCAATATTCGAATCATCGATGGCGGGTTGATCCGCCAGCTGGTAGCTGGCAGTGGTATTTTCCGGCAGCTCCTTCTCATCGTCGCGAATGCGCCGTAGCGTATAGGCCGGCGTCTGCATATGGGGATTTGGCACGATCACCAGCGACACCTTGTCGCGCGACTCGATTTGATTGAGCCAATCGCGTTTCTCGTTGATGAGATACGTGGCAACGTCGACAGGCACCTGCGTGATGACCCGCCCGGTGCGCTCTTTGCGCGCTTCCTCGCCGATCAGCCGCAGCAGCGCCAGCGACATCGATTCCACGCCGCGTATGGTCCCCATGCCGTTGCAGCGCGGGCAGTTGATATGCGTGGTCTCGCTCAACGCGGGGCGCAGGCGCTGACGCGATAACTCGAGCAAGCCGAAGCGCGACAATCTTCCCAGCTGGATGCGGGCACGATCCATCTTGACCGCGTCGCGCAGCATATCTTCCACGGCACGCTGATTCGCCTGCGATTCCATGTCGATGAAGTCAATGACGATCAGGCCGCCGATATCCCGCAGGCGCAACTGCCGGGCGATTTCCTCCGCCGCCTCCAAATTGGTGTTGCGCGCCGTGGCCTCGATGTCGCCGCCGCGCGTGCTGCGCGCCGAGTTGATGTCGATGGAGACCAGGGCTTCGGTATGGTCGATCACCAGACTACCGCCCGAGGGAAGGGTAACCTTGTGCGAGTAGGCGGATTCGATCTGGCTCTCGATCTGGTAACGCGTGAATAGCGGCACCGGATCCTGATAAAGCTTCAACTTGCGCTGCGCGTCCGGCGGCATGAAGCGCTGCATGTATTCCTGAGCCTTTTGAAAGGCCTCGGGTTGGTCGATCAGGCATTCGCCGACATCATCGGAAAAGTAATCGCGCAGGCCGCGCGTGACCGCGTCGCTTTCCTGAAATATCAGGAATGGCGCGGGTCGGCCATCATTGGCCGCGACAATGGCGTCCCATGCGGCCTTGAGGTTGTTCAAATCCCATTGCAATTCCTCGGTGCTGCGACCCACGCCGGCGGTGCGCACGATGGCGCCCATGCTGTCGGGAATGACCAGGCCGTTCATCGCGTCGCGCATTTGCTCGCGATCTTCGCCTTCGATGCGGCGCGACACGCCGCCGGCACGCGGATTGTTGGGCATCAGCACCAGGAAGCGGCCGGCGAGACTGATGAAGGTAGTGAGGGCAGCGCCCTTGTTGCCGCGTTCCTCCTTCTCAACCTGGACAATCAGTTCTTGGCCTTCCTGCAGAAGGTCCTTGATGTTCAGCCGGCCTCCATTGGCAGGCTGGGTGCGGAAGTATTCCTTGGAGACCTCTTTCAGCGGCAGGAAGCCATGGCGCTGCGCGCCATATTCCACGAACGCCGCTTCGAGGCTCGGCTCTACGCGGGTGATTCGGCCTTTGTAGATGTTAGATTTTTTCTGTTCCCGAGAGGGGATCTCAATCGATAAGTCGTATAGTTTCTGACCGTCGACGAGTGCAACTCGCAGTTCTTCTTCTTGAACTGCGTTGACGAGCATTCTTTTCATGTGCCCCAACTAAAGTGGTAGGGGCCGAGGAGAGCTTGAGAATAAAAGCCGGGGCCGCAATGAAGGATGCAGCAAAGCAAACGATAACGCCGAACGCGATCTGCGCGAACGGCATTAACTCTATTACTTTAAGCCAAAACGTATACGGCAAGCCCGGGGCCTTGTTCTCGGATAACCGCTTATCAGCCGCCGAACCCAAACTTTAGGTCTTTCGCGGGCTGTCTCATCGGCCGAGCGATGGTCTGGAATTCCAGAACCAACTAATATGCGGCGCTCCTTAACGGACGGGGGCGCCACCGGAAACCTGTGTCTATGCGAAGTATCGCGCCTGACACGGTTTTGAGACACTATCACGACATGGCCTCAGGGTCAATGTAATCAATACCTTAGAATCACCACACTACGACCATGAGCCAAGCAATGAACACCCCAGCCATCGATTTGCCCCGTCTGGGCGGGCCAAAGAGCCCGCTGACCCTGCGCACGGTGACCGAAGATGAGGCCGGTCAACGCATCGACAATTTTTTGATGCGGCACTTCAAAACCGTGCCCCGCAGCCGAATTTACCGCCTGCTGCGCAAGGGCGAGGTGCGGGTCAATCGTAAGCGCGTCGAAGCCGAATACCGCATCCAAGAAGGCGACGAGGTGCGCTTGCCGCCGGTGCGTATCGATGCGCAAAGTGAGCCCGGGCGGCCCTCGAGCAGCCTGTTGGAACTGTTGGAAGGCGCAGTCATTTTTCAGGACCGCCACCTGCTGGTGATCGACAAGCCCGCCGGTGTCGCAGTGCATGGCGGCAGCGGAATGAGCTTCGGCGTCATCGAGGCTTTGCGTGCATCGAGACCAAGGGAGACCCTTGAACTGGTTCATCGGCTCGATCGGGACACCAGCGGCTGCCTGATGGTGGCACGCGATCGCAGCACCTTGAGCGCCCTTCATGCCTTGATCCGAAATGGCGGTATGCACAAGACTTACCTGGCCCTGGTCGCGGGCAGCTGGCAATTGGGCACCAAGCGAATCGATGCGCCGCTGTCGACCGACAATCGTCAGCACGGCGAGCGGCATGTGCGCGTGGCGGCCACCGGCAAGGATTCCGTGAGTGTGTTCAAGCCGGTCCAGTTTTTCGGCCCGCTGGCCACATTGATGGAGGTGGATATCCCCACGGGCCGCACTCATCAAATTCGCGTTCATGCCTCCTTCGCGGGGCACCCGCTGTTGGGAGACGATAAGTACGGGGATCGTGCCCGTAATGCCGAGCTCAAAGGTCTGGGCCTGAAGCGCACCTTCCTGCATGCCCATTCCGTGGCATTCGATTGGCCGGGTTCCGGCGTCCCCTTTCACATCAGTGCGCCTTTGCCGGGCGAATTGTCCAGCGTGCTCGACGCAATTACACCCATCAAGAATAAAGCCGCGGGAAGAGGGTCGAAGAGCGCCGCGCGCTCAAAGAAGCCGCGGCACCAGGGGCCTGTCTCCTAAGGCAGTTCGTATCCTGCCTCGCGCAGCGCTGCGCTCAACCGAATCAGAGGCAAGCCGATGAGGGCGCTGGGGTCCGAGCTCTCGATCGATTCGCACAGAGTGATGCCGAGCCCCTCGCTTTTGAATCCGCCCGCGCAATCCAAAGGTTGCTCTTTCGCGACGTAGCGTTTGATCGTGGCCGGGTCGAGGACGCGAAATACCACCCGGGTGGTGTCCATGAATTCGATCAGTGCGCCGCTGTCTTCGTGCATCACCGCTACTGCCGTGACAAAGGACAGGGTGCGGCCCGAGCAGCTTTGCAGCTGCTCCTCGCAGCGCGCGGCCGTTTTGGGCTTGCCCAGCACCCATTCTGATTTCGCATCATCCACTCGAATCGCAACCTGATCGGAACCGATGACCCAGGCCTGCGGGTGTTGCGATGCCACGGCCGTGGCTTTTGCGCTGGCCAGCCGCGACACCAGAGCCCTCGCTGACTCCCCTGGCAGCGCCGTTTCATCGACGCCCGGCGCGACGCAGGAAAAGGCCAAGGTAAGCCTTTCCAGGAGCTCCTTCCGGTAACGTGAGGTGGAGGCCAAAATAAGTGGCGGCGGAGACTTCAAAAACAAAGACTTGCACCGGATTCGTTTTGACAGGGGTGGGAACGCACCCTATTATACGCGGCCCATGGCATCGGGCTTGCCTGACCGAGTTGAATGCGCGCGCCTGGCGGAAGACGGGGCGGTGCTGGAGCGGGCGTACCGCTTGAGCGAGCTGGATCGGCTGCAGGATTTATTGGCGGATTCGAGCGGGTCATTGCGAGCACAATTCGCGTTTGCCTCGTTGGATGGGGGGCGCGCAGGCGCAACCGTTTCCGTGCAGGCGACGCCGCGACTGGTTTGCCAGCGCTGCACGCAGGGCTTCGAATATTCGGTGGCAAGCGAGAGCGAAATTGAATTTGCGGCGACCGAAGCGGAGGCACCCGCGGACTCGCCGCGAGAGATTTATTTGATGGACGAAGGCTGGGTGTCGTTGCGCGAATTGGCAGAGGAAGAATTGCTATTGGCGTTGCCGATCGTCGCGGCGTGCAGCACGCCGGAGAATTGTGGTCGCGCGCCGTCGCCCAGGCCAGAGTCCACGACGAGGCCGTTTGCCGGATTACAGGATTTGTTGAAGAAAACTTGATAGGACTAACCCATGGCAGTTCAGAAAAGCAGAAAGACCCCTTCAAAGCGCGGCATGCACCGCTCCCATTCGGCGCTGCCGGCACCCGCGGTGTCCATCGACGCGAAGAGCGGCGAGACGCATTCGCGCCATCGCATTTCCCGCGACGGATTTTATCGCGGCAAGAAAGTGTTGCAGACCAAGGCGGATGCGGCGGCGGAAGAATAGGCCGCTGACTTAAACGCGGCGAATTGCTCGCCGCCTAAGCCTTCAACTCAACGCACCGTGTCCGGGCCGCTCCATATTGCCATCGACGCCATGAGCGGCGACCGCGGAGCATCGGTTACCGTGCCTGCGGCCCTGGCGGCGGCCCGGGAATTCAGCGACGTGCGCTTCACCCTGACGGGCAGGCAGGCCGACTTGCAGCGCGAGCTGGCGGGTGCCTCGCCGGACAACGTTGCCTGTCTGTTCGCGAATGATGTGGTCGAGATGAGCGATCACCCGCGCGAGGCGCTGAGACGCAAGAAGGATTCCTCGATGCGTCGGGCCATCGATCTGGTGAAAGCCCATGATGCTCACGCCTGCGTGAGCGCCGGCAATACCGGCGCATTGATGGCGACCGCGCACTTCGTTCTGAAGATGCTGCCCGGAGTGGAGCGGCCGGCGATCGTATCGCTCATCCCGTCGCGCGGCGGGCATACCTACATGCTGGACTTGGGCGCCAATGCTTCATGTACTCCGGCGCAGCTATGCCAGTTCGCCGTGATGGGATCGGTGCTCGCGGCGGATCTGGAGGGCGCCCACGAACGGCCGCGCGTGGGCCTGCTGAACATCGGCGCGGAGGAGATCAAGGGCAACGAAACCGTCCAGGCTGCGCACAACCTGCTGAGCGCCGCACCAATCAACTATGTGGGTTTTGTCGAGGGTCATGATATTTTCTCCGATAAGGTCGACGTCGTGGTAACCGACGGATTTACGGGGAACATCGCATTGAAGGCCATGGAGGGCGCGGCTCGCTACATCGGCGGCATCCTGCGCGAGGAGTTCTCGCGCAATCCGGGCCGCAAGCTCGGCGCCTTGATGGCGAAGCCTTCGCTCGACGCTTTGCGCACGCGCCTCGACCCCGGTCGCTACAATGGCGCGACCATGGTCGGTCTGAACGGTATAGTCGTCAAGAGTCACGGCGGCACCGATGTACCCGGATTCCAGCGCGCCATCGAGGTGGCGGTATTGGAAGCGCGCAACGGCGTTCCCGCGCAAATCGTCCAGCTGCTGGGCGCTTCAGGCGGTGTTTGAAGGATATCGATGTACTCAAAAATCGCCGGCACCGGCAGTTATCTGCCGAAAAAAATAATAACCAACGCTGATTTGGAAAAACTCGTCGATACCAGCGATGAATGGATTCGCAGCCGCACGGGAATTGCGCAGCGTCACGTGGCGGCGGAAGGCGAGACGACGACCGATCTCGCCGAGCATGCGGCACGGCGTGCGATGGATGCCGCGGGCGTCAGCGCCGCGGAAATAGATTTGATTTGTGTGGGCACGACGACCCCGGATCTTGTTTTTCCGAATGTGGGCACGCTGCTGCAGGATCGACTGGGGATACACGGCTGTCCGGCGTTCAGTTTGGAAGCCGCTTGCACCGGATTCGTCTACGCCTTGAGCGTGGCGGACAAGTTCGTCAGGCTCGGCGAGGCAAAATGCGCGCTGGTGGTGGGTGCCGAGACGCTGTCGCGCATCATAAACTGGAGCGATCGAGGAACAGCCGTTTTGTTTGCGGACGGAGCGGGCGCGGTCATCCTCAAACCCTCGGATGAGCCGGGCATCATCAGCACGCGCTTGCATTCCGACGGCAAATATAAAGATCTGCTCACGTACCCCGACGGTGTCTCCAAGGGCTTCAAACTGATCCGCGAAGGCAAAGCGGGCGTGGAGATGAAGGGCAACGAGGTTTACAAGGTGGCGGTCAATACTCTGGGCCAACTGGTCACCGAGACCTTGAATGCCAACAACATTCACAAAGAGCAGCTCGATTGGCTGATTCCGCATCAGGCGAATATCCGCATCATTGAAGCGATCGCCAAACGTCTCGAGCTCTCGATGGAGCGGGTCATCGTCACCATCGACAAGCACGGCAACACCTCAGCCGCCTCCGTGCCCCTTGCGCTTGATACCGGCGTTCGCGACGGTCGGGTGAAGCGCGGCCAGCTGCTGTTGCTCGAGGCGTTCGGCGGTGGTTTCACCTGGGGATCGGCGCTCATACGCTACTGATGAGGCGCGGAAATGCAATGCGTGCAGCGTGGTGCTGGCCGGTACTGCTGGCGGCCGCGGGTGCCCGGGCGCAGACTTTTGTCCTCGCTCCGCCTCAAGATTTGATCGGCAGCCCCGCGCAGATTGCGGCCGAACAAAAAGATACCCTGCCCGACATCGCGCGCGAGAATCATCTGGGCTTTGATGAAATCGTTGCCGCGAATCCCGGGGTGGATACCTGGCTGCCCGGCGCCGGCAGAATCGTGCGCTTGCCGACGCAGCATCTTCTGCCGAACGTGCCCCGCACCGGGATCGTCGTCAACCTGCCCGACAATCGCCTGTATTACTTTCGGACCGATGTCGGCAAGCGGCCCACAGTCCAGAGCTTTCCCATCAGCGTCGGCCAGATGGATTGGAAAACACCGCTCGGCGTGACCAAGATTGTGCAAAAGGAGAAAAACCCGACTTGGTATCCGCCCAAATCGGTTCGCGCCAAGCATTTGCAAGACGGAGACGTGTTGCCTGCGTCGATTCCGCCCGGGCCCGATAACCCGCTTGGCGACTATGCGTTGCGACTGGGCATTCCCGGCGGTTCATACCTGATACACGGCACCAACAATGCCGTCGGGGTCGGGATGCAAATCACGCATGGCTGCATTCGGCTTTATCCCGAGGATATCGAGTTCCTGTTCGGCGAGGTGGCGGCGGGCATGGATGTGCGCATCGTCAATCAGCGCATCAAGACCGGTTGGGCTGGCGGGGAACTGTATCTGGAGGTTCACCATCCCTTGGACGGCACCAGTGCCGAAGACGTCGAGGATGCGACCTCGCTGACGCGCCAGATTGTCGCCGCAACGGCCAAACACCGCGTCAAGATCGATTGGGATGCCGCCGAACGTATTTTTCAGGAAGCGAACGGAACGCCCGCGCGCATCTCCCTGGCTCGCTAGGGTAGCAAAAAAAAACGCCGCGGGGTTGCCGCGGCGCTTGATCGAAGGATCGATTATTACTTGGAAACGGACTTCTTGAACATGCGATCGATCTTCTCGTTGATCGCTTCGATGGCGGTCGAATTGGCTTGTGCAGTCGACAACGCCTGATTCGCCGTGCTCTGTGCGCCGGCAGCCGCCGAGGCCGCGCTGGCCGCCGCTGCTTTGGCCGCCGCCGCATCCTGCGAAGCTTTCGCCGTGTCACTTTGCAGTTTGCTGACCTGCGACTTCAGATCGTCAATTTGCGCTTGGATCGGCTTCAGGTCGGTGCAACCCGCGAACGCGATGACGCAAGCCGCTGCGATTGAGGCCTTTAGTGTGGTTGTCAAATTCATAAAAATATTCCCCTAGGGTTAATTCATTCGTGTCGGAAAACTCCGAAGTGCTGCCACACTAGGGTCGAGTCACGCTTTCGGACCTGCCCGCGTCGCAACACAGTGGCTACATAAAGCCAAATTCGGGCCTCGAATGCAACCGAAAATAGCGATTTGTCGGTGTCGAAAGACGTTTTTTCACGTAGTTCATTTCCGACAACGCGGCAAATTATTAAGAATGCGCCATCAAAGTGCAATTTTGGCCGGCGCAATAAGCCTTAAAGACCATTGCGTGACAGTTCGGATACTGCGCGATACCCCTGATTGATCGCCGAGTCGGTATATGCGGCCCCGCCGGCGTCGGAGTTCGCGATGGTGATCCGGCCAAATCGGGCTCGCCCCAATACGTGCGGCCGCTGCGCTTCCGGCACGTCGGCGTCGAACAGCGGGTTGTATTCGGGGGCATAGCCGTGCGGCCAGCGATTGACCGTAATGGCGGTAATGTCGCGGGCGGCGTCGAATCCGCCATCCTTGAGCACACGATCCAATTGTTCGCGAATATTGCGCTCGAAAGTTTCAAAGCTGGTCGTGAGCAATTCCGCGCGTCCGGCACGGTTCTGATCGTGCTCCGAAAGACCGGGTTTGCAGGGCGTGCGCATCATGTGCAGCAGGATGGGATCGTCCGGGCGATCGCGGGCTCCGATAAGCGCCGATATCGACGTGGGGATTCAAGCCGCAATGAGGAGTGATATCCCCCGGGTGCATGGACGTTGTGAACCTTCAATTTCTCGAATGCCCGCCAATTGCGCAGGGCAACGCTGGTATAGACCAAGGGGGTTTTGACCAGGCTGTGCAGCGCCTGTTTCTGCGCCTCCGGCAGTTCCGGGCACAAATAGGGAATCATCACGTTGTAGCAGGCGAGCACCGCGCCGCGGGCCTCGGCGGTGTAGGGCTTGCCGTCGCGCAGGTAGGTTACACGCACGCGGCGGCTCGCCGCGGGCTCTCCGATGTGTCGCACGTTCACCGCCGTGCTATTCAGCCGCAATCTGATGGGCGTTCCGGACGCGGTCGAGCCGCGCATAGTCGACTTGCGCGGTGACGATGTTCTCGACGCCGTCGCCCGGTACCGCTTGCGGGATCAGGTCCCGCACCAGCAGGCGCGCGATGGTGGCGTTGCCGTCCGGGAAGTGCAGATGCAACGAACCGCCGGTGTCTTCGTATCCCGCGGGGGTGTATCCCATGCGCTCGATGGACCCCTTGGCCAGGTGCATGCCTTGAAAGCCCGGCAGCCCGATGCCCCAGCAATCGAGCGCGGATACGGCGTCGATGCCCACCCCCCATTCGCCCTGGGTGTGCGCCTGGTAGAAGTGCAGGACTGCCGGTTCGACCCGCGCCAGATCGCGCAGAAAAGCCAGGTAACTGATGCGGGAAAGACGTTGTTTCTTTTCTGCCGACGTCAAGCCCGGAAGATAATCGATACGCTGCTCTTGTATTTGAATGATTTGTTCGCGGGCTTGCGCAGACAGCGGCGCCGATATCAGAAGTTGTTTGAGCGGGATGGAGCCGATACCGGCGATCAATTTATCGGCGCCGAAGGTTTCTTGATCGAAAAACACGCCCCGCTGCAGTCCCAGGTGTTCATAGAAATGCGGGTATTGGGTTTTTTTGATGAGGCCCGCCACATCCACGCCGAGCGCGGTGAGCAGCCCCGCCGCATGCGGTCCGTAGGGCCGCGGACTGTCGATGTCCAGGGTGCCGCCGTTCATTAAGTGAAGGCGGTTTCCCAGGTGAAATTCGTTGCGCTTGGCGTGGCCGCCGAAGTCGTCGTGATTGTCGAGCAGCAATATGCGGCTCGATGGGGATGTCCTCGTGCGCGATAAAAGTGTGCTGCGGCCAGGCCGCTGATGCCCGCGCCCACGACGATCAGGTCGTATTCCTCTCCCGTGTCGGTTGGGGGAGGCCAGTTCTGCCCGTCGCGCAGTGCGTGGGCGGCCTCAAATGAGCCCGCATGGCTGCCGCGCAATCCCGTCAGGAGCGGCGGGTAATAGCCTGGCGCGTCCTGAGCCCCGCCGCTGGAGCCTGCAGGCAGTGCGTCGGCCAACGGCAGCAAGGCGCCCAGGCTGATGGCGACGCCGTTCAAGAAATCGCGCCGCGTGATGGGCTGGTCCATGCCGAGAAGACGGTCTTGCAAACCGCGTGGTGTTAAGTCGTTGTCGTTGTGGCTCATTTTGAAAGGAATTTATAGATCGCAAATGCCGAACTTGCCAGGGCCCAGAGACTGTATATAATGCCAGTCACTGTCTACATATCCAGGTGATGCATGTCGGACCTTACCCCCCGTCAAACTCAGATCCTTAGACTGATTCAAAACGCCATTTCCGAAAGCGGCATGCCGCCCACTCGGGCGGAAATCGCGCGCACGCTCGGCTTCAAGTCGCCGAATGCCGCCGAAGAGCATTTGCGCGCGCTGCAACGTAAAGGCGTGATCGATCTGATCCCGGGCGCTTCCCGCGGCATTCAACTCAAGGACATTCTGCGTGAACAATTGGGTCTGCCGCTCATCGGTCGTGTGGCTGCCGGGCGCCCCATCCTGGCCGAGGAACATATCGAAAAGCGCTATCAAATCGACCCTAATCTATTTCAACCGCAACCGCATTACTTATTGAAAGTGCAGGGCATGAGTATGAAAAATGCCGGCATCCTCGATGGCGATCTGGTGGCCGTGCATCGCACCCCTGAAGTACGCAATCGCCAAATCGTGGTCGCGCGTTTGGAAAACGAGGTCACGGTCAAACGTTATCGGCAGGAAGGCGCGATCGTTTGGTTGCTGCCCGAAAACGCCGATTTCGAACCCATTCGTGTCGATCTCAAAGAACAACCCATGATTATCGAAGGAGTGGTTGTCGGTGTACTGCGTCGTGGTAAAGACGTGGATGCCGCGTGAGATATCGGCGCTTGCGGATATCTTGGCTGATGCGCGTGTCTGGAAGTTAAAAGACGCCTCGGCCGCCCCCGCTCGTCCGGTTTGGTCCACCGGTAGAAGCTCGCTGGATGCCCGCTTGCCGGGGGGTGGGTGGCCGACGGCGTCGCTCATCGAGGTGCTGCTCGATGATACCGGCTTAGGCGAGGTTCAGCTTTTCCTACCGGCTCTGGTGGCCTGCCAACGTGCAGCTTGTGGCAGTGTTGATGCGCCTTGGCTGGTCTGGATTGCACCCCCTCATGAGCCCTACGCACCTGCTTTGGCACAGCAGGGGATCGAACTGGGGCGTTTGTTGATCGTGCGCCCTGATACCGCCACCGAGGCTTTGTGGGCCGCTGAACAGGCTTTGAGTTCCGGTGTCTGCGCGGCTGTTTTGCTCTGGTTGAAAGGGACCGATGATCGCTGGCTGCGGCGCTTGAAACTCGCCGCCGAGGCGGGCGGTGCGCTCGGTGTGCTGTTTCGTCCCGAAAGACATCGCTTCGAATCCTCACCCGCCAGCCTGCGCATGGTCATGAGCCAGGGTGAGCATGCGGCGAGCCTTGATCTGCTCAAAGTACAAGGCGGCCGGCCCGGCCCCGTGGATCTGGGTGGTCCTTGAAATTGCGTTCTGCGAAATCACGGACGGCAGACTTATTTGCCGCGGCTGCGAGTCGCCCCGACACGGCGCTGCCCGTGTCGGTGCTGCCGCCGCCGCCGAGCGCGCAAGCGAACGCGCGGCCGCGCTCAAGGCAACTGTGGTATGCCGCGGTATTCCCGGAATTGGCGCAGAGCGAACCTGCCGTGCTGCAAAGGCTCTGTCTGCATGCGCTGCAATTCACTTCCTTCGTCAGCATGGAGCCGCCCAATGCCTTGTTGCTGGAAATCAAGGGCAGCGTGAAGTTGTTTGGTTCGCTTGAACAACTGCATGCGGACATGGAGGCATGCTGGCGCCGGCTGGCGCTGCCGGTGTTGAGCGCCACAGCACCCTCGACCTTGGCGGCGTTGTGGTTGGCGCGCGCCGGCGATCCGCTCGCGGATAGAAGATGCGGCGCTGCTGCCGGGTCACCTGGCAAAGGTGCCCATTGCCTGCACCGGCTGGGATATCGAGAAACTGCAGACCTTGAGCGCCATGGGCGTCACGCGCTTGGGCGAACTGCTGCGCCTGCCGCGCGCCGGTCTTGCGCGTCGTTTGAATCCTGCCCTGGTGCGGGATCTGGATATCGCGCTGGCGCGCAGCTTTGCGCCGCGAAGAACATTTGTGCCGCGCGAGCGTTTTCGTGAACGCTGCGATTTCGAGACGGAGATCGAGCATGTCGCGTATTTGGAAAAGGCGCTTGAACCCCTGATCGAACGCTGTGCGCAGTTCTTGCGCCGGCGTCAGGCCGGCGTACAGGCATTGGCGCTGAGACTGAAGCATCGCGAAGGGCCGGCGACTCGCGTGCAGCTGGGTCTTGCCAGCATTACGAGTGAACGCCGGCGCTTGGGCGATGTGCTCGGTCAAAAGCTGGCGCGGCTCACCCTCAAAGCGCCGGTGCGAGGCATGGAACTCATCTCCGGTCCCCTGCGGGGACTCCCGGCAAGTTCGCTCGATGCCTTTGCCGGAGGATTGACGGGTGCTGCCCGCGATAGCGCGCCGCAATTGGTGGAGCGTTTGCGCGCACGCCTGGGCGAGAAGGCGGTGTATGGCGTCTGTCTAATCCCGGAACACAGGCCCGAAGCGGCGTGGCGGCGGGTGCATGAACTGCGCCTGAACTGCTGCGCCATTGAGCGAGGGGATGGTGCAGCAGGAAATGCCGCGTCCGCTGTGGCTGCTTGACGAACCGTTGCCATTACCGCCGCCGGAAATACTGCAGGGTCCTGAACGAATCGAAAGCGGCTGGTGGGACGGCAAGGGTGTGGCGCGCGATTACTACGTCGCGCGTCAACGCTCGGACGCATGGCAATCCCCTGGCGCGCGGCTCTGGGTTTTTCAGGAGCGTCAGTCCAAGCGCTGGTATGTGCACGGTGTGTTCGCTTGAAGAAAGACCGTGTACGCCGAACTGCACTGCCTGAGTAATTTTTCTTTTTTGCGCGGCGCTTCGCAACCCGAAGAACTGGTCGCGCAAGCCAAGACCTTGAATTACCGCGCGCTGGCGCTCACCGATGAATGCTCGCTGGCGGGCGTGGTTCGCGCCCACCTCGCCGCGAAAGAGCTCGAGCTGCCTTTGATCATCGGCAGCGAACTCAACTGCATCGATGAGCTCAAAATAGTGGCGCTGGCCACCGATCGGGCGAGCTATGGCGCTCTGTGCCGTTTGATCAGCAAAGCACGCCGCGCTTCTCCCAAAGGCAGTTATGCGCTCGCGCGCGGCGATCTTGAGGGTGCCCTCGCCGGATGCTTGGTTCTCTGGCTGCCGCGCGCCGACAAAGCGGCCTTGCAGCGCCAGGAGGAAGACGGCCGCTGGCTGCGCGAGCGGTTCGCAGGACGCTTATGGATTGGCGTGGAACTTCTGACCGGCGGCCACGATGCACGGCGATTGGAACTGCTCGAGGCGCTGGGCACGGTGCTCGGACTGCCGTGCGTGGCCGCGGGCGATGTGCATATGCATCGTCGCAGCCGTCGTGCCCTGCAGGATGTGCTGACGGCGATCCGTATCGGACAGCCGCTGCAGGCTGCCGGCTACGCTTTGTATCCGAACGGCGAGCGTTGCCTGCGGCCCGCGGCCAGATTGAGCGAGCTATATCCCAAACCGCTGTTGGCGCAAACACTCGCCATCGCCGAACGCTGCAGTTTCAAGCTCGATGAATTGCGCTACGAGTACCCGGAGGAAATCGTGCCTCCGGGAGAAACTCCCGCGAGTCATTTGCGCGCACTGACGATGCGGGGCTGCGCCTATCGGTGGCCTGGAGGGACGCCCGCTGCCGTGCGCGAAAACATCGAACATGAGTTGCGCCTGATCGCGGAGCTCAAATTCGAACCGTTTTTTCTCACCGTGCACGATGTGGTCGAATATGCGCGCTCGCAAAAAATCCTCTGCCAGGGCCGCGGTTCCGCGGCCAACTCCGCGGTCTGCTACTGCCTGCGCATCACCGAGGTGGATCCCTCGCGCATGGCCATGCTGTTCGAGCGCTTCATTTCCAAGGAGCGCAATGAGCCGCCCGATATCGACGTGGATTTCGAGCACGAGCGGCGCGAGGAAGTGATCCAGTATATTTACGGAAAATACGGCCGCGAACGCGCGGCGCTGGCCGCCACCGTGATCTGCTACCGCCCGCGCAGCGCGCTGCGGGACGTGGGCAAGGCCTTGGGGCTCGATCTGGCGCAGGTCGACAAGCTGGCGCGCGGCATGCAGTGGTGGGATGGCCAGCGCATCGATCCGGAGCGCATTCGTGCCTCCGGCTTCGATCCGGAAGATCCGGTGATTGCCCGCCTGATTGCGCTCACAGCGGAAATTTTAGGCTTCCCCCGCCATCTGTCGCAGCATGTGGGCGGGTTCGTCATCGCGCGCGGGCGCTTGGATGAACTCGTTCCCATCGAGAATGCGGCCATGCCGGATCGTACGGTGATCCAATGGGATAAGGACGATCTCGATGCGCTGGGGCTCTTGAAAGTGGATGTTCTGGGCCTGGGGATGCTCATCCGCGATACGGCGCGCCTTTCATCTGGTCAATGAATTCGGCGGCTCCTCGCGTGGCGGGCGGACTCAATCTGGCGAGCGTGCCGAGCGAGGATCCGGCCGTGTACGACATGATTTGCCGCGCCGACACCACCGGCGTGTTCCAGATCGAATCGCGGGCGCAAATGTCCATGCTGCCGCGCCTGCGGCCGCGAAATTTCTACGATCTGGTGATCGAAGTGGCCATCGTGCGCCCGGGCCCCATTCAAGGCGAGATGGTGCATCCCTATTTGCGCCGCCGCAGCGGCGAGGAGGCGGTGAGTTATCCGAGCAAAGAGGTCGAGGCGGTGCTCAAGCGCACGCTGGGCGTGCCGATTTTTCAGGAGCAGGTCATGCAGCTGGCCATCGTCGCGGCCGGTTTCTCACCGGGCGAGGCCGATCGGCTGCGCCGCGCGATGGCCGCCTGGAAACGCAAGGGCGGATTGGAGCCTTTCCAGAAGCAACTGATCGACGGCATGCGCGAGCGCGGCTATGAGGATAGTTTTGCACAGCAGATCTTCAAACAAATTTTGGGGTTCGGCGAATATGGATTTCCTGAGTGTGTCGTCGGCGAGACACGGGTGGTCGATGCGGATACCGGAAGATGGCTGACCATCGATGAAATTGTCGCCGGGCGGGCGCACCTGAAGAACACGCTTGCATGCGACGATGACCTGCGTTTGCGGAAGCGTAAGGTTTTGCGCGTTATTCGAAGCGGCGTGAAATCCGTATGGCGGTTACGCAGCGCTCTCGGACATGAAATCATGGCAACAGCCGAACATCCTTTCATGACCATGGGTGGATGGTGCGAGCTGGGCAAGCTGAAGGTTGGCGATCATGTTGCGACGGCGCGTTCCATCCCTCTGTCTGGCGCCTTGCTCATCCGATCTTTACTGGGACCGGATTGTGGAGATCGAACCCGTCGGTGAAAGGGAGACCTACGACTTGCAAATCGAGGGCGATCACAATTTTTTGGCCAATCATTTTGTCGTTCATAATTCTCATTCCGCCAGCTTCGCGCTGCTGGTCTATACCTCCGCCTGGCTGAAGCATTACGAGCCGGCGGCGTTTTGCGCGGCGCTCATCAACAGCCAGCCGATGGGTTTCTATGCGCCGGCGCAATTGGTGCGTGATGCGCGCGGCCATGGCGTTGAAGTGCGCGCCGTGGACGTGATGCAGAGCAGTTGGGATTGCACGCTCGAGCGGCGCGAGGATGGCCGTCCCGCGCTGCGCTTGGGATTGCGCCTGGTGAAGCATCTGTCGCAAGAGGGTGCCGCGCGGCTGCTGGCCGCGCGCGCCGCGCGGGTCTTTGACGGCATCGCGGATCTGGCCGAGCGCGCCGCGCTCGATCGGCGCGATCTTGAGGCCTTGGCCGCCGCGGATGCCTTGGCGGGACTCACGCGGGCATCGGCATCGCGCGGTGTGGCAGGTCACCGGGGTGGAACGGGCGTTGCCCCTCCTGCCTGCGGCGACCGGTGTCGATGAAGGCATTCCGCTGCTGCGCGCGCCGCGCGAGGGCCAGGACATCGTCGCCGACTACGGCAGCCTGGGGTTGACGCTGCGCCGCCATCCGTTGGCGTTGTTGCGCGAAAAACTGCGGCAGCGGGGCATCGTGCCCACGCAGGAATTATGGGAGCAGCCCAACGGCAAGATGGTGATTACCGCGGGTCTGGTGATCACGCGCCAGCGGCCGGGCAGTGCGGGCGGCGTGACTTTCGTCACCATGGAAGACGAGACCGGCTACGTGAATCTCATCGTATGGAACCGCGTCGCCATCGAGCAACGCGCCGCACTGCTCGAGTCACGGCTGCTCGAGGTGCAGGGTAAGCTGCAGCGCGAGGGGGACGTGCAGCATGTCATCGCGCAACGCCTGACGAATCTGTCCCCGATGCTCGGCGATCTCGTGGTGGCTTCGCGAAATTTTCATTGAGGGGACCGGTCTAACGTCAGCCAAGAGCGCGACTTCTGCTCAAACCTCCAGCCCGATCGAGCGCATCAGTTCGACGCCATTGCTCTTGGTGACCACGCCGGGCATGCAACTTGAAATCGAACTTCAGTTTTCCATCCAACAACTCGTCCTGGAAGTGCACATTCTCGATCGCGCCGGGCTCCAGACCGGCAATGCCGGTGAGCGCCAGATCATGAGTGCTGATCAATCCGATCGCGCCTTTTTTGATCAGTGCCCGGATGAGCCCTTGCGCGCCCACCTGCCGGTCCGCCGAATTCGTACCTTGCAACAGCTCGTCCAACAGAAACAACAGCGGAAATTTCATCGGTTCGAACAGCTGGCGCAGCCTCGTGATCTCAGCGTAGAACCTCGAACTGCCCTCATGCAGCGAGTCATTGATGCGGATGCTGGCGCCGATCTGCACCGCGGCCAATTGCAGGGACCGGGCGCGTACCGGCGCTCCCGCCATGGCAAGCACCGTGTTGATGCCGATCGTACGCAGCAGCGTGCTCTTTCCCGACATATTCGAACCGCTCACCAGCAGCACCCGGTTTCGGCCGCCGATGTCGACGTCGTTGCAGACACGAGCCGCGGCAGGAATCAACGGATGGCCAAGCTGGGCGGCCTTGAAGACAGGAGCACCGTCCACGAACTTCGGAATCGGGTCCTCGGGATGTTCGAAGGCATAGCGCGCCAACGAATTGAGCGTCTCGATCTCACCCAGCGTTTCAAGCCAGGCGCGGATGCTGGCGCCATGCATGCTGCGCCATGCTTCCGCCGCCAGCGCGGTTTGCAGCGGGTACATGAGCAGCAACAGGAACGGGGCAAGGATCGGATTGCGCCGTGCCTCGACGAAATTGACGATGGTGGCGAGCTTTGCGATTGCGGCGGAGGCGGGCAGCGCGTGCGATGACAATTTGAGTTGCAGCGCCACCAAAGGCGCCGCGTCGAGTCGTTCGCTCTCGATGCGCCGGAACAGCACCGACAACCCCTTCAAATCCTCGAACGCGCTCTCCACGGTGGTAATGGCAGCGCGGATGGGTTTCCGCAGCGCGTAGCCAATGCCCCCCTCGACCAGGATGACTGCCAGCAAGGGAAACAGCACTCCCCATGCCGCCCAAGCGACGAGCGCCGCCACGGCAAGGATCGCCATGACCAGCGCGGCGAGGCGCATCCAGGGTCCCCCAAGACGATTGGGCGCCTGACCCCACTCTTCAAGCGCTTTCGGATGCAAATCGATCCGCAGGGACTCGCCCTCGATTGCAAGGGATTCGCGCAAGCCCTAAGCGATTGCGAAGATCGGCGATGCTGGCATGCCTGGCCCGAATGACATCGATATCCGCGGGCGCAAGCAGCCACTGCGCGAGAATGTTTTCGCCCATTTGGGTGCGCGCTGCGCACAGGAGCTGATACAGGCTGCCGCTGCCGAACAGATCCAAATCGTCGGCATAGATGTGGTGCGGCACCTCGAAGCGCTGGCCTGTCGCACCTGTGCCCGCCCATCGATCCTGCATGCGTGCGAGCCCCTCCCGATACAACGAGACGGCTCGCTGCGCCTGGATGCGGCGGGTTCGAACGCGCTGGTGGTAGAGGAGCACGGCGATGAAGGCCGCGACGGGAACGCATAGCCACGCCGGCGCAACTGCCCATGGGCCGATGCACATCCCGGCGATGATCAAAAATGATGCGCCGATGCCGAGCCGTATGCTCCCAATACGTGCGTGCAACTGGTCGAGCTGTACCAGGCGCGCTTCGCGTTCCGCGAGACGCTGAGAATATTCTTCAAATGGCGGCACAAATTGAGTGTGGCACATTTTTGGCGCGGTGGGCCTTGACGCATGAATTGCGCCGCGTGCACCATGATCCTCTTTCCGCGGAGAGCTGATTGCCCAGCCATATCTTCAAGCCCAGCGAGACCGTGGATTTTGTCGTCGTGGGTTCCGGCGCAGCCGGGGGGGTGATCGCGCGGGAACTATCGCAGGCAGGTTTCAGCGTCGTCGTACTGGAGCAAGGTCCGCGCTTGGGCACGCGCGACTTTGAGCATGACGAGCTCAAATATCAATACTTAAGCGGCATTACCAATAATCCCGCCACCAGTCCGCAAACCTTCAGGGACGATCCCACCCAGGCGGCGGTTCAACCCCGCATGGGCAATTCTCTGGTCTACGCGCGCATCGTCGGCGGCAGCAGCGCGCACTTCACCGCGAATTACTGGCGCTTTCACGAAAATGATTTCAACGAGCGCAGCCTGCTCGGTGCCATACCGGGCACAGGCTTTGCCGATTGGCCCATCAGCTATCAGGAGCTTGAACCGTACTACACCAAGGTGGAATGGGAGGTCGGGGTATCGGGATTAGCGTACGCCAGTCCATTCGACCCTCCGCGCACCAAACCCTACCCCATGCAGCCGTTGCCGGTTAAGTCCTCAGGAGTGCTCCTGGAGCGCGGCGCACGCAAGCTCGGACTGCATGCTTTCCCGGCACCGATGGCCATCGTGTCGCAGCCGTATCGCGGGCGGCCGGGCTGCGCGCACTGCGGATTCTGCATCGGCTTCGGCTGCGAGGTCATGGCCAAATCCTCGACGCTATACACCATGATTCCGGAAGCGGAGGCCACTGGGCGCTGCGAGATTCGATCCGAAAGCTATGTTTATCGGGTGGCGCTCAACAAACAGGGGCGTACCACCGGTGTCCATTACTTCGATAGGCAGAGGCATGAGCAGATTCAAAAAGCGCGGGCCGTGGTGGTATCGGGCAACGGCGCCGAAACGTCGCGATTGCTTCTGAATTCAGCCAATGGACAATTCCCTCAGGGCCTCGCCAATTCGAGCGGCCTGGTGGGCAAGTACCTGATGTTCAATCAAGGTTCCGGCGTTTACGCGCAGTTCGAACATGAGCTCAATGAGTATAAGAGCGTGCAGGTGACGCGCATCCTGCATGATTTCTACGATGCCGATCTCAAGCGCGGGTTTTACGGCGGCGGCGGCATCGATGCGCGCATGGGTTCGGAGCCCGTCGGCTGGGCCATGTCGGGCGGCGGTGAGTTGCCGCGCTGGGGCGCGGACTACAAGGCCAGACTCGAAGGATTCACACGATCGATGCTGGCCGCCGGGCATTGCACCTCGCTCGCTCAGGAGAGCAACAGCGTGAGCCTTGATCCCACTCTGAAGGATGCCTGGGGAATACCGGCGATGAGGGTGACCTACAAGGATCATGCGGACGACCTGGCCACGGCAAAATTTCTGCAGGATCGCGCGCTGGAGATCATGCAGGCCGCCGGCGCCGAAAAAACCTGGCGAGGCGCGCCGCGCTATGCGCGTGGTGGTGTGCACCTGCTCGGCACTTGCCGCATGGGGAACGATCCTGCAAGCTCCGTTGTCGACAAGTATCACCGCACACACGATGTACCGAATCTTTTTCTCTGCGATGGATCAAGCTTCGTAACCTCGGGCCGGGGACAGCCGACGATGACCATCCAAGCGCTCGCTTTTCGTGCCGCCGAGCACATTGGACAATTTGCCAAGCGTGGAGAGATTTGATGAACCCACCCGACGACAAACAAAATGACCATTCGCGCCGCTCCTTCCTGCTTTCGAGCGGCGGTTGGTTAAGCGGCGCCTGGATTCTGTCGCAGTGGCCCGCCATTACGGCGGCGGCGCATCACGCCGAGGATATGCCGGCCGATGCCGCGCCCGGCCATTTGCAATTTCTCAAGGATGCCGATGCCGCCGATGTCGAGGCGATTTGCGCTCAGATTGTGCCCAGCGGGGCGACCCCCGGCGCCCGTGAGGCGCGGGCCGTTTACTTCATCGACAAGTCATTGTCGACCTACTTTGCGATGATGGCGCCGGATTACGCCAAAGGGCTGGCCGAGTTTCAGGCCCAGTTCCACACTGCCAGTCGGGGCGCGAAGTCCTTCGCCGCGGCCTCGGCCGAGGCGCAGCTGGCCTTTTTGAAGACCCATGATCGAACGCCGTTCTTTGAAACCACGCGCATGCTCACAGTACTCGGGATGTTCAGCTCGCCCAAGTACGGCGGGAATTACCAGGGTTCCGGATGGAAGCTGCTGGGCTTCGTGGATCAACACGCCTTTGCCCCGCCGTTCGGCTACTACGACGCCGAGTACAAGGGGTTTGTCCCGTATCCAGCGGAAAAGCACGCTTGAGCGGCCGCCAATTCAAGTCCGGCGAGACCGTGGATTTCATCGTGGTCGGTTCGGGCGCCGCCGGCGGTGTGATGGCCCGCCAATTGTCCCGGGCCGGCTTCACTGTTTTGGTCTTCGAGCAGGGACCGCGGCTGGAGGCTGGCGACTTCGAACATGATGAGCTGAAGTATTTCTTTTTGAACGGCATCACCAACAGCCCGAAGATCAGCCCGCAGACCTTTCGCAAACTGCCGAGCGAAACGGCGCGCCAGCCCTTCGGCGGTTTTCTGCCGGCGACCTATGCGCGCATCGTGGGCGGCAGCAGCACGCACTACACCGCCAATTTTTGGCGCTTCCATGAGATCGACTTCAACGAACGCAGCGTCTTGGGCGGCATTCCGGGAACCGGCTTTGCCGATTGGCCAATCAGCTATCAGGATCTGGAGCCCTACTACACCAAGGTGGAGTGGGAAGTGGGCGTTTCCGGACTCGCCTACGCCAGTCCCTTCGATCCGCCGCGCAGCAGACCCTACCCGATGCCGCCGTTGCCGGTGAAATCGTCGGGCGTGCTGCTGGAACGCGGCGCCCGCAAGCTGGGCTTGCATCCATTTCCGGCGCCGATGGCCATCGCCTCGAAAGCATATCGCGGCCGCGGACCTTGCGTGCACTGCGGCTTCTGCATGGGCTTCGGATGCGAGGCTCGCGCGAAATCCTCGACGCTGTACACCATGATCCCGGAAGCGGAAGCAACCGGACGTTGCGAGATCCGGCCCGAGAGCTATGTGTTTCGCGTCGAGGTCGACGCCAAGGGACGCAGCACCGGCGTGCACTATTTTGACGCCGGCAGGCACGAACATTTTCAACCCGCGCGCGCCGTAGTGCTATCCGCCAACGGGGCGGAGACTGCGCGTCTGCTCTTAAATTCCACGAGCAACCGCTTCGCAAGCGGCCTTGCCAATTCGAGCGGCTTGGTCGGCAAGTACCTGATGTTCAACCAAGGTTCCGGCGCCCAGGGCATCTTCGAGCATGAATTGAACGAGTACAAAAGCGTGCAGGTGACTCGTATCCTGCATGATTTCTACAACTCCGACCCGAAGCGCGGTTTTTATGGCGGCGGGGGCATCGACGCGCGCATCAATCCGCAGCCCGCGCTGTGGGCGCTCGACGGCGGCGGCGATCTGCCGCGGTGGGGCAGCGAGTTCAAGGCGAGACTGGAGGCATTTCCGAGGGCCATGGCCTCGACCGGGCACACCACATCGCTGCCGTTGGAGTCCAATAGCGTCAGCATCGACCCGACTTTGAAGGACGCCTGGGGCATACCCGCCATCCGTGTGACATACAAGGATCATCCGGACGATATGGCCACCTCGAAATTCTTCCAGGACCGCTCCTACGAGATCTTGGAGGCCGCGGGTGCGCAAAAAATCTGGCGTGACGCGGTCGAGGAGAATGTGGCCGGGGTGCATCTTTTGGGGACGGCGCGGATGGGCAACGATCCGAAGACCTCGGTGGTCGACAAGTTCCATCGCACGCACGATGTGCCGAATCTATTTTTGTGCGACGGATCGAATTTCGTGACCTCGGGAAGGGGTCAGCCGACCATGACCATCCAGGCACTGGCGTTTCGCGCGGCAGAGCACATCGGTCGGTTTGCGAAGCAAAACGAGATCTGACAGGGTAACGAGATTCAAGGACACCCGGGGCGGCAAACGCTAGCGGGTTTTCTTCTTCTTTCGGGTGCCTTTTTCCGCCGGCTCAGCGGATGCATCTGCACCGTTGGAATCATCGGCGTCCGCCCCGGGATCCACGCCCGCAATCTCGTAGTCGTCAAAATCGCTCATGAGCTCAGCGGTGCGGCGCTCCTCCATGACGCGCTCCAGGCGCCGCCACGCGGGCTCCGCTCCCTTCGGCGCGCGGCGCCGCTGGGAATCGACGTCGCGCATGATGTGATCGACGTCGACATCATCGCCACCCGGCGCGGTGTCCTCTGCGTCTTCTTCCTCGAACTCGTCGGATTCGGGCTTTTCGCTCATGCTTCCGAAGCACGTGGCTTCTTAATGAACTGACACGCGCGCGTTATAAACGGAAACGCCGTTGAGGCGCAATACCCCGTCGCACAGTTGGCCTATTTGACCAGGTCGTTGAGCTGAAATATGGGCAACAAAAGCGCAACAACGATGAACATGACGACCCCGCCCATGAATACCACCATCATCGGACCCAGCAGATTGGTCATGTTCGCCAGCAAGCCGTCCATTTCGCGTTCCTGGTTGGTGGCCGCTCGCTCGAGCATCTTTTCCAGCTCGCCGCTGCTTTCCCCGCTGCTGATCAAATGAATCATCATGGGCGGAAACAGCTTGCGTGCCGCCAGAGATCGGCCGATTGGGGCGCCTTCTCGCACCCTCAGGGCCGCCTCCTCAACCGCACGCTTCATCGGCATATTGGTGACCACCTCGGCTGAGATGCGCAACGCCTCGAGCACCGGCACCGCGCTGGCGGTCAAGATGCTGAATGTGCGCGAAAAACGACCGGTATTGAGGCCGCGAATGAGTTTTCCAGCGACCGGTAAGCGCAGCAGGAATCGATCGAATCGCAGCCTCGCTTCCGGAGACTTGAGCCAGCGCAGGAATCCCCACACTACAGCGCCGATCACGATCAGCGCGTAGAACCAATAATGACGGATGAGATCGCTCATATCGATCAGGATGCGGGTTGCCACCGGCAGCTCCTGATTGCTCGATTCGAATACCGCGACCACCTGCGGCACGACATAGGCCAGCAGGAATGACACGATCCCGAACGACAGCACCAAGAGGACGATGGGGTACACGAGCGCGTTACTGACCTGCTGGCCCATTACCTGCCGCGATTCGGTGTAATCGGAGAGCCGTTCCAACACCTGATCCAGTTTGCCCGATTGCTCGCCGGCCGACACGGTGGCGCGGTAGATCTCCGGAAAGGCCTGCGGAAAATCCCGCAAACCGTCGGCCAGCGGGTGGCCTTCGACGACCTTGCTGCGTACCCCCAGGACGATGCGCTGCACGCGGGGTTTCTCGGTTTGTTCGGCCACCGCCTGCAGGGTCTCCTCCAAAGGGAGACCGGACCTGAGCAGCGTGGCCAATTGACGCGTCAGAAGCGCCAGATCCAACGATGACAGGCCGCGGCGCAGGAAGCGGCGGCGCCGGCCCTGTTTCGCCTCCTGCTTCGCCGTTTCCTGGATGTCCAGGGGCAGCAGTTGTTTGTCTCGCAGCAGTTGCCTGACATGCTTTGGCGTGTCGCCTTCGATCAGTCCCTTGCGTTCCCTGCCTTGGGCATCGAGCGCCGTGTATTCGAACGCGCCCATCAATCCTCGCGGGTCACGCGCAGTACTTCTTCCAGGGTGGTTTCGCCCGCCATCACCTTGCGGCGGCCGTCATCGCGGATGCCGGGGCTCGAGGCGCGCGCGTAGCGTTCCAATTCCTGCTCGGAGGAGCCATCGTGGATCATGGTGCGCATGTGATCGTCAACGGCGATGAGTTCATAGATTCCGGTGCGCCCCCGGTAACCATTGCCCGGTTCGCTGCTCGGCCGGTACAGCTCCATGGGCGGGCCCTTGGGATCCAGATTCAGCAGGCGGCGCTCGTATTCTCCGGCCACGAATTTGATGCGATTCGCGGGATTCAACACCCGGACCAGCCGCTGCGCCAGCACGCCGATCAAGCTCGAGGACAGAAGGAACGGTTCAACGCCCATGTCGCGCAGTCGGGTGACCGCGCCGACGGCAGTGTTGGTGTGCAGCGTCGAGAGCACCAAATGGCCGGTCAAGCTCGCCTGTACGGCGATTTGCGCCGTTTCCAGGTCGCGAATTTCGCCGACCATCACCACGTCGGGGTCCTGCCGAAGAATCGCGCGCAGACCCCTGGCAAAGGTCATTTCGACTTTGGTGTTCACCTGCGTTTGACCGATGCCATCGATGTAGTACTCGATGGGATCCTCAACCGTCATGATGTTGCGCATGTTGTCGTTGATGCGCTCCAGACCGGCGTACAGCGTGGTGGTCTTGCCCGAGCCGGTAGGGCCGGTCACCAAGATGATGCCGTGCGGCTTATGGATGATTTCATCCATGGTGTCCTGAGTGCGCTTGTCCATCCCCAGGGAGGTCAGTTCGATTCTGCCGGCTTGCTTGTCGAGCAAGCGCAGCACTACGCGCTCGCCGTGGCCGGAGGGCAGGGTGGAGACCCGCACGTCCACGGCACGGCCTGCGATGCGCAGCGAAATTCTACCGTCCTGCGGCAGTCTGCGTTCCGCGATGTCCAGTTTCGACATGACCTTGATGCGCGAGACCACGAGCGGCGCCACCGCACGTTTGGTCTGCAGTACTTCACGCAGCACACCGTCGACACGGAAACGGATCACCAGGCGATTCTCGAAAGGCTCGATGTGAATGTCCGAGGCGTTTTCCTTGACCGCCTGCGTCAGCAGCGCATTGATCAGGCGAATGATGGGCGCTTCATCATCGCTCTCGAGCAAGTCGGAGGACTCGGGTATGTCCTCGGCCAAATGGGCCAGGTCGGTGTTGTCGTCCAGACCTTCGAGCATCTGCATGGCCGCGCCGGAGCCCGCTTCATAGGCAATGCGCAGCAGGGAATCAAAGGTTTCGACCGAAACTCGTTGAAGCTTCAAGGGCACACCGACGAAGCGGCGCACTTCAGCCAGGCTTTGCGGCGTCACCCCAGGGCGGCAGACCGTGTCCGCCACGCCATCGGCGATTCCACGAACCAAGATGCCGTGACGCTTTGCAAACGGAAATGACAATTTCCGCGGCTGATCGGCGTCTTGCAGCTCCGCGTTCATGGCGGCGGTGTGGTCGGGGCTGGATTGGTTCCCGGCGCGGGCGCGCTCGCCGGCGGCGCAGGTGGCGGCAGGGGCACGGTGAACTGCGCCGGCGGGTTGGGAGTGGCCCCTTGCGGATTGGCATCGGCGGGCGGCGGCAGGGCAATGCCCTGCGGGATGGCCGGTATAACGGGCTGTTTCTGCCCCGGCAGCAGCGTGACGTGCCCGCCGTTCAAGTCGTGCTGGGCTTGACGAACTTCATTGTATCTTGCCTCGCTGGCGCTTTCGGTCGCGTCCGCGTCGCGCATGATGCTGGGACGGATGAACACCAGCAGATTCTTCTTCTGGCGCGAACCGCTGCGCGACTTGAATAAATTGCCGATGATGGGGATGGCGCCGAGCCCCGGCACGCGATCCTCGCTTTCGGTCACGGTGTCCGACATCAGGCCGCCGAGAACGATGATGCCGCCGTCCTCGATGAGCACGGTGGTCTTGATGGAACGTTTGTTGGTGGAGATATCGGCGGAGTCCGTGAGTTTCGCGCCGGGCGAGGAATCCTCTTGCTCGATCTTGAGCTGCACCGAATTGCCTTCGTTGATGTGCGGCGTGACCTTCAAGATCGTACCCACTTCCTCGCGCTGAATGGTTTGAAACGGGCTGGTCGTTCCCGGCCACGCTGGAGGTGCTGCTGGCATAGGAGCCCGTGATCAGCGGAATCTCCTGCGTGACCTTCACCTCCGCTTCTTCATTATTCATCGTGATGACCGAAGGCGTGGAGATGATATTGCTGCTGCCGTCACTGCGCAGCGCCTGGATGAGTGCCGCAAAGCTCACGCCATTGTTCACCACGCGGCCCACTGCAACGGTGGCGCCGGTGCCTACGGTCGAACTGGTGATGGTCGGAGTGGTCGTGCCGGGCACGATTCCGCCCGCTCCGCCGCCTGAACTGGCGCTCAATACTGCCGAGGCCAGATCGACGATGCTGGTGCCGGCTCCGGGCAAATTGATGACGCCGGCCGGCACCGTCGAGCCGCCCTGGCCAAAGAGCAGCCACTGCACGCCCAGGTTCGAACTCTTGTTGACATCGATTTCGACGATGATGGCCTCGACATGCACCTGTGCGCGGCGGATATCGAGCTTGTCGATGACCCACATCAGCGACTTCATGATCTTGGGCGGCGCCGTGATGATGAGCGCATTGGTGGCCACATCAGCCCAGATGGTGGCGCTGGAATCGAGATTGGACGCACCGCCGCTGGAGGGGGCTGGGGCTTGACCCGTGGCAACGGCGCCCAGAGCCTTGGCGGTGGCTGCTGGCCTGTCCCTTCAATTTTTCAGCGATCTTCTCGGCGTCCGCATAGCGCAAATACCGGACTTGGATATCGCCGCCGGTCTGGTTGGGCGTGTCCATGTTGAGGATCACGGCCTTGACCCGCAGCCGCGCCGAGCGCTCGCCCGTCAAAAGTACGCTGTTGGTGCGTTCATCGGCCACGACTTTCACGATCGCGCCGCCGGCCTCGGCGCCGGCCCCGTATTCAAGGCATTGACGATGCGCACCACCTCGGCGGCGCCGGCGTTGTGCAGCGGGATGACCTCGATGGGTTCATCGCCGCTTTCATCCATGCGCTGAATGATGCGCACGATGCGGCTCACGTTGCTGGCACGATCGGAAATGATCAGCATGTTGCCGGGGGCATAGGCGGCGAGTTGTCCATAGGTTGGCACGAGCGGCCGCAACATCGGGACCAACGCCGCTGCGCTCACATTCTTCACCGTGACAATCTGCGTCACGATCTCATCCGAGGAGGGACTCACATTGTTCGGCAGATCGTTGGCGGGCAATTGCCGCAGCTCGGTGTTGGGGACGATCTTGATGATCTTGCCGGCCGGCACCGCCACGAATCCATACACCTGCAGCACCGCCAGGAACGCTTCGTAAAACGCGGCCGGAGACATCGGTGTCGACGACAGCATGGTGACCTTGGCGTTGACGCGTGGATCGATGATGAAATTTTTTCCCGTTACCTCGCTGACCGCCTGGATGATCTGGCTTAAGTCGGCGTCCTTGTAGTTCGGCGTGATCGTCGCGCCTTCCTGATGATTCTGCGCGGTGGCTGCGGGCAGCATTGACGAGAGCAGCAATCCCGACAAAGTGAACACCGCCGCGAGGCTGCCCACGGATCGCGGCTGAGTCGGCTTGAACTTCATGTTATCTCGCATAATGAACGGCTTCGACCGGCTTCGCCGCTATTGGTTTGAATTTTCATTGCTGTTGTTTGGCGATCACAGGCTGAGGCGGAGCATCCGGCGCGGTTCCGGGCGGCGCAACGCTCGTCGCGGCGGGCGGCGTGGGCCCGGCGCCATTCGCATCGCCTTCAAGGTCATGAGTGGCTTGGGCCGCGACCTGTGCGATGTTCAATGTGATGTCTTGTTTTTGGCCGCCGCGCTCAACGGTCACGGTGACGTGATCGGAGGTCTGAATGGTATTGAAGACATCCTGACTGTGTTGAGGATCGTCAAGCGAAGTACCGTTGATCGCGGTGACCAGATCGCCCGCCTTCAGGCCTAATTTGCCGAATATCTGCCGGTTTCGCCCGGGATACGCGCGAAAGCCGCGGAGCTTTCCTGCGGAATTATCGTAACTCGGCACCGTGCGCATCACTTGATCGAGAATGCCGGGATCCTGCTGCACCATGCGCCGGATATTTTCGACCGCCGCCACGGTACCGGCATCGGCGCCCTGGCGCTGTATGGCGGACGGTGCGCGGTTCGACGCCAGAATTTGGCGCGGCAACTGCAGGGTCTCCAGCGCCCCTGCGCGGTCCAGAATGACACGATCAAGATAAACCGAATGCAGCGTCGCGCCGCCGGCAACCCGCTCACCCACTGCATACACCTTCGAGGGGCTCCCGCGCTCGGCGATGATGGCGACCCCATGTTTCGGGTCCTGGGTGGCAATGGTTCCGGCCAGGATGAGATTGGCGGTGCTCGCGGGCGCCGTGGCCGGGTCCCTGTCCGGAGTCGGGACGTGGCCCATGAGGTCGGCTGAAGTTACGGTATTGACATCAAAATCGGCGTGCTGCGGCCTCGCCCTGGGCGCCGCCAGCGCCGGTTGGGGGGACTTCAGCGGCTTGGCGATCAGCGAATAGCCGATCTGCACCAACTGCAACAAGATGAGCGCCGCGAACACCAGCGACACCCACTTGGGGCCGTTGGCTTGCAATCGTGACAGCCATTCATTTGTGCGTGTATCGATCATGTTTTGTGCGTTGAGCCATTGCCCGTGAGCATCAGCCTCCAAATGCCTCCGCGGCATCATACGGGCTCCGCGCTTGATCACTCAAGTATTTGTTTTTGCTTGTTAAAATAAAGTGACAGCGTTTGGCGACAATGCTCGCAAAAGGTGCTTTCCTGATGGTTGGTGGTGAAGAGTACCGCTTTGAGGCTATTGGACAACATGTCTTGTAAACCGCTCAATCGCGCCCTATAAACTGTGAACTCATGAGCGATATTGAACGCGGGCGGGATGGAACAGGCTTGGTCGTCGAGGAAGCGGCGCCCAAACTGAAAAGACCGCCGCTCTATCAAGTAGTTCTCATAAATGACGACTACACTCCAATGGAGTTCGTGGTCGACATCCTGCAACGGTTTTTCGCGATGGACCGCACCAAAGCAACTCGGGTTATGCTTGAGGTCCATACCAAGGGCAAAGGGGTTTGCGGCGTCTTTACTTATGAAATTGCGGAGACCAAGGTGGCTCAGGTGATCGCGTACGCTCGACAACATCAGCATCCGCTGATGGCAACGCTAGAAGAGGCGTAAAAGTGCTAAGTCAAGAACTTGAATTTTGTTTAAATGATGCGTTCGCGGGTGCGCGCGAATCCCGACATGAATTCATGACCGTCGAGCATCTGTTGCTCGCAATCGTCGATACCCCAAAGGTTCGTGAGATCCTCAAATCCTGCGGCGCCGACACGGCGAAGCTCAAGACCGAGCTCAAGCAATTCATCGACCAGACCACGCCGCGGTTGCCTGCCGGCGAGGACCGCGATGTTCAGCCCACGCTGGGTTTCCAACGAGTCCTGCAAAGGGCCGTCTTTCACGTGCAATCGAGCGGCAAGAAGGAAGTGACGGTCGCCAACGTGTTGGTGGCGATTTTCAGCGAAAAACAATCGCACGCCGCGTACCTGCTCAGCATGCAGGACGTGTCGCGGCTGGACGTCGTCAATTTCATCGCGCACGGTCTGTCGAAGGCCGGCGGCGAGGAACGCAGCGAACGTGACGATTCAGGGTCCTCCCCGGACGCGGAGCGTGAGGGCGACGGCAGCGGCAATGCGCTCGAGAAATACGCCACGAATCTGAATGAAGCGGCGCGCAAGGGCAAGATCGATCCGTTGATCGGCCGCAAACTCGAGGTCGAACGCACCATCGAGATTTTGTGCCGCCGCCGCAAGAACAATCCACTGTATGTGGGCGAAGCGGGGGTCGGCAAAACGGCGATTGCGGAGGGCTTGGCCCGCATGATCGTCGAGAATCAGGTGCCTGACGTGCTGCTGGATGCCACCATATTTTCGCTGGATATGGGTTCGCTGGTGGCAGGCACGAAGTATCGCGGAGATTTCGAGAAGCGCCTGAAGGCGGTGCTTGCCGAAGTCAAGAAACTGCCCGGCGCCATCTTGTTCATCGACGAGATCCATACCGTGATCGGCGCGGGCGCTGCCTCCGGGGGCGTGATGGATGCTTCCAATCTGATCAAACCGGCTCTGGCGAACGGCGATTTGCGCTGCATCGGTTCAACGACCTACAACGAGTACCGCGGCATCTTCGAGAAGGATCATGCCCTGGCGCGGCGCTTTCAGAAAATCGACATCAGCGAGCCTTCGGTGCAGGACACCGTGGATATCTTGCGCGGACTCAAATCGCGCTATGAGGAGCATCACGGCATAAAGTACGAGGACGAGGCACTGCGAGCCGCCGCGGAATTGGCGGCGCGTCACATCAATGACCGGCACATGCCCGATAAAGCCATCGACGTCGTGGACGAGGCCGGTGCGAATCTGCGCCTGCAGCCGGTTGAGAAGCGCTCGCCGACCGTGGGAGTGGCGCAAATCGAGAATGTCGTTGCACGCATTGCGCGGATTCCGCCCAAGAATGTCTCCATGTCCGATCGCGATGTGCTGCGAAACCTGGAACGCAACCTGAAGCTGACGATATTCGGCCAGGCCAAGGCGATCGAAGCGCTGGCCGCCGCCATTAAAATGTCACGCTCGGGCCTTGGCGACCATCGCCGGCCCGTGGGTTCGTTCCTGTTCTCCGGTCCGACCGGCGTCGGCAAGACCGAGGTGACGCGTCAACTGGCGATTGCCATGGGCGTGGAATTCGTTCGCTTCGACATGTCGGAATACATGGAGCGGCACACCGTTTCGCGCTTGATCGGCGCGCCGCCGGGCTATGTCGGATTCGATCAGGGGGGGTTGCTCACCGAAGCGATCGCCAAGCATCCGCACTGCGTGTTGCTGCTCGATGAGATCGAGAAGGCGCATCCGGATGTGTTCAATCTGTTGCTGCAGGTCATGGATCACGGCACCCTGACCGACAACAACGGCCGCAAGGCCGATTTCCGTCATGTCATCATCGTCATGACCACCAATGCGGGAGCTTTTGAGATGAGCCGGCCCAGCATCGGGTTCACTCAGTCGGACACCGGCGCCGACGGCATGGAGGCGATCCGCAGACTGTTTTCACCGGAGTTTCGTAATCGCCTCGATGCAGTCATTCAATTCGGCAGCCTGGATCAGGACACGATCGAGCGGGTGGTGGACAAGCTCTTGGTGGAGGCCGAGGCGCAGCTTGAGCAGAAGCGAGTGTCAATTTCGGTGGACGAGCCGGCGCGGCGGTGGATTGCCAAGCGCGGCTATGATCCGAAAATGGGCGCGCGGCCCATGGCTCGCATCATTCAAGAGTTCATCAAACGACCGCTGGCCGAAGAGTTGCTGTTCGGTAAACTCGTGAACGGCGGCCATGTCGAGGTGTCCGTGAGCGAGGATGGCGACAAGCTCAAGCTCGAAACGCGCGCTGCCGATAGTGCGCCCGCGTTGCTGTCGCACGAGGGCAGCACCTAGGGCCACAGGGCGAGGAGCTAGCGGGCTAGCGGCGAGTAGGCTAGGGCGGCGGCAGTTTGTCGACCGGGACCAAGCGGGCGCTGCTGGTGGCTGAAGCGAGCTTGACGCCGTTTGCGTCGCTGATCGTTGCTTCCATGAACGCGATAGTTTTGCCCATGTTCACCACGCGGCCCTCTGCGAACAAGCGTCCTGGTTTCGCCGGCTGAAAATAGCTGACGGTCATGTTGATCGTGACGGTGAACAGCGTGCCGCCGGATGCCAGCAAAGCGGTCGGGCCCATGGTGTCGTCGAGCATGGCGGCCAGGATTCCGCCTTGAATGAAACCTGCCGGATTGAGAAATTCCGCCCGTCCCTCGAACGCAAAGCGCGCCCATCGCTCGCTCGGATTGTGATCGAGCAGCTCCAGACCCAGCAGCTCCGCGCACGGCGGTCTGGGAAATTTCCCAAACAACCCATCTTGCGCGGAATTGGTAGGCTGCGGCAGAGCGGCCCCTAGCGGCCTCGATAAACGATGCGGCCCTTGGTCAAATCGTAGGGCGTCATCTCGACCGTGACCTGATCGCCGGTCAGGATGCGGATGTAGTTTTTGCGCATCTTGCCTGAGATATGTGCGGTAACCACATGGCCGGTCTTGAGTTTGACGCGAAATGTCGTATTGGGCAGAGTCTCGACGACTTCGCCCTCGAACTGAATGGCCTCTTCTTTTGACATGCGTCCTTAAGGTATGCGTGAAACCGCGCGCATTGTGCATAAAGCACTGTGTTAAAGCAATTTACCTATCAGGATCATGCCATTTGCCGCACGGCGAGCGGCTGGCATGCTGGCGCAGCAATGCGACAAACTGGTTTCTCGAGACTTCGCGCGCGCCCAGGCTCGCCAGGTGATTGCTGGCCACCTGGCAGTCAATGACCTTGATGTCGCGCGCGCGACACTCGTCCACCAAGCGCGCCAAGGCGACCTTCGAGGCATCGCGCTCGAGACTGAACATCGACTCCCCGAAGAACACATTTCCCAGCTGAATCCCGTATACGCCGCCGACCAGCCTCGTTGCGCGGTAAGTCTCGATGGAATGCCCGTACCCGAGTTCGTGAAGCTTGTCGTAGGAGCGGATCATCTCCGCATTCAGCCAGGTGTCGGGTCCCGAACGGCGCGGCGCGGCGCAGGCACGGATCGTCTCCGCAAAGGCATGATCGAGCCTGGTCGAGAATGGGCCGTTGCGTAAGGTCTTGTTCAGGCTGCGCGACAGCCTGAATTCACCGGGAAACAGCACCATGCGAGGATCGGGAGACCACCAAAGAATGGGCTGTTGCGCCGAGTACCACGGGAACACGCCGCGCTCGTATGCCGCGAGCAGCCGCGTCGGGCTCAAGTCCCCGCCCGCGGCCAGCAGTCCGGGCGGCTCGCGCAGCGCCTGATCCAGGGGCGGAAACCAGTTGGGATCCGTCTGCTCTCCAAGCCAGACCAGTCTGCTCAGATCTGCAACTCCTCGTCCGGCGCGCGGTGGTAGGGCACATGCTCATTGACCGCGGCCGCATAGCGATCGACGCCCCGCGCCTCGCGCCGGGCGAAATCGCGAATGGCGCCGGCAAATCGCGGATCGGCGATGAAATGCGCGGAACGCGTCAGCGTGGGCACGAATCCCCGGGGAACTTTGTGCTCGCCTTGCGTGCCGGGCTCGAAGCGCTGCAGTTTTTTCTCGATGCAGTACTCGATCCCCTGGTAGTAACAGGCCTCGAAATGCAGGCTGTGGTAGTTGCCGCCCGCACCCCAGTAGCGGCCAAATAGAGCCTCTTCGCCTACAAAAAAAATGGCCACCGCGATGGGCTCGCCGCCGATGCGGGCGATTTTCAGCATCAGTGCATCCGGCATCGCCATGCCCACGCGTTTGAAGAAATCCAGATTCAGATAGGGCTCGTGGCCGTGACGATAAAAGGTATCCGCGTAAAAGGCATACACGGTGTTCCACAATTGCGCATCCATGTCCCCGCCATGACGGGTGTCGAATGTGATGCCGGCTTCGGCAACACGCCGGCGTTCGCGTTTCGCCTTTTTGCGCTTCTCGGCGGTGAAAGTGGCAAGGAAGGCCTCGAAGCTGTCGTAGCCCTGGTTGAACCAATGAAACTGGCAATCCCGGCGCAGAATGAGCCCGGCGTCCTCGAGCTGCGCTGCGATATCCTCGACCGGGAACAAGACATGCCAGGACGAGAGTTGTTCGTCGCGCGCGTGATCAAGCACCGCGCGAACCACGTCCTGGGTCGTGGCGGCGATGTCGGCATCCGGACTGATGAGCAGGCGCGGTCCGCACACCGGCGTAAAGGGCACAGCCGTGAGCAGTTTCGGGTAGTACTTCAGGCCATGCTCGGCATAGGCGTTGGCCCAGGAAAAATCGAATACAAACTCGCCGCGCGAATGGGCCTTGCGAAATAGGGGCATGGCAGCCGCCGGCCGGCCGCCAACACCCTCGATGATCAAATGCTGCGGGCTCCAACCGGTGCGCGGCGCCGCGCATCCGGATTCCTCCAGCGCCAGGAGAAATTCGTGACGCAGGAAGGGCTGCGCCGCTCCTGCCAGCGCGTTCCACTGGCGCGGATTTATCTGCGCAATGCTCTTGAGAAATCGCGCCTTGGCGGTCACGCGTGGGCAGCGCGCGGTTCGGCGTGCGATTCCGCCTCGAGTCTTTCCAGATATTTATCCGCGTCGAGCGCGGCCATGCAGCCGGTGCCGGCCGAGGTGACCGCTTGACGGTACACATGGTCGGCGACATCGCCGGCCGCAAACACGCCGGCAATGCTGGTGCCGGTCGCGCCGCCCTCGCTGCCGCCTTTGACCACGATGTAGCCGCCGCGCATCTCCAGTTGTCCGTCGAATAGCTGGGTGTTCGGTACATGACCGACCGCAATGAATACGCCATCGACCTTGATGGATCGGGTGGCGTTGCCCTGGGCTGCGCGCAAACGCGCACCGGTAACCCCGCTGTCATCGCCGAGAATCTCATCGACGGTGTGATTCCAAACGATGCTCGCCTTGCCGGCGGATGCCAGCGCGAACAGGCGGTCCTGCAATATTCTCTCGGCGCGCAACTTGTCGCGGCGGTGGACCAGCGTCACATGCGAGGCGATGTTGGTGAGGTACAAGGCCTCTTCAACCGCCGTGTTGCCGCCTCCGACGACCGCGACTGCCTTGCCGCGATAGAAAAAACCATCGCAGGTCGCGCACGCCGACACACCCTTGCCCCTAAAGGTCTCCTCCGAGGGCAGCCCCAGGTATTGAGCCGAGGCGCCGGTGGCAATGATCAGGGCGTCGCAGGTGTATTCGCCATTATCGCCGAACAGGCGAAATGGCCGCTGCCGCAGCTCGACCCGATTGATGTGATCCGGCACGATCTCGGTGTTGAACCGCTCGGCGTGTTTTTGCATGCGCTCCATGAGCGCGGGTCCCTGCAAATGCTCGACATCGCCCGGCCAATTGTCCACGTCCGTGGTGGTCATGAGCTGGCCCCCTTGCTCCAAGCCGGTGATCAGCACCGGTTTGCGGTTCGCCCGGGCCGCATATACGGCCGCCGTATACCCCGCAGGTCCCGACCCCAGGATGAGGAGACGACTGTGCCTGACAACGCTCATGTATAATTTGCCTCTCGTCTTGAAATCGCCGGCATGGGTTGCCGGCGGTCGCTTAAGGTTAACTGACCCATGGTAAGTAAATCTGTGGGCTCCAGCCAGTTCCGACAAGTCCCATCAACAACCTCCAGTCCGCGGTTGTTGCATCATGATTGACGGGTTACTATTACATATTATTCAACTACTTAAGAAGTAATCATCATTAAGGATCTAGAACTAGCAGAGCAAGGCCCACAAAAGAGGCCCGCGCGACGGCCGAAAGTCTCTGCCGCGGTCGCGCGCTCTTTGCGCGAGGGCACGCTCTGGGTGTTGGGCGCGATCGCGCTGTTGTTGCTGCTCGCGCTGGTTTCCTATCACGCTCACGACCCTGGATTCGCGGACACCGGTGAGCCCGGTCCGGTCGGCAATTGGATCGGTCCCATCGGTGCGTGGCTCGCAGGCTTTTTCCTGTTTCTCTTTGGACGTCCGGCGTATTTGTTTCCGGTGATGCTGGCGTACTCGGGTTGGCTGGTTCATGCGGATCAATCACTGCCCGATATGCGATCGCGCGTGAACACCCTGCTGCGGGCTCTCGGCTTCGTGTTGACCCTGCTCACCAGCTGCGGTCTGGCAACGTTGCATTGGAGCGGCGAGGGACTGCCGAACAGCGCCGGCGGGGTACTCGGTCAACTCGTCGGAACCGGCAGCGCCCGGGGTTTGAGTTTTCTCGGTGCAACGTTGCTGCTGCTGGGACTGTGGCTCGCGGGCGTGGCCTTGTTCCTAGGCATGTCGTGGTTTCAAGTCATGGACCGGCTCGGTGCCTGGGTGTTGAACGCGATCGAATGGATCCGCAACCGGCTGGAGCAGCGGCGCGAACTCGCTTCCGGTCAGCTGCGCAAGCAGGCACGCCAGGAAGTGGTGCGCGAGGAGCAGAAAAAGGTGGCCACGCGTGTGCCGCCGCGGATCGAGGCTCCGGCTCCCCTGCCGCAAAAGAGCGAGCGCGTGGAACGCGAGCGCCAGGTGCCGTTGTTCGATGCGCCGACCTCGAGCGAGCTGCCGGCTCTATCGCTGCTCGATGAGCCCGGCACGCGTGAACAGTCCTACTCGGATGAGGCATTGGAGGCGATGTCGCGCCTGGTCGAGATCAAGCTTCGTGACTTTGCGATCGAGGTTGAGGTCGTGGCGGTGCAGCCGGGTCCTGTGATCACGCGCTTTGAATTGCGTCCGGCACCGGGCGTGAAGGTCAGTCAGATCAGCAATCTTGCAAAGGATCTGGCGCGTGCATTGTCGGCGATCAGCGTCCGGGTGGTGGAGGTGATTCCCGGCAAATCGGTGGTGGGTTTGGAGATACCCAATGAAAAACGCGAGATCGTGACCTTGGGCGAGATCATCAAATCCAAGCCCTACGATGAGGTTGGTTCGCCCCTGGCGCTGGCTCTGGGCAAGGACATCGGCGGCGTACCCATTGTGGCCGATCTCGCGCGCATGCCCCATTTGCTGATCGCGGGCACTACAGGATCCGGCAAGTCGGTTGCCATCAATGCCATGGTATTGAGCCTGGTCTACAAGGCGACGCCCGAGCATGTGCGCATGATCATGATCGACCCGAAAATGCTGGAGCTTTCGGTGTATGAAGGCATCCCGCATCTGTTGTCGCCGGTGGTGACGGACATGAAACAGGCCGCCAACGCGCTGCGCTGGTGCGTGGCGGAGATGGAGCGGCGCTACCAGCTGATGTCGGCACTCGGCGTGCGCAACATCGGCGGATTCAATCGCAAGGTCAAGGAAGCTGCGGACGCCGGCAGGCCCATCAAGGACCCGATCCGCATGCAGAAAATAGCGCAGGGCGTGCCCGGCGTGGTGGCCGAGGATGTGCCGGAACTGACTTCCTTGCCCTTCGTGGTGGTCATCATCGATGAACTGGCCGACCTCATGATGATCGTCGGCAAGAAGGTCGAAGAACTGATCGCGCGGCTCGCACAGAAAGCGCGTGCCTCGGGCATCCATCTGATATTGGCGACGCAACGGCCTTCGGTGGATGTTATTACGGGCTTGATCAAGGCCAACATCCCGACCCGCATCGCTTTCCAGGTATCGGCGAAAGTGGACTCGCGCACAATTCTGGATCAAAGCGGCGCGGAGTCGTTGCTGGGCCACGGCGACATGCTGTTCCTGCCGCCCGGCACGTCGATTCCAACGCGCGTTCACGGCGCCTTCGTGTCGGATCAGGAAGTGCATCGCGTGGTGGCGGGATTGAAATCCGCCTCGCCGCCGATTTACATCGATGAAATTCTGGAAGGCCCGCGCAATCCCATACCCGGATTCCCCTCGGATGATGAAGAGGGCGCGGAAGAGGGCGCTGCCGATGCCGAGGCTGATCCTTTGTACGACGAAGCAGTGCGCATTGTCACAGAGACCCGCAAGGCGTCGATTTCAGGGGTACAACGGCGCTTGAAGATCGGCTACAACCGTGCCGCGCGGCTGGTCGAAGCGATGGAGGCGGCCGGTCTCGTGGGTCCCCTGCAGTCCAATGGCAATCGAGAAATATACGGCGCTGCGCCGCCCGAGGAATGATCATGCTGAAACAGGCGCTTGCGGCGGCGATTCTCGCCGGCATGCTGGTATCGGTGGGCGCGATCGAAGCGATTGCCTCACCGGCGACGGAAGTCGAAGGCTATCTCAACGGTCTGGCCACCTGGTCCGCGGACTTCACGCAGACCATCGACGATGGTCACGGGAAAATCATGCGCAGTGCCGCGGGCAAGCTGTACCTGCAAAAACCCGGAAGATTTCGCTGGGACTATTCGCAGCCTTCCGAGCAGATGATCCTGGCAGACGGCAAGCAGATCTGGTTTTACGACAAGGATCTGGGCCAAGCCAACGTGCGCGACATGGATGCCAGCCTCGCGAACACACCCGCGGTGCTGCTGTCGGGAAACAGTTCGGTGAGCGGCCAGTTTGACGTCACCTCGCTGCCGCCGAGCGACGGACTCGAGTGGTACCAACTCATCCCCAAGCGCGCCGATTCGGATTTTCAGCTGGTGCGCATTGGGTTTCGCAAGGGCGAACTTGCTTCCATGTTTCTTGCCGACAAGCTCAATCAAATCACACAGCTGACTTTCAGCAATTCCCAGCGCAACGCCAAGTTTTCTCCTGGTCTGTTCTCGTTCGTGCCTCCTGCGGGGGTCGATGTGATCGGGCGCGGCGCCAAGTGACGGCTAACGACGGCACATATCGGCCTCTCGCCGACCGGCTCCGCCCGCGCATCCTCGATGAGTATGTCGGACAGTCGCACTTGCTGGGTGCGGGCGCGCCGCTGCGCCGCGCCTTGGAGTCGGGTCATCCGCATTCCATGATTTTGTGGGGCCCGCCGGGCACGGGGAAAACCACGCTCGCTCGGCTGGTAGCCAACGGCGCCAACGCCGAATTCGTCGGACTCTCGGCTGTGCAGGCTGGAATCAAGGATATTCGGGCCGTCGTGGAGCAGGCGCGGGCTCTGCGCGGATCGCGCAATACCGTTTTATTCCTGGATGAAGTGCATCGCTTCAACAAGGCGCAACAGGACGCATTCCTGCCCTACGTTGAGGACGGAACGCTGATCTTCATCGGCGCGACCACCGAGAATCCTTCATTCGAGGTCAACAACGCGTTGCTGTCGCGGGCGCGAGTGTATGTCTTGAAGTCGCTGCAGACCGATGATCTCGGCAAGCTTCTGGAGCGCGCCATATCGGACAAAGATCGCGGCCTGGGCTCATTGAATCTGCAAATGGACCCTGACGCGCGCGAGCTTCTGCTGTCCGCCGCCGATGGCGATGCGCGGCGCATGCTCAATCTGCTGGAGACGGCCGCTGACTTGAGCGTCGCGCACGGCGAGGTGCGCCGCTTGGATCTCGACACCACGCGCGCGGTGATCGGCAGCACATACGTGCGATTCGACAAGGGCGGCGAGAATTTCTACGACCAGATCTCGGCGCTGCACAAGGCGGTTCGCGGCAGCGATCCCGACGCCGCGCTGTATTGGTTATGCCGCATGCTCGCCGGAGGCTGCGACCCATTGTATGTCGCGCGCCGCGCGCTTCGCATGGCGAGCGAGGATATCGGCAATGCCGATCCACGAGCCTTGACCATGGCGTTGGAGGCCTGCGCGGTGTACGAAAGGTTGGGCAGTCCCGAGGGCGAACTGGCCATTGCTCAGGCCGTCATCTTCATGGCCTGCGCGGCCAAGAGCAATGCCGTGTACACGGCGTTCAATGCGGCAACCGAGGACGCGACAAGCCTGGGCTCGCTGCCCGTGCCCCTGCATCTGCGCAATGCGCCGACGCGCTTGATGAAGGAGATCGGGTACGGCAAGGGTTACCGCTATGCGCACGATGAGCCAGGCGGCATCGCAGCGGGCGAGCGTTATTTTCCCGACGAGATGTCGGAGCGCCGCTACTATGTGCCGGTCACGCGCGGCTTGGAGATAAAAATTGGGGAAGCGCTGGCCGCGCGCCGCGCGCGCGACTCGAAGGCGCGGGATGCCGGGAAAGGAGGAATTGATCGTGCTTGATCCGAAACTCTTGCGCAGCGATTTACCCGGTGTGGCGGCCGCACTGGCAAGACGTGGCTTTGTACTCGACGTGCAATCGTTGGCCGCGCTCGAAGAGCAGCGCAAGAGCGCGCAGATCGAGTCGGACCGTCTTCGCGCCGAGCGCAATGCCAATGCCAAAGCGATCGGATTCGCCAAGTCCAAGGGTCAGGAGGTCGCCGCGCTGTTGGCTGCGGGCGAATCCCTGGGCGCCCAACTCCAAGGGGTGGAGCGCCGGCTGGAAGCCGTTCAATCGCAGTTAGACGAGTTGCAGCTGGGCCTCCCCAACATTTTGAACGCGAGCGTCCCCGAGGGACTTGATGAGACGGCCAATGTCGAAGTGCGCCGCTGGGGCATGCCGCGGGAGTTCACCTTCGAACCGAAGGATCATGTGGCGCTGGGTGAGCGATTGGGCATGGACTTCGAGGCCGCGGGCCGGATCTCCGGAGCGCGCTTTGTCGTGATGTCGGGAATGCTCGCCCGACTGCATCGCGCCCTCGCGCAATTCATGCTCGATATGCACGTGCGCGATCACGGCTATCGCGAATTCTATGTGCCCTATCTGGTGCACGCCAATGCCTTGCTAGGCACGGGCCAGTTGCCGAAATTCGAGCAAGACCAATTTGCCGTGCGCGGCGATCCCGGGTTCTATCTGATTCCCACGGCCGAAGTGCCGCTGACCAATCTGGTCCGCGAGCAGATCTTGGCGCCCGAGCGTCTGCCGCTCAAATTCGTCGCGCACACCCCGTGTTTTCGTTCCGAGGCCGGTGCCGCGGGCAAGGATACGCGCGGCATGATTCGTCAGCACCAGTTCGACAAGGTGGAGATGGTGCAAATCGTGCGCCCCGAGAATTCGTATGCGGCATTGGAGGAAATGACCGGTCATGCCGAGGACGTGCTCAAGGCTTTGGAGCTGCCTTACCGGGTGCTGGCGCTGTGCGCGGGCGACACCGGTTCGCAAAGCGCCAAAACCTATGATCTTGAAGTCTGGCTGCCTTCGCAGAAGAGGTACCGCGAGATTTCATCCTGCAGCAATTGCGAATCCTTTCAAGCGCGCCGGCTACAGGCTCGGTGGCGCAACCCGGAGAGCGCCAAGCCGGAACTTGTGCACACCTTGAATGGATCAGGGGTCGCGGTCGGCCGGGCCTTGGTCGCCGTCCTGGAGAACTATCAGCAGGCCGATGGCAGCATCGCCGTGCCGGCCGCGCTGGCCCCGTACATGGGCGGGGCCAACCTGCTGCAGTCTTGAGCAGCAGGTTGACCCGCGGATACCTAGTCTACTTGCGGCTGCCCATCACCAGGCTCAGCACATACCAGAACATGAGTGCGATCGATGCGAACAACTGCATCGCCGCCGCCACGTAGCGATCTTCCGGATAAGCCCGGATGATATTCGACGTATCGTAAAGTACCGCGGCGCCGGCGAAGCCGATCATGGCCACTGAGAACCAGGTTCCCATTTGGAAGCCGAACACCGCGCCGCCGATGATTGCCAGCAGCGCAAGCACGCCGCCCCACATCAAAATGGCCCGCAGGAAGGAGAAATCCTTGCGGGTACGATGGGCAACGACCATGAGGCCGCCGGCACCCAGGGCAGTGATCAAGGTGGCGCTGTCGATGGCGCCCGGCGCCTTCTTGTCGGCGATGTACAGCAACGGCACGAAGATCAACGCTTCGACCGCCACGTACATGCCATAGGAGAAATACTGCATGGCGAGGGAGGTGGAGGTCTGAGCGGTGCGCGTTGCCAGCCAGCCCACCAGCATGAAGGCCCCGAGAATCAGCAGCCAATTCACGCTCAGCATGTAGCTGGCAATTTGGAACGCCAGTCCCGATTCGAACAGCGCCAGCTCAATCAAAATGAACGCCAAGATGCCGCCGACCACATGCGTGTAGGTGCGCGTGATGAACTGCGCACGGCTGTCGATGCCGGAACTTGGGAATGCAGAATTACTACCTGGGAAAGTGGCCATCGTCTCCTCCAGTAAAGCCTAGGGCGCTATTTTAGCACCCCCGCGCCGGGGGCGCCGGATTGACCCGGTTGAGGCAATAATGAGGGTGGGGTGCGATGATTCAATGGTTTGGCCCGGGAGTCGGGTAAAATCCCGTCGCTTGCGATCGGAGAGGTGGCAGAGCGGTTGAATGCACCGGTCTTGAAAACCGGAGGCCCTTTACGGGGCTCGTGAGTTCGAATCTCACCCTCTCCGCCAACTATCAAGGGTTGAAGGGAACGATATAGTGTCCGAAACCGATGAGTCGAGTGCCGGTCGGCGTCCCTCAGTTTTCCTAAGCTACGCTTCCGCCGATCGCGAGGCGGCGCGAATCCTCAAGGACGCGATGCCAACCTTCGGGCTGGAGGTTTGGTACGACGAGAGCGAGCTGGGCGGCGGGGAAGCCTGGGATCAGAAGATCCGCAAACAAATTCGCGAATGCGACTACTTCATGCCGCTCATCTCGGCCCAAACGGAAGCACGGCACGAGGGCTATTTTCGCCGCGAGTGGCGCTTGGCGGTCGAGAGAACCCTCGACATGGCGGACGATCATGCCTTCCTGCTGCCGGTGATCATCGACGACACCGCTCAATCCGGAGCGCGAGTTCCGGAAAAATTCTTCACGATCCAATGGCTTCGTGTTCCCGGCGGGCGGCCCACCGCTGCCTTGGAGGCGCTGTGCCGGCGCCTGGCTTCGGGCGCACCCGTCGCGACCGCGCCGCCGCCGACGGCTTCGGCGCTGAGGCCCGGCAAGCGGCGCTCACAGGCCGTGCCGGCCCAATATCCTCTATTCCCAATCGAGCAGCCGCAACAGAAGGTGCAGTTCTGGTTTCACATCGTTGGCTGGGCATTGCAATCGGCTTGGGTGTTTTTCAGACAACTGCCCCGATGGATAAGGATTATTGTTTCTGTTTGGCTGTGCGTGGTGCTGCTTTCCAAGGGATGCAGCAGCAACCATCATGAGTCCCGGGACATGTCTGCAGCGGAACGCGAGAAACTACGCGCGATCTCCGACAAATACCATGGCAGCTTGGATAAGGGCGACATCGCAAAGCTCGCCTCGCAAATCGCCCGTATCGCCTCGGACGGGGACGCTGAAACGCCGTTGGAGCGAAGCCCGGTCCTGGCGATTCCCTTCATGGCGCCGCCGGGCGATGCGGCAGCGGGAAAAATGGCCGATGCCACATTTGCACTGGTGTACGGGAAAGTGGCGATATCCCATCGCGGGCAGGTCGGGCTGAGCAAAGAAACCGTGCCCTGCAGCGATCTGAAGGCCGCACTGGATCGTGGGCAATCGAATCATTCGCTCTACGTTCTGTGCGGCGCTGTCGGCGCCGCAGGGCCGGCGCAGGCACTCACAGTCAAAATAGCTTCCGTGGCGGACGGCTCGGTGACTTGGTCGAAGTCTTATCCGGTTGCGGGCGCCGATCCTGCGCAGATCGCGGCCGAGGTCGATGCTCAAATGCCTTCGCTGAAAGACAACTAGGCCTCCAACCGGGCTAGACCTCCAGCCGATCCTCGGATCGGGCAACCAGCGCATATAGCGCGGGCATCAGGAATACGCTGATCAGCAGCCGTGTAAATAGTCCGCTAACGATGACCAATGCAAATGGGCGCTGTGAATCCGTGCCGACGCCGGTGGCCAGCGCTACGGGCAGCAAACCCAATGCTGCGACCAGTGCCGTCATCATGATGGGACGCAGCCTTAAAATGGCGCTTTCCCGGATGGCCTCCGCCAACGGGGTGCCATCGCGGCGAAGTTCGTTGACATACGAAATATAGACCACCGCAGTTTGCACCGACACGCCGAACAGGGCGAGAAAGCCGATGCCGGAGGACACCGAAAACGGTGTGCCGGTAAGCCACAGCGCCACGATGCCGCCCACCGGCGCCGACAGCACTACGCCGAGCACCGTGATCAACGGGAATTTGAAATTGCTGTAGAGCGCGAACAACAACAAGAAAATCAAAAATAGAGTCAGTGGCAGAATGATGCTCAGTTGATGACGCGACGCCGTGTATTCGGAATACTCGCCGCCCCAATCCAGACGATAGCCTTGCGGCAGCTTGACCTTGGCGTCGACCTGCTGCATGGCATCGTCGACGGCTCCCGCAAGATCACGCCCTTCGATGGAGAACTGCACGCCGATGTAGCGCGAGTTGTCCTGCCTATAAATGAACGATGCACCGCTGGCCACCTGGATATCCGCAAACTCCTTGAGAGGAATCTGTTGTCCGGCAGGCGTGGCCACGAGAATGTTGCCGATCTCGCCCGGATTGTCGCGGTATTCGCGCTCCAGACGGACAATGAGATCGAACTCCTTCTCCTCCTGCACCACGGAGGTCGCCACGTCTCCGCCGATCGCCGTCTGAATCAAGGCATTGACGTCGGCGACGTTCACCCCGTAGCGCGCAATTTTGGCGCGGTCGATCTTGATATTGAGGCTGGGCTGTCCGAGTTCCTGTACCAGGGTCACCTCGCGGATACCGCGCACCTGCTCCAGGATCTGTTTGATGGCTTTGCCCTTCTGCTGCAGGGTATCCAAATCGCGGCCAAAGACCTTCACGGCAAGCGCGCTTTTCAAGCCCGTCTCTGCCTCGTCCACCGCATCCTCAGCCGGCTGCGTGTAATTGAAGTTGATGCCCGGGAATGCCACGAGCTTCGCATTGACGGCTTCGATCAGACCCGCCTTGTTGTGGTACGAGCCGTTCCACGTCGAGTAGGGTTTCAGGCCGACGAAGAATTCAACGTTGAAAAATCCGGTCGGATCCGTGCCGTCGTCGGGACGTCCGAGTTCCGAGGCCACCGTGGTGACCTCCGGAAAGGAGCGCAAAATCTGCCGCACTTTCGGGGCGATTTTCGCCGATTCATCATAGGAAATTGTATAAGGCATCGTGGCCCGCACCCAGAGTGCGCCCTCATCCAGGTGCGGCATGAACTCGGCGCCGATGCGCGGGACCAGCAGCAGCGAGGCGGCCAACAGCAACACCGAGGCCAGGGTCGTTCCCCAGGTATGGGCAAGACAGAAATCCAGACCCTTGGTGTAGACCGATTTGATCGCCTCGAAGGCGGCGTTGCGCCGCTCATTGACTCCCTTGCGCATGAACCACGCGCAAAGCACGGGCAGCAAGGTCAGGGTCACGATCAGCGAGCCGATCAAGGCAAACACCATGGTGTCCGCCATGGGTTTGAACAGCGTCCCGGAAGGACCCGACAAGACGTAGATCGGCAGGAAACTGGCCACGATCACGGCAACGGCGTAGAACAGCGGCCGGTCCACTTCGGCTGCTGCATGGGTGATGATTTCTCTGACGTTGAGCGGCGTGCCGCCGCGGGCGGCGATCTGGCGGAAAATGTTTTCCACCATCACCACCGCGCCGTCCACCAGGATCCCAAAGTCCACCGCACCTATCGACAGCAGGTTGGCGGAGGCATTCTGCAAATCCAGGCAGATGAATGCGAACCACAGGGCCAGCGGGATTGTACAGGCCACAATGAGGCCGGCACGAAAATCGTAGAGAAAGAATATCAGCACCACGATGACCAGCAGCATGCCGCGCAGCAAATTGCGCTCGACGGTCTGGGTGGTCAGCTCGATCAGATCGCTGCGATCATAGAAGGGAAGTACTTTGACATCCTTGGGCAGGACCTCCTCGTTGAGTTCCTTGGTCTTCGCCTCCACTCCCTTCAAAACGTCCTGGGTTTTCTCCCCCGTGCGCAGCAAGATGACACCTTCCACGGCATCGTCCTGATCCATGAAGCCGAACTCGCCGAGGCGCGGAGCAATGCCAATGACGACACGGCCGACGTCTTTCACCAGCACCGGCGTGCCGTCATGGACCGCCACGACGACGTTGCCGATGTCCTCCTGCGTATTGAGACGCCCCAGGCCGCGCACGTAGTAGAACTGCCCGCCTTGCGAATAAAATCCCCCGCCGGCGTTGCCATTGTTGGCCGCCAGTGCGCTTTCCACCTGCGCAACCGACAAACCCACCGAGGCAACTTTGGCCGGATCGAGCAGCACCTGGTATTGCATGGTCCCGCCGCCGAACCCCGAGTCATCCGCCACGCCGCTGACGGACTTGAATTGCGGTTCGACGATCCAATCCTCGAAGGTCTTGAGCTCCATCGGCGAACGGTCGGAGCTTTGCAGCACGTAGCGATAAATCAGCCCCGACGGCGAGGACAGGGGCGCCACCGACGGAGTCACGCCCTCCGGCAACGACAGATTCGGGATGCGATCGAATGCCTGCTGGCGCGCGAAATAGTTATCGGTGCCGGTGTGAAACGTCATGATGACGTCGGACAATCCGTAAAGAGAGATGGAACGGATGGTCGTCATTTGCGGCATGCCGTTCATTTCCCGTTCGACGGGAATGGTGATGAGACGCTCGACCTCCTCCGAGGCGTGGCCGGGCCATTGGGTGATGATCTCGACGATCGGCGGCGACAGATCCGGATAAGCGTCCACCGGCAGCCGATCCAGCGACCGGGTGCCAGCGCCGATCAACACCGCCGTCATGAGCACGACCAGGAAGCCTTGTCGCAGCGACGAGGTCACGATCCGATTCATGAAAGAAGACGATCGCGGTGCGGAACCGTGAGGGGTCGGATCCGCGCTCATTGATTTTGCATGAATTGAACGAAGATGCCGCCGTCGATCACGATCTTGTCGCCGGCCCGCACGCCGTCCGTGATCTCGTACTGATCGCCGGCGCGATATCCGATGCTCACGTGCTGGCGTGCGAAGCTATCGTCGGATTGGAGGACATACACAAACGGCAGGTTTACATCGTCGCGCAGGATGGCCGAAACCGGGACCAAAAGTCCGCTGCTTTCCTGGCGGGACTGTATTTGCACGTGGACATACATCTGCTTTTTGAGGAAATCGCCCGGATTTTTGACGACCACACGGGCGACCACCGAACGCGTGTCGGGATCGACCAGCGCCGAGATGTTGTCCACCGTTCCAATGAATTTGTTTCCGCCAACACCGGTAATGACCTGCGCCTGATCGCCGATGCCGATGGCCGTCAATTCCGAACCGAAGATCTGCGCCATGACCCAAACGCGCGACAAGTCCGCCACTGTGAAGCAAGCTGTGGTGCCCGCCTGCAGCAGCTGCCCCGGCGTGATGAGCTTCTCCACCACGGTTCCGGTGATCGGCGCGCGAATGATGCCGTCAAGATGAGGGATCGGCCGGCCTTCCTCGACGTCCTTGATGATGGGCGCCGGAATCTGCAGCGACACCAAGGTCTTGAGCGCAGCCTCGCGGTCGGCCTCGGCATTGACTGCGTCGGTTTCGGCTTGATCCGCCTCACGCTTCGACACGCCGTTGTGCTGAATGAGATCTTTATCGAGATCGGCCAGGTGCCGCAGCGTTTGCGCCGTGGCACGCGCCTTTTGATAGGAACTGATGGCGGCGGCAAAATCCGGCGAATCGACGACGGCCAGCGGATCGCCTTGTTTGACATGCTGGCCCAGGGACACGAGCAGCCGCGAGACCGGACCGGAGAAAGCCGCGAGTACGCTGGTCGCCTGATCGTTGTCGAAATCCACGACGCCCGTGGTTTCGATCGCCTTGTGGTACTTGAGCGATGCAACGCTGTACAGGCCGATTTGTGGCCGCTGCGCCTGTGTGAGTTTCACATTGCTCGGTGTCAGCGCCGCGCTCTGCGCGTTGGCGTCGGTTTTCGAGGAACAGCCCGTCACGCACAAGACGGCAGCCAGCGTCAGGCAGATCAAGCTATTGTTCATGATTGTCTTTGGCCAGATCCGCGCGATGCCACCAGCCGCCGCCCAAAGCTTGAAAGAGCGCCGCACTATCGGCAAAGCGGTTCGCCTGTGCCTGGATCAGGCTGATGCGCGCTTGTTGATAGGCTTGTTCCGCGCTCAATAGCGCAAGATATCCAGCATAACCGTCCTGCCATTGTCGTTGCGCCAGATCGAGCGTCACCTTCGCGGCGTCCGCGGCGGCTGCGGCCGCATTCAGACCCGCGGCGTCCTGCTCGAGCGCGGTCAAGGTGTCGGCGACGTTTTGCAAGGCTGTGAGAACCGTGCTGCGATATTGCTCCGCCGCCTGCGTGTAAGCCGCCTTGGCGGCGCGTTCCTGATGCAGCAGCGTGCCTCCCTCGAAAATCGGTGCGGTCAGCGATGCGCCCACGCCCCAAAAGCCCGTTCCCGAGGTGAACAATTGATCCACTGCCGCCGCCGAACTGCCCGCGCTTGCGGTCAAAACGATATTGGGCAGGCGATTCGCAATGGAGATGCCGATCTTCGCGCTGGCATCGTGCAGATTTTCCTCCGCTTGCAGCACGTCCGGACGCTGCGCGACGAGCGCGGACGGCAGACTCACCGGCAATTCCTCAGGCAACTGCAATGTCGCTAGCTCGAAGTTTTCGGTGGACGCCTGGTTCGGAGGCTTGCCGGCCAGCACCGCCAGCAGGTCGCGCTGCTGGGCGAGCTGTTTAATGAGCGGGGGCAGGGTGGCGGCGAACTGCGCGAGCTGGGCTTGCTGTGCAGCCAAGTCAAGTCCGCTCGCGTACCCCTTCGCGAATTGGTACTCGAGGATTTTCAGCATGTTCGAATTGAGGTCGATCAGCTGCTGGGTCGCCTCGATTTGCATCTGCACCGAGCCGATCTGAATCGCCGTGACCACCACGTTGGCGGTCAAGGTGGTGTAAGTCGCGACCATTTGATAGCGAACTTCTTGCTCCTGCGCCTGCAACGACTCCACGGTCCTGCGGTTCAATCCGAATACGTCGGGGACGTAAGACACGCTGACCTGCGGCGTGAACAGATTGTAGAGAAAGGTGTTCGAATTGAGCGCGGGCGAGATCTGCCCCGATTGTCTTTGACGGGATGCCGCTACGTTGGCCGCGACGCTGGGATAGTAGGCGCCATGCTGCGCGAGCACGTTTTCCCGGGCCACCGACAGTGCCGCCTGCGCTGCTTTCAAGTCGTGATTGTTCGAAAGCGATTCTTCAATCAGCTGATTGAGCGGCCCGGAATGAAACAGCGTCCACCAGTCCGCGGATATGTCCACTCCGTTGGCGAAATGCTGCGCCTGGCCGCCCGGGATATTGTCCGTGCTGGCCGTGGTGACCAGGGGAGCGGCGGTATACTCGTGCACATCCGGCGCGGCGGGCTTCTCGAAATTCGGACCCACGGCGCAGCCGGCGACGAGCAGGGTACTCATTGCAGCGATGCAGGGTGCGTGCGATTTACGCGATTGCGTAGTGTAGGCTTGCTGGATGGGCAATTTAGTCTCGACGTGCGATAGTTTCAGCAGCTCTCGAACGTCCGCCGGTTTTTAATAAATATACTATGGTTCGAGCGGGAACCTCGGCGAGAGTTCGTTTTTTATTATCAAGTACGCGGGGAGATATGCGTTTATCTAACTGGATCTTCATCGTTCTGGCGGCAATCGGATCGGGCGCGGCCGCGCAGCAGGTGGCCGGGCAACCCGCGGCCGGCGGCAGTGCCTCCGCCGGCGGCCCAGCTCTGGTGACTCAGGGCGCGGCGCTATTCAAGGCCCGCTGCGCTTCCTGCCACGATCCTGCGGTGGAGCGAGCACCGCCCAAGGACGCCCTGGCCAGGCACTTCCCCGATGAAATTGCGGCGGCGCTCAAAACCGGCGTCATGCAACCGATGGCTGCCGGATTGAGCGATGAGGACATTCAGGCCATCGCCCTTTATCTCAGCATTGTGAGTTTCGATGGAAAGGACGAGCGGGCCGGCGACCCGCCGACCTGCGCGAGCACGGCGAAATTTTCGATGTCAGGCCCCGGTTGGAACGGCTGGAGCATCGATGCGCACAACTCGCGCCTGCAGCCTGATCCCGGACTCGCGATCGCCGATGTGCCTCGATTAAAGGTCAAATGGTCCATGACCTATTCCGGCGGCCGCTACGGCCAGCCGACCGTGGTTGGCGGCAGGTTGTTCCTGACGAGCTCCAGCGGCCGAATTTATTCGCTGGACGCGAAAACCGGATGCATGCACTGGCGATTTGACGCGGACGCGGGCGTGCGCACCACACCGACGATAAGCCAGATTCGGGGAGTGACTCCCAGCGGCTATGTGATGTTCTTCGGCGATTTGCAGCGCGATGTTTACGCACTCGATGCCGCCAGCGGGAAACTGCAATGGAAGGTCAAAGTCGAGAAGCATCCGCGCGGCGTGCTCACCGGCGCGCCGGTGCTATATAAGGGTTTGCTGTACGTGCCGCTTTCATCCTATGAGGAGACCGCGGGCGGCGTAGGCTCTTATGGCTGCTGCACGGCTCGCGGCGGATTGGCCGCATTGGACGCGAAGGACGGCAGGCTGGTTTGGAAAACCTACGCGATCGAACAGGAGCCGCAACCCACCGTCAAGAATTCCGCGGGCACGCAGATGTACGGGCCGGCGGGAGCGGCGGTTTGGTCGTCGCCCACCATCGATGCCAAGCGAGGTGTGGTCTACATCGGCACCGGCGACAGCTACACGGATGTGAAGGAAGACGGCTCCGATGCCGTCCTTGCGTTGGATCTGGGCACCGGCAAGGTCAAGTGGAGAAATCAGGTCACTCAGAACGACAGCTTTCTGATGGGTTGCTATAAACCGGGTACGGTCAATTGCCCGACCGTGGTCGGGCCGGATCTTGATTTCGGCGCATCGCCGATCCTGTTCACTTTGCCAGGCGGCAAGGAGATCATCCTCGCCGGCCAGAAATCCGGCGTCGTATTCGGCATGGACCCGGACCAGGACGGTAAGACCCTCTGGCGCAACAAGGTGGGAAATGGCGGCGCCCTGGGCGGCGTCGAGTGGGGCATGGCTGCGGACGCCAAGCAGCTGTACGTCGCGATTGCCGATCTTTTTGTTCCGCCGCCCAATGGCAAACCGGGATTATCCGCGCTGAATCCCGCCACCGGCGATCTGGTGTGGTCCACGCCGGCGCCGAAGGTTCCCTGCGGCTTCAGCGGACGATGCTTGTATGGGCAATCCGCGGCGCCCACCGTGATTCCAGGGCTGGTGCTATCGACCACCCTCGATGGCCACTTGCGAGCCTACAACGTCAGCGACGGAGCGATCGTTTGGGATTTTGATACGGCCGGTCAGAAATATCAGACCATCAATGGGGTGAAGGAGCAGCCCGGCGGATCCCTTGATGTGGCGGGCCCCACCGTAGCGGGCGGGATGCTGTATCTCATGTCTGGGTACGCAGGCGCGCTCGGCGGATCGCCCAACAATGTATTGCTGGCGTTTTCGGTGGAAGGAAAGTAATGCGCACCGCACTCAATCATGTTGCAGTCGGATTGGCCGCAGCATTGGCAGCCGGCGGCGCCGTCGCGGCTCCGGCGGCGGCTGAAATCGCGATCACTTTCGCGGCCGCGCGGAGCAATGTTCCGTTGGACGGAAGGATCATTCTGCTGCTCAGCCGCGACTTGAGCCGCGAGCCGCGCAGCCACGTCGAACCCAACGAACCGCTGGCCAGCCCGTTTATTTTCGGGCAGAACGTGAACGGCATGGCGCCCGGCGCAACGGTGGTTGTCGACGACAAGGCTTTCGGCTGGCCGGCGGCACATCTATCGGCTGTTCCCGCCGGGGATTATCTGGTGCAAGCCGTCCTCAATCGCTATGAGACGTTTCACATGGCCGACGGCCGCGTCTTGCAGCTCCCGCCCGATAAGGGCGAGGGGCAGCAATGGGCGATCAAGCCCGGCAATCTGTATTCATCGGCGCGCCCGCTGCACATCGACAAAGCGCATCCGGCGAGGATGGCACTGATTCTCGATCAACAGATTGGGCCGCTCACGGCGCCGGTGGACAGCGAGTTTGTGCGGCACATCCGCATCCGCAGCGAATTGCTATCGCGATTCTGGGGACGGGACGTGTTTCTCGGCGCACATGTCCTGGTGCCCAAGGGATTCGATGATCATCCTCAGGCGCGATATCCGCTCATGGTATTTCACGGGCATTACCCGCAGGACATTTCGGATTTTCGTACCACACCGCCCGATGAGAATCTGAAGCCGGACTTTTCGCAGCGCTTCCAACTTGCGGGCTATAACCGCATCCAACAGCAGGAGGCCTACGCTTTTTATCAGAAATGGATTTCCGCGGATTTTCCGCGCTACCTCGTGGTCGAAATCGAGCATGCGAATCCCTTTTACGACGACAGCTATGCGGTGAATTCAGCCAATCTCGGTCCGTACGGCGATGCCATCAACAAGGAATTAATTCCCGAGATCGAGCGGCGCTTTCGCGGTATCGGCGCGGGCTGGGCGCGTTTCACCTATGGCGGCTCGACCGGCGGCTGGGAGGCGCTCGCCACGCAGGTCTTCTATCCCGATATGTACAACGGCGCCTTCGCCGCGTGTCCGGATCCGATCGATTTCCGGGCGTATACCATCATCAATCTCTACAAGGACAGCAACGCCTACATGTTGCAGGGTGAGGCTTCTACGGTGGAGCGGCCGGCGTTCCGCAACTATCTGGGAGAGGTGTTCGCGACCCAACGCGATGCCAACTACATGGAGCTGGCGCAGGGCGATCGCAGCCGGTCCGGCGGCCAGTACGATATCTGGCAGGCGGTGTTCGGCCCGGTTGGCGCGGACGGATATCCCAAGCCGATATTCGACAAGGTGACGGGTGTCATCGATGCCGGCGTGGCCGCTTATTGGCGGGATCACTACGACCTGTCATTCATCATCGCACGCGATTGGCAGAATCTCGCGCCGAAGCTGCAAGGGGAAAATACATCTCTATGTGGGCAATGGCGACAACTATTTCCTGACCGATTCGGTGTACTTTGCCCAGGAACGGCTCGAGTCGCTGCAGCCGGCCTACGAGGGATCGGTGGCTTACGGCGATCGCGCGGAGCATTGTTGGAATGGCGATCCCAAGCTGCCCAACGCCTATTCGCGGCTGCATTACAATTATCAATATCTGCCGCAGATTCTCAAGCGAATCAAGGCAGCCGCGCCCGCGGGCGCGGACCTCAAGAGCTGGCGCTACTAGACGCCAGTCCAGGTAAGGCCCGGTCAGGTTCCTAGGAAGCCGCCCGGGCGGCGCCCGGTATGACCGACGGATCGCTCAAGAATTGCTTGGTCCGCTCGAATTCCTGCCGCAGCAAAAGGTGAGCAGTTCTGCAGCGTCTGCAGATCGGCGGCGCCGCTGTCCGATTCCATGCGCTGCGCGATGGCCAGCAAGGAAAGTGCGTGAATGTTGGCGCACGCGCCCTTTAATTTGTGGGTGGCCCGCGCCAAGGCAGCACGATCACAGTGCTTTATTGCCGCGGCGATCTCCGCCAATTGCTGCTCGCCGCCGGCGATGAAGGCTGCGGCCAATTCTTGCGCAAAGGCGTCATCGCCGCCGGTCACATCGCGAAACCCACGCAAGTCGACCGGAGCGGTCATGTGATCCGCGGCAATCGATTCTTGCGCTGCAGCCGGTGCGGGCGCCGTAGTGGTTTGCGCGGCGGGCGCGGCCGCGGCCTCGCTTTTTTCCAGTCCGAATTTCTCGAGCAGGCTGCGCAAGCGCTCGACTTCGATGGGCTTGGTCAGATAACCGTCCATGCCCGCCGCTTCGCATCGTTCCCGGTCGCCGCTCATGGCGTTCGCCGTCAGCGCGATGATGGGCACATGTTTGTCGAGTCTCCAGTGCGCGGATCTTGCGCGTGGCAGTCATGCCGTCCATGACCGGCATTTGCACATCCATCAGAATCGATGTCGAATGGCGCTGCTTTCGATAGGCGGCAATCGCCCTCAGCGCCATTGCTCGCGACCTCTACGGTGCATCCCAGGCGCTCGAGAAATTTCACGGCGACCTTTTGGTTGACGAAATTGTCCTCGACCAGCAGCACCTGTCCGCCAAAACGCCGTTGCGCTGCCGGTTGGGTGAGCATGTTGAGCGTGATCATCGGCTGCGTTTCCATCTGCCATTGGCGCGGGCCGCCGCCCATCACCCGCGCCACCGCGTCCAGCAATTCGCGCACCCGTACCGGTTTGGTCAGGTAGGCGGCAAAACCCAACGCCGCAAGGCGCGGCGTGTCGCCGTGCCGATCCAGCGAGGTGAGCATGACCAGCCGTGATATCGGCAAGCTCGGGCATGTTGATGATGCGCTCGCCGAGCATGGCGCCGTCCATGTCCGGCATTTGAAAATCGGTAATGACCATATCGAACGGATGCTCCGAGGCGATGGCCTGGCGCAATGCGTCCAGGGCGAGCGGCGCCGCCGGCCACGCTGGTCACCTAGTAGCCGGCGTGCACCAGTTGCGCGCTCAGGACCCGCCGGTTGGTCAAATTGTCATCGACAATCAGGATCTGGCCGCCCACATCGGCGCGGCTCCGGCGGTTCCGGCGCTCGACGGCTTGCGACGGGCTTCAAGGGCAGCGTGAAGAAGAACTTCGATCCGACGCCCACCTCGCTGGAAACACCGATCTCGCCGCCCATCAATTCGACCAGCCGGCGTACGATGGACAGTCCCAGGCCGGTACCGCCGAAATGCCGCGTGGTCGAGGAATCGGCCTGCACGAAGGGTTGAAAAAGGGTCTCCAGCGTTTTCTCGGCGAATTCCGATGCCGGTATCGCGTACCTCGAAGTAGGTCGATGATCGGTTGCTGCCGTCTGTTTCGGTCGCGAACTTCGATGACGATCTCGCCGCTCTTGGTGAATTTGATCGCGTTGCTGACCAGGTTGACCAGACACTGCCGCAGGCGCTGCGGATCGCCGAGCACGCGCTTGGGTGATTCGCGGTTCGACATTGACGATCAGTTCCAGCCCCTTGATCGCCGCCTGAAATGCCATCATGGAACCGACATCCTCGATATTGGCGCGCAAATCGAGCTCGATGGATTCCAATTCCAGCTTGCCGGCTTCGATCTTCGAAAAATCCAAAATGTCGTTGATGACGGTAAGCAGCGAATCGGCGCTGGAGCGAATGGTTTCCGCATAGTCGCGCTGCGTACGATCGAGCGCGTGTCGATCAGCAAGTCCGGTCATGCCGATGATGCCGTTCATCGGCGTGCGAATTTCGTGGCTGACGTTCGCGAGGAAGTGGCTCTTGGCGCGGCTCGCCGCGTGCGCCGCTTCGGTCTGTTGCCGCAGCAATTCCGAGGCCGCGACTTCCTTGGTGACGTCCCAGGAGACACCGAGCAGTCTCGACGGGGCGCCTTTCTCGTCGAGGATGATGCGGCCGAAGTTCTGCACGTGCACCGTCGCTGCCGTCGGCGGCGCGCGCGCGATAGCGCAGGCTGATCCGATTGGTGCGGTCGGCGAGCGCCGCGGCAACCGATTCGCGCAATCAATGCGCCGATCCTCGGCAAGGACATGCGATTGCAGCTTGTCGACGTCCAGGTCGCCGCCGCCGATGAGATGCGCCAAGCGCTCGATCGGATTCTCGATCCACAGATAGCGGCGCGCGACCAAGTCGAGTTCCCAGGAGCAGATTCCGGCGCTTTCGGTGGCGATATTGATGCGATCCACCAGGCGGCGATTTTCCTCCGCGCGGCTCTTGAGCATTTCCGTTGTCAGCACGTCGCGGGTGACGTCCCAGGTCACGCCCGACGATGTAGCGAACTTGCCATGCTCATCGCGCATGATGCGCGCGTAGTTCTGCATATGATGGATTTCGCCGTCGATGCCCTTCACACGGAACACGTATTCGTAGAAATCCGAATTTCCTTGCGATCGCCTCGCGCGGCGTCTGCAGCAAAATGTCGCGGTCTTCCGGCAGAACGATGGTCGTGAGACTTCGAAAATAATCCTGCAACGGAACATGATCCAGGCCGAAGCACGGCGGGCGCGGTCCATGCCAGGAAAAGCAGTCGGATTTGATATCGAATTCCCAGGGCGCGATGCCGGCCGCCTTGGTCGTGACATTCAAGCGTTCGATCAGCGCGCTTTCCTGCGCCGCTTTGTGTCTCCAACTCCGCGGCGTGCAGCACTTCCTTCGTGACATCCCAGGTTACGCCCATCATTCGGATGCGCCGGGACGCCGTTCGCATCGCGATGCACGCGCATGTGCGTTTGCACGTATTGAGGCTCGGGCCGCGGATTGGCGGTGCGGTGGCGCAGCGGCAGGATCGCGTCCTGCGGCCGGATCCGCGAGCAGCGGCGCGCATCGCGCCTGCCGCTGCGGCGCGGTCATCCGCGTGGATGAGATCTTTCGGATTGAATTTCTCGCGAAGGCGGCATGCCGAATAACGGCCAAAAGCTGTCGTCGTTGATGAGTTCGCCGGTGATCAGATCCTTTCCCAGATGCTGATGCCGGCGGTTTCCGTCGCGAGCTTCAGCCTCGACAATAGTTGAGTTCTGCCGTTCGGCCTGCTCGGCCAGCAACGTCGCCGCACGCGCTTGCTCGCTCATGTCGATGGTCAGGCCCGACGACGCGGATCGCGCGGCCCTTGGGCGTTGCGGAACACTTCGCCGCGCAATTGAACCGGGCGTACCGTGCCGTCGTGCTCTTTCACTCGATAGTCGATTTCCATCGGCGCCTCGCCCTTGAGCGCCTTGATGAACTCCACGCGGTAGCGCGCGCGGTCGTCGGGATGCACCTTGCTGAGCATGCATCGTCGGCATCGTCTTCGCGGCCTCGATTTCAGTCGTCGTAAACCTCAGCGAGGTCGCCGCTGAACTGCATGGTGTTGTGAACGACGTCCCATTCCCAAATCCGCACGCCCGCACTGCGGGTGACTTGGTCCAATCCCTTGAAGAACACGGCGTTTCCCAATTGGGCGGCGGGCGCTTCGAGTACAGCGCGGCCGCGCAAGCGCCGGCGGTCAAAATCAACAGGGCGGTGCCGACGACGGCAAACGGTGCCGGATGCAGCAGCGATCCGGCCACAAAAGCAACGGTCGGCAGCGATGCATAGGCGGCGAGTTCCAGGACAGCAGACGGCGCCGGCCACCGCTTTGGCGCGGCATCGAGGGTAATTTAGGTGGAATGATGGCGCGCTCTTATGGATCCTGTTTGCACAACCGCTCCCCGAGCGGGTGACTCGATAGGCTTCATATCGGCGCGCAAATGGGCGTCTTTAACGCCGCCGGGGGCTAAAACGCGCCGGCGGTCACAAGGCGGGGGCGAGAGGACGGCGAGGCGGACACGGGGGGCCCGGCGCGCGCCGGAGCCCCCCGCGAGACTCAAATAATCGGCTATTTGATGATGGCCTGATACGTCAGGGCATGGGACAAGCCCCGCACGTCGGGCACGATGCCCACCTGCGTGGCCCCGGTGCCGGCCGCCTGCTGAATCATGCCGATCACGATCAGATCCTGAACCGGATCGATCCAGAACCAGGTACCTGCCGCGCCGCCCCACCAATAGGAGCCCTTGCCGTAGTAACCGCCGGCCGCCGCCGGATCGGTGTAGACCGCGAAGTCCAGCCCAAACCCGGCGCCGGACGCCGAAAACGGACATGCTCGGCGTCAATACATTGGTGCGCATCAATTCAACCGTGAGCGGCGACAGCAGACGCACGCCGTTCAGTTCGCCGCCGTTCAGCAGCATTTGACAGAAGCGCATGTAGTCGGTCGCGGTCGAGACCAACCCGCCGCCGCCGGAGGAGAGACGCGGCTTCGCCGAGTAATCATGGTTGAAGCCGGAGTGCTCGGGCTCCAATTTGCCGTCCTTGTCGTAGATATAGAATTCCGCGAGGCGACCGACCTTTTCCTTCGGCACGTAGAACCCGGTATCAACCATGCCGAGCGGCTTGAAAATGCGCTTCTCCAGGAATTCCTCGAAAGGCATTCCGGAGAGCTTCTGCACAATGTAGCCTTGAATGTCGACCGAGACGCTGTAGTGCCATTCGGTGCCCGGTTGTGCATTCAGCGGCAGCTTGGCCATGCGCTTGATGAACTCATCGAGCGTATTGTTGACATTGAGCACGTCGGCTTCGCGCTGCAATTTGTCGACGGGCGTGTTGCTGAAAAAACCGTAGGTGAAGCCGCCGGTGTGCGACATCAATTCGCGCATCGTCACCGGATGGGCCTGATCCTTGAGGACCATGTTGTTGTTCGCATCCGTGGCGTAGACCTTCAGATTGGCGAATTCCGGAACGTACTTGGCGACCGGATCATTGAGCTGCCACTTGCCTTGCTCGAACAGCATCATCATGGCGACGCCGGTGATCGGCTTGCTCATGGAGTAGATGCGGAAAATGCTGTCCTTTTGCATGGGCGCACCGCTCGCGATGTCGCGTTTGCCCGCCGCATCGAACTCGACCACCTTGCCATGACGCGCGACCATCGTGACCACGCCCGCGAGCCGTCCCTGATCGACGAGCGCTTTCATGCCGGGCGCCAGCAGCGCCAGCCGCTCCGCCGACATGCCGACGCTGTCGGGCTTCGCCGCGGGCAGGTCGGTCCCCGCCGCCAGCGCCGACGCAACGGCAAAGGAGGCCAAAGATGATATGGCCAGTAAACGCAGTAGACGCATGCGAGACTCCCCTCTAGAATGTTTGTTGGCAAACCGAGAGCCCAGTTTAGCTTAGGGAAGCAGCGCACGTCGCCTAAGCCGTCGATGAATCGACCGGCGATTCTGCCAGGCGGTACGACTTTGACTCCTAGACTCGATCCAGTATCCAGCGCGCCATCAGCTCGAACAACGCCGCGCGCGCCGGGGCATTTTCGTTGTGGACTTCGTGAAGAAGGCCTGGATATGTCACGAGTTGCTTGTCGCTTGAACCGAGGGCTGTCGATGAGCGACGTTGAGCCGCTGGGCGGACAGACCTTGTCCGCTTCGCCATGCACGGCCAGCCAGGGCAGGGTGATCATCGAGGCCTGCTCGCGGCACGTGCTTGCAGGCGAGCGCAAATCCGTACAGCAACCTCAAGCTCGCGGAGCGCGGAACCAACGGGTCGCTCATGTGCGCGCGCTGTTCCTCCTCCACCTGCGTGAGCGCGGTGGCGTCGATCCGTAGGCTGATCTTCAGGCCGGGAAGAAGCGCTGAGGCGAGCCGCAGCAGGGTGCCGGCCGCTCCGTCGAGCCTCGGCATGGCATCGATGCGCGCAGCCGGTGGTGATGACGCCGCGCGCCCAGGATAAGCCGTCGAGTGCGGCGAGCAAGACCACCACGGAGCCCATGCTGTGCCCCCAGACAAACAACGGCAGGCCGGGGAAGCGCTTGCGGACGGACTCGCCCACCAATTCCAGGTCTTTGGCGAAGCAGGCGAAATCCTCGACATGGGCGCGGGGACCCAAGGATGTTCCATGGCCCCGCTGGTCATACACGAAGCACGCAATATCATTGGCGGCCAGCGACTCGGCAACATGACGATAGCGGCCGCCGTGTTCCGCGATTCCGTGCACGATGATAAGCCCCGCTTGCGCAGCGTGCAGGCACGCACCTCATATCCGGGAAAGGGCGTTCCCGCGAGCAGCGAGGTTGTCGCTGATTCATGTGCCCGCGACCGGGACGGGCGGCTGCGATCTGGGTCAGCAGCCAAATGCCGGCGAGTACCAGCACGGTCCCCGCCAGCACCCATGCCGTGAATGGTTCGCCGAGGAACATCACCGCCATGAGGATGGTCGATAGCGGACCGATGGTGCCGGCTTGAGCCGTCAGCGGGCGCGCCGATCCGCTCGATGGCCAACATGACCATCACCACGGGCGCAAAGGTGCACAGGGTGGCATTGAGCACGGAGAGCCAAATGACCTGGGAGGGCACCGACATCGCCTGCTGCGGGACGCAGCAAGAAGAATTGCGCGATACAGATGAGGCAGGCCACCGTGGTTGCGAGGCCGGTGAGACGCAGAGCGCCCAAGCCGCCGAACTTCCTCGCCGCTGTAGGAAAGATAGATCGCGTAGCTGACGGCGCTGGCGAAAACCAACGTCGCACCCAGCGGTACATTGGTGCCCGAGAGGGACATTTCCCGGCCGAAGACGCACAGTACCCCGCAGTAGCTGACGGCGAGCGCGAGATCTGTTGCCGGGTGACCTTCCTTCGGAACAGCAACGCGCCCAAGGCCGAGCACCAGCGTCGGATTGAGATACAAAATCAGCCTTTCGAGGCTGGCGCTGACATAGCGCAGTCCCAGGAAATCGAGAAAACTCGACAAGATAATAGCCGCAAAAACCCAATCCAACGACGGTCCTGACATCGCGCCAGGTGAGCTGCGGCTTGCCTCGTCCGGCCCACCACGCGAGAGCGACAAACATGGGCAGCGCGAACAGCATGCGATACATGATCAGCGTGACGGCATCGACGCCGTAGCGATACGCCAGCTTGACGATGATGGCCTTGCCGGAAAAGGCGACGGCACCGCAACCGGCCAACAGCAGCCCGCGGCGCCTGGCGGCGAATGGAATCTCGGTTGCGGATCGATGCGCTCACGCTCCGATTCTACGGGTCGCACGCGAGGGATTGTCGTCTTTGAATCAGGTTTCGCGCAGACGGAACAGCTTGCTCTGAGTGCGATCGATGTCCGGCTCGCCCTCGTTTTTCTGCCGCTCGGAATCGTCGCGCGCGAATCGCTCGATCTCCGCGGCCGGCACCGCGGGGCTGCGATAAAAGCCCTGATACTGATCACAGCCCATGCGCTTCAAAATCCCCAGCTGTTCTTCGGATTCGACGCCTTCGGCGATGACCTTGAGGCGCAGTCCATGGGCCAAAGAGATGATCGCTCGTACGATGGACGCGTCGCCGGCGTTGGACGCCACATCGCTGATGAAACTTCGATCGATCTTCAGCTTGTCGATCGGAAATCGCTGCAGGTAGCTCATGCTGGAATAGCCCGTGCCGAAATCGTCGATGGCAACCACCACCCCGATTTCGCTCAGCTGCTCGAGCAACGCCACCGAGGTTTCGGCGTTGCTCATCAGCGTGGCTTCGGTCAGTTCGATTTCCAGATAGGTCGGATCAAGCGCATGCTCCTGCAGCGCCGCGTTGACCTTTTTCACGAAATTCGCCTGGCGAAATTGCAGCGGGGAGACGTTGACCGCGACGCGCAGGAAGGGCATGCGACGCTGCTGCCATTCGCGCGCCTGCCGGCAGGCCTCGCGAATCACCCAATCGCCGATTTCCACGATCAAACCGCTTTCCTCGGCGATCGGAATGAACTCTCCCGGCAATATGGTTCCGCGTTTCGGGTGCCGCCACCGGATCAGCGCCTCCACGCTGCGCATCTCGCCGGTCGCGATGTCGATCTTCGGCTGATAGTTCAGCACGAGTTGGCCCTTCGAGAGCGCGCCGCGCAGCTCCGCTTCGATTTCAAGGCGCTCGCGCGAAAATCCCATGACGCTGGAATCGAAAAACCGGAACGTCTTGCGGCCGTTGCGCTTGGCGAAGTACATGGCCTCGTCGGCCCGCGCCAGAAGCTCCTCGGCGCCGGTGCCGTCGTTGGGATAGCGCGCGATGCCGATGCTCGGACTGACGTACAGCTCCAGACCCGTCAATTGATAGGGTTGCGACAATGCCGCCAGCCAGCGCGCGATGAGTGCCTCGACTTCCTGCGTCGAGGAAATATTGCGCATGAGCAGCAGAAACTCATCGCCGCCCGCGCGCGCAACCGTGTCGCTGGAGCGCGTAATCGACAGCAGCCGTTGGGAAACATGCTTGAGCAGCGCATCGCCCGCCCCATGGCCCAGGGAGTCATTGATGATCTTGAAGCGGTCCAGGTCGAATACGCAGACCGCGAACGGCTGACGCTCGCTGACCGCTTGCTGCAGCCGTTCGACGAACAGGACCCGATTCGCAATTCCCGTCAATGCATCATGGGTTGCCTGGCGCTTCAGTTCGAGATTCACCGACGCCAGAGACTTGTCGCGCTCCTTCAGCAGGTTGATGGAATCGCGCAGCTGCAGGCGGCGGTCATGCAGCCGCAGGCGCAGCGCCCGGCCGAGCACGCCCAGAAGTATGCAGCGGCCCAGGGTCGCGACGAAGCAGAGCCATACCAGGGCGCGCACCACAGCCGTTGTCCTGCGGCACGACGATTCGCGCGTTGATTGCCGACATGACCACCGCTGCCGCAATGGCGACGCCGATCCAGGCCAATCCGGACTGCCATTTCGACAATTCCAAGCTGCCGACCCCGAAGACGACAAACAACACGGAGAAGAAATAAAATGCCATTTGAGGCGCAAACGCGGCGAACGCCAGTTGGATGGCGCTCGAGGCGATCACATTGGCCAGCGTGAGGGCGTTGCTCTGGTCCCGGTGATTGCGGACCGCCCAGGCCCGCAGCAGCAAGAACAACGCGCTGTCGAACAGTCCGATGGCGGTGTAGGCAAGAGGAATGGTGAGGCTGATGGTTCCCGTCGCCGCGAAGCCGGCGAGCAGTGAGCCATCGATCACATAGCTCAACGCGACAGCCAAAGTCATTTTGACGGGCAGGCCGCCTTCCAGTGCGGACTTGGGGAGATTCATGGCGAGATGCTCCGCTTACCGGAGCTCTTTTACCGCGACTTAGTTCAATAAATCAGCGGCTTATGCTGCTATTGCAGCGGAATCTCAAGGTTTTGCGAATTCTCGGTCGGTCAGGCCATCCAGAAAGGCGATCAAATCCTCGCGTTCCGCCGGTGTCAGGCTGATGGGTCGGACCCGCGAATCCTGCCGCGAACTGCGATGTCCGCCTTTCGCATAGTGGTTCAATACCTCGTCAAGACTCGAGAGGCTCCCATCGTGCATGTACGGGGCAGTGAGCGCCACGTTGCGCAATGTCGGCACGCGAAACCTGCCCATATCGGCACTTCGATGTGTGATCTCGATCAAGCCCTGATCGCCGGCCGGATAGCCGCCGCGCCCATCCACATCGTATAAGCCGGTATTGGCATAAATGGCGCGCTCAAGCGCGTGACCCTCGATAGATCAGCGGCCCTGAGAAATTGATTCCAAAATGGCATTGGGCGCAGCCGATCCGGGCCGAGTAAAAAAGAGTCATGCCGCGCTTTGCAGACTCGGATAGCGCGCTGCGATCGTCGTCGAATACATAGCGATCGAAGGGCGAGCGGCCCGAGATCAAGGTGCGCTCGAACGCGGCGATCGCCTTGATCACGTGCGACATGCTGAAGGGCGCGTGTAGCGCCCGGAAATGAGGCGCGAAAATCTGCCAGGTAACGGCTGTCCCGGGCGAGGTCGGCAACCGCCTCCGAGCCATCACCGCGCAACCCCATCTCAACCGGATGCCGGTTGAACAAGGGTTGGCGCATCTGCTGCTCCAGCGTGCGAACTTGGGCGTTGCCCCAGGTGAATGCAGGGTTGTACGCCACATTGGTGAGGCTCATGGCGCCGCGACGCACGGATTCCCCGGTTGCCCCAACTGCATGCGCCCTACCGTCGGTGTACGCCAGTTCCGGTCGATGGCAACTCGCGCAGGAATACCGGCCTGTCACCGATAGACGAGTCTCGAAGAAGAGACGGCGGCCCAAGGCGACTTTCGCTGCGCTCATGGGGTTATCCGAAGGTACCAAGGGGCGCGGAAATCCGCGCGGCAGCTGCCATTCAAACTGCAACTGCGAATCAGCCGCCTGCGCGGCGCTGATAGCTGCAACCGTCGCAAAGACCGCGAACGCCGAAAGGATCGTGAGTAGGATGCGAATTTACGGCGGTCCTACTCCCAAGGCTTCGATGCAAGGGTGCCGCGCGAGCCGACCGCCAACGATGCGGTCTGCGCTGCGATGCCACTGCGTTCGTCCAACCACTTGGCGAAGGCGTCGAGATCCTCCGTGGACACACCTTGGGATTCCTGGCGCCGGGCGTCCGCCCAGCGGTGCATGGCCGCCATCAATTCATCGGCAAGAGGCCGTGCATCGGCAAATAGCGTCATATAGGCCGCTTTCGCGTCCTCGACCTTGTTCAGTCCCAGATAAGCCTCGCCGCGATACTCGATCGCATTGGAATATTTGGGATTGATCTCGAGTGCCTTATTGTAGGCCGACAAGGCATCGTCATAGCGGCCCAGGTGGCGGCTGGCATAACCCAGGTAATTCCAGGCTTCATACATGCTGGGTTGCTGGCGGACGGCGTCGATGAAGTCCGGCAGCGAATCGTGGTAGTACTTCTGCGCCTTGTCGTGAGCTTTGGCGATCTTTTCGGGCGTCGAAGCCTTGGCCGCGTCGGCCTCGTATTCCTGCGCCTTCTTGATGGAATGAATCCCGGAGTTATAGGCCGACCTGGCCATTTCCTCCGGAGTGCGCAATGAGCTTGACCCGGCCCCCGCCGAGGAGCTGGGCATCGAACCGCCGCCATGCGCCATGAGCGATCCGACCGGTATCGCCGTCAGGCAGGCGGTAATGAACAATGTTCCGAGATGGCTTCGCATGAGAATCTCCCCCGATGTTAGCCATTGCTGCGGAGTGAGTACCTGCGGGATACCAGGAGGTTTAACTACTCAGGGCCCAGAAGTCCGGATTTCGGGTGCGGCAGGGCGGCAACCTGTGCTGCGGTCACCTCGGGTTGGTAGCTATTGTCGAAATGGCTGCGCACGTAGTTGACCACCTCGGCGATTTGCGCATCGCTCAAGTGCGTGGCGCGTACCTGCCCTGCCTCATCGGCCGGCAGGCCGAAGGGCGGCATGCCATTGCGGCCGTTGATGACCGTCACAGCGACGAACTGCCAGGAGACGAAATTCTTGTTGGCCGCGAGCTTCGGATAACTGCCTGCGCCGCTGGCGCCGGCGCCGCCGGCCATATGACAGCCGAGACAGATATGGTCGTAAATTTGCGCTCCGGTCAGGGTGCCCACCCCTGCCTTGGAAGTAAACAGCGCATCATCCGCCAAGGCGCCCCCCACGGCCGCAGCGGCGAGCACCAGGAGACCTGCGCGCGGCAACCAATGCCGGTCGCGCCTCATGCTTTGTCTCCCTGCGACACGGCACGTTGGTGCAATCGAGAGATGGCATCGAGCGCCGATGTCACCGCGCCTTCCTGCCAGCCGCCGAGATAAGAGGCATGCTCGCCCGCCAGCACAATGCGCCCGTCGATCCGGCATAAATCATCGTAGTGCTTGTCGCGCGAATCCTTACTCCACATGCCGAAACAACCCATGCTGAAGGGCGCACGATGCCACGCCACGGCAACGCCGTTGTCGAACTCCTTGTGATACTGCGGGTGAATCTGGCTGCCGTAATCGAGCACCTTCTTCACGCGCTCCTGCGGCGTCATGGCGGTGAACTCCATGGCGTGCAATCCCCAAATATAAGCGCCGAGCAACACGCCTTTGCCGCCGCTCTGGAAGCCGGTGTTCGGATAGCCGATATTGGTGATCGGCAAGTCTGTGTAGGTAATGCCGCCAAAGATCTGCTCATCCTCCTCCCAGAAGCGGCGCTTGAATTGCAACCCCGCCTTGATGGCGGATGCATAGGGAACCGCCGCGATCGCGGACGCCAGGGGCTGACCGACATTCATGGGGATTTGCGCGAGTATGGGCAGAGGAATGGTGCACACGCACCAGTCGGCAGTAACGCTCTGTTTAGATTGTAAAGATCCGCTGTCCACGAAAGTGGCGGTGACGCCATGATCGTCTTGATGGATGTCCGTTACCTTGCTGTTGTAGCGAATCAACGGGCCGAGCTCGCGGCCGAATGCCTCGCCGATCCGTCCCATTCCGCCCGCCGGCTGGAAGAGGGCGGTCTGCATATCGAAGGTGTCGCCGGCCGGGATGCCCTGCCACAGGCCGGATCCCAAGACATCGCTCAATCCCATGGGCTTCGAGGGTATGGGCCGGGCGTCCAGGCCTCCGCCCGGATTCTTTTCGATATCCGCGTCGATCACTCGCCGCGTCGCTTGCCACATAACTAAAGTTGTGGTCGAGCGCACCCCACTCGCGCAGCGACTCGAGGAGCTTTTCCTGGTCTTCCTTGCTGACCGAGGCGTCGAGCGCATTTTGCCGCGTGGCCTTGGCCAATAGTTCGGCAACATGGCCTTGATAGTCCGCCTTGATTTCGCGAAAGCGCTGCGGCTTGCCGCCGAATGCCCGCGTGCTGTGCAAGTACGCGTTGTAGTTGACCTGGCAGAAGGGCTCGAGCGGAACACGCAAGCGCTTGGCGTAGTGCATCATGCCGTGATGGTGGTAGGGGATGCGCCACGGACCGGGGTTGATGTACAGGTCCTTATCAAAATCGCATTGTTGGGTGAAGCCGCCGAGTTCGGTGTACCGATCGCCGCCACGCAAGCTCCAATTTCGCCCCCCGGGCCGAGCGTTGTATTCGAGGATTTGAACCTTGTAACCGGCATTGCGCAGCTCGTAAGCGGCGGTCATCCCGGCCATACCCGCGCCGAGAATCAGCACACTGGCGCCCTTGGGCGCCGCCTTTAGGTCAATCGGCCCCCGGTACGGTGACTCGGCTGCCAACCCCAGGCTGCTCATGGCTTGGTACATCGCCGCGCTGCCGGCGGTGGATCCGATCATCTGCAACAACTGACGGCGACTTAACGAACTCGAACCCACCTCATTTTCCATTGCATCCCCATTGTCGCCATTCCCGCGCTCGCAATAGTACATCAGCTATAATCCCAGGAAGCGATAAGGCCGCGCGAAAGGTGCATTGATGCCAAACCTTACGAAGCTTCGCTCATTCAAGATGGCGCTATGCGCCTGCGCTGCGTTGCTCGCGGGCGCGCCGGCATTCGCTCAGCATGTCCATGTTGGCTATGCGGGCGGTTGGCATGGCGGCTACCACGGTGGTTACTACGGTGGTTGGCACGGCGGCTACTATGGATGGCCCGGCTATTACTACGGACCTTGGGGCTGGTGGGGAGGATACGGACCTTACTATTACTCAAGCTACTGGTGGGGCGGCGCTCCTTACGGGTACGGCGCTGCGGGGCAGTATGCAAGCGCACCCCCGCCCGAGGGCATGGCAAACCAGGGCGGCGACCCGTCACCCGGGCCATTGCAACCGGTTGTCGACCCCAAGAACGGCCAGAGTGCGGAACAGCAGGGAAAGGATACGTTCGAGTGCCATCGCTGGGCTGTTGGTCAGACCGGCTTCGATCCCACCCAGGGGACGCCCGGCAATCGATCTGCATACTTCCGGGCCCAGGCCGCTTGCCTGGAAGGGCGCGGCTACACCGTCAAGTAGCTTACCCAAGGTTTTTTCGACATCGACCCCGTGTCGTGGCAAAATGCCCGGCTTTTGACGGCCTGCCCAAGGCCCTGAAACCTACGGAACTTTTGCTATGCCCCGCACTACGCCACTTTCCGATATTCGTAATATCGGCATCATCGCCCATGTCGACGCCGGTAAGACGACGACGACCGAGCGCATTCTTTATTACACGGGACGTAAGCACACGATCATCGATATTCACGATACCAAGGATCTGAAGACCTCCACCACGACGGATTACCTGGAACAGGAACAAAAGCGCGGCATCACCATTCAGAGCGCCGCGGTGTCCGCCTTCTGGCGCGACAAGAAAATCAATCTCATCGACACGCCGGGACACGTGGATTTCACCATCGAAGTGAACCGATCCCTGCGCGTACTCGACGGCGCTGTCGTGGTATTCGACGGCGTGGCAGGCGTCGAGCCGCAGTCGGAAACCAATTGGCGCCTCGCCGACAATTACGACGTTCCGCGCATTTGTTACGTCAACAAAATGGACCGTAGCGGCGCTAATTTCCTGCGCTGCGTCGATATGATCAAGAAGCGCCTCGGCGCGAGGCCTTTGCCGGTGCAGATTCCGATCGGTTCGGAGGACAATTTCAAGGGCATGATCGATCTGGTCGAAATGAAAGCCTTGGTGTGGGACTCTGACGACAAGGATTCCGTGTGGAGAGTGCTGGAAGTCACGCCCGATCTGGCGGATCAGCTGCATATCACCGTGCCCACCGATCGGGCGCTGCTCGCGAACGTCGCCCAGTACCGCACGGAACTGGTGGATACCTGTCTCGAGCAAGACGACGAAGCCATGGAAGCCTATCTGACCCACGGCACCATGCCGAGCGCCGATACTCTGCGTAAATGCTTGCGCAAGGGTACGATCAGTTCCGCCTTCACGCTGGTTCTTTGCGGCTCGTCCTATAAGAACAAGGGCGTGCAGCAGGTGCTGGACGCCGTGGTCGACTACCTGCCGGCGCCGACGGACGTGGCGTCCATCAAGACGGTCGACGCCGACGGACATCCCATCGGCGAACGCAAAACCTCGGACGATGAACCCTTCTCGGCGCTGGCCTTCAAGGTGATCAACGACATCTATGGCGCGCTGACCTTCATTCGCGTCTATTCCGGCGTGCTGACCAAGGGTGCGCAGGTACTGAACTCGACTCGCGGCAAACGCGAGAAAATCGGCCGCATGGTCGAGATGTTTGCCAAGGAAGCCAATCCCGTGGAAGAGGCGCGCGCGGGAGACATCATCGCATTGGTATCGCTGGCCGATACCGAAACCGGCGACACACTGTGCGACGCTGCCAACCCCGTGGTTCTCGAGCGCATGCGTTTTCCCGAGCCGGTCATCAGCGTGTCGGTCAAGTCCAAGACCAAAGCGGAATCGGAGAAGTTCGGCGCCGCCCTCGGCAAAATGGTGCGCGCCGATCCCTCGCTGCACCTGGAAACGGATCGCGAAACCGGCCAGACCATTCTGCGCGGCATGGGCGAACTGCATCTGGAGGTGACCCTCGATCGCATGCGCACCGAGTTCGGTGTGGAAGGCACCATGGGCGAGCCGCAGGTCGCGTACCGCGAAACCATCACCAAGAAGATCACCGAGCAGTACATTCACAAGAAACAGACCGGAGGCGCCGGCCAGTTCGCGGAAGTGTGGATCGTGTTCGAGCCCTTGGAGCGCAGCACCGGCTTCGAGTTCGTGGACGAAACCGTCGGCGGTTCAGTACCGCGCGAGTTCGTGCCCTCGGTCGAGAAGGGCCTCAAGGTTCAGAAGGAAGACGGGGTGCTCGCGCATTACCCGACGGTGGACTTCAGGGCCACCCTGATCGACGGCAGTTTCCATGATGTCGATTCCAATGCCATGACCTTCGAAATCGCCGCCAAGGCAGCATTTCGCGAGGGGATCCGCAAGGCCGCGCCGATTCTTCTGGAACCGGTCATGAAGGTGGAAACCGTGACGCCGGGCGACTATCTGGGCGATGTGATCGGCGACATCAACCGCCGCCGCGGTTCCGTTCAGGATCAATTGGAGCGCGGCACCAATATTGCCGTCGTGGCCATCGTGCCGTTGTCGGAGATGTTCGGCTATATCGGCCAGCTGCGAGGCATGACGAGTGGACGAGCTTCTTACACCATGGAGTTCTCGCACTACGAACCCGTGCCGCGCAACGTTGCGGATGAAGTCATTGCCGAGGTGGCGAAGGCCAAAGCGGCGCTGACGGCCTAGGCGCCTGCAGACAGGCTCCTAAAGGGCTTTACAAGCGGTAAGTCGCCGGTTTATCGTCCGCGACGTTTCGGGTCATATAGGTCGTGCTCGTGAGTTGTTGTTCGTGGCAGTCAGTGCAATGCACGCCCGCGCCCAAAAAAGGCCCGACAACGCTTAGGCAGCCTTAGCCAGCGTCGTCCCGCCCGCGCGGGACGATTTCCTTGTGCGCATCTTTCGAGTCGCCCGTTTTTTGGAGAACGGCGATGGTAAAACTGCTCAAGAGTTTCACGGAGAATCCGCGGGTCAAGCAATTGGGACCGGGCCTGATCACGGGCGCGGCCGATGATGATCCGAGCGGCATCGCGACCTATTCTCAAGCCGGCGCGCAGTTCGGCAACAGCATGCTGTGGACGGTCTTGTTCACCTATCCTTTGATGGTGGGCATTCAAATGGTGAGCGCGCGCCTCGGCTACGTCACGGGCAAGGGTCTGGCGGCGAACGTGAAGGCGGTCTTTCCGCGTTTCGTGCTGTACGGCCTCGTCGGGCTGCTGCTGATCGCCAATACCATCAATATTGCCGCGGATATCGCCGCCATGGGCCAGGCGCTGCGTTTGCTATGGGGCGGTTCCGCACATCTGTATTCGGTGTGTTTCGGCTTGCTATGCCTGACTCTTCAGGTATTCCTGCGCTACGAAACCTATGTGCGCTATTTGAAATGGCTCACGCTGGCGCTGTTGTCCTATGTGGCCGTCGTTTTCACCGTAAGCGTGCACTGGGGCGATGTCATCTCGCAACTGCTGCTGCCGCGGCTGCATCTGAATCACAACACCATCACGATGATCGTGGCCGTGTTCGGCACGACCATCAGCCCTTACCTGTTTTTCTGGCAGGCGGCGCAGGAGATGGAGGACCTGCGGTTGATTCACGCCCGCAGCGGGGGCAGGTCCTCGCTGCCGCACACCGCCGCCGCCGCGCGCGGCCAGATGCGGCGCATTCGCTGGGACACCTATGTGGGCATGGGTTTTTCCAACATCATCGCGTTCTTCATCATTTTGAGCACCGCTGCGACGCTGCATGCGGCGGGCGTTTCGGACATTCAGACCTCGGCGCAGGCGGCCGAGGCGCTGCGTCCCCTGGCAGGGCACGCGGCGTTTCTCTTGTTCAGTTTGGGGATCATCGGTACCGGCATGTTGGCCGTGCCGGTGTTGGCGGGCTCGGCCGCTTACGCCGTTGCGGAAAGCTTCGATTGGCAATCCGGCATGGACCGCAAGCTTCCCGAGGCGCTGGGGTTTTACGGCATCGTCGCGATCGCCACGGTCGGCGGAGTTGCATTGAATTTCACGCATCTTGATCCCATGCGTGCCTTGCTCTGGAGTGCCGAGATCAACGGCATCATCGCCGTGCCCATCATGGCCGTGATGATGATCCTCGCTTCGAGGGCGGATGTGATGGGCAGCTTCGTGATCAGGCCGCGACTGCGGCGTTTGGGATGGGCCGCCACCGCGGTGATGGCGGTCACAGTCGTGGCGATGGTTGGCACAGGTTAGTATTGGGCCGTGACTGGCCCGAAATCCACCCAAGAACCCTCGCCGGTCGCCGCCGCCTCGCTGGCATCCGATGAGCGCAGCGAACGGCTGAACACCAAGGCGGCAGGCATCATCAGTCTCGCGGTGATGTGCAGCCGCTTGCTCGGGTTGCTGCGCGAGCAAATTTTTGCAGCCTTGTTCGGCGGCGGGCTGGCGATGGACGCGTTCACAGCGGCATTCCGCATCCCGAACCTGCTGCGCGACCTGTTCGCCGAGGGCGCGTTGTCCACGGCGTTCGTCACGACCTTCAGCAAAACCATTGCGCGCGGCGGCGATGAGGACGCCTGGCGGCTGGCCAACAAGGTGGCCACGCTGACCGCCCTGACTCTGGGGCTGCTGTGCGCGGCCGGGATGATCTACGCCGACTCGCTGGTCGCCCTGCTGGCGCCCGGTTTCGATCCCGAGAAAGCCGCCTTGACCGCGCATCTGACGCGCATCATGTTTCCCTTCATTCTGCTCGTGTCGCTCGCCGCCTTGGTGATGGGCATGCTGAACGCAAAAAACGTTTTCGGCATGCCCGCGATGGCATCCAGCTTCTTCAACATCGGCTCCATCATCGGCGGCGTGGGATTGGGATTCTGGCTCGATCCGCATTTCGGTCCGCGCGCCCTGATCGGCTTGGCGTTTGCCACGGTCTTTGGCGGGGCACTGCAGCTCATGGTGCAGCTGCCGTCTCTCGCCCGTCTGGGCTATCGATTCCGTCCGGACATTCACTGGCGAGATCCCGGCGTCAAGTCGATCCTGCTGTTGATGGGTCCCGCGGTCATCGCAGCCAGCACCACTCAATTCAACGTCCTGGTCAACTCCATGTTTGCCTCGACGTTGGGCGATGGGCGAATTTTCTGGCTGGCAATCGCGTTTCGATTGATGCAGTTGCCCATCGGTTTGTTTGGCGTTGCCCTGGGTACCGTGACGCTGCCGCTGTTATCGCGATTGGCGGTGGCCGGCCGTATGGACACGTTTCGCGGCGAGCTCGCGCGGGCGATGCGCTGGGCCTTCTTGCTCGCCGTCCCTTCCACCGTCGGCCTCATGATGCTCGCCGAGCCCATCATCTCGGTGCTCTATCAACACGGAAAATTCAACGCCTATCAGGCAGGCGAGGCCGCCGGCGCGCTGCGCTTCTATGCGATCGGTCTTGCCGGCTACGCGGCCCTCAAGGTTCTGGTCAATGCGTTTTACGCGTTGGAGAGGCGCAAGACTCCGATGCTGGTGAGTTTTCTCGCGGTCGGGCTCAATTTGCTGCTCAATTGGATTTTCACTTTCCGTTTGGGCTGGGGACATCGCGGGCTTGCGTTCTCGACAGGGTGCATTGCCACCATCAATTTCTTGTTTCTGTATCTCCTGATGCAGCACCATCTTCGGGGACTGGAATCGCGCCGTCTGATCGCGCTCCTCGGCAAGGTCGGCGTCGCCTGCGCCGTGCTGGCGGCGGTGTGCGCGGCGGGTTCTCACTGGCTGCTCGCAGATTGGCAGGAACAATCGCTGCTGCTCAAGCTCGCGGCACTGCTTGCGACGATCACCGCCGGCGCGCTGGCCTTTGGCGGTTGCGGAGTGCTGCTGCACGTCGAAGAGATAAAGGAGTTGCGCGATGCCGTGAGGCGCCGGGCAAGGCTGATTATTTCGCGCCGTTCCGGCTGATTCTTTGCGGGATCGCCTTGCCGCGGATGACCGCCGGGCGCCGCGCAAAGGCACTGTTCGCGCGCGCGACGTTTTCGAAGTCGGAAAATCCCACCAGATCGGCGGCTGCGTAAAAACCGATGAGGTTGCCGATCCAGGGGAAGGTGCAGATGTCGGCGATGCTGTACTCATCGCCGAGGATCCAGGCGCGATCCTCGAGGCGCCGGTCGAGTACGCCGAGCAAGCGTTTCGATTCGCCCACGTAACGTTCGAGCGGACGTTTGTCCTCGTAGTCCTTACCCGCAAATTTGTGAAAAAAACCCACTTGTCCGAACATCGGGCCGATGGCCGACATCTGGAACATCAGCCATTGGATGGCTTCATAACGGCGCGCAGCGTCCCGCGGCATGAACAGCCCGGTCTTTTCCGCCAGGTAGATCAGGATTGCCGCGGATTCCGACAGGACCAGTGGCTTGCCCCCCGGTCCGTTGGGATCTTTGATCGCAGGTATCTTGCCGTTGGGATTGAGCGCCAGAAATTCCGGCGATCGCTGGTCATTGGCGTCGAAACTGACCAAATGCGGTTCATACGCGAGTGCCGTTTCCTCCAGCATGATCGATACCTTCACGCCATTGGGCGTGGGCAGCGAATACAGCTGAATGCGATCGGGATACGTGGGGTGCCACTTCATTTCCAATCGTGCGTCCTTTGCCGCACGAACCTGCCGATCCAGCGCGGCAACGGCTGGCCGGTTTTGACGCGTCGAAAGCCGCGCCACGCCAACTTCGACAACGTCGTGGGGCTCACCTGAACGACCTGCGCCAGCGCAAGCTCGCGCGGACCCCAGCGAGTCTTGGAGCCGTCCTTGCCGGTCGATAGATCTATCGTGGCAAAACCTTGTCCGATCGCGTACTTGATGGTTTCCACCAGTGCGGTGGTCATGACCCCGTACTTGGCCCACTTGGGATCGTAGCCAGAGTAGTACAGGTACAGGGTGTCGCCGACCAAGAAACCGATGCGGGTTGCGACGACTTCTTCACGAATGACCAATTGGAATATGCGCACCTTGCCGCGCGCGGCCAGCCGCGCACAGACGTCGCTCAAGAAGCGGCGCGGACGTTCGCCCGCGAAATAGTCAGGATGAACGACAGTGCCCTGAGCTTGCGCGCGCAGCGCGTGCAAAACGAAGAAGCGCTGAAGTGCGTCTTTGATCTCATCCGGCTCCTGCGCCACGCGCAGTGTCGCACTCCAATCCTTCGCGCTTCAGGGAGTTATAGCAATGACGGATCGATTCGCGGATGTTGCGTTTCAGTCCCGCACGAAATAGTTCCCAGGTGGGCGCCATATCGAGAACATAGTGCAGCAGGGGTTCCTGAAATTGCAGCTCAGCGCCCGCGGCGAGCGTGCCCGCGCAGGTTTCGCTCACCGCACCCCAGCTTACCCAGGCAACCGATCGCAGCGCCGCCAATTCTTGCTGAATGGCGCAAATCGCCCGCGCCTCGAAACTTGGCTGCATGATGGAAGTGCGGATCTCGGTCACCGCGGGATCGGCCCCCAGCAAATCGAGTGTGTCTATTTTCATCGGGCCGATTGCGCGGCGGGTCAGTATCAAGGGAACAATCGCCACGCATTGACGATCGCAATCGCGCGCGACGCAGATCATCGGATGGGTGTTGATGTGCTTGCCGCGCTCGAGAAACTGGGAGCACCAGGCCACGTGCCACTCATGAAGCGCGAACGGGAGGGTGTTTCCCGACAGGGGCAGCAGCCGCTCGTAATCGGCTTGCAGCGCGATCAAATCCTCAATGTTGTCGGCGACCTCCACCGTTATGCCATCGTCCGCACGCGATGCGCGACTTCTGCCGAAACGGGACGACTTGATCAATCGACCTGTCAATCTTGCGTCGGCATGCTGCAATATTTCATGCTCTCATTGTGACCGAATCATGACACGCGCCTCTGCTATGGGCGGGTGCCGCCGTGCAGACAGTGACGCAACGCATTAACGTCCCCATCGCTCTTGAGTATCTCCCAGCTCGAGTCGAGCCCATCGCCAAGATTGCAGCCCACCCGATGGGGCAGGGTGGAAGCCTGGATGCGAATTGTCTCGCCCGAAGCGCGCGCAAAGGAAATCTCGCAATCAATCAGCGTACGCGCATCCTCGAGAGTCGGCGCGGCCGCGACGCATTCGGCGAGGCTTGCGCGAGCGGCGAGTTCCACGGCGCGGTCGCGCGCCAATATGTAATATCCGCCGGCCCTTATCAGGAGGCCGAGGGCACCGGCGCGCCGGTTGCGCAGCAGCACCGCGGCGGCGGGTTGTGCAACGGCCAAGGGATCGCGGTGCCAGTGCTCAACGTAGGGGAGATCGCGTCCTTCCTCGATCAGCACGCCACTTTGCCAACGCAGCGAGCCTGCGTCAGGAAGCGGCGCCTTTGGTTGAAAATCGATGCGCCTGCGTCCACTCGAAATGGCAGCCGTCAAATGTTAAATGACCTGCGAAGCCTTGTTGCTCCGCAAGACATTCGCAGTCCTGGCGCGATAGGTCCTTCAGTGAACGCACATGCGAGAAATCCGGCAGGCGCGCAGGCTGGCGTAAATCGCCGTAAAAACTAGGACCTTGCAGCCAGTAGACCTGGGTGGCCGTGTCGTATCGGCCATCCGGCCATGCGATCGACGAGCGGCGCCATAATCCCTGCAACTCGCTTAAGGTGGGTGCCGTGGGTACATTCATCCACGGCACGATACCAGAGGCGGGTTCTTGTCCGGATCGGCTATGATAAGCGCGAAACGTATTACCTGGAGGGCGCCGTGAAATTACCCCTACCAATGTCAGCGCTGCTGTTGGCTTGCGCAGCATTTGCGACGCAAGCCGGTGCGGTTCCGGTGTCTCGCCTCGAGGTTCGGGTGGTCACCGGAGCCGCCGAGCTCGGTGCCGGCAGCGATTTGGAATTGCGAATCTATGAGGCCGGCAAGAATGTGAGACGACTGCCGCTGGTGCACGGCGAAGCATGGCTTCCCGACTCCACGCACTTGATCCCGGTGACGCTGGGCGAGAGTCTGGATCCGCGCAATGTAGTGCGCTTCGCGCTCTATTATCGCGCCGCCAGCCCGCTGGCTCCCGCTTGGGAAGTGGTTTCGGCCGATGTTGAAATGCCGGGGCAGCAATCGCCGCAAAAGTTGCTGGACGCGACGTTATCCGGCGTGATTGCCAGGCAGGGAGAATTGGCAACGATCGAGCGCGATCAGGCGGCCATGATCTGCGGCAGCGATGCGGATTGCGATGACCATAAAGTCTGCAACGGCAAGGAACGCTGCGCTCCACGCACAGCCGGCGCCGACGCACGCGGATGCGTGAAAGGCGTGCCGGTGGTCTGTCCGGTCAACCAGGTGTGCGGCGAGTCGGTCGGCTGCCATGGCACAAGTGCATTGAAGACATTCAGCCCGGACGCCACACAGCCCTAGGAGCCTGGTGATCGATTTACGCAGCGACACGGTCACGCGCCCGACCGCCGGGATGCGCGCCGCCATGGCGGCCGCGGAGGTCGGCGATGATGTGTACGGCGATGATCCGACCGTCAATCGTCTGCAGGCAGTCATCGCCGAGCGCTTTGGACGCGAGCGCGCCCTGTTTTTTCCGACCGGAACGCAATGCAATCTGGCGGCCTTGATGGCGCATTGCGGCCGCGGCGACGAGTACTTGGTGGGTCAGGAGGCGCATACCTATAAGTACGAGCAGGGCGGCGCCGCCGTGCTCGGCAGCATCCAGCCGCAGCCGCTCGAGCACGAAGCGCACGGCGGCATTGCCCTCGATCGCATCGCAGCCGCCATCAAATCCAACGACTATCATTTTGCGCGCACGCGCTTGCTGGCACTGGAGAACACGATCGGAGGCCGCGTGCTGCCGCCGGATTATCAGCGCGAGGCCACTGCGCTGGCTCATGCCCGAGGACTCGCCACGCATCTGGATGGCGCGCGAATTTATAACGCCATTGTCAAACGTCAAGTTGATGAACGAGAGGGCGTGGCAGGCTTTGATTCGGTATCAATCTGTCTGTCCAAGGGCCTCGGTGCCCCGGCAGGATCAGTCTTGGCGGGTTCCAGGGATTTCATCGAGGCCGCGCGGCGCTGGCGCAAAGTGCTCGGGGGCGGCATGCGCCAGGCTGGCGTGTTGGCTGCAGCAGGGCTGTATGCGCTCGAGAATCACGTGCAGCGGCTTGCCGAGGATCACGACAATGCCGAGTATTTGGCCGCGGGACTGAGTTCCGCCGGATTGAGAGTGATTCCTCCGCAAACCAACGTGGTGTACGTGGATGTGGGCCCGGAACACGCCGAGCCGCTCAAAGCTCATCTTAAGTCCAGGGGGATCATTGCCACCGTTGTCTCACCGCGGATGCGGCTGATGACTCACCTGGATCTGCCGCGCGCGAAGATCGATACCGCACTGCAGGCTTTTCGCGATTATTCTTTGGCGGCGTTGATTTAGCGTCTGCGAAAGCGCCGGCGTGCGGCGTTCAGGTCCTTCGGTGTATCGACGTCGAATGCGGCGGAGGGCAAAGGCATCGTCACCAGGCTGCCGGCCGGCAGTTGGCGAAGAAGATCGCGCAGGCCGACATCGCCGCTGATGCGTCGTGACTCGGAGTAAAGCCATCGAGGCAAAATCAGGGGAGCCGCACCGCTGCCGTCTACTCGCCGCGCGACCACCTTGCGCTGGGCGCCTTTCCAACGCGAGACCAGCCGGCCCATCTCGCGCCCCGAGAGATGAGCCAAGTCCAACGGCAGCAACAATACCGCACGACAGTATCGCGCGGCTGAAATACCACGGCGCACAGAACTCGATAGGCCGTATCCGCGCTGCGGGTTGACGGCGAGTGTCGCCTTGATGCCCCGCGACTCAATGCGAAAGCGCGCTGCATTACGCGGCACAACCACCAAGATTCCGCCCGTTCGGAGGGCTGCTGCCAATTTGAGCGTTCCGCGCAACAGGCTCACACCATGCGCTCGGGCGAGTGCCTTCGGCGAACCGAAGCGGGTGGAGAAACCTGCGGCGAGCACAATTACCCGCAGTCCGGGCGTGGGACTGGTATTCATTGGTATCATGGTGACATGAATCGCGAGCGCGAACGTTTGCAGCACCGGCCATTCCTGACGCCAATCTGGCTGTCGGCGATCGGTGCCTTCGTGGCTTTGAGCCTCGCGGTTTTTGCGGTGTGGAACTGGGGCACCGCGAATTCCACCACGGTCATCGTCATTCGCCACGCGGAGAAGGCGTCAGGCAGCGCGCTGGATCCGCCGCTGTCCGCGGCGGGAGAGGCGAGGGCGGCGCTGCTCGCCGGCATGTTCGGCATTTCGCAGGGTGCGGGTCGCCTCGATGCCATCTACGTGTCTCCGACTGCACGCAGTCAATCGACCGCTGCGCCGCTGGCTGCGCGTCTTGGACTCACGCCCATTGTCGCGTCCGCAGACGACCCGCAAGGTTTGGCGAAGCGCGCGCTGCGCGAACACAGCGGCGGGCGGGTGCTGATCATCGGCCACGTCAACACCGTGCCCAGGATCGTCGCCAGCTTAAGCGGTAGGAATGATATCCCCGAGATCGATGAACATGACTTCGCCATCATGTATATCGTGACGGTGCCCCGTATCGGCCACGCCAACGTGTTGCGATTGAACTATTGAGGATTCGCGCCGCGCAGCAGGATTGCCTTGCGCACGAAATCCGCATGTCTTCCAATCATGAAGTCCGCGAGCACCGCGTCGCGAATGCGGCGCCCGCCGTCTATGAGGTACGAGGCTCGCCGCACGCCGATCCCCAACGGGCCGTTGACGCCATACATCTTGATGACGGCCTTGTGCTGGTCGGACAAAAGAACGAAGGGAAGATGGTACTTGGCGCGGAATTTGGCGTGCGATTCGGGGCTTTGCGGGCTCACTCCCACGATGCGCAGACCGGCGCGCTGGATTTCGGTTTGCAAATCGCGAAGTACACAGGCTTGACGAGTGCAACCGGGCGTGAAATCCGCCGGATAAAAATACAAAACAATCGCCCCGGAACTCAGCAATTCGGTCAGGGAGCGGTCGGTCGAGGTCTCGTCCGGAAGCGTAAATTCGGGCGCACGTTCGCCGGCTTTGAGCATTGCATATTCCTCCTTAAGCTATCCTAGCCTAGGTTTGGCTCGTCCTGGCGCGATACTTTGGAAAACTCGCGCTTTGCTGCTAGTATTCTTCGCCCTTTTGGGGGGAGTAGCTCAGTTGGGAGAGCGTCGCGTTCGCAATGCGAAGGTCGAGGGTTCGATCCCCTTCTCCTCCACCATTTATAGGGGCCGAATTCCAACTTCGGCCTCTACTTCCTGCCTCGGTAGCTCAGTGGATAGAGCGAGTGCCTCCTAAGCGCTAGGTCGCCGGTTCGATTCCGGCCCGGGGCACTCTTTGAGCGGCCGTCACAGGTTCATCACCGCGGGTTTCACCACGTAGAACACGACGGCGACGATGATCAAATAGGCGAGCAGAATAAAGGTCCACCCCATGTTGTGGCGGATGACATCGCCTTCCTTGCGCACGAATTTGCTGGTTGACACGCCGACGCTCGCGGTTTGCGGCGCCACGGGCTTGCCGATTTCCGCGCCGACTGAATTCAGTGTCGGCAACAGCAGCGGCGGCATGCCAAGCTGCACGGCGACGAGTGCTTGGAACTTGCCGAACATGGCGTTGGTCGAGGTATTCGAACCGGACAGGGCGACGCCGATGAAGCCGAGTATCGGGCAGACAATGATGAAGGCGGTGCCCATGCTCGAGAAGCCTTTGGCGAGCGAGGCTGCCATGCCGGAATAGTTGAACACGTAGGCCAGCCCAAAGATGAACACTCCGACCAGACAGGCACCCCACATTTGATGGAACGTTTTGCGGAAAACTTCACCAATCTGCGCGAGCTTCAGCTTGCCCATCGCCAGCAGCAATGCCGCAACGACCAGCCATGAAGCCAGGATGGCGCTGCCGCCGATATAGGGCGCGAATCTGAATACCGCGCTGACATCATTTTTTGCCGCGGTACAGGCGACAGCAGTCGCGGAACATGCCACCGCTTTGGCGGTAAACCAGGTGATTTTCGGCAACGGCGACCACGGTCCGGTCCAAGCCGCGACCACGATCAACAGCACGGCAAACGGCATCCACGCCTGCGCCACTTCGCCGAAGCTGAGTCCATGTCCCTGCGTTTGCTTCGCCACGGCTGCATCGACCGGCACGCCGCCATAGCCGAGCACCTTCTTGGGCTGCCAGAATTTTAGCAGCACCAGCAGGGCGATGAAGCAGACAATCGAGCCGGTGACATCGGGCAGATAGGGTCCTAGATAAACCGCGACCGGATACTGTCCGGCGATATAGCCCAAGGATCCTACGACGGCCAGCGGCCAGCCGCCCTTCATTCCTTCCTTGCCGGAGACCAGGTACAGCAACACCCACGGCGGCAGAAGTGCGAGCACCGCCACCACGCTGCCGACCGAGGCGGATATGGCCAGCAACGGATAACCGGTGACCGCGGCCAACGCGATGATCGGCGCGCCAAGCGCACCGTAGGAAACGGGTGCGTTGTTGGCGATTGCGGCGACCCGGATGGCGTTGAGATCGGAAATACCGAGTGAAATCAAGATCGGCGCGACCACGGCCCACGGATAGCCGAATCCCACCAGGCCTTCCAGCAATGCGCCAAAGGCCCACGCGAACAACATCGTTTGCACGCGCACGTCCATGCTGCCCTGCGCGATCAGCCAGCGGCGGAAATTCTCGAATACACCGCAGACTCCGAGCGTATTGAACAGCACCATGCCCCAGACGGTGATCCAGTCGACGCTCCACACGCCCGTCGCCGCGCCGTAGACATAGGCATGGCCGCCATCGTCGGCTGGCATCTTCCAGACCCACATGGCCAGCACAATGGTGATGGCCGAGCCGACCAGCACCGCCAACCAGGCCGGCCACCGGAAAACGGCGAGCAGAACCAGCAGGGAAACGACAGGTATCAGCGCCACGAGGCAGGTGAGGGTCAGGTTGCCGAGTGGGTCGATCAGTTGCGTGAACATGATTTCTCCTGCAATCATCTGCGGTGTTCGCGCGCTACAGGATCGGCGTCACCGCAGTTTGACTTCTTTTTTCTTGCGTCGCGTGAAAACGTAACGTAACACGGGCGCCCAGCCATCTCAAATCGCCCGAGGCCGTCAGGCGGGCGCGCCCGTCGGAGGGCGGGAGTGGCGCATAATGCGGCCATGCATACCGTCACGGGAGCCGGGCCGCAGTCGACTCATCCATCGCGCGCAGCACGCCAAGCAGAAGTGGCGGCCGCGCTGCTGGAGGTGCTGCCGCGCGAGGCGGTTCTGGTTCGCCATGAGGACACGGTGCCCTACGAATGCGACGCGCTCACCGCTTATCGAGCGTCTCCCATGGTGGTGGTGCTGCCGGAGAGCGAAGAGCAGGTCGCCGCCATTCTCGGGATCTGTCATAACTTGGGAGTGCCGGTTGTCGCTCGCGGGGCGGGAACTGGATTGTCGGGGGGCGCCACGCCTCATCGGAACGGGGTGACGTTGTCGCTCGCCAAATTCAACAGAATCCTGAAAATCGATCCGGCGTCCTGCACCGCCGTCGTTCAATGTGGCGTTCGCAACACCGCAATCAGCGAGGCTGCCGAGCCCTATGGTCTGTACTACGCGCCGGACCCGAGCAGCCAAATCGCCTGCACCATAGGCGGCAATGTGGCCGAGAACTCCGGCGGCGTTCATTGTTTGAAATACGGACTGACCCTGCACAATGTGCTTCAAGTTCGCGGCTTCATGGCGGACGGAACACCCGTGGAATTCGGCTCGAAAGCCTTGGACACCGCCGGTCTTGATCTGCTCTCGGTGGTCATCGGCAGCGAAGGCATGCTGGCCGTCACCACCGAAGTGACGGTGAAGCTCATACCCAAGCCGCTGCTGGCCCGCTGCATCATGGCGAGCTTTGAGGATATCGAATCCGCCGGCGCGGCGGTGGCCAGCGTGATCGCACACGGCATCATTCCGGCGGGTCTGGAAATGATGGATCGTGCGATGACCGCGGCGGTGGATGCGTTCGTGCATGCCGACTACGATTTACAGGCGGCCGCCATATTGTTGTGCGAGAGCGATGGCACACCTGCGGAAGTCGAGGAAGAAATCGCGTACATGGAGAAGGTGCTGAAGGCCGCGGGCGCGTCGCGTCTCGAGATCAGCCGCGATGAGGCGCAGCGCTTGAAATTTTGGAGCGGACGCAAGAATGCCTTTCCCGCCTCCGGCGGCATCAGTCCCGACTACATGTGCATGGACTCGACCATACCGCGCAAGCGCTTGGCGGAGATGTTGCGGGCAATTCAGCAAATGGAAATCAAGTACGCCCTGCGCTGCGTCAATGTCTTCCATGCCGGCGACGGCAATCTGCATCCCTTGATATTGTTCGATGCAGAGAATGCCGACGAGATGCGCCGCTGTGAATTGTTCGGCGCGGATATCTTGGAGACCAGCGTGCGCCTCGGCGGTACGGTGACCGGCGAGCATGGGGTCGGCCTGGAAAAATTGAACTCCATGTGCGTGCAGTTTTCGGCCGAAGAGCACGCACAATTCATCGGCGTGAAGCGCGCTTTCGATCCGCTCGAGCTGCTCAATCCCGGCAAGGTGATTCCGACGCTGCAGCGCTGCGCGGAGTACGGAAAGATGCACGTTCATCGAGGCATGCTGCCTTTCCCGGAATTGCCCAGGTTCTGATGGACGCCCAGGATCCAGCCTTGGCGCGTCTCATCGACCAGGTGAAACATGCGCACTCGCGTCAACTGCCGCTCGAGATATGCGGTGGCAGGACCAAGCGCTTCTACGGCGAATCCACGGCGGGGACGCGGCTCGACGTGAAGGAGCTTTCGGGCATCACCAGCTACGAGCCCACCGAACTCGTGGTGACCGCCCGCGCCGGCACACGGCTGCACGAGCTGGAAGCGGCGCTCGCCGAACGCGGCCAATGCCTGGCCTTCGAGCCGCCTCGCTTCGCACCGGGCGGCACCGTGGGCGGTATGGTCGCTGCCGGGCTATCAGGCCCCGCCCGTGCCAGCGTGGGATCGGTTCGTGACCATTTGCTGGGAGTGACCCTGCTCAACGGGCGCGGCGAGCTGCTCACATTCGGCGGCCAGGTCACGAAAAATGTGGCCGGCTACGATGTGTCGCGCTTGATGGCAGGTTCCTTGGGTATTCTGGGCGTCATCTGCGAGGTATCGCTCAAGGTGCTGCCCAAGCCTGTGGATACGGCGACGCTGAGCTTTGACTGCAACGAGCGCCAGGCATTGGAGCAACTCGGTGCGTGGAGCGCTCAGCCTTTGGCCGTCAACGCCACTGCCTGGCACTCGGGAAAATTGCACGTGCGTCTCGCCGGTGCGCGGGCGGCGGTGGCCTCCGCTATCGCCAAACTGGGCGGGGCACCGGTCGATCAGGATCGCGCGCCAACCTGGTGGGTGAATGTGCGCGATCAATCGGGCGATTTTTTTTCCTTGAGCGATGTCGATGGCGCGCGGGGCGAGTCACTGTGGCGCCTATCCGTGCCGCGCAACCAGCCCGCCGCTCGAGTTGACCGGCAGGCAATTCATCGAATGGCACGGTGCGCAGCGCTGGTGGAAAACCAGGGCGAGCGCTGCGGAAGTCCGTGCGGCTGCGGCCCGGGCCGGCGGCCACGCCACGCTCATGCGCGGAGTCGACAGGAGCAGCGGCGTATTCACGCCCTTGAACGATGTGCTGATGCGCATCCATCGCGGATTGAAGCTGTCTTTCGACCCGGCGCGGATTTTGAACCCCGGGCGTTTGTACGCCGGACTTTAAGTGACATGCAGACGCAATTGAGCTCGGAATTTGCCGGCACGCCCGAGGGTGAAGATGCCGCGGCGATTTTGCGCAAGTGCGTGCATTGCGGCTTCTGCAATGCCACCTGCCCAACCTATCAAGTGCTGGGTGACGAACTCGACGGTCCGCGCGGGCGCATTTATCTCATCAAACAAATGCTCGAAGGCGGCGAGGTCACCCGCAGCACGCAGCAACACCTGGATCGCTGCCTGACCTGTCTTAACTGCCAGACGACCTGTCCGAGCGGCGTTGCCTACGGGCGCCTGGTCGACATCGGCCGCACGCTGGTCGAAGCGCGGGTCGAGCGACCGCTGCCGGAGAGGGCAAGTCGTTGGTTGCTCAAGCGGGGGCTGACCTCACGATTGTTCGCGCCGGCGATGCGATTGGGCAGATTCCTGCGTCCCCTACTGCCGAAGATGATACGGGACAAGGTGCCGGCAAAGAGCAACAGCCTGACGCGGCCTTCGCCGCATGCGGCTCAACCCGCGCGGCGCAAAGTGCTCATGCTGCAAGGCTGCGTGCAACCCTCGATGATGCCAAATATTGATCGTGCCGCCGTGCGCGTGCTCGAAGCCGGTGGCATTGAAACCGTCTATGCCCGCGGCACGGGGTGCTGCGGGGCGATGCGCACTCATTTGAACGATCATGCCGGCGGAATCGAGGATATGAAGCGCAATGTCGACGCCTGGGATCCGTTGCTCGCCTCGGGCGAGGTGCAGGCCATCATCTCCTCCGCCACAGCTTGCTCGCTTTGCATCAAGGACTACGGGCAGGCACTGGCCCGCGACCCTACGTACGCAAAAAGGGCGGCGCGGATCAGTGCATTGGCACGTGACTTGAGCGAGTTGCTGCCGGAGCTGACGCCAATTCTCAAATCCCGAATACGCGCGAAGGATGCCGGGCGCGCTGTGTTTCACGCACCCTGCACGCTGCAGCATGGTCAAGGATTGCGCGGCGGTGTGGAAACGCATTTGCGCGCGCTGGGATTCAACCTCGCCGTTGCGTACGAGGAGAGCCATCTATGCTGCGGTTCGGCCGGTGCCTATTCGGTGCTCCAGCCGCGGCTCGCGGCGCAGCTGAGGGATCGGAAACTGCGTAATCTTCTTGCAGTCGAGCCGCAATGCATTCTTTCCGCCAACATCGGCTGCCTGGGGCATCTGCAAGCTGGTACGAAGATTCCCGTAAAGCATTGGATTGAAGCGCTGGACGAGGTGCTCGACCGGGAGCTTACGCTGAATACTCAGTCAGGCTCCTGATGGACGCGACTTCTCAAGCGCTGCTCGCCGCGCAAATCAAGGCCGAAGCACTGTTCGCGCAGGTCATCGAACGTGGATTGATCAGCGCGGGCAAGTATGAAAGCGAGCTGACCGCGGAAATCCACGCGCTGGCATACTCGCAATTCGGATTGCGCCGGCATTGGCACAGACGCATCGCCCGCTGTGGACCCAATACCTTGTACACCTACGATGATGAGCCCGCCGATCGGCGCATCGGTGAGGATGACATCGTGTACCTGGATTTTGGTCCCGTGTTCGAGGCTTGGGAGGCTGATTTTGGCCGCAGCTACGTGCTCGGCACGGACCCCTCGAAGCATCGGCTGGTTGGTGATCTAGAAACGGCATTTCGCGCGCGGCAAGGAGTTGTTCCGCCAGACCCCGACCTTGACGGCGGGACAGTTGTACGACTTCGTGACCGGATTGGCCGGCGGCCACGGCTGGGAATTCGGCGGCGCCACCGCCGGGCATTTGATCGGCCGTTTCCCGCACGAGACTTCGCCCGACGATAAGACGCGATTCAAGATCCGCCACGGGAACGACATTTCGCTGCGCGAGCCCGATAAAAGCGGCGCGCCGCGCCATTGGATTCTCGAAATCCACTTCATCGATCGGACGCGCCAGATCGGCGGATTTTACGAGGAACTGCTTACCGTCTAGTTACCGGTACCCGCGCCGCCGCCCGGCGCCGGCTTCGCGGGATGATTCAATCCCCACACATAGGCTGCGACCGCCATCACTTGATCGCTGCTGAGTTGTACGCCGCCCATGGCGGGCATGGGTGCGCGGTAGCGCTTGGGTTGCGCAACCCCTCCGGCGATGGTGGCGGCAATGCCGGAATAGCTGCCATCGCTCCACATCCATTTGTTGGCGGTCAAATCCGGACCCAGCGGTGTGCCCGTCGCATTCGCGCCATGGCAGCCGGTGCAGGTGGCTCCGCCCACCAGCCCGTGATAAACCCGATCTCCCAATGCCACCATGGCGGGGGTCGCTCCCCCGGGAGCCGTCAGCTTGCTCGTGTCCGAGCCCGCATCGGGATGCGTGCCTTCCGGCGGCTTGGCGCCGGCCGCGACGATCGCTCCAGCGGGCTTCGGTCGCGCTCGGACAGGCCACAGTTTGCGCGTTGCTCGAACCTGCGCCGCCGCGATAGACGATGCGGTAGATTCGTCCCGTAACGTCGTCGGCCACATACATCGCACCGTCCGGGCCTACAGCGAGCCCCGTGGGTCGATGCGCGGCCTTCCCCGGCGATTTATCGGCTCCGGCGAACCCATCCGCAAAGATCTCGCACTGGCCCGACGCCTTGTCGCCCGACAATGACTGATACACCACGTTGTAGCCGCCCTGTGCGTAGGGCGCACGATTCCAGGAACCGTGAAAGGCGATGAATAGGCCGCCGCGATAATGCGCCGGCAATTGACGGCGCTTCGTTGAACAGCATGTCGTTGGGTGCCCAATGCGCGGGGAATATCGCCACCGGCGCGGATTTCTGCGCGCACGCGCCGACCGTTTTGCCGTCTCCGCCATACTCGGGTGCGAGCACCAGCGACTTCTGGAAGGGATCGTAGTAGCACTCGGGCCAGCCGTAATCGCCGCCCTTCTTCAAGAGCAGCACCTCTTCAGAGGGCAGGGTGGCTTCCTGATCGGCGTCCTTGATCGCGTCCGGCCAGTTCGTGTGCAACTGATCGCGGCCATGCTGCGTGACGAATATGCGGCCGGCCGCGTCGAGCCCGAAGCCCTCGGCATTGCGAATGCCGGTGGCGTAACGCTCCGCCGGCGAAAAAACTTGATTGGTTTTCCCGGCGTCATACAGCCAAACGCCGCCGCGCGTCTCGAGTTCGGTGCAAGGATTGATGCCGGGGGATTTCAGGGTGCGATTTTTTTCCTGGCAGGCGTTCGTGGCGCTCGCCACATCGATGTACAGGCCGCCATGCGCGTCGATGGCAAAGGGGTGCATGGGGTGATCGCCGCTCAGCGGCAATCCGCTGACGACAACCTGCGATTTGGCGCCGGGCAGGATCGAGCCTTTGGTCAGGGGGTATTTCAGGATTTTGTCGTTGAGTTCGGCGTACAGCCAGTCCTTATAAATGCCGATGCCGGTGCCGCCCGCGCCGCCGCTTTGCACTGACTCGCCGAATCGTTCAATGACATCGGCTTTGCCCGCGCCGGTCGTGTCCTTGAGCGCGACCAGAAAGCCGCCGGCATGGGGAACATCATTGCCGAAATAGCGGCCCGACCAGGTATTGACGTAGACGACATTGTCCGCGGACACGACCACATGGCGCGCGTGACCGATGCCGTCGGCAAAGATGGTTGCACAGAAGCCCGCGGGCAGGGACAGTCCACTGTCATCTCCGGTGCAAGGCGACTGCATTGGCCGCAGCGTCGGCGGCCTGACAGTCAGCGGGTAGGCCGGCACCGATGAGATAACCTGCCGCGAGCACCGCGGCCCCAAAATAATGACTGTTCCGCAATCCGTTGATGCGCATTATTCGTCCCCCGCCAAGAGTTGCTCACCGGACTTTAGAGTATATCCTTGCGCCATTGAAACACTAAGGAGCGCTGATGTGCTTGGTTCTGGTTGCGTGGCGCGGAGATTCCCAATACCCGTGTGTCGTTGCGGCGAACCGCGATGAGTTGCACTCGCGCCCGGCGGCGCAGGCGCGTTGGTGGCACACTCAGCCGGATATTCTCGCCGGCCAGGATCTGTTGGCGGGCGGCACGTGGCTGGGCGTCACGCACAGCGGCCGCTTCGCGGCGCTGACGAATTACCGCGATCCGGAACAACGGCGCGCGGACACGCCCAGCCGCGGCGGGTTGGTGACCTCGATACTGATGTCCACCGACGGCACGGCACAGACTCTCGACAAGCTGCGCGACATCGGGGCGAACTACAACGGCTTCAACGTGATTTTTTCCGATGGCGAGCGGCTTGCGATATACGAAAGCGTACGCGGCACGGGACGCGAACTTGAACCCGGCATCTATGGACTCTCGAATCACCTGCTGGATACTCCCTGGCCCAAAGTACAAAACGCCAAGTCCCGCCTCTCCGAAGCGCTGGTTGATCTTTCCTATCCTACGACTGTCCTTTCATTGCTGCGCGACGAGAGGCCGGCGCCGGACGACCTGTTGCCGCGTACCGGCGTGAGTTTGCAGTGGGAGCGCCTGGTATCGAGCGCCTTTGTGCGCGCACCGGACTACGGAACGCGCTGTTCGACGCTGCTGCGCATTGATCAGCATCGCCGCGCATGTTTTGATGAGTGGACTTGGGATGCATCCGGCGCGCAGATCGGGGCGATGAGCGAGCAGTTCGAATTGGAGTGAAATCATGTTCAAGCGTGTGCTGCTTTGCTATGACGGAACCGAAGCAGGCCGCCGGGCGCTGCGTCGCGGCGCGGATCTCGCGATCCTGCTCGGTGCACAGGTGCACGTGCTGTCGATCATTCCCACAGGCGTTGCGGGGGCGGCGGTGATAGCCGGAGCGGCGGGCCAGGCCTGCATCGTCGATGAGGCGGGAGAATTTCGCAGGTTGCTGGATGAATCCATCGATTGGCTGAAGGAGCGCGGCGTGGCCGCGGAAGGCTATCTGGCAAGCGGCGAATATGTCGATCAAATCGTCGCGTTCGCTCAGCGCTTGAATATCGATCTGATCGTGCTCGGCCACTATCCGTTGCCGGCCGGCGGTTTCTGGTGGTCCGGTCCGAAGCGGGTGTCGCTGGCGGAAAGGATCAATTGCTGCATCTTTGTCGCCGTCAACGCCGCAGATTCGCCGGCGGCCGTGCCAAAATAGCGCATGACTTCCATGGACTCGCCGGTTCGCAATCCTCCCGCGCCCTCGAAGCGCGATCGCGCCTTGAGTATTATCGCCGCCGCAACCGTGCTGGCGCTGCTTTACTTTGCGCGCGAGGTGCTGGTGCCGGTCACTCTCGCCATCATTTTGAGTCTCTTGATTGCACCCCTGGTGCGGGCCTTGCGCCGCCTCGGCTTGGGGCAGACGGGCTCTGTGTTGACGGCTGTTTTGATGCTGGTGCTGTCATTCAGCTTGTTTGCGACCGTCATCGGCGCGCAGTTGATTGGTATGACGGGAAGTCTGCCGAGATACGAAAGAACGCTGGAGCACAAAATCGAGGCGTTGAACAACCTCACGATGAAACGCGTGAGTTCGCTCACTGCACAGGCCGACCGTGTGCTGAACAGACCGGACACCGCGCCGCCCCCCACACTCAATAAACCCGAAGGCACCTCTGCGCCGGCCCCCATTCCCGTGGAAGTTCACGAAGCGCCGGCCAATCCCTTGCAACTCATCGAAAGAGTAGTCGGATCGATTTGGGTACCGATCGAAACGGCCGGCATCGTTCTGGTGGTGCTCGTGTTCGTGCTGCTCGAGAGGGAAGCTCTGCGCGACCGGTTCATACGCATCGCCGGCGGCACGGACATCAGGCTCACGACATTGGTGATCAACGATGCCGGCGATCGCCTGTCGCGGTTCTTCGTTTCGCAATTCGCGGTGAATTTCGGCGTCGGCGTGTTGATCTGGATCGGCCTGAGGCTCATCGGTCTGCCCCACCCCATGGTGTGGGCGGCGCTCTCCACGGTGCTGCGCTTCGTGCCATATCTCGGGATCTGGATCGCGGCGTTTTGCGCCGCCCTGCTTGCTGCCGCGGTCGATGCCAGCTGGGGCATGGGGCTGGAGACTTTGGGACTGTTTCTTGTCGTAGAGCTGATCGCCGCGCAGCTGGTGGAACCGCAATTGTATGGGCATACCACGGGCTTATCGCCGCTGTCAGTCGTGATCGCCGCGATATTTTGGAGCTGGCTATGGGGGCCGATCGGCTTGATCGTATCGACGCCCTTGACATTGTGTCTGCTGGTTGCGGGACGCCACGTGAAAGCCTTAAGTCTCCTGGACATTCTGTTGGGAGACACACAGGCCCTGACCATGCCGCAACGTTTCTATCAACGTGCGCTTTCGGGCGATTCGGATGAGATCATCTCGAGCGCACGAACCTTTCTAAAAGATAACTCATTCGCCAATTATTGCGATCTGGTGTTGATGCCGGCCCTGCACTTAGCGCGCCTGGACCTGGAGGCGGGCGCCATCAGCCCAGATCAACAAGCGAAAGTGCGCAGCTCCATGGTGGCGGTGATCGCCGCGATCGGCGGGGAAAGCGCCAGACCTTCGCAGCGTCGGCTTCGTTCCACGGTGCTCGACAAATCCAGCGTCGGCCGACAGCTGCGTCAGGAGCGCCAATTGACCAGTGGCCGCTGGCAGGGGCCGCTGGAGGTGCCCGCCGGTTCGGTCATCGTGTGCGTGGGGTTGGGGTCGATGGCCGATGACCTGGCCACGGAGCTGCTGGTGCGGATTCTTCGTGATCAAAAAATCGACGCGCGCCATCTGTTGCTCGAGGATTTGAATACCGCGGCGCCGCCGAATGCCGCCGAGGCCGTATCCATGGTCTATGTGGTCAGCGCATTTCCGAGCGAGGAGCGCAGCCGCGGCGATGCGACGGCAGAGAAAATGCGTTTGCGATTTCCGAAGGCCTGCATCGTCGCTGTGTTTCTCCCCGGCATGTTGCTGGAGTCAAACGAAGGCGAGGGCGAGACCATGCATGATGCCGACAAGTCCGCGGGGTCCTTGGGGCATGCGGTGCAGATCTGCCTCGATATGCAGCCGAAACCGGTTTGAGTGTGACGGCGCCGGCCAAGACGGTCTTGATCACGGGAGCGGCGCAGGGCGTCGGATTGGCTGCGGCGCAGCTGCTGGCGCAACGGTTGTACCGGGTCATCCTCGTGGATGTCCAATCCGTCGACAGCCACGTGGCCAAACTGTGCGAAGCGGGCATGCTGGCGGAAGGCCTGTCGGGCGATGTGTCCTCGGAAGAGTTCGTACACCGCTTAAGCGAGCACATTGCCGCAAAATACGGCGCGCTGGATGCGCTGGTGAACAACGCGGGCATCAGCCTCATCGTCGCGGCCGAGCACACCAGCGCCGAGCAATGGCAGAAGGTCATGGCAGTGAATTTATTTGGGCCGTTCCTACTGTGCCGATATTTGGGAGCGCAAATGCTCGAGCGGCGGCGGGGCAGCATCGTCAATATCGCGTCGATCGCCGGGCTCGCCGGCATCGGCCATCGCAGCGCCTACAACGCATCGAAGCATGGACTCATCGGATTGACCAAAACGCTGGCGGCCGAATGGGGCGGCCGCGGCGTCAGGGTCAACGCGGTGTGCCCGGGGTGGATCAAAACCGCAATGGACTCGGCCGATCAGGGCGCGGGCGCCTACAGCGATTCGGATATCGTGGACCGCGTGCCGCTGGCACGATTCGCCTCCGCGCAGGATGTGGCGGAGACAATCGCTTTTCTAATTGATTCGGATCGCAGCGGCTTCATCAACGGCGTGAGCTTGCCGGTGGATGGCGGCTGGATGGCGGACGCCGGTTGGAACAGCCTGCGTTTGGGCACACGCGCGTAAGCCGCGGCCGGAGCACCCGTCCATGTGGCTGCAAACGACGACTGCAATAGAACGGCGCACCTTGCTGGCGGGGTATTTGGGTTATGGGCTCGATGGCTTCGACTTCATGGTCTACAGCTTCATCATTCCCACGCTCTTCAGCATCTGGGGAATGAGCAAGGCCGAGGCGGGCTACATCGCCTCCGGAGCGCTGGTCACCTCGGCGATCGGCGGCTGGGCGGCCGGCGTGCTCGCGGACCGGTACGGCCGCGCGCGAATATTGCAGCTCACGGTGCTTTGGTTCGCGGTTTTTACATTCTTGAGCGGCTTCACCCACGGCTTTTGGCAGCTGTTCTTCACCCGCGCCATGCAGGGGTTCGGATTCGGCGGCGAATGGGCCGTGGGCTCGGTGCTGGTGGCCGAAATCATCGATGCGCGTTTTCGCGGCCGAGCGGTAGGACTGGTGCAAAGCAGTTGGTCATTGGGATGGGCGGCCGCGGCCCTGGCGTTCTGGGGGGTGAGTTTGCTGGCGCCGCCGGAAATCGCTTGGAAAATCCTATTCTGGCTGGGCATCCTGCCCGGCTTGCTGGTCGTCTATATCCGCCGCAAAGTGCCGGAGCCGAAAGTTTTCCTGCAAATGCGCGCACAGCGATTGCATTCCCGGAGCGAGGCCGAACAACGGTCCGGCGGGTTCTTGGATATTTTCCGCCGTCCGCTGCTTCGCACGACGCTGCTGGCAACGTTGCTGTCCACGGGGATGCTCGCGGCCTACTACTCGGTGAGCACCTGGCTCCCCACTTTTCTTGCCACCGAGCGGCATCTCTCGGTGGGGGGCACCACCAGCTACCTGTTGATGGTCATCGTCGGTTCCTTGGCGGGATACCTGACGAGTGCCTGGCTGGCGGATACCATCGGCCGCCGGCGCGGCTTTGTGTTGTTCGCCTGTTGTGCGGCGGCGTTGATTTTGATCTACACGCGCGCGCCGGTCACGGGTGGAATGCTGTTGATCGGGTTTCCCTTGGGTTTTTTCACATTGGGGATATTTTCAGGCATGGGTGCCTACCTGGCTGAGTTGTTTCCCAGCGCCGTACGCGGCTCGGGTCAGGGATTCAGCTACAGCATCGGACGCGGAATCGCCGGCTTCTGTCCCTCGCTGATCGGTGTACTGAGCGGCTACGTCTCGCTGGGCGAGGCCATCGCCGGCTTTACGGTCGCCGCCTATGCACTGGTCATCATCTCGGCCTGGGCGCTGCCCGAGACGCGCGGCCGCGCTCTCGGCGAGGATCGCGCACAACCCCCTCTTGCGGATCGCGCAGTCGAAACATGACCCGCTGGGAGTTTTGGATCGATCGCGGCGGCACATTCACCGATGTCATCGGGCGCTCGCCGCAGGGTGAACTGCACACCCTCAAGCTGTTGTCGGAGAATCCCGCGCAGTACGACGACGCCTCGGTGGAAGGCATTCGGCGGATGCTCGAGCTTCGGTCCGATGAGCCGATCTCGCCCGCGCGGGTGGCCTGCGTCAAGATGGGAACCACGGTGGCCACCAATGCGCTGCTTGGAGCGCAAGGGCGAGCGCACCGTATTGGTGATCACCCGGGGGTTTCGCGATGCACTGAGGATCGCCACGCAGGCTCGGCCGCGTTTGTTCGACCTTCACATCCTGTTGCCGGAAATGCTGTATGAACGGGTGATCGAGGCGGTCGAACGCGTCGGTGCGCACGGGGAAGCCATCCAAGCATTGGATGCGCTGGCGCTGAAAACCCAGCTGCTCGCCGCTTTCGCCGATGGATTGCGTTCCGTTGCCATTGTTTTTCTCCACGGCTATCGCTACGTTCATCATGAGCTGGCCGCGGAGGCCCTGGCACGCGAAATCGGCTTCACTCAAATATCGGTCTCACATCGAGTGAGTCCGCTGATGAAGCTGGTGCCGCGCGGCGATACGACCGTGGTCGACGCTTACCTTTCACCGATATTGAAGCGCTATCGCGACAAGTTGGTCGCATCGATGCCCGGGGTGCCGCTCTACTTCATGCAGAGCTCGGGCGGCCTGACCCAAGCTGATCGCTTCAACGGCAAGGACGCCATCCTCTCCGGGCCCGGCGGGCGGCATTGTCGGCATGGTGCGCACCGCGCAAGCCGCGGGGACACCGCAATTTGATCGGCTTCGATATGGGCGGGACCTCGACGGATGTAAGCCACTTTGCCGGTGAGTTCGAACGCGCCTTTGATACCGAAGTCGGCGGGGTCCGGGTGCGCGCGCCCATGATGAGCATTCATAGCATCGCGGCAGGCGGTGGCTCCATCATTGGGCTTCGACGGCGCCCGATTGCGGGTGGGCCCCAGTCCGCGGGCGCCATCCGGGGCCGGCATGCTACCGGCGCGACGGACCCCTCACCCTGACCGACGCCAATGTATTGCTCGGGCGCATTCAGCCGGCGTTCTTCCCGAAAGTGTTCGGGCCCAAGGCCGATGAGTCTTTGGATGCCGCAGTCGTTGCGCGCCGTTTCGCCGAGTTGGCGCAGCGCATGGCGCGCGCGGGCGATCGACGCATATCCCCGGAAGAGGTGGCCGGCGGTGCGCTGCAAGATTGCCGTCGGCAGCATGGCCAACGCGGTAAAACGCATTTCGGTGGCGCGCGGGCACGACGTATCCGGCTATACGCTGCAATGCTTCGGCGGGGCCGGCGGTCAGCATGCGGGTCTTGTGGCCGATGCACTGGGAATGAAGCGCGTATTCATTCATCCGCTGGCCGGCGTGCTTTCCGCGTACGGCATGGGTCTTGCCGATCAAATCGCGATCCGCGAGGCCGCGCATCGAGCAAGAACTCGACGAATCCGGCCTGCGTGCAGCACGCGCCGTGGCATTGCAGCTTCAGGATGCGGCGGAATCGGAGCTAAGAAGCCAGGGTTTGGCGCGAGATTCGCTGCGCGCCGCGGCGCAGCTGCACATCCGCTACCGGGGCAGCGACACCACGCTGCCATGCGCGCTGCAATCCGATGCGCCGCACGCGGAAGTGAGAATGATCCGCGAGGAGTTCGAGCGCAATTACCGCCGCCGGTTCGAGTTCGCGGTGCCGGATCAAGATCTCATCATCGAGGCCGTATCAGTGGAATGTGTGGCGCCCGGCGCGCGATCGCCGAACCATGCCTCGTGCCAGCTCGAGCGAACCGTATCACCCGAGGGCAGACGCCGACATCTCGATGTACTGCCTCGCCGATGCCGAGCCCGCGGGATGGCGCGACGCGCGGCTGTATCGGACCGAGACCTTGCGCGAGGGCGCGCGCATCGAGGGTCCGGCCATTCTGGCCGACCGCAATGCGACCACGGTGCTCGAGCCGGGATGGGAGGCGCAGGTCGGGAGCGGCGGCTGCATGGAGCTGCGTCGTTTTCAATCCGCTTCATCCGAGCATTCCGTCGGCACCCATGCCGATCCGGTGATGCTGGAGTTGTTCAACAACATGTTCATGAACATCGCGGAACAAATGGGGCTGCGGCTGCAAAATACGGCGTATTCGGTCAACATCAAAGAACGGCTGGACTTCAGTTGCGCACTGTTCACCGCCGAGGGTGCGTTGATCGCGAACGCGCCGCATATGCCCGTGCACCTGGGCTCGATGAGCGAATCGATCCGTACGGTGATCGCTCGCAATCCTGATATGCGCAGCGGCGATGTTTATGTGTTGAACGACCCCTATCACGGCGGCACCCACTTGCCGGATATCACGGTGGTCACGCCGGTGTATCTTGCAGGAAACCCATGCCGCGCCAAGCTTTTTCGTGGCCTCGCGTGGACACCACGCGGATATCGGCGGGATCACGCCGGGCTCGATGCCGCCGTTCTCCGCGAGCATCGGCGAGGAGGGCGTCTTGATCGATAATTTCAAGCTGGTGGACCGAGGCAAATTGCGCGAGGCCGGAATTGCGCGAATTGCTTGGGCTGGGGGCTACCCGGCGCGCAATCCCGCACAAAACCTCGCCGACATTCGCGCGCAGATTGCCGCGAACGCGACCGGCGGCGCGGAACTCAAGTCGCTGGTCGCGAAATACGGTGTGGCCACCGTGATGGCGTACATGCAGCACGTGCAGGACAATGCCGAGGAATCGGTGCGCGGCGCCATCACGGCACTCAAGGACGGCCGCTACACGCTGCCCCTGGACAACGGGGCGTGCATTCAAGTGAGCGTACGAATCGATCCCGAGCTTCGCTGCGGCCTGTATCGACTTCACCGGCAGCAGTGCTCAGTTGCCGGACAATTTCAACGCGCCGCGCGCCATCACCACGGCTGCCGTGCTGTACGTGTTTCGCACGCTGGTGAACGATGAGATTCCCCTGAATGAGGGGTGCTTGAGGCCTCTGCAATTGATTCTGCCCGAGGACTGTATGTTGAATCCCCGGTCGCCCGCCGCGGTGGTGGCCGGCAACGTCGAGACCTCCACTTGCGTGACCAACGCCTTATACGGTGCGCTGGGCGTGATGGCGGCCAGTCAGTGCACCATGAACAACTTCACCTTCGGCAACAGCCGCTACCAGTACTACGAAACCATCGCCGGCGGTTCCGGCGCGGGCCCGGAATTCAACGGCACCAGCGTGGTCCAAACTCATATGACCAACTCGCGCATGACGGATCCGGAGGTCTTGGAGTTCAGATACCCCGTGCGCCTGGAGTCCTTTGCGATTCGCCCCAATTCGGGCGGCGTCGGGCGTTGGCGCGGCGGCGATGGCGCGGTTCGGCGCATTCGATTCCTGGAGCCCATGACGGCATCCATCTTAAGCAACGGCCGCACCGTGGGTGCGTTCGGCGTGGCGGGAGGCGGGGCGGGGGCCATCGGCGAGAATCTTGTCGAGCGAGTCTCTGGGCGTGTGGACAAATTGGGGTACATCGGCCAAGTCGAGGTGCAGGCGGGCGATGTCATGGTGATCTGCACGCCGGGTGGCGGAGGATACCTTGCAAGTGAAAAATAAATAACATGATATAAATACTATAACATGTTGAAAATAAGCATATTTGTATTATAAATACCGATTAATTTCCGTTCTAAATGTGATTTCCAGTGCCGTTAGCGCGAGCTCAAACAGGCCTGAAAACGCTGATTGACTCGGTGCGCGTACCAGTCGGTGGTCAAGCTGCGCTTGATTTTCGGGCCCGCCAGCGTGATGCGCGGCACGATGGCATGGGGCAGCTGTCGTCCCGCCTTGGCGCCGGCGAGCGTGTACACATGCGCATACAGCGCATTGGTCTCGAAGCTTCTGCTGCGCCCATCCAGAAGCGCGGCGTGAATGGCACCATCGTTCGTCTTGAGCCGTGAGGACAGTGAGCGCAACGCGAGTTCGGTGGCGCCCGGACTGTCGATATTGCTGTCATGCGGCAACAGCGCCCCGTCGGTTGCCAGCGGCACTCCCGAGGCAATGCTCAGCGCGCTTTGAAAGGCCGCGTTGCGGCTGGAATATTGTCCTGCGTTGAAGTCGGCGAAGCGATACAGGTAAACGTCGTAGGGCGCGCGATAGTCCAAGAGATGAGCGATGCCGAAATAGACGCTGCCGCGGCGCGTGAACAGCTCATCGGCGATGCTTTGTTTCGTAGGGTAGGGATAGGGCGCCGCAGCGGAAAATTGTTCGGCAAAAGCCACGTTGACCTGCATGGGCCCGCGCGTGCGAATCGGGTTTTTTTCGGCGAACAGCGTCGTGCCGAGCGGCACCGCCGCGATGAAATCCTCATACACGTCGCTGAGTTCCTTCTCGGTTTTCGCGGCATCGATGCGCTCGCCGTAGCTGCGGCCGTCCCTGGACTTGAGCTGCAAAACTCCGTTGACGATCATCATCGGCACGTGCGCGCGTTCCGCGCGCAGGGCGATCTCCCCTCTGGCAATGGCGCCAAGGCCGGGAATGACGGGGTCGACGTGAAAGCCCGATTCCTGTTCGATGACGGCGACGACGGCGCAAGCATTCTCGCGGGTCGGTGCCACCGTCAACGCAATGAACGCGTTATACATGTCGGAGGCCCATCCCGCCCGGTCTGATACGTTGGCGGGTATGGATCTCTCGATCAATGCGCGGGTATCCGCGGGGCCCGATGGCGGCGCCGCTTCACGCGGCGCGCCGGGGCAACCCGCCAACAACAGGGCGCCTGCGAATAGGCAGCCCGTCCCATAACCATGACGCGCGAAGTGCGCGATGCACCTAAAGTTCACGGCGCCGCAACATGATGCCGATACCGGCGCACCAGCAGAACCAGGCGGCGAACAACGACCGTTGAACGAGACCATACACGGGCCTCAATTCCGCCCAAAGTGTTCCATGGCGGTCGAGCGAGCTAAGGTTCAGCATGATGCTGACCCAGATGAGCACGAACATGACCCAGGAGAACCTAACCAGGCCTCTTGCCCTAAGATCGCCTCGCCAGGCCAGCGCGAAAGCCAGCGGGGCCTGATATCCGATCAATTCGGATTCACCGAACACGTTGTGCAAAGGATGCGGAAACGAAAAAATTCCCACGCCCGCTGCTGACAGCGCCATGAAGCCGATCAGATAGGCTGATGCCGGGTTTCGACCGGCTCTGAGACAGTCAGCCCGAACGCCGGCTGCAAAAAAAACTAGGCAGGCGGCAACCGAGCACAGCATGATCGTGAAGGGAATTCTTCCCGGCGAATCCATTTCACCGATCTCGCTAACGGTCTGGCGAACCTGACTGTAGCCCGGAACCATGAGCGCCACGCCCACGATGCCGCTGGCGAGGATGCCGGCCGCCAGGGGTCCGCAAAGCAGGCGAATGTCTCTGTTCATGTGCGCGGAATCATAAAACATTGCCTCGCCGGATGGGCCGCGCAATACTCGCGCTGATGAACACGCAGAGCGTTGCCTCCGATCTTCCGCCCATGGTGCTTCAACGGCGCGTAGGTCATGTCGCTCACCTGACGCTCAATCGCCCGGCGCAATACAACGCGCTATCCGAAGAAATGTTGGCCGCCCTGTACGCGACACTGGATGGGGTCGCCGCCGACTCCACGGTGCGCGTCGTGGTACTCGGCGGCGCCGGCAAGGCGTTTTGCGCGGGACATGACTTGAAGCAGATGAAGGCCAATCCGAACCTCGGGTACTACCAGCAGTTGTTCGAGGAATGCAGCCGCTTGATGATGCGGATTCAATCTCTGCCGCAACCGGTGATCGCGCGCGTGCAGGGCGTGGCAACCGCCGCAGGCTGTCAATTGGTGGCGATGTGCGATCTGGCGGTCGCGGCGGAGAGTGCGCGTTTCGCGGTTTCCGGAGTCAATGTCGGACTGTTTTGCGCGACCCCGTCGGTGCCCCTGTCACGCAATGTGGGGCGCAAAGCCGCGTTTGAGATGCTGGTGACAGGGGAATTTATCGATGCCTCCACCGCGGTTGCCCGTGGGCTGGTCAATCGTTGCGTGCCCGCCGATGAGCTGGATCGAGAGATCGCGAAGCTGGCGGATGCGATCGTCGCCAAGCCGGCGTCGGTGATCGCCGCGGGAAAAGCCCTGTTCTATCGCCAGTTGGAACTTGGCGTCGCCGCTGCCTACGAACTGGCGGGCCACGCGATGGCCTGCAATATGATCGATGACGTCGCGCAGGAAGGCGTTGCAGCATTCATCGAGAAGCGCACCCCAAGCTGGAGCGTCAAAACTTGAGAGCCTGAATGTTGCAAATTCGCTCAAACGGGTCGGCGGATTTGGGCATTTGTTTCACCGCGCGGGTTCTCTAAAATTAGCGGGGCCATCTGTTAATCTGGCCACCTCGAGGCTTCCCGGGTATCCCATGAGCGCCGTATCCATCGCCGCCAGGCCGACTCCCTACAGACCCACCAACAAGGTGCGGTTCGTGACCGCCACGTCCCTGTTCGATGGGCATGATGCCTCCGTCAACATCATGCGCCGGGTGATGCAAGCCTCGGGCGCTGAAGTGATCCACCTGGGACACAACCGCTCGGTGCAAGAGATCGTCACTGCCGCCTTGCAGGAAGACGTGCAAGGTGTCGCGATCACTTCCTATCAGGGCGGCCACGTCGAGTTTTTCAAGTACATGATGGACCTGCTGCGCCGGAATGGCGGCGACAACATCAAAGTGTTCGGCGGCGGCGGGGGAGTCATCGTACCCGCTGAAATCCGCGAGTTGATGGCCTACGGCGTCACCCGGCTGTATTCGCCCGAGGACGGCGCCAAGCTGGGATTGCAGGGCATGATCGACGATGTCATTCGCACCAGCGACTATGATCTCTCCGCGTTGGCGCCGCCCGAGGGGGAGGCCCTGGAGGCGCTGCGGTCCGGCAACCGGCGGGCACTGGCGCGGATCCTCACCGCGGTGGAAAACAAAACTTATCCCATGCGCATTCGTCAGGGATTGCTGCAAGCTGCCGCCGGCGTCAAGACGCCGATATTGGGAATCACCGGGACGGGCGGTGCCGGCAAGTCCTCGCTGACCGACGAACTCATTCTGCGGCTGCGACTCGATCAGAGCGATCGGCTCCGGGTGGCGGTCATCTCGATCGATCCTTCGCGCAAGCGCACCGGCGGCGCGCTGTTGGGCGATCGGATTCGAATGAACGCGATCGAATCCGAGCAGATCTTCATGCGCTCGCTGGCCACGCGCGACACCGGTAGCGAAATCTCCGGCGCCTTGCCGGAAGTTCTGGCCTCCTGCAAGTTAAGCGGGTTCGATCTCATCATCGTGGAAACTTCAGGCATAGGCCAGGGCGAATCGGCCATTGTGCCGCTGGTCGATACATCGGTTTACGTCATGACCCCGGAATTCGGCGCCGCGTCGCAGCTGGAAAAGATCGACATGCTCGATTTCGCCGACTTCGTCGCCATCAACAAGTTTGACCGCAAGGGTTCCGAAGACGCGCTGCGCGACGTTCGCAAGCAATACCAGCGCAACCATGAATGGTTTTCCCGGGCAGCTGAGACGATGCCGGTCTACGGCACCATGGCCTCGCGGTTCAATGACGACGGCGTCACGGCCCTCTATCAGGCCATTGCGGTGCGCCTGCAGGAGAAGGGCTTGAAGCTGGGTGCGGGCAAGCTGCCGCCGGTTCAAGTGAAGGCATCTTCGCGCGGCCGCGCCATCGTGCCGCCCGAACGGGTGCGCTATCTGGCGGAAATTGCCGGGTCGCTGCGGGAATTTCACCAATCCATCTTGCGCCAATCGCGCATCGCACGCGAGCGCCAATCCCTGCGGACGTCAAAGACTTTGTTCGCCGAGGCCGGCCGCCCAATCGCAGGATTCGACGAGCTGATTGCCGCGAAGGACGCCGAACTGAGCCCGGAATCCGCCCAACTGCTGGCGCAATGGCCGAAGACTCGGGAGTTGTACGCCCAACCCGAGTATGTCGTGAAAATTCGCGACAAGGAGATTCGCACCAAGCTCACTTACGAATCGCTCTCGGGCAGCAAGATCCGCAAGGTGTCGTTGCCCGCGTACGAGGACGAGGGCGAGGTGTTGCGTTTTTTGTTGAAGGAAAACGTGCCGGGTTCATACCCCTACACGGCCGGCGTGTTCGCCTTCAAGCGCGAGGGCGAGGACCCGACCCGCATGTTTGCCGGCGAGGGCGATGCGTTCCGCACCAATCAGCGATTCAAGCGGGTCTCCGAGGGCATGCCCGCGCATCGTCTGTCCACGGCATTCGATTCGGTCACCCTGTACGGCTGGGATCCGGACCCGCGTCCCGATATTTACGGCAAGGTGGGCAATTCTGGCGTGTCGATCGCCACGCTGGACGACATGAAGGTGCTGTACTCGGGCTTCGATTTATGCGCACCGACCACCTCGGTGTCGATGACCATCAACGGACCGGCGCCGACCATACTGGCCATGTTCATGAACACGGCGATCGATCAGCAGTTGGAGAAGTTTCAAAAAGAGAATGGCCGCGAGCCGACCGCTGATGAGCATCAAAAGATCAAAGCCTGGACTCTGTCTACGGTGCGCGGCACCGTACAGGCGGACATCTTGAAGGAAGATCAAGGCCAGAATACCTGCATTTTTTCCACCGAGTTCGCGCTCAAAATGATGGGCGACATGCAGGAATACTTCGTTCACCATCAAGTGCAGAATTTCTATTCGGTCTCGATCTCCGGATACCACATCGCAGAGGCCGGTGCCAATCCCATTTCGCAGCTCGCGTTCACGCTCGCCAACGGCTTCACGTATGTCGAGTCGTACCTGGCGCGCGGCATGCACATCGACGACTTCGCCCCGAATCTATCTTTCTTCTTCTCCAACGGCATGGATCCGGAATACTCCGTGATCGGCCGCGTGGCCCGACGCATCTGGGCGGTGGCGATGAAGAACCGCTATGGCGCAAACGAGCGCAGCCAGAAGCTCAAGTACCACGTGCAAACTTCCGGCCGTTCGCTGCACGCGCAGGAGATGGCATTCAACGACATTCGCACCACGCTGCAGGCGCTGTGCGCCATCTACGACAATTGCAATAGTTTGCACACCAATGCCTACGACGAGGCGGTGACCACCCCCACGGAAGAGAGCGTACGGCGCGCCATGGCGATCCAACTGATCATCAACCGAGAATGGGGACTTGCCAAGAACGAAAATCCGAATCAAGGCAGCTTCATCATCGATGAACTGACCGACCTGGTCGAGGAAGCGGTGCTGAAGGAATTCGACGCCATTGCCGATCGCGGCGGCGTGCTGGGCGCCATGGAGACCGGTTATCAGCGCGGCAAGATTCAGGAGGAATCATTGTTCTACGAACGGCAAAAGCACGATGGCTCCTACCCGATCATCGGCGTCAACACATTCCGCGGCCCGAGCGGCGGGTCGGTGCCGGAAAAGATCGAGCTGGCACGCTCCACCGATGCGGAGAAGCAATCGCAGCTCAATCGTCTCAAGTCGTTCCAGGAACGACACGCCGAGCAGGCAACGAAGCTGCTCGAGCGCCTGCGGCGCACCGTCATTGAAAATGGCAATACCTTTGAGGTGCTGATGCAGGCCGTGCGTGGCTGCTCCCTCGGCCAGATTACGCACACCTTGTACGACGTCGGCGGCCGCTACCGCCGCAACATGTAGGATTGCGATGCACGAATATCAGGCGCCGCTGGCCGACATGAAGTTCGTGCTGCGCGAATTGGTGGACGGGGAACTGCTGGCGCAATTGCCGGGCTTCGCCGACATGACGCCGGATCTGTCGGATGCGGTGCTGGATGAAGCCGCGAAATTCGCAGGCGGCGTTCTGTCGCCGCTCAATCGCCGCGGCGACCTCGAGGGAGTGCGCTGGCAGGAAGGGCAGGTGCACACCGCCGGAGGCTGGCAGCAAGCGTACGACCGGTTTGCCGCGGATGGCTGGAACGCGTTGTCCTGCCCCGCGGATTTCGGCGGTCAGAACCTGCCCCGTGCCTTGTCGGCGCTGGTCGAGGAGATGTGGAACGGGGCCAACGTGGCTTTTGCGCTGTGCCCGATGCTGACGCGCGGTGCAATCGATGCGCTCGAGCTGCGTGGGTCGAAGGCGCAACGGGAAATGTACCTGCCCAGGATGGTCAGCGGCGAGTGGACGGGCACCATGAATTTGACGGAGCCGCAGGCGGGCTCCGACCTGTCTGCCGTGCGCACGCGGGCCGTGCCCACCGGCGATGGCCGGTATCTGCTCACGGGACAGAAAATTTTCATTACCTACGGCGAGCACGATCTGACCGGCAACATCGTGCACATGGTCTTGGGAAGGGTTGCGGGAGCGCCGGAAGGCGTCAAGGGCACCTCGCTATTCCTTGTGCCAAAATTTCTCGTCAACGCCGATGGTTCCCTCGGCGAGCGCAACGATGTTCATTGCCTGTCCGTCGAACACAAGCTTGGCATCCACGCCAGCCCCACCTGTGTCTTAGGATTCGGCCAGAACGGCGGTGCGGTGGCGGAGCTCATCGGCGAGGAGAATCGCGGGTTGGAGTACATGTTCATCATGATGAACGCCGCGCGCTACTCGGTGGGCATCGAAGGCGTGGGTCTGTCGGAGCGTGCTTACCAGACTGCGCTGGCCTACGCGCGCGAACGCATCCAAGGCACCGAGGCCGGGATACGCGGCGGAGGCCGCGTGCCCATCATTCGTCATCCGGACGTTCGCCGCATGCTGATGCTGATGAAGTCGCAGACCGAAGCCATGCGCTCCCTCGCCGCGGTGGTCGCAGTTTCGCTGGACGCTGCGCGTCTGCATCCGGTCACGGAGGAACGCGAGCGCCATCAGGCATTCGCCGATTTGATGATTCCCGTCGTCAAGGGCTGGTGTACCGAGAATTCGGTCGATATTGCCTCGCTGGGTGTGCAGGTGCACGGCGGCGTGGGCTTCATCGAAGAAACGGGCGCCGCGCAACTTCTGCGGGATGCCCGCATTACGCCGATCTACGAGGGCACCACCGGCATACAGGCCAACGACTTGATCGGCCGTAAGCTCGCACGAGACGGCGGTCACGCGGCGCAGCTAATCATGCGAGAGATGCGGGCGCTCGAGGGCGCTTTGAGTATCGAACCTGCGCTGTCAGGCGCGGCTCCTGCGCTCTCGGCGGCCATCGACGCGCTGGAAACGGCGATCCGCTATGTGGTGGAAAACTATGCCAAGGATATCCGCGGCGTGTCCGTGGGCGCAGTACCGATGCTCAAACTGCTGGGCATCGTAGCGGGCGGCTGGCAGTTGCTGCGCGCAGGGGCGATCTCGCAACAGCGCCTCGCCGCGCCCGCTCTGAACTCCGCTGACGCGGGTTTCTATGAAGCAAAGATTCTGACCGCACGTTTCTACGCGGACTATGTCCTGTCGCAGGCGCCCGGATTGGCGCACAGCATCGTGTGCGGCGCGGCCGGAGCCCTCGCCGAGGGCGTCCTGTAAGAAAGACGAAAGACATGGACGGCCGATATCCGCGGCGCATCGTTTGCCTCACCGAAGAGCCCACCGAGGTTCTCTATGCGCTGGGGCTCGAAGAGCGGATTGTGGGTATCTCGGGCTTTACGGTGCGCCCGCCGCGCGCGCGCCGCGAAAAGCCGCGGGTTTCGGCCTTCATCAGCGCCAAGCTTGACCGCATACTCGCACTGCAGCCGGATTTCGTGGTGGGCTTTTCCGATATCCAGGCCGACATTGCGCAATCGCTGATCAAGAGCGGCGTTGAAGTCTGGATCAGCAATCATCGTTCAGTTGACGGAATCTTAAGTTACGTGCGGCGCTTGGGTGCGTTGGTGGGCGCGGCATCCGCAGCCGAGAACTATGCCTCGCAGCTCGAATCTCATATCGAGAGCGTCAGGCGATCCGCCGCACTGTTGCCGCGCCGACCGCGCGTCTACTTCGAAGAATGGGATGAACCGCTGATCTCGGGCATCCGCTGGGTCAGCGAGCTGATCGGCATCGCCGGCGGCGACGATGTGTTTCCCGAACGTTCTGTCTGCGCTTTGGCCAAGGATCGGATCTTGAGCGATGCGAACGAGGTCGTGCGGCGTGCGCCGGACATCATTCTCGGCTCCTGGTGCGGCAAGCGATTCCGGCCGAATCAAGTGGCTGCACGCGCCGGCTGGGATCAAGTGCCCGCGGTGCGCGACGGAGAACTGCACGAAATCAAATCGCCGATCATCTTGCAGCCGGGCCCGGCGGCGCTTACGGATGGTCTGGATGCGATCCACCGGGTCCTGCGCGATTGGTCGGTGCGCTAGAGCGCCGCCGCGAGATGTTGCGATTCCAGCGCTGCCAGAGGATGCGCGCCAGCGCTCCAACGATTGCGGAAAAAAGCGCCGATCATAGTATCGGTTACATCCTCGATGCGGCCCGGGTTCCAGCGCGGCGCGTTGTCCTTGTCGATGAGCACGGCACGAACGCCTTCCAGGAAGTCGCCGTGCTCGAAGCAGTGGGCCGCCATGCCGAGTTCCATGCGAAAACAGTCGGCGAGATTCAGGGTCTTGCCCCGCTTCAATTGAAGCAGCGTCACGCACAGCATGGTGGGTGAGCGGCCACGCATGAGCTGGGCGGTTTGTTGCGCCCAGGCGGCATAGTCGCCGCGGCTCTCGGATTCGAGAGAAGCCAGTATTGCAGCCACGGTGGGCTGCGAGAAATGCAGGTCGATCGCGGGACGCAATATCTCCAGGCCGGAGGCGGGCAGATTGAGCGCCGCGCGGGCCCGGATGAAGCCACGCATGTCGCCCCCGGGGTCAGCACCCCAGATCATGGCATTGAGGTCTCCGGTGAGCGAGGCGAGCGCGTCGGACGGAAGGTACACATCGGCCAATTGCGAGTACAGGGCCTCATCGCCGCCAATCTGCACGCCGCTCAGCGCCAGGTAAGCGCCCAGCGCGCCCGGAAGACGGGAGAGGAAGTAGCTTCCGCCCACGTCGGGGAAAAACCCGATTGCCACTTCCGGCATGCCCAAGCGCGTCCGCTCGCCGACGATACGCAGCTTCGAGCCCTGAGCAACCCCCAAGCCTCCACCCAAAGTGATTCCGTTCATCAAAACGAGGTAGGGCTTGGGGTAGGAGTAGAGCAGGTAATCGAGCGGATATTCCGCGGCGAAGAACTCATCGTGCAGGGTGCCGGAGTTCTTGAAGCTGTGATACAGCGCACGAATGTCTCCGCCTGCGCAAAATGCCTTGTCGCCCGCTCCGCCAAGCACCAAGGCGTAAACATCAGGATCGGCCGCGTGCTGCGCGAGCAGTGCACGCACCATCAAGATCATCTCGAGCGACAGGGCGTTGAGTGCAGCGGGCCGATTTAAGGTGATGAACGCAATGTGATTGCGAACTTCATTCAAGACGACCATGGCCCGGTCATTTGAGGCTGATGGTCGTGTTCACGCCGGCGGACGTGTTGCCATCATCGAACCAGCGGGCTGTTACGGTCTTGGTCTGCGTGTAGAACTGAAGTGCCTGTTTACCATAGGGCCCGAGATCGCCGAGCTTGGAGCCGCGCGATCCGGTGAAGCTGAAAAAGGGCACGGGCACCGGAATGGGTACGTTGATGCCCACCTGGCCCACATCGATCTCGTTTTGAAATTTTCGTGCGACCGCGCCGCTCTGCGTGAAAATACCAGTGCCATTGCCAAAGGGATTACTGTTCACGAGCTTGATGGCCTCGTCCAGGGTGTCCACACCCACGATCACCATCACAGGGCCGAATATTTCGGTGGTGTAGATTTTCATTGCAGGCGTCACCGCCGAGAAAATCGTGGGGCCGATGAAGTTGCCCTTTTCGTACCCCGGCACTTTAACGGTGCGGCCATCCAGTTCGAGCCTGGCGCCCTCCTTGATGCCATCTTCCACCAATCCCAGGATGCGCTGCTTGGCGCTCTTCGATACCACGGGGCCCAAGTCGGTGTTTTTCTCCACGCCGGCATTGACCTTCAGCGTCCTGGCTTTGGCCACAATGTCCGGTATCCATTTTTGGGCCTCCCCGACCAGAACGGTAACGGAGGTGGCCATGCAGCGCTGCCCCGCGGCGCCGAACGTGGCACCGATGACGGCGTTGAGCGAACTCTCCTTATTGGCGTCCGGCATCACGACCGCATGATTCTTGGCGCCCATCATGCATTGCACACGTTTGCCATGTGCCGAGGCCAGGCTGTAGACGTGCGTGCCGACTGAAGTCGAGCCAACGAAGGAGACGGCGACGATGTCGGGGTGAGTGCAGAGCGCATCGACGGCGCGCTTGCCGCCATGGATGATGTTTAAAACGCCCGGCGGTACGCCGGCCTCGAGCGCGAGTTCGGCCAGCAGCATGGGCGTCATCGGGTCCTGCTCGGAAGGCTTGAGCACGAAAGTGTTGCCACAGACGATGGCCATCGGAAACATCCACAGCGGGATCATGGCGGGGAAATTGAAAGGCGTGATGCCGGCGCATACGCCGATGGGCTGGCGCAAAGTGTAGGTGTCCACGCCGCCGGCGACGTTCTCGGCAAATTCCCCCATCTGCAGGCTGCCGATGGAGCAGGCATGCTCGACGACCTCCAGACCGCGAAACACATCGCCCTCCGCATCGGCGAGGGTCTTGCCCTGTTCGGCGCTCAAGGTTTGCGCGATCCGGCTCATGTGCTCCCGCACCAGCGCCTGGAGCTTCAGCATGATTCGCGCACGGGTCGCGAGCGGCGTGTTTTTCCAGGTCTTGTAAGCCTGCTTGGCCGAAGCAATGGCTGCGCTGATTTCCTCGTCGGTGGCAAAGGGAACCTGCGCCAGGACCTCTTGCGTTGCCGGATTGACGACGTCATGCCATTCGCCAGTCCGCGATTCAACGAATTTGCCGTCGAGCAGCATTTTGACGCTAGATACAGGATTCGCGAGCGTCGCGGGTTTGATTGTCATCGGAGGGTCCCTTGCGTCGTCAACCTGGGCCAACGGTACAACTCATAGTTTAGCCTAGCGTATCGCGTAAACTATAGCCGCTTAAATGCGCCGCCCCGCTCCAAAACTGTCAATGCCTCGAAATAGCCACACCGACCCCGGGGAGCTGCGCCGCACGGCTGTATCCCAGGCCCTGCGGACAGCAGAACCCGGAACCATCGCAATTTGTTTCGTCGCCGCCGCACTGCAAAGCGTCCGCGGTCGCGATTTGGATGCCGACGATCTGCTGGCGAAGGTGGGATTGTCCTCGAGCCTGCTGCAGGTGCCCCAGGCGCGAGTCTCAGCAAAGCACTACGGCGCACTATGGCGAGCCATAGCGACTGCCCTCGACGATGAATTCTTCGGCCAGGATTCGCGCCGCATGAAATCCGGCAGTTTTGCAATGCTGTGCCACTCGATTTTGAGCTGCAAGAATTTGGCTCAGGCGCTTGACCGCAGTCTGCGATTTTATGCGCTCATCCTGGACGAACTCTCGGGTACGATTGAGCGTACCGGCAGTGAGGCAAGAATCGTCTTGCACGACCGGGCAGCGGGCGCGAATCCGCGAGCATTCGCCCACGAACTATTGTTGATGCTGCTTCACGGGGTGTCTTGCTGGTTGGTGGGCCGCCGCATTCCCATTCAGCGTGCCGAATTTGGCTATGAGGAACCCTCGCATAGCGCGGAGTACCGGCTGATGTATTGCACGGACCTGCGTTTCAACAGGCCGAACACTTTGATAGCCTTCGACGCCGGCCATCTTGACCTACCGGTGGTTCAGAACGAGCGCTCGATAAAGGAGTTTCTGCGTTCCGCACCGGAGAGTATCTTGTTGAAATACAAGAACGGCAGCAGCCTTGCGGCCAGAGTCCGACGCCGCTTGCGTCAGTTCTTGCCGGGCGCGGTTCCGGACTTCGAGGAGTTGGCCGACGATATGAACATGACGCCGGCGACCATGCGCCGACGGTTGAACGAGGAGGGCGAATCCTATCAATCGATCAAGGACCAATTGCGACGCGACCTCGCCATCAGCTATTTGAGCCATTCGAGCCGCAGCGTCGTGGACATCGCCCTGGAGTTGGGTTTTGCGGAGCCCAGCGCGTTTCATCGTGCCTTCCGGAAATGGACCGGCGCGTCGCCCGGACAATTTCGCCGAACATTGCGGGCCTAGCAACGAGAATCGGGGATAATCGCACAATGAATTTATCGGGCAAGGTTCTGGTGGTCACGGGGAGCGACGGCGCGCTGGGCCAGGCCGTCGCGTCGACCTTGAGCGGCTACGGCGCCAAATTGGCGTTGCTCGCCCATTCACAGGCAGCCTCGGGTTCGCAACCGGCGGGTGCAATGCGTTATGGCGGTATCGATTTGACGCAAGAAGCCCCTGTGCGCTCCGCAATGGAACGGATCGCGAATGAGGCGGGCCGTGTGGATGGATTGATCAATGTTGCTGGGGGATTTGTGTTCGAGAAGCTTGCTTCCGGGTCAGTCGATCCTTGGGACGCCATGTATAAACTCAACTTGAGAACCGCGGTGGTGGCGTGTTCTGCGGCGCTGCCGTACCTGCTCAAGTCCGGGAACGGACGCATCGTCAATATCGGCGCCATGGGCGCGCTCAAGGCTGCTGCCGGCATGGGACCTTATGCGGCGTCCAAGGCCGGCGTCGCACAGTTGACGGAGGCTCTGTCCGCTGAACTGAAAGACCGGCAAATAACGGTCAATGCCATATTGCCGAGTACCTTAGACACTGCGAAGAATCGTCGCGATATGCCTCAGGCCGATTTCACGCGTTGGGTGACGCTCGGCGAGGCCGCGGAAGTCATCGCGTTCTTGCTCTCGGATGAGGCGCGCGCGGTGACCGGCGCGCTGATACCCGTCGTGGGGCGCACGTGACGCTCTCCGCTCACGCGTCCCCCGGCGCGCGCTTACGCGCGGCCGTGGCCGATGAGCGGCCCCTGCAGGTGGTCGGCGCCATCAACGCCTATGCCGCGAGAATGGCGGCTGCCTGTGGATTCAAAGCCCTGTATCTGTCCGGCGGAGGCGTTGCCGCCAATTCACTGGGCGTTCCCGACCTCGGCATCAGCACGATGGACGATGTGTTGATCGATATTCGCCGCATCACCGATGCTTGTCCGCTGCCACTGTTGGTGGATGCCGATACCGGCTGGGGAGGCGCCTTTAACATCGCGCGGACCGTGAAATCCTTCATCAAGTTCGGCGCCGCCGGGCTGCATATCGAGGATCAGGTTCAGGCCAAGCGTTGCGGCCATCGCCCCGGCAAGGAGATCGTTTCGAAGGAAGAAATGACGGATCGAGTCAAAGCGGCGGTGGATGCGCGCACCGAATCCGGTTTCGTCATCATGGCGCGTACGGATGCACTGGCGGTGGAAGGCATCGAGAAGGCCATTGAACGCGCGCTCGCCTGCGTCGAAGCGGGCGCCGACATGATTTTTCCCGAAGCCATCACGGAACTTGGGATGTACCGGCGATTCAAGGAGGCCGTCAAGGTTCCCGTTCTCGCCAATATCACCGAATTCGGCCATACGCCGCTGTATACGCGCGCAGAGCTGGGCGCGGTCGGTGTCGACATTGTGCTGCATTGCTGTTCGGCGTACCGGGCCATGAACCTGGCCGCGCTTCATACCTATCAGGCGATTCGCCGCGATGGCACGCAGAAGAATGTGCTCGACACCATGCAAACGCGCGCCGATTTGTACAAGTATCTCGACTACTACGCATACGAAGCGAAGCTCGATGAGTTATTCGCGGAAGGAAAGGAAAAGTGACAGCCAATTCCGAGGCGCAATCGGCGAGTGCATTCAAGCCGAAGAAATCCGTGGCTCTCTCCGGAGTGACGGCCGGCAACACCGCCTTGTGCACGGTGGGTAGAACCGGCAATGATCTGCACTATCGCGGCTACGATATTCTCGATATCGCAACCCAATGCGAGTTCGAGGAAATCGCGTACCTGCTGGTGCACGAGAAACTGCCGAATGCAGCGCAGCTAGCAGCCTATAAGGCGAAGCTGCGCGGGCTGCGCGCTTTGCCTGCCGCGGTGGCGACCGTACTCGAACAGCTTCCGCCGGCCAGCCATCCCATGGACGTCCTGCGCACTGGTGTTTCGGCACTGGGCTGCTGCGTGCCCGAGTCGGATGATCACAGCGCCGAGGGCGCCCGGGATTTGGCGGATCGCCTACTGGCGTGTCTGGGCTCGATGCTGTGCTATTGGTATCACTATTCCAAGAGTGGCCGGCGCATCGATGTGCAAACCGATGACGATTCCATTGGTGCGCATTTCCTACACCTGCTTCACGGGCGCAAACCCTCGCCAAGCTGGGTGCGCGCCATGCACACCTCCTTGAATCTGTATGCCGAGCATGAGTTCAATGCCTCGACCTTTACGGCCCGGGTCATCGCGGGCACGGGATCGGATCTGTACTCCTGCGTCACCGGCGCCATCGGGGCGCTGCGCGGTCCGAAGCACGGCGGCGCGAACGAGGTGGCGTTCGAGATTCAGAATCGCTATCCGAACCCTGACGCGGCGGAGGCCGATATCCGTAAACGCGTCGCCGGCAAGGAAGTCATCATCGGTTTCGGCCATCCGGTGTACACCGTATCTGACCCCCGCAATTCCGTCATTAAAGAGGTCGCCTCGAGCCTGGCTAGGGAAGCAGGCGATCTGCAGGGATTCAAAGTGGCCGACAGAATCGAATCGGTCATGTGGGACGTCAAAAAAATGTTTCCGAATTTGGATTGGTTTTCCGCCGTGTCGTATCACCTGATGGGCGTACCGACCGCCATGTTCACGCCACTCTTTGTTATCAGCCGCACCTCGGGCTGGGCGGCGCATGTCATCGAACAGCGCGCGGACGGCAAGATCATCCGGCCCAGCGCCAACTACACCGGTCCTGAGAACTTAACCTTTGTGCCACTTGCGGAGCGACCCTAGCCTTGTCCCACGATATAAAATCCGCCGAAAGGCCGGCACCCGATGCGGTGCTTGCCGCGATCTCCGATTACGCCCTGAGCTACGAGATCAAGAGCGCGCTGGCCTATGAAACTGCCGCTTACTGTTTGATGGATACCCTGGCCTGCGGTTTCCAGGCGCTGAAGTTTCCCGCCTGTACGAAATTGATGGGACCGGTGGTGCCGGGTGCAACGCTGACCGGCGGTGCACGGGTTCCCGGCACGGCCTATGAACTGGATCCGATCACCGCGGCATTCAACATCGGCGCGATGATTCGTTGGCTGGATTTCAACGACACCTGGCTCGCGGCGGAATGGGGCCACCCGTCCGACAATCTCGGAGGGATTCTTGCCGTGGCCGATTATCTGTCGCGTTCCGGCAAACGAATCCTGGTGCGCGACGTGCTGACCGGCATGATCAAGGCTCACGAAATTCAGGGCGTGCTGGCACTGGAGAACAGCTTCAATCGGGTGGGATTGGACCACGTGCTGCTGGTGCGCGTGGCCTCGACCGCGGTGGTGACCGCGATGCTCGGAGGCTCAAGCGAACAGATCATCAATGCGGTGTCCAATGCATGGATTGACGGAGGTGCGCTGCGCACCTACCGCCACGCGCCAAATACCGGTTCGCGCAAAAGCTGGGCCGCGGGGGATGCAACCAGCCGCGCGGTGCGCCACGCACTCATCGCGCTCAAGGGCGAAATGGGTTACCCATCGGCGCTGTCCGCCAAGACCTGGGGATTCCAGGATGTGTTGTTCAAGGGAAAAACCGTGGTGTTGCCGCAGGCCTTGGGCAGCTATGTAATGGAAAACGTTTTGTTCAAGATCTCCTATCCCGCCGAGTTTCATGCACAGACGGCCGTGGAAGCCGCCGTGACACTGCACCCGCAAATTTCCTCCAAGATCGATCTCATCGAACGGATCATCATAGAAACGCAGGAGCCGGGAGTGCGCATCATCGACAAAACCGGACCTCTCGCGAATCCGGCGGACCGAGATCACTGCATTCAATACATGGTCGCGATTCCTCTGCTGTTCGGCAGACTCGAGGCCGCGGATTACGAGGACAGGATTGCCGGCGATCCGCGAGTGGATGCGCTGCGGGCCAAAATGCTGGTGAGGGAGAATGCGGCGTTTACCAAGGACTACTACGCGGCAGATAAGCGCTACATCGGAAACGCAGTGCAGGTGTTCTTCAAGGATGGGACCGCCAGTGAGCGGGTGGAGGTGGATTTCCCCATCGGCCATCGCAAGCGCCGCGCCGAGGGCATGCCGGTGCTGATCAAGAAGTTCGAGACCAGTGTTGCAGCGCATTTTCAGCCCAAACAGGCCGACGCCATCAAGGCGATGTTCGTTGATCAAAAGGCATTGGCGGCAATGCCGGTCAGCGATTTCGTCGCGAGGCTGGTCACCGCCTCGTAAATATACCCTCTGCTGAGAGTACATTATGACGCATCGGGCTTGCCGAGAGCACCGGCGAGTCTGGATAGTGATCGGCATGAAGGGAAGGGGTTCGAGAGGGGTAAACGACTGGGCTGCGCGGCATTTGCAGGGCACGGCTCCGCGGCCGCCTATTTGGAGCGATGAGCGGCGCGGTCGCGAGGACAGACGGCGCCGATTCCTCTGGTCGATCTGCTATGGCAGCTTCAATCCCCGACGCCGGCGCCCGCCGCGGCGGCTCGACGATTCGCGCTTTCAGCCGCTCGATTGGTATTCCGCACATCTGCTGGCGGTTTCCGTCGGCATCCTGCTGTTCAGCGCAGCCGATGCATTTCTGACTGCGATACTGCTGGTGCACGGCGCCGACGAAGTGAATCCCGTCATGGCGGTTTTTTTCTATCGGAGCATCGCGGTATTCGCGGCGCTCAAGATGGCCATGACCGGCGTGTGCATTGTGATGATGGTGTTTCTCGCGCGCTACAGCTTCATGCGCGTGATTCGCGTCGAACTGATCCTGTACTTCGTACTGGTGGTGTACGGATGGCTCGTCCTGTATGAGATCGGGATGTTAAAGGTCTCGCAAGACCTGCCGATCTTGTAATTTTCGCAGGCGCCGTCACATTCCATATTGTGGCTCCTTCGGCTAAACTAAGGCGGCCAGATCGATCTTTCACGACGTTTATCATATTGATGTGCTTGAGGTTTTTTGCCACCCCCTTCGCTCATGAGCCAATCACTTGCCGATCAACTAGCCAGCACCGCGCTATCCGGCGGAAATGCCGGATTCATTGAAGATCTCTACGAACAATACTTAAGGGATCCGAGCAGCTTGGACCCCGCTTGGCGCGAGTACTTCGCTCGTTTCCAAGGGCGCGGCGAGATCGCCCATGGTCCCATTCGCGAGCGCTTGATGGCGCGCGCCAAGTTGCCGCAGGCAAATGCCGGCGCTGCGCGCAGCGCGGCGGATGGCGCGAGCGCCAAGCAGGGTGCGGTATCGCGCCTGATCCAGGTTTACATGAATCGAGGCCACTTGATTGCCAATCTCGATCCGTTGGGCCTGCAAGAGCGTGCGAAGCCCTATGTACTCGACCTGCAGTATTTTGGGCTGTCGGATGCCGATCTCGAGACTGAGTTTTTCACCGGCAGCCGCAACGACGCCATTCCCGAGCGCACCAAGCTGAAGAATATTTTGGCGGATCTCAAATTCATTTATACCGACACCATCGGTGCCGAGTTCGCCCACGTTTCTGACACGGAAGAACGCCTGTGGCTGCAGGACGGTTTTCAAGTGGCGCGCATGCAAAATCGCTTCAGTGCCGAGGAGAAGAAGAACATTCTCTGGCAATTGACCGCGGCGGAAGGCTTGGAGCGTTACCTACACACCAAGTACGTGGGCCAGAAGCGCTTCTCGCTCGAAGGCGGCGACAGCCTGATCCCGTTGCTCGACGAGCTGGTGCAGCACGGCGGCAAGGCAGGGGTGGAGGAGACCATCATCGGCATGGCGCATCGGGGCCGGCTGAACGTGCTGGTGAACCTGCTGGGCAAGTCGCCCAAGGATTTGTTCAGCGAGTTCGAGGGTCAGTACGACCTCGCAAAGTTGCGCGGTTCCGGCGACGTGAAGTATCACAAGGGCTATTCGGCCGACTTGAAGACCGGTTCAGCCAATGTGCATGTTGCGCTGGCATTCAATCCCTCGCATTTGGAGGTGGTGGATCCCGTGGTGGAGGGCTCGGCCCGGGCCCGCCAGGAACGGCGCGCCGATGCGTTGGGCGACAAGGTCTTGCCGGTGCTGATTCACGGGGATGCGGCCTTTGCCGGTCAGGGCGTGGTGATGGAGACCTTGCAGCTGTCGCAGGCGCGCGGCTTCTACACGGGCGGCACGGTTCACATCATCGTCAACAATCAGGTCGGATTCACCATCAGCGATCCGCGAGACGCGCGTTCGACGCTGTATTGCTCGGACGTTGCGAAGATGATCGAGGCGCCCATTCTGCACGTGAATGCCGATGATCCGGAGGCGGTGTGCTTCGTCATTCGATTCGCCCTCGATTATCGGATGAGATTTCACAAGGATGTCGTGATCGACCTGGTGTGCTACCGCAGGCACGGCCACAATGAGGCCGATGAACCGGCTGCGACGCAGCCGCTGATGTATCAAATCATCCGCAAGAAGCCGACGGTGCGGCAATTATATGCGGATAAGCTCACGCAGGAGGGTGTGCTCACCGCGGCGGACGCCTCCTCCATGATGGAACAGTATCGCAGCGGTTTGGATGAAGGTAAGCCGCAGGCGCGGGCCGCGCTGGGGCTCATCGGCAATCGCTACACGGTCGATTGGAGCGAATACCTGGGCGCGGACTGGGAGCCGGTAAAGACCGGCGTCGACATGATCCGGCTGCGCGCGCTCGGCAAGGCCATCACCACCTATCCTACGGATTGGACGCTGCATCCGCGGGTGCTGGCGATCATGCAGGCCCGCGAGAAAATGATCCACGGCGATCTCGCGCTGGACTGGGGCTGCGCCGAGAATCTCGCGTACGCCAGCCTGGTGCAGGAGGGATATCCCGGTGCGCCTGACCGGCCAGGACAGCGGCCGCGGCACGTTTTTTCACCGTCACGCCGTACTGCACGACCAGCTAACGGGACGCAGCTATATTCCATTGCAGCATATCGCCACCAATCAGCCCAAGTTCACCGTGATCGATTCCGTGCTCTCGGAAGAAGCGGTGATGGGTTTCGAGTACGGCTTCTCCACGACCGAACCGCACTGCCTGACGATTTGGGAAGGGCAGTTCGGCGATTTCGGCAACGGTGCGCAGGTGATCATCGATCAGTTCATCAGTTCCGGCGAGGCAAAGTGGGGGCGCTTGTGCGGCCTCACGCTATTTTTGCCGCATGGTTACGAAGGCCAGGGCGCGGAACACTCGTCGGCGCGTTTGGAGCGGTTCCTGCAGTTATGCGCCGAATACAACATGCAGGTGTGCGTGCCCTCGACGCCGGCGCAGATGTTTCACATGCTGCGCCGGCAAATGCTGCGCGCATTGCGCAAGCCGCTCATCATCATGACGCCGAAGAGCTTGTTGCGCCATCCCCTGTCCGTGTCGCGGCTCGAGGAGCTCAGCGGCAGCGGATTTCAGACGGTGATCGATGAGATCGACGACATCAAGACTTCCGCGGTGACGCGCGTTGTGTTTTGCAGCGGCAAGGTTTATTTCGATTTGTTGAAATCGCGGCGCGAAGCGCAGCTCGAATCGGTCGCGATCGTTCGCATCGAGCAGCTGTATCCGTTTCCGTCCGAGGAATACGAGGCGATCTTGCGCAAATACTCGAACGCACGCGAGATCGTCTGGTGCCAGGAAGAGCCGCAAAATCAGGGCGCGTGGTATCAGATCCGCCATCGTCTCCAGTCGAAGCTCGAACTCAAGCATGAACTCCTGTATGCCGGCCGCGCCGGGGCGGCTGCGCCTGCGACGGGCATTGCCGCCCTGCATGAGCAGCAGCAGAGGAATTTGGTCACCGCAGCATTGCAAGGCCTTCCGCCCGAAGAGGCTTCCCGGCAAACCTTGCGCCTCCCGGCTGCCGCTCAATCTAGGACAGGCTCATGACAATCGAAGTTCGGGTGCCGCAGCTGCCGGAGTCGGTGGCTGACGCCACGCTCGTCTCGTGGCATAAGAAGCCGGGCGACAGCGTGGTGCGAGATGAGAATCTGGTCGATTTGGAGACCGACAAAGTCGTGCTCGAAGTGCCTGCGCCCACTGCCGGCGTGCTCAAGGAGATCAAACTGAACGATGGCGCCACGGTGACCAGCGGGCAGATTTTGGCACTCATCGAGGAAGGGGTTGGCGCCGCCGCCGCGCCAAAGGCGGCTGCAAAGGAGCCGGCGAAGGAATCGTCGAAAGAATCGTCGAAGCCGGATGCCGGCCGGCAAACTGAGTCCTGCCGCGAAACGCGTGGCCGAAGAGAACAAGATTGATCCGAAGGCAGTCGCCGGCTCGGGCCGCGACGGACGGGTTTCGAAGTCGGACGTGGTGAACTATCTGTCGGCAAAGGACTCCCGTTCCGGCCGCCGCCGATGCGCCGGCGCCGAAGGCCCCGGCACAGTTCGTCCCCGCGCCAAGCGCGCGCGCGGCCCGCGCCGAGCAGCGCGTGCCGATGACCCGATTGCGGGCGCGCATTGCCGAGCGCATGGTGCAGGCGCAGGCCACGCAGGCGCTGCTGACCTCGTTCAATGAAGTCGATCTGCTCGCCGTGAACCAGATGCGAGCCCGCTACAAGGATCCCTTCGAGAAGCAGTTCGGCGTGAAACTGGGCTTCATGTCTTTCTTTACCAAAGCCTGTGTCGAGGCGTTGAAGAAGTTTCCCGCGGTGAATGCCTCCGTCGATGGCAATGACATCGTTTATCACGAGTACTTCGATGTCGGCGTGGCCGTCTCGACCGATCGCGGTCTGATCGTTCCGGTGCTGCGCGATGCCGATCAGTTGAGTTTTGCGGATATTGAGAAATCTGTCGCCAACTTTGCGGCACGCGCGCGCGCCGGCTCGATCACCATCGAGGAACTCACCGGCGGCACCTTCACGATCACCAACGGCGGCGTATTCGGATCGCTGCTCTCGACGCCCATCGTCAATGCGCCGCAGAGCGCCATCCTGGGGATGCACAAGATCCAGGACAGGCCTGTGGTGGTGGACGGCCAGGTGGTGGTGCGCCCCATGATGTACGTGGCCTTGACCTACGATCATCGAATCATCGACGGCCGGGAGGCGGTGCAATTCCTGGTGACGGTGAAGCAGTGTTTGGAAGATCCCGCGCGCATGGTGCTCGGCATATGAGCGATACATATGATGTGATCGTCATCGGCGCGGGGCCCGCCGGGTATCCCGCGGCAATTCGCGCCGGCCAGAACAAACTGAAAGTGGCTTGCGTCGATGAATGGCAGAATACCGACGGCTCCTACGCCTTCGGCGGTACCTGCTTGAATGCCGGCTGCATTCCATCGAAGGCGTTGCTGGAATCCTCCGAACTGTTCCAGCGCGCGAAAGACGAGTTCGCGGTGCACGGGATCAAAATCGGCGCCTTGACCCTGGATCTCGGCGCGATGCAAAAGCGCCGCGCATCCGTGGTCAAGACCATGACCAACGGCATCAATGCCTTGTTCAAGGCCAATGGCGTGGTCGGCATCCAGGGACACGGACGCTTGCTGCCGGGAAACAAGGTTGCGGTGAAGGGCGCGGATGGCTCGGAGCGCACCTTGGAAGCCAAGCATGTCATCCTCGCGTCCGGTTCCGTTCCCATTCGTTTGCGCTCCGTGCCGCACGACGGCAAGTACATCGTCGATTCCTGGAACGCCTTGGAATTCGATGCGGTGCCGGCGCGCCTCGGTGTCATCGGCGCCGGCGTCATCGGCCTCGAACTGGGCAGCGTGTGGCGCCGCCTGGGAAGCGAGGTCGTGGTGATCGAAGCACTGGATCAGTTCTTGCCGATGGTGGACCAGACCATTGCCAAGGAAGCGTTACGTCATTTCAAGAAACAGGGGCTGGATATCAAACTCGGCGCCAAGGTATCCAGCGCCGCGGTCTCGGGCAATGCCGTCGATGTGGTGTATTCGGATGCGCAGGGCGAGCATTCCCTGCAAGTCGACAAGCTGGTCGTGGCCGTGGGGCGCCGGCCGTTCACCGAAGGATTGCTGGCCGAGGGAACCGGCGTTGAGGTGGATGATCGAGGTTTCGTCGTGGTCGACGAGCACTGTCGCACGAGTGCGGCCAACGTCTGGGCGGTCGGGGATGTGGTGCGCGGTCCCATGCTGGCGCACAAAGGCAAGGAAGAGGGCGTGATGGTCGCGGATCTGATCGCCGGAAATTATGGCGAGGTGAATTACAAGGTCATCCCGTCGGTCATCTACACGGCCCCTGAAATTGCATGGGTTGGGCAGACCGAAGAGCAAGTCAAAGCGGGCGGCCGCCCATACAAGGTGGGTGTGTTTCCTTTTGCCGCGAGCGGCCGCGCACGAGCGATGGAAGCCGGCGCCGGCATGGCGAAAATCGTGTCCGCCAAGGACGATGACGAAGTCCTCGGCGTGCATGTCATCGGTCCGATGGCCGGCGAATTGATCAGCGAGGCTGTTTTGGCGATGGAATATTCGGCGAGCACCGAGGATATTCAGCGCACGATTCACGCGCATCCAACATTGTCCGAGGCAATCCATGAGGCCGCATTGGCCGTGGATAAGAAGGCGATTGACGCAATAAATCGCTGATTCACTGATTTCGCAAGTCGTCGTTTTTGTCCAACAATCGCGCCTTGCGGCGCGCCAAGCCGACGGCCGATTAATTTTCATTTGACTATATCTGTCGGCGGCAACCGCGTGTGACGCAGTTCACACCGTGCCCCGATGTTACCGGGCTACCTTCCTCACCTTCGAATTCCGTCGCAGGTCCGCGACGTACGTCGCACAAGCGCGGGCCGGAAAGAGGGAGAAAATGCGACCAGGACCACGATTAGTTCCGCTCGGTATGCTAGCGCTTTTGGCCCTCAACGGCTGCGAGTTGAGCACCACCGGCGCCGTGCCGGCCAATAGCGTCGCCGCGCCACCTCCCGTGAGTAGCCCTCCCGCGACGACCAATACGACCCCGCCCAAAGCCGCTCCCGCAGGCGCGGGCGCTGACAGTAACGCACAATGGGGTCGCTGCGACTGCTTCCGTGACAGTGCCCTGCAGGTCGCGGTTGGCGCGAGCCAGACAGTCATCGTGACCTTCACCTCGAATGATGGGTTGCCGCTCTCAGGATTCGCGGTCTCCGGAAGTCTGGGTGTGCTGCCGCCGGGTTGGAGCGGCCCGAGCACTTTCACCTGCGCCTCCGTAGGCCCCGGCAGCGGCTGCGCCCTGAATCTGACTTACACGCCGCTCGCGGTCGACAGCGGCACGCTGACGCTGAACTGCGTCTACATCGACAATGCCGGTCTGCCAAGAACTCCCGGTCCCTGTTTATCGCTCAGCTATGCCGCGGCGGCGCCCAACAATGTGGTTGCCACCGTGTCGCCGACGGGCGAAGTCGATGCGATCGTCGGCTCATCGAAGCAAAGTGTCAGCTGTGAACTTCACCAGCGACGATGGCAGCGCGGTCACCAACCTTGTTCTGACCACGAGTCTTGCCGCATTGCCGGCGGGGTGGAGCAGCAGCGCGACCGGCCTGTCGTGCCCCGTCGTCAGTACCGGCAGCGCCTGCCAACTGCAGTTGGTATTTTCGCCGACCGCGTCAGCGACCGGTCTGCTCGCGCTGAATTACGCCTACACGGATAACTCCGGCGCGGCCAGAAGCGGTGTGATCAATATCCCCTTTGCCTCGGTTTCGCATGGCACGGTTCTGGCCACCGCGTCGCCCACCGGTCAGATCAATGCCGTCGCGGCCACCGGCTCGCAGGCCGTGACGATCACGTTCACCACCGATGATGGCAATGCTGCAACCGGGTTGAGTTTGGCCTCGGATTTGACGGCTCTGCCTGCCGGCTGGAGCAGCGCGTCGAACACATTCTCCTGCGACAGCGTCAGCACCGGCAACGGCTGTCAGCTGCAACTCAAGTTTGCTCCGCAGACGCTGGGCGGCGGGGCGCTCGCGTTGAGGTACGACTACATCGATTCAAGCGGAGCGACCAATGGCGGATTGTTGAACATCGCCTATGCTGCGACCACCGATGACAGCGTTGCGGGCGCGGTTTCGCCGTCGGGGCAAGTCAACGCCATGTTGGGCTCACCCGGTCAGCCCGTCTCGGTGACATTCACCACCGATGACAGCCGTCTGGCTACCGCTTTGCAGGTCTCGACCAGCTTGGCCGCGCTTCCGGCCGGTTGGAGCAGCGCGGCAAACACCTTCGCTTGCAGCATGGTGAGTACGGGCAGTGCCTGCCGCTGACGTTGATGTTCGCTCCCACTGCGCTGGACAGCGGCACGCTCACATTGAATTACTCTTACCTCAACAATTCGGGCGAGGCCAGGATGGGGACGGTGGGGATCCCCTATTGGACCACGAGCGACGACAATGTGGTCGGAACCCCTAGTCCCACCTCCCTTGCCGTGGCGACCGGCAGCAGCAACACCGTGACCGTCACGTTCACCACCGACGATGGAAATCTTGCCGGCAATTTGACGGCAAATTTAAGCACGCTGCCGCTCGATTGGAGCACGGCCTCCGGCACTTTCACGTGTGCCGCCGTGAGCGTGGGTACGGGCTGTCAAGTCTCGCTTGCCTACGCACCCACCGGCCCGGCCAACGCCACCTTGAGTTTTGGATTCAGCTATACGAACAGCGCGGGGATGATGAAAACGGGGACGGTTTCGATCCCGTACTCCGCCGGTCCTTAGGAGCCCGTTTCGGGCAATCTCCGGCGCCTCATTTCTTGCGCCGTGCACTGATGACATTCGGCAGCTGGCCGATTCGTGTCAACACTTTGGATAACTGCGCAAGACCGGTAATCGAGATGCCGATGAGCATGTGTGCGACGTTGTCGCCCGCGTCGGTGGTGGTTGTCATGCCGCGGATCCCGATGTTCTCATCCGCCAGGGCGGCGCTGACGTCGCGAACCAGGCCGCGCCGATCGAAAGCCTGAATGTCGATGTCCACCGGAAACTCGGTGGCGCCTAATTTGCCCCAGGTTACGCCAAGCACCCGCGCCGGCGCCTTTACGCTGAGGCGCGCCAGGTTTGCGCAAGATGAAGCGTGAATGCTCACTCCGCGCCCTACGGTGATATAGCCCACGATGGGTTCGGGGGGAACCGGCTTGCAGCAACGCGCATAGGTCGACAGCAGGTCGCCGATGCCCTGAACTTCAACTTCGGGTTCCCGCGCGCTCGAGGCGCGCGGCCGCGTGAATTCCGGCTGCGCATCGCGCGCATGCAGCAGGCGCTGAATCGCCCCCGCAACCTGCGTGCCGCTGACGTCGCCCAATCCGAGCGCTTCATGCAGCTGCTCCGTGCTGTCGAGCCTCAATTCTCGCAGCAGCTCCGGCATCGGCAGACTCCTCACGCCCAATCGCTGCAATTCGCGCTCCAGCATGGCGCGCCCCTCAACTTTGTTTTGTGTCGCATCCTGCTTGCGAAACCAGGCGCGCACCTTGTTGCGATGACGGGGACTGGCAAGATATCCCGACTGCGCGGAGAGCCAGTCGCGTGAGGGCTGCGGCGACTTGGAGGTGATGATCTCCACCGTCTCGCTGTTCTTCAGCTGATAGTCGAGCGGCACCATGCGCCCGTTCACCTTGGCGCCGCGGGTGCGGTGTCCCAGATCGGTATGGACCTGGTAGGCAAAATCCAAGCGGCGTTCCGCCGACCGGGACGTCGACGATCTCGCCCTTTGGCGAAACGACATAAATGCGATCTTGAAACAGGTCGACTCGCACGCGATCAAGAAAATCGCGAGCACCCGCGCCTTCAGCGGGGGAGAGCAGCGTGCGCAGCTCATTGATCTTGCGTTCGTAGGCCTGATTGCCGCGTCCGCCCTCTTTGTAGCGCCAATGCGCGGCGACGCCGCGTTCGGAGTCGGCATGCATTTCATGCGTGCGGATCTGGATCTCGACCGGCTCGCCCCCCGGACCGATGACCGCGGTGTGAATCGAGCGGTACAAATTCTCCTTGGGCGTGGCGATGTAGTCGTCGAACTCTCCGGGAATGAACTGCCACAATGAGTGCACGACGCCCAAAGCCGCATAGCAATCGGCAACGCTGTTCACGAGCACGCGCGCGGCGCGAATATCCATGAGCTGCTCGAAGGCCAGGTGTTTCTCCTGCATCTTGCGCCATATGCTGAAGATGTGTTTGGGCCGTCCATCGATACGCGCTTCGATCGAGGCGCCCTGCAGTTCGTGCTGCAGCTGAGACTTGAGCTCCTCGATGTAGCGCTCCCGCTCCGAGCGGCGAACCTTGAGCGCGGCGGCAATGTGCTTGTACTGGGCGGGTTCGAGATAGCGGAATGCCAGATCCTCCAGTTCCCACTTGACCTGCCAAACCCCCAGACGATTGGCCAGCGGCGCATAGACCTCGCGGGTTTCCACCGCGAACTTGCGTTGCAGCGTCGCCCCGACGCCTTTGGCTGAACGCATTTTTTGCAACTGTTCGGCAAGCCTCACGACGACCAGCCGCACATCGCCGATGACGGCAAGCAGCATTTTTCGCAAGGCTTCGGCCTGGGCCGCCTCCAGCCCTCGATCGGGTGTCCAGTCCGGCGGCAATCCGAAATGCCCCAATTCACTCAAGGCGCGCGCGAGCCGCACCGGTTCAGCGCCATACAGTCTTTCGGCGGATTCTCGTTGGATGAACTTGCCGTCGAGCAACGGTTGAATCATGGCGGCAATGACCACATCGTCGTCCGCATCGAGAACGCGAACGATCTCGGCCACGCCCAAGGCGGCGCTGCGCGCCGCATCGCCCTCCTCAGTCAACTCGATCTGGCGCAATGCCGCGATTCCGGCATCGAGTCGGCCGCTCAACGTCCGGGAAGAGGCAGTGGTTTCCATGGTGCAGAGATTGTTGCCGGTGGGTTTAAGCGCCTATTGCCGGTATCATACAAGGGCCATGCCTGTCCCAAGACCCAATCAAATTGCGCGAACTTAAGGTAACGACCATCCGTGTGCTCGGCATCGATCCCGGGCTCGCAGCGCACCGGATTCGGCGTGGTGGATGCCGCGGGGCCGCGCCTGACCTACGTGGCGAGCGGCGTCATCAGGACCAATCAGGCCGAATTTGCCGCCCGGTTGTGCGAAATCTTCCGTTGTGTGCAGAGCATCGTCGCGCAGTATCAGCCGCAGGAAATCGCCATTGAGAAGGTTTTCGTCAATCGCAATCCCGACAGCGCGCTGAAATTGGGGCAGGCAAGGGGCGCGGCGATCTGCGGTACCCACGAGGCCAATGCGGAGGTCTTCGAGTACGCCACAAGGCAGATCAAACAGGCGGTGGTGGGGTCCGGCAACGCCGAAAAGGCGCAGGTTCAGCTGATGATGCGAAGCTTGCTGAGGCTTGACGGAGCGGTCCCGGCGGACGCGGCTGATGCCTTGGCGGCGGCGGTGTGCCATGCGCTTCGCGGCCGGCTGCGCGCATCCTTGCTGCAGGCCGGACTGTAGCGGATGATTGGATTTCTCAAGGGTCGCCTTGCCTTGAAGCAGCCGCCGATGCTGATGGTCGACGTGAACGGCGTCGGCTACGAACTCGAGGCGCCGATGTCGACGTTCTACGCTCTGCCCTCCACGGGCGAGCCCGTGGCACTATTTACCCATGTGGTGGTGCGCGAGGATGCCCACATTCTGTTTGGATTCGGCACCGACGGCGAGCGCCGTCTGTTTCGCGGGCTGCTCAAGGTATCGGGCGTTGGACCCAAGATCGCGTTGGGAATTCTGTCGGGAGCGAGCGTCGAGGATTTTCTGCGCATCATTGAGGCGGAGGACGTGGCGATGCTGACGAGGATCCCGGGTATCGGACGCAAGACCGCCGAGCGCGTCATCATCGAAATGCGCGATAGCGTGCAAAAGCTGACGATGCCGGCGGGCGGCGGCAATCCGATGTCGGCGGGCATCGCGCCCTCGCCGCAAAGCGAGGCGTTCAGCGCGCTGATCGCTTTGGGCTACAAGCCGCCGGAAGTCACGCGGCTCCTCAAATCGGCCGATGAGCCGGGCTTGTCGACCACCGAAATCATTCGGCGTGCCCTCAAATCAGCGGTGAAAGCCTAAGATCGCGCATGGGAATCGAGCAGGATCGCATAATCGCAGGCGGCGGCGGCCGCGAGGACGAGGTGGCCGATCGGGCGGTGCGTCCGAAGACGCTTGCCGACTACGTCGGGCAGCCAAACGTCAAGACGCAGATGGATATTTTCATACAGGCCGCGCGCAAGCGAGGCGAGGCCCTGGATCATGTATTGATATTCGGGCCGCCCGGCCTCGGCAAGACCACTCTGGCGCACATCATTGCCAACGAACTGGGTGTGAATTTGCGCCAGACCTCAGGTCCGGTGCTCGAACGGCCGGGGGATCTGGCAGCGCTCTTGACCAATCTCGAGCCACGGGATGTGCTGTTCGTCGATGAGATTCACCGCCTGAGTCCCGTGGTCGAGGAGGTGTTGTATCCGGCCATGGAAGACTCGCAGCTCGATCTGATGATCGGCGAGGGCCCCGGGGCACGTTCGATCAAGCTCGATTTGCCGCCGTTCACCCTGGTGGGCGCCACGACCCGGGCGGGTTTGCTCACATCGCCGCTGCGCGATCGATTCGGCATCGTGCAGCGATTGGAGTTCTACAGCACCGAGGAGTTGACGAAAATCGTGGTCCGCAGCGCGTCGATCTTGAAGCTGCACCTGAAAGACGATGGTGCCGTGCGCATTGCCGAGAGATCGCGCGGTACGCCGCGAATCGCCAATCGGCTGTTGCGCCGTGTGCGTGATTTTGCGGAGGTCAAAGCCGCCGGCGTCATCAGCGGCGAGGTGGCGTTGGCGGCGCTCAACATGCTGGAAGTCGATCCGGAAGGCTTCGACATGCTAGATCGAAAATTGCTGCTGACCGTCATTGAGAAATTCGAGGGCGGACCGGTGGGCGTCGACAGTCTGGCGGCGGCGATGAGCGAGGAACGCGGCACCATCGAGGATGTGATCGAGCCCTTCCTCATCCAGCAAGGGTTCTTGATGCGCACTGCGCGCGGGCGTGTGGCCACCCGCGCCGCATACGCGCATTTTGGTCTGGCGGCACCCTCAGTGGATCGCGATTTGAATCTGCCTCTTTTCCGGGACGGCCAATAGATGCCCTCGGCGCCGCGCTTCGCCGCGGGCTTTTCCATTTATTGGGAGGATACGGATGCAGGCGGCGTCGTCTATTACGCAAATTACCTCAAATTCATGGAGCGCTGCCGGACCGACTGGCTGCGCGCCATGCAGGTGGACCAGCAGCAGCTGCTCGCGACGCGCCATCTACAGTTCGTCGTGGTGAACGTGAGCGTGGATTTCCTGCGTCCCGCCGTGCTGCATGATGAAATTCTCGTCACCGCGGAACTGGAACGCCTCCGCGGTGCGACAATACATTTCAAGCAAACGGTTATGCGGGGCGATGAGCAATTGATCGATGCCAGCGTGCGGGTTGCCTGTCTCGATTCGCGTACGTTAAAGCCGTGCGCTATCCCTGCGGATCTTTTCGTGGAGTGGCGTAATGCCAAATGACTTGTCGGTCTGGACTCTCGTGCTCGATGCAAGCCCCGTGGTGCAAGGCGTGGTCGCACTACTGCTGGCCGCATCAGTGGCTTCGTGGGCGGTCATCTTTCGCAAGAGCCAGGTCATCGGAAGGTCACGGCGCCAGGCCGAGAAATTTGAAACGGCATTTTGGTCCGGCGGCGATCTTGCCACGCTTTATCGTACCATCGAGACCAAGGGGCGTGCCGGCACCGGATTGCAGAGCATCTTCGAGTGTGGTTTCGGGGAATTCAGCCGCCTGCGCCAGCACGGTACGCCGCCGGAATTGCTGCTTGACGGCGCGCGGCGCGCGATGCGAGTCGCGTTGTTGCGCGAACTCGAGCGCCTTGAGCACAACCTGGCGTTGCTTGCCACGGTCGGTTCGACCAGCCCCTATGTAGGCTTGTTCGGCACCGTCTGGGGCATCATGAGTGCCTTTCACAATCTGGGCAATGTTCAGCAGGCGACCCTGGCAGCGGTCGCGCCGGGCATCGCTGAGGCCCTGGTAACCACGGCAGTCGGCCTTTTTGCGGCGATCCCCGCGGTTATCGCTTACAACCGTCTTGCCGATCAAGTCAGCCGTTTGGAACTTCGCTTCGATACTTTCGTCGAAGAGTTCTCGACCATTCTGCAGCGCCACGGGCCGAACCGGCCCCCACAGACTTAAGTACATGCCCGCGCCGCAACGCCGTCGAAGGTTGATGGGCGAGATCAACGTGGTGCCATACATCGACGTCATGTTGGTTCTATTGATCATTTTCATGATCACTGCGCCCCTGCTCAAGGAAGGCGTGAAGGTGGATTTGCCGGACGCCGGTGCGCGGCCGCTTGATGCGGACTTTCTAGCGAAGCACGAGCCCTTGGTGTTGACCATCGACTCGCATGGGCGACTCTTCATCAACTTCGGGCAAAACCAGGATCAACCCGTGTCGGAATCCACCGTCAGTTCCCGCACCTCGGCGCTTTTACGGCGCGATCCGCAAACGCCCGTGTTAGTGAAGGCCGATACCACGGTGCCCTACGGCACGGTGGTTCGCGCGATGGTATTGTTACAGCAGGCCGGGGCCAGCAAAGTCGGATTTTTGACGGATCCCGTGCGCACGTTGCCCGCGCGCGGCGGCCCCAGTGGAGCCGCCGCCGGTGCACATTGAATGACCGGTTTTCTGCGCGAACATTCCTGGTCCCTTGCTTTCTCCGTGCTCCTGCACGGATTGCTGGCAGCGGCAATGGTTTCCGCGGCTTGGGTTTCGATCACTCGCACGCCGCCGCCCGCTGTCCTGCAGCCGCTGCCCATCGATGCCGTGGTCGTGGACGCGCAGGCGCTGCATGCCGCGCAGCGAGAGCTGGTAGATCGTGCGGCACGGGAGGCTGCGCGTGTCCGTGCAGCCGCTGAAGCCGCTGCTGCTGCAACCGCTGCGGCCGAGCAACAGCGCGCCGAGGATGCAGCCAAGCAGGTTGCCGCGGCCGAGGCCGCCAAGGCGGCTGCAGCCGCTGATCAGTTGCGCGCGAAACAGGCTGAAGAGACGCGGCAAGCCGAGGCCCAACGAGCGGCCGCCGCCCAGCATGCCGCGGAGCTAAAACGGGCCGAGGATGCGAAACGAGCCGAGGATGCGAAGCGAGCTGAGGACGCGAAACGGGCCGAAGATGCCAAGCATGCGGCGGACGCGAAGATCAAGGCCGAGCGCGAGGCAGAGCTGCGCCGGCAATTGGCCGAGGAGGAACACGTGAGTGCAGTGCAATCCAGCCCGGCGCGCGCGCTCTACCTGGCGCAGCTTTCGAGCCGAATTCAAAATGCCTGGATCAAGCCGCCTTCCGCTCGCGCCGGACTCGATTGCATCGTCAACATCACGCAAATTCCGGGCGGCGAGGTCACGAGCGCGCATGTCAGCCAATGCAACGGCGACGCGGCGGCCCGCCAGTCGATCGAGAATGCCGTGTATCGTGCTTCGCCGCTGCCGTCCCCGCCCGACGCGGCATTGTTTGAGCGCAACTTGGTGATCCATTTCCATCCCGCAGAATAGAATAGGCTCCATGAATAAATACCTCTTGAGTCTGGCTCTCGTCGCCCTGAGTTTCAGCCCCTTCGCACGCGCCTCGTTCGTGGTTGAAGTGACGCGCGGTCAAACCGAAGCCATCCCGCTGGCGGTGGTGCCCTTCGCCTCGGCGGAACTCTCGGCCGCCTCCTTCGACGTGGCACAGCTGGTGAGCGATGATCTGGCGCGCAGCGGTCGGTTTCGAACCATGGAAAGGGCGGACATGATCGACCAGCCGCACAACGGCGCGGCCATTCAGTTTGACGATTGGCGCCGGCTGAACAACGACTACATGGTGGTGGGCTCCATGCAGTCGGATGGTCCGGATCACTACAGCATTACCTACGAACTCTACAATGTCCTGACCAAGCAACGCCTGCTGGGATTCCAAATCAGCGCCAATCGGCCGGGCTTGAGGTCGGCGGGGCATCAGATTGCGGACGCTGTGTTCGAGAAGATATTGGGAATTCGCGGTGCCTTTTCCACCCGCATTGCCTACATCTCAGTGCTTGGGCACCTGCCCAACAAGTCCTTTCAACTGATCGTCGCCGACGCAGACGGGGAAAATCCGCACGTCGTTATGCAATCGCGGGAGCCGCTGATGTCCCCGTCGTGGTCTCCGGACGGCACGAGTCTCGCCTATGTATCATTCGAAGACCGCCTGCCGACCATGTATGTACAGACCCTGAAGACGGGGGAGCGTCATGTGGTATCGGCGCATGCCGGTGTGAACCAGGCGCCTGCCTGGTCTCCCGACAGCAAAAAAATGGCACTGGTCTTGTCCACTCGGGACGGAAATTTGGATATCTATGTCCTGGATCTTGCGACTCAACAGTTGACCCGCATCACCGATGATCCTGGAATCGACACCGAACCACAGTGGTCGAAAGACGGCCAGAGCCTGTATTTCACCTCGGATCGAGCCGGTGGTCCGCAAATCTATAAAGTGGGGTTGAAGCCCGGCGACAAACCGCGCCGCCTGACCTTTCAAGGCAGCTACAACGCGCGGCCGCGCGTTTCACCGGATGAGTCGCAACTGGCGTTCGTGACGCAGGACGATGGCGCCTATCGAATCGCAACCATGGATCTTCGAGGTCGCGGCGATGTTCAAGTGCTGACCAAGGGCCGATTCGACGTGTCTCCGAGCTACGCGCCCAACGGCGCGGTTCTCATCTACGCCAGCCGCGACAAGGGCCGCGGGGTCCTCGCCCTGGTCAGCGCGGACGGCCGAGTCCAGCAACGCTTGGTCTCGAGCGATGGAGAACTGCAAGAGCCGGCGTGGGCGCCGTTCTGATGCATCGCAATCTTTGGTACACAAACAGGCTCGTGGCCGGTACTCTTACCAACAACTGCCTACTTGAGACTTGGATGGAGAAGTAAATGAAAAGAATGACATCGATCGCTTTGCTCCTCGCCGCGACGGCGCTGCTCGCCGGATGCCCAAAGAAACACAGCGTCAGTGAACCGCCTGTGGCCGGCACACAGGTCCCCAGTTCGGCCGGGGCGGCGGCCGAGGGCGCATCCACGTCGACCAGCCCCCTGGGCGGCGATGCGGCCAGCGGGACACGCGGAATCGGCGCCGAAGGGACCGGTGCGCTGGCGCGGAAGATCATTTACTTCGATTTCGACAAATCGGAGATCAAACCGGAATTCGCCGACATCGTGTCGGCGGCTGCGCATAACTTGACCGCGAATCCGAACCTGAAGATGAAACTCGAGGGGAATACCGACGAACGCGGTACCCGCGAATATAACATCGGTCTGGGCGAGCGGCGTGCACAAGCAGTGCGTCGCGCCTTGATGCTGCAAGGCGTGGCGGAAGCCCAGGTCACGACCGTGAGCTTTGGGTCCGAGCGGCCGGCGGCAGGAGGGCGATGATGAGGCCGCGTGGTCGCAGAATCGCCGGGTCGAAGTGGTTTATTTGCCGTGAGGATTCGCGCCCATAGCGCCCTTGGAGCGCTCTGCATCTTGGCGTGCATTCTGGCGGGCTGCCAGACACTTTCCCCCGAGGATGATCCGGTTCAGGTCAAATTGAAGGATCTCGACGCCCGGTTGTCGCGCATCGAGAGAGTCATGGAAAATCAGAGCTTGCTCCAACTGTCGAATCAACTGGAGGCATTGCGCAGCGATGTGCGCGCCATGCACAACGATGTCGATCAAATGCACAATGCCCTGGATGCGGGCCGCAAGCAGCAGCGCGACTACTACGCCGATCTCGACCAGCGCATCAGAACTCTGGAATCGCGCGGTGGCGGTGCTGCCTCCGGGGCCGCTGCGCCTGGCGGCACGGCTGTCGCCGCAGCGGCCGTCGCGGCCGCGGCTGGCGCGCCCAAGGCCGACGCGCCTGGCACAGGCGACGACAAGGCTGCGTACCAAGCGGCGTTCAATTTGCTGAAAGACGGTCAATACGACCACGCCATCACCGCGTTTCAGAATTTCTTGTCCACCTATCCCGATAGCTCGCTGACAGACAACGGGCAGTATTGGCTGGGCGAGGCTTATTACGTGAACAAGTCCTACACCGAGGCGCAAGCCGCGTTCCAGGTCGTGGTCGACAAGTATCCCCAATCGCGCAAGTATCCCGATGCGTTGCTGAAAATCGGTTATTGCCATTATGAAACGAAGCAATGGGATGCCGCGAAGACGGTGCTCTCGCAGGTGGTCAGCCAGTATGCGGACTCGCCGGCCGGGCGATTGGCGCAGCAGCGCCTGGAAAAGATGGCGGCCGAGAAACATTGAGTGCACGCGAGATCAAAGCGGGACGATTGCGCATCAATGAGATTTTTCATTCGCTGCAAGGGGAGGCCGACGCGGTCGGTTTTCCAACGGTGTTCGTGCGGCTGACAGGATGTCCGCTGCGCTGCCACTATTGCGATACCGAATACGCCTTTCACAACGGCGATTGGCTCGAGATCGATAGCATCATGGAAAAGGTGCGCGCCTACGGTGCGCAGCATGTATGCGTCACGGGCGGCGAGCCGCTGGCTCAGCGCGAGTGCATCACACTATTACATGAATTATGCGACGCCGGATTTGATGTGTCGCTGGAAACCAGCGGCGCCTTGGATGTGGAGGCAGTGGATCCGCGCGTATCCCGGGTTGTCGACGTGAAGACTCCCGGATCCGGGGAAGTCTCCCGCAACCGTCTGGAGAATTTTCAATATTTGACGCCGCGCGATCAACTGAAGTTCGTGATTTGTTCTCGCGAGGACTATGAATGGAGCAAGGCATTCCTGCGCGAGCACGGATTGCACGAGCGCTGCCGGATACTGTTTTCGCCGAGCTACAACCAACAGTCGCCGACCGAGTTGGCGGATTGGATTCTGGCCGACAGGCTGTCCGTTCGTTTCCAAATGCAGCTGCACAAGGTTCTGTGGGGCGACGTGCCCGGCAAGTGACTCGTGGATGCTAAGCGTGCCATCGTATTGCTCTCGGGCGGCCTCGACTCCGCCACCGTGCTTGCGATCGCGCGGTCGCAGCGCTACGAATGCTACGCCCTGAGCGTCGAATACGGTCAGCGACATCGCGCGGAAATTGATGCCGCGCAGCGGGTGGCCGCAGCCCTAACCGCGCGCGAACATCGGACCATGCGCGTCGACTTGGCGGGCATCGGCGGCTCGGCATTGACCGACGCCAAGATCGAGATTCCCGAAACGCCCGGCGCGGGCATTCCGGTGACCTACGTTCCCGCGCGCAACACGATGTTGCTCTCGTTGGCGCTGGCCTGGGCAGAAGTCGTTGGCGCGGCCGACATCTTCGTCGGCGTCAACGCCGTGGATTATTCGGGATATCCGGACTGCCGCCCGGCGTTCATCGCCGCTTTCGAGCAATTGGCGCGGCTCGCGACCAAGGCCGGTGTCGAGGGTGCCGGCTTCAAGATTCACGCGCCCCTGATCGATATGGGCAAGGCCGACATCATCCGCACGGGGTTTGACCTGGGTGTGGATTTCAGCGCGACGGTCTCGTGCTACCAGGCCGACGTACATGGCCGGGCTTGCAGAAAATGCGATTCCTGCCGCTTGCGTGCCGCCGGTTTCAGCGCCGCCAACCTCCCGGATACCACTCGATACCAATAGCCGCGCAACTTCGGCTATGATGCGCGCCTGCAAATGGGACGGTAGCTCAGTTGGTAGAGCAAGGCCCTTTTAAGGCTTTGGTCCTGGGTTCGAGTCCCAGCCGTCCCACCAATCTAATCAATCACTTGCGTTTCTATCCTAGAAAATGTTTAGGTAGTGTGCGGAATTTTTGCTATGAGGTCCACGGCACCTGGATAGATTGACGACTGTTTGCGAGAGACGCTCCCCCATGACAAGACCAGTTCGGATCGTGAAAGCAGCGATCAACATCTTCGCCCTTTGCTCCTTCATCGCTCCTCTGAATGCAGCGCGCAGTCAAACCACGTCCAACTCAGACAATCCACGGCCAGCGGCCGACCTGATTCTGCTTCATGGAAAGGTGCGCACCCAGGATTCAAATCGAAGCGTTGCGCAGGCGTTCGCGATTCGCGGCAATACGATCGTCGCAGTCGGCACGGATGAGTTTGTGAGCGCCTTGATGGGGTCGCAAACACAAACGATCGATCTTGCAGGTCAAACTGTCCTGCCGGGAATTATCGACGCCCACACCCACCCAGCTGAGAGCGCGCAGGATCTAGATAAGTGCAACCTCCATGACCAAGAGTTGACACCCGCAAAGATCAAATCCGAAGTGGCAGAATGCCTAAAGAATCATCCGAACCATACGCAAGGGTGGTTCGAGGTAATCCAGGTGAACCCGTCCGGACTAAACCTGACGCGCGAGGACCTCGACTCGATCTTGCGAGGCGGACCGATGATGCTGAGGGGCTCAGATGGCCATTCCGCTTGGCTCAATTCGGCCGCGCTTAAGGCGGCTCATATCGGCGCCGAAACTCAAGATCCGCTCGGCGGCAGGATCGAGCGAGGCCCCTCCGGCATCCCAACCGGTACCTTAAGGGACGCCGCAGCTGATGCAGCAGTAGCTGCGGCGCCAGCGGCCAGCCTGGATTACGAGGCGTCACAACTCGAAAAGGCCCTTGCGGCGATGCGCGCAATAGGCATCACCTCGGTACAGGATGCGGCCGTTAACGATCACGACATGCAAATTTACAAACGGCTCTACGACACCCATCGGCTCAACATGCGCGTGCGCACCTCGTTTACGCTTAAAAACCTTAACGTGCCCGCGCAAACGCTGATTGCCCGTGCGAAGCGTTTCCGAGCAAAGTGGGACGTCGATCCGGATTACCTGCGTGCCGATGCCGTCAAGATTTTCGCAGATGGCGTGATCGAGTACCCTTCGCAGACGGCAGCGCTCCTTGAACCGTACCTCGACGCCAACGGTAACCCGACGGCTAATCGCGGCCCCTCCTATTTCAAGCAGGACAATTTGAATCGTATCGTCGGCTTGGCCGATGCGGCGGGCTTTACGGTACATGTTCACGCGATCGGCGATCGGGCGGTACGCGCGGCGCTGGACGCCTTTGCTGACTCCAGACAACGCTACGGGCAGCTCGATAATCGCGATCAGATTGCGCATCTGCAACTGGTGAATCCGAATGATTTCCCGCGCTTCAAGGAACTCGGGATTATTGCTAATTTCCAGCTGCTTTGGGCGGAACGCGATCAGAGCTACATCGTCACCTCGACACTACCCTACTTAGGACCAGAACGATCGCGATACCTCTACCCCGCGCGCTCGCTGCGCGACGCGGGCGCACTGATCGCCGGCGGCAGCGACTGGAACGTGAGCAGCTTCAATGCGTTCGAGGCTATGGAACATGCCATTACCCGTTCGGAGGGCAGGGGCAAAGAGCCGCTGCTGCCAGAACAGAGCCTCGAACTTCAGGACATGCTCGATGCCTATACCATTAACGCCGCCATCGCACTCAAACAGGAGCTCACGACGGGTAGCCTCCAACCGGGTAAGCGTGCGGATTTCATAGTGCTCGATCGCGACATCTTTGCAATCGATCCGTTCGATTTACACGAGGTCCAGGTGCTCGCTACGTATCTCGACGGGCGCGAGGTATACCGGAGCTCTAAGTGAAATCGCCTCATCGCGTTTGAAAAGCGGTGGCGCGTACAAAAAAACGCAGGCGGATTGACAGGCGCTCGGCCGTTACAGCTAACCGATCTCGGACTCTCTGCGGTCGGGCGTGCTCATGGCGGTCCTTTCATTGTTAGGGCTCGATAGACACCATCGCTACGGTGCGGGTGCCGAGCGTTGTATTGGGACCTGGGTCGCTAATAACCACGTAGAAATTCTTGGGTTCCCGCCGCGTCGAATCGGCAACCACCGGAATGAATAGGCTCAGGGCGTTCTTGCCGGCCGCAATGGACTCGACGTGGGGCACGACAGCTTCATAGTCCACGCCGGGTTTTGCCGTGCCGGTCTCGGTCCACCATGAGAAGCTGGTTTCTGCGTGCAGACTCCCGCTGCGACGAATCACGATGTGTGCCGCAGGTTCGCCCGGAGGTACCTCGAAACTGTATGCGGCCAATTCGATACGCGAGCGCAAAGTCGCATTGCGCTCATCGGATAAAGCGCCACGCGGTACTGCCGTTCCTGAATTTGAGTCCGGCTGGGAGGGCGACGCCGCGGTGGAGCTGGGTGGTGCCGCTGCAGTTGAGACCTCAGTCGGAATGGCGGGAGTCGCGGCTTCGGCGGGATGAGCTGAATCTGCCACGGTCTGAGGACCGGAATTGGCCGCAGGATGCTCGTCGGCGCCGTGCCATAACCGGGTCAGCGACGCCTCGGCATCTCCAAGAACCCGCAGAAGGCCCGAGCTCCCTGCCGCAGTCGTTCTCGAGACCGAATCGTAATTCGTCGCAACCCACCAACTGCCCACAAGTATCATCGATGCGGCCGCGGCTAGCGCGGGCCACAGTTTGCGGCTTCGCCGTTGGGGGGAGACTTTAAACAGTGTGAGCAATGCCGGCATGCGGGCCGCTGTCTCGCGCAAATCGAAGGGCTCCAAGAATTCATCTACATCAGTGGGCCGCCGCTCGCGTTCAAACGAAAGGCCGAAGCGCAGTGCGCGCCATTGCCGCCGAGTCAACCCGGAAGGGCGAATCGGCCGCAGGCCCAGCGTGCGCGCCTGAAGCGCCGAATGCTCCCTGAAGGGAAGATTGCCGGCCAAGAGTAGATATACGACGCAGGCGAATGCGTACACATCGTCCGACAAATCCGCCCTCTCGCCTTCGAGCAGCTGGCAGCTTGCGTAGAGCTGGGACCCGACTTGCGACCGGTGCAGACTCTGCGAGCCGCCGAAACCGAAGACCCGAACTTCGCCTTCATCGGTGATAAAAATATTCCGGGGGCTGAGATCTCCGTGAACGATTCCGCGGTGATGAGCATGCGCAAGAGCGGCTCCCACGTCGCGGAAAATTGAACGCGCGTCGGAGCGGCTCAAAGCAACCTGGTGACGCGCGGCCAAGAGGAGCCTCAGTGACAATCCGCTGAGACATTCCATCGTGAAGAATGCCGTGTCACCGTCACGATCATACTCATGCACGCGGACAATGTTGGGGTGCGACAGGGACTGCAGGCGCTGAAACTCGCGGCGTAGCTCCGCCAGCAACTCCGGGTGCTGCGCGACATCGCTGTGAAGGACTTTGATTGCCAGTCGCGGAGCCGCGTTCGGCAATTCGAGGCGATATTGATCGTTGGCCTGGAATATAGTGCCCATGCCTCCTCGGTATAGAACACTACTAATCTGATAGCGGCCGCGCAGCACGTCACCTACTGCGATCTCGTGTCTTGAGTTCCCCACGGAAGCCGCGGTCTCGCCGCTCGTCGGGGCCGAAGAGTTTGAGGCGCTCGCCATGGGCGGCGGGACCGGCGTGGGCGGATGATCTGCAATGCCGGCAGTGGAGCCGATTATAGGAGAATCCCCCCTCTGCGCAACGGAACCGCCGTCTTTAATGTCTGCGGCACCAAGCAGTGTACGTTCCAATTTGAATTTGACGTCGCGGAACACCTCAAGCGTGATTTTGCCGCGGCGATAGTATTGGTCGAGAAGCGACAGCAAGTCCCATCCGGTATCCGGATCTTGACGGATGCGCTCCTGCGCTGCTCGCACAAACTCGTTTTCATTGCATTCTTTGCTCGAGAGCGCATCTAGCCAGTCCTGAGCTGACTGACAATCCCCTGGGTTAGCGATTGCTTCACTCATTCGGTCATCCTGCAATGCTCTGATACGAGTCGGTCGGACTCGCCTCAAAACTGAAAGTTCAAAGAAGAGCCCCGAGCTGTCATCCTACGCATGAGTAGTGTAAATCGGCGCATTTCGTGCATCCATCATGCGGGCCTAGTCTGACACGAAGACAGTGGGATATCGTACAGACACAACGTCCGACAACAAGTCATAGTGATTGCACGCTAAGGAATCGGCGAATCGCTCCTCCTGGGCCGTCTATAAAAGCGCCCTGGGGGGAGCCTTAGCGACGTGATTTAGAATGCGAGGCTCACAGTGGCGGGACGACCTAGCAGTCGAACTTGCTGCACATTGTCTCGGTTAGATTATCTATGCCTCGGAAATCAGTCGATTTCGATACCGTGCGGAAATTGGCCCATGAGCTTGGTGTCGTGGAGGAGTCCACGGTACACGGGGCGCCATCCCTTAAAGTTCGTGGCAAGCTGCTGGCTTGCATTGCCGTTCACAAGTCCGCCGAGCCAGGCTCACTGGTAGTTCGAATCGATGCCAATCAACGCGCGAAACTGATCGCGTCGGCGTCGGACGTCTACTACGTTACCGATCACTTCGTGAATTATCCGACCGTACTCGTGCGACTGTCTCGCATTCGGATCGACGCCCTGAAGGACCTACTTGGAATCGCGTGGTCCTTCGCGCAACTAAAACCGCACGGTGGTAAGCGCACCGCTCGCAAGCAAAGCGCCCCGCTGCGTGGACGTACCAAGCCAGCGTGACCTTGAATTCTTCGGAAGGGAGTGCGCTGCGTCTGGGCACGCCGCGATGTGGTGTTATTCGGCCCGCGTGAGCTGCACGACGCCTGACCAACGCGCTCTGCCTAGTTTCCTGGGATTGGGCTCCGGCAGTAGCGCGAATAGTCTCAGAAACCACGGCAAGCGCCGAAATCGCACGGCCGCGTGAAAAATGGAATACACCTGGGCGACGCGCCAGCCGAGCGCTTCAAAAAAGGCGATACCATTCGTCGGCGCAAATTTCATCGGCGCGTTCGTGAGATGTGTGCCCATGCCTTTATGCATCATCTCGAGAATCGCGGGTGAACCGAGGTCGAGAATCCAATAGCGAACACCGGCCAGAGCAGCGAGATCTCTTGACAGGTCGCTCACCTGAGCGTCATCCAGATAGACAAGCAGGCCCTCGGTGAGGACAAGCGCCTGGGTAAAGGGCGTCACTGCTTCCCGCAGGGCTACGACACGCGCCCCGGCATCAGTCAAATCGACCTTAATCCTACGAAGCCGGCAGCGTGGTTTGGCGCCGGCGAGCAACTGCTCCTTCTCCTCGATCAGGGCCGGCAGATCGGCCTCGATCCATTGGAGTGAGTTGGGGAGCGCGAGTCGATAGGGACGTGTGTCGAGGCCTGCCGCCAGATTGACCACACAATCGCAGCCTTGTGCGACTGCCGCTTGCACGACATCGTCAATGAGCTTTGTACGCGCAATCATGGGCCAGCCACTACGTGCCTGTGCCGGCATGAGCGTTGCGATGGCTTGCCCACGCTCGCCGGCCAATGATTTCGCATAGGGATCATTGAACAGGGCGTCGGGCCGCGCGGATTCCCAGGCACGATAGACGGCAACCCACCGTGCCGTATCGGAAACATTGGAAACTGGCGACGCGCTCATTTCAAGCAACTCCTGGCTCAAGATCGTTCGCCCACAACTTATACCCGAACCAAGCGGTCAAATCGGCCGTTCGCCCCGGATCGTGGTGCGAATCAAATGTCGGCGCTCATTCGCGTAGTCGTGCACGCCGCAGTGCTGCAGGAAGCGATTGTCCCAGACGATCACCGTGTTCGGCTGCCAGCGGATTCTGCATTGATATTGTAGCCGGTAGGGCAGGCCACCCAATTGCTCGAGGAGGCCGCGGCTATCCTCGTCGCTCCAGCCTTCGAATCGCTTGAAATACGCCTGCGTGACGTACAGCGCCTGTCTACCGGTCCGCGGATGGCGGCGCACCGCGGGGTGGGTGCTCTCGAGCTGATCTTCGGTGTAATGATGGCTTTCGCGCAGGCGCAGCCGCTTGTCCGGATCGAGCTTGGCATTCTTCGCCCAAATGTCCTTTCCGGAGTACACCACTTTCAAGCCGTCGACGATTTTCCTGAGGCCGTCGGACAGCTCTTCGTAGGCTAGGTACATGTTCGCGAAAGCCGTGTCGCCGCCGTAGCGTGGTACGTCGAGCGCGCGCATCACCATGCACAGGGGCGGCCGCGCGAGGAACGGGCTGTCCGTGTGGAAGCGGGTGAACGGGACCACCGAGACCGGCTCGTGCGCTTCGCGGCGCACCTCCTGCATGTCGTGGTGCTCGCCGTAGGTCGGCGCCTGCGGCAATTCAATGATTTCCCCGAAGTATCTGCTGAACGACTTGTGCTGATCGGGGGTAAGATTCTGGTCCCGCAGCATGATGACGAGGAAATGCTCGAACGCGCGCATGATCTCCTCGAGGACACCCTCGGGCAGCGGTTTCGTCAAATCCAATCCCTTGATCTCGCAGCCGGCGGCGCCGGTCAAGGGCTCGACCTCGATCTCGTTGAACGCGGGCATCGGTCTGCCGGCGACGACGATCCCCCCGGTCTCGTCTGGATTTCTGACTGTGACGTTCATGCTCGATGCTCCCCCGCTACCGTTGCATCCCGCCGCTACCTCGCGCCGCCCGGCAATTCGAGATCCCCGTCGGCCCGCCGAGTATCCGCCTCCAGCGTTCTTGCGGCAAACAAGAAGCAGAACGCGGCGCAGGCGACGCAGACGGTGAGGATCAGCATCGAGTAGCGAATGGCGAGCGGCCCGTACCAGCGGGCGAGCCGGTCATTGAGCCAGCCGACCAGCAGGGGTCCGATGAATTGCGCGAGCAGGCTCGAGCACAGCAGCAACATGGCCGTCGCCGTTGCGCGCATGCGCACCCTGGCCACATTCATCACCGCGGCGTAAATCGGACCCTGATGCAGGAGCACTAGGAGGCTCGAGACGGCAAAGCCGGTCATCCATACGATCCGTGGGCCGCCGAGCAGAAATGCGAGGTCCGCGGGCACGACCCCGAGGCAGGCAAGTGCGGGAACGTAGAGCCGCCAGCGCGGATTTCTGCGGCCCAGCCGATCGGTGAGGATGCCGCCGAGCATCACCCCCACCGCGACCAGGACGCCGCGAAACGGTCCGATGATAGCGGCGATCTCATGAATCTTCAGATCGTGCACCCTGACCAGCAGGGTCGAGTTCCAGGCTCCCGCGGCATAAACGTCAGCACCCATGAACGTAACACCGGCGAGCAGCAGCAGGTACGTGCGCGCGCCGCCCATGAAACGCAGCGTCGCGAGAAATGCGAAATTCGCAGTATCGACTTTTCGCGCTTCGGAGGCGCCGCGCCAAGGCTCCTTGACAGTGACGAAAAACAAGATCGCGAGGAGCGCGCCGGGAACTCCTGCCGCGACGAAAGCCGCGCGCCACCCATGGGCCTCGGTGATCCATCCGGCGATCGGAAAATAGACGATCGACGAGATGGCGAAGGCCGTCCCGAATACCGACAGCGCCAAGGGGCGGCGCGCCGGCCGGAACAGGTCGGCGATCATTGAATTGGATGGGGCCAACCCGCAGGCTTCACCCGCCCCCATCAAGAAACGGGTGAGCGCCAATTGCCAGATATCGGCGACGAATCCGGTAAGCGCGGTCATGGCGCTCCAGAACAAGAATCCGATGGCGATGATGTTGCGCCGGCTCCAGCGATCCGCGACCCAGGCAATTGGAATGCCGAGCAGGGAATAAAAGAGCACGAATGCGAGCCCCGATACCAGACCGAGAATGGTATCGCTCACTTGCATTTCCGCCTTGATGAGCGGCAGCACCAATCCAAGCAGCGAGCGATCGAAGTAATTGAACGACGAGATTAGCGTAAGGAAGCCCAGCGAGTAGACCGAGGCGACGGTCCAGTCCCGCGCTTCAACCGGAGCGCGCAAAATGATCCTCGTCCATGCGGCGTGCCCGTTCGGCAATCTCCGGATGCACCCGGCGGCCATCGGGCACGTTGAGCCACAGCCGCAGCAGCAATCGTTTGGCGCCGGGCGCATCGCGGAACGCTGCGCGCGCGTGAAGACAGGTCCAATTGTGCCAGAACAGCATCTCTCCGGGCTGCAGCACAAAGGTGGCGCCGAGATCCGCGCGCATCGCCTGCAAGTCGAACCAGTTCATGGCGGCGACCAGATCCGGCGGCAATTCCATGCCGAGCCGCTTCGCCGCCGCATGCATAAAGAACTTGTTGTAATAACAGCTGACCTTGCCGTCAACGCAGCAGAATATTGGGACCTTGCGATCACTGATCGGTTTGCCGCCGCCGATGCTCTCGTTGATTCCCGCCCAGAATCCCTCATAGAGCGGGGCAAGGAATTCCGGATGCAGTGCGCGGATGGCGTTGTGTACGGCGAGGCTGCTGACCAGCGTGCTTGCGCCGCCTTCCGCGGCTCGACTGACGCAGGCCAAGGACATGACTTCGTGCATGTCCGTATGGGGCCGCAGTTCGACGTCCATGAGAGTGCCGCGGCCGGTCGGATTGTGCTCAGTCTTCTCGACCCTCGCCACCCAATCGCCGAGAGGTCCTTGAATGGTGCCATTACCCATATGAGTGCCGAGCCCCCAGTAGAGGCGCTCGAATCGTGCAGGCGTGTGCCGATTGGGGTCAATGCCGGACAGTAAAATGGCGCCGCGGCCCTGCATGACCTGTTGCCTCACTTCGGCCATCAAGGCATCGACCACAGGGTCGGTGAAATCCGATCGGCTGATCGTGTGCAGAGCCTTATGATTCAGACTCGCAGCCAGCGCATCGATGGCGTCGACTTCCGATGACGTCAATCGCCGGACCATCCCTTCGCGTCCTCCCACCTTCGCGCTTTCCCACGCCGCAGGATCCGTGATGAGTTGGTTGAAGATCGGCGTCACTCAAACCGCTCCTAGGCCTGGCTTGGTAAGTAGACCGGGGGTAGTGCGCCCCGAGTATGCCAATTTTTGGCCGGCGGTCGCCTTCAATCGAGCAGATTAAATGTGTAATTCACGATGATGCGGAAGTCTGAAAAGCTGGTGCCCCCCTGCTGCTTGTTTTGATCGACATATGCTTCCCGCAGGCGTATCCACAAATTCTGTAATTTACTGTCTTTCGCAAAGCGATAATCGATCGTCAGATCATATTCCGTTTCATCCGGGCTCGCATTCGCACCGCTTTGCGGAGTGTGCCCGGTGGAGACGTTGGTAAAGGCACTGAGGCCCTTGAATCCAACCCCCACGAAGTCATAAGACATTCCCACCATCCAAGCCTTCTCACCGGCACGGTCAAAGGTGTCGACGATGATGCCGACATAGTTGGCCGGGCCGCCGTACGGACTTTGAATCCCCTTGTCGTCCCCAGCGCGGCTTGCGGCCCATCTGAAACTGAAGTTCCCGTAGAACAGTTCCGCCTTGAGCGCGGCCAAGTGAGTCGCGAAATCCCCGATCAGGTCGGTGCCGGTACTGTGCTGGTCGGTGTACTGTGCGGACGCCCGCAGGGATACGTCCTCCGAGAGCTTGAAAGGCTTCTCGGCATGAACGTAGAACGTGTTCATCACGTCAATCGACGTTTGATTGACAGCGCCGATCACACTTCCGTCGAGGAACGTATATTGCGCGCCTAAGAAAGCGAGGCCCTTGTTGGTACCCTGAGCCCCAGCCGCTTGCGATATGGGGATGAACGAGTCGCTGTTTCTCAACTTGATCCCGTCCACATAACCACCGATATAGGACAAGCCGGTTTCGGTTTTGCGGCCAAATGCAGCGGCCTTGAACGTATTGGGGGCCATGCGGATGTCTTGGCCTGCGAGGTACGGCAGGTCGAATGACTGCAGCCCAACCCGTATCCCCATGCCCGGCTCGATTTGCCACGTTCCGTACGCCTCGCCAAGCACCGTAAAGGATTTCTGCCCAGGCAGAAGCAATTGGGTCCCATCCTCGTCGAGCGGGCCGTAAATCTTTTGGGACGTGAAGAGCGTACCGGCGAGCTGAAATTGGTTAAGCCACCACCCGGATTTGTATTCCAACGCCCCACCTAAAGCCCAGGCAACGCTGTCGATGCCCGAATCGCGCTGGCGATCGAGAAAATAGGTGCGCGGTTTGAGGAGCAGCGACGTCCCATCCCAGAATTCTGGAATTGCAGGAGCAATCGCCATTCCCTGCACCTCGTGCTGCTCGTTCGGCTCCTGATCGCGATTGTCGGCCTGCGCCTGTTCCGTGACAAACTCTGGTGCGCTCCCGTCAAGAGCGCGAGTATTTTCATCCGCGCGCGCAGACCGAGGCGCCGGTATCAGCAACACGACCGCCACAGCGAAGACCGAAGTTAGTCCGCGCAACCCCAGAGTTGCTCTCCCACTGGCATCAGATGCCCAGATTATTATCAATAATGTCAATGCATTATTGTACATAACTATAATTTGTATTACATGCAATTCAGATTTTAGGCTGAACCTGGCCACCGTCTGCGGTAGCCCGGCGATTGCATCTCAGTTTTTCGATAAGTGCCTAAGTAGGATGAGCTATCGCCGGGGGCGGTTCATTGGGAGATAGACATCAATCCCCCTCGATTAAGCGCGTTGTTGAATTTGCGATGGGGCATCGGTGCACGCCTCGGCATTGCGTTTGTGGCTGTGGCGGCTCTTGCGGTTGCCGCGAATCTGCTGATTGAGCACGAGATTTCAGTCAACCGTACGCGTGTGGTGCGGATTGCTGTGCCTATACCGTTGTCTCGGCTGCCGGCCGAGCAAGAAGCGGGTAGCCCAAAGTCACTAATCGCCGTCATGGAACGTTACAAAGGTGCAGTGCTCACTCGCCTGGACATCCAAGACGAATCAACCGATGCGCAGTTGTCGACCGCGCGCAAAGACTTCGAGCGGGAAATGCGGGCCTATTCCTCGCGGCGCGACTCGGCAGCCACGGGCGCCATCGCCGAGAAGCTGCGCGCGCGGCTTCTGGCGTACCGCTCCTTCGGTGACGAGTTGGTAGGCGCCGCCGATGCTCGAGAGCAGGTTTTTAAGGAATTCTGGGATCGCTTCGAAGCGCTGGATGCCCGCACCAAGGCCGCGCTCGGCCGGTCCTGGAAAATTTTTGGCCATGTGGTCATCACTCATGGGCCCGTGGTTGATCTAAACGCGAGACTTGACGAGATCCGCCGTGGATTTGCGAGCTTGCCGGGTACCGGTCCTTTTGACCAAGGTGCCCTGGATGCGGTAACGGTGAGCGAGAAGGCTATCGTGGCCGGCCTACAAGCAAACCAATTGGCGTTGACGCATTCACAGGGCAAGATGTGGTTCGATCAGGCACGGGCCGATATAACGCAGATCACCGAACTGCAGGATTTGCTGATCCTGATGGATTCGCAGCGCCGCGCCGCGGTCGCCGGTTTCGCAGCAGAATCTGTGGGCTTGGCGGCGTTGGTTGGCACAACGAAGGTAGGGCTCAATAAAGAGTCGAGCGCAGCTGCGGCCGCTTTGGCGGCCAACCCGCTCAGCGTGCATACGACCGAGACCACTACTGCAGCCAACCCCAAGGATGTGGCGCTGATATTCTGGGTCAGTGCCGGGGTGCTGGTGCTGTTGCTGTGGATATCGATTCGCACGGTAATGAGCGTCGTAGTCCCGGTTCGTCGATTGAGAATCGCGACCCGTCGTCTCGCCGCCGGCGCCGCCGTCCAGGTAGACCGCGGCGGCATCCGCGAGCTGGATGAACTTGCGCTGTCCTTTAATCAGATGGCTGAACAGCTGACCCGCGCCCAGGCGGTCTTGCGCGGCAATCAGCAGCAACTGGAAGCGACGGTGGACTTGCGCACGCGCGAGCTACAGCATCTCGCCGAACATGATCCACTCACTCAGTTGCCTAACAGGCGCCAGTTGTTCACGCATCTGACGGCCGCAATCGCGCGGGCTGAGGCGGGAAGCTCCAGTGTCATTGTGTTCTTCGTTGACCTCGATAATTTCAAGAACATCAACGATAGCGTGGGCCACGCCTTCGGTGATCGCGTACTCAGTACCATCGCGGAGCGGTTGCGAAGCAGGGCGGGTTCAGCCGGCTTTGCGGCGCGACTCGGCGGCGATGAATTTACGATTGTTTTCGAGGGTGTGGTTAATTCTGAAGCGGTCACCAGGATTGGATGGGATCTGATACAGGCCTTTCAGCAGCCTGTCGTCGTCGACGGCAGGGATCTCATGGTCAGCATTAGCGTTGGGGCCGGCTTGTATCCCGATCACGGGCGAGACGCCGAGGCTCTGCTGCGCGCTGCAGACGCAGCGCTGTTTCATGCCAAGGCCATGGGACGCAGCCAACTAAGCGTATTTAGCCCGGCGCTGTTCGAAGCCGCTTCGGCCAAGTTCAGTATCGAACAAGGACTGCGCCACGCCTTGGAACGAGGCGAGTTCGAACTGGTGTTCCAGCCGGAGGTCAATGCCGGAACGCTGAAGACCGGGATTGTCGAAGCTTTGTTACGGTGGCGCCTGCCCGATGGACGCCGAGCCCCACCCTCTGAGTTTCTGGCGATTGCCGAAGAATCCGGGCTCATCTTGGAAATCAGCGATTGGGCGCTTCGCTCATCGATTGAAACGGCGGCCGGTTGGTACCATGGCGAGTGGCCCGAAGCCCGTGTCGCCATCAACCTGTCTTCGCGCCAGTTGCTTGATGCGCGTTTTGTCGGTCACGTTTTGGGGCTGCTGCACGAGCATCATTTGCCGGCGCATTGTATTGAAATTGAGCTTACTGAAAACGTGCTACAAACCGGTGCGAGTACCATTGAAGTATTGCGCCAATTGCGGGGGCACGGCGTGGCCATTGCGCTCGACGATTTCGGCACAGGATATTCCTCGCTCGCCTCACTTGAACAGCTGCCGCTGAGCCGTGTAAAGCTCGACCGCACGCTGATAGCCAGCATACACACCAGCGTCAGGTCGGCGGCAATTGCCAGAGCTCTAGTAGGGCTCTGCCACAGCATTGGTCTGGAAGTAACGGCGGAAGGCATCGAATCCCCCGATCAGCTGGCCTTGTTGACGGATCTAACGCCGATTCATCTACAGGGATATTTGCTTGCACGGCCCGTGCCCGCAGAAAAGCTTTTGCCCGTTATAACGGCGCTGCCCAATCACATGGCGTCCCTCCTTCTCAACTCCGCACCGGATACGGCCGTTAATCGTTACGCGTCGCCCGAAGAGGGTACGGTGACCCGTCTGCGTGCGCACAAAGGGAAAAGATGGTGAATTACCCACCTTGTTGTCCTGCGAAACTCACAAAGCTTAGGTGAGAGCGGCCTCCGCGGAGGAGTCGCTGGGCGTGGCCGCTTTGCGGCGAAGGATTCCTGCGGAGATCAAGGTGATCAGCAGGCCAACAGGCAGAGGCTCCATAAAGGTGTAGGCCATGTTGACGAGGGGGTTCTGGTAGAGCTGCTGGGAGTGCTGGATGGCCGCGACCCGCGCGGCGGTCGTAACGGAGTCGAGGCCGGCGGACTGCACCTTGTGAATTTGTGCGGCGAAGTAGCTGTCCATGAAATGGGGCATGAAGTTGAAGTAAAGAACTTCCCACATGATGACGTAGCAGATGCTGCTGATGAGGGTGATGAGGATGCCGCAGGCGAAGGCGCGGCCGAACGAGATTCGGCCGGCGAGGTTGTTGTCGCGGTAGCTGCGGATGCCGAAGTAGATGAGCAGGAACGACGCCACCATAATGGTGTAGCCGAGGACCATGCTGTGGCTGGTGCCGATGCTACTGGCAAGGAGTAGCGAGCCGCCCATGAGGATGGAGATGATGAGGCCGGAGATGAGGCCGAAGGTCAGGACGGTTTTCTTCATGTCGGGCTCCTGGGTATGAGTGAGGATAGGGTCACGATGCTGCGTGGCAGGCCCGGATGTCGTCATCCTTTAGGATGATTTTGCAGGAGTCGGGCGGAAATCGTGCTTTTGGGTGACACCATCATGGCAGCAGACCCAGTTCTTTGCCGCGCTGCACGGCCTGGGTGCGGCGCGTGGCGCCGAGTTTGTCGAAGGTGCGGGAACAATGGGTCTTTACGGTGTTCTCGGAGACGAAGAGCTGGGTGGCGATCTCGCGATTGCTGAGGCCGCGGGCGATGAGGGTGAGGATTTCGAGCTCACGGGCGGTGATGCCGAGGCGCTGCCGCTGGGTTGTGTTCGGAACGAAAGGTGAAGCTGGCTCAGCGCTCCGCTCTGAGGCAGGCGGGAGGGCTTCTCTCACAACGATGGTCTTCCGCCTGCGCGTGATGCGGATGCCGAGCCAAATGCCAAAGGTGGCGAAGAGGATGGCGACAAGGGCGCCGTAGAGTTCGACCGAGTGCTCGATGACGACGAAGCGGTATTCGGTGTATTGGAGGGTGGCGATGAGGAGGCCACCGACAAGACCGAAGATGAGGACGTGGCGCTTCATGGTGGTTTCTGGGGGCGGCACCCGCAATGTCAGGCTCGGCGGTTGACGAACTCCCAGACCTTGGAGATTACGACTGATCCTTCTCCGACTGCCGAGGCCACGCGTTTCACGGAGCCTGCACGCACATCACCGACTGCGAAGATGCCTGGCTGCGATGTAGCGAACGGCGAGGTCGCATGACCTTCGCCGGAACCGGTAATGACGAATCCTTTCTCATCGAGTTTCACCAAGCCCGAGAGCCACTCGCTGTTTGGCGCTGCGCCCACCATCACGAAGAGTGCACGTGCCTCAACAACGCGGGTCGCTCGGGTCTTGACGTCACGAATGCTTACCGCTTCGAGCTGCGTGGCGCCGTGCAACGCGCTTACCTCGGCACCATATTCGATTGTTACGCCGGGATCCGCTTCGAGCCGACTCGAGAGGTAACTCGACATGGAGGCGGCAAGTGATGCGCCACGTACCAAGACACGTACGCACCGCGACGAGCGGCTGAGAAACATCGCTGCCTGTCCCGCGGAGTTGCCGCCGCCGATGATGACCGTATCTGTTCCCTTGGAATAGCGCGCCTCCATATCGGTTGCGGCGTAGTAAATGCCGGCGCCTTCGAATTCGGTAAGTCTGGGGATCGGGAGCCGGCGATATTGCACTCCGGTCGCCACCACCACTGCTTTGGCGCGAACGCGCTGGCTGTTGTCGAAAACGGCGCAGAAGGTTTCATCTTCGAGCCTCTCGAGAGCTGCCACCCGCCGCGGCATCGCAAAACGCGTACCGAATTTCATCGCCTGTACTTCTCCGCGCCAGACGAGGTCCGCGCCGGAAATCCCCGTTGGAAAGCCCATGTAATTCTCCACTCGGCTCGAGGTTCCGGCTTGGCCGCCGATCGCAACATCCTCCACAACCAGGGCACGCAGGCCTTCGGCACCCGCATACACTGCTGCGGCCACCCCACCCGGTCCGCCGCCCACAATCAACACGTCGAATACCTCATTGTCCGCGAAATCAAGATTGAGTCCGAGGAGGCGTGCGACCTTGTCGGGGGTCGGATCCGCCACCACGACATCGCGACCGAAGATGACACCGGGTACGCCCGGAGCGATCGAGCAGCGACGGGCGAGCGCTTCGGCTTCAGGATCTCCCAGTGCCAACGAGATATACGGAATGTGGTTGCGGCTCGCAAACTCCGCGATGCGGCGCACGTTTCTATCCTGGTCTTCGCCGATCAACCGTAGGCTGCTGATCCGTTCCTCGAGCTGACGGCGGCGGCGGGCCGAAAACACGGTGATGATAATGTCGGACATCTCTGGAATCTGCGACATCAGGGTCAGTACCGCTTCACGCGGTACCTCTAGTACCCGTGTGTCCCGGACCGCGCGCATCGCCATTGACCAATTGCCGCCGTTCAGCAGGGAGACCTCCCCCAAAAACTGTGTCGGACCCATGGTGGAGGGCAAATGACGTTGGTCGGTATAGGGATTCACTACCTCGACCTCACCTTCCTCGACGTACACGAAACGATCCACTGGCTGGCCCGGCCGCGTGAGGTACGTGCCTGCGGGATAGCGAACGGAATGACCCACTCTGCGCAAGGCTTCGACATGAGCCGGGGCCAGAGGAGTGCGCTGCATCTGACGTAAATCGCCGCCAATTGTTTCCATGATTCTGCTCGTCTTCTACGCGTTAACGGATGGCCCGCACCTGGCTCATCAGCCGGTCGGTGGCTTGCCGGCGAAAACCGCCAATTGATCGGCGAAAGCACGCTTGTAGGCGGCCCGCGCTTCGCCGCGAGCGACATAGGCGGCGAGGTTCGGATATTCGTCGAGCATTCCTGATGCTTTCAACCGGAGCAGCACCGCCACCATCATCAAGTCGCCCGCGCTGAACGCGCCATCGAGCCAGTCGGCATCTCCAAGGCGAGCGGAAAGTTCGCGAAGCCGGTCACGGAGGCGATCTTGGACGATAGGTAGACGCTGCGCATACCAGGGCTTGTCGCCTTCCAGGATCTTGGTGGTTGAGAGATCGAGGATCGGCGGCTCAACCGTGCTAAGCGCGGCAAACATCCAGGTGATGGCGCGCGCCCGGGCATTCGAGTCGTCAGGCAGCAGGCCTGCATGGCGCTCCGCGATATGAAACACGATCGACCCCGACTCGAAGAGGGCAAGACCGCCTTCTTCATAGGTCGGAATCTGCCCGAAAGGATGTAGCGCTCGATGCGCGGGTTCCTTCAGCGCAGCGAATGAAACAAGACGAACCTCGTAAGCTTGGCCCACTTCTTCAAGCGCCCAGCGAACGCGCATGTCACGCGCCAGTCCCCTGCCGCGATCGGGCGAGCGTTCAAAGGCGGTGATGATGGCGGTCATTGGACGGTTATCTTCGCATGGGTCACTTATGAGCTGAATCTGGCGATATCACCGGAACGCATGTTGTTCTAGGGCTTCAGGTGTTTAACAAAAAATACAATGAAAACAATAGTTTAATTAACAACACTCGAATCAGTCTGAGTTTGCAACTGGTAAGGCCGAGACGCATTGACGAGGTTGGGGTGCACGAATATGCTGAAAACGGCTTCTAAAAAAGGGAAAACGAGGAACCGATGCCGGAAGAGTCGTCCGGTCAGGTTACCCAGCTGCTACAGCACTGGGTGCGGGGCGACGAGAAGGCGCTCCACGACCTCATTCCCGTGGTCTACCAGGAATTGCGGCGTCTGGCTCGAAGCCACCTGCAGTCCGAGCGGCCGAATCACACGCTGCAGAGCACGGCGCTGGTGAATGAGGCCTTTGTACGGCTGCTGGGCGCGCAGCCCCTCGAGCTGCAGAATCGCGCGCACTTCGTTGCCGTGGCGTCAAGACTCATGCGCCAAGTCTTGGTGGACTACCTTGCCACGGCCGATGCGATGCGCGCGCTCGGCGTTTCGTTGGCCCATGGCAATCGCTACGCCGAGGCTGACAAGCTGTTTCGCCAGATGCTCGAGCAGAACAGCGATCCCGACTTTCGCGCATCGATGTGGTACTCATACGCTTGCGCAGCGGCGGTGGCGCAGGATACCGACAGCGCGCTGCGCTACCTGCACGAGGCCATCAGGGCCGGGTATAGCGAGGTCGACAAACTCTCGCTCGACGCGGATCTGCGAGGAATGCGCGACAATCCCGATTTTCAGCAACTTGTGGTGGCCCTGAGAGCTCCGTCGGGGAGTGTCGTCCGGATTCAGCCGTAGTCGAAAAGTTATATGTTACCCGCCATCTTTTTTGGGCACGGCAATCCCATGAATGGGATTTCGACGAATGCTTACACCGACGCATGGAATCGATTTGGACAAATAACCGCTCGTCCCAAGGCAATTCTTTCAATCTCCGCGCACTGGTACTTACCCGAGACCCGTGTCACGGTCATGACTGCGCCGCGTACGATCCATGATTTTGGCGGTTTTCCGCCCGAGTTGTACCAAGTGCAATACCCAGCGAGCGGCGACCCTGCGCTCGCCCGCCGGATCGAGCATCTGCTGGCGCCTCTGAAAGTGAGATCGGACAATTCGTGGGGTCTCGATCACGGTACATGGTCGGTGCTGCGACACGTGTACCCAGCCGCTGATATTCCCGTGGTGCAGCTCAGTATCGATGACTCCAAAGACGGCCTGTTCCATTTTGATATTGGTCGACGTCTAGCCCCGCTACGCGATGAGGGTGTGCTGATCATGGGTAGCGGCAATATCGTTCACAATCTTCGTACCTACGCCTGGGGACGGCACGTGCAAGGGCCGTACGATTGGGCAACGCGTTTCGAGAACGAGGCGCGGGGTTTGATGCGCGCCGGCGACTATCAGCGCCTTATCGACTATGAAAGGCTCGGACCGGATGCCGCTCTTGCCATTCCGACGCCCGATCACTACCTGCCACTTTTGTACGTGCTAGGCGCGGCGCAGGCGGGGGACCCCATACTGTTTCCGGTTGAGGGCATCGAAGGCGGATCGATTTCCATGCTGGCGGTGCAAATCGGCTAGGTTGCTCCTGGCCATGACCTGAGGCGGCCGCCTACATGATGTGCTCCGGGCTTCGCGATGTCCTACACGGAGTCGGGAATATGCCTGACGCGACGCTGGGCAGCGGCCGAGGTATAGATTGAGGAAGCCAAGGATGGGCCGGTGAGGGGGATAGAATCACAATAATGAACCAAGCTACGCGATCGAAAACCGGCATTCCAGGCTTGGACGAAGTGCTGCATGGTGGATGGATTCCTCAGCAGCTCTATCTGATCGATGGGGCTCCCGGCGCCGGAAAAACCACGCTATCACTTCAGTATCTGATGGAGGGGGTGAAACGGGGTGAGAAATGTACTTATGTCACCCTGTCGGAAACCAAGCGTGAGCTCGAGGCCGGAGCCCGCTCGCACGGCTGGTCTTTGGACGGCATCGAAATTATCGAATTGATTCCGGACGAGGATCATCTCAGGAGCGAGGAGCAGCTGACCATGCTGCCCGCCTCAGAAGTTGAGCTTACCGAAACGACCAATAGGATGCTCGAGGCTGTGGAGCGCAGCCAACCGACGCGTTTGATTTTCGATTCTCTGTCTGAACTGCGCTTGCTGGCGCAAGGCTCGCTTCGCTATCGACGGCAAATTCTCGCGCTCAAACAGTTTTTCATCGGACGCCACTGCACTGTGCTCATGATTGATGATAGGACGGGCGAGGGACCCGACCTGCAACTGCACAGTATTGCTCATGGCGCGATCGCCTTGAATTCGAGCGCTCCAGCTTATGGACAGATCCGCCGCGAGCTGCAGGTGATCAAGATTCGCGGCAGCAACTTCATCAGCGGTTTCCACGACTTTACGATTCGTCGGGGCGGCCTCACGGTATATCCGCGTTTGGTAGCCGCCGAGCACACATCGCCATACGAGGAAGGAGCCCTCACGAGCGGGGTAGCCGCCCTCGACACGCTCATGGGAGGAGGCATCGACCGCGGGACGAGTACGCTGCTCATCGGGCCGCCGGGATCCGGGAAATCGACGCTCGCCTTGCAATATGCCACGGCCGCCGCCAAACGGGGGGACCATGCTGCAACGTTTGTGTTTGATGAAACGAAATCGGCGCTCATCGCTCGATCGGCCGGCATCGGGATGCACATCAACGAAGGCTCTGGACCGGGCCAAATCGCCATCCGCCAGATCGATCCCGTGGCAATTTCTCCCGGGGAGTTCGCGCACGACGTGCGGGAAAGCGTGGAGCGAGGGGGTGCGCGGGTGATTATCATTGACAGCCTCAATGGCTATCTCAATGCCATGCCCCAAAACAACTATTTGACCGCGCAACTTCATGAGCTGCTCTCGTACTTGAACAATCAGGGAGTGGCGACGTTCTTTACGGTCGCGCAAAGCGGCATGATCGGGGCCAACATGACTTCTCCGGTGGATGCGAGTTACCTCGCGGACTCAGTTCTGCTGCTCCGATATTTCGAGCTGGCCGGCACAGTGCGAAAGGCGATCTCGGTGCTGAAGAAGCGCACCGGCGGGCACGAAGGATCCATTCGGGAGCTATGGTTTGATCAGAACGGCATTCACTTGAGCGAGCCACTGCTTACGCTCCGCGGCATCCTCTCAGGAAGCCCGATCGAAGTGGCGCCAGCGCGTGACCACAATGAGCGGCTTCAGCCCGACGGACCCGCCCACTAAAGGCAGCTGATGGACGACTATCGTGTGTTGTTGTTGGCGCCAACCCGACGCGACCGCGCAGCGATATTGGACCTGCTCAGGCGCGCTGGAATCGAGGTGAATGCGTATGAGGGAGCCAGATCGTTAGCGGCGGAGATCGGGACCTCTGTCGGCGCCATATTGATGAGCGATGCGGCCTTCACCGATCCGCATATCGATGAGATGCTTGCCGCACTATCCCGTCAACCGCCCTGGTCGGATGTTCCCATTGTTCTATTGTGCCACTCCGACACTCTGTCGCAGAGTGCCGATCGTGTGCTCTATTCATTGCGCAACGTCACGCTCCTGGAGCGTCCCAGTTCGTCGCGCACATTGTTGAGCTCCATTCAGGCCGCGATCCGCGCTCGAGCCCGTCAGTACGAGGTACGCGATCAGTTCGAGGCGCTGCGGGCCAGCGGCGCGGCGCTGCGCGAGGCGGATCGGCGCAAGGACATCTTTCTTGCAACGCTCGCGCATGAGCTCCGTAATCCTCTCGCGCCGATCCGTACCGCCGCTCAGGTTCTTGCCTCGCCCAAGCTTGCGCCTCAACAGCTGCAATGGGCACAGAACGTGATCCAGCGGCAAGTGCGGCAAATGGCTTTGCTCCTCGATGATCTGCTCGATATCGCCCGGATCACCCAAGGCAAGCTTGAACTCAAAAAGACTCGCGTTACCCTGACCGAGGTGGTCGACTCGGCCGTTGAAGCATCACGCCCGCTGATCGATAGTAAGAATCACCAACTCACCATTACCCTGCCGCCCGAGGATTTGGCCTTCGAGGCTGATCCGTTGCGTCTCTCGCAGGTACTCTGCAATTTGCTCACCAACGCAGCCAAGTACACCGACCCTGCAGGCCATATCGAGCTGTCAGGGAGCCTGCAGAACGAGACTCTTTGCCTGTCCGTCAAAGACAACGGCATAGGTATTGCACCAGGCGCGCTCGCGCGAATTTTCGAAATGTTTTCGCAACTTGACGGCGGGTCGACTCGCTCTGAGAGTGGTCTTGGGATCGGCCTGGCGCTTGTCAAGGGCCTGCTGGATCTGCATGGTGGTACGATCGAGGCTCACAGCCGCGGATCGGGTCATGGGAGCGAGTTCTTCGTGCGACTCCCGCTGGACACGCCGGTGTCGCGCAAACATCGGAATGATGGCGACGCACCTCCTCTTGGACTACCGGCGCGCCGAGTTATGATTGCGGATGACAATAAGGACGCCGCGGATGCGCTCGGCATGCTGTTGGACCTCGCCGCGCACGAAATCCGCGTGGCGTATAGCGGTCGGTCGGCTCTCACCCTTGCGCGAACTTTTCGCCCTGATGTCGCATTCATTGATATTGGAATGCCGGACTTGAGCGGCTACGAGGTTGCCCAGGAACTTCGTCGAGAACCGTGGGGCGCGGGAATTTGCCTGGTCGCGTTGACCGGATGGGGGCAAGATGACGATCGGCAGCGCGCAAAGGATGCTGGCTTTGACCAACATATGACCAAGCCGGTAGATCCCGAGGCCCTCGAACGGCTCTTGGTCGAACGCACCTTCTCATCCGCCGGGAAGATTGACTAGCTCCACGCAAACAGTGGTCGACATCATGGACAGCGATTTCCATCTAAATTCGAGGAACTTCGACTTTTTGGCCGGCGGCGGCGAGATGGGCGAGCGCATGCGCGCGCTCGATTGGAGAAAAACGCCGCTCGGTCCGGCCGAGAATTGGCCACAGTCGCTCAAGACCATCGTGCGCGTCATGCTCGACTCACGTTATGCGATGTGGATGCTTTGGGGTCCTCAACTCACGTTTTTCTGCAACGACGCCTATTTACCCACCGTTGGCATCAAGCGCGACTGGGTCCTCGGTGCCCGATCGGACAAGGTGTGGGAGGAGATCTGGCCTGAGATCGGTCCTCGCATTCACAAGGTTCTCGTGGAGGGGCGGGCGACGTGGGATGAAGGCCTGCCGCTGGTCCTGGAGCGCTCCGGGTTCAGGGAGGAGACTTACCACACGTTTTCGTACAGTCCGATCTACGACGATGACAGTCGGATCGCCGGCATGCTCTGCGTCGTGACGGAGGTGACCGAGCGGGTGATCGGCGAACGCCGATTGCGCGTGCTGCGGGACCTTGCGGCGTCGCCCAGAGCGGAGGCCACCGAAGAGGCATGCAAGCGCCTGATCAATGTGCTTGCCAATGATCCGCTCGATGTCACTTTTGCCTCTTTGTATCTTCTCGATCAAACGCAAGAGCGTCTCAGTCTCGCCCATCATTGCGGGATCCTTCCGGACCATCTCCTCCCTGCCAAGGTCGAGTTGGCCGATCGCCCGGAACTTTGGCCGATCAGCGAGACGATCAGAAGCGGCATGCCGCAGATCGTCGAACTGCCAAACCGTCGGCTGGAATCAATTGCTTCCGGCCCTTGGCCGGACAGCATCCAGCGGGCAATGATCTTACCGGTCAAGCAGGGCTCTTTGATGAGTACCGGGGTGCTCATCGCCGGCCTCTCTCCGTTGCGCCCTTTGGATGAAGGATACAGAGGGTTTCTCGATCTTATCGTCCGACAATTCGCTGCTGCGATTGCCGATGCCCAGGCGTACGAGGCAGAGCGTGCGCGCTCCGATGCGCTGGCTGAAATCGACCGCGCGAAAACCGCCTTCTTCTCAAATGTCTCTCATGAATTCAGGACTCCACTGACCTTGCTCTTGGGTCCGCTCGAGGAGGCCTTGCAGAAACCCGCGGTGGGATTGCGGGGAGAGGCACTCGACAGCGCCCACCGTAACGCCTTGAGGTTGCTGAGGCTCGTCAACACACTGCTCGATTTCTCGCGCATTGAGGCGGGGCGCGCCCAGGCGCACTATGTGCCAATCGATCTCGCCGCCGCGACGCTGGAACTGGCCGGTGTCTTTCGCTCTGCCATGGACCGGGCGGGACTTCGCTATTCCGTCACGTGTAACGCACTCCCCGAACCTGTTTTCGTCGATCGGGAGATGTGGGAAAAGATAGTACTCAATCTGGTGTCGAACGCCTTCAAGTACACACTTGACGGCGAAATTCGCGTGGAAGTGAATACCAGCGGAGCAGGCGCCGAGTTGGTGGTCGCAGATACCGGGACAGGAATCCCGCCAGAGGCCTTACCGCAGTTGTTCAATCGCTTTTATCGTGTACCGGGAGCAAGCGGCCGCACCCATGAAGGATCCGGAATTGGACTATCGCTGGTGCGCGAACTCGTCAGGCTGCATGGTGGATCGATTGAGGTTGAGAGTAATGTGGGGATAGGCAGCGTTTTTCGCGTCAGCATTCCTTTTGGGACGGCACATCTGCCGCACGCGCAGGTTGCGCAGGAGGATGATCGCCTGACCAGCGCAGGCGGCGCTCAAGCGTTCGTCGCAGAGGCGCAGCGCTGGCTGCCGGAACTCACGAATCTGGAGCAGAGCGGCACTTTTCTTGCGCTCGCCCGGTCCGAGCCCGCGTTGGGGATAATCGACCCGATCGATAAGCCGGCCGTCCTTCTGGTCGATGATAACCTCGACATGCGCGAATACGTCACCCGGTTGTTGCAGCCGCGGTTTGTGGTGTCGGCAGTACCTGACGGCCAGTCCGCGCTCGACTTGATCGACAGCGGTGTTCGACCGGACCTCGTGTTATCCGATGTAATGATGCCGCGGCTCGATGGGTTTGGGCTATTGAAGGCATTGCGTGCCCGGCCGCTCACGGAGACCACACCGGTAATATTCCTATCCGCGCGCGCCGGAGAAGAAGCGCGTATCGAAGGCTTGGATATAGGCGCAGATGACTACCTCATCAAGCCATTCAGTGCACGCGAATTGATCGCACGTATCGACACGCATATCCGCTTGAGTCGGCTTCGCCGCTCCGCCATCGAACACATCAAGATGAGCGAGGAGCGCCTGCGAATCGCCATCGATGAGGCCGGCATGGGCACCTGGAATCTGGATCTGAAGACACAGGAATTGCGCTGGAGCCGATCGCACTACACGCTGCTCGGATTCGAGCCGGACGAATCCAATCTCGCAACCCACGCAATGTGGCGCAGTCGCATTTATCCGGCGGATCTCGGGATGGTGGAGGCAGCGCTCGCACAATCTCGCGATGCGCAGACACTCTATTCGCAGGAGTACCGGATCATTCGAGCGGATACCGGCGCAGTGCGCTGGCTGCGGGTCCTGGGCCGGTTTTTGTACGATGAATCCGGAGTTCCAATCAGAAGCGTGGGGGTTGCATTTGACGACACCGATCGCAAAGTGGCCGAGATCGCGCTGCGGGACGCCGATCAGCGCAAAGACATATTCCTGGCCACTCTTGCCCACGAATTGCGCAACCCTCTCGCACCCATCCGCAACGCGGCGCAATTGTTGGGTTCCCCGAAATTAGGATCGGAGCAGCTTCAGTGGGTACAGAGCGTTATTCAGCGCCAGGTCAAACATCTGGCCTGGTTACTGGACGATCTTTTGGACGTCGCTCGTATTACGCAGGGCAAGCTGGAACTTAAAAGGCAGCTTATTACGCTCAAGAGCGTGGTGGACGCCGCGGTCGAGGTCGCGCGCCCGCTGCTCGATAGCAAAGGCCACCATTTTGTCGTATCGCTGCCCGCGCAGCCCGTCACTCTCGATGCGGACCCCTTGCGCCTCTCCCAGGTGCTGTCCAATCTTTTGACGAATGCCGCCAAATACACCGGCGCGGGTGGCCACATCGCGCTGTCCGGGTACATTGAAAAGGGTGCGCTTTCTTTGTCGATCAAAGACGATGGAATTGGCATACCAGCCGAATCGCTCGGCGGCATTTTTGCGATGTTCTCCCAAGTCGAGGGTGCCGCGGTGCATTCGGAGGGAGGCCTAGGGATTGGTCTTGCGCTGGTGAGTGGCATCACCGAGCTGCACGGCGGCACGGTGGAGGCCAAAAGCGAGGGTTTGGGATACGGCAGCGAGTTCGTCGTGAGATTGCCTGTGATCACCGCCGATGCGGTCGCAATGCCCGCGGCCGATGAGGGTGTGCCCGCGCCGATCGGCCGGCGGGTACTGATAGCGGATGACAATCAAGATGCCGCGGACAGCCTGGCCATGTACCTGGAAATGGCGGGACACGACGTCCGCGTGGTTCATGACGGGCGAAGCGCGCTGTCCGTTGCTCGAGTCTTCCGCCCAAATACCGCGCTTTTGGACATCGGCATGCCGCAATTGAATGGCTACGAGGTCGCTCAAGCGTTGCGTCAAGAGCCGTGGGGAGCGGGCATCACTCTCATCGCCTTGACTGGCTGGGGACAAGAAGACGACCGGCAAAGGGCGATTGCTGCAGGCTTCGACCGTCATCTCACCAAACCGGTCGATCCCGACGCGCTGGTGTCCCTGATAGCCTCGCCGCAAGGAAAGGAAATAGCTGAACGCGCCGAGAGGCGCCGGCTGTGAGGCAGGCGATCCATCTTGGCCCGATAGCCTGTCCCCTGGTTGTCCTACAGGGATTGAATCGCTTCACTGACATTGCTCCAGCTCAATGGGGACGATATTGCTGCTGACGTGGCTGGCATAGCCATACCATTAGGAGTCGGACATGGGTATCAATAAGGATCAGGCTGAAGGGCGCGCAAAAGAAGTGGGCGGGAAGATCCAAGAGGAGTTTGGAAAGCTGACTGGTAATAAGACCCAGCAAGTCAAAGGCGCGATCAACAAAACCGTCGGCGCCGGTCAAGCGAAGCTAGGCGACGTCGCTGAGCGAAACAAGGAAGCGAACAGAAAGCCCTAGCATTTCGCGGAAGAGGGCGGTCGCGTCAGCCGCTACCAAAGTAGCGGCTGAAGAAGGCTTGTAGCAATTTTTGAACCTCATCGGGGTCGACCGGTTTTGTCAGGTGGTGATCGAAACCCGATGCAATGGCTCGAGCCTTGTCTTCCTGTTGGCCCCACCCGGTCGCCGCAATGAGGTACATCTCGCCGCCCCAGCGCTCCGCCCGAATGCGCCGCGCCACCTCATAGCCGGTCATATCCGGCATGCCTATATCAAGAATCATGGCGTTTGGGCGTGTTTGCCGCGCCATTTGCAATGCCTCCTCGCCGGAGTGGCCGACAGAAACGCTATAGCCATCCATTTCAAGCAACATCCCGAGGCTGTCGGCGGCATCGGAATTATCATCGACAATTAAAACGCGGTGCCGCGCGTCCTTGGGCGATGGGTGTGGGGCTTCCTCGACCGCGGTTCTGGACGCGCTTGGCGCCACGACGGCTCTGGGAAGATGAATGGTAAATTCACTGCCCATACCCGGGCCGTCGCTGCGCGCGTCGATCGTCCCGCTGTGCAATTCGATCAGTCCCTTGACGAGGGCGAGGCCGATGCCCAATCCACCTTCCGATCGAGTAATCGCCGAATTCACCTGCGAGAACATGGCGAAGAGACCTGATAATGCGTCGGGCTCGAGGCCGATACCGGTGTCCTTGACCGATAGGGTGAACTCCTCCCCAGAAAGGGCCGCTCTTAATATGATCTGGCCGCCTTCGTCCATATATTTCGCGCCGTTCGTGAGCAGGTTTGACAGCGATTGCGAGAGCCTCAAGGGATCGACCGTCAGCATCACCGGCTCCCGGGGCAAATCGATGGTCAGCTGATGTTTCTTGGCGTCAATGAGCGGACGCGCCGTCTCGACGGCCGCTTCAATAAGAGATTCGAGAGAAATCGTCTCGACCTTAAGAGCAAGCCGCCCTTGGGTGATTCTCGACACATCCAGTAGATCGTCCAGCAGCAGTGCCATTCTGTGAACCTGACGGGATATGACATCTCGCGCCCACTGCGCCTTGGCCTGTTCCAGCGACTTTGACTCAAGCACCTTGACGGCGTGGCGCACCGGCGCGAGTGGATTGCGTAACTCGTGTGCCAGGGTGGCCAAAAATTCGTCCTTGCGCTGGTCGGCCAATCGCAACGCCTTCTCGGCCGCCTTCTGCGCGGTGATGTCGATCACGAGTCCGGAAATGAGAACCGCCTTTCCTTCCCTATCAAGCTGAACTTTGCCTCGTTGCGCCATCCACTTGTCAGAACCGTTCGCAAGCCGCACCCGAAACTCGATCGAATCAAACGCACCGGTCCTCAACGCACGCCGTTCGGCTTTCCTAACCGCCGGCAGATCCTCCGGATGAATATGCGCGTAATGCATTTGTGGCGCACCATCGAGAGTGCCCTCATCCAACCCATACAAAGCAGTCAGATTCCGGTCGGCGCTGAATTCGTTCTTCGAAATATCCCACAGCCAGGTGCCAATTTCGGCAGCCGCCATGGTGCTCTCGAGGCGAGTCGTCGCCAGGCTCAAGGCCGACTGCGTGGATTTACGTACTTCAACCTCCTCCGTCAGGGCCCGATTTGAATTTTCCAAGGCACGATTTGAGTCCTCCAACGCGCGCGATCGCGTGCCGACTTCTTCGAGCATGTTGTTAAAGGCATCGACGACCACTCCGATTTCATCATCAGTGGTCCTTTTGACCCGAAGCGAGTAGTCGCGTTGAGTGACAATTCTTCGCGCGACTGCAGCCATGGCATCAAGAGGCTCGGTAATTCCTCGCTGCAGCCGTCGCGACAGCAAAAATGCCACCACCAGACCCAACAGGGTCACCAGGCCAAAGATGCCGAGGTATGCCTCGGCCCGCTCGAGAGTGTCGTAACGCGCCGTCATGTAGAGGGTGCCCAACGCTTCACCGTTGCGTTCAATTCGGTGCACGAACTCAACACGTTGACCGGAAGTGGTCATTCCCTCCGGGGGCGGTCGAGCAGGCGGCGGGGTGGCTCCCTCGCGTACAAAGGAGGCATACACCCTTCCGTCCGTTAAATAGAGCGCGGCCGCCGTCACGTGCGACCTCGCGCTAAGCGCGGCTAAATTTCGCGTCGCCGCCTCGTGATCATTAAAAGCCAGGGCCGGCGCAATCCCGACTGCGAGGATCGAGGCCTCGGTGGACAAATCGGATGCCCAGGATTGTTCATATTGAGTCAGGTCTACCGTGAGCGTTGCGATGCCCGCGACAAGCAATGCAATCATTGTGGTAGACAGCACTACGCGCATCAATTGGCCACGCACCGAGCGGCGAACGCCAACGAAGCTTGGCAATGGCTTCCAAGGTCTCAACAATCGTTTGAAAAAGTATTCCTCGCGGGTCATGTCCGTGGTCCTGGTTCGGATTGCCGGCCGCTGCCCAGAACGCGGATCGCAACGCCGAGCAATTCTGAACTTATCTTGAGCCCCCACCGATCGGCCGCAGTCAGCGAGACTTCAAATCGAACATTGCGATTAATGGTCAAGAAATTAAGTTCGCTCCCGGCGCTTAGGCCTCCTTCCTCATCGCTGACCAGCAGCATGGAAAGCCCAGGAGCCGGTGTCAGTGTGCGCAATGCCTGTGCGTGTCCCGCGGCGACATACACGATTTGAGCATTGCCCAATTCCCGCACGCTGTGAATCTCCCGGACCTGGACGGAGCGATTTTTAATGGAATGGTGCGGCAACAGGCGCTGAAGTTCACGGGCTATCGCCGGCGAACCGAGGACGTCTATGACAAACGGCGCATCCAAAGGCTGGTTCGGCCATTCGACGTAGCCTGCAAATCGGTACAGGTAGGCCGCCTTGACGGCATCCTCCGAGAAGGAATCATCCCCGTAGGATGGGTGGACCAGAGATGAAATCGCGAGCAAGCAGACGGCCGCGGCACCCGCAGTTACATTGCGATAAATGCGCTGTGCCGCGTCCATGGAACGTTTGTCAGAACTTCACTCGTACTTCGGCAATGACACTTCGGGTGATCTGCTCCCCGTCGGGCGCCGGGAATTCAGTATGCCGTGCGTGCAGCAGATTGGCGCCCCGCACAGATAGCTCAACAGCATTGCTCGCCTGCCAGCCCAGCCGCGCATCCAATTCCATGTAGTGCGGCAATGCCGGGCTCGGCAATGCGCCCACATAGCGTAACAACGCGTCAAAAGTCAGATGGTTTGGGAGGTTCATCGAGGAGGCGAGCGATGCATGCGAACTAGGATCATCCGCGGCCTGGGCGACACCGAGCAATTCGCTTGCCCCCGGTTTGAATTCCAACCTTTCGCCGACCCAGGTGACCCCCGGGGAGAGCCGCCACCAGTCAAGAATCTGCCAAGTGACCCACGCGTCAATGCCGTAAGTATCCCCGCGCATGAAATTTCCCCAATACAGGGGCAGAAACGCAGTCGATGATGCCGGATCCACGGTCCGCAGATCATCATAGACATTGTAGAACGCGGTGACGCTGAGCGAAACGGTGTCGGACGGCTGTATGCGAGAGCCGATTTCGTAGGCTCTGACTTCCTCCGGACGGAACTGTGCGTTGGCCGCCAAGTAAGTGAGGGTGCCAATTTTTTCGATGACCTCGGTGTCGAAGGGCGTGGGTGAGCGAATGGCGCGCGACGCGGCCGCCCAAATGGTGGCGCGGTCATTGATCCCCCACGAGAATCGCGCATCGGGGAGCGCCGCCCATCCGGAGTAAGGATCGTCCTCCATTTTGAGCCCCACGACGACGCTCAATTTTTGAGACAGCGCAATGGTATCTTGAATGAACACGTCGCCGAGAGTGAGCGACCGATCTGGCGGCTCGAACAAAAACGTTGCAGTGTTGGTGATTCCATATCTGTACACACGCCCACCGCCGCCCCAGACGACTCTATTGCTCGGGCCGGCGGCTATCGTCTGCTGCAACTCTACATCATAGGTATGGACGACAAACCCGGTCTGTCCGGGGGGTCCGAACTGCTGCGTCTGGTCAAAGTAGGCCTGAACCTGCAGATCTGATTTGTCGCTGTGGTGCTGGAAACGGGTGACGATGTTTGCGCCCAGCAGCGACGCGTCAGAGTCATCGAGCACGTTCTCGGTGCCACTGTAGAAGTCCCCCTGCACGGTGACCGTGTCCTTCTCCGTGGACCAATCGCCGCGAAAGCCGGCTTGACCTTTCGACCACCCATCCTGGGCGCTGGAACCATCGGCCAACTCCATGGCTCCGCGATGGAAACCGAATCCGTAGACCCGATACGTCGTGTCATCGTTTATCCTGCCCCCATACCGGGCCCCCGCCAGCTGCTCCCAATTGCCGGCGCCGGCGTCCAGATATGTGCCCTGCGTTAGATACGAGCTGCGAGTGATGATGTTGATGACGCCGTTCATTGCGTTGGCACCCCACAAAGTGGCGCCGACGCCGCTGATGACTTCAATCCGATCGATGTCCTCCAGCATCAAATCGAGGGTATTTGCGTAGATCCCTGAGAAAAGCGGCGTATACACGCTGCGGCCGTCGATCAATATCAGTAATTTGTTGGAAAAGTTCTGGGCATCTGGATTGCCGCCGAAGCCGCGCGCTGAAATCACGTACGCACTCGAGGACGTTTGAGTGACCAGCAAATTGGGCGCCAATCGTAGAGCTTCTGGAACGCTGGTAACGCCCGATCGGGCAATATCGTCGTGACTGATGACGTAGATTGAAGCCGGCGCTCGCTGCAGCGCTTCGCTGGCTTTGGAAACCGATGTCACTTGAATCTTCGCAAGATCGGCGAGAGACATTCCCGTGAGATCATCTGATGCCGCGGAATCGGCCTGGGCCGTGCCCGATCGGGCCAAAGCAATCGCCAGCGCCGCTGCGCCAATGGCCGCTCGAATCAACCGCGTTTGCGAACGTTGCAGCGAGGGCTGGGTCGGATTTGATTCGATGTGGGCGGCTTCTGCGTGCAAAATTCTTTTTCGAACATCGCTCAAGGACTCAAAGGACCCGCGTGGCGCGGGCCATCCCTTCGCGGATATTACCCGGATACCCGCGAGCGTCTCAATGCAACATCGGCCGCCAATCGACCCATTCGTCTGTAGGTCGATGCTGACGTGGTGACACGGCGGTCGGGAATGCCTCGAAGAGGGCAGAACGTACGCGCTGGAACTGTTAAGTTGCGGCAGCCTGTATACCCTGAGCGTGAAGAGTGGCTTCAGGAGGTCGAATTAAATGACTGAGAACGAAGAGCAACTTGCGCTGAATAAAGCGGATAGGGACGCGAGATATTCGCTTTCCGAGCACATCGACCACAATATCGAAAGCATGGTGGAAGTGCAGCGCAAGGAGCACAACGCGACCGGACCCTCGCAACGGCTGGTTGAAAGGTTGAGTCTGCTCATCGCGCGACCGGCGTACTTTTTTGGCCTCATCTTGTTTGTGATGGGGTGGGTCACTGCCAATGTGGTGCGACCATACGGCATGCCGCCGTTCGATCCGTCGCCTTTTGCGATACTCGACGGCCTGCTGACCTTTTTTGCCCTGGTAACGACGACCATCGTATTGATCGCACAAAATCGGCAAGCAAAGCTTGAACAGCAACACCGGCATTTGGATCTCCAGGTTGGACTGTTGACGGAGCAGAAGGTGACCAAGCTAATTCACCTGGTCGAGGAGTTGAGACGGGACATGCCGATGGTCAAAGACCGGGAGGACCGCCAGGCCGCCGTCCTGCAAGAGCCCGCGGACGCGGCGGCCGTCATATCCGCAATTGAAGAGGTCGGGCTTACCGGCGATTCGCCGCCGAAGAAACCGGCAAGCATCCCCCGGACGAAGAGTCGCGGGTGAGAGAGCGCAATATTTCGCTCAGTCGAGCGGGCTCCACCGGTTTTGTAAAGTGGTGATTGAATCCGGCGGCCAGTGCCTGCTCTTTGTCCCGGTCCTGACCCCAGCCGGTCAATGCAATCAAGGTTACTCTTTGCCCGTGGAGGTTTTCACGTACACGCTTTGCCACTTCGTAGCCGCTTAGCTGCGGCATTCCAATGTCCAGCAAGGCAACGTCAGGGTCGAAGTCAGCAAAGGCGGAAACCGCCGCGCGGCCGTCGTGAACCACGTGAACCTGATGACCTTCGATTTGAAGCAGCATTGCCAGTGTTTCAGCGGCATCTTGATTGTCATCTGCGATCAGCACACGGCGGCTTGCGCTTCGCCCGGGGTTGACCGGCGCCGGCTCAACCGCCGGTCTAATACGCGAGTCGCGCCGAGGCAGGCGTACAACGAACTCGCTGCCATGCCCTGCTCCCGCGCTGCGAGCCTCAATCCGTCCGCCATGGAGATCGACCAGACCTTTCGTAAGAGAAAGGCCAATTCCGAGGCCACCCTCGGAACGGTCACGCGCTGATTTGACTTGGGAGAACATTTCAAAGATCTTCTTCAATGCATCGGCGGGAATACCGATTCCGGAATCCTTCACGGCAAATTCGATATTGTGGCTATCGCACGCAACGCGCAGCTGTATCTCGCCCTCTGGATCCGTGTACTTGGCGGCATTCGTCAACAGGTTGGAGAGAATTTGTGCGAGCCTCAGAGGGTCGGCCATGAACTGCACCGACTCCTCTGGCGCTTCAATCGTAAATCTGTGTCGCTTGGCATCAATCACCGGTCGCGCCGTTTCCACCGCGGCCTCTAGAATGTCGGCCAGTTCGGCGTCTTCAGGCCGCAATTCGAGGGTGCCGCGAGTGATTCGCGAAATATCCAAGAGATCATCGAGCAGCAGCGACATGTGATGGACTTGTCGACTGATGACATGATGACTCCAGCGTCTTTGCGCGTCAGTGACGTTGGGAGACTCCGAGATCAGTGCTGCTTGCCGAATAGGGGCCAGCGGATTGCGCAACTCGTGAGCGAGCGTCGCTAGAAACTCGTCCTTCCGGCGATCCGTCTCCCGCAGTGCTGCTTCGGCGAGCTTGCCCTGAGTGATGTCCCGGGTAATTTTCGACGCACCAATTATTTTTCCGCGTGAATCCTCGATCGGCGACACGGCTATTGAGACGTTGAATACTGACCCATCCTTGCGCTTTCTCAGCGTTTCAAAATGTTCGATGCGCTCGCCTCTGCGAATCCGATCTAGAATAGCCGGCTCCTCGTCCAAACGATCCGGCGGGATCAGCTCCTGAGTCGCCTTGCCGACCATTTCATTCGCCGTGTAGCCGTACATTTGTTCTGCAGCACGATTCCAACTGAGCACGACACCGTCGAGGGTCATGCTGATAATGGAATCGTCCGATGAGGCAATGACGGCCACCAGCCGAGACTGTGCCTCCTGAGCAAGCTTTCTCTCCGTAATGTCTTCGACGATCCCTATCAAGTGCTGGGCATGACCTGCCCGGTCCTTTACCAGGGTGATGGTACACAAGGTCCAGATTACGGCGCCATTCTTACGTATGCAGCGCTGCTCAAGAACGAAGTCCGTGTTCTCATCGCCGACTAGGCGGGCAACGCTCTGTTGCGCGAAATAAAGATCCGAGGGGTGCGTAAGCTGGAGCAATGTTCGCTGTTGCAGGTCTTCGATCGAATAACCAAATACGTCCGCAAATTTTTGATTGACCCTTATGAAGCGACCTGTCAAGTCCGTCACGGCAATACCGATCGCGGCTTGATTGAAAATGGTACGGAACCGAACGTCGCTTTCAGTCAACGCCTCTTCGGCTTTTCGTTGGGCCGTCACGTCGTGAAAAACCGTGACAATACCGGTCAGCCTGCCCGTGCGATCCCGAATGGGAGCCGCGCTGTCTTCTATTGCCCGGACGGTGCCGTCTCGACGGACAAGAGACGTGTTTGCGAGTCTGACAATCCGGCCTTCACGCAATACCGTCTTGACGGGGTGTTCCACAGGCTCCCCGGTAAACTCATCGACGATGGTGAATATTTTGGAGAGTGGCAAGCCTGCCGCTTCCGCCGATGTCCAACCCGTCATTGCCTCGGCAATGGGATTCAAGAACGTCACTGCGCCGAGCGCATCGGTCGTAATGACCGCGTCGCCTATGCTGGATAAGGTGACCTGAAACCATTCCCGTTGTTGCTGCAACTCCTGATTTTTTTGTTCAAGAGCCTCTCTTGCATCGCGTAGCTCTTGTTCGCCTCGATTTCCGGCCAGCAAATTCTCGTGGGCGTTCCTGAGTGCTGCGACGTGCGGAAGTTTCTCCTCGTCCTCAGCAGACATTGGACAATCCGAATATGTCGTGCACGGCTGCCTCGTATAATGGCTCCAACGCCGGATCTTGGGCGTTTCCGTCAAGTGCATCAATAGCCGTCAACAGCCTAGTACTGTAGGGACACACCTACGCGTGCTCGCTACTGCGTCGGACACGGCGGTCCTGGAAGGACAACGTGTAGGCTTCTGCGGCGTGCGTGACGGGAATATGATTGAAGCCCCTAATGGGGCGCAGCATAGGTAACAGCTCTCGTGACTTCACAAGTTGAGCCGGCGACGAAAGGGTGGGAAATCGGCGATGTATTCGATGCAGCGCTGCAGACGCTCATCAATGATCGGTGCCGTCAAACGTATATTCATGAGATGCGGGGAGGGTTGCAGGCGATTCACAGCTCCTTTGAACTGCTCGTTCGGTCTGCCAAGCAAGGCGGGGTCAGCGGGGCGCTGATCGAACATACGTCGGCTCTCGCAAAGCGCGCAATGGCGAGTCATGAACGCGACATGCTCGAGATCATCGATCAGTTGACGGTGGCGGAAGGCGAGCCGGCGGTCTTCAATGTGGTAAACCTGATCGATGAGGTTAGACGATTCTTGCGGCACGATGCTTCGAGTCGGAGCGTCGGTATATCTGTAGCGGGTGACAAGAGTCTGCAGGTGTCAGCGGTGCTTAACCAAGCTGCGCACGCTGCTGTTGGGACTGTTGACGTTTAGCATCGACAGGTTGCCTGTGGGCGCCGAATTGAAGATAGACGTCAGCCGCGCGCGCGAGGAAGCCTGCGTGTCATTTTCCAGTGAATTGTCGTTCGGCGAAATTTGCAGTGCTGAAGCGCTTCTCCGCGACGAGTCGCGCTTGGTTCAGCCGCGAGACTTGATACTGGGCGGCGCCCAACACTGGCTGCAGAAACACGGGGGTCGCCTGGTCGCGCATCCTGGCGCGGGTCTGCACAACGATTTGCGGATTTACTATCCGTTATACAAGGAGTGAGTCGATGAACGCGTCGGCGGTCCCGCTGCGCATCCTGTACGTCGAAGATAACGATCTGGTACGGGAAATCACCCTTGAAATTCTCTCGGGTCACACGGTAGTGGCTGTCGCCAGCGCGGAAGAGGCACTGGAATTGTTCGAACCGGATGCTTTCGATGTCGTCGTGACCGATATCAGCCTACCGGAGATGTCGGGGCTGCAATTGGCGCGGGAGATCCTGCAGCGCGCCCCTGCTGTGCCGATCATCATTGCCACGGGCTACAACGTACAAGTAGATAATTTCGAGCTGGGTGAACGGGCCAGGGTCATTACCAAGCCCATCGAGCAGGAACAGTTTGACCGATTGCTAAATGAATTGTGTCCGCCACAGGTTCTTTAGATTATTTGGCAGGGGATCATCGCTTGTTCATCACACGAGTAGACCGCACATAGCCGGTGATAGCCGTCGACTATGATGAGCTTGCGAAGATCGGGATCGCGGTAAAGCAGAAGCGGGGAAAGAGCCTTTTTATGATTGATCAACTGCCGGTCCTTCTTGACGTCGCCATCACTGAGGGGCAAAAGGGGCACCTGAGCAGCACGAAAAATGTCCTTGGCGGCAAATCGCTCGACCTTTGAGCGTTTCAATTTGTCGACGAGCTTCTTCGCTTCGCGCGGCTGAAAAATCAACTGCAGATATGCCCGCGCGGCAGGATAGTCATGCTTTTGCGGAGCGTTTAACCATTTAATTTTGGTCTTTTTCATGGGTTGCGGATAAGGCTAGCCCTGCCGAGGTATAAACAGCAAGCGGTGGACCGCGCTTTTGCACGAGAAGCGTACAAAGAGGGCATGCAACAGGGGAGGCCAGGTGATGAGGACATACATTCGAGCGATGGTGGGGCAGGTTTGAACGCGCCGACACCCTGCTCTCGGGGCGGATGGATGATCCGCCTTCACTTGCCGAGCTGCGCTTCCGCGGCTGCGGTCTCGCCATTTCACTTTCATCGAATTTGGCGGGTGCTGACGCGCGAGACCGTTGGACAGACGATATTGACGTCTCCGAATGGAAGCATCTCAGGAGTTGCTGCTGGTGAAGGATGTGAGCGTGACGGAAACGGCGACGGCGCTGGGTTTCGGCACGCCACAAAGCTTCGCTCGAGATTTCGGCGTCATACCGGGGTCACACCGACGGAGCACCGAAGCTCTCAATCTCCGTTGCAGAAAGGGATACCCGAGACATGAGGGTATCAGTAGATCGGCGGCGAGGTCATCGTTGTTACGCTCCGACGCGAAGGCAAACCCTATCCAATTTGAACGCGACATTTGGACAGGTCTGGTCCTGGGCTGACGCGACGGACATCCTAACAGAGTTGCGAGGTATTTACGGAATTCCGTTAGCGATCCAGCAAGCGGCCTTGTGACAAAAATCGTGCGAGGCTTACCTACCCTTGGCGGCAGAAGTGGATGCGGATCCATTACGTCTTTCGGCTGCCCGCAGCGAGAGATCGCAACTCGGCACTTAGGACCGTATGACGGCCAGGAAGGGCCACTCGCTTGCGTGAGCGAATGGTTATTGAACTCGGGTCGAACCGATCATCCGGATCGCAATTTATCTCAATGACCCGCATCGACGTTGGATGACGAACTGATCGACGGATATGGATCTCGCTCTGACAGAACGCGTGATGCCAATTACGCGCGATGTTGGCCAAGATGCAAGACGAGTTACAGATGTCTCGTAACGCGGACATACGGAGCGATCCCGCTATCTGGCCTTTCACGATGATCTGAGTGCGCTGCCGAATCGACGGTTTTTTCTTGAGCGCTCGGCCGTGCGCTGATGAGTCAAGGTTCCAGTCCACCCGATCTTGCGGTCGTCTATCTTGACCTCGATGGATTTAAGGCGCTGAACGACGCCCATGGGCACGCGACCGGTGATCGCCTCCTAAATCTGATCGCGTCGCGGCTCGCGCACGCGCTCCGTGCCCAGGATGTCGTAAGCCGGTTAGGTGGCGATGAATATGGCGTGCATGATCATTGGCGCGAGCCGCCCACGATTGCGCTACATCGCCATGACGTTGTTTGAGGCGGTGGCCGCTCCATTCAAGATCGGGTTGCTGACGCTTAGCGTGCGTCCAAGCATTGGCGTCGCGATGCGTCCGTCGAATGGGACGACGGTTGAGACCCTGGTGCACGCGGCGGATGCCGCAATGTATCGAGCCAAGCGGAATCGATCATCGTTTGCCTTTGCCGACGGATGTCGTAACGATTGATTGGCCTAGTGCGTGGCTCGCATTTGCAGGGAAGCAAAAATGGGTTTCGTTCCCGATAAATACAATAATAAAATCAATATATTACAATGAATTACTCGAATTATTCTGCGTTCCGGACTGTCCCATCCACGGCAAAGAGCTGAGTCTCGATGTCTTGAAACGCCTTGAACTCCAATGCGTTGCCGCTGGGGTCCAGAAAAAACATCGTCGATTGTTCGCCTGTTTGCCCTTGGAATCGAGTGTAGGGTTCGATGATGAATTCGATGCCGCTGTGCCGTAGCCGCAGTGCCAGTTCCGACCACTGCTGCGGTCGAAGCACCACCCCAAAGTGGGGCACCGGCACTCCCTGCCCGTCGACCGGGTTGAAGTGACTCGCGAGCCTTCCATGGGCGCCGAGATGCGGATTTAGGTGGCAGACGAACTGATGCCCGTAGAGATTGAAGTCCACCCAAAGCGTATCGCTGCGGCCCTCTGCGCATCCCAGGGTATCCCCGTAGAACCGGCGCGCTTCCGCGATATCACGCACTTGCACGGCGATATGAAATGGTGTGAGCGGCGAATTCATCCGGAAAAGCATAACATCCGCCTTACCTAACAATGCAAATGTCGCTCGCAAAATGGATTTCGTCGCTCGATTTGTTTGGGGCGCTAAGACCTCTAAGTCGCCGCGGTGTCCTGCGGGATGGACTCGCAGGAGTGAACCTCGCGTCTATCAACTTGCCGCAAGTTTTGGGCTATGCACATATCGCCGGCGCGCCGTTGGTCACCGGGTTCTATACATTACTGGTCCCCCTGGTTGCCTTCGCCGCATTCGGATCTTCGCGCCACCTGGTCGTGGCCGCGGATTCCGCCACCGCAGCGATCTTGGCCGGTTCGTTAGGAGGCAATGCTGCACCCGCCAGCGAGCATTACATGGCGCTGGTCGGCATGGTGGCGCTGCTCACGGGCGGCTATCTGTTATTGGCGCGGATCTTCAAGTTGGGTTTTTTGGCTGATTTTCTGTCGCGCACGGTCCTCACCGGCTTTTTGACCGGCGTCGGAATCCAGGTCGGCATTGCAATGTTGGGCGACATGTTTGGCGTCGCCGTCGCTTCGCACTACTCGCTGGTGCGGTTGTGGCAGATCCTGTTGAGCCTGCCGCATCCGAATGTACCGACCCTGGTGCTATCCACCCTGGTCGCGGGCTGCATCCTGCTCGGAAACCGCTTTGCGCCGCGCTGGCCGCTCTCGTTGCTAGCGGTCGTGGGCGCGATCGCGGCGAGTAGCGCATGGCACTTTGCCGAAAGGGGCATCGCAATCATCGGCCCGATAGCTGGTGGATTGCCCTCGATCCGTTTTCCCATCGTGGCCTGGCGGGAGATGCTGTTGCTGCTGCCCGTGGCCGGCTCATGTTTTGTGATGATCATTGCGCAAAGTGCGGCCACATCGAGGGCGTTCGCAATGCGTTATCACGAAAAAGTTGACACGGACGCGGATATTCTTGGGCTCTCGGCCGCCAATATCGCCGCCGCGCTGACCGGGACATTCGTGGTCAACGGCAGCCCCACGCAAACGGCAACCGCGGAACACGCCGGAGCGCGCAGTCAGCTCGCGCAATTGACGCTGGCCGCGGTGGTGCTGCTGATATTGTTGTTTGCACTCGGACCGCTGCAATTCCTGCCGCGTTGCGTGTTGGCAGCTGTTGTATTTTGCATCGGCGTCGGCATGATCAAGATGGCGGAGCTGCGGGACATCCGCCGCGAAAGCCCGGGCGAGTTTTATTTGGCCGTTGCCACGGCGGCGGCGGTGGTCGTGCTCGGCGTGGAGCAGGGCGTTCTGATGGCGATCGCGGTTTCGCTCTTGAGACACGTGCGCCATAGCTACCACCCGCACACCATGATGATGGTGGCCGATGCGACGGGGCGCTGGGTGCCGGTCCCCGCGCAGCCCGGCAAGCAGAGCGATCCGGGACTCATCGTTTACCGCTTTGGCGCAGATCTTTTCTACGCAAATCAAAACCGCTTCAGCGATGAGCTCAGAGCACTGGTGGCGCGCGCCCCAACCCCGGTGCGCTGGATCATCATCGACGCCAGCGCAATCACCGACATCGACTGCAGCGCCGCTCAGGCCCTGCGCGATTTGCTCAACGAGATGTCAAACAAACAGATCACCGTGATTTTCGGACGAGTCACCAGCTACCTCAGATCGGATCTGGACCGGCACCGCATTACTCCGGTGGTGGGTGCTGATCGGATATTCCCGACGCTTCACGAAGCTGTTGCCTTTGTGCGGAGCGCGTCGCCAGAGGCGATTCCCGGCTTGCAGCACTAAAAGGAGTCCGCCCTCATGGGCGGACCTGGAGACCTTAGCTGTGGTTGTTGACCATATCGATGGCGTGCTGCACCGAGTTGCGCGCTTCATTGATATGCTTGATCACGCGCATTTGCAGGCCCTGCGTGTCGGGTTGATCTTCCTCGCCGGACACATCGTGATGCGCCTTGTCCAGCAGCTCCCTAGCCCTGTGAAGGCGGCCAGGACGATCCATCTTCGCATCGACCGGGACGTGGTCCTGGATGTTCTTGCCATCCATGATTGCGGCAGTTTTGATGTCGCCGATGGCTTTGTCGATATTCTCGATGGCGTGCATTTCCGCTCGATCAATCGAATTGCTGCTGCTCCCTTGTTGCAAATGAGCACGCGCATCCCGAAGATCGCTCAGAGCGTGAAGATAGGCCGGATGCTTTCCCGGCGTGTCGGCCCAAGTGGGGCTCGCGCCGAGCAACGCAATACCCGCTAGGGCGATAATCTTCAATATGGAGGAATGCATGGGGTCTCCTTGTAGTTGTTGACAATGCCAGCTGCAACGGCTGAGAACCGCAAGGGTGCACTCTGCCAGATGACGATTTTGTTAGGATCGGATGCAGATCACGGATTTGGGACTCCGTCGATCCAGGTTCGTTGCACCTGCAGATCATCGTCCAAAAGAACCAGATTGGCCCGCAGGCCAGGCGCGATTCGTCCCATCTCGGACTCCAACCCGAGAAATTCGGCGGGGTATTCGCTGGCCATCCGTGCCGCTTCCGCTACGCTCAAGCCGAGTAAGGACACGGCGTTGCGCACGGCGGTGGCCATATCCAACGCGGTCCCGGCCAGCGTGCCGTTTTCATCGCGGCATACGCCATCCGCCACCGTGATGGTGCGTCCCTGCAGCACGAAGCTGGGCCCGGGTGATCCCACTGCCGGCATCGCGTCGGTGACCAACATGAACCGATCGTGACGCTTGCAGCGCAGAGCCAATTTCAGCATGACCGGATCCACGTGATGCCCGTCAACGATGATTCCACACCAGGTATTTGCGTCGTATAGCGCGGCGCCGACGATACCGGGTTCGCGCGGCGCCAGGGGCGCCATGGCGTTGAACAGGTGCGTGAATCCGCGGACGCCATGTGCGATTGCCGCGGAGGTTTGCGCAAAGTTTGCGTCGCTGTGGCCGGCGGACAGCAAGATTCCGCCCGCGGCCAGGCGTGCGATCATGTCCGTCGTGGTCATTTCCGGCGCCAGCGTGAGCACCGTACGCCCGCCGCGAAGCCTGCACAGCAAGGAGACCACCCCGCTGTCGAGCAGGCGCAAATGCTTGGGATCGTGCACACCGCGGCGCGCCCAGTTCAAAAAGGGCCCTTCGATGTGAATACCCAGCGCGCCGGGCAGATGCAGATCGAGGGAAGATTGCACGGCCGCGATGGCTTGCCCGATGGTATCCAGGTCGTCGCTGATCAGGGTCGGCAGAAAGCCCGTGGTGCCGAATCGCCGATGAGCCGCGCCGATCGCGCGGATCGACTCCAGGCTCGGATCATCATTGAACAGCACGCCGCCGCCGCCGTTGACCTGCACATCGATGAAACCCGGCAGCAAGATGCGACCTTCGAGATCAAAGCCGTCGGATGCGCGGCACCGCGGATCGGTGGCAGGCACGATGGCCTCGATACGCCCGTCATTGAGCAGCAATGCCTGACCGCTCACGATACTCTCGCCGGAAAGTATCCGGCCGTTCATCAGCGCGGTTCGCACTACACCGTCTCCGTAATCTTTTGCAGGTGGGGTGGGTGGTCCGGATCGAGACCGCGACGAACCGCCAACGACGCGATCATCCGGTAGGCGCTTTGCACCAGCAATATCGGAGCGAGTTCCGCCGCGGCATCCAGGGTCGGCAGCAAGACTGCGCCCGGCGCCCTGGCGCCGGCCAGCAAAACCGGCACGCCGCGCCGCGCCAGCTCACCGGCGAGCGCTTCGACTCCCGGCAATGTGGCGTCCCGCTGCGCGAACAGCAGGGCGGGAAAACCCTTCTTGAGCAACGTATACGGTCCATGCCGCAACTCGGCACTGCTGAATGCCTCAGCATGCATGCTGCAGGTCTCCTTGCACTTCAGGGCCGTTTCCTGAGCGGCTCCCAGCCCCAAGCCCCGGCCGACGACATACAGATTGGCAGCGGACTCGAGCTCCGGCAACGCGGCAGACCAGTCCAGAGCCCAACCCTGATCCAGCAGATCCGGAAGCCTCTCGAGCGAGGATTCGAGCGCATCGTTTTGCGTCCATGATGCGACCAAGCGCGCAATCGCCGCGAGCGAAGCGATGTAGGATTTTGTCGCCGCAACGCTGGTCTCCCGGCCGGCACGCAGCTCGATCACCAGATCGGCGGCCGCAACGAGCGGGGAGTCGGCACTGTTGCATAACGCGAGAATGGTGGCACCGGATGCTTTCGCGGAATGCACCGACGCGAGCAGGTCAGGACTGCGCCCGGATTGGGATATGGCGATGAATAGGCAGCCGCGCACGTCCTGCGTGACGCCGTAGACCGAGCTCACCGACGGCGCCGCCGATGCGGTCAGCACCCGAGCGCGCGTTTCAATTAGATATTTGGCATAGGTCGCAGCGTGATCGGAGCTGCCGCGCGCGCAGGTGATCACCGCCCGAGGGCGCAGACGGCGCAGCTCCGCCCCGATGGCGGCCATGGCGGTTGCATCCAGCTTGAATTGAGTGCGCACGGCATTCGAGGCGTCGGCGGCTTCCTCGAACATACGAGTTCGCTCCGCGATGCGCGAACCCGCGTCGTTCACGTGCTCAACTCGGCGACGAAGTCGTAGGTGTCGCCGCGGTAGAAGGATTGCGAAAATTCGATCGCCCGGCCGTCCGGCAAGGATCCCAGTCGCTCGACCAGCAGGCCGGCATCTCCCGCTTTGGCTTTCAGTAGCTCCGCCTGATCGGAGGTGAGAAGCACTGCGCGCAATCGCTGCAGAGCGCGTACCGGGCGGTGCCCCGCGTGCTCCAACGCCTCGTATAACGAGGCGCCGACCGCGTCGAGGGACGGCAGAGCCGTCGCGACAATGGTGGCGTATTCCACTGCCATGGGTGAATCGTCGGCATATCGAATTCGATTGAAGCGGAAAACGGGAGTGCCCGGGCTTAGGCGCAACGCAAGAGCTTCTTCCGGCGTAACGGTGCCTGCCGCTCTTTTCAGCCATACGCTGTGCGGCGTGCGGCCGCGCGCGCGCATGTCCTCGGAGAAGGACGTGAGCATCGCGAAATTCTTGTCGACTCGCGCCGAAACGAAATTGCCGGCGCCTTGACGCCTCACGAGCAATCCATCCGCAACCAGTCCATCGAGCGCTTTGCGCACCGTTATGCGCGACACCGCAAAATCCGCGGCCAAATCTCTCTCCGAGGGCAGCGCATCGTCGGGACCCAAGATTCGGCTATCGATCGCTTTGCGCAGCATTCGCTGCAATTCCTGGTACAGCGGCAAATTGCCCTGACCGTCCAGGGGACCCAGTGCTTTAGCGAGCGATGTGATGGTGGACGGTGCCATGGTACTGTTTTCTCTTTAAAATAATACCAAAGAAATACCAGTAAGAGAACAACAAGAATATACTATTGCAAATAACATGTTGATTATATTCATTAAGTATATGTTCATATTGTCTTTATTACACGGCACTAGCGAATATTGATAATTGGTATTATATTGGGTCTTAACTGGTGTGGCATGCAAGAGAAACCACACGGCGGACGCAGTAAATCTCAAACGCAATTGGGAAGGGAGCATTGATATGAATCGGACAGGGGATATCTATATGAATCGGATCGCCTTGGCGGTCAAGTCGGCACTCGGGATCGCGATGCTCGTGCCGCCGTCATTGGCGCTTGCGGCGACCGCGCCTGATAACAGCGCGTTGGAGGAGATCGTCGTCACCGGCTTTCGCAAATCGGTGGAAGCGTCGCTCGAAGCGAAACGCGATTCGACGGAAGTGATCGACGTGGTAACGGCCGATGACATCGGCAAGATGCCGGACAAGAATGTCGCGGACTCCTTGGCCCGAGTGCCGGGCGTCACCGTGAGTTCCGCCGGAGCCACCGAAGGCGGTTTCGACGAGAACGATCGCGTCAGCATGCGCGGCACCAATCCCAGCCTGACCCAGACATTGATCAACGGCCACAGCGTCGCCTCCGGCGACTGGTTCGTGCTCGACCAAACGGGCACGGTGGGGCGCAGTGTCAGTTACACCCTGCTGCCCTCGGAAATCGTCAGCCGGGTCGTCGTGCAGAAAAGTTCCAGCGCCGAGTTGGTCGAAGGCGGGGTGGCGGGATCGATCGACATTGTCACTCGCAAACCGATCGACGATTTCTCCAAACCCTTTACTCTCGAAGCCTCGGCCGGCGCGGTATATGCGGACCTGCCGTCAAAGACCGATCCGCAGTTCAGCGCCTTAGGCGCTTGGAAAAACGACGCGAATAACTTCGGCGTCATGCTGCAGCTGTTCTACGAGAAGCGGCACCTGCGCCGCGACGGCATCGAAGTGCTGGGCTACGACACCATCGCGCCGGGTAGCCCCATCGCGACGTCGAACCCCGACCTGTCAGGCGTGCAATATCCGCATGAGCAGGGCGCCGCCTTCTTCACGCAGACACGCGAGCGTCAGGGCGGCCTGATCGATGTAGAGTTCAAGCCGGTTGAAAACGACACCATCGATTTATCGGCGTTTTCCTCGAAACTAACCGCGAGCAACTACAATCGCAACTATCTGATCTGGGGTACGCATTTTATCAATAATGGCTTTGGCCAGGCCCCTCTACCGGGTTATACGGTAGCGGGCAACACGCTCACCTCGGCGAATTTCGCGCCGGTCGCGGGCACGGACTACGGCGTTTACGACCAAATCTCCCGGCCAGACGAAGTGGCAACGGCAAACTTCGTCAACCTCGACAACACCTGGAACGCGACCGATGCGCTGACCATCTTTGGCCAGGTCGGTTACTCATGGGGAGACGGCAAGACGCCGGAACAAGACGTATCGGAGACTTCACCGGGCATCGGCACCGGCGCCGGCTACCAACTGAACGGCATCGGCACCGGTCCGAGCTTCAATCTGGGGAGCCAGAACAACACCACGCCCACCCCGGGCGGCGTGCCGGTGGCTTTTGGTTGGATCTTCGGCGATCAAAACATCGACGTGCAGGATACGGAAACCTGGGCCAAGATCGACGGCGCTTTCAAGATGGACAACAATGCTTGGAAGGATTTGAAGTTCGGCGTGCGCTGGGAGAAGCATGACCGTACCTCCGCGGATGTCATCGGCCAGGGTCCGACCGCTGCCGGCCAGAGCCCCGCTGCCTATCCCACCGGTGGCTTCTCGAACTATCCATCGAACTTCAACACCTTCGGCGCCAGCATTCCTACCGGAGTCTGGTACTGGTCGCCGGAACAATTGGCGGCCTACAACAGCCCGGCCAACGTGAATCGCGATCCTGTGAGCCGCTTGGACTGGAACTCGATGTTTGCGGTGTACGAGAACGATGCCGCGGCATACGTGCAGGCGGATTTCAAGGGTAGTAATTGGGCGGCCAATATCGGCCTGCGCTACGTGCGCACCGACGAAAATGTGCTGACCTACACCGCGGCCGGCGCAACTCAGCCGGGTGCGATCACGACTTCGGCCTTCGGCCCGTTTATCCCCGTTAACACCAAGAACACATACAACGATGTGTTGCCGAGCGCGAACTTAAAGATCGACGTGGCACCGAACCTGGTGGCGCGCTTTGCAGCGGGTGAGACCATGACCCGTGCGGATTATTCCGCGCTCGGCGGATTCACCAGTTTGTCGCCCCCGGGCGCAGCCGCGGTTCCTCCGGAGCCCCAGCCGCACGGCAGCGGTTCGACCGGCAATCCGAACTTGGAACCGATCCGTTCGACCAATTTGGATGCAGGTATCGAATGGTATTTCGCCAAGCAGTCCCTATTGTCGGTTACTGCCTTCTACATGGATCTGCGCAACTATGTGAGCTATGGCACCATCACCAAGGACTATCTGACGTATAGCACCGTGTTTCCCAACGGTACCGTGGTGCCCTACGACTTGACCGCGCCCATCAATGCAAAGGGCCGGGTCGAAGGCGCCGAATTCGCTTATCAGCAGGCGTTTACGGAGAACTTCGGCTTCATCGGCAACTACACCTATGCCGACGGCAAGCAGACCTCGGAAGTGCCCGCGGGGGGCGACGATCGGCTGGTGGGAACTTCCAAGAACACTTACAACCTCACCGGCTATGCAGAGAATCAGCACTTCAGCGCGCGGGTGAACTACACCTACCGCTCGTCGTTCTACAGCGGTCTGGATCGCAGCACGGCGTTCACGCAGTACAACATCGGCACGCTGTCGGCCTCGTTGGGCTGGACCATCAATCAGAATTTCTCGATTACGCTGGATGGTCAGAATCTCAACAACCCGACCCTCAAGTACTACGCCTTGAACACGGATCAGCCGCGTGCGTTCTACAAGAACGGCTCGCAGTACTACTTGAACTTCCGGTTCAAAATGTAAGAGGTCCACGGAGTCGCCGCTCGCGGCAATGGGGTAGAGTGTTGAGCGTGCGGTACGGCTCGAGGATGATGCAGCGAATGAGGGCAGCGGTATGCGCCGCTGCCCTCTCTTTTTGCGCTTGCGTTGCGGCGGCCGAGCAGGTCGGGATCATTCCGCTACCACGAAACGTGGTGCCGGCCGCGGGCTGGTTCGAAGTGAGTTCCGCCACCACCATCGTTGCGACGGCGGGCGACGCCGCTGAAGCGGGACGCTATTTGGTCGAGCTTTGGAAGCGCAGCAACGGACTGGTCATACCCCTCGTGGCCGCCGCTCCGGCGGCGGCCGGCAGATCCGTCATCACTTTCCAGAAGGCGCCGGACTTCGGCCCTGAAGCCTATCGACTCGAGGTCACGCCGCATCGGGTGACCGTATCGGCGAGTACTTCCGCGGGACTTTTCTACGGCGCTGTGAGCCTCTGGCAGTTGCTGCCCGCAGGTCTCCAAACCGGCCGCATTCAGGCGCAGACCATCGTCGATGAGCCGAAGTATGCCTGGCGCGGCTTGATGCTCGATTCATCGCGGCATTTCCAATCGCCGGCCTTTGTGCGTTCCATGATCGACTGGATGGCTTGGCACAAATTGAATGTGCTGCACTGGCATTTGACCGACGATCAAGGCTGGCGTTTGCAAATCCGCGAATATCCGCGCCTGACGTCGGTGGGAGCATGGCGGATTCCCGCGAGCGTTCCCGGCGCGCCGACCCCGAAACCTTACGGTGGCTACTACACTCAAGATGAGGTGCGCGGCATCGTGGCATTTGCGGCCACGCGCCATGTGCAAATTGTTCCCGAAATCGACATGCCGGGACACGCCCAGGCGGCGATCGCGGCGTATCCGGCGCTCGGCACGGCAAGCGGCGAGGGGACACCGTCGCTCGCGGTCTCTTCCAAGTGGGGCGTGCACACGCATCTTTTCAATGTCGAGCCCAGCACCTTCGCGTTCTTGGAAAATGTGCTCGGCGAGGTGCTCCAATTGTTCCCTTCGCCCTATGTTCACGTCGGCGGCGATGAGGCGGTCAAGGATGAATGGAACGCATCGCCCACGGTGCAAGCGCGGGCCCGTGAGCTGGGAATATCCGACAGTGCTGCGCTGCAGACTTATTTCACGCAGGAAATCGGCCGCTACCTGTCGGCGCATGGCCGGCGTCTGGTGGGCTGGGACGAAATACTTCAGCCGGGTTTGCCGAGCGACGCGGTGGTGATGTCGTGGCATGGCACTTCAGGGGCACGCGCCGCCGCTCGGCGAGGTAATGACACGGTGCTCGCACCGCAGCCCACTCTGTATTTCGACCGCAGACAAAGCACTCTTGCGACCGAGCCGCCCGGCCGTCTCGAGATTTCCTCCCTCGCGGATGTGTATCGATTCGAGCCGCTGGATCCGCAACTCTCGCAAGCGCAACAGACCCATGTACTGGGAGTTCAAGCGGATCTGTGGACCGAACACATTCAAACCGAGGCGCGCCTCGAGTGGATGGCGTTGCCGCGGGCGGCGGCCCTTGCCGAGGTGGCCTGGTCGGCGCCGCAGCGTGACTGGCCTGGATTCCTTACGCGCCTCGGCGGCATGATGGCGCGCTATCATTCGCTCGGTGTGGCAGCCGCGGACAGTGCTTTCGGTATCGACGCACACATCACGCGCACGGAGGAGGGGATGGCGTGTGACCCTCGCGAACCTTCCTGAGCTGGCCCGCGCCGGCCTCGATACGCACATTCGCTATGCATTGGAAGGCCGCGAACCGTCAGCCGCCTCGATCGCCTATTCCGGGCCGCTGACGCTGCCCATGGGCACCCTCCTGCGTGCGGCGACCTTCGTGGGTACGGAAAAGACGTCCCAAACCTGGAGCAAGGTTTTGGATGCACATGCGGCCGCGCGGCGCAGCAGCGCCGAACTTGATCAGTGCAGCGATCGGGTCGGCCTCTTGCTCGAACCGGTGGCGCGCGCCGGGGCCGGCGCTGCAGATGCACCCATTGCGCTGGACATCATGAATCCTTGCTGGATATATCGCGGCGTGGATTTACAGCAGGGACCCAGTATTGTGGCGGCTGTCGCGGCACTGCCGTTCAACTATGAGCTCGGTCCGGACGTTGCCTCAATCCGCGTGGGCGACGCGCGAAGCCTTTTCGGCGAGCTCGAAATTCACCTGGATGGTTGCGATGGCATGCCGCTCGCGTTGCTGCCGCTGGCCCCCGCCGGCAATCGCGCCGGGGTCACGGTTTTGCCGGTGCAACGCCTGCCGCCGTTGACCGGCCGTCATGACATTTGCCTCAAGTTCGCACGGCCTCGGCTGGATCCCATGTGGGGACTCGCCTGGGTAGAGATTGGGGGGTAGGGGTTGGCACTGAAAATCATCGCACCGTTTGATGGCTGGTGCTCGAGCCTGGACGAGGTCCCTGACGCGGTGTTTGCCGGGCGTATGCTCGGCGACGGCCTCGCCATCGATCCGACAGTGGGTAGCGTCAGGGCGCCTTGCTCAGGTCAAATCATAACCTTGCCCGACAGCGCCCATGCCGTGTCCATCCGCAGCCCCCACGGAATCGACGTGTTGATTCACGTCGGCATCGATACGGTACATCTCGGCGGTCGAGGATTTACAGCGCGCGTCAAACCCGGTGCCCGGGTCCAGGCCGGCGAGGAGCTCATTTGTTTCGATCTTGACATTGTCGCCCGCGCTGCGAAGAGCTTGATCACGCCGATCGTCGTCACCGCCGAGGGCATCGTGCTGCAGAATCGCCGGGGACCCGGAAAAATCTCGGCCGGCGATCTGCTTTTCGAAATCGATATCGCGGCGCTGACACAGGCGCAGATCGTTCCGGCGCCCCCTCCACCGGCCGGCGACGCTTCAGGCGCACAGCGGACGCTCAAAATTACATTGCGGCAGGGTTTGCACGCACGCCCGGCCGCGTTGCTCGCGCGCCGCGCCAAGGCCACGGGAACGCCAATGACCTTTGCCGCGCATGGGCGCACTGCCGATGCGCGCAGCGTCGTCGCGATCATGGCGCTGGGAGTCCGTCACGGAGATGAGCTGCAAATCCACGCGAGCGGCAGCAGCGCTGCGCAAGCCATCGTCGCCATTGAGGCCGGACTCGAAGAAGCCAAGCGATCCGAGGCCGTGCACGAGTCCGCCGCGGCCGCGCTCCAGCCCGCGTCCGGGCTGCCGCCCAGGGTCCCTGCGGCGGTTGGGGCGGCGCCCGCTGCACCGCATGCAATCCTGGAAGGCGAGCTGACCGGCATCAGCGCCGTACGCGGATTTGCCGTGGGGCGCGCGGCGCGGATCGAACGCCGCGACATCGAGGTCAGCGAGCAAGGCGCGGGCATCGCGCATGAACGGGCCGAACTCGATCGGGCGCTCGCGAATGTGCGCCTGCGCCTACAGCGGGTGCGGGATACAGGCGGCGCGGAGCGTCGCGAAATCATCGAGGCACACCTCGAGTTTCTCGATGACCCGGGCTTGTTGCTAAGCGTCAGCGAGCGAATGGCGGCGGGCAAGAGCGCCGGCTTTGCCTGGCGCGAGGCCACCCGGCGGTCGATGGCCGAATTGCAAGCACTCGATGACTCGCGTTTGCGTGAACGCGCCGACGATCTGCTGGATGTCGAGGCACATGTGCTGCTGGCCCTGGCCGGCGAGGCTCGTCCCATGCATCTGCCGCTGCCCGAACAGGCGGTGCTGCTCGCGGATGATTTGCTGCCGTCGGAACTGACTGCGCTCGATCGTACTCGATTGGTTGCGCTTGCCTTGAGCGGCGGCGGCGCCACATCGCATGTGGTCATCCTTGCCGCCGCGATGGAGATACCCATGCTGATCGGACTCGGGCCGGCGCTGCGCAAGATCGCCGACGGCCAGATCCTGATCGTGGATGCCGACCGCAGCAAGCTGCAAAGCGCGCCGACGCTGGACGCGATCGCGCAGGCTCGATCCCAAGTTGCGGCGAACGGTGCGCGCCGAGCGGCGCTGCGTGCCGCGGCCTTTGCTGAATGCCGCGCGCTCGATGGTACGCGCATCGAAGTGTTTGCGAATCTCGGCAGCGCCGCGGACGCGATTGCCGCGGTGGCGGGCGGCGCTGAGGGCTGCGGCCTATTGCGAACCGAATTTCTGTTCATCGAACGAGAGACGGCGCCATCGGAGGCGGAGCAGCTGGAAGCCTATCAAGGCATTGCCGATGCGCTCGGCGGCCGCCCGTTGATCCTGCGGCTGATGGATGTGGGCGGCGATAAGCCGCTGCGATACCTGCCCCTGCCGCGGGAGGACAATCCGGCGCTCGGCATGCGCGGCGTGAGAACCGGTCTGGCCCGGCCTGATTTGATGCGCACGCAGTTGCGCGCGGCACTGCGTGTGAAACCTTACGGGGTCGTACGGCTGCTCATTCCCATGGTCACCGATATATGGGAAATCTCAAGTGTCCGTGCGCTGATCGAGGAGGTTCGCCGCGAACTCGAGGAAACCGAACGCGTCGTCCTCGGTGCGATGATCGAAACGCCGGCCGCCGCGCTCACGGCGGCGGCTCTGCTTCGGGAAGTCGATTTTTTGTCCATCGGCAGCAACGACCTGACGCAATACACTTTGGCGATGGATCGCGGCCACGCACAGCTCGCCCGACGCACCGATGCCTTGCATCCCGCCGTACTGCAGCTGATGGCGGCCGCCGGTGAGGCCGGCGAGGCGGCGGGCAAGTTGGTCGCCGTCTGCGGCGGCGTGGCAGCGGATCGCACCGCGGTACCGATACTATTGGGTCTGGGTGTTCGCGAGCTCTCGGTGGTACCGGCGGCGATAGCCGGCCTGAAGCGCCAGATCGCCGGCCTCAAGATTGCCGATTGCCGGGAACTCGCGAAGCGTTGCCTGAAGGCCGGTTCGGCGACCGAGGTGCGCGGCCTGGTCGAGCAGTCTGGGCTTGGGGGAGAGACATGATGAAGCTGCGTTTTTCGGGTCTTCAGCAGCTCGGCCGCGCTTTGATGCTGCCCATCGCGGTCTTGCCCATCGCCGGCCTGCTGCTGCGCTTGGGCCAACCCGACCTGCTCAACTGGACGGCGATGGCGGCGGCCGGGGACGCGATTTTCTCGAATCTCGGCGTGCTGTTTGCGGTCGGCGTTGCTGTCGGACTTGCACGCGAGAATCACGGTGCGGCGGGGCTCGCCGCCCTGGTTGGCTTCGTCGTGACCACGAGGGCGGTTGAGACCCTGTTACACGCAGCTCCGGGCTCCCTCGCAAAGCTCAGCATCCCAGTCGGGTTGCTCTCTGGAGTCATCGCGGGGGTTGCCTACAATCGCTACAGCAACATCACCTTGCCGAACTACTTGAGCTTTTTCGGCGGGCGGCGCTTCGTACCCATCATCAGCGGCATTGCAGGCCTGGCGCTGGGGGTCGTCATCGGTTACGCATGGCCGTACATCGAGCACGGCATGGATAGCGCCAGCCAGGCCATCTTGGGCGCCGGCTCGATCGGTTTATTCGCCTACGGTGTTTTGAACCGCATCCTGATCGTCACCGGCCTGCATCATATTCTCAATAATTTTGCCTGGTTCATTCTTGGGGACTATCACGGCGCCACAGGAGATCTGAAACGGTTCTTTGCCGGCGACCCAAGCGCGGGTGCCTTCATGTCCGGCTTCTTCCCTGTCATGATGTTCGGACTGCCCGGCGCCTGCCTCGCCATGTATCACACCGCGCGGCCCGAGCGCCGGGCCGGTGTGGCGGGACTGCTGCTGTCGCTGGGGCTCACCTCATTCCTGACCGGGGTGACCGAACCGGTGGAGTTCACCTTCATGTTTCTCGCACCCGTGCTCTATGCGCTGCATGCGATTGCAACGGGTCTGGCCATGGTGCTCATGAATTTCTTCGGTATCCGCTTGGGTTTCAGTTTCTCCGCCGGGCTTTTCGACTATGTACTCAATTTCACGCACGCGCAGCGCCCGCTGCTCCTGATCCCGATCGGGGCCGCCTATTTCGGTTTGTACTATGCCGTGTTCCGCGTCTGCATCGTGCGCCTGAATCTCGCCACACCGGGGCGCGATCCCGACGAGAATCAGCCCGCGCTCGAGCCCGCGCTTTCGGGAAATCGCGCGACTGCCTTTGTGACGGCGTTGGGGGGTGCCGGGAATCTCAGCGAGGTGGCCGCCTGCACCACGCGATTGCGCTTGAGTGTGGTCGACAATCGGGCGATTGACGAGCCCGCGCTCAAGCGATTGGGCGCGCGAGGGTTGCTGCGCAGCTCCACGAACGGATTGCAGGTGGTCTTAGGTCCCATCGCCGATCAGGTGGCCGGCGAGATTCGCGAGGCGTTGCGCGCCGTGGCGTCCGCCGTGCCGACCGTTGCGCCAACTGCTGCGCCGCGCGCCGATGCGCCGGCCCTGCTGGCGGCATTGGGCGGGCAGAAAAATGTGATCGCCGTGGAGAGTCTCGCCGGACGCCTGAGCCTGCGTGTCGCCGATCCGAAGGCGGTGGATGAGCGGGGCTTGGGCAATCTTGGAGTTCGAGGCGTTGTGCATTTGTCCGCGGGATCGATTCAGGTGCTCCTGCCGAGTCCCGTCGATGAATGGATGGAGCCGCTGCTGCGCCTTATCGCCGCGAAGCAGCCATCATGAGCGACACCGCGACTCTTTATAACCGTTCGGCCGAGGATGTCGCGCAGATGCCGCGGCGCTCCGCGCTTCCGTCCTCGGTACGCCGTATTCTCGTGGTGGGCGGCGGCAGCGCCGGCTGGATGACGGCGCTCACTCTGGCGCGTTCGCTCATCGAACAGGGCGTCGAGATTACCCTGGTCGAGTCTCCCACCGTCGGCATCATCGGTGTGGGCGAGGGTTCGACCCCTTGGTTGCGGGGATTCTTCGATAGTCTGAATATAGAAGAATCGGAATGGATGCCGGAATGTCATGCCACCTACAAGTGCGGCATCACCTTCGATGGTTGGTCGACCAAACCCGGTTGCCGCAGCTACTTTCATCCATTCGCGTCCATGCTCGATAACCTGACCATGACGCAGTTCGTGCACAATGCCGATGTCCGGAAGGGCGGCGCGGACGTGTGCGCACACCCGGATCGATTTTTCATTGCGGCGCGGCTGGCCCGCAAGCACCTGGCCCCGAAACCCGCGGAGCATTTCCCGTTCGACATCTGGCATGGCTATCATTTTGACGCCGTGCTGTTGGGTCAATTTCTGCACAAGAAAGCCCTCCAACGCGGGGTGCGGTATCAATCTGCACATGTTACCCATGCGAATCTCGACGAACACGGCGCCATCGCGTCGGTCAATACCAAAGAGGGCGCCACCCTCAGCGCGGACTTGTTCGTGGACTGCACGGGCTTTGCAGGACTGCTCATCGACAAGGCATTGCAGACGCCCTTCGTGAGTTTCTCGGAAAATCTCTTCAACGATGCCGCGGTGGCGATGCCGACGCCGATTGGCGCAACGATTCCCTCGGAGACAGTCTCCACGGCCATGCAGCATGGTTGGGCATGGAAGATTCCGCTGACGCAACGATTCGGCAACGGTTACGTATATAGCACTCAGTTTTGTTCGGCGGACCAGGCCGAAACCGAACTTCGCGCGCATTTGGGAATGCTGGACTCCGACACGCCGGCGCGCCACTTGAAGATGAAGATCGGACGCGTCACCAAGCATTGGAACAAGAATTGCGTGGCCGTCGGATTGTCGCAGGGGTTCATTGAACCGCTGGAGGCGACTGCACTGTTGTTCGTTCAACAGACAGCGGCTGGTTTCGTCGAGTGTCTGGAGCAGGGGGATTTGAGCGAGGCGGCGCATGAGCGATTCAACGCCCGCATCAATGAGCATTTCGAGGGGACGCGCGACTACATCGTGACGCATTACAAGACCAACAGCCGTTCCGACACGGAGTATTGGCGAGCGAATGCCGCCAATCGGAACCTCTCGGAGCCGTTGAAACAGTTGCTCAATCTGTGGATGTCCGGAAACAGCATCGCGCCCAAGGTCAGGCAGCAGGTGCTGGGCCGCGGCTATCCGGTGTTCTCGTGGTATTCGATCATGGCCGGCATGGGCATTTTCCCGGATCCGGGCGCTCTGCGCGCGCCGACGGAAAAGGAAGGCGCCTATCGGATCGCCGAGATCGACAACCTGCTCGAGCGCAGCGCCGCCAACTACCGGGATCACCGCGAGGTGTTGGAACGCATTCCACCGCGTCGCAAGAGTCAGTCCCTGCAGGTTTACTTCTGGTGAGGGAGTATTCCGGCCTCGGCGTCGACGCCATACGGCGCGAGGTGCTCGCCGACAAGCAGCCGGCGATATTGCGAGGCTTGGTGAAGGACTGGCCGGCGGTACGCCACTTCCTTGATTCGCCCAGCGCCCTCGTGCGCTATCTCAAGCAGCACGACAACGGCGCCGCGGTCGACGCGCTCATGACGGCCCCCGACATCGACGGTCAGATTTCCTACAACGAGACGATGAGCGGCTTCAATTTCCATCGCAACCGGCTGTCCTTGTCGGCGGTGGCCGAACAGGTGATGCGCTATGCGCAATTTCCAAGAGCGCCCGCCGTGGCGGCACAGAGTGCGCTCATCCGCGACTGCCTGCCGGCATTTGCGGCAGAAAATTCCCTGCAATTGCTGGACGACAGCGTTCTGCCGCGCATCTGGCTGGGAAACCGGGTGAGTACGCCCGCGCACGTGGATGAATGGAACAACATCGCCTGCGTGGTTGCCGGGCGAAGGCGATTCACCCTCTTTCCCCCGGAGCAAATCGCGAATCTCTACATCGGGCCCCTGGACTTTGCGCCCACGGGGGCGGCGATGAGCTTGGTGTCCCTGCGTAATCCGGATTTCGAAAAACATCCGAAGTTTCGCGACGCCTTGGCGGCGTCGATGAGCGCCGAAGCGGGGCCGGGAGACGCCATATTCATTCCCCCACTATGGTGGCACCACGTTGAATCGCTCGAGCCGCTCAATGTGCTGGTGAACTACTGGTGGCACGACAGCTTTGGCGAAGGAGCCAAAGCCGATTCAGCCTTCGATGCGCTGCTTCACGCCATCTTGAGTATCCGCGACCTGCCGCCCCAGACCCGCCAAGCCTGGGCCGGCTTCTTCGAGCACTACGCGTTTGGTGCCCAAAGCGCGGTGACGGAGCACATACCCCCTGAGCGGCGTGGGATCCTTTCCGATCTGAGCGCCGCGCAGCGGACCGCGCTGCGTGCGCACTTGATCAAGAAGTTGCATCGCTGATCGGACAGTGCGAAATCGGCCCGCGAAATCACCGCGGGCCGATTCCCTGAAGATCAGCCCGCCGGGCTGCCTTCCACCTGGATCTGCAATTTCACTTGCTGGCCGAAGCCGAGCTTGTCGCCGTAGCTCACGCCGAAATCCGCGCGGCTGAACGTGGCCGAGGCATCGGCGCCGCAGACTTCCTTATGGCTCATCGGGTTCTGCATGCACTTGAAGGAATTGATGGTCAGCGTGACCGGCTTGGTCACCCCGTGCATCGTCAGCGTGCCCGCCGCTTCGGTGGGAGCCGCGCCATTGAATTTCGTGAACTTGCCGCTGTAAGTGGCGGTGGGGTATTTCGCGGTGTCAAAAATCTGATCCGACTTCGCGTGCTCATTCAATTTCGGCATACCGAAATCGATCGAGCTCATATCCACCGTCACTTCGATGGAGCCGGACTTCGCGTCCTTGTCGTACACGACCTTGCCGGATGTGGCGTCGAATTTGCCGCGCCAAACCGATAAACCGCCGAAATGATCGGCCTCGAAGCTCGGGTACGTGTGGTTCGGGTCGAGGTTATAGGTGACCGGCGCTGCGAACGCGCTCGCGCCCAAGAGCGCGGCGATTGACGCCAAAACAATACGGTTCATTGAGGGCTCCTTGGAGGACAGATGAGTATAATTTCGAGTGCCGCTCCCGGCACCTCGGGCGCAAATCATAGCCGAAAGCTTGAATGTTCTTGGCTTTATCGAGCATTTTTTAAGATTAGGGGTTCAGATGGAGTTATTCGATGCTATTGACTCGCGTACATCCGCCGCACGCCTGACCGGACCCGGTCCCACGCCGGTGCAGATCGAGCGGCTGCTTGCCGCCGCCGGGCACGCGCCGGACCATGGGCGCTTGAAACCCTGGCGCTTCATTGTGCCGGCCGGCGCTCTTCGAGAAGCCTTTGCCGATGCGGCGGCCCAGGCCAAACGGGCTCGGGTGCCGACTTTGCTGGATGAGCAGGTGGAACTGGAGCGGGAGAAGATTCGCCGCTCTCCTTGCATTGTGATCGTGGGCTGCGCCGTCAAAAGGGACTTTGCGAAGGTTCCGGAGATTGAACAGGTGATCGCGGCGGGTGCGGCCGCACAAAATCTGTTTTTGGCGGCCCACGCCCTGGGGTACGGCGTGATGTGGAAGACCGGCGCGGCAGCCTACGACACGGGCGTCAAGGCGGTTGTGGGTCTTTTGCCGGATGACCACATAGTGGGCATTCTGCACATCGGTACCCGGGCCTCATAACCCTCGTTGCGGCGCGCCGAAGGAATGGGCGCGTAGCGAAACCGCCTTGACCAAGGCCCACACCGGCAGCCCGGGGACCAATTGGAGTTCGCGAGTGGCGACTCTCGTCACCCGCGAAATGATGGTGGTGCCGCCGATATCGATGGCGATCAGATCTGAATCGCCTTCGTCATGAGTCACCGCCGTCACCCTGCCCGCCAACATATTTCGCACGCTCAAGTGCTGCGGCGCCTGAGTCGCAACGATGAGATCTCGTGCCAGCAACTGCACCCGCAGCCGCGCGCCGGCGACCGGCTTGTCGATGTGCACCCGCAGTTCACCGCGTCCCACCTGCACGCGTGTCAGCGTACTCGAGGAATCCGCGCCCAACACCGTGCCTTCCACGACGGCGCCGACGGCGTCCGCGCCGATGATCGCGCGTAGGCCGGGGTGCAGGCTCATCTCGCCGATGCTGCCCTGCGCGGTGGTCGTGCCGGATTCCATGAGCACAAGATGCGTGGCGATTCTCAAGACCTCGTCGAAGTTGTGGCTGACGTACACCATGGGAACTGCGAGCTTGTCGCGCAAATTCTCAAGGTAGGGCAACACTTCCTCGCGCCGCGAGGCGTCGAGCGAGGCCAGCGGCTCATCGAGCAGCAACAGCCTCGGCTGGGACAACAGCGCGCGGCCGATGGCCACCCGCTGCCGTTCGCCGCCCGAGAGCTGGTGAGTGCGCCTTCCTAAGAGCGCGCCGAGATCGAGCAGGGCGGCGATCTCATCCAGGCCGACGAAACGGCGCGCAACGGCGCGCTTTTCCGCGTAACGCAAATTGCCGGCGACGCTCAAATGAGGGAACAGACGCGCTTCTTGAAACACATAGCCGATTCGCCGGTGTTCGGGAGGGATGTTTATTCGCCGTTCGCTATCCACCAGCAACTCGTCGTCCAGCGCGATCAGCGCAGAATCGGCGTTCTGCAATCCGGCGATCACATTGACCAGCGTGGTCTTGCCGCATCCCGAGCGGCCAAATAGCGCAACCACTCCGGGGGTGGGTAGTTCAAAATTGGCCTCGAGCGCGAATGCCCCGCGGCGCAATCTGGCGGCCACCTTCAGCATCAGCGCCCCAGCAAGCGCCGCACACGGCGCGCAAACCACTCGGATAACAACAGGCCGCTCAAGCCCAAGGCGATGGAAATAAAAGCCAGGCGCGCGGCGGCCGCGTCTCCGCCGGGAGTCTGCAAGGCCGTATACAGCGCCAAAGGCAGGGTGCGGGTCTCGCCGGGGATGTTCGACACAAAGGTGATCACGGCGCCGAATTCGCCGAGTGCGGCGGAAAACGAGGTGATGGTGCCTGCCAGGACTCCGGGCAGCATGAGCGGCAGGGTGATCGTCGCGAAGCGGTCGATGGCGCCGGCACCCAGGGTGCGCGCCGCATCTTCGAGGCCGCGATCGACGTTCTCCAGGGAAATGCGCAAGGCGCGCACCATCAGGGGGAAGGACATGACCGCTGTGGCGAGCGCGGCGCCGTTGCGTGTGAATATCAGCTCGATTCCGAAGGCTCGCTCGAGCCAGGCACCGATCGGTCCGCGTGCCCCGAACAGCAGCAACAGCAGGTAGCCGACGACGACCGGCGGCAGCACCAAGGGCAGATGCACCAGCGCATCGAGGATGGTGCGTCCGAAGAATTGGCGTCGAGTCAACACCCACGCCAATGCAATCGCGAACGGCAGACTCAGGAGCACGCTGCGCGTTGCCACACTCAGGCTGAGCTGCAGCGCTGCGCTCTCGGCGCCATTGAGCGACCAATTCATTTGCTGGGCGTGTGTCGAGGCTTCATCCCACTGGCAGTATACTGTCGGCGGCCAGTTTTAAGGATTTGATCAATGCCCTATTTTTACGCTGCGGCTGCCGCCGCGGCGTCGGCGACCGAGCGAACCGAAGACCGTGTTGGCGTACTCATCGTCAATCTAGGCACACCGGATTCGCCTTCTTATTTCGCCGTGCAGCGTTACCTGCGCGAATTCCTGAGCGATCGCCGCGTGATCGACACTCCGCGCATCATCTGGCTGCCGCTGCTATACGGCCTCGTGCTGCCGTTTCGCCCGCTGAAGACAGCGCGCAACTACAGCAAAATCTGGATGCCGGAAGGCTCGCCGTTGGCGGTCTATTCCAAGAGGCTCGCGGGGAAGATCGACGCTCTGTTGCAGACGCGCTTCGATGGCAAAGTTTGCGTCGAGCTGGCAATGACTTACGGCAATCCCGGGATTTCGCAAGCGATCCGCAGGTTTGCGGAGCAGGGCGTCGAAAGGCTGCTGGTCCTGCCGCTGTATCCGCAATATTGCTCGGCGACGACCGGGGCGGTGGTGGACGGCGTCACACGTGCGCTGCAGCGATGGCGAAAGCTGCCGGAGATCCGTGTCGTCAACGATTATCACGACGACGCGGGGTACCTCGACGGTCTGGCGGCGCGCATCAGAACGCATTTTACTGCCGGCGAGCGCTCCCATTTGCTCTTCTCCTATCATGGAATACCGGCGGCCTACGTGGCCAAGGGTGATCCCTATCAGCGCCAGACGGAGGCGACCACGCGGATGCTGGTGAGCCGCCTCGGACTGGCTGAAGGTCAGTGGTCTCACTGTTATCAATCGCGGTTTGGGCGTGTGGAGTGGCTGAAGCCCTATACCATCGACGCAATCAGGGAATTGGCGGAGCGCGGGGTGCGCGATCTGACGGTGGCGTCGCCGTCATTCGCGGTGGATTGTCTGGAAACGCTGGAAGAAGTGGCGATCGAGTATCGCGACCGATTTCTGGAAAGCGGCGGCGAGCAGTTGACCTTGGTGCCAGGATTGAACGACGGCGATGACCACGCGCAGGCACTCGCCGCCATCGTCATGCATCAGATGCAGGGGTGGCTTTAGCAGGCTCCCGGTCGAGCTCGGCTAGCCGTGCTCCCATGCGCGCGTCAGGATTGCGTCCAGGTCGAGCCGCGCGTCGCTCGCACCGAATACTGCTCCCCAACCGGAATCGGCGCACAGGCGAGTCGAGCAAAAGCCTTCCGCAACCGCATTTGTGTCGCCATCCTTGGCGGCGCCGATCAACAACGCGCCCTGCATCAAGGTGACCAATAGCTGCGTGAAGCCTCGGGCCTGCGCCTCATCCAGGCTTGCATCCATCGCCAGACCCAGGCGCTCGAAAGCCGCGTCGAAGCATTGATGCTTGCCGCGCGCGGGAGAGATCTCCTGCAGCAGTGCGTCGCGGGACGGCGCCGATCTCAGGGCACGCAGGACATCGAGACACATGATATTGCCCGAGCCTTCCCAGATCGAATTGACGGGCATTTCGCGCACCATGCGCGCCAGCGGCAATTCCTCGGTATAGCCGTTGCCGCCGAGCACCTCCATCGCTTCCGCGGCCAATTCGCAGCCGCGCTTGCACACCCAAAACTTGGCGGCGGAGGTCAGTATCCGCCGCAAGGCCAGTTCGCCGGGCGCGTCGCTGTCGAAGGCGCGCGCCAGGCGCAGGCCCAATGCGGTCGCAGCCTCCGATTCCAGAGAAAGATCGGACAGCACCTTGCGCATCAACGGTTGATCGATCAGTCGCGCGCCGAAAGCCCGGCGATGATGCGCGTGATGCAGCGTCTGGACGACGGCTTGACGCATCATGCCGGCGCTACCCAACACGCAATCCAGGCGGGTAAAGGTTCCCATCTCGAGAATGGTCGGAATCCCGCGTCCTTCCTCGCCCAAAAGATGCGCCCATGCATTGATGAACTCCACTTCGGAGGAGGCGTTCGAGCGATTACCGAGCTTGTCCTTCAATCGCTGAATGTAAATACCGTTGAGAGTTCCATCGGGCAGACGCCGCGGCATGAAGAAGCAGGACAATCCCGCGTCGGTTTGTGCGAGGACCAGGTGCGCGTCGCATTGCGGCGCCGAGAAGAACCACTTATGGCCGGTGATCCGGTATGAACCGTCCGCGGATCGAACCGCTCGCGTGCTATTGGCCCGCACGTCCGAGCCTCCCTGCTTTTCCGTCATGCCCATGCCGATCAAACCGCCGCGCTTCTGTTCGAATGGCACATCGCGCTCGTCGTAATGACGTGTCAGGAGCTTCGGGACCCATTGCCGGGCCAGCCAGGCATCGCGGCGCATGGCCGCCACGGCGCCATAGGTCATGGTGGTCGGACAGAGCGTGCCGCACTCGATTTGCGCCTGCAAAAGATAGCCCGCGGCGCGTGCCGTATGCGCGCCGGATGCCGGAACCTCGGGGGCCCAGGGGCTGCTGTGGTAGCCCCGCGCCGTGATGGCCCGCATCAATTCATGCCAGGAAGGGTGAAATTCGACCCAGTCGACGCGTTCGCCTTGCGCGTTGTAATTATGCAGTACGGGGGTGATGCGATTGGCAAGGCGCGCATGCTCATGCACCACGCTGGTGCCCAAGGACTCGCCGGCCTGAAGCAGTTCAGGAACTGCCCAGCCTGCGCCCTCGCGCTGCACTGCCTCCTGCAATGCCTTATCGGTGCCAAAGAGGTTGTAATCCCTCAACGGCGGTGTTTGGTTGGTGATGGCGTGGGTGCCGTAGCCGTGTTCCATAAACTCCCCCTTCCGATCTTGCGCCAGGTGCGTATGCAGTGCTAGATTCCTTCGTAATGCGTTCTTCTGGCAGCATATTTCCACCCGGCGCCTCGTTGTGCCTGGGTTCGCTTGCACTGCTGCTGCGCCGCTAGGCGCCACACACTAACGCGCCATCGGTCGGCGCTAACAAGACCGGGAAAATCCCAAAATTCAGCGCCCAAGAAAGCGGCGCTTTGAGTGTGCGATCTCTCGAGTGAGAAAAACCCATGTTGCGTAATCCATCTTCCAAGTATCGTCCCTTCGCTCCGATCGATATAGCCGATCGATCCTGGCCCAACCGCGTCATCGCGGCGCCGCCGACCTGGTGCAGCGTTGATTTGCGCGACGGCAACCAAGCGCTGATTGAGCCCATGGACGCGCCGCGCAAGCGCCGCATGTTCGATATGCTGGTGAAAATCGGCTTCAAGGAAATCGAGGTGGGATTCCCCGCCGCGTCGCAAACCGACTTCGATTTCGTTCGCGAGCTCATCGAACAACGGCTGATTCCCGACGATGTCAGCATTCAGGTCCTGACCCAGGCGCGACCCGAGCTCATCGCCCGCACCTACGAATCCCTGCGCGGGGCGCGTCGGGCCATCATGCATGTCTACAATTCCACCTCGGTGGCTCAGCGCCGGGTGGTATTTCGCACCGACCGTGCCGGAATCATCGATATCGCCGTGCGCGGTGCCAGTGTGGTCCGTGAACACGCGCTGCGTCAGGCGGACACCGATTGGATCTTCGAATACAGCCCTGAAAGTTTTACCGGAACCGAGCTGGATTTCGCCGTGGAGATCTGCGATGCCGTGAACGCGGTTTGGGAGCCGACCCCCCGCCGTAAATCGATCTTGAACCTTCCGGCGACCGTCGAAATGGCCACGCCCAATGTCTATGCTGACCAAATCGAATGGTTTTTGCGGCACGTCGGGCGCCGCGACTCCATTGTGTTGAGCGTCCACCCACACAACGACCGGGGCACTGCCGTGGGAGCCGCAGAATTGGCGATGATGGCGGGCGCCGAGCGGGTCGAGGGAACCTTATTCGGCAACGGCGAGCGCACGGGGAACGTCGACATCGTTACCCTGGCACTCAATCTTTATTCACAAGGCGTTGATCCAAAATTGGATTTCTCCAATATCAACGAGGCAGCGCGGTGCGCCGAGACCTGCAATCAATTGCCCATCCACCCGCGCCATCCCTACGTGGGCGATCTGGTGTTCACCGCATTTTCCGGTTCGCACCAGGACGCGATCAAGAAAGGACTCGCGGCGCGGGCCGACGCTGATATCTGGGACGTTCCGTACTTGCCCATCGACCCATCCGATCTCGGCCGTTCCTACGATTCCATCATTCGGGTGAACAGCCAGTCGGGCAAGGGCGGTGTCGCGTATCTATTAGAGCGCGACTTCCAGCTGGTGATGCCGCGCCGTCTGCAGATCGAGTTCAGCCAAGTCGTTCAGGCAGCGGCAGATATCACCGGTAAAGAGCTGACTTCTCAGGAGATTTGGGATCTCTTCAGCCGCGAGTACCTGACCCTCAAGGCGCCCTATGTGTATCGTGCGCACCAGTTGGCGGCTTCGACCGACGGCGCCGATACCGAACGGCTGACGCTGCAAATTGATAATGCGGGACATGCCGAAACCTGGCTGGGTCAAGGTTCCGGACCCATCGACGCCATGGTCAAGGCCATTGGGCTGCCGTTCGATGTGCTTTCCTACGAAGAACACTCCCGTGGCCAGGGAAGCGGCGCCAAGGCAGTCTCATATATCGAGATCACCACCCGCTCGCGGCGGACCTTGTTTGGTGCCGGCATGCATCCCAACATCATTACGGCCTCACTGCTGGCCATTCTGTCGGCCGTCAATCGGGCCATTGCACAAGGAGCGCTGCCCATACGGGCCGATTCGGCGCGCACAGGTACGTAACGAAGTACTCGTAAACAATTGATGTTGAACAATGTTTTTCCGGGGGTGCGGGGACGCTAAACTCTGCGGCGCACCCACGGTCCTAATCTGTGGTGATTATCGTCGCGCTAGTTGAATGCCGGGCAGAATCGGCTATAGTGCGCAACTTCATGACTTTGAGTTGATCGATCCTATTGATTTCAGGGGCTTTTCTCGAACAATGAGCGAACGCGAAGACGAACATTTCGATATTGACGATGAGTTTCTCGGCGAAGCCGAAGAAGCGCACGAATTCGATCCCCTCATTGAGCGCACCGAGCGGCGCCCGAAAGCCGCGGCGGCCGGCAAACGCGGCAAGGCGGCGTGGAGCCGGGTGGAAGACGTACTGGCTGAGCGTCAGCTGGAAAAGGAACTGCGCGATATATTTGAGGACGATTAGGCAGTCCTCCTTCCGTGCCCGACTTAAGTCAGACTTGGGTGGTGCTCAAGTTCGGCGGCACCAGCGTGTCGACCGCTGCAAACTGGCACAACATCGCGCAGGTGCTCAAGGCTCGACTCGCCGAGGGCCTGCGGCCCGCTGTGGTTCACTCCGCGCTTTCCGGCATCACTGATCGACTCGAATCGCTGCTGACGGCGGCCATCACGGGAAATCACGCGCCCGTGCTGGGACAAATCGAAGATAAACACCGGGCGCTCGCCGCAAGTTTGGGTGTCGCGCCGAATCGACAATTCGACGCCTTCATGCAGGAGCTTCGCCAGTTGGCCGCGGAGATTGCGCAGCGCGGACGACTGGACGATGAGAATCGCGCACGCGTCATGGCCCAGGGCGAGCTGCTCGCTACCTGCATAGGATGCGCATTTTTGAACGCGCAGGGGATTTCAACCGCCTGGATCGACGCGCGCTCAGTGCTGCGTGCCGAAGAGCGCCAGAGTGCCTCGCAAAAGGCCAGCCTGTTGTCCGCGACCTGCGACTTCACGCCCGATGCCGGCCTGCAGGCGGCGTGGCGCGCTATGAATCAAGTGGTGATCACGCAGGGATTTATCGCGGCGAATGCGGCGGGGCAGACAGTGCTTTTGGGCCGCGGAGGCTCGGACACCTCCGGCGCGTACTTCGCCGCCAAGCTCGGCGCGGCACGGCTGGAGATTTGGACGGACGTGCCCGGTCTATTCAGCGCCAATCCGCGGGCCGTTCCAACCGCGCGGCTGCTTCGCCAACTGCACTACGATGAAGCGCAGGAAATCGCCAGCAACGGCGCCAAGGTTTTGCATCCGCGCTGCATCCTGCCGGTGCGGCAGTATCGGATCCCCCTGCATGTGTATGCGACCCAGGCGCCTGGCCTGGAAGGCACGGTGATATCGGCCAACGTGGCCGACAGTGCGGCACAGGTTAAAGCGATCGCCATCAGAAAGGGCATCACGCTGGTCTCGATGGAGAGCCCGGGCATGTGGCATCAGGTGGGATTCCTCGCCGACGCCTTCCAGATTTTCAAGCAGCACGGGTTGTCCGTCGATCTGGTGTCCACCTCGGAAACCAATGTCACCGTATCGTTGGACCCCAGCGCCAATACCCTGGACGGCGCAGTTCTCGAGCGCCTGACGGCGAGCTTGAGCGAACTGTGCCGGGTCGAAATCCTGGGACCGTGCGCCTCTTTGAGTTTGTTGGGCCAGAATATTCGCGGCATCCTGCATGAGATGGGGTCCGCGTTCGAATTGTTTCAGGACCAGAAGATCTACCTGGTCACGCAGGCCGCCAACGATTTGAATTTCACCTTCGTCATCGACGAATCCCAGGGCGACCGATTGGTGCAACAGTTGCACGAACGACTCATCCAGAGCATCGGATCGGATCGGGTGCTGGGTCCCACCTGGTCGCAGCTCTTCGCCGACAAGAATGCCGGCGCCGCGCCCGCTTTGAACTGGTGGGAGCTGCCGCAGAAGCGCAACGTTCTGCTCGATATCGCGAAGCGCGAGTCGGCCGCCTTCGTTTACGACTCGCAAACGCTCGATGCTGCCATTGCCGCGGTGCTGGGCGTCAAGTCAGTCAAGCGCTGGGCCTACGCCATGAAGGCCAATTGGCATCCGGAAATCCTGCGCAAGGTGTATGGCGCAGGCCTGACCCTGGAATGCGTGTCGCAAGGCGAGCTGGAACATGCGTTCGCGTCGGTGCCGGGGCTCAACCCCGAGCGCGTGCTGTTCACGCCCAATTTTGCGCCGCGCGCCGAGTATGAGTTTGGGTTCGCCAAGGGCGTGCGGGTCACGTTGGACAATCTCTACCCGCTGCGCAAGTGGCCGGAAGTCTTTCGCGGCCAGGATATATTTCTGCGCATCGATCCTGGTTTTGGCCGCGGCCATCACAGCCACGTGCGAACCGCCGGCGTTCATACAAAATTCGGCGTGCCGATCGCCGAGGCCGACGAGTTGGTTCAGATGACGCAAGATGCCGGCGTTCGGGTCACCGGTCTGCACGCGCACACCGGCAGCGGCATATTCGATGTGGCGAATTGGACCGAGACCGGCGTGTTGCTCGGGCAGTTGGCCGCGCGATTCCCGCAAGTAACCGTTATCGATCTGGGTGGAGGCATCGGCGTACCGGAGCAGGCGGGTCACAGCGAAATCGATCTGGGCCGCCTCGACCGCGCGGTGGCCGAACTGGCCGGGGATTTTCCGCATATTGAATTCTGGATGGAGCCCGGCCGATTCCTCGTTGCCAAGGCGGGGGTCTTGGTGGCCGTGGTGACGCAGCTCAAGGGCAAGGGCGATGTGCAATATGTGGGCATCGCCACCGGCATGAATTCTCTAATTCGTCCCGCGCTGTACGGAGCACATCACGATATCCGCAATTTGAGCCGCCTCGGCGAAGCCATGAGCCATCGCGTCAACGTCGTGGGGCCCATTTGCGAAAGCGCCGATCAGTTGGGTGCGGATCGATGGCTGCCGGCGACCGCCGAAGGAGACGTACTTCTCATTGCGACCTGTGGCGCCTATGGATATGCCATGTCTTCGTACTATAACCGGCGCCCCGCGGCGCGAGAGTTTATGATTTGATCATGAAACAGGTCGGCATCATCGGTTGGCGAGGCATGGTGGGCTCGGTGCTCCTCGATCGCATGCGCGAGGAGAAGGACTTCGATCTCATTGCACCCACCTTCTTCAGCACCTCGCGCGCCGGGACTGAGGGGCCGAGAATCGGCTCATCCGCCGCGATTGTGCAGGATGCCAACGACATCGACGCGCTCGCCAAGCTGCCCATGCTCATCAGCGCGCAGGGCGGCGATTACACCAAGGCTGTGCATCCGCGCCTGCGTGCCGCGGGATGGCAGGGGTACTGGATCGACGCGGCCTCGGCGCTGCGCATGGAAAAGAGCGCTGTCATCGTGCTCGATCCGGTGAACCTGCCGGTCATGCAGGCGGCGCGCGAGCGGGGCATCCGGGATTTCATCGGCGGCAATTGCACCGTGTCTCTCATGTTGATGGCGGTTGCCGGATTGCTGCGTGCCGGCGTCGTCGAATGGATCACGGCGATGACCTACCAGTCCGCGTCGGGGGCGGGCGCACAAAATATGCGCGAGATGCTCGAGCAGATGGGGGTGCTGCACGCCTCGGCCGCTTCGTTGTTGAAGGATCCGGCCTCCGCCATACTGGATATCGATAGGGCCGTGAGCGCCGCCTTGTCGAGCGAGGCTTTTCCGCGCAGCCAATTCGAGGTGCCGCTGGCGGGTAGTCTCATCCCGTGGATCGACAAGGATTTGGGCAACGGTCAGAGCCGCGAGGAATGGAAGGCGGCCGCCGAAGCCAACAAAATTCTGGGGCTGGAGGCGCGCCCGGTGCCGATCGAGGGTATCTGCGTCAGGGTCAGTGCGATGCGTTGCCATTCTCAGGCGCTCACCATCAAGCTGAATCAGGATTTGCCGCTGGCGGAAATCGAGTCGTTGATCGCCGGCGCCAATCCCTGGGTGCGGCTGGTTCCCAACAACAAGGAAGCGTCGATTGCCGCGCTGTCGCCGGCGGCGGTGAGCGGCAAGCTGCACATACCGGTCGGCCGGCTGCGCAAGCTTTCCATGGGCGGCGAATATTTGTCGGCCTTTACCGTCGGAGATCAGCTGTTATGGGGTGCGGCCGAACCGCTGCGCCGTACTATGCGGCTCCTGCTTCCGCATGTGTGAGCATATGAATCGGCACCGGCTGTATGTCCCAAATGTCGGTGCAATACTCGCGTATGGTACGGTCGGATGAGAATTTACCGCTGCGCGCGGTATTGAGGATCGACATTCGCGTCCAGCGTTCCGTGTCGCGATACGCCTCCGACACTTTGGCCTGGCAATCGACGTAGGACTGAAAATCGGCCAGCAGCAGGTATGGATCCTGGAATAGCAGGCCGTCGATGAGCGGTCGGAACAGTTCCGTGTCGCCGCGCGAAAAGAAGCCATTGCGAATGAGGTCGATGACATCGCGCAATCCTTGATTGGCCTGGTAATAGTCCATGGGCCTGATAGCCCTGCGACTTCAGGGCAGCCACCTGCGGCGCGGTCAAGCCGAACAGAAAGAAATTCTCGGCGCCGACCTCCTCGCGAATCTCGATGTTGGCCCCGTCCATGGTGCCGATGGTGAGCGCGCCGTTCATCGAGAACTTCATGTTGCCGGTGCCCGAGGCCTCCTTGCCCGCAGTGGAAATCTGTTCCGACAAATCCGCCGCCGGGTAGACCCGGTGGCCGTTCTTGACGTTGAAGTTGGGCAGGAACACCACCTTCAGCCGGTCGCGCACGTCGGGATCGCGGTTGATCACGTCGCCGACCGCGGTAATCAGCTTGATCATCAGCTTGGCAAGATGATAGCCGGGCGCCGCCTTGCCGCCGAATATGAAAGTGCGCGGCTGTATCTCGAGCGACGGATTGGATTTGATGCCGTGATACAGGGACACGATGTGCAGCACCTTCAGATGCTGACGCTTGTACTCGTGTATGCGCTTCACCAGTACGTCGAAAATCGAATTCGGATCGACGGCGACGCCGGTGCGCTGCAGCGCGCGCGCCGCCAGTTTTTGTTTGTTGAGATGCTTGATCTCACGCCAGCGTGCGCGAAAGTCGGGGTTGTTGGCCAGAGGTTCCAAGGCTTTGAGCTGGCCCAGGTCCTTGATCCAGTCGTCGCCGATATGCTCGGAAATGAGCTGTGCGAGATTCGGATTGGCAAGCACCATCCAGCGGCGCGGCGTCACGCCGTTGGTCTTGTTGCTGAATTTATACGGCCACAGTTCGTAAAAATCCTTGAGCACATCGGTCTTCAGCAGTTCCGAATGCAGCTTGGCAACTCCATTGATGGCATGACTGCCGACACAGGCCAGATGCGCCATGCGCACGTAACGCTCGCCGGTCTCGTCGATCAATGACAGGCGCGCAATGCGCTCTTCGTCCCCCAGAAAGCGAATCCTCACCTCGTCGAGGAATTGCGCGTTTATTTCGTAGATGATCTGCAGGATTCGCGGCAGTACGCGGCCGAATACCTCGAGGGGCCAGTGCTCCAGCGCCTCAGGCAGCAGGGTGTGATTGGTATAGGCGAAGGTTTTGCGAGTCACGTTCCAGGCCTCGGCCCACGGCAGCAATGCCTCATCGACCAGCAGACGCATCAGCTCCGCGATGGCGACCGAGGGATGCGTGTCGTTGAGCTGCACGGCGAATTTCACATGGAACTGATCCGTGGGTACCTTTTGCGTTCGCAGGATTCGCAACATGTCCTGCAGCGAACACGACACGAAGAAGTATTGTTGCTCGAGGCGAAGTTCCTTGCCGCGTGCCTGTTCATCATTGGGGTAGAGCACCTTGCTCAGGTTCTCCGACTCCACCTTCTTATTGACCGCGCCGTAGTAGTCGCCGCTGTTGAAGATCGCAAAGTCGAAGGATTCCGGCGCTTCAGAACGCCACAGGCGCAGTGTGTTCGCGGTATTGGTCTTGTATCCCAGAATGGGCGTGTCGTAGGGCACGCCCATGACGGTTTTGTGCGGCACCCAACGAATTCGGAGCCGGTTGTGTTCATCGACGTAAGGTTCGGTGTGCCCGCCGAATTTCACTTCGACCGCCCATTCGGGCCGCTTCAGCTCCCAGGGATTGCCGTAGCGCAGCCATCGGTCGGTCTTCTCGACCTGCCAGCCGTCGACGATCTCCTGGTGGAAAATGCCGAATTCATAGCGTATGCCGTAACCGACGGAGGGTATTCCCAGCGTCGCCATGGAATCGATGAAGCACGCGGCCAGGCGGCCGAGGCCACCGTTGCCCAAGCCGGGCTCCTCTTCCTGCTGCAGTAAATCGTCGAGATTCAATCCCAGTTCGTTCATGCATTGCTTGACCCGATCCAGGATGCCGAGATTGATGAGGTTGTTGCCGAGGTGCGGACCCATCAAGAACTCGGCCGACAGATAGGCCACGGTTCGCGAGGCTTGCTTGGTGTAGGTTGACGCGGTGCTGATCCAGTGCTGCAACATGCGGTCGCGCACCGCATAAGCCAACGCCATGTAGTAATCGTTCCTGGTGGCCAGGGCTGGAAATTTGCCTTGCACGTAGAACAAATCGTCGAGGAATGCGCTTTTCAACGCTTCCTTGCTGAGCGCGGTGCGATCATCCTCGAGCTGCAATTCGGCCTTCATGGCGACCACATGACCTCGACCGGCGCGCGCGTCTGGCGCAGAACAGCCCGCACCGGCATCTCCAGCTCCGGCCCGGGTGCGCTGGCGGCAAGATAGGTGCGCCACTTCGCCGCGCCCGTGATCAGGATCACCATTCGGCGCGAGTCGAGCAGGGCGCTCAAATTCAAACTCAAGCGGGGTTGCGGGGCTACCGGAGCGCGCATGCCCACACAGCCGGCCGCAGCGTATGGATTCAGGGCGCTGGGGAGATTCGGCGAGCCGGGAAACAGCGACGCCGTATGACCGTCATCGCCCATGCCGAGCACCACGGCATCGAATGGGCGGGGCACGCGTGCGAATGTCTCCCAGGCCGATACCGCTCCCGTGTCCGGCGTGGGGGCCCCATTTTTCAGGCCGTGAAATCGAGCCGCGGCCGCACCACCCTTGAGCAGCACGTCGCGTACCAGCCGCTCGTTGCTGCCAGGATCTGCGGGGTCCACCCAACGCTCGTCGGCGAGCGCGATGCACACCCGGCTCCAATCGAGCGTTTGCGTACGCAGCAGCTCAAAAAGCTTCACGGGCGACTTGCCGCCGGATACCACGAGACTCGCGAGTCCGCGTGCAGCTATGGCTGCCCGGAGGCCCGCGGCGATTTGCTCCGCCAGGGCGCGCGACAACGACGCGTCGTCGGGGAATTTCGTGGCGGGAGGGTCAGAGTTCGTCATGCCAGGCAAATCCATCGCGGCCCAGCATCGCGCTGGAGGCGGCCGGACCCCATGTTCCGGCAGTGTATATTTTCGGTGCTTCGTCAAATCGTTGCCAGCCGTCGCGGATCGGGTCGATCCATGCCCACGCCGCGTCGAGTTCGTCCCGGCGCATGAACAAGGTGAGATTTCCCTTCACCGTGTCCATGAGCAACCGCTCGTAAGCATCCAGACTGCGCGTTTTGAAGGTCTCCCCTAAATCGAGCGCCAGACTGACGGGTTTGAGGCGCATGCCCTCGCCGGGATTCTTGGCCAGGATGGTGAGAGTAATGCTTTCGTCCGGTTGCAGTCGAATCACCAATTCATTGGCGGTGTGCGTGCTCGGCGTTTCAAAGATCGGATGGGGTACCTCATCGAAGCTCACCACCAATTCGGTCACCCGATCCTGCAGTCGCTTGCCGGTACGCAGATAGAACGGCACCCCGGCCCAACGCCAGGTGTCGATTTCCACCTTGAGCGCCACGAAGGTCTCGGTGCTGCTGTCCGGCGCAATGTCGGCCTCTTCCAAATACCCCGGCACCGGGGCGCCGCGAACCGCGCCGGCCTTGTACTGGCCGCGCACCGATTTGGTGAGCACATCGCGGTCGCACAAGGGCCGGATGGCCCGCAAGACCTTCAACTTCTCGTCGCGGACCGCATCGGGATCGCTGCTGGCCGGCGGTTCCATGGCCATGATGCACAACAGCTGCAACAGGTGATTTTGCACCATGTCGCGCATCGCGCCGGTCTTGTCGTAGAAGTTGCCGCGGCGCTCCACGCCCAACTCTTCAGCCACCGTGATCTGTACGGACTTGATGAAGCCGCGCCGCCAGAGGGGCTCGAACAACGCATTGCCGAAGCGCAATGCCATGAGATTTTGCACCGCCTCCTTGCCGAGGTAATGGTCGATTCTATATATCTGCTTCTCGGCAAACACGGCCCCCACCTGGGCATTGATGAGATCCGCCGACGCCATGTCGTGTCCCAACGGCTTTTCAAGGACGACCCGCGACCGCGGCGTCACGACACCCGCCTTGGCGAGGTTTTGGCAGATCACGGAGAACAGATTCGATGCCGTCGAAAAGAAGAACACGCGAATCAAGTCATCGCGGCCCTTTAGCAGCGTCGCCAGTGCGGCAAAATCCTGCTCCGCGCCGGCGTCGAGCTTGACGTAGTCAAGCAGACGGCTGAACCCCTCCCACAGCTTCGCATCGAATTCCTTGCCCAGGAACTCGCGGCATGCGGCCTCGGCCTGCAGGGCGTAGGCGCCGCGTGAGAGCCCGGATCGTGCGATGCCAAAAATGCGCGATTCAGGGGAAATTTGTCCGGCTGCGAATCGCCGATACAGCGCCGGCAGCAATTTGCGCGTCACGAGATCGCCGGTGCCGCCGAACAACAACATGTCGAAACTTGGAAGTACCGTCACTATGCAGGAGTCCTACTGACTAATTGGGATTGCAGCAGCGTAGCATTTGCGACGGCGTTCTAGTAAGTCTTGGCTGTGGCACAATGCCTCGATGAAGGATTTGACCGAGAGTTCGATCACCAAGAACATTCTGCAAATGGCGCTGCCGATTGCGGCGGGCATGATCTTTCAGACACTGTACTTTCTCATCGACTTGTACTTCGTCGCGGGATTGGGAGACGCCGCGATCGCGGGCGTCAGCGCCGCCGGCAATGTCACATTCATCATTTTTGCATTGACGCAGGTTCTCGGCGTGGGCACGGTCACGCTGATTTCGCACGCCGCCGGGCGCAAGGATCGGGCGGACGCGACCTTGGTTTTCAATCAAAGTCTGGCACTTTCCGCCAGCTGCGCCGTGATCACGTTGCTGCTGGGCTATGTTGCGGGGCCGTACTATGTCGCTGCCCTGGGTTCCGATGCCGCCACGGTCGCAGCCGGCGTCCAGTACCTGTACTGGTTCGTGCCCAGCCTGGCGCTGCAGTTTGCGGCGGTGGTGATGGGCTCCGCGCTTCGCGGCACCGGCATTGTCCAGCCCACGATGGTGGTGCAGATGCTGACGGTGATATTGAACGCCGTGCTGGCGCCGGTGCTGATCGCCGGTTGGGGCACCGGCTACAAGATGGGCGTTGCCGGCGCGGGTCTTGCGAGCTCGATATCCCTCGCGGTCGGCGTAGTTCTGCTCAGCATTTATTTTTTCCGCCTCGAGAAGTACGTCGGATTCGACTCGACGCTGTGGCGACCGCAGCTTGCGACCTGGAAGCGGCTGTTGCGCATCGGACTGCCGGCGGGCGGCGAATTCGCACTCATGTTCATATTCATTGCGGTGCTGTATTGGATCCTGCGCGGCTTTGGGCCCGAGGCTCAGGCGGCCTTCGGCATCGGCTCGCGCATCACGCAAAGCATGTTCTTGCCGGCCATGGCCGTGGCCTTCGCCGCGGCTCCCATCATCGGGCAGAACTACGCCGCCGGAAAGTATCCGCGGGTGCGGGAAACCTTTGCGCTCACGGTATTGTACGGCGGCGGCATCATGGTGTGCCTGACCCTGTTTTGCCAATTCGGATCGACATGGGTCATTCGTAGCTTCACCCAGGATCCCGCGACGCTGGCAATCGGCACTCAGTACCTTCAGGTCATTTCGTGGAATTTCCTGGGCACGGGCTTCGTGTTCACCTGTTCGGCGGTGTTTCAGGGACTCGGCAATACGGTTCCCGCGGTGCTCAGTTCAGCAACCCGAATTGTCAGCTTCGTCCTGCCGGCGCTGTGGCTTTCCTCGCAGCCCCATTTCGAATTGCTCGAGGTGTGGTACGTATCGATCGGGAGCGCTACGCTGCAGGCGATGTTCAGTCTTTGGTTGGTACGCAGAGAATTCAAGCGTCGCTTGAAGATGCCAGAATCGATTCCAACGGCGGTGGCTAGCCTATGAGCATGAAATCATTCATCGATGTGGCCGGGTGGAGCGCGGCGTTGCTCATTCTGACCGCCTATGGATTGCTGTCATTCGGCAAGATCCAGCCGCGCTCCTGGGTCTATCAGGTCATGAATATCGCGGGCGCGGTGGGTTTCATCATCAACTGTGCCTGGAATGGCGCCTGGCCGTCGGTGGCATTGAACGTGGTCTGGCTCGCGATCGCCTTCTATGCCTTGCGGCGCAACTCGCGGGGTTACGGTTTGCGGTAGGTCACCTTTTCGTTTTTGAAGGTGAGCGAGAACGCCACGAACACCGCTGCGGCAAATGCCGCAGGACAGAGCCAGATCACCTTCCAATCGTGTACGCCTCCGGCGCTGTAGGCATCCGTGATCCTGCCGGCCGACCAAAACCCGATCAGCATGCCGAGTCCGTAGGTCGCGAGGGTAATGAGGCCCTGGGCGGCACTCTTGCTGCGCGGACCGGCCTTGGCATCGGTATAGATCTGGCCCGACACGAAAAAGAAGTCATAGCACACGCCGTGCAATGCGATTGCGATCAACAGCAGGAACACCCTCTCATCGGCGTTGCCGAAGGCGAACATGACATAGCGCACCGCCCAGGCGAGCATACCGACCAGCAAAGTCGCCTTCATTCCGAGCCGCACCAGGAAAAATGGAATCAGCAGCATGAAGAAGACTTCCGACATCTGCCCCAGCGTCTGCTTGCCGGTGGCATTGGTCACCTGGATCTCGGTGAGAAATTGATTGGCATGCTGATAGTAGAACGCGAGGGGAATGCAGATCAGGATCGAGGAGAGGAAGAACACCAGGAAATTTCGGTCGCGCAGCAGCGCGAGGGCATCCAGACCCAACATCTCCCGCACGCTTGGCCACTGGCCTGCCTTGACCTGCGGCGGCGTCGCCGGCAGCGTGAAGCTGAAGATGCCAAGCAACGCGGAGGCAATGGCGCTCATCGTGAAGGTGTGCTTCAGCATTCCGGCCGCAATCGCGGCATGCGAATCCCAGGAGAAGGCGTAGCTGATGACCAGTCCCGCCACGATCCAGCCGACCGTGCCCCAGACCCGAATCTTCGAAAATTGCTGCGAGGGGTCGTCGGTGAGCCTGAACGAAACGGAATTCACCAGTGCCAGCGTCGGCATGAAGATGATCATGTAGGCGAGCAGATAGGGGTAGAAACCCTCGAACACCGTCGCATTGGCAAGAAAGTACAGCAGGGCTGCGCCGATGAGGTGCATGATGCCGAGCAGGCGCTCGGCATTGAAGAATTTATCGGCGATCAGGCCCACGACGAATGGCGCGATGATTGCACCCCAGGACTGCGTCGAGTACGCCAGCGCGCTTTGCGCGCCGGACGCGCCGAGATTGGCGGCGAGGTAGCTGCCCATGGTCACGAACCAGCCTCCCCAGATGAAGAATTCCAAGAACATCATGGCGCCGAGGCGCAGTTTGATCCCGGTTGTCATGGAGGCCGCCTATTGTTCTCGTTGTACAGCATGCCGCGATCGAAGTTCCGATGCGACCTGGGTCAATGATAACCCCTTCGCTTTGAGCAATAGCAACATGTGATACACGAGGTCCGCGGCTTCGCCGAGGATTTCAGCGTCGGACTGCGCGACCGCAGCAAGCGCCAGTTCCAGGCCCTCCTCGCCGACCTTTTGCGCAATGCGTGTGATCCCCTGATCCAGCAGTTTTGCGGTGTAGCTGCCGGGCGGCCGGTCGGCGATGCGTCGTGTAATGATCTGCTCGAGCTGCGCGATGAAGGTCAGCGGTTGCGTCAGGGATTGCGGTGCGCTCTCCCCCCAACACGTGGCGGTTCCCAAGTGGCAGGCGGGTCCTGAGGGCTGCGCCAGTACCAGCAGGGCATCGCCATCGCAATCCGCCGCCAAGCTTCGCAGTTCAAGGAAATGGCCGGAAGTCTCGCCCTTGGTCCACAACCGGCCTTTGCTGCGACTCCAGAAAGTCACGCGGCCGCTTTTTTGCGTGGCGATGAGCGCCTCGCGATTCATATAGCCCATCATGAGCACCGCGCCGGAGTCTGCATCCTGCACAATGGCCGGGATCAGACCCTCGGCTTTTTCCCAATCGAGCTCTGATAACGTCATGGCCGAACCTCGATCCTGTGAACACGCAAATGGCGCTTGAGATCCGGGATTGCGATCTCCGCGCTGTGAAATACGCTGGCGGCCAATGCGGCATCGACATTCGCGGCCTGAAAGACATCTACGAAGTGCTGTACCGTGCCGGCGCCGCCCGAGGCTACCAGGGGCACATGGCAGAGCGCGCGCACAGCTTGCAATTGCACAATGTCGTAGCCGCCGCGCACGCCGTCACTCGCCATGCAATTGAGCACGATCTCGCCGGCACCGCGCCGCTGTACTTCGCCGAGCCAGTCGAGCGTCCGGCGTGCCGTATCTCGCGTGCGCCGTGCGTCGCCGGTGAACTGCTGCACGCGGTAATCATCGCCGACGGTTTGACTGTCGATGCCGACCACCACGCACTGTGCGCCGAAGCGCTCGCTCAAGGCATTGATCAGTTCGGGATTCTCGAGTGCGGGTGAATTGACGGATATTTTTTCCGCGCCGGCCGCCAACACTTCTTCAGCCTCAGCCACCGAGCGGATTCCACCGGCGACGCAAAACGGAATGTCCAAAGTTCGCGCCACGCGCGAAACCCAGGTGCGGTCCACGGAGCGTCCTTCAGGACTCGCCGAGATGTCATAAAACACCAGTTCGTCGGCTCCTTCGTCCCGATAGCGGGCCGCGAGTTGCAGAATGTCGCCGACCACTTGATGATCGCGAAATCGGACGCCCTTGACGACCTGTCCATCGCGCACATCCAGACAGGGGATTATGCGTTTGGCAAGAATGGACGCAACTCCTCGGGCGGGATAAGGTCCTCGAGCAACGCCTTGCCGCTGATCGCCGCCGTACAACCCGTTTCAACCAGGGCATGAAGGTCGCGGGCATGACGAATTCCTCCCGACGCCTGCCATTCGATTTGCGGGTAGCGGCGCACCGCTTCTTTATATAGGTCGACATTGGGCCCCGTCAGAGCGCCATCGCGGCCGACGTCCGTGCACAGAACGTGCTTCAGACCCGAGGCCGCGTAGAAATCCACTGCGCTCCACAGACTGTGTTCCGACTGCTGCTGCCATCCGTGGGTCATGACCCGGGGCAGGCCCTCGTCGTCGATGCTGACATCGAACGCCAGCGTGAGGCAATCCGGACCAAAGTGCTTGAGCCAGGCGCGCACCTGGTCAATTTGAGAAAGGGCGGCGCTGCCGACCACGGCTCGTGCCGCACCGGCATCGAGCATCTGTGCCAGGGCGGCGGTATTGCGCAGGCCTCCGCCTACCTGCAGCTTGATGGTCCGTGCTTCCGCCAATTGCATGATGAGGGCGCGGTTCTCCAAACTGCCGTTGCGTGCGCCATCAAGATCGACAACATGCAGCCACTCCGCGCCCAGCGCGAAATACTTGGCAAGCAGCGTGCCAGGGGCCGCCGGGTAGCGGGTTTCCTCCTCGAAATCGCCGTGCAATAGCCGCACGCAATGACCGGATCTCAAATCGATGGCGGGAATGAGCTGCATGACGACGGCGCTGCTACAGCTTGAGGAAATTATGCAGCAATCGAGCGCCCGCGTGCGAGGAGCGTTCCGGATGAAATTGAGTGCCGTAAAAATTGCGCCATTGCACGCAAGCGCTGAAAGGAACGCCGTATTCGCTGTTGGCAATGGTGGCGGCTCCCGGGGATAGCGCATAGCTGTGCACGAAGTAGACATAGTCGCCCGCGTTCACGCCGTCAAGCAGTGCGCTTGGGCGCAAGGTGTCGAGCGTGTTCCAGCCCATGTGCGGTACCGGCTGCCCGGCCGCGGGGACAAATCGAGTGGCGCGGCCGGGAATGATCCCGAGACATTGCGCCCGGCCTTCCTCCGATTCTTCGAACAGCAATTGCATCCCCAGGCAAATGCCGAGCACCGGTTGGTGCAGGGCCGGAATCACTCCATCCAGGTTGTTGCGGCGCAATCGGGACATCGCGTCGGCTGCCGCCCCGACGCCGGGCAGGATGACATGGCCGGCATTGCGAATGCGGCCGGCATCCGCTGATACGCTCGATTCTGCGCCAAGGCGCTGCAGTGCGAATTGCAACGACGCAATGTTGGCGCCTCCGCTGTCGATGATCAGCACCTCCGGCATCAGAGCTGTCCCTTGGTACTGGGCAACTCCTCGCCCTCGAGGCGTATCGCCTGGCGCAGGCTTCTGCCGACGCCTTTGAAACAGGATTCGATCATGTGGTGCGTGTTCTCACCGCTGACCTTCAAGTGCAGAGCGGCGCCCAACGACTCCGCCAGTGACCTGAAAAAGTGGGGCACCAATTCGGTGGGCAGCTCGCCGACGCGCTCGCGGTTGAACTTTCCCTCCCAGACGAAGAAGGGTCTGCCGCTGATGTCGAGCGCGACCTGCGCCTCGGCCTCATCCATGGCGAGCAGAAAGCCGTAGCGCGCAATTCCGCGCTTTTCTCCCAATGCCTCGCGCAACGCCGCTCCCAAAGCGATCGCGCAATCCTCGATGGTGTGATGTTCGTCGATGTGCAAGTCGCCCTGACAGGCGAGATTCAGCGAGAAGCCCCCGTGCTTCGCGATCTGCTCCAGCATGTGATCGAAAAACCCCAAACCGGTGACGACACGGCTTGGGCCTTCGCGCGACAAATCGACCTCGACGACGACATTCGTTTCCTTCGTCTTGCGGTGCACCTGGCCGCGCCTTCCCAACCCTAGAATGTGCCGTGCGATCCCCGGCCAGCTCTCCGAAGCATCACCCTGCAGCCGGATGCGCAATCCCTCGATGCCGAGGTTTCTGGCGAACTCAAGATCGGTGTCTCGATCGCCGATCATGAAGCTGCGCTTCCTGTCGAGGTCGTTGGCGTTGAGCCATTCCTGCACCAGGCCCAGCCCCGGCTTGCGGCACCCGCATTCCTCGTGCACCAGGTGCGGACAAATGAAGACGGCCTCGAAGTCGATTCCCTGGGAGTGGAACAAGTCCAATAGAAAGCGATGAGCCTGATCGAATGGCTCGCGAGGCAAAGCGGCCGTGCCCAGTGCGTCCTGATTGGTGACGATGACGAAGGCGAAGCCGGCCCGTTTCAACTCGAGCAGCGATGGCACGACATCCGGCATGAGGCGGATCTTTGCCGGGCTGTCCACTTGTCCGCCGGCAACTTCTTCATTCAGAGTGCCGTCCCGGTCAAGAAATAGCATGCGCCGGGCGTTCACGGGCGCCCCACACAGTGCAGCAGCCTGTCATTGTCGGCGCGCGTGCCCACCGACACCCGCAGCGAGCGCGGCAGCGCGGGATGGGCGCGCAGATCGCGGACGATCAGGCCGCCGGCCAGGCTGTTGCTCATGAAGCGTTCCGCATCGTGACAATCTATCAACAGGAAATTGGCGTCGCTAGGCCAGATTTTTTCCACCAGCGGCGAGGAGGAAAGCCCCAGACGCAGGTATTCACGCTCCTCGAGCAGATTCTCGATTCGCGCCTGCGAAACGGCAATCTGAGCAGGTTCGAGGGCGTGAAGGGCGGCTTCCACCGCCGGCTGCGCGAGCGCGTAGGGCGGAATCACCCGCGCCGCCATTTGGATCAATTCCGGTGTGGCCAACAGCGCACCGAGGCGCGCCCCGGCCAGCGCATGCGCCTTCGAAAGTGTGCGCAGAATCGCGAGTGTTCGAAAGCGTTCCAGCCAACGGGTCAGGCTGACGGTACGAGACCACTCGACGTACGCCTCGTCGATCACCACGATGGCCTTTCCGTCCAGCGCTGTGCAGACGTGCTCCAGTGCCGCCGTGCTCAAGACGTTGGCCGTGGGATTGTTCGGCGAACACAAGTACACCAGCTTGATATGAGGCAGCCACGCGGCCAGCAGCTGATCAGGATCCAGAGACCAGTCCGCGGCGCGGTCCAACGGGATCTCGAGCACGTCCGCGCCTTGAATGCGCGCCGCGGCTTGATACATCCCAAATGTCGGGCCGCATTGCAGGATCCCATCGACGCCGGCGCGCAGGAAGATCCGTGACAGCAAGTCGATGGCTTCGTCGGCACCGCGCGTCGCGAGCACCTGCGCGGCGCTCACGCCGTAGAGCGCCGCCAAGCGTTCGATGAGCGCCTGTGGCTGTGGTTCAGGATACCGGTTCAGGCCGGCACCGCTCGAGTCGCCGGCGGGTCTCCACGGCACCTCGTTGGCATGCAGCCGCGTGTGCGACGGCAGCCACGCGGCGTGTGCGTACGCCTTGAGTGCAACGATCTCCGGGCGTGCCAGGGAAGCGACGACGTTCATTACAACGCCGCCAGTCTTACCGAGACAGCCGCAGCATGCGCATCCAGGCCTTCCAGTTTCGCCAGCACTTGCGCCGTGGGCCCCAGGTTTTTCAATCCCGACGGCGTCAGTTCCTGAACACTGATGCGTTTCTGAAAATCCTCGAGCGCCAGGCCGCTGTGCGATCGCGCATAGCCATAGGTCGGAAGGGTGTGATTGGGTCCGCTGCAGTAGTCGCCCATGGTTTCCGGCGACCACGGCCCGAGAAACACCGCACCTGCCGCGCTGACCTTCTCAAGCCACTTTCGAGGGTCGCGAATTTCAAGCAGCAAGTGCTCAGGCGCGTACGAGTTGGCGATTTCGAACGCGACCTCGAGCGTATCGACGACAATGAAGCGCATTTGCCGCAGGGATTCTTCCAGAATCCGCTTGCGCGACAACAACGCGCTTTGCCGGCCGACTTCGCGCACGGTCGCATCGGCAAGTGTGCTGCTCGTGGTCAAGAGTATCGCCTGCGCATCGGGGCTGTGTTCGGCCTGTGCCAGCAGATCCGCGGCGACAAAATCCGCCCGCGCGCTGTCATCCGCGATCACGAGCACTTCGGTGACGCCGGCCGGCAGATCCGCGGCAGCTCCCTCGCTGTCCTGCGCGACCAACATCTTTGCCGCCGTCACCCAGGCGTTGCCGGGCCCGAATACCTTGTCGCATTTCGGAATGGTCGCCGTGCCGTAGGCCATGGCGGCGATCGCCTGGGCGCCGCCGACCTTGAATACCTGCTCGATGCCGGCCTTGCGCGCCGCCACCAGCACCGCCGGATTGGCGGCACCGTTTCGGGACGGCGCCGTGCACATCACGCGCACCGGACACCCGGCGATGGCGGCCGGCACCGCCAGCATGATGGCGGTGGACGGCAGCGGCGCGGAGCCTGAGGGGACATAGAGTCCGACGGCGCGGACCGGCACGCTGTAGCGCTCGCACAGGACCCCGGGGGCGGTTTCGACGCGCAACGGCGCCGACACCTGCGCGGCATGAAATCTGCGCACGGTCGCGATGGCGGTGTCGATTGCGGCGTGCTGTTCGGGAAGCAGCGCGCGCTCGGCAGCCTCGAATTCCGTCTTCGTGACCTGCAGCGCATCGGGGCGGACGCCGTCGAACTTCTCGGTCAGCGACAGAAGAGCCGTGTCGCCGCCCATGCGCACGCGCTCGATGATGTCTCGCGCGCTCGCCGTGATGCGCGCCGAGTCGCGTTGCGCGGGGCGCCGCAGAGCCTCGCGCCGGCGCGCCGCGGATAGTGACTTCCAATCCATGATTTGCATGATGGATCTCTCGGGGCCTAGGCCAGCATCTTCTCGACGGGCAGGACCAGCACCGAGGTCGCTCCGACGCCCTTCAGCTCTTCGAGAGTCTCCCAAAACACGTTTTCGCGGCACACCGCGTGCACCGCCACGCGATCGCCCAATCCTTCCAACGGTATGACGGTGGGCGCCTCGCTGCCCGGCAGAAGTTTTGCGATCGCCGCGAGCGCGGAGCGGGGCGCGTGCAGCATGATGTACTTGCTGCCCTTTACCTGCTCGACCCCGTCGATGCGCATCAGCAAACGCCGCGTCCATTCCTGCTTCTCCACGGGAATCGGCATAGGCGTGCGGATCAGAGCCGCCTGGCTCTCGAGCACCGTATGCGCGAGCCGCAGGTGATTGGCGGCGAGGGTGGAGCCGGTGGAGACCAGATCGCATATCAAATCGGCGCGCCCCAGACGCGGCGCGATCTCGACGGAGCCGGACAGGACCACGACTTCCGCGGCAATGCCGTTGTCCTTGAGAAAGCGCGCGAGGATGTGCGGGTAGGTGGTGGCGATGCGTTTGCCTTGCAATGACCGTGCATCTTGATAGTCGAAGCCGTCGGGTACCGCGATGCAGAGCTTGCAGCGGCCGAAATCCAGCAGTTGGACGGTGTCGAACAGCGGCCCGATGGCGCGTGCCTGAAACGCCAGGCGTTTCTCTTCGATGACATTCAATCCCACCAGTCCCAGATCGCACACATCCTCTTGCACCAGGTCGGGTATGTCGTCATCGCGGACGAACAGCACATCGAGCGGCATATTCTCGCCGTAGCACATCAACTGATCCTTGCCGCGGCTGTACTTGAGGCCGCAGCGCGACAACAAATCCAGCGAACTGTCGGTAAGGCGGCCGCTCTTCTGCACGGCGATTTTCAGGCGCATCGAATCCGCGGAGGGCTCCAGGCTACGCATTGAGTTTCAACCGCTCGGTAACCGCGCGGTAGCCGCCGTTGCCCGACATCAGATAGCGCGCGACGCGGCCGATCGTGGTCACGCTGACGCCGGTCTGCCTGTGTATTTCACGATAGGGCAGGCCGCGTTCCAGAAGTTCCACCACCGCCCAGCGATCGGCCATGGCTTGAAGTTCGGCAGGAGTACACAGATCGCGGAAGAAACTGCGGCATTCATCCACGGAGCGCAACGCCAGAATGGCCGTGCAAAGCGCACGTTCATGTTGCTGCTCCTGGCGCAGCGTGACGGGTCGGTTGGTTTTCATGACAGGGTTGCCATCGTTTGTCAGGGGCCATTTCAATCACTGTATTAACGCATTAGTACATTAATACATTAGTTAGAGGAAAGCAACCGGGGGGTGGGGAAATGCCTTGACGCGACCCTATGGGCTGCTTAAAATTCGCTGGCTCATCTAGACCGGCTGAGGGAAAGGCCCTTCGAAGCCGGGGCAACCACCCTTAAAGGTTAACTTGACGGGAACGGTGCCAACTCCTGCGGACGCGCAAGCGAATCCGGTAGATGGGCGGCCAATTGCGCGGGCGTCCCGCGACTTCAATGGGCCGCGAGCTGATGCTCCAGGGGTTATGTCGCCTTGAAGGAGCTTGAAGCGAGCGTGGCCGAAAAATCTCGTTTATTCCGTGGACCAGACTTTGAGCCTGGATCCTTTTCAGTTGCACTACGAGGATTCCCTGCCCGGGGCGAGGATCGCATTCCGGCTCGCGGGTAACGAGAAAGGTCCGGTGGTGGCGGTGCTGGGCGGCATTTCCGCGCACCGAGTGGTCTCAGGACAGTCCGAAGGATGGTGGCCGGAAATGGTCGGTCCGGGGCTGGGAGTGGACACCCGCCTGTATCGCGTGCTCGGTATTGATTATCTGGGCGGGCGCGGCGAGAGCTCGACTCCGAGCGCCGGCGGCCGTTTCCCGCCCATCAGTTCCTATGATCAGGCCAAAGCATTGAGCCTGATCGTGAGGCATCTCGGCCTCAAATCGCTGCACGCCATCGTCGGCGCCTCGTACGGGGGCATGGTCGCGCTGTGTTTTGCCGAACGCTACCCGGAGCTCATAGAGCACATCGTGATCTTGAGCGCGGCAGACAAGGCCCAGGTGCTGTCCACTGCATGGCGCAGCGTGCAGCGGCAAATCGTGCGCGAGGCCATAGCGCGCGGCGACGGCGCCTCGGGTCTGAAGCTCGCGCGGGCGCTGGCGATGGCCACCTATCGCAGTCCCATCGAGTTTGCGCTCAGGTTCGGCGCGCCGCCGACGCGCGTCGCCGATCGTTTTCGTTTCCCTATCGAGGATTATTTGTTCGCCCGCGGCGACGACTACGTGCAGAAATACCGCGCCGAGTCGTTTCTGACCTTGAGCGAGTCGATTGATCTGCATGCGATGGACGCCACCCAGGTGCACACACCGGCGACGCTGGTTGCCGTGCGCGAGGATCAGCTGGTGCCGTTCAACGACATGCAGGCGCTGTCGGCGCGCTTGAACGGCCCGCGCCAGCTCATCGAGATCAATTCCATTTTCGGCCACGACGCATTCCTCAAGGAGGGCGCCGCGCTGATTCCCATCATCAAACACGCATTAGCGGAGCAGAAGTCATGAGCAGCAAGTTGCCGCCGAAGAAAATAGCCACGCGATCGGTTCGCGCCGGTCTCGAGTCCGACCCGCAACACGGTTCCGTGGTTCCGCCGATTTACCTGTCGACGAATTTTGCATTCGAGAGCTACCGCCAACCGCGCAAATACGACTACACCCGATCCGGCAATCCGACGCGCGATCAGCTGGCCGGCGCATTGGCCGACCTGGAAGGCGGCGCGGGCGCAGTCGTCACCAGTACGGGACTCGCCGCCATCACGTTGATACTCGCGACACTGCCCAGCGGCGCCCGCGTCGTCGCTCCCCACGACTGCTATGGAGGGACCTATCGACTGCTGGCCGCGCTGCACGCCAAGGGCAATCTGGCGGTCGAATTCATCGATCAGAGCAAGCCGGCCGAACTGCGCGGCGCGCTTCAGGCCGGCGCGGACTTGGTATGGATCGAGACACCGAGCAATCCCTTGCTGCGCGTGGTCGATATCCGCGCGATCTCCGCCGCGGCGCATGCGGCCGGCGCACTCGCGGTGGTCGACAATACTTTTCTCTCCCCGATCTGGCAGCAGCCCTTGTCGTTGGGGGCGGATCTGGTGATGCATTCCACCACCAAGTATTTGAACGGGCACAGCGACGTGGTGGGCGGTGCGGTGATCGCGGGCACTGCCGAACTGCAGCAAAACCTTGCCTGGTGGGCCAACGCCATCGGCGTTACCGGCGCGCCTTTCGACAGCTTCTTGACGCTTCGCGGCATCCGCAGCCTGCATGCGCGCATGCGCGTTCACGCCGAGAATACCGCGGCGGTAGTGGATTTCCTGACGCAGCACAGCCAGGTGCAGCGCGTTTACTATCCGGGTCTCAAAGATAACCCCGGCCACGAGATCGCCTGCCGGCAGCAAAGCGGCTTTGGTGCGATGTTGAGTTTCGAATTGGTGGGCGGCGAACCCGCCATCGCGGCGTTTCTCGCAGGGCTCACTTGCTTTTCCCTGGCCGAGTCCCTGGGAGGGGTGGAGAGCCTCATTGCGCACCCGGTGAGCATGAGTCACGCCGGCATGGAGGAATCGGCGCGAACTCTGGCGGGCATCAGCGCCGGCCTGCTGCGCGTGTCGGTAGGCATCGAGGATCATGAGGATCTCATTGCCGACCTCAAGGCGGGTCTCGAACGTGCGGCTAAAGTTGAGCCAGCACCGCATCAGCGGCGGCGCGTGTCGTAATCGACTTTCCCGGCGGTGCCAGGTCTGCGGTCAGCGCGCCGGATGTGATGGCGCGAGCGACGGCAGCCTCCAGCGTCTTCGCTTCCTCTTCCAGGCGCAATGAATAGCGCAGCAGCAGTGCGGCGCTCAAGATCGCGGCGTAGGGATTTGCAATGCCGCGGCCGGCGATGTCCGGCGCCGAACCATGAATAGGCTCGAATAGTCCGCCGCGCATGTCGGCGCCCAGCGATGCCGAGGGCAGAAGACCCATGGATCCGGCGAGCATGGAGGCCTCATCGGTGAGAATGTCGCCGAACATATTTTCGGTGACGATGACGTCGAAGTCGCGCGGACGCTGCAGCAGGTGCATGGCCGCTGAGTCGACCAGCAAGTGTTCCACGGTCACATCGGGAAACTCGGCCGGCATGATGAGATTGACTGTGGAGCGCCACAGGCGCGAGGTCTCCAGCACATTGGCCTTATCCACGGAAGTCAGTTTGCGGCGCCGCGTGCGCGCCAGCTTGGCGGCGAGCCGCACCACGCGCTCGATCTCCATCAGACTGTAGCGGCATACATCGACCGCTTCGGTGGGCGTGCGCGTCTTCTCGCCGAAGTAAATGCCGCCGGTCAGCTCGCGCACGACCATGATGTCGACGCCGCGCAGAATGTCGGCCTTGATCGGCGAGGCATCGAGCAGGGCGGGATGGGGCGCGACGGGCCGTAAATTGGCGAACAGGCCCAACGCCTTGCGAAGCTGCAGCAGTCCCTGCTCGGGGCGAACCTTGGCGTTCGGGTCGGACCACTTCGGGCCGCCGACGGCACCCAGTAGTATGGCGTCGGCGCGCGCCGCCAGCGCGAGGGTGGCAGGCGGCAGCGCCTCACCGGTCGCGTCGATGGCCGCACCCCCAAGCAGAGCTGTCGCAAATTCGAATTGATGCCCAAATCGCGACGCGACTTTCTCCAAAGCGCGCTGCGCCTCGGCGGTAACCTCGCCGCCGATGCCATCGCCGGCCAGCACTGCGATCAGCGCTTTCATCTCGGTCTACGCCCGCGGTGTCGATTCATAGCGCTCGATGGAGTCCAATTTGCCGCGCAGGTAGCCGAGTTCATCGATACCGTTCAGCATGCAATGGCGCGCGAACGCTTCAATGGGAAAGTTCACCATGGCGCCGGTCGGCAGCGTCAGACGGGTATTCTCAAGATCGATGTCGACCTCGGCGCCCGGATGCTCCAGCAGCCATTGCGCTGTCTGTTCATCGACGACCACCGGCAACAGTCCGTTCATCAAGGAATTGCCGCGGAAGATATCCGCGATCTCGGTGCTGATGATGGCGCGAAATCCGAAATCAAGCAGCGCCCATGGCGCGTGCTCGCGCGACGAACCGCAGCCGAAATTGCGTCCCGCCACCAACACCTCGGCGCCGCGGGCTTCGGGGCGATTCAGCACAAACTCGGGTTTCGGGGTGCCATCGCGCTCGTAGCGCCAATCGGCAAACAGTTGCTTGCCCAGGCCATCCTTGGTGGTCGTGGTCAGGAAGCGCGCGGGGATGATCTGATCGGTGTCGATATTGCTGAACGAAATGACTGCCGTTTTTGATTGGATGCGCTTGATCGCTTGCATTACATGAGCTCGCGCGGATCCGCAATGCGGCCTGTGACTGCGCTGGCGGCGGCAGTCAGCGGGCTGACCAACAAGGTACGCGCGCCTTTGCCCTGTCGGCCCTCGAAATTGCGATTGCTGGTGCTGATCGAATACTGGCCGGCGGCCACCGTATCGCCGTTCATTCCCAGGCACATGGAACAACCCGATTCGCGCCAATCCGCGCCGGCCGCCCTGAAGATCTCCGCAAGCCCGGATTCCTCCGCTTGCTGCTTGATGTGCTGCGATCCTGGCACGATGAGCAGGTGTACGCCGGGCGCCACTTTGCGGCCCTTGAGGATCCGCGCCGCCGCCTGCAAGTCCTCGAGCCGGCCATTGGTGCAGCTGCCGATGAATACCACGTTGACGGGCTTGCCCAGCATGGCTTCCCCGCCGTGGAAACCCATGTAGTTGAGCGCCTTGTCGAATATCGCATCGCCGACCCGATCCGGGATCGTGGAACCGATCGGCAACACCATGCCGGGATTGGTGCCATAGGTGATCATGGGTTCAATCTGTGGGGCGTCGATGTCCACCGTGGAGTCGAAGGCGGCACCGGGATCGGTCGCCAGGGTGCGCCAGCGCGCGACGGAGGCGTCCCAATCCTTGCCGGCGGGTGCGCGCGGTTTGCCTTTCAAATAAGCGAAGGTGACTTCATCCGGAGCGATCATGCCGGCGCGCGCGCCGGCCTCGATGGACATATTGCACACGGTCATGCGCTCATCCATCGACAGCGCCCTGATGGTGGAACCGCGATATTCCAGTACATGACCCGTGCCGCCCGAGACGCCGATCTTGCCGATGATGGCAAGGATCAGGTCCTTGGCGGTCACGCCGGGGCGAAGTCTGCCCTCAACATTGACTGCGAAGGACTTCGGCTTGCGTTGCAACAACGCCTGTGTGGCAAACACATGACCGACCTCGGTGGTGCCGATGCCGAAGGCGAGGGCGCCAAAGGCGCCGTGCGTGCTGGTATGGCTGTCGCCGCAGACAATGGTCATGCCGGGCTGCGTGCATCCCAATTCCGGACTGATGACGTGCACGATGCCGCGGCGCGCATCGCGCAGGCCGAACAGCTCGATGCCGAATTCGGCCGCGTTCTGTTCCAACTGGCGCACCTGCCTGGCGGCGGCATCCACCTTGATCGGAACCTTGCCGAATACCTGCTCGGTCAAGGTGGGCGTGGAATGATCCATGCTGGCCAGCGTGCGATCGGGACGGCGCACCGGCAGATTGAGCGACTTCAGCACGCTGAATGCCTGCGGCGATGTGACCTCGTGAATGAGATGCAAATCGATGTACAGCACCGCCGGCGTGTCCGCGGTTTCGGCGACCACTTCGTGTGCCGCCCAGACCTTGTCGAACAGCGTGCGCCCGGCCATGGTTCTGCCCTAGTTCTTGCCCGCTTCCAGCCACGGCATGCGCGCGCGCAACTGAGCACCGACTTTTTCGATGGAGTGGGTCAAGTCCGCTTTCAGCAATTTGGAGTATTTGCGCCGGCCGCTGTTGTTTTCCGCGATCCACTGCCGGGCGAATTTCCCCTGTTGAATTTCCGTCAAGATCTTGCGCATTTCCTTCTTGGTCGCCTTGTTCACGATGCGCGGTCCGCGCGTCAAGTCACCGTACTTGGCGGTCTCGCTGATGAAGCGGTGCATCTTCGTGATGCCGCCTTCGTGCAACAGATCGACGATCAGCTTCAATTCGTGGAGGCACTCGTAGTACGCGACCGCGGGCTGATAGCCGGCTTCCACGAGGGTTTCATAGCCCTTGACGACCAGTTCGGTGGCGCCGCCGCACAGCACGGCTTGTTCGCCGAACAAATCAGTTTCGGTTTCCTCGCCGAACGTGGTCTCCAGCACGCCGCCACGCGTGCCGCCGATACCGTCCGCATACGCCAGCGCCTTGGCCTTGGCATGCTTCGATGGATTCTGCGCAACCGCCAGGAGACAAGGGACACCTCGTCCTTGCTGATATTGGCGTCGCACCAGATCTCCGGGCCCCTTCGGCGCGATCAAGACCACGTCCAGATCCTTGCGCGGCTTGATCTGCTTGAAGTGGATGTTGAATCCGTGGGCGAACAACAGCGTCGCGCCTTTCTCGATCAACGTCTTCAACTCGATGTACAGGGGTTTTTGAGTCAGGTCGGGAACCAGCATGGCCACCAATTGCGCGCCCTGCACGGCGGCGCTCGGCTCCATCACCCGCAGACCGTCCTTCTTCGCCTTGGTCCAGCTCGCGCCTTTGCGCACGCCGACCACGACGTCGTAGCCGCTGTCGCGCAAATTGAGCGCGTGCGCGCGGCCTTGGCTGCCGTAGCCAAGCACCGCGATGCGCGCTCCGCGCAGCGCTTTCTTGTCGACGTCTTTTTGCGAATACAACCGCATGCATATCTCCTTGACCGATCTCAATCTTCTAAAACGCGAGACCCCGCTTTGTAGACTTCTAGAGCCTGAAGCGGGGTCCTTATAGGGTGGGGGAAGCGCTCTGTTAACTAGCCGTAAATAGCACCACAGAATCTCTTATGATGCAACAAAATCCAAAGGTTGCGGGCGCGTCGCGAGGATGCCTTCATGAATCTTGATAACAGCATTTCAGTCCCGTTATGGTTGCTGTACGAGGACGAAATCGAGGCCTGGCGCGCAGCACAACCCACCCTCGCGCGCCAATGGCTGACCGAGCAAAACTTCAAGGGAGAAAAGCACCGCGTACTGCTGTTGCCGGATTCGGCGGGCACGCTGGCCGCGGCAGTCGGCGGGCTGGGTAAACGTCAGGGAGAGGTATCGCTTTGGCACGCGGCGGGCATTGCCGAACGGCTGCCCGCGCGTCGATTCCGACTCGCGCAGGAATTCTCCGCGGCCGAAGCGACACAACTGTCTCTGGGATTCTCCTACGCGGCGTACCGTTTTGATCGCTACCGGCAGGCGAAGAACGATGCGGCCACCCTCGAAGCGCCGGCGAATGCGGATGCGAATTTCGTAGCGCATGCCTCTGAGGCTTTGCGCATGGCGCGCGACTGGATCAATACGCCGGCGGCCGATTTCGGTCCTGCGGAACTGGCTGCTGCAGCGCGTCAGCTGGCCGCAAGGCATCAGGCCGCCTTCAAGGAATGGGTGGGCGATGAATTGCTGGCGGCAAACTTCCCGGCGATTCACGCCGTTGGGCGCGCGAGCAGCAGCGCGCCGCGACTGATCGAGTTGCGCTGGGCCCCGCAGGGCGGCGATAACTATCCTTGCGTCACGCTGATTGGCAAGGGCGTGTGCTTCGACAGCGGCGGCTTGGACATCAAGCCCAGCGCGGGCATGGCGTTGATGAAAAAGGACATGGGTGGAGCGGCCGTTGCGCTGTCGCTGGCGCACTTGGTCATGAGCGGGAAGTTGCGCGCGCGTGTTCGCGTCCTGGTGCCGGCCGTGGAGAACGCCATCAGCGGCAACGCATACCGGCCCGGCGATGTGCTTCGCACGCGCAAAGGCTTGACGGTTGAGGTTGGCAATACGGACGCCGAAGGCAGACTGGTCCTGTGCGACGCCTTGGCGCTCGCCGACGCCGAGCATCCCGATTTGATCATCGACTTTGCGACCCTGACCGGGGCGGCAAGGGTTGCTTTGGGGCCGGAGCTTCCCGCTCTATTCGGGAACGATGAGCGAGTGGTACAGGCGTTGGCTCAGGTTGCGGCGGCCGAGCATGACCCCGTATGGCCCATGCCCCTTTGGGCGGGTTATGAAGATGAGCTTGCCAGCAAAATCGCGGATCTCAACAATGTGGCATCGTCGAACCTGGCAGGTGCCATATTCGGCGCGTTGTTCCTCAAGCGCTTTGTGACCGAATCGCCGCGCTGGCTGCACATCGATCTTTATGCCTGGAATTCCAAGGATCGGCCGGGGCGCGGCGTCGGCGCCGAGGCTCAGGCGGTGCGCGGGACATACCGATACTTGGTCGAACGCTACGGGATTTGCTTAGAGTAGCACCATGCGCAAAAAAATCCTCCGGTATTGGAACCCGCCGCTATTCCAGCCTGGTGGTTGACGGCGTGAAGCAGACACCCAGCCGCGCGATGTTGCGCGCCGTGGGATTCGTGGATGCCGACTTCGAAAAACCGCAGGTCGGCATTGCTTCCACGTGGAGCAACTTGACCCCGTGCAACATGCACATCGATGTCCTGGCGCGGATGGCGGCAATGGGCGCCGACAGCGCGGGTGCGAAGGCGATCACGTTCAATACCATCACGGTGTCCGACGGCATCTCCATGGGTACTCCCGGGATGCGTTACTCGCTGGTCTCGAGGGAAGTGATCGCCGATTCCATCGAGACGGTGGTGGGCGCACAGGGCTTCGATGGTGTGGTCGCGATCGGCGGCTGCGACAAAAATATGCCCGGCTGCATGATGGCGCTCGCGCGTCTCAACCGTCCCGCGGTTTTCGTCTATGGCGGCACCATCCGCCCCGGTGCGGACAAGCGCGACATCGTTTCGGTTTTTGAAGCCGTCGGCGGCTATACGCAAGGGTCGGTATCGGAACAGGAACTCAAGTTCGTCGAGCGCACGGCGATTCCCGGTCCGGGCTCCTGCTCGGGAATGTACACGGCCAATACCATGGCATCCGCCATTGAAGCGCTGGGAATGAGCTTGCCCAACAGTTCCGCACAGGAGGCGGTCTCTGAGCACAAGCGCCACGACAGTGAACGAGCCGGGGCGGCGGTGGTGAAATTGATCAAGCAAGGCATCACGCCCCGCCGGATTATGACCCGTCGAGCATTCGAGAATGCGATCACCGTGGTGATAGCGCTCGGCGGCTCAACCAATGCTGTGCTGCACCTATTGGCGATCGCCTCCTCGGCCAATGTCAAACTGAAGCTCGATGACTTTACGCGCATCGGCAAGCGTGTTCCGGTTTTGGCCGACTTAAGGCCCAGCGGCCGTTATTCCATGTCCGAGCTGGTCGCCGTCGGAGGCATCCAGCCGCTGATGAAAACCTTGCTGGGTGCCGGCTTGCTGCACGGCGATTGCCTCACCGTGACGGGGGCGACCCTGGCCGAGAATCTCCAGTCGGTGGCTGACTACCCCAAGGGTCAACAGATCGTGCGGCCGCTCTTCGATCCGATCAAAAAAGACAGCCACTTGGTGGTCCTTTATGGAAATCTCGCGCCGCAGGGGGCCGTTGCGAAAATCACCGGCAAGGAGGGGCTGCGCTTCAAGGGCAAGGCACGCGTATTCGATTCCGAGGAAGCGGCATTACAGGGGATCTTAGGTGCAAAAGTGCGCTCCGGCGACGTTGTGGTGATCCGTTATGAAGGGCCAAAGGGCGGGCCGGGCATGCGCGAGATGTTAAGTCCCACCAGCGCCATCATGGGTCTGGGTCTGGGGAGCGAGGTGGCGCTGATCACCGATGGCCGCTTTTCCGGCGGCAGCCACGGCTTTGTCGTGGGCCATGTAGCGCCTGAGGCGGCTCTGGGTGGGCCTTTGGCCCTGGTGAGGACGGGCGATGCGATCACCATCGATGCACTACGGCGGGAAATCACTCTGCATGTCGCGGCGGCCGAACTTAGAGAACGGCGAAAAACATGGTCCGCGCCGAAGCCTTATGCACGGCGCGGCGCCTTGGCGAAATATTCCCGGGAGGTCAGCAGCGCATCCTTGGGTGCGGTGACGGATCTGGAACCAGCGGCACGGGCCGCAGCCAAGATGACGTGACCTGGGCCCTCGATGCAGCCTGTTCTCGGCGCAAGTCGCGCTTGCAGTTCGGGCGGGATATGTGTCAGTCTTCTTCAACTCGCCGAACGGAACTTGAAGGGACGCCTCTGGAAAATCCAGGGTGTGAGTTCGCGGCGTGCGCATCGCGCAAGATAAAGAGCTAGGGGTAGGGTCGTACTGACTTATGTATAGATACGAAGAGCCATCGTTGTTTTCGGGCCGAAGGGGCGCGGCGCTCATCGCCGTCATCCTTCTGCACATTGTCATCGTATGGGGATTTTATACCGGTCTGGCCGGACAACTCGTCCAGAAGATTATTCCGCCGGTGGAAATTGCGCAAATCGAAAAACCCAAGGACATCGACAAGCCGCCCCCTCCGCCGCCCAAGCTCGAAGAAATCAAGCCCTACGTTCCGCCGCCGGAATTCGTCAATATCCAAGCTGCTGCACCCGAGACCAACGCGATCACCGAAGTGACGCGCACGCAGGCGCCGCCGCCGCCGGTTGCGGTGGCTGCGGCACCGAAACCCGGCACGTCGATCAAAATGGATCCGAAGCATCCGCTGAAGATCGGCGAAGAGTGGTATCCCGACGCTTCCAAGCGCGCCGGCGAAGAAGGTCGCTGCGTGGTGCAGATCACCGTGTCGGTTGACGGGCGCATTTCAAACGAATCGATACAAACGAGTTCCAACTACCCGCGCCTGGATGAGGCCTGCCTCAAGGCCGTGCATGGGCAGAAGATGATTCCCGCCACGGAAGAGGGTAAAGCCGTGGAGAAGACGGTGACCATTCCAATCGTGTGGAAACTCACAGGTAAATAAGCCGGCCAACCGGACCATATTTTTTTAGATCATTTCATTAATTAAGCTTTTCTAAGTAGAGGGAATCGGTCAATGCAAGAGACAGTAGTAGAAAACCCATATGGCCTTGGCGCGCTGATTGCCAACGGCAATATCGTAAGCAGGTCGATCCTCGCTGTTTTGTTGATCATGTCGCTGATGACATGGTTCATCATGATCACCAAGTTTTTCGATCAGCGCCGGCTGCGCAACCAGTCGATCGAGGCGGAAAAGGAGTTCTGGAGCTCCACCACCCTGACCGATGCGATCGCTAAATTGAAGGGCGGTTCCAACCCGTTTCGCGCGCTGGCCGAGACCGGCAAACAGGCCTACGAATATCACGAGGTGAACAAGACGCGCTTGTCGGGCGCGATCGGCACCAGCGAATGGATCAGCGAATCGCTTCAACGCACCGCCGACGCCATCACCAGCCGCTTGCAAACGGGATTGCCGGTGCTCGCTTCGGTCGGTGCAACGGCGCCGTTCGTCGGTCTGCTCGGCACTGTGATCGGCATCTACAACGCGCTGATCGCGATCGGCGTCTCCGGCCAGGGTTCCATCGAGAAGGTGGCAGGCCCCGTCGGCGAGGCCTTGATCATGACCGCCATCGGCCTGGTGGTCGCGGTTCCGGCCGTGTTGGGTTACAACGTGCTTTTGCGCCGCAATAAGGCTGTGCTGGAGCGCGTCAGCCACTTTACCCACGAGTTGCACGCGTATCTGATCTCGGGCGTCAAGATGGGCCTGGGAATGGACAAGCCGCCGGTGTCGGTCGGCGCCAAGCCGGCGACCGCGGCTCGCTAGGAATAGATCTTCATGGCGCTACACGTAGGGGGGCAGGAGGAGGAAGCTCAGGCCATGTCGGATATCAACGTCACGCCCCTGGTGGACGTGATGTTGGTGTTGTTGATCATTTTCATCATCACCATCCGGGTCATTCTTCAACAGGTGCCGGTGCAGCTGCCGAAAGCGACCAATTTGGTGACGCAAACCCGGCCGGAAAACATCACCATTGCCGTCGACAAGTCGGGCGGCATTTATTGGAATACTCAGCTGCTGTCCGGTCAGGACGAGCTGTTGAAGCGGCTACGCGAGATCGTCGGACAGGATCCGCAGCCCGAAGTGCACATTCGCGGCGACTCGAATGTGAGGTATCAGTTCGTGGGCCAGGTACTCGTCGCGACCCAAAAGATCGGCATACGCAAAGTCGCGTTCATCACCGAGCCGGATCGGCCCACACCGTAGGAGTTTATTCATGGCTATGGCGGTAGGCGGGAGCGGCGAGGGCCAATCCTATTCAGAGATCAACATGACGCCGTTAATCGACGTGATGTTGGTGTTGCTGATCATCTTCATCATCACTCTTCCCAACCAGACGCATGCGGTGAAGATCGACAATCCTCTGCCGCCGCCGCCGGACTTCGTACCGCCGCCGCCGCCCGAGGTCATCGACCTGACGATCGATTTCGACGGCACGCTGCTGTGGAACAAAACCCCGGTGGATCGTCACACCATGCAGGGTTACATCGAGCAGGAATCGCAGAAGCAGCCTCAGCCCGAAGTGCACATCACGGTAGACAAGTTCGCCAAGTACGAAATCGTGGCCCAAACGTTGGCGGATCTGCAGCATCGCGGCTTGAAGAAGATAGGATTCGTCAATAACGACTTCTTCTAGGTAGGATATCTGTAGTGATCTTACGGCGCGCCATGCCCTTCAAATGGGGATTGCGCGCCGTTTGTTTGAGCAGCGATGCCGGAGGATTCCGGCTCGCCCCCTAAGCAAACAGTTTCGAGTACAGCGAGGATTGCTAATGAGCCATTTGACACGTGAATTCCGACGCCAGCCCGCCGTGCTGTGCCTGGCGGCGCTGATTTGCGCTGCGGCATTTTCGACGTCGGCGTTTTCGGCCGATAAGCCCAAGGACGAACTTAGCCGGGTGATAGCCAAGGAGTACATGGCTGCCCAGAAGGCGTATCAGGCGCAGCAATGGTCCGAGGTGATCAAGAATCTCGAACTCGCGGAGGCCAAGCCCGGCCTCACGAACTTCGACAAGACGCATATCCAGGACATGAAGGGTTATGCATACCTCAAGCTCAATAACTTGAAGGCCGCCGAGTCGGCATATGAGCAGGCGTTGGCGGCGGGCGCCTATACGCCTGAAGAGACGGCGCACACGAACAAGCTGCTGTTCCAACTGGCGGCGCAGAATCAGCAAAACGCCAAGGCCATCGAGTACGGCAAAGTGGTCACGGAATCCAACTCGGCCAAACCGGATGATTTTCTGCTCGAGTCGCAGCTGTACTACCTGCAAAAGGATTGCAAGGACTCGACCATCTGGGCGGACAAATCCATCGCTGCCTATCGCAAGGCCAGCGAATCTCCGAAGGAACTCCTTTTTCAGCTGAAATTGCAATGCGCCAGCGATGCGGGCGATACCCCCGCCATGATTTCGTCGTTGGTCGAGTTGGTCAGACTGACCAACAAAATCTCCTACTGGAATAATCTGATTCGCATCGAGCGCCAGGATGAGCGCGACGATGCCAATACCCTGATGATCTACCGCATCATGTACGACACCAATTCGATGAACGCGGATACCGATTACATCGAGATGGCACAACTGCTCGGCGACAAGGCGTTGCCGGGAGAGGCGGCGATGGTCCTTGAAAAAGCGACCACTTCCGGCGTCCTGAAGGACGAGCACAAGGAGCGGACCACCCGCTTGCTGAACTCGCTCAAGGCACGAGCCGATGTGGACAAAAAGGGTCTGCCGCAACTTGAAGCGGAAGGGGCCAAGAATCCGGCCGGCCAGCTCGATGTCAAACTGGGCGAGGTCTACTTCGGCGCCGGCGATTGTCAGGGCGCGGCCACGGCACTCAATCGCGCGCTGCAAAAAGGCCAGGTCAAGGCGATGGACGAGGCGTATGTTTATCTGGGCCGGTCGCAGGTCTGTCTGAAGAACTATGCCGAGGCGAAGAAGGCGTTTGCCGGCCTTAAAACTGTGCCGAACATCAGCCAGCGCGTGCTCAAGTTGTACGAGCTGTACGCGGAAAAAGTGGGCCAGCCGCTAACCTAAGGAGCTCTCATGACGATCAAAGCCGGCGAGAAGATGCCCGAGGGGGCGTTCACCCGTATGACCAAGGATGGCCCACAGAAGATCACGACCGAGCAGCTCTTCGCCGGTAAGAAAGTCGTGCTGTTTTCGGTTCCCGGCGCGTTCACGCCGACCTGCGACGCGAAGCACCTGCCGGGATTTGTCGAACTTGCGGACCAGATCAAGGCCAAGGGCGTCGATACCATTGCCTGCACTGCGGTAAACGACGTATTCGTGATGAACGCCTGGGGCAAGCACGGCGGCGTGGGCGACAAGATTCTGATGCTGGCCGATGGCAATGGCGCCTACGTCAAATCCCTGGGGCTGGAACTGGATGGCACCAAGTTCGGCATGGGTCTGCGCGGTCAGCGTTTTGCCATCATCGTCAACAACGGCGTGGCCGCAACGGTCGACGTGGAGGCGCCGGGCGAATTCAAGGTGTCCGCGGCCGACTATGTCTTGAAGCAGCTGTAGCGCCTAAGAGCCGATGAGCCGCTCAAGCTCGGGAACGATCTGAAACAGATCGCCGACGAGACCCACGTCGGCTACTTCAAAAATTGGCGCCTCGCCGTCCTTGTTGATCGCAACAATGGTTCGCGCATCCTTGATTCCCGTAAGGTGCTGAATCGCTCCGGAGATGCCGATCGCAATGTACATCTCCGGTGAGATGATCTTACCGGTCTGGCCCACCTGCATTTCGTTCGGTGCATACCCGGCATCGACCGCAGCGCGCGAAGCACCGACGGCGGCGCCGATTTTGTCCGCCAGCTTATAAAGCAGGTTGAAATTCTCCGCGCTGCCCAACGCGCGGCCGCCGGACACGACCCGCGCCGCAGTCTGCAAATCCGGACGATCGGTTGAGCCGGACTTGGCCCCCACATAGCGCGTGTGCGAGGGAAGGGCCACGCTCAAAGTCTTCGACTCGATCGCACCGTTTCCGCCGGCGGGAGCGGCTTGGAAGGAGGCCACGCGCACGGTCGCAATGAGCTTGCGCGCGGCGTCCGCTTCGACGGTAATGATGGCGTTGCCGGCGTAAATCGGCCGGCGAAACCGATAGGCACCCTCGACCGCCATCAAGTCGCTGACCTGCGCCACGCCGAGCAGCGCCGCGAGCCGCGGCATGAGGTCCTTGCCGAAGCTGGTGGAAGGACCAAAAATATGCGTGTAGTCGGCGCCCAGCGCCGCGAGTTGGGGTGCAAAGATGGCGGCGAGCGGATGAAGATTTTCCGGCCGATCCACGCGCAGTACCGATTTGACTCCGGATAACGCTGCGGCTTGAGCGGCGACGCCGGCGGTGTCGGCGCCGAGCACGACGATGCTCAGCTCGGCGTCCGGGATGCTTTGCGCGCAAGTGACGCATTTCGCCGTGGAAGGATTCAACGTTTTTCCGTCGTGCTCGCCGACGATCAATACCTTGTGCATTAGATCAATCCTTTTTTCTTGAGGACATCCACCAGTTCAGCGGCGTCCTTGACCATGATGCCCTTCTGTCGTTGCGCCGGCGGCTCGGTTTTCACCGTCTTGAGCTGTACTTCGCTGCCGATGCCCAGGGCTTCGAGTGAAGTTACGTCGAGCGGTTTCTTTTTGGCCTTCATGATGTCCGGCAGCTTCACGTAGCGAGGCTCATTCAACCGCAGATCCACGGTCATCACGGCCGGCAGGTCAACATCAATCGTTTCAAGACCGGCGTCAACCTCGCGGGTAACGTTTGCCTTGCCGGCGGCGATATCGATCTTCGAGGCGTAGGTTGCCTGCGGCCGATCCCAGATCGCGGCGAGCATTTGGCCGGTTTGATTGGCATCATCGTCGATTGCTTGCTTGCCCAGCAGGATCAAGTCGGGATTTTCCTTTTTTGCCAGGGCGAGAAAGACTCTGGCGGCGGTGAGCGGTTCGACGGCAACATCCGACTGTACGAGAATCGCGCGATCGGCACCCATGGCCAACGCGGTGCGCAGCTGCTGTTGAGTATCCGCGACGCCAATGCTGACGGCGAGAACCTCTATATTCGCGCCGCGCTCCTTGATGCGCAGTGCTTCCTCGAGCGCGATCTCGTCAAAAGGATTCACGCTCATCTTCACTCCATCGAGCATGACGCCGCCGCCGTCGGGCTTCACCCGAATGCGCACGTTGTAGTCAACGACGCGCTTGATACAGACCATGATCTTTTGCATGCGGGTTCCTTAGGCGACGGCTTGTGGCGCATCCTTGGAGTGCGTCTTGGCCTGTTGTTCAGAGAATTTTGTGGTGATTTTAGCCGCGCACAGACGCAATTTCGGCAATAGGCGATCAAGGCCATTCTTGATCGGCATTGCGGATGCCGCGAAGCGAACCGTCAAGCTCGCCAGCACCCTGTCGCCGACCGCAACCGGCACACTGACCGCGATTTCCTCGGAGAGGCGGCGGGTACGTACGGACGTGGCATAGCCCTGGGTCTTGATCTCTGCGAGCATACGCAGCAGTTCGCCCCGGTCGCGCGCCGACCTATCCTCCTCCTTATTGGAGCGTGCCAATATCTCGATCAGCGCATCGCGGCGGGTGGGCGGGCAAAACGCGAGGTGTATCCGGCCGGCGGCGCTGGTCAATAGCGGCAGCTGAAAACCGGCCGAATATCGTTCAATCGCCAGCGGCGATGCATGATCGGTTGCCTCGCGCAGCATCATTTTCGTTCCGGACAGGGTGGCGATACTCACCGGCCAGATGATCTCGTTGCATAGGGTGTCGATGATCGGCTTGGCGATTTGCGCGACCCACGCCTCGTCATCGAAGCCGCCGCTCAAGCCGCGCACCCGTATCGTGAGCCGATATCGTTCATCCTTTGCGTCCCGGTAGGTAAACCCGGCGCCGCACAAGGTTTCCAATATGCGATAGACGGTCGTCCGCGGCAGACGAATTTCCTGGGCTACCTCTGAAACCGTCGCACCGTCGCGTAAGTTGAGAACAGTCAGCGCATCAAGGCCGCGCGTGAGTGCGCGGATGGGGCGGGTCGAGTCCATGAAACCTCATTGGTGTCGGTCCGATATCTTAAGGAGCAACACTTCCCTTGTCCACCTTGCGGTCAATCGATAGACTCGCGGCGATGACGCGATATCTCTTGACGCGGTTAGCCGGTGCAATTCCGACGCTGCTCATCATCATTACCGTCACTTTTTTTCTGATGCACGCCGCGCCCGGGGGTCCCTTCGATCGAGAGCAGACGCTCCCGGCGGAGATCACCGCCAATCTGCAGCGCGCCTACGGACTGGATCAGCCGATCTGGGTGCAATACGCACGCTATCTTAAGTCCCTGGCGCATGGCGATTTTGGACCCTCATTCAAGTACAAGGACTTCTCGGTCACCGAGCTGATCGCACAGGGTTTTCCCGTCACGCTGCAACTCGGAATCATCGCGATGTCGCTGGCGTTGATCATCGGCGTTCCTCTGGGAACATTCGCCGCGCTGCGCCACAACTCCGCAGCCGATGCTGCCGCAATGTCGCTCGCCGTTGTGGGCATCGCGATTCCTTCCTTCGTGGTGCTGCCATTCCTCGCATTGCTGTTCGGTGTGTACCTGCGCTGGCTGCCGGTCGCCGGCTGGGAGCATGGCTCGATCCGCTATCTCGTCCTGCCGACGATTGCGCTCGCGCTGCCGCCCCTGGCCTACATCGCACGTCTGACACGCGGCAGCATGCTGGAAGTCATGCGCAGCCACTTCGTGCGCACGGCCTTCGCCAAAGGCCTGCCGTTGCATGTCATCGTCATGCGCCACGCCCTGCGTCCGGCGTTGCTGCCGGTGGCAAGTTATCTGGTTCCCGCCGTCGCCTCGATCATGACGGGCTCGCTGGTCGTGGAATCCATCGCAGGTCTGCCGGGGATTGGGCGCTATCTGGTTCAGGGCGCGCTCAATCGAGACTACACCCTGGTGCTCGGCATGGTCATCATCTATTCCGCCCTGCTCATCGGCATGGGGCTGGTCGTGGATCTTTTGTATGTGTGGCTCGATCCACGCGTGAGACCGGGAGAGTGAGCGCATTGGCCGGCGATGCGATTCGGCGCTTCAAGGAGAATCGCGCCGCGGTGTTCGCCTTGTTCGTCATCGCGGCCTTGGTGGCATTGACGCTGATCGGGCCGTGGATCAACCCCAACGACATCCAGACCCTCGATTGGAGGCACTTGGGCTCGCCGCCAAGTTCGGCCGGCGCGCATTGGTTCGGCACCGATAGGTTGGGGCGCGATCTGTTCGCGCGCACGCTCGCCGGTGCGCGCGTCAGCTTGAGCATCGGCGTCGTGGCGAGCGTGGTGAGCTTGGGCCTGGGCGTTGGTTACGGGGCCGTGGCGGGATACAGCGGCGGCCGCACCGATCATTTGATGATGCGTGTCATCGAGATCTTGAGCGGGCTGCCGCTGATTTTCTTCGTCATTTTTCTGACGGTGATCTTCGGCCGCAGCGAAAGCCTGCTGTTCCTGTCGATCGCCGCTGTCGGTTGGTTGACCATGGCGCGCATCGTGCGCGGACAGACATTGAGCATACGGCGGCGGGAATTCATCGAGGCCGCGGTGGCCGCAGGCGCCGGCGCGGGCCGGATCATCGGCAGGCATGTGGTCCCCAATCTCATCGGACCGGTCATCGTGTATGCGACATTGACGGTGCCGCAAATCATTTTGTTCGAAAGCTTTCTGAGCTTTCTCGGCCTGGGTGTGCAAGAGCCGCGAGCCAGCTTGGGAACCTTGATCGCCGAAGGCGCCGGGGAGATGGAAGCGGCGTCCTGGATCTTGTTGGTGCCCGGCGGTTTTCTCGCGATACTGTTGCTGTGCTTGAATATCTTCGGGGACGGCCTGCGCGACGCGCTCGACGTCAAGGAAGCCTGATGAACGATCCGGTGCTGCGCATCGAGGATCTGAGCGTGGGCTATGCGCGCCGCAACGCCAAGCTCGAGGTGGTTCAGCAAGTATCGCTGGCGGTCGATTCCCGCGAATGCGTCGGCATTGTCGGAGAATCCGGGTCCGGAAAAACGCAGCTTTTCATGGCCGCCATGGGTTTGCTGTCGGATAACGCCGAGGTGAGCGGCAGCGTTCGCTTCGCAGGCTCGGAGTTGCTGAGAGCCGGCGTGTCATCCTTGAATCGCGTCCGCGGCTCGAAGCTCACCATGATTTTTCAGGATCCGATGACTTCGCTCACGCCGCATTTGACCATAGGCACGCAGCTCGCCGAAGTCCTGGTGTGCCACGCGGGGATGTCATGGCGCGATGCATGGCTCCATGCCCACCGCATGCTGGAGCGCGTCCACGTGCCCGAACCGGAACTTAGGCTTCGGCAGTATCCGCACGAGCTGTCGGGCGGCATGCGCCAAAGAGTCATGATCGGCATGAGTCTGCTGTGCCAGCCGCTGCTATTGATCGCGGACGAGCCGACTTCGGCGCTGGATGTGACCATTCAAGCGCAGATCATCGGTTTGTTGCGCACCATACGCGCGGAGTTGGACATGGCGCTCATTCTCATCAGCCACGACTTTGGAGTGGTCGCCGGACTTGCCGATAGAATCATTGTGATGTACGCCGGCAGGGTGGTGGAATGCGCCGGGGCGAAAGATTTGTTGGCCCATCCGCGCCACCCCTACACGGCCGAGCTGTTGAAATGCATACCGGCCCTGACCGGGCCACGGCTCGCGCGACTACCGACCCTGATAGGACAACCGCCGCGACCCGGAGAGGTCTTGGAGGGCTGTGCCTTCGCGCCTCGATGTCCCCGCGCCGCCGAGCGTTGCCGGGCGGAACGGCCGCCGCTCGAGAGTTCCTCGGGCTACCAGATCGCCTGCCACTTTCCCCTGTCTTCGTGAACGATCCATTACTGCGGGTTCGTGATCTGTGGGTCGAATTGGGCGGCCGGAGGGTGCTCCGGGGCTTGAGTTTCGACCTCTTCGCCGGCGAGACCCTGGGATTGGTCGGCGAGTCCGGATCCGGAAAAACCACGCTCGCCCGAAGTGTTCTGCGTTTGCTGCGCTCATCCTCCGGCCGCATCGAGTTTGAAGGCATGGACCTTCTGGCATGCGATCCCAAGTCGCTGCATGCGCATCGCCGCGATCTGCAGATGGTGTTTCAAGATCCACTGGCCAGTCTGGATCCGCGCCTGACCATTGGCGAGAGCGTTGCTGAGCCGCTGAAGATATTTGAGCCCGGCTTGAACACTTCCGCCCGGCGGCAGCGGGTCGGCAGCATGTTGGAGCGGGTGGGGCTGCGTCCTGACATGATGTCGCGCTATCCGCATGAATTCAGCGGCGGACAGTGCCAGCGAATCGCCATCGCGCGCGCCGTGATATTGAACCCCAAGCTGCTCGTCTGCGATGAAGTGGTCAGCTCCCTCGACGTGTCCATCCAGGGACAGATCGCCAACTTGCTGCTCGATTTGCAGCGCGATTCTGGGCTGGCAATGCTCTTCATCAGCCACAATCTCGCGGTGGTAAGGCACTTGAGCCATCGAGTGATGATTGTCTATCGGGGCAGATCCATGGAAATCGCCGCAGCGGATACGTTGTTCGCGGCGCCCGTTCACCCATACACGCGCTCGCTGTTGGCCGCTATCCCAACGGATCTGCCTGCTGCCGGCGCTCCGGCGTCGCGCACCGAGGCCACAGGCTGCGCGTATCGTAACCATTGTCCTTATGCCATCGGCATGTGCCAGGCCAGCGAGCCGCCGCTCACCGAGGTCGGTGCGGGGCACTTCGTAGCCTGCCACCGTTCGCACGAGACGCTTAATCCGCTATCCTTCCACCCATGACCATACGAAAGCCGGTGAGGCCCAGCGACGGGCTGGCCAATGTACGTTACGAGATTCGCGGCAAGCTGGCGCGGCGCGCCCTGGCATTGGAACGCCTGGGCTACGACATCGTATCGCTCAATATCGGCAATCCCTATGCGTTCGGATTCCGAACGCCTGAAACGATGCGTCTGGCCATGATCGAAAATCTGCGCCATAGCGAAGGTTATGTGCACCAGAAAGGGATTTTCCCCGCCCGCGAGGCGGTGGTCATGCAGCAACAGGAACGCGGTGTGCGGGGCGTCACGGCCGAGGAGGTGTTCATCGGCAATGGCGTCAGCGAGCTGATCGACTTGACGTTGCGCGCTTTGCTGAATCCCGGAGACGAGGTGTTGGTGCCCAGCCCGGACTATCCTCTGTGGACCGCCGCTGTGAATTTGAACACCGGGCGTGCCGTGCATTATCCCTGTCATCCCAAGAACGGCTTCATCCCGGACCCGGGCGAAATCGAGGCGCTGCTGACAAAGCGCACGCGCGCCATTGTGCTCGTCAACCCGAATAATCCGACCGGGGCGGTCTATCCGAAGGAGACATTGAGCGCGATCGCGCGGATTGCCGAGGCGCATCGGTTGGTCGTGCTATGCGATGAGATCTACGACCACATTCTCTACGATGACGCAGTGTTCGTGCCGATGGCGACGCTGGTGCATAACACCTTGTGCTGCACGATGAGCGGACTGTCCAAGGTGTATCGAGCCTGCGGCTATCGCGTCGGCTGGGCATCATTCTCCGGCGACGTGGAGAGCGCCGGCGAATACTTGAGCGCTCTGGAGCTGCTGTCTTCACTGCGGCTTTGCAGCAACGTGCCGGGCCAGTGGGCCGTGCAGACGGCGCTCGGCGGCTATCAAAGCATTTTGGAATTGACGCGTCCGGGCGGAAGGCTGTACGAATCGCGCCAGGCAATCCTCGATGGGGTGGCGCGCAGCAAGTATCTTAAATTGGCGCGTCCCATGGGTGCGCTTTACTCCTTCGTCGAGGTGCGCAGCGATGTGCTGCCGGATTTCGATGATCAGACCTTCGCGCTGGAATTGCTGGAAAAGAAACACGTGCTGGTTGCGCCCGGCGTGAGCTTCAACGTGCCTTATCGCAACGCCTTTCGCATCACCAATCTGCCGGAACCCGATGTCCTCAATACGGTGTTTGCGCGCATAGACGAACTGCTCGACGCCCAGGCGGCCGATGGGCCGGAGTTGAAAGTCGTCGGATCCGCGGCAAAGGTCCAGCAGCGCTGAGCACGGAGCGCGTCCCGCCCAGCCTGCTGGCCGCGAATGCGGCGGGCCAGACGATACTGGCGCCGAATACCGAACTGGCCGCCGCGTTGTTCGACGCTCTTGAGCGCGCGCAGCGCGAGTCCGGCCGTCGCATCTGGGCCACCCCGCGGGTGCATGATTTCGCAAGTTGGCTGCGCGAAAAGCACGGCGAGCGGCAGCTTGCCGGCGCTGATTCGCCGCGGGTGCTGAGCGATGTCGAAGAGCGCGAGTTGTGGCGGGGCGCCATCGAAAGCACGGATGTGGCGCGCGACTTTCTCGATCCCGGTGGCGCGGCGCTGGCGGCGCGTCGGGCGCGGCGTATGCTTCGGGAATACGATATTCCGCTCGACGCTCTCGCTTCGGAATCCTCGGAAGAGGTGCAGGCTTTTCTCGCCTGGGATGCGGCTTTCGAGGATCGCTGCCGCGAGTTGAACTGCATCAGCGCGGATGCGTTGCTCGATCCCGTCGCGTTGCTCGACACCGCCGCGCGCGCCGGGGCAGTCGCCTGGATAGAGAGTCCGGCATGGCGCCCGGCGGCGCGGCACTGGCTTACACGCCATGGCCAGATGCTGCTGCCGCAACCAGGCGGCGCACTTGGCGCATCGCTGCTGAAAGCGCCGTCGCCCGCAGCCGAGTTGGCGGCCATTGCGGAATGGGCGAGGGCGAACATTCTGGCGCATGAAAATTTTCGCGCCTGGGTCTGCATTCCGGATTTGAGGCGGCGCCGCCCGCAGGTCGTGGATGCCATGGATGCCGCTTTGGCGCGGCATCGATTTGATTTGCACGGCGAATTTGCCGCCGCGCCGTACGCGGTGGCGGGCGGGACGCCGCTCAGCGAGTACGCGCCGGTGCGCGCCGCCTTGGATACCTTGGCGGCAACCTTGGGATCGTTGCCCTACCTTGAGTTCAGCGCGCTGTTGCGCGCCCCGGAACACCAGGCAAGCGATGCCGAGGCGAGTGCGGCCGCATTGCTGGACGTGGCGCTGCGCAGGCGGGCCACGAGCGAGGCGGAATTGTCAGCGTGGTTGGATCTCGCGGAACAGGTGGCGCGCAAAGAGGAAATGGCACCAGTGGCCGCCTTGCAGCGCCTGCGCTCGGCGCGCGCAGCGTTAATGGAGCTTCGCGGCGCGCAGAGCTTCAGTTCCTGGGTCGCCGCCTGGATCGGCGCTCTCGAGAAAGGCCCCTGGTCGATGCGCCATCGTTGGTCAAGCGTCGAGTACCAGGCCGCGCAGAGATTCCGCGAATTATTGGCGACGCTCGCGACGGCCGATGCGATATTTGGCACGCAGTCGCGCGGCACAGCGCAGCGCATCCTGCGCCGCGCGGCGCGCGATACGGCCTTCCAACCTCAGACCGGTGTCCCCGCCGTTTGGGTGAGCGCACAGCTCATCGATCCCTGGCTGAACTATGAGGGAATATGGGTCAGCGGCTGCGGCGATGAGCAATGGCCGACACCGATTGCGCCGCTGCCGCTGTTGCCGGTGCGGCTGCAACGCGCATACGGCCTCATCCCGGCCTCCGCGGAATCGCAATTGACCCTGGCGAGGGAATTACAGAGCCGTTGGCGATCGCGTGCGAATCACTGCGTGTTCAGCCACGCAGATCAGGGCGACGGCACCGCAAGCGTGCCCAGTCCGGTGCTGCTCGATGTCTTGGCAACCCTTGCCACCCCGCCGGACAGCGCCGTGCCGCAGCCGCACTGGCGCGCCGCGTGTGCAAACGGACCGGATCTGGAGGCCCTGACCGACGAAGTCGCGCCGCCGTTCTCGCCGGCTGAGCGGTTTCGCGGCGTCGCGGCCTTGAGGGCGCAATCGCGCTGTGCGTTTCGCGGCTTTGCCGAAACGCGCCTGGCCGCGCAAAGGCTCGAAACACCCGTGCCGGGATTCAACGCGCGCGAACGCGGTCAGCTCACGCACTACGCTCTCGAGCATGTTTGGTCGACGCTGCTGGATTCAAGTTCATTGCAGGCGTTGCCGCCCGAAGCGCAGCAAACGCTGCTGACGCAAGCCGCGGCCCGGGCAATTTCCAAGGTGTGCCGGTTTCGAGATCCGGGTCCGCGTTGGCGGCGCCGTGAACGCGCGCGTCTGCAAAACCTGCTCGAGATTTGGCTGGATGTGGAGCGCCGGCGTGCCCCCTTTGTGGTGGAAGTTCTGGAGAGGAGCGTACCGGCAGGCCCGTATGCCGGCCTCGAGTTTCGCGTGCGCATCGATCGGGTCGATCGATTGGCGGACGACGCGCGGGTGCTGATCGACTACAAAACCGGCGCGGCCACGGTGGATTGGCGCGGCGATCGACCGGACAACCCACAGCTGCCGATCTACGCCTTGCTGCTTCCCGAAGCATTGGTCGGCGTGGCGTATGCGCATGTGAAGGCCGGCAACCCGGGCTTTGTTGCCGAGGCGGCGCGACGGGATGTCTTCAAGCCCGGATCGCGTGTATCGGCGTTGGAAGAGCAGGCGGACTTTGCGCAGCTGGTCGGCCTCTGGTCGCAACGGATCGAGAGAATCGCGGGCGAGTTCGCGGCGGGGCGCGCCGAGGTTGCGCCCACGTTGAAGGCCTGCAAGAGCTGCGACTTGCACGGACTGTGCAGGGTGCCGGCCGCGCTCGATCTCGCGGTGGGAACATGAGCGGCGAGGCGCACGGCATCACGGACATGGCCGCCCGCGAACAGGCCATTGCGTCGAACCGTTCGGTGCTGGTTCAGGCACCGGCCGGATCGGGAAAAACCACCTTGCTGGTGCAGCGCTATCTGCGCCTGTTGACGCGGGTCGACGCGCCGGAACGCATCCTGGCGCTGACCTTTACGCGCCGCGCCGCGCAGGAAATGCGGCGCCGTGTGCTTGACGCGCTGGGCGCGGCCGGCCTAGCGGTATGCCCGCAGGACATGAACCGCGAAACCTGGGATCTGGCCGTGGCCGCGCGACATCACATGCAAGGTTTGAACCTCAAGGTGCAATTGCAGCCATCGCGGCTTCGTGTCGAAACCATTGATGCATTCAACGGCTGGCTGGCGAAGCACTTGCCGATTGCGGCCGGCACCGGATCCAACCTCGACGTCCTCACCGATGCGCGGCCGGTGTATGAGGAGGCGGCGCAACGCGCCCTGGCGCATGATCATGATGATCGATTCGGGATTGCGGTTGAGCGCGTGCTCGAACTGGACGATCAACGCTGGAGCCACCTGGTCAAGCTCATCGCCGATATGCTGCCCAGCCGTGATCGCTGGCTGCCGATGCTTGCCGGGCGGCTGCAAACCACCAGCGCCATGGATGCGGCGCAGCTTGAAACTGTCCGGAAGCATTTCGACGAAGACCTTCGGCTGCTGGTGAATCGGGTGCTGCTGCGCGCGCGCGATGTGCTCGGCGGCGAGGCCGTCGCCGCGTTGGCGGCCCTGCTCCGCGGCGCGGCTCAGCGCGCCCTCGATCAGCAGGGGCGAGCACCATGGCGTTGTGACCTCGACGCCCCTGCGATTCGACCATTCGGATGTGGCGCGCTGGCGCAGCCTGGCTGATTCGCTCCTGACCAAGCCGGGACGGTTGCGTAAAAGGGTCGATGTGCGGGACGGATTTCCGCCGCGTTCCGTCGACAAGGCCGCAATGGAAGCGCTTTTGGAGCAATTCGCGGGCAATTCGCGCGCGACCGCTGTTCTCAAGGAATTACGCACCTTGCCGGATCCTGAGTACGGCGACGAGGAATGGGGACGGGCCCGCGAGGTCGCGCAGGTTTTGGTGTTGTCGGCGGCTGAATTGGACGGGGTGTTTCGCGAGCGCGGAGCGGTCGACTTCGCCGCCATTTCGTTGGCGGCGTTGCGCGCCCTGGGTGCGGAGTCGGCACCGACGGATTTGAATTTGCGGCTCGATTACAGCCTGCAGCACATTTTGATCGATGAGTTTCAAGACACCTCCGGCGCTCAGCTCGAGCTGCTGCGCCGGTTGACCGCCGGTTGGCAGAAGGACGATGGACGAAGCATTTTTTGCGTGGGTGATCCCATGCAGTCCATCTACGGATTTCGCCAGGCCGAGGTACGCGCCTTCTTGGAATTGGCGGAGGTAGGGATCGGCGAGGTGAGGTTCGACGTGCAACGGTTGCGCAGTAATTTTCGATCCGCCAAGGAATTGGTGGACTGGCTGAACGCGTGCTTCGCCCGCATCCTGCCGCGCAACGACGATCGCAATCGCGGCGCAATCGCCTTTCGTCCCGGCGAAGCGGCGCTGGGGAAATCCGACGCCCCCGGCGCCGGGGTGAAATTGCTCCGATACGAAAGTCGCGGCGCCGAATCAACCGCTGTTGCGGACTTGATTGCGGCACAGCTTGAATTGCAGCCCACCTGGCGAATTGCAGTGCTGGTGCGCGCCAAGGACCATGCGCGCGAAATCGCAGCCGGATTGCGTGCCCGCAACATCGGTTTCCGCGCGGTCGAGATTGAGCCGCTGAAAGACCGCGCTGCCGTCCGCGACATCATCACGCTCGCGCGGGCCCTGTTGCACTTGGGCGATCGCATTGCCTGGATGGCGCTGTTGCGCGCCCCCTGGGCGGGGCTGCGCCTTGCCGATCTGCTCATCATCTCGCATGGCGCGTCTTTGGTGTGGGATGCGATCCGCGATCCCGGCGCAATGCTCCGGCTCAGCGAAGATGGCCGGACGCGCTGCGAAAGATTGACCGCGACGCTGAAGGGCGCGTTCGAGGTGCGCAATGACAGCGGCGTGGCGCGTTGGATCGAGAGAACCTGGATCGCTCTGGGCGGTTCCCGCTGCGCGCAGGCGCTTGGCGAGCTCGAACTGGCCGGCGCCGCATTCGCGCGGCTCGCAATGCTCGAGGAACAGGGCATGCCCGATGCCTCGCTGCTGTCCGCGCGCTTCGCGGATCTGTTCGCGGATCACGGCGCCGCGGACACCGTGGAGATCATGACCATACACAAGGCCAAGGGCCTGGAGTTTGATATGGTGGTGCTGCCCGCGCTCGATCGGGTCGTGCCACAGCATATCGATCGATTGTTGCTGTCCCATCAATTCGCGCGCACCGGGCGCGACGGTATGGTGATGGCCGCCAGGCCGCCCTTGGGTTCTCAAGGGAATCTGCTGTTCGATTTTCTGCGCCGCCAGGTACACGATTCGGCTGAGCTGGAAGCGCAGCGGCTCCTTTACGTCGCCTGTACTCGCGCGAAATCGCGGCTGTGTGCAACCGCCGTGTTGGGGGAGGACGCGCGGCCACGCTCGGGGAGTTTGCTGGCCGTGTTGTGGCCGGTAACCGGCGACCAGTTCGCGGCGCCCGAAAGACATGCTCGCGATTCGCCCGAGGCGGAAATTCCCGCGGCGCCTCGCGGCGGACCCTTGCTTCGGCTGCCCGTAACCCATGTGCAACAGCCCTTCGCCGCATCTCGCAGCGCAGGGATCATTTCTCCGCCCACTGAACGTGAAGAGTGGCCGGTCTTCGACTGGGCGGGGGAAACCGCGCGTCGCGTCGGCAGCCTGGTACATGCGGAGCTGCAGGCAATGAATCTCGAGCACGCCACCGAGTCCTCGATCCGAGGACGAGCTGATCACTTCAGACGATGGCTCGTCCTGCACGGCGTGCCGACCGATCGCTTGGAGCAAGCCGTCGTGCGCGTGACGGAGGCGCTGCTGGGGGTGCATCGCGATCCGAGGGGTCGGTGGATTTTGAAGGCGGGCTATCGCGACGATATGCGCGAACACGCGCTGTCGGGATTAACCCATGGCGAGGTGGTGCGAGCGGTGTTTGACCGCAGCTTCATTGATGAAGAAGGCGTGCGCTGGGTGATCGACTATAAGACCAGTCAGCACTTGGGCGGCGGTGTGGAACAGTTTCTGGACCGGGAGGTGGAGCGCTACAGGCCTCAATTGCAGCGCTATGCGCGCCTCGCCATTCAGCTTGGACCTCAGCCGGTCCGATTGGGTCTGTATTTTCCGCTGATGCGCGCGTGGCGCGAATGGGCCCCTGATGCAGCCGGTCCCTAATCCGGTATTCCTTGATGTTGACTTCAGCAAGATACTGGATATATAAACAGTATGCTTTCATCAACACGAGGGGATTGCCATGATTGGATACGTAACGCTGGGTACCAATAACCTGAAGCGGGCCGCCGCTTTTTATGATGCCTTGTTGGCTGAAATCGGAGGGAAACGAATGATGGAAGGCGAGTCTTTCATCGCTTGGTCCGTGAAACCGGATTTGCCGGGCCTCGGCGTGACCATGCCCTTCGATAAGAAAGCGGCGACCGTCGGCAACGGCGTGATGGTGGCATTGGTGGTCGATACTGCCTCCAAAGTCAATGCCTTACATAAGAGAGCTCTTGAATTAGGTGCGAAGGATGAGGGTGCGCCGGGCCAACGCTCGCCGGGCTTTTATGCTGGGTATTTTCGAGACCTAGACGGCAACAAGCTCAATTTCTTCGCGGGCGTGTAGGAGCCTGTCCCGGGCGCGGCGAGGCGTGTGGTTAAAAGGTAAATTCGAGTTCAACGGGAAAACGCCCTGCGGAATCCCTGGCCTTGAGTTGCGCCAAACTGTTGAGTTGGTTGCGCAGGGCCGGGGAAGCCTCGGGGCGTTCCTTGAGCGTGCCCGAGAACACCCCGGTGCGTGTGCCCGGGGAGAATCGGATTTGCGCTTGAACCTCCAAAGGTCCCCCCGCGTCACTTAAGGTGGCGGTCAGGCTTCCATCGGGCGCGACGGCGCCTTCGCCCAATTGTAGAACGTAGCCGCCTAAGTCCCCTCCCTCGGCGATTCTGTCGGAGGAGAGATCGTTGGCTTCGATCCTGCCGCGGATGGATTGCAGCACGGTGAAATCGGTCTTGAGTTCAGCGAAGCTCAAGGCGGCAATTCCCCGCCAACCGGCCGCCAACCCGAGGTCGCGCAAATTATCTATGGGGCCGCCGCCGTGAATGTTGCTGGCCGCAGCGCCTTGGCGGCTCAGTTGCACCGTGCCGTCAATGACGAAGGCCACCTTGACCCAATGTATGTCGGCCACCGCCGCCAGGCGCAACAGCGACAGCGGGTGAATTTGCCACTCGATCGCACCGGCATCACGCGCGTTGACGATGATTTTTCCCGCGGCCCCGTGCAGGAAGCTCCCGGAAAAATCTTCAGCGCGTACTTGCGCCGGCAGAAATCGTCCGATCATCGAGGCGGGCAGCAGGGCAACGATGGCCGGTATCAGGACAATGAGACCGACGAGAACCCAGGGCCAGCGGCGCGCCGGCCGACGTACGCCTTCAACGCCGCGGCGGGGCGAAGTTGATGCTGGCATTGACCATTCCGGGTGTGGCCGTGTGATCGACGGTGATCGACTCAATCGAGAGACCATAGCGCCGGTCGAGGGTGTCGATCCAGGAGATCATGGCGTAAAAATTCCCGGCTTCCAATTGCACCCGAACCCCGCCGGCCGTGCTGGGTTGGGTGCCGCGCAGCGCGCTCGACAGACCTGATTCGCGCGCGACCCTGTCCACGAGTACCACGGGCGCCTCGCCGGTCGGTGCCGGTATGAGATTCACCGTTCCGGCAAGTTCCGGCGCGTGCAGGCGCATCCACGCCAGGTCCTCGCGCCGCGTTTCGCTTCCTTTGACGGCATTCGACACGGCGGATTGCAGCGGCATGAGAATTCCGCCGACGAGAATGATCAACCCCAAGACGATCGCGCCGACGGCAACCACCCGCTGCTCGCGCTGCTGCAAGGATGCATACCAGGCACGGAGCGCATTCATCGGGACGCTCGCGATTTTTGGCTGCGAATATGCAGGTGCGCTTCGACGCCGCCGGCCACCGGGTTGGAGGATTGGATTTCCGCCGTGAATCCGTCCTTGCCGACCAGTTGCGTCAATTGCGAGAGCGCCGCAAGGCTTGGGGCATTCACGGTCATATCCAGCGATTCGTCGCGATAGCTCATGGCGTCGATGGTCATCTTTGGGGCCTGTGGCAGGGCGACGCTCAAACTTTGCACGACGCGCAGGAATGGCTGCGGACCCGCTCCCAGCTTGCGAATGAGCTCGAGGCGCGCTTGCATCTGACGGCGAGGATCGGTTTTCACTTCCCCCGGCATGGACATGGAAAATACCTGCGCCATTTCTCCATCGAGCGCCGCCGATTGGTGCTTCGCCTGGCGGATCTGCAGCGCCTGGGCAGCCACATGAACACCCAGGAGCGCCACGGCAAGAATGGCGGCCACGCGCCACTGGCGCCAACGCTCCGCATAGTCGGAGGTGCGGGCGAACTCGCCCTGCAATAGGTTTACCGCATCCGCGGAATCGATCCCGCGTGCCAGCCAGGGCAGCGGGCCATCGGCCAACAGCTGCACCTTGAGCGATTCGAATTCTTCCATCAATTGCTCAAAATCGCCCTGAACATTCTCCCAGTCGTCGCGCGTCACATAAAGAATCGCGCTTTCCTTTGTTTTGGACGCTGCCGCCGTATCGAGCGGATCGGCGATCACGCCGGCCACCATCAGCGCCTCCTTGATCGGCGAGAGTTCCACGGCGAATGGAATCGCACCGGGCCGGCGCACGGCGAGCCTGGAATTTTCGAGCCACATCACCGTTTGTCCCGGATTTTCCGGCATCAATGAAATGTCCGCGTAGATGGCCTGCGGTTGCAGTCCGGCGGCTTCCAACTCGGACACCCATGACATGAGCAGCGAGCGCGAAACCACCGCCACGGGCGTTCCGCGCTCGCGCCGGCGGCCGACGGCAAAGCTCAACTGATCAACATCTTCGGTCAGGTGCTCTTCCAATGCGAAAGGCACGGCGCGCGCGAGTTTCGAGCCGCTGCCGGGAGGCAGGTCGGGTTCGGCCAGCAGTATTTGCGTAGTGGGCGCGAGCACGATCACCTTTGCAGAGCGCCCGACGGCGGCGGCCAGGCTCAGCGAGCCGCGTTGCCGCGTTGGGGCCGGCGCGCCGGTCTCATCCAGCGCCAGCCACTCGGTCTCTTCCTGCCCCGGCGCGGGGAGGCGTATTAACAGTGATTGCGGCATGGAAATTATGGTGTCCCGAACGAACGCAACAACGGAGTGACCTTGGTGGTGCCGCGAAACAAAAGACTGTACAAGGTGAACTCATTAGTGCCAAGCGTGACGCGCGTGGTGAGCTGGAAGTATTGGCTGCTGGTATCGATCGGCGAGCCGATATTGACCATGGCTTTTTGCCCGGCAAAACTGGTCGCCACGTTGGTGAAGGTGTTTTTGTCGGGAAAGCAACCGGCTTTGCGGCCGGCGGCCAACACCGCCGGGCTGCCCGACCATTCGCCGTTCAATCCTTCCACCAGGCTTTCCAGCACCAACGCAGGTGCCGTACAAAGATTGATCGAGGTATTGGCATTCGGCAACGCGGTGACGTAGGGTGCAATCTTACGGTAGCGATCGGCGCCGAAGCCCGGCAGATTCATCAACTCGCTGGGCGACATCATCGGCCAGTTGCCGGTGCGATAGGGCGGAGTTTGCGAGGTGTATACGGCATCCTCCGCGCCGTCTGGAGTGCCTGGACTATCGTCCTGGTCGATCCAATCTCGCGCGAGGCCGGCCCATTTGGGTTCCACGCCCACTGAGGCGAGCAAACGCTGGAATTGCTCCAGGGGCCGCGGATCCTCGGTGACACCGTCGGGACCCAGTCGCGCGAGGCTGTTCAAATTGAACCGGCCCTGCATATCCTCCAACGCTCCCTGCAGCGTGCCGATGGGCTCGCCGTCGGGATTGTTGTCGGGCGTGATCGGCAGCGGCTGCGTCGGCTGTGCCCAGGGTGCGGACAAGGTGGTGAGCGACTTGCTGCTCTGCAGATCCTGAACGAGCACATCCGCCGCCAGCGCTTCTGCGCCCAGGGCGAAATGAAGCGCCTGCTCGGCCGCGAGCACGGCGACGGTTCGGCGTTGCTCCAGAAATCCGTCGAAGCTCAGTTTCGTGGCAAGGATGGTTGCGAGCGCCACGAGGATGAGTGCGATGACCAACGCCACGCCGCGCTGCCGTCGCGGCGGAGCCGTATGGCGCTTCATCCGGATACCTCGATGAGACGTCGCACGGCTCCCCAATCCTTGAACTGAATGATGAGCTCCACCGCGGCGGGCCGCGATTGCAAGTCGAGCGTATCAGGGGCGCCCACCACGGTTGCGGCTTCCGGCCAGATGCTTTGCCAGGATTGATTGCCGTCCAGATAGCGCAGTTGCACTCCCTGTACGCCGGTGAGCAGGTCCTGCACCACAGGTTTGTTGCCGAGCACGATGTCCAAATTGACCTGATAACTGCGCTTGAGCACATCGCCCACCAGCGCATAGGAAACCCGCTGCAGGGTGCTGCGCTGACCGCCCGCCGTGTTGGACCAACCGCTGCGCGTAAATTCGAGCAGCGAAATCGCATTCTGATCCGTGCCCGATCCGAAGCTGGAGCTGGAGTTGAATGTGAGCCCGGGGCTTGCGGTCGAGTTGAGGCCGGAAGAGTTGGGCGCGGCCGATCCGGAACTGGAACTGGTGCTCGCGCCCAAGCTGGACGAGGTCGCTGTCACGGTGCCGCCGCCGGGCGTGCCGTGCATCGCAGGCAGCCGGCTCTGACCCAGCATGTCGCGCACCGGGCGAGGAACCGCCTGCGCGATGTCCTGCACCATGATGCGCATGCCGAATTCAATTTCTCGCGAACGCTTGAGCGATTCCTGGGTTCGCTCCGCGGAAATGCGCGCGGCACGATAGGTTGAATAACCCAGTGCCGCCATGATGGCAAGGATCAGCAACGCCACCAAGATCTCAATCAAAGTAAAGCCCGCGGAGGCACCTCGAATTTTGACGCGCGCGTTCATGGCGTGGTGGGCGGCGCGGGCCTGATGGGTGCCGGTGTCGGCACAACGGGCGTAATCGGAGCTCCGCTGCCCGGGCTACCGGGCGTTGGGACGCCGGGGGTTGGGTTGGTACCGGGTGCCGGAGTGGGCGTGGCGCCCGCGGCCGGCGCCGTCGGCGCGGTGCCGGCGGTCCAATCGGCAACGGTCACGGCGGGCGGGCCGACGGCCTGACCCAAAAAGCCGATTGCCTGCGCGACAGGATTGCCCTTGGTTTTCGAATCCCCCAGGTAGACCCGCACCACCACGCGCTTCATGCTGCCGATGGTCGTGTCGAAGTAGCGAGTGTCGTAATGCCACTTGCGATTGGCGAAATCGAGTTCTCCCGTGTCGGTGTTTTGCCCGAACTTTACGAGGTTTAGTCGCACCTCCGACAGGCGATTGAGCGCGATCCACTGGGCGAGTGTCTTGTCGCGCAAATAGCCGCTGGTGCGCGCGGTGCCCTGGACGGCGACCATCAAAGCTGTGAGGCCAAATGCGACGATAACCAGCGCCACCAGCACTTCGACCAAGGTAAACCCGCGGGCATTCAAGTGCGCTTCTCCACCGGGTTGGAGACTGCGTTGGATTTCTCGCGTGTTATTTTGCCGAGAGAGTCGCCGTCGATTGCGGCTTTCGCCTGCGTGGCTTCGCGCAGCAGGGTCAGCCTGAAAGGCGTGCCTTCGCCGCTGGCGGCGATCGCGAGCTGAGGGCCTGGCAAATCATCGCTGGCCAAAGTGCGGTCAATGGGCTTGATGACCACGAGTTGCGAATCGAGCTCCAGCTGAAAGGAAAGCCCCTTCGGCAATTGCCGATGCCGGTACTCGCGCTCTTGATCCATCATCATCCACCGATTTCGCCTCATATCGTAGACGACGAATTCGTACGAGGTGGGTTCGATGCGCAGACCGAAATCGCGGCCCTCCAACAGCGCTCGATCATGCAGCAGGCCGACCAACCCTTCGATGCGCCGGGTTTCCTCGTCCAGCTGGCTGTCGCGCGCGCTGCTGCTCACCGTCATCACCGTGAGGGAGATGACCACCGCCATGATCAATATCACGACCAGGATCTCGACCAGAGTGAAGCCCTTGCTGCGCATGCCGCGCCACGCCGAAGCGAGGTCTACTTCTGTTCAAGGGTATAGCTGGTGATGTCCGCGTCTACGCCCTCGCCGCCGGGTTTGCCGTCGCGGCCAAACGACGTGATGTCGTATTCACGTCCGTCGGCACCCGGGCTGGTATAAACATAGGGGTTGTGCCAGGGGTCCAGGGGGATCGAGGGCAGGTAGCCATGGGCCGGGTAGTTGGTAATGGTGGGGTCGACCGGCTGTTTGACGAGCGCCTGCAAGCCCTGTTCGGTGGTGGGATATTTGAAGTTATCGAGCCGGTACAGGTCCAGCGCAGCCTCGATCGATTTGATCTGGGTATGCGCGGCGGTTATTCGGGCCGTATCGACCTTACCCAGAATATTGGGCACCACAAGCGCGCCCAGCACTGCCAGAATGACCACCACGACCATGATTTCGATTAGGGTAAAACCGCTTTGGCGATTGCGCATAATGACCTCGGTAATTCCTTGAATGATAACAAAACGGCGAACCACGATGCTCCGTGAGGCCGCAAATCGATTCGCACCGATCGCATCCGCCCTACAGTGGGATCGCGGCCGTTGGATTTGGTTGCTTCTTATTTTGTTGGTGTTGGGTGTCGTGTTGGGTCTTGGCGACAGCGTCAATGCGCTGCTGCGCTATGATCGCGGCGCAATTGCGGCAGGCGGTTGGTGGCGGTTGCTTACCGCCCACATAGTTCATCTGGATGCGCACCACTTGATTCTCAATGAACTGGGGCTGGTTTTGGTGTGGTCCCTGTTCGCGCAGGATTACCATCCGGACGAATGGTGCGCGATCGTGCTCGCCGGCGCATTGGCCATCAGTTCCGGACTTTGGTGGCTGAGCCCGCGCGTAGGCTGGTATGTGGGCGCCTCCGGCGTACTGCACACAGTGATGGCCGCCGGCGCAGCGAAACACCTGGTCGAGCGGGTTTGGGATCGCTGGATCCTATTTTTGGGTTTGTGCGCCAAATTGGCGTGGGAACAATGGGGCGGGGAGCCCCACGCGCTCGTGGTGGTCGATGCGCATTTGTATGGTGCCGCCTGTGGGTTTGCAGTTGGGGCTGCACTGTCGTGGCGGACCGCTATAATTCGCCACCACGTCGCACCCAAGGGATAGAAGTCATGTCGCTCGCGTTCGTATTTCCTGGCCAGGCTTCGCAGTCCATCGGCATGATGCATGCGCTGGCAGCGGTCTCGCCGGTGATAGAGGCGACCTTTGGCGAGGCGAGCGAGGTGTTGGGCTACGACCTGTGGCAGCGGTGTCAACAAGGGCCCGCGGAGTTGCTGAACGCCACGGAGTGCACGCAGCCCGCCATGCTGACCGCCGGAATCGCGACATACCGGCTGTGGCGCACGCGAGGCGGCGCCGCGCCCGCCATGATGGCGGGCCACAGTCTCGGCGAGTTCAGCGCACTGGTTGCTGCCGAGTATTTGGATTTCACGACGGCCGTGGACCTGGTGAGATATCGCGGCGAGCTGATGCAGGCGGCGGTGCCCACCGGACTGGGCGGGATTGCGGCCATCCTTGGGCTCGAGGACGCGGATGTCGAAGAGGCATGCCGGGAGGCTTCGCAAGGCGATGTGGTCGAGGCGGTCAATTTCAATGCGCCCGGGCAAGTTGTGATCGCGGGTCATGCCGTCGCGGTGGCTCGCGCCATCGAGATAGCCACCGCCAAGGGTGCGCGACGCGCCATGGCGCTGCCCATGAGTGTTCCCGCGCACTCATCTCTCATGCGGCCGGCCGCCGAGAAATTGCGAATTCGGCTCGCAGACACCCGGATCGCGGCACATTCCGAGGTCAGGGTGTTCGGCGTCGATTGCAAGATTCACACGGGTGCCGATGACATCCGCAGCGGTCTGGTCAAGCAGCTGGCGACACCCGTGTACTGGGCGCCGACCATGCGCACCATGATCGCGGCGGGTGCGACTCATATTTTTGAGTGTGGGCCCGGCAAGGTGTTGACGGCGTTGAATCGCCGGATCGACAAGAATCGGGATCTTAAAATGCTGGCGTTGGAAGATCCGCCGGCCTTCGACGAAGCCTTAAGCTTGGGAGGCTCCTGAGGTGGTGCGATGTTGAACGGAGAAATTGCCTTGGTGACCGGCGCTTCGCGCGGCATCGGTGCGGCGATTGCGCAGCGATTGGCCGCCGACGGCGCCCGGGTCGTCGGCACGGCCACCACCCCGGAAGGGGCGGAGCGCATCACGGCGAACTTAGGCAAGCAAGGCGGTCGCGGCGCGGTGCTCGACGTCGCAAGCCAGGAATCGATCGATGCCCTGCTTGCGGACGTTGAGAGCCGGGAAGGGGCGGTGGGCATTCTTTGCAACAATGCCGGAATTACGCGCGACTCCCTGCTTTTGCGCATGAAGCAGGATGATTGGGACGCGGTATTGCAAACCAACCTGGCCTCCGTGTTCCGGCTGTCAAAGGCCGTTTTGCGCGGGATGATGAAAGCCCGCAAAGGCCGCATCATCAGTATTACCTCGGTGGTGGGCCTCATGGGCAACCCGGGGCAGGCTAATTACGCGGCCGCCAAGGCCGGAATCATCGGCTTTACCAAATCCCTTGCCCGGGAGGTGGGATCGCGCGCCATCACGGTCAACAGCATCGCCCCCGGATTCATCGATACCGACATGACCCGTGCATTGAGCGAAGAGCAGCGCGCCGCGCTGAACGCCCAGATCCCCTTGGGAAGGCTGGGCCAGCCGGCGGACATCGCGGCGGCCGTGGCTTTCCTATGCTCCCCTGACGGGGCCTACATCACCGGGGAAACACTGCACGTGAATGGCGGGATGTACATGCCATGAGGCCGTTTGGACCCTTAGTTGCGCTCTTTTGTCAAGGCGATGGGGGTAGGGTGGCCACCAAATTCGCGTTCTAGGTAGCCGTCGACCCCGCGTTCACATAAAATACGCGCCCGGTCGATGCCAGAGGCCGGTGGCTGGATTTCACTAACTCGCTTGAAAAGCATTCCGAGAGGACACCATAACGATGAGTACTGTTGAGCAGCAGGTTAAAAAGATCGTGGCCGAACAGCTGGGCGTGAAAGAAGAAGAAGTCACCAATGATGCCTCGTTCGTTGACGATCTCGGGGCCGACTCGCTGGACACGGTGGAACTGGTGATGGCGCTTGAGGAAGAATTCGAGACGGAAATTCCGGATGAAGACGCGGAAAAAATCACGACCGTTCAGCAGGCCATCGATTATATCAATTCGCACAAGGGCAAGGCCTAAGCCTAAGGCGACAGCATCTCCTTGGGTCCCCTGACGATTCGTCTTTTCTTATATCTTTGAGTAGGAGTTGCTGTTGAGCAAACGACGCGTCGTCATCACGGGTCTTGGAATCGTGGCGCCGGTCGGCAATGACGTGGCGACCGCGTGGGCCACCATCCTGGCCGGGCGCAGCGGAATTCAGGCGATCCAACGATTCGATACCACCAACTTTCCAACGCACTTCGGTGGCGAGGTGCGGAATCTGGATTTGGAATCCTACATGACGGCGAAGGATGCACGCCGCATGGATGCCTTCATGCAATACGGCGTCGCCGCCGGCATGCAGGCGATGCGCGATTCAGGCCTTCAAGTCACCGAGGCGAATTCGGATCGCATCGGCATCATGATGGGCTCTGGAATGGGCGGACTTGAGTCGATCGAGCAAACGTACGATAAGTACATGGAAACGCATTCACCGAAGAAGGTTTCGCCCTTCTTCATACCCGCCAGCATCATCAATTTGGTCAGCGGACATCTATCGATCATTTTCAAGATCACCGGACCCAATCTTGCCGTCGCCACCGCCTGCACAACTTCCACGCACGCGCTGGGACTGGGCATGCGCTTGATCCAGTACGGCGATGCGGACGCGATCCTGGCCGGCGGCTCCGAGATGGCGACTTGTGTGACGGGTATGAGCGGCTTCGTCCAGGCCAGAGCGCTCTCGCAGCGCAATGACGACCCGCAGGCCGCCAGTCGTCCGTGGGATAAGGATCGCGACGGCTTTGTCATGGGCGATGGCGCGGGCGCGATGCTGCTCGAAGAATATGAGCAGGCGAAGGCCCGCGGCGCAAAAATCTATGCGGAGCTGGTCGGCTTCGGCATGAGCGGCGATGCGTTTCACGTCACCGCGCCGCCGGAGGATGGCGAAGGTGCGCGCAAGGCCATGTCGAAAGCGCTCAAGGACGCACGCTTGAATCCGGATGAAGTTCAGTATGTGAACGCGCACGCCACGTCGACGGAACTGGGCGATCGCGCGGAGACCTTGGCAATACGACGCGCGTTCGGCGCCGCCGCGGACAAGCTGGCCGTGAGCTCCACAAAGTCCATGACTGGACACTTACTGGGCGCCGCCGGAGCGGTCGAGGCGATCTTCTCCGTGCTTGCGCTTCGCGATCAGGTGGCGCCGCCCACCATCAATCTTCATCAACCGGGCGAGGGGTGCGATCTGGACTACGTGCCGAATACGGCTCGCCCCATGAAACTCGAATACACCCTTTCCAATTCATTTGGCTTCGGTGGCACCAACGGTTCGCTCATTTTCCGCCGCATTTGAGCCGCTGGATCTAGTCGCGCGGTTTCCGGGGAGTTACCCCGGGCTTCTCGAAAGTGGTGCGACAATCGTGGCGGGGCAGGGAGCGCGCTACGACATACTGCCCATGGCGTCAGGGGAATCGTTGCGGCTGGACTCGCAACGCGCGGTCGCGGGCGAGTTCGCAAACTGCACCGGTTTTCTAAGCGCACTCGAAAATTGGTGGATGGCCTTGCGGCTGCCCGCTGCCGCGGGCGCGGCTGAATCCGATCCGTCCTTGCCGTTCACCGGCGGTTGGCTGCTGTATTTGGGGTACGAGCTGGCTGCGGAGATCGAACCCAGGCTGATGATGCCGGCGAGTACCGATCCTGTCATCGCGCTCGCGTTGCGTGCGCCGGCGGCGTGGGTGTGCGATCGGGCGACCGGCAAGGCGTGGCTGGTGGCCGAGCAGGGCTGCGAGGCGCTGCTCGATGAGTTCGAGGATCGCGTGCGGAATTTGCGCACGGTGCCGGCGTCGATGGGCGCGTCATTTGCCGTCGAAGAGGAGAATCCAGAAACCTTCCTGCGCGCCGTGCACCGGGCTTTGGAGTACACGGCGGCGGGCGATGTGTACCAAACCAATCTGTCGCGCGAGTGGCAGGGCCGCGCGGCGCGGCACTTCAGTCCGGTGGACATCTACAAGCGCCTGCGCGGCACCAATCCCAGCCCCTATGCGGCGCTGCTTTGTTGCCCGGATTTCGCATTGTTGAGTTCTTCGCCGGAACGCCTGGTGGCGATTCGCGGCAACAGCGTTGCGACTCGGCCGATTGCGGGCACCCGGCCGCGCGGCGTTACCGCGGCGGATGATGAAGTCCTGATCCGATCGCTGCTCAACAGCGAGAAAGAGCGCGCCGAACATGTGATGCTCATCGATTTGGAGCGCAATGACCTGGGCCGTGTTTGCGAGGGCGGTTCGGTGCGGGTGGATGAGTATATGTCCGTGGAGACTTACGCTCACGTTCATCACATCGTCTCGAATGTGAGCGGCTGTCTGCGCGACGGTGTATCGCCCATCACGGTGATTCGCGCCTTGTTTCCCGGCGGGACGATCACGGGATGTCCCAAGGTGCGCTGCATGCAGATCATCGCGGAACTCGAAGCTTGCAGCCGCGGCGCGTACACGGGGTCGATCGGCTACTTGAATCGCGACGGCAGCTGCGATCTGAACATCCTGATTCGAACCATCACCGTGCAGGGTTCGGCGGTTCGGTTTCGCGCCGGCGCCGGCATCGTGGCGGATTCGAATCCGGCCCAGGAGTTGGCTGAGACTCGCGCCAAAGCCGAAGGGATGCTGCGCGCATTGGACGTGTTGCGTTGAGCACCTGGATCAATGGTAGGCGGCGCACGACTCTCGATTGCAGCGACCGAGGCCTGCAATACGGCGACGGTGTTTTCGAAACCATGCGGGTGCGAGCAGGGCGGATCCGCTTGCTGGAACTGCACCTCGACCGGCTCTATTTGGGATGCCGCGCGCTGAAGCTCAAGGCACCCGAACGGCCGGCGCTGCGTTTGGAACTCACGCGCCGGGCAAGCTGTCGTCGCAACGGCGTTCTGAAGCTGATCATCACCCGCGGCAGCGGCCCGCGCGGCTATCGACCGTCGGGGGTGGAACGCAGCACGCGGATTGTTTCCCTGCACGCATTGGCGCGTCGAGGGTCGGCGGATGAATCCGTGCCGGTACGGCTGCGTGTCTGCGCCACCCCGCTCGGCACCAACCCTGCGCTCGCGGGTATTAAGACGCTGAACCGTCTGGAGTCGGTTTTGGCACGCGCCGAATGGAAGGATGCGCGAATCTGGGATGGACTGATGCGCGATGCGGACGGTAACTTTGTCTGTGGCAGCATGTCCAACCTGTTTCTACGGCGCGGCAACCTTTTGCTGACCCCGCTGCTGGATCGATGCGGGGTCGCCGGCGTGATGCGCCGCTGGATTTTGCAACACGCCGCCAGCTTGGGCCTGCGCGCTGTCGAACGCCGCATCCGCTGGCAGGATCTAAGATCAGCCGAGGAGGTGTTTATGTGCAACGCCGTCGCAGGAATAAGATCCGTGCGTTCGATCGAAGGGGCATCCCGAGGGACTGTTAGATTCCGGCGCTGGGATTCCGCCGAACGCCTGCGTTCGCTTCTGGATACGCAATGAAGTATTTCTGGCGCATGACCTTGGTGCTGGTGCTCATGTTACTGTTGGGCGTGGCGGCAGTATTTTGGAACGGGCTGCGCAGCCTGGATACGCCGCTCAATTTGAAATCCACCTTGCGCTTCAAGGTTTCGCCCGGAATGAGCTTTGCCCATCTGGCGTCGGATCTGGCGGCGCAGGGCGCCGTTGAACAGCCCAGAGCCTGGATTCTCTACGCTCGATGGAGGGGATTGGCTTCGGCTGTCAAGGCCGGGGAATATGAAATTCAGCCGGGAATCACGCCGCGGGAACTGTTGACCAAAATGGTGAACGGCCAGGTTCTGCTGCACTCCTTCACCATCGTCGATGGCTGGCGCGTTCAGGATTTGCTCGAAGCGTTGCACCGCAATTCCGACATCGCCGCCAGCTTGCCGGCGCAGGCAAGCTCTGCGGCGCAGGCCGCCAGTGTCATGGAGAAAATCGGTGCGCCCGGCACCGACGCCGAGGGACAATTCCTGCCCGAGACCTATCGTTTCGTCGGCGGCACCACGGACATCGAATTACTGCGGGTCGCGCATGCGGCCCTGGTCAAGGAACTGGATTCTGCCTGGGTGACGCGAGAAGCGGATCTGCCGCTGCACAATACCTACGAATTGCTGATCATGGCCTCGATCGTCCAGAAGGAAAGCGGCGTGCCGCAGGAGCTCGGCAAGATCGCCGGCTTGTACCTGCACCGCTTGAGCATAGGCATGCGCTTGCAGGCCGATCCCACCATCATCTACGGCATGGGCGAGCGCTATGATGGCGACATTCGCACCGTGGACTTGAGAACCGATGGGCCTTACAACACTTATACTCGCGCTGGGTTGCCGCCAACGCCCATCGCGCTGGCAGGCGCGGCCGTGATTCGCGCCACCGCTCATCCGGAAAAGACCGATGCCCTGTATTTTGTAGCCTCGGGCAAGCCGGACGGCAGCCATGTGTTTTCGGCCACGCTCGAGGCGCACAACGCCGCCGTGGCGGCTTATCTTTCCCGGCAACGGCAGAAAGCAGCGCAGGATGCTTCCCGATGAGCACTGCGGGGCGATTCATTACGTTGGAGGGCATCGAGGGCGTCGGCAAGAGCACGCAAATCGCGCGCCTCTCCACGCAGCTCGCGCGACTGGGAATCGCTCATGTGCTGACGCGCGAGCCGGGCGGTACTCCGCTCGCGGAAAGCATTCGCCAGTTGGTGCTCGCGGCGCGCGAGGAGACGCTGCCCGCAACCGCGGAATTGCTGCTCATGTTCGCCGCGCGAGCCGTGCATTTGAAAAATCACGTGGAACCGAACCTGCGTGCGGGCCGCTGGGTGATTTGCGATCGATTCACGGACGCGACCTATGCCTATCAAGGAGGCGGTCGGCGCTTGAAGGTGGATCAAATCCGCGAACTGGAAACCATGGTTCAGGGGACTTTGCGCCCCGATCTGACCATTTTACTCGATGCGCCGGTGCGCGATGCGTTGGCGCGCGCGGCGGCACGAAATGCGGGATCGCCGGCGGATCGTTTTGAAAGCGAGAGAAACGAATTTTTCGAGCGCGTCAGATCTTCATATCTGGCGCGCGCGGCGGCGGAACCCGAGCGTATCGGCGTTGTCGATGCCACTTTGTCGGTCGATGAAGTGAGCGCGAAGATACTGGCTCTGCTGAAGGAAAGATCATGGATTTCCTGAGCGCCGATACGCTGCCGTGGCTTAAGGACGCGCAGCAGCGGCTGCGCAGCGCCTCGAGCGCCGGCCGGCTGCCGCATTCGTTGTTGCTCACCAGTGCGCCGGGCTTGGGCGCGGAAGCATGGGCGAATTGGGCCGCTGCCCTTGTTCTATGCGAGTCGGCCGGTACACGCCCCTGCGATGTTTGCGCCTCGTGCCGGTTGCTGCGCGCGGACACGCATCCTGACGCGCATATCGTGCGCCTCGAGGAGGACGCTCAGCAGATCAAGATTGATCAGGTTCGCGAACTCATCGAGGCCTTGACCCTGAAGAGTTATCGCGGCGGCTACAAGGTCGGAATCATCGAGGGGGCCGAAGCGCTGAATGCCCATGGTGCCAACGCCTTTTTGAAGACCTTGGAGGAGCCGACCGCCGCCACCATGCTCATCATCATTGCAAAACCGGGTCATCGTCTGCCGGCGACCATCGCAAGCCGCTGCCTGCGCCTCGGCCTGCGGCCGCCGTCAACGGAAGTGGGGCTTACCTGGCTGGCGGCGCAATCACCGGCCGGCCAACCATGGGCCCCTGCGCTCGCGCTGGCGGGAGGGGCGCCGCTGCTGGCGCTGCAGTTGGGTGGCGCGGGACTTGCCGCGCTCGATACGGATATGCGGGAAAGCATGGCGGAGCTGTCGCGCGGCGCCGTGGATGTGACCTTGCTGGCGGAGCGTTGGGCAAGATCAAATCCGGACGTGCGTATCACTTGGCTTGAGAACTGGATCACACAGCGTGTACGAACGCTGCTGGGAGTGAAGGATTCGCATCAAACTGCGGAACCGGTCCGCTTGCCTGCCGCTTTACTTAAGCCCAAGATAAGGGCTCTATTCGAGCTGCTGGACGCTGCGCGCGATGTCAGGCGTCTTGCGGCGACCAGTATGAATCAACAGTTGGCGCTCGAGGCCTTGCTGGTGGGTGGTCGAACCGCGCTGGCAAATTGAGATATTGTGGGAAGCGTAGGAATTGAGAAGTCCAAGCAATAAACCCGGTCTGCTGACCCTGACCATTAAAGACAAGAGTGCGCTGTACCTTGCCTATATGCCGTTTGTGAAGAATGGCGGCCTGTTCATTCCCACGAACAGCAATTACCGTTTGGGCGACGAAGTGTTCATGCTTTTAAACCTCATGGGCGAGGAGGAAAAGCTGCCGGTGGCGGGGCGCGTGATATGGATGACGCCAAAAGGGGCCCAGGGCAAAAGAACAGCCGGCATTGGCGTGCAGTTCAGCGATCAGGATCGCGGCAACACGCAGAAAAAAATCGAGAACTATCTCGCCGGCGCGCTTGGCGGCGACAAACCGACGCACACCATGTAGCCCAGCGCCCACCGGGCCGCAATCCTCAAGGGGAGGGCGAGCTTTGCGGAGCCGGCTGCTGAATCGGCTCGATGTAAACCGGGGGCGGTTCGATGGTGAGCGGTTTGTGAGGCGCCCTGATCAGATACACCGACCCGGCGACAATGAGCAGCACGAACAGTAGCGCAAGATACTTGTAGTCCGAGAGCAGCGATCGAGGCTTGTACTCGAATCTCGGTCTCGGCACGAAGCTGTTGGGTGCGTTATCCACTGCGGGAGCGCGCAGCCTCGCTGGCAGCGAGTCCGCCTTTCAACACGAAGGCCTCGAATCCGCGCTCGCTCAAGATGTACGCCGCGGCGGAGCTGCGCCGACCCGTGTCGCAGCACACGACGTACGGCGTGTTCTTGTCCAAAGCGTTGATCTTCAGCCGGATGAAGTACAGCGGAATATTCACGGCATCATCGATGCGGAAGTTCTGAAACTCGCTGGGCAGGCGCACGTCGAGCCATTTACCGCCTTTGGCGACGATTTCCCTGGCCTTCTGGTGATCCACCCACTGCAGCAGCGGCTCGTTCAGCAGCGTTTGAAAATCGCTCTTTCCCAGCCTCATCAGCGTACCGTCGGTGGACATGGTGATGGTGGCGTTGCGCTTGGCCTCGGCAATGAGGGCTTCTTCGCCGAAGCTGTCGCCGGGTCCCAACTCCGCCAGCTTGATGCCCTCTTTGTTGAGCGGCGTTTCGCGCGTCACGACGCACTTGCCGGAGATCACGACGTAGAAGAAATCGCCTTCCGTGCCTTGCTTGATCACAACATCGCCGGCGCGATAGTTGATCCGCTGCATTCGCATGAAAATCGCTTGAATGTTGGCGGGCGGAATGCGATGGAAAGCCTTGGTCTGCAGCAGCGTGGTCATCCAATCGCCGGTCTCGGCCAGCGCATCGCCGCCCAACTCAGACACTTCGTACTGGCCGGTCTGGTCCCAAGTCAGCAGCACGTCGAGCAGATCGCTGTCGATCATGATGTATTCAAGATCCATTGCGGCGCGAGCCGTGAACTTTCGCGGTAGTCCGGGTGCAAGCGCGGCCCGCGCTTCCGGCGTACCGGCCTTGATGATACCCATGGTGCGGTCATCGGCCCGAAGTTCGACCTGGCCGGCAACCAGATAAAAGGTTCGTTTGTCGGTATCGCCTTCCTTGAACAGCACGCGGCCGGCGCCCAGTTCGCGCACCACGGTTTTTCGGGCGAGCGCGTGCAGGTTTTCCGCCTTCAGGCCGTCGAGCGGCGAAAACGTCTTCAAAACAGAGAGATCGAGAGGTCGTTCATCCATCGAAAATTTCTTCAGCCCTTGGGCGTTCAACCCTATGATTTTGCCCGTGAATGCTACCATACGCCGCGGCAGACCCGGGCACGTAGTGGGTCACAGAGAAGTCTTACGGAGCAAGCAGGCGCCAGCCTGCGTCCGGTTGGAAGCGTTCGCCATAGCGTGCGGCGAGTGCGTTCAAGCGCGTCGTCACGCTGTTTATCCCCAAGATTTTGGCATAGTGCAACGGTCCGCCGCGAAATGGCGCGAAACCGGTCGCAAATATCGCTCCTGCGTCCAGCAAATCCGCGTCGGCCACGCATCCTTCGCGCAAACAGGCGACAGCCTCGTTGAGCATGGGCAGAATCAGCCGGTCCTCGAGATCCGGCGGCATCGCGATGCCTCGTGTGGGGTCTTTTTGCGCCTTGCCGTCCTGCCATCGATAGAAGCCTTCGCCGCTTTTGCGTCCCAGTTTTTTCTGCTCCACCAGCTTGATCAAGGTCTGCGGCACGTCTCGTCCGAAGGCGGCGCTCAAGACCCGGCCGACGTGCAGGGATACGTCCAGGCCGACCACATCGGTCAATTCGAGCGGTCCCAAGGGCATGCCGAACTGTACCGCCGCCTGGTCGATGAGCGCGGCGGGAATGCCGGCTTCCAGCGCAAACAGAGCCTCGTTGACGTACGGCGTGAGGATGCGGTTGATGACGAAACCCGGCGAGCTCTTGCAGGGCAGCGGCAGCTTGTCGAGCTTGCGGGTGAATCGCATGGCATCTTGCACAGCCTGCGGAAGCGTGCGCGAACCCTTCACCACTTCGACCAGCTGCATTTGTGCGACCGGATTGAAGAAATGTATGCCGACCAGCCGTGAGGGGTCGTTCAGCTCGGAGCAGAGCGTCTCGATCTGAATGCTCGAAGTATTGGTGGCGAGCAGCGCAGTGGCCTTGAGCTTGGGTTCTATTTCCGCGTACAGAGACCTCTTGGCCTCGACGTTTTCGAATATGGCTTCGATCACCAAATCGGCGTCCGCGACGCCCTCACCCTTGACGTCCATTGTGAGGCGCGCCATTGCGCCATTCACGGCTGCGGGATCCTTGAGTCGTTTCTCGAAGAACGATCGAGCGCGATCCATGGCCGGCTGCACCAGTTCCGGCGTCCGATCCTGCAGCGTCACGCTCATCCCGCGAAATGCCGACCACGCTGCAATATCGCCGCCCATGACGCCGGCGCCGATGACGTGCACGCGTTTGAATTCGGCGGTGGAATCTCCTCCCAGACCCTTGAGGCGATCCTGCAGCAGAAAAACGCGCACCAGGTTGCGTGAGGTTGGCGTGCACATCAGATCGCTGATGGAGCGCGCCTCCGCCTCATAGCTCGCGGCACCCAAAGCGCCGTAACGCAGCCAGAGATCCACGATGGCGTATGGGGCAGGGTAGTGATCGCGCCGGACGCTGCGTCTCAAGGTCGACAGTGTCCGTCGCGCAATGAACGGACGTACCGGGGCGAGATTCAATGCGCGATCCAGCAAGGGCGCGGTCTTCTTCGGCCGGGGGTGCAGCAACAGCGATTTGGCACGCGCCAGGAGATCCGCGGGCGGCACCAGCTCATCAAGCAATCCGACGCTGTGCGCGCGAACCCCCTTGAAGGGCCTGCCCTTGAGCATCAGATCCAGCGCGGCGCGCACACCGATCAGCTGCACAGTGCGCACCGTGCCGCCAAAGCCGGGATGCAGCCCCAGCAACACTTCCGGCAGGCCCAGCGATAGGGAGGCGTCATCAGCCCCGATTCGATAGCTGCAGGCCAGCGCCAGCTCCAATCCACCGCCCAGCGCAAATCCGTGCAGCGCCGCCACGGTCGGGCAGGGCAAATCCGCCAATTGTTGAATGACGGATTGTCCCGCGCTCACCAATTCATAGCCCTCCGCGGGACTGCGAATCTTGAGGAATTCATGGATGTCGGCACCGGCGATGAAGCCGTTGGGCTTGGCGGACTTCACGACAACGCCGGCGGGGCGGCGCGCGGCGATTTCCGTCAGTTTGTCCGCCAACTCCCGCACCACGGGTCCCGACAGCACGTTGGTCGTTCCCGACTGGTTATCGCAGGTGAGCCAGGCGATATTCTCGGCGTCGATTTCCAGCGTCCAGTTGTTGCCGCTCATGCGGCTTGCTGGGCGGATTTCAGGATCGTGAAATCGCAGATCAGCGGTAGATGGTCGGAGAACTGCACGTCGGGAATCTCAAATCGGTTCACTCGAATCTGGGCGCTGTGCAGGATGAAATCCAGCTCCTTGCGGGGCGTGCGGCTCGGATATGAAGGCAGTCCCCGGGTGTTGGCGCTGGTCAATCCTGCTGCCTGCGTGAATAGGTAGATTTCGTGGTCGCCCCAATAGGTATTGAAGTCGCCCGCCACGATCACGGGCTTCGCGGTTTTGCGCACCAGATCGTAGAGATAACGCAGTTGGTATTGGCGGTGGCGGAACTTGAGCGACAAATGCACCAGAAAAATTGCGACGTCGTCCAGTTCCAGTTCGATGATCAGGCGCTTGATGCCGGTATCGAAGTAATGAAATCGTTCGCCCCGCACCCTGGGCGCCGCCAGAAACGCGTTGGCTTGTTTGCGTACGATGGGCACCAAGTGATTGACGGACGCGACGCCGTACTTGCACTCGTAGGTGGAGTAGTGACCCAGGGAGCGCGCGATGAAGTCCGCCTGATTGACCATCCCGGTGCGGATGGACCCGGTATCGACCTCGAGCAGCCCCACCACGTCGGGATCCTGCCGTTTGATGAAGTCTGTGATATGCGACAGAACCTGGCGGCTGGAGCGAAGATAGCCCGCGCCGGGCACCGGGAGATGGAAGGCCGGCCCGGTTCCGGTGGCATATCGTATATTGTAAATCAGCAACCGCACCCGGACCATTGTATCGGCGCGCGGCGCTTCGCGCATGACCATCGTCAAGCTACACTAAGGCATGTCGGCCAATCCCATACGCTTGTTCGTCACCCACATCTGGGAGGAAAACGACGATTACGCGCGGGTCTTCGAGTATCTCGAGGCGTCCGGGACTTTCTATTATTTCAATTCAAGTCAGCCGCAGGCGAAACGGCCCATCGACAAGGAGTCGCAGCGGGAGGATCTGCGCAGGCAAATCGCTCCCTGCGAGGTGATCATCGTGCTGCCGGCGGTTTACAGGAGCGCGCCCGATCTGGTCTTATTTCAAATGAACTTCGCGAAGGCGGCGGACAGGCCCATCGTGGCCATGGAGAATTTCGGTTCCACCGAGCCGCTGCCGAAGGCCATCAAGGATCTCGCGGACGAGGTCAGTCCGTGGAATGAGCGAAGTTTGATCGATGCGCTGCGCCGCCAGGCGCGGCATCAAGAATCGACGCGTTGGGATACGATCGAATTCAAGCTCGATTGATTCAATTGCTGGCGATCAGCGCCGGCGAGTCGAATTCCCCGGACGTGCGATCTACGGAATGCAATTGCACCACGGTGCCGGGACGAGCCGCATTGAAGTTCGATTTGCACATGAGACCAAAAATCTCGACGATCAGTGCGGCGCATTCATCCGCTTCCTGATTGGACATCTTACGCACCGATGCCGCCACTGCATCTTCGCCGCGCTGTGGTTGCACGCCGCACAGACTGCGCATGACCTGCCCGAAAGATTCACGACCTTCAGCGGGGATTTCATCTTCTCGTAGTGAGACAAGATATCTTCGATATGCGCAGATCAAGCGCTGCTTGATCGGAGTTGAACGGACCAGCTCGAGTGCGGCAAAGTGAAAATTATCCCAGGCGCTGATCATGTAAGCCCCACGCTGAACAAAAACATAAACCTAAAGTAGTTTCGAGGCTGCTAACTTCTGCCGAGTCTTGTCAAATCAAGCCCCTGCGACTGGAATATACAAGACAATCGCAGAAACGCAACGCGGATTTTGTCAACAATTTGAACCACGTCAAAGCGCGAATTCGAGAGGGGTATTCGCGGTGTTTTTTAGATAGTAGATTAGATATGGTTTCTATCTAATTGAAATATAGATATAAATACCATTTAAAAATCACTTACCGTGATTCCAGCCAGGTCTAAGTGGCTTGCGGAGCTTCCGAGAGATCCGCGGCCGCGGAATGATCAGCTCCGATCAACATGTAGACACCCGGCACGACGAACAGCGTGAACAATGTGCCGATCGCCAGTCCGGTGGAAATGACCAGACCGATCGCAAATCGGGAAGCAGCGCCGGCGCCGCTCGCGAACACCAAGGGCAGCACACCCAGCACCATCGCTGCCGTCGTCATGAGAATCGGCCGCAGCCGCACGCTCGCAGCCGCCACAATGGCCGCGGCCTTGGATTTACCGCTGTGCTGCTCTTCGTTGGCGACTTCAACGATCAGGATGCCATGCTTGCTGATCAATCCGATCAGCGTGACCAACCCCACTTGAGTGTAGATATTCAAGGATGCGCCGTGCAGCCCAGTGGCGATGAAAATCAGCGCGCCCGCGATCGACAAGGGCACCGAGATCAGAATCACCAGCGGATCGCGGAAGCTTTCGAACAGTGCAGCCAGCGCGAGAAAAACAATGATGATCGCGAAGCCGAACGTTCCCAGCACACCGCTGGACTCCGCCAAGTATTGGCGCATCTGGCCTGCATAGTCGACTGAATAGCCCTGCGGCAGGGTTCGGGCGGCGAGGTCCCGCAAATAATTCAACGCCTCGGCCTGCGATACGCCGGGTGAGGTGACGCCCGCCAAGGTCGCGGCATTCAATTGCTGAAAGTGATTGAGCGTTTCCGGAATGGTCTCGTGGCGGATAGCTGGCGATCGTCGACAGAGGCACGGGAATGCCGTTGATGTTGGCGATCGGGTAATTGAGCAATTGGTCGGGATTTAATCTGCGAAATGCGGTCGACTTGCGGTATGACCTTGTAAGAACGGGTTTGCATGCTGAAGTAGTTCACGTAACCGCCGCCCAGCAAGCTGGTGAGCGAGGCGCCCACTTGCGCCATGGTCAAGCCCAATTGCGACGCCTTGTCGCGGTCGATCTCGATCACCGACTGCGGCGCATCGATCTTCAAGTCACTATCGATGAACATGAACATGCCGCTCTTGAGCACGGTGGCGAGGAATGCCTGCGACACGTCGTTCAAATGCGCGGCCGATTCGGTGGTCTTGATCTCGAATTGCACCGGCAGGCCGAAAGCGCCGGGCAGCGAGGGCTGTTGAAACACGGCGAACCTTTGTGCTGGCAGCTTGTTCAGCTTTTCCTGCAGGCCGCGCTGGAACTCGGTGGCTCCCAGCTGGCGTTGGTCGCGCGGCAGCAGCGGCATGCCGATGATCGCCTGCCCCGGAGCGTCTATTTGAAATACCGCTGCCACTTCCTTCTGAGCGTGGACCACCTCATAAGCTTGGTCGCCGTAGTAGGCCTTGCGCTGCAAGGTGGCATCGGGAGCATAGGTTACCTGCGCCAGAACGAAACCCTGATCTTCCTGCGGCGCGAGCTCGCTGTGCGCGCTTCGGTACAGCAGAAAGATGCTCACCATGATGATCACCACGAACAATGCCGTGACCGGCGTATAGCGCAGGCTGGTTTCGAGACGCCGTTGATAGCCGCTGCGGATCTTCTCGAAGCGCGTATCGATGAAATTGATCACGCGCGATTCCCAGCCGGTGTCATCCGCATGGTGCGCATGCAGCAGGCGGGAACACATCATGGGCGAGAGCGTCAGTGCGATGACGGCCGATACCGTCACGGCGGCGGCCACGGTGAAAGCAAATTCCGTGAACAGCGCGCCGGTGAGGCCGCCTTGAAAGCCGATGGGGATGTACACGGCGAGCAGCACGACGGTCATCGCGACGATGGGACTGGCGAGCTCGCGCGCCGCCTGCAGGGCCGCGCCGACCGGCGGCATGCCGTCCTCCAGATGCCGGTTCACATTCTCGACCACGATGATGGCATCATCAACCACCAATCCGATCGCCAGAACCAGCGCCAGCAATGTCAGTAGATTGATGGAGAACCCCAGCGCCAGCATGATGGCCAGGGTACCCACCAAGGACAGCGGTATGGCGACCACTGGTATCAACACGGAGCGCGGCGAACCCAGGAAGGCGAAGATGACGCCCATGACGATGACCAGCGCTTCGATCAGCGTCATCGCCACTTCGCGAATGGAGCTGTTGACGAAGGTCGACGAGTCGTAGGCCACTTCGAACTCGAGGCCTTGCGGCAGCTGCGATTTGATTTCGGGGAACGCCGCCCGCACGCCCTTGATGACTGCCAGGAGATTCGCGCTCGGCGCGATCTGGATGCCGACGAAAACGCCGTTCTTGCCGTCGAAGCGCACCTGCGATTCGTAGCTGTCGGCGCCGAGGTCGACCGCGCCGACATCGCTTAATCTAATGTTGCTGCCGTTGATTTGCTTGACGATGAGATTTTGGAAGTCGGCCAATGAGTGCAGGTTGCTGGTGGAAGTCAGGGTCACCTGCACCATCTCGCCCTTGGTATTGCCCACCGCGGAAATGTAGTTATTGGCGGCCAACGCCGCATAGACATCGGTGGCGGTGAGGCCATAGCCCGCCAGCTTCTTTGGGTCGAGCCAGGCCCGCAACGAAAAGGTCTGCGAGCCGATCAACTCGGCGGTCTGTACCCCCTCGACCGCTTGCAGCTTCGGAACCACTACCCGCGTCAAGTAATCGGTGATCTGGTTGCGGGCCAGAGTGTTGCTGCGAAACCCGAGGTACATGGCATCCGTGGTCTGTCCGACCTTGACCGTGATGGTGGGCTGCAAGGAGCCCTGGGGCAGCTGATTCAAGACCGAGTTGACCTTGATGTTGATTTCACCGGCGGCCTTGGAGGTATCGTAGTTTTGCCGCAGATTGACGGTGATCGTGCTCACGCCGCTCTGGCTGACCGAGGTCATGTAGTCGATGCCGGTCGACTGGGCGACCGCAGTTTCGATCGGCGTGGTGATGAAGCCGGCGATGGATTCCGGGTCCGCACCGGGATAGGCCGTGGAGATGGTGACGATGCCGTTTTCGGTCTTGGGGTAGGCCAGCACCTGCAGCGAAGCGAACGAACGCAGGCCGACGACGAAGATGGCGAGGCTCACGACCGACGCCAGCACCGGGCGGCGTACGAATATGTCTGTGAAGTTCACGGGTTAGCGCCTCTCGTCCCTATTCATTCGGCGGATTCGGATTGGGGCTGTTCGTGGGCAGCACATCGTTATTGACGGTCACCGGGGTGCCATTGCGCAGCTTCATTTGTCCCGCGCTGACCACGACCTCGCCGGCCTTGAGGCCACTTTGGATCGCAATCTGATCGCCGCGGGTGGCTCCCAATTTGACGAACCGCTGCCGGACCACCAGACGGGGCTTGCCGTCCTTGTCGACGCCGTCCTTCTCGACGATGAACACGGTGTCGCCAAACGGGTTATAGGATACGACGGTCAGCGGCAAGGTAATGCTATCGCTCTGTTCGCCGGAATTGATTCGTATATTGGCGAACATGCCCGGAACCAGGCGCCGCTCGGGATTTCGCAGCGACGCGCGCACCTGCACGTTGCGGCTGCTGTTATCCACTTTGGAATTGATGGCTTCAATGGCGCCGGTGAAGGTCTGCTTCGGGTACGTGTCGACCGTGGCCGCGACCGGCTGCCCGATCTTCATTTGCGCGAGATTCTGTTGCGGAACGTAGAAGTCCACCAGGATAGGGTCGAGTGCTTGCAGTGTGACGACGGCCGTGCCCGCGGTAAGGTATTGGCCGATATCCACCTGGCGAATACCCAAACGGCCGGCGAACGGCGCCTTGACGATTTTCTCATCGATCAGCGCCAGTTGAGCGGCGACCTGGGCGCGATCGGATTTCAGGGTCGCCGCGTCCGTATCGATCACCGCCTGACTGACGGCTTGCACGGCGAACTGTTCCAGATCGCGCTTGTAGCTTACGTCGGCGAGTTCGGCGGCGGCTTGCAGCTGCGCGAGCTTTGCATAGTCATCGTTTGGTTTGAGCCGCAGCAGCACCTTGCCCGCCGGAACCTCGTTGCCGGAGTCGAATGCGATTTCATCGACGACGCCGGAGGCCTGCGCGGACAAATCGGCGCCGCGCACCGCTCGCAAGGTGCCGGTTGACTGGATGAAGGGCTGCCATGGCGTGGTCGCGGCCGTGATGGTCGAAACGGTTTGCGGGGCGGAGGCGGCGGCAGCCATGAATTTCTTGCCGAAGCTTGCGCCGATGAACTGCCAGCCAAACACCAAGCCCAGCAGCACCACCACGACCAGCAGCATGATCAGGATCGGTTTGATCATGGCCTTGGGTTTTGCAGTTTCAATTGTGCTCACAGGGGCCTCTTGTTCAAATCACTGGGTGTTGGCGGCGACGTCGGATCGATTCCACCAGCCGCCGCCGAGCGCCTGGAACAAAGCCGCCGTATCGGCATAGCGCTGTGCGCGCGCCCTGACCAGGCCAATGGCAGCGGATTGATAGCTTTGTTGCGCGCTCAAGACTTGCAGGTAGCTGGCCGCGCCGCTTTTGTATTGGGCTTGAACCAAGGCAAGACTGTCGGCGGCGACGCGCGCGGCCTGCGCTTGGGCGGCGAGCACCTCGGCATCACCGCGCAGGGCCAACAGGGTGTCGGAAACATTTTGAAAGGCCGTGATGACCGTGGCTCGATAGTTGGCCGCGGCTTCCTCGGCCGCGGCGATGGCGGCGCGGCGTTGATGTTTCAATTGGCCGCCTTTGAAAATCGGTTGCGTCAGCGAGCCCGCCAGTCCCCAAACGACGGCGCCGGGCGTAAAGACGTTGGAAAAACTTCCCGCTTCGCCGCCGTAATTCGCGGAGAGCGAGATCTGCGGCAGCATATTGGCCGTGGCGACTCCGACCTCGGCGGTCGCCTGGTGCAGCAGCGCGGAGAACTCGCGGATATCCGGACGTTGTTCGACAAATTTGGAAGGGATGGATACGGGCAGGTCAGCGGGCAGCGTCAGGGTATCCAGATTGAATTCGGGTCCGGCGTAATCCGCGGGCAGGGAACCCGCATAGGCTGCGACCAGATTTCGCTGCTGCGCGAGTTCGGTTCGCAACGCGGGTAGGCCGGCCAGGGTGCTTTGCAGGATGGCCTGCTGCTGAAGCACATCGACGCGCGAGGCGCCGCCAACTTTAAGACGCCGTTCGGTGATATCGAGCTGTTTTTGTTGCGAGTCCGCAATCTCTTGCGTGGCTGCCAATTGGGCGCGCAGCGAGGCTTCGGTGATCGCCGCGGTGACGAGATTGGCGGTCAGACTCAAGTAAGCCGCCTCCAGCGCGAATTGTTGATACTCGGCCTGCGCGCCCAGCGCCTCGACCTGGCGGCGCACACCGCCGAAGACATCCAATGTGTATGAAACATTGAGGGTCGCGCTGTTCAGCGTGTAGATGACCGAACCCGCCTGCGGTAACCCCAGAGCGGCACCGGAAACTTTCTCGCGCTGCGCACCGATGGAGCCCGACACGGCCGGATAGTAGGCGCCGTGTTCTGCCTCAAAGGTCTCTCTGGCCTGGCGCAAGGCGGCCGATGCGGCCGCGAGCGTCGGGTTGTTGGCGAGACCCCGTTCGATCAGCGAGTTAAGTTCCGGGGACTGGAACAAGGTCCACCATTGGCCTTGGATATCCAGATCGTCAACGAAGTGTTGCGCCGTCCCACCCGCCAGCGGCGTCACTGCGGTCTCGGCCGGCAGTTCCCCGGCAGGGACGAAACCCGTGGTGTGCGGTGCCTCCGGCGCCTGGAAATTCGGCCCGACCGCGCACGAGGCCAGCACCCAAGTCGCCCCAATCATCGCGCTGGCGGCGAGGGCGACAGTACATCCTGAATGACGGTATCGATTCATGCGTCGGGTGGCGGTGAGGCAGGAGGAGGCGCAAAACAGTAGACGGTCGCGCGTCTCCGCGCAATTCTTCGTTCAGGGATTCCCCTACAACTATTTACGCAATGGATATTCATTTGCTAAAATATATTGTATTGAATAGTTAGTATGCAAATGAATAATACATCCTCTCAGTTCGAATTGATGGAGGCCAATCTCCGGAATCTGGGTGCCCGCATGCCCGATTTGCCTGCGACGGGTATCTTGCTGTGCAGGCTGGTGCAGCATATTGGCCGCGAAATGGCGGCGATGTTCGAACAGCAACTCAAGCCATTTGGATTGAATGAAGCGGAGTTCCGGGTGCTGACCACCTTGTTCTCGCAACCCGACGGTGTCGCGCATCCCAGCGATTTGTGCGTCAGGGCTTCGCAAAGTCCCGCGAATATGTCGCGCATCAGCGATGCCTTGGTCGCACGCGGGCTCATCACGCGCGATTCGAGCATTCACGATCGGCGCAAAATGGTGCTGCGAATAACCGACGGGGGCACGCAGTTCGTACACCAACTGCTGCCCAAACTGTTGACGCCACTGCGCGAAATGCTGAAGGACTTTTCAGAACCGGAACTGCGTCAATTGACGCAGCAGCTCAAGCGGCTCGGAATCGAGTTGGAGGAGGCGGCCATTGCCGCCATTGAGGAGCCCCTAGCATGAAATCGTGGCTCGTCCTGGCGGCAGCGATTGCCGCCGCCACAGTCGGCTGCGCGGGATTTCCCTCGGAGCAGAAACCGGCCAAGTTGACGGAGGCGGCTCCGCTCGATGGCTTGGAGGCCGATGGCGGAGGCGCGTGGCCCGCGCACGACTGGTGGAAGCGGTATCAGGATCCGACCTTGGATCAGCTGATCGCCCTTGGCGGCGCGGATTCGCCGAGCCTGGCCGCGGCACACGCCCGCTTTGATTCTGCCAGGCAGTCAGTTCGAATCGCGGCAGCCGAGAGTGGCGCGCACATCGAAGCAAACGCGGCTGCCGAGCGCCAGAGACTGAGTGAAAACGGATTGTTTCCCCCCGAATTACTGGGATTCACCTGGTACAACCAGTTCGACCTCGGTCTTCAAGCCACCTACACCTTTGACTGGTGGGGTAAGCAGCGCGCCGCCGTGGAAGCGGCAATGGACCAGGCGCACGCCGCAGAAGCTGAGCGCAGCGCTGCGGATTTGATGCTCACCGGTTCCATCGCCGACACCTATTTTGGCTGGCAATCCGATCAGAACCGCTTGCTCCTGGCGCGTGAAAAGGCTGCCGCGGTGGAGTCCGAGGGAAAAATCACGGCAGCCCGCGTTGCCGCGGAACTGGATGCGGCCGATCAACTGAATCATTCCGCGCTCGCGCTTGCCGCGGTTCGCGAACAGATCGCCGCGCTCGAGGGATCATCAAGGCTTCGCGTGGTGGCCTTGGCGGCGCTGATCGGCTGTTCGATCAGCGAATTGCCGCCGCTTACTCCGAAGCCCTTGCCCGCCTTCCCCGGTGCCCTGCCCGACGATGTGAAGCTTGATTTGATTTCGCGCCGCGCGGACATCACGGCCAGCCGTTGGCGGGTGGAAGCGGCGGAAAGGAATCTGTCCTCCGTGCGCGCCGAGTTCTATCCCGACGTGAGCATCAAAGCCCTGGCCGGCGTCGAGAGTCTCGATGTCGGCAAGCTGCTCGAATATGGCAGCCGGGTGCCTCTCATACAAGGGGCGATTCACCTGCCGATTTTTGATGCGGGCAGGCTCAAGGCGCAGTACGGCGGGGCGCAGGCTGCAATCGACGGCCGCCGTCTCGACCTATAACGATACGATCATCAGCGCCGCGCGGGATGTGGCCACGCAGGCCACCACTCGCGAGCAGATCCAAGCGCAGCGCGATCAGCGCGCGCATCAAGTCGAAGCGGCGCAGCGGCTGAGAGAGACTGCCGCCGCGCGCGTCAGGCAGCAGGTTGCCGATTCACGCATCGTGCTGACGGCGACGGAGTCGTGGATCGATCAACGCGACGCCTTGTTGCAGCTCGACGCGGCGGCTCTGTCTGCGGACGTTGCCTTGCAGCGGGCCCTGGGCGGCGGCTACGAATTCTCGAAAAATTTCTCAGGCTCCCCAAATTCCGCGGCGCCTCCCACAACATCGACTTCCGGAACGACAGCAGCACAATGAACGCAAACACCGAATCACTGGCAACCAATCCCGCAAACGGCAAGCGACGCAGGATTCTGCTGATTGTGGCGGTCATCTTCCTGACCATCGCGGCGTTGTGGGCGGCCTACTGGGTGCTGGTGCTGTCGAAGCGGGAGAAGACTGACGATGCGTATGTGAACGGCAATCGGGTGGTCATTTCAGCACAGGTCGCCGGAACGGTTATCGCGGTGCTCGCCGATGACACACAGCTCGTGAATGCGGGGCAGGTGCTGGTCAGGCTTGATGCCACCGATGCGCAGACCGGCTTGAGCCGCGCAGCCAATGCCCTGGCGCAAACGGTGCGACAGGTCCGGCAGGAGAAAGCGACGTCGGAACAATTCGATTCGCAGATCGAGACGCGAAAATTGGAGCTGGCGCGTGCCGAGGCTGATCTGGCCAAGCGCCAACCCTTGGTCGCCGATCAAGCCATAGCCGGAGAAGAAGTGCGGCACGCGCAGGAAAGCGTGCAGCTGGCGAAGGCCGCGCTGGCGCAAGCGGTGCGCCAATCCCAGTCCGAGCATGTGCTGGTCGATGGGACTGCGGTCGAGGACAATCCCGCCGTCCTGCAGGCGAAGGACGCATACCGTGACGCGTGGATCACCGCGCAGCGCAATGGCGTCGTTGCGCCGGTCACCGGCTACGTCGCGGAACGCAGCGTGCAGTTGGGACAGCACATTCAGGCCGGCGAGGCGCTGATGACCGTCATCCCACTGCATTCTCTCTGGATCGATGCGAATTTCAAGGAAGTACAGCTGCGCGACCTGCGGATCGGCCAGAAGGCCGAGGTGCGCAGCGATCTGTATGGCGGCTCGTTCATTTTTCACGGGCACGTCGAGGGCATGTCGGCCGGCACCGGCGCAGCATTCTCATTGCTGCCACCGCAAAATGCGTCAGGCAACTGGATCAAAGTGGTGCAGCGCGTACCGGTGCGCATCGAGATCGACGATGAGGATTTGGTGCATTCGCCTTTGCGGGTCGGACTATCGGCCACCGTCACCGTTGACACGACCTCCCGCAGCGGCCCGGTACTGGCGGCTCAGGCCAGCGGCAAGCCGGTGGGCGAAACTCAGGTCTACTCACAGGATCTGGCAAAAGCCAACGCCGAGGCCGATGCGGTCGTGCGCCGCAACCTCGGCGTGAACCGCCCGTAGAGATCTTGCATGGCTGATCCAGCGCCGTCGGCCGCGTTCGAGTATCCGCCGCTGCACGGCGCAAAATTGGTTTTCCTGACGATCGCCATCGCCGCGGCGTCGTTCATGGAAATCCTCGACATGACCATCGTCAATGTCTCGGTACCGCACATTTCCGGCAGCCTCGGCGTGACCACATCGGAGGGAACCTGGGCCATCAGTTCGTACATGCTGGCGGCGGCGATCATGCAGCCCTTGTCCGGATGGATCGCGCGGCGCTACGGCGAAGTACGCACCTTCGTCACCTCGATCCTGTTGTTCATGGTGCTGTCCGCCGTTTGCGGGCAGGCAACCAGCCTCCCCATGCTGGTCGTTGCACGCCTGGTGCAGGGTCTGGTCTCCGGACCCATGCAGTCCGTGGCCCAGGCAGTTCTGCTGCGCAATTATCCAATCGAGCGCCGCGGAATGGCCCTGGCCTTGTGGGCCATGGTGATCATGATTGCGCCCATCTGCGGTCCCATTCTGGGCGGCTGGATTACGGATAACTTTTCCTGGCCCTGGCTGTTCTACATCAATTTGCCGGTGGGCGCGATATCCGCCATCGCGACCTGGTGGATCATGCGCCACCGCGAATCCAAGACGGTCAAGCTGCCGATCGATGCAGTCGGTCTCGGGTTGCTGGTCATCGGCGTGGGCAGCCTGCAATTCATGCTGGACAACGGCAACGAAAAGGATTGGTTCAACTCGCCGGTCATTTTGGCGGCGGCGGCCGCCGCGATCGTCGCGCTGACTTTTCTGATCCCATGGGAGCTGACTGACCACCATCCCGTGGTGGATTTACGTCTGTTCGCCAAGCGCAACTTCCGCATAGGCACCATTACGTTGGGTCTTGCGTACTTCGCCTTCATGGGCGTCAACATTGTTTTTCCCCTGTGGCTGCAAACCACGGTGGGCTACACCGCCACGTGGGCGGGCCTGGCGGTGGCTCCGACGGGCTTGCTGGGAATCATCTTGGCGCCCATCGTGGGCCGGAACATGATGCGTATGAATCTGCGTCTCGCCGCCAGTTTCGCATTCTGCATCTTTGGGATCGCCGTCTTTTGGACCGCAACGCTGAACGAAACCGCAACCTTCGTGCAATTTGCGACCCCGCGGTTCTTGCAGGGCCTTGGCATCGTATTTTTCTTCCTGCCGTTGAATCAAATCGTGATGTCGGGCGTTGCCTCGAATGATCTGGCCTCAGCCGCCGGCTTGAGCAACTTCGTGCGCACCATGTCGGGCAGCTTTTCGACGGCAATCATGGTCTGGGTTTGGAATCGGCGCACCGACTACCATCATGCGGTGCTCACGGAACACATCAGCAATTCAGCGCAGGCCTGGACCCACTACCAGGGGGAACTCGCCGCGCGCGGCGTACCCAGTGTCGGAGCTCCGGCGTATGTCGATCAAATCATATCCGTCCAGGCGCTGACCTTGGCGGTCAACGATGTGTACTTCCTGGTGGGCACGCTATTTTTCTTGCTGATTCCCTTTGTTTGGTTCGCCAAGCCACCGTTCGGCGCGCGGGCGGCGCCTCCGGGACACTGATTCAGCCTCAATTTCCGTGTAGGATCGGCGCCGTGAGTTCACCGTACATAGTCGCCGTCGGCGGAACGCTGCGATCTAATTCCTCGACCGAGTGGGCCATGCGCCATGTGCTCAACGCCGCACAGCGTCACGGAGCTCGCGTCAATGTCATCAGCGGTCCGCGGCTGCAATTGCCGTTATACCAGCCGGAGAATCTGGAGAGAGGCGAGGGCGCGCGTCTGTTGGTGGCGGAACTGGCGCTTGCCGACGGCATCATCATCGGATCGCCGGGATATCATGGCAGCATCTCCGGCCTGGTGAAAAACGCACTGGACTATGCCGAAGATCTGCGCGCCGATGCGCGGCCCTATTTCAGCGGCCGTGCGGTGGGCTGCATCGCGACCGCCGGCGGATGGCCGGGAGCCGTGAACACCTTGGGTGCATTGCGCGACATCGTGCATGCGCTGCGCGGCTGGCCCACGCCTTTGGGCGCGGCGATCAATTCGACGGAAAACGTATTCGATGAACAGGGCAGGTGCCTGGTGCCGAGGATCGGTCAGATTCTCGATTTGATGGCGGAAGAAGTCATGAACTTCGCGCGGACCGTCGCGCCGCGTTGATCGACCGGTGATGGTACGAATGGAGAGTCTCATGTATAAGACCAATCGGTTTGAATCGGCCGCATCGAGCGGCGCGATTTTGGGCGATGCGTGCGCCACGCGCCGCAAAGTGTTGGTGGCCGGTGCGCTTGCTGCGGCCGGTTTCGCAGCGCGGCTCACCGCCGCCGAAGCGCCGCCCGACGGCAAAGGCATAGCCCGGACCGCAGAATCGATCCACCTGGAACCGGAATTCGCCGCCAGCCGCGCGCGTGTGTACGCGGCACTCACCGACGCCAGGCAATTCGATCAAGTCGTTCAATTGAGCGGTGTCATGAAGAGCATCGACTCCAAGGTGCCGACCGCGCTCAGCGCGGTCGAAGGCAGCGCATTCGCACTGTTCGGCGGCTACATCACCGGCCGGCAAGTCCTGCTGCAGTCCAATGAGTTGATCGTTCAGGCGTGGCGCTCGGCGAGTTGGGGCCCGGGTCTTTATTCCATTGCGCGATTCCAGGTCGTGGACGCCGCGGGCGGCTCGAGAATTATTTTCGATCACGGCGGCTTTCCCAGCGGTGAGGCGTCGAGCTTGAGCGCCGGATGGCAGGCGAATTACTGGACGCCGCTTCGCAAACTGTTGGCGCGATAGACCCGCTTTGCCGGCGCCATTCGGCCGCCCACCATGACGTAATTTCATCGAGATGCTGATTTTCATTATGTAAATCGGCGAATCGGCCGCGCGCGGCGTCAACCATGAACTGCGTCGCAGATCGCGCAAGTAGGACGATTCTCTCATCACAGCGTCGTTGTGTCGGCGTAGCCCGAGAAGATCCTACCTGCTAAAAGCCATTCGCTATGACGCTCAAATCAGCACAGGATGGTGAGGCGCCGGTTGGCAGCGCCGCTGCTGAGGCGGCTCAAATGGCGAGCCAGGCAGGTCTCGTCTACGTTTCCGATGCGGAACCGGGCATCCGTCGAATGCGTTCGGGCAAGGGCTTTCGCTATATCACCCCAGAGAATCGTCCGCTGTCGGCGGCGGAGGATCTGCAACGCATTGCACGGCTGGCGATTCCGCCGGCATATCGTGACGTGTGGATCACGATGCAGCCGCGCGGCCATTTGCAGGCCACCGGCCGCGACGCTCGCGGGCGCAAACAATATCGTTATCACCCCGACTGGCGCGAGTTTCGCGACAGCGCAAAGTTCGGCCGCATGGTGGCCTTCGGCGAGCAACTCCCCAAGCTGCGGCGCATCTTGAAGCGCGACCTGGCACTGCCAGGTCTGCCGCGCGAGAAGGTGCTCGCCGTCGTGGTCAGCCTGCTCGATGCCACCCGCATTCGCGTCGGCAACAACGAATACGCCCGCGACAACAAGAGCTTCGGCCTCACGACGTTGCGCAATCGTCACGTCACATTCATCCGCGATGGGCGTGCGGTGCTGAACTTCCGCGGCAAGGGCGGCGTGCAGCACGAAATCTTGATCGATGACAAGCGCATCGTGAAGATCGTTCGCCGCTGCCAGGAAATTCCGGGCCAAGATCTGTTTCAATACATCAACGACGAGGGACAGCGTTGTCCCATCGACTCAGGCCAGGTGAACGACTATCTGGGCGAGGCGATGGGCAATGATTTTACCGCCAAGGATTTTCGCACCTGGGGAGCAACGCTGCTGGCCATCACCTTGCTGGCCCGCACGCCTCTACCCGAGCCCGCCAGCGAGCATGCGCTGAAAAGAAAAATCGCTGAGGTGGTGAAACAAGTCGCCTCGCAGTTGCGCAATACGCCGGCTGTGTGCCGCAAGTCGTACATCAATCCCGCGGTCTTCGATAGCTGGCGATCCGGCAGCATTCACGACAAGATTGACGGCAAGCTGACGGCGGCCTCCGCCAGGAAGGCCGAAACGCTGGTGCTTGCATTCCTGCGCGAGGAAGGCTCCGACGTTCGCGCCAAGAGATCCTCACCGCTCTACGCGGGAGAAGCTTCCGCCTTCGCCTGATCGAACCTTTCGATCATATCCCCTTCAAACTCGAGCCGGCCGAAATGGGATGGCCGGCGAACTTATCATTATGAATTTGTGCTCATCTTTGGGCATCAGCCGCTGCCATGTCTCTACTGCGAAGCAAGGTTGCGGCTACGGGAATCATGGTCACGATGCCTACCACGAGCGCCGTCACGATCATCAGCAACATTGTAGCTTCAGAGGGGAAATTCGTAACACCCACCAACATGGCCGCCGAATAACCACGCACACCGGTGTTGAGCGCAAGAACCGATCTGTCGACTTGCCTGGGACCACCCAATAAGTAACCGGATGCAAAGCCTGCCCAGACGAAGATCAAGGACGAGAGTATGACTCTTTGGCCCCAGGTGCCTAAGATCTGATTGAAGTAAAGGACCACCAACATTGACAGCGCCACGGCAATGATGACGGAAGAGAAAATGTCGAAGCGTGCGGAGAGCGCGCGGGCGATTCGTTCGTACCGTGCTCTGATAAAAAATCCGATTGCCAGCGGGATCAACATCAGAACAATAAGGGGTTTCGCGATTGCCAGAGGCTCTACTTTTACGCCGGGAAGCAGTAGTGGCAGCACGATAGGCATGTAGATCACCGTGACGACTTGTAGCGCCACCATCAGCGCCACGGTGTAGGCGGGATCTCCCTTTGCCAGTTGCGATGCCTTGGTCACGAAGGGATCACCCGCCGCGGTTGCGAGCAGAATCAGCCCAAGGGCATACCCATGTTCGAGATGAAAAAGTCGCACCAGCAGGATGGCCACCACGGGTGCCAGCACGAAATTGGCCAAAAATGCCTTTATGCTCAAGGCTACATTGCGCAGGGGCGCGATGACCTCCTTGATCGTCAGACTCATGCCAAGCGCGAGCATATTCGTGACCACGAATAGAAGCACCAGGCGTTGGGCTAGTGTGATGAGGACATGGCTGTCAGGCATAGGTTTCTCTGCGAATCCGAATTATCTGATTGCGATGCCTATTTCGTGTCCGAGCGCATCGCAAGCTCCTCGGCGAGTATCGGAACCCCGAGGTTGCATGCCTGCACTCCCTGGATGACGCAGATCTTCAGCACCTCCATGATCTCTTCCATCGTCGCTCCGAACTTCAACGCTGCCTTGATGTGTCGACGAGTCCCGGGCGCATACATATGCGTATACGAGGCGTCGAAAGCAATGCTCAAGAGCTCAGCGAGCTTCGGCGGATAACACGGTGCCGCCATATACGGGAATGCCCGCCGCCACGAATTGCTCGGTCCATTCCGGGTCGAGGTTGTAGAACGGCGTCCACGCTTCGTTCCACCCGCCGCTCGCGCGCACTTTGTCGCAAACCGGCGTGACGGGTTTCGAAGTTGACTTCGGCCGGACATCCGCCGCCTTGGCTTCCTCGAGTACGATCGGGGCACCCAGGCTGCACGTATGAATGCCGAGAAACGAGGCCATCTTAAGCACCGTCAAGATCTCCTCGCGGCTGGAGCCTGCCTCGAGCGCGGCGCGGATACACCGCCGGGTTCCTTCCGGATTGAGGTTCGTGCAGGCGGCGTTGACGGCCAGTCCGACCAGCTCCACGGTCTTGCGCGGCAAAACATTATGTTTCCACGGGTTCGACGTCACGCCCTCAGCGGCCTGAGCCCATGCGGGATCCCATTCTCGCAATTGTGCTAACGCGGCCGCCTCCCAGGGACCCGGCGCACAGGTCTCGTTCCCGATTGGGCCCCGGAATGCGTTGTCTTTCATGATGGTGGTCTCCTCATTTGGACTCACACGGCAACGGCGATCATGCCATCCACGACTTGCACTGCATGCGCCGTGACCCCGAAGCCCGGGGACCCGTTTACAAATCCCGTCGTGACGTCGTATTTGAGGCCGTGCGCACGACAGGTCACGATCTTGCCGTCGATTTTCCCAGCACCAAGCGATGCGCCCTGGTGCATGCAGGCGTCGTCGATCACATAGATCTGCCCTTCGACATTGAAAAGCGCGATGCTCTTGTCACCCACGTTCACGATCAGGCTCCTTCCCGGCTCGATTTGCGCGAGCGTTGCGACCTCCACAAACTCTGCCACTTCATCTCTCCTCGATGCCTGCTCCAGCCTCAAACCTGAACTTGTCCCGCGATGGCGTGTCCGTCAGACGACTGAATGGGCGGTCGCAACTTGCCATCCGTGGACCTCACGACAAATCCCTGGTCACCACCCTTGCGATTTGGCGGCAGACCGAGCGAGTTAAGCGTTTCCTCGACACTGTCGTACCAGGTGCCGATCTTCAGAATACGGCGCGCGTCATCGCCACTCGCGACCTCGCGCCCGAGTTCCCTCGCAAGGCGCACCACCTGCTCGACCTGCTGAACCGTTGTCATGCGCTCGCCCTTTTTGCGCCACATGTTGTCCTCGATACCCACGCGACAATGCACTCCCAGAGCAATCGCCATGGCCGCGTACGGGGCGACCGTGCGCCACAAGGACTCAATGGAGAAGGTCGAGCCGTGCGGAGTGCGGCGCAGGTATTCCATGAAGTCGAACGGATTGCGCCCGGCAGCGCCACCCCCACCGATTGCGACTAGTGCGTGGTTCAGCGGTCCCATGTAGACGCCCTGCCGGATGAGATGCTCGACCTCCTCGAGTTGGTGGACGTGAGCCATCTGAAAGAAGGGCTGAATTTTCTGCGCGCGCAGGCGCTTTAAGTGCTCAAGATAGAATTCGGGCGTGCCGTCAGCGACCATGTTCTGATAGGCCGCCTGCATTGCCGGATGAGCGAAACTCGTGCCCTTGATATCGTCCTCGGTCGTCAAAGGCAGGACGTTCATCTGCGTCGACGAGATGACGATCGTAATCTGATCCGGCTTCGGCGTGATCTCGGTAATTTTGTGTCGGACGTCGTATCCGAGCCACTGCGCCTTATCGCCTTCGTTCGCCGGTGCGAAAGAGATCGAGCCGCCGATCTGAATGATCATCTTGGGAACTGCCTTGCGCAGGCGTTCCATCTGCGCATTGAACTCGTTGAAGTTCTTCGACCCGTGGCCGGTCTTGGGATCGCGCACATGAAGATGCAGGACCGTGGCGCCGGCGTTATAGCAGTCCACCGCCTTTTGCGTCTGTTCCTCCCACGAGACGGGGATGTCTTCGGGATAATCGCTGGGCATCCATTGCGGGCCATAACACGCCGCCGTAATGATGAGCTTCTCCTGGTTCTCCGGAAGCATCGAATCCTGCGTGAAATACATTTCGGCTCTCCTTTAGAAAAAATTGTCTGGAATGGTTTTCTTGTGCCGACGCCTCAACGAGCGGCGCTCGACTCAAAGTAGCGCTGCCCGGCAAGGAGCGCATCGATCGCCGGCATCAGGTCCTGACCGATGGCACGCTTCAAGACCAGTCCGTCGGCACCTGCGGCGATGGCTGCCGCAACGACCGTGCGTTCGTCGTGCACGCTCAGCAACAGGACTTTTGCCTTCGGTGCGCGATCACGGAGTTCCCGCATCAGGTCCGGCAGGTCTCCCGCTGCGTATGACATGTCCATGACGATCACGGAAGGTTTGAGCCGTTCAGCGCCTTCGATCAGCGATGATCTGTCGGTCACGAGAAATACCTTTCCAAACGTGGTTTCGAGCAGGCCACGGATTCCCTCGAACAGGCCGTTATGCCGATCAGCAATGAGTACACAAGCCGCCGGATCGGCAAACATGGGCAATTGGTCCTCATACGCCTCATCGGTTCTTCCGCCTCATCGGTTCGCCGTTGCGGCGGTTCGAGGTGCTATGGATGAGAGGCTACCCGTTGCAACAACGGAAGCGACACCGTAAAACTACGGCATTCGACCGGGGAATCTACGGGTTGCGCACCGGGAATCTATGGGCGATACGCCCAGACTACGGGCCGACGATGCCGTGCTTGATTGCAAAGTGGATCAGCTCGGCGTTGCCCTTGATCCCGAGTAATTCCGTCATCCGATACTTATGGTCTTCGACGGTCCGCGCCGAAATGTGGAGCCTCGTGCCGATTTCCTGCGCAGTCAACCCGTCGACCAGCAGGTGGAGAATTTCGCGCTGGCGTAATGTCAACGACGCGACTGGATCCTGTGCCTCCGAAGGGCGCTCTCGCATTTGCAGCATCTCGCCCGCGAGAACGGGCGTGATGAACGTGCGCCCTTGCGCCGCCGCGCGTACCGCCAGCACCAGCTCCTCCGGCGCGGAATGCTTGAGCACGAATCCCACGGCACCCGCTTTCATGGCGCGATTCGCATAAGCGATGTCGCGATGCATCGTGAGAAAGACAACGCGCACATTGGCATCGAATTTCCTGATCTCTTCGAGCGCTTCGATGCCATTCAGGACCGGCATCGTGATGTCGGCCACAATGACATCGGGCTGCAGCGTTTTGGTGGCTTCAATCATGGCGCGGCCGTCCTCCACCGCGCCGATCAGATCGAATTCGGAAACGAGCAGGCTTTTCAGTCCTTCCGCAAGCATCCGATGATCGTCCGCGAGCAAGACGCGTATGCGCCTCATGAAGGAGTCTCCCGAATCGGCACCCAGGCCACGATCGTCGTACCCCGGCCGGGAGTGCTCTGGATATTGAGCCATCCGCCCTGCGACCGGATCCTCTCGCGCATGCTGGCGTGTCCGAGGCTGGGTCGGCGGGTTTGCAGGGCGGGTTCAAATCCGCTTCCATTGTCGCTGACTGCAAGTCGCAGTCCGCCCGCGCTCAAGGAAACCGATATTTGCACCATGCTTGCCTTGGCATGACGGCCAATATTGCGCAAAGCTTCCTGCGAGACACGATAGGCGGTGAGGGCCACATCTTTGGGCAGATTTGGCGGGAGTCTTGTCAGCATCGACGTCCACTCGCACCGAGTCGGACCGTGCAACGCGTTCACACTCGGCCTTCAACGCTTCGACAAGACCGAGATCATCGAGCACGGAAGGGTGCAGTCGGTACGAAAGATCATGGACATCTTCGCTCAGTTGCGCGAGACCCGCGCGAATGGATCGGCGCGCCTCACCCGATGGCGACAGATCGCCACCCGGAAACTTCGCGGCGTCGATCGCCAATCGAGCGAGCCGCTGTGTGATGTCGTCGTGCAGTTCGCGCGCGAGCCAGCGCCTTTCGTCTTCATGCGCGCTGATCAGCCGTCCGCTCAAGGTTTGTGCTTCTTGCTCGGCGCGCCGGCGGCGGATGCGCTGCCATACGAGCCCAATCGACAGCGCAGCCTGCAGCAAAAATATCGACACTGCCGCGATGATCAAAATGCGATGTTGGTCCCAAAGCGATGGCGGCCGAAAGCGAATCGTGCTCCCCGCAGGTAGACGCTTTGGGTCGATTCCCCAGCGTTTGAGTTCGCGCCAATCGTAAACCGGCGCCTCATAGTCGATCGCCTGTATTGCCGGGCCGGCTGCGGTTTGACCGCTCAATGCCCGCAACGCCGCGGCCGCCGCCAGGGCCCCGTTGCGTTGCTGAGAATGGTATGGGCCACCGACGACCCCGCGTCCCAGTTCACTCTCATAGAGGCTGAAGATCGGCGCCGCCGATGCTTCCACCAAGGCGGCGAGCGCCGCTTCCTGTTCGTGCGGCACGCCGGCTGCATCGGTAATCATCAGGGTGTACAGCACTGCAGAATGCGCGGGAAGCGCGGCAACCCGCCGGCGCATCTGGTCCAAGGAAAGGTCGTTGAGCCACTCGAAGCTTACCCGATCCGCGAATCGCGCGAACTGCCCGTGGGCTTCACGCAGCCAAAACCTCTCGAGCGGAGTGTCTCCAATGACCACCGCAACTCTTTTCGTATCCGGCAGTACTTGCAGAATGTTTTCAATCAGTCCGGGAAGGTGGTTGTGCACGGCGACGACGGCGTCCCCGGCGCGCAGTGCAGATGTTTGGACCAGCTTCTCGTCCACTGCGGCAATCAACAGCGGCGTCGCACCGAAAACCTGGTCCCGATTTCTGATATAGAAGGCCGCGGCAGGGGGGCCGATTGTGACCACCAGATCGGGTGCCGAGCGGGCGAAACGGCGACGCAGCACGTCGATGAGCAGTTGCGGGTCCTCCGATGCCGATTCGTTGCCCGCATCGAGCGACGCGTCATAGAACGCGACCGGCTCGCTCGAAGCCTTCGCCAATTCCGTGCGAAACGTAGCCACCGCCACATCGTAGGGCGCGAACTCCCGGCCGAATGAATGCAATAACAACACGCGCTTGGCTTCCATGGCGGTCGCGCCAAGGGGTGTACCGAGGGCGACAACAGCCAGGAACAGGGCAGCGGCAGAAAGTCTGAAATCGGGCAGCGGCATCCCTATCCACGTGAGCTGGGTGAAGGAGGTTTAGCGGACGGGCGCTCGGATTCCTAGTAGACCTTCGCCCTATATCGCTCGCTCGTTCGTTGGCCGCAGATCGGGCTTGGATCGGCGACCGCGATCGTGAAAGTGTAGTATCGCGGGTGATGAAAAGCGAAGAAAACCAGGACGCTCTCAAGAAGGCAGCGCTCGATTATCATGAGTTCCCGACGCCAGGGAAGCTGTCGGTTGTCGCCACCAAGCAATTACTCAATCAAAGCGATTTGGCGCTTGCCTACTCGCCGGGCGTGGCCGCGGCCTGCGAGGCCATCGTGCAGGATCCCCTGAATGTGTTTCGCTATACCGCACGGGGCAATTTGGTCGGGGTCATCAGCAATGGCACCGCCGTTCTGGGCCTGGGCGCGATTGGACCGCTGGCGGCGAAACCCGTGATGGAAGGCAAGGCGGTGTTGTTCAAGAAGTTTGCGGGCATCGATGTATTCGATATTGAAATAGAGCAGCGCGACCCGCAAAAGCTCATCGAAGTGATCGCCGCGCTGGAGCCCACCTTCGGCGCGATCAATCTCGAGGATATCAAGGCGCCGGAATGCTTCATCGTCGAGCGCGAACTGCGCCGGCGCATGAAAATTCCCGTATTCCATGACGATCAGCATGGCACCGCGATCATCGTCGGCGCCGCGTGCCTCAATGGATTGCAGGTGGTCGGGAAAGATATCGCGCGGGTGAAAATGGTGGTTAGCGGCGCCGGCGCCGCTGCGCTGGCTTGTGTCGACCTGCTGTTGGACCTGGGTCTGACCCGCGGGAATATTTGGCTGACCGATCTGGCCGGCGTCGTTTACCAAGGCCGCCGGGAACTGATGGATCCCGTGAAGGAGCGCTTTGCCCAGGCGACCGCCGCCCGCACGTTGAACGAAATCATCGGCGGGGCGGATGTCTTTCTCGGCTTGAGCGCCGGCGGCGTGCTGACGTCCGAAATGGTGCGCAAGATGGCCCCGCGACCCTTGATTCTGGCGCTCGCCAATCCCACGCCGGAAATCCTGCCGGAGGAGGTCAGAGCCGTGCGCGATGATGCGGTCATCGCCACCGGCCGCAGCGACTACCCGAACCAGGTTAACAACGTCCTCTGTTTTCCATTCATTTTTCGCGGGGCGCTGGATGTGGGCGCCACCACGATCACGCGGCAGATGGAAATTGCAACCGTTCACGCCATCGCGGAACTCGCGCGCCAGGAACAAAGCGATATCGTTGCCGCGGCCTACGGCGGCATCGAGGATTTGAGTTTCGGACCCGAGTACCTCATCCCCAAGCCCTTCGATCCGCGCCTGATCGTCAAGATCGCACCGGCCGTGGCGAAAGCCGCCATGGAATCGGGCGTGGCGACGCGGCCCATCGCCGATCTGGACGCTTACCGTCAGCGTCTGCTGCAGTTCGTCTATCACAGCGGAACGCTGATGCAGCCGGTCTTTGCGGCCGCCAAGAAGGTGGGCCCCGAGCGCAGCCGGATAATTTACGCCGAAGGGGAGGATGAGCGGGTACTGCGAGCGGTGCAAATCGCCGTGGATGAAAAACTGGCGGTCCCGATCCTGGTCGGCCGCCCGGCGGTGATCGAACAGGGTATCAAACGCTACGGGCTGCGAATTCGCATCGGCGAGCACCTGACGGTCGTCAATCCGGAGCAGGACGCCCGCTATCGCGAGTATTGGCAGGCTTACCATGCTCTGACCGAGCGCAACGGTGTGACCGCGCAGTACGCCAAGCTGGAAATGCGCCGCCGTACCACACTGATCGCAGCCATGCTTCTAAAGAAGGGTGAAGCCGATGGCATGCTGTGCGGGACCATCAGCACCACGGCACGGCATCTGCATTACATTGATCGCGTCATCGGGCAGCGCGCCGGCGCTGGTGTGTACGGTGCCATGACCGGCCTGATCCTGCCTGGTCGCCAGGTCTTTATCATCGATACCCACGTCAATCTTGATCCCACTGCCGAGCAGCTCGCGGAGCTGACGGAATTGGCCGCGGAGCAGATCGTTGCATTCGGCCTAATACCGAAGGCGGCGCTGCTTTCGCACTCCAATTTTGGAACCAGCGACGCGCCGTCGGCGTTGAAAATGCGCGCCACGCTGGCGCTATTGCGCTTAAGGGCGCCGCAGCTGGAAGTGGATGGTGAAATGCACGGCGACTGCGCATTGGACGAGGCAGCGCGCCGTGCCGTTCTGCCGAACAGCCTGCTTCACGGCAGCGCGAATCTGTTGGTCTGTCCCGACCTTGACAGCTCGAGCATCGCGTACAACCTGCTGAAGTCGGCGGCCGGCCACAACGTTGCGATCGGGCCCATGTTATTGGGTTGTGCCGCCCCGGTTCACATTCTGACCCCCGCGGCCACGGTGCGCCGTCTTGTGAATATGACCGCCATCACGGTGGCGGAAGCGAACAAGGGCCGGGAACTGAAGTAGGTTTTCGCAGTCACTTGTATCGATACTATTGCGGGGTGTAATCATGCGGCGCATCAAAAGCACATCAACAGGGTTGGCCGCTTTGGCATTGGCGCTCGCCTGCGCATCGTCCGCGGGCGTAGTGTTCGCCGCGGACTCGGCCGGGGCTGCAGACGGCGTCGTGGTCAGCACCTGGCAGCATCACAAGGTGACGTTTTCGTACATCGGACTTACCTCAAAATTTAACTGCAATGGTCTGGCTGATACGGTTCGCGTGATCCTCGTGCATCTCGGAGCGCGAAATGACGCCCGGGTCTGGGCCTCAGGTTGCGGACCCGGTTCATCCGCTCCCGGCGGCAACGCCTTCGTCGAGACGGACTTCTATACTCTTTCGCCGGCGGCGGATGCGGATTCCTCCGGCTCCGTGCCCGCGCATTGGACGACGAAGATTTTGGACCGGAATCATCCCCATGTCATGGACTATGGATCCTGCGAGCTCATAGAACAAATGAAGGACTTGATCACAACGAACTTTGCCATGCGGGATCTGCAGTACCGAACGGATTGCTTTCCGCACGATCTGAATGTCAACGGCTATTCGGTGAAGGGGCAGGCGTTGACAGCGGTATCAGCGGCAAAGAGTTAATAAACGCCCGCAAGACGTCAAGGGCCCGCCCGGCCTGGGCGAGGGCTAGTTCTGGTAGGCGCGCTTCTTCCAATTCGCACCCTTGCCGCGCCAGATGTCCACAGCGGACCCGATTGTCGCAGACATGTAGAACAGCGCAATGAGGGGCAGAGCCAAGACCCATAGCTTGTTGCGGTGGTAGCGTGTCAAGGTCGGCAGGTAGCTCAACGCGGCGAGAGCGCAGGCCCCGAGCCCGCAGACTCGCGTCAATCCTGTGCTGAAAAGCGCCGCCCAAGGCGGTGCGATCCAAACCAGCAACAAAGCGGCCACTGTCAGGATCAGCAAAAAAGCAGAGTGCCGCAGCTGCGTAAACGCGGTCCGTGAAATCATGCGCCACATATCGATGAAATCAGGATAGGCCCGTATCGACGCGGCCAGCCGCGAGTGGGCGAGGTATATGCGACCGCAAGGCTTCACTGCCTTCGCCAAAGCCACATCGTCGATGAGCGAGTCCTTGATCGCCTCGATACCGCCGATGCTCTCGAGTGTCGAGCGGCGAATCAATACGGTGCCGCCGGCAGCCGCTGCTACCGCCGACCCCGGATCATTGACCCTGGCAAAGGGATACAACATCTGGAAGAAATAGACGAAGGCCGGCACCAGCGCGCGTTCTGCGAGACTGGAGCAGTTCAGCCGCACCATCTCGCTCACCATATCCAGCCCGGCGTTTTCCAGCTGCATCACCAGCGCCGCAAGATGGCGCGGTTCATGCACGATGTCCGCGTCAGTGAAAAGCACCAGAGGTGCGCGACTGGCGAGAATGCCCTGACTCAACGCCCATAATTTTCCGGACCACCCCGGAGGCTTGGGTGCCGCGCGAATGGTTTGCAGGTTCGCGGCCGTTCCGGCGCGTGCCGCCGTGTCGTCGGTGGAGTTGTCGTCGACCAGAACGACACGGAACTTTCCGCGATAGCGCTGCGCAAGCAAAGAGCCGATCGCCGCGCCGATGGTTTCCGCTTCATCGCGCGCAGGAACAATGATATCGACATCGGGTGTTTCAGCCGGATCGCCTTCGGGCAACTCCGGGCCGGATCTCCAGAAACCGCCATGGGCCAAAAACAGATACAGCCAGGTACCCAGCGACAGAAGTGCAATCGCGCTCACCGTTCAGATCGGCTCATCCAGCGATTTCGCCAGGGCAGTGAACAGCTTTGGTCCCGTTGCGCTCATGTACCAGCAGTCCTCGAGACGGATACCGAATTCGCCGGGTATGTAGATTCCCGGCTCGTCCGAGAAGCACATTCCCGGCTGCAGCGCCGTGGTGTCGCCATGCACGAGGTAGGGCGGTTCGTGGCCATCCAAGCCTATTCCGTGACCGGTGCGGTGGGACAGTCCCGGCAGCTTGTATCCCGGGCCCCAGCCTTCCTTTTCGTAGTAGCGGCGCACGGCATCATCGATCTCACCCACCGCGGAGCCAATCTTCGCCGTTTCCAAGGCTATCTCCTGGCCGCGTTTGACGGTATTCCAAACCTTGCGCTGCTTCGCGGTCGCCTCGCCAAATACCCAGGTGCGCGATATATCCGATTGATAACCGTGCACTGAACAGCCGCAGTCCATCAGGACCACGGAACCGTCGCGGACGGCCTGCGGCGCTATGGAACCGTGAGGATAGGCGGACGCTTCATTCAAAAGCACCAACGAAAATTCCGACGATCCCGCGCCGAGCGCGGTGGTCGTGCGGTCCATCAGGGCGGCGATGTCCTGCGCGCGCATGCCACGGACCGTTGAGGCATGAACGTGGCGCAGCGCCGCTATGGTGACATCGTTGGCGATTTGCAGCAGTGCCAATTCCGCGGGCGATTTGATGAGCCGGCAGGCGCGGACCAGCGCATCGGCCGGCACGATCTCGTATGCCTGCGACACTTGCCGGATGCCCGCGATGATGAAATAACGCATCGTCGATTCCGCGGCGAGAGTGCCCGCGTTGATGCCCCTGTCCTTGAGGCCCTGCACGATGAGTGCGAATGGATTCTCGTGTTCGTTCCAAGGCCGTACATCGCTTCCCACCTGCAGCGTCTCGCGCACCGAGGGTTCCTCGAACGCCGGCGTCACCACAATGAGCTCGCCGCTCGCCGGTATGATTGCCGCGGTGGTTCGCTCCGATCGATGCCAGCGGATGCCGGTGAAATAATCCAGCGAAGAACCCGGTTCAATCAGCAACGCCGAGATTTTTTGCTGCGTCATGAGCGACTGCACCTTGGCGATGCGTGCACGGCGCTCCTCGGGCGAAATGGGCTTGGCTTGCTGGGTCATGGATTTGAGCGCCGCGGGCGCGGCGGCCCCGCTTCCAAAGCCCGTCATCATGAGCGGCAGGACGCCCGCGCTTTGCAATAAGGTTCGTCGCGACAACATTGAATTCTCCCCGGCATATGCCAATTTGTTTTTAGGATACTGTAATTCGTCGGAATCGTCCGGCATCCGATTGGGATTGCGCCGCGCCGGCGGATGTGCAAGCGTCCTCGGATGGCGCTACCGATTGAGGACTATGCGTTGATTGGCGATTGCCATACCGGCGCTCTGGTCGGGCGGGATGGCTCCATTGACTGGCTGTGTCTGCCGCGATTCGATTCAGGGGCTTGTTTCGCCGCCTTGCTGGGCGGCCCTGAGAACGGTCGCTGGTTGTTGGCACCCGCGTCCGGCGTGCGGGGGGTACATCGACGCTATCGCGACGGCACGCTCATCCTCGAGACTGTTTTCGATACGGAGCAAGGCAGTATTCGGATCACCGACTTCATGCCGCTCTCCAATCGGCGTTGGGACATCGTGCGGGTGGTTGAGGGCCTGAGCGGCCGCGTCGCGGTTCGTATGGAATTGGTGGTGAGATTCGACTACGGCTCCATCGTTCCCTGGGTACGCCGCTCGGAAGGCATCCTATTGCTCACCGCCGGAGAGGACACCCTTGAACTGGCTGCGTCGGTTGACGTTCAAGGCGAGAACTTCAAAACGGTGGCCGACTTTTACGTCGGTGAGGGCGGGCGCGAATCCTTCGTACTGAACTATCGTCCGTCGCACCGCGCGATGCGGCCTGTCATCGACGCGGTCGGGAGTCTCCTGGAGACCGAGACTCAATGGCGGAGCTGGTCGCAGCGCTGCCGCTACCAAGGTCGATGGCGGGAATCGGTGATGCGGTCCTTGATCACGCTCAAGGCACTGACCTATAAGCCGACCGGCGGGTTGGTGGCGGCACTTACCACCTCGTTGCCGGAGCGTCTGAACGGCGTGCGTAATTGGGACTACCGCTACTGTTGGTTGCGGGACGCCACATTCACTCTCAATGCCTTGTTGCTGGCCGGCTTCGAAGAGGAAGCCAAATCATGGCGCGAATGGTTGCTGCGCGCGGTTGCCGGCGTCCCCAATGATTTGCAAATCGTTTACAGCGTCACCGGCGCCCGCCGCCTCGATGAACATGAATTGCCGTGGCTCTCAGGGTACGAATCGTCCAAGCCCGTGCGGGTCGGCAACGCCGCTTCAAGGCAATTCCAGCTCGATGTGTTTGGCGAAGTCATGGACTCGCTGCATTTGGCGCGAGCCGCGGATTTGCAGCCCCATCCGGAGGCTTGGAATGTTCAATTGGCGTTGCTCAAATTCCTTGAAACGCAATGGCAGCTTCCGGACGAAGGGTTGTGGGAAGTTCGCGGTCCCCGCAAGCATTTCACGCATTCAAAGGTCATGGCCTGGGTGGCCTTCGACCGGGCGATCAAGGACGCGGAACAAGAGGGACTGGAAGGGCCGGTTGATCGCTGGCGGCAATTGCGCGATGCCATTCACGCCCAGGTTTGCGAGAAGGGATTTGACGCCCGCCACAACACCTTTGTGCAGGCCTACGATACAAAATTCCTGGATGCGAGCCTGCTTCTGATACCACAGGTGGGGTTTTTGCCGGCCGATGACGCGCGCGTGCTCGGTACCATTGCCGCAATCGAACGGAAATTGATGCTCAATGGCCTGGTACTGCGCTACTCCACGCTCACGGGCGTCGATGCCTTGCCGGCGGGCGAGGGCACCTTCCTGGCATGCTCTTTCTGGCTTGCGGATGCCCTGGTCCTCACCGGCCGCCGCCAGGAAGCACAAGACCTGTTTGAACGGCTGCTTGCGATTGGCAATGACGTGGGCCTGTTTGCCGAGCAATATGATCCGCGCGCGAAAAGAATGCTCGGTAATTTTCCGCAGGCACTCACGCATATGGCGTTGATCAATACAGCACGACTCCTGTCAATGCCCGAGAAGACGGCCAAGGGCGCCGCCGAGCGCGGCGAGCGGCCGGCGACAGCTTGATCCGCACTGTCGGACGGGACCGTCATGTGTTCACTTTACCCACCTACAGATGTACGGCAGGCAGTCATACAGATGTACTTCAGGCGGTCAGTTGTACTGCTGGGGAGTTAAAACAAGCCCCAGGGGCAACAGGAGGAGATATGAGAAAGCACATTATTTTGGGAGTCATCGCCGCACTCAGTGTGGCATGCGGTCCGATTGCCTTGGCGGACGACAACGCCACGGAATCATCGAACCACCACTTCGTCAAGGATTCGGTCATCACCACCAAAGTGAAGGCCAAGCTGGCGGAGAAACATTTGTCGACTCTGGCCAATATCAGTGTCGACACGGATGCCAACGGCGTGGTCTGGCTGAGCGGGCACGCACCCACCAAGGATGCGCGGGATCTGGCCGGAGAGCTCGCCAAGAACACCGAGGGTGTAGAGGCGGTCCACAATGACATCGCTGTGGAGCCGCACAGCGGCTAGGTTGTCGAACAGCGGCACGCCTTTGTGCCGCAAGGGCGTGGGGCCTTCGATCGATGGTCCGCGGAAGGCCCGCGCCCGACTTACCGCTCGCGGCCAAATTACAGCGTGGGAATTTCTTTGATCAACCGATCCGCCAGCATTGCAACCGCGGCGCTCAAGCCGTCGGCCACCGCGGCATAACTCTGGGCATGCGTGGGGCTGGCGAAAACATCGCGGCCCAGGGTCACCTTGCCGCCGGCCGCATCGGTGATGCGCCAATGCGCCTCGATACTGACCAATTCGCCCAGACGCGCTCTGACCTCATCCACATCGATGGCGATCGTGGTGAGCGGGACTCCGGCTTTGTCCAAGGGATGCGGCAGCACCACGACGTCGCCGCGCTTCCCCTCGATATCCCTCGCCAGCGCCGAGGTGATGAGGTCGGAGAGGGGTGCGGCCCAGCGCTCATGTTCCAGCACCGCCACGCCGTCCGGCGTCGAAATCACCATGGCCGCGCGATCGACGAGACTGGGGACGCTCACCCGGAGCGTCACCTGGCGGGTGAATGCGACGCTCGCCTCCCGCGCGCTGCCCGGCGGAGCGTCGATCACGTAAAAATGATCCGCGTGGCTGGCCGCGCAACCGCTCATTACCAACGACCCCAATACCACGGCCGGCGCCTTCATGGCGAGTCCGCCGGCTTGCCGCGCAACAGCGATTCCGGATGACGCTCGAGATAGTCCGCCAACGCGCTGATCGATTTCGCCGCACGCGAGACCTGCAGGAGAACCGAACCCAAATCGTTTTGGGATGCGGCATCCTGGCTCAATAATTCCTTGGCATTTTTCATGGCGGCCTGCGCTTCGCTGAGGGTGGCTTGGACTTGAGGCGCAATATTACTGTCGACGTTTTGCAGCAGATGATCCATGCTGCTGAGCGTCCGATCCAATGAGGTCATGGCGGTCAGCAGACGGTGCGAAAGCTGATCGAAAGGCACCTTGCTGAGCTTCTTGGCAATGATTGCGACGGAATCCTGAATATCGTCAAGTCCGCTCGAGATGGTCGGAAAAACAGCCGGCTGGGACGTCCAAGCGATTTTCTCCCGGGCTTCGTCTTGATGAATATCCAGGTCCACGAACTGCTGTCCGGTCAACAAATTCCCGGTCTTCAATTCCGCTCTCAGGCCATGGGCCACCAAGGCGTCGATCATTGCGCGGCTTGAGGCCTCACCGTCGTCCCGCCTTCCCGAACCGCCGGCACGGTGGCCGTGCCCGCGCATCCTTTGCGGATAGACCTCCACGACCACCGGAAAATCCAACATTCCCGTTGCCTGATCGAATTCGAGGTCGACGCTTTTCACTTCCCCGACCGTGATGCCGTGCAATTCAACCGGCGCACCGGGAGACAATCCGCGCAATGAGCCTTTGAAATACATGACGAAGGAACGAATTTCCCCCTCGTACGGCCGCATGGCGCGATCCTCGCCCTCGTAAAGCAAAAAAGCGGTATCGGGGGCAGCGCGCGCCGTCTCGCCTCCGGGCAGCGCCCGAAAGGCAATGCCGCCCTCGATGATGGAGGTCAGGGATTCAGTACGCAGTTTCACTCCATCCGAATTGAGCGACATGTCGATCCCGCTGGCCTGCCAAAATCGCGTCGAGGTGGTGACGAAGGCATCGAACGGCGCATTGACGAAGATTTTGACGGTCACTCCCGTTCCACCGGGGTCCAGCGTATATCCGACGACCTGGCCGGCGCTGATATGCCGGTAGAAAACCGACGAGCCTATCCCCAAGGAACCCAGATCATCCGCGTGCAAAACAAATTCGCGACCCGGAAGATCCAAGGTGACGATGGGTGGTACCTCGAGACCGATGAAGTCCTCGCGTTTCACCGCCGATTGACCCACATCGACGCTGATATAGGGACCTGAAACCAACGTTCCCAAGCCCGACACCCCGGCCCCGGACACACGCGGACGTACCACCCAAAAACGCGTGTCCTCGACCAGGTATTCCTTGGCATTTCGATGGATGTCCGCGGTCACGATCACCTGTTTGCGATCTTCGGAGACGCGAATATCGACGACATCGCCGATGTCCACTTCCTTGTACTTGATCTTGGTCTTGTTGGCCTCCAGCCCCTCGGCATTTTCGAAGCGGATTTCGATCGCGATACCTTGCGCGAGTTTCTCGCGCACGACGACGAAAGCGCCGACCAATACCACGAGTGCGGGGAGGATCCAGACCAGGGGCAATCGGCCCCATAGCGATCGTGCCGGTACGGCTGCGGGGAGTTCGTTCAACTGCGGATGCGGCGGCTCGTTCAAGGCGGGTCCCACAATAAGCGCTCGTCGAAGGTTCGAGCCGCAAACAAGGTCAAGACAACCACCGCGGCAAAACACAGCGCACCCCATCCAACCGAGACGAAGGCCAGTGTCCTGATTTGCACCAGCGCGACAAGGAGCGAAATGGCGTAAACATCGAGCATCGACCAGCGTCCTATGAATTCGATCATGCGAAACAGTTCGCTGCGCTGAGCGCGGCGCAGCGGCGAACGGCGCCATGCAGAAAAGAGTAGCACGCCGAGCGCTATGATCTTCAACAACGGCACGACAATGCTGGCGACGAATACCAGCACGGCGATCGGCCACGATCCGGAATGCAGCAATACCAGCACTCCGCTCATGATGGTGTCCACTTCGTTGTCGAAGAGGGTCCGCGTATACATCACCGGCAGAAGGTTCGCAGGCACATACAGGACCGCAGCGCAGGCAAGCAACGCCGCGGTAATGGCCAGGCTGTGGGGCTTGCGCTCATGTAGATGCGCGTGGCAGCGCGGGCAGCTCGGATAGGCGACATCGAGCGAGCGCACCGTCGCACGGCATTGTTGGCAGAGAAGCAGGCCCAGGCTTCGTCCTGTCGCGGGCGTGCTCATTCGCGACTGCTCTCGACCCAGCGCCAGAATTGCTCCGGCGTTGTTTGATTCGACAATGCCGCCAGCGTCAGCATGAGCAATACGCTTGACCAAAGGGCGACACCAGGAACGACTTGTGCATACGCGGACAGGCGCACCAGCGCGACCAGCACCCCCAGCATGAACACTTCGACGAAAGTGCACGCACGCACCAGGATGAGCAGACGGAAGACCGAGTGCTGTATCGGCGCCTGGCGCTTGTTCAGCAGGGGAATCAACAGGTACAGCAGGCCCGCGATTTGCAGGAACGGTCCGATCACAGTGGTGGCGAACACCAGCGCCGAAAGTGCAAGGTGCCCTTGAAGATAGAAAGCCTGCGCCGCCTCGATCAGAGTGGCGGATCGCGTCACCCCATTTGCCTGAATAACGACCAACGGATACGCATTGCTCATGAGGAACAATATCAACGCGGTTGCGGCCAGTGCGACGGCCGTCTCGAGGTTGCCGTTGACGGGGCGCTGCAAAGGCGCGCGGCAGCGAACGCATCGAGTGCGCTCGTCAGTCGTCGCAAGACCGGTACGGTGCGCGAGATCGCAGGCGGGACAGACGATCACCGACGACATGGAGTGTTCTCGATAAGGGCCATTCATAATCATCGGGGCAACCACGGCTGAAAGCAATTCTCTCGCGCACGAGCGTGGTATATGCTCTGCTCGATGCGCTCGCGCTACCTTTCCGTCATCGCCCTTGGGTTATGCGCCGCGTGTATTGCGCCCAGCTTGCGCGCTCAACAGCTTGAACCTCGCGCCTATTCGGCTTCTCCGGTGGGCACGGAGTTCTTGCTGGTTTCCTTCGCCCGCTCAACCGGAGATGTGCTTGTCGATCCTTCCTTGCCCGTGACCAACACGCAGGCGGGCATCAACACTCAATTAACGGGTTATTCGCATACTTTCGATCTAGCCGGGCACACGGCCAGCGTGGCCGTCGTCCTTCCATATACCGAGGCCAAAATCACCGCATTGGTAGCGGGCATGCCGGAGGAGGCGCATCGCTCCGGACTTGCCGATTCAAATTTTCGATTCGCATGGAATTTGATCGGGGACCCCGCCGTGTCGCCGGCCGAATTCGTGAAGCGCCAAAGCATGACCACGCTCGGGTTTAGTCTGACCGTCGTGGCGCCTACGGGTCAGTATGATCCATCCCGCCTGATCAACATCAGTTCCAATCGCTGGGCCTTCAAGCCGGAAATGGGTGTGTCCTGGCCGCTGGGTCCATGGTTCTTGGAAGGCATGGTGGGCGTCTGGGTGTACACGGCGAATAACAACTACTATGGCAACACGACCAGTGATCAGGATCCACTGTATTCGGTTCAGATTCATGGCGGATATACCTTTCGGCCGGGTCTGTGGCTGGCGTTCGACGCGACGCACTACCGGGGCGGCAGCACCAGCGTCGATGATGGGCCGAGCACGGCAAGGCAGAGCAATTCGCGCTATGGCACGACCTTGTCGGTGCCGTTGAGCCGCGCCTTCTCGATGAAGTTCGCCGTTTCGAACGGATATGCAGTGCGTGCCGGCGGCGACTTCAAGACCGGCGCTGTGACATTGCAATATCGCTGGTTCGACTGATCGAAACGGCGCGGCGTGCCGGTGAAGATAAAGTAATTTGGAAAAGGTCCAATTTCAAACGTCATGAGATTGTGATACGAGGACATCAATGCGCTGAGGCGCACTGTGATCCGACATCGGAGGAGAAGGAGTGAGGAAGTCCCAGCGCGCAGCGATCGCAACCTTGTGTCTGTTCGCAGTGCTGCATTCAGCCCTCGCTGCGCAGGCGCCGGTAACCCCGGCATCCCCGGGCAACGCTCAGGCGCGCCCGCGCATCGGTCTGGTGCTGGGCGGCGGCGGCGCCAAAGGCGGCGCTCACATCGGCGTCATCAAGGTGCTCGAGGAGATGCGCGTTCCCGTCGACTGCATCGCGGGCACCTCGATGGGTGCGATCGTGGGTGCGGCCTATGCGACCGGGTTGTCGGCGGATGAGCTGGAGTCCGTGGTCACCGCTGTGGACTGGCGCGATATTCTGCAGAGCGCGCCGCGCCAGAGCTTTCCCGTGAATCGCAAAAGCCGCGATCTCGTGTTTCCATTGGGATTGGAAGTGGGCGTGAAGAAAGACGGCCTGGTCCTGCCGGGAGGACTGATCCCCACGCATCAGATCGAGGCCTTGTTTCGCCGCATCGTCGGCGACGCGGGGCCGATTTCCAATTTCAACCAGCTGCCGATCCCGTTCCGGGCGGTGGCCACGGATATCGAGAGCGGACAAATGATGGTGTTCGACCACGGCGACCTGGCCGAGGCCATGCGCGCCAGCATGGCGGTTCCCGGCGCCTTTGCGCCGGTGAGCATCAACGGCCGACTGTATGCCGACGGCATGTTGGTGCGCAATCTACCCATCGATGTAGCGCGCGAGACCTGCGCAGACGTGGTGATTGCGGTCCCGGTGGGCAACCCAGGGCCCGATCAGAAGAAGTTGCGAAGTCTGCTCACGGTCGCCGGCCAGGCGATGAATGTTGCCATCAACGCCAACGAAAATGCGCAGTTGGCAACACTGACTGCGAAGGACGTCACCATCCGGGTCACCTTGAAGGACATCACTTCCTCGGACTTCGACAAAATTCCTGCGACAATTCCGATCGGCGAGGCGGCGGCGCGCGAACAAGTCGCCCAGCTGGCCCGCTACAGCCTCAGCCCAAGCGAATACGCCGCTTGGCGGGCGAACCTTGCCAAGGTTTCGAAGCGCGGCGTGATCAAGATCGACGAGGTTCGGTTGACCGGGTTCAACACCACCAACCCTAAAGTAATGAGAACATTCATCCGCACCGCGCCCGGCGATGTCTTCGACCCGCACAAATCGGATCAGGACGCGGACCGCCTTGTGGCGCGCGGCGATTTTTCGACCGTGAGCTATCAAATCACAATAGAAGACGGCCGTAACATATTGACTTATATTGCAAAAGAAAAGGACTACGGGCCGAACTATCTCCTGTTTGACGGCAATCTCAGCACCGATTTCAAAGGCAATACGGGCTGGGGCTTGCGCGTGGACACCGACATGCGCTGGCTCAATTCGTTGGGCGGGGAGTTCCGAACGGATTTTCAATTGGGCCGCCCCAATGTTCTTTCCGCAGAGTTCTATCAGCCTTTGGATATCCATCAGACGTTTTTCGTCGCGCCCTCCGTGTTCGCCTATCAATACCTTCAGTACCTCTATCAAGGCGACACCATCGTCGCGCAACTCGACAACCGGCGCTACGGCGGCGAGTTGGATGTCGGCGCGGCATTCGGCTCTTGGGGTGAGTACCGCTTGGGACTGCTGCGCGGGGGCGCCACGGGCAAGCTGAACGTGGCAGATCCCGCGATTCCAGATCCGGGCCACGCCGAACTCGGCGGCATCACCACGAAATTTATTTACGACACCCAGGACCTGCGCCTGTTTCCGACCGCGGGCAGTCACGCGACCCTGAACGGGCTCTACTCGACTACCGGGCTGGGTGCCTCCGCAAATTACGAGACGGCCTCGATCAACTGGTCAACCACGTTCTCGTTCGCCCGCAATGTCTGGACGATCAATTTGCGCGGCGGCACGGACTTCGGCAGCCATGCGCCATACTACGATCAGTTCAGCCAAGGGGGGCTGTTCGATTTCTCGGGTTATCAAATCAACGAATTGGTGGGGCGCGAGTACGCGCTCGGGGTCGTGCAATTTCGCCGGGCCATCGCGTACCTGTCCGAAGCCCTGGGTACGGCGGTGTATTTCGGCGGATCGGTGGAAGCCGGGAACGTCTATGAGCGATTGGATGGAACGCCATCTTCGGGAGCGCTGTTGGCAGGCTCAGTGTACCTGGGCATTCGTTCCAAGCTCGGCCCCGTGTACTTTGCCTGGGGACAAGCCGAGGGCGGCCGGCGCGCGCTATATCTTTATCTGGGATCTCCGGTCGAGGCGGGGGCACAGTTCAGATAAGCCCGTCTAAGGACTCGGCTGCGGCTGCAGCTGTGACGCGCGAATGCGCTGCGAGAAATCCTCGGCCTGGTCGGCGGCTTGTGCCAGCGGGTTGATGATGCTGCGTTTCTGCAGCTCATCGAAAGGCAGGCTGGTGTCGAGCCTGCCGTTTTCGTAGAGGTATTCTGGAAAATGGCCGCTTAACAGTATTTTCCAGGAGTAGGGCACATGCCCTGGATTGACGCGCGAGTGCAGCCAGATGTTGCTGGTGCAGTTGGTGGTCAGCGTGTTGTAAAACGCGGGGTGCTCCTTGAGCGTGTTGATCTCCCGCAGGTAATCCAGAAACACCGCCCGCCCATTGCCCACGGGCCCGTGCAGCCGGTACACGTGCACCTCCTCGGGCGGATCCTTGCGGTAGTTCGTTCGTAGCCGGATGACGTCCCGCTCGTCCGCGACGTCGTAGTACAGCTCGTATTGCCGGAAGAAGCCCTTGATTGTGGAGTAGCCTTCGCCCCGTTCACTGCGCGCCTCGATCGAGATGGCCACATGATTGCCGTCGGCAAAGCCAAAGCTCACGAATACATGCGCAATGGCCGGCCCCATCCAGTAGGAGGCAATCAGGTCCGCGGAGTTCAGCTGCTGCAAATCGAAGGTGCGATCGTAGTATCGGGGCGTAAAATCGGTTTCCGTCCGGTAATCGTTGTTGCGGATGTTGTGCAGCGTGACATGATCACCTTCGAAGGTCGCATAGGGCAGCACCGCGTTTTCCGTCACCCAGACCCGATCGTTGGAGGGTTTGATGCCCGTCCAGCAAGCCAATACGACGCCGAATAACGCCAACTGGGCCAGAAAGGCATGCCAACGCCGGCGCCGCCCAATAAATAAGGCCAGGGTGATCAATGAAGCAATGCCGTAAGCGACAGCCAGTGCGGTGCGTAGCGCCGGGTTCGCATGGTCGAAATAGAGCAGCGCCAGCACGCCCCAGGCGGCCGTGCCGAGAATGACCAGCCCCAACAGCAACAAGCCCGCCCAGCCAGCCGTCCGCTTGATCAGTGTTGGCATTTGTCTCCCTGCGTCGAAGCCAGTAGGCCCAAAGGCCCACTAGACTCGGAATCCCATCACGCTACCGTATGCCGCGAGCTATACTAGCCGAACTAATATGGGATCGGGAATTTGGGGCACTGACGGAGGGAGAACGATGCGTTCGAGATTTTTGAATAATGCGATGCTCGTCATCGCAACCATCGGTGTCGGTGCCGCGAATTTGAGCCACGCTCAAAGTTACGTGTCATCCGATGCTCCTGCCCAACAAGTGCTCCAAGAAACATTGCAATTGGATGTGGGGCTTTTCGTCTTGGGCACGCAGACCAAGGCGAGCCTGAACGGGCAAGGAACCAACAATCCAGAGTATGATTTCAACCACATCTTTGGCACGGGTTACGATACGTCGCGTTTTCGCCTCGATGGTATTTGGCGCATTACCGAGCGCAACCACCTTACGTTCATGTATTTCACCAACGGCGTCGCGCGCACCAGAACGCTCGATCAGGAAATCAACTGGGGCGACGCCACCTACGATGTCGGAGCCACCGTGACTTCCAGGACCCGGCTCAGCGTCTATGAACTGGGGTACGAGTTTGCTTTCATCAAAAAACAGAGCTTCGAACTGGCCGCCAGCATCGGGGTGCATTACACCAAGGTGACGATTGGGCTTGACGGGACAGCCACCGTCACCCAGCCGGATGGCTCGTCCATGACGGTGCAAGCCGAGGCCAAGAACGCTTCCGTGCCCGCGCCTTTGCCGGTCCTCGGCCTGCGCATGGGTTGGGCCTTTACTGATCACTTCATGCTCGATGCGCAGGTACAAGCGCTCGACCTGTCCATTGATTCATTTAACGGCCACTGGACCGATGCCAAGGTCGGTGTGTCGTACTTGATCAACAAGCACTTCGGCGTGGGTATCGGTTACGATGATTTTTCAACGCATCTGAGCCTCAGCAAGGCGAGTTTCGAAGGGCAGTTGAATGTCGGTTACCGCGGCGGCTTGATATACCTCAGGGGCGCGTTCTAACGACGGTTTCGGACAATTCGGTCGGCCGGCGCCGCGTACTCCAAGGTGCCGGCGCGGCGCTGTTGCTTGGCGCACTCGACGGGTGCCGCGGCACCCAGGGACAGGACCAGCGGCCGAATCCGATCCTGCAGCTTGCGCCCATCCGTGCGAGCACTGACCGCATCACCCGCATCACCGTTTGCACGCGCCCATTTCGCGCTGCGGGCCCGCGCTTGGACGTTGAGACCCTCGGATCGAAGACCGTTGTTCACAATTACGGCCACGGCGGCAGCGGCTGGTCGCTGTCTTGGGGCTCGAGCAGCATCGCCGTCGGCAAAGTACTCGCGACGGGTGAACGCGATGTGGCGGTCATCGGATGTGGTGCGATGGGACTCACCTCGGCGCTGCTGCTGCAGCGCGCCGGAGCTCGGGTCACGATTTACGCCAAGGAGCTGCCGCCGAATGTCCGTTCATCCCTCGCAAGCGGCGTTTGGACCCCTGACTCCAGAATCTGTCTGGAGGAAAACGCCACGCCGGCATTCAAGCAGCTGTGGGAGCAGATGGCCCGCACCTCCTTTCAGACCTATCAGAACTTCCTGGGTTTGCCGGGCACGCCGGTCGAGTTCATCGATAGCTATTTTGTTTCCGACAGCGCATCCGCAAGCCGTCGCGGCGAATCGGGTGGGAAACCGGATGACCGCGCGCCTTTCGCGGAACTGCAGCGGGAGTTGATCGGCGATCTGATGCCGCGAGGTGTCGATTTCGCACCGGGAAGTCATTCGCTGGGGCAGCGCTATCTGCGGCGAAGCAGCCTGATGATGTTCAATCTCTCAGCCTATTCGCGGCTGCTCATGAGCGACTTCCGCGCGAATGGCGGCAAGATCGAGATCGCTGAATTTCATTCCGCGGATGACTTCACCAAGCTACCCCAGAAAGCGTTGATCAATGCGACCGGCTACGGTGCGCGCGCGTTGTTCGGCGATCAATCGGTGATACCGGTGCGCGGACAACTGGCCCGGGGCATCCCGCAGCCCGAGGTCAATTACGGTCTTTTTTATAACAATGTTTCCTTCGTTCCCAGGCGCGATGGTTTCGTGTTTCAGGCGGTCGGCGAAAACGACTACTATGGCTACAATGACGATACGACGGTGCCCGATCGAGCCGAAGCGGAGGGTGCGGTCAACACCATCGGGGAACTGTTCAATCACGCTTGATCCGCGCTCGGCTCCCCAAGATCAGGCTCCTTAAGATCAACAGGAAAATCCATGGCGCTAACCATCAGCGGCTTGTCCAAAACCTATCCCAACGGCGTATGCGCGCTCAAGAATCTCTCGCTTACCGTGGGCAATAATATGTTTGGCCTTTTGGGGCCCAACGGCGCCGGCAAGAGTTCGCTCATGCGCACCATTGCCACGTTGCAGGATCCGGATGCCGGCAGCATCGATCTTGATGGAATCAATGTACTGACCCAGAAGAACGCGGTGCGCAAGATCCTGGGCTACCTGCCTCAGGAATTCGGCGTCTATCCCAAGATGTCCGCGATCGACATGCTCAATCATCTTGCCATTTTGAAAGGTGTGACCGCCGCCGGCGAGCGCAAGGAAATGGTCGAAGCGCTGTTGCAGCAGACTAATTTGTGGCAGGTGCGCAAGAAGGCGCTGTCGACGTTTTCCGGCGGCATGAAACAGCGTTTCGGGATCGCGCAGGCGCTCATCGCCAATCCGCGGTTGATCATCGTGGATGAGCCGACCGCGGGGCTCGATCCTGCCGAGCGCAATCGCTTTTTGAATTTGCTGTCGGCCATCGGGCGCGACGTAACGGTGATTCTCTCCACCCACATCGTGGACGATGTGCGCGAACTGTGTTCGCGGATGGCCATCATCGCCTCCGGAGAGGTGCTGCTGGAGGGTTCGCCCAACGATGCGCTGCAGGCCATCGACGGTCAGATCTGGTCGCGTGTGGTTGCGACCGACGACGAATTGCACACTTTGGAAAAGGAACTTCACATCGTCAGCACCCATCTGGTGGGCGGTCAGCACGAGATTCGGGTCTTTTCGCCGGCTTCTCCCGGTGTGGGATTTCGCGCCGCCGCTTCCGGTCTCGAGGATGTTTATTTTCTGAATTTGTCGCGCCACGCCAAGCACTGAGCCCAGGAACCGCCATGGGAATGTTCTTGGAATTCTTCAAGTTCGAGATGCGCTTCCGCCTGAAGAGCGTTTCGACCTACATTTATTTTTTGTTGTGGCTGACGTTTTCGTTTTTGAACGTGGCTTCGGAGAGCTTCGGGCCGATTGCCAATGGCAACGGCAAAGTGCTGCTCAACGGCCCTTATGCCAACACGTTCAATGACCTGTACTCCTGCCTATTCGGCCTCATCATCATCGCGGCAATCTTCGGCACCGCCATCCTGCGCGACTTCCAGCGCGATACCTACCAGATTTTGTTCACCAAACCGATCTCCAAATTCGCCTACCTCGGGGGCCGCTGGGCGGGATCCTTCGTCATCACGGTGCTGATCTTCACGGGCCTCATGATCGGGGCCTTTCTCGGCACCTTCGCGCCGTGGGCGGATCACGCGCGCATCGGGCCCAATCAACTTGGGTGGTATCTGCAGCCCTTTCTGTCGATCGTCGTGGTGCAGATATTTTTCACCGGCTCGCTGTTCTTCGCGGTTGCCGCGCTCACGCGCAAGATTTTCATCGTGTATCTGCAAGGCGTGGCGCTGTTCATGTTCTACGTCATCGGCCTCACCGTATTCTCGGCGAATCGCACCCTGGAGCATTTCTGGAGCGGTATTCTGGACCCGGTCGGGCTGCTGATGAGCGATGCGATCTCCAAGTACTGGAGCGTGGCCGAAAAGAACAGCCTGCTTTTTCCCTGGGATTTTTCCGGTTACTCTCCCGGCGTTTTTCTGTTCAACAGGCTGCTCTGGCTGAGTGTCGGGTTGATCTCGCTGGGCCTGGTTTGGGCGCTGTTTCCGATGTCGGTCGAGGCGCTGACCGCCCGCTCGCAAGGCAAACGAGCCGCCAAGGCCCGTCGAGAAGAAGAGACGGAGTTGCAGCGCGCGCGCTCGTTCGTCGCAGGTAAATTCCCCAAGGTCCGGCAGATCTTTGGGCCGGCCACATCATTTCGGCAGTACCTGGCGCTCACGCGGCTGCGAATCCGCCTCATCGTACGCGAGGTGCCATTCTGGGCCATCGTGGGCTTGCTGATCGTGTTCGCGGTCAACAATGGCCATTTTGCAGGGCATTTGAACGGCGTCAACGTCTGGCCGGTGACCTACCTCATGGCGCAGGCAGTCGAGGGCTCGGCCACGCTCTTCTTTTTTATCGTGGCGGCGCTGTATGCCGCGGAGCTCATTTGGCGCGAGCGCGACACGCGCTTCGACGGCATTCACGACGCGCTGCCGATCGGCGAGTCGGGCGATTGGCTGTCAAAATTCACGGCCGTCGCGTTCATCGAAAGCGCGCTGCTCGCCGTCACGATACTGATTGGCATCCTGATGCAGGCCATCACCGGCTATTACCACTTCGAAATATGGCAGTACATCGAAGAGTTCTATTTCATCACCTTTCCGCAGATTCTCATGGTGGCGATGTTTGCCATGTTCGTGCAAACGCTGGTGTCGAACAAATTCCTGGGGCACGGCATTGTCATCGGCGTGTTCCTTATTCAAAACATCCTGTTCGCGTTCGGCTGGGAGAACACCCTTTACCTGCCCGGCGCCGTTCCGGCCTACACCTATTCCGACATGAATGGCTACGGACATTTCGTGCCTTCTCTGGTGTGGTCCATTACCTATTGGTCCGCGATATTCGCGTTTCTGGGCGTCATTTCCATGGCGATGGCGCGCCGCGGCGCCGAGGACTCGCTGCGCGCCCGCGCGCGCCTTGCCAGGGCGCGCATGTCCGCCTTTGCGCCGGCGGCGGCGCTGCTGTTGCTGCTCGCCGTGGGCGCAGGTGCCTGGTATTTCTACAACGCGCACGTGCTCAACGAATTCGTCACGGCGGCCGACGAGCGTCATCGGTTCGCCGACTATGAGAAGCAATTCAAGAAATACGAGTATCTGGTGCAGCCGAAAGTCACCGCGGTGGATACGGTGATCAATATTTTTCCCGGGAGCCGGTCCTTTGCCGGTACCGGCCGATTCACCCTGCAGAACAAAAGCACTGAGCCGATCAAGGAAATTCACCTGACCGATCAGGAAGAAACCGTATCGCAGGTGCAATTCGACCGGCCGTTCCATCTGGTGAGCCGCGCCCCGCGCGACCTGTACGCGATTTACTCCCTGGACACGCCGCTGGCGCCCGGTGAAGTTCTGATCCTGACTTTCGTGGTCAGCCACACCTCGCGCGGTTTTCGCGACGGCCACGAGCCTGCGCAATACGCCTACAACGGCACTTTTTTCGATCAGGAATTCTTTCCTGGGATCGGCTACAACCCGGCAATCGAAATAGACGATCCGCGGCGGCGCCGCGAGGAGCATCTGGGCGAGCTGGAGAACATGGCCCAGCGCGGCGATCCGGTGCAGTCGCGCGTCAATTTGTTCACGCCCAACTCGGACTGGATCACCTATCACAGCATCGTCAGCACTTCATCCGATCAGATTGCCATCGCGCCGGGTTATTTGCAGCGCGCCTGGCAGCAGGACGGCCGGGCCTTCTTCGAATACGACATGGGGTCGACGCACATATTGGATTTCTTCGCCTACCTTTCGGCGCGCTATACCGTGCGCAAGGATGTGTATGAGGGCGCGAGCGGGAAGGTGAACCTCGAGGTTTATTACGACCCGTTGAACGCATTCAACATCGACGCCATGCTCGAAGGCTCGCGCGCCGGGCTCGACTACTATCAAAGGAATTTCAGTGATTATCAATTCAAGCAGTACCGCATCATGGAATTTCCGCGGTACCGGACTTTCGCGGAGTCCTTTCCGAACACCGTGCCTTTTTCGGAGGGAATCGGATTCATCACGCGCGTTCTCAAGCCCACTGACGTTGATTTGACGCTCCTTGTCACGGCACATGAACTCGGCCATCAATGGTGGGCGCATCAGCTGGTCGGCGGCCGGGTGGAGGGCTCGAACATGCTCTCCGAGACGCTGGCGCAATACTCCGCCTACATGGTGATGCAGCAGAAGTACGGCAAGGACTATATGCACCGCGTGCTGCATTTCTTTCTTGACCGATATCTTCGCGGCCGCTCCGCCGAGGTGCGCGGCGAGCGTCCCTTGGCGCTGGTACAGCGCGAAGACTACGTTTGGTACCAGAAGGGCGGTCAGATCATGTACACACTGGCCGACACTATCGGCGAGGACAAGGTCAATCTGGCGCTGCATAACTTCCTGATGCAGTACCGCTACGCGAATGCGCACAATCAGGTGGATGCGGCCCAACCTGACGCGCCGCCCGCGCCCAATGAGCCTTACCCCGACACGCGGCTGCTGATCAGTGCGCTTCGCGAGCAAACACCGCCCGAGTACCAGTATCTCATCGATGATGGCTTCGATCGCATCGTGCTCTATGACAACAAGACGCTATCGGCCACCTCGCACAAAACTGCCGACGGCAAGTACTCGGTGACGTTGGAAGTCGAGGCTCGCAAGGTTCAGGCGGACGGAAACGGCGTCGAGACGCCGCTGCCGCTGGCGGACTACATTGAAATAGGCGTCTTCAACGGCAAGAAGAATGAAGAAAAGCCGCTTTACATGCGCCGCGAAAAAATCACGGGTGAACACGGGACTTTCACGATCGTGGTGGATCAACAGCCCACCCGCGCGGGGATTGACCCCTATAACAAGTTGATCGATCGCAATGCCGACGACAACCTGATGGACATTACCGAACAATGAGGCGCCCCCATGTAAACCTTTGAGGCCCGGCCTGCCTCCAAGGGGATATGATTCAGGCTCTGCATAGGGTACTTGCCATGGATGCCGGCGCGGAGCCGACCGATACCATCGCCGCCGCCGCCGCCGGCGACGCGGCCGCTTTCGAGCGCCTTTACCGGCAGTTCTCACCGCGAGTCTATGGACTGTGCCTGCGGCTCACCGGACAGCGCGAGGCGGCTGAGGACTGCACCCAGGAATCCTTTGTAGCCGCGTGGCGTGCCCTGGCCCGGTTCGAGCGCCGCAGCCGCTTCTCGACCTGGCTGCACCAAATTGCCGTGAATTGCGTGCTGTCGCGGCGCAAGGGTTTGCGCGTCGCCTTCGAGGTGGCGGAACCGGCTGTGGGGCTGCCTGACCGGGCTGATCCTGGCGCCGGATCGCCGCCGTTGGATGTTGAACGCGCGATTGCGGCCTTGCCCGAAGGCGCCCGGCATGTACTGGTGCTGGTCGGAATCTATGGGTACAGCCATGCCGAGGCCGCCGGCGTCCTCAATATCGCGGAAGGTACATGCAAGGCGCAGTTACACCGGGCGCGCAGTCTTTTGACTGCGGCGCTGGGTTTGGAGGAACCATGAACAATCGCTCAGAGCAATCCCTGGATCGGCTGCTCGCGCAGTTACCGAAGGAAGTACCGCCGCCCGCGGCCTTGTGGCCGGAGATTGCCGCCCGCCTGCGCGCGCAGCGGCGCGCCCCACCCATGGCCCTGGCCGCCGGAATTTTGATTGCGGCGGCTTGCCTCGCGAGTCTATTCGCGTGGGCGGTTCTTCAAAGGCCTTCCGTGCCGACCGTGATTCAGTCGGCCGCCGCCCGACCGTCGTTTGAGGAATTGAAGGATCCCAAGTATTTGAAGGCGCGGGATATGCAGAAACAAACCTTCGAGGAGCGTCTTGCACTCCTCGATCCAGCCACGCGCGCCAAGATCGAGGCGAGTTTGGCGGTCATCCATCAGGCGCATGAGGATATCCGCAAGGCGCTGGCGGCGGATCCTGAAAGTCCGGTGCTTGAAGAGCTGTGGGAAAGCACCTGGCACGACGAATTCGACCTGTACGACCACGTCGTGCAGGCCACCCAACCTACCATGACGAGGATTTGACGATGCCGCGAATTCAATTGAAGAAGACCCTTCTGGGCTGCACGCTGCTGCTGCTGGGGCCCTGGGCGTTCGCGCAGGCCGCGACTACGGTCGATCAGCATCGGCCGGCCAATCCGCAGGGTGCTGTAGAGATCTCCAATGTCGCGGGATCAGTCGATGTCCAAGGATGGGACAAATCTGAAATCTCCGTCACCGGAACGATCGGCAAGGATGTCGAACGCGTCGAAGTCACGGGCGACGACAATCGGACTTCGATCCGGGTGGTATTGCCCTCAGGACACGCCTGGGGGTCCAGGACCGACAGCGAGGCGCACCTTACCGTACATTTGCCGGCCAATAGTTCGCTGTCCACTTCGTTGGTCAGCGCGGATCTGAAGGTTTCGGGCGTCAAGGGCGATGCCAAGCTGCAGACGGTGAGCGGCAATGTGACTGGGGATGTCGGCGGCGATGTTCGCGCCAATGTCGTGAGCGGCGACATCAAACTGACGGCCATGTCCTCAAAGATGATCGAGGTCAAGGCCATCAGCGGCAACATCGTGTTGACCGGCGGAAACGCCGAGGCCGAGGTAACGACCGTGAGCGGCGATGCGACGGTGACTCTCGGCACCGTGACCCGGGCACGAATCAAAGGGATATCGGGGACGCTGAAGACCAATCTAACCTTGAGCCCCGACGCGCAATTCGAATCCGAAACGGTCAGCGGCGATGTCAGAGTCGAATTTGCCAGCGAACCCGCCGCGGATTTCGATGTGCAATCCTTCAGCGGCAGCGTTGAAAATTGCTTCGGACCGAAGCCGATGGATGTCCATCACGGTTCGGGCCAGCGCGTGACCTTCAAGACCGGCGACACGCATGCTCGTGTGCGCATCTCCACCAAAAGCGGCGATGTGCGGATGTGCGCCAAGGGCGATCACCGCTAGTTCAGGGTGATCACCGCCAATTCAATCTAATGCGATGCGCCGTGGCCCTGGTCGCGGCGCTCCTCTTCCAGCGTGGCGCTGTCCCAACCGCCGCCAAGCGCCTTGATCAGAAGCACGCTGGCGTTCATCCGCCTCAGTTGGATGGTCACATCGGTGAGCTGGGCCTGCAGCGCCGTGTTTTCAGTGGTCACGACTTCCAGGTACGTGACCAGTCCCGCCTTGTAGCGGTACTGCGCCTGCTGCAGCGCCTGCGCGGTGGCCTTCACCGCCGCCGCCTCGCTCAGACTCTCCTGTTCCAATTGCCTCAACGCGACCAGGTTATCCTCCACTTCTTGGTATGCGGTCAGCACGGTGTTGCGATAGTCGGCAACTTGTTCGTCGTACGCCGCATGCGCCTGTGCACTTTGCGCACGGTGCCGGCCGGCGTCGAAAACGGTGAGAATGCCGGCGCCGGGCCCACCGACCAGGCCTGGCTGGGTGCGGTCAGCCAATTGGACGTACTGGTGCTGTCGAATCCGGCTGCCGCGTTCAAACTAAACACCGGAAAATAAGCCGCACGGGCCACGCCGACCTGCGCATTGGCGGCCGCGGTTCTGCGTTCAGCCGCCGCGACGTCGGGCCTCCGTTCCAGCAATGCGGACGGCAAACCAGGGGTGATCGCGGGCGGCGCAAGCGGAACCACGAGCGGATTCGCGTCCAAATGGAAGGCCGACGGGTTCTGACCGATCAACACCGCGATCGCATGCTCGCTCTGCGCGCGCTGCAGACGAATATCCGCAGCCTGGGTGCGCGCCGTTTCGAGCTGCGCCTTCGCTTGCGCGACGTCGGTCAACGCCGCGGCGCCGCCGCTGTACAAATTCTGGGTGAGCTTTAGCGCTTGCGCATAATCCTCGACGGTTTTGTCGAGCAGCATCTGCTGCGTATCCTCGGAGCGCAGCGTGAAGTAATCCGTGGCCAGTTCGGCGTGAATCGCCAGATTCAGGGTCGCCAGATCCGCGGCGCTCGCCTGCTGGCTCGCCTTGGCGGATGCCACCTCATTGCGGACGCGGCCCCAGACGTCGATTTCATATGAAAGGTCGGCTTCCAGCACGAAGTTATTGCCGGTGGGTTCGGAGCCGGGCTGAAATCTGGGTGAATTGACGGAAGTGCGCGATCGAACTGCGGCGGACCCGACGGTCAGCGTGGGGAACAGGCTGGCGCGTTCAATACGCGTGGCGGCGCGCGCCTGCAGCAGGCGCGCATAAGCCGCTTGCAGATTCTGGTTGGCATCTGCGACCTTGGATTCGAGATCATCCAGCGCCGGGTCCTGGAAAAGCGTCCACCAAGTTCCGCGCAAGGTCGTATCGGCCGGCTCGGCCGCTTTCCAGTCCCCGGATTCCTTATAGGCCTCCGTGGCGGGAACGCTTTCCGGCGTTTTGTATGACGGTGCGAAAGAACAGGCATTCAAGCCGAGCGCCATACCGACGATTGCGGCGAGGCGGCTCGTCACGATGTCTTACCCGCGACGCGGACCACGACGCCGTCGGCGATCGAATCCGGAGGGTTCAGCACCACCGTCTCGTTTGGCGCAAGACCCGACAGCACCTCGATGGTGTTTCCGAAGTCGCGGCCCTGAACGATGCTTTTGAGCTTGACCCGATGCTCAGCGTCGAGCGTCGCAACCTGCAAGCCGGCGGCGCGGAACAGCACGGTATTGGCAGGCAGACGCAAGCTCTCGACGCCGCCCGGCAGTTTGAAATGAACCTCGGCGTAAGCGCCGGGGAATATTTCGCCCTTGGCGTTGTCCAGTTCGAGTTCGACCTGCAGGGTCCGCAGCGTCGGATCGAGCGCATTCGAGGTGCGGACGGTTTTGGCCGCATACGACTTTTCGGGTCGCTCCGCGAAGCGCAATTCAGCATCGAGTCCGGGCTTGGTCGCCGCCGCAAAGGATTCGGGCACGCGCACATAGATGCGCAATTTACGGGTATCCGCGATCCGGAACAGCTCTGCCCCGGTGCTTTGTCCGGCATTGATCAGAGCACCGATGTCGGTGTTGCGCGCGGTGATGACGCCGGCAAAAGGGGCCACCACACGCTTGAATGATTCCAACTCCCGCAACCGTGCCAGGTTCGCGGCGGCGGAATCGGCAAGGGCTTTTTTGGCGGCTGCATCGCCGGACTTCTCATCGGCATCCTGTTTGGAAACCGATTCGGTGGCAAGCAATCCCTGCCAGCGCGAATTGGTGCTCAGCGAAAGGGCTTCGTTCGCCCGAGCCGTTGCAAGATCCGCCTGCGCCTGGGCGAGTTGCTGATCCACCTCCGGAGTCTCGATCTCCCCCAGCAACTGGCCCTTGGCAACCGAGGTCCCGATGTCGGTGTACCAGGACTTGACGTAGCCGCTGGTGCGCGCGTAGATCGGCGCCTCGATAAACGCCTGCACCGAACCCGGCAACACCAACTCTTCGCCGGCTGCGCTGTGCTGTGCTGTCACCGTCGTCACTGTGATGATCGCGGCCTCGGCGGTTTCCTTGCGCAGCGAGGAGCGCGCGAGCACGCGGCTGACCTCGCCCCAGATCGCGAGTCCGACGGCGACGATCAGCGCAATGAGTGCATAGCGCCGAAATTTCTTGTCAAGCATCGGAGGTCTCCACGCCGGGAAGCGGGTGCACTATGCTTCGCCCATGAATGATCGAGAATACCGTGGGCACGAATATCAGCGTGGCGATCGTGGCAAATATCAGGCCGCCGATGACCGCGCGTCCCAACGGTGCATTTTGCTCTCCGCCGTCCCCTAAACCCAGGGCCATCGGAATCATACCAATGATCATGGCCAGGGCCGTCATGAGAACCGGGCGCAGGCGTGTGAAGCCTGCCGCCAGCGCGGCCTCCGCGGCAGTATCCCCGGCGTTCATGCGCTCGCGCGCAAAGCTGATCACCAGCACGCTGTTTGCGGTGGCCACGCCCATGCACATGATGGCCCCGGTGAGGGCGGGGACGCTGACCGTCGTGTGAGTGAGAAACAGCATCCAGACAATCCCCGCCAATGCGGCCGGCAGTGCGGTGATGATGATGAAGGGATCGAGCAGCGATTGAAAGTTGACGACGATCAACATGTAAACCAGAACGATCGCCCCGATCAGACCGATGAGCAGGCCGTTGAACGAAGACTGCATCGTCTGTACCTGGCCCCGCAGCACGACATTGGATCCCTTGGGAAGATCCTTTTTTGCCTCGGAAATGATCTGGTTGAGTTGAGCGGCAACGTATCCCAGGTCCGCTCCATCGACCGAGCCGTAAATATCGATGGCCGGGGCGGCGTTGTAATGACTCACCACCGCGGGTGCCACGCTGCGATGAACCGTGGCAAGGTTCGAGAGAATTTGCGAAGAGCCATTGATGCCGCCGCTCAGCGGCGTATTGCCAAGATCATTGAGGCTCTGCATGCGGTATTGCGGCGTCTGCGTGACAACCTGGTATTGCGTGCCGCTCTTCGGATCGACCCAGAAGGACGGTGCCGTCTGAAAGCTGCCGGAGAGGGATACCAGCATGTTGCTGGCCACCGCTTGCTGGGTCAGACCCACCAATTGTGCCTTGGTGCGATCCACATCGACGTTGAATTGCGGGTAGTCGCCGGACTGGTGAACATGCAGGTCGACTGCGCCGGGGATTGCGCGCAGCTTCTGTAACAGCACATCGGCGAATTCCCGGTTGGCCTGGATATTGAATCCCACGATTTGCACATCGATCGGGGAGGGCAGGCCGAAGTTCAATATCTGACCGATCATGTCCGCCGGCAGGAAGGAGAATTGTGTCGAAGGAAACTCGGCTGCAAGTCTCTTTCGCAGCGCACGCGTGTAGTTCACGGTGGGGTCATGCCGCCTGCTCAGGCTCACGTAGATGTCCGCATCTCCCGGTCCAACCGGTGCCGATGTGCTGTAGGCAAGGTTGATGCCGCTGTAGGGCAGCCCGATGTTGTCGACGATGCTGCTGATCTGCGCGGCGGGAATGGTTGCGCGGATCGCGGCCTCCACCTGGTCGCATAAGGCGGCGCTCTCCTCGATGCGCGTTCCGGTGCGCGCGCGTACGTGCAGCTTGATCTGGCCGCCGTCAACCGATGGAAAGAAATCCTGGCCGAGGCCCGGCAGCGGTCCCAAAGGAAATGCCAGCAGCGCCGTCGCGGCCACCGCCCCCAGGAAGATCGCGGCAAAACGCTTGCCGCCTCGCAATGCCGCGCGCAGCAAGTCGTGATACGCCTCGCGGAACCGTTCGAAGCCCCGTTCGAACCGCTGCTGGAATCGGCCGAGCAGGCCAAGCTGCCGGGTCCTGTGGGAGTCATGCGATTTGAGCCAGAACTTCGCAAGCGTCGGTACCAGCGTTCGCGACAGCAGGTAGGAGGCCAGCATGGCGAACACCACCGCCTCGGCGAGCGGAATGAACAGAAACTTGGCGATTCCGGCGAGCAGGAACATCGGTACGAACACGATGCAAATCGCCAAAGTGGACACCAGTGCGGGCAGGGCGATCTGGCGCGCGCCGTCGAGAATCGCCGTCTCCACGTCCTTGCCTTGCTCGAGGTGGAAGTTGATGTTCTCGATGGTCACGGTCGCGTCATCGACGAGGATGCCCACCGCGAGCGCCAAGCCGCCCAATGTCATGATGTTGATGGTCTCGCCCAAAGCCGAGAGGCAGCAGATCGAAGCCAGTATCGACAACGGTATGGAGATCGTGATGATCAAAGTGCTGCGCCAACTGCCGAGGAACAGCAGGATCAACAAACCGGTCAACGCACCTGCAACGACGGCCTCGCGGATGACGCCGGAAATGGCGGCGCGCACGAACACGGATTGATCACTGAGCGCTTCGATCTTGAGTTCAGGCGGCAATGCGGCGCGTACTTGCGGCAGTTTCTCGTTGATGCCGTCGATGATGTCGATCGTGGACGCCTTGCCGGTCTTCAAGACGTTCATCAATATCGCCCGCTGTCCTTCCAAACGAACGATGTTGGTCTGCGGCGAGTAGCCGTCGCGTACGTGCCCTACATCCCGGATGGTGGTCACCGTGCCGTTGCGCGCGCGAATCGGCAGGTCGTTCAACTCCTCGATGGTGAGCGGGCTGGCGTTCAGCTTGATGAAGTATTCGAGGGGTCCGATCTTTTCCGTGCCGGCCGGCAGAATCAGATTCTGGGCCCCGATGGCCGCGACCACATCATCCCCGGAGAGACCATTCGCTCTGAGTGCCTGCGGGTCCAGATCGACCTGCACCTGGCGCTGTTTGCCGCCGAAAGGGTACGGTATCGACGCACCCGCGACCGTGGCCAATTGGGTGCGAAGAATCGTGTTGGCGAGATCGTAGATCTGCGCTTCCGGCAGCTTCGAACTGGTCAGTGCGAGCTGCAGAATCGGCACGGTGGATGCGTTGTAGGAGAGGACGAAGGGCGATGTCGTGCCCGGCGGCGAGTATGCTAGCTGCACTTGCGACACGGCCGTGATCTGCGACATCGACAAATCCTGGTCGACGCCGGGTTGAAAGAAGTATTTGACCACCGAGGTGCCGAGGACCGACTGCGACTCGGTGTGTTCCACGTCGTTGACCGTGGTTTGTGCGACACGCTCTGAGAAAAGGACGATGCGGCTCGCGATCTCCTCCGGAAGGATGCCGTTGTAGCGCCAGATGACCGCTGCGATCGGGATCTTGATATTGGGGAAAATATCCGTCGCCGTATTCAGCAGGGCGTAGCCGCCCATGAGCACAATCAACACGGCCAACATGAGGAAGGTATAGGGGCGCTGTAACGCTACTCTAACAATCCACACGTCGTGCTCCGATGCGACCGGGGATATTCAATCGCGGCGCCAGGCCCGCAAACCATGACGGAACGTCCGACTCGGCGCGGCGTTGCGTGAGAGTTGTCGGTGAGCTGCGAGCAAATAGGGGCATATGCCCTTACCCCAGCAAATGTAGGTGATATATCTCGGCAAGTCAATTGCCGGAGTCCGCTATGCAATCGCCAGAGCGGGGCGTGAGTAGCTCCCGTCCGCGACATTCACGCAATCCGGCCCGCGAGTTGGTCGTTGCCTGCAATATCGAGCAGCACGGCCCGAAGTTCCGCGGCATGCCGTTTGCCAAATATGGACTCGAACCGGCCTTCGGCGCTGCGCCACAGGCGCCGCGCGCGGCGCAGCGTGGATTTGCCCTTCTCGGTCAATACGACGTAGCGCTTGCGCCGGTCGGCAATCGCACGCTGCAGCGACAACAAGTCATCGCGTTGCAATGGCCTCAGGTTATGTCCCAATGTGGAGCGATCCATCACCATGGCGGTGGCGAGCTCGCACATGGTGACGGGACCTCGGACGCTGCCGCGGTCGACTTCGGCCAGTATCGAGAACTGCGTTGACTTGATGCCCACCGGGGCCAGCGCGGAATCGTAGAACTGGGAGATGCGCCGCGACGCCTTGCGCAAGCTCCCGCAAGTGCAGGCGCCATGCGAGTCCAAGGAAGCGACGGCCTTCGGTCTTTTATCGAGGTGGACGCTGCGCATGGCAATATCATATAGCATGAGCGCAGTTGCACCCATCGAGGTAGGTTTTTGACCATGACGACCATCCCATCTCTTCGCGCTCTTGCCCTGCTGTTGTTGCTGCCTTTGAGCGCCTGGGCGGCGGATGACTATCAGCATCGCGTCGATCAGGTATTGATGCAGACGCCGCTCATCGACGGCCACAACGACCTCCCGTGGGAAATCAGAGAACGCTATAAGAGCGATTTCAACGCCATCGATCTCGCATCCGACACACGCCACCTGCCCGTGGCCGGCGATGATGCGGCGTTGATGACGGATATCCCGCGTCTGCGTGCAGGCAGGGTCGGCGCGCAATTCTGGTCGGTATGGATACCCGTCAGCGTCTCAGGACCCGAAGCGGTACAAATGACACTGGAACAGATCGACCTGGTCAAGCGCATGGCCGCTCGCTATCCCGCCGATTTCGAAATGGCCTATACGGCGGCGGATATTCGCCGCATCCACAAGTCACGCAAGATCGCATCGCTCATCGGTATAGAAGGCGGTCATCAAATCAACAACTCATTGCCGGTGTTGCGGCAGATGTACGACGCCGGCGCCCGCTACATGACGCTCACGCATACCTCCAACACCGGATGGGCCGATTCGGCGACGGACACGCCGGCCCACGATGGACTGACGCCGTTTGGCGTCGAGGTTGTGCGGGAAATGAACCGACTCGGCATGCTGATCGACTTGAGTCATGTGTCGCCCGCGACCATGCGCGCGGCGCTGGCCACGAGCCAGGCGCCGGTGATTTACTCGCATTCCTCGGCGCGTGCGCTCGATGATCACCCGCGCAACGTGCCCGATGACATTCTTCGGGCCCTGGCCGTGAACGGCGGCGTGGTGATGGTCAACTTCGCGCCCGGATACGTCTCCGCGGCGCGCAATCAATGGCAGGCCGACCGCGCCGCCGAGCAAACCCGTTACAACAGTCCGCCTTACGCGGGCCTCTACATCGGGCAGCCCGATCGCGCAAAGGCGGCCCTGGCCGCGTGGGACGCGGCTCATCCGCGGCCGGTGACGACTCTCGCTCAAGTTGCCGATCACATCGATCACATTCGCCAGGTTGCGGGCATCGATCATATCGGCCTGGGTTCCGACTTCGATGGCATCCCGGACGCGCCGGTGGGCCTCGAGGGCGTGGATCGCTACCCGGCGCTGCTGGAGGAGTTGATGCGGCGCGGCTGGAGCGATGCGGATATCGCCAAGCTGGCAGGCGAGAATCTTTTGCGGGCGATGGCGGCGGCAGAGAAAGTCAGTTTGCGGCTGCGCGCTTCGACGGCCCCTTCCATCGCGATTTTCGATGCGCCCAAGACGCAAGGCAAACCTTAGGAGAGATGCGTTGAAAATAACCCAAGCGATTTGCTGCCTGGGGGTTCTATTTGCAGCCTGCGTTCACGCGCAGCAGAGCTCGCCGGACGAATACGGGCCCAACCCCGCGATCGTGGCGCCCTCATCGTCTTTCCTGCCGACCTTGAATTTTGCGCACGCGAAAGGCTGGGGCGAGCAGGGGGCGCCGCTTGGTGCCCCCGGTACCAGCGTGAGTGCCTTGGCGCGAGGACTCGAACACCCGCGATGGCTGTATGTGCTGCCCAACGGCGATGTGCTGGTCGCCGAAGCGGACGCGCCCGATCGGCCCGACGACGCCAAGGGAATTACGGGTACCGTCGCGCAGTTCATCATGAAGCGCGCCGGCTCCGGCGCAAAAGCCAGTGCCAATCGGATTACCTTGCTGCGGGATGTCAAAGGCGACGGCACTCAGGTCGAGCGCCATATTTTCCTGCAAGGTCTCAACTCGCCCATCGGCATGGCGCTCATCGGCGGCAGTTTTTATGTGGCCGACAGCGACGATCTGCTGCGTTTTCCCTATAAGACCGGCGACACGGAAATTCGCGTCCCGCCGGTGCCGGTCAGCGCCTTGCCGGCCGGCAGCATCAATCATCATTGGACTAAAAGTCTAATAGCAAGCACGGATGGGCATAAGGTCTATGTGGGCGTCGGCTCGAACAGCAACATTGCCGAAAACGGAATGGACGCCGAAGCCGAGCGTGCCGCGGTGTGGGAAATCAACCTCGACACCGGCGAACACCGGATTTACGCGTCCGGCTTGAGAAATCCCGTCGGAATGGCATGGGAGCCGCGAACGGGCGTGCTCTGGGTCGCGGTGAACGAGCGCGACGAACTGGGCGATCACCTCCCGCCCGACTACATGACGGGGCTGCACGCCGGCGGCTTCTATGGCTGGCCGTTCAGCTATTACGGGCAGCATGTGGACATTCGAGTCAAGCCGCAGAATCCAGATTTGATCGCCAAGGCGATCGCTCCTGACTATGCGCTCGGAGCGCACACCGCTTCGCTCGGCCTGTGCTGGTCCGGAGGCTCGACGCTGCCCGAGCCGTTCAAGGAGGGCATGTTCGTGGGTCAGCATGGTTCATGGAATCGCAAGCTGCACAGCGGATATAAAGTCGTTTTTGTTCCCTTCGCGGATGGCAAACCTTCCGGTGTGCCGATCGATGTGTTGACCGGGTTTCTCAGCACGAAGGATGAGGCGCTCGGCAGGCCGGTGGGCGTAGCCATCGACAGCCGTGGTGCGCTGCTGGTTGCGGACGATGTGGGCAATGCGGTATGGCGTGTCAGCGCATCGCAGGCAGGTGCTCCTTAGCGCATTTTTCCGCTCAGCGGAACTTAACATCTGTGTCGATGGCGTGATATATCAAAAGAAAACGGCGTGGCCGAAGCACCGCGCCCGAAACGACCTGTTGCGAATATGACATTTGGGCTGACATAAGGGAATTGACGACAACCGGCGTATCGTGGTTTTTCCACTACGCGCGCAAACCATTTCTTGTCATGCTCTTGACATTACGATATCAAGTAATCGAATAATGCGTGCCGCGGTGCGAAGTTGAAAATATTGGGCGCACCGAAATGAGGCATCGAAGATCTGTGGGTTGTTGCGATGGGGTTGCGTCGCGAGGGCCGGTGAGCGAGAAAATCGCAAACACGCGGATGGTTGGTACTAATGGACAAACGGTCTATTAACCGTTTCGGGGAGTAAAAATGACGACAAGAAAAGCAGCGCTATGGCTTACAGGCGCAATGTCCCTGGCTATCTCAATCGCGGCATACGCGGAACCAGCGGCGGCGCCGGCCGCAGCCTCGGCATCATCCAGCGATGAAGGAATTCAAGAAATTGTCGTCACGGCGCAAAAGCGCACGGAGAGCCTGCAAACAGTGCCGGTGGCGATCTCGGCCTACACCTCGAAGATGCGCGACCTCGTCGGAATCGAAACCATCCAAGACATGACGAACTACACGCCAGGTCTTACGTACAGCACGTCTCTGGACCGGGCTTACATCCGCGGCGTTGGCCGGGAAACCAACAATCTTTCCACCAATCCGGGCGTCGCCACTTACGCGGACAACGTCTACAACTCCAGCGTGGTCGCGGCTTCCGGCGACTCGCTATTCATAGATCGAGTCGAAATTCAGCGCGGACCGCAGGGAACCTTGTACGGCCGAAATTCCATTGCCGGCACCATCAATTCGATTTCCAAGCGCCCGACCGAGGATTTTTACGGTGAAGTCCGCGTGAACATCGGCAACTACGGCACCCACAATTTCGAGGCCGCATTCTCGGGCCCGATCACCGATACGCTGCGATGGCGTTTTGCCGGCTACCGCAATGCGACCAGCGTCGGCTACTTCACCGATTTGTATAACGGCAAAACCGAAAGCAGCCAATTGGGCGAGGGCAATTACTTCTACTGGGAAGGGCAACTCGAGTGGGACATCACGCCGGATCTGCAAGGCTGGTTGAAGGTCGGGCAGCTCGGCTACAACACGGCCTATCGCGTTCCCGCCAATGTCATTGGATCCTATGACTATGCGCCGTACCCGGCATCGAGCCTTGCTCCCGGTGCCGCGTTTGGTTGCGTCGTACCAGGCGGCGTTCAGACGGCGCAGGCGACGTGCACCAATCCCGCCAACGCGAATGTGTGGAATTTCAGCGCCGACACGCCCAACAATGCGGTATTGAGCAGAACGTATGTGGTGACTCCGCAGCTGACCTGGCACGCGACCGGGAATGGATCTCAAGTACCTGGGCGCCTATACCACTTACTACTACAATTTGTGGAATGACTTCGACAACACGAGCATCACCAGCTACAACTTCCCGGCGACGATTCTCTTTCCTCCGGGGGCTCTCGGCCCGGGTACCGCTGGATCGCCGTGCTACCCAACCGTATGCCCGCCGTTGACGGTATTTCCCTCGCAACCAGCAACTACATCGAGACCAAGCACTATTACAGCAACGAGCTGGATTTATCGTCGCGTTCCGACAATGCGCTGCAATGGATCTTCGGACTGTATCAGTACCACGAGAGCAATTACCAAACGCCCGGCAACATTTACCTGTCGGGCCAGACGCAGCTAGCGACCCCGTTCAATATCAACTTCACCGGGCTGGCCGCGCCAAATCCGCATAACGGCCATTTACGATCAACAGCAGGAAATGAGCGCAAATTCCTACGCCGGCTTCGGGCAGATTGACTGGAAATTCGCATCGACGTGGAAGGCCACCTTGGGCCTGCGCTATACCTATGATTTGCTGACGGGAAGCGAGCAATTCCGCGAATTGTGCTTCGGATTGCCGGCCTGCTTGGGGCTTCCGGCAAATATTCCGGGTCCTGCACTGTACGGCGCATTCACGCCCGTCAACGATATCACCGCGTCCATCCCGGCTATTGCGAATTGCTTCAACGGGGCCGGTTGCATGTACCCGGGCGTCGAAGTCCGCCCCGAACCTTGCTGCCGAACGGCTACTGGTCGCGCGGCCTCGGCGCCTAATGGGGATCGCCGACCGGCACCGCGGGGCTCGAATGGACGCCGACGGACAACACTCTGGTGTATTGAAAGTATACGCGGGGCTACAAATCGGGCGGTTTCAATGCCAGCACGATTTCCGTGAATCCGGAATCCCAGCCTGAGCACATCAATGCCTTCGAGGTGGGTGGCAAGGTACATTCAACAGGCAGCTGCAGCTCAATACGGCCTTGTTCTATTACGACTACACGGATCTGCAGATTCCGCTGACGCTGCCGGTCAACGGCGGGCCGATACATCAGCTAGATCGTCAACTTGCCGAAGGTGCATTCACTACGGTGCGGAATTGGAATCGATCTGGCAGGCCACTGACAACTTGCAGTTCCTGATCGACTACTCGTACTTGCACGCGACGATTTCGGGCAATGACTGCCTGCACCGTCGCGGAAATCCTGCTACCAGAACTGGTTAGCGGCGACTTCGAGAATGTGAATGGCAATACAGTGCCGCAGTCGCCGAAGAACAAGGTGTCGGTCAACGGCAACTACACCTGGCGCTTCATGCCGGGTTCGTTGAACTTCTCCGCGACCTATATCTGGAAGGACAAGATGCCGGACGCCATTTTCAGTGAATGGTATTATGTCGCGCCTTCCTACAGTCAGATAGATATGCGCATCTCCTGGAACGATGCGGCCGATCGCTACACAATCTTCGTGTATGGCAAGAACCTGGCGAACAAGTTGGGTTACGATGGCGTCGGTGCGGTGCTGTGAACGATGCTGCACCCGGTACCGCGCCTTGCGGTACGAACCCAGCAGGCGCTGCATACTTTTGCAATCAGACACTGGGTTTGACGCCGCCGCGCACCTACGGCATCGAATTGCAGTATCGCTGGAAGTAAATAAACTCGAAAAGAGCGCCTTAGCGCCGAATGCTGACTCTTCTGGCCTGCTCGAGCAACGCTCAAGCAGGCCATGTTTTATTGAAGACCGGCCAAATGGAGATTCGCCGCTGCGGATCCTCCCCGGGCCTCGCGCTAGTTGCGATAGGACGAGTCAATCCGGTCCAGGCGGCGCAACAGGCCCGGCCAAACCAGCATGTGCGGTCCCATGTTATTCGAGACGACACGCGCCTGTTCCATGGCCGTGTCGATGATGCCCTGCGCGACGGGGATCAGTTCACCGCCGCCGGCCTGCGCCCGCACTTGAATCGCGCAGGTCGCCTCGAAGGTGTACATCAGTTGGAAGGCTTCGGCGACGCTGCGCCCGACAGTAAGCAGGCCATGATTGCGCAGCATGAGATAGTTCTTGTTGCCCATATCGGCGACCAGGCGCGGCTTTTCGTCGTCGCGCAGCGCGACGCCTTCATAGTCGTGATACGCCAGACTCTGCAGCACGAAGATGGATTGCTGGGAGAGGGGCAGCACACCCTTCTTCTGCGCCGAGACCGCCACGCCGTTCAGAGTGTGGGTGTGCAGCACACATTCAATGTCGTGACGCGCACCGTGGATGGCGCTGTGAATGGTGAAGCCCGCCGGGTTGATCGGCCAGGGACTCTCGCCCACTTTATTGCCTTGCATGTCGATCTTGACCAGGCTCGAGGCCGTGATCTCGTCGAACATCATGCCGTAAGGATTGATGAGGAAATGATGCTCAGGTCCCGGCACCCGGGCGGTGATGTGCGTAAAGACGAGATCGTCCCAATGAAAATGTGCGACCAATCGATAGGCGGCCGCCAGATCCACCCGGATAGCCCACTCTTCGGGAGAATAGCGAGCCGTGGTGTCGCCGGCGGCAGGTACGGACTTCAGCATGGCATTCTCCCGCTTGACCATCGTTCAGGACTTGATGGCCGTGATTCTAGACCATCGGCTGGGGATCCGCTAAACCGGCCTTGGGATAGCTGGCATAATGCTTGAGGCCCGATCAGTCGCTGGAGAGTTTTGTTTGACATCCGCAGAGAATAAAGCGCCCGTGGCCGACGACTGGGTGCAGCGCATGATCGATACGCCCGGACGGTCCTTATATTTAAAAGCCGCCGATCACGTAACCCACTACCTCGAATGGGGCGAGTCGTCCAACCCACGGGTCATGTTGTTGCTGCACGGCTTTCGCGGCCACGCCCATTGGTGGGACTTCATTGCTCCCTGGTTCGCCAAGGACTATCGCGTCATCGCCATCGACTTCTGCGGCATGGGAGACTAGAGCTCGCGACCCAAGTACAGCCGGGCGGGCTTCGTCGAAGAAGTTCACGCGATGCTGGAAATGATCGGACCGAAGCCGGTGACCCTCGTGGGTCACAGTTTCGGCGGCCGCATTGCGGTATTCGTCGCGCACCAATACGCGCAGCTGCTCGAGCGCGCGATGGTCATCGACACCAACATCGGATTCGCCGATCGACCTTTACGAACACGCTTCGCGCATCGTCCAAAAAAGACCTACCCGGATTTTGCCACTGCCGTCAGCCGGTTTCGATTCGTGCCCGACGAACCGCCCATCGAGCCGCGGATCATGCAACACATTGCCGGCCACTCGATCAAACGGCAGGCCGACGGGTTTACCTGGAAATTTGACGACATGCCGGTGGGCAGCCTTGGCCGGGAGCCCACTCCCGAAGGCGAACTGCTTTCCTCAATCAGCCTGCCCACGGATTTCATCTCGGGCGAGTTCAGCGATGTGGTGCCGCCGCCGCTCGCGCAAAGAATCGGCAAGGCGTTGCGCAACGGTCGCGGACCCATCGTGATCCCGTCCGCCTACCATCATGTTCCGGTGGATCAGCCTTTGGCGTTGGTTGCGGCAATGCGTGCCTTGTTACACGGCGCGTAATGCGGTTGCCACCGGCAGGCGCGCCGCGCGAATCGCGGGGAATAAGCCGCCGATGACGCCGATGACGCAGGCCCAGATGATGCCGAGGATGACCAACTCAGGCGTCACGGCCAGATCGAAAATCAGCTGCCCACCGAATGTTCCGCCGAGCGTGTCGACGGAATGGCCATTGAAGAGCAGCCACGCGATCAAGGCGCCGATTGATCCGCCGATCAAGGCCAGCAGCAACGCCTCGACGAACACCGACACGACCACGGGCACGGGGCCAAAACCAATGGCGCGCAGCGTGGCAATCTCGCGTGAACGCGTGCTCACGGCCGAGTACATGGTGTTGAGGGCGCCAAAAATCGCGCCAATCGCCATGATGCCGCCGACCACGTAAGCAACCACTTTGAGAATCGAGCTGATCTGCGCGGATTGTCGCGAACCGAAGTCCTTTTCCGTCGATACATCGACTTGCAGCTGAGGGTTGGTGGTAATCGAATCCTTGAAGGTTTGATACCCCGTCTGGGGATCCAGCACCACCCAGACGCTTTGCTCGCCGTTGCCGCGTTGATATGCGGAATTCAGCGTTTGTTTGTCCGCCAGCAATTCGGATTCGCGGCCGCTGCCGCCGCTTTCATATGTACCCACCACGGTCCAGGGTGCGTTGTGCAGCTTGATTTGCGAGCCGACATCGAGCCCGCTGTACAAGCGCTGCGCGGATTTCCCAACGATCAGTTCGGTCACACCGGGCTTGAAGACCCGCCCGTCGATGATCTTAATTTCAGGATGCACCGCAAATCCGTCCGGTGTGATGCCGCGAAATGGGGCACTTGCATACTCGCCATCCTTCTTCGACACATTGACAATCAACAAGGTCTCCGGCGAAGCCAGGGGGTGGCCGTCGGGGCCTTTCTTGACGCCGGCGGAATCGCCGATGGTCAGGGCAGCCTCATTGGTCAAAACGCTGATGAGTTCGGCACTGGAGCCCTGGCGCACCACGACGGCGCGGCTCTCCGTTCCGGTCTTTTGCAAAGTCCTGATGAATCCCGTCGACATGGCGAGCACCGATATCAATACCGCGACCACGCCGGCGATGCCGATGACGACCACCGAGGACGTGCCGATTCTTTGCGGAAGGCTGCGAATGTTCATGGCCGACACCGCGGCAATCTGAGTCAGTGCGCTCATATCTTGCTACCGACCCGCGAGGGCATCGACGATGTTCAGCCGCTGCGCGCGAAGGGCGGGCGGCAGCCCGCTGATGACGGCCAGCAGCACGGCGATGGCGAGTCCGGCAACGACCACGATGCCGGGCAGCTTGGCCGGGCCCAGAATGGCACCGACCGCTTTCATCGCCCCTGCGGACAGAATCAAGCCGACGATTGCCGCGAACAGGCACAGCATCAACGATTCGATGAGCACCAGTACTGAAACTTTGCCGCCGGTGAAACCCAGCGTCTTGAGCACGGCGAGCTCCGGAATCCGCTCGCGCACCGATTGCATCATGGTATTGGCCGTCAGGAAAAGCAGGGTGAACATCACCGCCCCGACGATGGAATTCGTAATGAAATTGATGTCCGCGAGTTGCTTCAATTGCGATTGCAGCGCGGCATTTTCCGACTGAGTGCGCGTCTCGTCCGACGAATTCTCCGACAATTTGTCGATTTGTGCCGAAATCGCCGCCCCTTGTGTCGGGTCATCGATTTGCACGATGAATTGATGGACCTTGTGCTTGTCGAACTTGCGCGCTTCGTCCCAGTAGTCGTAATTGATCCAAAAAGCGCTGCCGAGCGGCGATTTGGCGAATTGCGCGTTTGCGTCGTAGATACCGACGATATCAAAAGCCCAATTGTTGCTGCCCTCGTTGTTGGTCCAGATTGTCGTGCCCAACGGGATTTTGTCGCCGACCTTCCAATGATACTTGTCCGCCAGAGGGCGGCCGATGAGCGCGCCGGAACGTGTCGTCCTCATCGCTTCGATTTGTGCCGGCGTAATATCAAGCTCCGGGTAAACGACGGCCAGCTTGTCGACGTTGGTTGTATATGCACCGATGACATTCTTGCCATCCTGGAAGTAGCCGCCGAAAAAGCTCAAGTGCACAACCGCGCGCACGCCCTTCACGGTCAGCATTTGATCCATGATGCTCACCGGCAGCGAACTGATGTTGCTCATCTTGTTCGTCGTCCACAACCGGTTGTTGGCAGTGTCTCCCAGGCCTTGTTTGATTCCCTGATTGATACCCTGCAGCAATCCAAACAGCAGAAACGCCACCACGATCGACAACATGGTCAGAATGGTGCGCGTCTTCTTGCGCCACAGCCCCGCCCAGATGAGCATCAGATATTTCATGCCGCGCTCCTTGCGGGGGCGCCCACCAGGCGACCCTTATCGACATACAGGGTGCGTGCGGCATGATCGGCGGCCAGCGGATCATGCGTCACCATGATGATGGTCTTGCCCTGATCGCGATTCAGAGTCTGCAACAGCCGCAATATTTCCTCGGCGTTCTCACGGTCGAGGTCGCCGGTGGGCTCATCGCAAACCAAGAGGGTCGGATCGGCGACCAGGGCTCGTGCAATGGACACGCGCTGCTGCTGTCCGCCGGACAGTTCGCTCGGCTTGTGGCTCGCGCGATCGGCCAGGCCCACCAGCTCGAGTACCGCGCGCACGTTTTGCTTGCGCTGTGCAGCGGAAAGGTTGGTCAACAGCAGCGGCACCTCGACGTTGCGCGCGGCGCTGAGCACCGGCAACAGGTTATAGAACTGGAATACGAAGCCAATATGCCGCGCGCGCCACTTGGCGAGCTTGCCGCCGGCGAGCCGGTCGATGCGCTCGCCCGCGACGGTGACCTCGCCTTCGGTGGGCTGATCCAGGCCCGCAATCAAGTTCAGAAGCGTCGTTTTTCCGGATCCCGACGGACCCATGAGGGAAAGAAATTCACCCTGCTCAATCGAAAGATTCACCCCGTGCAGCACCTCGACGGATTGCTTGCCGCGCTGGTAGCGCTTTACGACGTTGTTGAGTGAGACCAGTGTGCTCATCTTTCGCTCCTTATTGCTTTTCGACGCGCACGCGCGCGCCATCGCTCAGCTTGCTCAAGTCGCCCAACGCCACCGTGTTGCCGGCATCCAGCCCGGCCAGAACCACCTGACCCGCACTGCTTTTGCCGCCGAGGCGGACCGCGCGGCGTTCGACCGTCGAACCATGCACGATGAACACGATGCTGACATCGCCGCTGGTGCTCACGGCTTCGCCGGGTATCACCACGCCTCGCGGTGCGACGATGTTCTCGGTCCCGGAGGCCGACGGTTCATTCTCGCTCAAGAACGCCACCCGCGCGCCCATTTCCGGGATGATGCGTGGATCCTTGGGCTTGATGGCAATCCGCACCTTGACCGTCGCCTTGGCCCGGTCTGCCGTGGGAATCATGGCGATGACGGAGCCCGGGATCTCCCAGTCCGGATACGCGTTGAGTTTGATGGTCACCGGCTGCTGCGGGCGGACCCGGTTGATGAAGTTTTCGCTGACGTCGACCTCGACCTCGAGCGAATCCATGTCCACGATCGTTCCAATGCCGGTGCGAGTGAAACCGCCGCCTGCCGAAACGGGAGAGACCATTTCGCCCGGCTGCGCCGCTTTCTCTGTGACGATTCCCGCGAACGGCGCCCGGATCACGGTGTCGTCGAGATTGTGTCGCGCCACCTCGACACCGGCGCGGGCGGCGTCGAGCCCGCGCTGCGCGACGATGAGATTGTTTCGTGCCACATCGAACTGCGCATGCGACTCATCGAAGCTTTGCGCGCTGATCACCGCCGCGTCCTTCTGCTGTTTGCTGCGTTCGAATATGGGCTTGGCATCATCGAAAGCCACCTGCGCTGAAGCGACGTTGGCCTCGGCCTGCTGCACCTGGGCGATGCTCTGAGCGAGCGCCGCCTTCCAGTTGGCGTCGTCCAGCGTCGCAATGATCTCGCCGGCCTCGACGCGCTGGCCCTCTTCGAGCATGACCTTCGTGACTTTCCCGGTTACTTTCGAGGACACCGTGGCACGGCGGCGGGCCACGATATAGCCGGAAGCGTCCAACAGGGACGCGCTCATGGAAGCCGCCGAGCCGGCACTGGGGGCGGCCTGGGCGACGGCGGTGGTTATCGGCTGGCCGGTCGGCCGCATCAAGTACCAAGCGCCCGACGCAGCCACCAACAGGACGGCAATGCCGGTGGCCCACCATTTGCCCCGGCCGTCGGAGACCGGCGGTTCACTGCGATCGATTTTCAGCTGATTCAAAAGCGCTGTCCGGTCGGTCGCCGGAGTTTTTTCCGCAGTCTCATTCATCGCTTTGCTGTACCTCGCGTACCCGCCATTCGCAAGCTTGCGGCCCCCCGACCAGGTGTGCGGTCTTGGCGCGAACATCCCGACATGGTTTTTCTTGGCCATCGAACGACGGGCAGGTCTGATTATATCCTGTCCCTTGGCGGTACGCCGTGGCATCATCTCGCCTCGCGGCGGATCGTTGAAACACAAAGAAGGGGAGGGGTTTCGATGCCATTTCAAAGAGTGCTTGGGGCCGTTTCGCTGGCCCTGTTCCTATCAAGCCAGGTGGGCGCGCAGGCCGCCAAGGCGGCACACCCGGGCGCGGCCGGCAGCGAAATGACGGAAACCAAGCCCGAATCCGTCGGGTTCTCCTCTGAGCGCCTCGGCAAACTCGATAGCGGCATGAAATCATTGGTCGATGCCAAGAAAGTCGCCGGAATGGTCACGGTCCTCGCGCGCCACGGCAAGATCGTGGAAGAGAAGACCTATGGCTACGCGGATGTCGCCAGCCAGAAGCCGATGCAGAAAGACACCATCGTGCGCATCTACTCGATGACCAAGCCGATCACCGGTATCGCGATGATGATGCTGTACGAGGAAGGAAAGTGGAAGCCCAGCGATCCGATCGCACGCTACATTCCTGAATTTCGCGATCTCAAAGTGTATTCAGGGGTCGACAAGGACGGCAACCCAACCTTTGACAAGCCCGGACATGCGCCGACCATGGGCGAGTTGATGTCGCATACCGCCGGCTTCACTTACGGGGTGTTTGGCGCAACGCCGGTCGACAAGATGTATCAAGAGGCGCAACTGCTGGGCGCGCCTACATTGCAGGATTTCATCGACCGAGTAGCCAAGTTGCCGCTGCTGTATCAGCCCGGCGAGGGCTGGGTCTATAGCATCTCGGTCGACATTCAAGGCTATCTGGTCGAAAAACTTTCCGGCAAGCCGTTCGCGGATTTTGTGCGGGAACGGATTTTCCTGCCGCTGGGAATGAAGGACACGGGGTTCTACGTCCCTGCGGAAAAACTCGGTCGTGTGGCGAGCATTTATCAAGGCGACGCCATCGCGGGCGCCAAGGCCATGCCTACGGATCCCGGCATCAGCCAGCCGCCTGGACTGCCATCCGGCGGCGGCGGCTTGTATTCGACGGCCGGGGACTATTTGCGCTTTGCGCAAATGGTGCTGAACGGCGGAGAGTTGAATGGAGTGCGTCTGGTTGCGCCGAGCACCATCGAACTGATGCGGACGAATCACGTCAGTGACGAAGTCAAGAACGCGAGAAAATTCGGCATCGGTTTTTATCAAATGCAGCCTGGCCTCGGATTTGGCTATGATTTCGCGATTCTCGAGGACCCGCGGAAATTGGGCAGCACGGCCGGGAACGGCACGTTTTTGTGGGATGGCGTGGCCGGCACTTGGTTTTGGATAGACCCGACCAACGATGTGGTGTTCGTCGGCATCATCCAGCGATGGCTGATCGCGCCCGGCGCACCCGACGTCGAGAATCTGTCGCGGGCTCTGACGTACCAGGCACTCGTCAATCCGAATAAATAGTGTCCCCATTCAATCATGAGACCGATATGAAAAAAATGTCGAAGTTAGCAGTGTTCATCGCCTTCGGCGTGTTCGCCGGGACATCCTGGGCTGCAACGCCTCCGCTCTCAGCGCAGGATAATTTTGAGATACAGCAGCTTTACGCGAGGTACAACAACGCCATCGATAGCGGCGATGCCGAGGGTTGGGCCGCGACTTTCACGCCGGATGGTGTCTTCAACACCTTCAGCGGTCATGACGCGCTGGTGGGATTCGTCAAAATGTGGCGGGAAAAACTTGGCGGCGCCACGCGCAAGCATTGGAACAACAACCTGCAAATCAGCGGAGATTCCAAGGAAGCGACGGCATCCGTTTATCTGATGCTGGTTGATTTTGGCACCAAGCCCCCGAGCATCCTGACGACGGGGATGTATTCGGACAGTCTCATCAAGACCAAGGACGGCTGGCGATTCACCAAGCGCACCACCAAGGGCGATGTGCCTCCGGCCGCTCCAGCGCCTGCTGCAGCCCCGCCTGCGGCTCCGCCGAAGTAGTTTAGAACCGAGATTGCCGAACTAGACGCTGCAACGATGAACCCCGTTACTACCGCCGCCAGTGCCGGTTCCGTGACCCTCACGCAGGCCCAAGGTTCGCAGGCGCCCATCATTCAAAATCTGGCGCAGCTGTACACCCATGATTTTTCCGAATTTTGGGCAGGCACCTCGCGCGGGGATCTGGGTCCCGACGGCAAATTTTCAGGCTACCCGCTGGATGAATACTGGACGCGGCCAACCTGGTCGGCGCTGCTCATTTGGCAGCATGCCGCCCTGGCAGGATTTGCGCTCATCAACGATCAGGCCCATTCGGGCATGCCGACTCACCGCAATGTCGGCGAATTCTTCGTCCTGCGAAAGTACCGCGGCCAGGGTGTGGGCCGCATGGCGGCGCTGGCGATGTTTTCGCAGCAGCCAGGACAGTGGGAAGTGGCGGTCGCGCGCAAGAACAAACCCGCCTATGAATTCTGGCGGCGAATCATCGCCGGCGCCGCGCAGGCCTTGTGCGTGCGCGAGCTCGATGTGCAGACTGAAACGTGGAACGGTCCGATTTTCCGATTCGAGTGGCGCGACTCTGCCTAAGCGGCGAGCTCGACGTTTGCCGGGTCCTTGCGCACCGCCTTGCTTAGCTGAGAGATGACCTTGAGCAATTGCGACTGGCGGGAATCCAGAACGTAACAGAGATTTCGCGCAAACGGTTGGCACCTGGATTGGGCGCGAAGCCATTGTTTGAGCTGGAAATTGTCGTGAAGCTGTCCCAGGCGATCCTGCAACTGGCGTAGGCGCTTGAGCTCTCTGTCCTCAGACATGGACAGCAGCGATCCGAAATCCTCGTCGAGATAGCGAGCCTCTTTGATTCTAAGCCGCAAGCGGTGCATTTTTCGGGGCGCGGCGCCGACGTGGCGCAACGCCCGGCGCAGCCGGCGTTGACGGCGCGCAAGGATGTCGCGAATCGTCAACAGGGAGGTATCCGAAGGGTTGATGGTCAGGTGTTCGCTCGAGTAGCGCGCGATCTGCGCGGCCCGCCGTCTCCAACCGCGGGTTGCGATCAGCTTGCGCAATTCCTGGTGGGATCGGACTCGCTGCTCGGCGAGCAGCGCAAGCAGTTCCGGAATCTGCTCGTGATCGACGATGATGCTGTGCTCGATGAGCGCCTTGGCCGCCAATTCCAGCGCAACCGCCTCCCTGGCCTTTTCAAGGTCGGTCGCAAATCGCCGCAACGCCAGTGAATAGCGCTTTCGCAGCGGCGGACGCAGCTGGTGCTTCAAAGATCGCAGCGCAACGCGCAGCCTTCTGACGCAAATGCGCGTTTTGTGGACCCCCTCGGGGGTCACGGCGCGCATCAACAGGGCAAGTTGGCGGTCCAGTGATTGCTGCAACCCGGACAGCACTTCTTGCACGATATCTTGACCGCCTCGCGTAGGCATTTGGTGCGTTCCGTTAGTCCTTAGCTCAGCCCATGTGCAGGCCGCCGTTCACTGAAAAGTCAGCGCCCGTGGCAAATGCTGCTTCATCCGATGCGAGCCAGGCGACGATGGATGCGATCTCGCTGGGATCTCCCAGCCGCTTGACTGGAATGGTCGAAACGATTTTTTCCATGACCTCCGGCTTGACTGCTTTGACCATATCCGTGCCGATGTAGCCGGGCGACACGGAATTCACGGTCACGCCGCGCGATGCCACTTCCTGCGCAAGCGCCATGGAGAAACCATGGATACCCGCCTTGGCCGTCGAGTAATTGGTTTGTCCGAACTGGCCCTTCTGGCCGTTTACGGAAGAGATGTTGATGATCCTGCCCCAGCCGCGGTCGACCATTCCATCGATGACCTGCTTGGTGACATTGAACAAGGAGTTAAGGTTGGTGTTGATCACCGCGTCCCACGACTCCTTGGTGAGCTTGCGAAACGTTCCGTCGCGCGTAATGCCGGCGTTGTTGACCAATATATCGATCTCCCCAATCTCTGCGCGAGCCTTTGCGAAGGCGGCAGCCGTCGAATCCCAATCCGCAACATTGCCGATGGAACAATGCACCTTGTGTCCATTCGCCCGCATATCGGCAATCCAGGCATCCTTGCGCGTCGAGTTGGGGCCGCACCCGGCAATGACGGTGTAGCCTTCAGTGCACAATCTGGCGCAGATGGCTGAGCCGATCCCGCCCATCCCGCCGGTTACATAAGCGATTCGATTACTTGCCATGACGTCCCCTCGCGACTGTTACTGCAACGACTATCGCTGCAGAACATATTCACCCGGCGCATCGCCGAGCACATTGAATCCCGCGGCCGCATTGCCGAAACCCGGCAGCACGGATGTTTGCGCACCGGAATGTGCCGTCAGCCATTGCTGCCACCAAGGCCACCACGAACCTTGATGCAGCGTGCTCTTCTCCAGCCATTGCTCGGGCCCGCATGAAGTCAGTGAGTCACGCCATGTAAGCTCACGAAACCGGCGTCGCGGATGGACCGGACCGCAGACAATTCCGGCGTTGTGTCCGCCGTTTGTCAAGGCGTAGGTGTAGTCGGCCGATCGCGTCAGGCCGCGCGCCTTGAAGGTCGATTTCCAGGGAGCGACATGATCGGTCTCGGTGCCGAACACGACCATGGGCAGCGTGATTGACTTGAGGTCGATCGTTTGGCCATTGACTTGAAAACGGCCGCCCGCAAGATCGTTCTGCAGGTAAAGTTGCGTCAGATATTCGCTGTGCATCCGCCAGGGCATGCGCGTGCCGTCGCTGTTCCATGCCATCAGATCGTTGAGTTTTTCACGTTTGCCCTTGACGTAGGTGTTGAGCGCGGGCGCCCATAGCAGATCGTTTGCGCGCAGCAGGCCGAACGCCGCGCCCATCTTGTCGCTGCTCAAGACGCCCGCCTTGTGCATCACCGCCTCGAGCATCGACAATTGGCTGGGGCTGATGAAGAACGATAACTCCCCCGGCTCGCTGAAATCCATCTGCGCCGCCAGCAATGTCATCGAAGCCAATTCATGCCTGCCGTCCCGCGCCATGGCGGCAGCGGCAATCGACAACAAGGTGCCGCCGATGCAATAGCCCACCGAGTGAATTTTGACGTTCGGCACGGTGGCTGCGACCGCGTCGATGGCAGCGCGAATTCCCTTATCGTGATAGTCATCCATGCCGAGATTGCGATCCGCCTCATTCGGATTCTTCCACGAGATCATGAATACCGTGTGGCCCTTCTCGACCAAGAAGCGCACGAAGGAATTTGCCGGCGATAAGTCGAGTATGTAGTACTTCATGATCCACGCCGGAACGATCAGCACCGGCTCGGGATGCACGGTCGCCGTCGTCGGGGCGTATTGAATGAGTTCGATCAGTTCATTGCGAAAGATGACCTTGCCCGGCGTGACGGCGACGTCAACGCCGACTTTGAAATTCTCCGTTCCGACCGGCAGATCGTGCTTGGCGACCCGACCGGCGTCCTCCAGCCAATTCTGGAAGCCGTTCACCAAATTTTGACCGGACTGCGCGCGCGTCAACTCCAACAGTTCGGGATTCGAGAGCAGGTGATTGGCAGGGGAGGCGGCGTCGAACATTTGCCGGGTGGTAAATTTAACGAGATCGGCACTTCGCGGTGCCAGACCCGGAACATCGCTGGTTGCCTGCTGAACCACCTTGCTCCAATTCAGATAGCCGCGGGCCATGACATTGAAAGGCCATTGCTTCCAGGCGTCCGAGGCGAATCGCGGATCCTCAGCCACCGGCGCGACGGGCTTGCCGGCCGCAGCTTGGAGGGCAAACGTAAAGTTATCCATCAGTGCCTTAAAGGCCGTCTGCGCGATATCGGATTGCTTTTGCGGGGCCTTCGCAATATTGAGGTACCAGTCCCACCACGCCTGGGCGTAGTCATCGGGCGCGAGGCCTCCCGTGATCGCGGCCAATTGGGCCCGCATTTCACGCGCCAGTTGTTCTTCGGCCGTCGAACCTTGTACGGATTCAGCCATAGTGCTCCAAGTCCCCCCGACGATTATGATGTCACGCGGCTGCTTCTTTTGTAAAAAAAAGGGCGACCGAAGTCGCCCTAATCGATAACAACCTGAACTAAAGAGGTTAGGCGGCTTTCTTGACCGTCTCCGCAACCTTGGCGCTGGTCTCGTCAATCCACTGGCTGACCGCACCCTGGGTTTCGGTGGCAATCTGACTGAACTCTTCCGCGCGGGCGCGCAGCTTGTCGCTCAAGGACAGATTCAAGGTGGTGTGCTGTCCAAGCAGGTCGGCGGGGGACTTCGGGCCGACGTTTACCTTGGCTTGCGCCAGGCTCCACTCCAGGTAGTCGCCGGCAACCGCGAATTGGTAGCGAGCCAGGCGTTCCAAGGTCTTCAAACCTTCCTGCTGGGCGCGAAAAACCGGCGCCATGGCCGATTTATAGGTTTCAAAAAGGGTGCTGAAATCAAAGGTCGGCTGGGTCATGTGAGGCTCCTTGAAGATGCGCAATTGCAATCCGGGTGAGGCGCATTATACAGAAAAAAGTATGCAGTGCAAAAGAAATATACCGCCAGCAGAAGACGACGATATACGTAAGTAATAGATTGATTAATAAAGATAATATTATATTAACAAGATAAAAAGCGCATTTCTGTCATCAGAAATAATGCGCTGCACTAGTTATTGAGGAGACTCCGGTCGCCGGATGCGTTGCCGCGATCAGGCGGATCTGCCAGCATCGAACCGATGCAATTGCAGCATTTCATCGATCGTCTGGAGCGCTTTGCCGCGGTTCGCGGTGTCACTGTATTCCGCGCCGCTCTTTGCCCCTGGGTGCTGGGCCGCCTGCAGGACCAGCGAATGATTCTGCGCAGCGGGTTGAGCAAGGAACAGCAATTGCTCACCCTGATTCACGAGCTAACCCATTTGTTGGTGCATTCCGATGAGCGGCTCAATCGCACAGTATGCGAGTACGAAGCCGAGGCGGTGGAAATGCTGGTGGCCGGTCAGCTTGGACTGAAGGACTCGACGTGCACGCCAATCGACGTGTCCACCGTTACCGATGATCTGCTCGCCTGCTCCGTGATGCGGGTGCGCAAAGTCTCCGCCACCCTGTTGGCCGCCGCCAGGGGCGTACCCTCGCGATTACAAGCGCAAGCCGCCGTCGAGATCTAAGCAACGTCCTGTAAAGAAATCATTCTCGATGATGAACTGCGCGGCGTGCGCGATTTCGTCCGGCTGGCCCAGCCGCTTGAGCGGCACCGGCGCAATCACTTTCTCGAGCACTTCAGGCTTCATCGAGGCAAGAATGTCGGTGTGAGTGAATCCAGGGGCGATGCAGCCCACGCGTATTCCGTAGCGTGCCAGTTCCTTTGCCCACACGACCGTCATCGATGCGACGCCTGATTTTGCCGCCGAGTAGTTCGATTGCCCCGCGTTCCCATGACGCGAAATGCTGGAGATATTCACGATCACTCCGCCCTTGGCAAGCTTGATCATACGTTCAGCCGCTTCGCGTGCGCACAGGAATACGCCGGTCAGGTTCACGTCGATCACCGCGCGCCACTGCTCCAGGGACATCTTGCCGACGACATCGCCATCCTTGACCTTGATCAGAAGTGCATCCTTGACGATGCCCGCGTTATTGACGATGACATCAAGGCTTCCGAAATCGCGCACCACCGCATCGAGCGCAGTTGCAACCCCGTCCTCGCGAGACACATCGACGGTGTAAGCCTGCGCACGGACGCCAAGTTCAATGCATTGCCGGGCGGCGGAAGCCAGATCCGCCGCATTCATGTCAAGCAGCGCAATGTGGGCGCCCTGGGTGGCGAAGCGAATGGCGAGGGCGCGTCCGATACCTCGGCCGGCGCCCGTGATGACTATGGTTTTGTCTTTAATCTTCATGAATTCATCCTGATCAAAAATTCGATGGCGTGGCTATTTCTTGTTGGGCTGCTTGGATTCGCCCTGCCCGGGAGGGGGCGGCTCAGGCTTTGTACCCGCGAAGGCGCTCATCATGGAGGCTTGGATTTTTGACCACTGCTCCATGTTCTGGCGCGCGAAGTCAGCCAGCGGCGCCATGGGTCCCGCGAGGGCCTTGGTCATTTCGGCGCGCATGGCATCTTGTTGGCGCGCCAGCGCCGAGACGCTTTGTTCCATGTAGCGGGTCAACATCTCCTGAACGGGATTTCCGTAGAAGCGAATGATCGACTCGAGCAATTCGGTGCTCAGCACAGGCGTGCCGAACTGATCCTGTTCGGCGATCACCTGCAGTAGCACCGCGCGGGTCAGATCCTCGCCGGATTTGTCATCGACGACCTTTACTTTTGCCCCCGAGACGATCATTTTGCGGATGTCATCGAGAGTGACGTGACGGCTTTCCGTCGAATCATAAAGTCGCCGATTGGCGTATTTTTTTATGACGCGTTCGTTCGACATATCATTGTTGCCAGCCTGGAGCCATTATAGCCATTTTAGTATGCACCGCACAATAAATAATAGCTGAGATTTAGACCGCAAAAGCCGAAAAATGATGCATCGCATAGAACACATTTTGTGAGCGCGAGAGAGCCCTTTCCGGGCAACTTTCCCTTCAGCGCCGACTTTCTGAAGGTCTGGATGGATCAGGCCGGCGCCTTTCAGGATCTATTCGCGAAATTGGTCGATAAATCAGCGCCGGTCACCATGCCGACGTCCGAGCCTTGGAAAGCATTCATCGACGGGCTTGGCATGGGATTCGCCGACTCGTCGGTTCATGCGATGCCGCCGCTCGGATTGTCGCGCGAGTACCAAGAAATCGGCGGACGATTACTTGATCTCGGTAAACAGTTCCAACAACGGTGCGGGGAGTTGACGCAGCAGAGCGCGAACGTCATGCAGGATGCGCTGCAAATCATGAAGAAGCGCATCGAAGCCAAAGAATCATTGCTCACATCGCCGGCGAACCTCTACGACGAGTGGATCGAATGCGCGGAAAGCTGTTACGCACAAGCGGCGCGCGGCGACGCTTTCGCGCGCCTGTTCGGTGAGCTGTGCAATATTGCGAGCGCCATCAAAATTGAACGGGGCAAGTTGGTCGAGCGAATCGCCCGTCAGCTGGATTTGCCGAGCCGGGAAGAGGTCGATACGTTGAATCGTCAGGTTCGATTGTTGGCAACGGCGGCCGCAGCCGCAGCTGCAGCGCCGGCGCCGGCGCGGGCGCAGGCGCGAGCGGCAAAACGCGCCAAAGCGCCTCCCAAGAAACCGGCCAGCCGCGCGCGCAAGAACAGCAAACGGGCTCATCCGTGAGCGCCACACCCGAGTCGCTTGCGCAACTGCTGCAATCCGCGGCGGACATGCAACAGCAGGGCAAATCGCTACTGCGTTCTTTGCAAGGCATGGGCGACGTCGAAGTAGGGGCGTCGACGAAGGTCTGTGTCTACACGGAAAACAAGGTACGGCTATTTCGCTATACCCCGCTGGCACGTTCGGCCGCCATCAAGCCTCTGCTGATTTGTTACGCGATGGTCAACCGCCCGTATCTGCTCGATCTGCAGCCGGATCGGTCGTTCATTCGCGAGCTGTTATCTGCCGGCTTGGAGGTCTATCTCCTCGATTGGGGCTATCCGGACGGAGCAGATCGCTTCGCCGGACTTGACGAATACATTGATGGACACTTGCGGCATTGCGTCGAATTCATCCTGAAAGAGCATGCAATTGATTCCCTCAATCTGCTGGGCGTATGCCAGGGAGGCACGATGAGCCTTTGCTATGCGGCGCTCGAGCCCAGGCAAATCGCTCAACTCATCACCATGGTAACGCCGGTCGATTTCAAGACCCCCGAAAACCTGTTATCAAAATGGGCGCAGCCCATTGACGTTGACCTCCTGACGAAATCGGGAAATGTCTCGGGCGATTTTCTGAACTTTGTCTATCTCTCCTTGATGCCGTTCCGTCTCACTCAGCAGAAGTACGTCAACCTGCTGCGCATGCAAGGGGATCGGGTGCAATTGGAAAATTTCATGCGGATGGAGAAATGGATCTTCGACAGTCCGGATCAGCCCGCCAAAGCGTTTCGGGATTTCATACAGTGGTTCTTCAAGGAGAATCGGCTCATTCGAGATGAACTGACGCTCGGCGGCAAGCCGGTACGGCTCAAGAACATCACGCTGCCGGTGCTCAACATCTATGCCACGAAGGATCATCTGGTCCCGCCCAGCGCGAGTGTGCCGCTCGGGGTCCATGTGGGCAGCAAGGACTATCAGTCGCTGGAAATTGATGCCGGCCACATCGGTCTGTATGTCGGCGGCAAGAGCTGCAAATCAGTGCCTGCCGCGATCGCGAGCTGGCTACTGGATCGGCACAAAGCCTAGTGCATGGGACTGCGCAGATTGGCGTAAGTAAATGTTACCGATGCTTAAGAAGGTGTCCTTGATAAGGCGCGGGGCACACCATAGAGTGGATCGGATAGGCCGAACAGCATGTCCGTCAAATCCAACCCCATACAGGATTCGAAGAAGAGCAGCAGGCCCTCTGCATTGCAGATCGGCGCGTGCCTCTTGGCGGTTTATGTGGTGTGGGGCACGACGTATTTTGCCATCAAGGTTGGAATCGAAGGCTTCCCGCCTTTCTTCCTGGTGGGTACGCGCTTTGTGCTGGCGGGCGGCCTGCTATTGGGCTGGCAAGCGCTGCGTGGGGGCGCCCGGCCTACGCTAAAACAATGGGGCGGCGCCGCTCTGGTGGGACTCCTTCTTCTCGTGATTGGCAACGGGGGTGTCACCGTCGCTGAGCACTGGGTGAGTTCCGGAGCGACCGTGGCGCTCATCAGCGTCATGCCGCTTGCGACCGCGTTGTGGAGTTGCGTTTTTGGTGACTGGCCGCGGCGGGGCGAATGGATCGCCATTGCGGTCGGAGCGGTCGGCGCCGCGGTGATGCTGCTGGGTCGCGACTTACAGGCCAGCTTGGCAGGCACGCTGATCATCCTTTTCGGCACGGCATGCTGGTCTTTCGGCACGGTGCTTTCCCGCCGGCTCGATATCCCGCACGGCCCGACCGGCTTCGGCGCGGAAATGCTCACGGCGGGTGTCATGGCTCTGGCAATCAGCGCCGCATTGGGCGAGCACTGGATCCTTCCCAGCGCGCCCCGCGTTTGGTCGGCGTGGGGCTACCTGGTGGTATTCGGCTCCATCATTGCCTTTTCCGCCTATCGATTCCTGGTCGAGCGTGTGTCGCCCACGCTGGCGGCGACCTACGCCTACGTCAATCCGCCCGTGGGACTGTGTGTGGGCTGGTGGCTGGGCGGGGAAACATTCTCGCCCAACGTCCTGTTCGGGTTGCCGATTGTGCTCACCGGTGTCGCGCTGCATGCCTGGATGAGCTCACGCGACAACGTTCAGGAGCCGATGCCGAAGAGTCCGGTGGCGGTGAGCCGCGTCTAGGAGCCTTGAGCCAAGGCTTCTAGCGCGGCGAGTTGCCGCGGGCAAGCGCCCGAATAATATCGGTCTCGGCGCATACCCCGACTATTCTGCCGTCCTCGGCGACCAGCACGGGGTGTCCCGATGTCTGGCGCAATTGAATAATGGCCTGCAGTGACATGGAAGCGGGTGCGATGGTCAGCCCGGTCTGTTCGACGGCGATCTCGGCGTCGTCGCGGATGTGGCGCAACGGGTGTGTGACGCCGTCAAGCGTTAATCCCAACGCCTGTCCCACAGCATCCACAGAGAGTAGATAGCGCTTACCGGCGTCGAGCCAAATCGCCGCGCCATCGCCCTTAAGATCTGCGCGCTGTTGCATGATCATGCCGCCCGTCAGTACCGTGAGAGGGTTCATGTGCAGCACGAACTCGGCGACATAGTCATCGGCCGGCGCGAGCACAATATCCTCTGCCGTGCCCGTCTGAATGATGCGCCCGTTGCGCATGATCGAGATCCGGTCGCCCAGTTTCAATGCCTCGTCCAGATCATGACTCACGAATACAATGGTCTTCTTGACCCGGGCCTGGAGCTCGAGTAGTTCATCCTGCAACTTGTTGCGGATCAGCGGATCCAGCGCCGAAAACGGTTCATCCATGAGAAGAATGTCCGCTTCGGTGGCAAAGGCGCGCGCCAGTCCGACGCGCTGCTGCATGCCGCCGGACAATTCCCCGACCTGGCGTTCCGCCCATTGCGTCAGTCCCACCAGTTCGAGTTTTTCATCGACTACTGTTTTGCGTTTGACGCTGCCATCGCCGCGCAACTCCAATCCAAATCCGACGTTCTCACGCACTGTGCGCCAGGGCAGCAGACCGAATTGCTGAAACACCATGGCAACCTTTTCACGGCGCAGCCTGCGCAGCTGTTGCTGATCGCAGTTCGCCACATCGATGGTCGATTCACCGTCCTGCACCAGGACCGAACCGCGCGTGACTGGATTCAACCCATTTGCCGCGCGCAATAGAGTCGACTTGCCCGACCCTGAAAGGCCCATGAGCACGGAAATGTCGCCGCGGGCGACGCGCAAATTCGCACCTGCGACGCCGACGACCACTCCTTGCTTATCCTGGATTTCCTCACGCGTGCCGCCGGCATCCAAGGCGCTCAGCGCGTCGCGCATCGCCTTGTGCCCTTCGCGGCCGGCTTTGCCGAATAAAATATCGACGGTTTTGAATTCCACCGCGGCATCGAGCGAACTCATCGGGAATCTCCGCGATCTTTCGGCCGGCTGATCCGATCCAGGATGATGGCGAGCAGCACGATGGTAAAACCGGCCTCAAATCCCATGCCAACCTGCACAGAGTTCAGCGCGCGCACGACCGGTACGCCGAGACCGCCGGCGCCGACCAGGGCTGCGATCACCACCATGGATAAACTGAGCATGATGCATTGAGTGATGCCCGCGATGATCGTCGGCCCCGCGCTGGGCAATTCAACTTTCCAAAGCAGCTGCATCGGCGTTGCGCCGAATGCCTCGCCGGCCTCGATGAGAGGCTTTGGAACCGACGAGATCCCGAGATGCGTGAGGCGAATCGGGGCGGGCAAAGCGAAAATCACCGTCGAAATCAACCCCGGGACCACGCCCAAACCGAACAAGACCAGGGTCGGAATGAGGTACACGAATGTGGGCAGGGTCTGCATCAAATCGAGCACGGGACGAAGCGCCGCATACAGGCGAGGCCGATGGGCGGCCGCGATTCCCATCGGCACGCCGATCGCCGCGGACGCCACAGTCGCCACCAGCACCAGTGCCAGAGTCTCGAGCGTCGCCGCCCAGTAGCCTTGGTTCAAGATGAACAACAGGGCGGCGGCGACAAAGGCAGCGAGCGGCAGCGAACGGCGCAGCCCCCAAGCGAGTACTGCAGCAGCCACAATCAAAGCCGGGGCGGGCAGTGCACGCAGCAGCACGTTCACGGCATTGACGGTCGCGCGGATAATGGCGGAGATGCCGTCGAATACCACGGTGCCGTGAGCCTTGATGTATTCGATGGCCGTGGCCATGGCGTCGCCCACCGGGATTTTGTGGCTGACGACCCATTGCTCGAAACCGCCGGGGTGGGGCGGCGGCGCTGAATGTACCAGTGCGGACAGGGCGGGCCGGCCGTCAAGGGTGAGCACTCCATCAAGCCAGGCCTTCATCGCGGTGGGATTGGCCTTGAGCCACTCCGCTGCGGCGACATCGGGTGGTTCATGCCGATCCAGAATCGCTGCCATCATTTCGCTCTCGCCGCGCAGCGAGAATTTCAGGTTGTTGAGCAGCCGTCCGACGTTTGGGCAGGCCTCGCTGTAGCCTCTGCGGGTCACGGTATAAATCGTGGCGCCGCCATAATTGGGTCCGAAGACATCATCCCCGCCCGTGAGGTATTGCAGATCAAATCGCATGTTCATGGGATGCGGGTCCCAGGCAAGAAACACGACGGGCTGCTTGTCGCGGACGGCTCGCTCCACCTGCGCCAGCATTCCCTGTTCACTCGACTCGATCAACTTGAACTCGCCCAAGCCGAACAGATTCTCCTTGAGCATTTTCAGCACGAGCCGGTTGCCGTCATTACCGGGTTCGATTCCGTAGATCGAATTGTTGAGCGCCGGCGCGAAACGCTGAATGTCCTTGAAGTCCTTGAGGCCCGCGGCGAACGTATAGGTGGGAACCGCAAGGGTATACTTGGCCCCGACCAGATTCGCGCCGAGCACGACCACGGAACCGTCCTGCAAGTAGCGACGTATATCGGCCTCTTGGGTGGGCATCCAATTGCCCAGGAACACATCGATATCATTGTTCTGCAACGAGGCAAACGTGACGGGCACCGACAGCACCGTGGTGCTGGGCGAGTAGCCGATCGAGCGCAGCAGTTCATTCGCCAGCGCGGTGGTCGAGGTGACATCCGTCCAGCCCACGTCGGAGAAGCGCACGACTCCGCAACTCACTGGGTCAGCAGAGGGCGCCGCCAATGCCGTCGACGAAACCGCCAGCAGCACGAGGAGGCGACTGATTCGCCGCAGGTGGCGGCGGCCGAGCGCGCCCAATGGGGATCGTCCCAGGGGGTTGACCGCGTGCCCCTGGCAGCCGCATGATTGAAGTGGCGAAGCTGGACTTGAATGATCGTTTAACAGACTTCTTTTCCAGTTCACCAATGCATCCCTAGTATTTGAAATTGAAAGTATAAGTCACTTCCATCACGGATCGTAAAATTACTGCCATGGAACCCTTGACGGTTCTCGAGCCAGTCGCAAGGCCGCAAAATTGAATACCCAAGCAATGGAATCCGGCGACACGTATTTGGAACCTGTCGAGGAGATGAGGCGTCGTCAGCTGGTTGAGGTCACCATCGATAGCCTAGCGGAACTGGGCTTCGTGGGCACCACGCTTGCGCAAATCGCAGCCCGCGCCGGCGTGTCCCCCGGCTTGGTGGCGCATTACTTCGATGATAAGGACGGATTGCTGGAGGCGGCATTTCGCTCGCTGGCGCGTCGCGTCGGCAGCCAGGTGCGCGCCCGATTGCGGCTCGTATCGACGCCGCGCGGCAGGATCCAAGCGGTGATCGATGCAAATCTCGCCCCCGAAGAGTTCGATCAACGCACCGGCAGCGCTTGGCTGGCGTTTTGGGGACAGCTCTTGCATGTCGAGCGCTTGAAACGAATTCAGGCCGTGTATCAGCGCCGCATGTTATCCAACCTGCTCAATTCCCTGCGCAAACTGGTTTCGCCAGAGGAAGCACGCAATCTTGCAGAGATGATTGCCGCCATGATCGACGGAGTCTGGCTGCGCGCGGCCTTGTCGGGATGGCGAGAGGCCGACAGCGAGAGCGCGAGGGCGATGTTGACGGCATTCGTCGACGGACGGCTCGCTCAGTCGATCCGCGTTGTACCCGCCGCCGTCGACGCGGAGTCGACGGTTCCTGCGCCTGGTCAGCGATTCGCGTCCATCAATCCTGGCACCGGGGAAACCTTGGGACACGTCATCGTGGCGGGCGCGGCAGAGATCAACGCCGCAGTCTCCGAGGCCGTGCGTGCGCAGAGAGTTTGGGGGGCCATGACCGGTGCCGAGCGGGGCCGGGTACTGCGCCGCGCCGCGGACTTGTTGCGATCCCGCAATCAAGAGCTTGCGGAGCTTGAGACCCGGGACACGGGAAAGCCCATCCAAGAAACCCGGGTTGTGGACGTGGCCTCCGGAGCCGATTGTTTCGAATATTTCGCCGGCCTGGCGCAAAGTTTGAGCGGCGAACACATTGATCTGGGGCCCCTGGCCTTTGGCTATACGCGGCGTGAGCCATTGGGCGTGGTCGCCGGCATTGGGGCTTGGAACTATCCGCTGCAAATCGCCTGCTGGAAGGCAGCGCCGGCGCTCGCCTGCGGGAACGCCATGATTTTCAAGCCCGCCGAACTGACGCCCTTCACGGCAGTCAAGCTGCAGGAAATCCTGTTGGAAGCCGGTTTGCCGCCGGGCACCTTTCAAGTGGTGCAAGGGTTTGCCGAGACCGGCAGACTGCTCACCGCTCACCGCGATATTCGCAAGGTCTCCTTGACCGGCGAAGTGGGCACGGGCAAGGCCGTGATGAGCGATGCCTCTCGGACTCTGAAGAATGTCACGCTGGAATTGGGAGGCAAGTCGCCTCTGATCGTATTTGCCGATGCGCATCTCGGCAATGCCGTCTCCGGCGCGCTGTTGGCCAATTTCTATTCATCCGGACAGGTCTGCTCCAACGGCACGCGGGTGTTCGTGCATCGATCGATCAAGACTGCTTTTCTGGAACAGCTCGTGAAACGCGTCAATGCCATGCGAATCGGCGATCCGATGAATCCCGATACGCAGGTGGGTGCGCTCATTTCCGAACAGCACATGCACAAGGTCCTGGGCTACATTGCGCGAGGACGCGCTGAGGGCGCACGCATCCTCACGGGCGGCATGCGCGTGACCACCGGGGAACTCGCCAAGGGATTTTTTGTCGCGCCCACCGTGTTCGATAATTGCCGCGACGACATGACGATTGTGCGGGAGGAGATTTTCGGCCCCGTCATGTCGGTGCTCGAGTTCGAGGACGAAGAGCAGGTCATCGCGCGTGCCAATGCCACCGAGTACGGCCTCGCGGCCGGCGTTTTCACCAACGATTTGACGCGCGGCCATCGGGTCATCGCCCGCTTGCAGGCGGGGACGTGCTGGATCAACCAATACAATGTCACGCCGGTCGAATTGCCCTTTGGCGGGGTGAAACTCTCGGGACTGGGGCGCGAGAACGGCCGCGCGGCGCTCGAGCACTACACTCAACTTAAAAGCGTTTATGTCGCGATGGGCAATATCGACGCGCCATATTGATGAACTCCAGTGGCTGAAGAGAATTTCGATTTCGTGATTGTCGGCGCCGGGTCCGCGGGGTGCGTGCTCGCTGATCGCCTGAGCGAGGACTCGAGAAACAAAGTACTGCTGCTGGAGTACGGCGGCTCCGATCGCTCGATCTTCATCCAGATGCCCTCCGCATTGTCGATTCCGATGAACATGCCCAAGTACAACTGGTTCTTTCACACGGAACCTGAGCCGCACTTGGACGGGCGCAGCATGCACACCCCGCGCGGCAAAGTTCTGGGCGGCTCCTCGTCCATCAACGGCTTGGTGTACATCCGCGGCAACCCCCAGGACTTCGCAGCCTGGGTGGCACAGGGTGCCCGCGGCTGGGCTTACAGCGATGTGTTGCCCTACTTCAAACGCGCCGAGAAGCGGGAGGAGGGGGGTGATCGCTACCGGGGCTCAGCCGGCCGACTGCGCACGCGCTACGGAACCCTCGGCAATCCGCTGCATGCCGTCTGGTTGGAGGCCGCTGCGCAAGCCGGCTATCCGCACAGCGATGATGTAAACGGCTATCAGCAGGAAGGCTTTGGTCGCATGGACATGACCGTTGGCGACGGGCGGCGCTGGAGCGCCGCCAATGCTTACTTGAGACCGGCGCTGCACCGTCCGAATCTCAAAGTCCTGACGCATGCGCTTGCGACCCGCATCATCTTCGAGGGTGCGCGCGCCGTGGCGCTCGAGTATTCCCGCGGTGGCGTCAAGCATCGGGTGCCGGTGGCGCGGGAGCTGATATTGAGCGGCGGCCCCATCAACTCACCGCAACTGCTGAAGCTCTCCGGCCTCGGTCCCGAGGCGGAACTCAGGGAACAGGGCATCGAGGTGATCCGGCATCTGCCGGGTGTGGGCGAGAATCTGCAGGATCACCTGGAGTTTTATTTCCAAGTCGCCTGCAAGGAGCCCATCACCCTCTATTCATCGATCAATAACTTCGCGCGCGCGGCCATCGGCGCGCGCTGGTTGCTGCGCAAGGATGGTCTCGGTGCCACCAACCACTTCGAAACCTGCGGCTTCATCCGCAGCAGGGCGGGCATTCCATATCCCGACATCCAGTACCACTTCCTGCCGATGGCCGTGGCCTATGACGGTTCGAGTCTGGCTCAGGAACACGGGTTCCAAGCCCACGTCGGCCCGATGCGCTCAAAGAGCCGCGGCTGGGTGCGATTGAGATCCCGCGAACCGCTGGATAAGCCGCGGATTCTCTTCAACTACATGAGCCATCCAGATGATTGGATCGAGATGCGCGCCTGCGTGCGCTTGACTCGGGAAATATTCGCGCAACCCGCGTTTGATCCCTACCGGGGCCGCGAATTGCAGCCGGGCGAGAGCGTGCAAACCGATGCGCAAATCGATGACTTCATCCGTGCCAAGGTCGAAAGCGCCTACCATCCCTCTTGTTCCTGCAAAATGGGCGCAGCAGACGATTCCATGGCGGTGGTCGACCCGGAAACCAAGGTACGCGGCATCGAGCGGTTGCGCGTGGTGGACTCCTCCATCATGCCAAGCGTGACCACGGGCAATTTGAACGCGCCCACCATCATGTTGGCGGAGAAAGCCGCCGATCACATTCTTGGGCGCAGCCTGCTTGCGCCCGACGAGGCGCCGTACTACGCCGCGGCGAATTGGCAGACCGCGCAGCGCTGACCAAGGAGATGAGCGTGCTACCAAAGGTCAGAGAATGGCACGATGTCGATCTCGCTACCTTCAGCAATGCAATTCTTCCCGAGAACAAGCCTGCCGTCCTTAGAGGATTGATGAGAGATTGGCCGGCCGTGCAGGAAGGATTGAAATCTGCCCGGGCACTTTGCGATTACATTGCGAAATGCGATAGCGGCCGCCCGGTGGAAACACTCGTCGGCGACGCTGCAATTCGGGGGCGCTTTTTCTATTCCGACGATCTGACAGGTCTCAATTTCACGCGCCGGTCCGAGAGCATCTCGTCGACGCTCGAAACGCTGCTAAAGCATATTGACGACCCAAGCCCGCCCGCCATTTTCATACAGTCAGCCTCCATACCTGAGTACTTGCCCAATTTCCTGAACGAGAACGCGATCGATCTGGCCAATCGGTCAGCCATCCCGAGGATATGGGTGGGGAACTCCATTACCGTGACAACGCATTATGATATTTCCGACAATATTGCCTGCGTCGTCGGCGGCCACCGACGCTTCACTTTTTTCCCCCCGGATCAAATTCGCAATCTGTATGTGGGGCCAATTCATTTCACGCTCGCAGGCCAGCCCGTGAGCATGGTCTCCTTGGAGGATCCGGATTTCGGTCGATATCCGCGTTTCGAACAGGCGCTGGCCGCTGCTCAAGTCGCTGACCTTCAACCCGGGGACGCCGTCTACATCCCGTATCTCTGGTGGCATCACGTTAAGTCCCTGGACGGATTCAACGTTCTCGTCAATTACTGGTGGGACACCGCGTCACCCAGGTTCGGTTCACCTTATGATTGCCTGCTTCACGGCTTTTTGACGCTGCGCCAACTGCCGGCGAGTCAGCGCGCTGCATGGCGCGAAATATTCGACCATTACGTTTTCCAGACGGCTTCAGACCCGGTCGCGCATTTGCCGCCGGAACGCCGGGGTGCGCTCGGCGACTTGACGCCGGAGCTTGCTGCGCAAATCAAATCCGCGTTGGTGAGAAGGCTAAACCGCCCGTGAGCGGTTTGACACGCAAACCGCCCGCCCATCCACCACGGTCAAAGCCTGCGCTTAGAATTTGTATCCGAACGTCAGGCCGATGACGCGCGGCCGCAGCGGTGTCTGCGCCACGATGAATTGATCGGTGCTGATGAAGGTACTGGCATTTGAATTGGTCAGGTTTTCAGCATACAGCGTCGCGATCCAGGCATCCTTGGTCACGCCGCAGGCCGCATCAAAGGTCGAATAGGCCGGATTTTCGAAGCGCAGTCGACCGGTGGTAATACCGCCCGCTTCGAAGATCGACGGATTGGAGCCGGCCTGGGTATAGGAATGGCCCGTGTGGTGGAAGCCGGCTTGAAGAAACGGCGCGTAGTCGTTCAAGTGCCAATCGTAGCGGGCGCGCAGGCTGTAGGCGAGCGGGGGCGCGTTGGCACTCGGCGATCCCGCCAATCCGTATGGGTTCTGGACCTGCGCGCAATTCGCGCCGTTGACATCGCAGGCCTGGGTGATCGGATTGCCATGATTGTTGCTGTCAGGATTGGTGTCGATCAGCTGCGGAGAATTCGTCTGCTCGCTATGATTCCAGGCCCCCGCGCCTTGCACCGTCAATCCGGCGATGACGCGGTAGGCGAGCGAGGTCTCGATGCCCTTGATGAGAAAGTTCTGCCCGTTGGTATTGAAGAAAATATTGCCGACCACGGTGGGATCGAAGAACGCGACTTGCACATTGTCCCAGTTCTCCCGATAGACCGCGCCGTTCCATTGCAGGCGGTGATCCAGGAATTCGGTCTTCCAGCCGATTTCGTTGTTGGTCAAATTGTCCGATGAGTAAGCCACGGGTATTTGGTATTGCCACTGCCCATCCGTGCCGTTCGCATACATCGAGCCGCCGTTCTGGTTGAAGCCACCGGGACGAAAACCTTGCGACCAGGTGTAATACAGCATGATATCCGGCGAGATATGCCAGGTTAGATTGCCGCGGCTCTTGAAACCGGATTCCGTGTCGTGCAGGTTTTCCGAGTCCAGCGGATAATTGTCGTTCAAACAGCCCGTGGCCGGCGCCCCCGACTGAAAGCAGAAGAAGCTGCCGCTGACGCTGCCCTTCAACGAGTTCTCGAACTTGAAGTGACGCGTACCCAGGGTGAGCGTCAACACCTTGGGGATGATGTCGAAATCCGCCGACAGGAAGAAAGCCGTTTGCTTGGTATCGCGCACGTCATCTTGATAGAAAGAGGTGTGATCGCCCTGAACGCCGGGGTTCACCACGGTTCCTCCCGGAGTGGTGCCCACATTGGTGAAACAACCGGTATTGCCGGGAGTACCCGGATCGCCGTTCGAGGTGCAGGAGGGGACATTTTTGTAATCCCAGCCGGTTTGATCGAACAGCTTGTTGTCTTCCCAGTAGAAGCCGGCGATGGCGCGCAGGCGCCAGTCATCGGGAGTGGTCAGGCGGATTTCGTGCTGCTGATGCTCATTCTGCTCCGTCGAGTGCCAGTAGGCGCTGGGTGAGAAGCAGGTCGACGGCAGAGGAGTCTGTGTTCCCCCAGTCGAACCGGGACCGTAGCATTGATAGTAGTCGGCGTACTTGCCGCGCGAGTAATTGGTGTAGTCCTGGACCTGATCGACGGTGCGGCTCATGTAGCCACCGGTATAAACAGCTTTTATGGGACCGAATTTACCGTTCAGAGTCCAGGCGGTGTTCTTGAAATCATCCTTGTCGTACGATGGATTGAAAACCGTGACCTCGAGCGGCGACAACGGCGCTCCGTCGGAACCATTCGGCTGCTGGTAGAACACGCCCTGCGAGTTCATCTCCTGGTACGACTGAGTGAGCAGAAAATCCCAATCGTCGTTGAACTTGTACAGCAATTCGAGGCGCAAGCCTTGGTAGGTGACGGGGTTGATGGCGTTGCCGACCAAACCAGCGTTGCTGATCGTCGGGCTTCCGGGCGGCACGCAAAAACCGCCGTTGGGCTGACCATCGGGACATGATCCATTGGCCGCCGCCGGATAGTAGGCATAGCCGATACCAATGTCGGTATTCGAGCGCGCGAAGGTCGACGGCACGTTGTTGATGTAGCCACCGCGTTGATCGTCGTAGATCACCGCACGTATGGCCATCGTGTCCGCGATCAGCGGCGCGTTGAACACCGCTGTCACGTTGTAGTTCGGGTCGCCATGCGCTGTCAGGCCATAGCCGGCCGTGACGTTGATCTCGGTGGCACTTAACTTCGGCTGATTGGTGATGTAGCGGATCGCGCCGGCCTCGGCGCCCGAACCGAACAGAGTTCCCTGTGGGCCTGCCAGAACTTCGATGCGATCCAAGTCGGCGGCATAAATATCAAGATTGCGATTGGGCAATTGTCCCGATTGGTTGTCCAGGTAGATACCGACGTTGGGGAACAGTCCTGTCGAGCCGCTGCCCTGGCTGGGCTGTGAGCCTGCGCTCAAGCCACGCATGAAGACCTCGTTTTGTCCGGGTCCATTGTTCGCCGACGTGACGTTGGGCAAGTACTTAATGTAGTCGTCGAAGGTGGCGATGTTCAATTGTTGCAAGGTCTCGCTGGTGAAAGCCTGCATGGCGATGGGTACGTTTTGCATGTTTTCCGAACGGCGAGTGGCGGTGACGGTGATCTCCTGCAACGCCTCGGAATTCACATCGCTACTGCTGACCGGTTGATCGGCGGCGAAAGCGCCGAAGGATGTACCACCCAGGATCGATGCAATCGCGAATGAGAGCTTCGAGTTCATTATTCATCCCCTAAGTCTTTTGTTGAACGCGCGATCAATCGCTGCGATATGTCGCCTTAGGCCTATCTTGTCCCAACACCCAAGTCGGTGCAACGAAAACTTGTTTCAAATTAAAGTCTTGAATAAACAATATATTACAGAATATACCTCGAATTATGATTGATACATGCCTCGACACCAGGCATTGAATGATCGTTTAAGGTGCGGAGTTAAATTCGCGGCCGATCTCTATCAGCAAATCCTGCGCATAGCGCAGCAACGAGGGCCCGATTTCAATGTGAAAGGTCTCGGTGCCTGTACGCCAGAGCACCACATCCACTTTCGCCAGCACCGTGCGTGTGCACATGTGCACCGGAAATTCGCGCCAGTCCAGGTCGAGCGGACACGCGCCTGCAAGGATGGTTGCCGCGTGCGGGCCGAAAAGCTCCAGGGCCACTTGCCGGTGGGATACATCCACCAAGGAATGCGGATAGGGAGCAAGCGCCTGTTCGAGTTCTTCGATGGGCAGCGCGACGGCGCGCGAAGCCTGCCACATCAGGTGTTCCTCCGGACCCAGCCACAGTGTGGCGCGTTCTCCCACCAGATGCGCTCGACAGGGCTCCTCGGAAAACGGCACACCCCACGCCGTGCCCGCGGCAACCCGCGTCTGCGCGTCGCATTGCAGGATCAGCCGCGAAGCAGCGTCCTTCACACGCATCCAGGCCGCGTCAGCCATTGATTCGCGCTCCTTCCGGATCATGGAAGACCGGGGAGGTGACTTCGACTTCAATATCGCCGCCCGGCGTGGACACATACAGTGATGCGCCCATGCGTGCGCGACCTCCCGCGATCATCGCCAGTGCGATGGGATATCCGACGGTCGAGGCAGCATACGCAGAGGTGATGTGACCGATGAGTCGCATCGGAGGGCGCTGGCCGGGCCGCTCGCAGACCTGTGCGCCTTCCTCCAGCGCGGTGCGCCGATCCTTGGGTTTGAGGCCGACCAATTGCTTGCGATTCGGGTTCTTCATGGAGGCACGCAGCAGCGAGCGCATGCCTACGAAGTCGGTCTTGTTCTTGCCGACGGCCCAGGACAGTCCGGCATCGTCGGGCGTCACGGTGCCGTCGGTCTCCTGGCCGACAATGATGTAGCCCTTCTCGGCGCGCAGCACATGCATCGCTTCGGTGCCATAGGGGGCAATGCCGTACTTCGCGCCCGCTGCGTGCAATTCCTCCCAGATTCTAAGGCCGTTCTCGCTTGCCACGTTGATCTCGAAGCCGAGCTCTCCCGTGAAGCTCACGCGGAACAGCAGCGTGGGCAGTCCGCATATTTTGCTGCGGCCCACGCTCATATGCGGAAAGGCCTGAGCGCTCAAGTCCATGCCCTCGATCAACGGCTCGATCACCCTGCGGGCATTGGGCCCCTGCACCGCGATCACGGCCCACTGCTCGGTGGTGGAGGTCAGCCAAACCTTGAGCTGCGGCCACTCGGTTTGGCGGTAGTCTTCCATAAGCGCGAGCACGCGCGCGGCACCACCCGTGGTGGTGGTGACGTGAAATCGATCGGCGGCCAAGCGGGCCACCACGCCGTCGTCGAAAATAAAGCCGTCTTCTCGCAACAGAATGCCGTAGCGAGTGCGGCCGACGCCGAGATTGGTCCAATTGTTGATGTACAGCCGGTTCATGAATTCGGCCGCGTCCGGTCCGACCACCTCGATCTTTCCCAGCGTGCTCGCATCGAACATCCCGACGCTATCGCGTACGGTACGGCATTCGCGGGCCACGGCGTCGTGCATCTCTTCTCCGGATCGCGGGAAATAATGCGCGCGCTTCCACAGGCCGACGTTCTCGAAAACCGCGCCCCGTGTCTGCACCCAGGCGTGCGTCGGGGTGGTGCGGACCGGGTCGAACAGATCGCCGCGCGACAGACCCGCGAAGCTGCCGAAGGTGACGGGCGTGTAGGGCATGCGAAAGGTGGTCAGGCCCACCTGCGCAATGGATCGGTTGAGCTCTCGCGCCACGATGGCCATGGCGTTCAAGTTCGAGGTCTTTCCCTGATCGGTAGCCATGCCCATGGTGGTGTAGCGCTTGACGTGTTCGATGGAGTGAAAACCCTCGCGAGTTGCCAGTTCAAGATCACGCGTGGTGACATCATGTTGCCAATCGACAAAGCTCTTCTGCTTCGATTCGCCGATGCCGGGCAGGGCGCCAAGCGACGAATCATGCCGGCGATCTGCGGCCTCGACGGTGAAGTTGCGCGGCGCCGCGTTTAATCGGAGTACTTGCGTTGCAGCGTCGGCGCCGTCCGCCAGCACTTCTGCGAGTCCGTAAATGCCCCGGCACGCGCCCGCGGAGCGTTCCGCCTCGGCGGAGCGTCCCGGCACAAAGGCTTGAAGGGTTTCGCTCCACTCGAGTTTGCCGCGCGATTGGGAGAATAAATGCACGCTGGGGGTATGGCCGCCGGACATGAGCAGGGAATCGCAATCGACGTGCCAAACCTTGGCGACCGATCCGTTTCGCATGCTTCCCAAGATCACGCGGGTCACCCGAGTATCGCCAAGCGTGCCGAGTACCGTGCAATTCACCTGTACATCGATGCCGGCAGTGCGCGCTGCCGCCACCAGCGATTCTGAGCCGTCGGCTCGGACATCGGCGGGCCGGATATCGGCGATTGCCGCGATCTCGGTGCCCGCGGCTTTGAGATCCAGCGCGGTCTGATAGGCATCGTCGTCGCAGGTGACCATGACGACTTTGGAACCCACCCGCACCCCGTAGCGATGCAGATAGCTTTGCGCCGCGCCGGCCAGCATCACACCTGGTTTGTCGTTGCCGGGAAATATCAGTGGCCGCTCCAGTGCTCCGGCGGCGAGCAGCACATGGCGGGCGCGCACCTGCCACAGGCGTTCACGCGGCAGGGACTCGGGCGGCGTGTCCAAATGATCGGTCAGCCGCTGGCTCAAGCCGATGAGATTGTGCGGGAAGTAGCCGAAGGCCGTGGTTCTGGGTAGAAGCACGACCTCCTTGTTATTCGCGAGCCGCTCAAGAGCGCTTCGCAGCCATTCGGCAGCACTTCCGCCCTCGATGAGCGCATGGGAATCCGACAGGAGACTCCCGCCGAGCTCGGACTGCTCATCGCAGAGGATCACTCGCGCGCCCGCGTCGGCCGCGGTCAGCGCGGCGGCAAGTCCCGCAGGCCCCGCGCCGACCACGAGCAGGTCGCAGTGCGCATAGCGATGGGCGTAACGATCCGGATCAGGTTGAGTCGGCGCGCGCCCCAAACCCGCGGCCCGGCGGATGAGAGGTTCGTACAAAGCCTTCCAGGCGCTACGCGGCCACATGAAAGTCTTGTAGTAGAAACCCGCGGGGAAAAATCTCGACAGCGCGTCATTGATCGCGACCCACATCGAATTGCAGGCTGGGCCAGCGGTTCTGGCTATGAGCCTGAAGATTGCGGTACAGCTCGACTTGCGTCGCTCGCAGGTTAGGGGTGGTGCGCGCCTCATCGCGTTCCACGGTGATGAGCGCGTTCGGCTCTTCGGCACCTGCTGAAAAAATCCCGCGAGGGCGGTGATACTTGAAGGAACGGCCTACCAGGTGCACGCCGTTGGCCAGCAGGGCGGAGGCCAGCGTGTCTCCGCGATACCCCGCATAGGAGCGACCGTCGAAGATGAAGGGTAGGGGATCGTTGCGGTCGATTCGGCCGCCTTCGCGAGTTCGAAACTTCATGCCGGCTTGGGTGAGCCGCGCTTGTACACGGCAACGAAGTGATCGGTGGTGGTGTCGCGCAGCGCATTGAAGAATTGGCCGCAACCGCGCGCATGGCGCCATCGCTCCGCGTGCACGCCTTTCAAATTATCCCGCATGTAGAGAAAACGCGTCCAGGTCTCATCGTCGACCTGTGCCGGAGGGCCGGGGCGGACCAGGTGAGCTTCGCCGCCGTGAGTGAATTCCACTTCCGGACGGTCGCCGCAATAAGGACAGGGTATGAGCAACATTCCAGGAGCCTAGTGCGCGACGGCCGCCGCTGCCGCCTCATCGATGAGATCGCCGGAGCGAAAGCGCTCGAGGGTGAAGGGCGCGTTGATGGGATGAGGTTCATCCCGCGCGATGGTCCATGCAAACACATGCCCTGAGCCGGGAGTGGCCTTGAATCCGCCGGTACCCCAGCCGCAATTGACATAGAGCCCCGGGACCGGCGTTTTTCCAATGATGGGGGAGCGATCGGGTGTGACGTCGACGATGCCGCCCCAATTGCGCAGCATGCGCAAGCGGCGAAACTGCGGAAACAATTCGCAGATGGCGTCCAACGTGTGCATGTTGATGTGCAATGCGCCGCGCTGCGTATAAGAGGTATAGGCATCGGTGCCCGCCCCGATCACCAGTTCGCCCTTATCCGATTGGCTGATGTAGGCGTGGATGGTGTTCGACATCACCACGCAGGGAAAAATCGGCTTGATGGGTTCGGACACCAGTGCCTGCAAGGGGAAGCTCTCCAGCGGCAAATGCACGCCGGCCATGCGCATGACCACGCTGCTGTGACCCGCCGCGGAAACGCCCACCTTGCTGGATTGAATGTAGCCGCGAGTGGTTTCGACTCCTGCGACGGCCCCGGCGGCATCGCGGCGGATGCCAGTGACTTCGCAGTTCTCGATGATGTCCACCCCCAGTGCATCGGCTGCACGAGCGTACCCCCAGGCCACCGCATCGTGGCGCGCCGTGCCGCCGCGCCGTTGCAATGCGGCCCCAAGCACGGGGTAGCGGATGTTGCTCGAGATGTTGAGTGGCGGACAGAAGGCTTTGGCCTGTTCGGGTTCCAACCACTCGTTGTCCACGCCGTTGCACCGATTGGCATGCACGTGGCGTTTGATCACCTGTATATCGTGCACCGTGTGGGCCAGCATCATGACGCCGCGCTGCGAGAACATCATGTTGTAATTCAATGCCGCGGACAGACCTTCCCACAGCTTCAGAGAGTGGTCGTAGAGCGCGGCACTCTCGCTGAACAAATAGTTGGAGCGGATGACGGTGGTGTTTCGCCCGGTGTTGCCGCCCCCGATCCAGCCCTTTTCCAACACGGCAATGTTGCTCAGACCATGCTCCTGCGCCAGATAGTAGGCCGCGCCCAACCCGTGCCCGCCGCCGCCCACGATGAGTGCGTCATACCGCGGCTTGGGCTCGGGTTTGCGCCATTGCTGCTGCCAGCTGCGGTGTCCTGACAGGCCGCGCCAGATGAGCGACAGCGCCGAAAAGTCTTGTTTGCTCATAGGGTCTTAAGCGCGGAGGTCCTTGTTGTCCGGATCATAGGGCGAATCGATGAGCACAGTGGCTTGGCGGCGCTCGCCCAGGATCTCGATCTGAATTTGACTGCCCGGCGCCGCGTACTTCGGGACGGATATAGCCCAATCCCAGGCTTTTCTGCAGCGTATGCCCGTAGTAGCCGGCGGTCGCCCGCCCGACGATGTTGCCTTTGGCATCGAACAACGGCTCGTTGCCGAGCGGATCGGCATCGCCGACATCGTGCACTTCGAATGTGACGAATCGATGCGGCACACCCCGGGCCAACTGTGCTTGCAAGGCGCTCTTGCCGATGAAATCGCCTTTGTTGAGCCTGACAAAACGATCCAAACCCGCTTCATAGGGCGTGTAATCGGGCGTCAAGTCGCTGCCCCACATGCGATAGGATTTTTCGATGCGCAGCGACTCCATGGCGCGCATACCCGCCATGCCGATGCCAAACTCGGCGCCGGCGGCAAAGATCGCGTCGAACAGATGATGGGCGTATTCGATCGGGAAGTGCAGTTCCCAGCCCAGAGCACCGACGAAGTTGACCCGCAGCAAGATAAACCTCCGTGGCCAGTCCAACTTCGCACACCTGGCCGCTGAGCCAGGGAAAAGCGGCGTTGTCCAATGGCGCATCGACCAATTTGACCAGCACGTCGCGCGCGCGCGGGCCGGCCACCACGAAGCAGCCGCGCGACATGGTGATATTGCGCAGCGCGACGCTGCCGTCCGACGGCAGCTTCTGCAAGAGGTAGTCGCTGTCGTAGCGCTCGGCGGCGCCGGCGCTCACCACATAAAAATGCTGATCCGCGATTTTGGTGATGGTGAATTCGGAGCGAATGCCGCCGCGAAAGGTGAGTGCATGGCAGAGCGACATGCGCCCGATCTTGGTGGGCACCTTGTTGGCCACCAGCGAGTCCAGCCACGCCTCCGCGCCCGGACCGGTGACTTCGTGCTTGGTGAAAGGCGTCAGGTCGATCACGCCGACCCGTTGGCGGATGCGAAGGGCCTCGCGCCCCACATGCGGGAAGTAGTTGGTGCGACGAAAACTCCAATGATCTTTTGCTTCGACGCCCGCGGGGGCGAACCAGTTGGCGCGTTCCCAGCCGTAGCGCTGCCCAAAAACGGCGCCCATGTGTTTGAGCTTGTCATACACCGGGCTGGTCTTCGCAGGCCGGGCATCGGGCCGCTCCTCGTCGGGGTAATGAATGACGAAGACGTTGCGATAGGTTTCCTCATTCTTTTGCACTACATAACGCTTACTGGTGTACGGGCCATAGCGCCGCGGATCCACCGCCATCATGTCGATGCTGGGCTCGGTTTCGGTAATCCATTCGGCCAACTGCCATCCCGAGCCGCCGGCCGCGGTGATGCCGAAACTATGACCCTCGTTGAGCCACACATTGCGCGCGCCCCATGCGGGGCCGATCAGGGGGCTGCCGTCCGGCGTGTAGGCGATAGGCCCATTGACAATGTCCTTGATGCCGCAATTCGCAAGACAGGGCACCCGGCGTTGCGCCGCTTCCACGTGCGGCAACAAGCGATCCAAATCACCCTCGAATAGATTCTTGCCGAACCAGTCCGGTACGCCGTCGGCAAAACGCGCCGGCGCACCCGCTTCATAGGGACCGAGAATCCAGCCCATGCGTTCTTCCCGCAAATAATAGGACTGGTCCGATTCGCGCAGCACCGCGAGTTCGCGTCCTCCGGCCCGGCGATAAGCCTTCAGCTCCGGGGATTCGTCATACACGATGTACTGATGTTCCACGGGAATCGACGGCACATTCAATCCGAACAGACGGCCGGTCTGGCGCGCGTAATTGCCGCTGGCACAAACGACATGCTCGGCGATGATGTCGCCGCGGCTGGTGGTCAGGCGCCATTCGCCGGAGGGCGTGCGCTCAACCGCCGTCACCTCGGTTTGCTCATGAATCTCCGCGCCGCGCGATCGTGCACCCTTGCGCAGGGCCATGGTCAGATCCGCCGGCGCAATATGACCGTCATCGGGGTGGTACAGCGCGCCCACGATGCCCGCGGTGCCGGCGCCGTCTCCCAATTCGACCAGCGGCCAGAGGTCCTTCACTTCCTTCGGCCCGATGATCTGAAAGGGCACACCGATGGTATTGGCCGTGCCACAATACTTTTGATACTCGTCCATGCGCTCGCGGCAGGTCGCGAGCCGCAAATTGCCCGTCACGTGGAAACTGACGTCCTGGCCGGTTTCCGCGGGCAGGCGCTTGTACAGATCCACTGAATACTTGTGAAGTTGTCCCACGGTGTAGCTCATGTTGAACAGCGGCAGCAGGCCCGCTGCATGCCAGGTGGAGCCGGCGGTGAGCTCGGCGCGCTCGAGCAGCACGGCGTCCGTCCAGCCTTTCAGGGCCAAGTGGTACAGCGTGCTGACGCCCACCACGCCGCCGCCGATCACGACGACGCGGCTATGTGTCTTCATAGCGCCGATCTCCAGATCCAAATGCGGCTCAGTGTAACGAGCGCACAATACCGCAACACGCCAATTGCGACAGTCACTTATAGAAATGCGACCGAACGGCTGTCCTGGCATAATCCGCCCATGGAATCTCCGGCTCTGCTGCGCAAGTGCAAGTACGCGTTTTTGACGTTGCCCAACTATTCGCTGATCGCGGTCGCGAATGCGATCGAGCCACTGCGCATGGCCAATCGCCTCATCGGCCGAGACGTCTATGAGTGGTCGCTGATCAGTTTGGATGGCCGCACCGAGGAGGCCAGCAGCGGACTCTCTTTGGCACCCACCGTTGGCCTCGATAAGTTGGGCCAGGTCGACATTTTGTTCGTCTGCGGGGGAGTCCAAGTTCACGAGGCGGTATCGCCAACCTTATTGACCGCACTGCGTCGAATCGCGGACAGAAAGGTGGCGCTGGGCGGATTGTGCACGGGCGGTTATGCCTTGGCCAAGGCCGGTTTGCTGGATAATTTTCGCGCCACCATTCACTGGGAAAATCTCTCGGCCCTGCGCGAACAGTTCCCGCGAGTGAACATCAGCGATCAATTGTTCACCATCGATCGAGACCGCTTCACCTGTTCCGGCGGCACTGCACCGCTCGATTTGATGCTGCACCTCATTAAATTGCGGCTGGGACCGCGAATCTCGCAATTGGTCTCGGAACAATTTGTCCTCGATCGCGTGCGCAAGGATACGGATCGGCAGTACATCCCGCTGCGGGCGCAGCTCGGTCTTTCGCATCGAGGTTTGATCCGCGTTGCGCAACTGATGGAAGAGAACATTGAGAGACCCCTATCGCTGGAGTCCATCGCGAAATTGAGCGGTTTATCACGCCGCCAGATCGAGCGCCTGTTCAAGAGGGAATTGAATTGCGTTCCCAAACGCTACTATTTGGAAATGCGCCTGCGGCGCGGTCGCGAACTGCTGTTGCAGACAGCCATGTCGATTACAGAGATCACTGCAGCCTGCGGCTTCCAATCGCCGCCGCACTTCTCGAAATGCTACCGCAGCGAATTCGGTTATCCGCCGAGCGCGGAGCGCAAGATAGAACGCGGGACGGCGGTTCGTCCCGACAGCGGCGTTGCCGTTCGCGCGAATTGACGACCCCGCATCCCAAGGCTCGGCCCCGGGCCGCGGGCTCGGGCGATTCAGGGGTACTTGTTCTCCACAAAGTCTCGAACCAGATGCGTATCGTAAACCAGGACAACAGATGCGATTCGGCCGGTCTCGGGATCGAAATTGAATACGTCTGCGCATTCAAACGCGACCTGGGTGCCGTCTTTCAACTGCCAGTTATAAAGATAGTAGGCGACCGCGCGCATGTGCCCTTCGGCACTGACCAACACATCGTGTACGGTGAGTTCGCTGGAGCTCGATGCCGCGGCAACCTTGGCAATGTAGTTGCGCACCGGTATGCGGCCCAGGAACGGCGACTGGACCCAGCCATCCGCGGTGAACAGCGCAGCCGCCTTGTCAACATCGCTTGCTTCAAGGGCCTTGAGATACTTGCGCACGGCTCTTTGCATAGACGGAGCTTAGCGAGCACCGGACCACAAGGCAAAAGGGCGCCCGTGCGGCAGGACGGCGCCGGGTGACGCGGCGCAACGGAACGGGCCTGTGGCTCGGCCTCGATACCGGCGGAACGTTTACCGACGCTGTGTTGCTCGAAGAGGGGCAGGGCGTCATTGCGAGCGCCAAGGCACTGACCAGTCCCTGGGATCTTGCAATCGGCATCGGCGAGGCGATTCGCGCGGTTTTGGACTTGCTTCCCTCAGGCTCGAGCCGCGAGGACATCAGCCTGGTTTCCGTGTCGACGACACTCGCCACGAACGCCGTCGTCGAAAGTCGCTTCAGTCCCGTCTGCACAATGCTGATCGGCTTCGACGACGCCATGGTCGAGCGTTCCGGGCTGCAGCGTGGCGGCAGCGGCGGCTTCGTGATTCGCGTCCAAGGTGGCCACATGGCCACCGGGGAGGAAGCATCGACCCTCGACGAAGCCGCCGTGACCGGGGCGGTCGCCGAGTACGGGTCGCGCATCGAGGCATTTGCCGTCGCCGCAAATTTTTCCGTGCGCAACCCGGCGCATGAATTGCGGACCCGTCAGTTGATTCGCGCCTTGACGGCGAAGCCGGTGACCTGTGCTCACGAATTAAGTTCAAAACTCGACGCCCCGCGGCGCGCACTCACGGCCACGCTGAACGCACGCCTAACGCCGCAGATCAGCCATCTTATCGAGGCGTTGTCGCGCGTGCTCAAGGAGCAATCCATCGATGCGCCTCTCATGATTGTCAAAGGCGACGGCTCGTTGATGAAGGCCGACATTGCGCTCGAATATCCAGTGGAGACCATTCTGTCGGGCCCCGCGGCCAGTGTCGTTGGTGCGGGCTACCTGACCGGCCTGAAGGATTTTGTCGTTGCGGACATGGGCGGCACGACCACCGACATCGCGGTTGTTTCCGACGGACGGCCGGTGATCCGCGGCGAGGGCGCGTTGGTGGGTGGTTGGCGCACCATGGTCCAGGCAATCGATGTGCGTACCAGTGGTCTTGGCGGCGATAGCGAAGTCTACTTCGACCGGCAACATCGGTTATGCGTGGGTCCGCGCAGAGTCATGCCGCTCAGTCTCCTGACGCATCGCTTTCCGGGCGCGCTCGCCGGCTTGAAATCGATCGCAGAACTCGATCGACTTCCTCCGTATCCCACCCAATTCGCGTTTCGCAATCCGGAGCGCGCGCCGCCCACTCATTTGTCGGCGCTCGAGCAGCGCGTGTGGGAATTGCTGAGACTGGAGCCGCGGCCAGTGGCGGAGGTCGTGCGAAGCGGCTCAGGGCTGGAAGCGCTGCGCCGTCTCGCCGATGCGGGACGGGCGACCCTTGCCGCTTTCACGCCGAGCGACGCCATGCATGTGCTCGGGCAGCAAACGGGGTGGTGTCGCGAGGCTGCCGAGTGCGGTGCGCGCATCCTTGCCACCGAGGAACGCAATGCGCGCGCTGCGCGCGCCGCCGATTCGCCGCGCGCGATCTGCGAACGAACCTACGAGCACGTCGTCTGCCAAGCCGGCCGGGTGCTGCTCGCCGCGGCCTTGGCGCATGATCCGGGCATGCAGGCTCGCGAGCGCGGCTGGGGGGAGTTTGGCGAGCGGCTCATCGAGGAAACTGTCGGCGGCCGGCGCTTCTCGAAACTCGTTCATGCTGCGCTCGGGTTCACTCGGCCGTTGATCGCGATCGGCGCGCCGGTGGGAGCCTACTACCCGGAAGTTGCGCGCCGCTTGAGCGCGCCGTTGTCCATCCCCAAGCATGCGGCGGTCTGCAATGCGGTCGGCGCGGTCGCCGGGATGGTTTCTCAGACTGTCGAGATCTTGGTGAATCAACCCGCATTCAGGGTCTTCCGGGTTCATGATCCGGCGGGAAGCCGGGATTATCCGGAATCTAAATCGGCGATCGAGCACGCGCAGCGCGTATCGCGCGAGCTCGCGTTGGCGGCAGCACGTCGTGCCGGTGCGTCCGATCCGCACGTAGAGACCAGCGTGACAGAGAGGTTGGCGCACTCAGAGGCGGGGGGCGTGGAAGACGACTTTCTCGCGGAGGCAGTGGCCCGGTCAACTGCAAGCGGGCGGCCGCAGCTAGCACGGTCGACCGGTGGTGCCCCGCCGGTAACCTAGATGTCGCATCTAGGCAAGCCGCCGTCGCGATATTACAAGCCCCCGAGTCGGTTGCAACCTAACATGGAGCGCGATAAGGAGCCTGTAAGGTCCCGTGGCCGTTCGGAAAAGGTCGAATTGGAGAGAGTAGATGGCAGAGCCGGCTGGGGGTGATTTCGACCTGGCCTCGTTGAATGACGAGGAACTGACCGAACAGGTTCACGATGATCTGTACAACGGCCTCAAGAACGAGGTCGAAGAAGCCACGCGGATTTTCCTCAAGCGAGGTTGGTCGGCCGAACGCGTACTGAACGACGCCCTGGTGGAGGGCATGCGCATCGTCGGCATCGATTTTCGCGATGGCATCCTGTTCGTCCCCGAGGTGTTGCTCGCCGCGAATTCAATGAAGGGCGGCATGGAGATCCTGCGGCCGTTGCTCGCGGAAACAGGCGTGGAACCGATCGGCAAAATCGTCATCGGCACAGTCAAAGGCGACATACATGACATCGGCAAGAATTTGGTGTCGATGATGCTCGAGGGCGCGGGATTCGAAGTCATCGATCTCGGCATCAACAACCCCGTCGAAAAATATCTGGATGCCCTCGACAAACACAAACCCGACATTCTCGGCATGTCGGCTTTGCTGACCACGACCATGCCCTACATGAAGGTCGTCATCGATACGCTGAAGGAGCGCGGCATTCGCAATGACTACATCGTGCTCGTCGGCGGCGCGCCACTGAATGAGGAGTTCGGCAAGGCCGTCGGCGCGGATGCCTATTGCCGCGATGCCGCGGTTGCCGTCGAGACTGCCAAAGGGCTGATCGCGGCGCGGCGGGCCGGCGCGGCGGCGCACTGAACGCCGGGCGCTCGATGGCGCAGGACGGGTCGCCGGCGCAATCGCCACAGGGCCATGGGCTGCTAATCATCGCCTGCGGCGCGCTGGCGCAGGAAATCACGGCGCTGCGCCGCGCCAACGCCTGGGATCAACTGCACGTGCGCTGCTTGCCCGCGGAACTGCACAACCGGCCGGAAAAGATTCCCGGCGCCGTGCGGGCTCTCATCCACGCCTCGCGCGAACAATATCGTTCGATTTTCGTTGCCTACGGCGACTGCGGCACGGGAGGCTTGCTGGATGATGTGCTGCGCGAGGAAGGGGTCGAGCGAATCCCCGGCGCCCATTGTTATGAGTTTTTCGCCACCGGACCCGTGTTTGCCGCGCTTGCCGAGGTTGAGCCGGGTACCTTCTATCTCACGGACTTTCTATTGCACCAATTCGACCGTTTGGTCATTCGCGGTCTCGGTCTCGATCGGCATCCAGAGCTCTTCGAGCTCTACTTCGGCAACTACCGCAAGCTGGTGTATTTGGCGCAGGCCCCCGATGCGAATCGGCGGGCTCAGGCGCAGGCGATTGCCGGCCGGATGGGATGGACGTTTGAATATCGCGAGACCGGTTACGGCACCCTCGAGACCAGGCTCACTGCCGCGGTGGCCGACAACGAAAAGGTCGTGACATGGCGTCGCTGATCATCATTTCCTGGCGCGACATCCCCGCGCAGGTCATCGTGAAGCGCGGCCGCGAGAGCGCCAAAGTGCAGCTTTCGCACCGCTTTCAAGAAGCTGTGGACCGAGCCGCCATGCGTGCCGGCAAGGGCAGTTCGGACGCGTATCTCGCGGACTGGGCGCGCAGCGCGCCGCGTTCCTGCGGCGATGACCTCAAAGCCGAGGCAGCCGCGGAGGCCGCCCGGCTCGAAGCAAAATATTCGGACGAGGATTTGGAACAACTGATTCGCTCCAAAGGCCTCGATGCGCACTCTCCACAGGACAAATCATGACCGATACCATAGTCAGTTCAGCCAGCAAGGAAGTCGTCATCGGATTCGATCGGCCATTCGTCATCATCGGCGAGCGTATCAATCCTACCGGACGCAAGGTTCTTGCCGCGGAGATGGCGGCAGGCAATTTCAGCCGCGTCGAGGCGGATGCGCGCGCCCAGGTCGAGGCCGGCGCGCACATGCTGGATGTGAATGCAGGGATTCCGCTGGCCGACGAGCCGGCCATTCTCGCGCGCGCCGTCCAACTGGTGCAGTCGGTCACCGACGTGCCGCTGTCCATCGATTCTTCGATCGTCGCCGCACTCGAAGCCGGGCTCGCTGTCTACAAGGGCAAGGCGCTGGTCAACTCGGTCACCGGCGAGGATGAGCGATTGGAGGCGGTACTGCCGCTGGTCAAGAAATACGGCGCCGCCGTGATCGCCATTTCGAATGATGAAACGGGAATTTCCGAGGACCCGGATGTTCGATTCGCGGTGGCCAAGAAGATCGTCGAGCGGGCAAGGGACCATGGCATCCCGGCTGCGGACGTGGTCGTGGATCCGCTCGTGATGCCCATCGGAGCAATCAATCAAGCGGGGGTGCAGGTGCTGCGTTTGGTGCATCGCCTGCGTACTGAATTGAAGGTCAACACCTCATGCGGCGCTTCAAATATCAGTTTCGGCCTGCCCAACCGGGACGGCATCAACAGCGCGTTTTTGACCATGGCGATGGGTGCGGGCATGACCTCCGCCATCACCAATCCCCTGCACGTCGAGGTTATCAAAGCCTGCATGGGCGCGGACGTCATGCTGGGTCATGATCCGGATTGCGCCCGCTGGATTCGGCGCTTTCGGGATGCGCAACCGCCGAGCACGGACCCTAATGCCGCCGCGGGCACCGCGCCGCGCGGCCGGCGCGAAGGCGGCCACCGCCGACGTCCAGCCTAGGGAAGCGAGATTTTCATGACGCGCGACCCGCTCGTCGTCTTCACGCCATCCGGGAAGCGCGGCCATTTTCCCGTCGGCACTCCGCTGCTGCAGGCCGCCCGCAGTCTCGGCGTGGATATCGATTCGGTCTGCGGCGGCCGCGGCCTTTGCGGCCGTTGCCAGGTTTTGGTCGCTGAGGGCGAATTCGCCAAGCATGGTGTGTCCTCTTCAGCCGCCAGCCTCTCGCCTGTCAGCGAACCGGAACAACGCTTCTCCCGGCGTGTACCCATGGCGCCAGGCCGCCGTCTGTCGTGTTCGGCGCGAATCGAGGCGGATGTGGTCATCGATGTACCTGCCAGCAGTCAGGTGCACCGTCAGGTGGTGCGCAAGGAAGCCGATGCGCAAGTCATCGAGCTCGATCCGGTGTTGCGCCTGCACTACGTTCAGGTGAAACAGCCGGACATGCACGATCCTTCCGGCGATCTAGGCAGGCTTTTGGAAGCGCTGGAATCGGAATGGAATCTGAAAGGCCTCACCTGCGATTTGTCGGTAATTCAAACTCTGCAACCCGCCTTGCGCGAAGGATCCTGGCAGGTCACGGTGGCGGTGCATGCCGGAAAGCAAATCATCGGAATCTGGCCCGGCCTGCACGAGCGACTCCACGGACTTGCGATCGACGTAGGATCCACAACGATTGCCGCGCATTTATGCGACTTGAGCAGCGGCGAGGTGGTCGCTTCCGCCGGCGTCATGAATCCTCAGATCCGCTTCGGCGAGGACTTGATGAGCCGCGTCTCCTATTCGATGATGAATCAAGGCGGCGCCGGGCAGATGACCGCGGCCGTGCGCGAGGCGCTATGCGGCCTGGCGCAGGACGTGGCACGACAAGCGGGCATTTCGCACGAAGATATCTTCGAGGCGACGCTGGTGGGCAATCCCATCATGCATCACTTGCTGCTCGGCATCGATCCCGTGGAACTTGGCGGCGCGCCATTCGCGCTGGCGGTGGATCAGTCGCTCACCCTGCGTGCGGATGTCATCGACTTTAAGTTGAGCCGCAACGCACGCATCTATGTGCTGCCGTGCATTGCCGGTCACGTGGGCGCGGATGCTGCGGGAATGATCTTGGCTGAACGCCCCGATCTTGGCGAGGAGATGACGCTGCTGGTGGACGTGGGCACCAACGCGGAAATCGTACTCGGCAATCGTCAACGGTTGGTTGCCTGCTCCAGCCCCACCGGCCCCGCGTTCGAAGGCGCCCAGATCAGCTGCGGTCAGCGCGCGGCGCCCGGAGCAATCGAGCGCGTGCGCATCGACCGCGAGACGCTCGAGCCGCGCTTCAAGGTCATCGGTTCCGACCTGTGGTCCGACGAACCGGGTTTCCAGGAGGCGACGGCGGCAACCGGCATCACGGGCGTCTGCGGATCCGGCATCATCGAGGTCATTGCGGAAATGTACCTTGCCGGCATCATCAATCAGGACGGCGTGTTGGACGGCAGGCTGGCCGCGCGTTCGCCGCGCATCGCCGAGAACGGCAGAACGTTCGCGTATCTTCTACATGGAGGCGCGATGGAGATGAAGATCACCCAGACCGATGTGCGCGCGATTCAACTGGCGAAGGCGGCACTGTACGCAGGCGTCGCATTGCTCATGGAGCGGCTCGGCATCGATCACGTGGATCGCATTCGTCTCGCGGGCGCGTTCGGCAGCCATATCGATGTCAAGTACGCGATGATCCTCGGCATGGTTCCCGATTGCGATCTTAGGCAGGTGCGTTCGGCGGGCAATGCGGCCGGAACCGGGGCGCGAATTGCGCTGCTGAATGGCGCCGCACGTACGGTCATTGAGGAACTGGTCCGACGCGTTGAAAAGGTGGAGACCGCAATCGAACCGCGTTTCCAGCAGCACTTCGTCGAGGCCATGGCCATTCCTCACAAGAGCGCCGCATTTACCAACTTGCGCCAGGCCGTCGCGTTGCCTGCGCCCAAAGAGTCCGCGAGCCAAAGCGAAACGCGCGGCCGCCGGCCGCGCCGCATCGACCCCTCCAACGCCGGCTAGGAGCCTGTCCGGGTGGCTCAGACGTTCGAATCGGGGAATGCGGCCTTGCGTTTCGCCATGTAGTCGAGCAGCGCCTCGTCGATGGCGGGATCCATGGGCGGCAACACATACTCCGCCAGTTGTTTCTTCCAGAGCGTGTTCGCGCGTTTCGCCATATCGGGCGAGCCCTCGGCCTCCCACTGCTCGTAACTATTGTTGTCCGCGAGCGGTGAGCGGTAGAACGCATTTTCGAAATTTGCCTGGGTGTGGGCGCAGCCCAAGAAGTGTTTGCCGGGACCCACTTCGCGAACGGCGTCGAGCGCCTGGCCGTTGTCCGATAAGTCCACGCCGGCGAGCAGCTTGTGCATCATGCCGGCCTGATCCACATCCATGACGAACTTTTCATAGCCCATCGCCAGGCCGCCCTCGAGCCAGCCCGCAGTGTGCAGGACGAAGTTGACTCCCGCGAGGCATGTGGGTAGCAAGGTATTCGCCGACTCGTAGGCCGCTTGCGCATCGGGGATCTTCGATGCGCAGAGACTTCCGCCGGAGCGAAAAGGTATCCCGAGCCGCCGCGCGAGCGCAGCCATGGCGAACAGCACCAAAGCCGGTTCTGGCGTTCCGAAGGTGGGGGCGCCCGATTGCATTGAGATCGACGAAGCAAAACTGCCCAATACCACCGGCGCGCCTGGATTGACCAGTTGCACGAAGGCCAGTCCGGCCAGTGCTTCGGCAAGGGTCTGTGCGACGGTGCCGGCGACGGTGACGGGCGACATGGCCCCCGACAGAATGAAGGGGGTGATGATCAAGGCTTGATTGGCCCGCGCATAGACCTTGGCGGCACCGAGCATGGTCGAGTCATAGGTCATCGGCGAATTGACATTGATCAGATTGATGATGGTCGTTTTTGGCCGGCCGGTTAAGGGATCGGTCAGTTCGTCGCCAAACACAATATTCGCCATCGCGACTGAATCGGCGGCGCGCTCCGGCGCCGTCACCGAGCCCATGAAGGCTTTGTCGCTGTACTTCAAGTGGCTGTAGACCATGTCGAGGTGCCGCTTGTTGACCGGCAGGTCGACCGGCTCGCAAATCGTGCCGCCCGAATGGTGCAGGGAATTGGCCATATAGGCGAGCTTGACGAAATTGCGGAAGTCCTCGATTCGCGCGTAGCGCCGGCCTTCGTCGAGACTGCGCACGAAAGGCGAGCCGTAGGCCGGGGCGAACACGGTGTTCTTGCCGCCGATGACCACGCTGCGCGCCGGGTTGCGTGCGTGCTGAGTGAACTCACGCCGGGGCCGTTTTCTGTACCAGCGAGCGGCACATGCCCCGGGCAAAATGCACGCGCTCGCCCTGCACATCGGCCCCGGCCGCCTTCCAGATCGCCATGGCTTCCGGGTCGTCGCGAAAATCGATGCCGATCTCCTCGAGAATCGTATCGGCATTGTGTTCCATCAGCGCCAGACCTTCCTCGCTCAAGACTTCGTAGTAGGGAATCTTGCGCGTAATGAAGGGTACGAACGCCGCGGATCGCGCAGTGCGCGCGGCCCGCTTCGCGTCGCGTCCGCTGGGGCGGCGATGACTGGTTTGAGTGATCTCTTCGTTCATACTTTTACTTACGTATCTTCCAGCAGTCTGCCCTCAAGATGTGTGCAATACCAGTGCACGAATTCAGTCACGCCGGCCTCGTGCACCGGCGAATACGGCGCAGGGTCATACGCCGGCGAGGTCACGCCGATCTGATTTTCCTGGCAATTGCGGGTGTCGGCGGCATTGGTCGCCAACCACACGCCCGTCAACTCCCGAATGTCGTAGTCCACGCCCTCAACCGCATCGCGATGCACCAGCCACTTGGTTGTCAGCTGGGTTTGGGTCGGACTGATGGGCAGCACGCGAAATGAGATGGCATGGTCGGCAAGCACGTGGTTCCAGGTCGTCGGGAAGTGGAACATCAGGAGGGTGCCGATGTCTGGTTCGGTCACCGAATCCGCCAGCGGCCGCTTCACCGCGGCGTTGCCGGACATGGTGAAACTTACAGATCCTTCCAGCAGCGGGGTGCGCACGGTACGGCACTGGCTGTTGGCGGATAGCTGGAATTGGCTCGGCAACCCGATGGATTCCCAGTACGCCCATTTAGCCGCCGTCTTGGGATTCGCCCCGGCGTCCGCGCCGTCGGTCGCGGTCGGGTCTTCCGGAAAGGTCCGGATCAACTCAGGATGGTTGGCAGCGCAGTGGTAGCATTCGCGATTGTTTTCCCACACCAGCTTCCAATTGGCCTGCTCAATGATGGTGGACTCGAATGCGATTTTCGTCTGATGCAGGTGATGGGGTCGAAAGTAGGGCTCGATATGCCGTCGAATCGGCTCGAAGTCCGGCGCCACCCTGGCCAGGCTTATCCAGATATAACCGGCCACGCTCGCGCAGTGCACGGGCTTCAAGCCATACTGCGACTTATCGAAGTCGCTGCCCATGTCGCGCGCCCCGATCAAGCGGCCGTCAAGCGCATAGGTCCACTGGTGATAGGGGCAGACCAGACGCGGTGAGTTGCCGTGCTCCGCGGAACAGATTCTCGATCCACGATGACGGCAGGTGTTGTGAAAGGCGCGCAAGCCATTGTCGCGGTCCCGCAGGATGACGACCGGGTAGTCGCCCACCTGCACCGTCAGATAGTTGCCGGGATTCGGCACTTCGCAGTCATGACCGACGAACAGCCAATCGCGGTACCAAATCATGTCGAGATCGATCTGGTAATCCTCGGAACTGCAGTAGAAATCTCTTTCCAGAGCAGTCTCAAGATTTCGTCCCCGCAGTCGGCGGAGCATCGCATCGCGCGCGGTCAAGATGGGTCCAGATTGCACCCTGCTACGATAGCAACATTCAGCGTCGCGACGGTGCTCCAAAGCGACGTCTTTTTCGAATTTTACGACTCGTTTCTTTAAATTGGCCTATCGCCGATGATCGTGGCCCGGTTCATGACGCGGCGCGCCGGGCGATAGTCATCGGCCGCGTAATGCTGGGTCAGGCGATTGTCCCAAAAGGCCACATCGCCATCACGCCATCTCCAGCGCACAACAAATTCCGGTTTCGAACTGTGCGCAAACAGCAGCGGCAGCAGGGCGCGGCTTTCGGCGGCGGTGAGTTCGTTGATGTGGGTGGTGAAGCCTTCGTTGACGAATAACCCGCGCCGTCCTGAGACCGGGTGCGTGCGCACGACCGGATGGGTCACGGGCGGATTGTTGCGCTTTGCGGTCTCCAGTCGCGCTTGCGCCTCGGCCGTCATGGCGAAACGCTCGCCCGGGAACGATTGGCTGATGTCGTGCGTCGCGGTCAGTGGAGTCAAAAACGCCTGCATCGCCGGCGACAGCGCCTCAAAGGCCGACATATTGCTGGACCAAAGGGTGTCGCCACCCTGCGGCGGCAGCACGCGAGCGACCAACACCGACCCCATCGGAGGCGTCTGCGTAAAGGTCACATCGGTATGCCAAATGGCGTTGTCCTGCAAATCGACCAAATCCGTGTCGAGGACGATGATTTCCGGCCGCATCAGGGATGCTTTGGATAAATCGGATGAATGTGCAATTTGCCGAAATGAGCGGCGAAGTTGCGATGCTGGACCGGCGTCAAAGACTGATCGCGGAAAAACAGCACCTGATGCTCAACCAGCGCCGCATCGATGGCCCGCAATCGTCGACTCATCGAGCGCTCGATGCCAACTCGTACGCCTTCGGCCACCGCACCAATGCTTGAAGTCAATCGGGTCAACGAAAGCGGCATCATCTCTCCCTATGGGCTGGATTTCGCGCTGGTGATCGCGACAGGCTCGCCGATCAGTGGGATTGTTACCGATTGCTCTGCTCCCACTGCCTTAAGCTTGGGAATGGCAATCAGAGCCAGGGCCGCCGCGGACATCACATACCACGCGGGCACGAAAACAGAACCATTCGGTTTGCTGCTTGGCCCAGGTCAGAATCATCGGTGCAAATCCACCAAATACGGTGAATGCGCCATTGTAGACCAGGGATGTGCCGGTCGAGCGCACGCCGGTCGGGAAAATTTCCGACAGGGCCGCCGGCGCCACACCGACGAAGCTGGCGACCAGAATGCACACCATGGATTGGACCACCAGCAGCGTCGACAGGGTCGGGTCCGCGCGAAGCCACATGAACAAGGGCAGCGTCAAAATCAGCAACGCGGTGGCGCTGGCGAACAAACTGACACGCCGGCCGACGCGATCGGAAAGCACGCCAAACCAGAAACAGCCGAAGACAAAGGGGATATTGCCAAGCAGCGATGCGCCGAATGCCTGTCGGGCGGAAAAGTTGAATGTATCCGGCCGCTGCACGTAGGTGGGCAAAAATACCATCAACACATACACAGCGACCGCCCAAAGCACGGCGACGCAAAAGCCGATCAGCAGCGTCCGTCCGTGGTGGGAGAATATTTCCAGCAACGGCGCGCGATTGCGAACCGGCGCTTTGCCGCGCAGCTCGAGCTCGCTGCGGAAATCTTCGGTTTCGTCCAATGAACGGCGCAGGTACAGCCCGACCGGTGCGATGGCCAAACCGAAAATGAACGGCAGGCGCCAGCCCCATGAGCGTACGTCGCTCTCGCTCAACAACGAGGCGACCGAAAACGCGGCCAGAGCACCCAGTATGTTGGCCATTCCCATGCTGGCCTCGAGCCAGGAAGCGAAACGGCCACGCTGCTTCGGATCGCCGCTCTCCAATAAGTAAGCGGTGGCACTGCCGATCTCGCCCCCGGCCGAGAAGCCCTGCAGGACCCTTCCCAACAACAGGAGGATGGGCGCGCCGATGCCGATGTTCGCGTAAGTCGGCGAGAATGCAATCATTCCCGTGCCCATTGCCATCAGCAATATCGTGAGCGTCAGCGCGGCCTTGCGTCCGGCTCGATCTGCATAGTTGCCTATGAGCACGGCGCCCAACGGGCGCACGATGAAGCCCAAGCCGAAGAACAGAAAAGTTTTGATCAGCCGCGCGTCAGGGCCGTCGTCCGGAAAGAAGTTCTGCGCGATGTAGCCGGCAAATAGGGCATAGACGGTGAAGTCGTACCACTCGAGCATGTTGCCGATGGACGTGGCGATGACGGCGCGTGTTTTGTTCAGGGGCAACTCTAAAGGAGCGGATGGACGGGATTGAAAACGGGGGTCAACCAGAACTCTCGGGTGAGAACGCCATATCCGCGGTACACGAAATCGCCGTTCATCTTGAGCAGTTCGCCGCGATTTTCCCGGTAGTAGCGCGGTATGTCGTACCAGGGCATGGTGGGTTTCAGGTGATGTACCACATGCAGGTTGTTATAGAGGTAGAGCAACCCGAAAACCACGTTGGATTCGACTGCCGCCGTGCGTTGCTGAGAATCCTCGGCAGCTCGATGCTCGTGAAAGGCGCGCAACAGCCCCAGGCTCATGCCTGGATACGCAATCAGCAAACAGTATTGCCAGCAGGGAAAATGACAAACGCCCGAGATGAACCAGAAGAGCAGCCCGACGGCAATTATGTGGGTCGCCCAGTGCGGCAAGTGACTGAAGTCGCCGCGCGCCACGCGTAGCGATTCCTTGGAAATCAAGCTCCATAAGCGAAGTGCCGGTCCTATCAGCATTCTGCCCACCAGAGTCTGATTGAAAGTCAGCAGCGCACGCTGGACTTTGCCCATGCGCAGCCAATCGGAACGCAACACGTAGTACGACTCGGTATCCACTCCCGGAACGGTGAGATTGACATCGCGATGGTGGGTGGTGTGGCTCTTTCGATAGAGGGGAAACGGAAACCATAGACCGATTGGGGGGAACACCACCGCGAAACGCAGCCACGCCGGCACGCCGCGAAACGAATGAATGGCCTCGTGCTGCAGCGAGAAGTGCCAGGCCAATAGATAGGCGCCGACCGGCATCATGAACCACCAGGGCAGCACGGCGTTGTACCAGATCAGCAAACCCCAGGCGCCATACAGCACCAGCGCCACCAGAAGAGTGGGGCCGTCCCACCGAAGGAATTGCCTCGTGAACATACTGAAGCTGGATTTTACACAACAAAGACAGGATTCACGATTTCGGCCAGCCGATGTGTTCTCCAAAATGACGCAGCCGTCTCGAAATTGATGCACAGCGCATCATATTGGGCTGCATCGGGCTGCACGAATCGCTCGAGCAGCAAATCGTTCAGACCCTCGCGCAGGGCGGGATCCCGATGCGCATTCAGCAAGGCATCCGTCAGGGCAGAAAGTCCGTTGGTCGATGCGACCAATGCGGGAATGGGGGTGCTCGCCGTGCGCGCGACGATGCGCAGTTGCGAGGTCAGATCGCTTCGATACCTACGCAGCAATGCGAACGCGAACGCATCGATCGGCGCGATGTCGGCAGCACGACTGACCACTGCATTGACCGCGCCGAGAGGATTCACCGTGGGTGCGATGACTTCCCGGTACAGAGGCGAAACGCTGCCGTAGCGCATCAGATACTGCAGTGCTGCGGCATATCCTGATTGGGAGTCAGGCGCAGTCAGGGCCAGCCGTCCCCCGAAAGTGGCCTCGATGCCCTCAAAGGCGCTGTCCCGGTGCACCACCCACTCGCTCCAATATTCGGGCCGCCCCTCAAACTCAGCGGGCGAGGGTATCGGCGCCGCGATGAGGAAGGGCCGGGGTTGCGAACGAGAGAACGGCAGGCCGCACATGAAGACGGCCGCCATGTCGGTGCGCCGCCAAAGCTCGTCGATGGGATTCGGAGCGCTGTGTTCAATGACGTCAATGTTCAGATCCGCCGCCTTGGCCACGGCAGACAGCAGCGCGCCCCACTTTAGAGCGGCCTGCGCGCACACCGAATACATGCGCGCGTTGGCAATCATTTAGCGCGGCGTCGAGTCAGGTTCGCGCGCGTCATCGGCGTAAAAACTCGACGCGGGGTGGCTGCGAATGAAGCCAGCCGCGATTTCATGGATGCTCGATGTCGCAGTTGCAGCACTGATTCCATTCAAGGGCAGGGTGTTGCGAAATGCATTCCAGATGGCGGTGGACGACGCACCATACTGTCGCTTGGGATCTTGCGCCTTGCGCATGTCCAGCCAGTACGTGCCCGTTAGGAGGTCCTCTGCCAGCAACTCGACGGTGTCATCGGCAGCCGCGCGAGCCCGAGTCACTTTCAAGCGGGTTTGTCCTTGCAGATCCTCGACGGTTTGAATCAACGGGTTGCCTTGGGGAGGTACGGGATTAACCAGGCCCTGAATCTCCTGCAGGAGCGCGGCGGCATCGATTTCACTGCCGTCGGTCAAGTGAAATCGTCCCGGTTCCCCGGGCGACTCCGCGGCATGCGGAATGACGGTGAAGAACCGATTGGTGAATCGCAGCATTCGCTGCGCCACCGCCACATCCATGTTCGCCAGCGCGATGGTGAACGCCTCGATTTCGTTTGCCATGGGGTAAGGATCCCAATTGGCATTGGAGAATATGAAACCGTGCTGGAAGTGATTGCGCGAGCCGCCCTTCACATAGAATTGCCGCAGTTGCGGCGTGGCCAGTTCCCACGAATCGCCCGGTGAATCGCCGACCCGCACCGCCGGATTGTGATCGGAGGAGTTCATCTGGATCAAAGCGGTGTCTCTTAAATGCGCCCAGGCCTGCCACGCCGAGCCTTGGCGCACGGACGAAGCGCGCAGACTTTCCGGATCTTGAATGATGCGCTTTTCGTCCAGCTCGAATAAATAGCTTCCCTTCAGCATGTCGAGCACACGCGCCGCATCCCAATTGAGCCACTTGAAAGGACGATTGGCTTGCACCGAATGCGCCAGCGGCGAGATGCTGCTGTTCATACCATTCAAGTCAATGGCGTAAATCAGATCCGCCCAGGACAACGCCTCGCGCGAATCGTAGAGTAGCAATGCCACCTGGCCGGTGGCATAGGCATTGCTGCTCTCGAGCGCACTGTCGTCCGCGCCGAAGGGTACCAAAGGATCGAGTCCTGCCTGCTTGAGCGCCTCCGCTGCGCTCATCCGCACGCCTTGATAGTAAGCGTAACCGGCACCCACCATGGTGGCGGCAACGTTCGTCATGGGCCCCAGATCTCCCTCTCCGACTGTGCCGCGCGCCTGCACCACCGGAGTGATGCGATGGTTCAGCAAGTCGAGCAAGCGCTGCGTCAATTGCGGACTCGCGAATTCGAAACTCATGGTGTTGGCCCGCACCACGAGCATGGCCCGCACGATTTCCTCCTCGCTGATCTCGGGACCCAGCCCGGCAAGGGCGCCGCGGCGAAAAATCTGCAGCTGTCTGTCCTCGAGGAATTGTTTATTGGCAGGCGAAAGTGGATCTCCCTTGAAGATGTAGCTTTCACGGCCGGATCCCGAACCGCGGTTGAACCAATAAACCGACACGCCTTCGGTAGCCGCTTCCAACAGCAAGGCGTGCGCGTCGGCGGAGCGCTGGCGCGCTTCAGGGCTCAAAGCGACTTTGGCGCCGTACCGAGCGACCTCGACGACTTGTCGGATCGTCAAGTCCTTACCCGTGAGGAGGATGGTCTTTTCCGCCATGCTGGCCGCGATGGCGCGATAGTCCGCCGGCGCCGCAGCAGCGAACACTGCGCCCGATCCCACCACGAACAGCGACAGGGCAGCCAGGCCTGCTCGCAAGATGAATGGCGGAACCCTGGTTACAGCGGTTGGCATTAGCGTCGAAATCTGCGATGTTTTTCCGAAGTAACTGCGCACCGCGAACGCCAGCAACAACAGCAACAAGCTGATCACACCGAAAAGCAGCGGGATTCGCTGGTCAGGAATGAAGGCCATCGCCAAAAGAATGCCGAACATGCCGGCGATCGTCACATAGGTGAGAAACGGGTAGCCCCACATACGTATGCCGAGGCGAGCAGGGTCTTCCCGCTCCAGGCGCGCGCGCAAACGAAGTTGTGAAAAGGCGATGAATAGGTAGACAAACACGGCCACCGTGCCATAGGAATTAACCAGAAAAGCGAAGACCTTATCCGGCGAAACATGCGACATCACCACGGCGCCATAGCCGAACAGCGTGCACAACAAAATAGCCCGGGCCGGCACGCCGCTGCGCGTGAGTCTGACCAGTCCCTGCGGCGCATCGCCGCGTCTGGTCAGAGCGAACAGCATCCGGGACGACACATACAGCCCCGAATTCAACGCCGATAACACCGCGGTGAGCACGACGGCGTTCATGATGTGCGCTGCGCCCGGAATGCGCATTGCGCGCAGCGCGCTGACATAGGGCGTGGCGATGTCCGTCGAGTTCCAAGGCACCAGACATACCACCAGCAGAATGGAACCCACGTAGAAGAACAAAACCCGGGTGATGACCGAGTTGGTCGCGCGCGCCACCGCCCTGGACGGTTCGGCGGCCTCGGCGGCTGCGACGGCCACGATCTCGACACCGAAGTAGAAGCCGGTGGCTGCCACGGCGCCCGTCAATATCGGCAACAGGCCGTTGGGAGCAAAGCCCCCGTGAGCCGTTAGGTTGGTTATGCTGCCGCCGACTCCGGGCCAAAGGCCTGCAACAAACACGCCCGCCACCAGCAGGAAGACGACGATGGCGGCGACCTTGATCGAGGCGAACCAGAATTCGAATTCGCCGAAGGATTTCACCGAGATCAGGTTGGTCAAGGTGAGCGCCACGAGCAGAGTCAAACTGACAAGCCACGCCGGCGCATCAGGCAACCAGAAATGCACCAGTCCCGCTCCGGCGACCGCCTCCAGCGCGACGACGATGACCCAAAAGTACCAATACATCCAGCCGGTCAAAAATCCCGCGAGCGCACCCAAGGTGGGTCGATCACTGAAGGCCATGCGGGCGTATTCGTAAAACGACCCCACCGCAGGCAGGGCGACTGCCATTTCGCCCAGCATTCGCATGACCAGCACGATGAGCAGTCCGGTGATCGAGAAGGACACCACGGCGGCCGGTCCCGCCGCTTTGATCACCACACCGCTGCCGACGAACAGACCGGCACCGATGACTCCGCCCAGAGCGATCATGGACATGTGCCGTTGCTTCAAGCCGTGGCGAAGAGCGCTCGGATCTGCGCTCACGTCATTCATCGCGGTAGCTGACCACTGCATCCCCGAGCGCGTCTTCCAGGGGCTTCAGCCACGGCTCGAAGTGCCTCCATTGATCGAGCCCCTCGCGATAAAGAGGTTGGCGAACCTGCTCGGAGCTGGCGGTCCGCACGCTGCGCACCGTTTTGTGAAAATCGATGCACTCGGGTTCGAACTCGAGGCCGCAGAAGTCGAGCATTCGCCGCACGTTGCCTTCAAGATCGCCCACCACGTCCTCGTGATGGATGCGCAGCACCCATCCGGGAAGAACATGATCCCAATGGCGCATCAGCTCAAGATACGTTCGGTAGTAACGCGCGATATCCTCGATGCTGTAAGTGAACTCCTGCCCCTGCGCGAATAGCTGTTTCAGATTGCTGAAGCAGCAGGCGACCGGTTCACGCCGCGCGTCGATGATTTTGGCGTTCGGCAGCATCAATCGAATCAATCCCAGGTGCCGGAAGTTATTCGGCATCTTGTCGATGAAATAGGGCTTGCCGCTGCGATAGACGCGGGTTTCGGCCATGTAGTGCTCGCCCAACTCGCGAAAATTCTCCTGCGTCAGTTCCGCCAGGATGCGCGGGTAGCGCGGATCGTTGAGATCCGGATCCCGTCCCCTGAAGCTTGGCGACGATTTGCTGCACGGTGGCGAGTTCCTGTGTGCCTTCGACCTGCGAGTGTGAAGCCAGGATTTGTTCGAGCAGAGTCGAACCGGAGCGCGGCAATCCAACGATAAAAATCGGATCCCGATCCGTCACGCCGCAGCCGTTGCGGCCGGCGAAGAACCCTCTGGTGCAGACCTCGATCTGTTGCCGTGTATTGTTCTCGATGATTTCAGACCGATACTTGCTCTCGGCGCGCTTCAGCGCGTTGCCCAGCGCGTAGTAATGGAAGGACTCGGCATACTCGCCTCGATCCTCGAGCGCTTTGCCGAGCGCGAAACACAGGTGGTAGCGATCGATCGTCGTGATCGACGGATCCGCTTCAGCGGCACGCAGGCTCTGCAGCTCATCCTCGGTGAAACGATAAGTCTTGAGGTTGGCGAGACTCCAGTAAGCATCTCCGAAATTCGGCCGACAGGCCGCCGCCCGACGGTAGGATTCGATGGCCTCATCGCGCTGTCCCAAGGTCTTGAGCGCGTGCGCGATCGAGAGATGCAGATCCGCATCGGCGGGACTCCCCTGCAGCAGTTCCCGGTACGATTGCACGGCGCGTTCCTGCTCGCCCAGCCCGACAAATGTCGTGGCATACAGAATCTTGCATGCCCTGTTGTCAGGGTCCTCGCGCAGCAGCAGTTCCAGCTGCCGGCGTGCCTCCTGATACTTATGATTTTCAACGAGCACGTCCGCATACTCCTTGCGCGCGGCCCGATAACCCGGTGCAAGCTCAAGTACGGCGGCCAGCAGCAGTTCCGGATCGTCGAATACTTTGCGTGCAATGCCGATCCGGGCGAGCAGGCGCATGGCTTCAATGTGATCGCCGTGCTGCAAAAGATAGGCGCGCACCATCGCCTCGGCCGGTTCCAGATCGCCGTCTTCGAACAGGCTCGTTGCGGTCACCACCTCGGGCGGCAGGCTCTGCAGCGTGGCCACATGGCTCGCCGCCATGGCTCGGTTCTCGGCGTGTCCGGTCATCCGATAGAGGCCCTCGAGCATGCGCCAGCTCGAGGGCAGGGCGTGATTCAGGTTGACCGCCCGGAGAAAAGCCTCGATCGCCGGCGGCGCCTGCTTCATGCCGACAAAGCAATGCCCGCGCTCCTCGTGCAGGCGGCTGAAGTTCGGATGATGCCGCTCGAGCCGGTTAAGGGTCTCGAGCGCCTCGTCGATCCGGCCAAGATAGCGTTGCGCTATGGCCGTGAACAACAGCGCCTCGCGCTGCTCTGGATCCTCGGCAAGCAACGCGTCGCTCGCCGACAGTGCCTCGGGGAACTGCCGCTGACGCAGGAGCGCTCGAATTCGCGGCAACTCAGTGGCGATCGTGGGCGCAGCCAGGGCAGGGTTCGAAGCCATTGGACATCCGATAGAAAAAGGGCGGACTCAAGCGAGTCCGCCCTTGATTCTACTGCAAGCCCACCGGACCGGTCAGAAGTGATACCCGATCTGCAGCATCAGCACCCGCGGCCGAATGGGCACTTCGGATTTGATGAACTGATAAGTCCCGGTATTCTGGCTGGCGGCCGAATCCGACAGATTGGTGCCGTTGATCTGTGCGGTCCACTGGTCCTTGGATACGCCGAGCGATGCATCGTAGGTGGTGTAACCCGGCATCGTAAATTGGCACAACGTGGTGGTCGGGATGGGCGTGCAATAGGACGCTGGTATTGCCGTCAGGGAAGCTGGCCGGCTGATTGCGCATCGAGCCCACATGGTTGGCACCCACCATCGCGAACGGCCGGTAGTCGCCCATATGCCAGTCGTAACGCAAGCGCACGTTGAACTGCACCGACGGGGAGAACGGTGGCGAGGTGCCCAGCACTCCGTAGGGGTTGGTGTACGGGATGCCGTTGACCTGGGTAATGCACTGGCCGGCCGGGGTCGGATTGATCGGCGTGGAGGGCGTCACACCCACGGAGGTCAAACAGGGAGCATTCGTCTGTTGCGAACTGTTCCAGGAGCTCGAGCCCTCAAACGTCAGTCCTTCCAACAAGCGTGCCGTCAGCTGCAGCTCGGCGCCCTTGATTTCGTAGGTCGGACCATTGACGGCAAAGGTCGTGTTGCCCAAGTGCACGGGGTCGAACAGCGACAGCTGCACATCCGACCAATCCATCTTGTAGAGGGATGCGTTGACCACCAACCGATGCTCGAGGAACTGGCCTTTGAAGCCGACTTCGTTGTTGACCAAGTTGTCCGATTTGTAGCCCACCGGCTTGAGATACTGCTTCGCGGTACCGTCCGCGTTATAGGGCGCCTCGGCCGCGAGTCCGATGCCCGAACCATCGGGATTCGATGAGGTTCGATTGAAACCGCCCGGGCGGAAACCTTGCGAGAAGGTGTAGTACAGCATCATGTCCGGCGTGATGTGCCAGGTGACATTGCCGCGGCTTCTCCAGCCGGTTTCGGTCTTGCTCAGGTTCATGCCGAAGCCGCATTGCCCAGCGGCAACGCAGGCGCCATTGGCCACGTCCACCGCGTGCGTGGTGGTGTAGTACTCCTGGCCCTTTTCGAACTCGTCGTAGTGGAAATAGCGCGTTCCAGCGGTGATCGTCAGCACCTTCGGGAGGATGTCGAAATCGATGGAGGTAAATGCGGCCGACTGATTGTAGCCGCGTTCCACGTCCTCACCGAACGCGGTGTTGGAATTGAGGCGCAGTGTCGGATCATTCGCGAAGTAGCCCGGGATGGTCGGACCCACGGCCGAGAGGCAGTCCGGTCCGCCGCCCGCCGCGATCGCGAGATTCTCCGGGGAACATTGCGGAATCGTCAGGTAGTTGAAGTTCATGTCATCGTAGATCTTGAACTGTTCATAGTAGAAGCCGAGCAAGCCGCGGATCCGATATTCATCGGGCGAGGTGAAGCGAAGCTCATGGCTCTGATGCGTGTTCTTGACGGTATCGTTCCAGCCGCCAACCGGTGCATAGCAGGTCTGGGGCTTGGTCGAGGCGCTGTTCATACCGGAGCCTGCGCCGGTGCAGCCGTAGTAGATGCCGCCCGGACTCACCATGTAGCCGGAATAGTCGTTCTGCCCTTCGATGTGGCGGATCATGTAGCTGCCGGTGTACACGGCCTTCAAGATATTGGGGATGTTGCCATTGAGAGTCCACGCCGTGCTCTCGTACTTGTCCTTGCTATAGGCCGGTTCAAATGCCGTGATTTGCAAGGGCTGCAGCGGGGTGACGCCATCCGAGGAAACCGGGTACTGGGCGAAATAGCCGTCCGCTTCCATATTCTGGTAATTCTGCTGCAACAGAAAATCCCAGTTCTCGTTGATTTTATACAGCACAGACAATCGAAGACCGTTGGTGTCGATGGGATTGGTGTTATTCGCCACCAATGACGAATTGCTCGCGACGGCGCTGGGGGTCCCTTTATGTGTAAATTGCTGGGTGCCGAACACATTGTCGATATAGCCGCCGCGATGATCATTGAAAATGACCGCACGCAGCGCCAGGGTGTCGGGAATCAACGGCAAGTTGAGCACGGCATTCGCATTCGAATTGGGGTCACCGTGCGCAGTGATGCCATAACCGGCATTGGCGTCGCCTTCGGTGACATCCAGCTTCGGCTTGTTCGTGATATAGCGAATCGCGCCGGCCTGTGCACCGCCGCCGAACAACGTGCCCTGCGGTCCTTCGAGTACTTCGACGCGTTCCATGTCGACGAAGTAGACATTGTTGTTGCGGGCCGGGAATTGCATCGACTGATCATCGAGGTACAGCGCCACATTCGGCATGGGCTGAGTCGTCGACTGCGATTGGTTGCCGGAGCCGCCGGTGCTCAAGCCGCGCATGAAAATATTGCCGGTGCCGGGGCCGTTGCCGCTGAAGGTCACGTTCGGCGTGTACCGCAACAGGTCATCGAGGGTGCTCACGTTGAGTTGCTTCAACTGATCGCCGGTCATGGCTTGTATCGTAATGGGTACATTCTGAAGGCTTTCTGAGCGACGTTGCGCAGTCACCGTGATTTCTTGAATGGCATCGGAATCGGCCGCAGCAGCGTCCACCGCGGCACGCGCCGGGCTCATGTGCAAGCCCATGGCGGAACCGCCCAGAATGGCGGCAATGGCATATGACAGCTTCGGATTTGAATTCATGCTTCATCCCTTCCGTAATTTGAAAACTCCCGGTCAGTCGTCATTTTCTTGTCTGTCGCGACCGAGAATAGCATTCAGATCGGACAGCGTAAGAGCTATTTGTTGCAGTAATACTTCAAAGCTCATGCGGAAATTGGATCAGGCAATGAGAAAAATGCATGGCGCTGTCGGCATTCGTGGGGCTTTTCAGCCTAACTTGAGCGCGGCGGCCCGACCCTCAGGTAGGTGCAATCCTACTGAATGATTTGGATTTTCTTTGCGTGCGCTTGTTGCGCCGGCCCCACGAATTCATCTAACCCAACGGGCGATTCGCCATCTCCAAATGCAGGGCACCGTTCTCCACATAGGTGTGCTTCAAAGCGACGCTCTCATTGAGTTCGACACCGAGTCCCGGTGCGGTGGGGGGAATCACGTAGCCCTGATCCCATTGAATCGGCGTCTTCAGGATCGCCGCGTGGAAACCTCCCCATCGCTGAATGCCTTCCAGAATCAAGAAATTAGGCGTACAGGTTGCGATCTGAATGTTTGCCGCACCGACCACGGGTCCGCAGTACAGGTGGGGCGCGATCTGCGCATAGTGGACCTCGGCGAGCGCTGCGATCTTCTTGGCCTCGAGCAAGCCGCCCACGCGGCCGAGATTCATCTGCAAGATGTTGGCGGCGCCCGCTGCCAGCACGCGCGCAAATTCGTACTTGGTTGTCAGCCGCTCGCCCGTGGCAATCGGAATGCGCGTGCCGCGGGCCACGATGGCCATCTGTTCCGGCATGTCGGGCGGCACGGGCTCTTCAAACCACAGAGGGTCGTAGGGTTCGAGCAGCCTGGCGAGACGGATGGCGCCGGAGGTCGTGAATTGGCCGTGCGTCCCCATCAACAGATCCGCGCGATCGCCGACGGCCTCCCTCACCAAACGTACCAGCCGGACGGTGCGCTCGAGAGATTCCTGCGTGGGCTGCCGTGGGTCGTAGGCCGAATAACCGCCGGTGGGATCGAATTTCACGGCCGTGAAGCCCTGCGAGACGTACTCGGCCGCCCGCTGCGCAGAGCGTTCCGCATCGTGGTAGAACTCGTCGCCTTCGCCTTCAGCGGGATAGAGATAAGTGTAGCTGCGCAGGCGCTCGTGCACTTTGCCGCCCATCAAATTGTAGATCGGCTGTTCCAGCGCTTTGCCGATGATGTCCCAACAGGCCATTTCCAGGCCGCTGATCACGCTCACCAGGGATAGGTCGGGCCGCAAGCTGAAGCCGGAACCGTAGCTCTCGCGCCAGAAGCGCTCGATCTGCATTGGATCGCGTCCGAGCAGGCGTCGCTCGAACAGATCCTCGATCATGGAGGCGATGACCTTCGGCCCAAAGGTGGCGGCGTAGACCTCGCCGACCCCCTCGATGCCGCAGGCGGTGCGCAGCTTCAAGAATACGAAGTATCGGCCCCCGAAGCCCGGAGGGGGATTTGCCACCACGAATACCTTGACGCTGTCGAGTTTCATTTTTGCCGATCCTTCGGTGAGTTCAGCGAGCCTGTATTAGATCAGCGGCCCTTTGCGCCACCATGACAGTAGGTGCGTTGGTATTGGCGGAAGTCACGGTGGGGAATATCGATGCGTCAACGACTCGCAGCGCCTCTACGCCATGCACCCGCAGCGAGGAGTCGACCACCGAGTCCGCCACGCTGCGTCCCATGCGGCAGGTACCCACCGGGTGATAGACGGTCATTGCGCGCGCGCGAAAGTCAGCCAGCATCTGGAGCGCGTCCATGGTCCCAAGATCGGGCTGGATGGGATCGCGGATAAGTGATTGCATGGCTCGAGTGCGCGCGATGCGCTGAAGTAGGCGGCCTCCCTGAACGACGGCGGCCTCGTCTTCGGCGGTCGACAAATAATTCGGTGCGATTTTCGGCGGTTGACGAAAATCAGGGCTGACGATGTCGATCCGGCCGACGCTCGTGGGACGCGTCGGCTGATAGCACAGATAGAAGCCCGAGAAGGCATCCACCCGGATGCTTTTGCGGGTCGAATCGCCCGTGCTGTAGGTCACCGGATTGAAATACAACTGAATCGTTGGCCGATTGGTGCCCGGAACCGCGGAGAGCAAGCCGCCCATTTGATTGACACTCAAGGCCAAAGGCCCGCGGCGCGAAAAAACATAGCGCAGACCGGCGAGGAGTCTTCCGCCCAGAGAGTGCAATTCATCGTTCAGTGTCGGCTGCGTCGCACGATAGGAATAAACCACGGCCAGATGATCCTGCAGATTTCCGCCCACCGACGGATTGTCGAGGATGCGCGCGACCCCTAAGTCGGCGAGCGCAGATGCCGATCCGATTCCGGATAATTGCAGCAGCTGCGGCGAATTGACCGCGCCGGCACAGAGCAGCACTTCGCGCCTCGCCGCGGCGAACGTAGGTTCACCACCTCGGACGTACTCAACCCCCACGGCGCGCCGTTGGTTGAATCGGATTCTGCTGACCCACGCATCGGTCCCGAGTTTTACATTCGCACGCCGCTGCGCCGGCCGCAGGAAGGCGTCGGCCGCCGAGCAGCGTACACCGTTGCGAATGTTGACCTGGTAGCAGCCGAGCCCCAGCGGGTGATCGCCGTTGAAATCATCCGTAACAGGAAGATTTAATTCCGCCGCGGCGGCCAGCCAATTGCGCCGCATGGGATGCAGAAAGGGCGATACGTCGGCAACGGCCAACGGCCCGCCGCCGCGCGGATTCCCGGAGGAGTCGATGCGCAGTTCCGAGCGCTCGAAGTATGGTTTGACATCCTCCCATCCCCAGCCGACGTTACCCATTTGCCGCCAATCATCGAAGTCCTGCGGCACGCCACGGCAGTAAACGAGCGCGTTGATGGAGCTGGAGCCGCCCACCACACGTCCTCGTGGCCAGTACATGGTCCGCCCATTGAGACCAGGGCTTGGGCCGGCCTCGTATTTCCAATTGACTTCAGGATCGGCAAATGTGCGACCGTAGCCGATCGGTGTCTTGATCCAAAATCGCTTGTCGGAGCCGCCTGCTTCCAGCACCAGGATACGATCGCGGCCGCTCACCGACAGCCGATCCGCCAGCACGCATCCCGCCGAGCCGGCTCCGATGATGATGTAGTCGAATTCGTCCAAGGTTTGAGCTTAATCGTTCGATTGGCGCGTGTTATGCCATTTCGAGATCCGCTCATGTTATTTTTCGAATCGCCGCTTGGAGGCTCGCGCCCCGCATCGCGTGCCGCCCATGAACCCTGTATCGTGAGGGCAGCCGACAAAGAGGTTAGTTTGAGCGCTACCGCAATTGCTGCAACCAGGCCCCAGGCTCCTTCATCGATAGAACGCTGGTACGTGCTCATCTTGGTGTGCCTGATCTACGCCATCAACATTGCCGACCGCTATGTCGTCTCGACGGTGCTGGAGCCCATCAGGCTGGACCTGCGGTTGACCGACGCGGGCGTGGCCTTTCTCACCGGAACGCCGCTGGCTGTTTTTTATGTTGCGTTCGGAATTCCGATCTCCTGGCTGGCTGATCGGTCCAATCGGCGCAACATCCTCGCAGGATCGCTCATCATGTGGTCCGCATTCACCGCGTTGTGCGGGGTATCGACGAACTACCTACAATTTTTGTTGGGACGTATCGGCGTCGGCGTCGGCGAAGCCGGCGGCACGCCGCCATCCACCGCCATTGTCTCGGATTGCTTCCCGCCTGACCGCCGCCCCATGGCCATGACGGTTCTGGCGCTGGGCGCGCCGATCGGCGCTTTTCTCGGCGCCGATTTCGCGGGCAAGATCGCGCATGCCTACACCTGGCGAACTGCATTCATCGCCCTTGGACTGCCCGGCCTGATCATCGGCATCATCGTGTACCTCACCGTGCGCGAGCCGCGGCGCGGCCGGTTGGACGCCGTTGAGGAGGACATGAAGCCCTCATTGATCAAGTGTCTCGAGTTTCTGTGGCAACAAAAGGCCGCCTTCCATGTGATGATCGGCGGGGGTTTGTGTGCCTTGTGGGGATGGGGGCTCATCTACTGGACGCCGACCTTCCTGCAGCGCGCGTATCAGCTCGATGTCGGACAGGCGGGAGCGGTGACGGGGAATATTCACCTGTGGGGCGGCTCTTTGGCGACCATCGGCACCGCGTGGCTGCTGTCGCGGCCATCCATGGCCGATCCGCGGCGCGTGATCTGGCTGCTGGCGGCGGGAATTGCCTTCGCAACGGTGCCGTCGTTCGTCGCGTACTGGACGCACTCGCTGGTGCTGTGCAAAGCAATGTTCATTCTCTTTATACCCGCCATCTATTTCTACATCGGGCCCTGCTTTGGTCTGCTCAATAACCTTGCCCCCTGTCACATGCGCAACATGTTCATCGCCATCTCGTTGCTCATCGCCAATATCCTGAATCTCATCATCGCGCCCTGGGTGGTGGGCCTGATGAGCGACTGGTTCGCGGGCGCGCACCCGTCGGATGCCGCCTCGCTGCGCATGGCGTTGCTGGTGTTGGCGCCGACGGGTCTGTGGGCCGCATTCCATTTGTATCTGGCCGCGAGGACCATCGTCGCCGATCAGCAGCGCGCCATCGGCTACCGACAATCCTGGGCACCTTGATCATGAGCGATTCACACATCGACCGACGATGGCTGCCTCTGAATGCGCTGCGCGCCTTCGAAGGGGTTGCCAAGCATCTAAGTTTCACCGCCGCGGCGAATGCGCTGTTGATTTCGCAAAGCGCATTGTCGCGGCACGTGATCTCGCTCGAGAAAATGCTCGGCGCGCAGCTGTTCGAGCGCCGCCCGCACTCCCTGGTATTGACCAAGGCGGGCCAGCTTTTGTTGCCGGCCGTGATGAAATCGTTCGACCGACTCGAATTTGCCCTCGACGATATTCGCAACGACGGCGCGAGCGGCCTGCGCACCCTGCGCGTTCATATGCCGCCGAGTTTTGCGGCCTATCTCGCGGTGCCGATTCTGCGGGATTTTCGCCGCGCAGCTCCGGATGTGGAAATCGATCTGGTCAGCCCCCATGGTGTCGATCCACCGCCCGGTGATGTCGACGTCGCCGTGGTGTACTCCAAGCCGACGGTGACGGATCTGGTGACCGATCTTCTATGGCCGGTGCATTTGAGTCCGGTGTGCCACCCAAACGTCGCGGCGCGCCATGCCGGCAGGCCGCTGTCGGAATTCGTCGAATCGAATGAGTTGATACACGTGCGCATTTCCGAGCTGCCGCGGCATCATCTTTGGCAGCAATTCGCGCGGTCGACACAATTGAGCGTCAACGTCGAGCGCGGCCTGGTGTTCGATACGGCGATGTTGGCGGTGCAATACGCCATGAGCGGGGAGGGCGTCGCCCTGGTGGACACCTACTTATTCGCTGAGCACGTCAAGGCCGGCCGTCTGGTCAGGCCATTTGCCAACACCTTGGACGATGGCTTCGGCTACTACTTGATTACGCACCCTGAGGCGTTGAGCGACACGGCGGTGGCACTGTTCCGGTCCTGGCTGATCGAGCGCTTCGGCAGCGGCGCGGAGCTCACGCAGTCCGGTTTGCATCTGGCGGTCTCGAATGACTGAGTTCGGCGGACGGCGATGAAGAGTCAGGTGAGGGTGGCGGTGATTGGGGGCGGCGTGGTGGGGGCCAGCGTTCTATATCACCTAACCAAGGGCGGCTGGAAAGACGTGCTCTTGATCGAGCGCGCCGAGCTGACCTCCGGCTCCACTTGGCATGCGGCCGGCGGCATGCACACGGTCAACGGCGATCCGAATGTCGCGAAACTGCAGCAGTACACCATAGAGCTGTACCAGGAAATCGAGCGAATTTCGGGACAGTCATGCGGCGTGCATATCACGGGCGGCCTGATGCTCGCCGGCACGCGCGAACGGCTCGACTGGCTGAAGATGGCCAAGGCCCGCGGCCGCTATCTCGGAATGGATCTGGAGATCATCTCGGCGGACGAAGCCGAGAAACTGTTTCCGCTCATGGACAAAAGGCACTTCATCGGGGCGATGTACGATCCCATCGAAGGCCATGTCGATCCTTACGGCGTCACGCACGCCTATGCGAAATCCGCTCAGATTGGCGGAGCGGAAATCGCCAGACATACCCGCGTCAAGGACCTCAAGCAGCGCACCGACGGTTCCTGGGATGTCATCACCGACCAGGGCAACGTTCACGCGGAGCATGTAGTCAATGCCGCGGGCTTGTGGGCGCGAGAGGTGGGCCGCCTGGTCGGGATCGAATTGCCGATCCTCGCCATGGAACACCAATATCTGATCACCGGCGATATGCCGCAACTGCTCGGCAAGAAGGAGCAGTTGCACTGCATCGATTTCGAGGGCGAGCTTTACACCCGCCAGGAACGCGGCGGCATGCTGCTGGGCACGTATGAGAAAGCCGGGGTACCCTGGTCACCAGTTGAAACACCCTGGGACTTCGGCCAGGATCTGTTGCCCAACGACCTCGAAAGAATCGCGCCGAGCCTCGAAGTGGCGTTCCAACATTTCCCGGCGCTGGCCGACGCCGGCATCAAGAAAGTCGTGAACGGCCCGTTCACCTTTGCGCCGGATGGCAATCCGCTCATGGGTCCCATCAAAGGCGTCAAGAACTTTTGGGTGGCCTGCGGTGTGATGGCCGGCTTCAGCCAGGGGGGCGGCGTTGGGTTGGCGCTGGCGAGCTGGATGATCAACGGCGATCCCGGCGCGGATATCTGGGGGATGGATGTCGCCCGCTACGGCGATTGGTCAACGCTGGCCTATACCAACGCCAAAGTGCGCGAGAACTATTCGCGCCGATTCAGCATCCGATTTCCCAACGAAGAACTCAGCGCCGGCCGGCCGCTGCGCAGCACGCCGATTTACGAGAAGCTGCAGGCCAGCCATGCGGTTTTTGGAGACTATTGTGGACTAGAACATCCATTATGGTTCGCGCCTTCGGCCGCCGCCGCCAAAGACAAGTTCAGCTTTCACCGTTCCAACGATTTTCCGCACGTCGCGGCCGAGTGTCATGCGGTCAAGGATTCGGCCGGATTGCTGGAGATCTCGAACTACGGAAAGCTCGAGGTCAAGGGTCCCGAGGCGGCAAACTGGCTGTCTGCGACGATGGCGAACCGGGTACCGGCCGTGGGGCGCATTGCCCTGACGCCGATGCTCAATGAGCGCGGCAAATTGATCGGCGATTTCACCATGTGCCGGGTCGCCGCCGATCATTTCTTTTTAATTGGCACTTATGCCGCGGAAACCTACTATCTGCGCTGGTTCGAAGGGCATCCGCCTCCTGCGAGTGTGTCGATACGCCCGTGTGCGATGGAATACGTCGGGCTGTCGATTGCCGGGCCGAATTCGCGCGCGCTGCTGCAGGACTTGGTGCGCGATGATCTCTCCACCGCAGCGTTTCCATTCCTGACGTTCAGGCGAATGCAGATCGGCATGGTGCCAGGTTATGTTGGCCGCGTATCCTTCACCGGCGAACTGGGATTTGAGATCTGGGTGACCACCGACTACCAGCGTTCGTTGTATGATCTGTTGCAGGACACCGGGCGCAAATACGACCTTCGCTTGTTCGGTGGGCGCGCCTTGAATTGCATGCGACTCGAGAAAAGCTTCGGCACCTGGACGCGGGAGTATCGACCCATTTACGGGCCTTACGAAGCGGGTCTGGGCCGCTTCGTCGATTTGAAGAAATCGGAGTTCATCGGCCGCGCGGCAGCGCTTCAGGAAAAGGACAGCGGCGGCGCTCTGCGGCTGCTGGCCTTCAAGGTGTTGGAGGCCGATGCGGATGCATTGGGCGATGAGCCCATCTGGCATGACGGCAGGGTGGTGGGATGGGTAACTTCCGGCGCCTATGGGCATCGTGTCAAACAGTCTCTAGCTCTCGGGTACGTGCCTAAAGCACTCGCGAGTGCCGCTTCAGGATTTGAAATTGAGATTATCGGTGTACGGTACCGCGCGCAGCCGCTCACCGAAGCCGCCTATGATGCCAACGGATCGCGCATGCGAAGTTGAGCGCCTGTTGATTTGCCGGCGACTCGCCCCCATTGCCCCCGCATGGCCCTCCCAACCCCGCTCGACCCCCGCGAAGAAACACCACCCTCCGCCGTCGTAATTTTTCGCGGGCCACGCTCGCTCTGCGGCGAGTGCAGTCTGGTGCTCGAAGCGAGGGGCATCGATCATGAAGTTCGCGAAGGCGAGGGCGAGTGGATGCTGACGGTGCCGCCGCGCATGCTGCAGCGCGCTTCCGACGAACTCAGCCGCTACTCCGCCGAACGCAGCGTGCCGCGCCAGGTTCCGGATCGGGTCGAACCCCATTCCGGCGCGGCGCTGGGTGCCATCGGCTACGTCGCGATTTTGTTGCTGACTGCTTACTGCGCCGGGAGCGGATTGTTCGGATTGGACTGGTTGGCATCGGGCGATCTGGATGGCGGCGCCGGCGGCGAATGGTGGAGGGCGATAACCGCGCTGACATTGCACCTGGATCAGGAGCATCTGCTCGGGAATCTGCTGTTTGGCATCATCGGTGGAATCGCCGCAGCCCGGCTGCTCGGACCCGGTGTGGCCTGGGCAAGCATCCTCGGCGCCGGTGCGCTCGCCAACTACATGGAAGTGCTCATATCACCCGCCACGCATCGCGCAGTCGGCGCCTCAACCGCCGTGTTCGCGGCCCTGGGATTGCTCGCGGGCATGGCGTGGCAACCTCGACTGAGGTCGCACGAGCGCGCGTGGTACCGGTGGGCGCCGCTGATCGCCGGCGTCAGCTTGCTGACATTGCTGGGCGCGGGCCGTGAGCATGTGGATGTGCTCGGTCACGGGCTGGGATTTCTCTTCGGTGTCGGCGCGGGTTGGATTTTTGCCCGCGTGAATATGTCGCGAAATCGCGATATTCGCTTGCAGATTGTCACTGCTTCCAGTGCGGTGCTGCTGATTTGCATCGCTTGGGCATTGGCTATTGGTCACGCGGCTTAAACAGAAATATTGCTGCGAAGGCACATAATCAAGGCCTTTTCACGGCGTGATCGATGGGTGAAGCCATGCTATTCTTCGCGGCTCCTTGCGGGTTGGCCGATTTCGGAAAACAGGAAAATAAAGCTATGCGTAAAGTCACGATCATCGTTCTGTGCGTTTTCGCCGCCGGTTGCGCAAAGGAGCAAGCGCCGCAGGCCCTATCCGCCGATGACGTGGCATTTCAGAAGAACTTGCAGGAGCAATTCCTGGACGCCAAGTCCGGCACGATCATCGAAATTCCAGCCGGCAAGCATGCGCTCGATCGGGTGCTGACCCTGCGCGCGAACGGCGTAACGATCCGCGGCATGGGTTCGGACAAGAGCATTCTTTCGTTCAAGAATGAGATCTCCGGTCCCGAAGGGATGCTGGTGTACGCGAGCGATTTCACCATCGAGCATGTGGCCATCGAAGACAGCAAAGGCGATGGGCTCAAGATCAATGATGGCGAAAACATAACGATTCGCGATGTACGCGTCGAGTGGACCGGCGGCCCGAAGACGACCAACGGCGCCTACGGGATTTATCCCGTGAAAAGCAAGAATGTATTGATCGAGGACTCGGCATCGATCGGTGCGTCCGATGCCGGCATCTATGTCGGCCAGTCGCAGAATGTGATCGTGCGCCACAACCGTGCCGAGAAAAATGTCGCCGGCATCGAGATTGAAAATTCGATCGGCGCCGATGTCTACGAGAACACTGCGACCGGCAACACCGGCGGCATATTGGTGTTCAACATGCCCAATCTACCGCAGCCCGGCCAAGCCACGCGCGTTTATAAGAACAAGTCATACGAAAACAACCTGGCCAATTTCGCTGCGAAAGGAGCTGCTGTTGCCAGCGTGCCGGCCGGCTCGGGGATCGTAGTGAACTCCAATCCGAAGGTCGAGATATTCGACAACGACATCGCGGACAACAAGACGGCGAACCTGATCATTTCCAGTTATTTCTCGACCAACTATTACAATACCAAGGGTGTCGACCCGAACTACAATCCGTACCCCCGCGCGATTTTTGTTTATGGCAATCGCTTCAAGGGCGGAGGCGATTCACCGGACGGCTTGGATTTGAAGACGCTTAAAACGGCGATGTTCGGCATCAATGGGCATTTCCCCGATGTGCTTTGGGACGGCTACATGGACCCCAAGACTCTCGAGAATGGGATGCCGCCCGCCGCTGATCGCATCTGCGTCCAGAATGGCGACTCCGAGGTGCTCAACGCCGACGGGCCGAACAAATACAAGAATCCCAAAGTGGACAAGACCTTTTTTCAGTGCGAGCTGCCCAAGCTCGCCGCGATCGAGTTGCCGCACAGCTAAAGGTCCGATCTTATGAGCCTTTCTTGGGCGCGTCTTCTCTGTATTTGCAGCGGCGCGCTGGCACTGGCCGCGTGTTCCCGGGCGCCGCAGCCGGTGCATTTTTTTGCCGAGGGCAGGCCGCCCAAGCTGAGCGATTGGCAGGTGGTCTATCCCGACGGTGGCAACCTGGTTCTGAATAGCGGTGTGGTTCCCTATGATTTGAACACACCGCTGTTCAGCGACTACGCGCACAAACTGCGCACCGTTTGGATGCCGGCAGGCGCCGCCGCGAAGTACAGCGCGGATGCCAGTTTCGATTTTCCGGTCGGCACGATCATCACCAAGACGTTTTACTACCCGCTACCCCAGGGCGCAGCGCACAGCTCGAAGTCCGTGGCACGCACTTACGATCAGTCGCGAGATTTCGCCGGCGCTCGCAAGGGCGCGGAGGCCTTGAGTCTTGCCAATGTGCATCTGATAGAAACGCGTGTCCTCGTGCGTCGGGCAGGCGGCTGGGAGGCCTTTCCCTATGTGTGGAATTCATCGCAAACCGAGGCTGAGCTAGCGCGTACAGGCGATGTACTGCCGCTCGAGCTCGTATCCGACGATGGCGCTCGGGAAGCGTTCAATTACGTGGTGCCGAACGAGAATCAATGTGCTGGATGTCACGTCGTGGATCTGAAGACCAAGGCGATCGCGCCCATCGGTACCAAGGCAAGGCATCTAAATCGCAATTACGACTTCGCGGACGGGAACGAGAATCAGCTCGTGCACTGGACGAACGTGGGCTATCTCGCGGGCGCGCCGGAAGCCGCCAGCGCGCCGAAGAACGCCGATTGGCGCGATCCCAAGCAGCCGGTCGAGGCACGCGCGCGCGGCTATCTCGATGTCAATTGCGGTCACTGTCACAACGCGAAAGGTCCGGCGAATACGACGGCACTGGATCTGACGGCCTCTGCCGAGAACGATCGCCATCTCGGTGTGTGCAAGCCGCCCGTCGCGGCAGGCCGCGGCACGGGCGATCATCTGTTCGACATCATCCCCGGGAAACCCGCGGACTCGATATTGCCGTACCGCATGCAATCGAGCGAGGCTGGCGTGATGATGCCGGAGCAAGGGCGCACCACCACGCACCGTGAAGGTGTTCAGCTCATCGAACAGTGGATCTTAAGCATGCCGGGAACCTGTAACCCGCTCTCGTAGCCAGCACAAGGCCGGCGCACTTTACTTCGAGTGCTTCTGCCGATAGATCGCACGGCTGTTCTTGTTCTCCGAACGATTCAGGTGATTCTGCTCGCCCTTGGTCAAATGGCCATTGTGCTTGGCTTCGTCGACACTTTCGCGCTTTGCGATATTGGCATCATGCTGTTCATCTCGGGCAGCCTGTTTGCCGGTCATGGTGCCGTTTTTCAAGCCATGGTCGATGCGCGCTTGTTGATTGTCCAACCGCTGATTGACCTCGTTCACGCGAGGGTGGTCGGGCACTTCCTGCGCCACAGCCGACGCTGAGCACAGTGCGACGCAAATCACACTTGCGGAGAGGAAGGATACTGATTTGACGTTCATGACGTACTCCAAGTTCTGTTGCTGATTTCAATTCCCGATAGGGGAAGAAAACGTGTCGTACCTCGGAGCGTTGACATCGATTGCCCGCGGGTGGCGGACGGATTTTGCATATTCCCGCGACGTTCGTCATCCAAACGGCGTGATGCGCGTTACGGTTCTCTAGAAGAAACGGTTGGTTTACTACGGAGAAAATATGCAGTCATTACGTGGATTGAAGAGCGGTGCTGTGGCCTTGATTCTGGCAGGAAGTCTGTTGGGAGGTTGCGTTGTGGCGCCGGCTCCCGGTTATTACGCCGGGCCTGTCGTCGCAGTTGCTCCGCCGGTGGCACGGGTGGAAGTAATCGGGGTCGCACCGTCACCGGGATATGTTTGGATGGGCGGCTATTGGAACTGGGTGGGCCGCCGGCATGTCTGGGTGGAAGGTCGTTGGGCCCCCGGACGGCCAGGCTATCACTGGGTGCCACACACCTGGGTGCACGTGAATGGCGGCTGGCGCATGAATGAGGGTCACTGGGCCCGCTGAAGCCGATTCGTCAAGCGTGCGAGGCGCGCCTATTCGGCCGCAATGACGTGCCCTCAAGCGACGCGGCTGTTTGTTGCAACATGTTGCGAAAGCTGGCGGCCGAGACTGCCGGGCTCATCAGGAAACCTTGAATGGCATCGCAGGACTCGGCGCGAAGGAATCGTAACTGCGCCTGTGTGGTAACGCCCTCGGCGACGATTTTAAGATCCAGACTATGACCGAGTGCAATGATGGCTCGGACGATCGCCGCATCGTCGGGATCGTCATTGATATCGGCGACGAATGAGCGGTCTATCTTGAGCGTGTCGAGGGGAAAACGTTTCAAGTAGTTCAATGAACAATATCCGGTGCCGAAATCATCGATCGCCAGAGCGAAACCAAATTCCTTCAATGCCAAAAGCGAGCGCCGGCCGGCCTCGGCATCCCGCATCAGCACCCCTTCCGTCAACTCGAATTCGAATAGGGACGGCGATAGCCGGGCTTGAGTCACCATGTCCCCCAGCCGCATCAAGGCCTCCGGATACATGAAATCCCTGCCTGACACGTTGATTGCAATGCGTGGCAACTCAAGACCGTCGCTGCGCCATTGAGCAAGATCCTGGCAAACCCGTTGCAACGTCCAACGGCCGATATCGCCGATCAAGCCCGTCTCCTCAGCCACGGCAATGAAGTCGGCCGTCGGAATTTGCCCCCGTTCCGGATGGAACCAGCGCAACAATGCCTCGCCGCCGATCAGTTGCAGGCCTTGCGTCTGGTACTTCGGCTGATAGTAGACCTCCAGACTCGAATTTTCGACGGCACGCCGCAGCTCCATCTCCAGTGAGAGCCGTTTCAGGGCGCGCGCATTCATGGTGTTGTTATAGACGCACACCTGGTTGCGACCGTTTGCCTTCGCCTCGTACATTGCACCATCCGCGTTCTTGAGCAGGCTTTGCGCATCGATGCCATGTTCCGGATACATCGCAATGCCGATGCTCGGGGTCACCACAAGCTCGTAGTTTGCTTGATGAAACGGAGCACTGAGAATCGACAGGATTTCCGCGGCTACCCGATTCGCCTGTGCGGCATCGGTGGACCCGGTGAGTACGACGATGAACTCATCGCCACCCACGCGGGCAAGCCGGCCGCGAGCGCGCTCTGTGACGCCGTCATCATCCACGCCGAGCCCGATTTGCAATCGATCTGCCACTTGACGCAACAGCGCGTCACCCGTCTCATGACCCAAGGTGTCATTGATGCGCTTGAATTGATCAAGATCGATGTAAAGCAGTGCGAGACTGCGATTCAGTTCACGTGCCTCGGTCAGTGACTGTGCCAGATAATCGCGAATCCATTCCCGGTTGGGTAAACCTGTGAGCCCGTCAAAGTAGGCCAGTCGGTGAATATGTTCTTGCGCCTGCTTGCGCGCCGTGATGTCGCGAACGATCGCCAGCACCTGACCGCCGGAGTTTGGTAAATAACGACATTCGAAATGGCGATTGGATTTGGATTCGGCGTCGACCGAAAACTCGAACGATGCAGCCGCGCCGCACAGCGTGGTTTCGAAGCATTCCACGGAACGGGCGCGCGCGGCGGACGGAATGAGATCTCGGAAATGCGTCGACTCGGACCGGATGTTCCGCGGGATGTTAAAGCCCGCTGCGGGGCTGAAGCAATGTTCGATTACCCCCTGGCTATCGACGAGAAATATGCCGTCAGGAATTGCCTTCAGCAGCGCGGCATTTTTTTGCTCGCTGAATCGCAGGTTGACTATCGTGCGTGCACCGCGCAGCACATAACGAATCCGGTGCGCCAGCAGGGTCCAATTGACGGGCTTGACGACAAAATCCGTAGCGCCGACATCGTAGGCTTGATTGATCGAGATGGTATCGTCACATCCGGTCACCATGACGATGGGCAGATCCGCGCCGCCGGGAAGCGAGCGGATATTAATGCATGTCTGATAGCCGTTGCCGTCGGGCATATCGACATCAAGCAGCGCAATGTCGGGCAGGCGCAGTGCGCAGGCGGCGACCGCCGCATCGCCGCTGGACACGGTTTGTACGGCGAATCCCGCCTCGCGCAGCTTTGCGCCGGCTATTTCCCGCATGGTCGCGTCGTCGTCGGCGATCAGTACTCGGATGGGCGATGCCGGTGCACTCATGCGGATCTGCGCATTTCGAGCTGCAGTTGGTCTCGCACGAAAGTGTGCAGGGTTCGCATCTGCGCATAGACCTCGCGGGCGGCCGGGAAGTCACATCGGCGCGCGGTATCCTCCAGTTCTTGGCAAAGACGCGCCAAGCCATGCGCGCCCACGTTGCCGTTGTAGGAGCGCCACGCGTGAGCCGCCCGCGCGAGTTCGGCCGAATTACCGGCACTTAAGGATTCCTCGATCGACGCAATGAGACCGCGCGAGTCCACAAGGTACAGCTCACCGATGTGGCTTAGCATGTCTTTAGGGCCGCTGCGCGGTAGCGCACGCAAGGCGTCGATCGTGGCGCTGTCCAAAACGGACGCTGCCTGGGTCTTACCTGTAAGCCATCGGGCAAGCGTGACATGCAGTGCCTCGCGTCGGAACGGCTTCGCCAGATAGTCATCCATGCCCGCGGACAAGCACGCCTCGCGCCCAGCGGCGGTCGCATCCGCCGTCAGGGCAATCACGGGAATGTGAGTCCCGGTGGGCTCGCGGTTGCGCAACGCGGTGGTCGCGGAGAATCCGTCCATGACAGGCATTTCACAATCCATTAAAACTGCGTCGTAATTCTGTGTTTGAAGTGCTTCGAGTGCCTGCTGACCGTCGTTTGCGGTTCCGACTTGCAGGCCGAGCGAGCCCAGTATACCGATCGCCACTTCACGGTTCAGAGGTTGGTCCTCGACCACGAGGACGCGGCCCGTGAGCGGGGTCAAACTCATCGCCTGCGGGTAGACATTGGTTGACGTCAAGGTCTCAGTGCTTTCTTCGGAGCCTCCACTCAACGCTCGATGCAGGTCCGCGAGGCGTAGGGGTTTCGTGAGTTCCGCGTCAAATAATTCTCGGGAGGTCACCGTATCAGAAGCCAGGCTGACAAAGCTCATCAAGCGGACAGTGCGCGGCCTCGGGGATTGGAAGGGGCGCAGTGCCCTCCCGATGTCGTCGGATTCTTTGAGCAGTGAGTCATCGATCACCACGGCGTCATAGGCGGTTGCCGCCAACGCGGCGGCTGCCTCTGTCAGGGACGCCACTTCCACGGGAGACGCCGCCCAATCGCGCAGCGCTTTGCCAATGAGTGCGCGCGCCGCGGGGTGATCGTGCACCACGAGTACCCGCAGTCCGTCGAGGCTGCGCAGTGGTGTCGGCGCCGCGGCCGACGGATCGGCCAGTGGCAGCGAGAGTTCAAACGAAAACGTCGACCCGTTACCCGGTGCACTGACCAGGGCCAGCTTCCCGCCCATGAGCTCGACTATCTGTCGGGAAATCGCCAGACCGAGACCCGTGCCCCCGAAGCGACGCGTTGTCGATGCATCCTCTTGGGCAAATTCGTCGAATATTCGGGATTGATTTTCCGGCGCGATTCCGGGGCCCGTATCTGCCACCTCCAAACGGACAGCGAGGGAGGCGTTTTCTGTTTTCAGCGCAACCAACCGCAAAATGACAGAACCCCGCTCGGTGAATTTGACGGCATTGCCGCCAAGATTCACCAGCACCTGGCGCAGGCGCACGGCATCCACGCGCACGCGCGGCAGCGGCGAGGTGGGCGAATCGCACAGCAACTCGATGCCCTTGGTAGCGGCGCGCGCGGCCAGCATCTCCGCCGTTTGTTCGGCCAGTTCTATGAGGTCGCATTTCACGGGGTCAAGCTGCAGCCGGCCCGCCTCGATCTTCGAGAAGTCGAGAATGTCATCGACGATCGCCAGTAGCGAATCCGCGGATCGGTGAATGGCCTCGGCAAATCGCCTCTGCGCCGGATCGATTCGCGTGTCAAGCAAGAGACTGGTCATGCCCAACACGCCGTTCATCGGCGTCCGCAGTTCATGACTCATGCGGGCCACGAAATCGCTCTTGGCACGGCTCAGGACCTGCAGCTGCTGGTTGCGCTCCTCGAGTTCGTGTGTGCGCACCTGAACCGTCTGTTCCAACTCGCGGCTATAGCGCAGTTCGCGATCCCGACGCAGGCGCTGCAGACGCCACAGGTAACCGAATAGAAACAGGCCGAGCACCAGGTACCCGATACGCGCCGCCAGGGTTTTCCACGGCGCGGGTGCGACATGGACCGGAATGGTCAGGGCGGTCGCGCTCCAGATACCGTCGGCATTGGCGGCCCGCACTTTGAAGACGTAGTTACCCGCATCCAGATTTGTGTAGGTCGCGCGATGCTGCGAGCCCGAATCGATCCAGCCGCTGTCAAAGCCTTCGAGCTGATAGGAGTAATGATTGTTCGCGGGCGAAGTGAAATCGAGAGCGGCAAAGTCCAGGGTCACCAGTTTGTCGTCGTAGGCGAGCAAGAGCGGCCGGTTCGGTCCGGGCAATTCCTGCGGAGCAATGCTTTGATTGAGCTTCGAGGCCGTTGTCAACACTACGCTCGGAGGAGGCGCGGCAGGCGTGACCAAATCGGGCGAAAACGCATTGAAGCCATTGTCGCCGCCAAAATAGAGCGTTCCGTCGGCTGTTTGATAGTGCGCGCCGAAGTTGAATTCCTCATTTTGCAGACCGTGCACCTGGTGAAACCATTTGATCGAATGTGCCCGCGGATCCAGTCGCGCAAGACCATTGTTGGTGCTCAGCCACAACCGATCGTCGTGATCCGACTCGATGCCGTACACGGCCTGGCTGGAGATGCCCCCGATACGCGATTGGTTTTCAAAACGCACCGCATCCGGGTGTGCGGAGCTGCCGATCACACGATCGAGGCCGCCGCCGGCGGTTCCAACCCATAACTGACCGCGGCGATCCAGGTGCAATGCGTAAACGGTGTTGTCGCTGAGACTGGCCGGATCCCGGTCATCGCGCCGATAAGCGTAGAAGCGGCCGGATTGTCGATCGAGCAGATTCAGCCCACCGCCTTCGGTGCCGATCCACAGGTTTCCGAGGGTATCCTCGACGATGGCGCTGGCGCGCGCGCTGCTGAGTGAGGTAGGAGCGGCGCTCCCGTAGGGGTAGCGTGTCACTTTGCCGCCGGTCTTATCAATGCTCGCCAAGCCGCCGCCAAACGTACCCACCCAGAGCGTGCCGGACCGGTCCTCGTACAGCGACATCACCCCGTTGGCGGGCAGAGTGGCGGGATCTTCAGCGGAGGATCGAAACGCGCGCAGCTCTTGAGTGGCAAGATCGAGCCTGTCAAGGCCGCCGCTCATGGTGCCGATCCACAGTACGCCCTTGCCGTCGTAAAGCAGCGCCATGACGTGATCGTCGGTCAGCCGCGCGTCGTTGCCTGCCCCTGTGCCGTAATGCCGCTCATTTCGATTGCGTGTGTCGAACTCGACCAACCCGGCCCCAATTGTACCGACCCAGACTTTGCCGGCGCCGTCATCCGCGAACGCAAGCACTTGGGTGTCGCGAAACGCGTCGCTGCGGTAATGGCCGAACAACCAACTGCGCGGATTCCAATGGCTGGCCCCGCCGTCGTGCGTGCCGACCCAGAGCACTCCGCCGCGGTCCTGGTACAGCGACACGATGGCGTTGTCGCGCAGGCTTTGTGGATTGTCGGAATCGCGCCCGTAGCGCACGAAGGTGGCGGTCTCGCGGTCAAATAGGTTCAATCCATCCGCCGTCGCCACCCAGAGCCGTTGCGCACTGTCTTCCAGCACGGCCAGTACTCGGTCATGACTCAAAGAATGCGGATCCTTTGCATCATGGCGAAAAACGGTCAAGCGGCCGCTCTCGGGTTCGAAACGATACAGACCGCTTCGGTAGGTGCCGATCCATAACGCGCCGCCGTGATCCTCACGGATTGCGCGGACGCGCAGATCCGCGGAGTGAGGGTCGCTGGCGGCCGCGCCATAATTGACGAAATCGCCGGTCCGCGGTTCGTAGCGGCTCAATCCAGCGTCGGTACCCACCCAAATGCGGCCGCTGCGGTCGGCAAACAACGTTGCCACCGCATCCACAGGCAATGAACGGGGATCGCCGTCGCGATGGCGCAAGTGGCGCGCATCGCCGGTCTTCGGGTCGAGGACATCCAGGCCCTGGTCTTTCGTGCCCACCCAAATGCGGCCTTGCGCGTCGATGAGAAGCGTGCGTACCGCATCGCTCGCGAGCGTGTGCGAATTCTGCACGTCATGTCTGAATTGCTGGAATTGCTCCGTCCGGCGATCCCAACGAGCCACGCCGCCGCCGTCCGTCGCCAGCCATAGATCGCCCTGTGCGTCCTCAGCAATCGACCAGATGTAGTCGCTGGCCAGAGCGTGTTCATTACCGCGCTCACGTCGATACTCGTGTATCGAGTAACCATCGTAACGGTCGAGTCCGTTATTGGTCGCCAGCCACAGATATCCTTGAGAGTCCTGCAGCATGCAATTGACGGTACTTTGCGATAGGCCGTCGCGCATCGTGAGATGCTCGAAGTACATGGGCCTCACGGCGGGCACAGGCGCGGCGGCATGCGCGGCGATACCGAGCGCCGCCTGTACTGTGCAGGCTGCCACCAATCCAAGAATGCGCCTGCACCTATGCATAGAAGTTATGGCTATTGCTGCGCCGGAACGTTGATTCCCGTGTAGCCATCGCTCCAGGCGTAGCTGTCGCTCCACGCATAGCTGTCGCTCCAGGCGTAGCTATCGCTCCACGCATAGCTGTCACTCCAGGCGTAGCTGCTGCTCCAGGTGTAGCCACTGCTCGATGAGTAGCTGCCATTCCAAAGAAGGCCGTCACCGATCATCACCACAACTTTCATCACCGGGCCGACCAGCGGAACTTTTTCCACCGCGCCGATGATGCCGCCCAGCAAGCCCTGCACCGGCGAGCTGGCCGTCGGCGCTTGGGCCATGATGTAGAAGTTGCCGTTGGAATCTTCGTTGGCGCGACCGCCATAGTGTTGAAGTCCGGCGAGATCGAGCCGCACATTGAGTCCTTGATTGGCGCAGCCTGAGGCGGTGCTATATGCGGAGTTATGCGCGTCAACCAGACCCGCGCCCTGCTGAAATACCGTGTAGGCGAGGGTACCGTTGGAATTCACGGCAGGGCGGGCGCCTGACATCAGCCGACATTTAACCTGGTCCGGCGTCAACTGCGGATTCACCTGTAGCATCAGGGCGACGACGCCGCTGACGACGGCCGCTGCCTGCGATGTACCGGACATCGAAAAATCAGGGTAGGGTTCGACGACCCATTGAGGAAACTGCGCCGCGAGCGTGCCGTTGTCGGGAGCATAGGCCAGGATATGGCCTCCCATACCCAGGACATCGGGCTTCACAAAGCCTTCAAAAGTCGGGCCCGCGGATGAAAAAGAAGACAGCCGATACTGAATCGGTTGCAGCGGATAATAGTTGTCGGTGACCGCACCGGCGGTTATCACATACGGCACATTGCCGGGAGCGTTGATGGTCAACGGACCCGGGCCTCGATTGCCTGCGGCGGCGACCACCACGATGCCGCTCGCCCACGCAGCCATGACGGCTTGATTGAGGGGATCTTCCCAGTACGGCCCTGAGGGAGGAGCACCCAAAGACAAGTTGAGCACGCGAATTCCATATCGCTGACGCTGATTGATGACCCACTGAACGCCGCTGATCACATCGGAATATAGGCCCGTGCCGTTGCTGTCCAACGCCCGCACCGACACAAGATTGACGCCCGGAGCGACGCCCTGAAAGTTTCCAGTTACGGCCATCCCGCTGCTGGCAATGACCGAGGTGATCTGGGTTCCATGGCCGTAGGGGTCGCTGATGTTGCGGTTGTAGGTTTCCAGGAAGGAGGGGGCGTAATAGCCCGGTTGCTCGCGCGCCAATATCACGTCGTACTGAGCGAGCACGCGACTTCTTGCGCCAGTGGGGGCGAATTGCAAAGGCCCTTGGGCATTCCACAGTCCTGAATCCACCACTGCTACTGTTACGCCGCGCCCCGTCACACCGGCGATTTGCAGGTTGTTGGCATCGACTTCACTCGGGTAGTAAGTCTCCGGCAGCGTTCCTGCAGAAGAACTCGAGTGCACGGGTGCGTCGGGATATATCCGGAGTTGGGGATTTGGCTGTGCGCGCAATGCGGCGAGTTCGCGGCCGTCCAGCGCGGCCGCTACCGCGCGAATGACGCTCAAATCGGCGGTTACCGCTCCGCCGACATTCTGCACCGCGCTGCGAGCGGCATCGGCACTTCCCGATTGCACGATGTAAGGGAGCCGTTTCTGAAAGCCAGAGACCGCAGAACTCTCGCTGGTCGCACGATCGCTATGTAAGTTCAGCGCGACTGCGAAAAGCAGGAAGCCGAATGCGCCGCGTGCCGGTAGCAAAAGCCTGCGACGAGTGTTTGTAAGCATGGTGCGTTTCCGGAATCGCCTAAATACAACATGTACTGGCGATGCATCTTCGACGATTCCGGTAGTCTAAAAAAAGCGACAGTCACCATAACCCTGTGATCCACGTCACAGTTCGCGAGCGTCGCGGGTATATGACAATTAAGTCGCGGTCTCTCCAGTACGGCGAGTGCAGCCATCGAAAGCGATGGCAGGTCAGGGAGTGTGCGAGGAACTTTCGACCTTGTCCTGAAAAGCGTACCGGACCTTCGCGCTCGGCAACATCAGCTTCGGCGTAGCCTGGCCCGCGGTGAGCAGGACCTGGTCGATCGGAATTGCGTCTTGCGCCTCGTTGGCCAGGAAGGCCTGGACAAGGCGGGTGCCGCTTTTCGGGAGCAGCGACGGTGGGATGTCCGCCGGAGTGCGCCCGAGTTGCGCCAGCCATCCGGGACGGCCGTTCACCATCTGAACCGGCGGGTGCACGACCTGGAGATCGACGGCACCCGCGAGCAGACCGACGATAAGCGGCCGGCCGTTGCTCATCAAAACCATGGACTCGGTCTTCGCCTTGTTGGAAGCGATTGCGTTGATATTGACGTCCGGCCGGTACATTGGTGCCTCGCCAAACTCGGCCTGATCGATCACGAGTGGCTCAATTCCGCAGAGGCGCTTCAGCCGTGCAGCCATGTAGACGCGGCCCTTAACGGTATCGAGCGCGAGTTCTGTTTTGGCGGCGTGATGATAGCCGGAGTAGACAAGCACTTTGGCGTTCGGGTTGGGCTGAAGTGCGCGACGAACGATGTTCTCGGCTTGCTCCTGCTCGCGCCGGACGAATCGCGCCTCCTCGTCCTTCTCCTCAGTGAAACCCGCGGATTCATAGGAGACAAGGCGATATCCGATGGCCATCGCGCTGCGCAGGTAGTCGGCGAACACCGGATCGTTGAGATAGTATCCGCTCGGCCGGCGCACGTAGCCGTCCTTCGCCAGTGCCTCCATCTTGCCGAACGAGAGGGCGTCGCCCTTGTCCCGTGTCAGTGCCTCGACGGCCAGTACGCTATAGCCCAGCGGTCGCAGCGCGCGGGCGACTTCCAGACCGAAGGCGCGGTCCCGTGGCACCAGGTGATCCTCATCCAGGATGACGATGCGCGCGTTCTTCGCCCGAGCGACGATCTCGGCAATTGCGGGCCGGACTTGCGCCGCCTGCAGCTGGGCTAACTCCTCTTGCGACACATGACGATAGGCGGCCTTTTGGCCATTGGCGGCGGGTGCGCCGGTCATGGCCGACCAGACCTGGCTCCATTGGTCGAAGGTGTCCTCGTCGCGGATTCTGTCCGGCGTATCCACGCCAAGATCCGCGAGCAGACCAAATGAACCCTGCATGTATTGGCCCTGTTTCGCCGCGTCGACCGATCTCTGAAAGGCGGCCTCGACGCAGGCGGTATCCTCCATGCAGCTCCGGGATTGGGTGGAATTCGGCGCGTCTGCAGCGGACAGCGAAGCAAGGAGGACCAGCACCCCTGAGAAAACGATTCCGACGGTCGCTTGCATAATTGCTGCTCGAATCGTGGTTAGAGCAAATCGCCCAAGATCTCTTGTAAGTCTGAACGGCATTGAACGGGATCGGAGAATAGAAGAGTTTTGAACCCAAGCCTCCCGGCGCTCTCGATGTTCGGCAGGTGATCGTCGACGAAAGTCGTATTTCTTGGATTCAACGAAAAGCGGGTGACGATGTATTCAAAAATGGCCGGATCAGGCTTCAGCAGCCTGATCTCTCCGGAGATGACGATGCCGCGGAACACCTGCCAAAATGAATACCGTGTGCGCAGGTAATCAGCCGTGGTGGCGGGCATGTTTGACAGGCAATACAGCGGAACATTTTTTGCCGCGAGCTCTTCGAGGATCTCAATGGTTCCTGGAATCGGCTGCAAAGAGTCCTTAACCGCCTGCATCAGTGCAGTGATTTCGGGCGAAGATAATCCGGTTCGCTTCTGGAAGCGCCCGATCGCCTTATCTTCCGCCAAGACGCCGCGGTCCATCTCCAGCCAATCCGGATGCTTGAAGATCTCCTGCCTTACAATTGACCGTGTTGCTTCGTCCGTGCTGAAGTCATTCAGAATGCTGTCCGGACTCCAGCGAAGCACGACCCCGCCGAGATCGAAGATGACACTGGCGACGTTAATCTGCAGCTACTCGCGGCTTGACCCCGACAACACTTTGATGGCGCGCTTCTCGCCGCTGCCAATATACGTCTGCTCGCTGTAAATAACGGTACTGCCCGTGGTATCGGTGCTGGCAACGCGCACCTCCACGACGTGTGCGCCAGCCGTCACGGTCAGAACTTGCGGTTTGCCGTACTCCGCGGGTTGACCGGTTTGCACATCGTCAACAAATACGATCGAGCCGGTTGGTGCACCGGTCACGACCAAAGCCGGCGGGGGTGGGGGAGGTTTGGCGTGGGGATGAAACCAGCTGCAAGCCGACAAAAATGCCATTGCGAAAATCGCGAAAATCTTCAATGATGGCTCCAAGTTTTTCGACTTAAGAATCACAGTATTATAGTCAGTATAATCAATATGATATCGAACTATACTCAAGTAAAATCGATATAGATATGCGGCTATGGGACGATGTTGGGGGAAAGAAGGCGCGCCTTGTACATCCGTGGCGAAACTAACTCCCGCGTCGACTGGATTCGAACAGAAACCAGGTGCGACGCTCGGTTTCATCGATCCAATTCTCGATGAGACTCGCCGTAGCAATGTCGCGAAACTCGTCAACCACGTCATGAACCTCACGCAAGCGAGCCGCCAACATCGCATTGTCCTCGCGCAGTTCAGCAAGCATATCCAAAGGATCAACATACTCGGCGTCATTGTCCTTGATGCGTTGCATGCGAGCGATGTGCCCGATTGAGCGCAATGTTGATCCACCGGTCTTTCTGATTCGTTCAGCGATGGGGTCCGTCATGGCGTACAACTGATCAGCCTGCTCGTCCAGCAGCAGATGATAGTCCCGGAAATGCGGGCCGCTCATATGCCAATGAAAGTTCTTCGTTTTGAGGTAAAGCGCGAACACGTCGGCAAGGATGCCGTTCATGCCGCCGGCTATGTTCTTGGACGCTTCGGTGCCAAGATCGGAGGGGGTTAGAAGCGGTGCGCCGCGACGACGCCGCAATTCGCTTACTTTGGACGAGCCTTTGTTAGCCATCGGGGGGTACCTGTCTGAGGAAGTTGGTTCCCAAGCATAGCTCAGGACGCCGCGCGTTCATATAATACGCGGGTTCGGCGTCTAGCGGTCGCCACTCGATCCCATTACCCGCAGCGACCAGTGAGGAGTCCTGATGGCGCAAGGAATCTCGTTTCAGGAAGCGACCGCGCTTGCGAAGCAGGGTAACGGTGACGCCCAGTACGCGCTGAGTTCCGTGTTGCACCAACGCGGGCAATTCGACGAGAGCCTGCGCTGGCTGCGTCTTGCGGCGGCCCAAAAACTGATCCCCGCGCAAATAACTCTGGCAACGGTCCTGATGGATGGGCGTCAGTGTCCGCGCGATCGCCAACAGGCCATTGATTTGCTGCAACCCTTGGCAGCTTCGCAATATCAGGCCAATCTTCTGCTCAGCGAATTGCATGGGTTTGCAGCTCTCGGGGGCACCGATCGAGAGAGCGGCCTTCGATTTCTTCTTGGCGCAGCACGCCTGGGAGACGCTGGAGCACTGCGGCAATTGGGCCTGCTCAGCGTTTGCCATCAACGTTGGGATTTGGTGCGTCCATTGCTGAATGCAGCGGCGCGGGGTGGCGATGCCGCTGCGGCGTATGCCAATGCGTGTTGTTATGCCGGCGGGATCGGCGGCGCGCCGGATGCGGCGGTGGCCGCGGCAATTGTCGGCAGTGAAGCCGCGCGCAGCCAGTATCTTTGCCAACGGCTGGATCAGGATCTTCGTTCGCAGAAATTGCCCGCCTTAGCTTCACAGCCCTCGGTTCTGAATATCGACTGGCCGTTGCTGGAACAAGCGCTGCCGCAACTCGCTACGGACATACCGCTTCCCACAGCCGAAACACTGCACGAGGAACCGCTCGTTAGAAGGTTGCCCAGCGTGGCTCATCCTCTGGTGCTGGATACGGTGGTAAATCTAGCCGCGCCGCTGGTGCAGCGGTCGAAGATCATCGATGCGCGCACCGGCGAGGCCCGTGCCGATCCGATGCGGAACAGCTGGCACGTTACGCTGGGTCCGCGTCAGCACGACCATGTGTTGGAAGCGATCGAACAGTGCATCAGCAGCGTTTCGGGCGTGCCGACGCTGAACGGAGAATTCCTGCAGATCCTGCGCTATCGCTTGGGCGAGGAATTCAGACCACATGTCGACTATTTCAATGAATCTGGAGCCGGAGCTTATCGATCTCTGGCCGATGGCGGGCAGCGTGCGCAGACGGTGCTGATGTATCTGAACGATGGCTATCAAGGGGGCAGCACGTTTTTCCCGAGACTGCAGATTGAGATCAAAGGCCGCCGCGGCGACATGCTTCATTTCCACAATCTGCAGGCGAACGGATTGGGGCACAAGGACAGCCTGCATGCAGGCGTCCCGGTGACGGCAGGTGAAAAATGGCTTCTATCACAGTGGATACGCAGCGAAGCCTACCCAGGACGTCTCAGTTGGTAGTTGACTGATCGGCGTGCGGCGACGAATCATGGCTTCGGACCAAAGGTTTATAACCATGCAGTTGCAATGCATGCTACCGAAAGCATCGCCTTGTGATACTCGACGGACAGTCTTTTACGCGCCGTCTCGATACGCGTACGCTCCGTTCCATGAAGACACAATGCGGTGAGAAATCGACGAGCGTGCCGCGCCGCGCGGACATTACCGCCGACTCGGTGGAGGCACGTTGGAGCCGCGTCGGGGCGTCACAAGATACCAAGAGTGCGCTGCTTGATGCTCAGGCGATCAAGCAGATGGCGCAATATCAACACCACATCGAGAACTTTGTAGGCACCGTCAAAGTGCCGGTAGGCATCGCAGGCCCGCTGAGGGTGCTTGGAACGCATGCGAGCGGTGACTACTATGTTCCACTCGCAACAACCGAAGCGGCGCTCGTGGCCTCCTATAGTCGAGGTGCCCGCCTGATCAGCACCGCCGGTGGCTGCCGAACCGCGATACTTGAGGAGGCTATCGGTCGGTCGCCGGGATTCGCTTTCCGAACCCTTGACGAGGCCCGTGCATTCGTTGCGTGGCTTCTCCGTCGCGCCGAGGAGCTGGCCAGAGTTGCCGCTTCAACCAGTCGTTATTGCCGTCTGCTCGACACGCGCGCGAGCATCGAGGGCAATCATGTCTATGTCAATTTTGATTTTGTTACCGGAGATGCGGCCGGGCAGAACATGGTGACCTTTGCGACCGAAGCCTTAATGGGCCATATCCGGCAGCACTCTCCGGTTCAGCCGCGTTTCGCTTTCATCGAAGTCAACCATTGTGGAGACAAGAAGGCGACAGGTCGCGCGTTGCAAGGAGTTCGCGGACGCCGGGTCGTTGCGGAGGTCGAGATTTCCGCGGACGCGGTGCGCAACATACTCCATACGAACCCCGAACGGATGGCCGAATATTGGCGTATGGGCGCGATTGGATGCGCGCTGTCCGGCACCATCGGCATCCAGGGACAATATGCCAATGCGCTCGCCGCCATTTATCTCGCGTGCGGACAGGATGTCGCCTGCGCCGCGGAGTCTGCCGTCGGCATTACTCGAATGGAGTTGACCGACGACAACGGCCTCTACGCCGCCGTGACTTTGCCCAATGTCGTCGTTGGCACGGTCGGCGGTGGCACGAATTTACCCAGCCAGCGCGCCTGCCTGGCCCTCATGGGCCTCGAGGGTCCGGGCAGTGCCGGCGGATTGGCGGAGATTTGCGCGGCGCTGTGCTTGGCGGGTGAGATTTCCTTGGTGGGCGCACTTTGTGCAGGTGAGTTCTCGAGAGCGCATCAGAGACTCGCTCGGCCGACCCAGGCGGCCGGGAACGCCCCTTGAATCAAACCGGATCCACGATGGCAACGCCCCCAAGACGTTCTTTCCGGCTTTCTGCATCTCACATCCCCAATGTCATTTCTGGTTTGAGGATTGCGGCCTTTCCGCTGCTCCTGGCATTGGTCTGGTTCGAACAACGGGAAGCGTTCTCTTGGGTATTGGCCATGGCGCTGCTAAGCGACATCCTCGATGGAGCAATCGCCCGGCATTTTGGTTATGCCTCCGAATTAGGCAGCCTGCTTGACTCACTGGCTGATCTATTGACCTTCATTGCGGCGGCCTGTGGAATCTGGCGATTCCACGCTGCAACACTGGCGAGTCATCGCGTTGCATTCTGGCTGTTAATCGCTCTCTGGATCGGGGGCGCTTTGGTGGGGTACCTGCGATACGGCCGACTGGCGAGCTTTCATACTGTGCTGTCACGGATAGCCGCGTATGCCCTCGGCATCTTTGTCGTTGTGTTGTTTCTGTGGGATTTCGTTCCTTGGCTGTGCTACGCAGCGGTCAGCATAGCCATCGTGAGCCACGTCGAGGAATTCATTCTGATGGCCGTATTGCCTTCCTGGTCACCCAATGCGCGCGGCCTGTACTGGGTGATGAAGAAGCACCCCGGGTCTAAATGAGCATCCGCTGGTTGGCAATCGTCAACCCTCATGCCGGAGGAATTCGCGGAGGCTACCTCGGCGCGAATTTCATGCAACATCTATCGGCCAGAGTTTCAACGGTGGTTCATACGGCGAGTCGCGACGACGCGACCATCATCGCTTCACTCGCTCGCGACTATGACGGCCTGGTTGCCGTAGGCGGCGACGGGACAGTTGCCGAGGTACTGACGGGCATGGATTGCGAGTCTCAGCGCCTCGCCGTCATTCCAGCGGGAACCGGCAACTGTCTCGCGCTCGAGCTCGGACTTCGTACCACAAGAGCGGCCCTCGAAATCCTCGGCGGGGGCTGCTCGAGAAACATCGATATCATGCATGCGGTTTTGCGCCACAGCGATGGCTCGACTACGCATCGTCGTCTGGCAAGCACTGCCGGCATGGGCTACGTGACTGAGGTCGCCTTACTGGCAAAGAGGCGTTTTTCTCATTTCCGCGGTCATGCCTATGCCGCAGCCGCAGGCTTCGTTCGCCCGCGATTGCGCGACGTTCGGGTGAGCAGCGATGGAAATGACGAGAGCACGACGCAACTGACTGGTTTGCTGATCAACAACACCCGTCATGTTGGCAGCGCCGAGGCCTTTCCCGCCGCGCGCTTCGACGACGGCCTTCTGGATTATTTCCAGTTTCGATGCGGGTGGCTGGGGCAGTGTCTGCACGATCTGCAGATGGTGACCGGCATTCCCGTTTACGGCACTCCGCGACCCCGCCGACTGAAAACCATCTGCCTTCATTTCGACGCACCAGAAACTGTGGTGTTGGATGGCGATCCGTTCGGACTTGTGATTGAGATGGAACTCAGCTGTCAGCCAGCGGCCTTGAGCTGCATGGGGCTGGCCGCGTGAGGCTGTTGATTTCGATCTCGTTGGGCTGTTTTGCAGTAGGAGGTCTGCTGATACTGATTGCCGGCCGCAAAGTTAACAGCACCGAACGCCGGGCGCGCTGGATCAAGTACGGCGTCTATTTCGTCATCGTAATGATCATGTTTGGAGCGGCAAAACTGGGGAGGGTTTGGTTGCAGGGAGTTTTGGCCGGGGTCATCTTGGTGGGTGCATGCGAGATCAGAGGCGCACTGGGGCTTGTCCGGCCGGCGAGCAAGCTTCTCTCGATTCGGATCTGGGCGACCTACGGCATGATTGCAACAGTCTCCTGGTTCAGTCTCTACGAGTTAGCGGCCTACGCCGTGGCCTATGTCTATTTTGTGGTTGCAGCCTTCGATGGATTCAGTCAGTTGGCCGGCCAGCTCTTCGGACAACGCAAACTTGCGCCGAACATCAGTCCTGGAAAAACAGTCGAAGGCGTTGCGGGAGGCCTGATCGGGGCGCTCTCCACGGCGGCACTGGCTCGCCGAGTCATTGGCCTTTCTCCGCTTGCCGCGTTGCAGGTGAGTTTGCTGATCTGCCTAGCCGGGCTGGCGGGGGACCTTGCCGCCTCATGGCTCAAGCGGCGTGCTGGCATTAAAGACTACGGCCGCGTGCTGCCGCAGCATGGCGGCATCCTCGATAGATTTGACAGCTTCCTTCCGGCGCTCGCCATAGCGGGGCTATGGTTCCATTTTCAGGCAGGCCAAGCATGAGAAATCATCCAAATCGCAATATTGGGTTGCTGCTGCGACGCTATCGTTCGATGCCAGAATCTGTTCGAATTGTCGCGACAGCCCTGATCGGGGCCGCGGTAGGCTTTTTCACTTATTTGCTGATCTATGCTTCGAATCCACTGCACCCGAGATCAGCGACGAGTTGGTTCCTTGCCTTTCTCATTAATATTGCACGCCAGCACGCTCTACATCGTAGCCTGACTTTTCCACATTCCGGTCCCTATTGGCCCAGTCTGGGGAGGGCCTATGTCATGTACTCGGGTGCCGCGATGGCAACGACCACGTTGAATTGGTATCTCACCACCATCCGCGGCTTTAATCACTGCGCGACATGGGTAGTATGCATGGCGCTGACTGCTGCAATCAGCCTGCTTTTCCTAAAGCGATTCGTCTTCAAAATTGAAGCCCGTCAGCCTCGCGCGCTGATTGAGCCGTGGTAATTTGCGCCCCGTCGAAGGCGAACCTCGAGCGAGTGCTTCTACTTCGGACCGACTCGGTAAGCGCACAGCTTATTTCCTTCGGGATCCCTGAAGTAGGCCGCGTAAAAGGCTTGCGGGCCTTCCTCGCCCCGTACACCAGGCGGACCCTCGTCCGATCCACCGAGTTCCAGAGCCTTCTTATAAAGTGCATCGACCTTGACCCTGTCACGTAGAACAAGGGCCAGCATGTTTCCATTGCCCGGTTTTGCCTCCTTTCCATCAAAGGGTGGAGTGATCGCAAGCGCCGGCCTGTCCAATTTAACTCCATACATCGTGAAGCCCTGCGGCAATTCCATCAGCCGTTTGGCTCCAATCTCAGCCAGAAGCGCATCGTAGAATGCTTGTGCGCGCGCTAGATTATTGGTCCCGAGGGTCGCGTAGCCAATCATGGGCGTCTCCTTTTGGGTTTACTGCACACCAGAATCGTCGACTCGTTTATCGAAACCCTGGTGAAAATGCAAGAAATGCGTCAGGGTAATAGCGTGGGAGTGGGAGCCCCTAAGCACGGCGGTGTGCGAAGTTTATCGCTGTCTTGGGTCCGCCCGCCAGCAACACATCGGCGAGGCCTAATCCTACTGTCGGCGGAAACGACTTCTGCAGCGCGGTAATTCCACTAGCCTACGAGAACGATCCACTTGGCCGCACGCGTCGCTTGCTGATGTAGTGCCGGAGTCTATCCATGCGACTTTTGACCGACGCGGCGAAGCGAGCAAGCCGCTATCTTGAGTCTCTCGATGCTCGCGCTGTCAGGCCTGAGACTGCAGCTATCGCGGCTCTCTCAAGGTTCGATCAGGCCTTTCCGGACCATGCCTCCGGCGCAGAGGCGGTACTGGCTGAACTGGATGATATCGGCTCGCCGGCGACTATGGCCTCGGCCGGGGGACGATTTTTTGGATTCGTGACGGGCGGGGCGCTTCCAGCGACGGTGGCTGCAAATTGGCTCGCGACGACTTGGGATCAAAACGCCGGTCTTGTGGTGACTTCACCCACCAACGCTGCGCTCGAGAACGTTTCGCTGCGGTGGCTAAAGGATATTTTCCATTTGCCCCTGGACAGCGCGGGCGGCTTTGTCACCTGTGCGACAGCGGCAAACTTTTCAGCGCTCGCGGCCGCACGGCACACACTGTTGTCGCGGGCAGGATGGGATGTTGAAGCGAAGGGATTGTTTCGCGCACCGCCGCTCACAGTGGTAGTTGGCGATGAGGTGCATGCGAGCCTCCTGAAGGCACTGTCGCTCGTGGGATTCGGGCGCGACCGGGTCGTGCGCGTACCCGCGGATGCGCAAGGTCGGATACGGTTCGACGCCTTTCCAGAGGTCGACGATCGCACAATCGTGTGCTTGCAGGCGGGTAACGTAAACACGGGCGCCTTCGATCCCATCAGCGAGATCTGTGCGCGCGCTCACGCGCGGGGCGCCTGGGTACATGTCGACGGCGCTTTTGGCATGTGGGCTGCGGCCGCGCCCGCACGGGCACATTTGGTGCGCGGTATCGAAGAGGCGGATTCCTGGGCAACCGACGCTCACAAGTGGCTCAACGTCCCTTATGACAGCGGTCTCGTGTTCACACGAAACGCGGACGCGTTGCGGCAAGCGATGTCCATTGGCGGCGCATATCTTAAGCAGGACGAAGATCGTGTCCCGTACCACTACACCCCGGATTTCTCGCGCCGCGCACGTGGAATCGAAGTATGGGCCGCGTTGCGCCAGCTTGGCCGTCCGGGGCTTGCCGATTTGATTGAACGCACTTGCCGATACGCGGCCCTATTTGCCGAAGGCCTGCGTGTTGCGGGCCATCGCGTGCTAAACGATGTGGTGCTCAATCAGGTCTTGGTGTCATTCGGGAGTGCAGAGCGCACGCGTGAGGTCATCGATCGAGTGCAACGCGATGGCACTTGTTGGTGCGGCGGCACAACTTGGCAGAATCACACTGCGATGCGCATCAGCGTGTCCTCATGGGCGACGACTGACGCGGACGTCAAGCGCAGTCTTGCGGCGATCTTGCGTGCAGCCTCCACCTAAGGACTGTGTTCCGGGATGGTGCAGTGAAATGTCGCCCCGTTCGCGCCATGGCTCTCTGCCCACAGCTGCCCCCCGTGCGCGGCAACAATTGACCGGCTCAACGACAATCCCAGTCCCAGCCCTTCAGGTTTGGTCGTGTAATACGACTCGAAGATTGCTTCTTCGTCGCCCGGCGGGATACCGTGGCCTGTATCGGCCACCGATATTTGAATGTTTTTGTCCGCCATTCGGCGCGACCGGATGGTGAGGGTGCGTTCATTGCCCTTCGCTTGCGACATGGAATCACAGGCGTTCAGAATTAGATTGAGCAACACCTGCTGAAGTTGCACGCGGTCGCCGCTTATCCACGGAGCAGCGTCTGTGGTTAGGTCCGTGACGATCCGCACTGAACGGCTGGTCAATTCTTGATTCATCAAGTGCAGCACATCTCGAATCAATTGATTCGCTTCCACAGGCCGTGGCCGATATTCGCCCCGCTTGATGAGGATATGGAGCTGGTTGATGATGTCCGCGGCTCGATTGTCGTCCGCGACAATGTCGCTTAAGAATGTCACGAACTTCCTGCAAGTCGAAATTGTCGCGAGCCAGTAGGACCTGCACAACCTCAACATTGCTCAAGATCGCCGTCAATGGCTGTCTCAATTCATGCGCCAAAGCCGAAGATAGTTCTCCTAGGCTCGCCACCCTCAGCAAATGGGCGGCCTCGTTGCGGTGCGTCTGGGCTTCGAGTTCCGCCAGTTTTCGGCGCGTGATGTCCAGCGAGACACCTAATAAACGCAGCGGGCGATCATCCGTACTCAATTCGATTCGACCATGACAAGAAATCCAGCGTACCTGACCATCCGGGAGAAGTACGCTGTGTTCCGTCTGGTACGTACCATCCCCTTTGTATGCGTCCTCCAGCGCTTGGCGCGTTGTTTCACGATCGTTCGGATGCAGCCGCTGGAAGAACTTCTCAATATTCAACGTCTCCGAACTCGTGAAGCCAAAAAGCAAGCGCCATTGGTCGGAAGCCCAGAATTCTTCCCGGTCAAAATCTCGAATCCAGAAGCCCATGTTGGCTGCTTCTGAGGCGAGAGCCATATGCTGGTCCAGAGGAAGAGACGAGTCGGTTCTCTTGGCAGCGTGCAACGCATTATGGGTGTCACGGAAGGGCCCCTGTACCAGGAATGGCTCGCGTCCGCGATCCGTCGGAAGGCGTCCCGCTTCAGCTGCGTCCTGGCCGGGCGCATGAAAGGTATGAATCGACTTGGACATCGTTGAAACCTACGTGCGTAAAGCTGTTTCCGCCGCAGCTGCGATTCTACGGAATGGACGGTGCTGACGCTTTAAGGGCAGCAAATGCCTGCTACGTTATTAGTTGTTTGCTCCTCGTCTTGGCGCCCAGCCAAGTTAGCACGACACGATTCACAGCGCTATTGCTGCATCGATAAGGGTATGGGACCAAATGCCACCAAGCCAATTTGCATAAACGTCGGCCGAATGCCCGTTTCTCGCGAGGGCACGGGCGAACTCAGGCTGCTACTGCGGCAATTCGTTCCTTTACTAACCGAGAGTCTTGGTAAAGAATCGACCAGGAATCGCAGCATCGCGTTGCGCTTGGCTGATCTGAATACGGCTCTTAACCAAAATGCTGCAATTCGGGGTCTTCGATCATCTTGATCACAATGGGACGTCGCTCGGTGAGCAGCTCGAGGACCGGCTGAAGCTCATCGGCGTGCTCGATGCCGAGGGCTATTACGCCTATCATGTCGCTGAGCATCATTCGACACGGCTCGGAATGGCGCCGTCCCCGAGCGTGTTCCTCGCCGCCGTGGCACAGCGGACGCGAAGGATCAGGTTCGGTCCGCTCGTCTACGTTCTCCCTCTGCATCATCCGCTGCGACTCTATGAGGAGATCTGCATGCTCGACCATCTGAGCGGCGGGCGGTTGCAGCTTGGTGTTGGTCGCGGTGGCGCGTTGCTCGAACATCAGCGCTATGGGATCGATCCGGCCACGGCACAGGCCATGTATCACGAGGCATTCGCAGTCCTCATGCAGGCCTGCGAAGCCGAGGTAGTGAATTTCGAAGGCCGGTTCTATCGATTCAAGGACTACGTAGCAGTCGCAAAGCCGGTCCAGCGCCCGCATCCCGCGCTCTGGTACGGCGCACCGAACGCCGACGCGGTCCCCTGGGCAGTGACGCGCGGCGTCAACGTGATCTCGCTCGGGCCTGCTTCTCGCGCCCGCGACATTGTCTCCCGCTACCGCAGCGAATGGGCGGGGGCAGGGCGCAAAAGCGGCGATCTGCCGATGGTCGGAATATCGCGACACATCGTGGTCGCCGAAACCGACGACGAGGCGCGACGCATCGCAATCGAGGCTTATCGGCCGTGGCGGGAAGCGCTGGAGCAGCTGTGGCAAAGGTCGCGCGCTGCCTTTCCACTGGCGGCGGCCTACCCGCAGCATTTTGAAGAGCTCGCCGCGATCGGTCATGGCATCGCTGGTTCGCCCACGACCGTGCTTACCTATCTTAAGGAGCTCACGCGCGAAACCGGCGTTAATTACATTGCGTGCCACATGATCTTCGGTACCATGCCTTTTGCAGCGGCCGCTACATCGGTGCGGCTATTCGCGCGGGAAGTTGTGCCGACGCTTCAACTGAAGCCTGACACCCACAGCCTTACTGATCCGCATAGAGCTTGACCAGCCGATACAAAAACGTGCGGCCCTCATAAACTGACTGCACACGGACGCGCTCGTTCAGCCCGTGAATGCCTCCCCCATCGGGATCGGTGAAGATGCCGGTGACCCCATAGGTTGGTATGCCCGCCGGATTCAGGAATTGTGCGTCCGACGCGCCGGGTTCCAGGGCCGGTACTACCGGAATTCCCGGCCACAGCTCGTGCGCCACTTTCTCGATGGGTTCCATTATCTGCCGTGTCAAAGGCGCGGGCTCGGCAATCGGCCCCCGAATCTCCGGAATCGTGATCGAGACCTTAGGATCGTCAATAATTGTTGCCAGTTGAGTGAGCACCGCATCGCGCGAGTCACCCGGAAAGATACGGCAATTGATATTGGCCGTGGCCCGTTGCGGCAACGCATTGGTCGCGTGACCCGCGGCGAGCATCGTCGCCACACACGTCGTTCGAAGCATGGCGTGCCAGTTCTGATCTTTGTCGAGGATCGCAACCGACGCGACATCGTGCGGATTCTTCACGACGGCGCTCATGGCCGTTCCCGCTTCGCCTGCGACGATCTTCGACATGCTGGTGAAATATGCGCGGTTCGCGTCGTCCAGTTCGACGGGAAATTCGAAGTGGCTCACCCGATCGACCGCCCGCACCAGGTGGTAGATGGCGTTGTCGGGTACCGGGCGCGAGCTGTGGCCACCGGGATTGGTTGCCTCCAGCACAAAGTTTTGGGAGGTCTTCTCGGCCGCGAGAATCTCCAGGGCGATGCGATGACCTTGCGCGTCCAGATCACCGTCAACGCCCTCGGTCAAAGCCATTTTGGCGTCAATGGCGTCTCGTGCATTTTTGACCAGCCACCCGGCACCGTTCAGTGCACCATTGGTTTCCTCGCCACAGGTCAACGCCATCTTTACGGTTCGCTTAGGGTGATAACCCTCTTCGCGATAGCGGATTAAATTGTCGACCCAAATTGCGGCCTGGGCCTTCATGTCACTCGTTCCGCGACCGTAGAAGTAGCCGTCCTCTTCTATCAAGCGGAACGGGTCGCGTGCCCAGTCTGACCGCTTTGCCTCGACTACATCTATGTGGGCAAGCATCAGAATCGCCTTGTCTTTGGAGTCGGACCCGTGAAGCACGGCGAGGAGGCCGCCCTCCTTGGGATGGCCCTCCGGGACGAAGACCCGCAGATCCCCATCAGGATAGCCGGCTATCTTCAGTCGAGCCGCCATGCGTTGCGCTGCCAGGGTGCAGTCTCCGGCTGAAAGCGTTGTATTTGTCTCGACAAGTTCCTTGTAGATCTCTCGAAACCGTTGCAGCCCTTCAGGGTCTGTGGCGGCTTGCACCGGTATCGCTTCGAATAGAGTCGCGATTGTCAAAGCCCCCCAAAACAGGTTAATGCGTCCCATACTTTCCTTATTGATGACCCAAAATCTTACCGCGGCAGTCTTGCCGCAAATCGATCAGTGTAATGGAATCATTCGCCACGGAACGGCCCGAATGCTGCCGGTCGCGGCGGGCAGGGGAGGGCGAGCGCCACATTCGCTTTGGCGGATCGCACCGCGGGCATATCGCGGCTTTCCTGTTGCAATAGGCAGAAAGTCCACTGTCAAGCGATGCGGGTATGAGCGAGATTCCGTGATGGGTTCGGGAGGCTCTTGACGCGAAGGAATGGCGCAACGACTGTGGCAAAGGCATTCATTTTGGCGTTGCTAGTGCTTATCGCGGGCTGCACCGACCTCAAGCCCATGGAAGCGCGAATCGCAAGTCTCGAAGAACAGGTCACTAAACTGCAGACCGACATCGCGAAATCGTCGAGCACTGCGACCTCGGCTAACAAGGCGACCGCCGCGTCCGTGTCGTCGGCTGCCAGCACCGCGCACAAGGCTCTGTCGATCGCCGAGTCGAATACCGCAGCCATCGACGCACTCAACGCGAAGATTGACCAGATGTTCAAAAAGCGCCCGGCGGATTAAGCCTGACCACCGGCTTTTTCGGTGGCGGCGGCCGTTATGAGCCATACGATCCGCGTTAGATCAGCCATTGATGCGTGACGAACTCGTGCGCAAAGGCAGCCACCGATAGCTGCGGCTGCGATTGAATTTCGAACATATATCCAACAGCGCCCATGATCAGGCTGTTCATCATTAGAGCAGCAGCGAGGGCGGTGAGTTTGGTTGAGAGTGTGTTCATGTGCGTCTCCTGGTAATTGGCAGTCATCGATCCTTACTGGCATAACACAGCAAGGGTCGTGCCAGTTGCAGACAACCGGAAAATTGGTCATTGAGCAGTTGGTTTTCATCGAAGGGAGCCATGCAAGTGACCGCGGACAGTGTCCGCGGACAAAGCGGACAAATGGGGAAGTCCCGCATCGGAACGCCGATCGCCACGGGAGGTAGCAGGGGGGAATCAAATCATGTCGAGATAGGTTCCTGCCATAGGCTCCAAAGACTCATCATGGAGTTATGGGTTGCTCGCGGGTTGGGCGCGCGTGGCGACCGGGGTGAGCAGGATATTCGCAGTTCCGAGTATTTTGATCGGTGGCACATCGCGCGTACTTCCGTTTCGGACAGCAATTTGCACATCACGGGCTTGGTTGGGCGGCACTGACACTGAGGATAGCCCATGTTGGTCGAAGACCGTCGTACAAACGGCTCTGATGCAATCTTGCACCACGAGATAGTAGCCATAGTCGGTCAATGTATAAGTCGGGGAGTCGTTGTAGAGTCGCGCCACAATCGTAGCGACGCTGCCGCGCTCTACTCCGGTCACGGCGCGTATTTGATCGAAGCGAATTTCCTCCAAGCGGATGCGGTTTTTTGCCTCCGGATCCGTTCTGTCCAATTTCTCGACATGAAAGCGTTCGAAGTCGACGGGCTTTTGCTCGACGGCCGGCGTCGCCGCAGCGGGTGGTGCGAGTGGCTCCGGGCGTTTGGCTATAACAACGATCAAAACAATCGCGACAATGGCGAGGCCGATCGCGGAGAGGCTAAACGACCGAGTTTTCGGAAAAAGAAACGCCAGCGCCACCAAGATCAAGACCATGATCCAAAGCATTGCCTCTATTTTCATTCAAGCCTCGTAGTTTCTTGCGGCCATTATGCGCAAATCATCGATCTGCTGTCGTCGGTAACGAGGGTCATTGAAATCGCCTTCAGTGTCCGAGATTGCATTGTGGCAATTCTGGGGGTTATATCGCATAACATGGAAATCCGCGGGTGCTGTAAAGGACTTGGGTTTCTATGCCAGATTGCGGAGAGGAACAATGTCGCTAACCGTCCCGATATTGCGCGCGTTTGGGCAACAGCCTAGCCAGGTGGCGGTTAGGACGCCAGGCGATCGCTTCCTAAGCGCGCCTGAGCCGATTGCGCCTTATGCGGAAGAGCACTGGGTTTTTGCTTGGCTGAGCGTGGCGGCCTATCTGCAAACCGCTGCTGGCCAAAAGCATACGCAAAAGATGATGCAAAGCACGGCCGCCGCGATCAGTACTGCGCCGGATCCGTTGCCGCCTCTGGCCGCGGCCGGGTGGACCCGTTGGGAGACTTTCCCTGGGGACGGCCTGCTGGAGAAGATCAAAGCTTCCCATCTTCGCGTCCAGGTGTGGGAAAGGGCCGAGCCTCCGGCTGTCGCGGTGACTTTCGGTGGCACCGTATTCAACAACGATGCGGATTGGCGGGCTAATCTTCGGTGGTTCCTTCCCGGGCAGCGCGACGAGTACACGGACGTTGTTCAGACGTTTGCGCCGGCTTTTGACCTGGAGTTCAAGCGTCGCACCGTGAGTACGGATGCAACGCGCTTATCTAGACTCGAACTTTATTCGACCGGACACTCTCTTGGAGGTGGGCTGGCGCAACAGTTCGCTTACTCACTGCCGCCCGATTGCGTCAAGAGAGTAAAGCAGGTCTACGCGTTTGATCCGTCGCCTGTGACCGGATTTTTCAGCGTGGCGCGAAAGCTGCGCGATGAGAACAAGAAGGGCTTACTGATCGATCGCATTTATGAGCGTGGCGAGATTCTAGCGCTCCTGAGATCCCTAACGAGCCTATTTAATAAACCATCCACCATCAACGCAGCGATTCGCGGCGTGCGGTATTGGTTGTTCCACGCGTGGAATCCCATTGCGGCGCATTCGATTGACGAGCTGGCGGCAAAGCTTGATGCGGCAAGTCGGGCTTGCGCGACAGCGTCGCCGCCGCCGGGCGAACACACGGACTTGTGAACGGCCCGGCCCCTCGAAGACCATGCTAGGGAAGCTTGCGGGCCGCAACTTCGATGGCCTTCGCGATATTCACCGCGGTTTCCGCAATTTCTATGATTCGGGCGGGGACGAGCCCGCTGAACTTGTCGTAGTGCGCCGCTGCCATTCCGCTGGCAATACTCGCGGCTGCTTGAATGAGTTGTGCTTGTTCCATAATAAATTCCGACATGGTTAGTGATTCGAACGGGAGGCTTTCTGCCGCGTCGCCGTAATTACAGGTTCCCACAGGAGCTGAACGCGTGAAGATTTCAAGAGTGCAAACAGCGTATTGTGACGACAATGCAATGATTATGCGCGATCATGCACTTGAAGCGCCGTTCTTCTACCGAGGGGGTTTCTAATGTCCATTTCTATGTACGATGTATCGATTCCAATCTTTATCGTAAGTCTCAATAATCTCGCCGCCATTCTCGACAAAGCAGCAACGCATGCTGAAGCGAAGAAAGTCGACCCCAAGGCGCTGCCGGCAACGCGTCTCATTGTCGATATGCTCCCACTGTCGGCGCAGATTCAGATCGCTTGCGATACCGTGAAAGGCGCGGCAGCGAGATTGGCGGGAGTGGAGATCCCCAAGCACGAAGATACAGAGTCAACCATTCCGGAGCTCAAGGCGCGCGTTGCGAAGACTTTGGCATTTATCAAGAGCATCAAGCCGGAGCAGCTCCAGGGCGCAGAGACGCGGGATATCGAGTTGAAGTTTCCGTCCAACACACTGAAATTTACGGGTCTTAATTACCTCACGAATTTTGTACTGCCGAATTTCTTCTTTCACATCACGATGACCTATGCGCTTTTGAGAAAGAACGGGGTGGAGCTCGGCAAACGGGATTTCCTGGGGCCAACGCAGTAGGGGGCGAGGGCGCGATCCTACGTCCGCGTTGCCTAACGCGGGCAACTATTTCACCGGAACGGGGTTATTAACGCACGACGACAAGAACTGCGATGGCGCTGGCTCACCCTACATACCTGGATCATTGCATGAAAACTCTTTTGCGGTTGGGCCGGGCGACCGCAGCGCTGATCGCGTTGCTATTGGGACATGGCGCGGCCTTGGCTTCCACGGTTCAGGTCGAGTCTGGTGCCCTTCAAGGTGTAGAGATCAAAGGCCTGTCCATCTACAAGGGTGTTCCGTACGCCATGGCGCCACTCCGGGATTTGCGCTGGCGAGAACCACAGCCGGTCAAGGCGTGGAGGGGGATACGCAAGGCGGTGGAATTTGCACCTGCCTGCATGCAAGTAGGTGTGTCCATGCCGGGAGAGACGCCGCCTACAGTAAGTGAAGACTGCTTGTATTTAAACATTTGGGCACCAGCGAGAAGAGCTGATGAGCGCCTACCGGTGCTCGTCTGGATCCATGGGGGCGGGTACACCAACGGATCGGCTGCCATGCCCTTATATTGGGGTGACCGGCTCGCGCGCAGAGGGATTATCGTTGTCACGCTCGCATACCGCTTGGGTCCACTGGGGTTTCTCGCGCATCCACAGCTCACAGGCGAGTCTGCACATCATTCATCTGGCAACTACGGTCTGATGGATCAGATCGCCGCACTCAAATGGATACAGCGAAACATAGCCGCGTTTGGTGGTGACCCGAGACGTGTAACCATCGCGGGTCAATCGTCAGGATCGATATCGGTCAGTATCTTGATGGCTTCGCCTCTTGCAAAAGACTTATTTCAGCGGGCCATTGGAGAGAGCGGCGGTCTATTTGAACCCTTGCAATTGGCGCCACAATACTTGCTGGCAGAGGCGGAAAAGGGCGGGGTGAAGTTCGCAGCCTCTCTCGGGGCCTCGTCGATCAATGAGTTGCGTGAGTTGCCGGCGAATCGGCTTGTCGGAAATGAGGGCGGAATCACACACCCCGTCATCGAGCCCTATCTGCTTCCTCGCTCGCCCTATGAAGTTTTCGTTTCGGGCCGACAAAACGATGTGCCGTTACTCGTTGGGTCGAATGCCGAAGAAGCGCGAGCCCTGATAGACGTAACCGCGGTGAGGGCTGAGACATTCGTAGACGACATCGAGCACAGCTTCGGTTCGTTGCCACCTCCATTGATGGCGGCTTATCCGCACGCAAATGATGAAACGGCACGGACGGCGCGCCTTGAATTCGAACGCGACCTTCGCTTTGGCTGGGATATGTGGGCGTGGGCCAGACTACAGGCAAAAACCGGACACAGCCCCGTCTACTACTATTCGTTTCAGCAGCGAGCGCCCTTCCCGCAAGACTCCGTGTATGCCGGGTGGGGCGCCAGTCACTTTGCCGAGCTATGGTATGTGTTCGATCACCTGGATCAGAGTCCTTGGAGATGGACATTGGGGGATCGCACGGTAGCAGCCGAGATATCAACCTACTGGGCGAACTTTGCAAGATCCGGCGATCCGAATGGCACGAGTGTCCCTCCGTGGCCTGCATTCGAGAATACGAACGCCCGCGTTCAATATCTCGGCGATCCGATTACGACCCACGGGGTGTTGGGAATCGATAGACTTAAGGTCTTCGATTCTGTTTATTCCGAGGTCCGCGGAAAGCCGTTTGCTTCACCGTAGGGACTGATGCTGTCCGGACCTTGCACGAAGGGGAACAAAGACCATGGCTAAAGCCTATTGGATTGCGTTTTATCACGAAATATCGGATCCCAATAAGCTTGCCGCCTATGCAAAGCTGGCTGCACCCGCTATCGAAAGGGGCGGGGGACGTTTTTTGGCAAGGGGCTTGCCGGCTCAAGTGTACGACAAGGGTCGAATGGAGCGAGCCGTGGTCATCGAATTCGATTCTGTGGAACAAGCGGTCGCCGTGCACGAAAGCCCCGCCTATCAAGAGGCGTTGGCGGCATTGAAAGATGGCGTCGTTCGAGACTTGCGAATCGTCCCGGGGGTTTGAGTCGGTGTAAAACGCAGGCTCGTGCCCGGAACGGACCCGAGAATAATGGTGGCCAGGGAGGGAATTGAACCCCCGACACGCGGATTTTCAGTCCGCTGCTCTACCAACTGAGCTACCTGGCCTAACAGAGGCGCGTATTAAACAGGCACGGCTGCAAATCGTCAATGAATAATCAGAGAATCAAGCGCTTACGAGCAATTGCCGCGCGATTGCAGGTTCGGTCGTAGCTCGCGACATAGGTTGGACTCGTGCCAAATTTCGGCCAATTTCGAGAACCTTGAAGAATCTTTAGCGCGGATGCATCAGGCGCTTTCCCCTCGGGATGCTATCTCAACTCGACCACACCGATGTGATCGCTGTCCTGGTGCAGAACGAGTTCTGTCAGGCCCTCCCGGCCGGTGTTGGAATAGTTCTTCATTGAACGCTCGTTCATTGTAGTTAGTAGGGGAAGGGCGTAGAAGTCCTGTGTTGGTGATTCCCGGCAGGCCTATTTTTTCTTGATGCGGATCGCATTCGCTGCCACCGCGTACCTAACAACTCACATTGAAAGTCACAGACAACCAAAGGGGAACATGGAATGAAACTCATTGGATCATTATCGCTGTTAGCCGCCGGAGCGGTAGGGAGCTTTGCTCCCGTACCGTCGATGGCGCAATCGGCTATCGAGCCCACACCGTTTGTCGTCGCCTCCGGTCTGGAGGGACCACGGGGACTCAGATTCGGCCCGGACGGCTTTCTTTATGTCGCGGAAGCCGGCACTGGCGGCACAAATAGCACCATCGGTCAGTGTCAGCAGGTTCCCGGAGCTCCGGGAGGGCCAGGTCCTGATACTGGAGGATTGACCGCACGAATATCTAAGATCAGTCCGAGTGGAAAAGTTACCACCGTCGCTTCTGGGTTTCCTTCGGTCACCATTGGACCGGGTGGGGCCAATGGGACCATCGGAGTCGCCGACGTCGTATTTTTGGACGGCGAACTCTACGCCGTCGTGGGCGGCGGTGGTTGTTCGCATGGCAACCCGAAAAACTCGAGCGGCATTGCCAAGGTGAATCTTACGAACGGAAGTTGGCAGCTCATCGCTGATATCGGTGCTTGGCTGAAGATCCACCCGGCCAAGTACGAAAGCACGGATGATTTCGAGCCCGATGGCACGCTCTATAGTGCGATTGCCACTAACGGAAGATTACTGACCGTGGAACCCAATCACGGACAAGTTCTTTCGGTGACCAAGAGCGGTGCGATTACGCAGCTAATCGATATTTCAGCATCGGAGGGACACATCGTCCCGACCTCGATAGTCGAGCGCGATTGGACTCTGTTTGTCGGAAATCTAAATTTGTTTCCGATCGATCCGCAGTGGGCGCGGATACTCACCATCTCAACATTGGACACAGATAATTTGAGTTATTTGCCGCCGGGATTGCACCCACCGCACGGATATCGCATTGTTGACTCGAAGGCAGGCTTTACCACGGTAGTGGCACTTGATTTTGGTCCTGACGGCCTCCTATATGTACTTGAACTTTCCGATGCCCCTGGCGGCCCCACTCCAGGATTTGGCAAAGTGGTCCGGGTGAAGAGTACGGGAGACATCGAGGAGGTTGTTACCGGTCTCTCGGTCCCGACCGGTATGACATTTGGGCCCGACGGGAAGTTGTACGTATCGAACCTGGGCGCCGCGCCTGCGGGAGCTGGTCAAATTCTACGATTTGATATTTCGCCTGGCTCGTAGCGAGCGTAGTGTCTGGACTATAGCGGCATAGGGAGTGCCGGCACATGGAAGTGCCGGCTGATCCGCGGCGACCAGAAATGCCGGTTCCGCAGTTCGGAGATTAGGCCTCGTGGGCCCCCTCGGGTTCGTATCGTTCAACCAGCCGTCGAACCTGGCGGACGGTCGGACCGAGTCGCTCGGCGACTGATTGTCGATTAACCCTTGAATGCACTCGAGCCGATCGAGTTCTTGCATAGAAATGCTCACCCTTGGTATGCGAAACATCGTCAGACTCCCCAGTCCGTTGGAAGCCAATAGACTGGGCCTGACGCTCACCAAAGGGGACATTTCTATCTAGCCGAAAGCGGACATTTCTATTTAGCTATCACACGTCGTGTCTCGCCAACATGCACAAGTCGTCTTTTCTGCAAAGTGGAAATGTCGTGTTGGGATGCCAAATTGAGCAGCATCAGATCATTTCGCTTTAGGACTCACGATTCGAATATTCATGAACTCTTGAGCATCTTGCGCTATTTCCAGCTCACCCGTCTCCATTAGAAACTCGAGACGCTCCACGTAGAAAAGGTCCGTTACTTGAGGCAGAGATCCAGAGGAATCTTTGAGGGCAGCCAAGATAATTGTTCTAATCTTCTTGGGTTCAGATCGCACTTGCTCAATCAAGAATTGGTCTACCGGCGTGATCCTAGGAACTCGTAAATCATCCAGAGTCCCATAATCGTCGAGAGTCATTGGCCCGTGGATGGGATCGTCGAGATCGAACGCGTCAGATGCTTGCTTAAAGTCTTCGGGGGCTAGTTCACGTCCCAGCCGGCGCCGAACGCAGCTGAGGCAGAGCATGCCGTGACGTTGTGTGCGTGGGACAAGCTCCCGCCAAAGTTGATCTTTCAGCCCGTAATAATCACCCCCTGGACCGGATAGATCCTTGGAGCAGTCGAGGCAGAGCCACTTGCTTGGATACAGCGATTTGGAGGTCACGCGTCGTCCATGAGATCGGCGAGCGATGCTCGCCTCGGTGGTAACAGCATTGACGGATTATTGCATGCTGCTCGCGCTCGGAAACGGTCTCGACGGGCAGCTTTTGCTGCGACGCTCGTTGCTCTCAAGCTGAGCTTCCCGTGCCATCGTGAGCGTGGCTGCCAGTCGCTTGTTGTTGACGATGTCGGCCTGGCGAATCTGGCTCAACCGATCAAAGACGGAGTAGGGGAGTTCTCGCCCTTCGTGGCGGATCTTGAACCGCCCGTCCGGATAATCGAATACAGTCACGTGCTGTCCGGCGATCTTGTCGTTCTCGGGGCCCGGCTTAATCAAGTAGACCACTTTGTCGTATTGCAGGGTCAACGAGCGTGTGACAGCTCGGGACTCTTGCCAGCTGAAGATGTCATCGATCCTGACTCGCTCGGCCTTGATGAGCTTGCGATGCGCGTCGTGATCAGAGGCGGGCGCCCTGCCGAAACGCGCGTTGTAATCGCGTCTGAACGACTCGAGGAACGCGTTCCCATCTACGATTGACGATATACCGGCGAGGCGCAGCTCCTTGACTAGACGATCCTGGAGCGTCCCGTTGGCTCGCTCAACACGACCCTTGGCCGCCGGACTGTTAGCACAGATGCTCTCGATGTTGAGATCGTGAAGCGCCCGTCCGAACTGCGTGATGCCTTCGCCGCGCGTCCCGCCGGCCTTATTGACTCTGAACACGGCGTGCTTGTCGCTGTAGAACGCCACGGGCTTCCCGTACTCAATGAGATATCGCTTGGTGACGTTCATATACTCGAACGTCGACTCCGCATGACAGAAATGCATCGCCACCAACTGGCCCGTGGCGTCGTCGATGAAAACCAGCAGGACGCATGGCTTGGCACGATCCTCGAACCACCGGTGGTCTGAGCCGTCGATCTGAATCAGCTCGCCGAAGCACGGCCGGCGCAGCCGCGGCTGCTGGACCTTGGGCTTGCGCTGGGCGCGGGTCTGCCAGATCCCAGCTTCGATCATAAGCTTCCGGACGGTCTCGTTCGAAACCTCGATCCCATGTCGCTCGAGCAGCTTCTCGGACGCCAGAGTCGGCCCGAAGTCCGAATAGTGGGCGCTGATCAAGGTCAGGATGGCTCGCCGGAACTGATCCGCGAACCGCCGGCTACTGGGCCGGCCGCGCTTCCGGGATACCAGACCGTCGGCACCTTGCTGGGCCACGGCGACACACAGTCGTTGAACCTGGCGGACGCCCAGATCCAAAATCCTGGCGGCTTCAACCTGCGTCAGTCGGCGTTCGCGAACTCGCGTGATGACGCCGAATCGATCGAGCTCTGCGTGACTCATCGTGACCGTCCTGGTGGTCATGTCGGTAGACTCCCAATGCCGCAAAACACGACATTTTCACGTTGGAGAAACCCGACATTTATACTTTGAGCCTACACGTCGACTTCGCATAATGTATATTATGTTAAATATTAGATTGACCTTCCATAGGGGCGCGTAATGACCTCGAGCACGTGGCCATCGGGATCTTCAAAATAAACGCCGCGACCGCCGTCGTTATGGTTGATTTCGTTAGACCGAGATCTCCCCGGATCGGAGCGGCATCGCTCTTCAGTTGTTCGGACCCCTCCGTCGGCAATTTGAACTCCCGCAGGGTCTTATCGTTATCCCATCTCCATGTTCCAAGAGGATTGTCTGCGGCGTGACTAGGAGACGCCGGAAGACTCACAGCCACCGAAAAGGCGAAAACCCAAACGGACAGCGTCAAATACATTTCCCGCTTCATGACCTCTCCCCACGCATCCATAGTATATCTATCGAAATTTCGACATCACAAACGTCAGTCCCTTCTCCGAGTCGATGACAAAGCCATCCAGAATTAACCGCTGCACCAATGCATTGCGCTCCTCGCTGGAAAGATCCCGAAACCACGATTTGACCTTCCCCTCCAGCCCCTTCCGCTTGTGCGGCAGTACCCTCTCTTTCTTAAGCAATCCCGTGAGCCGGTCAAATGATGTTTTCGGGGTGGATCCCGGTAATTCTTCAAATGCTTCCTTCTGTGCGCTCACTCGACGAACCTTGAAGCCCCGCTCCACCGTCAGATGCTTCACCAGCGGATCAAATCCCTTCTTATCTTTCGACAGAATGACGCACTCAGCTTGCGGGTTCGCACGCAAGTAGTCACCCAGGTAATAGGCAATGCAGAAATCACAGGCATTGCGCTCGACGCTCAAAATACGAACATAGTCGAATCGACTTCCCATGGACTGGGCCTTAATGGCAAGCGTGGTCGGAAGCGAGCCCTGTTTGCCCCCTAGGACAAAACGTACCCGTACATCCTCGGGAAGCGCCGTCAGATCGACGGCCTGGATATTCTCGTAATCGACCAACAAGATGCGTTCCGTCATTGGTCACTTCCTTTCATATGCGCAACAGCATTGCACCAGTTTTACGTCGACGAACTGCGACATGCTTTCGTGGTGACGCGAATCCCATCGACAGAGTTGGATCGAAGTCGTATAACCGCCACGACAATTGAATAATGTATTTCTTATGATGGAAGGAGAAACCAGCATGTCTCCCAACTCTGCAAAACGCGTCGAACTTCCTCACAGTACACACCCAGCAGTTCCCGAGGCAAGCTGCGTTGGAAAAGCCTCACGCGAACGTGAAATACGCGTTTCCATCATCCTGAACCGCAAGACCAAGCTCGACATTCCATCGCTCAAAGGTCGCCAGCTCTCACGCGCAGAGTACGCCGCAAGCTACGGCGCATCTCAGAAAGACTTCGACGCCGTTTGCGCCTTCGCCAAGGCCAACGGCCTGATTGTCGATTCAAAGAAGTCCACCCTTCTGCGCCGTCGCGTCGAATTGGGTGGAACCATCAGTGCCTTGAACGAAGCCTTTGGCGTCGAACTCAATGATTACGAATCCAGCGGCCGAAACCGGGAAGGCGCGCGCTTTCACGCCATTGTAGGCACCGTCACAGTGCCCGAGGAGTTGGTCCGCTGCATCGAAGCCGTACTCGGCCTCGACAACCGCCCTATCGCCACACCAAAGATTCGCGTTCGGCGCAACGCCTCGCCCGCTGCGGACCAAAACGCCGGCACCTTCATCCCGCCGCAAGTCGGGCAAATCTACAACTTTCCATCTCCTCCCTCGGGGACATCCGCCGGCGCGGGACAGACCATTGGGATCATTGAGCTCGGCGGTGGTTACAAGGCCACTGATATCGACAAATACTTCTCGCAGACCATCGGCATTAGCGCGCCGACCGTCACCGACGTTGTCCTTGATGGAGGCAGTAACGACCCTACCGACGCCAACAGCGCTGACGCTGAAGTCCTACTGGATATTGAAGTGGCGGGTTCCGTTGCTCCTGCCGCGAAAATCGTCGTCTACTTCACCACCAATACTGACCAGGGTTTTCAGGACGCGATCTCAACTGCCATCCACGACACCACGAACAATCCGAGTGTCATCTCCATCTCCTGGGGAGGCCCCGAGTCATCATGGTCGCAGGCCGCCATGAACAGCATGGACACGACCTGCCAGTCTGCAGCGGCTCTCGGCGTCACCATCACCGTCGCTTCAGGGGACAGTGGCTCATCTGACGGAGGAAATGGCAACAACGTCGACTTTCCCGCATCCAGCCCGCACGTCCTGGGCTGTGGCGGCACAGCGCTCATAGCGAGCAACGGCCGGCGCCAGTCGGAGGTCGTCTGGAACGACCAGACGTCCAGCGGAGGGGCAACTGGCGGAGGCGTCAGCACGGTTTTTCCGTTGCCCGCCTGGCAAACGAACGCCGGCGTGCCAGCTGCGAGCACTGGAGGTCGCGGCGTTCCCGATGTCGCCGGCGATGCATCTCCCGAAACCGGTTATCAGATTCTGGTTGACGGCCAACAGGAAATTGTCGGTGGTACAAGCGCCGTAGCCCCCTTGTGGGCAGCCCTCATCGCCTTGCTCAACCAACAACTGGGCAAGAAAGTTGGCTTCCTCAACCCGCAACTCTACCCACTGAAAGAAGCGCCGTTCTTCGACATCACCACCGGCAATAACGGAGCATTCTCGGCCGGCACCGGATGGGATCCTTGCACCGGCCTCGGTTCGCCGAACGGACAATTGTTGCTTGCATCGCTAACCAGTGCTCGTTCGTGAGTCGGCCTGGTTGACCGTTGAAGACGGTCAATCAGGCCAATCAACTGAATCTGGTGTAGCAGATTCCGACGCGACGTCACGCCGTCCTGCGCCTCCATCGCCCTTTCCGGTCCCGCTTGAAGGCATACTTTACAAATCTTTACGCGCCCTGCAAAAACGGCTAACAGTTGAGGTGCAGAGTGTTCATCGTCTCTTCACCTATAAGGGGTTACCATGAACACTTCCTCCGAACCCAGAAACGCAACACCGCCGCGTCGATCCGTTTTCAGCCGCATGACCTTGGTCGCTTTTCTCGCCGGAGCCGCCCTTGCCGGAAGCCTCGCCGCGGTGGCGGCCGCGACCGGGATGGGCGGCTTTCATCACGGCATGATGAGCGGTCCCCACAGCGCCGCCGATGTCTCAGCGCACGTCGATCATATGCTCAAGCATCTCTATGTTGAGATCGATGCCACCGATGCACAGAAAGCACAAATCACTCCGCTGGTGCAGCAGGCCGTGAGCGATCTGTTGCCGATGCACACGCAGCTTCAAGCGGCTCATACGCAAGCCGTTGAGGCGCTGACTAAGGACACCGTCGATCGGTCTGCGCTGGAAGCTGCCCGCGTCGCGCATCTACAGTTGGCCGACCAGGCCTCCAAGCGATTGACGCAGCTTCTCGCGGATGTCGATGAGGTACTGACGCCGGCCCAACGCACGGCTCTTGCCGCTCATCTGAAACAAATGCACGGCAAGTCATAATGCGCTGGCGTTGACGGCTCGCTCTCATTAGAGTCGCCGATCAATGGTTGAGCAAATTCTCTTGGTTGAGGACGATCCCCGCTTGGCCGACATGCTCCTCGAGTATCTCGGTCAGGCGGGATTTGCCGTTACGGTCGCCCCCTTGGGGGCCACTGCGCTCGAGAAATTAGCCGAAACCAATTACGACGCGGTTGTGCTCGATCTGATGCTGCCCGACATGGATGGCCTGAGCGTATGCCGCCAATTGCGCGCAAGATACGACACACCCGTACTGATGCTGACCGCGAGAGGCGATGCGGTCGACCGAATCGTCGGATTGGAGCTGGGCGCGGATGACTACCTGCCGAAACCCTTCGAGCCACGGGAATTGGTGGCGCGGCTGCGTGCCATCGTGCGCCGCCGCGTAGGCGGAGTGACGGGCGAGAGACCATTGCGCTTCGGCCGTCTTGAACTTGATACCGCCGCGAGAGCCTTCCGATTGGACGGCAAGCCCTGCGAGCTGACCGGGTACCAATTCGATTTATTGGTGGCGCTCGCAAAGAACGCCGGGCGGGTCTTGTCCCGCGAGGTTCTGATGGACTTGGTCAAAGGCGAGGAATTCGAATCCTTCGATCGCTCTATCGATGTGCACATTTCGCGCATTCGGGCCGCCATCGAGGACAATCCCAAGAAGCCGCGACGCATTATCACTGTGCGTGCGGCGGGCTATGTATTTGCCAAGGCGCAGGACTGATGCTGCGCCTATATCTGCGCTTCTATATCGCGCTGCTGGCCAGCCTCGCGCTGCTGGGACTGGCCGCCTCGGTGTTGGTGCATTTCGCCGGCGGCCCAATGGAACAAGTTGGCGTCACGGTCGGACGATTGATCCAAAACGTCCTACCGCCCGCCCAGGCGCCGGCCTCGGAGCAGCAAGAAGCGCTGCAAAAATTGGCGGCAGGGCTCAACGCCGATGTCACCCTCTTTGACCCGGATGGAGTCGTCATTGCCGCCATCGGAGATCCACTTCCCATGCCGAGATCGCGCCAAGACCATCCCTTGAGTTTTGGACATTGGCGCGGCAGCCCGCTTTCGAGCGTTCACTTGGCTGACGGTCGTCTGCTAGTCGCCAGCGTACCGATCGGCTTCGGCGCCACCCGCGTGAATTTTCACTTATTGGTGATTTTCGCGGCGTTGGCGATAGGCGTGGCTGCCTATCCCATCGTTCGGCAACTCACGGGGCGTCTCGAGCGCCTGCAGCGTGGCGTCGATTCGCTCGGTGCCGGTGATCTAGGCGCACGCGTCGCTGTCGAAGGCCATGATGAAATTGCCGGCTTGGCAGCAAGCTTCAATCGAGCGGCAACGCAGATTGAGCAACTGATTCACGCGAATCGGTCGCTGCTGGCCAATGCCTCGCACGAATTACGGACCCCACTGGCGCGCATTCGGCTGGCAGTGGAAATGTTGAAACAATCCGCCGATCCGAAAACCAAGGCCGGCTTGGAGCAGGACATCGCTGAATTGGACGGCTTGGTTGACGAAATTCTGCTGGCGAGCAGATTGGACACGGTTGCGCAGAACGATGTGCGCGAGGAGATCGATTTGCTTGCCCTGGCTGCAGAGGAATCCGCCCGCTACGACGACGTTCAGCTCGAGGGCGCGCACGCTAAAATTCACGGCGATCCGCGGTTATTGCGTCGATTGCTGCGAAATCTATTGGAAAATGCCAAGCGCCATGGCGTGCCGCCGACCCAGATACGGTTGCAAAACGAAGGTGACACTGTGGTGTTGAATGTTTGGGACAACGGCCCAGGTCCCGCGCCGGCAGAGTTCGAACAGCTGTTCACGCCTTTCTATCGCCGCCGCGACAACCACAACAGCACCGGCAACGGATTGGGGCTGTCATTGGTCCGGCAAATAGCGCGTCGTCACGGCGGTGATGCCAGGTGCATCTCCATGGATGACGGTCGCAGCTGCTTTATTGTTACGCTACTTTCTTAGGCATTCTTCGTTGGCCGCAGCCCAGAGCGTACATCCTTGTACGCCCGTGCGACACATGTGTCGAACCCTGCAGAACGCAAAGACCGCGTTGCTCACCCCAGGAGTTCCACCCAACGGTTGCTACGCTTGTCCGGCTACAGCTCAGCGCCTCGGCTCTATGCGTTGTGCTAATTCAATGCTTTCCTGCGCCGCCAGACCGCCATAACGAGCGTCGAGCTTTCTCAAAGACACCCCAGCGTCCCGGGGTTTATCTCGTTCGATGAGTTCAGCAACACGTTGTAAATCCCCCGCCAAGTCCTTGGCGATGCGTGCCCGGCACGCGGAGAGCTTCGCTGTCTCAACTGGCGCCCGCTGGTCGAGTGCCGTGAGTGCGCGACGAAGGGAAGACGACCCCGCCACATCGTGACCGACATGCGGTTCGGTTTCAACGACGGTATCGAAGACGCACCACGCATGCATGGAGTCCCGGCTCACCATATCGTGCTGAATGTTCCAGCTGTCATCCGATCCCGTCACGTACACCAAGCGGGTCGACTGAAATTGCGAGAATAGATTGTCGGGCGGCAGTGCCGCCTCGCTACCTCCGATCGGGTCGCTTCCGGCCTCGAGCAGCGCGCCGTGAAACAAGTCTGGGTAGGCTAATGCGGTCCGGAGTGCTACCCGCGATCCTCCCGAGAAGCCACCGATGTAGACTCGATCGGGATCAATCGGATAGCGCAGCATCATGTTGAACGCGCCGAGCAGCGCCAACGGAATTCGGCGATCTAAAACATTTTCCTCGTTGCCGGATTTAGCCGCGCTGACGAACAGCATCCCGTGATCATCGAGTACGGTTGCCCAGCCCGGTGGCAAATGCGCATCTTCCCATGGCGGAATGAATACCATCAGCGCATAGCCCTGCGCTGGACGCTGCGCCGGCACATAAACGGAGAATCTCTCCTGGGTCAGATCGACAGGTTGGGGACGAAGCTGCGCGCTCGCCCGCACTATTTCCGCATCAACAAGCGGACTTAGAGTCCGATGTGCGATCTCCGCGCTTCGTGATAGCGGGGAGTAGGCTTGGAAAATGACGTTTCGCTGCACGCCGGGGACAATGGCCAGCGATTCTTGCGCGCTCCCGACAAGTGGCAGCATTGACATCGCCAGCCCCGCAAACCAGGTCCGCGCGAGCGCTCCGATCATCGGACGTTGCCAGCCTTGACGATGTCTTTCTGAAGGGATCATCCAGTTGCAAATCATACCGACAGAGAGATCTTCTAGAATTCACCCTGGGCCGAAGTGATCTGGTATACGGCTCTTCTGCGCTCACGACAACTCGGTTGGCAAAATGGGTTGGCGTGATGATATGCTTAGAGAAACATATGAATAATCAATAGCATACGTCGCATAATTCGATCCACGCTCCGGAACCAAAACTCACTTTCCCAGTCCATGATTTCGTCTGGCTTCGGTTCTCAAAGGAAGGAACGTCCATGAAGCATCTGTTGTTGGTAGCCCTGATCCTGCTCGCGATTCAATTCCCGTCTTTAGCCTTTTGCCAGACTCCACCCAGTCAAAGTCCCACAGAAAGCGCGCCGGGACTCACAACCGATCAGACCGCCGGTGTTCCCATTGCCAAGCTCATCGATAGCGTCGCGCGCAAGACCGGCAAGAAATTCGTGCTCGACCCCAGGGTGCGCGCCCTGGTGCAACTGGTCGGCCAAGACATAAATCGCGTGAGTTACCCCGACTTGCTCACCATCTTGTACGTCTACGGTTACGCCGCAGTGGAAAGTGGCGGCTTTGTCCTCGTAATTCCGAATGTGGACATGCGGTCCATGCCCATTCCAACCCTATCCGGCAAGGAGACTTTTCCGGACTATCAATATGTCAGCGCGGTGATCCCGGTGACCAAATTGTCCGCACCCTCATTGGTGCCCATCTTACGGCCCCTCTTGCCCACCTATGGTCAACTTGCCGCTCAACCATGTACCAATTCACTTGTGGTGGTCGACACCTACGCCAACATTCGCCGTATTGAGTCCCTGATCAAAGCGCTCGACGTTGGTGAACCCTACAAACCCGCAAAGTGCGAGCCACCCCAAGCCAAACCATAGTTTAAACACAGCACGGCCGCCCCGCACGCGTGCCGGCGCGAATTAGCAAGCGCTCATAGTGATCAGCCAAATCGTTCAAATCGGCTGAGGAGACTTTAGTTACTGGGCAAATTCATCTTCTTCAAGAACGCCTTGTAGCGCGGATCGTCCTCGATCTTCTTAAACACCGCGTCGCCTTTGATAAATGGAAGCATGCCGCTGTCCTTCTGCGCATACGCCAGGTCGAGCCATTTGACCGCTTCGTTTGGATCGCCCCGAAGCGCATAGACTCTCGCGATGAAAAATGGATGGTCAGTCGGATGCTGGGTCATCTGCGCAAGCGCCGCGTCGGAATCTGCCTTGCGACCTTGTGCGAAATGGGCCATCGCGATGCCGCCGAGGCGAGCCGCCTCGACTGCTTCCTTCGAGAATTCCGTTAGAGCCGCGTCAGGCTGACCGCGGAAAAGTAGCACGTTGCCGAGGAAGTAGTGTCCGAAGGGGCCCATCGGGATAAGCTCGAGTGCGCGACGCGCGGCGGCTTCTGCCTCCTCCAATCGGCCGCGGCTCGACTGAATCAAGGCGAGCACTTGGTATCGGCTGGGGTTTAGCGGGTCTTGCGCCAGCGCGGCATTCGCTTGTTTCAGGGCGTCATCCCATCGGCCCATTCCCAGCGACTGCACAGCAGCATAGAACAAGATGTCGCCATCGGCAGGTGCAAGTGCCAGCGCCTGCTTGAGTTCCTGGTCTGCCGCGACCCAATCCCAATCGTAGGCACGATGAATGTCGCCGAGCTGCGCGTGCGCCAATGCCAGGTTTGGATCCAACTTGAGAGCGCGCTCGTTGGCAAGACGGTCTCTCTCGAATGCGACGGCCGGAGGCAAGAATCCATACGCGCCAAGAAGGAAGTACGCGTTGCCGAGCAAGAGGTGCGCCGGTGCGAAGGATGGGTCGAGTTGGATCACACGCTCACAGTCGCTGACGGCTTGCTCCATTCCCTCCTGATCGAAGCGACTGCTGGCGTGTAGCCCTTGCAAGTACAATGTGTAAGCCTCCGTATTGTGCAGCGTCGGTCGGAAAACGATATTTGCTTCCACTTCGAGTTGCAGCGCTTGCACGAGCGCGATAGCGATTTCGTCCTGCATTTTAAGGACGTCAGCTAATTGCGGGTCGTATGTTTGCGCCCATAGGTGCGCCCCATCTTGGGCATTAATCAGCTGCGCAGTCACCCTTAAGTGGTCTCCCGACTTCCGCACGCTTCCCTGCAACACATAGGCGACCCCCAACTGCGCGCCGATGCTGCGCAGATCCTCAGTTTTGCCCGTGAACTGGAATGACGAGGTGCGACTGATGACTTTGACTCCCGGGACCTTCACCAAGAGATCGATGATCTCCTCCGCCATGCCGTCCCCAAAGTACTCCTGGTCCTTCTTCTCGCTCATATCCACAAACGGCAGTACGGCGATCGATTTGTCGACCATCGCAACGGCGGCAGGCTGCGCCGCGCGGTGACCTGACGACCAAAATCGTTGGCCTACTAAAACCACAAGGATCGCGACGAGAACCGCCGCTGCAAGACCCACGCGTTTTCCAAGGCTTGGCAATCGCCGACCAGGCATTTCTTGCGGCGAAGTCGCCGACCCCGGAGCCGGCGCCTCGGTCAGGCTCGCCGGCGATACGGTTAGCCGCTCCGGCAGCGGAATTAGGCGATATCCTCGCCCCCGAACTCCCAAGATGTATCGGGGCTGCTGCGAATCATCACCGATCGCGCTACGCAGAAGCTTCACCCGTTGCGCGACCGACTCCGGGCTGACCATTAGCCCGGGCCACACTTGCTGCAGCAGTTCGTCGTTCGTCACGATTGCGGGCGCTGCATTGATCAGCGCGCACAACAAATCGAAGGACAGTTTGGGCATTTGAATCTTCTCGTCGCCGCGCGTGACTTCGGCTTTGCCGACGTCGACTTCGAGGTCACCGATTCGAAACCTTGGCGGCGCGGTTCCGTTGTCAGGGGCGAGAGGTGGCTGCATAGTCGATCGCTTTTTGTTGACGGCAACGAGCGCTTCCGATCTCCTATTGCCTGATCCCGGGCTATGTTCGTCTACGCGTCTCGGCTTGGCAAATCACCGCGGTTCACCAAAATGCGAAGAGGCCGAGCGCTAGGGACTTCTCATTGGTCGCTGCCGACATCGAATATTCCGGCGTCGATTCAGGAGATCGTTTGTTGCCACGCAACAATAACGCCCCCAAACTCGCTCAGCGCCGAAACACGCCAAGGCCTCCACTTCACCAAGTTTTCAGCGAAGTTTCACCCGCCGTTGATCTAACCATCATGCAGTTCGTAGGCCCTCTCCATAACCTGTGATCGTGTTTAGGCGAGTACGTACCCGTTCAGTTCAGGAGATCGCCGTGAACATGCTGATCGAAACTCAATCCCAATTCGCGAAATGCATGCCCATTGACCGCGTAAATTCCGAGCAAGGAGAAACAGTCAGCGGCAACACACGCCGTGAGTTGCCGAAGAAGTCTGAATTGGCAATGTACATCGAGATGGGCATCGCCCTCACTGCGGCTTTCGCCTTATTGGCGATAGGGGCGTGGATATGGTTCTTAGCAGATCCTGATTGGAGCCTTTCGATCCATCGATTGCAAGACATGCTCTGACTGCCCATTTCTTAAGAATTGGAAAGCAGACTCACATACGCACCAAAGCAGGAGTCTTGACACAACCGTGCCCTGTCTCAAAGGTACCGTTTTGATCGATGGGGCAGGACATTACATTCAGCAAGAACGCCCGAAGGAAGTAACTGCGGCTCTGCTGGACTTTCTTTCCGCCACGCTCGCCGTCTAAAGACGCATTGAAAATGGAATCACGATCCTTTGCGGCGTTCTGGGCGACAAGTAACGATCCCCTTCGGCATCACTGTGGCAGTCCCAACAGTGTGAGAGCGGGCTGAGATGAACCCGAAACAATTGCTTCTGGTTGCGACAGCCACATCCGCAGCAATGCGTCGTAGTTCCAATAATCACTGGGGCTTATGCTTGCCAGCCCGCTATACGTGCCGTTCAAATAGCTGTAGGTTCCTTGGCAGTCCGAGATGGTAAGGGAGATGTCGTAGACACCGACCGCCCCGTCCAGGTGAGGCCGCGATTGGCCGTTGCCCATACAGCCTGAACCCGCGCCCTGAAAGGACAGGGATCCGTCAGCCATGCTGATGATCGTGTCACCGTTGATCGAGAATTCGGCGAGCTCCTCCTGATAACTGCCCTTAAGGTCTCCCTGCGTCGCTCGCGCCGTGTAGTCGCTGGGCCACGGACTCAAATCCAGCGACCATGTTTCAGTACCGGCACTCGTCGTTACCAAGATCTCGCCTTGAACATTGCCCGACTCGACTGCGATGCTCATGTTTGCTCGCCCAGCCTCAGCGCAGAAACGGATTGGGTTTGAGGCCGCACATTGCTGGCCGAAAACCAGGCCATCACCGGATATCTGGTTGGTCTGCCCGCGGAGCGTACCGACCAGCTGCGCGGAAACGTCAGGTACGGTCTGCGGGACAAGACCATCATTAAAATAGGGACCGCCAACGTACAATCGAATGAGACCGTCAGCCGTCAGCAACGCGTCGCCATAGTATTGGACATTGTCAATCGTCACCGCACCCATGTAGCGTCCCTGCCAAGCGTCCCCGCTTTCTGGAGTTACTATTGGCTGTTGCACCGGTGCTAATACGGTTACGGTCCCATGGTCATTACCGCCGCCTCCACAACCTACCAGTGCTTGGGTAAGTAAGACGCTTAGCAGGAACGCACAATGTGAGAATTTCCCGAGGCTTGGGGGATCTCGCCAAAGCGGCAATTCAAGTGGCGATTGATCAACCTCACATTTAGAACTCCCGGCGATGTGCGCGCATTCGAGTTCGCTACGGCGTCGTAATAATTTAGTCACTTAGTGCGCGCTATAGCTGGGCGGCGGGTGATCACCCATGGGGCCGGGATTGCTCCGTAACCATTGCTGAAGCTCATGTTCAGTTTGGGAAGTTACGTCGTCCCATTGCTTTGCAGTCAAGCACGAAGTGTCGCTGTCTCTCCGGACGCGCGAACCGACGTGGGTCTTGGTCCTGCAAAAAAGCACCTCACCCTCCGTATTGATCACAGTGAAACCCGCCTTCTTGGCCGCCATCACTCTCTTCGCATCCAAGTCCCCCGCTGGGGTGTTTGCAGAAACCTGCTCAATAGGCGCGCCCGATGCGTTGACGTAAGTCGTGCCGACGGTCGCAGGTGGTGGCGAACTAGGATGTCCGGCGCAACCAACAACGAACATGTAACTCACAGCCAAGATTGGCCGAGTAGCCATTATTCGCGACCCTTGGTTGACGTTCATAGTATCTCCGAGTGAGGTTCAGGAACAATGACGAGAGTACGGTAGGACCAGGCGAGCGCAGTGACGCGTCAAAAGATTTCACTAATTGTCGGAGCGGTCGTCGTGCCCGGGTCGGTCGACAGGACGCAAATAATGGTCAAAAACCCAATGCGAAACACGGCGGCCCTGTTCTCGAGCAGTGGTGTCTGAGTTGCGATAATGGATACCGACGTACACGCGTGCATCGACAACCTCCTGCTCCGCCTGCGACAAGCGCTTGAATGTGCGGGTCTTCTGCAGGGCCATCGCGTTTGTAGTGGTCATTTGAAAATTCAGCTCATCCCGTCGAAAGAAAAGCTGCAGCATGTGAGATATCGCGCCGCTGATGGCAGCATGGCCCGAGGGGTATTCGGGGAAATTGGGTGTGTTGATGAGCGGCTGCCAATCGCCGTCGGCTTCGGTGCGCGGATTCCCGTCCTGATCGCCCAGCCGGATAGCAGTGATCGGGCGCCAAAAATTGTAAAAGTACTTACTGTCCCAACAGGCAATTTGAGCGTCGGCGAGCGCTGTCTCTGCCAGCGCGTACATGCGTGCCGAGTCACCAATGTCATTCAAGTAGTTGGCCGAAATGTTCCGCAGAGCGTTCTGCCAGAGCACTGGACCGCTATCCGCCCAGAAATAGCCAATGTCGGTTTGTTCGGCGGTACGTGTCGTGCTGGACAGCGAGCCGACGGATTTCACTTCTGTATAGTCGCGCGCCCACTCTTTGCTGGTCAGATCAGGTGGCGGGTCAAGACGGAATTGTGAGCCGCTTTTGAGCGTGAATGGTGTGACGACGGCCACCCAAGGAGTGAGCCCCGGCGATGAAGAGGGCGGCGCCCCCGGCAACAAAGACGGCGTTGGTCTCCACCGTCCGATTTCCGGGCTGCCGACGAAAGGCGGCGGATTGACGGGGAAGCGACCGTCGTTCGAACGTAGTCCCAGAATATTCGCCGCTGCTAGCTCCCCGACCGCCGTGCCGGGATCAAGGGGATTGATACCGTTTGCTGTCAGGTAGCTTACATAGGCCGCATCTAGCGTTACGCCCTGCTCGGGGAACAACCCAACCAGCACGTCATGGCCGGCTTTGGCTGCCGCCGCGCTCAGCGAGCCGGTCGCATGTGGCACAAGGGTGTAGTATGGCTCGTAGCGGCGGTCGATAGACTCAACGGCGTCGTAGATTGCCAAATGCACAATGGCAAAGTCGAGCGCCGCAACGGGCGGCGGGTGACCGGCGGTTTTCACGGCTGTCTCGCTAATCTGATTCCAAGCCGCGATGGGGTCTTCCGCTCGAGCATTCGCCACCAAAAAGGTTGCGAGGACGATTAAAGCGAGTCCGTATCGAACGATCATGTTCATAGTTGTTCCCCTTTCCAGTGACGCCAGTTCGCTCAGTGCGCGTGACACTAAAGTTATGGGCTCCGCAAGTTCAATCCTCCGCGGATACTCAATTCGTGAACTATTTATATCCGGCTAAGCCACTGATTTTTTTGTAGTAAAGCAATCTCCCTAATTTGGTTGTGCGGTTCTTTGAAGGGCTTTTTCTTGCGATAACTCAGGGTTTATTACACGACCCACCATGCAATTATCGAGTTCACCCACCGGAATTGTTCACTTCGGCATATTTCAGCTCGACCTGAAAGCGCGCGAATTGCATAGGGCGGGCGTAAAGGTCAAATTGCAGGAGCAGCCATTTCGGGTGCTTGCACTGCTGGTTGATCGCGCAGGTCAGGTGGTCTCGAGGGAGGAGTTGCAACATAAAGTTTGGCCCACCGATGTCTATGTCGGTTTTGATCAGGGCTTGAACAACGCGATCAAAAAGGTGCGCGATGCTCTCGGGGATTCGGCGGATAGTCCCCGATTTATCGAGACCGTGGAAAGGCACGGTTATCGCTTTATTGCTCCCGTGAGTGCAGCACCTGGGCGTCCTTCCGAACCCCTGCCCCACTTTGGTTTGCGCACGCGCCGAATTACTGTCTTGATCGGCTTGGCTACCGTTTCACTGATTGCAGCGCTGGCATATTGGGCGTGGTACGGCTCGACGGTGCGCGACAGAACGCCTTCTGAGAAGGTGATTCTCGCGGTTCTGCCGTTTGATAACCTGAGTCGCGATCCGGACCAGGAGTTTTTTAGCGATGGTTTGACTGAGGAGATGATCACTCAGCTCGGAAAGCTGAATCCCGAGCGGCTCATCGTCATCGCCCGCGGTTCCGTCGCCAAGTACAAGGGAAGCAATTTAGCGGTAGACCAAATTGGCCGAGAGCTGCACGCAGACTACCTTGTCCAAGGCAGCGTTCGACGCGCATCGGATCATGTGCGAATCACCGTGCAGTTGATTCAGGTCCGAGACCAAACCGATCTCTGGACTGAGAGCTATGATCGCGAACTCAAGGACATCCTCTCGCTGCAGGAGTCCGCGGCGCGAACGATCGCTCACCAAGTCCACATTACACTGACCCCTGGACAGCAAGCGCGGCTACCAAGCAGGGCCAATTTGGACCCCGTCGCGTATGAGGCATATCTTAAGGGCCGCTATTACTGGAATAAACGGACCGCCGATGGCCTGAGGAAGGCCGTGATCTTCTTCCAACAGGCCATCGACAAGGACCCGGAATACGGCGCCGCCTACTCAGGCTTGGCCGATTGCAACAGCGGACTCGCTTGGCACGGCTTTATGTCGCCCGCGGAGGCACTACCCAAAGCCCATGAGGCGGCGCTAAAAGCCGTTGCAATCGATCCACAGTCCGCCGAAGCCCATGCCTCATTGGGCCTGGTCCTCAACCACATGTGGGATTGGATTGGAGCTGAAGCACAATTCAAGCGTGCACTGCAATTGGATCCTCGCTATGCGAATGCACATCATTGGTATGCAGATAATCTATCGATTCTGGGCAGGCACGACGAGGCATTGCGGGAGGCGAAGCAGGCACTCGAACTGGATCCGCTCAACCTCATGGTCGGCACCTGGGTGGGACTACGCTACTACCTTGCCCGCAGATACGACCTCGCAATTGAACAAGGCCGCAGTACGATAGAATTAGATGTCAATTTCCCAGCCGCTCACCTGCTACTCGGTGAGAGCTACGTTCAAAAGGCACTGCAAGAGCAAGCCCTCACCGAGCTGCAGACAGCGGCCAGCCTTTCCGGAATGAGCCCGCTGTATCTGGCGCAGGTCGCAGTCGCAAATGCCTCGGCCGGGAAGAAGGATGAGACCCTGCGGATTGTTGCTCAGCTGCAAGCGCTCTCCAGTGAGCGCTATGTATCGCCGTACGGGTTGGCACAAATCTACGCCGCTCTGAATGACAAAGAACAGGCCTTCAAATGGCTCCAAATTGCCTATGGCGATCGCGCCGTTTGGATGTCATATCTTGCTGTCGATCCCATATTTGACGCTGTGCGCTCCGATCAGCGCTTCCAGGACACGTTACGGCGCATTCACTTGCTGCCGTAGTCGACGAGGCGGCAACTCCATACAGTGCTCCCCGCCCCGCCCTACTGAATAGACGTCGTGATAAACAGGGACGTTTTTCCCGCAGGCTCCAGGGATGGCTTCACGCCGTCCCGGAAAGGAAATAACGATCCGCCCCTTTACGGCGATCCGGAGTGTGACCAGGGGAGCCCGTCCAAATCCACGCGCGTCAGCTGCTGACCTCTACGTCATGAATCGCCTGTTCCGTGGCATGCAGCGCCGCATCGATGTGTCCAAGAGCGCGATCCCGGGGGCCTCGTGCGTCCGAATTGTCCTCTTGGCGATATGTGTCCGCGTGTACCTTTCGCAATAGGTCGGCAGCTTTATGCAGCCGGCCACGGTAGTCATTCGGCACATCGGCACTCGGATGATCGTGGATATTCTTACCGTCATCGATGGATGCGCGCTTTAGTTCGGCAATCGCGTGATCGATTTCGCTGATGGCCTCGCTTTCATGCGCGCTGACGGTGGCGTCGCCCGGTCGATGCGCGAGCATCCACCGCGCACTATCCAGATCCGACAGGGCATGCAGATAGGCCGGGTGTTTGCTGGGCGGGGGCGCGGAAGCACACCCTGCAAGAACCAACACCAGCAACGATAGCTGACCACCCAGTACAAATTTATTCTTCGAATTCATTGCGAGTCTCCAGTAAAAGCAATTCAGCCATGCGCAAGACAGCAGCATCAGCGATGTGTGGAGAGAATGTCGGTGCGGTGGCGCACCATTATTTTGGGGTCGAGGCTTCTTCGTCTGCCGGGCGGTTCGGGCCGCCACGCTTCGGCAGGCTTGAGCCCGTCCTCGAACGTCCCGACCCCCTCCTCTAAATGGAGGGCGACTGATTCACTCCCTCAAGGGCAGATATACATCAGTAATCATGTCCTCTTCCCGAACATCCGGCCCGACGTTGACATAGTGGAAGAACATCGGGAAATTGCCAGGCTGTTCGCAGCTCTGAGGAAGCCAATTTCCATATAGGTAGACTGCGGCCTTGTTGTCGTAGCGAGAGCCGATGTCTCTGGCCAGGGCACAGCGACAGCGCGGAATCATCTTGTTGACCACGCCGAAGGAATTGGGTTTCACTGCGGATTCGATGGAAAGACAGAAATCGACATGCTGATCTGCCGGTCGCGTATTACGGGGGTCCGTATAATGAACGCCATAGCTGCGGTTCTTCAACGGGTCCAGCAGCCGCTGCTCGAGCTTCCAAGCGATCAATTGCCGAGCAGTGTTGTGTTCAAGGGCTGGCGATCCAAAGTGCTCAATCGCAGCTACCTTTGTGTCGGGAAATACGACGATCTGAACGTCCATGAGTGAATCCCTGATCTCGCTATCTTTCTTTAACCCTAGCGGAGGGGCGTCTGCGACTTTACTTGGACTCGTTCCTTCAAACTCGACTTTGCAGAAGTTTTACTCCCCGCCCTTTCCATCGCAATCAGCTGATCCGCCGTGCTCAGCATTGCCACGTGGCCCCCGCTCACCGTGTACTTACCGGCAATCGCCAATGTCGGCACGCCCGATAGTTGATAGTCCACCGCCCTCTGCTCCGCCTGCCCCGCAGTCGTATTCACTCCAAAGGAGCGAAACGCCTCAGCAAATTTCGCCACGTTCACCCCGTGCTTGCCCGCCCACGCTGTGATGCTTTGCTCGTCGTAGAGCCACACGTGGTTCTTATGGATGTCCTCAAATATCTGGGAATCCAAGCGATCTACATCACCAGTCGACTGCAGCGCGTAATAGGCCTTCGCTAACGCCTCCCATTCTGGATGCCCGAGACCTACCGGCACTCGCTTGAAACTGGCATCCGTCGGAAGAGTGGAAAGCCATCGCGCCAGCTTGGGATAGAACTCATAGCAATGCGGGCAGCCCCACGAAAAGAACTCCAGTACCTCGATCTTTCCGGTGCTTTCCTGTCGCTGCGGCGTACCCAGTACGACGTAGTCATGCCCAGCGACAACGGTCGCTTGAGCCGGTATAACTAACGTTAAGAAGGCAAGCGCAACGACACTAATACTTAAACGCATAGCAACTCCTGTGGAATGGGCGAGCCGCAAACGAGAGACTTATCTTACCGACGAATTGGAGACACTCTTCGGAATGTAACTCTGTTCGCTCCGCGCGCTCCAGCGGTACAAATCCTCATCCCCGCAATGAGGGCACTTGATCGCCGTCAATTGATCGTCGAAAGCCGTCGGGGCTGTGTCGCCCGTCGCAGCCGCTGCAACGGCAATAACTTGCCCGCATGATCGGTTCTTGCACAGCCACCCTACATAGATCTCGCCCGGCACCATCTGTTGCGGCGCCCTGATATCGACGTGACGCAGCGGTGCCGAGGCGACCGGCTTATTTGCCGGCGTACCCTTGCTTTTTATTGGACGTTTGATCGCCATCGCCATCCCTGCCTTTTCAGCTCCGCCTTTAGCTTAGATGCACCACGCCATCCGTGGCTAGTCTACCCAGCCGATACCGTTTCGCTACGCCCGCTACGCTCGCATCCTGCTTCGCGGCGGTCCAGCCGGTACTTCCATGTACCGGCGTTCGGCTGTTTCGACGCGACTCATGGTAGTGCCAAGAAAAATTAGCACGCCTGCCCACGCTATCGCAGGAGTAGTGCCCCGCTCCAATATGCCGCGATCCCCATCTGAACGGTGAATGCGAGAAATCGAACATTTACCGCCAATACACTGAGTGAGGCAAGGTGTGAGAGAGACTGAACCAATCGAGCCACGAGCAGCCAGGGCGCAAGACCATTTGTGACATCGGCTCGACTAGTCACTAATGCAACCACCAGCAGTCCCCCGAATACGGGTAGACCTTCGACACAGTTCGACTGCGCTCGAGCAAGGCGCTGCATAAAGGAGGAAAGATTCGCATTGTCGGGCCGGAACTGCGGCCCTGAGATAGCACCGGACAAGACCAAACGGGTACGCAAGCCCTCCATCAAGATGAGCAAAAACAGCGCCCATGCGATGAGAAACGTGAGTACGGTCGCAGAGGTGTTTACCATCGAAGACTCCCTGATTCGATTCAAAATCTAGTGTACCCGGCTGTGCTCCCGTAAGCCCGCTGCCGGCGGAAATCACTCAAAACTTGCGCACAATCCCGCTGTCCCGCATTCTAAAGAACCGACGAAAACAACAATCAGAAGCCCCAATGACGATCGGCCCCCAATGATCATCGGATTGAACAACGCGCTCGCAATGGGCGGCGTCAAAAGAGGCTTGTGACCCAATCCAGCAACGCGGTCTTTCTAAGCTATGCCGCGCAAGACTCCGATGCGGCACAGCAGCTGTGCGACGTCCTGCGCGCTGCCGGCATCGAGGTATGGCTCGACCGCAGCGAGCTTCGGGGTGGGGATGCCTGGGATCAAAAGATCCGCCGCGAGATCCAGGGCTGCGCGCTCTTCATCCCCATCATATCGGCCAACACTCAGGTGAGACTAGAAGGCTACTTCCGACGGGAATGGAAACTCGCCGTCGCGCGGACGCATGACATGGCAGACGACAAGCCATTTATTGTGCCGGTCGTTGTCGACAGCACTTCCGAGCAGGACGCACGGGTGCCGGACAAGTTTCGGGAGGTGCAATGGACCTCACTTCCAGGGGGAGAAACCCCGCCAGCCTTTCTGGAACGCCTGCAGCGTCTGCTATCGTCGACCGACTACCACACCTCGACGCCGGTCAAAGCAGCATCCGGAGGACACCCAGCGCGCGGCGCGCAACCGACCTCTGTCGCGCAGCGCCCGATTCCGGAAAAGTCCATCGCGGTCCTGCCCTTTTCGGATATGAGTGCGCAGAGGGACCAAGAGTATTTTTCAGACGGTTTGGCTGAGGCGCTGATCGACCTGCTCACGCAAGTGCGGGACTTGCGGGTGCCGGCACGCACCTCGTCCTTTTCCTTCAAAGGGAAATCCGATGACGTCACAAGCATCGCAGAGAAGCTGCGTGTGGCTCATGTCTTGGAGGGCAGCGTACGCAAGGCCGGGAACACGATCAGAGTGACCGTGCACCTGATTCGCGCTGACGACGGCTACCACCTCTGGTCGAAAACGTACGACCGAAACATTGAGGATATCTTCAAAGTACAGGACGAGATCGCCGGCATCGTCGTTAAAGCGCTGATAGCGCGATTACAGCCTCCACAGGGAATCGTGAACTCGTACCGCACATCAAGTATAGAGGCCTATGAGCAGTACCTGCTCGCCAAACAGTTCCACTTTTACCGACGCGGCGACAATCCTCAGCGAGCACTCACAACCTTGACTAAGGCGCTTGCCCTAGATCAAAACTACGCGTCAGCCCATGCACTCCTTGCAATCATTTTAACCGACCAGATTATGGTGGGCACCGCTCCGTTTCAGGTAAACGCGCCACGGGCCATTGAGGCGGGAGAAAAGGCAGTTGCACTGGCGCCAGGTCTTGGCGAGGCCTATTCGGCGCGCAGCTTTGTACGCTCGGCATTGCAGTGGGATTGGGACGGCGCGCAGGCAGATATTGAGATGGCCTTGCAACTCGACCCTCGTTCCGAGACGACCCAGCGTCGCTACGGACGACTATTGGCCTCCATGGGTCGCATTCCGCAAGCCGTTGCCGCGTTGCAGACGGCAACTGAGATCGAGCCGCTCGACGTGACATCTTGGGGTTTGCTGGGCCAGTGCTATTGCGCGGCCGGTCAATTCGCGGAGGGGCAACGAGCTCTCAAGCAGGGGCTGGGACTAAACCCGGAGTCCATCATGATAACGCTGTGGCTGTCCCTGTCGGAACTAGCCACGGGCCAGACAATGGAGGCGCTCAAGACCAATGGCAGGCAGCAGCACGAGCAGTGGCGCTGGACTGTTCTCGCCGCGGCCGAATACACCCTAGGTCACGCCCAGGAATCGCAACGGGTCATGGACGAAATGACCGACAAGTACGGAGAAAGATCTCCTTTTGCTATCGCCATCGCTTATGCGTGGCTCAACCAAATAGACAAGGCTTTTGAGTGGCTGGAGCGATCCTATCAGCAGCGCGACGCAGGACTCGCGGTATTGCAGGTTATTTTCGGACTCTCCGAAGTTCGCAAAGATCTTCGTTATAAGCAACTGCTGGGAAAGATGAACTTTCCGGAATGACGCCCTCTACAGGGCCACTCAATCGGCCGGCAAATCGCCCCGCCCGACGCAACGCTCAGTCGCATCGGAGTTACATCCGTGCTCATCCGTGTGCGTTCCAGTACAGACAGCCCGGGAACATCCCGTTACCCTAAAAACATGAGCAAAGCCCACGGACAGGCAACACGGCTTCGGCTAGGAGCCGCGCGTATCCCGTCGCTCGCCCCTGCTAGGCTCTAACCAGTCCCTTTTCGGAGTGAGGCCGCGCGAACTCTGCACGCCGCAATAGAAAATGAATTTCGAGGCGCGTCGCAATGTCGCGTGCGCGCCAGCGTACAGACCGAACCAGTTGATCGGGCTAGCCTCGTTGTACAGCATTTATCGACCACCGCTTGCGACAACCAACGACCCGTTCGTAAGCAGCCGCGACTACTGGATTGGGCGGACAGCTACGGTTACTCCGGGAACATCATCTTACGTTGCGGCGTTTGCCTCGATTTTGACTACAGCATGAAAAGCGGTTTTTGTCTGATCAGGAGATTGATGTGCAAAAGTTCTTATTGCCGATGATTGGAATATTAGCCACGGCATTGGCGTGTGGTTGCAACAGCGCGAAGTCCCCCGCGGCAGTCGCCACCGATGTGGCTGCGGCGCGACAGCAAGCCACTACCGAAGTGACGGATACCCGGAGGGATGCGGCGAAAAATGTCGACAGTGTTGCCGCCAACGTTGACAGCTCGTCCAAGGATCTCAACGAGGCAAACGCCAAAGCCGCATATGATGTGGCCGTAGCCCAGGCAGATGGTGATCATGGCGTCGCAATCCAACAGTGCTCTGCCCTAACTGGGGAGGCACAAAAGACGTGCAAGGAAACGGCTGACACCAAACTGGACCAGGCGAAGACCCACGCCAATGTCACTCGTCTTTCGAAACTTCAATAGTCATTGTGCTGGTTGCAGGCTTGCCGGTGACTAGGATTCACCGCGAGACCTCGGTCTGACGAGTGCAGCGATGCTTCGAGTAATAAGCACTGAGAATAGGACTACTGCCAACGTCGCAATCAGGGCCAAGGCGACATCGACAGGGACCTCAACAGAGCTGTTAGTACCTGCGGCCACCGGCAAATCCATTTTAACGGCGTGCGTCTTCTGCGGAAAAGTCAGCAAGACGCCAAGACCGAAAAACAGTGCACCAAGCACACGGGCGAGCCGAGCCGAGCGTTGATAAGGAGGAGCCCAGCGGCTGCCAAGGTAGGTGCCCAGCCCCACAAGAAGGCCGCCGGCGATTGGTGCAAGTAAGTCCCCAAAATGCAGGGAGGAATGCCTAGTTAGCAAAAGCACCATAAACATTGAGGCCGCCAGCGCAATCGCTGCGGTCGCAGCAATATGAACCGATGAGCGCATTGTGAAGCCTAACGATTAGGTTGTGCGACGCAGGGCCACACCGGCGTCAAGCGAAGGCACTTTATCTCAATCATCCATCCCTCCTTGATTTACCGAAGCTGCGGCCCGCGATCGCTCCAACCGATTGTTAGATTTAGCGACGAACCGTGCGCATTACAATCAACGGTGCTTGCTAGCACGGTGCTCCCTCAATTCCTCTACCAGCGCCGGCCCATAGCGATGCACCCAGATAGCACCCATGAGAGTCGCAATTGCGAGAATGCCCTTGTCGAAGCGGCCCATGAGATGCCATCCAAGGTAGTAATTGGATGCACAAAAAATAAGCACGATCAGATACACGCCAGCCAGAACTCGCTTTTGATTCAGTGATAAGGGCGCCACTTCAAAAGCCTCGTGACACCTAAATATTCCGAAGCGTCAAAAAAGGACGTTTTTTGCCGCAGCGTCCAAGGACGGATCCACCGCGGTTCGGAAAGCCAACGCCTCTCCACGCCCTTTACGCCATCCCAGAAAACAAGTAACGATCCATCCTAAGACTTCACGAGCTTCGGAGCATGACCCGTCGAATCGACGCGATACTCCGAATGGAGTTTCTCGATCGATCCTGGTTTTAAGAGATGATCCGCGATCTCCATTTCGTGCTCGTGGCTGCCGGCGATCGACATCCGCATGCTCGAAGGAGAACCCCCTTTTCCTTTTGTGGGGCTGAATGTGCCGACAATCTTCCCAGACTTATCGGCGAACACCTTTATTTTCATGAGAACTCCTAAATTACAAAGAATTAGAAACCCGCACGACAGCCATTGCTACGCTCAGGCTCCCGTCCCGATGTCTCCGAATCCGATGGCCGTGCAATTCGCAACACCCGGACCATCATTCTTCATATCGAAGAAATAAGTCACCGTTAAGCCGTCGCTGTTTCGTGTTGTGCCATAAGCGGTGACCCTTAACGTGTTGGCTACAATCGGAGGCGGCTCATTACTAATCACCTGCATGGGTTCCGCATACTGAACACCATGATCGTCTCCCCACCCGTAAAAAACTGTTCCCGATGCACCCGGGCTCAATGTAAAACTTCCTCCATGCCATGCCATGTGTGCTGCTCCTCTCGATTGGTTTTTCCAAAGAACATGACGAAATGAAATCCCTTGCGGGATCTCTGACGAATACGGTACGCCCGAACGCTCATATTGGAAAGTGCGCCCCATAAGACGGATACCGCACCCCAATCCTCACCTCCCTACCACCCGTCCGCCGCACGGGGATCCATGGCCGGTAGCCGCTTCTCGACCCGCAGGCGACCGTGGTGACTGTCCGCTTCGAGGCAGTGGGAACGTCCCCGAACCCCTTACTCTGGCCAAGAATCGAGGGCGGTCCATGCGACTACTGGAATCCACCCTAAACTATGTAGCGGGCTGTACAAAAGTGGCCAGCCAAAATCGGATAAGCTGCGTGTCGCCGATGCGTTCTCGGATGCAGTGATCCTCACAAAATGGGGGATACAAAGTGGATCTCGACACCGCGTCCGTTACTCGAAGCGGCTCTCCGGTCCTCGCTCATGTTGCAGATGGCGCTCGTTCCGACCCCTCCTTTTGTGGAACGCGTCATGACACGTTATCCGGGGCGTACAAACCAGGGATGGTTTGCAAGCAGCCTCCATGGACGGATTCACAGCGGCCCGAAAAATGAGTAACCATCCACACTGAACAACTTTCAGCGCGTAAGGTCGAACGTACACAGGCGAGGCCAAACGAGGACATTATGCGTAGGATCTTCAGACTATGGCGGATGAGCCGCACCGATCTTCGGCTCTTGTGGCAGGCACTTAGGCACCCGAACCGACCCACGTGGCTGCTGCCGGCAACCCTCGCTTTGGCGTTCTTTGTCTTTGAACCCTTTAATTTCGTCATTCCGGTTTTGGGAGTGATTGACGATCTGTTTCTTCTGCCATTGATCCTACACGCCCTGGCAACAATCGCGGTTTATGCAACGACGTTACCGTCAAGGGCGCGGTCGCGCGATGATCGCGTGGTATCGGTCCAGTAGCTATTTCTTCTCCGGCGAGTAACGCGCCCATCTCCCCGAGACACACGCGTAGTAGTCCACGCCGCCTGGAAGATGATTTCCCACGCCGAACATCACCCGCGTCTCCCTGCCCCCCAACCTCTCTCCGGTGTCCATCATGACAAAATAGTGTGGCACCATCGGCCACGCATCGACCGTCGGATGCCCGATCCGCGTCACATTCGGGATCCCATCCGGACAGCCGCGGAGCGGCTGGTCCTCACGCTCAGCCCAGATCAGCAGCGTATAGGACCCCTTCGGCCCGGCGTCTTTGCAAAATCCTGCGAGCAAGACTTTAGGTGGCTGGTACTTGAATTCATAGTGAATATCAAATGGCGCAGCCTGACTGGATTCCCCGTCCGCCACGATTTCCAAAACAGGCACGCAAAGATGCACCCTCGCTAGATCCTCCAAGCGCGGCGGTGGAACCAACCTCTCCTGCGCACTCAGGGGTGCTGCCAGCAGAACCGCAATCACCCCAACAGTGATTCTCATGCACCGTCCCTTTCCCATTCCGTTGTCTACCCCGCCTAATCATAGTGCCTCAAGTTAGGCCATATAAAGGAGAACGGCATTTTCGGATCGCGCAGTACATAAATCGGCCCGGTCTCGAAGGGCATGACGTACGGGTTATTGATCTCCCCGACGACCTCGACTTGGGCGTAGGCCGGAAGCAGCCCTCCCCAATAGGGTCCCAACACGATTAGCACGCTGCCGTCGTGGCCTTGCGAACCCCATAGATAGTAATTGTTGTGACCGCTGATCGCAGGGGGTAATCCCAAAGCGCGCCCGAAGACATCGATCGCCGCCGCCTGGCCGTAATCGGCGCCAAAGAAAACCGCCTTGGCACGATCCGCTGGCGGCAACGCGTTGTAGATTGCTGCAACCTGCGCGGCCATCTCGGACCAGCCATGCTGATCGGCGAAGTGTTGCGGCAAAAGACCCAGCTTTTGGTGTTCAGCCGCCGTTGCGGACGGAGTAATTCCTAGCATGGCGCTGTACGCGATGAACGCCTTTTCCGAGAGGACCGGGATGGTCATCGGCGCAGCAATCGCTCCCGCTATCGCTACGGCCCGCAGAGCCGCGCGGCGCCAGCGGGCGCTTGGCACCCAGCTCTCAATGGCGACTGCACCGATGCCGAACAACGTCGGATAGATCGGCGTCAGGTAATAGGCCTTTCCATGCGAGATGACGAAGAAGGTAAACAGAACCACATAGGCGATCGGAAAGGCGCGATACACGGCGAGCTTCGGCCGGCGCAAGCAAGCCCACAGGCCTGCAATCCAAACCGGCGCGGCTAGCGGTCCCATCACTAACAACTGTTGAACGAAGAACGCCACCGGCGATAGGGCGACATTCTTGCCATTGACAGCGGCCCGGCCCAGTTCAAGAAATGGCCAGCCATGTGCCTGCTGCCACAGCACGTTCGGCGACACCAAAATGGCACCGATTGCGGCGCCCACGTAAAGCCACGGGCGCAGCAGCGAGCGGCGTTGAGGCGTGACAAGAAGACCAATACCCAGAGCTACCAGGTAGAACGTGATCGCATATTTGCTCAGCAGGCTTAAACCTACATCGACACCGAAGGGAATCCACCAGCGCTCATCCCCGGATTGCGCAAGGCGCACCAAGAACCACCCGCAGGCAAGCCACGTGAGCGGCTGGAAGGTCTCTGTGGTAAAGAGCAGACCGATGGCGAGAAATTGAGGGCTAAAGAGAACGCACAAACCCGCGAGCCATTGCGCGAAGCGCCCGCCGCCCAGCGAGCGTGCGAACACGGCCGACAGCGCCACCGTTGCCGACAGGGCCAACGCGGGGATGAGCCTGAATCCAACCAAAAAATTGCCAAACAGCGCGTGCGACCGCGACGCGAGAAGCGGAATCAAGGGCGGCTGATCTACATAGCCCCAGGCCGGCCGGTCGCCGCAGACGATGAAATAGAGCTCATCGCGAAAGATGCCGTAGCCAGCATTGAATGTCAGGTGGATCGCAAGGGCTACGAGACCCAAGATAAACCAGGGCTCGCGTCCCATGGCTAAAAAGCTGCGTTTTTCGCCTTCGATCATCGAGCTCCCTACGGTATCCGCGGCTCGCCTCCCGGATTCTAGGTCGGAGCGGCCTCGCATCCGTTGTTACATCCTGTGCCAATGAACTCCGCGCAAGCGATGACAGCCCTTGCCGAGACGCTATAAAGTCGTTTGAACGAGAACAATATCCGTATAATCAATTAGTTACCACGCCTAGTTCCATCCTGGCACTGGCTGAATCGATAAAAAGCGTGCACATGATCTCCATTTTCAGTGCAGGCTGTCATTGTTCTCCGTCCGTTAGCTACTACGTCAACTAAACAAAGCGCAGGCTCTGAATCTTTTCGGTCAACTCCGCTTCGTGAGGCCCGACGGCGGCCGGGTCTAGATGCTCATCTTGATCTTGAACAATCGGGCTTGCCGGCGGGAGATTTCCACTTCGGGACCCTCGCGAAGCTGCGCATGCAGACGCCCATTCACGCCGAGCTCCACATTCTCGATGAAATCCAAATTGATGATCTGTTTTCGATTAGCCCTAAAGAAACGATTCGGGTCGAGTCGCCGCTCAAGCGCCGCGAGTGCCCGCCCCAGCAGTGGCTGCGCCTTGCCCCACGACAAACGAATGTAGTTACCCTCAGAGCTCAGCAGGCTAACTTCCCGCAGCGGTACAAACCAGCATCGTGCTCCGTCGCGGACAAAAATCTGTTCGAGGGCATCATCAGGCCGCCGCGCTCGCTCCGCATTAGCGCTTTTGACTCGAGTGAGGGCCTCTGCGAGGCGAGCGGGGTCGATCGGCTTGAGCAAGTAGTCGAGCGCGTCAACTTCGAAGGCCCGCACCGCATGTTCGTCGTGCGCGGTTGTGAAGATGACGGCCGGCACGTGCTCCAGTCGGGTCAGCAGATCGAAGCCGGAACCACCTGGCATCTGAATATCCAGGAAGAGCAACTCCGGGTTCAGGGTTTCGACCATTTCCGCCGCCTGGTCAACATTGCCCGCCTCGCCGATAATTTCCAGCCACGGGTAGTCGGCGAGCAAGCGGCGCAGTTCGCGGCGCGCCGGCGGCTCGTCATCGATGATCAGCGCCTTCATTGATTCTGAGGTACGCGCAAGCGGACCGTCGCGACCGCGGGTTTCGACAGATCAAGCTCCAGTGCGACGCGGGTTCCAAACAACAACCTCAATCGATCCTGTGCATTGCGCAGGCCGACACCTTCACCCGTAGAAGCAATCGATGTGCGCGGCCGTGGGTTTTCGATCTCCACATTCAGCATTCCGCCTTCCAATACAGCCGATATTTTGAGCACCCCTCCCGAGGGCGACTCCGCAATACCGTGCTTGATGGCATTCTCAACCAGCGTTTGCAGGAGCATAACGGGTATGTGCACGTTCGCTGCATCGGCAGGACACATCTTTCTCAACGCGCAGCCTATCCTCGAAACGCATCGACTCCAGTTCCAGATAATCCGTAACAATCTCCAATTCTTGCGCGAGCGTAACCATTTCGTCCGACCGGGAACGCAGGGTATAGCGCAGCGTATTGGCGAGCCGCGTCACGGCGCTTTGCGCCCGGCCGGGATTATCGGCGATGAGCGAGCGCACCGTATTGAGCGCATTGAAAAGAAAATGCGGATTGAGCTGAGACTTGAGCAAACGCAGTTCCGCCAGTTGTAGCGCCCGTACCAGTTCCGACTGTCGAAATTGCGCCGAGCGGTGTTCCCGTACGCAATCGCCGTGAAGTAAATCGCCTGCCAGATCAAAAACACGGTGGACCAATTGACGATCTCCAGGGCGATTGCGACGGGCAGCGCCAGCTCGTATCGCAATGCCGAACTCATCCACTCAAGGATTTCATTGGGATTCTGCAGCGCCGCCACGTCGGTAAATTGCGTCAGGATGCCGAGAGGAATGCCGCACGCAAACGAGGCAACGAGGATCCGCCACGCTCGTCTTCGAAAAGGCAGCGCGCGCCATTGATGTCGCCGCACGTAGTCACGCAGCACATGGGAAAGCCCTAGTCCCAGGGCGTCCACTAACAGCAATTGCAGCCCGAAATGCACCCAGGGAAGGTGCATGACCATAATGCCGCCGAAGAACCGCGACAGAGTGTAAAACCCCCAACCCGTCAGCTGAAATACCCAGTAGGCCAGCTGCGATTGCGGTGTTAAGAGCGGTCGTTGGGTGTCATTCATACGGGCGACAAATTATACGGCGTTAGGCACGAGTCGCCGAATCATGGCGAACGGTCAAAACGCGGCCACGAACGGTCGAATACCGCCGCTAGGGTTGGCTGATGTCGCGAGCAGCAATCCTAGATCTATCGCGATCGGAATAGATGCGCGTCACCACGGGTGCGCCGAGCTGTTTTACTGCTCGATTTATGGCTTTTGCGCGGCACGTTTCAAAGGCGTAGCGGTCCATCGATCCGGTAATGGAACCAGCAGTAGCGTGACCACCGCATGCCGTCTTGGCCGCTCGTTCGATTCGGCGAAGCATGATCCTGGCATCTTGTCCATTGTCCAGATTTAGATCACCGTAATGAACAACGCTGCGACCGGTAATCTGAGTAGGGGCACCATCTGTCGACGTGTCGGCGTGGGCGGCATAGCAGAGCGTGGTTAACATCACCGCGGCCACCAATATCGAGGTTGAAATGCGCATGGTTCTGACTCCTGTCGATTCTTGAGAGTGGGATCGTCTGTGCCGATTACACATCCGCTTCCGCGGGCCCCGACAGAATCATGTCGGATGGTCAGGTTTGCGCTGTGAACGGTCGTCAGTGTCCTTGGGCGAGGCGATGTACACCCCCGACGCGCCCCAAAATACCTTTGTGTGGGATGCGGCAAAGGACGCTCCCTGAAAAGCGATCGGCGCAAAATGAAGCCAGAGATTCGCCGACCTTTATCCAGCGCCGCAAGCCTTCCATAGAAACGTGGTTTATCCTACCTTGCGGGTTGCTTGAGATAGAAAAGGGGAAAATCCATGCGTAAATTGATCGTGGCGGCGGTCTTCGCTGCCGTGCCAGTGGTTGGCCATGCCCAAGACGACCCGCACACCCGAGCTTTGGCGGCGGGGTATAAGGCGGCGTTCGTATGCAGCGGTGTATTCAACGCTGGGCAGACGCCTGAGCAAATCGCTGCCGATGACCTCGAAGGAATTTACGTGCAGTACCAGGAGCTGGTCCGCAGCTTGCCGAGGCCCCAGGTTGATCGCACCCAGCGGATGGTGAGCGTGGCTTTCGACGAGAAATTGCCACCGCGCATTTCCGTCTGGCGGACGGGCCTCGGTTGCACGCAACTGCCTATTGGCGCTGGGCCGGAAATGGCGGCGACCCTTCCGCAGTTAAAGGCGCTGCGCCCGTCCGGCGATTTGGACACGCGAGCGTGGCCCGACGGTGACGTCGGCGCGGCCGCCACCAAGAAGGCATCCGTCGCGCTTTCTCAGGTGGTTGCCAGAGTATTCGATGGTCAGACCTATGGCGCGGGGACAAAAACGACCGCGATCATCGTCATTAAGGACGGAAAAATCCTCGCCGAGCACTATCGTGAGGGCTATGACCTACATACACCGCAGCGGACCTGGTCGGTCGCCAAAAGCATTACCGCAACCGTTGTTGGACGTGCGGTTCAGTTGGGATTGTTGAAGGTCGACGCGCCGGCCAACATCCCCGAATGGAACCATCCCGGCGACCCAAGGGTCGCGATCACGCTTGCCACGCTGATGCACATGAACAGCGGGCTGTGGACGGACGGACCAGGCAACCGCACTGACGAGGTCTACCTCGGCGGAGGTTCGGTCACCCAATGGGCCGCCTCCATGCCGCTGGAGGCGGCGCCCGCATCTCGCTTCCGCTACGCCAACAATGATGCTCTGCTCGCTGCGCGGAGTGTGCGCGCGACGCTCGGCGACGGCCAGGCGGCGATCGACTTCCCTTTCACTGAACTTTTTTGGCGCATCGGGATGTTTCATACAACGCCGGAGACCGACTGGCAGGGAAACTACATACTATCCAGCCAGGTCTGGACCACGGCTCGCGATCTCGCGCGCCTCGCTCTGCTCTATCTTAACAACGGTATCTGGAACGGCGAACAGTTGCTGCCGGCGGATTGGTCGAAGTTTGTCGCCACGCCAAGCACCGCGCAGCCCCCAACGGGTGCGGGCTACGGTGCGTTCTTCTGGCTCTACGGCCCCCAGCAAGGATTGCCCGAAGGGACCTACCTTATGAACGGCAATCGTGGGCAGTACGTATTCACTGTCCCCTCCAAAAAGGTCGTCATCGTGCGCCGCGGCTTCGATCCCGCCAACGGCGGCAGCTTCGACATCGACCGCTTTGGCCGCGACATCCTGGCCGCGCTGGACTGATCTAGCGCCGCCACGGCGCTCATGCGCTCCGCGCTACTGCCGGCACGAAAGCCCTCGATCACGACGCCGACATCGCCAAGGTCCAGGAATGGCTTCGCCAGGCTACTCTGGAAGATTCATTTTCTTCAAAAACGCCTTGTACCGCGGGTCATCGTGAAGCTTGTCGAACTCCGTCGTGAACTTGATTCGAAACAGAAGCGGGTCCCTCTGCGCATATGCGCGGTCGAGCCATTGGAACGCCTCGTCGGGTTCGCCGCGATACGCATGGGCCGCCGCAATTTCGGACGGGTTGTAGGGCGCGTAGTTTTTAAGAAAAAGAGCAAGCGCTGCGTCCGACTCCGCCTTACGCCCGAGCGTGAGATAAGCCATTACGGACCCGGTGAGGCGGGCCGACTGGCTTGGTTCCTTCAAACTTTCCGCCAACGCCGCTTCGGGTTCGCTACGCGCGAGCAACACGAGTGCAAGGCTGTAGTGCACATAGAGCAACGTGGGGAACAACTCGAGCGCGCGGCGCAGGGCGGCCTCCGCCTCAGGTAAACGGCCGCGGCGCAACTCCACGAAGCCAACCCTGGAACGCAGAGGCTTTTGCTCGCTTGAATTCCCGCTCGGCTGCAGGCCAATCCCAATCGTATTCAACATGGATGTGGCTGAGAACTGTATGCGCGTCAGATTGGTTCGGGTCTAGTTCAAGCGCGAGCTCCGCTGCGCTGCGGGCCTTCTCGTATGCCACGGCCGGTGGCATTAAACCAAAGTTTCCGAGAATCACGTATTCAAAAGCGAGGGCGGAAACGACTAATTTGCTGCGCCGCACCACAATCGCAGGGCCGGCCGCGAAGCACGCGCAAAACCACCATGACTGGCTTTCGTCGAACCATCGCAAAAGCGCAGAAAGTTTCGCCCGCAGCATTTCGCTCCACTTTCCTGTTCCGCTCAAGCCCAGGGTAGCCATCCATGGCCACCCGTCGAACGCATGTGTTCGACCCAGGGACGGATTATTCGGTGCTTTGCACCTCACCACTCGCTTGGCGGCGTCAGCATCAGACTCGGTATCGGCTTGTTGAGTTGCGTTTTGTGCGTCGGTGCAGGTGCAACATACCCAGCGTTGGCCAGCGTGAAGTGACTCACCTCGACAAGTCGAGGTCTTTCCGAATCCAGAGTCTTCTCCCCAACGACATTTAAAGTGAGTGACGCTTCCCCACGCATTTGGCTCACGCTCACCTCGCAGGAATATGACCCACCGACCACTACTGTTGTAAACGAACAAGGGGGCGTCAATGACTCTACACCGCTTGCCGCCTCAACCCGGATCGTATCGAAGGACGCTCTTGGGTTAAGCGTTATTTCGATAGTGCTCGTTTGACCCTTCGAAATGACCTTGAACGTCGCACCCATCGCGTTGTGCGTAGGCGGCGATGCCCACGCGACACTCGCAAGCACGACCGAAAGATTTGCCACAATCACGAAGTTCTGCGCGCGCATCTTGTTACCCTGCCTTGAGTCCGCGGTTAACGATCTTCATTGGATACTCACCGTCCAGCACTGCTCCACGGGAGGGGTAGCTGGTTCGTTGCACGCAGTCGTGCCCGTGGAAAATTCGGAATTCGACACTGAACAATCACCCACGTCAAATGACAAATAACCCGAGGGCAAGGTAGCCGTCGTCGAAAACACGTTTGATCCAGCTGTAAAAAGACGGCGGCTCACAAGGGGTACAGTCCCGCTAGGCCCTTGCACCGTCAGCGTGTGACTGTTTCCGTCACCCGCGACACGCATGTAGCGAACGTTCGACTCTTTGTTGTAATCGTTGGGCGCACCTGCAGAGCACACGGTAATTGGTCCACCGCCAATGGTCACTGTGGTGTAAGGCGACAGCGCGTCCTGGGTCGATTTATTTCCCGAGTTTATTTCCGTTGATCCCCACTCATCGTCACCGGTTGATTTGATATTTATGGAATCCGCTAGGCTGTCAATAGCCGTTGCACTCGCTGAGTTCAGCTTCGCTAATTGCGCGGTGTAGGCCCAGGGGCTGTTGAGCCACGGTCCCGTTTTCCATGCTGGCGTATACATCGGCGCAAGTAGTGCTGGAGGTGACACCTTGATTGAACCATTTGGGTCGTAGATCTGCCACATCAACCGTGTGATTGTGGCCTCCTGATACCAACCGAGCGGCCACGGCTGCGGGTTGCCATTGATGGTATAGGTCGACGGATCGTCGACACTAACGATCAGTACACCGCCTACTAGAGCCATGCGGTTTTGGCGTGGGGTATTGAGAACCAATGCTGCGATTCCACTGGCATTCCCTTCAATCCAAGCCAGCGTCGGATCCTCGTAGTCGCTGTACGCGTGATCGCCACCCGGGGATAGGATGGTCGAAAACAGCGTCTGCGTGAAATGTCCCATCTCATGGGTCAAGACAAACGGGTAAATATCCATCGCCTCGGTTGTCTGATCTCCAGAAATGAACTCAAGATCTTCGGCAACGAAGGGTCCCGTCTCCGTGCCGCTGGCGTCAACACCCGAGTGACCAGAATTGTAATAGCCGCCGGATCCTGTAACAGACCCTTGGTCTATTTGATTGGGGGGCGCGGACAAGCCACCCTTGTTTTTCGTGCTCCACAGTATCGTGAGCGGGCGCCATGTCGGAGAGCCCCCGACCGCAGCGCTAACGATCTGAGCTTCATTGACGGCGTTGGCGAGTAAGGCATAGGGCGCAGCGAAGCGTTTTGCATCGACAAGGGCATTTTGAGTCGAGTCCCAACCATCGGGCGCAGTCAGGGTACCGATAGTCTGCAGGGGTAGACGCTTGTTTGGGGTGTATGCGGGCCCGGCTGTCGCGTAGGCGGGATAGCGCGCTCTGTACGCTGGCTGCGAAGTGTCTATCGGAGCCGTATTGTTCAAGACAACAAAGTCCAAGCCGAGCGCCGTATCGTTGACTGTCGACCTGACAACGGGTGTGTAAACCACGGCGGGGTCAAGTCCACCAAGCGTTGCCGTGCCATTGGCATCTGCGTAAGCGTGCTGTACAACATTGCCGGTCGGGTCCTGCATTTCGACCCACACGAAAGGCACCGGTTTCGTCACAGGATTAGCCCAATCGGGCACGTAGTGAGTCCTTGCTGCATTCAGGACCGGAGCGCCCGGAACCTGGTACAGAACAGAAACGGTTGCCGTGAACGTGGCTGAGACGTTTACAGTGACTGATGCCTTAACAGCTGAGAACACCGGATTCGAGCAAGACACCGAGAAGGCGGTCGTAGAAATCAGCGTCGGCGACATCAGGTTCCCGGATGTTGCCAATGATCCTGAAAGGCCGTCCGTACCGGTACAAGCGCTCGAGTTCTGAGATGACCACGTCAGCGTCACGGTGTTATTCGTCAGAATGCTGGTGACGTCCGCTGAAATAATAGGAGTAGGCGCGTTCCAGGCAGTGACGGTTGCGGCACCGGAGGCTGATCCGCCGCTACCTGTACACGTAATCATGTAATTGGCGGTGCCACCCGCGGACTGAGTTTGTGAGCCCGATGTTGCCAAGGCACCGCTCCAACCGCCAGATGCCGAACAGGAACTCGCGTTGGCGGAACTCCACGTCAGCGTCACCGGCCCGTTGGTCTGAACATTTGTTGCGGAGGCTGCGAAAGACACCGTCGGGGTTGGAGCCGCCGCAGGTGACCCACCCCCTCCTCCACAGGCGGTAAGGATCAGTACCACGGTCGCGCACGCAACATGCTCTTTTTGCTTCCATGCTCGTCCGACGGTCAAAGAAGAGTCCGTCATATTTCGCTCCCTGAATCGCAACATACTTATTTTAGTTACCGAAAAAGCGAGTCTCTCATCACAGCTATCAATTACATGCGATTGCGGTCACGTCAAATTCAGCACTCCTGTGAACGCTATCTCGATCCGTACGATAACTTTGCCTCGTAAAGCTCTATACGTTTTGCAACTACCCCGCGGATGCGGGATTTCCTCGGTGAGAGACATCGACTCGTTAGGGGTGAATAAGTACGATCCCGCAAGCGGCTATTTCTTATGGTACTTATGCGCATGCTTTTCCATTCCTATGCGGACCTAGCGGGCCTGAGTGTCCGTCATCGCAGTTAAATACACCTTCGCCCTGCCGGCGATTGACGTACACAAAATTCCCCTTACACACCGCGCCTTTGGACGAGACCATGATCAGATTGCCTCGGCCGTCCAAATGCCCGGTCGCGGTACCGCTAAAGGTCTCCTGCGTATTCTGAAGTTGGCCGCGGACCGGAAGAGTCATAGTACAGCCGGCAGACACGTCTGGCCATGGAGTACTGCCGGCTTCTCTTAGAGCCTGTCAGTCCGTCGATTTCCTCCTTCGCCGAAGACTACTGTCGCAATCACCTATCCGTCGCCACCCAGTTCTTCACCCTCGCGATGGCGACGCATGCCCCGAGCGGCCCAGAGTGCAAACGCCTGGTCCGGTAGGAAACCGCGAAGCTGTGTTGATTAGGTGACGAGGGCGATACGTTCATTCGAGAATTAGGGCAACACAGCTTCGGCTGATCCCAGATCAATGCCGCGATGGCATTCATGCTGATCTGCGCGCCCATCGGTCTCTATATGATCTGGAGCTCCCGACAACGTCCGGAACCGGGCTAGTCTCGCAGCGCGAAGTTGGTTTTTGTATGCCCGTTCGGCCGGTTCACTATTGAAGCCGTCCCGACATGGTCAGCGCAGGTGGCAGCATGTCCCAAATATCGGGATTTGTTTGCGTCAGCCAAATCCGCAGCAGGACATCGTAATCCCATATGGTACTGGGGCTGGTTGTGGCCAGACCACTAAATTCGGCATTCAAGTAGTCGTAAGGTGGCTGGCAGTCTGAAATGGAAAGAACGGCGTCGTAGACATTGACTGATCCGTTTTTATGCGGCACCAAGTTGCCGCCGCCCCTGCAGCCCGAGCTTGCACTCTCGAATGAAAGATGACCGCCGCCATCGACGTTCACGATCGTGTCGCCATTCTGTGCGAAATCGGCGAGCTCTTCCTTATAATGTCCCTCCAGTGCTCCCTGTGTTGCCGGCAGGTCGTAATAATTGGCCCATGGGCTCAATTCCAGCGTCCACGTCTCGCGCTCCGGACTTGTTACCACGATTTCACCCTGAAGATCGCCAGACACAATTGCCAAGTCATGTTTGGCGTGGGCGGTCGTGCGGCAGAAAAATTGCGAAGGCTCGGCGGCGGCTGAACATCCCTGGCCGAAAATAAGGTCAGCGCCGTCCGGGTCACTGACGGGTGCCATCGTCCCGACCAACTGTGCGGAAGAGGTGAGGATCGACGGTTGAAGCGTACCGTCTGATTCATAGGGACCGCCAATGTAAATTCGGAAAAGACCATCGTCCGTGATCAGCGCGTCGCCATAGTAATCGACGCCGCCAATCTTCACCGTGCCGACATAGCGGCCCTGCCGGGCTTCGCCGCTTTCTGGCGCTATCATTGGCGTTGGCGCTGCTACCATTGGCGGCGCCGCGGCTAGGGGGCTCTGGCCATTACCGCCGCCTCCACACCCTACCAACGCATCGGCAAATAGAAAGCCCAGTAAGAAAACCATCAACGATGTGCACATCCCGCTGAGCCTTCCGCTCTGGCATTCGCCGCCAGAAAGGTCGCGACGGACTGTTGAAGCGAGTCCGTACGGAATGATCTTGTTCATGGTCGTGCGACCCATTTCCTGGTTGTTACTTCGCTGACAGCGCAAATCTGCGATGCGGCATTGCTAGCGGCTGAACCCATCAAGTGCAGTCGTTGTGCCGGTTACCCGAAGTGGGCCCTGTGATGCACGGAACGGCGCTGAGATATTCATAGATGGCGCGCATCTCGTGCTCGGCCATGTGTCGGTCTTCGGGCCACGGCATGATCTGCAAGAGATCACCATCGAATGGCAGATCAAGAGGAAAGCATGTGGCGCTGCTCGTAATCGTTGGGTCTGTGCAGTTCGGATGCAGGTGATCCAAATCGGCGCCGGTCGTCAGAATCCAACGAAACTCCGCGAAAGTGCGTCCACCCACGGGCCGGCCGGTTCTGTCGGGGGTCAGATTTCGGGAAATAATGATCGGCGCCCCCGGCGCCTGGACTGGGAAGACTCGACCGCCCCCTAAATAAGTGGCCTGATTGACGACCGTGGGTTGGCTACCCTTGAAATAAGGGTTCCCGCCCATCGCGTATTCAGTCGCCGGACCGGCAGAGTGGCAAACATTGCAATGGCCTGCCCCGTTGACCAGGTAGCTGCCAAGTCCGACCAAATGTCGATTCTTGCCTTCCAGATTTAGGGGAACCGGAGCGATCTCGAAGCCCCGGCGAATCTTAAACTGCTCCCCGTCCGTATCGTCGTCATCAGCCAGCGCCCGCGAGACTCCACCTAAGGATGCGACGCCAACGACCACGCGCAAAGGTGGCTCCTGCGGTCAGCGCGATGAGTAGACGTTTAACTTTCATAACAGCTTCTCCAGTGACTCTTTGTTCCGGCGCCTACCAGCGCACCGTCAGGTGCACAATCCGACCAGATCAGTGCTGTGGCAAGCGACATTGCACGACAAACCATCGGAATCGGGGCGCATGTCGTACAATGTCGCTGATTGCCGCTTTCATTATTTGAGGCAAGAATGTCCGGGCACATCGGGGGATGGGCTGGAGCACGCTTTGGACGATCCTAAGAACAGCACGGTCGGTGGATCCGCTCGAAGTCCGCAAGTTGAGCGGCTCGACTCGTGGAAGAAAATCGCCTCCTATCTCAAGCGCGAAGTTCGCACCGTGCAGCGCTGGGAACGGCGTGAGGCGATGCCAGTTCACCGTCATCTGCATGACAAGCTGGGTTCGGTCTTTGCGTTTCGCTCGGAACTCGACGCCTGGTGGGAGAGTCGGCGCACGCAACTCGCGCTGGAAGATGCCGACCCAAGCGAGCCGCCCGCGCACATCGCGCCAACTCCTAACGACGTCTCTGGCGACAGCTCGCCGCGCGCGCCCGTCGCCGATTCATGTGGGTGGGCATTGCAGTAACCGGTGTCCTGTTGGCGGGCGCGCTGGTCTGGTTTGCAGACGAAACGGGGTACTTTTGGCGCAGTCCCCTTGCCAATGCCAAATTTACCCGCCTATTGGATTTCGCCGGGGCCGAGCAGGCCGCGGCTATCTCTCGCGACGGAAAATTCGTGGCGTTTCTAGCGGGCCAGGACGGCCAAATCGATGCCTGGGTCAGCGAGGTAGGCAGCGGTACCTTCCGCAATTTGACGCACGGCGCGTTAGGCGAGCTGGTCGTCGTCAATCCTGCGCTTCGTGCGGTGGGTTTCTCGGCGGACTCGTCGCTCATTTCAATCTGGTCAAGACGAGCGGATGGCTCGAAGACCGGCGATGTGAATATCTTGGCGGTACCGACGGCGGGCGGACCGCTCCAGGCAGTATCTCAAGGAGGCCGCCGAGTTCGATTGGTCCCACGATGGCTCGAAGCTTGTGTACCACACGACCGCACCGGGTGATCCGTTGTTCGTGCGCGAGTCAGGCAAGCCTGACGAGCGCATGATTTATGTGGCGCCGACGGGGGTGCATTGCCACTTCCCGCTGTGGTCTCCCGACGATGCCTTTATCTATTTTGTTCGCGGCGTGCCTCCCGATGATTGGGATATCTGGCGAATTCAACCGTCTGGCGCGGGGCTCGAACGGATAACAACGCACAACGCGCGCGTAACCTACCCCGTGATGCTCGATCGCGCGCACACTGGTCTACCTTGCCACCGATGCAGACGGGTCTGGGCCCTGGATGTATGCCGTGGACGTCGAACGGCGCCGTCCGCATCGAATCAGCTCCGGACTCGAAGGCTATTCATCGCTCGCTGCGAAGTGCGGATGGCTCCCGTTTAGTCACGACGATCGCCAACCCCCGCACGAGTGTATGGCGCACGTCGCTTTAGCCAAGACCGCACTGCTGCGACACCTACCAGCAACCCGTCACTCGTTTTGTCGAATGGTGTCGCACCACGGCTCGGTGCAGACTTCCTGGTGTATGTCTCGTGGCGAGGCGAGAGACAAGGCATTTGGTCTCTGACACACGGAGCTCCTCGCGAGATCTGGAGCAGCGCCCGTGCACGCATCGTTGGGAGCGCCGACGGTTGCTCGCGATGGGCGACACATTGCTTTCTCGGTGGAGGACAGCGGCAAAACACTGCTGTACATGATGGACTACGATGGCTCGCAGGTCAGAGTCCTGGCTGACTCGCTTGCATTGCAGAGGAAATCCAGCCTGGGCTCCCGACGGGCAATCGGTGGTGTCTGCGGTTATTCGCGACGGCGAGCCGCATTTGACGCGTATTTTCTTAAATGGCGATTCGCCGCTGTCTCTGGTGTCGGAGTATTCCATTGATCCAGTCTGGTCGCCCGATGGTCGAAATTCGTGGTTTATTCAGGCGCAGACGTTGGGACGACCTTTCCGCTGCGTGCTGCCGCCGCAGATGGCAGGCCATATCCGGTGCCAAGTGTGATGCTGACGCGCGGCGCGCGCCGGATGGTGTTTTTTCGCGACTCGCAGACATTGGTGATTCTTGGCGGCGAAATCGTCCACAAGAACTTTTCCCTCCTCGACCTTCGAACCGGTAGCCAGCGTATTGTCGCCGAGCTTCCCGCGGACTTCGTCATACGCGATTTCGACGTCTCAGCCGACGGCTCCGAAATTGTGTTCGATCGCGTACAGGTGAACTCGGATCTGGCGCTGATTGAACGAACGCTTTAGTTCCCGGCTTCGCTAGCCCATTTTCTTCAAGGCTAGTCTACCCAGCCTGCCCTGCTCGCTCTCCCGCACGGCTCGCTCATGCCGTCGAGAGTTCGTGAAACTTCGCTATGGCGCCCCACACGCCGAGACCGATGCCATTCGCCAATTGCGGCAACTCCAGCATGTTGTGCGCCAAAAAGAGCAGCACCGAGTGGCGAGTCGAGCCATCCACACATCGGGGCCGAGGGCATTGTCCATCTGCCCTCCGAGTAATTCAGCGCAGGCGTGAGAAATCGGACCCCGATGAAACTCGCCGTACGTCAGGCCCGAGCGGTGGGTCAAAAGATCGCCGAACGTGATCGGCTGCTCTGCCGCATCCGTTTGGTCCAGAGGCCCATTCGGATCACGCAGGACGCGGAGGCGGGCGAATTCTGGAGCATATCGCGCGATGGGCTCATCCAATGAGAAGCGGCCTTCGTCATACAACATCAAGGCGGCCACGCTCGTCAAAGGCTTGGTCATTGACGCGAGTCGAAAAATCGTGTCCCGCTCGACGGGCAGATTCGTCACCAAATCCCGTCGGCCCAAGGCCGCCGTATGTGCGACCCGTCCGTTGCGCCACGCGAGAGTCGCGGCGCCGGCGAGTTCTCCGCCATCTACATAGGCTCCAAGAGCGGCTTCAATTGAATCCCAGCGAGGCATGCAACTATTTTATTGGTATTACAAAATGGAGTAATTGTTTTATTGTCCGATCGAACACCTGCTTCCCAGGACCCATTTCTGACGGCCGGCCCACTCCACGCCCTCTCGCTCCGCTATCCTGCTCCGCTCTCGGACCAGCCGATACTTCTTCACTGCGCAGCCCCTATTTCGTTCGAAGATCGGCCAACACATCCATGTGTTGGCACTCGCCACGATGTTGCTCGCCCTGTATCGGCGTTCGTCGCATGCGACTCACCCCAGGCTAGTCTGCCCCAGGCCGTGCCGCTTCCAGGCTGGAATTGCACGCAACCCTTTTGTCCTGCATCCTTAGGTCCCCAACGGAGTAGCAGCCTAGGGTTCCCGTGACCGAGTCGAACAACGCGGTCTTCTTGAGCTATGCCGCGCAGGACGCTGATGCGGCGCAGCGGCTATGCGAGGCCTTGCGAGCCGCTGGCGTTAACGTGTGGTTCGACCAGAGCGAGCTTCGAGGCGGCGACACCTGGGACCAGAAGATCCGCCGCGAGATTCGGGATTGCGCGCTCTTCATACCCGTAATATCGGCCAATACGCAGGCGCGACTCGAAGGCTATTTTAGGCGCGAGTGGAAACTCGCCGCCGCGCGCACGCATGACATGGCCGACGACAAGCCGTTTCTTGTGCCCATAGTCATTGACGGAACCAGAGACCAGGACGCGCGAGTTCCAGAGCAGTTCCACGCAGTTCAGTGGACATATCTAAAGACCGGCGAAATGGCGAACGCCTTCGTCGAGAGAGTTCAGCATCTTCTTTCGCAAGATATCCATAGGGAGCAGACGCCCATCCGATCGGCCGCCGGCGCGTCGAATCCGGAGAAGTCCATCTCGGTACGGCCGTTCACTAATCACTCGCGCACAGCCGAACTCGATACCCTCGCCAAGTGCATGGCAGAAGACCTCGCTGGTCAGCTGGCGCGCTTGCCGGGATTTCGGGTGGTTGGGCGGCCGGCGCTCGCTGCGCCGCTTGCACGCTACGTGGTCAGCGGCAGCGTGCGCCAATACGAACCAAAGTATGTGCGGGTAGCCGTACAGATTGTTGATGGGGACAGCGCTCAATATTTATGCACCATCCAACAGGATCTGGCCGCGCCTTGCGCATCGCGGGACGTCGATGATTTCGTAGCGGGTACTACTGCAAAAATTGAACAACAGCTAACCCTCGTTGAAGCGAAAGGGAGTCATAATCAAACGGGGCACGATGCGTGGGGCAAGGTGCATCAGGCGAATAGTGCCCTGTTCTCGGCTGGTTGGTCCGAAGAAGCTGTAGAGGCTTCGGTGCGCCTGTTCCGAGAGGCCATCGCGCTTGATCCGAAGTTCGCGCTGGCGCGCGCGCAGAAGGCGCTCATCATAGCGCTGGCATCACAATGGGGATTGCTTCGCGGCGATGATCTCCTGGAAGAGGCGCGCGCCGATGCGGAGAAGGCGCTGGAACTTGAGCCAACCAAATCGGAGGTGCTGGGCTACGCCGGCTGCGCTCTGGCAGACCTCGGCAATACGGAGAGGGCAATGCCGCTCCTTGAACGCGCGATCGAAGAGAACCCAAACAACGCTCAGGCGTGGGCCGCACTAGGCGCCGCCCAGCTGCTGCGCCGGCAATACAAACCGGCCGTCGAGTCACTGCAGCGGGGCCTGCGAATCAGCCCCACCGACTACCGGCGCTCGGTTTGGCTGACGGCACTCGCCCGTGCTCTTATCCTCACAGGAAAAATCGACCAAGCGCTCACTGCGGCCCAGGATGCATGCCGCGCCGACGCGAAATTCTATCCCGCGCAGATCCTTCTCGCCGTGGTCCTGATGAAGCTCGGCAAAGAGGCAGAGGCTGTGGAAGCGCTCGGCGAGGCAAGGCGCATCCGCCCCCAGCTCGCAATCGGGGAAATCCGGCGCTGGGCCGGTCCAACTCTCGACCGACTCGCTGCATCGCTCGGACTTTAAAAACCGCTCGCCACAGTGTGGCTCGCCCCTGAACGGGAATGCCTTCTGCAGTCAGAGAATCGCTTAAGGTGGAAACCGTTAAGTTCGTCCACTTTTATGAGCCAGCGCATTTGCTAGTCTTGCGCGGTGAAACCACCCACCGCGCGCAGCAACGATTTCAAAAGAGCGATGACTTCGATCGTGCTGACCGCCGGCGCGGCACTGGCCGATGCGGAACGAGCCATCGACAAGGCCGGTGCGTTTAGACGCAAAACCATCCAACTCGAACTCAATCTGGCCATGGAGTACTGCCGGCTCCTCTTAGAGCCTGTCAGTCCGTCGATTTCCTCCTTCGCCGAAGACTACTGTCGCAATCACCTATCCGTCGCCACCCAGTTCTTCACCCACGCAATGGCGACGCATGCCCCCAACAGCCCGGAGTGCAAACGCCTGGTCCGCCTTGCGGGGCTGATCGAAGAGAACCTCAAAGCCAACCTAGACGCGGAAACTGCCGAGCTCTGCTGGTTCGGCGACGAAGGGGATACCATCGTCAGAGAATTGGAGAAACACAGCTTCGGCTGAAGTCCGCCGACTATTTTGCCTTCACGCAACCTGCCTTGTCCGCCGAGTCGTGAGCGGCAACGAGATACCGTAGCACCCGCTGCACACCACGCATTTTCGCTCCGCCCGCGACGCGTCGACGAAAGAGTACTATCGCAACTGTTCGGTCCCTCATCATCGCGTGAAGGAATGACATGTACATTTTCCCCACATTCTTAGCCGTTGCCGCCATGCTCGCGGTATCGGCACACGCCGGGACTGAGCCCTTTCCCCTCAAGAAGGTCCCATCCCTCACCTACCTAGTGGACTATGAGGCATCCTGGTCGCCCGACGGCCGATTCATTGTGCTCATCTCGAATCGTCACGGCGCCCTGAAGGTCCACATTCTCGATGCGAGCAGCCGCGGAAACGGCAACGACATGCGCCAGATCACTAGCGGCCCGAACGAGGATGACTCGCCGGCCTGGTCACCCAACGGGCAGCAGATTGCCTTCGTTTCCCTCCACGAAGGTATCTCCGACATCTTTGTGATGAATGCCGACGGGAGCAAAGTTCGACAGGTCACGCGTGAGTTGGGACAGAACATTCATCCCATGTGGTCGCCCGACGGGTCGCGAATACTGTTCAATACAACGTACTATGGCGCGAAAGACCCTAAGGATGGCCAAGACTCCGACGAGAGACGGGTAATCGGCGAGAAAAGAGACGATTCCATTGATCTCGCAACGATCCGAGCCGACGGAACCGGCCTTCAACGCATCACTCAGGGCGGCGGGTACACTTACGCAGCGTTCTCACCCGATGGAAAATGGATCTTGCATCGCCGACAAAAAGGCGAGGTCTCTCAAGTGTTTCTCATGCGTGCCGACGGATCGCAGGATCGCAATCTTTCGGGATTCTCGTCTACCGACGGTTGGCCGTCCTGGTCTCCCGACGGCAAAAGAATTGTCTTCTCGCGCCACGTAGAGAATGGGTTCCAGCTTTTCCTGATGAATTCAGACGGCACAGGTGTTCGTCAAGTGACCGACGCTGCCGGTGAGTTCGTCAATCCTCGATGGTCCCCCGATGGCAAGAGGATTCTGTGCGGCAGACGATTGGGCGGCGTAAGCCTGGTTCTGTTCGACGCACCAGATTGAATGATTGAGAGGCTGCATCTCAATTCGCATGTCCCACGCTCCCTGTGACTTAAAGGCCCAGTGCCCCCATTTGATGCCCTGAAAAGCCGCAAGACTCGACAACAGCATACTCTCAATAGCCTGAGTTAGCACCGGTCACTGCCGTAGGCTTCACGGCGTGCTTTGAGCGCATGCGGCCCGCGAGCATGCCCGTGTTGAAAAAAAAACGACGGCCAGTACCGTCACCGCCGCGCTCAACAAAGTGCCTGCTGTTGCGAACATGAAATTCGCCTCCCCATATACGCGATAGACCGCTCGATCGTGGTCTTGTACGCACCCCGTCCAAATGATACCCGGTTGTCCCCGGACCTTGCGCTCGCCTCAATCCAATTTCGGCACCATTCCCGGATCCCCTTTTTGCATGGCGCGCTGATAGGCAGGCCGCGCTCCAACGCGTTTCAGGTACGCCTTGATATTCGGGAACGCCGAAAGGTCTTTTTGCACAAAGGCTCGCATCGTAGTTAACGGGAATAACATCATGATGTCAGCTGCGGTAAAGTCGTTACCGGCGAAATAGGCGGCATCCCCAAGCCTCTTCTCCACTAAGGCAAATGCTCGCTCGCTGCGTGCTTTCAACATTGCAATGACCGGATTGCCTTCCTTGAGCCCCAGAAAATTGGCAATCATGCTTCCCATTTCGCTCGGCATCAGGGTGCCGTTGGCGAAATGAAACCAGAAAAGGTAGTCGGGAAAGTTCGACCGATCGGATCCGACCGAGAGACCGCCACTGCCGTATCGCGCCATGATGTACTCGAGGATGGCGCCGGACTCGGATAATACAACATCGCCATCAGTTATCACGGGAGCGATGCCCATCGGGTGCAACACCTTGTACTCCGCTGGTGCTAAGCGCGTGGTCGGATCTCGATCGTAACGTTTCAAGGCGTACGGGATTGCTAGTTCCTCGCAAAGCCAAACGACGCGTTCAGACTGAGATACCCCAAGATGGTGCACGGTAATCATTCATGCCTACCTTTCCTTAGCCTCGCTCGCCAGTGAACGATTATTAAGGCGTGTAACGCGTGTAGATCAAATCGGTCGCTTTGGCAGGCTCGTGGCAGGGAAAGCACGTTTTAAGTGCCGCGACATCCGCTGGTTTCCCATTGGGGTCGAAGTGCCCAAACCCCCAGCCGCCGGTAGCTGCATACTTTTTCGAGTCCTTAACCTCGAACTGTACGTTAGTGGGCGGGCCAGGAACGAAGGACTGTTTGTCGTCAAAGACCTTGTTGTTCTCATCCGAAGGCACGTGACTGTAGTGCAGAGCGGCAATGATTGCGCCGTCGGGAAAGGGAAGTGTCCCTTCGCGAAACGCCTTGATGGCCACATCGTTGCCCAACACGATGCCTAAACTATTCAGCTTACCTGCTTCGTGGGCCACTGAGATCACCTTCCAGTCCCGGTATCCAGCTGGGATTTTGGTGACGTAGGCTGGAGCGGAACTCTCATCTGCCTGTCCGTACGCGGTGACCAACAGGTAGGCGGAAACGGTGGCCAGTGTTGCAACTACGATCGCAAGGGTGCTCTTGGGTTTCATATGACACCTGTGGCGTTTTTTGGCGGGGCACCGATACTGACGATTATATCGCCACTTGCCTACCAATGTACTCAGACTACCAAACGAGATACCGAGTCAGGTCGATTTCGCCGGCGATTCCCGTGTTACCGCCCGATGACAGTGCCGGCACGCCACAATCTAGCCAGTCCATGGACGTTCCAGTACAGACAGCCCGCTCGGATCCCGTTATCCTAAAGCCATGAGCAAACCGCGCAGGCCAGAAGACGATGTCGACCTGCCTGAAGGTGAGCAGACACTGCCCACTGACTTCCCCATTCCACCACCCACAACCGGCACGGTCGATGACGACGACGACCCCGCTGACGAACGAGCCGATGAGAACGAAGCTCCCGTGCGTGAGAAGAACGAAAACACCGATACTGCCGAAGAGTTTCAATACAACGACGAAGACGGCGACAGCACCGATAAATGAGAAGTCGACTGCTGGTCTGAACTAGTCCGCTCTACTCAAAACGCTAACCTCAACGCGATCGCCAGCACAAAGAAAACCACCGCCGTGAACGATGCGATCAAACGCACCAGCCCTATCTTGCGCCCCAAGGTAGATCGATCACGAGCTGCCTCTGAAAGGCCTGATTCTCGAACAACAACTCGTCGACCGAGACGGCCTCCTTGCGATTCTGCGCATAGCCGCGTGGATTGCAGACGACGCGACAGCGGCCGACGCGATAGTCGAAGCTATCATGCACGTGGCCGTGCAACCACAAGTCGGGTTGCTCGACGAGCTCAGTCAAATCGCTGACGAACGCGCCGTTGACCGGACTGCCGGCGAAACGCGCATGAATCGAAGCCGGATGCGGCGCATGGTGGGTGATGACGACCGTCGGCGTTGACCTTTCGCGCGACAGCTCGTCGGCGAGCCAGTCGCGGCTGCGCAGGTGTTCTTCGAGCGCTTGGGCGGCGCGAAACGGGCCGGAGCGGGTGAGGATCCGTCGATGGTCGAACAAGAATGCCTCGGCAGCCTCCATCGCCTCCGACAGGGGAATGCCTGAGAGACGGTAATCGGTCCACAGCGTGCTGCCGAGGAAGCGCACCCCGTCCAGCATCACGACGTCGTTGTCCAGAAAGCGCACCGCCGTGCCCTCGGCGGCGCGGCGCAGGTCCGTGCGCAGCTGCTCCCACTGGCCGTCGTAGTACTCGTGGTTTCCCGCCAGGTAAAGCACCGGGACCGGCCACCGCGCGAAGCATTCGATCGCGTGCGGGCCGCGGTGGATATCCCCGGCAAGCACCAGAGCGTCGGCGCCGGGCGCCGGAGCGATCAGGCACTGCTGCGGCCACAGGCGGGCGAGCAGTTCGAGATGCAGATCCGATGCCAGCTGGATGCGCATGCCGGACACGATAGTCGAAATCGCGACTGGTTTCACAACAAGCCCAATCTCCTGCTCCCGCTTTTATGGCCATTGCCAGGTTGGCTACGGCAATTACTTCAACGGCTTATTGGATAGGTAATTCCCGCCTCATCGCCCCCGTCGAAAATGTCAGCACGCATCGGTTCCTTCGGACAAAAAGAGAGATCGGTTTCAAAATGTTCGCCAGTGATTTTTCGCGAAAATTCACAATTACCAATATCCACCACAATCCGAACGGCGCCATAAAAAGTGCTACATCGAATACTGTGGCCTCGCCGCTACGCATGAGGCGAACAAAGCAAAGGGCTGCCGCCAGACAGGACGCGGCAAGTACAGACGAGAATACGGGGCTAGGCACGCCAAGAGCCTAACTATTACTTAGTCGACAGCACCGCCGTAAAGATTTGCAAAACATAGGCACAATCCTACCGCACTTGGGAACGACCGCTTTGCGTCCAGCATTGCAGCATCCGCATCTCCCGGTTTTGGCCGGGATTCCACGACCCGGACACATTCAATGCAGCTGCTGTTCAGGGCACTGGCAGTACGATGACCTGCCGATCGCCTGCGATGAACACCGTTCCACCGTCGGGAGTGATGACCATTTTGAGAGGGTTGCTCTGGTTGGTTGACGGGCTCGCGGACGGTGTAATGGCAGGCAGGATCTCCGGAAACATAGCCTGACTGCCGGGCGGAGTTGTCAGATCGAACACCCGCACGGTCCCGTTGAGATCGTAGGTATACGCACGCAGGCCCGACGGCGCCACCACACCGATGAGTGTCGTGGACGGAAGTGTTCCGATGGGGTTGAGGTTTGCATCAAAAACCTGCGTGGCGCCGCCACTGCCCCCAACCAGTTTCCGCGAACCGTCGCGGCTGAGACTGGCCCAATAAAAGACATTGGACGATTGAGCGACCGAGAGCTGCTCTGTGGATGCATTCCATTGCATGATGGCCCCTTCCAGGCCATCAGTGATTGTCGCGGTCGATCCATCTCCACTCGCAGCGACAACGCCGTTATAAACGTAGGTGGGACCATTCACATGCGGATCGAGCGGAACGACCTGCGGCCGCAGTTCTGTGTACGACATGATTGGCTGGAGCGCGTTGGACCCACCCGTGAGGATCGCCCGCCCGTCGTTAACGACGGCAATGTGCTCTGGCGGTCCGAAGTTCATCACTGACGTAGTGAGTTGGGTCACCAGAGACGTCGGGTCCAGTTCGTTGACGTCAGAGTCGAACGAGCTGGTCGGATCCTGAGTCCCCACCAGGAGCTTGCCACCGTCCGCGGTCAAGCCCATTGCGCCAATGCCGGGAAGTGGGGTCGAAGAGGCGCTGCTCCAGGAACTTGTCCCCGTGACATACGAGTAGCGGTCCAACTCAGTAGAGCTGACTCCCTGATTCGGGTGCACCAACGCGACCAGCAGCGCACCGCGTCCCGCGTCGTAGACCAGATCCAAAGGATACTGTGGACCCGCTGAGGGATACGCGAGCGCAGCGGCGGCATGCGCCTGCGCATCGGCGACCACCAGTTGCGCGCGTGTCCGATCGATGCCCTCCGTGTTTACCACGTGAACCGTATACGTCCCGGCAGCAAGAGGAGGATGAGCCGCATGAATTTCAGTGTCGCTCAACACAGTGAACGAGGTTGCGGCAGTCGATCCGAACTGAATCGCGGTCGGATGGACCAGATTGAAATTCTCGCCGCGGATGATGACATCGCCCTGGGCGCCCGAAAGGTCTGCATAGGGTGAGGCATAGTTAACCTGGGTGCGTGTCACGTTCAAGGTCACCGGCACAACCACTGGGTCCCCGGAGGTAGGCGTCATCGTCACATTCGCCGTGTACTGACCGCTGTCGAGTTTGTCGAGCTCCGCAGGCACAAGCTTACCGGCTATGGCGGTCGATACCGATGTACTGGCGCTGGTCGGAGTGACGCTCAGCCATGGAACGTTCGTGGTGGTGGTGAAACTCTGGATGGGGTAGCCCGTTACGTTGAAAGTGCCCGTCAGATCGGCACTCGTTGGTGCATTGCCTATTATGTAACCGAGATTGGTGGCCGAACTGTTAAGGCCGTTGATCGTGTAGGTCACATCGATGGTAATCGGACTGCCATTCAGCTGAGTGGAGCTGCAGCTGGGATCAGTCGTGCACGCGATGACTGTAATCGTGCTGGAAAACGTGCCTGCTCCCAGTGCCAATTGACCTTGCGGATAGACCATGGCCTGACCGCTGGTCGTGCCAGTGATGGTGAAGTCCGAAACGCTGCCGACTGCCGGTCCTGTTACCCGAATGACCAGGTACAGGGTGGGGGCGGTGACCCCGGTAACGGTTGCGCTGATCGACTGGGGTGGCGGCGTCGACTGAGACAGACTGTCCAAATGGAATGCCAGGGCGTGCGTGGCGATGCTGATGGTCCCCGCAGTGCCGCCGCCACCACCTCCGCCCCCACCCCACCTCCACCTCCACAGGCAGTCAGTGCCAGAAGGAGCAGCCACAAGCCGGAGCGTGTAATGCCCTTGTCGAGAAATGACATTTTTGATCGGCTCCCTGGCGGTCCCTATTGAGCCCAATCCGCATATGGGCGCGATGCCGATTATTGTTTTGCACCGCTCTAGTCCAAGCATGCCCGGGCGATGATCAGGCTGTCAATCTCGCACGGATCCTGTTGTTAGGATTTGGAGTGGAGTCGCAAAGACCTGCCAGTTATTCATTGCGACGCGAGGCGGAATCGTTCAGCCACGCTTGATTCGGTTAGCGGAATGTCTGGTTTGACAAAATGTAGATCACGATCCGCTCCGCCGCGACAACCGGATCGGTCGTTTCCCGCGCGTTCACCAAAAGTAAGGCTTCCTCTCCAACGCGCACAAGTTGCGCGTCAGCCTTGACCCACCCTTCGGCGCCTCATAATAAAGAACGCACGCCCCATCGCTGTCGACCACATTCTGCCGCGTCGTTGCCTGTATCTGCCCTTCGGCAGGCAATGAGCAGGTACCATCCGCTATGACCCCATCCTCCGCCATCCGATCAGACGGCGTCCAGCCACCACAAAGAAAGCCGACTGCGACCGCAGCGTCCAACGCGGCCCGATCTACTCCAGTCTGCCCAGCCGATACGATCTTTTGAAGAGCCATGCATCAAGTATGGTCACAAATGGTGTTAGACGTGGTCTATCAGGCACAAGATGAAATGGACATCGACCCCGTAATGATTGTCATCCGCTTTCCGGCCTATTCTCGCCACGTCTTGCGCCTCCCTGTTCCAGGACGAGCCAGTGGCGACTTACTCCGATGGTACTTTTATTGCCAGTCAATCACTGAAATCTCGCCCGTCGCGCAACAACCAACGAGGCGAGATCTCGATATCATCTGACGCGGCGTGCAAAACAGGGATGTTTTGCCCGCAGCCCACAGGAACGTGTTCACGGCGGCGCGGAAGGTGATATCGATCTCGTGTCTTTCAATCGATACGCGCCGTCACTTTGAGGAAGGTCGCGGCTATGCTGGTCGCGTCCTTTACAATGCTTGCGTTTTGTCGCTCAAACAAGTCTTGCAGCTCCTTTTGCAGAGCCTCGGTTCGGCCGTTCTTGTGCGCCGCTTCAAATGCATTCATTGTCGGCCCATAGAAATGACGGAACAAATCCAGGAAAGCCGCTGGGGTTCCAGGATACTCAAACACATAACTGGCCTTTTCGAAGGACAAGGAACTCCCGGGAATTCCGGCGCCGGCAAACCGATCGATTACGTTAGCTTCTACGCCCCAAGTCATGGGACTGATGAAGCCTTCCGGCGGCGGCGGCGAGTACGCGGAACTGATCTTCAATATTTGCGCCACCAGCGTCGGATCGCCGGGAATCCAGTTCCCCATCACAATGCGGCCGCCGGGTCGAGTTACACGCACCATCTCCTTGGCAACCTCAAACGGTTTGGGCGCAAACATAGCACCAAAAACGCTCACCACCCAATCGAACGACTGGCTCGGAAGCTCAGTCAAGTCGCAAGCATCGCCCACCTGAAACCGACAATTTGCGAGTCCCGCAGCCTGAGCGCGCCTGTTGCCTGCCTCAACCAGATTGGTCGCAATATCGACGCCGAGCACCTCGGCACCGAGCAACGCTTCCGGAATGGCGGTCGTACCATCTCCACACCCGAGATCCAGGACCTTCGCGCCTCGACTGATGCCGAGCCCTTGAACGAGTTTTGCGCCGCTATTCCTCATCGTGTCCGCGAGCCGCGTAAAATCCCCCTTCTCCCACAACGCCTTGTTTGGATTCAATCTGTTCTCCCGTTGTTTTCGGACTCGTAGCTTGATAGTAACTCATAAACCCAATGACCTTAGAGGCGCGAACCGAACGAAGCGCGAACCAAACATCCTTCGTCGGCCAGGCTGTTCGGGCGAATCAGGAATGACGAGCTTGTCTGTCTCGGCCTCTAGTCGGCAGTTACTGCCGCCACCGACACTCCTGGGGAAGGATACCTCTTGACCCAACCCCGGCGGGTATCAACAGTTCAGTCAGTCGCTTATCAAGCGGATACGGATTGCTGATGACTGAAGTTGCATCGTGAGACCATTTGGGGATAATTATCGCTAGCACGTGAGGCAAAAGTGCAATACGCGTTGAATATCAATGGCACTGAACGCCATGTCGACGTCGACGGCGACACCCCGCTATTGTGGGTATTGCGAGACACGCTGGGCTTGACTGGCACCAAGTTCGGCTGCGGCAGGGCAATATGCGGTGCGTGTACCGTACATCTCGATGGGCGGGCCACGCGAAGTTGCGTGCTACCCGTCAGCGGCCTAGGGAGCGCCCACATTACTACCATCGAGGCGCTCGCCGATCGCTCGCATGCTTTGCAAACAGCGTGGATCGCCGAGCAGGTCCCGCAGTGTGGCTACTGCCAGTCCGGCATGCTGATGGCGGCCGCCGCCTTGCTGACCAGCCATCCGCGGCCCAGCGACGACGACATCGACGCGGCCATGACCAATCTTTGCCGTTGCGGCACCTATAATCGCGTACGCCGCGCCATCAAACGCGCCGCGGGTATGCCTGAGGAGCAGGAGTGAACTCGCTCCAGAATCCAGCCCGGCGCACGTTCATTGGACAGGCCGCGGCAAGCGGGATTTTAGTCGCGTTCGGCGATGCCTTCGCCACGACGCCGAGTGCGCCGGCCCCTTCGGCGGCAACCAGCCTAAACGGCTGGATACGAGTTGCGCCGGATGGGGCAGTGACCTTGCTTTCTAACACCAGCGAAATCGGCCAAGGAACGGGCACCGCGCTGGCGCAGATACTGGCGAACGAACTCGACCTGGATTGGCGCACCGTCAAAATCGATATGGCTCCGGTGACGCCGGCGTTCATCAATCCGATGTTCGGAGAATATGCAACGTACGGTAGTGGCGGCGTTGCGGGCCAATTCTCAGCGTTACGCCAAGCTGCCGCAAAAGCGCGGTCGGTGCTGATCAGCGCCGCTGCCACGCAATGGAAAGTACCCGCCGAGAAATGCGATACGGATGCCGGCACAGTGGTGCATGTGTCCAGCAATCGCCGCTTACCATACGCCGACCTAGCGCGGGCCGCCGCTCAATTGCCGCTGCCGGCGGAAGTCGCGCTGATGCCGCGTGAGCGTTGGCGTCACATAGGTCGCGATTCGCCACGTTTCGATATTCCTGCCAAGGTCGATGGCAGCGCCGTCTACGGGATCGACGTTAAGCGGCCCGGTATGCTGACGGCCACGCTGTTGCAGTCGCCCAGCTTCGGTGGCCGCCTTGCACATGTTGACCCAGCACCCGCCATGCGTGTGAGCGGCGTACGACATGTGGTCCAGTTGGACGACGCCGTGGCCGTGGTTGCCGACAGCTATTGGTTGGCCAAGAAGGGGCTGGCCACGCTCAAGCCGACGTGGGACAACACCCAGGCCAGCAAACATAACTCGGCCGACTATGCGGCTGCGTTGGCGGCGGGCGTACGCGATGGCGGGACCGTGTTCGCGCGCCGCGATTCTTCTGCCGAGAAGGACATGGCAGCTTTCACCGAAGCGATGCGCTCTGCCCAGACAAGCATGGAGCAGTTGTACACGGTGCCTTTCTTAAGTCACGCCACGATGGAGCCCATGAATGCAACGGCACGCCTCGGCACTCAAGACGCTGAATTGTGGATTCCCACGCAGACCCAACAACAAGCGCGCGACATCGTAGCGAAGGAACTCGGGCTGCCGACCGACGCCGTGACCATCCATACCACGCTGGCCGGTGGCGGTTTTGGTCGTCGCGGGGAATTGGACTTTCCGCTGCAGGCCGTACGCATTGCCAAACGCACGGGTGCCACGGTCAAATTGATCTGGAGTCGCGAAGAGGACATGCGCCATGACTTCTACCGCCCTGCCGCGGCGGTGAGGCTTACGGCAGGCATTGGCGCCGACGGACTGCCTGTGGCCGTACGCTTCGACAGCGCTTGCGAATCATTGCTGGTTTACTCGGGTGGCGGCGCCTCAAAGGCGGCTGCCACGCCGGTCGATCCAACGGCCGTCGGGGAGCTCCCCAGCCACTACAAGTTCCCGAGTTTGCTGTCGGTGGTCCACACCATCGATATCGGCGTGCCGGTCGGATTTTGGCGCTCAGTGGCGGCGTCGCAAAACTGTTTCGCCTACGAGTGCTTTGTCGACGAACTCGCCCGCGCGGCGAATAGCGATCCGGTCAGCTATCGGCGACGCCTACTTGCACCAGATAGCCGGGAAAGACGAGTGTTGGATGAGGCGATCGCACGCTCCGGCTGGAATGACGTCGCGCCCGCAGGGCGCTTTCGCGGGTTAGCCTTGATACACGCCAACGGCACCGCGGTGGTACACGTGGTGGAACTTTCGCTGGCGGATGAGCACAAGGTCAAGCTGCACCGTATCACGACGGTGGTCGATTGCGGCGTGGCCGTCAATCCGCGAAATATTCGCGCGCAGGTGGAAGGCGGCATTGTCTTCGGTCTGTCGGCGGCATTCTTTGGTGAAATCACCATAAAAGATGGCGCAGTCGAACAGTCGAACTTCCACGACTACCGGCTGATGCAGATGGCCCATATGCCGAAAATAGACATAACCATCTTGGAAAGCGGCGAAAAGCCGGGTGGCGTGGGCGAAGAAGCCGTGGGCCCCATCGCGCCAGCGGTAGTCAATGCACTATTTGCCGCCACCGGACACCGCATCCGACAATTGCCTCTATCCAAGGCGGGGTTCACGCTGGCGTAGCGATGGGATACTCCAGCTCCGCACCAGAGCCGCCGTCCTTGGCCGCCCGTCGAACGCATGCGTTCGACCCAAGGACGGATCCACCGCGGTTCGGAAAGCCAACGCCGCTCCACGCCCTTCACGGCAATCCAGACAACAGGTAACGATCCACCCCTCCACGGCGCAACTTTAATTCTCGGACGGGCCTCACCTGGTTTATGCTGGATGAGTGTCCAAGGGCGACATCACGTGACCAGCCTTTTCAGATTCCTGCACTCGGCAGTGGTTGCGTTCCTTTTCTGCGCTCCTTTCGTACGCGCACAGCAGGGCGATGATCCATCCTCAAGCGCAACCGCGCCTCTACACGCTCCGAGCGATACTCAGTCTTTGCCGATCTTCTATAACGCCGCCTTGGCTGCGCAAGGATTCCCGAGTCCCCTGATAAAAGCAGAGATTGGGGGCCACGAGGCACTCTTCATCATTGATTCTGGCGCGAGCGTTAGCGTATTGGCGGATTGGTACGCCGAGATGGCGGGAATCCCCACCAGCACAACCGGCTCGACAGCAAAAGGGTCCGGCGGAAAAGATACTGATACGCGAGCGGCTCATCAACTTCAAGGTCACTGGGGCGGTGGGCAGCCATTTGCTCTGAAGGAAGCCCTGGTGGTGGCCTTTCCACCGCTTTTTAAATCACTGCACCTTGGCGGCTTGCTGTCGCCCCAGCTCTTGGCGCCGGCTGGAACGGCCGCCGTCTTGGATCTTCGAATCCCATCGCTGCGATTTGCGTCATTTGCGCGTGCACTGTCTGAATCGCAGCGATCGAAATCCTGGCCGGGTCCTCATGCCCTATCACGAGCCTGCGAGAATGCAGACTCAAAGTTTGTGAACCGGCAGTATTTGACTCCCGTGACCACTGCCGGCGTTACAGATCAAGTGCTTGTCGATACCGGTGCGACTAAAACCATCTTTTCGGACGATTCAAAGATCGCTCACGCAATAGAAGGTGCCAGCGAGCCGGGTCCATCCTCAGAAGGTCTCGGGGGCGAAGAGAACGGGCAACGCATTGTGCGCGGCGTCCAACTGCTGCGCGGCGGCCGGGCTGTTGCATTGAAACCCTCTATAGGAAAAGTCTCCACGTACTGTGATGCAAAGGGTATTTTGGGCATGGACGCCCTTCGAAACTGCTTACTGATTCTTGGCGACAAGGAAATGGCACTGGCCTGCGAATAAGCATCTCGCCGATTCCCCGTGACGCACGCGTCGTTGGTCACTTTGCTTCGACTGCTTCGACCTTGCCTTTTAGCAAGCCCTGCAGCGCCCGCTGGTTTCCGGATATCGTTCGATCGGGCGTAGTCCCTGAGCACTTCCCACTTGTGCATGAGACGCCGCAAACGCCAAGGCCTCCGCTAGAATTAGGACACTCATTTACGCAACCGTAAGAACCGCCAACTTCCCAGTAATCGCCTCCTGCGGCTCCACAGGCGCTCTTAATTTCGCTACTAGAATGGCTCCCGCTAATGGAAACCTTGTCGGCTTGGGCAGTCCCGATGCAGCAGGACGCCACGACGGCTACTAACAAATTGAATGTGCGCATATGCCCTCCACTAGCATTCGTGATACGGGGCTCAGCTGAGCCGCGATTCCTATCGGCCATAAACTCAAACTGTTCCGCGGCGGCAGATTAACTCAGGCCCTCGGCAGGCATCAAACTCGAGACGACGCTTTGTCGTCCGACCCTGCGAGACCGCCTTTGAGCCACCCCGGCAGAACGGTCTCGTGGAGCATACGCTCCGCTCACCGCTTGCGGCAAACGCCGAGCGCTGCGAAAAACGCGCGATCCCTTGTGCAGTGCGAAGAGTCTTGTGCGCACGACTCTTCTTCGCAGCCGCGCGGGAAGGAACGATGGTTCAGAAGATCAACGAGCTGCGCTCCCTGACCTTTTGTGCCTTTCAAACGGATCACCTATTTCTTTTCCAGAACGTGAAAAACACAGAGTCCAACGCATGCGTTCGACCCATGGACGGACCATGTACCGCATTTCTCCCCCTTCTTCGCCGTTCGGAGCGCAAGGATGATTGACCGCGAAGGGATTGCCGAGGCGGTTTAGTTATTCCATTAGATCAAAGTGATCGAAGCCACCTTGTAACGCCGAGGTATGTTACCTTCCGGCACCGCAGGCCGCGCAAACCACGCTGAACTCCCCCGTCCAGCCACCCTTATGTCGAGGCCTGCGGATGCCACCATCAGCGAAGAAAAATTGCGCTGCACCCGAAACTTGAGCTCATCAACCCTCAACGTCAGGCGCCGGACGGTCATCGCCCGCGGATTTTTCCTTATGCCAATGACCCGCTTTATCTTCGTATGAGATGACCGTCGCCTCGCCCGGCTCCGCCTGTTCCTTTGCCGCCAGCTCCGCCGCTTTGCGCGCTTCGTCATGCGTCTTGAAGCTTTCTGAGAACGTCTCATCGACTTTGTACGCCCATCCTCCGTCGTGCCGAACAATTTCATAAATAATCTTGCTCATACTAACTCCTCATACTCGCGGGCGGACCGTCACTATAGTCCCAATAATATGAGGACGTCTCTAAGCCGACGAGCATCATTGTGTTGCGATGCGCCGCTCGGCAAGATACCGCTCGACCAGCGGACCCCAGATAGCAGAACCCCCCGGTCCGAAGAACAACCTGTGACCATCGTTGCCGTAGGGCCCAAGCTGTTCAAAATCCGCCACGCCGCCGGCGCGCGTGAATGAGTGGTACATCGCGCGGGCAATCGCCGGTTCAAAGTAGCTATCGTTCTCAGTGTATATCCACAGCATCGGCGTGCGCGCGGTCCTACCGAACTGACCGACCGCATCGGTCAGCAAATCCGGGCGACAATTATTGTTCGCCCGGTTGTCCCGATGCCCGCCGCGACCGCCGGCCATCACCACGAATGCTGCAACCTTGGGATGTGGCGCGCTCGCATACGCGATAGCCCCCCAACCCCCTGCCGATTGACCGACGATAATCGCATCGGTTGGCTTGACCTCAGGCAGTAGGCGCGTGAGGAAATCAATGGTCCCATCCATGTCGACGGCTGTCTCGAGCCCCGAATGAACGTAGTTAGGATGCCCGCAGCCGAGATCGCCCTCGGCCCACTCACCGCCGGTCTCCCCATAACCTCGTCGCAGCACGAACGCGACCGCGTAGCCACGGCTCAAGAACCATTGCGCCGCCTCCTGATCACAGCGGCCGAGCTTCACCTTCGCACGATCCAAGCCGATGGGCGGCGTGCCATGATTGATCAGTACCAGCGTCTTAGGATCCGAGCCCTCTGGCAGACACAGCCGTGCATGCAGTTGCACCACGCGACCATGGCCCAACGCCAGCGGCACCAGCAGCAAGCGTTCCCGGATCGGAGCCTTCACCGCTACCGTCGCACCCTCATCGACATCGGGCGCGGGTGTCTGAGCACGCGCTAAGTCGACGAGCGACATTGCGATCCAGAACGCCGCGAGAGCTCGCAATCCTCGAACATCTATCGACATGGCGACCTTCTTAACTGTCCCTTAGAAACCTCGACTATATTGAACCCCGAGACAGCTAGAGCGGCCTCCAAACCTTGAGCGCACAATACGTTGCCGCCAACGAGAAATCACCATCGGTGGTCAACATCGTCAACTCGTGCCGAATGCAGAGCAGCGCCAGCACTACCGCCGCCCCACCCTGCTGAATTGACCGTCTCAGCAACCGACCGCGGTACCACACACAACATAATGATCGCCGTTCCGCCGAGTACGTTCCAATATCATTGGAAATAGACAGCAGTCGCCTTGTGCGGGCGCCGATTAGCTGGCATTTTTTTAGCCAGTGGCGTCGGAGACTGGAACATATGGCAAAGACAGCAAATGGCAGCGAGCCTAAAAAACACAGCCCAACAACGACCGAGGCCTCCCCACCCCTGCTCAGCGAAAAGCTCATCGCGCAACTCCAAAGCGCGGTCTGTACCGCGCGGAGCAAACGAATTTCTGACCGCGACGATGCCTCTGCCAGATCCCCTGAAAAGGAGCTCTAGCAGTGCAGCGACAATTCGGCACGCGCCTCGCCTCTTGTGGCTAAAGCATTCTGTTGATCGATCTCAACCCGCCCGCGTCACCATCCACGCGTGAACGATTCCGACAATCGAGAGTGCCAGCAATCCGAGCACAGCGGCTGCACCGATGTTGAATCCCAAACTGCGCTTCGCCGGATCCGCCATATAGCCTGAAGAATAAAAGACACGCCCCATCAGCCAGACGAGTCCCAGCCCCGGGGCCAGGTATCCCGATACCACGGGATAAACAGTTGCTAGCCAGAGAAGCGGCAAAAACAGCACGACCTGCTCCAGAGTATTCGTCTGCACGCGGAACGCCCGCTCAAATTCGGGAGCACCGGTCACCGCCGGCGCCTGCACACCGTGCTTCCTGCGCATACGGCCCACGAGCATGCCGGTGTAGAGAGAAAAAACGACGGCGAGCACCGTCACCGCAGCGCTCAACAACGCACCTGCTGTAACCAACATGAAATTCACCTCCCTTGAACTTCCGAAGGGATCCCAGAAAAATCCCGGCATCCCATCGCCGCCATCATACGCGAACAGCTGTTGCGAATGGATCGCAGCTCTCCAGGACCAGGCCCCGATCCGTTGACTGCTCTGCACGACCGCCTGCCCCCGGTTCGGTCCCGCTGACCCCAGGCTCTTTGTCCTTGACGGAATTTGCTGTGAAGCTATTCGCCAGCCTATTTTCGCATAGGTGAGGAATCTGATCCGACGAACTTCAATAAGAGGGTGCCTTGATGATCCTCATGCAAATCGCGACAGCGCTCGCAGTGGGCGCCTATGTTGTCCTCTCAAAAGATGGGCAACCCAAGCGCCGCGACGCAACACTTCGCGAGTCGCTTCGTCAGCCGACACACGGTTACGCTGCCACCATCGCGAGCTGCAAAACCACAACCGTAGCCCCAGTGGCCGCAAGCGCCAGAAGGCCTTCCGCAATTCGCTCGAAAATATGGATATTGTTCATGTGTCTTCTCCGTTAACCGTACTGCTTCGGACAGTAGGTAGACTGCGCCGGCGGCAACTGCAGAACAAACGCAGTCTCTGACTGGCGGTTAAGTAACGCTTAACGGGTTAAGTCATTCAGCCTCTGCGAGCTTCACCACGCGCAGACGACCTTTGGTGTGCGACCGATGATATTCCGACAAAAGCGGAAGATTGATTCCCGCAATCGCATCGTCAATGGCCTGGTTTACACAAGCGCGGTGCTCTGAGGCGCCTGCCGCACTCGCACTCTCGAGAGGCACGCAAACCTCAGCCGCCGCGACGCGCAGGCGCACATATAACCTCTTAACACCTTCCGCCGTCGAAACATCGAGGTCCGCGAAATGCACGACGGACGTAAGCGGTGGATCCGACAAAAACGCTTTATTCACAGTGCGATCCGTAGAAATCACGGCTGCGTCACAACCAACAGACGCGGCGATACAGATTGTTATTGCTGTAACAGCGGTTGCTATGGCCAACTTCATTGTCAAACTCCTTAAAAAGTCGGACTGGGGCTACATCTCGCCGAGCTTTTCGAGTGAACTGGATGATTCATCGGAGGCAGTCTCACGCATTGCAATACTCCTGCAAAACAGAAGGCGTTAACGAGGTTTAAGGCAAGCTAAACGATAGGCGCCGTGTGTTAGTCGAATCGCGCGCATCGGTTCTGCATGGTCTTAAGTTCTCGGCAGCGACCGGAACCGGACTACTACTCCCGGGTTGAAAATACGCTGCACCGTGGTCGCTCCAACCATTTTCTGATACCGGGCATCGTCGACCCAGGCAAATCGACGTAATGGATCGGTATACTACCCGCGCCCGTTTCGCAAAAATAAGGAACGCAATGTTTTCCCACATCATGATTGGCACCAATAACCTGGAACGCGCCAAAGCCTTCTATGATTCTGTACTTGGTGCGCTCGGCGTGCCGCCCGCCAGAGTCGACGGTCACAGGATCTTTTATCGAACGCCCACCGGCGTTTTCTCTGTCACAGAACCCATTAACGGCGAGGGCGCGACTTGCGCCAATGGTATGACCATCGGCTTTGCCGCCGCCTCGCCCGCCCATGCAGATGCATGGCATGCGGCTGGCCTCGCTGCTGGCGGTACGACTTGTGAGAACCCTCCGGGCGTGCGCGAAGCCAGTGTGGGTAAGCTGTATCTCGCCTATCTACGTGACCCCGACGGGCACAAGATCTGCGCCCTGCACAGACTCTGAAAATCAGTCGATCAGAGGAGATCGCACGTGGATGTTCATCCGGTTCATCACGCGCCCCGGACTTGGCAAGACTTCTTTCTGCAGTTGGGGATGATCACGATCGGTCTCTTTATCGCCCTCACCCTCCAAGCCGGCGTCGAATCCCTTCACCACCGCCATCTCGTCCGGGACGCCCGCGACAATTTGCGGCGCGAGATAAAGAGCAACCACGAGCGCTTTGCAGAAAACGTCCAAAACCTTGAGAAGAATCGACACCAATTGGCGCGCGACATTGATCAATTAAAGGACCTGCGCGGTGGAAAGACGATCGATATTGCCACCTTAGGTTGGGGCTGGGACTGGAACTCCTATAGCGACGCCTCATGGAAGACCGCACGTGACACCGGCGCAGTGTCATACATGAGCTCCGATCTCATCAACACCTATACCGAGGTGTACAGCCAGCAGGAATACGTGAACACACAGGCGCTTGCGATAGTGGATGACGAACCCAAATCAGCCGCACCGCTACGCGTCGCCAAAGACCCTTCCGCCCTAAGTCCCGTCGAAATTCAATCCATGTTAGTGAGCCTCGCCGAGACCGACATTAGGCTCGCAACTCTGCAGACCGTCATGCATTCGCTCGATGAGATGTATACAAAAGCGATGAAAGACTTGTGAGCTTTCGAAATCCACTACCGTCCCTAGTGCAGACGTCGTGGGCAATTGTCCGCGAGTTCGCACTGTTCGCTCTACCGCGTCTCGGACACTAACGCCTACATCCCCTAGTCAATCCCGACAACACAAACCTCGCTGCTGCCGCGTGCATGATTTTGCGCTCCCGCTCTTGACGCCAGGGCATTATTAGAATCACAATGTAGTTCTAATCATGCTCGGCGAATTTGAATACCTGATCGTGACCTCCGCAGCGGGCCTCGGCGACAAGGCCTACGGGGCCGCCATTCGCGAGGCAATCAAAGCTGCCACGGGGCGCGATTGTTCAATCGGCGCGCTGTACACCACTATTGAACGCCTCGAAGGCAAGGGATTGCTGACTACTTGGATGGGTGAAGCTACGCCCCAACGGGGCGGCCGCTCCAAACGCATGGTCCGCGTGACCGCCGAAGGAGCGCGAGCCGCCAAGAAATTCTACGACTCGGTAACACGTATAAGCCGGGGTGCCACTTGGGCAACAGATTGAACGGCAATCAACCAGCCCCGGGAGGGACCGGCATCCCCAGTGGTTGGACCTGGGTAGAAGCCGCCTCCCGCATGCTGCGACGTGACGAGCGCGAGGCCGTCTTGGGCGACCTGATCGAGTCGGGCGAAGAAGTTTGGGCTGCATTGTTCGCTGTCCTCAGTCTTGTCCTGCGTCGCGAAACTGCCGTCTGGAAGACCTGGCACCCTTGGGTCGCTGCCTTTGCGTTGAGCGTACCGTGCAGTTTCTTGCTCATGGGTCTTTCGGTCTCGGTAAGCCGGGCGCTTCAAAACATTTTCACGTCGAGCCCCGGGCTCGGGAATTCGCCGGGCTCGCCGTGGTTATCCGCAATTCCTCAAGTGCTGCTGCTGGCAGGATGGTCCTGGACAGGTGGCTTCGTGGTCGGCTCTCTCTCGCGACGGACGCTCTGGGTCAGCGCAGCCTCGTGTTTGATTCCCTGTATTTTCTGCTTGTCTCGCTTTCGGATTGAGTCGCTCTCGCCTTCTTGCTTGCTTCTCTTTCTACTGCCGGCCGTATGGGGAGCAAACAAGGGTCTTCGGATCGGACGGATTAAGCGCGCCTCGGCCATTCTGTTGGCCGTGGCTGTGACCTTGCTGACGATTCCGACCCTGCACATTCATGGCGAGCCCTGGTGGAATCCGCCTCGCTGGCTGATCGCCCTGACCTTAACCTGGCCCGCCTGGTACCTGGCCGCAACATCAACGAAGACTTGCCAGAAGCCCAACACACGTAACCATGAGCGATGGACAGGCCGCGGGGAAACACCATGATACGACGCGTGAAGCCTACCCTCGCATTGGCCACCATGGGCATGGTTCTTCTGGCTAGCGCGCCTTATGCGACTGCGACTTCGAACAGTCAGGTGATTGACAGGGAGATACGATCGCAGAAATTTGCGCAGAACAAGATTGGCGTCAGTCCGGTACGAAATCTGCTCGTCTATCTTCCGGAAGGGTACGAAAGCTCGCCTGCACGCTACCCGGTGATCTACTTCCTGCCCACACCGTTTGACAACTGTCGGGCTCCATTCGATAAAAACGGCGCGCAGGCGCTGTTTGACCGGGCCACCGAGACTCGAGTGATTGATAAGTTCATCTTCGTCTGCGTCGATATGTCGACGCCGCTAGGCAGTTCCTGGTATGTCAATTCGCCGGTCACGGGTAACTGGGAAGATTTTGCGGTCCAGGAGCTGGTTCCTTTTGTGGATAAAAACTTTCGTACCCTGGCCAACCGCGATTCGCGAGGAATGGCCGGAGACTTCATGGGCGGTTACGGCGCCCTTCGGTTTGGAATGACCCATCCCGAAATCTTCGGTTCTGTCTATGCGCTACATCCAGTGGGTACTGGGTCGGGGCTCTTGACAATGTATTCCCGACCGAATTGGGACACTCTGGCCAATGCGAAGTCTCTCGACGACGTGAGCAAGGACAATCTTTCGAGGATTTTTCTATCCATCTTTCAAGCGCATCTACCGAACGTATCCAAGCCGCCGTTGTATATCGATCTGCAGGCGCAAAAGGAGGGAGACAACCTGACCATCGATAGCGCCGTAACGGCCCGACTGCGGGACAACTTCTTTATCGAATCATTGATTCCCAAATACGCTGACAATCTAAAGTCACTGCGAGGGCTCAAGTTCGACTGGCCCCGCAGCGATCCGAATCAGGATCATGTCTATGCCAACCAAGCACTCACCCATAAATTGAATGAGTTCGGCATCGTGCACGAAGCTGAGGAATATAACGGTGTTTGGGGCATGGGCAATTGGGGTGAGAGCGGGCGAATCTTTACCGAGGTACTACCGTTCTTCCAAAGGAATCTGGTCTTCACAGCGCGCCGTGAATGACAGCCTGCCGGGCCCCTGTTCATCCGTGGACGCGCGTTCGCATCGGCGTTCTGACATTTCGCCAGAACGCGGAAGTCTCCCCGCTCACCCTGTGCGGCATTTCTACGATATGGCCGCCAAAGCGCCCACCAGAACCAATATACCCAAATTGGTGAAAACTCTGGATACCGTATACAGCGCAGCAAATGCGCGCGAATACTTTCCCGCAATGCATTTCCGCCATCCAGAGACCTCGGATCCGATCGTGGCGACCGCACATAGGAAGAGGAAAATGAGAAACCACAGGTTCGTTAGCTTCGGGATGGCAAAGCGCAAAATCGCAAACACCAGCAGCCCCACCACGACGAACGCAACATAGCGCAGCCTGAAGGGACGGACGTTTGCCGATAGTATTCCAACCTCCAATGGCGTGAGCCTGCCCAACGAATATTCGCGCAGGAAATAGCCCAGGAGCAAAAGGAGTGAAATCGTGAAAGGGATCATCACTTCGCTTTTTCACGCGTCGTGCGAATCGTGCATACGTAATCGGCCAAAGGCATCAGCCCCAAATGACTCCGTTCGACGTCGACTTCTGCCAACCTGCTGGGTTCGGGCAATTTGAAATCACCAGCAAACCAATCGAACTGTGTCCCATATCGCTGCGGCTTCTCGCTCGCCACCAAGACTCGGTCGGTGATTCTGGCGAGGTCATTCGGCGGCAGCTCGCCCGCCGAAAATCTTTGTTCCAGGACCGGCAATAGCTGGCTCTGAAGCCTCGGATCTTGGTCGGCATGCTGCAAGAGTACCCACGCGAGATGAACACCTTCGTTTCCAACTTGTGCCGCCGCAGGAAATCCCTTCTCGAAAATGAGCAACCGCAACCAAGTCAGGTTTGCCGCATCAATCGCGTCAACTGAACGACCGAGAGTCTCGCTCTTGGGATCGGCTAACCATTTTCTTCGCGCGGCTTGGTCGTTTTCGACGCGAACCTTTAGATCCTTGAGAAGATCGGGGTCGGAAATCGCCCTGCGATTGCCGGATTCCAACTGCAGGGATTCCGGATGATTGCGAATCCAGGATGCAGCGCCGCGACACCCCTCAACCGATGGTGCGTCCGCCCCCTGGGTCTGCACGTTCAGCAGAACCGAGAGAAGCATTGCGAGGTACGTTGGACCTTTGAGCGCGCGCATGCGTGATGCCAAGCACCGCGCGTGAGCGATGCGCGATCGCAGCGGCACGGAGCTCTGGCGCTTTGGCGCGACGAAAGTATCCAATGGCATCCGCGCGTTCCTTAAGTCTCGGCCCAAGCTTACCGCAGGCCGCGAATGCCTGCTTCGTGCCTCATTTCAGCACCACTGGATCCTCGGTTTGACCGCCCCGTGACGGATCGGGCTGTACCGCCGGTGTCGACCCTCTGCCGTCGGTGACGAATGTCCGGTTACGGGCTGACCCGTTAGTTACCCGCGCGCCTAATGAAACATCTGCGGGCTCGTGCCTGCAATGTCGTTTGTTATCACCTTGCCGCCTTTCATCACAAAAACAACTTTCTGCAAGACTTGGATATCGACGGTGGGATCTCCCTGCACGGCAATCAAGTCCGCAAATAGCCCGCTCTCAACGGCACCCACCTTGTCAGTCCAGCCAATTAAGTCGGCAGCGGAGACGGTGGCAGCGCGAATCGCCTCGAGCGGTGTGAGCCCGCGTTTTGTCATTGCCTCAAGTTCTAAGGCGTTCTTGCCCTGGCGGCTGGCATTGGACGGATCGGAACCATCGGCGATTTTAACGCCGATGTCCTTTGCCATAGACATGGTCTGTTTCAGGGTATCGAGGAACGCAAGCGCCCTGGCAGAATAAGCCGTACCGCCAAAGTGCTTGGCTATACCCGCGTCGACAACTGAAAGCGTAGGCACCAAGTACGTTCCTTTTGACTTCATGAGCTGCAAGGTTGCTCGATCGGCTTCGTGACCGTGCTCGATAGAGTCCACGCCAGCCATGACTGCATTCCGAATGCCTTCAGGGGTCGTTGCATGGGCGGCGACCTTGAGCCCAGCCTTATGCGCCTCCTCCACAATCACGTGCATCTCGGTGATCGTGAGTGTCGGATGGCGCCAATCGGCATAGACCTTTATCACGTCTGCGCCGTGTCCGATTTGCTCCCGGGCCGCGCGCCTCGCCTCTTCGACGCCGCTGATCATCTCAGCGCCGGTCGGGAAGCCGATCAGGTCAGGGCGGACGTTGAAGGGCTCATATTGGCCTACCGCGGCGATTCCGCGCGTGGCCACCAGCATGCGCGGTCCTTCTACCAGTCCAGCATTTATCGCGTCTCTAAGCGCAACATCCGCATAGCCTGAACCTTCATTTTCTACATCCCGGACCGTGGTGAAGCCGGCCTGTAAAGTTGCCCGCGCGTTCGCGGCGCCTTCGAGAGCGCGGAACGCCTCTGACTTTGTAAGTAGATTCAGTTCGTAGCCACCTTCTCCGTCGGGTATCCGGGCCATCATGTGAGTGTGGCAGTCGATTAGTCCTGGCAAGACCGTTGCGCTGTGCAGATCGATTACAGTAGCGTCGGCCGGGGCGTGCGCAATCACAGTCTTAGCAGGTCCTACGTCTCTGACGCGTTCGCCCTCGATGTAGACTGCAGCGTCTCGCAAATAGTGACCGGACCGTGCGTCAAGAATCTGACCCGCCAATACTATTACCCGAGGCATTGGTGTATCTGCGGGCTCTGAGTGAGCGACGGCAGCTGCGGCAAGAAATGCGGTAGCCGTAATAACTAGCGACTTCAGACGATCCGACCCGATGGCCATCATGTGTAACCCCTCGTGCGATGTGATCGTTAATATGCGCCGCGCATGTGAGAAATGCGACCAGCTGCCCGACCACCGGCGTGAGCGTCCGCTAATCGGCAGGAAATACAATGGCGCCAGTGACAGCTCATGGGCCGCCTGCGGACCGACGGTGCCCAGATCATCACTCGCCGGAAGGGAGGGAAGCGGCGGAGCCGTTACTCGGCCTCTCGACGCATGCGTCTCACCCCTCGCGTTTCCTCGGGGCCGCCCCAAGGGGCGTTCACGCCGTCAGACGGCGTAGTGCGAGCGAAGAGGTGGCGAACGACTGCACCCGACGGACTAGGAGTCGCCGACCTTTTCCTGCAGCCAGACCTTGATTAAAGACTGGTAGGGCACATCCCTGGCGTTAGCGGCTGTTTTGATGGAGTCCAGCAGGTGCTGCGGCAATCGCAAAGAGATGGTTTGCGTGGACGGCTTTAGATTCGGCAATGCGGTGCGTTCCGCTTTCTTCCAGTCCAAGTACTGCGTCGAGTCGTTCTTTTCCCAGAAACGCCGTTCCGCCGCTTCATTGGCAAATTTCGGGACGATTTTAAGTCGCTTGTTCATAAATCATCCGCTCCTTGCGGTGCATGTCTCTCGCCGATATCACTCGAATGTATTGACCGTTGTTTCGCAAAGTAAACGAGATGTGCAGACGCCGTCCTTCATGGGTCTTGCCCAGGGCGTGGAAGCGCGGTTCGGCCTCACTGTGCTTAAGATCAGACAGCACGAGCAGCGGAGAGTTGAAGAAAACCTGCTCTGCCTCTGATGCCGATACATCGTGCTGTTCATTCTTGCGCGCGTTGCCATCGTCCCACTCGAAGCCAATGACTTTCGATAGATCGGCCATCAATGTATATTATAGTAATATACAGAGTACATCAAAGCAAATGAAGTATTCATTAGCGCGAATCCGTTCGCTGCTACGCCACACTAATATCGTGGATCACGCGGTCCCAAGGCGAATCATGAAGTGGCGGCCATTCTATTGACCTGGCGCTTAAATTGAGCTCGCGAAGCCTTCGCGCCACGAGGTATGCACCGGCTGCCAACCAAAGGCACTTTTGGCTTTCGCGTTGGACCCCGCACGAACCTCGGTCATCATCTTGACCAAGTGGTCGCCCGTCAGGAGTCGACCCAGCCACTTCGGCACTCGCAGAGGTGGTTTGGCGCCGACAATGGCGGCGAGGGCTGGCAGCCATTCGCGCACCGGGGCGGGCTCGTCGTCGACAATATTGTAAATTCCACGCGCACCGTGATCCGTCGCGCGTACCGTGGCCGCGGCTGCATCCTCCACGTGCACAAAGGACCACCAGCCATTCCCGTCGCCCATCAAAGGGAATCGACGGTGCCGCAACTGATTAAGAACGCTGCTCTCCAGCATGCCGGTGTGTGGGCCGTAGAACGCACCATAACGCAGGGCGATCCCCTCGATGTCGGGGGCGGCAAGCAATGTGCTTTCCAGATAGCGAATTGCACTCAAACTGGACTTCAACTCCCGCGGCGGATTGGGATCGAGATCATTGTCCTCGGTCTTGACGGCCGCGCCGTTTCGCGCGTACGGCCACCCGCAGTAGCTCTGCGCAATGACGCGTCGCACACCGAGTTCCTTCGCGGCGGTGAGCAGATGATTCAAGCCTTCGGTTCTTAGCCGGTTGGTCAAGGCGAAGGTGCGTTCAAAGTGCTTGAGTTCTCCACCCCCAAGGGCGGTCATCTCGTGGATGATGACATCGGGCCGCGCTGCCGCAACGGCCTGCAGCATGGCTTCGCTGTTCAAGCCGTCGACGACCACACCTTGACCACCCACGGAACAGATCAGTCCTGCCTTGTCCGGGGTGTGCGTGGTGCCCACTACGAAATGCCCCGCGGCGACCAGGAGGCGAACGACTCGCACTCCGACAGCGCCCGTGGCGCCAGCAACAAAAATGCGCATGGTGTTAACCCTCCGCGTCACCCAAGGTTTTAGATAACTGTGGATCGGTCCGGGTTCCCCCGCTCGCTGACAATTGCGCGGCGGGTCCCAGAGGCCGTGTTCATTCCCGATCCATCCAGGTTGCGAGGGCCCACGATTTTGTCACAGGGTTTGATCGTGGTTGTTGCTCAGTTGCGCGATCGAATGCTGCACCGCAACCGGTATGTCTCCTGTCGACCCCTTCCAGCCAGTCGCGACCGGCGGCTTTGCGGCGTTACGATCCCGGCCCGCGACTGGCTCGAACCGATTTAGATCTAATCCGCAGAGACCTCATCAGGTGATTCTATTGCCATCCGCACCGCAGTGTGATGGCCGGGGCATCGCCTTGGGGGTTTGGTTAGGAGTCGGCATTCTCCCGGCGCACATGGCGCGCCACTTCAGCTATCACGGCCGCTCCAAGCGTTGGTTAGATTTCACTTTTCTGAGTTGTCCGTAATAACAACGGCAAGGGGGATTGTGCCCGGCAGTATGTTATGAAACATATCGAAGCATTCAGGCTGTGTCTGAACGCTAAGCCGGGCTGGCAGCGCGCGCGGGCAGGTGTCGGCCGAAACCCTCTGAACAAAGACGCTGTGAATTTCGCCCTTCGCCCAGAGACGCGCTCCATTTGTCCAGTGATCAGCTCCGGGCCAAACGAATTTGGATGTGATCACTGAGAATGTAACAACCGTCCCTGACCGTTTGTCCCCAGCGTGGTACATGTGCCAAACATCGGTGTGAGGACCTGCAAATTCCGGCCCAGGAGCGAACGTCACGTCCGTGGCTTCAAATGAAGCGGCAACACAACCCTGCACCATCACACGGGCGAGGATGGGTGGCTGATTTGAGCACTGCGCGTCCGCTGAGTTGACCAGCAAGGCGCTCAGGATCACGGAACAGGTTGCGCGTCCCTTCATGTGAAATCTAACGATTAGGTTGAGCGACGCGCGGGTGCGCCGCCGAGAATCGAGGCCGCTTTATCTCAATCATCGACTCCCTTCCTTGGCTCACCGAAGACGATACGCCGCGATTTAGTCCCTCGCCGGAATTCCATTGCGATAAGCCCCAGTACGCCGACGACGAGCAAACCTCTCGCTGCGAATGCGTATAAGAGCGAGCCGAGTATATGTTCTCGTTCCTGTTTCTCAAACGTGACGCTTGCGCCACGCGCCGTCGCCACCGCACATTTTTGCCCGCCAGAGATCGTTACGTCGTACGTTCCGGGTTTAAGGTGAAATGATCGTTCAGCTGCATATTGCTGTGTATTCTGGTATCCGATTTCGCTATGACGGACAATTGAGGCGATGACTTGAGACAATACCGGCTTGTCGTCGCGGCTTATGGAAATGGCAAGATCACACGGCACGGTCTCCGAGGTCAGCGCGAGTTCGTTACCGACCTTGGGCATCGACACAAGTAGATCGTAATCACCACCAGCGCGAATGTGCAGCCCCATTCGAACCGATTGCGTCGATGCAGGAAGTGGCAGCACATCTATGGGTGACGGTTCCTCCGTCGCAAGGAGAACTCCGCCCTAGATTGCAACAGTGAGAAAAACGCGTCGTAACACTTGGTCACGCCTAACTATTTGATAGGCGAGGAAAACGCCGAATGAGCGGGACAGATTTATCCAATGGCATTTATGCGCTCCCTGCAACCCGGCTGGGGGTCTATAAACTTCGGCCTAAGCTTACCGCACGTCGCGAATGTCCGCTTCAAGGCGACTACTTCGTGTGGCCCGATGCCCGGTATTGGCCGATTTCCGACGATCGACTCCTTAAGCGCTCAGACTCAAGTAGATGTGCGGCCCTGGCAGATCGCCGCAGCAAACAAGGCACTGAGGTAGTCCCCGCCATCATGCAATCAAACCCCATTGCAGCCAGCCCTTCCCGTCGCGAATTCGCGACGTTAGTAAGTTACTTACAGCAGCTTCCGCAGATAGCGGACAGACGCGACACGGATTGAAGGTTAACTTCTAAAACAGCATCGGGGGAAATAGATCTTGGACTGGGAAGTTGCTGCAATATTTCTGCTGAGTGGCGCCGCGATTGGTGGAATAGTGTATCTACTGCGCGAATACCGCAGTCTGCGCGACAGCGACTGGATATGAGGATCACACCGAGCGCGCCGCGTTCTATTGCCTAAGAAGATTGCTGGTCTGAGCCCGGTCGAACCCGCGCCGACACGCGAATGAGTATTCTCGATCCGAGTCAGCCGGTCGCGAGCGGCAGCTATGTGGGAGTCGGATTGGCTCGCCAACGATGCAGCTCGTTCCGACGCTCATCTTAAAGTTTGCCGGCTGTTCTGCTGCCCACGCCGCCTCCTCGTTCTCACGAACGCATTCCGTCCAGCCAGCATCCTGCGGTTGACGCTGACGCCCTAGACCAAGGCGACGCAAAAGAAGGAAAATCCGATAGGCAACAGGCGAACAGCAGACCGTGCGTCGGTTGCCCCTTCCCTGTGGCAATCGGCAAAGCCACCACCGGATACCGTTCGGCAATAACTCCATCCTCCGTAGTCCGATCCGACGGCGTCCACCCACCTCACGGGAAATGCACCGCTCTTCGACCTAGCGGCTTGCCCGAATTCGCCATAATTCCGCCCGCTGCGTGCCCTAAAAGCGGCTCTTAATACTCCTCAAGACTTACGGGACAACGAGAGCAATAATGGTAGAGAGCTTAGAGAGTCGATTCACCTCCGTTTCATTCAAGGCCGTGGTGATTGCGGCATTAACCGTGCTGATGCTGTGGCCATTGTCGCGTGTCGAGACACTGGTCAACGAAAGGCAGGCACTCCAAGCCCAGGCTTACCATGTTATTGCAGCGGGATTTGGAGGCTCCCAAGTTCTTGGGGCACCTATTCTCTCCGTGGAGACCCAAAACAGGAGAGTCGAGGTGAATCCCTCGACTCAAATCCGAACGGAAACCTGGAGCAGGGGCGCGCCGTTCCATCTTCTCCCGGATGATGTTCAGATCACGAATGACGTATCGGTCGAAGTACGCAGCAAAGGTATCTACTCGGTTCCCGTCTATATCTCGAAAGTCGTCATGACCGGCGTGTTCAAGCCCGAGTCAATAGCGACCCTGCTTCTGTCCAACGACGACGTGCAGGTGCTTACAACACGAGCCGTATTCCAACTGCCCCTGTCCGGCGTCAAATACTTAAGAGCGCTGACGCGCTTCGAAGTAGATGGCAAGGAATTGCGCGCTACCAGTGGCGAGGTGGTGGGATTCACCGCCCTCAGCACCCTCATCGACTTGAAATCAAGAGGCGAGCTAAAACCATTGCCGTATCGCCTGGAGTTCGAAATCGCCGGGAGTGAGTCGCTGCATTTCCTGCCTTTAGGTTCGCACACCACGGTGACGGCCAAGGTCGCTTGGCCGCATCCCGATTTTGATGGCGCCTTCCTGCCGGTTTCTCGCGACATTCAACCGGCAGGCTATTCCGCGAAATGGGAAGTGCTTGAACTGAATCGCGCCTACCCCCAGGTCTGGCGCGGCACGGCCATTACGGAGTCTGCGCTTACGGCAACCGCCTTCGGCGTGCGACTCTTCCAGCCATCGAATATCTATACTCAGAATTACCGCGCTGTGCGCTACGGCATTTTATTTGTGGCGATCACTTTCGCGTGCTTCTTTGCCTGGGAGCAACTAGTTCGCGGGCTGCGCCTGCACCCCATGCAGTATCTCTTAGTCGGACTCGCCCTGGCGACCTTTTACCTACTCCTCCTGGCGCTGTCAGAACATATCGGATTTGCCTTCTCCTATGGACTGGCTGCAGCAGCACTGGTTGTTCTCATCACAACCTACATGGCCGGCGCCACCCGCAATCGCCTTGCCACCATGGCGATCGGCGCAGCTCTCGCAAGCACCTATGCCATTTTGTACGTGATACTCCTCTCAGAGGACTACGCGCTTCTTTTTGGCTCGCTCTTGGTGTTTGTCATACTGGCCGGATTGATGGTCACCACACGCCGACTCGACTGGTCCAGGGTTGGCCGCGACAACGCAGGACAATGAGAAATGTTAATGTACCAACTGCCCGGCACGACGTCCACGATCGCGCGGCTGCATTGGAGTTTAGCTCGCCTTTCCCAATTGTTCTGGATAGGGTGTAGAGAGTTTGCGAGACTGATAGTTTTGCGGGAAACAAACAATGCGATTCTTCGCCACATTTGCTGTTTTGTCGCTGCTCTCACTGCCTGCGCTCGCCGAGGATCGCGAGCTCATCACAGGCTACATGCAGGCCTTGTCGGACGCAATCGCATCCGGAAATGTAGCCGTATGGGATAAATACTTGGATCCCAATGTGATTTTCGCCGAAGAGGACGATACCTACAAGGGTAAGGCGGACATGCTCAAGGAGATCGTGCCGCTTCCGAAGGGCTTGAGCGGTAGGATCCAGGTAGAACTCCTGTCTTACCACGAAGAGGACGGGATCGCGGTCGCATTGTTCCGCCAGAACGAGACCGAGCACTACTTTGGTCAAACCATTTACGCCAAGTATCTCACCAGTACGACCTGGAGAAAACGCCCCGAGGGCTGGAAACTTATCGCATCGCAGGTGCTGGCCGAAAAAATTGACCCGCCGGCGATCACCCTGCCTGCCAAGCAACTCGCGCAATATGTTGGCAAATACCAGCTCAAGGATTCCGCGGCGACTTATTCTCTGCAGCTCGTCGATGGGAAGCTCATCGGCACGCGCGATGCCCGAAAGCCGGCGACGTGGAACGCAGAGGCGTCGGACGTATTCTTTCTGAGTGGCGATCCACGCATCCGCAAGATTTTCCAGCGCGACGCCTCCGGCAAAATTACCGGCTTCATCGAGCGGCGCGAGAGTTGGGATGTGGTTTGGCTGAAAATTGCATAACGATCGTGACCGCGACTGAGATCTGCGCGGCAACGGCGCGCGCCAGCACTCAATCACTGGAGAAGAGTCGTTCCTACGAGGGCGAAGGACGAGAGTGCGGCGCCCCCACTTGCTCGTTTAGCTTCATCAGCCATGAGGCACCGGGACAGCGATGAGTGCGTTGGCCTTAACATGATAGCCATTTAAATTGAGTTGATACGGAACGCAGTCCGTATCGTATTTAAGATCCTTCAGCGCAAAGCTCTTGGAAATCGTGTCCTTCATCGCACGAACCAACTCGCAGTCACCATCGTTCAACAAGTATGGATGCTCGGGTTGGATCTCTCGGTTGGTCCAGTAAGCTTGAACGGTGTCTGCGTCGGAACTATCGGCGGCTGGCGCCAAAGTGTAGAAGTCGGCATCGACAAAGGCATTGCGACTCGGTACATCCCCACCGAGGCATCCATGTGCAAGGACCTCGGCATCCTTGCGTGCGCCGAATTGCACCAGAATGGCCTTGACGTGATCCTCCAGCGCGCTGCACGAGTACCGCGTGGTAAGGCCGAAGTAATAAAATGTCACCGACTGATGCTGCCACGAGCCGCCAACCACTTCGGTGTTCGGTCCAGGTCCCTTTTCAGCGGCGCCCGCAAAACCCACGGTGCCTGCCACCGCGATAGTGACTAGGTATATTTCACGGCAATTGCGCATGACGGCCTCACGACGGACCGCAGTCCTGGGTGTAACGTTAAGACTCTTTAAGCGTTGATGCGCTCGTGGCCTATTTTACACCCAAGGAGCGCAGCACAAAAGGTTTGATCGGGGGTTCTCCGTCTGGTCGAGCCAAGGTTCGACGTCAGCCGCCCCCACTCGGCAGGACTTCTGCGCACGGGCCCGCCTGATATTCGAAAATTGCGCCTTTGAGCCCCTCCGCTGCATGGGCGTATCCCAATTGGCTGAGACTCGACACCGCAGGTGTCAAATGGGTGGGGTCCAAGGCAATGCGGCGCGCCGCCAGTCTCTTCACATTCTTGACCAAGTCACTCATCGTCCGTTTGTCGATGCGATATTCAGAATCTGACTCCGCCTCAATATCCGCAAGACGCGCAAGCGCAATCCGAAGCGCTGCGCGATCAAGATATATACCTCGCACCACTGTCCCCCGATTATCCCGGTACGCGTTCAAGTTCTGCAGTGGGTCAGATCCTAACAAAACCAGGTCCGCTCGCATGCCTGTTGCGATACCGCCGAACTCCCCACCCCGATGAAGCGCTGACGCTGGTTCACTGGTCGCAGCACGCAGTACTTCTGCACGAGGAATGCCGAATTGTTCCATGTCCACCAGTTCGTCGAGCAGTGCAAACCCGGCAACCTGAAACGGATATTGAGCCGAGTCAGTCCCCGCCAGCCAATGCGGATGCAGCAGCAGAAGCCGCGCCATCGCCAGCGGAGTGGCGTCATCAAGCAATCTTTGAACTTCCGCATCGTGAGGATCGATCTTCGTGGTTTGCCATGTCTGGCGATCGCGCAGAGCCACATACTGCATTTCGGGAAGCGCCAGGGATTGGCTGAGGTTCGTCGCGCGATGGCCGCCGGTGATGGCGTAGAAGGTGGGCGTAAGCCAGACTGTCGCATCAGCAAGCGCGGTCCCGTAGTCCTCATCGCTCACAACCAGCGTGCGATCGCTGATAAATCCTTTCAGATGCTCCAGCGTACGCATGCCGCCGTCCTTCACGGCGTGACGAATGGTAATGTCGTGAGGAATATGACCGACGAGATCAAGGCCAGCAACCTTGGCCTCTTCTGCCACCGCATCAAAGAGCGGTATCTTTAGAACATTGTGAACTTTGATGAAGTCATAACCGCACGCCGCTTGCTTACGCACCTCCTTACGCGCCTCATCGGGCGTGTGTACCACGACTGAATACCCCTCCAAGGGGTAACTGGTGATAATCGTGCCGGCGATGTAGTCAGTAGGCGCGAGAAATTCGTGATGTGCTACGGCGCGGCGAAACTCCAGCATCCATGGAAAGCCGTCCATCTCTCGCACGGCGGTATTCCCAGTGGCCAGTCGCAGCAGTTGTTCGGACAGGCTGATCGTATGGACGTGCATGTCCACCAATCCAGGTGACAAATAAAGTTCGCGACCATCAATCACGGTTGCACCATCGCTGTCCGGTGCCGCGCTGGCGTCCCCGACCCAAGCAATCTTGCCGTCGCGAATCGCAACCGTTCGATGCGCCAGCGTGACACCTCTCGTGGGGTCAACGATTGAAATATCCTGGAAAACGATGAAGCCCGAATTTCCTCGTCGCGATAGATCATCGATCGCTCCTGCAATCTCGACCTCCTGTCGTACCCAGTGCAGATGTGCGCGATCGTCCGCCGTCGGCGCGGCGGCGCCCGCAATCCCGCCTGATATGCAGGCCACCGCGACTACCAGTCGGCCAATGGGTGTCAATTTAGCTCTCCCGCGCGGCAAACAACGGCGTCAGCACCATGGTGCCATGCTCGCACCACCTCCGCACGCGCTCAGCGCCTATTCCACAGGATCTCGGACGGAACGCGGAATGTAGTACTTCATATTCTCCAAATCCTCGATCAACCCAGGCCCGGTCGGCTGCCAATCCAGCGTTTTGCGCGTCCACTCGCTCGAAGCCGGCATATCCAAAGTCGCAAAGTGTCCGAACAACCCGAAGTGCTCGCCGGCTTTTTCAGCGGGGATCGAAACCACCGGTACCTTAAGCCCCTCACCGATGCTCTCCGCGATATCCCGAAGAGACGCGCCAACTTCCTGCACTGCGTGATAGGTCGTCATGCCCGGGCCCGACTTCTCAAGCGCCAGTCGATATAGCCGCGCCACATCCTTTAACGGAGCCGCGGCCCAGCGGGCAGCCCCATCCCCCACATAGGCAGAAACGTCCTTCTCGCGTGCAATTTGAATCAGCATCGTCACCAACCCCTGCTTGCGCGTGTCATGCACCTGCGGCAGACGCACAATTGCCACATGCACACCCCTGGCTGCCACAGCGCGCGCCGTTTGTTCCGGCCTGCGCGGAATCGCTGGCGAGTCCGTTGGGGGATCGCTCTCCTTGCGCACCTGGCCCGGCTCACCGCTTGCCATGCCAGTCCCCGAGGTCACGACCAACAGCTTGCCCGCTTCCAACACCGCCCCCAGCGCTTCAATCGCCCTCACCTCATCTGCCCCGTTCTGCGCAAACTTTGACCAATCGTGGTTAAACGCCAGATTCACCACCGCGTCCACCCCGGTTGCGCCACGACGCAGGCTGTCGAGATCCGTAAGGTCGCCACGAATAGCCTCGGCGCCGGCGGCCTGCAACTGCTTCCCGCCTTCATCGCTGCGCGTAAGACCGCGTACCCAGTGGCCCGCCGCGATCAGTTCCTTCACCAATTCGGTTCCAATGAATCCCGTCGCTCCGGTTACAAATACTCGCATAATCGCTCTCCTACCGTGGGACGCAACCCATTGGGATCGCGCCAGAATTGACATTCCTGCTGTTGCCAGTTAAAACGGAGTCACTCTCCGGATAGTGATAATAACCGGAGACAATCTCCGTTTCAATATACATTTTCCAAAATTGCATATGCCCAAGAAAAAGCTCCCGCTGCCAACCACTCGCAAGCCCCGCGCTGATGCACTGCGCAACCGCGAGCGCATATTGGAGGTCGCTAAGGAGGCGTTCACTCGCGACGGCGGCGCCGCCAGCCTGGATGACATCGCCCGCCAAGCGGTCATCGGGCCCGGCACGCTTTACCGCCATTTCCCGACACGCGACTCCCTCATCGAAGCCGTGTACCGAAGCGAAGTGGAAAAACTCGCTGCCGCTGAGCAGCGCTTCGCCGCCACAATGCCGCCGCTCGAATCCTTACGCGCCTGGATGCTGCTGTTCATCGAACACGTTTCGAGCAAAAGGCTCATCATGCCCGCGATGGACTCAGTCGCTGGCGGCTCTTCGCGACTCATCGAAGGCGCCCGATCACTTATCCACACCGCGTTCGTTACCGCCGTCAAGCGCGCCACGGTCAGTGGCGAGCTCCACGCCGACACCAATCCCGACGACTTCGTCCGCGCGCTGATAGGGGTCTTTCACACCACGGCTCTACCTGGCTGGGAAGAAAGCGCCCGCCGGATTGTTGACATCCTAATTGCCGGGTCTCGATCATCACGAACGCACGACAACGCTGCGGCCAATGCGAAGAGAAGCTCCGTAAGCAACCGTACGAAAGAGTCTCGCCGAAATCGACCGACGTGAACGGCATCCCCTCCGGTGCGCAATTCACCGCTCCCGGAGTTTTCGGAGCCGCGATTACCCGGAGACGATGCCGCGGTGCGCTTTGCCGCCGGCTGCTGAACAACCGACAGCGCTTGTTCGGCATTGGTATCGCCCGAAACCGCCCATTTTGCTCGGTCCGTCTCTCTCTCTTCGTTACAACTGAGACGTAAGTCTCAAAAGTCCCCGATTAAGCTCGAAGGGAATGTCAAACATTCAGTATTGTCACTCGGAAAGACACTATGAGGGGGGAGCGCCAATGAAGTCGCTGGTTAACTTGATATACGTTAGCCGCTCGACCGAATACTTTCACGAGCATGAGATTCCCGATCTGCTGCAGCAGATACGCATAGCGAATGCAAAGCAAGAAATCACCGGCATGCTTCTGTACATCGGCGGCTCATTCCTGCAGGTGCTGGAGGGTCAATCAGAGACAGTTGATGCCGTGTTCGGCAGAATTCTCGGCGACAAGAGGCACACCCAAGTAAGGTCAATCGCGAGGGAATCCGTACCCGAACGAGCGTTTGAGGGATGGACGATGATGCACAAAACCCTAGATACGCTTGAAGCGGGCGAACTGCTTAAAGAAGCCGACTATTTCACGTCGCCCGCGTGGCTTACACAGTTGGACCCGGGCCGCGCGACGAAGCTCCTCGCCGCCGCCAGTTTGAGATGGCAGATGGAGCACCGCTCGGGAAAGTATCGAACGCTCGGCGGCCGGAGCGCGTAACGTTCTTTGTCTGCTGGATAATGTCCGCCTTGTCCGCGGACACTGTCCGAGGTCACCCACATTGCGCGATCCGACGATTTCGTCTTTCCAATCAGCCTTTTTTCAATGTATTTGCAACTGGCACGACCCTCGCTGTGTTCTTAAGGTAAGAATCGTAGACCACTTACCTGGAGACTCACATGAACACCCTCTCTACCAAACTCACTGCTCTCGCTGCTGCTCTGGTCATGAATAGCCTGATCATGGGTGCAGTGGGATATCTCTTCGCGCTGCAGGCCTAACACTGCGCCTATCGAGCGACGGCGCGATGCTCCAGCGAAGTATCAACACGAGCGCACCCCGGAGGTTTCGCAAGCCGCTCAAAACATTGAAATCCAATGATGCTTAGGATCCACCCTCATCAGCGACTTCTGTAGCCACATCCGTGCCTCGCTGTCCAAATGCGGAGCTACGCGATCAAAGTCCGCTTGATCTTGAGCACGCGTTGCGCGCGCCTTGTAGAGAAGCTGAATCTCTGGCGCGAGATATGCAATCCCCTCCGAATTTCGTCGAATCGCCTTGGACAGCGTACGAGTGATTCGCGGATCGCGACGGAATATCCAAGACTCCCCGTCCGACTCATCAAGCATCAACTCCATCTCCCACTGCGCCACATTCGTTCGCTTGCACCATAGTGAATTGACCTCTGCACGAGGTTCTTCACCGACGGCGAGGGGACACAGCACGCCATCCTTGGCCTGAAAGACATCCCAGCCCGACAACGCATGTGTCACCGTTACCGCGTCTCGTCTAAAGATACCGATATCAAGGTCTTTATGAGTCCGAGTCTTTTGTTCCAGGTACAGATCCAACGCCCACCCACCGGCAATCCACCACGGAGAATCCAGCGCCGCCAGCAATTCAACTCCTTCTTGAGGTATGAGACCACGCCAGGAGTTACCAGGTAAGCGGTCTGTCGACATTCAACCTCGCGGTCTTGCTCAATCGCAGCGTCCATGTACGGATTTACAGCCGTCCGGACAACAAGTAACGATCCCCACGCTGGCGCGCACAGCTACTACCGTTGCTTGTACGTCTTCTCGAACATCGCCGGTAATCCAGAGTCAGTCGTGATCACTCGATGCTTGATGTACCAATGTCCACCAAGCTTGACGAACTCATCGCGCTCACGGCCCTGTTCAACGAAACGAGGCGGCGCCTTGACCACGTCTGAAATGATCCCGGTCCACAAAACGTCGGCCGTCGCAGTGTCCCCGTTGACCCGGATAGCCGCATTCGTCATCAGCATGTGGAACGTCCCCCGCGGCAATAGGCTCGGTTGTTCGAGTTTTGCGTAAAGCTCGTCAATGGCCTTCTTGCCCCGGTACTCGAGCCCGTTCACATCGAGGAGGCCATCCTCGGTGTAAAAGGAGCCAAAGTCACGGTGGCCAGCGCCCAGGTTCCCATAGTAATCGACGAGTATGTCCTCGATCTGCACCCGGTCAAGCAGTGTCGCGAGGGAGGTTACAGGGTATTCCGCGAGTGCCGGTCGAGCCGACAATGCCAGCACCAACGCTGTTAAAGCGAACACGAACCGTCCGAAGGTCTCACCCTTGAAAGCATTACTCATTGCAAGGCTCATCGAGTGGTCTCCTATGTGTAGAGCAAATTACGTGCATCTTACTGAGTATTTCGCGGAATCTGGGACCGCCCTGAGTCCGCTTCGCTCTATCTGCATTTGGCAGGTAGGAACTTCCTCGGAACGTCAGTGAGGTTCGCTCCCACCTCGTTATCCGCACTTTCGGCTTCCGCCTTATAACCGCACCTCCAAATGATGGCATCGCTGCCCGTCAGCACCGGCTGAAAGCTCAAGCGGCGACTAGCAATCAGCGCATTAGCTTGGTTTCCGAATGTCACCGTGATGGTTCCCCGGTCGATGCTTAGCGTTGAAACATATCGACCGGACCATATCTCTGAAAGGCCCAATTCACCTATGTTGGCCGGCCACGACTTATCCGACTGGTGATGTTCTATTGCAGCTGTTTCGAGTTGATCGGCGAGCGGAAAAGCTTCGCTGACCTGCGCCCGGATTGTGTAATCCTGATACGCGGGGATGGCGATTGCCGCCAGAATGCCGATGATCACAATCATAACGACCACCACAATGATCCAAATGAGATTGTTCGTCGGCGAAGTGTTGTCGAGCACCAGAAGCTGCGCACTCGTTTCCGGTACCTTTTCGCGAAGCGCTGAGATGCGATCCTTAACCTCGCGGTGATAAAGAGAGTTCGCAAGCGTCGGGACCACCCCGAAGTAGTATCCGATCGATACAACCAAATCGAACGCAGTTCGCACTTGGTCTCCCAATATGCGTCCCAGAATGCCAGTCAGGACAGCAATGCCAATAGGTATCAACAGAGAGAAGATCGCCCAACTCACATACATGCGGCGATACAGAAACCAATAGAACGGTACGAAAAACGCCGGCCAATTCCACGACAGCTTCGAGGCCCCCGGCTGATCGAACGCCAGGAATTTGGGAACGTAGAAACCGGCTTTTTTGGGCCCAACTGCGGCGCGATACAACGCTTCCAAGTCTTCGTTGGATACAGTCTCCATACCCTATAATAGTCGAGTGCGCTGGCGGTCGGTTGACCATACATTCGCCGTCAGCGAGCGTTCGAAAATTCATTGAAGGATGGGGTATGACAGACAAAGATCCCGCTAGCGCCAATCAGCCCGCCGGCTACATTCCACCCAAGGTGTGGGTCTGGGACAAGGAGAACGGCGGCCAGTTCTCGAAGATCAACCGCCCAATATCGGGAGCCACGCATGAAAAGGCTCTTCCGGTCGGCAAGCACCCGTTTCAGCTCTATTCGCTCGGCACGCCGAATGGCCAGAAGGTGACGATCATGCTCGAAGAGCTGCTCGCGGCCGGCCACAAGGGCGCAGAATACGACGCCTGGCTGATCCGGATCGGCGACGGCGAGCAGTTTTCCAGCGGCTTTGTCGCAATCAATCCCAATTCCAAGATTCCCGCGATGCTCGACTGCTCGACCAATCCGCCGACGAGGCTGTTCGAAAGCGGCTCGATGCTTTTTTATCTTGCTGAAAAATTTGGTGCCTTCCTGTCCGCCGAGCACTATAAGCGCACGGCAACGATGAACTGGCTCATGTGGCAGATGGGATCTGCACCGTTTGTCGGCGGCGGCTTTGGCCATTTCTACGCCTATGCGCCATTCAAGATCGAATACGCCATTGACCGTTACGCGATGGAGACCAAAAGACAGCTGCACTTGCTCGATACGCACCTGGCGAAGAACGAATATATGGCAGGGGATGAGTATTCGATCGCCGATATGGCGATCTGGCCCTGGTACGGTTCAATGATGCGCAGCGCCTACTCCTCCCAGGAATTTCTGTCCGTCCGCGAGTACAAGAACGTCGATCGATGGGTGGAGCTGATTGCCGGCCGACCGGCTGTGAAGCGCGGCCAGATGGTCAATCGCACTTTCGGACCCCCTGACCAACAGCTGCCCGAAAGACACGACGCCACCGACTTCAACAAGAGATGAGCGCGCCGCTGTTTATCGCCGCAAGCGAGTCGTACTTACCACCATTCTGGATACTCCGCGTATCGGGGCAAAGCATCCTCAATGCTGATCCAGGAGACACGTGAATCCCAAAAGATATGCGCCTTTGGACGGTCGATCAGAAACTGGTCAAGAGATCCCGCTGGTATCACTACGGTTCGTCCGCTTCGTGAAACGCGGGGCATCGGACATCCGCAGTTTCTGCAGAACCACTTTGCAAAGCTGCGTGCCGCTGAATGGTCATATCGCTCGACAGCATCTCGTCCCGACTTCCAAATGAGCTGGGACGGCTCAACGTAGATGTTGGTCGCATAGCCAGTACCTGTGGCCTTGCGACACCGAGAGCAATGGCAATGTACAAATTTCGAAGTCGGTGCTTCCACCTGGAAGGTCACCAAGCCGCAAAGGCAACTACCCGCGATCACCTGCCTTTCCGCACTCTTCTGCATCTCACTTATAATGGTAATCAGAAATCCGCCTGCGCGGTAGGTCTATTTCGAGCGTAATTGGGCCCTCATAAACCCGATCGAACGGCAAATGATCTCCCGCGACTACTGCGAACTGGCTTCCGCGGCCTGTCGATGCTCCGCGTCGAGTGTTGCCGCCGCGTCGAGTTGCTGTTTGACGCGCGCCTCAGTTTTCAATGCCTCTGCAGTTTGCTCGGCCTGCGAGCTGCCGCTGGCCGCGGCCGAGACCGCGGTTTCACCGAGGCCACACGCTGCAAGCGGCAGACAGACAAGGAACGCTAAAAGTACCCGTTTCATCTTGCGACTCCATTGACCGGTTACTGTTAATGGTAGAAATGTCCAGCGTCTCCAGGAAGTGCAGCCCTCACAATTTTCGCGGTTGTCTTGACGTTCATTCCCCTTTATACATTCCACCAGCAGCATTCGAGAGTCTTATTTTTGCGCGCAACACGGAAAATTGCCGCCTCACACTTGCATGCTCACGGTAATATCGCCTGCGAGCGTGTTACTGTTCCGGTCACTTGGATGCACCGATCGCCATTTCCGTACCGACCGCTATGCCGGCCCGACATGTGTTTGCCGTCGCCGTCGGCAATGCCATCGAGTTTTATGACTTCGTGACCTACGCGTTTTTTGCGGCACAAATCGGCCGCGCGTTTTTTCCGTCCAACACACCCGGCACCAGTTTGTTGGCATCGCTCGCGACTTTCGGCGCCGGCTTTCTAACACGACCACTGGGGGCATTGGTTTTGGGCCGACTCGGCGATCGCGCCGGCCGTAAACCGGCGATGTTGATCTCTTTCGGCTTGATCGGCGTCGGCGTCATCGGGCTGCCGTTGGTGCCGACTTATGCTTCCATCGGCATGGCGGCACCCGTCCTGGCGATTATGTTTCGTCTAATCCAGGGTTTTGCCCTGGGGGGCGAAGTAGGCCCGAGCACGGCTTTCATGATGGAGGCCGCACCGCCGCTCAGGCGCGGGCTGTATATCTCTTTTCAGTGCATGAGCGCGGATGGCGCGGTCATGGTCGCCGGCTTTGTGGGCGTGACATTGGCCAATATCTTGAGTCCCGCCGCGTTGGAGGCATGGGGATGGCGCGCTGCCCTGCTCGTTGGAGCGGTCATCGTGCCTTTCGGTTTGCTCCTGCGCCGAACCCTCGGAGAGACGTTGCAGGCAAAGGATGCGGATGAATCAGTGCCGCGGTTCAGCGAATACGGCCGCAAGGCCGCCGCGGGTCTGGCGCTGCTTGCTGCAGCGACCACCACCAACTATTTATTAAATTATATGACAACCTATGCGGGTTCCACGCTCGGCATGCCGGTCAACGTGGCATTGGGAGCCACGGCCATCGTAGGGTTGAGCGGCGTGGTGTGCGACCCTTTAAGCGGCTGGCTGTCTGATCGATTCGGGCGTAAGCCCGTCATGATCATTCCCTGGGTGTTTCTTGCCGCCGCCGTGTTCCCATGTTTCATGCTGCTGGAACACGAACGCAATCGCATCGCACTGTATGCAGCCTGCGCAGTGCTCGCGTGCGCGTCGACACTCGCGACATGCACTTTCCTGGTGGCGATCACCGAATCATTACCGCATCGGGTGCGCTCCGGTGCACTGTCGTTGCTGTATGCGGTCTCGATCTCCATATTCGGTGGCTCCACACAGTTCATTGTCGCGTGGCTCACACGCCTTACCGGCAGCACACTCGCGCCGGCGTGGTACATGATCGGTGGCGTCATCGTAGGGCTGATCGCGCTCTGCTGGATGCCGGAGACGGCGCCCATCAAAACCCACTTACAGGAGCACTAACCCCTTGACTTGGCGCATCGCCTTCCTCATGTCCGCCCTCGCCCTTCCTCTGGTGACGGCTTCCGGCTGCGGCACTGCCTTTGAGGACAACGGAACGCACCTCGCCTACGCACTGGAGAAGGGAACGAAAGAATTGCGTGCTTCGACCGCCTCAGAGTTAGTCGTGCACTACGAAACGCTCGACAGTCCCAAGGAGCCCTACTACATCGAGATCACAAACTCCGTTGCGGCCGGACAGACCTCGAACATCTGGGGCAGCTACTTGGTCGTCTCGGGCAAAACTTCCGGCGGAACGAGCTACCACAATCGTTTCATCTTCGTGCCGCAGCGCCTTTATTTGAAAAAGGACCTCGGCGGCTCGACTGAACTGGTTTTGCACAAGGACGGCGAGCGCATCAGTGTGGTCGAGTTGCGGTAGTTGTGCTTATTTCGGCGCGAGCGGACAAAGCCCCGTGATTGGGCCGAAGGCTTCCTCGCCGCTCATGACCTTGACGACTTTGTAATAGTCCCAGGCGTATGTCGATTCTTGCGGGGTCTTCACCTGCATCACATACATGTCGTGGATCATCACGCCGTCCGCACGAATATATCCGCCCCGGGTGAACATGTCATTGATCTTGTTCTTCCTCAGTTGCTGCATCACTGCGTCGGCCTCCGTCGTGCCCGCGGCCTTGACAGCGTTCAGGTAGGTCAAAGTGGCTGAGTAGTATCCGGAGTGCAGCATTGACGGCTCTCTTTTCATCTTATCGAAAAAGCGCTTTCCGAAGGCGCGCGTTTCCGGATTGAGGTCCCAGTACCATGCTGTGGTTGTATACAACCCCTGTGCAATCTCTAAACCGAGGCCGTGAATGTTATTGATGAAGACCAAGAGACCCGCCGGTTTCATGGTCTTGGTGATGCCGAATTCGTTGGCGGACCGCAGCGAATTGATGAAGTCGTTACCCGCGTTTGCGAGCCCTAGAACTTGTGCGCCGGAACTTTGCGCTTGCAGCAGAAACGACGAGAAATCAGCTGTGGAAAGCGGTACTCGGACTGAGCCGATATCCTTTCCGCCATTCGCTTCAACAACCCTTGATGCCGCAGCTTGCAATTGGGTACCGAAACTGTAGTCGGCCGTCAGAAAGAACCAGGTCTTGCCCCCGGTCTTGGCAACCGTGGAAGCAGTACCATTGGCGAGCGCTGTGGTGTTTATAACGTACTGAACGGTGTAGGCGGTACAGTCCTCGTTGGTCAGCGACGCACCGACCGAACCCATGACAAAATAGGGGACCTTCTTCGCGGCGATGATTTTTGCCGTCGCGATGGCGGCGGCAGTGTTTGCTCCCCACAACAGCATGTTCAAGCCGCGTTGGTCGGTCCACTCCCGAGCCTTCGAGGCGCCAATGTCGGCCTTGTTCTGATGATCCGCGTAGAGCACCACAATTTTTCGGCCGAGCACCGTGGCCCCGAAGTCCGCGATCGCCATCTTGATGGCCTCGACGCCGCCCATGCCCCCATTTTCCGAATACACGCCCGAAAGATCATCGATGTCGCCGATCACCACGTCTTGGCCAGACGCGATTGCTGCGTCTGGGCTTGTGGCCGCCAGGGTCGCCACTAACAACAGACCCAGTGACATGCGCTTTATGACCATCTCCCTTTAATCGAGTGAGCATCTGATAAATCGTCGCGCCAACCCTCAAGTGGGGCCGCAAGAGATCATGTGACGGGGCGTTTCCTGATTGCCCTGACTGCCGGATTCATCCATGGCACGGGTTCTTCTTTATAGCTCCTCATATACTCGTATACCGGATGAGTTGGCAACTTGCGCCCCTCTTCGTCCGGTCCAGCCGTTCGCGCGTCCCCAGTGTTGCCGCCCGGCGGAAGGGGGGTGTATACATGAATGCCATGACAAGAAAGCAACGCGGAGTGCAGTTCACTGGAGCGGACTGACGACACAAGTGAAGTACCTTCCCCTCGTCTGGTCCGGCATCTGGCGCAAGCCCGTGCGCACCGCGCTGATTTCTCTTCAGGTCTGCGTGGCCTTCGCCCTGTTCGGTGTTTTGCAGGGCATGAAGACGGGCGTGGATCGGTCTGTTGCCAATACTCGCGCAGACTTACTGTTCGTCGGTCCCGCCGAATTCGGTGGAGCGCCGCTGCCGCTCTCCTACCTCGATCGACTCCGGACGATCCCAGGCGTGGCGAGTGTGTCTTTCGCCGACGGCTTCCTCGGGACCTATCAGCGGCCCACTGAGCGCGTATACATACTGGCAATCCAGCCGTCCAAACTATGGGTGACGCTTGTGCCGGAGATCTTCCAGATATTGCCCAAGGACCTCGAGTCCCTGGAGGGAACCCGCAACGGCGTGCTGATCACCACCGATATTGGCACGAAATACGGTTGGCATATCGGGGACCGGATTCCCTTCACCTCGAACACCCTGCAGGCTGACGGATCGGGAACATGGAACTTTCAGATCGTGGGCACGTTCACGGATCATGAACCCGGCGAGGCGGGTATCGTCGTGGCTAACTACGACTATTTGGATGAAGCGCGAGCACTTAACAAAGGTACGATACGAAACTTCTACGCGGTGATCTCGGATCCGAAACGTGCGGCGGAGATGTCCGACACCATCGATAAGGTGTTCGCCAACTCGCCCAACGAGACCAAGACAGCCTCGTTCCGGGAGAATGCACAACAGCAAATGCGCTCGATCGGCGATCTGAACTTCCTCATCCGCTCCGTCACGAGCGCGGTGCTGGTGGCGCTTCTTTTCTCCATCACCACCATAATGATGCAGTCGATTCGAGAACGAACTGCGGAGTTCGCGGTGCTGAAGACTGTGGGGTTCACCGATCGCTCGATTTTCCTGATGGTCGTCGGTGAAAGCCTGCTCATATGCATAGCCGCCGCGCTCATGGGACTTGCCCTGGCGACGGGAGTATTCCCATACACCGCGAAATTCATACCGGGGCTTTCCATGCCGCTGAGCGTCGTCGCGTTGGGAGTGATCGGAGCAGTTCTCGTGGCGCTGATCGCCGCTGCCCCGCCGGCCGCGCGGGCCGCCAGACTTCCGGTCGTTGATGCGCTGGCCGGTCGGTAACTCCTGATGAGCCTCGCAAAACAGTTCTGGGCCCTCTTGTATATGAATCTCGCGGGCATCTCTGCCCGCCTCGGCTTGGTGTTCACCATCGTCATCGGTGTGGCGTGCGCGGTCGGCGTCCTCGTATCAATGCTGGCCATGGGCGTTGGAGCGCGCCAGGAGGCGATGGGCAATGTGAGCCCCAATCGCGCCACGCTGACGAGTATCGATGCTCCGTCCCCCATACAGAGCAGTATCACGCAAGATGCAGCGCCGCTGATTCGCGACCTGCCGGGTATACGACGCGATCCCGAAGGCAAACCGATCGTTGTCTTTCAGGTGACCGTGTTCGTGCAGGCACGTAGCAAGATCGACGGCACTCAGACCGGCTTTCCCTTGATCGGGATGACCCCTGGTTTTACCGATTACCAGCCGGAGTTGCGCATTACCGCGGGGCGAATGTTCAATCCCGGGCTGCGTGAACTGATCGCGAGCAACAAATGCGTGCGCCAGTACACGGATTTCGGCGTCGGCGCAAAAAGACACATGCGCGGTGGCGACTGGCTTGTGGTTGGGAACTTCGATCTCGCGAGCACTGTCTGTCTCGTGTTCGGAGACGGCGACACGATTCTGTCGGCTTTCGGCCGCAACACCTATAACCAGGCGAATGTAATGCTTGCGTCGCCCGCGGCGTTTGCGGATTTGACCAACGCGCTCAAAGCAAACCCGTCACTTCACTTGAAAGTCCAGCATGAAGCGGAGATCTTCGAGCAGAATATGCAGCAGGTCAACGGCATCCTGAACTTCATCAGCTATTTCGTGGGTTCGATCATGGCCCTTGCCGCAACCATCGGTGCGGCCAACTCACTGTACGCCATTGTCGACGGCCGCCGTCGCGAATTAGCCATCCTGCGGGCTGTCGGATTCAACAGCGCGCCGATCATTGCCTCGGTTGTATCGGAATCCATTCTACTGGCGCTGCCCGGCGCTTTGCTCGGTGCGCTCGTGGCGTGGCTGCTCTTCAACGGACTGCTTGCGAGTCCGTTTGGAGCGAGCTTTCACATGGCAGTGACGCCCTCGCTGGCTTTGTTGGGACTCGGCTGGGCGCTTGGCATAGGCGCCATTGGCGGGCTCCTGCCGGCGGTGAGAGCTGCTCGCGTGCCCGTGACGGTTGCGCTGCGCGCGACCTGAACACTTAAACACGACGCGTAAAGCCATCCGCGCTCCAGTCCTCGCTTCCGACACCGTGATGAACGAAGAATTGCCCATCAGGATCGTACTTCGATTTGATGGATTGCAGCCTCGAATAGTTGTTTCCCCAATAGTCGCGCTGCCAGTGATCGTTGAAAAAATTGCTTTCCGAAACATAAGAGCCGGCGTTCGGCGCGATCTTGCGCAATTCAGCCGCCGCAAGGTCGATGGCGCGCGCATCCTTGCGGCCGGCTTCGAGATCAATGGAGGTGCGAGGCTCTCCCGGAAAAGCGCCCTTCTGTCCGTCGGCGATAATGGCAAGCGCGAATGCCTCCGTCACGGCGGGATTGGTTGCCGTATCCAGGGTCGCGGCGATTACGTCGGGTGCGGCGCCGGCGAGTGCCTTGTTGAAGTGCAGTTGGATCGTCTTGTACCGGCTTGCGGCGAACAAAGCGTCGCTGACAAGCCTGCCCTGATCTTCATGCAGAATGCGTGCCGGCAGCCAAAGCGAGTCGTAACCGTTGAGAAATGCGCCGACTTGGCTTTGGTCGCCCTTCCACCAGCCATGATGTTTGGGTGCGCCCGGCCGCAGGTCCAGATTCATCGACGGATTTCCCTCCGTGTCCCAAAGGTGCCGCGCTTTGTGACCGTTCGCGCCGAGCTCAGCGGTGATGACGTAGTCGCTCGGCGATGCCTTGATCCACTCGAAGAAAGGCTTCCACACCTCCTGCGCTGACTTCGAGTCGAGCCCATGGCTCGACATGGAAATATCGAATGTATTGTCGGGCGCAAAATGCACCTGCTCACCCCAAATCGGATTCAGAAGGGTGTCCGCATAGAAGCTCACAAACCGCGCGATCAACTTGCGAAAGGTTTCGTCGGATCGCGCTTTAACCGTGCCCCATGCCCAGCCCAGAAACGAGGGAAGATCGTGTGTCCGTAAGGTAAGCCGAGTGATGACACCCCAGCTGCCGCCACCCCCGCCTTTCAGAGCCCAATAAAGATCAGGATTGGTGCAGGGGTTCGCGATGCGTATCGCGCCGTCTGCGGTGACGATCTGTGCTTCCAGGAGTCCCGAAGCAGCCGTACCGAAACCCCTCGAAAAACTACCAAATCCCCCACTTTGCACCAGCCCCGCAACGCCGACATCGGTGCAGCCGCCACCTTGTACGTAACGCCCCGCGTTAGTCGTCACGGCAGTGTAGACATCGATCCAAACGGCGCCCGCCTCCGCCGTAACCGCCGGGACCGGCGCAATCTTGCCCTCGCAGCCTTGACCGAGAAAGGAATCCTGAAGCGTCACCGCATTCATACCGCGTGTCCACACGAGCAGCGAGTCAGGCGCACTCGATGTCCCGAGGTAGGAGTGGCCCGTACCTTTGACGACAAGCCGCAAATTCTTGTCGCGCGCGAAATTGACCGCGGCCGCCACGTCCGCAGTGTTCCTGGCTTTCACGGCATAGGCGCTGGGGGCGGGTGTCCAGGCGTCTAACCAGCCGCAAACCTGCGTGCCGCCCGGCTGATCGCCGATGTAGAAGGGATTGGCGATGTTTTTTAACGCATCGAGGCAGTCCGCGCCATTCGGCGCGCTTTCGCATGCCCCGAACACGGGATGCACCTCGATCAGTTGACCTCCCACATCCTCTTTTAGCTTTGCCCAACTCGCCGGACCGGGCCATGCCGGATCGGCGGGTCGCACGCGTGATCGCAGGCTACGCGCCTTTCCGAACGTTGATTCGGAGAACGCCAGTCCACTCGCTAAACCGCCGGCCAGTAATGGCAGGCCCGTCGCCGTTTTAATAAAGTTTCTTCGGTTCACACTCTGTCCCTCAGTGACCGGCGTTGAGATTTCACGCTTCGCGGAGAGCTTCGCAGCGTATGCTCTTCAATACAACGAGCCTGGGATAAGCGGGACTATTACGAGGGTGAGCGGCAATCTCGGACTTCCCGCTGTATGCTCTTCGCATCCAGGCAGGTGGGTCAAGTCCTACGACGGTCTCGGAATCAGCTGGCTGCGGCGAGTCTGACCTTGGATAACACTGCCTCCGCAACCATACCGTGAGCGTCGACGCCAACGCATGACGCCTATTGTCGGGTGAAAGCAATCTGATACCTAAGGAGCCCCTCATGCACACGCACCCGCCGATCGACCCGGATGATCCCGGCGGCACAACCGGAGAGGACGTACGAGAGCCCCCTCTACCCGCAACCCAAGGGACGCCTCGTGAAGAATTTCCGCGCAAAGGTGATCTCGTGGATCCCGAACCCGCAACCACTAATAAATAGACGCTAAGCACTACGACAGTCGCCGGACCTGCCCGACCTAATACGCGCGAGCGACTCAACCGGGGCGAGAAAGCATTGTGCGTTCCAGTACAGACAGCCTGCCCCACTCCCGTTACGCTAAAAGCATGAGCAAACCGTACGGACAAGAACCCTATCCCGACATCCCAGAGGGGGAGGAGACGCTGCCCTCTGACTTCCCCATTCCGCCACCGACAACCGGCACTGTTGATGACGACGACGACCCCGCCGATGAACGGGCCGACGAGAACGAAGCTTGCGTGCGTGAGAAGAACGAAAACACTGATACTGCCGAAGAGGTTCAATACAACGACGAAGATCGCGATAGCACCGATAAATAAGAAGGCGGGCGCCAGTCTGAACGACTAAGCACACGAGTATGCCGTAAGCGCGCCGAGGTGCAATTGGAGAGTGTTCTATGAAGGTTTTATTCGCGTTGGTGGCGATGCTGAGTCTCGTTGTGACTTCTGCATCGGTCGCAGTGGACAAACAGATCGATGATGAAGTCGGAGTGAATGGAGTTGTCCATGGATTCGAGGACGCCTGGAACCGCCATGATATGGATGCGTTCGCAGCATTATTTGCTGCTGACGCGGATTTTGTAAATGTAATCGGTATTCGTTGGATAGGCCGTGATGCTATCAAGCAGCACCACGCGGCGAGCCATGCGACTATTTTCAAGTCGAGTACGCTTAAAATCGGAAATACGACCATTCGTTTTCTGAAGGCAGACGTTGCCACTGCGCGCTCGGAATGGACCCTTTCTGGAATCACCTCGGAGACGGGGCAACTCACTCCGGCCCGAACCGGGATACTGACCCACGTTCTCGAAAGGATCGACGGGCGTTGGCTGATCGTGCTGACGCAGAACACGGATATTGCAAAGCCGGGAGGTTGACGTTCTGGCGATAGCGGTAAAACCTGGGAGACCAATTGGTACGATCCACGCCCCCCGTCCGGTGCTAATCTAGGGCCACACTATGGCAGTACCCTCTATGGAAACAAAAAACATTGCAGTCTCGTTTTGCTTCTTGCTATTCGCCCTTCCCGGCTCTGCACAGGTGGCACTTAAATCTGAGACACCCAGCCTCTTGTTCTGGACGCCGGAACAACAGAGCACGGGATATCGCAGCATCGAAAAAATCTACAAGGTCGTCACAGTAAAGCGCGGCCCGAAAGTTCACCCCCTGCCCAAGGCCGCCCAGCAACTGTCGCCGACTTGGGACCACGCGGGCCGCCAATGGACAGTCGCCGACTATATGAGCGCGAACCGAACCTCCGGGGTCCTGGTCTTGAAGGACGGCAAGATCATATTGGAGCGCTATGGCCTGGGGCGCACGCCGAAAGATCGCTGGACCTCGTTCTCGGTGGCCAAATCCCTGACTTCAACTCTGGTCGGTGCTGCCATACAAGACGGCAAGATCAAGGGGCCGGATGCCCTAGTCACTGACTACGTGCCTGAGCTCAAAGGCTCAGCCTACGACGGTGTGACAGTGAGGGAGCTCCTCATGATGAGCTCGGGCGTGCAGTGGAATGAGGATTACACGGATCCTAAGTCGGACGTGGCCCAGGCCGGCTTTACCGGCAGCGAGCCGGGCGTGGATCCATTGGTGAGTTACATGCGTCATTTGCCGCGCGCTGCGGAGCCGGGTACGAAGTGGCATTACGATACGGGCGAAACGGACATGGTCGGCATCATGGTCGCCAATGCCGTCGGCAAGCCACTCTCTCAGTATCTTTCCGAGAAGGTCTGGGCCACCTACGGCATGGAGCAGGATGCGGTATGGATGGTGGATGCATCGGGCAAGCAGGAACGTGGCGGTTGCTGCATTTCGATGACCTTGCGCGACTATGCACGTGTCGGACAGTTCATCCTCGATGGCGGTTACGCTCAAGGTCGACAGATAGTACCTTCCTGGTGGGTGGCGCAGGCCACCACCAAGGAGATCGACAACGGCGCGGGCGGCTACGGCTATTTCTGGTGGATCCGTGAAAATGGCAGCTACGAAGCGGTTGGCATCTTTGGCCAATCGATTACTACATTCAAAGACGACCGATTGATCATAGTCATCAATTCGGCATGGCCGGCTGCCACCAGCAAGGAGTACAGCGCGTCCAGAACTGCATTCGTCAACGCCTTGCGTGAAGCGGCCAAATCAATCTAATGCTTCTCCCGTAGTCTGCGCTGCTTGTGCGGTACGACTTTGCGACGACGTGCGCAAGCGCAACTGCCGAAGTTCCCGAGCAATGCTAATCCATTCTTCTCGACTCGCAGTGGAAACATCTTTTCCCTGTTGGAGTCCACTAAGTATTGTGTCTAAGCGCTGGTCAGATAATTGCATTCGGCCCCTCGCGATAATCCAGTGTCCGGTTCCTTTGCCAACTGGCGACTATCATTCTGGGTCAATGTTAGCCCACCAACAACTTTTTCAACAGCGCGTAGTTCAGCCGGTCATCTGCAATAAAAAACGGCGGAGTCCGCGAGGACTCCGCCGTTCCCTGCTCGAACACTATTACCTACGGACTCAATTTGTCCGCGTGGCAACCGCATCGAAGCGTCCATCCGTTGGATCCGGTCGCGCGCGTGGCGTAGCCTGCGCGCATCCTTCAATGGCATCTCGGCCAGTCCGAGGTACGGACTAACGATGAACCTCGCCGCCAACCAAGCGCCCTTCAGACGCGACCGAACCAACGTTTATATGTGCCACTTGGATCACCTCCTTTAGTTGCTGTGGGCTCAACATCGGCGCGGACCGCCCACCGAAGCCGCGCGCCCCAAATAGTTATTCTAAGAATGACCCCGATCGCGGCGCGAGTAAAGGTGTTAGGCAGCTTCCTCCGCCGGCCTGGCTTAGAGCACTTGCGCGAGGTACCCGCACTAACGCAAGATTCGACAGATGACGAATGCAACGCCGCGCGCTGACTTCGCACCGGTGCAACTCCGAGGTGCCCCGATGACTGAAACCGCGTTTCGCTGGAGCGGGGCTGCTTTGGTATGCACGGTTTGGATCAGTGCGACTCTATTCGGTTTGTATATCGTGGCGTTCTACGTCGGTGCGCTGGTCGACGGGCAGGTAGCCACGTGGAACCAGAACTTGCCGGGGCTGTATGAGTCGCACTCACCGGGCGCGACGTCAGCACTCGGACTGCATTTCCTCGCCGGCGGGGTAATTCTCATTCTCGGCTGCATCCAATTGATTGGCCGGGTTCGTATGCGCTGGCCGGCGCTACATCGATGGTTAGGGCGAATCTACGTCAGTGCCGCGCTGCTGGCGGGTCTCGGCGGACTGACTTTCATTATGATCGTGGGCACGATCGGTGGACACGTCATGGATGTTGGTTTCGGATTCTATGGTGCGCTGATGGTGGCGGCGGCCGTGCAAACCTACCGGCATGCCAGAGCGCGCTCGCTTAAGCTACATCGGGCATGGGCCATGCGTCTGTTTGCGCTTGCGATCGGATCATGGCTGTATCGCATGGACTATGGATTCTGGCTGCTGCTCGGCGGCGGCCGCGGGCACACCCACGATTTCCAAGGGCCCTTCGATCATCTGATGGCATTCTTTTTCTACGTGCCGAATTTGCTCATCGTCGAGGCCTTCATTCGCGCGCAGTCTGCCGCGTCGCCCAAAATCAGACTGGCAGCGGCGGGTTTGTTCGCCGGAGCAACGAGTTTTTTGCTGCTCGGCACTTATTACTTCACCAAACTCTACTGGGGTCCGGCAATCCTGCATCGGCTAGGGGCGTGAGTCCCGCTGCCCACTCGGATCCGCTAGCCGTTCAATTCCTCGCGGTACGTTTCGCCGCCAACTGCTGAACGACGGCAAGCGCTTGCTCGGCATTGGCATCGCCCGCGACTCCCCCAATCGTTGCAACGATCTTGCCGTCCGACCCGACGACGAAAGTCGTACGTTCCGCCATGCTATGGCCGACCTCGTTGCCGCGGGAGTCCTTCATTTTTGCGACAGCCTGTCCGTTATAGCTGTCCACGATTTTAATGTCGTAGGATTTCGCAATCTCGCCCTTCTCATCCGAGGCCACCGGCAACTTGCCGGCACAATATTGAGGATCGGCCGAAAAGTCGTTTAAACGCGAAATACTATCGAGCGAAACGCCGATGACGGAGGCGCCGGCGGCGGCAAACTTGTCATGATCCTCCGCAAACGTGTGCGCTTGGAGATTGCAGCCACCGGTGAAGGCGGCGGGATAGAAATACACCACCACCGGACCCTTCTTCAGTGCGTCGCGCAGCGAGAACGTAAATTCCTTGCCCGCAAGCGAGGCCTGTGTTTTGAAGTCGGGCGCGGTGTCCCCTTGCTTCAATGCGGCGAAGCTCGGTGTCGCCGCCAGCAGTAACAGCAGGTTTAGGACTTTGAATTTCATAACGAATCCCCCATTTGTCTTCAGCGTCGATTCTACCATCCGTGGAGCGGCGATGTAGCAAGCCGTCTGCTCAGCCGAAATGTCACATGCCTACAGCAATAGGTGTTGGGCACCTACACTCTATGGCGGTCCTGCGCGGTAGGCAGGCGCTCGTCGCACCCTCAAACTAGCCTTCCTTCATATCTCAAGGAGATACTCATGGATCTCACAGGAACCACGAACGACTTTTCCAAGCAGGGTCAGGAACTGGCAGATAAGGCCACGAACAAGGTCCAAGGCGGCATCCAAGACGCCAAACGCACGGTCAATCGCGCGGCCGATCAGCTATCGAGAAAAGCCGACGAGTTGGGTAGCGAATCGAAGCCGTGGATTAAGAAAGCGGCGCAGCAAACCAACGCCTTCGCACAGAGTGTCGGCGATGCCACGCAGCGCATGCGCGCTACCGCGAGTCAGGCTTCCGAATCAGTGACTGAGTACACCAAGGGGAATCCGCTCAAGGCCCTCTTGATTGCCGCGGCTTCAGGCGTAGTTCTCGCGACACTCTTCAACATTGTTGTTCGCTCGCGCGATTAACCTCGAGCCATAGGACCGAGTCCGCCCCGCTCCCAAGCAATTGCAGTCGCATTATGAATCCGTCACGCGCCTTGAACCTTCTGATCAATGACGTCGAGAAATTGCTCACGGAGTTGGGCGATGAGCACGACCCTCACATCGATGAGCTGCGAGTGCGGATTATGCAAACGCTTGGCCGCGCGAAGCGCGCCATGGCAAGCCAGCGTACCGGCGTCGTGGCCCGCATCGGCCACTATGCCGGTTCGATGGACGACTACATCACCGGATTTCCACGCCTCGGCTTTCTCACCGGCATTTTGGTGGGTGGAATGATCGTTTATATAAAAGGGTTTGGCAGCTCAAAGGCCTGACAGCGCTTAGGGGACCGGCACTTGCTTGAGCCGCAAGTCCACCACGCGTTCGGCGGCCACCCAATCCTCAAGTTCGTTGCCGCCCGCAAATCCGCGGCGCTCGGCTAGGAAATAGGCCTCCGCCGCCACCAACTGGCGCCGCACTTCCGGATCAATGATGCCCGCGGAGCCGGCCCTCGCAGCTTGCCGCGATTTCGAAGTCACCTTGACTGCGCTGACTTTGAGCTTTGCCGCCGTGATGGTCCCTTTTGCGGTCATCTTGCCTTCAGATACTTGTTTCGCAACCATTCGGCCTCCTTGAGCGTGCGGCTATCACCGTGTGGCATGACACTCGCCCCACACAATCGGACTTATAACGGTGTCTAACACGGACTGCAAGAGAAGTTCTTTGTTGCATCGTCATTCGCACAGCGACGCCTCACCCGAAATTTGGCGTACGTTCCCGTCGGCAATTTCGGTGGCGTTTTACTCACCACTGCATTGTGTGGCGGCGGAAGTCAGGAGTCTTGTTTTCCTGCATCAAGATCATAACGCGTACCATGACCGGGCATACATCGGAGCACTCGCATGAAGGATATCATTCGGACTCTTGCCGTCGCAGCCGCGGCTTGGCTGTCCAGCGCCGCTGCAACACCACCCGATAGCATCGTCCACGCGCCGGCAGGCGCGGTGCGGGGGAAGACGCTCGGTGATTTGCATGTCTTCAGGGGCATTCCCTATGCACTGCCCCCGGTGGGGTCGCGCCGATGGCGGCCGCCCGTACCGATGCCGACGTGGAAAGGCGTTTATGAAGCAACCCGCTTTGGCCCCGCGTGCTACCAGCCTGCGATCGATTCCAGCAGCATCTATGCTTGGAAGGGCATGCCGATGAACGAGAACTGCCTTTCGCTCAACATCTGGGTTCCTGCGAAGGCGGCCGGCGCGCCAGTATTGGTCTGGATCCATGGCGGTGCGCTCGTGACCGGATCAGGCGCCGACCCTTTGTATGATGGCACTGCGCTCGCCAAGTCCGGCCTGGTCGTCGTGTCGATCAATTACCGCCTCGGCGTACTGGGCTATCTGGCGCATCCCGGTCTCAGTGCCGAATCGCCGCAGGGAATCTCAGGCAATTACGGTTTGCTTGACCAGATTGCAGCACTTCAATGGGTGAAGGACAACATTGCAGCATTCGGGGGCAACCCCGCCAACGTAACCATCGCAGGCGAATCGGCGGGTGCGTTGAGCGTCATGTATCTCATGGCGTCACCGCCGGCGCGCGGTTTGTTCACCAAAGCAATCAGCCAAAGCGCCTATATGATCTCCACACCGGAACTGCGCGAGACCCGATTTGGCTCTGGCGCAGCGGAGACGCTCGGGACCGCCCTCGCGGAAAAACTAGGCGCGAACTCCGTGACTGAGCTGCGCGCCCTAGATGCGGCACACATCACCGCTGGCGCGGCGAAAGGCGGCTATCTCTGGTCGGGAACGATCGACGGCCGCATTCTGCCCCGCCAGCTGGTCGATGTCTTTGATCGTGGTGAGCAGGCGAAGGTGCCGCTGCTGGTCGGCTTCAATAGCGGCGAGACTCGTTCGCTCCGCATGCTAGTCGCGCCCCTGCCCCCCAACGCCTCCGCCTACGAGACTCTGATCCGTGATCGCTATGCCGACCTCGCCGACGCTTTTCTAAAACTCTATCCCGCGACAGACCTGGAGGAGAGCGCGCTGGCGGCGACCCGGGATGCGATGTACGGCTGGACGGCAGAACGGCTGGCGGCCAAACAAGCAGCTTTGGGCGAAGGCGCGTTTCTGTACTATTTTGATCACGGTTATCCTGCCGCGGACGCCGCGGGGCTGCACGGCTTCCATGGAAGCGAGCTTCCTTACGTCTTTGGTACCGTCGATGGAACGCCGGCCCTGTGGCCGAGGGTGCCTGCAGAGCCGGCAGAGCTGACTCTCTCGGCGGCAATGATTGCTTATTGGGCGGCGTTCGCACGTGACGGCGTTCCTCAAGCCGGCGGACAACCTCACTGGCAGCCTTACAGCTCGAATCGGTCGTACATGGACTTCGCCGATTCTCCGATCCCGGGCACGCACCTGTTGCCTGGCGCGTATGAGTTCAATGAACAGGTCGTGTGCCGCCGTCGTGCCAACGGCGGCATTGCCTGGAACTGGAATGTGGGTCTGCTCTCACCGCAGCTGCCGGCCCAGGTGTCAGGATGCCGCTTATAGCTCCTAAGCCATTGATTCATTGTATTCTTGAGCGCGAATCAGTTGACACCAGCGCGTCCCTCCCCAAGAATTCGCGCCCTGTGGTGAAGTAGCTCAGTTGGTTAGAGCACGGCATTCATAACGCCGGGGTCGAGGGTTCAACTCCCTCCTTCACCACCATACTTTTTTCGGCGAGTGAATCCGCGACGATCCACGCGGCAGCAGCCAACAACAGGTTCACGAGCAGCTCGGACCATTGATTTTGGGGTGTGCCTGCCCATTTGGGTCGAGGCTGCGCCAGAAAACTCGGAACCCAAACTAAAAGGCCGAACAAGCTCATCATGATCGCTTCGAGAGTGGCCGCTAAGCGGGGAAGAACCCCGACCGCGATGCCAATTCCAGCCGCGATGTGACCGAGGCCAGTGAGGTAAGCAAATCCGAGCCTATCCGGAAGCCACGCGGGCACCATGCTGGCGGTGTAGTCGGCGTAGGCGAAGTGTGACCATCCGTAGAAGATACAGGTGAGGCCAAACAAGACTTGTGCCACGCGAACCGTGCGTTTGATGGCGATTGGCATCTTCAATCCCTGCGATTGCCATCGCAATATCACCCACAAAATCCAGGCGCCAGCAAGGGAACTCGAAGCTTCGCATAATCCGTACCACGAGCCGAAGCTGAGCGGATGGGACAGGATCGGAGTTATGCCGGCCACAGCCCACATTGCCTGATACACGCCGATCGCCAGCAGGCTTGGCAAGGCCGTACGTGGAAAGCAAAGCCCTGCACTGGCAACAAAAAGGACTAGCGCTGATCCATGCAGCCAAATTTCTCGACCGAGAATCCAGGCAGGTAGGGACTGCCACATGGGCGCGAAGTCGCCATAGGTGATGCTCACGATAGCGATGCTTGCTGCGCCGACAGCAAACAAGGCATGACCGGGTCCAACAATGCGCATTCCTTGCTCTCCCCAGCCATTACGGCTCCCCGCAGCTTTTCCGCAGTTTCAATGATGCGGTGCGCGTAAGCAAGGTTAACGCTACATGCGATCAGGGATTCTCACCAGCGGAAGGTTGCGCCCAGGGTCGGTCCTGCCAGCTTAATGTCATGCAGCGGCCCACCGCTTCCCAGGTCGTAATAGAGGTAGCGATAGGCGAGAGTCAGGCCGCCCCAGCCGAAATTGTAACCGACACCGAGGACGGCATTGGCCGTAGTGGAGCTATTCGAGCCCGCCCCGAAATCCAGTTCGAACGGCAGATACCACTTGCCGCTATCACCCAATTGCACGTGACCTAGAGTCCCGAAAATCCCATCCACGAAATCAACCGACTTGGACCGGTCTCCCGAACTCGCCAACTCGCCATTCGGACCTGAAAAGTTCCAGCTGACGGAGGTGCTCATGTTCGCGTATCGAACGCCCCCGAGCAGGTCGAGCTGCAGTCGGCTGGAGTTCACGACGGAGTACGTTCCGGTCAGGGTCGCGACAACTCCTTCCAGGCTGGCATCCACACTTGAAGATACTGGGAGCGAGATGATGCCTCCGGGACCATTCAAGTCGTGAACTGTTGATTTTAAATCTGCGAAATGGACGTACACGACATCGTAGAAAATGCCCCAGTCGCCCTTGCGTGCCGTGCCGGTCAGCATCAGCGCGAACTTGAGATCTGACAGATAGTCGCTGGGACCAATGTCTGCGATTGGACTATTCCCGCCCGGAGGGACATCGAAATTCAGCTGGCCATGAACACTGGGCAGCCAGACGTACGGGGTGAGTGCGAATTCCCAGCTGTCACTTCCCGCTGCGTTCGCGCTCGAGAAGGCGATTGCAACGGCCGTCGCAATGGACATCCGTAGCAATTTCATCAGCGTCCCTTTTGGGTGCACCGAGCCGTACGACTTTGGCATTGAGGACTCCGAGCGGTTGAGAGGATGCGGTCACCCGTCGGGTGACCGCACCCGGTTGGTAGTTACTTCGGGCCTGGCGCCGGTTGCACTGAAATGGCGAGCGCTTCGGTATAGGTCACCTCCACCTCGTCGCCCTTCACCACGCCTTTGAGCTGCGCCGGGTCGACGACCTGAACGTCGTACTCGTTGCCTTGGGGCCCGCGCAGAGTGACGATTTGCTTCTGCGGGTTGATTGCCACGACCGTAGCAATGGCCGTCACTTTGCGACCGACCGCCCCGCCCGGCTTCGACCCTTGGGGCGAGCGAACCATCGCCACCTGCGCGCTGGGCGGCCCGGCGTCGGCAGTGCCGCGCTTCTTCAATTGCAAGGAAATCGCTTCAGTGTATTCGATGGTCACCTTGTCTCCGACCTTCACCTGATCGAGATTCCTTGCCTGATCGCCCACGTTGACCGTGTGAAACCTGCCCTGCGAATCGATCAACGTTACGTCGCGGATGCTCAAATCGATCGCCACGACGGTGGCCGTCATCTTGATCGTTTGGCTCACCTCAACCTTACCGGGGGATCTTGCCACCTCCGCCGTGGCCTGCGCGTGCGCGACAAGCGGTGCGGCGCCGATCAAAATCGCCGAGATTGCAAACGCAATAGTGGATGTGCCGACTTTCATTGTTGGATATCTCCGGTTGTTCAAATAGGATCCTTCCGTACCGAGGCGGCAGATCCCTTAGCGGGCCTGCCCCTCATGCGGGGCCGCATGCTAACTTGGGTCCTGAGGCCCGCCGGGGCTATTGGACCTTGGTCCCACGGTATTGCTCAGCCGGCGCAGGCGCTCGGCACCCGCACATGAAACCTACTAAAGGTCGATCAGTGTTCGCCTGATCCGGCTCCCGCGACACAACCTCCGCCTTCCGCGCAGACGACGACGTAAGTACTTCGCTTGTCGCAGCCAGCCACACCGATTGTGTATTCAACTCGAGGCGTCGGCTGGTAACGAAAATTGCCCATGGGCTCCTGAACATTCTCCCTTGATATCACTTGGCCCGTAGCCGAAGGACAATTGAACTCAAATTGGCCCCGCTTCGCCGCGGCATCAATGGCTGCCGGCTGGGCGGAATCGATAAATGGAGTCGTCTGACAGCCTACCGTAGCCAACGCGACAGCCGCGCCCAGAATCCATCTGCAAGTGCTCATGTTCGATTACCTCATTTCGTACAATCCACGGGTTTCCCACTCTTTTTTAAGAAACACGCACCGGCTGGGCGGGATTGCAGCCCCATCCTATCGTCGGCGCTTTCCAAGTGAGAACGGAATGGGACCTTGATCCCATTTCCAATGCGCCTCACCAGCGGATGTTGCAGCCGGCACGGGGTCTGTCAGCTGCACTTGATCGGCGGCAATGTCGTCGGAGTTGTCAGTGAGGTGGGTTTGGAACTGCTGCGTCACAGCAGACCGCGCTTAATTTGCTATTTTGATTTAGCAACGCATTTCGCCAGCTCTTTGTAAGAAAATTCGTTGCCTTTGGCAAAGAATGCAGCCGCCTTGTCCCAGTCCGCCCCTTTGCCCCAGCCGACCATGGTCGACACCAAGCGGGTGCCGCCGTTGGGCAATCGCTGGAGCTGAATAATCTCCTGCAGGTTGCCGTCTTCAGATCGAAGTTGCGCTGGAAATTCGTCATTCAACCTGACCCGGTAGGTCACGATCTCGTTTTCCACGTAATTGACAATGCCGAGGGATATCGTTCCGGGATCCCCTATTACCGCGTTTTTATTGTAGTTTGATTGCAGCGACCCACCGATGCGAAGATCCAGCCGTATCACGGGTGCCGCCCAGCACCGAAGCCCGTCTTCGGTTGCGAGATATTTCCAGGTGATCTCCGGTGATTGGCTCCATGTCGCTTCGACGCGCACGGCACGTTCGCCGGGCGCCATCGAAATGATGCTGGCGCGGATCTCCGATGCAAGCGATTCGCTCGGACCGCTCATCAATGACGCGAGTGCAATTGCCAGCATCGACGTTGAAGATTTCATGATTACCCTCTGTGTGCTGAGATCTGGTCCAGCACGCTCACCATGTGGCTTGGCAGCCTCAAATTCGCCGCCGCGAGGTTCTCGCGTAGATGCAGAATCGACGAGGTGCCGGGAATGAGCAAAATATTGGGTGCGCGCTGAAGCAGCCATGCGAGGGCGACCTGCATCGGCGTGGCGCGAAGTTCCCGGGCGACATCGTTCATCGCAGTCGACTGCAACGGGGTGAAGCCGCCGAGCGGGAAGAACGGTACATAGGCAATTCCTTCCGAAGCAAGCCGGTCGATCAGCGCATCGTCGCTGCGATGGACGAGGTTGTAATGGTTCTGCACACAGACGATGTCCGCGATGGCTCGACCCTCCTCGATCTGCTTGGGCGTCACATTGCTCAGGCCAATATGACGGACCAGTCCCTGGCGCTGTAGGTTGGCAAGCGCGGCAAGCGGTGCCTCGATTGACCCTTCCGCCGGGCCGTGGATGCCGAACATGAGGCGAAGATTGACGACATCGAGCGCATCCAATCCCAGGTTGCGAAGGTTGTCATGCACCGCGCTGGTCAGATCGGCGGCCGAGAACGCTCTGTTCCATGAACCATCCGCCCCGCGCCGCGCGCCGATCTTGGTGACCAGTACCAACTGCTCAGGATACGGCTGCAACGCTTCGCGGATCAGTTGATTGGTGACGTGGGGGCCATAGAAGTCGCTGGTGTCGATGTGATCGATGCCGCTCGCCAGCGCCTCGCGCAGCACGGCGAGTGCGCCCTCTCGGTCCTTCGGCGGCCCGAATACGCCAGGTCCCGCGAGCTGCATGGCGCCGTATCCCAGCCGCTTGACCTTGCGGTCGCCCAGCGGAAACGATCCGGCTTGACTGAGATTGCTCATGACTTTGCGCTAGTGCTTAGTCGCCTTTAGTTTCGCAGCCTGCTCTGCGGCGATGTCCTCCGGCGACATCACGAGCTCGTGCATGGCAACATCGACCGCATGCACATCGCGATCCGGACCATTGAAAAGTTCCGACGGTGCAAGATTAGTATAGTCCTGAAGGAAATTCGTTGTCAGGCCGCTGCGCGCGGCTTTTATGCTTAATTGTTGCAGCAGCTGGATGCCCCCGCGCGCCTCGTATAAAACAGTGCCACTGGCGTCGCGCAGGATGATCTGCAGGGACAAAGCATATATCCCGCCTTCCCCGGCCGTGCCATTCTCCGTGCCGCCGAACAATGTGGTGCGATTGATCGCCGGTCCCAACGTCAACGCGCTCTGTTGGGTTCCATCCCAATCGACGTTGCCGTACTTCTGGATGGCGGAGGTTTTGACCAGCGCCACAATCGCGATACCGTCCGGTGGCGCCGCCAGCGAAAGTGCCTTGATGGCGGCTTGAGTCAAGGAGCGCAGTCGGTCGGGATCCACCTTGCCGGTCAAGGGATCGTAAAGGCCGCCAACTTGTTTGACAGCCGCGGCGAAGGCCGTATTGAGCTGATCGGAGTCCACCACCTCCCAGCCGAGCTTCGCGAGGCGTTCATGGACCAGCGAGCGGTAGCGCGCTGCAACCTCGGCAGGCGGCGTGAATCCATTGGTCAGCAGAGGACCGAGCACGACAGTATGGATGGAGCTCAGGATTTGCTCCCGCGGAATCAAAAAAGGGGATTCTTCCTTGGCCGCGCTGCCGGGCGGCGGCTGCGGCAGGCTGCTGGGCGCGATCGCGAAGGTGTTGATGGCCGGATTCTTGTCGCCCGCGGCGATCTCGACCGCGCTGTAGCGCAATGGCACGGTTGCATAGGTCAGCGCGCGCTCGATGCGCTTGTCGTCCTGCAGCAACTTAGCGCGCGGCACCCGCAAGAAATCGCTGTTCTGCGCCCCGTGCTGGCGATCCATATACATGGCCAACTGCACCCCGCCGTTGCGCGAGAACAGCAGTTTTCCTTCGCGATTGTAAAGCTGCAGCGACAAGGAGACCGCTCCGAGTGCTCCCAGTCCGTTGTTGCCGAACATGAACCGTGTGAGCGCGGCGTTCGCTTGACCGTCAATGTATTCCATTGCCCCATCCCACGTGGCGAAATTATTCGACGTGTTTGAACGAACACTAACCGCGCGCACGATGACAATGCAGCCCAGCCGCTCCTGAGTGAAAAATTCCCGAGCTGCATTCTGGTAGACGGTGGAGAAGGCATCTTTCCGGGCGGCACCGGTCATTGGATCGAATACGCCGCCGATCGCTTTGTTGAAACGGTCATAAGCCTTTATATAAGAATCTGGACCTATGACTTCGAGACCCGCGGCCTGCAGGGCATTCGTCGCGAGGGCCTCGATCCGGGTCGAAGCTTCCGGATCCACTCCGGCGAGGGCCGGCTTTGCAACGGGGATGAGGCCGACACGTTTGCACTGGACGAGGGTTTCATCTCGACTGACGCCCGAGAACCCCAGCGCTTCATTGGATGGTGGGGGTGGCGGAGCGGCGTTTGCCGACACGGAAAGCCCCACGAGAATCGCGGTGCCCAGAATTGATGCGAATGGGCCTGAATGTTCGGTCACGGATTCTCCAGGTAGCTGCGGATGATCGGAGCGTCGTTCGCATTGGGTGAATGTGCGAGGTACGCAGTGAAATTCTTACGTGCTCGCTCGGTGTCGCCGGCACGGCGATAAAGGAATGCGAGTTCGCGATACGCGGCCGGTGGTGCGTCAGAGTGCGCGACACAGCGCTCGTACGCGTCGATCGCCGCGGGCAAGGTGTCCGGTTCCGCGCTGTTTCGGCGGATGAGTTCGGCGCGAAGATAGAGGGACACTCCAGAAGCACCATGCTCTGCGTCGAGCCGGTCCAAGATCGGTACCACACTGGCGGGGTGCGAATCGAGATCGACCCCCGCCTGACGTTGCGCGTAGTAAAGAGAAAGCTTGCCGAAATTTCCGCCCGGATCCACGGGTGGCTTGGTCGTCGACGGAGCGACAATCTCGCTGAGCGTATGATCCAGTGCCTCCGCCCGCAGCGGCAGTTGGGCCGGGTCGCTTAAGTCGCTCGTGCCGCTGCGCTGTTCAGCCGACAGCCGGTCCTGCAGAAGACGCAACGCGGCAGGCGCCGCGCTCGGCTCGAATCCCGCATTTGCGAGCCACTGAAGTGCGACAGCGTCTGAAGCGGCCTGTAGCCGCATCTGGTCGCTTTCGTTTGCCTGGCGGTTCGACTTTGCCAGAGCGGGTCCAGCAAATCCGGCCGTCACCGTAATCAAGAGAATATTGGGCACGAGGCTGCGTTGCGCTCGCTGACGTTGGTCCGCGCTCAATTTGTCATTGTCGTGGCGTACCAATCCCGCGAGGGGCATGGCAATGACGGCAGCCAGCTGTGATTCATTGTCGAGTCGGGCGATGAGGCCCGTCGAGACGTAGGCCGCGCCGTTGCCGAGTACGAACGCATAGGGCAAAGCATAGTTGAGCGCGTGGATCCGGACGGCTATCGAGGCTGCATCAGGGTTCGCATCCTGAAGACGCCGGATAACCTGCGCCAGGTAATGGTCGAGAACGGGGTATTGAACGAATTCTGAGCTGGCGTTGTAGGACGCCTCCAGACGTTCGTCGTGAATCGCGGGATCCGGCGCCGCCGCGGCAGTTGAAGGCGGGACCGCCGCGAAGCCCAATACCGACAACACAATACTTACCGCCCCTGCGCAGTGGCGGCATTTAGGCGGTGACACGAAAGATCCCCTCCACCCGAGCCTTCTTCTGGGTGCCGCGCCTTGTCCAGCGAGCACCGATGAGTCGGTTTCGAGGCAGTTTACATCAGCGTCTGCAGTGCGGAGTAGGTCTGTTTCTGAAAATTCTGATTGGCCGCGATGCCGGGCAAGCGCGGAGCCTTTCCTGACCGCTGTGCCATCTTTGTCATGAGCGATAGCAGCGTGGGCGAAGAGAATAACCATCGCGCCAAGTTTTGTCCCAGCCGCGAATCGCTCCCGCTGCCCGCAGGGGCTTGAGGCGCCAAGGTTTGTTGGAGCCACAGCATCACTAACTGCCGCTGCGGGTCGACCTGCCACCAACCTCCGAAAAGGCCCGGCCAGCCGAACGCTCCCCTGCTCCCCCTCCCCATCCAGGCGTTCTTCTTTTCATCGGTGATCACCGATACTCCCAGCCCAAATCCCTGGCCCATGAAGAAGGGAATACCGAACTGACTGACTCGTCGCTGCGCGGGTGTGAGCCGATTGGTGGTCATGAGCCGAATGGAGTCCTGCGAGAGGACTCGTTTGCCGTTCAACTCGCCTCCTTGAAGCAACATGCGCGCAAAGGCGAGATAGTCATCCGCGGTTGAGACCAGTCCGTGTCCGCCGGCGGTGATGGCCGGCGGGACTTCGTCCAGAAAACCCGGTAGCGTTGCCGGAGTAAAGTTTCCCGGCGCCGGGGAGGAGTAGAGGACGGCGGCCCTTTCGCGTTTCTCGGGGGGCACCCAAAAATCCGTGTCGACCATCTGCAAAGGAGTGAACAACAACTCCCGCATGGCCTCCCTCAAACTGGAGCGCGCTGCGCGGCCGACGATGAATCCCAGGACATCGGTCGAATGACTGTAGTTAAAGCGCTCCCCTGGGGCATAGCTGAGTGGCAGTGATGCCAGCGCCCTCATCCATTCGTCGGGGGAATGCCACCGGTCTATTTTGAATCCAAATTTGTCTTGCAGTGTCTGAGCGAGCGGTCCTTTCGCTGTGAATCCGTACGACAGACCGGACCGGTGCGTCATCAAATCCTCGATGGTGATGGATCGAGGCGCCGGGTAGGTATCCTCCATGGGTCCGTCAATCTGACGAAGAACGCGCATTTCCGAGAATTCAGGGGCCCACTTTGTGATGGGATCCTGAAGCTGCATCGCGCCCTGCTCCACCAATTTCAACGCGACTGCGGAGGTAATCGGCTTGCTCATCGACGCGATGCGAAAGATCGTGTCGCGCTCCACCGGCAGCCGCGCCTCGATATTGCGCAATCCCATGGCATCCAACTGCAGCAACTCGCCACCTTGCCAAACGAGGCACACGACGCCCGGAATATCGCCCGTCGTCACCGCATGACGGGCGGGTCCCGCGATGCGCGCGATGAGTTCAGGGGAAAGACCGGGAGGGATGTTCGTGTCGGGCATCAAGCTTGAATCGTACCATGCGCTCGGCCCGATATCGCCTTAAGTATAGTATCATATATACGCTATAACTTATTGATATATATAATGTTATACGTGTATATTTGCTTGTCATTGGCGTTTGATGAGTAACGCGCTTCTGCGGCGAAACCGATCCGATCGCGTCGGCTCCGCGTAGCGTTGTTAAGATACTGCGACTTCAACAAAGGGAAATCGACCTTGAGCACCCTCTCCACTCTCGCACGGCGATCCGGGGATCCATTCGCGGTGCCCATTTATTTCAACACGGCAGAGCGAGTCATAGGGTGGCAATGGAACTACTACATCTGGCCCCGCATACACGATGCCGATTTCACATCGGTCGTCGATTTGGCCTGCGGCCATGGCCGCAATACCGCGAGACTGGCCCCACTGGCCAATCGCGTCATCGCAGTGGACATCAACACTGAATGCGTGAATTTCGTACGGCGCCGGTTCGCGGGGGAATCCAAGGTTCAGGTCCTACAGAACGACGGTGCCAGTCTTGCTGGGATCGAAAGCAACAGCGCCACCCTGGTCTACTGCTGGGACGCGATGGTTCATTTCGAACCGGAAGTTGTCGAAGCCTACGTGCATGAGATAGCGCGCGTGCTGGCCAACGGTGGCCGCGGTTTCATTCATCACTCGAATTGGACAAAAGGCTTCGGGCAGGACTTCCAAACGCAGCCTCACTGGCGCAATTTCATGTCGAAGGATCAGTTTGGCGGGTATTTGCGCGCCGCGGGCCTCGAGATTGAGCGTCAGGATGTCATCGACTGGGACGCGAGCAAGCCCTGGTGGAAAACATGGTGGGGCCTGCGGCCATCCAAGCGTCCAGTCGTAGGCATCGATTGCATCAGCATGTTTCGCAAGGCGGCGCGGACTTAAGCCATGACTTCGGCGACAGCGTCGCGAAAGATAGCGCTGATCATCGACTCCATGTACGGCGGCGGCGCCGAGAAGGTGGCCCTCACACTGCGGCGGGCCCTCGAACAAGCGGGTCATGAGGCGCACGTCATCGCGCTCGAGAATACCGGCCACTACGATGCCAGCGGCGAGCAGCGGCTGCATTATCTGGCGGCGCCAACCAAGAACTTCCTGGGCGGTCGCGCCTATGCGCGCCAAGCCATCGAATTGAAGTCGACGCTCGCCGGGTTGGAACGCAGCGGGGGCCGACCTTTCGATTTGGTCGTGGCGAATCTGATTCACTCGCAGCATGTGGTGGCACGCGCCAACTTGCCGAATGCTTGGTACTGCGTGCACGCCTCCATTCACGCGGCGTTGGCGCAATTGCTTCGAAGCAATCCCGCGCAGTATTGGCGCCAACGCCGCTTGCAGCGGGTGTTAAATGGCAAACGGGTGATTACCGTATCGCGCGGCCTGGAAAGAGAAATTCGCGAGACCCGATGGCTTGCGCCGGCAAGCGTACAGACGATATACAACCCGTTTGAGTTCGAGAAGTTGCGAACCCGCGCTGCGGCGCTGGACGAGCCGCTGCCCACGGAGCCTTTTCTTCTCCATGTGGGTCGTGCTTCCCATCAAAAGCGCATCGATATTCTCCTTGAAGCGCTGCGCCAAAGCGCCAACGACCTGCCGTTGGTGATGCTCACAAACCATCCTGAGAAAGTCACCAAGCTTGCGCATCGTTTCGGGGTCGCGAAGCGCGTGCGCCCAATTGCGTTTCGTCAAAACCCCTACCCCTGGATGCGCCACGCGGAGTTGGTGCTTCTATCGTCCGACTACGAAGGATTTCCGCTCGTTTTGGTCGAGTCCCTGGCGTGCGGCACGCCGGTGGTCAGCACGAACTGCCCTCATGGACCGGACGAAATCCTGACCGGACCGCTGGCTCATTGGCTGGTGCCGGTTGGCGATGCCGAGGCGCTGGCCCAGCGAATGGATGAAGCATTGTCGAGCGATATAGACTTGTCCGATGCGGGTATTTTGAACTTGCTCGATGCCTCTGCCGTGGCTGAGCAATACGCCGCCTTGGGCGAAAACCGCTCTTAGCGGCTACGCACGAGCGCGCCATCGTTCGGCTACGGCATGGAGGCAGTTTCGGATGGATTTGGATCCCAACGCCGCCCCAATGCGCAGCTGCCAATTCAAATACGAACGCAGGCTGTGGATCATGGTGAACACATCCTTGTAGTGTTCGTGCCGGGTCGTGCCGTACGCTATTTTCAATGCATCGCATGCGATCGCAACGGGGGCCCGATAGATGCGCGATCGCGCCCCGAAGGCATCATACGCCCGTACGGTGAATCCCGGCTCTGTGGCGAGTATCAACGTCGCAACGCGTTCCATGATGAAAATCTTCATGGGCACGGTTGATTTGGATCGATATCGAGTCTGCTCGGTCAGCTTTATCCCAAGGGGATCAGTCGGATCCTCGGCAATGCGGAACATCGATTCGTTGATTTCAAGCCAACGGCGCCAGAAACGCGGCCTCGCGATGAAGTAATTCGACAGGACTTCATTACGAGAGTCGGTGACGAGGGTGGCGAAATCGGTGGGCCGGCCGATTCGTCCCATCAACTCGGTTGCAACGTCCAGCAGCCCCGGATGCTTGGCATCGCCATGCTGAAATACATTGAGATAGTGCGCGCTGTTATGGATGCCCGGGCTGAAAAGCACTACATCTGTCGCAGCGTCAGCAGCGATGAAGGAAGCGACGCGAGATGCGTCCAAATTGGTCTTGAAGCCGAACTTGGGCGATACAAAGCCATACAAAGTCTGCTCATCCAGCGGCTGGCTCAACAAGAAATTGCGCATGGGCCAATATTCGAACCAATCGGGCCGTTCGTTGGCGGAGTTGTCCAGCACCAGAAATCCTGGATCCAACGCCGACGCAGGCGTGTAGTGATTCAATATTTGGTAAATGCGGGCGTTCATATGTCAAGGATAGCAGTCCCGGCTGGCGGGAGTTCATGAGCAATTGATACACTCGCAACCGAAAAGCAAAACAAAAAAAGGGATCCAGGCATGAAAAGATTGACTGCGATCAAGCTGGCACGCACGTTGATCGCGGGGCTCGTACATGCTGGCGGCATGTGGTGGTGGCGGCGGCGGCGGCGGTGGGGGCTCCAGCGTTCCAAGCGGCGCATTTACCCTGAGCGGTACGTCGGCCAATTTCACAGGATTGCAAGGTGGCCAGGCGCCGCTCTCGCAGTCATTCAATATCACTCTGACCGGAAGCGGCACTGCCAGACGCCAGCGTGCTAATTTTCACCTGGGGTGGATCTTCGGTGCCGGGAGGCGTTTACTTTCAGCCTTTGCCCGCGCCCCCGCCATGAGCCGCAGGGTCTGACTGCTTTTACCAGGAGGCTTCATGAGTTCCTTACCTTCCGTGGCGTCTGCGTCAGATCCCTCCTCGGCTGAATTGAGCGAGTTGCTTCATCGACAGCAGAAGGCGTTCCTCTCCGAGATGTCGCCGCCGCGCGCGGTGCGCGTGGACCGACTCAATCGTTTGAGCCGGCTCATCGAATCGCATTCCGGAGAATTTTCCCGAGCTATTGCGAATGACTTCGGCACACGCTCCGCCACGGAAATTCGCATCACGGAAACCTTGATGCTTCAGAGCGGGATTCGTCATGCGATTCGCCATCTGGCGAAATGGATGAAGCCCCGGCGGGTTTCAACAGCCTTGGCCTATCAGCCGGGTAAATCGATGATCATGCGGCAACCACTGGGGGTCGTCGGCATCATCAGCCCTTGGAACTATCCGCTGCAACTGGCGCTGGCGCCGCTCATCGGTGCGCTTGCTGCCGGCAATCGCGCGATGATCAAACCCTCAGAATTGACCTCCGTCCTTCTCCAAAGCCCTGGGCGAAGGCATCGCCAAGACCTTTGCGCCTGATGAGGTTGTGTGGTCACGGGCGATGCCGCGGTCGGAAAGCGATTTGCTGCCCTGCCCTTCGATCACCTGGTTTTTACCGGCTCCACTGCGATAGGCCGCGAGGTGGCCCAGGCGGCCGCAAAAAACCTGACGCCGGTCACTTTGGAGCTGGGTGGCAAGTCGCCCGCCATTATCGATCCGTCCTGCAATCTCGATTCGGTCATCGACCGCATTGCCTGGGGAAAATTGATCAATGCCGGCCAGACCTGCATTGCCCCTGATTACATGTTGGTGCCGCGGGGCGAGACCGATCGTTTCGTTCAAGCGATGCGAAGCAGCATGATCCGCATGTATCCTACATTTCGCTCAAATCCGGATTATTCAGCGATCATCAGTGACCGGCATTTGTGGCGATTGCGCGAATTGGTTGAAGACGCACGGACGCGCGGCGCGACAGTTGTTGAGATCGAGCCGACAGTCACCGCTTCGGTACCGGCCGGCAGGCAGCTGCCGCCGACGTTGTTGCTCAACGTAAACGACAGCATGCGGGTGATGAACGAGGAGATTTTTGGCCCGATCCTGCCCATTGTTCCCTACGACACCGTGGAGGACGCCCTGGCCTACGTAAACGCTCGCGAGCGGCCGCTCGCCCTTTACTGGTTCGGCAACGATCGTGCTGTTCGCGATCAGGTTCTCTCCGGTACGATCGCGGGTGGCGTCTCCATCAACGACACGCTCATGCACATCGCCCAAGAAGAGCTGCCATTCGGCGGCGTGGGGGCTTCAGGGCAAGGCCACTATCACGGCGAATACGGGTTTCGACAGTTCTCCAAAGAGAAGCCTGTCTTCATGCAATCCCGCTTCTCAGGCGGCGGCATCGTCCGGCCTCCATACAAGCCCTCGATTGAGCGCGTATTGACCTGGCTATCGCGATTCAGCTGATCCGCAGCTCGGGTTCGCACCTGCCGCCAGATCAGACGAGCTGATCCCAGAAATAGCGCACGGCATTGACGCGCGTGCCATCCAGCGCCGGCTCCTCCTCGCACGCCGTGGCAACACCGCCTAAACGCTCATAAAAGCGCCGCGCACCGTGGTTCTTCTCGTATGCCCACAAGTGAAGCACTGGTTTGGATGCGTTTTGCAACACCTTTGCCGCAATCACTGCGATCAGCCGCCGGCCCAAGCCCCGGCCCTTCAATTCAGGCACGACGTGCAGATTATCGAGCAGCGTCCCCCACTCCGGATCCGCATCGATGAATGCACAGGCAAAGCCGCGGATCTCTCCGGCTTCCTCGTCCACCAGGATGACCTGGTTATTCGGGGTTTCATCCGACAGGCGAGAACCCCAGAGAACGCGGCGATTCGCATCGAGTGCGCCGTCCAAGAATTCATCCCGCAGGATGCCGCGGTAGGCAGATCTCCAGCTGTTGGCGTGCAGCATGGCGATAGCGGGCGCATCGCCGGCCGGGCCGCGCGAATAGTCATAAAGAGTGCTCGATCATGACTGAATACCATACATAAGACTTAAGTCCGATGCTCAAACCCGGAAGGACGACGTACAAGACCCTCCTACCGTCGCGTTCAGTGGGGGATTCTATGAGGCGTTCAAGCCACGTTGCGGTGCTGTTGGTGGCGATGGCTGCATTCAGTTCGATAGGCGGGGCGCAATCGCAGGGCAGCAAGCCCGCGCCAGCCAGCAAGACCGCCGCTGCCGCCCCGGCTTCGGCTTCCGAAGTCGATCCCGCGGCTATCGCGGCGCTCAACAAAATGGGAACCTATCTTCGCAGTCTGAAGGCCTTCCAAGTCAAGGCCGCCACCGCCACTGACGATGTGACCGATGATGGGCAGAATATCGAAACCGACCGGGTGACGGATATTCTGGTCAAGCGTGCCGAACAAACTGCGAGTGGAAGTGAATAGCGACGACGCGCATCGGTTTTTTTATTACAACGGCAAGACCGTAACGCTCTATGGCGAGCACGTTAATTACTACGCAACCGTCCCTGCCCCGCCCACCATCGTCGAGCTCGCTGATCGGCTGTATGACAAATACGGCATCGATCTTCCCATGGAGGATCTCTTCACCTGGGGCACCGCCCAATCGGAAATCGGCGATATCACGCAAGCAACGGATGCCGGTCCCAGCGAGATACTCGGGGTGACCTGTGAGCAGTATGCATTCCGTCAGCCGGGTCTGGATTGGCAGATATGGATCCAGAACGGCGATTATCCTTTGCCGAGGAAAATCGTTCTGACCACGACATCCGATCCTGCGCGGCCTCGGCACAGCGCTGTTCTTATTTGGAATCTTGCCCCGTCCTTCAACGACGCGTCATTCGATTTCAATCCGCCCAAGGACGCTCACAAAATCACTATCGCGGAACTGCACCCCTCCGCCGCTGAAAAACAGAAGTAACCCACCATGAACCGATCACTCCAAGCGATAATTGCCGCGGTGCTGGCCCTCGCGTTGCTGAACTTAAGTCCCATCGCCGATGCCAATGGGCGGGGCGGCGGCGGCCGGGGCGGTGGAGGTGGTGGGGGCGGCAGCGCACGCACCAGCGTGAATCGTAACAACGCACCCAGTGCCAACGCCAATCGCAACAACAATGCCAACATCAATCACAACAACAATGCCAACGTCAATCACAACACCAATGTGAACAACAACACGAACGTGAATGTGAACCGTGACGTGAATGTCAACGTCAACAATAACTACAATCACGGGGGATACTACGGCGGCGGCTGTTGCTATCACCCGATTGCGGCCGCAGCGGCGGTGACCGCAACGGTCGCTGTCACTGCGGCAGTAGTTGGATCCATTGTCAACACGGTACCGCCGTCCTGCGTACCCGTCGTGGTCAACGGCTTGACGTATCAACAATGCGGCAGTACGTGGTATCAGCCGCAGTTTGTCGGCAGCACCACGAGCTATATCGTGGTGGCTCCCCCGTAACGGGCGGGCAGCTAGGCGCCCGGTCCCGACAACAACCCGACGAGAGCCGCGGCGGATCTCACTTGCATCTTTTGCATGACGCGTGCGCGATGCACTTTGATCGTCTTCTCCGCCGCGCCCAGTTCCGCGGCGATCTGCTTGTTAAGCAATCCGCGGGTAATCAGCTTGAGTACCTGCAATTCGCGCCGGGTCAACTTCTCAACCCGCATCTCGACATCGCGGCGCTCCTGACGGGCGGCGCGAATGCTTTCATCCTTGGAAATCGCCTCGCGCACCGCCGCTACGAATTCCGTCCCGCGAACGGGTTTGGACAGAAAGCTCACCGCGCCGGCCTTCATGGCCTGCACGGTCATCGGAATATCCCCCTGACCCGTGACGAACACAATGGGTCTTTCCGAGCCGCTATTGCGCAGCGCGCGCTGCAGCTCCAGTCCGTCAAGGCCCGGCATTCGCACATCGGCAACGAGACAGCCGGGAATCTCGGTCTGGTGTTCCTGGAGGAACTTGACCCCCGAATTCCAGGTGCGCACCGCGAAACCCTCCACACGAAGCATTCTGCTCAGCGCGTCAAGAATCGAGGGTTCATCGTCGACCAAAAATACAACTGGCTGCGTGTCCATATCCCTTCTCCTGCTCCTTTTTGTTCCTCTCCGTCCGGCGGTCAGCCGCGCAATCCTTTGTCATAAGGAGACTAGCCTTGTTTTCTCGTATTTGCCACCTCACCGCCATTGCGGCGACGGAAATGGCGACCCTTCCGCGATGCAGCATTCTTCCGCGATTGGGATGCCCTAAGGCAAAATTTGGCCCGGCGCCAAGGGAGGGTGACGCCGGGCCATAAGGGGCAAGGAGCCGAAATCGGGGTCCCTTAAAAATGGTGGACCTGTTCCGCACGATCGCCATCGCGCCGGATACGATGCATTTGATGCCCGTGGTAAAGAGTCCACGAAGCGATCTCGGATCTCCATGCCTTGAGGGTAGTATTTATCCAGCGGACGGGCGATGCCGTAAGACCAAGGGCGTATTGCGCCGTTGTACCCCCGGCCAGCCGGCAAAGGTGAAGCGGATCGCGACAGGTTCGTACACTGAAATAGGGCGGCCATGTTGGGTATGGGACCTAGGTCCAATCCCTTATCGGATCAGACACGGCCATAACACAAGGGTCGGCTAATGGCGCCGTGTTGCGCTTTTTCCCCAGAGCATACGCCGCATATGAGAAAGGCTGCCAGCTTCGGATCTACCGTCATACCCGGCGAAGTTTCGCAGCCCCGCGACGCGTCCCGCGATATGACTGGCCCGCACACCTGGCGTTTTCCTCCTGTGCGAACGTTGCGCAAAGCGATCGCGGTCAGCGTCGCTTACTACCTCACGGCGCAACTCGGTGCCGCGCTGGCATTTCCTGGATCACCCGTCTCCATACTGTGGGCTCCGAACGCCATTCTGCTCGCCGCACTGGTGCTCGCGAATCGCAAGGACTGGTGGGTTTACCTCGCAATGGTGCTGCCGGCACATCTGCTGGCCCAGTTGCCCCTCAGCCATGTCTCTTCGGTACAAGTGCTGATTCAATACATCGTCAATTGCTCGACGGCACTGATCGGCGCATTTGCGCTCTCCGCTCTCGCGCCGGACACCCGGCGTTTCGATCATTTGAAATCGGCGTTGATTCTCATCGCATTTGGAGCAGTGCTTGCCTCATTGTCGACCAGTGTGCTCATGGCGGCGGCTTTTGTTGCGCTCGGCATCAGCGATGCATTCTGGATCACGGCCATCGCCCGCACGCTCACCAATGCCTTTGCAATTCTGACCCTGGTGCCGCTCATCGTTCACGCTGCCGCGTGGAATCGCAAAGGCGGATGGTCCATGCCGACACTGCGGTCCGCGGAAGGCTGCTTGCTGGCCGTCACTCTCGCAACCGTCGGAATTCTGGTCTTCGCGGCGCCCGGTCTTCGGCCAACTGATTCCATTGCAATCATCTATGCGCCCTTGCCGATGCTCTTATGGGCCGCGGTGCGCTTTGGGGTGGTCGGTGCGAGCGGTTCAATTCTGTTTCTCGGAATCCTTGCCACCTGGGGGGTTATCAATGGCGGTGGTCCGTTCGGCACGCAGTCGCCGGCGCAGATTGCTCTATCGCTGGATCTCTATCTCGTCGTCACGTGCATGCCATTGCTGTTGCTGGCCGCGGCCCTCGAGGAGCGGAATTCTCTGGAATCGGCAAAGCAGAGCAGCGAAGCGCGCATGCGAACCCTATTCGAAAACAATATCATTCCGACGGCGATTTGGCGGCGCGGCGGCAGAATAACCGACGCCAACGATGCGTTTCTTCGCTTGACCGGGTTCGAGCGCAGCGATCTCGAGAGTGGACGGCTTCGAAGCCAAATGCTGGCCATCGGGGCAACGCAACCGCTGGACGGGCGACGCATTGCGCCCGAGGAACGCGAACTATTGCGGCACGACGGCCGGCGCGCTCCGGTTTTGGCAGGTTCCTTCCCGTTCCCCGGGCCCGACGCCGAAGGCGTCTACGTCGCCTGCGATTTATCGAGCGTGCGGCGCGCCGATGAGGCGCGGCGCCAGGCCGATCTTCTCCACGCCGCAATTCTGGCCTCGATACACGATCAGATAGTGGTTCTCGATGCTGACGGCATCATCATCGAAGTCAACGAGCCCTGGAGGCGTTTCGAGCGCGCGGCACTTCACCCGTTCGAAAGCGCACGAGTGGGCAGTCACTATTTGGAAGCGTACGCCGCCGCGGCGGCGACGGGCGATGCAATGTCCGTGGATTTGCTGGCGGGAGCGCGAGATGTCCTAGAGGGTTTGAGTGCCCGACGCCATTTCGAGTTCTCCCTCGTCACCGCAGACGACTTGCGGTGGTTCGAGATCTCCATCGAACCGCTGCGTCGTCGCGCCGGAGGAGCCGTGATCATCCGCTCCGACATTACCGAACGCAAGCGCGCCGCTGCGCAGGCGGGCGAGCAGCGCCACCAATTGGCGTTGCTTGGTCGGGCGGCTGTTCTCGGAGAGCTGTCAGGCGCATTCGCCCACGAGCTGGCGCAGCCGCTTACCTCGATCCTGGGCAACGCGGAAGCCGCCCTGCAATTGCTTGTCACGGGCTCGGCGGACCTGGCCGAAGTGCGCGATATTCTGCGAGACATCATTGCCGATGATGTTCGCGCCGCTGAAATTATTCAGCGTCTGCGATCCTTGCTTGCCCGCGGAGAGATTCAACGGCAGCCCGTCGATCTTAATCAAGTTGTGCGCGAAGTCCTGGATCTTGCGCGCAGCGATTTGATCACGCGCAACGTCTCAGTCAGCATGCAGCTCGACTCCAATGCTCCGGCAGTACTCGCTGACCGGGTGCAATTGCAGCAGGTCGTGCTCAACCTTGTCGTCAACGCCTGCGAGTCCATGAGCGGAGCTGCGCCAACCGAGAGGAAGCTTGTTATCGCAACCCAGCTGGCCGCCGACAGCAGTTACATCGAATGTTCAATGTCGGATCGCGGCTGCGGCATCGCTGCGGGAGACACCGAGCGGATCTTCCAGCCGTTTGTTAGCACCAAAAAACAAGGCTTGGGTCTCGGCCTGGCAATCTGCCGGTCGATTGTCGAAGCTCATGGAGGGAGGCTCTGGGCCGAGCATCGCGCTGATGGCGGTGCGGTCTTCCGATTTACGGCCCGGATCGATACCTAGTGAGATGATATTGGCGCGGCCCCTCATTGCAATCGTGGACGACGAGGAGTCAGTTCGGCGAGCGCTATCGCGGACCTTAAGAGCCTCGCGGTTCGACGTCGTGGATTTTGCCTCCGGCCAGGAATTTCTTGATTCCATTGCGACGCGCGTGCCGGATTGCGTGATACTCGACTTCCAGATGCCGGGGCTGACCGGCCGCGATATTCAGCGGCGACTGACGGCCGCAAAAATCGGCGTGCCGATCATCGTCGTCACGGCACATGATCAACCTGCAGTCCGCGAACAATGTCTCGCCGACGGCGCAATCGCGTATCTTGCGAAACCGCTGCGGCGCGAGCAATTGATCGCCATGATCATGGCCGCCCTCGCCGAAAGCTCCCCGCGCTAACGATCGACACCATGCGGGATTCGCAGTGTCTGTCCGGAAACAACGGCGTCGGGTGCCGGGAGAACGTCGCTATTGGCCTCGAATAGGGCTTGCGCCAGAGCCGGGTCGCCAAAGTATGCCGTGGCGATCATCGCCAGCGTCTCGCCGCGCTTTACGATGTGGTAGCGAGTATGGCAGCCGCCATCGATTGACACCGGCCCCGTCGCCATCCCATTGGGATCGAGATTCATTTCGCGCCGACAATGCTATTTCGCGGGCGGGGCGATTGCGGCCTTGTACTGATCCTTGCTGATCTCCGACACTTGAGAACTTTGCAGGGTAACCTGTGCGCCGCTGGCCGCATCCTTGAATACCACGGCCTGGCCCTTCTTCTGAGAGATCTCGGTGGTATAGAACTGCTGACCGGATTGCGGGTCCTTGACCATATAGTAGGTGGTGCAGGCGCTGAGCGTCAGCGCAGTCATCGCGATGAGTAAGTACTTGGGGTGCATTGTTGTTCTCCTTGTATTAGTTGTCAGCTTACGCCGTAGCCTCGGCCCTGCATGCAGGCGCCAAAATTTTTCTGGTAGTCAGCGAGCTTCGCATTGTTCGCCGCATTTTGCTGGGCCTGCTGCGCCGCCTGTTGCTGCTGCGCCTGCGCTTGTGCATCGGCCTGCCGCCGTTTCTTCGCGCTGCCGCTGACCGCCCCGACGGTGGCACCGATCGCGGCGCCTTTGCCTGCATCTCCCGCAGCGGCGCCGATTAGAGCGCCGCCCGCGGCGCCTCTTGCCGCGCCCCCCGCAACCTGACCTTGCGGCGGCGGTGCCGCGGCCTGCGCCTGCTGCGTCTGCGCGGTTTGCTGCGCCTGCTGCTGCTGCAACACCTGGACCGGGTCGTAGCCGGTCTGTTTGGTGGCCCAGCTATAGCACTCCGTCTTATCCTGCTGCTGCTGCGCGTCGCTTTGACCCTTGGCTGGGTAAATCACGGGAGCGGCCGGAGCTGCGGTGGGCGTCTGCGCAGACGCGACGGCACCGACCAGTGTGACCAGTCCGCCAAGCGCAAGGGTGACCAGAGGACCATGGAACCGACGAGTTTCTGGGAGGTGTGGGAGCATGGCGGGTTCTCCGTGGATAGCAAGTATCATGAGTGACGAGATACGGCGATTTCCGCGTTCGGACCATCGGACTTTGGTCCCATCTACGCGTGGGTCGGAAGTCTGGTTTATAGCACGCACGCCTGGCGTAATACCAAGGAAAATATGCAAACCAAAGCGGCAGGGATTGGGGCCACCGTACTGGTGCTTGGCTGCATCGCACTCGCCCGCACGGTCCGCGCCGAAGCGACTGAGGAATTCTGGCCGGAGCTCGATCTCTGGTACAGGTTCACGGATGCTTGGAGGCTGGAATACGTCGCTACCGGCACGCGCGATGACTCCGGCGACAGAACGAGCGGAACATCAGCCCTATACGTGGATTATCGGATGAACGACCCGATCTCATGGCGCGTCGGCTTCGAATATATCAACACCCTTCCCGACTCCCCCGGCCAGAACAACACTGTCGAGCATCGCGTCTCACTGGACTTCAACTACCGGTGGCACTTGGGCGATGAGGTGTTGATGACCGATCGTACGCGGCTCGATCATCGCGACATCGAGAGCGTTGACTCATACCGTGTAAGAAACCGGTTGCGCTTTGAGCGGCCATTCACACTCACGCGCACTACCCTGACGCCCTACCTCAATACGGAGCTCTACTACGACAGCCGCTACGATGCAGCAGTTACCCGACTCCGTATGGAGGCGGGGAGCGTTGTTTCTCTCGGCAAGATCTGGGAAGCGGATTTTTACCTCGGATGGCAGCGCAACTATCAGCCCTCCGATAAAAATACGCTGGCCTTCGGCCTTACGATCACGGCAAATTTTTAAGGGATAACTCGGCCTGAGCATCTGGCCGCGCCCTCGCCCCTCAATGGCGAACGCTCATTCGATGGCGAGCGTGCTACGCGCGGGTCGGCAGCCCATGCCGCCGACCCTCTATCACTAGAACTCGATCAATAGGTCAAAGGAAGCCTGGCAGCCAGAACAATGTCGGCTGTGGCATCGAGCTTGTTGTCGATTTGAAAGAATCGAGCAACCGTGCGTGCCGACAACACCTTCGACATCTTCTTCACATGTTTCTCCTTGACCTCAACTGTATCCTTTTGGATGGACAGCAGTTCCTTGGTCATGTCCGCCGCATTGTCTTCGCTCATGGTGCCGCGCAATGCGAGGTAATCGGTGACCAATTTCACCTTACGATTGCCCAATTTTGTGCGATCGGCGCGGTACTCATCATAGAGAGGCCAGAATATCGTGCCCTCGGATTCGGTGAGCAACATGTTGGCCTTGACGATGGCGCGCCGATCCTGACCGGCTTCCTTGCGCAGATCCTGGATGGCTGGTTCCAAGTCGGCGAACTTTTCGTTGATGAGGGAAGCGTCGTAACCGATAGCGGCGGTGGAGCCCAGCAGCGCTGCGGTGCCCGCGGTGGCGAGGGCGACGGCGCAAAGGAAACTCGTCTGCCACGCCGCAAGGCGGACTTTGGATCTAATGCTCATACCTGCTCCTTACAAACCCGTGTTGATGAAACCAAAATGTCAAGCGAATTCTCAATAGAATTCGAGGCTCGTCGCATCGCTACGTCAAGCTTGTGAGTCCTTGTACTACACCGATACCGCGTAGGACATCGGACTTTGGTCCCATCAACGGGCATCGCCCACGCTCAAGCTCAGGGCGTTGTCGCAGGCTATTTCGAGGCCACCGCCTTGACGCCGGCCTTCTCGGCCGCTGCAGCTTCTTCGGCGCGTGCGCCGGCGAGAATATCGGGCAGGCCGTAGTTGCCCTCATGACAGGCATATTCGTAGAGCATGCCGCCCGCCTTGCTGAACTCGTATTCACCGCCCCAGGCCTCGGTCCAAACAGTGGGATCTTCGACCTTGAATTGATAGAGCACGCGATCCGCGCCCACGCGCGAGAAGCGCTCGGTGACCTTGAGATTCCTCCACGATCCGAGGAAGGGCTGCGACTGCGGAAAGTTCGTGGTCTCCACCACCAATGCGTCGCCTTCGTAGTGGCCGATGGAATCCCCGAACCATGGCCGCAATCCATCGCTGCGGTGCACGCCATTCAAGCGGATGATGCGAACGTCGTGGACCATTTCCACCTCGATCGCCACCGTATCCTTTCCCTGCACGATCTTATAAGTGTTGTTGTAGAGCAGCGGCAGCATCACAGGACCTGCGCTGTAACCAAATGAAGTCAGACAGCGCTCACCCAGTCCGCGGGTTTCCGGATTGTCGTTGACGTGCAGGCCGGGCGGCAATGGCGGACCATAGCGGCGAACCGCGGATCCGTCGGCAACAGCCTGGGGCGTAAAGGCCGGAAGCCGTCCATTCACCGGGAAAGTAATGAAAGAGCTGCGCGGCTCGCCGTTCACGCGCATCACCGTGGAGCCAGGGTCGGTCCACGCGGCATTGTAATTGCAATTGTTGCCGCGCCCGTCGCTGCAATCTGCGGGCAGATCCTTGACGGTGGCCTTGGGGTCCGTCGGCTTATTGCCCAGCGCGACCAAATCGCTATTCTTCTTCTCGAGCGCCTGGACTTCCTTTGCGGTCATCACCTTTCGATCGCCGTATTGCGCCGGGCGCTCGAGGCGGGTCAGCGAGGCATTGGTCCACGTGCCCTCGAGATCCGGCCGAGCGTCTGCGGCTCGCAACGGCGTCGCAACATAAGCAACCGCGATTCCGAGCAGCGTCGCGATGAGTCTATGATTCATCATTCCAACCAACTCCCAGCTCTTTATTCTCACATTAAGTCTATCTGACGTTGAGCCCGCACGACACCGGGTGCACGGTTAAAAAAATGCTTTGTAAGAAATAATGTATTATATAGAAATATTCTCTAACATATTGTTTTTGCAAGAGTATCATAACTTATGATCGCCGCATTATTGACCTCCGCAACATTTGGCATGTTCTTGGTTGCCAGCCTCATTTCCTTGCCAATGCGGCCGCAGCCTCGCTGGGCCTCGCGGCGCTGCTCAATCCGAAGACCGCGCTGTTTTTTGCTGCGCTGCTACCGCAGTTCATCGATGCTGCTCAATCGCTTCTCGGCCAGAGCCTGATATTGGGTGGTGTTTTTGTAGCAATCGCCGCGCGCACGGACTCGATGTACGTGATGGCGGCCGCGGCGCTATCTCGGAACATCAGTTCAAGTTCCGCAGCGCAATCATTGAGTCGCTATCTGAGTGCGGTGACCAACTTTCCGCTCTTGTAATTCACCGCTGTGAGGCAAATACTCACGCAAGGACTTTGATGCTCTCCTCATTTGGCTGGCTTGAAGGAGAATCGCAATGCAGCGTGCCACGACGGCGATTTATGCGAGTGCGGTATTCTTGATGAGCGCGTCTGCCGCGGCGGTCGAACCTACCGCCCCGTCCACGCCGGTGTTGAGGCAACAGATCAACGACTGCATGACGAAGAGAATGGCGGCCAACAAGACCTTGTCTTACAACGAAGCCATGCGCACGTGCAAAGCGTTGCTTCAGCCCTCCAAGGACACGCTCACTGCCAATAGCCCGGCGCCGGTTGCTGCGAAATCTCATTGAGTAGTTCGCGCGGCTCGCGATGATCTATTTCTGTGTGCTCGGCGCCGGCGCTTTCGGCGACTCGATATCGAGCTTCGGCACGCCGAACTGGCCTTCCAACTTGTGCAGCTTTTCCAGGTCGATGGCGCCAATGATGTTCACGATCGTGAATTGACGTGGTTCACTGGCGATCAGGGCAAGACCAATGGCTTGGTTGTTATCAACCATGATATAGATGTCAACGTCCGCGCGCGTCTTGCGGCTTCTGGTTTCCACCAGACGATTCCAACCCGGCGCCGAAAGCTGACGTCTGACTGCGTCGAGATCCGCCGGCTCATACGCGAAATCCTTGTCGAAGGTGTAGCTCCTGACATAGATCCCCTTGAGACCCTTGATGATCTCCTTGGTAGCGGCATCTTGCGGATCATTGTTGCCGTCCAGAAAGTGACCGGCCATCGCCAGCAGCGCAGGATCCAGGGTAATCACCACCGACTCCGTGGCCTTTTGCGCCAACGCCGGGAATTCCGGCAGCATCAAGCGTGGATTAGGCCCCGCCCACGCCAGTGCCGGCACGAGCAGCGCGAACAATAGCGGTACATTCCAACATCTCATTGGCAATTCCCCGAGCGGCTCAAACGCCTGGCTTCTCATTGGCCGGCGATGAAGACTCACTCTTGATCGTTTCGTAGGCCAGATTGAGCTTTTGACTGGTCACGCGCAGGGCTTCCACAACCTGGCGCCGCGCCTCGAGCCCGTTCTGCCGCGCGCGCTCCTGCTGCATTTGAATATTGCACACCCACAACAAGCAGCAGCGACGCTGCAAGACCTGCCGAGAGCCACCAGGTCGAACGTTTCGACGCTCGCCACGGCATGGCCCGCGGTGACCGATCCGGGCGCGCGCGCGCCACCACCTGTGCCACCAGTTTTTGCGAGAACTCATCGCGCGGGGCCACCGGCCTCAGGCTCGAGCGCAGCCCTGATTCAAGATCATCGTTCATGTCGGATGGTCCTCGCAGGTTTTCTCGCGCAGGCTGTCCAGTGAGCGCTTCAAATGACTCTTGACGGTATTGATCGGCATGTCGAGCGTGCGCGCAATATCGAGCGGGTCCAGATCTTCTTGAAACCGCAACAGCAAAACCGCGCGTGCCTGGGGAGTCAATTCCTGCAGCAGGTTCCGCAGATGCCGCTGCAGCAGCGGATCACTGCCCTCCTCCGCGCTGAAGAGCTGCTCCGCCTCGTCCAAAGAGGTCATTACGACGCGCGAGCGGCGCCTGATCGCATCGATGGCTCGATTGGCCGTGACCTTGCGCAGCCAAAATGCGAGATGTTGATTGGATTCAATTGATTTCAGATTGCCGCTCAGTTGCATAAAAACATCCTGCGTCAGATCCTCCGCAAGATCTTTGGTGCCCAGCATGCGCAGCGCCAAGCTGTAGACGGATCGTTGGTGCGCCCGGACGAGGGCCGAGAGTCCGCTCGATTCGCCCAGGCGCGCCCGCGACAGTTGTTCATCCAAGAAACCCGGGTCCGCCTCATTCAATGTGAACGTGTCCGCGCAAAGCCATCAGGATACGCAGTCTGTTCCTCACATCAATAAATTGGTCCCGTCCGCGCTTACCTTGGGCAGGTGCAACCGGCCTTCGAGCTTCGGCAAGTCGTCGATATTGATCGAACCGACAATATTGATGATGGTGAATTGCCGTGGTTCGCTCGAGATCAAAGCAAAGCCCTTGGTCAGATTATTCTCGACCAGAATGTACATATCGACATTCTCGCTTTTATCGCGATGATGCACCTGCATCAGCTGGCTCCAGCCCGGCCCGGACAGCTGCTTTCTGACCGAGTCGATATCGGCGGAGGAATAGGCGAAGTCGGTGGGAAATTGATAGCTTCGAACCTGAATGGAGTGAATTCCCGCCAGCAAGTGCTTCGTGGCTGCGGCATCCTCATCCTTGTCATCGATGAATGCTCCCGCCATATGCAAAAGCCAGGGACCTAAAGTGATATTCACCGTCTCGGTCGCTTTGCCGGCCAACGAACTGAAGTCCGGCAGCTTCAACCGCGCATCTTGTGCCGCGGCAAGGGTGGGTAACAGCAGGCAGGCCAGGGCCAATTTGCCGATTCGCGTCATTTTAAGTCTCCTATCCTTGGCTTAAGAGAAATTCTAGAGCCTCATATAGGAATACGAATTAGAGGTGTCTGAGGGGTGCAGACCCGCGGGATCTTGGGTGCTATTCCGGGTCGCTATTGCGGCGATCCCGTTCCTTACGCCGCTCCTGACCAGCCTTGTTCGTGCGCGCGATGCCCCCGCCTTCCTCCTGGCGCCGCGAGCCGAGCCGGCGGTCGGGAAGGTGTTTATAGACGCAGGTACAGGTGTCGGCTGTGGTGCATTCAGCCAGCGGTAGCCGCGGTGCTTCGGAGCACAGAAATCGCGCGCCACGGCAGGCCTGCGCGGCCTCGCAAGTCGCGCCGTTAGATCGAATGGCGACTGCTCGCCAGCGATGGGCGCCGGCGGAGGCGTTTGCCCTGGACGGCTTTGAGCCCATAAGTTTTTGCGCCATGAGACACTCCTCAGCGAAATCGCCTACATCTGTAGCGAGGAAATGTCACAATATTTGATAGCTGTTTGATTTATATGGACACGCGCCCCATATTCCCGGGTCAATTCGTTACCCAGTGCCCGGTTTGCTAGAGTAATTCCGCGAGGCCTTGGGCGAGACCTCTATAGGTAAACATAATGCTGAGTTGGCAGGCCAGAATATTGAACGGGTTCTTTCGTTTCACCATGAAACGGCATGGCAAGAAGCCCTTGAACGTCGAGCGGCTACGCAAGATGACGCGAAATCCGCCAAAGAGCGCCCTCTCGGTGCCGGCCGGATTCAAGGTGGAAAGTCTGCAATCCGACCAGGGCCTGAACTTCGACGTGGCAGATTTATCGACACCTCGCTCTCGACCGGTATCGAGCATTGTTCTGTACTTGCACGGCGGGGGCTATATTTTTGGGTCCCCCCAGACTCACCGCCAGGTTCTGATCGCGATGGCGGATGCTTTTCGCGCGCCGGTTTACGGCCTCGACTATCGATTGGCGCCGGAGCATCCCTTTCCTGCGGCGGTGGAGGATGCAGCCAAGGCGTATCGATGGTTGCTCGACCGTCATCCCGAGGCAGCCATCGTGCTGGCGGGCGACTCGGCCGGCGCCGGCCTGGCCATTGCGACCGCACTCGGTGTCCGCGACTCCGGGTTGCCGCAGCCTAAGGCGATCGTCGGTTTTTCTCCGTATACCGACTTGGCGGTCACCGGAGCCTCGGTGGAATCGAATGCGAAGAGCTGCGCGATGTTCACTCCGAGGGGTGTCCGGGAGGCGGCGGCGCTGTATCTGGCCGGCGCCGATGCGCACGATCCGCGCGCCTCGCCGCTGTACGGGGATTTCAGCGGACTGCCGCCCATGCTGCTCTTTGCCAGCCACCACGAAATCCTGCGCGACGACACCCTGCGCCTGGCGGAACGCGCCGCAGCGGCAGGAGTCAAAGTTGAATTGATCGTGCGCGATCGCTTGCCGCATGTGTGGCCGGTGTTCGTGACTCTATTGCCGGAGGCTCGCGATGCCTTTGCAACCGTGACGGGATTTGCGCGCAAGATCGATGCGCGCAATGCCGCTTGAGCAAGGATCAGAGGTAGTCATTAGTGTCGCCAAATCATTTTGATGTTTTGATCGTCGGCGGGGGACTGTCCGGAATCGGCGCCGCCTGTGCCCTGCAGAAAAATTGCCCGAAGAAAACATATGTCATTCTGGAAGGCCGCGCGCGCATCGGCGGCACCTGGGATCTGTTTCGCTATCCCGGAATCCGCTCGGATTCGGATATGTTTACCCTCGGGTACTCTTTCAAGCCGTGGGTGGAAGGCAAGGCCATCGCCGACGGGCATTCGATTCTCAAGTACATCAACGACACCGCCAAAGACTATGGGGTGGACAAGAATATCCGCTTCCATCAGCTGGTGCAGCGAGCGTCCTGGTCTTCGAAGGATGCGCTTTGGACCGTCGAGGTGGAGGGTGGCGAAGATAAGCAAACGCTGCACTACACCTGCAATTTCCTGTTCCTGTGCAGCGGATATTACAGTTATCGGCAAGGCTACCTGCCGGAATTTCCAGGCAGCGGGCGATTTTCCGGCGCGGTCGTGCATCCGCAAAAGTGGCCGGAAGATCTCGCCTATGCCGGTAAGCGCGTCGTCGTGATCGGCAGCGGGGCAACCGCGGTGACTTTGGTGCCGGCGATGGCAAAGACCGCTGCGCAAGTGACGATGCTGCAGCGCTCGCCGACGTATGTGGTTTCGCGCCCCGAGCAGGATGCCATGGCCAATGTCTTGCGCCGCTACCTGCCCTCGAAAGTCGCCTACTTCCTGGTCCGGTGGCGAAACATCCTCTTCGGCATCTACTTCTTCAATCTATGCAAACGCAATCCTGAACGGGTCAAGAAATGGATCCTCAATCAAGCACAAGCTGTATTGGGTCCCGACTACGACATCGGCAAACATTTCACGCCCCGCTACAACCCTTGGGACCAGCGCATGTGCTTGGTTCCCGATGGCGATTTGTTCGAGGCCATCAAAGCGGGTAAGGCCGCGGTGGTTACGGACGAAATCGACACCTTTACCGAACACGGCATCAAGCTGCGCAGCGGCAAGGAGCTTCCAGCCGACATTATCGTCACCGCCACGGGCTTGAGCTTGGTTGCGCTCGGAGAGGTTCAACTCGCGGTCGACGGGCAGGCGGTTGATCCGGCGAAAATTCTGAACTACAAGGGCACGATGTATGGCGGGATTCCGAATCTGGCCTCGGTTTTCGGCTATACCAATGCCTCCTGGACATTGAAGAGCGAGCTGACCTGCAATTACATCTGCCGCGTGCTCAATCACATGGACAGAGGCGGCTATCAGGTGTGCGTTCCTCAGAATGAAGATCCGTCGCTCACAGTGGAACCGTGGCTCAATCTCTCATCAGGGTATATCCAACGAGTCGCGGACAAACTGCCGAAACAAGGCTCAAAAGTACCGTGGAAACTGCACCAGAACTACGTGAAGGATGTGGCGAGCCTTAAGTATGGCTCCTTGGACGATGGGGTCATCCGCTTCTTGAATCCCGCCGATAATCTGCAGCTGAGTTCTGCGCTGCCCGGCTGATGGGCGACAAAACGAATTACTGCTTGCTGACTTTCCAGGTTCCGGCAATGGACTGTCCGCCGGACTGGCCCTTGGCGCCCAGCGACCAGGTGCCGGTGGCGTTTTTGGGATCGAAGGAACCGACGATGGTGACTTCGCCCTGCGGATCCGGAGGATAGTCGTATGCACCGGTGAGCTTGTCGACGGCGAGAGTCACGGTGCTGAACTTCGCGTTGTAGTCTCCCATATCGGTTCCCACCGATACGGATGCCGTGAGCTTGCCGTCGCCGTCGCGAAGCAAGGTCAAATCGAAGCGGCCAGTCGCCCCGCCGCCCTCCCACGACCCCTTCCACGTTCCCACATAGGAGTCGCCGTCGGCTGCCGCAGCGATATCGAACCGCGCGGCCGACCACAAAGTCAGCGCCATCACGAGGGCAAATACGGCAAATTTTCGCATGCGGGCGCAATCCTCTCATAACTTCGGGTAACTTGGATATGCGATCTTACTATTCGACGGCTTAGACGAAGGGGACTAGCGTAACGGCACATAAAATGCCGGAGCGCACCATGGCGGAAATCGCCCACCCTGCTGATTCGCGAGTCGTCGCACCCCACTCATTCTGGGGGGAATTGTTCCGCAAGGAAGATTGGTGGGCCGTATGGATTGGCCTCGCGCTCATCGGCGTGGCGGCGCTGCTGTTTGCGGGCGGCAGCAGCATCAAATGGATTGCGGCGGCACCCCAGAAATGGAGCCATCTCGCCGACGTTTCCGCACAGCTTAAGCTGCACGGGGCGCAGTACGCGGCGCTATTCGTATTGTGGGCGGTGGCGTTCGGTGTCGGGGCCGCTGCGCTGAAAATCAAAATCACGCAATTTCTGCCCGCCTTTCTCGTTGTATATGTTGCCGCCGGTGCGATTTATTTTCTGGGGCTTTGGGACCAGGCCGCCCACTACAACTTGGAACCGCCGTTGGTGGCACTGGGATTGGGACTACTCGTTGCGAACACCGTCGGGGTTCCCCGCTGGATCGATCCAGGCTTGCGTGTCGAGTTTTACATCAAGACCGGCATCGTACTGCTCGGCGCCAGTTTGCCCTTGACGCTGCTGGCCTGGGCCGGTCCTGTGGCCATGGTGCAAGCTGCCATCGTGTCGTTGTCGACTTTTGGAGTCATCTACTTCACAGCCGTCCGGCTTGGGCTCGACCGAAGATTGGCCGCTACGCTCGGCACGGGCGGCGCGGTGTGCGGTGTGTCCGGCGCCATTGCCGTCGGCGGCGCGGTGGGCGCGCGGAAACAGGAGGTATCGGTAGCCATTTCGTTGGTGGTGGTTTGGGCCATCGCGATGATATTCATTCTGCCTCTGGTCGCACGCGCCTTGAGTCTGTCCACCGGGGTGGCCGGCGCCTGGATCGGCACGTCCGAGTTCGCGGATGCCGCCGGTTTGGCGGCCGCACAAACCTACGGAGGATATGCGGGAAATGTGCCGGGAATATCGGGCAATCCGGATGCGGCGGTGAGCGCCTTCACGCTCATGAAAGTGATTGGTCGAGATGTCTGGATCGGCGTTTGGGCATTCGTCCTTTCATTGATCGCGACCACGCGCTGGGAGCGTACCGGCATACAAGGAAATTCGAGCGCAACAGAGATCTGGAGCCGCTTTCCAAAATTCGTGCTGGGCTTTCTCGTGGCATCTGCCGTCGTGACCCTGATCTCGCGCGGATTTGACTATGCCGGCTACAAGAAGGACGTGTTGCCGGCGCTGGTGGGGCCGCTGCAGGTATTTCGCACCTGGGCGTTCACATTTGCATTTTTGAGCATCGGCCTGACGACGCGCATCCGGGAGTTTGCATCCATCGGTGCCCGGCCCTTCTATGCATTCAGCGCCGGCGTGCTCGTCAATGTGGTGCTCGGGTTCGTGTTGTCCACGCAGGTGTTCAGCGAGTTCTGGAATCGGCTGGGTCAATGAGCGTCCAGGTCGCGCCGATGAGGGTGCAGCCTAAGCCGCGGGCCGCCGCCGCCTCCTGCCTTGGGTGCCGGCACTTCAGTCACGCAGCTCGCGACATCGAGGCCGCCTTGCCGGGGCTGACTACCTTGAGTTCCGCATACGCTGCGGTGCGCGCGAGCGACGGCATCTGTGCCGTCCACGATCGCTACGTTGCCGCCTCGAGTGTTTGCGATTCCTTCGCGTAGCCGGTCTCCAGGATTCGATCCATGAAAATCTCGCACTGCGCGAGCTGATCGAGGGCGACGAATTCATTCGGCCGGTGCGCCTCGGCGATATCTCCCGGTCCGCAGATGACCGTCGGCACGCCCATCATTTGGAACAGCCCGGCCTCCGTACCATACGAGACCTTGCCCACGGTGGTATTTCGCGAGAGCTTCATGGCCCACTGCACAATGGCGTCGCTTTCGGCCGCGGCAAGTCCCACCGTCTGACTCACCCATTTCAAGTCGATACCGGACTCCGGATCGACGGCCCGCATCTCCTTCGCCAGCGCTTCAGCATAGGTGCGAATCTCTGCATAAAGGGCCTCGGGCGAGGCTTGCGGCAAAGTGCGCATGTCGAACTGAAATACGCAGTCCTTCGGCACCACATTGGCGGCGATACCGCCTTGAATCAGTCCCGTGGAGAGAGTCGTATAGGGCACGGTGAAGCCGTAATCGCGCCGTTCGATCTGCGCGAGACGATCGGCGAGTTGCCGTATGTAGACGACCAGCCGCGCCGCGTATTCGATCGCGTTCACGCCGTGCGTAACATAGCTCGAGTGCGCCTCCCTGCCGTGCACGGCGCAACGGAAGCGATGCGTACCTTTGTGAGCGATGATGGGCTGCATGGAGGTGGGCTCGCCGACTACGCAGCCTGCCGGGCGGATGCCGTTCTCCTCGAGATCCCGAATCAGTCCGCGTACTCCCAGGCAGCCGACCTCCTCGTCGTAGCTCAACGCATAATGCAGGGGCGCATCGAGACGATTGGCATTGAGCGCGGCGACAAACTTGGGCGCCTGAGTGAGAATGATGCCGATGAAGCCCTTCATGTCTGCCGATCCGCGCGCATACAGTTTGCCGTCGCGCTCGACGGCCACAAACGGATCCGTGTCCCAACTTTGACCATCGACGGGAACCACATCGGTGTGGCCCGAAAGAATCAGCCCCGGCTTCTTGGAATCCCCGAGGGTCGCGAACAAGTTGGCCTTCTTGCCGGTGGCATCGTGAGTCAGCCGCGCGGTCGCGCCCAACCCCTGCAGATAATCGCGCACCCATTCGATGAGGCCAAGATTGGAGTCCCGCGAGACCGTATTGAAGCTGATCAAGCGATCGATCATGGCGCGCGATGCTGCGCTGGGTGCATTCATGGCGAACTCACTGCCGCTGCCGGGCCGACATTATAGCCGTCTTAAGTACGCTATGCTTTGAAGTACCCTGGTTGCCAAGGAGCGCCGTGAACGACGAAGCACGCCTGTACGGCGCCGTAGAGGCCGGTGGCACCAAATTCGTTTGTGCCATCGGCGACGCCGGCGGCGCAATTCGCGCCGAGGCGCGCTTTCCCACAGCGGACCCCGTGTCGACACTGACGAAAGTGCGCGACTTTCTGCTTGAGAGCAGCCGCACCTTGGGGAACATCTGCGCGATTGGCGTCGCCTCCTTTGGGCCCGTCGTGCTGGACTCCGCTTCGCCGCAGTTCGGCTGCATCGCCAATACGCCGAAGGCGGGGTGGAGCGGCACCGACATGATCGGAATGCTGGCGCGGCAATTCTCCTGTCCCATGGGTTTCGACACCGACGTCAATGCGGCGGCGTTGGCCGAGCATCGCTGGGGCGCGGGACGCGGCATCGACAATCTGGTGTACCTGACTGTGGGCACCGGCATAGGCGGCGGCGTACTCGTGGATGGCGCACCGCTGCACGGACTGTTGCATCCGGAGATCGGTCACATCCGACCGCGTCGCCACCCGCTCGATCTGACCTTCGCAGGCGTCTGCCCTTTTCATGGCGACTGCCTGGAGGGCCTGGCTTCAGGCCCTGCCATCGCGGCGCGCAGCGGCAGAGAATTGCAGCACCTGGATCAATCGCATGCACAATGGGAAATCGAGGCGGATTATCTGGGTCAGCTGTGCGCGCAGCTCGTGCTGACCTTGTCGCCGCAACGAATCATCATGGGCGGCGGTGTCATGAGCCAGCAGCGCCTGCTGCCTGTCATTCGTGAAAGGTTGCAGCATTGGCTGGGAGGGTACATCGATCGCAGCGAAATTCTCGCAGCAGCCGATCACTATGTGGTGGCGCCGGCGCTCGGCATACGATCCGGCATCCTGGGCGCGCTCGCCTTGGGATTGGAGGCTTAGCCGAACTGCAGCGATCGCAGCATGCGTTTCAGCGCGAAATGCCGGTAGCTTTGCAGCGCCAGGGCGGCCGCTTCATCCCAATCGCAATTCTTCGCGACATCGAGCGCGATCCAACCGTTGTGTCCAAAATACGGCGGGATCTGATAGCGAGGATCCGCCGTTAGGAGGCTTTGCTGCTCGACCCCCACCCAAAAACACAAGGTCAAACGGCCTGCCGCATAGCGGGCCATGGCAAAAGTTTTCTTTCCGGCGAGCCACACCGGATGGCCGAATTGACTGCCCTCGCTCGCCTCGGGGTAGCTCAAGCAGATCTTGCGCAGATGTTTCAGAATGCTTACCGCGCGCGGAGCTTTGAAGGGATCAATCTGGCTCGCTGACAGCGTTTTGTCGGGCGCTCGCAGTTTGGGAGTTTTCCCAAGGCGCGCTCGCAGCGGCGCAGGCGCCACCTTCTCGTAACCCTCGCGAATCAACTCGGCAATTCGCTGCCAATTCAATCCTCGATCAAGATTCACGCCCAACCAGCCCCGGGGCCCCACGTAGGGGGGAACGAAGAAGTGACGGGGTTCGGCGCGCACATGCAGTTCCTGCGATCCTAAGGGAGCGGTCAGCCACAAGGCCACGCGCCCGTCGCCGTGATGGTTGACGACGTACGTTGCAAAAGTCTTGCCGCGCACCCGAAAATTGGGCGAGCCGTGAGACATGAATTCCTCTGCATCCGGCAACCACAAGCACGCATCGCGCACCGCTTGGGTTATATCGCGTGCCATCATGCCACCGCTATTTCAGCCTCTTTGCGCCCAAACCTGGCACCAGCCGTTTTGGGGCACGCTCTTGCCCGCAAAGATCGTGCACGCCGCCGTGGCGTCGGTCGGTTTGCCCTGAAATTGGGCGCAGCTACCGCACTTCTGCGCAGGTTTGAAGGTCGCGTACTTTTTGGTGTCGACTTGACCGTTGTCGTTCACAAAACCCAGAGCCTTTGCGGTAGGATCGTTTGGATCCAACGGCGGCAGGGGCGCCGCCGACGCCTCGCGCGTCGCGAGGCCCATGGCCGGCAACAATGCGCCGGCGATAATTCCTTTCTTGATGATGGCTCGTCGTGAAATCTTAGGATGCATGCTCCGCCTCCGGTGAAAGAATGCGCCATTGTCGCCTATCCCAAACAATTGCAGTAGTGTATTTGTCCTAAGAAGGAGCGCACCGCGATATGACGGGACTCGATCTAAATGCCATCGGTCGGTCAGTGACCAAACTGCGGGCGGTAATCCCCGAGGATGCTTTCACCGCGGGCATCCTGGGTTCGCAGCGCACCGGCAATGGCGTGGTCATCGATTCCGCCGGATTAATTTTGACCATCGGCTATTTGATGACAGAGGCCACTGACGTATGGCTGACAACGCCTGACGGACGCGAGGTGGCGGCTCACCCCCTGGCTTACGACCAGGTCACGGGTTTTGGTTTGATATTGCCACTGCAGAAACTGAATTTGCCGCCTCTGCCCTTGGGATCCTCCGCCGATTTGCACGCCGGCAGCGAGGTACACATCTTGAGCGCCAAGGATTTCTCCGCCCCGCAAGCGGCACGGGTGTTGGCGCGGCGCGAGTTCGCCGGCGCCTGGGAGTACCTGCTCGAGGAAGCGATCTTTGCGGCGCCGGCGCACCCACATTGGTCAGGCGCCGCGCTCATCGACAACAGCGGTGCGTTGGTCGGCCTGGGATCATTGCTGGTACGCGAAGCCATCGCGAGCGAGGAGATCAACGCCAACATGTTCGTGCCGATTGATCTGCTAAAACCCATTCTGCACAGTCTGAAATCCACCGGAAGAGCGGACCGTCAACCGAGGCCCTGGCTGGGAATCTATGCTGTGGAACTGGCGGGCAAAGTTTACGTGACAGGCGTAGTCGAAGGCGGACCGGCGCAAGTAGCGGATATTCGCGAAGGCGACGTCATCAGCGAGGTCGCTGAGCATGATGTGAGCACATTGCCGGATTTTTACCGGCGGCTGTGGGCTTTGGGGCCGGCAGGAATTGGAATACCGCTAACCACCATACGGGGTGCAACGCAGCTGCACTTGAATGTGCGTTCCGTCGATCGCGGCGATTTGCTCAAGCGGCCGCAGGCGCACTGAAGAACTTTGTCAGTGCAGGGCAACGCGGTTATCGTGCCGACAGGAACCCTGATGCGTGAGCGCGGCCACGGCCGCACACGCATCGACGCCCGCAGCGTTGCCCTCGGCGACGGTTAGCGAGGAACTGGTATCGCGCAGCAAGCCATAAGCGGCCGCGGCCGACAGACCAGGGTCTTTCGCCAGCATCAACGCGACCACACCGCTGACTTGGGCGGTGGCGATCGATACGCCCGAGGCAAAATCGTAGTGACCGCCCGGGAGCAAGGTCAGTATTTCGCGCCCCGGCGCATACAGAACGGTGGAAACCGAAGAGCGGCTCTCCTCGCTGCCGACTTCAATGACGCCCGTCCGGTGCAGCAGTCCGTCCTGGGCCAGGGCGTTATCGGCTGCTGCGCCGACGAACAACACGCCGCGACGTTGGCCCTCGCGTATGAGTTCCCCCAGTAACGGATCATCCGGTCCCGCCAAACTCAAATTGATCACCTGCGCATGCGCGTCGAATGCGGCGGACAGCGCGCGCGCCAGCGTGAATGAATTGCAGTGGGCGGCGTCGGCGTCTGCCTGAGCCTGCCAACACGCCTTCAGAATATACAGACGCGCGTTCGGTGCGATGCCAACAATGCCCTCGCCGTTGTTGGCGACCGCGGCAATGACCCCGGCCATTTCCGTTCCATGCCGATCGTGCCGGAACTGGGCATCGTTCGTATCGACAAAATTCGCAGCCGCTGCAATGCTGCCGCGCAAATCCGGGTGAAGAATGTCGGCGCCGGTATCGATGATGGCCACTTTGACACCCTCGCCGCGCGACAGAGAATGTGCGCCGGCAACGTCCATTTGCTGAAAGCCGCGTTGCAACTCGACATAGGGATCGTTATAGGCGGTGCGCGTGGCGAAGGTCTGCAGCGGCTGCGTCAGCTTGATACGCTTGTCCTTCGACAGCGCAGCGATCAGCGCGGTGCGGTCAGCCTCCGGCGGAATCTCCAGCACGGCGCAATGAAGGTTCAGAGCCTGGATGGGCCAGGCGTTCACCTCACGCAATCCGTATTCCTTCTCCACCGCGCGCATGGTTTGGCGAGCACGCAAGGTCGGGCCATAGTCCACGGCGGCATCGTAGCCGCGCGGCGTGCCGCCGGCCTCCGCCACGAACGCGGTCGCTTCGCTTTGCACGGCGAGCACGATGTAGCGATCGGGAGATTGCGACTGTTGATCGCCGAGCGCTCGCGAGTCGATGCGTACCGGCGCGTCGCTGCAGGCGCCGACAAGCAACGCCGCGAGGCACATCAGGGCCCGTCGAATCACGGCGAATTGCCCGGCCCTGGCTCCAATCGGCTCGCCTCCGCGAAGCGGACCGAGGAGTGGCGGCGCAGCTGTACCAGGGAAGCGCGCACCGGTTTCTCGGAACTCGAGGCCAGCGAGTACACGCCCGCCTCGCTCGGACCGGAGATGATCCGCACTTGCGCCTCATCGAGAATCGCCTGCAATTCCACCAGAGTGATATTCGGCGCGAACACCGCGCGTATGACCTCGTCGCGCGATCGCGGTGGATCAACGGTCACCGTGCGATATAGCGGCTGCGTCGCGGGCGGGCGCAATTGCACCCAGCGCTCGACCAGCAGAACGGAGATTGATACCGTTACCGCGACAACCGACGCTGCCGCCAATACCCGCCAAGGCGTTCGGCCGGGCGATTGCGGCAGCTCCGGCAATGCGGCGCTGGACTGCAGCGAAGCTAGCTGTGTCTGCAGACGCTTGAGCGAAGCGCCAGGCACGTAGTCGATCGCCGTCTCGCCGTCGATCTTTGCAAAAATGCGCTGCTCCAAACTCAGGTCATCCCGGCAGGCTGGGCAGGCATTCACATGCGCTTCGACTCGCTCACGCGACAGGTCATCGAGCGTGCCGTTCACGTACCAGGGAAGCAACAGCGTGATCTCCTGGTGAATCGACGCATTCTCGAGTGGGTGGTTGTCGCTCATTCGGTTCTCATCGGTGGTTCCGGCGCCGGGCAGCTCAATGCGGGCAACTCACCGCTCAACGCGGGTAGGAATTGACGCAATTTTTCGCGGGCGTGAAACATGCGCGCCTTCACTGTGCCGACCGGGCACCCCGTGATGGCAGCAATTTCCTCCAGGGAATGACCCATCTGATAGGCCAATTCCAATGTCAGCCGTTGTTCAATTGGCAAACGGCTCAGCCCGCGACTCAGCCAATCGCGCTGCTCCGTGTCGAGGGTCGGATCAACCGTCTGTTCAGGGTAGTCCTCAATGCTGCGTTGACCGGAGTGATTCTTTTGGCGCCGAAAGGATTTCAGCGCCGTGCGATAGGCAATGCCGATAATCCAGGTAGACACCTGCGATGCATTACGAAAGTCCTGTGCGCTTTGCCAGACCACCAAGAACGTATCGTTGATGATCTCCTCGACATTTTCATAGCGGGGAGTAAAGCGCGACAGAAACCTGCGCGAGGCGCCGGTGGTAGCCTAAATACAGTTCCTCCAACGCGCGCCGATCTCCCGCCCCGACGGCCGCCAACAACGCACTATCGCGCTCCTTCGGCGAATTCTTGGGTAGCGCAGTCATCTGCAACTTGCCGCTGATTGAGCTCTGGTCATTCCCTTGAGTACCTAATATGCATCAAAGGGTTGCAAATTCGAGGCGAATTTTAGAAGCGCCAAATCACAGTTCCGGTGAACCGCCCGTCCGCAGCCGCATTGTAAAACAATGCCTTAGCCTCGGCAGATGTATTGACATATGACACAGCCAGGGTCAGCGAGCGCCAGTCGTAGGCGCCCCCGACACTCCAATACACATAGCCGCCGGGATCAGGGCCCGATAGCGCGCTGTAGCCGAGTCCGGCGGTCGCGGAGAACTTGCCGGCAATCGGCCGCTGCACGCTGATCTCCGCCGATTTCTCCGCGACGCCGATCAGCTTGAAATACGGCACGGCCAAGAATCGGGGTGAATTCGGCGAGTAGTTCAGACTGAGGTGCAGCCACCCTTGGTAAGCCGCGTCAAAGTCTACTTCGTCGTAGTTGTAGCCTGAACCTTCTTGATTCCAGGGATAGGCATAGTGACTGGCAGCGATTTTGGCCCGCCAGTCCGGCGTAAAACTCCAGGCGTAACCCACGAATGCGCTGAGTTCGACATCCTCGGGATTATAAGGATCGATGCGCGCATTGGAAGCAAACACGCCGGCGATGAATCCGCCCGAACTCGCATAATGCAAATCCAATTGCAGCGCGGCCTGATTGCTGGTGCGCGAGATGCCCCGCACGAAGTAGTCGCTGGTCAGGACAACCGAGCCTCCCCAATCGTCGGCCACGGCGCTCGTCGTCGAGCCGACCGCGATACCCACGCACAAAATGGCCGCACCTGCGAGCCGGCGCGCACCTGCGAGCCGGCGCACTACTTCACAACTAACATGTCGGCGCATCGATGCATCGCAATACAGGTTAAACCTTTATTGATTGCTTGGGCACCTACCTTCCGAACTGATGGACAAGCCCGTCCATGCAGACTGAATACCGCTATGGCCAAAGTATTTTCGCAGGCATTGCTGGCCCGCTTCGCATGGTTTGCCGCCTCGTTGGTCACCGCGGCTTGCGCGGGCAACGGCGATGGTCTCGATGTCAATGGTCGACCCATCGTGCCGGGCGGCGGAACGATACCCCTGTCCGCCGATTTCGAATCGCTTCAGGCCAATATTTTCACCCCGATATGCTCCGTGTGCCACGAGGGCGCTTCGGCCCCCGAAGGGTTGCGCCTCGATGCGGACAACAGCTACAACTTATTGGTCGGGATACCCAGCACGGAAGTTCCGTCGATATTGCGCGTCAAACCGGGCGATCCGGCCAATAGCTACATCATTCAGAAGTTGGAGGGACACGCCGCGGTCGGCGGGCAGATGCCGCTCGGCGGACCGTATTTGCCGGCAACGACGATTGCATTCGTTGCGCAATGGATCACGAATGGCGCGCCGCCGGCCTCGGGCACCGCCGCGCCGGCGCAGTTCGCCATCACCTCGATCGTGCCGGACAGCATGGATCCGGTAACCGAGTCGCCGCCGCAGATCTCGCTGGCATTCAATCACGACATCGATGTCAGTCAAATCGACATGCGGTCAGCGCGCATCGAGAAACTGGCGCCGGATGCCGGTGGGGCGGTGATGGAAACGATACCGGCCCGCATCTCGGTGTCGAACCTCAATGGGAGAGTGCTGATGATCTGGCCGGCACGACCGCTGGCCAATGGCCGCTATCGCGCGCTGATTCGTACCGCTACTCCCGGGCTTCTCAGCGACATCGCAGGACGCTCTGTCGCAATCGGCCCGACCAACACGCTGGGGGAAAGCGTGGTTGCCGCATTTGAAGTTGAGATTTTGCCATGAGACAGAGATTGTTTTTGAGTGCCACGATGCTGGTGATTGCCGTGGCGCTCTATTCGGGCAGCGCTCGCGCTGAACCTTATCTCGCGGTGCAGGAAGGCTATAAATGCAACGTGTGCCACGTCAACCCGACCGGCGGAGGCCTGCGCAACGATTTCGGCATCGTTTACGCCAAAACACTGCTGCCCGCGGAAACCCTGGACGGCACGCTCGACGCCTGGACCGGAAAGGTTCTTCCCATGCTGCGCATCGGCGGCGACCTGCGCGCCGATTGGAGCCGCGATACCGCGCCCAACACCCCCAGTACGCAGGCATTTGCCCTCGAACAATTTCGCGTCTATGCGGACGTGGAACTCATTCCGAACCGGCTGGGTATCTACCTGGACGAGCAGGTCGCGCCCAACGGCTCGCAAAATGAAGAGGCCTATGTTCGCTACGGCAGCACCACCGATGGCTTTTACATCAAGGGCGGCCAGTTCTACCTACCCTTCGGTTGGCGGCTGCAGGATCAGACCGCCTTCGTCCGCGAGGCTACCGGCATCAGCATGGTCACGCCGGATAAGGGCCTGGAGCTAGGCTATGAGCACTCCTCCTGGTCCGCACAATTTGACATCACCAACGGCGCCAGCAACGCAACCAGCGGATCAGGCTACCAGGTCACCAGCCAGGTGGTGTACGTCAAGCCGATCTGGCGGCTGGGTGTGGCGGGCTCCTTCACTCAATCCGACGCCGGCGACCGCCGGGTCGGCGGCCTGTTCGCAGGCCTGAAGACCGGTCCGATCGCATGGTTGGCCGAGGCGGATCTGATCCACGACGACAGCTTTCCCGGCGGTCGGACTTTTGCAGCGGGGTTGTTGGAAGGCGACTGGCACTTGCTCAAGGGTCACAACTTCAAACTGACCGCCGAGTATTACGACCCGGATCGGTCAGTGGCGAATGATCAACAGACCCGCTACAGCGCTGTGTATGAATACACGCCGATACCCTTCCTGCAGCTGCGCGCGGGCTATCGCCATTATTTTGGAATACCGCAGAACAATCTGCAGAATCAGCAGATCCTCTTCTTCGAGCTGCATGGTTACTTTTAGGCGTGCTGCGAAAACGCGGCGACCGCGGCGCGTGCGGCCGGTCCGATAAGATCCGGGCGCACCAGAACGATCTGCAGGGACACGGTGCGGGAGCCGCCGTTCACCAACGGTAATCGCTTGAGCGCCCCACTCTGCAAGGATTCCGCGACCAGGTGTTCCGGCAACCAAGCGTAGGCAAGACCGGCGAGAATCGTTGCAAGCGATGCTTCCATGCTGCTCACTGTAAAACGCCGTTCTGCGCCCAACCATCCTTCGTCTCGAGGTTGAGACGTTCCGGAATCGCGCACCACCACCTGCACATGGCGCACCAAGTCGTGTGTCGTCAAGGCTCGCTCGATGCCAAACAACGCATGGTCGGGGCGTGCAACCGCAATGAAGGCCACATCGAGAAGCCAGTCGCCGAGGAATCCCGGCGGCACGCGGCTGGTAACCACCACGTCGGCGGCGCCCTTGACGATGGCCTCCTCGGCGCCCGACAGGATGACGTCGGCCAGCTGAATCTGCGTGCTGGGACAGGTGGCCTGAAGCGTGGCAATGATGCGCAGCAGGCGCGCGCGAGGATACGCCGCGTCCACCACCAGTTTGAGTTCGCTCTCCCAGCCTTGCTTCAAGCTCTGCGCCAACAGCTCGAGGGTCTCCATCTCCTTGAGCAGGGCGCGCGCGCGCGCGAGCAACGTCTCGCCGTGCGAGGTGAGCACCGATTTGCGCCCCTCGCTCTTGAGCAGTTCCAGGTCGAGCGATTCTTGGAGCCGCGCCACCGAATAGCTGACGGCAGACTGGCTTCGATTCAGAGCCAGCGCTGCTTGCGCAAACCCGCCTTCATCGACCACGGCGGCCAGAACGGCCCATTGTTCCAAAGTCGACTTTGGGATCATGGATTGATTCATTTTTCAGATTGATTAGCACCAAATATTGCGCTTTTTTATTAAATTGTTCGAGATTATTCTGTCGCACAGGAGGTTCCCATGAACGAAATACGACGCGGCGGCGAACGAGGCTATGCCGATCACGGCTGGCTCAAGTCCTTCCACACCTTTTCATTCGCCGACTACTTTGACCCTGAGCACGTGGAATTCGGCCCTTTGCGGGTGATCAATGAGGATCGTGTGCAGGCGGGCGCCGGCTTCGGCACCCACGGTCATCGCGACATGGAGATCATCAGTTACGTGCTGTCCGGCCAACTGGCGCACAAGGACTCCATGGGCAACGGGTCGACCTTGAAGCCAGGCGACGTGCAGCTGATGAGCGCGGGCAGCGGCGTAAGACACAGCGAGTTCAATCCCTCACAAACCACCGGTACGCATTTTCTACAAATCTGGATCCAGCCCAATCAGCGCAACATCGAACCGGGCTACGAAGAGAAACACTTTGCGGCACAGGAGAAGCGCGGGCGACTGCAGCTCATCGTCTCGCCCGATCGCGCCGACGGTTCGGTGCTGATTCATCAGGATGCGCGTGTCTATGCGGGGCTGTTCGACGGCGCCGAACAAGCCGATCTGACCGTCAAGAGCGGCCGGCGCATCTATGTGCACGTGGCGCAACGCTCACTCAACGCCAATGGCGTCGATCTTCAGGCCGGCGATGCGCTCAAAATCAGCGATAGAACGGCGCTGCATCTCGAGCACGGCCGGGATGCGGAGGTGCTGGTATTTGACTTACCCGGCCCGTGATTGGCGCGCCCAGTACCAATAAAATGGCAAACCCGCCACCAGAACCGCCATGCCCCGCAACGCCTCGCGGGGCGCGGCAAAAAAGGTAACGAACAACAGTGCGGCGGTGACGGCCAAGAAAATCGCGGGCACCACAGGATAGCCCAATGCTCGGTAAGGCCGCGGCGCGTCCGGCATGGTACGCCTGAAGATGAACAGCGAGCCGATACTGAGGCCGTAGAACAGCCAGGACGCAAATACCACCGAATCGGTGAGCGTATCGTAGGAGCCCAAGGCGAGCACGCTGCCCCAGGCAGCCTGCGCGACGATCGCCCTCGCCGGAACGTTCGCGCGCGGCGACAGCTTGGCGAGCCCTTTGAAGAATAATCCATCACGCGCCATCGCATAAGGAATGCGCGAGTTTGCCAGCGAGCTGGAATGCAGAGAGCCGAATGAGGACACCATCAGCGCCACGGCCGTCATGGAAACTGCCACGGGTCCCAGAAAACGCTTGAGCACTTCGGTGGCCACCGACGAACTCGTCGGCACGCTCGCGATCTCGAGGGGTGACATGGCGTAGTAGTAGGCCAGATTGACGAACAAGTACAAGGAGGCGACCACGAGCATGCCCCCCACGAAGGCGCGCGGCAGATTGCGCTGCGGATCGCGAATCTCGCCGGCGAGCGGTGCGACGTTGTTCCAGCCATCGTAGGCCCAGAGCGCACCGAGCATGGCCGCGCCAAAGCCGATGTATCCGCCGCGTGCGCCGGCGGCAACGCCCTCGCAGGTGCCCGACAGTCCAGAACCCGATAAATGAGAGAAGTCCCCGGGCGCGAACGCAAATGCGCCGATTCCCACGCATGCCACCAGAGCCACCTTGGCGACAGTCACGGCCAATGCAGTGCGTCCGGCGGCTGTCACCGAGGCGCAATTGATGAGCGCGACGGTCCAAATGGTCGCCAAAGCCACCAGTTTCAAGCCGTTGATCGCAAGAGGGTAGCCAAATGGACTGACTTCGAGCCGCCAATGCTCGAGCACGCCGCCGAGCGCAACATTCATGAATATCGCCAGTCCGACGGCGAGTGCGGCCTGCGAACCCGCTTTGGCAACCGCAAAGGTCATCCAGCCGTAGAGGAAACCAACAACTCTTCCGTAGGCGCGCTTGAGGTAGACGTAGTCGCCGCCCGCCTCCGGCATCATCGCGGCGATTTCCGAGTACGAGAAGGTGCCGGCGAGAGATAGCAACCCCGCGGCCAGCCACACCAAAAGCACCAACTTGGCGCTGCCGACATTGCAGGTCATGACCCGGGTCTTGAGGAACACGCCGGTGCCGATCATGTTGGCCACGTTGACCGCGATCGCGCCCCACGCACCCACGCCGCGCGTCAACTCGCTCTTGGCCGCCGTTATCACGCCCGGGTTGCCCATCCCCGGTAGTATCGTGCAAATACGAGGGGAATTTTCGCGTACGCGCTGTTTTTATTCGCGGCGCGGGGCGTAATGCTCGTCAGCTGACTCTTGCGCTATCTCTTGGACTGTTCTTCGCTGATACGACTGGTCAGTGCTCAAATCGCTCCCTGCCCAAACTAGCCGAGATAGATCAGCACCGCATACGTCAGCATCAGGAACGTAAACAGCAACGCGCCGTCGCTCCATTTTGCTACCGCTTCCACCATGATCGTCTCCTGAGTGACCCACTATTCCCGCGGCGTCGGGCAGCCAAGGGAAGCATCATTGCAAACGCCACTTTACAATTTGAGGCGGGTTTCGATGAATGGCGCAGGTCTCATAATTGGGCAATAAAATCAACGCGATTTGCAGTTTTTCGCGGGGGATTGCACCATTTTTGAGCGCGCATTTTTGCGCGAAGTGAATCATCGTGAGATCAACGTCTTACCCGCACCCAGCGGATGTGAATATGTCACACGCATTCCGTCGCCGCGTGACATAAGCTTGCCCGCGAAAGATCTGGGCACGAATTCACATCGCGCGTCATAATGCTTGACCGCCGCGCGCGGAAATTAGAACAAAGCTCGAGGATGTCCATGGCGCACGTCAACCACCGATGACCGCATCGGGGTCACACTCCTTAATTCACGATTCCGCTGCGGACAGCCAACTGCGCTTCAAGGACCTGCTGGATGGCATCGCTCTCATTGGTGTCATGGTCAACACCCGCAGCCAGATCTCCTACTGCAACGATTTTTTCCTGCAGCTTGCGGGCTGGTCTCTCGAGGAACTGAACGGTCGGCTCTGGCACGATGTGTTTGAGTGCCCCCCCACCGAAGATCTGTCGGACATGCCGAGCGCCTGGCATTGCGAGACCGATATTCGCATTCGATCCGGCGAACGCCGCTCCATTCGTTGGAACAACATTCTGCTGCGCGATTCCAGCGGCAGACCGGCCGCCGTCGCGGGCATCGGCCAGGATGTCACCGAGCTCAAGAAATTGGAACGCGCGCTGACGGAGCATGGTGCCCGCGAACGCGGTAGCCTGGAGAAGGAACTGCACGATGGCCTGGGTCAGGAACTCGCCGGCATTGCGCTCCTGGCGCGCAGCCTGGCGACCTCGGCCGATCGCGACAATCTTGTCATCGCGCAGGAACTCGGCCGTCTCTCGAACATCGCGAGCGATGCCATCGAATCCTGCCGCAGGATCGCGCGCGGATTCTCACCCTTGAGCGAAATGCAGGGCGGTCTGATACATGCACTACGGCAGCTGACCATCGTGCCGGCCGACTGGCGCGGCCCGACGTTGGACTTCGCTGTCAGCCAGACGGCTCCTTTGATACTGACCGCGGATGCAACGAATCATGTTTATCGGCTCGCGCAGGACTGGCTCACGAGTTCGCTGAGGCATTCACAGCCAAAGTCGATTGCGATCAACTTGAATGTTCATCGCGCGACCGTGATGCTGGAAATTCTGGATGACGGTATTGGGCCGCCCGCAACCTTGGAAACGGCTGCGGACTTTGGCGTTCAGGTCGCGCTTCACCGGGCACGCCTGCTGAATGCGCAACTCAGCATTGAGCCGGGATTGTCGTGCGGCACGTGCCTGCGGCTCAGCTTTTCCCAACCCGTTTGACGCAGGGTCGGGCTTAAGACTCTCTCGCGCGCGGCGCATGCCAGACCAGAAGCAGCGCGCAGATGCTGCCGGCAATGACGATGGGCAACAGATCCATGAGCAGTTGCGATGAGCCATGTCCCATCGTTTTTAGATATCCGCCGAGTTTGGGACCCACGACGGAGCCGATCCGACCCGCAGCTACAGCGGCGCCGACCCCGACGCCGCGGATGGAAGTGGGATACGACATGGGCGCCGTTGCGTATAAAAATGCCTGCACAGCCAGCACGCAACAGCCGAGTGCAAACACGATCGCGACGACAACGGTCAGTTGCCCCGGGGCTTTGGCCAGCGCGACCAGCAGAAGCGGCAACCCGACACAGATCGAGATCACGCTGACAATGCGCAGGCGACCGGACAATAGGCGGCCCATCAGCACCGCTGCCACGGCGCCGCCGATGTTGAATCCAATTTGCGCCCCGGCCGCCTCGACCCTGGTCAGACCATCCCCCACCATCAAGGTCGGCAGCCAATTGAGCAACAGATAAAGCACCAGCAGCTCGAGAAAAAAACTGACCCATAGAAGGATCGTGCGATTTGCGCGTCCACCCGAGAATATCGCAATGAAGCTGCCGCTTTTAGGCATGGTCGCCGCAACGCCGCTCCCGCCTGCGCCGGCCGCGCTCCTGAGTTTGCGGAACTCCACGGATTCCTGCAGTCCATATGCCATCAACGGCGCAAGCAGCAACGGCACGACGCCGCCTACAATGAAGATCACGCGCCAGGATGATCCCGGTAAGAGCAGGCTGAGGAGGCTCGCAATCGCCCCGCCAAAGGGAGTCGCCGCATAAACCATGGCAACACTGGCGGTCTCGCGGCGCTCGCGGCTGTTTTCGGCTACCAACGCTATTAGAATGGGCAGAGCGCCTCCCAGCCCCAAGCCGGTAAGCAGTCGTGCCCAGCTCAGCGAATCGATATCCCATGACATGGCCGTCAACAGGGAAAAGGCGCCGAACATCGCGACCGAACCCACCAGCACCCGTTTGCGCCCGATGCTGTCGGCCAGGCGTCCCCCGATCAGCGCGCCAAAAAACAATCCCAAGGTGCTGGCGCTGAAGAAACTTCCCATCCGTTCAGGGCTTGGTCGAAATTCGGCGGCAATACCCGACGCGGCAACACCCGCGGCCTGCAGGTCGATGCCCTCGCAAAAGGCGGCGCAAAGGCAAAAAACGATGGTCAGCGTCGCGGCGGATGCGCCTGCCTTGCCGTCCTTCACCTAAATCCTCGCCGCAAGGCGCGGAAACACTCTGCGCGCATTCCCTTCGAATATCTTGAACCGGTCCGCATCGCTTAAGCGAAGCGCGTCCAGATAGCGCTTGGTGTCGTCGTAGTACTGTCCGGTTTCAGGATCAATCCCGCGCACGGCCCCGACCATTTCGGAGCCGAATATGATGTTGTCCGCCGGAATCACCTTGCACAACAGCTCGATGCCGGGCAAGTGATACACGCAGGTGTCGAAGAACACGTTCTTCAGCAGATACTCCCCGAGCAGAGGTCGTTTCATATCCTGTGCCAGGCCTCGATACCGGCCCCAATGATAGGGCACCGCCCCACCGCCGTGCGGGATGATAAATCTCAGGGTCGGAAAGTCCTTGAATAGATCGCTGGTCAGGAATTGCATGAACGCGGTGGTATCGGCGTTGATGTAGTGCGCCCCGGTGGCGTGAAAATTGGGATTGCACGAAGAGCTGACGTGAACCATCGCGGGGACATCGAGTTCCACCATTTTTTCGTACAAGGGATACCAATGCCGATCGGTGAGCGGCGGTGAGTTCCAATGGCCGCCGGACGGGTCAGGATTTAAATTGCAGCCGATGAACCCCAATTCCTCCACGCAGCGCTGCAGCTCCGCGGCGCTGTTGAGCGGCGGCACACCGGGAGACTGCGGCAGTTGACAGACGCCGGCGAAATTATCGGGATAAAGCGTGCACACGCGGTGAATCAAATCGTTGCAGGCCTGCGACCAGCGCCGGCTGGTTGTCTCATTGCCGACATGGTGCGCCATCGCCGAGGCGCGCGGCGAGAAAATCGTCAGATCCGTGCCGCGTGCACGCTGCAATTTGAGCTGCGCGTTTTCCAGGCTTTCCCGGATTTGATCGTCGCTGATGGCCGGTTGCGCGCCCAAAGGCACATCGATGCCGTTCTTCAGTCCGGCAACCTGCTCATCGCGAAACTTCTGCAAAGGCGCCGGCGCGGTGGTGTAGTGGCCATGGCAATCAATGATCATGGGTCGGCCTTTGTTTGGTTTAGTTGGCCCAGTACATGCGTGTAGGATTATCCACCAGAATCCGCCGCTGCACGCCAGGGTCCGGGCAGATCTCGGCGAACAGATCGACCAGCTCGCCGTCGTTCGGCATATCCTTCGAGATGTTCGGATGCGGCCAGTCCGTTCCCCACAAAATTCGGCCGGGGTCGACCGCCAGCAAGGCACGCGCGAACGGCACGGCGTCGCGGAACGGCCGCTTGCCCACGGATACCCGTTCGGCGCCGCAGATTTTGATCCAGGCGAGAGGATTTTTCCGGTACAGATCCAGCAGCAATTGAAATGGCTGCTGCTCGAGTCCCTCCGCCGCCTTCACGCGGCCCATGTGATCGATGATGAAGGGTATCTCGATGCGTGCGAGCAGATCCTGCTGCGTCAGGATGTCGTCGGCATCGAAGTGCAACACCACATGCCATCCGAGCGGCTTGATGCGCACCAATAACCTGCGAAATGTGGCAAGGTCCGGAACACCGCCCAGGTGCTTGACGAAATTGAATCGGATGCCGCGAATTCCGCCCTCATGCAGACGGTGCAACTCGCGCTCGGTCACGCCCTCCTCGACGCATGCCACGCCGCGATAGCTGTCGTGGCTGGATGCAATCGCATCCAGCGTGACCGACATTTCTGTGCCGTGGCAGCTTGCGTGCACGATAACTGCCCGGGATACGCCGATTTTGGCGTGCAACTCGCGCAGGTTTTCGACAGGTGCATCGGGCGGCGTATAGCTGCGATCCGCAGAATAGGGAAACTTGCCGGCCGGCCCAAACACATGGCAGTGGGCGTCGCAGGCACCCGGCGGCAGGCGCAATGCCGGCGTGATCGGATTCGGATCCGGCGGCAGGCAGCTCTTCAATGGATTGACGGCCGCACTCACTTCTGTGCTTCCTGCTGCCAGGCCGCTTCGTCCACAAAATACTTCAAGCCGGCCTTGCTCAACGGCTCGCGCATGCCATAGATGTCCAACCCCAACTCACCCGCGGCAAGACGCTTGCGATTCACTTCTTCTTTTGATTCGCGCGCCGCGGCGGCCGCGGCGACTCTTGCCGCGGCCAGCTTGGGCACGATCACCACACCATCGTCGTCGCCGATCACCACATCGCCCGGGTGTACCAGCGCCCCGGCGCAGATAATGGGGGTATTGACCGATCCGACGGTCGCCTTGACGGTGCCTTTGGCGTGGACGGCCTTGGCCCAAACCGGAAAATTCATTTCGCGCAAATAGGCGGTGTCGCGGCAACCCGCGTCAATCACCAATCCGACCGCACCTTGGGCACGAAACGAGGTGGCAAGAAGATCCCCGAACATGCCGTCGGTGTTGCTCGACGAGGTGCCGAGCACCACGACGTCGCCCGTCTTCAGCAGTTCCGCGGCCACGTGCAACATCCAATTGTCGCCGGGATGGGCGAACACGGTGACGGCCGTGCCGCAGGTCTTGGCGCCGGGGTAGACCGGTCGCATATAGGGCGCCATCAGGCCCAAACGACCCATTGCCTCGTGCACCGTTGCCACACCGTACTGGGACAGCGCTTCAACGCTTTGAGGATCCGCGCGTCCAATGCTTCTCACTGCAATTGCGGACTGGCCTAGCATCTTATTTCCTCTTGCCGTAGAGATGTTCAGGGACGAATACCTCGCCGCGCATGAGCAGGCGCGCGGTGCGCAACAGGGCTGCCTGCAGCACCTCCGAAGGATTTTTCGGATTCATGGTGAGCACGACGCTGAATTCGCCGCTGGGGTGTTCCACTGAGATCGTCTTGCTATGTCCCTCGGGGACTTTCGCATAGCGGTTTGCGACGCTGCCGGGCATGACCGCGGCGGTGGCCACCGTTACCGCACCCAGCACTCCGACGGCAGCATGACAATCATGCGGAATGAACGTGCGTGTGCAAATATTGCCGTCCGCCGCCGGTTTCGCCACCAAACACATCTTCGGAACCACCTTGTTGGCGACATCGCCCAGATTCATGGCGGGTCCCGCCTGTAGCCGTATCGACTCGATCTTTTCCTTCAAGGCGCGATTCGCGTTGAGCGCGTCGCGGGTCTCGTAGCCGGTCACACCGAGTGCCTCGGCCGCCATTACCACCACCGGCATTCCATTGTCGATGCAAGTCACCTCGACGCCATCGAAACGATCGACCAGATGCCCGGTGGGCAGGAGCGATCCGCACACCGAACCCGCCGTCTCCAAGAAGCTGATGTTGATGGGTGCGGCGGTTCCCGGCACGCCGTCAATGCGCGCGCCGCCGGCATACTCCACCTTGCCGCCGGGCGTGTGCACTTCGATATCGCTCAGGGTGCCGGTATTGCGCGTCAATACCCGCCACGTCGTCACATCTTTTGCCGCCCTGATCAACCCGGTTTCAAGACCGAAGGGCGCGACCGCGGCCAGCATGTTGCCGCAATTCGGCGTGGTATCGACGCGCGCTTCCTTGACGGAGACCTGAGCAAAAAGAAACTCCAGATCCACTCCCGGGGTTGTGCCCACGCGCACGATGCCCACCTTGCTGGTCAGAGGATCGGCTCCGCCCAGACCATCGATCTGCCGTGCATCCGGAGAACCCATGATCGCGAGCAGTACGGCGTCGCGCGACGCGATGTCCGCCGGCAGATCGCTCTCCAGGAAGAACGGTCCGCGCGAAGTGCCGCCGCGCATCATCAAGCAGGGGATGGCTCTTTGCATATTCACGTATAATAACAAGGAATGAGGAAGATACCTGATATAGCGGTTCGTGATGCCTCGGACTCCCGCTGCCCATGGATTTGAAGCAACTGGAGTATTTCCGTCATGTCGCGGAGCTGGGCAGCTTCACCCGCGCCGCTGCCTTTCTGTCCGTGGTGCAGCCGGCACTGAGCCGACAGGTGCGTCAATTGGAAACGGAACTGGGGCAAAATTTATTCGAACGCAACGGGCGTGGCGTGGTGCTTACCGACGCAGGCACACGGCTGCTCGAGCACACGCGCGGCATTCTCACGCAGGTGGGGCGCGCTCGGCAGGATCTGGAGGACCAGCGCAAGGGTGACTACGGCCATTTCGCCCTGGGGTTGCCGCCGAGCCTCGGGCGAAGTGTCACGGTGCCCATCGTCAAGGCGTTTGCCCGGCAACTCCCCAACGCGAGACTGGCCACGGTCGAGGGTCTATCGGCCTACATGCTTGAGTGGCTGAGCATCGGCAGGGTCGATTGCGCCCTGGTCTACAATGCACTCGCCTCGCCCAGCCTCGACATGCAGCCGCTGCTGGTTGAGCAGCTGTATCTGATTGCGCCCATGCCGGCGCGCCGCGCCCGCCATGAGCGGAAGAGCGTGACGCTTGCAGAGTTGGCCGACTATCCGCTGATCATTCCCAGCCGCCCCCACGCCATGCGGATGTCGGTCGAGCACGCTTTGGCGGGAGTCGATGCGAAAATCAATGTCGCGCATGAGATTGAATGTATTCCCGCTATCATCGATCTCGTGCGGCAGGATTTGGGTTACGCCGTGCTGCCCTTGAACGCCGTGAAATCGACGCAATGGTCGCAGGAAGTGCTTGTCAAACCGATCTTAAGGCCCGTATTGCAGACTGAGCTGTCCATCGCCACATCGGCTCAGCGCCCCAAGAGTCCGCTGCTGCGCAAGGCGGTTGACATCGTTCGCGAGATTGTGCGCCGCGAAATTCATTCCACACAGGATCCAACATGAGCCAGCCGCCGGACTACGACAGCATTCCAGGAACCTATGTATACGACTATCGGCGCGCCAGCGAGGGCTATGCGCTGAACATGTTTTGCATGTCGTTGAACAAAGCCGAAAATCGCAAGAAGTTCAAGGAAAATGCCGCAGACTATTTGCAGGAATTCAATTTGACGCCGGAGCAGCGCCGTACGGTTCTCGAGCGCGATTGGCTGGGCATGCTCAAAGTGGGCGGCAACATCTACTACACGATCAAGATCGCCTTCTGCGACGGCCTGACCTTCCAGGACGTCGCGGGATTCATGTCGGGCGTGCCCAAGGAAACCTATGCGCAGATGATGCTGGCCGGCGGACGCAGTCCCGAAGGCAATCGCTTCAAGGATGCGCAGAACGAGGAGAACCGCAATGGCTAGAATCGTAGCCGGCATCGCGTCATCGCATGTGCCCGCCATCGGCGCCGCGATCGATAAGGGCATGACGGGTACGCCCTATTGGGCGCCGCTTTTTAAAGGCTATGAGCCTGCGCGCGAATGGCTGGCGAAGCTGGCACCTGACGTCGCCATCATCGTCTACAACGATCATGCATCCGCCTTTTCTCTGGAAATCATCCCGACCTTTTTGATCGGCGTCGCCGGGAGATTTCCGATCGCCGACGAGGGCTTTGGCCCGCGGCCGGTGCCCGCGGTCCAGGGACATCCTGCACTCGCCTGGCACATCACGCAGTCGCTGATACTCAACGAGTTCGACATGACCATCGCCAACGAGATGCCGGTTGATCACGGGCTCACCGTGCCGCTCTCCATCACCTGCGGTCAGCCGGCTGCTTGGCCATTTCCCGTGATTCCGCTGTGCGTCAACGTGGTGCAATACCCGCCGCCCACCGGCGCACGATGCTACAAACTCGGTCAGGCAATCCGCCGCGCCGTGGAGAGTTTCGAGCAAGACCTGCGGATTGTGATCTACGGCACCGGCGGCATGTCGCACCAGTTGCAGGGGGAGCGTGCCGGCTTCATCAATCGGAAATTTGATACAGCCTTTCTCGACGGCTTGACCCAGGATCCGCTGGCGCTCACCCGGATTACTCACACCGAATACATGCGCGAAGCAGGCTCCGAGGGCATTGAGATGGTGATGTGGCATGTCATGCGGGGCGCGCTTGACGATCAGGTGACGGAAGTCTACCGGCATTACCATGTACCGGCTTCCAATACGGCGTCCGGGTTGATGATTCTGGCGAACGGGAGCGCAGCATGAAAGTGTGTCTGGCTGGTCACGGCGCCTTTGGAATCAAACACCTCGAGGCCATGGCCAAGATTCCGGGCGTTGAGGTCATCTCGCTTGCGGGTTCGAACATGACGGCGGCGCGCGAGGCCGCGCAGCAATGGAAGATTCCACATTGGACCGACAATTTGGCCGAGAGTTTGGCACAGCCCGGCCTCGATGCCGTCATCTTAAGCACGCCGACGCAAATGCATGCGGCGCAAGGCATACAGTGCATGCGCGCCGGCAAACACGTCATGATCGAGATTCCCATGGCGGATTCGCTCGCCGACTCCGAACGCTTGGTGCAGGTGCAAAGGGAAACCGGCGTCATCGCCATGGCCGGACATACTCGCCGCTTCAATCCCAGCCATCAATGGATCCATAAACGCGTTGTGGCCGGCGAGCTCAAGGTACTGCAGATGGACGTGCAGACCTACTTCTTCCGCCGCACCAACACCAACGCGCTGGGCAAGCCCCGCAGTTGGACCGATCATTTGCTATGGCATCACGCCTGCCACACCGTGGACTTGTTTGCCTATCAGACGGGCGAGAACGCATCGCAGGCCTTCGCGCTGCAGGGACCGAAGCATCCCACGCTGGGGATTGCGATGGATATGTGCATCGGCCTCAAGGTTGCGTCAGGTGCCATCTGTACTCTTTCGCTCTCCTTCAACAACGACGGACCATTGGGAACGTTTTTCCGCTACATCTGCGATAACGGCACGTATATCGCGCGCTACGATGATTTGCTGAACGGCAAGAACGAGGCCATCGACGTCAGCAAGATCGACGTCTCGATGAACGGCATAGAATTACAGGACCGCGAATTCTTCGCTGCCATCGCCGCGCGTCGTGAACCCAATGCCAGTGTCGCGCAATGTCTGCCGGCAATGCGAACATTGGACCGGCTCGAGAAACAGCTGGCTGACTCTGGCCCGTAGCGATCGATGCGGGGTATCCTCCGCTAAGCCTTAGGGAGAGCCGCGTGACGAATCGCATCTATCTGTTGAATGGACCGAATCTCAACCTGCTGGGAAAGCGCCAGCCGCATATTTACGGCCATACTTCCCTTGACGAAGTCGTGGCGGAGTGCCGCGCACTGGCCGAGCGGCATCATCTTGAGCTCATCGCGCGGCAAACGAACGCCGAGCACGAGATGATCGGTTGGCTGCAGGAAGCTCGACACGCAGCCGGCATCGTCATCAATCCGGCGGCATTCTGCTACCACTCGGTAGCGGTATTGGATGCGCTGCTCGTATGCGAATGTCCGATCGTGGAAGTGCATATCAGCAATATCCACCGGCGGGAGGAGGCATGGCGGGCGAACTCGATTCTCTCCAAGGCGACCACGGGGATGATCACCGGACTCGGCACCCATGGCTATAGCTTGGCGGTAGAGCATTTGGCCTTCTTGATTTCCAAAAAGGCCACGACCTGACGCCGGCATTGCTCCCGGCGAGAGCCAATCGCCCCCGGGTTTGCGGGGGCGTTTAAATGGTCATGTAAGGCCAGTTGTCCGCGAGAACGATGTCCCCCGCTTGCGGCTGCCGACGCTGCCGCGAAGGTTGTCCGGACAAGCGTCGAACATTGGTCTGCAACCGTCCCAACACGTCGCTTATCTCAGGCGATCGGGTCAACGCTCGTGCATCGTCCAGATCGCGGGCAGCGCGCCCCAGTTCCGCCGCCATCAACGCGATGCGGCGCTCCGCATCGCGTGTCACCAGGGCGATCCCTGAAGCGTTCAGTCGATCGAAGAATTCGCGAACACCGCTGGGTCCCTTCTGACAGCGTAAGTCGGGATGAGCACTCAAGTATCCTGTGACGAATCGCGAGATGGCCCAACAGGTCACCGCGGTTTTCGAGAATATTGAATCGCCCCTTCCCTGCTTGCTGTCCAATCGCTTAGCCAATGCCCGGGCTCGCAAGACTGCATGACGCAGTTTGCGCAGCCGAAGTACTTCGGCGTCCATTGTTAACCCCCTCTTCCCCGTCCCTAATTGATCTCCGACTCGGTAGCGGAGTTCCCCTCAATTCCCTAGATCGGGTCTACCTCGCTATTCTCAACCTGAATGCGGATGATTTCATCGGGATCTTTAGAACAAGAGCCGTAGGCGCTGCCTTACCGCTCAATTAATGTCAAATGCGAGGGAATATGGTCATTGCGCGGGCCACGGCCGGTATAGTAGCGCCGATGAATGCAGCCCCCCGCCCGCACCTCCTTGGCCTATGGATGTGCGTGGCGTTGGTGGTCGGCAATTCAATCGGCTCCGGTGTGTTCTTGTTGCCGGCAGCGCTCGCGCCCTATGGACTTGGCAGCGTTGTGGCGTGGGGAGTCACCGCCACCGGCGCCATACTATTGGCCGTCGTCTTCGCTCGCTTAAGCCGCGCGTATCCAGCGGCGGGCGGCCCCTATGCCTACGTTCGCTTGGCCTTCGGACCGCTCACGGCATTTTTGGTCGCCTGGGGCTATTGGATTTCCGTCTGGGTGGGCAACGCCGCGATTGCAACAGCGGGAGTCAGTTATTTGAGCCCGTTGCTGCCGTGGATCACCGAGATTCCGGGTGTTTCCGCCCTCGCGACACTCTTGATTCTCTGGGTTCTGACCTTCGTGAATTGGTACGGCATTCAGACCTCGGGATGGGTGCAAAGCGTCACGACGGTGCTCAAGCTGCTGCCGCTGCTGGCGGTGGCAGCCTTGGGATTGTTTTCCTTGCGCACCGGCCATAGTGCGGCGATGACGGGCACTTCTCTTTCATTGAGCGGCATCACCGCCGCCGTAACGCTGACGCTGTGGGCCGTGCTGGGACTGGAATCGGCGACCATTCCTGCGGACAAGGTTGCCAATCCCGATCGCACCATTCCTCGAGCAACGTTGCTGGGAACCGTGGTCACCACGCTGATCTGCGCAGTGGCATGCACCACTGTTCTGCTCTTGGTGCCCTCCGCGATGCTGGCTCATTCCAATGCCCCGTTTGCCGAGCTCGCAGCCTCATACTGGGGACCGGGCGCGGGCACGCTGCTCGCCGTGTTCGCGGCGATCAGCTGCTTCGGCGCGCTCAATGGCTGGATTCTTCTGCAGGGCGAGCTCCCCCGCGTGATGGCCGAGCGCGGCGATTTTCCGCGCATTTTTGCGCGCGAGTCGGTGCGGGGAACGCCGGGTTTTGCGCTGTGCTTCGGCAGTGCATTGGTGACACTGTTGATCATCGCGAACTACCAGAAATCCATGGTGGGCCTGTTCACCTTCATGATTTTGTTGTCCGCCACCGCCTGCTTGGTGTTGTATGCCGTGTGTTCGCTGGCTCTGCTGCGTCTGCAATGGAGCGGGCAATTGACGGGAACACGCAAGGGATCGGTGCCGCTGGCCGTTGTGGGTATTCTCGCCACCGTCTATTCTTTGTGGGCCATCATCGGGGCCGGTACCGAGTCGGTCGTTTGGGGCGCGGCGCTTCTGGCCGCGGGGGTGCCCTGGTATTTTTGGTTTACACGGAGCCAGCGTTAATCTTATGTGGCGTTCCTTTGTGGCGGTCGCGGTCGGCGGAATGTTGGGCTGCTTGCTGCGTTGGTATCTCGCCATCTTCTTGAATCGATATTTTCCCGCGATACCGCCCGGAACCCTGGCGGCCAATCTCATTGGCTGTTACATCATCGGTGCGGCGCTCGCATTTTTTATCAGCTATCCGGCGTTCGCACCGGAATGGCGCCTGTTCTTGACCACCGGCTTTTGCGGCGGCCTCACCACGTTCTCAACGTTCTCCGCCGAAGTGGTGATGTTGCTGCAATCCGGGCGATCGATCTTTGCCCTGGGTGCGGTGGCGGCCCACTTGTTGGGTTCTTTGCTCATGACTTTTGCCGGCATCGCCACCGTGACGTGGCTTAGAGGTTAGGCACTGCAATGGCGAGCGCCGCAGGGGAGGAGTAATATCCGCAGCCCCCAGGGAGGAGAAAATTAATATGCTGCGACTCTCGCATGCCTTGATTCTGGGCGCCTCTGCCTTGTTGCTGAGCGCCTGTACCGAGTCCACGACCTTTGTCTCCACTTGGAAGGCACCCGACGTGACGACCATCGCGCCGGGAAACAACACGGTCGCCGCCATTTTTGTCAGTACCAATGAGAGTCAGCGGCGCGCAGCCGAAGACACGATGGCTGCGGACTTGACCGCTCGCGGCAGACGGGGCATTCCCTCCTACGCCATGCTGCCGGGCAATGAGCGAATGACCGCCGAGGTGGCGAGAACCCGCCTGAAGGACGCCGGCGCTAAGGGTGTGGTGATGATGCGCGTGGTCGCCAAGGATCAGCAGGTTACTTACACGCCCGGGGCACCGATGCCCGCCTACTACGGTGGTTTCGGTCCGTATTGGGGCTACGGTTGGAATAGCGCCTATTCACAGGGAACTGTGCAGACCGACACCCTGGTTTCGGTGGAGACGCTCATCTATTCGCTGGATCAGGACAAGCTGCTGTGGGCCGCCACCAGCCGCACCACCAATCCGTCGGACTTGCAGACGCTGATAAACGAAGTGGCCAACGCAACGGTCAACGAGATGATCAAGCAGGGAATGCTGCCGGCACCCAAGAGCTAGGCGGCGCCGAAGACTCAGGTGCCGAAACGCCGAGAGCGCAGATAGGCGAAAGCCTTTTGGGTTTCCGAGCGCAACTGCGTTTCGAACTGCGAGACCTCGTCAATGGCGCCGGCGCGTGCGGCGGACTCCAGGCGCGCCGCGGCTTCGCTGGTTAAGGTGGCGTGCATGTTTGCACTCGAGCCCTTCAGCGTGTGTGCTGCGCGCCCGACCGCCGCCAAATCGCCCCGCTCCAGTGCATCGCGGATTTCTTTGAGCACCGAGTCTCCGGATTCGATAAACAGCTGGACCAGCTCGCCGGCGAACTCGCGGTCATTTTCCGCCGTGAGCATCAAGCGCTCCCAATCAACCGGCTGAATGGAATGATCGGCCGAGCCCCGATCCGGTCTGCTTTCGGTGGAGCTCAGATAGCGCTGAATCACTTCGCTCAACCTCGCCCGATCGATTGGCTTGGTGAGATAGTCATCCATCCCTGCTTCGCGGCACTGTTGCTCGGTGCCCTTCATCGCGTCGGCGGTCAATGCAATGATCGGAATGCGTCGCGTGCCTGCCTCGCGTGCGCGAATTTCGCGGGAGGCTTGATATCCATCCATGACGGGCATCTGGCAATCCATCAAAATGAGATCGTAGGTTCGCGCCTCCCAGGCGGCGACGGCCTCAACGCCGTTACCGGCCACATCAACCGTGAGTCCAATCTTTTGCAGCGCGCCGCAGGCTACCTTTTGGTTCACGGGATTGTCTTCCGCGAGGAGAACGCGCCGCGAGGTCAATTGCTCCGTGAGCGCCGCCGCTTGGGCCACGGGCTGCGTCTTGATGTGCCAACGCGCCGATTCGGAGGACAGCACGCGGATCAAGCACTCGCGCAGTTCTCGATTCGAGACAGGCTTCAGCAAATAGGCTGAAAACCCCAAGCTCGCCATATCGCTTTCGCCCCGGATGGCTTGCGCCGAGGTGAGCAGGACGAGGCGCATTGCGCGGTAACGGCCATCCGAGACGATCTGGCTCGCAAGGCCGAGGCCGTCGCATCCCGGCATCATGTAATCGAGGATCGCGAGATCAAAGGGTTGCTGCGCACCCGCCGCGACGCCAAGCTCCGCGATTGCCGCTTCAGCGCTATCGACGCTGTGGGTTTGGATGCCGAATTGCGCAAGCTGCAAGCGAAGCACCTTTCGGTTGGTCGCATTGTCGTCAACGATGAGCGCCCGGCGATTTTTGAGCACGTCGGCATCAAGGAATTGGGTTTCCCGTTTGGCTCCCGATCTGCCGAATCGCGCGGTAAACCAGAACATCGACCCTGATCCTTCATTGCTCACAACGCCGGTCTCGCCATGCATGAGCTCGACCAAGCGACGCACGATCGAAAGACCGAGACCGGTACCGCCGTAATGGCGCGTCGTTGACGAATCGATCTGCGAGAATGGCTGGAAAAGCGCCCCCACGCGGTGCGCTGGAATGCCGATTCCCGTGTCGCTCACTTCACATCGGATCGTGCATCCCTGCGAGTCGCTGCCTACCAACCGCAGGCCGATCGTGACTTCGCCGCGGGACGTGAACTTGATCGCGTTGCTGCCGAGATTCAACAGAATCTGCCGCAACCTGCCTGAATCGCCTATCACGAACGCGGGAAGCAAGGGATCTATATTCGTGATCAGTTCCAGACCCTTGGCATGCGCCTGGATGGAAAGCAAATGCGCGGCTTCATCGACCGTGCTGCACAGATCCATATCGATTTGCTCGAGATCCAGTTTGCCGGCATCGATCTTCGAGAAATCGAGTATGTCGTTGATGATGGTCAACAGTCCATCGGCACTGGCGCGGATTGTCTCGGTGTAGTCGCGCTGCGTTCGATCCAGCCGCGTGTCCAGCAACAGCTCGGTCATGCCGATCACACCGTTCATCGGCGTGCGAATTTCATGGCTCATGTTGGCGAGGAACTGCGACTTCGCCACCACCGCAAGCTCCGCCCGATCCTTGGCCTGTATCAGCTCTGCGTTTGCGTGCTCCAGATCCTGCGTCCTATACGCGACTTGCTCGGCCAGCGCCGAGGCAAGCCTTCCAAGGTGGCCGACGCGAAGGCGGTACACGGCGACAATCGCGCCGAGAACTCCGAGTACAGAAAGCGAAATGAACCACCAGGTTTGATAGAACGGCGGCTCCAACTTGAAGGCCAGTTCCGCGCCCTCCTTGCTCCACACACCGTCGTTGTTCGCCGCGGTCACCCGAAACGTATATCGGCCGGCCGGCAGATGAGTGTAATAGGCAGTTCTTCGATGGCGGGCATCAATCCAGTCCTTGTCGTAGCCCTCGAGACGGTATTTGAAGCTGGTGCGTTCCGGCACGAGCAAGCTCGATGCGGTGTACTCGAATTCCCATTTTTCCTGCCCGGGCTTCACGTCAATCTGGCCGCCCAACTTCAAGGGCACGCCATCGACCGACACTTGCTCGATGTGCACGATCGGCGGCACGGTATTCATCCGAATGTGTTGCGGATCCACCCGGACCAGACCGCTGATGCTCGGGAACCAGAGCATGCCATCCGGTGTGCGGCAACCGGGCGAGGTGTTGCCACCGTCGAACTCCGCGGTGCGCAGACCGTCCGCCAGATTGTAAACCCTGAAATCCGGTTTTTTCTGGTCGCCGTCCGCCAATCCATCCAGGTCGGCTCGCGGTACGGACGTCAATCCTTTGTTGGTCGTGATCCAAAGTCGGTGCGAGTCATCTTCCAGGATCTGCAGGATGGTTTCACGCAGCGGTGCTGCGAGGCGTGCCAGCGAGATCAATTTTCCATTGCGCCACAGAGCCAGTCCGTCGGTGGTGCCGAGCCAGATGATGCCGCGCTCATCTTCGTGAATGGCGATCACCCAATCGCTGGGCAAGCCGTCCTCGGCGCCAAAATGCCGGCTGCTGGCGTGATCGATCACGAACAGTCCCGAAGCCTCGGTTCCCACCCAAAGTTTCCCGGTACGATCCTCATGAATGAGGTGAACCGAGGCGCGGATCGAGCCGGGCAACAAGGACTGCGGCGACACAACCTTGTCCTGATCGATGAGATCAAGGCCCTCATTGCTGCCAACCCAGATGCGGCCCACCCGGTCCTCCAGCAGCGCGGTTACGGTATTGTTGGCAGCCCCATGGCGCAAGTCGAACAACTTGGCGCCGTTCTGATCCATCCGGTACAGTCCCGCGCCCTGCGTGCCAACCCACAAGACATGGCGCCGATCTTCAACCACTGCACGCACCCGCATGCCCTCGGTGCCTTTTGGGCCCGCGATATGCTGAAAGACCCCGCCGGCGTAGTTGCTGAGCCCGCCATCGGATCCCACCCACACGCCGCCTGCGCTGCGCGGCGTGACGGTCCAGGTCATATCGCCCTGCAGCCCTTCAGGTACACCCGCCGGGACAAATTTGGCGTCTCTCAGTCGGAGCAAGCCCTCGCCATAGCTGCCGACCCACAGACTCCCTTCGTCGTCCTCAACCAGCGAACGGATTTCGCGCGCTGCAAACAGATTCGTGCTGAGCGCGCTGAAAACTCCGTCCCGCCAACGTACGAGGCCGCCGCCATGGGTTGCAATCCATAAGTTTCCGTCGCGATCGCTGGTCAGTGCTCGAATCGTGGAGCCGAGGCGCCCCGGCCCCGCCATCTGGGTGTAGCGATCCTCGCTGTGGCGATAGAGAGAGCCGTCACCGGTCCCGATCCAGACGGTGCCGTCGCGATCTTCATGCAACGCGGTAATTTGTTCGGAATTTGCCGCGCCGAGCTGGATCGTTTCGAAGTGCTTGCCGTCGAATTTCTGCGATCCTTCGGCCGTGCCCAGCCACAGCACGCCATCGCGATCCTCCATGAGCGCTCTGATCCGATTGTCCTGCAGCCCGCTGGTCGAATCGAATGACAAGGTCTTGCCGTCGCCGACACCGAACAAGCCGTTTTCGGTGCCTATCCAGATCCGGCCCCGTTTACCGGGTGCAATGGCGCGGACATAGGCGTGTGACAAGGCCGGCATAAGATTCGGGGCAATAAAATGCCCGTGCTCGTAAGCCGCAACGCCGGCGCGGGTGCCGATCCAGAGCCGCCCGGTGGGATCGAGGCTCAGTACGGAGATGTGCTTGTCGGGAATCGCCGGTTCATTCTCGCGATCGAAAACGACGAATCGAATGCCGTCGAATCGGGCGAGACCTTCCTGGGTACCGACCCACAGATAACCGTCCGGCGTACGGGCGACTGCCTGGACTGAACTCTGCGGCAACCCCTGGGGAATCTGCCAGTTGTCGAGGGGATACTGGCTCATCCTCAGGGACGGATCGAGGGCAAGAGCCGTATCGCATACTAAAGTGAGCAGCATCGCGCCTAAAAGGGGCAACGCTCGTGGATTCGCAAGCCTCGGCATCATTACTCCAACAATCTCCCCCTCCCGCTTATCGTCCCCAAATCGGCAATCTGAAGGTCTAAATCCCCGGTTGGTGCGCAAAGGCCGCGAATGCTATATTAGATAGATAGCTAACGATTAGAGGGCTGTGAATGAGCGAGATGGAAGAACGTTTCAGCGATGCCCTGCACAGTACCTCGCGCTCCTGGCGACAGGCCGTGGACCGCCGTCTGAAGTACCTGGGCGTGAGTCAGGCCAGCTGGATGACCATCGCCATGGCTGCCAAGGCGCGCCGGCCTCTTTCCCAATCGGAACTCGCCGATCGACTCGCGGTGGAAGGCGCGACCATGGTGGCGATGGTCGATCGCTTGGTGAAGGCCGGCCTCGTGACGCGCCAGGCCTCGACCACCGATCGGCGGGTGAAGCGCGTCGTGCTCACGCCGGCCGGTCTGCGCATCTACGACAAGGTCAAATCCGAGGCGGCGGCCTTGCGCAAGGAATTGTTGGCGGACTGCGATCCGAAAAAACTGCTCATTGCCACCGAACTGCTCGAAGCCTTGCAAGGAATCATCGAAGCGCAGCCATGAATCGTCCGCTCAATCGTCCGATGATCACGCTATCCATCATGTTGGCGACGATCATGCAGACGCTCGACAGCACCATTGCCAACGTGGCGCTGCCGCACATGCAAGGCACAATGTCTGCCTCGCAGGATCAGATCGCCTGGGTTCTCACCGCCTACATCGTGGCCGCGGCCATCGCCACGCCGCTGACGGGATGGCTTTGCGACCGCTTCGGCCAGAAAAATATATTCATGGCATCGATCGCCGGATTTACCGTCGCCTCCGCGCTATGCGGTGTGGCGAATTCTCTGGCGGAGATTGTCCTTGCACGCCTCTTGCAGGGCGTGTTCGGTGCAGCCCTGGTGCCGCTGGCGCAGGTGGTGCTCATGGAAATCAATCCTCGCGAACGCCAGGGCCAGGCCATGGCGGTGTGGGGTATGGGCGTCATGGTGGGACCGATCCTCGGGCCAACCTTGGGAGGCTGGCTGACGGACAGCTATAGCTGGCGCTGGGTGTTCTTCATCAACATTCCCATCGGTGTCCTCGCCCTCTACGGAATGTGGCGCTATATCCGGCCGGATCCCGCGCGACGAAGTCAGCGATTCGATGTCTTCGGGTTCACCACGCTGAGTTTGGCGCTCGGCGCGACGCAGCTGCTGATGGATCGCGGTCAACAGAATGATTGGTTTTCCTCCACCGAATCGTGGATAGAAGTGATTATCGTGGTCGTCGCAACCACCTACTTCGTGGTGCACACCGCACTGACGCCGGCCAAGGACTCCTTCCTCGACTATCGGCTGCTCAAGAACGGGAATTTCGTCACGGGACTCGCCTTCATTTTTATCGTGGGCTTGGTGATGTACGCCACGCGCGCGCTCATTCCCACCATGCTCGAGACCCTGCTCGACTATCCCGTGGCGACCACGGGATTGGTCACCGCACCCTCCGGCATCGGCACCATGCTCGCCATGCTCATCGCAGGCCGACTGGTCGGCAAAGTCGATCTGCGATTGACCCTCTTGGTGGGCTTTCTCATCAGTGCATTTGCGCTTTGGCAAATGACGGGTTATTCGCTGGAGCTATCGGCAAGCGATATCGTGTGGCCGGGCGTGATTCAGGGATTTGGCGTCGGCATGGTGTTCGTGCCCCTGAGCACCGCGACCTTTGGCACCTTGAGCGCGGAGATGCGGGCTCAGGGGACGTCGCTGTACAGCCTGGTGCGCAATATCGGCAGCAGCATCGGCATATCGCTGGTGCAAACACTCTTGACGCGCCACACGGTCGTTGCGCATGCCGCCCTGGCTGAACGGGTCACGGCGGCAAGCCCGGCATGGAACAATCCAGAAGTGTTCAAGCTGTTGGGTGCACACACCCCCGGGGCCGCGGCGCTGCTGGACCTCACCGTCACCCGGCAAGCGGCCATGATCGGCTACATCGACGACTTCTGGTTCATGCTGGTCTTGACGCTGATGGTAACGCCGCTATTGCTGCTCATCCGACCTCCCGGTCGCGCGGCAAACGTCGAAGAACCGCTCGCCCTCGTCGACTAGCACGAGTCGTGCGATCGCACCGGCGCACGGTTCCTTTAGGAGTCCAACCGGGCGTTCGAGGGCAAACCCGGCGCGCCCTCCGCGGTGGACGATCCGGCCAGAATCTTCGATGCCTTGGGTGCGGCCCAGCGCTCGATATCATCGAACAACGTGAAAACCGCCGGCACGATGACCAGAGTCAGCAAAGTCGACGTGATGAGCCCGCCGATGACGGCGATGGCCATGGGCTGCCTAAAATCACTGGCTTCGCCCAGACCGGTCGCGACCGGAATCATGCCCGCCACCATCGCCACGGTGGTCATGACAATAGGCCGTGCGCGCTTGTGTCCCGCTTCGACGATGGCCTGAAGACGGGTTTTGCCGGCGCGCATCTCTTCGATGGCCATGTCCACCAGCAGGATGGAGTTCTTCGCGACGATGCCCATGAGCATCAGCACACCGATCATCACGGGCAGGGAGATCGGCGTATTGGTCAGAAACAATGCGAGGAGTGCACCGCCGAGCGACAGCGGCAAAGCGGACAAAATGGTAATGGGCTGAAAAACGCGAGCAAAGAGCAGCACCAACACCGCCAGCACCATCAACACGCCGGCGACAATTGCGATGAGGAAGTTCGCAACCAGTTCTTTCTGAAACTCCGTATCGCCGGTCTCGACCAGGCGCACGCCGGTGGGAAGATTCTTCAGGGTCGGCAACGCATAGATCTTCTTGGTCGCATCCCCCAGTTGCACGCCGGGCGCCAAGTCCGCGTCGATGTACAGGCGGCGGCTCTGGTTGTAGCGCCGCACGCTTGACGGGCCTTGGCCAAAGCTTAGGTCGGCGACCGACTTCAAGGGCACGCTGGCACCGGAACTCGTGGGTACGGGCAGATTCTCGAGCGTCGTCAGATCGCTGCGCGATCGTTCCGGCAGGCTGACCCGGATCGGAATCGTGCGGTCGCTCAGGGCAAACTTTGCGCCGTTTTGCGGCAGATCTCCCAGCGTGGCGATGCGAATGGTCTCGCTGATGCTTTGCACGCTGACACCGAGTTGCGCGGCGATATCGAGCCTGGGGTGCACGACAATCTCGGGCCGCGGCATGTCCCCGTTGATCCGCGGCGTGCGAATCTCCTTGAGCCCCCGCATTTCATCAAGCAGCTTATGCCCGGTGCGCTCGGTCAGCACCGGATCATCGCCCACCAGGAACAGCGTGACATCCCGGCCGCCGCCGAAGCCAAAATTCTGGAAACTGACACGTCCGTCGGGAACCTGGTTGAGCAGCGGCATCACGCGCTGTTCAATTTCCTTGGCGCTCGCCGTGCGCTTATTGCGGGGTAGCATGCTGACGAACACTTCACCCTGCCGCACATCCGCGGAATCCGTGCCGATAAACTCGACCACGTCGGTGACTTCGGGCTGCTTGCGCATGATGGCGGTGACCGCGCCCGATAGGCGTGCAGTGTCCTCGAGCTTGCCGCCCGGCGGCAGCTCGATATTGACAATCGACGTCGAAAAGTCCTCGGGGGGTACGAAAGCCTGGGGCAGCAACATCAAGCCGCCGATCGATAGCGCAAAGAACAGCGTGCCGAATCCGATGGTTCTCCATCGATGGGAGACGCACCACTTCAGAGTTCTGATATAGGCCGACATGATCGGGCCATCGTCGCGGTGCGGAATCGAATCGCTATTGAGACCATAGGCCGCGAGCACGGGCGTGATCATGCGGGCCACGAGCAAAGAGATGAACACGGCCGCAGCGACCGTCAAGCCGAATTGCTTGAAGAACTGGCCGCTAATGCCGCCCATGAAGCTCACGGGCAGAAACACCGCGATGATGGTGAAGGAGGTGGCAACCACTGCAAGCCCGATCTCGTCCGCCGCCTCCATGGCGGCGCGATAGCCGCTCTTGCCCATGCGCATGTGGCGCACGATATTTTCGATCTCGACGATGGCATCGTCGACCAACACGCCGGCGACGAGAGACAAGGACAGCAGCGTAATTTCGTTGAGCGTAAAGCCCATCAATTGCATGAAGGCAAAGGTGGGAATCGCGGACAGGGGAATGGCCAGCGCCGAAATCAGGGTGGCGCGCAAATTGCGCAGGAAAAACCAAACCACAATGACGGCCAGGACCGATCCCTCGATCAAGGCCTCCAGGGCCGAATGGTAAGTCTTGATGGTGTGATCGACGGTCGTAAATATTTGCTGAATATGCAGCGAAGGATTGTCTTTCTGGATTTTGACCAGTTCCTTGGCAACACCTTCGGCGGTGGCGACGTCCGAGACCCCCTTGGCCTTGTACAAGGAAAACGCGGTCGCGGGCCGGCCGTTGAACCTTGCCATACTCCGCGTTTCCGCGACGCCATCGTGTACATCCGCAATCTCGCGCAGGCGCACGGACTTGTTTCCCGGAACGATGATGAGCGTGTCGCCGAGCGCTTCGGCCGATTTGGCGCCCCCCAGCACGCGAATGGCCTGTTCGCCTCCGCCTACCTGGGCGCGCCCACCGGGGGCATCCAGGTTCAATTGCCGCAGCTGCTCGTTGACTTCCACGGCGGTCAGCCCCAGCGCCTGAAGCCTCGCCGGGTCCAATTCGACGCGAATTTCGCGATCCAAACCCCCGATGCGCTGCACTTGCGAGATGCCCTTCACACCCACCAGCCGTTTCGCAATGGTGTTATCGATGGACCAGCTCAACTGTTCGGGCGTCATGTCGGTGGTCGAGACGGCATAGATCGCAAACGTTCCGCCGTCGTTATCTTGACGCTGCACTTGCGGTTCGAGAATGCCTTGCGGCAGATCCGCGCGCACCCGGGCAATGGCGTCACGCACATCGGTGACGGCTCGATCGATGGGCGTACCGATGTTGAATTCTATGATGATCAGTACATTTCCTTCGGAAATGTAGGTCTGCTGATGATGAATATTCCCGATGCTGGCAATGGAGCCTTCCACCTTTTGAGCGATCTGCGTCTCCATTTCGGTCGGCGCGGCGCCGGGCTGCGAAATGTTGACGTTAACCGCAGGAAAGGACACATCAGGATTCAGATTGATCGGCAACCGAATAAAGGAGACGGTCCCCAGGAAAAACAGCACCACGAACAGGACGATCGGAGTGACCGGGTGGCGAATCGCCCACGCGGAAATGTTCTTCATGACGTGCCGGCCGCGACCAGGACTGGTTTCACGGATTCGCCCTCCTGCAAAAACGCGCCGGCCGTCGTCACGATCTGGTCCTTGGGACCGAGGCCCTCGGCGATGGTCACCCCGCTGGCGACCATTCCGGTCACGCGTACCGATTTACGCTCAACCTTGCCTTGCCCATTGACGACGAGCACGTAGCTGCCCTTGTCGTCGCTGAGCACAGCTGTTTGCGGCAACACAGCACGTTCGGCATTGCTGACCGTCACTTCAGCGCGAGCGAAAGCACCCGGCCTCAAGTTTGGGTCCGGGGCCAGGGAGACTTTGACGGTTCCCAAGCGCGTCGCCGGATCGATCACCGCACCGAGCAACCGAATGCGGCCTTCATAGACTTTGGTGGTGCCGGTGAGCTTTACATTCACGGGCTGACCCACTTTGAGCAGCGGCAAATCCTGTTCCGATACCTGACCGCGCAGTTCGGTCTCCCCGCCCTTGGAGAGGCGGAACAGTGCTTCGCCGCCGGGCATGGCGGTCTGCCCCACCTCGGCCGTGCGGGTGAGAATGATGCCGTCGGCGGGTGCACGAACATCGGCGCGCGCCAGGCGCGCTTTGGCTTCTGTCAGCTGCGCCGCCGCCACTTTGACATGTGCAGCCGCGGTCACCGCACTCGATTTGCGGCGTTGCGTCTCTTCAGCGGACAGCGCGCCGGACGCGCCCACCGCGGTGGCGCGTTGATACTCAGCGGTGGCAAGTTCAGCCTCGGCGCGCGCTTGCTCGAGCGCTGCTTCCAAATTGGCGACCTGCGGTTCGAGCACCGAATTATTCAAGTGCGCCAGCACCTGGCCCTGCTTCACATGATCGCCGGCCTCCACGTAAATCGCCGTGACCCGGCCGCCGTCGCCCTCGACACCCACCGGCTCGTCATAGCGCGCGGCAATGGTGCCGATGATGCTCACCGTGGCCGGTACGGTGCTGATACCCACTTGGGTGACCGATACCGTCGGAATGGCGGGCACCACAGCCTCCGGTTTCGCAAGCGCATGCGTTATACGCCACGCAAGCACGGCCGCCAGCAAGATCGCGGCACCCGCAATTGACCAAACGATCACGCGATTCTTGGAAGGCGCGGCCGTTTCGGCCTGTTGATCAAACATTGTTGCACTCATGACACGACATCCCAGGGGTAACTTCCTTTGTCGAGGATGAACCCAGCCAATTGATTCATCTCTTCGTCCTCGTTGCGCTCCGCGCGCCGTATGTTGTTCGCCATGCGCCGTTTTGCCTGTTGGGCAAACACCTTCGCGATGGCAATGGCCTGCGCGCCTTTCCCGTCCGGCTCCGTGCTCAGCGCGACGGCGCGCGACAATACACAAAGTCCCACGAAAAGATCAATGGCAATGTCCGCGACCCGCTTCAGGGCGTGCTGGCGCTCCGCAATCGATTTGCCATACTTTCGCAACAAAAAATCGGCCGTCTTGGCCAGCTCCAGCGTGTACCTTTCATAAATACCCGCGGACTCACGCAAAAGTTGCGGCATCGAAGCAAATATCTTGTCGCGGCCGACGCCGGTCGCCTGGGCGAGGCGCCGCTCGGCGTAGTCGGTCAATACCCCGAATCCCTTGATGGGGTTGTTGAAGATGTCATCCACTGCGGCCTTCAATTCGCCCAGCGACTTGCCCATGTCCTTCAAGGCCGACAGTGCTATATACAGCCGCAATACCTCATTGGTTCCCTCGAATATGGTCAGAATGCGGCAATCGCGGGTGATTTGTTCGTACGGATACTCGCGCATGAAGCCGCTGCCGGCGGCGATTTGCAGGGCGTCATAGGCGGCCCGCTGCAACGCCTCGCTGGCGAATACCTTGCTGATGGCCGCCTCGACCGAGTAATCCTCGCTTCCCGAGTCGATGTAGTGGGCGACCATCCACACCACGCTTTCGGCCGCAAAGCAGTCGACGGTCATTTGCGAGATCTTCTCGCGAACCAGGCCGAATTCCGCGATCGGCTGGCCGAACTGCTTGCGCGTTTGCGCTTGACCGGTTGACAGCGCGAGCAACGCCTTCATGCCTCCCACCGCCCCGCCGCCAAGCCCGGTGCGCCCGTTGTTCAATATGGCCATGGCCACCTTAAAGCCCCTGCCCTCCACATCCAGGACATTTTCCGGCGGCACCTGCACATCCACGAAATTGACCGTGGTGGTGGATGAGGCCCGAATTCCCATTTTGTCTTCGTGTTGCCCGTGGCTGACTCCCGGCCACTTGGCTTCGACCAGAAACGCCGTAATCTTGCCCGCCTCGGACGAGGTCCGCGCGAATACCGTGTACAGATCGGCGATGCCGCCGTTGGTGATCCAAATTTTCTCGCCGTTCAAGGTCCATGTGCCGTTGGGACTTTTTACCGCCCGGGTGCGGATCGAGGCGGCGTCCGAGCCGGCGCCCGATTCCGTCAGGCAAAACGCGGCAATCAATTCGCCGCTGGCCAGTCTCGGCAGATAACGAGCCCTTTGTTCCGGCGTGCCGAACAGCAGAATGCCTTTCATGCCGATGGAGCTGTGCGCGCCGATGGTGAGCGATACGGAACTATCGTGCGAACTGCTCTGGCTCAATACGCGCGCGTAGCCCGCGTTCGAGAGTCCCAAGCCGCCGTGCTCTTCCGGGATGATGAGACCGAATAATCCCAGATCGCGCAGCCCCTGGATGAATTCAGCCGGTTGTTCCGCGGCACGATCCCAGCGCTTGAAGTCGGCATGTTTCGGACCCAGGAACTGGTCGATGGCGTCGACCATCATTCTCAAGACTTCCTGATCCTTGTCGCGCAATCGCGGGTATGGGAACAGCTGGTCCTCGAGGATGTGTCCGGCAACCAGATTTTTCGCAACGCTCATGGTCTTACTCGGCGACGCGATCGATCAGAAGATCCAGCGCCCCGTCGCGGCCGACCTCATAGGAAAGCTCGCCGTACAAATCGCCGGGGGCAGGCGTTGGCTGGCCGTTGAAGGAGACACGCGCCGTGATGGCGACGCGGCGGCCGCTCACCAGTACGCGTCCCGGCATCATCGAATCCGCCGGCGATAAATGAACCTGGGTACCGATGGCCGCACTCGTCAGCCGCTTCGCAGCCAACGGAGGCCCTTGGCTGCCAGGCTCACGAGCAAATACGAACAAAGGTGCCTCCGATTTCAGACGAGATTGCAAGGCCGGTGCGAGACGTATATTGACAGTCACTTCCGCCCCTGCCGACCCCTGTACGCTCGTGCTCGTCCCCGGCCCCGACGCATTCGTCCCCGATTGCGGCATGGGTCCGAGCTCGGCAATGCGAGCGTCGAGCATCTTCTCTATTTGCGGCGGCGGATGCAGATCCTTTAGCGCTTGCCAGCGAGCGCGCGCCAGCTCGCGATCGCCGCGAGTGGCCGCGGCAAAGCCGCCGTACAGCAGCGCCTTGGGATTGTCCGGCGCCAGGGTGAGCGCTTCCTCAAAGAGTTGCGCCGCGGCCGGCGTGATGTCGCCGCCCGCCTGGATACTCAATGCTTCGCCCAATCCCAGGGCGGCCTCGGCGCTCTTGCCCAGATGATAGGCACGAGAATAGGCCTTGACGGCGTCAGCCGCGCGATCCAGCACCAGATCCGAACGCCCCAGCATCAGCCAGCCCTTTACATCACTGGGATCATCCTGCAGATGCTTTTCAAGTTTGGCGACCATGGCGAGCACGTCGGGTGAGGCACTCCCTTGCTGCGTCGATGCGTGCCAGCTCCAATTCGACCACAATGGATAGAGTCCGGCCGCAGCACCGATGATGAGCAGGGCCGCCACCCCGCCGACGACGCGGTTCTGTTTGTCCTTGACCAGCGGCAATGCGACAGCCAGTGCGGCGATGACAGCCATCAGCGCCGCAATGATGAGAAAGGTGGTCATTCGTCGAGCGGCATTCGGGAACGTTGCCGCACGACGCGAAAAATGATGGCGCCGCCCAGCAACAACATGATGAAAGGGGCGCCCCAGATCAGCACTGTTTTGGCAGTCAGGGGCGGCGCGAAGCGCACGAAGTCACCATAGCGATCCGTCATGAATTGAAAAATCGCATCATCGCTCCTGCCCGCGACCAACATTTCCCGCACTTGACGCCGCAAATCCTGCGCCAGATCAACATTGGAATCGGCGATCGATTCGTTCTGGCAGACCAGACAGCGCAGCTCCTTGGTGATTCGCTCAAAGCGCCCTTGCAGAACGGGATTCTCAAGCTGCCCGTTCGCGTCCAGGCCGCGTGGCTGCGCGCTTTGCTGCGCCGGGGTGCCGAGACTCGAAACGCTCAGCGCAAACGCCGTCAACAGCGCGGGCAGCATCGTGCGCCGATGCTTCGTCACGCGCCCGCCTTTCGCGCGGCCGCGATGCGCGGCAAAAATTCCTTCTCCCACACCTCTTGCGTGACGGGAGAGATGAATTTAAAGATCACCCGGCCATGAGTGTCGACCAGGTAGGTCTCCGGCGCGCCGTACACGCCCCATTCGATTGCAGTTCGGCCGTCACCATCAAAGGCCACCGCTGAATAGGGATTGCCGAGTTGCTCGAGCCATCGCATCGCCTTATCGCGCTGATCGCGGTAATCGAGGCCTATGATGGGCACCACATTCTGGCGCGCGATGGCGAGCAATTCCTCCTGTTCCTCGCGACACGCGATACACCAGGTGGCCCACACGTTCAATACATAAACCTGGCCTTTCAAGGTGGAATTGCTGACGATGCGCGATGCATCCTGCACATCGGTCAGGGCGAATTCCGGCGCGGCCTTGCCTATCAGCGGAGAAGGCAACTCATGAATGTCGCGACGGGGATTCAAGCCAAACGCGAACAACACGACCAGCGCGACGAATGCCGCAAAGGGGAGCAGGAACTTCCACATCAGGCGGAGCCCAGTTCCGCGCGCGGATCAGGCGGAGACACTGCCTGCGAGGCGGCCGGGATTTTCATCCGATAGCGCCGGTCGGTGGCCGCGATCAATCCGCCGAGTGCCATCACGATGGCGCCGAGCCAGATGTAGCGCACCAGTGGCTTGTACTGAATGCGCATACTCCAGGCGTCGTCGCCGAGCGGATCGCCCATGGCAACGAAGAGATCGCGCCCCCAGCTCACCGATATGGCGGCTTTGCTGTTGCTGGTCTGCTGCACCCAGAAATGCCGCTTCTGCGGCAACAGTATGGTGACGGGCTTGCCTTCGCGACTGACCTCCACGACGGCTTGCACCGCGTCGTAGTTGGGCCCGCGCACATCAGCGGCATTCACGAACTTGAAATCGTAGCCGGCTATCCGGTAGCTGCCGCCCGGTTTCAGCGCCACATCTTTTTCGATTTTGTAGCTCTCGACGCCGGCGGCACCGATGGCGAACATGCCCACGCCCAAATGGGCAATCGACATGCCGATGAGCGCGGCCGTCAATGTCTGTTTCTGGCGCAGACGGTGCAGCGGCTCCAAAACGGAGGAGAAAATGATCCAGAAGCCGAAACTAAATCCGATGAGTCCGACGGGGTGGAACTCCTTGAACACCAGCCCCTGGACGACCAACGCCAACAGTACCGCCGCACCCGCCAGCCACCACAGCGGCCTCGCCGCGACCGTGAGCTTGCCGCGCCGCCACGCCGAGTGCATGCCGATGGCCATGAATATCATCAGCGGGAATACCGGCACCAAGAACATCAGGGCGAACACGGGCGGACCGACGGAGATCTTGCCCGCTCCGATCATTTCGTAAAGCAGGGGCGACAAGGTGCCCCACAGCACCAGCGCCGCAACGCTCACGAGAATCACGTTGTTCACCAGAATGAAAAACTCTCTGGAGAAGAGCTCAAAGCCGCCCTGCACATACAACTTCGGCGCTCGCCAGGCATACAGCGTCAACGAGCCGCCGATGGTCAGCACGAGAAATGCCAGGATATAAAGCCCCCGCGTGGGATCGGTGGCGAAGGAGTGGACCGATACGAGCACGCCGGAACGCACCAGGAAGGTTCCCACCAGGCTCAGGGAGAACGCAAATATCGCGAGCAGCAGCGTCCAGCTCTTGAATATGCCGCGCTTCTCAGTAACGCTCAACGAATGGATCAGCGCGGTTCCCACCAACCACGGCATGAATGAGGCGTTCTCCACCGGATCCCAAAACCACCAGCCGCCCCAGCCCAACTCGTAGTACGCCCACCAGCTGCCCAGGGCAATGCCGATGGTTTGAAACAGCCATGCGAATATCGTCCACGGCCGCGTCCATTTGGCCCAGGCCTGATCGAGCTTTCCTTCAAGCATGGCGGCGCAGGCGAAGGCGAACGCCACCGAAAACCCGACATAGCCGGTGTAGAGCATCGGCGGGTGAATGGAGAGCGCGAAGTCCTGCAGCACCGGATTCAAGTCCGCGCCGTCCTGGGCGGCCGGGATCAAACGCGCAAAGGGATTCGAAGTCCACAATGTGAACAACATGAAGCCTGCGCTGATGAGGCCCATCACCCCGAGCACGCGGCTCGAAAACGTCATAGGTAGCCCACGGCTGAAGGCGGCGACGGCAACACTCCAGATGGACAGAATCAAAATCCACAACAGCAGCGAACCCTCATGCGCGCCCCACAACGCCGCCACCCTGTAGAAGAGCGGCAACTGCGAGTTCGAATTGTGCGCAACATACAGCACCGAGAAATCGTCATTCACAAAGCAATACACGAGACAGGCAAATGCCGTGGCGACAAATACGAACTGCCCCGTCACCGCCGGGCGCGCCACGCCCATCCACGTAGCCTTCGCCTTCCAGGCGCCGGCAAGGCCGAAAAAGGCCTGCGACACGCTCAAAATGAACGCGAGGATAAGAGCGAAAATTCCCAGTTCAGCGGCCATGGCTTCCTTATGAGGTCGGTCCGGCGGGGGTCGTTGCGGCCGGGGACGGCGCGCTCGAGGGAGCGGTTGCCGGCTTGTTCTTCAATGACGCAGCGACCTCGGGGGGCATGTATTTCTCATCGTGCTTGGCCAGTACTTCATCGGCCACAAAGGCACCGCGCGCATTCATTTTGCCATGCGCGATGATGCCCTGGCCTTCGCGAAACAGATCAGGCAACACGCCGGTGTATTCAACCGGCACCTCATGCGCAAAATCGGTGAGGACGAAGCGCACCTGCAAATCGCCGGGATTACGCTTCACGCTGCCCTTCACCACCATGCCGCCGATGCGGAAGCGCTTCGCTTCCGGCACTTTGCCCGCCGCGACCTGGGTGGGGTCAAAGTAAAACATGATGTTCTCGCGCGAGGCCATCACCGCGAGCGCGACCGAGGCGCCGACGCCGCCCAGGATGCCGAGCACCACCAGCAAGCGTTTACGTCGTGGGGTCATCGCGGCTTGCCCTCGGCGTCCGCCATGGCGATCGAGCGCGCCGCCCGCAGGCGCGCTGCAGCCAGAAATCGGCGGGCCGACCAGAGGTTCCAGGTCAGCACCACGCAGGCAAAGCCGACGCAAGGCCATACGTAACGCGCGTAGCCGCCCATGTACCAGAATCCCCCGCTCATGACTTGATAGCCTCCCGAACCCATGCCGATTGTCGCTCCCGGCTGAGCACCTCTCCTTGCAACCGTAAGCAAAGCACGGCGCCGTAGAACAACATGAATCCAACGAACATGGACAGCAGCGGCCAGAGCATGCTGCCGGCGATGGAGGGTTTGCCTAGTTTAGCAACCGTGGCGCCCTGATGCAGCGAGTTCCACCAAACCACGGAATAATGAACGATGGGTACATTCACCACGCCGACGATGGCAAGCAGTGCCGATGCCCTGTCGCCGCGCGCCGGGTCCTCGAACGCTGCGTGCAGCGACATGACGCCCACATACAGAAACAGCAAAATGAGTTCGGCGGTCAAACGCGGATCCCAGGCCCAGTACGTGCCCCACATGGGCTTTCCCCACATGGATCCGGTCACCAGCGCGAGCAGTGTCAGGGAAGCCCCGATGGGGGCTGAGGCAGCTGCGACGGCATGACCCACCTTGATACGCCAAATGAGTGCGATGGCGCCGGCGACCGCCATGACCGTATAGACGAATTCCGACATCCAAGCACTCGGCACATGCACGTAGATAATTCGGAAGGCATCGCCCTGCTGGTAGTCGGGCGGCGCAAAGACCAAACCGCCAATGAGGCCGTAGCCGACCGTGAGCGCGGCCAATCCCAGGAACCACGGCATGAGCGCGGCCGCAACCCCGTAGACATAGGGCGGTGAGGCGAGCTTATAAAACCAGGTCCACATCTCTTATTCCAATGTAATACGCAATGCCGCCGTCACCGCAAAGGGCGCCAAGGTGCTGGTGAGCACGCACAGCGCCGCCAGGAAATACAAAGCGCCGGCCACGCTGATTCCCGATATGGCCCGGTCGGTCGCTGCGGCACCAAAAATCAACAGGGGCATCGCCAGTGGCAGTACGATCAGTGCGAGCAACACGTTGCCGCGCCGCAAACCGATCGTCAGGCCCGCGCCGATCGCTCCGAGCCAGCTTAAGGTGAGCGTGCCCAGGGTCAGACTCAACATCATTGTCGCAAATGCGCTCACCGGAATGGCAAGCGCAGTTCCCACAATGGGCGAAATCAGCACCAGGGCGAATCCGGTTACCAGCCAGTGCGCGAGGGTTTTTGCCACCACGATCAGGGTTAGACCCTGGCCGCTCAAGGCAAGTTGCTCCAAGGTGCCGTCATCCGCATCGCTCTTGAATAAGGAATCGAGCGACAGCAGCGACGATAGCAGTGCTGCCACCCAAAGCACACCCGGCGCCATGTCTCGTAGCAGCGACAGATCCACGCTCAAACCCAGCGGAAACAGCGTCGTTACAATGAGGAAGAATACCAGCGGCTGCAGAAGTTGCTCCGGGCGCCTGAAACTGAGACGCATCTCACGGTGCACAACCAGCCAAAACGCCTCCCAGGCGCCCACGGTCACGAATTGAGCTCCAAGCGGCGCACGTTGCAGGCCAACGCCAATTCCCGGTGCGCCACCACCAGCGCGAGCCCCCCGGCGGCCACATGGGTCTGAATCAGTCCGGACACCAATTCCGAGCCGGCCACATCAAGATTCGCATAGGGTTCATCCAACAGCCACACAGCTGCCTGCATCGCGACGACTCTTGCCAAAGAGACCCGGCGCCGCTGGCCCGCGGAAAGGACCCGGGCCGGCAGGTCCGCGCAGGCCGCAACCCCTGTGCGCTCCAGCGCGCTGCGTAGCTCTTGGGGCTCAGACCGGCGCTTCATTCCCACGGCAAAGTGCAGATTCTCGAGTGCGGTGAGGTCGCCCTTCAGGGCAGGTTCATGGGCAGCATAGGCCAGAGCCGCCTGATATTCGGTCCGATGCGAAACAATCGATCGGCCGAGCCAGCTCACCGCACCCTGCTCCGGGCGCAACAAGCCGCTCACCACCCTCAACAAAGTGGTCTTGCCGGTGCCGTTGGGACCCGAAACATGCAGGAGTTCGCCGCGACCGATCTGGGCACTGACCCCCTGGAGTACATGACGATCGCCGCGCCAAACATGGACTTTGTCGACCGAAAGACCGTCTGCGGCGATATTCATGGGAGCGAGAGCTTAACTAAATCAAAGAGTTGAAGCCACCTATTCAGACACTTTTGATCATGAGAATGACCCCGGTCAGCGTGCTGCAGCCCACAAATATGGCGGTTCAGGGCCAACCAGCGGCCGTTGGCCGGGTACTCACCATGGAATTTATTGGCTGCGCGATTTGGACTGGAGGGCCGCTTGTCTGCACAAGTCTCAATGGAGGATCCCGTCCGAAACTCGCCTCTGCACCGGCTGCCTTTGGTGACACTGTATCTTTCGGAGCGCTGCAACTCACGCTGCGTCACCTGCGATTACTGGCGTCATGGCCGTGCCGACATGACTTTCAACGCTGTGAAACGGCTTCTGCCCAGCCTCGCCCGATTGGAAACCCGGGTCGTTCTCCTGTCGGGTGGCGAGCCCCTGCTCAATCCTGAGTGGGAACGCATCGCGCAGGCGCTGCGCGAGGTTGGCCTAAGGGTATGGCTTCTGACTTCCGGTCTGTCCTTGGCGAAACATGCCCGCCGGGCCGCTGAAGTTTTCGACGACATCACCGTTTCCCTGGACGGTACGGACCGGCAAACCTACCAAGCGATTCGCGGGCTGGACGCCCTGGACAAGGTCTGCGAAGGCATTCGCGCGGCCGCGTTCCACGGTGTCGCGCCGGGAGTGCGCGTGACGGTGCAACGCGGAAACTTTAGACAGCTACCGGCCTTTGTTCAGATGGCGAAGGAACTCGGCGCACGGCAGGTTTCTTTTCTGGCTGTGGATATCGCCAATCCGCACGCCTTTGGTAGGACCGAGGGTTTCAGCAGTGATTTGGCGCTGCGTCCCGAAGAGCTTCCGGTGTTCGATGCATTGCTGCAAGATATGGAACGCGACTGCGCGGCCGATTTTCGCTCTGGCTTTATCGCAGAGAATCCCGCCAAGCTGCGGCGCATCCTGCAGTACTTCGGCGCCATTCATGGCAAAGCCCCTTACCCTTTGGTTCGCTGCAACGCTCCGGAGTTTTCGGCGGTGGTTGGCGCGACAGGGCGAGTGCAGCCCTGCTTCTTCATATCCGGGCCGGCCGAGGCCACATTGCGGCACAACGCCGCTCCGCTCAATGATCTCTTGAGCACGCTGAACAGTCAGCCTATGAAGACGTTGCGCGCCTCGATCCGCGCCGGTGAGCGCGCCGAGTGCAAGACCTGCGTGTGTTCGATGTGGCGAGACCCGGATGGTCACGCGAGTTCAATACTTTGATGGATGTCGCCGCGAAAACGCTGGCCGCCTACAAACGTTGGGCGCCCCTGTACCCGCCGGTCGCCCACAATCCGCTGATGCGCGCTGAGCAACAAGCCATGCAGCGTCTGTGGCCTGAAGTGGCGGGGCTGCGGGTTCTCGACCTTGCCTGCGGACAAGGCCGATACTCTCGATTGCTCGCTGAGGCCCAAGCCGCCGAAGTAATTGCATTGGATTTCTGCGTGCCCATGCTGATGCAGTGCGCACACGGCAGCCGCGTTTGTGCGAGCATGATGCAGCTGCCCTTTGCAGCGGATACTTTTGACGTGGTGATTTCGGGTCTGGCCCTGGGTCACGCCTCCGGCGTCTTTGAGTGGATGGCGGAGATTGCCAGAGTGCTGCGCGCCGGCGGTACACTGCTGTACTCGGATTTTCATCCGGATGCGGCACGCGCCGGCCTCATACGGTCGTTCAAAGACGTCGATGACGAAACCTGCTCCGTGCCGCACGCGGAATATCCAGTGACCACGCAGATCGAGGCGGCCGAGGCTGCAGGCTTGCGCGCTGACGCCGTACACGAGGTACGCGTAGGCATCGAGTTGCATGACAGCTTCGCGAACAGCGAGGACTTTTACCGGAATTGGCAGGGCCTGCCGATCGTGTTGGTAGTGCGGGCGCACAAGTGAACAATCCCGACCTTCGATACCTTCAGCGCACGGCAGCAGGCGCCGAGTACATCAGCCAGATCAGCGCGCAGGTATCGGATCGCCGCACGCGCGCGGCCTTTCGGGATCTCGTGCTCAGCATTGCCCCGCCAGGCGCCAAGTTGTTCGACTTCGGGGCGGGACCTGGAATTGACGCGCGATTTTTCGCCGAGCGCGGATTCACGATCGACGCATACGATGTCGATCCTAGAATGCGTGAGTTCTTCGCCGACCATTGCCGTGACCTCATCGACTCGGGGTGCGTTACCCTTGATGGGAGCGCCTATCGGGAATTTCTAACTCGCGCGGCAGCAGGCACCCGGCGCCGCGCCGACCTGGTCATATCCAATTTTGCACCGCTCAATCTGGTCGATGATCTGCGTGAGCTGTTCGGGAAGTTCGACGCGCTAACGGGTGATAAGGGCAAGGTCCTCGCAAGTGTCCTCAGCCCTTGTTTCATCGGCGACATACGATCCCGGTCGTGGTGGCGCGGCGCGCGGCGCTTGTGGCGCGACGGCGAGCTGTTCCTGCCCGGACCGCAGGCGCCGTACTACAGGCGCCTGCTCGGCAACTTCCGCGCGGTAAGTGCGCCTCATTTCCGGCTGAGTCGCGTTTTTCGAGGACTACCGCCGGCGCGGGGCGGCCACTCGAACGGCATCGATCTCGAGCGTGACGGGCGGTTTGCGTGGCTGCATATCGCCAGATGTCGCTACATGTTTCTCCTGTTTGAAAAGACGGAATAACCCTGCAATGACGATACCATTGGCGACGGCCTTGACTCGGCGGATACGGCCACTGCCACAGTGGCCGCCCGTTGCACTGCGCGATCCGCAAAAGGCCGTTGAGGTCAGGCTTTCGACGTTCAGCGAAGAATTCGATGTGACGCGCGTCGCCGTTGTCGCAGCCCTGCGGCCATTGACGCTCGCGATGGGCCTCGACGCTCGGATGATGTCTGCAGTCGAAGACCGATCTCGGCCGAAGCTGCATTTCGTGGACCTCGATTCGCGGCGCGAAGTGGGAATGCTCCAATTGCAGCACGTACGGAATTGGACCACGTCGGGGACGGCAATCGGACTGTTCGAAGTCCAACGCGGAACACAACGATGCCTGCGCTGGCCGTATCGTCCCTGGAACCGCTGGCTGCAGAATCGCCGTATGCGCGGAAACACCGATCCAAATAATTTCTTCATGCCTCCCGAAGCCGTACAACAGCAGATGATCTTCTACATCTGCCCGCGCCCCGTGGTGCTCGTTTCGGTGGACGACGGCAGTCACCGCAACCTGTTCCCAATGGATCTGATCGGACCCGTGTCATCGCATCGTTTCACGCTGGCGCTTCGCAGCACGAGCCCGTCGATAGCAACGATGAAGAGCGCGCGCCGCGTGGCTCTTTCGGACGTCCCTGCCCGCGATTACGCGACCGCCTATAAACTCGGCATTCATCATAAGAACGAGATGGCGGCGTGGGATCATCAGCCCTTCGAGATCAAGCGGTCCGAGGAGTTTTCCCTGCCTTACCCCGCAATCGCGTTGCGAGTTCGCGAGATCGAGATTCTGGACTTTGATACGATCGGTTCGCATACCTTTTTCGTCACCCGGATTGCATCCGAGCATTCGGCTGGAAACGATGCACAGTTCTTCCACACCAGCGGAATCTACCAACATTTCAGAAGCTGCAACGGACGCCCATTTCCGTCGGCGTCGTAAGGCGAATATGACCCACATCCTGCTGACTCACGGCTATTTCCTTTCAGAAGACGAAAAAGAGCGGCAGATCATGAAGCCCTATCCGCCGCTCGGACTTTTGTACCTGTCCGCCTATCTGAAGACTCGCCATCACTCGGTGGAGGTGTATGACAGTACATTCGGTACCCGGCCCGAGCTGCTGCAGAAAATACGCCGCTCGCCCGGGGGCATCATCGGTATCTACACGAATCTGATGACTCGCGGCTCCGTGCTGCAGATTATCAGCGCCGCGAAGCAATCCGGCTGCACCGTCATACTGGGCGGCCCCGAGAGCGCGAACCACAGCGCCGAGTATCTGGGTGCGGGCGCCGACGTGATCGTGGTTGGCGAAGGTGAAGCCACGCTAACTGAGGTCATCGGCACACTGCCGTCAATGGGCCCGCACGGCCTGAGCAGCGTTCGCGGCATAGTCTTCAAAGACGCAGCGGGTGAGCCGGTCCATACCGGCGAGCGCGCGAAGATCAATGATCTTGACGCGCTGCCGCTGCCGGACCGAGAAGCTATCGATCATCAGAAGTATCTCGATGCGTGGCGAACGCATCACGGAGCGAGCAGCATCAATCTCATCACGGCGCGTGGCTGTCCTTATCGATGCACCTGGTGCTCGCACGCAGTGTATGGCTATTCCCACCGGCGCCGCAGTCCTGAGAATGTCGCGGCCGAAGCCGCTTGGATAGTGGAACGATATAACCCTGACCAACTCTGGTATGCGGACGATGTGTTTACCATCAGCCACCCATGGCTGCAACGCTACAAGACAGCTCTCGAAGGACGTGGACTTCACCTGCCATTTGAGACAATTACTCGCGCCGACCGTCTTCAATCCGAGGAAGCCGTCAAGGCGCTGCGGGATCTGGGTTGCTATCGGATCTGGATCGGCTCTGAGAGCGGCAGCCAGAGGATATTGGATGCGATGCAGCGTGGCGTGAGCGTTGAGCAGGTCCGCCGAGCGGTCAAGCTCGCGCAAAAACACGGCATCCAGGTCGGCATGTTCCTGATGTGGGGCTATGAGGGCGAGGAAATGGAGGACATTGCGGCCACCGTCGAGCATGTCAAGCAGAGCAATCCCGAAGTCTTTTTCACGACCGTCTCCTATCCAATCAAAGGGACACCTTACTTCGATGCGGTTGAGCGCAAAGTCAATTTGCCGCTTGCCTGGGCCGAAGCAACGGACCGTGATTACCTTATTGGCGGCCGAAGGGGCAAGGACTACTACCGGCTGGCGGATGTCTGGTTACGCAGCGAGGTAGAGGCCTCGAGGTTGGTCAACTCTGATCCGCAGCGCGCCGCCGATCTGATCGAGACAGCGAAACGGGCCAGGGATGAAATGAGCCGCGTAGAGCGCACAGTCCCCGCCTGACAAACCGGAGTGCGCAAAGTCGTTCGTCCGCATGACTGAACAGGACTATGTCGACATCGCGGCGTCCTGCGATAGGCTGTTGCGAGCACCCGGTACCAGTCTCGCGCGGCTGGCCGTCCCGGTACTTCATTTTCTGAACGAACACCCGAGCACCCTTGCACAATATGCTCCCCTGCTCACCGAACGTTCGGAAGCCGGACTCTTTGGCTTTCCAAAAACCATCATTCGCGAAGCGCGCGAACTGACGCGTTCGCTCACCGCGCCGCGCCGGGCCGCACTTCACGCTGACCCAATCGATGTGGTGATCGTTTCCCATCTCCTTAGAGCGGAGCAGCTGCATCAGGGCGACGATTTCTATTTTGGCGCATTGCAGAGTCACTTGCGGGACCGCGGGCTCACTTCGTTGCTGGTGTTGATCAGTCATATTCCGGTCGCTCGAAACAACCGTGACACGCACCCATTCCCCTCCCCCCGCATCATACTGCCCGCGGCAGTATCCGCGGCCACGGAAGCAATCATCTGGCGGCAGTGCATGACTGAATGCAAAGCCCTGCGCCGGGAAGCAGCCATTGCACGCAATTCCACCGACCACCGGCTTGCCATGCTTGCAAGCCGTCAAGTGCTGTCGGCATCCACGGTTATCAACCTTCGAATGCATGCCGCCTTGGAAAATGTTTTTCAAACCGTCAATCCCAGGATCGTCATCACCACGTACGAAGGTACCGTCGCTGAAAGATTGATCTGGCACGCCGCACGGACGGCGAATCGGCGGCCACTGTGCGTTGGTTATCAACACGCCATCGTGCTCAAACGCGCTCATGCGATTCGCCGACCCGTAGCCGCCCCTGGTATCGATTGCGATCCGGACGTCATCCTGACTCTTGGCGAAATCCCGCACGCAGCGCTCGCGGCCAGCGCCGCGCTGCAATCCGTGCGGTTCATCGAGTACGGCTCACATCGGCGTGCCACGCTCCCAGTGCTGCCTCAATTGCAGCATCGCCCACGTTGCTGCCTCGTCCTCCCGGACGCCAACCATCACGAATGCGCCACACTGTTTGATTTCGCCCTGGACTGCGCGCGTCTCAGTCCGGATATCAGTTTCGCGTTGCGTCCCCATCCCATGGTCGATACGCGGTCGCTCCTGCGACGTCTCCCGGCACTGAAAAGCTTGCCGGGAAATGTCTCGCTTGCGGCAAACAGGCCGCTGGAACAGGAATTCGCACAGGCTCGATACTGCCTCTACCGCGGTTCGTCTGCGGCAATGCACGCGGTCCGGGCGGGGATCAAACCGTATTACCTCGCGCGACCCGGCGAGATGCCGTTCGACTGCCTCTTTGAGATCGGCGACTGGCGCGAGACGGTTACCTCGCCGGAGGACCTGCGCAATCGCATGCGTCTTGCCGACCGATCCATAGACTCTGCCGCCGCCAACCGCGCCGCGAGCGTCTGCGATCGTTACGTCTCGCCAGTCAGGCCCGCCGCACTCAATGAACTGCTCGCAATGGTCACTCCATGAGCCCGCGCAGTGCGGCAACTGATTCACTGGGATGATGACCACGACGCAACTCGAAGAACGGCACCCGTTTGACAGCGCGTGTGAACAAGGGCCATGGAGGCTGGCTCGCGGCGTAAGCCTGCTCGCGGACCAACCGTGGCAATGCCTCTGCCGGGGGCAGCCGCTCGAGCAAAGGCCGGCCGGCCGCGGACTGTGCGGACAAGAATACGATAGCGCCTATCTTCAACGGGCGCTCGGCTAGCGGGTATCCGCCCCGACGCAGATCGATCTCATACTTTCGCACGCCCGTGCGGCGCCGAATGACCGGTGAATTGCGGATTTTCGCCATGGTGCGACCCTGCGCAATCCAACGCAGGGAGTCGGCACGTGCGTGCAGGAAGTTGCTGACTCCGGTGGCAAGCAGAGTGTCCGGCGTTACGAATGCACTGTCTTCCGAAAGAATCCCGAGGCCTTCAATCAAGCAGTGCAGAGTCACCGTCGACTTGCCGGCGCCGCTGGGACCCAACAACAGGACTCCGCGGCCGGCACGACCCACGCAAGCCCCGTGCAGCGGTACGAGCCTCTGGACCCGTGCTGCAAGAGTCAAGGCGGCGAACTCGATCAACTCGTAGCGCGTGTGGTACGGAAAACGCAACATCTGTGCCGAAACGACCACGAGCGCCGCCCGTTCATTCGGCGACACGACCACGAAACTGGAAGACCCCGCGGTTCCAGCAAGGAGCCCCCCTCCTGACATCATCTGCAGCGGCGCGGGGCCGCCGCTCGCGCGCTTCCGATCGGGAGATGTCAGTACCAGTCGTACCCGCAACTTCGGCACGACGGGCGATAGTTTATGGCGCGGCAGCCCGGCGTAGGCAGAATCGACCAATCGCAGCAAATCCTCACTGTTGCTTTCGAACCGAATCCGCGCTCCCAACAAGAGAACGTCCCTATGCATTCCACCCTTGGTTCGCTCCCCGAATGGGTCGCCGTAAAGGTCGGGTATTTTTGTATTCATTTTAAGTGCGAGGCCTCACGACATGGTTCGCAAACGATCGGCGGAAATGGATTGAGTGAGATCACCAGCCAGATGAGCAGCGACTTTACGCACGACTTCGATAGCCGCGGCAGCATAGTTGTCTGGCGAACCACCGGCGATATGAGACGTGAGGAAGACATTCGGTAGGTCCCGCAGAGGATGTGGCGCGATCAGCGGTTCCTCCTCGTATGTATCCAGGCAGGCAAATATGTCGCCCCGCTTCAGTCGGGCGAGAAGGGCATTTGGCTCAATCAGTGCTCCGCGTGCAATGTTGATGAGTACCGCGCCTGGGCGAAGTCTCGCAAGTTCAGGTGCGCCCAGACAATGCCGGGTGCTGTTGGTGAGACCACGATGCAAAGATACGATATCGGCGGCCAACACCTCAGCGAGTGAAGCGGGCACCGCCCCGCTGCGGCGGATGTCGTCTTCTGCGGCATGCTCGGAGTAGACCAGGACATGTGCCTGCACCCTGTCAAGGCGCTCGGCGAAAGCCCGGGCATTCGCGCCCCAGCCCACGAGCCCCACCGTGGATCCTCGCAGATCGCGGGGCCGCACCGCGCTCTGCCCCGGCTCGTCCACAATCGATGAAGCCGCCTTCCAGAGACCCAGGAAAAATGCTTCGAGCCCTGTCGCCTTGATGGCTGGTCGCAAGCCGCGTGCGGCCCGATTCAACATCCCTTTGAATCCGGGTGAACGTGGAACAGTTCCCCATCCTCCCGCGCGCATGACATCGTGGGAGAGAAAAGCGCGGCGGCGGCCGAGGATTGCCAGACCGAGCGCGAATTCCGCTACGCTTTCCGCATAGGCGGCGCTTCCGTTGAGCAATCTGATGCCGCGCGCCATGAGCGATTCGGGCTCATGACGCGCGAGCGACAGGGCCACGATGCCGACAACAGCCAGGCTCGGAAGCCGGTCCAGAATATCTGCGGGTAGCGCGGATGAGTTGCGACCCAAAATGGCAGCGACAATATCGGGACGCTCAGCGGCCGACTCGCGAACATCGTCCAGAGACACGAACCGGTATTGTGGAAGCAAGTTCGCGAGCAGTGTCTGCAATTCGGAGGACTGCACGACCAGAATGGATTTTCCAACTCCTGCGCGCGGCTGCGGTGTTGACGGAAGTTTCTTCGGCGGCAGTTGCACGACCCCGCTGAAGCCGTTTTCAATGAGTTCGGCGAGAAACAGCGATGGAGCGATTGCGGCCAGGCTGTGCGGCGGCTCCACGCCGCAGCGGATGGCGTGAAAAAACGAGTCATGTTCGGCCGTATACCCGTCGCCTTGCAGCGGAAGGGCCAGTGTGGTCGTTGAATGACCTCTTCTTTCAATTTTGAGGCCCGTTCCTGTGACGCTGCAGGTCTCGTCGGGAGCATGGAAGATATACTCTTCACGCCGCGAACCCGCATTGTTGTTGCAAAGAAATACGCCCTGGGCACCGTCGCGCCACCTCATTACGGCCGAAAAGACGCTCGCGTGGGCCGCCCCGGTTTCCCCAGCTTGCGCCGTCAATTGCTCGGGTAGCCCGCCCATCATAACCAACAGTGCATCCAGCGCATGAATGCCGTTCGCACCGAGCCAGGTGCTTGCCCCGAATGGCGGCGGATTGCGAAATTCGGGCTTGTGGAACACCGCTTCGGCAAAGCGCCAACCGGCTTCACCGGCGCGCGCACGGACTGCGGCGAGGGACTTTGCGAATCGGCGATTTAGACCCCCCGCGGCGATGAGACCCTGAGCGCTTGCAACTTCCGCCAGTTCTCGCGCCTGCGCATGGGTCGGCGCCACCGGCTTCTCGACGAACAGATGTTTGCCGCTTCGCAGCGCCAGCATTCCATATTCATAGTGCAGCTGCGCGCTGGCAAAAAGGTATACAGCATCGATATCGGTACGCCCGAGTGAGGCGACACCGTCTCCGCTGTCTTCTAGAAATCCATATTTACGCCGGGCAGACGCCGCTCGTTCGCGCTGAATGTCGCAAACCAACGCCAGCACAATTTCGCCTCGGTCCCGCAGACGCGCAAGAACCGGCAGATGAATCGCGTTGGGCGCCGGGCCCGCGCCGATGACCAGCACGCGGATCGGCTTCAGCAAAGATTTTTCGGTAACCATGCTCATCGTTCCCAGCTATAATTCCCTCGAGGCTGTTACTGCGCCTTCCACTGGGCCGGCTGTCAAGCGGCAATGAAGCTTCCAAAGCTGATCAATTTGAAGGGCGTTGCGCGCAAGGGCCGCAATACGCTTTGGGGCGTCGGGAACTCTTTGTACCGTAGTTTCCGGCGGCCTGTGCCGGGCGAATTCCAGCCTTATCATTTCACGTTGCCTGATCGCTATCCGTGGCTGTTCGGATTTGCGTCCTCGCGCATCGGATCGCACCCGGACCAGAGCATATTGTCGTTTGGCTGCTCGCGCGGCGAAGAAGTCTTCAGCCTGCGCACATATTTCCCATCCGCGGCCATCAAGGGCATCGACATCAGCCCGCGCAATATCGCCCGTTGCCTGGCGCGCGCGGAGGCGGAAAAGCCCGCGAACATGACCTTTGAGGTTGCGGCGACGACGCAAGCCGAACGCACCAGTTCCTATGACGCCATCTTCTGCCTGGCGGTGCTGTGTAATGGCGAACTCACCACCTCGGGGGCGCAGCGCTGCGATCCCCTGCTTCACTTTGATGAGTTTGACCGGATGATTGGCGATTTCGCCCGCTGTCTGAAACCTGGCGGACTGTTGGTACTGCACACGACCAATTTCCGATTTTGCGATACGGCGGTCGCCCGGGATTTCGACGTGGTTTACGAAGCCGATCCAAAGCATCTGGCGCCCGATGTCCTGTTTGACCGCAACAACAGGCTGATGAGCGGCGAGCGCGAGCGCTACCGGGCCGTGGCCTTCCAGAAACGGTGACGCGATGGCTGTCGCAGGCGGCTCCGAAAAAATCAGGGCCCTCACTGCAGGAGATTCGGTTCATAACGCGAGGCCTCTCGCATATCCGAAGGCCCGCGGATTGTCGCGTAAGGGGCGAGCGAGTCCACCTCGTTTCGATCGTAAAGGTTGTCGCCCAGGACATCGTCGTCGACGCGTTCGCTGTGCGGGTGTGTTTTGAGATTCCGGTCGGCCAAAAGACGCTTTACCCGGTCGAGGGGCATGTTCCATTCCGCCGCCAAGCGGATCGCGGTCGGCTCCGCGAAGGACAGATATAAATCCTCCGCATTCGAGTGATCCTGCCGATGTGTGAAATCGACCTTCGATGCAAGCGTCTTGCGGTAACTGTCGACGACCCGCGTGGCGCGCGACACGAGTTCCTTGAACTCCTTCGTGCTGTAGTAACCTTCCAGATCCGTAACGTTTCTGAAGGGCAATTGCAAATTTATCTCATGACACCAAAGACACTTGCTCGGCTTGCCCGCGGCGGTGAGGGCCGGCGTGGTCGTGTCTTTCAATTGTCCATCGAGGTCGTACAGGCCGAACCGCAATTGTCCGTTTTCCATCAGATCGAGCGTCTCGATGTCCGCCTTCCGAAATGAGTGATCTTGCAAAGCGCCGGTTCCCTCGAAGGCCACAAAGACGACGGATTGGATGTCTGCGCCTTTCCCGACCTCTATCAAACGATTGCCGTGGGCCACGCCTGATTCAACAATGGCCACTTGCTTGGGCGCGAATTCGTGCCCGGCGCGAAACTGCGCATAGTTGGGGCTGACTCCGGTGAGCGCATAGTACTGATAGGAACTGCATAAACTGAGGAAGACAAATCTTCCGATGTCGAGACCGCCCATCATTCGATATTCGTCGCTGGACTTGAAAACATACAGCAGTTTCTTCCAGGCCGCCTGCGATGTTTCCGCAACTCCCGCGGCATGCAGATCGAGGGTCACCATCGTCCCATCCCAGGAAATAACAGCGGCGTCGGCCGGCAACCTCGCGCCCAGAAAGGACAGCGCCCAGAACAATCCCGTTTCGACTTGCGATTGCGACTGGCTGGGATAGCTTTTGATCCACCGCAACTTGATGACCATGCCTGGATCGACAGGTTGTGGAACTTGAGTTGTCCGACCGCAGCCTGAGGGGCCGAACAGGAAGAGCACAGCCAACAGGCCAGCCAGCCGGATCGCCGAGTTACTGCGCATCATCTCCATGCTTCGCTGCTAGAATCGTCCGGCGGCAATTTTATATCGCAGTAGCGCGCGGCGTCCGAGAGACAATAAGTCCACCTTCTGCCTCTTCTCGAAAAGTCCTTCGGGGATCGAACGGGGAACGCGCCCCATGATGTTCACGAGTCGCCTGCTCACGAGCGACGGGCTGCGGGCGGACACTGCGTGCAGGGCGGCCGGGGAGTTGATAAAAATTACTGCAGTGTTGGGGTTTGTAGTCACGGAGTAGCTCGGCTCGGCATCTGATTCGACGACTTCCGAACCGACAAACAGTCGAGCTTTGTTGCGCTTCCATTGGAATATCTCCAAGTCGCCGCCGGCCGCCCGATCATTGTCCGCGCGAAAATATATTAGCGCCGCAAAGAGCTCATCGGGTGCGTCGGTATGTACGCGTCTCACGCTGCCGCGGCGCCGGGATGGAGTGTTGATGCCGATGTGGCAATCCAGCGCGATATGGCAGTCATTCGCTTCCGGAGTATCGAGAATACCTGTCCGGAGTTCGGACAGCGGCCGGCCCAAACGTCGTTCCAACTCTGGATAGGCCGCCAAGATTTCCGGCCCCATCAATCGAACGAATTCCTGAAAGAATCCTTCCGATACATGGTAGCTGACGAATTCCCGCCAGCTCTTCGAAAAGCAATCCGGATTGCGCAAAATGCACCGCGCGCCGACGTCATGCCGGGAATTGGGCCTGGCGCGCTTGCCCGACCTCTCCAGACGCAGGATTGTCTCATCGGCGGGAAAGGTCCGCGAGAGCTCCGCATACAATCGGGCAGGCAGGCAGCCCTCGGCCACAACATGAGCATAGGGCTCGCGACGAATGTCCGCCCGCGTAATGCCGCGCAGGATGCTGTACTCAGACATTCCGTTCATCCGGTCTCATGCCACGCGAACCAACGGTCCAGCAAGCTGCCGCACAGGCCTGGGATGGACAATGCCATAGATGCACGCAGCAAACATCGCGAGCAGCAGGAACAGTCTTGGGTACGCCAACACGGTCAGAGCACCATGGCCTTCAAACGCGCGAGTCAGCCCGTAGGGGATGAATCCGATGAGCACGTATGCGGAAAGGATGAGGTACGCCGGCACGCGTGCCTGCTCGGACAGGAAGTAGTCGATGAGAAGTGCAACGGGAAGCCAAAGCAGCACAAACGCGTATGTTCCCGAGCCCGGTGCGATCAACAACACCAGGACTCCTAGGATTCCGATGATTGGCGCGATAGCGCGCGGGTTCGCACCGCGCGCGAGCTTGATGAGGACCATCATCGCCGCGAGCACGAGCACGCCTTTCGTACTGATGATGGCGACCGTTGCCGCCAGCGGCGCCGCCAACAACGGATGCGGATTTCGCGCGGGGTCGAGAATGAACAATCGCTCAAACAGGGTGTCGAACGACTGGAATACCGCTGTGAATCGCGGCACCGCGATCAGATGCCCCGTGAGATGGTTCAGGAACACATCACGAATGAAGATCTGATGAACCTTCCAACCCAGCACGCCGATGCTGACCGACACCACGGCTGCAATCGCCATGCCGCCGCCCAGCAATACCCGCCACTGCCTCTGCACGGCAAATCCAGCCAGAATCATCACCGGATAGTATTTGATCGGTACGAAAACACCCAGACACAGACCGGCCAGCAACGGTCTGCCTTTGAGGTAGCAATAGTATCCAAGGAGGCAGAATGTCGAAATCAGAATGTAGGGATGGCCGAAACGCAGACCGGTGTGCAGTGCCCACCCTGATAGGAGCACGAACAACGCCGAATCAATCAGGCGCCACGCAAAGATCCTGCTGAGCAGGAGCATCGAACAGATCAGGCACAGCAGGTTTACGGCGGTCACGACGCGCAATGCCGTCAGCGGATTTAATCCCGTGAGGGGCATGAGGAGCAAGGCTGTTGGGGGTGGATAAGGAGTAAATTCACCGGGATTTTCCGCTGGCCCCACCCCATAGCGGCGGGTCTGTTCGCGAAACCATGCCCCATCGTAGAGCTTCGCGGGATCCTGTCCATCGCGCACGGATTTTGCCGAGGTGAAATACTCCGGAAAATCGGAGGTAATGGCCGTCAACGCCGGCATTACGCCTCGCAGCAACAATAAGGCCACGAGCCCGGCCAACAGCAAGACCTTGCAGGCGCGGCGCAAGAGCGCCGGATCAACCATGTTCCGCCTGCCGCGAAAGGCGTGACACGTGAGAATGTTGGCCGGCGATCCTCCCCGCGGCGAGATCGAAGACGATATCGCATTGACGCAAGGCGCTGGCCCTGTGAGCGACAATAAGAATGGTCCTGTTGAGGCGCAACGACTGCAGCATTTCGCCGATGTCACTCTCGCTTGTACTGTCCAACGAACTGGTCGCCTCGTCGAAGAGCAGCATTGAGGCATCCCGGTAGAGCGCACGCGCAATGGCCACACGCTGGCGCTCTCCGCCACTCAAGCCGCGCCCGGTTTGCCCAAGGCGTTCATCGTAACCCGATGGGAACCTGGCGACGCAATCCGTCAGACAGGCCAATTGCGCTGCGGTATGCAGCCTGTTGCGGTCAATCTGAACAGCCGGAACGCCAAAGGCAATATTCTCAGCCAGGGTTGCGTCGAGCAGAAACACGTGTTGCGGCACATAGGCGATGCTCGATTGCCACGAGCGGTAGTTCGAACCCCTCAGCCGTATCCCGTCCACCTCGATGTGCCCCGAGTGAGGCAGCAGCAATCCGCTCACCAGATCGAGCAGAGTGGTCTTGCCGGAGCCGTTGGCGCCCTTGAATCCGACGATTGCGCCGGCGGGAATTACCAGCGACACATCGCTAAGGGCCGGAGGAAGCTCGGGCGAATAGCGAAAAGACACCTCGCACAGCCGGACCTCATCGCGCGGCCGGCCATGCCATGCTGGGTCCCTCGTAACGGCGCGCGAAGGGTCGCGTCCGGCGCATGGGGGATTCAGATCCGTCTCGACACTGGAAAAAGCGGTGCGGTCGGTGCGAATGTTCACGATCGCCGTGAAGGCCTGCTGTAGCGCGGGCAGCAGCCGGTAGGCCGCAAATCCCACGAAGGTTAGCTGGCCCACCCAGGGACCCGTCGCGGCGACGCGGCTGCGCAGGTACAGCGCAACCGCTACCAAGCAGACGACGGTGACGCACTCGAGCACGTATTTGGGGCTTTGCGAGATCGCGAAAGTGCTGGCACCCGCGCGCGAAATGTTGCGCGACTGCTGCTCGAACCGCGCGGCGAAGAAATCCTGTACGCCCAGCAACGTGACGTCTTTGATTGCGCCAAAGCCCTCGCTGACCGTTCGCATCCGCTCGGTGCGGAGTTGGTGTTCGGATTGCCCATTGCGCCGGAGGCGCTTGCGGGACACGGCATAGAGCGTGGCGTAGCTCGCACCCAGTCCTGTCATGGAGGCGACAGCGACAAAGGGATCTATGCACACCACGGCGGCCACAATGAATGCAATCGTCACCAAGTTCGCCACCAGAATGAGAGCGTATTGGACGATGCCGGAAGTCACGCGCGCGCTCTCCTGCACTCTGCTCGCGAGCACGGAGCTGCCGCAGCGGAGGTGGAATGCGTAGCCGCGACGCAGGTACTCGGCAAAAAGCGCGGCGTAGAGCGTTTCGCCAACGCGGACGGAAAATCGGTTGATTGCGAGCAAACCAAAGAGGTTTATCGCATTCGCGATCAGCACACTCGCTGCAAAGGCGGCTCCCAGGGCGGGAACAATGGAGCCTTCGCCCACGCTCAGCTTCTGCAGCAAGGCCCAGGCAACCGCATTGTGCTGGATGGTATGTGGATCGGAGAGAGCGGCAAAGAACGGCAGCACGGATGCCACCCCGCCCACCGTTGATAGGGCCATCACAATCGAAAGCAGCTGCAATCCGAGCAGGTGCCGGCGTTGCCGCGAGTCCAAAAGGTGCCAGAGCGCGCGCAGTATTGACATGCCGCTACCTACGCTCACAGACCTGAAACACGCGGATCCCATAGCCGGATGAATTTCTTCGAAAAATCGAGCTCCCAGGGCCGCCCGTACCGTTGATAGCGGTAGCGCCAGGAAGCGAGTGTTTGGAGTGTCGCCTTTCCCCAGTTCGGGGAGCGCACGTCCGTGATGGTCGGAAACCTGCAACCGAGCACGGTCGTGAAATCGCGAATCCGCTCGCGCAACTGCGAAGTGAGCCACGGAGTATCGGTATGGCACCAATAGGCCACCCACTTCTGCTCTGCCCACTCGTCCGCCGTGTCCGGAAATACGATCGGCCCACCATCGCTGTCCCGTAAACTGTTGACCGCGCGCTCGACCTGCGGGTTTTTACTTCCCGGTGCCGGCGGCAACGGCGCATAAATATAGAGCATGATTTCCGTCTGGGGATGCAGGCGCTTGATGTGCCGGATGAACTCGAACGTCCGCTCGGTTTCCCCTTCCGGATCCTGCGGCGGGGCCAGCATGAACGACAGTTCCGGGATGACGCCGTTGCTGCGGCACTTTTCGACGGCCTCCAGCGTCTGATCGGTCCGAGTACCTTTGCGCACATCGTGCAACAGCCAGTCGCTCGGCGATTCGGCGCCGATATACGCCATTCGAAGCTTGCTCCTCCTGACAAGTGCCCACGAGCGCTCCGACAGATTCAACAACGCATCGGCCCGCGCAAAACACCACCAGGGCATTTGCAGCCCGGCGAGTACCTCGAGCAGAGGGGCCGTGTCCTCCTCGCGGTCGAAGAAGTTGTGATCGAAGAACTGAATGGAGTCCATGCCGAATTTGTTATTGAGCAGCTGCAACTCCTGCTCGAGCCTCTGCGCCGGCGGCAGCGCCGTCTTGCCGCGGAACATCGCCGCGACCCCGCAAAACGTACAACGGAAGCGGCAGCCCAGTGCGGCCTGATAACCGCCCGTGCGCTGGCCCAAAAAGGTTCTCGAGAAGTAGAGACGTGGGTCTCCCAACCGTTCGTAAGGCAGGCTGCGAGCAAGTCCTGTAGTCGAGAATGCCCGGTTGGAGTTGTGGACGGTCTGTCCATCCCGGCGCCACGACAGTCCGGCTATGGAGTCGAGCGTGCCACTGGCCGCGCCGAAAAGCACATCCAGGAGCTCGAGCAGAGTCTGCTCCCCTTGCGCTCTGATGGCGTAATCAACGTACGGCACGTTGAGGCTGGGAGCCGCGCAAATGGTTGGAAAATGTCCACCCCAGATGATCGGGATCGACGGAAACCGCGCCCGTATGGCCTTCGACACGAGTATCGCGGTTCGCAACTGCGGGCCGCCCATCACGCTGATACCGACAGCATCGATGTGCCCTCCCTCCAACGTACGCACGGCAGTCGACACGAAGTCTCGGTCGACATTGCCGTCAATGATGCTGGATGCGTACCTTTCGTCGAGCGCCGCGGCGAGATTGAGCACCGCGAACGGAAATCGCGCGCTTCGACGTTTGGTGATCGTCGGGTTGATCAGAAGAACATGCGGTGGAGTGTTCATGACAGCTTCTGCGCCGGAACCAGCCAGCGCGTGAACAGCATCTCAACCGGCCAGCGATAAAAATCCTTGGTGCAACGGTAGCGCGCGAGTCGCTGCAACAGGCGCTTCCCGGGTGCGGCTCGCTTCCAGGCCAGCTCCTGGAAGAATTTGAAACGCTCGATCAATTCGAATTTCTCGGGTGTCACCCACGGACCAGGCATTCCCGCCACGTAGTCAAACCGGGCCCATTCCTCCAGTGTCTGAGGCAGCCGAAAGCCTCTTGCCACTGCTTCGATCACCAGCTCGCTGCCCGGATACGGCTTGAAGTAGAAAATCGGCGTCAGAAAGTCGGGACTCATGGCTCGCAGGCGCTTGGCGACATCGAGGCTCGCCTGGATGCTCGACTCGCTCTCCTCGGGAAAGCCGACAATAAACGGAAAATGCCCCGCAATGCCGTGCTCTACCATCTTTTCTGCAGTCGCAAATACCTGCTCGATCTTGATGTCCTTGCGTATGCGCCGCAGCATTTCATCGGAGCCTGACTCGACCCCCACGAGCAGCCGGCGAAGTCCCGACCGTTTACACTTCGCCCACACCTCATCGGGCAACCGCACGCCCTGGTCGGCGCGCATGGTCGCAGCCCAAGTGATTTCCATGCCTGATTCGATGATTTTCTCCGCCAGCGCCTGGACGCGCCCCCGCTTGGTGAAGAACGTCTCGTCCTGAAAATTGACATCGTCAAAGTGATACTGGTCCCACAGCTCCTTCAATCGCAGCGCCATGCGAGTGGGTTCCAACCCGACCCACTGGCGGCCGTACACGAAAGGGTCCGAACAGAACGCGCACCGGAAGTTGCAGCCCTGGGAGGAGATGTAGTCGAGCTGCCGCTTGCCCTTGAGTTCGAAATAGCGCTCGATGGGGATCAGCTTGTAGTCGTGCGCACGGAACTTTTCGACGGCAGCCAGCGGTCGCGGTGGGTTCTCGTGAATCGTGCCGTCCGCGAGCCGCACGGTGCACCCGGCGCAACCCAGCAACGACTGACCCGTCACCAGCCGCGTCAATATCTCCGCGAAGGTCTCCTCACCCTGCCCGCGCACAGTAATGTCGACCGCAGGCTCCAACAGGCATTCCCGTGCGAACATGGAAGGATGCCAGCCGCCCCACACCACGGGCAGGTCCGGACGTGCCCGCTTCACGGCGCGTGATAAACGAAGTGCGTCCGAGATTGGCGCCCCGGTGAGCACGGTGATTCCCACACACAAAGCACCATCCAGGTGCGACAGAACGACGCTTTCTGCATCAGATTCCAGGCGGCCATCGACAATGATGACCTCATAGACTTCCGGATCGAGCTCCGAGCCGATCGCCAGCAGCGCCAGCGGCAGGGTGAAGAACACGGCCTGCGGGTTGTACAGCACCACTTTGTGCCGCCGATGATCCGGTCGCGCGGCAACGGCCCTCATGCCGCCCTCCATGACAGGTCGGAAATCTCCAGGCCCTTCTCACCGATGGTCGCGCCAGCGAGGGCGGCGACCAGTCCGCGCTCGAGCATCTTTGGCTTCCCGTCGACTCGAACCGCCGCCCAATGAGCCGCCGGGGCCACGAGGCGGGCGTAATCCTCGTCCGCGTACAGCGCACGGCCACCGAGCACGACCAGTCGAACATCCGTGCGGGAGGCGTCAGATAATGCGACGCCCTCGGGCAGGCACGAGAAGATCAGCCCGGGCTCCGATTCTCAGCGCACCGCGGTCCGTCAGCCGCAGCAATGCAGCTGCATCGCGAGTTACCAGGGATTCAAGCGTGCCCACCTCGAGCGCGCTGGTTTCGCGCGCCGCTCTAAGCTCGCACAACAGATCGCGGGACCCGCTAAAACGCGAGTCGGTCCCCAAGGTAACGCGACCGCGGCGGACGAGCTCGCTCACTTGCGCGGTCCTACCGAAAAGGCGCGAATTGGATGACGGACACCAGATGAGACCTGCTCCTGTCTCCTCGAGACGCAGGCGCTGATGGCGGTCCAGGGCGATGCCATGCACAACCAGCGTGTTGGCTCCGAGGCAGCCGAGAGCATCCAGTCGATCGAACTCAGCTGCCGCTTCCTCATCCACACCTTCGGCCGCATGGATGATCCACGGCCAGTCTGGCGGAGTACGCTGATAGCTATCGCGTACTTGCTCGTCACCATCGATGTACAGGGAATGCGACCAGCCATAGTCGGTGAGGACACAGGTCGGGAAACGCCCGCCAACCAGAAATGGATAAAGCGGGTCGTGATGCGCGACGGTGGTGACTCCGCTGAGCAGATTCTTTATCCCGCCGATCAGCAGGCGTTCGTCCAGCGCCACGGCCACGCGCGACTCGAATGCTGGATCAGTCCGCCTGTACAGGTTGACCTGCGAAATCCACTCGCGTGCATGGCGCAAGTGCCCCGTTGATTCCAGCGGCGGCAGTGAGTTAAGGTGCAGATGATCGTGCGCGTTGATCAGACCGGGAAGCAATCTGTCGCCGCGCAGATCGACAACCACATCGCCTGCGTTGGCACCACCGCCCAGCGCGGCGATCCGTGCATCTGCAATGCGCAATGAGGCAGCCGTGCCGCTGCCCATGTCGGCGTTCACAAACGTTACGCAGCCGCACATGTCAGATCCGGTAGCCGCACAGCCTCGACGATGAAATGGTCCGACCAGGAGGCGAGCATGCTCGATCGTTGCGCCCACCTTTCCAAGCGTGTCAACACCGTCACGGCAAAGGGCGAGCGATCGAGCCAAGCGGCAGCGTAGTTTGGCGGTAATGCAACTCCGAGGGGTGCCAGCCTTGTGACCGTGAAATAAGGCACCAGAAGCGACCTGATCTCGGCCGGAGTCGGATATGAAATGGTCATACCGCGCCATTTGATGCCGCCCGGAGGCAGGCGCCGCCAAGCTTTGCGCCACTCGCCTCTCATCAGATACCAGAGCCATTCCCAGGGCGCATGGCGTCCCATAACCACCCAGAGCAGCGGAGCGCCCGGGGCCAGCCGGTCGGCGACTTCGGCTACAAGCGTCTGCAGATCCTGAACGCAGTTGACGGCGCCGAAGTTCGACAGCACGCCATCGAACACGTCGCCAGCGGCGAACAAATCGATGTTTTCCATGGCAAGGCAACGAAACTCGACAAGCTCCTGGCAATTCGCCGTCAGGGCCTTGCGGCGCGCCACCTGAATCATCTGCGAGGATGGGTCGGTAGCCACCACCCTCACCCCGCGGCCGGCCAGCCACACGGCATCCTCGCCGGTGCCGCATCCGAGCTCGAGAATACGCTGCGAAGGGCGGAAGACTTGCTCTAACCGCGACCAGACAATCTCGCGCAGCGCCCGGCCGACCTTGGTGTCCGTGAATGTTGCGTCGTACGTGTCCGCCATGTCGTCAAACGCACAGGCGCGTAAGGTATCTTCCTCAAGGTCGATCTGTGCGCGCGCGGTCATTTACGCACTCACCGCCGATCGCTCGTTCGCCGAGCGATATTTCAACTCGTTTCTCATCAATTCCTGCCAGCGATGTTCAATCGCATCGGCGGCCCTCTCGTGTTCGGGAAGACGCGGCGTATCGGCCGTTTGCATTGCGACCTGATCGTGCAGCAGGTTGCGCACGGTGCGATAGAAATCCGAGGTGTATGTGCCCTGGAACATCATGTCCAGGTCGTTACTCTCTTGCCAGTGCGTCTTGGCGCGCATTTGCGCCCGGACCAGATCATAGAATTTTGTACCGGGCAGAGGATAGGACACGCTGACGCCGATCTCGTCGGGCTGCGCGGAGGCGAGCAAAGCCCGCGTGGCGATAATATCCTCGAGTTGCTCATCGATATATCCCAACTGAATGAAAAACCCGACCCGAATTCCAACCGCCTTCAGCCGCTCGCGCGCGGTGAGAATTTGCGCCACCGTCGTGCCCTTGTTCATCGAATCCAAGATCTTCTGGCTGCCGCTTTCCGCGCCTATCCACGCTTCCTGGCAGCCGGCGTCACGCAGCGCGAGCGCCATCCGTTCGCTGATCAGGTCGGCCCGTGTTTGGATGTTGAATGGAATCTGCGCACCGGCCGCGCGCGTCGCCGCGGCAAATTGGGTGACCCAGTCCACGCGAAATCCGAAGATGTCATCCGCGAACCAAATGTGATCTGGATTGAACGCACGCTTAAGATGTGCCATTTCAGCGGCGACTTCGAGCGGACTGCGCTGCAGATACTGGTTTCCCCAAATGGGCTTGGAGCACCAGGTGCATCGGAAGGAGCACCCGCGGGAGGCCGCCATATTGAGGCTGAAGTAGCCGTGGGCCTTCAGCCAGACCGAGCGATAGCGATCCATATCCACGAGATCCCAGGCAGCAAGACCTGCATCCTGGGCGAGCGCCAATCCCTTGGCGCCGCTCGCCTTGACAACTTTGCCGCCGCTCAGTGAGGCGACGCCCGAGAGTCCGCGGACCAGATCATCGCAATCGGCCTGCAATTGTCCATCAAATCTCGGCAGCAGTTCGAGGAGCGTCGATAGTCCCTCACCTACCAAGGCCAAATCAGCGCCCGCGCGCAAGTAGGGACCGGGGGCATCGCTGACATCGGGTCCGGCCGCGATAATCCTTGCTCCGGCACGCCGCGCCGATCCAATCATGTCGCAAGCCGCCCGACGCATGGTGGCCAGGCACATCTTGCTCAAAAAATTGAAATTATCCTCATAGAAAAGCACCAATTGCGGCGATTCAGCCGTGAGCAACTGGTGGTATTCCTCGATGCCGTCCGCCAGCATGGCATCGAAAAACGACACCTGATGACCGGCCTCCCGCAGCAGGGAGACGACTTGGAGGGTTGCCAACGGTGGGTACGGCTTGGCGCGCGCGATCTGCTTTTGATCCAGCCGCAGAAAATAGGAGTGGCAAACCAGGATCGAGAGCATCACTTCTCCGAAGGCAAACGAGACATTCCACGAGCCCGCAGCCGAAGGCCGCCGCTTACCGAATGAGCACGGATATAGCGAGTGAGTGCCGGAGCTGTGAGTTAAGGTTTAACCTGAGCTCCATTTCTGGTATTTTCCGCTGGAATCGCCTTACCGAGGCGCAGGCCCAAGAACACGAACGAAGACAGGAGTCTTTTATGCCCCTGACCAGGAAGCTTGCGGCGGAGTTCATCGGGACTTTTTGGCTGGTTCTAGGCGGCTGCGGCAGCGCGGTTCTCGCGGCGGCGTTTCCACACGTCGGGATAGGCCTGCTCGGCGTTTCATTGGCATTCGGACTGACCGTGGTCACCATGGCGTATGCCATCGGTGATGTGTCGGGATGTCATCTGAACCCCGCCGTGACTTTTGGACTGGTGGTCGGTGGCCGGCATCCTGCACGGGAAATGCTGCCCTATTGGATCGTGCAGGTCTTCGGGGGAATCGTTGCAGCCGGGACGTTGCTTGTGATTGCCGGCGGCAACGGCACTGACCCGCTGATGGGCGGACTCGCCGCGAACGGTTTCGCGGATCACTCGCCGGGGCACTATGGCCTGCCCGCGGGATTCCTCTGCGAATTCATCATGACGGCGATATTCCTGTTCATCATCATGGGCGCAACGGACAAAAAGGCGCCGGCCGGCTTTGCTCCTCTTGCCATCGGACTGGCGTTGACCCTCATCCACCTGATCAGCATCCCGGTCACCAATACTTCGGTAAATCCAGCACGCAGCACG
>CAVZJP010000014.1:0-572346 GCA_963775565.1 uncultured Gammaproteobacteria bacterium
GATCTTCTGCCTGGTGCTGTAAACGCAGTTGGATTAAACGCCGCGCCGCACGGAGCGGCTGCACGGAAGCTCGAAAACGTCGTTCTCATTACCAGGTCCGCAGCCGGGGGTTCCTGCGGTCATGTCGATAGCCCCTTCCGCGGTGAGTTGCTTGCACAGAGCGGCGTAGCCGGGGTTGGCTTCCGTCTGTGTGATCAGGCGGTGCCCCTGGGTCCCCACGTAAGCCATTGTCAGCACCGTGGACTTGCGACAGCTCGCGCTGGATCGAGAGATTGAAGTGCTCCGCGTAAGGCAGCCTGTTATGAATGTCGTAGCCCGGAAAAAAGTTGAACGGCACGTAAACCGAAAAGTCCAGCGTCTTGTTCGCTGGGGTGCCCGGAATCGGGGGCGGTGAACGGAAAACGCTGTCCCAGGGACTGCCCCTTGGCTCGAGTCCGGAAAGGTTCGTCAAACATGACCGATACGGGTGAGGTCCAATACAGGCCGAACGGCGCGTCCGCCACCTCGTAGAACAGGTTCAGGTCCTCGATGGAAGTGTAGTAGATGCCGAACGACGCCCGGATGCTGGTTTTGCCCGGGCCGCCAAAAATTTTACCCAAGACTCCGTCTGTAAATCCGGGCGAATAGGCCAGGCCCAAGCGCGGGCCGAAGTTGTTGTATGCGTGGGCGCCAGCGTCTTGGGAATGCCAGGGTCACCCGGGACCACCCAGCCGAGGGAGCAAGCGGAAAACCGTGAGTTGCCCGGGAACGAAGGTCTCGATCTTGCCCTGCGTGTCGTACCAGGGCATGCTGACTTCCCAGCGCAAGCCAAGGTTGAGCGTAAATTGGGTTTCACCTTCCAGGCATCCTGAACGTAGGCGCCGCCGTATCGCGTGCGCGAATCCAGGAACTGCTAGGCTGCCTGGTTATAAGACGCGCTGGGTTGGAGGTCGCGCCCAGCAGGTAGTCGGCAACATCCACGCCGGTCACGCTGCCATCGAACGTGAAGTCGCCATTGGGATGCGAAGTTACGCTCGTTGATCTGCAGGTAGCGGAATTCGCCTCCGAACTTCAGCGTATGTCTGCCCTGACGACTTGAAAATCCGTCGGTAAACATCCAGGTGGTGTTGGGCTGGAACGTAGTCAGCGTGGGCACGCCAATGTCAGGGAGTTGTTGAAGTAAATCTGCGGCACATACTCTGGAAATCCGGCCAGCGGGATAATGCCCAGGGTGCCGGCGCCGGTAATGAAGCCAAGGGAGAAAGGCTGGCAAAACTCCCGGCCGGGTTGTCCTTGTGGAGGCGGTGCGGAAAAAGCTGACCCGCGCCTCGTTCACTGCGGTGGGTCCGAACGTCTTGGTGTTGCTCATGACGAATTGCTGCGCCCGCGCCGGCGTGAAAGACGGGAAGCCAGGCACAGTGGCAAGCCGGCAGTCGCGCTGTCGACGTTCGAATCGTCGAAGTGGTAATACCACGACCAGTTTCCGGTCTTCTGGTTGTTGAAGTCCACGCGCTGCCCGATTTTGTCGTCCTTGGCGATGTTTCTCTGACTGTTATCCGAATAGTTCGTGAATCAGGAAGGTCGGCGCCGGAATGTACGAAGGATATTGCCGGACGGTGCGACCAGGCTGAACCACGCCGTCTGCGGAAGGTCAGTCGCCGGTCCGGGAAAAACGCAATGTCGGTGATGTGGATGTGCTGGTGCATCCGGCGAAGCTGTACGGCTTCTCTCGTTGGTGCCACGGGTAACCCAGGCGCTGTGAAAGCACCTGAGCCCAGTAGGGCCATCAGATAGACGGTAGACGGAGCTGACCAGCAGGTTCCGTCGACTGCCGTCGGTGCCAGAGCTGGTAGGGTCAAAGATGCCCTGACGCTCTCCGCGGTGGGAACCTTCACAACTCCGGTTTCCGCGCCTGCCATCTCCCGCGTGCCTTGGTAATCCGTAAACCAGAACATGCCGGTTCTTCCAGAACGGCCCCCCACCGCATAGCCAAACTGATTCCGTCGCAATTCGGACTTGGGGCACGAAGAAATTACGGGCATCCAGCGTGTCGTTTCGCAAAAACTCGAATGCGTCTCCATGAATGCCGTTGGTTCCCGACTTGGTGATCGCGTTCATGACGGCGCCGCTGAACTTTCCGTATTCGGCGTCGAAGCTGTTGGTGATCAGCCGGAATTCCTCAATGGAGTCAAGGTTCGGGATCAGACCCGCGCCCAGGTTGCGTCCCTCGCTGACGTCGCCGCCGTTAACCAGGAAAGCGTTCGCGGTTTCGCGCTGGCCATTCACCGAGATGTTGCCCGCATTCAGCCCGCCGGAGACCGGCCGGTCGACCGATGGATGTTCGCGCGTGCCGGCGCGACGCCCGCTTGCAAGCCCAGAAGGTCGATGTAGCTGCGGCCGTTCAGCGGCAGTGCCAGCATCTTCTTCGACTCGATCACGTCGCCCAGCTGGGTGCTCTCCGTCTGTACCTGTACGGCGGTGGCCTCCACCTTGACCGTTTCCGCCTGTACAGAGCCGACCTCGAGTGTCACGTCGATTTGCATCTGGTCATTGACCTTTACAACGATGGCTGTCTCGACGAAAGCCCGGAATCCACCACGCGGTTACCGACCTGCCGCGCAACTTTAGGCAGGCGCTCCGGACCCAACACGATGAGTGCTATCGCCGAGGTGAGCAGTATTTCCGAGAAGCCAACATCAAGCATGCGGCATCAAGCGTTGGTCTTGGGAGGTACCTTGGCTTCGCTTTCGCGCGTCGCGGCATTGGGGTCGAAATCCGCGTCTTGTTTGAGCTGCTTGGCCTTTTCCTCGGATTCGCCCTCATTCATGGCGGATTTGAAGCCTTTCACGGCCGCGCCCAAATCGGAACCGATGCTGCGTATGCGCTTGGTTCCGAAAACTATCAACGCAATGGCCAGAATGACCAGTAGCATTTTTGAATCGAACATTTCAGTTCTCCGAAATCCATCCAATTGGGCGCCAATGATACGCCAAACATATTATGACATTGGACCATCACCCACCGATGCGCGTTCGGTCGCATTTGCGGTTTAAATCAATTTTCCAGCCAAATGGTCACCGGACCGTCGTTGGTTGAAGACACCTGCATATGCGCACCGAATACACCGGTTTCAACCGCGCCCAGTTGCTCGCGCGCCGACTGAACCAGGGACGCGAACAGACGACGCCCCTGCTCGGGAGATGCCGCCGCGGTGAAGCTGGGTCTTAAGCCCTTGGCGGTATCCGCAGCCAGGCTAATTGAGGCACCAGCAGCAGAGCGCCCTTAACCTGGACGAGCCTGAGGTTCATCTTACCGGCCGCATCGGCGAAAACCCAATATTGCACCAGCCGGCCAAGCAGCCGCTGTGCGCTAGCCTCATCATCGTCGGCTTCACCCCGACCAATACCAACAGACCTGGACCGATTGAGCCCACGGTTGGCCGGAAACATCGACTTGGGCTCGCAAAACGCGCTGCAGCAAGGCAATCATTGAATTTCATCTCCCACTTCTAACTGGCCCGGTTTATGCTAATTCCAAATTTTGAAATTTATATCCACAATCTATAATTACATAAAGATCTAAATTTGAAAAATATAAAATCGCCAAAACGATAAAAAGGATCTAAATGGGGACATTATTGACAATTTTTGGCATTTAAAGAAATTGTGGAGAGAAATCATTTTGCTCTAATGGCGCCCTCCCCACGTATTTGGGAAGATGCGTCGACATTGACCCGCGAGGAACCCGCTTGTCCACACCCTACCAAGAAATATTCTGGAACAGTCATGACGGGCTGGGCCTCTATGCCCGAGTATACGAAAGCCAATCTCACCGGTCGCCGGCGGTGCTCTTTCTCCACGGTCTGACTCGCAATAGCCGGGATTTCGAAGATCTTGCCGCTCACCTACGAAGCAGCTATCGAGTCATTGTCCCGGATGTACGTGGCCGGGCTTCTCGGCCTGGGATCCCAATCCGCAGAATTACCAACCCGGGGTTACGTTCAGGACATCCTGAGTTTCCTCGAAGCCGTTGGCGAAAAGCGCGTGAACATCATCGGCACCTCCATGGGCGGGATGCTGGCGATGATGGTGGGGGTGGGTACCCGACAGAGTTGGCGGAATGGTCTTGAACGACGTGGGGCCGGAGGTCGATCCCAAAGGACTCGAGCGCATCAAGGGCTATGCCGGCCGGTGCCGCCGCCCAAGAACTGGAGCGATGCCATTGCCCAAACCCAATTCGCCTTCGCCGAGGCCTGGCCGGATCTGCCCGCGGAACGCTGGTCCACGCTCGCACGCCGCGGCTATCGCGAAGATTCCGCGGGCGCGGTGCGGGTCGATGCGGATCCGATGATCGGAGAGATGCTGCGCGCGGCGCCCGCCGCGACCGCAAATCTGTGGCCCTTCTGGAGCGCGCTGCGCGGCATACCCGTGCTCGCAATCCGCGGCGCGCACTCGGACATTTTGAGTGCCGCGACATTCAAGCGGATGAAAACGGAGAATCCGGATCTCAAGCAACTCGAAGTTGCGCGCCGCGGTCACGTGCCGCTGCTGGACGAACCCGAGTGCCTCGAGGCGATCGACGCGTTTCTGGCTATTTGCGCCACAAGGTCGGCGTGAACAAGACCAGAATGGTGAACACCTCCAGTCTGCCGAGCAGCATCGCGGCGGAGCACACCCAGGTCTGAAAATCGTTCAGCACTCCATAGTTGCTGCCCGGTCCCACCAACCCCAGGCCCGGGCCCGCGTTGTTGATGCAGGCGATGATGGCCGAAAAGGATGTGATGAAATCCAGTCCGCTCGCCAGCTGCAGGAAAATCAGCGTCACAATGCTCATGAAGTACAGGAACACGAAAGCCAGCACCGCGAACACCACGCGGTTGGCGATGACCGCACCGCCCACCTTGAGCGGCCGCACCATGTTTGGATGCACCAGCTGATTCAACTCGCGGTGCGCCTGCTTGGCGAGCACCAGCGTGCGGATCATCTTGATGCCGCCGCCGGTTGAACCGGAGCTGGCCACGATGCAGCTCAGAAAAATCATCCACATCGGGCGAACAACGGCCAGCGCGAATAATCCTGGGTGTGAAGCCCGCTGTCGGTGGCGATGGAAACCACGTTGAAGGTGGCATTGCGCAGAGCCGTGGGGAAGTCGGGATAGGCGCCCTTGAAGTACAGGAACAATGCGATACCGACGCAGCTGCAAACGAGCACGCTCAAGATCGCCTTGGCCTCGGCATCGCGAAAATACGCCATCACTCCGCGCTGGCTCCAGGCAAGAAAATGCGTGGCGAAGTTCAAGGCGGCCAGAATTGAAAAACCGGTCATCACCATCTCGATGGCCAGGGAATTGAAATGTCCAATGCTGGCGTCGTAGGTCGAGAAGCCGCCGAGCGAGAGCGCCGAGAATCCGTGGCACACCGCATCGAACCAGTTCATGCCGGCGAACCTCAAGCAGAGGATGCAAACCAAGGTCAATCCGGAATACACCGCCCACAGCAGCTTCGCGGTCTGGCCTATGCGCGGCGTGAGCTTGCTGTCCTTCATCGGGCCCGGCATTTCGGCGCGGTAAATCTGCATGCCGCCGACGCCCAGCATGGGCAGGATCGCCACCGCCAGCACAATGATGCCCATGCCGCCCAGCCAGCTTAGGAGATGGCGCCACAAATTGATCGAGCGCGGCAGCAGTTCAAGTCCCGACAGTACGGTGCCGCCGGTGGTGGATAAGCCCGACGCCGCCTCGAAGTAGGCTTGCGTGAAATTGATGGGCAGATAGTTCCACAGCGGAAATCCGGCCACCGCCGGCAGGGCCACCCAGGTGAGAGCCACCAGCAGCAAGCCGTCGCGGGTCTTGAGCTCGCGCTTGAATCGGCGTGTGGCCAGCCACAGCACGGCGCCGATGACGAACGTGGCAAGCGCGGAGATCACGAAGGACAGAAGCGCGGGATCCATTCCCCACACCGCCATGACCAAAGGCGCCAGCATTGCCGCCGAAAACACCATCATGACGAGGGCAAAAACGTGGGCGACCGGCAGTAAAATGTCTTTCACAGAAAAGAGGCGGAACCTTGAAAGAGTTTCTCGACCGCCTCGATGTGACGGCGGTCCGTCAGGAACAGGATCAGGTGATCATCCGGCTGAACGGTGGTGTCGTGATGCGCGATGATGACTTCCTCGCCGCGCACCACCGCTCCCAAGGTCGTGCCCTCGGGCAGCACGATATCCTCGATGCGCCGGCCGATCACCTTGGAGCTGTCGGCATCGCCGTGAACCACCACTTCCAGCGCCTCGGCGGCGCCGCGGCGCAGCGAGTGCACGCGCACCACATCGCCGCGCCGTACATGCGCCAGCAGCGATCCGATCGTGACGGTTTGCGGCGAGATCGCCACATCGATCGAGCCGCTTTCGATGAGCTCGGCGTAGGACGGCTTGTTGATCAACGCCATGACCTTGTGCGCGCCCAGGCGCTTGGCGAGCATGGCGGAGAGGATGTTCGCCTCCTCCGAGTTGGTGAGCGCGGCGAACACATCGGCGCTGTCGATGTTCTCCTCGAGCAGCAATTCTTCGTCGGCCGCGTCGCCGTGCAGCACGGTGGTGCTCTTCAACTGCTCGGAAACCCGCCGCGCGCGCTTGCTGTCGCGCTCGATGAGCTTGACCTGGTTCTTGCCTTCCAATTCGTTCGCGAGCCGAAGCCGATGTTGCCGCCGCCCGCGATCACCACGCGCCGGGCCGGCGCTTCCTCGCGGCGCAATTCCTTCATCACGACGCGGATATTTTCCCGGGCTGCCAGAAAGAACACTTCGTCGCCATCCTCGATGACCGTGGTGCCTTCCGGCTTGACGCTCTTGCCCGCGCGGTAAATCGCGGCAACCCGCGCGTCGGCGGAGGGGATGTGCTTGCGCAGCGTGCTCAAGGTTTGACCGACCAAAGGGCCGCCCTGTAGTGCGCGGATCCCCACCAGGCGCACCCGGCCATCGGCGAAATCCAGCACCTGCAATGCGCCGGGATAGCGGATGAGCCGTGCCACGTATTCGGTCACCAATTGTTCGGGACTGATCCAGACATCCACCGCGACGCCGTTCTCGCCGAACAGCTTCTCTCTCTCGGTGTAGTCGGCGGCGCGCACGCGGGCGATCTTTTTCGGCGTTCGATACAGCGTCCAAGCCATCTGGCAGGCGAGCATGTTGACTTCGTCGCTGTTGGTGAGCGCCACCAGAATGTCGGTGCCGGCGATCCCGGCGGCCTCGAGGATGCGCGGGCTGGATGCATTGCCGTTGACGGTGCGAATGTCGAGACGATCCTGCAGGTCCCGCAGGATGTCCTCGTTCTGATCGATGACGGTCACATCATTCGCTTCTTCGCGAGAGAGATGATACGCCGCCGTGCGGCCGACTTGCCCGGCGCCCAATATGATGATTTTCACGGCGGATTACTCTACACGACCTCGAGATTGGCGTAAGACAGCATCAGCCACTTCGTGCCCTGATGCTCGAAATTGACTTGAATTCGGGCATGCGGCCCGTTGCCTTCGAAATTCAATACCACGCCATCGCCGAACTTGGAATGGCGCACACGGCTGCCCATGCGCATCCCGCGGACGGGGACTCATCGAGGGTGCTGCTGCGCTTGACGTAAACGGGCGCGAAACCTGCAGCCGCGGCCGAATTTCCTCGACCAGATCCGGCGGGAATTCGCCGATGAATCGGGACGGCTGGCCATAGGTATCAACGCCGTAGAGCCGCCGCTGCTCCGCATAGGTGATGTAGAGATGGCGCATGGCCCGCGTGGCGCCGACATAACAGAGCCGGCGCTCCTCCTCCAGCCCCGCCAAGTCGGCGACCGAGCGCTGATGCGGGAACAGCCCGTCCTCCATGCCGGCGAGAAACACCACGGGAAACTCCAATCCCTTGGCCGAATGCAGCGTCATCATTTGCACGCAATCGTCGTACGGGTCGGCTTGACCCTCGCCCGACTCGAGCACCGCATGCGCGAGAAAGGATTCGAGCGGCGACAGCTCGCTCTCCGCTTCCGTCTCCGGTGAAAATCCTCCGGCGGCGCTCACCAGCTCGAGCAGGTTCTCGATGCTCCCTCGCCGCGTTCGCCCTTCTCCTTCTTGAAATGTTCGATCAGGCCGCTCATTTGAATGACGTGATCCACTTGCTCATGCAGCTCCAGGCCCTGCACCTCGTGGGCCAGCTTGTCGATGAGTTGCATGAAAGCCTGAGGGCCTGCGCCGCGCGCTGCGGCAACACCCCTTACATGCAGGCGATGGCCGCATTCCACAGCGAGCTGGAGTTGGCGCGCGCGGTCTCGCGCACCTGATCCATGGTCTTCGCGCCGATGCCGCGCACCGGCAGATTCACCACGCGCTCGAAGGAGGTGTCGTCCGCGCGGCTTGCAATGAGACGCAGATACGCCAGGGCATCCTTGATCTCGGCGCGCTCGAAAAAGCGCAGGCCGCCGTATACCCGGTAGGGCATGCGCGCATTCAGGAATGCCTCTTCGAAAACACGCGACTGGGCGTTGGAGCGGTACAGCACCGCAACTTCGCGCCGCGCGCCGCCGCGCGCAACCCATTCGCGAATGCGATTGACCACGAAATCCGCCTCATCGCGCTCGTTGAATGCGGCGTATAGCTTGACCCGCTCGCCGTCTTCGCCGCTGGTCCAGAGCGTTTTGCCCAGGCGGCCCGCATTGTTGGCAATCAGCGCATTCGCGGCTTTCAGAATCGTGCCCGTGGAGCGGTAGTTCTGCTCCAGCTTGTACAGCACCGCCTGCGGGAAATCGCGCCGGAACTGATTCAAGTTCTCGACCCGCGCGCCGCGCCAGCGATAAATGGACTGATCGTCATCCCCGACCACGAAGGGCATGCCCTCAGGGCCGGCGAGCAACATCAGCCATTTATACTGGATGGCGTTGGTATCCTGGAACTCGTCGACCAGCACATGCCGGAATCGCGTGCGATAGTGCTGCAGCAGCGAGGGATTGTCGCGCCACAGTTCGTAGGCCCGCAGCAGCAGCTCCGCGAAATCCACCACGCCGGCGCGCTGGCATGCCTCTTCATAGGCGTGATAGATCTTGATCAATTGGTGGCGCGTGGGATCGCCGTCATCTTTGATGTGCTTGGCCGGCGGCCTTCGTCTTTCTGCGCGTTGATGAACCACAGAATCTCGCGCGGTATCCAGCGCGTTTCATCCAGATCCAGCGCCTTCAGCACCTTGCGCAGCAGCCGCGCCTGGTCTTCGGAATCCAGGATCTGAAAGCTTTGCGGCAAGCCCGCTTCGCGCCAATGGATGCGCAGCAACCGATGCGCCAGGCCGTGAAAGGTGCCGAGCCACATGGCGCCGCCCGGAATCCCCAGCAAGGTCTCGATGCGGCTGCGCATTTCCGCGGCCGCCTTGTTGGTGAACGTCACCGCCAGAATGCTGTTGGGGCTGGCGCCTTCCACTTGGATGAGCCAGGCGACCCGGTGCACCAGTACGCGCGTCTTGCCGCTGCCGGCGCCCGCCAAAACCAGGGCGGCACCCAGCGGCGAGCCAACCGCCTGCCGCTGCGCATCATTCAAGCCATCGAGTAGGTGTGAAACGTCCATCAGGGCGCGGATTGTACTTGAGCTTTCGCCCGATGATCTGCTTTTTAAGAGATTTTGGCTCGGGCCTTCTTCCGCGAATTCGATCAGCGCCAGCACCAGGGAAGCAGGACCGGGCCGCGATAATGCCGATGGCGCCAAAGGCGGGGATGCCGCCCAGAACGCCGACGAAAACCGCCAAAGCGGAAATGCGCGCCCGGCCCGAGATCAAAATGGGGCGCAGCACGTTGTCGAGCCCGCCCAGGATGAGCCCCAGACCACCATGAAAATTCCATAGCCCCAATGCCGGTCGAAGAACAGCCATAGCGCCGCCGGAATCCAAACAAAAGCCGCGCCGCCCACAGGCAGCAGCGACAGCAGCGCCGCCAGCACGCCGAACACCACCGGCGAAGGCAAATTCGCGATGGTGAAGCCAATGCCGATCAGAGCCCCCTGCAGCAGCGCGGTGATGGTGGTGCCGATGACGATGGCTCGGGTCACCGCGCTCAGCTGGCTGAACAATCTTTCCTTGCGTTCCTCATCGAGGGGAATCAGGCGGCGGCCGCGGTTGATCATGACATCGCCGTCGCGCAGAAAAAAGAACAGCAGAAACAACATGATTGCAAACGCCAGCAGCGAGCCCAAGGCGCCCAGAAACACCCAGCCGCTCATACTGGCCGCGCGTTGCATGACTTCACGGGTGCCGGTGACCAGCCAGGATTGCATTTGTTCTGCGGAAATTCCCGCATGGGCCTGCATCCAAGCATTGGCCCGGGCAATAATCGGGAACTGCTCCAGATCGGAAAAGGTTTTGATGTCGAGGTCGGCGGCGGAGCGTTGCAGGCTTTTCAGCAGCGTGGAAATCTGGGCGATGAAATCCACCGACAGCGCGCTCAAGGGCAGCAATATGGTGACCGGGGCCAGTACGGTCAAAAGACCGGCTGCGAGGGAGGCGCTGTGCAACCGCCGTCGCAGGCGAAGATTCAGGGGAAGAGCAAGAACGCAAGGAACGCCGCCCACGCCATGGAAATCGCAAAAGGCTCGAAAATCAATACCAGGGAGTAGCCTAAGACGAGGGCCACCACCAGAGTGAAGACCCGCGAGTAAAAGCTAGGGGTGCCGGGCATACGGGCATCCTAACATCCGCCCTGTTTCCGGTAAGGATCTCGAGGGTGACCACTTTGACCGTGAACAACCAAGAAATGACCGTGGATGCGGCACCTGAAACCCCCTTGCTCTGGGTTTTGCGCGACCACCTCGGTTTGACCGGCACCAAGTTTGGTTGCGGACTGGCACTGTGCGGCGCTTGCACCGTGCACGTGGATGGCCCGGCCACGCGGTCCTGCGTGTTGCCCTTGAGCGCCGTGGCGGGCAAGTCCATTACCACGGTCGAAGGGCTTTCCCATAACCGCAGTCATCCGGTGCAGAAAGCCTGGCTGGAAATGGATGTGCCGCAATGCGGGTACTGCCAATCAGGCCAGATCATGTCCGCCGCGGCGCTGTTGAAATCGAACCCCAAGCCGACGGACGCCGATATCGATGCGGCCATGTCGGGAAATATCTGCCGCTGCGGTACCTATACGCGAATTCGCAAGGCGATCCATCACGCCGCAGAGTTGCTGGATGCGGGTGCCGCAAATGACCCGCATGCCCGCGATCGGCCGGGCCGCCATCGGCCGGCGGCAATTTCTCAATGCCGGCGTCGCCTTGGGCGGGGGTCTCATTCTTGCCCTCACCTTACCCGCGAAGGCAGGTAAATCCGCCGCAACGGCAGGCCGCACCGCCGCCGGACGCCCCACTGAACTGAACGCATGGCTGAAGATCGCCTCCGACAACTCCATCACGCTCATCGTGGACCGCTCGGAAATGGGCCAAGGGGTGTACACCGCGCTGCCCATGCTGATCGCCGAGGAGTTGAACGTCGATCTGGATGCGATTCAAATCGCCGCCGCCCCGGTGGGCGATGCCTACGTCAGCCCGGGCAATGGCGGCCAGATCACGGGCACCAGCAATAGCGTGCAGGAATCCTGGGACAAATTGCGCACCGCCGGGGGCACAGGCGCGCATGATGCTGACCCGCGCCGCGGCCAAGCACTGGCAGGTCGACCCCGCGACCTTGAGCGCCGAGAACGGCTTTATCGCCAACGCCCGCGGCGAGAAACTGACCTACGGCGCCGTCGCGGAAGCGGCTGCGAAGGAAGCGGTCCCCAAGGACGTCAAACTCAAGCCGAAATCCGAATTTCGCATCATCGGCAAATCACGGCCGAGATTGGACACCGCCGGCAAGGTCGACGGCAGCGCCGAGTTCGGCATCGATGTGAAACTACCCGGCATGCTGTACGCCACGGTGGCGCAGTCCCCGGTACTCGGCGGCACCGTGAAATCCCTCGACAGCGCGGCGGCCGAGAAAATGCCGGGCGTGCGCAAAGTGCTCAATTCCGATCATGGCGTGATTGTGATTGCAGAGCATTACTGGCAGGCCTTGAAGGCCCGCGAGGCGCTGCTCATCGTCTGGGACCACGGTGACAATGAGCATTTGAACAATGCCGGCATCACCGCGCTGCTGAAGAAGACGGCGGCGTTGGGCGCGGGCTTGTCGGCGCGCGCCGATGGCGACGCGGCGGCGGCATTGAAGAGCGCCAAGCGCACGCTGCACGCCGCGTATGAACTGCCCTTGCTGGCCCACGCCACCATGGAGCCCATGAATTGCACCGCCGACGTAAAAAAGGACGGCTGCGATTTATACGTGGGCACGCAGGTGCAACAAGTGTCGCAAATGACCGCTGCCGAAGCAGCGGGGCTCAAACCCGCGCAAGTACAGGTATTCACCACGCTGCTCGGCGGCGGGTTTGGCCGCCGGCTCGATGTGGATTTCATTCCCGCGGCGGTACTGGCCTCCAAGGCCGTGGGCGCACCGGTGAAAGTCATTTGGACCCGTGAGGACGATATGACTCACGACACCTATCGGCCGCCCGCGCTGGAAGAGATGAGCGGCGCCTTCGATGAGGCCGGCACACTGACGGCCGTATCACTGCATGTCACCAGCCCTTCCATCACGGCGCGCATGTTCCCGCCGGTCAAAGGCGTGGACGATTCGGTGGTCGAGTACGCCATCAATTTTCCCTACGCGACCCCGAGCTACTCCTTGAGCTACTCGCGACAGGAGATCGGCATCGACGTGGGATATATGCGTTCGGTGAGTCACGCACCGAATTGTTTTGCCATCGAGAGTTTCATGGACGAGCTCGCCGCCATCGCGAACAAGGATCCCCTGGGATTATCGGCTGGAGCTGCTGAAGAAGGAGCGCAGCAAGCGCGTGCTCAAAACCGTGCGTGAACATGCCAAGTGGGGTGCCCCGCCGGCCGGACGCAACCAGGGGCTCGCCTTCATGGAGGGCTACACCACCCACATCGCCCAAGTCGTCGACATTTCGATCGAGCGCGGCGAGCTCAAGCTGCACAAGATTGTTTGCGTCGTGGACTGCGGCCAGATGGTGCATCCAAAGATCGTCGAGTCGCAAATCGAAAGCGGCATCGTGTTCGGATTGTCCGCCGCGCTCTGGGGTGAGGTCACGCTCTTGGGCGGCCGCGTGCAGCAGACCAACTTCAACAATTATCGAATCCTGCGCGGCAATGAATTGCCGCAGCTCGAAGTGGTGCTCCTGGAAAGCGACGAACCGCCGGGCGGCATCGGCGAGGCCGCGGTGGCGCTGGTGGCGCCGGCGATTTGCAATGCTATATTTACCGCCATCGGCAAACGCATTCGGCGCCTGCCCATCGGAACCAGAAATTGACGCGAATCTAGACGCGCCGCACAGCGGCCCGGTCAGACATATCTTGATCGTGGGGCGCGCGTGTGAAAATCTGTATGACCAAAGGCTTAAAGGCAGCTAGGGATCTCACGGGTATTGAGGGTCGAACGAACACTGGTCCCAGTTGGCGCAGAAATTCTTGCAGGCCTCGTACCATGGATGGCCGAGGAACTTGTCACGTGCGTTGCGATCGCCGCCGCGGAAGTGAACGTAGTAGTAATTCTGGAACAGGCCATGCTGTTCCACGATCCAGGTGACCTCCGGACGAACGTAGGGCCGGATGATTCCGGCCGCAATCTTGGTATGATTGTAAGGCGCCAATTCATCGCCGATGTCGTGGATGAGCGCCGCCACGATCAACTCATCGTCCGCGCCGGCGCGCATGGCGCGTGTGGCCGTCTGCAGCGAATGACCCAGGCGGCTCACGGGATAGCCTGCAAGCGAGTGGTCGAGTTTCCTCAGGGCTTCCAGAATGGAATCAGGCAGATGTCTTGCGTACTCTAGCTCGGAACGATCGAGCAGCTCATAGTCCTCGCGCGTGCCGTCTTCCATGCGCGTGAAGCTTACCGTCGATGTCATGTCGAAACACTCCTAGATTGGCGCCGCAACACGCGATACAGGCTGCGCGGGCCATCGATGTCGATGTAACAGCCCTGCAAGTGCCGCAATCCTTCGGCCGGGTCAAATCCGGTACGACCGTGCAGCAACCGACAGTTATCGAACATCACCAGATCGCCGCTCTGCAACAGGAATCGAATCTCGAATTCGGTTGATCTGAGCATGTGATCGAACAAATGCCGTGCCCGGTAGTAGGCGGTCAGCTGATCGAGAGGCAGCAACGGAACGAAGTCCAGTCGCGGACTGAAATGAATCGTCCGGATGTGTCCGCTCAGGTCGAGCTCGATCAACGGTGCACTGGCAACCAGTTCAGTGCTCGCGTCCCGGTAGCGAAAGCGTACCGGGGTGGTGCTCAAAACGTGGAAAGCCTGCGGGTCCCGGGTGCGAAGAGCTTCGCCAACCGCGATCCCATCCACCAGTGTGGACAGGCCTCCCGAGGTCTCGTTGGCGAGACAATGCAGCAGCTGTATGCCGGGCACGGGCGAGCGATACGGATTGTCGGTGTGTGGGTCGAGATGAATTGCGGTATATGCCAAGTCGCTGGCGTTGGGCTCGGAACGCACATTGAAGATGGCGCCGAAGTTTGTCTCACGGGTAAATCCGAACACCGTTGCGACCTTCAGCACCTCCCGATCATTGCATGGGACGCCGCTGAACACGATGAATCCATACTCCAGGAACCGCGCCGTCCAATCGAGACGCTCGGTTTCGCTTGTCACAGCCTGCCATCGTGCGCGCGGGAGATCCCGAGGGATCCGTCCCACACCGTCACCGCGGGGCACTCCTGATCTCCCGGCGGCATCGCCGCCTCCGCAAGAATGTCGCGCACGGTAAATAGCGCCTCGTGACCATCGCTGAATTTCACTTTCAAGCGGCCGCGCTCGAATTCTTCGATCGACACGAAGCGCAAACTCAGATCAAGATCCGATGGATCGTGCAATCGCTGGCCCGTCAGTGAATCCATACTGGAGACATCGGAGGACCGTTCACGCAGCCAAATCGGGTGCACCTCGTAAGACTCGCCGTTGCCATGCGCAATCAACAGTCTCGTCGGCGAATCGATCTTCAGGGTCACCCGGCCATCGCTCATCGCGTTATGCGGCATACGGCACGCCCTTCCCTTGAAGCCACGTCTCGATCATGTCGTTGACCATTTCCGGCGCTTCCTGCTGCACCCAGTGGGACACATTGGGCAAGTAGCGCAGCGTCAGATCCGCGACGTACTGATCCGTACCATAGCTGAGTTCCTTGCCGAGAGCCGAATCGACTTCGCCCCAGATCATGAGCGTCGGCGCGTCGATTCGCGGTGTGCCGCGGCGACGCGTACGTGAAAGACCGCGGAGCAGCGCACGGTAGTAGTTGAGCATTGCCGTCAGTGCACCCGGCTGCGCCGCCGCCTTCTGATAGACCTCCAATACCTCATCGGGAAAACGCGACTTATCCACAGCCATGCCGCGAAATGCCTGTGCAATCGCGGCACAGCCATTTCGCCCCAGCGCCCATTCCGGAATACGCGGCAGCTGAAAGAAAAAAATATACCAGGATTTTTTTAGTTGCCGCAGTGTCCGCAGTCCCTTCTGCGCGAGCGCGGGATGCGGAACATTCATGATGATCAGCTTCGAGATTGGTATTCTCCCGAACATGGCGTAGTGCCAGGCGATGAGCGCTCCCCAATCGTGACCAATGAGCACGATCTCCTTGGCCCCCGATGCCTCGATGAGCGCGGCGACATCTTCCTCGAGGGTTTCCATCGCGTACGCATCAATGCCCGGCGGCCTGGAACTCAAACCATAGCCGCGCAGGTCCGGCGCCCATACCCGGTAGCCCAGCTTCTCGAGCAAGGGCATCTGGTAACGCCACGAGAACGAAGATTCGGGGAACCCATGCAGACACAGCGCGAGGCGCTCGCCGGAACCGGCCACGGCAACATTGAAATCGATGCCGTTGGCCCGGACGATTTGAGGGTGAATTGAGGTCAAGCGGGACTCAAGCGCCACGCACACTAGGTGTACGCTTCTTAGGCCGGGAAATAGAAATAGTGATCGATGATCAGCGCCGCAAACAGCAGCATCAAGTAGGTGATGGAAAATCTGAAGGTCCGCATGGGCAGGTCGGCTTTCAATCCTTTGTTGAGCGCCAGCGCGAAGTACAGAAACCGCGCATTCAGGGCGAGCGCCGCCGCGAGGTAGATCAATCCGCTCATGCGGGTGAGAAAGGGCAGCAAGGTCGCCAGGATCAACAGGATGGTGTACAGCACGATTTGCAGACGTGTGTAGGGGATGCCGTGCGTCACCGGCAGCATGGGTATGCCCACCTTGGCGTAGTCGTTGCGTCTCGCAATCGCCAGGGCCCAGAAATGCGGCGGCGTCCAGGTGAAAATGATCAGGAACAAGAGCAGCGCGTGCGCGTCCACCGTGCCGGTGACCGCGGCCCAACCCAGAACCGGGGGAGCTGCGCCGGCTGCGCCGCCGATGACGATGTTCTGCGGCGTCGCGCGCTTCAGCCACAGCGTGTACACCATGGCGTAGCCAATCAAGGAGCAGAAAGTCAACGCTGCGGTCAACCCGTTGACGAAACCCCAGAGAATCAACATGGAAAGCGCCGCCAACGCCGCGGCAAATGCGACGGCGTGCCGCTCCTGCATGTGCCCGGTGGGCAACGGTCTCAGGCGCGTGCGATTCATTTGGGCGTCGATGCGCCTATCCAAAATGTGATTGAACGCTGCGGCGGAGCCGGACGCGAGTGCAATACCGATTGTTCCGAAGATCAGCGCCGGCAGAGGAATCCAGCCTGGGCTGCCAGCACCATGCCGACGACGGCCGTAAATACGATCAGCATGCTCACTTTGGGCTTGGTGAGCTCCAGAAAATCGCGCCACTGAGATGGGCGCGTCTCCACGGCAATGGGAGGACTATCGGGAACGGTGGACATGGTGCAAGGGTATCATGCCGATCGCCGACTCCGGCCAGAGCATCCGCAGCAAAGTCGCGATGCAAATGACGAGGAAGGCCGCGCCGGCGTTGTGCAGGGTCGCCAAGGCCAAGGGCATCCCAAAGCGCACCATGGCGACCCCGATGCAGATCTGCAACAGCACCGCGCAGATCAACAGGCCGCCTGCCAGCTTGAGTGCGCGAGTTCGCGCGCGCGCGAGGCACACGATCCCGGTGAAACTCAAGATCGAGCCTGCAAGCAGAGCGCCGATGCGATGCGTCACGTGAATGGCAATGCGCGCGGGATTCGCGAGCACGCCGCCGGTGTAGTCGGTCAGTCCGCGCCACAGCACGAAGGCGTCGCGAAAATCCATGTGCGGCCACCAAGACTGCTGACAGGTCGGCAAATCCGGGCAGGCCACGGCGGCGTAATTGGTGCTGGTCCAGCCCCCGAGGAAGATTTGCAGCAGCAGCGCGGCTGCGCCCGCGAGGGCATATTTTCTCAATGGCAGTTCGCGCGCCGCTCAATTCCCGCCGTTCGGGCGTCAAGGACAGCCACCACAGCAAGCCCAAGGTGGTGAGGCCCCCCAGTAAGTGAGCGGTGACGATCAAGGGCGTCAGCAGCAAAGTTACCGTCAACGCGCCGAGCGCGCCTTGCAGGCAAACGATGAAGAACAGCATGGCGGGGACGAGCATTGGCTGTCCGCGGTCCTTGCGATTCCAGATCGCCCAGACGTTCAAGCCGATGATGAGCAGACCCAAACTGGTCGCGAAATAACGGTGCACCATCTCATGCAGTGCTTTGGTGAACTGATGATCGGCCTGCGGATAGAGATGGCCATAACAACCCGGCCAATCGGGACACCCCAAGCCCGCATCAGTGAGACGAACCCAGGCGCCCAGCACGACCACCGCGGCCGCGAGAAACGCTCCCGCCAAGGCCAGTCTTCTAAACCAGATCAGACGCGGAGCTTCCATGATCAACCTATCGACGACAAGCGCAGCAGCCGCTTCATGTCTTCCAGCATGCCTTTGGGCCTGGCATCGGCTGCATAGGACATCATGAGGTTGCCCAGGGGATCGATCAGATAAATGCGCCGGGAATCGCGCGCGGTGCTCATCATCGGCAGCAACGCAAGCAAGGGTTCGTCATCCGCGCTGGCGCGGATCGCGATCAAATCCGGATGCGCCGCTTTCAGCTGCGTCATGTCGCAACAGTCGGCATCGCCGATGAATACCCGCTGCACGCGTGCCATTTCGCGATCCAGCGCAATGCGCACCTGGCGCGTGTCGTAAAGATGCCGCAGACACTCATCGTCGCAACGCCCGTGCTGCACGTACAGGAATGTCCACTTGCCCTTGAGGAACTGTGGATCCGTGACGCGGGGCTCGGCGTCATCACGGGAGGCTGCCAGCGGCAAGCTCAGCGCCGGCAGCGGCCGGGGTGGCTCGACCAGATCGCCGGCGTTGACGCGACCTGCCGGGCGCCAGCGCCGTGCCCGTAGTACAGATAGAAGGACAAGCCCAAGGGCGCGAAGAACATCAACGCCAAACCGATCAGCAGGCGCCGATGGCGGCTTATTTTCGGGCCGTGCACGGGCGCGGTCATACGGCGGCCTCAACGCGCCGGAAGTTGGTCACGATATAGATGACGAATAGGGCCAGCGCGAGTGCGAACCATTGCAGCGCATAGGCAGTGTGGCGCAGGGGCGGAAAGCCCGGCGGCGCCCAATGACGGACGAAGCCGTCGGGCTGATCGGCATCGAGCAGCACCAGGTCGGTGGCCGGAGTCCAATTCGACTCATTGAGAAGCTGGGCCAAATCAGCATGCTTGGGGAAGGCGGCGACGATGGGATACGGCGGCGCCAAAGGGGCGGGCACGCCCATTTGTATACCGGCACCGGGCATGTTGTCGGCGCGGCCGCGTATATGCCGCGCATCGTCCGCGACATCGATCGCCGGCCGTTCGGTGCGGCTTTTTCCCAAGGGTACCCAACCGCGATTCACCAGCACCCAGCCGCCGCCCTGAAGGGCGAAAGGCGTGATCACGTAGTAGCCGGCGCCTGCGGCATCGACCATGTTGTCGATCAGGATCTGGCGCGCGGTATCGTAGTGCCCGTTGGCCTCAACATGGCTGTAACGCGGCACTTTGGGAGTCTCTCCATCGATGCTTCGGGTGATGTCGTTGCCGGCGGCAAATGCGTCGAACAGCACGCGTTTTTCCTCGGCGCGGCGCAACTGCCAGAACCCCAAGGCAATGAGCATGGCCATCAGGGCAATCGTGAGCAGCGTGGTGAACAATCGCGGCGCGAAGCTGCGGCTGGCAATCCTGATCGGCACGTTATACTAGACCCCCAATTTCGAGGCGGCCCTTGGCATTTAAATATCTCATCGTCGTGGTGCTCGCGCTGATCCTGATCAGCCTGGGCAATGCTCTGTTTCACTTGTCGAGCAGCAAGCCGGAGGCAAGCGAAAAGATGGTCAAGGCGCTCGCCTGGCGCATCGGTTTGTCAGTGGCGCTGTTCGTGCTTCTGATCGTCGCCTACTACAGCGGCTGGATCGAACCTCCGCACGTGACGCCGGGTCACAGCCAATAGACGAAGATAAACAGACCAAGCCAGACCACGTCCACGAAGTGCCAATACCAGGCGACGGCTTCAAATCCGAAGTGTCGCTTGGGCGTGAAGTGGCCGTTCATCACCCGGAACCAGATCGTGGTCAGCATGATGGCGCCGACCGTGACGTGCAGACCGTGAAATCCGGTCAGCATGAAGAAGGTCGAGCCGTAGATGCCGGTGCCCAGCTGCAAACCCAGCTGGGTGTAGGCCTCGTGATATTCCGTCGCCTGCAACGTGACGAACGAAAAACCCAGCAAGAATGTCATCGCCAGGAAAATCTTCAGGCGCGTTCGATGCCCGGTGATCAAGGCATGGTGCGCAATGGTCACGGTGACGCTGCTCGAGAGCAGGATGGCCGTGTTCAGCAGGGGCAATCCGAGCGCCGGTATGGTCTCGAAGCTGCCGTCCGAGTGCGGCCCCAGCGAGGCGGGTCCATTGGTGGGCCACACGCCGCCATAATCCTTCCACAGCAGCAATTTGCTGAAAATCTTCACGCCATCGCCCGAGAGCCAGGGAACCGAGAAATTGCGGGCGTAGAACAAGGCGCCGAAGAAGGCCGCGAAGAACATCACCTCGGAGAAGATGAACCACATCATCCCCAGACGGAAGGAGCGGTCCACCGCCATGTTGTAGATGCCCTTTTGGTTCTCCTCGATCACCGTGTGGAACCAAAAAATGAACAGCAGCGCGAGCATGGTGAAACCCGGCAGCAGTGACCAGGCCGGCAGCCAGCTGTTGAGCGTGGCGACAGCGCCCGACATCAGCGTGAACAGGGTTACCGAGCCGTAGATGGGCCACGGGCTGCCGTGAGGAACGTAGTAGTGGTTGTGCTCTTCCGCGGTTACTTGCGACATGATGGGTCTCTGATCAATAAGGAATAACGATAGTTTAGCGTGAACTTCCGGCCGTTTTTTCTGCCGTCGTGTCGTAGAACGTATAGGCCAATGTCAGCCTGTCGATATTGGCAGGTAAATGCGGGTCCACGATGAAGCGCACGGCCATATCCCGGCCTTCGCCGACGGCAAACTTTTGCGGAGTGAAACAAAAGCATTCCGTCTTGTGGAAATACTGGGCCGCACCGCTGGGTGAAACACTGGGAACGGCCTGGGCCACCGAGGCCACGGCGGTCAGATTTTTGGCATAGAAGTCAGCGTCGTAGAGCTTGCCGGGATGGACGCGCATCGATGCGACCTTCGGCCGAAATTCGTAACTGCCGACCGACGCGGGGGATGCCACGAACTCCACGGTGACTTCACGGTTCGCGTCGATCGCCTCCTGCACCACGGCGGGTCCGGATTTGGCCTGTACATTGCCGATGCCGACGGTCCTGCAGAACACGTCGTATAGCGGCACCAAGGCCCAGCCGAATGCGAAGCTGCACGCGGTCATGATCAAGAGCGCGAGGAGCAGCTTGCGATTGGCGCGCTTTAAGTCCATCAATGATGACTGCGAAAGACCAGCAGCGCGATGATTCCAAAATAAAAGGCCAGCGCCACGGTCGCCAATCCCAGGGCAGCGTTTCGTATCCGCGATAAGCGGCTCGGGCCGGCGCTCACTTGACTTCGGGCGCCGTGGTGAAGCTGTGATAGGGCGGCGGCGAGGACAGCGTCCATTCCAGACCATGAGGCAGCGCGTCGTCCCACACCTTGTCGGTGGCCTTCTTGCCGCCGCGCATGCATTGCACCACCACGATGGCAAACAATATTTGCGAGGCGCCGAAGACAGAAGCCGCCAATCGAGGACACCATGTTCCAATCGGAGAACTGCACGGCGTAGTCGGGTATGCGGCGCGGCATGCCGGCCAGCCCCAGGAAATGCTGCGGGAAGAACAATACGTTGACGAATATCGTCGACAGCCAGAAGTGCCACTTGGCCAGGGTCATGTTGTACATGTGCCCGGTCCATTTCGGAATCCAGTAGTACACCCCGCCATGATGCCGAATATGGCCCCGGGCACCAGCACATAGTGAAAGTGCGCGACCACGAAATAGGTTTGGTTGTATTGGAAATCCACCGGAACGATCGCCAGCATCAAGCCCGAGAATCCGCCGATGCTGAACAGGAACAAAAAGGAGAGTGCGAACAGCATGGGGGGCTCGAACGACAGCGAGCCTCGCCACAGAGTCGCGGTCCAATTGAATACTTTCACGCCGGTGGGTACGGCGATCAGCATGGTAGACATCATGTAGAACAATTGTGCCGCCACCGGCATGCCGTCGACGAACATGTGATGTCCCCACACGATGAACGACAGAAACGCGATCGACGCGATGGCGTAGATCATCGACGTGGCGCCGAAGAGCGGTTTGCGGGCGAAGGTCGGCAGAACTTCCGAGATGATGCCGAAGGCCGGCAATATCATGATGTACACCTCGGGATGTCCGAAGAACCAGAAAATGTGCTCGAACATCACCGGGTCGCCGCCGCCGGCGGCGTTGAAGAAGCTGGTTCCGAAGAAGTGATCCGTCAGCAGCATGGTGACCGCGCCCGCCAACACCGGCATCACGGCGATCAACAGGTAAGCAGTGATCAGCCAGGACCAAGTGAACAGCGGCATGTTCAGCAGGTGCATGCCGGGCGCGCGCATGTTCATGATGGTCACGATGATGTTGATCGCGCCCATGATGGACGATGCACCCATCAAGTGAATCGCGAAAATGAGCATGGGAAAGCCGTCGCCGGTCTGCAGCGACAACGGCGGATACAGTGTCCATCCGGCCGCTGCCATGCCGCCCGGCACGAAGAAGGTCGACAGCAGCAAGGTAAAGGCAAAGGGCAGGAGCCAGAAGCTGAAATTGTTCATGCGCGGCAGCGCCATGTCCGGCGCGCCGATTTGCAGCGGTATCATCCAATTTGCCAGGCCGACGAAGGCCGGCATGACGGCGCCGAAAATCATGATCAGCGCGTGATTGGTGGTCATCTGATTGAAAAACACCGGGTCCATGAGCTGCAGGCCCGGTTTGAACAGCTCGGCCCGAATCAGCATCGCCATGGAGCCGCCGACGAAGAACATGATCAGACTGAACGTCAGATACATGGTGCCGATGTCTTTGTGATTCGTGGTGAACAGCCAGCGCTTGAAGCCCGTTGCCGGCCCATCATGGTGCTCGTGATCATGAGTGCCATGATCGTGGTGCGCATGATCGTGATGCCCTGGGGTATTCGCTGCGGAATTGGCCATGTTTCGGATCGCTCTTGAAGAAGTTACGTGCGTTTAATTGGGCAAGGCTTGTGCGGTCGGGGGCGGCGCTGACGGCGCCGCAGGCGCCGGTGCGTCGGTTGCAGCCGGCGCGGCGGCCGCTTGTTTGAGCGCCGCCTTCTGCTCGCCGACCCACTTCTTGAAGTCTTCCGGAGTGCGCACGTCGACCACGACCGGCATGAAGCCATGGTCGCGGCCGCATAGCGCGGCGCATTGACCGCGATAAATCCCTTCCTTGCCGGAATCAACCTTGAACCACAATTCATTGACGAAGCCGGGGATGGCGGCGCGCTTCGCGCCGAAGTCCGGCACCCACCAAGCGTGGATCACATCCTGGGAAGTCAGCAGCAGCCGCACTTTGGTGCCGCTCGGGATCACCAAGGGCTTATCCACTTCCAGCAGATAATTGGGAATGGTATTCGGATCGATGCCGGATTGTTTCTGGCGCGCGAAATTCGAGTCGCGCGCGATCGTCGAGAAGAAATCCACGCCTTCGGCAGCATCCATGTAGCTGTATTGCCACTTCCACTGGTATCCCGTCACCCGGATGGATAGCTCGGAATTGCGGGTGTCTTCCTGTTTGAGAATCAAATCCGCGGCGGGTATGGCCATGCCCACCAGGATGATCACGGGAATGATGGTCCAGATGATTTCGACCTTGGTACTGTGCACCATGTTGACATCGGCAACGGCGCCCTGCGAACGTCGGAATCTCACCAACGTATAGATCATGGCGCCGAACACCACCACGGCGATGGCCACGCAGATCCAAAAGACTTCCATGTGCAAGGCGTACATGTCGCGGCTCAAGTCCGTGACCCCCGGCGGCAGGTTGTAGCCGTTCGAGGTATTGGCGCCGGCGGTGCCCGCCCAACCCACTGCGCTTAGGCAAAGCGCTCCAAAAGGAGTTTTTTGCGCGCGGGAAGTGCGGTGCTCGACATCGCCTCTGTTAACTCTCATCTAAACGGATCCCCTCAGTTCTCTATATCCAGCGGCGGCGACTCATTGATGCCGCCGACTAATCTACCCAATCGCCTCGCAAGCCGGCAGCGATCTTCCTCAGTCAGAAAACTACCCACTTCATACGCCCGGCCGCTGCTCTCGATCGTCAAACGGCTGGTGCCGAGGCGTCCCGGCGGACTGCGAAGTCTAACCTTCGCCCAATGCCTCGCAAACTCCTGTTTTGCTTCACCGCGTTGCGATCGTGTGACGAGGGCGACTGCGGAGTCGGTTATCAGCACCGTCTGCGTGTAATGCCGCCGTCGCATGCTCAAGTACAAAGCCAGCCCGAGCCCTGCCATTTCCAGGGCCCAAAACGGCAATACCGGCCAATACCCTTCGATCAAGAACGGCAGCGAAAAACTCAACGAAAACAGGCAAGTAGCGCCAAAAAACAGCCTCGCCCCAGCGGGCTTGAGCGAACAATTCGGCGCGAGTTCAATGCGCTGCTCCATGCCGCGAAGGATAACTTAAGCGCACGCCCGGCGCGCACCGCAAAAACCCGCGGGACGACTATTTCTTGCGGCGGGCACGCAACTCGCGCCTGATTTCCTCGAGCGACACACTGTTCCCATCCGCGCGCGCCAATGCGGCGGGTACCCACGCATGCGCGAACACCACTTCGTACGTGGCGGGCAGCCGCCCGTTCTGCCGAAATCGCTCATAGGCGGCCTGCATCCCGGCGAATTTGCGTGGGCCGGTGAGCCCGGGCGCCCTGCCCATCGTGGCGTTGTGTGCGCCGGTGGCCTTGAGGTCCGCCGCAATCTTGCGCACGTCCAGATAGGAGAGCGTGAATCGCTCGACATCCAGCACCGGTGCGGCGAAGCCGCCGCGCACCAGCGCGTCTCCCAGATCATGCATGTCGATGAATCGATGAACGTGAGTGCGAGAGTCGACCTCTCCCCAAGAATCGCGCAGCTCGCGCAAGGTATCGGGCCCGAATGCGCTGAAGCTCAAGAGGCCATGCGGGGCGAGGACGCGGCGAAATTCTGCGAACACGGCATCCGGGTTGCACCAATGCACCATGAGATTGCTCACGATCAAATCGACGCTGCCATCCTTGAAAGGCAGAAGCTCCGCATCGGCGCAGACGCGCGCGAACGGTCGAAACCAGGATTGCTGCCGGGCCGCCACGCGCAGCATGCCATTGGAGGAGTCCAGCGCGATGACCAGGGCTTTCGGGTAGCGGCGCGTGAGCGCGCGGCTTGCGTGGCCGGTGCCGGCGCCGGCATCCAAGACCGCGCGCGGTGTGAGCTTCGTGAACTCAAGCCGTGTCAGCAGGGTCTCCCGGACCTGCGCGTGTAGAACGGCCGCCGCATCGTAGGTGCCGGCCGCGCGATCGAAGGAGCGGCGAGCCCAGCGGGAATTCAGTGCGTATAAGTCTTCGTCAACCGGCATGGTTTACTAAGAACGAGCGAATAAATACTCGAGCGCCAGGCCGATAAAGACAGCCATGCCGAAATAATTGTTGTTGAGGAATGCCTGGAAGCAGGCGGCCCGGTCGCGCCCGCGAATCAGCCAGAGCTGATAAATGAAGAACAGCGCGCCCGCTATCAGCCCGGCGTGAAACCAGCCGCCGGCGCGGATCAGCGTGCCCGCCAGATACAACGAGGCCAGCGTCATCGCCTGCAGCAGGGCGATGATGTGCCGATCCGAATCGCCGAACAAAATGGCGGTGGAGCGGACGCCGATTTTGATGTCATCTTCGCGGTCCACCATGGCGTAAATGGTGTCATACACCGTCACCCACAGCACATTGGCGAGCAGAAGCAGCCACGCGATCTGCGGCACGGACTCATTTTGCGCGGCGAACGCCATGGGGATGCCCCAGCCGAACGTGACACCCAGGTACATTTGCGGAACGGACAGAAACCGCTTGATGAAAGGGTAGGTGACGGCCAGAAAGGCGCCCGCCACGGCATACAGCAGGGTCAGGCGATTCAACTGCAGCGCCAGCACCAACGCGGTGAGCGCCAGGATGGCGAACAACACCAATGCCTCCAACGTGGAGACCCGTCCAGCCGCCAGCGGCCGATTCTTGGTTCGCCCCACATGAGGATCGAAGCTGCGGTCCGCGTAATCGTTGATGGCACAGCCCGCCGAGCGCATCAACACGGTGCCGGCCACGAAGATGATGAATATGAGCGGTTTGGGCCTGCCGCGGCCCGCGATCCACAAGGCCCACAGAGTGGGCCACAACAAGAGCCATATGCCGATCGGCCGATTCAATCGCATCAGACTGACGTAGTCACGGATGACGGATACCAACTTCGGCAATTCATCCGTGGTCCAAGGATGAAATCGCACGCGGTAGGCATACCAGCGCAAGCGCGCCATGATCAGCTGCGCCAAATCAATGCCGGAATTGGGAAGCGGCACTACATCGCGCCTAGTCGCGGCCCATGGCGGGCAGAAACAATTCTTGCATCAACAGCGGAGCGCCGCGCAACACGATTCGCGAGCGTCGCGCCCAGAGACCCGCCGGCTTGATTTCCGCATTGCGCAGCGCGCGGGAGGTCACGGATTCCGCGACCGGCAGCCAGGCGTACTCATAGGAGCCGCGCTCCACGCCCGACAAATCGAGCAGTGTTTCGCCGAGCGCGGAATCCCCCAGCTCTGCGAGCCAGGAATGCGCGGAGAGAGTGGAGTCGGGTATTACGGTTTGGCCGAACACCCACACTTTCTCGCCGCTTTGCATTTCAACGTCGCGAAACAGGCCGGCGTTGTCCCCGACTCGCAGCGCCGATTTATGCGCGTTGCTCAAAAGACCGGTCCATTGATCCACCAGGCGCAATGAAAAGCGCTCGCCACAGAGGGCCTTCAGACGCAGCGTGAGCAGTCCATTGCCGATCAGCCATGGACGCAGCTGCGCATCCATCGACAATTGTCCCAGACGTTCCGCCGGATACCATTGAACTGTTTCGATCGCCGGTGCGCTGCCTTGAGTCATGCGTTTAATTCTACCCCACGCGGCCGTATTGCTCCGCATGCCCGACCCAGCGGCGGATCAGCGGCGCCACATGTGAGGGCCAATCACGAAGCAGCGACTCGGCCGCGATCTGCACCCTCGGCAACAAATCCGCATCGCGGATCAAATCGGCGACCCGCATTTGCGCGAGACCGGTTTGGCGGGTGCCGAGCAATTCGCCGGGCCCTCTTAATTCCAAGTCTCGGCGTGCAACCTCGAAGCCATCATTGGTATCGCGCATCACCGACAGGCGCAGGCGCGCCATCGACGAGAGCGGCGCCCGATACAGCAGCAGGCAGGTACTTTCATGTTGACCGCGACCGACCCGGCCGCGAAGTTGGTGCAGTTGCGCCAGGCCCAAGCGCTCAGCGTTTTCGATCACCATGAGAGTCGCATTGGGCACATCGACGCCGACCTCTATCACGGTCGTTGCCACCAGCAGTTGAATCTCGCCGTCCTTGAAGCGCCGCATGATGCTCTCCTTGTTCCGGGGCGGCATGCGGCCGTGCACCAGCCCGACCTTGAGCTCGGGCAGCGCGCCGCCCAAGGCCGCGGCCGTTTCCTCGGCGGCCTGGTAGGGCATCTCGTCGGATTCGTCGATCAGCGGGCAGACCCAGTAGGCCTGTCTGCCTCCCAAGCAGGCGGTGCGAATGCGCTGCACCACTTCGTCGCGCCGGGTCTCGGCAATCACAACGGTTTTCACCGGAGTTCGTCCGGGGGGCAGCTCGTCGATCACGGACACATCCAGGTCGGCATAGGCGGTCATCGCCAGCGTTCGCGGTATCGGCGTCGCGGTCATGATCAGTTGATGCGGTTGATGGCCGTTCATCGCGCCCTTTTCACGCAGCGTGAGGCGTTGATGCACGCCGAAGCGATGTTGCTCATCGACGATGATCATCGCCAGCGATGAAAATTCGACGCTCTCCTGAAACAGCGCGTGCGTGCCGATGACGAGAGGCGCGTGGCCTTTGCGAATTCCTTCGAGCAGGGCGACGGCGTGCCTTACCGGTCTGCCGCCCGCTCAGCAGCGCCACGGCTATACCCGAAAGGCTGAAACCAAGTTCTGAAATTTTGCGCGTGCTGGTCGGCCAGAAGTTCGGTCGGCGCCATCAGGGCGACTTGCCGGCCCATTTGAATGGCTTGAGTCGCCGCCACGGCCGCGACCAGTGTCTTGCCGCAGCCCACATCGCCCTGTACCAATCGCAACATGGGTTTGGCCAGCTTGAGGTCGCCTTCGATCTCGAGCAGCACACGCTGTTGGGCCGCCGTCATGCGAAACGGCAGCGCGGCCAACAAGTCGTTCTTCAGCTTGCCGGCTGAAGTCAGCGGCCAACCCGGGTCGCTTTGAATGCGCCGCCTCAGCAGCTTGAGCGACAAGTGGTGCGCGAGCAGTTCCTCGAACGCCAGGCGCCGCTGCGCCGGATGCCGCCAGCTCAAGAGCAAGTCCACCGGCGCGTCCGCCGGCGGCCTGTGGACATACTGCAATGCCTCGCGCAGCGCCGGCAGGCGCGAATCGGCAAGGACAGCCGGCGGCAGCCAATCCTTGAGGTCGAAAGCGCTGATTTGATCAAGCGCCAACCCCACCAGCAGGCGCAAGCGGCCCTGAGTCACGCCTTCCGTGAGCGGATAGATCGGTGTCAGATGGTCCAGAACTGCGCCAGCGGCATTCGGATCGACGCGCCGGTACTCAGGGTGGACGATCTCGAGCCCTTTGGCGCCGCGGCGAGCTTCGCCGAAACAGCGAATGCGCACACCGCGCGCCAAGCCCTGCTGCTGCTGCGCGGTGAAATGAAAGAAGCGCAGCGTCAAGAACCCCGAACCGTCGGCGATCTTGCACAACATCTGGCGGCGTCCGCGAAAGGCCACCTCGGTGAGCAGCACTTCGCCCTCGACGGCGGCGCGCTGTCCGGGGCGCAGCTCGCCCAAGGGCACGATGCGCGTCCGATCCTCGTAGCGCAGGGGCAGGAGGAATAGCAGATCTTGGGTAGTTTCAACCCCCAACGCCCGCAGGCGCGCCGCGAGCGACTCGCCGACGCCGCGCAATACCGTGACCGGCTTCAAGTCGATCACAGGGCGACGATGCACTCCGCTTCGACCTGCGCTCCGCGGGGCAGCGAGGCGACGCCGACGGCGGCGCGCGCCGGGTAGGGCTCGCGAAAGTATTCCGCCATGATCTTGTTGACCAACGCGAAGTGAGACAGATCGACCAGGAACACGGACACCTTGACCACGTCGTCCAAGCCGGCTCCGCCCGCGACCACGATGGCCTTGATGTTGTCGAACACGCGCCGTATCTGAGCCTCCATGTCGCCCTTCACCAATTCCTTGGTCGCCGGGTCCATGGGGATTTGTCCGGAGATCCAGATGGTATTCCCCACCCGCGTGGCCTGTGAGTAGGTGCCGATGGCGGCCGGCGCATTGGGCGTGGAGATGATTTGTTTGCTCATGACCTTGTTTCGATTGTCGGACGAATGATGCGATTACGCCAGCGTGCGAGATACCCGTTGGACATCGGGCATACGACGGATGGTTCTGATGACGCGGGCCAGATGCCGGCGATCGCGGACTTGAATCTGAAATTTCAGCGAAGAGCTGTTCACGTCGCGTTCCTGCAGCGATACCTGATCGATATTGGTTTCAGTTCCGGCGATGCTCGAGGCCACCGCGGCCAGAACGCCCACTCGATTGTTGATTTCCAATTGGATTTCCGAACTGAACAGACGGCCGTGCGTCGCCTCCCAGGCCACCGACAGCCACTTGTCCGGCTGCTTGCGATATTCGGCGAGATTACCGCAGTTTTGCCGATGAATCATGACGCCGCGGCCGGCGCTCAGGTAGGCCATGATGGGGTCGTTGGGAATCGGGAAGCAGCAGCGCGCGTAAGTCACGAGCAGCCCTTCTGTGCCGGCGATCATCAATCGCCCGCCGCCGGCCGCACCGTGATCAAGGGCGTCGTGCGCAGGCTGCAGACGCCGCGCCACCAGCGGCGCCAGGCGCTCGCCCAGACCTATTTTCTCGAACAGCTCGTCGGCATCCCGCAGGTTCAGTTCCTTGACCACGGCGTTGATATCGTCCGCCGGGATCTTTTTCAAATTGAGGGAGAACTCCTCCAGCGCCAACCCGAGCAATCGGCGGCCCAGCTCGAGCGCGTCGCCCTTTTTGAGATTCTTGAGGTACTGCCTGACGGCGGCGCGCGCCTTTGCGGTCACCAGAAACGTCGACCAGGAAGGATTCGGCTTGGCGCCCTTTGCGGTGATGATCTCCACGGTCTGGCCGTTGCGCAGGGGGGTACGCAAGGGCACCAAGCGGCGATCCACCTTGGCGGCGACGCAGCGATTGCCGATGTCGGTATGAATGGCGTAGGCAAAATCCACCGTGGTGGCGCCGGTGGGCAGGCGCAAAATCTTTCCCTTGGGCGTGAACACGTAGACCTTGTCCGGAAACAGGTCGACCTTGACGCTCTCCAGGAATTCCTCCGAGCTGCCGCCCTCTTGAATCTGCACCAGGCTCGCCAGCCATTCGCGCGCCCGGTCATGTTCCACGCCGCCGAAGGTGTCGCCGCCGGATTTGTACTTCCAGTGCGCCGCGATGCCGGATTCCGCGACGCGGTGCATTTGTTCGGAGCGGATCTGAACTTCGATGGGTACGCCATTGGGCCCGAACAGCGTCGTATGCAGCGACTGATAGCCGTTGACACGCGGAATGGCGATGTAATCCTTGAAGCGCCCGGGCATGGGTTTGTAGACGCCGTGCACCAGTCCCAACACGCGATAGCACAGGTCCGCGTTGTCGACGATGATGCGAAACCCGTACACGTCGACCATTTCGTTCAAGGATATCTTTTTGTTCTGCATCTTCTTGTAGATGCTGTACAGATGCTTCTCGCGGCCTTCCGCGGCGCCGTTGATGCCGGCCTTTTTCAGCGCACCCTTGAAGGTTTCGGCGATCTTGCCCACGAATTCCTTGTGATTGCCGCGCGCCTTTTTCAACTCTCTTTCGAGAACCTTGTAACGGTACGGATACAGCGCGCGAAATCCCAGGTCCTCGAGTTCGAGCTTCACCGCATACAATCCCAGTCGTTCGGCGATCGGTGCGTAAATCTCGAGGGTTTCCCGGGCAATGCGCCGCCGCTTGACCGGCGGCATGACGCCGAGCGTGCGCATGTTGTGCATGCGATCGGCCAGCTTGACCATGATGACGCGGATGTCGCGCACCATCGCCAGCAGCATCTTGCGAAAACTTTCTGCCTGCGCTTCCTGCCGATTCTTGAACTGGATCTGATCCAGCTTGCTGACGCCGTCGACCAGCTCGGCAACCACCTGCCCGAAAATCGAGGCGATCTCGGCCTTGGCCGTGGGGGTATCCTCGATGACGTCGTGCAGAATCGCCGCCACCAGGGTGTCCGCGTCCAGACGCAGGTCGGCGAGAATGTCGGCCACCGCGACCGGGTGCGTGATATAGGGCTCGCCCGATACCCGTTTCTGTCCCTGGTGTTTTTCAGCGCCGAAGTCGTAGGCTTCGCGCACCCGCTCGACCTGGGCGGGAGATAGATAAGCCTCGAGTTTGTCTAAGAGCTGGCTAATCCCGGTGGAGCGTCTTCCACCGGGCAAGAAACCAAGTATGGAAGACGCATAGTCCACATCAGAGCTCTTAAGTGCCGGTTCTAGCTAGTCCCCAAGCCCGAGTTGCGGAGCACGGAAATCAGACGGCATGTCGAGCTCGCTCACCGGCGGCTGTGCCGGCTCCTCGGGCTCTTCCAACATTTCCAACGTGATATTTCCGGCAGCGATCTCGCGTAGCGCCACCACGGTCGGTTTATCGTTCTCCCATTCCACGGTCGCTTCCGCGCCGTTGGCCAGGCGCCGGGCGCGTTTTGCGGCCAGCAACACCAGGTTGAATAGATTGGGCTCGTTCTGAAGGCAGTCTTCGACTGTGATTCTCGCCATGCTTAGGGTTCCAATGGAGGGATTGAAATCATAGCAGAAATGACCGCTTTCTGGCCAGGGCGCGATCGTGACGCATGTGTTAGATTCTCGGCCCGATGCCACCAGGACGTCTTTATGTAGTTGCGGCGCCTTCAGGCGCCGGCAAGACGAGTTTGGTGAAGGCGTTGATGCAGCGCGAACCGCGCATTCGATTCTCGGTTTCCTACACCACACGCGCGCCGAGGCCCACTGAAATCGCGGGGCGCGACTACCACTTCGTATCGAAACAGCGTTTCACCGAGATGATCGCGAACCATGAGTTTCTCGAGTACGCGCAGGTATTCGACAACTGCTACGGCACGGGTGTGAGCGCGGTACAGGAGGCGCTGGCGAACGGGGAGCAGCTGCTCTTGGAAATCGATTGGCAGGGCGCCCGTCAAGTACGAGAACGGCTGCCGGAGGCGCAGAGTATTTTCATCCTGCCCCCGTCGCGGCAGTCTCTGGAGCAGAGGCTCAAGGGGCGAAGCACCGATTCGGATGCGGTCATCCAGCGCCGTCTCAAGGACGCCGCCCAGGATTTGAGCCATTGGTCCGAATTTGACTATGTGGTCATCAACGACAACTTCGAGCAGGCGATCGAGGATTTACAGGCCATCGTGCACGGTCGCGGCAATCAGCTGATCGCGAGGCGGCCCGAAGTCGTGAGCCTGGCCGCAAATCTGGCGAAACCCTAGGAGCCTGTCCGACGACTCGGACAGGCTCCTAGGCTCAGCGCGCGAAACTTTTGGAGCGGAGCGGAATGCGAGGGGCTCGCCGCACCTTGCTGCGTGTGACCATCACCGCAATGGCTGCGAAGAACAGAACGCACGCGGCGTTTAGAGCGAACAGCAAGACGCCGCCGCTGCTGTCGAAACTCAAGTCCGTGATCGACGCACCAAGCGAACCGCGGATCGCGGAGGCCGGATCGACGTCGGCGGCGGAAGCCAAGGAGCTCAAAGCGGCCAAGGTGGCAGTGGTCATGGTCTGATTGATAAGGCGCATGGCGGAATCCCTGTAAGATCGAGAACGCGGCGACCTCGCGTACCCATGGCCTTCGGCCGGCGGTACCCCATTTCGGATCGTCAATAGTTAAATCGAAGAATCCCGCCAAAAAGGGACATCGATTGGATCCGCATGCAATTAACGTTGATCAGGTTGCGGTGCGACTACCGGGAAGCGGGGCTGCCCGCAGCCGGCGTCGGCGCTTAGTCGTCCAGGCCCAGCCCTTTTAAGATCCTGGGCGCCTGTTTCTCCACGCGCGCGGCGCGAGTCGCCGATTGTTTCGCCCCGGCGAAATGCAGCAAGTAGCCTTTCTGTCTTCCGGGGGTGAGCGCATGAAAGGCTTCGGCCAGTTCGGGATCACTCTCCATGCGCGTCAGAAATTCCTCGGGCACATCGAATTGTGCCGCGCTTTTCATCTGTACTTTGGCGCCGGATTTCTCGACTGCAATGGCCTCTTTGAGATAAGCCTTCACGGCGGCCTTCTGCTTGTTGATCTGGGCAAGAGAAGCAAACCTGATCTGCCTCGCGGCCTGCACATTCTTGGTTTGTTGAACGAGGATGCCCTTGGGGTCCTTGAGCAGAGCGCCTTTCATGAAAAGCAGAGCGCAATAGTCCTTGAAGCCATGGATCAAAACCACATTGCCGCCATTTAGATCGTAGCAAGCCTGACCCCATTTCAGTTCTTCATTGAGACCCGACGCAAGGCAGAGTTCGCGGAGCGCGGCATATTCAGCGCTCCAGTGTTTTTCCTTGCCATGAACCTTGGTGACGAGTGGATTCATTTTAAGCAGCTCCGGAAGCGACTCGATGCCCTGCATTTGCTCGTGCAGCGCATGCATCACATTGATTTATGAAGATATACATAGTGCGCAAGGGCGATCAGCCGCATGGCTGGCTACCGGCGCGGGCAGCGGTTTCGTGACATAACTCTATGGGAGTGTCTTGGGCCGTTCAAGCGCATCTGCAGGGCGCCGCTGTACTCCAACTTTGCATTACCCATTTTTCGCCTCGGGCTACCCCAGATTGGTGTTACGCGGTGCGCGATGTCGGATAATGGCAGTCATGCACTTGCTTGAGCGACAGGATCAACTCGGGGTGTTGAACCGATGTTTTCAAGAGGCGCGCAAGGCATCCGGTAGTCTAGTGCTCATCGCCGGGGAAGCCGGAATCGGTAAGAGCTCGCTGGTCGAGCGATTCGCATCAGAACACCGGCGAGATGCGTTCACCCTCTGGGGTGCCTGCGACGCCCTCGCCACGCCGCGCGCACTCGCGCCCGTCCACGAGATCGCGGCTCAGACGGCGATCATCACTGGTCGTGCTGCATGGGAGGAGGGATCAAGGGATTGGCTGTTCCGATCTTTGTTCGAAGATCTGGCGCGTCCGGAGCGAACCTGCGTGGTGGTGCTCGAGGATGTGCACTGGGCCGATGAGGCTACCCTGGACTTCTTGCGATATATCGGTCGCCGCATTCAACGCACCAGCGCCGTATTCGTCGCCACGTATCGCGACGAAGAGCTGCCTGTGAGTCACCCCGTCCGCCTCGCACTCGGCGAACTCGCGGGGCACCAGGTGTTGCGGATGCGCCTGACGCCCCTCTCACTCGCCGCGATCGAAGTGCTCGCTATTGGCAGTGGACGAGACCCGGCGTTCTTGCATCGAATTACCGGGGGCAATCCATTCTTCGTCCGCGAATTGTTGGCCAGTCCCGGCGAGCGCGTTCCGGAGACGGTACGCGATGCGGTCATCGCGCGGTTGATGCGCTGCTCTCCGGCAACGCGCGAGCTCGCCGAGCTCGCGTCGGTTTCCCCCGGGAGGACGGAGTCGTGGCTGATCGAATCGGTGCTCGGTTCGCGGCAATCCGCAGTCGATGAGGCGGGTACGCGCGGGCTGCTCGACGTGTTGACAGATTCCGTCGGCTTTCGGCACGAGCTCGCACGGCGTGCGGTCGCTGCTGTCATTCCTTCGGAGACGATGCGCGGCTTGCACCAAAAAGTGCTTAAAGCGCTTCTCGCACGGAGCGGCGATCTGGCTCGCATCGTTCACCATGCCACGCTTGCCGAGGACAGGGCCGCCGTTTTGGAATACGCGCCGCGTGCTGCGAAGGAGGCCGCCCGGCTCGGCGCTCATAGGGAGGCCGCTGCGCATTTGGGCGCTGCTCTCCGCTACTACGTCAGCTTGACGACAACCGTTCAAGCCGACCTTTTCGAGCAGCATGCCCGCGAATGCAGCCTCGCCAATTTGACGCGCGAGTCCATCGAATCTGCCACAACAGCGCTAGTCTGTTGGCGGCGCTCCGAGAACCGTTACGCGCAAGCGCGGGTGCTGGGCGCATTGTCGCAAGAATACCGCACAGTGGGAGATAGGCTTCGGGCGGACGAATGCGTTGCGGGCGCGATTGACCTGCTCGAGGGGCACCCGCCCGGCGTAAATTTGGCGATGGCATACAGCGCACGCGCACTGCTTGCCGTGAACAGAGGTTGGGACCGGGAAGCCCTTGAATTCGGGCACCGCGCGCTAGCCATCGCACGCGAGGTCGGCGACCACGCGACGGAATCTCATGCGTTATGCAACATCGGCGCCGCGCTTCTCGGCAAGAATGATCGCACCGGGTATGAGTCCCTGGAACAAAGCCTCGCCTTGGCACTTGAGCATGCCCTCGAAGATGAAGCGGCGCGCACGTATCGCACCTTACTGTTCTATTCCGTCTTGATCCACGATTTTGCGCGAGCGGACCCGCTATTTCGCGAAGGCGTCGCGCATTGCGAGGATCGGGGAATTCTTTCGCATGGCGCCTATATGCGCGCGTACTTCGCCCCTTGCGAGCTCGATCGAGGCCGCTGGACGGAGGCTGCCAGCATGGCCGAAGAGCTGCTGCGCAGCCCAGACATATCCGGGGTTCAGCAGCGCATCACGCTGATGGTTACGCTCGCGCTCGTCCGTGTGCGCCGCGACGATCCTGGCTCGGAACCGTTGCTCGATCAAGCTCTTGCGCTTGCTCTACCGACCTGTGAACTCAATCGCGTCGGCCGCGTTGCAGCCGCACGTGCAGAGCACGCCTGGTACCGGGGCGATATTGACCGCGTTGCGCGAGAAGCGGCGGTCGGATTGAGCCAAGTAAATGGCCACACCGCGCCGTGGATCAAGGGCGAGCTTCTCTGGTGGCAATCCCGAGCGCAGGCCATCGTTTCGATTCCCGCCGACGTCGCGCCGCCGTTTCAATTCATGCTCGCAGGTGACTGGCGCGCGGCCGCGACAGCGTGGGAGCGTATCGGCATGCCGTACGAACAGGCATTGGCGCTTGCGGAAGGATCCGAGGGAGCCTTGCGCGAGGCACTTGGCATCCTCGAAAATCTCGGCGCCGGGCCGCTCGCCGCCATTGTGCGCAGGCGTCTACGAGAGCGCGGAGCGAAAGGGGTGCCCCGAGGTCGGCGCGATACCACGCGCGCAAACCCACAAGGCCTGACCTCCAAGGAAGTCGAAGTTCTCTTTCTGCTCGCGCTCGGTGACAGCAATGCACAGCTCGGACGCCGACTGCATCGCTCGACCAAGACGATAGATCACCACGTATCAGCGATCCTGGAGAAGTTGGGCGTGAGAACCCGCGCGGAAGCGGTGGCTACCGCGTATGCGCTCGGAATCGTCAGTGCGAGCAGAGGTGAGGAGCGGCCATGACCTGAGGTACTCGATATTCTGCACCTGCTCGCGTGAAGTGCACCTAAAACATTGATTCATCATGACTTCCAAAGTGCACATGGGCCACCAGCTACGCAACTAGCTACAAATTGTCGGGTGCCGGTGTGTCGAGAGTGGTCTTGCATCCGCGAATCATTGCAGCGTTTTAGAGTCTTTGCAGGATAGCCCCGCGCTTACTTTGAGGGCCACATTGTGGCCCAAAGATTGCGCGGCGCGAAGGTCGCGAGGCTTGCAGCGCCAATCACTTTGCGAGGCAGTTCGCATCCCGCGCGAACGGGTGCCGTAGGTGCTCGCAGTAGTACTGGGGAAGTCGAGGGTCAGCCGAATTGCCTTCGGCTCCGAATGACCGCTCACGGGAAATATGTCTGGCTCTTCATGGGCCAGAGCCAGCCGCTCACGGGGGGTCGAAGTGCCTGCCGTTAAGCGGACGGTGAGCGCATCCGGTACGATAAGAATCGTAGCCATCCATTTCGGCGCACGCTGGGGTTCGGGGAATATGGGACCGGGTTATTTCGCCGACGTCGCTCGAATGCGGTTCACAAGCTTCCTTGCCGTAACAGCCGTGGTGATGCTCTGCGCGCCGCCCGACCAACTATTCGCCGCTGGCAATCATCCAGCATTGAGTCCACATCAGGATTTCTCGAACTCTCTGCTGCAAATTCACGCACCGGACTCCGAAGGCTGGTTCGGCTCTGAAAGAACGGACCATTCCATCGTCTTCGGAAAAGGTGGCTCGAGTGCACACGAATCGATCATTGCCAGCGTGATTCTATTTCACCTTGCCCCCATTTCAGACAAGGAAGCCTTCACCGAGCATATCCGGGAGGCGGTAATCACGGGATCACCGAAAGAGGAATTTGAAACGCTTGAGGTGAACGTTAAGTACTCAGCGGAACGCGAATACCCTTGCGTCACTTATCATGGCGTAAGCAACCAAAAAAAGGTTCATGTTTCGTTTCTATCGAGCAAAACTCTGAGGTTCGAAGTATTCGCGCTGTATTGTCAGCACCCATTCAAGCCCGGATTGGGCTTCGTGGCTGCTTTCTCACGTCGCGGTGGCGGTGCTGATGCGAACATGGAACAAGAGGCGGCGAGCTTTATCAATTCTGTTCAGGTAACGCAAAAGAGTGGTGCGCCCTGATAGGAAACAATAAGGGCACAATAAACATGAATAACAGGGTTCGTCAGGCGATGCGAGCGGCAGCAAGCATTCTCGTCGCTGTTTCCATTCTAAGTTCCTGTGTAACGGGAGCGCCGAGCTTAACTGGTGAGCAGGAGCATAAGCTCACGACGCTTGCGGTGTACCCTTTAGGGCAGGTCCCCTCTCAGCCATACATCGTATTGGGATCGTTGAGCGCCGCAGACTGCTCAGGATCTCCTATGGGTGGTCGGGTGACGGGCAACGCTGATCTCGCCCTTGACACGCTTAAGCGGAAAGCTGTTGCGATGAATGCAGATTCGATCATTGAGGTCAGCTGCGGAGCTGCGCCCATGGTTAACAATTGTTGGGCCGCGCAGAAGTGCACTGGACAGGCCGTTTCTTTTTCATCGCCTGCCGGCTCTAAACAGTCCGACAAATAGAATTTACGACCAACGTGCAATTTTGACCTTGGGGTAGTCGGCGAGAATTAACCGTGAACCGGCCATTGGCCACCGGCAGCAACGGGTCGCGAACGCACCTTCACTTGAATCTTTCGGTAACATCGGTCCGCCGCTGGGGGTCCTTACTGTCAGCGCCCGAGCGCAAGCTCGTCTCGAACAATCTTCCGCACCTGTTCGGCTGTAATAGGCTTTTCAGCGGTGCCTAAATACCGCGCGAGCGCCTCGTTAATAAGCGTCTGATATCCAATGCCAGTTCGCGCCGACTCCGCCTTGAATGCCGCGACGATCTGATCGTCGATGTAAATGGTGATGCGAGTTTTTCCTTTCGTTGGCACAGCTTGCCCGCGCCGCCCTTTGGAGAAATCGTACTCAGCCTTCATAATCTTTCCGCTCCTTCGTGGTTGCTCGTCGCACGGAGATTAGGCGCTCGCCGTCTTCGCGCTCCGTCCAAACAACCACCAAAATTTCGCTGCCGGCGTTCATCCCGACTGTGATCCAGCGAGACTCTCCTGCGGAGGAATCATCCTCCACTGTCAAACCTAGCGGATCGTTCAACACACCTTCCCCCTCAACCAAGGACAGGCCGTGCTTGACGATATTGGCAGCGTCCTTCTCGGGGTCGAACTTCGAACCCATATACGTATTATATGTGTATCACGTACATACATCAAGATTGCAGACGCGGCCGACCTTTAAGGTCGCAATTTGTGACCTTAAAGAACTGGTCTCCTCGGCGGTGAGCTGTGTAGCGCGAGCGATCTGATCGGGAGCGACTGATTTGCGCATTGGGACTCCTAAGCTCCGGCGTTAAGCGTTGAAGCGGCGGGATCGCATGGGCGCCACCTTGCGCTCGCCGCGCTCGATTTCCAGCAGGAGCGCCGTCCACGTTTCGAGCGCGGCTTTGCGCTCCGCAAAATAATCGTGCGTGTTGTAGACGCCCTGGAGGCCGGGCAGCTTGTGGTTGAGGCAACGCTCCGCCACCTCGCTGCGAATGCCCAAGGAGGACAAATGCGTGCGCATGGTGCGCCGTAAATCATGAATCGTGAATTCGTCCAGGCCGTGATCGACGCCGGCGAGAGCGGCATTCAAGGTGTCGATGCCGACATGCAGTGCACGTTGCCGGCGGTCTCTGCGCCGCTTTGGAAGTACGAATTCGCTGCCGCAGGCGACTTCGCGTAAGGCCTTGAGCCATCCGACCACCGCCGGCGCCAACGGGATCGACAGTGGCGCGGCGGTCTTGGTGCGCTTGGCCGGCAGCCGCCACACCGGACCCAAATCCGTCGCGCCATCGAGATCGAACTCACTCCACTTGGCGCCCAGCAATTCGCCTTTGCGCACGCCGAGGGCCAGCAGCAGTTTGATCGTCAGCAGATTGGTGCCGCCGAATCTCGGCGAGTCTCGCAGCGCCTTGAACAGCCGCTCGAGCTCGTCGCGGCTCAAGGATCGTTGCCGCGCGGACTCCTGGCCGCCGGCGTCGCTCAAGATTGAAATCGGCTACCGGGCTGGACGCCATCAGATGCCTGCGGACGGCGAACCTAAAAACGCGCCGCATGTGGCGCAGCAAATCATTCGCTGCCGTCGGCGCCTTCTTTCCCACGCGGGCGAGCAAACGCGCCGCCATGGCCGGCGTGATGTCGGCGGGCACGGTATCGCCGAACTCAGGAAGCATGTATTTGTCGAGATACCGGCGCGGCACCGCCGGGTGCTTGAGGCGTCCGCCTTTGATTTCGGTTTCGTACCAATCCTCGGCCAGCTCCTTGAACTTGCCGCGCGCCTTCTTGGCGGCGCGCTCTTTGAGCTGTGCGTCGATCTCGCTCTGCTTCTCGAGCAGCGGGTCGCGGCCTGCATCGACCAGCGTGCGTTTGGCGCGCGCGGCCTTGCGGGCCTCCGCCAGCTCCATGTCCGGGTAGCTGCCAAGCGCCATCCACCGATCGCGACCGCCAAAGCGGTAGCGCAGCGTCCAGGCCGTGCCAGAAGCGGATTGCTTGCGAAGATAAAGTCCCGCGCCGTCGGGCAGGAGGACGGGTTCGCCCTTCTCATGCGCTCGCTTGACCTGCAGCGCCGTCAGTCTGTCCCGCGCCATGGGCACACCTATGTAGCTAGACCAGGAACACGCAGTTCCTCTCGGCTGTAGCTAGCATTGTAGCTACGCGCCCAGCTACAAACTTTAGCGCGGCAGGGCCTGGAAGTCCATGGACGGCACTTGTCAATAATTGCTTGATTTATAGAGAAATGCGAGCGAAGGCCCGGCGGGCCCAAACAGCTCCGGAAGCTACTCGATGTTCTGCACCTGCTCGCGCATTTGCTCGATCAGCACTTTCATGTCGACCGCGGCGCGCGTGGTCTCGATGTCCTGGGACTTCGAGGACAGCGTGTTGGCTTCGCGATTCAGCTCCTGCATCAGGAAGTCCAGCCGCCTGCCTGCGGCCTCCTTGCCGTCGAAAGTCTTGCGTACCTCCGTCACATGGCCGCGCAGGCGATCGATCTCCTCATCGACGTCCAGGCGCTGCGCCAGGATGGCGAGTTCCTGTTCCAGCCGATCCTGATCGACATTCGTCGCCAGCTGCGCGATGCGGTCGAGCAGCTTCGCGCGCATGCGCGTTCGAATCTCCGGAAGCCGGTCGGTGACCCGCTCCGGAGAACTCCAGCAAACCCGCGCAACGCTGCTCCAGCGCGTCGCGCAGGCGTCCGCCTTCGCTTTCGCGGGAGCGGCTCAGTTCGGCCAGGGCGTCGGTGAGCAAGCCTTGGGCGGCGGCGATCATCGGCGCCGTTTCGCGCGTGGCGTCGCGCATGACTCCCGGCCATCGCAGCAAATCCAGCACATCGATGCGCGCGGCCGCGCCCGCTTGCGCGGCAATTTGCTGGCTGCGCGAGATCAAGCTGGCGAGCAGCTCGGCGTCGACTTCCAGCGAGGCTGCCATCACCGCGGGCCTGAAATGCAGCGAACAGTCGACTTTTCCGCGGCGCACCGAGGCGGCGACGGCGGCCCGGAATTCGGACTCCGCGCTGCGGAATTCCTCGGGCAGGCGGCAGCTTAGCTCGAGAAATCGATGATTGACCGTCTTGAGTTCCCAGGCCAACAATCCCCATGGGAATTGCCGTTCTCGTCGGGCAAAGCCGGTCATGCTACGAATCATGGGGGTCGTCGCCAAAATCGGCCATAATCTTGAGGAGGCGTAAGCTTACCAGATAGAGGAGCAGTCATTGCAGATCGAAACCGCGGACGTGAGCCTGATTGGCCACCGCGAAGAAAATCAGGATCGAGTCGCGGTGGCGGCCGCGGATCAGGCTGTGCTCTTGGTGGTGATCGATGGCATGGGCGGCCATGCGGAGGGCGCGCGCGCCGCAGAAACCGCGCTGTCCACCCTGCTCGAAGCCTTTTGGCAGACACCCCATCCGATTTTCGATCCGCTGGGATTCCTGCATTTGTCATTGGGCAAAGCACACGAAGAAGTCGTGAAGCTCGGCGCGGGATTGAGCGTCGAGGCGCGGCCGCGCGCCACCTGCGCGGTGGCTTTGGTGCAGGATTCGGCGGCATATTGGGCGCATGTCGGCGATAGCCGCATTTATCAATTGCGCCAATCGCAGGTCCTGGAGCGCACGCGTGATCACAGCCATGTCGAGGTGTTGCTGCGCGAGGGCTTGATCACCGAGGCCGAGGTGCACGGTCACCCGATGCGCAACTACGTTGAATGCTGCCTGGGCGGAGACGCGGCGCTGCCTGAGATGACCATCTCGGCGCGGCGGCGGCTGAAGGCGGGCGATGTGCTGTTGTTGTGCACGGATGGCTTGTGGGCAAACCTGAGAGACCAGGATTTTGTGCGCTTCGCCCAGATCAGCGGCAAGCCGCTGCGCGATACGCTCACGGATCTTGGGGCGCAGGCCGTGGAAGCCTCCGCACCCTATAGCGACAACACCAGCGCCGCCGCGCTGCGCTGGAAGGCGGCATGAGCGTCCGGCCCAGCGGGCGGGCCGTCGACCAATTGCGCGAATTGCGATTCGAGCGCGGGTATACCCAGCATGCGGAAGGCTCGGTGCTCGTGGGCTTCGGAGCCACGCGAGTGCTGTGCACGGCCAGCATCGAGGAAAGCGTGCCGGGATTCCTGCGCGGTGCGAACCAAGGCTGGGTTACCGCCGAATACGGCATGCTGCCGCGGGCGACGCATACGCGCGCGGCGCGCGAAGCGGCGCGCGGCAAGCAGACCGGCCGCACCCAGGAGATTCAGCGCCTGATCGGCCGCGCATTGCGCGCGGTGGTGGACCTGAAGGGACTGGGCGAGCGCACCGTGACCGTCGACTGCGATGTCTTGCAGGCCGACGGCGGCACGCGCACCGCCGCCATCACCGGCGGCTTCGTCGCGCTGGCGGATGCCATCGATACCCTGCTCAAAAAGCGCGCGATCAGCTCGAACCCATTGCACGGACAGGTGGCCGCCGTGTCGGTGGGCATCTACCGCGGCACGCCGGTTCTGGATCTGGACTATGCCGAGGATTCAAACGCAGAAACGGATATGAATGTCGTGATGAACAGCGGCGGCGGGTTCGTCGAGGTCCAGGGTACGGCCGAAGGCCACGCGTTTCGCCGGCACGAGCTCGATCAACTGCTGGATCTTGCGGCGCAAGGCATTGCGCAATTGCATGCTGCACAGCTCAGCGCTCGCGCCGCGTAGTCGCCTCGTCGTCGCGAGCGCCAACCCCGGCAAGTTACGCGAATTTCGCACGCTGCTCGCCGAATTGCCGTTCGAGGTGTTGAGCCTCGCGGAACTCAAGCTACCCTCGCCCGAGGAAACCGGCGTGAGTTTTCTCGCGAACGCAATATTGAAGGCGCGCCACGCGGCCGTCTTGAGCGGTTCCGCCGCAGTCGCCGACGATTCCGGACTCGAGGTGGACGCGCTCGGCGGAGCGCCGGGGATTTTCTCCGCACGCTATGCCGGCGTCGGGGCCGACGATGCCGCCAATAACGCCAAGCTCCTGCGAGCGCTCGACGGCCTGCCGTTCAAGCGGCGGCATGCCCGTTATCGCTGCGCGCTGGCGTTCGTCGATGCGCCGGCCCCGGGCGGCGGCGCGGCAGATTCCCCGCTGCTGGCCGAGGGAGTCTGGGAGGGATTCATTCTCGAGGCGCCGCGCGGCACAGGAGGATTTGGCTATGACCCATATTTCTGGGTGCCGGAGCTTGGACTAACGGCTGCCGAGCTCGACTTACCCGAGAAAAACAAGCGCAGCCATCGCGGCATGGCGCTGCGTGCACTGCGCGCTATGCTGCAGGCGCGGCAGCGCCCTTGATGGATGCCTCGCTGGCGCTCTATGTGCACATGCCCTGGTGCGTGCGCAAATGCCCGTACTGCGATTTCAATTCGCATCAGTTGAAGTCGGCGCAGCCGGATCTTGGCTATATCGACGCGTTGCTTCGGGACTTCGACAGCGAAGCGCCGCGCCTCGCGGGCCGCAGGATCGATACCGTGTTCTTCGGCGGTGGCACGCCGAGCTTGTTTCCGCCCGAGGAGTTTGCGCGCCTTTTGGGGGCACTCAGGCAAAGAATTGCCTTCGCGGACGATGCTGAAATCACCATGGAGGCGAATCCCGGCACGATCGAGCGCGGCCGGTTCGCAGGCTACGCCGAGGCGGGTATCAACCGTGTATCGCTGGGCGCGCAAAGTTTCGATGCACGCGCGCTCCAAGTACTCGGACGCATTCACTCGGCCGAAGAGACGCATCGTGCGGTGGAGGAATTGCGCACCGCGAAGCTCGAAAATTTCAACCTGGATTTGATGTATGCGCTGCCGCAACAAACGTTGGATGAAGCGCTGCGCGATGTGCACACCGCCTGCTCGCTCGGGCCCACGCACATCTCCTACTACCAGCTGACGCTCGAACCCGGCACGGTGTTCTATTCTCGCCCCCCGGCCCTGCCGGACGAGGATGCGGCCTGGCAAATCCAGACCGCAGGCCAAAAGCTGCTGGCGGAATCCGGCTATGTACAGTACGAGGTGTCGGCCTACGCCAAGGCAGGCGCCCGCTGTCGACACAATTTAAATTACTGGCAGTTCGGGGACTACGTGGGAATCGGCGCGGGTGCGCACGGCAAGCTCACCTTGAACGCACCGGCGCGCATATTGCGAACCACAAAGCCCAAGCAGCCGCGCGAATACCAGGAACAGATCCGTGATGCGCGGGGAAGCATCGGCGAAAGCGCCTACATTGCCGTGCCGGACCTGCCATTCGAGTTCATGCTGAACGCACTGCGCCTGAATGAGGGGTTCACGCAGGATTGCTTCCGGACTCGGACTGGGATCGATCCTGCTGTCATCGCGCCTAAACTGGCTGCGGCGCAGGCCCGCGGTTTGTTGGAGCAACTTTCCGATGGCTGGCAACCGACCGACTTGGGCAGGCGCTTCCTCAACGATCTGCAGGCAAGTTTCCTGGGCTAGGTTTATACACACCAGCCTGTGCAGCCCACACAAAGTGAGACCTACAGCACATTGCACCTATGGCGCTTCAGATGCGTCTCGTAACTAGTTGAATTTCAAAGTTAAAGTGACTTGTCTATTTTTTGATCAAATTAACATTTATGCGAATTTCTGCAGCGCGAATCGCCTGCACGGTCTGCCGTCCACAGACTTATCCACAGTTTTTGTGGACAAATATGTCAATGACGTTGCTCTTGTCCGCGGCTCAAACTGCGCATATCATTCGCGGCCCCGTTTTTGGCATTGATTTTCTCGAAGGTCGCGCCATCTTAAGGGGTCCCATGGCGTGGCGGTCGCTTGTGCAAGCGAATCGATTCTGCCGCAACAGATACGAGGTTCTTGAAAATGAAAGCCGGCATTCACCCCGAGTACAAACAAATCACGGTCACTTGTACCTGCGGAAACAAGTTCGAGACCCGCTCGACCATCGGGCAGGATTTGCAGGTCGAAGTTTGTTCGAACTGCCATCCGTTCTATACCGGCAAGCAGAAGATTGTGGATACCGGCGGTCGCGTCGATAAATTTCGCAAAAAGTACGCGACTGCGGGAAAAGCCTAACTCCTTACGGCTCCAAAGATCGCTGGAGATAGCGCGCGGCGCGTGCATCGCGCTTTCGCATGTTCGTGCTCGTGACCGGACGTTCGCGCAGTGACCCGCGCGCTTGATTCCGTGATACGGGCATGCAAGGCTGCGGGGTTCGAATAAGTCAACCCGTCGGATAAGGCGAATGAGCACGAAATACGAACTCAAGAATCTCGCGACCGGAAAGACCAGCGTGCTGGACTCGATGTCCGGAACCATCGGTCCCGATGTGCTCAATATCTCCAACCTGACCAAGGACCAGGGCGTTTTCACCTTCGATCCAGGCTTCATGGCCACGGCCAGCACCGAAAGCAAGATCACTTACATCGACGGCGACCTGGGAGTGCTGCTGTATCGAGGCTATCCGGTGGAGCAGCTGGCGGAGAAATCGAGCTTTCTCGAAGTCGCCAATTTGCTCATCAACGGATCGTTGCCGACCAAGCAAGAGCTCGAGACGTTCAACAATTCGATCATGCATCACACCATGGTCAATGAACAGTTACTGGGGTTTTTCAGGGGTTTTCATCACAACGCGCACCCGATGGCGATGGTTTCCGCGGTGGTCGCGTCGATGGCCGCGTTCTATCACGACACGACGCACATCGGCGATCCACGCGATCGCGAGATTTTCGCGCATCGGATCATTGCGAAATTGCCGACCATCGCCGCGGCCGCGTACAAGCACACGCTGGGCCAGCCGTTCATGTATCCACGAAACGACCTGCGCTACTGCGCGAACATGCTCAACATGTTCTTCGCGGTTCCCTGCGAGCCGTATGCGATCGATCCGGTCGCCGCCGAAGCGCTGGATCTGTTGTTCATTCTGCACGCCGATCACGAACAAAACGCCAGCACCTCGACCGTGCGCTTGGCCGGCAGCACCGGCGCGAATCCCTATGCCGCCATTTCCGCCGGCGTCTCCGCGCTGTGGGGACCGGCGCACGGCGGCGCGAATGAAGCCGTCCTCGACATGTTGGACAGCATCGGTTCGGTGGCAAACATCGACAAATTCCTGGCCCGGGTGAAGGATAAGAACGACAGCGTGCGGCTCATGGGATTCGGCCATCGGGTTTACAAGAACTTCGATCCGCGGGCGAAGATCATCCGCGGCATGTGCTATCGGGTCCTCGAGAAACTCGGCAGATCCAACAATCCGCTGTTCGATCTTGCACTGCGGCTGGAGGAGATCGCGCTCAAGGACGAGTACTTCGTCTCGCGAAAGCTATATCCCAACGTCGATTTCTACTCCGGCATCATCTATAGCGCGCTCGGCATCCCGCGCTCGATGTTCACGGTCATGTTTGCGATCGCGCGAACCGCCGGCTGGGTGGCGCACTGGCAGGAAATGGTCTCCGATCCGCACATGAGAATCGGCCGGCCGCGCCAGCTCTACACCGGTCCCACCAAGCGAGATTATCAGCCGATCGAAAAGCGCTGATCGATGCCGGCGCTAGCGAAGGTTGTGTGCTGCTTGACCATTGCCCTGCCGCTGCTCGGCGGCTCGGTCCATGCCGGCGACGCACCCGCGCCCGGTGACACACCCGCGCCTGCAGCGCCCGCTGCTGCCGCGCCTGCTGCTGCCGCCCCCGGGCAGCCGGTGACCGCGCAGCCGCTGCCGGCATCGCTGCCACCTGTTGTTTTGCTCCCTGAAAAAAATCTCTGTGCCGAGCCTGCTGAACCGGTGGCACTCGGCAGCGTGCAGTGGAACGGTTGGGGCCGGGATGTGGACAATACCCGCTACCAGCCGGAACCCGCGATTCGTGCCATGGATGTTTCGAAGCTGGGATTGAAATGGGCTTTTGGCTACCAGGGCGGTCCGTCATTCGGCCAGCCCACGGCGGTCGACGGCCGGTTGTTCATCGCCGGATCCGCCGGCCGCGTGTATGCCCTGGATGCCAAATCCGGATGCACCTATTGGAACTATGATCTTCCGGCCGGTGCGAGCACCGCGATCACCATCGGCGAGCTTGGACAGTCGAAACGAGCGGCGATTCCGAAGAGGCTGAAGCGCACGCTGGCGCATCTTGATGTCATCAAGGCGCCGAGCGCCGCTTTTTTTGGGGACGACACCGGTACGGTTTACGCCCTGGATGCCAAGAAAGGGACCCTGCTCTGGAAGACGCGAGCCGACGCGCACCCCTGGGCGCGAATCGTGGGCGCACCGACGCTGAGCGGCGACCGGCTGTACGTTGCAGTTGCATCGAATGAAGAAAAGATGGCGGCCACCCCCGGCTATGGCTGCTGTACCTTTCGCGGCAGCGTGGTAGCGCTCGATATCGCCAGCGGGCGCATTGTCTGGAAAAGCTATACGGTGCTCGAGGAGCCGCAGGCGACCCGCAAGAACAGCGCCGGCGTGCAGGAATTCGGACCCGCCGGCGCCGCCATCTCCTCGTCGCCCACCATCGATGTAAAACGTGGCGTGCTGTACGTGGGCACGGGCGGCTCGACGACCGGGGTGCCGCAGTCGCTCACCAACTCGGTGGTCGCGCTCAACCTGGAGGACGGCAAACTGCGCTGGGTCAAGCAACTCGAGGTCGGCGGCGGGGTGACGTTGAGCGGCTTTACCAGTCCGCCGGTCCTGAGGACCTTGGGCAGCGGCAATCAAATCATTTTGGCCGGACAGCTGTCGGGCATGGTTTATGGACTCGATCCCGACCATGGCGGCGAGATTCTTTGGAAGACGCCCGTCGGCGCGGCTGCGAATGGGGCGGCGAATGCCAGCGCGATCAGCGGCGGCATTGCCTGGGGCCTGGCGGCGGATTACAAAAATCTCTATGTCGCGACCTCCGGACTGCTGGCGCAACCCGGCAATGCGGCGGGAAGCTTGACCGCGCTCGATCTGAAAACGGGCACCGTTCGCTGGAATACAACTGCGCCAAAACCGGCCTGTTCGTGGGGCGAGGAAAATTGTTGGCACGCACAATCTCAAGCCGTCACAGTCATCCCGGGAAGTGCATTCTCTGGATCGATGGATGGACACTTGCGCGCCTATTCGACCATTGATGGCAAAATTCTTTGGGATTTCGATACGGCGAAGGCCTTTCAATCCCAAAATGGCGTTCACGCGAGCGGCGGTCCTTTGGATCGCGGCGGGGCGACCATCGTGAACGGCAACGTGTATATCAATTCCGGCAATGCCTTGCTGGCGTTTTCAGTCGGCGGAAAATAGGACGCAATAAAATTCATGGCACGTAACAAACGATTGACCCTGCTGGCTGTGGGCGTGTTGTTCTCCGGCGCTGCGCTGGCCGCGCAGCACGCCGCCGATACCGCAGAGCCTCCATCACTCGAGAATTCGGTGGTGAAGATATTCTCGACCATGCGCTATCCCGATCCTTTCAAGCCCTGGACCAAGCAGGCACCGAGCGAGGCCACGGCCTCCGGTGTGGTTATCGAGGGCAAACGCATATTGACCAATGCGCACGCCGTGCTTTACGCCAGCCAGGTCCAGGTTCAGGCGAATGCGGCCGGCGACAAGGTATCGGCGACGGTGCTGGCCATTGCACCCGGCATCGACCTGGCGGTTCTGCAACTGGACGATCCAACCTTCTTCGACACGCACCCGCCGGTTGCGCGTGCCAGCAAACTGCCGCAAATCAAGGACTCGGTACTGGCCTACGGCTTTCCCACCGGCGGATCGTCGTTGTCCATCACCAAGGGAATCGTGTCGCGCATCGAGTTCGTGTCCTATAACTACCCGGTGTCAGGATTGCGCATTCAGATCGACGCGGCCATCAATCCCGGCAACAGCGGCGGCCCGGCCATTGCCGGCGACAAGATGATTGGACTGGCCTTCAGCCGGCTGGGGGGCGATACCCAGAACATCGGCTACATCATTCCGAACGAAGAAGTGGATTTGTTTCTGAAGGACATCGCCGATGGCCGGTATGACGGCAAGCCCGCCATGTACGACGACTTGCAGACGCTGGAAAATCCAGCGCTGCGCGACTATCTCAAGATCGACAAAAGCGTCGAGGGAATGATCGTGCACAGGCCCGACAAGAGCGACGCCTCCTACCCGCTGAAGGAATGGGATGTGATCACGCATATCGGCGATACGCCCATCGACAATCAGGGCATGGTCAAAATCGACAAGGACCTGCGGGTGAATTTCTCCTACCTGATCCAGAAGCTGAGCAAGGACGGCAAACTACCGTTGACCGTGGTCAGGGCCGGCAAGCCGCTCAAAGTCGATTTGCCGGTATCGCCCGATCGCCCCGCGGTGGCGCCCGATCTGCAGGGCGACTATCCCTCGTACTTCGTCTATGGACCGATCGTGTTCTCGGGAGCAACCCGGCAATTCATGTCTGGATTCGAGAAGAACGCCGGCTTGATGCGCCTGCTGGGGTTCCTGAAAAGTCCGCTGATCACCCGAGCCTTCGATCCGCCCACGCCGGAGCTTGAGGAACTGGTGATCGTCTCGTCGCCGTTTTTTCCGCACAAGCTCGCGAACGGATATTCCAACCCGACCGGGAGCGTGCTGTATTCGGTGAACGGCACGCCGGTGAAGAGTCTCAAGCATCTGGTGGCGCTGCTGCGCGATCTGAAGGATCCCTTCGTCAACTTCGAGTTCGGCGCCAAAGGCGGTGAAGCATTGGTTTTTTCGAGGCCGGCCATGATGGCGGCCACCGATGACATACTCACCGATAACGGCGTACGGGCGCAGGGTTCGCCGGACACCATGGCGGTATGGCAGGCAAAGCCTTAGGAGCAGAGCTAGTCGGTGTCGACCAGCTCCGACACTTCGCGGGCATCGGCGCGCTTCATCGGCCGGCCGTCGACCGGCGAGTAGGGCGACTGGCGGATGCCGTCGATGGGGAACACCGTCGCGTCGACCGTGCGGCCATTGGCCTCGAATCTCAGCGCCGGGTAGTTGAGGCTGCGTTCCGCATCCATCTTGACCCGCCGCTCGTAGAACTCATGGGGTACGCCGATTTCCAAGAGGCGTATCGCCACTGATTCGGACCGGTCGGCGAACAGATGCAGGTTGATATCGCTGTAGTTGGTCGCTGTACCGGTGAGCACCGAGCCCACCAGGCGGGGCTGGAATTCGGCCAGAATCCGCATGGTATCGAGGGCGATGCGGCGCTGTTCCTTCAGGGTGTGGTCGTGCGTATCTCGCCCGAACAAGCGCTGGTGCGCACGCAGGGCGTCTTCAATCTCGATGTTTTTCGGCAGGACCGACACATCGTTCACGCCGAGGCGATCCGCCGCTTTGCGTTTGGCTTGCAGAAAATCCTCGATGCCGTGTTCCGCCATGATTCGCGCGGCCTCTTGTGCGAGAGCGCGGCGTAAATCTTCGGCACGCTGCGAAAACTTCTTAGCCATCGGTGCCTAGAATAACGGTTTATCGCCTTCGGGGTTGTTGGTGTTCTGCCCCTCGTAAAGTTCAGCTTTGGGCAAATTTCCCTCGATGAATTTCTCCATGATGCCGTTCGGGTTGTCGGCGCTTGCCAGGAAGCCGGTTTGCGGTGAAATGCGCACGCTGACGATGCCATCGGGTACGGGAACGCCATGCCTTGCCGTGCCGGCAAGAGCCTGATGCATGAAGTAGGTCCAACTGGGCACCGCCACATGCGCCGCTTGTTCGCCCTCGCCCAGGCTGCGGTCTTGATCGAATCCGATCCACACCGTTGTGACCAGATCGCCGTTGAATCCGTTGAACCAGGCATCGTGAAATTCGCTGGTCGTGCCCGTCTTGCCGGCGATGTCGTCGCGATTGAGCGTGCGGGCGCGTTGGCCGGTACCGCGTCTGATGACGTCCGCCATCATGTCGGCCAGCAGATACGCGATCTGCGGTCTAATGATCTGAGGCGCCAGATTTTTGGCCGGAATCATGGTCTTACCGTCGTGGTGGCTCTCGTCCAGCATGTTCGAACGAGCCCCGGAAGCGCTTCTTGGGGCGGGTGCATCGCTGGGCCGGCCGCATTGCGCGCAGGCGATGGCAGGGTTCGCCTGCTCGAGCACCTTGCCGGCTGAATCCTCGATGCGGTCGATGTAATACGAGCTGACTTTGAATCCGCCGTTGGCGAAGGTGGCGTACCCGATGGCGACCTGCAAGGGGCTCAATTCCGCGGTGCCCAGCGCGAGGGTTAAATCATCGGGGAGCTGCGACTTGTCGAAGCCGAAACGGGTCACGTAGTTGCGCGCGTACTCGCCGCCGATGGCGCGCATCAAACGCACCGAGACCAGATTCTGTGAATGCACCAGCGCCTCGCGCAGGCGCACCGGCCCATAGAATCGGTCGGTGTCCTCATGGGGACGCCAAGCCTCTTCCTTGCCTTGCTCATCGATCACCACCGGCGCGTCCAGAATCACGCTGGCCGGGGTGAATCCTTTGTCGAAGGCCGCCGCATAAATGAAGGGTTTGAAACCCGATCCCGGCTGGCGCCGGGCCTGGGTCACGCGGTTGAATTTGCTTTGAAAGAAATCGAAGCCGCCAACCAGAGCGACCACGGCGCCGTCCTTGGGGTCCACCGACACCAGTGCGCTCTGCGCCTGCGGCACTTGCACGAATCGCAAGGATTCCGCGGTATTTCCGACGGTATAAATCACATCGCCGCGGCTCATGATGTCAGCCGCCTGAGTGGGCGCGACATCGACCTTTTCCTCGGGCAGCTGGCGCCTTGCCCAGGACAATTTCTCCCACGGCAGGGTCACTATCCCCAAGTCCTTGACGTAAACCTTTGCGCTCCTGGCTTCGACTTTCTCCACGATGGCAGGCTTCAGGCCGCCGATGACGGGAAACTCCTCCAGCTGCGCATCGAACTGCGCCGGCGTGACGATCTTCGACATGTCGACTTTGGCGGTGGCACCGCGATAGCCGTGGCGAATGTCGTATTCCAGAAGACCCGTTCGCAGCGCAACCGTGGCCGCCGACTGCAGACGGGAATCGACCGTGGTGAATACCTTGTAACCGGCCGTGTAAGCGGCATCGCCGTACTTCGCCTGCATGTCGTTGCGTACCATTTCGGCAACGTAAGGAGCGTCGACCTCGATGGAAGCACCGTGCAGCCGCGATTCCATCGGGGTATTTTTCGCAACGTCGTACTCGGCCTGTGTGATGTAGCCGAGCTCCACCATCCGGCCCAGGACATGGGCCCGCTGCACCTTGGCCGCTTCCGGACTGGCCACCGGATTTCGTGTCGAAGGCGCCGTCGGAAGCCCGGCCAGCGTGGCCATTTCGGCGACGCTCAACTGGTCCAAATCCTTGCCGAAATAGACCTCGGCGGCGGCCGCCACGCCATAGGCTCTTTGCCCCAGGAAGATCTTGTTGACGTACAGCGAGAAGATTTCCTCCTTGCTGAATTGCGACTCCATCAGCAGCGAAATGTAGATTTCGCTCATCTTGCGTTTCATATCGCGGCGCGGGGTCAGGAACATATCCCGGGCCACTTGCATGGTGATGGTGCTGGCGCCCTGGCGGATGCCGCCGGCCCTCAAGTTGGCCACTGCCGCCCGCAGTATTCCCTGCCAATCGACGCCGTGATGCCTGAAAAACCGGTCATCCTCGGTGGCGAGGAAGGCTTGGACCAGCTTCTTGGGCAACTGCTCGTAGCTGACGGGGATACGCCGCTGCTCTCCGATCGACTGGATCAGCTTGCCGTCGCGCGAATAGATGCGCAGCGGCACCTGAAGTTGGACCTCCCGCAGGCTGGCCACATCGGGAAGCGCCGGCCTCAAGTAGACATAAGCACAGACATTGGCGAAGGCGATTAGCGCTATTAAGCCAACTAAAACTGCACAAATTCTTGATATGAGAACTAGATAACGTTTGGCCACAGAAAACCGTTCTAACTTATTGCACCCGGCGGAGATGGCTGCATCTTACCGCCGGACACGTGGGCATACTCATCGAAAGATGAGGACGCAAAGCCACCGATCCTCAAGGGTTTAGGCCTCAAGACGGGTTTAGACCTCAAAAGGACAGCGGGGTTGCCAGACCAAGATTAACCAAACTCCGAGGCTGGTGCCGAGGTGAGAGGTCTGAATCGATGACTCGAAGTCTTCAAGAAAGCTACGAATTCGGCGTAGGTCTCAGTTTGTCGACTTGGGGGCCCCAGGCGGCCATTACCGTGAGTAGCTTCACGTTCTATTTAACAGTTTCTTGCTAAGTTTGCTTACGGAAGCTAATCTCGTACGCCAGTTTCGACCTACAAGGCATTGAGCAAAAAGGGAAATAATTTGTGTGGTCGTTAGGAAAAAGATATCGTCCGCTTTTGGGACTTGACATAACCACCTCATCGGTGAAGCTCATCGAGCTCTCGATGTCCGGTGGACAGTACCGTGTGGAGTCGTATGCCGCCGAGCCGACGCCGCATAACGCCATCAATGAAAAGGCCATCGTCGACGCGGAAGCGGTCGGCGAGGCCATACGCCGCGCTGTGAAGCGTTCCGGCGCGAAGAGCCGGCTCGCGGCGATTGCGATCTCGGGCGATGCCGCGATCACGAAAGTGATCCAGATGCCCAAGAATCTCGGAGAGAACGAACTGGAAGGCCAGGTCGAAATGCAGGCCGACCAGTACATTCCCTTCCCCATGGAAGAAGTCAGCTACGACTATCAAGTCGTGGGGCCTTCGGAAAAAGATCCGGACATGCTCGATGTGCTGTTGGTTGCAACGCGCACCGAAAACGTCGAACAACGACAGGCCGCGGTGCAAGCCTCGGGACTTACCGCGCACCTGGTCGATGTGGAAGCCTTCGCGCTGGAAAATGCCTGCGCGCTGATGCGCCATCAAATGCCGGACGGCGGCCTCGACCGGACCGTTGCGGTGGTCGACTTCGGCGCCAGCAGCACCACCTTCAGCGTGCTGCGCGACATGCGCGTCATTTACACGCGCGACTTTGCATTCGGCGGCCAGCAGCTGACCGAAGAAATCATGCGCACCTACGGGTTGAGCATGGAGGAAGCGGGCCGCGCCAAGAAAGAAGGCGGCTTGCCCAGCAACTATCAACCGGAAGTCTTGGACCCCTTCATCGACGACATGACCCAGCAGGTCAGCCGTTCGCTGCAGTTTTATCTGGCTTCAGGCAGCGGACGCGCGCAGCCGGATCAGATTCTGATCTGCGGCGGCTGCGCCAACATCCCCGGTGTGGCCGATGTCATCTCGAGTCGCGTCGGCGTGCCGGCGGACCGCGGCGATCCGCTTGGCAACATGAAAGTGTCGTCCAAGGCCAAAGCCCAAGCAGTGGCACGTGATGCCACCGCATTACTCACAGCCTGCGGCCTAGCGCTGCGAAGCTTCGACTAAAAAGAGCAGCCATGCCGCGTATCAATCTACTTCCCTGGCGCGAACAAGAACGCAAAGTCCGTCGCCGCGAATTCATGGTGGCGCTCGGCGGAGCTGCAATTGCCGGCATCATCTTCGTGCTGGGCGGCAAAGTCCTGTACTCGAGCTGGATCGATTCGCAGACCGCAAAGAACAATCTTCTGAAGAAGGAGATCGTAAAGCTCGATGCGCAAATCGCCGACATCCAGGATCTCGAGAATCGCAAGCAACGTCTGGTTGCGCGCATGGAGATCATCGAAAAATTGCAGCGCAAACGGCCCGAGATCGTGCACCTGTTCGATGAACTGGTGAAAACGGTACCCGAGGGCATCTATCTGACCCAGCTGAAGGAGACCGGCAAGAAGCTCGAAATCAAGGGCGTTGCCCAGTCGAGCACGCGCGTCTCTACTTTCATGCGCAACATCGATTCTTCCTCGTGGATGGATAACCCGCAGCTGCAGGTGGTCGAGACCTCGAAGGACTCGCCGACCGGCGGCTCGAGCTTCACCCTCACCAGCGATGTGGTCGGCGTGGATGTGGAAAACGGCGGCGAAACAACGGTTAAAAAGGTTGCGGCGAAATGAATCTTTGGGATCAACTTCGTAGTCTCGACCCGCGCGACGTCGGCCGCTGGCCGCTGGCCGTCCGCGGCTTCTTCGTTGCCCTGGGCTTCGCCGCGGTGGCGGCGTTCGGCTGGTACATGTTCGTCTGGAACGACGACCGGCCGCTTTTGCAGAAGGCCGAATCGGACGAACTGGATCTGCGCGCGCAATTCGAACAAAAGCAGCAGCGGGCCGCGAACCTCGATGCCTACAAACTGCAGCTGGGCGAGATGGAGCGCAGCTTCGGCGCGATGCTGCGGCAATTGCCCGGCAAGACCGAGGTGCCGAATCTTCTGGTCGATATCTCGCAGACCGGCCTGGCCGCAGGCCTGACGGAGAAGCTGTTCCAGCCCGGCGCCGAGAAGAGCAACGGTTTCTACGCCGAACTGCCGATCAAGATCAAGTTGGTGGGCACCTACCACGACTTCGGCAAGTTCGTGAGCGGAATCGCCGCGCTGCCGCGCATCGTGACATTGAACGACATTCAAATCACACCGGTTGACGCCAAGGGCAACTACGACAATTTGACCATGGACGTCACCGCCAAAACCTACCGCTACATCGAGGATCAGGGCGGCGCGAAACCGGCTGTGAAGAAGGCGGGGGGCGCGACGTGAGAAACATTTCGACCATCGGCGCCGTCGGCGTCGTGATTGCAGCATTGATTGCGGCCGGCTGTTCCGGCGGCCAATCGGATTTGCAAAAGTGGATCGAGACCACCAAGAAAAAGCCCGGCGGCCGCATCCAGCCGCTGCCGGAAGTGAAGCCTTACGAGACGTTTGTGTACGGCGTCGCGAATCTGCGCTCACCGTTTCAACCGCAGGGTCCGAACAGCAGCCAGGCAAATTTGCGGCCGAGCTCGCGGCGCAACCGTGAATTTCTGGAGGGCTTCTCCCTGGACACGCTGAAAATGGTCGGCACGTTCAAGGTGGGCAATAATTTTTACGGACTCGTGCAATCCAAAGACGGTCTCGTGCACAAGGTTCAACCGGGCAACTACCTCGGGCAGAACGACGGCAAAGTAACAGAAATAACCGGCGGAAGAATTAGCCTCGTCGAGATCATTCCGGATGGTCTGGGCGGCTATATAGAGCGACCGGCCTCATTGGCATTGTCCGATTGAGGCCACAGGGAGAGGACAGCATGATTAGAATTCAGATACGAACGGCAATGATGGGTGCGATGGCCTTCATCGTATTGGCTGCGATCAGCCACACGGCGCGAGCCGATGATCCCGTCCAGCTGCAGTCAATCGACGTCCAAACCCTGTCGGGTCAGCAGGTGCAGCTCAAGCTGCACCTGAGCGGTCCGGCTCCGGAACCCCTGCCGTTCACCATCGACAAGCCGGCGCGCATCGCCTTCGACCTGCCGAATACGACTTTGGCGCTTGCGTCGCGCCGCATCGACGTACGATCCAGCGGTGTCGACACCGTGGTCGCGGCCGAGGCCAATGGCCGCGCCCGCCTGGTCGTTAATGTCGACAACCTGATGCCCTACACCACCCAGGTGAACGGCAACGACATCGTCGTGACATTGGGCCAGCAGCCCGGCGCCGACGTCGGCAAACCCGTTGCCGTGCGCGCCAGCGCAAGCTCCCCGAGCTCGACCGGCGCCCCCGTGGAGCGCATGATCCGCACCATCGACTTCAGGCGCGGCTCGGACGGCACGGGCCGTGTGATCGTGCAGCTATCCGACCCGCGCACGCCGGTGAATGTGCGTCAGGAAGGCAATCAAATCGTCGTGGACTTTGCGGGCACCGTGATGCCCAAGAACCTGATGCGCCGTTACGACGTCATGGATTTCGCAACCCCGGTGCAGACGGTCGATGCGGTCCGTGTCGAGGGCAGCTCGCGCCTCGTGATCAGCTCTCAGGGCGATTTCGAGCAGCTGGCCTACCAATCCGACAACCAGTACACAGTTGAAATCAAGCCTTCCACGAAGCGCTCGGCGGCCGAGGAAAAGAAGGAATACACCGGCGAGCGGTTGACCCTGAACTTCCAGGACATCGATGTGCGCTCGGTGTTGCAGTTGCTGGCGGATACCAGCGGCCAGAACATCGTGGTCAGCGATTCCGTCACCGGCAATCTGACGCTGCGGCTGCAGAACGTGCCCTGGGATCAGGCGCTCGACATCGTGCTGCGCACCAAGGGCTTGGACAAGCGCCGCCAGGATAACGTGATCATCATCGGTCCGACCGAGGAACTCGCGACCCGTGAAAAGGCGGAGCTCAACGCGCACAAAGAAGTGCAGGAACTGTCGCCGACCCGCACCGAGTTCATGCAGGTCAACTACGCCAAGGTCACGGATCTGGCGAAATTGATCAAGACCACGAGCGGCAAGGATTCCATGCTGTCGACGCGCGGCTCGCTGTCGGTCGATGAGCGCACAAACACCCTGCTGGTCCAGGACACCGCGGACAAGCTGGCGGACATCCGCCGCCTGGTGCAAACCTTGGACGTGCCCGTGAGGCAGGTGCTGATCGAAGCGCGCATCGTGATCGTCAGCGACACCTTTGAACGCGACCTGGGCGTACGTTTCGGCGTCACCAGCGCGCAATCCACGTCGAACGGGCTCCTTGCGGTGACCGGAAACGGCACCGGCGCGGATACCATCATTCAATCCGCGATCACCAACCTGCAGGGAAGCACCTCGCCGTACCCGGTCGCAACACCGGCACTGGCCAATCGCTACATGGTCAACACGCCGGCCGCCAACTCCAACGGCAGCATCGGCATCTCCTTGTTGGCCGGCAGCACGCTGGTCGACCTGGAATTGTCGGCCGCGCAGAACGAAGGCAAGAGCGAGACCATCTCCTCGCCGCGCATCATCACGGCGAATCAGAAGCAGGCCACGATCATGCAGGGCGTCGAGATTCCCTACCAGGAATCGGCATCGAGCGGCGCCACGACCACCCAATTCAAGGATGCGGTGCTGAAGCTCAAGGTCACGCCGCTGATCACGCCCGACAATCGCGTGATCCTGGATCTGGACGTCTCGGACGATTCGGTCGGCCAACAGGTGACCAGCGCCACCGGCGGCAGCGTACCCTCGATCGATACCCGCGAGATCATCACGCAGGTGCTGGTCAACGACGGCCAGACCGTGGTTCTCGGCGGCATTCTCGATACCACCAAGAGCCGGGCCGCCAACAAGGTGCCCTTCCTCGCCGATATCCCCATCCTCGGCTATTTCTTCAAGAGCACGACGGATATCAACAACAAGACCGAGCTGTTGATTTTCATCACGCCGAAGATATTGCGTGAGGGATCGAACCTGTACTGATCGGTTGCGCGCATCGATGACGGGGGCGCCCTCTGGGCGCCCCTTTCTTTAGTGGCGGACAAGACGAGCGTGCGCGGCCACGGGGCTCCGCTATGATCCGCGTACCATGCTCACGAAGCGCAATATCTTTTTGATCGGGCCGATGGGTTCCGGTAAGACGGCGGTGGGGCGGCATCTGGCGCGCCTGTTTCATTTCACCTTCCATGACAGTGACGCAGACATCGAGGCGAAAACCGGCGTGGATATCCCGTTCATTTTCGAGAAGGAAGGGGAGGCGGGTTTTCGGATCCGTGAGAGCGAATCGATCGAGCGGCTGACGCGCCTGGACTCCATCGTGCTGGCCACCGGCGGCGGCGCCGTGATCGCCGCCGAGAATCGCCGCGCCCTCTCGGAACGCGGATTCGTGGTATATCTTGCGACATCCATCGATCAACAGATCGAGCGCACCCGGCATGCGCGGCATCGGCCGCTGCTGCACGACACCGACCCGGAAGAGAAGCTCAAGGACCTGATGCAGCGCCGAGCGGCTTTATACGCGGAGATCGCCGACCTGACGGTGAGCACGGACGGACGCCGGGTGCAGCTGGTCGCGGAGCACATTCACCAAGAGCTGCGCCGGACGCAGATACCATAACTGTCCGTATAATCAAATCGTGCAAACGCTTCAGGTAGAACTCGGGCCAATCAGCTATCCCATTACGATAGGTTCGGGGCTGCTGAGCAATCGCCAACTCCTCGATGCGCAGATCCCCGGCCGCGATCTATTGATCGTGACCGATGCCACGGTGGCCAAACTGTATCTAGCAAAGCTCACCGGGAGCTTTGCGCAACGGCGCATCGCCGAATGCATTCTGCCCGACGGTGAACAGCACAAAACACTGCAGACTGCCGGGTGGGTGTTCGACGCGTTGGTTTCAAACAAAATGAATCGCGACGCGACCGTTCTAGCCCTGGGCGGCGGCGTGGTCGGCGACATCGCGGGCTTTGCGGCCGCCTGCTATCAGCGGGGCATCGGCTACGTGCAAATTCCCACCACCCTGTTGGCCCAGGTCGATTCCTCGGTGGGGGGTAAGACCGGAGTGAATCATCCAGGGGGCAAGAATCTCATAGGCGCCTTCTATCAGCCGCGCGCCGTCATCGCCGACACGGATGTGCTGGCGAGCCTGCCGGACCGGGAACTCAAATCCGGGCTGGCGGAGGTGATCAAGTACGGCTGCGTATGGGATCCGCTGCTATTCGAATGGTTGGACCGCAACATGGGGAAGCTGCTTTCCCGGGATGCGGAGGCCCTTCAGTATGCGATCGGCAGGTCCTGCGAGATCAAGGCCACCGTGGTCGCGCGCGACGAGCGCGAGCATGATTTGCGCGCGATCTTGAACTTCGGCCATACCTTCGGCCACGCCATCGAGGCCGCGACGGCTTACGAGACCTACTTGCACGGTGAAGCGGTGGGCCTGGGGATGCTCATTGCGGCAGACCTGTCTCACCGCCTGGGGATGATCGACGCCGCTGTCCTCACGCGTCTGCGTGACATTGTGGTGCGCACCGGATTGCCAACCCAGCCGCCGCGCATCGGCGCCGCAAAGGCGATTGAACTGATGCAGATGGACAAAAAGGTGATGGGCGGCACCGTGCGTCTGGTGCTGCTCGAAAAACTCGGCCGCGCCGTCGTCACGGCCCAGTACCCGGGCGCGGCGCTCGAGGCCACCCTCGCCGAGCATTTTCAATGAACGGACTCGCGCCCTACGCGGCTCATGCGGAACATTCGCGCGGACGGCGCCATCCCGAGCCCGCTCCCGAGTACCGATCGGAGTATCAGCGCGATCGCGACCGCATCGTTCATTCCACGGCGTTTCGCCGATTGGTCTATAAGACCCAGGTTTTCGTCAACCATGAAGGCGATCTGTACCGGACGCGGCTGACGCATTCGCTCGAAGTCGCGCAGATTGCGCGCACGATTGCGCGCGCGCTGCGGCTGAACGAGGAACTGTCCGAGGCAATCTGCCTCGCCCACGATCTCGGGCATACGCCGTTCGGCCATGCCGGTCAGGATGCTCTCAACGATTGCATGATGGATTTCGGCGGTTTCGAACACAACTTGCAATCCTTGCGGGTGGTCGATGATCTCGAGGAACACTACGCCGAATTCGACGGCTTGAATCTGACGTTCGAATGCCGCGAGGGAATCCTCAAGCACTGCTCCTACAACAATGCGATCCAGCTCGGGGAGTTGGGCGAGCGCTTCATCAATCGTCTGCAGCCGGGATTGGAGGCACAGCTGGCGAACTACGCCGACGAAATTGCCTACAACAATCACGACGTGGAGGATGGGATACGCGCGGGCCTCATCAGCGTGGAGCAGTTGCTGGAAGTGCCCCTGTTCCGCGGCTATCACGACGAGGTGAGCTCAAAATACCCGGGGCTGGGCGGTCGCCGGCTGATTTACGAAATTTTGCGCCGGATGATCAATCACCTGGTCAGCGACCTGATCGATGCATCCGCGGCGCGCCTGAACGTCTCAGGCGTGCGCTCGATCGCCGAGGTCCGGGCGCATTCCAAGTCCTTGATCGGCTTCAGCGATGCGACACGCGAGTCGAATCACCAGTTGAAGACTTTCCTGCGCGAACAGCTCTACAAGCACTACAAGGTGCGGCGCATGACTGCCAAGGCGCGCCGCATCGTGCGTGATCTATTCGACGTCTTTTTCAATGACCCCGCCCTGATGCCCGACGAGCACGAAGCGCGCACGCGCCTTGAACTGGTGCAGGGGCCGGCCGGGCGTGCGCGGGCGGTGGCCGATTACATTGCCGGCATGACCGACCGTTACGCCATTCTCGAGCACAGCCGGCTGTTCGACCCGAGCGAGCGCACGTGAGCGAGCCCCTCCTGAACGATCTGTTGCTGCGCGCATTGCTGCGCGAACCCACGCCGCGTCGGCCCATCTGGCTCATGCGCCAGGCGGGCCGCTACCTGCCGGAGTATCGCGCGACACGCACGCGCGCCGGCGGTTTCCTGCAGATGTGCACCAATCCGGAGATTGCCTGTGAGATCACGCTGCAACCGGTGAATCGATTTCCGCTCGACGCGGCGATCCTGTTTTCGGACATCCTGACGATCCCGCACGCGATGAACCTGGGCCTTGAATTCGAGGCGGGCGAGGGACCGAGGTTCGAGCGGCCGGTGCGCACGCCGGCTGATATCGACAAGCTGGCCGTGCCCGATCCGGGCAGGGAACTCAGGTACGTGGTGGATGCGGTTGCGCTGGTGCGCCGCGAGCTGCACGGCCGGATACCCCTCATCGGCTTCGCCGGCAGCCCGTGGACGGTTGCGACCTACATGGTGGAGGGCGGCGGCAGCAAGACCTTCGGGCATATCAAACGCATGATGTACGAGTCGCCGCGCGAGCTGCACCGCCTGCTCGAAGTGCTCGCCAAGGCAACCATCCTCTACTTGAATGCGCAAATCGCGGCCGGTGCGCAAGCCGTCATGCTGTTCGACACCTGGGGCGGTGTGTTGACGCCGTCGCAGTACGAGGAATTTTCGCTGCGCCACATGGAACAGGTGATCGACGCGTTGACGAGAAAATCCGAGGGACGCCGGGTGCCGAGCATCGTGTTTACCAAGGGCGCCGGCGCCTGGCTGGCGAAAATCGCCGCCATCGGCTGCGATGCCGTTGGAGTCGATTGGACCACCGACCTGAAAGACGCCCGCGCGGCGGTGGGCGGACGAGTGGCCGTGCAAGGCAATCTCGATCCGTCGGCGCTGTTCGCGACCCCCGATACATTGCGTGCGGAGGCGTTGCGGGTGCTCCGAAGCTACGGCACGGGCACCGGGCACGTTTTCAATCTGGGCCACGGCATCACGCCGGACGTCGATCCCGAGCGGGTCGCGCAGCTGGTCGAGACGGTGCAGGGCTTCAGTATTCCGAACGAGCGCGCTTAGGGAGCCGCAACCGGATTCACTGCCGCGGGCGGCGCGTTTCGCAACTCATCGCGCAGCGCGCGGCGCAAAATCTTGCCAACGTTGGTTTTGGGCAGCTCGCTGCGAAAGTACACGTGCTTCGGCACCTTGTAGCCGGTCAGCTCGGTGCGGCAGAACGCGATCAGCGCCTCGGCGGTGAGGTTGGGATCTTTCTTCACCACGAACAGGGCGACCACTTCGCCGGAACTCTCGTCTGCCTGCGCGACCGCGGCGACTTCCAACACGCCCGGATGCTTGGCCGCGACGCCTTCGACTTCATTCGGATATACGTTGAAGCCTGACACCAGGATCATGTCTTTCTTGCGATCCTCGATGAACACAAAGCCTTGCGCATCCATGCGGCCGATGTCGCCGGTGCGCAGCCAGTCCCCCAACATCACATTCTCGGTCTCGTCGGGACGGTTCCAATAGCCGCGCATCACCTGTGGACCGAATACGCAGATCTCGCCGACTTCGTTCACGGCCAATTCCTTGCCCGCATCATCGCGGATGGAAATGTCGGTTGAGGAAACGGGCAGGCCGATCGAACCATTGAACGGCAGGCCGATGGGATTGGCGGTGGCCACCGGCGAGGTTTCCGTCAGCCCCCAGCCTTGTGAAACGGTGTTTCCCGTCACTTCCTTCCAGCGAGCAGCCACCACCGACTGCACCGCCATTCCGCCGGCGAATGTAACCCGCAGTCCGCTGAAGTCCACCGTGTCGAATCCCGGGGTGTGCAGCAGGGCGTTGAGCAGGGTGTTGACCCCGCTGATGAAATTGAATTTGTATTTCTTCAGTTCGGCCACGAACCCGGGGAAGTCGCGTGGATTGGTAATCAGGACATTGCGGGCTCCCAAGGGCAGGAACGCCAGGCAATTGCTGGTGAGCGCAAAGATGTGATACAGCGGCAGCGCGGTGATCACGACCCGGCCGCCGCCTGCCTGAAGCGCCGGTTTTATCCACGCCATGGCCTGCAACAGATTGGCCACCATGTTGCGGTGGGTAAGAACGGCGGCTTTGGCGACGCCGGTGGTGCCGCCGGTGTACTGCAGGAATGCAATGTCGTCGTGCCCCAGCTCGACCGGCTGCAATTTGAGTCCCAGGCCGGTTCCGAGCGCGCTCTTGAAGGAAAGCGATCCGGGCATTTTCCATGGCGGCACTTGCTTGCGCACATGACGCAGCGCGAAGTTCACGATGAATCCCTTCGGAGAGCTCAACAGATCGCCGATACCCGTCACCAGCACCTGCTTCAGGTCGGTGCGCGCCAGCACCGCTTCCAGCACATGCGCGAAATTCTCGACCACCACGATGGCCTTCGCACCGGAGTCCGTCAGCTGATGTTCGAGTTCCCGCGGCGTGTACAGGGGATTGGTATTGACCACCACCATGCCGGCGCGCAATACCCCAAAGAGGGCAATGGGGTACTGCAATATATTGGGCATCATCAGCGCCACCCGGTCGCCCTTGACCAGACCGGACTTGTGCTGCAGCCATGCGGCGAACGCGCGGCTGAGTTCGTCGAGTTGGGCGTAGGTCAGGGTCGCGCCCATGTTGGTGAATGAAGGCAACGGGCGGTGCGTGACAAACGCTTCCTCAATCACATCCTTGAGCGAGGCGTAGGTGTCAGGGTCGATGTCCGCCGGTACGCCAGGCGGGTATTGATTCAGCCAATTTCGGTCCAAGCTCTTGCCTCTTAGGTTTCGCGTGTCGTGTATAGCATCGGATCGGCATACCGGCAACGTCCTGCGTCCCATCGATGTTGGGATAGGCAAGAGCCGGGGCTCGGCGCAGACTTGGCAAATGAAGTTGCGACTAGCGAGAAATTGCCGATGGCTCATTGTCGGCGCGAGCATTATTTTGTCCGGCTGCGTGGTGGGAAGCGGACCGTGTCTGTGGCTGCAGGTGAAGCACACGTTTACCGGTCAACTGCACTTTCGCGAATTTCCCGGCAAAGGCGGCATGGACACCGTGGCCATACTGGCTCTGGACAAGACCGAGTACGTCTATGCGCCGCCGCAAAGCTTTCAGTGTCTGGCGGCAAACGACGTGCAGCTGGTGGGAGTGTCGGAATTTCCGCGGGACGTCGGCGAAAATTCTCATATCATCGTCGAGGGCGAGGTGCTGCAGGGCGTCGGGGATGGTCAGCACACGCGCCTGGTGATCAAGGTGATCAGCGTTGCGCCGGTCCGCCCCGCACAGTGAATGGCGCACTCTGGCTGCAGTGCACTCACGCAATTCGGATTACAATCCACGCAGGGAATCAAAAACGAGAGGGGAGAGGAATGATCATGGTGAAAAGCACGACTCTTGCCGGCCTGATGGCGGCACCTTTACTTGTATTCGCACTGGCCCATCCTGCCCTTGCGGACTCGGCTCCGACCACCTGCAAGGATGGAACAACGACCACGTCGACGGGCAAGGGTACATGCAGCGGTCACGGCGGTATTCAGAAAGCTGCCCCAGCCGCGGCACCCGCCGCAGCACCGGCCACCCCCGCCAAAGCGCCTGCCGCTGCAGCACCCGCCGCCCCAGCCAAAGCACCTGCAGCGCCCGCGAGCGGCGCGGCGAGCACCTGTGCCGACGGCACGACCAGCACCTCCACCGGGAAGGGAACCTGCAGCGGTCATGGCGGCGTTCAGAAGGCTTCTGCCGCCAAACCGGCAACAGCCGCAGCGCCGGCCCCGGCAGCAGCGCCGGCAGCCGCTAAAACTTCGGCCGCGACTCCCGCGGCGACCCCGGCTACCGCAGCGGCACCGGCGGCCCAAACCAAGCCGGCATCGACCGCCGGCAACACGGATCCCACCGGTGCTTCGGCCAAGTGCAAGGATGGGACCTATTCAAAGTCGCAGCACCGCAGCGGCACTTGCTCGAGTCACGGCGGGGTGGACACCTGGCTGAACGCTCCCGCGCAATAGCGATCAATTGCGCGCAGACGCAGGGCGGGCACGCATTGGCCGCCCTGTTCACTTGCTCAGCAGCGGCTTGAGCGCGGGCCAGACGTTGTCGAGCAAAATGGGCTGCCCGAGCGCGTTCGGGTGAATTTGGTCGCTCTGCATCAACTTCGGCGACAAGGCGATGTCATTGAGCAGGAATGGCACCAACGGCAGCTTCTTATCGTTTGCCAATTCGCTGAAAGTTAAGCGAAATTGTTCCGTGTATTCAGGCCCATAGTTGGGCGGCATCCGCATTCCGAGCAACACGATCTTGGCGCCTGCCGCCGATGCCGACTCGACCATTGCCTTAAGATTGGCGCGCATTTGCGAGATCGGCAGGGCGCGCAATCCATCGTTGCCGCCCAATTCGAGAATGAGGATCGTGGGATGATGAACCTCGAGTGCGCGCGGCAGGCGCGCCAATCCCCCCGCGGTGGTTTCACCGCTGACACTGGCGTTGACGACCTGGTAACCGTACCCTTGCGTTTCGAGCCTCGTCTTGAGCAATTCCACCCAGCCTTGTTCTACGTGATCCAAGCCGTAGCCGGCGCTGATGCTATCGCCGAACACGAGAATCACCGGCTCCCCGGCCATGGCGGAGGAACCGGCAACCATCAACACGAACAGGGCAACAAACCGTTTCACGAGCGCTCCTGATGCAAGAACAAATCGTTCTCGAAGCCAAGAATGTATCAAAGACCGTGGCAAGTCCCGCGGGCGCCCTGACCATTCTCGCCGACGTCAGTTTAACTGTGAGAACGGGCGAGAGTCTGGCCATCGTCGGCGCTTCGGGCGCGGGTAAGTCCACGTTGTTGGCGTTGCTTGCGGGCCTTGATTCACCCAGCACCGGACGCGTGCTGATCGCCGGGGTCGATCTCACTGAACTCGATGAAGACGGCCGGGCCGCAATTCGCGGCAAGCATGTGGGATTCGTGTTCCAGTCTTTTCATCTGATTCCTTCCCTCACCGCCATTGAAAACGTCATGCTCCCGCTGGAACTGAGCGGCCGGCGCGATGCGCGGCAAGCGGCGGGGGCGGCGTTGGAGCAGGTGGGTTTGACTCCTCGCTCGGCGCATTATCCGAAGCAATTGTCGGGCGGGGAGCAGCAGCGCGTCGCCATTGCGCGCGCGTTCGTGGCGCAACCGGCGGTGTTGTTCGCCGATGAACCCACGGGCAATCTGGACACCGCCACCGGACAGCGCATCACGGATCTCTTGTTCGAACTCAATCGCGCGCGCTCCGGGACGCTGGTGCTGGTCACGCACGATCGAACGTTGGCCGGCCGCTGCGACAGGATGCTGGAACTCGATGCCGGACACACCGTGAATACGGGACGCTCGGTGAACTGATGCAAGCCCTGCGTTTCGCGTTACGCAACCTTTGGCGCGACTTGAAGTCGGGGGAGCTCTCCGTACTGCTGCTGGCCTTGATTGTGGCGGTTCTATCGCTGACCGCAGTGGGCTTCTTCACCAGCCGCGTTTCCCAGGGAGTGCGCGCCCAGGCGGCCGAAGTGCTCGCTGCGGATCTGCGCCTGGAGTCCCCGACTCCCCTGCCGGCGCATTATTTCGCCGACGCGGCCAAGCTCGGCCTGCGCAGCGCGCAGGTGCTGTCCTTTCCCACGGCGATTTTCAGCGGGGAATTGAGCCAGCTGGCCGCGCTGAATGCAGTGACCGAGAACTATCCGCTGCGGGGCCGCGTGCGCATCGCAGACGAGCCGTTCGGAGCGGCGCGGACCACCGATAAAATACCGGGTCGCGGCGAGGCATGGATCGACGCACGCATCATCGCGCAGCTGAAACTGTCGCTGGGCACGACCTTGCGCATCGGCGCCGCCTCGTTTCGCGTCACCGAGGTACTCGACTACCGCCCGGATCAGGGCACGGGATTCGTCAACCTGGCGCCCGCCGCTCTCATCAACTACGAGGACATAGGCGCAACCCAGCTCATTCAGCCGGGCAGCAGAGCCACCTATGCCGCGCTGTTCGCCGGCACCCCGGCAGCCATCACCGACTTTCGTGAAACATTGAACAAAACGAAAGCGCCCGGCGAACGCCTGCGCGACGTCGAGGAATCCAGCCGTCAGCTGAATTCCGCCATCGATCGCGCCAGCCGTTTCTTGAATCTCGCAAGTCTGGCGTCCGTACTGCTGGCCGCAGTGGCGGTGGCCATGGGCGCGCGGCGCTACGCCTCGCGACACATCGACGCCGTGGCGTTGATGAAGTGCATGGGCGCGGCCCAGGGCTTCGTGCTCTCGATATCCATCGTCGAACTCAGCCTGCTTGCGGTGATCGCGGTGGTCATCGGGAGCGCGTTGGGCTTCGTCGCTCAATCGGGTTTGGTGTGGTTGCTCAGGAGCCTGATACCGAGCGAACTTCCCGCCGCCTCATCGGCGCCGCTGCCGATCGCGCTGGTGACGGTGCTGGCCATGCTCATCGGCTTTGCGTTGCCGCCTTTGCTGCAATTGAAGAGCACGCCGCCCGCACGTGTGTTGCGCAAGACCGTGACGGCCCCGCCGTTGCGCTACGGCGTGAGCTACCTTTTGGCGCTCGCGGCATTGTGCGCGATTCTCTGGAGCATGGTGCGGGATCCCGAGCTGGTGTTCAGCGTCCTGGCCGGCGTGTTGGGCGTCGGCGTGGTGCTGACATTGGCAGGCTTCGGCCTGGTGCGCTTGACCACCCGCTTGCGCGGCGGCGTCGGGGTGGCGTGGCGCTACGGCCTCGCCAATGTGTCGCGCCGCGGCAGCGGCAGCGTGGTGCAGATCGTGGCCTTCGGCTTGGGGTTGATGGTGCTTTTGCTGCTGGCCGTCGTTCGCGGCGATCTGCTGGCCGACTGGCGGCGCAGCCTGCCCGCCGATGTGCCGAATAATTTCCTGGTGAATATCCGCCCCGAGCAGCGCGCGGCACTGCAGGAGTTTTTGCACTCGCGCGGCTTCGGTTCGCCGCAGATGTATCCCATGGTGCGCGCGCGAATCACCGCCATCAATGGAGATTCCGCGCAGTCGCTGAAGTTGCGCGGCGACGTCGCCCGGGGCTATGTGGAACGCGAGCAGAATCTGACCTGGTCGGCGGACATCATGGAGGACAATCAATTGATCGCCGGCAGCTGGTGGACGAGCGCCGATGCGGGCAAGCCCTGGGTTTCCATTTCCTCCGAGTACGCCGAGGCGCTGCATCTCAAGCTCGGCGATCAACTCAGCTTCGATGTGGCGGGCGAACCGCTGACGGCGATGGTGACCAGCATCCGAAAAATACGTTGGGACAGTTTCAGGCCGAATTTTTTCCTGGTGTTTCCGCCCGGCCTCCTCGACGGTGCCGCCGGCACCTACATGACCAGCCTTTATCTGACGCAGGCACAGCGCCAGTCGCTGGCGGATCTGGTGCGCCAGTTTCCGACGATTTCGGTCTTCGACGTCGATGCCATCCTCAAGCAGATCCGCAGCATCATGGATCGCGCGTCTCTCGCCGTGCAATACGTTTTCCTGTTCACGCTGGCGGCCGGAATTGTCGTGCTGCTGGCGGCGGTGCAATCGACGCGGGACGAGCGGCGCTACGAAAGCGCCATGCTGCGTACCTTGGGCGCGAGCCGCTCTACCGTGCTGCAGGGCGTCGCGGCGGAATTTTCGGCGCTCGGGTTTCTCTCCGGAACCTTGGCTGCCTTTGGGGCCACGGGGGTGGGGTGGATACTGGCGCGCAGGCTGTTTTCGCTCGAATACACCCTCGACCCCTGGCTGTGGGTGAGCGGCCTGGTCTGCGGCACGATTCTCGTGGGATTGAGCGGAACACTGGCGACGCGCAGCGTGGTCAACACGCCGCCGATTGTCACGCTGCGCGACGAGTGAGCTTACTTCACTTCGAGTATCAGCCAGCCGATGGCAAACGGGATGCCGCGCGGCGGCAACGCTTCCAGGCGGACGGTGTAAATACCGGTGGCCAGACCGGTGGAATTCAAGGTCAAGCGCAAATTTCCGTTTGAATCCTTGAGCAGGTTGTTGAGTATCAGCGCCCGCCCCTGATCCTGCTTGTCCACGATCATGCGAAATTCATTCAACTTCTGGGTGTAGCTCATGTCGATGTACACGTCCATCAGCAGCGGCTGGGTGCTGTTGACATTGATCCGCGCGCGGTCGATTCCGGCCGCATGATCCGGAGTGATGTGCAGCACGCTCTCTTTCGCCGGCTGCACCAGCGTGCCCTGCGTCATCACGCGCTTGGTGTCTTCGAGCTTCGATTGCAGCAATGCATATTTCCCAATCAGCACCCAACAGGCCACCAGGCAGACGAACGCCGCGGCGCCCAAGCCGATCAAAATGTAAATGCTTTTCCACCAGGGAGCCTGCGGTTCGCCCAGGTCCTGCGGCTTGCCGCTGGCTTCCAGCAGTTTCAAGGTGGTGTGCGCGCGTTCCGTGAGCTTCAGTCCGTCCAGGTAGTCGGGATGCGCCCGGCACCAATTTTCGAGATCACGGGCGCCCTTGAACGGCAGCTTGTTGTCCAGGTAGCGTTCTATGAGCTTGTGCTCTTCGATAAATTTCCGATCGAAGCGGGGCGGCAGAGGCGCAGGCTTTGCGGGCGCGGGTCTGGCGGCGGCGCCTGCCTTTTCAGGCGGCGCGGATTTTCCTTCGGTTAGGGTGCGGGCGTTCACGGCAAAGTTGTCCTTAGTAGGGCATTTTGCCGGGTCCCAAGCGGGCAATATGTGAAATGCCGCGCATATCGCACGGCCGCTCGGGCTAGCTTGAGACGGGCATCACGATTTACCCGCGCGCGAGCTGTCCAGCTCCGCGAGAATCGCATCCCGCTGCGCCGCCGTAATTCGCCGCCAGTCGATTTTCGCGCCGCCTGCCATGCGCAGCTGCTTGTCGTCGATGCGGCGTATCAGACCGCGTCGAGCGCGCCAATGCGCGGGCAAATCATGCGTGCGCCCGCTGCGCAGCAGATCGAGAACGGCGCGGATGACCTGTGAATTGTTGGCGAGGTTGCCGTGCAACTCCGCGACGAAGTAGGACTTGAGCTTGGGCTGGCGCGCCGAAATCAGCGCCACGGTCCCGTCGCCGTTCTTGCTCATCGTGTACTCGAATCCCGAAGGCGTGCGGCGCACACCGACCACCGTCTCCTGATTGACGCCGATCACATGAACCATGCGTGAATCCACGGGCGCCAGGCACTTGCGCGCCACCGCCGCCTGATTCAGCAGCTCTGCATTTGGCTGAGGTCCGTGCCTAGGCCAGGCGGCCGGATCCATGAGGTTGACGCGGCCCGAGCGGTGCGCCGGCAGCATGTGATAAATCCCCGGAAAGGTGCCAAAGACCCTTTTGGCGAGATACTCGGCGGAATGCTTGCGATCGAGCGCTGCCATCTTGCGCATGAAGGGATAGGTCGCGCGCAGCGTTTGCACCGAAGCAAACGAGCCTCCATTGGGCGTCCCCAGCATGATCAGCTTGCGGATCAGGCGCCGCGGCAGGATGCGCGCTGCGGCGCGGGCGACCAGACCGCCCATGCTATGCGCGACGAGATTGACGGGCTTGTCGGCGGCAGCGATTCGCGAGGCGAGCTGCGCACCCAGTTCGTCGAGTCCCAAACGCCAGTCGTAGGGATGAAAGGAGGCGTCGTAGCCATGAATTCGCAGCTGCAGTTTCAACTTCGCGTAGGTGAACAGCAGCACCCCCATCGCCCGCATTTCTTTCGTGTCGGGCAAGGACAGATCCGCCAGTCGTCCCGTGGAAATTTTCATGGGATCGATCCACACCACGTCGGAGGAGCCGTGACCCAGTTTCGAACCCATGATTCCCGGGAGCACCAATACGCGAGGACCGGCGGGTTTCGGGGATTTCTTCGCGGCGACCGCGAGCAGGGCCAACTCCGCGTAGGCGGTTGCTCCGAAGTACTCGCTCAAGCTGGAGCGATGATTGCCATCGGCCAGGGCCTTCAGCACCGTCTCGTCGTCTGCCCGAAATGCCCAATCCGCGTCAGCAGGTCGAGACAAGTGCGTGCGCTCCTAACTCTTTTTGGCCATGACGTCGTCCACCACATCGCAAATCGCCGCGATCGCGGCGGCGCGAGTGCTGGACTTGCGCCATACGGCGCCGACGGTACGCGTCGGCACCGGTTTGCCGAATTGCCGGATCGTCAGTCCACGCTGCGAGCCGAAAGGCGATTCCACCGCGAGCTCCGGCAACAGCGTCAATCCTAAACCCGCGACCACCATCTGGCGCAGCGTTTCCAGGCTGGTCGCCCGAAAGTCCTCCGCCTCGCGCACGTCAACCCGGCTGCAGACTTCCAGTGCTTGATCGCGCAAACAGTGGCCGTCCTCGAGCAGCAGCAGGGTCTGCCCCTTGAGATCGGCCACCTTGATGGTCGATTTGTCAGCCAGGGGATGATGGTTGGGAAGCGCCACCGTGAATGCCTCTTCATACAGGGGGCGCGACTCGACGCCTTCTTGCAAGGCAGGCAGGGCGATGATGCCCAGATCGATTTCGCCGTCGCGCAGACGCTTCAGCAGCGGCTCGGTTTGGTATTCATAGAGCATCAGCCCCAGATGCGGCATCGTCTTTCGTATCTTCTGCATGACGCGCGGCAACAAATACGGGCCGATGGTGGGAATGAGCGCCACCTTGAGCTTGCCGGCGAAAGGATCGGTGTTGCTGCGGGCCAGCGCGATGATTTCGTCTCCCTCGTCCAGCATACGACGGGCTCTGACCACGATTTGCCTGCCCACTTCCGTGAGCTGCACGTTCTTCGGCTGGCGCTCGACCAGTTTGACACCGAGATACTCCTCGAGCTTTTTCAGCTGCGCCGAGAGGGTCGGCTGGCTCACGAAGCTTCGTTCGGCCGCCTTGCCAAAGTGTCCGGTGTCGGCCAGCGCCACCAAGTATTTAAGATCCTTCAAATTCATAGCGGGACACCCAGCGCTCGGAGTCGATTCATCTCGATAGATAAAGTCTATCAAATTAATCATTACAATCAATGTGAATGATGGGTCATGCGCTGCTATGATGCCCGCCAGATTCAAAACCCCCTGAGGAGTTCTGCCATGTCCCTGATCAATACCGAAGTCAAACCATTCAAGGCGACGGCCTATCACAACGGCAAGTTCGTGCCGGTGACAAACGAAACCCTCAAGGGCAAGTGGTCGGTGATGGTGTTCTATCCTGCCGATTTCACTTTCGTCTGTCCGACCGAACTTGGCGATCTTGCCGACAACTACGCCGAGTTCAAGAAGCTGGGCGTGGAAGTCTACGGCGTGTCCACCGATACGCATTTCGCTCACAAGGCATGGCATGACACCTCGGAGACGATCAAGAAAGTCCAGTACCCGCTGGTGGGCGATCCGACGGCGGTGCTTGCGCGTAATTTCGAAGTGCTGATCGAGGATGCCGGGCTCGCCTACCGCGGGACCTTCGTCATCGATCCGGAATGCAAGATCAAGGTCATGGAAGTGCATGACAACGGCATTGGCCGCGACGCCAAGGAACTGCTGCGCAAGGTGAGGGCCGCGCAATACGTTGCCTCGCATCCGGGCGAAGTGTGCCCTGCCAAGTGGACGCCCGGCGACAGCACTCTGAAACCCTCGTTGGATTTGGTCGGAAAGATCTAAGGCGCCATGCTCGATCAGACTCTCAAGACTCAGCTGCAAGGATATCTGGAGCGGATATCGCAACCTGTGGAAATCGTCGCTTCCTTGGACGATGGCGACAAGTCGCGGGAAATGCTCGAGTTGCTCAACGACATTGAGTCGCTGTCGGGTCTGGTCAAGGTGGCCGAACGCGACGAAACTGAAGACGGCAGCGCGATGAAACCGTCATTCGCGCTGCGCCGTCCGGGCGCGAAGCCGCACGTACGCTTCGCCGGCGTGCCGATGGGCCATGAATTCACCTCTCTCGTGCTGGCGCTGCTGCAAGCCGGCGGCTATCCGCCGAAAATCGAGGAATCCGTGGTCGAGCAGATCAAAAGCCTCGACGGTGAATTCAATTTCGAGACTTTCGTTTCGCTGACCTGCCAGAGTTGTCCGGACGTGGTGCAGGCACTGAACGCGATGGCGGCGCTGAATCCCAAGATTCGCCACACCATGATCGACGGCGCCGTGTTCCAGGAGGAAGTCGCGAGGCGCGAGGTGATGGCGGTGCCGGCAGTGTTCCTCAACGGCAAACCCTTTGGGCAGGGCCGAATGGAGCTTCCGGAGATCATCCACAAGCTGGACTCGGGAGCGGCCGAACGCGAGGCCGTCGACATCAATGCCAGGGCGCCCTTCGACGTGCTCGTGGTGGGGGGCGGCCCCGCGGGCGCGGCGGCGGCCATCTACGCCGCGCGCAAGGGCATCCGCACGGGAATCGCCGCGGAGCGCCTCGGCGGTCAGTTGCTCGATACGCTGGGCGTCGAGAACTTTATCTCGGTGAAGGAGACCGAGGGGCACAAATTGGCCTCAGGTCTCGAAGGTCACGTCGCCGCTTACGATGTGGATGTGATGAATCTGCAGCGCGCTGAAGGTCTGGTTCCGGGCGAGCTCATCGAAGTGAAGCTGGCGGGCGGCGCATCGCTAAAATCAAGATCCGTCATCATCGCCACCGGCGCACGCTGGCGCGAAATCAATGTGCCGGGCGAACGTGAGTATCGCAACCGCGGCGTTGCCTACTGCCCGCACTGCGACGGACCCTTGTTCAAGGGCAAGCGGGTTGCCGTCATCGGGGGCGGCAATTCCGGGGTCGAGGCCGCCATCGATCTGGCGGGACTGGTCAGTCATGTGACCCTGATCGAGTTCGACCCGCAGCTGCGTGCGGACGCGGTGTTGATTCGCCGGTTGCAGAGCCTATCGAACGCCAGCGTGATCACCCACGCGCAAACCACCGAGGTGGTTGGCGATGGGCAGCGCGTTGTGGGGCTCAAGTACAAGGACCGCACCGGCGGAGAGATGCATGACGTCGAGCTCTCGGGTGTGTTCGTGCAAATCGGCCTGGTGCCCAACACCGACTGGCTGAAGGGCACGGTGAAGCTTTCGGCGCGCGGTGAAGTGGAAGTCGATGCGCGTGGACAGACCTCGGTGCCGGGCGTTTTCGCGGCGGGAGATTGCACCATTGTGCCCTACAAACAAATCGTCATCGCGATGGGCGAAGGCGCGAAAGCGTCGTTGAGCGCCTTCGATCATCTCATTCGCTCGCCACTGTCAGCCGCCGCGTAAGAGCATGGCGGAAACTGCGCCCTCTCCCAGATTCTCCGCCGGTGTGGTGGTGGTGAACATGGCGCCCGGTGCCGCGCTATATCTACTGCTCCGGGCCTACAGGAATTGGGATTTCCCCAAGGGATTGGTCGAGCCCGGCGAGCAGCCCTTTGACGCGGCGCTGCGCGAGGTGCGCGAGGAAACGGGCTTGACCAACCTGCAGTTCGATTGGGGGCCGGACTTCGTGGAAACCGGGCCGTACAACCGCGGAAAAATCGCGCGCTACTACCTGGCAAGAAGCGACGAAACCGAGGTGCGGCTGTTGATCAATCCGGCGCTGGGATTTCCTGAGCATCACGAGTCGCGCTGGGTCAAGCACGATGTCGCACGCGCGATGGTGTCGGTACGGCTGCTGCCCGTGATCAGCTGGGCCGAATCGAGAATCAGCCCAGGGTGATCGTCCCTCGGCCGATTTCAACGACGTCGCCGCCGACGAAAATTTCCCGCGCGGCGGTCACCTCGAGAAACAGCCAGGAAGGACGGCCCGCGAGTTCGCCCTGCGAAATCTTGAGTTGAACCGGCAGCGGCCGCTGCATCGCCAAACACCAGCCGCCAAAATTGGCGGTTGCCGAGCCGGTCGCGGGATCCTCGAGTATCGCGCCGCCGGCTGGAAAGAAGAATCTTGCCAGCGCCTCGCCTGCGCCGCTCGGGCAGAAAACATACGCCATGCTTTGGTCTTCTTCATTGCGGATGTTTTTTAGTTTCGCGGGCACCGGGGCGGCCCGCCGCACGGCATCCACCGAGTTCAGCGGTACCACCAACTGTTCCTTGCCGGCCTTGACCCACAGCGGTCTTTCGCCAATGTCGTTCTCCTTCAAGCCCAACGCTTCGGCCAGCTCGGGCCGTGTCGCGCCCAATTCGCGCCAGGTCGCGGGCAGAGCCTTCAAGGTCCAGCGGCCGCCCTGCGCCTGCACCGGCACCAATCCGGCCTGGGTCTCCAGCACATGCGTATCGCCGCCAAGCTTCAGGGCGCGGCAAACATGCGCGCTGCCGAGCGTGGGGTGTCCGGCAAAAGGCATCTCATAGCTGGGGGTAAATATGCGCACCCGCGCCGCGGCGCGAGCGGAGGGCAAAAGGAACGTGGTTTCGGACAGGTTGAACTGGCGCGCGAGCGCCTGCATTTCCTGGTCGCTCAAGCCCTCGCCGTTTTCGAACACACACAGCGCGTTGCCGCTGAGCGCTGCGGATCCTTGGGTGAAGACATTGACAATGCGGAACGGGTGAGGCGCCATACGGCAATTATCTCACCCGTCCGCGGTCGCCGTTGGCGACTTACCGTTTGCGGCCGCATTACGGCCGCACGACCACCACAGGCGCCGGAGCTACGACCGCAACGCGAGGCGGTCCGTAGTAATAGCGGTGATAGCCGTAAGGGGTTACCACGCATCCGCTCATGGCCATAAAACCTATAGGAATCAATAGTTTGATCAGTCTGCTCATGATGGCACTCCTGAAAATTGTGGCTCTCAGGGTGTGCAACGCGAGCGTGGGTCCGGCGATGACAGGATGAAAAAAGCTTAAGACGCGCTGATGCGCGCGAATGTCGCGAATTAAAACTTCGTCACCAGGACACGCATCAGGCCAGGGTGTGGAACACCTTTTGGACGTCATCGTCCTGTTCGAGCTTGTCGATCAGTTCCAACACTTCCTTTGCCTGATCTTCGGGCAACTCGATGGGTACCGAGCAGATGAATTCGTGCTCGGCGGAGAGCGGTGTGATGCCGCGGCGCTCCAGAGCTTCCTGCAATTTGCCGAAATCGTTGAATGCGCCGCGAATGACCAACTGCGGTTCGCCCTTGTCGCCGGTGCTGTCGCCCATTTCCTCGAGCCCGTAGTCGATGAGATCCAGCTCGAGATCATCCTGGTCCTTGACCTTGGAAGGGTCGAGGCGAAAGACGCCCATCTTCTTGAACAGAAAACTGACGCTGCCGGTGGTGCCCAGATTGCCGGCACCCTTCATGAAAATGTTGCGCAAACTCGCGACGGTTCGGGTGGGATTGTCGGTGGCGGTTTCCACCAACAGCGCCACCCCGTGCGGGGCATAGCCCTCGTACAGAATTTCCGCGTAATTGGCCGCATCCTTACCCGAAGCCCGGCGTATGGCCGCATCCGTCTTGTCCTTCGGCATGTTGACGGCGCGGGCATTTTGCAGCACACGGCGCAAGGTCGGATTGGATGCGGGGTCGGGTCCGCCGGCGTGCACCGCGATGGCGATATCCTTGGCGACCCGCGTGAATTGCTTGGCCATGCGGTTCCAGCGGGCGAACATCGCATGCTTTCTGACTTCAAATATACGTCCCATAGCGCGCATGGTAGCAATACGCGGCTAAACCGCTAGACTTGCGGCTCCTCCTCGCTTCAGGCATCGCATGAACGCCGTTCCGGACTCGATTGACCCATCGCCCAGCTTCCAAGATCTCGCGCTCTCGGATGCCGTGCTGCGCGCGCTCGCCGACGTGGGCTACGAGTCGCCGTCGCCGATCCAGGCGCAGACCATACCGGTGCTGCTCGCCGGCAAGGACATGCTGGGCCAGGCGCAAACCGGCACCGGCAAGACCGCCGCTTTCGCGCTGCCCGCGCTGACCAAGATCGATCTTGAGCAACGCGATCCTCAGGTGCTGGTGCTGGTGCCCACGCGCGAGCTGGCATTGCAGGTATCCGAGGCCTTCCTGCGCTATGCGGCGCACATGAAAGGATTTCACGTGCTGCCCATCTACGGCGGCCAGAGCTATCAACCTCAGCTCAATGCACTGCGCCGCGGTGTGCATGTGGTGGTGGGCACGCCAGGACGCGTGATCGATCACATGAATCGGGGCACCTTGAAGCTTTCCGGTTTGACGCTGCTGGTGCTGGACGAAGCCGACGAGATGCTGCGCATGGGATTCGTCGACGCCGTCGAAAGCATCCTGGAGCAGACTCCGCCCAAGCGCCAGGTCGCGCTGTTCTCGGCGACCCTGCCCGCACCCATCCGCAGGATTGCAGCGAAGCATCTGCAATCGCCCGTCGAAGTGACCATCAAGAGCAAGACCAGCACCGCCACCCACATCAGGCAGCGCTACTGGATGGTCAGCGGCATGCACAAGCTGGATGCGCTGACGAGAATTTTGGAAGCCGAGACCTTCGACGGCATGCTGGTATTCACGCGCACCAAACAGGCCACGGTGGAACTGGCGGAAAAGCTCGAGGCGCGCGGTTTCTCGGCCGCGCCCTTGAACGGCGACATTCCGCAGCCGCAACGCGAGCGCACCGTCGCGCGCCTGAAAGCCGGCCAGCTCGATATCCTGGTGGCCACCGACGTGGCCGCCCGCGGCCTCGATGTCGAGCGCATCGGCCACGTGGTGAATTACGATGTCCCCTACGACACCGAATCCTACGTACATCGCATCGGCCGCACCGGCAGAGCGGGACGCAAGGGCGAGGCGATCCTGTTCATCGCGCCGCGCGAACGCAATATGCTGCGCGCCATCGAGCGCGCCACGCGCCAGGTCATTGAACCGATGAACCTGCCCAGCGTCGACGCCGTGAACACGCTGCGCATCGCCAAGTTCAAGCAACGCATCAGCGACACCATCGGCAAGGCGGAGACCCATGTTTACCGGCCGGTGCTCGAACAGCTGGAGGCTGAATCGGGCCTGCCCCTCATCGACATCGCGGCGGCGCTCGCCAGCCTGTCGCAGGGGAACACGCCGCTGCTGCTGGCGTCCAAGCCTGAGCGGGCCGCGCCGTCGCCGCCGGTTCGTGACGAGCGGCCGCCGCGGGACGAAAGGCCGTCCCGCGACGAGAGGCCGCCCCGCGGCGACGAGAAGCCGCGCCGCGAGGACAGGGCGGCGCGCGAGGACAAGCACGAGCCACGACGTAAGGCTGTTCCCGCGCAAATGGAAACTTATCGCCTCGAAGTCGGGTCGGTACATGGAATCAAGCCCGGCAACATCGTCGGCGCCATTGCCAACGAGTCCGGCATCGAGGGGGTGCACATCGGGCGTGTGGATATTCGCGAGGATCACAGCTACGTGGACTTGCCTGAAGGCATGCCGAAGCAGATATTTAAGGACTTGCAGAAGGTGCGTGTGGCGGGCAGGGAGCTGCGCATCAGCCGGGTCAGCGTGAAGCCCCCCAAACCGCCGCGCGCTACCATCGGCCGCCGCCGCGCGAAGGATTAACCGTCAACCTAACTTCAAGAGGAGTGCATCATGAGCAAAGGTATGGAACGCAAGAAGGAAGGCAAGAAGAAACCGGCCAAGACGCTGGAAGAGAAGCGCGCAGCGAAGCGGGAGAAGAGAGCGGCACGGGGCTAGGAGCCTACTCGAGCCGTTCACACCACGCGGCCGCGCCGGCCGCCGGCGCGGAAATCGCGGATATTCGCCGCCATCTCATCGATGCAGCGCTGGCGTGCTTCGCGCGCCGCCCAGCCGATGTGAGGCGTGAGCAGTAGATTCGGGATCCCATCGTCGAGCAAGGGATCGCCGTCGAGCGGCGGTTCCCGGGTCAACACGTCGATTCCCGCGCCGCCGAGCCGCCCTGCCTTGAGGGCGGCGACGAGTGCGGCCGAGTCGAGCAGCCCGCCGCGCGCGGTGTTGATCAACAGCGCATCGGTCTTCATCAGCGCCAGCTCCCGCGAGCCCAGCAAGCCGCGGGTCGCATCGTTGAGCGGGCAGTGCAAAGAAACGATGTCGGCGGTCGATAGGAACTCGTCGAAGGCCACGCGATCGGGCTGGGCCTGCGCGCCGCGTCGGTTGGCGATGATCACGCGCATGCCGAACGCTTCAGCGATGCGCGCGGCGCCCCGGCCCAACTCTCCCCAGCCGATCACGCCGAATATCCTGCCCTGTAATTCGCGGATGGGATGGGCCAGCGCCGCCCCCTCGTCCTTTGCCCAGGACCCGTCCCGGGTGAGGCGCGAATAGGCGGCCACATGTTGCGTGAGGCTCAATATCAACGCCCATACCTGCTGCACCACCGAGGCGGTGCAGTAGGCCGTCACGTTGCAGACGGCAATGCCGCGATCGCGCGCGGCGGTCAAATCGATGTTGTTGGTGCCGGTGCCTGCCACGGCAATCAATTTCAAGCGGGGCGCGCCGCTCAAGAGTGCGCGCGTGAGGGCGGGCTTGTTCAAGAGCACGATGCCGGCATCTTCGATGCGCTGTGCGATCTTCGACTCGTCGGATTCGTACAGGGTCAGATCATCGGCGGCCTGACGGAGCATCCTCAAGTCAAGATCGCCGTTGGAAACGGTATCGAAGTCAAGAAATACCGTTTTCAGAGGGCTTGCGTTCATGACGCGTTAGAATAGGCGACTGGCATGAAAATATCCGCAGTCATAGTTCTGATTGTCGCGAACGTCGCGCTGTTCCTGCTGCAGGGCCAGTCAAACGGGGCGCTCGAGGAGGTGTTCGCGCTCTATCCATTGCAGCCTCTCGACGGGCATGTGTATTTCCGCCTCTGGCAGCTCGTCACCTATTCATTCCTGCACGGCAGTTACCAGCACCTGTTTTTCAACATGCTGGCGCTGTGGATGTTCGGCATGGAAATCGAGCGCTACGTGGGGCCGATGAGATTGCTCGCCTGCTACTTCGCCTCCGTGGTTACCGCGGCCTTGAGCCAGCTGTTCGTGCCGATGCTGTTCGGGGCCCCGCCGGCGCCCACCATCGGCGCATCGGGAGGCGTATTCGGATTGCTGCTGGCCTATGCCGTGATGTTTCCCCGCCGCAAAGTCATTCCCTTGATCCCTCCGATACCGATGCCCGCGTGGCTGTTCGCGACGCTGTATGCCGGTATCGAGCTGTTTCTCGGCGTGACGGGAAGTCTGTCCGGCGTTGCACATTTTGCGCACTTGGGCGGCATGGTTGGAAGCGCGTTGGTATTGCTGCAATGGCGGGCGAGCGCCCTCAAAACCCGTTAGGAGCCTGTCCGCATGAATCCTAGAATTCCGAAGCGTATGCACGGCCTGGCCGCTCTTGTTGCGCTCGCCGCCTCGATCGCCGCCGCTCCCGCGCAGGCCGAATGGGTGAATCGCATCACCGACGGCATCATGGGCACGCGCATCACGGTCGAGCTGTGGTCGGAGGACCGGGCCCACGCCGAGCAGGCAATCGATGCGGTGCTGGATGAAATGCGCCACATCGATGAGACGATGAGCACCTACAAGCCCACCAGCGAAATCTCGCTGGTCAATGCCAAGGCCGCCGACGGTCCCATGCATATCACCAAGGAATTGTTCGATCTGCTGGTCACCGCCAAGGAGTACTCGGTCATCACCGAAGGCGCCTTTGACATCACCTATGCCAGTGTCGGCTACATGTACAATTTTCCGCAACATGTCCGTCCGAACGATGAGCAGATCGCGAAGGCCCTGCCCGCGGTCGACTATCATCACGTGCTGCTCGACGCCAAGAATCAGACCGTGCAGTTCTCGCAGAAAGGCGTGCGCATCGATTTGGGCGGTATCGCCAAGGGCTATGCGGTGGACTGCGGCATCGACGTGCTGAAAGCGCGCGGTTACACGCGGGCGTATGTGTCCGCCGGCGGCGATAGCCGCATCATCGGCGATCGCTTCGGCAAACCCTGGACCGTGGGCATCCGCGATCCGCGCAAGGGCGAGGGCGAGGTCATCGCGCGCATTCCCTTGGTGAATGCGGCCATTTCCACCTCGGGGGATTACGAGCGATTCTTCGACGAAGGCGGCGTGCGCTACCACCACATCATCGACCCGCACACCGGTCATTCAGCCAGCAAGGTACGCAGCGCCACGGTCATCGGACCCTATGCGACCCGCACCGATGGCCTGTCGAAGACTGCATTCGTGTTGGGGCCCGAAAAGGCCATGGAAATCTACAACCGCATCGATGACATCGACGCCATCATCGTCAAGCTCGATGGCACGGTGATCTACTCCAAGGGCATGCAGCCGGGCAAGGCAGCCCCGCCGAAGTAGCCGCTAGCGAAACGCGATTATTTTGGCCTCTTCGCAGGCTCGCAGGTAATCGCTGACCAATTCAAATGGGATGGGCCCGAACTCAGCCGACACCGCGTCGCGAATTTCCGCCACGGTCTTTTTGCCGTCGACAAAATTGACGATTTCATAGGCGTAAATGGCCCCGCGGTCCTGTGCATTGAGCAGCCGGCTCGATTCAGGGTCGAGCAACTTGATCTGCCGGACGCGCTCGGCACCCAAACGATCGAGCAGCACATCGTCATTTTGATAAGTCAAAGGCCCGAAGTCGCCGATGCGCTTGGGAACCCGCGCGCCGTCAGGGGAGCCATGCCAGGCGGGCAGCGCCGCGGTTTCCTGGGCGCCGTGCAGCGTGGCCAACTGATCCAGCCAACCGTTCATGGTATCCGCCTGACGCCGCAGCACTTCCAAGTAAATGGACAGTTCGGACGGATCGCGCTGCGCGAACACGGCGAAGGATTTCAGCGCGCCCTGCTCGCGCTTCAGCATCTGTGCCATCAAGTTGCGCGCCTCGAACAAGGCGGCGGGCGCATGGTCCTTGTCCTGCACCAGGGTTTGCGCGCGCTCGAATCCACGGACCAGGCGCGCCAGTGAGCGCGAGGCGAGGAAGGGCAGAACTCGAGGTGCGCGTGCGGCGTCGAGGGTGGCAAAGCTGTAGCCCGAGGCTGCGCCCAGCAGCGCGACCCGGCGCAGCTTGGTGGCGTCGATCTGATCCAGCGTGTCGTGATCCGTATGAATGTAAATATCCGGCCAGTCCCGAAGATAGAGTGCGGGCACGGCGATGGTCGATGAATCGTAATCGTCGTGATCGCTCCCCTCGGCGTAGGGTGTTTCATCGACGAAAAAAGCATTGCGGGTGCCCGACGCGCCGTTGCGATCTTCGATGATCGCCGCATCCTTTTGGCTGCCGTCCTCTGCATAGGCGGTGGCGGCATCGCGGATGGCTTCGGCAAATGTGTCGCCGACGTCCGTGATGAACGTGGGCAATGACCAGGGAGTCTCCGTCACGTGCAGCACGGATTTATTCTTGAAAAGATCGCCGCCCACCATGTCCATGTGAACGTCGGCGCGCAGTTTGCCGCGAATGTCGGGATGCCGGCTCAAGTAGGCCATCGTGCCTTCCACCTCGGGTCCCCAGATGAAGCGCAGCGTGCGCCGCGGCCGCGGAAGACTCCCGCCGCTGATCAGTCGATTGAGGACCCGGGCGGATTCCAAAATCGTGACGCAGCCGCTGCCGTTGTCATTGGCGCCGGGCCTCTGATGATCCAAATGGCAGCTGTAGACGATTTCGCCGGCGCTCGCATCGCTTCCCGGGATGATGCCGGTCACCACCGTCCAATGGCCGGGTCCGACTTCGGCCTGCAACTGGGCGCCGATCATGACAGTCTCGCCGGCCGCCAGACGCGCGCGCAACCCGGCGGCGCCGGCTCGCGACACCATGAAGGCGAACCCCCGCGGCAAGGTGGCATCGAGATGGCCCCAGCGTACGACGCTGCCATCGAGTCCCGACCAGGCGGTGCTTTGATTCGGCATATCGCTGATGATGCCGGCGGCGCCGTACTGCATCACTGCCAGGCGCTGCACGGTCGAAAGAACGCCGTCGGACAGCACGATCTTGCCGCGCACATCCTTGCCGGCGTAATCCGCCGCAGCGGTTCCGGCACCGACATCGACCAGCGCCGCTTCCACATCGGCGGTGTGGCTGTAATCGGCCAGCCGGATGGGATCGGTGGCCCAATCCCCGATCAAGGTGTGCTGCGGCCCCGCCTGCCACATCCTTGCGAAGCCGACCTGCCAGGCCAGATGCGAGCGCATGAGACCGTAGTGAATCTTGCCATCGATCGGGAACTGCTCCGCATGAACATCCTGCAAGCCATACTCCTTGGCGCGCGCGAGGATGAAGTCCGCGGCTTGATCGAATTCGGCGGTGGCGGGCACGCGGTGCAAACGCGTCAAAGCGCGCAGATTTTCGTATGGTGCAGCGCCGCTCGCCTCATCGCGCAGCATCGACCATTCCTGTTCCGACAGAAAGGGACGCTGCGCCCAGGCAGGGCTCGCTATTGCAAGCAGCATGGCCGCGGCCGGCAGGAAAGCAGGCGCTCGGTTCAAGGGGTACCTCTTTTGATACACAAAGGATACGCGACCTTAGAGCTATACTTGAGGCGAATCAAACGATCGGGAATAAAGCAGGCCTGCCGTGAGTCTTAGTGACATGGACGACAAACGCGCGCGCTTCGAAGGGCAGGTATTGCCCCATCTCGACGCTGCGTACCGGTTTGCGCGCTGGCTGTGCTACTCGCCGGGCGACGCGGATGACGTGGTTCAGGAGGCCATTTTGCGCGCCTATCGCGGTTTCGATGCGCTGCGAGGTTCCGACGCCAAGTCCTGGCTGCTGACCATCGTGCGCAACTGCCACTTTACCGCGGCCAAGCAAACGCAGCGCCGCGCCGCCGTGCCGCTGCCGGAGGAGAACGACGCGCAGGATGGAGCGGCTTTGATTGCAACAGCGGCGGGACCTGAGGAGGCGACGATACTTTCGGATCAAAAGAAACTGCTCGACAAGCTCATGGCCGCATTGCCGGAGGAACAGCGTACGGTGTTGATGCTCAGGGAAATTGAAGAAATGGACTATGCGCAAATTGCGGCGGTCACCCAGGTGCCGATCGGCACGGTGATGTCGCGTCTGGCGCGGTCGCGCGCCGCACTGAAGACAAAATGGCTGCAATGCGTTCCAGGAGAGCCGCGTGCAGTGCGCTGAAGCCTTGAGGGTGCAAGCCTACTTCGATGGCGAAGTCGATGCTGTCTCCGCGACGCAGATCGAGCGCCACGTCGAACATTGCCCGGAATGCCGCGCCCTGCTGCAAGACCTGAATGTGGTGCGTACGGCGCTCAAAGAGGTTCCTTATGCCGGCACGCCGCCGGCGCTGCGTGCCCGGGTGATGCGCGCGCTCGATCAGGAGCAGACGATCCAGCAGCCGGCGCTCGATGCACCGCGGCCCTTCAGGGGCCGACGAGCGGGTTCGTATTGGACAGGCGCGCTGAGCGGCTTCGGCGGCGCGGCACTGGCGGCGAGTCTGGCGTTCTTCCTGTTGACGCCGCGCCCCACCGATCCCTTGATCAATGATCTGGTGTCATCTCACGTGCGTTCGCTGATGCCCGATCATTTGATCGATGTGGTGTCCAGCGATAGACACACCGTCAAGCCCTGGTTTGCAGGTCATGCGGATGTTTCGCCGACGGTCACGGACTTCGAATCACAGGGCTATCGACTGGTCGGCGGCCGCGCCGACTTCATCGATCATCAGCGCTCAGCCGTGATCGTCTATCAGCACGGCGCACACACCATCAACGTATTCAGCTGGGCAGCCGCCGATCACCGCCTGCCGGCCAATACCACGCGCAGCGGCTATCACCTGGCCTTCTGGCAGCAAGGCGATATTCAGTATTGCGCGGTGTCGGATACCGGCTGGGACGAGCTTCTGGGGTTGACGCGTCTGATGCGCGAGCCGTAGCGAACGCGCGGCGCCAGTTTTGCTGAGCCCGCCGCGCGCTACTGCGATTGGTATTCAGGCGGCACGTAAATGGCGCGGCCGTGGCCGGTCTTTTTGTAGATCCCCAAGGATCCGCCGACACCGACCGAGGTGGCGGAGTTGCCTGAAGCCGAAGCGCTGCCGACACCTGTGCCCACCGATCCGGTGGCTTGATCGGAAAAGCCTTCCAATATGACGCCGTTGGCACCGAGTTTGGCGGCTTCCTCTTTCAGGCCTTCGATCACCTTGTCCACGCTTTTTTGGCCGCCGGTCGTGAACATGCTGTTGCTCGAGGCATTGAGTATCGCGATTTCCTCGAATGCCGGCGGCGGCTTGGAATAGATTTTCACGTCCGCGGGTGAAACCGGCGGATGCTGCGTTCCCGTCACCACAATGGCGTCCGTGGAACAGGCCGCCAGAGCCGCGGCGGCAAGGCTCGCCAGAGCCAATAAACGGCAGACCGTTCGCTTGCTTGATTCCATGAGTCCTCCCTTGTGTAAACGTTACCCTTCCCGCACAGGCTACGCCAGCGTGGAATAAAACCGACACCTGGCGAGTCTTGCCTCCTGAACCTTCAACTTTCCAGGAGCCGCCATGCCGCAAGATCCCACTTTAAGCCGCCGCAATGCATTGAAATGCATGGCCTACGGTGGCGCCGGAACGCTGTTCGCCCTGTCGGGCGGCATTTTTGCCCCGATCGATCTGGCCATGGCTGCCGCCGACAAGAATGCGGCGGCCAAACTCGGCAAGCCCTTGTTCGTCCAGATCAGCGACACCCACATCGGTTTCAACAAGGACGCCAATCCCGATGTCGGCGGCTCGCTGAACCAGGCCATCGATCTGGTGAACGCCATGCCCGATCAACCCGCGCTCATCATTCATACCGGCGACATCACGCACCTGTCCAAGCCGGCCGAATTCGACACGGCACAACAACTGTTCTCGCGCCTGCGAACCACCGAGATGCACACCGTACCGGGCGAACATGACACCACCGATGCGACGGTCACGGAGTACTTCAGCCGCTTCGGCAAGGCCTCGGATAACAAGGGCTACTACAGTTTCGATCACGCCGGCGTGCACTTCATCGGGCTCATCAACGTTTTGCAGTTCAAGCCCGGCGGTCTCGGCACCTTGGGCGAAGATCAGCTCGCCTGGGCCGCAGCGGATCTGAAATCGCGCTCCGCCAGCACCCCCGTCGTGGTCTTCGCGCACATGCCGCTCTGGTCGATTTATGAGCCCTGGGGCTGGGGCACGGGTGACGCTGACCGGCTCATGAGTCAACTGCGCCGTTTCGGCTCCGTCACGGTGTTGAACGGACACATTCACCAAATTGTGCAAAAGGTCGAAGGCAACGTGACCTTCCACACGGCGCGCTCCACCGCGTACCCGCAGCCCGTGGCGGGAGAAGGAGCGGGGCCCGGCCCGTTGAAAGTGCCCTCGGAGCAACTATCCAAAATGCTGGGCATCACCAGCGTATCGGTTGTGAAGCATCCGGCGGCGCTCACGCTCAGCGACAAGATCCTGGCTTGAAACAAAGAAATTCTTAACGAAGGAAGGCAAATGACTTTTACGCGAAATCCGCTGGGGTTGCTTTCGGTGCGCGCGCTTCTGTGTGCGTTTGCTGCCTGTGCATCCCTGGCCGCCGCGGCCTCGGCCGCGGAGGCGGGCAGAATCGAAGTGAAGGAGTTCATGTTCACGCCGACCACGCTCACCGTCAGCGTCGGCTCCCAGGTAACCTGGGTCAACAAGGATGATGAACCCCACACCGTGGTGAGCGACACCGGGGTGTTTCGATCCGGGGCGATCGACACGGACGAAAGCTTTTCCTTTACCTTCGACAAGCCGGGGACCTACCACTTCACCTGTTCGATTCATCCGCGCATGGTCGGAACCATCGTCGTCAAGTAAATGTTCAAGGCAACACTCATCCTGGCGATCGCCGCGTTAGCGCTCGCGGCCGGCGCGGCACTGTTCATCGAATCGGGGATGTACAACATCGGCGCCGACGATCATCACACCAAGCCGGTACTGGCGATCATCGAGCAATTACGCGAGCGATCAATCGCGGTTCGTGCACGCTCGATCGAGGTATACGACGTCTCGGATCCGCAAGGAATCGCCGCCGGCGCGCGCCGCTACGCGGCGCTGTGCGCCGGATGTCATCTGGCGCCCGGATTGACGAAGTCCGACATTCGGGTAGGGTTGTATCCGCACCCGCCGAATCTCGCGCAGGAAGAGGTTCTGGAATCCCGGCGTGCGTTTTGGATCGTCAAGCACGGCATCAAGATGAGCGCCATGCCCGCCTGGGGCAAGACCCTGGACGATGCCGCGATCTGGGATGTGGTGTCGTTTTTGCGGAAATTGCCCGGCATGACCCCCGAGACCTACCAGCGAATCACCGCGGCGCCCTAGTCGCGAAAATTGTTGAACTGCAGCGGCACGCCGACCTCCGCCTTGCGCAGGAAAGAGATCGCTTCCTGCAAATCGTCGCGCTTCTTGCCCGTGATCCTCACCTTGTCACCCTGTACTTGGGCCTGCACTTTGAGCTTTGAATCCTTGATCAGACGCGACACCTTCCTGCCTGCGTCGGCATCGATCCCATGCTTCAATATGACCAGCTGCTTGGCGCGCGCGAGGTTCACCTCCGGATCCTTCACCTCCAGACAAGCCACATCGATGCCGCGCTTCGCGATGCGCAGCTTGAGGATGTCGAGCATCTGCTTGAGCTGAAAGTCGGCCGGAGCCGTCATGGTCACCGTGGTTTCCTCCAGCTCGAACGTGGCATTGGTGCCTTTGAAATCGAAGCGTTGGGTGAGCTCGCGCAGCGCCTGATCAACGGCGTTGGTCAATTCATGCGTATCGATTTCCGAGACCACGTCGAACGAAGGCACCCTCAAGACTCCGCGAGCAATTGATCAAGAATGGTCTTGACCTCATTCACGAACTGCGTGTAGTGCTCGCCGGTGGCGGGCCCGGAAAAGCCCGTGTGGATCTTGCGCACCTGGCCCTTGCGATCGATGAAAATGGTGGTCGGAAAGGCGTACACCCGATCCAGCGCGGGCAATTTCTTGGCGGCATCGTCCTTGTCCGAAATACCGGCGATCAGCGTCGTGTACTCGATGCCGTAATGCTGTCTGAAGCGTTGCGTGGCCTCGGCCGCGTGCGGAAAGTCGCCGAAGTGCTCGAACATCAACGAGACCACCTCCAGACCCTTGGCCCGGTAGTCGTTGTAAAGCGGCGCGAGAAATGCCGCCTCGTCGTGACAGTTCGGGCACCAGCTGCCGGCCAGCGCCACGATGAGCACCTTGCCGCGAAACTTTGCGTCCTTGGACGACACCATGTTGCCCGCAAGGTCCGGGAAGGCGAAATCGAATTGCTTGACCCCCGCGCGCATGGCCGTGAGCTTGTAGGCGTCGGGCAGCGCGGCCGCCGGGTCGCGCACTGCAGTCCATTTCTCATGAAAGGCAAGACCGGACCAGTAGTCGCCGGCAAGGCTGCCGTCCGCGGCAACCTTCGCCTGGTACAGGAAGGCATGCGCCCCGTCGAATGTGGACAGATGCATCTCATCGCCGTGCACCTGGCCTGCGAGAAAACGATGATCGCCCGTATCGGTCAAGACGGTGCCGGTGATGACATCATGCGACTGGCTGAATTCTCCAACGGCCTTCTCGGAAGCTCCGCCATCGTCCACGAAGGTCACGGCCCATCGGCCCGACAAGTCGGCGTTGTCGCCGGACGGATTTGCAAAAAATCGATAGCTCTCACCCCGGGTCGCGTGCAGCGGGATGTGCTGGTTCTTGCCCGCCAACTTATCCAGGAATAATTCGCCATTGAGTTCATCGCCCGTCGCATCGGCCGTGATGCGATTCAAGTAACCCGGCATGGGTGATGTCGAGATGCGAACCGGCGATGGTCACCTCGCGGAGCAGCAGCCGCTCCTGACCGTTGATGAGATACCCGATGGTTTGAGAGTCCTTCTGCGCAAGCTCGAGCCCGAAGGGCAGCTCGCCGCCGGGAAGCTTGAGCACCACGCGATAGACGCCCATTTTGACGGTCCCGGTCCCGGCGCCGAGCCCCTGCGCCTGCCGGTGCGGCGGCCCCGCTTTGCGCATCGCGATGGCACGCCGCCAACGCCAGGCCCAAGATCATGGTGAAGACGGCAAAGCGCACGGTAGCGGTTCTGAACATGGTGATCCTTTAGCGTAATAGCCTAACGATACCCGCGTGCCTGCAGCGTGAACAGCTTGGCGTAGCGTCCGTCGGCAGCCATCAAGCGATTCATGGCTGCCGCGCTCCACGATGCGGCCTTCCTCGAGCACCAATATTTGGTCGGTCATGCGCACGGTGGAAAAACGATGCGAAATGACGATGGCGATGCGATTGCGCGTCAATTCGCGAAAGTGCTCGAAAACCTCGGCTTCGGCCCCGGCATCGATGGCCGCGGTGGGCTCGTCCAACACCAGGATGTCGGCTTCGCTGCGCATGAAGGCGCGCGCCAGCGCGATCTTCTGCCACTGTCCGCCCGATAATTCCCGGCCGTCCTTGAACCACTTGCCCAGCTGCGTGCGATAGCCCGACGGAAGCTGCTCCACGAAATCCGCGGCCAGCCCCTTGCCGGCGGCGCTGCGCCACCGATCCTCATCCTCGAAGGCACGGACATCGCCCGCGCCGATGTTCTCGCCCACCAGCATTTGATAGCGCGCGAAGTCCTGAAAAATGACGCCGATGCGCTGGCGCAGTATGCGATTCGTCCCAATCTTTGAGATCCAGGCCATCGAGCAGGATCCTGCCGCGCGTCGGTTCGTATAGCCGCGTCAATAATTTGATCAGGGTGGTCTTGCCGGAGCCGTTCTGGCCCACCAGGGCCAGGCTCTCGCCAGGCCGAACGTGCAGATCAATCGCCGAGAGCGCCGGCGCTGTGGCGCCCGGATAGATGAATTCCACCCCCTCGAAGCGAATGCCGTCGCCGGGATCGGGTCCCGCGGCTGCGCGTGCGCCGCCGCGGCGCGCCACCGGTTGCTCCAGGTATTCGAACAGATTCGAAAGGTACAGGTTGTCTTCGTACAAGCCGCCGACCGCGGACAGCGCGGCGCTGACCGCCGATTGGCCCTGACGAAACAACATGAGGTACATGGTCATCTGGCCGACGGTCATCGCCCCCAGCACGGTTTCCACGGCGATCCAGACGTAGCCGCCGTACAGCGTGGCCGTCCCCAGCAATCCCAAGCCGAAGCCCCAGGCGTCGCGTCGCAGCGTCAGATCCCGATCCTCGCGATACAGGCGGGTGAAAATATCGCGATAGCGATCCAGAAATCGGGGCCCAAGTTCGAACAGCTTCACTTCCTTGGCATAGTCCTCGCGCGCCAGCACGGACTCCAGATAGATCTGCATGCGCGATTCCGGCGCACGCCAGCGGAACAAGCGGAAGGCCTCTCCGGAAAATTTCGCCTCGGCGAGAAACGCCGGCAAACCGGCCACGATCAGCAGCGCGACCGCCCAGGGAGAGAATCGATACAGCAAGCCGCCGAAGGAAATCAGCGAGACGCCATTTTGCAGCAGAGCGAAGGTGCGCATCACCAGGCTCAAGGGACGGCTGGAGGCTTCGCGGCGCGCGCGCGTCAACTTGTCGTAAAACTCCGAATCCTCGAATTGCGTCAAATCCAGCGTCAGCGCTTTTTCGAGAATCATCACGTTGACGCGTTGACCCAATTGCGCGCGAAGCAGCGACTGGGCGAGTGAAATGCCTCTCTGTGCCATGGACATGGCCGCGACCAGCAGCGCTTCCAAGCGCAACGTAACGCACCACGTCGGTGAGGACTGTGGCGCCGGTTCGCCGATGCAGATCCGCGGCATGAATCACGGCATCGACAATTTGAGCGCCGATGTAAGCCACGCCCGCGGGCAGCACGCCGGCCACCAGGGTCAGGAGCGCGAGACTCACGCTCAAGGTCCGATTGGTGCTCCAGACCAGCGCCAGCGCGCGGCGGCTGTAGGCAAAAACGGCCGTGTAATTCTGGGCGCTGATGTAAGGTCCCCGCGGTCTATAATAAAGGATGGTAACGCCTTAGGTTGGCGGAGAAGTCGTGAAATTCAAGCCCCTGCTCGAACGCTGGAAAAAGACGCCTGCAGCTGCGAGGACGGCCGCGGAGTACGCCGTGCGCCTGCCGCTGGACGATGCCGCGCGGCTTCAAGCCCTGGTTGAACTGTTTCCCGGTCAGCCGATCGAGGAGATCGTGACCGATTTGCTCGGCGCCGCGCTCGACGAGATCGCCGCGGCCATGCCCTATGAAAAAGGCCCCAAAGTGATCTCGCGCGACGATCAAGGCGATCCGGTGTACGAGGACATCGGGCTCACGCCGCGTTTCGTGGAACTGACCCGCAAATTCAAGAAAAACCTCCAGGCAGCGGCCAAAAAATAGCGGATCTTCCGAGCCCAAGGCCGCTTCGAGCGGGCAGGCTTGACGCTGCTCCTTCGCTGCGGCGATACTAAAGCCATGTCGACCGCACGCATCCTTCACAGCACTTGGTGGCGTCTCCGATAAGGAGTGGGCTGGTCGCTTAGCTTTTAATTTTTTGTCGATACCCAGAACCCATCTCCGCGAATGACGGCGATGGGTTTTTTATTGTCCTTGAAATTTGCGTCGATAGGATATGCATGAAACCGCCGTTTGATATTGCCGCCGATCTTGATACGCCCGTGTCGGCGTACCTGAAGCTCGCGCCTTTTCGGCCCCGATTTCTGCTGGAGAGCGTCGAGGGCGGCGAGCGCCTGGCGCGTTATTCCTTCATCGGCTTCGGCGATTGTCTCGAGGTGCGGATGGAGGCCGAAGGCCTGCAGGTCGGCGGCGTCAAATCGCCGCGTCCGAAGTCCAAACAGGAATTTTTGAATGTGCTGCGCGCGGCGCTCAACAGGGCCCCCAGTCCCAAACCGGAAATTCCCGGCGTGCCGCTGCTGGGCGGTCTGGTGGGCTACACGGCCTACGATGCCGTGCGCTACTTCGAGCGCCTGCCGGGCCGCAGTCTCGATAAGACCGAGACGCCGCATGCGCATTACGTCGCGCCGCGCTCGCTGCTGGTGTTCGATCATCTGACGCGCGGAGTCGCGCTGCTGCATGACGGCAGCGAGGCGGAGCGTCAGAGCCTGCGCCGCGAAGTCATCCAGGCGCTGCGCGGCGCCGTGCCGGCGATTGTGATGCCGGGACGCTTCGCACCCGCGACTCCGTCCTTGACGCAGGCGGAACATGCGCTGCGCGTGAGAAAGGCGCAGGAGTACATTGCCTCGGGCGATGTCTATCAATTGGTGGTGGCATCGCGCTTCGAAGGACAGCAGGCACTCGCGCCGTTCGAAGCCTATCGCGCACTGCGCCTCTTGAATCCCTCGCCCTACATGTATTTCTGCGAACTGGGCGACATCACCGTGGTGGGCTCATCGCCCGAGGCGCTGGTGAAATGCCATGGCGGCCTCGCGCAGTTGCGGCCCATCGCCGGATCGAAACCGCGGGGCGCCGACGAGCCGCACGATGCCGCGCTCGCGGCCGAGCTGCTGGCCGATCCGAAGGAGAATGCCGAGCATGTGATGCTGGTGGATCTGGCGCGCAACGATTTGGGACGCGTCGCCGTGGCAGGCTCGGTATCGGTCGATCCCTACCGCGTCATCGAGCGCTACAGCCACATCATGCACATCGTCAGCGGCGTGAAGGGCAAATTGGCCGCGGGCCAGGATGCCTTCGATTTGTTCGCGGCGACATTTCCCGCGGGTACGCTGGTGGGCGCGCCGAAGGTGCGCGCCATGGAACTCATCGATGAACTCGAGCCGGTGGGCCGGCAGCTTTATGGCGGGACGGTGGGGTACTTCGGCCGGCGCGGCGACATGGATCAAGCGATCACCATCCGCACCCTGGTTTTTCGCGGCGATACCTACAGCTACCAGGCGGGGGGCGGGATCGTCGCCGACAGCGTCCCGCAGACCGAATACGATGAACTGATGTCGAAGGGCGCCGTACTGCGCCGCGCGCTCGAGCTTGCGGCGGAGGGACTGTAAATGTCGCCGAAGATACTGCTGATCGACAACTACGACTCGTTCACCTACAACCTGGTGCAGGCATTCCTGGTGCTGGGTGCCAAGGTGGACGTGCATCGCAACGATGCCATTACGGTGGAGCAGGCGCTGAGCCAGGATCATACGCACCTAGTCATTTCACCGGGGCCCGGCACGCCCAAGGATGCGGGTGTTTCGATGCCGATGATCAAAGCGTTCGCAGGCCGCATCCCGATTTTCGGGGTCTGCCTCGGCCACCAATCCCTGGTCGAGGTATTCGGCGGCAAGGTGGTGCGGGCCGGTCGACTGATGCACGGTAAGGTCTCGCCGGTGATTCATGACGGCAAGAAGCTCTATGCCGGCATGCGCCAGGAATTCGAAGCGGGGCGATATCATTCATTGATTGCCGAGCCGGACAGCATTCCGGCAGTGCTGGAAGTGACCTCGCGCACGGCAACGGGCGAGATCATGGGCGTTCGCCACCGATCTTTGGCGATTGAGGGCGTGCAGTTCCATCCGGAAAGTGTGCTGACGCCCGACGGACCGATACTCATGGGCAACTTCCTCAAGGGCACGTGAGCATTTCGCGCCAAATCCTGGAACAACTGCTGGAGCGTCGCGACCTGCGCGAGGCCGAGGCGGGCGCTCTTCTGCGCATTCTCACGGCGCCGGATCTGGCGCCCGCCATGGCGGGGGCGCTGCTGGCCGCGCTGCGCGCGAAGGGTGTGACGGCCGATGAAGTGCGCGGCTTCGCCGGCGCTATGCGCGAGCTGGCATTGAAGCCGAATCTGCCCGCCGCGCTCGACGCCATCGATATCGTGGGCACGGGCGGCGACGGATCCGGCAGCCTGAACCTGTCCACCGGCGCGGCGTTGCTGACCGCCGCCTGCGGACTACCCGTCGTCAAGCATGGCAATCGCTCGATTTCCAGCCGTTGCGGCAGCGCCGATCTGATTGAAGCTTTGGGTTTTACCCTGCCCCTGGATGAGCAGCGTGCCGCCGATGCGTTCAACGCCACCGGATTCACTTTTCTGTTCGCACCGTACTTTCATCCGGCCATGAAGGCACTCGCACCCGTCCGTGCCGCGCTCGGTGTGCGCACGGTCTTCAATTTGCTCGGGCCGCTCACCAACCCGGCGTCGCCGCGCTTCCTTCTGGTGGGCGCCTTCAATGCAGAGACGGCGCAGCTCATGGCCGGCACCCTGGCCGGCATGCAGATCGAGCGCGGCTGGGTGGTGCATGGCGCCTCCGGCTGGGATGAGGCGACGCCGATCGGACCTACTCTGGTCTTCGACGTCACGGGCACGCAGGTCAAGCGGCTCGAAATCGATCCACAGGAATTCGGCATGGCGCGCTGCACGCCCCGCGACCTTGCCGGGGGCGATGCCAAGACCAATCTTGCGGCACTGATCGATGTATTCGAGGGCCGGGATCGCGGCGCACATCTGGACGCGCTGCTGCTGCAAAGCGGCCTTGCGTTGATGATCGCCGGCCGCGCGCCGACACTCGAGGCCGGCATCGCCCAGGCGCGCAATGTCGTCGATGGCGGCCAGGCGCGGGCCTGGCTCGAGCGGTTGCGCGCTTTCGCGAAGGCACCTTTCGCTCACGCTCATGGAAAGGCGGGGCGATGAGCGGATTCCTGGACGACATGGCGAGCGCCAGCCACGCACGGGTACTCGAGGCTCTGCGGCAGGAATCATTCGCAGCGCTCGAGCAGCGCGCGCGCAGCGCGCCGCCCGCGCCAAAGCTTTTGCTGTCGCCGGGCGGATTTGATGTGATCGCAGAACTCAAGCTCACGTCCCCCGCCGCGGGACCTCTGGCTTCGCAGCATGAAGATTGGCGCGCTCGTCTGGTCCGCTACGCGCAGGGCGGCGCCGCCGCGGTATCGGTATTGACGGAACCCTCGCGTTTCGACGGCTCTCTGGATCATTTGCGCGAGGCTGCCGCGTTGCTCACGCCCTTGAACGTGCCTGCCATGCGCAAGGATTTCCTGGTGGATCCCTACCAGGTACTGGAGGCGCGGGCCGCCGGCGCGGGCGGCGTTCTGATGATCGTGAGAATGTTGTCGCGCGGGCGGATGTCGGCGCTGCTCGATGCGGCCGCCTCGCTGGGTATGTTCGTGCTGCTCGAAGCCTTCGATGAAGCCGATTTGCGGAGCACGCGCGAGATTCTGGCGCAGCGCGCCCCGGGTCGCGAAGGTCCGACCGACCGCGTTCTCATCGGCGTCAATAGCCGCGATTTGCAGACTCTGAAAGTGGTGCAGGAGCGATTCGAAACGCTGGCGCCCAGCTTGCCGGCGGATTTGCCTGCCGTGGCGGAGAGCGGGGTCGCCACCGCAGCGGACGCCTTGCGCATGAAGCAACTGGGATATCGGTTGGCTCTGGTGGGCACCGCCCTCATGACCCGCGACGATCCTTCGTTGCTGCTGCGCGAAATATTGGCGGCAACGCGGACAGTACAACCCTAAATGGCTACACTCGCACCATGTGGATAAAGGTTTGCGGCATTACCGGCGCGGATGCGGTCAGCGCGGCGGCGGAGGCCCAGGTCGATGCCATCGGCTTCGTGTTCGCGCCGAGCCCGCGGCAGGTGACGCCCGGCCAGGCAGCGCAGCTGGCGGCGCTCGCGCCGCCGGGCATATTGCGCATCGCGGTGGCTCAGCATCCCTTGCAAATGAAGGTCGATGAGATTTGCCGGATCCTGAAACCGGATTATTTTCAGACTGACGTCGAGGATTTGCGCGAACTGAAAATTCCAGCGCACATCAAGGTTCTGCCCGTCGTGCGATTCGGGCGCAAAACCCCGAACCCCTTGCCGGGACGCATGCTGTTCGAAGGTCCGTCGAGCGGCATCGGAGAGCTTGCCGATTGGGGCCGGGCTGCCGAGCTCGCGCGTCAAACCGAAGTGATTCTGGCGGGCGGCTTGTCGCCGCAAAATGTTGCTGAAGCCATCCAGGCGGTGCGGCCGTTCGGGGTGGACGTGAGCAGCGGCGTCGAGTCGGAGCCGGGCGTGAAGGATCCTGCGAAAATTCATGAGTTCGTACGCGCCGCGCGCGCGGCCGCGGCACAACTGGAGGGAGAGTGATGAACGCACCGCTGCGCACCGGCGCCGTTCAGGAAACGCTGCCGGATGCCAAGGGCCGCTTCGGCGACTTCGGCGGCCGCTACGTTCCGGAAACCCTGGTTCCCGCGCTCGACCGGCTGCAAGCCGGCATCGCGCGCCATCTGCACTCGCCGGAATTTCAAGCCGAGTTCAAGCTCGAACTCAAGACCTGGGTGGGACGTCCCACGGCGCTGTCGCATGCGCCCGCGCTGAGCCGCCGCTGGGGCGCGCAAGTGTACTTGAAGCGCGAGGATCTGGCGCACACCGGCGCTCACAAGATCAACAATGCCGTGGGCCAGACGCTGCTCGCCAAGCGCCTGGGTGCGAAGCGCATCATCGCCGAAACCGGCGCAGGACAGCATGGCGTGGCGAGCGCCGCGGCCGCCGCGCGTCTGGGCATGCCCTGCGTGGTGTACATGGGCGCGGTGGATGTCGAGCGGCAGGCGCCGAATGTGGATCGCATGAAGCTCCTGGGCGCGACCGTGGTGCCGGTGACGGGAGGCGACAAAACCCTGCGCGCCGCGATCGACGAGGCACTGCGCGATTGGGTCTCCGATCCCGACGGTACGTACTATTCGCTGGGCTCAGCGGTGGGACCGCATCCCTATCCGTACCTGGTGCGCGAACTGCAATCGGTGATCGGCCGCGAAGCGCGCGCGCAGATGTTGGAGCAGGCGGGGCGCCTGCCCGATGTCGCCGTGGCCTGCGTCGGCGGCGGCTCGAATGCCATCGGTTTGTTTCATCCTTTTCTCGACGATGCCGGCGTCAAGCTGCTGGGTGTGGAGGCGGGCGGCCGCGGCACGGGGCTGGGCGATAACGCCGCATCACTCACCTTCGGCACACCCGGCGTATTGCAGGGCAGCTACACCTTGATCCTGCAGGACGCCTTCGGCCAGGTGCGCGAGACGCATTCCGTGTCCGCGGGCCTCGATTATTCCGGCGTCGGGCCCGAGCATGCGTATCTGAAGAAAATCGGACGCGTGACCTACGAGTCCGCGACCGATGCCGAGGCGCTGGATGCGCTGGCCGAATGCGCCAAGTACGAAGGTATTCTGCCCGCCATCGAAAGCGCGCACGCTTTTTTCGGCGCACGCAAGTTCGCCCTGAAAAATCCGGGGGCGCAAATTCTCGTCGGCTGCTCGGGCCGCGGCGACAAGGACATGCCGATATTGCAGAACACGCCGCTGCTGAAGGGCCTGAGGGATTCGCAGCGATGACGGAGCGCCGCCGGTGAATCTGCCGCGCGAGCGCATTTCCGCAGCGATTCAAGCGGTGTCGTCCAAGTCAAAGCCGGCCTTGGTGGGCTACTTGACGGCGGGCTTTCCGACTCTTGGATCCTTCAAGGACAGCTTGAGGCAGGTCGCGCTCGCCTGCGATGTCGTCGAAATCGGCGTCCCGTTCAGCGATCCGATGGCGGACGGCACCACTGTCCAGCGCGCGAGCTTCGTCGCCCTGCAGAACGGCGTCACGCTGCCGTGGATTCTCGAGGAACTCAAGTCCGCTCCGCGCCAACGTGCTCCCATACTCTTGATGAGCTACCTGAATCCCTTGCTGGCGTACGGATTGGACCGGCTACCGCGCGACGCGGCGGCGGCGGGCGTGGCCGGGTTCATCGTGCCGGATCTGCCGTTCGAGGAGAGCGGTGAATTGAATTCCGCCCTCGAGACGCAGGGTTTGGCGCTGGTGCAAATGGTGACGCCGGTGACGCCGCCGGAACGCCTCGCGATGCTATGCCGCGAGGCCAAGGGCTTTGTTTACGCCGTGACCATGACGGGCACCACCGGCAAGTCCGCGGAAGTTCCGGATGATGTGCTCGAGTACATGGACAGCGTCAGACGCCATTCGAACGTGCCGGTGTGTGCGGGTTTCGGCATCAGGTCCAAGGCGCAAGTGGCTCGCTTCGCGCCGCACGTGGACGGCGTGGTGGTCGGATCGGCATTGGTCGAGGTGCTGGAAAAAGGCGAGGATGTGGGGGCCTTCCTCAATTCGTTGCGTTAGTAGGCTCGCGGGGAGCATGTGGTGAAGCGAGTGTTTCGAGCTTCTACATTGTTGCAGGTCGCGCACGCCCGCAATGTACTGATCGCCGCCGGAATCGACAGCGAGCTGCGCAATCAATATCTGGCGGGCGCCCTGGGGGATTTGCCGATGCTGGAAACCTGGCCGCAGCTATGGGTGGAGGATGATCTGGAGAGGGCCGCGCTGCGCGCCCTGGAGAAGTCCGCCGCCGCGCCCACGGGTGCGCCGTGGGTTTGCGGACAATGCGGGGAAAGGCTCGAGCCGCAGTTCACCACTTGCTGGCGCTGCGGAGCCGCGTTCCAGGCCCCATAAGTCCGGCCCCCACAGCGTGATAGCATGTGGGCCCGGACCTCTTTCAAAGAGGGGATCCCCAGGAGAGCGCCATGGAAAACTTCAGCGGTATTGACAACATGAAAGCGACCGCTTCCGTCGAGATCAAGAATCTTCTGGCGGACGTCGAGGAACTCGTGGCGCGCATTGCAGATTTGCAGGATGCCGATCTGGATCGGATGCGCGACAAGGTGCAGCGAGCCGTGGATGCCGCCAAGCAGAGTTTCTCGGAAGGCGCCGATTCGGTGCGACGGCAGGCGCAGAGCGTTGCCGACAGCGCTGATGACTATATCCGCGAAAGCCCGTGGCAAGCCTTGGGAATCGCGGCATTGGTCGGGGCGGTGGTGGGCATGCTGCTGACGCGCCGCTCCTAAGGAGTATCCACGTGCGCCGCTTATGGTCACTGCCCAAAGCCGCGCCCGCGCTGCTGCGCCATGTCGTAGCCTATATCGAACTCGCCGGGCTGGATCTGGAGCGGACGCAGCGCGAACTCTCGGTGCAGTTCATCGCGATTGCCATCATCGCCGTCAGCGCGCTATTCGCGCTGCTTCTCGGCTGCCTCGCCGTCGTGGCCTGTACCTGGGATACCCCGCATCGGGTGGCTGCCATCGCCTGGATGGGCGGGGGTTTCTTGGTGATTGCCGCCGCGGCCGCCGTTTATCTAGCGCGCGTCTCGCGCGCCCGCTCGCCGATGTTCGCCGAGGTGCGCCGCGAATGGCAGGAAGACCGAGTCATTATCGAGCGCATCCTGTCCGCGGATGACGAAGCATGACGGAGCGCGACGAAGTGGCTGTCAATGAGGTGCGCGCGAGACTGAGGCAGTCGCGCGAGGAATATCGCCTGCTGCTCGATCCGCCGCGGGATGAATCCGGCGCCCCGGCACCGGCAAATCGCCAGACCGGTTTCCCACGCAGCCGCACCATGCAAACGCTGATGAGCAGCCGCGGATTGGGAGCGCTCGGTGTGCTCGCCGGCGGGTTTCTGATTGCGCGGCCCGCTCTGGCGTTGCGGCTGCTGCGTCTGCTGCCCACCGGCACCGTCGCCAAGGCGATCGTCGCACGCGCGCTGTCGGCCTTCATCAATCAGAAGAGATCAACCTAAAGTAACCTCGAACGTATGTTCGCGGCCATCGTCCTGCAACGATATTTCGCACACGCCACCCGCCAATTCCCTGCCATCCAACGCGGCGCGGGCGACGCCGCGGCTCACGCCGCGGGGATTGTTCACCCGGACAAGGTAGCGCGTCGATCGATGCAGGTAGGTGGCTTCGAAACCTCGCCAGCCGTGAGGAATGCAGGGTTCGATCGCCAGCTTCTCGCCCCGCAAATGAATCCCCAGAATGCCTTCCACCGCGGTGCGGTACATCCAACCGGCCGAGCCGGTGTACCAGGTCCATCCGCCGCGGCCGTTGTGCGGAGCCGTGGAATACACGTCGGCGCACACCACGTAGGGTTCAACCTTGTAGCGCTCGACGGCGTTTTCGTTCAATGAGTGATTGATGGGGTTCATCAGGTCGAACAGTTCAACCGCCCGGTCGCCATCGCCCAGCAGGGCAAACGCCAGCGCGCACCACATTGCCCCATGGGTGTACTGGCCGCCGTTCTCTCGCAGTCCGGGCGGGTAGGCCTTGATGTAGCCGGGATCCTGAGGCGTGCGATCAAACGGCGGGGTGAACAGCTTCACCAGGCCATCCGCGCGGCTCACGAGCTGTGCATCCACCGATGCCATCGCCCGGGCTGCGCGATCAGGTTGCGCGCCGCCGGAAATCACCGCCCAACTTTGGGCCACCGAATCGATCCGGCATTCATCGTCCGAGGCGAATCCCAAAGGCGTTCCGTCGTCGTAATATCCCCGTCCGTACCACTCGCCGTCCCAGGCCTCGCGTTCGATGGCCTTTTGCAGAACTGCGGCGTGCGCGCGCCAGCGTGCCGCTTTGTCTTTTGCGCCGCGCGCCTCGGCGATGGGCGCAAAACGCGTCAAGGCAGCGTAGAGGAACCAACCGAGCCAAACGCTTTCGCCGCGGCCTTTGATGCCGACGCGATTCATGCCGTCGTTCCAATCGCCGGTGCCGAACAGCGGCAGGCCGTGCTCACCCAAGCTCAAGCTCGAGTCGAGCGCGAGAACGCAATGGTCGAACAGCGAAGCCGCGCCGCCGGAGGCAGGCGCGGTGAAGTTCTCGAGAACGCCGGGCGCCAGCGGGCCGCCGCTCAAGAATGGCACCGGCTCATCGAGAACGGCGTCATCCTGCGTGACCTCGAGGTAGCGCGCGAGAACGAAAACCAGCCAAATGCGATCGTCCGCAATCTTGGTTTGAATGCCCTGGCCGGATGTCGGCAGCCACCAATGCTGCACATCCCCCGCGGCGAATTGGCGCGCGGCGGCGCGCAGGATGTGTTCGCGAGTCACGGTCGGCGCGGCGACGCACAGCGCCATCACATCCTGCAGCTGGTCGCGATATCCGTAGGCGCCGCTCGACTGGTAGAACGCCGTTCTGCCCCAGACGCGGCAACTCAAGGTCTGGTACAAAAGCCAGCCGTTGGCCAGAATGTCCAGGGATCGATCCGGCGTCTTCACCTGGATGACATTCAAGGTACGCTGCCAAAAATCCGTCACGCTCCGGAGCGCGGTATCCAGATCCATTGCGCGGTAGCGCTCGATGAGCGAGGCGGCGGCGGCGCGGGAGGATTCCTCGCCCAGGAACAGCGTCACTTCGAGGCTCTCACCGGCATTCAGCGAGATCATCGTCTGCATCGCGCCGCAGGGATCGAGCCCTCCACCGACTCGCTTGGCGAGCGGCTGTCTGCCAACAAGTGCCGCCGGCGCGGCGAGCGAGCCTCCGCGCCCGATGAATTCCGTGCGATCCGCGGTGTAGCCTTGCTGCCGCCCCGCCATGTCCATGAAGGCGATACGGGAGGAAAAGTCTGAAGTCCAGGGATTGCGCGCCAACAGCGCGCCGGTCGATGGCTCGATGCTCGTAATGATGAAGGGCGCCGCGCGATTGTTCTGATTCCCCAGCATCCAGTCCACGTAGTGCGTGATCGACAGGCGACGCACCCGCTGCGACTCATTGCTGATAATCAGGCGCGCGATCTTGATCGGGTCTTCGAGCGGAACGAATTGCAACAAGTCGAGCGAAATGCCGTGCGCGGCGTGCTGCAGGCGCGTATAGCCGAAACCGTGCCGCGTCGTGTATGTGGAGGATTCGCGAATGGGCAGCGGCGCCGCGCTCCACAGATCTCCTGAATCCTCATCGCGGATGTAAACCGCCTCTGCGGGCGCGTTGCTCACCGGATCATTCGACCAGGGCGTGATTTGATTTTGCTGCGCGTTCAACGACCAGGTGCTTCCGGTGCCATCGGCGGACACCAGGAAGCCGAATTGCGGGTTCGCGATCACATTGATCCAGGGCGCAGGCGTCCATTGACCCTCGCCCAGCACGATGACGTATTCGCGTGCTTCCCTGTCGAAGCCGCCGAGGCCGTTGAAAAATTCGAGTGCCCCTGCCGCGGGAGACTTCGAGGACGTCGCGGTGCCGCGGGACTGCAGGGGCTTTTCGGTGGGAGCCGAGGCCGGCGGTGTGGGTGCAGCGATCGGCGGTGTAAGCGCAGCGGCCTGCGGTCGCGCCACTTGCTCGCGCAATGAACCGCGCCGCGCGCCGAATAGCGCCCGCGCCGCCGTCTTCAGCAGATCGAGGTGCGCGGGCGGCAGCGCGCCGTTCGCCAGGAGAATCACTGCGCCGAGACCGGGGTTCAGTACGCCGGAGCCGGATACCTTGATGGCTTCCTCGAGGGCCGATTGCACGGCCGCGCCGCCTTCCTGCGCGGCGTTGAGAAAAACCACGTCCACGGAGAGGTACTTCGATTGCCAATAGCGTCGCGCCCGCATCAGATCGCGCGCGACATCGACATCTGCGTCGTTCTCGATGAGGCCCAACACTATCGGCAGATCGCCGGATACGCCGTGCGCCCACAAGGTCGACTGCCCGAGGCCATTCGCCGCGAGAATTTCGCGCGGCGCGCGCAGCGACGCGCTTGAATACAGCACGTGCCCGGCGATGTCCTGAAACAGGCGCGTGTCGTCGATGCTCGCGCCAAGATCGCGAAGCCTGCTCTCTGCCTGAGCTCTCGCCCGCGTCCGCACCAGATCGAGCGCGCCAGGACGTCGCAATTTTTCAACCAAGCTCAGCGCCGGCGCCCGGCCCGCGGCGACGCCGGTCCAGAACGCGGCACGCACGGTCGCGCCGGGATCGATTCGCACGCGCCGGCGCAGCGAGAGCACGGGATCCAGCACCGTGCCCGCGGTGTTGGACAGGGCCCCCGCGTTCTTGATCGCCGCTGCATTTGCAATATCGCGGCCTCTGCCTAAGAAACGGGCCCGGTCGGTTTCGAATTGCGGCGCTTCGGGCATTCCAGCTGCTCCGGAATCCGCAAGCAGTGCGCAAAAATGCACCATCCAGTATTGCGGCCCGGGATCGCGCGGCCGGCGGGTGGCGAGCAAGGCATCCTGCCCGGCGACGAATTCAGTTTGCACGAACATTTTTGAAAAGGCGGGATGGGCGGTGTCCGCTGCCGGTGGGCTCAAGACCACTTCCGCATAACTGGTCAGATCGATTTCACGAGCGCTGCTGCCCTCGTTGATCAATGACAGCAGCCGCAGTTCGGCGTCATCGTCGCTCGATACCATGACTTCCAGCATGGTGCGCAGTTGCCCATCCTGGCGGCTGAATTGGGCGCGGTCCTCGAAGAAGGCCACATCGTAGTGGTCGGGTTCGCGTCCCGCCGGTTTAAATCCCGCGGACCATACCTCGCCGCTCACCACATCGCGCAAAACCAGGTAGCTGCCCCAGGCGTCGCGGGTGGGATCTTCGCGCCAGCGTGTGAGCGCCAGGTCGCGCCATCGGCTGTACCCGGAGCTCGGCGGCGGTCAGCATCACGGTGTAGCTGCCGTTCGACAGCAAGTGCGTGCGCGGCGGACCTTGGCTCGGATCAGTGAAGCGCCGCGCCGCGGTATCTGTCACGGATTGAGCTTCCACAGCGAGAGCGTCATGGCCACCGCGAATGTCATCCACAGGAAATACGGTGCGATGACCCATGCGGCGGTGACTTTCACCCGTGCGAATTCACGCAAGGTCCAGCCGACCGCCGCCCACAGAGCAAAGATCGCGAAAAGCCCCAATCCGATATTTCTCAAGCCGAAAAACAGGACGGGCCACAACGCGTTGAGCAGCAACTGCAGGAAGTAGGCGATCATGGCCATGGCGCGACCGCGGTGATAGCGTTCCCGCCACACGATCCAGGCAGCCACGCCCATCAGCACATAGAGCGCCACCCAGATGGGAGCGAACCAGGCTCGCGGCGGCAGCCAATCGGGCTTTGCCAGCATGGCGTACCACTGAGCTGCCGCTGCGGATCTGAATGGGGAGAATGCGGCGGCCACCGCTCCGGCACCCAGAGCCAGGACCACAAACAGCAGAAGCGCCGGCAGATTCGGACGCGAATTGCGGCCTCGATAGCTGGTCGAGTTCTCTATTGGAATTCTCATTTTTTTTGGAGCCTCGAGGTCCGCAGGCGGACGAATCCTAAGATGGCGGCGCACATTTGCAGCCATCCCACCCATCGATATTGCGTGGCCAGCATCAGCCAAATCAAGCCCGACAACCATAGCACGGCGGCTGCGATGCCCAGTTCGCGGCGCAGGCCGGCGCGCCGCCAATTCTCCTGCAGCTCGGCCAATCCCACCGGCTCGATTGCGGGAGCGGTTCCCTGTGCGGCCTCGCGCACGGCGGTCTGCAGAATTTGCGGGACCTGGCGCAGTGTCAGCAGTGCGTCCGGTACACGCTCGCGAATCTCCTTGAGAATGGTGCGCGGACTGACGCGTTCGCGCATCCAGGCGCGCAGCACCGGCTGTGCCGTCTGCCACAGATCGAGTTCCGGATACAGCTGTCTGCCCAGGCCCTCGATGTTGAACAGCGTCTTCTGCAGCAAAATCAATTGCGGCTGCACCTGCATGTCGAAGCGCCGCGCGGTGGCGAAGAGGCGTAGAAGCACCTGCGCGAAGGAGATCTCCTTGATCGGCTTGTTGAAGATGGGTTCGCAGACGGTGCGCACCGCGGACTCGAGCTCATCGACGCGGGTTCCCTTGGGCACCCAGCCGGACTGGATATGCAGTGCGGCGATGCGCCCGTAGTCGCGGTCGAAGAACGCCATGAAGTTCTCGGCCAGATAGTGCTGGTCGCGCGGCTGCAAGGTGCCGACGATGCCGAAATCCACCGCCGCATAGCGCGGATTCTTCGGATCGTCGAGCTGCACGAAAATATTGCCGGGATGCATGTCGGCATGGAAGAAGTTGTGGCGGAACACCTGCGTGAAGAAAATCTCCACGCCGTTCGCGGCGAGCTTCGCGATGTCGGTGCCGCGCGCGCGCAGCTCATCGATCTGGCTCACGATGACGCCATGAATGCGCTCCATGACCATGACATCGGTGCGGCAATAATCCCAGTAAACCACCGGCACGTAGAGCAGCGTCGAACCTGCGAAGTTGCGCTTCAGCTGCGCCGCGTTGCCCGCCTCGCGCATCAAATCCAACTCATCGGTAATGGTCTTGCGATACTCCTGCACCACCTCGACCGGGCGCACCGGGCGTGCCTCCACCCAGTACTGGTCGGCGAAACCCGCCAGCGTGTCCAGCACCGCGAGGTCCAGATCGATGACCCCGCGCATCCCGGGACGCAGCACCTTCACCACGACTTCCTCGCCGCTCTTCAAGGTGGCGGTATGCACCTGGGCGATCGAGGCCGCCGCGAGCGGCGCGGCATCGAAACTGGCGAAGATATCCGCCAGCGGAAACCCCAAGGATTTTTCGATCATCGCTGCGGCCAGATCGCCTGGGAATGGCGGCACGCGGTCCTGAAGTCTCGCGAGTTCGTCGGCGATATCGACGGGGAGCAAATCGCGGCGCGTGGACAGCGCCTGACCGAACTTCACGAATATCGGGCCCAATTCCTCGAGCGCGAGGCGCAGTCTTGCGCCCCGGGCGCCGCGGACAGGGCGTTGCAGCCAGGTCCAGGGCGAAAGAAAAAACAGGCGGCGCAGGGGCCCGTGCACGTGCGTGCCGCGCACGAATTCGTCCAGCCGGTACTTGACCCACACGCGCTGGATTTGCAGCAATCGGGCAAGAACTCGCGGCTGCATCAGGACAGATCCTTGGCGCGCTGTTCCAGCCGCAGGATGCGCGCCTCGATCCGATCGGCGGCCTCGCGCATCTCATCGACGCTCTTGAGGAACTCCTGCATCTCGACATGGGTCACCAGGTCGCGGCCTTCCTCCTGCAGGTATTCAGCGATGTTCTCCCCGGCGGTGCGCCGCGCGCGCCGCGCCCAGGTGCGTACGCTCTTTGCGACCAGCGATAAATGCCGCGCCGGCATATCGCCTATCAAGCGCGACAGCTCTTCTTCCAGGTCCGGACGCGCGGCGGCAAACAGTTCGCGATACAGATTGGCAATTTCCGCGTCGCCGCGGATTTGCAGCGCGGACGCCGTCTTCAGTCCCGATCGTGACGGCCGCATCGATTGCAACAGCGCCGGGGCCGACCCGGAAATGTGCGCGTCCGCGGGAGAATCATCGCCCGCGAGCAGGGCGAGGCGCCCCCTTAAGACGCTGGCGCGCACGCGTGTGATGCCGTCGACTTCGACTTGCAAATTGGTGGCCTCGAGACGGCGTACCAGGCTGGCAGCCTCGGTGGATGCCGCAATGTTTCGATTGAAGACGGCTTCGGCCGATGCCAGCCAGGCGGAGGTGGCGGGCATGTCAGATCTTGTAGCCGCGATGCACGGCGACGATGCCGCCGGACAGGTTGTGATAACGCGCCTGACCAAAGCCCGCGGCACGCAGCATGTCGAGCAAGGTCTCTTGGTTCGGATGCATGCGAATGGATTCCGCAAGATAGCGGTAGCTGTCGGCATCCTTGGCAATGAGTTTGCCCAAGACCGGCAAAACATTGAATGAATAAGCGTCGTAAATCGGCTTCAACCCCGGCGCCACGGGCGTTGAGAATTCCAGAACCAGCAGCTGCCCGCCGGGTTTCAAGACTCGGTGCATGGAAGCGAGCGCGGCTGCCTTGTCGGTGACATTGCGCAGGCCGAAACCGATGGTCACACAGTCAAAGGAATCGTCGTCGAAGGGCAGACGCTCGGCGTCGGCGACGATGCATTCCACATTGCCCACGAATCCCGCATCCAACAATCGATCGCGGCCGATTTCAAGCATCCCCGGATTGATGTCCGAGAGCACCACGCGCCCGGACTTGCCCACCTGGCGTGCGAGGCCCCTGGCCAGGTCACCCGTACCGCCGGCGACATCCAGAGCGCATCCCCCGGGACGCAAGCCCGTCAACGACAGGGTGAAGTGCTTCCACAGGCGGTGCGCGCCCAAGGACATCAAGTCATTCATGACGTCGTAGCGGGCCGCGACCGAGTCGAAAACCGCATGCACGCGCTGCGCCTTGTCGGCGGCTGCAACCTTCTCGAAACCAAAATCCACAGTGCTGTCAGGGTCGGCCATGGCGCCTCTTTCTCCTAGGGGGGCATTGTAGCCGGGCGCGCCTTTATCGGGGCAAACCGGCCTCGGCACAGCGCTTCAAATAGCGAGCCCAGTTCTTGTCCTTATCCCGTCCCAGCTCGTAAAGCAGGCCAAATGAGTACAGGCCGGTCTTGTGGCCGTCGTCGAAATTGAGCTGAATGGCGTAGTTGCCCACCGGCTCGACGCCGCTAATGCCGACGTTTTGTTTGCCTGTCTGCAGCGTTCCCTCGCCGCCGCCGTGCCCCTTCACTTCCGCGGAGGGGGAGAACACCCTCAGGTATTCGAACGGCAATTCGAAGTGCGACCCATCATCGAAGCGTACGTCGAGAATACGTGATTCGGTGCGCAGCCGGATGTCGGTGGGCTGCGGCGGGCGCGGCGCGCTCACAGAATGTACCGCGACAAATCCTGATCCTTCACCAACTCGCCGAGATTTTTCTCCACATACTCGCGGGTGATATTCACGCGTGTGCCGCTGCGGTCAGCGGCATCGAAGGATACGGTCTCGAGCAGGCGTTCCATCACCGTGTGCAGCCGCCGCGCGCCGATATTCTCGGTGCGTTCGTTGACTTCGAAAGCCACTTCGGCCAGGCGCTGCACGCCCTCCGCGGCGAACTCCAGCGTCACGCCTTCGGTGGCCAGCAGCGCGGTGTACTGACGGCATAGGGATGCGTCGGGCTCGGTCAAAATGCGCACGAAATCGCCCACCACCAAGGGATCAAGTTCGACCCGGATGGGCAGGCGTCCCTGCAATTCCGGAATGAGATCCGAGGGCTTCGACATGTGGAACGCGCCGGAGGCAATGAACAGCACATGATCGGTTTTTACGGTGCCGTACTTGGTGTTCACGGTGCAGCCCTCCACCAAGGGCAGCAGGTCGCGCTGCACCCCCTCGCGCGATACGTCGGCGCCCGCAGTCTCCTGGCGGCGCGCGATCTTATCGATTTCATCGATGAACACGATGCCGTTCTGTTCCGCATTCTCCACGGCGCGCAGCTTCAATTCTTCCTCGTTGATCATTTTCGCCGCTTCCTCATCGACCAAGAGTTTCAGTGCTTCCTTGATCTTGAGCTTGCGTTGGCGGGTGCGGCCTCCCCCTAAGTTTTGAAACATCCCCTGCAGCTGTTGGGTCATTTCTTCCATCCCCGGCGGCGCCATGATCTCGACGCCTACCGGTATGGCCCGAACCTCAATTTCGATTTCGCGATCGTCCAACTCGCCCTCGCGCAGCATCTTGCGGAATCGTTGCCGGGTATCGTTGTCGCGCGGCGCGCCATCCCCGGTAAAGCCGGCTTGGGCTCGCGGGATCAGGATGTCCAGTACTCTGTCCTCCGCGCCGTCGGCCGCCCTGTGGCGCACCTTGGCCATTTCTTCTTCCCGCGTCATTTTGACGGAGATGTCGACAAGATCACGGACGATCGAATCCACTTCGCGGCCAACATAGCCCACTTCGGTGAATTTGGTGGCTTCCACCTTGATGAAGGGCGCCTTGGCGAGCCGGGCCAGCCTTCTGGCTATCTCGGTCTTGCCGACGCCGGTGGGCCCGATCATGAGGATGTTCTTAGGCGTGATCTCCGGCCGCAGCGACTCGGCGACCTGCTGGCGTCGCCACCGATTGCGCAGCGCAATCGCCACTGCGCGCTTGGCGGCCTTCTGGCCGACGATGTGCTTGTCCAGCTCCTCGACGATTTCCCGCGGCGTCATCTGCGACATCAAGGCTCCTAGAGTTCCTCGATAGTCAGGCTGCGATTCGTGTAGATGCAGATATCCGCGGCAATGTTCAACGAGCGCTCCACGATATCGCGCGCCGACAATTCGCTTTGCATGAAGGCGAGCGCCGCCGCCTGCGCGAAACCTCCGCCCGAGCCGATGGCAATCAAGTCATGCTCGGGCTCGATGACATCGCCGGTGCCCGACACGACATAAGTGCTTTCCAGATCGGCGACACACAGCAAGGCCTCGAGGCGGCGCAGACTGCGGTCGGTGCGCCAATCCTTCGCCAGCTCGATCGCAGCGCGCGTCAAGTTGCCGAATTTCTCCAGTTTGCCCTCAAAGCGCTCGAACAAGGTAAACGCATCGGCGGTGCCGCCGGCAAATCCCGCCAGCACTTTTCCGCCGTACAGGCGCCGCACCTTGCGCGCGTTGGACTTCATCACGCTGTTTCCCAAGGTCACCTGACCATCGCCACCGACCGCGACGCGGCCACTGCGCCGCACCGCCAGAATCGTCGTGCCGTAAATGCGATCGGGATCGTGATTCATATGAACCCAAGGGTGGGGCTTACTTCAGGCCCTTTCAAGCGCTGCGAGGTCGGCGCCGGGCTCGCGGGTGGGCAGCATCGTAGACACTGGCCAAATGCTGGAAATCCAGGTGCGTGTAAACCTGGGTGGTGCTGATATTCGCATGGCCCAGAAGCTCTTGCACTCCGCGCAAATCTCCGCTGGATTCCAGCAGATGGGTGGCAAAGGAGTGGCGGAACATATGGGGATGCACATGCATGTTAAGACCCTGGCGACGAGCCCACGCGCCCACGCGCAGCTGCACCGCTCGAACCGACAAGGGCCGCCCGCTCTTCCCCACAAATACGGCGCCCAGGCGTGCAGTCTCGCCGTCAGCACGTCGAACGACCTTGGCCCGCTCGGCCAGCCAGTTTTTCAACGCATCGATGGCGTGCCGCCCGATGGGGACGATCCGCGTCTTGTTGCCCTTGCCCAAGACACGCACGGTTCTGTCCTTCAAGTCGACGGAAGACAGATCCAGTTCCACGAGCTCGCTCAAACGAAGTCCTGAGGAATAGAACAGTTCCATCATGGCTTTGTCGCGCGCCGAAGTGGAATCATCCGCCCTGAAGTCCAACAGCCGTGCCATCTGATCGGCATCGAGCGTCGCTGGCAGACGCTTTTTGGACTTCGGCGCTTGCACGTCGAGAGCGGGATTGCGCTTGGCAAAACCCTCACGCATCAGGTATTCGTAGAACGAACGAAGCGCCGACAGGCGCCTTTGGATGCTGCGCGGGGCGATGCCGGCCGCATGTTCGGCCGCTGCAAAGGCGCGAATATGAAAATTGTCCAGCGCGTTCCAGCGCTCGATGCCGCGGCGCTCGCAGAATGCCGCGAGATTGAGCAAGTCGTGCCGATATGCGCCGAGGGTGTGTCCGCTCATGCGCCGCTCGTGCTTAAGATGCGATAGAAATCGCTCGATCCATTCGCGTTCGCCGGCTAGCACGGATCGACTGTCCTCACCGCGTCAGCGCGTAGGTTACCAATTCGCCGATGCGCACCAGAAATTCCGTGCTCATTCCGGGATGGAAACGCTCGGCGTCGCTCGCGCCGATGGCCAGGATCCCCAGCGCGCCTTTCGCTCCCAAGGGCGTGAGCGCCACGGAACCGATGGCCACCGAATCCTTGCCGAACAGGTAGTCGCGCTGAACGTCGCGGACCTGGCCGCAACGCGGCTTGCCCGAGCTCATCAGCGAATCGAAGCTCTTGATCTCCTCATCGGTGATCGATGCGGTACGCAGGAAGCGGCCGGTCTCAGGTTCCAGCGCGCGCGCCTCCTCGAGGAACAGCACGAGAACCGAATGCATGGCGTCAAAATCCTCGCGCAGCGAAGTCTCGATGGCGTTGATCGATTGCAGCATGGTGTGCGCGCGGATCAACCGCTGGCTCAGGCGGTGAATTCGATCCGCCAGCGTATCATTGGCACGCGCCACATCGAGCAGTTCCTTGAGCTTGCGTTCGAGTGCGGAATTGCGCTCGCGCAGAACCTCCACCTGGCGCTCCACCAAGCTCACCGTCGCGGTCACGTCGCGTACGTGCGGCAGGCGCAACTTGGCGAGCAATTGCGAGTTGCGCTCGAAGAAGTCAGGAGAGTTCTGCAGGTAATCCGCAACGGCATTGTCATTGAGAACATCGTGCTTGATTCCGCGCGCGTGGCTCGTTGTCATTGTTTGGCTCCAGTGAATCGCGTTAAGTCGACAGAACCTGTATAAACCGTGTCCGCCGGCCCCGTCAGCCAGATCGGCTGGCCCGGCCCGGACCAGGAAACCAGCGCCGTGCCGCCGGGTAAATCAACCCTGACTTCGGGATCGAGCCATCCGCGCCGCACTCCGACGGCCACCGCGGCGCATGCTCCTGTGCCGCAGGCCCGTGTTTCCCCGGCGCCGCGCTCGAACACGCGCAGCATGATGTGATTGCGGCCGATGACCTGCATGAATCCCACGTTGGTGCGATTCGGGAAATGCGGATGATTCTCGATGGCGGGTCCAAGCCGCTCCACTGGCGCGGCCTTGGTATCCGCGACACGCAGGACGGCGTGCGGATTACCCACGGAAAGCGTGCTCATCTCGACGTCCTTGCCCTGCACGTGCAAGGTTCGCTCCAGCGGTTCGTCGAGCAGCGGCAGACCCATGTCCACCGACACCAAGCCGTCGCCCCTGACGCGCGCGCGCACGGTGCCGCCGGTACTGTCCATGAGAAAATCGCGGCCCAATTCCGGTGCCCGGGAATACAAGAGCGCCGCGATACAGCGGGCGCCGTTGCCGCACTGCTCAACTTCCGAACCGTCGGAGTTGAAGACTCGATAGAACACGCGGCTCGCCGGATCCCTGGGAGCTTCCAGCATGAGTGCCTGATCGAATCCGATTCCGGTACGCCGGTCGGCGAGGGCGCGCAAGGTTCCTTCGTCAATATGGGATTTAGAGGCGATGGCTGCGGCGTCGAATACCAGGAAATCGTTGCCCAAGCCCTGCATCTTCAGAAACTCGATGCGCATACGATGAGCATAGCCGATGCGGCTCATCGCCGCGAGGGTGATCGCGAAAAAATTCCCAAGCCTTTATTTGCGGTTGCGCGATACTCGCGTAAACGTCTACCTTTGCCAAAAGAACAACGCCGGGGACTTATGCGACACATCATGGTATTGAATGCGAAGGGCGGATGCGGCAAGAGCACTTTGAGCACCAACATCGCGGTGTTTTTTGCGCGCGACGGACACCAGGTGACGCTCGCCGACTACGACCCGCAACGCTCCAGCCTCGATTGGCTGGCGATGCGACCGGCGGACCTGCCGGCCATCAATGGCGTTGCCGCCTTCGAGGAGGGCTTGCGCAATGTGCCGCGCAACACCGAGATTCTCGTGATCGACGCGCCGGCGCGAGTGCACGGCACCGAGCTCAACGAGCTGGTGCGGCGCGCCGAAACCATCATCGTGCCGGTGCTGCCCTCCGGTATCGACATAAAGGCCTGCGGGCACTTCATGGCGGAATTGCTGGAGGTCGGCAAAGTGTCGCGCAAGCAAGCCCGGCTGGCCGTGGTCGCAAATCGAGTGCGCGAATACACTCTGGTCTATGAGGAGCTGGACCAGTACTTGAGCAAGCTCAAAGTGCCCTATCTGGGGCAACTGCGCGAAGCGCAGAACTATGTGCGCGCCTACTCAAGAGGCATGGGCGTGTTGGAGCTGCCAGAATATCTCGCCTGGCCCGATTGGAAGCAGTGGGAGCCCATCACTGAATGGCTGGATAGCAAGCGCAGCCAGCCGACCGCTTAAGTCCATGCACGCGCGTGCGTATCAGCCTCGCTAATTCGCGGGCCGGTTCACCGGCCGGCAGGGACGCAAGCGCAACGCGCGAATTCGACGCCGCACCCGGACAAGCGCTGCTCGATGCGGCCCTTGATGCCCGGCTCAATTTGCCGCACAGCTGCAAGGGCGGCAACTGCGGCGCCTGCCGCGCGCGGCTGCTGCGCGGCGAGATTCATTATCCCAATGGGCCGCCGCTGGGCATCAGCGCCGCCGAGGCCGCCGACGGAATGATCCTGCTGTGCCAGGCCCGTGCCCGCAGCGATTTGACGATTGAGACTTTTGAAATTGGCAGCGCCGATGAGGCCGTGATCAAGCGCTTGCCCTGCCGCATCGAACGCGCGCTGCCCCTGTCGCACGATGTCATGGGATTGTTCCTGAAGCTTCCCGCCGCGGAAGATTTCCGCTTCGAGGCGGGCCAGTACATCGACATTTTTCTGTCAGGCGGCCGACGGCGCAGCTTCTCCATCGCATCGCCGCCGCACGATGCGCGACCGCTCGAGCTGCATGTACGGCGCGTCCCCGGCGGCGAATTCACCGACCGTCTTTTTCACGAGGACACGCGAAGTTCGCTGTTGACGATCGAAGGCCCGCTGGGAGGCTTCTTCTACAGGCCGCACGCGAGGACGCCGCCGCCCATGCTGATGATCGGCGGCGGCACCGGCATCGCGCCCCTGCTCTCCATCTTGCGCCATGTCATCGAGAACGGCATCGAGCGCGACATGACGGTTTACTGGGGAGTACGCAGCGAGCGGGATCTATACGCGCACGCGACGCTCGAAAGTCTGGCGCAGCGCGCGACCCACATGCGTTATCTGCCGGTTCTGTCCGAGGCCTCGCCGACTTGGGGCGGACTTAAAGGCTTCGTGCATGAATCCGCTCTCGAGGGAGTCGCCAATCTCGAATCGCATGAGGTCTATGCGGCCGGCCCGCCGGCGATGATCGCCGCGGTGCAGGGCGAGTTTGCCCGCCGCGGAGCCGCCGCCCATCGACTGTATTTCGATTCGTTCGATTATGCGCCGGACGCGCTCGCGCGCCAGCGAATGAGCGCCGAGACCAAGTCCTGATCTTCGGCCGAGTCCGCCAGCAGCAGGGGCGCCTCCACCCCCAACTCGCGCAAGCCCGTGGCAATGCGTTCACCGGGAATCAGCCAGTGCACCAGTTCAAGCGCTGTGCGCAATTCCGGTGTCGCAAATGCGAGCAAGTTTCGGCCGACCTCCAAGCTGGTCGCGGTGACCACCTGTATTTCGCCCGCGGCGAATTTCTCTTGTACGGCGGCGAGCATCTCCGGTTTCGGGATCGCAGGCGCCCGCTCATAGACCTCGGCGCACACCACCGTCGCGCCGCGGCGTACCAGTTCTTCTTGGAGCAGTTGCCTGCCATTGCCTCCGTGGATCATCAATATGCGGTGGCCGATCAGGTGCTCGAAGCGTGGGTGCAGCAGCAGACCCTCGGAGTCCACCCTTCCCACCGGTTGCACGGCGACGCGGTAGCCTGCTTGGTTCAAGGCCCGCGCCGTCGCCGGACCGATGGCGGCGAGCGCGAGGTCGCGTTTTTGATCGAGGAACGAAGCGCCGAAGCGCACGGCGTTGGCGCTGGTAAAGATGATGATGTCGAAATTCTCGAGAGCGCCCAGTTGCGCCGCCAGCGCCCGTCTGTTGCGCAGCGCCTTGATTTCCACCGCAGGCAATCGCACAGTGCGCGCGCCCTGATTCTCGAGCAGCCGGCACAACGGCATTGCCTGCAGCTCAGGCCGGGTGACCAAGACGCCAACGCCATGCAGAGGCGCCACCACTAACCGGCGCCTAAGCGCTCGAGCAGAGATCCCGCGCCGGCGGCCAGTATGCGTTCGGCCAGTTCCCGTCCCAGCGACGCCGGATTGCCGGTGCCACCGGACAAGGAGTCGCGCAACAGCCGCGAACCATCCGGTTCCGCCACCAGCCCGCTGAGGGAAATCCGCTCGGCGTCGAGCTCGGCATAGGCGGCAATGGGCGACTGGCAGCTGCCTCCCAAACGGGCTGCAAACGCTCGTTCCGCATCCATTACAAGACGCGTCGGCCGATCCTCAAGAGCCGATAGCAGCGCGCGGGTGCGCGCGTCGGCAATGCGGCATTCTATGCCGATCACGCCCTGGGTCACCGCGGGCAGGCAAACCCTCGGATCGAGGCGCGCCGTGATGCGCGATTCCAATCCCAGTCGAATCAAGCCGGCGCAGGCAAGAACGATGGCGTCCATGCCGCCGGCGTCGAGCTTGCGCAAACGCGTATCCACGTTGCCGCGCAGCGCTTCTATACGGATATCCGGGCGCAACGCGCGCAGCTGCGCTTGACGGCGCAGACTCGAGGTACCGACGATGGCGCCGCGCGGCAGCTCTTCAAGCCGCGTGATGCCCGAGGTTGTGACCAGGGCATCGCGTGGATCCGCGCGCGGCAGGACCGCGGCAATCATGAGTCCTTGGGGGATGTCCGCCGGCACGTCCTTCATGGAATGCACCGCGACATCGGCGCGCAGATCCTCGATGGCAACTTCGAGTTCCTTGATGAACAGTCCCTTGCCGCCAATGGAAGCGAGACTGCGATCCTGGATGCGGTCGCCCTGCGTGAGCAGGGGCACGAGTTCAACCGCAAGGCCAGGACGCTTCTCACGCAGCAATGCCGCGACATGTTCAGCCTGCCACAGCGCCAGCTGGCTTTTGCGAGTCGCGATGCGCAGAGGCTCGCTCACATGGATTCTGGCTTGGGAGGGAACAGCTTGGACTTCAAACGGTAGATCGCGGAGATATCTTCATCGCCGAAACCCTGCGCAATCAGTTTCTCGTACTCAGCGAGCGTCGATTCGACCACGGGCAGCACACCGCCGTGCTTTGCCGCCATTTCGCGGCAGATTCGCAAATCCTTGTCGTGCAGCCGCACACGAAATCCCGCCGGGAAGGAATTGTTTGCCATGAACGGCGCACGGTTCACGAAGTACCAGCTGGAACCCGCGCCTTTGCCCAGAACATCGATCACGCGTTTCAACGGCAGTCCTTCCTCATGGGCGAAAGCCATTGCCTCGCCGACGGCCTGAATGATTCCCGCACACATGATCTGGTTGGTGGCTTTGGCCGCCTGCCCTGCGCCGCTCGAGCCCATGTAGGCGACCGCCTTGCCGAGCTTTTCCAGAATGGGCTGGGCGCGCTCGAACACGGATTCATCCCCGCCCACCATGATGGCCAGAGACGCGGTGCGGGCACCCTCGACACCGCCGCTCACCGGGCAGTCGAGAAAGCCGACGCCCAGGGTGGCCAGCTGCGCGTAGATGTCGCGCACGGTTTGCTTGCCCACGGTGGAACAATCCATGACGATCATGTTCGGGTTCAATCCGGGCTCCAATCCCGCGATCACTTCGCGCAAATCCTGGTCCGCGGACACGCAGATCACGACCGCTTCGCAGTTGCCTGCAAGCTCGGCCAGGCTTGCGAATGAAAGGACTTTCAATTCTTCGGCGAGCGCCCTCGCTTTGTCGGCAGTGCGATTCCAGACGCCCGTGAGCAATCCCGCGCGATGGAGATTGCGCGCCATGTGCGCGCCCATGGCGCCCAATCCGACGAAGCCCGTTTGCATGTGCATTCCTTGAGGGTTCTAATTCAGAACCGTAGCCTAAGGCTTTGCGGGTTGCGCGGCAAAGCGCATTGCGACGCGCAAAAGGCTGCGCGGGGCTTACTGAAGCGAGGAGAGGGACTTAAGAGAACAGGGAAGCTGAATTGTCGGGGCCGGCGGGCTGAGCCGCCCGGTCAAGTCGTACTGTTGCAGATGGTATCGATATCGCGTTTGGCGTTGACCCGCTCGGTGTCGATTTCCTGCGAGCTCATGTACTCGCGCTCGCCGTCGGGCCCGGTCTTGTAAATTCGCCGGCCCTCGATCAGCTTCTTGTAGCGATCCTGCGCATCGGTGCATTGCTTATCCCGAGTCTGCGCAACATCCGCCTCCACGGCGGCTTTGGTGCTCGTCGAGCTTGGCGGTCGAGTCTTTGGGCACCCCGTGGGAAGCGGACGCGGTTTGGGGCGCCGGCGCCGAGGCGGCGTGTGCAACATGAGTACCCAGAAGCTCCACCACTTCCGCATGCACGCCATCGGGCGGCCGATCGCCGTACTGCAACTTACCGTCCGCGTCGATCCACTTGTAGACCACGGCCGAGGCCATGCCCGACCAAGCGATCAAGGCAGCGAGCAACAAAAGGCGTTTCATCGTCCGATCCTCGCTTGAGTGCTACAGCGCGCGCGAACCTGCCTCACCGGTGCGAATGCGCACCGCTTGGCCGAGGTCCGAAACGAATATTTTGCCGTCACCGATTTTACCCGTCCGCGCTGTTTCAATTATGGCTTCCACGACTCGATCGACCTGTTCGTCATCCACTGCCAATTCGAGCTTCACTTTGGGCAGAAAGTCCACGACATATTCGGCCCCTCGATAGAGCTCAGTGTGGCCCTTTTGGCGGCCAAAGCCTTTGACCTCTGTCACGGTAATGCCTTGAATTCCCACCTCTGCCAGTGCGGCGCGCACATCGTCAAGTTTGAAGGGTTTGATGATGGCGATCACCATTTTCATGCACAGGCTCCGGTTTCGGTCAAACATACAGTCTATCAGCGGATTTCGAAAGAAATTGCTGCGGTACAGCATGGAGAATTGAATTCTTCTGATGTATAACGCCGCATGCGTCTTGCGTCGGGCGCGTGATATAAAAAACGGCACGGGCCCCGTAAAGGACCCGCGCCGCCGGGATATCGCACCGACGGGGGAGTTGGCTGGCTTGCCGGCGCGAGATGCTCCTAAATCGTCACAATGTGTGGGCCTCGCTCGAAAGCGGGCGAGGCCTCTAAAATCTCGAAAAAATCCTCTCCTGCTCAAAACCCTTGGACTGCGCTGACCCCTAGATGGCGTCAGGGCCGGTTTCGCCGGTCCGCACCCGCAGCGCTTGCTCAAGCTCAACTACCCAAACCTTTCCGTCTCCCGTATGCCCGGTCCTGGCCACATTGCACACTGCTTCCATGACCTGTTCTGCGATCGAATCGTCCACGGCAAGCTCTATCTTTGCCTTGGGCAGAAAGTCCACGCTGTATTCGCCCCCCCGGTAACGTTCCGTATGTCTGTGGCGACCGTAGCCCTGAACCTCGGTTACCGTGACACCCTGGATACCGATGTCCGCCACCGCTTGGCGAACTTCGTCCAGCTTGAAGGGTTTGATGATGGCGGTGATCAGCTTCATGCATTTTTCCTTGCATTCAACTGTAATTCAGACCGCCCTCGATAACACTTCCGCGTACTATTCATGATAGATATTGCAGGTTCCGTGCCATTGCGGGCGCGTGTAAAATCAAGGACTTGCTCTCGGGTAAAGAGCCCATACGCACCTCTATGGCGCACCAGCGCCTACGGGCCGCGTTACCGAGGTGCGTAGCGAAAGGAGGAGGCGAATGAACACGAACAATTTGGACGATCTGGCGCGCCGTTTGGCGGAATCGGTCCCGGAATCGCTGCGTGCTTTCGGCCGCGATATGGAGAGCAACTTCAAAGCCGTGCTGCAGGCGCAGCTGGCCAAGCTCGATCTTGTGACACGGCAGGATTTTGACGTGCAGGCCGCGATCCTCGAACGCACTCAGGCAAAACTCACCGCGCTCGAAGCACGTCTGAAAGAGATCGAAGCAAAACTGCCGACCTAGCGACTAACCCGCCTAGCACCACAGACCGCTCGTCCCATCGCATGGACACTCACAGGGAAGTGAGCACAGTCTTCAGCCGCGCCCCAGCCGGACTGGAAGCACCCATGGTGCGGGTCGAAGTTCACTTAGGTTTGGGTTTGCCGACGTTTGCGCTGGTCGGACTTCCCGAAGCAGTGGTTCGCGAAAGCAAGGAGCGGGTGCGCGCGGCGCTGGTGACGGCGGGGCATGAATTTCCGCAGCGGCGCATCACGGTCAATCTCTCGCCCGCCGATTTGCCCAAGGAAGGCGGACGATTCGATCTGCCGATTGCCGTTGGGATATTGGCGGCAGAACGCAAGATATCCGCCCTAGCGCTCAAGGGTCGAGAGTTTTACGGCGAACTCTCCTTAGGGGGCGCTCTTCGCGAAACTCCGAAACTCCTGCCCGCACTGATCGCCGGCGCAAGATCGGGGAGCGAACTCATTCTGCCTGCGGCCAATGCGCTGGAGGCCAGTCTGGTCAGCGGCGCGAAGCTGCGGCTGGCCAATGACCTGTCCGACGTGGTCGCGACGCTTCAAGGAAAGCTCAAACCAATTCCACGGCGTTTCCCGGTGCGGGGGAGCAGCCGGAAAATTCCGCAGCGCCGCTTCCCGATCTTCGCGAGGTGCGCGGTCAGTATGCCGCCAAGCGTGCGCTCGAAATCGCCGCTGCGGGCGAGCACGGATTGCTCATGATCGGTCCACCCGGCGCCGGCAAGACACTGCTGGCGCAACGATTGCCCGGCCTGCTGCCGCCGTTGTCAGCGAACGAAGTGCTGGAAGTGGCCAGCCTTGAATCGCTGGCGGGACGCAGGCCCACGAGGGGAGGCCGACGGCCATTTCGCAGTCCGCAACATACGGCGTCGGTGGCTGCATTGATCGGAGGCGGAGCCTTGAGGCCCGGCGAGCTGTCGCTGGCACATCTCGGCGTCCTGTTTCTCGATGAACTCCCGGAGTTTCCGCGCAACGCCCTCGAGGCATTGCGAGAACCTTTGGAGAGCGGCTCAGTCGTGTTGTCGCGGCTCAAGCGCAGCTGCGAGTTCCCCGCACGCTTCCAACTGGTTGCCGCAATGAATCCCTGTCCCTGCGGTTATGCGGGAGATGCACGCGGCCGCTGTCGCTGCACCGATGAGCAGATCGCCCGCTATAGAAACAGAATCTCGGGGCCGCTCATCGACCGCATCGACATTCATGTCGAGATACCGGCATTGCCGGTGGAACATCTGATGAGCGATGCACGGGATGTGACGGAAACCTCCGCAGTGGTGGCCGAGCGCGTGGCCGCCGCCAGAGATTTGCAATTGCAGCGGCAAGGGAAGCTCAATGCGCGCCTGACGCCTTCCGAGGTTGCGACGATTTGCATTCTCGATCGAAAATCGCGATCGCTACTGGCGACGGCGATCGCGCGACTTGGGCTCTCGGCCAGGGCTTATCATCGCGTGCTCAAATTAGCGCGCACCTGCGCGGACCTGGCCGGTGCCGCCGGTATCCGGGTGATCGACGTGGCGGAAGCCGTGAATTTACGCGCGCTGGACCGGTGCTAAAGAGCGTCGCTATTTGTTTTGCGACACCATGTAGTCGACGGCCATACGAATGGTCGCATCCGGCCACGTCGTGCCGCCTTTCGCGGGCATGCTGCCTTTACCGCCGATCGCGTCCTTGTAGAGAGCGTCCTTTCCTTGAGCGATGCGAGGACCCCAGGCCGCATGGTCCCCTATTTTCGGCGCGCCATTGACGCCCGTGCCGTGACAAGCCGAACACACCTGGGTATAGGCCTGCTCGCCTGTGGTCGGTACCGCGGCCGCAGGCGCGCCGCCCGCGGGCGCCGACAACGCGGCCAATGCAGAATTGTCTTTGCCGGCGATGGCAACTTGCGCGAACGGCGCAGTGTTTTTCTCCACGCTGGCGATGCGCAGCGGCTCCAAGAGCACATTTTGCCCCTGGCTGTCGGCGCCCATCACGCGCGCCATCGCGAACAGCACGATGGCAAAGGCGACGAGCAGCCCGAGAACCATGCTGAAGGAATTGAAAAATTGAGTATCTGAGGATGGACCTTGGGACACGGTAACTCGCTGGTATCAATGGAAAAAATTCGCAGAAGGCCGACAGTATAGCGGCAGCGCTCAAATCACGGAATAGCGGGCGACGGAAAACCCACAACCGCGGACTGGGCCCGCCGCAGAGGCCACGCAGCTACTGTACTTATGGCGCGCTATCCAAAGGGCTCCTGACTCCCATCGCGCCCCTGCCCAGCACATGGGTGTAGATCATGGTGTTTCGCACGTCAGCGTGGCCCAGGAGTTCCTGCACGGTTCGAATGTCGCATCCGGAAGCGAGAAGGTGCGTCGCAAAGCAATGCCGAAATGTATGACAACTCGCCGGTTGCACGATGCCCGCCTTATGAACCGCCGCCATCACTGCCCGCTGCACCACTCTTTCATGCAAGTGATGGCGGGTGGGCGCATGAGTGTAGGGATCCTCACATAGGGATTCCGCGGGGAACACAAATTGCCAACCCCACTGTGTCGACGCGCTGTGAAACTTGGCCGACAACGCTGCGGGCAGCGAAACGCCCGGATCGCCTGATCTTCGCTGACATTGATAGCGTAGCCGTAATTTGTCGAGGTGCAATCGCATCGGCGGAACGACCGCCGAGGGAAGGACCGTGACCCGGTCCTTTGCTCCCTTGCCTCCGCGCACCATGATCTCGCCTCGCTGCAAATCCAAGTCCTTGATGCGAAGACGAAGAGCCTCCGTAAGTCGCAGGCCGCCGCCATAGAGGAGACTCGCGACCAACCAAGGCATGCCCTCGAGCTGAGCCAGGACCGAGCGCACCTCAGCGATGCTTAAGACCACGGGCAAGCGCTTCGGCCTTTGGGCACGGGTTACGTTTTGAAGCCAGGGCAGTTCAATCTCCAGAACCTGGCGATAGAGAAAGAGGATGGCTTGCATCGCCTGATTCTGAGTCGAAGCACTGACATGCGCATGTACCGCCAAGTGCGTGAGAAACGCCTCCACCTCGGCAGCGCCCATTTCCCGCGGATGCCGGTAACCATGGAACCTAACGAATCTCCTCATCCATTGCAGGTACGCCTGCTCGGTGCGATAGGCCAAGTGCCGAGTTCGTATCTTGTCCCGCGCCACGGCGAAAAGACCGCGAGCCGCCGGCATGTATAATTCTCCTTCCGAGCGCTACACGACAGCGCGATGTGCGTCCTCAAAGGAAATCAGGAACATGTCAAAAGCTCCAGCACGATATCTGTCGCATTCGACGCAATTCACGCCGTCTAATTAAATCGTTAGATTCCTCGATCAGGAAAATGACGGTTTCAGATCGCTCGGGCGTCGCACTCCGCCCAACCCCGCTTCGATTCGCGGGCCCTGGCTCTGCCAGCGCGCGGTTCTCAAATCCTTCGCGGCGCACGGACGAAGCGGTTGCGGTCGAAGGGAACGCCCGCTTGAGTCATCGTAGACTCGGCCGTCTCGATATGTTCAGTTCGCGGGACGCTTTGATCAGTGTCCGATTTGGCTCTATCCTTCTAGCGGAAAGGCACGAGGCAGTTTCTGTTGCCGGCAGCTCTCGGATTCTAACAGTCGGTTAGAGCGATCGCGGGCGGCGTCTTCGTTGAGAGTCGGAGGGAATCGATGATTGAGATCAAGTGCCTTTGTTTTAGGTCGGCGCAATCCCGCGTCGCTCAACCTCACCGTTAGACGGCAAATTTATGTCAGCGCCCCTAATGGTCACTACTCGGCAGTCGCGCAAACTTTATGCCGCCGGCGCATGTATTGCGGTTGGCACGGCCTTAATGTATCTCGCTTCGTTGTTTGTCGCGTCGATGCTGCCGGTCGTTCTGCTTGCGGGGACCGTAATCGCTCTTGCAGGGGCGCTTTTCGCCTTGCGCTCCGTGCGATGCCCTCAATGCAATCTTGCGTGGGTGCAATGGTCGATGGGAAATCAACGTTTAGGTTCCTGGTTGCGCTGGTTACTAGCGTTCTCAGAATGTCCCGGGTGCGGATATGTTGCCCCAGTGTCGGGGTCAGCTAGCCGTCTAACAACCGGTTCGAGCGATCGCAGGCCGTAGCTTCGTTGAGACTCGGGGGGATCGATGCTTGCGATAAAGTGCCTTCGTTTGACGCTGGTGAAGCCCCGCGTCGCTCAACCTCATCGTTAGGTCCCGTCGCAATGCGTAGCACATCGTATCTATTCGCTTTTGTCTCGGCAGGGTTGGTAATGACAAGTCCAGCCCAAGCGCAAAAAGCAGTGATCCCTGCTGAACTAATGCGTTCAGCAGAATGTATGCTTGATGTTCTTCGGAAGAGCCCAGACGTTAGCGAGCCGCGACTTAGTAGCGACACGAGTGAGGGCTGGTTTCACCCATACCTCGAATATAAAGAAGTGTCCGCGAAGCCATGGCATTACCGGTTTGACGCTCAGCGGAATAATGACGGTCATTTTTGGTTCTTGGCTAGGCGACCCGGCATGGGGGTTACCGAAGCCGACCTCGCAGGCGTTCTTGAGGTAATTAGAGAATGGAAAACATCTTGTGGGATAGGCGCAAACCTGATTACGTTATGAGCGATTTTGGCGCGGGTGTTTTGTCGACCACCAACGGCTAGTGGACCTAACCATCGGTTCGAGCGATCGCGGGGTCGTAGCTTCGGAGAGGTTGGAGGAATCGATGATTGAGATAAAGTGCCTTCGGTCGACGCTGGTGAAACCCCGCGTCGCTCAACCTCATCGTTAGGCTTATGGAACTACCTGCATCTCCGCTTGTGTACGCCGGATTCTGGCGCCGCCTCGGAGCGATGCTGATTGATCTCGTAGTGTTGGCGCCCCTCTCATTCTTTGTTGTTTGGGGGACTCACCATTATCGACTCTTCGATGCCTACATGCTGATCCCCAATATTGTAATTTCGATACTTTTTTCTGTTGTGCTGGTTGCAAAGTTCGGCGGCACGCCCGGAAAGTTAGTTCTGGGAATGAGGGTCGTCCGCGTTGATGGCACGCCAATCGGTATGTCGAGAGCTTTCATTCGGAATTTGCCGGAACTTCTGCTGTGGCTGGCCTCCGCCGTCGCGCTATGCGTGCCGCTGCTAAATATGTCGGACGACGCGTACATGCAGTTGGCTCCGCACCTAAGTGAGCGGCGACGCGAGCTCGAGACTCTCGCGCCATCTTGGTATCAGCCGCTCCAAATTCTGTATTACGCGTGGGTTTACGGCGAGTTGTTAGTACTTCTGACAAACAAGAAGCGTCGCGCGCTTCACGATTTTTTGGCGGGCTCGGTAGTTGTGTATTTGGCGCGGCCGTTGCGCCTAACCAGGTCTTCGATGAGTCAAGGGGGAAGTCGATGATTGGGATTAATCAGTTTCGTTTAGCGTCCACGCGACCCCGCGTCGCTCAACCTCATCGTTAGGCGCCTGTGACGCTTCTCATCTTTCTCGACGAACACGGAACTGCAATTGCCGCAGTCTTCGCCGTTTGTGCGGGCGTTCAGGCTGTTGTTTCCCATGTTCGCGGCAAGAGAATTGAGGAGATCTTTCGAGAGACCACCAGTCCCGTCCAGAAGTTTATGGAAAGTGGAGCTTCCGGACGACGCACTCGGCCCTTCTCTCTGAGCGGTGCCAGTAGGGTCCTAGTTGTCGTTGTAACCGATCGCGAGGTACTGATCGAAGGTATCTGGCCGATTTTCACCTATCTTGGAAGCAAATATGGCCTCACATGCAGGGTGCCCTTGACCAACATTAAGCGGGCGGCGGCCAACGGAAAGGTAGTGAAGTTCTCGTTCACAGATGACTCAGGAAATGACCGTGAGATTCAATTGCACCTCAAGAATGCCAATCGGTTTCTTTCTGCCGCTGTGAGCGGCGCCTAACAAATCGCTGGAGCGCACGCGTGGAAGATAAAGTGCCAAGCCCGAACATCAGCGCGCGGCGCTCAGCTCAAACGTTAGGCGCCAATTACACTTCGAACAGACGTAACAGCCACCCGAGGAATCTCACGTGACAACTAACCGTACACTCTCGATCCGGCGCCTCGGAACCGGCTCAGTATTTCGCTTGGCCGCAATCGGCTTCTCCTGCTCGCTGATCCCATTCGCGATACTAATGGGGGCATTTGCGTTGTTCGGATTTCATACAGTCAGCTGGAATAACCAGCCAATCACCGGAGTGAAGGGACTGTTGGCGTCACCATTCATCGGCCTTTTTCTGGCTGTGCTATTTACGGCCTTTATTGGTGCCTTCCTTTCACTGGGCCTATGGATTTACTCAAAGATTCGCCCGCTCACCCTCCAGGTTTTGGAGGACACCACCGTTGGCCCCTAACAATCGGTTCGAGCGATCGCGGGTCGCGTCTTCGACGGCCCAGGGATTGTGTAGATGATGTGGATAAATCAGTTCTGTTTGACCTCGGCGAAGCCCCGCGTCGCTCAACGTCGTCGTTAGACGTCATGCAATCGTCTCGGCACTTTGTCTTCCGATCACCGCTTTTCTTGGCGGAGCCTGGTGAGGACGCCGATACAAACCCTGGCATCTACGGCAAAGCACTCGCAAACTGGTTGGCATCGCAGCTCACAACCAAAGGACGCACAATCCACGGCTGTTTGCCAGAGGACTTCGGGCGTCTGGTGCACGTCGCACATCCACGGCTGCGGCTCTACGCAGCGTGTGCGAATGGGCACGACTTTCCAGACCAGTGGCAGATCTTTACAATTGCTGAGGGCGGTGGTTTAGCGTCTGTATTTGCGTCGCGAGAAAAGCAAAATGCCGCGGACGCTCTTATGGCGGATGTGGAAAGCATCCTTCGTTCGGAGCCCTCAGTGAGCGGTATTCTAGAGGCATCGGCACATGACGCCTAACAATCGGTTATTGAGCGCAGCCAAACTCTCCAAGAGCACGTTGAAGAGGGCGCGCGGACATATTCACGTGGATGGTACTGCTTGCCTCGAGGGCACCCGCCGGGTTCCGCGCCCATTTAAACCCTGCTGCGAGACCTTCGAGGGGCACACGACGGCCTGCGCTCACGATGTGAGATACGAGTGGTGGACAAAATCGGGCTCCTGGGTAACAGTGATTTCAGAATCCGCAGGTGGCGGGGGCGTTTTCATTTCGTTTTGCCCCCACTGCGGGCGTCAGCTCTAGGCGTCTAACAATCGGTTGGAGCGATCGCGGGCCGCAGCTTCGGTGAGCCAAGGGGATGGTAAATGATTGAAATAAGGGTGCCTTCGCTCGACGCCAGTGAAGCCCCGCGTCGCTCAACCTAATCGGTAGAAGTCATGGGCACACGTCATCGACAACTTGGCTACTGGCACATACTCAGCGCGGTAGTGGCTTTGTTTTTGGCGTTTGACATGTTGTTTACCCTAACTCGTACTCTTCGTCGCCGCAGCGTCGCCGATCCCTCGGGGGTGTCCTCGGTCGAATCCGCGTCGGTTTATAGGCGTAGGCTCGCGCGATCTCTTGGTCCGCACGTTCTTGCGTGGGCCGTGTTAGTCGGGGGCTTTTTTGCGATCGTTCATTTTGGCCCTCTGCGGCCTGTCCACGAGTGGTTCAAGTAGCGCCATGACTTCTAACAATCGGTTGGAGCGATTGCGGGCGGCGTCTTCGGTGACACAAGGAAGGGATTGATGATCGGAATAAAGTGCGTTCGTTGGACGCTGGCGAAGCCCCGCGTCGCTCAACCGTACCGTTAGGCCTCCATGAATAGACGCGCTTTGCTAATTCCGTGCCTTATGTTCTGGACGCTTGCGATGGCGGATGACTTGCCGTCCGGATCACTCCCAGAATCTGGTAATTCAGACGTGGGATATAGAACGGTAGCCGAGGCTTTGGCGTCTTTAAAGCAAATGAAAGAGGCTTCGTTTTCCACTGTACGTGGCTGGACAATAGTTACCGATCAGGTTCACATGACAGTCTGGTCTTTTGCGCCGAAGACGGATCCGTCGTATCCGTCTGTTGTAAAGCGTTTCGTAACGGCAGCCGGCACCGGATCCATCGTTACAATGAAAGTGCTTTGTGAGTCGAATAAGACCTCATGCGATAACCTCGTTCGGCAGTTCTATGACATGAACTTTCGCGGTAGCGGAGCCCAACTTGAACACAAGTAGGCCTAACAATCGGCTGGAGCGATCGTGGGCTGCGTCTTAGGTGAGCCAAGGAGGGAGTCGATGATTGGGATAAAGTGCCTTTGTTTGACGCTGGCGAGTCCCCGCGTCGCTCAACCTCATCGTTAGACACTTGACGTGAGACCATTCTCGCCAACGCGGGCGCTCACGCTTTTCTATGCGCTGGTGGGTTTCGCTAGCGGCTGCGGACTAGCTCAGTTTAGGATCCCTGGCTACAACTCGATCGGTGCGATAGCAGGTGGCCTTCTTCTCAGTATCGCGACGTTTGCATGGTTCCGGGCTGATTCCTTTCAACGCTCGTTCCGTCGCTCGGTCTCTTTGGATATCGCCTTTGTTGGCATTACTATTTTGGTGCTGCCGTATTATCTAATTAAGTCTCGAGGCCTAAAGGCTGGGATAATGGCGATTGGCGCGGGACTGTCAATTTATGTTCTGCATGCATTGGCGACCGTTATGGGTGCGTTGTTCGTAAGGGTCATCGGGGTCTAACAATCGGTTCGGGCGATCGCGGGGATCGCATCCTCGTGATGCCAAGGAGGGATCTGTGATTGAGAAAAAGTACGGTTGCTTTAAGTCGACGCAAACCCGCGTCGCTCAATCCCAACGTTAGAGGGATAAGGAAGCGACCTGCCATGTTAAGCGCCTATCCGCTGTTCTTCGCAATCTCGGGATTTGTAGCAGCTACTTTGCTCTATAGGCGCGCAGTTGCCCTTATGCAGCCTGATGCCAGAGCCGCCCTCATCGCTTCATCCTCTCGCACCAAATCGCTCAATCTTCTTGTAGTAGCCCTGTTCCTTGCGCTGGTGTTATGGCGGCCCCTATTCGGGTGGATATTCTTGGGCTGCGCTTATCTCGGACTCCTTGTTCGCTCGGTACATCGATTGCGACGACTAAACCTACCCGCGCGAGCGGCCCGCCTCGTCCTGATAGGTAACTTGGCGGCTGTCGTAGGAATCACCCTTTGTGCGTCCATCTTCGCGGTGAGAGCGCTGCCGTGATTCTTCGATGAGCCGAAGAGGGGATCTCTCGCGGATGCGATATCGAGATTCGATACCTGTAGTCTGCTCTGGAGAAGCAAGCGCATGGAAGGGAACGGGGCTGGGCTGGAGCAGATCGACTCGTTAAAAGAGCTGCGGGAAGAATGAGTCCTTGAACACGTCGTCGCTTCTTTGGGGATTACTGTTCGGCTCGATTGGACTCGGCTTCGTCATTTACGGCCGGAGACAGCGGGCTGTCGTGCCTTTGCTCTGTGGTTTGGGGTTGATGATCTTTCCGTACTTTGTGTCTAGCAGTGTTTTGCTCGTTGCCATTGGCGTTGTGCTCATGGCGATTCCATATTTTTTTAGGCTCTAAGATCAATGATTGCTCAGAAGGAGCGGCGTTGAAGCGATCTCACCAGTGCTTTCTCTTATCGGCACCGTATCTCTCGCGGTCGGTGTGTCATGCCCTTGGTCTATCATGGGGGCGCATGGTGAGTGCGGTGGCGGCGGACTCTGCTTGTTTGTGGGTGAGCATTGGGGCCAATCGCCTACGCGCGAAGCTTGGAGGCAAGCGCTTGGCGCTCCCCTTCCTTTAGATCCCAGTGCCAGTCGTGGCACTCGGCGTAGGCGGCGATGGGGGTTCCCTTGTCAAGCGCTTCTTTGATTTGGGTGACGCTCAAGGCGCATGTCCACTCGGTGTTGCAGATCGGGCAGTGCACAGGGAATTTGAGAAGGCGTTCGGTCATGGCGGCTGCACCTCTTGATTGGAAGCGTACGACGTTTTTCTGAATAGGGGAATATATTCGGGGTTCGCGAAGATGGTGTTATCCCATTCACCGGAGGTTAATGTCGCGCATCGGTCGAATTGCCCTCCATCGGTACGCCGCAGTCTTCCTGGTGATATGGTTTGTGTTTGGAATCGTTGTTTGGCCTCTCTTCGTTACTTCTAATGTAAGCGCGAGGACTAACAATCGGTTGCAGCGATCGCGGGAGTTGCGTCTTCGGTGAGTTAAGGAGGTATCAAATGATTGAGATAAAGTGCCTTCGCTTTAAGTCGACGCAAACCCGCGTCGCTCAACCTCATCGCTAGGAGTCAAGTGTGCGAGCCGTCATGCCTAAACTTGCGTTTGTGGTCGCGGCGCTCGCTACGCCGACCGCCGACTCGCAGGAACAATTGCGCTTCACCGGTCAAACTACTGCGTCGCCAGCCCTCCTTCACGATGCATTGCAGCCGATCGCCTTATTCGTCCGCGACAGCCTGAACTGCCCGAGAATTTCGCAGGTCAACGCAGAGGTCTTGCCGACTGGCGCTATAAAGCGTGATGTTTCGAAGCCAGAGGGTACCGCACCGGCCACGTATGAACGCTGGACGGTTTCATACTGCCAAAAAACGAGGGCTTTTCTTGTGGTCTTTTGGACCAACGATCAGGGCGGCGTGCTGTTTCGGGTTCAATTCAGGGATGAACATTGACTCCTAACAATCGATTCGAGCGATCGCGGGAGCGTCGCCGCAGGGCAGAGCAGTGGCATCCAACGAAAGTGCGAGATGATGGCAAACACTGACTCTCGAGTAACGATTCACATGGCGGCGAGCCTGGACGGCTTCATTGCTCGAAAGGACGGGCGAGTCGACTGGCTCGAAACCTCGGACGAATTCGCAGGCGGGGATACACTGGACCCAGGATTCGTCGAGGCCTTTCTGAAGACGATCGACTGCTATGTCATGGGGTCTCGAACATATGAGACCGCGTTGGATTTTGAAGCGAAAGGGTTCGGGTGGTCGTACGGCGATAAACCGACGTTCGTTCTTACGAACCGCGATTTGCCGCGCCGCCGGGATACCGTCAAGTTCTACTCAGGCGATCTCGCGCAGTTAGTGAATGGACAGCTGCGGCCCGCGTTTCGTAGCATCTGGTTTGTTGGCGGCGGGGTAGTCTGCGGCGAATGCCTCCGTCTCGGGTTGGCCAATGAAGTTCGTTATTCGATCTTGCCGGTCTTGATTGGCGATGGGATACCTTTTTTTGAGAAGCTCGACAGAGACGTTCTCCTACACCTGGTGGAGATCAAAGCCTATACCAGCGGCATGGTGGAGCTTCGCTACGAGGTGCAGGCTCATGATCGCAAGCCGCGGAGCGACGGTTAACCAAGTGTTTGGAGCTGATCTCAGCCCGCCGCTTTGCCGAGCCAGGGGGAGATTGATGATTGGCTTAGTGGTCGTTCGGGTCGCGGCCTGGGTGTGGGCGCTGGTCGCTGGTGTCGGCGGCTTGACGCTTCTCATCCATGAGGGGCCATTACCCGGCATCGGCCCTTCTTTCCGCAATGTTCCGGGAAATGTTGGTAGATGATGGAAATTGCGCCATGATGAAGCACCTGCGCTATCTCCTGGTTGTGCTCCTCCTCGCAATCGGCGCGCATGCGCACGCGGGCAATTTGACTCCGCTGGAAGCTCGAAGGATCGAGTATCTAATTGCGGCGATCGAATCGTTGCCGAACGCTCAATTCATCCGAAACGGCACTGCCTACGAGGCTAAGGATGCTGCCGATCACCTGCGTCTGAAGCTGCAGACGGCCGGTTCTCGAGTTGTAACAGCTGAGGATTTCATACGATTGTGTGCTTCCGTGTCGTCGGTCTCGGGGTTGCCGTATCAAATCAAGTTCGCTGATGGACGTACGATTACGTCAGAGGCCTTCCTACGGCAGAAACTCGCCGAATTTGAGCCAACGCTAAACTAGCGGTGCAAGAGTACTCAGGTGGAGTTATCGCGCGCGCCCCCTCAGCGGCCACCCCTGAGTCTTCAGAGCCCGTGGCTTCTCGGAGGCGGGATCATTGGGCCCCAAGAATTGCAGCATCGACTGCCCGTCGAGGGCGTTTTCGGCGATTACTTTCAGCGCGACGAGCATAGGTGTCGCGAGTATCACACCGGCGACACCCCAAAAAATGCCGCCAAACCACAGGCCAAGGAAAATCAATAGCGGATTGACTTCCAGGCGCCTGCCGACCAACAGTGGCTGGACGATTTGACCCTCTATGGTCGCCAACGCAAGATCACTCATCGCCACGCCGACGACTTGTCCGAGACTGTCGAAGGATACAACCGCCACCAGCGTGACGACTATCAGCGTGACGATCGCCCCAGCATAGGGAATGAAATTGACCGTGGCCGCCAATGCGCCCCAAAGATAGGGCGTTGGCATTCCCCACGCCATCATGACTAACGTCGTGGCAATGCCCAAACCAATATTGATGAGTGCAGTCGTGACATAGAAATTACCCACTTCCGCTCTCACCTTCTCAATGTAGCGTTGGACATGATTGGCTTTGAGATGATCAAAAAAAGCCGCGGTCATTCTCGCTACCATCGGCGGGCCGCCCGCCAAAAGGAAGAGCGTAATGATCACGAATGCCGCCAGGCCCATTGCAGAGTCGCGAATCGTCGCAAGTACTACACGTGGCGCACCCTCTTGGGCCACTGCTACGGCGACGGGCGCAGATTGGGCTGCCGTAGGGACCGCGCCAACCTGGGAGGCCCTATTGGTCAGTTCCTCGATACGTGTCACCAACTTGGCTACCGGCGTCACCTTCTTCTGAATCGTCGCCAAAGTATGGGGAGCGGACGCGTACCACTGCTGACTGGGCGTCCAAACGATGGCGATCAGTCCCGCGGCTGCTGTCAGTGTCACCACCAAAATGAGCAGTGCACCGATACCACGCGGAAGTCCCAAGCGAAATAGCATCTCGACCGGGCTTGAGAGAATTAACCCGGCGAGCAGCGCGAGAGCCGCCGGAATGAAGGCGCTGTGCCCGACATAAAGAATGACCCCGACCAGAATTATTAGAATTCCCTTTCCCGCATTGAAATCACGCACGCTCGCAAGCGTCTTGGGCAAGCGGTCGAATTTTGATGCCCCCACACTCATGTCTTACCCATACCGGCCACCCTTGAACCAACGAGGCCACATCCGGGCCGGGCCACACCCTTTGTCCTAAGTCTCCGGTGTTATTGCTTCTCAGACTGTGCCGCGGCCTTCGCATTCGCCTTGGCCGCCGCGTAATCCGCTTCCGCTTGGTCCTTGCACATCTTCTGAGCGTCGCCGCTCGCAGACTCGCAATTGGCAAGTGCTACCTTGCGGTTCCCATCCGCCCTGGCGACTGCAAGATTGTAAGCATCCTTGGCCGCGGCATTGTTGAATGCCACTACCTTGTCGTCGACCTTGCCGGCAGCGCCGTCCAGGTCTTTAACGGCCGAGTCTTCACTCTTGGCCACTTCTGTTGATGCCTTCTGCTCGGCTTTCGCCACGTCTTTGGAGACTGTATCGGGCGATTTTGCGTTGTTGCAAGCCGCAATGCAGAGCGTCGTTAATATCGCCGCAGTTAAATTCAATCGCATAACTCCATCCTTCTGCTTGATTTAATTTGATCGAGAGCCATTGGTGCCGATTGGTTCGCTTGCCACTAACGGTAGCCACTCAGCTTCCTAACTCCTAGGCCCTAAGATCGTTAGTGAAGGTCAGATTGCGCCTACGCGTGTTCGCGACAGGAGGTGAGGCCAGAACGCTTCGGCTGAGGGGTATAGTCCCCACTCAAGTCACCTCCGAGAAAGAACGCATCCCATGAGCAAGAAATCGGCAGCGGAAAAGTCACAGCCTTTCCTAAGCGACATCAAGACCCTCCGGGCACGGGCGCGCAAAAACCTAGGCGACGGTGCCGTCACCCATACCTATCAGGGAGACCCGAAGAAAGCGATTTCCATTCTGCAAACGGTTCTTGCGACGGAGATCGTCTGCGTATTGCGTTACACCATGCACGCTGTGGCGGCCGCGGGAATTTCAAGTGATAGTGTCAAGGAAGAATTTGACGAGCATGCGAAAGAGGAGGCCGAACATATGCGGGCCGTCGCCGAGCGCATCAATCAACTGGGTGGCAAGCCAGACTTCGATCCCAAAGGACTGGAGACTCGCGCCGCTTCACAGTTCGGTAAGGCGGAAAACCTCGTCGACATGATCAGGGAAAATCTGATTGCCGAACGCATCGCCGTGGATCATTACCGTGAGCTTATTCGCTACTTTGGAGACAGAGATCCAGGGACCAAGAGAATGCTGGACTGGATATTGGTAAAAGAAGAGGAGCACGCCAACGACATGCACGATTTGCTGGTCGCGCATGAGGGCAAACCCATGCTAAAAGACTAGGCATCCGCAGCTATCAAGATGCCGGTAAGGTTTGGGTGCTGATACCCGACTTGATGAGCGAGTGCACCTTGGCCGCAAGCGCGTCGAGTGTGAACGGCTTGGTCAGCATGTCCATACCGTAATCGAGGAAATCGCCTCGTGCCGTGGCGTTCTCTGCGTAGCCGGAGACAAATAGAACCTTGAGGTTGGAGCGCAACCCCCGTGCCGTTTCCGCCAGTTTCCTACCGTTGACATGAGGCATGACCACGTCGGATATCAACAAATCGATATGTTGGCTCGTTCGCAGCAGCGTTATGGCATTGCGCGCATCGGATGCGGCGAGGATCTTGTATCCAAGATCTTTGAGCGAGTCGCTGATCACCAGCCGCACCGTGACGTCATCTTCAACCACGAGGATGGTCTCTCCATGTCCGCGCGGAGATGCAACGCTCGTAGCCGCAAGGTCGACCGCGTTTTGTGAAACACGCGGAAGATACAGCTTGGCCGTGGTGCCGTGCCCGAGTTCGCTGTGAATGCGCAAATGTCCCCGGCTTTGTTTCGCGAAACCATAAATCCCCGATAGCCCAAGCCCTGTGCCCTCGCCCAGGGGTTTGGTCGTGAAGAATGGATCGACTGCCCTTGCCAGCACGTCTGGGGACATCCCGACCCCCGTGTCCGAAACACTGATGGCGACGTAATCACCCGGTTTAACATCCTCGTGCAGCGACGTGTACGTTTTATCCAGCTGAATATTCTCGGTTTCGATGGTTAAGCGGCCGCCGTTCGGCATGGCGTCCCGGGCATTGATCGCGAGGTTTAAAATAGCGCTTTCGAGTTGGTTAGCGTCCGTCAACGCGGTCCACAGATCATCGGCGAGGGCACACTGCAACTCGATGGGCTCACCCAATGTTCGACGAAGCAAATCTTCCATACTTGCGACGAGTCGATTCAAATCGTTGGGACGACTGTCAAGCGACTGACGACGAGCGAAAGCCAGCAGCCGGTGGGTGAGGGCTGCTGCGCTTTTCGCGCAATTGGATGCGGCGTCCATGAAGCGAGGAACCTCGTCGAATTTATTGGCCGCTATGCGCCTCCGCACCAGGTCGAGCGAACCCAAGATTCCTGTCAACAAGTTATTGAAATCATGCGCGATGCCGCCCGTGAGCTGGCCAATCGCCTCCATTTTCTGAGCCTGACGCAGTGCTTCTTGCGCCTCCAAAAGCTCAGCTTCGGCCGCACGCTCGGCGGTGATGTCCCGACCGGTGCAATAGACAAAATTGTCCTCTTGAATGCCGACCCAGGAAATCCATCGGTGGCTGCCATCCTTACATCGATAGCGGTTGGTAAAACGGAGCGCGGGCTGTCCAACGAGCGTCAATTCGAAACCGGCGCGGGTGTGTTCCACGTCGTCCGGATGCAGCAACTCGAAGATCGACATGGCTGCAACTTCAATTTCCGTCCACCCGAGGACAGTCTGCCAGGCGGGATTTGAGGTCTCGAAGTATCCCTTCGAGTTAAGGGCCCCTAGCAAATCAGGGCTCAACTGCCAGGTGAGGCCGCGCGCTTGTGCACGTTCAATGACCCGTCGTTCTAGTTCGCCGTTCAGCTCTCGGAGGCGAGTTTCTGAGACTCGAAGAGCCTCCTCGGTAGCGCGCCTCTGCGTGGTGTCTGACCCGTGCACGAAGATCGAAGTGACTTCGCCAGTTGGGCCCCTAATAGGCTGGTACACAAAATCCACGAAGCGGGTGTCCGTGCCATGAAGAACGACCTTCATATTTGCACCGGTGTGAGGTTTGCCGGAAGCAAAAACGCTGTCAAGGCGCTCGAGAAATCCCTGACTTTCAACTTCGGGAAGGGCCTCGCGAACCGTCAGTCCAATGATATTGCGATGACCGAAGAGCTGCAGATAGGCAGGATTGGCCATGGCGAAGCGGTGCTCGGGACCCTGAAGCAACGCGAAAAAGTCTTGCGACTGGGCAAACATGTCCCGGTATCGCTGCAGCTCTTGGTCGCCTTGGGGATACCCCATGGAATGATTGGTGTCGGTCATTTTCCTGACTGTATTTGCGAAGCGCACCGGTCGATCGCGAGCGATTGGGATTGGACCCTCAAAGATGAGGGGCGTCAGGAGTGTAAGGACTTTACTCCTCGCGTCGCCACTGTCGAGGCATCATTGCGCGCAAAAGCTAAAACCTCAATAATTGGCCCAAGCGAGGCCACACTTGAATCGAATCACCGCGTTTCTCCTCGTGCTGGAACCGCTCAGTCTGGCGGTGCTGAACGTGTCGGCCTGACGAGTCAATCTCGCGTCGCCCAGCCACATTGCCATGCACCGACTTAGACCTCCTCGCGTTGCACTCGACCTCCACGGTCTGATCGGCAACAGCGACATCTTTCGGATCTCCAAGGCCGTAAGGCGGGATCCGGCTGTCGAAATCTGGTTGAGGGATGTCTCAAATGAGCTGCGGTCGATCGCGCAGCTTTGGTTCACGCGGATGCGGCAGTGCGGTGATGATGTCCGGGAGCTGATACACGATGGATGCCCTGTTGTTTGTGTGGACGATGCGCCTTTCGGCTATGTCAATTCATTCAAAAATCACGTCAACGTCGGTTTCTTCTACGGCGCAATGCTCGCGGATCCCGCGCGCCTGCTGCAGGGAAGTGGCAAACGTATGCGGCACGTGAAATTGAAACCTGGTTCCGAGCCCAACACCGCGGCGCTGGGTGCCTTGATCGACGCCGCCTATTTGGATATTAGGGAACGCCTCGGTAGCGAATCCTAATTTGCGCGGAGGTAAATGATGCGTCGACTATATCTATCGCTTGCTCTCATTGGTGCGGTTTTGCCTTATTCGCAGTTCCTTCCGTGGCTCGCTCAGCACGGTCCAAACCTCCGGTTACTGTTGACCGAGTTGTTTTCGACGCGCATGGGTGCATTTTTCGGATTAGACGTGTTGGTATCTGCAGTGGTTCTAATCATATTCATTCGCCGCGAAGGCGCTGCGTGTGTAATGCGACATGTCTGGTTGCCCATTGCGGCTACCTGCTTGATTGGTGTGAGCTGCGGGCTGCCTCTATTTTTGTATTTACGGGAACGCGAAGCCCGGCGACCCGGGATAACCTGAGATTGCTACAATGAGCAATGGCAGCCGACACCATCTCATCTCGTCACCCCTTTGCGGCCGAGCTCATTGCGCGGGCTACGCAGATTGGCGCAAAGCTGCGCGCACAGCAGGATCAGAGTGATGCGCGCGGCTGCTACTCCGATGAGATACACCACGAACTTCTGGAGGGCGGCTTCTATCGAATCCTGCAGCCGCGGATGTTCAACGGTGGCGGAGCAGACTGCGAAACCTATATTCGAGTAATCCTCGAACTGTCCCGGGGACATCCCGGCAGCGGCTGGTGCTACGCCCTCGCATCATCGCATGCTCTGGTTGTGGGCTCGCACTTCGAGGAAGAGGTACAGCGCGAGCTCTTTGGCCCGGAGGGAGACTTTCGTGCCGCATTTGCGGCCGGTCCGGCTGGAGTGCCGACATTCGAACGTCGTGACGGAGGCTACTGTGTAAGCGGCGTGTGGGCATTCGCGTCGGGAATCCCCGTGTGCACCCATTTTTTAGGCGGCGCCTTCATCCCGGGCGCCGATGGTTCGCCGGCGCCCGTGACCTTCGTGGTACCGCGCTCCAGCATCGAGGTGTTGCCGGACTGGGGCGGCGATGTCGCCATGGGCATGCAGGCGAGCGGCTCCAACAGCGTGCGGTTGAACGGGGTGTTCATTCCCGACCGCCACATCATTCCTTCGCCGGTCGGTCTGTTGACCACCGGTAATTTGCACAACGGTACGCCGGGTACGCGGCTGCACGGCGAAGGGTTGTTCCTCGGGATAATCTTCGGTTGGTTCAGCTGTGAGTTTGGCGCCATCTTCGCCGGCGCGGCCCGCGCAGCGTTAGAGGAATACGAGCGATTGCTGCGGGGGAAACCGCTGCTGTTCGATCCTCAGCGTACTCGAATGCATGATCCGGAGTTGCAGCGTATCTTTGGCGAGGCACTGTGTCGCGCCGATGCAGCTGAGGCACTCACATTCAGTGCGACCCGCCTTCACATTGAGCAATGCGACCGATGGATGAAAGATGGGCAGCCCATCACGGCCGCAGACACCTTGCAAGTCTGGGGAACGGCGCGTGAAGGCTGTCGCGCCGCCTGCGATTGTGTGGAGATGCTGTTTCACAGCGCGGGCGCGTCAGGAGCAAAGCGCGGGGATCGGTTGCAGCGCTACTTCCGCGATGTGCAGATGTACCGAATCCACTTCCAATCGCAGGCGATCACACCCATGTTGCGGGCGCAATTGCAGTTGGGCACCGAGGTGCCACTGCCGTTTCGCGCCGCTGCCGCGCCCCCCGCGCCCCGCTAATCACTTGTCCAGGAGATCTCACGCCATGGCGACACTTGATCACCTGATATTGAAAGTCAATGATTTGGAAACCAGCGTCGCGTTCTACACCGGGGTGCTGGGTTTCGCTCCGATGGGCAGGGACGGTCCGTTTACCATCGTCAGCGCCGGGGCCGGCTTCCAGATTCAGATGGCACCTTGGGGTACGCCTGGTATGGAGCACTATGCGTTCGCAGTGTCGAAGGCTGAGTTCGAGGAGATATTCAATCGGATCAAAGCGGCCAAAATCGCATACGGACCGACATTCGACTCCGTGGGTGTGAACACCGGTCCCGGCGAAGAATCGGGTGCTCGGGGTCTGGCGCCGACGCTGTATTTCAATGACCCCAACAATCACCTGTTGGAGATCAGGACGTATGAGCGCTAGCTGCCCTCGAGTATGGAGACACCCTGGCTAAAAATACCGCTGGCAGACTACGAGGCGCACACGTCTCCTACGAGACGATTAGCAATCCCTAATACAACGAAAGGCCGGCCACAGGCGATTTAAACGTGACGAGGTGCGGCAAGCCCAAGCTTCCCACGTAGACGGTGCGGCGGTCCGTGCCGCCGAATGCCAAACTTGTCGGCAAGGTCAATTTCTCGCCGGCGCAAGCAACCAGGTGCTCGGTGGTCGCGGTCTCTTGCTGCAAGGCTGTCACCAATGCGTCGACGGCCTCTAGCTTGGGTTCTTCGTAAATCGTTCGCGTCTCGCCATCTTCACTGATAATCACGATGCCGTTGCGCGATATGATCGTCACCCATACGTTGCCGTCTTCGTCGAAAGCGAAGCCGTCAGGCAGCGCACCATGTCCCAGGTCCGCGGGGCCGAATATTTCCTTCTTCCCGAGATCACCTTTCGAACCAATCGGAAATCTAAATACCCGCTTGCCCAGGGTCTCCACGCCATAAAGGTACTGGCCGTTCGGGTGAACCTTGATTTCATTGGTCAGGTGAAGATCATCCGCCACCTTTCGAACTTTCCCACGCTCAATCAGGAGTATGTAGCCGTCAGGCTTGCTGTTGAGCGCTTGATGCCAACGTTCTTGCCGCGTCATCAGGGATACCCAGATCCGATCCTGTTTATCAACCCATGCTGCATTGACCGTTCCAAGCGGGCTGCCCTGAAATTCGTCAAGCAGCACGCTGACCCGGCCGTCGCGATCAATGCGATAGACCTTATTGTCTTTCAACCCTCCGACAATGAAGGCACCGTCTGACGATCTACAGTAACCATTGGGTTCGTAGACGCCCTCGCCCCGAAGTTCCGCAACGCCATTTTGAGTCACACGCGCGATACCGCCGCGATCGTCCGATGCCCAGATGCCCTCCTGGTCGACTCGAACACACTCCGGCCGGGTCAGACCTGCGCCGAAGGGGGCTAAATCTTGGGAACGCAACGTAAAATTTTTCAGTTTATTATTCACGAGTCCAAACCTCTGGAGTAGTGCGCAAACTGTGGTGTTTGGCGCTAACGCAAAATCGAGTGGCTAGATGTGGATGATACGCGCTGCGTTTCACAGCGTCATTTCCGAGTTGAGCGTCGCGTGCGCGCGGGATCGAACTGAGGAAAGGCGCGCTTCAGCGAAGAAATGTCGCATTTTTGTCCTTGACTCCGTGAGACGCTGGCGGTGGAATCTGATTGTGTTGGGGTTTCAACATGACTATCAAAAGCGCCCAAGAATTCAAGCCTCGCGATTGGCCGACCATAACGCCGAGAATGGTGGTATCGGATGCGCGCGGTCTGGTCAATTTTCTTCAGAATGTTTTCGGCGCCACCGGCGACCTTCCGTCCGATGCGCCGGCGATCATGCAAATTGGCGACTCGAGGATCATGATCAGCGACACAGGTTCTCGTGATGCGACACGCGCGTTTCTCTACGTCTATGTCGAGGATACGAACGAGACGTATCGGCGCGCGCTGAAAGCCGGTGCAAGGTCTGTGGAAGAACCCACCGATTTACCCTACGGGGATCGGCGCGCGATGGTTCAGGACCCATGGGGCAATACGTGGCAGATTGCCACTCGATTGCGCGGGGACGCTTGAAGAGTATGGCTCGTCGCAACCTTGCGCATCGCGAGAGGAACGCGCCATGATCAAGGGCAGCTGTTTGTGTGGAACCGTCACATTTCAGATCGAGGGAGCACTACACAACGCGCGATATTGTCATTGCACGAACTGCCGAAAATTTTCGGGTACCGCGTATGCGGCGTGGGGCCTGGTCGAGGCGGCAAGACTCGCGGTTATAACATCGGAGGCGGCCGTTACGAAATATGACTCCGGAGGTGGGTTAAGGGTGTTTTGTGCTTCATGTGGTTGTCCAGTTTGGTACGAGCCCAACGGTCTTCCCCAATTTCGCGGAATTCCACTGGGTGCGATCGATGGTGTTGGCGCGCCGAAACCGGAAATGCACGTTTGGACCAAATCAATGGTAGGTTGGGCAACTATTTCCGATGAACTGCCGATACATGAAACTCATCCTTAGCGTGCAAGTTCAATGAAACGCTTGTTTGGCGCCGCGCTCCTAATCACCGGCTCATGCGCGATGGGCTCACCTTGCGACAAGGTAGCTTTTTCGCTGACGCCGAAGCAGAGGACTGACTTTTCGACGGCAGTTGCAGCTCAGCTGCAATCAGAGTCCGTGAAGATTCTTCACTCCTACCGCCTTGGAAATTGGTATCTGTTTTACGTCAATACGCGCGCCGCCGACCAGGATTTTGTCTTTTATCGCGGCGATCCACCGAACCATCAATATGCAGCTCTGTGGAGCGGTGCAGGCGCCAGCATCGAACAGTCGGAGTTGAGGAACTGGGCCCGCATGAACGCGCCGGGAATACCCGAGAGCCTCGCCAAGTGCTTCGCATTCAGCGCCGCTACCGTCCACAAGCGATGACGGGTGATTTGCGCTCGTGATTCATAACGATCTTCTTCGAAAAGAGAGACTTCAATGTCGCACTATCATGCCGTTGTTTGGATTGATCACCAGAATGCGACCGCATGGCACTTTACGCCAACGGAACAGGAGGAAATCGCGGTGCATGCGCGAGATCAGCACCAGCGAATCCACAGTCGCAAGACCACCCATGGAGGCCATAAATCTCCGGCTGATCGGAATTTCTTCGATGATGTCGCCAAGGCGCTCAGCGGCGCGCACGAGATCCTCTTGATCGGCCCGGCGCAAACGAAACAGGAATTCGCCGCTTATCTGCGCGACAAGCATCCGCAGCTGGCCAAGGCCATTGTCGCCGTCGAGAATGCCGATCACCCCACCGACGCGCAGGTGTTGAGTTATGCGCGGCGTCATTTCCCTGCGCTGGATCGGATGCAGTAGAGAGGGTTCGACTCGCCAAACTTTGGATACGGAAAGGATTCGATGATGGGGACAGATTGGCTTCGGCGCTACCTCGCCGCTGTGGTCGTCCTCGCCCTGGTCGCGGCGAGCGTCTCTGCCCCGGCGCTTGCTGCGGGTGAAAAAGGCTGGTTTGGACTCACCATGTCGATTGACGTGGAAGGCAACCCATTCAACCCCACGTTGCGGACCGTCAAGGTTGACAGCGTCGCGGCGTCCTCGCCTGCGGCCTCGGCAAATCTCGCTTCGGGCGATCTTATCGTCGAAATTGAGGGAATTCTCGTTGCGGGCGCCAAGGCCGATACCCTCAAGACTGCGATGCAAAGGCAGGTGGGAGAGATCTTGCATCTCAAGGTCAGACACGGGCCGGACGCGCCGCGTGATGTATCCTTAACTGCCGTCGCGAAGCCGTAGCCATTGACCGCCAATGCCAATGCAGCTGAATACCGATTTGCCCCATTGCATTCTTCGCCCGTGGGAAGCGGGCGACAAGACGAATCTTTTGCGCTTCGCCAACAACCGGGCGATCTGGCGCAATCTTCTCGATACCTTCCCGCACCCTTACACGGAGGCCGATGCGCAGTTCTGGCTCGAACACTCGAAGTCGAATTCCAACAACCTGGCGATTCAGTTCGAGGGTGAAGCCGTGGGCGGCGTTGGCGTGATTCCACAGCAGGCGGTCGCAGAGAAGACCGCACGCTTCGGGTATTGGCTTGCCGAGCCAATGTGGGGCAGGGGCATCGCCACTGCGGCTGCGCGAGCGATGACCGCCTATGTGTTCGAGACCATGCCGCTTTGGCGCCTCGAGGCCACGGTGTTCGCGTGGAACCCGGCGTCGATGCGCGTTCTGGAAAAGGCCGGTTTCAGCCGCGAAGGCGTTCTGCGCAAGAGCGCATTCAAAGATGGCGAACTGATCGATTCCGTCATGTACGCCAAAATTCGCGAGGATTAAACCTTCTGAGGACGCGCCGCCTATGCATCATTCCCGCCTCTGCGCCCTGCTGATCGACTGCAACACATCCAACGTGGATGAGGCTGCTCATTTCTGGGCCGAAGCGCTGGGGCGAGCCGTCGACCCCAAGCATCCGGGTAGCCGCGGCAACTACCGCATGCTCGAAACGCCGCCGGACGAGGCGATCGTGCAGATTCAACGGGTGAATCACGAGAGCCGTGTTCATATTGATATAGAGACCGATGATATTCCGGCCGAGGTGGCTCGCCTGGAGAAGCTGGGCGCCAAAGTCACCGACCGCTTGGAGCGTTGGGTGGTGATGCAGGCGCCCACGGGCCAACGCTTCTGCGTGGTGCGCATACAGCGTCCGGGGTTCCCGAAGAACGCCAATCGTTGGGAGTAAACTGGCAATCGAGCTTCCGGCGCCGCGCATCGTTGGACATTCTGGTTGGGGTAGCCATGGTCAAGACACACGGGCTCAGTCACGTAGCACTCTCGGTCGTTGACCTCGATCGGTCATTGGCCTTTTACAGTGCCGTCTTTGGAGTGCGCGAATATTTTCGCAGCGAATCGACTGTACAGGTGCTGGGGCCCGGGCAGTTCGACGTTCTGGCCTTTGAGAAACGCCCGGCCGACGCCGGCGTTCCCGGGGGCATCATTCATTTTGGATTTAGACTTAACCGGCCTGAAGACATTGACGCGGCAGTTGCAGCCGTCGAGCGCGCCGGGGGTGCCGTCACCTCGCGCGGCGAATTTGGACCGGGCCTGCCGTATGCCTTTGTTCGCGATCCCGACGGCTACGAAATCGAGATTTGGTTCGAATGAGCCGCAGAGATTTTGAGATCCGCTCGGTGACCGCGGCAGATGCTGGGGAATGGGCCGAAATGCGCTGCGCCCTGTGGCCGAATGGTGGTCGAGCTGACCATGAACAGGATATCGAGCGCTATTTCGCCGGAGATCGCCGTGAACCGGCGGAGGTCTTATTGGTGGTCAGCGATAATGGAGCGCCGCTCGGATTTGCCGAACTTTCCATACGCAATGTGGTGGACGGCTGCTCCACCGATCGCGTAGCGTATCTCGAGGGCTGGTACGTCGTAGCGACGGCCCGCCGCCAGGGCATCGGGCGCGCGTTGGTCCAGGTAGCGGAACGCTGGGCGACCCATCAAGGTTGCACGGAGTTCGGATCGGATGCCCTCCTTGATGATGACGTCAGTCTTGCAGCCCACCTGGGTTTAGGATTCGAGGAGACGGGATGTGTGCGCACTTTTCGCAAAAGCCTTGACCGAGCTGCGGAAAATGTTGCCTGACCTTGAAAAGACCCGCTTAGTGCGCCGTTAGGAACGCATCATGTCGCTCAACACCGTTAGTGCCTGGCATCAACTCGTGGATTCACGCAATTCGAGCGGACTGGACGCATTGCTCTCCGATGATGTCATTTTCCATTCGCCCGTGGTCCATACTGCACAGGTCGGGAAGGCAGTCACGAAGCAATATCTTGCTGCCGCATTTCGTGTCTTCTTCAACGAATCCTTTCGCTATATTCGCGAAGTCGTCGGCAACCACGATGCGATACTCGAGTTTCAAGTGGAAATCGAAGGGATCAGCGTTAACGGAGTGGACATGATCAAATGGAATCCAGCAGGCCAAATCATTGATTTCAAGGTGATGATCCGTCCTCTCAAGGCGATCAATCTGATCCATCAGAAAATGGCAGCGATGCTGGAGGTCAAGAAGTGAACGGTACGTTGTCTATATCGTGGCAGGCGCGAGTAGTGCGAGGCGCCTGATTGGTCAGAAGCGTCGGCAGGCCAGTGATGGAAGAATCGAACCGTGGCTGAATCAAGGGGTTTAGGTCGGGGATTGGGTGCGCTGTTGGGCGCGGCACCGACGGTGAGCTCCAGCCGCGGCAGTGGGACACTGCCGGTATCGCTCATGCAACCCGGGACATTTCAGCCGCGGCGTGAAATCCATCAAGAGCCGCTCGAGGAACTCGCGGCTTCCATCAAGGCCAACGGGGTGATTCAGGCGATTGTGGTCCGGCCGCTGCCGGCCGGGGCCCGCGGCGCTGCAAAATATGAAATCGTGGCAGGCGAGCGGCGGTGGCAGGCGGCGAAGCTGGCGGGCCTTGCTGACATTCCAGTCATTGTTCGCGAGCTTTCTGACAAGCAAGCGGTGGCGGTTGCGCTGATTGAAAACATTCAACGCGAGGAGTTAACGAGTGCAGAGGAGGCGAGGGCGCTGAAGCGATTGACCGAAGAGTTCTCGCTGACTCACGCGGAAGTGGCGGAATCGGTGGGTCGGTCGCGTGCCGCAGTTTCCAATCTCATTCGGTTGTTGGATTTGCCGGAATCCGTGGTGGACCTGATTGATTCAAAGAAAATCAGCATGGGACATGCGCGCGCGTTGTTGGGACTCGAGGATGATGCAGAGCGAGAGCGCTTGGCGGCGCTGATCGCGGAGCGTGGATTGTCGGTGCGGGAGACCGAAAATTTGGTGCGAAAGGCGTTGGGAGGGCAGGGGACGCCTTCGACGCCAAAGGCGCCCGAGTTGTCGATGGTGAGTGAAGTTTTGAGGACAAAGACTGTACACGTGCAGCTGCATCAGAAGACGAGTGGCGCGGCGCGGATCGTGATCGATGTGGTGGACGGAAAGGCGCGGGATGCGATTGTTGAGGCGATCAAGTTAGTCTTGAAACCGCAGGGCTCGTCGTCGTAGGGAGAGATCTGCTCCAAACTAGGACGCGTCCTAGTAGGGCGTTACCATGTTTCAGGATTGAGACCGTTGTGCAGAAGTGATCTTGATCGTGAGGAGGTTGTATGGAGCTAAGACACAGGATGGCATTTGCGGGGTGCGTTGTTTTCGCTTCGCTGATGTTGAGTGGACGGGCAGCGTGGGCGGTTGATCCGTGTTCGCTGCTGACCCCTGGTGAGGCTGCGGCGGCGTTGGGCGTGCCGGATGTCAACGCGGGGGCGGCCGCGAACAGATGTATATGGACTCCCAAGAAATATAAGCAGGGAGCGGGAGAGCTTACGATTTTGATTGAGGGCGCGAACGACGGGGCGAAGATGACGGGACTGGGGAGTGCTGTGAGCGGAATAGGCGATGAGGCGATCCAGACGGTGGTAGGGAACGGTGCGGTGTTGCACGTCAGGAAGGGGAATACGTGGTTTGTGGTGAGTGTGCACGGAGTTCCGCTGGACCAGGCCACGCAAGTGGAGCAGACCGTGGCGAAAGCCATCGTCGGGAAACTTTGAGGTTGTGGCGATGGTAAGGGAGAAAATGGGATAGCTGCTCAACTGACCGCGAGGCGCGCAATGCTGCATTTGCTCAAGTTCATCGCCACGGTCAGCGCCGCACTTTTCGCAGGCGCCGCACTTTATATTAATCTCGTCGAGCACCCCGCTCGCATGATGCTCGAGACGAAGTCTGCAGCTTTGCAGTGGGCGCCCAGTTATCGCCGTGCTACCTGGATGCAGGCGCCGCTGGCCCTGGTCAGCATGGGGACCGGCCTCCTGTCTTGGTGGATGGGAGGCGGCCTGGCTTGGGCGATCGCGGCTCTGCTCATAGGCGCGGTTGTTCCGTTTACCCTCCTTGGCATCATGCCCACCAATCACACCTTGCTCGAGCCCGGGCGTGATCTGGCGTCCTTGGAGACACGCGCACTGCTTGATAGATGGGTGAAATTGCACGCGGTTCGCACCGTACTGGGTTTACTTGCGACTGCGGTGTATGCATGGCACGCGCTCGGTCCCTGATGGCTAACAATCGCGCAGGCAGGCTATCGCCAACGACCGCCGGCTATTCGGGCACGCCTCTCTCCAAAAAATTGGGCATCAAGGCAGGCAGCTCTCTGCTCTTGCTGAACGCGCCCAAGGACTACGCGCAGCTTCTTGAACCCTTACCGGACGGCGTGACATTCCAATCCCGCCCCAGCCGCGGCATCGACATCGCGCAAATCTTTGTGACGCGGCGCGAGGATTTGAGCGGACATTTGGCCAAGTTAAGGAAAGCGCTCAACGTGGAAGCTGCAGTCTGGGTGTCTTGGCCCAAGAAGGCGGCCAAGGTAGCGACCGACGTGACGGAAGACACCATTCGCGAGGTCGCATTACCCCTGGGATTTGTCGATATCAAGGTTTGCGCGGTCAGCGAGATCTGGTCCGGTCTCAAGCTGGTAGTCAGAAAGGAACTTCGTTGAGCTGCTCTGCGGCTGCCCCGATGGAAAGGCGCGGGCGCGGCAACGTTGACCACCTGAAAGTCATTGACGACAATACCGTTTATGCGGGAGGGAACCGATGAAAGTTAAGCGGCGCCATGGCTCGATCGCGAGAACCGCGGCTCACACCTTTCGCACATGGGTGATTGCCATTCCGCTGGCCGGCTGCGGCTCATCGACAGAAGCCCCGGCGTCTTATCAAGGCCCCCCACTCATCGCCACAAAAGCAGACGTCATTGTGACCTTGGATGGTAAGCGCCATGCATGCATCGTGGCTCTCAACAACGAGCAGGAGGGCAACAATATTTCCTGTGATGAGGTGGTTCCGTTCGTGAGAGACGAACTCAGACTGCCAAAGGGATCCGTCTATGACATTCACGGCGATAAGGATGCGGACAAGGCGGAGTTCGCACGAGTAGGGGCCAATTTGAAGGGCGCGGGCTATCGATTCATAGGCGGCCATGAAGAGCAGTAGCCGTCAATCGTGCCTGGTGCTGCATTTCGTGCGCGCTTGAAACGAAGCCAAACGTTGGCAATACTTCCGGCCAGGTGTTCAAGTCGAGGGAATGACTCATGACAGCACTGCTGAATATCGGCCGCCTCGCGATGCTCGCGTGGGTGATCTACGGCCTGCTGCAGATCTTTGCGCCCACCGTCATTCATCGAGCGCCCGATCAAAGCAGCGGGATCCTACAGGTCGTCGTGGCCTACACGCTGGGCTACCTGTTGGATCGAGCGTTGGGCAGGGTGCGGCGACGAAAGGCAGATCTCGCGGCGGCGGATTCGTCGACGAGCGGTCTATGAATTCGAAAACCGTCACCGTCGAGATCTATCGGCGGGGCGCAATGTGCTTCATACCCGTGACCTTCGATCCGAAGGCGGCTTTCGGCAAAATCCGCGCGCCAGTGAGAGTCACGTTGAACGGTTTTACCTACCGCAGCACTATCGCGGCGATGGGCGGAATCACTTGCATCCCCCTACGAAGGAGCAACCGGGAGGCGGCGGGCCTGAGCGGCGGCGAAACGATGGCTGTGACGATTGCGCTGGACACTGAGGTCAGGGATGTCGAAGTGCCGGAGGATCTCAAAAAGGCGCTGCGCAAGAACGATGCCATACGGAAGAAATGGCAGTCGCTCAGCTACTCGAAGCGGCGCGAAGCCGTCGAATCAATCAATAACGCCAAGCGCCCGGAAACGCGGGCAAGGCGAGTGGTCGGCGTCGTACGTGCGTTGACTGGCAGGTAGTGGCGCACATGCCTCTACTCTTTTCGTATGGCACGTTGCAGCAAGAAAACGTTCAGCTGGCAATTTTCGGAAGGCGGTTGACCGGTCAACCGGCCGAACTTCCGGGATTCGAGCAAGCGCGCGTGCACATCGAGGATCCGAACATCGTCGCAGCCAGCGGCTTGACTCACCATCCCATCGTAAAGTTCAACGGCAGCGCGGCAAGCCGGGTGACCGGTACGGTGTTCGAAATCAGCGATGCCGAGTTGAAGAACGCAGACAGCTACGAATCGCCCGCATACAAACGCGTCAGCGTGAAACTCGCTTCCGGCCAGCAAGCATGGGTGTATGCCGACGTACATTCTGTCCCCTAAAAAATCGCATCGCCTGTTCCTACATCACTTATGCTGCCGCACGAGATAGCCTGACCGGGTTTGGAGGGGAGTCATGTTGAGAATGCGATTCATCGCGCAAGCCGCGACGATGGTTTTTGTTCTGCAGTGCGGATCTGGCTGCCAGACGGAGGCGGGTCATCCCGCCGCCGCGGCGCCATCACCCACGTCCGCGGCGCCGGTCGTCAAAGTAGCCCAAGGCGAGGTACAGGGGGCCGCCGCCGATGGCGTTGCCGTCTTCAAGGGATTGCCTTTCGCCGCTCCCCCCGTGGGCGATCTGCGCTGGCGCGCTCCGCAACCTCCCACGAAGTGGCCGGGAGTACGCCAGGGGTATGCTTTCTCATCCTCTTGCGCGCAAGCGGAGGATTGCCTCTATCTGAATGTCTACGAACCCACAGCCGCCAAAAACGGCGTGAAGCTCCCCGTCATGGTTTGGATACATGGCGGCGCATTCATATTCGGATCAGGTTCAGCTTACGACGGCAGCCAATTTGCCCGACAAGGCGTCATAGTCGTGACTGTGAATTATCGGCTGGGCCGCGCAGGTTGGTTCGCGCATCCCGCACTCACGGCCGAGAATCCCCAAGGTCTGCTGGGCAACTATGGGTTGATGGATCAAATTGCCGCGCTCGAGTGGGTGAAGATGAACATCAAGCAATTCGGCGGCGATCCGAATAACGTCACGATATTCGGCGAATCGGCCGGCGCGATTTCCATCAACTATCTGATGCTGGCCCCGCAAGCCAAGGGATTGTTCGCCAAGGCCCTATCGGAATCAGGCTTCGGGCGCCTGGCTGCCAGACCGATTTCCGCTGTGGAACACAGCGGTGCCGCTTTCGCGGAAAAGCTGGGGGTCCACGGCGCGGACGCAGCGGCGGCGAAGGCCCTGCGCTCGCTGACCTGGGCCGAATTGACCGGCAACGCGGCGCCCATCGGATCGGCGGATCAGTTGCTGCCGATGGCCGACGGAAAAATGATCAAGAGCAGCGCGGCTGATGGATTTGCCCAGGGCGCCGAAGCGCATGTGCCGTACCTACTCGGCGGCAACAGCGACGAGGCCAGTCTCACGCGCCGCGGTCTGAACGCCGCCGACCGCCTTGCCGCCATTCAGCAGCACCGCGAGGCGTTCTTGGCTGCCTACGATCCGGATCACACCGGCGATGCCGACCGCATCATCGCGCGCTGGGTCACCGATACATCGATCAGTGAACCGGACCGCGATCTGGCTCGCCTGCATGCGAAGCACGGTAATCCCACCTTCGTCTACCATTTCTCGTATACGCCTGCCGCGCAACGCGCAACGATGTTCGGTCTGCCGCACGGCGGCGAACTGCCGTACGTGTTCGACACCCCGCGCGCCACGCCCTTTGATGATGAAGGTAAAGCCGTTGCGACCGCCGCCAACAAGTACTGGGCGCAATTCGCCAAAACCGGCGATCCCGATTCCGCCGGCGGCGCGCTGTGGCCGAAATTTACCGCGGCCGACGAATATGTGATGGTATTTCCGGCATCGGGCGTTCCGATCGCGGCAAAGCACTTCCACAAGGATCGACTCGATTGGGTCGAGACAAGCCTGGCGAAATAGCGGGCACGGAGACTTGATGAACCAGGAAAAGCAGTACCGACGCTTCGCCGATTTCTATCCTTTTTATCTTAGCGAGCACGCCAATCCCACGTCGCGCCGCCTGCACTTCGTGGGAACCAGCGTGGCGTTGGCGCTGATCATCGGCGCCTTCGTGACGCAAAAGTGGTGGCTCCTCGCCATCGCTTTGGTGGAAGGATATGCATTCGCCTGGGTCGGTCATTTCTTCTTCGAGCACAACAAGCCCGCGACCTTCAAGTATCCCGGATTCAGTCTCATGGGCGACTGGCGCTTATGGTGGGAAATGCTGACCGGCAAATTGCGGTTCTGAGCGCATGCGATCCATTCCCAGATACCTCGTTGTCGTACTCACGCTTTGCTGCTGCGTGGGTTGCGATCAAGCGTCCAAATCGGCGGCTCGCGCCTTTCTCGCCCCGGGCGTCACGCGATCTCTATTTGCCGATTCGCTCCGTTTGCAGCTCGTGGATAATCCTGGATCTTTCCTGAGCCTCGGGGCCTCGCTTCCGCAAAATCTGCGATTCATGATCTTTACCGGAGCAGTCGCCCTGTTGCTCCTTGGCCTGGTCTTCGCGGCGCTGTTCGCGCGGCGCTTGGACCGCATCAGATTTATCGCCTTGACCCTGGTGGCGGGGGGCGGAATGAGCAACTTGATCGACCGACTGATGTTCCATGGCCGGGTAACGGATTTTCTCAATGTCGGATTAGGTTCCCTGCGGACCGGAATCTTCAACGTCGCGGACATGACGATACTGGCCGGCGCGCTGCTGATGTTGCTCAAGCAGCGAGCCGATGGCCGGACTCCCGGCACACCGGATGCCTCCGTCCCGCCCCCGCGCTGAGCCGGCGCGATAAATTGGGGGCGCGCCGTAATTCTCGTGCAGACCTTTCTATTTAAACGACACCTCGGCGCGCTCTTGGTCGCAGTTCCATTGCTGTTCTTCTTCAGCCGCTGGGATCTCTTCGATGAGCCCTACCTGCCCACATTTGCGTTGAGCGGTGCGCTGCACGCAGGCGCCCTCTGTGTGGCGCTGCGCGCGCCCGAAAGCGCCGTGCGCAAGTGCCTGTTCATCGCGATCGCCGCGTTTTTGAGCGTGCTGACTCTCTACATTGGAATCCTGAGCCTGCAATTGTTTGCCGTCCTCCCCGCCGCAGAACGGCTCTACCTGGTGCTCGGCACCTGCTCCATGACCGGCGCCATCACCTATGGTTTCCTGGTTCGCTCCTTCTGGATGAGGAAACTGTCCTCCCGATCGATACTTGCGATCGCCGTTGGCTGCGCGGCAGCCGCCTGTCTTGCTTTCCTGGCGAGAAGTCATTTCGAATTTCTTGATGCCTCGCTGATGGCGGCAGCCTGGTGGTGCGCTTTTTCAGGGGGGCTCGCCTATTTCGACAGGCTGGCGAAACCCACGCAAGAGCGCCGATAATGCCCACCGTCCAAGGAGAATTCGATGACGCGGCGATTGATCAGCTCAGGATCTCAATTCGAACAGGATATCGGCTACTCCAGGGCCGTCGTTGACGGTGAATGGGTTTTCGTATCCGGCACCACCGGCTTCGATTACGACTCGATGAGCATCTCCGACAGCTTGTTGGAGCAGACCGAACAGACATTTAGAAATATTCAGTCGGCCCTGCGCAAAGCCGGCGCGGAACTTTCGGATGTGGTGCGAGTCACCTACATCCTGCCCAAGGCCGAGCACTTTCCCGATTGCTGGCCGGTGTTGCGCAAATACTTCGGTCCCGTGCGTCCTGCCGCGACCATGATTTGCGCGCAGCTCTTGGACCCTCGTATGCAAATCGAAATTGAAGTGACCGCGCGCTCGCGCTCTTTGAGCAACTAACCCATGCAAGAAACAAATTCGGCCAGATCCTACGACGGCGGCTGCACCTGCCGGCAGGTCCGTTACCGGATGACTTCGGCACCCCTGATCGTGCACTGCTGCCACTGCAGCTGGTGCCAGCGGGAAACCGGGGCCAGCTTTGCGCTGAACGCCATGATCGAGGCGGATCGCGTGCAAGTCCTGCAAGGCGAGGTCGTGGCCATCGACACCCCTTCCAACAGCGGCAAGGGACAGAAGATCTCGCGATGTCCGAACTGCTTCGTGGCGCTGTGGAGCAACTACGCCGGCGCGGGCGATGCGCTGCGCTTCGTACGCGTCGGCACGCTCGATGAGCCGGGTGCGCTGCAGCCGGACGTGCATATTTTCACGGCATCGAAGCAGCCGTGGGTGGTGTTGCCCGCCGGGGTCCCCGCGGTGCCTGAGTACTACAAGTCCTCCGAGCTTTGGTCCAAGGAGAGTTTGGCGCGGCGTGCGGCGTTGCTGTCGAAAAGCAGCGCCAAGGCATAGCGCGTTGCGAATTAGGGCGATTTGACCGAGGTGGCTGTGTTCGGTACTCATGATCTTTGGCTTTTCGTTTTGTCCGGTTTGCTGCTGAACGTCACTCCGGGCCCGGACACTTTGTACATCATCGGCCGTAGCTCCACCCAGGGCTGGCGCGGCGGCGCTGTGGCCGCGCTCGGCATCGGCAGCGGTACGCTGGTACACATTTGTGCGGCGGCGCTGGGATTGTCGGCCATTCTTGCCGCATCCGCCGCCGCATTCACGGCGGTGAAAATCATCGGCGCGCTTTACTTGCTATATGTCGGGATTGGACTCATTCGATCGGCGGGAAGAATGCTTGCCCCGACAGTTGCCCCTGACAACCGGGCAGTCTCGATGCGGGTCATATTCCGGCAAGGCTTTTTCACGAATGTCTTGAACCCCAAGGTCGCGCTGTTTTTTCTGGCGTTCCTGCCCCAATTCGTTGCGTCCGATTCGACCTCTAAGCCCCTGGCATTTCTATTTCTGGGCGTGATCTTCAACCTCAACGGCACCTTGTGGAATCTACTGGTTGCCTGGTCGAGCGCGCGGCTCACCAGCAAGTTGGCGCCGAGCGCTGCCTTCAGACAATGGTTCAACCGTGGCGTCGGCGCGGTGTTCATTCTGGTGGGACTCCGCCTCGCACTGGCGCGCAATCGATAGCATGGAAACAAGGCCCCCAATTCGATATCCGGATGTGTCGGCGCGCCCCTTCGACCTGACGGTGAATCACCTGTTCGAGACGACACCGGCAAAGCTCTATGAAGCATGGACCTCAGGATTCGATCGTTGGTTCGCTGTACCCGGTTCAATGCTCATGCGGCCCGAAGTGGATTCGGTGTTTTTCTTCGAGACCGAGTTCAAGCCTGAATCTGCTCCGCACGTGCAGCGCCATCCTCATTACGGCCGATTCTTGCGGCTCATTCCGAATGAGCTGGTCGAGATAACCTGGGTGACGGGCGCCCTGGGCACCGAGGGAGCGGAAACCATCGTCACGGTGGAATTCAAGGCAGAGCGTGCCGGTACGCGCGTGTACCTCAAGCATGCCGGATTCGCGAACGCCGCCAGCCGTGATCGCCACCTGACAGCATGGCCGTTTGTGCTGACGCACCTTGAGCAACGCATCTTTAGTTAAGGGCCAAATCATGAAGAGTGCCTCTCCGACCCCGCTGTTCAAAAAACTCAATCTCGGTGATCACGATGAAATCATCGTGCTGAATGCGCCCGATTCCTTCGAGACCGAGTTGCGTATGCTCAAGGCTGTCAAGATACTGCGCAATCCAAAATCACCGAAGGCGGTCAAGTTCGGGCTGGCTTTCGCCATGACTCAGTCCCAATTGGACCGCTACGCTTCCCTGCTTGCCGCCGCTTCCGAGGGTGATGCGGTGCTCTGGTTCGCGTATCCGAAAGGCACATCGAAGCGCTACACCTGCGAGTTCAATCGCGATAGCGGCTGGGGCGTGATCCGCAAGGCGGGCTTCGAGTCGGTTCGCCAGGTGGCGATCGACGAAGATTGGTCGGCGCTGCGCTTCAGACGCGTGGAATTCGTCAAATCGTCGTGAGCAAAATGCGGAGGCGATGATGGCAAAGCGAAGGCGCATGGCAGGCAAAAGCCACCCCAAGACACCGAGCGGCAAGTCAGCGACCCGCCCGCGCGCGAATCGCGAAGGAGCCGGGGAGCAGCCGATCCTGGAAGCTTTGAGCAAAATCTGTCTGTCGCTGCCTGAAACCGAAAGAAGCGACTTGAACGGGCATGCGGACTTTCGCGTTTGCGGCCGGGTATTCGCGTATTTTCTCAACAATCACCACGGCGACGGCATCATATCGGTGTGCTGCAAGTCGGCGCTCGGTGAAAACGTCGATCGCGCCGCACGTGAACCCAAGCGCTTCTACCTTCCGCCATACATAGGACCGCGAGGCTGGTTCGGTCTGCGCCTCGACGGCGAAGCCATCGATTGGTCGGAGGTTCGAAATCTCGTTGACCTAAGCTACCGATTGGCGGCGCCAAAGAGACTGGTTTCTCCATGACGGCAATTGAAATCTCGAACGATAACAATCGCCTCGACGTGTCGACGATTCACGCCTTTCTCGCCAACGAGTCCTATTGGGTTCCCGGCATATCGCGACAGAGCGTTGCAAAGAGCATCGACAATTCCCTGTGCTTCGGCGCATACAGCGGGGACCGTCAGGTGGCCTTCGCGCGCGTGGTCACGGATTACGTGCGTTTTGCGCATCTGCTCGATGTGTTCGTGCTGAAGGAATTTCGCGGTCGCGGTCTGGGCAAGCGCCTGATGAACAGTATCTTGTCGCATCCGGAGCTTCGCACCATCATGCGATTCACGTTGGGTACGCAGGACGCGCACGGCCTCTACGCGCAGTTCGGATTCACCGCGCCGGCCAATCCAGAGAGGCAGATGGAACTCCTGCGCCCGAATAGGGTGTGATAAAGTTGGCTCAGGATCAAGAGGGAAGGCCCAGGGTGAATGCCATGCTGTTATTTCTCATGTGGTGCATCTTGTTCGTGCTGTGCTGGCCGGTGGCCCTGCTCGCCATCGTTCTGTGGCCGCTGATTTGGTTGGTTTCCCTGCCGTTTCGCGCGGTTGCCCTGTCGTTCGACGCGCTATTTGCTCTGCTTCGGGCAATTCTGTTTCTGCCGGCGCGCATTCTCGGGTACCGCGAAACTTCCGCACGCCGTCCCACGTAGCCGCATCAATCCCTAGGGAACCGGAGCGTTGAGGTACCGATGATCACGGCTCGAGAGGGCCTCGCTCTTCTGCGCGAGGGCAATCAACGCTTTGTTTCGGAGGCCAGCAGCCGCGATTCTTTCGAGAGCCGGCGTCTCGAACTGGCTGCGGGCCAGGAGCCATTTGCCGCCATTCTCGGCTGCTCCGATTCACGCGTTCCCGTCGAGATCGTGTTCGATCAGGGTTTGGGAGATCTGTTCGTCATTCGAGTCGCGGGCAACATCGTTGCCCCTTCTCTGATCGGCAGCGTCGAGTTCGCGGCGGAACAATTCGGCACGCGGCTGGTGGTGGTACTTGGACACTCGCGGTGCGGGGCCATCGAAACGACGCTGGAACAGCTGCGTCGTCCGGTGGAGAACCAATCGCGCAATCTGCATTCCATCGTTGATTTCATCAGACCGGCCGTGGAAGGCCTGCTGACCAGCGGCAATCATGCCGATCACGACGCGCTGGTACATGAAGCCGTGCGCGCCAATATCCGAGCCTCGGTGAACCATCTGCGCCATGGATCCGACATCATTGAGAATCTGATCCAAAATGCCGGGCTCATGGTGGTCGGCGCCGAATATTCCCTGGAGACCGGCGTCGTGGATTTCTTCGACAATCTGCCGGACCGCGATCCATGACGCCGCCTGCGGGTTGATCGTGGCCGAATGCATTGCATTGATTCGCGGTATCAATGTCGGCCGCGGCAATCGGGTGGCCATGGCCGATTTGCGCGATTTGTTCACAGGTCTCGGTCACGAAAATGTACGTACGATATTGAACAGCGGCAATGTGTTGTTCCGGTGTCCGCGCCCCATCGTGCGCAAGTTGTCTCTCGCCATCGAAGCGGCGATTGCCGGCGCGTGCGGCTTCTCAGCTTCAGTCATGGTGGTGACCGCTGCGGATTTGGCCGCCATCATCGACGAGAATCCGTTGTTGCACATGGCAAAGGAACCCGCGCGGCACTTGGTCGCGTTCGTGGCCGATGCCAAGCGGCTGGCGCCGCTGCACCCCCTGCTCAAGGAGAGCTGGAAGCCGGATGCACTGGCGATCACCAACCGCGCGGCATACCTGTGGTGTTCCACGGGAATACTGGAAAGCAAGCTTCTCCAGGCATTCGCCCGCAAGGCCGGGAACACGGTCACCACCCGCAACTGGGCCACTGTTCTCAAGCTGCGAGCGCGCAGCCGAGACCTAAGCCATAAGCCCAAGCTGGACGGCGCTTGGCATCGGCGGGTAGTATCGCGACCCCGTATACGCGCCTGTAGCTCAGCTGGATAGAGTGTCGGCCTCCGAAGCCGAAGGTCCCGAGTTCGAATCTCGGCGGGCGCGCCAACTCTAAAAATTCGCCAATCCACACGAGAAAATCGTCACCATATGCTGCGAAACTTCACGTCTCGAAGAGTTTACTGGGCACTCTCGATTATCTGCCTCGCCGGCACGGCCCAGGCTGCGGAGCACTTCGACGGACAGAGCTGGTGGGACACGGTGAAGGTGCTTGCGGACGACAAATTCGAAGGCAGGGACACGGGCAGCACGGGAGAAAAGCAGGCGCAGGAATACATTGTCGAGCAGCTCAAGGTCCTGGGCATTAAGCCGGCCGGCACGGACGGGTACTACCAGGCGTTGAGCCTGCGGACGCTGCTGATCGATGAAGCCGAGTGCCGGCTCGCGCTGGTTCAAAACGGTCACGCCCAGCCGCTTACCCTCGGAGAGGAGGCCATCATCAGCACGCGCTTCGCGCCGGCGCCCAAGGTCGACGCGCCGCTGGTGTTCGTCGGCTATGGCCTCAACATCCCGGAGAAGCACTACAACGACTTAGCCGGCCTCGATCTCAAGAACAAAATTGCCGTGATCCTGACCGGTTCGCCGGCCGACATACCTTCGGCGCTCAGTGCTCACTATCAATCGCGCGCCGAACGTTGGAGGGCGCTGAAGGGCGCCGGTGCGGTGGGCATGATCTCGATTCAAAATCCGGCGTCCATGGATCTTCCCTGGTCGAGGATAGCGCTGAACCGCAATCACGCCAGCATGGATCTGATCGCCCCGGAATTCGATGAGACCTCGGGAGCGCGGATTGCAGTCATTTTCAATCCGGCGCACGCCGATTTGCTGCTGCAGGGAACCGGCCACACCTTTGCCGAGCTCGCCGCCCTCGCCAAGGACCGCAGCCCGTTGCCGCGCTTTCCGCTGCAAGTGTCCTTGAGCGCCAAGACCGCCACCCACAGCGAAAAGGTGCAATCCACCAATATCATCGCGCGGATAGCGGGGACCGATCCGAAACTCAAGAATGAATACGTCGTGCTCTCCGCCCACATCGATCACGTCGGGATCGGGGAACCGATCAATGGTGATCACATATACAACGGCGCCATGGACAACGGTTCGGGCAGCGCGCTCCTTCTGGATGTCGCCCGCTCGCTCACGCGGACGCAAACTAGTTTGAAACGCTCGCTTCTCCTGGTGTGGGTCACGGGCGAGGAGAAGGGCCTCTTGGGCTCGAAGTATTTTGCGGCACATCCAACCGTGTCCCCAAAATCCATGGTCGCCGACATCAATACCGACATGTTCCTGCCCATCATCCCGCTCAAGATCTTGACGGCCTACGGTTTTCAAGAGTCCGATCTCGGCGAGCGCTTGGTGCAGGTCGCGGCTCCGCTCGGCGTGCAAATTCAACCGGACCCCTTGCCGCTGCTCAATGTTTTCATCCGCAGCGACCAATACAACTTCGTGCGCCACGGTATTCCGTCGATCATGATCGACGTGGGCGCCGCGCCGGGTTCGCCCGAGGCCGGCATCATCAAAGCATGGCGCAGCGAGCGCTATCATTCCCCTTCGGACGACGCCAACCAGCCTGTGGATCTGGCCACGGCAGCGGGCTATGAGGAGGTCATTCGCGCGCTGGTCATCGAGATTGCGAACGATGCTGCGCGGCCTCAGTGGAAACAGGACAGTTTCTTCAGGCGCTATGCGGAGGGTGCTGGCGCCTAGCGCCAACCGGGCGCACCCGAAGGGGACTCACCTGGTTGCGGTGGCGAGGTCGGGCAGCTTGGAAGGCGGAAGTGTCGGCGTGGGTCGAGCGGCACCGCCGCGGGAGGCGATGGCGCCGCGCGCCGGCACATTGAACAGGCGGTCGAGCAATCCGTGAGAATCGCGTCCGCGGATCATCCACGGACTGCTCCACTGCAGCGACGGACCGCCGTGTTTGTCGGCCTGCAATGACACGGTGCTTGCCCGGGTCTGCCAGATCGTCAACAAGCGCACGCGATCCGCGGAGCGAAACTGCTGCAGGTTTTGCCACACCGTGCTGTTTGCGAGCATGGGTTCGTCCATGACGAAGCCGCCGCGGTGGGCATCAGCCTCGAACGGCGCCGTTGCCCGAGGACGAAATTCCGAGGGCGAGATTGGCGCAGCCAGCGAGATCTGTTTGACGGCAACCGCCGGATCGGAAATCAATGCCGGCACAGGAGCCCGGGCCGCATGTGCATCGAGGGCTTGCGCAGCTGAATCGGCGGCGGGCGCCGCGTCCCCCGCAAACGCCTGGCCGCTGCGGACCAAGGTGTAGAGCACCAAGGTCATCAACATTTTTTCGCGCACATTGGGGCACGCGCGGCGCAGGAGCGCGGCGCTCGCTCCACTGAGCAAACCAGAATCCCGCATGCTTGAAAGATGCTTCACGGCGGCCAACGGTCCGCGCACGTTCACCCCGGATAATTCCCCGCGCGCTGCCGCGAATCTGCGCCAAACGCCGATGGCTTGCCACGCCATCTAGACATAATTGCCGGAAATTCCCGGTTATGTCCTTTGGTAGGTGCGCACTACGGCTCGCGATATTCGGCAAGCCCCTTTTCCCAGTCGCGGCCGTCGAACGGCCTCACGGACATCGACTCGATGCTGCCTTCATCGATGCAGCGTGCGTTCACGCTGATTCCATCGGGATGGGACCTCGGGATATAGAAGGACTTCACGCCGCAGATGGAGCAAAACAGATGCTTGGCGACCCCGGTGTTGAACGTGTAGGTCGTGAGCGCCTCACCGCCCGACAACAACTTGAATCGCTCCGCGGGCACGATGAGGTGCAAAAACCCGACCTTGTTGCAGATCGAGCAATTGCATTCCGAGACGTCGATGTGCGCCGGCGCGATGACTTGGAATCGTACGCGGCCGCAATGGCAGCCGCCGGTGTGCGTGCGCATTATTTTCAGGTCAGTGTTTGTGCTCTTGTGCGGCAAGATCGCTGATCAATGCCATCAATCGTTCCGGCGAGCCGGCGGTGCTCGCGTCGGCAACATACTTGCCGTTCACGACGAAGGTGGGCACTGCCGTGATGCGGTATCGTTGCACCAACTGATCCGCCCGCTGCATTGCCGTCTCGACGAAGGGGCTGTGTTCATTTCGCAGGAACTCGGTGTCGGACAGCCCCTCTTTTCTGATGAACGCCGCTTGCATTCGCTCGGCGGCGGCCGCGTTGCTGGGATCGGAGCTGCTGATCAAGGGATCATTGTTGACCTGGATTTCCTTGAATATATCGTCGTGCAGCTGGTCTGCCTTGCCCATTGCAACCAGTGTGTAGTAAAGCCGCGCCACCGCGCGATGCTCGTCATTCCAAAGAACCGGAACCCTGACGAAGGTGATATAGGCTGCCTTGGTCTTGTTCCAAGCGATGACCGTGGGCTCGAGCGAGTAGCAGTGCGGACAGGCGTACCAGAAGAACTCCAGCACTTCGACTTGTCCTGACGGAACATCCGTCGGCTGGGCCGGAACGATGCGCGTGTAGTGGGTCCCTTCGGTCCACGCCGATCCGGATGCGGCCGATGCCGCGCCGCTCGATGTGGCCGCCGCCACCGTGGAGGCCACCGCGGCCAGCAATGGATTGCGCGCGCCCGAGTCGCCCGTGGTTGCTTCCACCGTTTCCGAGCCGTCTTCATTCATACGCGTAAGGGTTAGCGGTTTGTCGGCGTCGGCATCGGCGGCCTTGGCATCGCGCTTCGCGGATGGCGCGGGCGCCGCCTGTTGGGCCGCCGGCGCGGGCGCGGTTGCGGGCCTCGGACCGGATTTTCCGCACGCGTTTAACAGCAGTGCCACGCCCAGCAGCACCCATAACCGGCGCCGATGCATATCAGCGAATGCCTTGCATGTACGAGGCCAGATTGCGCATGTCGTCGGCTGACAGGCGTTTGGCTATCGTTTGCATGATGCCGTTAGGTCCGGTTGATCGCGTGCCCGATGCATAGTCGTTCAACTGCTTGATTACATAGGTCGCGTGCTGGCCCCGCAGCGCCGGAAATTTAGCCGGTCCGTTGCCTTTGCCCGTCGGGCCGTGACAGGCCATGCACGCCGGGATTGCGCGCGCCGGATCGCCGGCGCGATAAAGCTTTTCCCCGGCTTGCCAGAAGGAGGGGTCCGCTTCCAATCCCGTATTGGCCAGACTGTCGAAATACATCCCCAGATCCGCCATGTCATCGGCGGTCATGGTGGCAGTCATCGGCATCATGACGGGATTGGCACGCTTGCCATCCTTGAAGTTCTTCAGCTGATCGGCGATGTAATCCGCTCCCAGTCCCGCGAGGCTGGGCCACTCCGGATTCGTGCTGTTGCCGTTGGCGCCATGACAGGCCTGGCAGGTGGCTGCCTTGGCGGCGCCCGCTTCGACGCTGGGCGCCGGAAGGGCAGAGCTCGCGGCGAGGGTGCCGGAAAGTGTTGCTAGGAGAATCCAAAGCCGCTTCATCGCCCTAATACCCCGTTTTATTGTGAAACCGCACAACCCGAAATTGTACACTAGGCCAATAAGTTGCGTCGCCGGCGGCCATGTCCCTCTACCCTGCAGTGAAATTCATGACCAGTGCCGCTGAAGCAAATCAGCTGGCGCCGGATTCGGGCAGAGAGGTCGCATTCGCCGGCCGCTCCAACTCGGGGAAATCGACTGCCATCAATGTCATTACGCAGCGCAGCGGACTGGCGCGGGTCAGCCGCACGCCCGGACGCACGCAGCTGATCAATTTTTTCGAACTTATCCCGGAGCGCCGCTTGGTGGACCTGCCGGGGTATGGATTCGCCAAGGTGCCCGAGCGCGTCCGGCTCAAGTGGCTGGCGCTGATGGAGCACTACTTCAATGTGCGCGAATCGCTCGTGGGCCTGATGTTGATCGTCGACAGCCGGCGGGGCTTGGGCGCACAGGATGTCGCGATGCTCGAATGGATACTGGCGCGCGACCGCTTCGCGCACGTTTTGTTGACAAAAGCAGACAAGTTGAATCAGCGCGATTCACAGCGTGTTCTTAAGGAAACGGTCGAGGCGGGAGCCGATGCTGCCGTATCCGCGCAACTGTTTTCGGCGCATGAACACAGCGGCATCGAGGAAGCGCGCGAGGTTATGGATCGCTGGTTGCGGCCGGAAACAAAAGGTGCATAAAAAAAGACCCCGATGGTTGCGTTAGCAGCCATCGGGGCAGACCAACCCGGCATGGGGATGACAAACCGGGTCTTGCCCGCTCAGGGAGAAGAGCGGGGAGCGACTTACACGCTCATTCGATTAGATGGGGATGCTTCCCGAAAGTTCCAGTCCTTTGAAAGCGGTTTTTCCTCGCCGCAATCCTGTTGCTCAATGCACTTCCATCAATGGCTGGATTTTGCACCAAAAATCGCGTGAGCGCACGCGTTAATGTTCCGTCATCCAGCGTTAATGTGCCTCATCCCAGTTGCGGCCGACCCCGACATCCACTTTGAGCGGCACTGACAAGTCGGCGGCCTGGATCATGTGGAGTCGGATTTGTCCTACCAGCGGCTCAACAGCCTCATCGGCGACCTCGAGCACCAGTTCGTCATGCACTTGCATGATGAGCCGCGCTGCAACGCGCGATGTTTGCAACCAAGCATCCACTTCGATCATCGCGCGTTTGATGATGTCTGCTGCAGTGCCCTGCATGGGCGCATTGATCGCACTGCGCTCGGCGTATTGACGCAGGGCCGCATTTCGCGACTGAATCTCCGGAAGATAGAGCCGTCGGCCAAACACAGTCTCCACGTAACCGGCTTCGCGCGCGTGAAGGCGCGTCTCTTCCATGTAGCGCTTAACGCCAGGGTAGCGCTCAAAATATAGATCCATGTACTTCTGCGCATCGCCCCGGGCAATGCCGAGCTGGCGCGCCAAGCCGAACGCGGACATGCCGTACATGAGCCCGAAATTTATCGCCTTCGCCGATCGGCGCTGATCGGCGGTCACGAGTTCCGGCGCAACGCCGAACACCTCCGCCGCCGTCGCTTGATGCACATCGCGATCCTCGGCGAAGGCCCGGAGCAAGGATGCATCGCCGGAAAGATGCGCCATGATGCGCAGCTCGATCTGCGAATAGTCCGCTGCGACCAGCGAGTGGCCGGGAGGTGCCACGAACGCCTGTCGGATGCGCCGCCCCTCCTGCGTGCGAATCGGAATGTTTTGCAGATTCGGGTCCGTCGAGGACAGCCTGCCGGTCGCCGCCACGGCTTGATGGTAGGAAGTGTGAATGCGCCCCGTCGACGGATTGATCTGTTGCGGCAGATTGTCCGTGTAGGTGGATTTGAGCTTGGCGATGCCGCGATATTCGAGAATCAGTTTCGGCAGCGGGTAGGTATCGGCGAGTTCCTCGAGGACATCCTCCGCGGTCGAAGGCTGACCCGTGGGGGTTTTGCGCATCACCGGAATGCCGAGCTTGCCGAACAAGATCTCCTGCAACTGCTTCGGCGAATCCACGTTGAATACGCCGCCCGCTGCCCGATGCGCCTGCGATTGCAGTTCGAGCATTCGTGCTGCGAGTTCGCTGCTCTGCGTCTTGAGCAATCCGCGATCGACGAGCACACCGGCGCGTTCCATGCGAAACAGCACCGGCACGAGCGGCTGCTCGATGCTCTCGTAGACCGACTTCAGCGATGCAGTCGATTCGATTTGCGGCCAGATCGCCAGGTGCAGCTGCAAGGTGACGTCCGAATCCTCGGCGGCGTATTCGGCGGCGCGATCGACATCGACCTGATTGAAGGTGATCTTCTTCGCGCCCTTGCCGGTGACCTCGTCGTAGTGAATGGTCTTGACGCCGAGATAGCGCTGCGCAACCGAGTCCATGCCGTGGTTCGTGGCAACGCTGTTGAGCACATACGACTCGAGCATCGAATCGAAGCGCTGGCCGCGAAGCGCGATGCCGTAATTGGCAAGCACGTGCGCGTCGTACTTCAGATGGTGCCCGAGTTTCGATTTACTCTCGTCCTCGAGCACAGGCCGCAGGGCGCTCAACACCCTGTCCCGGTCGAGCTGCTGTGGCGCGCCGGCATAATCGTGACCGAGCGGTACGTAGGCCGCCTCGCCGGCCGCCACGGCGAAGGACACGCCGACGATTCGCGCCTGCATGTAGTCAAGGCTGTCGGTTTCGGTGTCGAAAGAGATGAGCGAAGCCGCCTTCAGCTTTTCGACCCACGCATCGAGAACTTCCTGCGACATGATCATTTGGTAGTCGCGCTTGGCGGGCACGCCGGCGACGGCAACCGCTCCAGCTTGCGCGCCGGAAGTCTCGGCGGGTTCGTCGCTCTGCTCCTCGGGCCCGAGGGATTTGAGGAGCGCACGCAGTTCCAATCGCGTGTACAACTCGCGCAGCCGGGGCACATTGGGCGCGCCCGGACTGAGTTGCTCAGGCGTTACTTCCAACGGCAGCGTGGTATCGATGGTCGCCAGTTTGCGCGACAACTCGAGCATGGAAAGCTGGCTGCGCAAATTCTCGCCGACTTTGCCGCCGATTTCGGCGGCGTGCGCAACCAGCGCGTCAAGGGTTTGATATTGCTCGAGCCACTTTGCCGCGGTCTTGGGCCCCACGCTGGTGACGCCGGGAATGTTGTCCGAAGTGTCGCCGACGAGCGCCAGGTAGTCGACGATCTGCTCCGGAAATACGTCGAACTTCGCCTTCACGCCGACACGATCGAGTCGTGTGTTGCTCATCGTATTCAACAACTCGACATTCGGGCCCACCAATTGCGCCATATCCTTGTCGCCGGTGGAAATGAGCACCTTGAATCCCGCGTCCGCCGCTTGTTTCGCCAAGGTGCCTATCACGTCGTCCGCTTCGACACCCGGCACCCGCAACAGCGGCACGCCCATCGCCGCGACCGTGTCGTACAGCGGTTGCACTTGCGCGCGCAAGTCATCAGGCATGGGTGCGCGGTGGGCTTTGTACTTGTCGAACAAATCGTCTCTGAATGTGCGGCCGGGAGCATCGAATACCACAGCGATGCGATCGGGCGCCTCTTCCTTCACCATCTTGTTCAGCATGTTGAGCACGCCGAGAACCGCTCCGGTAGGCTCCCCCTTCGAGTTGGTCAGGGGCGGCAGAGCGTGAAAGGCCCGATATAAATAGCCTGAACCGTCGACCAAAATGAGTTTGCGTGCGCTCATGGATTGCTGACCCAGATCTGGGTGTCAAGGTGTCGACGCGGGCGGCGCTGGAGCGGGAGTGGAAGCGGGGGACTCGGTCGCGGGCGTGGCGGCAGGTGTGTCGGGCGGTACAGTCGCGGGCGTACTCGCAGGCGTTGCGGGCGCAGTGGGATTCGCGTTTGCCGGCGCAGGTGTCGCGGTGCCGTTGGCGGGTTTGGCAGCCGGCGGCGTGGGAATGACGCGCTTGTGCTTCTGCTGATCCGGCATCACCAGCGCCCCTTTTTGGCCGCAGGCGAGAATCGTGCCGGTCAGGCAGATCAGCACCGCAAATTGCGCAATCTTCATGATGCCAAGTATACCCGGCCGTCGAGGGCCGGTAGGCTGGAACTTAAGTCAACGCCTTTCAGTCGAATACGTTTACTTGAGACGGAGGTACTGAATGATGCGAATTTCCAGAACGCTTGGGGCCATGGCCGCCTTGGCAGCTTGTTGTTTTTCGGCCGTGGCATCGGCGCAATCTGCGACCAATCCTGCCGGCTTTTACTTGGGCGCAGGCATCGGCCCGTCCCAGATTCGCAGCGATAACAATTATTATTGCTGCTCCAACTACGACAACTACAACTACCAATTCGCCTGGCAGGCCTTGCTGGGCATCCGGCCGTTGCATGTGCTCGGCTTCGAAGCCGAATACATCGACTTCGGCCAACCGGGGAACGGCTATTATTATGTCCCCGCCAACAGCGCCTCCCATCCGACCGCGCCGGCAATATTTGCGGTGGGTTACCTGCCGATACCGGTACCGTTCCTGGATATCTTTGCCAAAGCCGGCGCTGCGCGACTCGCGACCAACATAGCCACCACTGTCTATCCGGACTGTCCTGCGGGTTCGCCACCGGTATCCTGCCAACCTTATATTGGCCGCGAGAAAGTGACCGATACGAAATTCGCCTATGGGGTTGGGGTGCAATCCAAATTTGCCTTTGGGCTCATCGTGCGCGGTGAATACGAGCGCATCGCTTCGCAATACGGCGATCCCGATGCCTTCATGTTCAGCGCGATGTGGACCTTCTAGCGCCTCGATAACGCCGCCGCCACATATGCGCTGCCTTATACTGGCGCGATGAGCTCATCGTCGCGATTCGGCGCGCGCGCCGCCTTCATCGGCCTTGCTGCCGTCCAAGCACTCTGCGGTTGCACTTCCACGGCAGCGACCGACCAGCGGCAGGGTGCCGTGGTGGATCCAACAACCCGGGCGCTGCGCAACGAGGTCGATACCATCGTCGTCATCTACGCCGAGAATCGGGCCTTCGATAATTTGTACGGCAATTTCCCCGGCGCCCGCAACTTGAGCGAGGTCATCGATCGGGATGGAAAACCGCTGCCGGCTTATGTGCCGCAAATGGATCGCGACGGCCGGGTCCTGCCCTCGCTCCCGCCGGCATGGGGCGGCGTCACCGCGCCTGGAATCAGGCCGGTGGTCACGCAACAGCAAAGCGTCGGTTTGCCAAACGCGCCGTTTTCCATCGAGAACGGTTTCACCGCCCAATCGCGGGCCACGCTGTCAATCGACACGATTACACACGATTTGTGGCACCGCTTTTACGAGCATCAGATGCAGATCGATGGGGGCAAGAACGATGGTTTTGCCGCCTGGTCGGACGCGGGCGGTCTTGCGATGGGATACTACGACACCAGCCGCGAAGCACTTTATGCCCTGGCGCGCGAATTCGTGCTCGCGGATAATTTTTTCCAGGGAGCGTTCGGCGGTTCGTTTCTGAATCATCAGTATCTGATCTGCGCATGCGCGCCTGAATATCCGAATGCCGACACGGCAGCCGCGAAACCCAGCATTACGTTGCTGGAGCAGGATTCGAGCGGCCATTATCTGCCGCGGCTGAAGACCGCGCAGACTCCGCCCGCCTCGGCGCTGGATGAGCCGCCGCGATTCGCGAAAAGCGGCAATATCACCCCGTTCGATTACTTCGGCGACGGCAAATTCCATGCCGTGAACACCATGCAGCCGCCGTACCAGCCGAGCGGCAACAAACCCGCCGCCGGCGATGCGAGCTTCTTGTACGCGGATCCCGTCAATCCCACCACCCTGCCGCCGCAATCGCAATTGACCATCGGCGATGAGCTGGATGCGAAACGGGTGAACTGGGCCTGGTATGCAGGTTCGTGGCAGGCGGCCGTCGCGGACGGTACTCGTGCGCCGGAAAAAGCGCGTGAGGTGATTTACGCGCCGCTGATGGCCGGCGGCAGTCCGGATTTTCAGCCGCATCATCAGCCGTTCAACTACTTCCAGGGCTTCGATCCCAAAAGCGGGGCTGCGGCGCGCGCGTCACATTTGAAGGACTATGGCGAATTGCTCGCGGATATCGGTGCAGGCCGCCTGCCTGCCGTGTCCTTCTACAAGCCGCAGGGCAACCTGAATCAGCATCCAGGTTATGCCTCTATCGCACAGGGCGATGCGCACATCGCGGAGGTGATCGCGAAGCTGCGTGCGGGCCCGCAGTGGAAGCATATGGTGATCGTGGTTACGTACGATGAATTCGGCGGGGCATGGGATCATGTCTCGCCTCCGCAAGGCGATCTGTTGGGGCCGGGATCGCGAATTCCGGCATTGATCATTTCGCCGCTCGCCAGGCAGGGCACCGTCGATCATACGCAGTACGACACGGCCTCCATCCTGCGGCTCATCTCGCGCCGATTCGATCTGCCTCTGCTGCCCGGAATCACGCGGCGTGACCGGGCGCTCGCGGCGCACGGGGCGCCGCCCATGGGCGATCTGACCAACGCGCTGAAGCTTTACTGATCCAGGGGTTTCGGCGTGCCGGCGGGCGGGGGCGCGGGCCGCACCGGAGTCGCCGGCTTCGCAGCGCTTGGCGGCGGCGCGCTCGATTCGGCGCTGAGCACGTTCACCTCGAAAATCAATAGCGAGCCGGGCGGAATCTTGGGGCGAGCGCTCTCGCCATATGCCAAATTCGGTGGTACGAAGAGCTCCCATTTTGCGCCGGGCTTCATCAGCACCAGCGCTTCCTGCCAGCCCTTGATGACGCCGCCGACGGGGAAGGATGCCGGCACGCCGCGCGAGTAGGAGCTGTCGAATTCCGAACCGTCGATCAGCTTGCCTCGATACTCCACGGTCACCTTGTCGGTGGGCGTGATGTGCGCAGCCTTGGCATCACCGGCGGCGATGACCTTGTACTGCAATCCCGAGGCTGTGGTGATCACGCCTTTTTCGTGAGCGTTATGCTGCAGAAAATCCTTCGCCGCCGACTGATTGCGCGCCACCACCGCATCCGTGACCACCTTTATATAGGCGCGCATCTGCTGCTGATCGGCGGGCGTGGGTTGCTTGCCTTGCAGGCCATCTTTCAAGCCGCGATTGATCGAGTCCATCACCACTTCGTTGGTGATCCCGGTCCCGCGGATCTGCGAGCCAAATACCAGGCCGAACAAATAGCTGGCCTGTTCAGGAGTGGGCGGCGGCGCCGGATCCGCGCCCACCGCGGTAGGGGGCGTATTGCCCGGCGGCGGTGTATCCGCGAGCACCGGCGGCGAAATTCCGAGCAGCAGCAACAAGCCGCAAGCGGGGCCACATATCGACAGGGCGATTTTTTTCATGGGGCGAAACATACGCCAATTCATGTGACAAATGCCAGTTTATGCGCCCAATGAGCCGCGCTTGATGACAGCCACGGTGATGCGCGATACGCACACCAGCTTTTTGGCGTCATTGACGATTTCGATTCCCCAGACATGGGTGCGGCCGCCGAGATGCAACGGCCGGGCGGTGCCGGTCACCAGGCCGCTGCGTGCGGCGCGCACATGATTGGCGTTGATTTCCTGGCCCACGACCTGGTACTCATTGACATCCACGCACATGGTTGCGCCCATGCTGCCCAGGGTCTCGGCAAGCGCCACCGACGCACCTCCGTGCAGGAGGCCATAGGGCTGCACGGTGCGCGCATCCACGGGCATGGTGGCGCGAACGAAGTCATCGCCGATTTCGATGAAGTGAATGCCGAGCGTGCTGTTCAGAGTTCCGTGGTGGCTGTTCAGTTGCTCGAGAGTCATCAAGCTGCGCCAGATGCTCATTCAGTGTCCTTCAATTTCGCGGCGATGCGCCGGTAGGCTTCGCGAAACGGTATGCCTTCTTTCGCGACCAGAGCGTTGGCCGCGGCGGCGGCGTGAATCTGCGGATCGAGCCGGATATTCTCCGGCCGGAAGCGCACACCCTCGAGCGCGCCCGGCAGAATCTGCAAAGTGTCGAGACAAGAATCGATGCCGCGGAACAAGGGCGGCTTGATGAGCTGAAAATCGCGGTGGTAACCCGAGGTGAGTTTCTGCGTGACGCCGAGCACCTCATTGAGCGCCGCCTGCGCCACCGCGCTGCGCCCGCGAATCAATTCGAACACATCCGGATTGCGCTTTTGCGGCATGATCGACGAGCCGGTCGTAAATCCTTCCGGCAAACTCACGTAGCCGAATTCCTGAGTATAAAAAAGCAGCAGATCGGCGGCGAGCTTGCTCAAGTCCTGCGTGAGCAGGGTGATTTCGAACAGCAGCTGCGCCTCGGCCTTGCCGCGCGACAGCTGCACCGCGGTGACCGGCTCCTGGATGACGGCGAATCCCAAGCGCCGCCGGGTTGATTCTCGGCTGATACTTAAGTTCGGCGTCCCATATCCGGCCGCCGAGCCCAATGGATTCTTGCCGATGCGCCGTTGAGCTGCTTGCAGTCCTTCGGCGTCATCGCGGAGTTCTGCCGCGAACCCCGAGGCCCACAAGGCGACGCTGCTCGGCATGGCCTGTTGCATGTGTGTGTAGCCGGGAAGCGCCAGATCGGCGTGACGCGACGCGAGGGCATCGAGAGCATCCGCCGCCATGATCGCGCCGTGGCGCAGCGTTTCCGCGGCATCACGCAAGTACAGGCGCAATGCGGCCAACACCTGATCGTTGCGCGAGCGGCCGGCGTGCAAGCGCCCGCCGGCCTCTCCGACGCGTTCGGTGAGCAGGTTCTCGATCGCGGTCTGACAATCCTCCTGTTCGAGCTCGATGCGCCAGCGTCCCTGCGCGTGATCCTCGCCGATGGCGGTCAAGGCGCCTTGAATCGCCGCCAGATCCGCGGCCGACAAGAGTCCCATTTCACCGAGCATTTGGGCATGGGCGATGGAGGCGATGATGTCGTAGCGAACCAGGCGATTGTCCAGGGCATGGTCTTCGCCGGCGGTGAACTTGAGCACGCGCGCGTCGAGGGAGGTTCCCTTGTCCCAAAGGCGGGTCATGATGAGAGCTGCGTCATGACTGGGGCAGTTGTTCCGCGGCACTCAAGGCGGTCAAGTCGGCGACCACCAATGTGCCGGTGCCCTCGTTGGTGAAAATTTCCGCGAGCAAACTGTCGGGGGATTTGTAGCTGATGACATGCACCCGGCGCACGCCGCCGCGGATGGCGTGTTCGATCGCGGTGGCTTTCGGCAGCATGCCGTCCTTCAAGCTGCCCTGTTCGCGCAGCCGCTTCAATCCCAGAATGTCCGTATAGGAAATCACCGAGCCGGGCTCATCGACGCGCTCGAGAATCCCCGGCGCACCGGTGCACAGCACCAGCTTTTCAGCCGATAACGCGCCGCCGATGGCCGCCGCCACGGTATCGGCATTGATATTGAGCAGCGTGCCCCCGGAGTCCGCCGAGAGGGGGCTGACCACCGGCATCAAACCATTGGCGAGCAATTTCTCGAGCACCGCCGAGTTGACCGAATCGATGTCGCCCACGAAGCCATAGTCCACGGTGTCGTTCGTGCCCGCGATCGGCACGGGCGGGCGCTTGTGCGCGCGAATCAGGCCCGCATCGACGCCGCTCACACCGATGGCCTCGATATCCAGCGCCCGGCAAATGCCTAAGATGCGCGTGTTGATCAGCCCGTTGAGCGCCATCGCGGTCACGTCGATCGACTTTTGATCGGTCACCCGCCTGCCGTTGACCATGCGCGTGTCGATGCCCAGCGTTGCCTGCAGGTTGTCGAGCTGCGGGCCGCCGCCGTGCACCAGCACGGTCTTGATGCCCACCTGGTGCAGAATGGCCACCTGTTCGATCAGGCCGCGAGTGGAGGCCTCGTCGCTGAACACGGCGCCGCCCGCCTTGATGACGAAGACCTTGTTCTTGTACATGCGGATATAGGGCGCCGCGCTTCTGAGTGCGCGCACGGCGACGGAAGGATCGGGTCTGTTCATGATCATTGAAGAATACTCCGAAACAATTTGCGTTCTATTCGCCGATCAGGCCAGCATGCGATGCAGTACCGCCATCTGCACCGGCAGCCGATTGAACGCCTCGCGTTTGACCACTGAGCGCGGACCGTCGAGGATCTCGTCCGCCACCGCAACGTTGCGGCGAACCGGAAGGCAGTGCATGAGTTTCGCATCGGGCGCGGCGCCCTCGAACCAGCGCTCGCGCACGCACCAATCCGACAGATCGGCGCGCAACCGCGAGTCCGCTTCCGCATCGCCGTAGTACGTGGTGGTGCCCCATTCCTTGACATACACCACGCTCGCGCCCGAGAACGCCGCGGCGCGATCGGAAGTCTCGGTCAACGAACCGCCGGCGGCGAGCGCGGCCAGGCGCGCCTTTTCCATGATGGGCGCGGGCAAGGCAAAGCCCTCGGGACGCAGCACCACCACTTCCATGCCGCGCATGGCCGCCATGTGCACGGTGGCCGCGGGCACGGCCAGCGGCAATGCCTTCGGATGATTGGCCCAGCTCAACACAAACTTCGCGTGGGTGGGAACCTTGAGCTCATCCAGGGTGCGCCAGTCGGCCAGTGCCTGGCAGGGGTGATTCACGGCGGACTCCATGTTGATGAGCGGCTTGTCGCAAAGCTCATCGATCACGCCGAAGGTGGATTCCTTCAAATCGGTTTCCAGATTCTTGCCGTCGGCAAAGGCACGAACCCCCAGCGCGTCGCAATACGAGGCCAGCACGGGTATGCCTTCGCGGATATGCTCCGCGGCGGGACCCTTCATGATGGCGTTGAAACGAGTCTCGAGTTGCCAGGAGCCAATCCCTGGGTTGATGACGAATGAGCCGCCGCCCAGGCGCGTCATGCCGGCCTGAAACGACGCCAGGGTCCGCAGGGAGGGATTGAAGAACACCAGGCCCAAGACCTTGTTCGCGAGCGCGCGCGGCTCAGGCTTGTCCTGCAATGACTGCGCCAGAGCGAGAAGATCCAGGATCTCATCGCGGCTGAAATCGTCCAGATCGAGGAAGCGCCTCATGCGGAAATCTTCGCGAGCGCTTCGCTCAAGGCATCCACGTGGCCCTCGTTCAATATGTACGCCGGCAACAATCGCAGAATGTGCGGATCGCCGCTGGTGCCGGTGAGAATATTTTTCGAAAGCAGAGCCGCCTGTACTTCCTTGGCGGGCCGCGAGGTCTTGAGTCCCAGCAGAAATCCCGCGCCCTGCACGCCGGTGACCGGGCCGATGATGCAGCTGGAACGGATGTAGGCGGAGACCTGACGCACATTGGCGAGCAGCGCCTCCGATTCGATGGTATCGATGACCGCCTCGGCCACCGCACAAGCCATCGGGCCGCCGCCGAAAGTCGTGCCCATGTCATCGATCTTCAGCCGGCCGGCGATACCGCGAGACAGCATCAGCGCCGATACCGGAAACCCATTTCCCAGGGATTTCGCCGCGGTGATGATGTCGGGGGTGACGCCGTGGAAGTTCGCGGCGAACGGCGCACCGGTCCTGCCTACCCCGCATTGCACCTCGTCGAATATCAAGACCGCACCCACCTGGTCGCAGCGCTGGCGCAGCGCCTGCAGCATGGGCTTGCCGATGTCGTACGCGCCGCCCACGCCTTGCACCGGCTCGACGATCACCGCCGCCGTGTCGCGATCGATGCAGCGCTCGGCTTCCACGGGATTGTCGCGCGGCGCGAAGCGCACATCGAAGGGCGTGCGCGGAAAGCCATACCATTTCTCGAGCGCGCCGTGGGTCACGGCCCCGGCCGCCGCGGTTCTGCCGTGAAAACTCTGCTCCAGCGCAACCGCCTTGGAGCGGCCGGTGAGCTTGAACGCCATCTTCAGGGCGTTCTCGTTGGCCTCGGCGCCGCTGTTGACCCAGAACACGGTGTCCAGTCCCAAGCCGGTAAACTTGGTCAGACGGGCGGCGGCGCGCTCACGAACGGCCATGGGCAGCGCATTGGTTTGAAAGGCCATCTGCCGCGCCTGGCGTTCGAGCGCCGCGAGCCAACGCGGATGACCGTAACCCAAACCCGCCACCGCATGGCCGCCGTAAAAGTCGAGGATTTTGCGGCCGTCGCGCGAATGCAGCCAGACGCCGTCGCCGTGCACGACTTCAACCGGGTACTGCGCAAAGACTTGAGCCAGGTGAGTCGCGTAGGTTGCCGTGGGATTGGTCGCTGCCATGTGTCTTCCTCAAGTCCATCCGGGTGCGGGCGCGGTGAGCCCGGCGGTTTCGGCAATGCCCAACAGGCGATTCATCCATTGAACGGCGCCGCCGGCAGCGCCTTTGTTGAGATTGTCGAGCACCGACATGACGGCGATGGAATTGCCGTTGGTCACCGCACCCAAGTGCGAATAATTGCTGGCGGCCACATCCTTGACGCGCGGCGCGCTCTCGCCGACGCGCACGAACGGGCAGTTCTGATAATAGGTCTTGAGCGCGGCCACGGCCTGCGCGCTGCTGATCGGCTTCTTCAACGCGGCCTGTACGGTGACGTGGATGCCGCGCGCGAAGGGGCCCGAGTGCGGCACGAAATTGAATTCAGCCTCGATTCCCGTCGCGAGCTTCGCGCAGGCGGTGATCTCGGGCACGTGACGATGGCTCAATGCGCCGTAGCTGTAGAAATCGCTGTGCCGATGCGGATGATGCGTGCCGTCAGTGGGCTTGCGGCCCGAGCCGGTGCTGCCGGTGATGCCCGTGACAAACAGTCGAGTGTCGGTCAAGCCCAACGCCAGCAGGGGCACGCTGGCGAGCAGTGTTGCCGTGGCAAAACAGCCCGGATGCGCCACGTGCGGCGTCGGCGAGGATTGAAGATGCTCGGGGACCGCGCAGGTAAACTCGCGGATTCTGGCCGGCGCGCCGTGCGCATGCTTGTACACGGCCTCGTAGGCGGCCTGCGTCGAATAGCGAAAATCAGCGGAGATATCCACGCAATGCACGCGCGTGCCGGCGGCCGTGCCCTCCGCCAGCAACGCATCGACGATGGCCGCTGACACGCCATGCGGTGCGGCCGAGAACAGCGCAGAGACGGGCGTGCGGCGGACGATGGCGTGAATTTCCGCGGCGGTTGAGAATTTCAGATCCGGGTAGGCGTGCCCCAGGTGCGCGAAGGCGCCCGCCACGAAAGCGCCGGGCTGGCTGTCGGAGAGAATGGCGGCCAGCTCAAGTTGCGGATGTCCCGCGATCAATCTCAGCAATTCGCCGGCAACATAGCCGGTGCCGCCGAGCACGATCGCGGGCGTGGTCTGATTCATTCCCCGACCACTTTGGATTCGCGCACATTGCGCAATCCCAATGCGCCGATGATGTGATCACCCAGATCGGCCGGATTGCTGAGGGCGTTGAAAGCCGCGACCTGCATCTGCTCGCGGATGATTTCGACCCCCACTTGATTGTCGGTGGAGGGACCCGTGACCACACAAGGCTCGATGCCGAAACGTTCGCGCAGCAGCTTGACGCCGCCCCACGCGGCGACCGGATCGTTCGCCGACAACACCACCGCGGTCAACGCGGCCTTGATGTCCGGTTGACGCAGAATGGACTCCACCCCGTACGTGCCCAGCAGGCCGTCGCCCAATTCGAAAACGATGGCATCGGGCTGGCCCGCGGCCATTTCCGTGAGCATGGTGCGGGTGAGCGCCGGGCCGCATTCCGCCGTGGTGGTCACGATGCCCAGATCCGTGAACAGCATGGTGCGTCGCGCGCCGGAATCCTCGAAGGCCATGATGTCGCGGCGCAGTGAGACGCCGGTGGCCTTGAATGCATCCACCACCAGCCCACGATGGCGCATGCGCGCAATGATGGCCGCCGCCGCTGCGGTCTTGCCGGCCTCCATGCAGGTCCCGGCGAGTGCAACCACGGGCACGCCGCGCGCGTTGAGCGGCGCATCGTAGTCCAGCGCCTTGTAGCCCACCTTCGCCGGCACGCCGATACGCTCACCCAGATAGGGAAAGGTGAGCACGGTGCCGAGTACCTTGCAGTCGAAAGGCTTGCCCTTATCCTGCGTCGCCGAATCGCAGATCCCCAGCACGCCGCCGATGTTCAGCATTTGAATGATGTCGCCGGGCCGCAAGCTCTCGGGGATGTGGCCCGAATAGCCGAACAGGGCCTTGCGATGTCCCAAGGCGCCGACCACGATGTCGCCGCGGACAACTTTCGCCATGCGGCCGCTGGTCAGCTCCAAGGTGTTGTAATTCGCCTTGTTGTTGAGAATCTCGACCACCAGCACCAATCCTTCGGCGCAGGGAATGTCGGCGGCGATGCGCAGCTCATGCTTAAGGGAGCAGGCCTGCGTGACCGAGGCAATCTTGTCGACCACCACCGTGCGCATACTGTTCATGATTTGTTCGCTCCCTCGCCGGCGCGCTTGTAGAACACTCCGGTCAGCGCCAGCATTTTCGAGTAACCCAGTGCATCGGCGGGCGTCCATTCTCCCGCGGATTCGCCGTACACACCCTTGGAAGCAGCCATCAAGGAGTAGGGGGACGTCACTCCCTCGATGAATACCGATCCCGGCCGGAACAAAAGTTTGACTTCGCCGCTGACGCGGCTTTGCGAGGACTTGAGCAGCGCCTCAATGTCCCTGCACACCGGATCCAGGTGCTGGCCTTCGTGCACCAGGTCGCCGTAGACCTGCGCAACGCTTTCTTTGATGCGTGCCTGCTTGCCGGTCAACACCAGCTTTTCGAGCTCGCGATGCGCGGTCAGCAAGACTTCCGCGGCGGGTGCTTCGAAGGCAACGCGGCCCTTGGTGCCGATGACGGTATCGCCGAGGTGAATGCCGCGGCCGATGCCGAACGGTCCCGCCAGGGTTTCGAGCTCCTCGATGATGGCCACCGCGGAGAGGCGCTCGCCATCGAGGCTGTCCGGGATCCCCTCGAGGAATCCCACGCTGTGGCGTTCGGGTGCGCGCGGCTGGGTGAAGGCGTCCTTGGAGAGCACCCAGGCATCGTCAGGTATGCTGCCTCGCGAAGTCAGGGTTTCCTTGCCGCCGATGGTCACCCCCCATAATCCGCGATTGACCGAATAGGCCGCGCCAAAGGGCGGCACAGGCAGCTTGTGATCTTGAAGATACTTGAGCTGTTCGGGCCGCTTGAACGCGCGGTCGCGCACCGGCGCGATGATGTCCAGGTCCGGCGCCAGCGTGCGCAACGCCACTTCGAAACGCACTTGATCATTGCCGGCTGCGGTGCAGCCGTGCGCCACCATTTTGGTCTTGAGCGAGAGGGACATTTGCGCGATGGTCTGCGCCTGCAGCACCCGCTCCGCGCCGACGCAGAGGGGGTATACATTGCCGCGCTTGACGTTGCCCATGATCAAGAATTTCAGCACCTGATCAAAATACGCCGCTCTTGCGTCAACCAGATGATGCTCAAGGGCGCCGAGCAGCGCCGAGCGCTCGGCCAGGGATTTCGCCGCCGGGCCATCAATCCCGCCGGTGTCGACGGTGACCGTGATCACCGGCCGCTGATAGGTGTCCTTGAGCCAGGGAACGCAAAACGAGGTGTCGAGACCGCCTGAAAAAGCTAAAAGAATGGGCTCGGCGGCCTGGCCGTGAGTGGTTGTCATGGGAAATCAGCGTCCGAAAATCGCGAACAGACGATCGCCGAGCTGGCGCTGCGCCTCGACGCCGGCGGTGGCGATGAAAATCGTGTCATCGCCCGAAATCGTGCCGACCACCTCGGGCCACTGCGCGGAATCGATGGCGACTGCCACGCTTTGAGCTGAACCGATCGTCGTTTTCAGCACGGTGAGATTGTTGCCCGCGGTGAGGCGCGCACTGACGAATTGCTTGAGCGTGGAGAAGTCGCTTTTAGCCTGAGTCGAGGCCGCCGGCAGCACGTAACGATCGCCCAACTTGGCGACCCCCAGCTCGCGCAGGTCCCGGCTGACGCTCGATTGGGTCGCGACAACCCCTAACTTGCGGAGCAGTGCGACCAGCTCGGTCTGTCTGCCGACAACCTGCTCGCGAATGATTTTCGCCAGCACCATGCGACGCGCCGGCGCGTTGCCCTGTTCGGGCTCGGATCTAAGCATTTTTCACTCGTTGCATAAAATTGCGCGCATCGTGCATAAAAATGCAGCACCTGTCAAGAGCATGATTCGCTTCTGACGGGCTCAAATCGCCCCGAGAAAGGCGCGCATCCGCTCCAGTTCGGCATCCAAGCCCCGTCCAAACGCGGCGTCGGGGGGCGCGTGGCCGGCGGTATAGCCGAAAGCGGCGTTCAGTCTGCCCTCGGCCACGCTGACATTGCCCCAGCCGATGACCTGTTCCTGCCACAGCAACGGCAGCGCGTAATAGCCCAGTTTGCGTTTCGGCGCGGGCGTGTAGGCTTCGAATCGATAGGCCCATCCCCAGAAGATTTCGAATCGGCGCCGGTCCCAGGAAATGGGATCGAAGGGTGTCAACAGGCGCACGTTGTCATCCAGCCGCCAACGCCGCGAGTGGGGCTTCTCCTCCGGCGGAAAGTACCAGTCGATGCCCTCGACTCGAGCGTGGCCGAGACGATCCTTGGCGCGTTTAAGCGCCGCGGAGCGTTCCTTGGCCCACTGCGGCGCCCCGTATTGCAACCGGTTCACGAGAAATCCGAGAGAGGCCGCCGGCAGCGGTGCGTACTTGCGGACGATGACATCCACCAGCGCATCCATTCTCGAGGCGGGGGCCAGGTCTGCGGAGGCGCCGGCCGTAGGCCGCGCCGACGAGGGCTCGCGCGCCGCATACACCCGGGTTCCCCCAGCGCGCCTGGCCACCCGCAGAAGTCCGCGATAGTGCAGGGTGTTCAGCATCTGGGTGCTGACGCTCGAGGATCCGCCGAACCAATTGGTGACCCTGCCATGGGAGAAAAACGCGTCCACCTCGCGCGGATGCGCGATGCCGCGCTCACGCACGAACGCAAGAACCGCCGCCTCCTGGCGCGCGCGCTTTGTGCTGGATTTGAGGCTGTCCCAGGGAGAGAGACCGCGCACCATGCGCGGATGCATCAAGGCATGATGAGCGCGGGGCAGAAAACCGTAATTCACGAAAAAATCTTCATCCACTTTAAGTTTCGGATAACGGCGCTCTAGATCTCCGGCTCGATATCCGGCGACGCGATGGCGCAGGGTCAGATCCTGCGCGCAGGCCGGTGCGCGGATCGGGTCAGCCTGAACGAATCCCAATTTCTCGATGGCACGCGCCAGCGTGGTCGGTTTGAACAGCGAACGCGCGATCGCGTAACGGCGCAGGTGGCTCAAGTTCAGCGGCATCGCGTCTCCCGTCGAGTTGATGGGTTTCCTGTACATTAGCGAAAATGCTGCAAACGATTGAAGTGGAAACCGCACCGAAGCCCACTGCGGCGGTGATCTGGCTCCATGGTTTGGGTGCCGATGGACATGATTTTGAACCCATCGTTCCCGAACTGGTGCCCCGGGGCACCAAAAACTGGCGCTTCGTTTTTCCCAATGCTCCGATTCGTCCGGTCACCCTCAACGGCGGCATGCCCATGCGGGCCTGGTACGACATCGTGGGACTGGATCGCAAGGTGGCGGAGGACGCGTCCGGATTCAAGGATACCGACCGGGCAATTCGGGAATTGATAGCCAGGGAGGTCGCGCGCGGCATACCGACGGAGCGCGTCGTACTGGCCGGCTTTTCTCAGGGCGGGGCCGTGTCGCTGTACACAGCGCCGCGTCTCGGACAAACCCTGGCCGGCGTCATCGCGTTGTCCTGCTACCTGCCGAGGGAAACCACTTTCGCCGCGGAACGAACGCCGGCGAATGACAGCACGCCGATATTCATGGCACACGGACAGGGGGACCCGATGATACCCATCATGTTGGGGCTGAAGTCACGGGACTTCCTGCTGAAAGCAGGCTATCCCGTCGAGTGGCACGACTATCCGATGGCGCACTCGGTTTGCCCCGCGGAGATTGCGGATATTCGTAATTTCTTGTCCCGCGTACTACCCTAGCGCGCATGCCAAAGATGACCGCAAATCTGCAGCGCCTCAAGGCCCATGCGGAAAAGGCCGAATCCAACGCATCCGCCGCCAAGCAGCAAGTCCGTCTGGCCAAGGCGCAGCTCAAGCAGGTCCGCAAGCTGTTTAAGAATGCCAAGAAAGCGGCGAAACGGGCCAAGAAGAAGGTCGCGGCGGCCCGTGAGGCGATCTGGGCGGCGCCCACTCCCAAGCCGAGCGCCCCGGCGGGAGTCGTCGGCACAAAGCCGCCCGCCGCTGCGCCGGGAGCTGTGCGTGCCAAGTCAGCTTCCAAATCAGCTCGTAAAATGGCCTCCAAGCCGTCTCGCAAAACCTCCAAGCCGACTGCCAAAAAGAGTGCCGGGCCGCGCAAGCGCGGCGCGCCGAAACCCCGCGCCCCCAAGTCCATCGATCCAATGCGATCGGCGGCGGAAGTGGCCAAATCCGTGATCGAGCGCCTGCAAGCGCCGCCGCCCTCATTGGCGCCCCCTTTGCCTGAGGCACCGGTCGAGACGCAACCGCCGCGACCCTTGACGTAAGTCAGTGCGGTCCGGCGGGCAGGATACCGGGGACGAGAATGGCAATCAGGGCGCTTAGGAACAAGGCGACGAGCAGCGCCAAGACCTGGCCCAGCATGTACACCCCGAAGGCCTTGAGCGTGGCCAGTCCCATGACTTCGCTCAGTCCCATCACCTGAAGCACGACGCTCCACAACAGCAGGAGCACCCACGTCGCGAACTGCGCACGCAGCACGAACGCCACAAAACCATCATCCACCAGGCCCGGAGTTTCGATGATGGCGGCCTCGCCAACGAACACAGCCGTAAATGCCCATAAGAGCAGCGACGCGGCCACCGGAAGTCCACCGTAAGCCAGCACATGAAACACCTGGTTGCGCGACGATGTCCCGCCGAAACGCCGGCCCAAGCGCCCGTAGATGGCGGTAAAGAAGAAGACACTCAAAATCCCACCCACAGGACCGAACATAATGGAGCCGCCGAGGATTTCGGGAGCGCCGAGGTGAGTTCCCGGCGCCTGGCTTCGATAGAGCGCAATCGAGGTGGCGATGCCTTGTGCGGCCGCCAACAAGTAGTCGGTGATCCCGATCGGACTCGCCGCCAATTCGCGAAACACGCGCCGGGGCCTGAGCCAGACATCTCTTAGCGGCTGAACTGTATCCGTACTGGGCACCTTGGGCAGCCTACGCAATCCAAGTCGCACACTCCAGTGTCACTCACAGATGACAGCAGACTTTTTCAGGGCTACTCTCACGGTGAGCGTTCGATCGATCTCCAGGAGAAGAGTGACCATGGCAAAAAAGAGCAAGTCGAAAAAGCGTAAGGCCAAAAAGCCGATGGCGAAGGCCAAGCGCACGTCCGTCAAGAAGAGCGCCGCAAAAAAGAAATCGCGGCCCATGAAGGCGAAGGGGAAATCAAAGGTCAAGGTCAAGGCCAAGGCCAAGAAGGCAGCACCGAAGAAAAAGGCAATGCCAAAACCCGCAGCGAAGGTTGCTGCGAAGCCCGCTGCGCCGAAACCTGCAGCACCGAAACCGGCGCCGATGATGCCAGCGCCAGCGGTCGCGCCGCCGTCAATGCCGGCTTCCGAGCCCGTGATGTCGCCGATGACATCCGGCACGGAACCATCGGGGATGTAGATTTCGTCTGACGACAGTTTAGGCGCGTATCAGCCCTTTAAGAGGGCGCGCGCCGCCGCTGTCCGGGAATACTCGGTTGGCCAGAGTATCCGCGTCGACGTGCATGTGCTCGGCGAGCACGCCCTTGAATACGCTGCGCAGATCAAGCGTGGGCTTGAGATCGCGACCATCAAGTAGGTTGCCGCGGCTCAAGCCCGGCCAGTCGGCGATCACCTGCCCGCCGCGCACTGCACCCCCGATGAGGAAGGCGCAGCCGCCCGTTCCATGATCCGTCCCGCGCGTGCCGTTGACCGCAGCTGTGCGCCCAAATTCCGTCACCACCAACACCGCCGTTTGCGGCCATAGAGGCCCCAGCTCCTCGGCGAGTGTTTTCAGCGCCTTATCGAGTCCTGCCAGCCTGCCTGCCAGAGCTCCTTTCGCCCCACCTTGGTTGGCGTGAGTATCCCAACCGCTGGCCTCGATCACCGCGACCTCCGGACCGCCTTCGCTGCGCATCAAGCCGGCCGCCATGCGTGCGACGCCGCCCACCCGATCCGCCGCCGCCGCCTTGAGGGACGGGTTTGCCATGACGGCGCTGCCCGCATCGTCCGCCATTTTTTCGGTTTGCACGGCCTCGCTCAAGCGCGCCGAAAACCACTCGTCCTTGGAGTACAGGTCGGCCAGACGCATCAGCAGGTCCTCGTCGACATCGGGAGTCGCCTGAGGCGATTTGGAAATCACAGCCGCTTCGCCGCGCAGGATCAAGGGCACATTTTGACTGATGGCCACGGCGCGCTCGGAAGACCGGCCAGTGCCGCGGGGCAGCGCCAGCAGCGCGCGATTGAGCCAACCATCCGCCGTGCCGATGGGCTTGGTGAGGCCATTTTCGAGGACATTCTGACCGTCGAAATGCGAGCGATCGCGGTAGGGCGAGGCGACTGCATGAAACACGGCCAATTCGCCGGCGGCGAATCGTTCATGCAGAAATGTGAATGAAGGGTGCAACCCGAATTCCCTGTTCAACGCCAACGCGCCGTCCGCGGCGCCCGGCGCGGCGATCGCCAGTTCGCGATGCAAGCCTGCATAGTCAGGGTCGGCATAGGGAGGCACGGCGGCCAATCCGTCCAGCGCGCCGCGCAGGATGATCACCACGAGGCGGGAGGATCCCCCGGTCTTGGCGAACAAAACGTCGGGAAGTGCGGTACTGAGCGCGAAGGCTCCCGCTCCCGCGAGAAAGCGCCGCCGACCAGTACTCCGCTGCAGGCGATGCATGATCATCTCCGTTGAAATTCCGGGCTCATCAATAAAAGAGCGACGGCTTGGGCGGAACTCGCTGCGCGACGCAGGGCCGTCAGCGTTTCGGGGCGTGCATAACCTCCGAGACTCGATGCCGCCAGATCGACAGGTTCAACGCCGAGTTCAAATTTGTCCGCCACGCGCGACGCCCACAGCACGCGGTGCATGAGCGCGTCCGAACCATCCCAGCTCTTTGAGGTGTCCGGCCAGCCCGCGGGCGAACCCGGGGTGTACTGGCGCTGACCCAGCAGATCGAAGCTGCGCACAACCTCTTCCGGTTTGTCCGGCGAGACACTCAACGATCGCAACGTCGAGAAAACGAAATCCTCGGGAGTCTTGAACTTGCGGGCATCGGGATCCCATGCCTCGCGCGAATCTATCAATGCTGCGTAAACCACAGGCAGATCGCCGCCGGACTTCAGGAAGGCGTTCGAAACCCGGTCAACGGCGGCGGCCGGCGGATCATCCGCGACGAAGTGGCGCACCAATTTGGTGGCGATGAATTTTGCAGTCGCGGGATTGCGCGAAAGATCCGCGAGCACGGCTTCTCCCTGTCGCCGGCCCTGCTCCCGGTAAGTCTTGCCGAGGAAGTTCTTTGGTCCCGGCTCGTGCAGATTTTCGCGGAAATAAAAGCGGCCCGGCACACCTCCCGCGAGGCGGCCCTTGCCGCCGCCGATGGACCATCCGGTGATGATTTGCGCGAAGCTGGTGACATCGGCCTGGCTGTAACCGCCGTTCACCCCCAGAGTGTGCAGCTCGAGAATCTCGCGCGCGAGATTCTCATTGATGCCGAACTGGCGCTTGGGCGCCGGCGTATTGAAGCTGCGGGAGAACGCCGCGAAACGCGCGGCATCCGAGTCCTTGCCCACCGAATACTGGTTGTCGAGAAACGCGATCATCGCGGGATGCTGTTCGACCGCGGTGAGAAGATCGATGAATCGGCCGCCGATGTGCGGCCTGATGGCCTCATTCTCGAGCGTGCCGGCGAGACCGTAGACAATGCCCTTGTCGGCGGAGACCGCAAAATGATTGGACCAGAAGTGCACCAGGCGCTCGGCAAAGGGCCGCGAGGTCAGCGCAGCGCTTTGTGCGCGTGCCAGCACCTGGGCGCGATAATGAGGCTGATACGCCTCGCGCACCGCATTGAAGACAAGCTTTGCATCCTGAGCTTGCGCGTCGGCTGATTTCGCGGCCGATTCGCGCTTCATTTCCTGGCGCTCATCGCGCGCGGCCACCAACGCCTCGAAGATCTGGTCCGAAGGGGCCAATCGCGCGTCGATGGCCAGCGGAGCAGGTCCCTGAATCTGCGATTTGAGCCAGGCCCGCGGATCAGGGGCGGCCGCGGCCAGATCTCCTGGTCGCGCGCCCAATCCAAAACGCAGGACAGCTATTTCGGCTTGCATCATCCCCTCTAAACGGGGCTATCCCAAGGGGGTTGACCCATTTAACTTACTGGCGGCGGCTGCTCTGCAACACGGGGCAGGTCCTGATCGATGCACGCCCAACTCGGCGCCTGCGAGGTCCAGATGGTCGCGGCGGGCGCCGCCACCTCGGGATCATCCAACGAGCCCGCGCGCACAAAAACCAGGTGCGGCCGGGCCTCGGCGCTGCTCAGTATCTGCGTCCCGCACACCGGACAAAAATTCCGGTGCATGATGTTGCCGCTGTCGGCCACGCTGCGAAAATCGGCGAGCTTGCCCTCGATGTGCAGCGCCTCACTCGGGAAGCAGACATTCACCGAGCCATTGCCCGTCGCGAGATACTGGCACAGCCGGCACCAGCACACCCGTGTGAGCAGAGGTCGCGCGCTGATGCGGTAGCGCACGGCGCGGCAAAGACAACCGCCGGTGATGTCGGTACTCATGCGCCGCCGCCCTGCGCGGCAACCAGAAAATGAACCGCAAAGATCATCGCAATCAGCGCGATGACGATATTCAGGGCCACGCCGGTCTGTGTCCAATATCCCGGCGGCACCACGGAAGGATCCAAATCCTTCGCGAACTGGCGAAATTGGCGCGCCGAAACCAGCGCCACCACCGCCCCCAGCACCAGCAAAAGTACGCCCAGTCCCAACGAGAAGCCGCGCTGTGCCCCCGTTGGGGATTGGTGTGCGGCCATCTGCAGGAACAGGCCGAAGCGTTCGACGACGAAGCCGAATCCCATCAGGGCGATGGCGCTGCGCTGCCACGCCAGCAGCGTTCGTTCGGCCGCGAACAACACCCGAGGATCTGCCGTATAGGACATGCTTGCTCCTTCGCGCGCCATTGTCGTCACTTGAATCTTACATAATCATCGGCCATTTCTGGCATCGCCGTTCGGCGGCGTGTGGCACTCTGCCACGCGCGGCGCTATTCTCGCGGATCCTTGAGCTCCGTCAACGGCCAAGCAAGAATAACGTTAAGTTCTATACCTCAAGTTCCAATGGTTGGGTCATGAATCAAGGCAAGTGGGTTCACGCGGCTTTGGTCTTCGCTCTCACGGCCGGGCTGGCGCTTTCAGGCTGCGTGGTCGTGCCTGATCAGGGCCATGACCCCGGCGGCATCGTCATGGTCGCGCCGCCAGCGCCGCGCGTGGAAGTGGTTGGGACGCCGCCTCAGGCGGGCTACATTTGGTTCGCCGGTTATTGGAACTGGGTCGGCGGGCGGCACGAATGGGTCCCCGGTCATTGGGCGGCGGGGAAGCCCGGCTATCACTGGGTGGCACATCAATGGGTGCGGCAAGGCGATGGCTGGCGCATGAAAACGGGCCATTGGGAGCGCGGTTAGCTAGCGCGATGCAGGCCAGGTCGAGGCCTTGAGAGTCTCTCTCAAGGGTGGACCGCCGCCGGCATCGAACCAGTGTTCGATCAAGCGAAAAGAGATGGAGACATTCGGCGGTACGATGGGTCTGCCGTTGGCCAGATCCGCGCGCGTGAACCACTGCGCATCCTCGAGCTCTTGATCGCGCTTCTTGATCTCCGTGGTGAGGGCGTGTGCGGTGAATCCCAGCATCAGCGACGACGGGAAGGGCCAGGGTTGCGATGAGTGGTATTCGATCCTGTCGATTTCGATGCCGGTTTCCTCGAAGACTTCGCGCGCCACCGCATCCTCGAGCGACTCCCCCGGCTCGACAAACCCCGCGATGGTGGAATAGCGTCCGGCAGGCCACGACGCCTGACGACCCAGCAGCGCGCGATCACCGTCGCTGACCAGCACGATGATGGCGGGATCGATCCGCGGAAACTGCTCATGGGCGCAATCGGGATTGGTGCACACCAGTACATGTCCGCCCTTGGCGGCGCGCGTCGCCGCGCCGCAGCTGCCGCAAAAACGATGCCGGCCGCGCCATGCGATCATGGCGCGCGCGTAGCTCAGCAAGCCCGCTTCCGCCGCCGGCAGAATGGAGGCGACGACCCGTAGATCTTCGAAACGAGTGCCGGCAATGAGCTGGGGCGGCTCCGGCGATTCGACCTCGTAGGTGAAAATGTCGCTGCCGTCGAAGCGGCCGAGAAGAATCAGATTCCCCCCGTTGCGCTGTTCTTCGGCCAGGAGCGACAGCTCCAGATAGGCCGCGCGCGGCGGGTCGGCTGCGACGATGAGGTTGCGCGAATTCCACACCGGCAGCGAACGGCTGCGCTCATCCGCCAGTGCTTTCGCGAACCATTCCGGATCGGTGCGCAAATGGGCAGCGCGGTCCAGGTATGGACCTGCGAAGACGTTTCTTTGCTGCATTGGATGATTCTAGCAGGGGGAGCCTCAGCACTCACAGCGAGGTAGCGCCAACAAACTTTGATATACACGGGGATCATCTGCCAACATGAGGTAAATGTCGGAGGGTGGACGTGGCTGAAGGTGACGGCCAAGTGCAGGCGACGGCCGCTCATCCCGGCGCACCCGATGTATTTATCAGCTACGCCTCCCAGGATGGAGCGATTGCCGATGCCGTCGTTTCGGTATTGGAGCGCCGGGGAGTCAAGTGCTGGATCGCACCTCGGGACGTGACGCCCGGCGAGTTCTACGCTGGCGCAATTGTTCACGCCATTGATGCCTCCAAGGCAACCGTGCTGATTCTGTCGCAGCACTCGGCTGCATCCCCTCACGTCATCAGGGAGGTGGAACGAGCGGCGTCGAAGCGCCACCCGCTGGTATCGCTGCGGACCGACCGGGCACCTTTGCATGCGGATCTTGAATACTTCCTGAATGCATCACAGTGGTTGGATGCATCGGCGGGGACGATGGCGATTGCGCTGCCCCAAATTGTGGAGGCCGTAGGCAAAATTCTGGCATCTCCCACGAGTGCACAGGCACCGCTGGACGAATCATCCCCGTTACCGGGCATCTGGCGACGCCTCAAAGAGAATAAGGTGGCGCTGTTTCTGATGGCCGTCCTGTTGCTGATCGGGGGTGTTTCGCTATGGAGATATCCACGCCCAATCGACGAACGTGCCGCGACCAGTGGACCCGTTGCAATGGAGGGATCTTCAGTGGCTGCCGCACCGGCGATCTCCGACAAGTCGGTCGCAGTGGTGCCGCCGTCCGCCGCTCCCCCGACCGCGGTCGCAGTGATGCCGTTCGTCAATCTCACCGGCGATGTGAGCAAGGATTATCTGGGCGACGGCTTGGCCGAGGAATTGATCGACACGTTGACGAATGTCCCGGGTCTTCAGGTGCCTGCCCGCACATCCTCGTTCGCGTACAAGGGTCGCAACATCGACATCCGACAGGTCGCCAGGGATCTCAACGTCGGCACGGTTCTCGAGGGCAGCGTACGCAGCGCTGGGGACCGTATCCGGATCACTGCACAGTTGATCAATGCGGACAGCGGTTTGCACATATGGTCACAAACCTACGAACGCAAATTCACGGACCTCTTCCAATTACAGGACAACCTGGCGACCGCGATCGTCGAGGTATTGCGCGTTAAGTTGAATGGCGGTGCAGCGGCATTCGTCACCCCGGCGTTGTCGACGCGCGATGTACAGGCGTATGACTTCTACATGCGGGGCTTCGCTGTTCTCCTGCATGCGACAAGCCAGCAGAACCTCCAGCTCGCCCTCGATCTATTCGAACAGGCGCTCGCACGGGACCCGACATTCGCGCGCGCGCTTGCGGCGCGGTCGAGAGTGCGACTGACTTTCCTGGTACGGGGCTATACGCTGGCGCTGGCACGGCAGGATGCGGAGCGTGACGCGAGGCAGGCGCTCACCCTGAGCCCAAATCTCGGCGTGGCGCACCAGGCGCTGGGAAACGTCAGCGCCTTGCTCGCAGATTGGCTGCAAGCCGAGGCAAGCTACCGCGCGGCGCTTGCTGCCGATGCCACCGATCCCGACATCCACAGCGGACATGCGATGGTCGTATTGGCGCCTACCGGCCATCTGCGTCAAGCAAGGGCAGAAGGAGCCAAGGCGCACGATCTGGCACCCGCCAGCCTCAATCACATTCGAACTGTCTCGCTGCTGGCCCTGAACTCAGGCCTTGATGCAGAGGCCGTAAAGTTCGCTGACCTGGCCGTGGAGCTCGGCGTACCCGGCGGTCCGATGTCCCTATCTCAGGTTTACGCGCTTACCGCGGCCCGCAGTGCACACTACGCGGCAGCGGCAGAGCTTGCCGTCGGCGCTTTGTCGCCGGCCGCTCAGAAGCGCCGGTGGTCCCGATGTCGTGCAGCTGGTCTACGCCGCGCTGGCCGATCCCGCCAAACGGACTGCGGCGCTTCAAGCCCTTCGAACCCTGGTAGGCAAGCTTGGTGGCCCCACGAACATTGAGACCGGCACCCGCAGAGATCTCATCGTCGCTTGGTGCATGCTCGATGCGCTCGATCCGGCGTACGACCTGGCTACCCTCTACTTGGATGATTTCAAACGTTCAGGCATAGGCGGAGGGGCGGACTGGGGGTTTCTGTGGTCACCCGAATTACGGCAGTTTCGCAAGGACTCGAGGTTTCAGCTATTTGCGCAACAGCTGAATCTGTTCGATTACTGGAAACGGTACGGTCCCCCGGATGACTGCGACCTGAAGGGAGAAACACTCATGTGTCGCTGATCGGCACCGCCGCGACCCGACCGCAGGCGTCGCAAATGACCTTGTGTTTGGCGAGCAGATCGCGCAGACGAACTCCGCCGCACACCTCGCAGCGGGAGATGCCGACTTCATCGTGGCGCGCCAACGCCAGCAACAAAAACCACGCGTGCTCGAAGGAGATGTTTGCCGGACGGTGCATTTCCTCGTAGGCCTCGTAGGCGCGGCACAGCAACGCACCAGAATCGAGCGAGCCGACGCGATAGTGCGGCTCGATGCCGCGATCGTTGCAGATGACCAGGCCGTACAAGAGGAACAGGCTGGCGAGCTGCGCCGCCTGAAAATTCAGTTCCGGATTGCGGAAGAAAAATGCCGCCTGGCGCGGTGATTTGCCGCGGTGCCGCAGAACCTCGCGCGCACCGCAATCCAGCACGTAGCTGCGGTACAGCTTGCGTATGCGATCGTCGCTCAAGCCCGTCCACTGACGGATGGTGAATGTGCGTGCCTCATGGCGAATCAGCCGCAGCGCCAGATCGAAGCGCTGGCGGTCCCTGGTGTAGCGATCATCGGATACTCTCACGACGAGCTCCTTTGCAATTCACGCGGTTTTGGGGCTAAAAAGAATTTGACGGAAATTTTGCACAAAGTTAGGGTAGCTGCCAAGAGGTTGCGACGCGCTTTTACCGTTGCTTTTGCGGTGAAATGAAGAAACGAGAAAAGGAGGCGATCGTGCAGGAAGCTATAACCGGCAACTGGGCCAGGGAATCCCACTTATCGATCGAGCACTTGAATTCGATTCGTGATCTGAATCATCGGTTTCTGGATTTGACCGGGCGATCCTCGAACGACTGGGCCGCCGGCCGGGCAGGGTGGACGAGCGTTCTTGGCGGCCAGGTCGCGCCTCTGTCCGCGGCACAGCGCGCGACGGTGGCGAATTGTCCGTACGCCCTATTTGACCTGCGTTTTGGGGACGATGCGTACTGGCAGGATCGGCTGCCGGGGGCGAGCCTGAGTGTCGCCGATCAGCCTTGCGTCGATGAGGCGAGCCTCGACTTCGTACGGCTGGCGCTTTTCTATGCCTGGCACGTGGCCTCAGGTACCGCACTCGCAGCCCGCCTGCTCCTCGGCATGCACGGTGCGACGGCGACGGCGTTTCGGGGTATCACGATCGACGTTCTGCCGGCGTTGGCCGCGGCGGAATCGGTGAATCTTACCGCGCGATGGAGCGACTGCCACACCTACTGGGCGGCGCTGCTGGGCGCGGCGGCGCGCGCCGACCTGGCGGCTCTGCGGCGCGTGCAACTATCGGGGTTGCAGCTGGCCGCGGCGAGATTTGCCTATCGTTAGTTTAAATTGCCGTTGCGGCCGGAGCCTCGCCAGGTTTAGGCTACGCGGCTCCTATGCATGCCCTAGTCTTTCGCCAGCTCACCAAGGTATACAAAAACGGCATCAAAGCGCTCAATGGAATCGACCTCGAAGTCGATGAGGGCGACTTTTTTGCCTTGCTGGGGCCCAACGGCGCCGGCAAGACCACAGCCATCGGCATCACCACCTCCCTGGTCAACAAAACCAGCGGAATCGTGGAAGTGTTCGGACACGACATAGACAAGGAGCTGGAAGCAGCCAAATCCTGCATCGGCCTGGTCCCGCAGGAAATCAATTTCAACCAGTTCGAGACCCCGTTCACCATCGTCGTCAATCAAGCCGGCTTCTACGGCATACCCCGGCGGCTGGCCAAGCAGCGCGCCGAGAAATATCTCAAACAACTGCAACTCTGGGATAGGCGCAATTCCACCGCGCGCGCATTGTCGGGCGGCATGAAGCGGCGCCTCATGATTGCGCGCGCGTTGATGCATGAACCGCGTCTGCTGATTCTGGACGAGCCCACCGCGGGCGTCGATATCGAAGTTCGCCGTTCCATGTGGGAATTCCTGCGCAACATCAACGCCGAGGGGACGACGATCATTCTGACGACGCATTATCTCGAAGAAGCGGAAAGTCTGTGCCGCAACATCGCCATCATCGACGGCGGCAATATCATCGAGCGCGACAGCATGACGAATGTGCTGCGCAAGCTGCAGACGGAAGTGTTCGTGTTCAACCTGCGCGACGCGCGCAGCAGCGCGCCGCAACTTTCCGGATTCACCGCCGTGCTCTCCGATGATCACACGCTGGAAATCGAGATGTCCAAGACACAAAGCTTGAATGAAATATTCGCGCAGCTCTCCGCGCAGGGAATCGCCGTCAACAGCATGCGCAATAAAGTGAATCGCCTCGAGGAAATGTTCATCCGCTTGGTGGACGCCGGCGCCAAAACCGCCGCCGCGCAGGCTTCTTAACGATCATGACGCAATCGCGCGCCGCCACCGATTGGATCGGCTTCAAGACCATCGTCATCCGCGAATTCGGCCGCATCGTGCGGATCTGGGGGCAGACCATCGTGCCGCCCGGCGTCACGGCCACCCTGTACTTCGTCATCTTCGGCAGCTTGATCGGCCGTCGCGTCGGACAGGTGGGCGGCTTCGATTACATGCAGTTCATGGCGCCGGGCATCATCATGATGAACGTGATCCAGACTTCGTACGGCAATGTGGTGTCGTCGTTCTTCGGTGCGAAATTCGGCAAGCACATCGAGGAATTGCTGGTTTCACCGCTGCCGAATTGGCTGATCGTCTCCGGCTATGTCATGGGCGGCGTGCTGCGCGGAGCGCTGGTAGGATCGGTCGTCACCATCATTTCCTTGTTCTTCACGCGCCTCGCGCTGACGCACGTGGCGGCGATCATCTCCGCGGCCTTTCTGACCAGCGTAATCTTCGCGCTGGGCGGCTTGATCAACGCGCTGTTCGCCAAGAATTTCGATCACATTTCCTGGTTCCCAACCTTCGTACTGACGCCGCTCACCTACCTTGGCGGGGTGTTCTATTCGGTGACCATGCTGCCGGGCTGGGCACACGCCGCGTCGCATGCCAATCCCATCCTGTACATGGTGAGCGCGTTTCGCTACGGCTTTCTCGGAACCTCGGATGTCGACTTGCGCCTGGCTTACGGCATCATGATTTTCGCCGCCGCCGCGATGTTCGCGCTGGCGGTGACACTGTTGAACCGCGGTACCGGAATCCGCGAATAAGGAGATGGTTACGTGTTAGTTACGGTTTCGCGCGCATTGAGCACGCTGTGCGCAGCGGCAGTCGGTTTGAGCATCGCGGGGACGGTCGCGGCCGACGCGCCGGCATCCGCCAACGATATGCTGGGCTTCTCGAGCAGCAGCGCCGCCGCCGAACTGCAGCTGGAGCAGCGCTTCGATGCCGCTCTCTCGGCCGCGGACCTGCGCGCTTGGATGCAGCAGATGTCTTCGGCGCCGAATCACGTGGGCTCGCCGCATGACAAGGCCAACGCGGAATTTCAGCTCGCGAAGTTTCGCGAGTGGGGTTGGGATGCATCCATCGAGACCTTTTCGGTGCTTTATCCCACGCCACGCGAAGTGTCCGTCGAGCTGATCGCGCCGACTCATTTCAAGGCCAAGTTGAGCGAGGGGCCGATCGCCGGGGATGCGACCTCGACGCAAACCAAGGATGAGCTGCCGCCCTACAACGTGTATGGCGCCGACGGCGATGTGACCGCGGAACTGGTCTACGTCAATCACGGCATGCCGGATGACTACAAGGAGCTCGAGCGGCAGGGAGTGAGCGTCAAGGGCCGCATCGTGTTGACCCGTTACGGCGGCGGCTGGCGGGGCCTCAAACCGAAGCTGGCCTATGAACATGGCGCAGTGGGCTGCTTGATTTATTCGGATCCGCGCGATGATGGCTACGGCGCGGGCGAGACCTACCCGAAGGGCGGTTATCGTCCGCCCGATGCCGTGCAGCGCGGTTCGGTGGAGGACATGACGCTGTACAGCGGCGATCCTTTGACCCCCGGCGTCGGCGCGGTTGAGGGCGCCAAGCGCTTAGGCGTCAAGGATGCCAAGGTGATTCTGAAAATTCCGGTGCTGCCGATGTCCTACGCCGACGCGCAACCCTTGCTCGCCGCACTCGGCGGCCGCGTCGCGCCTGCGGGCTGGCGCGGCGGCCTGCCGCTGACCTATCATCTGGGTCCGGGCCCCGCCAAAGTGCACATGAAGGTGCTGTCGGATTGGAGCCAGAAGCCCATTTACGATGTCATCGCCCGGATTCGCGGCAGCCAAGAACCGGATCACTGGATCATTCGCGGCAACCATCACGATGGTTGGGTGTTCGGAGCCATGGATCCCTTGTCGGGGCAGGTCGCGTTGATGGCCGAGGCCAAGGCCATTGGCCAACTGGTGAAGGACGGCTGGAAGCCGCGCCGCACCTTGATCTATGCCAGCTGGGACGCCGAGGAACCGGGGCTCATCGGTTCGACCGAATGGGCCGAGCAGCATGCGTCGGAACTCAGGGCCAAGGCGGTGCTGTACGTCAACTCCGACACCAATGGCCGGGGCTTCATTCAAGCGGAAGGCAGCCATGCCCTGCAGCATTTCTTGAGCGAGGCGGCCCGCGACGTCAAGGACCCGGAGACCGGCGCCAGCGTGCTGGCCAGGGCGCTCGCCGAAAGACGCGTGAACAACTACGAGACCGGCACTCAGGCCGAATCGGCGCACGGCAGTAACGGCGAATTGCAATTGGGCGCGCTGGGATCAGGTTCGGACTACACGCCCTTCCTGCAGCACCTGGGCGTCAATTCTGTGAACCTGGGGTTCGAAGGCGAATCTCAATATGGCGTCTATCATTCGGCATACGACTCCTTCGATCACTTCCGGCGTTTCGTGGATCCCACCTTCGACTATGGTGTGGCGCTTGCGAAGGTCGCGGGCCGCATCATGCTGCGCGCCGCGCAAGCACAACTGATACCGGCGCGCGAGACGGATTTTGCGGCCTCGATTGCCGCTTACGATGACGAGCTGCACAAGATGGCCGATGGGATGCGATCCAAGACCCGCGAGCTTGCAAAACTCCTGGATGATGATTCCTACAAGCTCGCAGCGAATCCCGACAAGCCGCGCACGGCGCCGCCGCGCACCGCCGACGTACCGTTTTTGAATTTCGCAGAGCTCGACAATGCCGTCGCCAAATTGGAACAAAGCGCGAAGAGCTTCGACAAGGAATATGCGCGCCTCAGCGCCGCCGCAGATTCAGGCAGCGGCGCTGCGATCACGCGGGTGAATTCGATGCTCGCGGTTCTCGAGCAAGATCTCACGGATCCGAAGGGTTTGCCGGGGCGCGAATGGTTCCAGCACATGATTTATGCGCCCGGCGCGCATACCGGATATGGCGTGAAAACCCTGCCGGGAATCCGCGAGGCAATCGAGGAGCGGCGCTGGGAAGAGGCGAATCAATACATGGGGGTGGTCGCGCACGCTCTCATCACCTACAGTGCCCAGTTGGACCGCGCTATTGCAGCGCCGTAACCTGACTGCGCCGGTATCCTCACGGCGGTATTAGTCGTGTATCGTGCCCATATTGCGGTAGGCAATTTTAAGGAGTGAAGAAATGAACGAAGACAAGCAGCAGAAGTTTACGGCCAAAGTGCGCCGTGGTTTGGTGTGGGTGTACTCGGTCGCGGCCGCGGAGCTCGCCAAGAAAAAAGCGGAAGCCACGGGTGTCAGGATCGAAGGTTTCACCGCAGCGGAACTCGCCGATGTCGAAGCCGCATTGACTTGGATTTCCCAGAACAAGGAATCGCCGGGCACCGATCCCGCTTAAAGTCGTCGAGGATGGCCCACAAACGCGCTCTGGTAGTCGATGATTCAAAATCGGCTCGCATCATATTGAGCCGCATGCTCGAAAAGTACGACATCGAAGTCGACATGGCGGAATCGGCCGAGCAAGCCATCGAATATCTAAAGGGCAATCGGCCCGATGCGATATTCATGGACCATCTCATGCCGGGCATGGACGGGCTGCAGGCGGTGCAGGCGATCAAGGGAAATCCGCAAACCGCGATGATCCCCATCATGATGTACACCTCGCAGGAGGGCGAGCTGTACGTCGGCCAGGCACGAGCGCTCGGCGCCATGGGCGTATTGCCGAAGCAGGTGCGGCCCGTGGACGTATCGAAGGTCCTGTACGAGCTGCACTTGCTGCCCGAGCGGCGCGACGGCGAGGAGCCGGTGCTCGCGCCGGTGGAGATCGATCAGGGCGCCGCCGTCGAACGGCGCATCGCACCCAAGCCGGGCGCGGCCGTGAACGTCGATTGGGGCCGCCGGGTGGAATCGGCGGTGAAGGATCAGGCGGTCGACATTCGCCGCTTCATCGTCGCCAGCCTCGATAGTTTTGCCACCCGCATCGTGAGCGACGTGCGCGGTTCGATGCCGATCCAATACGACGAGCCGCTGGCGCCGCCGAAGCCGCCGCCGCCGCCCACCTGGCCGCGAACGGTTGGCGTGATTGCGTTGTGCCTGGTTGCCGCCGCACTGGGCGCCGGATTGCTGATGACGCGCAACGATCTGGCGGGCGCGCGCACCGAGATCGCCAGTCTCAAGTCCACCAACAGCGAATTGCAACGCTCCAGTCTGGAGCTGTCCGCGACGGTCAAGGATCTCACCGCCGCGCTCGCCGCCGCCAACAACAATCCCGCGGGCATCACCGGCAGCGCGCCCGCCACGGGCGCATCCTTGATGCCCTCGCGGGCGGAGCCGGTGCCCTACGGGGAAATCCCCTTCGATCGCAGCCGCCTCGATGTTCTGCGCGAGCTGCTGACGAAGCTCGAGGCGCAAGGTTTTCACGGGGTCGTGAAGATCACGAATATGGCGGGATTGTTTTGTCTCACCGGCAACGGCACGGACGGTTACGCGCCCGCGGCGGCGGCGCTGCCGGCGGCGCGCTGCGATCTGATCGGCAATCCCTTCGATGAGTCCTTGTCGGATCAGCAGCGCGAGTCGCTGGCTTTTGCGAATTTGATTGCGGGCGTGCGCCAGCGAACCGGCGGTGCGATTAACGTGGCGCTCGAGAGCGCGGGAACCTCACGCGTGAGCACGCCCTACCCGGCACGCACCGATACGCTGACGGCGGGCGACTGGAATCGTGCCGCGGCGGCGAACAATCGGGTTGAATTCTCGACCGAGCCTTGAGACCCGCGGAATTTAGAAGGACACCCGCACGAACAGCTCCGGACCGCTGCTATTGAGATTGAAGAAACCCGATGTTTTGGCCTGGGATGAGGCGAGATGCGCCCGGGTGCCCGAATAGCCGAGCGCGAACGCAACATTCGGACGCAGCCGGTACAAAGCATCGGCCTCGAAAATGGTCAGAGATGCCTGCAAATCATCGATGTTGGCCTTCAGATATTGCCCGCGAACATCGAAATAAAATCGTTTGCTGATCACGTATGTGCCGTCGAGTCCCACTGTCGGGAAGGGACCGGCTTGATCTTCGGCTTGATCGATGTGCCGCGCTTCCGTGGTGACGCGAACGCGCATCGAAATGTCGGTTTCATTCACGCCGATGGTGGCGGCGAGCTCGTAGCGATCGGTGTGCAGAAACGAATACTCATAGGTGATGCCGAGCGAGCGTATCGACATGCTGCTATCCAACGGGTCGCCGGGCTGCAGCACCGCATCGCGAAAGATGAACGGATCCGTCGCAATGGTCTGACCGGTACGGTCCAGGGAGAAATAATCGAACCGTAGGCGATGCCGCTCGCCGACGCGCACCATGGCCTGCAGTTTCGCCTCGAAGTCCGTCTTGTCCAGTCCCAGGTCCTGCTCCGCGTTGATGGGCGTGCCCGGGACGCCCGTGCTGCTGTCGAGCTGCAGGTTGGTGTCGTTCGATACGCGCACGACGCCGAGCGACAGGCGAACGCGGTCCTCCGTGGGACTCACGTAGTCCTCGGCATGAGCCAGCGTCGCGAATAACGCCAGCCCGGCCAGGGCCAAGGCATTCCTAGTCATGTCGGTCTCCTCAAAATCAACTGGTCCGTTGCCGCGGGCTTCAGCCGCGCCGGCAGGGAGGGGCCGACACGCTCCATGACATGGGCGGCGGCAGCTCGCCATCCAGTCAGTTTGCCGCCATAAATACCGAGCACGCGCGGGCATGCGTCGCGATCTACGGTAATAATGGTCTCCCGCGAGCGGTCGAAGGCCGCCTGATTGGCCGCCGGCAGGACCCGAAGACCGGCAAAGCGCGCGGTGATGTCCTGCTGACTGAGCCCCGCCAGAGCCGGGAAGTAGTGGCGCACGACCGCCAGAAGGTACTCTTCCTCCTGCGGCAGCGGCCGCACCTGGTCAGGATCTCCATGAAAGGGCGTTTCGGTGGTGCCCACCAAGGTCGCGCCGGCCCACGGCATCACGAATACCGCACGACCGTCCGTCGGACTTTCGACATAGTAAATACCCTTCGTCAGGGCGTGAGGAATCACGATATGCGTACCCTGCACCAGGTCAACTTCCGGTACGAATATGGCGGGTTCGACGGCGCGCGCCACCTGCGTGGCCCACGGGCCCGCTGCGTTGATCAGCACCCTTGCTAAGCATTCGACGCGGATGCCGGCGTCGTCGTAAGCGATGGCGACGCGGTCCTCGCTCAGAACGGCCTCGACGAATCGCGCGGGCATCGCGACGGTTGCACCCAACTCCAATGCCGACTGCACCACCGCGCGAGTCAGCAGCGCGTCGTCGGTTTGCCCATCGTGGTAGCGAATGACGGCGTCGAGGTCTTCGAGCTTGAGGCCATCGAGTGCGGCCCACTCGCTTTTTGGCACCTCGCCGAATCGCGTTTCCGCGGTGAACCCGCCCAGCAGTGCATAGATCCACAATCCGATCTTCAATTGCCACGGACGACGGCGGGTATCGCGATAAACGGGAATGAAGAATGGCTTGAGCTTGACGAGCTCGGGGGCGATGCGCAGAAGAATGGCGCGTTCGCGCAGACTTTCGCGTACCAGTGCGAACTGGCCGGATTCCAGGTAGCGCAGGCCGCCGTGAATCAGTTTGCTGGATCGGCTCGAGGTGCCGCTGGCCAGACCGGTGCGCTCGATGAGCAGGGCGCGCAGTCCGGAGGCTGCGGCGGCCTGAAGCACTCCGGCGCCATGAATGCCGCCGCCGACGATGACCACATCGTATTCTTTCATGATGGTGAGGCTCAAGAATTGCGTAGGATGCGTGATTGCGCTTGAACACACCACCTTCGCGCTGTCGCCATTCGCGAACAGTGCTTTCCTTGCGCCCTACGCTTTGGCGTCGCGCTTTTCCTCGAACTGCAGAACGGGCGAATCCGACGTGACTTCGATTTCGCCGTCGACGATCGCACCCTTGGCGATGGCAACGGTGCGCGCGCTGACCTTGCCGCGAATCACTGCGGTATAGCCGATTTCCAGCTTATCCTTGACGCTCAAGCCCCCGAGGATGGTGCCCGCAACGATGGCCTGGTGCGCCTGAACATTGCCGTGCCAGCTGCCGGAGGAGGAGAGATTGAGCGCTCCCTCCAATTCGCCGTCGCCATGCACCTCGCCGGATACCACGAATTGGCCGATTCCCCGGATGTTGCCGATGAACACCGAATTGGCGCCGATAAAGGTGGGCGTGGCTCCATTGCTTTCCAAGAATCGGCGCTTTGGTTGGTTCATGAGCACTTATTAACCTATCCTTGGGCCTTAGGATGTGACGAGCTTGGCGTCGCCGCCATGAGATGAATCGAAGTAGAATGCCAATCCCGAAGAAGCCTCGCAGAGTGTGAAAATGGTCATCAATAAAGTGCTTTTGCCGCTGTTTCTGGGTGCGGCCCTCTGCATTTGCGGCTGCAGCCGCCAGCAGAGCGACTGGGAGAAAACCCGGGCTGCGAATACCACGGACGCGTATGAGCAGTTTCTGAAGAATTATCCCAACGGTGAGTTCTCCGCTCAGGCCCAAGCCCGCGTCAAGGAACTGTACGAGGAACGCGATTGGCAAAAGGCGCGCGACGCGGACACGCTCGAGGCTTATCAAGCATTCTTGAAGGATCATCCGGAAGGAAAGTGGACCGAGGAAGCACGCATACGCGTGGAGAACTTCACCCTTGCTTCGGCTCCGCCCACCATCACCCCGCTCGGAGGCGCGCCGCCGCCAACGCCCGCGACGGGCGCCGCGCCGGCGGCCGCACCGGCAGTCAAAACTGCGCCGCCGCCTAAATCAGTTGCGCCGCCCGCGGCTAAATCTGCGCCGCCCGCGGCCAAATCCGCACCGCCCGTGGCACACAAACCGCATGCCAGCGCAGAACCGAGCGGATCCTATGGCGTGCAACTCGGCGCGTTTAAAACCGGCGCCGAAGCAGCGAATAAGCACTGGGCAAAGCTGGAAAAGGAATACCCGGCGCTGCTGTCGGACTTGAAGCCCAAAGTCGCCCCGCAGAAGAGCGCTTCGGGAACGCTGTATCGCCTGCAAGTGACGAACTTGAGCGACAAGCGCGCCGGCTCGATATGCCAGACGCTCAAGAGCCATTCACAGGGTTGCTTCGTGCTGCATCCTTGAAGGGCCCACCGCCAAAAAGGGGCGGGGTGCGCCCTGGGGTGGCGGCGTGCGTCAGCAGGCGACAATTCCTGTCACTCAATAGGGTTTCGTGACCATATAACCTGCTGATTTTGCTGGGGGACAGCTCTGGCACGGCGCTTGCTTCGCAATGGATATGCAATCGAAAGTCATTGCGTTACTGGCCGCCGAGGACAGCCCTTTGGCCACCCTGTTGGTGCGCCGCGCCGATGGCCAGTTTGCGCTCGAAAGAATCGATGCGCGCTTAGGCCTGGCTCTGAAGCTGGCAGCCGCTTATGCACCGTTCCCCTTTCGTCCCATGACGGAGGTATTTGCGAAGAGCTGATTTCCCGAATTTTGGGTCACCCCGGGCGCCGCGAACAGCTTCCCCCCTCCCCCCCGCTCGCGGCGCCCTTCTTTTTTCAAAAATTCACGCGCGCACGCCCAATTCATCCAGCAGGAATGCGTATTCCATTGCGATTTCCCGATAGCGTTGGAAGCGTCCCGACTTGCCGCCATGACCGGCATCGAGGGCTACATGCAACAGCACGCGGTGCCGGTCCGTCTTCAGGGCGCGCAGCTTGGCGATCCATTTGGCCGGCTCGAAGTACTGCACCTGGCTATCCCACAAGCCGGTCGTGACGAGCATCGCCGGATAGGCTTGCGCGCGCACGTTGTCGTACGGCGAATACGCCAGCATGTAATCGTAGTACAGCTTCTGCGCGGGATTACCCCATTCATCGAATTCGTTGGTGGTCAGCGGGATGCTGTCATCCAGCATGGTGGTGACCACATCGACGAAGGGAACCTGCGCCACTATGCCGCGATAATCGCCCGGACTCATATTGGCGATTGCGCCCATCAACAATCCGCCCGCGCTGCCGCCCATGGCGAAGACCTTGTCCTTCGCGCAGATTCCTGCGCGCACCAGCGCGCGCGTGACATCCACAAAATCATTGAACGTGTTCTTCTTATGCAGCAACCGTCCCGTGTCATACCAAGCCCGGCCCATTTCCTGGCCCCCGCGGACGTGGGCAATCGCGTAAACGAATCCGCGATCGATGAGACTCAGTCGCGCCGACGAAAAGCTCGGGTCCATGGATATGCCGTAGGCTCCGTAGGCGTATTGCAGCAGGGGCGCGCTGCCGTCGCGCACGAATCCCTTGCGATATGCCAGAGACACGGGGATTTGCACGCCGTCGCGGGCGCTCACCAACAGAAAGTCCGTGGCGTAATTTCGCGGGTCGAAATCCCCCAGCACCGGATCGCGCTTCAGCAGCACCTGCTGCCGCGTCCGGACGTCATAGTCATACTGCGTGGTCGGCGTCGTCAGCGACGAATAGGCATAGCGCAGAGTCATGGTGTTCATTTCGGCATTGGCGGCCAGCGTAGTGCTGTAGGCCGCCTCGTCGCTCGCGATGAAAAATTCATCGCCCTCGGGATAGGGCCGGATGGCAATCTTGCGCAATCCGCCGCTGCGCACCGACAGCGCGAGAAAGGTATCGAACACATCGAAGTCTTCGATAAAAGTGTCCTCGCGATGCGCGACAACGTCGCGCCAGTCTGCGCGGTTCGCATGCCCGCCGAGCACGGCGCGCATCAAGCGGAAGTTGCGTGCCTGCCAGTTGGTTCTGACGATGAAGGAGTCGCCGACATGTTCCAAATCGTATTCATGGTCCGGTTCGTGCGGCAGGAAGGTCTCGAAGCGGAACCGCGGATCGGAGGCATGCGCGAAGCGCCACTCCGATGAGAGCGTGTTTTGCATGTGGATGAAAATGTACTCATCCGATTTCGATTTTGAGATTCCGGTGTAAAAGCTTTTGTCGGTTTGTTCGAATACCAAAACGTCGCGTTTCGGATCCTCTCCCAGTACGTGCCGTTTGACGTACAGGCCGAGCAGCGTCTCGGGATCCTTCTCGACGTAAAACAGCGTCTTACTGTCGTTGGCCCAGGCCAGGTCCGATTCAACGTCCACGATTGCGGCCGCCTCGATTTTGCCGCGGTCCAGATTCTTGAACCGCAATGTGAATTGGCGCCGCCCGACGGTATCCTCGCAATACGCCAGCCACGCATTGTCGGGTGAAACCTCCATCGCGCCGATGCGGTAGTACTCGTGCCCGACGCTCAGCGCATTGACGTCCAGCAGGATTTCCTCGGGCGCATCGAGCGAGCCTTTGCGGCGCACAAAAATCGGGTGCTCCTTGCCGGTCTCGAATCTCGTGCTGTACCAATATCCGTTCTTTCGATAGGGGACCGTCGAGTCGTCCTGCTTCAGGCGCGCGATGATCTCATCGAACAGCGCATTCTCCAGCGCACTTGCATGGGCCATGCTGCGCTCGCGGTATGCATTTTCCTCCTTCAAGTAGGCCAGCACTTCGCTGTCGGTGCGCTCATCGTCACGGAGCCAGTAATAAGGGTCCATGCGCACGCCGAACGGCGAATTCACGGCCCGGGGCCTGACGGCGGCAATGGGAGGCGTCGGATCGGTGTCGGTCATGGGGCCACTTGTCCTCGTTTGAGGCGCGAGTATAGTCAAGAAGGGGCGATCCGATCTCGAATCGGCGGGGGCGGTATGCAGACAGTAAGTCAGTTGCTTCAGGCGAAAGGCAACCAGATATTCTCCGTGGGAGCGCAGGACTCGGTGCTGCGCGCCATCGAGATCATGGCGACGCGGCATGTCGGAGCACTGCTGGTGATGAACGGCGGGACGCTGCTCGGGATCATTTCGGAGCGCGACTATGCCCGCAAGGTGATCTTGAAAAATCGTTCGTCGCACGACACGCCGGTCAGCGACATCATGAGCGCCCCGGCGGTGACCGTGACGCCCGACGATACGGTGCACCATTGCATGCAACTCATGACCGAGGGTCGCTTTCGGCACCTTCCAGTGGTGAAGTCAGGGCGGGTGGTCGGCATGCTGTCCATCGGCGATCTGGTCAAAGCCGTCATCCAGGAGCAGACCGAGCACATCGAACAACTGGAACGCTACATCGCGGGCTGAGCACCTCAGACTAGGGACTCTAATCCCTTGCCAATCGGGGCGCGCTGCATATAAGGTAAGTTCCATACATGGCGCGACATGTCGTCGCGCGAATTGGCGCTGGAAATTTTTGGGCGCCTCGTACCGAGTTTAAGTTGTTGTTTTATAAGGCCCTGCGAACCCCTCGCTAGGGGTCCTGGTTTCTGTGGGCGCTCGATATGGCATTGATGGACAAGGCAACTCTCGAAACCAGTCTGCACGGCCAGGATCCGCGTGCCCAGGATTGGGGTCTTTGCCGTGCCGTTCATGAAAAGGACTCCTGCGGTTTTGGCCTGATCGCGAGCCTCGACGATCGCGCCAGTCACTGGGTCCTTCAGACCGCCATCAGCTCGTTGAATCGGCTCACGCACCGCGGTGCCATTGCCACCGACGGCAAGACCGGCGATGGCTGCGGGTTGCTGATCAAGAGTCCCGCGGGCTTCTTAAGGGCGGTGGCGGCGGATTTGGGCTTTGCGTTGGCGCCGATGTTTGCCGCCGGCCTGGTCTTCCTCGATCGGGACAGTGCCAAGGCCGAACATGCGCGCAAGGTTCTGATCGAACAATTGCAGCGCGAAGAGCTGCGCGTCGCGGGATTTCGCACACTGCCGACGGATCCATCGGCCTGCGGTTCCGAGGCGCTGAAGACGCTGCCCACCATCGAACAGATATTCGTCAACGCGAATGGCGACATCGACGAGGCCGCCTTCAATCGCAAGCTATTTCTGGCACGGAGGCGCTGCGAGAAAAAATTGCAGGCCGAAGATCCGGTGTTCTACGTCCCATCCTTGTCGGCGAGCACCATCGTCTACAAGGGCATGGTGATGCCGCAATTTCTGGCGCAGTTCTATCCGGATCTCAAGGATCCGCGCATGGAAGCCTCGGTGGTGGTCTTCCATCAACGCTTTTCCACCAACACCCTGCCGCAATGGCGCCTCGCGCACCCCTATCGTTATCTTGCGCACAACGGTGAGATCAATACCGTGCAGGGCAACCGCAGTTGGGCGGTGGCGCGCGGTCCCTTGTTCCGCTCGCCCCTGTTGCCGGATTTGAGCGATATCCTGCCCTTGGTCTCGCTCTCCGGTTCGGATTCGCAGTCGCTGGACAACATGCTGGAGGTGTTGCTGGCCGGGGGTCTCGATCCCATGCATGCGATGCGCATGCTGATACCGCCGGCCTGGCAATCGGTGGACATGATCGATCCGGATTTGAAAGCGTTCTACGAGTACTACGCCACTCACATGGAGCCCTGGGATGGACCCGCCGGAATCGTGCTCACCGACGGGCGCTACGCCTGCTGCACCCTGGACCGCAACGGATTGCGCCCCGCACGCTGGGTCATCACCAAGAATCGGCACATCACCATCGCATCGGAGGCGGGGGTGTGGGACTACGCGTCGGAGGATGTGGTGGACAAGGGCAAGCTCGGACCCGGCGAGATGCTGGCGCTCGATTTGCAGACTGCCGAGCTCATGGACACGCAGCGTGTCGATGATCTTTTGAAGAGCCGGCATCCCTACAAGGTGTGGCTGAAAAAGGGCGTGCGCTACCTGCAAACCGACCTCATCGATCCACGCCTCGCGGCCGAGCCGTTCGACCGCGATACGCTGGCGCTATATCAGAAGATGTACAACGTGTCGGCCGAAGAGCGCGATGAAATCATCCGGGTGCTCGCCGAAGACGAAAGCGAAGCGGTGGGCTCAATGGGCGATGACACGCCGATGCCCGTACTGTCAAGGAAGGTACGCTCGCTGTACGACTATTTTCGCCAGCAGTTCGCGCAGGTGACGAATCCGCCGATCGACAGTTTGCGTGAAAGCATCGTGATGTCGCTGCAGACGCAGATCGGACCGGAAGCAAATATCTTCGTGCCCGCGCAGCAACACGCCGAGCAAATCGTCCTGAGCTCGCCGGTGTTGTCGCAGCGCAAGCTGCGGCAAATCGTGGCGCTGGCGGATGAGGGCGTGCCGAACGAATTCATCGATCTGCAATACGACGAGAAGCTGGATCTGAAAACAGCTCTCAACATGGTGTGCGATCAATCCGAGGCGGCGGTGCGCAGCGGCAAGCTGGTGCTGCTCCTATCGGATCGCTACCTGGTCAAGGGCAAACTGCCATTGCACGCCCTGCTGGCCACCGGCGCGGTCCACCACCGATTGGTGGCAACGGGATTGCGCTGCAAATGCAACATTCTCGTGGAGACCGGCACGGCTCGCGATGCGCATCATTTCGCGTGCCTGATCGGTTACGGCGCCACCGCCGTGTATCCGTATCTTGCCTATCAGACCTTGTTCGATCTGATGCGCAAGGGCGCGCTGAAGATGGAAGCGAGCGCGCGCCAGGAACTGGGCCGAAGCTATCGCCGCGGCATTCGCAAGGGCTTGCTGAAGATCATGTCCAAGATGGGCATCTGCACCGTTGCCAGTTATCGCAGCGCGCAGCTGTTCGAGATCGTGGGCCTGAGCGATGAAGTCGTGAAGCTGTGCTTCGAGGGCACGGAGAGCCGCATTCAAGGCGCCGACTTTACGGATTTGCAGCTGGATTCCAGATATCTGGCGGCGCGCGCCTGGGATGCAACCGAACCGGTGGAGCAGGGCGGCCTGCTCAAGTACATGCACAACGGCGAGTACCACATGTACAACCCGGACGTGATCGCGACGCTGCAATCGGCGGTGATGGCGGGCAACTACGATCAATATCGGGAATTCGCGGCCCTGGTCAACGGCCGGCCGGTGTCCTGCATCCGCGATCTTTTGAGGCTCAAAGCCGGCGCGGCGCCGATTCCCATCGAGCAGGTGGAGCCCATCTCGAGCATTCTCGCGCGCTTCGACAGCGCCGGCATGTCCCTCGGCGCGTTGTCTCCGGAGGCCCATGAGGCGCTCGCTACCGCCATGAACGCTCTGGGCGCACGCTCCAATTCCGGCGAGGGCGGAGAGGACCCGGTGCGTTACGGCACCCAGAAGAATTCGAAGATAAAGCAAGTGGCGTCCGGCCGCTTCGGCGTGACGCCGGAATATCTGATCAACGCCGAGGTGCTGCAGATCAAGATCGCGCAGGGCGCCAAGCCGGGAGAAGGCGGGCAGCTGCCGGGCCACAAGGTCAACGATATGATCGCGCGCTTGAGATTCGCGCGCCCCGGCGTGGGCTTGATTTCGCCGCCGCCGCATCACGACATCTATTCCATCGAGGATCTGGCGCAGTTGATCTTCGATTTGAAGCAGGTGAACCCCAAGGCCTTGGTGTCGGTCAAGCTGGTGGCGGAGCCCGGCGTCGGCACGGTCGCGGCCGGCGTCGTGAAAGCGTACGCGGATCTGATCACCATCTCAGGCTACGACGGCGGCACCGGCGCCAGTCCGCTGTCTTCCATCAAGTACGCAGGCACGCCATGGGAATTGGGTCTTGCCGAAACCCACCAAACCCTGCGCGCCAATGAGTTGCGGCACCGGGTCCGTTTGCAGACCGACGGCGGCTTGAAGACCGGGCTCGATGTGATCAAGGCGGCGCTCATTGGCGCCGAGAGCTTCGGCTTCGGCACCGCGCCGATGGTTGCCCTGGGATGCAAGTACCTGCGGATCTGTCATTTGAATAATTGCGCCACCGGCGTCGCCACGCAGCACAACGTGCTGCGCAGCAAATATTTCATCGGGCTGCCCGAGATGGTGATCAATTACTTCAAGTTCGTGGCGCAGGAATGCCGCGAAATCATGGCTTCGATGGGCGTGCGCACGCTGGCCGAATTGATCGGGCACACCGAGCTGCTCGAGATCCTGCCCGGCGAGACCTCGAAGCAGCGCAAGCTGGATCTGTCGCCGGTGCTGGCGAATTCGGCGCTGGTATCCGACAAGCCGCAATATTGCATCGATCCGCACAACGAACCGTTCGACAAGGGTGTGCTGGCCGAGCGGATGCTCACCGACATGCGCGCCGCGATCGACGCAAAGGCGGGCGGCGAATTTTCCTATTCGGTCAACAATTTCAATCGTTCCATCGGCGCGCGCATCTCCGGGGAAATCGCCAAGCGATGGGGCAACGCCGGCATGAGCGCCGCGCCGTTGATCGTCAGCCTGCAAGGATCGGCGGGGCAGAGCTTCGGGGTGTGGAACGCGGGCGGATTGCACCTGCATCTGGAAGGCGAGGCCAACGACTATGTGGGCAAAGGCATGGCCGGCGGCAAGATCGTGCTGAAGCCGCATTCGCGTTCGAGCTTCATCGCGCGCGACACCGTGATCATGGGCAATACCTGCTTGTACGGCGCCACCGGCGGCGAGCTGTATGCGGCGGGCAGGGCGGGGGAACGATTTGCCGTGCGCAATTCGGGGGCGCTCGCCGTGGTGGAGGGGACGGGTGATCATTGCTGCGAATATATGACGGGCGGCGTGGTCTGCGTGCTGGGGACCACCGGCGTTAATTTCGGCGCAGGCTTCACCGGCGGCTTCGCCTATGTGCTCGACATGGAGCGCGATTTTGTCGATCGCTACAACCATGATCTGATCGATATTCACCGCGTGTCGCCCGAGGGCATGGGCACGCATGTGCAGCATCTGCGGGGCTTGATCGAGCAGCACGTGGAAGCCACGGGCAGCGCATGGGGCACGCAGCTCTTGAATGATTTCAGAAGCTACATCGGCCGATTCTGGGTGGTCAAACCCAAGGCCTCCGCGATCGATTCGCTGCTCGAAAATCTGCGCCGCGCAGCTTAAGCGCGAATTTCCCACCGATGGCCGACAAGCATATGCAATTTCTCGATTTGCCGCGCAAGGATCCGGACAAGCTTGCCGTGGATCTGCGCATCAAACATTTTGGCGAGATCTATTCGCAGTACAGCGCCGAAAGCGCAGGTCAGCAGGCCGGACGCTGCATTTCCTGCGGCAATCCTTTTTGCGAGTGGAAATGCCCGGTCCACAACTACATTCCCAACTGGTTGACCCTGGTCAACGACGGCAAGCTGTTCGAGGCCGCGGAGCTTTCCCATCAAACCAATTCGTTGCCGGAAGTGTGCGGGCGCATCTGCCCGCAGGATCGGCTGTGCGAGGGTGCCTGCACTTTGAACGACGGCCTGGGTGCAGTGAGCATCGGCGCCATTGAAAAATACATCACAGACGAGGCATTTCGCCAGGGCTGGAAACCCGATATGACGCATGTGGTGCGCACCGCAAAACGCGTTGCCGTCATCGGGGCGGGTCCCGCGGGCTTGGCCTGTGCCGATGTGCTGGTGCGCAATGGGGTCACGCCGGTGGTGTTCGACCGCTATTCGAAGATCGGCGGATTGCTGACCTTCGGGATTCCGCCCTTCAAGCTCGAAAAGGAAGTGGTCGAAAAGCGCCGCCAGATCATGGAGGAGATGGGCGTTCAATTCCGATTGAACACCGAGGTGGGTCGCGACATTGCGATCGAGCAACTGACCGGCGAATTCGACGCGGTATTTCTCGGGATGGGCACATACACCTATGTCAAGGGCGGCTTCGACGGGGAAGATCTGCCCGGCGTGCATGAAGCGTTGCCTTATCTCATATCCAACATCAATCGGGAGCTGGGCCTGGCGGACAACGGCGCCGACTTCATCGATATGAAGGACAAGAATGTCGTGGTGCTGGGCGGCGGCGATACCGGAATGGATTGCAATCGGACCGCGATACGCCAGGGGGCCGCGAGCGTCACCTGCACATATCGGCGCGATGAAGACAACATGCCGGGTTCGCGGCGCGACTACAAGAACAGCAAGGAAGAGGGGGTTACTTTTCTATTCAACCGCCAGCCCATAGAAATCGTCGGCGTCGATCGAGTGGAGGGCGTGAAGCTGGTGGAGACCCGATTGGGTCCACCGGATGCGCGCGGCCGGCGCATTCCGGAAGTGGTGCCTGGAACGGAAGAAACCATCGCGGCCGATGCGGTGATCATCGCCTTCGGATTTTTGCCCAGTCCGCCGGAATGGTTTGGCAGCCAGCGCATCGAACTGCACGGCAATGGCCGGGTGCGGGTGTCGAGCGCCTCGGCATCGCGATTCCAGACGACCAATCCCAAAATCTATGCCGGCGGCGACATGGTGCGGGGTTCGGATCTGGTGGTGACGGCGGTATTCGAGGGCCGTGAAGCGGCGCAGGGGATCCTGCGTCAGTTGGGTGTGCGCGGAAACGGACAATAGACCGGAAGCGGACATACGCGGAAGAGTAAAATAGCCGCGAAGAGGGGGTAAATCATGCTTGCCGAAATAACCCAGAATGTCGATCTCGAGGTGCTGCGCGCCCTCAATCGCGATTACATCGTGTCGGTGCAAAATGGCGATGTGGCCCGATTCGACGAGATCCTCGACGATGAATTTTATTGTTCGAATCCCGATGGCAGCCTGGTCGATCGCGAGGGATTTCTGGTGCAGACCTCGCAGCCCGTGACCATCCGCCATCTGCGCGCTCACGATGTACTCATTCGAATATTCGGCGATATGGCCATCATTCACGGGCGCACGACCTACAATCTGGCCGATGGTAGCCATGGGTCTGGTCGCTACACCGATGTCTGGGCCCGCCGCGGGGGCAATTGGAAGGCCGTTTCGGCACATGTGACCCGCGGCTGACGCTGAGAGCGCCCCCGACCGCTCTGGATCGATCGACTTTTCGACGTTCATTTCGAGGTCCGAAAACGGCGAGTATTTCGGGGCGACAGGGACTAATCTAGCGCCATGGAACTCGACTGGAATGCTTGTTATCGCGCCGCACGCGCCCGAGATCGGCGATTTGACGGGCGATTTTATGTGGCGATCACCTCGACGCACATTTATTGCCGGCCGATCTGCACGGCGCGGCCGGCCAATCGCAAAAATATGCGCTTTTATTCGAATGCGGCTGCCGCCGAGGGCGCGGGTTTTCGGCCATGCCTCCGCTGCCGGCCGGAAAGGGCTCCCGGATTGGCGCCGGTCGATGCGGTCAGCCGATTGGTTGGGGCCGCCATGGCGGGAATCGAAGAACATGCGCTGTCCAGCGCGCGGGTGGGAGATCTGGCCGCCTCATTGGGAGTGAGCGATCGTCATCTGCGAAGGGTGACTGAAACCGAACTTGGCGTATCGCCCATCGAGCTGGCGCAGACACAACGATTGCTCCTGGCCAAACGCCTGCTGCGGGAAACCAATCTGAGCCAAACCGACATCGCTTTTGCCAGCGGTTTCGGCAGCGTGCGCCGCTTCAATGCCCTGTTCAAATCGCGTTACGGCTTGAGTCCGCGCGCGGTGCGCGGCAAGTCGATCGACACGGATACATTGAGTGTTCAGCTTGAATTCAGGCCGCCACTGGCGTGGAACAGCATGCTGGCCTATTTGAGACTGCGAGCGATTCCCGGCGTCGAGATGGCCGATGCGACGCATTACCGGCGCACCGTCGCCGTCGGCGATGCCAAAGGATGGATCGCCGTGTCGATGCACAAGAGCGGCGGCGCGCTGAATGTGGAGATCTCGCCTTCATTGACCAAAGTCATCGGCGCCGTCATCGCGCGGGTGAAGCAGTTGTTCGATCTGGGCGCAGCCCCCGACGCGGTCAGCATGCTGCTGGGCCAGGACAAGCTGCTTGCCGCCACGGTACGGCGGCTTCCCGGGCTGCGCGTCGCGGGCGCATTCGACGGATTCGAGTTGGCGGTCAGAACCGTGCTGGGACAACAGGTATCGGTCAAGGGCGCGAGCACGATGGCCGGCCGCTGGGCCTCAAGCTTCGGCGAATCCATCGCCACGCCGTTCGTGGAGCTCAATCGCTTGAGCCCAGGCGCGGAGCGCATGGCCGAAGTGGCCGCGGATGACATTGCTGCGTTGGGGATGGTGGGTGCCCGCGCTCGATGCCTGGCGAGTCTCGCGCAGGCGGTGGCGCGGCGGCGGATCATCTTAAGCTTCTCCCCCAATGTCGAAGAGCAAATCGAGAGCTTGATGAGCCTGCCGGGCATCGGACCCTGGACGGCTCATTACATCGCCATGCGCGCATTGCACTGGCCGGACGCATTTCCCAGCGGCGACCTGGTTTTGATGAGGGCGGCGCAATCGAACCAGAGGCAATTGCAACAACGCTCCGAGGCCTGGCGTCCGTGGCGTGCCTATGCCGCACAATATCTATGGCAGTCATCAGGAGTTTCTCCATGAACATCTTTTGCTACGCCGACAGTCCCATCGGGCGCTTGATGCTCACCTCCGACGGCGAGGCGTTGACCGGCCTCTTCATGAATCTGTACAGAAACAAACCGACGAAGCTGCCCACCCTGAGCGATGACTGGGTGCAAAACGCCACCTTGGATCCGCTGCCGCTGGCGATACGCCAGCTCAAGGAATATTTCTCGGGCACCCGCCGCGTTTTCAATTTGCCGCTTCGCATGCAGGGCACGGCCTTTCAGCAGCGCGTGTGGAGCGAACTGACCAAGATTCCCTTCGGCGAGACCTGGAGCTACGGCCAGCTTGCCAAGCGCATCGACAATCCCAACGGCTCGCGCGCCGTGGGCCTTGCGAATGGGCGCAATCCAATCGCCATCGTGGTTCCCTGTCATCGAGTGATCGGCGCGGACGGGTCATTGACCGGTTTCGGCGGCGGTATCGAACGCAAGCAATGGTTGCTGGCGCACGAAGGGCAGCCGGGCACGCAGCAACTGGCGCTGGGAAACTCATTCCGCGCGGGCGTGAGTCTCGGAGCCTAGATACCCGGAGCCTAGATCAGCGGCAGGGTGATGTTGAAAATCACCCCGCCGCCATCGTCCCGATTCGCCGCAACCGCGGAGCCGCCGTGAAATTCGGCGATCAGCCGCACGATGTAAAGTCCCAGGCCGAAATGCGGTTTGTCATCGCGGCCCTGGCGTTGCTCGAACATGGATTCGAACAAATGCTCAAGGAGCGCCTCGGGAATGAGCGGACCGTCGTTGATGACCTGCAATGAATAATTGGACGGCTCGCGCATAAGGCGCACGGTGATCGTGCCGCCGGCCGGGCAGAAATCCACGGCATTTTCAATGAGCTTGTCGAGCAGCTGCACCATCAGGTCGGGCGCGCCTCTCATGAAGCAGGGATCCGGCGGCACATCCAGCGCGATATTTGCCCCAGGGAAGCCGTCCCGATAGGCGGCGACGGCCGATGAAATCAAGTCGCGCAAGTCAAAATTGACCCGCTCGGATTGCTTGATGCTTTCCTCGACCCGTGCGGCGGCGCCCAGCGCGCTCAAGATCGACTGCAGCCTGACCGTTCCCTCGCGTGCGCGCGTGATGTAGCGCAGCTGGTCGTCCCGCAATCCTTCGGACTCGAGATTGTCCAGCGAGGAGCGCACGATGGTCAGGGGCGTGCGCAGCTCGTGCGACAACTTGCCCCCCAAAGTGCGCAGATACTGCGTGTGCTCGTTGAGCCGCGACAGCAACCTCTCGAATCCGCGCGACAGATCGCCGATCTCATCGCTCCGGCCGGAGTCCGGCATCCCCAAGCGGATCTTGCCGTCGCTGCCCACGGCAGAATCGGCGGCGTTGCGCAGCCGGCCGATGCGCAGACTGATCCAGGACGCGAAACCAAACATGATGATGACCGCGGCGGCGGTGGCGATCAGCGTGAGATTGAACAGTCGGGTGAGCGCATCGTCGCGCAACGCCAGCAGTTGATCTCCCGCCTGCTGCAATACGACGGCGCCCAGGGTGCGGTTTTCGATGACGATCGGCGCCGCGGCCGTCAGCAGCAGCTCGCGAGCTCCGCTCAAGGCCCACTGCGCGCGCGCGTTGCCCTCGAGCGCAGCGCGAACCGGTTCGCCGCTCATATGATCCTGTGCCGCAGTCATGGCCGGCATGTTCCCGGTGTCTGCCTCCATGAGGTACCGATACCAGGGGGATTCTTCCGACTCCTTGAGCCGCGCGGCATTGAGACTGCCGGCGCTGCCGAGCTTCAACGAATTGATATCGATCACCGTGGCCAATGTGCCGTCGCGGATGAAGGTTGCCAGCAGCGTGTCCAAGCCCGCTGTTGCAAAAAACAACCGCCCGCCCGCGCCGCTCTCCGCAGCGAGGCCGGCCCTGCCGCCGCCGCTGCCGTCCACGGCTTCGATCCACAGACGCCGCCCGACGAAGCTCAAGGGAATCCTCGCCTCCAGATGATAGCCCGCAGCCGTTTGCAGCCAGAAGGCTTGGATGCGCGGTTCGACCAGCACGCGCTGCGTGCCATTGTCATTTTTCACCACGCTCTGCGCGGCAATCAATCCCGGCGCGTCGGTACCAAAAAAATACGATGCCGCCGCGCCGTCGGGATTCTGCAGGGTCAGATTGACCCGATCGAAGCGATCCTCGTCGGGGCGCGCATTGTAGGGTTCGGCATCGAAATGCCTGTCGTCGACCTCAAGATAAAGATAGAGGTAGTGCTCGGTGGCGCCGGCCTGCAGCCGCGCATGATATCCGGAGGTGGTGGGCAGCGGAGTCGGATCGGCGCCGATGTCCCAATCCTCCCGGTAGCCATCGATCAGCGGCTGGGTGGACAACGGATAGACGTACAGATCCCCCTGCGCTGCGGAAAACGCGCCGGTATCGGCCACATCATGGAACACGCGCTGAGGCTGTGCGGATAGCGCATTGGCAATGGTGCCGGCGCTTGCCAGCAAGGATTTTTCCTGCGAGCCGCGAAGCGCCGACTCCAATTCACGGGCGTACTGGCAACCGGCCCACGGCAACACCAGGGTGGTGAGCGCAACAATCAACAATTGCAGGCGAATGCTCACTCGACCCAGCGATAACCCATTCCGTACACCGTTTGGATGGCATCGAACGCGGCGTCGATGTGCTGAAACTTGCGGCGTACCCGCTTGATGTGAGATGTGATGGTGTTGTCGTCCAGGACCACATTGGCGGCATCCATCAGTTGCTGGCGATTCTTGACATGCCCCGGATTTCGGGCGAGCGCATGCACGATCCAGAATTCGGTCAGCGAGAGAATGACCGGCGATCCGTTCCAGGTTGTCTGCATCTTTGCGCCATCGATGGACAGCGCCCCGCGCCGGATGAGCTCCGCGGCATTGGCCGGAAGGCGCAGCGCATCGATGCGCCTGAACAGCGCCGCCACGCGGGCCGCCAAATGCGGCAGGCTGACGTCCTTGGTAATGAAATCATCGGCGCCCAGTCGCAGGCCGGAAACCGCATCCAGTTCACTGTCCCGCGCCGTGAGAAAGATGATGGGCAGTTCTGCCGATGCGGCGCGCAGTTCGCGGCACAGGTCGAATCCGCCCTCCGCCTCGTCCTCCAGCGAGATATCGATGATGGCAAGATCCGGTAGGCGCGTATGGAAGGCCTGCAGGGCGGCCAAGCGATTGCCGTAGGTCTTGATCTGGTAGCCCTGCCGAGCGAGGGAAGCCGCATAGTTATCCCGCAAGGCCGGCTCATCCTCGACGATCGCGATCTGCTTCTTCATGAAGGGATCATAGCCGATGCCAACTTCGAGGATTCGGCACCCTTGGGGGTTGCCACTATTTGCCTGGATTGGCCCCCAAATTGCCGCTTTGCTGCCTCCGGCCGGGCGCTTGCCGCGAACACACTGGTTCCGTACGAAGGAGGTGTGTCATGGCCAATATCAATATTCAACGGACCCTGCGGCCCGCTAATTTCGCCGATTCGCGCCGCGAAGCTGCGCTCAACTGGCTGGCCTTAGGATTGCTGCTTGCCGCCTGGAATGCCTGCGACAACGACGACCCGGCAAAGGTGCGACCCAGGCCGGAAGGACTGCGCGGCTATTCCCATGTCTCGGTGCGCGCCGTCAGCCGCGTCATGCAGAGCGAAAGGTAGTCAAAAAATCGCAATTCACAAAACCGTCAACGTATTGTAAAGCTCAGTATCTCTAATGCAGTGGCGCCATGCTCGCCACAGAAACTCATAAACAGATACTGATCGTCGATCGAGATGTCGCCTCCATCGAACCGTTGCGACAGAAGCTGGGCGAAGCAGGATTTGTCGTGCGCGCGATCACCGACGGCTCCGCAGCTGCCACCGCAGTTGCCGAACGACCTCCCGACCTGCTCATCATCGAATGGAATATGCCGGGCTTGGCGGCCCTCGAGGTGCAAAATCTGCGCCGCAGCGGTGCAGGGCATGTCGTCAGGGTGATCATTCTCTCGGATTTGTCGGGCGAGGAGCATGTGGTGACGGGATTGAATCTCGGTGCCGACGACTACATCACCAAACCCTTTTCGCTGCGGGAAGCGGTTGCGAGGGTGTGCGTGGTGCTGCGTGCGCATGCGCAACAGGCCGGTCATCGGGCGCTCTGTTGCGACGAGCTGGTGCTCGATGCGTCCACGCATTGCGTCATGGCGCAAGGCAAATTGATCCATTTGCGCGGCATGGAATACCGATTGCTCGAGTTTTTGATGTCTCATAGCGGCAGGACGTTCAACAGGTCGCAGCTCCTCTACCATGTGTGGGGGGGCGACACCGAAGTCGACGAGCGCACGGTCGATGTCTGCGTACAAAGACTGCGGAAGATATTGAGCGAACGCGGCTATGAGTCCTATATCCAAACGGTGCGCGGTTTCGGCTACCGTTTTGCGTCACCCACCATGGTGCAGTGAGCAGCGCATCACGTTTCTATTGTTCCACGTTATGTTCCACGCCTAAGTACCTTTTTTGTAAGCAAATCTTCTTCCACAGGTCATCCATCCGTAACACCGAATCGCGATCGTAGTACGCGACTTCGGAGGCTTCTGGAGGATGACTATGTCGGAGCGCAATGCTGCCTCGCCGCTGCGAATGCGAACGGTCTTCATCTCGGATGTCCATCTGGGATTCAAAGGCTGCAGCGCAGAGCTGCTGCTCGATTTTCTTCATATCGTCGAAATGGATACCCTGTTCCTGGTCGGCGACATCATCGATGTTTGGAGCATGCAAAAAAACATGTTCTGGCCGCAATCGCATAACAATGTGGTGCGGACCATTCTGGGAAAGGCCAAGCGCGGCACCAAAGTGATCTTCGTCCCCGGCAATCATGACGAAGTGTTCCGCGAATTCGACGGCGCGGTGTTCGGCAATCTGGAAATACACCGTGAGTACATCCACGAAGCAGCCGATGGACGCCGGATGCTGGTGCTGCACGGCGACGAATTTGACAGTGTCGTGAAATGCAGCCCCTGGCTCGCCAAGCTGGGCAGCAACATTTATGACATTTTGCTGGCCGCCAATCCCTACATCAACTGGATACGGCGCAAGTTCAATCTGCCGCACTGGTCCTTATCCATGTATCTGAAGCACAAGGCCAAGACGGCGGTGCAGTACATCGGCAGTTTCGAGGAAGCGGTGGCGCAGGCGGCGCGCAAGCGCGGCGTCGACACCGTGGTCTGCGGCCATATTCATCACGCTGAGATACGCGAAATCGACGGCATTCGTTACTGCAACGACGGCGACTGGGTGGAAAGCTGTACGTCCCTGGTTGAGGACATGAGCGGGCAGCTGCGTCTGATCGACTGGCCACGGGTGCGCGAGCAAGCCCGGGTTGCACCGGCGCCCGTACCGGTCGGTCAAGCCGCGTAGACCATCGCCTGACGGAGGCAGGCCTGCCCGGAAAGCCCGTTCCTTAAACAAATTGCCGTGCAACTGTCCTCTAACGGTCATCTTGCGAGCGCAGCATCCGCAGACATGACCCCCGGTAAAGGGCAGAAAATCGTGAGCAGTCTCGACTTTGATCTCGACATGCGGATGAATCATCTGGAAATCGAATGGCGGCAGACCTACGAGGATGGCGTCTTGGCGCTGGCCGAGTACCGGGCCTTGGCGGCAAACCCCGCCGGAAAAGCGCAGTTGCTCGACAGAGCGCGCGAGCGTCTGGCGCGGGTCGAAGCAAAGAAGGCGCGGATCAAGGCAAAATTAGAAAGGCTCGAAGACGGCCCGTTGGACTAGCAATGGGGGCAGGCGCAGATCCCGATGCTGATGCACGGCTTCTCGAGCGGCGGTGGTTCTCTTCGATCGCGGCGGCTCGAGTCGCGCAGGCAGAATGCGAAGTGCTGCGCGAAGTCATGGAACTCGCCGAAACTGCCTGGCGGCGCGCCTGCATGCACCAGGCCGAACTTGAGGCCTTGAGAGACAGCTTGGGCGAAGAGCTGGCGGCCCTCGACGAATCCGAACGCGCGGCGCCGCCTCTCACGACTCGCGCGGTTCGCCGGGCGATGTCGGCGGCATAAGCGCTGGCGACTGCCCTTAGTAGCGAATACCCGCGCGCCGGTACAAGTTGGCCAGCAGCCACAATGGCCCGATCATCAGAAACTGAACGTCCTTGAAAAAGGACGGACGTTTGCCCTCGATGGCGTGGCCGACAAATTGACCGATCCACGCCAACACGAACAACGCGGCGCAAATGAGCCAGAGCGGCGCAACGGTATTGTGGCTTAAGCGCGGCGATCGACCAGAGCATGAGCAGCAACAAGGGCAGAACGCCCAGCGCAAGCCGCACGGATAACAACGCGTAGTAAATGACCGCGGCCAGCGTTACCACAGTAGCCCAGTTTGCCAGGGGCATGGCGCTTCGCACGCTGTCGGGAAAGGGCGTCGTCCACAACAGGCCCAAAACGCACCACAGGATCACCGGTACACAAATCCAATGCAGCGCTTCGTTGGTGGGGTTGTGATGGCTCTCGCCATACTCGTTCAGCCATTCATTCGCGGTGCGCATGGGCTAGTGCGCAACCGCAAGACAGGCCTTCACGACCCCGGCGGCGGCGATGAAGAACATGAGAATGCCGGTAAGGCCACCGATCATGGCGCCGATCAGCCGTTTGCCCGGATCCGCCATGTAGCCACGCATGTAGTCGATCCGCCCGACCAGCCAAATGAGGCCGACCAGCGGGGCAATCCAGGGGTAAGGAATGGGATACAGGGCCGCCACCCACAGGAAGGGCAGGAGGATGCCCATCTGCTCCAGCGTGTTGAGCTGCACGCGATAGGCGCGGTCGAATTCCGGATGACCGCTGGTGGCGGGAGCTTTGATGCCGTGCTTGCCGCGCAGATTCCCGACGCGAAAGCCCGCGTAGAAATAAAATAGTCCGATCAACAAGGTGACGATGGCCGTCCACAAGGTTGCTGGAATCATGATTTCCCCTCTCAAGCGCGCCCGACCTGTTATTTTTGGATAAACAAAAGCCGCCGATGCCGGCGGCTTGTCAATATACTCCAAACAGCTATTTTTACGCGGCCGCCATCATGCCCCTGAGTTTGCTGATGGCGTTCGATTCGACCTGCCGCACGCGCTCCGCCGAGATGCCGTACTCATCCGCCAGCTCGTGCAGGGTCGCCTTGTCATCGGTCATCCAGCGGCGTTTCAGAATGGCGCGGCTTCGCTCATCGAGTTTCTCGAGCGCCATTTCCAGGCGATCCGATGAATCTTCCTCCCACTCCTCGTTCTCGACTTCGATGGCAGGATCAGCATTGCTGGCGGGCAGGTACATCGCCGGCGAGTAGGCCTCTTCTTCATCGCTATCGGGCGTGGGATCAAACGACATGTCGCGCGCCGACAGCCGCTGTTCCATCTCGCGCACGTCGGCAACGTCGACACCCAGATCGCGGGCAACCGCCGCGGTCTCAGCCTCGGACAACCAGGTCAGGTTCTTCTTCATCTTGCGTAGATTGAAGAACAGCTTGCGCTGCGATTTGGTGGTCGCAACCTTGACCAAGCGCCAATTGCGCAGCACATACTCGTGAATCTCGGCGCGGATCCAGTGAACCGCGAACGACACCAGCCGCACCCCGACCGCGGGATCGAAGCGCTTGACGGCCTTCATGAGGCCCACGTTACCCTCCTGTATCAGGTCGCCCATCGGCAGACCGTAACCCAGGTATCCGCGTGCGATGTGCACCACGAATCTCAAGTGCGACAGCACGAGTTGGCGCGCCGAGTCCAGATCGGCCTCGGAACGGAATTTCACGGCCAGCGCGACTTCATCTTCCTTGGACAGCACAGGAATCTGGGACACGCGGTCAATATAGGAGTCCAGGCTCCCCACGGGACCTGCGAAAACCACACCTGTTTGTTTAGCGACCAGAGCAGCAGACATTCATCTACCTCCGAAGCAAATGACCCTCAAATCTTGAGCAACATAATAGCACTCTTGGGGTTAGAGTGCTAACGCCGACCGGGGTTCGCCGAGCCTAACTAATCATTAAAAAACATATGCTTATGACGGTTCTATAGCCCTGATATGTCGCGACGCAGCAAGCCAGGAACCCACCCAGGACAGGCTCACCGCCACGCCCAGAACCCCCGCCGCCGTGGCCGCATCGAGGCCTTGAATCCGAAAAGCGCTACCGTACAAATGGGCCAGTTGTTCGACCGGCCGGCTCAGCACCGCGGTCGCGGCTGCGACCAGAATCAAGGCGCCCAATCCACCACCCAAGCCGTACCAGACGCCCCCATAGAGAAAGGGCCTTCGGGCAAACCCATCCGAAGCGCCCACCAGTTTCATGACCTCGATCTCGGCCCGTCGGTTCAATATATCGAGACGAATGGTGTTGCCCACGATGAGTACCACCCCGACGCCCAGGAGGCCGGCCGTAATCAACACCACCCGGCGCAAGAGCTCGATCATGGCGTGCAGGCGCTGCACCCATTCGGTGTCCAGTTGAACCGTTTCTACGTCGGCCATCGCCGCCAGCGCGGCTTTGAGCGTTTGCGTGCCCTCGGGTGAGCTCGCGGCCAGCGACGGCGTGACGATGAGCGTGTCGGGCAGCGGATTGTCGCTCAAGACATCCAGCGCCTTGCCGAAGCCCGAGTCGCGCCGAAATTCTGCGAGTGCCTGCTCGGCGCTGACGACACGCACCGCCGCCACATCGGTGCGTTTCATCAATTGTTTCGCGAGAGATTGCACCCGCCCGGAGCCTGCCTTCTTGTCCATATAGACCGACAGATCGTAGGCTTGGTTCCAATTGCCGCTGGCACTTTGCGCATTCTCGAGAAACAGATTCAGCAGCAACGGCAGCGCGAGTGCCACGGCGATGACTCCCATGGTCATGAGGGTCGCGAACGGCGTGCGCAGAATGCGCCCCAGAGACCCCACCAAGACCTGTGCGTGCCGTGAGAAATAGGTGGCGATACTCATGACGCGCCCGCACCGTCCCGCGTCCCCGCGGCGCCGGTGCCGCCGGCTTCGCCGATGACGCGGCCTTCGCCAAGCACGATGCGGCGCGCGCCGACTTGATCGATGAGATGCACATCATGACTGGCGATGACCACCGTCACGCCGACCTCGCTGAAGCGCTTGAACAATTTCATGATCTCGAGCGCGAGCTGCGGATCGAGATTGCCGGTGGGCTCATCGGCAATGAGCAGCGCCGGCTTCGTCACCACCGCCCGGGCGATGCCGACCCGTTGTTGCTCGCCGGTCGAGAGTTCCAGGGGGAGGGAGTTTTCCTTGCCGAGCAAGCCGACCTGATCCAGCGCCGCCCTGACGCGTTTGTCGACTTCGCGCTTCGGAATGCCCGCAATCACCAGGGGCAGCGCCACATTGTCGGCCACCGGCCGGTCATACAGTAGTTTGTGATCCTGGAAGACTACGCCGATTTGCCGGCGAAACTGCGGGATACGGCGCGATTTCACGCCGGCGGTATTCTGATTGTTGACGATGACCTGGCCGCGCGTCGGGCGTTCGATGAGTGCGATCAATTTCAGGATGCTGCTCTTACCCGCACCCGAATGACCGGTCAAAAATGTCAGTGCGCCGCTGTCGATATTGAACGATACGCCCGAGAGCGCCTCGCGGCCATTGGGATAGCGCTTGTGCACCTGATCGAAGCGAATCATGCAGCAGCGTCGCGCGCTTCCGACCGCAACAGCGCCGAGACGAATTCCGAGGCATCGAAGACCCCGAAATCCTCGGATTGCTCGCCGACGCCGATGAATCGGATGGGTATTTTGAGCCGCTGCGCGATGGCGAGGACCACCCCGCCCTTGGCCGTGCCGTCCAACTTCGTGATCACCAAACCCGTTACCCCCAACCCCTTGTTGAACTCCTCCGCCTGGGCAATTGCATTCTGGCCAATCGTGCCGTCGAGCACCAAGAGCACTTCATGGGGCGCGCGCTCGTCAAGGCGCGCGAGCACGCGCTTGATCTTCTTCAACTCATCCATGAGATGAGCCTGCGTGTGCAGGCGTCCGGCGGTATCGGCGATCAGCACATCGATGTTGCGGGCGCGCGCGGCATTCATTGCATCGAACACCACGGCGGCGGGTTCGGCGCCGGCCTGCTGTGCAATGATGGGCACTTGATTGCGCTCCGCCCAGACTTCCAATTGTTCGCGGGCCGCCGCGCGGAAGGTGTCGCCGGCGGCCAGCATGACGCTTCTGCCTTCGGCGAGGAGTCTCGCGCTCAGCTTGCCGATGGTCGTGGTTTTGCCGGCGCCGTTGATGCCCACCACCAGAATGACGAAAGGCCTGGCGGTGGAGTCGATCATGAGCGGGCGTTGCACCGGCTTCAAGATCTGCTGCATGGCTACCTTTAGCGCCTGGAGCAGCGCGTCCACATCGTGCAGCTCCTTGCGCGCCACGCGCGTGCGCAGATCTTCGAGAATCTTTCTCGAAGCCTCGACCCCCACATCCGCGGTGATCAAACGCGTTTCGAGATCATCCAGGATCTGCTCGTCAATCTTGCGCCCGGGCAGAAGCTCGGCAATATCGGTGGTCAGCCACGCGGGACCCTGATTCAACCTGGCGCGCAACCGCTTGAAAAAGGAGCGCGCGCCTTTGCTTTCGGCTTCATTCGTCATGAGACGGGTATGATACCGACAGTGGCTACATCGAGAATGGATTTACCGACCGCGGCGGGCCGCAATTCGGTGCGGATCATCGGCGGGGGCTGGCGCGGCCGGCGCGTCAGTTTTCCGGATATTCCGGGCCTGCGTCCGACGCCGGATCGAATCCGCGAGACATTGTTCAATTGGCTGCAGCATTCCTTGAGCCAAACGCGTTGCCTGGATTTGTTCGCAGGGTCCGGTGCATTGGGGATAGAGGCGCTCTCCCGCGGCGCGGCGGAAGCAGTCTTCGTCGAACAATCCCGGGCCGCCGCGCGCAATTTGTCCGACCAACTCAAGCTCCTGGGCGCGGGGCTCAAGGGGCGCGTCATGGAAATGGGCGCCGCCCGCTTTCTGCGCACGCCGCTGCAGCCCTTTGACGTCGTGTTTCTCGACCCGCCCTTCGGCCAGGATGCCCTGACACAATATGTGCCAATGCTGGAGGAGGGAAAGTGGGTGAATGCCGGAGGATTGGTGTACCTGGAAAACGAGCGCGCCGCTGGGGTTCCCAAGCTGCCGGAGCATTGGGAGTTGCTCAAATCGAAGTCGGCGGGCGAGGTGGGGTATCATCTGGCGCGCGTCAATGCGCGGATAGCCCATGCATAAAAGAACAGCCGTCTACCCCGGAACCTTCGATCCCATCACCAACGGCCATCAGGATCTGGTGCGCCGTGCGGCCACCATTTTCGATCGACTGGTGGTGGCGATTGCGGCCAATCCGAACAAAGCGCCGATGTTCACAGTCGATGAGCGAGTCGACATGGCCCGCCGCGTGCTCGCCGATGTGCCCAATGTTGAGGTTATGGGATACGCGGGCTTGACCGTCGATTTCGCCAAGCAACATGGACTGGCGGTCATCGTGCGCGGCTTGCGCGCCATTTCCGACTTCGAATTCGAGTTTCAACTGGCTAACATGACCCGGCACCTGTCCCCCGAAATGGAATCGGTCTTCATGACGCCGCAGGAGCAGTACACATTTATTTCCTCGACGCTGGTGCGAGAGATCGCGGTATTGGGCGGCAACGTGTCCGAGTTCGTGCACCCCTTGGTAGAGGTCGAACTGAAACGGCATCGCAAGCCTTGATCTCCCCGCACGCAATACGGTCCCGGCAAACTGTCAGGTCGGTCTGGTCAATGCTCGCGCTCGGCGCGATATTGCTGGGCTCTCCCGCCATGGCCGACAGCGCCGTGCAAGCTGCGCCTGCGCGTCCGGCTGTGGCGCACAAGGGCGCCATCGCCAGCGCCTATCCGCTGGCAAGCCAGGCGGGCCAGGAGATCTTAAAGGAAGGGGGCAACGCATTCGATGCCGCCGTGGCGGTCGCGGCCGCGCTGGCGGTGGTCGAGCCCGGTAGCTCGGGATTGGGCGGTGGCGGTTTTTTCCTGCTGCATCGGCAATCCGACGGCTTCGAGACCATGCTCGACGCGCGCGAAAGGGCGCCGGCTGCCGCCTCGCGCGACATGTATCTGGACAAGGCGGGAAACGAGATACCCAATTCTTCGACCAGCGGACCCTTGTCCTCAGGAATTCCCGGCGAACCCGCCGCATTCGAATATCTCGCGCGCAAGTACGGCAAGTTGCCGCTGAAGCAAGATCTGCAGCCGGCCATCCGCTTGGCGCACGAGGGATTTCCTCTTTACGCGCGCCTGCAGTTCATCATTCGCGCCAAGCGCGAAGTGCTGGCGCGTTCGCCTGATGCGGCCAAGGCCTTCTTGACGGCCGATGGCGCCGTGCCGGAAGTGGGCGCCATCATCAAGCAGCCGGAATTGGCCGCGACGCTGGAGGCCATCGCGTCTCAGGGCGCAAAAGGCTTTTATGAAGGCCGCGTCGCTCAAGAACTGGTCGCCGGCGTGCGCGCGGGCGGCGGTATCTGGACGCCCGAGGATCTCAAGAACTATCGCGTGGTCGAGCGCAAGCCGCTGGTCGGCGAATATCACGGCGTGCGCGTCGTGACGGCACCGCCCTCCTCATCGGGCGGCATTGCGGTGATTGATTCGCTCAATATCCTGGCGGGCTTCGATTTGGCAGAGGTCGATTCGGCAACCCGCAAGCATTTCATCATCGAGGCCATGCGCCGCGCATATCGCGATCGCGCGATTTTTCTCGGGGATCCCGACTTCATCAAGATGCCGCTGGCGCAGCTGATGAGCGTCGACTACGCCGCGGGCCAGCGCGCCAGCATCCGTGCGGACAAGGCCATGCCGTCCGATTTGCTGCCCGGCATCGAGTCGGAGCCCAAGGGCATGAACACCACGCATTTTTCCGTGCTCGACTCGGCCGGAAACCGCGCGGCCGTTACCATCACGATCAATCTGTTTTTCGGCAACGGCTACGAGCCGCCCGGGACCGGCGTGATTCTCAACAACGAAATGGATGATTTTTCCACCAAGCCCGGCAGGCCCAATGTCTTCGGACTCATCGGCAACACCGCCAATGCGATCGCGCCCAACAAGCGCCCTCTGTCGAGCATGTCTCCCACCTTTGTCGAGACGTCGAAGGGCTTGATGATCATCGGTTCGCCGGGCGGAAGTACCATCATCAGCCAGGTGCTTCTGGGAACTTTGAATTATCTGGACGGCATGAGCGCCGCCGACATCGTCAAATATCCGCACTACCATCACCAATACCTGCCGGATGAAGTCGACTATGAGCCTGGAGCGCTGAGCGACGCGGAGATACAGGCGCTACAGTCGAAAGGACATAAGCTCAAGCTATCGCAGCGCCAGTGGGGAAACATGCAGGTCGTCACCTGGGATTTCGCCAGCGGCAAAGTGGAGGCCGCGTCCGATCCGCGCGGCGAGGGCGAGGGCCTGGTTTACTAGCGTTGGCAGACCGAGCACCAGTAGGTGGAGCGCTGGCCCTGCGTGAACTGCTTGACCGGCGATTTGCATACCCGGCAGGCTTGCTTGGCGCGCTCATAAACGAATAGTTTTTGCCGGAAATACCCGGGCGCGCCTTCCGCATTGACATAATCGCGCAACGTCGTGCCGCCGATTTCAATGGCAGCCTTGAGCACCGACTTGATCGAGTTCGAGAGCTTGAGCGCTTCAGCCCGCGTGAGCCGATGCGCGGCGCGCCTCGGCGCGATCCTCGCGCGAAACAAGGCTTCGCTCGCGTAGATGTTGCCCACGCCCACCACCACAGCTGAGTTCATGATGAACTGTTTGATGGCGACCTTGCGCTTGCGCGTGGCGCGGAACAGGTACTCGCCGTTGAAGGCGGCGCTCAACGGTTCGGGCGCCAATTTCTTCAGCAAAGGATGCTCGAAAGGATCATCCAGCGTGAAGAGCAGGCTGCCGAAGCGCCTGGGATCGTGGAAGCGCAGGATCTTGCCGCTATCCAGAACCAAGTCCCAATGTTCGTGGGTTTTTGGCGCGGTGCCCGCGGCTACCAGACGCAGGCTTCCGGACATCCCCAGATGCAGGATCATCGTGCCTGGGCCTACGCCTATCAGCAGGTACTTGGCTCGTCGCTCGACCTTGCGAATGACTTGATTGCGCACGGCCGATTCGAATTGGGCCGCGATGGGCCAGCGCAGACGGCGCTCGCGAACGATCGCTTCGACGACCCGACGGCCGTTCAAAGCAGGCGCGATTCCGCGCCGGGTGGTTTCTACTTCAGGGAGCTCTGGCACCGACGCTCAGGCCGGTAAACAAGACCCGCCGTACGGCGAGGCCGTTTATTTGATCTTCGATTCTTTGTATTCGACGTGCTTGCGGACCACGGGGTCGAATTTCTTCATTTCCAGCTTGTCCGGATGCAGGCGCTTGTTCTTGGTGGTCGTGTAGTAGTGACCGGTGCCGGCGGAAGATACCAATTTGATTTTGTCGCGCATGTCGTCCCCTTATACCTTCAGGCCCTTGGCGCGCAGATCCGCCACCACCACGTCCACGCCGCGCTTTTCGATGGTGCGCAGACCCCGGGTGCTCACGCGCAGGCTCACGAATCGCTTCTCCGATTCCAGCCAGAATCGATGGCTGTGCAAATTCGGCAAAAAACGGCGGCGCTTGCGATTGTTCGCGTGCGAAACGGTGTTTCCGGTTTTGGGGCGCTTGCCCGTGACCTGGCAGACTCGCGACATGGTGAACCCTTGAGCGTGGAACTTGAGAAAGAGAGCCGCGCTTTATACCAGGGTAGGCACAGCGCGGCAAGCCCCGATGCCAATTAAGAGACCAGATTCAACGAGTTGCCGTGTGCGACTCGGTCAAGTCCTGTTCAGCCTCAGCGCTCGCCCATGGCCAGGAGAATGATCAAATCGGCGAGACAAACCACAATGATTAGCACGACGTCGGCGGGGTTCATGAGCGTCTCCAGTCCTGGCTAGACGATATGAACGAATCATATCCCGATCGTATGATTTGTCAATATTAGAATATGTAAAACAACCGACATGCCAAAGACCGGACGACTATGCCTTCGAGCGCGGGCGCCGCCGGCTTTCAGCCTGCGCGAGGGCATGGGCGCCCGCAATCTGTGCGCGGGCGAACGCGCCGACCTCGAGCTCCATTTGCGGCGTGGACTCGCTGCGCATCGCGAGCGCAGCGCCGCCGAAATAAAGCGCGCGCGCGAGTTGCTCCGCAGTGGGTGCGAGCTCTGGATCCTCGGCCATGGCGGCGCGCAGCATTTCCAACATCTCGAGGTCCAGGTTGGCGAAGATCTCGCCGGCCATGCTGTGCGTATAGGAGAAGAGTTCGGCGGAGTGCGGCGATCCGCGGATCAGAGTGAAAACGGGCCGATGTTTCGCGACGACCGCATCCGCAAGCCGCGCGTCCAGGTCTGAGTCCGGTTTTGTCAGCGCCTGTTCAACCGATGATCGCAGAAGGCCGGCCATGCGGGCGCAGACCGCCACATAGAGTTCATCCTTGTTTTTGAAGTGGCTATAAAGGGTCGCTTTGGCCACATTGGCCTCGCGAGCAACCATTTCCATGGTCACCGCGCGAAATCCCACCTTTTTGAACAGTTCCTCCGCGGCGCGAATGGTCCGCTTGTAGCGGGCGTTCTCGTCGTTCACGGCCTCTTGAGGGTTTACCGACATGGCCGAATCATATCACCGTCCACGCGGACGCCGTGCTACGCGCGCGAGTGCGATGTGCGAAAAGCTCGACTGTCCCAGGCTTTTCTCGCCGGTTCTTTCGTAGCGCGCCGCGACGGCGCCGCCGTCCAGGTCTTCAACGAGTTCAAGGCCGCAGCCTGCGAGATTCTCGGCAAGCAGCGGCGGGCTGAATCCCGACAGAAATGGCTCGCCCAGGGAGGCCACCCGCCTTTCCATTTCGCGAAAGGAATCCGACGGCAAATGGAACAGGCGCTCATCGAAATATGTGAAAACCAATTCGCTCGCCTCGGGTGCGCAAGCGGCGATCGACTTGAAGGTCGCAAAGTTCGCCTCGCGGGTAAGATACATCGACACCCCGAGCCAGGAAAAAAAGGTCAACCTGTCGGTGCGAAAGGAGGAGCGCGCCAGCGCATGCTGCACGCTTTCCTCGGCCAGATCCGCGGCGATGAAATGCACCGAATCGGGCAGCTCGAGTGCGCACTCGCGGATTCTTTCCAGCTTCAATCTTTGAGTGGCAGGAAAATCGATCTCAAAGATCTGCAAGCCCTGCGCGAAGCGGGGACGTCGCAACGCGAAACTGTCGAAACCCGCGCCGATAAGCACATATTGCGTGATTCCGTTGGCGACCGCTTTTTGCAGCGCATCCTCGGCATATCGACTGCGCGTGACGACGTTCGCATAGGCACGGCTGCGCAGCAGCGATTCATCGACGATGGTCTCGGGCGAGGCCAGGGCCTTTTCGCGCGCATCGATGCTCATGCGCGCCAACGCGCTTTCGCGAAACAGGTCGCGCGCCGAATCGGGCACCAGACGATCACCCCAGATGTCATCGATCAAGGGGTGAGGATCCAGCCGCGTATGCGCCGCCCGCATCAGGGAGGTGGCTAGTGCGGTTCGACTGGCTTTGAATTCGTCCACATTCAACCTCGAGACCGACGGCGATTGCCAATTCTATGCCGAAGTCCGATAGTCGAGCCGAATTGCGATCGATGAGCCAAACTCGACGCCACACCAGGGATACCACATGGCTTTAGAAAAAAAACACGAGCTCAAGCGCACCATCGGCACCCGGCAGTTGAGCATGATCGCGATCGGCGGAGCGATCGGCACCGGCCTTTTTTTCGCCAGCGGCGCCGCAATTGCCCAAGCCGGCCCGGGCGGCGCATTGCTGGCGTACGCGACCATGGGTGTGGCGGTTTACTGCATGATGCAGTCCTTGGGCGAGATGGCCACGCAATTGCCGATTCCCGGCTCCTTCGAGGCTTATGCGGAGCGCTTCGTGGATCCGTCATTGGGATTTGCCGCGGGCTGGAACTACTGGTTCAGCTGGGCCATCACCCTGGCCGCCGAGTTGGTCGCGGGCTCCCTCATTGTGAAGTTCTGGTATCCGGATTCGAACTCGATGTACTGGGCAATGGGCTTTTTCAGTGTGCTGCTCGCGCTGAATCTCCTGTCGGTCAAGGCGTATGCCGAGGCCGAATACTGGTTCGCCGGCATCAAGGTCGTCACCGTGATCATCTTCGTCGCGGTGGGCATCCTGATGATCGCCGGCATGATCGGCAATCACAGCAGCGGATTTCAAAACTGGACTTTGAGCGATCCGAAGACCGGAACCCACGCACCCTTCGTCGGCGGTTTTACCGCGATGCTGGCGGTGTTTCTGGTGGCGGGGTTTTCCTTCCAGGGAACCGAGGGCGTGGGACTGGCCGCCGCGGAGACGGCCGACCCGGCCAAGAACGTGCCCAAGGCAATCAAAACCGTGTTCTGGCGCATTCTGCTGTTCTATATCGGCGCTATTTCCGTCGCGGGCACCTTGATCAGCTACACCGACCCCAATTTGCTCAACGCGGATGAGAGCCACATCGCCTTCTCGCCCTTCACCATCATTCTGCAGCAGCTGCCCCGCTTCGGCTACTACGCCTCCAACATCATGAACGCGGTGATTCTGTCTTCGGTGTTGTCCTGCGGAAACTCATCCATGTATGTCGCCTCGCGCATGCTGCATGCGATGGCCCACAGCCACAAGGCGCCGCAGCTTTTCGGCAGGCTGAATTCGCGCGGCGTGCCCGTGGCGGCGCTGCTGGCCACCGGCCTGGTCAGTGCGCTCGCCTTCTTCTCGACAGCGGTGGGCGATAAGAAGATCTATCAGCTTCTCTACAACGCCTCGAGTTTGAGCGGGTTCCTCATCTGGTTGGGAATTGCGATCTGCCATCTGCGATTCCGCAAGGCGTGGATTGCGCAGGGCAGGAGCCTGGACGATTTGAAGTTCAAATCCAAATTTTTTCCTTATGGCCCTTGGCTTGCGCTGGTGTTGTTCGTGATTGTGCTTTTTGGCGCCAACATCGGCGTGTTCCAGGCCGAGGTGTTTTCCTGGTTCGATTTCATCACCGGCTACTTGATGATTCCGGTGTTCCTCATTTTGTATTTCGGCCACAAGCAAGTGAAAAACACTCACCTGGTAGCGCTGAAGGACTGCAATTTCGATCCGGAATGACGCAAACGGAGACGCGGGGGCGGCGATCAGCTCATTCTCGCGCCGCGCTCCTGCAGAAGCTCTCTCAATATGCTGCGGTGGCAGCGTGCTTCATCGGCGCAATAGCAGCCCACGGAAAAGTTCGAGTGTGTCGACAGCGCCGCGAGAAGATCGAGAACTCGCGCAGCCTCGGGTTTGCGCATTTCGGCTTTGAACTTGCGGCTGAAGGATTGCCAGTCCTGCCGGGTCTTCGCGCTCAATGCTTCGCTGACCAGCTCGGCGCTGGGCGAGAGTGCCGGCAGCCAAACGTCGTAGAAATTGCGGCTGGCAAATTGCGTCTTGGGTACCCCGCGCGGCGGCCGCCTGACGGTACCGATTCGCAGTCCTTCCTCAGGCGAGCGCGGCGATCCCAGTTGAACGATGTAGATGCTCATACGTACCATTCTCTCATTCGCTTCAGAGATATTCGATCATGCGTAAGGATAGATTCAGCGGACGCACGGCGTTGGTTACCGGAGCCTCGCGCGGCATAGGTGCGGCGGTTGCGCTGTTGCTCGCACAGGAGGGAGCCGACGTGGCCGTCAACTTCCGCAGCAAGGGAGCGCGCGCAGATGAGATCGCAGGCCGGGTTCAGGCGCTCGGCCGGCGCTCGTTCACGGTGCAGGCGGACTTGACCCACGGCGGTAGCGTCAACGATATGATGCGCGCCATTGGAACTGCCTTCGGCCGCCTGGATATCCTGGTACTGAATGCCAGCGGCGGCCTCGAGAAGGACAAGCCCGCCTCGTATGCCATGGAATTGAACTTAACGGCCCAGGTCCAAACGCTTGAGGCCGCAGTTCCGCTGATGCCGCGCGGCGGCTGCGTGGTCTTCGTCACCAGCCACATGGCGCATTTTTACGGCCAAAAGTCGGTCCATGGAGCCTACGAAGTCATCGCAGCCAGCAAGAAGGCCGGGGAAGACGCGCTGCGCGCCAAGCTGCCGTTATTCGAAAAACTCGGATTGCGGCTGGCCATCGTCAGCGGCGACATGATCGATGGAACAATCACGCCGAAGCTTCTCGAACGCACGCAGCGAGGATTGATTGCGAGCCGGCGGGCCCGGGCGGGCGCTCTGCCCACCGTGCAGGAGTTTTCGGCCGCAATCGTCGATGCAGCCGCAAACAATGGCCTGCCGAACGGCCATGTGTCCTTTGTGGGACCGACCGAGTGATCCCGCGAGGCCAACACGAGGGCGATTACTGCTTATTTTGCCAGTAAAGGCGCATGAGTTCGTGAGACCAACCGGGCTGGCGCACTTCCTGGCGCGGCAGAAACTCATTCATGACCGGCTTGATATCGAGCACGGGCGTGCCATCGATCGCATCCAATTCGGCAACAAACAATCTAGTGCCTTCCACCCGGCTGACGCGGCAGATGGTACTGCCGATTCGGTTGGGCCGGTTTTTGCCCCGCTGCGCGAAAATGCCAACCAAGGGCCAATCGCGATTGTTTCTTGGGTGACGCGCGCCGCTCACGATTTTGGACGCCTCCACCAGATGAAATAAGAACAGCACCTCGACATGCGAGAAATCCATCAAGCCTTGCAAGGCATCCGAGGCGAACGGCGGAGCCAGAGAAATGCAGGCCTCTTCTCCACCCCAGCAATCGTCCTCGGCGTCATGCCGTTGCGCCTCCACAAATCCGATGGCCTGCAATTCGATGTTCAAGATCGCCTCCCGGTAAGTGGGCATCCCTTACAATGCTACGCCATGCCCATCGCATTGGATCACGCGTTCATCATGTGCTCGATCGGCGCGCCGGAGGGTGATGCCTTCATTCAGCGCGGCCTCGTCGAAGGTTCACGCAATGTGCACCCCGGCCAGGGCACGGCCAATCGGCGATTTTTCTTCGAGAACTTCATGCTCGAGTTGGTCTGGGTGGACAAGCCTGATGAAGCGCAGAGCGCACAGACTCGCCGCACGCGATTGTGGGAACGCTGGGTGGGGCGGGAGGACCGAACGACGAGTCCCTTCGGCGTTCTATTTTGCGCAGAAGGGGAATCGGCCGAATCCGCCCCGTTCCCCACTTGGCCTTACCATCCGAGCTACCTGCCGCCAGGGGATGCGATCGAAATTGCCGAGGGAACGCGGCTCGAAGAGCCGGAGCTGTTTTACATGCCCAGTATTCGCCGCGGCCGGCCGCGCCGCAATGAGCCGACCAATCACGCCGTAGACATCGGACCCATCCTCGGCGTTGACAGTCGGACTGCCCGGGGTCGCGAAGTTATCCGACGCCTCGCGCTCGGCGCAGGACGCCGGCCTGCTGACGTACATGGAATCGGACAGACCGTTGCTCGAGATTCGATTCGCGTCGGCATCAAGCGCCGACATCGACCTGAGGCCGGCATTGCCGCTTCTGTTTCGAGGCCAGCCCGCCTCGGGTGTACACAAATGAAAACTCGAATTCCGCCGCCCTTCATCATGTTGCTTGCAGCTATCCTGATGTGGTTGCTGCATCGATGGATGCCGCTCGCGCAACTGATCGTCAGCCCGTGGAGCCGACTCGGATGGCTTTTTGCCGCCATCGGGATCGGTATTGCAGTGGGCGCTTTCAAGCGATTCAAACAGGCGCGCACAACCGTCAATCCCAGGGAGCCTCACACGGCATCATCTCTGGTGACGGGCGGCGTGTTTCACATCAGCCGCAATCCCATGTACCTGGGGTTGCTGCTGATTTTGATCGGCTGGGCGCTAGGTCTGGGTACGGCGAGTCCCTGGATCGTGCCGCCGGTATTCGTCATCCTTGTGACTGTCCTGCAGATCATTCCCGAGGAGCAGGTGCTCGAGAAGCTATTCGGTGAGCAGTACGCTGAATATAAGAGACGCGTCGCACGGTGGATCGGCCGGCGCTAGCCGCTCTTACCCCCTCTCGCGCCCAAGAGTGCCGCAACGCCGGCGGCCAACATCAGGTGGCCCGCGAAAAACAGACCCATGGTCCAATAGATGGCTATCGCCGAGCCAATGGGCGCCAATGCGAGAATCGCAACGAGTGGAGCGGCTGCCCATTGCGGGCGGGCCGCGAGCGATGCGAAAGCCAGCGCCAGAGCGATGGAAGTGGCGGAGTCGCTCAGCCATAGTCCGTTGAACGCCGACGCATAGAACATGTTCAGACCGTGGGCTGCAACACCGCTGGCCTTGGGGAAAGACAGTGCATGCACAACTCCGCCGGCAACGAGAAGCAGCGCGGAGAATGCCAGCGACAGCCGCGACAACCGATTGGTCGAAGCATTCACTTGGGAGTTGCCCTATCAGCCGTCGCCCGTTGCATTGCCTCGAAAGGCCGGGCGTCGAAGAACAATTCAATGTCCCGGATCAAACCGCTGTCGAATTGAACCAGCTCCGCGGTCCGGCACACGCCGATCGGCGCGCGGCAGATGAAGTCGTAGGCGAACATCGCGCGTTCGCCCGCGAAGAATTGCGCGCGAATATCCAAGCGCTCGAGCAGAGGAAAGATACGTTGCGCCGCGGCCAACACGGCGTCGCGTCCGTTGAGCTCCTGCATAGGCCCTTTGAAGTGAACCGACGGGTGCAAATGCACGCCGATGCCCTGGAGATCCTTGCGTGACCAGGCGTCAAGATAGGCAGCACCATTCGCTTCGTTGCGACTGGACATGATCGGTTCTCCTGATTGGGCCAAGTTCAACCAGACGGAATCCGCCAAAGCCAGCGAGCCTCCCGCCAATAGCAGCAACGAACGCCGATTCAGACGCATGTTCATCCCGGCTCCTGTTTCTGTGTTGACCGAAAGGTAGTAGCATTGCTACGGAATCGCAAGTATGGACAAAAACGATAGTGTAAAATTCACGGAGGAAAAGCGTTGTGCCACGAAAAAAAACCGCATCTGAGCTTCGGATGTGTCCCGCGGTTGGGTTCAGCCAGATCGTCGGCGGCAAGTACAAGATCCGCATTCTCTGGGTATTGACCCAGCGCCCGCATCGCTACGGCGAGATCCATCGATCGTTGCTAAAGGGAACACTGGGAAAACCAGTGACACCGCGAGTGCTCAGTCGTGAACTCAAGGAACTCACGCAGCGCGGACTCATTGACCGCAAGCAGTACGATGTCGTCCCGCCCAAGGTGGAATACAGCATCACCGAGTTGGGACGCGGTCTTAAGCCGATCCTCGACGCCATCGTCGAGTGGGGATTGACGGGCGTACACGAGGAAATTCTTGCGGCCAAAATGCCGCCCGCCGCGGCGGCATAATGGGTATGCTTCAATCGCGATATCGGCCGGTCGCCGCGAATTCCGGTTGCACGGGAGAACACATGCATCAGTTTCATGGCCGAATCATTCTCGTGATGCTGCTCGGGGTCTTTTGCCACCGGGTACTTGCCGATGCCCCCGAGTCGATTGCGCCGCTGACCTACGTGCATGTCTATGCCGATGGCGCGGGCGCGTCGCATTTCCGCGAAGAGCACTTCGATTTCACGCGCGGCCGTGACGCCGCGAGCTCCATCCATGCTCTGGAGGCGAAGGGCGGCGCGACCCTGCTGCGCCTCAAGGCGGGGGCCTTCGAGGATTGGCACAACGCCCCGCGCGCCTGGTACTTGATCGTGTTGCAGGGTACGTCGGAGGTCACCACTTCAGACGGACAAGTGCGCCAATTTGGTCCTGGCTCCGTGGTGTTGCTGGACGATACGACGGGTAAGGGACATCAAACGAGGGCGCTCGGCAAAATCGACCACATCGCAGCCGTCATTCCCATTGTCGATGCACCGGTAACCGGAGCGAAGTAAGCGCAGTTGGTCGACATGAAGACCCAACTGATGTTGATCGCGACCCTCGGGGTCGCCGGCTCGCTCGGCGGCGGCCGTGCTCTGGCCGCACCGCCCGTTCCGCCCGGCACGGAGTCGGGGTTTGCGTTGTTCCAAAAGAAATGCACCCTCTGTCACGGCAATCCCGCTGTCGAGCGGGCGCCGTCGTTGGATGCGATTCGCAGCATGTCGCCGGAGAAAATTTACGGTGCTCTCGGGTCGAACGGCATCATGGCCGCGCAAGGCGCAGCCCTCAGCGATCAGGAACGACGCGCGATTGCCGAGTTCATGAGCAGTCGGCCTCTGGGCAGTGCGCGCGCCGGCGCGGCCGATTCCATGCCCAATCGGTGCGCGGCGAATCCGCCTCTGACGAATCCGGATTCCGCGCCGCAGTGGAATGGTTGGAGCCGCGACGGCGCGAATCATCGCTTTCAGGCCGCCGCAGCAGCCGGGATCGGCGTGGATGATGTGCCGAAACTCAAGCTCAAGTGGGCGTTCGGTTATCCGGCGGGTGTTTCCGCCAACGCTCAGCCGACGATTGTCTCCGGCCGGGTGTTCGTCGGAAGCGACAACGGATTTTTCTACTCGCTCGACGCCCAGAGTGGCTGCGTATATTGGTCCTTCGATACCGGATCGACCGTGCGCGGCTCGGCGATGCTGGGTCCGATATCGGGCGGCGCATCGCCGCGCCATGCAGTCTATTTTGGCGACGGACGCGCCAACGTCTATGCGCTCGATGCTCGCTCGGGCAGTCTCTTGTGGAGGACGCGGGTGGACGATCATTTCGTGGCACGCATCACCGCCGGCGTCCGCCTCGACGGCGACAAGCTGCTGGTGCCCGTGTCCTCATCCGAGGGCTATAGCGGCGGCACTCCCGATTATCCTTGTTGCACCTCTCGCGGCAGCGTGGTCGCTCTGGATGTCCGCAGCGGCCGGCCGGCTTGGAAGGCATGGGTCATCGCCGACGAGCCGAAGCTCTACATGAGGCAACCGAACGGCGTGCCGCTGTACGGCCCTGCCGGAGGTGCCGTGTGGAATACGCCGAGCGTCGATGCGCTGCGCGGCGCAGTCTACTTCGGAACCGGCGATGCCTCTGCGGGCCCTGCGACCGCAACCTCGGATAGCATCATGGCCGTCGACATCAAGAATGGCCGGCTGCAATGGGCGTATCAGGTCACAGCGGGCGACGTGCACCTTGGAGGCTGCGATGGAGAGAGTCGCAGCGTTGCTTGTCCGAAGGTCAATGGCCCTGACATGGACATTGGCAACTCACCGATTTTAATGGTCTTGCCGGGCGGCAGGCGCATGCTCTTTGCCGGAACCAAGGCCGCCGACGTGCTGGCCGTGGATCCCGATCACAACGGCGCATTGATCTATCGCGTGAATCCAACCGGGGCTGCTCCGGGGGGCGACTACAAAGCGGGGGCCCCGGCGATTCTCTGGGGCGGCGCCGCGGACGCCGCCCAGATTTATTACGGACTCGGTACGGGCGGACTCGCCGCCATCGATCCTGCAACCGGCCGCACTCTTTGGCTCTTCAAGCCCGAGTCACGCGAGCCGTCAGGCACGGTATCGCTCGGTGCGGCGCCGACCGTGATCCCGGGTGTCGTATTCGAGGGCTCCACTCAGGGAGTGTTGTATGCGGTGTCGGCCGCCAACGGCAAGGAGTTGTGGAGCTTCGATACGGCGCGCAGCTTTGCGACCGTCAACAAGGTGGCGGCGCACGGCGGTGCCATTGCGACTTCCGGTGCGGTGGCCGTCGACGGAATGCTATTCGTGGGTTCCGGCTATGCGGTCGGTAGTGGTGCAACCGCTGGCAATCTGCTGCTGGCCTTTAGCGTGCATTAGCGCTGGATGGTGATCGCAGGATCCAATAGCGGCAGCGCATCAGCGGCCGTCGTCGCGCCGGTGCGCTCAATATCCGTCCTGGAATAGCAGCGTCCCACGCTCGTGGAAGTCGGATCCTGCGCAGCAATTCGCGTCGCGCTTTGCGGCACGCACTGGGTGTTCTGCGCAAGGGATGCTCCCGCCGGTTTCGGACTGCCGCTGGTGGCACAAGCAGCGAGAGTGAGCGCTAAGCCAATCATACCAATGGGGCGAAAATAAGCAGTCATTTGACACCTCCCGGAGAACAGCATTTTACTCCATACCGGTCGAGGATGCGAAAACCGCGCACGCGATCGCGTGGGTGGGGACGGGCGGGGCGCCCTAAAGCAATCCTCGCTCCGCCAGCGACACGCATTGGCCGTCGCCCACGATGATGTGATCCAGCAGGCGGATATCCACCAGCGCCAGCGCCTCTTTCACCCGCTGAGTGATGAATTCGTCGGCCTGGCTCGGCTCGGCCACGCCGCTCGGGTGATTGTGCGCAATGATCACCGCGGCTGAGTTGCGCTGCAGGGCGAGCTTGACGATCTCGCGCGGATGAACGCTGGCGCCGTCGATGGTGCCGCGAAACAGTTCCTCGAATTGAATCAACCGGTGGCGCTTGTCCAAATACAGGCAGCAAAATACCTCATGCTCGAGATCGCGCAGGCGCGCTGAGAGAAAATCGCGGGTGGCTCGCGGGCTCGCAAGAGAAGGACCGGCGCGCAGGGTTTCCGACAGTTGCCTTCTGCCGATTTCGAGCGAGGCCTGCAGTTCCGCGAAACGCGCCAATCCTAAGCCGGGTTCAGCGCAAAATCTTTGCCGGTCCGAGGCGATCAACTTGCGCAGCGAGCTGAAGCTCTTGAGGACACTGCGCGCGAGATCAACGGCCGAGCGCCCCGGTGTGCCCGTGCGCAGCAATATCGCCAACAACTCCGCATCCGAAAGCGCCGCGGCGCCTTTCTCCAGCAGTTTTTCGCGCGGCCGCTCATCGCTTGGCCAATCCCGAATTGCCATGCCTCAGCATGAGCCTCGGGTCGCGCAACTCACCAGCGCCATTTCGCGGCTGATAGGGGCGAAATGCCGCCCTTCGATACGCTCGCGCGGCTAGCTGTGCCCCGAACTGCCGAAGCCGCCGGCGCCGCGCGCGGTGGCGGAGAAATCCTCGACCACATCGAATGCGACCTGCACGACCGGCACGATCACCATTTGCGCGATCCGGTCGCCGGGATTGATGGTGAAGGGCGCGGCGCCGCGATTCCAGGCCGACACCATCAGCGGCCCCTGGTAATCAGAGTCGATAAGCCCCACGAGATTACCCAGCACGATGCCGTTCTTGTGGCCCAAGCCTGAACGGGGCAGCAGCATGGCGGCCAATCCGGGTTCGGCAATGTAGATCGAGACGCCGGTGGGGATGAGTTCCGCCGCACCCGGATTCAATACCAGCGGCGCATCGATGCAGGCGCGCAAATCCATGCCCGCCGATCCCGCGGTCGCGTGTTGCGGCAGGGGAAACTCGCGGCCGATGCGCGGATCCAGGATCCGCAGCTTGATGCGCTGCATTTTAGGTGGCTCCTAAACGCGCCGCGCGCGGCGGCCGCGTACGCGATCGCGGGGCAGGACGGGACGGCGTTTACGTGCGCCGCGCCGGGGTGAGCCGTCGGGAGGCGGCATCCGCTTGGCGATAAGCGCAATGAGTTCGCGTGCCACATCGATTTTCGGTCCGCGCGCGACTTCCATCTTTCCGCCCGGCCAGATCACCGTCAGCGCATTGTCCTCGCAATCGAACGCCATGCCGTCGCCGACTTGATTCGCGGCGATCATGTCGAGCTTCTTGCGCTTGAGCTTGATGCGGGCATTGTCCTCAACATCGTTGGTTTCGGCGGCGAAGCCGACGACGAACGGGCGCTTGGCCATGTCGGCGACCGACTTGATGATATCCGGAGCGGGCTCGAGTTCCAGATTCACTGAGCCGCCCTGTTTCTTGATCTTCTGCTTGGCGACCGACACGGGTTGGAAGTCTGCGACCGCGGCGGCCGCGATGAAGATGTCGGTGTCGCCCACCTGGCGGTGCACGGCGGCATACATATCGCGCGCGCTTTCCACATTAATGCGCGTGACGCCCGCGGGAGTCGGCAATTGCACCGGTCCGGCGACGACCGTGACATGCGCACCCGCCTCGCGCGCCGCTTCGGCCACGGCGAATCCCATTTTTCCCGAACTGCGATTGGTGAGGTAGCGTACCGGGTCCAAGCGCTCACGGGTGGGGCCGGCGGTGATCAGTACGTTCAAGCCGGCCAGCAGACCGGCATTGGCCGGCGTCTCGAGCAGGGTTTCGGCGAGCTTGATGGGTTCCAACATGCGGCCCGCACCGATCTCCCCGCAAGCCTGATTGCCGGACGCCGGTCCTAAAATCCGGATGCCGCGCGATACCAAGGTGGCGATGTTGGCCTGCGTGGCCTTGTTGGCCCACATGACGCGATTCATTGACGGCGCCAGCATGACCGGCGCTTCGGTGGCAATGCACAGGGTGCTGAGCAGGTCATCGGCGCGTCCGCCGGCCATGCGCGCGATGAAATCCGCGCTGGCCGGAGCGATCAACACGATTTGCGCCCAGCGCGCGAGTTCGATATGCCCCATGGCCGCTTCCGCCGTGCTGTCCCACAGGTCGCCGCGCGCCGGGTGACCCGACACGGCCTGGAAAGTCATGGGAGAAACGAAGCGCTGCGCCGCCTTGGTCATCACCACCTGGACATCGGCGCCTCGCTCCATCAAGCGGCGCACCAGGTCCGGGCTTTTGTATGCAGCGATCCCGCCGGTAACGCCCAGCAGAACTCGGGTTTTCGGGGTCATTGAACGTGCTTCAACTCTTTGAAGCGATCGATGTCGCTCTCGAATTGAATGCTCATGGTCGCCTCTTCGCCGCGCTTCTGCCGCAGATTCTGCTGCTGCGTGCGCATGTCGGTGCTCAGACGCACGAGATCCTCGGCAACTTGATCGGGCATGGAGGGAGCTTTCGGATCGGCGCTGTATGGCCTGAAACGCATGCTGTCGGCGCGCAACTTCTTCATGCGGCCGTCCAGAGTCTCGAGGAACTGGTTAGTGACCTTGATCTGATCGGCAATCAGGCTGAGGCGCTGATCGCGCAGCCTCTCGATTTCCTGCACCGATACGTAAGTGCTCAGCAGGTTCTTGTCGCGCAGTGCACGCTGCTCGGCATCGAGTTTATTCGCCTCATCGGCTGCCAGCTGCTCGGGCGTCTTTTGCGCGTCGAGGTGACCGATCTCGATGCCACGCGCATTCATCACGTGCTGTTCCTGCGAGGCGTATTCGGGGGGAATGCGATCGCCGTAATGCGTCACGCCTTCGGAATCCACCCACTTATAGAGCACCCGCCCGTTGTTGGGGGTGGTGCTGGAAGCGGGGGCTGCCGACCCCCAGGGGCAGAGCAAGGCACATAGGCAGAGGGTGCAAGCGACAGTCTTCAAGACTCTATCCTCAAGATGAAGCGGCCGCCATTGTGAGCGGTGCGAGCCACGTTTTCTAGGGGCAATTCCTCAATCTCGCAGACCATAACGGTCTCGATACAGCCGCATGCTCGAGAGGTCGGCTTCCTGCCCCGCAAGCGAGATATGCTCCATGAGATCCTTGAGATTTACCACGGATATCACGGGTATGGCGAACTGGCGGCGCACCTCTTGCACTGCCGAAAAATCGCTGTCCGCGGCGCGTTCCTGGCGATCCAACGCGATCAGGACGCCGGCCGGCGTCGCCCCGGCCCCCTGGATGATATCGACGGATTCGCGGATCGCGGTTCCGGCGGTGATCACATCGTCCACGATCAGCACGCGCCCCCTCAAGGGACTGCCGATCATGCGGCCCCCCTCGCCATGATCCTTGGATTCCTTGCGGTTAAATGCGAAGGGCAGGTCGCGCCCGTGAAATTGCGCCATGGCCGCGGCCGTGACGGTCGCCAAGGCAATGCCCTTGTAGGCCGGTCCGTACAACATGTCGAAGGATAGATCCGAGGCCGCGAGCGCCGCGGCATAGGCGCGGCCGACGGCTGCGATGGCGGCCCCGGTGTTGAACAAACCGGCGTTGAAAAAGTAGGGGCTTTCGCGGCCCGATTTGAGCGTAAAGCTGCCGAATTTCAGAACGCCGAGCCGCACGCACAGGTCGATGAAGTCGCTTTGATACGCCAAGCTCATATGGGGCCTGATACTATCGCGCGCGATGAGCATCGTCACGACCACTGCCCCGCTTTGACGGATTCCCCCAAGTTCACACTGCGCCAGGCGCTGGGCGATAAACGGCTGCTGGCGGTTCTCTTGATGAGTTTCGCGTCGGGGTTGCCGTTCAACCTGACGAATTTTTCCCTGCAGGCGTGGCTGGCCGACGAAAAATTGAGCATCAAGACCATCGGCATATTCTCGCTGGTGGCGCTGCCCTACAACATCAAATTCCTGTGGGCACCTTTCCTCGACCGCTACCTTCCGCCGTTCCTGGGCCGGCGCCGTGGGTGGATCCTGCTGTTTCAAGCAGCGCTTACCGTTTGCATCGGCGTCATGGGCTTGAGTTCCCCGACAAAGGATTTGCCGTTGTTGGGTGCCACCGCGGTCCTGCTGGCATTCCTGTCGGCATCGCAGGACATCGTGATCGACGCGTATCGGGTCGACACGATTCCACCCCGCGAGCGCGCGCTCGCTGCCGCGGCCGCCGCCTTCGGGTACCGCACCGCGGCCATGCTGGCGGGCGCGGTATTGGTCTACATCGCCGGCAGTCTCGGTTGGCGCCTCGCGTTCCTGTACGTGGCCTGCCTGATGGCGGCGAGCATGCTTGCGACACTCTGGTCGCCCGAGCCGGACGAGCCGGGCGTGCGTCCCACAACCCTGGCAGCCGCGGTGTGGCAGCCGCTGCGAGCCTTGATGGCGCAGAAGGGCATGTGGGGATTTTTGATCTTGATTCTGTTGTACAAGGTGGGCGACGCGCTGGCGTTGAGTTTGTACAGCACATTCATGCTTCAGGGCGTGGGCTTTTCGTTGCACGAATTGAGCGTCGCCGGCAAATTGAACATGACCGTATCGACAATGATCGGCGTGGCTCTGGGCGGGTGGCTCTATATCCGCTGGGGAACGTTCCGGTCGCTGTTGATTTTCGGCATCGGTCAGGCGCTCACCAATCTTCTATACGTCTGGCTGGCATTGGCCGGCAGGAAGATCTGGCTGCTGGTGCTGGCGACGTCCCTGGACACCATGATCGGCGGCATGGGACAGGCGGCATTCGTCGCCTTCCTGATGTCGCTGTGTTCCGCAAACTTCAGCGCCACGCAGTATGCCTTGCTGTCCGCACTGGCGGTGCTGCCGCGAAACGTGACCGGGGTGATCGCCGGTTTTCTGGTGCCGGTTGTCGGCTGGGCAAATTTCTTTACCATCACCTGTATGGCGGCGATGCCCGGCCTGATTACGCTGGTGATCTTGCGCTCGCCGCTCAATCAGCTGGCGGCGCGCGAAGCCGCAGCGCATCGCTGAGGTTAAAAATCAGGGCCGATGCTAGCGCCGCAGCGATCGGTCATGCGGGTTGGACCAGGCAGTCCTCGAGTTGTCCTCGAACTCGCGTCCCAAGTCCTCAGCCTCCACATCGATGGCGCCCGACCAGTCTTCCGGCGCATCGGCCACTTCGATGAGTTCGTCCCACAGATGCTCGTTCCAGGAATCGAAATCCATTTCAGCGACAGTGCCATCGAAATATTGAATCTCGATGGTCTCATCCTGATGATCGATCGCGACCACCTCAAAGAGCTCGTTGGTACCGCCGCGATACCATTCGCCTACGACCGGCTTGATTACATTCATCGCCGTCTCCGTCTGCTATGCTCAAGGACATTCAACTCCCAATGAGCCATCGGCGCAATATGTAAATTTTGCGCGCAGCAGCATTACATGGTCGAAACGCTCATCAAATTCTTCGTGGTGTTTTTCGTTGTGGTCGAGCCCATTTCCTTGATTCCCCTGTTTGCAGGGCTGACGCATGGGGCGAGCGCCGGCTACAAGAAAAAAATGGCGGGGAAGGCCGCGGCCATCGCGCTCGGCATCTGCGTATTGTTCGCGCTGGTCGGCGCAAAGTTTCTGAACATCATGGGAATTTCCCTGAGCTCGTTTCGCATTGCCGGCGGTACGCTGCTTTTCTTGATTGCCCTGGACATGGTGTTCGCGCGAACCTCGGGCACCAAGTCGACGATGACCGAAAAGGAAGAGGCGAAGACGCGGGACGACATTTCAGTGTTCCCCCTGGCGTTTCCGTTCATCGCAGGTCCCGGGGCGCTTGCCACCATCCTGCTAACCGCCGGCGAGGTCAACGGAAACACGCTGCTGTTCACCGGTTTCTTGAGCGTCGTGGTTCTGGTAATGGTCCTCTCCTGGATCCTGATGCTGGCGACACCTCGCCTCATGCGATTCTTCGGCGTCACCGGCGCGAATGTCATGAGCCGCCTATCCGGCGTCATTCTCGCGGCCTTGGCGGTTCAATTCATCATCGACGGCATCCGCGGCAGTTTTTTGAGCTGATACTACTGGTGCTGCGCCGGCGCGCCGGCAGCCGGAATCGTCGGCGTCGTGGTGAGCGCCTTGAGTTTATCGGAATCGATGTATTTGGCGAGGCCCTGGAAGTTCCCGGTCACCTCAGGGCTGGAAAATAATTCCTGCCCGGCCACTTTACCCAGGACTTCAAAGGCGAGTTGCAGCGTAATCGGGCCTTCGTACTGGATCGCTTTTTGCGCCTCGGTCTTGCAGCTGTCGGTCAACAGTCTCATGACCAGCGCGCCCATCGCCTTGTCGGATTCATCCTGCTGGGCCGGCGTAATGGATGCGATCGGCTTCACCGCCGGATGATGCGCCGCCGCCGTGAACATCCAACGGACCAAACTGGTGCGATCGTCCTTGGTGGTCGAGGCCACCAGGCACTTTCCGAGATCGTCCGCATAAACGCCGGCCGACGCCGAAGAGACGCAACCGAATACAAAAACGAACGAGATGCAAAGGCAGGGAGCGAGTTTCATCGGCAGTCCTTTAGTTCGGAGATAAATCCACAATCGACATTACTGAACCGCAGTGCCCGGCGCGCGGACCCGCTTCGCATAAGCCAAGTCCCAGACGCCGTGGCCCAGACGAGCGCCGCGCCGCTCAAAGCGGGTGGGTGGCCTGAAATCGGGCCGGGCCACATAGGTCAAGTCGGGGCTCAGAGACTGTAAGCCAGGATCCGCGTTGCATACAGCGAGCATCTGTTCGGCATACCCCTGCCAGTCCGTGGCGAGCCTCAAGGTGCCGCCGGCACGCAGCTTCGCCGTCACCATCGCGACGAAACGCGCTTCGATCAGGCGGCGTTTCTGATGCCGCTTCTTGTGCCAGGGATCCGGAAAGAACACCAGCACTTCGTCGAAGGAATCATCGGGCACATGATCTTGCAGTACGTCCACCGCGTCCGCGCAAATGACGCGTAGGTTCGTCAGGGCTCCGGCGGCGGCGCGCAGCAACAGCCGCCCGATTCCCGAGCGATGCACCTCTACTCCCAGGTAATCGACAGCCGGATTCGCCTCCGCCAGGCTTCCGATCACTTCGCCGGCGCCGAATCCGATTTCCAGGCAGCGCGGCGCCAGGCGTCCGAAAACGGCCTGCAGATCCAAGGGCCCTTCGCCCAAGCCGATGCCGTACGCGGGCCAAAGATTCTCGAGCGCGCGTTCTTGCGCGGCGGTCGTGCGTCCGGCGCGGAGCACGAAACTGCGGATGCGGCGGGTCTGCATGAGCGCAAAGTGTGCCTGATATGATGGCTCGATGCGCATAACATGTCTTGGTACCGTGGCCATGCTGGCGCTCGCCGGCTGTGCCGGCCTGCCGCGGCACGTGGAAAAAACGCACACCGAAGCCTTCCCGACGCCCGACGCCACGAGCATGGGCCAAATTGTCGAGCTCGAGGAGCCGGGCAGGAATTTATCGGGAGTAAGGCTGCTGAGTTCCGGCGATGAAGCCTTGGCCAGCTTGCTGGCGCTTGCGGATCACGCTGAGCGGACTCTCGACATTCAGTACTACATCATTCACGAGGATGATTCGACGCGGATATTCCTGCATCACGTACGCATGGCGGCGGACCGCGGTGTGCGGGTGCGCATGTTGATCGACGACTTGAATACGGCAGGCGAGGACCGCCGCTTCATGCATTTGAGCGAGCATCGCAATGTCGAAGTGCGCGTCTTCAATCCATTTACCGCAGGACGATTCTCGACCTGGATCCGGTGGGTGGCTTCCGCATCGGACATACAGCGCATCAATCATCGCATGCACAACAAATTGTTCGTGGCTGACAATGCGCTCGCGATCACCGGCGGCCGCAATATCGGCGATCAGTATTTCACGCGCGATCCGTACAGCAATTACATCGATCTGGACGTGGTTGCGGCCGGCCCGATCGTGCCGGAGCTGTCGGCATCATTCGACGAGTTCTGGAACAGCAAATATGCCTACCCGATCGCCTCGGTAGCCTCGGCGGTGGATGCCGAAGCGGCGTCGCCGGCTCCGCCGGAAGACGGAACGGACGCGGGCGCGAATTGGCTGCAGCAGGAGCTGGATGCGCGCGAGTTGCAGCTGACCTGGGTGCCTGCCACCGTGCTCGCCGATCAGCCAGCGAAGATCGCCACGGAAAGCTCGCCGGACGAGGAAGTCACCATCGCGAATGACATCACCGCGCTGATGGCTTCGGCGAAACAGGAACTCGTCATTATTTCTCCCTATTTCGTGCCGGGCAAGGAAGGCCTTGCATTGCTCACCGGGCTCGTGGCTCGCGGCGTGCGCATTCGGATACTCACCAATTCACTCGCGGCCACGGACGCGCCCTTGGTGGACATCGGCTACGGGCGCTATCGCGTGCCGCTGCTCAAGCTTGGCGTCGATCTTTATGAAGTCAGGCCGAAACTCGGCCAGAAGCACGCGCGCTTCCACCCCTTCCGCAGCACCAACGCCAGCCTGCACGCCAAGGCGCTGGTGATCGATCAAAAGATCGTATTCATCGGATCTTTGAACATGGACGAACGCTCGGCCCGCATCAACAGCGAGCTGGGGCTGGTCTTGAGCAGCGCCGATATCGCGCGGCAGGTCACGAGTCTTTTCGATGATATCAGCACGGACGGCAGCTACACGCTGCGGCTGCAGGCCGGGACCGGCCATGTCGAATGGGTGGTCAGCGACGAGGCAGGCGCGGAGCAGGTCTGGCACACGGATCCGGGAACGAGCCGCACGGAACGCATCTGGCTGAAAATGTTGTCGCCGTTCGCGCCGGACGAATTGCTTTAGGAACTCAGGCGATCGGCCGAGGAGATGCGCAGGCTGCTCAAGTATTCCTTCACTTTGCCGCGGAAACCCTCGCTGCTGGTGACGGTGGCGCCGCCGGCCAGGACCAGAATGAAATCGCCGCGCAGCGTGCGGTTCACTTCCCGGACGTAGTTCAAATTCACGAGGCAGGATCGGCTGATGCGCAGCATGGGCTGCGAGCCCAGCGCGAGCTCCGCCTGCTGCAGCGTGCTGCGGGCATGATAATTGTCGCGGCCGACGCGGATGACGACGTAGTTGCGGTCCGCCTCGATCATCTCCACTTGGGTCACATCGAGCACGTGCAGATGGCCGCCGAATTCGGCGAGCAGCCGCGGCTTCTCCTCGGCGCGCGCGCCGCGCTCCAATTGCGCCAGCAGGCCGGCAAGCAGGGTCTGCCGTTCGTCGACGCCGAGGCTTTGATGGCGCGGCCGGACGCGGGCCAACATCTTCCGGAATCGCTCCTGGTCAAAGGGCTTGAGCAAATAGTCCACGGCGCAGACCTCAAAGGCTTCGAGCGCGTAGGTGTCGTAGGCGGTGACGAATACCAAGGACGGCAAGTGCTCCGGCTCCAGAGCACGCGCCAATTGGATGCCGTTCAGCGGGTCCATCTGTATGTCGAGGAACAGAAGCTGCGGCCTCGCCAGGCGAATGGCGGCCAGCGCGGCCTCTCCGTCGGAGAATTCCCCGACCACGCGTAGATCGTTTTCCGCCTGGCAATACTCGCGCAAGGTGCGCCGCCCGGCTGTTTCATCATCGACGATGATCACGTCCATCATGTGCCGAACAACGTCGTGGTATGCAGGTTGGCGGCGGTCCGCGCCTCGCGAATCACGGGCGGCGACTCGAGAATCACCGGCATGGAGATCTCGCTGACCCACTCATTGTCGTACCCTGAGGCGCTGAGACTGGCGCGGCCTTCGAATTGCACGGCCATGCGCTCGCGCACGTTCTTGAGCCCGATGCCGTCCGAGCCCACGATTCGATCCGCCGTCATGGTATTCGCGACGCGCAGCAGCAGCGTCTCACCGGTTACGTTGACCGCAACGGTCACTGTCACCTTGCCTTGGTGTCCCGCCATGCCATGCACCACCGCGTTCTCGATCAGCGGCTGCAGGATCAAGCTCGGCACCCAGAGGCCGGGGACCTCGGCCGGGTTGGGCAATATGACTCTCAGGCGATCGGCGAAGCGGCGCTGCTGCAGCTCCAGGTATAAACGCGCGAATTGCAGCTCATCGGCCAGGCGCGAAAAATCGCGCTCGCCGGCGTTGAGCAGGCGGCGCAGCAGGTCGGCGAGCTGCACCACCATGGATTGCGCGGCCTTTGGATCCCATTCAATTTGACCGCGGATGGTGTGCAAGAGATTGAACAGGGTATGCGGCGACAATTGCATGCGCAGCGCCGCCAGGCGCGCGGCGCTCCATTCGCGCTCCAGCGCGGCGAGCCGCAATTCCGAGTCGCGAAAGCGCGTGTACAGTGCCAGGCCGGTGACCAGGGCCAGCCCAAAGCCGTAGGCCGGCAGGAAACTCACGAAACTACCGAGCCAGAGCGTCAGCCAGAATGGATCGCTCCAGACGCTGGTGACGATATGCGACACCGCCGCTTCGTTCTTCATTTCGTAGCCGCCAATCATGATTTCCGCAAGCAGCATGGCTGGATAGGCCATGGCGGCGAAAACCGCGCCCAAGATCAACTGCAACGGCACTGCCAATAACAGCGGACGCCATTGCACTTTAAGGGAAGCCCAGAAGGACACCAGCACCATGGGCAGCAGCAGCAGATGCTGCACCAGCCTGGTGTCCCAGCTCGCGAATACCGACACGGACGTCAGGCGCGCGAAACCGGCGCGCATGCTGTAGGCATACAGAAGATTCGATAAGGTGACATACACCCAAAACAGGCACACCACTGCCAGGAATTGAGGCCGGGTCAAGCCGCCGGCGAAGCGCCGGGTCGAGGATTCCATTGAGCCGATTCCCAACATAGGTCAAGCCTACCGCAGGCCGCTCGCGCCTGTCGCCGCGAATTGCGGCACCGGGGCCTCAGGGCGGGACGAAACCGTGGTAATTCGGGACGAACTCGATGTTTTCGCGTTCACCTGAGGGGGGTCTGCGGCGTCTTATAGGGGTGTCAAACAACCTCGCCTTTAGGAGAGTTTTCATGATCAGTCTAGCCACCAAAGTTCTGTTGATGGGCGCGCTCACCGGACTTGCGGCCGCGGCCGGCGCTGCGCCAGCCGACAACGATGCACCCAGCCTCGTTGTGCATTACAGCCAAGATGCGCTCGCAACCGACAGCGGCGCGCGCGCCTTGTATCATCGGATTGCCCGGGCGGCCGAACAAGTGTGCCCCGCCGTCGACTCGCCGTTGATACCCGCAGCCGTGCGTGAGTGCCGTGCACACGCGATCGCCGGTGCCGTGGATAAAATCCACAATCAACGGCTGGCCGCGGTGTACGCCTCGTACTCCCGAGCCGGTTAATTGACGTCGCGTCAGCGGCCAGCCGCGGGATCAAGCAAGACGGTGCGCTGCACCACCGTTGAGTCGCCATCCTGCGAGCTGGTCGCATTCTGGGGCCGAGCTTGCTGCAGCGACCGACCTGCCGAGAGCGCATCAGGCAGTCCGAAGCTCTGATCGAACACCCGCACCGCAAAGCGCCCTGAGGCCGCATCGATCCCGAATTGCACGCCGTCGGCGGGCATTCCCGATATCAACAGTCGCGCATCACCATTCGGCAGCTTGCGCAACTTGGCGCGCTGCTTGCCCAAGGCTGTCGTGACCACAACCTCCTGAACATTGGCGCCGGCCGGAAATACAATGAACGCATCCTGGGCGCCGCGCACGGATCTAAGCCGCAATTCATAGTGCGTGCCCATCGCCGCCGCGGCCGGTACGGCAGTGATTTGCGTCAGCTCCGGCGCCGCGAGATTCAATATCGACGCCTCGCTGATGAATCCTAAGGATGCGCTTCCGGGAAAGCGCGCGCGCGGCAAGGAATCGAAGTTCGCCACGGCCGCCATCGAATCGGGCAATCTCGACGACGCGGCATACACCCACCAATGAGCCCGGTTGGCGTCGGAATCGAGCCAGTATTCCACGTTGATGCGCTGTGGCCAGCGCGCTGAATACACCGGCCGCACCAGCGTGATGAGTGCCGCGCTCAACGTCAACGCCGCGGCCGCGACGATCATCACTTGGCGAGCGCGCACCGTCGCCGCAGCCAGCAGCGGCAGCAACAGCGATGCCGCCAACGCCAGCGTAATTGTCGATAGCGGCCAGGCCCAGGCGCCGAGACCGGGATACATGAGCAACAACAGCGGCAGCAGCAGCGTCAACATGACGAACCAGGGAACGAGGACGGCAAACTCAGCCGCTGCTCGAGAGGGAGTGCGGCCGCGGACCCAGTTCAAGGCGCAGGGCAGGGGCGCAAGAACCGCCGCGACGGCCGTCAACAACAGCAGGTAGCCGGCACTGGGAAACAACGCGGCGGCGGCAACCGACAGCAGCACGATCCAAGAAGAAGCGCCGAGCCAAAGTCCCCAAAATCCGGAGCGGCGCGCGGCCCACCAGCCGACGGCGCTCAGCGTGCCCAAGGCGATCGCTGCGGAGGCAATGTGCATCGGCAGCGGATGCGCTATCCATGGACCCATATCGAGCGGCGGCAACGCTCCGAATGCGCGAAGCAGCACGAGCACTGCAAAAGCGAGTGCCCCGCTGATGAACACGTTGACGAGTGCGGCAATCCCGCCCCACAAAACCTCTCGCCCCTTGATCAATCCGCAGCGCATGAGCAACGCGGCCTCGGCCAGCAGCAACGCCAGCGCCGCAAGTGCCACGGGCAGGGCGATGCCTACCGGCAGGACCACGATGCCGCGCGCGAAAAAGTCGAAAAATAAAGCCTCACCCGCGGCCGGATGCAATTCGGACGAATCCTCCAGCGCCAGCAGTGCGCTCAACGCATTGTCGCCCTGATGCTGGATGCTGCTCGCTGAGGCGTTGGCCCAGTCATCCAACGGCGTGTGGTAGTAGGCAACATTGCCAATGAACGCAAGATTGAAGCCCTGATACGACGCCGCCTTGAAGACGGTGAAATCGGTGTCGTTCGGCAGCGCTTTGTAGACGACATAGAACAGCGAGTTGGTAACGGGCCTGCGCGCCGCGGCCGCGTACAAGTGCATCAGTGAGACATTGGCCGTGCCCGTTTCAAACATGAGACTGGCACCGGACACGCCGCGAGAGTCCATGTTGACCGCCGCGCTGACATGCTTGGCCAGCGGATGTTCGCGAACAAAGAGCAGCGCGCCGAGCAGCCCGGCCTCCTCGCCGTCCGTCACGAGCAGAATGATGGGATGCGCGGGTGCGGCCCTGGTTTTCAAGACCCGCGCAATCTCGAGAAGGCTCGCAACTCCGGTGCCATCGTCGGAAGCACCCGGGCCCGACGGCACGGAGTCGTAGTGCGCGGCCAGTAAGAGTGCGTCGCCGTCGGTCGGGTAGCCGCCAATGGTTGCGATGACATTCGTGGGCGTGCCGCATGCACCCCCGTCGTTGCAGATGAACCCCGTCTGCAACTCCGCGCTATATCCCAACGAGCTCAAGCGTTTCACGATCAGATCGCGCACTTGCGCGTTGGCGGCGCTGCCGATGGGATGTGGGACGTTATTGCCCACCAGTTCCTTAAGATCTTTTAGAGCCCGAACACCTGAAAATGACGAGGGAGAAGCGTCCTGGCCCAGCGGGGCGACGGGAGCATACGCTGCCGGCGTCGCGATGAGCAGTGCCGCGGCTCCGCCCAAAGCAAGCATCAGCCCCCGATTCTTGGCAAGGCTCATCGCCGCCGCAAGATACGCGGATCGGCGAATTTGGGCTAGGGCCTGTTAACACTAATGAATTTAGATGATATTCTATGAGCCATGGAAATCACCTCGCTGCAGTTCAGTCGAATCGAGGCGTTTCTGCCGGTACAGCGTGGCAACGTCTCGCTCACCAACCTTCAAGTGGTCAACGCGATCCTGTACGTCGCGGAGAACGGCTGCAAGTGGCGCAGCTTGCCCAAGCGCTTCGGCAACTGGCACACCATCTACACCCGCATGAACCGCTGGGCAAAAGCCGGCGTGCTCGATCGGTTGTTCGAGGAATTGCAGCATCAGCAGCTCGTGCGGATCAGGATCGAGGCGGTCAGCCTCGACAGCACGATCGTCAAAGTACATCCAGACGGCACCGGAGCTCTAAAAAAAACGGCCCGCAATCCATCGGTAAATCCCGAGGCGGATGGAGCACCAAAATTCATATGGTTGCCGCGGATGCTCGGAGTGCCATCGCGTTCTCTTTAACTCCGGGCCAAGCGGGCGATGCGCCAGCCGGGCGGGCGCTGATGCAAACGCTAACGCACCTACCGAAGCGATGTCGTTTGCTCATGGATCGGGCGTATGAAGGCAATGAGACCCGACAACTCGCGTTGGATCTTGGCTTCATTCCCGTGGTGCCGCCGAACCCACGAAGGCTCGACCCTTGGCAATACAGCAAAGCCTGGTACAGCCGTCGAAACGAGATCGAGCGACTGTTCCGGCGACTCAAAGGCTTTCGCCGCATCTTCAGTCGCTTCGATAAGCTCGACGTCATGTTCATGGCATTCCTGTGCTTCGCGCTCGTCGTTGAAGCACTGCGATAGTGTTAACAGGCCCTAGTCGATGACGATGGAGTGCGGCTGGGTGCCCGCGGCGAACGGCGATCCCGCAACCGGCGCCAAGGCGCCTGTTGCGGCATCGACCGTGTACGCTGATATATCGTTGGAGTTGTAATTCGCCGCATAGACGAATTGGCCGGACGCATCGACGGCGAGACTGATCGGCAGTGCGCCCGCCTGCGCTGCCGATAGCGGCGTCAAAGCGCCGCTCGCCGGCGTGATCGAAAAGCTGGCCACTTGATCACCCGAGGTGACATTGGCGGCATACAGGTAGCGGCCTTGCGGATCGACGGCGAGCGATTCGGGATTGGTCGACACAGCGATGGGCGAGCCTGCCACGGGAGCGAGCGCGCCCGTATCAGGGTTCAATGTAAATTCTGAAATGGTGGTGTCCCCTTCATTGGCGATGAACGCAAACGTGTTGGTGGGGTCGACGGCAATCGAGAGCGGCCCCGAGCCTGTGCGATAAGGCGATCCGGAAATGTTGCTCAAAAAACCGGTGGCTTGGTCGAGGGCGAAAACTGCCAGGTTGGCGCCGTTGAAGTTCGCCACATACAAAAAATTTCCGTTGGGATCGAATTGCATTGACGCAGGCTCGAGGCCGACGCTGAAGGGCGAACCTTGGATCTCGCTCAACATTCCATTCTGGATGGCGTAGGCCGAAATGTTATTGGATCCGAGGTTGGCCACGTAAAGATACTGATCGCGCGGATCCACGACGAGGGCGCCGGGAGCCGTGCCGGCATTGGTCGGGAAGGCGACCGCGGTCAATGTGCCGTGGACCGCATCGATGGCATACACGGAGACATTGTTCGAAGCATTGTTCGCGACATAGAGGAAATCCCCGTTGGGATCCACGGCCAGCGCGGTCGGGGTCGTGCCGTTGGCCGCGAACGGCGAGCCTGCGATGGGCAGCAGCGCGCCGCTGGCGGAGTCAATGGCATAGGCTGACAGGTTGTTCGACTGCCGATTGGCGACGAATGCAAAGCGTCCCGTTTGCGTGCATGAGACGAGCACATTGGTGACGTCCGACTTGTCGATGGTGCCGGAGCCGTTTCGCACGGTGCAGGTCTGCGCCGGATTCTCGGGCTGCGTCTTCACGGTCACGGAGTAGGCGTCGTCATTCGCAAGCCGGCCGCCGAAGGCAAAGCCGCCGTTGGACGAGACGGGCAGGTCGCTGCCCGAGTTGTCCTGGAGCACCAGACCCGTACCGAGGATCCCCGTGACCGTGCCGCCCACCGTGTATTGGGCGCCGCCGCCGATCGGGCATCCCGCCAGTGCAAGCCCAGCCGCGCCGATTATCAATACACTCCGTATCATCACCTTGGCACCTGAATGAAAATGTTGTCCGACTCGATGTCCGGAATTCTCCGGCCCGGGGGATTCATTGTAAGCTTCGACAAGCCAATCAGCGGAAAGTTGACCTAGGGGAGTCGTTCATGCGCTACCAATTGCTCGGACAGACCGGATTGTATGTTTCAGAATTGTGCCTGGGCACCATGACCTACGGGGGCGGCAAGGGAATCTGGGAAGCGATCGGCACTTTGCAGCAGGACGCTGTCAACGAGCAGGTGAGGTTCGCCGTTGATGCGGGTATCAACTTCATCGATACGGCGAATGTGTACCATACGGGCCAGTCGGAGATGCTGCTGGGGCAGTCGCTGAAGGCGCTGTCGCTCAAGCGCGAGGATCTCATCGTCGCCACCAAGGCCACGGGCAGCATGGACGACACGCCCAATGGCCGAGGCCAGTCGCGGCACCATCTCTTCAATCAGGTGGACGCGAGCTTGAAACGCTTGCAACTCGACTACATCGATCTGTATCAAATTCACGGCTTCGATCCTTTGACGCCATTCGAGGAATCGCTCGGCGCGATGAACGATCTGGTCCGCTCCGGACGGGTGCGCTACATAGGCCTGTGCAACCTGGCCGCGTGGCAGATCATGAAGGCCTTGAGCGTTTCGGAGCACTTGAATCTGGCCAAGTTCGTCAGCGTGCAGGCCTACTACACCATTGCCGGGCGGGATCTGGAACGCGAGGTGGTGCACCTGCTCAAGGATCAAAAGCTGGGCTTGATGGTGTGGAGCCCCTTGGCCGGCGGCTTGCTGAGCGGCAAGTACAGCAACGCCGAGGATAAGGGCCCCGCGGGCGCGCGCCGTGCCGCCTTCGATTTCCCCCTGGTGGACAAGGTGCGGGCCTTCAAATGCGTGGACGCCATGCGGCCGATGGCCGCGTCGCGAAAAATCTCCGTGGCGCAGATCGCGTTGGCGTGGCTTTTGAGCAAACCTTTCGTCACAACTGTGATCATCGGCGCAAAATCGATGGAACAGCTGCGGGATAATGTCGCATCGACGCGCGTCCGGCTCGATGAGGCGGAATTGAAGCTGCTCGATGAGGTGAGTGCGTTGCCGCCGGAATATCCCGGCTGGATGTTGGCCTTTCAAGGCCAGGCGCGCGGCAAACCGCCCGTCAAGGAATGATGTCGCCGATGACAGACAAGAAACGCTGAACCAAATGGCGCAGGACCCTTCCAACCGTCCAAAGGAATGCCGCTAATGCTGCGATCGAATCAATTGAGAATGGGTGTGTTCTGCGCTGCGGCCTTCATCGCCGCAGTGTGCCCGCGACCGGCCTGCGCCACTTTGGGCGAGGCTGAAGTATCGGTGCAGACAGACGTTGCGCAACTCCATGCATCCATCAAATCGTCGGAAGAACGCAGCCTCTATCGCGTACACGAAATTCAGCTGCCATCCGGAACGGTATTGCGCGAATTCGTCGCTTCCGATGGCAATGTGTTTGCCGTCGCGTGGCATGGGCCCTTCATGCCGAATCTGCGCCAAGCCATGGGCAAGTACTTCGACAGCTATGTCGCGGCACCGAGAACTGCCGTGTCAGACCGCAAGCACGTGCAAATTTCACTGCCCGATCTGGTGGTGCAGTCGAGCGGTCACACGCGCGCCTTTGCAGGCCGCGCCTACCTGCCGGCAGCGATCCCGCAGGGCGTCAATCTGGGAGATTTGCACTGATGCCGGCGATCATGCGTGCCGCTCGAGCGGGAATTGCCACGATGTTGTGCCTCTGCGCCGTTGCCTGCGGCGGCGGCAGCGGCAGCCTCAGTCCGGCCCCACCCCCCATACCGCCGGCCGGCACCAACGTGGCCGCCGTGATCGTGGATGAGGGGCCGACGAACAACAGCGTCAATACCTTGTTCACGTCGGTGACGCTGTGTGTGCCCAACACGACGAATTGTCAGACCATCGATCACATTCAAGTGGACACCGGCTCGTACGGGGTGCGCGTGCTATCGACCGTGTTGAGCTTGACCCTGCCGAAGCAATTGGCCGCCAGCGGCAATCCTTTGGTGGAATGCACGCAATTCGCGGACGGCTACAGCTGGGGGCCCATCGAAATCGCCGACTTTCAGATCGCCGGAGAATCCGCGAAGGGTCTGCCCATCCAGGTGATCGGAGATCCGAATTACACGACAGTGCCGACGGATTGTTCGAGCACTGGGTCGGCAGAGGATACGGTGATGGACTTCGGCGCCAACGGCATCATCGGGATAGGACCCTTTGCGGTGAATTGTCCGGCGTGTGCCACGATGGTAGTCGAACCGGCGCTGTATTACTCCTGTGCGGCCCCAAGTAACTGCGTCGGGACCGTGGCGGCGGAAAGCATTCAGGAATCCAATCCGATAGTACTCTTTGCGGCGGACAACAACGGCAGCATCATCGATTTGCCGGCCGTGACTTCCACAGGCCAGCTAACTGTCAACGGCTCGCTGATATTCGGCATCGATACGCAATCGAACAATCAATCCGGAACGCAGACCGTGTTGAATGTCAATGACAATGCGGAATTGACCGTGACCTACAACGGTCAAGCCTTGGATCAGAGCTTCATCGACAGCGGATCGAACGGCTACTTTTTTAACAGCAACATCGTGCTCTGCGCGGGCAATCTGTCGGACTTTTACTGCCCCGCTCAAACGCTGAATCAGACCATCAACCTGCAGGGCCAGAATGGCGTGATGGCGAACAATTTGCCGTTCATGCGTGGGCAATGCGCTGACTATGTTCAATGCGAATCCCACATTCAACGCCTTCCCGGAGTTGGCCGGCACCAACCCGACTCCGCAGAGCTTCGATCTGGGGTTGCCGTTTTTCTACTGGCAGGCGGGTCGCCGTCGCCCTGGAAAACAGCAAGACTTCCGTGGGTACCGGACCCTACGTCGCGTTCTGACCGGGCGAGGTACCTTACTTAGGTAGCGGCGGCAGGATAAACTGCCCCGCGATGAATTCCACTGCGCTTCCCTCGGCGGCCGGTACGGCGACACTGCAACTCGAGTACCTGTCTTTCGATCAAGTCGAGTCGCGATCCACATCGTGGTGGCAAAACGTCTTAGGGATCGTGGGATTCGAACAGCCGCCGAGTATCGATCGCGATCGCGTGCCCTTGACGGCCGGCGTGATCCGCCCCTTGAATGCGAGCGATCTGTGCGAGGTGTGGCGGGTCACGGGGCCTGAAGTCCAACTGTCCGATGAGGCCAGGGCCTCCCGCGTACGCTACCGCTACTGCGATGATCTGCTGTTCGGTTCCCTGACCATTGCCGAGCAGGGCGAGGATGGAGCGGCCGGCGCGCTGCTGCGCGCCACCGAGACCGCGTATCAGGAAATATTCGACGTGCTCAATTATACCGAGCACCGCCATCTGATCCGCATATGGAATTATCTACCTGAGATCAATGCGCAGGCCGGCGGCGATGAGCGCTACCGGCACTTCAATTCCGCGCGATCGATGGCGTTTCGCAAGTCGGGCCGCGCGACGGCGGGCGCGGTTCCGGCCGCTTGCGCACTGGGATCGCCGGCCGGCAGTCCGCTTGCTATTTATTTTCTCGCCGCACGCCGGCCGCCCAAGATGATCGAGAATCCGCGCCAGACCAGCGCCTATCACTACCCGCCGAAATTCGGCAGGCACAGCCCCATCTTTTCGCGGGCCTGCATCTGGGGGGAGCCCCCCGCGGGCAGATTTTTCGTCTCCGGCACCGCGAGCATTGTCGGTCATGAGACCATCCATCGCGGCGATGTGGTGGCGCAGACCCGCGAGACGCTGGCCAACATCGGCGCGCTGGTCGACGAGGCGAATCGCGTGGTCGGTGCACGCCGCTACACCCTCGCCGAACTCAAGCTCAAAGTGTATGTCCGTAATCCGGCCGATTTGCCGGCGATCGAGGCAACGCTCGCCGAGGCTCTCGACCCCGCCACCTGTATCGTCTATTTACAAGCCGACGTATGCCGCGAGGACCTGCTCGTGGAAATCGAAGCCGTCGGCTGAGGAGGTTTCCTTTATGAACGCAACCGTAAGCGCCAAGCACTATCGATGGGACGATCTGCCGGCCGAGCCGATGAGGGGCAATATCACGCGGCGTTTGATCACCGGCAAGGGCACTGATGATCGCTCACATCCATCTAAAAAAAGGCGACGAAGTGCCGCAGCACTCGCATCACAACGAGCAGGTCACCTATGTGCTCGATGGCGCATTGCATTTCTGGCTCGGGCCCAAGGGAGAACAGGAATTGACCGTGCGCTCCGGCGAGGTGCTGGTCATCCCGTCGAACCTCGAGCATCGCGCGATGGCTCTCGAAGATACGCTCGATGTGGACGTATTCAATCCGCCGCGGCAGGACTGGCTGGACGGGACCGACGCCTACCTTCGGCGCTGATTTGCTTGGAGCCTTGCAAGGCGACTAGAATCTGACGGCAAGCGGGCGTCGTATAATGGTAATACCCAAGCTTCCCAAGCTTGAGCCGTGGGTTCGATTCCCATCGCCCGCTCCACTTTTCGTTGTCTCACGTTGGCCTAGATTGTTCTAGCGAGCGCATTCGCATAGCGCTGTATTCCCAAGGTCTCGATGCGGCCAAAGCCGGACGCTCGCGGTCACGAAATAGTCTCCGCGAAGCGGCCGTTTCCCGCCTGCGGTAAGCTAATGTCTATCTTTCGCATTTCACTACGGCGATTCTGCTGCCCAATCAAGGTAAGCGCACGTATGTCAAAGCTCTCGCTAGTTGTCCTGTTCGCGATCATCGGCTTCCCCGTGCAACAGACATGCGCTCAGCAGCCATCCGTCGAGGCCACTACTGTTGCAAAAGAGGTGCACTCGCACACCGCATGGGTTTCCGAAGCGGATATGTGCCCCTCTGAAATCATGCCGAAGAGCGAGGCGCTCTATCGCGTGCCTCGAATTAGATGCAGTAAAGGCGAATTCAACTCGTGTTTATCAAAATGTGAGGACGCAGAAGCTGGCGCTTGCTATGGGCTTGCGCAGAGCCTCCTTCAAGAAGGCGCATCTCGGCCAGCGGCAGAGGTCCTTTATCAACAGGCGTGTAAGCTGGGAATTGCTTCTGGCTGCACCAACCGAGCCGCAGGCATGCTGAAACAGAGGCAGGATGATCCACGCACGCAAGCCTGCGCAGCGGAGACCTTCGCAAAAGCATGCTCCCTGGACGACCCCTGGGCCTGCACAATGTATGCTCTGCATCTGAGTCGCGGCCTCGGCGTAAAGCGAGATCCAGATCTCGCGCTCAAGGTGCTCGGCAAGTCCTGCAAGAACGGTCCTCAAGACGATGCGTGTAAGGCCGGCATGAATCTGCAGAAACAGCTACTGGAAGAAGGTGCTAAGCAGGAACCGAATTAGAGTGGGCCTACTAATCGGTTGGAGCGCGCGGTTTTAGTACCTGAAAGCAGGCGCTGGCGGCCGGCCCGAGAGGGTCGATGTGAGTCATTGCGGACAGCTTGCCGGCAACCGCAACTCCCCGCGAGGTGCGAGCGCGCCCGGTCACCGACAAAACTTATCCATTCCGGTTGTTCCGGCATTCGCCATGGCGCAAGGAGGCCCCTTGCATGGCTCGCTGCGTCTTGAAACTGGGTATAACCACGGTTATACTTCCTTCATGAAAACCGCGATTTCCATTCCGGATTCTCTCTTCGAAGAGGCTGACCGACTCGCGAAATCGCGCGGCTGGTCGCGCAGCGAGCTTTATGCGAATGCCGTGACGGCATATGTCAACAGCGAGAGATTTTCTGGCGTTCGTGAAAAACTCGATGCCGTCTATGGAAACAACGAGGAGGACTCCGCGATCGATCCGTTCCTCGCGGATGCACAGGCCCGGTCCCTGCCAAGGGAGAAGTGGTAGTGCGGCGGGGCGAGATCTGGTGGGCCTCGCTTGAGGAACCTCAGGGCTCTGGGCCGGGGCACCGTAGACCTGTGTTGATAGTGCAGTCGAATGAATTCAATGAAAGTGCAATCCGCACATCAATCTGTGCCGCAATGACGTCGAACATGCGACTAGCTGACGCCCCCGGCAACGTTCGTGTGACGCGCCGCGCCAGCGGCTTGCCGCAGGAATCAGTCGTTAACGTGTCACAGCTGATTACGCTGGATAAGCGCCGGTTGACCGAGAAGGTTGGCCGTCTGCCTGCTGAATCGCTGCGTGACGTGGAGGCGGGGATCAGGCTGGTGCTGGCCCTATAAGCTCGGCTCGACACGCAGTTGTCTCACGTAGTCCTACGTGTCTCTCATAACGCTCAATTTCGCACGCCAACCGCACGCAGCCGTCCAGGCTTCACAAGCCTCCCGACAAGCAGCCCTTCTGGAGCTAGAAGATTCCGTGCTTATGTAACACTAGCGCTTTAAGGGGAAACGCCCCAAAGACGCGCCTAACGCCTCAATTCACAGTTTTGGCAACTGATCGCCCGCAACCAGCTGACTTGTGGCGCAATGTCGCGGTAGCTAAGGAGGGTCAATTCATGTTCGACAAGATCTCTCGCAGCTGGTCGCTTGCCGGGCAATGCTGGAACGTACTCAAGGAAGATCCCGCACTGTTGGTGTTCCCGTTGTTGTCCTCAATGGTCTTGTTGGTTCTGCTCGGCTCCTTCGCGCTGCCGGTGTATACCCTCTATCACAGCTTGCAGCCCGTACTGGCTGAGGGCAACACAACGCACACCAGTCGGCTGCTGTTCTACGTCACGATGTACGCGTTCTACTTCGTCAGCTACGCCGTGATGATGTTCTTCAACGCCGCGCTGATCAGTGTGGCGCTCAAGCGGCTCGACGGCGAATCCGCCAGCGTCCGCGAAGGATTGCAGATGGCGCTCGCGCGCCTGCCGGCCATTTTGGGTTACGCCGTCATCGCTGCCACGGTGGGCACGATTCTGCGCGCAATCGAAGAACGCGTCGGGCTCGTTGCCCGAATTGTCATCGCCATTATTGGCGCCGGCTGGACGATTGCGACGGCGATGACGTTGCCGGTATTGATTGAGGAAGACGTCGGCCCAGTCGAAGCCATCTCTCGCAGCCTCGGGCTTTTGCGCCGCAATTGGGGCGAGAATGTGATTGGCAATGGCGGTATCAGTCTGGGTGTGGCGGTGGTGGCAATTCCCGTGGGCGTTCTGGGCCTGCTGCTAGTCTATGCCGCGATGTCGACGCGGGCGAGTGCAACGATATTTTTGGCAATGGCGCTGTTTGTACTCACGATGATCGCAATCGGCCTGGTGAGTACGACCTTGCATACCATTTACACCGCGGCGTTGTATCGTTTCGCCACCGGCAGCAAAGAAAATGCCGGGATTGATGGAGACCTGCTGGCGGAAGCGTACCGACCGAAATAATCTCTCGAATCCAGAGTTAATTTGGAATTCGTCGAGCGCCCTTTGAGTGCAACCTCAAGGTGCGCAAACCGGTCCGCTGCAGTGTAGGGTGACGTAAACCTCGGCTAATGTGACCCATACACCGTCCTTCTTCACCCAGTGAGCGAAATATTCGCCGCTCATCACGGATCCGTTCTTTGAGCTGCGCCAGATACCCTGCCATTTTCCGCGCTCGGAAGCACGGTCCCCGGCATCAGACACTGCCACCTGATCGGGCGTGCGGATATAGGTAACCAGATCAGGGGCGGCAAATCCGTCGATGTAGTAGCGACGGACTACAGATTTCCCGACATGCCCTCCGCTCACACCCCCGACGAGAATGAAATCATCCGTGGTATGAAGGAGGACGCGATCAACGTCATGCGCCAGCAGGCCGGCATTTGAATCAGCGCGGAGAGCCAGAATAGCCGCCATATCGCTCTCCGCCGCCCTGGCACTGATGGCACCGCAAACAATAAACGCCAACGAGACGAGGTATCGCCGCCACATGTCGCTCTCCTGTTGCTCTATGGTTTGGAAGAATACCAGTCCTGCCTTACGACTTTTCGACCGGCGCGATTCGGCCAACAAGAGACGTTTGCGGACTGAAAGTGACCGCCACATGGCCGCCATTCGCAAGTCGCGATAGACTTGCTGATAAAGCGCCAGAACTGGTTTTGCAGGTATAAACAAAAACAAGCCAGCAGAGCATGCAGCATCGAATTACGGATCCAGTTCAGATTGATTCAGATGCAATCGCGGCAGAACACGCGGCCGGAAGTGACGTGATTGTTCAATTTTCAAAACCCGGTTATACGGAACACATGCTTCGTCAACTCGACGAGCTTTGCCAGCACTACACGACTAGATTCCACGTAAGGTTCTATGGCCACTACCAAGGGCCATTTGATTGTCTGGCTCTGCGTAAGCTACCTGCCGTGCGGTGTCTGGCAGTGGACTGCCTGCAGGCCGCCGACAATTTGAAAACTATCGTCGAATTGCAAAACCTTGAGGAGTTGAGTCTCGGCGTCTACCTGCTTGACGAGCCGGGTTTCCTAGGCTCAAGCAGTTTTCTGAACCTCAAGGTACTTTCGCTTTCTGAAACAAAGAAGAGAACTCTCGATTTATCGCATATTGCAAAATATCGTCGGCTTCACTCGCTTTCCATCAGCGGCCATGACAAAGCACTTGAAGCAATATCTGAGGCAGCCGGCATCGACAATCTTCAACTTGCGCAGACACGCAACACCGTTTCTCTCGGATTTATAAATAGAATGGCAGGCCTGAGATCGTTGCGGTTGATCCTTGGGGGCAGACGCAACATTGATGAGATAGAGCACACCGGCATTTCCTCTCTATCTGTAATTCGTGTTCGCGGATTCGAGTCGTTTTCGCCGCAGAAGTGGCCTGGTCTTAGGCACCTGCACATTGAAGACCAGATCCAAGTCAAAAATCTGAATTTTTCGGCAATTAATGGGCTTCTTTCACGGATGCTGCTTCTCAACTGCAAGCAGCTCGAGCGTGTGAATGGGCTAGAAAACCTGTCTGGCCTGGATGAGATCAGGATCTCTCGAACTGCCTTAAATATCGATGACCTTCTCGCCTCCGCATTGCCACCGAAACTACAGATTTTTGCGTTCTACACTGGGAAAGCAGAGCTCAACAGGCAGATTCGTGCCCGCCTTGACAGCCTTGGTTACTCAGAGATGGGACAACGTCACTAATCAGAATGCTATTCTTGCCCTGCGATTTCGCTTCGCGGAAGCGGCCGCCCGCATGAAAATACTTCGGGTCGAAACCGGAAATCCAGGTCAATGCGGCAGCTCCCGGCCAAAAGGCGAAGTTCGTAGCAATAAAATCGTCGCCTGTTAGCTGCCCTTCGCAGCTCGCGCTAACCTAATGTCTATGGATCGCATCCTGTCATCACCAAATCCGTCGCCCAATTGACAATTAGACCTATTTTGGAAACAACCGCCCCGTTTTCGCTGCGCCGGCTTCCACTACTGCCCAAAGTTGGCTGGGTTTTGTACATAGTGTCGATGGTCACGCCGAGTACCGATCTTCGCGGAATCGGCGTGCTGATGTTTGGCGTTGTACCGGGCTGGGGCGTAATGTTTCTTTTTTCTGGCGACCTCCGTGGATTCTTGATCGGGGTGTCATTGCTCGTCGGGGTGGCGGCGAATGCATCGCTTTTCACGCGCCTACCCATATGGGTTCGTATTATTGCAATAATCGTCCCATGGATTACGTACGCGACGTACCTTTTCTCGGGACTACTCCCAGCCAATATGGAAAGGGCGTTCGCACTTCCGTTCTTTTTCCCTTGGGCAATCGGCCTTGCGTTGGTAAACGTCGCGCAGATTCGCAAGGATAGGGCCGGGCGTTTGCATATAAGATCGGTTCGAGCGAATCGCGGGTCTGATGCCGCATAGCCGACACTGACGGCGTCGGGTCGATGGCGGTCTATCAATGCACTATGGGATGAAGGGAGCATGTGGCCGTTAATGGGCATTCTTGATGCGTTATAAATGACAGTCAGATGTCTAGCGCCACGCGGTTGTTCGACAAAGGTCCTGGGAGTGGGTTGACTCATGGCAATTGCGGCTAGCTTCATTCTCGGCGGGATAATGGGGCTAATTCCACTACTTCTTGGCCTCATGCTTAAGCAGGCGGGGCTGGGCCGTGTGGGCTTCCTCTTTTGTTTCTTTCTAGGTTTCCTAGCGGGGCTCCCCGTTACAGTCGTTGCTTCGGCTGGCTTCGCGGTGGGAATTGTTGTGTCGTGGTATCGGACCAGATCCGGACCCGATATCAACCTTGAGCAAGACCCTCAGGAAAAAGATTAGGTCCTCGGAAGCGGCCAGTCGTCGTTGGCTGCATTGGTTCGGCTCCGGGCAACTGGTAGGTTACGCAGTATGGATAGAAGGGAAGTTGCGGCTGCCGTGTGCGAGATCCCCAAGTATCTGCGCGAGCATCCAGATAGTTCGCTGTCGGCGCGTCTTGGAGAAATATTGGCGTCGCGGAGGGATCCGGTTAGGGAGGCGGACTTGGTGTCGGTTCTGTCTGTACACCGTGACCTCATCGATTCATGGGCTGCTTACGTCGAAGATCTGCGAACATCCGATGGCTGGTACGTGGCAGTTTCAAATGAGCATACAAGTCGTCCTGAATGGATCTTGGCGCGCCCTGGCCGCAAGGAACGAGTTGCTTTCGACACTCCAATTGCTGCCTACGCTGCGCTAATACTCAGAATCGTCGCGCAACGGCTCCTCGGTGCCAGCCAAAGCAATCGCTAGCAATCCGCAGAGAAGACGTTCGTCAGTGACTGCTTGGGGTCGCGAGCGGAAGTGAAGGCAAATGCCACGACGGCTTTACTGGGGTTCCTGTACTTCGTAGCCTTGTTTCTTGAGTCGATCGATGGCGCCGTCGTCTTTGAGAAGCGTTGCTATGGGCAATACTGCAAAGCTACTCGCATTGTTATCGAGTACGGTCTTGGCGCTCGATATCCACAAATCCTCGAGTCGACTGCGCGCGCTCTCGTATTGATCTTTAAACTGCGGCACCGCGAGAAAGGCGTTCAGACAGGCGGCCTCTTCGTCGGGATAGGGTAGGCTGCGCAACCCTTGGATATCGCCCAGCGCCCAGAAATTGGCGCGCTGACGCATCGGTTGCAAATCCACTTCCAGTCGTTCGACCGTTTTGGCGAAACAGTCGATTTCCGCTGCCTGCGGAATATTGCCGAGATCACGCACGGCTCCTTTCGCGTCCACCAGCTTGATCTTGAGCTGCACGAGCTGCACAGGCACGTGATCTTTGTGCGCGGCCTTCTCGACCACACCCCAGACCATTCCGTTGTCGGTCAGTCCGGATTGCTTTAACGCGCCTTCGTACAGATCGATTGCCGCCAGAATGGGCCGTCGGTGTTCGTCGTAGGAACCGAGATACTTGACGCGCAGTGCGAGCCAGCGAATGTACAAGTCGTGAGGCAGAATCTGCTCGAGGCTCCGGCTGTCCGGGCTCTTGCGGGCGCGGAGCAGGGCTGGAATGAGGGTTAGACTGCGAAAGAATCCGACCTCCACATCCACGTCGGGGGGAGAGAGCACGGACTGGGAACTGGCGATGCGCCGCTCTGCTGCAACCGATCGCCAGGTCATGTCTTTCGGCAGTGGCCGCAGCGTCGCCAAAATCCAGAGGTCATGACCGTTTTTTGCGATGCGCCACATTCCCGGCCCGGGACGTTCACCGGTCACCAACACTTCATCGAGCTGGGGACTGGCGGGAGCGGCAGGAACTGGTTGTGCACGGCAGTAGGGCTGCGCGCCAAGAAATAGGAGCACAGAAACTGAAATCGCGGCCCTTAAAGGCACTGGAATATCTCCTTTAATGGTGCAGTCCGTTTTATCACACGCCAACGCTCTTTGAGCGCAGCCAGAGTTGGAAGGTTTACTGGATTGGCAGGGCTTTATGGAGGCTGCGGTGGTGCCGGGGCAGGAGGCGGCGGCGGCGATTGTTGAATCGCGAGCGGAAGAAGTGGCGGCATCAGGCCACTGAGAGCGGTAGCAACAAACTTGGGTAATGCGCGCCAAGCGAAGATTCCATTCCGGAAATGCGTTCGCTCACGGAAGCGAGAGCCAGGTGCATGCTCTCGGCGCCCTTCGTGAGGCTGCTTTGCTCCACCACGGTTAGGAACAACCGCATATCCGTCAAATCGAAACGCAATTTCTTTTCCTTCGGTTCTGCCGAAGCTATCCATCGGAAATGACCAATTGCAGCGTCTAGCCGGTGAGCCTATTTTATCCCATGCGACGCCATATTCGCCAACTTTCACTGGCGGATTCAATCGCTCGAGGCAACACATGCGCGAAATCTATCAGCTGGAGTTTTGAATCCCAAGGTCTTCCTGGGTCGTTGATTTAGACGAAGCGCGACCTTGTCCAATTGCGATTGCGTGAAGGCCGACAAATCCGCTCCTTTGGGGAAGTACTGGCGCAGCAGGCCATTGGTGTTCTCGTTGCTACCCCGCTGCCAGGGACTGCTCGGGTCGCAGAAGTACACCTTCACGTCGGTGGCCACCGAGAAGCTCGCGTGCTGGGACATCTCCTTGCCGTGATCCCAGGTCAGGGATCGGCACAATGACTTGGGCAGCTTACGCACATGGCGCGTGAGAGCGGCCACAACGTTCTCGGTCTTGTGGTCGGCAACTTTGATCAAGGCGGTGTAGCGCGAGTGACGCTCAACCAGCGTGATGATCTGGCTGCTCTTCGTACCGCACAGCAAATCCCCCTCCCAGTGACCGGGAATGGCTCTATCTTCGACCTCCGCGGGTCGCTCGCGAATCGAGATCGTCTCGGGGATCTTGCCGCGCAACTCCTCGCTGGCGCTGCGGCGCGCACGGCGGAAGCGTCGCCCGCTGCGCAAATGCTTCATGAGCTCTTTTTTCAGCGCACCGCGAGCATGGATGAACAGGCTCTTGTAGATCGTTTCATGCGATATCTGCATGCTCTCGTCATCAGGGTATCGGATCTTCAGCCATCCCGAAATCTGCTCGGGCGACCACTCGAGGGCCAGTTTACTCGCCACCACTTTACGCAGTCTGCCGTTCAGAGCGAGCCGGCAGGGCTTGGGCCGAAGGGCCCAGCGTGAGGCCTCATAGTCAGCGTGATTAGCCCGATAGCGTGCGCGCCCGCCGTGCCGCGCGACCTCCCGGCTCCCCGTCGAGGGCGCGCGAGCTAAACGTCTGGCAATCGAGCGAACCGACTCGCCTGAGACCAAACCGCGGGAAATCTCCTCTCGCTCCACCAGCTTGAGCACAACCGCCCGGATGCGCCCAGGCGGAGCGATGCCTCCCCGTATCGCCAGCTGCTGATACACCGGCGATGAATTACGCTTCAAAGCCTGGCAAATCTCGCGAATGGAATACCCGGCCTTCCACCTGCGCCACATATCGACCTTCTGCTCCTCACTGAGGCCGGGACGTCCTTCTTTTAGCATTGGCACCACCTTCTATCGTCATGTTAGAACAGATGGTGTTGCGCTCATCGATTGAATCCGCCCTGGTTACACAATGGATTAGAGCGGTAGCGCCTTGAACAGCTAGATTTGCTCGTCGAGCCATTCACGCCACAGCGCGCGGGTGCCATCGGTCCGCTCGAAGTCTTCAAGATGCAACACTGGTCCTAGTGAGCCAAAATGAATGATTACCTTTGGCCACATGTTCTGATCATCGCGTTGACGTTCTTCCTCGCAGGGATCGTCAAGGGCGTGACGGGGATGGGGCTGCCGACCGTCGCAATGGGCATACTCGGTGCGATCACGTCGCCCGTGAGTGCAGCTTCACTGTTGGTCATTCCGTCCTTTGTCACGAATTTTTGGCAGCTATTCACGGGGCCGAATTTCCTGGCCCTGATGAAAAGGCTTTGGCTGATGGTGCTCGGCATCTTGGTTGGCACACTCGCCGGCTCATGGCTTCTGACGAGCGCCAATACGGAATACGCAAGTGTTGGATTGGGTTCTGCCTTGGTGCTCTATGCGGTGCACAGCCTGTGGGCGAAACCATTGTCGGTTCCTGCCCGCCTTGAGCGTTTAGTGTCGCCTGTTATTGGACTGACAACCGGGGTGATCACCGGAGGAACCGGGGTTTTTGTGATTCCCGCCGTTCCCTATCTTCAGGCCCTTGGCCTTTCCAAAGATGATCTTATCCAGGCACTGGGACTGTCGTTCACGGTCTCAACAATTGCGCTTGCGGCGGGCTTGGCTCGTGGCGGAGCTTTCCATCTCGGAAAGATTACCTTGTCCGCACTTGCGGTCATTCCCTCGTTGCTGGGTATGTGGGTCGGAACAGCAGTCCGTGAGCGCATAAGTGCTGCAACCTTTCGGCGCTGGTTCCTGATCTTCATCGCAATTCTTGGCCTTGAACTCGCCGTTCGTCCTTTCTTCCTCTGAGGCAGAAGACGATGCCCCCAAGTTTCATCCAATACCGAAATCCTCACAGGCCGATGAAGCGTTTTCGCGTGCAAGGTTCGCAAAGAAGCCCACGCAAACGCGCGGCCTCAGTGCTCCGGCAATCTGATCGGCATAGCGAGGACGGCCTTTTCCTGAGCCACTCATCGAACGATGGGAGGGGATTGATATCCGCTGGAACCCGCGTAACGACATTTCATCAAAGTGACAGACGACCAAGGAGATTTCCCATGAAGGCAATAGTTGTAACGGATCAGGCTGCGGGAACGGCCGGGATGAAGCTGGTGGAGCGACCCGAGCCGCAGGCAGCGATAAACGACGTCGTCGTTCGAATTCATGCATCGGGATTCGTCCCGACCGAGTTGGAGTGGCCCTCGACTTGGACCGATCGCAGTGATCGCGACCGAACACCCTCGATCCTCGGCCATGAGCTGGCTGGAGTGGTCACCGCCCTCGGCTACGGTACAACGGGACTGTCGATAGGACAGAGAGTGTTCGGCCTCGCGGACTGGTATCGCGATGGCACCCTGGCCGAGTACGTGGCGATCGAGGCACGTAACCTCGCACCGCTGCCGGGCGACGTCGACTTCACAGTGGGCGCGAGCCTGCCGATCTCGGGCCTGACCGCGTGGCAGGGACTGTTTGAGCACGGCCGCCTTCAGGCGGGGCAGAGCGTCCTCGCGCACGGCGCGGCCGGCGCAGTCGGGGCGATCGTGACGCAACTTGCTCGAGAGGCCGGCGCATACGTCATCGGCACCGGACGCGCGGGCGACCGTCAGACAGTGCTCGACTTCGGCGCGCAGGAGTTCGTCGACCTCGATAACGACGTCCTCGAACATGTAGGCGGAGTCGATCTGGTGTTCGATGCCATCGGCGGCGACGTCGGGAAGCGGTCCGCAGGCCTGATTCGAGCCGGAGGATCACTGGTGTCCATCGTCGGGCCGTCTGAGGCGCGGCCCGACGACGGCTTTGCGATCGACTTCGTTGTCGAATCCGATCGTGCCCAACTAAGTGAGATCGTCCAGCGGGTGCGGGACGGACGACTGCGGACAAACATCGGCAACGTCTCGACCCTCGACAATGCCGTCGCCGCCTTGAACCCCACCGAGCGACGCAAAGGGAAGACGATCATCCGCGTTCGTCCGTGAGCCACACGCGACTATCGATGCACGCGGCCGGCCGGCGCTGTCCAGATCGGCCGGCTGCGTCCTATCAGACGCGCCGGGGGCAACCGGTTTGACCGGTTTAGGGCGGCGTACTGAACGTTTGCTTTGGATCTCGGTCTATACGCATTCCTTTGATCGCAGGGGTGAAAGGTGACGTTAAGGGTACTCATCTTGGGCGCCTCCGGCACCGGAACTACGACATTGGGCCGTGCCCTTGGCCAGGATCTTTCTTTTCAAGTGTTTGATACTGACGACTACTATTGGCTGCCTAGCACGCCGCCTTTCCAGCACAAGCAAGACCCGGAAATTCGGCTCGCCAAGCTGCTTCTGGACCTTAAGGTCACTTCACGCGCGATCATCAGTGGTTCTATATTGAATTGGGGCTTCGAGCTTGAAGACTCGCTGTCATTGATCGTTTTTCTCAGCGTACCCGCGGATGTTCGGACGGCGCGGCTTAAGATGCGTGAAATGCGAAAGTACGGTCGGGTAGACCCGGCGTTTCTTGCTTGGGCGGCACAATACGATGAAGGCAAAATGAGTGGCCGCAGCCGGGAAAGACATGAACAATGGCTCTCTAAGCGTACCTGTCCAGTCCTGCGCATCGATGGTGACACGTCGACCGCGGATCGAGTCTGGCGCGTACGCGCAGCCATCACTGAATATTGCCCGAACTAGTGGCGTACCGGGCTGCGAACCGCACCTCACAATACCCGCCGGCGAACCGCACTCCTAGCCGATGCATAATTCCTCGACCCCATTTGAGTTTGGTGAAGTAGGACGTTGTTGATCTGCGCTGAGCGCAAGGATCAGCCAGCACGAACTTGCATACTTGCACTCGCCCGGCACGGCGAGTCTGATCCGAAACAATTTGCGGGCGGGGAGATGAGCCGACACGAGCGAACGTCAATACGTACGTATTGACATGAGTATCCTTACGATTTATATTGAAGTGTGGCCAACGATATTAAGACGACGCAGCTACAGATCCGTGTCTCAAAACGCGAGAAATCTGCGATTCAGGGCGCGGCCAAACGCGCAGGTTTGGACATGTCAACCTATGTGTTGAGTCGAGTTCTGTCAGCGCCGGCGGCGCGCTTTCAGGAACTCGTCGAGGCCACCGGGGGTCCGGCACCCTCCTTCGCCTTGGCGGAACTGAATTCATTGTTATCTTTGCTAAGCGGCGGCGAATTGCGCGAGGCGGTGGCGGCATGGCCAACGATCACGCTCGCACCGTATGTTGCCAACTACGTAGCCGCGATGGTGGAGTATGCATGCGGCCGGCGCGCGATGGCCCCTCCTGCTTGGACCCGTTCGATTGTGCCGTTGACCGATCCTATTTTTGCGAGCTCCCTGCAGAGCCTTAGGCTTCATCTGCTTATTCACTCACCGGCGCCGTTCAGGCGTCGCAACATATTCATTGATTCGACCTTAAGCGCAAGGATCTGATCGTGCCCGCGCTTACGCAGTCGGATATTCATCGTCTATTTGAGCTGCTGAATCGAGAACTCGCTGCCTCAACGACGCACGCGGAACTGTTTCTGGTTGGCGGCGCCGTCATGTGTCTGGCTTACGGTGCTCGCTCTTCCACCGAAGACGTGGATGCCCTGTTCCGGCCCAGCACCGAAGTGCGCCAAGCCGCGGCCCGCGTGGCTGTCCGAGCGGGTCTTAATGACGGTTGGCTCAATGATGGCGTGAAAGGATTCATGAGCACGCAGGGGGATTTCGCGCCCTTTCTGGAGATGGATCACTTAAGCGTGATGGTCGCGCAGCCGGCGTATTTACTCGCCATGAAATGCCTCGCGATGAGGATCGGAGCCGAGTTCCACGACGAAGACGATATCCGTTACCTGCTGCGCCATCTCGATGTACGGACCTACGATCAGGCAACCGCGCTCATCGCCAAATATTATCCACTTGAGCGATTCCCGCCGAAAACTCTTTACGCGCTGGCGGAACTGCTGCCGCAAGAGCGCTGATCTCCGCCTGTCGAGCGGTTTAGGGCGATACTGACGGTCTTATCTACCACACTTTGAAATCTCGTCAGCGACAGTCGATTGCTTGTGTGGCAGATGTTGCAAATCGCGAAAATGACGACAAAGCGATCAGGAATGACCGGAGAAGGGGAATGGGTCCGATTTCGGCCAACTCCGGTCATTTGGCAGGCTGGGACCACGGCCGGTAAGCGGCCGTTCAATCTCGCCGTTGTCTCACTTCCCAAATTCTGATTAATGCACCGCTTCGAGCGTGGCCGATTCCATTACTCTCAAGAGTTCATCATTGATCAGGTGGGAATTGCTGTGTTCTTCAATTTTCGCTGCATAGTTAGCGGCAACCGCGTAGACAACAACCGAGACTTTCCGTTGTGAATCAACCCAGCAGGCAAAGTAACCATCCAAACTCACATCGTGAAACGAATCAACGCCGGATGGCCATGAGGACTTGGGTGGCATTCCAATCAATGTTGCTAATGGACCTGTCGGGTGAGCACTGAGGTCGCTGTGGCTTCGCATGGTTCCGTGCCAAAGCGGAAGGCTGCGACCGTCGATGGTGATATTCCCAATGCGAGTCGCGGGAGACGAATCTGCGATCGGACTGGGGTCGCCCATTGCCGATAGCCATGAACGTTGATCGAGCGCGGTTACTTGCCACGCCAAGGATTCCAAATCGGTAGGCAGTGAGCCGTCCCTTGCCTTGATGACATATCCACCAACCCAGGCTTGATAGTAGGGCGAGATTGGGTTCGAGCGCTCGGCGTAGCGATTGAACCAGGTTCGAGGTTTTGCAAACATGTAGTAGTTAACGCCATTCGACTTTAATGGCTCCCATATGCTGTTCATTTGATTTTTCATCGGCGTAATCCACACGGCTGGTGGCTTAGCAAAAACAATTGCTAACGTATCGGCTCTCTCTTGCGCCACTAATGCAGAGTCATGGTTGAGGACAACCCTCGCGACATTTAACAGCAGGGTGTATCGCGTCACATATCCAGCGCCTGCTAGGATCCCCAAGCAAGCCAAAAGACCCAAAAGCGATCTGAGCCACAGACCGGCGAATAAAGCGTGGATCCGCGAAGTCGAGAGCAGATGGCTGGGCATCAATGCATTTCCTTTTAGCGTTTTTTCTGTCCCGCTTCGGTGATCGCGCAATGCGATCGAGAACTTGGGCTCAAGCCCGGCGTCCCGCCGACCGCTGATGCCTGCCGCATGGCCGTATTCGCGACTGCGATCCAGGGATTCGCGGGGTCGGCCCGCTTATTTGCCTGCCCGTCCCCCGAGGAACTTGCAAGAGATCTGACCGCAATCGACCGAGGCTGTGTGAAAACACGAAATCAATTTCTCAGATTTCAATTCTGGCGAATTTTGGTCAACAAACTTGCTCAAATTCGAAGTACGTGAGGGTTTTTTGCCTTGTTTTCTGCAGTACATTTGGTGGGCATGCGTTTTCACACAGCCTCGACCCGTTGCCGCCGGCGACAGGCGGCGGCTTTCGGGCGAGAAAATATAGAAGCCGTGCAATTTAGACGGTCTAGCAGCGCTTAGGGAAGTCGACCTCTGTCCACAAGCTGATAAGCTCATCGTGATTCCTAACGAGGTTTCGTTCATCAATTGATCGCCCATCATAGGCCCGGCAAGATCGAGTGATCCGTTCCGCGTGTACGCTCGCGCCAACGGCCCTCGTCCACGCCGCGCAGCAGCAGCCAAAGCATCAGCGCGACCTCGGCTAGTCCGGCGACCGGAAGGATAACGTACTGCAGCGGCTTGGCGAGAGGCGGCCAGAGGAAGACGAGAGCACCGATGCCGCCGAGTATGAACCATGCACCGATGAACCGTGGCAGGAAATTCGATCGGTAAATCAGACACCCCAGCGAGATGTCGAACAGCCCGAACAACGCGAAGGAGACCGTGTACGAATGCGCGAACAACGTGAGCGCTAGCAGCGCGGTGGCCTGCAGCTGGTCCGGCGTGAACGCGCCGAATGCGTGGCCTGGCCCGAGGACGAACAACGGAACGAGCCGGAACACGCCACCGACGAGCTGCACAGTGCAGCCCGCGACGCTGACGAGCGCCATGAACAGCGCGAGGCTCCTATCGATCCGGCGCAACAGGCTGTACAAGAGCACGGTGAGCGCGATGTAGATCGCGTTGCCGAGCAGGTCGAACGCCAGGCCAACCCGGTAGAGCAACTCGTGCGCCAAGATGTTGTTGGCGGTGGCCGCGGCATCGGTCGGGACGAGCAAGCCTTTCATGAAAAGGCCACCGATGGCGGCGGCGACGAAGTAGAGCAGGTAGACGGCACCGGTCAGCTTCGCGCGGGGTCGTGCATCGCCGTACGTCTTCGGATCCATCATCGCTCTCCCAAGTGCCGGCGAACGATCTCGGTAGGCGGCCCGATCTAAGCGTGGCGCGCACCTCTCGTCGACACAGATTCAAGAAAACGAATACGGCCGTGGTCATGAGCCCAGGTCGTCAATCCTTCGAAAAACTGCCGTGGCATCATAACCGGTGCCAGCGCCGCGTCCTAGCCTCAGGCCACGATGCCCTTAGTCAGCGCCAGCGCGCGCCTGACTGTTTTAGAGAGGGACGGTAGACAAGCCCCATATCAGACGTTCACCACCGGCAGAAACGGGGCGAAAGGGGTTCGTTAAACTTCTCATGGCGTCTCCTGCCCAAGAACGCGCTGCAGTGGCGTTTGCGGAATCGGCGGCGCCACATCTGGGAGATGAAGAGCCCTTCGGCAAAGGTAGCTGAATCGGATAAATTTCGCTGTTCTGACTTCCCGTTCCGGCAAGCCACGGCGCTGCGCCTTGAGCCAAAATTTAAATTCATCATTGGCGCAGAGAATAGCGAGGATCTCTGGCTGCGATTGGGACTTTGCGTCAAGAAGCGCCGCGGTAGTACTCATATTCTGCGATGACTCGTATAGCCACGAGGGCGCCGCTGGGTCGATATATTTCGTCGTCGTATCTTCGGGACATGATGCATCGGTGTAAGTGATGCTGCCATCCTGGGCAGTGCATTTATAAATGGCCGCTGAACCTAGCGATGGAATCAGGATAAGAGCTAGAAACGCCGTTGCACAAGTAATCGTGCTCCGGGGCCAGGAAGTCAGCATGCGCAGCCGCTCCCACGAGGGTGATATCGTAAATTTGGATTGCGCAGCTGACTTTCGATATACATAAATGCATCGGTAATTGCTAAAACTGCACGTCGGCCTCACTGAGGGTAATCTCCGAATGCACGCTTAAACAGCCGTTGGTTTCCCCTAATCACTATAGGAATCGTCCTATGCAGCGGCGCTGCGGCTGCGATTGCCTGGCCGTGCAATTGGCGTGGTTTGGAACGTCGCCGCACTCGACCGCAGGGATCGGCCAAAGCGAGCACCCGGGTGCTCATTCGGGTGGCGCGAAGTCGACATTCAGTCCCGATACCTGTTGGTCAATATCTAGCGCGCAGTGCGAGCAACGTGGCGCAGGCCGACGATTGGATCCCCAGCTTAAAGCGACATTTCGCAATGACGCGGAACAGCGGAGGCATGGCGTGTGCCGCATGTAGACGATGTATGCGGCGAAGAGAGCGCCTATTGAAATTAAAACCAAGCCACTAAGTAGGGTGCTTTGTCTGCCCCAAATCGCGGTAGCCAATACCACCAAAACAATTGGCCACACGCGGCGGTTGAGTTTAATTGCACGCGCCTTTAGATACTCGCGGGTCGTCATACGGGTCGAAAACCGCCACGCTGGTTCACGAGGAATGCCCATTCGCCCAGCTACTCAGGGCGGTGAAAAGGGAGTCTGTGCCCTCGTTTATCGCGCTCATTCCTGGACCAGACGCCCCAGCGCATAGAAGGAAGGTGCGTCCTGGAAGCGAAAGCTCGATCCAGTCAATCGAGAAATAGGATCGCGATCCCGGTGCGCGGAACCTTCGGAATGTCGGATGCAGCGCATTGTCAACTGAAAAGCCGAACGACGCATTGAGGTTATGCCGAGTCTGGCCGAGAGTCGTGCTTGAAGAGCCTACAGCGAAAGTGATGAGATTCTTTGCGATGGTCAGCGTGCCGCTGGAAATGTAAACAAGAGGAAACTTCCGAGCGCCAATCTGGGTGTAAGGAAAGCCTTCAGGTATTCGGTAACTACCTCCGAGAAGGGCGCGGTACCAGGGTGTGGCGTCCCCAATTTCCTGAAATTGTCGGAGATGCTCGCGGCTGCTAAGCCAAACTAATTCAAAGATAGATTCCATGAGCCTATTGTGGCTTCTGCAAAGGGGTCAGTCACTAGTGTCTCCAAAGGGTCGACACGAGTCTACGGGTGGCCATCGCGTATTTGCGCAGTGCTCGGCTGAGGCCGAAAGCCTTTCGTAATGAGCCACACTGCGAGAATCAGTTCGCTCAATCCAAGCGGTGCGAGCATCTGAAATACAACGCCATGTCCAAAAAACGGCATCGCAACCGCCACGACCATCAGCGCCACCGAGATCAGACCGAAGCCGGCGAGTGCACGCGGCACCAATGCAAATCGGTACAGCGTGAGGTAGAACACGAAGATCGCGCCACCGTCCAAGATTCGAGCCATGTAGTGCGCCCAATTTCGCGCGGAGGCCACGAGGATTTTGGCCATTTGCATCTGTTCCCGTTCGGCAGCATTGGCCTTGGTATATGCCTCGCTGACGGACACCATGGACATCAGGGCTGAGTTCTCGACCACGGCCATAGCCATGATCACCACGGCCAGTGCGATAAACCACAGTGCCATCGTTTGGCTGCGTTGACCAAAAGTGGAGAGGGCGGCGATCGCGATGCCGACCCACAATGCCTCGGAAGCAACGCCAAGGAGTGCGGCCAGACCCAGCTGTTGGGAGTGGGAAGCAGCATTTACGAGAAACCCCGGCGCGCCGAAGAGCGGCGCCTCGAGGGTGAAGTTCACCAGTCCACCGACAACCATCTGGATGATTATGAGAGCGCCGATGATACGACCTGCCCGCCTCGCAGCTTCCATTCGGTCCTCCTGAGGAAATTCGTACGCTCGGGATCCCTGTGCCCTGTTCGAAAGGTGCAAGAAAAGGAATAACGTAGCACAGTTAGTTCTGACCTGGCAGTTAGCGCTACATAACTTGTTCAAGGATGCTTCCCTGTTAGTAGCTTAGAATGCACGTAGACGTGAAAAACAAAGAGCGTCAAAAACAAAGAGCGTCGCTCACTTACTCTGATCGCTAGGGTAGTGGCTTAAATATGACGACTCGATCATAGGCGCGACTTCATTGCCTGTTTCCAATTGGATTTTTGCGTTCGTCCTGTTGGGCGTTGTTCCGGCAATCTTTTTCTATATCTTGCTCGAACCCATGCGCGCGCTTAAGAGAGACCGGCGCGACATTCTTGCCCATGGTCAAAAAGCCATCGGAACCATTGTGGCTATCGATGAAAGAGCTGCGGGCAGATCTAGCTTAAGCTACGTTGTAACCGTGGAATTTACGCCGCCCGGATACCGCGAGCCTGTTCGATTTGAGACGATCTTCTCCGGGTCGTCCGAAGTGAATAAGCTCGGGGTCTACCAACAAGTGCCTATACATTATCGCGAACAAATGCCGATAGAAGCAGTGATCGATGAATTCGTGAAGTAGATTCTGTCTTGTTTGACGGGCCCTAAGGCTGATGCATATCAGTCGACTCCGATCATGACGTTGGACGCCTTGACGATTGCATACGCTTTGGCCCCACGTTTAAGCCCCAGTTTTTCGGCCGAATGTTTGGTGATGATCGCCACCATCTCGATGCCGGGCGCCAACTCCACCACAACCTCGGTATCGACCGCTCCCGGTGTAATCGTTTTGACGATGGCTGGCAAAATGTTGCGTGCGCTTATTTTCATCGCAATCCTCCTCGTAAGATCATAGGGTATGCAGGCGATTGTACTCCCCCGACAAAAGCAGCAATTCAAATAGCGCTCAACCAGCGGACCCGAGATAGCAGGCGCGCGCCCGCGGCGCTGATAGGAATTCGAGCCGCGGGTTTTCACTGCCTCAAAGCTGACGTGACAGGGACGGTTTCGGGACTGTTAAGCGCCTAATAGTCTGCGCGCCAGCAAAGACCCCATGTCGCGGCGACCGTCGGTAATAACGTAGATGATCACTTGTTTCGAGTGCACCCTATAAATTAGACGGGAGGGTTTAAAGAAGATTTGTCGATATTCCGATATACCGAGAGAGCGCAACTCGTTTACATAGGAACCGCGGTCAGGAGATTTTTTGAGCGCTTCGATCGCCTTGACGAGTCGATCGAGGACGTGGTCAGCGCCAGCTCGAGAATCGTGCTCTGCGATGTAGAGGTAGATCTCTTCCAGGTCACGCTTTGCGTCCTTTGTCAGCGAGACCTCGTAGAGCATCAGGGACGGGTGGCCTTCGCGCGCAGTCGATCGGCGATCTCGCTGATCGGCGTGATCTCCCCGCGTTCAACTCGTCGGCTGCCGAGCGCAAGAATCTTTAAAAGTGCCAGCGTTTCTTGGGTTTCCTCATACGAGGTAACGTCTTGAATTACGGCCTTGGCTTGGCCATTTTGAGTAATGATCATGGGCATACGCTGCTCCTCCAGCACCTGAAGGACCTCGGCCGCATTGGCTTTCAAGTAGCTAATAGGCCTTATTTGGGTCGAATATCGCACGGCAGCTCCAATTGGTGGCAAGACTTAATATAGTCTTTTTATGGTCCTGTCGCAATTTACCAAATAGTTACTCGCGGGTTACGGCAAAGCGGACGTGAAACTATTCAGGGTGGCCGGCGCAAATTGTTTCCGTAACCCACCGGCGGCAAATGGACGGCGTCAATGTCCGCCCCTAGCAGGGGTTGCTCATGTACTTTTCGCGTCAAAGAAGATGAATGCTGGCCAGCCGGCCCAGCGACAAGCGGCGCCGGCCCTGCCTTCGATTTCGTTTGCGGTTGGAAGCCGAAGTAGAGTGGTTGTCTGGTGACTACTGTTGAGCGATGAGCTTACGCGATGCCCAGTCAGCGCTGCGCTGTTCGAAGTAAGTCGTGACAGATGGCCGGTCGATGTGAGCGACGGCGCTCGCCACCGTTTCCTTGTAGCAGATTTCATAGTCGGCGATCTTTTTGTAATGGCTTGCAAAAGAGCGCGTCCCGCACACCTTGTCGGCAGCCGAGCTGACACGGTCGTACAACCGGGCGACATCGCGCGGTTGGTCGAGGTTCAGATCGTTATACCGTACGAGTTCTAAGTGCGACCCAATCAGTGGCGGTGTATCTGCATGCGCCGCGACGCATGCCAGTGACAGGACCGACACAGCGGCTCCGAGCAATTTTTGAGCGATAGCCATGACTCTCTCCGAGTGTGCTCGACAACAGTGCAACGTCTTTTACGATTCGCACTCTAGCAGTGCACTGCAGGCCCGGCAAGCAGGGCGTTCACGCTCTGAGGAGCAGCCAATTGGATGCAAACGCCTGCAATTTCCTTATCGCCCGAGCTAGGGTGGATTTCTCTCTATGACCTCGAAATCAACGTGGAAGCCTGGAAATTGGGCCAATTTCGCACCATATTAGTGCGCAACGGTGTCGGCAGGTTACCAAGTTCGAAGAACGTGAGGGCCTTTGCATCCGCCTCCGAGATTCGACTTAGTACTGAAATATTCGAAGAGCTTGGATCGCCGAAGTCGATGTACTCCAACTCAACTCCCAACGCGGACACAGTTCTGACATGAGACTCCCCCGATCGCAGCACCGAGGTAAATGCCCAGAGGATCGTCGGCGAGCAGTCGCGTCGATGCGCATGTCGTGGCGAAGGCGAGCAACAAAACTCTGACGATCATGCTTAGCAAACTGCGGCCGCGCGTGGACAGCGTAACGACGGCCAGACGGATTCGTTGATGAGCGGCGATCTCGCGCCGTGGGTTTATACTGGCTCCATGAAAACCGCGATGCGTGTTTTTCTCACCGGCGCTGCCGGCTTCATTGGATCCGCCATCATTCCCGATGGGCCGGGGCTGATTGCCGACCCCGACCGGGCGAATTTTTAGCAAGTCCTCGCAAGAGGGATAACGGAACATCAAATGCTTTTCGAAACAGTGTCTGCGGGAGGCTGTCGCTCCTACTTGATCGGTTGCGAGAAGACCGGCTCCGCGGTGGTGATCGACCCGGAGCTAAGCCAGATCGACCGCTACATTGCGCTGGCAGCAAAGGACGGTTTGCGCATCCGATATCTCGTCGACACGCATACGCACGCGGATCATTTTTCCGCGACCCAACAGCTCGCTCGCCAACTCGGCGTGCCGGTCGTCATGCACGGCGCAAGCCCCGCTCCGTTCGTCGACCTGCGCCTGCAGGGCGGCGAACTCCTGGCAGTCGGCGGACTCCGGCTGCAGGCATTCCATACTCCCGGCCACACTCGCGATTCCATGTGTCTGTGTGTCGAGGACCGCGTGTTCACCGGCGATACGCTTCTCATCGGCGGCACAGGACGCACCGATCTACCGAGCGGCGACGCGGGTGCCCTATATGAGAGCCTGTTTGAGGGGGTGCTCAAGCTCGATCCATCACTCAAGGTCTTTCCGGCGCATGAATACAAAGGCCGTTCCCATTCGACCATAGGACAGGAACTGGCCGAAAATCCGCGGCTGCAAAAAAAAGACCGGGATGCTTTCATTGAGATGATGCAAAACCTGAATCTCACCATGCCCACGCACATTACTGAGGCGCTACGCACGAATATGACCGGCGGTAAGACCGTGGCACAGATGCTTTCCGAAGCCGCTGCGATCGTGCCGTTCATGTCGCTCGGAGAACTCAGATCCCATATTGAGTCCGCGAGAAATGACCTGATCGTGCTTGACGTTCGCGAAAGCGATGCTTTTGCAGAAGGCCACATTCCGGGAGCCAGGCTATTACCGCGCGGCCAGTTGGAACTTCGCGTCAATCAGGAATTGACCGACCCAACCAAGAGAATACTTGTTTACTGCGAGTTTGGTCGCATTTCCACGCTGGCGACCGCCACGTTGCGTCAGATGGGTTTCCGAGGCGCAGTCGCCCTGGACGGTGGGATGAAGGCCTGGCGTGAGGCCGGTTATCCAGTGACCTCGGGCAAGGGACCTTCCGTATAGAGCCTCGCGGCCTTCGCGCAATCGTTTGTCAGCCGGTGATGTGCGCCAGCGCATTGGCGAACCACAGCCAGCCGGATGTTCCGCTCAGCGGTCCGCGAAGCAGAATGACCGCCGTTGTGACCGCCGCACCGATGAGCCAAACAGGATGAGGCCTGCCTCGTGTGCGCCAGTCGTAAACGAGGCCGGCGACGATCAATAGTTCAGTGAGCAGGCTCGGCACAAGCCCGATGACCAATGGGGGCGGTGGCCCGAGACCAGGCCGAAGGCCCGGGCCGCCGCCGGTCACCAGCACAAAGAAAACGCGGCCCATGACCGCCTGAAGCAGTGAGATGGTCGCCAGCAGCATGAGCCGCTTGTGCGCCTCGGAGTGATGTATGTTGGCAATGGCGGCAATAAAGAATCCCGCAAACAGACTGATCGCGCTCACCGGGAGAATCAGGAACGCGCGCGAGTCATCTCCATAGCCGGCTGCCAGTCCCATGTTGAGCGTCTGAATCGCCGCCGCCAGACCAATGACCACCATGGCGGTGGCCAGCGAGATTCCCGCAAGGCCCCATGCGCGGTGATTGTTGAGACGGCCGTTCGCGACCAGTACCGTCTGCGAGAGAAGCAGAAGCGTCCAGAGTGAGAACAGCGCGCCGTGTATGTGCACAAGCGGCGAGCCTACAAACGTGCCCGCAGACAACTGCAGCCAATACGTTGGCGCAAACCCACCAAATGCCACGAGCGCGCATGCGGCGGCCATCCAAACGTAGAAGAGCCGGACCTTCTCGCGCGCGGGTTCGATCGCAATCACGACTGCAGCCATATCATCCCCTTAGGTAGCGTTGGTATTGTTCGACAGGGACAAGCAGTGCAATCTACTCTCTATTCAACCTAAAAGCTGGAGTCTGCCGGAGTCGCTGCACTCACAACGAGGTGAGTTTTACTTTTTCAGTTTGTAAATACAATTCCCAAACACATAGCCCCAAGGTACGGCAACGATGGGTCCATGGGATCGAAAGTCATGCGGCCATGCCCAGGCGCTCGTTCCACTTCGCGACATTTACCCCCTTCACCCGGCGGACGGCTCGCGTATGTTGCGCGCTAACGCCAAAGAAGCGAAGGGCCGGGCATCGAATGCCGGCCACGCATGGGTTCTGGGAGGAATCCTTGCGGATGCTGCGGGAAACGGCCGCATGATTCTGGGGTCAGCCTGGGCCGAGCTGATCGAGCTTCCCTTTTCGACCAGCTCGGCCCCTTCCTCTCCGAACATTCGACAACGGGTCCGCTGTCCTCAGTCCCACACAGGGCGGGCGATGTGGAGTATAGGAGAGCGCGATTGCGCCCATGCTACCGAACAATGGCAATTCGCTAACGCCGAGGTTTTCCGCGTCGCAGCCTTGCCGACATAAATAATTCACGAAACTTGCGCGTGTTGGATGGGTCGTGTTCTTGCATGGCTGAAGTGATTGTTTTGGACGCGCAAGCAGCAAATCGGCTTTGCGAGGATTTGTGGGAATCCGTGGGCCTCGGTCCTGGTGTTCAAAACGCACTCTTCGCGATACCTGATGTGCACACCTCGATCGAGCGGCTACGAGGTGAAATTGCCGCAAATGACGTCCGACAAAGACTGCTTGAAGTTGAAAGGCTGTTCGAGAAGTGGTTTTCCGATCAGGACTGGCGCGGACACGATCAAGGCAGGTCGCTTCAAGGAGATCTCTACTCGAAGATCAAGAATTTGAGAACCAACGTTAAACTCTGGTACTCCTTGAGATCGACTTCATAGTGCCAAGCGAGTAGGGCTCGATGGTTGGCTGACGAGAAGCGCGCTACGCGAGCTTCAATAGCTCTCGAAACCGTCTTTCGCCCTTTGGCGCAAAGTGAACCACACGCGATGACCTATCGCGTTTCGCCCAACCCTGTTCACAGATTCGCGATAACAGCGCGGCACCGAGCGATCCCGCCAGATGATAGCGGCGCTCGCTCCAGTCCATGCAGGCGCGACAATAGATGCGGCGCTGCCGTGACAGGGCATCGGTATCGATACCCGCCTCCTGACACCACGCAATACCGGCCGCACTGGGGCGCAGGTCATGCGCCGACATTTCCAGCAATTGGTGGCGAACCATGGATTCGTACGCCATCACGCCAAGTTCGCCGGCCAGATGGTCGTAACAGACCCTTGCCTTTCGCAGCGCAGGATCGCGTGGGCTCGATACCAACCGCACGGCCCCGGTTCGAAAGGCAACGCCCATCAGTGATTCGAGCAAACCCGCGACATCTTCATTGGCCAGCCTGAAATACCGGTGCCGGCCCTGCTGATCCACCACGATGAGCGACGCATTCAAGAGCTTGGCCAAATGCGCACTCATGGTTTGCTTGGTCACACCGGCGATGCTGGCCAGTTCGCTGGCGGTGAGTGCCCGATCGGCCATGAGCGAGCACAGCGCGTCGGTGCGGGCTGCATCACCCAACAGGGCAGCGATTTTAGCGATATGCGGGCCGTCCTTCATGGTTCGACGTTAGACGAACCATTCGCTCCGTGCAAGCGGATATGCTCTAGGCCGTGCAGACTTCGAGGTGCTCGGAATGAGCGTGACCTGCTTTATTCGCTATCAGATCGACCCGTTTCAACGCGCGGCATTCAAGGAGTACGCGAGTCATTGGGCACGCATCATTCCGCGATGCGGCGGTCAACTGCTCGGCTATTTTCTCCCGCACGAAGGCAGCAACGACATCGCCTGGGGACTGATCCAGTTCAAATCGCTGGCGGACTATGAATCCTATCGTGCGCGCTTGAAACAGGACGAGGAGGGCCGCCGCAACTTCGAGTGGGCGCAGGCGCAGCGCTTCATTTTGCGAGAGGAACGCACCTTCCTCGAACCTGTCGAGGCAACGATCACTAGGCCGTCACTTTAAAACCGAGAACATGCTCAGGTCGAAGGCCTTTGACATGGCTGCATAGCCCGCGTCCGAAGGATGCAGATGATCACCTGAATCATAGGCCGCTGCGAGTCTCTTGGGGTCCGCCGGATCACGCAGCGCTCGATCGAAATCCACCACGGCATCGAACTCGCCGCCGGATCGAATCCATTCATTGACGGCTTCACGCGTTTGATCACCTGCTGCGGAATAATACATTGCGCCCAGAAATGGCGCCAAAGTGCCGCCGATCACCTTGATGCCGTGCTGATGAGCCCGGCCAATCACCTGTCGATAGGCAGCGATCAGTGCGCTGGCTTCAATGGGCGGCCCTGGATTCTTGTTGTCGGGGAAGCTCGGGAAACCAATGTCGTTGATGCCTTCCAGCATGATGAGGTGAGTCACATTGGGCAACGACAACACGTCTCGGTCGAAACGCGCCAGCGCGCTGAGTCCTATCATATCGCTCAATACGCGGTTGCCCCCGATCCCTTCATTTGCCACGGCGAAATGGGCTTGTCCGCGCTCGCGAATCAGTCGCAGCGCCAAATGCCCTGGCCAGCCTCGAACGTCCGGCGTATCCGTGACGCCGCCGTCCGTGATGGAGTCGCCGAAGGCGACGATGGTTTTTGCATCAGGTTCGCCTGCCACCAGAATTGCGCTGACGAGGGAGCGCGCCGTCGCCGGAACGGCCCCCTCGATGATGGGTGCTTGTGTTGCATCGCGCGCGTCCAGAGTCACCTCCTGGATCCCTCTTTGGCCCAGCGGGCATTCTGTTGCGCTCGGCAGAAAGATGCTGACTATCACAGCCCCAGCGGATTTTGTGGGCAAATCGACCGGATCGCTCAGTGCGGGTGTGCCGGCGGCCAGCGTCACGCTCGTCCGACCGCCAAATGTCACCTTGCGAATCGTGCTTGAGCGCGCCGCAACACCCGCATCGGCAATCGCCACCGTGGCCGCGCCCACCGTGAGAGGCTCTTTGTTGGCCTCATTCGTAATGCGCAAAATGAGCCGAGTACCGCCAAGACTCAGAGGCAATCGATAACGCACCGTCCCGCGTAGGATGGGCGACGGGGGAATTTTGTCCTGTGGAATGCCAGGGATGACGATTTTGCCTTCGAGAGGGCTATTGCCCCAACTCGCGACCCATTTCGTGTCAGCGGCATGGCCGCTGGCCACAGCGAACATCCCGCAGAACCATGCCAGTGCAATTCTCTTTTCCAGACGCATTTTGCCTCCCGTTGGGTCACGGCGACTGCTTTGAGTCGCGGACGAGCCGGATACGAGAATAGCGACTGGCCGTCGCAAAGAGAAATCCGAATTGCGGAGGTCAAGCATCGGCCGGACCGAATGCCTATGGCCGGCCCCATGGCATTGATAAACTTGGCGTGTGGACGGTCTGATCAGAAAAGCGGCCCTGGGATTCACGCAACTTATCGCTGCTTTAGGAATTCTTCTCTTTGCTCCGGCGTGGACATTCAATTACTGGCAGGCGTGGGTGTATTTGTCAGTCTTTGCCGCGTCATCCGCGTTGATAAGCTTATACCTATGGAAGAACGATCCGAAGCTCCTCGAGCGCCGGACTAATGCGGGTCCCCGCGCCGAGAATGAAAGCAGCCAAAAATTGATACAGCTGCTGGCATCTTTCGCATTCGTTGGTGCAATGGTCCTTCCCGCGCTCGATCATCGCCTTGCCTGGTCAGCAGTTCCGGTAGCGGTCGCTATCGCGGGCGATGTTTTAGCCGCACTCGGATTTCTCATCGTTTTTCTTGTGTTCAAGGAGAATACGTTTGCGGCTGCGGCGATTGCAGTGACTCCCGACCAAAAGGTCGTTGCGACCGGGCCTTACGCGGTAGTTCGTCATCCCATGTATACCGGGGCCCTCGTCATGCTATTCGGTACACCCCTTGCGCTTGGATCGTGGTGGGGACTTGCGATGTTCATCCCGATGATCTTCATCATTGCGTGGCGGGCCCGTGCTGAGGAGCAATTTCTTTTCAAGAATCTATCGGGTTACCGGGAGTACTGTCAGGTGGTTCGATACCGCCTGGTGCCGCTTCTTTGGTAGTTGGCGCCGTACCCGCCGCCGCCTTCGCGTTAATCGCCATACGGCCAAGACCCCCTGGCCACCGCGACCTTTTGAATCGCTGAATCCTCCTTCCAAAATGGGTAAGCCCCTTGCCCAATTTGGGTAGTTCCGCCGATTCGATCCGAAGTCCCATGCGGCAGGATTCTTAGGACCCGGATCCCCAGCCATAGTCGGAGAGTGCGGCCATGTCCCGGTACCTGATCGAACGAGATTTTCCTGATGGCCTCAGCATCCCTCAGGACGAAGAAGGCGCGATTCTGTGCCGCAAGGTCATCGACAACAACGCCGAGGATGGTGTCACGTGGGTCCATTCATACGTAACGCCAGATCACAAGCGTACCTTCTGCATTTACGACGGGCCCACGCCCGAAGCCGTGCGCCGTGCCGCGGCCCGAAACAAACTGCCCATTTCGCATATCACCGAAGTGCGTGTTCTCGATCCGTACTTCTACAAATGAATCCGATCCTTGCGCGCATCGCGCTCAACAAATCAAATCCAAGGAGACTGCCGATGATTATTTCTCGCCGCCTGACGCTTGCCTGGCTATCGCTGTCAATTTGCCTCCCAGCCATCGGATGGCAAATCTCGTATGCCGGCCAGAGCCCGCAGAATGATGGACAGATCGCGGCAGCCCATTCGCCCTTGATCGAAAGGGTCCGCGCGGCGACGGCCCGATTCAAGGATATCAATGTCGCAATCTCCGAGGGTTGGGTGCAGGGCACGCCGTGTGTCAGCGGTCCCGATGCCGGAGCCATGGGCGTCCACTTCGTAATGCCGAGCCGCATTGGTAGCTTCGTGCTGCAAGCGGATCAGCCCCAAGCCTTGATATACGAGCCGCTCTCAGGCGGTGCGTTCCGACTGGTCGGCGTCGAGTTCATCGTGCTTGCCAGCGTCTGGCAAGGACAGCCTAACGGTGCCACCAGCACCCCGGCTCTGGAAGGGGATCTGATGAACTATATCAGCGCACCGAATCGCTACGGGTTGCCGGCGTTTTATGAAATTCATGTGTGGGCCTGGGAGGATAATCCGAAGGGCAGCTTCGCCGATTGGAACACCCACGTAACCTGCGAAAAACAGGCGGCCAATTAAGATGAAAACCCTCATTGCGATATTGGCGGCCTTTCTTCTATCCCCTGCGATTGCTGCGGACCTACCCGCGCAGCCTGCGGCTTCCCCGGTAAAAAGTCCGGTGCACCGCTTCTTGGTCGAGCGCACCTTCCCGCAGGGCGCGCTCGACGGGCTCAATTCCGCCACCAAGAAGAAGGTGAACGCGAACAATGCCAGCGTCGGTGTCCGTTGGGTTGAGTCGTATGCCAATGCTGACAAGACGAAGACCTTTTGCATCTACGAAGGGCCGAGCGAGGCGGCAATCCGCAAAGCGGCAATTCTCAATGCACTGCCCGTCGACAGCATTACTGAAGTGCCCGTGACACTGTCACCGAAGTAGGCTCTGAAGCGCGGGGCGTCGCATCGCCGCCCCGCTTCACCCGGCTGGGTGCGGCTGCCGGCGAGATATGGCGACGGCCTCGGCGCGCGATTCCACGCCGAGCTTCGTCAAGATCGCCGAGACGTGGTGGTCGACCGTTTTCGTCGAAACGAACAGGCGACTCGCGATCACCGAATTGCGCAGGCCGTCGGACAGGAGCGTCAGAATCTCGGCCTCCCGCCGCGTCAGTCCATGCGGGTGGCGTTGGGTGGAAGCACGTGCGCCGCGAGGCACTGTGCGGAAACCTCGTGCCCGCATTTGCCTGCGCAGAGCAAGCGCCGCTGGTGCCGCCCCGAGCTGCTCGAACATCTTAAACGCTTCCCGTTGCTCGCCCTCGTCTCCGTACCACGCAAGCATGCTTGCGTGCTCATAGGAACAGCCCAGCGCCTGCCAGGTACGCGCCGCGCCTTGCCAGTCGCGCGAGATCTCCAGCGCATAGGGCTCTGCAATATCCGAGGGTTTCTGCTCGAGGGCATTCACGCGCCACAGCCAGGCGGCCAGCTCGCCCTTCATCCGCGGATCCCGCCGCCGGCAAACCAGGTCGTACGCAGGCTGCACTTCGCGGCGCACCCCTTCACGATCGCCCTCGAGCCATGCAGCTTCAGCGCATACCGCTGCCAGCGTGCCGACGCGCTGCAGGTCCGCCCCCGGCCCCGAGACCACCCGCACTTCGCTGAGCGGTGAGCTGACGTCAGGATCACCCCGCCGAATTCGCAGGTGCGCGAGAATCCTAAGCGCGGGAACGCGGGTAACCAATGTGCTGCGCGGATGGCGCAACACGGCCTCCACATCGTCGCTCGCCTCATTCCAATTGCCCTGCTCAAATCTCAGGCGCGCCCGATAGGCGAGCAGGTAGAGCCACCAAGAATCCAGGTCGTGTTCTTCGCAGTACGCCAATCCGTCGCTCAGGTACGCAGCCGCGCGTGAATATTGCCGGCCGGATACAGTCATGGCGGCAAGGCTCGAATAGACGCGAGCCACACACTCCGACATGCCACTGGTGACAGCGAGTTGCAGGCCCCGGTCAAGATCCTCCCATCCGGATGCATCGCCGCCAATGAGGCGCACGATGCCGCGGGTATTGAGCGCTTCACTCAAAATCTCGGCATCCGCCCACGGTTCCGCGAGCGCGATGGCGCGCTGCGCCCAATCGATCGCCGAGGCCGACTCGTGAGCCTCCATATCGAGCTCCGCACGAATGCAATACGCCTTCGCCAATTCCGTGCCCGCCGGCAGCGAGTCAAGAATCTTGACAGCGTCGATACCGTATTGGTTGGCCTCAGCGGTTTTGCCCGCAAACCAGCTGAGGCGAGACAGCGACTGCAGCGCCTCCCCTTCCTTCAAGCGCTGTCCCGAGGCGCGCCAATAGTCCAGCGCCGAGCGTCGGATCTCGATGGCACGCTCATGCTGTCCCGTCAGATGATACTCATACGACAGATGTTCCTGCAGTTGAATACGCCGGTCGGGCGGCAGATTGCCAGCGTGGCGGAGTGCAGCTTGATAATGCGATGCCGCTTCCCGATGAGCACCAACCGAGGCGGCCTCTGCAGCAGCAATTGGCGCGAAACGCAAGACATCCTCGGCACCGTTCGCGCAGTCCGCATGATGCGCGAGACGCGCCACAGGAGTACCCGGGCGTGCCGCAAGGATCGAGAGCACGCGTGCATGCAGACTCTGCCGTCGCGCCTGCGAGAGGGAATCTTCGAGCGCATGCCGGGCCAACTCGTGCCGGAAGGCGAGGGCGCCGCCCTTGTCACGCACCATGCCGATGTTCAGGCAACCCTCGATGTTCGCTTCATCCGGCCGCACGGCTTGCTCCAGCAGCCAGCGCTCCGTTTTTCCAGGGACAACGCAGACCAGTTCCGCGATTTCGCGTGCTGCGGGGGAAAGCCTGAGCGCGCGCGCAAGAACGGCGTCGCGCACTGTTGCCGGGATCGTGTCGTCGGCACCGGCGAGCACTTCGGTTACGAACAGCGGGTTTCCTCCGGTGATGCTGTGCAGGGCTTTCGATGATCGGCCGGCCCGTCTTGCAAGCCGTGCAACGGCGGTCTCGGAAAGCGGCGTGAGCGACATTCTGTGCATGCTCGTACGGGGTAAGTCGCCGATGACGAATCGCAGAGGATGCCGAAGGCCTACCTCGTCGTCGCGATACGTGACTGCAAGCATGGCTTGCGTACGATGAATTCGGCGACCCAGATACTTGAGCAGGTCGAGCGTCGCTTCATCCGCCCAGTGCATATCTTCGAAGACGACCAGGGCCGCAGCACGCTCAAGCTCGTCGAGCGCCGCCGTGAAGATTTCGTCGCGGTTGCCTCCGGAATTGACGGCCGTCAATAACGGGCCGCGCGTCTGCCGCGCGATGTCGTGCAGCGGCGAGAGAGGCCGAGGCGTGAACAGCGCATCGCAAGTGCCCCACAGTACACGCGTATGCCGCTGTAATTTTGCGAATTCTTGCAGCAGCGAGGACTTGCCGATACCTGCTTCGCCGCCCACCAGCGCGATGCAGCCGCCGCGTGTCGCCACGGAATCGAGCCATTCGGCCAAATCGGCGAGACATTGTTCACGCTCGAGCAGTTCCATCAAATCCCGCCGGAAAGGTTCGGTGGGGCTTTGTAACTCATCCACAGAGGTCGCGCAAAGGTCCGGAGCCTTACGCGTTTGGGGCTGCCGCTGTGCCGCAACGGCCGATGGCGTCGAGCCCGGGCATCGAACGCTCCGCAGCAATGAGTTGCCCGGCCTTATTGGTATGCAAACCGTCCATAATCAATGGATTAGCTTGATCAGAAAAAGGCATGAGAGGCTATTAGACCAAAGTCCCACCAGTTAGCGTCACGCGTCTAGCTGCATGTCACCGGGAAACACAGCATAGTACGTACGCCTTGCTCGCAACGTCGACGGGTGCTCGGTCTGCGCTCGGTGGTGTGGAGCCAGGATTTGGGCCATCAGCTCATGGTTGACCATGCAGGCACGTTGTTGAAGTCATCAAGGACCGGGGCGGTGTCATGGCTCGATTGATCATTGGGATTGTGTTGATTGCGGCGGCTAACCTGGCGTTATCCTCGATCGCGCACGCGCAGATGGAGAACGACAGCGGGTGGGAAGCCGGCATCGATCTCGTTTATCAAAACCCGAAGACCCTGCATTTTGAGGGTGGTACGACCGCCAATCTTGCTACGGATTATGGATTTTCGGTCTATTTCGGCTACCGCGCCACGCCGCATTTTGAAGCGCAATTTGCTTTCGACTGGGCGAACGTCGACTACAAAGCCAACATCATCACCGGCGCCGGCGGCTTGGCGAACGCGAATGGTTCGTACCAGTCATTCACGCCGCGCCTTAACGTTCAATTCAATGTACTCGACGAGGAACTGACGCCGTACGTCATGGCCGGCGTCGGCTACAGCTTTATCGACACCAATATTCCCACCGGCCTTCCCGTGAGCGGCTGTTGGTACGATCCGTGGTATGGCTACGTTTGCGGGACGGCGCGATCCACGAAAAACGTCGATGGATTTGCGTTTCAAGTCGGTGTCGGCGGACGCTGGGATGTGACGGACTCTGTCTCCGTAAAGCTCGCGTTTGAGCGTCACTGGGTCGAGTTGGGGAGCAACGGCGGCACACCCTACGTGAATCAGATCAAGCTGGGCGCGAGTTACCGCTTTTAGCTCACGGCGCGGTCCAGCAAGACATACGGTGGCCCATGATCGCGTCTTCGAACAATCGCAAGGTCCTTCGCGTCGCAGCGTGCACTGCTCGTGGTCCGCAACAGGCTTGGCTCCGGTTTCTTGCTCGGTTTGCTGTTGTTGATCTGCGCCATTTCGGTGTACGTTTGGCAGCAGCGCAAGGCGCCCGCGTCATGAGAATCGAGCAACCGTCATGTTGGGGAAGCCGGGGAATTCGTAAGCGAATTCAGCGGTTCCCGTGTTTTCGTTATAATTACGCAGAGGGGCAATTGCCATGATTTCGAGGCAACACCTTATACACAGAGTCACACCGCGCGTGCTCGTGGCCGTTCTGGCCATGGGGCTCGCTTTCGGTGACGCGCTCGGGCACCTGACGCTGGCACAGGCCACCAACCCGCCGGCGTCTGGGGCGCCGGCAACGACGCCGGCAACAGGTGAATCGACCAAGATTCCGCCGGAACAGCTCGAAATGCTGGTGGCTCCGGTGGCGCTGTATCCCGATCCTTTGCTGGCCCAGGTTTTGGCCGCCTCCACCTATCCATTGGAGCTCGTGCAGCTGCAGCAGTGGCTTGCGAAGAACCCGACCTTGAAGGATGAGGCGCTCGTCACCGCCGTGGGCAAGGAGCCGTGGGACCCAAGCGTTCAGTCGATGGCCGGATTGCCGGACGTGGTGAAGAGGCTGGCCGATGACATCCAGTGGACCACCGATCTGGGCAATGCATTTCTCGCGCAGCAGAAGGATGTGATGGACGCCGTGCAGCGGATGCGCAAGAAAGCCCAGGAGAAGGGCAATCTGAAAACGAACGAGCAGCAGCTCGTGGAGACGAAGGTTATCGAAACCCAGAGCGTGATCGTGATCGAGCCCGCGGATCCGCAGGTGATCTACGTACCTACCTACAGCCCGACGGTGGTCTACGGTGCGCCTTACCCCTACTATCCCTATCCACCCATTTATTATCCCCCGCCCGGAGCTCTGGCCGTCACCTTCGCGTTTGGATTCGCGATGGGCGCGTGGGCGAGCGGAGGATGGGGTTACGGATGCGGATGGGGAAGTACCAACGTCTACATCAATCACAATAATAACTTCGTCCGTACCGGGGGCGGTGCCGGCGGAGTTGGCGGTGTCGGTGGCGTGGGCGGAGTCGGTGGTGTCGGTGGCGTCGGTGGCGTGGGCGGAGTCGGTGGTGTCGGCGGAGCCGGTGGCGTCGGCGGGGTTGGTGGTGTCGGCGGGGCCGGCAAGCCCGGTGGAGTGGGTGGTGTCGGTGGAGCCGGCAAGCCCGGTGGAGTGGGTGGTGCTGGGGGAGTCGGGGGCGCCGGAAACAGCAACTGGCAACACAGTCCTGCGCATCGCGGCGGTACGCCCTATCAAGATCGCGCGACCGCAGATCGATTTGGGGGAAGCACACGCGGTGCCTCGGCCTCAACCCGTGAAGCCGGCGCGGCGCAACAGCTGGGCCGCCAGGGCGGGGTTTCCTCGGGTAATCGCGACGTGGGCGGAGGCCCAGGTTCGAGCGCCGGTGTGAGCAATCGATCGGCGGGAGGCTCGGCGGGCGGAGGAGCGGATCGGGTCGGCAGTCGCGACGTGGGCGGAGGCTATGGCAGCGGCGGCGGAAGTCGCGACGCCTTCTCAGGCAGCGGCGGCAGCGGGTCGCGCGCGAATGCCTCGAGCAGTCGGGGCGCGAGTTCCATGTCGCGGGGCGGTGGCGGCAGCCGCGGGGGCGGGGGGCGCAGAAGATGAGCAGCCCGAGACCTCAGATGCCAATCAATGGAGCAAGAATCATGAAGTCAACATCATCGCAGGCAACTCTGTCCGCCTTTCTGTGCGTCGTGAGTTCAGCCTTCGGGATCCTGGTGTCGGCGGCGGTGACCGCCGCGGAGCCGGCCTCTCAAAACGCGGCGGCGACCGTTGCCGCCCCTGCTGCGCACCCGGGAAGTCCGCAGACATTTGACAGCCCCGAACTGGCTGCCGATGCCATGATCAGCGCGGCCGAGAAATTCGACGTGCCCGCCCTTCTCAAGCTGGTGGGTCATGACGGCGAAGACGTCGTCCTGACAGGTGAGTTCGCCCAGGACCGCGAGCGGGCACTGGCCTTCGCCGCGCAGGCACGCATCAAGAAGCGCGTGTCGATCGATGCGAAGACAAATAGTGCACGACTGCTCGTGGGTGAGGGCGAGTTTCCGTTCGCTCTGCCGATCGTGAAGCAAGGGAGCCGTTGGTCGTTCGATGCCGCCGCGGGTCGCCAGGAGCTCTTTGATCGACGTATCGGCAGCAACGAGCTCGATGCCATCGAGATCTGTCATGGCTTTGTGGAAGCGCAATACGATTACGCTTTCCGCAAGCGCTCCGGCTACGAGCCCGCCCAGTACGCGCAACGTGTCATTGCCAGTCCCGGCAAGCAAGACGGGCTAGCCTGGCAGAACGCCGATGGAACTTGGGGCGGTCCCGTTGGCAAGAACATCGCGCAGGCAATCGGACAAGGCTACAAAATGCCGGGGGATCCCTATCACGGCTATTTCTTCAAGGTGTTGAAGGGGCAGGGGCCCAATGCGCCGCTTGGACAAATGGATTTTGTGGTGAAGGGGATCATGATCGGTGGCTTTGCGCTCGTGGCGGCCCCGGCCGAGTATGGTGAGACCGGCGTGAAGACTTTCATGGTGAGCCAGGCGGGCGTGGTCTATGAGAAGGACTTTGGTCCCGATACGCTCGAGGTATTCCAGAAGATGGAGCTTTACAACCCGGACAAGTCCTGGACACCCGTGCACGAGTAGCGATCCGCTAAACAACCCGGGGGAATGGCGCGTACGCCCGCCACGGCGCTACGCACTAGAGTGATCGGCCCGAACGGGAGAATGGCATGAAAATGGAAGGCGGTTGCCATTGCGGCGCAGTTCGCGAATGGCGCTCCTGATCAGCGATCGGTTTCCGCGTTCGAATCAGTATCATCCTGAGTGGGTGATCGGGCGCGGCACAGGCGGCGCCAATGCGCTCTGGCTCACCGAGTGGCTGTGTGAGTTGCTGGATTTGCGCCCCGGGATGCGCGTCCTCGACCTCGGGTGCGGCAGGGCGATGTCTTCGATTTTTTTGCATCGCGAATTCGGCGTGGAGGTATGGGCCACCGATCTCTGGTTCAGCGCCACGGATAATCTTCAGTGCATACGCGATGCCGGGATCTCTGAGGGCGTCTACCCCATCCACGCCGAGGCGCATGCCCTGCCATTCGCCGCAGAGTTCTTCGACGTGATCGTATCGATCGACTCCTTCCAGTACTACGGCACCGATGACACCTACGCGCATTATCTGACGCGATTGGTCAAGCCCGGCGGCGCCATGGCAATTGCCGGCGCAGGATTGACGCATGAATTGGATGGCGAACTGCCGGCCTCCCTAAAGGGCTGGTGGGAGCCGAACATGGCGTGCCTTCACTCGCATGATTGGTGGCGGCGCCATTGGCAGCGAAGCGGCATCCTCGATGTGACTCACGCGGATTCCCTGGAGGATGCGTGGCAGCTGTGGGGGGAATGGCAGCGAGCCGTGGCGCCCGACAATCGTGCAGAGATCGAGATGCTCGATCGGGACCGTGGCGCCACTCTCACTTATATGCGGGCAGTCGGCCGGCGCCGCACCGGCATCGTGCTCGACGAACCACTCGTCTCCGTTCCAAGGAACTACGTACGCTATCCGCTGCTGCGCGGCGGTTCTTAGAGGATTGCTTCAACGCAGGGTCCGTGCATGTATACAGCTGCCGCTGATCGATATCAAAAAATTCCCTACGCGCGTTGCGGTCGGAGCGGTCTTAAGCTGCCGCGAATTTCACTCGGACTCTGGCAGAGATTTGGCGGCGATGCGCCATTCGACAATGCGCGTGAAATGATTCTCAAGTCCTTCGATCACGGCATCACTCATTATGATCTTGCGAATAATTACGGTCCACCGCCCGGTTCAGCCGAGAGCAACTTCGGCCGAATCATGGCCACCGATCTGGCTGCGCACCGCGATGAACTGATCATCAGCACCAAGGCAGGATATTTAATGTGGGCCGGCCCATATGGTGAGTGGGGGTCACGCAAGTATCTGCTCAGCAGCCTGGATCAAAGCCTCAAACGCATGGGCCTGGAGTATGTGGATATTTTCTATTCGCATCGCTTTGATCCTCAAACACCGCTCGAGGAAACAATGGGCGCGCTGCAGACGGCCGTGCAGAGCGGCAGAGCCCTCTATGTGGGCATTTCATCCTATGGTCCGGCGAAGACGCGCGAGGCTGCCGCGATTCTGCGGGATCTCAAGGTCCCGTTTGTGATTCATCAGCCTTCCTACTCCATGCTCAATCGATGGGTGGAAGACGGCTTGCTGGAGGTGTTGGCCCAGGAAGGATTGGGTTGCATCGCATTTTCACCGCTCGCCCAGGGGCTTCTCACCTCCAAGTACCTTAAAGGCATTCCAGAATCCTCGCGCGCCGCGCAGGACGGGTCGTTCAGCAAAAGTATGCTCACCGAAGCCAATATTGCCAACGTACGCGAGCTGAACAAGATTGCGGGCCAGCGCGGACAGAGTCTCGCGCAAATGGCGATTGCGTGGGTACTGGCCAAACCCGCCATTACCAGTGCCTTGATCGGCGCAAGCAACTGGGCTCAGATCGAGGAGTGCTTGGGTGCTTTGCGGCGCCCCGACTTCAGCTCAGACGAAACGGAATCCATCGATCGATACGCGAAGGATGGCGGTCTCAATATCTGGGCGGCCCGATCCGAATCGAAAACCTAGCGCTCGCGCGCTGCTTCAAGATCCCACACCAGCACTTCGAAGGGTGCGAGTTCCAGTCGCAGGGGTCGGCCCGCGACGAGCGTGGGCGGCGGCGTCTTTCCGAACACCGAGCGGGCAAGGAAGCGGCGGCCCTCGCCCGCCGGCAACTCGAGAAGCGGCGCGAGGTCGACATCGAACGAACGGCTTGCCGCGGCCGGGTTGCGCAACACGAGCACGGCGCGTCCGGGCGCCCACGATGCCCAACCGTAGACCTCCCCTCGGGCCGGATCGCCGCCGATCCAATGACTGTCGCGCAAGACATCGCCCCGCGCGCGTGCCCATAGGGCGGCAGCGGCGAGCACGTCCCAGTCGCCGGACTTCAACAGATCGGGAGAAATGTAGAGTTCCTGTAGAGCTGTGCCGCTGCCGAAATACGACCATGCCTCCGCGGCGAAGTCGCCGTGTGGATCCGTCTCGAGGCCACGGGCGTGGCGGGCATAAATGATCCCGTGCAGCATCACCGAGTTCAGCGGGTACAGGGGCCCTTGCCGGACGATACCCCCGTAGGTGTCAGCATCGCGGTAAGTGATCCAGCGTGCGCGATCGGAGCCGTCGCCTTGAAAAAGGTGGTCCTCTCCACCGCGCCAGATCGAGTCGGCAGTCCGCAGCCAGAAAGGGGAGGGCCACGTACCGGTAGTCAGGTTGATGAACAAGTCTGGCTTCTCGGCGCGCAGATCGTCGATCAGACTGATTGCAGCGGCAAAGTCGCTGTCAAAAGCGCTGCCCGGCGTCACCTTGTCGGGGCTGCCGACGCCGTCGAACTTGAACTGGTTGATGCCGTACCGGCGCAGCAGATCGATCGCGACGCCATGAACCAGCGCGTAGTACCGCGGTCCGGAGAGAGCGAGCCCCTGCGTGTCGATTTCGTAGCCTAGGCCGGCGGCCGTCGCAAGCCGCTCTTTGCGGGGCGGTCCGTAGCCGCCCCAGGGCGACAGCCAGATCCCCGGGGCGGCGCCGAATTTGGCCGTCGAGTCTCGCAGCGGTGTGAACCCGGAAGGGAAGCCGGCATGAAATTGCCACAGCCGCGTCGTGTCGTCCCAGCCATCGTCGAATAAGAAGGAGTCCATCGGGACGTGACGCTTGCGCACCAGCTCCTCGCCATAAGCGTTGATCACTGCCAGCGCGTCCGCCTCGGAATAGCGTGTGAAATAGCCGATGTCGTACCACGAGTTGTAGTGCAGGAATGTTCGGAAGGGATGCGCGCGCTCGGCCTCGAGATACGCCGAGAAGCCACGGCGCAGCTGGCCCGCCGGCGCCACGCCCATAATGGCGGAGTAGCTGGCGCCCACGGCGGTTCGCAGCGGCAACGCGCGCTTCACGAGCGCCGTGGCGTGGCCCCCGATGACACTCGCCTGCGCCATGGGGTGTTCGAACCCGAGGAAGAGGTCGCCCGCAGTGAGCGGCGAGCCGTCGACGACCCCGGCCACTGCCGCTCCCGGCAAATCGAGACTGATCAGCGTGACGCTGGCGATGTTCAGTTCCCGTGGTGTCTCGAGGCGCAACGCTTCGCGGACGTAATTGCTGCCGTCGCGCAGTTGAACGGCGAAGGCGGCGACAAGATCGCCGTCGGATTGGTGCAGGGACGCGCGCAGTTCCACGCCGTCGCGCCTATCCGCACGGCGCGCCGCACCTGGCAGGCCCTTGAGCTTCGAGCAGGCGAGGGGGCCCTCGATCCGGAAGTCGCTCGCGCGCAGACGCCGACCGTCGTGCAGCTGAATCTCGAAGAGTTCCCCGCGCAGCACCGTGATGATGCCGTCGTAGGCGTTCTCGAGCGCCAGGGGCTTCAGCCCGTGATCGCTCGAGGACAAGCGCAAACGGAGCGCTTCGTTCGCGAGCGTCGCGCCGTCGCCGGTCAGCGTGCAATGTCCTGCGCCCGGCGAATTGGGCAACCACGGTTCGGCGGCCTGCGCGATCGAGCCGGCCCGCGTCGTACAAAGCGCCAGAAAAATGATGACGCAAGCCGCAGCGGCGCTTCGATTCATGAGGTCTTGGCGTACTGTACGACGGACAAGAGATTGCCGTCGGGGTCGCGGAACCAGGCGACTTTCGCGCCCTCGGGCGTCAGCACAATCCCGGCCGCATCGTGTGGAAATCCCGCAAAGCGCTCGAACGCAACCCCGCGCGCAGTCAAACTGGCGACGATCGCAGAGACGTCTTCAACGGCAAAGCCCATCACGGTGTGAGCCGAAGGTTGCGTGGAGGGTACCGGCGACACCCGAAGGTCGCCGCCGCCGACCTCGTACACCAGCGCGCCGTGGGATCTTCCTGCGAGCGGCAAACCCAGCACATCGCCGTAGAAACGCTCAGCCTCCGGAATACGCGAGGACCAAATCAGGGTTATCAATTTTGATGACGCGAGCATGCACTTATTCTCTCAATCTGATCATGAGACTTTGGGTTGATCGGCCAATCAATCCGATGCTGTCGAAGATCTGCGCCTCCGCCAGTCCGCTGCCATCCGGTCCGATCAGGGTGCGGGCGTCGATGCAGATCCATTCGCCTTGGGGTATGCGAAACAAGTTGATGCAAAGATCGTTATTAACAAACAGGTAGCGCTTGAATTCGAGCACGGCGCTGATCCCGTTGGCGGAATCCGCGGCGACCGCGACGCGCTCGATGCCTGAGGGTTCCTGTCCCGCAATGAGTGGCCGGCGCAACCGGAACCATACCGCGGTTGGCCCTGAGAAAAAACTACCCTGCGCCAGGCGGGTTTCCATGAGGTCCGCGTAGCCAAGTGATCGGTTGGTGAAAGGGAATCGCGAGGGGGGCGACTCTTCCACTGTTCGCGGTGCCGCCGGCGGTGGGTGGCCCGGCAGGTTCGATGGAATACTCAATCTCGCTTCACGCTGTGCGAGTGCCGAGCAATGCGCGACCTCTTTGCCCGCGGCAATGAGGCGCGCGGCGAAATGGCCGACATTACGACCCGAGTAAGCGGTCTCGACCACGATCTTGAGCTGCGCGATGGGAATCGGCCGATACAGGCTGACCGTCAGGCGTGAGATGCGCGTGAAGCCGAGCGCGGCGGCGGTCCGGGCGATGGCTTGTGCGACCAGCGCCGAGGGCGGGCCGGCGTGCTGATGTTCCGGATGCCAGGGACCACGTGTGAGTTCGGTGGCTTGATACTCACCGTCATCGAGCGCTACAAATGCACTCTGCGGTCCATCCGATATTCCTAAGTCGTCTTGCACCCGCTATCTCCGTTTCTCGCCGCACTCCAAAGGCAGTGTGCGAGACAATGAGCCGCTAGACAATCGCTTCTGCGAGTTCGCTCGTGGCCTTGGCCAGCGCACTGCGCACGCCGTGTTCCCAGCGTTTCGCATCGCAGAATTCGTACGGAAACAAGATGGGCCGCGATGAGCTCACCATGCCGCCTTCCAATCCGGCAGGACCGCGGCGAAAGCCGCGAACGGCATCGCGTGCGGTTGCGCCTTGAGCGCCATACCCCAGGACCAGAAACAGCGTGTTCGGTAACTCGGCGCGAATCTGTTCACTGTCCGCGGCATGAGTTGCCGCGACCGTCACGCCCAATGAAGCCCATCCGGTCCTCCCCAGCGTCAGCGACTCTTGGTACGGCTTGAGCGAGGCGGCGACAACCCTGAAGAACGGTCCTGCTTCGGTCTCTCGGCGCTGATACGCCGAGGAATCGGCGTTGCTATTGCGGACCAAGACGATCACGCCGCGTTGCGCGCGTTTCGCTTCCAGCATGAACGGTTCGAGGCTTGCAGGTCCCAGATAGGGGTTGACAGTCAAGGCATCGACGCCGCAAGGCGCATCGGCAGCGAGGTAGGCCTGCGCATAGCCCGCCGCGGTATCGGCAATGTCGCCGCGCTTCGCATCGAGCAGTACCAGGAGGCCGGCGGCATGCGCATGCTCGATGACTCGCTCGAGCACCTGCCAGCCGCGCCAACCGAGGCGCTCGAACAGAGCTGCCTGCGGCTTGATGATGGACACCTCCGCCGCGATCAGATCGATGGTGCGGCAGCAGAACTCTTGCACGGCTTGTGCGGTGTCGGGGTGCGCCGGCGCCATCGCGCCGCGCCGAAAGGGAGTTGGGATGCGGTCGAGGTAGGGATCGAGTCCAACGCAGAGCGGATGACCCAATTCGCGCATCCTTTCAATGACACGATCGCCGAAGCTTGCCATGCGCGTCCAGGTTGCTGTAGCCCGGGCGCAAGTTTAGCGCAAGACCACCTGCGCCGAATTATCGATAGCGCAGGCGCGTACCCATACGCACGGACATCTCGATTTCATCCGCCGCGAGCTTGTAAGGGAAAAAGGCGCCGGATACATGAGCACCATGGATGCTTGCGCCCTCCAGGGCGCAGCTTCGCAGATCCAGTCCACGTAGATCCGACTGGCGAAAGTAACAGTCCGAGAAGTCGGCATTCGACACGTCCAGCTCGCGCAAATCGAGGCCGCGAAAGTCGCAGCCGCGCAGGTCGCACTTCTCGCCGGCTTTTTTGCGCCGATTGAATTCCTCGACGCGTCCTTCGCGCAGGAGCAAGTAAAGAGGATCGGCTGATTTACGCGGTTTACCGTCTGGCATAGGCATTAAATCGGCGCCGTATCCCGATTCTTGAGCCGCAAACTGTGGTTCTGGCGAAAATTATCGATGAGGGCGCTCGATTCGGTGCAAAATAAAAGCCGAAGGGTCTTTCGATGAACAAAGTTACGCCCAGAGATTTTCGCAACGCCTTCGTCGCGGTCATGAAGTCCGAGCACGACAGCTTCCGCACGGCCATCGGCTTCGAGACCAAGTCCTACAATTACTTCATGCGATCCACCATCTATCCCCGGATTGCAAGGCATCTCGGCTTGTTATCCTGGAATAAGGAGTACTACACGCTGGATGGGATGTTTTACGAGGAGCGCGGCATCGACAACACCGGCAAATTCGCCTCCTATGCGAATTGGGTTTCGGTTGCCATCGAACACGAAAACGACGCTTCTCAGGCCCAGGAGACCATGAACAAGCTACAGCTGTTCAACGCACCCTTGAAGGTGCTGATCACTTATGCGGCATTGGGCCCGGCAACCGATTCGCTGTTGCAAAAGTATGAAAGCATCATCAAGGCCTCGGATGTGTTCAATGACGTCGCCACCCTGCGGCAACAGCTGGTCGTCCTGGGGACGCCGAAAACCGTTGCCGAGTGGCGATTTTATGCATACGAGAACGGCGGCTTCGTGTTGATGCTGCCCACCTGATTCGGGACCTGGAACTCTTGGAGGCGGGATGACGGAGGCCGACAGCAATTCCGACAAGGCTGAACTCAGCAGGCGCACCATACTCGGCCTGGCGGCCGGTGCGGGCGTGGCTGCAGCCGTGTACGCGCCGCCCGGTCAGGCGCAGCCCAAGCGCCGCCCGAACGAACTCGTCATGATGGATGCCGCGACGCTGGCAAAGGCGATCCACGCACGCAAAGTTTCGTGCGTCGAGGTGATGAGAGCGTACCTGGATCATATCGATGCGCTGAATCCGAAGGTGAATGCCATCGTCGCGCTTCAGGATCGCGGAAATCTGATGGCGCTGGCCGCGGTGCGCGACGCTCAACTCGGACGGGGCGAATCCATGGGGCCGCTGCACGGTTTTCCGCATGCGGTGAAGGATCTGCAGGCGGTGAAGGGCATTCGGACCACCCTGGGATCGCCGCTGTTGAAGGACTTCGTGCCCTCGGCGGACTCGCTGATGGTAGGGCGGCTGCGCGATGCCGGCGCCATATTCATCGGCAAGACCAATACGCCGGAGTTTGGGCTGGGGTCGCACACCTATAACCCGGTGTACGGCGTCACCCGCAACGCTTACGATCTGACGCGCTCGGCCGGCGGCAGCAGCGGCGGCGCCGCGGTGTCTCTGGCGCTGCGGATGCTGCCCGTCGCGGACGGATCGGACTACGGCGGCAGCCTGCGCAATCCAGCGGGATGGAACAATGTTTTCGGCTTTCGCACCAGCATAGGCCGCATTCCCAACGATGCCCGCGATGGGTGGCTGCCCTCGATGGGCGTGAGTGGCCCCATGGCCCGGAATGTCACGGATCTTGCCGTGCTGCTTTCGGTACAAGCAGGTTTCGATGCGCGCGTGCCGCTGTCTCTGGATGGGAGCGGCGCTGCATTTGAAGGGCGCCTTGATGCGAATTTCAAAGGCAAGCGCATTGCCTGGGGCGGAGACTTCAAGGGGCATACGCCCTGCGAGCCGGGCGTCCTCAATGTTTGCCGGACCGCTTTGCAGGCCTTCGAGTCGCTGGGCTGTCTCGTCGAGGAGGGCGTGCCCGAATTTGATATCGAAGCGGTCTGGCAAGCCGCCATTCGCCTTCGCGGCTGGCAACAGGGGTCGTCGCTGCTCGAGTATTACAACGATCCCGCAAAGCGCGCTCTGCTCAAGCCCGAAGCAATATTCGAGATCGAAACGGGATTGAGACAATCGGCTTACGACATCACCGCCGCATCCGTCGTGCGTACGGCGTGGTCCCAGGCGGTGCGCCGCTTCTTCGAACGTTACGACTATTTCGTCGCGCCCACGGCGCAGGTTTTTCCGTTCGATGTCGATCAGCATTGGCCGCAGGAAATCGCCGGACAGAAAATGCAGACGTACCACGAATGGATGAAGGGCGTGCTGCTCGTCACGATGTCAGGATGCCCGGCACTCGCCGCACCGGCGGGATTCAGCGATCGCGGACTGCCGATGGGCATTCAGATCATCGCGCCCAATCGCCAGGAATTCAGTTGTCTGCAGTTGGCCTACGCCTATGAGAGTGCGGCCGGCCTGGCGAACCGCCGGCTGTCGCCGCTGCTGGGATCCGATAGAATCCGGCCGCCGATAAACATAAGCGGAGAATAAGAATGCGTTCAGGGATCAAGCTGGGGATGCTGATGTGCGCGGTGTGCGTCGCATCGGCCGCACGGGCAGCGAGCGAGTATCGCTACACCATGCTCTTTTCGGGGCACGCGGGCGGCGAACAGGTTACGCGCATCGCCGACGACGGGAGCATCACGAGCGATTTCAGCTATCGAGAAAACGGCCGCGGCCCCGATTACAAGGAAAAAGTCTGGCTGGCCGCCGACGGCACGCTGCAACGCTTCAAGATCACGGGCAAGTCGACGTTCGGCTCGGTCGTCAACGAGCACTTCGAGCGCAAGGGCAACCAGGCCGAGTGGGCGGGTGTCGTTGATCACGGTTCGATGAAGGTCAGCGGATCGGCGCTTTATGTGCCGATCGATTCAACCTTCGAAGTCGCCGGCATCACCATGCGTGCGCTGATCAAGGCGCCCTCCTCCAAGCTGCCCGGCATTCCCGGCGGCGAACTGTCGGTGATAAAACTCACTGATACGAAGGTCACGAATGCCGGCGAAACGCGGGCGGTGACGCTGTACGCGCTGCGCGGCGCGGATCTGGAACCGCAATACATTTGGATGAACGCGGACGGGCAGCGTGTGTTCGCCGCGATCTTTCCCGGTTTCGCCCAGCTGATCGTCAAGGGATGGGAAGCCCAGGCCGCTGAGCTGGAGCGTCTGCAGCTGGAAGCGCAGAACAACTACCAGCGCGATGTCGCCAAGCGCAATCGGCACGAGTTGGCGCAGCCGGTGTTGATCAAGAACGCGCGGGTATTCGACTCCGAGCACGCCGTGCTCGGGCCCTTGCAGGATGTGTATCTGAATCATGGCCGGATCGGCGCGGTCTATCCCGCGGGCTCGCCCAGCCAGAAGCCGGGTACGGTGATCGACGCCAACGGGCGCACTCTGCTGCCCGGTCTCATCGACATGCACGCGCATGTTTCCCCGGGGGATTATCTGCTGAATCTCGCGGCGGGCATCACCACCGTGCGCGACATGGGCAATGACAATGCAACGCTGGCGCAGGCCATCGACCGCCTTGATCGCCACGAATCGATCGGTCCGCATATCGTTCCCGCCGGCTTCATCGAGGGCAAGAGCCCGTTCAACGCCAGCGGCGGCATTCTGGTCGAAAGCCTCGACGAGGCGAAACGCGCGGTGGATTTCTATGCGCAGCGCGGCTACCCGCAGATCAAGATTTACAATTCCTTCAAGCCGGAGTGGGTGAAGGAAACGGCAGCCTATGCGCATCAGCGCGGGCTGCGTGTCAGCGGCCATATTCCCGCCTTCATGAAAGCCGAGGATGCAGTCAAGGACGGCTACGATGAGATTCAGCACATCAATCAGGTGCTGCTGAATTTCTACGTCAAGCCGGACACGGATACCCGTTCGCTGCAGCGCTTTACGCTCATCGCCGAAAATGCGCATGCGCTCGATCTGGATGCGCAGCCGTTCCAGGATCTGGTGAAGCTGTTCATCGCGCACAAGACGGTGCTCGATGTGACACTGTGCACTTTCGAAGCCCAGTTCACCCAGAGGCCGGGCGAGCTCAATCCCTCGTTTGCCGCGATTGCCGAGCACCTGCCGATCAATTTGCGGCGCGGGTTCTACAAGAGCGAGAGCGAAATCACCGCTGACATGGCGCCGCGCTGGCGCGCCTCGTACGCAAAAATGCTCGAAGCGGTCGCGCGCTTTCATCGCGCCGGCGTGCCGATCGTCTCGGGAACCGACAATTTCGCGGGATTCACGCTGCAGCGGGAACTCGAGCTGTACGTCAAGGCCGGCATCCCGGCGAATGAGGTGCTGCGAATAGCGACATGGAACGGTGCGACCTATGCGCGCGTTCTGGCCGATCGGGGTTCCATAGAGCGCGGCAAGCGGGCCGATGTGGTACTCATCGACGGCGATCCAACCCAGAATATCTCGACGATTCGAAATGTGGCGTTGGTACTGCAGGACGGTGATGCCTACTATCCAGCCGAGCTATACGGCGAGCTGGGCGTGACACCGTTCGCTGCCGCCCTTAAACCACTGTAGTGTCCCTGAAATAGGAATGGAGCCGGGCTTTAGCCCGGCTGTTCCCGGGCGCACCACGCCGCAACCCCAAAACGCGGGGAAAGCAAGCCATGGTGTGCAATCTGTGAAATGGCGCACATGCCTGAAATCCCTGGGAAAACTGCGCTTCCATTGTGCCGATTGCTCTTGAGTCTTCCTGATTTCCGGGAGGTAACCTGTGCGGGTCAATGGCTACGGGTGTCCCGTCGAATGGATCTATTTCGTTCTATCCAGCTGAAGCTTGCGCAGCGCGAACTCGGTGCCACAACCGATGGGCTTCCCGTCGATGTGTATGCGCCTATTGAGAAGTCCCCGGAGACCCCGCCGCCCGCCGAGCCTCTCGAAGCTCCAGATGAGTGGCAGAACACCACCCCCGATCCTGGCCTCGACATCGGTCTGGTCTTGCGGGACCGATATGAGCTGGTCGGCCGCCTGGGCCGCGGCAGAAATGGCACTGTCTACAAAGCGCTGGATCGGCTGCGCAGCGAACACCCGGACATCGATTCGCACGTGGCGGTCAAGGTACTGAATCGGCAAGCGGGCAGCCAGCTCGAAGTCACGTCGAAATTGCGCAGCGAATTCTATGGAGCGCAGAAGCTCTCGCACCCTAGCGTCGTGAAGGTGTTCGAACTGGATCGGGATCAGGATTTCATCTTCTTCACCATGGAGCTGATTGAAGGCGAAGTCCTCAGCAGCGTTTTACAAAAATTTCGTCCGCACGCCCTGCCGAGAGACTACGTCTGGGCCTTGCTGCGCGAGGTGGGAGAGGGTCTGGCGCATGCTCACGAGAGGCGCGTGACTCACGGAGACTTAAGACCGCAGAACATCATGGTCACGGATTCAGGCGAACTGCGGATCATCGATTTCTGCGCCGCCGGCAAGTCGGCGACGGCCACGACGCCCGCCTATGCAAGCTGCGAGGTACTGGAAGGGCGGGAGCCCGATCCGCGCGATGATCTATTTGCGCTTGCCTGTTTGTCCTATGAACTGCTGTCGGGAAATCATCCGTTTCAGGGACGCCTCGCGACCGAGGCCAGAGCATTCAACGCGGCCCCTCGGCGTCCCGCCGGGTTGACCTCTCGACAATGGGGCGCGCTGACCAAGGGTCTTGCCTGGGAACGCGAGGGACGTGCCGTGTCAGTGCGCGACTGGCTCGTCGAACTCAATCCCGGTTCCGAGCCGCTGGGGCCCATGCCGCTGTTGAGAGACAGCCAGCCGACCCGCTCGGTCAAAGGCCACGCCACGACAACACGCTTGGTCGCCATTCTCGCCACGCTCATTGTCTCGATGGTCACCTGGGTGGTATTGCATCAGCCGGCCAGCAAGGTGGACGCCATTGACGATGTCGCCTCGGAGCCGCCGCCCTCCGCAGCCAGCGTGGACTTGGATGTGCTGAATGCGCAGATCGCAGAATCACAGCCGTTGGTCGAGGATGAGCCCGCGGTGCCCAAGGACGTCAAGCAGAGCCGCAGCGCCGCCCCTGCTGCGCCCCGGCCGGCCGACAAGACCCAGAAGATCGGTATAGCCGCCGGCATGTATCGAATTGCTCCGGGCCAGAAATTCGCCGAAATCCAGGTGCGCCGTTCGCAGGGATCCAACGCCGGCACGAGCTTCGAGTGGTGGACCGAGCCGGCCTCCGCCGTCGAGGGCGTCGACTACGTTCCGCAAACCCGGGCAACCATGTCTTTCCCGCGCGGCAAGCAGACCGCCAGCCTGTTCATCAAGCTGCTGCCGAATACTTCGCGCAAGCGCTCGGATGTGTTCTATGTCGTGATCGGCAATCCCAGCGACGGCAGCGCCCTGGGCACGGTCTCGAAGGCGAAAGTCGCGTTGCCGCCGGCGGTCAGCGTGAATGCGCTGGTCGCGACGCGCATGGGGGCATCGTCGTAGTCTGATTACCTGCGGGTCGCATCCGCCGTGGCTGCGGGCGGCGCGGGCAGCTCGGCTTCGAGACCGACGGTGGCGATGACGCCATCGGCCTTTTGCAGCACCTCGCGCGCATAGTCCCAATGTATGGCCACCGTGGCATCGCCCACCGCCGCTTGCAGCAGCTGCGAGAACTGTTCGACGTCCGGTTCAAAACTCTGTCCTTGAGCATCGACGGGTGGATGCGCTTCGAGCAGCAACTCGCCGTCGATCCAGGCCACCTTGACCGGCTCGTTGATCAGTCGCACCGGCGTGCCGACCGGAATCAGCGGGAACAGTTGGGCCACATCGTCCGGGTACATGCGAATGCAGCCGTGAGTCACCGCGAGGCCGACCGCGACCGGATTGTTCGTCCCGTGAATCAAATAAGTGCCCTTGCCGGCGGCCAGACGCATGGCATAGGCCCCGAGAGGATTGTCGGGACCCGCCGGCACTACCGCCGGGATGGGGTCGCCCGCCGCCTCATGCTCCTTGCGCACCGATTCCGGGGGATACCAGATGGGGTCCTTCTGTTTCTGGATGACGTGGGTGACGCCCAGCGGTGTGCGCCAATCCATCTTGCCGATGCTGACGGGATAGGTCATCACCACGATGGGTGCGCCGCGCTTATGCTTCGGATAGTAGTAGAGACGATGCTCGGGAAGATTGACGACGACGCCCTCGCGCGGTCCGGGCGGAAGAATATGCCGCCCGGGCACCAGCAGCTGCTTGCCTCCCCCGGGCAGCCAGGGATCGACCTTGGGATTGACGCGAATCAGTTCCTCGGAACCCAGGCTGTACGCGGCGGCCAGATCGTACAACGTGTCCTCATAAACCGTGATGACAGTCTGGTCTTCGCCCACGACCGAATCATCGGCCTTGCTCAAAATGAAGGTCGTGGCCCGGGCCATTGAACCTAAGCTGAACCACAGGGGAACGAGCAGCGCCGCCGCAAAAATCGTGCGACGATTGAAACGAGTCAAAAACGATTTGCGGGGGTGGGTAGCCACGCGTTTAGCCTAGCACTTCCCGAGGTCGGCGTTGAGTTTGGCTGTTTAAGGAGTGGGCAATGCACAAAAGATGCTTTCGCGGATGCATGCTGGCGGCGCTGTATTTGCTGGCTGCGCGCGCCCAGCCCCAAGTGCCGGCGAATCCGGATTGGTTGACGCCGATCGCGCCTTTTCACATTGCCGGGAACCTGTACTACGTTGGCAGCAAGGACTTGGCCTCCTACCTCATCGTCACGCCGCAGGGCCTCATTCTGATCAACCCCAGCTTCAAAGATTCCGTGCCCTTGATACGCACCAGCGTCGAGCAGCTCGGCTTCAAGTTCAAGGACATCAAGATTTTGTTGATCAGTCATGCCCACGGCGATCACGACGCCGGAGCCGCCGAGGTGATTCGGGAAACCCACGCCAAGTACATGGTGATGGATGGAGATGTGGCCGTGGTCGAAAGCGGCGGCGCCACGGATTTTGCCTACGCCACGAGCACCTATGAACCCGCAAAGGTTGATCGGGTGCTGCATGACGGCGATGAGGTGAAACTCGATCGTGCCGTTCTGACCGCCCACAACACTGCCGGTCACACCCGCGGTTGCACCACCTGGACGCTGCAGGTCAAGGACGCGGGGCGAACCCTCAACGCGGTCATCGTCGGTAGCTGGAACGTCAATCCCGGCTTTCGATTGGTGGATCACGCCGGGCAACCAGCTTCTTATCCGGGCATCGCGGCGGACTATCAGCGCACGTTCAAGCAGCTAAAGGCGTTGCCCTGCGATATTTTTCTGGGCGCACATGGCATGTACTTCGGCATGCTCGCAAAACTCGATCGCATCAAATCCGGTGCGCAAGAGAATGTGTGGATCGACCATCCGGGGTACGTGGCGGCTGTGGCCGAGCGTCAGCAAGCCTTTGAGACGGAGCTCAAGCGCCAACAGGACTAGATCGCCGCGGGCGTTTCCCCGCGCAGCACCTGGAGATATCGAGCCCGCTCGATATTGCCGCCGCTCAATACGACCGCGACATTCTTGTTCGTCATATGCTGCCGATCTTGCAACAGCGCAGCCAGCGGCGCCGCTCCCGCGCCCTCTGCGACCTGATGCGCGTCATCGAAATAGATCCGGATGGTTTCGGCGATCGCATCCTCGCTGACTTGCACGAAGCGCGACACGCCGCGGCACAGCATGGCGATGGCCTGTGCATTGGGCTCCCGCGTGGCCAGACCGTCTGCGAAAGTCAGCGCCGACGGCGCGTTCACAGCCTGTCCGGCGGCAAACGACAGCGCGCTGGCCGGCGCGTTGATCGAGCCCACGGCGACGATCTCGGTCGACAGCCCCAGTAGATCGCGCACCGCGATCAGTCCGCAGATTCCCGAGCCCATGCCCACACCGACGTACACCGCATCCAACTTGCCGCGGCTGCGAAACAGCTCCAGCGCGTAAGTGGCGACGCCGACGACCAGATCCTTGTGAAAGGAAGGAACGAAGTGCAGGCCTTCGGCGGCGGCGACGCGAAACGCCTCGTGCTTCGCCTCGTCGAAATCGCGGCCGAACTCCATGACCCGGGCGCCAAACGCGGCGATTGCCGAATTCTGATCGGGCGAGTTGCCGACCGGAACGTAGATGGTTGCAGGGATGCCGGCGCGCGCCGCCGCGAAGGCAATGGATTGGCCGTGATTGCCGCGCGTCGCCGAGATGACGCCGGGAATGTTCGGCTGTGCGCGGCATAGCCGGTCCAGGTATACGATGCCGCCGCGCACCTTGAATGCACCTGTCGGCGTGTGATTTTCATGCTTCACATACACGCTGCAGCCGGCCCGCTTTTGCAGCTTCGGCCAGGCGTACAGCGGCGTCGGCGGCATCACGCGGTAAACCAGCTCCGCGGCGCTCTCCAATTCCCGCAGGTCAAAAGAAATCGCGGCATCGTGCATGGACAAACCTCTAATGACAGGCACTGTTTAGTACACTATCTCATTTCCCGGAGGCCACATGGTCCGAAGAGCGATCACGGCGTGCATTTGTCTTGCGGCAACTGTTTCATGGCAATCGGCGCATGCAGCCGGTGAGGCCGATGCCAATCAGACCGACCCCGTCAAGGTTTTGGTCGGAAGGCTCGATCTCGAGAAGTACAAGGCCACGATCAAGGGGTTGACGCAGTTCGGCGATCGCCGCCAGGGAACCGATCGCAACCGGGCCGCCGTGGATTGGATCGAGGGCAAACTCAAGAGCTATGGTTGCGCCAATGTCTCGCGAATAAAGTACACCTATTTTCCCACGGACGCGCAGCGGCCCAGCGGGCCTCCGGTCGCGCCCGGCGCCGACGCGTCCGTCGGCGGCGGACGATACCGCGGGGTACGCGCCCACACCGGCGTCAACACAGATCCCATGCTGCAGCCGGATGAAAAGCTGCGCGCGCTCAACTCCCAACCCAGTCAGCCTGGCGACAGAGAAGAGGTGTACTGCACCAAGATCGGCTCCGTTCATCCGGAAGAAATGTACATCGTCGGCGGGCACATGGACGGTCACGGATGGGGTGAGGCGGCCAATGACGACGGCTCAGGTACGGCGCTGGTCATGGAATTGGCACGCATTTTTTCGGCGCCCGACGTCAAGACGGAGCGCTCGATTCGATTCGCCCTTTGGAACAATGAGGAAACCGGACTCAACGGCGCGCGCGCCTACGTCGATCAGCGCGCGGCCCTTCAAGGCAAGGAACAGCCGGCAGGTTCCGGACGCTATCCCGAACCGAAGTGGTTGGGGATGATCCAGCACGACATGATGCTGTTCGATCACGGCATGCCGCGCGCCGACGGCAGCATGGCGAAGGAGCAGCGGCCGGAGGCGGATGTGAACATCGAATTTCAGTCGCGAGCCAAGGAGGCGGAAGGCGCACAAAAATTGGCGTGGCTGCTTTACACGGCGAACGAAACCTATGCGACCGACTATCCCGCCTCCGTGGGGCCGCACATGACCAACACCGACAGCACGCCGTTCATGGATCTCGTACCTGCCATCAGCGTGCGCGAGAACGAGCGAGGGCGGGAGATCGGCGCCGGATGGGATCCGCAATGGCATCAACCCACGGACCTCTATGCAACCTACTCGGATGCCGACTTTCGTTTGGGGCTGAATGCGGCGCAGACCACGCTCGGCGCGATCGGCCGCTTAAGCGGTGCGACTCTCACGGCGCGCTGAGGGTCTAGCCGGTCAGTTCGGCCGCGCTTTCGGCAAGAACCGCGGCGAAGGTCGCGGCAAAGGCATGCACGTCGCCCGGCCAGCGCGCCGACACATAATGGCCGTCGCGAATCACCCATGCGGGCCGCGTATCCTTGCTGCTGTCTCTGAACAGGCCGCTCGACTTTCTGAAGTAGTCCGGTGCGCTCCTCGGAACATCCAGAAAGTCCTTAGCCGAAGCCAGCACCCGGCTGACCTCGGCCTCGACGCCGCGGTAACCCAATGGTTCCGCGTCCGCTTCGACGTAGGTGCGGTAATAGTCGGGGTCCCAGGTGCGCCCAAAAGATTTCATCATCGACCAGGCTGCTTTTTCGAGTTTCCAGGTGAGGGCCGTCGTCTTTCTGCCGTACAGAACGGACTTGCCGGTACGCTTCGATCGGCTGCGTGCCGCCAGCACCACGCCATGGCAGATCGCCGCGGCCGGCTTGCCGGCGTCGAAGAAATCACCGACGAAGCCTTGAAGATGCGGATCCTCGAGATATTGGCGCATGCCGCGCGCCCAGTGGCCGCCGGGCAGTACCAGTCCGTCATGCTCATTGACCGTCAGATCGAAGTACTTGCGAGGATGTAGAAACGCGGGACATGTTTGCATGGCGGCGTAAGCGGAACGCGCATCCGCATTGGCGCGAAGCAGCAATCCCAACAATTTGATGGGTCGCAGCAGTGGAACCCGGCTCCAAAAATCCAGTCCCTCACCGCTCAGCATCAATGGATCCGCCGCCGCCGGCATTCCGTCGGGTGTGGCAAAGCTCAACTCGCAGCCTGCGGCGCTGAGAATTCTCCAGGTAACCGCCACTTCGGAAGGATCGAAGTCGCGATGGGGCAGCACAATGACGACGCGAGAGCGTGCGGGATCCTTCACCACGGGAACCTCACCTTGAAGCAGCTGCCGCGCTCCGGTTGGCTGCTCACATCAATCTCGGCGCCATGCATCGAGCAGATGGATTTGACGATCGATAGTCCCAGTCCCGTACCGCCGTCCTCGCGCGAACGGCCGCCTGCTACACGAAAGAATCGATCAAAGATTCGCGGGATCACGGAGGCCGCAATGCCTATGCCAGTATCAATGACTTCCAGGACGCTGCCGCCATTCTCCTCCTGGGTCCGCAGCGTGACGCTGCCGCCGGGCGGCGTGAAGCGGATGGCGTTGTCCAGCAGATTCACGATGATCTGCTTGAGGCGCGCCGGGTCGCCGCGCACCCTGGCCGTGCTCAGTCCGGACAGATGGATGGCAATGCCGCGATCCTCCGCGATCAAGCGCATCTGATCGGCGGTACTTGAGGCCAGCGTTGCCAGATCCACGTCGGTGGGTTCTCTCTGGGTCTCACCTGCATCGAGTCTCGAGATGTCGAGCAGACCGGAGACAAGGTGCTCGAGCCTCGCAACTTCCTCCAGCACGCTGCCGACCCGCTCGCGCAAGTCATCGCGGTTCAAATGCGCGTCGGCGGACAGTTCCTGCAGCTCGCCCTTGATTACCGTCAGCGGTGTGCGCAGCTCGTGAGACGCATCGGCAAGAAATCGGCGCGAGGATTGCACCGAGTCGCGCAGACGTCCCAGCAGGTTGTTCAGCGAAATAGCGAGCCGCTCGAGCGCGTCCCCGCTGCGTACCACCGGCAAGCGCAGCTCCAGGTTCTGCAGGCTCATTTGGGCTGCAGTTTGCGACAGCCGATCCACCGGTTGCAGTGCCCAGGTGACCAGCAGGTAACCGCCGAGCGCCGCGCCGGCAAAAATGAAGGGCAGCAGCACCGCAAGCAATCCCGTCAGACGTTTGAGTGTGATCTCGATGGGCAAAGTGGATGAACCCAGTTCGACGGCATAGCGGCCGGAGATTGTGTCGACGGCTGCCGCGCCGATGAGCAGATGCTGTTCGGGGAGAACAGTGACCGCGAACCCGGAGGAGGGGAAATGCGCCGTTCCGGCCGGAAGCTGTGAATCGACGGCGAAACGGTTGAAGCTGGCATCCGCCGGAGGACCGGATAGAAAGACCGTTTCACTCGGCATGCGCGTCACGCGTATGAACCTATTGTTGGTCTCCGGCGCAAGGTGCAATTCGATATCCGTGGCGATGCCGGCATCCGGTGGATTCGCGGGCATGCGCATCAGGATCTGCTCGACCTCCGTGGTGCGGCGGATGACGGAATCCTGCAGGTTCGAACGAAGGTAGAGCTGAAGGCCGTAATACAGGAGCGGTGCCCACCAGCAGGAAGGTCGCACCCAGCATGAGCGCGTACCACGCGCCCAGCCTGAAGGGCAGGGACCGCGTATTCATTTGATTGCGACTTTTCGGTTGGCCTGGATCTCGCGGATGCAGTAGCCGACGCCGCGCACCGTGTGAATGAGCTTGACCGGATAGGGCTCGTCGATCTTTTTGCGCAGGTAGCGAACGTAGACATCGACGATATTGGTGACGCCCTCGAAGCTCGGGTCCCAGACGTGATTGAGAATCATGGTTCGTGAAAATACGCGGCCGGGCGAGCCCAGCAAGTACTCCAGGAGGGCATACTCCTTGGCGGTCAGGTCGATTCGCTGGTCGAGGCGCTTGACCTGTTGAGTAAGCCGATTGAGCTCAAGATCGCCGATGCGCAGCACATCGACGCGTTCCGCGGGCAGGCGGCGCAACAATGCCTTGATCCGCACCAACAGTTCGGCGAAATCGAAGGGTTTGGTCAGGTAGTCGTCCGCTCCCGCCTCGAAATGCCACACCTTTTCCTCGACCGCGTCGCGAGCCGTCAGCACCAGCACGGGCAACGCGGGATGAGAGCGGCACACGCGCCGCAAGAGTTCCGAGCCGCTGAGCTGCGGAAGGGTCAGGTCGAGTATGAGCAGGTCGTACTCCATGCCTTGAAGGTAGCTCTCGCCTTCCCGGCCGTTGCCCGCCAGATCGACGGCGAATCGTTCGGCACGCAGGCCGCGAGCGACGAATTCGGCGACTTTCCGATCGTCCTCGACCATCAATATCCGCATAGACGCCTCCTTACGGAAGAATCCCCTGCATCACGGCGCCGAGCTGCTCAACGTGCGGCGAAACGCGGCAATGATCGCCGGCTGCGGCCGATGGATGTCAGGAACGTCTTGATACTCCTGCCAGCCGCCGCCGAGACTCTTGTAGAGCTGCACGAACTGTTCGCCCTGCGCGACTTGCGCCGCCGCGTATTGTTCCTGCAGTTCATAGAACTGTCTTTGCGCATCGACGACATTCAAGAAATCGGTCAAGCCCCGGTTGTATCTTTCGGTCGCCAAATCGACGGCGCGTTGCGCGGCGATCATGGCGTCGCCCAAATTCTTCAACCGCTCCTGTTGCGCATCGTAGCCGTCCACCGCTGCATCGACCTGCTGCACGGCGCTCAATATGGCCTTCCGGTAATTCACGAGGCTGGCGTGTGCCTGCAATTGGGCGATATCCACCTGCGCATCCAGCGCGCCGAAGTCCAGCAGCGGCCACACGGCGCCGGGTCCGAAGGACCAAATATGCTTGGCCATGACGGGCACGGTTCCCCACCCCTGCGACTGGGATCCAATGGCGCCGACGAGCGCGACCTGCGGAAAGAGGTTCGCCGTGGCCACGCCGATGCGCGCCGTCGCGGAGGCCAGCTCGCGTTCAGCCTGCTGAATGTCGCCGCGGCGCTTCAACAAATCCAGCGGAGCGCCGGCCGCGACGGGGGCGGGCATCGAGGGGATGAGATCGGGAGCCGAGAGTTCGCGAACGATGTTTTCGGGATATTCTCCCAGCAGCACCGCAAGGGAGTACTGCGCCGCGCTGACCTGCGCGTCGACCGGCGCGATTTGAGCCTGCAGCGCGTCGAGCTCCCGGGTCGCCAGAGCGACGTCGAGCTCGTTGGTGATTCCCCGCTCATAGCGGATCTTTACGATGCGCAAGGACTCGCGCAGCACATCGGCGGCGCCGCGCAGAATGCCGGCTTGAAGCTGCAAGCCGCGAAGATCGACGTAGCCGCGGACCACATCGGCGATGATCGATGTGATGACCGCATATCGCGCAGCCGCGGCCGCCTCAGCGTCATAGCGCGCCGCCTCGAATTCACGGCGATACTTGCCGAACAGGTCGAGTTCCCAGACGGCGTCGAAACCTGCGATGGTGTTGATATGTTGCAGGCCGCTGCCATTGTCCGCGGATATCAGGCTCGATGGCGCGCGTCCGCGCGCCAAATCCGATCCCGTGCCGCGGCCGGCCGCGGCGCTGGCATCCACTTCGGGCAGCGCATGCCCCAGAACCACCGCTTCGTAGGTGCGGGCCTGCTGCAGGTGAGTCAGCGCGATTTCCACATCCGGATTGGATTTGACGGCGCGCTCGACCAAGGAGTTGAGCTCCGAATCGTTGAGAGCTCGCCACCACGTGGCAGGGTCCGGCGCCGCTGCCGCGGCGTCTGCGCCGGTCTTGGCCACGAACTGAGGCGGCGTATCGGGCTTCGGCGGATGGTAGCTGGGGCCCACCGCGCAGCCGGTCAGACCTGCCAGCAATGCGATCAGAAGAGCTGGCGCAAACTTCGCTTCAGCGCGCCGCATTATTCTTCGCCTCGTGGGTCCGGTCGGCGGCGCCGGCTTCGGCTGCCGTGACGCTTTGTCCGGGAGCAATCTGGCTGCTGATGTTAAGCACCAAGCGGTCGCCGGGATTCACCCCCGATCCCAGTTCAACCAGGCTGCCGTTGTCGCGCACGATGGTGACAAACTGAAAACTGACCTTCCCGTCCGCGTCAACTCGCGCCACCTGCGTGCCCTGCGGGCGGAACACCAGGGCTGCGGCTGGCACTTCGACCAAACCTTTCGGCTCGAGCCGGAAGGCGACGTTGACGTACGTCCCCGGCAGCAAGGCGTGCTTGGCATTGGGCATGTCGACCTCGACCCGCATGGTCCGCGCCTGCGCATCGATCGACTCCGCCGAGCGCGCGATGGTCCCGGAAAACACGCCGCCCGCGGACCCGGTCGAGCGAATCTCGGCGGGCACGCCGACCTTCAATTCGCCTGCCGCGCTTTGCGGGCACATCCACGAATACCCGCAGGGGGTCGGTTTGCGCCATGCGATACAGCGGTGTGGTGTTCGATGCGCTGCCCGCAGTGACGAGATTGCCGATGTCGATTTTGCGTTCGGTGATGGTGCCGTCAAAGGGCGCGACGACCTGCTTGAACTCCGCCAGGTCCCGGTATTGATCGACTTTAGATTTATCGAGCGCGACTTGCGCATTGGCCGCGTACAGCCGCGCGTTCGCGCTTTCGTAGTCCGCTTTCTTCGCCTCGCGCTCCTGGTCGGAGACGACGCCCTTGGGCGAGTCGCGCCAGCGCTCATTGGTGGACTTGCTGAACTGCGCTTCGGCCTCGCGAGCGGCGACCTGAGCCTCGGAGGATTTCAATTGCGCCTTGGCGGCGTTCAGCTCGGCGTCGAGTTCGGGCGTCTCGATGATCGCCAGGACCTGGCCCTTCTTGACGTGATCGCCGATATCGACAAGCCACTTCGCTACGTAGCCGTTGACGCGAGCGTAGATCGTGGTTTCGAACCACGCCGCGGTCTGTCCGGGCAGAATCAAGTCCTGGCCAATCTGGGCGGGACGGACCGTGATGACATCGACCGGCGGCGCGGCCGAGTACGCCAGGTCCGCCGCCTTCCTGAGAGAGTGTGCGTCGACCAGGCGGATCAGCGTCACCACGACGAAACCCAATGCCAGAATGCCGGCAGCCAGCAGCGCGCCCCTTTTCAGAATCCTGTCCGTCCCCGGCTGAAACTTCGTGGACACGCTGCCTTGCTCGGTTCGCGACGTGTCGTCCGGAATCTCCGAATGCGAATCGGGCGGTGAGGACGGTGACTGTTGCTCGTCAGGCGGTTGCATGGGCGCTACCTATCACTTGTGAATCGCGGACGTGGCCCGGCCGCATTTTGAGCAACCGATACATGGTGGGTACGAAGATCAAGGTCGCGAACGTGGCGAAGAGCAGGCCGCCGATCACGGCCCGACCCAAAGGCGCGTTCTGCTCTCCGCCTTCACCTATACCTAAGGCCATGGGCACCATGCCGAGAATCATCGCGCCGGCCGTCATCATCACCGGGCGCAGCCGTGTGTAGCCGGCGGAGGCCGCCGCCAGCAACGGGTCATCGCCCGCGGCCATGCGCTGATTCGCGAAAGTCACGACCAAAATGCTATTGGCGGTGGTCAAACCGATGCACATGAGCGTGCCCATGAGCGCCGGCACGCTCATCGGCGTTTGCGACAGAAACAGCATCCACAGCACGCCGCCCAGCGCAAAGGGAACCGCCATCAACACAATCAAGGGGTCAATCCAGCTCTGGAAATTCATGACCAGGAACAGGTACACCAACAGAATCGCGAGCGCGATGCCCGTGAACAGACCCGCATAACTTTCGCGCATGGTCTCGACCTGGCCGCTCAAGGTGACGTTCAGCGCTTTCGAGGCATCCGGTCGATGCGCCGCCAGCACCGCATCGATGTCATGCGCGGCAGAGTACAAATCCCGCCCTTGGACGTCGGCGTGCACGTCGAATACCGGCCGGATATTCAATTGCGAGGTCACCAAGGGAATGGCCTCGCGGCCGAAGGCCGCAAGATTCAGCAGCAGCTGGCCCTGTGCACCTTGGGCCCCGGACGTGATCGGCATCGTCTGCAGATCCTGCGAGGTGCCGATGCGGTAAGTCGGCACCTGCACAGCCAGGGAATAACTGACGCTGTTGCGCGGGTCGACCCAGAAATTGGGCGAAGTCTGTGCGCTGGAATTGGTGGCAACGAGAATATTGTTGGCGGCTTCCTGCTGCGTCACGCCGGTCTCGCTGGCCAGCGCCCGGTCCAGATTCACGGTGAGCGCCGGCGCATTCGGAACTTGGAACACGTGAGAATCCACGACGCCCGGCACTTGGGTCAGCGCCCGGGCGATGGTCGATGCCAGGGTGAAGGCCTCGCCCTGATCGGGGCCGGATACCCTGACATCGATCGGCGCCGGTTGGCCGAAATTCAAAACCTGATCCACGATATCGGCGGGCTGAAAGAAGAATTGCAGTTGCGCGAAACGGGCCGGCAACACCTGGCGTAGCTTGGCGATCAACTGTGCGGTGGGCGTGTGCTTCTGGTTCAGGGAGATCAGGATCTCGCCATCCATCGGGCCCACGGTGGCGGAGTCGCTCAAGGCGATGTTGATGCCGCTGTAGGGCAGTCCCAGATTGTCGAGCATCACGTTGATTTGATCGGCGCCGACCAGCCGCCGGATCTCCGTTTCAACCTGGGCAAAGTATTCCTGGGTCTTTTCGAGCCGTGTTCCGGGAGGAGCGCGCACGTGCAAGCGCATCTGACCGGCATCCACCTGCGGGAAAAAGTCTCGTCCCAACTGCGGAAACAGGCACAACGAGGCGACGATCAGTATTGCGAACGCCACCACGGTCATCCTCGGTTCCGAAAGGGTCCAAGCCAGCGAATTGCGATATTTCTCCCTGAAAGATTCGAAGCCGCGTTCGAAGCCGGCCTGCAGGCGCACCAAGAGGTTGTTCGAGACGGCATGCTGTCCCACGGCGCGATGGTGAGGCTCGGCTCCGAAGGCTTGAACGGATTTGCGCATGAGCATGTTGAAAAGTACCGGGACCATGGTGAAGGACAGAGCCAGGCTGGCGAGCAGCGCTCCGATCACCGACAGCGACAGCGGCGCGAATAAATACTTCGCCGTGCCCTGCAGCAGGAACACGGGGACGAAGACGATGCAAATGCACAGGGTGGACAGAAAGGTCGGCAGGCCCACTTCGCGGGCGCCGACGATGATGGATTGGTACAAGGGTTCGTCCATGGCGACATGGCGTTCGATGTTTTCGATCACCACCGTGCCGTTGTCCACAAGGATGCCGATCGCCAGTGCGAAACCGCCCAGCGTCATGGTGTTCAGCGTTTGTCCGGTCAGGTAAATGAACAGCACCGCCGTGATGATGGACAAGGGAATGGCCGCAAGAATGATCAGCGACAGACGCATATTGCCCAGGAACAGAATGATCACCAGCGCAGTCAGGGCGGCGGCCATGCAGGCGCTCAAGGCCACACTGTTGAGCGCCGCCTTCACGAACACCGACTGATCGAACAGGGGTTTGATATCGACGCCTTGGGGCAGCACCTTCTTGATTTCCTCGATTGCCGCGCGCACCCCATTGATGACGGCGAGCGTCGACACGCCGCCCGTCTTGCGGATGGTCATCAATGCACCGGGCGTGCCGTTGACCGCGACCGAATTGGTTTGAACTTGGAAGCCATCGTGCACATGGGCCACATCGCGCATGAACACCGTGCGGCCGTCCATCTGCTTGATGGGGAAGGCATTGATGGATTCGATGACGTCCGGCGAGTTGTTCATCGCCAGCGAGTAGTCTTTATCGCCTATCTTGACGTCGCCGGACGGCAGGATGACATTCTGGCGTTGCAGCGCCGCGCTCACATCCGAGGCGGATAGGCCGCGTGCTTGTAAGGCCTGTGAATCCAAATCCGCCATGATTACGCGCGGCTTGCCGCCGTAGGGATAGGGAACCTCCGCGCCGTGCACCACGGCCAGCGCGGGACGAATGATGTTCTGGCCCAGATCGTTGAGCTTGGTATCGGGCAGGGTCTTACTGGAAAGGCTCAGCTGGATGATTGGCACGTCCGTGGCGCCGTAGCGCAATACCAGCGGCGGGGTGATGTTCGGCGGCATGTACTTGAGCACGACCAGTGCGCTGCTCGCCAACTGCGAGATCGCGCGGGTCACATCCGCACCCTCGTGGAGATACACCTTCTCCACGCCGACGCCTTGATAACTCACCGCCTCGATCCGCGAAATATCATCCACCAAGGAGGCGAGCTGCCGCTCGTGCAGCGTCAGAATGCGGTTTTGCATGTCCTGCGCGCTGATGCCGTTGTACGTCCAGACCACCGCCACGACGGGGATGTCGATTTCCGGAAAGATATCGACAGGCATGCGCAGCGCGGCCCCGATTCCCATGAGACTGATCAGAATCAGCATGGCCACCACGGTGTAGGGGCGTTTCAGGGCAATTTCGACGACGGACATGCGGAGAGCCTAACTGACCGAAAGAGGCGATGAGTCATGATCGGCCGTGACTTTGGTCATTTTTTGGAAGTGACTTTAGTCACTTTCAATCACGGTGCCGCTGTTTTGCGGACAATATCGCCAATTCGGTCCTGGTATTGGCGTGCAGCTTGGCCATGATGCGGCTGACATAGTTCTTGACCGTTCCCTCGGCCAGGAACAGAGCGGCGCCGATCTGCCGATTGCTCATGCCTTCCGCGATCAGGCCGAGCACCTTCTCCTCTTTTTCGTTCAACGGCTCCGTCATGAGCGCCGCCCTCGCCGAGTCCTCGCGCAGCGTGGCGGATTCGGTGGACTGCGCGAGCCGGCGAAACTGATCCATCACCTTGCGCGCGATTTGCGGGGTCAGCCGGGACTCGCCGCGCTTCAAGGCGCGGATGGTCTCGAGCAGTTCATGCTCTTCCGCATCCTTCAAAAGATAGGCGTGGGCCCCGGCGCGCACCGCTTCAAACACGGTCTCATCATCGTCCAGCGTGGTCAGCACCAGGACTTGGGTGTTGGGATGCGCCCGGGTGATTTCGCGAGTGGCAACGACGCCGCTCTTGACGGGCATGTGCAGATCCATCAAGACGATATCCGGATGAAGCGATTCGGTGAGCTCCACGGCCTCCACGCCGTTGCAGGCTTGGCCCACGACTTCCATGTCCGGTTCCATGGACAGCAGCAACGCGGCGCCGCGGCGCACCAGCGCCTGGTCGTCCGCAATGATGATCCGGATGGGGGCAATGCGCGCCGTCTGCGCGCCATTCACCGTGACAATAGGCACCGTCGCTCGCTCCGCAATAGTTCGGTGAAATGATGCGGCCCGCGGAACGCGAAGGGGAAGTGCCTTTAGTCACTTTATCGTGCGACCTGGATCGCGAGAGCGCACGCGACCCAGGCCGGATTTCGAGAAGACGGAGTGGCGGTCGTTGCTTCTTAGCCCGCTTTCGCCTCCGCGGCGCGCTTGCGGAAGGCGGCTTCTCCTGCATCGGATACCTCGACCCATTTCTGGTTGGGGGAGGCCTCGGCCTGGTAGTTGTCGTGCCAGTTCCACCACTTGTACGGCGGGGATTGGGGGTAACCCTCCGGCGAGTCCTCCCAAGTCTCCTGACGGCCAAGCGGTGTGATGTCGAGGTAGCTCCAGGTGGTCCCCATTGCTTCGTCGCCCCGGCTATGGATGAGGTAGGTGCGGAACACCCGCTCGCCATCGCGGAGGAAGACGTTGTGGCCGTGCCATTCATCGACGTCGAAGTCCGCATCGAAGCCGTCGGTGATGGTGTACCAGGGCATCGCCCAACTCATCCGCGCCTTCAGTCGCGCGATGTCCGCTTGCGGCGCGCGTGAGACATAGGCGAGGGTGGTGTCGCGGGCGTTTAGATGCGAGAGGTGAGCGACCTGATCGGCGCCCAAGGAACAACCGCGGCAGGCGTGGTCCGGCCAGCCCAGCACCCCCGGCTCGAAGAAGGCGCGATAGACGATCAACTGACGCCGGCCCTCGAACATATCGACCAGGCTGACCTTGCCCTTGGGTCCCTCAAACTCGTACTTTTTATCCACGGCCTGCCAGGGCATCCGGCGGCGTGCGGCGGCCAGCGCGTCGCGGGAGCGGGTCAAGGCCTTCTCTTTCACGAGGAGCTGCCGGCGCGCAGCCTCCCACTCCTGCTGCGAGACAATCGGGGGGATGCTTATTGCCATCTTGTTTCTCCTGCAACGACGGATCGAGACGACGATTTGAAGAATTTTCTGAACATGCCGACGCACGCCGCCAAAATTCCTCCCGTGGATCCGGCTCCGGCGACTGCGACTGCCGTGCTTGCGATGCATACTGGGCACATAGGTTCCTCCTTCGGATAAATGTCGTGTAATCGGCTGTGAGATAGTCTAGGGACGGAGCTCAAACGATGAGAGTGACAAATGTGTCGGGATTCCGGTGGATTCGCTGATCACTGCCGCGGCCCGCGCGCTCGCCGCGGGTGATGTCCTCGGCGCATTGAAGCGGGTGGCCCTGCGCAACGATGCGCCTGCGCTCGCGCTCCGAGGCATCGCGATGGCGCGGCTCGGGGATCTTGCGCGAGCAAAGACCCTCTTGCGAAGCGCGGCGCGCGCGTTCGGTCCGAAAGAGGCGGTGGCCCGAGCAAGATGCGTCGTCGCCGAGGCCGAGATCGCACTGGTCTCGCGCGACCTGGGCTGGCCTGCGAAGGCGCTCGACGCCGCGCGCGCCACGCTCGAGGCGCACGGCGATCGCGTCAATGCAGCGCACGCGCGGAATCTCGAGATCCGACGCCTTCTCTTGATCGGTCGTCTCGACGAGGCCGAGCGCAAGCTCGCACAGCTTGACCCGGCGCCCTTTCCGCCCGCCTCGAGGGCTGCCCATGAACTCCTCGTAGCAGGGATCGCGATGCGACGCCTGCGGACGAAGCCGGCGCGCGCGGCGCTCGCGCGGGCCGGGCGCGCTGCGGGATACGCCGAAATCCCCGCGCTGACGGCGGAGATCGAAAGCGCAGCACTTGTCCTGAATGCGCCGGCGGCCCGCCTGATTGCGTGTGGCGAGGAACGGCCCATCGTGCTGGAAGAAATCGAAGCGCTGCTGACCTCGGGTGCGTTGGTCGTGGACGCGTGCCGCTACTTGGCGCGTGACGATGGAAATACTGTCTCGCTGGCGAAGCGGCCCGTGTTGTTCGCGCTGGCGCGCGCGCTGGGTGAAGCGTGGCCCGCGGAGGTGCCCAGAGGCGCGCTCGTTGCACGCGCCTTCCGAGGCAGGCGCGCCGATGAATCGTATCGCGCACGGTTGCGGGTCGAGCTCGGGCGGCTTCGCGTGAAGCTCAAGAGGCTGGCCGGCGTAAACGCGACCGAGCGAGGTTTTGTGTTGGCGCCGTGCCGGGCCCGCAAGGTGGTCGTACTGGCGCCGCTCGTCGAAAACGAGCAGGCGGCGCTGCTTGCCTTCCTTGCCGACGGCGAGTCCTGGTCGAGTTCGGCCCTGGCGATTGCGCTGGGGACGAGTCCGCGCACCGTGCAGCGAGCGCTCGGGTCCTTGAGCGCATCGGGCAAGGTGCAGTCCTTCGGCCGCGGGCGAGCGCGACGATGGATGACACCGCCCGTGCTGGGATTCCCGACAATCTTGTTACTCCCCGGCCCGCTGCCGGGCGATTAGGATGCAGTCATGAAACGATCTACTGCCGAAATCCTCCGTGAATATGGACCTTTTCCCGGCGTCGATAGCGTGGGTGGCGTGACATTTGACGGCCACAACGTCTGGATCGCGGCCGGGGACAAGTTAAGCGCCTTTGATCCTGCGAGCGGAAAGATGCTGCGTTCCATCGATGTTGTCGCGCATGCTGGGACAGCGTTCGACGGCGAGCACTTGTATCAGCTCGCGGAAGATCGCATCCAAAAAATCGATCCGAGAACCGGCGAGGTGCTCGAGACCATCCCGTCGCCTGGCCGCGGCGCCGACTCCGGCCTTGCGTGGGCCGAAGGCTCGCTGTGGGTGGGGCAGTATCGGGATCGCAAGATCCACCAGGTCGATCCGCAGAGCGGGGCGATTCTTCGCACCATCGAATCCAACCGATTCGTCACCGGGGTCTCCTGGGTCGAAGGAGAGTTCTGGCACGGCACCTGGGAGGGCGATGAGAGCGATGTGAGGCGAGTCGATCCTGAAACGGGAGACGTGCTGGAGAGGCTCGAGATGCCGTCCGGAATCGGCGTGTCGGGGCTCGAGTCCGATGGCGGCGATCGGTTTTTCTGCGGAGGTGGAAAGAGCGGCAAGGTGAGAGCCGTCCGCCGACCCAATCGTACGGCTGCAAAATGAGAGCAGCGTTAGAGAATAATTAAGTTAGCTCGAGGCGTCGCCGAGCGCCATTTAGCGGAACCTTCAGATTCGCGCATCCGTCACTTATAGAGTGGATGTATCGAATGTAAATGGAGGTTCATATGTATAAGAGTCAACTATTCGCCTTTGGCGGGCGCGCCGCTCTGATCGCCGTGGCCCTGGCGGCCGCTTTGTCGGGATGCGCGACTTTGCAGGCTGATCAAAAATGCGAGTCGGCGGGATGCGGCAGTGATGCGCAAATTTCCGCCGCCGTCGAACAGTCATTCGCCCTGCACCCGGAGCTCGGCGCCCCGGGCGAATTGCAGGTGGAGACGCTGAATCACGTGGTGTACCTGAATGGAATTGTGTATACGGATTTGCAGCGCGATATTGCTAATTCGATTGCGCTGATGGCGAGCAATAGTGCGCCGATCGTCAACTCAATTGCCGTCGACAACAAGTAGCGTCGCGTCGTAATGACGGGGTGCGGCGGCATTCGGCAACTGGCGAGTGCCGACGCACCGAAACATTGCTACTTGGTGTGCCCCGGTAGCCGGGAACGACTGTAATATGCCGCGAAATCGACAGCCTTCAATTACGACCGGAGGAGAGCGCCGCTGACTTTTCCTCGGCTTGGTAAGCCGCGGACAAAGTTCCCTTGCCGGTCGCGATGGGCAGCAGCGTAGGGTAGAACTGCACGAAGGTGGTGTCGACGGCGGCGTGCTGGGCGTGGCAGGAATAGCACTCGGCCGATCGCGGTGTCATTTTCGAAGGCTTCGCATCGTCGAATCCAAAGAAGGCCCATCCGCCCTCAAAGCGCGTGGTGTCCTTCACATGAACCTCGCGGCCCATGATTTCGCCTTGGAAATTGCCGCTCTTGTTGATCGAGCCGCGATCCTTCGCGCCGCGCACTTCGAGTAGGAGCATGGTTTTATCCGGCCAGGTACCGGTCTCGATGAATGTCTTGTAAGCGCCGGGTTCGACGAAAACATTGTCGAACATGTGATGACCCATCCGCATCGCCGGGTTGTAGCTCATGTCGAATCCCGAACTCAAGTACACCCAGGTCCGGTAGTCCTCGGGCAGCACCAAGCGGCCGTCATCGGTGTAAACCGGGGCGCGGACCGGGTTGCCGGCCGACTGGCACAGCGCGGTCGCGCAAGGAAGTGACAGGGCTGCGATCAATGTCAGTGATTTGATGTTCATGGAATCAAGTATGGCTATTGAGCGACGCTGCGGCCAGTCCGCTCACTGCAGCAGGCCGGGGATTGGCTGCATTCCTGGAGCCGGTGAGCATGCGGTGGGGTACGATTCGAACAATGGAATCGGCAAGCAATAACGACTCGCCACGCTGGCTGTGGATTGTCTGCATCTGGGCCACATTGGGCGCCTTCGATGCCACGCAGACCATCGTCTCCATGCACTCGCAAGGCATGCACCACGATTGGGTCAGAGTGTTCATCACGGAGACCTTCACCTGGGTGCCTTGGGTGCTGGCGACGCCGTTTGTGATACGACTGGGCCGCCGGTATCCCCCCGCGAGTCTGAATCCCGCGGTGTGGCTCATGCACGTGGCAGTGGTCATCACAATTGCCATCGTGACTGCCGCCTGGTCCGCGTTGCTGGAATTGCTGCTGCAGCCCTGGAAACCGGATTTCGAAACCAGCCCCTACCTTCATGCCTGGGCATCGAAAAGCAATGGCAATCTGGTGCCGGCCTTGATCGTGTATGCCTTCATCCTGGCGGCCAGCTACGTGCTCGATTCGAAGGCGCGGCTGGCCGCGCAGCGAACCGACGCCGCGAGGCTGAACGAGCAGCTGTCGGCGGCACGCTTGAATGCCTTGCAGCGGCAGATCGAACCGCACTTCATCTTCAACACGCTGAACGCCGTTGCCGGCTTGGTGCGCGAGCGAAAAAACGACGCCGCGGTGAGCATGCTCGTCAACTTGAGCGACTTTCTTCGCAAGGTGGCGACGGAGTTCGGCGACCATGAGGTTGCGCTGGGCCAGGAAGTGGCGACGCTGGAGAAGTATCTCAAGATTCAGGAGGTGCGGTTTGCGGAACGCCTGAAGTTGGAGCTGCGCATTCCGCCGGAACTCGCCCGGGCGAGAATTCCCAGTCTGATCCTGCAGCCCTTGGTGGAGAATGCCATCAAGCACGGAATTGCGAAGCGGGTGCAGGGAGGCGCGCTGTGCGTCGACGCGGCGCGCGTCGAGGACAGGCTCACCCTGAGCGTCTACAACGATGGGCCACTGTTGGATGCCGTCGATGGCGCCCCCGACGCGGCTAAACATGGCATCGGGCTCGCCAACCTACGGACTCGTCTGGCGCTGCTGTATGGCAGCGACTTCGAGCTGCGTCTCGAGAATCACGGGGGTACTGGCGTCAAGGCTTCGGTGACCCTGCCGTACCGCGAGTCATGAGCGAGAAGGGGCAACCCAAGATCCGGGCCCTGGTCGTGGACGATGAGCCGCCGGCGCGCAGCAATCTTCGCGTCCTGCTATGCGAGGATCCGGATATCGCCTCGGTAAAGGAATGCGGATCGGGGGCCGAGGCCGTGGTGCAAATTCGGTCCACCCGGCCCGATCTGGTGTTTCTCGATGTGCAGATGCCCGAGTGCGGCGGATTCGAAGTGCTCGAAATATTGAAGGGCGACGAGGCGCTGCCCGTCATCGTGTTTGTGACCGCATACGATGAGTATGCGCTGCGAGCCTTCGATGCCGGAGCGCTCGATTATCTATTGAAGCCGTTCGATGACGCGCGTTTTAAGCTCGCGATGCAGCGGGCCAAGGAGCAGATCGCCAGCCGCGAGGCCTTGCAGCCGCAGGAGACGCGGCGCTTGACGGTGCGCAGCGCCGGCGAAGTGGCCTACGTGCCCATCCCGGACATCGACTGGGTGGAGGCGGCGGATTACTACGTGTGCCTGCACGTGGGGGCCAAGTCTCACCTGCTCCGGCGCAGCATGGGAGAATTGGAGCGTGAGCTCGACCCTGCCGTCTTTTGCCGCATCCATCGCTCGACCATCGTCAACTTGAACAGGGTGCTCAAGTTGGAACTCGACCAGGGCGGCGAATACCAAGTGATCCTAAAAGGCGGCGCGAGGCTGCGCTTGAGCCGCCGGTTTCGCAAGGACCTGCAAGCCCGAATGCACGAATTCGGCTAAATGCGACGCTAGAACGCCGCGGGGTAGGCCCCGCCGTCGAGCAGAATATTCTGGCCGGTGATGAATCCCGCGTGCACGCTGCAGAGAAACGCGCAAGTCTGGCCGAACTCCGCCGGCGTGCCGAAACGCTTCGCCGGGATGTTCGCCAGGGTGCGTGCCGCCGCGTCGGCCTCGCTCACGGAGGTGCGCTTCGCAGCGAGACTCAAGTTGCTGCGCAAGCGGGCTGTGTCGAAACTTCCCGGCAGCAGATTATTGATGGTGACGTTCTTGTCGGCGACGCTGCGGGCAACTCCCGCCACGAAGGCGGTGAGTCCGGCGCGCGCGCCGCTCGAGAGGTCGAGCCCGCCGAGCGGCATCTTGACGCTCACGGAGGTGATGTTGACGATGCGCCCGAAGCCGCGCGCGCTCATGGAGTCGATGACTTTTTGAATGAGTTCGATGGGCGTCACCATGTTCATGGTCACGCCATCGAGCATGTCCTGTCGGCTCAGCTCGCGAAAATTGCGCAGCGGCGGGCCGCCGTTGTTGTTGATCAGAATGTCCGGTGCGGGACAGGCCGCCAGCAAGGCCGCCTGGCCTTGCGCGGTGGAGACATCGGCGAGGACCGGCGTGACATTCACGCCCCAGGCCTGCCTTATTTCCGCGGCGGTTTGTTCCAGCAAGGACGCATTGCGCCCGTTGACGACCAAATCCACACCGGCCTCGGCAAGCGCTTGCGCACAGCCCTTGCCCAAGCCCTGACTCGACGCACAGACGATGGCGCGGCGCCCGCGCAGACCTAGGTCCATGACTCCCCCGGTAATTTTGCAATGATCGCAAGGATCCTATAGCCGCATGTAGTATGCACGCAATGCCTTTAGGAGCGCCCATGCCGACCTTCGCCACTAAGCCAGAGCTGCTGCCGGTGCTCGAGGAGCTGCGGCGGCGCGAGCCTATTTTCCATCATCCTGAATTCGGCACGACGCGCCGCGACTACGAGACCATGACGCACCCCGAATTCTGGGAGGTGGGCGCATCGGGCAGGCGATACAGCCGGGAGTTCGTGCTCGATACGCTGGAGAGCAGGCTGCCCGACCCCGACGAGGACAAGTGGGTGACCAGCGATTTTTTATGCCGCGAAATCGCAGCCGATAACTACCTCATCACCTACACTCTGGCGCAGGGGCAACGGATTACGCGCCGCGCCACATTGTGGCGTCTCACCACGGCGGGCTGGCAGGCGCTGTACCACCAAGGCACCATCGCGGACGCGCCGCCGTAAAGAATCACCATGCTGCAGCTACAAAACATCTACAAGAAATTCCAAGATCGGCAGGTGCTCACCGATGTGAACATGACCGTGCCCAGGGGCGCCACGCATGCGCTGATCGGCGCCAGCGGCTCGGGAAAGACCACGCTGCTTCGCATCACCTTGGGGCTCATTCCCTTCGACAAGGGTTACGTGAAAATCAACGACCAGGCGTTGCTCTCGTTCAGTCCTTCGGCCTGGGCCGACCGCATCGGCTATGTGCCGCAAGAAGGCGGTCTGTTTCCGCACTTGAGCGCGAGCGACAATGTGTCGCTGGTGCCGAGAATGCGCGGATGGGAGAAAGCGAGAATTGCGGAACGCGTTGAGCAATTGCGCGAACTGGTCGATCTCACGGCGCGTGCGCTGCGCCGATTCCCGCATGAATTGAGCGGCGGTCAGAAGCAGCGTGTGGCCATCATGCGCGCGGCGATGATGGATCCGCAGGTGATGCTGCTCGATGAACCGATGGCGGCGTTGGATCCCCTCATTCGCCGCAACCTGCAAACGGAACTGAAAGCCATTTTCCAGCGTCTCGACAAAACCGTGCTGATCGTCACCCATGACTTGGGCGAGGCGGCGTTTCTCGCCGAGCAAATCACGCTGTTGCATCAAGGCAGAATCATTCAAAGCGGTAGTTATCTGGATCTGCTGCAACACCCGGCTGACCCGCTGGTGACGGCGTTCATCAATGCGCAGCGCACGCTCGCCGATGCGGTGCAGGTCGCATGATGGCATCCAGGCTCGCCGCTTCGTTGTTGCTGTCACTCGTGTTGTCCGCCGTGGCCTGCGCTGCCGATCACATTGTGGTCGGTTCGAAAGTCTTCACCGAAGGCTACGTGCTGGGCGAGATCGCGGCGCAGACCATCGAGGCGAATTCGAGCGTGCCGGTGGAGCGCAAGCTCGGCATGGGCAACACCGGGATTCTGTTCGAGGCGCTGAGCAGCGGCGCGATCGATGTCTATTCGGATTACACCGGCACCTTGAGCGAAGCCATTTTGAAGCAGCCCAACTTGAAATCCATCCCCGATATTCAAGCGGCACTGGCCAAGATGGGTTTGGTGATGTCGGATACCTTGGGATTCAACGACACCTACGCCCTGGCGGTCAAAGAATCGTTCGCGGAAAAATACCACCTACAGGCCATCAGCGATCTGATCAAGATTCAATCCGACATCAGCGGCGGATTCTCTTACGAATTCATGGATCGCCAGGACGGGTTTCCGGGATTGACCCAGCGCTATCGTTTGAACTTCGACCCGCGGCGCGTCAGTCGCATGGAGCACAGCCTCTCCTTTCAAGCCATCGATGACGGCGCGGTCAACTTGATCGATCTTTATTCCACCGATGCCAAGATCGAGAAATCCCGCCTGCGGGTGCTCAAGGACGATCTCGGATACTTTCCGGTGTACCAAGCGGTCTGGGTGGCCCGCAAGGAATTCACGCAATCGCATCCCAAGGAATGGCAGGCGCTGCAAAAGCTCGAAGGCTCGATCAACGAGCAGGCCATGGTTGCCATGAACGCAAAGGCGGACATCGAGCACCAGAGCTACGCAAAAATCGCCGCCAACTTCCTGGGAGCCGAGGCGCCTCGCGCGCAGAGCTGGCAGGCCGGCATTTTACAGCGCACGCGCGAGCATTTGTGGCTGGTGGGCTTATCGCTGCTGTTCTCGGTGCTCATCGGCATACCCCTGGGACTCGCGGCCGTTCGCTTCCCGGCCGCAGGGCAAGCCATCTTGATCGTGAGTGCGGTGATTCAAACCATTCCCTCGCTCGCACTGCTGTGCGTTCTCATTCCCGTGTTCGGGGTGGGGACCAAGCCCGCTCTGGCGGCGCTGTGCCTGTACAGCCTGTTGCCCGTGGTGCTGAATACCTTCACCGGAGTACGCACGGTCGATCCCGCGCATTTGGAAAATGCCCGTGCGTTTGGCATGACCCGCCCGCAAATACTGTTTCGCATCGTTCTGCCGCTGGCGAGTCCGACCGTACTCGCGGGCATCAAGAACGCCACCATCGTGAGTATCGGCACCGCCACGCTGGCGGCATTGGTGGGGGCAGGCGGCTATGGCGCCCCCATCGTCTCGGGACTGTCATTGAATGATGTTCCCACCATCCTCACTGGAGCCATCCCGGCCGCCCTCATGGCGCTCATTGCCTATGGGCTGTTCGAGTTGCTCGGTCGGCTGCTGATTCCGCAGGGTCTGCGTGAGCAATCCAAGATCGCCCAGGCCGGGCCCCGCTGACCCTGGGATTTGACTTAAATCTCTCGTGGATTTGCGGCCTCGGATGCGAAACGGAACTGCTATGTAAATGATAATGATTCGTGTTAGCATCAAAACATGAATCAACAAGCTCCAAAAGAAGGTATCTTGAGCGCCGCCGGCGTCGCGGTGGGCGCCTTGGTCGCCGCGCACGCCTGTGCGGAGGAAGCGGCCGCGGATGCTGATCGACTGCCGAGCATCGAAGTCACGGGCACGGCGATCCAGTCGTTCCAGGACATTGCCCAGTCAGCGGTCACGGTCGATAAAAGGGACCTGGCGGAACAGCACGCCACGCTGGTGCAGGAAGCGTTGCGCAACGTCCCGGGAATCACCTTGAACGCGGGCGAGGGTGGAAGCCACGGTGATTCAGTGAACTTGCGCGGGCTCTCCATACCGGACAGCTTTTTCATGGATGGTGTGCGCGACATCGGCTCATATCAGCGCGATACCTTCAACGCGGAGGCGATCGAAGTGCTGTTGGGTCCGGCGTCGGCGATGTTCGGGCGCGGTTCGACTTCCGGTGTCATCAATTCGATCAGCAAGCAGCCGCTGCTCACGCCGCTTGCGCAGATCAGCGTATCCGGCGGCGAGGCCGATTACTGGCGCGGCACCGGGGATTTCAACCTGCCTTTGAGCGGCACCGCGGCGGTGCGGGTCACGGTCATGGATCAGAAAAACGAAGTGGTGGATCGCGACCAGATTCTGTACCGCCGCTATGGTGTTGCCCCCACCTTGAGCCTGGGAATAGGCACGCCCACCCGGATCACTTTCAGTTACTTCAAGGAAGAAGAGAACAATATTCCGGACTACGGTATTCCCTTCATCGACGGCGCACCCGCAAAGGTCGATCGCAGCAACTACTACTCGCTCGCCAATTACGATCGCACGCGTACCAACACCAATATCGGCACCATCCGCTTCGAACATGATTTCGCGGGCGACATCACCTTGAGCGACAGCCTGCGCTACGCCAACTACGGCTTCGAGTATCTGGTCACCGGGCCTTTCCTCGGCAACGACTTCGTGGCGCCCCCGCCTCCGGGTACGCCCTATGAAGATATCGAGGTGTCGCGCGATCAACCGAGCAGCGAGGGCACAACGAGCTTGCTGATCAACCGCACCGACGTGACGTCGAAGTTCGACACGGGCGGGGTCAAGAACACGCTCACCGCCGGTGTGGAATTGAGCAAGGAGTTGTCCGATGTGAGCCGCCTGCAAAACGGCCTGAACGATATTCCGGCCACGCCGCTGCTCAACCCCGTGCCTTATTATGATCCGCCGACCCCGCTGACCCCCTATTCCAACCCCAAGGGCCGGGGCAGCGATGTCAGTGTGTACGCCATGGATAGCATGTCTTTGGGCCCCAAGTGGGATGCGGACCTCGGGTTGCGCTGGGATCGCTTCGATTCCAGCTTCAGTGAAGCTTATTCGGGAACGGGTTTCGCGCGCACCGACACCTTTGTCAGTCCGCGCGCTGCCCTGATTTACAAGCCCGATGCCGCGCAGAGCTACTACCTTTCCTACGGCACCTCGCAAAATCCCGTGATCGAATATCTCATCGTTGCCCCTTCCGATACCAGTCTGGCGCCGGAGAGGAACGAGACGCTGGAACTGGGAGCCAAGCTCAAGGTGTTGAACGGTGCGGCGCAAATAACCGGCGCCCTGTTCGACACGCGCGTCTACAACGCGCGCATCTCGGATCCGGATGATCCGACGGTGCAGCAAATGCCCTTCGATCAACGGGTGAAGGGTATCGAGCTGGGATTCTCGGGCTATGTCACGGACAGCTGGGAACTCGCCGCGAACTACACGCACCTGAATGACAAGATCACTGCCACCGGCGATCCTGAAGCACTCGGGAAAGTGGTGCCGAACGTGCCGCACGATGCCTTCACCCTCTGGAGCACGGTGGAGCCCACTGCGGCCTTGACCTTGGGCGGCGGCTTCACCGCCGTGGGTCATCGCTACGCGGACACCGACAATACCGCCGGCGTACCCGGCTACGTGGTGTTCAATGTCATGGCCTCGTACGAGTTCAACGCGCATTTCAAGCTGCAGCTGAATCTCAACAATGTCACCGACAAGCTGTACTTCACCAGCATCTACTATGTCGATGTCGCGGAGAATCACGCGCTGCCCGCCGCGGGGCGCACCTTGATCGGCACTGCGAACTATCGCTTTTGACCACAGGTCATGGCCGCCATCTCCATCATTTCGTTGCTGGGCCAATTGAGCACGCCGCGCCTGCGCGCGCTGTTTGCGCAAGGCCACGAACGCGCCGCGGACTGGGTGTTCGTCGCCGCCCTCGAAGGATTGCCGCAGGCGCAAGTTTGCTACGGGCGGCTGCTGCTGGAAGGGACCGGGGTTAACAAGGACCCGGTTCAGGCGCTGAAGTGGTTTCGCCGTGCCGCGGAGAGCGGCGATCTTGACGCCATCAACATGGTGGGTCGCTGCCTCGAGAATGGATGGGGTCATACGGAGGATGCGGCGGCGGCGGCCGCGCACTTCAAGCGCGCCGCGGATGCGGGCCACGCTTGGGCGCAGTACAACCTGGGCCATCTGTATTTGGACGGGCGCGGCGTTGCGCGCGATCCGGCATGTGCGTTCGCCTACTATCTCAAGGCCGCGCTGCAACAGCACGAGCGCGCCATGAATTTGCTGGGCCGCTTGAGCGAGGAAGGCTGGGGCACGCCGCGCGATTTGGCGGCGGCAGCCGAGTGGTACCGGCGTTCCGCCGAGGGTGGCTATTTTCGCGGGCAATACAACTGGGCCAGTTTGCTGCTGAAGGCGGGCCGCTATGAGGAGGCGGCAACCTGGCTCGAGCGCGCTGCATTGGGCGGTACGGCGGCGGTGCGGCGGGCCGTGATAGGGTTGATCGCGCGTGCCGGCGTTCCCCACGCCCTGGAAGCGCTCGCCCTGCGCTTGAATGCGCCCGGCGGGGCGGCCGCTGTGTAATGCTGCTGCGAATTGCCAATGTGCTGACCGAGGAGCAGCTGGCCACGGTGCGCGCATCGCTCAATGCCGAGACGGCGCCCTGGGTGGACGGGCGCGCCACCGCGGGTCATCAAGGCGCGCCGGTCAAGAACAATCAGCAGCTCGAGGAATCGAGCGCGACGGCGCGCGAGCTCGGCAAGTTCATTCTCGCGCAACTGGAGCGCAACGCGCTGTTCATCAGCGCCGTGCTGCCCAACAAGGTCTACCCGCCGATGTTCAATCGCTACGCCGAGGGCATGGCTTTCGGCACGCACGTCGACAGCTCGGTGCGCATGATTCCCGGCGGCGCGCAAAAACTGCGAACCGACTTGTCGGCAACCCTGTTTCTCACGCCGCCGGATTCCTATGAGGGCGGCGAACTCGTGATTGAATCGGACGGAGGAAACCAGGGCGTGAAACTGGCGGCGGGCGAGCTCATCGTCTACACCTCGACGTCGCGCCATCGCGTGAAAGCGGTGACCCGGGGCCAAAGGCTGGCTTGCGTGTTCTGGATTCAGAGCCTGATACGCGAGGATGCGCTCAGGTCGCAGTTGTTCGAACTCGACGGCACCATTCAACGCCTCACCCAGACCGGCGCGGATCCGGAATCCCTGGTGCGCTTAAGCGCGCACTATCACGCGTTGCTGCGTTCCTGGGCGGAGATTTGAAGCTAGCCCCCGCGCAGCTGCCACAACAAGAATGCGTAGGTGTCCGCCGCCTCGCGGTCCTGTTGCGCGCGCGTGGAGCCGATGCCGTGGCCAGCGTCGTAGTCGACGCGCAGCAGGATGGGTTTCCCCGATGTGCTGGCGGCCTGCAGCCGCGCCGTCATCTTGGCGAGATGAAAAGGCGCGACGCGCGGGTCGGTGACGCCGGTGGTCAGCAGAACCGCGGGATATGGCGTGCCGTCCTTCACCGATTGATAACTGTCGATGAGCTTCAAAGCCTTGTAGCCTTGGCGGTCGGCGATGGCGCCCCATTCGGGCTCCTCGGCATAGCCGTCTTGCTCGACTACATAGCGCAGGGGATTCGACCAGCCGACGCCGTCGATCACCGCCGCGAACAAATCGGGCCGCTCGGTCATCGCGCGCCCGACGGTGATGCCGCCGGCGGAACGGCCCCCGATGGCGAGGTGTTTGGAGGAGGTGTATTTCTTGGCGATGAGATCCTCACACACCGCAATCAGATCGCGCCAGGTGTTGGGCTTGTTGAATAGCTGTCCCGCCTTGTGCCATTCGCGGCCGTATTCACCGCCGCCGCGCACATTGGCATAGCCGACGATGGCGCCGGTATCGACCAGCGCAAGAGTCTTCCCGGCGAAGGCGGGCGTGTAGGCGGCGAGGCCATACGAGCCGTAGGCGGAAATCCAGGTGGGTGCAGTGCCGTCGAGCTTCAGACCCTTGCGGTAGATCAAGGTGTACGGAATCTTGACGCCGTCTTTCGCGGTCGCAAAGAAACGCTGTGCCTCATAGGCGCTGACATCGATGGCAGGCTTGGGCGTGATGCCGGTGTCCGCGACGCTTCCTGCGCTGTTCACGGACCAGATTCCGGCCGGCGTGAGCCAGCCTTGCAGCGATATCAAAATGCCGTCCTCTTCGGGCACGGCAAACACTGCGCCGACGGTGCCGTCGAAAGGCAAAACGATGTCGAGCACCTTTCCGTCGGGCCCCAAGCGCTGCAAGCGGCTGATGCCGCCATCCATGATCTTCAAGTAAATGCCGTCATGCGCGCGCGAGAGGCCCTCGATCACGAAGGTGGAGTGTTGCGGCACCACGACGGCGGCATTCGAGATGCTGGGTGCGGCGGCGGAAGTCTTGACGATGCGTCCGCGCGGCGTGCCTTTGTTGACCAGCAGATAGAGATCATCGCCGTTGAGTTCGAAGTCGGTGACTTCATCATCGAAACCGGCAAAAGCGTGCCATTTCGCCTTGCCGGCAATCGCATCGCTCAAGGGCGCGACGAACCCGCGCCATTCCGGCCGCACGTCGGAAAGCAACAGTACCGCCCAGCGAGAGCCCCGGGAAGCGATGATCAGCGGAGATTGAATCTTGTCGTAGTCGAGTCCCTTGACCAGTCCGCGCTTCATCAGGATGGGATCGGAATTGGGGTCGGACCCCAAGCGATGGAAGCGTGCCTGGCTGTCCAAGTAGCGCTCGGGCGTCGCCACCGCCGCGGTCAGCTGATTGTAGAAAAATCCGCTGCCGTCATCGAGCCAGGAAGGACTCGCCGCCTCGGTGTTGGGGATGGTTTCGGGCAGATCCTTGCCGTCGGCGACCTTCAAGATGTGAAGCAGCGAGTCTTCGCTGCCGTCCTTCGACAGTCCGTACACCACGTACTTGCCGTCCGGCGAGGCGCGCCACCAATCGAGCGACATATGACTCTTGCTGCTGCTCAAGGCCGTGGGATCCACCAGCACTCGGCTCTCGGCGCTCCCGCCGGCGCGCACGAAAAGCTTGAAATTATCGGCACCTAAGGGGCGCTGCTGGAAGAACAGCAGGCCGCCGGCGCGCTGCACCCGGCTGGTCGCCACTGTTTCGCCGGACAGTTCCTGGATGCGCTTGAGCAGCGCCGTCCGAGCGGGCAAGGCATCGAGCACGGCGCGCGTGCGATCGTTTTGTGCCTTCAAGTAAGGCAGCCAGTCAGGGTCTTTGGAATTTTCCATCCACCGATAAGGATCGCTCAACGTCTCGCCGAAGTAGGTGTCGTGCACGACCTCGACTCGCGCCACCGGGGCCGGGGGTACCGCCGTGGCGGCCGCGAGCAAGCTCCTCGGCACCAGCGACATCGACAACATGCCGGCGCTGCCGGCGATAAATTGGCGGCGATCGAATTCCATTTTCATTTTGGGTTTACTCGTTGGTATCAGGTCTTCAGTGCGTCAAGTCGACGTGCTGTCGAACAACAGTGTACTCAATAGGACCGAGGCGCCGTTCCACAGGATTTGAATGCCGATGCAGAACAACAGAAACGCCGACAGCCGCACCACGATGGTGGTGCCGGTGGGGCCGATGAATTTGGCGACCCGCGCCGAATATCGATAAAGACCGTAAATGGTCAGGGACAGCAGCGCCGTTGCCGCCACGGTCTCGATGAAAAATGCGAGCGTCGAGACATGCAGGCCTGTGGGCCGTCCGGCGCCGAGCGAGACCGCCACCGAGATCGTTCCGGGGCCGGTGGTCAGGGGCAGGGTGAGCGGATAGAACGCCAGCCGGCTGGGCGGCGCCGACATGTACCTCGTGTTCGGCGTTTCTGTGCGCCGCTGTTCGACGGCGTCGGGCGCATTGAGCATGCGCCACCCCGAGGCCGCGACGATGATGCCGCCGGCCACCCGCAGCACCGGGATGGTCACGCCGAAGAACTCCAGCACATAAGCGCCCAGATACAACGAGAGGGCGACGATGGCGAAGGAATAAATCCCCACCCAGCGCGCCATCTGCGAGCGAATCTCGGGTTCGAGATCGCGGGTCGCGCCGAAGAAAATGAACGTTCCCGACAGCGGGTTGACGATGGAGAACAACGCCGTGAAGGAAAGCAGGAAGGTGCTGAAGCTCAAGATCATGATTCTTTGAGTCTAGTGCGGCGCCTGGGTCGCCTCGAGGACCGCTTGCACCAGGGCTTGCGGGGTGTAGTGATCGGCCACGGGCGTCAGCCCTAAGCGCACGATGACAAGCTGGCGCGAGCGAATGATGGCGATGCTTTGACCGTCGTGGCCTGACATGTAAAAGGTATCGGGCGGAATACCGAACGCCGTGTCCGGATTCTCGCCGGGAGTTTTGGCATCCGAACCCCACAGCCACACCATGCCGTGGCCATACTGGCCGTCGGAAGCCTTCACCGGGGTGGCCATCATGGACACATAGCCGGTGGGAAGCAGCGCCTGGCCATGCCAAACACCGTCCTGCAACAAGAACTGGGCATAGCGCGCCCAATCGCGCGCGGTGGCATACATATAAGAAGAGCCCACCAGCGTGCCCGTCTCGTCCTGTTCCATGGTGGCCGTGGTAATCCCCAACGGCAGAAACAGTCGCTCGTCAATGTAATGGGGAGCGCCCAATCCCAAAGTGTCCTGCACGATGCGCGACACAATCAGGGCGGTGCCGCTGGAATAGCTCCACGCCTCGCCGGCCCGATTGATCATTTGATGATCGCGCGCGAAGCCGGCCATATCGGGTTGCAGGTAAAGCATGCTGGTAACATCGGACACCGCCCCGTAGCTTTCGTTGAAGTACAGGCCGCTCGACATCGCCAGCAGGTCAGCGATACGAATGCGCTCGCGAACATCGCTGGCGGGCCAAAAACCTGACTGGTCCAGCTTGAGTTTGCCGTCCTTGACCAACAGACCCACGATGCCTGCCGTCACGGTTTTGGTCATGGACCAGCCAAGCAAAGGGGTGTCGGCACCGAAACCCTTGGCATAGCGCTCGGCGACGATGCGGCCGTGATCGACCACCACCAGCGCCCGCGCGCCGGGACCGGCGAGGGCATCGTTGGCCAGCAGGCGGTCGAGCGCGGGATTGGTTTGCACGGCGGCGCCCTCGGGCCAGAGCGCGCTGTCGGCTGCGGTACCATCGAGCGCGGCTTGGGGCGGTTTGCGCGCCGGGTCGATGGCCGTGAAATTGAGCTTGCCGTCCGGCAGAACGGTACAGCCTTTGCCCGGCCGCGCCACCGCCAGCCCATCGCCGATGAGACCGAAAAATCCGGCGTGCACCACGCCATGCTCGCGGTCCACCCGCACGCGGATCAGATGCAGAAGCCAGATACCGGGCGCCTGCACATCCTGGACCAGCACCTCGTTGGGGTCGCGGTCTGCGAGAAACACATTAGAGCAGACGATCTTGGCCGCGTAACCGGCCCCGACCCGTAGCAGAGCGGGGGGTCTGAGCCACAGAAAGAACAGCAGCGCGAGCATCACCAGGATGATCACGGCAACAAGGCGGCGCAGGATTCTCATAGAGATCCTTATATTAACAAGCTGACCGTCGTCTTTACTTAAACTGCTTTGACTTATATTCGCCAAGGCTGCATTCAAGCGTCCGGTCAAGCATTTTTCCGGGTTTTAAGCAAAATCCTCTGTCGCCGGGCAGTTACGTCGTTTCCCGGCGACATGCCGCGCGCTGATGCGCCGACATACCATTGCGCCACTTAAATATTTATCTGGAAAAAAGCGACGTGACGACCAACTTAAGATTCGACGCCGAGGCTGCCTCGAGCAAAACGCTGGAAGCGCTGGCTCAGGTCATTCGCGCTTTGGCGCCGGAGGTATCCGGCGTTTCCTTTCACGATTTCGCCGCGGACACCCTGTGGTTGAGCGAGGATTTCCTGCTCCCCGAGGACCATCAGTTGGTGGAGGATTCGCTGTCCATCGATACCGGCGGAGATCTGGAGATGACTTATGCCGCGCGCGAGGACGGCAATTATTCGCTCGCGATTCCGGTACGCGACGCCGGCGGCTCCATCAACGGCGCGGTGCGATTGAGCATCGATGCCAAGATCACCGATTCGCGCACCGCGGAACCCTTGGAGAAAAGACTTTCGCCGGTGTTCGTCTGCCTGGCCGCGGAGTTCGAGCGGCGCAAGACCCTGCCCGTGGCCGTGGAAGAAACCTCGGAAGCCGGTGCGCAGATCCAGACCGCCTTGAAGGCCGAGCACTTCGAGTTGTTCCTGCAGCCCATCTGTTCGCTGCACGACAATGTGAGCCTGGCGCACTACGAGGTCTTGCTGCGGCTGCGCACCGCGGACGGTAGCCTGGTCGAGCCGAAGGAATTCCTGGCACGGGCGGCGCAGCAGCGTCTCATGCCCAACATCGACCGCTGGGTCGTGCGCACTTTGCTCGTGTGGCTGGCCGGCAACCGCAAGCTGTGGACACGCGTGCCCTCGGTGTTCTCCATCAACCTCTCCGCGCAGTCCATGACGGATGAGAATTTCATCAGCTATGTCGAGTCCTGTGTGATCAAGAGCGGCCTGCCGCCGCAGGCGCTGTGCTTTGACGTCACGGAACGCTTCGCCTCCTCGGGCAACATCAGCGTGAGCGAATCTCTCAAACGGCTCGAGGCCTTGGGATGCGAGGTCGCCCTGGACGATTTCGGCGCCAACACGCCCTCTTACGGCTACTTGCGCTCGGTGCCGGCACACTATTTCAAGATCGACAGCTCCCTGGTCGGCGCGGCGCCCACGGACAAGCTCGCGCGCGCGATGATTTCTGCCATCGTGCGCATGGCGGCCGATCTGGGGGTGCAAACCGTCGCCGAGTCGGTGGAGCTGGATGTCGAGCTGCAAGCGGTGCGCTCGCTCGGCGTCGACTACGCGCAAGGGTATTTGCTCGGCAGACCCTCGGCGCTCGCAGCCTATGATTTCGGAAATCGACTGCCGAACTAGATCGCTGCCTTCTCCGCCCTTACTGCTGCTGTAGGGCCGACTCGGCCACCAGCACGTTGGCTTCCATTTTCTCTCCGCCGCCGCCCTGGCGCACGCCGCGCACCGGCGCCGCATCCAGGTAGTCGCGTCCGACGGCCAGCCGGCAGTAGGTGCGCACCGCGAGGCATTTGTGGGTCACATCGACGCTTTGCCAGCCAAGCTCGGAACCCAGCCAAACATCGACCCAGGCGTGACTTGCGGCATCCTTGGTATCGCCGGTGTAAATGTAGCCGCTGACGTAGCGGGCGGGGATCCCGACCGCGCGGGCCGAAGCGATGTACACATGCGCGTGGTCTTGGCAGACGCCCTCGCCGCTCTTGAAGGCGATCGCCGCGCTGTCCTGCACATCGCTCGCGCCGGATTTGTATTTCACCGCGCCGAACACGGCCTCCGCCAAGGCCTGGGCACGGGCCTTGGGATCGTCGACCTTTTTCAATGCCTCCTGCGCAAAGGCCTTCAAGTCCTCGTTGGGTTGGGTCAGCTTGGTGGAGGCCAGGTAAGCGAGCGGCGAGAGCGGCCCATCGTCCTGGCGGGCTTCGGTCTCCGCGGTTTCCACAATGCCGTGCACGATGATGCGGATTTCGCGGTGCGGCTCCTCGACGGTGAGCAGGTGCGAAATATTGCCGTAGGCGTCGATTTGCTCCAGACGCCGCCCGGGCGCGATGATGTTCCATGCCAGGGCGCGCTGGCTCAAATCGCGGCGCGGCGTCAGGTGCAGGCTCTGCACGCTGTATTTCACCGGCCGCTCATAGCGGTAGCGCGTCTCATGTCTGATATGCATCTGCATTTACGCCTCCGCGGGTGGCACCAGGAAATCCGATGCAATGCGTACGCCCAAGTCCTGCAGCCTTTCCAAAAATTGTTCGAGAAATCGCGGCAGGCCGCCCGCCGCAATCTCCTCCATGCGCGTGAAGTGCAGCATGGCATGCATTTCGCCTGCGCGCCGCTCGGTCTCGGCCGATTGCTCATTCGACACGGATTTCAAGTTGGTATACACCTCTTTGCAGCAACGCAGCAGCGAGCGCGGCATATCGTCGCGCAGGATCAAAAGCTGCGCCACGCGGAATGGCGTGATCACGTCGCGATAGGCACGACGATACACCTCGAAGGCCGACAGTGCGCGCAGCAGCACGCTCCACTCATAGGGGTCGGGCACGACGCCCGCATCCGCGCCCGGCTCCAGGTCGCTTTGATGCGCCGTCAAGATGCGGGCGGTGGAATCGGCGCGCTCGAGGAAGGTGCCGATGCGGGTAAAGTGAAAGGACTCATCCCGCATCATGGTGCCGACGGTGACGCCGCGCGTCAGGTGCGAGCGCTCCTTCACCCACTCGACGAATTCTCCGATGTCGATCTTGGCGCCGCGGCGCGTGACCTGCGAGCGGGCATCGAGCCAGGTGGAATTCAAGGTTTCCCACAGTTCGGAGGTCAGGGAACCGCGCACCGCGCGGGCATTCTCGCGCGCCACCTTCAGGCAATTGAAAATGCTGCCGCTGTACTCGCGGTCCAAGCTCACGAACTCGAATACGGACTTGGGCTCGATTCGCTCGTGGCGCGCCAGGTAGGCCTGTTCCATGTGCAGCGCCGTCATGGTGGCGCTCAAGGACTGCGCCAGGGTTTCGGCCGAGTGCGGCAACAACGACATGCGATAGTGCGCGTCCACCAGGCGCGCGAGGCTTTCGGCGCGTTCGATGTAGCGCGACATCCAGTACAAATGATCGGCGGTTCGGCTCAGCATTTCAGGATTCCAGCACCCAGGTGTCCTTGGTGCCGCCGCCTTGCGAGGAATTGACCACCAGGGACCCTTCGATCAATGCCACCCGCGTGAGCCCGCCCGGGACGATGCTCACATCGCTTCCCGACAAGACGAACGGCCGCAAATCGATGTGGCGGGGCGCCAGGCCGTTCTCGGCAAAGGTCGGGCAGGTGGAAAGGGCCAGCGTGGGTTGCGCGATGTAGCGCTCGGGACTGCTCTTGATCTGCCGGCGAAAGTTCTCGATCTCGGTTTTGGAGGCGGCAGGGCCGATCAGCATGCCGTAGCCACCGGCGCCGTGTACCTCCTTGACCACCAGTTCGGGCAAGTGCGCGAGCACGTACTCCAGATCCTCTTTTTTGCGCAGCATCCACGTGTGCACATTGCCGATGATGGGCGCGGATCCCAAGTAAAAGCGGATCATCTCGGGCACATAGGGGTAGACGGATTTGTCGTCCGCCACGCCGGTGCCGATGGCGTTGGCGATGGTAATGCGTCCGGCGCGATAGGCCGTGAGCAGCCCGGGAACTCCCAGCATGGAATCGGGCCGAAACACCAGCGGGTCCAGGAAGTCATCGTCGATACGTCGATAGATGACATCGACCCGCTGCGGGCCCTGGGTGGTGCGCATGAACACCGCCTCGTCGCGCACGAACAGATCCTGGCCTTCCACCAGCTCGATGCCCATCTGCTGCGCCAGGAAGGCGTGTTCGAAGTAGGCGCTGTTGTGCGCTCCCGCGGTCAGCAGCACCACGGTGGGATCGGCGACGCCGGTGGGGGCTACGCTGCGCAGGTTATCCAGGAGCACATCGGGGTAGTGGTCCACCGGCGCGACGCGATGCTCTGAGAACAGCTCCGGAAAGAGCCGCATCATCATCTTGCGGTTCTCGAGCATGTAGGAAACGCCCGAGGGCACCCGCAGGTTATCTTCCAGCACCTTGAATTCACCGGCATCGTCGCGAACGATGTCGATGCCGGCGATGTGAGCGTAGATGCCGCCGGGGACATCGATGCCCTGCATCTCAGGGCGGTATTGCGAGTTGCAGAGAATCTGCTCGGCGGGAATGACGCCGGCCTTCAATATCTGCTGATCGTGGTAGATATCGTGAATGAAAGCATTCAGGGCGCGCACGCGTTGCTTCAAGCCGGCCTCGAGCCTGACCCACTCCTCGCGCGGCAGCACCCTGGGGACGATGTCGAAGGGGATCAAGCGTTCCGCGCCTTCCTCCTGGCCGTAGACGGCGAAAGTGATACCGACACGATGGAACAGGGCGTCGGCCTCGGCTCGCTTCTGCGCGAGACGCTCCGCCGGTTGACTGCCAAGCCATTGGGAATAACGCAGGTAGTGCGCGCGGCCGGCGCCTTCCTTCGCATACATTTCGTTGTACGGCTTGCCGCTCAAAGACTCTCCGCAATGAATTGGCCCACGAAGCGTCGGCCGTCCGCAATCATGACCTCAAGGGCCGGTGGGCCGCAATGTCGCACCATCGCGGTGCAGTTTCAGGGAGCAGCGCCCAGCTGACGTGCGAGCGCGTCGGCTTGAGAAATCAAGGGATCGCCGCTGAAACGGGCGGCAAAATCCGCGAGAAGTGCTCTGCTTAAGCTGCGCTTGCCGCCGTGGGCGGCAAGCCGGGCAAGACTCAAGGTGTCGGCGGCCGACTTGGGGCGAAACGCGGCATCCAGGTTGAAGCGCTGCGCCAGGGCATCCAAGGCCTCGCCGGTGCGCTTCATATAGAGCAAGCGCTCGATGCAGTCCTGGGACAAGCGGGTCACATAGCGGGGATCGTCCCAGCTCACCACGCGCTCGCACAGCCAGCGGTAGTCCTCGGGGGCGTTGCCGCGGGATGTGAGCCAAGTATTCAGAGTCTGCCAGCACTTGAGGTGCGAGCTTGCGCGCATGAGACCGTAGGCCTGCATGACGATGAGGTCGTCTTGCTTGCGCTCTTCCCGGCGCCGAAGGTCGAGGGTTTGCTCGGGCGATACCCAGGTTTCAAGTCCCAGCTCGTGACGGCGCTCATAGAGCGCACCGCCGAGAAAGCTGAAGATCGAGAGGACGGCGAACATGCCGATGGCGGTTTCAACGGACAACCAAAGCTCCAACTGAAAAATGAGGATCAGACCCGTCACGTAGCCGGCGATGACAACCAGCACCAAGGCGTACAGGGGGCCCAGACCTAAGACAATGCGCAGCCACGCTACCGGATTGATGGCCTTCAACAGGTTGCCTTCAAGCCCCAGTTCTGCCACGGAGGCCGGCAACAGCAGCCCTGCGATTACCGCGATTACAGTGGCCGCGAGCGGGCCAAAATGACTTTCGGCCAGGCTCATGGCGGCGTAAATCAAGCCTAAGATGGCTAATTGTCCCAGTGGACGCTGCTCATCGATGGGATTCATCATTTGGATGTCGAGTACAGGCGGCTCATCGAACCCCCGCGCCGTATGGTCAAAGAGGATGTAGGCGTATTTGAAGAACCAAGAGGTCAGCAGAAGCGCGAGGGGAATACCCATCAGTCCCGCTTGGGCGCAGATAGCTAGGAGCATCGCAAAGACAATCACGACGCCCGCGGCGCCGCCACGGGCAGGACGAAGAAGATGGCGAAACAGTCTCATATGAGTGGGGGCTGATTGCATGTGCGCCGGAATGCCGGTTGAGCAGCAGTACTATTGCGGCCGCAACGAGGTGATCCGGGACATTCGCAGATACTCTGGTTTATCAGGCAGAGACTTGAGTCAATGAGACGACAATCGAAAGCATCTTTGGATGGTAGTCGATCCAGAGGATTTGGCTGAACGCCATGAACATATGGTTTAACCAATCGTTTGGAAACAAAAAAATAGAGAGGCAAAACTGGGATAATCATCAAGCATGACTCGTTCTGCTGCTTGTAATAGCAGCCGCCGCGTTTCCGGGTCTGGAGTCCGCGCTGCCTTATCAAGTAGAGCATCGAACGAATCATTCACATAGCCCGTATCATTGTTCGGTGAATTTTTGCGAAATGTGTCCAAGAAAGTTGCTTGCGTCATTGAAATCGGCGGTCCATCCTAATCGCGCGACATCCCATCGAGATTTATCGTGTCGAGATTGCAGAAAAACTCGATACTCCTCTTCGGTTAGCTCGGTTTCAATTCCCAGCGTTTCCTTCCACATCGCAGCGATGAGCACGGCAGTTTGTTTGATCACAGTGTTCGCGTTAAAAAGCAATCGCAATATGAAGGGGCTTCGCCAACGGTGTATCCCGCCTCTTCATATAGCCGCTTTGCTTCTTTGATTCGTTCAACGTCACTTAGATTGGCCCATGGCCAATTTTGCTGGTTATAGTTCCAAGTTTCCGGCAGGCACGAAGCCGTATGCAGGAGGCTGACCGAATCCTTGCGTTGCGGCCACACGATTTCGATCAATAGCCATTGCCAGAGCCTTTCGGATCTTGACATTAGAAGCAAAGATTCGGTGCGACAAGTTGAGTCCAAAGTAGGCCGTGGCAAGAAACGGCGCCACGACCAGCTCCCTCGGATGTTCGGCTTGGATCCAGGGAATTGCGTTGGCCGGTACGATGTCTGTGATATCAAGTTGGCCGGCGCGATATTGTGTCAATTGAGAGTTTTGATCAGACGCAATCTCGTACGCCACTATCGGTATTTTGACATTGGATTTGTCCCAATAACTCGAATTGCGAATTAACTCTAAGCGCGTGCCAGGCAGCCATTTGCTAAGAATATAGGGCCCGTTGGATATCCATTTATCCGATGCATGTGCGCTTGCGCTCGCTTCTGAATAGACAGGGAAAGTTGCTGAGTGCGTAAGTATCTGTGATAGGTAGGGTGCCGGCTGTTCGAGCTTCACAACCAGCACGTTGTCACTTTGCGCGTATGCGCCTAACGCACTCGGCGGTAGACGGCCCGCAATAATTTGCGGAGCGCCTGCAATAAGGCGCAAGTCATCTGATGCTTGAGATCCGCGCTTGGGATCCAGCACCCGCTGCCATGCAATTACAAAGTCCCGTGCGCGAACCGGCTCGCCATTTGACCATCGCGCGTGTCTCTCGAATGTGGAACGTGTATTCAGTGCCGCTCGGGTCAACAGTCCAGGATGACGCGACGCCGGGCAGAACATCACCGGTAGAGGACTCAATCGTGAGCCCTTCATAGAGATCTTGAAGCACTTGGAACGAAAAATGATCGGCTGCCTCGGCGGGATCTAGCGAAGCTGGCTCGCCCGCTAGACCTCGTTTCAGACCCTGTGTAGTCAATTGGCTTGATTCGATCGTCACAGCTCCATAAGACAGTGAGTAGCAACATGCCCGACAGCTGAATCGAGGATCCTTCGTGAAAGGATCAAATGCGCGAGATACCTCATCGTGTCATCTAAATATTATGACAATAAGATGTGCTACCAGACGTTTCCGTGCCAATCTCCATTGCTGCGCGACGCAGCAAATTGCGCAAAAGTGTGAATTACAACAACAAAACAGTTGTAATATGTTCATCAATGACGCAATCTGTTAAAGAGAATTTGCTCGCTGCTTTTAGGTATTTGTTGAAGCCGTTGGTTCGAATGGCGGTCAAGAACGCGGTCGCTTTCCCGGAGTTCAGCGAAGTTTTAAAGCAGGCATATGTGGATGTGGCGAGATAGACAATTTGAGGCTTCGGGCAAAGACCCGACCGTAGAGGGGATTTCATTGATCGCGAATATAGAAACAAATGAGGTTCGCGACATTCTGGGATCGAACACGGGCGCGAAGTTTGGCTTTGCAGGCGCAAGAATCCAATCCACTGCCGACTGCTCTGGCGGCGTGGCATACCGACGTGAACTACACGGGCCCCTACGGCGTTATTCGCGATCTTGAATTCTCTCGAAGCGCAGCTGAAAAAGCTGGCGCCACGTTTTCTGAATTGATCGCGACTTATTGCCCAGGAGTTTCGCCGCGAGCCCTTTTAGATGAATTGATTAGAACGGGTTGCGTGAGGGATGTGGGCAACGGCTTTTATCGCGCAGTAAAGCGCTTATACATTCCGGATCCACTAAGCACTGAGAGTGTTCTCTGGTTTGCAAGGGTTGTACACAACGTCTGCGAAACCCTTGAAGTGAACTTTCGTGCGGAATCAGCTGGCGGAAATGGCCTTGTTGAGCGAACGGTATATACGGTTCACGGAATCACGAAGAAAGATCTCAAGGAATTCGACAAGTTCATTCGCGCACGAGGTCAAATATTTGCTGATGACATCGACAATTGGTTATCAGATCGAGACAAAGAAGGATGTGAAGACGGGATCAAGACTGGAGTCGGAATCTACCACTACATAGTGAACGAAGAAGACGAACGCGCTTTAGCAAAAGAATTGCCAAACTGAAGGGATTACAAAATGGACATTAGTTTCGTACGGATAGTAAGAGGGATTGCGACACCAACTTGCGTGTTAGTTGGTTTGGTAGCAAGTGCGCCAAGCTATGCTGGCCACGCATCCGCACCACACGCCTTCGCGGGCTTGGAACGACCGGCTGCACAAATTGGATCCAATGGCTTTTTGCGCCCCAGTGCGCAAATTGGGTCGAATGGATTAATGCGTCCCAATGCGCAAATTGGGTCGAATGGATTAATGCGTCCCAGTGCGCAAATCGGTTCGAATGGATTGATGCGTCCTGGCGCTCAAATAGGCTCGAATGCAATAAGCCGTGGTGAAACACAAAGCTGGCTGCCGATGCCCAGAGGTATGAGTGCCCTTACTCGCCCTGATGCACAGATTGGCTCGAATGGAATGGTGAGGGCAAATGCGCAAATCGGTTCGAATGGCCTAGCGCGCCCTGAAGCGCAAATCGGTTCGAATGGCCTGGCGCGCCCTGAAGCGCAAATCGGTTCGAATGGCCTAGCGCGCCCTGAAGCGCAAATCGGTTCGAATGGCCTGGCGCGTCCTGAAGCGCAAATCGGCTCCAATGGCCTAGCGCGTCCTGAAGCGCAAATCGGCTCCAATGGCCTAGCGCGCCCTGAAGCGCAAATCGGTTCGAATGGCCTGGCGCGTCCTGAAGCGCAAATCGGTTCGAATGGCCTGGCGCGCCCTGAAGCGCAAATCGGTTCGAATGGCCTAGCGCGCCCTGAAGCGCAAATCGGTTCGAATGGCCTGGCGCGTCCTGAAGCGCAAATCGGTTCGAATGGCCTGGCGCGCCCTGAAGCGCAAATCGGTTCGAATGGCCTAGCGCGCCCTGAAGCGCAAATCGGTTCGAATGGCCTGGCGCGCCCTGAAGCGCAAATCGGTTCGAATGGCCTGGCGCGCCCTGAAGCGCAAATCGGTTCGAATGGCCTGGCGCGTCCTGAAGCGCAAATCGGCTCCAATGGCCTAGCGCGCCCTGAAGCGCAAATCGGTTCGAATGGTCTCGCGAGGGCTGAGGTGCTGCGCTAGTAGCCTCTTCGCCTCGCTCTGGGGTCCGATCACGTGGCGCGGATCTCATCGCGCTCCTCAATCGTTCAATCTGGAGACGCGATCAAGCTTGCGAGCTCTAGAAAGGCGCGTCCAGGCGAAGATATGAACGCTCATTTCGCCTGTTCCCTTGTGTCTCGGTCGCTTTACGCGTAGGCATTCGATATCCCCGTTCACTGACTCTATGTATGCGGAACCGCGCTTCTTTATGTCCCTTAGGACTGGGGCGATAGTATTCAGATTCACTTCCGGCACATGACAGTGCCTCTCCAAAAGGAGAATCGACTCTCTTTTGTTAGAAGACGAATTTCTGTGTAGCGTGTCCAGGAATCGTTCAATAACCAACGCTGCCCTTGGCACCGCAAAATTAGGAAGAACGAATTCGCGCCTAACTGCATGCAGTTTACCTTCGCCGTCTACCCTGATACTTGCTGAACGTCGCATCAAGTCTACTGCGGTTGCCCGCGTCACAGACACTCGGGCGGCGCGTACCAGTGACGAAATCGATCTTGGACCAGACCCGCTGGACAGGGGAACTGGGCGACATTCCTTATCAAGAAATCTTGGATGCGAAAACCAAGCCGACATAACAATACCCATGTCTTCGTACGCGCGTGCCAATTTTCTATATTCCCTTACTCCTGCGCTTGGATTGCGCGAGTTGCAATTCTGCCGAACGGCGCGAAGTATTGACTGCTCCGAAATGTTATTCGTTCTCAGAAACGCCAGTGTAGCCGCTAAAAGGGCGTTGGCGCCTTGCCGATTTACTAGGTCCGTTAAAGATGAATTCTCATTTCTAGTCATGGCTGCCTCTGCCTGAGTGGCTTGTCTATTGTCTTGTCTTTGGTGGAATCTTGGAGTGTTTCAATCGTCGCTGAAGATTCTTTCGACGTTTGCGCGTCACTGATGCGCCGAATTTCTCTTCCGGCAAATCATCTTGGAAATAATAGACAGTTACGCCGATCCGGATCTTTCCTGGTCCCTTTAATTTCGACCGCCTGGACTTAGGCCTGGATCGAGAAAATAAAGAATTGGCACCGTCAATGAAAGCCGCACCTTGATCTGCTATTTCTTTGCGCACCAGAGGGACCGCCTCCACGCCAATGTTCGTAGACACCGCGGTAGATTCAAATAGCGGTTTCGTTGTGGCTCGCAAGTTGCCTTTGAGGGTCTCGAGCAAATCGGCGGCTCGGTCACCAATCATCGCAATCGCACTGCTGGTCATTCCCCTAAATATTGGCACCCGAGACTTTGCTTTAACGCGCTGCTCGGAAAGGATTTCAACGGCGTCGTTTTGAACGAGTTGATCGAGCATGGCACGAACGGGGATCCCTCCGCTGTACAGAGTTACTAGCCGCTCAAAGCTTCTTCGTCTCCCATATATAGGTAAGATTGCTGGGTCTCCATTTCCCGCGAGGAATCTGCCGTTGCCATACCAGCCAGCAAGTACCTTTCTCGCTGGGTGCTGATCCGGCGGCGGATCAATCGACAAATCATCTGCAATAAGTATTTTGGCCACTTCAGATCGCGAGAGTCCCGTAATAATTGCTACACGGGACTTGCTGATCCGACCACCCTCCTTGCCAACGCGATTGGTGGCAACCCGAACGGCTCGTTCCCTTACCAATCCGTTAATCTCTCGTACTGTTATTCCTGCGTCAAACATTAGGTCCATCACTGGATCAATCACACGCCTCAACGCCGCGACCGTCGCCTGTTTGATCGGGTCATGCGAACGCTGTGGCCGGGGAGAGGGCGTCTTTCGTTTCATTGGCTGCTAATCGTGTTTGTGTAAAATATCATTCACAAAAGGCCAATGATACGAACGAGGGTGCCATGTAGCAGAAACGGGAAGCAGCTAGGAATGTATTGGACGCCACAGTCTGCCCTTGCGAGAATGTAAAAAGGAAGCTCAAACTGACTTCTTGGGAAATAGCGCGAGTTTGATTGCTACGTCAATTCGCAAATACGAGGTGTTCGTGAAAAAACGCTGTACTTCGACTTGGCCCACTCCTTAGTCTGTTGGAAGTGCGGTGCATCACTTGCCGCGCTTAGCCTGCCTCTGCGGCGACTGGAGGTATGCAAGGCGTGCAACGCGGAGCTGCATGTCTGCAAGATGTGTGTCGAGTACGACACATCCTATGCAAAACACTGCAAAGAACCGACCGCGGAGGAGGTCCGCAAGAAGGACGAAGCCAATTTTTGCGACCACTTTAAGCCCAAAGTGGGAGCCTACACACCAAAAGACCAAGCGGAACTTGCCCGCTCGAAGTCCGCGCTGGACGATCTATTTAGAAAGTGATTTCTTCCTCTTCGCGGAATCCGCGATCCGCCAAAGATAAAGCGCCGCGACGGATCGGTGGGGGCGCCATTTTTCAGTGAGCTTCGCGAGCTGCTTGGGAGAGGGCAGCGCCCGCTTGCGATACAAGACTTGGTAGCCTTTGCGTACACCGTAGTCTGTCACCGGCATGATGTCGGGCCGGCATAGCGTGAACATCATCAGCATATCGACGGTCCATGGGCCCACGCCGCGGATTTCCATGAACTGAGCATAAATATCCGCATCCGACATGTGCTTGATCTGCACGGCGCTCGGAATTTTGCCGGCATTCACCCGAGAGCAGATGTCCCGCATGGCTGAAGCCTTGCTCCGCGATAGTCCCGCGGAGCGTAGATTCTCGTCACTCATCTCCACCAGTCGTCTGGGACACAGCACTCCGGCCTCAAATAGGCTGATAACCCGGCCCCAGATGGCGCGCGCTGCGGCGCCTGCCAGTTGCTGATGCACAATGGATTCGAGCAGAGCGACATAAGGTTCGCGAGCCGGTGGCTTGGGCAGTTTGAGCACGCCGATACGATCAATCCAATCCCCTAATCGCGGATCGCATTGGCGCAAATGAGGTACCGCACGAGATTGCATCTCAGGATTTTAGTCCGATCCCGCAAGGATCTCGCGATGTTCGGGACATAACACGGCATCACGAGATGCCTTGGGCGCTGTCGTCGCTATGTGCTTCAGGGCGGTGCTGAGCGGCCGATGACCAAGGTATGCGCAGCACAATCGTTTCCAATGCAACGCTCTCACGAAGGAGATTCTCGCTCGTCGATGTGGTGGTGATTGCATCCCTCATCGGAATCATCGCTTCCTTTTCCGTTCCGCGGTTCACACGGCTGGCCAACCGCGCGCGGGCGGCCCAGGTGATCGCACTGCGAGACAATCTGCGCGACGCCGCAAGGTTTGCGCACGCTCAGTACGTCGCATCGGGTGCAACGCTCGCGAGCGCGACCATTCGCGGGAATACCGTTGAACTGAAGAACGGCTACCCCGATGCCACCGGCAATGGCATCGGCATGGCCGTGCTCGACCCGGGCGGTTTCACCAGCCGCGCCGGCGCCGGATCAATCACTTTCTTCAAAACTGGGGCGCCGTCCAACGAGCAGTGTTCGGTGACGTATGGGGCGGTCACTTTGCCGAACAGCGCCCCCGTGATTGCCAACGTCGAGACCAGCGGCTGCTAGATTAGGGGAAACCCGCATATTGGTCCCCAGGGTATACGCCCTTGTCGTGTAGGGCGTATAAACTATCGGAGGCTGGGATTTTCCGAGTTCCCGGGGTACCAGGATGGCAACATCTCCGGATTTTCTGCGGCTCGCTAGCAATGCGAGCCACCCGCTCGCGGATACCGCCCTCGATAGCCTGCGGGATGCCGTAGTGGTTGTCGACGCCCGGCACCGCCAGCTCCCGCTGGTTTTGGCCAATGCCGCAGCGCGACATTGCTTCAGGGGCGAAATTGACGCTGCGGATCTGATCGACTGGCCGTTGGCGCGGCTCCTCGATGACCCATCGGCCGCAAAGATCAAGGCCATGCTCGCTGCCGCTTCGGAATCCCGGATGCCCATGAGTCGCATCGTCACATGGCGGTTCGCGCGCGGCGATCACCCTGCCATGACCGAGATCAAGCCCTTGATATCCGATTCCGGGCAGCGCTTGGTGATGCTGACCTTTGCGCCAAACGGTCCCCAAGCAGATTTGGTGGCCGCCACGGATCAGTTGCCTTTCGACTTGCTGATCCTGGATACGGAATTGAAGGTGACCTATGCGAACGCCGGCGCCATGCGCTCGGCCGCCTCGGTACCGGGCGGGGTCTTGGGCTGCTCCGCGCTCATGCTGATGCCCACGTTGGTTCTGAAGCCGGAGGTCTTCGCGAACGCCCTGGATGGCCGGCCTTTCCATGACGATGCACTCGCCTATCTAGAGGACTCGCGACCGACGCGCTGGTTTGAAATTGATGTGCAGCCCCTCAAAGGCTCAAAGGGAATCTCGGGACTGGTGGTGCTGTCGAGCGAGGTAACCGAACGTCGGGTCAGCGCTCGCGCGCAAAGCAGCAGTGAGCGGCGCTTGATCGCGCTCACCGAGCATGCCCTCGATATCATCACCATCGCCGGTGCCGACGGCCGTCTGCAGTACGTCAGCGGCGGTATACGCAATTCGCTCGGCTACACCTCCGAGGAGCGCGAATCAAACTTCCTCTTCGAACACATTCATCCGGATGACTGCGAGGGATTGCGCGCCCAGTATCGGCAATTGGTGGCAGGAGAGATCCACGGGTTTACCCGCGAGTATCGGATTCGCCACAAGGACGGCTCGTACCGCTGGCTGGAGTCGCGCTACGCTTCTGCGCTCGCCAATCCGTTGGTCGGGGGCGTGGTCATCAATTCGCGCGACGTCACGGAGCGCAAGCAGGCGGAATTCAAGCTGGCGCAGCGCGAGGAAGTGTTCAGACTGGCCGCCGATGCGGTGGACGGCGTCATTTTCGAATGGGATGTCGTACGAGGCGTGGTGAACCGATCGCGCGGCGTGCAGGAAGTCTTAGGTATAGCGCCCGAGGATCTGGAGTGCTCCATCGATGCTTGGTTCGAACGCATCCACCCCCGGGATTTCGCCGCGGCCAAGAAGGCCATCAGCGTGGCGCTGGTCAAGGGCCGCGGCTGGACCACGACGTATCGAATTCGCGATGCCAAGGGGAAGTACAAGTCCATTCTGGAACGAGGACTCCTGCAACGCAACGCTGCCGGCGATCCGGTGCGGGCGATCGGCTGCTGCGTGGATGTCTCGGAAATCAAACGTCTGACCGATATCCTGGCGGAGACCCAGCGCAGCGCCAAGATCGGCGGCTGGGAATACAGCTACGCGACCCGCGAGCTCACCTGGACCGATGAGATGTACCGCATCTACGACACCGCCGCGGGGGAATTCGCCTTGTCGTGGGAATCGGCGATGGCGCAATGGGTGCCGGAGTCGCGCCGGCAGTTCGAGGAGGCGTGCCGCGCAGCGGCAGCGGGCTCAGGCCAGTTCGATTTGGAACTGGAAATCATCACCCTCAAGAGTCAACGCATCTGGGTGAGGATCATCGGGCATATGGAAATGCTGGGAGGACGGCCATTTCGAGCCTTCGGCTCGGTGCAGAACATCCAGGGGAAGAAGCTCGCGCAGATCGCCCTGGAGAACAGCACCGGGTGGCTCAAGTTGTCGATGAACATGGCGAACATGCACGCCTGGCGCTGGGACCAGGAACAAAACTCCTTCGAGTTCGCCACGCTCGAGGATCCGCAGGTGCACCTTCCCACGGTTTATCCTGACATGGAAACCGTGCTGGCGCGCGTGCACCCGAAGGACCAAAGCGCCTGCCGGCGCGCCCTCGAGGAGGCCTTCTCGGGGCGCGAGGTGCGTCAGGATTTCGAGATGCTGGGCAACGATGGTTGCTATCGATCCTATGCCTCGACGATCCGATCGGTGGTCGACGGGGAGTCGCCGCGCGGCCTCGTGGGAGTGATACAGGATGTCACGGCGCGACAGGAATCGGAGCGACGGTTGAGGCGCTCCGAAGCGCTGCTGCGGGTGACCACCACCAATACGGCCGATACCTTGATCCTGCTCGACACGGCACTTCGGGTGAGGTTCATCAACAAGAGTCTCAACGGCATGACCGTGGAGCAAATCATCGGCCGCGAGATCGGTGGGCTGATGCCGGAGAGCGCATGCGCCCAAGTGGTCGAGAAGCTCGTGCACCTGCTGGAAACGGGGGAGGCGGCCACCTTCGAGTTCGAAGCACCTGTATTCGGGCGGGTACAACACTTTGAGAATCGAGCCGTGCTGGTGCGCGATGACGGCAGCGCCACCGGCATCTCCATCTCGATGCGGGATATCACCGAACGCAAACGCTTGGAGCAGGAAATCCTCGATGTCTCGGGGCGCGAACGGCAAAGCATTGGCCGTGACCTGCACGATGGTCTGGGCCAGGAGCTGACGGGTGTTGCGCTGATGCTGCGCGGCCTCGAGCTTCGCATCCGCGAGCGCTGCCCAGAGGTGGTCGACAACGTCAATGAAATCGTGGGCCATCTCAATCAATCGATCGAGACGGCGCGGGCCTTGGCGCGGGGACTCTTGCCGGTGCGCACCGAAACCGGCGGATTGACCGCGGCGCTGCGGGCGCTCGCCGCGCGCAGCGGCGATCTCTATGGACTGGAGGTCAATTTCCGCTCGGAGATGTGCCCTGCCTTTGCACTCACGGAAACCAACGCCAGTCACTTGTACCGTATCACCCAGGAGGCGCTGACCAATGCTGCGCGCCATGGACGCGCCACCTTGGTCGGCATCACGTTCATCGCGACTCCTGATGCTTTCTCGCTGTGCATCACGGATAACGGGATGGGGTTGGCGAATGCAGCCCCGTCCCCATCAGGGATGGGTTTGAAGATCATGAAATACCGGGCCGACATGATCGGCGCCCGATTCGAGATTGATGCCAACGCGCCGCGCGGCACGATGATCACGATCATCGGCTAGCGGCCGTGCAAGATAGGCTAAAATGGGGAAGGGCCTCTTCGGGGGATAACAACAATGTCCAGCGATACGTTTCGAGCGGGGTCAGCCATGTCGACATCCGGCATTAGCGGCGGCAAGCGGCGGGTGCGGCGCGTATTGATCGTCGATGATCATCCCATCGTGCGCCAAGGCTTGCGCCGCATCATGGAGAATGAAGAGGATTTGATCGTCTGCGGCGAGGCAGAAACGGCGCGCGATGCACGCACCGCCATCAAGGAACTCAATCCCGACGTCATGATCGCGGACATCAGCCTGAAGCAGAGCGATGGCATCGAGCTGGTGCGCGATGTGCGTGCTCACTATCCGCAACTGCCGATCCTCGTGCTCTCGATGCATGATGAGACCATCTATGCCGAGCGCATGCTCTCCGCGGGCGCCAACGGCTATATCATGAAGCAGGCCGCCAGCGATCAGTTTCTCATCTCGTTGCGCCGGGTTTTGGACGGGGGCATCTACGTTTCCGAGGCGGTCGGCAACAACATGATCCAGAAGTTTGCCGCCGGCGGGTCGTACATTTCGTCCAATCCCATCGACCGGCTGAGCAATCGCGAGTTGCAGATTCTGCACATGATCGGCAAGGGTATGAGCACCCGGGAAACCGCGCAGGCGCTGAATTTGAGCATCAAGACCGTCGAATCGCACCGCCAGCGCATCAAGCGCAAGCTCAATCTGAATACCGGCACGCAGCTGGTGCAGTATGCGGTGAATTGGTTCACGGGGCGCGAAGGCAGTGAGAGTACCCCGCCGGCGCCGAAGGACGAATCAAGCCCTTGACGGGTTAGCTTTCAGGGGCCGGCGCGGGCACGTCGCGCACGCTGCCGGCGAAGTGGGTGGGGTGTCCCCGGTCGTTGCGCTGCGCCAGGCCGCGCATATGCCACCACTGTGTTCGGCCGGCCTGAAGCTGCACTTGAAACTGCGCTTCGAGCGGTGTGCGCTCCTCGAGATGCGAGCGCATGGCCCGAAGCAGGGAATCCCACGCATCGGGATCCAAGAAGGGGCGCAGGTCATTGAACGCCGTCTTCCTCCCCGATTCGCTCCAACCCAGGCGCTCGTGGAACCAATCGCTGAACCAGGCCGAGCCATCCGAGAGATCGACCTCCCAAAATCCGTCGCCACTGGCTTGCATCGCGCGAATGCCGGGGTGTAATGACTTGCGGTTATAGGGACGCGAATCGCACATTCCCCCGTATCGGTCGGCTATGCTGTTATCTGAATCGCTTGGAATTGTGGTAAGTCTCACTCGGTTCGATTTAAGCAATTCACCTAGCGTCGGTGAGTGGTAGTGCCGAAATTGAGCACTAAAGGGGCGCGCCGGATTAAGTCGAAGCGAGATGGGCCGATATCATCGAAGTATTAAAGCTTAGGCGGGCGGGGTTCAATCATTGTGTCTGATACGGAATCTGTGACCACGATCACAGTCGAGACATCACCTGCTATTTTGTTGGCCGAGGACGACCCGGTCACGCGCATGCTCATGACCCGCTTTCTCAAGAACGCCGGCTACGAAGTCGACGCCGTGTCCAACGGCTCCGAAGCGCTCGACAAGATGACCAAGCGCTACTACCCCATGTTGGTCACCGATTGGGAGATGCCGGAGATGGACGGTATCGCGCTGTGCCAGGCGGTGCGCAATATGCAGCTCGACGGCTATGTGTATGCGCTGCTCCTGACCGCGCGCGATGCCAAGGAACACATTATCGCGGGGCTCGAGGCGGGCGCCGATGACTACCTGGTCAAGCCCGTACACGAACCGGAACTCATCGCCCGTTTGAATGCCGGGCGTCGCATTCTGGCCTTGGAGCATTCTCTGCGGGTCGCCAATCAGCGCAACCGCATTCTGTCGATCACCGACGCGCTGACCGGCGCCTACAATCGGCGCTACTTGATGGAACAATTGCCGCGGGAAGTCGAGCGCTGCCGCCGCTATGCCTATCCTCTGACGGTGCTCATGTGCGATCTGGATCATTTCAAGCAGGTCAATGATCAGCGCGGTCACGCGGCGGGCGACGATGTGCTGCAGCAGTTCGCCGCGCGCGCCCAGAAGTCCATTCGCTCCAACAGCGATTGGATCGCACGCTACGGCGGCGAGGAGTTTCTGATCGTGTTGCCGGAAACGGCGCACGCCGACGGACTGATCGTTGCGGAAAAGATCCGTAACCTGGTCGCCGCACTGCCTTTCACCACGCGCGCAGGCGACGCGCCGGTCACGGCGAGCTTCGGCGTGGCTTCCACGGGTCCCAATGGACCGGATCTGACGCTCAAAGTCGAGACGTTGATTCGCACCGCGGATGAGTGCCTGTACCGGAGCAAACTCGCCGGGCGCAACTGCTCTTCCGGCCAGGAGATCGAAGCGGCCCTCGCGCTCATGGCGCGAGCTTAAAGGACTGCTAGCCGACTTTGCGTAATTCGGCGTTGACTGCCGCGAGTTTCTCGGTGAGCTCTGCCACCAAATCGCTGATCGCGGGCACGGAATTCTCACGGGCCGCACACTCCAAGCTGGATGCGACCTGACTCAAATCCAAGGCGTGTATGTTGGCACTGGCCCCCTTCAAGGAATGCGCACGCTTGCGCACGGTGTCCAAATCGCTCACTTTGAGCGCCGCGATGATTTCCGCCAGGCATTGATCGCCGCTGCGAACAAAGGTTTCGGCCAGTTCGCGTTCGAATTCGATGTCCCCGCCGGTGAGTTCGCGCAGCGCAGCGCGATTGACTGCGGGCGCGGCCTCTTTGCCTTTCAGGAATCGGCTCAAGGCCTCGATCACCTGGGCCGGCTCGATCGGTTTGCCAAGATGCGCATCCATGCCGGCAGCCAGGCATTTTTCGCGATCTTCGCTCATGACATTGGCGGTGAGTGCAATGATGGGCAGCCGCTTCGCGCCGCGGGCTCGCTCGGACTCGCGAATGCGCCGGGTCGCCGTGAATCCGTCCATGACGGGCATCTGGCAGTCCATCAGGACCGCATCGAAGGCGGTCGCGGCGATTCGCTCCAGGGCTTCGGCGCCGTTGTTGGCAATGGTCACCTCTGCCGCGAGGTTCTGCAGCGTGCGCTGGGCCACGCGCTGATTCACGGGGTTGTCCTCCACGAGCAGGATCTTGTTGCCGCGGAAGGTGGGCGGTGCTGGGGCCGCAGACCTGACCGCCGGCGCGGTCGGCATCTTGCCGGTCAGGACCTGTTCCACAAGCGTGTTCAGCAGGGCGGCGCGAACCGGCTTCAAGCCCACGCCATCCGGATGGTTCGCTCGATCGGCGGTGTCATGTTCGGCGCCGAATAGGGACAGCAGGATGAAGGGCAGGGTGGCGTACCGCGGCTCGCTGCGCAGCGCATCCAAGAGATCAAGACCGCCGCGCATCGGCATCAGCTCATCGGCGAGCACGACATCGATGGAGGAATTTTGGGCGAGAAGATTCAAGGCTTCATCGACGCTGTCGGCGCCGAGGGTTTCGTAGCCGTAGAGCTTGAGCTTCATTATCAGGCTCTCGCGAGCCGCCGGAATATCGTCCACGATCAAAATCTTTCGGCCGAGCCCCGTGGTCACGCGGATCGGTTGTGCCTGCGGTACCTCCACCGGGACCCGCACCCAGAAGGTGGATCCCTTGCCGACTTCGCTGCGCACCCCGACTTCACCGCCCATGAGTTCGGCCAGGCGTTTCACGATCGACAAGCCTAAGCCTGTGCCGCCGTAGTGGCGGGTGGTCGAGGAGTCGATTTGCGAGAAGGTTTTGAACAGCCGATCCAGCCGGTCGGGCGGAATGCCGATGCCGGTGTCGGTCACTTCGATGGTCAGGGAGGTGCGGCCATTCGCCGCGCGGCGCGCGGCGCTGTAGAGGGTGATGTGGCCCTCGTGCGTGAATTTGACTGCGTTGCCGATGAGATTCAAGACCACCTGGCGCAAACGCCCGGGGTCGGCGCAAATCTTCACCGGCACGTCAGGCTCGATGCTGACGATGAGCTCGATGCCTTTGCTGGCAGTTTGCAATGCGGTCGCTGCCACGGTCTCGTACATCAGGCTGATGAAATCAAAGTCGACATTTTCCAGTTCCAGCCGGTCGGCTTCGATCTTGGAAAGGTCGAGCACGCCATTGATCAGGGAGAGCAGCGCCTTGGCGCTGCCGCGAATGATATCCAGATACTCGCGCTGCGTGCTGTCCAGCTGGGTTTCCGCCAGAATCTCCGACATGCCGAGCACCCCGTTCATGGGCGTGCGAATTTCATGGCTCAGATTCGCCATGAAGCTGCTCTTGGCGCGATTGGCCGCCTCTGCCGCCAACTTGGCATCGACAATGGCCTGCTCGGCCAGTTTGCGATCGGTGATGACCTGCATTGCGCCGGCGATGCGCAGCGGCGTGCCGTCAGCGGCGCGCTCGGCTTGCCCGCGCCCGCGAATCCATTCGTAGTGCCCGGCCTTGTGGCGCACCCGAAACTCCATATCGTGCGCCGTGCGATGTTCCAAGTGACTCGCGACGCTCGCTTTCAAGGACTCGACATCCTCAGGATGGATCAAGGTCAAGAAACCTTCGCGAGAGGTGGGCAGCTCCCGGGGGGTATAGCCCAGCAAGGCGGCAAAACCCTCCCCATACCAGTTGGTGTTGGTCACTAGGTCGATTTCCCAGAGGCCATCCTGCGATCCGCGCAACGCCCGCTTCAAGCGGATTTCCACAGTACCGAGCGCCGCCTTGGTGCGTTTCAAGTCGCTGATATCGACCAAGGCCCCGGTGATGCGTTCGATTTCGCCGGAGGGACCGTGCGAGACCTTGGCCCGCTCGCCGATCCAGCGTTCCTGGCCCTCGATGAGCAGCCGGTACTCGCAGCGATAGTGGGGATTGTCGACGGTGGTTTCCGAGGGCGCGCTGCGTACACGCAGGAAGTCGGCGGGATGCACATTGGCCAGCGTGAGATTCAAATCATCGAGCGGAGTGGACGCGGCGAGGCCCATCAGCTCGCGAAAATTATCCGAGCAGATGCGGCTGTTGCGGCGGAAATCGAAATCGAAGGTCGCGACGCCGGCCGCGGCCTGCGCGATGTTGAGCGATTCGGTGGCATAGCGCAGGCGGTCTTCCAACTCCTTGCGCTCCGTGATGTCGGTGATGGTACCGATGATCCTTGAGTCGTAGCCCCCGGTACCGGGCAGCACCTGGCCGCGCCCCGCCAGCCAGCGAATCTCGCCGCTCGTCGTCAAGGTGCGGTATTCGGTTTCGTAGCCGCCGCCTTGGGCGATGGCATCAGAGAGCGTGCGCACAACGCCTTCAAGATCCTCCGGGAACACCGAGGCCAGCCATTCCTCGCGCGATAAACACATGTCGCGGCATTCGAAGCCAATGAGCTCGAAGAACAGGGAGGTACCCTTGATGTTGCCCGTTGCGAGATTGAGTTCGAACACGCCGAAGCCACCGGCGGCTTGCGCAAACTCCAGAAACTCGGCGGAACGGCGCACGGCGGTGTCGGTATAGGGGTCAGGCGCGCCGGGCGAATTCGGCGTCGCGGATGGCGTCTCTTGAGAGGAGGTAAGTTTGTTTCGATTCAACCAGCTGCGCATGCGGCTTCCGTACCCGGTGGGCATCTTTGACCCATCATCTTAAGGGTATCGGCGGTGGGCGGCTGGGATTGAGCTATGATCGATGTCTCAATCTTGAGCAAAAGTCATGCAAAACCCGGCAATTAGAGATAGCAGCGGGCCCGCGCATTCTTTTGTGAAGGCCGAGGAGATGAATCGAACGTGAATCCTCCAGAATTTGCCGAGCGGTTGCTTCGGTGGTTCGAACTCTACGGCCGGCACACCTTGCCCTGGCAGAGCAATCCCACCCCCTATCGGGTCTGGGTGTCGGAAGTCATGTTGCAGCAGACGCAAGTGGCCACGGTGATTCCCTACTACGAGCGCTTCATGGCCCGTTTCCCCGACGTGCAATCCTTGGCCGATGCTCCGCTCGATGAAGTGCTGCACCTCTGGACCGGATTGGGCTACTACGCACGCGCGCGCAATTTGCGCAAGTGCGCCTTGGTTGTGGTGAGTCGGTTCGCCGGAGAGTTTCCGGAAGACTTGGCCGCACTGACAGGCTTGCCCGGCATCGGACGCTCGACCGCCGGGGCCATCCTCGCGTTGGCGCGCGGTCAGCGACAGCCGATTCTCGACGGCAATGTCAAACGAGTACTGGCGCGGGTGTTCGGCATCGCGGGGGATCCCAGCAGCAAACCGGTGATCGACGCGCTTTGGGCGCAATCCGATGCCTGCACGCCCGCGCGAGAGGTTGCACGGTACACGCAGGCCATCATGGATTTAGGTGCCACCGTGTGCACGCGTGCCCTTCCGAAGTGCACTCTCTGTCCCATGAAACCCGGCTGCGTGGCCGCGTTTGAAGGTCGGCAAGGACAACTACCCGGCAGAAAACAAAAACGCATCCGGCCCGCGCGCGAAGCAACCTTGCTGATTGCGCAAACCGGGCGCCAGGGCGCAACCGCGGTTCTGGTGCAGCGCCGTCCGGTGACGGGTCTGTGGGGCGGGCTCTGGTCGCCGCCCCAATTTGATTGCGAGCGAGATGCGCTGGCGTGGTGCCAACAAGAGTTCGGCGAGACCGTCAGTCCGCAGGCGTTGCCGCCCATCGATCATGCGTTCACGCATTTCGATCTTCGACTAAAGCCTTTGCAGGTTCGCTGCGAACCCGGCGTAAAGGTCAACGATGCGGAGGATCGGCTTTGGTATCCCCTCGAGGCGCCGCTGCGAATCGGTTTGCCGCAGCCCATCCTTGAACTCTTCGAACGCCTGCGCGCGACACCCGCCACGTAGGTTAAGATCTGACCCATGGCACGCAAAGTTCAGTGTTCATTTCTCAAGCGCGAGGCGGACGGCCTCGATTATTTGCCCTATCCCGGCGATCTCGGCAAACGGATCTACGATCACATCTCCAAGGAGGCCTGGGCGCAGTGGGTGGCGCACCAGACCATGCTCATCAACGAAAACCGCCTTACGCCGATCGAGCCAAAGGCGCGCGCATTCTTGGTGGCCGAGATGGAGAAATTTTTGTTTGGGGGTGGATCCGAGAAGCCCAAGGAATACGTGCCAAAGGCATGAGGTGAGGGATCGCCTCGCGAGACTCCCCAGAACGACCCTCGAATAGGCAGTCAGCGGCCGCTGACAGAAAGCGATTCTTCACTGGATTACCATCGCAGGGAGATCTGACGGATATGTCGGCAGCGCTCGAGGGCTATCGCCGAGCAAGGAGTGGTTCGTGCTGATACTGACGCGAAGAATTGGCGAGAGCTTGAAGATCGGGCATGAAGTCACCGTGACCGTGCTCGATGTCCAAGGCCATCAGGTGCGGATTGGCGTGAATGCGCCGAAGGAAGTCGCCGTACACCGGGAGGAAGTCTATGACCGGGTGCAGGCGGAGAGGGTGCAGCATCGCAGTAAATTGCCTGCTTCCTGATAGACCGCAAATGGGTGCCGCTGAGGAAATAGTCAAGTCCTTGCGGTGATTGGATACGGCGTCCCATCTTTGTGGGCAAAGGAATCATCCTTCAAAAAGATCATGTCGATGTCGGGGTATACACCCTCATCCACCTGAGGTTTTCGCGACCCAATCTCCAACACAACGGCATCTGCATTCGATCGATTCTGCAAATGATGACCGTCCTTGACGCCGGCCTTGAACCCAGCCGCATCACCCGCAGCAAGAACTTCTTCACCCGAATCAGTCACCAGCACCACCTCTCCTTCAACCACGTAGACAAATTCATCTTCTGCCGTGTGCCAATGTCGCTGGCTGGACCAGGCGCCGGGCCGAAGCCTCATCAAGTTCACGCCGAAGTCCGTCAAGCTCGCCACATCTCCCAAGCGGTAGCGCACGCGTGCTGAGCAAGGTGCATCGAAGGGAACCGGGTAGCGCGATCCTGTGATGGGCACGATGGTGTTGATGTCAATTCGCTTCGACATACTGGCAACTCCGCAGGCTGATTTGGAAATCACCCGATCATTGGGCGAACGCCAATCTTACAGTCGACCGACAGAATCACGATAGATGTGCGTATGGAGATCGAACTCAAGATCTCTTGGAGGCGCGTTTTTTGCTCAAGCGGCGAGGGCTGATGGATTTTTTGGTGCGGGGATTTAGCTTGGGGGGGTCTGCAATCTTGCGGGCGACCACTTTGGGTTCGTGTTGAAACTTGCCGAGAGAGGCGTGCAGGGCTACTGCGAGGGCACTTTCGCCGCTGACGATATCGGCCCATTTGAGCTCCAGTCCAATCCGGCGGCCCTTCTCCGTGATCTTGAGCGCCTGCGGGTCAATCGTAATCACGTAGTCGCGGCCGTTCATGTTGAGTCCGCGTTTTAAGGATTTATCGAGTGGAGTCATGTTTTCTACCCGCGAAGTGGCTTACCTGGTGCCTTGTCTACTGCGGAGCCAGGATAGCGGCAAGTTCATTCCCAAGGAATTCTCCATGTTCACACGCCGAAAGATGTGTCAAATGCTGACCAGCCTTCCCTTGCTCGCGGCGGCAGCCTATCGCGCCGCAGGGGGGACGGTCACCTTTGCCTGCCTGCAGAGTGGACATCTGCGGGCGGGGATGCGCGGCGCGGTCGCAGTTCAGTAACAGGGCGCTGCGCTTTTCTGGAATCCCGTGAGCCTTGGCGTCGCTTTGCCACGAATCGACTCGACTTGAACTATCATGTGTCCATGATAGGCAATATCCGTTTATATCGAACTCTTTGCGCCGTCCTGCTGACGATCTGCGGCAACGGGGCATCTCGTGCGCAAACCACGACTTCGCCGATCACTGAGGATCTGCAGTGGCGGTTGGTGGGGCCATTTCGCGGCGGCCGCACACGCGCGATTACCGGCGTGCCAGGGCGGCCACATACGTTTTTGGCTGGGGCGGTCAATGGCGGCGTGTGGAAAACCGATGATGATGGTCGCACGTGGAATCCGATTTTTGATTCGCAGCCAACGCAGTCGATCGGCGCGATCGCAGTGGCGCCGTCAGATCCGAAGGTTATTTACGTCGCGTCGGGCGAGGGCCTGCATCGACCGGACCTGTCCGTGGGTAACGGCATCTACCGCTCGAACGACGAAGGCCAGACGTGGATGCATCTGGCGCTCGACGATTCGCAACAGATCCCGAGCATCGCGGTCGATCCGCGCGACGCTAACCGAGTCTATGCCGCGGTGTTGGGCCACCCCTACGGTCCGAGCGCGCAGCGCGGGCTGTACCGATCATTGGACGGCGGTGCCACGTGGTCAAAGGTGCTCGATCAAGGCGAGAATACCGGCGCCTCATTCGTCCGGATCGACCCTTTCGATGCGCGGACGTTGTATGCGGGATTCTGGAATGCGCGCTCGGGGCCGTGGGAAGACAAGACCATGTTCAACGGCCCGCACGGCGGCCTGTTCAAATCGACCGACGGGGGTGATCACTGGCGGCCGCTCACCGAGGGGTTGCCGCAGGGCCTGTCGCAACTCGATGTCGCGGTGGCGCCGAGCGCGCGCGGTCGGTTGTATGCAACCGTCGCAACCAGCTCGAATCCGGCTGCGCAAGGCGGCGCGCCTCCGAGCACCGGCGTGTACCGTTCCGATGATGGCGGCGAGCACTGGCACGTAGCCACGACCGATCCGCGACCGGGGCTGCGCATCGGGGGCGGTGATTTGTCCATTCTCGCGGTCGATCCTAAGAATGCGGACGTGGTCTACAGCGCATCAATCGTGACCATGAAGTCGACCGACGGCGGCTCACACTGGCTTTCCTTTAAAGGCGCTCCCGGCGGTGATGACTATCAGGCCATCTGGATCAGCCCCGATGATTCACAGCACATTGCACTGGTGGGTGATCAGGGCAGTTTGATCACGGTGAATGGCGGCAAGACCTGGAGCACCTGGTACAACCAGCCGACCGCGCAGCTGTATCACGTCAGTGTCACGCCGACCTATCCGTATCGGCTGTGCTCCGGGCAGCAGGAGAGCGGTTCGGTGTGCATCTCGAATCGCGGCAATGATGGCATTGTCACTTTTCGCGACTGGCACCCGGTGGGGGTGATCGAGTACGGCTACGTCGCCCCCGATCCGCTCGATCCTGACGTCATTTTTGGCGCCGGTCGCAATGTCGTTACGAGAACGCATCTGTCGACCGGCCAGGTGCAAAACGTTTCGCCGATTCCAGTGCCATCGCCGGACGTGCGCACCGATCGCACCGAACCCATCCTGTTCTCACCGCAGGATCCACACCGGATGTACTACGCGGCCAACCGGCTATACGCCACCAACGACGGGGGCGCGACCTGGCAAACGATCAGCGAGGATTTGACGCGGCCGAGCGGCGGATCGCCGCCATCGGTCGCAGACATGCATGCGGATAAGGCTGAACTGCAGCGCGGCGTGATCTACGCGGTGTCTGCATCGCCTCTGAAAAAGGGGCTGCTGTGGGCGGGTACGGATGATGGGTTGATCTGGTTGACTCGCAACGAGGGCGGCGCCTGGGATAATGTCACGCCGCCTGCGCTTGGGCCTTGGAGCAAGGTGACGCAGATCGATGCCTCGCACTTCGACGCCAATGTCGCCTACGCATCGGTCAGCCGGTTTCGCTTGGACGATTTGAAGCCCTATGTTTATCGCACCCGCGACGGCGGCAAGAGTTGGCAGCCCATCGTTGCCGGGCTGCCGAAAGATGCGCCCGTCAATGCGGTGCGCGAAGATCCGGTGCGGCGCGGACTTCTGTTCGCGGCCACTGAGAAGGCGGTGTGGATGTCCTTTGATGACGGTGAGCATTGGCAGTCGCTGCAGCTGAATCTGCCGCACACCTCGATGCGCGACTTGATCGTTCACGATCAGGATTTGGTCCTTGCCACGCACGGCCGCTCGTTCTGGGTGCTGGATGACATCGGACCGCTGCGTGCGGATCTCGGCGCCACCACTGCGGTGACCTTGCTCAAGCCGTCAGCGGCGATTCGCGTCAGGCGCAGCACGGGCACCGACACGCCGATTCCGCCGGATGAGCCATCAGGACGCAATCCACCGACTGGAGCTGTCATCGACTACTATCTGCCGCGGCAGTCCGCCAAGGAGCCGCTCGCGATCGAGATACTGGACGCGAATGGGACAGTCTTGCGGCGAGTGTCGAGCACCGACACAGCTGCAGTTACCGAAGCCGAGCGCGAGAAGGAGTTAATCCCACAATATTGGATTCGCCCCTTCAAGGGATTGGCGACGACGGCCGGAATGCATCGCTTCGTCTGGGATCTGCACTGCACGACGCCGCGCGCGGTACGGCGCAGCTATCCGATTTCCGCGGTCCCGCATGATACGCCGCAGGAGCCTTTGGGCCCGCCGGTGGTTCCGGGGTTGTATCGCGTTCGACTCGAGATTGGCAAGCATCACTGGGAGCAGCCGCTAACCGTGGCAGCGGATCCGCGCGTGAACATCGCTCAGCAGGACTACGCGGCGCAATTTGCTCTTGGTAAAGAGTTGGCAGAGGCGCTCGATGCCAGTTCAGCGAAAGCGCAGGAGATCAAATCGCTGCGTGCACAAATCAAGACGCTGCATGCCACGCAGCTCGCGGAGCGGGCGAAGGATCTCGATGAGCATTTTGACACGCTGATGGAACACGGCGCCAATGCGACTGGCGTGCGTGGGCTGGAGCGCGTCAACGGCGAGATCGAGGGTTTGTATACGCAGGTGCTCGAGGTCGACGCCGCACCTACACGTGCGCAGCAAACAGCAGCCGACTCCTTGCTCAAGGAATGGCAGTCGCTCTTCGCGGCAGCGGCCAAAATATCGCACGAGGATCTGGCGTCGTTCAACGAAGCGCTGAAGCGCGCCAACTTACCGGTGCTGCGTAGCGATGCGGCGGCGCCGGACGAAGGCGAGTCGAGCGATGAAGAGTAGTGAGTTACTTCTGATTTGCGGCCTTCCACAGGCCGAGCTGCGCCTCCAGCTTCTGGTGCAAAGAGGTGTACAAGGTGTGCTGCTGAGTGGTGGGCGGCGTATCGGCGTCCTCGAGCGTGCCGGCAAATCCGGCGAGTTGCTCATTGAGCATGCCCGGAAAAGCGAGGTTGGCTTCTGAGCCGTTCATGTTCACCTGAACCAGGACTTGCTCGATGCGGGCAAGCTTGGCGTCGAGGCCGGCGCCGGCGCGGTTGCCGGCCAGCGTTTTGCGCTTCGCGCGGATGGCATTGACGGCGCGGTGCAAGGTGTCGATATCATGATACGTGGCGAGCGCGAGTTCGGTTTTTTCCGCAATCGCCGCATCGCTGTTGAGCACACGCGGATCGGCGATCACGGTAAGCGCGGCAGTGCGGGTTTGATCGCCCAATTTCAAGCGTAGCTGATATTGGCCGGGCGGCACGATGGGTCCGCGCGGGGCCTCGCCTTCATAGAAGGCGCCGGGAATCTGCACCGGATCGTCATAGCGCAGATCCCAGACCAGGCGGTTCATGCCGGCCTTGGCGGGGATCAGATCGCTCGCGACGATTTGATCCGGCCACTCCGGCGGCTGAATTTCCTTGTTGGTTTTGGTGCTGGAGAGATGCCGGATCAGATCGCCTCTGGCATTGACGATGTCCATGGTAAGTTCGGTGGTGGCGTCGGCAGGCAGCACGTAGTCGATGATCGCGCCTGCGGGCGGATTCGCACCCACCGGGCGGCGCGAATTCACCTGGTCCGGATAGTGCAGACGCAGCGCAGTCTCGGGTGAATAGAGCACGAGTTCAGCGGCGCTTGCCTTGGCCTGGCGCAGCGGTGTCACGTCATCGAGAATCCAAAAGCCACGCCCATGTGTGGCGGCGATGAGGTCGGCATCGTGCACGGCGAGGTCATGGATTGGCGTGACCGGGAGCCCTCGCTGCAGCGGCGACCAAAGGACACCGTCGTTGAAGGATACGAATACGCCAAGTTCCGTGCCGGCGTACAGCAGGCCGCGGCGCACCGGGTCTTCGCGCACCACGTGCACGACGGCACCTGTGGGCAGGCCGGCGGCGATCGAAACCCAGGTCTTGCCCTTGTCCGAGGTCTTCCAGGCATACGGGGCGATATCATCGAGCCGGTGGCGGTCCACGGCGATGTAGGCCACATCTGGATCGAAGTGCGAGGGTTCGGTCATGCTGACCGTGCTCCATGCGGGCATCGCGGCGGGCGTGATGTTGTGCCAGTGCGCGCCGTCATCGTAGGTCATTTGTACCAGACCATCGTCGGTGCCGAGCCAGAGCTCGCCCTTGCGCAGCGGCGATTCAGCCAGCGCAAAAATCGTGTCGTAGTACTCGACGCTGGTGATGTCCTTGGTCAGCGGGCCGCCCGAGGCGGTCTGTTTGGTTTTGTCGTTGCGCGTAAGATCCGGACTGATGATTTTCCAGCTCATACCGCGGTCCGTGGATTTCCACAGCACCTCGGACGCTGCGTAGATCGCGTCGGGATCGTGCGTTGAGATCATGAGCGGGGAGGTCCAATTGAAGCGGTGGTCGAGTTCGCTCGCGGGATGGCCGGAATTGTCGATCGGATCCGGGACTGATGTTCTGAGATTGTTGTGAATGGAAATCGAAGCGCGCGTATTGATTCTCCGCATCGCTGTAAATGATGTCCGGATTGCGCGGATCGGGGACCACGAAGCCCGACTCGCCGCCCCCTGCCGGATACCAGTCGCGCGGCCCGATCACGCCATCATCGCTGAAACTGGCGACGGCAAGGTTGGAATTGTCCTGTTGCGCGCCGTAAACATGGTAAGGAAATCGATTATCGGTGGCGACGTGGTAGAACTGGCCGGTGGGCTGGTTGTCCTGGGTCGACCAGGTGTTGCCGCCGTCGAGTGAGATGCTGGCGCCGCCATCATTGGCATTGATCAAACTGTTGGAATTATTGGGATCGATCCACAAGGCGTGATGATCGCCGTGAGTGGCGGAGACGAGATTGAAGGTCTTGCCGCCATCGGTGGAGCGCAGCATGCCGGTGTTCAAGGCATACACCGTGTCGATGGAGCTTGGATCGGCATAAATCTTGGAGAAATACCAGGCGCGTTGACGAATGCGTCCATCGTCGCTCATCCGGCGCCACTGCGTTCCGCCATCGTCCGAGCGGTACAGTCCGCCTTCTTTCGCTTCGATCATGGCGTAAATGCGCTTCGGGTCGACCGCGGAAATCGCGATATCGATGCGACCCAGAATTCCTTCGGGCAGTCCGTGTCCGGAGAGCTGCTCCCAGGTCACGCCGCCATCCGCCGAGCGATAGAGTCCGCTGCCGGGTCCGCCGCTGGAGAAATTCCAGGGCTGGCGGCGTACCTGCCAAAGTGCGGCGTAAACGATTTTCGAGTTGTGCGGGTCGGCGGCGAGGTCGACGGCGCCGGTGAGCTCGTTCTTGTAGAGCACGCGATTCCAGGTCTTGCCGCCGTCGCTGCTGCGAAAAACCCCGCGTTGGGTATTGGGGCCGAAGGCATGTCCCACCGCAGCCACCAGCACGACATCAGGATCCGCCGGATCGACGATGATGGCGCCGATCTGCCGCGTATCGGCCAAACCCAAATCGGTCCACGTCTTGCCGGCGTCGATGGATTTGAACACCCCGCCGCCCCAAGTCACATTGCCGCGCATATTCGCCTCGCCGGTGCCGACATAGATGATGTCGGGATTGCTGCGAGCCACCGCAATGGCACCGATGGAGGAGACCTTCTCGGCATCGAAGATCGGCTTCCAGGTGGCACCGGCGTCGATGGTCTTCCAGACGCCGCCCGCGGCTGCGCCAAAATAGAACACGTTGGGCGATCCGGGGACACCGGCCGCCGCCACCGCGCGACCGCCGCGAAAGGGGCCGATCTCGCGCCAATGCAGGCCGCTGTAAGCGCTTTCGGGCGGCGCGGTGCGTGATTCCAAGTCGGCGGCCCAGAGGGCAGGGGCGCAGCAGACGAAAGCGCATGTGAACAATGCGGCGTTGACGATTTTGGCGATCATGCTGGAATTCTCCGGAGTTGTGCTCGCTCGATTTGCCGGTCAAAAGTCGTACGCGGCGCCGGCGTAGAGGTTGCGATCATTCGCAGGTTCGAGCATGCCGCCGAACAGAAATACCCGCGAGTAATAGTGTCGATTGGCGAGGTTCGATACGCCGCCCAGGAGCCGGAAATGCCCGGCGATAGTGTAGTCGGCGGCAAGATCGAGCACGGTGTAAGTCGGGATGAGAGCAGGGGTCGTGCCGACGGGTTTGTCGCTGTCCTGGAAGAATTGCGAGCCGACGGTGTCGACGATCAGGCTGACTTTGTAGAGATTATCCTGTCGAGCAGTGAGTCCCGCTTTGAACACGCCATGCGGTGCATAGGCAGGAACCTTGCCGGCCTGGCCCGGAATGATGCTGCTGGTGAATCGGGCATCGAGCAGGCTGACATTGGCAAAGGCGTCCAGGTGAACATTCGAATCCGCATTTGCCCATAGACGCAGCAGGTCATAGTGGCCTTCGAGTTCCACGCCGCGACTGCGGGTGTTACCGGTGTTCACATTGATGGTCTCGGTCTGGGTGAGTTGCTCGAGACTCGATACGGTCCTTCACATTGACCTGGAACACGCTCACATCGTAATAAAGTCCCACACTTGGCCAACCGTGCACGCCCGCCTCGTAGGTGAGGTATTTGGTCGGATCCGGATTGTTGGTGCTGGAAAAATTGCTGAAATGGGCTCGCGATATCGAGATAGCGCAGCGGTCGAAACCCTTGCGAGACATTCAAATAGGTCTCGTTGCCATGACCGAAATCATTGCCAATGCCGATGCCGAATAACGGAATGTTTTTGGTGTAGGTCGCGTTCACCAGGGAGGGATGCGGCGCGAGCGATTCGGCGGTACTCAAGTTCTTCGTGATCAAAGCGCGCGGAAGTCACCAAGTGAAAGTACTCGAAGCGAAACACGTTCTCCGCGAACAGCGCTCCATAGGTGGTTTTGCGCTGATCGTCGTAGAAAGGGATCCCCGACTCGTCGTCCTTGTCGATGACCGGGTTCTTGGTGAGCCATTCGTTGTAGGGACTGTGCGAGGTATAGAAGGTGTAGCCGACGGTCAAGGCATCACCAGCACCCCAGCGATGCAACCAGCGGCCATCCAGGCCGGTGTAGTCGAAGCGCTGACCGCTCAAGGTTCCACCGGTGCCGACCGGCGGCTCACCGGCGTAGGTGTCAGATCGCGTCCACAGATCCTGGTACCCCAACCAGATTTTTTGGGTAAAGGAGTCCTGGTCGCTGAATTTGTTCTCGTAGGTGAGCACTGCAGTGTAGCGGTCCGCCCAGAGATGATCCTGGGGCGTCGTGGTCTGGTTGGGATTGGCCAGAAACTGCGCGCCGCTCATCAGTCCCGCGAGACCGCTGTCGAGCGAATAGGCGTGAAAGTCGAGGCTGAGCTTTTGCGAATCGAAGGCATATCCTAAATGCAGATCACCGGCGTTCAACTCATAGTCGCCATTTTGCCGTTGCCCGTCCGATTGGCGGCGCGAGTAGTCAGCCAGGTAGTTCCAATTGCCGCTCGTGCCCGAGATCTCATTGAAGCTGGAGAAAAGCGAATTACTGCCGCCGACCTGTTCGGTCGTGCCGGCGAGCGTCGACGCGTGGAGGGCTGCTGCGAGATGAAGTTGATGACGGGTTGCGGTTCGGGCCCGTAGAGTAGACCCGAACCCGCACGGATCATTTGCACCGAGCTGAGGGTCTGCGGCACCGGAATGGTAGTAAATCGTGGGATAGCCGATCCAATCCATTTCCAGCGGAATGCCGTCCTGCATCAGCAGGATATACTCGCTTTCCTGCGGATTGCCGAGACCTCGATAGCTTAAGTTGAGTGCCGTGGGGTTTTGCTGTTCGGCGATGACGATGCCAGGGAGCCGGTCGAACAGCTCGCGTTGATTGTTATCGATGATCGTCGGCACGTCGTTAAGCTGCACGACGCTGGTCTTTTTGGTGACCGTAATCGTCGGGCCGTCCACCTCGGGGAGCGAGTGGGCGTAGCGAGTGCGCCGGTTGAACAGCCAGCGCTTACCTTCGACGTACACGGATTCGAGCGGCTCTTCTTTGTCGGCTCCCTTGGTTTTCCTCAGGCGCGGGCGCTGGTTTTGCGGTGGGGGTCGAATCGGGCGGGGCGACAGGAGCCGGCGTTTGCGCCACCGCCATCGAAGATGCCGCCAGCATCAAGCCAGGCAGATGCGCGAATGTTTTGGTGCCGGCGCGCACCCCTGGTCGAACGTCAAACATCATAGCCCGTATTTTTTGCGACTTGTCCCGTGAAGGTCGACAAGCATACATTGGTACGAATGTTTTGCCGGCGCGATTGAACGACCTGGAAGGCGCATTCGTTGGAATAATGCTCCGTCGGTCGGAGCGCAGCCCATCCCTAAGCGCGGTGTTGCTCCCGCAACAGGGCCTTGACCTGACGATGGATCAGTACGGGGATATAGGTCTTGATTCTCGCCGTCCGTTCCAATTTCGCGCGTACGCTGGTATAGAGTCTTGCCACGAGGTCCCGCGGCATGCGCGTTTCTTGTGCCAACAATTCGATCTCTGTATCGACATGAGTTGGGTCGGCGAGGTGTTGTTCGCCCGGCAATGTTCCCTGTTTCATAAGATCCATGTTACTGACGATAGCGCTTCGTGGCTCTTTTACAATCGAAATTTGCCATTTCGAGTTCATTGTGGTCCGCAATCATCAGAGGCGGCCTCAATTGAAAAAAAGTCCTGTAAGCCGGCGCAATTGGGGATGTTTTCCTACATAAAAGGTGGGTGCGTTCGTGAGACGGTGCAGTGTTCAGACAGGTGTTCGTCGGGCTGACAAACTAGAATCAGATTTAAGGGTATTCCGCTGCGCTCGGCAGAGTACGGTCGATGAGGATCTGAACTCCATTAGCGCGATGACCCCCGATCCCAACACGCTCATGGCAATCAACGCCAACGCTTGTACGAGTGACGCACCGCTCATAACCATCTCCATATGCAAATCCCGGCGCTTATTGACAAGCGCCATCTCCCTGATGGGATGATGTCTATTAGAGGAGATCGACACGTCGAGGCGTTGGTCGAATGTATCGAGTTCGTCCCTCGAGAGTACGGGCTTGTCCCTGCGCCTCGATTGCTTGCGACGCCGCACCTCTACATATGATTATATCGCTCGTTTTTCCCCATTCGATGCGCGACAGCGTTATAATGGCCTTCCATGAAACCGCGATGACGTGGTTTGCCCACGATTTAATGGCCCTTTTTGTGGCCGGAGGTTTTCATGGCAATCCAAGATTACGTTCGATCAATTGCGGCAACTGAAACCGTCTCCAAGAGCGAGGTGTTTCGGTTCTTGGAAATGCAGTTCGCCCGGGCGGATAGAGACCATGACGGCGAGTTAGACGCCGACGAATTAGCGGCATTTGTGCAGGCGGTGGCAAAGCCGGAGGTGGATCAGCGGTAGCTTATTGGGTAGCGAGCGGGCTGATTGATCAGGCGTTCGCGGCGGATTGGGCTTTTGCCGGTAGGCGCAATAGAACCGGAATGGTAATGAGATAAAGCGCGGCACCGGCAATCCAGACAAGGCCTGGAAAGCTCGCGCGATAGGCGAAGTAAAGCGAGCTGATTGCCAAGGGCCCAACGATCGAGGCAAGACTCGTGATGCTGGCCAGCACGCCTTGTAGTCGACCCTGTCTTTGAGCGTCGACTTTGCCGCTCAACAACGATTGCAAAGCCGGCAGGCCTACCGCACCCAGGCCAAAAAGCGGCATCAACGCGAACGCCATCCACCCCTTTGTGGCGAAAGCGATCAGCACGGACGCCGTACTATCGGTAATAACGCCGACAGCCAGTGCAAAGCGCTCTCCACGCCGTTCGGTCATCGGGCCTGCGATATAGGCCTGCGCTATGGCGTGAAGCAGACCGAAGCAGGCGATGGAGACGCCGATCCAGAACGGTGTCCACCCATATCGATCCGATCCGTAAATAATCCATATCGTGCCGCCTACCTGACCGACGAGCGTGAATATCAAGAACATGATCAGCAGCGGCAGCAAGGCAGGAACCGACCACGCCCACTGGAATGTCCTGAAAGGATTGACGAAAGGCGCGTCGCCCTGTGCCGCGGCATGCCGCGGTGGCTCGGCAAGAACCAACAGAGTCACCATGAACGTGATGCCATTCAATGCTGCCGCGGCCATGAAGGGCGCGCGAATCCACAGAGTGCCCAGCAAGCCACCGATCAGGGGCCCGGCGATGAAGCCCAAGCCTTGGACCGCGTTGAGTTGGCCGAATCGCCGCGCACGCTCGCCTTCCGACGTCACGTCGGCGATGTACGCCGACGCGACCGCCTGGCTGGCGCCGGTAACTCCGGCGATCGCCCGTCCCACGAATAACAGGCCCAGCGAAGGAGCCACTGCCATGAAGACGTAGTCGACGGCGGCGCCGGCGAGCGAGCACAAGAGAACCGGCCGCCGACCGACCCGATCGCTCCAGATTCCCAAAATAGGCGAAAAGACGAATTGCATGAGCGCGTACAGACTCAAGAAAGCGCCGAATCGCCAGCCGAGATCAGTCGTGTGCGCGACGTCGCTCAGCAAGCGCGGAATGATGGGTAAAGTCAGTCCGATTCCGGCGAAATCGAGAGCGACAATCGCCAGAACTACGCCAATTCCTCCCCGCCGCTTCGGCTCGACAATATTCATGATCGGGGGATTTTAGCCTTCGAAATCAGGCAAGCGAGGTAAATTCGCCCTGTCGGCATCTAGGATTTGCCCGGAGAGGACAAATCTGAGATTGTCGGACTTGCGTTATGTACCAGCGGAATTTGCATCAATGAAGAAACTCCTCAGTTTGGGATTGATCATATGGGGCAGCGCGGCGGATGCACAAAACGCACCTGCGACGGCAACTCAAGATCAAGGACAGGCCCGGCAATTCGGCATCTTGGTAGGTGGAACGGCTACCGAGTACGATCTTTGCGTCAAGAAGGGGTTTCTCGCCAAGAGTGATCAAGGTGCTGAGGAAACCGCGAAGTCGATTTTCGAAAAGATGCGCGCCAACGGTGGTCCCGACCAATCTGCTTATGTACAGGAGGGGTGGGACATGATGAAGAAGGAAATCTCCGCACACGAGTCGTTCTACACACAGGAGAAGTGCGCCGGGGTGGGCAAGGAGTGGGCAAAAATTATGGCGACGATGCGCAAGAAGTAGCGGTCGAGCCCCTGGCCGATTTGTCGGCGAGCGGATGGCGCGCGGCGAAGTCTGGATCAGCGGCAGTTTCCATTTTGTGACGGACTGCTCGTTCTGCATTCAATGACCGGGATCCATTTTACCGACAAACTGCGGTCCGTATCGGATGCTGTATGTCCAGTGTTCCAAAGAGCGGCCAAGAAGGCGGCGCTGCCGCCGGCGATGTGACAATTTCCAACATTTTTGTGTGCTCGGGATTTCCACTTCAGCTCGATGACAGGCAGGGTTGTCATGCAAAAAAACAAATACACTTCAGTTTCGAAATTCGCCACCCTTTCGTTGATGATCATTTTCATTGCCAGTCTCGTGCATCACGACTGGTGGCAAGCGGTCGGCTGCGTCGTCGCTTTCGAATTGCTGGCCGATTTGCCATTCATCTTCAATGGCAAGATCTGGTCAGGCGAGGCGTAGGCCGCGCCACTCCTAGTGCCGGAGATTCGGTGGAGAGATCTCAGTCTCCCCAGTAATTGCGACAAAAGCCGGCGATCCTTCGCGCACGACACGCAGAAGAAGCGGTGCCTGGCGGGTCGGAGCGTGCGCCGTCACCAACTCCGAGATGGCGATCAATTGCTTGGTTCCAACATGTGTAATCAAGTCTCCAACTCTCAAGCCGGCGAGTGCTCCGGGTCCGGCGGGCCTTAGCTGCGTCACGATCAGGCCACTTGGCTCAGCGTCGGCTTTGATTGCCCTGCGTATGTCGATCGTCGTAGCTGCAACGCCCAACCCCAGTGCGGGCACCCAACTATCCTGGCCTCCGGAGGCGACCGACTCATCCTTCGGATCAGGCAGACGAGCCACTTTGACGGCCAGTGACTGCTCTTTGCCATCGCGTGTGATCCGAATCGTCGCCAGCGAATCGGGTGCCAACCGTGCCGTGATGGTGCTCAAGATCTTAAATCTGGCGGGCGCCGAGTTGATGCTCACCAACACATCCCCGATGGCCAGTGCCTGCGCCGACGGGCCTTGCGGATCAGTCCCCGTGATCAAGGCATGATCGGAGGCCTTTAAATGCAATGCCGTGGCGATCTCCGGCGTCAATTCTTGTGCATAAATTCCCAAATACCCACGCTCGACCCGACCGTGCGCCTCGAGTTGCCGGATCACTGCAGACACGGTTTCCGCGGGTATCGCGAATCCCAAGCCAACGGAACCACCGCTCGGCGAGAAAATGACTGAAGTAACCCCTACCACCGTGCCTGTCGTCGCCAGAAGCGGACCGCCGGAGTTACCGCGGTTAATTGCAGCGTCCGTCTGCAGAAAATTGATGTAGGGATCATCCTCCAATGCGCGCGCGCGCGCTGATACGATTCCCGCGCTTACCGATTGACCCAGTCCGAAAGGGTTGCCGATGGCGATGACCGCATCGCCGACCGAGACATCCTCAGAGGACCCCAATCGAAGCGCCGGCAGGCCGACCGCGTGGACCCGCAGCAGCGCAATATCGGTTAACGCGTCGGAGCCGACGATGTCCGCAGTGAGGTCTCGGCCGTCCGGCAAATGCACATGAACCTTGCGGGCCCCGACAATCACATGCCGATTCGTGACGATCAATCCATCCGCGCGCACAATGAATCCTGATCCCAATGAGGCGGTGGCATCTTCATCGAGCGATGGATCACTGTTGACTCCGGACAGCAGGCGCTGAATCGCTGCCTGCATCGACTCATAATCACGTGCTCTTGCTCTAAGAGCGGCTCGTTGACCTGCACCAATGGGTGCTTCTTCCACGAGTATCGTGACCACGCTCGGGGAAACCCGTCTCACCAGCGAGGCATAGCCGCTCGGTTCCGCGCCGCTAGGCGCGCAAAAAAGCAACGCACCGAGCGCAACGGCGGATGGAATCAATCGCTGAAAGCGACGCTTCACAGCCTCCAGACAAAATGGGCTCAGACACCGGTACACTTCTCGCCCAAATCCGTTAAACGTCAGCATCGGTGAGCTCCCCCATGCAATCCAAAATTACGCCTGTTACAGGCTACACAGCGCCTTCAAGTGCCTTACCTACTTGTGCTCGGAGCGACCTGTAAAGCTTCGCATAAAGCCGCGAGCAGGGGGAAACCCAATCGCGCCACCGGTCCGTCCTTGCCGCAGGCGAGTTAGAATCGACAAATGTGCTACTCCGCTCAAGTCATCCAAATGGCCCGCAAGCTGAATCGCCAGCTCGGGATTCGCTTGGATTTCGACGACATCGAAAAACTCTTCTTTCGTCGTCTCGATGATCCCAGCCTCGTCATCTCCCGCGGCTTCGAAGCCAACTTCGACGACCCATCCACAGACCAAGAACGCCGCATAAAAGGCGCAATCGACACGCACCGCTCAAGGGTCGCCTCAAAGATGGAGAAGGACCTCTTCACCCAAAAGACGCGTCTGGTGAATGCCGAACGTGCGCTCAAAGAAAAAGAAACAAAAAAGGCTCGCGAGGACGTTCGGATCTCGACCAACAAAATCGAGGTTCTTTCAACGAAATTAGCTCGTCTAAATAGTTCTGAACCAGACGAAGAAGACAACCGCATCTTCCCGATGGTGTATGCCGGAATCGTTGTCAAGAAGGACGGCCAGAGCCTCCTGACCCCGATGCGGTACTTCTGCCGACCCGCCGGCAAGCCCGCGTTTTACGATCGCAAGTTTCCCGGTCTTTACAACGCCAGGCGCGACAACCTAGAGAAATTCTGGAGCGAACAGTTTGGGAGTAATCACGCCATCATGGTCGTCGAGAGCTTCTACGAAAACGTCAAGCGCCACACAATGGAACACCGAGAGCTTGCCACCGGCGAGCACGAACAAAACGTTGTCCTCCAGTTCAAACCCGAGCCTGCGCAAACCATGTACGTCGCCTGCCTATGGTCTCACTGGACCGATCCCAAGGAACCCGATGTTCGCGGTTTTGCCGCCATCACAGACGAACCGCCGGCTGATGTCGCTGCGGCCGGTCACGACCGCTGCATTATTAATTTGAAACCAGAACACGTAGACGCCTGGCTGACGCCCGATGGCCGGAGTAGGAAGGAACTCCAAGAGATTCTCTCCGACCGTGCGATACCCGTGTTTCAACACGAGATCGAAGAAGCAGCTTGAGGTTAGACGACGTCGCAATGGTGCGTCAATCGCCCCGCATCATTTGCCATGCAAGGGTCCGGTGAGTGCGATATCAGTATCCGATAGCCAAGGTCCATGGCATCCAGCCCCATCAGGCCAAGGTACCGCTGTTCCCAAGCGCCGGAGACAATGTCACTCTCCAATCGGGCAAGCTGAGAGTCAACATCGCCAATTTTCGAGAACGTGGAAATGCTCTCCCGAACCATTGGATCTAGGTACGCACTCGGTCGTTTCCAATACGCACCCAAAAATCCGTCGCGACAATCCGCGGGAATGGGAACAGGGATGGTTTTAAGTGACCCGAGAGCCTTCTCAAACCAAGCGATGTTTGGAAAAATGTGCCGATCAACGCGTAGCAATTCCGGAAAATAGTCAAACAGCCAGAAATTGGCGCAGACATCCATATCGATTGTCAGTAACACGACCGTGGTCCGTGCTACTCGAACGCACTCAGATAAGCCCCTGGCTTGGTCGTTCCAGTGGTGCACGGTCAAGACGGCGAGAACCGCATCGAAGCTGCAATCAGGGAATGGGAGCGCCTCGGCGTATCCCTGGATCACCGGACTTGCGCCAACAGGACGTTGCGCGATCATGATGCGAGATGGTTCAACCGCCATCACGAACCGAGACGCCGGCTCGTAGGAACCGGTTCCAGCCCCAACGTTGAGAATTGAATTGCACCCGGCGATTGCACTTTCGATTGCCATGGCGATCCGCGGATCGCTCTGCCGCCGCCCGGAGTATTTACAGCCAATCTTGTCGTAAAGTGTTGCCATCTCTAAATGATGGCGGCGTTAGCCGCCAACGCCGCAATGCAAGCCTCCCGAATGGCCCACGCCACCTCCTTGGAAATGCCGCGATCCATTGCCCACGCCGTGATAGCTTTCTTGTGAAGCTCCACTTTGATCTGCCGAAGGATCGCCTGAGAAACTGTGTACTCCGCGAGCAGAGCCGCGAACGGAGACGAACCATCAGCCCGAAGGCCTGTGAAGTCGAAGCGGTCGCCTTCGATCGACAGGTAACAATGAGCCTCAGGGATACTTCCAAGCGACGCTGCCTTCAGCACAGCACCGACGCCGGGAGTATTCTCTTCTGTCATCTCATAGATCCCAACAGTGAGTTGCACTTCTGAGTGACCGCAGTCCTGCGCGACGGCTGCCAGAACCTGGTGCTTGGCGCTGCACGTTCCCCGTCCTTCTCGAAGGACGGCCAACGGCTCGCCGAGGTTTGATGTTCTGGAGTACGGCAGCGCACGAACGTGCTCTGTTAAGTCCTCGAAGGTCGCAAATCCACGGGCACGTACTTCCTCGCATAGCGCCGACTCGCCCGAGATTCGAAACTGCAGCCGACCCGACAAGCGTTTAGTCGGTGTACTCATCCAAGCATTCTCGCACACCATTTGTACGCCTCGGGCAACTGCTAATCAGTATGGCGGCCAAATTGAGACTTCAAAAGGTCCGATCGCCGCAAATTTCGCAGTAGGAGCCTGGATCAGACGCCGAGTGAACAAACGGCTTGAGGCTTAAGCGCTGCCCAGCCTTGAGTTGACGCGAACTCGGCGATTTGCTCTGATCTCGAAGGATGAGGATTCCGGCCGTCGCCGGCGGGGGGTGCCCGGAGTCGCTGATTACTCCGGGCGGGAACTACGGTAACAACCATGACGACTGAAGCCGAAGGCCCTTATCACATCGCGCGATTCGCCGCGGAATCACCGGAACGCGCGGCAATCATCATGGGTGCGGGAAGTACCGTAACGTATGGTGAACTGGATTTTCGCTCTCGCAAACTCGCGCGCTACATGAGCGCCCACGGCATCGTGAAGGGCGATCGCCTGGCCGTCATGATGGACAACAACGCCGAGTACCTGACAGTCTGCTGGGCTGCACAGCGACTAGGGCTCATTTACACGCCCATCAACTGGCATCTGGCGGCAGACGAGACGGCCTACATAGTCGAGAACTGCGGAGCCAAGGCGCTCGTCGTGTCGAGCCATACGCAGGCCATCGCGCAAGCGATCTCGGAAAAGCTTCACGGAATTTCAGTCGCCCTTACTGCGGGTCCGGCATTCGGAAAATTTCAGAATCTCGATCGCGTCATCGATGCCACGAAAGACGGAGCGGACATCGGTTCGTATGAAGGCAGCGTGATGTTCTATTCTTCCGGCACCACCGGGCGACCGAAAGGCATTACGCACAAAGTCGGCGAGCTTTCTTGGGGTCAATTGTCGCCGCTCGGCGCCTACATGCGAGCCATGTACGCGTTTGGACGGGATACGGTGTACTTGGTTCCGGCGCCGCTCTACCACGCGGCGGGTCTCGCATGGACCATGATGGTCTTGCGCAGCGGCGGCACGGTCATCGTCATGGAGAAGTTCGATGCGCTCGAGGCGCTTCGGCTGATCGAGGCGCATCGGGTAACACACGCCCAATTCGTGCCGACCATGTTTGTGCGCATGCTTCGCTTATCGGAGCAGGAACGCCACCAGTACGATCTGTCGAGCCTGAAGGTGGTTATCCATGCGGCCGCGCCCTGCCCGACGCAGACCAAGCGCGACATCATCGGCTGGTTCGGCCCCATCGTTCACGAATACTATGGCGGCAGCGAAGGCAACGGCTTGACCGCCGTTGATTCGGTCGCCTGGACCGCGCACCCCGGGACGGTGGGCAAGCCCGTGTTTGGGCAGGTCCATATCGTTGGCGAGGACGGCAGGATGCTCCCGCCGGGCGAGGATGGCATCGTCTATTTCGGGGGCGGCGCCGATTTCGAATACTTTCAAGACCCGGAAAAGACTGCCTCCGCACACCACGAGAGCGGCTGGAGCACGCTGGGCGACATCGGTCATCTTGATGAAGAGGGCTATCTCTATCTTTCGGACCGGCGCACCGATCTCATCATTTCCGGCGGCGTCAACATATACCCTAAGGAAATCGAGGATGCACTAATCCAACATCCGGCGGTTCAGGACGTCGCCGTCATCGGCGTACCGAACCCAGAATTCGGACAGGAGGTCAAGGCGGTGGTCGAATTGCGCCCCGGCAGCACCGGGAGCAGCCAACTCGCCGACGAAATGATCACCTACTGCCGAGCGCGGATCGCCGGTTACAAAGTCCCTAAGAGCATCGACTTCGCGAGCTTGCCGCGACTGCCGAACGGCAAAATGCTGAAACGCGAGCTGCGGGAGCGTTACGTAAAGGCCGCCGCCGGCGCGCCGGCGGGGCGCTAGCGGGTCTTGCGACGGCGGATCCGCACCTGGCGCGCTCATGCCGGCGATTGCGCCGAATTGGCGTCATTCTCTATTCGGTCGCTTTGATCGGCTTCTTGCTGGGTACGACCTTCGCGTTCGTGCTGCCGGCTTTCGGTCCGTAGAAAGGCGAGCCAGCCATTCCCCATACGAAGGCTGATGTCAGCCTTACGAATGCGACGCCGATCGTTGTGCCACCGTATCCCAATTGATGTTCACAAAAAAGGCATCGATGTACTTGGCCGCGGCAGCGCCGTAGTCCATCTGATAGGCATGTTCGTACATGTCCATGACCAGGACGGGCGTAGTGTCCGCGGGAGCTGTCGCGTGATCAGCCATCCAATAATTCTCAAGAAGCTTCAGTTTTCGGTTGTAACCGAGCACGACCCAACCAGATCCTCCGCCCAAACCGGCGCCTATTTTTCGAAACTCTGATTCCCAAGAGTCATAGGTTCCAAACGAACTCGCGATGTGGGTTCGCATGTCAGCGCTCGGTTTGCCGTTGCCACCGAGATTGCCGAAGTAGTACTCGTGAAGTACGACCGAGCCAGTGCGCAGCAGCTGCTCACGCTTTAGGCCCGTATAAACGTATGGCGGCGTGTTCGGATCGTTGAGCGCCTGCGGCAGGCGGCCGCGCAGTGTGTTCAGCGCTTTGACGGCACCGGTATAGTTATTCTCCCAGTGCGACTGGATCAGTTTTTCAGAAATCCCCATCAAGCTTTTAGGATCAAAGGGTAAGGGCACCGGAGTTGATTGCTGGTCAAAGGCGGCAGCGCTTGAGTGCTTCTCGTCCGCCGCCTGTGTTGTGGTGGCCAGACTGCTTGCGGCGACCAAGGAAGCTGCACTCTGAATAAATACTCGGCGTGATGTACTGGGCACGAGAATGTCTCCTAAAATTGAGTTGTGTTTCGTGTGACCAAGGCAATTATGCGTTGCATAGCCCCGATAAGGCGTCATCAGAGGGTCAACGACTACCAGGTGGCGCGGTCGTCATTTTGCCGTGACAGCACATCTTAAGTCCTATCTTGATAATAGTTTCAAGACTGCCAAGAAATGACCCCCATTATCACTCCGACCGGCCTTTTGTCACTTTCAGTCGTTTGGGAAAAGGTTGGTGTTGGAAGATGGCGTGCGAGAGTTCAAGACTCCGAGTGCCTGCTAGAGACGAATGATTTCCCTGATGAGCAGTTGTTCACGGCGACTGTTGGGGGTTTGTCCCTAGATGTTGAGGATGCTCCGCGGACGTGGACCATCAAGTACTGATTACAGTCGCAGTGCTCGAGTCCCGCCCGACCGCAGCGCTCGTGATTTATGTCATTGCGGTCCACGCTGCGAGCGCGGCCAGTTTCTGGTCGCGTCCCCAAGGCGGCGCCGCGATCTTCCCCACTTTCGAACAATCAAGTGATGAGGGCGAAATGACGTGAATTGGAACGGGGCATGCCGCACGTATCACGTCGCGATAAAAGAATCCCTCCGCGGTGTGAATTCGTGGATGGGATGCGAGCACCTCTCCGAGGTCGCCCAAATTACCCTGCTTGGCAACAATCGCGCACACGCTCACTCCCTGGGCGAGCAGAGGAGATAGCCCGCGGGTTGCATTCGCAATAGCCTTCTCCTTCGCGTTTGCGATCCACTTCTCGGCAGCCGCGCGCGCCATGTCGGCGGCGATGTGAAAACAAAATCGCTCTGAGTCTCCGAGGATCTCGACTACTTGATTGGCGATGATCTCTGGGTTCGCGGGCGAGCCGGCCACAACCACGCACGCTCCCCAGCCAGTGTGGACGCTGATTCCCATCGCACGGCGCATAATGACAACGCTACCCGTCACGCGAGACGGGCGCAAGCGCACCGAGATAGCGAAAACCCGAATGGCGCCCGGTCGGTCGACGGCGCTTGTTGACGCGTGCAATGTTTGGGTCTAGGTTGCTTCCTCAAATAGGATCGACTTCACTTCAAGGATGAAACGTCATGAAGACTCATATCACGGCAGTTTTGATTGTCGCTCTGCTGCCTACTTCCAGCCTGTGGGCCTGGGATAGCGATGGCCACATGCAAGTGGCTGAAATTGCATGGCAGCATCTCACCGCCGCCAGCCGCGTGCGCGTTTCGACGTTGCTGATGCTGAATCCGAACTATCACAGCTGGATTGCGAAAGTGCCGACGGCGAAGCGCAATGAGGTGGCCTTCGTGACGGCGGCCACCTGGCCCGACTTCATCAAGACGGCGGCGGGATACATCAACGACACCGATACGCCACCGCCGGGTCCCGCTTCGTCGCAAAATATCGGCTACTCGGATCATTTGCAGCACCGCTACTGGCATTTCATCGACACGCCGTTTTCGACCGATGGCACCGCGTTGGTGCAGCCGGTGGCCCCGAACGCCAAAACGCAAATTGAGCTGTTTACGGCCGCAATTGCGAGCACGACCGCGAGCGACGATATCAAGTCCTACGACCTGGTCTGGCTGGAGCACCTGGTCGGTGACGTGCACCAACCGCTGCACGCGACCTCGCGCTTTTCCGCGGCTCTACCTACGGGTGATCGAGGCGGCAATTCAGTCGCCCTGTGCGTGAGCCCCTGCAAGGACGAGTTGCATGCATTTTGGGACAACGTTCTTGGCACCAGCAAAAGTCCGACCGTGGCCATCACGGCGGCTGACAAGTTGGCCGCGCCACCGCCGGCGGCAGCGGCGATTGCCGATGATCAAGTGTGGATCACTGAGAGCTTCGAGGCCGCCAAGCAATTCGTGTATGCAGCGCCCGTGGGTCCCGGTGCCGGACCTTACACCTTGGACGCCGCGTACAAATCCCATGCCAAAACCGAGGCAAAAGCCCGAATCGAGTTGGCGGGCGTGCGCCTTGCCAATCTCATCAATGCCAATTTGAAGTAGGGGTCGCAACTTTCGATGCCCAGCCGGGTTCTATAGGCACGCGCGAGTCGTGGCGTACGGCATTTCCCTGCACCTTGCGCAGCGAACAGAGTTCCAATCGGCAACATCGGGAGAGATTTGGCAATGACTTCTATTATGAAGAGCAATACTTTGCATCGATCGGTAACCATCGGCATGGCTCTTTTCGCCACCGTGCTTTTTGCCGCCACCACCGTGCATGCGGATGACTACACCAAGACTTTCACCGTTTCGAATCGCGCCAAGGTGCGAGTCGACACGAACGATGGCAGCGTCACGGTTACCACGGGCGATGCCCCACAGATCGAATTTCGCGTTGAGTATCAGGGCTATGTGCTGAACAAGTCTCTGCAGATCGATTCCAACCAGCACGGCGATGAGGTCGAACTCATCGCGCATATTCCCGCTGGATTCCACATCTCCCTGGGGATGACGCGAAGATTGCATATCGAGGTGCGCATGCCGAAGGATGCGGACCTGCAGGTCAGAACGGGCGACGGGTCTATCAAGGCCAACGGCATATCAGGCAACATTGATCTGCATAGCGGCGACGGTTCTCTCATTGTCGGTTCCCTGAAGGGCTCGGTCCGCCTGCATACCGGCGATGGTTCCATTGAGGGCAATGATCTCGATGGCAAGTGCGATGCCTCGTCCGGCGACGGCCGGATCCGTCTTTCGGGACGGTTCGACGTACTCAGCGCCAAAAGCGGCGATGGCAGCGTGGGCGTAGAGGCGCTGCGGGGTTCCAAATTGGATTCCAGCTGGAGCATTTCTTCGGGCGACGGTAGCATTGACGTGGCGGTTCCCGCGGATCTGCCCGCGAATATTGAGGCCAGCTCGGGCGACGGGCACATCAGCTCCGACATCCCGATCACCGTGGAAGGCGTGATGAGCAAATCAAGAATCCACGGAAAAATGAACGGCGGCGGCTCGACGCTCACCATCCACACAGGGGATGGGTCCATTCATCTGAAACAAGTGTAAGCGAAAGATTGCGGGATATTCGCGTGCCGACGAGATCGCATGACAGAAACGAACGCCGACCATTCGACGGCCCTGATTTTCCGTGCTGCTGCGCCCGCGGATGTCGCTGATGCGGTACCGCTGATCTACAGTTCCGGTCCATCAGCTTTCGATTACGTGTTCGATATCGGCAATCCTGGGGGTTCATCAGGAATTCCTGCGCTTCGCGTTCCTCAAGGGCGGCGGCGAATTTGGCTGGCAGGCTCATCGTGTCGCCGAGATCGGCGGTCGGGTGGTTGCCGCGGGCGCCGGCTTCGATGGTCGCACCGTCCTGCGCTTCACGATTGCCAGTGCGCTCCTGATCTTGCGATTCTACGGGCCAATCCGCGCATGGGGCGTCATGGTGCGAGGTCTGCGTACCGAGACGGTCATCCGGCCGCCGCGGGTGGAGGAGTATTATCTGTGTCACGTCGGCGTCCGAGAGGAGTTGCGCGGCCAGGGCATAGGCGCGCGTTTCATGCGACATCTGCTCGAAGGTCTCGACACTGATCGACATCGCAGCGCGATCCTCGATGTCGCCATCACGAATCCGCGCGCCCAGCTGCTCTACGAAAGACTCGGCTTCGTGGTTGAGCGACTGCGCGCGTCAAAGCTCCAGAATGGGCGTGGCCGAGTGGTGGACCATTATCGGATGAGCCGTCCCACACGGTTGGCCGCTGTACCGGGTGCAGTAAGACAAATTTGAACCCGGGGTGGCCGCTGTTCGCGGACAGGGTACGAGCAGACGAATGAGCATGCGTATTCTTCTCGCGTCCCATGGAACACGCGGCGATGTGCAGCCAATTGTCGCGCTGGGCGTGGCGCTGCGGGCGCGTGGCCATATCGTTCAGTTTGTTGTGCCCGCAAATTTCGTGACGTGGCTTCGCGGCTACGGGTTCGACGCCGAATCGGACGGCATCGATGTCGAGGCGCTGTTGCGATCTTCGGGCGAGGGCCTTCAAACCTTAAGCTGGCAGATGCGCTATCTGTCGCACAACACGCCGCTTCTCTTCGAGCCGGTCGCGCGGGCGAGTGAAGGCTGCGATCTGATTGTGGGCGCCGGTCTGCAATTCGCGGCTGCTTCGGTGGCGCAGTGGCGCAACGTGCCTTATGCCCACGCCGTGTTTTGTCCTTGTGCGACGCCGAACAGCGCGGTGCCGCCGCCGAACGTGCACAGACAGACGCTGCCGCGATGGATCAACCGGCTACTGTGGCGGGCGGGTGGACCGATTGCCGACCTCGCGCTTCGGGGACCCATCAACCGCGGCCGCGTCACCTTAGGTCTCGAAGCGCTTAGCAGCCCGTTGAGTCAGCTCCTCACTGGACGGACGATTCTCGCTGCCGATCGCGACTTGGGTCCGCTGCCCGATGACGCGCCGAAGGGTGCGGTAAGCACCGATGCATGGGTGCTCGACGAACCCGGAACACTGGACCCGCGAGTGGGGGCATTCTTGCAGCAGGGTCCCGCGCCAATCTACATTGGCTTCGGCAGCATGATCGCGCCACGCTCGCCTAAGCTGGTGGAGCAGGCGGTCGCTGCGGTGCGTGCGGCCGGGGGACGTGCCCTCATCGCCGGCGGCTGGGCAGCGCTCGACCGGCACACTGAAGAAGCCGACGACGTACTGATTGTCGACAATCTGCCGCATTCCCTAGTCTTCCCGAAGGTTTCGGTCGCCGTTCATCACGGCGGGGCGGGCACGACGACCGCGGCTGCGCGGGCGGGCGCGGCGCAGGTTCTGCTGCCGCATATCCTCGATCAATACTATTGGGCGCATCGCGTGGAGGCGCTGGGACTCGGACCCCCTGGGTTGCCGGTCGAACGGGTCACCACTGACTTGCTGGCCGACCGCATCAGCCACGCCCTTAACGATCCTTTGATTCGAGAACGGGTGAACAAACTCGCGCCGGTCGTCGCGGCGAGAAACGGCGTAACGGCGGCCGCCGAGTACCTCGAGGCGCTCGCACGGCCCGGCCAATAGAGGTTTGGACCGGACGCTGGCCTCGCTCGACGACAGAAACAATCAGGATAGCTGCGGCATCACTCGCGTCCGTAGTGCCGTCAGGAACTGCGCTGCATGTGTAAAGCAAGCGAAGTGTCCGCCGTCGATCGGTAAGAATGCCTTGCTTGGCGCGCGCACCTGATCCAGGTAATCCTTCGCGGCTTGAAAGGATACGACGTGGTCTTCGCGGCCCTGAATCACGAAAAAGGGAACCGGAAGCTCGGGTGCGAAGGCCCGCGCGTCGAATGATGTAATTGTCGGCCAAAGCAGCGGGCCGGAAAAATCCCCTCCGGCGATCCAGTCGGCCACATCGCCGGTGGACGGTAACGGCGGCGGCCCCACGAAATTGCGCTGGATGTTGAGATACGTGATATCGGATTCGCTCATTCGCCACTTGCTGGTGGCGCGAAGTCTTTTTAAGTCCGTTACCGGCAATTTGGAAGCTTCATCCAAGTTTGCGAGAGCTGCGGTATCGCCGGCCTTCATCGCTCGCTGGCGCGCAAAGCGCTCAAGATCCTCGACCGACAATGACCATTCCACCGGCTGGCCCGTGCCCACCAACGCGGAGAAGGCATCCGGCCGCAGCTTTATCGCGTAAAGCGCAAGAACGGCGCCCCAAGAGTGGCCGATGAGGATGATTTTACGAGGGTGAAGCTTGTCTTTCGCGAGCTCGGTAATCTCAATGACATCCTGCGCCATGCGCTCGACAGTCATGTCAGGGGTTGTGGGTCCATTTCTGCCGAAGGTCTTTCCCGCCCCGCGCTGATCCCAGTTGATGACCGTGAAGGAAGCTTCCCAAGGGAGAAACTCTTTTAGAAACGGCGATTGCGCTTCGGCCGGACCGCCATGGAGAAACAGAATTACCGGGTTGCGGGCATCGGTGCCGCGGATACTGATCCACTGGTCAATGCCGCCTACTCTGATAAATCCGGATTCATCAAGTGCTCTGAGCTTACCCAGCGCGGGTTTCACGATTAAGAGGGGCGATGCAATCGCAGCCTTGAGAAAAAATCGTCGAGATGAGGTGCGCATGACATATCCTTTCGCAACGAACACGAACCGCTCATTACTATTACGTTTGCGAACTCACTTGCGGGTGCAGCGATGATCATTCACTTGATTGACGGTACTTACGAACTATTCCGTCACTTCTATGGTTTGCGTCGATTCACGAAGAAGGATCGGCCCTTCGGAGCCGTGGTCGGTGTACTCAATACCGCGTTGGAGATGATCGAGGGCGGGGCGACTCACCTCGGGGTTGCCACCGACCACGTGATTGAGTCCTTCCGCAATAAGCTCTGGAGCGGCTATAAGACCGGTGAGGGGATTGACCCGGCACTGTGGGCCCAGTTTCATCTGCTGGAAGATGCACTCAAGGCCATGGGAGTGGTTGTCTGGCCGATGGTCGATTTGGAAGCCGACGATGCACTGGCATCTGCTGCAGCGATCGTCTCAAAAAATAAGAGTGTCGAAAAGGTATGCATTTGGACGCCGGATAAGGATCTGGCGCAGTGCGTTCGCGGAGATTTTGTCGTGCAAGTGGATCGCAAGACCAAGGCGATCCGGAACGCGGATGAAGTTCAAAAGAAGTTTGGCGTACCGCCTGAATTGATCCCGGATTATTTGGCGCTGGTTGGGGATGCCGCAGACGGATATCCAGGGATAGAGGGGATTGGGCCGAAGGGTGCCGCAAGCCTGCTGCTCCGCTATGGCACGATTGAGAAGTTCCCCGAGGAAGCGTTGGGAGAGAGGCGTGAGTTGGCGCTGCTCTTTAAACAATTGGCGACCCTGAAGACAGACGCGCCGTTGTTCAAGCACGTCAACGAACTCAACTGGGCGGGGCCGACCCTCAAGTTTGCAGAGTGGTCGGAGCGGCTCGGAGATAAGCTGATTGCTCGTGCGATGAAGGCGTCGGCGAGTAGCGGAGTGTGAGGACATTGGGCTCCCGAAGAATCGAAGCACCATGAACGAGTTGTAATGGCAATTGGGCTGGCTGTGCCCCAATCGCTGCGCACCCGGCAACCGGTTCGTCAACCAGGCAACAGCGGCGCCGTTGGATCTACTGTGGACTCAACAAAAGGATTACCGCCATGAACAAATGGTCATTCGTTGCAGTGAGCGCTGCTCTCGCAGTTGCGAGTGTCGGTGCCAGTGTTTCGGCAGAGGCGCACCCCTATCTTACGGTTGGGGTTGATGCCCCGGTTGCCGTGGTTGCTCCCTTCGGGCACGCACCGGTTTATTGCGGTCCTTTGTGTTATGAGCATGGCCGTTACTGGCGTCGTGACTACGATCGCTACCGATTCGATCGCTTTCCCCGTGACCGTTGGTACCGCCGCTAGTCGGGCTATTGGTTTTGCAGCCAAAGCGACGGGTTAGCGGAAATTGGCAGGGTTGGCTATAGTCTTCGTCGATGGCGGCCAATAAAACCAAACCAACCGGGATGAGCGCGGCGGCTTTCGTCGATGCGCTTACGAATCAAGCCCGGCGGACGGACGCGAAAGCGCTGATAAAATTGATGTCAAAGGCCACTGGCGAGAGGGCCAAAATGTGGGGACCATCGATCATCGGTTTCGGTACCTATCATTATAAATATGAGAGTGGGCGGGAGGGCGATACGGTGCTGGTGGGTTTTTCGCCACGCAAAGCCGCGCTTGTTCTATATGGCGTGACGGGGAGTGAGAATGCCGCGTCGTTGCTGGCGAAATTGGGCCCGCACACGACCGGGAAAGGCTGCCTGTATATAAAGAATTTCTCAGATATCGATCAAAACATATTAGAACAATTGATGACCCGTTCTGTCGCCGCGAAGCGGGCTTAATCCGTTCGAGCATCGTGTACCTGAGCGGCTGCGGGCACAGGATATTCGTGACCGACTCGTCAGAAAATAGCCGCCACACTTTGCTGATTTCCGTCATGCACGCATGATGCGTAGCAAGGCATAGCGTCTAAAATCCCGACGGCGTTGTTTCACGATGAGCAATCCAAGGAGCGGCCAAATGAGGAACCGGATACACGTCTGGCAGGCGTTCGTACTTCTAGCGTTATCGTGGCCGTTGTCGGCTTTGGAGGCATCGAGTCACATCGCGCTGCCGGACGGTGATGAACTGTGGCTGACCATTCCAACCGCCTGGAACCAGAAATTGGAGTCCCCCAAGGAGAACATGCCACCGAGTGTGTGGCTGACTCCACGCCAGGGCCCATCCTTCAATGTCATCATTACCCCTCTCTCCGGTACGGCAGTCGGTGCGGCAATGTCCGACGACAACAGGATGCGTGCGATCGTGACATCGGCCTCCCGGAACCTGCTGGCCAAATCGGTCGAAATGGCGATTCCGGTGCATGATCTGACAGGGCCCGCCGCTCACGGCTTCTACTTCTTCGCGACAGACAGGGCACCCGCGCCGGGCGAGTGGAAATACCTCACCCAAGGAATGATCAACATCAACGGTGCACCATTTGCGTTCTCGATTTTAACCAACGACGGCCAGGAAGCGGTCGCAAAAACTGCACTGGAGTTAATTCGTAACGCTTCTTGCCACTCGCGCACGGCCATCTAGAACTTTTCTGATCCGCTAGTGGAGCTTGAGGAGCTTCCCGACAAAATGATATGTGATCGACGCCAAGTCGCGCAGACTATTAAACATGGTTGCAAACTGGAAAGTCAGCAAGAACAGGACCATGTGGAAGAGTTGCGGGAAGGAGTGTCCCCATTTCAATACCGGAGCCGCAAGCCACCGACGCGCGGCGGCCAGATTAAATCCGTAAGTACACAATACGCCGATCATCATGCCCACGAGTATGTCGGTGGGATAGTGATAACCGAAGTAGACTCTTGGGAAGCAAATAACAAATGCCACGTAGAGGGTCGTCATCAGTCCAAGTCGCCATGAGACAAAACAAAGGCCGGCCGTGATCGCAAAGTACATCGCAGCGTGATCGCTGGGGAAAGCGCTCCAATCCATGAGTGCGCCGTAATTCGTCGGGTCGGTTACAAGAAAATCGATCGTTGGGTCGAATCGCGGACGCGAGCGAAATGGCAGCCCCAGCGCGAGTGCTCGGGAAATGACAATACTCGAAATACCCGCCCACAGCGTGGCGAGCAGATGCTCGCGTGTTCGCTGCGTAGTCGCTGCGTCCGCCGGCCTGAACCAGCACGCCCAGAAAATTGCCATCAATAACGCGGTCGCTAGCGGATTTCCCAGTAGGAAAGCGACTCCTTTGTCGAATGGCGCGCTACGACCGATGAGCGAATTCAGCCCATGGATGATGAAGACGTCGAAGTGATTGAGCGCCTGATAGTTCATGTTCGCGTGCTTGTGCGACCTAAGGTGACTGTATCGTCAAGCCTTGGGGACGTTGCGGAGCGTGCCTTCCCTAATTACGTTAGCCAGCAACACATCCACGAGCGTGCCGCCGCTTGCGCCGCCACCGGCGACAATGTCCGGCACCAGCTTGACACCGGATTTCGCCAAGGCCTCGGCAACTTGCACGACCGCATAGTTGCCCGATTCCATGGAGGCGATCTTGAGTTTGATCACCTCCGCCTCCGCGCCGCCGACCGCACGCGTCTTTGACGCTTCAGCATCTCCGACTGTACGCACGACGGTTGCGTCGGCTTCTGCATTAATCGTCTTGGCGCGAGCCTGTCCCTCAGCGGATTTTACGTTCGCCTGCGCGTTGAAATCGGCGATTGCCACTTGGCGTTCCGCATCGACGACTTTGGCTTGCGTTACGGCCAGGGCGTTGGCTTGTTCGAACTGCTGGCGAACAACCTGTGCTAATCGCTGCGTTTCGTAGGTGACGCGCTCCTGCTCCGCCAACTTTCGATCGGTGAGCGTCTTCATGAGCGCATCCGGCGGCACGATGTCGCCGATCAGGGTATCAACCGCACCCACATTGTATTCCTTGAGCGCCAAGGAGATCGAATCGCGGGCCTCGCCCTGTCGCAGGGAGCGATTCTTCAGAAAATCGATGATGTCCGAGCCTTGGGCAGCATTGCGGAAGTAATTACCGATTGTCGGCTCGAGTACCTGAGTGACCAGTGCTGACATACTTCCGAATCGAGCGATCACCTTGGGCGCATCATTGCGCGGAATATGAATGATTTGAGAAACGTCGAGGTTGAACTTAAAGCCATCGGCCGATCGAACAGTGATCGTTGACAGGTTCGCGTCAAGTTGGTGCGCTTCGGTCTTGCCGGTCGCCCAGTTGAGCACGACATTGGCAGTGGGGACATTGGTTACTTTGTGGGTGTACGGATTGATTGGATACTTACCCGGATCGAGCGGTTCAACCCAAACACCCTTATCGCCGCGAGCCACCAGATTCCCATGCCGAAAGGCATCGCCCGAGACATCCTTACCTTCCTTCCCAACATAAGCAATGACGACCCCTACATGGGCGATCGGCACTTCCGTCATATCAACCAGCTCAATCGTTGCGAAGCTCGGGTTGATGAAATACCGGCCTGCGAGCAAGACTTGCTCTTGTAGACCCTTGTTGCCTTTACCATCGATAAAGACCTGCGGGCTCTGAAACATGTTGTGGCCCTCGACGACGGGGCCGGCGATCTCACCCGACGACAGCGCCAAGCCTTCGCGTGTGGTCACGATCCCCACTTTGTTATCGGGAATGTCGAGCGCCTCGGCCAACTGCACCGAAAACAGGAAGGGATTGATCCGGTAGCTTCCAGGCGCGATGAGCGCGATCTGTGGGCCGCGTTCGCCGCCGCCGCCGATGAAAGCCGGCCCATCCTGAAAGGAATCGCACTCGACATGACGGGCAATGACTCGTCCACCGCTCAAGGGGATGCCGTCACGCGCTTCGATCACACCAACCTGACCCGGCGGTACAACGATCGCATCCATAAGCGTGACCGAAAAAAGGAGCGTGTTGATTCGGTAGGTACCGGGCGGGATCAACCCAATTTGGGGGCCTCTCTGGCCTCCGTTCTCAAGAAACGCCCGTGCATCTTGAAATGCATCGCAGGTCACCAATTGAGCAACAATGCGGCCACTGGGCAGCGGTTTTCCGTCACAGGCCTCTACGCAACCGACCTTGCCCGGGGGCACCGTGCAGAACTTGACCAAGTCGACCTGGTATTGCCACGGCCACATACCCACGTGCAGTCCGGGAGGCAGCGTGTCCGCCTGGTACCCTGCTTCTCCGTTCAGTGCAACGATTCGTCCTGCCGGAAGGCGTCGATTCTTGCCGATGATGACAAATTTCTTCGTCATTACACCGACGCTGTCATCCGGGACAAGAATGACGCCGCAGAGCGCGAGCACCCACCGGTAGCAAATCAGGAGAAATATTACTCCGAGGATAATCGCGATGGTTTGCCAGTGATTCAGAACATAGTCCATGTTTCACCCTTTAGTTTTTTTTTGCGGATCCGTCCACGCTTTGGCCAAGTATACGACGCATTCGCATCGGTTGCCGAGACACGTTTGGGCACGGTGGCGGGGGCGGTAAGCGGCAGGGTGTCTGCGCGTTACCGGCACCGCCGCCGCGGAGATCGTCGGCGATGGACGACCTCCGAATCGGCCGGTTATCCGTCCAAGTCGTAGCGATCCAAGTTCATCACCTTGCCCCAGGCGGCAACAAAGTCCCGAACGAACTTCTTCGATCCATCCGAACTTGCATACACTTCAGCGAGGGCGCGAAGTTGGGCATTCGAGCCGATTACCAAGTCCACGCGAGTGCCGGTCCATTCCAACCGGCCGGTCGCGGCATCGCGCGCTTCGAACACATCCTTGGCGTCCGACGTCGCCTTCCACGATGTGCGCATATCGAGCAAGTTGATGAAGAAGTCGTTGCTTAAGGTCCCAGGTCGTTTGGTCAGGACACCATGTTTGGTGCCGCCGGCATTGGTATCGAGCGCACGCATGCCGCCGATGAGCACCGTCATCTCCGGCGCGGTAAGCGTCAGCAGTTGCGCGCGATCGAGGAGCAGTTCCTCGGCTGAAGTTGGCAATGTCGCTTTCTGGTAGTTGCGAAAGCCATCCGCAACGGGCTCGAGCACCGCAAAGGATTGAACATCGGTCTGCTCCTGCGAGGCATCCATGCGACCCGGCGTGAAAGGCACCGCGACGGAGTGGCCCGCCTTTCTTGCGGCTTCTTCGACGCCCGTGCAACCACCGAGCACAATCAGGTCGGCGAGCGAAATTCTCTTGCCACCCGACTGGCTCTGATTGAACTCATCCTGGAGGCTTTGCAGTGACTTCAAAACCTTGGAAAGCTTGGCTGGTTCGTTGACCGCCCAGTCCTTTTGCGGAGCGAGGCGGATGCGCGCACCATTTGCGCCGCCGCGCTTGTCCGAGCCCCGGAAGGTCGATGCCGAGCCCCAAGCGGTGGATACCAGCGCGGAGACCGTAAGCCCGGCCGCGAGAATCTTGGTCTTGAGCGCAGCGATGTCCTTATCATCAATCAGCTTGTGGTTGACGGCCGGGATGGGATCCTGCCAGAGCAGTTCTTCGGCCGGGACCTCGGGGCCGATATAGCGGGCCCGAGGGCCCATGTCGCGGTGCGTGAGTTTGAACCAGGAACGCGCAAAGGCATCGGCGAACTGCTGCGGATGCTCCAGGAATCGCCGCGAGATCTTCTCGTACGCGGGATCAAAGCGCAGCGACAGGTCGGTGGTGAGCATGTTGGGTGCGATGCGTTTTGCAGCGTTGTGCGCGTCCGGTACGGTTCCGTTCCCGGCGCCGTTTTTCGGCCGCCACTGATGCGCGCCTGCAGGACTCTTACACAGTTCCCACTCATAACCGAACAGATGCTTGAAGAAGTCGTTGTTCCACTTCGTTGGCGTAGTGGTCCAGGTCACTTCCAGCCCGCTGGTGATGGCATCGCCGGCAATGCCGCTGCCATACTTGCTGCTCCAGCCGAGGCCTTGTGCCTCGAGATCGGCAGCCTCGGGATTCGCGCCCACGTGGGCTGCATCGCCCGCTCCGTGCGTTTTGCCGAAGGTATGACCTCCGGCTATCAGTGCAACCGTCTCTTCATCGTCCATTGCCATGCGGGCAAATGTTTCGCGTATATCTCGGGCGGCAGCCAGCGGGTCCGGCTTGCCGTTCGGGCCCTCCGGATTGACGTAAATCAGACCCATTTGCACGGCGCCCAGTGGATTTTCCAGATTGCGATCGCCGGAATAGCGATGCTCGTCGCCCAGCCAGGCTTTCTCCTGACCCCAATAAACGTCTTGATCGGGCTCCCATACATCCTCGCGGCCGCCGCCAAAACCGAACGTCTTGAAACCCATCGATTCAAGCGCAACGTTGCCGGTCAGGATCATCAGGTCCGCCCAAGATATCTTGCGGCCGTATTTCTGCTTCACCGGCCAAAGGAGGCGACGCGCCTTGTCCAAGCTGGCGTTATCGGGCCAGCTGTTAAGGGGCGCATAGCGTTGCTGGCCCCGGCCGCCGCCACCGCGGCCATCGGCAATGCGGTAAGTCCCGGCGCTATGCCAGGCCATGCGAATGAATAAGGGCCCGTAGTGACCGAAGTCGGCGGGCCACCAGGGCTTGGAGTCGGTCATCACCTTGCGCAGATCTTGCTTCAGGGCTTGGTAATCGAGACTCTTGAATTCTTGGGCATAGTTGAAATCCTTGCCCATGGGATCGGACTTCGAGGAATGTTGGTGTAGGAGGTCGATGCGGAGCTGGTTCGGCCACCAGTCCCGATTCGAGGCGCCGCCGCCTGCCATATGACCGAAAGGACACTTTTCCGTGGCTAATGCGTTCATGGCTCTTTGCTCCTTCGTGATAAATCCAGCACGGGCGTGCGCCAGACACCTGGCCCTCACGGGAGACTATGCGCACGCCAACCAGAGAGGAAATCGATTGTTTCTATAGCCGCGATTGAAGACATGAATGGGACCATCGACAAGATTCAGCCAAGACGTGGGTTTGACAGGCAACAGCGATCACGCATGATTTCCATTATGCTCATAGGATAATAATCGCCTGGGGGAAACAATGAACATGCCGATCAAACGCCGCGTCTTCGTGGGCTCGGCTATAGCGGCCGCCTGCGCCGCCGGATTGCTGAAGCCCCGATTTTCCCCGGCCAAAGATGCCGTCTCAAATGTCGATGCCGTCGGTCAGGCGGCCCTTGTGCGCCGCAAACAGATCACGTCGCTGGAACTGGTCGATGCCGCCGTCGCGCGCATACAATCCGCCAATCCGAAGATCAACGCTGTCGTCGCAGAATATTTCGACAAGGCGCGGAAGCGCGCGAGCAGCACTCTGCCCGCGGGCCCGCTATCCGGCGTGCCTTACCTCATCAAGGACCTGAACGACATCAAAGGGGAGGTGGCAACGTCCGGCTCGCGCTTGATGGCACAACATATTGGCTCGGAAAACAGCCTCATGGCCCGAAAGGCCATCGATTCCGGGATGGTCGTCGTGGGCAAATCCAACACCCCGGAATTCGGATTGTTGGCGTCGACGGAAAGCATGCTTTTGGGTGCGTGCCATAATCCGTGGAATCTCGATTATTCGACCGGCGGATCGTCCGGCGGTGCTGCAGCAGCTGTCGCGTCAGGCATGATGCCGGTCGCGCACGCCAGCGACGGCGGCGGCTCCATCCGTATTCCGGCATCCTGCTGCGGTGTCTTCGGCCTGAAACCGTCGCGAGGCCGCATGAATTTCGGCCAGGACGAAAAGATGCCCGGCGACATCGCCGTGGAGAACTGCATCAGCCGAAGCGTGCGCGACAGCGCAACCGTGTTCTCGCTGTCGGAGGACACGTCGGCGCACGCACCGTTCAAACCGACGGGTTTCGTGAGGGGTCCCTCGACGAAGCGGTTGAAGATCGCGCTTTCAACTGTCGGCAGTCTTGGGAAGGAACCGCATGAGGATGTGAAGGCCTGCGTCGAAGCCAGCGCGAAACTTTGTCAGCGTTTGGGCCACGAGATCGTCGAAGTAAAAAATCCCGTCAACGGCCAACAATTCACCGATGCGTTCCTGACGGTATGGGCCTCAGGTCCGGCGCAGCTGGTGCAACTGGCGAGCAGCCTCAAGCTGAAACCCGAAGCCGTTCTCGAGCCGTGGACGATCGGCTTGGCCGAATATTTTGCGAAGCAGCCCAAGGATGCGTTGGCGAAGAGCCTCGCTTACTTCAAGAAAGTCGAGGCCGACATGGATGCCTTCATGGCGCAGTGCGACGCGTGGCTTACGCCGGTGCTGAGCAGCACACCGCCCAAGCTCGGCGAGCAAGCGCCGACCGTGCCGTTCGACACGCTTTACGCGCGCGTCACCGACTATGTCGCCTACACGCCGATTCATAACGTCGCAGGAACACCTGCGATGTCGGTACCTCTCGGTTGGGGAAAGAACGGCCTTCCGATCGGCAGCCAGTTCGCCGCCGCTAAGGGCGGTGAGGGCCTTCTCTATGCATTGGCCTATGAACTGGAGCAGGCACAGCCCTGGGCCGCGAAGCACGGCGCGGTGTGGGTCGGCTGATCCGGTCAATGCGGAATCGTTTGCAGCCTGATGTGTTCCTGAGCGCTGACGGTGTCGCGACGAATCGTGAAACAAGCAACGATGATCAGCACAAAGGAGACCACCAGCATCAGATAACCCCAGGAGACGCCAAGGCGCAGCGCAGGCCCAACGGCCATGCCGCGTTTCGCGTAAGCGGTGCTGATCAGGCCCATCATAAAGGGTCCCATTGCCAGCCCGATAAAGGTCACCATCATCAGGCAGATCGCGGAAGCCGTCCCGCGCACATGCGGTGGGACCAGGTCGTTCACGGTTGAGTAGGCGGGGCCGATGAACATGGGGCTGAAAAACATCGCAAAAAAATTGAACACATATACTGCGGACAGATTCGGGGAAAAATAGACGCCGGCTGCAAACGGAAGGGTGGCAAGGATGGAAAACAATCCGACCCACAAACGGCCGTGTACCCATTTCCGCTTCAATCTATCGGCCACGAGTCCGCCGATCAAGATCCCCAACCACGCGGCGACCGCCGCCGTTAAACCAATGACCGTGCCGATCTCGGCCTTGCTGACGTGGTGCGCGCGCAGCAGATAGGGAATGGCGAAAAAATTACTGCCGTACCCGACAAACGACGCGCACGGAAAGGCGACGCAAATCAGCATGACGGTGCGGTTCTTGAATATGGCGTTGAACACTTCCGGCGAGCGGATAATCAATCCCTGAGTCCATGTGAAGGTGCAATAGATGCCGACGCCCATCGCGATCCATTGGACGGGATTCGCCAACCACTGAGTCAGGCCCCAAGCACTCGCGACCAAGGCAAACAGCACCGTCAGGTTGATTGCAATGGTTCGAGGGCTCGCCTTGTTCATCACGAGATTGACAAAGTTCAGGCCGGGCAGCACGCCCATTGACTCCCGACCGACCACTCGGAACGGGTGCAGCTCGGGTGTCACGCTCAGGTCTTCGCTCATGCCGCGTATCGGCTCGCGCAGTGATTTGACCCACAAAGCCAGAAGGACTCCCGGAATACCCACCAATAAAAAGGCCATCTGCCAACCGCGCAGCGCCAGGGGCGCCGCCGCAGGATCGGGAAACCAGCGATGCCAGGTGTCAAGCACGACGCCGCCAATCGCCAAACCTATGCCGCCGCCGATATAGATGCCGCTGGAATAGATCGCCATCACCGTGGCGCGGCTCCTGGGCGTGAAATAGTCCGATAGCATCGAAAGTGCCGCGGGAGTAGCGCTTGCTTCCCCGATGCCGACGCCAACGCGAAACGTCAGCAATGCGCCAAAGGTTTTTGCGGTGCCCGACAACGCGGTCATGGCGCTCCAGAAGGCGAGCCCGACGGAAATCATCGATCTTCGCGTCCAAACATCAGCCAAGCGGCCGAGCGGGATTCCGAACAAGGCATAAAATACGGCAAAAACGGTGCCGTAGAGTATTCCCAGCTGAGCGTCGGTCACCCTGAGATCTGATTTGAGGTCTTCGGCGAGGATGGAAACGATCTGCCGATCGATAAAATTGAACACATAGACGAGCGTCAAGACAATCAGCACGTAGCTCGCGTAGCGACTGCCGACGTGCGATTTATTCGCTAACAAGAGCAACGACCCTGCGGTTGTGTGGCGCGGCGTCGCGGGATTCGACGATCCGGCCTCGTTACCCGGCTTGAGGCAAGCTGATCTTCAATGCCGCCGCGGCCGACTCCAGCTTGCTCATGGCATCCTTGGCCAGGGGCACAGCATCGGATGGGTTGCCCGCTTTGAATGCGGACTGCGCGTTCTCCCACGCCGAGGTCGCGTCGGCGAGTCCCGATTTGGCAGCCGCGAGATCAATATCTTTCGGCACATGCTTGGTTTTCGTCAACGCGTCGATGCGCGTTTGCACCGCTGTCACCGATTGGGGTATGGATGCGGCCAGACTCCTCCACTGATCGCCCAGTGCTTTCAGCATCTCGTCCTTTTTGGCCGCTATGGCGGTGGCCAGATCATTGACGTCAGCCAGTACGCCGGGCGCGCTCCCCATCACCGTCCCGTAGTCCTTCTTGTCATAGGCTGCGGTCAGCGCCGCAACCTTGCCTTGAACGGCGGTCAGCTGGTCGGGAACGTATTTTTGCGCATCCGCCGACGTGGCAGCCAACACGGCATTGATGTGGTCGATCGAATTCTTGGCAGCAGGCCCCATCCTGCTCTCGCAGGCAACGATGAGGAAGGCGACGGAATACAACACGAGAAATTTTGCGATGTGTCGGGGCTGCTTCACGGGTGACTCCTTGACCTGTCGGCGACACACCTACGCTACACCATGTCGCAAAAGAAGTACAAATGATGGGTATTACGGGCGATGAGCACTTCGCGGTAGAGTGACGGACCGCAGACGCGCAGGGCATTTTCGCATGGGTAAGAATAAGCGCAATCGCAACAGGCCCGGTCCGACGCCTGCCGAATCGCCTGCGTTGCTTGCGGACCCCGGTCACTCCCGGCGGCGCCGCTACCGCTGGTTCGCGATCGCAGGGTTCGCTTTGCTGCTGGGCGCGATCGGATACGGTTGGTGGGCACACACAACACAGCCGGTGGCCTCATCCGCCGGCGCGCTCCCGGCAACTGCCGTGCATGCGAGCTTTGTCGGTGCCGGCGCGTGCGCCGGCTGCCACAACGCAGAGAACGCCGCATGGCAGTCCTCGCATCATGCGAAGGCCATGCAGCATGCGAACGCAGATACGGTGCTGGGCGACTTCAAGGATGCGCGGTTCACCTACGACGGTATCGTGTCGACGTTCTTTCGCCGCGACGGCAAGTTCTTCGTCAACACCGACGGGCCGGACGGCAAGTTGGCCGACTTCGAAATCCTCTACACTTTCGGGGTTTATCCGCTGCAGCAATACTTGGTCTCCTTTCCGGACGGGCGCATGCAGGCTTTATCGATCGCGTGGGATGCAAGGCCATCAGCCCAAGGCGGAGCGCGTTGGTATCATCTCTACCCCAACAATCACATCAGCTACAAAGATCCGCTGCATTGGACCCGGTTGAATCAGAATTGGAACTGGATGTGCGCGGATTGCCACACCACCAAACTTGACCGCAACTACGACGCGGCCACGAATACTTACGCGACCACGTGGAAGGAGATCAACGTGGCCTGCGAAGCCTGCCACGGGCCGGGTTCGAATCATGTGGCTTGGGCCAGACACGAACCGGCCGGTGCGGGTCTCGCCGATCACGGACTGATCGTTGCGCTGGATGAACGTTGGGGCGTGACGTGGACAGCGGTCTTAGCGACCGGCAACGCGCTTCGCAGCGCGCCGCTTAAATCCGAGCGCGAACTGGCGGTCTGCGCCCAGTGCCATTCGCGCCGCGTCGCCTTTGCTGCCGGAATGGATCACGACGGCCGCTTCTTTGACACGCACGATATCGCCTTATTGAGCGCGCGTTTGTACTTCGACGATGGCCAACAGCGCGACGAGGTGTATGAGTTGGGTTCCTTCCTCCAGAGCAAGATGCACGCCAACGGCGTGACCTGCAGCGACTGTCATGATCCGCACTCGGGACAGTTGCGAGCCCCGGGCAATGCAGTTTGCGCGCGGTGTCACGCGGCAGCGAAATATGACGTGCCGGCGCATACCCTGCACGCGGCGGCATCAACCGGCGCGCAGTGCGCGGCCTGTCACATGCCCTCGCGCAACTACATGGGGATCGATGCGCGGCGTGATCATTCGATCCGCATTCCGCGTCCCGACTTGAGTGCGAAGCTTGACGCGCCAAACTCCTGCACCAATTGCCACAGCAATCGCAACGCCTCCTGGGCCGCCGCCGTCATCGAGCACGCCTTTGGCCCGCAGCGTAAGGGATTCCAATCCTTTGGCGGCACGTTGCACGATGGCCGCGGCGGCGCCCCCGACGCCGCAGCGGAGTTGATGAATTTGGCGGGGGACCACCAAGCACCGGGGATTGTGCGCGCGACCGCGATGGCCGACCTGCACCCTTATTTGAGCTCCGCGGTGACGCCGGCGCTGGAAGCCGGCGTGGCCGATCCTGACCCGATGGTGCGCGGCGCGACGTTGGACCTCGTGCTCACCGCTCCGCCGCAGGAACGTTTATCGCTGGCGCTTGGGCTCATCGACGATCCATCCGCGATCGTTCGGATCAAGGCCGCGCGAGTGCTGGCCATCATGCCCGACCAAGGCGGGGATGCAGCGATGCGCGCGCAACTCGAACGGGGCTTCACCGAATACATCGCTTCGCAGCGCGCCAACGCTGATCGCCCGGAAGCGCATCTGAATCTTGGGCTGTTCTATGACGAGCGTCGCGATCCCGAGAAATCGGAGGCCGAGTATCGGGCCGCGATGGCGCTACAGTCGGATTTCGTTCCGGCATACGTCAATTTGGCGGATCTTTACCGCAAGTACAGCCGTGAAGCCGATGCCGAGGCAACATTGACCGCCGGCCTTCAGGCGGTCCCCGGCAACGCCGATCTTGATCACGCGTTGGGCTTGCTACGAGTGCGCCAGAAACGCGTGGCCGAGGCCTTGCCGCTCCTCGAAGCGGCGATGCGCGCAGATCCGAGCAATCCGCGCTACGCCTATGTATATGGAATAGCCCTGCACGACAACGGCGAGCGGAAACAGGGAATCGCGATCTTGGAGCGTGCGCTCGCGCGCTACCCGCGCAACGCGGAACTTCTCTCCGCCTTGGCGGCCTACGCCCGCGATGACGGCGATATCAAGCGCGCCGAATTGTATTCAAAGCGACTGGCCGATATCGCGCCGCGCGGCGGCACAAAACAATAAGATCGCCATGGCGCCGCCGGCCGGCGAGGCGCTGGTGTTATCCGCCGGTAAGGCCGATGACACGGGAGTGTCACACTGGGTGCCTACGATCCTCCGAGGCGCCGAATCCCTGTGTTCGTGCGCGATCCCAATAGATACAACACCGGAGTACTCAGTCGATGAAAAAGCTTGCACTGGCATCGTGTATGGGGGCGTTGATGGCTGCGGGGAGCGCCAGCGCCGAACAGGGACCGGTACCCAACGGTATCCCGCGTCTGGATCATGTTTTCGTCATCATGATGGAGAACCACGCCTATGCGCAGATCGCCGGCAACCCCCAGGCGCCATTCATTAACTCGTTGATGATAAAGGCCAATCTGGCGCAAAACTACTTTGCCATTGCACATCCCAGTTCCACCAACTATCTGGAAGTGGTGGGCGGTTCGAACTTCAACAATCTCTCCGACCAATATCCGGACTGGCATAACAAGAATTGCACGCCGAACATCGCCCCGGGTCGGGTCACCAATACAGACAGCCCGAGCACCGGCCTGGTGTGCCCCATCTGGGGTACGGGCACCGACGCGGCCACGCCGCTCCTCGATAACAGCACGAACGAAACTTCCACCCCTCCGCTGACCAACATCAATGGGCGACTGGCCATCCCCGCCGGCAATAAAATCTCCGGCATCACGATCGCGGATCAACTGGTGCGTGAGGGCAAGTCGTGGAAGTCCTATCAGGAAGGCTTGCCCATCATTGGCGCGGATGGCGTCAATGTCAGCGACGGGTTCTACTCGATCGGTGGACCCAACGCCGCCGGTGTCAATGTCTCGACGAATTTCGCCGCGCTCTCCACGAACGGCAATCCGGTCAGTTCCGCGGACGTGGTATTTCTCTACGCCGTGAAGCACAACCCGTTCGCCTACTTCGCCGCCGTGCAAGAGGGTAAGGATCGCGCCTTGAGCCTGGAGCGGGTGGTCTCGTTCGACGGACAGCATGGACTCTACGCGGATTTGAAGGAAGGACACGTGCCCGATCTGGCCTTCATCGCGCCGAATCAGTGCGAGGACATGCATGGCCGCGGCAACGGCACCGCTTTTTGCAACTTCGATGCCGATGACAATGGCACCCAGCAGGGTCTCAATCCCACGCTGATTCTGCAAGGCGACCTGGCCCTGCAGCGCATCGTCACGGCGATCAAGGCCTCGCGAGTGTGGTCCGACAGCCGCAGTGCCATTGTGATTTTGTGGGACGAAAACGACTATAGCCGCATCACCACCAATCAAGTGGTGGCCATCGTCGACACGAACTACGGCGATCGTGGGGTCGCGAGCACGCGTTTCTACGATCACTACTCGTTGACCAAGACCTTGGATGCTGCCTTCAGGCTTCCCTGCCTGAATCATGCCTGCGACGCGGGCGTCGAGGTGATGTCCGACTTGTTTCGGGAATAAGGCGAACAGAAATCATGGGAGGCGGTTATCCTGCCTCCCATGATCGGAGCGATGATGAAAAGGCCTTCCATAATCTGGCAGGTCTTTTTTTTGCCGCTGCTCACGGCGGGCGCCTGCGGCGCAGATTTACCTCCCTTCGATCCCGCCAGCACCGCGGAAGCGCCTTGCGGAGTTGGGGCGCCGCCCCCCGGTCAGTTTGCGCCGGAAGTCTGGGCGCCCCTCGAGGGCATCAAGCTGACGGTTCGTCAGGATCGCGATCGGCTGTGCTACACCGCCAATGGAATGGCCACTGCGCCGACCATTCGCGTCAGGTTGGGCTCGGATCTCACCATCACGCTTCTCAATGAGATCACGGACCCGGCCGCCATTGACGCGGTGACCGGTCCCGGCAAACTCTCCGTCGCGACGGCACGCGTGCCGCGATCCCAGGAATTCATTCCCGTCATCCCGGGGATGAAGCACCATGCGACGGGCGCGACCAATCTGCACGTGCATGGATTCGCCGTACCACCCGTGAAACCGCAGGATGATGTGCTGAGGGTCTGCACCGATCCCGCCACCGGGCCGCGACACTGCGGGCAGCGAGCCTTCACCTATCACTTTCACATTCCGGCCGACATGACCGAGGGGCTGTATTGGTATCACCCGCACGTGCACGGCGAAGTGCAGGCGCAAATGCTCATGGGCTTGAGCGGGGCGATCGTGGTCGAAGGGCCCCAGGACGACGCGCGACGCGCGGCCGGCATCGATGAGCGTGTGTTGATCGTGCGTCAGACGCAGGATCTCGATGCCGGGAAGGCTCAGGCTGCTGCGATGACGGCCGCAATGTCCTCACCGCATGCCCATCCGACACCGGAGCGCCCGCGCGCCGCCTCGGCGATCGATACCGTGCACGAGCTACTGTGCGCCTCCAATTCGGGGATCGATGCCATCAGCTTGAACGGGACGCCGATCCCGGTGGGCGAAACAGCGGATACGGCGCTGGCAAATTTCGACATACCGGCGGGCAGGAAGCAGTTGTGGCGCATATTGAATGCTGCGACGGACGCCTTTCTTGATCTTGCGCTCGTCGATGAGAACGGAAAGCCTTTGCCCCTCGAAGTGATTGCGCGTGATGGAAGTGCCCTGACCGACGATGCGGGTGTGCCGCTGCCCGTAACGGGCACACTGAGCTCGCAATTTGTCCCACCGGCCGGCCGGCTCGAAGTTTTGCTCACAGCTCCCCCGCGAGGCGTGAAAGCGTATCTGGTGACTCATGCCGTCGACACGGGTTGTGCCGGTGATCGACTCCCGGAGCGGCGCCTCGCGGTCGTCAGAAGCACTGGGACGGCAACCGGCCGGCCGGTCGTCCAGGTTAATCAAGCGGTCAGAAGCAGTCTTTTCAGCGGATTGATGGCGCGACCGACCGAACATGAGCGCGTGATCGCCATGGCCGAATATCCGCGTCCGGGTCTTACGGACCAGGTCGATTTCTACATTGCGGAACGAAAGCCCGGGGCGGTCCTGAAACCTTACAGCATGGGAGGACCGCCGGCGATTTCCGTGCGAGCCGGAACGACGGAGGAGTGGGTCATTGAGAACTGGACCAATGAGCTACATGCCTTTCACATTCACCAAGTGCACTTTCGCGTATTGACCATCGACGGCAAACCGGTCGCGGACCCGCCGCTGCTCGATGTGGTCAACGTTCCATACGCGGAAGCGACCGGTTATCACAGCAAGGAGGGTCCGGTGAGACCCGGGCGCGTGCGCATCAAGCTTTATTTTCCCGAGTCACTCGCCGGAGACATACCATTTCACTGCCACCTGGTCGACCACGAGGACAACGGCATGATGGCCGTGTTGCGCGTCACGCCCGCTGTCAGAACACCTCTTTGATCATCCTGAGGGGATGCTTCGATTCGCGATAGTCGCCGCGCTTCTGGCGCTTCGGCAGTTTTATTTTTTCCCGCGGCAATGCCTTGTACGGGATCTGTTCCAATAAATGCGTGATGATATTGAGGCGCACGCGTCGCTTGTCCTCGCTTTGCGCCACATACCACGGAGCGAAGGCGGTGTCGGTCGCGACGAACATGTCGTCCCGCGCCCGGGAATAGTCATACCAACGACTATAGGACTTCAGGTCCATGGGCGAGAGCTTCCAGATCTTGCGGCCGTCCTCGATGCGGGCCTGGAGCCGACGCGTCTGTTCCTCGGGACTCACCTCCAGCCAATACTTGAGCAAGATCACGCCTGAGTCGACGATGACCTTTTCGGCCGGGGGCACCATCCGCAAGAAGCGCTGCACGTCGTCCTTGCTGCAAAACCCCATGACGCGCTCGACCCCGGCACGGTTGTACCAGCTGCGATCGAAAATGACGACTTCGCCGGCCGCCGGCAAATACGGCAGATAGCGCTGCACGTACATCTGGCTTTTCTCCCGTTCGCTGGGTGCCGGAAGCGCAACGACGCGAAAGACCCGAGGACTCACCCGATCCGTGATCGCCTTGATGGTGCCGCCTTTGCCGGCGCCATCGCGTCCCTCGAACACGATGCATACCTTGAGCCCCTTGTGAACGATCCACTGCTGCGCCTTGACCAGCTCGACGTGCAGCTTTTCCAGTCTCTTTTCGTATTCTTTGCGCGTCAGGCGGCTGGACTCCTTCTTCTCATTCCCGCGCGACTTGTTCTTTGCTTTCATGGCGCAACCTCAGGTTTTTTGCTCGATGTCAGATATCGGTCGACCGCGATTTCCAGATTGTGCGCAAGGCGCTCTCGACCAAGAGTCTCGCCCAACGCCGAGCGCTGCACGACGGCATAAACGTCGGGTGGTATTCCGGCCAGCCAGAGCGATACCCCGGCCGCACGCTGCCGTTTCTCCGCATCGATCAACATTTTGAGCGCCGAGTATTCGAGATCGAAGACTCCGCTCAAATCAAGCAGGACGACGCGGGGTTTGGTCTCGGCAATCAACGTGCGCAGCTTCTCCGCAATCCGTTCCGCATTGAGGAAAAAGACACGGCCCTCCACGCGAACGATGAGCAGCCCCGGAAAGTATTCATCCGCGGCATCCGCAGACGCGCGCGACCTGAACACATTTGTCCCGCGCTTACGACCGAGAACGTAGACGCGCGGATTGGCCGATTGCTGCGCCAGTGCCACGAGCGAGACGATGATCGCGACGAGAATGCCCTTCAACGTGCCGAGCAGCATCACACTCAAGAACGCGGCGACCGCCCAGATGAATTCTGTTTTGCGAATTCGAAGAATGTTGCGGAAATCCGCCGGTTTGATCAACCCGACGGAGTACACGATCACGATGGCCGCCAGGACGGCATGCGGCATGAGCCCGAGCAGCGGCGCCAGAAACAGCATGGTCAAGAGCGTCGCGGCGGCGGTTGCGAGGCCCGCGATTTGGGTGCGTGCACCGGTCATGCGATTGACAGCCGTCTGCGACATGCCGCCGCCGCCCGGCATCGCCCCCAAGAATGCGCCGGCGACATTTGCCATGCCGGTCGCGAACAATTCTGCATTGGGCCGCGGCGCGGGTTCGTCATTTCTGACGAACGCCTGGCCGACGGCGGCCGTTTCCGTGAAACTCATGAGGGCAATGCCGACCGCGGCGGGCCAAAGCGCCGCGGCGAGACCAAAGTCAGGTAACTGAAATGCGGGCAAGCCGGCGGGGATGGCGCCCACCAACTCGACCCCATGATGCTGCAGATCGAAGAATGCCACCGCTGCAATCGCGGCGGCCACACCGATCAAGGGCGCAGGCCACGTGGGTTTCCACTTTTCCAGGGTAGTCAGGCCGACGATGGTCGTGAGGCCCACCGCCAATGTCGTGGCCGACAGGTGGGAGAGGCTTGAGAAGATGCCCTGCACATTGTGCAGGAAAGTACCCTTGGTGAAATGAACACCGAGGACCTTCGGCAGCTGATCGATGATGATCACGACGCCGATTCCGGCCTTGAACCCCACCAACACGGGTTCCGAAATAAAGTAAGCCACGAATCCGAGCCGCAGAATGGACGCCAGAATCAGCACCGCTCCGACCATCAGGGTGAGGATGGCCGAGGCCTGTAGGAGCGCCGCCGCATCGCCCGTCGGAACAGCCTCGCCCAACGCGGCGCCGGTCAGAATCGCGAGAGTCGTGGTGGTGGTGACGCTGAGCGGCCGCGAGGTGCCGAGCACAGCGTAGACGATGAGAGGCACGAACGCCGTATACAGCCCGACTTGAATGGGTAATCCGGCGATGGTTGCGTAAGCCATGGACTTCGGGACCACCACCGCCGCAGTGGTCAGACCCGCAACGATATCGGGACGCAGCCAGTCCTTACGGTAGCTCGGCAGCCAATCCAGCAGCGGCAGGCGAAGCGCGGTCACCGGTCAATTCTAGGGCTGCGTGCTCATCCGCCATAGGATGACTGCATGGGACCTTGGTCCTATTTGCGGCACCGCAACGGGCGTCGGTTTTCATCGCTCAGCCTCGAGAAGGGGCAAAGTAAAACGGAATATTGCGCCGCCCTGTTCGCGATTCGCCGCGGCTATTTTGCCCCCGTAATTCTCCACGATGGTGCGTGCGATGGACAAGCCCATCCCCATGCCGGTGTCCTTGGTCGTGAAGAAAGGACGAAAAATTTGATTCTCCTTCCCTATTGGAATGCCGGGGCCTGAATCTTCGATTGAAACTTCCGCCAAGCGGTTATCGCGCACCGACGTGCGGCCAACGATGATTCGCTGCCCGTCTTTCGCGTCTCCCATCGCGTCAATGGCGTTCAACAGCAGATTCAATACGACCTGCTGAAGCTGGATCCGAACGCCACGCACACGCGGCGGCGGCTGAGCACAGTGGGTGCTCAAGATGATTTCGCGCGCCGATGCCAGGGAAGAAAGAAAACCAAACACTTCGCTCATCAAGTCATTCAAATCAACGTCCTGAGGCTCGATCGGAGCGCGCATCAGAAAACTCCGCAGCTGGGTGATCACATCATTCGCACGCTGATCATCGCGCTTGATGTCCTTGAGGATTGCCTGCAGCTCCGTGATATCGGGTGTCTCGGAGTTGAGAATCAGCTCTGCTGCCTCGCTGTTGATGAGGATTGCACCGAGCGGCTGACGCAGATCGTGGGCAATCGATGCCGACAGCTCCCCGGCGGTTGACAGCCGATTCATCCGGGCGAGTTCCGCCAATTGCTGGCGGGACACATACTCTGCATTCCGGCGCCGCCGCCGCTCGTAGAGCAGGCCGAAAATCAGGATGGTTTGCAACAGCATGAATATGCCACCCGTTGCGATCTGCCATCGATACTCTTCCCACGCCGACCTCTGGACGAAGCGGATTGAGCTTCCCGCGGGAAGAACGGAGTCCGGGATATGCCAGCGCTTGAGCTCCCGCCAATCGTACTGAGGACTTCCGAATGGAAGCGGTGTGGTTTCGATGCTCGAAGCGCGCTCTCCGTCCAGGATTCTGACGGCGATGCTGCCTATTTTTTTCACTTGTACGTCGGAGGAAATCATCGATCCTCCGACAATCCCCTTGCCGAGGTATGCATCGGAGTAACTGAAAATAGGGGCGTTTGCCGCTGTGTGCAATCTGGCAAGGGCGACGTCCTCGTCCTCGGGAATACCGGGAACGGTTCGGGAAAGCAGCACGTAAAAAATCGCAGATTCAGAGGGCAGTCTCGCAACGCGCCTCAGCAACTCGTCGAATGAGAGATCGTTCAAAAACATCAAGTTCAGGCGGTCCTTGAAAGGCAGCAGTGAGTCTCGAATTTGACCCACCCAATATTTCTCAATGGCCGAATTTCCGATCACGACAGCGAGAGTGGTGGTCCGGGGCAACACCCGCAGAATATCCTCGGCCACGAGTGGAAAGCTGACTGAGATGGGAACGGTCACCTCCTCTGACTGAGGTCGGGTGGAATCCACCCTGCGCCGCTCTACATCTGCCAGAAGTTCGGGTGTTTGAGGGAACAGTGTCTGCCGATGTTTCCGTATGAAATCGGCTGCCGGCGCGCCCAGGGTAATGATCAGATCGAGCGGGTGATCCGCGAATAGCTTACCCAGGTAGTCCACAAATGCCGTGTCTTCCTGAGGGGCGCTAAAACGAGCGGATACCAGCCATTCCTCGTAGAGATCCAACCGCCCGGGCAAGTCCCGATCGAGCTCGGCTCGCAGGTCCTTCGAATAAAGGTCCCCGAAATCGGGGCCAAACGAGTGGAATATCAGCACTCGCTTGGGCGGTTGCTCGCTCGCGGCGGCAGTGCTCACAGCAACAATCAGGAGTATTGCGCCGATCAGTGTGATACTGCGGGCCCTCATCTAGCATTCCTTTTGGGCAGCACCGAACTAGGCCTCGATACGGGCTGTCTGAATGAGGCACCGTTCACCAGGGGGCATTGTATGGCACGATTATCCCGCACCGGCAGATTCTGCATCCTGTGCGGCGCGTCGATCTTGGGGGCCCACATCCTGGCTGCGAACGCTCAGGCGCCCCAAGCCGCTGATGCCGTGGTCGAAGCGGTCCGGCAACGCGTTGATGATCTTTCCGCTTCCGGCAACTTGACCATCGAGGGCGAGCCTCTGGTTGCCGCCCGCGTTCTGCCGACACTTTACGAAATGCACGGCTACCAACCCTTCTGGGACTCGCCGCGGATTGTGAGCCTGATCAGCCTCGTTCGTGGTAGTGCCGATGACGGCTTGACGCCCGCCGACTATCACCTCGCCGCACTCGAGAAACTCGCGGCCTCCAATGGGACGCCCCTGCAGTCGGCCCAACTCGATCTCATTGCGACCGATGCCTATGTCGTGCTGCTGTCGAATCTTTACTTCGGGAAAGTGGACCCGGTCTCGCTTGATAATCGTTGGAACTTCGGCGCTCGCCAGATCGAGCAGCGCGATGCGGCCCAATTTGTTCTGGAAGCTCTGTCCCGCCCCGATATCGCCGCCGCAATCGGCGTGGTGCGCCCCAATCACTGGATGTACAAGAATCTCATCGACGCGCTCGCTGCCTATCGCGCGATAGAAAAGGCCGGCGGCTGGCCCACGATTGCGGACGGCCCCACCTTACGCCGCGGCATGACCGACCCTCGCGTGCCCAGCCTCAGGCTTCGCCTGGCGGCGAGCCATGATGCGGCCAGCGCGGCCGCCGACAGCGCAACCTTCGATGAGGTTTTGGAGACCGCATTGAAACACTTTCAGGCGCGCCACTATTTGCCGGCGGATGGAACTGCTGGTGTTGAGACTCGACGCGAGTTGAATGTCAGTGTCGCGCAGCGCATCGACCAGATCCGGGTTAACTTGGAACGCGGCCGCTGGGTGCTTCACCAGAAACCTGACCCTGAATTTGTCGTGGTCGATGTCGCCGGATTCGAAGTACGGTATATCCGCGATCGCGCCGTGATCTGGCGGACTCGCGCTCAGGTGGGGAAGCCCTACCGCCAGACCCCCATTTTTCGCTCGACCATCCAAGAGGTGGTGATCAACCCGACCTGGACCGTGCCACCCGGTATCCTCGGAAACGACATCCTGCCCGCTGTGCGCAAGGACCCCGCCTATCTGGAAAAGCGAGGTCTGCGTGTGATTGATCGCGACGGGCGAAACGTCGATCCCGGCAGTATCGATTTTGCGAAGTATACCGGCGGCAATTTCCCTTACATGATCCGCCAGGATCCTGGTCCAACGAACGCATTAGGAAGGGTCAAGATCATGTTTCCGAATCCCTACCTGGTGTATCTACACGACACACCCAGCCAAAATTTGTTCGAGAAGGAAAGACGCGCCTTCAGCTCTGGCTGTATTCGCACCGAGCGTCCATTCGAACTGGTGGATCTGCTGCTCGCCGGATCAAGTCAATGGAATCGCGCGGCGCTCGATGCGGAATTGAATAGCGGCAAAACACGTACGATACGCTTGACTACACCGGTGCCGGTTCTGCTGCTTTACTGGACGGTGGATCGAAATGATGCGGGCGAGATCGTGTTCAAGGCGGATCCCTATGGCCGCGATCCGAAATTGCTGAAGGCCTTGGGCTCACCCGCGCGCGCGGGACAACTCAAGCAATAACGCGAATCACGGATCCGATCGCTGCAGGGCGCTCACCTTCGGATCTTGGGCATGCTCATCACCGAAGTCTCCGCCCAGCGCCAGGTGCAGTGCCACCCGCTGGGATAAGCTCTCGGCCCGGAGGTGCAGCGCGCGCATCTGGGCGGAATACACGCGCACTTGCTGCTGGACCATGGGGCGGGCATCGGTACGGCCGACGCGAAACTCCACCTGGGTCGTGTTGAGCCCCCGCTGTTGGGCGTCGACCGCGGCGGCGGCATATTCCGACTGCTCGCGCAGCGCGGCTTCGCCGCCGATGGCGTCCTCGACATCCGCGAATGAACGCGCGCCGATGCGCGCAAATTCCGCGCTGGCCGCCTGCGCCTCGGCCGCTTTCGCTGCGGCGACGTTCTTGAGCTGACCGCCGTTGAAAACCGACCACACGCCGTTTGCGCCGACCCCCCATAAGGGATCGGAGACATTCTTCAACACGAACACTTCGCTGGAGATGGTGCCGACCGCGGCCGTCAAGCTGATTTTTGGCCAGCGCTCCGCGGTCGCTTGCTCCGCGCGAGCGTAGGCGGCGGCCACGCGCTTCTGCGCGGCAATGACATCCGGGCGTCGCTCCAGCAGTTGTGAGGGCAAGCCTGCGGCGGCCGGCGCCGGTACCGGCGGCAGATCTGCGCTCACGACCAGTTCCGCCGAGGGGTAACGGCCGAGCAAAATTTCGATGGCGCGCAGCGCCTGTTCTTTCGCGCGGATCAGGTCACGACGGCTGTCGCGATACTGCGCGAGAGAGGCCTGCGCCACGGCGAGGTCGCTGTCGTTCGCCGTGCCGACCCGAACCCGCGTCTGTGTCAGTTCCAGGAAGCTCTCCGAGGCCGCGATCGTCTGATCGGTCAGGCCAATCTGGGCGATGATTTCCTTGGCGCCGAACCAGGCTCGGGCGAGCGCCGCGACCAGCGACTGGCGGGCGTAAGCGGCGTCGGCCGTCGCCGATGCATATTGCTCCGTCGCTGCCAGGCGCCCGTAGCGAACGCGCCCCCACAGGTCGATTTCCCAGGAGGCCTGCAGGAACGCCCCGTTGACCCCGCTGGCGTCCGAGCCCAGCTTGCCGCCGACCTTGCCGGCCAGAGTGAGAGTCGGCAGCAGTGCGCCGCCGGCGGCCTCCATCAGGTTGCGCGCTTGTTCGACCCGCGCCTGCGCCACTTTCAGATCCGCGTTGTAGGCCAGTGCTTCGCTCGCCAGTGCCGACAGTTCCGGGTCGTTGAATTCCTTCAGCCACCCACTCTCCACGTCCTCCGGGCGCGTCCCCTGCGCGACCCACTGCTCGGGAAGCTGCATGTGCGGCATGGTTTGTTTGGCCAGTTCGGGTGTGGCGGGAGCTTCGCGCAGGTTGATGCACCCAGAGACCGGCGCGAGCGCGGCGGCCAGCAACAGAACTGCGCCCTGGCCCGCACCACAGTGCGGCCAGGTCTCAGCGGCGCTGTCGCTGCGGTTACGCATGTCAGTGCAGCTTGAGAATCAGGTAGTTGAGTTTCGTCGACACGCGCAGCAGCACCTTTCTGAGGATGTGTATCGCCTGCATGCGATCGGTGTAGATCGCTGCCTCGCCGATGGCGCCGGCCGCCAAATACTCGTCCTTGTCCGGGTCGGCAAGATCCAGGCGGACCGCGAATCGGCCTGGCACCGCAGGCGCGAAGCCCGTGAGCGGAATCGTCCCCGTGACTTGCGCCTGTCCCTGTCCCTGCGCCCAGATAATATTGTTGACCGTGGCCTTGATGATCTTGCCGGGATGCGTCGGCAGTACAATCTCGGCCGCATTGCCGGGCGCCACCGCCCCGAGCTCATTCTGGTAGTACAGTGCATAGATCTGGTAGTTTTCCTCGACGATGCTGAGCGGCGCGAGCACCGGGAAAGCCGTGACGAACCCCCCTGGGCGCAGCTGCAGGTTGACGACGGTCCCGTCCGCGGGCGCGATCATGGTAGTTTGCGACAGGTCCCAGCGGGCACTTTCGAGCTGCGCCTTGATTTGCGCCACCTGCGCTTGGTCGCCGCCGACCACGGCACCCAACTGTTCGGTGATCTGGCGTGCGGCCGCCTGCGCAGAGGCGAGCTCGCTCGTGAGCGAGGCCACCTGGGCCTCGGCGGACTCGAGCTCGAACTTCGAACCGGCATTGCCGGCGACCATCTCCCGGTACTGGGTGACCCGCAGGCGGGCGAGGTCCAGTTGCGCGCGCACGGCGTCGCTCTTGGCCGAGGCGGCCTTGAGCTGTTCGCGCAAGGAGGCATTCGCGCCCACCGCGTTTGCGAGCTGTGCCTCGAGTGTCTTGACCTGCAGCGCGTAGGGCGTCGGGTCGATTTTGAACAGCACATCGCCCTTTTTCACAGGGCGGTTGGTCTCGATGGGCACCTCGATGACCCGGCCGCGCACCTGCGGCACGATGGGAATGGTGTACTTGATGACACGCACGTCGGCGCTCGACGGCGCGAATCGGTTGAGCAGCATGATCAATGTGAACATGCCGACGACCGGAATTGTGACCACGATGACTTGCGAGGTGGCGTTCCACGGCAACAGCTTGAACTTGAAAAAGATCAGCCAGACGATCAGGGCGTAAAGGCCGAGAATTATTGCGTCCACTAGCCAGGCTCCAAGCCAGCAGCTTTTTCAGCTTCTTCAGTCAGCGGAATCGCTTCGGCAGCAACGGCCGGCGGCTGGGGATGAAGGTGCTCGGCTTCGACCACGGCGACGCGCATGCCCATGGGCTTCAAATACGCCCACAGCATCGCGACCGGCCAGAGCAGCCCGCCGAACACGAGCGACAGCAGGCACAGCATGTGAATCGCATCTTTTTGAGGATGATGGCGCTTGATCGCCGCTTTCTCCGGGAGGATGTGCAGCATCCAGAAGAGATAGATGCCCCCCGGCGGCAATGCGAACAGGATGAAGATCGACAGCCAGTCGGCTACCTTGTCGGCGAGCGGTCCCGACAACGAAGCACTCGCGGTGGCGGCGTACAGGCAGGTAGGCAGGACGAGCATCCACGCCGCGAGGGACTTACTCTTTCGGCTGCGCGCGACGGCTTTCATGAGACTTCTCCGATTGCGTTTGCGTCGAGTTTAAGGCGCCATTATAGGCACTTCCCCCGGCCACTCTCGCACGCTTTCACAGCAGCGCAACACTCTCCCCAGGATTTATCTGTCATCAATGGGACTTAGGGCTTATGAAAATCGGCGCCTCGCCAAGGAGCGCCCTTTGGGCGCAACATACGCTGGGTTCAGCCGATGGGAGTGATCCGTGAATCCCCAGCCACCATACGATCTCGCCCGCATCACTCTGCTGGTTTTGATCATCTGTTTGCTCATCGCGGCCAGTCTGTGGACGGTGCTGCCATTCGCGGGTTCATTCATTTGGGCGGCCACGATCGTCGTGGCCACCTGGCCGCTGATGCTGCGGGTACAGGGCTTGACGGGCGGCCGTCGATGGGCCGCCGCGACCATCATGTCGGTCCTGATCCTGGCGATTTTCATCGTGCCCTTCGCCTTCGCCATCGGCGCGCTCATCGATGCGGCGGAGCACGGCGCGGAATTGGCCAAGTCAGTATTTGCGAACGGATTGGCGCCGCTGCCGGCGTGGGTGGCCAAGGTGCCGCTCATTGGTCAGCCCATCGCCGCGAAATGGCAGGAACTGGTCGCGGGCGGCGGTCCGGCGCTCACCCACGCGTTCGAACCCTATGTCCGCTCGGCGTCCGCCTGGGTGGTGGGATTGGGCGGCGGAGTCGGTCTCGCCGCCGTTCATATGTTGCTCATCGTCATCATCGTCGCCATCCTGTATTCCCAAGGAGAGTTGGCGGCGAAGGGCGTATTGATGCTTGCGCGACGGCTCGGGAACGACAACGGCGAACGCGCCGTGCGCCTCGCGGGCATGGCGGTCCGCGGCGTGGCGCTGGGAGTCATTGTCACGGCACTGGTCCAGTCAGTCCTTACCGGGCTGGGACTGTGGGTGGCCGGCGTGCCGCGAGCGGGCCTGCTGTGTGCAGTGGCCCTTGCGTTGTGCGTGGCACAGATTGGACCTTTCCTGGTGCTGGTGCCCGCCGTGATCTGGCTTTACTGGTCGGGAAGCATCGGGTGGGCAACCGCGCTGCTGGTGTGGTCGATACCGGTCGGATTGCTGGACAACTTCCTGCGCCCGATGCTCATTCGGCGCGGCGTCGATTTGCCCCTGCTGCTGATCATAACCGGCGTCATCGGCGGGCTGATCGGCTTCGGAGTCATCGGGTTGTTCGTGGGTCCGGTGGTGCTGGCGGTGACTTACACCCTGCTCGAAACGTGGGTGCAAAGGGATGAGCCGCGCGCGAAGTGACGGTTAGCTCCCTCACCGACCGAGTCCCTCGCACACGACACTGATCGAACCCGTTGTGCTGCCGACGGTGGCTGAGATGGTCGCGTTGCCATCCTGACGCGAATGAGGCGCCTTGCACGTCACGAGGCCCGCCGATACCGTGGCCACGACCGAGGAGCTGGAACTCCACGCTGCCGTGGAGGTGAGATTCTTTGTCGCACCGGAAGCATAGGTGCCGGTTGCCGTCAGCTGCAGCGTGCCGCCGGCAGGAATCTCGCACACCTTCGGGGCTGAGACCTTGAGGAATTTGAGGACAGGCGCCTGGCAAGTGACGCCGACCGATCCTGAGATGCTGCCGCTCGCGGCTGAGATCGTCGCCGAACCACTGACCGTTGCCGAGGCGTTGCAGGTCACGAGGCCGGTCGCTGACACGCTTGCGACGCTCGGCACGCTGGAACTCCACACCACGGCGCTGTTGAGGGGCTGCGAGGGTCCGGACGTAAAGACCCCGGTCGCGGTCAGTTGCGCCGTGCCGCCGGTCGCGAGTGTCAGCGCAGCCGGCGCGACCGCGATGGAACTGAGCACCGGCGCCGCGCAGGTCACCGCGGCCGATCCCGTGGTGGTGCCCGTCGCCGTGGCGCCCGTTGCGGAAATCGTCGCCGATCCGCTTAACGTAGCGTTGGGATTGCAGCTCACCAAACCCGCCGACACCGTGGCCACATTCGGGGCGCTGGAAAGCCACGTGGCCGAAGGCGTGAGATTTTGCGTGGAGTTGTCCGTGTAAGTACCCGTGGCCGTCAACTGCGTCGAACCCCCGGCGGCAATTTGCGGCGAGGGGGGGGTCACGTTAAGCGAGACGAGGGCGATGACATTCACTGTCGTCTGCGTAAAGCTGGTGATGACATTACCCGGTGCCGCCGAGCACATGAGCTGTACGGAGTAGGTGCCAACGGTGGTGAGCGTGCCCGTCGATACCGAGCCGCTGCCGGCAACGGTTGCCGGCGTCAGGAAGGCGCCGTCGCTTGCTTGCAGGGTGCACTGCGCGGGCGGGAATGACAACGGGAACGTCGGCGTGGCAGCACCCCACGTCAGCGTCGCCGCGGCCGGCGCCGCGGAACTCAAGGTGACGGTCGCCGGCGCGGCACTCAAGCTTGCGCACGGCGGCACGTCGTTCGTCGGCCACTCGGCGTTCGGCGGCTGCAGCAGGAAATACACGTCAATCGGCAGGAACAGGTTGCCCAGGCGTCCGTCGATTTCACCGGCCGGGTTGGGATTGCCGGGCGGCGCCGCGCCCAAGAACGAAGGCAGATTCGCGCGCAGAAAATTATCCGCGGATGCGAGCGAGTTCAAGGCGCAGCTGTAGCCATTCGAGGCCGATTCGGCAACACCGCTGTTGAAGAAGCCCTGCGCCTGACTGACGTAGCCTTGGAGGGTTGCCGCCACGCCCGGGTCGATTTGCGCGCTCGCCGCCGCGATGGTGTTCGTGAGATTGGTGAATTTGTCCGTGACAAATCCGGGGAGGCCGTTCGCCAGCCCGCTCGGCGCGCTGTTGAGGCCGAGGCCATAGGCGAGCATGGACAGTACGTGGCTGGTACCCCCGCCCTTGTCGCAGAATCCCGAGAGGTCGATGAAGTAATTGCTGCCGGGCGCAGGTCCTCCCTCGACGATGCTTCCCTCGATCAAGGGCAGATCCGAACGCGGCGCCCAGGCAAATACCTGCAGTTGCGGACAGTTCAAATTCAAAGGTCCGGGCAGGGGGACATTGGGATCGATCGTGTTTTGAATGAAGGTATTGTTGACGTTCTGGTCCACTGTCTTTGCGGTGCCCTTCACGACCACGAATCCCGAACCGGTGGGTCCGGAGTGGCCGCACAGGGCGCCGGTCAGCACCGTGCTGGGAAAGCCGGGGCAGAAATTCGCGACATCCAAATTCCCGCCCGCGCAGCTCCAGTTGCCGCCGGAGATCGTGACGCGCGGATCCGCATTGACGATGCAGCTCTCCTCGAGCAGCGGTGCCGCGGGCGGAATGTTGCCGGTTCCCGATCCCGAAATCTGCGTCGTCAATTGCGGGCCCAGCGGGTCGCAGACGCTCGGCGCGATGCAGGCACTGACCGGTACGGAACCGGAGCTCGTCACCGCAAGACCCTGCGGATCATTGGCGCCCGTGCTCAACGCCGCGCGCGGAGCATTCGAACCGCTCGGCGGTGGCGCACCGAATTGCAGGATTCTTCCGCTGCCCGGCGTGTATTGAGCAACGAAGGCATAGGTGACGGTCGAGTACGTGCCGACCTTGACTCTCTGTAGGCCGAAGCCCAAGCCGTTGGCAAAATCTGCCGTCAGCGCGTTGCTGCCCGAATCAAAGCGCATGACCCGGCCACCGACCGTGGTGAGGAGGAGGCTGACTCCATGGGTCGCATCAGCCGGCCACACATCCATGCCGATGGGCAGTGTGCCGCGCAGCAGGGATGGAGCGACCGCGATCCCGGTGGGACCGGAAAGCGGCTTGCCCGGATTCGCAAGCACGCCGGCGATCGCCGCCTGCGAATAGACCAGCACGCGGGGATTTACGATGTCGTTCACGAGGATGAGCACATCACCCACGTTCCATGCCGGCGCCGCCGAGCCGATGGCGGTCGCCGCGGTACCCGCAACCAGCACTTCGGTCACTATCCCGCACGTATTGTCGATGAGCACCGGCGCCCCATAGGCGCCCGTCGTTGCGTTGAAGGGCAGCACCCAGAGCGCCGGCTTGGTGTCGAAGGGCACGCCTGCCGAGATGGCGAACACGTTGCCGGCGACATCTGCCGACAGGCCGATGGGGTATTTAGGACCCGAGCCCGGCCCCGACCAGGTGAAGATGGGGCTGGAAACCGCGTAGCTCCCCGGGCCGGGGCCGGGATAGCGAACGATCTGACCTTTGGCGGCATCCGCGACAATTAAATCCAACGCGCTGGTCACGGAGTTGGCGGCTCGGGCAACCGCAAAAAAATTGCCGTGGGCGGCGCCGTCAGTGTTGAGCGTCTGTGTACCGGTGATGAGGGCGCCGGTGTTCACCGGTGTGTTCGGCGTCACGGTGACGTTGTAGAGCGCATCGCCGTTGCTGTTCACGGCGGTAACGCCGAACTGCTGCACGATCACGGTTTGCGCGTTGGCAGCCGCCAACACCAGCAAGAGGGCATTGCCGGCGGCAAGCCTGGCCACTGACTTAAAGTCCATCACGAATCCCCTCGTTATTTCTTTTTCTAAGGCGCCGTCACGGATTTTGTGCCACCCGTATCCGCGCTCCCCGAGAATGTGGAGCGTGAGCATACTCTTTAATGTGATTATTAGATGTCGCTCGCGCGGAGACTTTTGCGTTATGTCATGGTCCCGCGGGATTCTGTTTCACCGCGTCCGCAACCCGGGTCTTCTCGCGCCGGTGCAAGGTGTCCACGTAGCGCTGCGCGAGGGTGCGATAGATCAATGGCAGGCCGCCTTGCTTGCTCAAGATTGCGTTGCCGTGCGCGAGCCGCGCTTCGGCATCGGCGTAACGGCCCAGTCCGGTCAGCGCCGCGCCCTCCGCGCATTCGGCGAGGGCGGTACGCCAGTGATCGGCCGACAAAGCGGCCGTGTAAATACCTTTCGCGCCCTGCGCCAACTGCAGCGCCACCGGATAATTGCCCTGCGCGACCCGCAAGATGGCCAGAGCGATCAAACTCGAGCCGACATCGGGATGCTGTCCGTCGAGCAGCCGCCGCCGCATCGCCAGGCCTTGTTCAAGATAACGGTCGGCTTCCGGGTACTCGCCGGCCATGGTCAGCCACGATCCGATCGTGTTCAGCACCCGGGCGGTCTCCGGATGATCCTTGGGATACGCCTGGCGGTAAATTGCCAGCACTTCCCGCATATTCGCGAGCGCTTCGCGAGTTTCGCCGCGGTCGTACTGCAGCGACGCGAGATTCAAGAGCGTTCGCCCGACGTCCGGGTGGTCCGAACCGAGCAGTTCGCGGCGCATGAGAAGCGACTGCCGGTAGAGCGTCTCGGCGCCGGCCAGATTACCCTTGTCCTGCTCCGTCATGGCGACGTTCTCAATTCCGTTGGCAATTTCCGGATGTTTGTCGCCGAGCAGGCGCCGGTTCATGGCGAGAGATTCCCGATAGAACTTCTCGGCATTGTCCAGCTCACCGTTCTCGTACAACAGCACGCCCATGTCGTTGAGCACTTCGGCCAAATCCGGATGCGGCTCGCCGCCGCGCAGCGCACGCTGCATGGCCACCGCGCTCTGCATCAGCGGGATCGCGGCGCCAAGGTCGCCGCCATCGTCCACGGCTCTGGCAAGATCCTTCAAAGTGCGGGCCACGGCGGGATGCGATTCGCCATAAAGCGCCTGCTGCAGCTTGAGATCCTCGCGCAAGGTCTTCTCGGCGTCCGCGTAGCGTCCTTGCATCGCCAGCAGCTTGCCCAACCCATACAGCGAATTCGCGAGCTCCACCTGGCTGGCGAGGTCTGTGGGTCTTGCCGACTCGATGCGAATCGCCTCCCGAAAGGCCTTCTCGCCGGGTTCGAATTCGGCCTGCAAGGCCAACAGATCGCCCTGATGACTCAGGGAATTGGATAACTCCAAAGGATCGACACCCGGCAAGCTGTGCCGCGTCGCCACCGAGCGATCGAGCAGCGGCCGCGCCTGAGCATAGAGGCCCAGCCCCATGTAGACCGTTCCGAGCGTATCCATCAGTGTGGCCTGGATGGCGGGCTCTTTGGCCAATTCGCCTTCGATGCGCGCCGCGCCCTTGTCGAGCATTTCGCGCGCCGTCACGGTGTTGCCGCGCGCTTCGCCGGGGTCGGATATCTTGAACAGATCGACCAGGAAGCGGGTGGTTTCCTTGGCGGTCCGCGCCTCGGCTTCGGCGCGCACCGTCTGGCGCTGCGCCACCGCCCGCTGCACCAATGCGTAAGCGGCCAGACCACTGGTCAGCACCATGCCGGCGAACGCAGCGCAGGAGAACCAGAACATACGGCGAATGCGGCGTTGTTGCTCGCGGCGGCGCAGCGTGTCGAAGCCCACCCCGAGGACTCCGGAAATCAGTTTCAGTTTGGCGTTCTGTTTGCCGTCCTTGCGCGGGCGCGCATCCGCCGCGATCGGTTCGGCCGGCTTATCGCTGAGCTGGCCGTCTCGACCGAGTCGAAAACGCAGAGCCGGCGGGAAGCACTCCTCCTGCTCGCGCCCCGGAAGATCCGTCGCATTGGGTTCGCCATCGACGATCAGGCAGAAGATCCGGTCTTCCCGCCCCAGTCGTTTGAACGCAAGAATCTCCTCGTTGACCCACTTGGATTTCGCCGACTGCGGCGAACAGATCACGATTTGAGAGGCCGAGTCCTCGAGCGCCGCGTTGATCAGGGTGCCCAAGTCCGTCGCACTCGGCAGCTCGTCGCGGTCCTTGAAGATCGGGGTCAGGCGCTTGGGAACGGCGCCCCGCGCGGTCACCGTGCCGATGAGGGGTTTGGGTGGACGGTATTTCTCGAGCGACGCGTGCAGCCAGGACGCCCATGTTGAATCACGGTGGCTGTAGCTGATGAAGGCGCGGTACTTTGGCGCGTCCACTCATGATCCCCTTGTTGCCCTTGTTCTTATCGGCGAGCCTCGCGTCGCCGCGGAGTATACCTAAGCGGGTGAGTTCTGGCTTCAGATCCCGCTGCCGCTGCCGATACACCGCCCATATGACAGCAACTGCAAGCCTTGATCAGGATGCGCAACGAAGCGCGGGCGATGCCGGCGCCGTCGTGCGCAAGCTCATGCTGGAATTGACGCTCGGCGACATCCGCCTGCCGTCATTTCCGGATATCGCCGTGCGGGTGCAGAAGGTGCTCGATGACCCGCGGACCTCGCCCGCCCGGGTCGCGGTGGTCGTGGGATCCGAAGCGGCACTGGCGGCCCGCATTTTGCGGCTGGCCAATTCGGCCTTCCTGAATCCGTCGGGAGAACCCGTCAACGATTTGCGGATCGCCTTGACGCGTCTCGGCGTGCAGCTCACCCGCTGTACTGCGGTGTCGTTCGCGCTGCAGCAGATGAAGCTCGGCGGCGGCGACGCAGCGCTGCGGCCCGAGCTTCAGGAACTGTGGCGCAGCGGCGCGTTGGTGGCTTCGATTGCCTACGTCCTCGCGCGCGAGTCGCGCGCCGCGAATCCCGATGAGGCATTGGTGACCGGGCTCATGCACAACATCGGGAGGCTCTATATCACCGTGAGCGCACCCCGCGGCGAATCAGCCACCACCGGAGAGGCTTGGGCCGAGGCGGTGCGCGAGTGGCATCCCCAGATCGCCGTTTTGATTCTGAAGCATTGGAAGTTTGCGCCTGCCATCATCGCGGCCGTGGGCAGCCAAAACGCGGGGAGTCGCGACGGCCATGGCGATGACCGCCTTACCGACATCCTGACGGCTGCGACGGCGCTCGTACCCTGTGTTTTTGATCGCGCGATGCTGTGCGAAATCGTCGCGGCCGTACCGGCGTTCCAGCGATTGAAATTGGCTGCGGAGGACTGCACCCGGATTCTGGCCGCATCCGCCGACCAGATCCGATCGCTGCGCGCCGGTCTCTGCGACTGACCGCCCGCCTATCCTAGGGCGGCAGCTTCAAGCGATGCAGCAGCGCCGCGTAGCGCGGATCGGCAACCAAGGCCTTCATCATGGGATTGCCGCGCAACCACTGAACGCCCGGGTCCCGCCTCTCCACAGCCAGGTCGAGCCACTTGAAAGCCTTATCTGCATCTCCGAAGAAAGCGTAGGTTTCGGCGACCTGAAATTCTGCGCCCGCCGATTCCTCCAACAGGTCCTTGACCGCGGCGTTTGTCTCAGTTGTTCGTCCCTGCGCGTGATACCCCAGCGGCAATCCGAACACTCTCCAAGCGCTTTGCTCCTCCTGAAACTCGGCCACTGCCGCCGGTATCTGGCCGCGCGCCAGCAGAATGCGTCCAAGTTCGTAGTGGGCTGCGGGAAACGATGGGTTCATGGCGAGCACCTGGCGAATCATCGCTTCCGCTTCGGTGAATCGCCCGGCGAAGTAAAGCACTCGCGCCACATAACGGCGGTAAAGCAGGTTGAGCGGATCCCGCTCGAGCACGTCCCGGAACTGCGCCAAGGTGTCGTCAGTGTTGCCGACGGTCATGGTCAGGTGCGCGGAGGAGAACAGGGCGTTCACGTTGTTGGGATCGAGCTGCAAGGCGTGATCGAGAGCCTCTCTAGCCCCCGACCAGTCGAAATCCTCCAACATCTTGATCGACGCGATCATGGAGTAGGCTTCGGGGAGCGTCGGATCGAGTTCTACAGCCTTGCGCGCCGCGGCCATCGCTTCCGCCGCGCCCATCTGCACATCGACGTAACCGTTGGCAACCTGGCGAAAAATCGCATAGGACATGCCGGCCCACGCCGGCGCGTAAGCGGCGTCAAGCGCAATCGCCCGCCGGTAGCAGTCGATCGACTTCTCCAACTCCTTGGGTGTATCGAACGCGACTGAGTAGCGGCCCTGAAGCAGAAGATTATAGGCCTCAGGATTCGAGGTGCGTGCGGCGGAGACGGGCACGTCGCCGAGCAGTGCGAGTTTCAACTTCTCGACCACGGCGCGCGCGATGTCCTCCTGGACTTTGAACACATCGTCCTGGTCGCGATCGTAGGTCTCTGACCAGATGTGCACGCCGGTGTCGGCGCGTATGAGCTGGGTCGTGATTCGCAAGCGCCGGCCCGATTTGCGCACGCTTCCCTCGAGCACATTCGCGACATTCAATTTTCTCGCGATCGTCGGCACATCCTCGGATTTGCCCTTGAAGGAAAACGACGAGGTCCGAGCAATGACGGTCAGCCCCGGCACCTTGGCCAGCAGATCGAGCAATTCCTCCGCAAGACCGTCCGAGAAGTATTCCTCGTCGTGCTTTTCGCTCATGTCGACAAACGGCAGCACCGCGATGGACTTGTCCGCGACCGTGCTCGGTGCCACCCCGGTATGAGCGGTCGGCGCCGCAACTTCAGCGGCCGCTGAGCGCCGCGACGCCACCCACCGGTCGACCGCAAAGACTCCTGCCGCAATCACCAGTGCGGCTGCCGCCAGCAACAACATGCGCTTCATCTGCTTGGGTGCCCATGATGTCTTGGTCGCCGATGAAGCCGAATGGGCGGCCGCGGGCGGCGAATCCGCGACGGCCGCTCGGCTGGGTTCGGTCCGGTGCATCGCCGGACCTGCGCGCTCATCTTGCTTGAGCAGGCGCGCCACGCGCTCAACGAACTCCGGCGGCGTTTCCCCGGAGGGCAGGCGCGTCCATTGCAACTCGCGAAACTGATCGGGAACGAACGCATCGCTCTCGAGGGTGTTGTCGATCACGATCGGCAGCAGAAATGCCCTTTCCGCGGCAATCAGGTGCGATCGGTCAATCGCGAGCTTCCACTCGAGTCGAAAGTACCCTTCGACGCGCGAACGAGTGTTGGCGGAGATGATGGGTATGAATAAGGCGCAGAACTTGATTTGCTTGCGGATCGCGGCGTCCCAGGCGTCGCCGCCCCGAAGCTCGCTGCGGTCAAACCAGACTTCGATGCCGGCGGCGCGTAACCCCGCGCATATTCGCTGCGCGGCTTCTGCATCTTCGGATGCATAGCTCAAAAAGACGGCTCGCTGGCTGCTCCCGTTTAAGGGTTGGCCACCAAGCCCCGGTTCGTTCGACAAGTTTTGTTCCGGGGTCTGATCTGGAGCTGCGAGAATGCACCACAGAAAAGGCTAGCGCAAACGCCGCCTCCGATCCCAGCTGGGGTTAAATCGCGAAGACGACCAGCGCGGTGAGCACCGCAAAGGCCAATATCAGTGTGTTGTGGCTCCATTGAGCGACTGTCGTAAGCATGTGAAATTTCCTTTATCCGCACCAAAGTGGCGGTACATCGATATGGGGGCGCACTCTGACATTTCCAGCTCCAACAAAGTTGCGCCAGGTCACACAACCGGCCATTTTCCGCAGGAAATTCCGAATTTAAGGCGACCCTTGGGATTCCTGTCTCGATAAACGAATTGTTGATCCAAGTTTCATCTGATTGAAAGAATCGCGGGGGTGGAATTCACCAGGAAGGGCACTTATGGCGGCGCGAGGCAGGTAGAATGATCCGGCCCCCCTCGGCGAGGTTCCCGTGTCGATTCACGTAGCGCTCAATCATGTCATGCATTATCGCTACGATCGGCCGGTCACCCTGGGCGCGCAGGTCGTTCGGCTGCGCCCCGCGCCGCATTGCCGCACCCGTATTCTGTCCTACTCATTGACCGTCACGCCCGCCGAACACTATCTAAATTGGCAGCAGGATCCGCAGTCGAACTATCTGGCCCGGTTGGTGTTTCAGAAGCCCACACAGGAGCTTCGGATCGAGGTGGATTTGACGGCAGAGATGGCGGTCTTGAATCCCTTCGATTTCTTCCTGGAGCCCGGGGCCCAACAGTTTCCCTTCAAGTACGGTCCCACCGAAAAGCGCGAGTTGGCGCCGTTCCTGGCAACCGGCCCGGCCACGCCCTTGTTCACCCGCTATCTCGCCGGAATCTCGCTGGCTTCGCGCCCGACCAACGATTTTCTCGTGGACTTGAATCGGCGGCTCGCGAGCGACGTGCGCTACGTGATTCGCATGGAGCCCGGCGTTCAGTCGCCGGAAGAGACCTTAGAAGCTTCGATCCGGATCCTGCCGCGACTCGGCGGAACTCCTGGTTCAGCTGCTGAGGCACCTCGGGTTGGCCGCGCGTTTCGTATCGGGTTACCTCATTCAACTGGTCGCCGATACCAAGCCCTTGGAGGGCCCGGCGGGACCGGCCGCGGATTTCACCGACTTGCATGCCTGGTGCGAGGTGTACTTGCCCGGCGCCGGATGGATCGGATTGGATCCCACCTCGGGTTTACTGACGGGTGAGGGCCACATCCCGCTGTGCTGTACACCGGATCCGCAGTCGGCGGCACCGCTCTCAGGCGCCGTCGACGAATGCGAGACCACATTCGAATACGCCATGAAGGTCGCGCGGGTGTGGGAGGCGCCCCGCGTCACCAAACCGTACTCGGAGGAGCGAGTGGTCCGCGATCGATTCCTTGGGTCAGTACATCGACGAACACCTGCGCGCCGACGATGTACGCCTGACCATGGGCGGTGAGCCCACCTTTGTTTCGAGCGAGGATGCGAAGGCGCCGGAGTGGAACACAGAAGCGCTTGGGCCGCGACAAGCGCCGCATCGCCGCGCAACTGTTCGGAAAACTAAAGGATCGCTATGCCCCGAGTGGGCTTGCGCACTTCGGTCAGGGAAAGTGGTATCCCGGCGAGCAATTGCCCCGTTGGTCCTTGAACTGCTTCTGGCGCAAGGACGGCGAGCCGATCTGGCTCGATGCCAAGCTCGTCGCCGACGAGACGCTTAAGTACCCCGAGGCGTCCGCGAACGCGCAGAAACTGCTCAACGAGGTGGCCAATCGACTGAGCGTCCCGGCCCAGTATGTCTTTGCCGGCCTATGAGGATGCGTTCTATTACTTGTGGCGCGAGCGCAAGCTTCCCGTCAATGTCGATCCCTTCGATTCCAAGCTCACCGATCCGCTCGAGCGGGCGCGCCTCGCGAGTATCCTCGAAGGCGATTTGAAGAAACCGGCCGGTTACGTACTGCCAATATCGCGTGCACTCAAGGGCACGGCCTGGCAGAGCGGCTCCTGGCTGCTGCGCCGCCAGCGATGCTATTTGATTCCCGGCGATTCGCCGTTGGGTTTGCGCCTGCCGCTGGAGTCGCTGACCTGGGTCGCCGCCGCTGATTTTCCGCATGTGTATCCACCGGACCCCAATCAGGAATTCTCATTCCTCGCGCCGCATCGGCAGTTGCTGCGGCCGAGTCTCGCATCCGCCGCAAGCCGCCGCCAGAAATTGGCCGCACAGACCCCGGCGGCCGGCGAGGAGGCCGCGGTCGCGAGAACATCGCTGTGTGCGCAGCAGCGCAATGGTGTGCTGTACGTTTTCATGCCGCCGACGCGCACCCTCGAAGACTATCTGGAACTCGTCGCCGCGGTGGAAGCCGCCGCGAAAATGCTCGAGCAGCCGGTCATCATCGAGGGCTACGAGCCTCCGCCGGATCCGCGCCTGGTCAACTTCAAGGTGACGCCGGATCCCGGCGTCATCGAAGTGAATGTGCAGCCGAGCGCGAGCTGGGACTGAGCTCGCGCAAGTCGCGACGCACCTGTACGAGACCGCGCAACAGTGCAAGCTGCGCGCGGAAAAATTCATGATCGACGGCAAACATGTGGGCACCGGCGGGGGCAACCACGTCGTGATGGGCGGAGCCACGCCGCAGGACTCTCCTTTCTTGAGACGCCCGGATCTGCTGCGAAGCCTCATTTCCTACTGGCACAATCATCCCTCGCTGTCGTACCTGTTCTCCGGACTCTTCATCGGCCCGACCTCGCAGGCGCCGCGCGTGGATGAGGCGCGCAACGATTCGTTGTACGAGCTCGAGATCGCGTTCAAGCAATTTCCCAAGGTCGGCCGCCGACGTTCCGCCCTGGCTCGTGGACCGCCTTCTGCGAAATCTTCTTGATCGACGTGACCGGCAATACCCATCGCGCCGAATTTTGCATCGACAAGCTGTACTCGCCCGATTCATCGAGCGGCCGCTTGGGACTGCTCGAGATGCGGGCCTTTGAAATGCCGCCGCACGCGCGCATGAGCCTGGTGCAGCAGCTGCTGCTGCGCTCCTTCGTCGCGCGCTTCTGGCGCGAGCCCTATGCGCCCGCGCGCCTGACGCGCTGGGGAACACAGCTGCATGACCGGTTTCTGTTGCCGCACTTCGTGGCCCAGGATTTCGCGGATGTGCATGGAGGAGCAAAGGCGGGCCGGCTTCGACATGCCGTTCAATTGGTTTGCGCCGCATTTCGAATTCCGATTTCCGAAGCTCGGCGACTTGGGCCTCGAGTTGCGGACTGCTCGAGTTGCGTCAGGCGCTCGAGCCCTGGCATGTCATGGGCGAGGAGGGCGCAGCCGGCGGTACGGCGCGCTACGTGGATTCCTCGCTGGAGCGCGTGCAGATCAAGGTCAGGGACTCGCGCCCGATCGCTACGTGGTGACTTGCAACTCCCGCGCGGTACCGCTGCAGCCCGACGGGGCGCGAAGGTGAATTCGTCGCCGGCGTGCGTTACCGCGCCTGGCAGCCCTGGTCGGCGTTGCATCCGACGATCGGTATTCACTCGCCGCTGACATTCGATATAGTCGATACCTGGATGAAGCGATCGGCAGGCGGTTTTCAATATCATGTGGTGCATCCCGGCGGCCGCAGCGAGGAGACCTTTCCCGTGAATGCCTTCGAGGCCGAAAGCAGGCGACTCGCCCGATTTTTCCGGATGGGCCATACGCCGGGCACGATGAACGTCGAGCCCGTCGCGCCAAGCCTTGAATTCCCCTTCACGCTGGATTTGCGCAATCATCGATAACGATCCGCGACTGCGGCAGCTATCGCAGCGATCCGAATCGCTACGACGAGCTTTTGGACGGCGAAGGACGTGTCCGCGGCCATTGGCAGGGCTTGATCGAGGGAATATTCGAGGACGATGCGCGAGCCGCGCGCCGCGCCACCGAGTTCACGCGGCGCATGATCGTGGAGAACGGCATCACGTATAACGTGTACGCCGACGCTCAAGGCCGTGACCGTCCCTGGGTCCTCGATCCGCTTCCGTACCTCATCTCCGCGCAGGATTGGGCGGGGATCGAGAGCGGGCATTGCCCAGCGGGCCCGCCTCTTGAATGCCGTGCTGGTCGATCTCTATGGTAAGCAGGAACTCCTGTCCCGAGGCGCACTGCCTCCCGAGATTCCGTTCGGCCATCCCAATTTTCTGTGGCCCTGCTCCGGCGTGAAGCTCGCCGGGCGATCGATGGTTGTCGATGTACGCCGCGGATCTGGCGCGTTCGGCGGACGGCCGCTGGTGGGTGATCGCCGATCGCACTCAGGCGCCTTCGGGTCCTGGGTATGCGCTGGAAAATCGCCAGATCGTGCGCCGTGCGTTCCCGCATCTCGCGCAGTCGATGGATGTGCGGCCGCTGGGAGCCTTTTTCGCAGCGCTGCGCGATGAGCTGTTGCGGGACGCGGAGGAGGAGCCCCTCGCCGTGGTGCTCACGCCGGGATCCTTCAACGAAACCTATTTCGAGCACGCCTATCTTGCGCGCCAGCTGGGGTTTCCGCTGGTCGAAGGCCACGATCTCACGGTGCGCAACGAAAGCGTATTCCTGAAGACCCTGTCGGGTCTGCGGCGCGTGCACACCATCCTGCGCCGCCTCGACGATGATTTTTGCGATCCGGTGGAACTGCGCGTCGACTCGGCGCTCGGTGTCCCCGGACTGCTCACCGCCATCCGCAAGGGCAATGTGGCGGTGGCGAACGCGCTGGGCAGCGGCGTGCTCGAATCCGCGGCCTGGCTCGGGTTTCTGCCGGCCGTTGCCGAACAATTGATCGGCGAGAAGCTGCTCTTGCCCTCGGTGGCGACCTGGTGGTGCGGCGAGCCGCCGGCATTTGAATCGGTGATCGCGAATCTGACCAATCTGGTCATCAAATCGACCTTCCCCAATCAGAAGTTCGCCGCGCTGTTCGGCAGCGATCTGGATGCAGGACGAGCGCGAGGCGCTGATCGCGCGCATGCGCGCGCGCCCGCACGCCTTCGTTGCCCAGGAACACCTGGCCTTTTCGCAGGCGCCGGTGTGGTACACGAAGAATGACGATGGATTCTCCGCGCGCGCCTTGGGGATCCGCGTCTATGCCATCGCCACGCCGAATGGCTATCGGGTCATGCCCGGCGGGCTGGCGCGATTCGCATCCGATGCGCACGCTGAAATCGTCTCGATGCAGCGCGGCGGCGGCAGCAAGGATATCTGGGTGTTGTCCGAATCCGCGGCCGGCCTCCGAGGAGACGACCGCGCCCATTGTCCGATCCGATCGAGCGCCGCATCGAACATCAGGATCTGCCCTCGACGCTGGTGGAGAATCTATTCTGGATGGGCCGCTATGCCGAGCGCTGCGAATCCAAGACGCGCTTGCTGCGCGCCACCTTGGGCCTGCGCCGCAATCTGCCGTTTCTCGCGCAGGCCATGGAGATCTGCAAGCAATCGGGCGCCGCTTCGGTGTTCGATACCGAGAAGAGTTTTACCCTGAGCGGCGACATCGAGCGCCTGGGCGAATGCGCCGCCCAGGTGCGGGGCAGCCTGTCGGGCGAGAATTGGCGCGCCCTCACGGTGCTGCAGCGCGACTTCAGGCGCGCCGAAAGCGCGCGCAGCGATGCCCGCGAGACGCTCGACAGCCTGCTTCTATCGCTGGCGGCGCTCGCCGGATTCGCGCTGGATGACATGACGCAGGATGACGGTTGGCGCTTCATGATGATCGGACGCCGGTTGGAACGGCTGCAATTCCTGGCGGAATTGATGTCGCGGCGCCTGCTGAGCGCCGAGACGCCGCTGCGCCAGGAACTGGAATGGTTGTTGGAGATCGGCGATACCGCCATCACCTATCGAACGCGCTACCGCGCTCCGCCGGTGTGGGACGTCGACCATCGATCTTCTGGTCTACGATGAGAAAAATCCCCGCGCCCTGGCCTTCCAATGGCGCGCCATCAACTCCCTGCTCATCGAAGTGGCGGAGTCGTTGGGGGCCAAACCCCAGGAGACGCTGTATGAGGCGGTCTCGAGCCTCGTCGAGCTGAAGTACGCGCACCTGGGTGACGAGCGCGACAAGTTGCGTGCCTCGCATCGGGCCTTGGCGCATCGCCTCGACAATATTGTCCTGGCGGCCGCGCAGCTATCCGAGCAGCTCACATCGCAGCATTTCTCGCACAGTCGATTTCGATTTGCGGTCGGTGTCGGCATGACGCGCTATGCGGTACAGCACGCGACCGTCTATGAGTACGGCGGCGACGTCGCGCACTCGCATCATCTTTTGCACCTGCGGCCCCGTGAGTCCGCGTATCAGCGCAGCCTCTCGCATGCGCTGTTGCTCGATCCGGAACCGAGCTGGATCCAGCGAGGATGTGGACGCCTTCGGCAACCCGATCGTGCGCCTGGAATACGACCGTTCGCATGAGCGCCTCGCGGTCACCTCGGAATTGCAGGTCGAGATATTCCCGCGCGGCCCTGCAAGCGCTGGAATCCGCTGAAGCATGGGAGGCGGTCTGCAATCGCCTGAGTTATCACGCCATCCCCATGGCGCCCGAGGATCTCGATGCCTGCCGCTTCCGGATGCAATCCAGCCATGTGCCTCTCAAGCAGGCATTCGTCGACTATGCGGAGGAGTGTTTCGCTCCGGGGCGCTCGATCGTCGCGGCTGCCACCGATCTGATGCGCAAGATTCACCGCGAGTTCAAGTACGTGCCGGGATCCACGACCAATCGAACATCCATTGTCGAGGTTCTCGAGAAACGCCGCGGTGTTTGTCAGGACTTCGCGCATTTCATGATCGGCTGCCTGCGCTCGTCCGGACTGGCGGCGCGCTATGTGAGCGGTTACATCAAAACGCTGCGCGAGAGGCGGCGAGGAGTCGGTCGGTGCGGATGCCTCGCACGCCTGGGTGTCGGTGTATTGCCCGCCGCTCGGCTGGCTGGATTTCGATCCCACCAACGATTCACTGGTCGGCGAGGATCATGTCACGGTGGCTTGGGGCCGGGACTTCGGCGACGTGTCGCCGCTTCACGGCATGATTGTCGGAGGCGGCCGCCACAAGCTCGAGGTCGAAGTGCGGGTGCGGGCGCTTTAGCCCCGACGGCCATCGGGCGAATTTTGGAATCGCGAATACGTCGTCGCTCTTGTGGGGGCTCGATCGGGCTCGGCTTTGTCATTTATGGCCGAAGGCAGCGTGCGGTTATGCCGTTGCTGTGTGGGTTGGCCTTGATCGTTTTTCCATATCTTGTTCCCAATCAGATTTTGCTCGTCGTAGTTGGGGTCGCGCTCATAACGATTCCGTACTTTTTAGGCTTTGAGCTCCGAAGAAAAACTTTCTGATTGGTCCGGTATCGACCCGTTGCGGGCACTGGCGACTGGCGGCTTTGCGGCATCAGAACCGGGACAGAAAGCCGCCTTTTTTCGGGTACGTACGTTTCATCAATCGCACGTAACCTTCGTTGCAATAACATCGCTTGTTTGCTGCGGGCGTGCGAAATCCCAAAAGGTCCTGGCAGTGCCTGCGAGATTCGATCCGCGTTTTTTCAGGTCCATCGAAAGACCAGAGTGACCGTTGGTCCACTTAATGCGGATGTGATCAGCATGGCTTACCCAGTACGAGAACGTGTGCACCGATGGAGCAACTCCATTTGCAGGGATGACTCTAAAGCCCTGCGGATCCCAAATATGGTCCGGGGTCGTGGTTAGAACCACCCGAGAGGGTGGCGAGATGAACTTCTCATCGTCTCCGAGCGACAAGGACGGAACCCACTTTGAAAGTTTGAGTTCGTAGCATCCGGAAAGGTCGTCAGCGAGACAATTGGCAGACGACAGCAAGGACATTCCGGGCGACAATAAAATTGTCCCCAGAATCCTGCCTTTGATTGAGTTTCCCATTAAATTCCTGCTATCGACCCCAACGAGTCAGTGGCGACCGTCGCCTATCGGGATGCGCCAGTCGGTGTGTCAGCGAACGGTTCGGCAATTACTTGCGCCTCGTCTCTGTACACGATGTACCCCACGCGATCCTCTCGCAAGATGCTAACCGTATGACCATTGGCGTCCAAGACCCGCTTTATTTCTTGCATTCGAGAGATGTGTTCTACCGCCTCATCGCGGAACCACGCGATTCCTCTGGTGTTCCTTCTGTAATATCCCTTGGATGAAGACCTGTTAAAACGCTTGGGTATCTTTAGATTCTGGGTAAACCAAGCTAATTGTTCAGTCAAAATGTCGAGATCCTGTTTCGCGATTTCACCCGCGTCGCGTAGATCCAGAGCCGTAGTAAAAACTCCGGCTGCTACGCCAGAATCTGGATGATTTCTCGCGACAATGAACCTCACGAATCCCATGATTGAATGCTACCCAAATATGTCGGCCGACTGTTGACGCTCGCGACCCGTAGTCGCCTGTCATGAAAGGCAGCTTCAAGGTGTCATTTTTATGTTCGACATCGTGTGCCCGTTGACATGAAACCCAACACCTTTGACCAGCAGTACTGTGCCAATCAACTCCGGCACGAGTAAGAGTAGAAATCCCCATGACCATACAATTGCGGCAATCACTGCGAAGAGAGCGATTGGCGCATGGATCACTAACGAAACGACCCAAATACGTTTACGCGTCAATGTCGTGTACCGTTCTATTCGATCCAGAAAATAAATCGGCCCGACGTATGCTGCGACGAAAAGACAGAGAAGTAGGGCTTCAGGCGAGGGGTGGTACGAGATTCCGAGAACGGCAAATACGCCAAAGAACGGCAAAATAATTGAGCCGCCGAGCGCGATGGTTGCCCATCTGGCTACTCTCCCTTCAGATGTTTCGGGAACGCGTCGCATGATGATCACCTGTTGATGACTTTGAGCAATGTCCGGATGCTTGAAGTTCAAAAACTAAATCAGCGCCCCGTGTTGGACATGTGCCGAATCGCCTCCCTGCGCGATGGGTGATAGTAAGTTTACATCACGTTTCGAACGACCGCTTTGCACCCTCCAATTCGGTGCGATGACCGGCCGGAGTTGGCCGATCAGCGACCCTCGACGAACAGTCGAGCCCCTCCCCATTCAAAGAATGGCAACCAGTGTTATTTTGACATGTGCATCACATGCAACTATCCTTATCACATGTCCAAGATGATCCAGCTACGCCACGTTCCTGACGCGCTTCACCGGCAGCTCAAAGCGCGCGCCGCCTTGTCCGGGTTGCCTTTGTCCGACTATCTCATCCGCGAAGTTCGAAAAATCGCCGAACAACCGACGGCCGAGGAAATGCGCGAACGGCTGCGTCAACGTGATCCCTATCGTGGCAAGACGAGCCCAACCGATATTCTGCGCGCGGAGCGCGACAGGCGTTGATCGTTATCGACGCATCCGCATTGATCGAAATGCTGCTACAAACCGCCCGGGCGGAGCCACTCATGGCACGGGTTCTAGAACCTACCCAACGAGCGCACGCCCCCCAACTTCTCGACGTTGAAATAGCGCAAGTCCTGCGTCGGCTGGTACAGCGTAAGGAGCTGACCGCCGTGCGCGCGGAGCAAGCACTCGACGATCTCAACAATTTGGTGATTGAACGCCACGATCATCAGCCTCTCATCCGCCGCGTCTGGCAATTGCGCGATTCTCTGAGTGCATACGACGGAACCTATGTGGCACTGGCAGAGGCGCTGGAAGCACCGTTACTGACCTGCGATTCGAAACTCGCTGGTGCCCGTGGCCACCGAGCCAAGGTGGAACTCGTGCCCAACTAGCGCGGCGCGCTAGACGACGGGTTGAAGGCGTCTTCGTTCTGCGTTCCCGCTGGTTAGGGAGGAGTGTTATTGAAATTCGATAAAAGAGTTGTTGAATATCAATAAACATGGTATTGTTTATCAATATCAACCGCCGCGGAGCGCCCAATCCAATGCCCCGTCCTCTCAGTACCGCGCTGCCGATAGCCCAGGGCGGCCTGCGCATCCTGATCGTCCTGAACTGGTTCTACGGCGCCATTGTCCTTACGATCCTCGTGGGGATGATTGCGGCCGGACAATGGATGATGACAGCTTTTGGCGTTCCACCCTCGGCGCAATCCGGTCCGCTGATCATGGGCATGCGTGCAATTGCAGCGCTCGGTCTCGTTGCCGTCCCGCTAAATCTCGCTGTGCTCAAGCGGCTGATGGCGATGGTCCAGACCGTTCGCGCCGGCGATCCCTTCGTCGCCGCGAATGCATACCGCCTGCAGGCGATCGCATGGTTTCTGCTCGGGCAGCAGATGCTCAGCCTTATCATCGGGCTTATCGGCCAATCCGTTTCGACGCCTGCACATCCGCTTCATCTCGACGCCGGTTTTTCGCCCAACGGTTGGCTGGCGGTCATCCTGACTTTCGTCCTCGCGCGTGTCTTCGCCGAAGGCACGCTGATGCGTCAAGATCTCGAAGGGACGGTGTGACATGGCCATCGCCGTCAAGCTCGACGAGCTGCTCCACCAGCGGCGAATGACCCTGACCGATCTGGCCGAGCGCATCGACATCACGCTTGCCAACCTCTCAATCCTCAAAACCGGCAAGGCCCGCGCCATCCGCTTTTCGACCCTTGAAGCGATTTGCGGCGCGCTCGGCTGCCAACCCGGTGACATTCTGGAATTCGTCCCGGAGTCCATCTCCGGCTCCGAACAACTTCGCAAAGCTTCATAGCAAGGGAATTCAACATGATTGCTACTGCTCAGGACATTGCTACGAACCAAGCCCAGCAGGCGAACGTCGCCCAAGAGGTTTCGCTTGCCCGCATCTATGTTCTACGCGCGACCTATCTACTCCTCGTGATTGGGCTCGGCGGGATGATCGTGCCCGAAGTGGTCAGCCACCCGGTGATCAGCCGGGGTGTTATCCCGAGCCTGCTCGGCGCCGTGTGGCTGCTGGCGTTCGTCGGCCTCAAATATCCCCTCGAGATCCTTCCGCTGCTAATGTTCGAGTTTGTATGGAAATCCGTCTGGATGCTGGCCTACGGTTTGCCGCAATGGTCCGCCGGCCAATTGCCACCGACCTTCGCCGAGGATTCCTTCAACATCGGCTTTGGCGTAATCCTGATGCCGCTCGTGATCCCATGGGGCTATGTTTACCGTCACTACGTAAAGCAGTCAGGCGCGCGCTGGCGCTAACTAACGACGTCCAACCAATTCCCTAACTTTCAGGGATTCTCCACGATCTTGACACCCGGAGATTGAGAATCAAACCCACCGACAGTCGTACACGGGATCAATCGCCTGTCGGCATAATGCTCGCATTCTCGATCATCAGGATCACGCACTTGCGTGGCGCTCGCGTGCGATGCATAACCCCTTTCGGGACTACGAAACCCTGTTGGGGCTTGAGAGTCACGGTGCGATCCTCAACATCCACGAGAAATTCGCCGTCGAGGCAGAAGAAAAACTCGTCATCCTTTTCGTGTTTGTGCCAATGATACTCGCCTTGCATTACACCAAGTCGCACGACGGATTCGTTTACCTTGCACAGCGTCTGGTTGTACCACTGGTCCTGCACGGCGTTGACTAAAGCGGGTACATCGATTTTCTGCAGTTGCCGAAAAAGGATATTTAGATGAGTGGCATACGGGAATATAGGATTCTCTGTGCCATTGCGCGCGGTCATGAGTCACTCCGACGAATGTTACTGCGGAACTTGCATCTATGTGGCACGTAGCGGCCGTGAGTCTCTCACCGGGCGACGAATCTCGCTGCCGACCCCGTCCGACACGAAGATAGTGCGAACCTGTGCCACTCAGCGGCGGCCTTCGCGTTGGAGATATTGGTGGACAAATGCAATCGCCATGCTGCCTTCTCCAACCGCAGATGCCACTCGTTTGACCGGGCTCAGCCGCACGTCGCCGCACGCGAAGATGCCCGGTACGCTCGTTTCGAGTAGGTAAGGGTCGCGGTCTTGCGCCCAGTGCCCGGCTTTTGTCACGTCATGGCCGGTCAGAACGTACCCGCGCTCATCGCGTGCAATTTCAGTTGGAAGCCATTGAGTCTCGGCGTCGGCGCCGATGAACACAAAGAGACCGCCGCTATTTTCACGGCGCGTCTCCTTATTGACGCGATTGACGATGTCAACTGCCGTCAAGTGGGTATCACCGTATACGCCCACAACTTCCGAATTCAGTCGGAACTCGATGTTGGAGTGCCCGCGAATTTGTTCAATCAAGTAATGGGACATGCTGTGTACCGCCGCGTCCCGCCGGACAACAATCGTCACTTTTCGAGCATGATTGGCAAAAAAAAGTGCAGCCTGCCCCGCCGAATTGCCTGCGCCGATCAGGTGCACATCCTGTCCATGAACGGTGTCCGCCTCGCTGCGCGCCGAGCCGTAGTAAATACCTTTGCCGACCAGTCGGTCGAATCCGTCAATGCTCAGGCGACGCCAATTGACGCCGGCGGCAAGAAGGATCGTTCGCGCGTCGACCACTTCCGATCCATCCATAGTGACCCGCCTCGCCACAGGGTCGATATGCGACACGGAACGCGTGACCAAGATTTCCGCCCCGAGCCGCTTTGCCTGTTGCAACGCGCGGCTCGCGAGTTCGTCGCCGGATACCCCGCTGGGAAACCCCAGGTAGTTCTCGATGCGAGATGACGTTCCGGCCTGCCCGCCGGGCGCCTCGCGTTCGACCACCAGGGTTCGCAGCCCTTCTGATGCTCCGTATACGGCCGCGGCGAGCCCGGCGGGACCGCCACCGATGATGACGATATCGTAGTCGCCAGAACTCGGTCGAGTCTGAAGACCGAGGCGCTCGGCAATCTCACGTGCGTTAGGCCGGGTAATGACTGCGCCGTCCCCTAGAAACAACGCTGTGCAGTTCGCGTCAGCTCGGCGTTCAGCGGGCCATCGCTTCGCAAAGTCCGGTGAATCGGGCATTACCCATTCAAAGGTGATCTGGTTGCGCGCAAGAAAGCGCCGCAAATCCGTGCACGCGCCGTCCCAGCGGTGCCCGAAAATCGTGACGCGCGGCTTTGGCGCTTCGGCGCTGATTCCCTGGAGGCCGCCAATACGCTCTCGCGCCAGCGCACCGATCTTGAGGGGGATATCGGACGCACTGGCTGCCAGCGCGTAATACTGCTGCGCGTCGATGCGCATGACGCGTGACGGCTCGGACGCCCGATAGGCGCCGGGAAACGGGGTTCCAAGAGTAAGCGGCACTTCGCCGAAGATAGCCCCTGGATTGCGCCAGCCCAACGTGCGTTCGACGCCGTCTATCAGTTTCAAAACCTCGATCTTGCCGGCGACTACAGCGTACAACGCACGTTCGCCGCCTTCATGCACGGCGAACTCTCCAGGGCCGAGGTATACGTCCGCGGCAGTCCGCGCCAGTCGCTCAAGATCAGGACCCGAAAGCGTCGAAAAGAGTGGAATCGCGTGTAAGTCTTTTGCAGTCAGCATGATCAGACCAATAATACAGCACGCTCATATCCCCGAGCGTGCGCTTCGAGCAGCGAGCTGGGTAAGTCGAATGTCACCGGTCCAACACCAATGCATGGTTGTAGTTCTCAATGGCGCCATCTTCATTGCCCGTCCGAGCACTCCACACCCGCCGAGTGCAGCGACTCCGCGCGCCGATCAGAAAAGAAACTCATTCTTGTTTTAATCCTTCTTGAATCCCGAAGGCTGACACTCTCCCGGGACTATCGGCGCAGGTTAAGGTCAGCGGCCTCAATTCGCCCGCAGAATTTGTCCCCAGAAACGCCGCTTTCACCGGGCGCGAAAAGCCACTGGACCCGCCATGCAGCCAAAAATGGTGCCAGGCAGCTCATTGTGCGCACGCCCCGGAAGCTGAGGCGCCAACTTAACCCAAGCCAAGGGCATCGGCGTTCCCCGCATCATGTCTCCGAACAAGCCCACAAAAAATCGTGCAAACAGATCGCCTCGTCGATCGAGTGTCATCACCAAATTCACTCGTCCATATCCCGGCCCTTTGCTGGCATTGTAGGCAGCCCCCGGATTCTCCATGGCCACGACCAGAATGGACGCGCCCGAAGCGCGCACGACTTCGCCCAGCCACATTTTTGTACTCGCGATGCGGCCGTCTGCCTGAAGGTCGCCGTACAGGAACAGAACATCGCAGTTGGGTGGAATAGAAGTACTCTTCTCGGGGACCCCCAGGACCGGCTGAAGCGCCAGAGCATCGGTTTGAGCCAGTGCCTCACCCTCCGCGCCCTTCAAGTTCAAGATTCCAAACCGAGGCGCCACAATCACCGCCGCTCGGCGACGCCATAATCGGCGAATCAGTACGACCGCCAAAATACCCACCAACACCGCTATCACCGGGGTCGCTTCCATGAGATTTTCCAACCGCCCCTTGAGGAATTTGCCTACCGCGCGGGAAACGCTCCGCCCAGTTTATCGTGGTCTACTGGCTCGCGTCCGCCCCCGCCAAGTCGAAGTCAGCACGACGCCCGACCACCGGCATAGGATAGGGGCCCCGTATGGATCACTCCCGCAGAGTCCTTCGCTTGAGGCCAACCTTTTATGGAACGACGCTACGTGACTGTTGATGTATTCACCGACCGGACTTTTGGCGGCAATCCGCTGGCCGTCGTTCTGGATGCGCGAGGCCTGAACACCGCACAAATGCAGGCGATTGCCGCCGAGTTCAACTATGCCGAAACCACCTTCGTATTGCCACCACGGGCTCCCGAACATAGCGCGCACGTCCGCATATTTACCCCACGAATCGAAGTGCCCTTCGCCGGACATCCCAACGTCGGGACCGCTGTCGTGTTCGCGCGAGAATGGGAAGGGAAGGGCGGCCCGCCGCAAGGCCATCTAGTATTCGAGGAGGCCGCAGGACTGGTGCCGATCCGACTCATTCGCGAAACTAACACCATCGTCGGCGCCGAGTTCACCGCACCCGAAACTTTAACGCTTGGGTCAACGGTCGGTGCTGCCGACATTGCGGAGTGTCTGACCCTCACCGCGGTCGACATCAGCCTTGCAAACCATCCGCCCCAGGTCCTCTCGGTCGGACTGCCGTTCTTGGTAACCGAGATCGCATCGCATGACGCCTTGCGACGCGCCAAGCCGAATGCCTTGACGCATGAACGAATTCTGCCGCCGATCGGTACTGACGCAATCTATGCCTACTGCCGCGGCGCCACGCCGCAGGAACTACACGCCCGCATGTTCTCGCCGCTGGATGGCATCGTCGAGGATCCCGCCACCGGCAGCGCCGCTGCCGCGACCATCTCGCATCTTGCCTCCCTCAACTTTGAGCGCGATGCCAAGAGTGCATGGCGCATCGAACAAGGCGTCGAGATGGGCCGACCCAGTTTGCTGACAGGAAGGACGGAAAAGCGTCACGGCACCGTCACCGCCGTTCACATCGGGGGATTCGCCGTGCAATTCATGTCCGGAGTGTTTGATCTGTAACTGTGTCGACGCGCTTCAGCGTGCCGAGCGCGCGACCACGACGGTGGCCACGTTCGGAACAATGTCCACATAGCGGATTTATCGCGCGCCGGCACTTAAAAGAGGACCGAATTTGTTTTTTTAAGCGAGCGTCCTGCAACTAATGCCGCGCCTCCCGTGTATTAATCGCCAATGCGCATGACAAGACGTGCTGTTTGCGTTTCAGGAGCACTGGCGGTCTCAAGACCGGCAGTTGCGCGCGCATTGACAGCGCTCACTGGCCGGAGCGCAGCCGAATTGGCAAGTCAACGCCGGTCAGTCGGCCGCCACCGCCGCCGCGGGCGACCCTGTCGGCCGGGGCACTAGGAAGCACAGCGGTATTAAGGCCACGCACAGCCACGCGGAGAAGTAGAAGAGATCCAGTGATGACAGCAGATAGCTCTGGCCCACCAGCGTTTGTGTCATCGCGCCCGCGGCGCCCTGATCGGTGAATCCGAATTGGTGCAACTGCGCCAGCGATTGTTGATACGCGGGCGCGTATTGCGTGACCGTTTCGGCGAGCTGGCTCTGATGCAGCGCTTCGCGCCGATCCCAGAACGTGGTCGTCAGGGAGACGGCAAAGCTGCCCGCCGTGATGCGCAGGAAATTTGAGAGGCCGGAAGCCGCGGGGACCTTTGGCGCCGGCAGACCGTCGAAAATCACAGCGAGCATGGTGACGAAGAAGAGTCCCATGGCCAGGCCCTGCACCAGCTGCGGCGCCACGAACACCAAGAAGCTCGAATCGGCAGTGAGCTGTGCTCGCATGAAATAGGAAGCCGCGAACAAGGCGAAGGCGGTGGCCGCAAGTACACGGGGATCGAAGCGGCGCATCAAGCGCCCGACCACGAGAGAGGTGAGCACGGCCGTCACGCCGCTGGGAGCGGCCACGAGACCCGCCCAGGTGGCGGTGTATCCCAGATAACTCTGCAGCCACAGCGGCATCAATACCACGTTGCCGAAAAATGCGGCGTAGCCCAAGCACAGGGCGAGCGTTCCCAGGGCGAAGTTGCGTGACTTGAACAGGCTCAAGTCGACGATGGGATGTTTCTCGGTGAGTTCCCAGATCAGCCACGCGGCAAAGGCGATGAGAGTGACGACAACCAGGATGACAATCGTGGGCGAATGAAACCAGTCAAGATCCTTGCCTTTGTCGAGCATGATCTGCAGCGCCCCCACCCAGATGAAGAGCAAGAACAGCCCGATGCGGTCGATGGGCAGCTTTCGGGTCGGTGTTTCCTGGGCCTTGAGATTGTTCCAGCACAAGATCGCGCAGAACACACCCACCGGCACGTTGATGAAAAAAATCCAGGGCCACACATAGTTGTCCGAGATATAACCGCCGAGCAAAGGTCCGGCGATGGGGGCGACCAAGGTCGTGATGGACCAGAGGGCCAAGGCCGTGTTGCGCTTGTTCGGCCCGAACACATTGATGAGGAGCGCCTGACTGCCGGGAATCATGGGTCCCGACACGCCCCCTTGCAGAACGCGAAAGGCGATGAGGGAGGGCAGGCTCCAGGCCAGTCCGCACAGCAGGGAGGCGATCGTGAACAGCGCCACCGAAACGACAAAGGTGCGCACGACGCCGAAGCGCTGCATCAGCCAGCCGGTGAGCGGCACCGAAACGCCGTTCGCGACCGCGAAGGAGGTGATGACCCACGTGCCTTGATCGGTGCTGACACCGAGATTGCCCGAGATGGTGGGAATGGAAACATTCGCGATCGTGGTATCGAGCACCTGCATGAAGGTGCCCAGCGCCAGCGCCACCGCCGTCAGGACCTTGCGCCCGCCAAGCAACGGCGGCGCCGCGACGATGGCGGAATCCGCGCTCACGGGCGGGCGGCCAGCACCGCAGTCGCATCCTCCTCACGCGACTTGCGGCTCAAGTGTGCAGGCTCGTGCGCCTTCGGTCCGGCGTTGTCGGCAATGATGGACGCGATGCGTGCATCAACGGCCGGGTCATCGCCGGCGCTGGCTTGGCGCGGCAAGGGTACATTGCGCACCGCGGTGGTCATGAGCGGGCCCGAGGCATCATGCAAATCCACGCGCACGTTGGCGGACAGACCGATGCGCAGCGGATGGGTCTTCAATTCCGAGGAATCCAGCAGAATGCGTACGGGAACGCGTTGCACGATCTTGATCCAGTTGCCGGACGCATTTTGCGCGGGCAACAGGGCAAAGGCATTGCCGCTGCCCGCTGCAATGCCGGCAAGATGGCCGTGATACGTAACCTGGTGACCATACAGATCGGTGCGCAATGTGACCGGCTGGCCTGCGCGCATGCGCTCGAGCTGACCTTCCTTGAAGTTGGCGTCCACCCACACATTCTCGAGCGGTACCACCGCGAGAAGCGGTGTGCCCGCCGCGACCCGCTGTCCCACCTGCACGGAACGCTTGGCGATCTCGCCGCTCACCGGCGCTGTCAGCTGGGTGCGGTGCAGAGCGAGTGCAGCATTGCGCACGGCGGCGGCCGCGGCCAGCACCTGCGGATGATCGGCGATGGTGGTGCCATCGATCTGCGCGACGGTTTGGCTCAATTGCTGCTGGGCGGCGGAGACGTTGGCGTGCGTCGTGGTGACCGCATCGCGCGCGTGCGAGAGCTCTTCGGCGGAGATGGCGCCATCGGCGATCAAGCCGCCGCGCCGTTGCAAGTCATCGTCGGCCGTGCGTGCCGCTTGTTCGCGCTGCGCGATTTGCGCGCGCAGCTCCTCTTGCTGTGCAAAGAGACCCCGCACCTGCCGCACGGCCCGGGCCAGGTCGGCTTCCGCATTCGCTTCGGCGATTTCCGCATCCGCCGGGTCCAGGCTCAGGAGCAGCTGGCCGGAGTGGACGAGTTGCGTGTCATCGACGTTCAGGGAAAGTACCGTGCCCGGCACTTCACTGGTCACTTGCACCACATCGCCGTCGACGTAGGCATCATCGGTGCTCTCGAAGTAGCGGCCGTCAAAAAACCAATAGCCCAGGTAGCCAAAACCGCTCAAGAATACCGCAGCTCCCAAGCCGATGAGCCCGACGCGGCGCGCACGGCTGATTGGGCGCGTGGCTGGATTTGATGGAAGTATCGGCGGATTCTTGCGAGCTCATGGAGAATTCCTCGTCAGGACTTGATCGGTATTCGCAGCGTGCGGATCGAAACTGCCGCCCACCGCCAGCAGCAGGGTCACGCGCGCGATCGCCTGGCCGGCGATGATGTCGACCATGGATTGACGCGCGATAAGCACCTGGGTTTCGGCATTCAGCACTGAAAGGTAGCTGGCGAGGCCGGCGTTATATCGCTCCTCGGCCAGCTTGTACGCGGCTTCGTTCGCCTCGAGCGTCTGCCTGCTGGTCCAAGCGCTCGCGCGCCAGGGCATCGATGCGGGTGAGTTGATCCGCGGTTTGCTGTACGGCGCGCAGCACCGTGTCGTTGTAGCCGCCGATCGCCGCGTCCAGCTGCGCTTCGCTGCCCTTATACTCGGCGCGCAGCCGGCCGCCGTCGAAGAGCGGCAGCGAAATCAGCGGCCCGGCGCCATAGCCGCGAGCGCTCCATTGCAACAGATTATTGAGCCCGAAGGCCCCGAAGCCGGCCAGCGCCTTCAAATTGACGTCGGGATAAAATGCGGCCTTGTCGGCCAGGCGCTGCGCATCCGCCGCCGCCACACTCGCGCGCGCGGACAGAACATCGGGCCGTCGCGCCAGCAAATTGATGGGCAGCGTTGCCGGCAGGGGCAACGCCGCGTCCACGTTCATCACGGGGCGACGAATCGACGCATAGGCGTCGGCACCCTGTGCACTCAAGACAGCGAGCTGATGCACGGCCAGTTCAGCCGCCGCCTGGGCCTGATCGCGCGCCACGCGGGCTTGAGGCAGCTGACCTTCAGCCTGGCGCAGTTCGAGCTGCGTATCGAGCCCCGCGGCGACGCGGCGGCGTGTGATATTCACGATATTCTCGCGCTGCGCTGCGGATCGCTCGGCGATCTCGGCCAGTGCGTATTGACGATAGAGCTCCACATAGGACTGTGCGATGGCGCCGGCGAGCATGAGGCGCGCATTGTCCAGATCGAGCCGCGCGGACTGCTCCACCGCCTGCGAGCGATGCACGGCAGCCGCTTGCCGGCCCCAGAAATCCAAATCCCAACCCAATGATGCGCCGGCCTGGCCCATCCAGAAACTGTGTCCCGCAAGCGGCGGTGGAAACAAGTAATTCTCAGGCGCGCGCTGGTACAGGACGCTTGCATCCAGGTTCGCGCTCGGCAATAACTTGGACTGCGCAACTTGCGTTTGCGAGAGCGCCAGCGCCACTCGTGCCTGCGCCTGCACCAACGTCGGACTATCCTGCAATCCCGCCCGGATCAGACGGTCGAGCTGCGGGTCGTCAAACGTGTCCCACCAGCCTTCCGCAACAGGTTCGACGGCGGCGCCGGACAGGCCGACCTGCTTCTCTTGAATCTGCATCGGATGCGCCGCTTCCTTCGGCGCCAGGACGCAGCCCGACAGCAGGGCGGCGCCCAACAACAAGAGCGACTTGAAGTTCATGGTGCTCACCCCACGGCCTCGGCGGCAGCCGGTTCGATGTGCGACAGCATGGTGTCGTTGAGCTTGATCAACAAGCGAACGAGTTCGCGGACCTCGCTCTTCGTGAAATCGCCCAGCGCCACATTGAGCTTATCCACGACCAGCGGGATGAGACTCTCGACTGCAGCGCGTCCCGCCGGCGTCAGCTGCAATTCCACCTTGCGGCGGTCGCGATCGCGGCGCACGCGTTCCAGCAGGCCGCGCTCCGCCATCTGGTCGATCACGCGGGTGAGCGCGCCGCTGTCGTGACGATACTTCGCGCAGATCTCCTTCGGATTGACCGCGATGCCGTCGCGCAACCAGCACAGGATTACGTACTGGATGAAGGTAAATCCATGCTCCTCGAATATCGGCTCCATCACGTCCAGCATCAGCGAGTGCGAACGTTTGACGAGGTAACCGACACTCGACTGGGTCTTGTAGGTCGCCGCCTGATAATGCTGCTTAAGCATTTAATGCCTCTACAGTTACTGCCTAGGCAGCTATTATCCGCTTAACTATTCCGGCGTCAACTGTGTATGAAATGCAGCTGATTCAATGGATTACAAGGAAAAGCGGCCGCGCCGGCCCGGCTCTGGATATATCGATTGGGCATTTCCATATGCATAGGAACTAGGAAGCCCCGGCGGGGCCTAAAGGAGGTGAAACGAGCTCCCGCACCCGTCCGATCGATCAAGCGATCCTCTGTTTATCTGCTTGCAGCATGGCTGCTGGCCGCCTGTGGCGGTGGCGGTAGCGGGGACGTTGGTTCAGGCATGAGCGCGCCTCCGGCGCGCGGTGCGCTGCTGCAGACGCCGCCCCAGCTGCTGTCCACCCTAACGGCATCGACTCTGCTGACCGAGCTCAATCTCGCGGCCAATTTGACGCTTCTGTCCGTAAGCGGCCCGCCGCTCTGCGACATCCTCATGTATCACCTCGAATACGCCACGGTGGGCGGTGCCAACGAAGCCACCACGGCCTCAGCGGCGATGATGGTGCCCACCGGTTTTGGCTCGAGTTGCACGGGCAGTCGCCCGATCGTTTTGTATGCGCACGGAACCAGTACGGATCGGTCGTTCGATATGACCAATACGCAAAATGGGGAGACGCTGATCCTGGCGGCCCTGTTTGCATCGCAGGGGTACATCGTGGTGGCGCCCAACTACGCGGGCTACGACACCTCGACGCTGCCGTACACCCCCTACCTGGTGGCCGATCAGCAGTCGAAGGACATGATCGATGCCCTGACGGCGGCGCGCACCGCGCTGCCGCTGGCCTCGGCAACGTTGACCAAGGATAACGGTCAGCTGTTCGTCACCGGTTACTCGCAGGGCGGTTACGTGGCCATGGCAACCCATCGAGCCATGCAGAACCTGGGGATGCGGGTCACCGCGGCGGCGCCGATGTCCGGGCCCTATGCGCTGGCCGCATTTGTCGACGCGGTGTTCTACGGTGATGTCAACGGCAGCGGTCCGTTATCGGCCACGCTGTTGTTCTCCGGCTATCAGCATTCCTACGGCAACATGTACAGCAGCGCCGATGAAATATTCGAAGCGCAGTACGCAGCGGGCATCGAGTCGTTGCTGCCGAGCACGATGCCGCGCAGTCAGTTGTATGCCGACGGGAAAATTCCCCAATTTGCGCTGTTCAGTCTGTCGCCGCCCGCTCCGGCGTACGCCGACATCACGCCGCCAACGACGCCGGCAAACCTGGCGTTCGTATTCGCGCAAGGTTTCGGTTCGGGCAATTTGCTGCTGAACAGCTATCGTTTGAGTTATCTGCAAGATGCGCAGGCGAATCCTGACGGCGGCTTTCCGACGGTGACCTCGGGTGTGGCCGCAGCGGCCCCGATGTTGCCGGCGCGTCAAGCGCTGCGCATGAACGATTTGCGCAGCTGGATTCCCGCCGCGCCGGTCCTGCTCTGTGGCGGCGCTTTGGACCCGATCGTATTCTTCTTCAACACGCAGCTGATGCAGGGCTACTGGGCCTCACAGAGCGCACCGCCCGCTTCCTTGAGCGTGCTCGATCTGGAGGCGGCAGTGGCCCCCAATGATCCTTACAAGAATTTAAAAAATGGTTTCGAGGCGGCCAAGGCGCTGGTTGCTGCCGACGCCGTGGCCCAAGGCGCGACCGACGGCGGCGCAGTCGCGGTCGCCGAAGCCTACCATGCCACGCTGGTGGCACCGTTCTGCGTTGCCGCGGTCAAGTCATTCTTCGACAATCAATAACGCATTGATCATCGCGATGGTGCCGCCATCAGTCGGCCGAGACCGTCCTGCCGCCGGCCCAAGCGCGCAGCGCCGCCACTTTCTCGGCCATCACAACGGCGAGGGGCCGCGTCGCCTGCATCTCATGCGCAATCGTGGCGGCCGTGGCGGGTTGGCCCGCGGCGTGTGCACTGTAGAGCGCGGCGACGATGGCCTGCTCGATTTCCGCGCCCGAGAAGTTCTCGCAGCGGCTGGCCAGCGCTGCAATTTCCGCAGGGCTCAGTTCGAGACCCCGCTTATGCGCATGAATGGAGAGTATTTCGGCGCGCGCCGCGCGATCGGGTAGATCGACAAAGAAGATCTCGTCGAACCGGCCCTTGCGGATCAATTCCGGCGGCAGACTCGTGATTTCGTTCGCCGTGGCGACGACAAAGATGCGTGTGCGATGCTCGGCGAGCCAGGTGAGAAAGGTTCCGAGCACGCGTTGCGATACGCCGTTGTCGCCTTCTCCGCCCGCCAGCGCCTTCTCGATTTCATCCACCCACAGCACGCAGGGCGATAGCCCTTCCGCGGATTGCAACGATTCGCGCAGGTTCTTCTCGGCCTCGCCCTGCCATTTGGAGTAGAGCGCGCCGAAATCCAAACGCAGCAGCGGCACGCCGAAAATGCCGGCGGCAGCGCGCGCCGCCAGGCTCTTGCCGCAACCCTGCACGCCCAGGAGCAGCACGCCTTTGGGCGGGTCGAGCTGCGGGGCGGTCCCGTCATACGCCGGCTTGCGGCTCGTCAGCCAGTGCCGCAGGTTTTGCATCCCACCGACGTCGGTGAATTTCGCGTTGGCGGGCTCGTAGGACAACGTGCCGCCGCGATTCAGCAGCTCATACTTCGCGTTCAGCACGTCCGGAAGATCCGACAACGTGAAGGCGCCATGATCGAAGATGGCGTGGCGCACCAGGCGCTCGGCGTCGGGTGCCGTGAGGCCGTTCAGGTTGTCCACCAGCTTCGTGAGCACCTCCGGTTCCAGATGCGCGGGTTTGTCCGGATGCGCCGTATTCCACTCCTTGACGATGCGCGTGATGATCATCAGACGTTCATTGTTCGACGGGAGCGAAAGATGCAGACGGGCCGCGAACTGCTCGAGCTCTTCGGGCAGGCTCACCTCGTAGCTCATCAGCACCACGGTGCGCGCCACGCGGTCGTAACTCTGAGCGATGTCCTTCAGCAGCCGCACGTTAACGGGTTCTTTGAGGTAGGGATGAAAATCCAGCAGCACATAGATGCCCGGCATGGGCGTCGCCTTCAGGTGCTTCAGGAGCTGCTCGGGATCGGCAAGCATGCGTTGCGGGCCGCCGAGATCGATATCGATGCGCTGCAGCCCCTCGGTGACGGTCCACTGAAACACTCCCCAGCCCCGGCCCTGCTGAACCTTGAGGCTGACATCTCGGACCATGCTGAGCACGCGCGATTCTTCGCGCGACTCGATCACGATGAGTGCCAGGCGCGAGGCCAGCAAGGATTGCAGCTCGCGGCGCGGGTCCTGCGGCACCGACGTATCATTCATGCCGACAGAATGTAACAAAAGCCGATGCCGGCCGTGTGTCACCGTCACGTTTTTTATTGTTCAGGGGTCTCCCGTACTTGACTACTGCCTCTGACCGGTCAAGATTTCTCCGGCAACCCGATGCAGCCTCCCCAAGGAAGCCACCCATGACTGGCAACGACGCAGACCCCGGCATCGTGCGGATTCCCTCGCATCTTTCCGTGGCCGTCACCATTGATCGCCTCGAATCGCTGCTCAAGGACGAGAGGCGTCATGGTGTTCGCGCGGATCGACTTCAGCGGTGACGCGCAGCGGGCGGGTTTGACCCTGCGACCGCAGCAGATGCTGATCTTCGGCAATCCGAAGGCCGGCACGCCCTTGATGGCGGCCGTACCCACCTCGGGACTGGACCTACCGCTGAAGGCGCTGGTCTGGGAAGATACCGCCGGCAAGGCCTGGGTCGCCTACAACGACCCTCAGTATGTAGTAAGGCGCCACGGTCTGGCACACGCCTTGGGCGCGAATCTCGCCGCGGTCATACCGTTGATCGAGCGCGCTGCGACCGAGTGAAGAGGGGATCGTCCCGTGGCAAACCGAGCACGAAGGAGTTCGCGCGATGTCTGACGACAAATTGGATATTCAAAAAGCGCAAGCGGCGATCACGGCGTCCCTGCATGCACATTGGAAGTTCTTCCTGATCGAAGGACTGGTGCTCATGCTGCTGGGCGTGATTGCTGTTTGTGTCCCGCCCCTGGCCACCGTGACCGTGGAGATCTTCATTGGCTGGCTCGTGTTGCTGAGCGGTGTCCTGGGTCTGGTCATGACCTTTCAAACGCGCGGCTCCCCGGGATTCGGATGGTCATTGTTGTCCGCCGTCATCGGCATTGCCGCCGGCGCCGTATTGCTGATGTGGCCGCTGTCGGGCGTTTTTTCCTTGACCCTCATCCTGTCGGTCTTTCTCGCCATGGAAGGGGTCATCTCCATCATGTACGCATTTGCCCACCGGCGCGAAAGTTCGTCCCGCTGGCAGATGATGCTGGTGAGCGGTGCCGTCGATTTGCTGCTCGCTTGCATCATCGTCGCGGGTCTTCCCGGCACGGCGGCCTGGGCGATCGGATTGATTGTCGGCATCAATCTCTTTTTCGGCGGACTGGCGTTGACGACGATTGCGCTGCAGGCGCGCAGCGGCGCGTAATGGCCAACATACCGCAACTCTTGATTCACGACCGCCGCGACAACGTCGGCGTCGTGGTGGTCGAAAACCTCGCGGCGGGGACCGACATGCTGTGCGTGATCACCGAGGATGACAGTGAAATCCACGCGCGCAGCAATCAAGCCGTGCCCATCGGACACAAAATCGCCTTGAAGGACCTCGCAGTCGGCGACACCGTGATCAAGTACGGCGAGGACATCGGCAAAGTGGTCGCGCCCGTCGCCAAGGGCGATCATGTTCATACCCACAATCTGAAAACCAAACGCTGGTAGCCATGAATCTCGCGAATCGAACCGTTTGGGGCTACCGCCGCGAAAATGGCCGGGTCGGGGTCCGTAATTACGTGGCCATCCTGCCCCTGGACGACATTTCGAACGCCGCCTGCGAAGCGGTCGCCGCGCATATCCAGGGCACCATTGCATTGCCTCACGCCTACGGGCGATTGCAATTCGGCGAGGACTTGGACCTGCACTTTCGCACCATGATCGGTACCGGTGCGAATCCGAACGTGGCCGCCTGCGTCGTCATCGGCATCGAGCCGCACTGGACCCAAACGGTGGTCAGCGGCATCGCCAAAACGGGCAAGCCCGTTGCGGGTTTTTGGATTGAAGGCAATGGCGACATCGCGACCGTGGCGGCCGCATCGCGCAAGGCCAAGGAATTCGTGCACTTCGCGACGGAGAAGGTGCGTGAGAAATGCGCGCTCACCGACATCTGGGTCGCTGCCAAATGCGGCGAAAGCGATACCACCACCGGACTCGCATCCTGCCCGACGGTCGGCAGCATGTACGACAAGCTGGTGCCGTTGGGATTGTACGGTTGTTTTGGCGAGACCTCCGAATTGACCGGCGCGGAACATCTGGCTGCGAAGCGCGCAGTGTCGCCGGAAATCAGCGCGAAGTTCATGAAGACCTGGTCCGCGTACCAACAGGATGTGATCGAGGCGCACAAGACCTCGGATCTGTCCGACAGCCAGCCGACGAAGGGGAATATTGCCGGGGGCTTGACCACCATTGAAGAAAAAGCGCTGGGGAACCTGGAGAAAATCGGCAAGAAAGTGCAATTCATCGACGTGCTGCGGCCGGCTGAAATGCCGGGCCGCGGTCCAGGGCTGTATTTTATGGACACTTCCTCCGCAGCGGCGGAGTGCTGCACTTTGCAGGCGGCCGCGGGCTATGTGGTGCATGTTTTCCCGACCGGTCAAGGCAACGTCATCGGCAATCCCATCATGCCGGTGATCAAGGTGAGCGGTAATCCGCGCACGGTGCGGACCATGAGCGAGCATATCGATGTGGACGTGTCGGGAATCGTTCGCCGCGAAATCACCATTGATCAGGCGGGTGATCAGCTGATCGACAGCATCGTCAGCACTGCCAATGGGCGGTTCACCTGCGCCGAAGCCCTGGGGCATCGGGAATTCGTGATGACCAAGCTGTATCGCAGCGCCTGACGTTGCTGCCAGCCGACGTCGAAGGCCTGGCGGCGCGCGCTCTTGAAAAATCCGGCGCATCGAAAGCGAATGCCGCCGCCACCGCGGCCGCGCTCATCGCCGCTGAAATTGACGGTCAACTCGGACACGGCATCGCGCGCGTACCGCCTTACGCGGCACAGCTCAAAGCCGGCAAGATCGCAGGGCATGCGCTACCGGAGGTCATGCGCACGCGGCCCGGTGCTTTTAGGGTTGACGCGCAGGGCGGCTTTGCCTATCCGGCGCTCGATTTGGCGATCGAATGTCTGCTGCGCGCTGCGACAGAAACCGGCATCGCAGCGGCGACGATTTTTCACTCCCACCACATTGGACAAGCGGGCAGAACCGTCGAGCGCCTCGCCGATCAGGGCCTGATTGCGCTGGTGGCGTCCAATACGCCGCAGGCGATGGCCTTTTATGGCGGTACCCGTCCGAAGCTCGGCACCAATCCGCTGGCCTTCGCCGCGCCGATTCGCGGCCGCGCACCGCTGGTCATCGACCTGGCCCTATCGCTGGTCGCGCGCTCCAAGATCGTTGCGGCTCACAAGTCGGGCGATGAGATTCCCATGCAGTGGGCCACCGATGCGCAAGGGCGGCCCACCACCGACCCCGAAGCGGCGCTCAGCGGCGCGCTTCTGCCCGCGGGCGGCGCCAAAGGGGCGGCCCTGGCGCTGATGGTCGAAATCCTGTGTGCCGCATTGGCCGGAGCTCATTTTGGCTGGGAGGCGAGTTCCTTTCTCGATGACCGCGGCCCGCCTCCCGGCGTGGGACAGATACTAATTGCGTTGGACCCGGCGGCGTTTTCGGGCCCTGCCTATTTTGACCGGATGGCCGAACTGGTGTCCGCGATGGCCGGGGAACCCGGCGTTCGCCTGCCCGGAGATCGCCGGCTCGCCAACCGCGACGCCGCGCGCGCAGCAGGACTTAAGCTCGCACCGGAACTTCACGCGCAACTGGTTCAATTGGCGCGAGAGGACTGAACGCGGGTAGGCGAGTCCTTCGTGAGAGTGGTTTACCCGTAGAGCGCGGCGTGTTCCTGCGCGTAAGGCGCGTAGGTCTCCTTCATCGTTGCGAGATTGAGGAGCATCTGCGCGATCTTGCGCTCCTCGCCGGGCGCGAACAGGGTGGAGCGCACCCACATGCTCTCGGTGCGCCGGCTGCCGCTCAAGGCAACGATTTCCCGTTCGATCTCATAAGGCTCGCCCACCAGCACCGGCCCATCAAGGAGGCGGATTTCCTGATCGGCAAAGAGTCCCACTGCGGGTCCGCGGGTCTTGAAGGCGTTGTCGCGGGCGCTGTATTGCATGAGTACGCTGATCATCTCCATGGGAACGACCGCCCGGCCCCAAGCGTGATCGGCGCCGCTATAGAAGGCGGACGGCTCGGTAATCCGCGTCAATTTCTGCGCCAGGCTGAAAGGGTAGAGCGCGCCCATGTGCTGCTGCAAATCCATGCGCACCGGCGTGCGCGAAGAACGCATGCCGATTTTCACGTCGGCAAGGATCACGGGATCCGCCAGCGGCGCGAGGCTCCTCAGGCGTTCATCGAGCGCGGATGACGGAAAATGGGGTCCGACCGAAGCCGTGCCGCGCAGAATTTCATCGCCATTCGCGCGCAGCATCCAGATTTCCGCCTGCACGCCGTTGCCGGCCGGCCTGCGCAGGAAGGCTTTGACTTCTTCGCCTTCGAATACCGGCGAGCGGTAGTGCGCGGAGATGCAGCCCTGGCTGATCCAGCGCTCCCCCCAGAGGGCAAACCCCAGCGGCGCGAATTGGCTGAAATGCGTGGGTCCCTCGATGGTCGCGCTTTTGAAGCCCAGCTTCTGCGCCGTGGCCTCATCGTGAATTGAAGTGTGGCCATCGTATTCCTGCGCCGCGAGCATCTGCCTCGGCGCGCGCAAGGGTCCCGGACAGTACGCCCTCTTGTTCGGCAACTTCGGTATCGAAGCCTTTCATGCGAGCATTCCGGCCAATCGGCGGCGGATCAAGCTTTCAGCCTCCGCCATGATGCGATCGATCAGTTCCTTGCAGGTTGGGATATCGTGGATCAGTCCGGCGACCATGCCGCAGGACCACGCGCCGGCGTTCATGTCTCCCTCCTGCATGATGCGAGGGTAGACCCCGCCCACTTCCCCCGCGATGTCGGCGAAGGTCAATTGGGATCCCAATTCCCGCTCCTTGGCGAGCAACCGATCGACGGCGGCGTTGGCAAGCACGCGCTCGGTGTTGCGCAGCGGCCTCATGATCAGACGCGTGTCGAGCTCCGAGGCGGCCACCAGCGCTTCCTTCACATGAGCATGCACCGGTGCTTCCTGGGTCGCGATGAAGCGCGTGCCCATGTTCATACCGTCGGCGCCCAGCGCCAACGCTGCCACCAGCGAGCGCGCGTCGGCCATGCCGCCGGAAGCCACAAAGGGAATTTTCAAGGTCTCAGCCGCGCGCGGCAGCAGAATCATGTTGGGGATGTCGTCCTCGCCCGGGTGGCCGCCGCACTCGAAACCATCGACGCTCGCCGCATCGCAGCCGATCGATTCGGCCTTCAGGGCATGGCGCACCGAGGTGCACTTGTGTATCACCTTGATCCCCGCGTCCTTGAGCGCAGGCAGGTATTTTTGCGGATTGTTTCCGGCCGTCTCGACGATCTTGACGCCGCTTTTAACGATGACATCCACGAACCCCGGATAATCCGGCGGAGTGATCATGGGCAGGAAGGTCAGATTCACGCCGAAGGGTTTGTCGGTCATGTCGCGACAGCGCGCGATCTCCGCCTTGAGCTTCTCAGGCGTGCGCTGCGTCAGTCCGGTAATGATGCCGAGACCGCCGGCATTGGAAACCGCCGCGGCCAGTTCCGCGAAACCGACGTAGTGCATCCCGCCTTGAATGATGGGGTGCTGGATGCCAAAGAGCTGCGTGATCCGGGTCTTCAAGAGTTCTCCAATAGAGCGGTTGCCCAATTTGCATATCGAAGCGCATCCTAACGCAACCCTTTTTGGGGGTTAACTATTTTGGGAGGCATCATGCTGCATTTGCTCAAGGTGAGCCGCGCGCCGTTGTGCTTGCTGGCGCTCGGTCTGGCTGGATCAGCCGCACTTCCGGCGGCCGAGGGTCCCTTCGCCTCCCTTGATCCGAAGGCGATCTCGATCCGACTGCCGGCGGACATTCAGTGGAAAGGCGGCGCCAACGGAGTGGAAGCCATCGCTCTGGCAGGCGATGCCTCGAAGCCCGGACTGTACGTCATCCTGGTGAAATGGAGCGCCCATCACAACAGTCGCCCTCACTTTCATCCGAACGACCGGTTCATCACCGTGCTCTCGGGGACTTGGTGGGTGAACACCGGCCGCAATTACGATCCGGATCATATGAAGCCGGTACCCGCCGGAAGCTTCGTCACCCACTACGCCAATGAAGTGCATTACGACGGCGCCAAGGATGGCGACACGATACTGGAGATTGTCGGCATGGGGCCGGAGACGCTGACCCCCGCGGAAACGAAGTAAGCGGCCGACAGAGCCGATTCGGCAAGCGCGCCGTTTTCCAAGCGGCAAGGGACGAAGGCGTTGATTGCGGGGACGAACCCGATGGGCGCGGGTAGATCCACCGCGGCGGATGAGATTTCATTGACCCCAACACATGCGGTAAACGCCGCAAGCTAATTCATGGGAATCGCGGCCGAACGGATGCCGTGGGGCAGGAGGTATGATTTGACGCCAAGATTACTGGTCGGCGAGCGTGAACACCGACTGTATCCGTTGGATCCGCAAAAGATCGATTACATCGAATCGGACGGAAATTACGTGTCGTTCCGCTCCGGAACTACCGCGTACATCAGCCGGGATACCATCAAGCGCCTGGCGGCGGAACTCGCGCAGCTCGGCTTCGTCAGGATTGGCCGTTCGCTTCTCGTGAATGTGCGTGCCGTCGTGTACGCACAGACAATCGGCCGCGGCAGATTTGCATTCACCCTTGGTTCAGGCGCATGTCTGCATTCGAGTGCGGCCTACCGCCACGCGATTCTCGAAGCGTTGCCCTTAGCCAACCGTCGCCCGCATTAACCGGCCGGCGCGGGTTTGCGGCGTTCGAATTGACTCAAGATCCACAGTGCGCCGGGCAGTGCGGTGAAATCAGCGAGCAAGGCCAGGACGAAGGCCGAAGCGGAGACGACGCCGAACTGGCGCATGGGGGGAAGGTCGGATAGGGCGAGCGCCAAAAAGCCGCTGGTGTTGATGAGTGTGGCGAACAGAATCGGGCGCCCGGCGATGGACATCGCGTGCCGCAATGCGCCGGCGGTGGAGCCGTTCAAGCGGCCTTCCTGAAGATGGTAGAAGAAATGAACCTGATCGTTTTCAGTGGCGCCCAAGATGGTCGAGCCGATGAGGATGGTGGCAATGTTGAGAGGAATGCCCACGATGCGCATGACCAAGAACGTGGACAAGATGGCAAAGAACGACGGGATCATGGTCATCAGGCGCGCGGATGGGCTGCGAAACACCAGCAGAAATGCGAGAAAAATCACGCTGGCCGTGAGCGCGAAACTTTGCATCAGCGTGGGGACCAGACGCTCGGTGATGTTTCCGGAAACCACGCCCTTGCCCGCGAGTTGACCGTGGACGGAACGCAATGCAGGGTTGCCGGCTTGTTCATCCGACCAGGTCCGTTCGACAAATTTGCGCATGGCGCCGGTGGGCCCGAACAGATCGCCGCGCCCGCGAATCGTGAGCCGGACGCTGGCGAGATTGGCCATGTCAATATAATTGCGCGCCCCGGGTTCGGTCAGCAGAATCTGTTCAAGATCCGCGGCCAGCTTCTGCCAGTCCGCGGCTGCCGTCGGCAATTGGTCGGATCCGGTTTGAATGTATCGCGCCCATCTTAAGATTGACGTGGGACCATCGACCGCATCGATTCCCGGGTGCTGTTCCAGCCGCCGGCTCAGGAGCTCCACGCCGCGCAAAAATTCCGGGTCCAGCGCGTGCCCGGGTTGCGTCTGCAGCCATAGGTCTACGACATCCAGGCCGTTCGACTGCTCGAAGCGCCGGGTATCCTGGGCCACGCGTTCACTCGGAGTCACGTAGCTCAAGGCGTCGGTCTCGACCGCCATGGGGGCGAGCCGGCCGGGTATGCCAAATAATGCGGCCGCGCCGCACAGCATGATCAATAACGCGCCGCCCACAAAAGCCCAACGATAACGGTGCGTCGCCGGCACAAGCAGGTCGACCAAGGCCGCAAACCACCTGCCCTCAGCCGTGGAACGGGATCGTCGTGGCACTCGCAGCAAGGACTGCAGCGCGGGAAACAGCGTGAAACAGCTGCACCACGCGAGGATCAGGCCGCCCGCAGTCCACAACCCCATTTCGCGCACAGGACGAATGTCCGAGACCGCCAATGCCGCGAAGCCGACTGCGGTGGCGAACATCGATGCCGTGCAGGGCAGGAATTTATTGGCCAGTATCCGCGCATGATGATCAAGTGGAGTCGGCGCATCATCCGGCTCCATGTAGCGCGAATGAATATAAACCAGCGTCGCCGTTGTGGTGACCATGACGGTGAGCGGCACCAGCGTCGAGACGATGCTGTTGGTCCAGCCGAACAGGTGGCCCAGGCCGACTCCCATCGCAACGGCCGCTCCCAGCGTAAAAATGATCGCAGCCAGGGTGCGCCAGGAGCGATACACAACGAACACCAGCGTCACCAGAAAGACCCCGAAGAGCGGCATGAATTTTCGCGAGGAGAGGCCGGTTTGGCGCTCGAGCCAGGCATCGAGCCACGGCGAGCCGACGCGCCGAATGGCCGTGAAGGGCTTGCCGGCAAGCTCCGCAGGCAGTACCAATGCGTCAATCGCCGTCAGCGCACGGTTGCGCTCGATCGGTGAGTTGACCTGCAGGTCGAGCGCTATCCCCAAGTAGTGATCGCCCACCAGCCCTGCGCGGCGGAACAGCGACGTCCCGGTGGCGAACGCTCGAATGTGCTGCGCATCGCTTGCGCTGATCGCGGTGGGTGATTTTGAACGGAAATACAGCGTGAGGATGCTGTGCGCCTGGACTTGCGCGATCGCGTCGAGCTCATGCTCGATCTCGTATGCGCGTTGCAACGCCGACGGGATCATAAGGATCCGTCGACTCCAGCATGATGAGCGCATGCTCGGCCTCGGGAAAAATCCGTTCAAATTCGAGCGTGGCCTGCGCCACCGGGTCCCCCGCCACGATCAGCCGGTCGATGGTCGTGTCAGTGGTTATTTGCAAGGCGCCGTAGATCCCCACCGACGTCAAAACAATGAATATCCCGACGATCGCAACCCGCGCTTTGAGTACACGCAGGAACAGTCCAAGGATGGTCGGCGAGACGGAAATAGCCATGGGTCAATCGGCCCCGATCAAGTGGAGTCTTTATCGAAGCTAATGATAGCCTACGGTCATGGGCTCACTCATGTTGGCCGCGGCCGCGACGTTCGTTTTCTGCGCTCCGGGATACCCAGGAGGGTCAGGGGATTCGCAGCCGGTCCTCGATCAGTTCGTCAAGACGGCTTCCGCCTCCGCAGGCTGGAATGCGGGCAGTCTGGGCGCGATGTATGAACCCACCGCGCAGGGGGGTCTTGCGAAACTCGGCAGTTCCGACTCGGTGCTTGGCTTCGTGCCCTATGCCTTCTACGTGCAGTACGGCACGCAACTGCATTTGATGCCGCTGGTGCAAGTGGATGTGGCGGGCGTCGGCACCCAGGAACGCTGGACCTTGGTGGGAAAGACGGGCGGCGCGGCCGGCCCGCAATCGATGTCGGGATATACCATTTTGAGCGTCGCAGGCTACGCGCCGGAGTTCGTGCGGCATTCGGTCCTCGACAAATGGGTTCTGCCGGCGGATGTCAAAATCGAGTCGACCGGGCAACTGTTGAGTGCACTCCGGCGCGTGGCCGCGGGTGAACCGGTCGTGGCGCTGCTCGACTCGACGCAGGCCGCGGCGTTGCCGACGCTGCCCTTTGCGGCGCAGCTTCAAACCCTGGCGCAATCCGCACCGCTGCCGGTGGCGTTGATTGCCGTGGTCGATTCACGCGTGCCCGCCGCGCGCGCGAAGGCACTGCAGTCGACGCTCATTAAAATGAGCTCGGTCGCGGGCGATGCCGGAGTTTTGGAATCGCTGCGGCTCAAGGGTTTCGTCTTGCCGCAGCTTCCCGCCAAGCCGTGAAGCGTTGGATCGGCCTTGGCGCCGGCGCGCTCCTGCTCGCGGCCTGCAAGGCGCCGTTGCGGCCGGACACCGGGATACCGACGCCGGGATCGGTGGCGGAGCTCGCCGCGGCGGTCGCGGAGGATGCAAGGCGCAGCGATCTCGAATCCGATGCCAAGATCCGGGAGCAGCTGGCGAGCGACGCCGCGCGCAGCGCCGGCGCCTGTCTCAAGCAAGCGCCGCAGGATGTCGCGTGCCTTTACTACCACGCGATTGCCCTAGGGTTGCAGGCGCGGGCGCATCCGATTCAGGCCGGCGATTATTTGAAGACCATGCTCCAGGCGCTCAGCAGCGCGGAAGCCGCGGATTCTTTGTATGACCACGGCGGCCCAGCGCGAGTGCAGGCCTTGGTACTGGTCCGGGCACCGGGTTGGCCCTTGGGTCCCGGCGATGCCGACGCGGGCTTGATGGCCGCGCGCCGCGCTGTGGCGCTCAAACCCGACTATCCGCCGAACCTTCTGGCAGAGGCGGAGGCACTGTCGAAAACCGGCGACTTGAACGGAGCCCGCGAAACCTATATCCGTGCGCGCGGCGCAGCCCAAGCGCTGCCGTCCGGCGCGGATCGCGACGCCTGGCTGCGTGAAGCCGAACAGGCGCTGGACAAGGGTCGCCAGTAACCGAAGTCGATCAATTTCTGTTCCCCAGCCGCAAGGCTTGACGCTGACGAATGCGGGCGATGTCCACCAGCATGCGTCCGGCCCAACGGTAGACATTGTTGTCCTTGACGGTCTGGCGCATCAGGCGCATGCGTTGACGGCGCTCATCGCGGGACATCTTCATCGCCGTGGCGATCGCCGCGGCGGTTTCCGCGGCATCAAACGGGTTGACGGGCAGCGCCTCAACCAGCTCGCGTGCGGCGCCCGTGAAACTGCTGAGGATCAGAACGCCGTCCTCATCGTCGCGCGCCGCCACGAATTCCTTGGCGACCAGGTTCATGCCGTCATGCAGGCTGGTGACCAGGCAAAAATCGGCGGCGCGATACAATTGAAAGACCAGGTGCGGATCCTGATGCTTCTTCACCAGCACGATCGGGCGCCAGGCCTGCGTTGCGAAGCGCTCATTGATTCGATCCACCTCTTGGATGGTGTTCTCTTGCACCGCTTGGTAAGCGGGCAGCTGGCTTCTGGATGGTTCGGCAACTTGAATCAGCGTGACGCGTCCGCGTTCTCCGGGATTTCGCTCCAGATACAGCTCCAGCGCCTGACAGCGCTCCACGATGCCCTTGGTGAAATCCCAGCGCTCGACGCCCACGCCGAGGCGAACGGACGGATCGATGCCGTGTTCCCGGCACACCGCCTCGCGGCAATCCTTGACGTCCGGTATGTCCTTCAGCCAGCGTGGCGGCCATTCGATCGATATGGGATACGGCGCAATGTGGCAGGTATGTCCTTGCAGCGTGACCGTGAGGTGCTCGCGATCGATATGGCACTCGACGAACCGGTCGACGGTGTCGAGCATGTTCAGGCAGTGCTGCAAGGTGTGAAAGCCCAGGATGTCCGCGCGCAGCATGTGTGCCAGGATCTCGCGTTTCCACGGACACACTCCGAAGGTTTCCGCGTTCGGCCACGGCACGTGCCAGAACAGACCGATGGTCGCCCGCGGAATGCGCTCGCGAATCAGTCCCGGCAGCAGCGAGAAGTGAAAGTCCTGGATGAGAACGACCGGGTGATCCGTCTTGGCCTCTTTCGCGACCACGGCGGCGAACTTGCGGTTGACCGATTGGTAGCTCTGCCAGTCGCTCTCGCGAAACGCCGGCCGCACGTACGCCAAATGACACAGCGGCCACAGGCCTTCGTTGGAGAAGCCCAGGTAGTAGCCTTGTTCCTCTTCTTCGGACAACCAGACGCGGCGCAAGACATATGAGGGATCATCGGGAGGCACGGCGATTCGATCGTATGCGTCGACCACCTGCCGATCGGCATTGCCGCTGCCGTGGGCGATCCAGACACCGGAGCAGGCGCGCATCACGGGTTCCAGCGCCGTCACCATGCCGCTCGCGGGGACTTGAACGTTGACATGACCGTCGGCGTCGAGCACGTGGCTGTAGGGTTCACGATTCGAGACCGTCATGACCTGACAGGAGTTGAGTTGATGCTCAACGACCTGCTTGAGTGCCTGCGGCGTCCAATTTTCGCGGTAGTCGATCTCCAATCGCTGCGTCTCTTCCGCCTCCAGCAGGAGCTTTCTGATTTGCGACAGAATGGGCAACGAAAATTCCGGCGACCTCGCATCCCCGATCAGACGGCCGCTGCGGATGTCGCTCAACAGCAGCATTGCCCAGCGCCTGAGCAGCCACCACACCAGGAGCGCGACAATCAGCAACAAACCCAACGTGGATACGCCGACGAAAGCGACGACGAATCGGCGCCATCCGGTTCGATTCCAATCGGCGAACGCCAGGTCGTAGGCGAGGACGACTCGAAACGGCCGCTCACTCAGGGTCCGCGCGCCAAACTCGGAGATTTGCAGCCGACCGTCGGGTCCTTGAATGATGCGGTTGCTGTCGGTGACTGCTGCGCGTTCCGGCTGACACACGATGGCGCGCGACGCGCTGCCGGTCTCGCTAATTTCGGTGCCGTCAGCCCGACAGAGCTTGATGGCAACCAAGTGCGGTTCAGCGCGAGCGACCTCCGCGAGACGCGCCCGCAGATGAGCGGCGTCATTGCGATCGACGAGCGAGCCGAGTTCGTCTTCCAGGGATCGCACCAAGGACTTGGCGTGATTTTCCGATTGCACCCGATACCAGGCGGACAGCACTTCGCTGATATACGGCGTGACCAGGATCGCGACGAGGGCGGTCGCCGCGAGGAGTGCCAACACCATGCGGATGATGGAGGTTCGAAACATCGCGGAACCTACACCAACGCCAAATCCAGTGAGGAATTTTGCGGCAATTGAATCATGGGTTGTGCGCGTTCTAAGGATGCGTTGAGTTTTTGCACTATAGGCGAAAGAGTGGCTCGCAATGTCCGATATCGCGTGTCAGCAATCGACTACACGGCATGCCGGCGCGCGCGCCTTCTTGCGGGCGGCGCAACGATTTTGTCGCCTCGTGCAGACGTAAAAAAGAAGAACCGAACCTAAGACCCATCGGTCGGTATTTGAGAGCAGAAGGGAAGGCGGTCAATCGGAGGTGCGTGATGATCATCAAGCATTGGCTCATGTCGCTGAGTGTTTGCGCCTTAAGTCTATTTACGTCCGCTGGAGCATTCGCGGGTCGCAGCGCTGCGATCGATGGAGACGCCAGCACGGCATTGGCGCTGTTCTATCAGCAAAATGCGATTCACCAGCAGCTGGCCGACAAAGCGGTCGGCATGTTGGTGTTCCCACGCGTGGTCAAGGGCGGCGCGGGCGTCGCCGGAGAATACGGGGAAGGCGTGCTCATGATCGAGGGGCGCCCGGTGCGTCACTACCTCGTTCAAGGCGGATCGGAGGGCCTCACGGCCGGCGCGGCGGAGCACAGTGAAGTCATCATGTTCATGACCACCCGGGCGTTGGTGAAGTTCGTCTCGAGCAAGGGCTGGATCGTCGGCGCACAATCCGGAATTGCCGTCGTGTCGAAGGGCGCAGGCGGCGAGTACGACCCGGCGACCTTGAGTAAACCCGTACTCGGCTTTGTGTTCAGCGAGAACGGATTGATCGGCGACATTTCATTCGCCGGACTCAAGATCACCATGCTGGATAGCAAGAGCTGAACGCAAAGTCGCGCCGCAGCATTCGCCAAAATAGGGCTTTTCGCCACTTGATGCCGCCACTACAATCGAGCGGGCATTGATTGCGCCTCGATCGACATACACAAGGAGGTTCATATGTTGCAACTGGCTGTCATCAACGAATCCACCGCGATTGCGACACCCGATGTCCAGGCAATGCTGCCGGCCTTCAGCCAGCAGTGGAACCAGGATCTGGCATCGATTTGGGGTGTCGAGGCAGGCACATTCACATTCATTCCGCAGGGACAGACACCTGCTGCGGGTACGTGGTGGATTGTGTTTCTGGACGATAGCGATCAAGCGGGTGCGCTCGCCTATCATGACCTGACCAATGAAGGCTTGCCGATTTCCAAGGTGTTCGTGAAGAGCATTCTTGCCGACAAGGCGAACGTCAGCGTGGGTGCCACTCATGAGATCTGCGAAATGGCGGTGGATCCCTGGCTCAACAGCGCATATCAAGATTCGCAAGGCGTGTTTTGGGCGGGCGAGGTGTGCGATCCGGTGGAAGATGATCAGTATGGCTACCAGATTGGGAGCGCTCTGGTGACCGATTTCGTCACCCCCAACTGGTTCGGGCACCAGCACGCGCAGGCGCAAATTGACTTCAAGGGCCACGCCAGCGCGGCATTCGCAGTTTTGAGCGGCGGCTATGCACAAAAATTCGATCCGCAGAAGGGTTGGCAGCAAGTGACCGGCGCCAAGGCAAAGCTGAGCAAGCGAGCGGATCCGGCGATAGGTTCGCGGCGCGAGCGTCGTGCCAGACAATGGAAGCAAGCGTTAAAGCCCAGCATGGTGGTCTGGACCAGGCGCAAGTAACGCCAGGCTTGCCGTCACAATGCCGACATGCCCGAATGCTAAACCCTCGCTGGAACATAGGAGTCCGGCGGGGGTATTTCGATGGGCATGTTTTGGTCAGGTGGTGCGCCGATCGCGCTTGCCGCGCTGCTCCTATTGCCGGGAGTGGTGTCCCCTGGGCACGCCTCTCCGGTAAAGGATGATCGGTCGGGTCTGCCGATCGGCTCCGAGCTCGACGAAGACGCGATCAACAACCCTCGCGAGGTGTTCCACTCCGAAGCCATGCGCGGCCACAGATCCTATTTGTCGAATCTCGGCAATCTCGCCTTCAACTCGCCCGGTATTTTGGGAGAGCCGGCGCGCAAGGCGCACATCAGCTGCGGTACTTGTCACGTGAACGGCGCGTCGAACCCCAAGCTGTTCATCCCCGGCCTCTCGACGCACCCTGGCAATTTCGACACCACCGGTTCCTTGTTCAACCCCCGGGCGGACAACAGCGTGCTCGATCCCGTGGCCATCCCGAGTTTGCGCGGCGCCCGGTTCCTTGCCCCTTACGGGCATGATGGACGCACGGCGTCGCTGCGGGATTTCGTCCACAACGTCATAGTCAATGAATTCGCGGGGGATGCGCCATCGCCGCAGATTCTGGATGCCATCGTGGCCTATATCGAGGATATCGACTTTCTGCCCAATCCCCAGTTGGGACCCGGCGGGCGCCTACGCCCAAGCGCCGGTCCTGCGCCGCTACGCGGTGAAGAAATATTCGGCAGGCCTTTTCCGCACGATTCCGGCATGAGTTGTACCGGCTGCCATCAACCGTCCGCCGCCTTCGTCGACCATCGCCAGCACGATGTCGGCAGCGGCGGCCTGTACAAGACGCCAACATTGCTGAACGCCAATTTCAACGGCCGTTACTTTCACGACGGCCGTTTCGAAAACTATCTTGAGGTGATCGATCACTTCAATCGCGTGTTCGATCTGGGACTGACTGCGCAGGATCGCACCGACCTGCTGGCCTACCTCAACGCCATCGGAGACGGCGTGCGGCCCGAGTATCACCTGACGGGCACCAATGTGCTTTCGGATATCAATGGCTTCGCCAGCGTTCTGGACATTGCCATATCGCGGCATGACATGGAGGTGATCGCGCTGGCGGTAAACAACGAGACCGAGCAATTGCAGGATCTTGCCGATCACTACCCGGATCAAGGGAGCGGCGGGATGGCCTGGGGGGCGGCCGAGCGAGCGCAGGCGCGCGCTACCGTGACGGCCTTGATGGAAACTCTGCACCGAATCGATATTGATGCGGCTGCGGGTCGATTCGAGGAGGCGGCGGGTGAATATCTCAACTATCGCAGACTGACGTTCGCTGCGGCGGCGCTGACGCTGCAGGCGGCCGAACCGTGGTCGCTGTTCGACCCCGCGCTCCATGCAGCTCGCCAATCCGCCGCGCAACGTGCCGCAGGATCGAAATCTGCCGGCCGTTGAATGGCGCTCATGTCGAAATTGAAATCAAAGCTTCACCGGGATGAGACATCCGCTCGCTAGGCTTGCACCCGGAATCAACCCGAGGGAGCCCACATGCGAAGTACTGATGGAGTTCGATCTAAACGGGGAGTCGCCGCGGCGCTGCTGAGCGCGGCCATGTCATTTTGCGTCTCTGCCGTAGCGCTATCCGCGGCGGGCGAACCGGAACGAGATCCGGCGCGTCGAGTCAAGACGGAATCCCCGATCAAACACGTCATCATCCTGATCGGCGAGAATCGCGGCACCGATCATACGTTCGGAGTCTACAAACCGAAAGGCAAGGGCCAGACGATTTCGAACCTTCTTTCGAAGGGCATCGTCAATGAAGACGGTTCGCCCGGCCCGAGTTTTCTCTCTCGCAGCAATTTCTGGTGACTCCACAGCCGCGGTACTACGTCGGCGCGCCGGACCATGCCAAATCCTCCTACGGCAGCACCGGCCAGATGCCGCAGCCCAACACGAACGGTGCCCCGGTGGCACAGAGCACGTCGAGCCCGCCGTTTACGCCGGCCTTCGTGGCGTTTGCCGCGACGCTCGATCCGAGTCCGGATTTCAACGACAACACGAACACCATTTTGACGACCGGCTTTACCGCGCTCCCGGCCGATACGCTCGACACGCGCATCCCGGGCGCCGGCACGCTGCCGAACGGCCCATTTCTGCTGCAGGGGCCCAATATCAGCGACGATGACTATACCGGCGACATGACCCATCGCTTTTATCAGGCATGGCAGCAATCGGACTGCAGCGTGGCCAATGCGACCCGGGGCAATCCCAGCGGTTGCCTCAACGATCTATTCCCCTTCGTGATGGCGACTTATGCCTTGAACGACGCCGTGCTCCCGGCGGTGCAACACAACTTCAGCGAAGGCAATGAGATGGGCTTCTACAACGCGGAGCAGGAGCAGGCGGCGACGCTAAAGACCCTCGCCGACCGATTCACCCTCAGCGATAATTTCCATCAGTCGTTTCAGGGCGGTACGGGGGCCAATCATTTCATGTTGGGCACCGGCGACGCTGGTTTCTGGAGCGATGGCAACGGTAATCCCATCACGCCGCCTGCGAACGAGGTTGCAAACCCGAATCCGGTCGCGGGCACCACGAATCAGTACACCGCCGACAACAATTTCACGAATTGTTCGGATTTCACGCAGCCGGGTGTCGCTCCGATCGTCAGCTACCTCGAGGCCCTGCCGTACCGCGCCGAGCCTAACTGCGCCGAAGCTCATTACTACATGCTGGACAACACCAACCCTGGTTTCCTGCCCAACGGCTTCCAGGCACCATCGCCGGCGACGCAGAACATGCTGCCGGCATCGCCGGTGCGTACCATCGGCGACGCGCTCAACGAAAAGAACATCACCTGGGCATATTTCGGTGGTTCTTACAACGATGCCGTCGTTCTCTCGAACGAGGCCGTCGCGGCCGGAACGGCCGCAACGTTGAACTCCTCGACCGCCTTAGGGGCGGCGGCGCTCAAGGACCCGGCTCACTCCCTGGGCGTGGCCTACTGTCAGATCTGCAATCCCTTCCAGTACGCCACCTCGATCATGGCCAACCCCGAGCAGAGGGCCGCCCATATCAAGGACACCGTCGACCTGCTGGCCGACATTCAGGGCAACACGCTCCCCTCGGTTTCATTCGGCAAGCCGGATGGATTGCTCGATGGCCACCCCTCATCGTCCAAGGTCGATCTGTTCGAAGCCTATGTGCAGCAGGTGCTGGACGCGTTGGACGCAAATCCGAAACTCAAGGCGGACACGGTGGTCTTCATTACCTGGGATGAGGCCGGCGGCTACTGGGACTCGGGCTTCATTCAGCCGCTTGACTTCTTTGGCGACGGACCGCGCATTCCTCTGCTCGCGCTCTCCGAATATTCCACCGGCGGCAAGGTCAATCACGGCTATGCCGACCACGTTTCGCTCCTGAAGTTCATCGAGCGTAATTGGCATCTCAAACCCCTGACCGACCGGAGCCGCGACAATTTGCCGAACCCCAAGGTGCGGGATGAGCGGCCGTACGTGCCGGTCAATATGCCGGCGTTGTCCGACCTGTTCGATCTGTTCGACTTTGATCATGCGGTCAAGCAACCGTATCTCGACTAAAGGAGTGCGATTGCGGTCTGTGCTGTGCTTGGTGCTGACACCGCTTGCCGGCGTGTCGGCCCAAGCCTTGACTGCGCGGGATTTTTCCGCCGACATCGTCATACGGGATGCCGCCGGCTTGGCGGCGGCGGGTACCGGCGGGCGGCTGTACGTGACCAATGGCATGGTGCGCATCGAAACGTCCGGAATGGCCGGTTATTTTCTGGTCGACGGCGAGACCGGCGCCGCCCTCTTCGTGAGTCCGGCGCAGCGGCTCTTCATGGACGCGAAGCAATCGAGCCGTCTCACTCAGCTCTTTGTCCCGATCGATCCCAAAGATCCCTGCCGCCAATGGCGCGCGGCGGCACAGAACGCGGGCAGTGCAATCGGCGACTGGAGCTGCGCTCGCACAGCGCCTCGAACCCCCGACGAGTCTGGTACCGTCGAGTATCACGTAGATTCCCCGGATCAGGGGACAAGTCAACGTTGGATTGACCCTCTGTTGGAATTTCCCGTGAAACTGCGGGCCGTTGATGGATCGACGATCGCTCTCGAACACATCCGCGTCGAGGCGCAATCGGCAGCGCTATTCGAGATACCTCCCGGATTTCAAAAATTGGATCCCCAGGGGCTCATCGATCGAATCAAACGCAGCGACGTCTGGGCCGGGCAACCCTAGCCGAGGTTCACCCACGTGTGGGGCGCAGTCAGCGCGGCGCTAGCCTTCGAGATCCGTCATTGCCGCTTTACTGACGCGGCCATCCTTGACCGCGACACCCTCGGCGCGCAATCGTCGGGTTTGTTCGCGGTGCTGCGCCGACGATCGCGGAAATACGATGCGGCCGCCGGCGCCGACGACGCGATGCCAGGGAAGCTTCATCTCCGGCGGTGAGATGCTCAGCGCGCGGCCGGCGAGGCGCGCGCGACCGGACAATCCCGCGGCACGGGCGACGGCGCCGTAGGTGGTCGCTTGTCCGCGCGGGATCGCGCCGATCACCGCCCAAATTTCCTGAATCTCGGCACTGTCCTGCGGGCGCGTCGAGCGTTTGGCTTGCGGCCGCTTGCCGCTGCGCGGCAGAAACAGATCGGCGGATAATTTGCGCGAACGCGCCAAAAGGACCTCCGGCCTAGTCGGTCCGATTTTCCGGAAAACTCAAGGTCTCGAAGCGCGTGGCTTCGGCCTCGCCGATCTTTTTCTGGGCGCGGATTTCGTTCACCAGCTCGAGCGCTGTCTTCGAGCAGGGCGGCAACTCTGCGTCGCTGTGCTCAAGAGGCGTGGTGCGCTCGCCCCAGCGGATCAAGTGCGCCGACAAGGTCAGTCCTCCGCCGAACGCCGGCATGAGCACCAGACTGCGGGGCGGCACGCGGCCCTCCTCCACCGCCTCCACGAGTGCGACCGGCGCCGTCGCGGAACTCATGTTTCCGTATTTCTGCACAGTCAGATACAGCTTGTCTGCGCCTGCGCCTGCGCGCTTGGCCACGGCATCGATGATGCGCAAGTTGGCTTGATGCGGCACCACCAGTGCAATGTCATCCATGGTAACGCCGGCGCGGCGCATGACGTCGAGACTGGCATCGCTCATGCCTTGCACGGCCTTGCGGAAGATTTCCTGGCCGTCGAAGTCCCAGCGGGTCAGTCCGAAGGGCACGCCAAGATTTGCGTACATCGTCCCCATGCCGCGCACCCGCAGAATTTGCCGCGCATCGGCGTAACACTGAAGCTTCTCGGCGATCACACCGCTCTCCTGCTCCGACTGCTGGAGCACCACGGCAGCGGCGCCGTCGCCGAAAAGCACCGCCACATTGCGGTTATCCCAATCCATGTACTGAGATATGAGTTCCACGCCGATGACGAGCGCGTTCTTGACGATGCCGCTCTTGATCATCGATGAACCGATGGACAGCCCGTACATGAAGCTGGTGCACGCGGTGTTGACATCGAATGAGGCTGCCTGGGTCGCGCCGATGCGCTGCTGCACCCCCGACGCACTGTTGGGAACGGTCTCGTCGTTGCTGCAACTGCCGTAGATGACGAGTTCGATGTCCTTGCCGGACATTCCGGCGCAGGCAATGGCGCGCCGCGATGCGGTGATGGCCAGTTCGATGCCGGGCACGTGAGAGATGCGCCTCTCTTTCATGCCGGTGCGCGTCGTGATCCATTCATCGTCCGTGGGCAGGAATGTGGCGAGGTCGCGATTTGACAGTATTGACGGCGGCAGGCATTTGCCCCAGCCGACGATGGCAGCGTGAGTCATCAACTCCCCTTTGGCCCCTGCTAATAATGTGTCGCGCATTGTCCGGCGACGGCGCCAAATTATCCAATCCTTTCCCGCGGATGCGCTAAATTGCTCTTTCGCTGAAGAATACCGAATAGCGGAACGATCCCGGGAGCCGAATGCGGATTACCGCCCCTCAAATGGCGCTGATCAGCCGCCTGCTCGATGAGGCGCTGCCACTGGATGACGCCGAAAGGCGCCGTTGGCTGCAAGCGCTTTCGCCGCAATATCAGGATCTGCTGCCGGTGTTGCGTCAGGCGCTGCTCCCCGAGTTTCGAGAACCGCTCAGTTCGAGGACCTTTCTGACGATGCTGGACGGGAGTGCGGAGGATGAGCGAGGAATTCCCGGCGCGACCGGCCTGCAAGCCGGCGAGCGTGTGGGTCCCTATGAATTGATTCGATTGCTGGGTGCCGGCGGCATGGCCGAGGTGTGGCTCGCGAAACGGGCCGACGGCGTATTCAAGCGCGAGGTTGCACTGAAATTGCCGCTGCTGACGCGCGTGCGCCGGGACCTGGAGCAACGCTTTGCGCGCGAGCGAGATATTTTGGCCGGCTTGGAACACCCGCATATCGCACGTCTGTACGACGCGGGAATCGATCCGCAGGGCCTGCCGTACCTGTCGATGGAGTACGTACACGGCGAATTGCTCACGGACTGGTGCGACGCACAGCGCCTCGGCATTCGCGAGCGATTGCGTTTGTTTCTACAAGTGCTCGAGGCGGTGCAGTACGCTCACGAGCGCAACGTCATTCATCGGGACCTGAAACCCTCCAACATTCTGGTCACTAAAGAGGGGCAGGCCCGGCTGTTGGACTTCGGCGTCGCGACGCTGTTGGGCGACGACGCTGCGACTCAAGCGCCGCTCACCCGCGTCTACGGGCAGGTGCTCACCCCTGTTTTTGCAAGCCCGGAGTTGGTGCGGGGCGATCCGGTCGATGCCAAGAGCGACATCTACTCCCTGGGCGTCGTGCTTTTCGAACTCCTGACCGGTGATCGGCCTTACCGGCTGAATGCCGGCGCGACGCGCGGGTTGCTCGAGCAAGCCATCGCCACCGCCGAAGTGAACAAGCCCAGCACCATGCTTTCGAACCCGGCCTGCGCAGTGCGCGGCGGCACGCTCGATCAGTTGAGCCGGCAACTGCGTGGCGACCTGGATCTCATTGTGCTCAAGGCGCTGGCCAAGGAGCCGTCGGCCAGGTACGCGAGCGCCGATGCGCTGGCGGATGATCTGAAGCGCTACCTGGACGGCAAGCCCGTGACGGCTCAGCGCATACGGCTTTCCTATCGGATGAGAAAATTCGTGCGCCGCAACCGAGCGGTGGTGGTGGCGGTGTCGGCCGCGGCGCTCGCCATTCTGGCGATGACCGCGTACGAGTTGGAACGTCGCGCCGATCAGGCGCGCTTCGCGCTGACCGGTTCGCCGGCGCGCCCGGTCAGTGAAAAATCCATTGCTGTTTTGCCGTTCCTGGATATGAGCGAGAAAAAGAACCAGGGATATTTTTCGGATGGCCTGACCGAGGAACTCATCAGCTTGCTGGCGCAAAACCGCGACCTGCAGGTCACCGCCCGCACGTCCTCTTTCCACTTCCAAGGCAAGCAGGTCCCGATTGCGGAAATCGCCTCAACCTTGGGCGTCGCGCACCTGTTGGAAGGAAGCGTGCGCCGCGCGGGCGATACGGTACGTGTGACCGCCGAGTTGATCCGCGCCGACAGCGGGGTGCATCTGTGGTCGCAGACTTATGAACGGAACGAGAAAGATATCTTTCAGGTGCAGGACGAGATTGCGGCAGCCGTCGTCGCGGCCCTGAAGCTGAAGTTGCTGCCCACTCCCGCCACGGACTTCCATCGCAGCGACAACCCAGAGGCGTACAACGAATACCTGCTCGCCAGGCAATACGGCCGCCGCGGCAATCTGGAGGACATCAAACGAGCGATCGCCGGCTATCGCAAAGCCATCGCGCTCGATCCTGATTACGCCGCGGCCTATTCCGGCCTGTCCTTCACCGAGACTGCGATTGCCAATTCCTCGCAGGACGTCGCGGGATTCGTCCGGGCGCACGATGCGGCGGAAAAAGCTTTGGCGCTGGCGCCGCAATTCGTGGACGCTTACCGCGCTCGCGCCCTGTTCAGACTGGAGACCTTGGATTTCGCCGGAGCCCGGTCCGACAGCGAAAAGGCCCTGGCGCTCGCGCCCGGCGACAGCGCGGTGCAGAGCTTGTACGGCGCGCAGATCGCGGCATTCGGCCGAATTCACCAAGCCATCGGCGCAATGAACAAGGCGATCGAACTGGACCCACTGAACGGCTATGCCTGGGCCAACCTGGGCCTGTTCCTCACCCAGAGCCGCGACTATGCCGGGGCGCGCCGGGCTCTCAATCGCGCCTTGGCCATCAGCCCTTCCGCCGACGCATTTCATTTCGCGCTCGGCCAACTCGACATGCTCGAAGGCCGGCTGAACGAGGCGCAGGCTGAGTTTCAAAAACAAGGCGGGGAGGGCGGCCGCGAAATGGGCGACGCCATGATCGAGCATGCGCGCAAAAACGAAGCGCAGTCGCAACAGGCGCTGGCAGAGCTGATTACCAAGCATGCTGCGGACATGGCTTACCAGGTCGGCAACGTGTACGCCTGGCGCGGCGAGAAGGACAAGGCGTTCGAGTGGCTGGAGCGAGCTTATCAACAACATGACAGCGGCCTGAACGGCGTCGCCTATGATCCTTTGTTTGCCGGCCTGCAAAGCGACCCACGCTGGAACGCGTTGCTTCAGAGACTCGCCTTGTCCGATTGATATCGTCGGTCCTGCCAGCGGGCAAGCAAATCCCGCCAACCGCCGGCTGGCGCATATTCAACCATCCGTTACGATAGTCCCCTGTTGGTCGAGCGAAGGTCGTCATGCCAGCCAAACCGATTCTTTACGATTACCTGTTTTCCGGCAATTCCTACAAAGTGCGGCTGCTTTTGAGCCAGCTCGGCATGGCGTACGAGTACCGCCCGGTCGACATCATCGCGGGCGAAACCGCGCAACCCTGGTTCCTCGAGAAAAATCCGGCCGGCCAGATCCCGGCGCTCGAGCTGCCCGACGGCACGTTGCTGCGCGAGTCCACGGCGATCCTGATGTACTTGAGTGAGGGCACACCTTTTTTGCCGGCGGAAAAATTGAGCCGCACGCGTGCACTGGAGTGGCTGTGCTTCGAGCAGAGCAATGTGGATCGAGTCATCTCGCGAGCGCGTTTTCGGCGTGCGTTTCCCAAAGCGATTCCAACGCGCGAGGAGGAATTCGGGCCCTGGCTGCGCCAGGGCAACGCTGCCTTGCGCGTCATGGAGGCGCATTTGACGTCGCGGACCTTTTTTGTCGACGAGCGCTATACGGTAGCCGACATCGGTTTATACGCTTACACGCACTGCGCAGACGAAGGCGGCTTCGACTTGAGCGTCTACCCCAACGTGCAGCGGTGGTTTGAGCGCGTCGCTGCCACACCCGGCTATCTGCCGATCGACCAGGTTCCCATCAGGTCCTAGGGCCCTAGGGCAAGGATTTTCCGTGCCGCCCCGCGCCCTCGCTGAACGTGCGCGCGCCCAGTAGCATTTCGCCCGAGGCCGCGGTCACCTGCCCGTGGGCAATCTCGTTGTCGATCGCTTCTTGCTCGCGCAAGCCCCACTGTTCGATGGCCGACAGTCGGTCATGGCGCATGGCGGTTTGCGGAAAACTCGAGAGTTGCCGTGCCAGCACCAGCGCCGTCGCCAACGCCTCGCCGTCAGGAACGCAACGGTTGATCAATCCCATGGCCAATGCCTCCGCCGCGTCGACAGCGCGTCCGGTCAAGATGAGATCCATGGCGCGGCTGTGACCGATGATGCGCGGCAAGCGTATGGTGCCCAGATCGACCAAGGGGACACCGAAGCGGCGATTGAAGACGCCGAACACGGCGCTCTTGCCGGCAATGCGCAAATCCGCCCACAGCACCAGCTCGAGGCCACCCGCGACCGCCGGACCTTCGATGGCGGCGATCACCGGCTTGGACAAGGGCAGCCTGGGCGGTCCCATGGGCGAATCCCCGCTGCGCGACAGTTCGCGCCGCTCGCCCGCTGCGATGGCTTTTAGATCCGCACCGGCGCAAAAAACATCATCGGCCCCGGCGAACACGGCAACGTCGAGCGCCGCATCGGCATCAAAGTCTCGAAATGCCTGCGCGAGCGCCGCCGCGGTGGCGGCGTCCACGGCATTGCGCCGTTCCGGGCGCTGCAAGCGGATGAGCGCGATGCGATCCATCTTTGTTGTGGTCACTGACATGGGTTATCTCCTCTCATCCGTAGGATTTACAATGAGCGATGAATCGGCGCAGGGAATCGGACAGCAATTTACGTCGGTGATGGACCAAGGCAAAGCGCCGAGTCAGGCGCGGCAGCCTGGTGCTGAGCACACGCAGGCGTTTGGCGCTCACCAAATCTTGAACCACGCTGCCGGACAGACAACTGAGTCCCAGTCCCGCGGCCGCGGCATTTTTGATGGCCTCAGAGCTGCCGAGGGTCATGACCGACGTGAGATCCGGCAGGTGGTTGAGCAGCGCCTGCTCGACGGCGACGCGCGTCCCCGACCCGGGCTCGCGCAATAGCCATCGCGCCTCGGCCAGCTGAGCGATGTTCAGCGCTCTGCGCCTGGCTGCTCTCGCCAGGGGGTGAAAGGGCGCAGCGACCACCACCAGTTCATCCTCGAGCCAGGGCATCACCACGACATCGGCCGCATGACAGGGTCCCTCGATCAATCCGAGGTCGACGCCAAACTCCTGGACGGCGGTCACCACTTCCTGGGTGTTGCCGATGCGCAAGTTGATGCGCGCGCCGGGTGCCAGGCGCTCGAAGCGGGTCAAGAGATCCGGCAGCACATAATTGCCGATGGTGGTGCTTGCGAACAGCTGCAGATCGGGCGCCAGCGAGTGCTCGAGGAACGCCGATTCAAGGCTTCGGGCACCATCGAGCACACCCAAGGCCATGGGCAACAGCGCCCTGCCGTTGTCGTTCAACAGCAATCGCTTGCCCACGCGGTCGAACAGCGGCGCGCGCAAGGCGCGCTCCAGTTCATTCAAGGATGCGCTCGCGGCGGACTGCGAGAGCGGTACGTTCTTGGCCGCCGCGGTGGTGCTGCCGCTGAGCGCGATGGCGCGGAATATTTGCAGTTGCCGTAAGGTGATGTGCATGGCGAAAATTGAGTTACAAAATCGATTGATTATAGATAAACAATCTGTTTTACAAATATAGACGCCGGTGGCACTGTTCACAACACTCTTACCGGCGGGAGCGCCTCATCAACAAGTTCGTGCGGATCGCGCCTGGTATTGCCCTCGCCGGCGCGCTGGCGCTGGCGGCGATGCAATTCGCCAGGATTCCCTGGCTGCAGGCCAACGGCATCAGCGCACTCACCCTGGCCATCGTGCTCGGGATGATCGTCGGCAACACGGTCTACCCGCGTATTGCCGAAAGGGGTGCCCCCGGCGTGACCTTTTCCAAGCAGATCCTGCTGCGCGCAGGCATCATCTTTTTCGGGCTGCGACTGACCTTTCAGGACATTGCCGACGTGGGGCTCGCGGGCGTGGCCATCGACGCCCTGGTCTTGAGCAGCACCTTTGCCCTGTCGTGGTGGGCCGGAACCCGGCTCTTCGGGCTGGATCGCAAGACCGCGCTGCTCATCGGCGCCGGCAGCTCGATTTGCGGGGCCGCGGCCGTGATGGCCGCCGAGCCCGTGGTTCGTGGCCGCGCGGCGCAGGTCACCGTGGCGGTATCGACGGTGGTGGTGTTCGGCACGGTCAGCATCTTCTTATACCCCGCGCTATACCATCTCAACGAGCGCTACGCGCTGCTTCCCATGTCGCCGACCGGATTTGGGATTTACGCCGGCTCCACCATCCACGAAGTGGCTCAGGTGCTGGCCGCGGGCCGCGCGGTCAGCGAGGACGTGGCGAACACAGCGGTGATTACCAAGATGGTGCGCGTGATGATGCTGGCGCCGTTCCTCATCATTCTCTCGGCCTATCTGTCACGCAACCCTGATGGGGGCGCGCCGCCGGCCGCTGACGACGCCGGCAAATCGCGGCACGACGCCGTGAAATCGCGGCGCGTCGTCATTCCTTGGTTTGCCTTGGGTTTCATCGCGGTGGCGGGATTCAATTCATTGGCGCTGCTGCCGCAGCCGCTCGTCGCGCAGGCAATCAACATCGACACTTTTATTTTGGCGATGGCGATGGCGGCCTTGGGCGCCACCACGCATGTGTCGGCGGTGCGCACCGCCGGCGTCAAACCGCTCGCGCTCGCCGCGTTGCTATTCACCTGGCTGATCTTTGGCGGTGTGGCCATCAACGCCGGCATCGCGGCCATCACCCGGTCGCCGACCTAAAAAGTCGATTGACCTAGAAAAGACGATCCTTGCCGATTCCGAAGTGCTTGACGAGCGCCTGGATGGCGGGCCGGGCAATCTTGCGCGCGTCCAGGCTGCTGCCATCCAGAAGCCCTGCCAGTTCCAGCATGACCGCGCCATGCACGGCCGACCAAAAAACGTAGCCTGCCAGTTCCACATCGCCCTTGAAGTGCCCCGCGGCGGCCAGGTCGCGAAGTCCATCGCCCATGGTGAGGCGCGCGCGGTCCATGGCTGCCACCAGGTCCGGATAATTCGCAAAGGTTGGCTGACTCACGTCGAACATCAGCCGGTACGCCGCTGGATTCGCGAGCGCAAAATCAAGATACGCGTTACCTGATTCGGATTTGCTGCCGCTGGCGGCCGCCTCCATGGCTGCTGCAAAGCGATTGAACGCGCGCGTGCGCACGGCGGCGAGGATGCTGTCCTTATCCTTGAAATAGCGGTAGGGCGTCATTGAGGACACGCCAAGAGCGTCGGCCAGTTCGCGCATGGTGACCCCGTCGGGACCGTGCGATGCGAACTGCTTTTCGGCCACATCGCAGAGGCGAGCGCGGAAGCTCTCGATATCGGCGGATGAGAGGGTTTTGGGCATTGACCTTAGTATAGTTTACATGATAAATTTACAACATAAATAATACCATAGGAGTAGAGCCATGGCCACGGGTGCACCCCTACAGACGCAGCAAAGCGAGCGGCATTCGGCAAACGATGCGCACCTCGGCGGAAATCTCGCGCCGGTACGGATCGAATCCACCGCGGAACTCAAAGTTCGCGGCAAAATTCCTCAAGGCTTGAGCGGGGCGCTGTACCGCAACGGCCCGAACCCGCAATTCGATCCGGGCCCGAGGTATCACGCCTTCTTGGGCGACGGCATGATCCATGGCTTCTGGCTCAACGAGCGGGGCGCGCATTATGCGAATCGATATGTGCGAACGCCGCGTTGGCTTACCGAACACGCGGCCGGTCGAGCACTGTTCGGCGGACTAGGGTTGCCCAGCGATCCATCGGTGGAAAAGATCAAAGCCGGCGGCGCCAATACGCACATTGTGTTTCACGCCGGCAAATTGATGGCCCTGCAGGAAGGCTCCAATCCCTTCGAAATGGACAGGATCGACCTGGCATCGAAGGGTTGGGTGGAAACCGGCGGCCGGTTCACGGCGCATCCTAAGATCGATCCGCACAGCGGGGAGATGCTGTGGTTCGGCTATTCCACCGGCGATACGCCCTTGAATGCCTTCATGGACTACGGCATTACCGATGCGTGCGGTAGGGTCCTGCGCCGCGATCAATTCAAGGCGCCTTACTGTTCCATGGTGCACGACTTCGTCGTGACCGAGAAACATACCGTGTTCCCCGTGCTGCCCTTGACGGGTGACATGGAGCGCGCGAAGCGGGGACTCCCCGCCTTTGCTTGGGAACCGCAAAAAGGCGCTTTCGTCGGTTTAATGGCGAGGTCGGCGAGCGTCGATTCGATCCGCTGGATCGAGATGGATCCGGTATATGTGTTTCATCCGGTGAATGCCTACGAGACGAACGGCAAGCTGCATTGCGAAATGATGGAGTACCCGCAGGCACCGTTGTTCCCCAATCCGGACGGCTCGCGCGGCGTGGCCGCAAATGCGCGCATTGTGCGTTGGACGATCGATCTTGACGATCGCAACGCCCGAGTCGTGCGTACGCCGCTCGATGACTTGATCGGGGAATTTCCGCGCATCGATGAGCGCTTCACGGGCCTGCCGTACCGTCACTGCTGGCACACCGCCAACCTGGAAATGAACCAGCCATTGCTGTTCGATGCCCTGGCTCACGTGGACTTCAAGACCAACCGGACCACGCTGCGCCGTTTTTCAGGCGGCGACACCGTGGGCGAACCGGTCTTCGTGCCGCGCAGTGCCGATGCGCCGGAGGGCGATGGATGGATTTTGGCCGTGGTGCACCGCGCCGCGAAAAACTTGAGCGAGCTGCAGATTCTCAATGCCCAAGATATTGCCGGCGAACCCGAGGCGGTGCTGCAGGCTCCGGTGCGCGTACCCGCCGGTTTTCACGGCAGCTGGGTGGCCGACGGCGCCTGACACGATCGCGCGTTAAGGAACGCTTAACGCGCGTTCACTCATTGCATTTGTTCCGACGGGTCGTCTGTCTCACTCTAGTGCGCAGACAGATCAACTCAAGGGCGGACGCACATGAGTGAAATTCAATCGATCGCCAAAGGTCTTTTGGGACTCACACACCCGGAAGTCTTCGCATCCTTCGGCAAGCGCGCGGATACGACGGAAGAGCAAAGCGCGGCCGGGAGGACCCTTCGATCCCGATTCGCGGCGCTTCTTTCCAGCCTAGGTCGCGGGGCTTGGCTGCTGTGATCCCAGCGCAAAACTCCTCTCGGGGTGCATGCGCAAGGAGAGCACCAGCCCCAGTCCCATGAGCAGCATGCTGCCCAGGAAGGGTAGCTGCCAATTGCCGCTGACGTCGATGAGATAACCGGAGACCACCGGACTGATGATGGCGGCGAGTGCGGAGCCGGTATTCATGATGCCGCTCGCAGTACCGGAAAATTCAACCGAGATGTCCATCGGAATGGCCCACATGGGCCCGATGGTCATTTCGGCGAAGAAGAACCCGGCCGACAGGCACGCCAGGGAAATGCCGAGACTATGGGTGAACATCAGCGGGACCAGCGATATCAGCGTCAGAAACATGCAGACGCAGACCATGTAGCTGCGCGCCACTTCCAGGCGCTTGGAGGATTTGAGGAGTCGGTCGGTGACGATCCCGCCCAAGGTATCGCCGATCACACCGGCGAAGAAAACGCTGGATGCGAACAGCGCCGACTGTTTCAAGTCAAGATGCTGGCTGTGCAAAAAGTATTGCGGGATCCAGCTTAGGTACAGCCAGAGAGTCCAACCGTAACAAAAATAAACGATGGTGACCGGCGCCATACGCGCAATCAGGCGCGACCAGGGCACGGCCTTCGATGCCGCGGCGCGAGGCGGCGGCAGATTGCTCAGTTCCAGCGCGCTCGCTCGCGGGTGATCCTTCGGATACTCGGTAAAGGTTACCGCCCACAATGCCACCCACGCGAAGCTCAACAGCTGCGCATACAAAAAATGATGCACGCCAGCCATAGGAGGCCATGATTGCTACCACGACGGCCGGCGCGGCCGCATTGCCGATGCGCGCCGCGGCATGCGTGAAGCCTTGCGCAAAGCCGCGCTCCTCCTTGACGACCCAGCGCGACATCGCGCAAGTGGCGGCAGGAAACGTTGCTCCCTCACCGATTCCCAGCAGCACTCGGGCGACGATCATGGACGCGAGTCCGGCGGCAAATCCAGTGAGGGCGGTGGCCGCAGCCCAGATCAGACCGCAGGCGATCAGCGTACGGCGCGCACCGAATCGATCGCTGATGAAACCGCCGACGATTTGCAGGAAGAGGTAGGGATATGCGAAAGCCGAAAACACCAGTCCGATCTGCGTCTTGCTGAGATCGAAGTCCTTGCTGAATCCCGCGGCGGCCGTGCTGACATTGACCCGATCCAAGTAGGTCAAGAAGTACATCAACGCCAGAACGACGAGAAATACATTGGTGGGCCGCAGCAGTCGTTTCATATTATTTCCCGATGCCACCCGGATGTGCCGCAAAATACTCCATCGCCGCCTGCACGCCGCTGGCGCGCACGGGTATCTGCATCAACTTCAATCCCATCTCGCATCCGGCGAGGCATGCCAGCAGGGTTAGATCGTTACTGTTGCCCAGATGGCCGATGCGAAACATCCTGCCTTTGAGCTTTCCCAAGCCCGTACCCAGGGACATGTCGAAGCGCTCATGGATCAGCTTTCGCAGGGCATCCGCGTTCAGGCCGGGCGGCGTGATCACGCCGGTCACCGCCGGCGAGTAAGCGTCCGGATCGGCGCATTGAATCGGCAATCCCCAGGCGTTGACGGCAGCACGCACGGCGGCGCCCCAGCGTAGATGGCGGGCGAATACTTGATCCAGGCCCTTCGGACTTGAGCATGTCGAGCGCTTCCGACAGGCCGTACAGCAAATTGGTATTCGGCGTGTAGGGCCAGTACCCGGTTTTATTGAGCTCGAGAATCTCATCCCAGGCAAAATAGGAGCGCGGCAACCGCGCGCTCTTGGATGCTTCGATGGCCCGGTCGGACAAGGCGTTGAAGCTCATGCCCGGAGGCATCATCAGGCCTTTTTGCGACCCGCTGATCGTGACATCGACTCCCCACTCATCATGACGATAATCCGCGCACGCCAATCCCGAGATGGAATCAACCAGCAGCAGCGCAGGGTGCGAGAGTGAATCCAACACGCGGCGCACGGGAAGGATAGGCGAGGTCACGCCGGTCGATGTTTCGTTGTGCACCACGCATACGGCCCTGATGCGCTTTTGCGTATCCGCGCGCAGGCGCGCTTCGATCAGATCAACATCGATGGCCCGTCGCCAACTGTGGGCTTGAGGAAAGTACTCGTCGGGACCCTCGGATGCCGCGAGTTCCACGTTGAGGCCAAGCCGCTTCGCCATTTGAGTCCACATCGATGCGAAATGACCGGTCTCGTACATGAGAACGCGATCGCCGGGGCTCAAGGTGTTGCAGAGCGCCGCTTCCCATGCGCCGGTGCCGGAGGCGGGATACACGACGACCGGCGATGTCGTCTGGAATATCTGCTTCAGGCCCGACAACACCTTCAAACCCAGCGCGCCGAACTCCGGTCCTCGATGATCGATGGTGGGCAGGCTCATCGCCCGCAAGATGCGGTCGGGAACGGGACTGGGCCCCGGTATCTGCAGGAAATGCTGACCCACTGGGTGAAAATCCAGTTTCATAGTACAAGCGAGGAACAAAATGATCTTGCTAGAGTATAGAGACTAACGCGGACGGAGGCATCCTTGCATCATGTGGTGATCGTGGGCGCGGGATTCGGCGGCCTATCCGCGGCTCAGGAACTCAAGGGCGCGCCCATTCAACTGACCATCATCGATCAGCGGAATCATCACCTATTCCAGCCGCTGCTATACCAGGTCGGCACCGCGGTCCTTGCCACCTCGGAGATAGCGTGGCCGATTCGTCGCTTGGTGCGCAAGCGCAAGGAAGTGAACACCTTGCTGGCAGTGGTCAGCGGCGTGGATGCCGCCAGGAAACGCGTCATCCTGGAGGACGGTGCCACAGTGGCCTTTGATACGCTCATACTCGCGACCGGCGTTCGCCATGCGTATTTCGGCCATGATGAATGGGAAGCGTATGCACCGGGGCTCAAGACCCTGGAGGATGCGACCTTGATCCGCCGCAGAATCCTGCTGTCGTTGGAGCGCGCCGAACGAGAGACGGATCCTGAACGGCGTGCGGCGCTGCTCACCTTCCTGATCGTCGGCGGCGGCCCCACCGGCGTGGAACTTGCCGGCGCGATCGCGGAAATGGTGCATGAAAATCTGGTGGGGGAATTTCGCGCCATCGATACGCGCCAGGCGCGCGTCGTCTTGATCGAGGCCGGGCCGAGGGTTTTGCCGACCATTGCGCCCGACCTATCCGCCTATGCCCAGCGGGCACTGGAGCGCCTGGGGGTGGAAGTGCAATTGGGATCCGCTGTGACCGACTGCAACTCGAGCGGTGTCGTTGTCGGCGGCAAATCGCTCGCCGCGCATGTCGTTCTGTGGGCCGCGGGCGTGCGCGCCTCGGCGGCAGCCGCATGGCTGGGTGCGGCCGCGGACGGTGCCGGCCGCGTGAGGGTCGCCGCTGACTTGAGCGTGCCAGGATTTCCCGACATCTTTGTCATCGGCGATACCGCAACGATAAACGTCTGGAAGGGCAAGCCCGCTCCAGGCATTGCGCCCGCGGCCAAACAGCAGGGGACCCATGTGGCGCGCACCATCAAGCGCCGGTTGGCCGGTGATTCGCAAACCCGGGATTTCAAGTACCGGCACGCGGGGGATCTGGCCACCATCGGCAAGCGCTCGGCCGTCATTGATTTTGGGTGGTTCAAACTGCGCGGCTGGCTCGCTTGGTGGTTTTGGGGTTTGGCCCATATCTACTTTTTGATCGGGCTGCGCAATCGACTCGCGGTGGCATTGAGCTGGTTTTGGATTTACGCCACCGGGGCACGCAGCGCCTGTCTCATCACTCAGGTTGATCACAACGCCAAAATTCACGGCTCCGGAACGTGAATGTGCGCCTTGATGTGTTTCAAGTTGGCGACGATGGTGAACGTCATGATCACCAGCAATGACCAGGAACTCCACTTGCCGACGTGCACCGTGGCCCAGGCCCCGATTTGATTGGGGTAGCGCCACACACCGAAAAAGGTGCTGATATTCTCGGCCAGCCAGATGAAGAAGCCGATGAGCACGAAGGATAGCAACAGGGGCATGCTGCGTTGCCGGTCGAGCGGGCGGAACGACACGGTGCTGCGTGCGTACAGTCCGAGCACACATGCGGCGATGTACCAGCGCAGATCCCCGATGAAGTGGTGCGTGAAGAAATTGGCGTAGATCGAAAACGCGACGAGCCACGCCATCCAATACGGTGGATGATGGCGCACGCGGAGCTCGAAGAGGCGCCACGCCTGAATGACGTAGCTGCCCACCGCGGCGTACATGAAGCCGGAAAACAGCGGCACGCCCCACAGCTTGGTGTAGCCTGGATCGGGATAACTCCACGATCTGATGCCCTGCGAGGTCTTGAAGACCTCGAGAAGAAATCCGATTGCATGGAACAGGCAGACGGCCTTGAGTTCATCGAGGGTCTCGAGCTTCGCCAAGACCATCCAGGCCTGCAGAATCAGCGCGTAGAGAAACAATAAATCGTACCGCGAAACGCACCACAAGCCTGCGCGCGGCAGCAAGAAGACCGCCGCAAAAAACAGGCCGACAAAAACGCAGGCGCGTACTTGCTTGAGGCCGAAGGCCAGGAATTCACGCGCCGCATCCCGCATGATGGAACTCTATGCGGGCAATATGGCCTCTCGCGGATGCAATGATGGCAAAGTATGGCGGGCGCCTGCGATGGTAATATCGCGGGATGCCTCATGGTGAAGTGATTCCGCGGGCCGCCTCCACAACGATTTTCGCACGCGAAGGCGCCGCTAAACCGGAGATCCTGCTGCTGAAGCGCGGCGCGCGCGCGAACTTCATGCCCAATGCCTATGTCTTTGCCGGCGGCGCGGTCGATGAGAGCGATGAAAGCGACGAGGTCTACGTTCTATGCAGGGAATTGGACGACAGGCGAGCCTGCGAGTGCCTTCAATTACCCGCCGCCGGACTGCGGCATTTCGTGGCCGCGGTGCGCGAGGCATTCGAGGAGTGTGGCCTGCTGTTGGCCCGCGAATCCAGCGGCGAGTGGGTGAACCTCGCCGGCTGGGAGGAATCCGAGCTGCGTGAAACCCGCCGGCAAATCTCCGCGGGCCGGTCGACTCTGGCGGCGCTTTGCAGCTTGCACGGCTGGCATCTGGCGGTGAACGAGTTGGTGTTCTACAGCCATTGGATTACACCGCCCGGTGTGCCGCGCCGCTTCGACACGCGATTTTTCCTCTGTCCCGTGCCTGCCGGGCAAAGCGCCTCGCTCGCGAGCGACGAAATGTCCGAGATGCTGTGGATCACCGCGGCGGAAGCGCTCGCTCGAATAAAGCGCGGCGAGCTCAAGCTGATGTTTCCCACGCGCACGCTTCTTGGTGAGATTGCCACGTTCGACGGCATCGATGCTTTATTCGAGTTCGCGCGCCGGCCGCGAAAGATAAAACCCTACACGCCGGTGGTGCCTCCGGATTTTCCGCGAATCAACGAATAGCGGCCGTTGGCGAACCGCTGGAGATTGCGATGATCAAAACTCGTCGACTCGCCTTTGGCGCGGTAATTCTCATCGGCGTATGCGCGCTTCCATTGCGTGCGCAGACGCCCGCGCCGCAGGCCAACGCCGCGAGTGTTGCCGCGGATCCCGACGTGATGGGCGCGGAACGGTTGTTCTCGGCCTGGATAGAGGGGCAGATCGCATACCGCGGACTGCCGGGAGTGGCCGTGGGCGTGATCAGTAACCAGGATCTCGTTTGGTCCAAGGGTTTCGGCTTTGCGGACATCAAATCGAAGACGCCGATGAGCGCGACGACAAAGTTTCGCATGGCGTCCAATAGCAAGCTATTTACCGCCATCGCGATCATGCAGCTTCGCGAGCAGGGCAAGTTGGGCCTGGACGACCCGGTGGTGAAGTACCTGCCCTGGTTCAAACCCAAGCCGGCCGGCGACGATGACGGCCCGATTACCATCGAGCAATTGCTTTCCCATAGTTCGGGGCTGCAGCGCGAGGCCGGAGATCATTGGGTCTCGTATCAGTTTCCGACAGAAGATGAACTACAACGTCTGTTCGCCGACCGGCAAGCGGCTTTTCCCCCCTCGGTGCGCTGGAAGTACTCCAATCTCGCTTACTCGATCGCCGGGATGGTGGTCGAGAAGGTGAGCGGTGAGAAATGGGCCGACTATGTGCAGCAAAATATATTCAATCCACTGGGAATGAACGACTCGAGCGTGGACAAGATCGTTTCCGGCATGGCCGTTCCCTACGGCCGCCGCATGCCGGATGGGACGCGCGAGGTCCTGCCCTTCGTCGATTCGCATGGCATGGCGGCGGCCACAGGTCTCACCTCCAACGTCGAGGACATGGCCAAGTTCATGTCGGCGCAGTTTCGACGCGGCCCGCGAGGCGGCGCGCAAATCGCGAGCAGCGGCTCCTGGCGCGAACTCCTGCGTGTTCGCTCAGTGGAAGAGAACTGGAGTTCCGGAACCGCACTGGGTTTTGATGTGAATCGCGTCAAGGACCGGACCTATATCGGTCACGGCGGCGGCTATCCCGGCAACACGACGCAGACACTCATTCAACTCGACGACAAGGTGGGGGTGATCGTACTGACTAACACCAATGATTCAAACCCCTCCGACATCGCCCAACAATTGATGGGCACCGTGGGCCAGGCGGTCGCAAAGGCAGCGGCCGCAAAGCCTGTGGAAATCCCCTGGGATCCCTCCTGGGAGCGATTCGCGGGGCTTTATCGCGGGCGAGGCGGAGACCGGCAGGTGGTTCTGCTCAACAAGAAATTGATCATCATCACGCCCAACGCGCCGAGCCTGGACAATCGCGTAACGCTCGAACCCCTGGGCGGTGGACAATTTCGATTCGTCTCGCCCTCAGGCGGCGGCGTCGTGGGCGAGGTCGTACGCTTTGTCGAACAGAGCGGGCGACCGATGCGAATGTATGAGGGAGACTCTTGGATCGATCGCGTGAAGTAGCAGTTTGGCGCGGCTAGATCATGCGTTGACGATCGTTTCGCCCCAGGTCACGAGCGCTTTCAGCATAACCTCGTTGGTCTGACTGGCATTGACCGCGCTGCGGGCGGGCACGTGGAAAGAGTGATCAGCATCTTGCAGCAGGCACAGCGTGGCCCGATCCCCCAACCGTTGCATCAGCGGATTTAAGAGCGAGGGTTCCGCGTAGGCATCGCGAGTACCTTGCACGAATAGCATCGGTTTTTGCACGCGCAGAAGATGCTCGCCGCGCGAGTCCGAGGGCTCCTTGGGCGGATGCAGCGGGAATCCCAGGAATACCAAGCCGCGCACTCCGGGGAGCGGATCCGCCGCCTGCGCCTGCGAGGTCATGCGTCCGCCGAAGGATTTGCCGCCGGCCAACAAGGGCAGTGCCGGCAACCTTGCGCCCGCAGCAGCGACGGCCGCACGGACCGTGGCGTGACACAACGCCGGCGGATCAGGTCTCCTGCCGCGCTTTTCCATATAGGGGAACTGATAGCGCAGTGTGGCGATCCCGCGGTTCGAAAGATCGTCCGCGAGATTCTGCATGAAGGAGTGCAGCATGCCCGCTCCGGCGCCGTGGGCCACCACGAAGCAGGCCGTTGCTTGCGGCGGCGCAATCAAGATACCGGAGACGCGGGTGGTCTCATCAACCTTGATGTCCACAGAATGAGAATCGGCGCTTGCCACGAGGAGTAGCCTCCCCTAACCTTTGGTACGGTCCATCAACAATTACTCACCCGGGCGATGATGCCACGAATATGCATCTATGCTGGGTCCAGCTTCGGCGCGGCCCCCGAATACGCGGTTGTTGCTGCCTCATTCGGGGCTGCTTGTGCCCGACGCGGATTCGGAATTGTTTATGGAGGGGGTCGGGCGGGCCTCATGGGGGTGCTGGCCGATTCCGCGTTGGCCGCGGGCGGGGAGGTCATCGGAGTCATCCCCCATGCTCTGCTCACGGAGGAGCGGGCCCACGGCCGTCTCACCCAACTGATTCCCGTCGCGACCATGCACGAACGCAAACACAAAATGGTGGAACTCGCGGACTCGTTCGCCGCGTTGCCCGGTGGAATCGGCACGCTCGATGAAATCGTCGAAGTCTTTTCCTGGCTTCAGCTCGGACTGCATCTCAAACCCGTCGGCTTGCTCAATGTTCAAAGCTACTACGATCCGTTGGTGAGTTTATTCGATCATATGCGCGAGCAACGATTTGTTACCGCCGCGCATCGCGACATGCTCATCGTCGAAAGCGAGGTTGAGGCGCTGCTTGACCGGCTGGTTGAGACGAAACACACGCGCATCGAAAAGCCTGTTCATCTTGCGGCCGGCGCCGAATAGCCTGAAAACTGTTTGGAGGAAAAAAATGAACAACGAACTCTGCCGCATGACCGGCGCGGAATTTCCGCTGTTCGCCTTCAGTCACTGCCGCGACGTGGTGGCGGCCGTCAGCCGCGCCGGAGGATTTGGCGTACTCGGCGGCAGCCGCTTCACGCCTGAATCGCTTGCCATCGAGTTGGAGTGGATCGACAAGCATATCGACGGCAAACCCTACGGGGTCGATATTCTGGTCCCCGAGCATCAGGCCTTTGGCGCCGGCGCAAGTGTGGAATCAATGTCGCAGCAGATATCCACGCAGGCATCGGCAGTTCATGGTCGATCTTCTGGGCAGCCACGGCGTGAGCATCTCCATGGACGAGGTGGTGAGCAAGCGACGCCCCCCAACACTGACCGACGTGGGCGAAGCACTGATGGACGTCGCGTTTCGTCATCCGATACGCCTCATTGCAAACGCACTCGGGATCGCGCCGGCCTCGATGATAGAACGCGCCCGCAAGCACCGCGTGCCGGTGGCCGCGTTGATCGGCGCGAAAGAACATGCCATTCGTCAGGTCAACGCCGGCGTGGATATTCTTGTCGCACAGGGAGGCGAGGCGGGGGGTCATTGCGGCGAAGTCTCGACGCTCGTGCTGATTCCCGAGGTGATCCGCGCCGTTGAATCGACGCGCAAAAACGTTCCGGTGATCGCGGCCGGCGGCATCATGACGGGCGGACAAATGGCGGCTTGCATGGCGATGGGCGCGCAGGGCGCATGGACGGGTTCCGTTTGGCTTGCGACCCCCGAGTCGGAAGCCAGCGCGACATTTCGCGAGAAAATGATCGAGGCAACATCGCGCGACACGATCCGCTCGAAGGCTCGGACGGGCAAACCGAGCCGGCAACTTCGCTCAAAGTGGCACGACGCCTGGGGCAGAGCGGACAGCCCGGAGGTCTTGCCGATGCCCTTGATGCAAATGTTGAGTTCGCCGGCGCTGGCCGCGATCGACAAGGCCGCCGACTCCGGGAATCCTGCGGCCCGGGAGTTGGTGACGTATTGGGTGGGGCAAGGCGTCGGGCTCGTCGACAGCATTCGCTCCGCGCGAACAGTGGTGGCCGATTTCAAAGAGGAGTTCGCGGCAGCCGTCGGTCTGCTCTCGGCAACCGCCGAGCCGTAGCCGGCACGCCGGGGGCGCGGTTCCATCGCCCCTCCGGCATGGCCGTTCGCGTTTTACTTGCCTTGGCGACCCGCCTGCGAGCGCTCATCTTTGCGCGTTTCGCCTTTACGCATGTCGCCGTTGTCGCCGTTACGCTGCGGATCGCCTGATCCGCCCCTTTGCGATTCGCGTTGGGATGCCTGGCCGCCCGAGCGCTTCGGATCATTGGCACGTACTTCAGAGGAATCCGAGTTCGGGTGTTCCGTCTTCTGGCTTGGAATTTCGTTCTGCATTGCATACTCCTGGGTGAGTGGATGGAGCGGGTGATCCGCAGACCCAGCTTGGCAAAGCCAGTCAGCCATTGACGCCAGTGAATGGCCGCTCCGCAAGTAGGGAAATGCGAAAGCCTACGCAGTAGGACGCTACTTACGCGAAGTAAGACGAATCGGTGGATGTTTTTTTCGATCAATAAAACCGACAGTGGTCAACGAAGATTCAGTTGTTCAATTTTTAACCACAACGGGGAATGCAACCATGGGCCGAGGAATACTATTGTGGCTGCTGGGCGTACCGATTCCGATCATTCTGCTGCTTGCCATGTGTTCGCACCGCTAAGCGCACAGACGAACACCCTAGCCAGACATCCAAAGGAGACGATCGTGGACATTATTTTAGTGCTGATCCTCTTGTTGCTGCTCTTCGGCGGAGGCGGCGGCTTGTATTGGGGCCTGGGTGCCGGCTGGGGCATTGGTCCCATCGGGCTCATCATCGCCGTCATCGCTGTCGCGTTAATGCTGAACGGATATCGAGGTCGGGGAACCCGGCTATAGCGGAGTGCACACGCGCGGCGCTGTGTCGATCAACGCTCAACTCTTCGTGATCCGCTTGATGGCATCGGCGAGAGATCGTTCGCTATCGGCGTAATCTTTCCAGGGTTTGGCCTTGGCGAGGAGTTTCGCAGCGGTTCTCACCGTAAAGGCCTTCGGAGCCAGTCCTCTCTTCACCTCGCGCCACGACAGGGGCATCGACACCGGAGCGCCCTCCCGCGCTCGCGGCGAGAGCACCGCCACCGCCGTCGCGATGCGGTCGTTTCGCAGATAATCCAGAAAGATTCTCCCGACGCGCTGGGTCTTCGACATGTTGTCCAGATAGCGATCAGGGCTGTCCTGCGCCATTTGCGCGCAGACCAGGTGCGCGAAATTCTTGGCGACGGGCCACTTGACCGCCTGCTTGCCGACCTTGAGAGCCGTGACGACATGCAGGCCTTTGCCGCCGGTGGTCTTGCAGAAGGAGATGAGGCCGACTCTTTCCAGGCGTTCGCGAATTTCGTGCGCCGCCGCGATCACGGCATCGAATTTCACATCCGGCGCCGGATCCAAGTCAAAGACCAATCGCCCTGCGAGCTCGGGGTCGATCGGGCGCGCAGTTCCAAGGATGCAGTTCCAGTCCGCCGATTTGGGCGACGGCGGCCAGGGCTTCGAGCCTGTCGATCTGTACGTACGCTTCCTTGTCGCCGCGAACCTTGACCAGATCGAACAGATCGGACATTCCCGCCATCGCGTGGCGCTGAAAGAATTGCTGTCCGCCCAATCCATCCGGAGCGCGCAACAGTGAGCACGGACGCCCGGCGAGATGCGGCAGCATCCACTCGCTCACGCTTTCGTAGTAGCGGGCCAGATCCATTTTCGTGACCGCTTTGCCGTCGCCCGCGTCCGGCCACAACGCCTTGTCGGGCTTGGAGATGGACACCCCCATGACGGTCGTACCGTCGGAGACTTTCGCGGTTTTTGTGCGTTTGCCAGGGACGCGCTTGCTCGAAACGCTCGCCGGCCGCGGCACGCGCGCCGCCGCCGAGGCCGACGCCGGTGCCTCCGCCACGACGTCCCGCGCATCCTTGTCCTCACGCAGACCCTTGAAGGAGGCCTCGCGGATCATTCCCGAATCAGTCCAGCCTGCAAACTCGATTTCCGCGACCAGTTCAGGCTTGAGCCAGCGCACATTCTTTTCCTCGGGCGGCGCATCGGCACCCTTGAAGGGATTTTGGGAGCGCGTGAGTTTTTCCAACTTCGGCGACAAGGTCTTGGCCACCGCTTGTCCATATCCGGTCCCGATGCGGCCGGCGTACATCAAGCTGCCGTCGCGATAAACACCCGCCAGCAGCGAGCGAACGCTGCCGCCCTCGGATGTCCAGCCGCCGAGTACGACTTCCTGCCCGGCGCGGCACTTGGTCTTGACCCAGCTATCGCCACGGCCGGGGCGATACGGCGCGTCGAGTCTCTTTGAGACGATGCCTTCAAGTCCCATTTTGCAGGCGGAGGACAGCACCGCCTCGGCGTTGGATTGCAAATGCGCGACGTAACGAATTCGATGGCCGTCCCGCGTGCTCAGCAGCTTTTCCAGGCGCGCCTTACGCTCCCGCAAAGGCAGCGTGCGCAGATCCTCCTTGTCCTCGAACAAAAGGTCGAACGCATAGAACACGAGTTCCTTCGAATCTTCCGCCGCCAAGGCGGCCTGCAGCCTGCCGAAGCTCGGCAATTGACGCGCATCGAGCGCGACGATTTCCCCATCGATGAGGCAGTCCGGCAGAGTTGCCGCATCCAGCGCGACGGAAGCGAAGCGCTCGGTCCAATCAAGGCCCGTGCGGGTGCGGATCACCACCTTGCCTTTTTCAACCCGCAGCTGCGCGCGGTAGCCATCGAACTTGACTTCATGCGCCCAACCCTCGAGATCCGGCGGCCGAGCCAGCAGCTTGAGCAACTGCGGCTCGATGAACGCGGGCATGCTCCGCACCATTACCGGCTTGTTGACCGCGGGTCTTGCCGGCTTGCGGGATTTGGCAGCGTCGCTGCTGCCGGCGGGCCACTGCATGCCGGGCTCGGGTAATTTGATTTCGTCTTCGCCCTTGCCGGTCCACACGGCGTCGGCTCGGGCGGGCTCGGCTCCCGCCAGCATGAAGGGTTCAGGTCCCTTGCCCTTGCCTTGAGCGATTTGCTGCATGCTCCGGCCCGAGGCGACCGAGCGATCCTTCTTGAGTAAAGCATCCTCATCGCCCGACTTGGATGCCGCGTCACGGTGCTTGATCAAAAGCCAATTGATTCGTTTGCCGCCGAACTTGTCGCCCCGCATGCGCACCAGCACCCAGCTGCCTTTGAGCTTCTCGCCCTCCAGCGTGAATTTCAAATCGCCGGCCTGCAGCGCCCCCTCGGTGGTCTTGTTGCCCTCTGGGCTCCAATAACCGCGATCCCAGAGTTGCACGGTGCCGCCGCCGTATTCTCCCGCGGGGATCGTGCCCTCGAAATCGCCGTAGTCGAGGGGATGATCCTCCACTTCGACGGCCAGACGTTTCTCGGCCGGATCGAGCGACGGGCCGCGCGCAACCGCCCAGGACAGGAAAACGCCATTCCATTCCAGACGTAAATCGTAGTGCAGCTGCCTGGCCGCGTGCTTCTGTACGACGAATCGCAGGCGGGCGGAGGGCGCGACTTTGGCGTGGCCGGAGGGTTCCGCGGTCTTCGAGAAATCGCGCTTCGCTCGATAGACGGCGAGGGCCGGCTTCATGGTCAGGTACCCTGTCCATCCATCATGCGCCGGTACGCCAACAGATGGCGCAACGAGGCTTTGGGATCATGGGCGCGCTCGTAGAGACGCGCGAGATTGAAGTGCGCATCCGCCAGCTGCGGATCCATGGCAAGCGCCTCGCGATACGCGAGGATGGCGTCGGACTCGCGGGCCAGGTCCTCGAGCAGCACCGCGAGATTGAATGAAAGGTAAGGCTCGGCACGATCGGCATCGCGGTAGACCTGTTCCGCCTCGGCGAGGCGGCCTTGCATGTGCAACAGCCTGCCCAGGTTGATGCGCGCTTCAATGTGATGAGGATCAATTTTGAGGCAGGCTTCATAGGCACTCATGGCATCCTTGGCGTCCTTGTCCTCGAGCGCCATCGCCTTGTCATAGATCTCGTCGGCGGATGCGTCGGAGGCAGCCTGCTCGGGTCTCTTGATCACGTGCAGGCGGCCCTTCTCCTCCACGATCTCAAGAGCCAGGGCATACTGGCCGGAATCGGATTCGCGCAACGTGGCTCCCTCGCGGATGGCGATGCGATTACCGAGCGCCGTCAAGGAAATTTTATTGAGTGCGGAGCCAGAGGGCAGCGCCGCGCGCAGTTCCTGCAAGGTCCGATTGATCTTCTGCGAGGAGATATTGGCGGCGCGCAGCGCACTGGCCGTGCGCAGCACCACGAGATCGTGGAAGGAGTAGTGCAGCCGGCCTGCGCGCCGGATGGGCTGGATGTTGCCGGCGCGCGTTAGCGCGCGCACCGCCGAAGCAGGCAAACCGAATAAGCGCTCCAAGTCCTTCGTGTCATAGGCATGCATTTCATCGTCGGGCGGTTTTGCGCGATGTTCCCTGCGCGGCTGCGCGTTTCGGCGCCTTGCGCTCCTTGAGATCGGTCACCTTCGATCCGCGCGCATCGATGCTTGCCCGCAGCGCTTCCATCAGATCGATGACATTGCCGCCCTTGGCCGTCACCGGACCCTCGGCGATGGAAACTTCCTTGCCCTCGACCTTCTTCTGGATGGCCGCCTGCACGCGGGCACGATGCTCATCGGCATACTCGTTGGGATCGAAGCGCTTCGCCGCCAGGTGATCAATGAGTTGCTGCGCGAGCTTCAATTCCGGTTCGGAGACATTTGCCGGCTCGATCCCCAATTCCTTCAAATCGCGAACCTCCGCCTTGAAGTGCAGCTGATGCATGGCCAGGCCATCTTCGATGGGTCGGATCACGACGATGTGTTCCTTGCCGCGCGAGATCCAGCGGCCCACCGCGCATTGGCCTGCCTTGCGCAATGCGGTGGCGAGCAGCGTATAGGGCTTAGCCGCGCCCTTGTCCGGCGCCAGGTAATAGGTGCCGTCGAAATAGAGAGGATCCACGGATTGCAGCGGCACGAACTGGCCGATGTCGATGGCGTGGCTGGTCGTGTCTTCCAGCGCCTTCAACTCCTCGGGGCTGAACATGACGTACTGGTCCTTGGCGAACTCGTAGCCCTTGACCATTTCCGAGCGTTCGACGAGTTTGCCGTCGTTGACCGCGACATATTGTTGCTTCACACGCGAGCCGTCTTTCTGACGCAGCAAATTGAACGAAATGCGCTCGGAGGAGATGGTCGCCGAGTAAAGCTTGACGGGGATGGCGACGAGCCCGAATGAGATCGTCAGCGAGGCAATTGATCGAGCCTGAGTAGCCATGGTCTGTCCCTTAATAGTCCTTTGGGTGCGATTCTTTCGGATTCTAAATGAATAAACGCGCGCAAGACCTTCGATTGCCTACGCTTTGCGACGTAGCCTAGAAACAATATCGCCGCGATTCAAGTGAATTCCGCCCAGTCTTGCACTAGGCTTGCGCTGACGGGCCGTGGCGTGCGCGGCGCGCATGGATGCACGTCAAACTGTCATAATGTCGTTATAAAACAGTAAGATAGATGCGATCAGACGAGGTCCGATGGGCAGTACAAAAGCCAAAACAAAAGCCACCCGGGCCCGTAAAGGGAGCCTTGCCAAGCGCAGTCGGGGAAAACTGGCGCCGGCGCGCGCACGGGGATTGGAGGCCGCCGAGGTCGCGATCTCCCTGGACAGCCCGGAGATTGCCGGCGTGGTGGCCCTGGTGCGAGACGCCGGCGGCGCGCCCATCGGCGCCTATCGCGATCCCTTGGGTGGCAGGGCGCTCGTTCTCGCATCGCTGCCCTTGATCGCAGTTCAGCCGACGCCCTTCCAGCGTGATCTGTCGCCGACGCATGCGAAGCGCCTCGCGCTGAAGATCGATGAGACCGCCGCGTTCTTGGATCCCCTGATCGTGGTGCGCGGTGAGGATGGACGCTTGTGGACGCCGAACGGCCGTCATCGCCTGGCCGCCGGCAAGGTGCTCGGCTTGAAACAAATCACGGCGTTGATCTCGCCGGATGAAACGCTGGCCTACCGCATCCTCGCACTCAACACCGAAAAAGCGCACAACCTGCGCGATCGCAGCCTCGAGGTGATCCGCATGGCGCGTAGCCTCGCGAAACGGCAGGCCTCCTCGAAGGAGGCGCAGTACTGCGCGGAGTTCGAATCTGCCGAGCTGCTGACGCTCGGCATCGTGTACGAGAAATCGACCCGGTTCGCGGGCGGGGCCTATAGCTCCTTCCTGAAGAAGGTGGACCGCTTCAGCGAACGCACGCTCGCTGCGAGTCTGCGAGAACGCGAGGGGTACGCCGCGCGCCTGCTCGAGATCGATGCCGGGACCAAGCGCGTGATCGCGGCTCTGCAGGCGCGCGGATTCAAGTCGCCTTACCTGCGAAACTATGTGGTGGCGCGCATCAACCCGGTGCGTTTTCACAAAGTGAAGAAAGGCGAGACCAAGCCGCCCATGCCGTTGGCGCAGGCCCTCACGCGCATGGCGGCAGCCGTCAAGAAGTTCAACATTGAATCCGTGTCGAACTCGGATCTGGCGTGGGTCGCGGTGGGCGCCGGCGCGCAGGAGTAGAGGCTCATGATCGAGAAACAAATCGAAATCGTCACCAAGGGTGGTCTGATGAATACCTTCATATGCCACCCCGAGCGCGATGGCCCGCATCCGGTGATTCTATTTTTCATGGATGCCCCGGGCATACGCGAGGGGCTGCGTGATATGGCGCGCCGCTTGGGAACGGTGGGTTACTACGTGATGCTGCCCAATCTTTATTACCGCTCCGGCGTCGAAGAACTCGGCTCAGTCGTGGGCGAGGCGAACATCGCCACGCGACAGAAAGCGTTGGGACTCATGGCCACGATACACATACCCATGGTGATGCAGGACGCCGAGGCGCTGACGGCATTTGCGCTCAAGGATCCGGCCGCATCCAAGGGCCCGATGGGCGCTGTCGGCTACTGCATGAGCGGTAAATATGCGATCAACGCGGCCGTCCGCAACCCCAGGGTCCGCGCCGCGGCGTCGATTTACGGCGTCGCCCTGGTAACCGACAAGCCCGACAGTCCGCACCTCGCGCCGCAGCGCACCGATGCGCGCCTGTACTTCGGCTGCGCTGAAACCGATCAGTACGCGCCGATGGAGATGATCGAAGTGTTGCGCGCGGAGCTCAAGAACAAGGGTGCCAACGCGGAGGTGGAGATCTATCCCGGCACACACCATGGCTTCGCATTCCCTGAGCGCCCCGTATACAACAAGGCTGCGGCGGAACGGCATTGGGAACGGCTGTTTGAATTATTCAGCGAGGCGCTGAATTGAGCACCGAAGCGCAGCCAAGTTTCATGATGGCGAAATCCGCGATTTTCTTGTGCGCGGCTGCATTGTGCGGCGGCGCGCCGCTGTGCGCGGCCGAATCTCCCAACGCTTCGGTGAAGCTGAACCAAATTCAGCTCATCGGCACGCATAACAGCTATCACGCAGGCTTGGCGCCGAGCGAAGCGAAACTGATGATGGAGAAAAACCCGAAGCTCTATCAGGCGCTGGAGTACCGTCACGCTCCGCTCGATAAGCAGTTGACCTTCGGGGTGCGCCAGATCGAGCTCGACATTTATGCCGACAGCGATGGGGGCCGCTACGCTCACCCGGCAGGCCCCGATGCCGTCGCGGCGGCGATGCTGGCGAAGGATCCGGATTTCGATCCGCAGGGGCTCATGAAGCTGCCCGGCTTCAAGGTGATGCACGTCCAGGACATCGACTATCGCAGCACCTGCCAGCAGCTCATCGCCTGTCTGCAAGTCGTGCGCGAATGGTCGCGATTTCACCCCAAGCACCTTCCCATTTTTATTCTCATCGAGACCAAGCAGGCTGATCTGCCGCCCCAGTATCATGCGCGCAGCCCCGAGAGATTTACCGGCGCGACGTTCGATGCTCTGGATGCGGAAATCCGCACGGTATTCAAGGACGGCGAGATCATCACGCCCGATCAAGTGCGGGGAACACACGCCACGCTGGAGGAGGCGGTTCTTGCGGGCGAGTGGCCGACGCTGGCGGCCGCGCGGGGTAAAGTGATGTTCCTCATGGATCAACGGCCGGTCGGGCCGGTGTATCTTGAGGGTCATCCCTCGCTTCGCGGTCGGATCATCTTCACCAACGCGGAGCCGGGTCAGGCCGACGCCGCGTTCACCGAGGAAAATGAGGGCTCGCAGGAAGAGATCGCGGCGTTGGTGCGTAAAGGCTACCTGGTGCGCACACGAACCGATGCTGACACCAAGCAGGGGCGAACCAACGATACGACACGCCGCGACATCGCCCTGGCCAGCGGCGCGCAAATCCTGAGCACGGATTATCCGACATCCGAACCGGCGCAGTGGACGGGATATTCGGTCAGCCTGCCGCGCGGCGCCGTTGCCCGGTGCAATCCCATCAATGCGCCCGCCAACTGTTCGGACGAGGCATTTGCGGGAAAGGGCGTGCGCTAGCTGCGAGGTCTCAAGGAGCGAGTGTCGATCACATCTGCTTGAACAGGTGCGCGAACTGGCGGCTCACCGGAATCTCATCCTTGCGCCCCTTCATGCTTAAGGTCAGATGTCCGAGCTCGTCGCGCCGTGCATGAGCGATATGCTGCGAATTCACCACGGTGCCGCGGTGCACCTGCCAGAAAATTTCCGGATCCAGCAGCTCGAGCAATTCTCTTAGCGGCATGCGGATGATGCTATCTCCATCACGGGTCGCCACGGTGATGTATTTGTCCTCGGCTTCGAACCACAAAATGTCGCACACCGGGATGAGCTTGACCGTGGTGCCCGCGCCGGCGCGCACGAAGCGGATCTTTTCCTTGCGGCCCGCCGGACTTCCCAGCAGCTCCGCGATCCGGCTGGCCATGTCATCGGCCGACGGGTCGCCGGCGCCGCGATGCAGTTGATTCGACAATCGTTCAATGCACTTGGTCAGTCGCGCGACCTCCACCGGCTTCAGCAGGTAATCCAGCGCCGCGGTATCGAAGGCATCGAGCGCATAGGCATCGTAGGCGGTGACGAATACGATGAGCGGTGGATGCTCCTTCAAGCAAAGCTGGCGCGCAGTCTCGAGCCCATCGAGCTGCGGCATGCGCACGTCCAGGAACGCGACGTCGGGCGAAAACTCCTCGGCCAGTTTCAGTGCTTCCTTGCCATTGGCGGCAATCGCGGCGCAGCGCGCGGCCGGCCAATGCGTTGCAAGCTGGTCTGCGAGCGTGCGTGCCAGCAGGGGTTCGTCTTCGGCGATGATGTAGCTGTGCTGATCCTTCACGCGGCGGGCCTGGACAGCAAATCCAGCGGCACCTCGATACCGGCGTGAGTTCCGGACGGTGTGCGCGATTCGAGCGTCAGGCGGGCGGCTTCGCCGAACAGGGATTTCAATCGAGCACGAATGTTCTGAATGCCTGCGCCGGTGCCCGCGGTATGCGCGTTGCCGAGCCCGATGCCGGTATCGTCTACGCTGAGCATCAGCATGTTGCCGGCACAGCGCACACTGACGCGGATCGTACCGCCTTCGCACGCCGGCTCAATTCCGTGGGTGATCGCGTTTTCCACCAGCGGCTGCAGCAGCATCGCGGGAAACCTGAGCCGCAGGCACTCCGGATCGCAATCGAATTCGGTGGTCAGACGATTCGGCAAACGCAGTCCCATGATGGCGAGATAGGCTTTCAACAGTTCGACCTCGGTTTGCAGCGTTGCCGCCTCGCTGCGCGCGTGCGTCAAGGCAGCCCGCAGATAGCGGATCAGGTTGGCGAGCAGGGCCCGCGCCTGGGTTGCATCCACGGCGATGAGTGCGTCGAGATTGGCGAGCGTGTTGAATAGAAAGTGTGGTTCGATCTGGGCCTGCAGGGCGCGAAGCTGCGCTTCGATGGCGGCGCGCTCGGCGCGCTCCACGTCGCGCCTGCTTTGCGCAAGCTTGACCCAGCTGAAATTGATGAACAGGGCGATGCTGCCCGCGACCAGCGAAAAGATCACCGCCACTATCCAAACGTAGCCCTCGTGCATATTTGTCGCGACGCTGTAGCCGCCGCGCAAGAACAGTCTGGAGAGCGACTCGCCGCCGATTGCGCCGGCCACGATCACCGCGAAGTAGATCACGTAGCGCATTTGCACGCGGCCCCGGAATCGCTGCATGACGGTGCAACGTACCGAGGCGACCAGCGCCAGTATGGTGAGGCCGATGCAGTAGGCGACGACCAGATTCGGAATGACCTCGTCCCAGGAATGCAGCAACAAGGCGATGAGCAGCGCGATGATGGTATTGATCGCCAGCGTCATCGGCAGCCGGCGCCGCAGGAAATCGATCACCGAGTCGCTGGTGCCGTCAAACGGTGAGAAGGAGCCGTGGCTCGTCAAAGGCCCCTTCTCGAGGCTTACTTTCTGCATTTCGCGAGTTTATCGCTGTTCGGTTCCGAGTGCATCGTGCGCCACGATGCCCGCATGTGCCTGGACGATTTCCGGCTGCACGGCGACATAATCATCGACCGCAATGACGGCGAACGGCATCAAGCCAAGGACCAGAGAGAGGGATAGGGCTGCCAGGTTGCTCAAGGTTTTCATGGGTGTCTCCCGTTAGTTGTCGACCTGGGACGCACTGTAGATAACGGCCGGGCGGCCCGGGGAATTTGCGCCAAATAGGCGGCGCGGCGGCGTGGATTGCCGCCCAAGGTCGCGAACGGCAAGGCCCTAGACGGGCAGCAACGTCATCGTCATTTGCGAATGCAGGGCCTCGCCGGCCCGCAGGTTGCACATGCCCGGCTTTTCAGCGAATTCGCCTGAGAATCCCACCGGATCCGTGACGCCGTGCCAGGGTTCGATACAGATGAACGGCGCTCCCGGCTTGGTCCAGATGCCAAGATAGGGTGAATCGGGGAAGTCCACACGGATACGGGGCCCCTGATCACAGCCATAAATGAGGGATCGGCTTTTGATTTGATCGAAGATCAGGACGTCTTCTTGAAAAAGGGCATCGCTCAGCGACAGGCGCCGCCGCGCAATCGGCGTATCAAATCGTTCGGTCTTCAGCAGTCCGGCGGCGTCGATGCGTCGAAACGGGGCCGGTTCATCGGTCTCAAATTGTATGAAATACGCAGATCGCGGCTGTCCGAACGGCAGGGGCCAGCGAAATGCAGGGTGATAGCCGAAGCTCGCCGGCATGTCCTCGTCGCCCAGGTTGCGCACCAATGCGTCCACCGACAGGGCGGCGCCGACGATTTCGAAGCGCACCGTCAATTCAAAGCGAAACGGATACAGCTTCAGCGTGGCGTCGTCGGCGTTCAGTTTAAAGACGGCGCTGGTCGGGCTCGTGCCGTCGACGGCAAATAATTTACCGCGGGCAAAGCCGTGCCGCGAAAGCTGATAGGTGTTCGAGCCGATCCGGTAGCGGCCGCCCACCAGCACACCGATGATTGGGAAAAGCAACGGCGCGCGTCCGGCCCACACGCTGGGATCGCCGTCCCAGAGAAGGTCACGCGAGGCGCGATCTTTCAGGGAAAAAAGCTGCGCCCCTTGCGGATCGATCTCGGCGGCAAGATCCGCGGACTTGAGCGATACCAGCGCACGCGTTTGATTCGTCATGCGGCTACTTGATCATATTTTAATTGCGAAGGCCATCCGACGGTTGCGCGAAGCGCGCCGGTTCCTCATCATCGCATCGATGCGGCGGAAAATTCTCAGAGCCATTGGGTGGACGGCATTGCTTGCGGGCGCCGTCGTGGCCGTCGCGGCAGCCTTGATTCTGGCGTTTTTCCTGCACTTCTATCCTTCACCTCCGAAGGCGGCGTACCCGCACCCCGCCGACGCCCTGGCCGGGCAACGCCAGGATCTTGACTACTTTGCCAGGCTGATTGCTCAGGATCGCGCGTTCTCAGCGCCAACCCGCGAGGAGGTGAGTCGGCGATTGGCGGCTTTGAACGCGCTGCCTGCGCCGCTCGATCATGCACACCTGCGGGTGGCATTGATGCAAATCGTCGCGCTGGCCGACAATGGCCATTCAAGGCTTGGATTCGATTTCGGTGCGGCGCCCAAGGAACTGCCGGTGCGGGTGTTCGCCTTCCCGGACGGCTTGTATGTGATGCGCGCGGCGGGCGCACCCGAATTGCTCGGCGGCCGTCTCGTCGAGATTGACGGCAAGACGATCGATGAGGTGATGAGGCGTCTCGAAGCATTGCGCGGCGGCACGCCGCAATGGCGCCGCGGCTACGCCTCTCTGTATCTGTACTACCAAGATTTTCTGTACGGCACGGACATCGCGCAAGATCCCGACAAGTCCACCTGGACCGTGGAATCGCCGTCGGGGGCGAGGGTGACTCGCACCCTCGAGGCGAAAGTGCAGCCTGAGTCGGCGCCGTATGCCTACGTCAAGCGCTGGTTGTCGAGCGAACCCTTTGCGGGCATGACGGAGGGATGGGAGGTTTTTCAAACTGACTCCGGGTTGCCCCTGTCGCTTCAGGACTCCGACATCGCGTTTCGCCGTCTGCGGCTGGCAAACTCCTGCGTCATGTTCCTGCAATATAAATCAAACGACGATGAGGGTCCGCAATCCATCCGCGCGTTCAGCGCGGAAACGGCTGCAGATATGCAGGCACGGCCGCCCTGCCAATTGATCATGGATCTGCGTTACGACGATGGCGGGAATTATCTGAAGACCGCCGGATTCATGCGCAGCCTGTCCGAGCATATTGCGCCCAACGGACGCATTTTCTTATTGCTCGGACCCGCGACATTTTCAGCAGGCATCGTGTCGGCTGCCTTCATCAAGCAGGCCGGCGGCGATCGAGTCGTTATTCTGGGCGAGCCGGTGGGCGATCGGCTGCAGTTTTTCTCCGAGGGAAATCGCGGTTGCCTGCCGAATTATCCTCTGTGCGTGTCCTATGCCACCGGCAAGCACGACTATCAGCATCCCTGCCATGATTTGAAGGTGTGCTTCTGGCTGAATTATCTCTACCCCACGCGCGTGCGATCGCTGGATCCGGATGAAACCATACCATTGACCTTCACGCAGTGGCGCGCAGGCCGTGATCCGGTCTTCGAACGAGCCTTGTCTCTCGCATCAGCCGGCGAGAATCGGTAGCGTCCGCAATTCGGTGTCAATGGCTTTATGAAGCGCCGGCGTACTGGGCAAGCCCGGTCGCCAGGTGTTCGAACATCAAGCGCATGCGCAAGCTGCGCCGCAAATCGCTGTGCATGACGATCCAGATCTCCAGCTCGACCCTGAATTGCTTGTGAAGCAACGGCAGCAAATCCGGATCGCGCTTGGCGAGCTGGGTCTGGCACAGCCCGATGCCGAAGCCGGAACGCAGCGCCCCGAACAGCGCCAGATCGTTGTCGCAGCGGAAGGCAAACAGCTCGCGCGAGATCGGCAGCGGCAGTGTTTTGAGCAAGCTCGCGAACGGCAGGTTGCGATCGAAGCCGAGCAGCGCGTGGCGCGTCAGATCCTCGAGGCGTTCCGGGTATCCATGGCGCTCCAGATAGTGGCGGTGCGCGTAAAAGCAGAGTGCAACCTTGCCTGCGCGCTTGGCAAGCAGGGCTTTTTGCTGGGGACGCACCATGCGAACCGCGATATCGGCATCGCGCCGCAATAGATCCGCCATTTGATTGGATAGCGACAACTCGATGATCGTGGTCGGGTTCTTGAATCGAAACTCGCTCAAAATCGCGGGAAGTATCTCGACCCCCACCACATCCGCGGCGGCAATGCGTACCACACCGGCGCCTTCTTCCGAGGTCGCGGACCCGGCGCGCATGAATGCCGCCGCCGCGGCGGCCATCGCCTCGGCATGCGGCCGCAGCTCATGCGCCGCGGCCGTCGGCAATAAACCCGATTGCGATCGCGTGAACAGCACCCGTCTGCCCATGGATTCCTGCAGCAGCGCGATGTGCCTGCCGATGGTCGGCTGGGTCAACCCCAGGGAGCGGCCGGCGGCAGACAGGCTCCCGAGACGCAAAACAGCCAGAAAAGAGCGGTACAGATCCCAGCCAGGTTCGACGCTTTCCATGCATTTATGTATAGCAGATCTAAGACATTAAGCAATTTCCTTTAGCGTGCCGGCTTGCAACAATGGCCGCAACAACGAGGAGAGGAACATGCAAAACAGGTATCGAGTCGCTCTGGTCATCGGGATCACCGGCAGTATCGGCAGAGAAGTGGCCGCGGCGCTCATGGGTCGCGGCTGGCAGGTACGGGCGCTGCACCGCAATCCCACCGCGGCTTCAGCGTCGGTCGCTCTGCCCAAAGCCGTCCAATGGGTCGCGGGCGATGCCATGCAATTGAACGATGTGATCCAGGCGGCGCGCGGCACAGCACTCATCGTGCATGCCGCGAATCCGCCGAACTATCGCGATTGGCGCGGGCTGGCGCTGCCGATGCTCGACAACACCATCGCCGCGGCGAAATTTTGCAACGCGCGCATTTTGCTACCGGCCACGATTTACAACTTCGGGGCGGGCACCCACCTGCTGCGCGAGAACTCGCCGCAAATTCCCAACTCGCGCAAGGGGCAGGTGCGCGTCGAGATGGAGTTGCGGCTGCAAAGGGCCAGTTTGTACGGCGTGCGCTCCATCGTCGTTCGTTGCGGCGATTTCTTCGGTCTTGGCGCCGGCAATAGCTGGCTCACCCAACTGATGATGAGATCTCGCGCCCTGGTTTTTAACCCTGGAGCCGCCGGCGTCGGGCATTCCTGGGCCTATCTCCCGGACCTCGCCGAGACCATGGTGCGGCTGATAGAGAGCGAAGGTCCGATGGGCGACTACGAAGTGTTTCATTTTCGCGGCCACTGGTTCGAGCAAGGAAAGCGGATTCTCGAGCTGGCTTGCCGCTCACAGGGAATCGACGCGCGGCGCATCAAGGCTTTCCCGTGGTGGGCCATCACTCTCGGCGCGCCGTTCGTCGAGGTATGCCGCGAGTTGCGGGAAATGCGCTATCTCTGGCAAGTGCCGATACAACTGGACAATGCGAAACTCTGTGCGCACATCGGCCCGGAGCCGCATACGCCGATCGAAGCGGCGCTCGAGGCCACTCTCGGCGCCCGCCGCGACGTCCATTCCGACTCGAGAATCCCCGCATGAGCGCGATGAGTCGGAGGAAATTTCTTCTGGCGGGGGCGAGCCTCGCGGCATTGGAAGCTGCTGCGCGGTTGAACACGGCCCAGGCGGCAGCCGATGAATCCGGGTTGAATCTGCCGAATCGCCACGCTGCCTATGAGCCTTGGGCGTCATGGAACGCTGCGGCGCCGATGTCCGCGCGGTCAGTCGTTCACTCGGCGGTGCTGGCCGCCAATGCGCACGACACCCAGCCCTGGAGTTTTCGCATCGCCGCCGACCGCATCGATGTGTGCGCAGATCTTGGGCGAAACCTAGGTGCAATGGATCCGTTTCGCCGCGAAATGCACTTGAGCCTGGGGTGTGCGCTGGAAAATGCCGCACTCACGGCGCGGTCTCTGGGATACGCGGCGCCTATCAGGATCGTCGGCGGATCGCTGTTGCAGGCGTCCACCCTCGAGGGTCCCGCGTGTGCGGCCAGCATCGGATTGGCCTCGGCGCCCGCTGAAGTCTCGCCGCTGTTGGCGGCCATTCCGCATCGGCACACGAATCGCGCGCCCTATCAAGGCGATCGTAGCGTGTCAGACGAGTCGCTCGATACTTTAAGCGCTCTGGCCGGCGATGGCGCGGTGCGGCTGGTCTGGCTCACCGACAGCAAGGCGCGCAGCGACTTCGCCGCAGCGACGCTGGCCGCTACACAATCCATTGTGGCCGATGGCGCCATGATCGCCGATAGCGATGCCTGGTTTCGCGGCACGGATAAGGAGATCGAGCAACATCGCGATGGGCCGACGCTCTACTGTGTCGGACTCTCGCCGCTGGTTCTTTCCTTCGCGCTCCTGATGCCCTCCGTCGCACCCGAGAGCGCTCATCAGCACTGGATCGATCAAACCCGCGATGCGCAGCTTGGCACCCGGCCGGTGATCGGTTTGATCGCGGTGCGCGATCTCTATGATCGCGAACAGGCATTGCTTGCAGGTCGCTTGTGGCAGCGGCTGCATCTGCAGGGGACGCTCATGGGATTGGGCATGCAGCCTTTGAATCAGTTGCCCGAATGCGTGGATCGCGAACTGCAACTGGGCAGGCCCGCGACTTTCCACAAGACGCTGGCGGGTTTCTGCGGCGATCCGCAGTGGCACGCCACCTTTGCGTTTCGAGCCGGTTGGCCGACGCGCCCGGGCCCGGCGAGTCCTCGGCGCACTCTCGAATCCGTCATGACCTAAAGGACGGTTGATCTCGGATACACTGGCGGCTCCTAAAAAGAGGATGCCGCCTTGGATGTCCCAGGATTCGACGCGCAGACCTTGGAATTGGACGGCGAGGCCCGCCGCGTCTACAAGGCCGGTTCAGGTACGGCCGTCATTGTCATGTCCGAGATTCCGGGCATCACTCCCGCGGTGGCGGCATTTGCGCAACGGGTGGCCGATGCGGGCCACACCGTGTATATGCCGTTGCTGTTCGGCGAGCCGATGCGGCCCCCGGAACGCGGCTACGCGCTGCGTGTGATTCTAAGAGCGTGCATCAGCCGCGAGTTTCGCGTGCTGGCCTCCAATCGATCGAGCCCCATCGTGGACTGGCTGCGCGCGCTCGCGCGCCATGCCCATGCCGAATGCGGCGGCCGCGGCGTGGGTGCGATCGGCATGTGCTTCACGGGCAACTTCGCTCTGGCCATGATGCTCGATGCCCCGGTGCTGGCTCCCGTATTGTCGCAACCGTCGCTGCCCTTTGCGCTTGGCAGATCCCGTCGCGCCGCCTTACACTCTTCACCGGATGAAATTCAAGCAGCGCATGCCAAGATCGACGATGACGGCGCGCGCATCCTGGCGCTGCGATTCATCCAGGACCCGATGTGCCCGGGCGAGCGTTTCGCGAGATTGCGCCGCGAGTTCGGCGATGCCTTCGAGGCGATCGAGATCGACGAAAAATACGCCAATCCCAAAGGACCGGCGCCCGCGCATAGCGTGCTCACCAATCACCTGATCGACGAGGCCGGACAGCCGACGCGCGCAGCGCTCGAGCGCACGTTGGCTTTCCTGAAAGAGCAGCTCGGATCGGCGGCCGCGGCCACTCCAGGAGCCGGCGCCGTTCAGTGAATCCGGCGCGCCAGCCAGTCGCTCATGGTGGAGGTCACCAGATCGGGCGCATCCTGCTGCACGAAATGCCCGGCGCCGGGAATCGTGACCAGGGTGAAATCCTTTTCCACCCACTCCCAGGTTCCGCAGAGCGCGCCCGGCAGCAGCGCTTGATCGTCAAGACCATGAAACTCGAGAACAGGCACCGACACCTTGGGCGGTGCGGGCGGTAGCGGAGCGTCGGCGGGCTGATCGGGCCGCGGATAGTTGGCACGGTAGTAGTTCAGCATCGATTCGAAATCTGAGCGATTGAATGCTTCAATGTAGTGCGCGCGCGCGCCATCATCCTTGACCCAGGCCGCCAATCGTTCCGCACTCAAGTTCTTTTCCGCGCCGGGCTTTTGGAAATTGAAGGCGTACTCGCTGTTCTTGCGTTGCTGCGGATTATTTCTGATTTCGCGTCCGATGCCGTTGGGATGCGGCAGGTTCAAAATGACCAAAGCCTGGATCCACTCAGGATGCGTCATCGCCAGCGTCCAGGCCACGGCACCGCCCCAGTCGTGCCCGACGATCACGGCGTTGGAGCGGCCTTCGGCCTTGATGACGGCTCCAATATCGCCTACCAGCAGCGGCATGGCGTACTGCTCGACGCCGGTCGGATGATCCGACAGGTCGTAGCCGCGCTGATCCACTGCGATGACACGATAATGTGCGCTCAATACTTCCATCTGCTTGCGCCAGGTGTACCAGAAATCCGGAAAGCCATGGATCATGACGATCAATGGTCCCTTGCCCAGTGCGACGTAGTGAATCTTGACGCCGTTCGAATCCGCATAGTGATGCTCGACCCGGTCCCACAAGTCCTTGGATTCGCTTGGCTTCGCATTTACTGACGATGCGCTCACCAAAACCGCGGCGACCAACGCGAAGCAAAGCGCGATGTTTTTTTGCATGTCATCCCCCAGGAAGGCTTATGGAATCAGCATAGCAGATGCTTGCTGGCCTTATACTAGGCGCAAGGAGGCCGCGATGCCGACCGGAAAATTGGACGGCGCGATGCAGATCGGCGAGTGGACGGTCATGCCTGCGCTCGATACCATTTCGCGGGGCACCGAGACGCACAAGCTCGAGCCGCGCACCACACGGCTGCTGATGTTCCTGGCCAATTCCGCGGGCGAGGTGGTCAGCGTCGACAGGTTGTTGACCGAAGTCTGGAGCGGCGTCGTCGTCGGCTCGGCCTCGGTGTATCAAGCGGTGTCTCAACTGCGCAAGCTCTTGGGCGATACCGACCCGGACCCGACCTATATCGCCACCGTTCCGCGCAAGGGCTACCGCCTCATCGCCGCGGTTCGCCCCGTTGAGGCGCCAAGCTTGCCGGGCGCGGCGGCGCCGGATGCCGCAGCTGCAATTGCCGCAGCGCCCGTGGCCGTGCCGCCCGTCGTAGCGCCGCCCGCAATGCGCGGGCGCAAGCGCATCGCCATCGCCTTAATGGGCGCCGCGCTGATCGCACTGTGCATTGCGGGTGCCCTGATATGGAAGATAACGACCTCCGCGCGCCAGGCTGCTGCGAGCGCCAATTCAATCGTGGTGTTGCCCTTTGTCGATATGACTGCGGACAGACTCGATCAATCGTTTTGCGACGGTCTCACGGAGGAACTCTCCAATTGGCTGGCGCAAATACCCACGTTGCGCGTCGTCGCCCACACCTCTGCGTTCGCGTTCCGAGGACAGAGCGTGGACGTTCGTAAAATCGGTAAGGCGCTCGACACGGACCACGTTCTCGAAGGCTCGATGCGCCGTTCGGGCGATCACATGCGGGTCACGGTGCAACTCGTCGATGCCCGCAACGGCTATCGATTGTGGTCGCAGGACTTCGACAAACCGATGGGGGACATGATCCAGGTTCAAGAGGATATTTCGCGCTCGGTAGCGGGCGTTTTGCGAGTGCGCCTGACGGCGGATTCCGATCGCCAGTTCGCGGCCAGACGCATTGCGGACCCCAAAGCGTATCAACTGTACCTGCTGGCGCGACACCACTCTCAACAAATGCCTGAATCGCTCGATCAGGAGATTGATTTGTACCGGCAGGTGCTGGTTGCAGATCCGAATTTTGCACCGGCTTATACGGATCTGGCCTATGCGTTGCTCAATGAGGGGGTGTTTCGCTCCCGTCCCATAGCCGACGTGGCAGCACAGGTCGAACCTCTGATTGCCAACGCGTTGCGGCTCGACAATCGCCTGTCCTCGGCATATGCAGTCCGCGGAGCATTGCGAGCATCCCAATCCAGAACAAAAGATGCGCTGGATGACTTGCAGTTTGCGATATCGCTGAATCCAAGCGATATGGGTGCTTTTGCGGAGATTGGTCGGATACAACTAATGGAAGGGCGGCCTCGCGATTCACTCAAGAGTTACGATCAAGCGGCGTCCCTGGATCCGCTGAATTTCACACTTCAGGGTGCGCGGTGCACGCTGTTGACGGACATGGCGCAGTACGAAGCGGCGGCCAAAACCTGCGAAGGCGCGCGCAATCTGCAGCCCGGCAACGCCTTGGGGTCTGATGGCTTGACGTGGCTTGCCTCATCACAAGGACACATCGCGGAGGCGCTGCAGTGGAATGGCGAGTCTCTGAAAGCAGATCCGACCGGAGACTTTAATCTGTATTGGACGCGAGCCATACTGCTTCTCGCCGTGGGGACGGCGGCTCCGGCGCGCGCGGTGGTCGAAACCGGCCGCAAGCTCACAAAAAACGAGTCGGATTCCAATACGGCGTTGTTGCGCGTTACCTACCGCGAGGGCGGTGCCGAGGCGCTGCGTAGCTATCTTACCTCGGCGCGACTCGAACAATCGTCCGGCTTCAGCGCGTTATTCGAATCGGCCTATGCCCGGTTGCTGCTGGGCGATGCTCAGGCCGTCAAGGACTTGATTGCGCGTGCGTTGGCCGCGCCGGATCGGCCAAGCGGTTATGCCGACGATGCATGGTCGGCGAGAGGTGATTGGCCGATCGGCGAGTCCTATCGAATCGATCTGGCGGCAGCAGAACTCGCTCTCGGAGATCGAACGTCAGCGCAACGTGAGTTGGATAAGGTACTCGCTTTGCTCGATGGCATGATCGCGGCCGGCGTCGAACGCAACGCGACTTACGCGCTGCGCGCCAAAGTGTATGCCCTTCAAGGACGCGCGGACGACGCGATGCGAGATCTTGGCAACGCGGTCAAGCTGGGCTGGAGAAGCGCGTGGTGGGCGACACATGAACCCTACCTCGCTTCATTGTGGGGCAGAAGCGATTTTCAGGCGCTCATGGCCCAGGTCAGCCGCTCCAACGAAAGGCTGACGCAGAGTTCAAGCCGGACCAGCAGCCTAAGGCGAGAACTCCTTGCCCTTTAACGCGGGCCCCGGGGGATTACGTCGGCGGTGTCGGCGGCGCTTGGCAATCATTGGTGACTATACATAGCAACGGCACGGCATGGGGACGATAGGGCGGTATCGGTCCTCCTGCCGAAACCATACGCGGCGGACCCCCGACTGACGCGGGCTGAGGTACTCCTCCTCCTTGCATCATCATCGGCATCGGCGCGGGATCGCCAGGTGCCGGCCCCGTTACGATCTTCGGAAAGATCTCGAGGGCTCGCATTGACACGGTATAGACGACTCGGCGAACCAAATACCGCCATTCCTCCACACCATAATTGCCGGGAACCCTATCGAGAAGTTTTCCCAGGCCCTCAATAAGCTCGTCATCTGCTGACATGATCGGCTCTCCATGCTTGTTCGTTTATTGATCCCGCTGCCGTGCGCGGACATTTGAGGCCCGATTATGCCGCAAATCCAGCGGCGGCAACCACCGCAGCTGGTTAAATAGTAACCAGGCAAAATTGCCGCATGCCGGCAGCCGGATCGATTTGTTAGAGTTCGGATATAATATAAGCCATTGAAAATGCTTGATATATCAGTGTCGCTGAACGAACGTACAACTAGCCGATGCAAATCGGACGGAGCGCGGGCGGTCAGCAGGTGCAAGGCGTGAAGACCTTCTTTGAAACGGCCGATGACTTCTCAACCTGGCTCGAGAAACACGGCGCCGGTACACAGGAACTCGTTGTCGGTTTCCACAAGAAGGGATCAGGGCGCCGATGCATGAGCTGGTCCGAGTCAGTCGATGCAGCGCTGTGCTTCGGCTGGATCGACGGCGTGCGCAAGCGCATTGACGAGCATTCCTATCAAATCAGATTCACGCCTCGCAAGCCGCATTCGATTTGGAGCGCAATTAACATTGCCAAGGTGCGCGTGCTGAAGCGCCAGGACCGGATGAAAGCGCCCGGCTTGACGGCATTTGCAAATCGCAGCGAGGGGCGCTCAAAGATTTATTCCTACGAACAGCAAAAGCAGGCGCAGTTGGCGCCCGAGGACGAAGCACGGTTTCGCAAATCCAAGGCAGCGTGGAAGTACTTCGAAGAGCAGCCGCGAAGTTATCGGCGGCGGTTCGTCTGGCGGATCGTCAGCGCCAAGCGGCCCGAAACCCGGGAGAGCCGTCTTGCCGCACTCATCCAAGCCTGCCGCGAGCGGCGGCGGCTATGAATAAGGAATCCATTGCAGGCGTTGCGGCGCCTATTGGAGGTACCGCCGCGGCCGCACTCCCTGCTACAGTGCGCCGTCTTATCATGGGGAGCGAAATGAAGGGCAAGGTTGTCGTAATTACGGGGGCGACTTCGGGGATAGGCGAAGTCGCGGCGCAGCGCCTGGCGGCGATGGGTGCGCGCCTTGTGCTCATCGCGCGCGATCGGACGCGCGGCGAGGCGGCACTATCCTCTTTGCCCCGCAGCGCCGGAGGCGCGCACACCATCTATTACGGCGATCTGTCGCGCATCTCGGAGATGAAGCGCGTCGCAGCCGCAGTTGCCGCCGCGGAACCGAAAATCGATGTGCTCATCAACAACGCGGGCGCCTTGTTCAGCTCGCGTCAGCTCACCGAGGACGATCTGGAAAAGACCTTTGCGACCAACCATATGGCTTATTTCGTTCTGACCCTCCTGCTGCGTGCACCGCTTTTGGCGGGGTCGCCGGCGCGAGTGGTGAATACCGCCTCGGATGCGCACCGAGGGAACACGTTGGATTTCGACGACCTGCAGGCTGCCAAGGGATATTCGGCCTACAAAGCGTATGGGCGCTCCAAGCTTTGCAATATTCTGTTCACGCGGGAGCTGGCGCGCCGCTTGGGCGGCACAGGTGTCACCGCGAACTGCCTTCATCCCGGATTCGTTGACACGCGCTTCGGCGACGGCAGCGGCGGCATTCTCTCGTGGGTGGTGCGCGTCGCCAAGATTCTTGCGATTTCGCCGGAGAAGGGGGCGGAGACCATTGTCTATCTGGCCTCTGCTCCTGACGTTGCCGGCCGCAGCGGCGAATATTTTTATCAATGCCGCCCTGCGACGCCGACAGCCGCTGCCCGCGACGATGCCGCGGCGCAGAGACTGTGGATGTTGTCGCAGAAGATTGCAGGTATCGAGGCGTAGAAGAAGAACGACGGGGGATCAAGATGTTCAAGCATATATTCGGTGCGATCGGCGCCGCGATGGCGGTGCAATGTGCGGCGATCGCGCAGGAGGCGCCGATGCCCACGCTGCGGCCCGATCAGGTCACGTTTCGCGCGCTATATAAGGAACTGGTCGAAACCAACACCACCCTGTCGGCGGGCAGCTGCACGCTCGCGGCCGAACGAGTCGCCGCGCATCTCAAGGCGGCGGGCTTTACCGACAAGGACGTTACCCTGTTCTCGGCGCCGGACCACCCCAAGGAAGGCGGGCTGGTCGCGGTCCTGCCGGGAAGTTCGAAGACCGCCAAGCCGATGCTGCTGCTCGGTCACCTCGATGTGGTCGAGGCCAAGCGCGAGGATTGGACCCGCGATCCATTCACGCTGATCGAAGAAAACGGCTATTTCTACGGCCGGGGCGCCGCCGACATGAAGGCGATGGACGCAACCTGGGTGGATGCCCTGATGCGATTCAAGAAAGACGGACACACGTTCAAGCGCACCATCAAGCTGGCACTGACCTGCGGCGAGGAGACCACCTACGCCTTCAACGGCGCGCAGTGGCTGGCGAAGAATCGGCCCGAACTCATTGCCGCGGCATTCGCACTGAACGAGGGCGGCGGCGGCCGCACCGATGGGCACGGCAAATTGATGGTGCAGCAGATTCAGGTGGGTGAAAAGGCCACGCAGAACTATCGACTCGAGACCGTCAATGCGGGCGGTCATAGTTCGGTTCCCATCCGGGACAACGCGATCTATGAGCTCGCCGATGCACTGGCCAAGGTGCGCGATCACGAATTTCCCGTCACACTGTCGGATACCACGCGAGCTTTTTTTGCCAAGGCGGGCGCCGCGCGCGGCGACGATTTGGGCCGCGCCATGGTGACGCTGTCGCAAAATCCGAACGATCAGGCCGCGGAGAGCATTGTCTCGAAGGATCGCCAATACCACAGCATGCTGCGCACCACCTGTGTTGCCACCCTGTTGGAAGGCGGCCATGCAAATAACGCGCTTCCGCAGCGCGCCGCCGCGAATGTCAATTGCCGCATTTTCCCAGGCGAAACCGTGGAGGGTACGCAAGCTGCATTGGTCGCCGCCATCAACGACGCCGGCGTCAAGGTGACCCCGGTTCAGCCGGTTCGCCCCTTGGCGGTGCCTCCGCCGCTCGACCCCAAGATCCTGGGTCCGGCCGAGACGTTGGTCGCGAAATACTTTCCCGGCGTGCCCTTGATTCCCTCGATGTCGACCGGCGCCACCGACGGGATCTTTCTCGAGGCCATCGGCATTCCCGTCTATGGCGCACCGGGTGGCTGGGGCGATCCCGATGGCAACGGCGTGCATGGACTGAATGAGCGTAGAAGCATTCGCTCCGTGTATGTCGGAAGGGACTTTCTCACCGATCTGGTGAAACTGTATGCCGACGCTGAAGGAGTGCGCTGATGACGCGGTATGTAGGAGCGATTGATCAAGGTACGACCAGCACGCGTTTCATCGTGTTCGACCGCGGCGGCACCATCATCACGTCAGCGCAGAAGGAACATCAGCAGATATTTCCCAAGCCGGGCTGGGTCGAGCACGATCCCATGGAAATCTGGCTGAACACGCAGGAAGTCGTCGGTGCCGCGCTGGCGCGCGCGGGATTGGCCCCGCGCGATCTGGCCGCTGTTGGCATCACCAACCAGCGTGAGACGACGATTCTGTGGGAAAAGAAAAGCGGCAAGCCGCTGCACAATGCGCTCGTCTGGCAGGACACCCGGGTCGATCAATTGGTTGCGCAGTACGCAAAAAACGGCGGACCCGATCGTTTTCGCGCCAAGACCGGATTGCCGCTGGCCAGCTACTTCAGCGCTCTCAAGGTGCAGTGGCTGTTGGATAACGTCCCCGGAGCCCGAGGCAGGGCGCGATCCGGCGATCTGCTGTTCGGCAACATCGACACCTGGCTGTTGTGGAATCTTACCGGCGGCGCCAGCGGCGGGTTGCATGCGACGGACGTGACGAATGCGAGCCGCACGCAACTCATGAATCTCTCGACGCTGGCATGGGACGACGAACTGCTCGAGCAGTTCCTGATTCCACGGGAAATTTTGCCGCGCATCGTTGCCTCGAGCCAGGTCTATGGGGAGGCCAAGGTTCCCGCGCTTTTAGGGGCGCCGATCGCCGGTATCCTCGGCGATCAGCAAGCGGCGCTGGTCGGGCAGGCGTGTTTTCGCCCTGGCGAGGTAAAGAACACCTACGGCACAGGCTGTTTTCTGTTGATGAATACCGGCGAGAAGCCGATCGCGTCCAAGGCCGGTTTGATCACGACAGTCGCCTATCAGATCGCCAAGGAACCCGCACGCTATGCATTGGAGGGGTCGATCGCAATTGCCGGCGCGCTGGTGCAATGGCTGCGCGACAATTTGGGGCTGATCGGCAGCAGCAATGAGGTTGAAAAGCTGGCCGGCGACGCCCAGGACAACGGCGGAGTCTATTTTGTGCCCGCGTTTTCGGGGCTGTATGCGCCGCATTGGAACGAACGGGCGCGCGGCGCGATCCTCGGGCTCACGCGCTACGTCACGCGTTCGCACATTGCGCGCGCCGTACTCGAAGCGACGGCATTTCAGACGCGCGAAGTGCTCGGCGCGATGACCAAGGATTCCTCGATCGACATCCCGGAACTGCGGGTCGACGGCGGCATGGTCGTCAATGAACTGCTCATGCAGTTTCAGGCCGATATTCTCGGTATCCCCGTGGTGCGGCCTAAAATCACCGAGACCACCACATTGGGCGCAGCCTATGCCGCCGGCTTGGCGGTTGGCTATTGGCGCAACCGCGAGGATCTGGTCGCGAACTGGGCGGTCGATAAGCGCTGGAAGCCGGACATGAAAGAGAGCGAGCGCGCCGCACTATTCGGATCCTGGCAGAAGGCCGTCGGCCGCTCCTTGGATTGGATCGATCCACTCTAAGCGCGAGCAACCGGTCGCATCCATTTCGATAACAATCACGCAACGACGAAAGGGGACAGAATGCACTCAGCATTTCTTGGGGAGTTTCTCGGCACAGCCATCATGATTTTGCTCGGCAACGGGGTCGTGGCGAACGTGCTGCTCAAACAGACGAAGGGGGAGAAATCGGGCTGGATGGTCATCACCACCGCCTGGTGCTTTGGGGTCATGGCGGGAGTATTCACCGCGCTTGCGATCGGCAGCGACGGGCATTTGAATCCTGCGGTAACCGTGGGCGTCGCGATCTCGAGCGGCGACTTCAGCCGCATTGCGACGTATGTTCCGGCACAAATCCTGGGGGCCATGCTGGGCGCCGGGTTGGTCTGGCTGGCCTACTTCAGCCATTGGGAAAAAACGCCCGATCCCGCCGACAAACTGGGCTGCTTTTGCACCATACCCGCGATCCGCGCACCCCTGGCAAACCTCACCACCGAATTCATCGGGACGTTTGTGCTGATTCTGGTGGCCGCGGCGATCGCATCGAAGTATGGCAACCATGTGGGATTGAGCCCGGGACTCGGCCCACTGCTGGTCGGCTGCCTGGTGTGGGGGATCGGACTGTCGCTGGGCGGCCCCACGGGCTATGCCATCAACCCGGCGCGTGACCTGGGGCCGCGAATCATGCACGCCATGCTGCCCATACCCGGGAAAGGCGGCTCGGATTTCGGCTACGCTTTTGTGCCCATCGTGGGACCTGTTTTGGGTGCCACCGCGGCCGGGCTTCTGGTCAAGATCATCGGCATGTAGCGAGAGTCCATGAGAAAACCGCCGGGCCCGAAATTGCGCAAGGTGGCCAACGCTGTGCCGGGCGAATGTCTCTGCGGCGAGGTGCGCGTGGAGATCGATTTTCCCGCACGCTGGGCCTGGCACGATCATTCAGCGGCGAGCCGCCATGCGCATGGCGCCGCGTATGCAACTTACGTGGGCAGTTGGAGAAGCCGATTCCGGGTGACCGGCGGAATGTCGAGTATCAGCCGATTCGAGGGTCCGTCGGCGGGAACGACGCGCAGCTTCTGTTCCCGCTGCGGCACGCCGATCTCCTATGAACGCAGCCGCTCGCCGCAGATGGTCAATATCCCTCGAGCGCTGTTCAAAACGCGCACCGGCCGGCAGCCTCGCTATCACATCGGCATCGAAGAGTCGCCGGAGTGGGCGTATTGGGGTGAAAAGTTAGCGCCCTTGAAGGGATTTCCCGGCGTTGTGTGGGATCGTTCGCGGCGTAAGAAATCAGCCAGATTTTCGCTGCTCGGCATGTAGCGGCGAATTCAAGAATTCATGTCACAGACCGGAGAAAACCGTGGTCGGCCTTAACGGACCCGCCGTCGTCGTCGCCGAAGAGTCACAGGCAGCGTTTTACAAAAGCCGGAACGCGCTCGATACCGGGATTTGGATCACGTTGTGACGGTCGCGCCTCGGGTCATATTGGCACCGCGATGAGTGAACCACTTTTGGACTTCAAGACCAGGATGAGATGATGAAATCCGTCAACGATCTTTTGGAGTTATTCACGCGCCAGGCGCAACTGGAGAGCGCCATGAGACAACGCGGCGGCGCGCGCGTGACCGACGAGCAGGAATTACAAGCCGTTAAAGCCAAGCTCGCCGCAGTCCCCGAAGCGGTGCGGGCAGCCGCACAATCCAATCGGCCGCAATGATGCGGCATCTCTCTTGAAACGCGTCGATCCCAAAACGCATCGATTCCGGGCCCGCACCGCATGCGGCTGGATTTCCGATCGATTTTGAATCTATAAATAACTGTAAAGTTTCGATTCCGCAGAGCGTGCTACCTTGCTTTTCATCGGGTAAGAGCCGTTTTTGAGACACGCCATGGCTGCGCGCAGTACGGTGATCGGAGTCGCTTTGAGTTTGGCGCTCGCGGGCTGCGCCAGCCAGCAGCCCGCGCCCCCCGTGCCGCCGGACCTCCCCCCCGAATATGAAAGCGACCGCGGGCCTGATGCAGGCCAGCTGCCGTCAAAGGAGTGGTACCGGGATTTCGGCAGCGACGAGTTGAACTCGTTCGTGGATCTGGCGGCCAGCCATAATTGGGATGTGGCAGCGGCACGTGCACGGGTGGTGCAGGCGGACGCACGCGCTCGACAGGCCGGAGCCCCGCTCCTTCCGAGCGTCGATGCCGTAGGCAATGCCACCTATTTCGCAGGTCATTCTTCTCAGGGCGGCGGCCATGAACTCGATTGGTCCGGCATGCTCTCCGCCAGCTACGAACTCGATTTTTGGGGAAAAAACCGCGCGATGGCGGAGTCGGCGCGCCTTTTGGCAAGTGCATCGCGAGCGGATCACGATACGATCGCGCTGACCACATTGGCCGGCGTTGCCAACGGATATTTTCAGATTCTGGCGCTGCGCGAGCGGCTGGCCATTGCGCACGCAAACAGTGATGTGGCGCATCAGTTGCTCGATGTCGTCCAGGCGCGCTTCGCGGTGGGCATGGCGACTCCTGTCGAACTCGCCACGCAAAAGACGGCCTACGACACGGCACAAATTGCCGTCGCCAACCTGGAACAAACGGAGTTCGAGGCACGCGCCGCCCTGTCGCTGCTGCTGGGACGTGCTCCTGAGCATTTCGAAGTCCAAGGCACACCCTTGGATGCGCTGCATGAACCCGCGATTGCCGCCGGCTTGCCATCGGAATTGCTCATGCGCAGACCCGACCTCTTGCTGTCGGAAGAACACTTGCGGGCAGGACATGCGGACTTGGAGGCCGCGCGAGCCGCCATGTTCCCCAGCATCAGCCTCACTGCCGCCGCCGGTGTGCAAAATCCCGCGCTGCCCGCCGCGGTTTTGACCATTCCCGGCGTTGGTCCTTCGTTCGCGTTGGGCGGGAGTTTGATACAACCGATCTTCGACCATGGGCGTCTCGTAGCGCAGCGCGACGAGGTGCAGGCCAAAGAAGAGGAACTGCTGGCCGCGTATCGCGCTTCAATCATCGCAGCGTTCGCCGACGTCGAAAACGCCCTGGCGATGATTCATCACCTGGACATGGCGCGAGAGTTTCAATTGGAGAATGCCGCTCAGAGCGCGTATGCCCTCGAGGGCGCAAAATTGCGCTATCAAGCAGGATCCGTCGATTATCTGACGCTACTCGAGGCGCAACGAACGCTCTATCTCGCGCGCGACCAGTTCGTGCAGTACAAGCTCGCGCGGTTGACTGCGCTTGTCAGCCTGTGTAAGGCGCTCGGCGGCGGCTGGACGAATCCATCAACGCAGGATCCTGCCGCCCCAAAATTGACCTGGAATCCAACCCGATGAATCTGAATCCGCGAACTGTCCGGCAAGGCTGCGCTGTTCTTGGCCTGATTGCCCTGTGCACGCCGCTCGTGACGCTGAGCGCCTGTCACAAGACACCGGCTGCGGCGCCTGCACCGGCAACTTCCGACGAGCCGGCCGCGAAAGACAAAGCCGGCGCAACGGAGGAATCGGAGGGTGTCTCCTTGAAGCCCGAAGAAATACAAAAAATGGGCATTGTCACGGCAGAAGCCAAGACGATCACGCATACGTCCGAAACGACCGGCTTCGGGGTCGTCCTCAGCCACGAGAATATCGCCACGGCGGTAGCGGAACTGGACACCGCAGCGGCGGCGGAGCGTCAGAGTCGGGCAGCGCTCGATCGCGCACAACGTCTCGCGGGTACGGCGGGCGCCATGCCAGCCGATGCCCTGGAGTCGGCGCAGCGGCAGGCGGCGGTCGATCAGGCGGCCCTGGCACTGGCGCATCGCAAACTCTCCTCGATGTTCGGTCAGAATTCTCCGTGGAAGGACCAAAGCAACAGTCCACAACTGCTCGCGTTGGCGCGCGGCGATGCCAGGCTGGTGCGCGTCACCTTTCCGCTGGGGGCGAGCGGCGATGCGGTACCCGCCAGCCTGCGCCTGGCACGGATCAATGCTTCCCAAAGCGGCAAGAGCATTGTCGCGCGTTCTCTGTGGAGTGCCCCGGCGGACGCCAGCGTACCCGGACGCAGCTACTTCGCCTTTTTGAAATCGAGCGACTTCGGTGAAGGGGAGCATTTGCTTGCGTGGTTGCCGACCGGCGAAGCCGAGTCCGGCGTGCTGGTTCCCGCATCGGCGGCGGTTATCAGTGCCGGCAAGTATTGGTGTTACGTCGAGGAGAAGCCCGGACAGTTCGTGCGCAGCGAGCTGGATCCGAGCAAGGCTACCAATGAGGGCTACTTCGTCAAGGAAGGCATCGATGCGGGCGCGAAGATCGTGACCGCGTCCGCCGGCCAGCTCTTGGCCCGCGAAATCAATCCCAGCTCGGCGGCAGCGGATTAAATCATGATGCGGGCCCTGATCGCGTTATGCGTGCGCCATTACGGCGCCATTACCGCGCTTACGCTGTTGGCACTCGTTCTCGGCACTTGGGGAGCCTTGCAGGCACCGCTCGACGTCTTTCCCGAGTTCGTACCTTCGCAGGTCGACATTCAAACCGAGGCGCCGGGATTTGCTCCGCAGCAGGTCGAAGAGCTGGTCACCAAACAAGTTGAAAATGCCGTGAACGGTTCTGCTGGGCTTGCCACGCTGCGCTCGGAGTCCATCCCCGGCCTTTCGGTCGTGACCGTCACCTTTACCGATGGCATCGATGTGCACATCGCGCGTCAGGGCATTTCGGAGCGTTTATCCGAGCTCGGCAGTGCGCTCCCGGCAGGTGTGGCCACGCCGAAACTGTCGCCGCTCGTCTCGAGCACGATGGATTTGCTGAAGATCGGCTTGCTGTCCGACAAGGTTGACGCGTTCACCTTGCGCGATAACGCCGATTGGATCATCAAGCCCAGATTACTGGCGGTGCCGGGGGTCGCTCATGTCATCGTATTCGGCGGCGATGTGCGTCAGATTCAGATCCTTCCAGACACCCGCAAGCTCTCGAGTTTCAATTTGTCGTTTTCCGACATCTCCGATGCCGCAAAGGCAGCGTTGCCGCTGCGAGGCGCCGGCTTCATTGATTTGGCGGCGCAGCGTGTGTTGCTGCAGTCCCCGACGCCGGAGCCGGATCTGAAAGCGCTTGGTCAGGCGGTCGTCGCCGTGCGCAACAATACCCCCATCCTGCTGCGCGATGTGGCCCAGATCGAAATTGCGCCCGCTCTGCGATTCGGCGACGCGCTGATCATGGGCAAGCGCGGCGTGATGCTGTCATTGGCGAGCCAGTTCGGCGCCAATACCTTGAGCACCACGCAGGCGGTGGAAAAGGCGCTGGCGGATTTGGAGCCCGCGCTCACCAAGCAAGGCATCACGGTCTACAAAAGTCTGCACCGGCCGGCCAATTTCATCGAGCGCGCGCTGCAAAATCTCAAGAAGTCACTCGTCATCGCCGCTCTCTTGATATTGGCAGTCCTGTATCTCTTTCTTCGGGACATTCGCGCCGCGTTGATTGCCTTCACCGCCATACCCTTATCGCTGTTGGCGGCAGTTGCGGTGCTGCGTCACTTGGGCCTCACGCTCAACACCATGACGCTTGGCGGTTTCGCAGTGGCGCTGGGCGTTCTGGTCGATGATGCCATCATCGGCATCGAAAACATCCTGCGTCGACTGCGTGAAAACGCCGTACTCAACACTCCGAAGCCGCGGCTGGACATCGTGCTCGAGGCTTCACTCGAAGTGCGTGGACCCGTGATATATGCGACCGCCGTAGTCATCGCGGTATTTCTGCCGGAACTGTTTACCTCCAGCGTGCAGGGCCGTTTCGTCGGACCCCTGGCCCTCGCGTTCATTTTCGCGGTGGTTGCGTCGTTGATCGTTGCCATGACCTCGACGCCGGCGCTGTGTGCGCTATTTCTGCGGCAGCATGATGCGCGGGCGGAGGCGGGCTGGCTCATGCGCTTGAAGTCCTGGCAGAGCGCCGCCGTCCACCGGGTCGGCGCTCATATCAATGTCACGATCGGCGCGCTGGTGGTTTTGTTCATTGCAGCGGTCGCGGCGCTGCCCTTCTTGGGCGGCACCTTCATGCCGGATTTTCGTGAGGGCCATTTCGTGATGCAAGTCAGCTCCGTCACCGGCACATCGCTGACCGAGATGCAGAATGTCGGGGAGCGCATCAGTAAAGATGTGCTGGCACTGCCTTACGTCGAGTCGGTTGAACAACAGATAGGGCGGGCCGAGCTGGGCGAGGACACCTGGGGTCCGCAGCGCAGCGAATTCCACGTGGAATTAAAGGCCGATGCGACCATCGATCAGGAGGTCGCCCAGGAGGAGCTCCGCAACATCCTGAAACAATATCCCGGGCTGCAAAGTGAGGTGGTCACCTTCTTGGGCGATCGCATCAGCGAGAGCTTGAGCGGCGTCAATGCACAGGTGGTCGTCAAGATATTCGGCGACGACCTTGACCTGCTCGACAAAAGCGCCGAGAAGGTGATGGCGGCGCTGGGCAAGATCAAGGGCATCGTTGATTTGCAGTTTGGGCGCCAGAGCGGTACCCCTTCGATCTCCATTCACCTGATTCCGCAGGCCCTCGCCGCCACCGGCCTCAAGGCGCAGGACGTTCTCGAAACGATCGAGACGGCGTACGCGGGTGCCAAAGTGGGCCAGAGCTTCCAGGGCACCCGTACCATCGATGTGGTGGTGCTGCTTCCCGACGAAGTGCGGCACCAGCCGGCGCAACTGGAAAAGCTGATGATCTTCTCGCCGCTCGGTCCCGTGCCCCTGTCGCAGGTCGCCAACGTTGAGGTCACGCAGGATCGTTATAGCATCGAACACGACGGCGGGCAGCGGCTGGTGGCGGTGACTTTCAATGTCGGCTCAGGATCCCTGCAAGGCATCGTTCAAGAGGCTCAACAAACCATCGCCAAATCGGTGGTGCTGCCGCCTCATGTGTTCGTCGAGTTTACCGGAGCCGCCGAGGCCGAGCTGAAGGCTCGCAACGAGTTGATACTTTATTCGACGCTGGCGCTGGCGCTCATCGTCATGATCTTATTCATGTCGTTTCATTGGCGGGCGAATAGTTGGTTGGTACTGGCCAATCTGCCCTTTAGCCTCATGGGCAGCGTGCTGGCAATCGCCGCCATCGGATTGGGAATCTCCATCGGCACCGCCGTCGGACTGGTCACGGTCTTCGGGGTCAGCGCCCGCAACGCCATCCTGCAACTCGCGCACTATGAGCATTTGGTCGAGGTGGAGGGCGCGAAATGGAATCTCGACCTCGTCGTACGTGGCGCGAATGAGCGACTGATACCCATACTCATGACCGCGGCGGTGACGGCGCTGGGTCTTGCGCCGTTGGCCTTCGGCCTGCACCGCCCGGGTCAGGAAATTGAAGGCCCGATGGCGGTCACGGTGTTGGGCGGACTATTGTCCTCGACCGTTTTGAATCTATTGGTTTTGCCGGCGCTTGCCATGCGCTACGTGAGATTGCCGAGCCCGGCTTCCGAGGCTGTTCGAAGTTCCTAGCGTGCTAGGATCGCCGCTGAGGTATGAAAATCCTACTCATCGAAGATGATGCGGAAACCGCGCAGTTCGTAGCCGACGGTCTGTCAGGGGGCAAGCACGAGACAAGCATCGCCGCCAACGGCAGGGAAGGTCTGCATCGCGCCATGGTCGATGCATGGGATCTGCTCATCGTCGATCGAATGTTGCCGCAGATGGATGGCGTGGAAGTGGTGAGCAGGCTGCGTGGGGCCGGCGCCACCACGCCCATTCTATTTCTAACCACGCTCGGCGGCGTCGATGACCGCGTGCACGGACTCAACGCAGGCGCCGACGATTATCTGGTGAAACCCTTCTCCTTTGCGGAGCTTCTGGCGCGGGTCGCCGCGTTGGGCCGACGGCGGCCGGGTTTTGCGATCGACACGGTACTGACGGTGGCCGATCTTGAGGTCAATTTGCTGACGCGCACGGTCGCCCGCGCCGGCGGGCTCATCGAGCTGCTGCCCCGCGAGTTTCTGTTGCTCGAGTATTTGCTCAAGAACGCGGGACAAACCGTGACCCGCGCCATGCTCCTTGAGAACGTGTGGGATGTGCATTTCGATCCAAGCACGACGGTGGTCGAAACGCACATCAGCCGCCTGCGCAGCAAGATCGATCGGGGCCACGTCATTCCGCTCATTCATACCGTGCGCGGCGCCGGATACATGCTGAGTGCTGCGAACTAGAGTCCTACGAACGTCGAGCTTTCGCCTCGCGCTGATGTATGCGGCGCTCACCGGCGTGAGCTTCGTGATTCTGTTGGGCGTGATTTTCATCTCGACGACGCGATTCATGCGTCATCAGATCGACGACAGCGTCAGCAGCGAAGTCGGCGAGATTTTGGCGGATACGCGAGGTCAGGGACTCGACGCCCTCCGTTCGGTCGTTCACGGACTGTCGAGTCATCCGGCCGGGTTCTACTACTTGCTGCAGGATTCGCAGGGCGCGGTGCTGGCCGGGAACCTGCCGGCCCTCGATGCCCGCGACGGAATACGCGAATGGTCAAAATCGACCCAGTCGGCATCTTCGCCTTTTTCCGCCATGCGCGGCCGGGGCACCAGCGTGGCCGGCGGCTATTTGTTTGTCGGTTGGAGCACGAATCAGTTGAACGAAATGGAGGAGATGGTCGTGGGCTCATTCGCCTGGGGCCTCGCAGCCTCCATCGCCCTGGCGTTGGCCGGCGGCTGGGTGATGAGCAGCCGCCTGATGCGTCGAATCGAAACCGTCAGCAACACCAGCCGTAACATCATCGGCGAGGACTTGCGGCAACGCCTGCCTGTGACGCAAGCAGGCGATGAACTTGATCATCTGGCCGGCAGCATCAACGCCATGCTCGACCGGATTCAAACGCTCATGGAGGATCTTCGTCAGGTAACCACCGATATTGCGCATGATCTGCGCACCCCGCTGACGCGGCTGCGCCAGCGGCTCGAACTGGCGAGCCGGCCGGAGATCGATGCGCAGAAGCTGCGCGAAACGCTCGGCCTCACCGTGCTGGAAATCGATTCAATTCTCGCGATATTCGCCGCGTTGCTGCACATCGCGCAGCTGCAGGGTGGGGCGCGCCGCGCCGCCTTCAAGGAGATCGATCTGAGCGGGCTCTTGAGCACCATAGCAGAACTCTATAGACCCATGGCAGAGGAAAATGGCCAACACCTTGTGGAAAGGGTCGACGCAGCCCTGACGATGCAAGGTGAACGCGAACTGCTGATGCAGTTATTTGCCAATTTGATCGAAAATGCACTTCGCCATACGCCGCGCGGCTCGACCGTAACCATCCGCGCCTCGCGATCGGGCGGTGACCTGGTCGTCAGCGTCGTCGATGATGGCCCCGGCATCCCGGAAAATATGCGCGAGAAAGTCCTACAGCGCTTCTTCCGCCTCGAAGCCAGTCGCACCACGGTCGGCAGCGGACTGGGACTGAGTCTCGCCCATGCCATCGTCAAGGTTCATGACGCCAGGCTTGAACTGACGGATGCCAATCCGGGCCTGCGGGCTGCGGTCATTTTCAAGACACCTTGACACATGCCGACGGCATCGCGACGACTGAGTTTCATTGAGATTTCACGCAGGAGCGCCAAACGATGACCAAACTCCGTGTTCACAGCTTCTCCATTTCACTCGATGGTTTTGGAGCCGGACCAAAACAGGACGTTGACAATCCTCTGGGGGTCGGCGGTGTCGCGTTGCACGAATGGGCTTTCGCAACCCGAACGTTTCAACAGATGTTCGGAAACGGAGGGGGATCAACAGGTGTGGACGATGACTTCGCAGCGCGCGGATTTTCCAATATCGGTGCGTGGATCATCGGTCGCAACATGTTCGGGCCGATTCGGGGAGAGTGGCCCGATGACAATTGGAAAGGGTGGTGGGGCGAGAACCCGCCCTATCACGTGCCGGTCTTCGTGCTCAGCCATCACCCGCGCGCAACGTTCACCATGGCAGGCGGCACGACTTTTCACTTCGTCACGGACGGAATCCAATCGGCGCTGGCAAGAGCGAAAGAATCTGCCGACGGGCGGGATGTTCGGCTCGGCGGTGGTGTCGCGACCATCCAGCAATACCTTCGTGCCCGACTGATCGACGAGATGCACCTGGCTGTTGCCCCGACCCTGCTCGGTTCAGGCGAACATCTTTTTGCGGGTCTGGATGCAGTGGCACTCGGCTATCGTTGCACCGAGCACGTCTCCACGGCCGCCGTCACGCATATCGTTATCACGCGCGAGAATTGACACAGTCGGCGCTCAGTACCGTGGATCGGTACTCGAATGCACCGCCGTTTCAGATGAATTGTCATTCTCGTTTTGTTAAATCGAGGGAAGTGTGACGGACTTCATCTCGATTGCGCGAGGCTGCCAAAGGCATTTTGCTGAGACTGCGATCTACCCCTAAATTCACAGCTCCTCGTTTGGCTAAGGTGGGCTCACTTTCTAACGAGCAGCGACCCGCTTATGTCCATGGACGCCTTGAGCAGCGCGTATTTGGCCCTCCGGTCACTGCCGCTGTTAGCCTTACTGGTACTCGGCCTCGGCGGACAAAGTCCCGCGCAATCTGTCCCGCCTGCGCCGCGCGCCGATACGATTCTCATCGTCAAACACGAGCGCAAACTCTACTTGATGCGCGACAACTCCCCGCTTCGCAGCTATCGCATCGCGCTGGGCCTGAGTCCCACCGGTGCAAAAGAGCGCGAATGGGACTTTCGCACGCCCGAAGGCAGCTACGTCGTCGATTTCCGTCAGGAGCACAGCCACTACTTCAAGGCGTTGCACATTTCCTATCCAAGCCCCGATGACTTGAAACGATCCGCCGCGCAGCACCTCCCCGCGGGCAGAGATATTTTTATCCACGGGGAGCCCAATCAACCGAACAAGCCGGATTCCTATTATAAAACACGCGATTGGACCAACGGCTGCATCGCGCTGTCCAATGAGGATTTGCAGGAAGTCTGGAACCTCACCGCACCTCAGACGCGTGTTGAGATCGTTCCGTAACGGAAACTGCGCACCGACGGAAGGCGTCGCATAGACGCCTTCCGTCACCTGTTTTCTAATGCGTTTCCTCGAAGAAGAATGGCAGCACGTGGATCTGCTCCTGGCGCACTGCGTCAAGGCTCTCCGGGTTAAGCCCGAGCGCCTGGAGAATCGTCGGCGCAACCTGCTGATTGGTGGTTGCGGATTTCACCACCGCGCCTTGCATGCCCTCCATCGACAAAAGCAGCGCCGTATGCACGTCATCCTCGTTGAAACCGCCATGCTCGGAGATCTTGCTGCCGCCGGTGAAGATCACCCCGGTATTGACCTTCAGAATGATGTCCGGGGTTCGCGGGTCATGGAGCGGGCTGTTGAACTTGTTGATCAGCGACGGGCCCGCAAAGATTTCCTGGATTCCGAGAAGCTGCTGGTTTTGCGGCTGGCTGAGAATCGAGACAACGCTCGAGGTTAGGGAAGCGTCGGCCAACCAGATCAGCGAGCCATCGTCAGAGATGTCGAATGCCTCCGAAGAGCCGAGAAGCGTAGCCGGCTGACCGTTGCCGATGTTGTTATTCTTCGTGCGGTCAATCGGCGACTGGCCGTGTTTGGCGGAAACGATTATCAACGTCGATCGGTACAGTCCCTGCGCCTGCAATTCCTGAACCATGCGCCCGAGTGATTCATCGACGAAATCGAGCTGCTGCCCGAGCCCTGCGGTCGGAGTGCCTAGCGCGTTCGCGTAACCGCCGGGCAGGCCGGTCACAGGATCGGTGTTGAGTTTCTGGCCGACGCTGACCGCTTGGAAGTTCGTGCCAAATATTGCGGGTACGCCGACCCATTTGCTGCGATCGTGCGTGAAGCCCTGTATCTGGTTCAGGACGGCTTGGACGTGTATCAGGTCGTAGCAGCGAGCGTTCGCAAGCGCCGTCGTCCAGCCATCGTCCGGCGTTGGATCCTGAAACGGAACCGGCGTGCACCCCGCGAAAGGAAGTGCGACCGGAATCGAATTGATCTCCGGACCAAAGAAATCATCGACACCTTTGCCGCTTGGGCCGTTCGTCCACTCGTAAGACGGATGTTTATCCGTCCATGCAGTACGTAGTCCCGCGGCCTTGGCCACTTCAAATATCGTGTTAACACGCAAATACTCGTGCGGCAGCACGGTCTTGCAGCCGTTCTTCGGATCGCGACGCAGGAAAGCCGGATTGAGGCCGCCGCCGCCGTTGAGCTGCGTCAGATCGATGTCGATCGATTCATCCATGGCCATGATCGAGCCGATCTGACCGGGACAACTTCCCCCCGGGTTGCCCAAGCCGTCCGTTTGTGCCGGCGGCGACAACGCGCGATTCCAGGTCACGTCGTACCAGAAGCCGGTTGTGACCGGAGAGCCTCCAGTGACAAGTGCGGCAAGCCCGGGGAACGAGTCAGACGGCGAAGACGTCTGATTATTTGTATAGGTCACGCCGCGCCGGGCCAACGCCGCCAGCGCGGAGTTCGGGTGACTGTTTACGTAGTTCGAAAGATCGAGGGCGTGCAGACCGTCGACGCTGATGAGTAGGACGTGCCGTACCGCATGGTCTTGTTCCCACGCGTTACCGGGTTGGGCCGTCAACAACCCAATACCTATTGCGACTAGAAATGTGTGAATTTTCACGAAGCGCCCCCCAATATGGCTTTGCTGTACAAAGTAATGGACCCGGCGAAGCTATCAGGGGAATGTGGTTTCTAGGTTGCATGAATGTGACGAACTTATCTCAAGCCGGCGGGTCTTCAGCGCGACACGGATAGTCCGGGCCCAGCGCACGATCTGCCGGTCAGGTGCGGCGCGGCCGTTGTTTGGCTGAAACAGACTTGATGATCAATTGATGGGTACCGTCGGCTGGGATTGGCGACTTTGCCCGCGTCAGCGCGCTATCCATGAGCTGGCGAACCTTGGGATCATCGAGCGCATCCGCGGACTCGAGGCGGATGTTGCGTACGACATTGCCGCTGCCGCGCAATAGCTTATGCGGGTCCGGCAGCTTTGCGCCTTGAAGAAAGCAAAGTGTGAGCCCTTTCGCCTGAGCGGCGAGTGAGAAGATGGCGTTGCCGGCTCGTTCATTGGGTCCGTAGCCGATCACGAAGAAATTGTAATTGTCGTACACCAGTTCCAAGGCTTGCGGAATGAAACCGCGCATCTTTGCGCGCGCAGCACGAATCAACTTACCCATCTCGGGGGTAAATTTCGCAATGAATTCGGCGAGCTGTCGTTCCGGGTCTCGCGTTGGCATTCGATCCTCCGTGGGTATCCAAATCTGGGCCGGAGCAGTGTCCACTAGAGTAGCGCAATCAGTGAACGGGCACGGTTCGGCGCAGTGCCAGAAGCTCCTGCTTTGGCAACGGGGACAGCGAGCGGAGGAGGGCGCGCGTGAGGACCGACACATAGGTGGCTGCAGGTATGCCTCGAGCCGCAGCTCGTTCGCTCATCGTTACTGACGTTGTAGCAAAGAGCAGCCAGCGGGCTATGCTGCGCGTATCAGTCCGAATTAACCGAAACCTCCTCTAACGATTAGCCGCCGCCGCCTGCTGCTGTCGTGCACGAACGAATCGCAACCAGAATCCATGAGCTGCAGCGGCAGGGATAAGCACATATCCATCCGTCTCCCAGCGAGGATCGAGAACCCCGCCAGCATGGGCCTCGAGATAGTCGCGCGCTCGCTTGATATCGGCGACCTCAATCGTCACGCCCATGAGGCCTTCACCGCGGCTGGCCAAAAAATCGACGACGGGACCCGAGTTTTGGGCCGCCTTTGGCGCAAGCAGCAAGAGTACGCCGCTGCCGGCAACGATTTCGCGGCCGTTCGCGGAGAGCTCTGGCACCTCAATCGCTCGACCGGGCATAAGTCCGAGCCGCTTATAAATCTCAATAGAGGTGTTCAGATCCTTTACTGCGATCCAGACTGCAGATACGCGAATCGCTCCGTTTGGATGAATTCGCTCCAACGCACGTTTCCGAGCAACCTCAGGATCCTTGGCACGCTCGGGCCGGTTGGCGCGGTTGTATTCGATTAGAAAGGGGCCTCCCGGTGTCCCTTTTGGCAAATCGATCTCCCGAAAAAGCCACGCGCCTGAAAACTTCACCCCTGGCTCGACATAGCCCTCACTCGTGGTGGTCGCCACCTTGGCGCCGATCCCCTGCGAGCGCAGCAACGCCGCGGCACGCTCCGCCGAGTCCGTCTCGAGACCGACCCCAATCGCGCCCTCGTGATCCTTTAGGAATGCCGCTTCATCGCTCGATGCGGCCTTCTGAGGATCATAGACCGCCATAAACTCTAAGTACGTATGGTTCGAGAACTCAATACCGCCGTTCTCCAGTCCGTTCTCCGGTCCCTCTGCAAACCGCCCCCACGAGTTGGCATTGAATCCAAGCTGGTCTCGGAATAGTCCAAGCGTCGCTGGCAGATCATGTACGAGAATCGAGACGTGGTTAACGCCCATACCTCTTCCCAGGATTGAAGGTGTTTGGGCCGCGTGGCCAAGCGGCTCGGACGCCAACGTGCCGCTTGAAAACAACGTGGTCAAGGACACTGCAAGGATTGCGGTTCGACACCCCAATCCGCGCAGTAACATGTCTATGAACATTGCAGATTTCCCGGGAACGGAAACCTCATCAGTCCGTACTTTCCCATGCGTATATCCGCTGAACTTGAGGAACTGTATCTGATACATGGATCTTCTCCGATTTAATTATTGGAGATCCTTCTTGCAATCCAAATTTGGCTGTCGTTGATCGGGTATTCGGTGAACGTGCGTATGCGACATGAATGGTCTCACGTTATCGATGGAATGATCACTTCAAACTAACAAGCTGAATGGTTTTCTTGCGATTGTTCTCGGATAACTTTCGGACATCATCGCGAAATACGCGACGACGACAAGGCACTGGCCCGGTCGGAACACATGTACACCCCTTGCTCGTTAGAAACGTTCACGGCTTCTGGCAGATTAACCGATACGCAGCACCGATCCCGCCACCACTTATCCAATGATCAAATCGCACGGCAGCTTTGGAGCGGCCAACTTCGTTACCTCAAAGTCTCGTTTTGGCCGTTCTCAGACAGATGCTGGTTCGGTGAGTGCTATCCCTCGCAAGTCGACCCAAAGGCCATCGGATACTCACGCCGGACCCGCGCCTAAGTCTCAATAAGTTTCCAGCCGATCGATCCCAGGCAAACCGAGCCCGCTTTGAGCTAAGCTGCCGCTCACGGAGGCGATGAGAAGACCTCTCCAAGGGTGATCTAAGTCGGTGACCGAGACCTCAAGCGCGGTATTCTTAAGCTACGCATCACAGGATGCGCAGGCTGCCCAGAAGATTTGCGAGGCACTGCGCGCCGCCGGGATCGAGGTTTGGATTGACCAGAGCGAGCTGCGAGGCGGAGACGCCTGGGACAGCTCGATCCGCAAGCAGATCAAGACCTGCGCGCTATTCATCCCGCTTATCTCGCGCACCACACACGATCGCGTCGAGGGGTATTTCCGTCTCGAATGGAAGCTCGCAGTTGATCGCTCGCACCTGATAGCGGCTGACCAAGCTTTGGTGCCTGTCAGTTACGTACGACAAGCTCGGGCGGCACGCAGACGCAGAGGGAGAGATTTCGAAGCTGAAAGCATCCTATGGGGACGTCATGGCTTACCAGTACGCCGCGTTCTACGCGCAGCGGGGCGAAAATCTGAAGGCGCTCGAATGGCTCGAAACGGCGCTGCGGCTGCGTGATGCCGGCTTGGAAAGTCTGAAGACCGACTCGCTCATGGACCCCATACGCCAAGAGCCGCGCTTTAAGGCGGTGATTCGGGAGTTGAAGTTTCCGAATTAAAGTAGCGGAAACATGCTAAGCATAGTTTTTTTTGAGTTACCCCTGATATCGCGTAACGCCATCTACGACTGTGCGAAGGACTTTAATGTCCTTGATCTTGCCCGTGTCGATCGTATGCAAGTCTTCGGCTAACATCACGTAATCGGCGAATTTGCCCGGCGTAATCGATCCTTTGATCCGTTCCTCGCGCGTCGCATATGCGCCATTCAACGTATTCACCTGTAAGGCCTCAGCCACGCTGATACGCTGATTCGCGCCCCATACTTCGCCATTCCAACCAGTGCGCGTCACCATGCCCTGAATGCCCATGAGCGGTGAAAACGGACCCGGATCGAAATCCGATCCGGCTGCAGCGGGCACTCCCGCGTCCATCAATGTGCGAAAAGCCATGCAACGCTTCATGAGTTCTTCACCATAGAAATGAAACTTATCGGGATTGTAGTACGCGTACGACGTAAACAACGCCGGCACAGCCCCGATGGCTTTAATTCGGCGTACCAGGTCGTCATTGACGAGTGTGCAGTGCGTGATCTTCGGACGCGCGTTAGATTGCGGCGCCAAACGCAATGCACGCTCATAGGCTGTCAGCACGTGATCGATGGCGACATCGCCGTTGGCGTGGCAATTCATTTGAATGCCGGCCCGATGCACGCGTTCGCACCACGTGTTCAGCACATCCTGCGATTCGGTTAAATTTCCCTTGTAGCCGCTTTTGCTGCCGGGATACGGCACGCTCATGGCCATCGTGCGTTCCGAGAACGATCCGTCAACGCCATGCTCGCAAGTCGCGCCTAGTCGTAACCACTCATCCCCGAGGCCAGTCGCCATGCCGCCGGAGATCATTGCCTCCAATTCCGGCCCATCCGCCTCATAGCTCACGCGATGCAGGAGGTCGCCGCGTTCGCGCACCTGCTGTAACGCGTGGAGACTGCCGCTCTCATGACACACGCTCGTGAGCCCGAATCTCGCGAACTGCTTGGAAATAAAGCTAAGCCCCTCGCGGTCGCGCTGCAACGCCTCTTCCCCTGAATATTGGCGACGCTTGCCCACCGCATCGATACGCGCGCGCGCATTGTCAGTCACGCGCCCCGTCAGTTCTCCATTGGAATCATGATCGTAGGTGCCACCGGGAGGATTCGGCGTCGATTTGCTGATGCCGGCCATTTTGAATGCTTTGCTGTTGTAGAAAGCCGTATGGCCGCCACGGTGAATCACCACGACCGGCAGGTCCTTGGATACTAGATCCAGATCGTGCACCGTTAGGGCACGCTGATCCTTGGACTTGGTGTCGTCGTAAAAATATCCTGCCACCCAAGTGTCGGCTGGAGTGCTTGCCGCCCGCTCGCGAAGTTTGTCGATGATCGAGACAATGCTGACGAATTCAACGTCGTACGGATTGCCCACCAGGACTTCGTACAGAAGCTCATTGCCGGGAGCGTGATTGTGGCTATCGTTGAACCCCGGCACGATGGTCGTGTGCTGCGCATCGAAAATCTCAGTGTTCACGCCGGCGAGCGCGCGGATGTCCTTCGTGCTGCCAACCGCCACAAAACGACCGTTTTTGACCGCAAAGGATTCGGCCGTGGGTTGACGCGAATCCACCGTGTAGACCTTACCGTTGACCACGATGAGGTCAGGATCGCGCGCCCCCATTGCGCTGGCGGCCCGCACCAAGCTCCCCCGACCGAGGACGGCAAGGCCGGCCGCGGTGAGACCGAGAAACGATCGGCGATCGAGAATATAGTTTTTCATCACAACATCATGTCCCAGTCTGTGCCCAAGTTTTCTATCCCAAGACAACCACGCGAGCGATAGTACTGTAAGGCGCGAACGTCTGCTTTATCGCAACCATTTAACGAACTGGCGAAAGAGGACAATTGATCCCATTCAGCACGATTGTAGGAAACAACGATGCAAGAAAGCTCCTCGGGACAGATTCGCCAATGTCTTCCGTGCACATCCTCGACGAGGGTATTTCCGAAATCATTCTCCGCAATGACTCTGCGGGGGAGCAACCTCTTCTGCTCCACCAATGCTGGTATTGGGCCGGGAGACACCTCACGACCCGTTGCTGGCTTTGGTGAGTGACTGCTTTGGATCATCAGAAATGAGCCGCAGACCATTAGAAGCTTTGCGGGTGTTATTGTTGTGTTCGTGCAAATTCACAATTCAGCGGCTTCGGCACAGCCTTCCGCCCTCAGTATTGTCACACTTGCGGCTGTAGGAGCGACTGCGTGCGTCCTCGCCGACCTGGTTCACGAAGCCCTAGGCCATGGCACCGCCTCTTGGCTGACGGGCAATCACATCATCTCGCTTTCTACAGTCGCCACTCAAAATGCTTCTGCGAGTCGCATCGTGTCAGCCGCAGGGACTTGCGCAAATGCGATCGCCGGAATCCTGTCTTTCTTACTACTGCGTCGCTTCCAGAAGTTGACCCCGCTTGCGTATTTTCTGTGGGTATTTGGGGCCTTTAATTTGTTTAATGTCGGTTATCTTGTAGCGTCCGCGTTCATGGATAGCGGCGACTGGGCTAACGTGGTTTCCGGACTCACTCCCGCCTGGCTCTGGCGCTTTCTGCTTGGATTTGCCGGAATATTCTTGTATGTCGTCGCCTTTCGCTGGGTTGCAGGTTTCATCATCGATTTTGTGAATCACGGCGAAGTCGCCGTGGCAGACCGGCGGCGTTTGATTTGGCCCGCGTATCTCGCAGGGGGGGTGGTTTTAACAGTTGCCTCGATGCTAAACCCGATCAGCCCGAGCCTAATACTCATATCGGGAATCGGTGCGTCCTTCGGATTGAATTTCGGGTTTCTATTGTTGCCCGATTACGTCGCCGCCAAGGCACGAAATCAAGGGGCTGCTATGAGTCGCATCCCATTTAGCGCCTTCTGGCTCACCGTTGCCCTCAGCAGTTCCGGGCTTTTCATTGGGGTCCTCGGTCCAGGTATCCACTTTTAAAATTGAGAATCGATGTGCAGAGTCTGGCCGCTCTGACACGCCGATTGCCGCCGCGTGGCGGCTTTGCCACAGGCATTTCGATGGCCTGAATGTCTCCATGTGGCCGACTGCGGCCGGCGACTGTGCTTCCGGTGTCGACCCTCTGCTGCCCATCGCCAACGGCAGCTTTGGAGGAACTCACGGTTTGAGAATGCTCTCGGAAACAAGTGCCGATAACGTCGTAACTTCAGTCTTGGGGAGTCGGCTTTATTGGTCAACGCGCCGGCTTCAGCATGCCATGCATGCCGATCCAGCGGACATAGGAGTCGAACCAGCCGGTGCTGGTCGTCTCCTTCGGGTACATTCCGAAACCGTGTCCCCCCTGTTCGAAGAGATGGTACTCGGCCGGGCGTTTCGCCGCCCGCCAGGAATCGATCAGTCCACTTCCGGAATTGCCGAAAATCGGGTCGTCCGCAGCAAGCGCTGCGAACAGCGGGGGCGCATCGGCTGGCACCGTCACTGAAGCCATAGGGCCGTAGATAATCCCGATGGAGGCGGGCTTTGCATCCTGCCCATGGAGCGCCGTCATCAAGGTCAGCGCCGCACCGGCCGAGAATCCAACCATCCCAATTCGATCGGGATCGATATGCCATTGCTTGGCGCGCTGGCGGACCAGCGCAAAGGCGGCGCGCGCATCGGCAATCTGTGGAGCTAGCCGCGTCGCGGCATCGTCCGCGCTGGGCTGCGGCGGCCGGACGGCCGCACCGGAGAACATTCGCTGCATCGAGCGTTCGAAGCCACGCAGATCGGCCGGCGTCTGATTCAGCCGGTATTTGAGTACGAAGGCCGCAACGCCCTTGACCGCCAGCGCTTTTGCGACATCCCAGCCTTCATTTTCCATCGACAAGCTCATGAAGCCGCCGCCAGGCGCAACAATCACAGCTGCGCCGGTCGCTTTCCCCGGTTGGGGGAGAAAAGGAGTGAGCGTCGCGGTCGTCACGTTGCGAGCAAAGACGCTGCCATATTGGCGGTGCCAAGATTCCTGCGCCTTCGCGTCCGGAAGCGCTCCGGTTCCCAGCTCGATCGCATTTGGCTGGGCCGGAATGGCGATCGCCGTCATCTTGTCGCCTTGCGCCTGAACCGGCGCCAGGCTGAACAGAATGGCTATTCCAGCAACGGCGAGACCTACTCCAGATCGCAACATGATCGCGGCGATCGCATCAATCCTTCCCATCGTTTCGTTCCCTTGGGACTATTGTGCGTCATGCTAGTTCGGCCCCATAGCGCTAGCAACACTTTTGTCTGACAATTTACAGCCTACGCGATGCAATGAATTGATCTTGTTGCTAGGAATTGAACGCGCTCAGCAGTGGCGGCCTGGTTCACTTCACCCGTGCGGTTCAAGGCGCGGTGTCTCGCCGCCGCCGGCGCACCCCGTCATTGGCCTTGCAAATCAATCCTCCGCAAAACCAGGCATTCGAAAGACGGCGCAAGCACCCGCAGCTCGGACCCGCATCTTGACTCGATATTTTGCACACGGCGACGGCCAATGTCCGCTATCTTCTTCGCATTATTAGCCCGTCGCTGACGGCTTCTGGCCGACTGCGGCCCGATGCCCGGAGTCGGACCCCAAGCGGTCGTCAGCCACCGTCCGCTTCCGGGGAGCGCCATTTCTGAGTATCGTCACCCTTGAATGTACGGTGCCCCCGGATCATGCAAACCAAGACCAATACCCTGACTCGCCGTTTCTCCGGCTACTTCCTGATCGTTTTGGCGGTCATCTTCACGGCTGTCCAAGGTTTCGCAATTTTCAAACACGTACGATTGCAAGCTACCCCGACGACGCCTGACTACCTAAATGGCACCAAAATTGTGATAGCGCTGGCGGCGATCGTGGTTACGGTACGATCTCTCGCGCGCGATAAGAGCTCGGAGGTCACCAAGTTACCAGGTCCGCCGTTGCGCGCGTCGAGCTCGTTGGCCGATAGGCTAGGTCAGATCAGGGCAAGCTCTATTCGTCACCCAGTGGTCACACCCGTTTTGATCCTGTCATTTCTGATAATTCCAGTTGGTCTCTGTGCCCTTGGAAAACGTCATGGGTGGAACGACATTGGTATTCGTGATTGGATTGTGGTCGGGGTAGCAGAGGTGCCCTTCATTGCGCTTGCAGTATTTTCCATGGTTGCATCCTGGAAACAGAGAACCAACAATAACGCGTGATATGTACTGGTCAATCTGAGCGGCTCGCGCCAATGTGCCCGATCGACCCCTTGCCGACGGTGGCGACCGGCGGCTTTAGGGAACTCTATCGGAACTCTGAAATCACGACGATGCGGCCCTTGATGTTCCCGTTGAATTCCGCAAGATCCTCGGCCGGAATCCAATATTCGGTATGAATCGATCCACCGACCTTGGGGTTCCAGGCAGTCACCAAACGCTGGCCGATTCCTGGTGTCGAGCATTTGCCGTCGATGCGACCAGAGGGAAATGTGAAGGTTTGTGAAGAGCATTACTCGCTGAAAGGGTGCTAGTCACCGCGTCGAATTTTGGACACTAAGACCTTGGTCCAATGTGGGGACGTATGGGTTTGCGAAATGATTCGCTGCGGCGAGCTTTTCTAGAGTGAAAGTGAGATCACTTCCATAAGGAGACCAAGACGTGATCGGAACCAAAGGCAATCTCACGGTTGTGTACCTGCTGGCGTTTGCATGCGTCCTGACGGTGGCCGCGCCTTGCGCATTAGCGCAACAAAAGAAACCCAACATCATTATGATCATGGGCGACGATATTGGGATGTGGAATCTCAGCGTCTACCATCGCGGTATGATGGGCGGCAGTACACCGAACATCGATCGCATCGCCGCGGAGGGCGCGCTCTTTACCGACTACTACGCCCAGCAATCATGCACTGCGGGGCGCGCCGCGTTCATTCTCGGCCAAACTCCGTTCCGCACCGGTCTGCTCAAGGTTGGTCTGCCAGCCGCGAAACAGGGAATCCAGGACAAAGACCCAACGATTGCCGAGCTTCTCAAGCCGCTTGGCTATGCCGCAGCGCAGATCGGCAAGAACCATTTGGGTGACCGCAACGAATACCTGCCCACGGTACACGGGTTCGATGAGTTTTACGGCATTCTCTACCACCTCAACGCCATGGAAGAGCCTTACTCGGAGACTTACCCGAAGGACCCAAAATTCCGTGCGTTGTTCGGCCCGCGGAATATCGTTGATACGAAGGCCACGACAAAGGACGATCCGACCACGGACCCGCGCTGGGGCAGGGTTGGCAAGCAGACGATCGCAGACGGCGGCCCTTTGCCGCCGCACCCCAACATGGATCCGACGGCCAAGTTCAGTATGGAGAACGTCGATGAGGAATTGGTGCGCCGATCGCTGGATTTCATCGAACGTTCCGTGAAGGCTAATAAGCCGTTCTTCCTCTGGCACAACTCGACGCGCATGCACTCGTGGACACACCTCTCGCCTAAGTGGCAAGGCAAGAGCGGCTACGGCCTCTACGCCGACGGCATGATGGAACTGGACTGGGAGGTCGGGCAGATCTTGAAGAAGCTCGATGACCTCGGCATTGCCAAAGACACGATCGTGATGTTCACCAGCGATAACGGCGCCGAGATCTTCTCCTGGCCGGATGGTGGCAATCATCCCTTCCGCGGTGAGAAGGGTACGACCTTCGAGGGTGGCTTCCGCGTACCTATGGTGGCCAGGTGGCCCGGTGTCATCAAACCGGGCACCATCGTCAACCAGATCTTCGCCAGCGAGGACTGGATGCCGACCCTGCTGGCTGCCGCCGGGGAGCCGGACGTGAAAGAGAAGCTCTTGAAAGGCTTCCAGGTGGGCAACAAGACCTTCAAGAACCACCTCGATGGCTACAACTTCCTGCCTTTCTTCAAGGGCGAAGTGGCTGAAAGTCCGCGTCACGAGTTTTTCTATTTCAGCGACAACGCCGATCTCATGGCCTTGCGCTACAACGATTGGAAAATTGCCTTCAAGACCATCCAGGGCAATCTTTTCACTGGCAAGGAAGAGTCAACCAATGTTCCTTGGGTTACAAACCTACGGATGGATCCATGGGAACGCTATCAAAGCGAGTCGGAGAGTTATACCAGCTGGTGGGGCGAGCAGCTTTGGACGCTGGTGCCTTCGGTGGGCATCGTTGGACAGTTCCTCGAATCGTTCAAGGAATATCCACCCAGCCAGGTTTCGGGATCGACGACCGTGACGCGGTTCCTCGATGCCATTCAGGCGGGAGTTGCTGGATCGGGCAAATAAGCCCAGCCGTTGCAAACAACGTGGCGCACCGAAGATCCTGTGCTTCTTACCGCGTAGCCGCCGCCACCAAGTCCCCGGCGGCGGAGGGGTGAGGGGCAGCACGAGCGGCTGCTTAGGGACGGTCTTTCTAGCCTATCAACCGACCGGTGTTGGGCCGTCTTCAGACAGATGCCGGTTCTGTGACTGTCATCCGTTGCAAGTCGACCCCGAGCCGCCGTCTGTTTACGAAGAGGATTCGTTGTGCGGGTATCCCCTCAGTGCGTCTGAGCGGCCGGCGTTGCCAGCGGCGGTCCGGTGAACTCCGCTTCAATCGAGAAATCGATCAAGTCACCAACGCCCATCGTCGTACCCGGAGCAGGCACGCCATAGGTGATGCCAAAATCTGAGCGCTTGAACGATCCATGCGCGGAAAACCCTACTCGCGCCTGCGGATCCATGTTCGGCATGCCGGCATAGCCGCCGTTATAGGTCGCCAGGAGCACCGTCGGGCGCGTGACGCCATGCAGCGTGAGAGTGCCGGATATCTCCATCGACTTCGTCCCTGTCATCCGGATCCCTTCGGACTTGAAGACGATCTGTGGAAACTTCGCGGTGTCGAGCATCTGTGGCCCCTTCATGATATCGAGACACATCTGCGGCGCGGCGTCCATCTCGAATGATGAAGCGTCGATGGTCGTCACCACCTTGGAAGCGGGTAGATTACGAGGATCGAACGTCAAGTCCACGTCGAAACGGCTAAAGCGCGTCGTGTAGGTGGAGAAGCCCATGTGACTGGCACGCAGCACCAAGCTGGCGTGGGACTTATCGAGTTTGTACACGCCCGCTGGGGGTGCTGCCATCGCAGGCGGCCCGGCCGACTCAGTCGCTTGAGATAACCCGCTATGCAAGCCCAGAGTTGCAGCAAGCAGCGCGGCGGCGAGAACGCGCAACTCGGCTGGATTTGTGCGCTTTGTGCAATTCCCGTTGTAGAGTGGCATATTGAAATAAATCGTCATTTGCGGCGTTCTCCTCGTAAGTGTTGACCAGCTATTTTGTGGCGTTGCCTTTCTAGTCCATGATCGCTCGAAACTGGTGTCGACCCATTGTCACCCGGTTATAGGCGGCAGTTCCAGGGCCACCAAAACCGGAATTGCGCAAGGGGTCACGGTGCGACGTCGTAGCGAATCCAGTCCTCGTACCAAGAGCCCGCAACGGGAACCACATACACCACACCTACCCCGGCGCTGCGAGCTTGCATAACTAACGAACCGTCATTGGTTCGAGAAAGCCATGTGCTTTCCCGGTCGACGATACCGGCAATCGGTGCGGCACCGGCGGCAAACCTTCCGAGCTTCAAGAAATGCCCGTCGCAATCCACGGAATTCTTGGGCGCCCCTAACTCAATAGCTCCAATCTCCTTTTCGCCTGCTAGGAATACTGCCTTTACGATTGGCGTGGCCACCTGAAGCCGAACGGTGGTCACATTCTTAAAATCAAACTTAGAAAAACCAGCACCGTTTTCATCAATGATACGATCAAGCTCATAGGCCAAATCCCATGGAGCAACGATTGTACCGGGACGCCGGGCAAGGTAGATGCCCGACAGGTCTGAACAGTCTGATCCGATCGACGCCCTTACTGGACTCCACGACGTGGGATATGGCGGGTGATGAACACATCCTTCAAGGGTAAGTAACACAAGCAGCAAGTGTCGACTCTGCAAGAATAGTCTTCTGCTGTTTATGCTGACCAACGTTGCCGGTTCCAAATGCTTAAACACTCCCCTTCACAAATGGGAATGTTTGCGTCGCCACTCGGATCATCCCCGTGCACCTAGCCTACCGCATGCCGCGAACGGCGGCTTCGCGTCGGCCGTTTCGGCATCGCCAGCGACCCGTTTTGGCCGGCTTCTCCTGCTCCTCGTCCCCGCCGCTTACTTCCACGCTCGCGTCAGCAGTTCATCCAATGCCGCGACAATGACATCACTCTGGTCGCTTAAGGACCCCACCAGCGCTCCGAGTTTATCGACCGGAATCGAGACGATTTCAAGCGGGTGCAAAACCACTGAAGTGCCGCGAATTTTGAAGGTGGGATTAAAGGCCGCGTACCTGACCTTGCCGAGCACAGACGATCTGACCAGAGGAACGACCACCCGGCGACGATAGTCGTCAAACTGCGCCGATTGAACAACCACGACGAATGGAATGGTGTGCTTGTGAGTCCCCGTGTTCCGGTGGACATCAAACTGAGCCATCAGAGCGACGAGTATTCGTCAGCGATAGACCCTGATTTTGCATTAAATTCATTCCACATGCTGACCGTGGACTTTATGGCTTTGGACTTTGCCAGGCGTTCATCTCTCGCCCTGTCGAGATACCCCGACAGCAGCGATTCCACGACTTGAGATAAATTGTCAGTCAAGCCCTTGGCCTGACTCACCAGGTCTTCGTTCAATGTCAGGTTGACCGGCCGCTTGCGTGCCGCCAAATCATAGACCGGTTTCATCCCACACCTCTTATGCGCATACTATGCGCATAGTATTCGAGAGTCAACGACCGTTAAACCTTTTGCATGAATACGGCGATCGAGGGGCAATTCCCGGTGTCGGCCCGCTCCCGGCGCTCGCCGCTGGCAGCGTTGAGGAAATCAACCTGGCTCGAAGGAAACGATTTTCTTAGTCATTGAGGTGACCCCGCGATCTCTCCAACCGATTGTTAGACACGACCGCCACGCTAAATTCGCTTTGCCAGAAGGCCCCACCGCCACATAGCAATTGCGGTGGGCACTGCGACTATGATCAGCAGCGGCATTACAGTAGGAGCTGGAAGCTTATCCAAAATTACGAGCACAAATGGAATCCAAAGCAAGACGAGTAGTGCCATCAAAGCCATCCCTGTGCGAGTAAAGGCGACACGAATCGTTGTCCCACAGTTTCCGCACTTTAGGGGTGGTGACGGTAAAGGCACGTTGCGCCGCTGGAGCGAAATACGAGCGCCGCAATTCGGGCAGGTGAGCATGTGTCTAACTGCTATTTGGCCGACGGAAGCGTCGTGATGAATCGCAAAACATGGCCTTTAGCTTACAGCAGGCTACGAATGGCAGCTAAATGGCAATGTTTCTAATGCACCGACCGTCGGCTTCTGGCCGCGGGTTCACGACTGGCACCGAGACAATTCGATCGTCCGGCGAATGCACCCTCCGACTGCGAACGCTCATCCGCGGCTTTCTGGAAGCGGATTGCTCACGGCCTCGCATCTCGTCTAAGCTCCTCGAGTGCCAGACCGGCCCAAAATGACACAGGTATTCTTCAATAGCTCAGGGTTCACATCCCTGTGCGCAGCAGCGATGACGTTCTTCCTAAGCGATCCCGCGCTAGGCGCGCAAGAAAGCGCTCGGTCCATGCCGATCTTTTATGACCCCGCGTTGGCTGCGCAAGGATTTCCAAATCCTCTGGTGGAAGCACGCATTGCGGGGCACGAGGCGATTTTTATTGTTGATTCCGGCGCGAGCGTCAATGTATTTGCGGATTGGTATGTAGATGTTGCTTCAATCCCAGCCGTAAGATCCGACTCAACGGCGATAGACAACGCCGGAAAGACCGCTCCTGAACAACTCGTCCATCGAATTCATGGTCGCTGGAGTGATGGTCAACGCTTTAGTCTGAGCGAAGCGATAGTCGTCGCATTTCCACCCCTTTTTAAGTCACTACATCTTGGCGGGCTTGTGTCTCCGCAGCTTTTGGCGCCTCTTGGAATGGCTGCTGTGCTGGACCTTAGAGTTCCTTCCCTCCGATTTGTGCCATTTCTGCGCGCAAGGTCTGATCTGCAACGGTCGAAAGCACCGGCGGTTCAGCTTGACCTGACCCGGTCATGCCGCAATGCCGACTCAAAACTGGTGAATCGGATCTACGTGGCTCCCGCTACGACTGCGGGGGTGACAGATCTGATGCTTGTCGACACCGGTGCGACCGGGACGACTTTCTCTGACAAGTCAAAGATTGCTCAGGCCATCGGAAGTGGCGCCGAACCTGGTCCTCGGTCCGAAGGTGTCGGCGGCGAAGCGAGCGGACGTATGGTGCGAAACGTACAACTGCTTCGGGGAGGCCGGATAATTACATTGAATCCCTCCATTGGAGAGGTCTCCGAGCGCTGTGGTGTACAGGGGATATTAGGAATGGATGCATTGCGCAGTTGTTTGCTCATTCTAGGTGAGAAGGAGATGGCATTTTCGTGCGACTGAGCGTCAGAAGCGGCAATAGAGGTGCGATTGGTCTCCGGATCGCGCTGTGTTATGGAGCTCGAACGCGCAGCTAGGCGCCGTCATGACCAGGAACCGTCTTGAACTGAGGCCGCCCGTCATTGATGTGCACCCATGGCAGCTTGTCCTGCACCCAGATGTGCATCTGAGGTTCAATTCCCTCCGCGGCGTCCAAGGAAACTAGCGTGACGTCGACGTCGCCGACACGCAGCTCATGTCGGTAGGTAAGCGAGGTTCCACATTCCGAGCAGAAGCCACGTTCCACTTGGGGCGAGGATCTATGCACGGACACTTCACCACTTAGAATCTTAAAGTCGGTCTCATTTACCGTGCCCCATGCCACAAGGGCGGAGCCAGTCGCCCGCCGGCAGCTTTCACAATGGCAAAAGCAGCGATTCCGGATTGGTTCGGTAACGGTGAAGCGAACTTTGCCGCAGAAACATTTGCCAGAGTATGTAGCTTTACCCACAACTGCGTTCTCCTAGCACCTAACTATCAAATGACGACCGATTCGCCGGAGTGAAATGCGAAACATAGGCGTTAGCCTACCGTAGGTCATAGGCCTCGGGACGAATCCGTCGGCCGGCGGGACGAACTCGATGGTCAACCGTAAACACCGGCATAGGCAATCGGATCTCATGGGGGAAGGCACACAGCCTCCTGCAATGAGGTCTTTTCGCATGCGTCTACTCGATAGTATTGACCGCTACCGCGCACCGCTGCCCCTCAACGTCACGGATTCCCGTTGCTTTGCTCCAAGGTTGACTGAGTGCCCGTTGCGATTCGTGTTGGGCGACGATTTGACCCGCGCCAGCGCCGAGCTGGCTTTTGCCGACGGCGCGCGTCTGGCCGGATGCCTGGATTTGCTGCGGATGCCGGCACCGCGTCTGTGGATCGAGTGGAATGATGAAGTCCACAAAAGTGTGATTTGCGAAACAAAATCCGCTGCGGAGCCGGACCGCGAAGCGGCCGGGCGTAAAGTCGGAGTATTGCTGAGCGCATCCGAGGATGGGCTCAAGGCGGTCGGCAGAACTTTTTGGGCCGACGCGGCCGCGGATGAAGGCTCCGAGGTGACGTTGTCACCGCTCGAGACTCACATCGATTTGCGCGGTGAATTTGCGCGAGCTCCCTTCGGGCTGGATGCCTTGAACGGCGGATTCGTCGACGTCACGGACGGCGCAGATCCAGCCATGGCTTCTTTGCTGGACCACGTCCGGTTTCGCTTCGAGGATTCATGGGCCGAGTACTATCGAGCCGCCGCGGCCGACGCCGCCTTCAGGCGGCACTTGATCCGCGATTCGCTGGCCGCGGTCGTCCGGGACGCACCCTTTCTTCTCGCTTTCATGCTGTTGCTCTCGGCCAAGGACGCGACACGCAGGGTTCAAGTGTCGCGGGCGGCGATCAATCGCAAGCGGCTGGCGCATGGGCGCGCGCCGCTTCTCGATCACATTGAAGTGAACGCTTGCTTGGATGCCGTCAGCGTCTCGGATCCCAGGGAGGATGGCAGCGGCCGCCTGACGCCGCGTCTGCATCATGTCCGTGGCCACTTGGTTCGCCGCGACCACCGGGTGTTCTGGCGCGTTCCGCATCTGCGTGGCAGTGCCAGCCGCGGCATCGTTCACTCGCGGACCGTGTGCCTGTCGCTCACCGGAAAAAGCGTGGAGGCGAGGGTTTAGCTAAGGCTGTATGCGCACGCCATCCCGCGCAAAACTCACCGGACCTGCGTAATTCTGGCGAATGGATTGCAACACGGCATCGCGCATCTCATCCGTCGGCGGCGACAAGTGGCTCAATAAGACTGCGCGCACCCCGGCCTGCTTGGCGAGCAGTCCGATGGCATGCGGCGGCGTGTGCAACGTATAGAGAATGGCGGGAGAACCCGGGGGATCGAGCACTACGCTGTTGAAGACCAAAAGATCGCTTCCCCTGGCTGCGGCGCGCAGATCCTCAAGACCCGATGAGTCAATGTCTCCGGAGAAGGTGATGCTTCTCCCGGCGTAATCGATGCGGTAGATCACCGCCGGGGCATCGCCGTGGTGTCCCGCGATCGCCCTGATCGCGAGCGCCCCTTCTGTCAATAGGACATGCGGCTGGGCATTCGCGCCGGGATGCGCGGGTATATCGTGTGCGTGGATGGCGAGGGGCGCGGAGAAATCGCTGAGGTAGGCAAATGCGCCTTTCGGCCCAAACAGCAACTGCAGAAAGCGCCTTGTCGAAGGAAAGTACGCGCCCTGGGAGTCGGGCGGCGAGCCTTCCGGGCCCCAGATGTTGAAGACAATCGGAGCCGAGGAAGAGACGGCGCGCGCCTTGAATAGGCCCGGCAATTCTCCCGCATGATCGATGTGCAGGTGGGTCAGCAGTACGATGTCGACATTGGTCAATGGAACCTGCGCCTCCCCAAGACGGGCAAAGGCTCCAGGGCCGGCGTCGACGAGGATCCGCGCGTTGCCGTCGATGAGCACGAGGTAGCTCGACGACGCGCGGCCCGTTGCGCCCGGACCGCCCGAGCCGAGTACCAGGAGATCGAGCGGTGGCGTGGACTGCGCGCCGGTCGGTGTGCTGCAGGCGATGAACAGCAGGGGAAGGAAGTACCGCCATCGGACGAAAGGCGCGTGCATTTTCGAGCGCTTCCCGCTATCGGGCCCAGGTTCGGACAAAGTCGGGCAGATTTGGCAGCACATCAACGACAGCATGCAGCAGGACGATCAGCAGCAGACTGCGGGTGCGTGCCCACAATGTTGCGAAGAGCAGCGCCACCGGCGAAAGCATCGCGACAGTGAACGCGATTACCTGAATGGGGTCGGTGGAGAAGCCATCAACCCCGGGCTTGCCGCGCAAATACAACCCGGGCGCATGCGCCAGAGCGAATATCAACGCACCGATCAAGGCCGCTCCCGCCTCGGTCTTGAGCACTGCAGCGAGTCGGGTCTGCAGGACGGCGCGAAACAGGAACTCCTCGCACAGGCCTGCCTCGATGGCCATCCAGACAAATGCGGCGGGCACAGTCCACGCCAGCGTGATGGCGGAGGCGTGCAGCGCGGCGATCTCGCTGAGCGCCGGCGAGATCACGCACATCAGCGCGAGGATGATTGCGCTGAGCACCATCAGGGGCAGCCAGAACCCCGGGCGCTTCATACCGCTGCTGAACAGTGGACCGAGTTTGGCGCCGAGCATCGCCAGCAGTACCGCCGGAATGCCCACATGGACGGCAAGCTTGACCGCCAGGACCAGAAGGTCTTGCTCGCGCCCCGCCGGCAGGGCGGCCCGCGTCGCGCTCATGCCCCAGCCTAGAAACACGATGGCGTAAAGGACCAGAAAACCGAGGATGCTCGCCAACTCAATATTCGGTCGCGCCACGACGATGGGTGGAGGCGCGGCCTTGCGGGTCAGGGCAACGCCAAGAGCCGGCAGCACGGCGCCAAATATTCCCAGCGACGCGGCGGGCAACGTCCAGTCCGCACCCTTCAACGCAAGATACAGGGCAGCGCCGACCCACAATACGAGATAGACACCCACAAATGCCCAGGTGCGTCGGGAAATGCGTTTCAACAGAGCTCCTAAGGCTGGTCTCAATGTGAACTCATCGCGAACGGACTGGTGTCATGGATCGAGGGACGCACCGGGTCGTTGCCGATCGCTTCGACGAGATTGTAAAAGAAGCGATCGAACTTCGCTGCGGCAGTGAAATCCACTGGCCAGCAGATCAAAATGCCGCGTATCCGGTGCGCGCTTTCGTGCTCGTTCAATGACATTTCACGCGAACTCCGCGCCGGTGTCGGCCGTGAATCCGGCCGCCTCGATGCCGGCCACCGCGCAGGCCTCGTCCTGTTCCGATATAGCCCCTGTGATACCCACCGCCCCGGCAAGGGACTTGTCGTGCGATCGAATCAGCACTCCGCCAGGAACTGGAATGATACGGCCGCCGGCAAGCGCGTTGACCGCGGATACGAAGGCGGGAGCCACCGCTGCCCGTTGCGCAATCGCGCGGCTGCCTATTCCCAGGCCCAGCGCTCCCCAGGCTTTGGCCTGCGCGATCTCGGGGCGCAGCAGGCTCGAGCCATCCTCGCGTTTGAAGGACACCAAGCATCCGTGAGAATCGAGAACCGCGACGGTGAGAGGCGGCAATCCTAAGGCTCTGCCGTGCGACAAGGCCTTGTCGACGATGATGCTGGCTTGCCGAAGATCAATCATGGGAGCTCCTTGAGAAGGGCCTTGTGAAACGCCGCCGGATCCTGGATTTGCGGCGCATGGCCGAGATCGGGAAATTCGATCAGCTTCGCTCCTGGAATGCGTGCGGCTGCGGCCTTAGCGAGCTGCGGATAGAGTCCCAGCGTCTCACGAATCGCCGGCGGTGCGAAGTCCTTGCCGATGGCGGTATTGTCCTTGTCTCCGATCATCAGCACCGTGGGGACCGCGATATCTTGCAACTCGTAGAACACCGGTTGCGTGTAAATCATGTCGTAGATCAATGCTGAGTTCCACGCGACCAGTTCCTTGCCCGGGCCGTTGTTCAATCCTGCCAGCATCTGTACCCAGATCTCGTATTCGTCGCTCCAGTGTCCTGCGTAATAGGTTCCCTGCTCGTAGCGGCGGATGCCGTCGGCGTTGGTTTTGAGCTCTCGCGCATACCAATCGTCCACCGAAATGGCGGGAACGCCTTTTGCCTTCCAATCCTCCAATCCGATCGGGTTGACGAGAAACAATTGCTTGGTCTCCCCGGGATACATGAGCGCGTAACGCACCGCGATCATTCCGCCGGTCGAGTGAGCGAGCAGCCGCACCTCGCCGATTCCAAGCGATGTCAGCAGATCGTGAGTGTTGCGCGCCAGCTGCTGAAACGAATACTGGTAGCGTTCAGGCTTGCTCGATTTGCAAAATCCGATCTGGTCCAGTGCAATGACGCGATAGCCGGCCGCCGCCAATGCCGCGATGGTTCCGCGCCAGGTGGCGGCACAGAAATTCTTGCCGTGCAACAGCGCAATGGTGAGGCCATTCGCCCGCTCAGGGCGCACATCCATGTAAGCCATGTGCAGCGGCTGACGCTGCGAGGTGAAGTCGAATTGCGCTACTTTGTATGGATACTCGAATCCCTGCAGTTCGGGACCATAGGACGGCGTCGCCGCCGAGGCTGTGGCACAGAGCGCTGCGGCCAACGATGAGAGAAAGCCAAATATCCAACTCTTGGAAAACATGAGTACCCCCGAGGCCTGCGATCTTAGCTACAATTCGCCTATGAAAATACCCACACTGCTTCTGGCTTGCACCCTCGCGCTGGCATCGAGCGCCGAGGGCGCGGAACAGCTGGGAAGCGTGTCGTTCCCGGTCACCTGCGCGCCGTCGGTGAGCGCGTCATTCAGCCGTGGCGTCGCCTTGCTGCATGACTTTTGGTACCAGGAAGCCCAGCGCCAGTTTGAACAAATCGCGACGAAGGACCCGAATTGCGCCATGGCGCACTGGGGCATCGCGATGAGCATTTACCATCAAATCTGGGAACGGCCGGCGGATGCGACCCTCGAGCATGGGCGGCGCGAAATGAAGGCGGCGAAATCGCCGGCCGCGAAGAGCGCCCGTGAGCGGGAGTACATCGCGGCCTTGAGCGCATTCTATGACCCTGAGCGCAGCGACTACCAATCCCGTGTCGCAGCCTATTCGGCCGCCATGGCCAGGCTGTACCAGGATTTTCCGCGAGACACAGACGCCGGCGCGTTCTATGCCTTGTCGCTGCTGGCGACGCAGTCGCCCGATGACACCACTCTGGCATTGAATCACAGCGCGATGATGGTGCTCTCACCCTTGTTCACGACGCACCCCGATCATCCGGGAGTCGTGCACTACATCATTCACGCCTGCGACACGCCGACGCTGGCGCCCGAAGGACTTGCTGCGGCCAGGCACTATGGAGAGATCGCCGCGTCCGGACCGCATGCGGTGCACATGCCGGGTCACATTTTCGCCCGCTTGGGGATGTGGCAGGAAGATATCGACGTCAACGAGGCCTCGGTGGCGGCCTCGCATGCCGCTGAGGCCCGCAACCAGAGCGGCACGATGGATCAGTTCCACTCGAATGACTTTTTGTTGTATGCCTATCTACAGAGCGGCCAGGATGCGAAAGCCAGCGCGGTGCTGAAGAATTCCGATGCGGCCATGAGTCGCTTTGAGAGCATGTCGGAGATGGGCGAGCACTACATGGCGGGCATGTTCCCCTATTACCGCACCGAGATGCCGATTATTTTCGATCTCGAAATGCGCGACTGGAAATCGGCGGCGGCCCTGGAACCGATCGCGGGTGCGCCTCCCGAGACTCGAACCATGACCTACTGGGCGCGCGCCGTGGCGGCCGGGCATCTGCATCAGGCGCAGCAGGCTCGCGCCAGCGTTACCGAATACGAATCGCTGCTCGCGCAGATCAGAGAAGGCAAAAGGGCATACTTCGCTGACTCGACCGGCGCGCGCATTGTGCGTGGAGAAATGCTTGCCTGGGCCGCCTTCGCGGAGGGCAATTCGGCCGAGGCACTGAAATTCATGCGTGACAGCGCGGATTTGCAGGACAAGGTCGGTCAGGGTGAGGTCGATATACCCGCGCGCGAAATGCTCGCCGACATGCTGCTCGAGCTCAAGAAGCCGCAGGAAGCGTTGGTCGAATATACCCGAGACCTTGCCCTGAGCCCGAACCGGTTCAACGGACTGTTCAATGCCGGAATGGCCGCCGAGTCGGCAGGCGAGGGCGCGCGGGCGAGCGAGTACTACGCCGCATTGCTCAAGACCACGGACAATGGCGCAGGCTCGACGCGGCCGGAACTTGAGCATGCGAAAAGCGTCATGTCATCCACGAAGCTAGCCGCAAAGTGATGCCGCCGCCATGAGGCGGCTGGAATTCATTCTCGAAGCCACCTGTTCGGGTTCTCACGCGCGCGCCGCGCGTTTCACGACACGGCACAACGAAGTTCTGACCCCCACTTTCATGCCCGTGGGAACCCACGCGGCCGTCCGCTCGCAGCGCCGTGAAGATCTTCTCGAAAGCGGCGCCCAGGTGCTGCTCGCCAACACCTACCATCTGATGCTGCGGCCGGGGCTCGAGATATTCGGGAAATTCGGCGGTATTCACGGCTTCATGAATTGGCCGCGATCGGTGTTGACGGATTCGGGCGGCTATCAAATATTTTCGCTGCCCGGCAGCCGCACCTTGTGCGAAGACCATGCCGAATTTACCAGCTATGTGGACAACACCCTGATTCGCCTGAGTCCGGAACGCAGCGTGCAGGCGCAGACGATCATCGGCGCCGACATCATGATGGCGCTCGATCAATGCGTGCCCTCGACCGTCGATCATGGGGTCGCACGCGACGCGATGCAGCTGACTCATCGCTGGGCGCTTCGCAGCCTGGCGGCGCGCGGCGATTCCGAGCAGGCCCTGTTCGGCATTGTGCAAGGAGCGAGTTACCAGGATCTTCGAGTCGAGAGTGCGCGCGCCATTAGCGAGATGCCCTTCGACGGCTACGCCATCGGCGGTCTCGCCGTGGGTGAGAGCAGGGCGCAGCGCGAAGACTGCACCGCCACGGTGACCGAACTCCTGCCGCGGGACCGGCCTCGATACCTCATGGGCGTCGGCACGACCCGCGACTTGCTCGAAGCGGTGCACCGCGGCGTCGACATGTTCGACTGCATTCTGCCGACTTCTCTGGCACGCCAGGGCGTGGCCTTCACCAGCATGGGCAGACGCGATCTGCGGCGCGCGGCCTATCGGGGAATGGAGGGTCCCATCGATCCTGCTTGCGGGTGTTATACGTGCAGAACCTATTCCATTGCATACCTGTTTCATCTGCAGCGAGTTCACGAGACCGCCGGGTGGCAGCTGCTCAGCCTGCACAATATTCATTTTTATATGCAGCTGATGCGCACCATGCGCGAGCACATACTCGCGGACACCTGGCTGAGCTTTTATCAGGCGCAGCGCAATGTGCTCGACGCTCGAGACAGCTACGGTAGTCCGGCCACCCATGTCACGCGGGCCGCGCAGCGCAAACTCAGATTGCGGCGCGGAAGATACGAAGTCATTGTGCGCGATGATGTGGGCTTCATTCGCGACATGAGTTCGGGCGAGGTGATGCATCCAGGTACCGATCCGGCGCATGAGGCGTGTTCACTGTACATAGAGCAGTCGCGACTTCTTGAGCGCCTACAATCCCCCTCGAACGAGCCTGTGGTTGTTTGGGACGTCGGTCTGGGCGCGGCCGCCAACGCCATGGCGGCCATCCTCGCGATCGAAGCACAGCCCAGCATCGGCCCTCGACGCCTGGTGATGATCAGCTTCGAAAACGACCTGGATTCCTTGAAGCTCGCGCTGGATCATATGCGCTGGTTCAAACACTTACGGCACGCGGCGCCGCGGGCGCTGTTGTCCGACAACCGGTGGACCAACAATACCTCGAGCATCGACTGGGTGCTCTTGCCGGGCGACTTTGCGCTGCGAAAATTCGATGCCCCGGCGCCAGACATCATTTTCTTCGATCCATTTTCATTCAGGACCGACGGCGCATTGTGGACGCTTCGCAGCGTTTCGCGAACTCGCCACGCTGTGCTCGCAAAAGCCCGCGGAGCTCTATACCTACACCTATTCCACGAGCGTGCGCGCTGCGATGCTGGCGGCCGGTTTCTATGTGGCCAAAGGCCGCGCCACCGGCCCCAAATCTGAAACCACGATCGCGTTGTCGCCGCGCGCCGCCTCAGCGCCGCACCCTCACCACCTGCTGGGTGCCGAGTGGCTGTCCAAGTGGCGGCGCAGCGATGCGCAGGCGCCTTTCGGCAGCATTGAGCAAGATGTTTCCTGGCGCGAGGCCGTGCTTTCTCATCCGCAGTTTCGCGGGCCGCCCCCGGCATGATCCCGCCAGTGTAATCGCATCATGTTTTCAATCACGCGTGAAGCCGTGCCGGAGGATTCCCTGCTCAAGACCTTTCGCGGCGGGAGCGCACCCGGAGCGGTGGGGCGGGTACGCGGACTGTTTTGAGGTTTCGGTCGATCGGACAGTCACACTGTCCGAATTCGTCTATGCCTTTTACACATCGCCGGCGTTTCGAGTCGAACGCCTTCTGTTGCGCCTCGTCATTGGGGCGGGATCGAGCCGTTCCGATGCCAGGGCAGTGGCCGAGGGATCGGCAACACGGTTTGCAGCGTGGTATGTCGCAGAGCGCAGCGCCACGCAGCTACTGATGTGTGACCGTTACGAAAGGACGCGATCGTGGTTTCAGGTGGTGCCGATCGCCGATAACCGTACGCGGCTGCAATTCGGCTCAGCCGTGGCCGCAGCGCGCGATCACAGGAGCGATCCGGAGCCGCGTGACAGGGGGTTTCGAATCATGCTGCGGTTTCACGTGCTGTACTCGCAGGTGCTGTTGCACGCGGCGAAAACAAAGCTGCTCGGGGGAACCTGAGCGTCGCGATCAATTGATGGACATTTTGCTGTAGTGAGCCAGCATGACTGCGAACAGCAATCCAAGCCCGATGTAGTGCACAACCCTTGATTTTGTCAGATACAAAACGATTGACAGGATCAAAGGCGCGCACATTTGGGTCAAGGCAAGCGCCACCACTGCGCCAGGAAATTTCGCAATTTCGCCGGAGATAAAATAAAAACCGGCAGCAACATAGCCAATTTGGAACAAGAGGATCAAAAACCAAAATCTGCGGCGGTTCCTTGAATAGAACTCTCGCAGATCATGGTCGGTGCCGTCGGCGGGCAGACTGGACGCGGCGATTAGATAAAGCACGAATAACTCTGCAAACAGCGCAATGTAAAACAAGAAACCCCGTGTCGCGGCAAAGTTTCGCACGCCCCACAAATCGAACCACATGTAGATCGCCATACACAGGGCGTAAGCGGCGGCGAGCAGTGCAAGCGGATCCCATTTCACGGTCGATCGACTTCCCAGCAGCCGCTGAAAGCTGGTGGCAATGTCGGCGATCGCGAGACCGATGAGTACGGCGAAGACCCCGATCGCAAATTCGAAAGCGCGTATCTCAGGCGTCATGGCTGCGTCCCTCGAGCAGTTTCGGTGATTTCATACAGTATAGGCCGGGCGCCGCAACTGGATGGACTCGAATGCGTCGGAACCGTAACAATCCGCGGCATGTCCGCCGGATTTCAAATCGACAAATTGAGCGATGAGTTCGGTCAATACACACTGGTGATGAAATGCGCCGAATGCGGCCATGAGCGCAAGGCGGAACCGCGCACTCTCGGCCGGCTTTGCGGCTGGGATGCGAGGCTCGAGGACGTTGCGAGGCGCATGCGTTGCTCGAAATGCGGCAAGAAGCGCTGCACCTTGAAAGCATTTCCTCCAAAAAAGCCGCGCGGCTACACGGCGTTGCCGAGATAGGTTATTTTGCGCATACCCTCCACCTCGACGTGAAATTATGCCGCAGCCCACCAAAGCCGAGATTGTCGAATTTTTTGCGCGCGAATTTCCGCAAAGCCAGTGCGTGGTGGAGGAGGTGGGCGATCGATCGGCCACCGTTTCTCATCCCATAGGGCAAGATGAGCTGCGCCCCGGAGGCACAGTCGCGGGTCCCTTGCTTATGGGGGTCGCCGACGTGGCGATTTACGTCGCGGTGCTCGCCACCATCGGCATTGTGCCCCTGGCAGTCACCACCAATCTCAACATCAATTTTCTGCGCAAGCCGCCGGCAGGGCGTCCGATCATCGGGAAGTGTCGCCTGCTCAAGGTTGGACGCATCCTGGCGATCGGCGAGGTCGCGCTGTATTCGGACGGCACTGAGGAAATGGTGGCGCATGCGGTGGGCACCTACTCGATACCCCCAAAGCGCTAAAGTTAGATCATGATGGCGTCGGTCGCGAGCTAGCGCCGATCACGGACATGTTGCGCCTTTCCCGCGGATCGCTGCAACGATCCGCAGGGCACGACGCAGATTTCCGCCGAAATCCCAATATGATCCTTAAGGGTCGCGGCGAGGCGCGCAGCTTGGTCCGAATGCGCGTCAGGTGCGATATCGGGTCGCGCCTCGACCAAGATGCGAATTTCATCCAGGCGCTTCGGCCGGTTCAGCTCGATCTCGAAGTGCGGCGCCAACCCCTCGCAGCGCAGGATCAGTTCCTCGATCTGCGAGGGAAAGACGTTCACGCCGCGCACGATGAGCATGTCGTCGGAGCGGCCGCTGATCTTCGCCATGCGGCGCATCGAAGTTGTCGTGCCGGGTAGTAATCGCGTCAGATCGCGCGTTCGATAGCGGATGACCGGCATGGCCTCCTTGCACAGGGAAGTGAATACCAATTCACCCTCCTCGCCGTCGGCGAGCGGCTTTGCCGCTCTCGGGGTCGACGATCTCGGGGATGAAATGATCTTCCCATATGGTCGGCCCGTCCTTCGCGCAGCCAAATTCCTGCGCCACGCCGGGACCCATCACCTCGGACAATCCATATATATCGCAGGCGTCGATGCCGAATGCACTTTCGATTTCGGCGCGCATGCCCTCGCCCCAGGGCTCGGCGCCAAATAGGCCGATCTTCAAGGACGTGGAGCGGGGGTCCACTCCTTTGTGTCTGAATTCATCGAGAATCGCCAGCATGTAGCTGGGTGTGACCATGATGATATCTGGCTCGAAGTCCCGGATCAGCTGCACCTGCTTCTCCGTCTGGCCGCCGGACATCGGAATCACCGTGCATCCGGCCGCTTCAGCGCCGTAGTGCGCACCAAGGCCCCCTGTGAAGAGGCCGTATCCGTAGGCGACATGCACCTTCATTCCCGGCCGGCCTCCGGCGGCGTGGATCGATCGCGCCACCAGAGCGCTCCACGCGGCAATGTCGTTCCGGGTGTATCCCACCACCGTAGGTTTTCCGGTGGTGCCCGATGAGGCGTGAATGCGCGCGACCTCATTCATGGGCACGCAGAAAAAACCGAATGGGTAAGCCCCCCGCAGGTCCGCCTTGGTGGTAAAGGGGAAACGCGCCAAATCGCCGAGCGTGCGCACATCGTCGGGGTGGACGCCGGCCGCCGCGAATTTTCGCCGATAATTTTCGTTGTTGGCGTAGGCGTGATGCAGCGTCGATCGCAGGCGCTCGAGCTGCAGCGATTCCAATTCACCGCGCGTCGCACCCAGAATCGGTTCCGCGGCCACCAGATCCCCGATGTTTGACCTCGTCGCCAGGGACAGGCTCCTAGTTCTTGACCGAGTCGGGAATCGCGTGAACGCTGACCATGGTGAGCACATTGTAGGAAGCGACGGTCTCATCGTTCTGGTTGGTGATCTCCGTATCCCACGCCACTTCGCCCCAACCCTTGTCGGCGCGCAGGCTTTTGCGTGAGCAGGTGAGACGAACCTTGATCCGGTCGCCCGGCTTCACCGGTTTCACGAAGCGCAGCTCATCGATACCATAGTTGCCCAGCACTGGACCGTAATCGGGATCCACGAACAGGCCTGCCGCCGCCGAGATCAAAAAATAGCCATGCGCGACCCGGCCGCCAAACAAGGGATTGCGCGCAGCCTCCTTTTCGCTCATGTGCGCATAGAAGTTATCACCGGTCAGCGCCGCGAACTGCTCGATGTCGTTGATGGTGACCTCGCGCTCCTGTGATTTCAGTGTGTCGCCCAGCTGCAGTTCGTTGAACGGGATGCGAAACGGATGCACGCCGGGATCGCGCAGCCGGCTGCCCCGCAGCCAGCGTCCGCTGACCGCGGTGAGCGTGTCGGGCGAGCCCTGAATGGCGACCCGCTGCATGTAGTGAAGCACGCCGCGGATACCGCCCATCTCCTCGCCGCCGCCGGCGCGCCCCGGGCCGCCATGAGTCAGCGGCGCGAGCGGTGATCCGTGTCCCGTCGAGTCTTTGCCGCATTGGCGATTCACCACGAGAATGCGCCCATGATAGGGCGCGAGCCCGGCGACAATCCGGCTGGCGAGGGCATCGTCGGCGGTAAACACCGACGCCGCGAGGCTTCCCGCGCCGCGTCGGGCGAGCATGATGGCCTCGGCGGTGTCGACGTACGACAGCAATGTCGTCACGGGGCCGAACGCCTCCACTTCATGAACAGCGCGCGCCGTGCGCGAATCTCGACAGCGCAGAAGAAGCGGCGCCACAAAGGCACCGCGTTCGCGATCCGCGCCCTTGACGTCGAATTCGTTCAAGGAACCCGCGACCAGATCCGACTCGCGCTGCAGTTCCGCGACCCGCGCCAATACATTGCTTCGCTGCTCCTGGCTGACCAGCGGCCCCATGCGTACGCCGTCGGCACGGGGATCACCCACCACGATGTGCCGCAACGCCTCTTGTACGGCGGCGGTCACCGCTTCGGTTGCCGCGGCCGGCACCAGAGCTTTGCGGATTGCCGTGCATTTCTGTCCCGCTTTCGCGGTCATTTCCCGCACAACTTCTTTGACGTAAAGATCGAACTCCGGTGTACCCGGGACCGCGTCCAGCGCGAGAATGCTGGAGTTCAAGGAATCTGTTTCGGCAATGAAGCGAACCGCATGCCGGATGAGCGTCGGATGAACGCGCAGTTGCGCCGCGGTGTGCGCCGATCCGGTGAATGAGACCGTGTCCTGACAGTTTAAGTGCTCGAACAATTTCCCAAGGCTGCCGCACACCAGCTGCAGCGCACCCTCGGGCAGGATCTTGGCATCGATGATGCGGCGGACCACCAATTCGGTCAGGTAAGCCGTGGCGGTCGCCGGCTTGACGATGACCGGCATGCCCGCGAGGATCGCGGGTGCGAGCTTCTCGAGCATTCCCCACACCGGGAAGTTAAATGCATTGATATGCACCGCCACGCCTTCGCGGGAGACGAACAGGTGTTGGCCGGCAAAGCTGCCCGTTTTGGACAGGGTCTCCATATCGCCGTCCACCACGACGCGCGCGTTGGGTAGTTCCCGGGAGCCTTTGCCGGCAAAAGCAAATACGGTGCCGATTCCGCCGTCGATATCGATGATCGAGTCGCTCTTGGTTGCGCCGGTACAGTAAGAGAGCACATAGAACTCTTCTTTGAGCTCCGACAATCGCTTGGCGACGACGCGCAACAGACCCGCACGCTCATGAAAGGTCAGGGCGCGAAGCGCAGGACCGCCCAACTCGCGGGCGTGTTCGAGCACGGCGCCAAAATCGATCCCCGCGGAAGAGGCCTCGGCAATCACTTCGCCGGTACTGGCATCGCGCAAGGCGACCCCGGAGCCGGTGCCGCTGCGCCAGACTCCGCACACATAACTTTGCAGGTTCATGATGACCCCTGGAGGTTCAAGTCGGCGATCGTTATTTGCCGGTGAAGCGGGGCAAGCGTTTTTCGCTGAATGCGGCGACGCCCTCCGCGAAGTCTGCGGACCGGCCGAGTTCGCGCTGCATGTCCCGCTCCAGATCCAACTGCTGAGAGAGCGAGTGCTGCCAGGTGCGACGTATGGCGGCCTTGGTTGCGGCAAGGCCCCGAGTGGGCGCGCCGGCGAAATGTTTGGCGAGCGCATCGACGGTGGCGGTCAATTCGCCGTCCTCCACGCAGCGCCAGATCATGCCCCAGGCGGCGGCCTGTTCAGCGGGCAATTTGTCGCCGAGCAGCGTGAGCCCCAGCGCCCGCGCATCACCGACCAGGCGCGGCAAACTCCATGTCCCGCCGCAGTCGGGAACCAATCCGAGTTTGCAAAAGGCCTGAATGAAGCTGGCGGAACGCGCGGCGATCACCAGATCGCATGCCAGCGCGATATTGGCGCCCGCTCCTGCGGCAACGCCGTTGACCGCCGCGATGACGGGGATGGGCAGGGCATGCAATGCCAGCACCAGCGGATTGTAGTTCTTGTCCAGGGACTCGCCCGCGTCGAAAGATTGAGCGCCCGGTGCGCGATCCGCGAGATCTTGACCGGCGCAGAATCCGCGGCCCGCACCGGTGAGGACCAGCACGCGGGCATCGCTGGCGGAGAGCCGCGCCAATGCCTGCTTGATTTCACCGTGCATCTGGATGTTGAAGCTGTTCAGCTTGTCGGGCCGATTCAGCGTCAACCGGGCGATGCCATCGTCGATAGTAAAAAGAATGGTTTCGAATGACATGTTTCCCCCGCCCTAAAAAGGCGATTACTTGTGATCGTAGCTCACTTCCAGCGTTGCGGTGGTAGGCCGGGCCTGGCAGCACAAAATGAATCCCGCCTCGATCTCCCAGGGCTGCAGGGCGATGTTGTGCGTCAACACCGCGGCGCCCTCGGTGACGCGCGCGCGGCACGTCGCGCAGATGCCGGAACGGCAGGAGAAGGGCAGCTCCAGGCCGGCTCGCTCCGCCGCCTCGAGCACCGATGAATCGCTCGATGCCATGGGAAAGGAACGGCGCCGGCCGTCCATGATCACGGTGATCATCGCCATGACTTCTCGCGGTGTGGCAGCAACGGCATCGGCAGCGGCGGGCATGGGCACGGGAGGCGAGTCCGCCGTGGCAAATCGTTCGACGCGAATCGCCGCTGCGCCATTCAGTTCTTTTATTGCGCCGCGAACTTCATCCACCATGTTGCCGGGACCGCAAATCAGGTATTCATCGGCGCTCGCCAGATCGCTCAACTGCCGTGCCAGGTCGCGAACCTTGGGGCCGTCGATGCGCCCATTGAGCATTTCAGTCTGCTGTGGTTCCCGGCTCATCACAAAGTACAGCGCCACTCGGTCCAGGTAGCGGTTCTTCAGTGCGAGGATTTCCTCGAGGAACATGGTGCGGGCAATGCTGCGGTTGCCGTAGATCAAGGTGAATCGGCTGTGCGGCTCCGTGGCGAGAATATCGGTCGCCAGTGATAAAACGGGAGTGATGCCGCTGCCGGCCGCGAATGCCACATAGGAAAAGCGGCGCGCAGGATCGACGTCGGTGCGAAATCGCCCCAGCGGCGTGCCGACTTCGAGCATCTCGCCGGCGCGCAAATTGGCGGCAAGCTCGCCGGACATGCGGCCGCCCTTCTGGAGTCGGATTCCCAATTTGAGAACGCTGCCGCCGGGCGCCGTGACGATGGAGTAAGTCCTGCGTTCCTCGCGCTCGTTGATCTTGCGGCGTACGGTGACGTACTGGCCCGCGCGGTGGGCGAATGCCTGCCGCAGATCCGGCGGAATGGTCAGAGTCACGCAGGCCGCGTTTTCCGCGATGCGCTCCACCGCGGCAACCTTGAGCGGATGGAAATTCAGCATGGCTGGATCAGATGCATTTGAAATATTCGAAGGGTTCGAGACAGGCACGGCAGCGGTGCAGCGCCTTGCAGGGTGTCGATCCAAAATCGCTCACGGTTTCGGTCTCGAGACTGTGGCAGCGCGGACAGGCCACAGGCGTTGGCGAGCGCAGCACATCGCGCATGCTTGATGCTCGCTCGGGCGGGACAATGCCGTAGCTTTGCAACACGCGCCGGCCTGCTTCGGTGATCCAGTCGCTGCTCCACGCCGGCGACAGCACGGTCGTCACCGAAAATTCGCCGACGCCGGCGTCGCGCAGCGCATGGCGTACGGCACCGTGAATGACTTCCGTCGCCGGACAACCGACATAGGTCGGCGACAGACCCACCTTGGCGCTACCGTCGGACTGCAATTCGACAAAACGAATCAGGCCGAGATCGACAATGCTCAAAGCAGGGATTTCCGGATCTTCGACGGAGGCCAGTGCTTGCCAAATCATTGCCAACCGACGCGCGTCCAACGTCGCCGAAGCGGGTATCGCAGCGGCACTGCTCACCAACGGGCTCCCGGATAGCTGCGTTGCAAATACTGCATTTCCGCCATCAGATAGCCTAGATGCTCGCTGTGTTGTCCGCGCTTGCCATGCCAGGAGTGCGGCCGATCCACAGGACGCTGCAACGTGGCCTCGGCCAGAATTGCATCGATCCGCGCCACCCACGCCGCTTTTACCTCCGACAATTGCGGGGCGATCCGAAGCTCCGCCATGGTCCGATCCAACTCGTCCTCGGCGAACAATTCCACGGTGTAGGGCCAGAGGGCCTCGAGCGCGGACGCTACGCGTGCGCGGCTTTCGGGGGTACCGTCGCCCAGGCGCACCAGCCAGCCGCTGCTGTAGCGCCAGTGGTAGCGCACCTCCTTGACCGACTTGGCGGCAATCGCCGCGAGTTGCGCATCGGCGGAGGAGGTCAGGCACTCGTACAGTTCGAGCTGGTAGGCATCGATGAGTACTTGCCGCACGATGGTCTGGCCAAAATCGCCGTTGGGTTGTTCCGCCAGGACGGCGTTCAAGTACGCACCCTGCTCGCGCAGAAACGCGATTTGATCTTCATCGCGGCCGCGGCCCTCAACCTTGCCGGCGTAGGTCAGCAACAGGCGTGCTTGGCCGATCAGGTCCAGAGCGATGTTGGCCAATCCCAAATCCTCCTCGAGCGCGGGTGCATGACCCACCCATTCGCCAAGTCTTTGCCCCAGGATCAGGCTCAAATCCCCCAGGCGCAGCACGTAACGAAACAAGTCCGCCTGGTCGACGGGCGCATCAGCACTCACAGCGTCTTCACCTCATCGGGGATCTCGTAAAAAGTCGGGTGCCGATAGATCTTGTCGCGCGCCGGCTCGAACAGGGAGTCACTCTCCGCCGGATCGGACGCGACGATGGCCTTTGAAGGCACCACCCAAATGCTGACGCCTTCCTGGCGTCGGGTGTATAGATCGCGGGCGTGATCGATTGCCATGCGCGCATCGGCAGCATGCAGGCTGCCCACGTGCTTATGATCGAGGCCGCCTCGAGCACGGACGAACACTTCGTACAAAGGCCATTGGCGTTGATCTTCCATGCGTTGCTCCTGTCCAGTCCTAGGCCGCGGCCGCCGCGGCGCGGTGCCGCTGCTTTTCCGCGTAAGCGATCGCAGCGTCGCGCACCCACGCGCCGGCAGCGTGCGCCTGCCGCCGCGCGGCCAGACGCTCCGCATTGCAAGGACCGTTGCCCTTGAGAATCTGGTCGAATTCGCTCCAGTCGATCGGTCCGAATTCAAACCGCTGCTTATCCTCGTCCCATCGCAGCTTGGGATCGGGAATCGTGAGACCCAGAAAACGCGCCTGCGGCACCGTGAAATCGACGAATTTTTGGCGCAGTTCATCATTCGAGAATCGTTTGATTTTCCAGCGCTGCGATTCGCCGGTATGCGTCGAATTGGCGTCCGAGGGACCGAACATCATGAGCGCCGGCCACCACCAGCGATCCAGTGCCTCTTGCGCCATGCGCTGCTGCTCCGGCGTGCCCCGGGACAGCTGCAGCATGAGATCGAAGCCCTGCCGCTGATGAAAACTCTCCTCGCGGCAGATACGCACCATGGCGCGCGCGTAAGGTCCGTATGAGCAGCGGCACAGCGGTATTTGATTCATGATGGCGGCGCCGTCCACCAGCCAGCCGATGGCACCGACATCCGCCCAGGTCGGTGTCGGGTAATTGAAGATGCTGGAATATTTCGCCTTGCCAGAGAGCAGTTGTTCGACGAGGGTATCGCGGCTCACGCCGAGCGTTTCGGCGGCGCTGTACAGGTACGCCCCGTGGCCGCCCTCATCCTGAACCTTGGCGATCAGGATCGCTTTGCGCTTGAGCGTGGGCGCGCGAGTGATCCAGTTTCCCTCGGGCAACATGCCGACGATTTCGGAATGCGCATGTTGGGAAATCTGCCGGATCAGGGTATTGCGATAGCGCGCAGGCATCCAATCCTTCGGCTCGACTTTTTCCTCGGCGTCCACGCGTGCCAGGAAGCGCTGCTCGAGCACGGCCTCATCCGCGGGCGACGCGGCGTCCGCTCCTTGCGTGTCCAAGGCTTGGGTATACATGCCTGCTCCCACCGGATTGATCCTGACCAATTCTGATACACAAAATATGGTATTGCAATGTTTTTTGTGTCATAAGGATTCGGTCTGAATTCAAGGGCGAGAGATGGCCTATAACCTGTCCAATGCGGCCGCCGACCTGGTGGCGCGCTTCCGCCGCCAGCGTCCATTGCGCGGCGGCTCCTTGATCGTGACCTTGTTTGGCGATTCCATCATGCCGCGGGGAGGCGCCGTTGCTCTGGGTGGCTTGATCGCGGCGGCGCGGCCGTTCGGGCTGAATGAGCGACTGGTGCGCACCGCAACAACACGTCTCAAGCAGGACGGTTGGCTCGAGGGACGCCGCGCCGGAAAACTCAGCGAGTATCGTCTGTCGAAGAACGGTCGCGACCGTTTTGCACAGGCCACTCTGCGCATCTACAGCGCCCCCGATGCAGAGTGGTCCGGGCGGTGGACCGTGATCGTCGTACCGCCGATGCGGGCGGCGTTCCGACGGGACATTCGTGAGGAACTGATCTGGCTGGGATTCGGGGAACTGTCCGCCAATGTATTCGCCCATCCGGAATTCGACTCTCGAACACTGCGCGCCCAGCGCCGCGCAGCCGGATTGCTGGCCAAGGTCGTCGCGTTCGAGGCCACATTGGCCGATGATGTTCCGCAACGCCTGATCGAACTGGGTTGGGACCTGGAGGACCTGGCGGCCAGGTATCGGCGCTTCGTCGATCGGTTTTCAAGCGTACACGCGGCTCTGCGGCGCGGCACCGATAACGATGAACAGCACTGCTTCATCGTGCGCACGTTGCTGATCCACGAGTATCGGCGCCTGCACCTGCGCGATCCGTTGCTGCCGGCGCAATTGTTGCGGGCTGATTGGCCGGGGGCGCAGGCCGCGGTCCTGTGCCGCGATATCTATGCGCGGGTGGTGAAGCCCTCGGACGAGTACCTGTCGCGGGTCGCGGCCAGGCTCGATGGTCCCCTGCCGCCGGTCGATTCATCGGTCATGAAGCGTTTCGGCGGTCTTCAGCTTGAGGCCACTGCTCCAGCGTCGTCACCACCGATTTCAGGAAGGAGTTTGCCTGGAAAGCGTCCAGTGCTCGATGATCGATGGTCAACGTGACATAGCACATCGAGCGCACGGCAATGCTTTCATCTTCCCCCGCCTGAATGACGCAGACGCGGCGTTCCACCTTGCCCACGCCGAGAATGGCCACCTGCGGTTGATTGATGACGATGGGCGCCGCCAGCAGGCTGCCGCCAACGCCGTGATTCGAGATCGTAAAGGTTCCGCCGCGGACATCCTCGGGCGCGAGTCTGCCGGCGCGCGCCGCATCCACCAGCCGATTGAGATGACGAGCGATCTCAAACAGATCCAACTGCTGCGCGCGATGAATCACAGGAACAATCAGGCCTTCGTTGCCCAGCGCCGTTCCCACGCCGATGTTGATGTCGCCATGCAACTCCAGCGCGTCCTCGAGAAAGGTGGCATTGACCCGGCTGTGCTCGCGCAAGGCGTGCGCGCAGGCAGCGATGAAATACGCCGTCAACGTCAAGCGCGCGCCACGCGATTCAAAGTTCGCCGCGTGCAACGAGCGGTGTTTGAGCACCTGCGTCAGGTCTGCCTCGAACAATGTGGTGACATGCGGTGCATTGGCCAGACTGCGCGCCATGTGTTCGGCCACGCGCCGCCGCACGGCGCTGTGCGCAATCCGAGTGCGTTCCACGGGCGCCGGCGGTTCAACTCGCGGCGACGATGGCGGTTGCGCGGTGACATGCCGCGTCACATCCCCGGCGGTCACGCGGCCGTCGCGTCCCGTACCGTCAATCGTGCCGGGGGCAATGGCATGTTCACGCATTAAACGGCGCACCGACGGACTCAAGCGCTGGTCGCTCGGCGGCGCGGTGGTCGGCGATGACGCCATAGCCTGCGATGACGCGGTTGCCTGCGATGACGCGGTTGCCTGCGATGACGCGGCTCCCGCAGTCTGCGATGACATCGGCTCGCCGCTCAATTGCAGCCGTGCCAGCACCTCGTCGGGACTGACCTCGGCGTTCACCGGCTTTAAGACCTCGATCAGTGTGCCGCTGGCCGGTGCGGGAATCTCCACCGTGACCTTGTCGGTCTCGAGTTCCAGCAGGGGTTCGTCCTTGACGATCGAATCTCCGACGAGTTTGCACCAGCGCAGGACGGTCGCGCGGGTTCCTTCCTCGTTGGCCGGTGCCACGACGTCTGCAATGCGGCTCACTTTCAGACCTCGCACAAGTCGATGATGGTGCGGGTGATAGTCTCGACGCTGGGCAGCACGGCGTCCAGCAACGCAGGGCAGTGGGGACTCGGAACATCCGGCATGGCAAGCCGCTCGATCGGCGCATCCAGATCGAAAAAGGTTTCCTTGGCGAGGATTGCGGCGATTTCCGCGCCAAACCCTGCGGTCATCGTATCTTCGTGAACGATCAGGCAACGCCGGGTTTTGCGCACCGAAGCAATGGTGGCATCCCGGTCCCAGGGCGACAGTGTACGCAGGTCGAGCAGATCGGCCGATTTGCCGCTGGCGTCGATCGCCTGTTCGCAGCGCTCCACCATGGCGCCCCAGCTGACCACGGTGATCGCGCCGCCCTCGCGCAACAGACTGGCCTCGCCGAACGGCACGATAAACTCGTCGCCGGGGTAGGGACGGCGCGCCCAGGAGCCGTCGAGCAAGGATCGATGTTCAAAAAAAATCGTGGGATCGTTGCCGCGTAATGCACTGCGCAGCAGCCCCACGGCATCCTCTGCATTCGACGGCATGGCCAGGCGCCACCCAAGTCCATGCAGCCACTGCACCTCGTTCGACTGGCTGTGCCAGGGATCGCCGCATTTGAAAAAGCCGCCGGGGATTCGTACGACCATCGGCGCCGCGAACCGATTCGCGGTGCGCCAACGCATGGTGCCGCAGTCATTCAGCTGCTCGGCGGCAGGGTCTGCGTATTTGCGGAATTGAATCTCGGGTACCGGCAGAAGTCCGGCAGCCGCCATGCCGACGGCGCGGCCAATGATGCCTTCCTCGGAGAGACTGGTGTCGAACACTCGATCCGCGCCGAACTTCTCCTGTAATCCCAGAGTCGCCGCGTGCACCCCACCTTTGCAGCCGACGTCTTCGCCGAAGACCAGCATCCGGGGATTGATGGCAAGTTCGTGATCGAGCGTACGGCGCACGGCGGTCACCAAGTTGATCCGCGGTCCGTGGCTGTGGGCCTCAACAGTCCCCGGCGGCGGCACGAAGCCCGCGCCGAGCAGGCCGCCTTGCTGCTGTAAGTCGATCGAACCATCGCCCAGGGTTTCGGAAAGCACGTAGCGTCGTACACGGGCGGGGTCCGGAGCGGCTCGGCGCTCGACGTTGCGCAGCGCCTCCTCGACCAGTGCGCGCCCTTGGTCCATTTCCTTGTCCCAGTCTGCGGCCGAGAGCGTACCGGGAACCAACTGCTCTCGCAGCTTCGCCAAGGGGTCGCGCAGCTTTTCCGCGGCAATCTCGGCGGCGCTCTTGTAGGTCTGCGTGTCCTGCCCCGAATGTCCTGACAGGCGCGGCACCACCAGCCTTATCAATGCGGGGCCGCCGCCGGCTCTGACGCCGGCCACGGCGCTCGTAATCATGGCGGCGGCGGCCGTCGGGTCCGAGGCATCGCCGTCGAGAACTCGCAGGCCGCGAAAACCCTGCAAATTTCGCGCGATGTTGCCGCCGGGAGTTTGCTGACGAGACGGCACGGAAATACCGTAGCCATTGTCCTCGATGAAAAATAAAAATGGCAGCTGTTCGGTGGTGACGATATTGAGGGCAGCCCAGAACCCATTCGCCGCGGTCGATGCCTCGCCGCCATGGGCCACGGCGATGCTGTGCCTGCACTCTTCCTCGCCCAGGATGTTCAGGCGATAGCGCAGGGACTGGGCCCAGCCCACGGCGGGCGTGTATTGCGCACCCACGCCGCCGCACGCCGGCAGCACGCAGGGCCCGCTCTTGCGCGGCAGGTTGAACACCACGCCGATATCCCGGCCGTCGCTCATGCCGCCCGCGCGCATCATGGTGGAGGCGAGAGCCTCATGCAGCGGCAGTCCCAACCCCAACAACAGCGGTCGCGATCGGTAGTAGCTGCCCACACCGTCTTGCAGCCCGTTGAGTTGCGTGCTCAGCAACACCTGGGTGAGATCGTGGCCGCGCGCGGAGAATTGATAAAGGACCTTGCGTTCGCGCAACAAGGTCGATTCTTCGAGATCGTCAAGCGCGCGGGAAATGGCCACCTGATGCAGAATCGCCCGCCAATCGATGGCGCCGGGCGTCGGTATTCTGTGTGCAGGCAAGGTGCTTACGGCCATCGACATAAGCCTATGTCAGGGCATTGGCCAAAAAACGCTAAAATAACTACAAATGTGCCACTTCTTTAGCGATAATCACTAACATTAGCCAGTTTGGAGCCTAAAACGTGCAGTTTGATCGCTTCGACGCCAAGATACTTTCTGCACTGCAGCGCGATGGGCGCTTATCGGTGGTGGATCTCGCGGAGACCATCGGGTTATCGCCCACGCCCTGTGCACGCCGCATCAAGGCGCTGGAATCAGCGGGCGCCATCGAGGGCTATGCCGCCGTGCTGAATCCCGCGCGCATTGGCCTCGCGGTACTTGCCATCGTTCAGGTGAAGCTCACTGAGCACACCGACGAAACGGTGGCGAGATTCGAAAGAGAAATCGGTCTGATGGACGAAGTCACCAAGTGCTTTGCGATGACCGGAAGTTATGACTTTATTTTGGAAGTTTACGGCAAGGACCTGGAGGCATTGAGCAATGTGGTGCTCAAGAAGCTCATACGCGTGCCCAATGTCCGCGACATGCAATCAAGCGTGGTGCTCGCGACCTTGAAACGCAGCAACCGCATACCTCTTGGACATATGCCGTCGTAAACAGCATTACAGATGGTTCGGGCTCCGTTCTGCGCGGAACATACACCCGCTTGCCGGTGCTATGATTCCGAGTGTTCGCGATCGCTGGGAGGCAGGATGCTAAAAAAAATGTTGTTGTCGTCGACCATCGGCGTCATGGCGGCGGGCAACGCGGCAGCGCAGCCGCAAGCACCCGCCTGCATACTGCCGTCGAACCCCAAGTCCATTGCCGCGGCAATCGACGCCGCCATCAGCGGCCCCGCCGACAAAGATCGCTCCTGCTTGCAGCAGTTGTTCCTGCCTGAGGCGCGTCTCATCATCGTTGCGGAAGGTGCAGACGGTGCGCTGAAGTATTCGGTGCTGACGCTGGATGATTGGATAACCCGAGTGAAGGCGCGGGGCAGTGCGCTGCTCGAGGAGAAGCAGGTTAAGTTCAGTATCGAAGACTTCGGCGGAATAGCCCACTTGTGGAGCACGTATGTTCTGCACAGCGACGGCAAGCAGGTGGCGCGCGGCATCAACAGCATCCAGGCCGTGAAGGTCGGCGGCGGTTGGAGAGTGTCGGGCATCCAGTGGCAGGCCGAATCGGCGACGTTGCCGCTGCCCAAAGAAGTTTTGCCGTGAACCCATGAATCGCGCTCACCGGGCGATACCAACGCCGCTGTTGCTGTTGTTGGCGCTGATATCGCCACACGCTCACGGTCAGCCTGCGTCCGGCGAATCAACGGCGGTTTACGTGCGCAGTTGGACGGTGGACGGGCTGCAGGCGCCGGCAGATATCGTCGTTGATCATTGGGGTGTCGCACACATCTTTGCGGCCAATGTGCACGACGCGTTTTTTCTGCAGGGATACAACGCAGCACGCGATCGGCTCTGGCAGATCGACCTGTGGCGCAAGCGCGGGCTTGGATTGTTATCGAAATCCTTCGGTCCCGCCTATGTCGATCAAGACCGGGCCGCGCGGCTGTTTCTGTATCGGGGCGACATGAAAGAGGAGTGGGCTTCGTACGCACCGGATTCGCGGGCATGGGTGGAAGCCTTTGTCGGCGGCGTAAACGCCTACGTTGCCGAAGTGCGCAGCGGCGCCAGGCCATTGCCGGTTCAATTCAAGCTCACCGCCAGCCAGCCGGATCAATGGATGGCGGAGGATGTGCTGCGCATCCGAAGCCATGCGCTGGTGTCGAATGTCACCTCGGAAGTTGCGCGTGCGCGCGTCGCCTGCGCGGCAGGCATCGGCGCGGACCGGCTGCGCCGCAAGATCGAACCGGTGGGTCACAAGGTGTCGGTCCCCAAGGGCTTGAATCCCTGCGATGTGCCGGCCGATGTGCTGAAGGACTATGTGCTCGCGACGAAACCGGTGGACTTTGATGCGCTTGCCGGGAAGGAACAGGCGCCGGGATCTCGTCAACGCCAATTGGCCGAGCTGATCGCGGGGCAGGCCGCGGAAGGCTCAAACAACTGGGTGATTGCGCCTTCGCGTACGCAAACCGGCCGGCCGATTCTTGCGAACGATCCGCACCGGCAACTCGGCGTGCCGTCGCTGCGTTACGTCGTAGGCTTGAGCGCGCCGGGCCTCGACATCATCGGGGCCGGCGAACCGGCATTGCCGGGAATCGCCATCGGACACAACGATGACATCGCCTTCGGAATAACCATCTTCGCGATCGATCAAGAGGACCTCTATGTTTATGAGCTGAAGAGTGATGATCCGGGAAGCTACCGCTACGGGTCCGGGTGGGAGCAGATGAAAATGGTCCGCGAGACCATCGAAGTCAAAGGCGGCGCTGCGCGCGACGTGGTGCTTCAATTCACGCGTCACGGGCCGGTCCTGGCCGCTGATCCCGTCAGTCATCGCGCATTTGCCATGCGCACGGCGTGGAATGAACCCGGCGTTGCGGGGTACTTCGGCTCATCGCGCCTGCTCGAGGCAAAAAATTGGAATGATTTCAAGACCGCCAGCAATGCCTGGGGTGCCCCGCCGCTGAATCTGGTCTATGCCGACACCCGCGGAAACATCGGCTGGGCCGCGTCAGGCCGCGCGCCTTTGCGCAAGAATTGGGACGGTCTCCTGCCCGTGCCCGGCGATGGCCGCTACGAATGGGCCGGCTTTCACGGCAATGACGTGTTGCCGTCCAGCTTCAATCCTGCACAAGGATTCTTTGCCACCGCCAATGAGATGAACCTGCCCGCGCGTTATCCCAACGAGCAGAATAAAATTGCCTTCGAGTGGACCGATCGTTCGCGTATCGATCGGATCACCGAATTGCTGCGTGCCAATGCGCATTCGAGCCTCGCCGATTCAATGGCGATTCAGACCGATGCGGTCAGCACGCAATCGCGGCGCGCCGTGGCGCTGCTCGCATCGCTTTCCTCCGCGGACGCCGACGTCGCTTCCGCGCTGGCCCTTCTTATGGCATGGAATCATGATGAAAGCGCATCCAGCGTGCCTGCTGCAATCTACGAAGTGTGGGCGACCCAGCAGCTGGGGAAGGCGACGGTGGCGCGGGCCACGCCCGAAGCGGCGCGCAAGCTGGTCGGCGACGGCCATCTGGAAGCGGTGATCAATTATCTCGAGCATCCCGATGGCGCGCTTGGCGCCGATCCGACCGCGGTACGCAGCGTCATCCTGCTGGAAAGCTTGAAGGCCGCGCTCGAGGAGTTGAAGGAGCGGTTGGGCGCCGATATGACGAAGTGGAGTTGGGGCCGACTGCATCACGCCACTTTCGAACCGGCGGTGGCAGTACTGGCCGATCCGCAGCTTCGTGCTCAGATGTCGCTCGGTCCATTGCAAGTGCCCGGTTCCGCGTCGACGCCGCGCGCGCAAACCTACCGCGCCGCCGATTTCGCGGTGATCGCCGGTGCTTCGGTGCGCATGGTGATGGACGTGGGTGCCTGGGACAATTCAGTGTTCATCAACACACCGGGCCAGTCTGACGATCCCATGAGCGCACACTACCGCGATCTTTTCCCGCTGTGGGCGCAGGGCAGCTACGTGCCGCTGCGGTTCAGTCGCGCTGCGGTCGATCGCGACGCCGAGGAACTCATTCATCTCACCGGCCGCTGAGCAACCCAATGAAAAAGCTCAAACACGAGTCGGAGCTGTTCAAGGCGGCGCTGCTTGCAGGCGTCAAATATGCCGAGGGACGAAAGGCCGTGGAATTCGAAGCAACCGATTCGGCAAGCCTCAAGGCGCTTTATGTCTATCGTCTATTGGTGCACGACAAAGTGATTGCGCCCATGCCCGAAGACCAGGTTAGCGAGAAAACGATCAGGCACCGGCTCGCGACCTGGTACGCCCATCAATTGCCCAAAGGCCATCCGCTGACGGAATGAGCGCCTAGAATTTCGCCCGGGTGTTGCTCCAGACCACTTGGGCGATGCCGACCAATGCCAGGATGGCACCATACAGGGTCCAATGAGGGTCCCCGACCATAAATCCCACCCGAAAGGCCAAATTAAGGCCCTGCAGCATCCACACCGTACCCATCAGCACCATCACCACGCCGATCAAGCTACTGACAACCCGCATCACCTTATTGAATATCAGCCACATAGCGCCCCCGTGTATTAGTCATATCCAAAGCATTACTCTATGAGACATTACGACATCATGATGTCATAATGTCCACATGCAAATAGACCCGCAGTCCCGTTTGCCGCTGCACGCGCAGATCGAGGCCGCGTTGGAGTCCTTCATCGCCGACGGAATCTGGTTGCCCGGGACTCGCTTGCCTTCCGAAGACAGCCTGATTGAGCGATTCGCCGTCAGTCGAACCACCATTCGCACCGCTATTCAAAGCCTCATCGCGCGTGGCTGTCTCGAAATTCGCCGCGGCAAAGGCACCTTTGTCGTCCAACCGCAGATCACCCAGGAACTCACTGAGCTCACCGGCTTCGTTGAGGATATGCAGGCGCTCGGGCGTGAAGCCTCGGCTCGGGTCCTTGACCGCAGGATCGTTGCGGCCAGCGAGACCGTTGCGCGTGCGCTGGCTCTTTCCCGCGGCGCGGCCGTGGCGCGCATCCAGCGGGTGCGATTGGCCGACGGCAGCCCGCTCTCGTTCGATGAAACCTACCTGCCGCAGGAATTGGGAAAAAAAATCATGGCTGACGATCTGGAACATCAGCCGATCTTCTCGCTGTTGGAGCAGAAGTACGCCATTCGATTGTCGGAAGCCGAGTATCGAATGGCCGCGGTGGCGGCGCATGGCACGGCGGCCAGGGCGCTGGGTATCGAGGCGGGAAGTCCCATTTTTTTGATCGAGCGGACCACCTATTCGGAAGGACTCCAACCGGTCGACTACGAAAGACTGTACTACCGCGGCGATCACATCCGTTTCGTGACACGCCTGGCGCGCCGCCAACCTGCCGCATCGCGCGCCAAGGTGAGCTGAGGTGCAAACGGGTTTGGCCCTCTGGCTGCTCGCGGTGGCGCTGGGAACCAGCATGCTGGGCGGCGTGCTGGGGATGGCGAGCGGCATCTTCATCGTACCGGTTCTGACCCTGTTCGGTTCGGTCGATATCCACACGGCCATCGGCGCGAGCATCGTCTCGGTTATCGTCTGTTCGTGCGCCAGTGCCGCGCCCTTCCTGAAAGCGCGGCTGACCAACATTCGTCTCGCCATCGTACTCGAAATCGCCACGACCTTAGGTGCGCTGTGCGGCGTGTTTCTGGCCGGGCTGATTCCCACTGCATACCTGTACTTCATTTTCGCCTTGATCCTGCTTCTTTCAGCGCAGCAGATGCTGGCGCGGCGCCGCGAGTCCGCGGCGCCCGCCGTCTCACCCGCCGTCGCGCCCGCCGCTCGATGGACCGCGCTGAGTCTCGATTCCGATTTTCCCGATCCGGTGCTCGGCCGCGACATCCACTACACCGTGCGGCGATTGCCGCTGGGAATGAGTTTGATGTACGCAGCAGGATTGATATCCGCGTTGCTCGGTATCGGCAGCGGCGTGCTGAAAATCCCCGCCATGGACACGGCGCTGCGTCTGCCCATCAAAGTCTCCTCGGCGACCTCGAATTTCATGATCGGCGTGACCGCGGCCGCCAGCGCCGGCGCCTACTTTGCGCGCGGCGAAATCGTCACCTCGGTGGCCGCGCCCATCGCATTGGGTTCGGCGCTGGGTGCGGTCCTCGGCGCCCGGATTCTCATGAAAGTGCCGAACGCCAAGCTCCGTTTGCTGTTCGTGGCTGTGCTGATCGTCCTCGCGGTGCAAATGATGCTGGCAGCCGCCGGCATCAATCTCGTCAGAGCCGCATCATGAGAAAAACCTCTGAGTCACGCGCCGGCATTGAAAAAGCCTGGAGCTGCTGCTGCGGCACGGGACTTATCTTTCATCGGCGGTCATCGCGGCGGGACTTGTTCTCATGCTTGCGTCCAATCCTGCGGGAATGCGCATCGCGACCGCCGGAATCGCTCTGTTCATCTTATTACCCGTTGCGCGCGTTTCGGCGATGCTGATCTTTTTCTTGCGCGCGAGGGAATATCGGCTTGGCGCCGCGGCCGCGCTGGTCATATCGATTGTCCTGTTGAGCTATCTTGTGGGCGCGCGCTGAAACGATCGTTCAGGTATACAGATATGTCATGGGCAAGCCGAGGCGGATACAGGATTGAACCGGCGGGCTTGCGGGCAGCACGATGCGGTCCGATGAGGCGCCGGCGAATCGAACGAGCCAGCGCTCATGGCGATGCAAACCGAAGCGCTCGGTCAGGCCGAGGCGCTCGCGTATCCAATCGGGAATCAGTTCCACCGCTGCGCGCACCAGCATGGGTTGCAGCCACGCCAAGGGGCTCGGAAAAGCGGTCGTATCGCGCATGATCCTCAGGAACTCGAGTACCACGGGTGATGCGTCCAACGCCGTTCGCATGGACTCGAACAGCGATTGCATCTCCGGCACCGACTGCGGCGCATCGAGCGCGCCGTAGAGTGCCGCAATGGGCGCGCCTTCACGGTAATAATCATTGAAGTCTTTCGTGCTCAGGGGATCCACATATCGGCTATACGCTTCCGCAAAGCAATGAGCGGCAGTCGCGTGTACCCACTTGAGCAGGCGCGGATCGCTGGCCGCATAGCTTTCGCCCGCGGCGGTCTTGCCGTTTATCCCGGCATGCATTTTTACGATGCGCGCGATCATGGGTTCCGCCACGCTTCGGGCGCCATACACCGTCACCATGGCAGCAAGCCCGGTGCGCTGCATTCGGCGCAGGGGATTGGTGCGGAACGATGAATGCTCCCAGACCCCGGCGCGAACAGCCGGTTGCGCCAGTTCCAGGATGACCGCGGCTGTTCCGCCGACGAACAGGGAAATCGGATTCTTCCATATGCGCCACGACGTTGAACTTGGCGGCAGCAGCGCGCTTTCGTGCAAGGGTCGGACGAAATCGCCCTGCGAGCCGCAAAAAAATGATTGCAGGTTGTCGTTGAGATGGCGTTGCAAGGCGCCGGGCAGGTGAATCGCGGAAGGCACGCTCACCCGCTCATCGGGCCGGCAGCGCCGGATATTCGTTGCATGGTTTGCACGCTCACCACCTGGCAGCGCGGCGTCTAGGGAGCCGTGCCGACCGTCAGCACCACAAATGAATCCGCCTTGATCGCGGGCCGTGGACGAGGTTGCGCCTCGGTGGCGGGCGGCGCCGGTCCGAATTCCGCGGTGACGAGATAGACCTTGCCGCTTGCGCCGTCGAGCGCCATGGTGCGCGCGCCGAGTTGCGTGGCAACCGTGGCGAGCACCGAATAATGGTCGGCGGAATCCTGGCGGACCACGGTCAGATTTCCTTCGCCATTTGAGCTGTACACCAGCCCGCGTTTTGCATCGTAGGCAGCGGCATCGGGGTGCTCGCCGATCGGCACGAGTGCCACCTGCTTGCCGCTCAAGGAATCCGTCACCGCCATGACCTTGCCATCGCAAACCGAAAACAGCCGATGATGAATGTTGTCGATGGCCAGTCCTGAGGGGCTGTCGCACCCCGGCAGCGGCCAGGTCGCTTTGACTGCGAGCTTGCGGCTGTCGATGACCGTCAATTGCCCCGGGTCGGTTTCAATGTTCACAAAAATCTGGCCGTTACCATCGTCGGCGGCAAACTCCGGCTTGCCGGGCACCGCAATCGTCGCCAGCACCCCCAAGCTTGCCGCATCCAGCACGGTGACGTCCTTGCTCGCGCCGTTGAACGTAAACACATGCTTGCCGGCCGGTTCGTACAGAATCGCGTCCGGGTTGCCGGCGGAGACTTTCACTTCCTGAATGACTTTGAGGGTATCAAGGTCAAAGACGGTCACCGAATTCGCGCGCCCATTGCTGGTGTAGCCACGCTTCAATGAATTGGCCAACGCGATGCCATGCACGCCCAGCGTGTCTGGGATGGAGCCGATGAGTTTGCCCGACTCCGTGCTGATCACGTCGACGTGCGTCCGCGGCTGATAAACAGCCGCGCCCTGGCCTGGATCCACCGTGAGGTAGTCCCATCCGCCCGCGCCGCCAATTTGCCAGCGCTGCAGTACCTGAATTTTTGGATCGGCCGACGCCGCGCGCGCGGTCGAAACGCAGATCAGTCCTGAGCACAGGGTCACAGCAATCCAATATGCGATGTGGGAATAATTCAAACGCATGAGCCCATCCTCGTGTAACTTTGCGGGACAAAAAATTCTCCCCGCAAACCCGGTGCTTTGCATCGCAAACCACATTCATATATGGTATACCACGAAAAGAATATGAAGCGGATTAAAGCCCGAGCGCACTGATTTGGGCGAGCAATGGGAGTTAATGCATGGGGTCAGCCTTGGCGAGCGCATACCCGCAGTCGCGGGAAAGTGCGCGCGCGTAATTGTGCAGCCCCCCCCTGAGAGCAGGCGCTGATCCTGCAATTCACCTCAATCGAGGGACATCAATCGAGGGATGTGGATACAACTCAGCTGGCGAGAGTGGATAGCTAGAACGATTTGACTACACGAGCTATATGAGGAGCACACGATGCTTAATCTAAGACTGGCGAGGCCCATGCTGATCGCGCTTGCAGCATGTGCCGCGAGTTTTGTCGTTCAGGGCGCTGCCTTGGCCGACGACGCGCAGGAGAACAAGGCGTTGAAGGAACAGATGCGCCAGATGATGCAGCGCATGGACGCCATGCAGAAGCAACTCGACCAGATGAATCAGAAGGCCTTGGCGCCACCGCCACCGCCACCACCGGCCGTGGTGGTCGTGCCGCCGCCGGCGCCCCCGGCACCGGTCGCTAAAGCCGCGCCTGCAGAGCCGAAGTTCGATGCCTTTATCAAAGGATTCTACGGAACCTTGGACGTATCCTTCGACGGCACCACCAAGGGCATGGACGGAATGACCGCGTACCACTATGGGGACCCCGTCAACGGCGTGTATCCCACCACCGGCGTGAAAGGCACGCCGTATGGACCGGTGAATTGGCAGCCGGCGATTTCCGCCAACGCGGCCACCCTCGGCTGGCGCGGCAGCCACGCGCTTCCCGGTCTCGAGGATACGAGTTCGTCATCCAGATCGAGGCGCTGGCCTCTATGACTGCCGCGCCCGGTTTGCAGACCAGCTATACCCAGCAGTCGACCGGCGTACGGGGAGGGATCGGTTCGGGCACCACCTATGTCGGATTCGCCAGCCCCAGCTGGGGCGCAGTGAAGATCGGTCACGGTTCGACACCGTACCAGAATTCAACCCGGCGACTGGACCCCTTCGCCGGCATGGTCGGCGATATGCCGGTCATCATGGGCAATACCGGAGGCGACAACCGCGTCGAGTTCAACGCCGATATGGATCACTCGATCTGGTACGAATCACCGAAATTCGGCGGGGTCAGTTTTGACTCGTTTTTCTCGCCCGGGCAGAACCGTACCGCTGACGCCGACCTGAACGTTGCGGGGGGCTCCTCCAATTGCGCCGGCGGCAATCAGCCCGGCAGCGGCAACCTGCTGCTCGTCTGCGATGACGGTGGTTTCGACAATGCGTACAGCATGGACCTGAAGTTCGAATTCGAGCATCTGTACCTGATGGCGGCCTACGAACTGCACAAGCATGTCAATCGCAACGTAACCACTGGGAGGGTTTCGACTTGGGAAAGATTCCTCATTCTCTGTCCTTGCACCGTATTCCCGATGTGCTGCTGCGAATCGCTGTCCTCACCGTTGTGATCCACGCATCGGTCTTCGCCCAGATCGACACGGGCGCCATCGTAGGTTCAGTTTTCGATCCCAGCGGCGCGGCGGTCCCGAAGGCTGCGATCACCGTCACCAATACGGCGACACATGAAGTCCTCAACTACCGTCAGCAATAGCTCCGGACAGTATCAATTTACGGGGTTGCGCGTGGGTGAGTACACCGTCAAGGCCACGGCCACTGGATTCGGTACGCAGATGGTGAGTCACGTCCAGATCGATGTTCAGTCGCGTCCTTCGATCGACTTCAACTTGAAGATCGGCGACGCGTCGCAGACTGTCCAGGTCGAGTCGGCCGCGCCCCTGCTGAATACGCAGACGGCGGACGTAGGCGGCGTCGTGCAGCAACAACAGATCCGCGATTTGCCCCTGAACGGACGCCGTTACGCGGACCTCGCCTTGCTCGAGGCCGGCATCCAGAAAGATCCAACCGTGTCCAACGCGGCTGCGGATCGCTTCAGTTCGAACGGAAACCTCGAAACGCAGAACTATTTCTCACTCGACGGCATCGAAAACAACTCCGGTTCGACGAACCTTCAAGAGGGTTCGGTGCAGACAGTGCAGCCGCCACCCGATGCGCTGTCGGAATTTCGAGTGCAAACGCGGACCTATTCCGCCGAGTTCGGAACTTCCGCCGGCGCGGTCATCAACGCGTCCATCAAGAGCGGAACCGATTCCTTCCATGGCGACGTGTGGGAATTCGTACGCAACAACGAGTTCGATTCGAACACGTTCTTGAACAACGCGGGCGGCGTGCCCCGCGGCCACTTCAGCCAGAACCAGTTTGGCGGCACTATCGGCGGCCCGATCATCAAGCACAAGACCTTCTTTTTCGGCGACGTGCAGGATTTGAGAAGCAGCAAAGCGACCACGATTCTTTCCACCGTTCCGACACCCCTGATGAAGACCGGCAACTTCACGGAGTTGAAGCCTACCCTCGCCGCACCGGGCGTGGCGGGACAGTCCGGATGCATCACGGGCAACATCATCGCGCCTTCCTGCATCGATCCCGTGGGGTCGAAGCTGCTGGCGCTGTATCCGGATCCGAACGTCCCGTCGCTGGTGGCCAGGCAGGGAATTCCGGGAAGCTGGACCGGCGGATCGAACTATCAGTTCCAGTATGGAATCCCCAACAACACTTACTCCTGGGACGCGCGAGTCGATCACAATATCAACGACAACAATCGGATCTTCGGCCGCTTCAGCGCCTACAATGTAACGCGGCAAGACGCTCCGTGGACGGGGAATCCTCTGGCGGGGAACGGTAACTTCGCCACCCAATATCAAATCACCGGCAAGTCGCTTGCCCTCTCCTGGACTGACGTGCTCTCCCCCGGCATGGTCAATGAAATTCGCGCCGGCTTCACACGCGATAACGCCCACAGCCTCCCGATCGGTGTCACGATGGGGACATCGGCGGCCACTCAGTTCGGCCTCACGGGAATTCCCAGCGGCCCGTTCGATGCAGGGCTGCCGCCGGTCAACATCACGGGTCTGCAGCGCCTGGGGACCGCGCCATGGCGCCCGCAGGTGCAGATTGCGCAGGTGTGGCAACTACTGGACACCTTGAGTTGGTTGAAGGGCAATCACAGCCTCAAGTTCGGCTTCGAGAGCCGGCACACCAGCGACAACTTCCTGGATGCGCAGTCGCTTCAGGGGCAGATCACTTCCAGCGGAATCTATACCGGCAACGTCGGGCTGGGAGTAGCGGACTTCCTGCTCGGCGACGTAAGCACGGCCTCATTCACCACGCCGACCATCGTTCACAACTACAAGCAGGGCTACAGTTTCTTCGGCCAGGATACGTGGCGCGTGCGCCCGAACCTGACGATCAATCTGGGATTGAGGTACGAGCTGTTTTCGCCCCTGCTGAATCATCAGAACGCGATCTCGAATTTTATTAACGACGCGTTCGTCACCGCCTCCAGCGGCGACTGGTTCTCGCGGGGCCTGGTTCATCCCGACAAGAACGATTTCGCGCCTCGATTCGGCTTCGCGTACCAGGCCACCAGCAAGCTCGTGCTTCGCGGCGGTTACGGTATCTTTTACCAGCACGATGTGAGGATCGGCTCGGAGAGTGTGCTGGGCGAAAATCCGCCGGCATTCTACGATCAGTCGCTCGCGCAGTCGGCCGGGAGTACCACGCCCGTGTTCTTCCTGAAAAACGGATTCCCGTCAACCCAGTTCGGCCCCCAGATTCTGAACCTGACCACGCTGCAAATCCGCGCGCAGGATCCCAACCAGCGCACTCCCTATGTACAGCAGGTCAGTTTTGGGCCCCAATGGGAGATTTCGCAGAGCACAGTACTCGACGTCTCTTATGTCGGTAACTTCGGTCGCAAGGAGAACCGGCTGCGCAACGCCAACCAGGGCATTGTGACCGGATTCCAGAATGGCGCTCCGGTGACGTTGTTTCCGTATGCGAATCTCAGCACCAACGTGAATACGCTGGGGGGCAGCCACGCGTACCTGGAACTGGCGACGAACGACGGCAACACCAACTACAACGGCCTGCTGGTCTCGCTGAAACGGCGGTTCGCGAAAGGACTGACTTACGGAATCAGTTACACATTCAGCAAGAACTTCGCTGATTTTGTGGACAATCTTACGGGCGGATCGACGCCGGCCAACGCGTATAATTACAGCCTCGAGCGCAGTTACTCTCCCTTCGACGTCACACACCGTTTCGTCTCCAACGCTTTGTATGCTCTCCCGATCGGTAAGGGAGGCTTGATTCTGAATAACAACTCGATGGCCAGCCGGATGATTGGAGGATGGCAACTCAACGGTGTTCTCACGCTGCAAAGCGGCCTGCCCTTCAGTGTGAGCGCACCTGATGACAGCGCGACCGGAGGCAGCCATGCCAGCCGTGCCAATTGCATCGGCGATCCGTTTGCGGGAGCGACCACCGATCCGACGCAACTCGCCGGCGCCACGGCTCCGGGCTTCTTCTTGAATCCGGCCGCCTTTTCCGTGCCCACGACGGGCACCTTCGGGACTTGTGCTCCGCGGGCATTCCATGGTCCCGGCATTGAAAACCTTGACATGAGCATCTTCAAGACTTTCGCGGTGACAGAGCGTTACAAAGTGGAGTTCCGAAGCGAGTTCTTCAACACGTTCAACCATGTCAACTTCGGCAACCCGAGCGCCAACGCCGCGCCCGCGTCCCTGCCGACTTTCGGAAAACTATTAACGACGGTCGGCGATCCCAGAGAAATTCAGTTCGCATTGAAGGTCTATTTCTAGCTTATGAAGTCAGTTCTGGTGTTGATAGCAGGCGTTTGCGCCCTGAATCCCACGGCGCTTGCGCAGTTACCCTATAGCACTTCTATACAGCCTTCGGTGGTGGCTCACGAGATACCCGTCAATCGCGGGTCAGCGGCGCTTTGGCAGAGCCTCAAGAAACTCCATACACGCGCCAGCCTGATCATGATTACCGCTCATCCCGACGATGAGGATGGCGGCATGCTGGCCTACGAGTCGCGCGGACAAGGCGCGCGCGTTACGCTGCTGACGCTCAATCGCGGCGAGGGCGGCGCAAACGTCATGTCGCCGGATTACTTCGACGCTCTGGGACTGGTCCGGACGATGGAGTTGCTGGCCGCGGGGAGATACTACGGGGTGGATCAGTATTGGACCCGCGTGATCGACTACGGATTCTCGAAAACGAAAGCCGAATCGATCGGCAAGTGGACCCACGACCGTGTTCTCTACGACGTGGTGCGTGTCGTCCGCACAGTGCGGCCACTGGTGATCACGTCCGTATTCGTGGGCGGACCAAGCGACGGGCACGGAAATCACCAGACCGCGGGAGCGATGGCGCAGGAAGTGTTCAAGGCCGCCGGCGACCCCGGCGTGTTTCCCGACCAGATCGAGGCCGGCCTTCGCCCATGGACGCCGCTCAAGGACTATGCGCGCGCGCCGATGGGACGACGCGGCAATAACCTTGCGGTGAACCTCCAGATCCCGGAAGGAACCTATGATTCGGTGCTCGGCGCCACGTACCAGCAGATCTCCCGCGAAGGGTTGGGTTATCAGAAATCGCAGAACGGCGGCAGCGCGATCCCCGATGCCGGACAAACGCTCAGCGCGTATCACCGGTTCGGCTCCGTGGTTCCGGCGCAGGAAAAGGAGGAGAGCTTCTTCGACGGTATCGATACTTCTCTGATGGGTATAGCGACGCTGGCGGGAAGTGGCGATGCCGCCTTTCTGAAGAGCGGTCTGACGCAGATCAACGCGGCTGTGGAAGATGCCATTTCCAAATACTCCGCGCAGCAACCGGAGGCCGCGGCGCCCGCACTCGCCAGAGGCTTGACGGCCACCGCGAGTCTGCTCGATGCCGTCGGCAAGAGCAGCCTCTCCGAAGAGGCGAAATACAATATTCGCCATGAACTTCAGATCAAGCGCGTGCAGTTCAATGACGCGCTGGCCGAGGCCCTTGGGCTCTCGGTGTCCGCCAATGTCGCGCCTGACGTGGAGTCCGATTCGCCCTTTCGAATGGACCCCGACACGTTCCGGGTCGCGATCCCGGGACAGAAATTCGTCGTGAAGGTGCGCGCGGTGAATCAGACCGCAACTCGCGTGACGCTGCACGGCGTGACCGTAGAGCCATCCAGCACGAAAGAACAATGGAGCGTTGCTCCGGAGAAGCCTGTTACTGCTTCCCCCATCGCCGATGCCAAGCCCGTGGATGTGCGCTTCCGGGTTACGGTGCCGGAGAACGCGGCCTTCACACGGCCGTATTTCTCGCGGCCCGACATCGAACGCTCCTACTACGATATTGCAGACGATCAATTCCGGAACCAGCCGCTGGCGCCCTACCCGCTCGCTGCCTGGGCCGACTTCGAATATGCGGGCGTGCCGATTCGTATGGGCAAGTATGTCCAAACAACCAAGAGGGTGACCGGCGCCGGAACCGTCTCCGAGCCATTGGCAGTGGGTCCGGCGATTAGCGTCGAGATCGCCCCGCATGCCGGCATTGTGCCGCTGGCGTCGAAATCCTTTTCGGCCACGGCGGTGGTTCACAGCAACGTGAAGGGAGCCGCGAAGGGTTCGATCCATCTGGACCTTCCAAGCGGC
>CAVZJP010000015.1:0-375670 GCA_963775565.1 uncultured Gammaproteobacteria bacterium
ATGATTTTCTGGCGGCCTGTTTCCGGGGCGCGTGAAAGGCCCTGTGCCACTAGGGGCCGGCAGCTTGGTGAAATCGAGATCGCCAACGATCCCTAAGCGAGCGAGGGTTTCAACCATCGGGGCGTCCTCTGGCGTGGCCGGATTGTCTTTCATGAGGACCGCAAGACGCTTGAAAAAGGTGGCGGCGTCCATTTTGTCGATTTGATCCCTTGGCGGGGCCTTCATGTCGATGTTGGGGTCAATGACTCCTTTCGCCGGCGCCGGGCGCGGCTTCCCGAACATGGCCAGCGGGACGAGTGTGTATTGATCCTGTATCGCATGCACGGCAGCCAGGTCCTCAACGTCCCGGTGAAATAGTTTCGCCCCCAGCAGCCAGATCATGTTTGTGTTTGATTTGATTTGCTTGATTCCGGCATGGAGAGTTCCATTCCACCGGGGACCGGTGATGGCGTAATCCCCCGCTTTGTCACCGGTGGTTCGCGTGCCGGGGTTACCGGTTTGAGTTGAAATCCTGAGAACTGGACAAACCCGATGCGATTTGCGGGCACAGCCAAACAATATTCGAGCAACGCAATACACCACGAAATAAGAATTGCTTTCCAGAGAGGCCAGTCATGACCGTACTTCAGGTGTCCGTACCATGCGAAAGTCATGAAAACGTTTGACATGCACAGAAGTAGAATGGTGCTCATAGTTGTTCGTAAATCTCTGAGTGTTTTGCGACGGAATCATAAAATGAGCAGACTGAACAAGAAAGCCTTGCACTTAGAGGTCGACAGCACCACTTGATCACCGATGTTCAGTCATCTACTTGCTTGCCTAGAAATTCAATCCTTACTATAATACATTCGGTAAGGATTATGGAGCCAATCATGAGCACAGAAGCTACGCTGACCAGCAAAGGTCAGACGACGATCCCCAAGCCGATTCGCGACAGTCTCGGCATGAAGACTGGCGACAAAATGACTTTCACGTTGATGCCGGACGGCGTTGTCATCATGCGAGTAAAAAACAAGCGTATGGCTGAACTGGCAGGGCTGCTGCACAAAAAAGGCAGGAAACCTCTGCCCGTCGCACTACTGTCACGCTGATGCTGGGCATAGATACCAACGTTCTCGTCCGGTACCTGACACGAGACGACAAGTCTCAGTATGAAAAGGCACGGCGAGTGATCGATCGCGAGCTGGCCAAGGGCGAACCGGTCCTGGTGAATCTGTTGGTCTTGCTGGAAACGGAATGGGTCCTTCGAAGCCGATACGAATTGACGAAGGAAGACCTCGTCACGGCCTTCTCTGCGCTCCTAGACACAGCCGATCTGGCCTTCGAGGACGAGCCATCTGTAGAAAATGCAGTCTATTCTTGGAAGGATTCGGCCGCCGATTTTGCGGATTGTCTTATTGAAGCGCGCAATCGCCGGCTGGGCTGTCGCGCCACTGCCACGTTCGATGGCAGAGCCCTCAAGGTCCCCGGTTTCATTTCGGTGTGAATGCCGGATCTCGCGCTGCTGCGCGCATGGGGCCCGGAGTCCACGGACGTACAATCCCGTCGAATAATATCCTGCGCTCGCGCGGGGTAACTTTTCAGGGTAACTCGTCTCTTTATCTTTATAAACGCTTACGAAACAGTTGGTTATGTCGCCAATTCGAATCCCTCAGCCGGCACCAGAAAACATTAATTAAATAAATAACTTACAAGATATTTAGAGAAATCGTAACAGAACTAATTGCGTGCCAAGTTGCACTATCGAGGCATCGGGTATCAGGTGGCTCCTTATATAGAGGTGGATACGTACGAACGGCGGCAAATATTCTCAGCGACCGTGATCGGACCCGGAACTGTCGGTCAGTAGGACTTCTTGAGCGTCTGCAATTACAAGTTGAAAGCGGTCACTCGATGCTATTCGAGATCCGCAAGCCTGAGTGCGTCCTCTAGCTGGCTTAACTTCTCGGGCGACAATGCGCCCGCATATTCGACCAAGTCCGCTCGCGTCAGCGTCACCAGCCAGTGACAGTTAATGTAACCAGGTCGCGGGATGGCGACACGCAATACACCTTCGCGTGGAAGGCCTTCGAGAACACCAATTGGCACTTCGACCGCGTAACCTTGAATATTTGTGCTTGCGGAGCGACGACGCGTATCGCCTGAATATCGGCCATTCCGTCAGCCGACAAAATCACCAGGGGAATCCGTTCGTCGAACGCCCACCAGACCTGGCCACGTTTTAGAATTGTACCGGTAGGCATTCTGGGTTCTACCTGTTTGTTCGATCTAAGGGCTGTCACGAAAGTGTTTTCAGAGTAGCAATAGATTGATGAGCGAGGCGAATGACAGCTCCTGACAGTCGCCCGACACTCGTCAATTCCCGGTGTCGACCCTCTCCTGTCTGTCGCCAGCGTCCGCTTTCAGGTATTAGAACCGCGATTCGCTCCACTGTTAGACGATTGGCACTACTTGTCGATCCAGCGCTCCAAGCTATCGCGGCTGGATCCCAATGCCGCTATTTCGGCCTGTACGTCATGCGGAGTTTTTATTTTAAAAGCCCTTGAAACCCATAAACACAAACAGAGCGCCCAAAACCGCACCAATCGCGATGAAGGGTTCCGAGATTCGACCGGCAATGTGGGGCGGATCAACTGCAATACGAACACCGAAGAACACGCAATCGCGACCAGAGACCCCAGCACGATGCACCCCAAACATAGATCGAAAGCCAACCAACCAGATTCGCCAAGCCAAGAGTCTTCCGGAGATCATTGCGAATGGCTAACCCGTCGTCTAACGATGAGTAGCGACGCGGGGCCGCGCCCGCATCAAACGAAGGCACCTTATCTCAATCATCGATCCCCCCCCCTGCCCGGTCGAAGACGCGACCGCCGATCGCTCAACTGTTGTTAGGCCTACTTGTGTTCAAGTTGCGCTCCACTACCGCGAAAGTTCATGTAAGAACTGGCGAACGAGGTTATCGCACGAGGTCTTGTTCGACTCACAGAGCACTTTCATTGTAATGATGGATCCGGTACCGGCTGCTGTCACGAAACGCTTTACAACGGATGGATACGACGGATCCGTCTTTGGCGCAAAGGACCAGACTGTCATGTGAACCTGATCGGTAACGATTGTCCAGCCCCGTACAGTGGAAAACGAAGCCTCCTTCATGTGCTTTAAAGACGCCAACGCCTCGGCTACCGTTCTATATCCCACGTCTGAATTACCAGATTCTCGAAGTGATCCGGACGGCAAATCACCCGCCATCGCAAACGTCGAGAACAAAAGGCAGGAAACTAGCAAAACGCGTCTATTCATGGAGGCCTAACAATAATTACGCGACTGAAATGGCGCGTGAAAATAAACATGACGAATATGTCGAAATGACAATTGCGCTCTCCTTGCGTCCGCTTTTCCTCAATAGAACATTTGCCGGTTGGTTCGTCAAACTAGGATCGAATGGTGGCTTTGTCGAAGGCATTCCGGTACGTCAATCGGCCATGTTGCCCGACTGTTGCCGGACGGCAGTGGACCCTAATGTCCGCCGTGGCCATGCCCACTGCCTGAATCATGAGAGCCAGGGTGAGACGCCTCCGAGCCGCGCTCGGAATACAAATTTACAATATCGCTAACATCGAAGTTCACATCGCCCGCAAAATGACTGTGGGCAACCTCTGCACGCATTGCGTCGAAGTCGCAAATGTCACCAATTTCATTATGAAATTGAATAAAGTCCTCTCTCCCAGAAAACATTGCTATGGCATAGCAAGAATATATGGGGTCCAAGCCCGCCCGCTCAATTGTTCGCTTGATCTGCAATGGCCGGTAGTGTGCAGAACGCCCGTAGTCTTTCGCGAGCAGCTCCGGAAGTTTCTTGGCGTAGCTCTTGATCTCGATTTTTTTAAGGCGAAGGATAAATTTCAACGGAGAACCCCAAGCGACGAAAATTTCCGATTAGAGTGGCGTGTCTCGCACGTCGTCGGCCCTAGCTTACCGCACGCCGCGAAGGGCAGCTTCGTGGCGGTGATTTTCGTGAGCGCCAGCGCCCGCTTCTGGGCCGTTAGGCGACTTCAGGAGTGAGTTTCATCCCGAGTGCCTTCACTACTTTCAGTACTGTGCCGAGACTGGGATTGCCATCAGCCGACAAAGCCTTGTATAGGCCTTCGCGCGTCAGTCCAGTATCTTTGGCCAGACGGACCATTCCGTACGCTCGGGCGATGTTGCCAAGAGCGACCGCAATGAAGGCAGGATCGTCACCGGCCTCATCCATGCACGCCTCAAGATACGCCACCATGTCCGCCTCGCTCTTAAGGTAATCAGCGGTGTCATAGCGCGAAAACTTCTCTTTGACTCTCTTCTTAATCGCCATAAATCACTCCTTCCAGTCCGCGGCGATTTTGATGGCACGTTTGATGTCGGCAGCTTGAGTCCGCTTATCGCCACCACACAGGATCACAAGCACCGCCGATCCACGTTGCACGAAGTACACGCGATAACCGGGACCGTAGTCGATCCTCATCTCGCTGATACCCGAGCCGACTGACTTCACATCGCCGGGGTTGCCAAGCGCCAGTCGATCAATCCGCGCCGCAATTCTCACCATCGCCTGGCGGTCCTTCAAACGTGAAAGCCATGCGTCAAAGCTCGCGGACTTGAGGATTTCGCGCACTTCATAAGTGTAAACTATGGATTACACTCTGTAAACTGTGGTTTACGTGCAAAGTGTGCTGATGGTAATGTCCAGCGTCCATGTGGCGTGAGATTTCTTCGATCAACACGCATTCCGCCGGCGTCCAAGGCCGTCGAGTAATATCCTGCGCTCGCGCGGGGTAACTTTTCGGGGTAACTCGCCTCATCTCGCTGAGCAAACGCTTACGAAACAGTTAGTTATCGCGCGAATTAGAATCCCTCAGCCGGCAAACCAAAAATATAATAAAATCAATATGATATGTGGAAATGTAGACCAAGAAGCAAGCCCGATTTTCGTCCGGTTCTCTGCGCGCATAGCCACCAATGGTATGATCTGATCATACTATCGGTGCGGTTGGTAAGGGGTGATTATGGCGACTGTCCGCAAGACTATTACGTTGACGGGTCAGCAAGATGACTGGATCAAGGCGCAGGTCGAAGGTGGTCAGTACACCAATGATAGCGAATACATCCGTGATCTTATTCGGCGAGAACAGGAGCGCGGCGCAGAGATCGAGGTGATTCGCTCTGCCCTGATCGCGGGTGAAAAGAGCGGAAAGCCAAAGCGCTTCGATGCAAACGCCTTCAAGCGCAGGCTCCGCCGTGTAGATGGCTGAGTATCGGCTTTCCCCTGCCGCCGAACGTGACCTGGAAGGCATCTGGAAATACACGCGACGAGAGTGGGGCCTAGAGCAGGCTGAGCGATATACCGACTTGCTGACCTCGGCATTCCAGGCGTTGGCCGAAGCGCCGAAGTCCGCTCCAGCGTGCGACCATATTCGCGCGGGCTATCGCCGTCGCAATGTCGAGCGGCATATGATTTATTTCCGCCTCACCGACTACGGCATCGCGATTATTCGCATCCTTCATGAGCGCATGGACGCGCCACATCGCTTGCAACTCTGATCTGGCTGTAATCGGCCACTTTGAGTCGTTCGACGACCAGAAATGCGCGCCTGTAACCTGTCATTCACGGCGCGCGGTAGACTGATCGGATGCAGGGCCAAGACAGATGGCGGAACTTTCTGCGTTTGCCGATCAAAATCTTATTCGCCGCCGCACTAATGGGCGCTGGCGCGGTTTTGATTTGGCAGTCGAAGGTTCCTCTAACTCCACAGTCTTCGCTCGAAGATCAGAGTCTAGGTATGCCACCAGTGCACGAGGTGCCGCACACGTCGCCTGGATCAGCGCACTCAAGTCCGCCCGCGTCGACATCAAGAATGAACATGCGAATCCAATTTCGCGAATCATCAAACTATGCGGAATTCGTCCGTCGGCTTGCAGAATCCGCAGTTGCAGGCGATCCGATTGCTCAGTACTTGACCGCGAGAGCTCTAAAATACTGTAACGACAGTGCGAATCTACACAAGAGCTTTCGAAATCCGGACGGCTCATTGCGGACGCGAAACGAAATAGAAGTGCGGGTTGGCAAATATCCTGTTGGACTTCAGCAGGAAATACTCGATGCTTACGATCGGTGCCACGAGTTCTTAGCGGATTCCAGCAAAACGGATGCGACAACCGCTTGGGAAGGTTGGCTCGACAAAGCCTCGGCCGCCGGATACCCACCCGCGCAAAGCCTAAAGGCGGATGTGACCCGACAATCGGAACTCATGCGCGACGCTGCTAACGCCTCGGCCGGCGATGTTGTTCCGCCCACGGCGGGGCCGGCACGAGATCTCGCACTGAGAGCAGTGTTGTCGGGTGACCCGGACTCGATATTCGAGATGATGAACTGGGTTGATGGCACGAAGCACTCGACGGAAGATTACGGAGACCTCGTCGGGGCATGGGGGCTTCTGGCGTGCCAGCGTGGGTACGATGATTGTGGATTGACGTCGCAGTGGCTGAGATCTGTCTGCAGTTGGGACGTACAGTGCGCGAACGATAATTCCGTTATCGATTCTCTGAAGAGGCAATTCGGCACTCGCTTTAACGATATTCAGACTCTTGCCACTACAATTGGGCAGGCTATCGATAAAAAGGATCAAGCGGCAATTGAGTCATACCTGTAGCGGCAGCCTCGTTTTTGGGGAAGTCGCGATTTGATTGCTTGGAAGCTGCCGGTCGCAATCGTCTCCTTGGGGTCGACACCGGAAATTCAAAAGAGAGTAGTCATTTTACGTGGACCAACGATACCTTTCGTAACGGGAATATTCGCACGCAGCTTGCCCTCGCTTGGCTAGCGAAAGACCGTAATTCGGTTCTAGCCTTGGTGCTCCACCGCACTGACCACTCAAATTGGCGGGTGGTATACCGTTTGTCCTACTGCAAGTCGAGCTTTACGGGGTGGGCGGCTGCGTATGCTCACCATTAACATACCCCAATCGAGTGGAAAAGCGGAGGATCAAATGAAACTAGCGTTAAGCTGCGCGTTGCTCGCCAGCGCACTACTGTGCCTGTCAGCCTGCAACAAGGCCGAATCTCCCGAGAAGGTCCAAGAGGACGTCGCCAAAGCCCAGAGCAAAGCGGCCGATGAGAACGCCAAGGCGGACGAGAAAGTGAAGCAAGTCGAGGCCGAGGCCGCTAAAGACCGTGCGGATGCGTTAGCCAAGGTGGCTGACAAGAATGTCGCCGCTGTAGCAGACTCTGCCGTTACTCAAGCTGAGGGCGAAACAGAAATCGCTCTAGCGAAGTGCCAGGCGCTGGAGGGTGACGCTCAAAAATCGTGCAGAGACGAGGCAAATGCGCATTTGGATGCCGTAAAAGCGAAAGCGAAAGCTGCCAAGTCTGACTGACGCAGGCCGCGGATCTTGCGGTTCTGCATGGCGGCCGCTCAACACCGGCAGCTTGGGGTCGATAGTTCGCATTGACCTCACCGCTTGGTGCGGGCCCGGAATCCACGGCCGTCCAACGCCGTCGAATAATATCCTGCGCTCGCGCGGGGTAACTCTTCGGGGTAACTCGTCTCTTCTACCTTTATAAACGCTTACAAAACAGTTGGTTATCGCGCGAATTCGAATCCCTCAGCCGGCGAACCCCCGCCGGCGTCTTCGACGGCGGCCCCGAAGGGGCGAGGCGCGCCAGCGCCGAGTAATCCCTCAGCCGCCAATCTACAACAAAATCAATTAGTTATACTCTCTTGAACACTCGTATAACATAGATCTATCCCCTGCGCTTTCAATCTGCTCGCTTATCGCGGCCATAAAACCTGTGCGTTGTCCGTTCCGGCGGCATTGCATTAGTCTTTGCTCCAAGCTGGTCTTCAGCGATACAGCACCAGGATCGAGTATTTGCTCCTTTTAGTCAGCGCTTGGCGGGGCGCCGCCTGCGACTTCTCAGTTGAGCAACTGCCCCCTCATTCAGCGCCACCTCGTGGGCAAATTTTTCCGCAACAAAATCCATAAACACCTTTGCTCGCTGGGGCAGTAGCCGCCTCTCGGGGTAGATCATCTGGATCGGAGTCGGCGGTCCAGGATAGTCCTCCAGGAGCAGTTGCACTCGACCACCCCGGATCGCATCTTCAAACAACCACACCGGCGAGTAGGCGATGCCGAGTCCGTCCAAGGTTGCAGTGCGTATCCCATCCGGCGTGTTGACTCTGAAGCGGCCGTGCACGGCGACCTCACAATCCTTGAACGACCAGACATTACCAGACGACAACAATGTGTAGAGAATGCACTCATGCTTCTCAAGGTCTGTCGGTGTCTTTGGCGCCCCATGTCGCGCTACATACTCTGGGGTTGCCACGCAAACGCGCTCACCCGTACCTATGCGGCGCGCCTTGAGCGCACTGTCCTTGAGCACGCCAATGCGAATCGCTACGTCCACGCCCTCTTCGATCAAATCGACAAAGCGGTCGCCGATCTGCAAATCCAGCTCCACCTTGGGGTAACGATTCAGAAATGCCTTCACGCGAGGCAGTAGGTACGTGCGTCCTAGGAGCGTTGGACAAGCTACACGCAGCACGCCGCTGGGTATCTCCTGGCCGCGAACATTTGACTCCGCTTCGGCGATCGCATCGAGCACGCGCCGGGAATCGTCGTAGTAGCGCACGCCTTCGGGCGTTGGAGTCAACTTGCGCGTCGAGCGATGCAGCAACCGGGTGCCGAGATGCTGCTCTAGCGATGCGATGTGCCGGCTGATATTGGGCTGGGTGGTCCCGAGCTCTCGCGCCACAGCAGAAAAGCTCCCGGTCTCCACCGCGCGGACGAAGGAAGTCATCAAAGCGAGTCGATCCACGGCGAGCTCCAGTCGTTGAGGGTCTAACGCGGTCGGCCGCCGCGGCGGCAACAGGGTTCCCGATTCATACTTCTGACGTATGAATCATATCAATTTCTACCCACTTATCAGGACCCCGCACCCGTTTCAGACTACCGCCACCAGTAACCACACACAACTCAGCGAGGGAATCCTTATGGGCAAGCTACAAGGCAAAGTCGCAGTAATTACGGGCGCTACCTCAGGAATGGCATTGGCGACTGCCAAGCGCTTCGTCACGGAAGGCGCGTACGTGTTCATCACCGGACGTCGGCAGAAGGAGCTCGACTCAGCCGTCGCGGCGATTGGGCGCAATGTCACGGGCGTTCAGGGAGATGCAAGCATTCTTGCTGACCTCGATCGGCTCTACCGAACGGTCAAGGACCAAAAGGGTCAAATCGACGTGCTCTACGCCAGCGCAGGCCTCGGCGAATTCAACATTCCGCTCGGAAAGATAGCAGAGGAGAGTTTCGCCAGGACATTCGACCTTAACGTACGCGGCACGCTATTCACTGTGCAAAAGGCGCTCCCGCTCATGCGGGACGGCGGATCGATCATGATGACTGGCTCCATCGCAAGCGTGAAAGGCTTCGAGGGTATGAGCCTTTATAACGCCAGCAAGGCCGCTGTGCGCTCATTCGCGCGCAGCTGGACCAGCGACCTTAAGTCCCGAAGGATCCGGGTGAATGTCATCAGCCCCGGCCCAATCGAGACGGGTGTGTTTACAGGCATTCCGCAGGAAATGAAGAATGCGTTCGTGTCTCTCGTGCCGATGGGCAGAATCGGGCAGCCGGAAGAGATCGCGAGCACGGCGCTGTTCCTTGCTTCGGACGAGTCCAGTTTCATTACCGGAATCGAGCTGTTTGTCGACGGTGGTACGGCGCAGATCTAAACGTGAAGCGTATTTCAGGTGACAAAATGCTCCAAGAGCTTTTCGGTAAGGACGTTTAGATCCTCTCCGACGAAGCGGGGTTGCCCGCCGACGTTGAGAACCGCGTTTCCCGCGCGTAGGATCAGCGCCGTCTGCCATCCAGCCGCAGAAGCACCCAGAATGTCCCAAGTGTGACACGCTACGAGACACAGACGGCTCGCGGGAACCCCAAGTGTTTTCTCGACCGCGCGGTAAACCTCACAGGCGGGCTTGTAGCGATGTACGCTCTCATCGATGCTGAACAGTTGCTCGAACATTTGTCTAATGCCGGCGTTATGAAGCTGCTTTTCGCATGTTGCTTTGGGGTTATTCGTCAGGGTAAATAGCCGAAATCCGGCCGCTCTGAGCTTCCGTAGCGCCGGGTCGACGTCAGCATGTGGTGGCATTGTCGAAAACGCCTCCTTGATTTTGACGAGTTCTCTCTCGGCGATTTGAATCCTTCGGATCGCGCCGATCATACGCATAACGGCGACGCCTAGTTCGCCGAACGGGATATAGTCTCCGGTGAGCGTAATTGCCTGCGAATAAAGAATGACTTGTGCAAACCATTCTCGCAAAACATCGGCGTCGCCGAAGACTCTTTGAAAATGGGGCGCAAGCGCATCAAGATCTAACAGAGTTTCGTTGACATCAAAAACAAGGAGAGGAAGCTCGCTCAAAGGAGGACCTCCAGAGTGACTAGCAGACATGTGCAGGCAAGAAACAAATTGTTTGTGCCTTAGCGGCGATGCGCCAAATTAAGAAATCAGCTCGGCACCCTATGTCGCATCGCGAAGATATACCTTGGTTCCCTCGTTTGGAACATGTTGTGGGCTGCCTTGGGTAGAAAATTGGTAACGCGCTCTATGCACGAGTGTTCACCGCAATTGAACCCGCCGTTTGTTACACGAAATTAGTGTCCGCATATCAGAGATTTGTCGTCTTCGATGCAATGAACCGAACTAGGGCACGCCTCAACGTGTCGAGTAGCTGGCGTTCATCCAGTGGCTTGCGCAGGTAAGCGAAGGCACCCTCGCGGAGGCACTCCTCGCGCGCACCGGACGAGTCGAGCGCGCTCACAATGATCACCGGAAAGTGCGCTCCTGCCTGGTTGAGTGCCCGTTGCACATCCGCGCCCCGGAGGCCAGGCATTTGCAGATCCAACACGAGACAGTCAGGTCTATCAACGCGCCAGTTCTCGAGAAATTCGCTGCCGGAGGAATAAGCGCACACAGTATGCCCATAAGCCCGCAGTAAGCGGACCATGGCTTTGCGAACCGATGCGTCGTCGTCGACTATGGCAATCACGTGCCGCTCACAGGCCCGAATTTCTTGCCCTCGGCGTAGAAAGGGTACGAACGAACCCGCCGCACAATGCCACTATTGAGAAGTTGCGAACGGCGCTGCCGCGGCCCACAACGCGTCGGCACCCAAGCGAATCTTGTAATCCGGATTCGAATAGACGTAGCGGATCGTGCCCGAGGTGTCGATAATGAAAACGGAGGGCACGGGCAGCTCATGCAGCGTGGTGCCGGTGGTCGACTCCAAGTCAACCCCATACTCCCGCATCTTTGCGAGCGTGGCGTCGTTCACGTGATAGGCCACATGAAAAGCTTGAGCCGCCTCGAGACGGCTATCCGACAGCAACGTGTAATGAATGTCGGTAGCCTTGAGACTCGAATACAGCAGTTTGGGTTGATCGGTACTCATGAACACAATTTCAAAGCCGCGAGCGCGCAGCTTCGGCTCGACTGTGTGCAGGTCACTTAGCTGTGTGTTGCAGTATGGGCACCAGCCGCCGCGGTAGAAAATCACGATGGTCGGTTTCTGGTAACTGTCCGGACCGAAGCTGCGGAGCTTCCCTTCAACGGTTTGGGCCGCGAAGGCCGGCGCCCGGGAACCGACGGATAAGGGTCGGACCTGGTAAGGGTCATTCGGGACGTCGGCAATGGCGGTTACCGCAGCCAACGTAGCCATGATTCCGATATTCCAAGTGGGTATGCGCATAGCCAAGCTCCGAAGGGATTGAGACCTGAAGTAACCGCTGCGGAAAAAAACCAACAATTCAGGCTAAGCGCTTGCAAGGTGCCTAAACATGTGGCGCCGCGCCTCGGCGTCCATATCCGATTTGAATGTGTACTTATCTTTCAAGGCGTTGGCGCGAACCGCGGCCGGTCGTGCGCTGATCAAGTCAAACCAGCGCTTCAGATGCGGCAGATTTCCCCACGCATCCTCACCGAGGATGAACGGCACGGCGCGCGTCCAGCCCCACGCCGACATGTCCGCAATGGTGTAGGTCGCCCCGAGCAGGTACGGCCCGCTCGCGAGCTGCGCATCGAGAATACCGTAGTGTCGGCGCGCTTCGAACTGGTAACGATCAACGGCATAATCGAGCCCCTTCGGAGCGAAATGCTTGAAATGCACCGCTTGTCCGGAGTACGGTCCGATGCCGGTCGCGATGAACATGAGCCACGACAAGAGCTCACCGCGCGCCTTCGGGTTCTTCTCGGGCAGGAATTGTCCGGTCTTCTCGGCGAGGTATAAGAGAATCGCGGTGCTGTCGAAGACCCGCACCTCGCCATCCGTGATGGCAGGCGTCTTGCTGTTAGGATTGATCGTGACAAAGCTGGCTGCGAACTGCTCGCCTTTGCGAGTGTCGACAGGAATCACTTCGTAAGGCAGACCAGATTCTTCGAGGAACAGCGCCACTTTGGCAGGATTGGGCGAGGGGTGATAGTAGAACTTGATCATGGCGACTCCAAAGATTCAGCGAACGGTGTTGGCGGTTTGACCGAATAGAATTTTCATGGGTGAGGATTGCGCGCGATAGAGACTGCTGCTTGCAAATCTACCAAGTCAGCAACATTCGAGACTGTCTGTCGAGCCACGAGGATGCCGGGCGTCCCTCGCATACCTAACGCCCGCGCCTCGTTAGAATTTCGTGCGAGCAGCGCTTCTATTTCGGCGCCATGTTGTTGCAAATCACGATGTATTCGGCCGATGTCGAGACCTGCGTGTAACAACGCTTCGTCGACCTGTTCATTCTGAGAGAGACGCGGTGCCAAAATCAATGCATCGTGCGCCTTCTCGTACTGACCCTGCCACTGAGCCGCCAGGGCGCAACGTGCTGCGTATACGGATACTCCACCGAAGATGGGCCAATCCTTATAAACGACCGCCACTTTGGGATCGGTTTTAAGCAGAGCGCGAAAACTGGGAGCCAGTTTTCTGCAAAACGGACAGTTGAAGTCAAAATACTCAACCACAACAACATCAGGACTGGCTGATCCGAGTACGGGCACTCCTGGTGCGTCAATAATCCGCTTCTGTGCCTGTGGCGAAATCAACGATGGCGTTTGAGCGAAGGCGGCGACGGCAACTGACACGATGGCCGCACCAAGAAGGACAACAGCACTGTGGATGGAGACTCGTTTGTTCATTTAGTTCACCTTGAAAAAATGAATGGAGAGAAAAGAAGGATTATGTGTGATTGAGGAAGGGGTTGGAATAAGGGGGGCGAACTCAGGGAATTCTCGACGGCGATGACCAGCCCGTCCCGCAGCCAACTCGCGAGCAGAGCTCCCGCGACCTCCGGGGCCCTGGCAGGTTCTGTTCTCTCTGCAATGGCCATACATATCGCCTCGAAACTCGCTCCACCACACGCCATCAAAAGAACGTGTTGCTCAATCGAATCGACGACCCGAAAGTGCGGTGCGAATTCCTTGCGCCAGACCCGCAGCGCCGCTGGCGCGTGCAGACGCATCGCTGCCGGTGGTGTGTTCTTTTCCGAGAGCGCGGTCCAAATCGCCGCACAGTTGGTCGATATCGACCTGATACGCAATGTGGGGACGAGACGCAAAAATGCATGATCCCAATCGATGTCCGTTAGGGCGCCGGCAGCCACCGGCCTTGCGTCGCGGCCATCGAAGGCCCGGCGCAACGACCAATCGAGCCAGGCAAGTTCCGCGACCTCGCGGTCGTCGGGATACAGTCCGCTCAGGGTGCGATCGAAGTCATTTCCATAGGCACTCAAGGTCCAGCTGCGCGGTGGGTGCGACTCGATGTACCTGCGGGCGGCAGCTTCAAACCCAATATCGCCGAGCCAAGCCCAGACTCGCTCGAATGTATCGCGCAGACAATCGAGGAGTTGCGCGCGGTAGGCATGATGATATACGGCGAGCCGCGGGGAGGCATCGCCGTGGATCTGCGCTTTGATCTCCCCGGCCCCGCTAATGAGGTGGTCGCGCATGCTGCGTTGAACGGCGAGCAGATTCATGCCGCGCGCTGCCACGCTGCTGCTAGAGCACGGGCGAGGTCAAGCTCTGCGAGGAGATCGCTCAATGGCGGAATATCATCGTCGCGTTCAATCATTGTCGCCACCTTGCTGAAGCGAGCACACGCAGATTGATAGAGCGACCAGACGGGATCGGAAACAGAATGATCGTGTGTATCGATGAGCAGACCCTGACCGTTCTCGCTGTGTCCGGCAAGATGAATTTGTCGCACGCGTTCGGCGGGGATCCCGGCGAGATAGACAAGAGGATCGTAGCCGTGATTGCAGGCGCTGACATAGATATTGTTGACGTCGAGCAGAAGGTAGCAACCGGTTCGACGGCACATCTCCGTAAGGAACGCCCATTCCGACATTTCATCGTCGGCGAAACTCATGTAGGTCGAGGGATTTTCCAGCAGCAGCGGTCGTTCGAGAACATCCTGCGCGAGCAATATATTCGCGCAGACAATTCGCATTGCATCCTCGGTATACGGCAGTGGCAGCAGGTCGTGCGAGTTGAATCCTTCGATGCCGGTCCAGCAAAGATGATCCGACACCCATAGCGGCCGCACCCGATCGGCGAGAGCCTTTAGTCGAATCAGATAATCGAGTTTGACACCGTCGGCCGAGCCTATCGACATTGACACGCCGTGCATGGCGACCGGGTATCGCTCGCGGACGGTCGCGAGCACGTTCAGCGGTCGTCCGCCCTTCACCATGAAGTTCTCGGAGATTACTTCGACAAAATCGACAGTTACATCATCGCCCAGGAACTCCCGGTAATGTGGTGTCCGCAATCCCAACCCGAAGCCGGTAAAGGAGGCGACTGAAGTGGTGGCGGGCATTGACTAATCTCCGAATTCAGACAAGACAAATTTGGAATGGGTTCAGCCGGCGTTACCGCCGGCTGAATTTCCGGTTGCGTTACTTCTGCGTGGTCGAGCCGTGTTGTTCGCTGCACTGTTGCGTGGTCAGATCCTTAAATCCTTTGCCCTTGCAGGAATTCTGGCCCTTGCATGCATTGCTGCTCGACTTGCAATCCGAGTGGCCTTTGCAGGAGTTGACCCCATAGCAGGGCGCAACTTCTTGGGTGCCTTGGTCGGCAGCGTAGGCGGAAGCCATCGTGGCGCCATTTGCGAATGCAAACAGGACAGCGGCGGATGCGAGACTCAAGCGTGACTTTTGAATGAACATCGAAACCTACTCCTAATATGAATGATTGACAGTATCAATCTGGTAGTTCGACGCGCCAGCGAGATCAGTTACAGGCCCATCGTTTTTTTGTGCGGCGTCCTCGACTCAAGGGCAGTGGCAGCGGCGCAGCAGTCCTGCCAAGCAGGCGGCGCATTCAGCGATGGAGCTGAACGACTCACCGCAAAAGGGCCGTCGCGCTTCCGACAATCGGCCCCTGTTCAGATCGCTGCAACAAGACGGCCACACTAGTGGCGTCAACAGGGATCGAATCTACCGGCGCGCGAAAAACTCTCTCCTGCCCGTTCCAGACACCGAGTAAGCGAAATTGTCTGACGATATTAAACTCTTTGAGCGTCCTTCCGGAGTTCTCGCCCCGCCCTATGCTGGTAGTCGCCTAGCGGCAGGTAAGCGATGAGAATGACGTCATCCCGCTCGCGATCCTGGCGTTCCGGCACGGCGACGGTGAGCTCGCCGTGAGCCACTTCGAGAACGATCGGAATCGTGTTGCGGGACTCGGCCATTGCTGCGAGGATGCGCCGCCTATCCGATCCTACGAAACTGCTGCGCCCATCGACGACCACTTGAGGCGTAAAGGCCGACGAGAGGCGCAGTGTCTCAACGTAGCCTCGCTGACGCTCACGCGCCATCGGTAAGGCGAAATGGTCGCGCCACCCAAGGCTGTCCCAATAGTCGACATGAAAAGAGAGAACAAGTACGCCTGGCATCTGTGAAAGTTCGCCTAACAGTGCATCCGCTGGTGGGCAGGAGCTACAGCCCTGCGAGGTGTATAACTCCAAGACCGCAGGTCCGCGTGGCAAGCTTGACTGCGCCCGCAGATTCGCCGCCGATCCGATCTCTAGGCCTATAAAAATCAGGGCAACGAGGGCGGCGCGTTTAATGGGCAAGGTCATTGAATAACTCCGGCGATAGCGGTGTTGGAATAAGTTTTTTCCGAATTCACCAATGCAACAGCCGTGGACCGAGCCAGGCCCCGATAATAGCGGGGATCAATATCCCGAGCAGGTACCATATTGCGATGAAGGGTGCAGCCAGCTCCGGGCAATGCAGGGTATAAACGAGCGCACCGATGGACCCGGAGGCGAACCCTGCACCCGCGCCCGCCCACCGCAGCCTTGTTGGGGCGAGATCCTTCAGGATCCACACGAAGGAAAAGAAAAGCGGCGCAGAGAGGAGTGCGATCAAGAACGGACACACGGCGAATGTGCTACCAAGGAGCAAGTGGAGCCGGCTCTGCGAAGCGACAGAGACTAGGCTCATCGCGGCCAGAATCCACATGACAAGCAAGACCACGGCAATCCCTTTCGGCAAGAAACCGAGCCGAGCACCGGGACGCCCCAGGCGTGCCACGGAGACAGCAGATAGCGCACCGAGGCTTGCGCAAAAAAGTTCGCGAACCCAAAATGCAGACTCGGAAACCTCGCGAGGTAGCACCGGATTCAAGTGGAGTACGCCTCCGGCTAAGATGAGCGCCGCCATCGCACCTACGGCGATTCCCAGCACATAGCGTCGCATCGTTCGCCCCGAGCCGACCGGCTCGAGGTTCGACGCTAGCAGCGAAATTAGATTCTCTGTTCTCATGCCGGCGTCTATATCCTCGCGCGCAATCGCTTCTTCAGGTTACTTCGTTGCAGAAGCAGGTTTGGTTACAGCCACAGCTCCGGTAGCGTCGCAGGATTGACTGTCGCACTAGGCGGAGTGTTTCCACTTCCCGTCCGTTTCGGAGCGGTGAAGAACGCCTGCAATAAATGGCCTGGCCGGTCGGTCAAGTCTACAGGGGCTACCACGGGGCGTTGAAGCGCACTCGCCCCCTGCTGCACAGTAACCTGAAGGTCAAGATGCCATTGATAGAGGAGCGGCTCCGTAGCCTTATGCTGCGGAGTCTCGCCGGCGACGCATCGTCCTATCACGTTTTCCTAGATGAACTGGCGACGCATCTGCGCTCTTTCTTGCGCAAGCGGCTGGCGCGGTTGCCGGAGGAAGTCGAGGATCTCGTGCAGGAGTTGCTGTGGGCGATCCACAATCAGCGGCACACTTATGATGCGAAGCTGCCGCTAACTGCGTGGGTGCATGCGATCGCCCGGTACAAGCTTATCGATCTACTACGCCGGCGCTCGCGAAGCGATATGCTCAACGATTCCCTGGACGAGGTCGGGGAGCTGTTTGCAGCATCGGGAAGCGCGGCGGCGGAAGCCGGCCATGACATCGCAAAGCTTTTGGAGCAATTACCAGATCGACAGCGACTACCTATTCAGTACGTGAAGATCGAGGGTGGCTCGGTGGCCGACGCCGCGGCTCGCACGGGCATGTCGGTGTCGGCGGTTAAGGTGGGCATTCATCGTGGCTTGAAGACTCTCGCCGCCAAGATCAGGAGTAACGGTTAAAGACGAAAGAACCGATCCCGTGCTGGCCGGCGCGCACTCTCGATGCAATAAGTGACGCCACGTTCCGGTCTAAATGGCATAGCCAACCCGCGGAGAATCCGATGAGATCCCTTGCTAGTGCCTTGTTCGCAATTCTGTCAGTGGCAGTTACGAGTGTCTCGTTTTCCGCTGAGATGCCCTTTGATCAACCTCAGGTCGCCGCAATGCGCGATGGCGGGAAGCCCTTCGCCGTGGTGTTTCACAATGAGTCGTGCCTGATGTGCGCTGCGCAATCAATTGCGCTCAGAGATGCACTGCCATCACCGGACTTCATGGGTATTACGCTGTTTACGGTACATTTTGACGCCGAGAAGCTATTAGAACGGTCTCTCGGGATCACCAAGCAGAGCGCGATGGTGGCAATCAAAGACGATAAGGAGACGGCACACGCGGCTGGCGTGACTCACTACGATAGTCTGACTGAGATTGTCCGGCACGCTGTCGCGTCGCCAAAGGTTCCGCTGATCTTGTTCGATATCGAATCTCGGCCGGCGACCGCGGCCGGATCGGAGTCCAGTGCGTATTAATCACGCTTGGTAGGGATGAATGATTGGCGTTTTAGGGTAATTAAACTTTAGAGGTTAAGACAACGTTATGGTCAAAGTCGCATTGTTGGTTCGATTGGAAGCAAAGCCCGGCAAAGAAGCCGCAGTTGCAAAATTTCTCGAAGGCGCACTGCCGCTTGCGAATCAGGAAAGCACCACGCCCGTTTGGTTTGCACTGCGCCTTGGGCCGTCCACGTTTGGTATTTTCGATGCGTTCGCTGATGAAGCTGGGCGCAGTGCCCATCTTGCAGGTCCGATCGCGACCGCATTGATGGCGAAGGCTGCTGAGCTGCTCGCAAAGTCTCCGCAGATCGAGCAAGTCGACTTACTCGCGGTCAAGCTACCAAAATAGGTTCAAACGATGCCACAACTTCTCGATTCTCCGCCGGGACATTGATTTTTGTGGATTAGACCCAAGCCACGGCGCCACCGGGCGGATGCGGCCGTGTCGGTGTTGGTAATTATTCGGCTCCTGCTCGCGCGTGCGCTCCGGTGGCGCTGCGTGGACCCGTTGTCAGACATCATCGGGGCCTGCGTGATCAGCAGTTGATCCTATGAACTCATTCGCGATACTGGCGCCGTCCTGCTCGATAGGATTCCAGACAGCAGATTAGCGCAAAATTTGCGAACAACGATCGCGGGCGACGGCAGCAGGCTGGCCGATCAGCATCTGTGGCGCCTTGGCGACTCATGAGTAGTCGCAAAGGGTGCTGCCGCTGCCCATGTACTATCTTTAGCTACGTCTTATCGCCTGTAATTAAGCGGATGCCGCCGCCAAACTTAAGATAGGACCAGAACCAGTTGAGCAGAGTAGCAACGCGATTTCTAACGCCCAACATGAAACCTATGTGCACCACGCCCCACAGCCACCAGGCAGGCGCGCCCCACAGGTTGAAAGTGCCAAAATCCGCCACGGCGGCCTTCCGACCGATGGTGGCGAGACTGCCAAGGTGTCGATAGCGGAACGCTGGCAGCGGGGCTCGAGCGTCAATGAGAGCCCGGATCTGCTCTGCGACGTACGCGCCCCCCTGTTTGGCGGCCGAAGCGAGTCCAGGAACGGGTTGGCCATTCCAAGCGTTGCTGGCCATAGTGTCCCCGATGGCAAATACATTGGCCATCCCAGGCACGCGCAGATCCTCGCCGACGACAATGCGACCCGCCCGATCCGACGGCGCTTTCAGCCAGGTCGCGGCCGGCGATGCGGCCACGCCCGCCGCCCATAGGACCGTGCGCGCCTCAATGTATTCGCCGTCGAGCCCAACACCCTGTTCATCGATGTGATTCACGCGACTGGCGAGCCGGATCTCCACGCCCAACTTCTCCAGTGCGCGTTGCGCAATACTTGACAGGCGCTCGGGGAAACTAGGCAGCAGTCGCGCGCCTGCTTGTACCAGGATGATGCGCGCATCGGCCGGATCAAAGGTTCTGAAGTCTTGATTCAGTCCAAAGCGGGCCAATTCCGCGATGGCGCCCGCGAGCTCTACTCCAGTTGGTCCGCCGCCGACGATCAGGAAGGTCAACAGCGCCGCCTTCTCCGACTCATTCACGCTCTCCTCGGCGCGTTCGAAAGCGGTCAATAGTCGCCGACGCACTTCGAGGGCGTCCTCAACTTGTTTGAGTCCCGGCGCGTGGCGTGCCCACTCGTCCTTGCCAAAGTAGCTATGGGTCGCGCCCGTGGCTAGCACCAGGTAGTCGTACGGAATTTCACGGCGCTCCGTGAGCACCAGGCGTTTCTCCGTATCGATCCCGGTTACGGTGCTTAACAGCAGCCGCGTCGCGGGGGCGTCTCGGAAGATTTGCCGCGTCGCCATGGCGATGTCTCCCGGCGACAGCGCGGCTGTTGCGACCTGATAAAGAAGCGGTTGAAACAGATGAAAGTTGTTTCGGTCGATCAGAGTAATTGCTACATTGGCGCGTTTGAGCGCTTGCGCGCAGCGCAAACCGCCAAAACCGGCGCCGACGATTACCACTCGGGGCCAATTCCGCGAAGCCAGTTCGCTACTACTCGGAACAGAAAAAAGGCGACTATGCCACCGCCTCACCAGAGCGTCGATCGTAAGCACGCCGCCCCCATGTACGACGAGCATCGCAAGGAGCATCAGCAGGTAGATCGAATCGCTTTGCCGCGGATCGACGACGGAAGACCCGAATAGACCAAGCAGCAACAGCAAGGCAACATATCGCGTACCAGCGCCTAACATCAATGCGACGCCGCCCACTAGCGCGGCCACCATCGGCAGACGCATGGCGACGTCTAGCGGCAACCACCGCTCTGCGCTGGCGCCCAGTGACAGCCGCGCGTCCCCCGCGGCGGCGACGACGAGCGCGGCGCCCAGCCATAGGCGCAACCCAGAGAGGTACCAGGGTGAGCCGCAAGACCTCAGCCACTGGGAGAATCGAATCGCACGTGGAATGAGTGGAATCGCGCTGTCTGCCAGGCCTCGACGCAGCAGATGGTCGAACGAAATAGGACCGGCGCCATGGATGACATACCAGCAAAACAGGGCGATCCAAAACAGCTGGGTGTCGAAAGGCTCGAAGCGAAATTGCGTGATGACCGCGAGTATCAACAGAGGGACCGACGCGTAGCGCGTCATGGCACCCAGCGCTAGAAGGATCGCGCAAACCAGGTTGGCGCCTGTGCTTAAGTACGCCGATACTGTCGGCGCGAGCAGCGGGAAGGGATTCTCCTCATTGGCAATCTGTAGGGCTGCCGTCCAATGCATGAGCTGCTGTATGCCGAAGAAGAAAAATAGCTTTGCAACCCATAGACGAATGATCAGTTCCACATAGGGCCAGGCAAGTCTCTGAGCCAGCGAATTCCAGAAGTCGGCGAGTGAACTCACGAAGGCGAACCGTCCAAGCCAGAACCGCAACCATCCCGTCACATCAGTTTGATTGTGCATGACTAGAGGACCGAGAGAGACCGTTGTTTATTGCGTCATCGTCGGAACAGGCGAATTCGATGTAGCTTCGTGCGATGCTCTGCAGCTCCGACAGCTATCAAAATGAGACTGTGCGCTCTAGGTGGTCAGCGAAGCGGTCGGGCCACCGCACTTAAGGTCCAGCCTAACCTGCGGACTTAACGGGTCGGCAATATCGGTGACTTTCTCAGGTAGGCTGCCCGCGCTCAGCTGGAAGTCATGAGCGATTCCATTCCTACCTTTAGCTTGACCGCGCCGTCGGTGCGATGTGGCGCATTCGCCGAGGCTCCACGTGCGTCCAATGCCGTCGAATCATATCCTGCGCTTGCGCGGGGTAACTTTTCGGGGCAGGTTCGCGGGGAACACTTGGACACAACGTTTCGGGACGTATAGGTCGCATTGGCCTAGCCTCCTATCGCAACGGCCGCCAGGCGCGCGTGACGCGCAGCAGCTGATCCGATTGCGCCGACCGGAAGCATGGCGGGATCACCGATAGTCCACAATTGGCAGCGGTCACATTTGGATCGAATTGCACAAGAGCAAGCGTTTTTGAACAATTGCGCGTCCATCGACTCCCTAGGATGAAATGACATCGTTCCTGTCAGGCTTGGTTACCGATTTGTTGTAAGGCTCCCACCCAGTTCTCCACATGGTAGGCGGAGGCTAATTTGCCGTGCTTCACCGTAAAAACATCGATCGACATGGTGTTGAAGCCTTTTCCCGTCGGCTTTGCCCCCCAAAATTCCCCTCTCGGTGTTCCGGTCGCCTTTCCGCGGACGATGATTTGGTCGCCAACCGTCTGGATGTCTTCAATGGTCCAGCGCAAATCGGGGACGGCCGACCCGATCCCTCGAAACACTTCCGCCAGCTGATCGCGCGAGAGCCAATCCTCGTTCGTGTGATAGGACTTGTAGTCAGGATTCGCGGCCTTGGCCAATAAGGCCGCCACGTCTTTTTTGCCGGGTTGGTTCAACGCGTCATAGAGCGGCGCCACAATCGCCCGTGCTTCCTCTTTGGTCAGCGAAGCAACCACGGGTCCTGTCTCGGGCAGCCCGGTGGGTTTCGCAAAGGCATTGCCAAACATGGGCAGCCCGCTCTTGGATTCTTCTTGAATCACCTCATCCTGCAGAGTGTCCCAATGTTCCGCCAAGCGATCGTGCTCCATCCTCACCACATCACCCGCAATCCAAGCGCGAGGGCGGCCATTTCCCGTGAACCGTCCATGTAGAAGCACAAAATCGCCGTCTACCGCGATGGTGTGATTCTCATAGCGCAGTTCGGGGGGCGCCGAGCGCACGAGGTTGAACAAGCCGTCGCGGCCCGGAGGGATGTGGGCGCTATGTTGGATGTAGCTTTCCGACCAAAATTCTGCGGCTCTCGAATAGTCGCGCTTGTTGAACAGCGTATCGAAAGCCTCAAGAACGCGTGCTTTGATGTCGACAGATGACTGAATGGCCATCGAGTTCCTCCAAGTCTTTGCTCTTGCCCTGGCCCCAATTATGAAGCCCGCGGCGGGTAACCAACTGCACTATAATATGACCGGTCGTCTTAAATGTACAAGCTCGCTTTACCATCCCGCTTTCTTTGCAAAAACTTCAGGAGTAAATTGCTGCAACCACCCTATCGATCGCAGGACCCTCTTGGCTCGCCGCAGCACCCGTAATGTCGTTCTAAATGCCGGTTCAAAGCTGTTCATCGAGCGAGGCTTCAGCGCCTGCAGCGTCCAGGACATCACCGATGCCGCAGGCGTTCCGAAGGGATCCTTCTACAACCACTTCAAAAGCAAGGAAGCGCTCGCGGCAGAGGTACTGACCGAGTATGGGAAAGGCACCACGGATCGGAGCATCCTGAACAACAGCAAACTCCCCCCGCTTGCGCGCCTCAAGAAGCACTTCGCCGCCCTCAACGACCATTTCTCGCAATGCCATGATGGATGCCTGGTTGGCAAATTCATGGCGGAAGTCTCGGGGGACACCCCGCAGATCCGCAATGAACTGCTGAACGTGCTGACCCTTTGGGGCGAGGAGATCTCGGCGGTCATTGCAGAAGGACAACAGCAAGGCTCGATTCGCAGCGATCTCAAGGCGAATGAACTCAGCAACTTCTTGATAGATTCCTATGAGGGCGCGATCTTGCGCACGCGAGTCGAAAAGAACCCGGCGGCATTGAAGACTTTCGTTAGAGTCGTTTTCTCCAGCATTGCGGTCCCCGTGGGTCGTTAGATTCTCCCTCCGGCGCAATCGGGATGCCGGTAAGTGCTCGCCGCCGGTTCCAGAGTCCCATAAATCGCGATGCACTTCCATTACGGCCTCATCGCTGCAGATGCATATCAAGCATCTGGTCGTTCAACGTCATGTTTTGATTCAAATTGGCCATGATGATCATGGATCCAAAGATCAAAAGCCCGACAACGAATATGCCGTACGCCAGAGAGAGGATGTTGTTGGTGGAGTCGGGTGCCGAGCTTATGTGCAGTAAAAATACCAGGTGCACGCCCATCTTATTTCAAGATGTTCTTTACCGCGAATGACCGTGATCGACCCGAGAGGGTGAATTCGCTGGCGATTCCAATCGCATCGGCAGTCGGCCAATTGCGGATACTCGCAAACCCCAATTGCTATCCGGATGGCATTCGCACGGCGGCCTGTCCGTGACGCTTCTCAGCCGATTTTCTAACGGATTCGCGTCATCTCAACGAGAAACTCTTCGACACCCCTTAGGTTTTTCGCTTTTGCATTCATGATTCTCTCAAGCCATACGCCATCTGCTGCAAGTCTTACGACACGAAGCTCGATTCTCGAATCAGTTTTCGAATGTCTCTTTAGGCGCTCGCTCAGCCAGGTATCCCACACCCATCCGACCTGATCTTTAGAGGCCAACAGACTCAAGAGCGCGCCCCACACTTTACGTTCCGCTGCACCCTCGGAGAATGCGGCCCTAATGTATGCACGAGTAAAGCATCCGTCGGAATTCTCTTCCTGCGCCATCAGTCGGTCAAACTGCTTGTCCAATCGCGTCAATAGCATCTGCATTAGCTCCGTCACCAACGTCTCTTTGCTATCGAAGTGATGAAAGAAAGCCCCCTTGGTAACGTCGGCCAATTCGCTCACTTTGTTGATGGTGACATCAGCTATACCCTTGGTCGCAGCGAGTTCGAAGGCCGCGGATAAAAGGGATTCTCTAACGAAGAGTGGGTCCTTCTTTTTCATGTACGCGTTTTTTACTTTAGTCGCCTTCATTTTCGAAAGTCTCCTCAACGTCGCAAAATTGTATTCCTTTGGATGAGACCAGTGGCGCAAAACAATTGATTGCGTTAGAAGATACCGAGTGGTATCTTTCCCAACTAGGCCCTTCAAGACGAACCGTGACGCTGCTGTATCAGGGCTGCCTTATTTCCATGCGGCACTCAAGAGTCGCGGTGAAATCGCCGTTTTTAAAGACTGTTGAGGCTCCCGAAGTTGTATGGCAATTTTAAAGAACGACCTGTGAGGTGAAATCATGACCGGTTTAGCATTGAGCGAGATGAAGACTGCCGCTGACTTAGAATTGGCAGTAGCCCATCTTGTTTTTAAGGTGGCTGATCTTAAGAGCAGTTGCCAATTCTACTCGAATCTCGGCATTCCTCCATTTTTTACTGACGAAGAGGCCGCAATTATTGAACTACGTGGAGGCACTCATCTTATCTTGCTATCAGTTGATTCGATGGCTGGAGAAGGCATCGCGGAAAGTTTGACAGGACAATTCCATAAGAGATTTGCTGAGCAATTTGACCTTATGATTGAAGGCAAAGGTTTGGATGAGTTAAAAAAATATCGGTTGGAGCTAATCAGTCGGGGAATCGCGGCAGGCGAGATCCCTAATGAAACGTTTTTTGGACATCATCTCTTTTGCACAAAGGACCCCGATGGGAACGGCATAACGATTTACACCAGCCACTCAATTTACTGATGTGCCATTGATTGCTGCTCGGGCGCCCGCGATTGTTGCCATTGTTGCAGCCCGTGGGTGCGGGGGGCATTGGAGTCCACAGGCCGCCAGTGACGTCGAATAATATCCGGCGCTCGCGCGGGGTAACTTTTCGGGGTAACTCGTCGCTTCTCGCTTTATAAGCGCTTACAAAACAGTTAGTTGTCGTGCGAATTTGAATCCCTCAGCCGGCAAATCTCTAATGAGATTAATTTATTACGAACTATTTGCGATGCAATTTCTCCCTTGAATCGCGCCATAATTTCACTCATTGACCGGCCCGCCTGCCCGATTCCCTTACGTGCGCGTGCACCCTACCGTATCTCGATAAAAACTATTATAAAGAAAAACTTAAAATCAGCCTGCAGAACAACACCGGACTGAGCTCACGCAGCTGGCAAGCAGCGCATCAGAAAATGGATGCGATCGCGGCCACCGAGGTCAGGGATCTCGTTGTGCGCTTTGAACGCGATGGTCAGATCGATGGGACCCGGCTTCGTAAGAGTGATGCGTAGGGCGCGCAACTCGTCAGGGACTCCTTTAAGCGGCTGTGGATGGAAATCGAGCACAGCCCCTTCAGAATTGCCCACAAACTCGGCTTCCAATGTGGCGGTTAAGAAGCCCTGATTTACAACCTTCACGGACAAAACAGCCGGTTTCCCGCAAAGAACAGGTGGAGGCAACGCGCCCCATAGTGTCGCGCTGACTCGCGCTTCCGGGTTGATATCGATTTTGATATAGGGATCTGTCAGCGAGACTGTCGTGTGCACTTGCTCGTCGGCCACAGCCATCCCGGGCATCGCCAGAGTGATTGCCAGCATTCGCGCGAACTGAGTCACGCGAGTTCGCATTCGCTAGTGATCTTGTCGTAGGTGGCACGAGCATGGTCGAACGCTTCCGCGGCCGCCGGGCGCTCGCTTTCACGCATGAATGGAGACTTGACCTCCCAGATTTTGTCGACACACGCACGGCACCACTTCGCGCTGCGCCTTGAGGCACGGATGGGCTTTCCCTCTACCAGCACAAACACAGGATGCGTATGCGACGAGGGCAGTATCCGCAAAGCGATCCACGAACTGCGCGAAACGAACGTCTTGAACCTGATCGGCCTCGGGTTACCGTCCGCGATAAAACGTGCCTTCTCCACAGCCGAGCCATTGACCAGAAGCTCGACCGATACCTCCCGAGCACTCCCGATGCGTGCATTTTCTAGATGCCAGCTGTTCCAATCTTCCTTCTTGAGGGCCTGCTTGCGCTCAGGCAGCTGAGGCTCCAGTCGAGCCGCAACGAGTGCCTCTACGGTGACCTGGGATGCCCGGTGGAGAGTCAGATCGTCATCACCACTTGGGCGACTATTCACCTTGAACTCAAGAAAGTGACTGCGACCGTCACCACAGTATAGTTTGCCCTTCTGCAGATTGCGTACCCAAGCGTCGTAGCCTGAGTCGTCTACAGGGCGCTGCTCGAGCCTGACGTAACTTCGACCGACCCCCACGCGCTCTCCTGTGACGCACGGCCAATCGGTCTCTCCGATCAGCGCCATGCGGAACCCACAATTGAGCATGTGATACCACGCATTGAGTTCAGCCAGAGGCTGCGTGTCGCAGCCCGACAGAAAGTCGACAACTCCGTGGGTCACGTCCACGATCGCTTCTTGGGTCCCGATCCCATCCATTGGAGGGATATCGTAGTTGGGCAACTCCTTGGACTCAACGACCATGCCGCTACCGCAATGAGCCATCCCGCCCACGGCTCCCTGCGATTTGGCCCACTTCAGGATGGGAAGGTTCCATGACGGCCAGTCCTCAATGAGCTTGGTACCCGGATAGTCCTGTTCTTTCAGGCGAAGTAGGACGAGATGTCCCGCGTGGCTGGAAGGGAACCCAGATACCTCGACGTCGTAGCGAAGCAGGGTTTCGCGATCCTCCGGTGTTGGATGTGGGTCGAGGCTCGCGTTGTTGGCGGCTTGCAGCTCTGGATGCTCAAGCGTAGCCGCTGGACTGATGGAATGCCCGGTGAAGAATTGCTTCTGATAGTACCAACTAGGTCCCCAGCTGAGGACGTCGCCGATCGACAATCCTTCGCCTCGTACGTGGCGAATCATGGTCTCAGGTGAGACCCCTTCGGTCGGGTGTTCATAGTGAGCACACCCAGCGCCATGAATGTGCGTGTCGCCCGAGTACCACCCCCACTTCGCTGGGTCGATCCAGCGCTCGAGTTTGACATCAATGCGGGTACGACTTGAATCGATGATCACGTTGTACGATGTCACGAGGTACTCTGGCCCCCGCTTGGCTTCCACTACGTACTCGCCATCCGGCAACCGCATCGTCTCCCCGTCCGCACGATAGATTTGGGGTTGAAAGAACATGTCAGGCGCTAGGCGCATGGACTGCGGAGGGTAGATTTGTTCCTGCTTGTCCTTGATGGTCAGAGAAGCGACGCACCCCCGACCGTCCACGTCTAACACTCCCAGTGTGACGGTTCGCGAAGGTAAGCACTCAAAATCAAGCTCCTGGTGACTCAGGCTGCGAAAGCGGTCGGGTTTGGTGGATAGTGCATAGGCCGATATTTTCGAGCTTCGGCGGCCGGAGTTTCGGCTAAATAGCTGAATGACCCGATACTCCACTGGAATGCCAGACAGGGGGACGGTTGCAAGCTCCTGCCCAAAAGCAATGAGCGGCGTTGTCTCGTACACCTGAGACATCAGCCACATCTTTTCGATGCGTGGAGCTTGGCTCAACGAATCCGGTAGATAGGCCCGTGCCGCCCCTGCGCCCCCCATGTGGCCTGGGCCGTGGACGTCTCCAGTACCAAGGGAAATCAACAAGTTGTCTGTATGTGCAGCAGGATTGGATATCCGAATTAAAAACAAGCGCCAGCCTTGTTCGATCAAGATCCTGTGTGTTCCTCCCACTACCCAATGCGCCGAACCATCAGCTTCGACCGCTAGAGTTGCGAGCGAATAGCGATCCAGAATCTTTTCTGAGGCATCGACCGAGGCAGCGTCATTTTGTGCGCCAAGGGCGGTGATCTGTAGCGCATCCGCAGCGGCCACAGGTGCGCCCAGTTTGTCGAGCGCCTCGAGGGCTCTCTTCACGCCTGCGAAATACGTTTGTGCCGGAATATCAGTGATGCCGGTCGCCAGAGCAGGGCTGAGACGCATACTCACAATCGCTCCGCCCGTCCAGATTAGAACATCGCGACGTGTAACAGTCGATTGAACGCTCTGCATCGACTCACTTCTAAGGACTAACTCCTCCAAGCCTAAAGAGCATTGATCTAGACGTGGAAGTTGCATTTTCTTCTCGTTCAATTTTGGAGCGGAATGAGACTAGAAATTTAGACAACAATTGATGTGCAAACAAGCGGACTAGGGAGTCCTATTTTCCATGTGACACGAATATCGACAGCCCCAATAGGAATGCGCCGACCACAATGATGAGCGCCCCGGCCTCAGTGGTCTTTTCACTCCCCTCTGCACGGGACCATGTGGAAACGCCCGCAAAGGCGAGCCCGGCAAAAATCAAAACTGTTCCCATAATCGCCGGTAAATCGTTGACGCTCATTGCTTGTGGACTCCGGCGGCGGTCTGTACTGAACAAAACACAGATGCTGGCTGATAAGTTGCAGTTCCGCAGCCCAGGATTCGAGGCACTACCCGGGTATCGCCGCTGGAACAATCATTTATTGGTGCCCGATACCAGACGTTCGCGACTGGCAGATACGGGTCGAGGCTGTGTCAAAACACGTGCCCACCAAATTTACTGCGGAATACAAAGTCAAAAACCCTCATGTATTTCGATTCTGAGTAAGTTTGTTGACCAAAATTCGCCAGAATTAAATTCTAAGAAATTGATTTCGTCTTTTTTCACAGCCTCGGTCGATTGTTGACGCTGGCATCCTATGGGTGCGAAGTACGTTGGCCGGAGTCCAGGGACCACCAACACCGTCGAATGATGTCCAGCTCTCGCACGGGGTAACTCTTCGGGTAACTCGTCTCTCAAATCTAAAAAAATATTTACGAAGCAGTGAGTTATGGAATGAATTCGAATCCCTCAGCCGGCACCATAAAAACTTCCATATAATCAATCTTTTACTTGATATTTAGAGCAACTAGAACAAGTCAAATTTTGGACTAATTTGCCCCCAATTTGCACGATGAAAGTTTGTAATTCGAGACGACTGCACTCGACGTTCGAAACCCGGCAGATCTCACGGCGGTTGCCGTGCGCTCAAAGCCAACACCTGGAGCAGAAAGGCGCAGACGCTCAAAGCCGCCCGGATGGTGTGCACGTGCTCCCAGGGAGCCCACAGTTCTCGAATGTTTGCAGGCGGCGATGTTACATTCCAAGTCATGAGCGCATCGTTGATCGGGAAATTTACGACGCGAGTGAGCGCAGCCGCCGATATCATCGCTGCCGTACCACCCGCCGCGAGCCAGAACTCCGCCGCACTCGGACGGGATAGTAGCGACCAAACCCAGAGAAGCCCTCCGAGTACCGCAGCTAACGTAACGGGTACCAGCAACGGTTTAAAGTGAACGTGCTGGATCTGCTGGAATGTCACAAAATCTGCGGCACTCAGTGCTGGACGCGCAAAGCTGGCTCCCATTCGATCGCCAAGGATGATCCCCGCATAGAGACCAGTGCATACCACGGCGACAACACGCACAGCACTTGATCCTTTCATAGCGGCCTCGAGTTGCTCATGCAAATAACGAGCGAGTTGCGGGCCGAGACAGATAGCAGAGGATCGCACCCGCAACTGCCACTCCGATACCTCCCTCTAAGAAGTGCCCGAAAAGAAGCTGTGCCAGATCTCCAAGCCCGTTCACAACAAAAATGGCAACAGCCAGACGCCAACCCCACCTGCGACGGCGAAAGCAACCGATGCTGGCCAATGCCATGGCAATGGCTAGAAATAGAAACCCCGGCGCAAGCCACGCCCGGTAAGGCATGAGCAACGAGCGGCGTGCCGGATAGAGACCCCAAACTGCCTCGAATGCTGATCCCGGTGCCAGCAGCGCCATCCCGACGCAGAGGAGAATAGCGGTCGCTCCTGCAAAGAAAATCGCGATGAACAATAGACCCCAAGATTCGGTTCTGCTCATCAGACGTACGCGCCCAAAACGCTATTATGCGGCTCTAGACGATCGTTTTAGCAGGGCTCCTCATCAAATCAGGCGTCTCTGGTCTCGCGCTGGCGCGAAGTGAATGCGGGGCTGCCCGCGAATTCGCGGGCGCCCAACCTGCCGTGCACAGCTGATCCTGGCTCAACTCTGCTGTTGATCGGCCTTTACGACTTCGCAGCTCTGATGATCTCGCTTAAGCGACGCACAGGTCGATGCGGCCTCATGACGTTCCATTGGCCCGGACATGACCCGATATCGCTTGTCCGAGGAGTCGGGTGATAGGACCTCGACTTCCTTGAGCAGGCCGCTGAAGCGGGACTGCAGCTCCGAGCGTTTGCGCTCCGCGGCGTGCTCATTATGAAACGCACCCAGTTCGGCTCGGTACGAAGAATTCAATACTGCAAGTTTCTGCCGTGCCTGGTCCGCTTCCGCTCCTTGTGGATATTTCTGCAGAAACGCTTGCATAGCCGTCGCGCTACCGTCGGATTGCGCGGTCTTCCATGCGTTTGCTTGCTCAAGTCCTGCTACTTGTTCGCGTGCGGATTGCGCATGACTGCCATTCGGCTCGGCCTGTAGATATTGCCGGTAGCTGTCGAGTGAATTGGCATTTTTCGCTACGCTCCATGCCGCATCATCCTGTAGCGCCAACATGTATGCCTTCGCCTCATTGGCGTGTGCATCACCCGCGTGCTTGTCGAGAAATTTCTGATAGGCCGCAATAGTATTCGCGTTGCTCGCCGTTGCCCAATCCTTATCTGCGGAATTGCATGCCGTCAGCGCCAGCGCGCAACATAGCGCCGGCACCAGTAAGAACTCGTTGTGGTTATTCATCACGCTAGACCTCCAGTCGGTTTCTTTTGCCACAAGCCGGCCCTCCCCATCGGCAGGCCCGTCCGGCAAGAGCCGTGCGGCTTGCACAGGGATAGAATTCATATATACGATACATACTGTATGAAAAAGTTCCGCGCGAGGCGCGAGTTTTCCGCTCCATCCCCTGCCGGTAAGGGGAAGCCATCATTCGAGGAACGAGCGGGGCCGCGATCGGGGCGCGCAAGTGCACATGGTATCGGCCGCGGGCGGCCGAAAAACGACAGCATTGATATTGAGGTGGTTGCCGCCGTTCTCGAGGGACTTCTGGTGCGCGGTTATCGAGGGGTCACCATCGAAGGCATCGCGCGCCAGGTGAAGCGTGCCCGCACCAGCTTGTATCGGCGCTGGCCCAGCAAACGCCATCTGATTGCGGATGCGGTCGTCGCGCAGTTGGGAGCCCAACCGGCGCCCGATACGGGCTCGTTACGCAAGGACCTGATGGCCGCCGTGAATACTCTGCCAGCTGCTTTTGCCGGAACACTCGGCAAAGCGCTTCCCGGACTGGTTGCGGATATGGCGCTCGATCCGGTGCTTGCGAAACTGATCCGGGACAAGGTGCTGGCGCCGCGCCGGCGCTCGATTCGGGCCGCTTTCGAGCGGGGCATGACCCGCGGCGAATGCGCTCGCGGCTTCGACATCGATGCCTTGATCGACATGCTCACGGCACCCTTTTACTTTCGGGCGTTGTTCGGGCATCTGCCGTCTACGCCTGAGCTGGTGACCACCATCGTCGACCATGTAATCGCCATTGTACGCCCGCCTTTGATTGGGTTTGGGGGCCCATGCGTGGGGCAGGAAGGCAAGAATTACTGATTCGTCACGTTAAATTGCGGACAGGAGAGTAAATGCGCAAGCGGATGGGCTCACTCTTTTTTGTGAACGCATACAATTCGTTAGAGTCGAATGATTCTTGAACAGTCAAACGAGTTGGTTGCAATCATTGTTGCATAGCCCTCTAGCGCATACTAAACGCATACAATCCTCGACCACGATGAACCCATGGTGGTCGCAGAGCCGCCTGTCGTGCATTGGGGCCTTAGCATTGGTCTCGTGTCTTGCAACGGCCGCACACGCCGGTCCTGCACCTTTTGATCTCGCGGGTCCCGTTCTTGAAGTCAAAATCACCCGGGGGACGGAATCTCTTCCTGTATTTGAGGTCCCGAATCTTTCCGTCGGCGACCAAATCTGGATCAAGGCGGATTTGCCTGCGACTCAGTCTGAACATTACTTGATGGTGGTTGCATTCTTGAGCGGATCGACCAATCCGCCGCCAAAGAATTGGTTTTTTCCGTGCAAAACATGGACAAAGGAATGCTCGCGCGATGGATTGACCGTAAAGGTGCCACCTGGGGCGCAGCAGGTACTTCTATTCCTCGCGCCGGAAACCGGCGGTGATTTCAACACATTGGTTGGCGCAGTACGCGGACGGCCGGGCACGTTTGTGCGCACATCTCAGGACCTTAACCAGGCCGCACTCGATCGCTCCCGCCTCGAGCGTTTTCTTTTCGCGGTTCGCAGCCTCAATAACGAAGACTCCTCGAAGCTGAAGGCAGGTGCACCGCTCCTGGCACGGAGCCTGGCCATCAAGGTCGACGATAAATGCCTGGATCGCAACCCGGAACTGCAGGCGCCCTGCCTGATGCAAGGACAAGAATCGCTCATATTGAATGACGGACATACCACCTCGATCGTCGAGGCCCTCACGACGGGCCCCAGCAGCGATTTAGCGATGGAGGCGAGCTATACCCCGCAACTCAGCTACGGCTACTACAGTCCTTACATCGCCTCGGTATTGGATATCGCGCGAATCCTCGACTCATTTCACGTGGCTCAATATCAGTACATTCCGGCACTCGGCACGCAGCAAGGCGATAAAATAGCGCTGACTCTGAACACCGCCCCCTCGTTTCAAAATCCGAAATCAGTCTTGGTAGCCGCGCTGCCGGCCGTGGAGCAACCGCAGTTGCCGCCGTTGCACGCTGTCAATCCCAAGGAGACCTACTGCGCCAGTAAGGCGAAACTGGTGCTGCCGGTCGAAGGTGCGCCGTTGGTGTTTGCCACCGGGTACGCACACGACATGTCGCTGAATTTGACCGCACCAGACGGCAAGATCATTCACTTACCCGCCGCACCGGATGCGCTTCAGGGCGGCTACGTTGTTGATACGTCGGGCTTACGGTCTTCGAATCTCGGCGACAGCATCCAAGCATCATTGAAGGGCAAATGGGGCTTTGATTCCTACGAGGGCCCCAGTTTCCGTCTGATCAATACGCACGCCGCCGATTGGAAGTTGGATGCGGGGGATGCGGCAACCATAGTCGTTGGGCGCCAGAATACGGTTCACTTTCACGCTGACAGCGTCACGTGCATCGACGGCATCATGCTCAAGGATCCTCAGGGCAAGGATTTGCTCGCCGAGTGGAAAGCCGTCAAACCCGATGAGGTCGAGGTCAAGCTGCCGATGCAAGATGCACAACCCGGCGCTTTGACAATGATGGTTACCCAATATGGCGCCAACCAACCTCAAGCCATTTCCCTACATGCCTTTTCCGAAGCGGGAAGGTTCGAGGGCTTTACTCTACATGCCGGTGACACTCAGGGGATCCTGAAAGGCAGCCGCCTCGATGAGGTAGCCACTCTAGCGATAGGCAAATCCGTATTCGTGCCGGGCCAACTTTCCACCCGATCCGGCACCGACGAGCTGTTAATGGTTGCTCAGGATTCGCAGGCGGTGGGAGATCTGAAACACGGGCGTCCAATCGCGGCGAGAGTTACCCTGATCGATGGTCGCGTTTTTCCGCTTCTCGCCTCCATCGATTCGCCTCGTCCGCGAGTCACGTTGATCAATAAGGGTGTACAACCCTCCCCGTCCAACGATAACAGTAACATTAGTCTCGTTGACCCCGGCGAACTGCCACAGGATGCGACTCTAATATTTTCCGTGCGCACAGATTTGCCGGCCGTGTTCTCACAGGATGAAAATATCGAGGTTTCGACGACGGATGGGGCTTTCTCGACGACCTTAAGCATTGGTAAAGGGGAAATGACACTCGAGAATCCCCGTGTTGCCGTGATCACCCTGAATCCAATGAAGGCCTTTGGGCGAGCAGCTTTCGGACCGCTGCAGTTTCGCGTCAACACGGGTGGCGCGTCTGGCGACTGGCAACCGTTGGCGAATCTGATCCGTCTGCCAGCGCTTAAGGAAATCGACTGCCCCGCCGCTGCCGAACTTGCGTGCAAACTCTCCGGATCTAATTTGTTTTTGATCGACTCGCTGTCCAGCGATCCGCAGTTCGCGCATTCAGTACAGGTTCCCGAGGGGTTCTTGGGATCCGCGTTGCCGGTTCCACACCCGGGCCGCGGGGCGCTGTATGTGAAGCTGCGAGATGATACGGCCGTGATTAATCTGGCTACGCTATCAGCGCGGCAATTGCCGACATCCTCCGGCGAGCTGGAACGCTCCCTCGCTCGCCAGCCCGCATTGGTCGGAGACGATCAGTCGGCGATGGGCCCTCCCGAGAAGCCACCTTCAACAGACGATTCCACCGCAAGTCCCGTTGGTGCTGAATCCAAGCCAGCGCAGCCTGAACCGGCCAAGGCACCGCAAAATACTCAGTCAAACCAGCACTAACGGGATTCGCTATTGCGGATACGCCTTCACGCTGTCCGCGACTGAGTCGGCGACGTGTTCCTTGGTGATCACACCGGCAACGTCACTGCCGCGTGGCACTCCGCGCCCCCGCACCACCACCGCCATGATGGCGTTACGCCGCCACATGCGCCGGATTACGTCGAAAGCAGTCTCATCTTCGCGCACGATGGTGAAGTTTCGGCTGGCAACCTCTCCTAAAGTGACGCCGGTGTGCGTACCTTCCAGACCGCGCCGAAGGCCGGTATTGACACGGATTACCCCGTAGAGGTGACCCTTGTCCGTCACTACGACGTAGCGCAGGCGCCCGGCGTGCTCAGGCTGGCGCAAATAGTCATCGAAACTCTCTTCCGCCGGCAGAACCTGGATGTCGGCGTCCATCACTTCTCGTGCGGAGCGGACCAGAAACATGTTGGCATGGCGCGCCTTCGGAATGGCCCGTCCGCGGCGCACGAGTTTCAAAGTATAGATGGTCTCGCGAGACAGCAGTCTGCGCGCACCGATGCTCATTGCCACCGCCACGATCATCGGCATCACGATGCTGTAATCGAGTGTCATCTCGAAAATCATCGTGACAGCCGTCATCACCGCTCCGGTGCCACCACCCACCATCGCGCCCATGCCAACCATCGCAAAGGCGGGGATGCTCAACTGAATCGGCAGGCCGAAGGCATTCCAAAGTGCCGCAAATGCACCGCCGAGGGCAGCGCCCATGAACAAAGACGGAGAGAAGATACCGCCCGATGAACCCGATCCGAGACTGATCGAAGTCGCCAACGCTTTGCAGAGGCCAAGGAGTGCGAGCAGACCAAATGCGGAGATCTGCCCCGCCAACACCGCCTGAACCGTTGCGTAGCCGACGCCGTCGACATAGTACTGACCGAAGGTGCGCAATAGCGCATACATGAGCATGCCCACCAGGAGCATGCCCAACATGTGCCGCCAATAGCGCGACTTGATTCGGTCGAATATATCCTCCGCAAGATGAAGTCCGCGGATGAATCCTGCCGCTGCAAACCCGCTGAGCGCACCCAGTACAGCGAATAGAATCAGCACGATCAGTGCATTTGAATCGACTGCCATCGCTTGAAGCGGCGGCACGTGAAATGCCGGGGTGTCGCCAAAGAACCAGCGGCCAACGAAGGTCGCGGTGCCCGTCGCAATGGCGACGGGAAGGAACGTCTCGACGCTCACCTCGGGCATCATCAGCTCGATCGCAAACATCACGCCGCCAATGGGTGTATTGAAGGTGGCCGCAATACCCGCGCCCGCACCCGCAGCGACGAGCGCAATTCGTTGGCCCGCGGGCATCCGAATGATTTGTCCCATTGTCGAGCCGAGCGCGGATCCGATCTGGATGATAGGTCCTTCCCGCCCGACCGATGATCCGCTTCCGATCGCCAGCGCTGATGCCAATGATTTTACCAGCGCCACCACAGGTCGAATGACGCCGCCTTTGTGATAGATCGCATCCATGACCTCGGGGACCCCGTGACCCTTGGCCTCCGGAGCAAAATTATTGACCAGGAAAGTCACACCGATACCGCCCAGCATGGGGACCAGAATCACCAGCACCCCCCAAGGCGCGGGAGCCGTGAAAACGTTGGCATCGTAGTGAATTAGAGCCTGGCCGGTAAAGAATAGATTGTGAATCAGGCCAATCAAATCGCGGAACAACACCGCGCCGATGCCAGTGACGACTCCGAGCCCAAGAGCCAACAAAGCAAGTTGCGCCAGCGGCAGTTGGCGGCTTTCATCGCCTTCCATCACGAGTCGCCATCTGTGCGATAAGGGGGCTCAAGCCTTCCATTAAGAATCACTGCCTCAAGTTCTAGTAGTTTCACGGCGCTACAATACACCGGCAAAGCCCTCGCCGCAGCGAGACTCCTTTACATCGACGGGCCATAGCAAACGATGACTTACGATCTGTCCCAGCTCGGCTTTCTGCTCTTCGTGTCGGCGTTGGTTGCGATGCTAACGCGGCGATTGCGCACGCCTTACACCGTTGGCTTGGTGCTCGCCGGGATGGGTCTCAATTTTCTGCACATTTATACCAAATTGCATCTATCGAAGGATCTGATTTTCTCGGTCTTTTTGCCGCCGTTGGTATTTGAGGCAGCGCTATTTATCAATTGGAGAGACCTCAAGAAGGATCTGCCTGTGGTAGCGTTGCTGGCCACGGTGGGCGTGCTGCTGGCGGCTGCCGTCACGGCCATCGGCATGCATTACGCATTACATTGGGAGTGGGGCAGCGCAATTGTCTTTGGTGCCTTGATCTCCGCCACCGATCCAGTCTCCGTTATTGCGACTTTCAATGAAGCCGGGGTGCGCGGACGTTTGCGCTTGTTGATCGAAGCGGAGAGCCTCATGAACGATGGCACGGCTGCCGTCGCGTTCGTTGCGGCGCTTAGTATCCTAGCGGGGAATCAGCAGAATTTCGTTTCGATCACCGGCGATTTGATTTTTGCAATCGTCGGCGGCTCGCTGATCGGCGCCGTTGTCGCCTCGGGATTCATGTTCTTGGCAGGAGGCACTCAGGATTATCTGGTCGAAATCACCTTTACTACACTCGCTGCGTACGGCTCCTTTTTTGTCGCCGAGCATTTTCAGTGCTCGGGCGTACTCGCAGCATTGACCGCCGGCTTGGTCGTCGGTAACTTTCGCTCATCGACGTTTGTTACCGACGCGGGTCGCGAAGTACTGGGGCCGTTTTGGGAGTACGTGGCCTTTATCGCCAACTCGCTGATATTTCTTTTGATTGGCGCGCAAGAAGCACAGCAACACTTCAGCGAACTATGGTTACCCGTGTTGGCGGCCATCGTCCTGGTGACGTTGGGTCGTGCGGTGGCAATTTATCCGGTTTGTGCGGTTTTCTTGCGTAGCCGACTTAGAGTTGAAGGCCGCCATCAGCACATCCTCTTTTGGGGCGGGTTGCGCGGCGCTTTGGCGTTGGCCCTTGCTTTGGCGCTCCCGGAAGACCTGCCTCACCACGACGCCATCGTCACGATCACCTTTGCGGTCGTCGCATTTTCCGTGTTCGCTCAAGGATTGACGATCACCCCGCTGCTGCGCCGCCTGGGACAAATCAAGTAGGGCCACAGACTAACTGCGTCGACTGTGTGTGATATTGTGCTTGGAGTTACCCGCACATGTGGCGCTCGCACCCCATTGCCCGCCACCGATTCCGATGGCGGCACCAGAAAGACAATCTAATGCCTCATGAAACTGACCACTATTCCGATCAAATATGAGGTGTGCGGTCAAAAGCGCTTGGTATATGCCACCATCCAGCCGCCCTTCACTGGCTGGAACTGCAGCGACCCCCGATCCTTTGCGTCTTGACGATTCAGCACGAATTTTGCGGTTGCAATGCCGAGGGCGGCGCCCGCGACAGTATCGGAGAGCCAATGCACGTTCTCCTGGACTCGAACGTAGGCCGTCGCACCCGCAACGCCATAGCCAATAATGCGGCGAATCCATCGGTACTCATCGTTGCCCGATTCGGCAAAGACGGTCCCGACCGCAAAGGCCACTGTCGTATGGAGCGACGGGAATGAATCGCCCCCTTTGAACCATTCATTGGGGGACGTGGTCGCATCGGGACGCTCGCGTCCTGTCGCATACCCCAGCACCTCGGCAGTGATGCCACTGAAAGCGCCAGCCTCAATCATTGCCCAAGTTTCCCGATAGCCATCCTTATCGTCGAAAAACGCTGCGGCGAGCCCCGTGCCCCCGATCAGTGCAATCGTCGGCGCTGCGTCGCGCAAGCTGTTTTTGTTCTCGCCCCCGTTCAAGCCTGCGTTTGGGCCAGTTGCGAAATGGTCACGAACTCTTTCATCGTACGAGTGAGCCACGCCGATAGCGACCAATGCACCGCCGAAATACAGCCAATCCTCCTCATCCCATCTCAATGGCGCGGTGAAGTAGAGCTTTGTATCCTCGAGCGCACTCGCCACGAAGGAATCGGCCGCCTGGCTTTGGGCGGGAATGAGCCCGACGGCAATCCATGCAAATGCGGTCGCGCGAAATATCGAGTTCACTCGGTAGCAACATTCCATAGGAAGGCATATTCTGTGCTTTGTGTTGCAAAGTAAATATCGCGCCGCTCTTAGGTGATCGAACTTACTGTAATTCACGAGTCCACGAAACGTTGGGAAGTCCATCCCGCCCAAAAGCGGTACTGCGATCTACAAACAGCGTTGCCACAAAGCAGCCCTCGGTGGCCAGCGGTAGGATCCGCGCTTTTTCTTAAACCGATCTGGGCTCAATGCCGTTGTTGAAGCATTCGGCGAACTTGCGATAGAGGAGAAGTCAGCATGACCATTCCGCTGCTTGTTTTCGACGTTAACGAAACCCTACTGGATCTCGAGGCATTGGCCCCGCACTTTGCACGCATGTTCGGCGAACGCAGCAGTCTCCGAGAATGGTTTGCCCAGAGTGATTCTGTACTCTGAGGCAATCACACTATGCGACAATTACGTTCCCTTTGGTGAGTTGGGCGGTGCGGTGGTGCGAATGCTTGCCCGCACACGCGGCGTCCCGATCCATGACACGGATCTGAACGAGCTGAAAGAAGCGGTTGCAACAATGCCGCCCCATCCCGAAGTGCGGGGGGCTCTCAGCAGACTGCGTGAGGCGGGATTTCGTCTCTACACTCTGACGAATAATCCCAAGGCAACCTGCGCACGACAGCTCGAGCAGGCCGGAATCAGCGGTTTTTTTGAACGGCAGTTTAGCGTCGACGATACGGTACGTCGCTACAAACCGGCCCGCGAGGTATATCGAGACGTAGAGGTGTTTTTCGACCTACCGCCCGCAGACTTTTGCCTTATCGCCTGTCATACGTGGGATATTCTGGGAGCAGCGGCGGCTGGGTGGAAAACGGCGTTCATAGCCCGCCCCGGCAACGCGCCACTGGCGGTCGGCGCTCAACCACTCATACAGGGAGCCGACCTAAACGTCGTGGCCCAAGAACTCATACAACGGTTCGCCGCTTGAAACTGGAGGAACACTTCAGCTGCGATGTAAGGAAATCGGGATTCAGAGATTCTCCGAATTTCTGTGGACTCCGTCCCGAGTCCACGGACATCCAAAGTCGTCGAATAATATCTTCGTTCGCGCGGGGTAACTTTTCGGGGTAACTCGTCTCTTCTATATTTATAAACGCTTACAAAACAGTTAGTTATCGCGTGAATTCGAATCCCTCAGCCGGCACCAGACAATATTAATTAAATCAATCGCTTACAAGATATTTAGAGAAATTGTAACAGAACTAATTGCGTGCCAAGTTGCACTATCGAGGCATCGGGTAGCAGGTGGCTCCTTATATAGAGGTGGATACGTACGAACGACGGCAAATATTCTCAGCGACCGTGATCGGACCCGGAGCTGCCGGTCAGTAGGACTTCTTGAGCGTCTGCAATTACAAGTTGAAAGCGGTCACTCGATGCTATTCGAGATCCGCAAGCCTGAGCGCGTCCTCTAGCTGGCTTAACTTCTCGGGCGATAATGCGCCCGCATATTCGACCAAGTCCGCTCGCGTCAGCGTGACCAGCCAGTGACAGTTAATGTAACCAGGTCGCGGGATGGCGACACGCAATACACCTTCGCGTGGAAGGCCTTCGAGAACACCAATTGGCACCTCGACCGCGTAACCTTGAATATTTGTGCTTGCGGGAGCGACGACGCGCATCGCCTGAATATCGGCCATTCCGTCAGCCGACAAAATCACCAGGGGAATCCGTTCGTCGAACGCCCACCAGACCTGGCCACGTTTTAGAATTGTACCGGTAGGCATTCTGGGTTCTACCTGTTTGTTCGATCTAAGGGCTGTCACGAAAGTATTTTCAGAGTAGCAATAGATTGATGAGCGAGGCGAATGACAGCTCCTGACCGACAGTCGCCCGACACTCGTCAATTCCCGGTGTCGACCCCACCAGACGCTCGTCAACGTCGGCTTTACGGAATCATATCCAAGCGACGATTGAGATCTTCACCGTCAGTCATCGTCGGCGTCTTGACCTTGGCCAGCGGTGAGACGCGTCAGGAATCGAAACCAAAAGAGAGCCGAAATCACAAGCACAGACCCAACGATTACTTCGATCGTCCCGAGGATCCTGGGCCTGCATACAAATGAATTACCGTCCAATAACTGGACGCAGCTGTCGTGCTGTGAAAAAACTGCTAGGACCGAAAACGCTAGCGGAAGGACGCCAAAAATCGTCACAAAGAATACAGACCATCCAAGAATCCGCCTCGCCTTCCAGGGTAGACGCACGATCCAATCGGGCATGCCTGGATTTGTTCGCATTAGTCGCGCCAAATCCAGGACCGCGGTGAAATAGACAACATGCAGATTAGCTTACCCAGCCTGAGAACGACCGCTTTGTTGCTGTGGTTTCAGAGCCTCCAATGACCCGAGTTGGCCTACTGCGGCCCGATGCCCGGTGTCGACCTATTCTGTTGAAAAACTCTCAAGGCGTATTCGGCAGAAAAATCGTAGCGCCGTAAAAAGCCGGGAATTTCCTTGATTCGAGGGAGCGGCCACTCTTGACGATCACCGCCCAATCTTTCTCATTCAGTCGTGCGTTGTGTTTTCCCCATATTTTCGGCTGTATTTCCATAAAACTGGAAAATCGCTTCTGCACCGAAAGGGAGTTTTTCAACAGAATAGACCCCGTGGGGTCATTCATGATTGGCGGCTTACGGGGAACCAAAATCGCTGACTTTCGAGAGGACGTCCATTGGCAATGACTAACTATGTCATTTCCCTTTTAGTGCGGATCCGGATGCGCTCGGGGTAGGCGACATCTAGTTATTGGACCCTGACCGTGAATCCGCGTCTAGGATCTGGACCTGCAATCTCCGGATAGGGTCATGCTCCCGTTTTATTCAGGAGGATTTAATGGCCAAGAACAAGGGAAGCGGACTGCGCGAACGGGCCCAGAAGTGGACGTGCAACCATTTTTCAATCACAGATCACCGAGGGGACGCGGCTAAGCTCCTGCGGAAAGCGGCCGATGCAATTGAGAAAATGGGGGAGATCGAGGTGCTCGACATCGCGTTCCGTACCCCGACGGAACCGACGTTCAAAGAAATGACGGTGAGCGTGTATTTTTCCTTTCGTTCACAGTCCTGAATCCGTTAGCTGGCAAGGGGCTCGACCCTTGTAATGGCGCTTAAAACAAGGCAGCAAGGCCGATTTATCCTGATATGTTGGATAATCAGCATTCGACCCCAGCAATCATCGGCGACTGCCGGCTAACGAGGACTTCAGACGCGGAATGGGCTTCCCAGGATTCAGTGGACACGTGGGCGTCTTCCTTGGAGGCAGCCCATTGGTTCAGGTAAAAACGAGTACCCCTTTGTCGGACGGGAACTCCCCCATGGGAGACCATCACTTGTAATGCCTGTGGCTGGCGGTAGTCGGGCCGATGTGGTTCAAAAGGTCTTGAACTGAGAGGTGTCCGCGCGGCCGCCGACGCTGTGGTCACCGGGCGAATTTCTTGGTCGCCTCCGCTGCGATCGGCGTAAAGAAGTTGACTAGACTGCCGTCTGGATCGCGGAAAAGGAGCGAGCGGTTGCCCCAAGGCATCGTTGTCGGCTCTTGAACAAGAGAATGGCCAATCACCTCAGCCAACTTTCGGTACTCGGCATCCACATCGGCCACGCGAAACTCAATGATGGCGGTATGGTTTTCTGCAGGACGGGCCACATCGCCGCCGAATAGCTGCAAAGTGCGAGTACTTCCAATAGCCAGAGTGCAGGCGGCCGTTTTCAACTCCCCGAAATCCTCGGTGTACATGGTTACGGAGATTCCCGTGATCTGCTCGTAAAATCGCACGAGCCGTTTGATGTCGGCGGTGATAATACGAATCGAGACGAAATTCATATGGGTGTTCCTTCGTTAGCGCCGCAATTCGGCATGTGGCTGTTCTACGCTAGGCCTACTGACAGCATGGTGTCAGCATGGTGGCAGTAGACTGTCGGCCGAGGAGATAGCCGTGCGCCGAGCCGATCGATTGTTTCAAATCATCCAGATCCTGCGGCGGTCGCGCCGGCCGATCTCCTCCAGCCAGCTAGCCGAGGAGCTTGAAGTGTCGCAACGCTCGGTTTATCGGGATATCGCTGACCTGATTGGGCAGCGCGTGCCGATCCGCGGCGAGGCTGGAATCGGATACGTTCTGGACCGCGAATTCGACATGCCGCCGCTGATGCTCACGCCCGATGAGCTAGAAGCGGCAGTGCTCGGCGCGCAATGGGTAGTGGGCCGGGGCGACGCTGTGCTGTCGCGTGCTGCGCGCGATCTAATCTCCAAGATTGCCACCGTCGTGCCCGAACGCCTGCGCCCGTTCATTGCCGAACCCAGCGTCGGTGTGCCAACGAGCCAAGCTCTGGCCGCTGATGGGCTAGACATCGCCTTGACTAGAACGTGGATTCGCAGCGGACAAAAGATTCGCATCCGCTACCGAGACGCGCAATCGCGAGAAACCGAGCGCAAGATTTGGCCAACGATCATCGGCTACGCCGAGACCGTGCGACTGTTGGCCGCGTGGTGCGAGCTTCGCCAGGGCTTTCGCCATTTCCGCACTGACCGCATCCTCGCCGCCGAATTTCTCGAAGAGCCATCGGGGTACCGGCCCAGAGAACTCCGAGCACGCTGGCGACGCTTCATGGAGTCAGAGCGCGGTATACGCTTGCCATAGTGGCGCGCCGCACTCCGTCACTCGCGGTCGGCAAGTTGGAGTTGCCTACGCCGACGAAGCCCGCGGCCGCATTATGAGTTAGCTCGGCCTTTGGCCGACGACCTTTTAGGTCGGCGGCTCCTAGAGCTTCTGCACGACAACGCGCCCTTGCGCGTTTACAAACACGTGATACCGATTTCCGTCCTTGCAAGTGACCGAATAGTCGCTGTCTGCATTGCGTTTGGCCTCCGCCACCGAGTCGCAGGGCATGCCCTGCAACGCGATAGTAGCCTTGAGATCCGTGCCAATTGACGCGGCATCCGCAGCCAATGAGGGAGCCGCAACCAAGATAGTGGCGATGGTGAAAGTGGAAACGGCGAAGTGTATGTGCATGATGTTTTCCTTACTGATCCCTTTAGATAGCCGCAAACTTGTTTGGGTCCGAGAGAATTCCCCAGATCGCTTCCCGTGAGGATGCAATGGCAGCGGCAAGCAGCGGGTCGCCATCTTGCAGCAAACTAAGGACCTTCATCAGCAAAAGATCGTATCGTTGGCGCAATTCCGCAGATGGATGCTTGTCGGGCCCTTTGTATAGGCTGCGGAATGCGTTGAGCAGATCATCGACCTGATTTTTCAGTGACAGTTTTGTGAAGACACCTATGGCATGCGTATCGCGAAGGCGCTGTTCTAGGTCCGCAAGATTGAGTGTCGGTGTTTCGGGTCCCTTGATGGATGCCACTGCCGGCGCAGCCGGCGGTGCAGACGCCGTACCCTGCTGCTTGATCGGGCGATTTGAAGCGGTCGAACTGGGTTTTGGTGGGGTCGAGCCGGCTGCAGGGCTCACCGATTGCGTTGCCTCCGGATGCCCCGCAGGGACGGAGGAATGCGTGCCAGTATTTTCAGCGCTATCCTCTACCCGCCGACTCGGCGACGGTGGCGGTGTAGGCGATTCGGTATCCGGTGGTGGCGCGACTGTGGCCGCCGTCGGGCTCGCCGACGTGTCCTTCCTCGATGCACAACCTGAAAGGCACAGAAGCAGGAGGCATCCAGCAATCATCCGTGGGCGCATCGACTGCTCCTATTTATTTGCGCGGGAGGTATCAGCGCGGTAGCGGCAACGTCGACATGACTTCCCGGGCGAATAGCCGCACCAATGTAGCGGCCGCCTCGAAGCTCATGGTACCGAAGATCATGTGGCACGCAACGTAATTCATTCCTCTTAATACCCCGCGTCGCCGAATAATCCGGTGCCACCGCGTCGCTGCGCATTCCTGCTTCGCTAGCGGGCCGAAGAAGAAGCATAGGACACAGCGCGTTGCGCCTCTGCGATCGGCAAAGAGGCGCGCGAAAAGACCACCCTAATAGCTCATTACCGTCAACGGAGAAGGAAGAGGAGTGCAACGGACGAGCAACTCGATCCCACGAAGAAGGATGCCCGACTAGAATCGCACGCATCTGACGTCGAAACACATCGAACTGCAGCTTCTATCAGCGGAAAAAGAGCTGCCTAATTCTTGCGGTTGTAAGTAAAGTCGTATTCGACGGTCCATGTTTTCCCGCCGTCTGTTGATCCCTGGCTGAACTGGCGCACCTTGTTCGAGCCCAGACTGAAAAATTGCAGATGGCGTTTGAGCCTAGTGCCGTCCGACTGCGGAATCTCATCGGTGTAGAAATCCATCACCCCATTGGTGAGACCGCCGTAAAAGTGAATCATTCCACCCTTGTTGTCCACCCAGAATTGTTCCCAGCGCTTAAGGTCCGTGTTGTAGATGTTGTAGCTCTTCCCGGCGTAGCCGGTGTTGCCGCGTGAGATCCAGTTCTCCCAAATGACGCAATTGCCAATGGCTCGTTCAATGTGACTAATTCCTGCCGGCGAATCCTCATCGGTCGTGACCACGTCCCAATCTCCAACCCAGAAATCGAATTGACGATTTTCCTGCTTGTAGTCGCAGGGGGATTGATTGTGTTTGGCCCGCTCGATCAAGGAGGCGAAGCGTGCATCGCCCCGGATCGATTGCAGATCAGGATCGGTGCTCATCTGGTCCGCCTGTTCGTAGCCCTGCTCTACCGCCTCGGTTAATAGTCCAATGGCCCGGTCAGTTTGCCCCATCGAGGCGTATACAGCGGAGATGTTATATCCAACGATTGACACGGGCATTCCCATGGCTTGGGTTTTTTGAAATGCATCAAGTGCTCTTTGATGCTTTCCCATGCCTTGAAGACAAACGCCAAGCCGATACCAATTGCGCAGGCTGTCCGGCTGCGCTTGAACAAGGTATTCGTAGAGAGGCTCTGCTTTGGTCCAATTGTGCTCTTCATACGCGGCGCTCGCCGCCGCCGCCTTGCCTGCGATGGAGTCTGGGGACGGCGAACCCGCGAGGGCCGGCGCTCCCATGATCATGCACATCAACAGAAGCGTGGCTCTGGCCATTTATCGCGTATTCAACGCGCGTGCCGCCAGCCGCGCACGCGACGTCCAGATACCCTGTATCAACAATAAAAAATGGTCATCCATATGACCTAAGCTATCTAACTGATTTCGGGATGATGTCGCTACCAGAAAATTGCGGTCCGAGGCCCCTTGCTACTTTTGAAGTCCCCGGCATGCGCGAAGGCTCGACGGAGTCTGCCCAAACTCTTGTCGAAAGGTACTCGTAAAGTGGCTGTGGCTGGAGAATCCCGCCTCGAGCGCAACATCGACTAGCGGCATTCTCACTTCCGCGACACGTTCCAGCGACCAGCGGACCCGCAGTTGCTGACGGTATTGATGCAAGCCAATTCCGGTTTTGCGATGGAATAGCCTGCACAGGTGATACGCAGACATTCCGACTTCAGTGGCGATGTCTCGAAGCGACAGGCGTTCATTCCAACGCTCGCTTAGTATGAGTTCCGCGTGACGTACAACCTCGTCTTGCCTTGACGCGGTAGACGACAGACGGGGCGTGGGCTCCCTACCGTACGCCATGCCCAGGACTCGTTCGAGCAAGTGCACAACGGATTCTTCGATTGCTAGTGGTTCCTCGGTCACCCCCAGCAGAACTTGGTCAAAGAGCCGTCGTTGGGCGAGGTAAGTGTTTGCATCTGACCAACTGCGTGTAGTCCGAAATGGCGAGTGCCGGTACGCGTCGACCGTCGGATCGAATGCGCGCACCACATCCTGCACAATATCAACCCGCATTCCGAACCAATCGCAGCGATCACCGTCGGCGCTGATCGCGTTTCTGAGGTAGGTTTGGCCTTTGTTGTAAAACGTCACTACATTTGGATTTGCCGCAAACGCGGGTTGGTGCTCGTGCTGAATCTCAACTGCGGTTCTTGGAAAAACGAAGCAGCAATTTCTCGCCGGCCCGGAGTCGTGGAACGAAGGGTGGTATCGACTGCATCGGAAGGCACCGATCCGGACCATCTCCGTGTCGAACACTACACGATCAACCTCAGATTGGTCGGTGGCAAGCATGCCGTATCTCGCTCTTTAGGTAATCAGCAGTGTCATAGCGCGAAAACTTCACAACGACCGCCGCTCCACGCGCTAATTCGAATCCCTCAGCCGGCAAACCGCCTTAAGAATTTCGAATTTCGGGCGATTCGCCGACCATCATCCTTTCATCACCCTTTCATCAGCACTTCATCCGGCTTAGGGATTCTCGCACGGATAGAGTTTCACACCGGAAGGACGTGCGGACCAGTGCGCACCCTCCTGGGGGCGACCGGAAGTCTTAAGGGAACATTCTGTGCGATCTAGAGTAATTATTATGAACGCTCAGATGAATTCGACATTGAGGGACGGAAGGCATGTTGCGGCGCGGTCGGCAGCGTTTGCAGGTTTGTTGATCCTGGTTGCTTGTGGTGGTAGCGGAGGAGCTGGCAGTGGTCCCACCTATTCGGTCGGGGGTTCGGTTTCCGGCCTGGTCGGATCTGGTCTCGTACTTACAGCCGGCGGCGGCAATTCGGTCAGCATCTCCCAAGCGGGATCCTTTACCTTTCCAACGTCGATCAGTACCGGTGCACGTTACGATGTCACGGTGGCGAGTCCACCTGGGAACCCGAGCCAAACTTGCACCGTCAGTAACGGCACCGGAACGGTGGCCGGCGCCGTCGACAATATCACCGTGGTTTGTGTCGTCAGCCAATTCTCGGTGGGAGGCTCTGTTTCGGGACTCGTTGGGGCTGGGCTGATCCTGCGCGACAATTCCGATGATGATCTTGCCGTCAGCTCCAATGGCGCTTTTGTTTTCACGAATCCGGTGGCGAGTGGTGGAGCGTATAGCGTCTCCATCATCAGCCAGCCGAGTAATCCGACTCAAAACTGCGTGCTGTTGGCCGGCAGTGCCGCGGGGACCGTGTCGAGTGGCAATATTACCGATGTATCCGTGGTCTGCGCGAGTGCCGGGCGATTCGCCTATGTCACCGACGAACAGGGGAGTCAAATCTACGGATTTACCATTGACGCCGGTTCGGGCGGCCTAACTCCGATACCCACCAGTCCGTTTGCCGCCCCCACGTTTCCCACATTCTTGGTGGCAGACCCGTCAAGCCGATTCTTGTACGTATCGAGCTCGGGTGCGAACAGCATGACCGGCAACATCCTCGCTTACAGCATCAATCAATCGACCGGCGCACTGACGGCGATTCAGGGCTATCAATTTCCTCTTACTGACGGTGGCGGGGTCGTCTCCCCCTACGAACTGACAATTGATCCGAGCGGTAAATTCCTCTATGCCGCCATCCAACAACCGGAGGCCTGCAGCCCCCCGGACTGCCCCAACCTCGCGGTGGCGGTCTTTACGATCAATCACACCGACGGCACACTTAGCCCGGTGTCCGGCAGTCCATTTGCAATCAGCGGCTATGTCCTCGGCGCCACTCCAATGGTGATCGGCCCCAGCGGCCGATTTTTGTACATCGCCTATTACAATTTTGGTAATCAACCAGCGACGCTACAGCGTTCCGCATCGATCCCACCACCGGTGCACTCACCATAATCCCGGGCGACCCAGTGATTGTGGGCACGCCGCTGCCCCAGATTGCCACTATCGACCCCGCGGGCAAGTTCCTGTACCTCGGATCGCCCGTCTGCACAGGGAGAAATCCGGATCAGTGCGATGTGGTTTCGACTCTGGCGATCGATGCCATCAGCGGCGCACTCACCATGCCCGACAGTACTCCCAATCTGGCCGAGAACGTGACTTTCAACCCGAGCGGAAATTTTGCGTTCGGCGTTTTTCTCCAAGCAATCACCGTATACAGCGCCAATCCAACGAGCGGCGCACTCACGGCGCTGGCAGGGGGCTCAAATTTTGCGGGCATGTTTAACATCGGGGGGCCCGTGGTGATGGATCCAAATGGAAATTTTGCCTACTTGCTCACCATCGGCGCCGGCGACATCCTGATCTTGACGATCGATCCGAGCACGGGTGCTCTCAGCTTACTTCCCGGCAGCCCCGTTGCGGTGCCTGGTGCGATCTCGCTGGACAATTTCCTCGATGTGCCGTGAGCGCCACGGTCGATTTCGACCGGAACGCAACTGGCGCTCGCCATCAGCAATCAGCCGCCTCTGCGATCGTCAGTGGCACACGATTTGAGATCCCTCGCGATGGCAGGCGCTCGGCCATCCGAAGCGATCCCAATAGGCTTCCAGGCCCATTTTGCGGGTGAAATCGCCAAATGCAGAGTCACGGCGTACAGCGGCAGCATCGACGGAAAAAAGCAGTTCGAGGTAGTTGATGTCGCTGCCCGGCAGTGCGGCAAAAGCGCGCAGGGCGCGCGCAGGCGACTCGAGGAGCACCATCAAGCCAAAGTAGAATCGCATCGAAATCCCGCTCGATGCCAAGGTCCGATCCAACAGTTGGATTGCAGCCGGCCTCTTTTCCGGATGCCGATAGGCATCGATGGTCGGGTCGACCCAAAAAGCGGATCGGTGCAGGGCACCTTCCAGTTTTTTCAGGGCGTCCGCCGCGACTGCATCATCGTGTTGATGCAGTTCAAGAAGAATCCGTGTCTCCGGATAAGCGATCTCGTCGAGGCCCAGCTCGCGGGCGAGCGCCCTGTCACTGGCGGCTTCTGCATCATGGCCGAGCCAGAGCTGCAGAATGCCCAGTCGATCTGCAACGACCGGTGCCAGCGGGTCAATCTCCTGGGCGAGACGAACCTGCGTCAGTGCCGCGTCGATGCGACCGACCGCAGCGAGTAGCTGCGAGTACATCTGTCGCACATCCGGGTTGTTCGGATCGGCGACGATCGCGGTTCGGAATGCGATTTCCGCCTCGATCCACTGCCCGCGCATGAAATCGAGGTAAGCGCGAGCACCGGCACTCTCGGAACGGTTGTGAGACAGGCGATCGGCGCTCGCCAGCGCCTTATCGGCGAGCGCATCCATCTCGGTGGGGTCCTCGTAGGAATAGCTGGGAAGCAGCGCATAGGCATAGGCGAGGCCAACCTGGGCGCGGGCATATGTGGGATCTCGGCGCGCGGCGGCTGAGAATAGATCCACGGCTTTTCGCAGCGAATCTTCGCCGCGCAACCGAATCTGATGCGCGCCGCGCAGATACAGCTGGTAGGCCTCAGGGTCGCGCGAATTCGGCTCAGCGCTCGGCACTCCGGCAAGACTCTCGGGGTTCAGCAAGCCCATCAGTTCGCGCACGACCGCCGCCGCGATGCTGTTCTGGGCAGAGAAGATATCCGCTGCCGGGCGCACGTATGCGCGGGTCCACAGTACGCGGCCATCTTTCGTCGCGGTCAGCCGTACGATGACGTGTAGTGCACCGGGTTGTTCGGCGACCTCACCATTGAGCACGGCATCGACGCCGAGCTTTCGTCCCGCCTCGACTGCGCCAGCGTGCTCCGCCGCGAGCGTGCTCGCCGACGTGCGGCCCGAGATTTGCAGCCGCTCCACGTGCGCGAGCGAATCGGCGATCTCGTCAGCAACCTCAACGCCAACGTCGCGGCCGTAGCTCGTCGCCTGCTGGGTATCGAAGGGCAACACCAGGAGCCGGGTCACCAGCGGCGGCGGCGCCTCCGTAGCCGAATGTACCGTACGCAAAAAATATACAAGCGCAGGTGCGCCTATCAGCGCGACGCAGCCGACCGCCACAAGGATTGGGCGGCGCACGCTGCTGTTCCACAATCGTGTCGACCAAGAGACTTCCGCTTGCGCTTGCGCTGGCGATGCGTCCGCAACGTCCGGTCCCAGCGGCTCCGGAATCGGCACTAGGGTGTAACCGATTCGCGCGATCGTACGGATAAAGCGGGGTTCACGCGAGTTATCGTCAAGAACGTGCCGCAAGAGCGAAATGCAACGAGACAAGGCTTCGTCGGAAACGACGCGCCCGCCCCAGACCTCCGCACATAGTTCGTCCCGGGTGACGACCTCGCCAACGTGGCGCGCTAGACAGACAAGCACCGCCATCACCCGAGGTTCGATCCGAACCGGTTCTGACTGGTGGCCATCGCACCGCAGCAGGGTCCCGTGGCGCGGGCGGACTTCCCACTTCGCCACAAGGAATCCGGTTTCAATCCACGATCGGTCCGGCATCCTAGGGTGCGCCCCGCGGGTTGGTCTGCGCGCGCACGCCAACGTCGCTCTTTGCCAGCCGCGCGATTGAAGCATCGAGTCCCTTCTGAGTGATTTCCTCGTCTGTGTCGTCGCGGTAGATCCGCACGTACGAAACGCCGTCGACGGTTACATCAAAAATCTTCCAGCCCTCGGCCGTCTGACGCATGCGAAAATCCACGGGAACGACCGCATTGCGCGAGTCTGTGACCAACGTGCGCACTGTTACTTGCAGTGCCTCAGGATCCGCGCGCAGCGGCAGCAGCCTGAACCGATCCGGGGTCCATTCGGCGACCGCCCCGGCGTAGGTTCGAAGTAACCTCTGGTACAGCACAACCCCAAATTCCCGGCGCTGCTCCGGCGTGGCGTCGCGCCAATGATTCGCCAGCACCAAGCGCGCCGCATACTCCATATCGAAATGCGGTGCGAGGAGCTCGTCTATGAGCGGCCGAATTTTGTCCGCATTGCGTCGCGTCTTGGCGTACGCCTTATCTAGACTGGCAAACAGACGCGTCGAGAGGTCGGACATGACCTCCTGCGCCCCGGGTGCTGGCGCGGCGGCATTGGAAGTTTCGGGGGCAACATCGGGCGCAACCCCGAATCCCGATGCGCCCGTGGACCAGAGAAGCGCCTGGATCGCCGCGATCGCAACTGCCCGCATAGGCTGCATTGGAAATGTCTCCGCAAGGCGCCCCGTCTGAAGGCTCCATCGTCGCCTAAAGACCATCCCCGACATAGTTTTTCGACACTACCACTTTGCGCGCGTAAGCGTGGTTCTTTCAAAAAAATGGCGGGTATCTACGCTGTCGGCGCCTCAGGATCGGGACCTCACGGATTCATTAGCGCTTCATCAGAAAACAATAAGCAATCCGTAGCCAATCATCAGGCGCCCAAGGGAGCGCCTGGGTATGGTTTCGGCCGTACCAAATTGCCGCTCTGAGCCAACCAATTCTTAAGAAGGATCAGGACCATGAACACATTTACCGTTGTTGCCCGACTGCTCTTGTTCGGTGTCCTGTGCATCGGTGGAACCGCTGCGGCGCAGGAGCGTCGCGAGGCGCTGGTGCTGGGCGACAGCGTTGCTTTCGGCTACATCTCATCGGTCGGCTACGAATACTTCTATTCGAAACCGGAAAACTTTATTGGCTTTCCCAACGAGCTGGGATACCTGTTTCATCTCGACGTAGTGAACGCCAGCTGTCCCGGCGAAACCACCGGCAGCTTTCTATCATCTACAGCTCCAGATAATGGCTGCAGAGGCTACCGCGCCCAGTTTCCGCTGCATGCCGGCTACAAATCCACTCAGCTCGATTTCGCTACAACCTATTTGGCGCGACATCGCGAGGTGCGGCTCGTCACGATCACATTGGGCTCCAACGACGGATTTCTTCTCGAGCAATCCTGTGCTTCGAATCCAACGCCCGCCTTGGTGACAGCCTGCATCGAGGCCGGCGCGCCGGCGTTCCTTGCCACGGTCGCGCAGAACATGGAAAAGATCCTTGCCGATCTTCGAGCCACTGGATATGCGGGTGCAATCGTAGTCACTAACTATTACTCGCTCGACTACTCCGATGCAGCCGAAACCGCCCTCACGGAAGACCTGAACGCCGCGATCGCGGCCCCTGCAGGCGCCTACGGCGCGGTCGTGGCCGACGTCTTCACAGCTTTTCAGAAAGTCGCCTCCAATCCCGCGATTGGCGGCAAAACATGCAATACCGGACTGCTGAACCCGGATGTCGTGAATCAATTCGTCTGCAATGTTCATCCGGCACACACGGGGCACCGTCTTATCGCCAACACGATTGCCCGCAAGATCGCCCCCGAGGATCTCTATTGAGCCTTGTTGCCTGAATGCCCGATGTCTAACCAATTGCACAGAGATGTTCGACATGATTCTTGACGATCTATTATTCGCAATGATCCTCGCCGGCATCGCCTTCTCGGGCGCTTACCTCCGAGCCGAAGCTCTCTCGCATCTCGGATTTAAAGCCGCCGAGCGCAGGAGAGAAGCTCTCCAGCGCGAACTGCACAACAAAGGGGTGCGCCCCGAGCAAATGGATACGCCCTCGCGGCTGCGCACCGATCCCTCTTCCATTCAGACAGATATTTTCGCGACCTTGAGGACACTGGCCCGCGCATCATGCATCTTCAGACGGGAACGCCAATTTGGATTGTTTGGTCTCGTACGTGGCGGCACTCGACAGGCGACAAAACTTGGCTACAGGCATGCGTCGTAAATGTCCTGCCCGATCTGTCCGGCTCCTAGGCGCGCTTTCGCCCATAGGCGCCTCACGATTTGTGACCGAGACACAGTCCTCGGCGATTGCCACAAGCGAGTAGCTGGATACCACGAAGGCAATTCATGAAAGGGTTCTCCACTTCGGTACTCATCATTACTGTCACAGGATGCACAACGCTGCGGCCCGTCAATCTGACAGCGGACGAAATTCCGCAGCAAATCTCCTCCGGCGAGTTACTGAAGCGCGGTGATCATGTGGTCATCCAGACGAGGGACTGGCGGACACATGAATTCGACATCACGTCCTTGAGTGGGGTTGCCATCGGCGGTGAGCATGAGTCGATTCCCGTCGATCAAATCCACTCCATTGAGAAACGCGAATTGAACGCTAACAAGACCCTTCTGTTAGTAGGGTTGATTCTCGGTGGAATCGCCTTCACTGTCGTGCTGGCACACGCTTTCCAAAGCGCCGCCGCCGCGGGAATTCTCAACAGCACCCACTGAGCAGACCGATGAAAACATTCCTGGCGATGTATCTGATCGCTTGTATGCGGCGGTTGCACAACATTGCATCCGATCGCGAATGCGCCGAGTGACCTATCCCAACACTTCAGCGACGGTGGCGTTCTGCAACCGGGAGATCGTGTGATCATTACAACCGTGACGGGCGCCAGGCATCGATTTGCGCGTGCGTTTGGTGCGCGATGGAGTTATTTACGGGGACCACGACTCGATGCAATTTTCTGAGATTGCCTCGATCGACCGACGAGATTTCAGCGCAACGAAGACAATCGTTTTGGTCGTCGTGATCTTGGGCGTTGCGGCGGCGATTGCGTCCGCGGTTAATTCGGGCCGATCATCCCAACACCAGTCTGTGATGCAACATCATTGCATCACTGAGTTAGTCGAGTTTCGGTTAGTCGCTGATAACAATCGACGCCGGCTGCGTACCCGCCGTGAAAGGTGACCCACTAATTGGCGTTAAGGCGCCGGTCGAGGCATCAATTCCATAAACCGACACGGAGTTCGAGCCTGCGTTAGTGACGAGTGCAAACTTCCCCTGCGGATCGATGGCGAGGGACGAGGGGTTGTTGCCGGCGGCAAACGGTGATCCGGTGAGTAGCGTCAGCGCGCCGGTCGTCGCATCGAGCGCAAATGCTGAAACGTTGTTCGAGCCTTGGTTCGCGACGTAGAGGAACCGGTCGAGCGCATCGATCGCGACCGAAGTGGGCGTGGTGCCTGTCGGATATGGCGAGACCTGCATGGCGGTAACCACGCCGGTGTTAGGCTGAACCGAGAAGGCGGAGAGCTCGCTGGCCCCGGCATCGGCGACGTAAAGATATCTGACGGAGGAGTCCACGACGAGAGAACGCGGTCCGCCACCGGTCGGGAGCGGCGTGCCCACCGCAGTTAGCGCTCCCTGTGCTGCCGGCCCCGCCGTTAATTGAAAGCACCGAAAACGTATCATCCGTTTGGTTTGCCGCATACACATAGCCGCCCAACGGCTGAACGCTCACAAAGGACGGTGAATTGCCCACTGCAAATGGCGAGCCGGTTACGCTTTTAAGGGACCCGCTGCTGGTGTCTATGGTGTAGGCCGAAATGTTTGCGTCTACGCCGTTGGTTACATAAACGAATGAGCTGTTGGGATCGACTGCCACAGACGTCGGGGCCGTCCCGGTCGGAAACGGCGAACCATTCACGGCATTTAGCGCGCCGTTAGCGCGATTAATGGTGTAAGCGGAAACAGTGGCGTCGCCTTGGTTTGATACGTAAACAAAGCGGCCGGATGGATCCACGGCGATCGCATCTGGCATGCTGCCTGCAGCGAACGGCGATCCTGCGATCGTAGTCAACGAGCCGGTCGCAGCATCGACGCGATAGGCGCATACATCATTTGAGCCACTGTTCGCGACATAGACAAAGCGCGCCGGATTCGTTGTGCAGGTCATCACAATGTTCGTGACACTCGAATTGCCCACGGTTCCGGATCCGTTCTGGATCACACAGGTCTGCGACGGATTGGTCGGCTGCCTCGTCACGGTGAGGTCGTAGGTATTCCCAGGAGAAAAACTGCCCAGTAAGGAGAAAGTGCCATCAGGCGCGGTCACTGATCCTTCCTGCCCGGAACCGAACAATTCTCCCGCCGTCTCTACATCGAGCAAAGATCCTATGAGCCCGGTGTATGTGCCACCGACCGTGTAGGTTTGCAAATTGATGTTGTCCGGAGCGTCAGAAGTGCTGGATTCGCTGAACGGCTTTATACAGCTGCTGAGTGCCACCATACCAAGGACGGCCCCGAAGAAAACCGCGAGAGATCTCCCGAAGCGCGAAGTGCTCGATGTCATGCACCCTCTCATTCTCAAATGTCTCTAACGGCAGATCGCGTCATTGAGAGCTTCACAGATCAATGCTCATTGCTGCGGCGGAATGGTATGTCTTCTCCCGTTTTGGCACCTGATTTTTACCTGAGGAAATGCTAATGAATGTGCGGGGCGCGGATGGCGAGGCGGCGCCAATCGCGGCTGCCTCGGAGGCGCACAGAAATCGTTGGAACCCCTGGACGCTTGGACACTTGCTTCCGTCGCACGGGATAACTTTTCGATAACTCGTCTCGTACATCTTCACGAATGCTTACGAAACAGAGTGTTATGAAGTCTTTTCGAATCCCTGAGCCACACCTGCACGAACCCGGCGCGGCCGCCTAAATGAGCCTACTCCCGATCCGGCTTCGAGTTCGCGGGCCGCTGTCCGTGCTCACTCAGGAATCGATACGTCATACCGAGGTAGAACTGGTTGCCGGCACCATACTCGTTGAGGTTGAAGGCGTGATCGCCATACGGGAATCGGATGCTCTCGATGTCGATTCCTGCATTCCGTGCTTGTTGGGCGAATCTGTCCGTGGCGTCCGGCGGAACTAGGTGATCGTTGGCGCCGAAGATGACCAGAGTCGGAGGAGCGGCGGCGTTGATGTGGGTCGCCGAAGCCACGTACCGGTAGCGATCGGGGAATTGCCCAGGACTGCCGCCCAAGTAGTAGGTATTGAACTTGCGCGCCATGTCGGAAATCGCGGGTACCTGACTGACCCACGCGGCGGCGAGATCGACCGGCGGATAGAGCGCACTCACCGCCGACACCCGCGGCACGTTTCCACCGCAGGAAGACTCGAGCCGGCCTGCGTTGTCGAGGTACGCGGCATTGATCGCGAGATTGCCGCCCGCGGAAGAGCCCAGTAGGGAAACGCGGGCGGGATCGCCACCGAGCCGCGCTGCATTGGCCGCGGTCCAGGCCATCGCGCAACCGACCTGGCTTGCCGTGATATCCCATGTATGCCGATCGACGGATGACAAGGTGTAGTCGATCGACAATACAAGCCATCCGCGATCGGCGAACCAGTGAAGGTTGGATCCGCTCTCGAATCTGTCACCACCACTGAATCCTCCGCCATGGATGTAAAGCAGGATGGGTGCAGAAGCCCCCGGTGTTGTCGACCTGGGTTTGTAGATAAGAAGGTGCAGCGGCTGATCTTGCCAGGTTCCATACACAAGATCTTCGTCGGGCCGCCAACCGCTGATGACCCGTACTCCGAACGTGCGAACCAGATCGACCGGCACGTCATGATAGCGAAACTCCGCCAGCATTCGGACGACAGCCACCGCCGCCCATCCTGTCGCGGCAACAGCGAGGGTCGTGATTAGAAAGGCGGTGCGCGAACGCGACGCGCGCCACCCCCAAAACTCGAACGCACCGATCGCGAGGGGAACGACGACGAGCCAGGGGCCGAAAACCGACAAGACTGTCGACCCGATGGGCGATATGAACGGGATGCCGTAAAAATGGGCGCCGATCAGGACCAGAAAGCAAATCACCAGCGCAGCGCCCGCCACTATTCGCCCGATTGTGCGCACAACTCTCATGGGGATGTCAGTCTACATGATTCATCGCCGGCGCTTTTCCACGGTAACGCCAATCAATCGATGATCGCTTGGCGGATGCATTTCTCGAAGTCGTCCTGAACCTCAAGATTGAATTGCTGAAGCATGATGACCGCCGCGATTTCCTCCGCTCGATCGTTCCAGCTCATGGTGCCGAAGGCTCCGGCCCAGCCGAAAGCGCCGTTAGAGCAGCCGGTATCGGAAATGGCCCAGTCTGTCACCACCCTCACCGCAATCCCGAAGCCTTGTCCGCGCTGGTCGCCCACAGGACTCTTGTAAAGATCGCCGACCACTTTGCCGGTCTGTTAAGGCCGGCGGATGTCCTATAATGGATTCAGCTACGCCCTACATACACCCTATGGGAGCACAAAATGGTCGCAAAGAAAAAATCAACCGGTGTCAAAGGGGCCAAGAGTCGCGCCACGACAGCGAATCGGGCAATTCCCAAGACTGTGCAATCGGCTGCTTATAAAGAGCCAGGCTTGATGAAGCGCCTTACCGCAGGCGCTGTGGTCTGCGCGGAAGGATACGTGTTCGAGCTGGAGCGGCGCGGCTATTTGCAGGCCGGCGCCTTCGTACCGACCGTTCTGCAGGAGCACCCCGAGGTCGTGGAGCAGCTCCATATGGATTTCGTGCATGCAGGCTCCGATGTCACACAGGCCCTGACCTACTACGTGCATCGAGAAAAGTTGCGTGTGATCGGCCGAGAGAAGGATCTCGAGGCGATGAATCAAGTTGCTCTCAAAATCGCAAAGAAAGTGGCGCGTAAGACTCAAACACTGTTTGCCGGCGACATTTGCAACACCAACGTTTACGATCCCACCGATGGCAAGGCGCTCAAGCAAGTCGCGCGAATCTTTGAGGAGCAGGTCGGCTGGGCGGCGGACGCCGGCGTCGACTACATCGTGGCCGAGACCTTCTCGTGGGGACAGGAGGCTCTGATGGCGCTCGATGCCATCAAGAAGCACTCCAAGGTGCCGGCGGTGGTCACTTTCTCCATCCATCGCGAGCTTACGACACGCGAAGGTTGGACGGCCGCGGAGACCTGCCGGCGCCTCGAGGCTGCCGGCGCGGATGTGGTGGGGCTCAATTGCCATCGCGGCCCAAGGACGATGCTTCCGCTGCTGAAAGAGATCCGCGCGGCGGTCAAATGCGATGTAGCCGGACTTCCCGTTCCCTATCGCACCACGGAGGAACAGCCATCATTCATGTCACTGACTGATCCATGTTGCGGAGGCCGGCGCGCCTTCCCGGTTGGACTGGACCCCTTTGTCGTCACCCGCCAGGAGATATTTGACTTCGGGCGCGAAGCCTACGCTATGGGCATCAAGTACCTGGGTGTCTGCTGTGGCGCAGGTCCTCAGCACATTCGGGCTCTGGCCGAGAGCTTGGGGCGACGTCCGGAGGGCAGCAAGTATTCCGTGGATATGTCGAAGCATGCATTCTTCGGCACCGATCAGAAGATCAAGACCGTTCAAACGGAGTATCAGTCTCGACTGTAGCGTATGACGACTCTAGTTTGGAGGTCCAACTTCATCGGTACAGTGGGAAGCGCGCAGCAGCAGAAGGCTGCGCTCCCGCGGATTTGTCGCCATCACTGCGGCCTTTTCGAGTTCCACTTTGGCCTCGACGCCTCGGCCTAGTTTCAACAAAAGATCGCCGCGCACGGCCGGGAGTAAGTGGTAATTTCGAAGCACGGGCTCTTCCGACAGTTCATCCACGAGCGACAAGCCTTCCGCAGGGCCGTAAGCCATCGATACTGCGACGGCGCGGTTCAATTCCACGACCGGCGAGCCCGTCAGTTCCACCAGCGCGTCATAGAGAGCGACCACTCGCACCCAATCCGTATCTTCCGGACGAGCTGCCAGCGCGTGGCAGGCCGCGATAGCCGCTTGCACCGTGTACGGACCCAAGGGACTCTGGAGTGTCTCGGCACGGTGCAGTGAGGCAAGTCCCCGCGTGATGAGTAGCCGGTCCCATTGGTTCCGGTCTTGGTCGTTCAAAAGCACGGGCTCGCCGCTTGGGTCTACCCGAGATCTCGTGCGGGACGCTTGCAACTCCATGAGGGCCAGCAGTCCGTGCCCCTCTGCGTCATCAGGCACGAGCCCAACCAGCATCCTCCCCAGCCTCATCGCCTCATCGCAAAGCTCGGGCCTGAGCCAATTATCTCCGGTGCTCGCCGCGTAGCCCTCATTAAAGATGAGGTAAATGACTTCCAGAGTCGGCGGGATGCGTGCGCGCAGTTCAGCGCCCGCGGGGACTTCGAATGGTACCTTGGCCCCCGACAGCGTCCGTTTCGCGCGGACAATTCGTTGTGCCATCGTCACTTCCGAGGTGAGAAAGGCGCGCGCAATCTCAGCAGTCGAGAGCCCTGCGATCAAACGCAGCGTCAACGCGACACGCGCGTCCTTGGATAGCACCGGATGACAAGCGATGAGCATGAGTCGCAGAACATCGTCTTCAAAGGGCTCATCGAGTGATTCCACGTCAAGAGTCATCCGCGACGCGGCGGCATGTTCGAGTTCTTGGTGCTTGGCGTCCATCATGGCGGTCCTGCGACCTTCATCCACGGCGCGATGCTTCGCCGTGGTCATCAGCCAGGCGCCAGGATTGTCCGGAATACCGCTCTCCGGCCATCGCTCCAACGCCGCGAGAAGCGCATCTTGGGCCAGGTCTTCGGCGCGATCGACGGAGCGGACAAAACGCACGAGGCCCCCGATCAGTCGGGCAGCCTCAATGCGCCACACCGCCTCGATGGTCCTGCGCGTGGGGGTGTCCGATCCGTGCATTTCTCACCCCTACGAGCGCTTCTGCCGGTCAACTTCGGCCCTCAGATTCTCTTCCTTTGCGCGCAGCTCGGGGGTGAGTTCCGCACCAAAGTCTTCCGGCCCAAAAATGGGGCGAATATCAATATCCGACTCCGTCAGCATTGGGTTCGGGCAGCGCTTCACCCACTCCACCGCTTCCTCGATCGACCGGACCTGCCAAAGCCAGAAGCCGGCGATCAGTTCTTTGGTCTCCGTGAACGGGCCGTCGACGACCGTGCGTTCTTTGCCTGCGAAATGCACGCGCTTGGCGTACCGGCTCGGCTTAAGCCCTTCGCCCGCAAGCATGATCCCTGCCTTGACGAGCGATTCATTGTATTGGCCCATCGCGGTGAGCAGTTCCTGGGTTGGCATGACGCCGGCCTCACTGTCTCGGGTGGCCTTGACCATCACCATAACTTTCATAGTTGACTCCTTGCTCTGTTCGGCGCATCTGGCGCCGGTGGATTATTCATGTAAGCGACGAGTGAGGGGCGCCCAGATCGACACGCTCGATCAATATTGTTTCCGGTCTTCGTTGCCCATACAAATTAAGCGATTGTCGGTTAAGGTCTTGGGCCCAACATTTCGCCGTCAACTTCTGGGCCGGCTGCTACTCTACGAGCTCCAGTTGAACGGCGCCATTTACAAACCCTTGACGGACGTCAGCGCTTACTCGGCCTTGTACCTCGCGCGCCGTCAAGACGATCCTAATACGCACTTGCGCGCGCTCTGCGAAATGCTGACGGCTGACTTGCCGCAACGGCGACAGAGAAAACGTGCGACACGGCATCCTCGGAAGTGACCTTTAGCTGCTGCCAACAAATCGATTTGTTCAAACATGCGAGCGACCAACGCGAAGCAGCTCACTGCTTCGCCAGAAACTCTCGTGCCGCTTTCAACGGTGCCCGCTCGCTGTCTGCGTCTCGTGCAAGCACAAGCAACTGCTCGTAGTGCAAACGAGCCTGCGCCTTGTCGCCGGCAAGCGCGGCCGCCCGACCGGCACCTGCCAATGAGCGAAACCGGTTGGGCACGGACGTGAGCGATAGCTCGAACTCGCGCTGCGCCTCCGCCGGTTTGCCGGCCTCGAGCAGGAGTTCTCCGAGCAGCTCTCGCATCGGCGACAGCCGATTCTCCATAGCGACGTGCTTCTGTGTGCGGTCTTCACGATCGGCAGCCGTGCGCATCGAGGCAATCGCCACATCCATATGCCTCTCGCCAAGTGCAATCCACGCCCTCGCCGCGTCGGCCTGGACATCGAGTTGTTCTATCCAGTATGCGTCGTGCGCAGAGACGAGCTCGGCTCGGAGGCGGGCGATCTCATCGACATCACGTCGAGCGTCGGCGAGGTCTCCGATTCGTGCCGCGCCAAGCGCCCGGCCGAACCACGTGATGGCTTCCGCTTGCGGATACGGTGTACGCGGCACCTGCAACGCCGCGGCTTCGGCCCAGGCACCGCGTTCGATGGCGTAGCGCACAGGAATGGCGGCAAAGGCAGTATGTCCCGAATAACGGTAGTCGGGCGAAAGTTCAGCGACGGAATTGCGCTCATCGACGATCGCTCGAGCTCGCTTGTCCTGCGCGAGTTGCAGGTACGCATTGGTAAGAAAGTCGAGCGAGTGATACCGAGCAGCGTTCGCCGCCGGGTTTACGGCTGAACCTGGGTTCACGGCGGCCGCGTACGCTTTGGCAGCCGCATCGGATGCGAGGTCAGCCTGGATTGCGTCCTGCCACATGCCCAGCGTCGAAAAGATATGCGAAGGCATGTGCAGCGCGTGCGGCGCAGAGGGTTCGAGCGCGGCATAGCGGCGCGCTGCGGGCAGGCCCCTCGCCGCGATGGGCGCATAGTCGTAACTGTGAATAAGCAGATGTGCGATTCCAGGATGGTCGGGCAGTGCCGGCGCGAGCTGCTCGAGGATCGCGGCCGCCTTGAGCTGACGCGAATAGGACTTGTCGGCCAGATCGACCGCCTCGTTGAGGGCGAGCGCATAGAACACAGCGACTTCCGTGTCCTGCGGATAACTCTCGTGGAGCTTTGCCATGGCGGCTTCGTACTTTGCAGTGCGCGTCTTCTGATCGAGCGTGTCAAAGTGTTCGAAGAACACACTGAGGGCTTCGATCCAATCGCGCTCGCGCTGGGTCGGCGCGTGCGCGGAACGGGCCTTCTCGATCGCATCCCAACCGGCTTGCAAGGCCTCGTGCGAAAACGGCGGGACGAGTGGGTTGGGACGCTGGCTGATCGCCACGCCCCAGTACGCCATGGCACACGAGGGCTCGGCCTGGGCAATGGCGCTGAATGCTTTGACGGTCTCCGGATAGAAGAAGGAGTGGAGCATAGCGACAGCGCGGTCGAATTGTCGCTGCGCATCCTCGCTGCAAGAGATCGGGAAATGCACGCCGCCAAAATGCTCGCCGGCCGAGTGACCGGCGTGCTCATCCTGCGACCATGCCGGTCCGCACAGCAGCGGCACACATGCGCCGATCAGCAGCACCCCCCGCAGCAGAAAATGTCCGTTCATGTGTCCCCCTTTGCCACGGCAGCTACATAGAGGCTTGGTCGACGATTTGTTCCAATCGAAAGTCGCGTGAGGACGCGCCGACGCTGACCCTGCGCTTACCCTTCGCGGTTACCCACATTCCACTTGCGGTAGACCAATATTGCAGCTGACGAAGGGCGACGTGCAGCACAACCGTCCTCACCTCTCCGGCCGCCAAGTGAACACGGTCGAAGGCAACCAAGCTTCGCTCCGGAAATTGAACGCCTGAGGGAGGTATTGGCGGAGCACCCAGATAGACTTGCGGAACCTCGTCGCCATCCATGTTACCCACATTTTTGATCTTCAGGCTTACCTCGAGTCCGCCATGCGCCGCTTTATCGATATGGAGATCGGAGTACGCGAAGGTCGTGTAGCTCAAACCGTGGCCAAACGCAAAAAGCGGTTCCCGTTTTTCGCGATCAAACCACCGATAACCCACATTGACGCCTTCGCTGTAAGTAGTCTTCTGATCAACGCCATCGGCCGAACGTTCAGGGTATCGGGGATCAGTGGCGGCGTAGTCTTCCAGACGATTGGCCCAGGTCATAGGTAAGCGACCCCCCGGATTTGCCTTGCCCAGCAGCACCCGGGCGGTGGCCCATCCGCCCTCATCGCCGGGCCACCACATCTCGAGTATCGCCTTGACCCGATTCGCCCAGGGCAGTGCCACCGGCTGGCTGGTATTGAGCACAACGATGGTATTCGGATTCACCGCAGACACCTCTTCTACCAGCCTGTTCTGCTCGCCGACGAGCGCGAATGCCGGTGTGCGTCGCGTCCATACAAAGACCACCGCAACCTTGGCACGCCCGGCTGCGACAATGGCGGCCCGGTGATCGGCATCTCGTTGTTCGGGCGTGTACCAGCTGAGCCGCACCTGTACCGGTGCGTTGGAGGTATCGGGGCTGATCTTAATCTTTATCGTGTGCGCGCCGGCGCTGAGCTCAACTGCATGGCGCACATTGTCCAAGCCATCCGTGGTCGGAAGGGTATTGTCCTGGTTCGCTTGTAGAATATCGCCATGCACATCGCCTAAAAAGGTGCCCGTTACACCCACTCGCTTGTCATCGACGAAGAGGCTCGCCTGTGTGCCCAGCGCCTGCAAATAGAGCCAGTAACTGCCTTTTTTAGCGACCTTAAGTTCGCCATTCCAGGTGGCCTTGGTATTGGGCGCCAGCGCATTGCCATCCTTCACCGTAAAGTCGATCACCGGGTCGATGCGCGGGCCGCCCTGCCCCGTGCGCTCAAGACCCGGCGTACCCTTGTGAGTCAGTGCATCCGCCGGAATCGGCGTGCCGGTCATATCATCATCGACAGCAAATCGAATATTTCGACTGACCCGAGATTCTCTTCAAAGCATCGAGCGGACCTACCTGGCGTTCGGGCAATCCGAGGGACCGCTCGCCGTTGATGCCGATCGCATCGACTTGCCCAGCGGTGGGACCAATCAATACCACTGAGGCGAGGTCGGCGAGTTTCAAGGGCAGTGCGCCGCTCTCATTCTTCAAAAGCACGGCCGCCTCCTCGCCTGTCTTCTCGATCGTCTTGGCGTTGGCCTCGATCGATTGCGCCGTCACAGCATGCTTGGACCCGCCGTCGAGCAGACCGAATCGATCCATTTGCAGCAACACGCGCGCTGCGGCGCACCCGACAGTCGCTTGACTGACCGAGCCACGCTTCAGCGCCGCAGCGATGGTCTCTGGCTCAACTTTTGCTCCCAGATCACTGTCACTCGCGGGCGCTGTAGCCGGTTCCTCCGGAATGCTTCCTCCGTAGATGTCGCCCATTCCCTCGCCCGCCGGATCAGGCGGGGGCGGTAGAGCGGCGGGCTCCGCACCCAGAAACGCCGGCTCTTGATAACCGGAGCTGTCTGGACCGTCGATCATCTCCATATCGAGTCCCGCGTTCAGGAACTGGGCAGAATGGGTCGCTCCCCAGTCCGAGGTCACGAATCCGTTGAAACCCAGTTCGTCGCGTAGGATTCCAGTCAATAAGGAGCGGCTGCCACAGGCGTATTGCCCGTTCACGTGATTGTAGGAACACATCACGGAGGCGACTCCTGCCTGAATCGCAGCTTCGAACGGGGGTAGATACACTTCATGCAAAGTCTGCTCATCCAACCACACATCGGTAGCCGCGGTGTCATAACCGATGAAGTGCTTTGCCATCGCCATGACGTGCTGGGACTGGATACCGCGTATCAGTGCCGCACCCATTTGGCTTGTTAATAAGGGGTCCTCCCCCAACGTGTTATAGGCGCGGCGGAATGCAAGGTCGCGATCGATGTTGATAAACGGCTGCAGCGAGACGTCAATTCCAAGCGAGCGAGCCTCGCGTCCGATGACAACTCCGTTCTGCTCCGCGAGGTTTACATCGAAGGTGGCAGCGAGACCCATTGTGGCCGTCTCTGCCTGCGAAGGATGGCGCGTGAGCACTCCCGGCGGTCCATCGGCGAAACGCAAGCCCGGAATTCCCAGCCGCGGCACTCCGCCCAAATAGCCCGCCTGACCTTGATACTCGTTCGGATCTTCCCGCCCGTCATGGATGAGCGTCAGCTTCTCTGCAAGCGTCATTTGACCCAGCAGATGATCGACTCGAGCGTTGCGGGCGATAGTCTGCGCGCAGCTCTCCGCCATGCTCACACTTAGGGCGAAGAAAACAACGGCCACGCCGAATAGCGCGCATCGCTGTGTAACATGGTTGGTTGCCCCGATAGAAGCGGCCATTATTTGTCCCCAAGCGCTGGGCCGAATTCAACGACACGGCTCCGTAAGTGTACCGATTGCGCGACACCAGCCTCGGAACGAATCAATACCCCGATTCGGTTCGCCTACTGAGCACTAAACCGAGTGCATTCATACCAATGTTAATGTCCGTCGCCGCGCTGATGCTACTTTTGGGCGGCATCGCTGCCGGCGTGGTGGTCTGCGAAGCCGATGAAGGGGCAATTGCACATATCTGGCAGCTACTTATGGCCGCACAGCTGCCTCTACTGGCGTACTTCGTAATCAGATGGCTCCTGCGGGTGCCGCGGCCAACGCTTTATGTTCTGGCGTTGCAAATAGGCGCGGCGCTCGCGGCCATGGCTCCGGTGTATTTTCTCGGATTGTAAACGGCAACTAGCGGCCTGGTCTCGAGCCGACATTCGCCAATGCCCGGAGTATCGTCCAATGCCCGGAGTATCATTCGTTTTGGTAGGCGACCGGGCGAACAAAGCGTGCGTAGGCGCGCGTGCCAACCGAGGTAAAGCGGCTATCGGTGGTCGATGGGAAGGGGCCGCCGTGAACCGTGGCCCTGCCAACTTCGACGCCCGTCGGAAAACCGTTGAACACGATACGCCCGGCGCGCTGGCTCAGTGTCCATAAGAACTCATCTTGATTCTTCAGTTCGTGGCGCTCGGCCCACACTGTGGCAGTGAGCTGGCCCTCGAGCGCTCTGGCACAACGCAAGAAATCCTCGGGTTTCGAGCAACGCACGATAAGACTCGTTGGGCCGAAGATCTCATCGTGCAGTGCGGGGGTGCGCAGAAATGTATCGACATCCACGGCCATGAGTGCAGCGCCGACACGGGTCGTTGCCGAGGCCGTCGCCTGGGCGAGCATTTGAACTCCCTGCAAGGCTGGCGCGTTCCGTCATGTGCCGCTGGCAGGCGGAACGTATGGTCGATGTCAACATGTCTGCCGACGCACTTTGCGACACCAGCGCTGCCAGTGCGTCCAGCCAGAGTTTTGTCGCGGCATCATCCGCAACGAAGACAAGACCGGGCTTGGTACAAAGTTGACCGACGCTGCCCGTGATCGATGCATGCAATCCCGTCGCAATCGCCGCGGCCTTCGCGGCAGACGCCCCCGGAAACACAAATATCGGATTGACACTCGACATCTCCGCAAAGAATGGGATGGGGTGTGGTCGCAACTGGGCTACCCGCCACAACGCCAGGCCGCCGGACCGTGAGCCGGTGAAAGCACCCGCCATGATCCGCGGATGCTTTACCAGCGCAACGCCCACTTCGTAGCCGGCGTCAAACAGCAATGAAAATACACCCCTGGGCAATGCGCATTCCGCCGCGGCTTGGCTCACCACTTTTCCGACCAAGGCGGAGGTTTCCGGATGCGCCGAATGCGCCTTCACAATCACGGGACACCCCACCGCCAAAGCAGATGCCGTGTCGCCGCCCGCAACCGAAAAGGCCAAAGGAAAATTGCTGGCGCCAAAAACAACGACCGGACCCAATGGCATCAAGCGTGAGCGAATTGTCGGCTTCGGCTGCGGGGTGCGCGCGGGATCGCCCGCCTCGATGCATTCGTCGGTCCACTGGTCGGCTTCGGCAATGTCGGCAAACATACGCAACTGTGCACACGTCCGAGCCCGCTCGCCCGCGAGCCGGGCCTCGGCTAGTGATGTCTCGCGCGCGGCGCATTCGATAAGTGTGTTGCCCAGGCTCTCTATGCCTTGCGCAATGGCACGCAGAAACCGCGCGCGGAGCGCAGGAGCGCTGCGGCTGTAGGGATAGAAAGCTGCCGCGGCCGCCTCGGCTGCCTCATTCACTTCTTCCGTCGAGGCGGATGTGACATTCATGCAATTGCTTCCATGACAAACCGTGGATCGGCCAAGCCCTTGATATTGACTTTGTATGCAAACACATCGCCTGCATTGGGTTGTTGCCGCAGCGTCGCCTCACTCATTTCTTCTCGCGCTGAAGTCACAAAAAGAACATCAAGGTCTGCACCGCCGAAAGCGACACAAGTGACTTGGGTAGTCGGAATCTCAACGATTCCGCTGATCGATCCATCGGGCGCGTAGCGTACGACCCGCCCCGAGCCCCATTGCGCAGACCACAGGCAGCCTTCGGCATCGATGTTCGCGCCGTCCGGAAATGCGCCCTTCGGCGTCCTTGCAAAGATCTGGCGATTGCCGATCGTCCCGTCCGCCGGGTCGATGTCGTATCGCAGAATCATGCGGTGCGGCGAATCTGCGAAGTAAAGGTATTTGCCTTCCGGACTGAAGCAAATGCTGTTGGATATCGCAATGCCCGTCAGACGAACCTTCGCGTCACTCCCGTCAAGGCAGTAGAGCTTGCCCCTGGGTTCACCCTCGCCTTCCACCATGGATCCCGCCCAAAAGCGGCCCTGGCGGTCGACGCGACCGTCATTAAATCGGACGTTGCCGGCTTCGTGTCCCGGGCGCACAACCCAGCGGAGTTCGGCAGATTCGGGGTGATAGTGCGCGAAACCCGACTCGAATGCGGCGACGATTTTGTCGGACCCTCTGATGAAACCGAAGGAACCGAGCCTCTCAGGGAGCTCGAAATTCTCCAGCACGCGGCTCTGCGGATCATAACGGTACAGCCGCTTTTCCTGAATATCGGACCACCAGGTGCGCCGTCCCACAGGGTCCCACAGCACGCCCTCGCCCAGCGTATTGCCCACTGAAATGATTTCGATGAGTTCGCTGGTGATGGTCGTCGTCATTGCGGTGCACTCAGGCCGGTTGCGTATGATATGGAATTCGACTGTGTTAGATTAAATGTCAGACAAAAGGGAATTGCAATGGACCCCATCTCCCGCCGCTCAATCTTGAAGATCGGTGGCCTGGCAGTCGCCGAGCACCATGGCTGCACGAGTGGCCGCCAGAGTCTCCGGTGGATCGACCTCGGATGCGCTCGAATATCCGGATCGCGCCAGCGTCGCCTTGCTCGATGGCCCGATGCTGGAGCAGTTTCGCGCACACCACACCACGCTTTTGGCCATGAACGAGGACGCCCTGCTGAAGCCATTTCGCGTCGCGGCCGGCTTGCCGGCGCCCGGCGAGGATCTTGGCGGCTGGTACAACGCCTCTTCAAGCTTCAATCCTCCCCAGGATATGCATGGTTTCATACCCGGTCACAGCTTCGGACAGTACATGTCGAGCTTGGCGCGCGCCTACGCGGTAACGGGAAATGAGGAGACCCGGCAAAAGGTGCAGCGCCTGGTCGCGGGTTTCGCCGCGACGATCACGCCGCGCTTTTACCAGGATTATACGCTGCCCGCGTATACCTTCGACAAGATCAACATCGGACTCATCGACGCGCACGCGTTCGCCGGAGACTCGCAAGCGCTTGCGACGCTCAATCTTGCAACCGACGCAGCGCTGCCGTTCCTGCCGGAGAAGGCGCTGACGCGTCCGGAAATGGCGGCGCGGCCGCATCCCAACATCGCCCATACCTGGGATGAGTCGTATACGCTTGCCGGAGAATCTGTATCTCGCCTGGAAGCGCGGCGCGGGCGAACGCTATCGCGGGCTCGCGCAGCGATTCTTGCTCGATCGGGACTATTTCGAGCCGCTCGCGCGCGGAGAAAACGTGCTGCCCGACAAACACGCCTACAGCCACATGAATGCGCTCAGTTCCGCCATGCAGGCCTACCTCGTGGAAGGCAACCGCATGCATCTTCGGGCCGCGAAAAACGGCTTCGACTTTGTGTTGGCGCAGAGCTTTGCCACCGGCGGCTGGGGCCCCAATGAGCGCTTCATCGTTCCCGGTTCGGGCGAACTGGGCGACTCGCTGCACACGACGCATGCCAGCTTCGAAACTCCCTGCGGTGCCTATGGCCACTTCAAGGCCGCGCGCTATCTCATGGCTGCAACCGGCGACAGCCGCTATGGCGACAGCATGGAGCGGGTTCTCTACAACACGATTCTGGGCGCGCCGCCGATGAAATCGGACGGCACCGCCTTCTACTACTCGGATTACAACGACAGCGGCGCGAAGGCCTATTTCGAACTGAAATGCCCGTGCTGCTCGGGAACGTTGGGCCAGATTCTCGCCGACTACGGCATGAGCGCGTATTCGGTCGGCGAACACAGCATCTTCGTGAACTTGTATACGCCTTCCCGCTTGTCTTGGCGGCAACACGGACGCAAAGTGACCCTCGAACAAAGTACGTCTTATCCGCTCGACTCCGAAATCACCATTGTCGTCAACACTGCGACGCCGGAAACATTCTTCCATCGGATTGCGCATTCCGGCCTGGGCGGGTGCGGCGAGCTCAGTCGGCTGTCAACGGCAAACGGCTCGAGCAGCCGCTCAGCGCCCGGGACATTCCATAAAATCCAGCGATACTTGGAATGATGGCGATCGAATCGAACTCACGTTGGATCGACCGCTGCGGCTGGAACCGGTGGACGAAAAACATCCCGATCTGCTCGCGATCATGCAGGGGCCGTTGGCCTTGTTCGCAGTGGGCGATCGTTTTCTGCCGTTCAATCGCAGCGAGCTGTTGACGGCGCGGCAAACGGCGGCGCGCTCGGCGCGAATGGCGAATCAGCACCGGCGACGGCGTGCAGATATTCAAACCTTATTTCGCCATCAATTCCGAGACGACACGCCTGTACCAGCCCGTATCGGCGTAGCACTTACCAGAACGCGATGTAAAAGACCGCCACCGCCGCCAGCACGACCAGACTCAATACGACATCGCGGCCATTCCAACTCGCGCGAGTCGCGGCCTTTTCTTGCGGGGTCGCGCCGTACCAGGTGAATTTTGCCACGCCGGGATCGGGCGGTCTTGGTCAGCAGACTAATCACGAACATCAGACCAGCCGTCACCAGCAGCAGAATCTGCGTGTAGTACAGCCAATGGATATTCCAGAAGCTGAATATCCAGCCGTGTGCCTGCGTATCGGCGCTATCCCGGCGTTGAATTGTTCCAGCGTGATGGCGTGGTGATAGAGCTGCTGCTTGAGACCGGTGACGGTGGCGCCGTCGTTTCGCATGACGAGATCCGCACCCAAGCGCGCAAATCCGCCGACGACGCCGACGATGAAAGCCCACAGAGCCGCAGGTGCGGTGGCGCGTTTCCAGAATACGCCCAGCAGAAACAGCACGGCGATGGCCGGCGACAGGTATCCCTGCACGCTCTGCAGGTAGACGTACAGATCGGAGTGCAGGCTCTTGATGACCAGCACCCAGCAAATGCCCATCACCACGATGACCGCGGTGGCGATGCGCCCGACGACGACCTCGGTTTTGCCCGACGCGTTCGGATACCACTCGCGGAAGAAATCCATGGTAAAAAGCGTCGCCGAGGCGTTGAATTTGGACGCAAGCGAGGCCATCAACGCCACGATCATCGAGCAGGCCACCATGCCGCGCAAGCCGTGCGGCAGGATTTGCGCGACCAGCGAGGTATAGGCGGCATCGCCGCTGGTGTTGAAATCCGATTCCGGCGCCTGGGTCAGCGCAAAGGCAATCATTCCCGGCACCAGAAAGATGAAGACCGGCGTCAGCTTCAAGAAGGCTGCGAGGATGGTGCCGCGACGCGATTGCTGCTGATTTCTTCCGGCGAGCACCCGCTGGACGATGTATTGATCCGTGCACCAATACCAGAAGCCGATGATCGCCGAACCCGGCAGCACCGCCGCCCACGACCAGTCCGGATCCTCGAGCGGTCGAATCAGATGGATATTGGCGCCGGCGGCGGCGACGGTCGCGTGCCAGCCGGCGGCCAGACTGCCGTGGCCGAGCGCGCTCAATCCCGAATAAAGAATGCACACCGATCCTACGATGAGAACCGGCGCCTGCAGCACCGCCGTATACATGATCACGCGCAATCCGCCGAGCACGGTATACAGGCCGGTGGTAAACGCCAGCCCCAGCGCGATGACCCAGAAGACATCCACCTGCGAATCCGAAGATGTTGACGCTGTCGATACCGAGCAAGGTGCGCACCACCACATCGCCGGCGTAAATGGTGACGGCGATCTTGGTGAGCACGAGGCTGGCGATGGTGAGCAGGCTGAGGACATTTCGCGAGCCGCGGCTGAAGCGCAGCTCGAGAAATTCCGGCATCGTGAAGACCTTCATGCGGTCGTACAGCGGCACAAACACCCACCCCAGCACGAGGATCAGCCAGGATTGGATTTCCCAATGTGCCATGGCCATGCCGGTGGCGAAGCCGGCGCCGGCCAGGCCCACCAGGTGCTCCGAGCCGATGTTCGAGGAGAAAATCGAGGTGCCGATCTGCAGCCAGTTGCTGTCGCGTCCGGAGAGAAAGTAGTCCTTGCCGGACTCGGCCTTGGTGCGCATGGAATAGAGGACGATGGCCAGCATGACGGCGATGAACACGGCCACCACGATCCAGTCCGCGGCATTGAACGTGCTCATGGAACAAACGGCTCGACGGAAACGATCCGCTTGCGCGATCAGGAAGATATCCGCCACGAGCTGCAGCGGCCGCGCATCGACCTCCGATTTCTCCTGCCGAATGAGTTCGGCAAAACGGCCGATAGATGTCCTCGTACTCGCTGGCGAGTGCACCGCGTCCGGCGGCACAGCGATCGGCGCCGACCGTCAATTGGCCGCCGCCCGCGGACAGCTTGATCGGCCCTTGGTCGGTGTCCAGGTCGATGTCCCAGGTCTGCGTGCCGGTATGGCGAAAATCCAGCGCGGCCGAGATCCGCGCACGCCGCGATCAGTCACGAACTCGAGCTCCGCGGCAATGGGTGCCGCGCAATTCGACGGCACGTAAAGGCGCGCCGATTTGGCAAAGATCGGCTCGGCGATGATGTGCGTGAGAATCGAAATCGCGTTGATACCGGGATCGAGCACGCCGAAGCCGCCGGCCTCCCAGATCCAGGTCTGCCCGGGATGCCAGTGGCGCACATCTTCTTTCCAGGTCACCCGTGCCTGCTGCAGAGTTTGTTGCTGCAGCAAACGCTGCGCTGGAGCCACCCCATGCGCGTGCTGCGAATGCCAGGTTTGATACAGGGTGCAGCCCGGCAATGCGCGCCAGTCGCACCAGGTTCTCGAACTGCATCATCGAAGTGCACGGCGGTTTCTCCAGCAGCACATGCTTGCCGCTTGCCAACGCCAGCTTTGCGGCCTCATAGTGCGCCTGCGGCGGCGTGCAGATGGCCACGGCGTCAAGATCCGGTACATTGGCCAGCATCTCATCGATACTCGAAAAGTTCGCAACTCCGCTTGCCTGCGCGTGTCGGCTCGCTGCCGCCTCCAAATTGAATGCGGAATTTCCCAGGATCGCAGGGATATGCTGATCGCGCGCGATCTTGCCGACACCGACTATCCCGACGCGAATCGGCTTCACGAGTTCCCCTCACTCGACTCTTCACATTCTTATCAGAGACTGCGAACCCCGCCCATCGGCGCCGGAACGGTTTTCAGTGGATTGCGCAGCGGCAGCGCGAACGGCGGTGCTTCGATCTCGAACACATCTCCGTCCTGCGCCTTGACTTGGTCGGCGAAGGACAGCGTCGCAGTTCCGAAGAAAGTGCACGTGCAAGTCTCCGGGCCGGCGAAACAAAGCATATTTGAAATGATGATGTTCCAGATTTCGGACATGGTGCGACATGTTCGCCTCGCCGGTGAGGAACGGTTTTTCCCATATCGCTTTGCCGGCACGCGTGATGCGCGCAGCGCCGCGAATATCGGCCGGCAATTCGCCCAACAACAGCTCCGGGCCCGAGCGCTGCGTGACGCAATTTCGAATGTGCCAGATACAGATAGTTCATCCGCTCCATGACATGATCGGAAAACTCATTGGCGAGCGTGAATCCAAGGCGATAAGGGGTGCCATCCGGCGCGATGAGGTAAATCCCGGCGAGTTCCGGTTCCTCCCCGCCGTCGAGCGCAAACTCCGGCGAAGGCAGCGGCTTTTCCGGCGCGACAATGCTGCGTCCGTCGCCTTTGTAAAACCACTCCGGCTGCACGCCGATCTGTCCGGCTTCGCGCTTCCCGCCTTCGAGGCCCATGCGAAACATCTTCATCGAATCCGATGCGTCCGCCGAGTGCGCCTTGGCGTGCATCTTGTCGCGCGCGTCCGCGGAGCCCAGATGCGTAAGACCGGTTCCGGTCAGGAAAACCCGCGCCGGATCCGGATGATCGACGGGCGCCAATATCCTGCCGTGCTGCGAGCGCGTCGCGAAGATCGAAGGTTTCCGCCCGTCCCGCGGCATCGACCAAATCCTTCAAGGTCGAATTGGCGGCGATTGCCGCCTGCGCCAAGGCGAGAACGGTGGTCGATCCCTTGATGCGCCATGCGGCCGCACCATCGGTGACGGCGGCCACGAATCTTTCGCCGCTGGCGCTTTGAATTTGTACCAATCGCAACGGCATGGCGGTTTCACCAATCGAGGGCTGAGTCTCTCAATTGTAGGATAACTCAGACAATATGTCAGCCCCGCGCGACGCAGGGACGACTCAGGACTGCGCGCTACCTGGCGCGGCGGCGCTCTGCGTGCGGGAAATCGGCGTATCCTCGCGCGCCAGTACGATCAGTTCGCTCATCGCTTGCTGGGCCTTGACGGGATTTTTCGCCGCGATGGCCTCGAACACCCGCACGTGATCCGGCATCGGGTCGCGCCGCAACGGACCTTTGCGATACTTGAATACCGTCGTCGCGTTGATCGCCGCGCTCACACCGCTGGTCAGAGAAATAATGAATGGATTGTCCGTCGCATCCAGGAGCGTCGTGTGGAAATCCAGATCGGCCTGACGGCCTGCCTCGGTAGCCAAGGTGTGCGTCGCCATGCCCCTGAGTGCGAGGCGCATGGCTTTCAGATGCGCCGCCGAACGGCGTGACGCCGCAAAACCCGCGGCGGCGGATTCCACCACGTTTCTCAGCTCGAAAAGGCTATTCAAGACATCGAGATCGGGTTCGGACTCGAAGATCCACACCAGAACATCGGGATCCAGCAGATTCCATTGGGATTTCGGATTGATGCGAGTGCCAACTTTGGGCCGCGCATCCACCAGTCCCTTGGCCGCGAGAATGCGCACGGCCTCGCGATATGCGGTGCGCGAAACCGCGAATTGCTCGCTGGATGAGATTTCCCCGTCGAGCAGATCTCCGGGCTTGTATTGCCCGGAGACGATTGAAATTCCAAGCTTGCGTGCGATGGATCCGTGCAGCCGCAACGCTTTGGCCGGCGGTTCGAAAGCGGTGGGAGAGCCGGTCATGTGGGTCAAGTGCGCCTTTTCCGCGATAACGACGGCAATATTACTATTCGCGCGACGCGGTTGCCACGGCGGCCGACGGTCACCCCAGTCTCCATACGCTCGCGGCCCCAATATTGCTCAAAAGCCTCTCCAAAAAACTCAGACAAAAGCCCCTGACAATCTTGCGCAGCCGCTCGTAACTGGCTTATTGTCTGAGTTATAGTGCGGATGGGCTGGACCAAGGACAATTGGCCTGTCGCCTTCATGTAGAGGATCCCACGAATGCCGCCCAATGTCCGCAAACTGGCCGCGCTGCTCACTGCGTTTGCCGCATTCCCAATATTGACTTCGCCAAGGTCCTTGCACAGCAGGCGCCGGACTCCGGCGCGAGTGCCGTGATTCATGCGGATCAGTCCGGCGCGAAGATCGATCGGCATATTTTCGGGCAATTTGCCGAGCACCTCGGCCGCGGCATCGAAGAAGGCGTGTGGGTGGGCGAGCGCTCCTCGATTCCCAATATCCGCGGCTTTCGCAATGACGTGATTGCAGCGCTTGCGCGAACTGCATGTGCCGGTGGTGCGCTGGCCGGGCGGCTGCTTCGCGGACGAATACCACTGGCGCGACGGCATCGGTCCTCGCGCCGCACGTCCCGTGACCTTGAACACGAATTGGGGCGGCGTTCCCGAATCGAACGCCTTCGGCACGCACGAGTTCCTGGATTTCGCTGAACTGATCGGCGCCGACGCCTACATCAACGGCAATGTCGGCACCGGCTCGGCGCGCGAAATGGCGGAATGGCTGCAATACATGACTTCAGACAAGGCCACGTCGCTGACCGCGGAGCGGGCTCGCAACGGCCATCCCAAGCCTTGGAAGATTGCTTACTTTGCCGTCGGCAACGAGGCCTGGGGTTGCGGCGGCAATATGACCCCCGAACATTACGTCGATCTTTTCCGCCAGGACGCCAGCTTTCTCAAGGCGCCCGCAGGGCGCGCGACCGATCATCGTCGCAAGCGGCGGCAACGACAACGACACCGCCTGGACTACCGCGCTGATATCGAAGGTAAACCGCGATATGGGGGCGATCAGCTTCCACTACTACACGATTCCCGGCGATCGATGGCAATCACAAGGGCCCCGCTACCGGCTTTGGCGAGGATCAGTGGATTTCAACCCTGGCGCACACGCTCAGGATGGATGACTTCATCACGCAAAACACGCGCTGTCATGGACAAGTATGATCCGGCGAAGAAGATCGGCTTTGCGGTCGATGAATGGGGTACTTGGTACGATCCGGAACCGGGCCGCGAGCCGGGATTTCTGTATCAGCAAAATACGCTGCGCGATGCCATTGTCGCCGCGCTCAATTTCAATGTCTTTCGAGCATCATGCCGACCGCGTGCGCCTGGCGAACATTGCGCAGATGGTCAATGTGTTGCAGGCGATGATTCTGACCAAAGGGCCGCAGATGATTCTGACGCCCACCTATCACGTGTTCAAGATGTACCAGCCATTCCAGGATGCGACGTACTTACCGGCGGAACTCTCGACGCCGCAATATACGCGCGGCGGCGCTTCGGTTCCGGCGATCAGCCTGTCGGCCGCGCGAACGGCTGTCGGCATCGATCGTCGTCGCACTGGTCAATCTGGATCCGAACCGGTCAATTGCCGTTTCCGTTGCGATATCCGGCGCAAGTCCCTCGCAAGTGAGCGGCAGACTGCTGACGGCCGCGGCAATGGATGCGCGCAATACATTCGAAAATCCGGACGCCGTCCACCCGGTCGCCTTTAACGGGGCGGCGATCAGCGGCCACGGCCTGTCGGTGACACTGCCGGCGAAGTCGATCGTCGTTTTGAATTTGCACTGAGGCAAGCAAACCCATGCGCATTTCGCGCCGGGATATGCTCGCGGGCATCGCGCTCAGCCCATTTTAGTGCGGGCAGCGCGACTGCTGCCGCGTGGCGATAACATCTTCACGATCGGTTAACGCTGTTTTGTTGTACGAAATGTCAAAACCGTTCTTTCCGAATAGGTCTCACCGGGACGCAAGATGGTAGACGGAAAGCCGGGCTGGTTCGGCGAGTCGGGAAAGTGCTGAGTCTCCAGGCACAGGCCGGTTCGGTAGCTGAATACCGTCCCCGTGCCGGCCGGTTTCCCATCCAGAAAATTGCCGGAGTAGAACTGCAGCCCCGGTTGGGTGGTACGAAATTCCACGGAGCGCCCGCTCTCAGGATCGGTCAGCACCGCCGCCAGCGTCAGGGAGCCGGCACCGGCCTTTTTGAGCACCCAATTGTGATCGTAGCCACCGCCCAAACGCAGCTGCTCATCCTTATCGTTGATCCGGCTGCCGATCGATTGCGGCGTGCGAAAGTCAAACGGCGTTCGCGCAACGGCGACGCATTTCGCCGGTGGGAATGAGGGTGGCATCGACGGGGGTAAAGCGGTCGGCATTGATTGTCAGCATTTGATCCAGAATCGTGCGTTCAGGATCGCCCGTCAGATTGAAATAAGCGTGATTGGCAAGATTGACCGGCGTAGGCGCCGTGGTCGTGGCTTCATAGTCGATCGCCAGCGTGTCATCGTCACCCAGCCGATAGGTCACGTGCGCAGTCAGTTCTCCGGGGTATCCTTCCTCGCCCGCCGCGCTGACATAGGTCAGTCGCAGCGAGGGTCCCGTGGGCGTCTCGATCGGCTCTGCCTTCCAGACCCGCTTGTCGAATCCTCGATCGCCGCCATGCAGGCTATTCGGTCCGTTGTTCCGCGGCAACTGGTAGTTCTTGCCGTCCAGTTCGAATCGCCCCCCGGCGATGCGGTTGGCGTAGCGGCCGACGGTGGCGCCGAAATAAGGCACGCCGGCCAAATAAGGATCCAAGGAGTCGAACCCCAGCACGATGTTTTTGAAATTGCCCGCACGATCCGGGGTCTTCAACGAGACCAGTGTGGCCCCATAGGTCATGATGCGAGCTTCGATGCCATGGACGTTGGTCAGAGTGTAGATTTGCACGTTCATGTCTCCGACTCGGCCGAACCCAGCACTCTCGATCGGGCGATGGGCATCCTCCTGCCCTACGGCCGCCAAAGAGGCGCAAGGCAAACATCGTGGCAAAGTAAGCATGTCTGCGCATATTCAACCCGCGGTGAATGCGATAAGACCGGTCATATTCTTATCGGGACTGTTGCTGGACTCGGCGCTATCTTGCCAAGGCCAGGCCACTATGGCAATTTGTCTGAGTAAATATGAGAGCATAAGCGGCCATTTTGATTGGCTTTGTTTCGACCCTGCGAACGGATATCTAGCATGAACTCGGCCTCCTCACCGCCCCGCCTGCGCTCCCGGGCATGGTTCGACGATCCGGACAACGCCGACATGACCGCGCTGTACCTGGAGCGGTACTTGAATTTCGGCCTGACGCTCGAGGAGTTGCAGTCCGGACGACCCATCGTCGGCATCGCCCAAACCGGCTCCGATCTTTCGCCCTGCAATCGCCATCACCTGGTGCTGGCGACCCGCGTGCGGGAGGGCATCCGCGACGCCGGCGGCATCCCCATCGAATTTCCGGTTCATCCCATCCAGGAAACCGGCAAGCGTCCCACGGCCGGGCTTGACCGCAACCTGGCCTATTTAGGCCTGGTGGAGACTGCTCTACGGCTACCCGATCGATGGCGTCGTGCTCACGATTGGCTGCGACAAGACCACGCCCGCCTGTCTGATGGCCGCGGCGACGGTCGACATCCCCGCGATTGCACTGTCCGTCGGTCCGATGATGAGTGCCTGGGCGGACGGCAAGCGAATCGGGTCGGGAACAGTGGTCTGGAAAGCGCGCGAGCGATTCGCGGCGGGTGAAATCGATCGCGCGGCCTTCATCAAACTGGTGGCCTCGGCGGCGCCGTCCACCGGCTACTGCAACACCATGGGCACGGCGACCACCATGAACAGCTTGACCGAAGTGCTCGGCATGTCGCTGCCGGGCTCCGCGGCAATCCCCGCGCCGCATCGCGATCGCCAGGAATGCGCCTACGAAACCGGCCGGCAGATCGTCGAGATGATCCACGCCGACCGCAAGCCGTCCGACATTCTCACGCGCGAATCTTTCATCAATGCGATTCGGGTGAATTCCGCGCTCGGCGGTTCGACCAATGCTCCGTTGCACTTGATTGCGCTGGCCCGGCACATCGGTGTGGAGCTTTCGATCGAGGATTGGCAGACCTACGGCTACGACATTCCGCTGCTGGTGAATCTGCAGCCGGCGGGCGAGTATCTCGGCGAGGATTTTTATCGCGCCGGCGGCGTTCCGGCCGTCGTTGCGCAGCTGATGAAGCAGGGGCTGCTATTCGATAAGGCGCTGACCGCCAATGGCCGCACGCTCGGCGAAAACTGCGCCGCGGCGCGATGATCCTGGATGAAGCGGTGATTCGCCCTTTCGAGCGCCCGTTGGCGCAGAAGGCCGGGTTCCTGGTGTTGCGCGGCAACCTGTTCGATTCCGCGATCATGAAGACCAGCGTGATCTCGAAGGAATTCCGCGACCGCTACTTGTCCAATCCGAAGGATCCCGACGCGTTCGAGGGCCGCGCGGTCGTCTTCGACGGACCGGAGGACTACCACGCGCATATCGATGATCCGGCATTGGACATCGACGAGCACTGCGTGCTGTTCATGCGCGGCAGCGGGCGCCATCGGCTATCCCGGCGGTGCGGAGGTGGTCAACATGCGCGCGCCCGTGCAACTCATCGCGCAGGGCGTCCACGTGCTGCCGTGCATCGGCGATGGGCGGCAGTCCGGCACCTCGGGTTCGCCGTCGATCTTGAACGCTTCGCCCGAGGCGGCGGTCGGCGGCGGTCTGGCGGTTCTGAAGACCGGAGATCGGATTCGCGTCGACTTACGAAAGGGCGAGGTCAATGTGCTGCTGCTCCGAAGCGGAAATACAGAAGCGCCGCGAAGCAGCTTGACGCCGCCGGCGGCTATCCGTTATCCCGCGAGCCAGACGCCATGGCAGGAAATGCAGCGCGGAATTGTCGGCCAGATGGACACGCGGCTCCGTTCTCGAACCGGCCGCGAAGTATCAGCGTATCGCGCGCACCAAGGGTATTCCCCGCCACAATCACTAGATCGGCGCGGCGCGGTCGAATAAAGGGGATCAACCAGCGTGAGCGGTCTTGCGCTCAAGGGGCATCAGCAAACGCTTCGGCGACACCTTGGTGCTCGATAACGTTTCGCTCGACATCGGGGCAAACGAATTTCGTCGTCGTCCTGGGTCCGTCGGGCTGCGGCAAGTCCACGCTGCTACGCGCAGTTGCGGGTCTGGAATCCATCGACTCCGGCGCGATCGAGATCGACGGGCAACGCGTGGATCATCTGCCGCCGGGCAAACGCGGCGTTGCAATGGTGTTCCAGAGCTACGCCCTCTATCCGCACATGACGCGTGCGCGAAAACATGGCGTTCGGGCTGCGTCAATGTCGGTGTCGGGTCGAGCCGAAATCGAGCGGCGCATCGCGGAAGTGGCGCGGATGCTGGAGATGCAGCCGCTGCTCGACCGCATGCCCGCGGAACTTTCCGGCGGCCAGCGCCAGCGCGTCGCGATCGGCCGCGCGATCGTCAAGGAGCCGAAGGTCTTCATGTTCGACGAGCCGCTATCCAATCTGGATGCGGCGCTTGCGCAGCCGCACGCGGCAGGAGATCGCCAATCTCCACCGGCGCATCCGGAACCGCCATGATCTTCGTGACTCATGACCAAACGGAGGCCATGACCCTGGCCGACCGGATCGTGGTCATGAACCAGCAGCGCATCGAGCAAGTCGGCACGCCCCGCGAGATCTATGGCCACCCCGCAACGAAATTCGTCGCCACATTCGTCGGCTCGCCTGCCATGAATATCCTGCCCGTCGCGCCGGGTCCATACCGAGCAGCCGCTGCAGCGCGTAATGCTGGGCGACGGCACGGCGATCGACACCGCCGTGCCGGTTGCAGCAGTGACTGCCGAGGGTCCGTTGCGGGTCGGCCTGCGGCCCGAGGCGATACAAGCTTTGTGCGCCGGGTCGAAGGACTGACGAATGCGAAGGTGGATTTCGTCGGAATTCCTGGGCGACAAGACCTTTGTCTATTTGTCATTGGCCGAGAAAGCCGTCTGGTGGCCTTGGCCGATGCCTCATTCACTGCGCGGGAAGGCGAATACGGTCGGGATCCAATTCGATCCGGCCGCCGCGCATCTATTCGATGCCGAGGGCCGCAATTGTCGGCGGCCGGCCTGAACATGACAAATTGGCAAAGCAGAGCAAGGCCCGTTCGAGCGTGGTCGCGGCTGCCGGCGAGGCGCGAAGCGGGATACTCTTCGTCACGCCTTATCTGATCGTGTTCTCGGTGCTGCTGGTCTTTCCGCTGTTTTCCGGCATGTGGCTCAGCCTGCACAAGGCCGACCTGTTCGGCGGTTCGCAATTCATCGGCATCGAGAATTACTCGCGCCTGTTCCGCGACGACGGTGTTTCTGCAGGCGGTGTCGGAACACCTGCTATTTCGTGCTGCTGACGGTTCCGGCGCTGACGCTGACCGGCCTCGGGCTGGCGCTTGCCCTCAACAACGGCTCGCGCTGGTCGACGGTTTTGCGCGGCCTGTTCTTTTCGTCATCGGTACTGTCGGTGACGATCGTGACGCTGATCTGGCGCATGGTGCTGATTCCGGACGGCGGCTTGATCGCCAAGCGCTCTGCCGACATCGGCCTGCCGCCGGTGCCGTTCCTGAGCGATGCGCATCTCGCGATGCCGGCCATCGCGATCACCACGATCTGGTGGTGCATCGGCCTGCCGATGATGCTGTTTCTGGCCGCGCTCCAGCAGGTGCCGAAGGAACTCTACGAAGCCGCCGCGCTCGACAATGCCGGGCGATGGCGCACGCTGATGCGCATCACGCTGCCCTCGATCCGGCGCACGGCGCATCGTCGTCATCGTGATCGAGATCATCCTGCAATTCCAGCTCTTCGGCCAGGCGCAGATCATGACGCTCGGCGGCCCGAACAATGCCTCGCTGCCGATCGTGCTCTTCATCTATCAGATCGGGTTCCAGCGCTGGGATATCGGCTATGCGGCGGCGGCTTCGGAAATCCTCTTCTGCATCATTCTGGTTGCGGCCATGACGCAGTTCTTCGCCGTCGCGCGGACGCGAGAGGCGATGAGCATGGCGCGCCAAGATCCGGTTTGCGCGACATTGTGCCGCTTGGCAGCGCTCGGCGATCGCGGCGCTGGTGATGGCGGCGCCGCTGCTGTGGACGCTGCTTCTGTCGCTGAAACCGAACGACGAACTGCTGCGCGGCACGCAGACGGCGTTCTCCCCGCCCTACACACTGCAGAACTACACGGACATCCTCGGCCACTCCGCGGTCTTCGGCTGGCTCTTGAACAGCGCGATCGTCTCGCTTCGGCGTCACGCTTCGGCGTGCTCGCGCTTTCTTCGCTCGCAGGCTACGGCTTCGCGCGGCTGCGCTTTCCGGGCCGTGACGTGATTTTCGTCATCGTCCTCTTCGGCCTCGCGATCCCGGAGCAATCCGTGATCATCGCGCGCCACCAGATGTTCAGCGCGCTCGACTGCACAACACCTATGGCGGGACTGATTTTTCCCGGACTTGCCGCGCCGTTCGGCGTGTTCCTCATGACGCAGTATTTCCGCGCCATGCCGAAGGAGCTGGAGGAGGCGGCATGGCTTGATGGCGCGTCGCGCTTCAGGACCTTCTGGCGAATCCTCCTGCCGCTGTCGCTGCCGGCGCAGGCCACGCTGGGGATCTTCACTTTCCTGTCGACCTGGAACGACTATTGGTGGCCGCTGATCTCCGCAACGAACTCGGAGATGTACACGCTCACCGTCGGCGTCGCGTCCTCGCAGATGAATTTCGCGCAGACCAACGGGCTTGGGCTTTCTGATGGCGCAGGCGGTCTTTGCCAGCGTGCCGATCCTGATCGTCTACGTGATCTTCCAGCGCTACATCGTGGCCGGCGTTCGCGCGCGGCGGCGTGATGATGCGCCGCGCTTGCCTGTCTGCTGGTCTTGCCGCCGTGTTGCGCGGTGTCCGGCTGCGCAGCCCAGAACCGACGGGCCGCGTCGAGATCACTTTGCAGCGCTTCTTCGGCGCCTGCGATGCGCAATACGGCAATTCGACCGACGTCGCCGCCGCGGAAGGCGAATGCGGCATCATCACGACGCTGATCAACAAATTCAATGCCGACAATCCGGACATCCACGTCAAGGTCAACATCGTCTACTGGCCCGGCTACGACCAACTGTCGGCGGAACTGGCCGCCGGCGATCCGCCCGATCTCGTCACCATGCACCAGTCGGTGATCTCCGATTACAGCCAGCGTCATCTGATCGATGCCGCTGGATGACGGGCTCGCGTCGGTCGGGAGTCGATCCGGCGAGCTTCACCCGCGCGGCGCGCGAGGGCGTGACCCGCGACGGCCATGTCTATGCGCTGCCGTTCGACAACTGGGCGCCGCTCTGGCAGATCAACATGAATCTGTTTCGCGCCGCCGGGCTGGTGCGCGACGGGAAAGCCCGTCCTGCCGCATACTCCCGAGGAGCTGCTGGCACAGGCGCGCCAATTCCGCAGCGCGACCGGCAAAGCCCTACCTCATCCAGTCGATGGTGAACGAGCCGTCCGCCTATGCGCGCAATCTGTTCACATTTCTGATGCAGCAGAATTCGGATTTCTTCGCCGATCCGCGCCATATCAAGCTGCAGACGCCGGAAGCGCGGCGCGTGATTGCAGCTCTTCAAGCAGATTTACGACGAGGAGCTGACCACCAAGAACCAGGACTACACGGCGGCGACCGAGCGGATTCCTGAACGGGCAGGGCGGCGTCTATCTGGTCGGCACCTGGATGATCGGCACTTACGAGCAGGCATCGAAGCAGCCCGGCTCGCCGCTGGCCGGCGGCTATGACCGTCGTGCCCTATCCGCAACTCTATCCCGGCCGCGACGTCACCTATGCCGATGGCCATTCCTGGGTCGTGCCGAGCGGCGAAGCGCAGCGCCGGAAAAAATGCGCGCGATTTTCCGGCTGCTGCGCTTCCTGAAGGATAACGATTTCGACTGGTCGCGCACGGGCCATCTGCCCGCCTACAGCGCTGTCATCGAGAGTGCGCGCTGGCGCGCGCTGCCGCATCGCGCGGAAATGGCCAAGCTCGTCGATATCGGCAGCGCCGCTGCCGCCCGGCGTGCAGCGTCAGTTCCTCATCCAGCAGATCGTCTCGGAGGAGATGGAATCGGCGATCACCGGCCAAAAACCGATCGACCAGGCGCTTGCGGACGCCGAGCGGCGAGTAAATGACATTCTTTTCAATCTGCTTTAGTCGGGAGGCCTAAGATGCTGAAGAGCAAGATTGTCGTCGATCGCGATTTCGTGCTCGTCGCCGCTGGACCGGCGTGTGTTCGGCACTTTCGTCGAGCACATGGGCCGCTGCGTCTATGGCGGCATCTACGAGCCGGGCATCCGACGGCCGATGCGAACGGCTTCGCGGCAGGACGTGCTGGCGCTGACCAAGGAGCTGGGCGCCACCATCGTGCGCTATCCCGGCGGCAATTTTCTCTCTGGATACAACTGGGAGGACGGCGTCGGCCCGAAGGCGCAGCGGCCGAAGCGTCTCGATCTCGCCTGGGGAAGCACCGAGACCAACGCAGTTCGGTACCAACGAATTCATGACCTGGTGCAAGGCGGCCGGGGTCGAGCCGATGTTCGCGGTCAATCTCGGCACGCGCGGGCCGGACGAGGCGCGCCATTTCATCGAATACTGCAACCATCCGGGCGGCACACACTATTCCGACCTGCGTCGCGCGCACGGATTTCGAGAAGCCGCACGGCATCAAGTTCTGGTGCCTCGGCAACGAGATGGATGGGCCGTGGCAGATCTGCCAGAAGACGGCAGAGGAATATGGCCGCGTCGCGCAGGAGACCGCCAAGGTCATGCGCTGGGTCGATCCCGGCGTGACGCTGACGGCCTGCGGCTCATCCAACCGCAGCATGCCGACCTTCGGCCACTGGGAGCACGACGTGCTCGAACGCTGCTTCGATCAGGTCGATTTCATTTCCCTGCACCAGTATTTCCGCAACGACGCGAACGACATCAGGACCTATTTCTCCGTGATCGAGGATCTCGAACTCCTTCATCAAGGAAGTCGCCGCCATCGCCGACGCCGTCGCCGCCAAGCGGCGCTCGCCCAAGCGCATCATGCTGTCGCTCGACGAATGGAACGTCTGGTACAAGGCGCACAAGCCCTCCGATCTGCGCAAGCCCGGCTGGCCGAAGGCGCCGAGGCTGATCGAGGAGGTCTACAATTTCGAGGACGCGCTGATCGTCGGCGGCGTGCTGATCACGCTGATGAACAATGCCGACCGCGTGAAGGCCGCCTGTCTCGCGCAACTCGTGAACGTCATCGGCGCGATCATGACGGAAACGGCGGCCCGGCCTGGCGGCAGACGATCTTCCATCCGTTCTCGCAAGCGTCGCGGTTTGGCCACGGCGACGTGCTGCGAACGAAGTTGAAACCGAAGGCTATGCCGCCGGCAATTTCTCACGCCTCGACTATCTACTGAGCAGCGTTCTGTATGACGAAAAAAGCGGTCTGGCGACTGTGTTCGCGCTGAATTGCAGCAGCGATGATGAGATGGAGCTGAGTATTGAGTTGCGCGGCTTGGGAAGCCGCAAGATCGTATCCGCAAGCGAATTGCATCACCCCGACTTGAAAGCGACCAATACCAAGTCGGCGCCGGACGCCGTCAAGCCGCGGCAGCACTCTGGATGCTCATTCTCCGGCTCCACGCTTCAGGCCAAGTTGCGTCCGCTCTCCTGGAATGTTTTTGTAACTGACTGCACATAAGGCGATTCACACGTAGGTAGTACCCGGATGTACCCAGAGTTTTGCCGCGCAGCGACCCTTCTCTACCTGGGAATCCTCATGGTCAATTCCGGGTTGGCGGCGGATGTACCCAGCCAAATCGATCGACGCTTTGAAGTCCGCGATTCTGTGGAAATGTCGTACTTCGGTACTCTGGCTTCTTCGACTCCAAATGACTTGGACGATGACGGAGTCTTTTCCCCTGATGGCCGCTACTTTGTAAAAGTGACGCACCGCGGTGTGTTACCCGAAGGGGTGACGGAGGGAACGATCTGGCTGTTCGACACGGCGGCGGTTGAGAAAAGTCTTCGTGATGTGAGGCTCCCCGTGCCCAAGCCCTGCCACTGACGCGCATGTCCGCGTCCGTCAACGGCGGCTTGGGGCTCAGTGTGTTCGATGCGGGGAACTCGATTTCCGCTCCACAGTGGTCAGAAGATGGCCGGCGCCTGACCTTCATCGGCCGCAACGGCCGCGTCAATCGGCAATTGTTCAGTGTCGACTTGGAGTCTCGCAAGGTCGAGCCACTCACGCCCCCGACGCAAGACGTGCTTGCGTACGCGAGATCACGAGTTGAATTCGTCTATCTGGCGGGCCCCGATGCCGATCTGCAAGACGATCGGGCATGGGTAGTCCGCAGGTCCCGGCATCCCGGACGTGACGGTCGGGACAGACACTCCGCTGATGCCGCTGCTCTATCCCCATTTCAGAGGCAATGCCTACGGGGAGCCTCTTCAAGTGGAGCTGTGGCGGATTCACGAGAATCAAACGATGCCGGTTGTCGATACTGAAACTGGCGATTCCGTAAAACTAATGACGGGGTACCCATCGCTTCTCGTCTCATTGTCATCTGATGCCAGCCGTGTGGTGACGATCGGCAACGACAATGTCCCGGATGCCAATGCCAAGCGGTCGAAGGGCACAACCTCAGTTGCGACAGAACTTCGTTATCTGATAATCGATTTGAAATCAGGGCACAGGACAACTCTGGACGGTGTGCCGCTCGCCAAAGGTGGCCCAGGCCGATTTCGGGCAGCCTGGGCGCCGGACGGCAAAGAGATCGCGCTTACGAAGGTATTGGTCGCGACCAGCGATGGCGCGCCACCACCATCGTTATGCGAAATCGCGCTGCTGCGCCTCGAACAAGACGCGGCGCAATGCATCACCGGCGCCTATCACAAAGGCTCATCCATTCTCGCTCTCGAATGGCCATTGGCCGACCAGATACGAGCGCAGTACAAGGAAGCCGGGCAGCCCAGGTACTCAGAAAAAGTCTTGCATCGGCACGGATATTCCTGGACCAACGAGAAGCGCTCGCTGCTAAATTCTCGATCGGAAATTGAACTCAGTGTGCACGAGAGCCTCAACGAGCCTCCAGTATTGGTGGCGACTGACTCACGGACGGGCACCAGTCGTCAGATCTTCGACCCCAATCCGCAGCTGGCCAATATTGCGCTGGGGTCCGCGAGCATTTATCGGTGGAAGGATCCCCATGGCCGCGACGTGATGGGGGGTCTGGTCCTGCCACCCCACTTTACGCAGGGCAAGCGCTACGGCTTGGTGATTCAGACACACGGGTTCGACTCCAAGCGATTTTTTCGGGCAGGATACTCAGACACCTCGAACGCCGGCCGCGCACTCGCCGGCCGCGACATTGTTGTCCTGCAAGTTGACGAGCCGGAATCCCCGCAACCGACTTGGCGCGACGGAATCGAGCTTGGAGTCGATGTCTACTTAGCCGCCATCGACAAACTGGCTGCCGAAGGCATCGTCGATCCCTCCAGGGTGGGCATCTCCGGCTATAGTTATTCGGGTTGGTTGGTTGCCAACGCCATCACACACGCACCGCAGCGTTTCTTGGCAGCTGAGATTGCCAATTCAGACCCGGTGACCCTCACGGGATATTATGAGTACGTTGGCACACCCCTGGCGGCAGAGGACGCCAATTTTTATGTGGGCGCTCGACCTTATGGTGAGGGTCTCAAGAAGTGGATGGAACGCGTGCCAAGCTTTTCCACCGACAAGATCACCGTACCCGTTCTGTTTCAGCCTGCGGACCCGTGGCACTTACTTGGGGTATGGGACATGTACGCAGCCATGCTCGATCAAGGAAAACCGGTCGAGTTGCAGTACATGCGAAGCGGCGAGCACAACATCAGAAAGCCACTGCAGATTTTCGCGCATCAGGAGATGATCGTCGACTGGTTCGACTTTTGGCTCAACGGCCACGAGGATTCGGCATCCAGCAAGGCGAAGCAATACGAACGCTGGAATAAGTTACGCGAGGCCCGTGATCTAAAAATGCGCCCCTAGGCCGATCGCGGCATGGCCCCGCTCGCTGACAGATCAATTCACAAACGGCCAACCATCGCTCGTCCAGCCCAACAAGTTGATGCCCAGCGTCGGCGTTCCTTCGTTGTTCCCGTCGTAGTAGTGGTAGACGAGTACATCACCGTCGGTATCTTTGAACACATCTTGACCGCCGGGACCAATGATATTGCCGTGTGTGGCGAGCACGATGGTGCCTCCGCCTTCAGTCATTGAAATTCCGCCTCGATCGACATACGGTCCTTGAGGATTGCTGGAACGACCAACGACGATATGATACGTGCTGTTTACCCCTTGACAGCATACGTCCACCGACGCAAACAAATAGTACATATTGTCGTGTAGGTACACGGTTGAGCCTTCGATCGCAGTGCCGGTCCGCTGTGCCAAGGAGTAACACGTCGGAGTTGCGCCAAGGGGCTTGCCAGTGCTCGGATCCAACTGAATTATATTGATGCCATTGAAGAATGATCCAAAGGCCAACCACCAATTCCCTGATACGTCGCTCAAGAACGCAGGATCGATGGCATTCGATCCAGAGCAGGTTGCGGAAGTCACGACCGGAGCGCCGCTATCCACCCAAGTACCGGGGGCGCCCGTCGAGCTGGTCGCCAAGCCGATGGCTGAGTTCGAACTGCCGAAAGTTGAGGCCGCGAAATACAGGTAGTACTGCCCGCCGCTGAACGAAACATCCGGCGCCCACAAATCTGCGCCATTGGTGTACGTCGCCGTCCAACCCGGCAAAGTCGCAAATGCGTACACAAGATTCGCCGGTGTGAAATCGATGCGGTCCGCCGACTGGCGTTGCTCTATTCCGCCACCCGTCGCAAACAACAGATAGTCGCCGGCGCCCTTGATCATCGAGGGATCATGCACGGGTGCGACGTTGCCCGCGACGACTCGAGGGTTTACGTAGGCCGCTCCCGCGGCGGACAGCGTCCATAATTGACTGGTCGTACCGTTCTCGCTCGACTGCACGGCCCCCGCGCCTGCCGAAATCGAATCCGCGTTGATGCCGAGTAGCAGAGCACTATTGATGTTCTTGATTTTGTACTTGCCGCCACCGACGCCGAGGACTTCCCAAAGGTGATCGTTTGTGCCGTTGTCCGCGTACTGTACGGCGTTCGCGCCGCTCATGGTCGAAGCCGCGCTGATGCCGAGTACCTGTCCGCTATTCGCATTGACGATTTTGTACTGATTGACGGCGGCTGGAATGAAGTGCCACAACTGGCTTGCAGAGCCGGCGGCTGCAGCTTGAACGGCCGTCGATGCGGCGACCTGCGATGAATTGGCGATATCGAGCAATAGGCCGCTGCCCACATTGCTGACCATGTAATTGACACTGGTATCGAGGGTTGCGGGAGTTCCAGGATTGACCGGCGGCATGACAGTGCTGGAGGTTCCGGAGCTGCCGCCCCCACCACAGGCTGAAACGGAAAACACGACGGCCAGCATTGCAGGTCGCACGAACAGCATGGAGTCTCCTCGCTACCGTAGTAACACGCAAACAAAGGCGCCGGGTTTTGGCCGGAAGAGCCATATTGTATATTGTCTGAGTTATGGCTGCGAGGACTCCTGCGGATACCCGCGGGCTTCGATGCAATGAGCCAAAAGCATCACTCCTCCTGAGCCCTGCGGAGTGATCGCGATGATCCGGCACCATCGGGCCATACACACGTTCAACGGCGGGTCCTACGCTCAAACCACGTCACGGCAGCAATCGAGCGTGACGTTCGCCACCAGTGCGATACGTCGTGCCGGGCAAGGCAATTCCAACCAGTGAAAGACGGAGGTCGCATGTTCTATCCGCAAAGTAACTTCCATTCTCAAGGTATCGGCTATCCCCAAAGGTATCGGCTATCCCCAAGGTTTGGGCTATCCCCAAGGTTTCGGGTATCCGCAGGGAAGTTTTGGACCGCAGGGTTTGACCGCAGGATACCTCGAATAACATTCCTTTCGCAAACACGTTGTACGGTTATCCGCAGCTAAACCGCCCAGCTTCGCGCAAGGCCTGCCGCAAATGTCGAACTGGCAACACCCCGCCCAACAACAGGCTCAACAGCAAGCCGCTCTGCAGCAGCAAGCGATGCTGCATCTTCTGGCACCTCAATTGGCGCAGCCTTTCACACCGCAACATCTGCAAGGCACCAATGCGTTCCCCGGTTCGGCAAACGGGGCTGACGCAATCCGCCGGGTGTCATGGCAACAACCCCAGGCTAATCCGGAGCAAATCAATCCGGCGCTGCTAGCGCAATCGCAACAGCAATTGCTGCAGCGGCTCGCGCAATATCATCAATCGGTGGCGCAGCAGTTGGCGCAATTGGCGGCGCAACAGGCAAATTAAGGTCCCTGGCAGTCCCTATACCGGCCAGTTCATACCGAGCCAATTTGTGCCAAGAGCGGCCAATACATACCGAGCCAGTTAGGAGCGAACTTCGTACCTGGCATCACGATGCATTGATTCATTGGCGGCGTGGCGATACACAACGGCGTGGCGATTACACAACCGAGGCGGGTGTCATGGCTGAGCAAAAGGACAATTTGGGTCAGACGGCAAAATCAGCACAATCCAAGAAACCGAGTCAAACGAATCAAACAAGCGGTGCGCCGGACGCGTTCGCCACGTCGGATCACCTTGTCGGAGACGAGAGAGCTGATTCAGCAACCGGCGCTGGAACCAGTGCCGGCGACAAGACCTCTGCCACGGTTGTGCGCCGCAAGCAGCGATACCTGATCGGCTTCAGATCGCTGCCGGGCATCATGTCTTTGCCCAGCGATCCCTTTTTCGAAAGGCTCGCGCAGATGGACAATGTTGAAATCATTCGCCGGCTTCCGGGCATCGCTGCCCAGACCACGCCACTGACATCGAACGCCGCGGCGCCCACCGCGATGTCATCGGAGACCATGGTCGTTCGGATGGACGAGCAGCGTGGCGAAGCCTTGCGCCAGAACGCGCCACCACATGTCATTGTCGAACGTGACGCGCCGCTCGGCTATTCAGACATGCTCGTCCCTGAGCCCTTGAGTTGGCAGCACGCCGTGCAGGCGATGCCCTTTCCTCGGCCACGCCGTGAACTGCGCTTCCGCATTCTCGGCGAAGGTGAGCGCCCGCTTGCGAACGCGGTAATCAATATGTATGGACCGGGCTTTCCGGCACAAGCCATAACCGACTCCTCGGGCCAGGCGAGTCTGCAGACCAACGCGGTGGACGGCACCGGCATTCATGCGATCTACGTGCGTCCCGCGGCAGATCATTGGGAACGGTATATCCGAAATCCGTCGCTGGAATCCGGACAAGTCAACGTCATTCGGTTGAGCCCGCTGGCGCGCACTTCTCGAAGCTTTCCAGGCGAACGCCCCTACGGCTGGGGCCAGCGCATCATGAAATTCGATCGAGTATCCTCCGAGTGGAAGGGCGCCGGAACCAAGATCGGCCTGATCGATTCCGGCTGCGACAGCTCGCACCCACTGCTTCGTCACATCGTGCGGGGCGTGGATCTCACCCGAGACAAGGACCCACAGAGTTGGAACTCAGACGAACTGGGACAGGGTACGCACTGCGCGGGCATCATTGCCGCCTCGGCAGCGGCTGCGGCCACATCAGCCTCCGGGGCCGCATCATCGGAAATCGTCGGCTGCGCGCCGGACTCCGAACTGCACATATTCAAAGTAGTGCCGGGCGGGCACCTCAGCGATCTCATCGATGCTTTGAGTCAGTGCATCGAGCGGCGCCTGGACATTGTGCAGATCGGCGTCAGCGCCGAGCAATTCTCCGAAATCGTCGCGCAGAAGATCACCGAAGCGCGCTTGAATGGAATCGCCTGCATTACCGGTGCCGGCAATTCCGGCGGAGCCGTGCAATTTCCGGGCAATGTACCCGGCGTGCTGACAGTGTCTGCCGTCGGAAAACTCGGCGAATATCCGCAGGATACTCGCCACGCGCAGCGGGCGCTGCCCCAGCTGATCGCGTTTTCGGGCATCTATGCGACGAATTTCAGCGCTTGGGGACCGCAAGTTGGCGTGTGCGCGCCCGGCGTTGCCGTGGTGTCGAGCGTCCCGGGCGGCGGCTATGCCGCTTGGGACGGCACGTCGATGGCCGCTTCCCATGTCGTTGGTTTTTCAGCGCTGCTGCTCTCTCATCATCCGATGTTACAAAGCATCAACTATGGAGCGCGCGCCGACCAGCGGGTCTCGACCCTGTACGATATTCTTCGCGTTGCGGCAATACCCTATGCGCAGGTCGACCCAAACCGGGTGGGCGCAGGCCTTCCCGATCTTCAGCAAGTGCCGGGCTTGCTGCCCGCGGGTCAACAACAGTTCTACGGCGGGCCGATTGGGATTGGCACAGCGGTGCCGGCCTCGGCACACTGCAACCGCCGTTTGCCCCACCGGATGCCTATCCGGGCGGCCCCATGACCATGAACACGCTGCTGCAGTTGCGCGCGGCGGGGCTGTGGCTATGAGCGGAGGCCAGGCGTGTTCTCAGCCGGGGCTAAAACGCTCGCCGATCAACGTTCGCAGTTTCGCGACCGCTTGGCCGCGGCGACGTACTTGAAGCTTGTGCAAGATGTTTCTGACGTGGTTCTTGGCGGTACACGGCTGCACTCCCAAGCGCCAGGCAATTTCCTTCGTCGGGCAGCCGCGGTTGATCAAATCCGCGACCTGAAGTTCACGCGATGGTCAAAGGATTGGCATTGACCGTCCTTGAGAAGTCCCGGAAGCCGATGCAGTGGTAGAGGGACGCGGCTACCTTGGGCGAGCAAGCCAACTCACCTCGCACGGCGTTCTCGATGGCGGTGACCATGTCGCCCAACGCGGCATCCATCGGCACATAACCGTCCATGCCGGCGGCCGCGCAGGCGAGTACTTCACTGGCGGTTTCACGAACTCCCACTGCCAAAATTCGCATCCCCGCGCGGATTTTTCGCAGCGCCCTGACGATGTCCGAATCGCCGGGCGACAGCAAATCAACCAGAGCGACGTCGGTCGCCACCGCGGGCGGCGCGTTCTGCGTCTCTTGCGCACTGATGGCGCCCAGTACCTCGATCGACGGACACTCGCGCAGCAATGCCGCCAAACCCTCCCGATGCAGCCGCACATTGCTCACGATGAATACCCGAATGTGCAACGCTGCTCCTGGTTCGAGTCCGTTTGGATAACGACCGAGCTTTCGCGATAAAGGTTCCATGCGGAATGGATCAAGCGTCGCCGTTCCGTTGTCCCGCGGAGTTGTCGTGTATGGGTTTCAGCGACTAACGTTGCCACCACGAGACCCAAAAGCGCCATGCTGGCGGCCACAGCACGGCATCGTTGCCCTATCCCAACGAAAATCGGGCGAAGCAGCGCGAAGCTGCATTGCACTGTGAATTATTTATGGCATGTGCAGATATGCCGCGATTCAATGCAACACCAGTCAAATTCCCGAGCGGCCGGCGACGTCCTTCATTTATCTGTCATGTTGGTTGATTACTTTGCATGACAAAGAGATTCCAACGATTTGCACCCAAACCCAACTGGAGGATTCCCATGGTCGTCCGTTCTTCAATCGCCGGCGCCGTTCGGCTGCTGGTGGGCTGCGGCGCAGCCGCATTCGTGCATGTCGGCACCGCCGCGGCCGACGACTCCTTCCTGCAACCCGGTTCGCTGGTCATCAGCAGCAGCAACTACGAAGGCTGGACCGGCGCAGTGGCGTCCTTGGCGGTCGGCACGCCGCTGGCCAATACAAACACCGCCACCATACCCGCGGTCTCCAATAACAACTACGTCACCGTCTGGAACAACGACACCGTCGACGCCAGCTTCGGCGTGACCTCGCCCATCTACCTGACGGCTGTCGAGCCGCACAGCGGCCGTGTGCTCAACCGCCTACGCGTGCCAACCGGTCTGGTCGTGACCAGCTTCTCCTCCAAATCGGAGCTGGCGCTGCACCTCGGCCAGAACGAGCACGGCAACCACCTGGTGTTCGTCGGGTATGCCAGCCCTGGCGTCGGCGCCCTGGACGTCTCGAACTCCGATGCCGTGGCGGGTCAGGACCCGACCAATCCCGTGACCTTCGCCTTCGGCAGCGACTATGCCTTCCACCGAACCATCGTCTCCCTGGACGATGACGGGCACTTCTCGTACACGCCGACGATCAGCTACGGCGGCAACAACGGCCGCGCGGCCCTGCTGGGCTCGAACGGCGCGTACTACACCGTGGGCAACTCCAACAACGGCAACGCCGCGACGTTTGGTTCCGCCAGCAACGGCACGAACCCCGATGTGACCGAGACTACGGGCCTGGAGGTGGTCAATCCGATCAACGGCTGGTCGGCCGGCGTGGCCATTCCGAGCGGCAATTCCGCTGAGGTCAACCCCCTGCTGCAGTTCGGGCTCGGCAAGAAGGGTGCCGATGACAAGCCCGGCAAGGACGACAACTTCCGCGGCATCACCGAGTACAAGGGCGCGCTGTACTTCACCAAGGGCAGTGGCAGCAACGGTGTGCAGACGGTCTATACCGTTGTCAATGGGCCGCAGTCGCCGACAGGTCTCGTGCCGGCACCCGACAGCGGCCCCGCGGCCGGCAATGTGCTACCGACCCTCGCCAATGCAGGGCAGCAGGCGATCGTCATCCTCAACGGTTTTCCCACCGACTCCGCCCGGGCATCGTTGGCTGATGGTACGAGCGGTGGTGACTACACGCCCTTCGCCCTGTTCTTCGCCAACGATCACACGGTGTACGTGACCGATGAGGGCACGGGCAACAGCGCCGATGCTGCGCATGCGGGCTTGGAGAAATGGATCCTGGGCAGCAACGGCACGTGGTCGCTCGCTTACACGTTGACCGGTGGCTTGATCGGCACGGTCGACACCAACCTGGTGGGCTACGACGGCCAGTACCCGGACGTCACGACCATTGGCTTGCGCAACCTCACCGGCCGGGTTAACAAGGACGGCACGGTGACACTGTGGGCAGCGACTTCGACCAGTAGTTCCTCCGGCGACAACGGCGCGGATCCGAACCGTATCGTGGAAATCACCGACGAAGTGACCGCCACGGCCCTTACGGGCAAGGTGGCTAGCGAGACTTTCCGCACGATCGCGGGTCCCACCTACGGTACGGTCTTCCGCGGTGTCGCGTTTGTCGCAAGCGATCATGACCGTGATCGCGGCCACGGTCACGGCTGGTAATTGCGCGATATTGTTTGAGTCGCGCCTAAAGCGGGGCACGGCGGATGGCTCAGATGACGGATCCGGGTGCCTTGAAGGCAAAGGCAAAGAATGCCGCGACAGCGAGGAAGGCGAACGCCACGAGATAATTCCACGCGAGCTTCTCTTTGAGAAAGAAGATCGCGAACAGGATAAAGACCGATATCGTGATCACCTCTTGAATGATCTTGAGCTGAAATCCCGAGAACCGGACAAAGCCGAATCGATTAGCGGGCACCGCCAAACAGTACTCGAGCAATGCAATACACCAGGAAATGACAATTGCCTTCCAGAGAGGCCAGTCATGACCGTACTTGAGATGGCCGTACCATGCGAAGGTCATGAAAATGTTTGACAAGCTCAGAAGCACTACGGTGGTCATTGTTCGATGGTCTCTGACTATTGGCTGCGCGAATCATAAAATGCGCGAGCTGAGAGAGGAAGCCACTTGGGATGACCAGGGTCGTGAGTCATGGCCCGCCGTCGGGCGAGTCGCGCGATTAAGCGGGAACGTACGTCAACCTAATCACGTCCTCGCCAATTAGATCGCTGGTCACAAGGCGGAGCGGCGGCCGGGGGCCGGCGAAAAATGGCTTGCCGCGACCAAGCACAACGGGGTGGAGGTAGAGTCGATACTCATCAATAAGGCCAAGATCGGTTAGGCTTCCTGCCAAGTCTGGTCCGGCAACTTCAATCTCACCAACTAGCTGAGCCTTCAGCCCACGTATCACCGCCTCGATGTCGTCCTCGACTAGAGTGGCGTTGGGCCCGACCGACTTCAAAGAGCGCGAAACGACCCACTTCGGTTGGTTCCGCCACGCAGCCGCAAAGTCGTGTTGCTCCGCGCCCCACTCCGGACGGTCTTCGTCCCAATAACGCATCACCTCGTATATGCGGCGACCATACACACTGCCCGTCAACTCGCGCACTTGCTCTATGAAGTGACGAAAGAGCGCAGCGCTTGGACTAAACTCCAGATGGTCGACGTAGCCATCCAGGGACTGGTTCATGCCAAAGACGAGTTTCGCCATACGCTACAAGATATTCTTACTCGCCCTCCAAGACAATCGCTGTTCTACGAGCCGATTTCTTACTGATCGGAAGGATTTGCTGATATTCAAACGAGTCGAGGCACCGATTTGCCGTTTCGACATCCGAGAACTTGACTAGAACGAGGCGGGTGGGCGACCAAAGATCGGTCTCTCGCAGGGTCATGCGTCCACCCCTGGCCAAATATTCCCCCCCGAACTTTTCAATCAAAGGTCTGGCCTTCAATTTGTACTCCTCATACAAATCGCGGTCATCAAGTAAGGTGTCTACGATGAGATAGGCTGCCATGCGCGACTCCAGCAATCAGCTTCGGCATCTGCGACTTCCGCGGTACAGGAAGGAAAACTACATCTTGGTATCAAACTGCGAGTGATAGAGTAGAAGGAAGAACCACACCGCAATTGCAATCAGTGCAGCCGCGTCGACCCCGCAATCAGAATCCATTGTGCATTTGTCGTAAGCATGTGCTCGTCCTCATCAATTCGTTATCGGGCTTTCTCCGAGAGAATGCATACCGGGAAGCTTCAGTTCGCCGGCGATTCACTTATAGCAATGTCAAATGAGGCCGTATGTACGCGAGCACACATGCTCGCGGACAGCGCAGCCCTCGGGCGCGCCGCGCAGGCGTCACACCCCATCAGTCCCGGAAAATGTCAGCGGGTCTCGTGTATGTAAATTGCGCGCTCATGGGAAAACGCCTTGAACCCAAAAACCCCGTGATAGCTCCCCATGCCGCTTTGATTGACACCGCCGAAAGGCAACCGGTTTTCCAGGTAGTGAGAGAAGAATCCGTTGATGGTCACGCCGCCCGATGAAGTTCTGCTGAGTACCTTGTCGATGTTGTCTTGATTGTTGCTGTACATATAGAGCGCCAACGGCTTGGCACGGCCCGAAATGTATTCGATGACATCATCGATCGTCTTGTAAGTCAGAACCGGAACGACGGGTCCGAAAATCTCCTCCTGCATGATCAGCATGTCAGGAGTGACATCGGTGAGCATCGTCGGATGGATCGTGCGGTCAGCTTGCTCCAGCGTGCCGCCAACGGCAATTCTGGCGCCCTTGGCAACGGCGTCATCGAAGAGTTTCTTGATTCGGGCGAAATTCGGATCATTGACGATCTGGGCGATACCTTCCTTCTTGATGCTGCCGTCGTTCGTGTACAGATTTTGCTTCACTTTGGCGCGAAACTCCTCAACCAAAGCGCTCTTCTGCTGTTCCTTGACGAATACATAATCGGGGCAGATGCAGGCTTGCCCTCCATTGAATTGCTTGGCTCCCGCCAGATCCCCGGCAACCTTCTTCACGTCCGCGTCTTCATCGACGATGACCGGAGATTTCCCTCCCAATTCAAGCGTGACGGTGGCCAGATGCTTCGCCGCCGCCGCCATCACCAGCTTTCCTACTCGCGTGCTTCCCGTAAAGAAGATGTGGTTGAACGGGAGTTCGAGCAAAGCGGTAGCCACCTCGACACCGCCTTCAAAGAGAGCAACCTCTCGTTCGTCGAAAGCTTGTTTGATGATTTTGGCGGCGACTCGGGCCGTCGCCGGGCACAAGTCCGTGAGCTTGACGATGCAGCAATTTCCGGCGGCGACGGCTGCCGCGACCGGGCCCAAGACCAACCCGAGCGGAAAGTTCCAGGGCCCCAATATGAGGCATACCCCTCTCGCCTCGTACACGATTCGCGCTTTGTCGTTCTTGTTCTGAGATGGAACCACCTCGACCGGCTTCATCCACTCGTCGAGATTGCTGATGTTTCTCTCGATATTGGCGGTAACGTTCAGAAATTCGGTGATTCGTATCTCGCCTTCCGGCTTGCGTGTGTCTTGCTTCACTGCCGCCGCGATCTCATCGCCGTGAGCCTCAACCGCCGATTTCAACTTTCTCAGCTTCTCCTTCCGTTGCTCGGCGGTGGTAGCCTTCATCTCCCATTGATGCGCTTGCTGCAGGGCGAAAACCCGTTCGATGTCTGCAAATACGCCTTGAGCAATCTGTCTGGCAGGAGTGGACACAGTATTTCCTCCATTAAACTAGCGACGATTCCCCGGGCTTCGGGGGAGCGGACATTATGGCGTCCGCCCGGGCGCGTCACCGGCAAAGGATGCCTCGAATCCGTCCGCCTCGTGAAGTGGTCGGACAACATTGCCATCCACAATGGAAGCGGTCAAGATCGAATCAAATGGCTGCTACGCCCGATTCCCGCAAGCTCTACCAACAGGTCGCCACCGCTATTATGGCGTCGATCGCCGGAGGCATGTACAAGCCGGGCGAGCGCCTGCCGTCGGAGCGGGATCTTGCCGTCGCATTCAAAGTCAGCCGACCGACCATCCGCGAAGCAATGATTGCGCTCGAGATCCGCGGCCTCGCGGAATCGCGCCATGGCTCCGGAATTTATGTCACCGATCAACCGCCCGCGCAGGTAGGCGGCGGCGATTTGGATATAGGCGCTTTTGAACTCACGGAGGCGCGGCGCCTGTTCGAGGGGGAAGCGGCCGCCTTGGCGGCAACTACTATTAGCGACGAGGAACTGCTGGCCCTGGACGCGATCATCGGCGAGATGGTCGATGAAAATGTGCGCAAACAGAAGGGTGAAGCTGCCGACCGTCGCTTTCATGTTGCCATCGCGCGCGCCACGCGAAACACGGCCATCACTGCGGTGGTCGAGAATCTATGGGACATGCGCTACAAATCGCCGTTGTGCGTGTACATGCTGGACCGGGCTCGCCGCGTCGGCGTACAACCACGAATCGGCGAACACCGGAAGATTTTAACCGCGCTTCGTAGACGAGATCCGAAAGGCGCGCGCAAAGCGATGCGCGATCATTTGGCAAGGGTCATCGATGGTCTGTTGGCGGCGACGGAAACCGATGCAATCGAAGGAGCGCGCACCAAGGCAGTCAAGAAACGCCACGAATACACGCGCAGATTGGCGATCTGATCGCCGCGGACCATCTCTGTCCGCGACGAATTCAATCACTTGCTGGCGAAAGCGACGCGCAGACCGAAAAAGCGGTAGTAGTCGCGGGGCAATTCTTGGGCATAAGCCGTTCCAACCGGCGCGGGATCGGGGAAAGTCCAATTGGCGCGCACATTGGACAGGTTGGCTGCATAGTGCTTGTCGAATACGTTGTTGCAAAACACTGAAAAACTCAGGTTTGAGAGCGCCTGCGGAGTGAACTGCAGATTCATGTTGGTGATTCCGTAGCTCGGCTGAAGCGTGCCGGGATCCCCGGTGATCGCGAAGTTCTCCGCGCTTTGCCAGACCGAATTGATGTTGAATTCCGCATCGATCGGCAAGCCGGGAATGTTTCGCTTGTAGTCGAGCGCCAGGGTCACCTTGTTCTTGGGTGCATTCGGCAACGTCGCGCCGGCCAGATTCTGGTAGGCGGGACTGCCCGTACAGGTGACCGGAGAGGTTTGGCCGCTGTAGCATTGACCGACCGGATAGTCGACTGCATACGCATCCGTATAGGCATAACCCAAGGCAAAATGAAGTTCGGAAGTAATCTGCGCGACCGCATCGAGTTCGACGCCGCGCGTGCGCACCTTCGGGATATTGGTCAGGATGAACGAATTCAAGATATTCGGCACAATCGTCTGCACTTGAAAGTCCGTGTATTCGGTGTCGTAAAGGGTGCCGTTGAGAACCAGGCGCCGGTCGAGCCACTCAGTGCGCAGCCCCGCCTCGTAGTCGTTGGACTTCTCCGGCTTGACCGGGAAACTGGCCGCTTCCGCGGCGCTCAATCCGGTGACCAGATCGTACGCAACGCCTTTGTAGCCTCTGGCGAAGAAGGCAAACGCCATGATGTCGGGCGTGGCCTGGTACTGTAGCCCAGCTTTCCGGTGACCACGCTATCAACATTCGATGTTGGCTCGCCGAACGCCGGAAAATGGATGACTCGGTAGTAGTCATCGTAGGTGTAGCTGCTCTCCTCGCGATTGAAGCGCAGACCTGTGATCAGCGACGTTCGCGGTGCGAATGTCCAAGTGGTCTGGCCGAACACAGCATAATTGTCGTACTGGGTCTCGCCGCGCCAGTTGGCAATGGCCTTGGTATTGCCGACGAAACCGCGGCCAAATACGCGTATCAGATCTTCATCGGAGAAATAGGCGCCTGCCACGTAGTTGAAGTCACGCACGCCGTTCGATGAGAGGCGAAACTCCTGGCTAAAGGTCTTAACAGTGAAGCGGCCGCCCTGCAACAGACCACCGTTTAATTGCGTCGGCGTCGATGGCGGATTCGAGCCGGGGGGTTGAGTATTGGTGAACGGCGTAAAGTATTGCAGCGTATTGGCATCGGTGGTGTCGAAGTCGGTGAGATCATGCAGATGGTATTGATCGATGCCGGTGATGGACAATAACGTCACATCGTTGAAGCCATAGCTGATATGCGCAGTAAAGCCAATGTCCTCCGCGTCCGCGAGCGGCGGCTGATTGACGCGCACCGAATCATTCAGGGGTCCGGGATTGATGCCCGCGATCGCCACGGCGGGCGTCAGGGCCGGAATACCGAACAAATGCGCACCAGGCCCAAGATAGGCCAACGGCACGCCGCAACACTCCGCGCGATCCTCGCTATAGTGCACCGTGAACTGTGCGTTGAGATTATCATTCGGCCGCCACTGCAGTTTGGCGCGCACGCCGCCGGTTCGATCGTCGTCGATTTTGGTTCCACTGGTCAGGTTGTTCACGTTCCCACCCCAGTAACGGAATGAACCGCTTAAGCGAAACGAGAGCGTGTCGGATATCGGCCCAGAAAGGCTCAAGGACGCACGCTGTTCATCGTCGTTTGTGACCTTAACGTCGCCAAAATACGTGAATGTATCGGTCGGCGCCTTGGTCGTGACGTTGACCAAGCCGGCGGATGCCGATTTACCGAACAGCGTGCTCTGCGGGCCGTTCAGCACTTCCACCCGATCTATATCCACCAGATCCGTGAACGCCTGCGCCTGATAGCCCACCGCCACATCGTCGATGACCACCAGGACGCTCGGCTCGGCCGCGATGCTGAAGGCGAAGGTGCCGACGCCGCGGACAATGATCGCGCTGTTCGCGGGCTGATCGCCCGCGGTCATGGTCATCGAGGGGCTGAATTTCGCCAGATCCGAGAAAGCACTGACGTTCGCTTTGGTGAGCGTATCGCCGCCGATCACATCGACGGAAATCGGCACTTTCTGCAGATTTTCAGAACGCTTCTCCGCCGTGACCACGATTTCGGTCAGTTGCGCACTGTCCTCGGCAACAGCCGCTTGCGAAATGCCCAGGCAGGCAGCGAGCACGCCGCTGCCGCAAAGAATCGCACGATTGAGTGATGTCATCGAACCTACCCCCATTTTCTCGGCCCGGCGGCTTGTAGTGCTATAAATTATACTGGTAAGGCCACTTTATCAATATCCCGGAAAGTCATTTGTCCAATTCAGGGAGAAATGGCGGCGCAGAGCCGGAGGCAGCCCGGTAATTTGGCTGCGCTCCGGCGTAATGCCGCGAAATCGCGCAAGAATATTGGTGCGTTCGGCCGAAAATTGTGCTTGACTATGGAGCCGACGATCGATGAAAGAGGCCTTACCAATTACGCTTATTCTGACGCAAGATGCATAAATCAAAAGTCCTGCCGATCACCGCGGCGCGGGTGATAGTGACCTGTCCGGGCCGCAATTTCGTAACCCTCAAAGTGGAAACGGCTGACGGCGTCCATGGAGTCGGCGACGCTACGCTGAATGGCCGGGAGCTGGCTGTGGCCAGCTATCTTACGGATCACGTGATTCCCTGCCTGATAGGCCGGGATGCGCATCAAATCGAGGACATCTGGCAGTTCTTGTATCGCGGTGCCTATTGGCGGCGCGGTCCTGTGACCATGAGCGCGATCGCGGCGGTCGATACAGCGCTTTGGGATATCAAGGCCAAGGTCGCGGGCCTGCCCCTATATCAGTTGCTAGGAGGCGCGAGCCGCAACTCGGTGCGGGTCTATGGGCACGCGAATGGTCAGACCGTGGAGGAGACCATCGCCGAAGCGCGGCGATACCGGGACATGGGCTACACCGCGATCCGGCTTCAGTCCGGGGTCCCCGGCTTGAGTTCGACCTATGGCGTGTCGCGCGACAAGATGTTTTACGAGCCGGCAAACGGAGCGTTGCCCGAGGAAAACATCTGGTCGAGCGCCAGGTACCTGGCCTCGGTGCCGGCTCTTTTCGAAGCGGCGCGGGCGGCGCTGGGCTGGGACATCGATCTGCTGCACGACAGTCATCACCGCCTGACGCCGATCGAGGCCGCGCGTTTAGGCCGGGATCTGGAGCCCTACCGGCTATTTTGGCTGGAGGATACCGTCGCCGCCGACAATCAAGCCTCGTTTCGTCTGTTGCGCCAGCATACAACGACGCCGCTCGCCGTCGGCGAAGTGTTCAACAGCATCTGGGACTGCAAGCAGCTCATCGAGGAGCAGCTGATTGACTATATCCGGGCAACCGTAGTGCATGCCGGCGGTATCAGCCATTTGCGTCGTGTGGCATCGCTCGCGGATCTCTATCACGTCAAGACCGGCTGCCACGGGGCCACTGATTTGTCGCCGGTGTGCATGGCGGCTGCCCTGCACTTCGATTTGTCGGTGCCGAATTTCGGCATTCAGGAATACATGCGCCATCGGGACGATACCAACGCGGTCTTTCCGCATGAATACGGCTTCTCCGCCGGCGCAATGCATCCGGGCGAGGCGCCGGGTCTGGGCGTCGACATCGATGAAGAACTCGCCGCTCGCTACCCCTACCAACGCGCCTATCTTCCCGTGAATCGCCTGCAAGACGGTACGATGACGAACTGGTAGCAAGGAGGAACGAGTGAGCCCGTACTGGCCGCGCGATGTGTGTTGCGCGATATTGTGCCTGTGTGCCGCGGCTATCGGCGGGGGCGCAGGATGTGCGCGTCACACAGCCCTTGAATTTGGGCTGGAGCTTTCGCCAAGCATCGGACCGGCCGGGGCAATGGAACACAGTGAGTGTTCCGCACACGTGGAATCGCATCGGCAACACCGGCACGAAACGCTCGAGTCTGTCTAACGATGTGCAGGGAGTGGGCTGGTATCGACTGCACTTCAGGGCCCTCCCCGCCGCCGCGGGAAGCCGCTACTTCCTGCAATTCGACGGGGTCGGTACCATTGCCGAGGTGTGGTTGAACGGGGTGTACCTCGGGAAGCACTCGGGCGCCTTTCAGCGGTTTCGCTTCGATGTCTCATCCTCCATCAAACCGAGCGGCGACAATCTGCTCATTGTGAAGGCGGACAACGCTCGTCCGCGTCCCGGATCGAGCACCCAGGACGTGATTCCCTTGTCGGGCGATTTCTTCATGTTCGGCGGCATATATCGGGAAGTGGCATTGATCGTCACTCGGTCCACGCACGTCGACATGCTGGATTTCGGGGGACCCGGCCTGTATGCGCGACTCCTCGACCTGGATGCCAACGCGGCGACCGTGCAGGTCGTCGGCAAACTCGTCAATGATGCACGCAAGCCGCTCGCGGTCACCGTCGAATTCAGCATCGAGGATGCTGCAGGCCGCACCGTCGCTTCGACGTCGCTCGACACCTCGACAGCTCCCCGGCCGATTGAATTGCAAGCGCGGCTGCGTGTCGATCATCCACGGCTTTGGCGTGGAACCCAGGATCCCTACCTATACCGCACCGTCATGAGCCTTCGCGCGCAGGGCAAGCTTTTGGACCGGGTCTCTGAGCCCTTGGGAATTCGCACTGTCAAAATGGACCCGGATAGCGGTTTTCTCTTGAACGGTGAACATCTATTTTTGAAAGGCGTATCCATGCACCAGGACCGCCCAGTCAAGGGTTGGGCCATCTCGCGCGCCGATCAACAACAGGATTTCGATCTGCTGCAGGAACTGGGCGCCAATGCTGTGCGTCTCGCGCATTATCAACACGACCAAACCTCCTACGAGCAGGCCGATGTCCGCGGCATCGTGACCTGGGCGGAGATCCCCCTGGTCAACAAGGTGTCTTACGACGGCTCGCCTGCGAACGCGGAGTTGACGGCTAACGCGCACCGTCAACTCACCGAATTGATCCGCCAGAACTACAATCATCCATCGATTGCTGTTTGGTCGATCGGCAACGAGATCGATCTGACAGCGACGCAGACGGGAATACCGAGCCGGCCCGGCGAGCTTCTCAGATCCTTGAACGAAATGGCGAAGCGCGAGGATCCCGCGCGCCCCACCACCCTCGCCGACTGCTGCGAGGCCGGAATCGAGCCTCATATCGGCGCCGACTCAGGCGGTACATTGCGCGAAACCATCGTCGGCATTGCGGACACCATCGGCTACAACCGATATTTTGGCTGGTACACAGGGCAGATCGACGATTTCGGCGTCATGTTGGACACTGCACACGCACGCCACCCGCTTCTGCCCATGGCAGTGTCGGAATACGGCGCGGGCGCGGCGCTGACGCAGCACAGCGACGACAGCACGAGTGGTCCGATCAATCCGCACGGCAGGCCGCATCCCGAGGAGTATCAAAATTGGTATCACGAGAAATCCTGGGCGATGCTCGAACCGCGACACTACTTATGGGGAGTGTTCATATGGAATCTGTTCGACTTCTCCAGCGACTCGCGCAATGAAGGCGACCTGACCGACATCAATGACAAGGGACTTGTGAGCTACGACCGCCAAATCCGCAAGGACGCTTTCTACTTTTACCGCGCCAATTGGAGCAACGAGCCCACGTTGCATCTCGTGGGTCGCCGCTATGTGGACCGGGCGTATGCCGTCATGGATGTTGAAGCGTACAGCAATGCGGCAGAAGCGTCCCTGACGTTGAATGGGAAAAGCGTCGGAGCCACGCCCTGCGCCAACGGAATATGCCGGTGGCGCGCCCTGCATTTGCGCCCTGGCGACAACGAATTGGAGGCCACGGCAACGATTGCGGGCCTCACGGTCAGGGACTCGTTACGCTGGATGCTTGATCATTCCGAGGCCGAAGTGAATATCAAGGCCGGTGATATTTTCGGCTATCAGGCTAAGGATTCGCGGCGCTACGGCTCGGATAGCTACTTTGACGGCGGCATCGCCCGCGGTGTCAATCCGCCGGATACGGCGCCGGCCGACCTGGTATCCGTACTGGCGGATGATGCGCGCCTGTACGACAGCTATCGAGAGGGTAATTTCCGGTACCGCGTGCCTTTGCCCAGGGGGCGTTATCGGGTGCGGATCATGTTCGTCGAACCCACGGCGAACGCGGCCGGCGATAGAATGTTCGATGTGTCCGCGAACGGCGTCGCGCAGCTCGAGAACTTCGATATTTTCGCGGCGGCGGGCGCCAAATTGAAGGGCGTGGACAGAAGCTTCGACGCCATGGTCAATGATGGCATTCTGGAACTTACGTTTCGATCCACACGGGGCGGCGCGCTCGTATCGGCGCTCTCGATCACGCCGCTTGAAGCCCACTGACGCATCGCAGATCGCCCATCCCACGAGGAGCCACTATCGCTGGGTCATCTGCGCACTACTGTTTGCCGCGACCTCCATCAACTACGTCGATCGCCAGATCATCGGCGTACTGAAACCGGTACTGCAGGGTGAATTCGGCTGGAGCGAGATCTCGTTCGGCGACATGGTTTTTTGGTTCCAAGCCGCTTACGCATTGGGATACTTAGGATTCGGTCGCGTGATCGACCGAGTCGGTGTGCGCTTGGGATACGCCGCCGTCGTCACACTGTGGACCGCTGCGCACATCGCGCATGCCTTTGTCAGTACCGTCGGAGGATTTATCGGCGTTCGATTTGCGCTGGGACTCGGCGAATCGGGGAATTTTCCGGCGGGATTAAAGGCCGTCGCGGAGTGGTTTCCGAAGCGGGAACGCGCGCTCGCCACCGGTATATTCGTCGCAGGCTCGAATATCGGGGCAATTGTCACGCCCCTGATCGTGCCTTTCATGACCCTGCGTTGGGGATGGCGCACGGCCTTCATCGCCACCGGCTCACTGAGTGTGGTGTGGCTGATCCTCTGGCTGAAAATCTATCGCCTACCGCAGGTCCACCCCAAGGTCAGCATGCAGGAACTCGCCCTCATCAACAGCGATTCCGCCGATGCGCCACGGGAATCGCGGCAGCCCGCGAAAATTCCGTGGCGCGCGCTGTTGCGCCTGCCTGAGACCTGGGCGTACGGGGCGGCAAGATTTCTCATTGATCCGATTTGGTGGATGTTTCTATTCTGGCTGCCCGATTTCTTTGCGAAGCGCTACAGCCTGGATCTGGAGCACTTTGGGGCGCCGTTGGTCGCGGTTTACCTGCTGTCGGATGCCGGCAGCGTCGCGGGAGGCTGGGTGTCATCAAAACTCATCCGGCGGGGTTTTACTTTGAATCGCGCGCGCAAGCTGACCATGCTCGCGGCATCGATCATGGTCATGCCGGTGATGTTGGCCATGTATGCCGACAATTTGTGGCTGGCGGTGCTCATCGTCGGCATCGCGACCGCCGGCCATCAAGCGTTCTCCGTCAACCTGTACACATTTCCCTCCGACGTATTTCCGAGCCAGGCGGTGGGCTCGGTGGTCGGCATCGGTGGAATGACGGGGGCGGTCGGCGGAATGCTGATGGCAAAGTACGCAGGATGGGTGCTGGACAACATAGGAAGCTATACGCCGATATTCATCGTCGCCGGAACCGTGTACCTGCTGGCGCTCCTCACTCTGCACGTCTTGTCGCCGCGTATGGCTCCGGTCCAGATCTAGTCCGGCGGCACAGTCGCACTTCCGGACTCGATTTGTGGTTAACTTCGACGAAATTCTGCAAAGGTTTGGCCAAACCGGACCATGACATCTCTGTCCGCTGATCTTAAGAACCGCCGCAATGCCGAGCGCGCAACGCTGATCGCGCGTCGTCTCGCAGCTCCCGCCGCCGACCACGCGCGCTGGAGCGCGCTGATCGAGGCGTCGCTGCGCGGAGGTTTCAGCGGGCTCGAGGGAATGATTGTGGGCTTCTATTGGCCCTTCCAGGGTGAGTTCGATGCGCGGCCATTCGTTACTGATCTGCGGAGGCGCGGCGTTCGCGCGGTGCTGCCGGCGGTGGTGGCCAAGGGCCAACCGCTCGAGTTCCGCGAGTGGTGGCCGGGGGTCGCCATGGCCAATGGCGTATACGACCTGCCCGTTCCCGACGGCACCTCCGTCACTCACTCCCGACGCCCTGCTGATCCCGGCGCTCGGCGTCGGCTCGCAAGGCGATAGGCTCGGCTACGGCGGCGGGTATTTCGATCGCACGCTCGCCGCGCTCGCACCCGAAACCACTTGCAGTGGGACTTGCCTTCGAGCTGTCGCGAATCGCGACCATCGTGCCCCAACCGCACGATGTGCTCATGGACTTCATCGTCACCGAGGCCGGGATTGAGGCCGCGGTGGCGGGTGGCCTCATGAAACTCAGCGCCGCAGACTGCCGGGCGCGCCTTGCCGCGCTCGCCGCGGAGCGTGGGCTGCCGCGCCGGGAGTCGAGCTCAAGTTGGCGAGGATCCAGACGGGCTGCGCCGGCGAATTAGATACAATATTTGCCCGCCCAAGCGGGAACAACGACAGGTGGATAAGTGCGTTCAGATATCGAAATTGCGCAGGCGGCAACCCTCAAGCCAATCAGCGAGATCGCGGCCCGGCTCGGCATCCCCGAGGACGCGCTTGACCCGTACGGCCGTCACAAGGCGAAGATTTCGCTCGACTTCATCGACAGCTTGAAGGAGCGCAAGAACGGCAAGCTGATTCTCGTGTCGGCGATCAGCCCAACGCCGGCCGGCGAGGGCAAGACGACGACCACGGTGGGCCTCGGCGATGCGCTCAATCGCATCGGCAAGAAGGCGGTGATCTGCCTGCGCGAGCCGAGCTTGGGACCCGTGTTCGGCATGAAGGGCGGAGCCGCCGGCGGCGGCATGGCCCAGGTCGTGCCGATGGAAGACATCAACCTGCACTTCACCGGCGACTTCAATGCCATTGCGCTCGCCAACAACCTGCTGGCCGCGCTGCTCGACAACCACATCCACCACGGCAACGAGCTTGGCATCGACGTGCGGCGCATCACCTGGAAGCGCGTGATGGACATGAACGATCGCGCGTTGCGCGACATCACGGCCGCGCTCGGCGGTCCCGGCAACGGCTACCCGCGGCAGGACGGCTTCGACATCGTGGTGGCCTCCGAGGTCATGGCCATCTTCTGCCTCGCCACCAGTCTCCAGGACCTCAAGCAGCGGCTCGGCAACATCGTCGTCGGCTACACGCGCGATCAGCAAGCCAGTGCGAGCGCGCGATCTGAAGGCCGCGGGAGCGATGACGGTTCTCTTGCGGGAGGCGCTGAAGCCGAATCTGGTGCAGACGCTCGAGAACAACCCGGCTTTGATCCACGGCGGCCCGTTCGCGAACATTGCGCACGGCTGCAACTCGGTGCTGGCGACGCAGACGGCGCTCAAGATGGCCGACTACGTCGTGACCGAGGCCGGATTCGGCGCTGACTTGGGCGCGGAGAAGTTCATCGACATCAAGTGCCGCAAGGCGGGACTGACGCCGGCAGCGGTGGTTCTGGTCGCGACCATCCGCGCGCTCAAGTACCACGGCGGCTGCGATCTCAAGGAGGTCAACAAGGAGAACCTGGCGGCGCTCGAGAAGGGCATCGCCAACCTGGAGCGGCACGTGAACAATGTGCATCACCACTACGGCCTGCCCTGCGTCGTGGCGGTCAATCATTTCACCTTCGACACCGAGGCCGAGTTCAAGCTGCTGCAGTCCAAGCTTTCGCACCTGCAGGTGCCGGTGATCTCGGCCCGGCACTGGGCCGAGGGCGGCGCCGGAGCCGAATCGGTCGCGCGCGCGGTGGTCGAACTCGCCGAACGGCGGCAGGCGGAGTTTCGTTTTGTCTACGACGACGCACTGCCGCTGTGGGAGAAGATGAAGGCGATCGCGACCAAGATCTACGGCGCCGCCGAGATCACCGCCGACAGCAAGGTGCGCAAGGAGATCAAGCAGCTGCAGGAGGGCGGTTACGGACACTACCCGGTGTGCGTCGCCAAGACCCAGTACTCGTTCTCGACCGACGCACAGCTGCGGGGCGCCCCGTCCGGCCACGCCGTCAACATCCGCGAGGTTCGGCTCGCGGCGGGCGCCGAGTTCATCGTCATGGTGTGCGGCGACATCATGACCATGCCCGGCCTGCCGAAAGTGCCCTCGTCGGAGCACATCGATATCGACGAAAAAGGCCGCATCGTCGGGCTGTTCTAGCGTGCAGACTATGGTGCGTCGGGATCCAGGCCGATGTCGGCGGCGCTCGCCAGCCGTCGATCCTCCTCGGTATCAAGCGAGCGGCACGCAACGATGTACACCACGGCGGACACAGGCAGTCCCACCAGCATGGCAATGTCGGCGCCGCCAAGCGCAGTAGCGATGGGACCGCTATAAAGAGGCGTGCTGAAGAAGGGGATCATCGCAACGAAGCCGACGCCGTAGGCCAGCAGACCGCGCCAATTCCATCGCCCGTACATGCCGCGCGGATTGAAGATTTCACGGACTGAATAATGTCCTTTGCGGACCCAATAGAAATCGACCAGGTTGATGGCGGTCCAAGGCGTGAACAAGTACAACAGCACGGCCAGGAAAGCACCGAATTGTTCGACGAAATCTTGCGATGAAGCATTGGCGAGCACTGTCGCGGCGATGGCGGCAAATAGCAGAGTGGCCAGACGCTTGGCGAGCGTCGGGCGGCTCGGCTTGAATGAGTCCATGACGCTCAGGAGCGTGAGTGAGGCTCCGTAAAAATTGAGCGAGGTGATGGTGACCAAGCCAATCACGAAGCAAAGCAGAAGCGGTTTGCCGAAGCCGGGAATCATCCGGTCGGCCACGCTGCGCAAGGCGCTCGCGAGTTCCATATTCGGGTACAGGGCTGCCGCGACAGTGCCCACCAGCATGGTCCAGGCGCCGCCGATCGACGGCCCCCAAATACGTCCACCAGAACGACGCGCTGACGCCCACGCTACGCGGCAAATATCGCGAGTAATCGGACACATACATGGACCAGGAGAGCTGATAGGAGGCAGCCGCAAAGAACTGTGCCAGGAAGGCGACTGTGTGGAACTTTCCCCAGGCCAGCAGCGCCGGGGAAAACGGCGTCTTCACGAATACCGCGATGCTGAATAAGATGAGCGCCGCGATCAGTACATAGGCGGTCCAGCGCTGCGCGACATGGATCAGGTCGTAGCCGACAACCGCGAGGAGCAGCGACACGAGGGTAAAGCCCAGCATGACGGTTCGCTTGGAATCGAATCCATACAGCGTGTGCGCGGTCTGGGCCGCGAGAATCTGGTTGAAGGCGTTGAAACCGATGTACGCGATCAGAGCGACGCCCCATACCAGCAAAGCACCTAAATACCCGAACTGCGGACGGGATTGGATCATCTGCGGCAACCCCAGCTGCGGGCCCTGGGTCGCATGAAACGCCATGAAGAAGGTGCCAAATGCACATCCGAGAACCACGGCAAGCGCCATCCAACTAAAGCTGCCTCCCAGGGCAATCCCTACCACGCCGGTGGCGACAGTCGCCAAATGCGCGTCGCCGGAGAACCACACCGGCCACAGATGCCAGACCTTTCCATGGCGCTCGGCCAGAGGAACATAATCAATGGAGCGCTGTTCGATGAATTGTCGAGCCATGAATCGCCATCAAATAGCGAATATGCGGCTTCGTCAACGGAAATCATTGCCGATGCCCCGCCGCAGTTGCTCCCGATCGGTTTAAATATTATTATCAAGATAATAAAACACTATTTGTCATCCGGCGGAGAATCCCTTATGAATCAAGATGTCATCATTTCCTGCGCCGTCACCGGCGATGACACCAAGGTAACCAAGAGCCCGCACTGCGCCATCACGCCCGAGCAAATTGCAGCCACAGCCATTGCCGCGGCACAGGCCGGCGCGGCCATCGTTCACATTCACGTTCGGGAGCCGGAAACCGGCGAGTTCAGCATGGAGACCCGCCATTACCGCGAGGTCGTCAAGCGCATTCGCGAGAGCAAAGTCGACGTCATAGTCAATCTGACCTGCGGCATGGGTGGCTATATCGTGGTTTCCGATGAGGGCCTCAAGGGTACCCCGGGCCCTGGCAGCGACTTCGTCAGCCAGGAAGACCGCATGCGTCATGTCATCGACTTATGCCATGAAGGCTTGTACCGGCCGGACATTGCAACGCTGGATTGTGGCAGCTTGAATTTCGGCGACAGCAATCGAGCCTACGTATCGACGCCCAATTACCTGCGCAAAGGGGCGGCCATTTGCAAGGATCTGGGCGTCAAGCCGGAATTGGAAGTATTCGATACCGGTAATCTGTCCTTCGTCAAACAGATGATCAAGGAAGGACTGCTGGTCGCACCGTCGATGATTCAGCTCTGCATGGGCATCCCCTACGGCGTTCCCGCGGACGTGGGGCACTTGCTCGCCATGGTCAACGCGTTGCCGGAGAACTGCAATTGGGGCTCCTTTGCGATCAGCCGCATGCAAATGCCCTGGGTGGCCCAGGCTGTGCTGCTGGGCGGCAATGTGCGCGTGGGACTCGAGGACAATCTGTACTTGAGCAAGGGCGTCTACGCCAGCAATGCTCAATTGGTGGAGAATGCCCGAACCATCATTGAAGCCATGGGCGCCCGGATCCTCAGCCCGGCCCAAGCGCGCGAGCGCCTGCAGTTGCATTGAGCATTCCGGCATGACGGAACTCCCGGTCTATCAGGTCAAGATCGAACCGGATTGGATCGATTTCAACGGGCATGTGCGCGACGCCTATTACGGCCTCGCGGCAAGCTACGCCATTGATGGCTTGATGGATCATCTGGGTCTGGACGCGGCCTATCGGGAAAGCACCCACTGCACCCTCTATACGCTCGAGATGCACATTCACTTCCTTCACGAGGTGAAGGGAACCGACGATCTCAAGATTGCCACATCGGTACTGGATCTCGATCGAAAAAGAATACATGCCGGCTTCACATTTATCTGCAGCCGCCTGGCTGATCCTGCTGCGACGGCCGACGTGATGTTGTTGCATGTTCATCAGGGCGAGAAGCCCGCCGGCGCATCCCTCCCGCAAGCGGTGATCGAAAGCTTAAGCGCCGTAAAATTGTCGGCCGCCGCGCGCGATGCCTGGGGACCCCTCTCCCGAAAGATCGAATTGAAGCGCCCTTAAGCATGGCGTCGACGGACATACGCCGATTGATTGCACCGCGAAGCATCGCCTTGATCGGAGCCGGTGCTTGGACCGATGCTGTTGCCGCCGGCAACGCCGCCATCGGCTACTCGGGCAAGATTTGGCGCGTGCATCCTTCTCGAATCTCGACCGCCGCGACGACCTACTACCGCTCCATCGACGAGCTTCCCGGTACGGCGGACGCGGCTTTCGTCGCCGTACCCAATCATGAGGTCCCTGAAGTGGCGCGTGCTCTGGCATCGCACGGTGTCGGTGGTTTTGTCTGTTTCAGCGCAGGCTTCTCCGAAACCGGCTCGGCGGCTGGCCGAGGCTTAACGGATCAGTTGCTGGAAAGCGCCGGCGCCCTGCCCTTCTTCGGCCCCAACTGCTACGGGTACGTCAATTTCTTCGATCGGGTCGGCATGATGCCCGACCAAATCGTGGGCGGCCCCGTGGAGCGCGGCGTGGCGATAATCTGCCAAAGCGGCACCATCGCGCTCACCTTGATGTTCAATGATCGCTCGCTGCCGATCGGCTATTTGTTCACCGTCGGCAATCAAACACGCCTCGCCGTCGAGGATCTGATCGAGATCTCGAGCGAAGATCCGCGGGTGAGCGCATTCGGCCTGTATCTCGAGGGCATCAAAGATCCCGCTAGATTCGCGCGCGCCGCCGACTTGGCGAGGAAAGCGGGCAAGCCCATTGCAGTGATCAAATCCGGGCGCACCGAGGCCGCTGCGCGTACCGCGTGCAGTCATACCGGCGCACTGGCAGGCGCCGACCAAGTTTTTGAGGCCTTCTGCAGGCAGGCCGGCATTGCCCGCTGCGATACTTTGGGAACATTGTGCGAGACGCTGAAGCTCTTCCATGTCGGCGGTCCGACCGGCGGCAACAAAGTACTGGTGATGGGCGCATCGGGCGGCGACATGGCGATGACCTCCGACATATCGCGCAACTTGGCATTGGAATTTTCCGCCATTCCGCCGGCGCCCGCCGCCGCACTGAGCGCGATCTTGACCGATCGCGTCGCCATCGCCAATCCGTTCGATATCCATACCTACTTATGGTTTGATCCGCCGGCGCTGAAGCGCGTGTTTTTAGAGGTCCTGCACGCGGGATACGATGCGGCGGGATTCATGCTCGACTCCCCACCCGCGCCGGCGGACACAGCCTCTTTCGACGCGGTCATCGATGTGTTCATCGAAGCCTCGCAGGGCACGCCGACCCGCGCCGCGTTGATTGCATCGTTGCCCGAAACGCTGGACGCAAGCGTACGAGAACGCTGTTTGGCGGGGGGTGTGACGCCTCTGCAGGGACAACGCGAGGCGCTCGAAGCCCTGGCGCTCGCCGGCAGTGTCGGGGAGGCGTGGCTCGCTAACTCGATCGTGGAATTGAATTTACCGCCGTTTCAGGCGCAGCCGCCGCAGGTCGAGACGCTGGGCGAGCAGCAAGGTAAGAGCGAGCTGTCGGCCTTTGGGTTGACCATTCCGCGCGGCCAGATTGTGCCGAGTCGCCAGGCCGCGCAAGCCACGGCGGAACTTCAGTTTCCGGTGGTCATGAAGGCTGCAGCCGCGAATTTGGAGCACAAGACCGAGGTGGCCGGTGTCGTGCTCAACATTCGATCTGCCACCGAGGCCGCCGCAGCCGCGGAACGATTGTCGAAATTGTCGCCAATGCTTCTGGTGGAAGAAATGGTCACCGATGGCGTTGCCGAGATCTTGGTCGGCATCATCACGGATCCGCAATTTGGCCAGGTGCTGGTCTTAGGAGCGGGCGGAGTGTTCACCGAAATCATGGCGGACACCGTCAGCCTGTTGCCGCCCTGGACTGAAGATGCCATCGCGGCGGGGCTTGGCCGGCTTAAGATTGCCAAGGTGTTGGCTGGATATCGGGGCAAACCGCCCGCCGATGTCGCGGCGCTGATCCAGGCGGTGCTCAGCGTGGCACGGTACGCGGCCGCAAACGTATCCAGATTGGTGGAACTCGACGTCAATCCCATCATCGCGCGCCCAGTGGGCCGGGGCGCGGTCGCAGTTGATACCATGATGCGGTTGAAGAAACTGAGTTAACTGAGGAGAGCGCCATGTCCGACGGAATCCGCACTGCCACCGATGGCGCCGTTCTTGAAGTGACGATCGATCGGCCCCAGGCGAATGCGATCGATTTGAAGGCCAGCCGTCGATTGAATGAGGTGTTTACCTCCTTTCGCGACGACCCGGCTCTGCGCGTCGCCATCATCACCGGCGCCGGTGATCGATTTTTCTCTCCAGGATGGGACTTGAAAGCGGCTGCGGCCGGCGAGAAATCCGATGAAGATTGGGGCGTCGGCGGCTTCGGCGGATTGAATTATCCGAGGAATCTGAACAAGCCAATTATCGCGGCCGTGAACGGCATCGCTTGTGGCGGGGGCTTTGAGGTGGTGCTGGGCACCGACATCATTGTGATGGAGGAGCATGCGCGCTTCGCCCTGCCGGAGATACAAGTCGGAGTGCTGGCCGATGCGGGTACGGTCAAATTGCGGCGCCGCATTCCCTACCATGTTGCCGTGGAGTTCTTGATGACGGGCCGATGGATGGACGCGGCCGAAGCCAAACATTGGGGGCTTGCCAATCATGTCGTGCCCAAGGGCGCGGCACTGAGCAAAGCCCGAGAAATCGCGGCGCAGCTCGCCTCAGGTCCGCCGCTGTTATTTCCGGCGATCAAACAACTGTTGCGTCATACCGAGATGGTTCCCGAGCACGAGGCCTTCGAACTGCACGATGCGCTGGATGCGGTGCAGCGCGTGATCAGGTCCGAGGACCTCAAGGAAGGCACCCGTGCCTTCACCGAAAAGCGCAGTCCGCGCTGGAGCGGCCGCTAGCTCCTAGCCTCCCAAAGGACGCAGCAGGCTGCGGGAAATAATGTGGCGCTGGACCTCGCTGGTCCCGTCCCAGATTCGTTCGATCCGCGCGTCGCGCCAAATTCTTTCGAGCGGCAAGTCGCTCATCAGGCCCATGCCGCCGTGAATCTGCAGCGCCTCATCTGAAACCATGGCGAGCATTTCGGTGGCCTTCACCTTGGCGATCGCCATATCCATATCGGTATCGATCTTTTGATCACGCTTCCAGGCAGCTTCGAGGACCAGCAGTTCCGCAGCGCGCAGTTCCACTGCCATGTCGGCCAGTTTGAAGCTGACGCCCTGAAATTTGCCGATTTGCTGTCCGAACTGCACGCGGTCGACAGCCCATTGCTTGGACAGCTCGAGCGCCCGTTCGGCGCGGCCTAGGCAGGTCGCGGCGACCTGCAGCCGTGTGGCGCCGAGCCAGGTGTTCGCCACGTCGAATCCTCGGTGCAGTTCGCCGAGGATGGCTGATTTGGGCACCCGGCAATCATTGAACTCAAGGATGCTGTTGGTATAGCCGCGATGCGAAACATTTTTGTATCCCGGTCTCACCTCAAAACCCGGATGCCCCATATCGATCAGGAACGCCGTCATTTTCTTGCGGTTACCCAAGGCGCTCGGTTCCTCGCCCGTGGCCGCGAACAGAATCACATAGTCCGAATGATCGGCGTGGCTGATGAAATGCTTCGTGCCATTGATGACAAAATCATCGCGTGACATAACGGCCGAGGTCTTCATGCTGCGCAGGTCCGAGCCCGCATTCGGTTCCGTCATGGCCAGGCACTCGGTTCGATCACCTCGCACGGTCGGCAAAAGGTAGCGTTCCCTTTGCTCGCCCTCGCAGGCCAATAGAATGTTGGAGGGGCGACCTACACAGGAGTAGTGCAGTGCGTAGTTGGCAAACCCCAGCTCTTTTTCATACAGCGCCCAGGTGACGGTGTCCAATCCCGCGCCGCCCACCTCCGTCGGCATGTTTGCCGCATACAAGCCTGCATCAATGGCCTTTGCCTTGAGCTCTTTTTGCAAATCCGCGCGTAGGACGCCGGTTTCTTCGACCTCCTTTTCGTGCGGGTAGAGTTCGTTGCGCACAAAATCCCGCGTCGTTTTGATCACCAGCTGCTGTTCATCACTCAAGGAAAAATCCATGGCGGCTCCCGTTAAACAGCTCGGCTCTTGCGCTTTTCCTTGGCCCAGCGGCGCAGCAGCTCCAATTGCAGGCGCAATTGTTCAACCTGCGCGGTCGCCGGCCAATCGCGCGGGCTGGTGACGGCCCCGGCGGTCAATCCATTGATAAAAGTCACCACGGACTTAAGGACCCGATCGCGCACGGCGGGAGGCCAATGCTGCCATTCCGGCCAATGCTCGGCAAAGCACCGCTCGTATAGCCGAAGGTACTCGCGATGCACCCACACATTGAGGCGCCTGAGTTTCTTGTCCGCCGAGACCTGCCCCCAAAAAGCCATCCAGAAAGCACATTCCGCCAACCGCTGCTCATCGATCGCGAGCGCTTCGGAAAGCACATCCAAGAGAGTCGTTTCCAGGCCGTTGCGCTCCCGCGTGAGCCTTTGCTCGATGCGCAGCAAAATCAGGCGCAGGGCGGCGAGAATGATTTCCTGCTTCGACTCGAAATAATGCGCCAACATCCCGGTGGTGTAGCCGGACGCGCGCGCGATTCGGGCCACGGTGGCTTGCTCGAAACCGTACTTGGCAACTGCTTGGCAGGCGGCCTGGGCGATCTCATCGCGGCGCTGGGCATGGTCGACGACTTTGGGCATGGCCGGATTTTAAGCGAGTCCAATCGAACGACCAGCCTCTGGCGGCCTCGCGAGTACCGACTGACTTTGTCGAATTGCATCGAGCTTGGCTCGAACGCCGGAATCCACCGCCGTCGCCTTCGCCCGCGCCGTGTCGACATGCAAGTGAAGCTGTTCCGCCGTGGCAATGAGCACGTCATCGCGCCGGCGGTGCAACCTCAGGAAAACATGCAGGCGCTTGTCATCGACGCGCAGCAGTTGCGTAGTGACATAGATCGTCTCGCCGGCCTTGGCTTCTCCTAGATGTCTGGTATGACTTTCCACCGAGTAGTACATGCGTCCGCCCGCGCGATAGCTTTCATCCGCCCCCACCCGCCGGTAGAGGGCGTCCATGGCATCGCCGAAAACCTGCCCGTAGCGAAAATCAGTCATGTGACGGTTGTAGTCGACCCACTCGGGCCTCACGAAAGTCTCGAGCAGCCGCAGTGGTTTTCCCGGCGCATCCGCGGCGGCCGGTGCGGCGGCCGCCGCATCTTTGTAAAGGCGTTCCTCGAGCGCTCGCAGCGTCGCGCCGGCGCCCATATTGGTCTGGCGCAATACTTGTTGGACTGCCACCAGCGAATCGTCCCGCATCCGCTCGAGTTCTCGAATCGACCGGCCCGCGGCCTGCGCCTGGGTACCCTCGACCATGCGGTCGATCAGCGTTTCGGTGAGCTCCGGGGCCTCGAGCTTGGTCCACGGCCACTTCAGGCAGGGACCGAACTGAGCCAGCATATGCCGCATGCCACTCTCTCCCCCCGCCAGGTGATAGATGAGATTCGTCCCCATCGCCGCCCAGCGCAAGCCGGGACCATACACGATGGATTCATCGAGCTCGCCCGTCGTGGCAACGCCGTCATTCACCAGATGCAGAATCTCGCGCCACAACGCCTCCTGCAGGCGATCGGTCAGATGCCCGGGCACCTCGTGCCGCACCCGAAGCGGGTGCATGCCGATGTAGGTAAAAAACTTCGCAGCGGCCTCGATGGCGGCAGGCGCGGTTTTCTCTCCGCCCACGAGTTCCACCAAGGGCAATAGATAAACCGGATTGAACGGATGCGCGACCAAGAAGCGTTCCGGCGCGACCAAGTCCCGAGCCAAGTCGGTCGGGGTGAGGCCCGAGGTGCTCGATGCGATCACCACATCCGCCGCCGCGAAGCGACTCACCTCAGTCAATATTCGCTGCTTCAAGGCCAACTGTTCAGGAATGTTTTCCTGGATGAAATCGGCGCGTTCCGCCATGCTCTTAAGATCAGTGGTAAAAAATAGCGTCCCCTTGGGCGGCAACGGAGCCGAGGTCAGTCGCGCCAGGGCCGGTTCGGCGTTTGCCACTGCGCCGCGTATCCATTCTTCCATCTCCGGTTTGACGTCGGCGGCGATGACATCGATCCCAAAATGCAGCGCTCGTGCGGCCCAGCCGCCGCCGATCACGCCGGTCCCCAGAAGCCCGAGAGTCCTTACGTTGCGCATTGATGTACCTTGAGCATCGCAATCTTTGTAATGTCACGAGTATAATATAAAAAAAGAGAGCCGGACATGATCCGGCCGCTTGATGCTATTTGTTCGCGGGGGTGACGCCCAAGACGGCGGCGATCGGCTGTGCCGCCTGCGGCACCGCGGCGCGGTAGTCCTTGCCGACGAATGCCGCCACCGTGGCAGCGATTTGCGCCTGGGTCACCGGCGCGGTGTGCGTGCGCTCGCCGAGCGCGGCAGTGTCCGGCCCCAAGACGGCAATCCAGATGTTCTCGGACCCCTTCTCCTCGACGCCGTGTTCTTTCCACTGCACCAAGCCGCTCCCCCGACCATGGTCGGTCGTGATGATGAATGTGGTCGTCCCTCGATAGCGAGGCATGGACTGCATGGTCTCCCACAGTTGTTTGACGAAGTAGTCAAACCGGTGGGCACTGTCGAGCACCAGATCGTAGCGCCCCTGATGCGCCCAATTGTCGGTCTCGCCGTATCCGACGAACAGGACGCGCGGCTGTCCGGTGCGCACATAATCAATCAGACTCACCTGAAGGAAGGAGTTGCCGACATCCTCTTCGTCGAACTGTGTCGTGGTCGAGTACAGCTCGCGCAGCAGCGCATCGCGCGGCGTCTCTTGGCCGCTCAAGGGCGGCAGGGTCCACCCGGTTTGCATGACCAGCCCGCTGCGGCTTTTGTTGAAAATATTGTCGTAGACATTCCAGGTGCCGTAGATGGCCACGCGTCCGCGCAGTTCATCGAATTTGTTCAGCCATTCGAACACGGTCGCATTGGGATTCGGTCCATATTCATTGCTGTCAATGGCGTCATTCGGATAGCCGGTCGACATTTCGTTGTATCCCGGATATGAGAACGCCTTGCCATTGGTGACGTGCGCGTCGCTACCCTTGAGACGATTGCCGAAAATCTGACCTTGCTTTGCAACCGTGTCCCATAGGAAGGGAAACAATAATTCCCGCCGTGCATCGGCAGTAGGCCGCCAGTAGCGCTTGCGCAGATCCGCCTCCGACACCCAATTGCTGCCGGTCTTATCCAAGATCAGGCGCGGGTCTGCGCCCGTGAAGACTTCCTGCCAACGCAGACCATCGCTCACGATGAGCACGACGTTCTCGGTCTTGCCGGCGAACGCCAGACCGCTTCCGAGCCACGAGACAAGGCACAGGCCGAGTGCGGCGAATCGCAACATCACTGGTGCAGCAACACCGCGCAATTGGCGGTCCAACTCAAGTACACCTCATCGCTCCAGTCAATCGACCACTCGGAGGTGCGGTGCTCATTCTGTGCGAATACGGTTACAAGCTTTCCGGTCTCGGTCTTGATTCGATAGGTTGAACGATTTCCAAGATAACCCAATTCCCAGACCACACCCTTGATTTGATTGACCCGCTCGCCGCCCAACGGCTGCTTGCTCAAGCGGATCTTTTCCGGTCGAAGCGCAACCCAGACACGCTGACCGTTTCCGAAGCGGCCCAGTTCGTCCACCACCAGATCGCAGCCGGCTTCGGGGCTGCGCACGATGAGATGTCCGGGAGTCGCGCCGCTGACCGTGCCTTCGAATAGATTGGTGGTACCGATGAAATCGGCGACAAAACGGTCCTGAGGAAATTCGTAGATCTCGGACGGTGTCCCGACTTGAACGACCTGCCCGCGGTTCATCACCGCGATGCGGGTTGAAAGCGCCATGGCCTCGTCTTGATCATGCGTGACAAAAACGAAAGTGATGCCCACCTGGGATTGAATGTTCATCAGCTCGAACTGCGTCTGTTCGCGCAATTTTTTGTCGAGCGCGCTCAAAGGCTCGTCCAGCAACAGCACTTTGGGTCTGCGAATGAGCGCGCGCGCCAGCGCGACTCGCTGCCGTTGGCCGCCGGAAAGCTGGTGGGGTTTGCGTTTCGCCAGCGGCCCGAGTTGCACCATGTCCAAAGCATCGGAAACGCGTTTGCTCTTGACCGAGGGCTCAAGATCCATGCGCCGCAGGCCGTAGCCGACATTGTCCGCAACGGTCATGTGCGGGAACAAGGCATATGACTGAAACATCATGTTGACCGGGCGCTCGTGCGGAGGCACGTGCGTCATGTCCACATCCTCGATCATGATTCGCCCCGAACTTGGGCTTTCGAATCCTGCCAGCATCCGCAGCAAGGTGGTTTTACCGCATCCCGAGGCGCCCACCAGCGCGAACATTTCACCCTTGAAAATACGAAGATTGACGCCGTCGACGGCGGTAAAGCCGCCAAAGGTCTTGTTGATGCCCTCAATGACGACCTGCGGCTTGGCGTCCGGATCGAGCCAAGGTCGATCGGCGATCGATTTAGGCGCGGCGGCCACGCTCATTAGAACTGTCCGGGCGGCGTCGCGCGCCTACGCTCGGGCGCAAAGAAGGGACGCTCGACCACCTGCGCTCGTGACATCCGACGCTCCCAGACCAGTTCCCGGCTCAAATAGATCTCGGCCCAAACTGTTGAGCCGACTTTAAAGTACGGCGCCTCGACCATAGCAAGGGCGATGTTGCGCTTGCAAGTCGGCGACCAGATAGCCGAGCTCACGTTGCCGATTTCGCGCCTGCCGCTGTTGTTCGTGTACAGGAGCGCATGATGGGCCGGCTTGTTGCCCTCAATGTCGAGGCCGACGAGCTGGCGCAATGGACCGCGCCGTTTCTCTTCCAGCAGCGCCCGGCGGCCGGTGAAATGGCCCTTATTGAAGTCCACCAGCCATCCCAATCCAAGCTCCAGCGGCGACCGATCGGTGCCGATGCGGATGGTATGGTCGGCGGACACGAAGTCGACATTGGGACTCAAAAAGCCGGCCTCAATGCGTGCGATATTGAGCGCCTGAGAACCGATCGGCCGAACGCCGCGCGACCTTCCGGCTGCCATCAAGGCGTCCCAGTTCGCTTCCGCATCTTTCGGATCCATCCACAGCTCGTATCCCAGGTCTCCGGTGAATCCGGTGCGCGATACCATGACCGCGCGCGAGTTAAGTTCAAAGCGTCCAATCTCGAATAACTTCAATTTCTCCACGCCCGCGAGACCTAAATCCTTGAGCAAGGCGCACGAGGTGGGGCCTTGCAGGGCCAGCGCGGCAACTTGCTCAGTGACCTCGCTCACTTCGACCTCAAAACCGATGCTGGAATCGAGCAGCCAGTCGAGCTGGCGCTGGGCTGTGCAAATCCGGTACTCGGATTCGCCCAGCCGGAAAATGGTGCCATCGTCGATCAACTGGCCTAGATCATTGCACCAGACGCAGTAGGCCACCCGGTCCGGTTTCAGCTTGGCCACATCCCGCGTCACCAAGCGATTGAGGAATGCCAACGCATCGCGCCCCACAATTCGGTATTTGACCATCGGCGTTAGGTCGTACAGTGTCGTCGCGTTGCGAATCGCAAAGTATTCTTGTTCCACCGTGGTGAACACATCGACGGTGGTATACCCGGCCCAAGGGACGAAGCTATCCATTTGGCTCAAAGCGCGGGCGCGCTCATGAAACGGGGTTTTGAGCAGCGGCTGCGTGAAATGCGATTCGGCAGACGATGTCATGAGGTCGCCTCCCCTCCTAATACCTGCTCCGCCGCGTTGCGACCGGCGATCCCCATCACGCCGCCGCCCGGATGGCAGCCCGCGCCGCACAGGAACAACCCCGCCAGCGGCGTGCGGTATTGTGCGGCTCCCGGCACGGGCCGCATCATGAGAATCTGGTCGAATGCCAAATCGCCGTGGTGCCAGTGTCCGCCGCTGCCGCGGAATTGTTTTTCCATGTCTGCCGGCGTCACCACCTCGGCGGCAACGATGCGGGCACGCAACCCAGGCGCCACGGCTTCGAGCGCGTCGAGCGAGGTATCCAAGAAGTGTTGCCGGCCGTTGTCCCAACCTTGCTTTAGCGCATAGGGCGCGTACTGCACGATGGCCGACAGGACATGCTTGCCGGCTGGCGCCAAAGTGGGGTCGTTGACGCTGGGAACGGTGATCTCCATGGTGGGCGATGCCGAGAACTCGCCGTATTTCGCATGATTGTAGGCGTGCTCGATATGCGCAAGCGAGGGAGCCAACAGCAGGCGCCCGCGAAGCGCCGTCTCGGCTACACCGGCAAAGGGCGGCAGACGATTCAGCGCGAGGTGGATTTTCGCGGCAAGACCTTGTGAGCGAATATGGCTTACGCGACGCACAAATCCAGCGTCGAGGTGCGCCGTACCCAGCAGCTTGAGAAAGGTGGTCTTCGGGTCGGCATTCGAGATCACCTGCTTGGCGTCGATACGCTCGCCGGATTCGAGCGCCACGCCGCAGGCACGGTCGGCCTCAACGAGAATACGGGCCACCGCAGAGCCGGTGCGAATAACGGCCCCCGCGGCGGCGGCCGCCTTGGCGAGCGCATCGCATAGCGCGCCCATGCCGCCCCTGGGTTGCGAAAACCCCGTATCGCACGCGCCCGACTCGGCCGCGAGGCGATACAACAAGGTCAGCACCGTTCCCGGCGAGCGGGGGCCAAAATTCGCGCCGAGTACAGCATCGAAGCCCAGCGCTCCCTTGAGCGCCGCCGAGTCAAAATTCTCTTCCAGCAGATCGTAAACATTCATGCCGCCGATTCGCAGCAACTCCCGCATGTCTCTGCGCCCGAGCTTGCGTATCTGCCATGCCATGCGCAGCAGGCTCAAGCGGTCAGACCAGGCGTCGGTGCCCAAGCGCGGCGGTATTCTTGAAAAAATGGGTGCGATGGCCGTGGCAAAGCGGCCCATGCGCTGGCGATAGGCGTTCAAAGCAGCCGCATCGGCCGCCGACAGGCCTGGCGCGTCGGCGTCGTGACTTAAAGTTAGCGCAGGCGCGCCGGCGATCAGCGCGGTGGTCGGCAACTGTTGAGCGGCCCATTGCAAACCGTGCGACTCGAGCTTCAAGGTACGCAGCAAATCGGCCGGCATCAGATGCAAAAGATGCGCACCCGCGGAGACCTTGTACCCCGGGGCGAATTCGCGGGTTATCGCGGCACCGCCGACCTGCGCCCCCGCCTCCAGCACCAACACCGATCGGCCTGCCTGCGCGAGCACGGCGGCACAGATGAGCCCATTGTGACCCGCGCCGACGACCACGCAGTCATACCGCGAAGGGATTTGCTGGTTCGACATTCAGTGCGTCCTGCCCAAATCCCGAAGTACTGCGCGCGCGGCGTTCGCCCCCGGTGCTCCCATGACGCCGCCGCCGGGATGAGTGCTCGACCCGCACATATACATGCCTTTCACCGGCGCCCGATACTGCGCGTAGCCGGGCACCGGCCGGTTGAAAAGCAATTGGTCCATGGTGAGTTCGCCCTGGAAGATATTGCCTTCGGTTAGACCCACTTCGTTTTCGATATCCCAGGGCGTACGAATCTCGGCGTGCAGAATCAGGTCTTTGAAATTGGGACTGTGCCGCGCAATGGTGTTGATCACGGTATCGCCGAAAGCCTGCCGTTTGGCGGCGGTCCATTCACCATCAGCGAGTTGGTACGGACAGTATTGAACGAAGACCGACATGTAGTGCTTGCCATTCGGGCGTCATGGTCGGATCGATTTGCGAGGGAATCAGCATGTCGATATAAGGCGCGCGCGACCACCGTCCGTCCTTCCAATCATCGTAGGCGCGCTCCATCATCTCGATGGTATCGGTGACATGCATATCGCCGCGAATCGAGGGCGACCCTGCGGGTATCGCCGGGAATCGCGGCAACCCATCCAAGGCAATGTTTAGTTTTCCGGATGAGCCGCGAATCTTGAAATTTCGCACACTGCGCAGGAATTCGTCGGGCAAATCCTGCGCGTCCATTGTCTCCAGAAAGGTGCGCCGCACGTCCAGATTGGATATCACCAGACGTGCTTTGATTTCTTCGCCGTCCGCGAGCGCGACGCCGTAGGCGCGGCCGCCGCGCACCAGCACTTTCGCCACCGGTGCGCCGCTGCGAATCGTGCCCCCGCTGGCGGTAAAGGAAGCCCCCAAGGCATTGCTGACGGCGCCCATGCCGCCGCGCGCAAATCCCCAGGCGCCCACTGTGTTGTCGATATCACCCATATAGTGATGCAGCAGAACATAGGCGGTGCCCGGCGAGCGTGGTCCCAAGAGCCGTGCCGATGATGGAACTGCCCGCGAAATGCGCTTTGACGATTTCACTCTCAAAGTATTCGTCGAGAAAATCGGCCGCGCTCATGGTCCAGAAGCGCAGCGTGTCGTACATGCGCTCTTCTCCCATTCCATGGAAGCGCTTGCCGAGGTACAGCAGTTCCTGAATGTCTCGCGGCTTGAACGAAGTGGGATCGGGCGGCTCACGCATCAACAGCGGCTTGATAAATTTGCATTGGCGCATCACATCGCGCGAATAACGGTCATAGGCCTCGGCGTCGCGCTTGGAGTGGCGCGCGATTTCTCGGCGCAGGGCATCATGGTTGTCATACAACGCCAAATGACCGCCGTCCTGCATCATCGTACAGCCGCCCTCGTAGGGGATGATCTGAAGACCAAATTTAGGCAGCTCCAGCACGCGCATGATTTCCGGGCGCAGCAAACTGCAAACATACGAGCAGTTCGAGTAGGTGAAATCTTGATACAAGCGCCGGCTGACCGCCGCGCCGCCGATGTAAGGCTGGCGCTCGAGAACCAACACCTTGAGTCCGGCGCGCGCCAGATAGCAACCGGCAACCAGACCGTTGTGGCCGGCCCCGACGATGATCGCATCCAGATCCTTCAAGCCGGCACTTTGTGCTTGGCACCGCTCGATTTCAGCGTCGCATCGACCGCGATTTCAAAGGCCTTCAACGTATCGGCGAGGCACGCAGCATCGTGCGCCGCGGAGACGAACCACGGTTCGCGTGAATCCGGTTCGCACAGCACACCTTCGTCATGCAGCACCCGCGCCATGGCGTCATAGAAGGAATAATCGCTGCTCTTCCAGGCTCGATAATTGCGCGGCGGCTCGTGCGCGAAGTACAGACCGCTCATGGAGGGGTGGCCGACGAAGCTATGGGCGATGCCGCGCGCACTCAAGACGGCGCGCATGCCGCTGCGCAGGCTATTGCCATAGTCGGCAATTCGCTCCAGCGCGTCGGTCGCGTCGAGGATTTGCAGCGTTTTTTCCGCGGCCGCCAGCGACACCGAGTGCGCCGTATAGGTGCCTCCATGAGCCACGCCGCGGCCGATCTTGCGCATGATGTCTTCGCGGCCCGCCAGCACCGAGATGGGATAGCCGTTGCCCAGGGCCTTGGCAAAGGTGCACAAGTCGGCCTTGACTCCATACAGTTCCTGCACGCCGCCGCGCGCCACGCGAAATCCGGTCTTGACTTCATCGATGAGCAACACCACACCGTGCTTATCGCACAGCGAGCGCGCCGCGCGTAGGTATTCCGGCTCTGCGGCGATCCCCAAGCAGTTGCCCATGATGGGCTCAATGAGCATGCACGCAATGCGGTGTGAGTGGCGCTTGAAGACATCTTCCAGCTGATTGGCATCGTTCGCCTGCACGAAGTGCGCAAAACTGCGCGTGCTGAGCGGCACGCCTTCGCTGTAGGGCTTCACCTCCGGATCACCCACTTGCGACCATTTATCCATGGGCGTGAACCACATCGCCGCATCGAACAGGCCATGATAGCCGCCTTCGAGAATCACGTAGTCGTCTTTGCCGGTGTAGGCGCGCGCCAAGCGCAGCCCCGCCATCACCGCCTCAGTTCCGGAATTGGAAAAGCGTACCAATTCCGCCGCGGGAACCATTTTGGAAATGAGTTCAGCGACTTTCAGTTCACGTTCGGTGGACAGGGCGAATACACCGCCAATCTCCATGCCGGCTCGCGCCGCGTCGTCCACTTCCGGGTGCGCGTAGCCCAAGATCGCCGGACCGTAACCCATCCGGTAATCGACGTAGATATTATCGTCCAGATCCGTAATGCGCGCGCCGCGGCCGCTCTTGACGTAGATGGTGCGCTGCTCTCCCCAGTAGCGAAAGTTGGAGGCAACCCCGAGAGGCAAGCGTTTTACGGCGCGCTGGAAATGCGCGTTGTTCTGGGTCAGTTTTCTAGCCATGGGTTTCCCTCTCATTACCTGGCTAACGGGCGAGGTTTAAGACCGTAACATTCGCCGCGCATTGCGTCCAGATTTATTATATGACCATATAGTTTTATCACGCAGGCCCGTGCGCCGGCGGCTGGTCAAGACCGACAAAATACGTGCAATCCCCGATAAATCGTCTTGTTGCAGTGCGTTGCCTTGCCACCAAACGCCGCCGGTAGTACATTAAATGACCATATAATCGGCGGGCCACAGCATGAACAGCCTCTCCGTCGCGAATCCAGAAAGCCTAGCGGCAATCAGGGTGCCGCACGCCCTGCCCGCCTGGGTCTATAACAATGCGCAGCTGTCGCGGCTCGAGCTCGAGCGCGTGCTCAAACCGAGCTGGCAGATCGTGTGCCACGTCAATTCGATTCCCAAGACCGGGGACTTTCAAACGTTGGACTTGGGTTCAGATAGTGTCATGGTACTGCGCGATCGCGACGGCTCGATACGCGCCTTCCACAACGTATGCCGCCATCGTGGCGCACGCCTGCTTGACGGCGCCGGCAATTGCCCGACGGCCGTCACCTGTCCTTATCACGGCTGGACCTACCGGCACGATGGGGGTCTGATCGGCATGCCGGTCCGCGAAAGCTTTCCTGGTCTCGATCGCAGCCTGTACGGCCTGCGCCCTGTGCGCGTCGAGGTTGCCTTGAGCTTCGTGTGGGTCTGCCTGGCTGGTGATCCGCCGCCCATTGCGAAGGTGTGGGGGGAACTGGCGGATGAGCTGGCGCCCTATCGCCTGGAGGACATGGTGCCATTGGGCCCCATCACTCAGGAAAGCTGGCCGGTGGACTGGAAAATCGCCATGGATAACTACCTCGAGTCCTACCATGTCCCGATCGGTCATCCCGGGCTCTATCGCATGTTCACTCCGGACTACGAGGATCAAAAAGCAGTTCCCGGCGTTGCGCGCGGCTTGAGCTGGATGCGCGAGCATGACTCGCCGCGCTGGGCTGAAGGCCAGTATCAGCGCATGATCGGCAAGGTCGCGACGCATCTGCCTGCGGAGCTGCGCCGCTGCTGGCGCTTCTACAGTGCGCTGCCGAATTTGGGAATCGATGTGTTCCCGGATCAGATGGACTTCTTCCAGGTACTGCCCGATGGCCCGGGACGTTGCTTGATTCGAGGTGCCGTTTTCGGTTTACCCGATGAACGGCGCGAAATGCGCGCGGTGCGCTACTTGAGCTCCCGCATCAACACGCAGGTCAACAATGAGGATAAGTGGCTATGCAGCCGGGTGCAGCGCGGATTGGCATCTCCGAGCTATCGCCCGGGTCCTCTGTCGCAGCTCGAGCGCTGGATGCTCGAGTTTCATGACCTGTTGCGAGCGCGGATTCCTGAATTCGGCTTGAGCCAGGCACCCGAACAATTCGCCTAAGTAGGTGCGCTCATATCAGCGGGCGGCTGATCCAAACCCAAGGCCGGGATCTGAGCCAGCAGGTATTGCCGGAATGCGGTGACTTCAGTGGCACGGGGCGCCGTCTGCGCAGCGCTATGCCCGAAAATCGCGAGGCCTTTCTGGGTTGACTCCGCGACGACGATCATCGATCGGCCCAACTGCGGTAGCAGGCGGGATGCCAGGTATTGCGCGGCAATCGCCGGCCGAGGATCCGGGCAATGGGTGTAGTGATGCCTGCGCATGACGCTGCGGCCCGGCGCGATAGGCAGCACTTGCAGAATCGAATAGCCGTCGGGCCTCGAGTCGATCAGATGATTGGGCGCAACGAAAATTAGGCGCGCGGCGGTAAAGTCGCAACGGAGCCCAGCAGTCGATCGTAGTACCGCCGGCTCCAGCCCGCATCGCTCTTACCCTGATCCGCCGCCGACGATTCCAGGCATTGCTCGACAACCAGCTTCCAATCCGCCGACGCACAGATTTCCGCGGGATGCTTCAAAGGCCGCGACCCCTCAGGCAGCGCAAGGTCCCGCCAGGCGTCGTCGCCCCGTGGAGCCGGCGCCGCACGCTGCCGCGAGCGCACCAAGATTAAGTCCCCGACCAGGCTCAAATCCAGAGCGGTTAAATCATTGCCTTCCCGCCCGCCTCGGCGCGTGCCGTCGAGATTGAACTCCAATCCATGAACGGCGCACTTGATCACGCTCAAGCGGCCCTGCAGACCGGGCGCGAGTACGTGGGGCGCTTCGGTGCAACTATTGCGGAACGCGCGCAGTTCCCCTGCATCATCGCGCAAAATCAATGGGCGCTCGAACCCCAGATCGGGCGCAAGAAAATCTCCATTGTTCGGAACTTGCGCGCTGTGGCCGACCAATTGCCACGAATCCTGAAATAGCAGCTGCCGTTCCAAGGCCAACAGTCGATTGTTATCGTAAGCCCAATCCGCTACGCGAGCGCCGACTTTCGTGCGTGAGGCGCCGGACAGGGGAGAAGCCGAAAATTGCCCAGGGAATACCGACTGAAGATACGCCATGCAACGATGTTTCGCCGCCGGCCGGTCGATATCCCCTTCAGTCCGGAAGGCGAAATCCTGCCACAGCATTTCCAGCGCGCCCATGAGCCCCAATGCGATGCCGTTCGGATCGAGGTGCGGCTGCGCGGTGTCGATGATCAGCCGCTCTATCAGTTCATGCACCAGCGCGGCAAAGCGTTCATCTATCTTGCCGCAAATATCGTAGTATTCCTGTCGTGAACTCGCTTCGCCCCAAAACGCATACCAGACAGAGACCTTTCGCGGGCTTGCGATCTCCGAATCGAGGTACAAATCGACCATCATTTGCAGTGCGGCGACGGGGCTGGCCTTGAGGCGCCCCACCGGCACCAGCAATTGTTCCTCGAATTCGGCCGCCAGAAATTGCAGCGAGGCGACCAGCATCGAGGCCTTGGAAGCAAAGTAGAATCTCACGATGCCGGGGGACATTTTGGCAATCGCGACTACTTTCTCCACCGTTGTACGCGACGGTCCATAGATATGCAGTGCGGAGATGCAGGCATCGATCAGCCTTTGCCGCTGCCGGCTGTGAGCTGTTGCGGGCCCGCGGTATGGGCGGGCGCGAGCGGGATTTTTTCTTCAGGTGGCGCATGCCGCAGACTAGACGCTCATGAAGCGAATGAGCGCAAGCGAGACGGCCGCTGGCTGGCTGAAGGGCCGCGCAAATGGCTGATCATTTTGCCGCCGCTTTTATATCTTGATGGTGTTCTTCCTCATTCCCTTTGCTTTCGCGCTGGTGATCAGTCTTGCCGACACGGCCGTCCGAGTGCCACCGTTCACGGACATTCTATCCATCAGTCCCGACTGGCACATCCATCTCACGCTGAATCTCGGCAATTTCAAGTATCTGTTTACCGATGAAGTCTATGGTCTTTCGTATTTCTATTCGATAAAAACCGCATTTTTCTCGACCCTGGTTTGCCTGGCCTTGGGGTATCCGATGGCTTATGCCATCTCCCGGACCTCCAAGAGCACTCAAAGTATCCTGCTGCTCATCATCATATTGCCGTTCTGGACCTCGTTTCTGCTGCGCGTCTACGCGCTCGAAGGGATCATCAGAGAGACCGGCCTCTTGAATACCGCGCTGCTGTGGCTGGGCATCATCGATCATCCTCTGCAGATCATGCGCACCACGTTTGCCGTGTACATCGGGATCGTCTATTCGTACCTGCCGTTCATGGTGCTGCCCCTGTTTGCGACGCTCGAGAAACTGGATCACTCGCTGCTCGAGGCGGCCGGCGATCTGGGAAGTCCGCCCTGGCGGGCATTTCTCGATGTGACGCTGCCGCTGTCCATGCCGGGAATCATCGCCGGCTCCATGTTGGTGTTCATTCCCGCCATCGGCGAATTCGTCATTCCCACCTTGCTCGGCGGACCCAACAATCTCATGATCGGGCGCGTCTTGTGGGATGAGTTTTTCGGCAACCGCGATTGGCCCGTCGCCTCCGCGGTCGCCATCGCTTTCCTGGTGCTGCTGGTCGGGCCGATAGCGATCTACCAGCATTACAGCACCAAGCAACTCAATTCCTAGCATGTACAACCGCATCTCTCCCTTTCTGATCTCGATCCTGTGCATCGGAATCGCAGTTCTGTACATTCCCATGCTGGTGTTGATCGGCTATTCCTTCAACGCATCGCCGCTGGTGAGCGTCTGGGGCGGGTTCTCGACCAGTTGGTACACGCAGCTGATTCACAACGATCAGATTCTCGACGCCGCGTGGCTGTCGCTCAAGATCGGCGTCATGGTGTCCACCGGCGCGCTGATTCTGGGCACTCTCGCCGCCATCGCGCTGGTGAGATTCAAATTGTTTCGCGGCCGCCTGTTGCTGACCGGCATGGTCAATGCGCCCTTGGTGATGCCCGAGATCGTCACCGGCATCACGCAATTGCTGCTTTTCATCTCGATGCTGCAGCTTTTCGGCTGGCCGCATCGCGGCATCACCACCATCGTGATCGCGCACATTGCGTTCTGCACCGCGTATGTCACGATCACCGTGCAATCGCGCTTGCACGGCGCCGACCGTTCGCTGGAAGAGGCTGCCATGGATTTAGGCGCCGGCCCGGTGCGGGCATTCATCGACACCACCTTGCCGGCCATCGCTCCGGCACTGGCTATCGAGCTGGCTGCTCAGCTTCACGCTGTCCCTCGATGACTTGGTGATCTCAAGTTTCGTCTCCGGACCCGGCGCCAGCACGCTGCCCATGGTGATTTTCTCGAAGGTGAAGCTTGGCGTCAGCCCCGATGTGAACGCACTGGCCAGTTTGATTATTTGCTTGGTCGGCATTTGCGTGCTGATGGCGGGCTACCTCATGCGGCGCACCGAACGTCGGCGCGTACTCGATGCGCAATTGGCGGAGACATTAGTTCTAATCCGCGGTCTTGATGCGGGTCCAGGTGCGCGTCCGGATCCGTTCGGTCGCGGCACTGACTTCCGCGGACCGATACAGCCGCGCCTCGATTTCCGGCGTGGGATACAGCGTTACATCGTTGAGGATTTTCGGGTCGATCAGCGGGCGCGAGGCAATGTTGTCATTGCCGTAGAAAATCTGATTGGTGATCTCGGCGATCACATCGGGCCTCAGATGAAGTTGATGAAGGCGTACGCGGCTTGCGGGTGCGGCGCGCCCTTCGGTATCAACAGGGAAGAGAAGGTCTGATTCGCTCCTTCCTTCGGCACCGTAAAGGCGAGGTGCACGTTGACGCCCGACGGCCTTGGCGCGTGCGCGCGAATAGGCGTAATCGCTCGACCATGACATCGCGATGCAGATTTCCTGGTTTGCCAAGCCATTCATGAACTCGGTGGAGTCGAAGGAGCGGATATAAGGGCGTATCTTCATCAACATGTCTTCGGCAGCCTTGAAGTCCGAAGCCTTGGTGGTATTGGGATCGAGTCCCAGATACTTAAGGCCAGCTGCAGCACGTCTTCTGCCGAATCGATTAACGTCACGCCGCAATCGGCGAATTTGGACACGACTTCCGGTTTGAATATCAGATCGAGGCTGTCGACGGGCGCGTTCGGCATGCGCGCCTTGATCATATCAACGTTGTAGGCAAAGCCATTGATCGAATGCAGGTACGGCACTGCATGCTCATTGCCCGGATCGTATTGCGCCTGGATCGCCAGTATTCTCGGATCCAGGTTATGCCAATTCGGCAGTTTGCTCTTATCGAGCGTCTCGTACACGCCGGCCTTGATCTCGCGGCTGAAGAAATCGGTCGAGGCGCTGACCACGTCATAACCGGAACTGCCGGCCATGAGCCGCGCCTCCATGGTCTCCTCCGCGTCATAGACATCGTAGGTCACTTTGATGCCGGTCAGCTGCTCGAATTTCGCGATGGTGTCGGGACCGATGAAGTCCGACCAATTGTAGATGTACAGACGCTTCTCTTCGGCCGCGCGGCAGGACGCCGCGCAGATGGCCGCGGCCAGCAGAAAAACCAGCATCGCCGGCTGCATGACGCCGCCTGAATCTCATTTTCCTGCCCTACGCCGCCGCCGGTCTTGCCTCCGAAGCGATACTTAAATCTTAGGCCAAAGACGCGCGGTTCATTGGTGGTCTGGCGTCCATCATAGTTGTACTTGTTGGTGTAAATCACCGCGTTCGTGTTGCTGAGATTGGTGATGTACGCCTCGATGCCCCAACTATCCTTGGCATTGTTGAGTCCCCAGCGCAGGTTGCTGATCGTATAGGCAGGCTGCAATGAGCGGCTCGTGGAACTCAAGGTGCTGGTATTCAAATCGCTCCACATATCGCCGGTATAGGCGAGATGTCGAATTGACCATAGGCGTTGAAATTCGGTCCCATCGGCCATTCGTAGCGCGCACTGGCGCTGCCCTTGAAGTAGGGCACGAAGGGCAGGCGTTGACCGGGGGTAACGACGAACTCGGGATTGTCGTAAGCGTTGCTGGTCAAGTCTGAATTGTTGTAGTTGCGCGGCCAGCGTCAGCGTCAACCCGTGAATGGGCCTGTATTCAATGTTGCTTTCGATGCCATAGACTCGCGCATCGCCGATATTCGCATTGAAGGTCACCGGGTCAATCGCCAGATCGAATACCGCCGTCTGATAGTTCTTCCAGGGCATGTAGTAGACGGCGCCGTTGAAGAGGAATCGCCCCTCATCCATCACGGTCTTCCAGCCTATCTCATAGCTGTCCAGGGTATCCGGCTGATAGGTGGCGGGCACCAAGGGATTGGCAGGACCCGCCGAGGTATTGAACCCGCCGTCTCGAAACCCCTGCGCGAACGAAAAGTAGTACAGCGTATTGTCGCTGTATTTGTAATTGATGCCCGCCTTGTAGGTCACTTTGGAGAAGGACACGGATTCCGTGGGCGTCGGCACTTTGGGCTGGTAGAAATATCCGCTCCATTGGTCGGAACTCGAATCGTGCGATTTGAAATATCTCAAGCCCACGATCACGCTCCATTGCTTGGTGAGGTCCTGCGTAATCTCGCCAAACGCCGCGATTTGGTGATTGTCGGTGCGCTGAGTTGCTGTAGCTGTACCATTCACTGGGTAGCGGTGTCGCGCCCTCGTAGTAGCTAGAGGTTAGGAGAGTCTGCGCCGCCTGCCCATTGAAATTGATTCCGGGATAAGTCGTAAAAATCCGAATAAATGTCCTTTGTCTGTTCCCAATACAGTCCCGCCGTCCAATGAGTTGAGCCGCCCGGCTTGGATGACAGGCGAAGCTCCTGCGACCAGCGATCGGTGTGATCGCTGTAGTTCGTATACATCGTCGGTACATTGCACCCGCCAAAGGAATCGGGCACGCCCGGCGTCGCCCGATGGCGCGGAGGTGGCGCAGGCGAAGCTTTGTACCCAACCCGCATAGCTTTGATAGCCGGTGTTGTTCGGCTGGATTTGCGCGTACTGCACGTATTCGGAGTATTCGTTGACGGTAGTGGTTGGCCCTGTTCCAGTAGCCGCCGGCATAAATGAGATCGCCGATGCCGACATCGCCCTTGTACGGTGAGCGACATCAGGCGGTTGATGCGCTCGCCGCTCTCAGGCCCAAAGCGGGATACTTCGCGTTCGCCGTACCTCGCGGTATCTTCGTCCCAGGCGCCGTGCGTCATCTGTGTCTGATAATCTCCCGAAAGAATCGCCGACCAACGATCGCTGAACTTGAAGTTGATCGCCGCCCGCCCGCCATAAAGCTCTTCGTGGTTATAGTTATTGCCCGCCCATTGCGAGTTATCGCTGGTGGTCCCGTTGATCCAGTTGCGCGTGGTGCGCAGATTGTCGATGAAACCGCCCTGATGACTGTAAAAACCCGACACTCGCAGCGCGGCAACGTCGCTGATCAGCGGAATGTTTACAAATCCTTCGACAGTTTCGTTCTGCAAACCGCCGTCGATTTGGCCGCCATCGAGATCGATACCGGCGGCAAAGGCGGTGGGGTCTGGCTTGTTGGTGATGATCTTGACGGCGCCCGACATGGAACTCGCGCCATAGAGCGTGCCTTGCGGCCCGTTCAACACCTCGATGCGCTGGATGTCATACATGTGCAAATCGGGAATGCCGCCGAAATAGCTCAGGCTTTGTTCATCGAGATAAAGACCGGTAGTGGATGAGTTGGCGACGTTCGGGTTGCTGCCATCGGAAACACCGCGCATGAAGAACTGCTGGTAGCCGGGTCCGATGCTGATATAGGAAATCGACGGCGAGCGAGTTGCGTAGTCCTCAAACTGGCTGATGGCCAGATTCTGAATATCTTTCGATGTGAACACATCGATACTCTGGGGAACATCCTGAAGATTCTCGGTTTGCTTGCGCGCGGTGACGGTGATTTCCGCGAGGGCGTCCGAGTCCGCCGCGAGTGCGGGCGTGAGCGTAACCGCGGCAGCGCCGGACAGGATCGAGGCGATGGCCATTCGAAGTGCGGTTTGCCTGGGCGCTTTGCAGCCGGGCGTTCGAGTTATGGCGCGTAACTTCATCCCCGCCTCTCCCATGGTCGGTAATCGGCGCCATCATTACTTGCGCTCGCATCGCTCGTCAATCTATTTATATGACTGTATAACGATGAAGGCTATCCCCATGTGCCTCCACCGGGTTAATGTTGCGTCGCAGCTACATTGCGTTCAGCAGCTTGAGCCGCGCAAAGTGCCTGCTTATCCCTGCTGGAGCAAGAAACGCCGTAGCGCGGCCCCGGTGGCGCAAAATAGCCTGTTCCCGGGTTGGGCGCCTTCTTCACATTTCTCTATATGACTGTATAACTATGATTGTGCGGGAAATCGCGCCAGGATGCCGCCCAGACTGCGTCGCAATGGCGCCAATTCGGCCTCGAAATGTCGCCAGTGACCAATGCTGGAATCGTACATGGGAACCCGCACCTGCTCTGAACTGGCCGTTCTCACCGAACGCTGGGTTTCGTGAAACCGCAGGCACGACGGCTCGAAGTCCAGACCACAGTGGGCGATCAACCGCCGGACCACAGATTCGGTATTTCGCACCAGATCTTCATAAGCAACATGGAACACCTTGCCGGGCAGTACCTCGTCCCAATGATCCATGAGTTCGATATAGCTGCGGTAGTAGCGGCCCAGATCTTCCAAATCATATGTAAAGGACTGTCCTTGGGCGAAGTGTTGCTTGTAGGCGCTGAAGCAGGCGTCCATGGGATTGCGCCGCACGTCGATGATCGTCGCTCGCGGCAGGATCAGCTGCAACAGACCAACATGACTGAAATTGTTGGGCATCTTGTCGATGAATCGCGGCTTGGCGCTGCGGTAGATGCGGGTTTCCTCGATGTAACGGGCGCCCAGATCCTCAAGCCGCTGCGCGCTCAGGCCGATCACGCTTTCCGGATAAGCATCTGCCGGGCCGTCATTGATCCAGTTCCCGAACGAATCGCAGGATATGCGGTAATTCCATGGTTCCTTCGATGCACGAGTGGCTGGCCAATACTTGTTCCACCAGCGTGGACCCGGATCGCGGCAGGCCGACCACAAAAATCGGCGCGGGATCGGCGCTGCCGGATCCGCCATGCGATCGTAGAAACTGGGCGCTGAATGTTGCGGCGACCCGTCGGCATTTCTGTTCGAAAGCCGCCGCGTCAAAAGGGGTTTCGCGCCGGCGCAGGCTATTTCCCGCTGCATAGTGGCGGAATGCCTGTGGGTATTGCTCACGTTGCTCGAACGCACGTCCGAGGGCGAAATGGATCTGCGCCTGGGTTTTGCCCTCGCTTGGCGCGCGGGCCTGAACTTCTTGCATGGCGGCGAGTTCGCCGTCGGAGAAATGGTAGTTCTTCAGATCGGCAAAACTGTAATAGGCCTCGCCAAAGTCAGGCTGCAGTTCCAGACAGCGACGGTAGGCCGCCTCCGCCGCGGCACGCCGGCCGAGAGTCTTCAGCGCGTGGCCCCGCGAGAGTTCCACGCGATACTGCGTCGGATCGATCTCGAGCGCCCGCTCATACGCCTCGAGCGCCTCCGCTTGACGCATACTGTGGGCCAGCACGGAGCCCAGCAACACCCAACTCGGTGCCGCATCAGCGTCGATGAGCAGCGAATGGCGCACTGCCGCCTCCGCCTCCTCGAGTTCCCCGTCATCGAGATACGCCTGGGCCAGCCCGCGACGAATCAGCGGCATATGGGCCGATTGCTTGAGCGCGTGCTTCAGCAGACGCTTCGCGTCGCGGGGAACGCCGGCACCCAACGCGATGGCCGCCAGGCCACATAACGCTCCAAGATGATGTGCATCTTCATGCAGAATCCTGCGGAAAATTCCCTCAGCCTGCTTGCCGTCACTGCGCGCCATACATCGCGCGGCTTCCTCAAGAATCGGTCCGTAGCGATCGGTGTCGATGAAACTTTGAAATGCCTGCCTTGCGCCCGCAAAATCCCCCAAATTCGTGAGCAGATCGCCCAGCAAACACCAATCTTCATGCAGCGTTGGAGCCTGCTCCAGAGCATGTCGCAGCAGGTCGGCCGCGCGCCGCAGACGGCCTTGTGCCCGATAGGCTCGTGCCAGATCGACCATGGCATGCGCAAAGTCGGGTGCCTCCGCCAGGACCGCCTCAAGCAGGCCAATCCCCTCGGCATTGCTGCCTTGTGCCAGCAATGCCAGCGCCAAGACGCGTCGACTGTTGATCTCCCCCGGCCAACGCCGTTGAATTTCCCGCAATTCGCGTTCCGCCGCGACGGCATCGCCGCGCTCGAGCATTGCAAGCGCGCGGCGGTAAGCATCCTGAAAGCCGGCTCCGAGTTTCTGCTCTTGCATGGTCAAATGCAGGGTAATCGCATGGACTCCAATCATGAAGCAGTTGAACGTATCAGCAAAGCGATCTTTCGGTGAATGCCATTTGATGTTATGAGGGGTTCTACCAAGGACAACCCAATATGATGAGTCGCGTGCTGGGCATTTTGATGATGGGCGTGCCATTTGCGGCAGCGCTCGCAGCACTGCCCCCTTCTGCGCCAACGCACGGCGTACGGTTGGAACATACCTGGATTCCATTAAGCGATGGCACCCGCCTCGCTGTTACTTTGTATATGCCCACCGACTCCAAGCCGGGTGAGCGATACCCTGCCCTTCTTGAATACCTGCCGTACCGCAAGGATGACGATGAAGCGGTCCGCGATTTCGGCACGCATACCTATTTTGCCAAGCGCGGATATGTCGGCGCCCGAGTCGACATTCGCGGTTTCGGGATGAGCGAGGGATCGCCCCCCGGCCGCGAATATTCGGCACAGGAACAGCAAGATGCGGAAGAGGTTATTTCGTGGCTCGCGCGTCAGTCTTGGTCGAACGGCAACGTCGGCATGTTGGGAATCTCCTGGGGAGGATTCAATTCCGTGCAAATGGCGTTAAGAAAGCCGCCCGCACTGAAGGCCATCTTGGCGGTCGACGCTACCGATGAGCTGTTCAAGGAAGACGTGCATTACATGGATGGAATATTCCACGTGGATGAATTCGAACTGACCATGGATCTGGATCAGGGCAGAACCGGTGCGCCCGATTACAGCCTTGAGGAATCCGCGATCGGCCCAAGAATGAATTCGACGCCCTGGTCGCTGACCTATTTGAAAAATCAGCGCGACGGAGTCTTTTGGCGCTCGCCGCTACGGCCAATCGAAACCCTGCAGGTACCCGCATTTTTGATCGGCGGCCTGCAGGATGGGTATCGCGACAGCATTCCCAGAATGCTCGAGAAGGTGAAGGCGCCTCTAAAGGCTTGGATCGGACCCTGGAACCATGGTTTCCCAAACGAAAGCGACTATGGGCCCTTATTCGAGTGGCGAGATCAGGCGGTGCGCTGGTTCGACTATTGGCTCAAAGGCCGCGACACCGGCGTTTTGAGCGACCCCAAGGTGATCATTTATCAGCAGCATTGGCATCCGCCCGGATCCCAATCTCAAGATGTGCCAGGAGAATGGCGGGCGGAGAATTCCTGGCCGCCGGCCGGCACCACCACAACAGCGCTGTATTTTCAATCGGACCATCGGCTCGCCTTCAGTGCATCTGAAGACGGCCGCGATCGGCTGCGAAACGTCCCCTCCACGGGCGTCGAGGCAGGTTTTTGGTGGGGCGAGCTGCTGACGGACCAACGCCCCGTCGATGCTTACAGCCTGATCTATGATTCTCCCGCTCTCACCGAAGACTTCGCCATCCTCGGACGACCGCGAGTAACCATACACGTGGCGGCGGATGTGCCTCTTGCGGACTGGTTCGTACGATTGTCGGACGTGGCACCGGACGGAGGCGTAACGATGGTGACCGGTGCAGGGATCAATGGCGCGCAGCGCGATTCGATGACGGACCCGAAAGACCTCATGCCCGGCGCGCTGTTTCCCTTGAGCCTCGAATTGCATCTCGCATCGTGGGTGTTCCCAAAGGGGCACCGCATCCGAGTGGCCGTGTCGAACGCACTCTGGCCCATGAACTGGCCGACGCCCTATCCACTGACCACCTCGCTCGCGTTCGGCCACAGCACTCCTTCGGTGGTGAATTTACCCCGAGTAACGGTTCACGGAGCGGTGCCGCCGGCGTTCGCCGCACCGGAACCCATTGAAAAGCCGGCCTCGATTGAAAGCATCGGCAGCGGTGCATGGCCCGGCTCCTGGACGGTGCTGCGCGATGAAGTCAATCAGCGCAGCACGGTGACCTGGCAGGGTACCGCGGCGGTGTCCTATCCTTGGGGACGCTTCGATCACTCCGAGCGATTGATCTATCGAGATCGACGATGCCCATCCGGAACTGGCCAGTGTCCAAGGCGATTCGGAGTACATTCAGATCGTGAAGAACCATGTTCTCACCTGGCGCGGTCAGCCTGAATGTCTCCAGCGACGCCCATACATTTTTTTACAAGTACACGAGAACGCTGCTGAAGGACGGCGCGCTCATGAAAACCAAGACCTGGGAGGAGCCCATCCCGCGGGATCATCAATAGCCCGGGCCATTGGCCGCCTATGATATGGATTCTTGTATCGCTTTTCTTCTGTTGGTGCGCATTTCGCGAGATCCGCGGCAGCTTTGTTGCCAGACCTGGGTTTGATTCACCGGCGCCGATATCCAAACCCTATCTGGTGATCGTACTGTCATTGGCAGCGGTGTTCGCTTGGCCAACCTTGCACCGCTGGTATTTCGAGCGATTTTTGTCGATACGGGCTACCATATTGGCAGAGAATCATCGCGCGATCGTTCATTGCAATACACTTTTTGACACAATGCTCGATCCAGAGATGCTTGCCGCGGGGCACGCTAGTCCGCGTACCGGGAAAATTGGCATCCAGACTCCTTGGTGCGATGTCCTGAGCTCATATCTTCGCCATCCGAAACGGGCGGACGACAGGGAGCTGTGGAGTCTGAACATGTTTACGCACGAGAGCATGCATGTCCGCGGCGAAATGAATGAAGCGATCACCGAGTGTGAAGCCGTGCAACGCGACTATCGCGCGGCCAAACTTCTCGGCGTTGACGACGAGACTGCCAAAAGAAACGCGTTGGACTATTACAACAATGGCTATCAGCTAAGGGGAAAAATAGGCGGCATGCAGGGCGCCTACTATTCCGACCAATGTGCCCCGGGCAAGGCAATGGATGAACACCTGAGCGATTCCACCTGGGCCAATCCTTAGACTACGCTAGTTATTCCTCTTCACTTTGGGCGCCACCACTAATGAGCAATCACCATCAGAAATTTTATATCGACGGCACTTGGGTCGACCCTGTGGTCCCAGCTACGCTCGATGTCATCAATCCGGCAACGGAACTTGCCTATACAAAGATTTCTCTCGGCAGTGCCGCCGATGTGGACCGGGCGGTGGCTGCTGCAAAAGCGGCCTTTCCTTCTTTTGCGCGCACCGATCGCGATCGGCGCCTGGCGCTGCTCAACAGGATTCTCGAAATCTATAACCGGCGCTACAACGAAATCGCGGAAGCCGTATCGGACGAGATGGGCGCGCCTCTCAAGTTTGCACGCGAAGCTCAAGCTTGGGCCGGCCAAGTACATCTCGAAGCCGCGATCAAGGCGCTCACTTCCTTTGAGTTTTCCTTCGATCGAGGCGGCACTCGCATCGTACGCGAGCCCATCGGTGTGGTTGGTCTCATCACTCCCTGGAATTGGCCGCTCAATCAGATCGTGTGCAAGGTCGCCCCCGCCATCGCAGCGGGCTGCACGATGGTGCTCAAGCCCAGTGAGATCGCGCCAATCAGCGGCATTATTTTTGCCGAAATCATGCACGAGGCGGGGGTTCCCAAGGGGGTATTCAATCTCGTAAACGGTGACGGGCCGACCGTCGGACAATATCTGTCGGGCCATGCCGATGTGGCGATGATGTCGTTCACGGGGTCCACGCGCGCCGGCGTCCTGGTTGCAAAGGTTGCGGCCGACACCGTCAAGAGAGTTAGTCAGGAGTTGGGCGGCAAGTCTGCGAACATCGTTCTTCCCGATGCGGATCTCGACGACGCGGTGACCCGGGGGACCGCGGCCTGTTTCAGCAATACCGGGCAATCATGCGACGCACCGACGCGCATGTTCGTCTCGAAGCGGCAGCATGCGCGGGCCCTGGAAATTGCCAAGGTGGTGGCGGCGAATCACGTCGTCGGCGATCCGCGCGCCGCCACGACGATTCTCGGGCCCGTGGTAAGCCGCGCACAATTCGACAAGATCCAGCGACTGATTCAAGCGGGAATTGACGAGGGCGCCACGTTGGTTGCGGGAGGCGCCGGTCGGCCCGAGGGCCTCAATAGCGGCTACTACGTGCGCCCCACGGTATTCGGCAATGTCCGCCATGAGATGTCGATATCGCGCGAGGAAATTTTCGGACCCGTGCTTTCCATCCTGCCCTATGAATCTGAACAGGAGGCCATCGACAAAGCAAATGATTCTGTCTACGGCCTCGCCGCCTACGTGTCATCCAAGGATCTTGACCACGCAAGAAAGGTGGCCGCCGATCTGCGCGCGGGCACCGTCAATATCAACTATCCTGACTGGGATACTTTCGCACCATTCGGCGGCTATAAACAATCCGGCAACGGCAGGGAATACGCGGATTGGGGGATGATGGAATTCATCGAGACCAAGGGAATCGTCGGCTACGGAAAATGATTGACGCACCATCTCGTCAGGCCGATTGTTCTCAGGTTATTCCGAAGCGGTCTCGCATTCTAGTTGCTCGATGATCGGGCAACTGATCCCGTGAGGTTGATCGCAGGCGATCACTAAACCCTGCAACACGTCGCGCAATTTGGCTAGATCCAATAATTTCCGCTCAACGAGTGCAAGTTTCGCGGCCGCGAGTGAGCGGTTTTCTCTACAAGCGCCTTTGGCATCAAGCATCAATAGACGTTGTACTTCGGAAAGTGACATGCCAAGGGCCTGCGCCCGTTTGATGAAGCGCACTCGGTTGGCAGTCTCCGGCGCGTAGTATCGAAATCCTCGGGCTCGCTTGGGCGGCAGATTGACCAGGCCGCGACGCTGGTAGTAGCGCACGGTCTCGATATTCACGCCCGCCGAGCGGGCAATGTGACTAATTGTGAGCTTTGCCTCAGTCATACTTGACTCCGTACCCTAGTACAGGATGTAGGCTACACCCCATGCAAACCGCTACCAAGCAGTTGTGGGCGAGTGGATTGGCAGCGATCATCGGTTCGCTTTGCTGCGTCGCGCCGTTGGTATTCATCACTCTCGGCATAAGCGGCGCATGGATAGGCCAACTCACTGCGCTCGAACCCTATCGGCCGATTTTTATCGGGGCGATGCTGGTTTTTCTGGGTCTCGCGTTTCGACAGCTGTACATCGTTCCGGTTCGTTGCGCACCGGGCGAGGTTTGTGCGAATCAGCGCCTTCAGCGCAGACAACGGCAAGTCTTTTGGGTTGTTGTAGTGGGGCTGGCTGCACTCATCTCATTCCCGTGGTACGCAGCGTTACTTTTGAGCTAAAGAGGAGATTTCTATGCGCCGCTTCGCCCTTTCACCCGCGCTTTGCATGGTGCTCACCGTCGGCATAGCGTTCGCCGCTCCGCCGCAGACGGCCACCTTGGCGGTGGAGAATATGACCTGCGGCACTTGTCCCATCGTAGTCAAGAAGGCCCTTGAAAAAATTCCTGGAGTAAGTGCCACTGCGGTCGATTTTGATAAAAAGACTGCCACCGTAACTTTCGATCCGGACCAGGCGACCATCGCGCGTTTGACTCAGGCGACAACCGAAGCGGGATTTCCCTCGAGGCTCATAGCGAAGCCGTGAGCGCCGTTATCTTAGAGTCCGTTCTTACCTGCCCGAACTGTGGGCAAGAGCGCAAAGAAATCATGCCGACGGACGCGTGCCAATATTTCTACGAGTGCACGAAGTGCAAGACATTGCTTAAACCCAAGGTGGGCGACTGCTGCGTTTTTTGCTCCTATGGCTCGGTGCCTTGTCCACCCATCCAGGAGCAACGCGGCTGCTGTCGTTAGTTCAGAGGTATCTCCGCCAGATCATCTCCGGAACGAACGACAACAAGGCGCCAGTAAGAGTAATTCCGACGATGTTGTTGAGGGAATGCGGACCCAACAGCGCGATGCCGGCCGCGAACAAGGCAAGCGAGGCGGCGCCGAGAAGAAATGCGGGTCCAGAGATATAGCAATGCAGCCGGTGGCATCGCCGTGCATTCAAAATGCAGCCTATCGCCATCCAAACAAACGATACCATCCAGACAAGCGCGATGGCGCGCGGAGAAGAACCAATTTGGTTCGCCGCGACCCCGGCTCCCAGAGGAATGCCCCACCAAACGAAGCCCATCCCGGGCCGTCGCGCCCAGTCTTTCGCTATTTCTTTTGCCGCATGCTCACTCATGGGGTTACCTCACAATGGTAGACCCTGTAGCGGCTACGGACTCAAGCGGTTTTTATTGATCCGCTCAATACTCATCGCTGAGGCAGTTGCAGCGCGGTGCAGTCGGCAGTGTGCGGCGTGCCACGGTCCACCAGTCGCAGCCCCGATTCGGCCTCGCCCACACTGAACTTGGGTTGCAGCAAAGTGCCTTGCGCTAACAACGGCGCCTTGACGCGAAGAATTCGCAGCCGTTTTGGCTCACCATGCAACTTAAGATCCAACGTCTCGGAGTCGAGCAGTACGCGGCCCTCGCCGCTGATGAACACCGGCTCGCTATCGACGAAAAAGCGGGTAGATTGCATCACGCCGGAATGTATTTCGAAGTCAGCGGCCGCGCAACGGACCGCTACATCACGCGTGCTGCGCGTCAGAGTCAGGCCCAGGCCGCGCAAATCAACGCCGGTTAGTTCCGCCAACGAGGCCCGCAGTATCCCCTGCAACACCCTCGCGCTTAGGTTGCCGTCGGCGTCGGCAGCCAGGGCATGCAGTGAGTCGCCCCTTCCCTGAGCATGAATTTGAAGCAGCAGCGCACCTTCGTACGGCGGCGGTTCGGCCTTATGCGGCATCTGCGCCAACTGTAAGCCGGTCAGTGTCATCTCGATGCGGGCACGGGCGGGGGTCTGATTGGCGTCGGCATCGAGATGCAGCGCGAAATTGCCGCCCATGAAATGCCCCGTAACCTCCGGTGCCTTGATCAGGCCGCGCTCGAGCGTAAATGGCGCGGACAGCTCGGTCACCTCCTCTCGCGACAGCAACAGGCGACGGACGTGGTAACTCCCGGCGGCATCCACGCGCCGCGTCGCGGGAGTGATGAGCTGCACATCGGAAAAGAGCTTTGGCGGCGCGTCGGGATGTGGATCGCGTCCCGCAGCGCGCAGCCCAACGTCGGCCAGGCGCAAGAGCGCCGAGCTCAGATCGGCGTGCACAAGGGTGCGGCCGCCTTTTTGCGTGTTCAGCGACACGCGCCCCTGTAAATCACTTTGACCCGACACCACCTTGAGATCATCGAAAAGTGTTTCGCTGCGCCGACGCACCATGTGGCCCTGCAAGTGAAAGGTACCGGTATTCGGCAAGCTGACTCCAACCAGATAGTACAAGTCGCGCAAATCGGCTCCGCTGGCGTCAATCTCCGCATCCACCAGGCCCAGATCAAACGGCCGCGGCAGCGAGCCGTGCGCCGTGAAACCCGTACCGCTCGAACGCTCGTCGAACTCGAAGGCATAGGGTTTGTCGGACGACACAGACCCTAACGGGTCGCCTTTCAAGCGAAAGCTGACCGCGTGCTCGTTGAGTGTGCCGGTGCCCTCCATTTGCAAAGCCTGCGTGGAATCCGGGCCGACGACGGACAAATCGCCCTCAAAGACGAGGTGCAAGCGCTCATCGACAAGCGTCAGATGGGTATGCGCCATTTCAAGCGCGTGAATCATAGGCAATGGTGCACCCGGAGATTTATCAGGGTTAACGCGCTGCCAGTTGGCGTATCCCGCGCTGTCACGCATGAATTGCAGCCTGGCGGTGTCGATTTTAAGAAGACTGAGCCCGGATTCATGGCTCAACAGGGGTGCGAACGTCAGGGTGAGTTTCGAGACTTCCGCCATGATCCCCGGCTTGGTCCAGGGCGGATTTCCGATGGTGACTTGTTCTGCTTCGATCCGCGGGTTTCTGGTTAATAGGTGCAGATGCAACGCGCCGCGCACTTCGATGGGGCGGCCGCTTTGCCAGGAGACGAAGCGGACGAAGCTCGAGCGAAAGAGACCTGCGTTCCAGCCGAGCAGCACCCCCGCCGGTGTCGCAATGACCAGGAGCAACGCGGCCGCCGCCGATTTTGCCAATCGGTGTCGCATGACAGAGCTCAACCGGCAAACAATAGAATGCGCTTCATGTCAGTCCTTTGTCACCTGGACGCTGCATCACGAACTCCGGCAGCCTACGCCAAGGCGCGAGCGTTCGTCTCATAATTGAGTCGTGCGAATCAGGGAGCGTTGAGTGCGGTAGCGTCCCGACGGACGTGCTCACTTGTGTTTCAATAACGGATCGACAAACTTGAAAAGGATCTCTCATGGAAAGCTCAATCACCGGTAACTTGCCGAAGAATGGCCAGAAGATAATCGATAAGGTCGACGACCTTCGAGACGAGGCGACCCCAGCGCTCACGAAAGCCATCAGTCGGGCTCAATCGATGGGCAGGCAAAGTATCGACGCGATCGGTGAGATGGCGAGCCAAGCGCGAGATGTGGCCTCTAACGCGTCTGATTCGGTTGTCGCTTACACCAAGAAGAATCCAGTGACGGCATTGGCGATCGCCGCGGCATCCGGCGCATTGCTGTACGCCGTAATCAAAGCGCTCACTCCGTCGCGCGACTAGGGCAACGCTAGGCGATCACCCTGCGCTGTGCATGATCCGAGTGCCTATGACTTGGTGCGTAACCGAGCTGGCGGTTTATTCGGCGTCTTCACTGTGCGTGACCCGGATTCAGGACCACAACAAGTCTTGGCTGCGATTAATCGCTCGCAGTCTTCCAGCCGCTGGCATTCGCAGTTGAAACTGGCATTGAGAATAGATCGCATTTGACTGAGGCGCGCGGTCAGCTCATCGAGCTCCGCGATCTTACGTTTGGCGCGGATGTGCTGTCTGGCAATGGCTACTTTACGCGAATTCTGAGTGAAGTCGTGGGACCGGCCGGCCATATTTACGCGTATATTCCGTCCGAACAGATCGCCCATTGTTCACCTCAAGAAATCGCAGGTACGCAGTTAGTCACCCGCGATTCCAGCTATCGAAACGTAACCCTACTCACGGGTTCACTGACTGACTTTCGCCTGCCGAGCAAGCTAGATCTCGTATGGATGTCGCAGAGCTATCACGATCTACACGACACTTTTCTCGGGCCGGCTGACGTTGCGCTGCTCAACAAGACCATCTTTGACGCTTTGAAGCCCGGAGGAATTTTTCTTGTCATCGACCATGTCGCCGAAACCGGCTCCGGACTACGGGATACAGAGACACTGCATCGGATCGATCCGGTGCGCATGAAGAAGGAGATCGAAGCGGCAGGGTTCGTACTCGAATCGAAAAATGATGCGCTTCGCAATGCCGAAGATGATCACAAACTGACCATTTTTGATCCGACAATTCGCGGTAGGACGGATCAGGTGCTGTTTCGATTCCGCAGGCCACGATAAGACCTCGAAGCTCATGTCCGTACGCCAATACTGCTGATTTTTGACGCGTTCCTTATATTTCGATATATTTGGAAATATGAAATCTAAGGATGTCATTGAAAGCCTCTCCGCCCTGGCCCAGGAATCCCGTCTCTCGGTATTTCGTATGCTCGTGAAGCGGGGTCCCGAGGGGTACACCCCGACCCAACTAAGCGAAAAACTCGATGTACCTTCTCCAACACTCTCGTTTCACCTGAAGGAGTTGCAACGAGCGGGACTTGTCGATGTGCGTCGTGATGGACGGTTTCTCTATTACCGCCCGAACTTCGCTCACATGAATCGCTTGATCGGTTTTCTCACCGAGAGTTGTTGCGCTCTCGCTGACAAGGACTGTGCTCAGGGGTGTACCCCTGCGGAGCCTGAGGTTTCTCTTAACACGAGGAAACGCGCATGAAACGCTTCCATATCCATGTTTCAGTGGACGATCTCGCCAAGAGCATCCGCTTCTATTCAACATTGTTCGGTGCTCAGCCTTCGAGGCTCGAGGCCGACTACGCCAAGTGGATGCTTGATGATCCACGCATCAATTTTGCCATCTCTGCGCGACGCCAGCCGGTCGGGGTCAACCACCTGGGCTTTCAGCTTGATTCTCCCGACGAGCTACTTGGTATGCGGGCGCAACTAACTGCAGCCGACGCCCGATTGATCCAGGAAGAGAACCAAGCCTGCTGCTACGCCCGCTCTGACAAGTACTGGGTGACCGATCCGGCTGGGATCGCGTGGGAGACTTTCCACACCCTTGGCAGCATTCCCGCCTACGGCGAAGACACCCCTGTGTTCAACCATGGAACTACCACCGTTCCCACGAAAATCGAACCCGAAGCGACGCAGCCGGGCTGCTGCGCGTAGTCATGCCGTCGCTGCTGCCCACAATCCGACGCGGTCAGGGCGTGGATCTTGCAGTCGTGCTCGCGCTTCTCGAAGGTGCCGGACTCCCAACGGTTGATCTGCCAAGCGCCGCCGATCTGCATCTGTGGGTATTTGAGTCAAAAGGATCCGTCTTCGGAGTCATCGGTATGGAGCGTTTCGGCGCCTGTGCACTGTTGCGCTCTCTGGTTGTCAGCCCGGGTTGTCAGCGGCGTGGCTTTGGGCACGCGCTGGTCGCCCGCCTCGAACGTGAAGCCCAGACCGAGGGCGTTGAGCAGCTTGTGCTCTTGACCGAGGCGGCTGAACGGTTCTTCCACGCAATCGGCTACAAGGTAATCGATCGGAGTTGCGCCCCTGAAGGGATCAAACAGAGCGCGGAGTTTCGCTCGTTGTGCCCAGCGTCTGCCGTCTGCATGACCAAAAGTTTGGCGTCCTCACGAGCCGGGGTGTCGGATGGGTGATCGTGTGTACAACGTGTTGTTCTTGTGTACCGGAAATTCCGCTCGCAGCATCCTCGCCGAAGCTATTTTAAACCGCCGTGGCAAGGGCCGGTTCAAGGCCTTCAGCGCGGGGAGCCATCCCAAGGGAGCGGTCCATCCCCTGGCGTTGGCATTGCTGGATCGCAAAGACCTGCCAACCGAAGGCCTTCGAAGCAAGGCTTGGGATGAATTTGCCAAGCCGGGCGCGCCCAAGCTCGATTTTATCTTCACAGTCTGCGACAACGCAGCAGGTGAAGTCTGTCCGATTTGGCCCGGGCACCCGATGACTGCGCACTGGGGACAGCCGGACCCTGCAGCCGTCGAAGGCACCGATCTCGATAAGATGAATGCCTTCCGAGAGGCATTCCGGATGCTTGAGCGTCGAATAGATATGTTTACTTCTCTGCCCATCCCGAGTCTTGATCAACTTTCGCTCGGCAACAAAGTCCGTGAGATCGGCAAGTCGCAATGACCACCAACTTACAACCGCTGCCACGTCGATTGGCCGCAGAAGGGCTCGGGTCAATGCTGCTGGCTGCAGCGGTTGTAGGTTCAGGGATCATGGCGGAACGCTTGAGCGGCGGTAACGTGGCCATTGCGCTCCTGGCCAACACTGCAGCAACCGTTGCCGTGCTTGCATCCCTGATCGCACTGCTGGGCCCCGTGAGCGGTGCTCACTTCAATCCTGCCGTATCAATCATCGAGGCCCTGCGGGATCGCTTGGCGTGGGGTGACGCTGCCACTTACACGATCATGCAGATTATGGGCTGCTGCACCGGAGCGTGGCTTGCCCATGTCATGTTTGAACTGCCCATCTGGGAATTCTCAGTCCATGTGCGGACCGGGCCTGCTCAATGGCTCGCGGAAGGCGTGGCGACATTCGGTCTCCTACTCGTTGTGATCGGTCACCGCCGTTCCGAAGACGCGCCGTGGATGGTGGCTGCTTGGATCGGAGCAGCCTATTGGTTTACGGCGTCAACCTCGTTCGCCAATCCAGCCATTACCGTCGCTCGCTCACTGACCAACACATTCTCCGGTATTCGTCCCGCTGACGTGGCACCTTTCATATGTGCGCAGTTTGTCGGTGCGCTTGTTGCTTTCGCGGTCTCGCGGATGCTATTCCCATTCAAAAGAACGACGGCGTCATGACAAACCAGAAGAGGTAGAATCGGCGGACGTAATCGCGGCCGCTCCCATTATGTCGCATCGCGGTTGGTGCGCTGCCGATGAAGGAGAACAGCATGTTTCAGCCAGTACGCGATCTTGCACTCCCAGCATTACTCATAGCGACTGCGCTCGGCGCTGCCGGCTGCGGCGGTGGCGACTCGAGCGGGATGATGCCTGCGACGAGTCAAACTCAGACCAATGAAATGAATCAGATGAGGTTGTCGGTTGCCGACGGCCCACCGGGTGACAATGCAACGCACGTCGTCGTGGTATTCACCGGCGTCGAGCTGACAGGCAACGGCGGAAATCCGGTGACCATCACATTTCCCGCCCCGAAGAGCATTGATCTTATGACGCAGGGCAACACCGCGTCCGCTGTGCTCTTCGATCAACCGATTCCCGCGGGGTCCTATGGCCAGGTTCGGCTGATGGTGACTGCGGACGGTAGCGCCAATAATTCCTACATCGATTTCGCCGACGGTTCGCGGATGGGGCTGCGTGTGCCTAGCGGCTCCGAAACCGGTTTCAAACTGGTCTCCGGGTTCACCGTCCCGAGCAGCGGCGTTGTCGACTACACGATCGATTTTGACCTGCGAAAGGCCATCACCTGCCCCCCCGGGCAAGCTCCGGCGTGCATCCTCAAACCGGTGGAGCGCCTGGTCGATAACACCTCGGTCGGCAATGTCCAGGGACAAATCACCAGTACGCTGCCGAGCGGATGCACGCCCGGCGTCTATCTGTACAGCGGCGTCGTGACGAAGCTTGAAGACATGAACAGCACAGCACCGTCGACCGATACCAACCAGCCGCTGGCCTCGAAGGTGCCGGTCGCAACCTCTTCGCCACCTTACTATTATCAGTTCACATTCCTACCGCCCGGCACGTACACCGTGGCGTTTACGTGTGAGGCCGCGCAAGACAACCCAGAAGAGACAGACCCATCCGTGATACTCACCTTGGTCGCGACGACGACGGTGAGTGCCGGCCAGACCGCAACGGTCGATATTGCTCTCGGCAGCATCCAAGGCCAGGTCACGAGCACGCTGCCGAGCGGATGCTCGCCGGGCGTCTATCTATACAGCGGCAATGTGACGGCACCGGAAGACTGGAACAGCACGGCAGCGTCCAGTGATACCAATCAGCCGCTGAACTCGGCGCTTCCCGTGGCGACATCAGCGCCGCCTTACAGCTACCAGTTCACCGGGCTGCCGCCGGGCACCTACACTTTGGCGTTGACCTGTCAGGCCGCGATGGACAACCGGGCCCAAGCGGATTCCGCCGTGATCTTCAGCCCGATCATGACCGGCATCGTGGTGACCGCAGACAACACGACAGCGATCAATATCAACTAGGCTGCCTCTAGGGAGGGACACTATGATTTGCAACGGTCTGACTTGTCCGACGATCGCTGGATTGGTTGTTTTGGGATTCAGCATGTCGGCTGGTATCGCGAATGCGCAGGACGCGGGAAAAAACGTCATAGCGACGCCGAATGCACCCGCGGCGATTGGGCCTTATTCGCAAGCAGTCCGGGTCGGAAAGACCGTGTACCTCTCCGGGCAGATTGCAATCGATCCCAAGAGCAATCAAGCGCTGGGAGATGCTTCGATCGAAGATCAGACGCGCCGCGTTCTCGATAACATCAAAGCCGTGCTTGCGGCTGACGGACTGACAATGGAAAACATTGTCTCAACGACGGTCTTCCTCAAGGACGTTAGCGAGTTCGCAAAGATGAATGAAGTCTACGCAACGTACTTCAAGAAGGCGCCCCCGGCCCGAGCTACCATTGAGGTGGCTCACCTGCCGCGCGATATGAAGATCGAGATTTCGGCAATTGCCGTCCATCCGTAGGTGATCGCGTACCCGCATTGAAATTCTAAACGCATTACTATATGGTAATATATTACTGAATAGTAATACGTCAGTATCAGTTCATTGGAGGCATCAATGCCGCAGGTCACCCGTTCAATCCTAATCCGAGCCGCCCCCAGAAACGTTTGGCGGTGGTTGGCCACCCGGGACGGACTAAGCCGCTGGATCAGCGGCAACATCGAGATGGACCTGCGCGTGGGTGGCTGCTACCGCTTTTTGGGTCCCGATGACCGAACGTGGGTCAGCGGTACTGTTTTGGAATTGGTGCCGGAGAAAAGCTTGATATTGTCCTGGCTTGAGGAGGGCAGCGGCTGGCTGAATCCCGCGCGGTTGGTTATCAGGTTATCTCCCCTCGAAGGCGGGACCCAGGTTGTGCTCATCCACGATGGATTTGAGGGGATCGGCCTTCCGGACTGGGGGGAGACGTTGAAGGGATACGAGCTTGGCGCCGATGTTCACCGAGTCCTCGACCGACTGGCTGATTTGGCGGAAGCAAGCGATGACCGGCCACAGTGACGCGGTGTTTCGGACTCTGGCAGACCCGACGCGCCGTCATATCCTCGATTTGTTGGGCGAATCAGGCCCGTTGACTGTCAGCCAGCTGTCCGATGAGTTCCCGCAACTGGTGACGTCAGGCATCTCCAAGCATTTGATGAGTCTGCGGGCAACGGGCTTGGTAACTGCGACCCGGCGCGGTCGAGAGCAACTCTATCAACTGGAGCCGGATGCACTACGCACGGCGCTGGCGCCGTGGATTGCGAAGTACGAGCGGTATTGGTCCGCCGCGCTTGGCCGTCTGCGTGATCTCGCTGAAGACAGTGACGCTGAAGAAGAACACGAGAGACGCCGACAAGTTCGGCGGCGGCGGTCCAGGTGAGAATTGTCGGCGCTAAGTTTCACGATGGAAACTTTGGTAGCTGAGTCCGACTCTAATGCGCCCGTGATCGTTGCTTCATCTCGGCATTCTCCAAGATTGTCGTGCCGTCCTGCCCGTGGAGAAATTCACCGACAAAGGCCCGACCGATATCGTCCTGATCAATCGTCCCAAACGATCCTGGAACGAGACGCCCCAGCAAAGCAAGAAGCCCCGGGGTGTGCGCATTACCTGCGATGATGCCAGGACGAAAAATTGCTAAACGTTTAAATCCGAGGCTCCGCACCGCATCTTCTTTTTCGCCCATGATGCGAGCATATCGAATCCAGCTCTTGGCGCTGCTCCCGGCTGCCGAAAGAAGTCCGAATCGTTCGATTCCCGCTGCCAGGCAGCCACGCGCAAACGCGCCGACCAGGCCAATTTCCAGCTTCCTAATGTCCTCTTCGCTCCATTGCTGACTCCCTTTGCCGATGCCAATACATGACGCGGCATACAACGGTTCACCCTCTGCGCCGCTGGTCCTGCCAAGTTCGGCGATCTGAGCGGCAAAATTTGCCGCGCCGGTATCCATGATCACCTGACGCAGACGCGCATCGGCAGCCAGAGGAATCGTCCGGCGATTGACCAGCACCACTTCCGTGCACGAGCTGGAAGCGAGCAAGGCCCGCACCAGCGCCGACCCCACTTGCCCGCTGCCACCGACAACCAAAACGCGAAAACTCATAAGGGCAATTCTATTGCGGCGGCGGCAAATAGTCTTCTGTCGCGAATGGATACGCTGCTGTAGTTGGGACGTTGTTAACGCGACCGTCGCTTTGCTTCGCCCTTTTCGCTTGCCGTCAGAACGCGGGCTTTCACAATGCGTCGAATGAGTGCGTAAGGGATGCTCTTTTTGAATGGGAATTGCAGGTTTCCTTTCGGCCCCGCGTAGGGCTTCACGGCTTGCATGAGGCTGTCATCTCCCCGCACCGGAGGAAATAGACCGATGTGCTTTTTGAATGCCGCGAAGTAGATCAGCATACCGTCGAGCTTAAAGGCGGGCATTCTGTAGCTGATGGTTTCCTCGGCATCCGGTGCGGCCGCCTTGATCGTTTGACGTATCCTCTGGAGAACGGCCTGAACGTCAGGCGCAAAGCTCGCAATGTAGTCATCCACAGTTCTGGGGATTTTTTGCTTCGGCATAACAGAGTCCTGCTTGTCCGGCCCGCCTTCTTGTGCAAGGCCACGTTGAGTACACTATGCATGGCGACGGCGATTCACTGCTGGTGCAGGTAATATTAAATGAAGCGCACATGGACGATCATCGGTGTCAGACGCGTTCCGCTCAGTTTCAAATGGTACCAGACACTTTTTGGACAGCCCGAAACGGCCCCCGGTCATGACTTCTGGGGTCAGATTCGCGACTCGGATGGAACCGTGTTGCTGTGTCTCCACCAGTGGGGCGCGCACGAACATCCGTCCTTGACGAGCCCCGACAAGGCGCTGCCTGGAAACGGGTTACTTCTGTTTTTTCGTGTCGACGATTTCGACCTGTCACTGCAGAGAGCACGCGCTCTTGTACCCAAACTCGACGAGGAGCCGCACGTGAATCCAGCGACAGGAACCAAAGAGTTTGCGTTGCGGGACCCAGACGGTTACTACGTCATGGTCAGCGCACTGACCTAGCATGAGCATGCGCGGTAAGCTGAAAATAGCACTGGCCCGCGGATTGACACCCCTTGTGATTCGCTGGTACTGGCGCGGCGCCAAGGCAACCGATTTGTCCGTTCGAAACGAGACGATGATGGTCAGTGGTGGCGCTATCGGCGTGCGAATCTATATGCCCAGGGGGGCAGGACCATTTCCCGTGTTGCACTTCTTCCATGGCGGTGGCTGGGTGTTTGGCGATCTTGAAACTCACGACGCCCTGTGCCGCGATCTCTGCGTACAAGGTGCACGCATGGTCGTGGCCGTCGACTACCGGCTGGCACCCGAACATCCGTTCCCTATTCCGGTGGAGGATTGCTTAGCCTCACTGGCTTGGATCAAGGAAAATGCCACGCGGCTGGGCGGCGATGCGCATTCCATCGTGCTGTGCGGAGACAGTTCCGGCGGCAATCTCGCCGCCGTAGCGGCGCAGCAGGCACGACAACGATATCCGGGGATGATCAAGGGCCAAGTGCTCATCTATCCGGTGACAGAGCACTGCTCGCACCCGCGGTGGGACTCCTACAGGGCGCAGGGGAACAGGCAGTTGAGGAGCATGACGGAGCTATGGGAACTGTATCTGCGAAACAGCCCGCTGTGGCGCGCAGGCATGACAACGCATGAGCTCGCCACACCGCTACGCGTACCGGATCTCGGGGGCCTGCCGCGCACCCTGGTGGTGATCGCCGAAGAAGACCTTCTGCGAGACGAGGGAGCAGAGTATGCAAAACGGTTGGAGGAAGCGGGTGTTTCGGCTCAAGTGCAGCGCTATGTTGGACAACAGCACGGCTTCGTCGGACTGAAGCCTTCGGCGGCATACAAACAGGCCATTACCGACATAGTCGACTGGCTGAACAAGGGTGCATTGATCGGCTCAGCGGTTAGCCCGTCGATCAGCAACTTGAGCGCTTCCAACGATTGGTTCAAGTCCAAATTTGTAGACGGGATCGCGGCAGTCATGCTGAAGCAGCCGTGAATATTTCCCGCCGCTTCTTGGTAGATGACCGGCACACCCGCTTTGATCAGCGCAGCCGCGTAGTCCCGTCCCTCATCTCGCAGAGGATCAAGCCCAGCGGTTACCACTACTGTCGGAGGCATTCCCGCTTGATCGAATGCGTGCAAGTCCATCCGGGGATCGCCGTCTCGTGCCGAGTACTGTCTGAAGAACCAGTCAATGGCGCCTTTCGTCAGGAATAGCCCGTCAGCAAATTGAGTCCTCGAGCCCGTTTCTTGGTTGGTCGCGATGCAGGGATACATCAAAAACTGCGCAGCAACGGCGACTTCTGCAGGAGCTTCGCGCAATGCCCTGGACGTCACGGCCGCGAGATTGGCACCGGCGCTGTCGCCGGCGAGGACCAGGGACTTGATCCTTCTGCCCAGCGCGCTTGCCGCATGTGCCGCGACCCATCGCGCCGCGGCCTCGGCATCTTCCGGCGCGGCGGGCCAGGGGTGCTCCGGCGCCAAGCGATAATCAACGGACACAAGGGGAAGCGAAAGCCCGGTTGCAATGGCGACGCAAAGCGCGTGATGCGATTCCAAATCCCCCAATACGAATCCGCCACCGTGGAAGTAAACGACAATTGGCCCTTCCTCTCGATCGGCGAGCGCGTCATAAAAGCGCAACCGTACGGGTAATCCAGAGTAGTTAAACTCTAGATCGCGAACGACCGCCAGGTTGTGGATCACAGGTGGCGCCGCAGCGCGCACCTGCGACATCAAGTTGCGCGCTTGATCGGCGCTGAGTCTTTCCAAATGCGCCATCGGCGAAGCGTTGACAAAATCCAGAAATGCCCGCGCATCAGATCGAATATTGGGTGGATACATTCGCTATAGCCTACGCTAAGCTGTAAGCGAACGCTTTCAGGCAATGATTGCAGGTCTACAAGTCCGTGCTGCGCCGGCCGCGCTGTTCCCGCCGTTCCTGCGCTCCAGGATTCGGTCGTCGCAATCCCGTGAGTTCTTCAGACCGACGCGGCGGCCCGCGCCTATCCGCATGATGTTTGTACGCACAGGGACAAGACGCGCCGGCGCTGCATTGACTCAGCGGTAGACGCGGTGCCTCATCAGAAAGAAAGCGCATGCCCCGAAGCGCTCGGGCCGTGTAACAGCTCGCCTGAGTGGTCACGATCGAGACCGCGTGCCACGGACCTCGGTGGGACCCCGTGCCGGATGCCGCCCCCGTTTTTTGCTTCTTCCACATAAGCGAACACCACGACGGGCCACTCTCGCCCGAGCCCAAGCCTAGGCGTGAGTCGCGTTATATGTAATGTCGCCCAGTCGGATTCAATTGTCAGATGAATCCTAGTATCGTGTGGTGCACCGCAACGCGCAGCTGGCGGCGCGAGATCGATATAATCGCGATGCGACAGCATTCCAATATGTCGCCGCCTTGACCGTTGAATTTGTTCGCGAGGCAGATGTGCAACACAAAAAACGGATTCGGCTGGTGTCAACGGCGGCATTGGTTGTGATGCTTGGAACCCTGGACGGCTGCCACCAAAAAGCACCCCCGGTGGCGACTCCCGCCGACGTCGCGTCGGCGCAGCAAGAAGCGCAGCGCGAAGTCGAGCAAGCGCAGATTGAGGCAAAAAAGGACATCAAAAGTGAAGCCAAAATCATGGGTGCGGACTCAAAGGATGTAGCCCGCGCCAAGGTCACCGGCGCCTTTGATGTCGCGATGGCCCGTGCCGATGGAGATCACAAGGTGGCGATTGAAAGATGCATGACGTTGGAGCCCGCGGCGCAACAGTCGTGCAAGGACCAAGCGGACGCCGAATATCAATCGGCGACGGCCAAAGCCAAGGCGAATCGAGCCTCGCAACAACAATAGACGTCGACGGCTAGGCGTTCGTCGCCCCGCCCCATAGCGCGTGAAGCTTCAGAAACGCAGCCGTGGCGTCGCGGGAACGCGTTGCGACGTCGCGTGAGTTCGGCCGCTTGGCGACGCCGAGCAACTGGCTGACCATCATATTGCCCCAAAGGAGACCGCCGAACCGATCGGCAAGGTCGGCGGGATGGCCGATGAGAAGTCCGGACGCTTGAGCCCCGGCCATGATTTGGCGCAAGGTCGCCCGACTCGCCTCGCGCCCGATGGAGTCGAGCGCCTGCGCTACCTCGGGTGCATTGACCGCCTCGGCGATCGCCAGTCGGAAAACCGCGATCACTGTTGGATCGGTTATCTCGCGGACGAGTTGCGTCCCGAGCGTGGCAAGCACCCGGGCGAGTGTCTCAATATCGTGCGGCACGGGCAGGTCAGCGGGCGGCTGCAGTCGTCTGGCGCGCGCGCTGATGCATGCGATGAGGATTGCCTGCTTGTTGCCCACCCGCGCATACAGTTCCCGCTTTGAAACACGTGCGCGCGTGGCGATCTCGAGCGTGCTGGCTGCCGCATAGCCACTCCTCATGAACGCCTCGAATGCTGCATCGAGGATACGTGCGCGCACCGCAGTTTCTTCGCCTTCTTGACGCCCCTTCGGCAGCGATGTCGTAGCCATCAATCGCCTCTCTTGACAGTCGGTACCGTATAGTACCACACTAGCATGACGCTGGTACCCGTTGGTACCATCCTGCCAGGAGACGTTCATGTTGCCGCAAATCTGTTTTTTCACGAGCATCGCATTCGCCTTTGTCGCGTGGGGGATAGTGGCGAAGTGTTACATCTGGCCGAAACTGCGCCCCCTGCAACCGGCCGAAGCGTTGCGGCCCCTTCTCATGCTGCACAGCTTCCGCTTTATCGGCTTGTCACTCTTGGTCCCAGGGGTGGTGTCGCCCGATTTGCCGCCCTCCTTCGCGCATCCCGCCGCCTACGGCGACTTGATTGCGGCGGCACTCGCTTTGCTCTCGTTGGCATCGCTCTCGCGTCGGCCTGGCGTTGTCATCGCGTGGATCTTCAACCTTTGGGGTTCAGCCGATCTTTTGAATGCGTTCTACCAAGCGAACAACGCCGCGCTCGTGCCGGGCCAGCTCGGCGTCGCATACTTCCTTCCGACGCTTGTTGTACCGCTGCTGCTGATCACGCACGGGCTGGCTTTCAGAATCCTTCTGCAACGCCGGCAGCCTGTATAGGGCGGCGGGAAATCGGGGCGCCCAACGCTTGAGTGGCGAGCGCGGGCCTAGAATCGCTTGAAAAATCCCACGGACAAGCCGCCCGGCAGGATTTGCACAAAAATGGGCGTTCCACGAGTGGTGCTCCAATACCCCACGCCGCTTCCCAGCGCCCATCCGGCAATGACGTCCGTCTGCCAATGCGCCTGACTCTTTAATCGAGCAATGGCATCGTATATCGGCAGAATTTCCAGTGCCCACACCCACGGATTTTGCCGACCGTAATTGACGATGAACGGGGTTACAAAGCTCGCCTGAAGCGTGACTTCGCCGCTCGGAAAGCTCTGATAACCGCTTCCCTGGAACCAGGCATTGGGATTGTTGCCTTGATTGGGACGAGCGCGGCTGAACGCATACTTCATTGCCGTCGCACCAATCCCGGAGATTACCGACGCGTCGATCGTCTGCCAAAAAGTATGGCCCAACTCGTCATCGTTCCCAAACCACAGGCTCCCCGCCAATTCGGCTGCAATGACGGCGTTCTGAAGACCCAACTGATAATTCCGCGCCCATATGCCGCTTTGATCGAGTGGCAGCTGATGATCGAATCCGGCGTCGGCATCACTTGCGGCCAGTGCTGCCAGGAATAGCAGGCATGCGGTGGCCAAGCGGTTCAAGTTAAAGGCCTTGGCGCTCGCAGATTCATCGCGCGGTCGGTGGTGACATTCTCGCGGCCTCATGCGGGGCGGGCCCCTCGCTTTCTTGACAGTGAGTCACTTTGCGATACAAAGTACACGCACGTTGACGCAACACGCAAGCCTGGCGTTAGGCGACGGGATTACGGTGTTAGATTGTGCGAGGCGTTCTAATGGGAAGATGAGATGCAGAAACCACCGAGAGCGCTCGAGCGGCCGGCTTGCGGCAATGGCGCTGCTGTCGCTCACATGGGCTGGATGGGCACACGCTCAAACGGACGAGATTCAGGTATACGATGCCCAGATTGCCGCGCCGGGCGTGTTCAATCTGACCTGGCACAATAACTACACGCCGGAGGGACCTACCATCCCGGCTTACCCCGGAGGCGTCGTTCCAAATCACACGCTCAACGGAGTCACGGAATGGGCGTATGGCGTGACAGATTGGTTCGAGGCCGGTCTTTATCTGCCTCTGTACAGCATCAGTGGCAACGGCGCTTGGACGTACAATGGCTTCAAAATACGGACGCTGTTTGTTGAACCCAACGCGGCCGATCAACGCTTTTTCTACGGTGTGAATTTCGAATTCAGCTGGAACACGGCACACTGGAATCAGAGCAAAAATACACAGGAAATCCGCCCCATCATCGGCTGGCATCTCGGAGCCTTCGATCTCATCGTGAATCCGATTCTCGATAATTCCTACAAGGGATTTTCGCAGCTGGATTTCGCGCCGGCGACGCGAGCGGCCTATAACATCAATAAGACCTGGGCGATTGCGGCCGAGGAATACGCTGACTTCGGGCCACTGCGCGCGTTCTACGCATCAGCACAGCAGCAACATCAATTATTTGGAGTCTTTGACTATCACGGCAAACCGTGGACGATCGAGGGAGGCATTGGCGTCGGCTTGACGAACGCGACCGATCACCTCGTGCTCAAGCTGATATTGTCGCGCGATTTGAATTGAGATCCCGTCGGACTCACTGCCTGCGTCGCTGCGATTCGAAAGCAATCGTGTCCAAGTATTCGCGGCGGCGATAGATCTCGCTCGATCCGGCCGGAAAGCCGTTCGATTTCAGCACGAAAGCCAGAACGTCCGCATATTGGTCGCGGCTCAAGCCCGCCGGATTGTTGAGAGGCATCGTGGTCCTGATGCGATCGAATAGCTCGCCGAGGCTCAATCCGTCGAAGTCCGAAATGAATCTAGCACCCATCAGGGCGGGCGCTTCCCCTACCCCGCCGAGGGAAGCGCCGTGACAGACAGCGCAATGCTCAGTGTAGGAGGCGGCACCGCGCGTCGCCTGAGCATCCGTGTAGACGCCGTCCCACACCGAACTGGTGAAGTCGGTGTCTGCGCCGCGGCCGGCCGAGGCAAGAGTCCCAATCGCAATCGCGCCCGCAAACAGCGCAAAGGACCGTTTCAAGCCATGGCCTTCATCTGCTCGACGCCTTTCTTGATTGCGGCCGTCTGCGCGTTGGTCACATCGACGCTTGGCCAGCGTGCATAAGTCTGCCTGCCGCCCATTTGCAGACTCAACGCGTACTTCATCGGTCCGTAGTCATCGATGCCGGTTTTCAACTCGCCCATCAATTTGCGCATGGCCACGTATTTTTGGTACGGCGCGTGATAATCCCCGCCGGCGCGATACGCTGCAAACACATCGGCGAGCGGCCGTGTGAACAGATTGCCGTCCATGCAGATCGCGCCCATACCGTGCGCCAGCGCGAACTCGAGATTGTTTTCCGTTCCGGTGCGCATGTTGAGCTGCGGAAAAGCGGCGACAAATTCAGCGTATTCGCCGGCAGGACCGTTCGAGTCCTTGATACCGGCTAAATTCGGATAGTGCAGCAGCGCGCGAAGAAGTTCGTGGCTGATCGGCACGCCGCTGGTACCGGGAATGTGATAAAGATTGATCGGAATGCTGACTTGATCGAATAGCATCGAGAAGTAACTGATCAATCCCTGTGTCGGCGGCCGCTTGTAATAGAAAGGCGGGACCACCAGCAAACCATCCGCGCCATTGGCCTCGGCATGCTTCGACAGATCGAGCGTTTCCGGGAAATTCGACGTTCCGGGCCCGACAATGAAGTTCATGCCCAACTTGTCCTTGAGCGCGACCTCCGTGATTTTCTTGCGTTCCTCCACCGAGAAGGAGGGAAATTCGCCCGTCGTGCCGAGCACGACAATCCCGTCGGCGCCGTTATGCTTGTACCAAGCCAGAATGTCCCGGAACGCGCCGGCATCGAATTTGCGATTCTTGTCGCAGGGCGTGACGGTGGCTACCCAGAACAAGGTGTTCTTGGGGCTACCCAGCCGCCGCGCATCGTCGGCGCGCGCCGAGGTGCCGACCAACGCACCCGCCGCCACGGCACCCATCATCCCGATTACTTCGCGTCGTGTCGTATCCATGATGCTCTCCGGACTTAGACCAATGTTGGAAGGGATGGGCAGTTATTGCTTCGCATATTTTACAACCTCTCGCGGATCGACATTCGCGGAATAGACATTGCCGTGGCTATCCGCCGAGACGCCCTCTCCGCCGGTGGTATCCCTTTTTTCCTGATCAGGCTGCAAATCGGGAATAAAGGCCTTGACCACCCCATCCTTAGCGCTGCCGATGCGCACCCCGCGTTGCCAGCCGGGATGGTGTCCATACCCCGGCGAATTGCGCGACTCGGAGTCGGTGACGTAAAGCACATCGTGCCGATCGATGAACAGGCCGCTCGGCCTGCTGAACTGCCGCCAAATCGCGAGCAGCTTGCCTTCTTGGTCGAAAATCTGAATGCGATCGTTGCCGCGATCGCCGACAAACAGCCGGCCCTTCGAATCCATGGCCAGGGTGTGCGGCATCTCGAATTGCGACGGACCGCTGCCGTGTTCACCCCACTGCTTGATGAATTTCCCATCAGCATCAAACTTGATTATTCGCGCGTTGCCTGTGTTGGGTTCATGGCCGTCTGCCACGAAGATATTGCCATTGGGCGCAACCAAGACCGCGCTCGGTTCGTGCATGGTATCGGGGCCGTTGCCGGAAACACCGGGCTTCCCCAAGGTGCGCAGCAACTTGCCGCTGCGATCAAATTCGAGCACGTCATCGCCCTTGCCGCCGCCCACGTGGCCATCGGTGATCCAGATGTGATTGTCTTTGTCGATGAAGAGTCCATGCGGAAAAAGCAGCATCCCGCCGCCGAATGACTTGACGAAATTGCCGCCGGCGTCGAACTCCATCACGGGGTCGAGCTTGCTGTCCGCACAGCTGTTGGCGCCGCAGCGATCGGCGATCCAGATGTTGCCGTCATGATCGATCCCGACAGCGCTCGAGGAACCCATCGTGCGCCCGGCAGGCAACTTGAAGAAATTATCGACCCGATGATAGGGGTTGGGAGCCGAATTTGTTGGCGGCGAATCGGCCGCGGCGGCCCCCTGTCCGAAGGCCGGGTTGCAGACCGGGCCGGCAATCGTCATGCCGGCCGCCAACAAGGCGCTGTGAATTATTCGAGGCATGACGCGGGCTCTCCTGACTAGTCCTTCGAGGGCAACGCAAAGCAGATGTATTCGCCCGAGTAGCTGCCGCCGCTCACCGCCACGATCAAGTACTGCTTGCCGTTGCGCATGAAGGTCATCGGCGAGCCGCTCTGGGGTGCGGGCATCCATACGGCGCCGACCTCCTTGCCGTCCTTCTGGTCGTAGGCACGCAGCATGGCTCCCCGAGGATGATCCGGCGTGGTGGTGACCGCGCTGTCGCCCGCAATCACGAGAGTCTTGGTCACCAGTGTTCCAATGTTGTAGCTGGTCTGACCCGTGCGCGGAATATTCACACCTTTGAGCGCCGGATTGTTGCGAATGAAATCGGGCGTTTCGCCATGCGCGACCTGCCATTTGATCTCACCGGTATTCAGATCGATCGCACTGATCGTGCTGTACGGGGGCTTGATGATGGGCAGGCCATCGACAGCCAGTTCTGCATCCTCGTCGTCCTCTTTCGGTGGCGGTGCTTTCGATTTGACCAAGGGCGCATCGGCGCCCTGATTGGTGCCTGACGCATTGATCATCGTGACTGTCTTGCCCGCCTTGCCTACCACATAGCGGATGTCCGACAAGCCAGGCGGGGGCGGCACCAAACCGATGGGGACCAGACAGGAATTGCAGCCAAAGAGGAAGGCAGTGTGCGTTTCGGGATTAAATGAGCCTCCCGGCCAGTTGGTGCCCCCGTCCGCCGGCCCCAACATCAAGGTCGCGAGCGGGCCCGGCCTCTGGCTGAGCACCGGCGGCGTGTAGATCGGCCCCAACTGGTAATTTTTCACCAATTCGAGGGCTCGGCTGTGCATTGCGGGGGTGAAATCAATCAGATCATCCGCGGTCACTCCGGTGCGCGCGTACGCAGCCGGCCGCGAGGGTATGGGCTGCGTGGGTGCGTACCATTCACCGGGAACATTTCCCTTGGCCACGCGGCGTTCCGGTATGGGCCAGACCGGCTTACCCGTCAAGCGATCGAAAACGTAGAGATAGCCCTGCTTCGTCGGCTCGGCGACGGCTTTGATCGGTTTGCCGTCGACGGTGATATCGATGAGCAACGGCGCGGCCGCGATGTCGTAGTCCCAAATCTCGTGATGAATGAGCTGGAAATACCATTTGACCTTGCCGGTCTTAAGATCAACCGCCACCAACGCGTTGCCATAGAGACCGTTTCCAGGGCGATGGCCGCCGTAGAAGTCGCTGGTCGGAGACTCGACCGGCAAATACGCAAGACCCGCCTGCGCATCGGCTGTGATTTCGGTCCACACACCCGTGTTGCCGGTGTATTCGGCCGAGCCATTGAGCCAGGTCTCATACCCCGGTTCGCCCTTTTGGGGAATGGTGCGAAATTCCCACAACCTTTTGCCCGTTCGCACATCGAAAGCCCGTGCCGAGCCCTTGTTGTTGCGGTAGCTCGTGGGGGTGAAACCTTCGCGAAAGGCCGAGCCGATCAAGATGGCGTCGCCCACGACGGTGGGGGCCGATTGCCAACCGATTTCGCCGGTTGTGAGATTCGGTTCGATTTTCTGATCGTCGTCCGCCTTCAGATCCACGGCGCCGTTGTTGCCGAACGTGCTCACGCGCTGTCCGGTCTTTGCATCCAAGGCGATCAAGAAATACCCTGGCGTCACGTACAGAATGCGCGCCTCGTTGCCGTCGCTCCAATAGGAAAGGCCCCTCCCCGACAATTGCCGCGGCGCCGCCGCACCTCTGGCACCCTCGTGCTCACCATGCACCCAAAGTAGCTCCCCGGTGACCGCGTCAAGTGCGATCGCGCCGCGCCGTGACCCGGCGGTCGTATAGATGACACCGCCAATCTCGAGCGGCGTACCCTCGAGCTTGAACTCCGGACGATTGCCGATGTGATCCGTCTTGAACCGCCAGACGACTTCCAGATTATTAAAGTTCGACGCGTTTATCTGATCGAGTGGCTTGTATCGGCTGCCGTCCCAATTGCCCGTATAGGTGGTCCATTCCACGTCGGCCGGATCAGCCAGCGCGGGAAGGAGCGAACTTGCGAGGATCATCCCCACCAGAGTCAGTGCAAATGTCCGAATGGATCTTCGAGTTGTCATGGCGTAAACCCCTAGCTTGATCGTTGCGCTGCCTTGGTAAAGGGCGAAGCGCGTCGCCGGGTTATGCCCGGCATTCTTTTGAAATCTCCCCCAATCCGATCGTCGAGCGTACTCGCTCAGTGCGCCGCACGCCAGGTTGGATCCGGATCATACAAGGTCATCGCTTTCGCGCTCTCTTCCGTAGCCGCCCCCAAATCCTTTTGATACACAATACCTTGCGGTCCGACGATGAATGTCATCACCGCGCTGCTACGGTATTCCGCAGGATAGGCGACAAACGCAAAACCACCGGTCATCTTGCCATCGGCGACATAGTCTTTCGCGCCACCCTTTGCGTGGGCGCCTTGCGCTTTCAATATCCGATAGTAGTAGCCATGAAAGGGAATCGGCTTGTGGATCTTCTGAGCATCATCGATGTTCTCGCTCGTCGCATCGGCGATCAATGTGCCGGTCGGACTTTGAGCTTCACCTTCTTTGGCCTCCCAATACAACCCGTTCTGGGTGCCGCTCTTGCTGTTGAAGCGCTGCGCATACACCCCCGCTGGGTTGCCGTCATGCGCAACGGCAGCGTACGCCTTTTGAGCATCATGCAAAGCCTGGCAAACCTTGATTGCATCCAACTCATTTTGTCCGATGCGCCGATAAGCCAACTCCTGCGCACCCTCGTCCGCGTCGAAATGCCACGCGCCGTCCACGTGCTCGATTGGGAATGGCAGCTCCCAAGTGGTTGCGCCCACGAGCAGCATCACTTTGTCGGGAGCCACGTGAACAAAAGAGTGCGCTTCGTCGAATTGTTTGACGAAGGAGGCGCGCGCGGCTTCGTCTTGCGCCGGGTCACCGGAGGTCAGTAGATCCTGCGCCTTCGCACCCAGTATGCTCACAAGCGCGGCGCTATCGTTCGCCCGCTGTGCCGCGACAAATGCGCGCGCCGCGGCATGGTAGGAGGGGAAGGTTTGCACTGGGCTTTCTTGCGCGAGTGCGAGACCGGTCGCAAAAGTGAGACTCGCCTGAAGCAACCATCCGCACCATCGCGAAGGGGTTGAACGCATCATTTGTGTCGACCTCCTGCGGCCGGCGCGCCGCCCGTGCTCGCTCTACCGCGACTGCTGGCCGCGCGCTCCGCACTGCCATTGCTGTTACCGCCGAGGGCACTGGGACGCGCGCCAGTCGACGGTCGCGCCGTCGGACGCTGCGACCCACCGCCACCCTGAGGAAATCCCGCGTAGGGATTGCGCGACGGCGCGGGCGCGGGCCTGGCGGTCGGTGGCGGCCGTGAACCGCCGCCATTGCCAGGGGAGCCGCCGCTGCCGGGCGGTCGTGAGCCCCCGCCGTTGCCCGGTGAACTGCCGCCGCCATTGCCCGGCGGACGCGAACCCCCACCATTGCCCGGTGAACTGCCGCCCCCATTTCCCGGCGGCCTCGTGCCGCCGCCATTACCCGGCGGCCTGGTGTCCCCGCCATTGCCTGGAGGCCTCGTGCCTCCGCCATTGCTTGGAGGCCTGGTGCCTCCGCCATTGCTTGGTGGCCGGTAGCCCGGCGGCGGCGGATGATATCCGGGGCGCTGATTCCAATGCGGCGGCGGTTTCCCCCACCCCGGCCCGTAACCCGGCCGGTATGCAGGCGGACGTGGATGGTAGGGCGGGTAGGGACTTCGGTAGCGATAGTAAGGATGCCAGGGGCCGGATCGATAATAGACACCGCGCCCATACCAACCCCATCCCCAGCTATGCCAGCCCCAGGGTTGGTTGTTGATCAGCGCACCGATGGCAATCCCGGCACTGAAACTGACGAGCGATGCGGTCAACACGTCGTTCGGGTATGGACCAGTCACGAACACGGTTTGGGGCACATATTGAGGAACGTAGACGATCTGCGGATTCGCCGGCTGTATCACCACGACCTGAGCACCGTTTTGTTGTTCCACAGAAACGGTTTGATATTCGTTGCTATCCAAAGCGCCCGAGGCGTACGCCTGTTGGCGCAACGACTGAATGGCAGCCGTCACGGCCGCCTGATTCGCTTTGAACGCCGCGCCGATCGCGGCGTAGTCATCGACGTTCTGCGCCATCGCGTCCAGGACGGTGGGGAAAGTGACCAGCGCAACGATAGCGGGATCGAAGCCTTGGCTCTGCGCCGCGTCGATCAGCGCTTGGCCTTTAAGGTTGCTGTTTTTGTTGAGCCAAGCGTCGGCATCGATGATTTGCTGGGGGTCGCCCGATGCCGCGCAGATCTGCGCAAGCAGCGTATCCGGGTAGAGCGCGACCGGCGCCAACAGTTGGCGCAACTGATCATCGTTGGGCACATCCTGAGCGCGGCTCACGCCACTCAAGGCCGACAGGAAAATGAAGAGTGCGCCAAGGAGAAACGCATTCGTGCAGTGACGATACATCGAGCGTCTCCAGTAACCGCATGGGAAGGAGAAAATCCATCAACGCGACAATGTTAGACTTGCGCCATGTCTACTACAAGCGATGCACGTTACGGATCCGGCGCCATCCTATTGCATTGGTTGATGTTCGTGCTGGTGACAATTGTCGGTGTCCTGGGTTTATTGCATGACTCTTGGCCAAAGCAGACCCAGCGATTCTGGATCAACTTCCACGCGCTCCTAGGACTCGCGCTTTGGTCTTTGCTGATCGCGCGTGTTCTGTGGCGCACGCGGCACAAGCCACCCCCGCTGCCTCAGAGTGCCGGTGATTTGACGCGCCGCTTATCGGGTCCGACGCATTTCGCCCTGTATTTTTTGCTGTTCGTCACGCCGATCGTGGGAATCGTCACCTTTGTCTATCATGGCCGCGTTTTTGATTTTGGTTTCTTCCAGATCGATTTCGGCATTAAATCGAATCGCGCCATATTTCATCCCACTGAGGATTTGCACGGCTACCTGGCGTATGCGATTTTCGCCTTGGCAGGCTGCCACGCCCTGGCAGCCCTATGGCATCAGTTTGCCGCTGCGCGACGGATTGCTGTCGCGCATGTGGCCCGCCAGGGGGCCGGCCGCGAAGCCGCTAGCACGAGGGCTTGCCGGCCTTCGTCAGGTTTTAGAGCGCGAGCGGTGCTGGTAGAGTACACAGCCCTGTCGATGGGAATGGGAGCGTGTATGAGAATGGCGAACGGCTATCGATTCATGGCTGCCTGTGCCGTTGTTCTCGCTATCTCGGGATGCGACATCTCATTCGATGGCGACGACTCGAACAAAGTAAACGGTTCCGTTCACGTGCCCGCCGGCAAAGCGCCTGATGATGCCAGAACGGTCAATGGGGCGATCCGAATCGATGACAATGCGACCGTGAATTCGGCGGCGACCGTTAACGGCAGCATCCATCTGGGAGATCATGCCGCCGCGACGTCCTTGAAGACCGTCAATGGATCGATATCGATGGGCGCCGGCGCGCACGATTCGGGCGCAGCAGGGCTCGGTGAACGGCGATCTGAACTTGGCTGATGGCGCGGAGATTTCCGGCTCCCTCCGAAACGTCAACGGCAAAATCAGTCTGACCAACGCGCGTGTCGGCGGCGGAATCAGGACGGTCAATGGGGACATCAGCATCATGGGCTCATCCCATGTGGAGGGAGGGATCGTGGTCGAGAAGCCCAGCGGCTTGAGTTTCGACAACAAGGAACCCGTGATCACCATTGGACCCGGCGCCACCGTCCAGGGCGAACTGCGGTTCGAGCGGCCCGTAAAACTCTATGTCAGTGATAAAGCAACCATCGGCACGGTTACCGGCGCGACGCCGGTGCCATTCACCGGCGATACACCGCCGAAGTAATTTCAAAGGATATATCGCACATGCTAAAGCCCAGCGTTCGTTTGTCGTTGATTGCGGGACTGCTTGCAACCGTAGGGTTGGCGGCCGCTGCCTCCGCCGCGGTTGACGCAGCACTGAGCGCAGCGATCGCCAGTCCGGCGCGTAGCGCCAACGCCGTTGCGCGCGATAAGGCGCGCCACCCGGTCGAAGAGCTGACTTTCTTCGGCCTGAACCCCACGATGACCGTGGTGGAACTGTGGCCCGGCGGCGGCTATTGGACCGATATTCTGGGACCCTATCTGGCGGGCGGCGGCCATTACTTCGTCGCGCTCCCGGCGCCCGGCAATGCCGAGGAGGATGCCGGTGTGACTCGATTCAAGGCGCGGATTGCCTCGGAAAAGGACCGTCTCGGCACCATTCAATTGACTAGTTTGGGCGCCGGACAATTCGACATCGCTCCGCCCGGCTCAGCCGATCTCGTACTTACATTTCGCAACATCCACAACTGGATGGAAGATGGCTATGCAGAACAGGCGCTCGCGGCGTGCTTCAAGGCGCTGAAGCCCGGCGGTATTCTGGGCATGGAAGGACATCGCGGTCGCGACGATGTAGCGCAGGATCCGAAGGCCAAGAATGGATACGTGCGCCAGGACTACGCGATCGCTCTGGCAAAAAAAGCGGGGTTCGTATTGGTGGGGTCATCTGAAATCAACGCAAATCCGCGCGACACGAAAGACTGGCCCCAGGGCGTCTGGACTCTGCCGCCCACACTGACGTTGGGTGAGAAGGACCGCGCGAAATATATCGCCATCGGCGAGGCGGATAATTTCGTTCTCAAGTTTCAAAAGCCGCGATGAGGCACCGTCACGCGATCTGATCCGGCGCGCGCGTTCAGAATCGTGCGCAGCCTGTTGAGTCCAATCTGGATGTTTCTCGCTGTGCCGGGGTATGTCGGCTGGCGGTTGCTTTCCGCCGCATCGCCCGGCTCTTTCGCATTGATCGCCGGTTTGGCGTTGTGGATCGCCTGCTGTGCCCTGATCCCGCTCTCTTTAAAAGCACGCGGTATGCCTAATCGGAGATGGGCGGATCGTCTGACATGGGCAGGCATGACAGCCCTGGGACTTTTTTCCAGCTTGCTTGTTTTGACGGTGCTGCGCGACTTCGTGCTATTGATCGCGAACAGTGTCCTGTCCGTGCAACGGGCGCAGTCGTTGATTTTACCCAGTGCGCAATGGGTATTGCTCATGGCAATTCTCATGACGGTCGTTGGCCTTATCATCGCACGACGCAGACCTGCGGTGACCGATGTCATGATCCCGGTGCTCAATCTGCCGCGGGCCTTGCACGGTTTTTCGATTGCTCAGATCAGCGATGTGCACGTGGGTCCCACCATCAAGCGAGGATTCGTCGAGGGCATCGTTCGTCGGGTGAACGATTTGAACGCAGACGTTATCGCGGTCACCGGGGATCTGGTTGATGGCTCGGTGCAGCAATTATCGCATCACACGGCGCCGCTGGCCGCGTTGAGCGCGAGGCACGGCGCCTACTTCGTCACGGGCAATCACGAGTACTACTCCGGGGAGCGGGCCTGGAGCGAGGAGATCCGCCGTCTTGGCCTGCATGTCCTGAAGAATGAACACGTTGTCTTGCAACACGAGGGCGCGTCGCTGGTGCTCGCCGGAGTAACGGATTACAGCGCCCATCACTATGATTCTGCGCAGCGCAGCGACCCGGCGGCCGCATTGCGCGGCGCGCCGAGTGATGCCGGCGCGAGGATTTTGCTCGCGCATCAGCCGAGTTCGGCCGCGGCAGCCGCCACCGCAGGATTCGACGTGCAGATTTCCGGGCACACGCATGGAGGCCAATTCTGGCCCTGGAATCTGTTCGTACATTTATTCCAGCCCTTCACGAGCGGACTGCATCGGATGAAAAACCTATCGATATACGTGAGCCGCGGCACGGGTTATTGGGGTCCGCCGAATCGCTTCGGCGTGCCCTCTGAAATCACCCGGATTCGCTTGATGCCTGCGGCATCCTGACATGAGCACTCACACGATTCGGCGGCGGAACGCCTTCTTGTCCCTGATCGCGTGTATCGCCTTCGACGCGCGCAGCACGCCGGCGGCGCCGACGCAGCCGCATGTTTTCACCGCCGAGGTGGCGGTGGGCCCACAGTACGATTCGACGCACGTCTACGTCTCGCCTGGCGATCTTGAGGCATTTGTGGCGAGCTTTATCGCAACATTTGGAGGTCGCGCCTCCAAGCCGATCGTGGCGACGGTTACGCCGAGCCCCAGCAGTACCCAATTTCAGTACGTGATGAGTCCCGTGGGAACCCTCTCGGTATTCGCGTATTCAAGCCCCATCCCCTTTCCATTTGGCCTCGAGCGAACCGGCTACCTTGTCACCGATATGGACCAGGCCCTCAACGCCGCACGTTCAGCCGGCGCGAGCATCATCGTGTCCCCATTCAAGGATGCGATCGGTATTGATGCCATCATCGCGTGGCCGGGGGGCGTCGCGATGCAACTGTACCTGCATTTCATCCCGCCCTCTTACGATGCGCTGGCGTCCGTTCCCGAGAATCGCATCTATGTCCCGCCTGATCGCATTGACAACTTCGTCAACGCCTTCGCGCATTTTTCCCGTGGCAGGGTGATATCGGACAACTGGCATGCGAATGCCGCCGAACTGGGACGTCCCGGGATGACCTATCGACGGATTCGCTTTGAATCGAAGTTCGGCAGGATGCAGGTCATGGCCACTGATGGGCAATTGCCCTATCCGTTCGGGCGTGAGATCAACGGCTATGAGGTGTCAGATCTTGCCGACACGCTCGACAGAGCAATTCACCACGGCGCAAAGATTCTTGTGCAGCCGATCGACAGCGACGAGCGGCGCAGCGCCATGATCGAGTTTCCAGGCGGATTCATCGCGGAAATCCATGCGCAGATCCATTAAGATAAAGGGCCGCGAACAGCAGGCCCTTTCAATCAGATTCGCCTATTTTTTAAGTGGCGGAGAGGGTGAGATTCGAACTCACGTGCCGGAATTACCCGACCATCCGATTTCGAGTCGGCGCCGTTATGACCACTTCGGTACCTCTCCGGTTAACTTAAAATTTTCCGCATTTACTTAAGTTTTTCCGGCATTAACTTAAGCAAAATTTAGTTTTGCTGCGCCAGGCAACCAGGCCCGAAATGAATTTGTCAAGGGTTCGCAGCACGTAATAATCGTTTATTCTAGCGCATCGGCAAAGGGCTCGCCTCTAGAACAGAACTTGCCCGCCTCACGGGACTCTAATGGAATTGACCGTGCGCATAATCGTTCAAAAACACTGGCAACGTAGGCTCAAATTGACAATTGCGGTTATCGCACTCGTCGCGCTGAGCAGCTATGCGCCCCTACCCAGCTTGATCGATCAAATCAAGACGCTGGGCGAGTTGCGCGTGGTGACGCGCACCGGCCCGCTTGCCTATTATCGCGGCGCGGACGGCACGCCCGTGGGCCCGGAATATGAGCTCGCGCGACGTTTTGCCGATGAACTCGGGGTGAAGCTGAAAATCACTCCGATGCGAAGTTACGCTGAGATCTATGCAGCGCTCACGTCCGGCCAAGCGCATCTGGCCGCCGCGGGCCTCAAGGTCCCGTTGCATTCCATTCCGGACGTTGAGTTCGGTCCCGCTTACCAGCACGTGCGCGAACATTTGATCTATCGCCGCGGCGCGTTGCGGCCAGGATCGCTTGCGGAGATCGGCAATGCCGACCTGGAAATCGCCGCCGGCAGCTCCTACGCCAAGACCCTGGAGAATGCCCGCAATTCGCTGCCGGATTTGGTCTGGGTGGAAAACGCCAGCACCAATTCGCAGGCGCTGCTCGATGGCGTGGCTGACGGCAGCATCGACTACACGATCGCTGATTCGACCGAATTTGCGTTGGCGCATGACGCGGACCCGGACTTGCGGATTGCGTTTGATTTCCCGGAAATCAGGTCGCTCGCGTGGGCCGCCAGCACACGCGATCCGGGCTTCACGCGCGAGATGGCGGATTATTTCCTGCGCCTGAAAGGCGACGGCGAACTCGCCGCCATCGTCAAGCGCTACTACGGCCATACCGCGGATCCCGAGCTTGCGCTGGAGCCGAATTTCTTGCGGCATCTGCAGAGCCGCCTGCCGCTGTACAAGCAATGGTTCGTGGAAGCCGCCGAACAGAGCAGCCAGGATTGGCGTTTGCTGGCCGCCATCGGCTACCAAGAGTCAAAATGGAACCCGAGCGCCGCCTCCTCTGCGGGCGCCAAGGGTCTGATGCAATTGACCGTCGAGACGGCAATCGAAACGAATGTGACCAATCTGTCCGACGCTCGCCAAAGCATCTTCGGCGGCGCTCGGTATTTCCGCCAGGTCTACGAAAAGATCCCCGCGCACGTTCCCGAACCGGATCGAACGTGGTTTGCGCTTGCCGCGTACAACATCGGCTACGGACACTTGGAAGATGCTCGCGTGCTGGCGCAAAAGGCGGGCCGCGATCCGGACTCCTGGCAAGACGTGCGTGAATTTCTGCCGCTTTTGGAACAGGAGCGCTGGTATAGCCAGACCGAGAACGGTTATGCGCGAGGATGGGAACCGGTGCGCTATGTCGAGAACGTGCGCGGCTACCGAGACCTGCTCGAGTGGGCCTGGGGCGACGGCCCGAATTCGGGCGTATTGAACTAGCGCCGGCTTTCGAAGAATTGCCGCAGCAAGCCTGCGGATTCTTCGCTGCATACCCCGCCGAATACATCCAGACGATGCGTGAGCCACGGTTCGCGCGGCAGATCGAGAACGCTGCCGCATGCGCCGGCTTTCGGATCCCATGCACCGAAGACCACGCGTGACACCCGTGCATTGAGCGCCGCGCCCACACACATCGCGCACGGTTCCAACGTGGCATAGAGCGTGGTCTGACCAAGTCGGTAATTACGTTGCTGGCGTGCGCCGTCTCGCAACGCAACAATCTCGGCGTGGGCGGTGGGGTCGTGACTGCCGATCGGTCTGTTCCATCCTTCGCCGATGATCTCATCACCCAGAACCAGAATCGCGCCGACCGGCACCTCGCCGTCTTGAGCGGCGCGCTGCGCCAGGATCAGTGCGCGTTTCATGAAATCGATGTCGCTGGGCGCGGTCATGGCGGCCGCGCGACTTGCGGGGCTCGCCGCCCGTAACGAGCAGCGAAGATCGCGACGTACAACAGGAAGAGGGCCGCGGCGCTGTAGCTCAACGAATTATGAATGCCGATGCTCGCGCCAAGCAGTCCGACGCTCAATCCGCTGAAGGTGCGCAGCCCATTCGCGGACATCGCGAACACGCCGACAATTCGTCCACGAATCGCGGCCGGCGCATTGAGTTGCACCAAGGACTGCGCCATCGAATTGAAACTCAGCTCGACGAAACCGGCGATGAAAAGCAGGGAAACCGACAAGGCGTAGGAGTTCGAGCGCGCAAATCCCGCGAGCGCGCAACACCAGATCATCGCCAGGATGAACGCGGTTCTTGCCTTCGGCGGCAGCAACCCGCCGGCTTCCAATATCACGCCCGCGATCAATCCCCCGAGGGCGTCCGCGGCCAGCAGCGCCATATATGAAAAATCCGCGCGCCCATGACCCAGATCGACTGCGAAACCGGGCATGAGTGCTTGGTACGCATTGCCTACGAAGAAAGCCGCCGCACCCACCAACACGGTCATCGACAAAAGCAGCGGATTTCTCACGACCACGCGCATGGTCGAGAAGACCTCGCCAAATCCCCGCATTGCCTGCGGACGCAGCGCGCCCGCACCCGGCGAACCGTAGGGTGCCCTGATCAGCCAGATGAACATGGGGGCGTAGATCAGCGCATTGATGAAAATTCCGGTGATCGGTCCAAATAGCAGCATCAATCCTGCGCCGACCGCCGGACCGACTACGAACGCCAGATATCGGCCGGTGGCAATCAAACGAACGGCACTCGGCAATTGATCCGGACCCACGATCCGGTGGATCAGCACCTGCGTAGCGGGCGCCCAGATCACCCCCGCCAAGCCATGGACGATCAAGAGCAGCATTGCCTTCCACTGCTCGGTCGTCCCACTCAAGAACATGATGCCCCAGCCGATCGAGACGCCGGCAAACAGCAGCATGCTGATCTGGATGAGGCGGCGAATGTCGAATCGATCGGCGAGCGCTCCCGCGTATTCGCCCAGTAACAGAAACGGCAGCCAATGAGACACCACGGCAAACGCCGCCAGCGCCGGCGAGTGGAATTTCTGAAACATCATCCAGTACGAGATGACGTGCTCGATATTGTCGGCCATGAACGCCGCGCTGAACGCCAGGAAATAAATCCGAAAATCCCGGTTGGCGAACGAAGGGAAGGCGCGGCGCTGGGCGGCAGGCGGTGGCGAGGCGTCGATTCTAGGCTCCGGCATTGACCCGATTGTAGCCGAACCGCCTGCCCTGCCCGCGCGCCGGTCTGCGCGCCGTCGTAGAATATGCGCGCTGGCTCTGGGGTGCTTTACTATAAGACGAGGCTTTCATGCGAGGATTCTTGCTGGTTGCGGCCTGCGCGGCATCACTTTCCGCGTTTGCCGAAGAGGGGATGTGGACATTCGACAATTTTCCTTCTGCGGCTGTCAAACAGGCCTATGGGGCGGAAGTGACGCCCGAGTGGCTGGACCACGTAAGGCTCTCGATGCTGCGGCTCACGAATTGCACGGCCTCCTTCGTTTCGCCCAATGGGCTGATTCTCACCAATCACCACTGCGTTGAAGTCTGTCTTGCCGAGCAGTCAACGAATGAAGTGAGCTACCTGGAACTCGGCTTGAATGCGTCGAGTCAGAAGGACGAGCGACGCTGTCTTGGGCAACGGGCCGACGTCCTGGTGGGCACTGAAAACATCACCGGCGCCGTATTGAAGGCGGAAGCGGGGCTCGCCGATGCGGCTGCAAACGGTGCCCGCAAGCAATTGTTGACTTCGCTCGAACAAGCCTGCCAGCAGGCGAGTATCAAGGCGAAGCTCGGCAAGCTCGAATGTCAAGCCGTAAAATTATATCAAGGCGGGCAATACTTCCTCTACAAGTACAAGCGATACACGGATATCCGGATCGTCTTTGCCCCCGAGCAGGACATCGCTGCTTTCGGCGGTGACCCTGACAATTTTCAGTTTCCCCGCTGGTCGCTGGATTTTTCGATTTTACGCGCTTACGAGAACAACAAGCCGGCGAAGACGGCCAACTATCTGCAAATCGACTTCGCCGGTCCAGCCGCCAATGAGTTGGTGTTCGTCGCCGGCGATCCAGGCTCAACAGCGCGTCTGCAAACGAGGGCTCAACTCGATTTCGATCGTGATATGTCGTTGCCGGGCGCCTTGATGCGCGCGTCCGAACTCCGCGGCCGCTACATTCAATTCGGCAAGGTCAATTCGAGCAATGAGCGCATCGTGCAGGCGCCGCTCAACAACCTGCAGAATGGCATCAAAGTGCGGCGCTGGGAACTCGATGCACTCAACGACGATGCATTATTGGCAGGAAAGACCACGCAGGAACAGGCATTGCGCGCGCGTGCTCATCTGGCCGGCGCCGATCCTTGGGCCGCCATCGAATCGGCCACTGCCCGCGAGCGCTCCGTATATCTTCCCTATACGTTCATCGAAAATGGCGCGGGATTCAGCAGCGCATTGTTTCGCGACGCGCGCTTGCTCGTGCGAGGCGCCGACGAACGGCTGAAACCCAACAATGAGCGGCTTCGCGAGTACACCGATGCCGCCCTGCCGGCGATGCTTAACGATCTTTTTGCACGAGTGCCGGTTTATCCCGAATTCGAGCAAATGACACTGTCGTTCTCTCTCGAGCGCATGCGAGAGTGGCTGGGCCCGGATCATCCGATCGTGCGTAGACTGATGTCCAAGGAATCGCCGGACGCCCTGGCAACGCGGCTCATTGCCGAAACCAAGCTCGACGATGCGGGACTACGCAAGCACCTATGGGAGGGAGGCAAAGCGGCCATCGATGCGTCGCTCGATCCCATGATCGTGCTGGCGCGCGCGATCGACGCCGACTCACGCGCCATCCGCAAGCAATTCGAGGACGAGGTCGAAGCGCCCATCGGGGCGGCAGCGCAGCGAATTGCCGCCGCGCGCTTCGAGGTCTACGGTACCAACACTTATCCGGACGCGACATTCACCCTGCGTTTGAACTACGGAACCGTACAGGGGTGGGTTGAAAACGGCGTTCCGGTGGAACCGTTCACCCACTTGGATCGGGTGTTCGAACGGGCCACCGGCGCTTCGCCATTCAAAATTCCCGAGAGTTGGATGAAAGTCCGGGCGCAGCTGAATATGAATACGCCGTTCTGCATTTCCACCAGCAACGACATCGTCGGCGGCAATTCCGGCAGTCCATTGATCGATGCATCCGGGAAAATTGTCGGACTCATGTTCGACGGCAACACACATTCCATCGCGGGACGGTACTGGTTCAACCCCACAAATAATCGTGCCACCGCCGTGCATCCGGCCATCATCCGCGAGGCACTTGAAAAGGTGTACGGCGCCAAGGAGATTCTCACGGAACTTGGCGCGAAATAATGTCGCGCCGCGGACATTTCACACGATTTTGGAAGGCTCGCCTCCCGATAGCCGCCTGAAGATACCCTGCAACAGCGACCAGTAGGTTGCTGGCCTGAATCGCTGGATCATGTCCAACAAGCGCGCGTCGCTGCCGATCAGGATGCGCGGTTCATTGCGCTCGATGCCGCGGACGATTCGCAGCGCCGCTGCTGCCGGAGTGGTGCGCGCCATTTGCTCAAAGCGGTCGCCGATCTCATCCTCCCCGGGAGTTTCGCGCAGATAAACCCCGGCCCGCGCTTTTCGCGCGATGTTGGTCTTCACTCCGCCGGGATGCACCACCGACAAACGCACCGGACTGTTGCTCATCGCCAGTTCGTGGCGCAGCGCTTCGGAGAAGCCGCGCACCGCAAACTTCGCAGCGCAGTACGCTGTCTGGCCCGCGGGCGCGATGATGCCAAAAATGCTCGATATATTGACGATGTGCGCCCGGGGACGGCCCCGCAAGTGCGGCAGGAAAGCGCGGGTTCCGTGGACCACACCCCAGAAATTGATGCCCATCAGCCATTCCAATTGCGACTGATCGTACTCTTCGAATTGTCCCAGCAACGCAACGCCGGCGTTGTTGATGAGAATGCCGAGGTTCGGAAAATCAGCGATCGCAGCCTCGGCGAAGGATTGGATTTGTCTGGGATCTCCGACGTCGACCTGGCGTACGGTGACCCGCCGCGCGTGACTTGCAGCGATTTCTTTTGCGAGCGACTCCAGTCCCGCAAGATTCAGATCGGCCAGCGCCAGGTCGCAGCCGCGAGCGGCGAGTTCCAACGCCAGGGCGCGGCCGATACCGCTCGAGGCTCCTGTGATGGCGGCGGCGCTTTTCTGAAAATCAAATAATTGCATGTCTCACCTGCTCAGAAAATCCATGACCAGCTTGATGGTGGCCTGGGGATTCTCCTCCATGATCCAGTGACCGGAATTGGGAACGATGCCGCCGGTGACGTTCGTGGCGACGAAACTCATGATTTGGGCCATGCCGCTGCCCGACGACTTCTCGCCGCCAACCGCGAGCACCGGCATCGTCAGTTTGCCTCCCTTGGCGAGCAGTTCCTTGTTATCGATTGCATCTTGATAAAAGGCGCCGAATTGCTCCATGGCGTCATGAATGGCGTGCGGCCGCGCATACAGCGCCGCATAGTGTTGGCGCGTCTGTTCATCGATTTTCTTAGGGTCCGCTGACAGCTCATTCCAAAAACGATCCAAATAGATCCGCTCGCGTCCTTGCACCAGACGCTCCTCATCGGGTCCGCGAAAATTGAAATGCCATAGCAGCGGGCTGCGGATGATGTTTTCCCAGTCGCCGATGCCCGGTAGCGGCGCATCGATCACCACCCAGCGTGTGATGCGCGCCGGGTATTGCGCGGCGAGCGCGTATCCCACCATATTCCCGATATCGTGGGTTACCAGATCAGCCTTCGACACCTTGAGGACATCCATGACGCCCGCGATGTCCAGCGCTTGATTTTTCTTCGTGTAGCCCGTGTCAGGGTGAGCGGACAATCCCATGCCGCGCAAATCGGGCACGATCACGGTGTGATCCTTGGCCAGTAGGGCTGCCAGCGGCGCCCACATGTCTCCGGTATCCGCGAATCCATGAAGCAGCACCACCGCCGGCCCCTGCCCGCCCACCCGAACGTACAGCTCGGTGCCGTGGGTCGGCACCATCTGCGTGCGAAACGCTGCCGGAAAGGCCGTGACGCCGGCGACGACCGGACTGGCGAGGATAATCGCGGCAAAAGCAGCAGTCAGGAATTTAAGCATTATTTCTCCGAAAATGGAGCCCAGTCTCCGGCCCGAATGTTGGTTCCGCCCGCACTATAGCTCTTGTGCGCGCTTCTCGTTGGTCACGTGGTCGATCGCTGCTGCGGGGCGCTGAACGGCTGCCAGCAACAGCGCAGCTGCCGCGAGAAATAGGCTCGCAACAAAAAATCCGGCGCCTGGAAAATAAATCGGCGCCTCGCGGCTGGTGAAGTAGCCGAAGAGATTAGATAGAAGCGGCGGCGCGGCCACGGAAGTCAGGCTGCCGAGACTGGCGAGCGCACCTTGCAACTCACCCTGCTCGGTAGGACCGACTTGCCGCGACATGATCGCGTTGATGGCCGGCCCGCTCAGCCCGATAAAGACAAATACCGCCATCCACCCGTAGAGCATCCAGCCTTGGGTGGCAAAAGCGTATCCCATGAATCCGATCGCCCCGCAGGCGAGACCGATATAAGCGGAGCGAATCTCGCCCAAGCGCGGCACCGCAATCCGCGGAACAAAACTGAACACCAGCGCCAACATGGCACCGATCACCATCAAGGAATATCCGACTTGAGCGGGGCGACCAGTGAAATTTGAGCATGGTGTAGAAGGTCCACAAGACCGGGTTTGCGTCATGTGCAAGACGCATCAGAACAGTGACGCCGAACAGGCCCAGCATGGCTGGAAAGCGGCGCAGCGCCACCAGTGCCCCAAGCGGATTCGCGCGCCACAGTTCAAACTTGCGACGACTTTCCCTGGGAAGAGATTCTTTCAGGACAATGAACCCGTACAGTGCATTGGCGAAAGCGATGCCCGCCGACACATAGAATGGCAATCTGGCCCCGTATTGCCCCAGCAAACCCCCGATGGCCGGCCCGATGACGAACCCGACCCCGAAGGCTGCGCCCACCAGCCCGAAGTTCGCCGCGCGCTTCTCGGGCGGGCTGACATCGGCGATGTACGCATTCGCGGTGGGGTACGCGGCACCCGCAACGCCGGACAGAAAGCGGCCGATGAACAGCCAAAAAATGGTCGGCGCCATTGCAGTAATCAGATAGTCGACGCCCAGCATCGCCAATGCCAGGATCAACACCGGCCGTCGCCCGAAGCGATCGCTGAGGCCGCCGATCGCCGGCGCGCATAGAAATTGCATGAGCGCGTACACGAAAAACAGCCAGCCGCCCCAGCGCGCCGCTTCGCTCATACCTCCGCCGGTCAGTTCGACGATGAGCTTCGGGGTCACGGGAATGATGATGCCGAGCCCGATGGTATCGACCAGCATGGTGATGAAAATAAAGGCCAGCGCGTGCCGGCTGGCGGAAGGATTGGCCACCGCATTCTCCGGCGAAGTCACTGCCTTGCCTCGAGTCGGCGCTTGCGCCATTGGCTCGGAGGGGCGCCGACCACCCTTTTGAAAGTCCTGCTGAACGCAGCCTCGGACTCGTAACCCACGCGATTGGCAATGGAGGCCACGCTCTCCATTCCTCCCAGAAGATGATTCGCCGCGAGCTGCATGCGCCAATTGGTCAGGTACTGCATCGGCGGCTGCCCGATGAATTGCGTGAAGCGTTCCGCCAACGCCGATCGCGACAGTCCCGCCTGCCGCGCCAGAGACTCGATGGTCCAGGCACGAGTCGGGTTACGGTGGCATGCCGCCAAGGCACGGCCGACATAGGGATCACGCAGACCCGCGAGCCAGTCGGTGCGATCCTCGGGCAAGGTCTCCAGGTAGCGGCGCACGACATGGACGAACATCAGTTCGCTCAGTCGGCCTAACACGCACTGGCCGCCGATTCGCTGCTCTTTCGACTCCGCCAGGGCGGACCGCACATATGAAGCCAGCACGCTGCCCGAATGATCCTTGATGACTATGAGCGGCGGCAGCGCGGTGAGCAAAGGATTGTAGGGCCGCGCGTCGCATCCCAGAAATCCGCACACGAAGTGCACCGCTTCGCCCTTGGGATCGCCCATCGAGATGCTGACCGGCAGGTGCCCGTCGCGCGGCACGCGATACATTGCCATATCCGGCGTGCGTCGCAAACCCGGCGTGCTCGTCAGCACATGGGTATCGCCATGCGGCAAGACCATGATGTCGCCCGCGGACAAGCGCAGCGGCGGCTGACCGGGCATGCACGCCCAGCAGCTTCCTTCGGTGATGACGTGATAGCAAATCAGATGTTCGGAGCCCGGAAACATCGCGCCCACTATCGTCTCGCCGGCGGGCGTTTCGGCCACCCAGGGTTCCGACGCCTGGATATCGAAGAAAATCGCACCGGTCAGTCGCACGGACTGCAGCACATCCGACAAAATATCCATCGATCTCTCCGCAGACGATCGAGCATGATCGCCGGACGCGTGGTCATTCAATCATCGACAGCCCCTGACTAGACTGTCCACTGCTCGAGACTCCAGCAATATTACAGGGAGATGCAATGTGAGTAGCGAAAACATCCACAAAGGCGCTTGCTTTTGCGGCGAGGTGCAATTCGAGGTTTCAGGTCAACCGGTGGCAATGGGGTATTGTCACTGCGAGTCTTGCCGGCACTGGTCGGCAGGCCCGGTAAACGCCTTTACCCTATGGAATCCGCAAGCGCTCAAAGTAACGCAAGGCACCGCAAGTGTCGGCACCCACAACAAAACGCCGATCAGCTTCCGTAAGTGGTGTAAGAAATGCGGCGGACATCTTTTCACCGATCATCCCACCATGGGGCTGGTGGATATTTATGCCGCCATGCTGCCGCGTCTTAAATTCGACCCGGGCGTCCATGTGCACTACCAGGAGACTGTGCTGCACATCCATGACGGCAAGCCGAAATTCAAGGACATGCCAAAGGAAATGGGCGGTTCGGGCGTAAATTTGCCGGAGTAGTCAAAGGGCTGCGGCGGGGAATCGTTCCCGCCGCGCACGCCCTTTAAGCGTGACCGCGCGGTCGGGTTATCCGCTGGAGCCAGGCATCGGCGCCAATGTCATGAGATAGCCCAGCGCTGCCAATACCGACACGTAATAGGTGCTGACGCCGCGGCTCGGGGTTGCTGGAAAGTCTTTGGTAAAGAGTCGATATGCCGCGCCGGCGGCGACCAGCAGCAGCAGAGGTTGACTGAAAAGGGCCGCAAGCAGCACCGCAGCGGCGGTCAGAATGATGCGTTCAGTCTTATCGAGCGCGGCGATCGCTCCTCCCCCATCCAGGACCCACACGGGGATCAGATTCAGCACGTTGAGCATCGCCGAAAGGCTGGCCAGAGCCACCCAAATCGCTGCGCCGGTTTTCACCCAGAGAAGAGCACAAACCGCGGCGCCGACGCAGCCGGCAAAAGGCCCCGCGAGGCTTACGAAGGCCCGGGTCTGAGTGGATACGCCCAATGCGGTCCAGCGGACATAGGCGCCGAGTCCCGGAAGAAAGACCGGCATCTCAGCGGGCAGACCCCGGCGCCTAATGTCGATGAAGTGACCCATTTCATGCACCAGGATCAGCACCGCAAAACCGATGCCGAATTTCATGCCATAGAGGGCCCAGTAGAAGGCCACGAAAGTCCCGAGGCTCAGTAGGAATTTCAGCTTGAAAAGCACCGCCAGCCACTTGCCGCTGGCGAGCAGAATCAACAGCGGCGCGAATGGTCCGAATCTCTTGGCCCACGCATGACCGGCACCGCTTGCCGGGGCGTCGGTCAGCGCTTTCTGCAGCCGCTGGACATTTCCGCGGACCCACTCTGCCTGGGCCGAATCCGGCGGCAGGAGCTCAAGGGCCTGTAACCAAACATCTCGCGCCTGCCGGACTTCCTGGTGATCTTCGTGCAGACGCGCACTGGCTGCCAGTTGCTCGAGGCTTGCCGCGTGCACGAGCGCATGGCAAGTGGGGCAAGCCAGCGCACCCGGCACGATGGCGCCCCTGCAGCGGGAACACTCCTGATTGCCGTCAGGAGGGAGGGAGGCCATGGACTGCGGGAGCGGCCTCTTTGATGGGACCCACGATATTCACCGGCTTGGCCGCCGTCATTCTCCAGGCAATGCGAATCCCAACAAACAGGATGACAAGCCCGATCACGCCTTGCATCGGATTGGAAAGCTCGAGGAACGGCGATGCGACGCCGAGCAGCGCCAGCACGCCCGCGGCCTGTAGCGGACTTATCTTGGGGGCATTCGCCGTTGCGGAGTCGCTCGCCGGGGCAACCCGCTGCTCACTCTTCTGTTTCATGTGCAGCGAAATGGCGATCGGTACGGCGGCCAATGAGACCGCCAGGTACGTCAGCAAAACTGCTGCCACCTGGTAACGGCGTCCACCGGCACCTCCCGAACCCAACAGGATTGCCTTGCCGACGATGAAACCAACCGCGAGCGAAACGATACCGGCTATCAGTCCGGTGGCGATGGCGAACACCACGTAAATAATGAGGCCGAGGATCGCGCCTCCAATTCCGAACAAGACACCGCGCACAAACGCCGAATGCGAATCTTTCGGCAGCTGTTCCTGGATTCGCCGGGTGCAGGATGCGCAGACCGGCACACCATTCACGCGGTATTGGGCGCCGACGATCGGCTTCCCGCAGGATTTGCAGGTCAAGTCACCGGATGGGCTGGAGTACTCGGCAGTTGCGAACTGCGGCACTCCGCTGCTCTTCTTTTCCTCCATACGAGAGGCAGCCTATCACGAATGGCCGTCGCTCGAACCGCAACCAAGTCCTGTGCGCGCAAGAACATTATGTCATTGACAAGGAAACCCTGATGGCGGCAGCCTTCGCCCCAATGCCGACACTTCGCGCACTTCTGCGGGCGCGGCTGGCAGCCGTGGCCGAACCGGCCCTGGCGCCCGCGATGCAGGCCTACATGAAATCTGCCATGCCTTACCTGGGCGTGTCGGCCGTTCCCCTCCGTCAAGTGTGCAAAACAGTCTTCGCCGAACGCAGCTATCCGAGCGCCAAGGCATGGCGGGAGGATGTCCTGGTGCTGTGGCGACGCGCAAAATTTCGCGAGGAGCGTTACGCCGCAATCGAGCTGACAGGGGTGCGCGCGGCACGCCCATTCCAGCGCATGGACGCGCTCGGCATGTACGAGGAGATGATCGTTTCGAGCGCCTGGTGGGACTATGTCGATCAGATCGCCTCGCAGCGTCTCTGGGCGATTCTCTGCAACGATCCCGTTCCGCTGAAGCGCACCATGTTGAAATGGAGCCGCGATGACAGTCTCTGGAAGCGGCGTAGCGCCATCCTGTGTCAGCTCAAGGCGAAGGACTCGACGGATCTTAGGCTTCTCTACGACTGCATTGGGCCATCGATGCAGTCAAAGGAATTCTTCCTGCGCAAGGGCATCGGATGGGCGCTCCGTCAATATGCCTGGACCGATCCCGCCGAAGTTCGGCGCTATGTCCATAGAAACGCTGCTGCCCTGAGCCCCCTGAGCCAGCGTGAGGCGCTGAAAAACATCAAGACACGTTGACCGTATCGGTTGACATTCTCCCGCGCCTCGTAAATACTTTCCTGTATCGGAAACTATTAAAACAGGAGAATCATTCATGCGAATGGGAATCTGGATAGGAGTGTGCACGCTCGCTGTGTTCCTGGGCGTCAACGGGCCGGCCTGCGCCGACGCTGCGAAACCCTACCCAGCGATGGCGCAAATTGGGCAATACCGTATGGCGAGCGCGGCCAAGGAGATTTCGCTCGCGCGCAGCGCCGCGCCCGTGTCAATCTCGGGCGAGGCCGAGATTCTCGCGCTTGGGGACCACGGTTACGAAACGGCGGTGAAGGGCAAAAACGGCTTCGTCTGCCTGGTCGAGCGATCCTGGGCGGCCGGCTTTGACGACCCGGAGTTCTGGAACCCCAAACTGCGTGCGCCGATATGCTTCAACGCTGCCGCGGCGCGCACGATTGTTCCGCGCTATCTCGAGCGAACAAAGTTGGTCCTCGCCGGCGCCTCGAAGGCAAGCATGATCGACCGCACCAAGGCCGCGCTTGCTGCGCATACTTTCATCATGCCGGAGCCTGGCGCGATGTGCTTTATGATGTCGAAGCAGGGACACCTACACGACGCCGACGGCCACTGGCATCCGCATCTCATGTTCTTCCTCGCCCGCACCGACGGCGCAGCCTGGGGCGCGGATCTTGCCGGCTCCCCGGTATTTGCCGCGCAGGATCAACCCGAGCCCATCACGACGTTCATGGTTCCTGTGCCCAAGTGGTCCGACGGAACGCTTGAGGTCATGGAGACCCACTAAATCATCGTTGCCCCGCCCAATCGTGCTTGCAGCTTGTCGAGCGCGCCGGCCCATCCTTCTTCATGGCCACGGCGCGTCTCGTCGTCATGCAGAAGCGAGTGGGTGAATGTGATCTCCGTGCCCTCCGGAATCGCGCGCAGCACGATCTCGACGCGCGACTCGTTCGGGTCCTCCTGACCGCCTTTCCAGCGCCAACTCATGACCACGCGCTCGGGGGGCATCAACTCGAGAAACTCGCCGCTGCTTTCGTGCTCCGTGCCGTCCAGCTTTCGGAAGCGCACGCGATAGCAGCCGCCCTTGCGCGGATCGGCCTCCGCAATCAGCACCGGTCCGGCGTCCGGGCCCCACCATTGCGCGATGCCTTCCGGGGTCGTGACCGCGTCGAACACGATCGACGGCCGCGCCTTGATCCGTCGCACGAGCGTGAGGCTGGTCATCGATCCTTGCTTCGTGCTTCGGCTTCCTTGCGTTCGGCGTGGGCCACGAGCCGGTCGAGGCCTGCGGTCCAAAAGCGCTCGTAGCGACTCAGCCAAGCCATCGCCTCGCGCATCGGCTGGAACCGCAGCCTGACGGTCACCGTGCGCCCCGATTTTGTGCGCGTGATGAGACCCGCATCGGCCAGCACGTCGAGATGCTTCATCACTGCCGGCAGCTGGATCGCAAAGGGCTCCGCCAGTTCGCTGACGGTTGCGCTCTCCCTGCGCTCGAGCTGCGCGAGGATCGCGCGCCGCGTTGGGTCAACGAGAGCTGTGAAGGTGCGGTCGAGACGATCTTGATAGTTCACCATATACGAAAGTATTGGCGCGCCCCGGGGCATTGTCAACCCAGTGGGTGCGGCGACTCAATCGAGGTCGATTGCCGAGCGCTTGAGGTCCGCGAGCGAGCAGTGGCTCAGCGCACCTTCATGCGTAGCGCGCAAGACCACGCGCGGTGCACGCCCCGCTTGCAGCGCTTCCTGCCAGCGCGGTGCGCACAGACACCAGCGATCGCCGGGCTTGAGTCCCGGAAAGCCGAATTCCGGCATCGGCGTCGAGAGATCATTGCCGCGGGACTTCGAGAACTCGAGAAAACCCACGGTCATGACGGTGCAGACGGTGTGGCTGCCGCTGTCCTCGCGGCTGGTGTCGCAGCAGCCGTCGCGAAAGAATCCCGTCATCGGACTCAGGGAGCAGACTTCGAGTCGATCGCCGAGTACATTCTTGGGTTCGTTGCGCCGGCCGCCGCCCTTGCCGGCATCTTCTCTCAACATCGGGATTCTTTGCATCGTCACTCCCACTCGATCGTTGCCGGCGGCTTGCCTGAAATGTCGTACACCACTCGCGATATGCCGGCCACTTCGTTGATGATCCGATGCGCGACCCGATCCAGAAAATCATATGGCAGGCGGGCCCAGCGCGCGGTCATGAAGTCGATGGTTTCAACCGCGCGCAGCGCGATCACATAATCATAGCGCCGCCCGTCGCCCATTACGCCCACCGAGCGCACCGGCAGAAACACTGCGAACGCCTGGCTGACCTTGTCATACAGATCATGTGTGCGCAGCTCTTCGATGAAGATGGCGTCGGCCCGGCGCAGCAGATCCGCGTGGGGCTTGCGAACCTCGCCCAGGATGCGCACGCCCAGGCCCGGCCCTGGGAAGGGATGCCGCTGCACCATCTCCTTGGGAAGTCCCAGTTCAAGCCCGAGCTTTCTGACCTCATCCTTGAACAGCTCGCGCAAGGGTTCCAGCAGCTTGAGCTTCATGTGCCGCGGCAAGCCGCCGACATTGTGGTGGGATTTAATGACATGCGCTTTGCCGGTCTTGGCGCCCGCCGATTCGATCACATCCGGGTAGATCGTGCCCTGCGCCAGCCACTTGATATCCGTGAGTTTCGCCGCTTCCTCATCGAATACCTCGATGAACTCCCGCCCGATGATTTTGCGCTTCTTCTCGGGATCCACTTCCCCGGCCAGTGCCGAGAGGAATCGTTGCTCGGCATCGACGCGAATGACCTTGACGCCCATGTGCTCGGCGAAGGTTGCCATGACCTGATCGCCCTCGCCCAAGCGCAGCAGTCCGTGATCGACGAATACGCAGGTCAGCTGTGCGCCGATGGCCTGGTGCAACAGCGCGGCCAGCACCGACGAATCCACCCCGCCCGACAGACCCAGCAGCACCCGGTCGCCGCCCACCTGTGCACGAATCCGCGCCACGCTGTCGTCGATGATATTGCGTGTGGCCCAGCTCGCCGAGCAGCCGGCGATTTCGCGAACGAAACGCCTGAGGATCTCGCCCCCCTGCAGGGTGTGGGTGACCTCGGGATGGAATTGCAGGCCGTAAAAGCGCCGCGACTCATCCGCCATGGCGGCGAGCGGCGCGTTGTCGCTGGCTGCGATGACCTTGAATCCGGGAGGCGCGGCGACCACCCGATCCCCATGGCTCATCCACACGTCCAGTAAGCGCCGGCCTTGCGCATCGCGGTTGTCTTCAAGACCCTCGAGCAGCGGCGAATCGGCCGTGGGCCTGACCTGCGCGGCGCCGAACTCCCGGTGCGACGAACCTTCCACCTGACCGCCCAGTTGCGCGGCCATGGTTTGCATGCCGTAGCAAATGCCGAGTACCGGCACGCCCATCGTGAAAACTTCGCGCGGCGCCTCCAAACCCTTGGCGTCGTAAACGGACTCCGGACCGCCGGACAGGATGATGGCCTTGGGAGCGAAGCGTTCGATATCGGCAGGTGCCGCATCGCAGGCGTAGATCTCGGAATAGACGCCGAGTTCGCGCACGCGCCGGGCAATCAACTGCGTGTACTGAGCACCAAAATCGAGAATCAGGACTCGGTCAGCATGTATGTCTGCCATCAACCGATCCGGTAGTTGGGCGCTTCTTTGGTGATGGTCACATCGTGCACATGACTCTCGCGAACGCCCGCATTGGTGATGCGCACAAACTGCGGCCGGGTGCGCATCTCCTCGATGCTGCCGCTGCCGGTGTACCCCATGGCGGCGCGCAATCCGCCTGACAGCTGATGCAGGATGGCCACCAGGCTGCCCTTGTAGGGAACGCGGCCCTCGATGCCTTCAGGCACCAGCTTTTCCAGTTCCGTGGTGGTGTCCTGGAAATAGCGGTCGCTCGATCCGTGGGCCTGCGCCATCGCCCCCAACGAACCCATGCCGCGATATGCCTTGTAGGAACCGCCTTGATAGAGCTCCACGTCTCCCGGGGACTCTTCGGTGCCCGCGAACATGCCGCCGATCATCACGCAGTGCGCACCGGCCGCCAGCGCCTTGGCGATGTCCCCGGAGTAGCGGATTCCGCCATCGCCGATCACCGGCACACCCGTGCCCTCGAGCGCCCGGGCGACCCGCGCAATCGCGCTGATTTGCGGCACGCCCACGCCGGCGATGATGCGCGTGGTGCAGATGGAACCCGGACCGATCCCTACTTTGACCGCGTCGGCACCGTGCTTGACCAGATCGAGCGCCGCCTCGGCGGTCACGATGTTGCCGCCGATCACTTGAATGTCCGAAAATTTGGCCTTGATCTTCGACACCATGTCGAGCACGCCGCGCGAATGCCCATGCGAGGTGTCCACCACCACCACGTCGACCCCGGCGTCGCGCAGCGCGCCGACTCGGGCCAAGGTGTCAGGCGCGGTCCCCACGGCCGCGCCGACGCGCAGGCTGCCGACGCTGTCCTTGCAGGCATTGGGAAATTCAGTGGCTTTCTGGAAATCCTTGACCGTGATCATGCCCTTCAGTTCGTGATCTCCGGCAACCACCAGCACTTTCTCGATTCGGTGCTTGTGCAGCAGTGCCAAAACCTGGTCCTTGGGTGCATTTTCGCGCACCGTGATCAAGCGCTCTTTGGGCGTCATCACCGAGGAGACCGGTGCGTCGAGTTTGGTCTCGAAACGCAGGTCGCGATGGGTGACGATACCGACGACCTTGGTGCCGAGCACCACCGGCACGCCGGAGATGTTCTTGGCGCGCGTCAGTTCCAGCACCTGGCGGATGGTCATGTCCGGATTGACGGTGATCGGGTCGCTGATCACGCCGCTTTCGAATTTCTTGACCCGATCGACCTGGCGCGCCTGATTGTCGATGGACATGTTCTTGTGGATGATGCCGATGCCGCCTTCCTGCGCGATGGTGATCGCGAGGCGCGCTTCGGTGACGGTATCCATGGCGGCGGATACCACGGGCAGATTGACGCGGATTTCGCGGGTCAGCTGGCTGGCCAGCGAGACATCGCGCGGCAGGACTTCCGAATATGCCGGCACCAGCAACACATCATCAAAGGTGAGTGCCTCTTCTAGAATACGCATAGGGTTCGCGTTCACAGGTTCGCTTAAGAGGCGGCGCATTGTACCTTGCGCATGCTGCGCGGTAAACCGCAGTATCATGCAGCCCATGGAAACGGCCGCAACTCGCGACATTTACAGTGTTTCGCGCCTCAACCGCGAGGTTCGAGTGCTGCTGGAACGAGGATTCGGCAGCCTGTGGCTCGAGGCGGAAATCTCCAATCTCGCCAGGCCCAGTTCCGGACACTGGTATTTTTCGCTGAAAGATGCAACCGCGCAGGTACGCTGCTGCATGTTCCGCCAGAGAAATATGTTGTGTGCATTTGCGCCCAAGGACGGGCAGAAAGTGCTGGTGCGTGCCCGCATCGGTCTGTATGAGCCGCGCGGCGAGTATCAGCTCGTCATCGATCACATGGAAGATTCGGGACTCGGGGCTCTGAAGCGACAGTTCGAGGAACTGTCCGCAAAGCTTGCGGCGGAAGGTTTGTTCGCCCCGGAACGCAAGCGCGCCCTGCCGATGCTGCCGAGGCGCATCGGCGTGATCACCAGCCCAAGCGGCGCCGCGATCCGCGACATCCTGCACGTTCTGGCGCGGCGCTTCGCCTCGGTTCCAGTGCTGATCTACCCCGTGGCCGTGCAAGGCGCAGCCGCCGCCGTGGAGATCATGGGGGCAATACGCCTGGCCGGCCGCAGGGCCGAATGCGATGTGCTCATTTTGGCAAGAGGCGGCGGCTCACTCGAGGATTTATGGGCCTTCAATGACGAGGCCTTGGCGCGCGCCATCGCCGCCTCGCCCATCCCCATCGTGAGCGGCATCGGCCACGAGATCGATTTTACCATCGCAGATTTCGCTGCCGACGTGCGCGCCCCGACGCCTTCCGCGGCCGCCGAGATCGTCGTGCCCGATGGTGAAGCGTGGCTCGCGTCCCTGCGCAGATTGGGCCAGCGTCTGGTGCGCGGCATGCGCCGTCGAATGCAGAGCGAGAGCGAGCGGTTGCGCTGGCTCATGGGCCGCGCGGCGCAGGTCAGCCCCGCGGCCAGGCTGGCCCAGCAGGGGCAAACGCTGGATGAATTGGAGCAGCGACTGTCCCGCGCACTGCGCCAAATCGTCTCGGATCGCCGATCGGCGCTGGGTGAGGCGCGCAGCCGTCTGTGGCAGTTGAGCCCGGCGGCGCGCCTGCGCGGCACGGCAGCCCGGCATGCCACCCTGCTCGCGAGACTGCGCGCCGCCGGTCTCGCCCAGCTGCATCGCGCCCGCGAGCGGCTAAGCCCCCTGGTGCGCACCTTGAACGCGGTGAGCCCGCTCGCCACCCTGGATCGCGGCTATGCCATCGTCAGCGGCGATACGGGTGGGATTTTGCGAAATGCCGCAGACGCCTCGCCGGGAAGCATTATCGAAGCGCGCCTTGCCGTGGGCACCATCCGCGCCAAGGTAGAGAGCACATCGTGATTCGCCTGCGCGCCATTCATCGATGCGCCGCGATGGGGCTGACCTTAACTCCGTCGCTTGCCTGGTGCTATGGGCTGCCGCACGAGAATGCTGTGCCGGGGGGAGTGAAGATCATTCGCTTGGACGTTCGCGGGAGCGCGATGCCCTACGTTGACGCTGATGGACATCGAGCGCTGGTCGTTCAGGACGGCGCCAACTGGGTTGCCATCATCGGCATCCCCCTGTCGGCGCCGCTGGCAACGCGACAGGTCGTTGTACATAGCAACCAGGGCAGACAGGAAATCGACTTCACCGTCGGTGAAAAGCACTACGCCAGCCAATCCTTAAAGGTAGCGCCGGGGAAAGTGAATCCGTCCGCGAGCGATCAGGCGCGCGTGAATCGCGAGCGCGTACAGATCGATCAGGACTTGAGCCGCTGGAGCGATGGCGAACCTCAAAACCTGCGCATGGAACAGCCGGTTCCGGGAGTGCGCAGCAGCTCGTTCGGCTTGCGGCGCATTTTCAACGGCGAATCCCGTAATCCGCACAGCGGCATGGATATCGCCGCGCCCATCGGGACGCCGGTGAAAGTTCCCATCGCCGGCACGGTGATCGACACGGGCGAGTTTTTTTACAACGGCAATACGGTCTTTGTCGACCACGGCCGCGGGCTGATCAGCATGTACTGCCATTTGAGCGCCATCGACGTAACGCCCGGACAGCATGTTGCCGCGGGCGCCATCCTGGGCGAAGTCGGCATGACAGGGCGGGTCACCGGGCCCCATCTTCACTGGGCCTTGATGCTGAATCGAGCCTGGGTCGATCCAGAATTATTCGTGGCTGACTAACCGCCGCTCAAGTCCTAGGTGCCGCCGCCCAACATGTGATCGACCGCGGCGGGCTCCATGGCGGTTGTCATGGCGGCTTGACGCAACCGAGCACTGTGCTCTTGTACGGCCGCACCCGAAGGCTGCATGTCGATCTGACCCTGGAAGAACGCACCATCGCTGATGCCGACGCGCGGCGCGAAGACATTGCCCTTGACCTTGGCCGTGGCTCGAATATTGACCGATTCGGTCGCATACAAATCGCCCTCGACCTTGCCGTCGATGACGATGACACGCGCGCGAATGTCGCCCTTCATCGTGCCATCGGTGCCGATGGTCAGACTTTGCGTATGGGTGATCGACCCCTCGACGCTGCCCTGAACGATCAGGTCTTCCTGCGCCGACAATTCGCCGCGAAAGCGCAGTGTGGGCCCCAGCACGGAGACGCGCGCCCCCTCACTCTTGGCTTCCGGCGACCGCGGCTCAGCGGCGCGCGGTGCGGGCGATGGCGATCGCACTTCGGCGCCCGGCACCCGCGGCTCGGGACGAGTGACTGACGGTTCGGGGCGGCTGGGGTTGGCATTCATCATGTGATCATCTCCATCGAGAGGTTTCTTAATAAACCACGACATTGTCAGGCGGCGCCACCGGCGGCTTTAGGTGTGCGAACGGCATCGTTTTTTCCCGATTGGCCGGCTTTTTTGCCGTTCATGTCGATGCTGCCGCTGAAATTGGCGCCTTCCGTAATGCTGACGGTGGGCGCAAAAATATTGCCGCAAACCTTGGCGGTTTCCTTCACGAACACGGATTTTTCGGCCTGCAAATCGCCGTCCACCGTGCCTTCGACAATAATCAGCTGCGCCTTGATATCGGCTTTGACCGTGCCCTGGGCGCCGACCGTGAGGCGTTGGGTATGGGTAATCGACCCTTCCACCCGTCCCTGAATCAACAAATCCTCTTCAGCGGTTAAATCGCCTTTGAAATACAGCGTCGGACCGAGAATCGAGGCCCGTTCAGTCGCGCTGTTGTAGGGATTGCTCATGCGGGTATCTCCGGGGTCTTTTGAGTGCGTTCAGGGCAGGTGCAGACTACCTGGCATAATCGTTCTCAGAGTGAGACCTTGCTCACGAATCATCGCGCTGTAAAAACACCGCCATAACCTTGTCGCCAAATGGAGACGCACCCCCTGAGCGAGCCATCGACCACCCGAGGCTCTCGACTGGCGGTCAACACGCCCCGGCGGCGATAAACCTAAGGCGTGGTCGCGGGCGCGGCAGGGGGCGGCGGCGAACTCGCTTTGGATTTCTTCGGCGGCGGCGTGGCAGCGACGAACGATATCAACTGGCAGCGCTGATCGCGCACGATGATGGTGCTGAACTTATCGAATGTGCCGTTGGCATTTGCTTTGAAACCCAATCGCTGCGATGCGGCGGGCAAATCGAAACACGAGTTGAGCAATGTGGCCTTGTACCACCTTCCCCCGCGATCCTTCACCAGCACGGTCTTCTCGTCCACGACCTGCCAGTCGACGATGCCGTCCTGGTTGGCAAAGGAAATCTGCGCTTCACGAGGCGGCGCGACCGCGTCGGCGGAAGCCGTAATCGACAGGCCGCCGCACAGCGCTAAAGCCGGCAGGAGCATGAGCTTATTCAGCGGCACCCCCCTTTTTTGCGGCCCGCACGTCCGTCAAGTAGTCATCCAGGCTGTGCGCCAGCGAGACGAAGTCCGATGGGATCATGATGACCGTGGTGCTGTTGTTGTCGGCGCCCACCTCGGAAATCATCTGCATGCGCCGCAGTTCCAGCGCTGCCGGATTTTTGGCGATCTGCGCGGCGGCCGCCGACAACTTGACCGAAGCTTCGAGCTCGGCCTCGGCTTTGATGATGCGCGCGCGCTTCTCGCGGATCGCTTCGGCCTGCATGGCCATCACCTGCTGCATCGCCTGCGGCAATTCCACGTCCTTCATCTCGAAGCGCTGCACTTCCAGGCCCCAGGCCGCGGTGGATACCGAGACATTTTCACTGAGCAGGGTGTTGATCTTGTTGCGCTCCTGCAGTATCTCGTCCAGATCGTGCTGGCCGATGATGTTGCGCAGCCCGGTCAGGGACAGCTGATACACGGCCGCCGGGGCATCGGCCACCGCGATGACGGCTTTGGCCGCATCGACGACCCGGTACCAGAGCACGGCATTCACCTTGATGGTCACGCTGTCGCGCGTGATGGTTTCCTGCTGCTCCGCCGAGATGGTACGCGTGCGGATGTCCACCCGGACCGAGCGCTCAATCCCCAAGGGAATGATCCAGTACAGACCGGGTCCGCGCAGCCCCGTATATCGTCCCAGGCGGAACACCACGCCGCGCTCATACTCCTGCGCGATGCGCAGGCCGGACAGGGCAATCACGATCAGCGCGATGATCAGGACGTCGAGAATGGGCAAATTGAGCTCCTTCGTCGAAGCTCAAGTTTACCGCTATCCGTGCAAGCCGGGTACGGCTACTCGATACTTTCCCCGTGCAAGGAGATATCCAAGCCCTCGCGCTCCTGTTCCTCCGACACGCGCAGTCCCATGGTCTTATCGATGATCTTCAGGATGACAAAGCTGGCCAGGAAGCTGTATCCCACCGTCGTCGCGACACCTTTGAGCTGAATCAGCACGGAGCTGTCCACGCCGCTGATCTCCTTGCTGACAAAGGCGCCGGTCAACAGCGCGCCGATGATGCCGCCGACGCCGTGAACGCCGAACGCGTCCAACGAGTCGTCATATTTCAAGGCGTATTTCAGCGATGTCGCCGCGATATAACACACCACGCCCGCCGCGATGCCGATGACGACCGCGGGGGTGGGTCCGACGAACCCGGACGCCGGCGTGATCGCAACGAGACCTGCAACGGCGCCGGATGCGATGCCGAGCACGCTGGGCTTGCCCTTGGAAATCCACTCCGCGAACATCCATCCGAGCGCGGCGGCGGCCGTCGCCATCTGGGTCACCAGCATGGCCATGCCCGCGCGCCCATCGGCGGCACCGGCCGAGCCCGCATTGAACCCGAACCAACCCACCCAAAGGAGCGACGCGCCCATGAGCGTGTAGGTTAGGTTGTGCGGCTGCATGGCCTCACGTCCGTACCCCAATCGTTTGCCGAGCACGATGCAACTCGCCAGTCCCGCCATGCCGGCATTGATATGAACCACTGTGCCGCCGGCATAGTCCAGAACTCCGGCGGCGTTGAGCCAGCCCGTCGGTTCCCACACCATGTGGGCGATCGGCGCGTACACCAACAACGACCAGGCAGCCATAAACACCAGCATGGCGGAGAATTTCATGCGGTCCGCGAACGCACCCGCAATCAAAGCGGGCGTGATGGCGGCGAAGGTCAGCTGGAACATGGCATACACGGTCTCGGGAATGGTCAGCGCCAAATGCGACACCGACAGCTTATTGGCCGGATCGTGCATGAATGTCATGCCGTTGAAGAAGGCGCGGCTGGAGCCGCCGAGAAACTTGCCGCCGGGGGTAAACGCCCAGGAGTAACCGATCAACCACCACAGTATCGTGACCACACACACGATGGCGAAGGTTTGCATGAGCGTGGCCAGCACGTTTTTCTTGCGCACCATGCCGCCGTAAAACAGCGCGAGGCCCGGGATCGACATCATCAGCACGAGAGCGGTCGATGTCAGCATCCAGGCGGTATCGCCCGAATTGATCTTGTCCACACCCAGCAACACCGGCGCGGTCGGCGCAGCGTCGGGAACCACGGCGGCGGCGGTAGGCGCATCGGCAGCCGGAGCGCTCGGCGGATCGTCCGCCAAAGCGGCGGACATGGCCAGCGTCAACACAGCGAGACAAGCCAATCGCGGCAGTTTACTCATCATTCCCCCATTGGTCTAAATTGCGCTCGCGTCCCGTTCGCCCGTGCGAATGCGTACGACATGCGTCAGATCGAACACGAAGATCTTTCCATCCCCTACTTTTCCGGTTTTCGCCGACTTCATTATCGCCTCGATAACCTGATCGGCCAGCGCATTATCAACGGCGATTTCTATCTTGGTCTTCGGCACGAACTCGACCACGTATTCGGCACCCCGGTAAATCTCGGTATGACCACGCTGCCGGCCGAAGCCCCGGACTTCCGTGACGGTCACGCCCTGCACACCGACGTCACTGATCGCCTTTCGGACCTCATCGAGTTTGAACGGCTTGATGATCGCGGTTATGAGTTTCATCCGAGAATATCCGGTGACTGCGTTGCGTGGCGGTAAGCACCGGTTGTGCCAGCATTGAAGTCTTGAGCATGATCAGCAGCTTAGGCCGCCGCGCAAAATCAGACCTGGCTTTCATGCACCCAATAGGGGCGCCATCTAAGCGGCTTTGCATCAATAACGCGCGCCTCCTTCAGCGCAACGACAATTCCAAGCGCACGGCGCCATCCTGATTCTTTGCCTTGTCGTTGGCAACCAGAAACACTCTCGCGGGGTCGATTTGCGTGCCCGTCAACAAGGCGTCTTGTATGTTCATGGCCCGCTTCTCTCCCAGCGCCGTCAGATCCAACTCGCTGATGACGATGCGTTCGTGCAGCGTGCCGTTAAGAAAGTCGATCTTTGCCGCAACGATTTCCGGCTTTGATTTAACTGTCGCAACCGTATCGGGGAACTTCGGCTCCGCCCCCACCTCGCGCACATAGAGCCGCGTCAGGACATCGAGCTGCGCGGCGGGGTCTATTTGTCCGAATTCAGGCGCGGCAACGGCCGATTTCCTTCGGGCGGGCGATGCAGCAAGCACCTCTTGAATCTGCGCCTGCAATTTCGCGTCGGCCAGGTGCGGGCGATCGAGTTCCTTGATCACCGCAATCGGGATTTCGATCTTCAGCTGGGGGCGCGCCGTCAACGCCTTGGCGATCGATCGCGCCTTGTCCATCGCTGCCGGATCCAAATCGGGCAAACCCGGCTGAAAGTCGACGAATTGCAGATCCGGACCGCCGCCGAATAGTGAGCCCAACAACGCGAACGGCGCCGTGACCGCCTTTTCCAGGATGTTCACGAACACTTTCCAAATGATGGGTCCCAAGCGGAATTTGGGATCGTCGAGGGAACCGGTCACGGGCAGATTCAGATCGATCACCCCGTCTTTGTCCTTGAGCAGCGCGACAGCCAGCTTGACCGGCAACGATACCGCCTCCTTGCTTTCCGTTTTTTCACCGAACTCGAGTTGATCGACGATGATGTGGTGCTGAGCGTCGAGCTTGCGGCCGTCGACCTTGTAGTGCAGCTCGGTGGTCAGCTTTCCTTTGCTGATGTTGTAGCCCGCAAATTTCCCGGAATAGGGGTTGAAGGTGCTGAGCTCGATATTGCGAAAGTTCAACGACAGATCGGTGTAGAGCGCCGCGCTCAGGACGTTCACCTCACCGCTGATCGACACCGGCGCGAAAGCATCCACCGATCCTTTGATATCGACCCTTGCGCGCGATTTCGGGTCTGACCAGAGCCCGAGCACCGTACCTTCGATGTTCTGAATACCCGCGGCAAAGTTTGGCATCACCGACAAGTCGGCGAAATCGGCGCGGCTGGCTTGAATCGCAATCTTCTTGATGGACATCGGCATGGCCGGGGGAGGCGCGACGGCGATCTGCGGGCGCGAAGACCGAGATCGCGCCTGCGGACGCGGCGGGGCCGGCGGCGCCGTTGCCGTCACCGTGCCGGCGGCGTTCGGTACGACCACGGTGGCACCGGGGCCCGCGAGTACCCGCGCCACATTGATGCTGGAGTCAGGTTCGACGACGACTCGAGCGTAGGCCTTGCGCGCCGCGATCTGTTCGATGTCGAGCCGGTTGGGATCGGTTTGAAATTTTATTCCCTGAACATCCAGGCGGTCCCAATTGACGAAGTCTTCGTGCAACGCATTGTCGACGGTGTGTAAATGAGCGACGCTGATACTGCCGCCCAATTGCAATACCGGTTTTTGTCCGCCGTAACGCACCTTGGCATCGCCGCCCAAGGCCCCCGTGAGCAGCGTCATCGAGGTATATCGCGCAATGTAGGGTTGAGCCACCGCCAGGGGAATGTCGGCTAGTTTTATGCTCAGGTCGGCCGCAACGGGCTGCGGGGTCACTGCCCCCGCCACACTCAGAGAACCTTGGTTGTTGACCTTGGTATCGAGCGACACCGTCACCGGTTTCGCCAGATCCAAGCTCGCTCCTTCGACCTTAAGCGAGAGCGGCGCCAGCAGCACCTGCACCGCGGGCTGGGGGCCGCGATCCTCCACCGACAGACTGGCATCGCGCAGTGCGAATTCGTGCAGATCGAATTGCCAGGCCTGGCTCGCCGGTGCGGCCGGAGTTACTGCGGCCGCCGGCGGTGCGCCGTCTGCCTGCGCTGGAGGTGCTGAGGCCAGTTTGAGCAAGTTGAGAGAACCATCCGGCTCCAGCCACGCCGCAACCTTGAGGCCGGTCACGGACAGCGAGTCGACATGGGCCTGGCGCTTCGATAGATCGAGCGTACCGTTGTTCAGGAGCAGTTGCGGCACGACTATCCAATCGAAACCTGCGTCCTTCGGCCTGACGGCAAGGTCGCTGAGCGCAACCTTCGATACATTGACCTGCAAATCGGCGCCGTCCTTCAAAACGAATTTATAGGTTGCGTTCAAATCAATCTTTCCCGAATTGACCAGGAAATTCAGCCGATCCTTCAGGTACGCCCAGATGGTGTTCGCCAGCAGCCCGTCGAATTGGATCTCGCCATCGGACTCGATCGGCTGCACCGAAAGATGCCCATGCCACTCGATCCGTTCGCCGCGTTTCGATGATCCGCTGAAGGTAAAACGGCCGCCCTCGACGGCGGTGGTGAAGTCATGCAATTCGAAATTAATGGGCTCGATCCGCGACACAAACTCCGAGGGCCGGCTGCGATCATCGAAGCTCACCAATCCGCGGCTGACTGCGAATTGTCCGATGCGCACCGCGGGCAACGGTTCGGCGCTTTTTTTCGCAGCGGTGGGCGGCTGTGGCTGGGGAGACGATGGCGGGTTCAGCTGCAAAAGATTCAGGCGCCCGTCCTTGGCGATGATTGCATTCACAAAGGGCGCGGTCAGGGCGATGCTGCCGAAGGTATAGGCGCGATGCCAGATTGAAGACAGTTCGAACTCGACGAAGAATCGTTCGAAGCCGAGCAATTTCTCGCCGCCGGCATCCGCCAGCGAGAAGTCCTTGATTTCGAGGTGCAAGGAAAACGGGTTGATGCGGACTTCGCCGATCGTGGGAGTGAGCTTCAAGAACTTGGGAATGTCCTCGAGCAGTGCATTGCGCAGCAATCTCGGTGCGAGCACGAAGCCCGCCAGTGCGTACACGCCGATCAACAGCGCGGCAACTGCGGCTAATCGAAATGTCTTGGTCTTGAGCAATTGCCGCACGCGACCCCCACCGCTTGGCGGTTTTGCTCCTTAGTCTAGCTCATCGTTTGTTGCGCTGGATCAGGCGTTTGCGTTTGCGGACTTGCCGGGGGGTCAGGGGATTGCGCTTGCCGGCATAAGGGTTGTCGTCGCCGCGGAAAGCCACCCGGACCGGCGTGCCCTGAAGATCGAAGGCCTTGCGGTAGACGTTGACCAGGTAGCGGCGGTAGGCGTCCGGCACATGATCGGTCTGGTTGCCGTGGATCACTACGACCGGCGGGTTGCGCCCTCCTTGATGGGCGTAGCGCAACTTGATGCGCCGCCCGCTCACCAGCGGCGGCTGGTGGCTTTCGAGGGCCGCTTCGAGCACGCGCGTCAATTCCGGAGTGCTCATGTCGCGCATCGCGGCCGCATAAACCTTGCGAACCGATTCGAACAACTCGCCGACGCCGCTGCCATGGCGCGCGGAGATGAAATGCAGCGGCGCAAAATCTGCGAACCGCATGCGTTGCTCGATTTGCTGGCGAATCAAATCGCGCTGCTCCATGGGGATGTTGTCCCATTTATTGACGGCCAGCACCAACGCACGGCCTTGCTCGATGACGGTACCCAACAGGCTGGCATCTTGCTCGGCGACCGTATCGTGCGCATCCATCACCACAATCACCACATGAGCGGTTTCGATTGCCTGCAGAGTCTTGATGACGCTGAATTTCTCGACGGCCTCTTCGATGCGCGAGCGGCGCCGCACACCCGCCGTATCGATCAAGGTAAACCGCTCGCCGTCGCGTTCGAAGGGCACCAGTACGGCGTCGCGCGTGGTTCCGGGCTGATCGAAGGCCACCATGCGATTCTCGCCCAGCAATCGGTTTATCAACGTGCTCTTGCCGACATTCGGCCGCCCGATGACGGCAACCTTGATGCCCGTCATTTCCGGCCCGTCCTGCGGGTCGGGAGTCAGGCCCGCGAGCACCGTTTCGAGCAGCGAAATCACCCCTTGATCGTGTGCCGCAGCGATGGGCTGCGGCTCGCCCAATCCGAGCTGATGAAAGTCGGCCACGGCGATGTCGTGGTCGAAGCCTTCGGTTTTGTTCACGGCCAGGGTCACTGGTTTGCCGCTGCGCCTCGCCAACTGGGCCACGAATTGATCCTGAGGGGTGACGCCCGCGCGACCGTCCACAAGCACGATCAGGCGATCGGCCTCGCTGATGGCACGCTCCGTTTGCGCGATCATCAAGCTTTCGATGACATCGGCATTCTCGACCAGGCCGCCGGTATCAACCACGATACAAGGCACCTCGGTGCGGCGCGAAAATCCGTATTGACGATCCCGTGTCAGTCCCGGCAAGTCTGCGACCAAGGCATCGCGCGTGCCGGTCATCGCATTGAACAGCGTGGATTTGCCCACATTGGGGCGGCCGATCAATGCGATTACCGGCAGCATCGCCCAGGAGCCTGTCTGAGTAATCCCCATGGCCGCGACCGAGACGGATTTGCCTTCAATCGAGGCGGAGCCGACGAAGTTTGGTAGATCCAAATTAGGAGGCGACAACGATGAGTGAAGGCAAATCCGTCCGGTCCCGCAGGGTTGGCCCTGCAAGGGGCGTCTGCGGTGTTGCGCGGCTTGGTCGTGGAACCCACCACGACCTGCGCCGCGCGCCTTGCATCCGCTCCCTTGCAGGGCCAACGCGGCTCATGTGGATTACTCAGACAGGCTCCTAGGAAGACGGCGGTGCGGGCGCGGCGGCAGGCTGCGGAGTGGCGGGCGGCGTCTCCGTGGGAGCAGTGGGCGCAGGCGCCTCGACGGGCGGCGTCTCCGCGGGGGCCGCCGGCGCAGACGTCTCGGCGGGCGGTGGGCTCGCTGCGGGAGCGGCACTCGAAACGTGTGGAGTTGCTCGATACGCGGCCAACGTGCCGCTGTCCGTCAGCACGACAATCGTATCGCCCTCACCCGCCATTGGATTGGATACCCGCTGCTGCTTCTTGATGACCTGGCGGGCCACGAGCACGCCGGTGTTCTTGTCCAGCCAGTGCAAATAACCCTGGTAATCTGCAACCACAATGGCCGTGCTGGTCACAATGGGTGCGCTCAAGCCGCGCCGCATGATTTTGTCGTTGCGCCAGAGCTCCGAACCATCGCGCTGGCGCATCGCCACCACGACGCCGTCGGACTCGGTCACATATAGGTTGTCGGCGTCCACCGCCAATCCTCGATAGCTCGACATGTCGTGCGACCACCAAAGCTGCCCGGAATCGAGAGCCAGCATCGCGGTGCGTCCCTGAAATCCGGCTGCGAACACATTGTCGCCGACCACGTGAACAGCCGAATCGATATCGACGAGCCGATCAAGTTCGGTGCGGCCCTTGGGCGCCGCCAGGACGGTGTCCCAGATCGTATCGCCGGTATTGAGGGAAACGGCCATGACCTTGCCGTTATCGAATCCGCTGATCGCCACCTCCTTGGCGACGACCGGTATGGCGGTGCCGCGCAAGGTCAAACGCGGCATTTGCTGCTCCACGGACCAGAGCAATTTCCCCGAGTGGGCGTCGAAGCCGTGCAGCCGCCCGTCGACCGAACGGAAGACAATCACGTTCTCGCTGATCGCGGGCGAAGACAGCAGCTCCGAATTGACCCTCGAGCGCCACAGCTCTTTGCCCGTCGATGCATTCATGGCGATGACATCACCCTTGCCGGAGCCGACCACGACGAGGCCGAAGGCCGCCGCCGGTCCTGCCGACAAGGGCAATTTGAGTTTCTTGACCCAAACAGTGCGGCCGGTTTCGAGCTTCACGGCCAGCACCTCGCCCTTGTGATTGGCGGCGAATACCACGCTGTTGTCTATCGCCGGACCCAACCCCAGGCGCAGCTGGACCTGCTTGTTATTGCGGCCGACGCCCTCGCCCCAGAGTTTTTTCACCGGCAGAGTTTGCGGAAATTTGACCAATTTTGCCGGCGGCTCGACATCTTTATCCTTGCTGCAGCCGGCGGCGATCAGCAGCGCCGCGAAACTCAAGGGAAGCAATAAACGCATTTAGGGTTTGGCCTTTTCGTTGGACCCAATGTCGGCAAGTTTCAATTCGAGCATCGCGCTGTCCGCACCGCTGTCGCCGGCACCCAGCGCAGCGTTGTACTCCTTGATCGCGCCGGGAATGTCCTTCTTGGCGCGCAGCGCGTCGCCGCGAACCTCGTGATATCGACCTGCAAAACTCCCCGGCGTTCCCTCGCCGAGCAGCTTGATCGCATCGTCGGGTTTGCCCTGATCGATCAACACGCGCGCGAGGCGCAGACGCGCGATCTGGCGCAGTTCGCTGTCCTGGGATTTGTTCATGACCTCGCCCAAGGGCGCGACGGCATCGGCGGATCGGCCGCTGTCCACTTCGATACGCGCGATCGCCAGCTGCGCCTGATCGGCATAGGGCGAATCCGGGAAATTCTTGATGAGTCCATCGGCGATCTGCTGTGATTTTTTCTGATCGTTGAGTTGCAGGGCCATGGCCATCTGGCTGAACTGCGCAGCGGCCTGCAACGCACGCTCGTTCTTGTGCGAATCGTAGAATCGATACCCGTAGAAACCGCCAACACCGATGACCAGTCCCGCCACGATCCACGGCGCATATTCCATGAAGATGCGCTTGACCGCTTCCAGTTGCTCATCATCGGTTAAATAATCTTCAGCCATGATTACCTACACTCCCCGCCTTAAGACCCAATAAGATGCCGATACGTTCATTGATTCGATCCATGGGGCATTCCTCTTGCGCCGATTCCTGGCGCAATGCCTTGACCGCCACCACTCCGCGCGCTGCCTCATCGTCGCCCAGCACCAGCGCAAACAAGGCGCCGCTCTTGTCGGCACGCTTGAACTGGGTCTTGAAGCTCCCGCCTCCCAGATTGATCTGCAGGGCCAGCTGCGGCCATGCGTCGCGCAACTGTTCCGCCAATTTGAAACCGGCGAGTTGCGTGCGTTCCCCGACCAAAACCAAATAAATCTGCGGCCGGCCGCGCGCCGGCGCGAGATTCTGCTTCTCGAGGAGCATGACGATGCGTTCCTGGCCCATCGCCCAGCCGATGCCCGGCGTGTCGACCCCGCCCAGTTGCGCCACCAGGCCGTCGTATCGTCCCCCGGCGCAGACCGTGCTCTGCGCGCCCAGCGCATCGGTGGTCCACTCGAACACGGTGCGCGTGTAGTAGTCGAGACCCCGCACCAGGTGCGGCTCGACATGATACTCGATGCCGGCACTTCGCAACTGTCCGCACAAGGACTCGAAATGCGCCTTGGACTCCGGGTCGAGCGAATCGAGCAGACGCGGCGCGCCGGCGACGATGCGTTGCATGTCCGGATTCTTGCTGTCGAGTATGCGCAAGGGATTGCCCGTCAAACGCCGCTTGCTGTCCTCATCGAGCGCCGCTGCGTGCGCGCTGAAATAAGCCGTGAGTTCTTCCCGATAAGCGGACCGCGCGGCCGGCGTTCCCAGGGAATTCAGCAGCAGTTTCAGGCGATTCAATCCCAGGAGTTTCAAGAGTCTCGCGGACAACAGGATCATTTCCGCATCGACGTCCGGTCCTTCGAATCCGAACGCCTCGGCGTCGATTTGGTGAAATTGCCGAAAGCGTCCGGCCTGGGGGCGCTCGCGGCGAAACATCGGCCCCATGCACCACAGCCGCAAGCGGCCTTCGCGCAACAGCCCGTTTGAAATGACCGCGCGCACGATGCCGGCAGTCGCCTCGGGACGCAAGGTGATGTGGTCCTCGCCCTGATCGACGAAACTGAACATTTCCTTTTCGACGATATCGGTAAAATCGCCGATCGAGCGCTTGAACAACTGGGTTTGCTCGATCACGGGAACTCGAAACTCTTCGTAGCCGTAGCTCGAAAAGACCATCCGGGTCACGTTTTCCAGGTATTGCCAGGCCGCGATTTGCGCGGGCAATACATCATGCACTCCGCGCAGGGGCTCGATGATCTTGCTCAAGGGTACCCCGATTAGCCGGGCGGACGCGCGTTGTGCGATGGCGCGCCGCGCGACTGCTCGGCATGCGAATCGCGCCGCAGGACACCGTCGGCGCCGGCTTCAAAGCGCGCCACGTCGCCCGCGAAAAACTGCGGCCCGATCGCGACCGCGCGATCGTTCACTTCGAGTTGTACGCCGCTGCCGTATCCAAGGAACACGCGCATGGGCGCCGGCCCGGCGATGTTCTTCACGCTGTTGGCCAGCCCATTGCCCGCGAATATGCGCTTACCCTGGGAATCGTGAATTTCCACCCAGGAGTCGGCTGAAAAACTCAAGCGCAGACGCGCATGACCCGCACCGGGCACCGCGGAGTCATCGACCGGCGCCGCCGCTGCAAGGGTCACGTCCGCGGCTGCAGGCTGGGGAGGCGCCGGCGGCGCGTCATGAGCTGCGACGGGCGCGCTCAACGCCGAAGCGACCAGTCCTGCGTCGGCGATTTTTTCCGGCGCCGCCGCAACGCTTGCCTCTGCTACGGGAACATGAGCCGCAGGCGCTTTGACGCGCGGATGCCAGGGCCGCCACCACAGTACCAACAGCAGGGCAAACCCGGCCGCTACGCACGCCGCGATTTGCGGCGGCGACAACGCGTTGGCATTCGGAGCATCGGCTCGCGCTGCGAGCAGGAAGTTCGAGACCGTCGATGCGGCCGCGGGTGGCGGCGGCGGACTCGAATCGTAGCCTGCGAGAATCTCGGCCGTGGGCAGGCCCAGCAATGCCGCGTACTTCTTCAGGTGGCCCTTGGCGTACACACTGGGACCGATCCGTTTGTAGTCATTCGTCTCGAGCGCGTCGATCACCCAGCGGTCCAGGTGCATCTCGTCCGCGGCTTTCTGGGCGCTCAGTCCGCGGCGCTCGCGTTCGGCTTTCAGGCGCGATCCGGGCGGTACCGCGAACTCGCTCATCGATCGACGCCGTTGCGCATATTCTGCGCCTGCTCCGAATTCGGAAATTCGGTCTGAAGGCGTCGCGCGTACACCGCCGCCGCCACCGTGTCGCCCAACTTGCGCTGTGCGCGAACGCCCAGCCACAGGATATCCGGCGTCGGCGCATTCACCGCCAAATAACGCTGGACGATATCGCGCGCCTCCGCGGCATCGCCGCGCTCCAACGCATCACTGCCCAGCTCCAGCAGGGCTGCGGGCATGTTCGGCCGGATCGCGAGCGCCTGGTTGAAATAGCGATCCGCATCCACCACATTGCCGGCGGCGCGCACACACACGCCGGCATTGACCAACGCCACCTCGGGGGTCGAGTACAGCGGATTGCGCATAACTTCCGCGAACAGCTTTTCCCCGGCAGTGTTCTTGCCGGTGCGGCACAGGAATCCGGCGTAGACATTCTGGATGTTCGGATCGTTCTTGCCCAGGCGATTTGCCGTCTGGTAGGCGCTCTCCGCCTTCTTCATTTCGTTGACGCGCTCGTACACGATGCCGGCCGCGACCTGCACCTGAGGATTGCTCGGATCTTCGGCGAGCGCCAGCTCGATGCGTTCGCGGGCCGTCGCCAGCTGGCCGAGCTTCATGTATTCGTACGCCAGCTGCATATTGGCGACCGCGGCCTGCGCGGGCTGCTTCTTGTAGGTTCCCCGCACGGGGGCCTGATATGCCGGGGGACTGCTTTTGCACGCCGCCAGCGTCAGCAAGGCCGCCAACAACGGTAACGCCCAGTATTGCGAAGTATTGCGCTTCATTGAACTTCCGCCGGCGCGCGCGCTGAGTTTGAAATTCTGGAACCGAGCCGTACCAGCGTGCGGTCGGTGACTCGTCCGGCCAGCTGACCGCAGGCGGCATCGATGTCATCGCCCCGCGTCCGGCGTATCGTGGCAATGACGCCGTTTTCGTTCAGTATGTCGCGGAACCTGACGATGGCTGCAGCTTCGGATCGGCGATAGCGCGTTCCGGGAAACACATTGAAGGGAATCAGATTGAGCTTGGCCGGGCGGCCCTTCAGCAACCGCGCCAGCTGGCGCGCATGCTCGGGCTGGTCGTTCACGCCGTCCAGCATGACGTATTCGAAGGTCACGCTGCGTCCATTTTGTTTTTCCAAATAGTGCCAGCACGCGGCCAGCAATTCGGCGATTTTGTGCTTGCGATTGATGGGCACGAGTTCATCGCGCAATGCGTCGTTCGGCGCATGCAGGGACACCGCCAAGGCGACGTTGCATTCCTCGGCCAGTTTGTAAATCTGCGGAACCAGTCCGGAAGTGCTCAAGGTGACCCGGCGCCGCGACAGATCGTAGCCCAAATCGTCCAGGAATATGCGCATCGCCGGCACTACGTTGCGGTAGTTGGCCAGCGGTTCTCCCATGCCCATGAAAACAATATTGGTGATGTGGCGGCGACCCTCGCCCGGCGCGCCGTGCGCCGCCGCCAATTCACGCTGCGCCAGCCACACCTGCCCGACGATTTCCGCGGCGCTCAAGTTGCGGTTGAAACCCTGCTGCGCGGTCGAGCAAAAGGTGCAATCCATGGCGCAGCCCACCTGGCTGGAGATGCAGAGCGTGCCGCGATCCGGTTCGGGGATGTAAACCGTCTCGATTCCCTGCACTTCGTCCATGCGCAGCATCCATTTGCGCGTGCCGTCCGCGGACAGCTGTTCGGTGACGATCTCCGGAACCGATATTTCGGCGATCTCGCTCAGGGAAGTGCGAAATTCCTGCGCCAGATCGGTCATGGCGGAAAAATCCGCGGCGCCGCGCCGATAAATCCACTTCATCAATTGCCGGGCGCGAAACGGCTTGGCGCCGAGACGCTCCGCCACGAACGCCTCGAGCTGCGTGCGAGGCAGTCCCAGCAGATTTGTGCGTGCGCCTGACACCCTACCCCCTACTCTTTACCGCTACGCTAGCGCGTACGCGGGCAGAGCTCAATTTCGCGGAAGAAATAGCTGATTTCGCGGGCAGCCGTATCAGGTGCGTCGGAACCATGAACGACATTCTCATCGATGCTGCTGGCCAGGTCCGCGCGAATCGTGCCCTTGGCGGCTTTCTTCGGATCCGTGGCGCCCATCACCTCGCGATTCTTCGCGATGGCATTGTCGCCCTCGAGCACTTGCACCATCACGGGACCCGAGGTCATGAAGCGGACCAAGTCCTTGTAGAAGGGGCGCTCGCGGTGCACGGCATAGAAGCCCTCCGCCTCGGCCTGGCACAAATGCATCATGCGAGCCGCGACCACTTTCAAGCCCACTTGCTCAAAGCGGCGATACACCTCACCGATCAGGTTGCGTCCGACGCCGTCCGGCTTGACGATGGAGAGAGTTCGCTCGATGGGCATTACTTAAACCTCGCAGGTAATTTCGAATCGGGCCGGGCAAGGGTCCGACAAAGACCGCGAAGTGTACTGGAGCGAGGCCGGCCAAGCAATCTGGATGACTACCGAAGTCACTGTATTACTTGGAAAAACACCCCTTCACCGAAGGATCGATCGAGCCTTGCTTTGGCGCCTAGACGTTGAAGCTCTCGCCGCAACCGCACTCGCCCTTCGCCTTGGGGTTTTGAAACTTGAATGCCTCGTTGAGGCCCTGTTTGACAAAGTCCACCAAAGTACCGTCGATCAGGGGCAGGCTCGCCGGATCCACGACAACCTTTACGCCTTGTGCTTCGAAGACCGCGTCCTCAGGGTTGATTTCATCAGCATAATTCACGACATAGGCAAAACCGGAGCAACCGGTCTTCTTGATTCCCACCCGCAACCCAACGCCGATGCCGCGCTGCGCCAAATGTGTACGCACCCGATTCGCCGCCGATTCCGTCAGTAATACCGCCATACCGCCCTGCCCTCGCAACCATCTCAATAACACAATACATACCACGCCGGTGGACCGCTCGTACGGTACCAAGGCGCGTTTTTTATTAAGCCTCGTTCACGCGCTGCAAGGCGTCACGCGCAGCCGCGATCCACGCATCTTCGACAATCAATAGCCGGCCGAGTTTCGGGATGGGTACCCCAAATCGAGCGCTCAAGGCATGCACGCTTTCAGGCAGCGCAGGCCTCAATGGCTTGTCCCGGCGCTTGCTCCACCAGCCAGGCTGCGACGGCAATGGTATGCGGGCAGCCGAAGGCCAGGAACCGGGCGGCCTGCAGCGTCTGCCCGTGGACCTGCAAGTCGAATTGCACCCAGGTGCCGATCTCGACGCTGCCGGCGGCGCCGCGAGACCGGCCGGGGCCTGATAACACGCCCGCACCGGCCGGTGACTCGAAGTAGCGCCGCGTCAACGCGTTGTAGTTCATGTGCCCGCCACCTTTCGCAGGCGGCTCACCTCTCGGACCATGACCGCGATCGCGATGTCGATGTCAGCGTCGGTGGTCGCCCTACCCAAGCCAAAGCGCAAACTGCTCTCGCTCAAACGCTCGGAGCGGCCCAAGGCGCGCAGCACATACGAAGGTTCCGCCAGCGCCGAGGTGCAGGCGGAGCCGGTGGACAGGGCGAGGTGCGGACGGATTGCTGCCAGCAAGCTCTCGCCTTCCACACCTTCAAACGACACATTGAGCAAATGCGGCACGCAACGCATGGCACTGCCGTTGCGCAGCACGCCGCCCAGGGCGGCCAGTCCCTGCCACAGCCGCTGCTGCAGCCGCGCCACGCGCGCGGTTTCGACCGACGAGATCTGTGAGGCCAACTCGAACGCCAGCCCCATGCCCACGACCTGGTGCGTGGCCAGCGTCCCCGCCCGGAGTGTGCGCTCCTGGCCGCCCCCGAACAGCAAGGGCGTGAACTGTACGCGGCCCCTGGCAGCGTCCTCGCCGCGTTGCGCGACCACAAGGGCGCCCACACCCTTGGGACCGTATACCTTGTGCGCCGAGAGGGACATCAGGTCGGCTGCGAGACTCGCAAAATGAACCGGACATTTGCCCATGCTCTGCGCCGCATCGACATGCAACCATGCACCGTGCTGCGCGCAAATCGCACCAACGGCAGCGATATTCTGGACCACGCCGATTTCATTGTTGACGTGCATGATGGACACCAGCACGGTGTCCGGCCGCAACGCCTCGGCAACCTGTTGCGGGTCCAATTAGCCCGTCGCGGTCCGGAACCAGGTACGTCACCTTCCATCCCCGGCGCTCCAGTTCGCGGCAGGGATCGAGCACTGCCTTGTGTTCGGTACGCGCGGTGATGATGTGACGGCCGCGATCATGGTAGTACTGCGCCACGCCGAAGATCGCGAGGTTATTGGCCTCGGTGGCGCCCGAGGTCCACAACACCTCATCGGGGGCGGCTCCCACGGCAGAGGCGACCTGCGTGCGGGCCGACTCGACCAGCGCGGCGGCTTCATCACCGTAAGCATGGCTGGCGGAAGCCGGGTTGCCGAATTCGCTCTCGGAAGTCAGCACCTCGGCCATGCGCTTGGCCACGCGCGGATCGACCGGCGTGGTCGATGCGTGATCCAGGTACACCGCCGCGTTCATTTGCGGGATCGCTGCGTCGATTGACCCCGCCTGCCCTGCACGGCGCTCAGGATGCCGCGCATGATGTTGAGCTCGTTGCGGTCGAGCTGCGCGCGGTTGAACAGTCTTCGCAGGCGCTCCATCAAGTGGCCGGTCCGATCGTCAAAATCGATTTCGTTCAAGACTTCGTTCAAGTGCGCGTAAAAATGCTCGACGTCGCCCGACGGGGCCAGCGGTGTCTCAAGCTGGGTGCGGCTGTGCGGCTGTTCGCGCGCCATCAGAATCTCGTAGGCCGCCAGCTGCACCGACATCGCCAGATTCAACGAACAATAGTCCGGATTGGCGGGAATTCGAACCAGCACGTTGCAGTGATTCAGATCCTCAGTGGCGAGGCCATAGCGCTCGGAACCGAACAGCAGCGCTGCGCGGTTCTCCTCCGGCAATGCCACGACGCGGCCGGCGACATCGCGCGGCGTCGTGAACTCCCAGTAATACGAGCGTGGCCGCGAGGTCGTGCCCGCGATGAAGGCGCAATCGCTGATGGCGGCAGCGACACTCTCGACGACGCGCGCGCCTGCCAGAATGTCGTCCGCTCCCGCCGCCAGCGCGATGGCCTCCGCATGCGGAAACGCGCGCGGCCGCACCAACACCAGATCATCGAGCGCCATGTTCTTCATGGCGCGCGCGACCGAGCCGATATTGCCCGGATGACTGGGATCGATGAGAACGATGCGAACGAGAGCCGTCATGCTTCTGTTATTCTAGCGCCACCTTATGCAGCCCCTGCTCAATATTGCGATGCGCGCGGCGCGTCGCGCCGGCGATTTGATCGTGAAGAGCCTGTCGCGCCTCGATTCGTTGAAAATCGACAGCAAGGGGCGCAATGATTTCGTGACCGACATCGACCGCAAAGCCGAAGCGGACATCATCGCGACGATTCACCGCAGCCACCCGCAGCACGCCATCCTGGCCGAGGAATCCGGCCGCAGCGGCAAGGACGAATACGTCTGGATCATCGATCCACTCGACGGCACCACGAACTTCCTGCACGGTTTTCCGACCTTCGCGGTGTCGATCGCGGTCGAGCACAAGGGCCGCCTGCAGCACGCGGTGGTCTACGATCCCATGCGCCAGGAATTTTTCACCGCCTCGCGCGGCGACGGCGCGCAATTGGAAGGCAAGAAGATCCGCGTCAGCAGTCAGCGCGCCCTGGAGGGTTCGCTGATCGGCACGGGTTTCCCGTTCCGAGCCGGATCGCATGTCGATGAATATCTCGCCATGCTGAAAGTGATCATGTCGACCGCCGCCGGCGTGCGCCGGCCCGGGGCGGCGGCCCTGGACCTGGCCTACGTGGCCGCCGGACGCCTCGACGGCTTTTGGGAATTCGGGCTCTCCCCGTGGGATACCGCGGCGGGGACGCTTGCTGATTCAAGAAGCCGGCGGCCGCGTCGGCACTCCGCTGGGCGCCGAGTACGCCTTGGGTCCCAATATCGTCGCCGGCAACCCGAAGGTGTACCAAGCGTTGCTCGATGCGCTCGGACCTCTCACCCCGGCTGCCCTGCGCACCTAGAAACAGGCATACTTCCTCCACCAGACAGGCCTCACAATCGCGATAACTACAAGGGAGAACGCATGAGTCTGTTCCGCACCAAGCCGATTGACGTGAATGCCGATACCGGCTTGAAGCGCTGCCTTGGCGCCTTCGACCTGACCATGCTCGGCATCGGCTGCATCATCGGCACGGGTATTTTCGTGCTCACCGGCGTGGTCTCGGCGCAGCATGCCGGGCCGGCGATCGTGCTGTCGTTCGTCATCTCCGGTATCGCCTGCGCCTTCGCCGCGCTCTCCTATGCCGAGCTCGCGGGCGCCATCGGCGGCGCCGGCAGCGCCTACGGCTATGCCTATTCCGGTATCGGCGAACTGATCGCGTGGATCATCGGCTGGGACCTGATCCTGGAATACGCCGTCGCCACCTCCACCGTGGCCATCGGCTGGTCCGGCTACTTCGGCAAAATCCTCGAGCTCCTCGGCCTGCATCTGCCGCATTCGCTGACCAACGCACCGCTCGACGGCGGCATCGTCAACGTGCCAGCCATGGTCATCGTGCTGCTGCTGTCGGTGCTGCTGTCGATCGGCGTGCGCGAATCGGCCCGCTTCAACACCGTGATGGTGTTGGTCAAGCTCGCCGCCGTGGTGATCTTCATCGTGGTCGCGGCGCCGCACGTCAATCCCGCCAACTGGCATCCCTTCATTCCGCCCAAGGTCATCGATGCCGACGGCGGGTCGCACTTCGGCCTGGGCGGCGTCTTCACGGGCGCGTCGCTCATTTTCTTCGCCTACATCGGCTTCGACGCGGTGTCCACCGCCGCGGAGGAAACCATCAAACCGCAGCGCAATCTGCCCATCGGCATCATCGCCTCGTTGGTCATCTGCACCGTTCTGTACATCCTCGTGTCCGGCATCCTCACCGGGGTGGTGCACTACGACCAAATCGACGTCAAGGCGCCCATCGCCGATGCGCTCAGGCAGCTCGGCATCGGCTGGGCTGAGGCGCTGATCTCCATCGGCGCCCTGGCCGGCATCACCACCGTGATGCTGGTGCTCTACTTCGGCCTGACTCGCGTGGTGCTGGCGATGTCCCGCGACGGGCTGCTGCCGAAGCTCATGGCGAACGTCAATCCCAAAACGCAGACGCCGGTTCGCCTGATCCTGGGATCCGGCGTGGTCATCGCGCTGATCGCCGGCCTGTCGCCGATCGGCAAGGTGGCGCAACTGGTGAATCTCGGCACGCTCGCCGCTTTTTTTATGGTGTGCGCCAGCGTCATCGTGCTGCGCAAGACCCGTCCCGAGCTCAAGCGCCCGTTCCGCACCCCGTTTGTGCCGTGGATTCCCCTGCTCGGCATGGGTTCCTGCGGCTTCCTGATGTGGCAACTGCCGGCCATCACCTGGGAAGCGTTCTTCATCTGGTCCGCGATCGGACTCGCCCTCTTCTTCCTGTACTCACGCAGCCATAGCGAGCTCGCCGAACAAACCTGACGGCGAACGGGGCCCCGGTATGCCGCGGGCTGGGATCGTTGCCTCAAGCTTCGCGGCGGCGCCTCAGGCGGATGTTGACCCACTCCACGGCCGCCGAGAATGCCATCGCGAAGTACAGGTAACCTTTCGGGATCTCCAAATCCAGCGACTCCGCGATCAGCGCGGCGCCCACCAGGATCAAGAACGCCAGCGCCAGCACCTTGATCGTCGGATAGTGGTCGATGAAGCGGCCGACCGCGGAGGAGACCACCATCATGACCAGCACCGAAACCACGATGGCCGCCACCATCACCTCGATGTGCTGCGCGAGCCCGATGGCGGTGAACACCGAATCGAGGGAGAACACGATATCGATGAGCCCGATCTGGACGACGATCAGCCACAAGGAGCCCACCAATTTCGGGCCGCGCTGAGTCGTCTTGTGCTTCAGCATGCCGCGGATTTCCACGACACTATTCACCACCAGGAACAGGCCGCCGCCGAACAGGATCAAGTCGCGTCCCGAGATGTCGTTGTGCGCCACCGTAAACAGCGTTTCATGCAGCGTCGCCAGCCATACGATGGAAAAGAGCAGCGCGATGCGCGTCAGCATCGCGAAGCCCAGGCCCAGAATGCGCCCGGTGCGCCGCCGATTCTCCGGCAGGCGATCCACCAGAATCACCAGGAAAATGATGTTGTCGATGCCGAGCACGATCTCGAGCATCGTGAGCGTCAGGAACGATACCCAGGTCTGCGGATCGGAGAGGAGTGCCACTTAAGCTACGGCAGGCCGTCGATCTCTTCGGGCTTCGTCGCCTTGCGTTCCAACAGATCGTCGGTACGCAGTCCGATATCGAGCGCCAATGCGGCGGAAATGTAGATCGAGGAATAGGTGCCGGCGATGATGCCGATCACCAACGCCGCGGAAAAACCGCGCAGCGTCTCGCCGCCGAATATCAGCAGCGCGACGACCACCAGCAAAGTCACGAGCTTGGTCATCAAGGTTCGCGACAAGGTTTGATTGATGGATTCGTCGATGACCTGCGCGATCGAGAGCTTGCGCGAGGTACGCGCGCGCTCGCGGATCCGGTCGAACACGATCACCGTGTCATTCAGCGAATAGCCGATCACCGCGAGCACCGCGGAGATCGCCGTGAGATCGAAGGTCATTTGCGTCAGCGCAAAAAAACCCACGACGCAGATCGGATCATGCAATACCGCGAATATCGCGCCGAGAGCGAGCTTCGGGGTGAATCGGAACAAGACGTAAATCAAGATCCCGATCAACGTGGCAAACAAGGCCCAGCCGCCCTTGACGAAGAGTTCCTGCCCCACTTGCGGACCCACCACTTCGGTGCGCTGCAGTTTCACGCCGCTGTCGGTCTTCCCGAATATCTCGAGAATGTGGGCGCCGATCTGATCGCCCTTGGCATTCGGATCGGGCGGCAGGCGCACCAAAATATCGCGGGAGCTGCCGAAATTCTGTACCTGTGCACCCACTACACCGGCGTTCGCAAGCCCGGCACGCAGCGCTTCGACATTCGGCGCCTGGGGAAAATTGGTTTCCACCACCACGCCGCCGGTGAAATCCACGCCCAGATTCAGTCCGCGCACCACCAGCAGGCCGAGCGAGGCGACGATCAGCACCGCGGACAGCCCGTACCACACCTTGCGGGTGTTCATGAACGGGAAGCGGGTCACCTTGTGAAAAAATTCCATGTCCTTGATCCTTTATCGACCCTTAGATCGACAGGCGGTCGAGCTTGCGCTTGCCGCCGTAGATGACCTGCACCAGGGCGTGGCTGCCCATCACCGAGGTGAACACCGAGGTGCCGATGCCGAGCACCAGCACCACCGCGAAGCCGCGGATCGCGCCGGCGCCGAACGACCACAATACGACACCGGCGATCAGCGCCGTGAAGTTCGAGTCCGTGATCGCAGACAACGCCCGCTCGAACCCGGCCGCGATGGCCGCGCGCGGCGTCACGCCATTGCGCAATTCCTCGCGAATGCGCTCGTAAATCAGAATGTTTGCGTCCACCGCCATGCCGACGGTCAATACCACGGCGGCAATGCCCGGCAAGGTCAGCGCCGCGCCGAACAGGGACAGCAGCGCCGTCAGCAACACCACGTTGGCCGCCAGCGCGATGTCCGCAATCAGCCCGAAAACCTTGTAGTAGATCGCCATGAACAGGAATGCGGCCGCCATGCCGAACACCATGGCCTTGATGCCCTTGTCGATGTTGTCCTGGCCCAGGCTCGGTCCGATGGCGCGTTCTTCCACCGGCGTCAGCGGCGCCGCCAGACCGCCGGCGCGCAGCAGCAGCGCCAGTTCGCGGCCTTCGATCGGGTTGACGCCGGTAATCTGAAAGTTATTGCTGAATACGCCGCGGATCGTCGCCCGATTGATGACTTCCTCGGTGGTGCGGTCCACTTCGACGCCCTGGGCATTCTTCTCGCGCGATCGATCGATGAACACCACGGCCATCAAATGCCCCAGATTCTCCTGGGTGTTCTTGAGCATCTTCGCGGCGCCGCGGCTGTCCAGGCCGACCGAGACCGCCGGACCGTCCTGGGAGTTCGGCTGGAAGGTGGCATCGGTCAACTGATCGCCGGTTACGACCACATCGCGCTTCAGCAGCACCGGCTGCTTCTCACGCGTGTAGTAAAGCTTCGAACCCAGGGGCACCCGCCCGGTGCTGGCGGCCTCGAGCGGGTTATTGGTCTCATCGACCATGCGAAATTCCAAGGTGGCGGTCTTGCCGAGGATTTTCTTCACTTCGGCCGAGTTCTGCAGTCCCGGCAATTGGATGGCGATCCGGTCCACGCCCTCGCGCGCCACCTGCGGCTCCGACACGGCGAGCTCGGGGCTGTTGAGGCGATTGCGCAGAATGACAATGTTCTGCGACACCGCATAATCCTGGCGTTCCTTGATCTCCTGCGGCGTCAGCTGCAGTTCCAGCGCCGGGGCACCGGCCACCGTGATCTCGTTCAAATTCAGGTTGCGGCTGTCGGCGAGAATCGCCGCTTTTCCTTTGGCAAGGCTTTCCGCGTCACGAAACAAGACGCGCACGTGCGATTGCGGGTAGTCGACGACAACGTCCTGATACGCCGCGCGCGCGGTGCGCAGCGAGGCGCGAAAGTCCTGCTCGCGTCGATCCAGCAACTGCTTCACCGCACCCTGCACATCGACCTGATAGACCAGGTACACGCCGCCGCGCAGGTCCAGACCCAGCTTTACCGGAGCCAAGCCCATTTGATGCATCCAGCCCGGCACCCGCGATGCCTGCGATAGGGCAATGGTGAACTGATTGGGGCGGGCCTCGGCGATGAGGTCGCGCGCTTTCAACTGATCCGTGGTGCTCGCGAAACGCAGCGTGAGGCGTCCTTGCTCCAGAAACACACCGGAGGGGGTCACGCCCTTGTCCTTCAGGAGCTGTTCGACCGCGGTCCGGTCCGCCTCGGTGACGGCCGCGCGATCGGCGGCTAATTGCAGCGCGCTTTCCTCGCCGAACAAATTGGGCAGCGCCAGGAAGATCCCCAATAACACCACGATCGCGACCAGCGCGATCTTCCAGCGCGGATAGGCAATCATGCGCTCTTGACCGTGCCCTTAGGCAGCACCTGGGCAACCTGGAATTTCTGCAGCTTGATGTTCACGCCGTCGGCGACTTCGACGCTCAAGAATTGCTCGCCCACTTCGGTGACTTTGCCCAAGATACCGCCCGTGGTCGCGATTTCATCGCCCGCCGCGATCTTGGAGAGCATCTCGCGCTGATCCTTGGCGCGCTTGCTCTGCGGTCTGATGAGCAGAAAATAAAAGACCACCAGCAGCAGGCCCGGCAATAGCAGCGTATTCAAGAGGCTGGGGCCCCCGCCGGTCGCGCCCGCGGCCTGTGCATATGCCGAATTAATCAGGAAATCCATAGTGTTACACTCTTTTTTTGCGGCGCATGCCGCTGCAGAAAGCCGCGTAGTATACAGCAGGCAGGCGCAACTGACTTAAGCGCCTGGAGCCTTCAGGGCATGAAACTCAGCCGCGTAGCGCTCGAATTGCCCCACCTCGATGGCCGAGCGAATCTCACTCATGAGCCGCTGATAGAAGTACAGATTGTGCACGGTATTGAGGTGGGAGCCCAAGATTTCGCCGCATTTATCCAGGTGCCGCAAGTAGGCGCGCGTGTAATGCCGGCAGGTGTAGCAAAGGCACCCCTCTTCGATGGGGCCCAAATCCTTCTGATGAGCGGCGTTGCGAATATTGACCACGCCGGTGCGCGTGAACAGATGGGCGTTGCGCGCGTGCCGGGTCGGCATCACGCAATCGAACATATCGATGCCGTGGCGTACTGCGTCGATGATGTCCTCGGGCCTTCCGACTCCCATGAGATATCGTGGCTTGAGCTTTGGCATCTGCGGCAGGAGATGCTCGAGGACCCGCTCGCGCTCCGCTTCGGGCTCCCCCACGGCCAGACCGCCGACGGCCAGTCCCGCAAATCCAATCTCCTCGAGTGCCGCGAGCGATGCCGACCGCAATCCTAAGTGGGTCCCGCCTTGAACGATGCCGAACAGGGTTCCCGGTGCATCACCTTCGTGGTATTCACGAAAACCGCGCAGCGCCCAACGCATCGACAATTCCATCGATGCCCGCGCCTCCTCCTCCGTCGCCGGATAAGGCGTGCATTCATCGAAACTCATCGCAATATCCGCGCCCAGCGTGCGTTGAATGCGCATCGATTCCTCGGGCGACAGAAAGACCGGCGAGCCGTCGACCGGCGAGCGAAAATGCGCGCCCTCCTCGGTGATTTTGCGCATCTCCGCCAGGCTCCATACTTGAAACCCGCCGGAATCGGTGAGGATCGGGCGGCGCCAATGCATGAAACGATGCAGTCCGCCGTGGGCGGCAATCACCTCGAGTCCCGGCCGCAGATAGAGATGGAACGTGTTGCCGAGTACGATTTCCGCGCCGAGGGCTTCGAGATCCTCCGGCCTCATCGCCTTGACCGTGCCGTAGGTCCCGACGGGCATGAACGCCGGTGTTTCAACCGTGCCGCGCGGAAACTCGAGCCGGCCGCGCCGCGCCGCGCCGTCCTGCGCCGACAATGCAAATCGCATCACGCGCCTCGGCGCGCCGCTGCGGCGGGTGTGAGAAACATGGCATCACCGTAGCTGAAAAACCGGTAGCGTGCCTGCACCGCATGAGCATAGGCCGCGAGCAGCGCCTCGCGTCCGGCGAACGCCGCGCATAGCATCAACAGCGTCGATTCGGGCAGGTGAAAGTTCGTGATCAGTGCATCGACTGCGCGAAATCGATAGCCCGGCCTGATGAATATCCGCGTGCTGCCGCGGAAAGGCACCACTCCCCCAATCGATTGCGCCGCGCCTTGGTGGCCCGCAGCCGCCTCCAGGCTTCTCACCACCGTGGTGCCCACCGCGATCACGCGTCCGCCGGCACTGCGCGTCGCGTCGATCTCTGCGCACGTGGCCTGCGGCACCTCCAGCATTTCGCCGTGCATTTGATGCGCGTCGATATCCAGTGCGCGCACCGGCGCAAAGGTGCCCGCGCCGACATGCAACGTGACGAACGCGCGGCGGATCTGGCGCGCCTGCAATGCCGCAAAAATCGAGTCATCGAAGTGCAGGCCCGCGGTCGGCGCGGCAACCGCGCCCAGTGCGCGCGCATACACCGTTTGATAGCGCTCCTTATCGCCGTCCTCCGCCGCGCGGTCAATATACGGCGGCAGGGGGACTTCTCCGTGAGCTTGGAAGAATTCCTCCACGTTGCACGAGAACTCCAACACGAAGAGCTCCTGCTCCCTCCTCACCATTGCCGCGCTGTGTCCGCCCGCGAGGCGCACCACGGCGCCTTCTCGCAATCCCTTGCTGGTGCGAACATGGACGAGGGCTGTGCGGGGCGTGAGCGCGCGCTCGAGCAACAACTCGACGCGCCCGCCGCTATCCTTTACGCCGAACGCTCGTGCTGGAATGACCTTCGTGTCGTTAAAAACCAGCAGATCGCCCGCTTGCAGCAGCGCCGGCAAATCTCGAAATTGCCGGTCTTGATAGGCTCCCGTGAGGCCTTCGAGCGTCAGTAGCCGGCTGGCGGAACGCTCAGCGGCAGGCTGCTGCGCGATGAGCTCCTTGGGTAGCTCGAAGTGAAAGTCGGTGCGCAGCATCGTGTTTGGGCATTCTAACAAGAGCCTCAATCACATATACTGCGCGGCCTGGCATGCCCGAATGGCGGAACTGGTAGACGCGCCGGACTCAAAATCCGGTGGTGGTGACACCGTGTGGGTTCGATTCCCTCTTCGGGCACCAGAATTTTATTTCAATGGATGGCTCTTGAATTTCTGCAGCAACTGCGGCTCACCCGTCGAATCGAAGATCCCCGCCGGGGACCATTTGCCGCGTTTCGTGTGCACCAGCTGCAATATGGTGCATTACAAGAATCCGCTGCTGGTGTTGGGCTGTGTGCCGGAATGGCAGAACAAAATACTGCTGTGCCGCCGCGCAATCGAACCGCGCCTGGGGTTTTGGACGGTACCGGCCGGCTTCATGGAGAACGGCGAAACCATGCAGCAGGCGGCCGCGCGCGAATGTCAGGAGGAAGCTCTGGCAACGGTCGAAGTCGGAACGCTCCTGGCCGTGGTCAATGTAACGCGCGCCCACCAGGTTCACGTCATGTTCCGCGCCCGGCTTCTCGAGCCGAAATTTGCGCCGGGAATAGAGAGCCTGGAGGTTGGCCTGTATGAGGAAGCGCAGGTTCCGTGGGCGGAACTGGCATTCGCGAGCGGCGAATACGCGCTGCGTCAATACTTCGCCGACCGCAGCGCGGGACGGGAGGGACATCATTTCACCGAATTGAAAAGCGCACGGCCGAGGGCTGATTCTTGAGGCCGCGGCAGGTAGTATTCGCTGGATCAACTGTAGAACGAGAAGGGTAAATCATGGCGTTCGTGGTGACGGAAAGCTGCATCAAGTGCAAATACATGGACTGCGTCGAGGTGTGTCCCGTCGACTGTTTCCACGAAGGTCCCAATTTTCTGGTGATCGATCCGGACGAATGCATCGATTGCACCTTGTGCGAGCCTGAGTGCCCGGTCGAAGCCATCTACTCCGAGGAGGAGATTCCGGATGGCCAGGAAAGCTTCAAGCAATTGAACGCCGAACTCGCAAAAAAATGGCCGGTGATCAGCGAGAAGAAGGACGCGCCGGCGGACGCCAAACAGTGGGAAGGCGTGAAGGACAAGGCCTCGCTTCTGGAGCGATGAGCCGAGACCGCGAGTTCAGCGCTTGGCCAGTTGCAGCTCCTTGAGCTGCTGCACCAGTTCGCGCGGCGGCATGTAGCCGGAAAGGTAGTCGCCGTTCTCGGTCACGATGGCGGGCGTGCCGCGAACTCCGATGTTCTCGCCCAGCTCATACTCGCGCTTCACCGGCGTCGGCGAACAGATCTTGTTCATGTCCAGCGCCGCTCCGGCTTTCGCGCGCGTCAATGCGTCGTTGCGATTGGGTGAGCACCAGACGACCTCGGCTTTCCTCCAGCTCTCCGTTCCAGGTCCTGTGCGCGGATAGAACATGTAGCGAACGCGAATACCGAGGCGGTTGAGCTCCGCCATTTCGCTGTGCAATTTGCGGCAGTAGGCGCAATCGACATCCGTGAAAACCGTGATCGTATATTTGGGGTTGGGCGGCGAGAAGATCAGCATTTCCGATTCCGGAACCGCGCCGATCAACGCCACGCGTGCATGCGTGCGCAGCTCCTCGGTCAGGTTATCCCGCGACTTCATATCATAGAGATTGCCGTCGAGGAAATACTTGCCGTCCGCGGTCAGATAGCTGACATCCGCGCCTTGCACGAACTCGTAAATGCCCGGAATCGGCGAGGGTCTCAAATCCTCGAGCTTGGTGCCCGCCGGCAGCAGCTTGATCAGCGCCGGTCGCGGATCGGGTGGGGTCTGCTCAGGGGCCGCCGCGCGCACGCTCGCTTGCGAGGTGCACATAATGAGCGCAAAAACGGCAAGATATCGCAGCATGCACCGGCTCCATCGATCCTGAGTGTTCGACCCCACGGGTCTTCAGAGGTTCACCCGATTCTAACAGACCGAACTTAGCCCCGCGGATGATGCTGGGAATGCAGGTCCTTCAATCGCTCACGAGCGACATGCGTGTAGATCTGGGTGGTCGACAGGTCGCTGTGGCCCAGGAGCATTTGCACCACGCGCAGATCCGCGCCGTGATTGAGCAGATGCGTCGCAAAGGCGTGCCGCAAGGTGTGCGGCGACAGTTCCTTCTCGACGCCCGCCTTCTTGGAGTAGCGCTTGATGATGTGCCAGAACGCCTGGCGCGTCATGCGATCGCCGCGCCGTGTGGGAAATAGATAGTCGGTCTGCCGCTCCAGCAGTATTTCGACGCGCGGTCCCTGCATGAATTGCTGCAGCCATTTGACCGCTTCGTCGCCGAGCGGAATCAATCGTTCGCGATTGCCCTTGCCGACAACGCGCATCACGCCCTGGTTCAGGTTCACCTGGTTGTGCTTCAAGCTGACGAGTTCGGAAACCCGTAGGCCGGTGGCGTACAGCACCTCCAGCATGGTGCGATCGCGGTGGCCGAGCGGCTCGGACACCGTGGGGGCCTCCAGCAAGGAGTCCACCTCCGCCTCGGTCAATGATTTAGGAAGAGACCGGCCGATCTTCGGCATGGCAATTTGCGCGGTCGGGTCCTGCGTAATCAGTCCCTCGCGCATCATGAAGCGGAAGAATCTGCGAAAACTCGATAGCTGGCGGGCCGTGGATCGGGGGCGCGAACCACCCTCGACGCGGGCGGCAATGAAACCCAATAGTTCGATGCGCGTGGCCTTCAGCAGGGCGCTGTCGCGCTCCTCCAGCCATCGTGCCAGGGCGGTCAAGTCGGCCCGATAGGCCGCCAAGGTATTGGCAGACAGACCGCGCTCCATCCAAACCGCATCGAGAAAGCGCTGCAAGGCGGGATCCGCTGCCTCGCGTGCAGTGGGTACCGCCGCGCCCGAGGTGCGTGTATAAACCGTCCGTTTGAGAGCCGTCGCCATAGTTTCTCGCGAAGGGTTAAGCACGAAATAGTGCTGTCCGCGCTATCAGTCCGCAGTATGCGAGGGGTCCCGGGAGGTCGGCGTGACCAGAATCACAGTACAGTCAAGTATTAACATAAGGAGAACCAGATCACAGAAGTGAATCGTTCGTGGCTGCGCGCAGCCCTCCAACTGCCGTACGTGGCGTACTGCGTGGCGAGCTTTGCAGTGTTGGCATTCATCGTACTGACGATCAACCTCTTTCTGCCGAATCTGCGGCACCGCCGCGCGGTCGCCGGGAAAGTCGGGCGCGCTTTCCTGTGGACAGCCGGCATGCCCTTCAAGGTTGAGGGTCTTGAGCGCCTGCCCCAGGTACCTTGCGTGGTGGTGGCCAATCACGCCAGCTACATTGACGCCATCGCCATCGTGGCAGCCCTGCCCCCGGATTTTGCCTTCGTGATCAAGAAAGAGATGGTGCGCGTTCCGCTGATGGGTCACTTGTTGCGCCGCCTGGGCTCACAGTTCGTCGAGCGATTCGACCGGCACAAGGGGGCAAGCGATGCGCGCCGGGTCTTGAAACTGGCGGCGGCGGGCCAATCCTTGATGTTCTTCCCGGAGGGTACCTTCGATGAGACCCCGCAAATCGGCAAATTTCTGGGCGGCGCCTTTGCCACGGCAGCGCGTTCCCAGATGCCGGTAGTCGCCGTCGCCATCCACGGCACGCGGGATGTCATGCCTCCTGGAGGGGGCGTGTGGGTCCATCGACACCCGATCCGGGTCGAGATCCTCGAGGTCTTGCCGGCGGAGGGTGCGAGGCACAAAAGCCGCGAGCTGATCGCCCGCGCCGTCGGGGTCCCGCTGGCTCCGTAAAGGCTTTCGAGGGCGGCTATAATGTTGGATTCAGTTCAAGGAATATCATGAATTCAGATCCCGTCGTCATCTTAAGCGCCCGCCGCACGCCGGTGGGCGCGTTTCAAGGCGTACTCGCGAGCGTCACCGCGCCCCAGCTCGGAGCGGTCGCGATCAAGGCCGCACTCACTGATTCGGGATTGACGTCATCACAAGTCGATGAAGTCATCATGGGTTGCGTGCTCTCCGCCGGTTTGGGTCAGGCGCCGGCGCGTCAGGCCGCCTTGGGCGCGGGGCTCCCCGCCAGCGTCCCATCCACGACGGTCAACAAGATGTGCGGCTCCGCGATGCGCGCCGTGATGCAGGGTGCCGACCAGATCCTCGCCGGATCCGCCCAAGTCGTTGTCGCCGGCGGAATCGAATCGATGAGCAACGCCCCATACCTGTTGCCCAAGGCCCGCGCCGGTTATCGCATGGGCAATCAAGAAGTGCTGGACCACATGTTCTACGACGGATTGCAAAGCCCTTGGGACGGCCAGCTGATGGGCTGTTTTGCGGAGGCAACCTCGGAGAAGTACGGATTTACGCGCCAAGCCCAGGACGAATTTGCAGCCGAGTCCGTGCGGCGCGCGCTTGCCGCCATCAACGGCGGGCAATTTGCGGCGGAGATCGCGGCGGTCGCGACCAAATCTCGCAAAGGCGAAGCCTTGGTCGACAAGGACGAAACCCCCTTCACGCTCGATATCGCAAAGATTCCCTCCTTGAAGCCGGCGTTCAAGAAAGATGGCACGGTCACGGCCGCAAGTTCCTCGGGCATCTCCGACGGCGCGGCGGCGGTGGTGTTGACGCGAGAATCTTTCGCGGGGATGAAGCGGCTCAAACCATTGGCACGCGTGCTCGGTTACGCGAGCTTTGCGCGCGAGCCCGAGTGGTTCACGTTGGCGCCGGTGGGCGCCATCCAGAAATTGCTGTCGCAACTGAATTGGCAGCCCAATGATGTGGATCTGTACGAGGTCAATGAAGCGTTTGCCGCGGTGGCGATGGCAGCGATGAAGGACTTGGGATTGGATCACCAAAAAGTGAATGTCAACGGCGGTGCCTGCGCCTTGGGGCATCCGATCGGCGCCACCGGCGCGCGGATTTTGACGACGCTGTTGTATGCGCTGAAGGCGCGCGGCAAAAGGCGCGGGATTGCCAGCCTCTGCATTGGCGGCGGCGAAGCGACGGCCGTCGCGGTCGAGCTGATTTGATTTCGATCGCAAGCGATTCGTCGGGCGCGATCGCGACCATTTCGCTCAATCGCCCGGACAAGCGCAATGCGCTGGATGCGCCGACCATCGCGGCGCTCACCGCGGAACTGAAGCGTTGCGCGGCGGATCCCAAAGTGCGTGTGGTGCAAATCACCGGGGCTGGAGAAGTCTTTTGCGCCGGCGCCGACCTGTCCGAAATGCAGGCGCAAGCGCAGGCGAGCGAGGCGGAAAACCTGGTGCACGCGCAAAAGCTCGCCGCGCTCTTAGGGGTACTGGACTCACTGCCCAAACCCACGTTGGCCCGCGTGAATGGCGATGGCTACGGCGGCGCCCTGGGACTCATTGCCGCTTGCGATATCGCGGTTGCGGCCGATCATGCCAAATTTGCGTTTACCGAAGTCCGCCTGGGGATCATTCCGGCGGTGGTCTCCCCGTTTGTACTCGCCAAGATCGGCGAGAGCGCTGCACTGCGGTATTTTTTGACGGCGGAAATCATGACGGCGGCCACGCTCAAAGAAATAGGGCTGGTCCATGAGGTGGCGGCAGCCTCTGAACTCGACTCGGTCTGCGCAGGCATCACCCGCGCCCTCCTCAAGGGGGCGCCTGGTGCGCAGTCGCAGGCCAAGACCTTGATCCGCGACATGGTGGGTAGGCCGCCGGCGAGCAGAGGCCAGGACGCCCTGGACATGGCTTCCCGCCTCGCACGCCTGCGGGTCAGGCAGGAAGCGCAGGAAGGTTTTAGCGCGTTTTTTGCGAAACGACGGCCAAGCTGGCACCAAGACTAGAAAAAACGGGGCGGGCGTCCTTGCCCAAGCCATGTCCAAATCCCTTGGCCATCCTTAGAAAACGGCTTCCGTGGCCTATATCATGGTTGTCCCCAATAACCAAAGCGACACTGCTCAGCCAATCCCCTCATCCGCTGTCCGCGTGTCGGACGCTGTCCCTCCATCCGAGGGGTTTGTGATCTACTTAGCGCCGCATTGGGTGAATTAGAGCAGGCTCAGGTGCCAGTTTGATGAACGAAAGCCAGCGCGATGTCATGGAGTACGAGGTTGCGATCGTCGGGGCGGGTCCTGCCGGTCTTGCCTGCGCCATTCGGCTGAAGCAGCTCAATCCCGGTTTGAGCGTCTGCGTCCTGGAGAAAGCCGCAAGTTTGGGGGCCCACTCCCTGTCCGGCGCGGTGATGGAGCCGGGGCCGCTCGATGAACTCTTGCCGCAATGGCGTGAGCACGCCCCCGCCATCTGCGTACCGGCGGGGCGCGACGAATTCGCGATCATGACGCGCCGCAAACGCATCAAATTCCCCATCGTTCCGCCGCAGCTGTGGAATCACGGCAACGTCATTGTTTCCTTGGGCCAGTTGGTGCCCATCCTCGGCCAGGAGGCCGAGAAGCTCGGCGTCGATGTGTTCCCAGGCTTCGCCGCCGCGGAAGCGTTGTTCGACGAATCCGGCGCGGTCAAGGGAATCCGCATCGGTGACATGGGTGTGCTCAAGAACGGCGAGCCGGGTCCCAATTTTACCCTGGGTCCGGAAATTCACGCCAAGATCACGATGTTCTGCGAAGGCTGCCGCGGCAGCGTCTCCAAACAGTTGATCGCGCGTTACAAATTGGACGCCGGCAAGTCGCCGCAGACCTATGGCCTGGGATTCAAGGAATTGTGGCAATTGCCGCCCGGCAGAGCGCAGCCAGGACTCATCGAGCACACCTTCGGATGGCCACTCGACAATCGCACCTACGGCGGCAGCTTTGTCTATCACCTCAACGATGATCGCGTGTACGTCGGCTTCGTGGTGGGCCTGGACTACGAGGATCCGCGACTCAAACCGTTCGAGGCCTTCCAACAGTGGAAAAACCACCCGCACGTCAAGAAGCTGTTGCAGGGCGGAGAGATTGTCTCGGGTGGCGCGCGCACCATCATCGAAGGCGGCTATCAGTCGATGCCGACGTTGGAAATGCCCGGCGCCCTGCTCGTGGGCGACGCCGGGGGAACACTCAACATGCCCAAGATCAAGGGCATTCATCAGGCCATTCGCTCAGGCATGACCGCGGCCGCGCACTACGTAGAGACCGGCGGCAGCGCGGGCTTCGACAAACGCTGGCGCGAATCGGCCGGCGGCCGTGAGCTGTACAAGGTGCGCAATTTCCGGCCCGGATTTCGCCGCGGCTTATGGTTCGGTCTTGCCAACGCCGTGCTGGAGACGCTCACATTCGGCAAATTGCCCTGGACGCTCGCCAATCACGCCGATGATACGGCGCTCAAGCATTTGAACGAATATGCCTCCCCCGATCGCGATTGGGGCGAGCGCGATCTACCGCCGCGCGATCGGGTTGCATTCGTCTTCTTTGCCGCCACCACGCATGATGAGTCCCAACCCGTGCACCTGCACGTGGCCGACACCACGCTGTGCGCCACCCGTTGCATCCAGGATTTCGGCAATCCCTGCATGAATTTCTGCCCCGCGAATGTCTATGAAATGATTGCCGACGGCAACGGCGGCCAAAAACTGCAGATCAACGCGTCGAATTGCGTTCATTGCAAGGCATGCGACATCAAGGAGCCGTACCCGGGGCAGATCACCTGGACGACACCCGAGGGTGGTTCGGGTCCCAACTACCAGAGCCTCTAGGAACCCGCGCCGGTTGTCTTACGAATCCAAGCCCATCGCCGCGCGCCTGCGGGAAGACATCGCGGCCCATCGACTCGAATTCGACCCGGTTCAAGAGCAGGCCGCAGCGCGGCTCGATGAGTTGCGCGCGCAGTTATCGATGCGGTCGCAATCCTGGGGACACAAGCTGCGTGCGCGAGATCCCGGCGCTCGCTGAACCGCGCCGCCGTCGCGCCGGTTCGCGGTCTGTACCTGTGGGGCGGCGTGGGCCGCGGCAAGACACTGTTGATGGATTTATTTTATGAGTCGCTGCGCCCTCGCACCGCTGAGCGCACGCATTTCTATCGATTCATGCGTCAGGTCCACTCGAGGCTGCGCGGCGTCAAGAATCGCAGCGATCCCTTGGAGCTGGTGGCGGCGCGCATTGCGGCGCGCGTGAGCGTGATTTGCCTGGATGAGTTCTTCGTCTCGGATATCGCCGACGCCATGATCCTGGCGGGACTTTTTGCAGGTCTGTTCCGCCACGGCGTGACGCTGGTCTGCACCTCCAATATCCCGCCGCAGGATTTGTACAAGGACGGATTGCAGCGGCAGCGATTTCTTCCGGCCATCGAGTTGCTCGAGGCGCACATGGATGTGGTCCAGCTGGATGGCGGCATCGACTATCGTCTGCGCCAACTCGAGCAGGCGCCCACCTACTTGGACGCAAAGTTGCCCGGCACGCCGGCATCTGCTGGCGCAGCGATTCGCGGCCCTGGCCGGCGCGGGCGCCTTAGGTCCTACGACGCTGTCGGTGGAAGATCGGCCGATCGCGGCGCGAGCCACGGGCGCGGGAATGGTCTGGTTCGAGTTCAAGGACATTTGCGAGGGACCGCGCAGCCAAAACGACTACATCGAGATCGCGCGCCTCTATCACACCGTGTTCATATCGAACATTCCCGAGTTTCGCAGCGGCGATGACAATGCAGCGCGCCGCTTCATCATGCTGATCGATGAATTTTACGATCGCAATGTGAACATCGTGGTGTCGGCGGCCGCCGCCCCTGACGCTCTGTATCACGGCGAGACACTGCGCACGGAATTCCTGCGCGCCTCGAGCAGGCTCATCGAAATGCAGACTCAAGCCTACCTGGCCCGTCAACACCGTCCCTGAAATCTCCGCGGCCTGGCATAATTCGCGCATGCGCAATGTCGCCGAATTCAAAATCCAATACCGGCAGATCCTCGACCCGCGAGGCAACGCGGTCGCGGCGCTGCCCGCCTTCGCCACGGATGCGGCCGAACTGAAGCGCATGTATCACGCCATGCTCCTGGTGCGCACTTTCGATGCGAAATGCGTGAACCTGCAGCGCACCGGCCAGTTGGGTACCTACCCCTCGTGTCTGGGACACGAGGCCACGCATGTCGGAGTCGGCGCGGCCATGCGGCCGGAGGATGTGCTGGCGCCGGTGTACCGCGAAGTCGGCACGCAGCTGTGGCGCGGCGTGACCATGGGCGAAATACTCCTGTACTGGGCGGGAGATGAGCGCGGCAATGATTTTGCGATTCCACGCGGCGACTTTGCCTGGTGCGTGCCGATCGCCACCCAAACCTTGCACGCCGCCGGGGCCGCCATGGCGTTTCAGATACTGAAGCAACCGCGCTGCGCGCTGGCGTACATCGGCGATGGCGGCACGTCCGAGGGCGCGTTTTACGAAGCGATCAATCTGGCCGGTGCCCGACAATCTGCCCGTGGTGTTCGTCATCGTCAATAACGGCTGGGCCATCTCCGTTCCCGTGGCCGCGCAGACCGCCGCGCAAACGCTGGCGCAAAAAGCCATCGCAGCCGGCATTCCCGGCGTGCAAGTCGACGGCAACGATGTCATCGCGGTGCGCCAGACAGTCGCCGAGGCGCTGGAGGTTGCGCGCCGCGGCGCGGGCCCCACCGTGATCGAGGCATTGACCTACCGCCTGAGCGATCACACCACGGCGGATGATGCCAGCCGCTACCGCGGCGAGCATGAAGTCAAAGAAGCCTGGAATCTCGAACCCATGATCCGCTTTCGGGAATTTTTGAGCCGCAGCGCACTTTGGGATGCCGCCCAAGAGACGCGCTTGCAACAGGAATGCGCCGAGCAGGTTGACGCCGCGGTGCGCACTCATTTCACCCAGGCGAAACCCTCGCCGGACGCCATGTTTCAGCATTTATTTTCCGAGCTGCCGTTGCACCTGCAAGAGCAGCGCGCGACGGCGCGCCGCTACGCCGCGAAATCCAGCGGTCATTGATGGCGAAGATAACCATGATCGAAGCCATCGCCCTTGCGCATGGCTGGGAAATGCAGCAAGACACGCGCGTCGTGGTGATCGGGCAGGACGTCGGCGCGAATGGCGGCGTGTTTCGCGCCACCGCCGGGCTGCAAGAGCGCTTCGGCAAGGACCGCGTGCAGGACACACCCCTGGCGGAGGCGACGATCGCGGGCATGTCGGTGGGCATGGCGACGCATGGATTGAAGCCGGTCGCGGAAATCCAGTTCATGGGATTCTTGTACCCCGCGCTGGATCAGATCGTGAATCACATGTCGCGCATGCGCAATCGTACGCGCGGCCGCTTGAGTTGCCCGGTTGTCATCCGCATGCCGCATGGGGGCGGCATTCATGCGCCGGAACATCATTCCGAGAGCACAGAATCCATGCTGTGCCACATTCCCGGCATCCGCGTCGTTTGTCCGTCTTCGCCGGCGCGCGCCTATGGGCTGCTGCTGGCGGCCATCCGCGATCCCGACCCGGTCATGTTTCTGGAGCCGGTGCGTCTGTACCGTGCGGTACGTCAGGAAGTGCTGGATGACGGCCGGGCATTGCCGCTCGATGCTTGCTGTATTTTGCGCGAGGGCAGCGATGCGACCATCGTCACGTGGGGAGCAATGACCATCGAATCGCTGCGCGCCGCAGTCGAACTCGACACTCGAGGCATCAGCGTCGAGGTCATTGATCTATGCACCTTGAGTCCAATCGACATCGAGACCATATTGGAGTCCATTGCCAAGACCGGCCGGCTGGTGATCGTGCACGAGGCCGCCCGCAATGTGGGTGTGGGTGCGGAAGTGGCGGCGCTCGTCGCGGAGCACGGCCTGTTCGATCTACAGGCTCCCATCCGGCGCGTGGCAGGCTTCGATACCGTCGTGCCGCTATTCCAACTGGAGCATGATTACATCCCCAGCGCGCAACGCATCATCGACGCCGTGCAGCTTACTTTGACGGAAGGCTCATGAGTACATTCAAGCTTCCGGATTTGGGCGAGGGCCTGGCCGAGGCCGAGATCCTCGAATGGCATGTGAAGGTCGGCGATCATGTGCGGGTGGATCAACCCATGGTCTCGGTGGAAACCGCCAAAGCGGTCGTCGAGGTGCCCGCGCCATTCAGCGGCGTGGTGACCGCCCTGCGCGGCGCGCCCGGTGACATCGTGCCCACCGGTGCGCCGCTCATCGACTTCGAGTCGGGAACCGTCGTCGGCAGCATGCCGGCGACCAACGGGGAAGAATACGTCGAACAGGCCGGCGCCCTGCCTGCGCGCGGCCGAACCAACGGCAACGGCGGCGGCCGCGCGGTACCCGCAGCCCGGGCGCTGGCGAAACGCTTGCATGTGGATTTGGCGGGTCTTTCAGGCAGCGGCCGCGGCGGATTGATCACGATCGACGATGTCCTCGCGAGCGTCGATACGCTGGGCGCCAGGAGCGCGCCCGCGGTAGCCGGCGGCGCGCCCGAATCCCTGCGCGGCATGCGCCGCGCCATGGCGCAGAGCATGTCGCTGTCCCGCGATCAGGTATCCGGCAGCACCGTATGCGACGACGCCGATGTTCACGGCTGGACCCAGCGGCGCGATTACACGCCAAGGCTGGTGCGCGCACTGATCTGCGCCTGGCGCACCGAGCCTGCGCTCAATGCTTGGTACGATTCTGAGAGCCTGTCGCGAACGCTCATCGATCATATTGACCTTGCGATCGCCGTCGATACGCCGGAAGGGCTCATTGTGCCCGTGGTGCGCGGCATTGAAAGCAAGACGCCGGAACAATTACGCGCCGCCATCGCCGCGCAGAAAGGAGCCGCCCACCAACGGCGCACGGCCGCGAAGGATTTACGCGGTTTCACCCTGATGCTGTCGAACTTCGGCACCTTGGCCGGCCGCTATGGCATTCCCCTGGTGGTGCCGCCGGCGGTGGCGATCCTGGGCGCGGGAAGAGTCCGGGAGGATGCCGTGGCCATCGCGGGCAATGTGCAGGCGCGCCTGCGCATGCCGCTTTCCTTGAGCTTCGATCACCGCTGTATCACTGGCGGCGAGGCATGCCGCTTCCTCGCGGCGGTCATCGCCGATCTTGAAAGGCCGGATTAACGCAAGGCAATTCTATGTACCAGGTTTCCTCGAAACAGCATCGCAGCATCGTTGCCGCGATCGTGCGAAGCCCGAGTCGTCCGCCCAAACTCGCGGCAGGTTTGGACTGGCGGGGTTTCCTTCAGAGTTACTTCGCCAACGTCGACGCCCGCGATCTGGCTGATCGCGATCCGGCGCAACTTGGCCGGGCAGCGCTCTCGCACCTTGAGTTCGCTATGCAGCGGGGCAGAACCGCGCTGGTGCGCGTATTCAACCCGACGCTGCGCGAACACGGATTCGTCTCACCCCACACCATCATCGATGTCGTCAACGATGACATGCCCTTCCTGGTGGACTCGATCAGCCTGGCGCTCACCGAGCGGTCGCTCACACTGCATTTTCTGGCGCACCCGATATTCGCGGCGGTGCGCAACCATTCCGGGACCCTCACCGCCTTGCAGCCGCGCGGCGATGCCGCCCCGGGCACGAAGCAGCGCCTGGAATCCTTTCAGCATGTCGAGGTGGACCGGATCGTCGATCCGGAGGTGCTCAAATCGCTGGCGGCGCAAATCGAGCGCAGCATGCGGGACGTGCGCGTGGCCTGTGCGGATTGGTCGCGCATGAAGGCTGCCGCGCGCGGCGCCGCTGTGGAGTTGAGCAGCCTGAGCGCGCAGATCGATCCCACCGAGTTGGGCGAGACCTGCGCCCTGCTCGAGTGGATGGAGAATCGTCATTTCACTTTTCTGGGCTATCGCGAATACCGGCTGGCGGGGCGCAAGGGGCGCGAATTTCTGCAGCCGGTCAAGGGGACGGGCCTCGGCATCCTGCGCCGCGGCCGCAGTCATCCGGAGAGCACGAATCGCATTCTGCCCAGCGACATCCGGCGCCAAAGCCGCTCGTCCGATCTGAGTCTGGTCACCAAGGCCAATTCACTTTCGACCGTGCATCGCTCCGGATATCTGGACTATGTCGGCATCAAGAACTTCGACGCCAAGGGCCGCTTGATCGGCGAGCGGCGCTTCCTGGGCTTGTGGACCTCGGCTGCCTACAACAGCAATCCGCGCGAGATTCCGCTGCTGCGCCAGAAAATCGCGCAGGTGACCGAGCACTTCGCGATGGCCCCCGACAGCCACGACGGCAAGGCCCTGCAGCACATACTGGAAACCTTCCCGCGCGATGAGCTGTTCCAAGCCGGTGTGACGGAACTCAACCGCATCGTGACCGGGATTTTCGGCCTCCAGGATCGGCCGCGGGTACGCGTGCTTCTGCGCCGCGATCCGTTCCGCCGGTTTTATTCCTGCCTCGTGTTCGTGCCGCGCGAAAAATACAACACCCAGGTTCGCCAGCGCATCGAGCGGGTGATACGCGAAGCCTTTGCGGCCTCCAGCATGGAGTCTTCGGTTCAGATCGCAGAATCGAATCTCGCCCGGCTGCACATCGTCGCCCGGACCCCGCCGGATGGAAAAATTAGCGTTGACGCCGACAGCCTGGAACGCCGCGTCGCCGCGGCGGTGCGCTCCTGGCAGGATGCCTTCAAGGCTGCGTTGCTGATGCGCTTTGACGAAGCTTACGCACTGCAGCTGTTCGACAAATATGCGCAGGCCTTTCCCGCCGCCTACACGGAGGATTTCCAGGCCGACGCCGCGGCCCTGGATGTGTCCTTCCTCGAGGCGGTCGAAAAGGAGCCCACCCGCCTGCATCTGGATATCTACCGGCCGGATGCCAAGCGCAAGGACAAGTTCTTTCTCAAGATCTTTCGCCTGCAGGATGCGATCCCGATCTCCGATTTGATGCCGATGCTCGAGAACATGGGCCTGAAGGTGATCGCCGAACGGCCTTATGAGCTCGAGTTCCCGGGTGCACGGCGCGCCTGGGTTCAAGATCTGGAACTTCTCATGCAGGTCTCGCCCGCGATCGCCTTCGATGCGTTGGACCGCGAGATCAAGAGCGCATTCACCGCCGTCTGGACCGGGCGCATGGACAGCGACCGATTCAATCAGCTCACCCTGTCGGCAGGTATTCCGTGGCGCATGGTGGACATACTGCGCGCTTATTGCCGCTACCTGCTGCAAACGGGCCTGCCCTTCAGCTTGGGCTACGTGGCGCAGGTGCTGGATAACAATGCGCTCATTGCCATACTGTTCGCGGATCTGTTCGCGGCGCGCTTCGATCCAATGCTGCACAAGGGCTCGCGGCAAAGATCCCTCACCCGCCTGAGCCGCGACATCCCGGCGGCGCTGGAAGCGGTGACCCGGTCGGATGAGGATCGGATTTTGCGCGCCTTGTGGAATGCCCTGAGCGCAACGGTGCGCACCAACGCCTATCAAACCAACGCTTCCGGCCAGTTCAAGGAATACCTGTCCTTCAAGCTCTCGAGCCAGCAACTGCGTGAATTGCCGCTGCCGAAACCGCTGTTCGAGATTTTCGTGTTCTCGCCGCGCATGGAAGGCGTGCATCTGCGCATGGGCTTGGTGGCACGCGGCGGCATACGTTGGTCGGATCGGCGCGAGGATTTTCGTACCGAAATACTCGGGCTGATGAAGGCGCAGCAGGTCAAGAACACGGTCATCGTGCCGGTCGGGGCGAAGGGTGGTTTCATCGTGAGGCGCATGCCGGCCGAGCGCGAGGCGCAAGCCGCCGAGGTGATCGCCTGTTATCAGACGCTCATTCGCGGACTGCTCGACATCACCGACAATATCGTCGGCACCAAGATCATCCCTCCGGGCATGGTGGTGCGCTACGACGGGGATGATTCCTATCTCGTGGTGGCGGCGGACAAGGGCACCGCCAGCTTTTCGGACATTGCCAATGCCATTTCCCGGGAATATGGTTTTTGGCTCGATGATGCCTTTGCCTCCGGCGGATCGGCGGGGTACGACCACAAAAAGATGGCGATCACCGCCCGCGGCGCATGGGAATGCGTGAAGCGCCACTTTCGGGAAATGGGCGTCGACGTCCAGACGCAGAACTTCACGGTCAGCGGCATCGGCGATATGGCGGGCGACGTGTTCGGCAACGGCATGCTCCAATCGCCCTGCATCAGGCTGGTCGCGGCCTTCAACCACCAGCACATCTTCTTGGATCCCCAACCTGACCCGAAGCGATCATTCGCCGAGCGCCAACGGCTGTTCAAGATGCCGCGCTCCTCATGGGATGATTATTCGCGCGACGCGATTTCCAAGGGCGGCGGCGTTTACTCGAGGTCCGCCAAGAGCCTCGCCTTGTCGCGCGAGGCGCAGGCACTCTTGGTATTGCCCACGCCGGTCACGCCGAACGAGGTCATCAAGGCCATATTGAAAACTCCTGTCGATTTGCTGTGGAACGGCGGCATCGGCACCTATGTCAAGGCGGCCGGCGAGAGTCATGGCGATGTCGGAGATCGCAGCAACGACGCGGTTCGCATCGACGCCCGCGACCTGCGCTGCAAGGTGATCGGCGAGGGCGGCAATTTGGGGCTGTCGCAGCTCGGCCGCATCGAGTTTGCGCGGCGCGGCGGACGGCTCAACACCGACTTCATCGACAACTCCGCCGGGGTGAACTGTTCGGACGTCGAAGTGAACTTGAAGATTCTGTTGAACGGCGCGGTTCGCGACAAGCAAATCACCCGCGCCGCACGCGACCGGCTGCTCGTGCAGATGACGGATGAAGTGGCGGCACTCGTGTTGCGCAACAACTATCTGCAAGGCCAGGCCATCAGCACTGATGAGTTTCAATCGAAACAGCGCTTGAGCGAAAGCGCCTATGTGATCCGCACCCTGGAGCGCTCGGGTGATTTGAATCGCGGTCTGGAGTATCTGCCGGGCGAGGAGGAACTCGCCGAACGCCGCCAGGCCGGCGAAGGACTGACGCGACCGGAACTCGCCATCACCTTGAGCTACGGCAAGATCTGGCTGTATCGCGCGCTGATTCATTCGGACGTTCCCGAGGATCCGTACCTGTCGCGCGAGCTCAATCGTTATTTTCCGGCGCCGGTGCAAAAGCGCTTCGCCGCGCGCATCCAGCGTCATCGCCTGCGGCGCGAGATCATCGCCACCGCGATCACCAACAGCCTGATCAATCGCATGGGCCCCGTGTTCCCGGTGCGCGCGCAAGATGACACGGGCGCCGATCCGGCGGCGATCGCCCGCGCTTACAGCATCGCGCGCGAAGTGTTCGCGGCGCGCCACATCTGGTCGCAGATCGAGGCGCTCGACAACCGCATTCCCGCCGCGGTGCAGTACACGGCGATGTTCCAGATGACGCGCCTGCTGCGCTATATGAGCTACTGGCTGCTGGAAAACCGGCGCGACGATCTGGACATCAAGCGCGCGGTTCTGCGCTATTCCGCCAAGGTGGGGGAGCTGTACCACGAGCTGCCGGGCGTTCTCGGCCCCACGCAGCGGGCGCGCATGAGCGCGCTGCGCTCGCAACTCGTCGCGCAGCAGGTACCCGAATCGCTGGCGGGCCGAATCGCGTCCCTGGAAGAATTGCGCTGCGCGCTGGATTTGGTGGAGGTCGCCATGGTGGCGCGCGTCAAGATAGGCTACGCGGCCCGCGCTTACTTCGACCTGGGCGAGCGTATCGGGCTGGCGTGGATCAAGGATCAAATCGAGGCTTTGACCGCCGACAGCCACTGGAAGGCGGTCGCGCGCGGCACGTTGCGCGACAATCTATACGCACTGCAAAGCAAGATCACGCTGACGGTGGTGAACTGCAAGGGCAGAGACCCGGCGGCGCGCGTCGATCAATGGCTGTCGCGCCATACCGCACCGGTCGAGGCGCTGAAGCGCGTCGTGGTGGACCTACGGACCGGGTCGCCGCCGGACTTCGCGACGCTGTCCGTCGCGTTGGAAGCGGTCAGGCGTCTTGCCCTCGGTTGACGTAAAAATGCTGCAACCCATCGAGTTCGGCGCGAAGTACCTGCAAGGTCGCATCGACCGCGAGATCGTACTCGCCAAGCACATGGGCATCGTTGTCGAAGCGGCCAACGATGAAGGGCTCATTCTGCGTGCACCGCTTGCGCCCAATGCGAACCACAAGGGCACCGCATTCGGCGGCAGCCTGTATTCCCTCGCGGTGTTGACGGGCTGGGCCTGGCTGACGCGCGATCTTGCCGTACGCAAATTCGATGCGGCCGCCGTCATCCAGGAATCGAACATGCGTTTTTTGCTGCCCGTACACGGCGAAATGCGTGCCAGCGTCGAGATTCCAGGCGGCCCCGAGGTCGCTAAATTTCACAAGATGCTGTCGCGTGCCGGACGCGGTCGAATCCGCTTGAGTGTGCAGGTGCGGCACGGCGGGAGCGTCGCGGCGATCTTTGACGGTGTTTTTGCGGCGGCAATGCGCCGCGGGGAGAGTTAAGTGAGCGGAAAATTGATCCTGGTTCGGCACGGCCAGAGCATCTGGAATCTCGAGAATCTGTACACCGGGTGGCACGACGTCGACTTGAGCGATCAGGGGCGGCTGGAAGCCGCGCAGGCGGGGCGCGAGCTGCTGGCGGAAAAAATTGAACCGCAGGTTGCCTTTACGTCGGTTTTAAAGCGGGCCATCCGCACCCTGTGGCTGATTCTCGACACCACCGATCGGATGTGGATTCCGGTGGAGCGCAGCTGGCGGTTGAACGAACGCCACTACGGCGCGCTGCAGGGACTCAACAAAGCGCAGACGGTCGAGGAACACGGCGAGGCGCAGGTGAAAATCTGGCGCCGTAGCTACGATATTCCGCCGCCGCCGCTCAAGTTCGATGACCCGCGGCATCCGCGCTTCGATCCCCGCTACGCGGACGTCGATCCGCAATCCCTCCCCGCCGCCGAATCGCTGAAGGACACCCTGTCGCGCGTGCTGCCCTATTGGGAGTCGCGGATCGTGCCGGAATTGCGCGCCGGCAAGAACGTGATGATTGTTGCGCACGGCAACTCGCTGCGCGCGCTGGTGAAAATGCTCGATATGATGTCCGAGAGCGATATCGTCGAGTTCAACATCCCGACCGGCATTCCCATGCTCTACGAGCTCGACGCACAAATGCAGCCCGTCGGCCGGCGCTTTCTCGGCGATCCTGCTGCGATTGCGGCCGCGCAAGACGCTGTGCGCCGCCAAACCGAAAAGAAATAGCGTTGCCGCTATGAGTCCGCGGCAACGGTCACTTTGATGCCGGACAACGCTTCGGTGAAATCGACCTGACAGGAAAGCCTGGACGTCGCTTCGCGAAAATCAGGCAGCTCATTCAGCAGTTCCAGCTCATCGCTTTGCCGCTTCGGCAGGCGCGCCATCCACTGTTCATCGACGTAGATGTGACAGGTGGCGCAGGAGCAAAGGCCTCCGCAGATTGCCGCGACGCCGTAGTCGAGCTCACGCAGAACCTCCATGATCTTCAATCCGGTGTGGGCCTCGATCTCGTGCTCTTTGCCGTCGCGATCCACCACAGTCATCCGCGCCATCAAAATCTCCGTTGCTTCCGTAATCTCAGGCGCGATAGTGTGCCGGAATGCGCAGGCGCGCGTCGAGTTGCGTCGCACGTGCGCCGATCAGACCCGAAGGGTCGCGCCTGACGGCCAGGTAAATCCCGCTCCACAGCAGGCAGACATAATCATAAAGCCAGCCAAGCAAACAGAAGCGCGCCCAATCGTTCGCCGTCGGCGCGCTTCCCAGGTAACTCGTCAGGAGCATCCGCTGGGATGCGCCGTCGAAATCGTTGTTGGCGCTCCATCCTGCCGCATCCCATAACGGATCGGCGACGTGCGCATATTCCCAGTCGAGCAGCAGCAGCGCCTCATCGCTTTCTATCAGATTCTGGGTGTGCAGATCACTGTGACAGACGACACCCGGAGGCTTTGGCAGGGTGTCCAGCTCAGCCGCCGCCAACGCGGCGGTCTCTTGCAGGGCAGGATCCAGTCGCATCCGTTCGCCTCGCGATAAGGCGGCACGATAAATCTCGATCCATGTCATCGGGTTTAAGGCCCGAGCCCGCGCCGGAACGGCCAAGGCGTGTACCCGCCGCAGAAGTCCGCCAATCCTCGCGATACCGCAAGCGCTCTGCACCTCAAACAACGGCCAGGAGCGGCCCTTGATCCAACGCGTCACCAGAACTCCTCGCTCGGGGTCGAAGTATTCAAGCGGCGGTGCGATTTGCGCGCGGGCTGCCGCCTCCAGAATCCCGGCCTGCCACGCAAAATCGAGGCCGAAGCGGCCGGCCTGCTCGCTCGCCACCTTGAGTGCGTAGGCTGCATCGTCGCGCACGACTCGATACATCTCGCTGACCAGGCCCGAGCTCAAGTGCTCGACAACCAGGCTGCCCGTGCCCGGAACGACGCGCCGGCCCAGTTGCTCGATCTCACCCGGTTGCATACGCCAGTGGAAGATTGCGGCGCCATTCGCGCATGCCGATCACGATCAAGACCAGGTACAGGGCAAAAAGCAGCATGGTCACGTACAGGTGACGCGTGAAGAACAGGTACAGGTCGGCCGAATCGATTGCCAACCACCAGTACCAGTTCTCATACACCTTGCGAGCCACCAGGAATGTCGCGAAGACGCTCGACCAGGCCGTCATGGAATCGGCAAAGGGCCACGCGGCAGGCGTGTAGCGGCTGAGGAAAAACCAATTCAGCGTCGATAGCGCAAAAACGCCGAGCAAGGCGATCATGTGCAGCTTCAGGGGCCAGCGCGAAACCGGCAATGCGCCGCCGCCCTTGCCCTGGCGCCACTGCCAAAACCCATACACCGCCATCACGGCGTAAAACACGTTCAATACCGACTCCATGTACAGGCGCGCCGTGAACAGGACCCACACATAGAGACAGGAGCTCAAGAAAGCGGCCAGCCAGCAGCTCAAGCGCTGGCCGATCGCCAGCAGCAGGTAGGCAACCGCCAATACCGCGGCGGTGAATTCGATCCCGCTCGTGTCGTGCCAGGCACTCACGAGCTGGATCGAGAATTCGTGGATCATGTTGGCGGCGCCAGACCGGGCAGCACCTTCATGACGAACACCAGTTGAGGTGGTTCGGCGGCGGAGCGGGTCATCTCCTGCGTGAGAATGCCCATCACCTGATCGAGTGGGCCCCAGATTTGCGTTGCCAGCGAGTTGGTTCGAACGGTCAAACCCGGATGCGAATTGAGCCTGTCGATAAATGCCTGGATCGGCGGGATATAGTTGCCGGTCAAGGGATACATGCTGATTTCAACGGCGACGCGCATGACCTGCTCCCTACGCCGGTACTAACCGGGTCAGGTTCAACGGGTTCGCGACTCACCGGATATTCGATGTCCCGCGTCTCAGGCCTTTCAAAGGCCACCCCAAGGTTTATTGAAGTGTAGCTTGCCGCAGCAATGCGTGCAAAACTCCGCTATCTTAAGGGAGCAGGCTGTTGCGCATTTTTCAAGTCGACGCATTCACGCCCACGCGCTTTGCCGGAAATCCGGCCACCGTGGTCCTCGACGCGGACGGGCACAACGATGCCACCCTGCTGGCGGTGGCCCGCGAGTTCTCGCATGCCGAGGCCGCATTTGTGTTCGCGGCCGGCTCGCCTGACCACGATGTGAAGCTGCGCTTCTTCAACTCGCGCAAGGAATCGCCGTTCGTCGGCCATGCGACTGTGGCGGCGCACACCGTGCTCATGACCCTGGGCAGGCGCATGCCGGGCGTTTGCCGCCAGCATTCCGGCACCGGCATCATCGAAGTCAACGCGACGATCGAACAGCGGGCCACGGGACCTGAGACGCTCATTGAATTTCGCCAGGGCGCGCCGCAGCTGGAGCCGCCGCTGCCCTTCAAAACCACGCTGCGCGTTGCCGAGGCGTTGAAGCTGCCGGCGACGCTGCTGCACGAAATCATGCCGGCGAGAATCGCGCACAAGGGCAGCAGCCGGCTGCTGGTGCCGGTGTCGGATCACCGTCATCTCGAAGATTTGGCGCCGAACTTCGAGACTCTGGCGGTGCTCGGCAATGAACTGAAGACCGACGGGTTCTTCGTGTTCGCGGTCAACCGCGATTCCGACGAGATCTGGACCGAGTCGCGCATGTTTTGCCCTGCCTTAGGGATTCCCGAGGACCCGGTCAGCGGGAACGCACATGCGATGCTCGGCGCCTACCTGTGGGACTTAGGTCTATTTAACAAGAAATCGACCACCTTCATTGGCCGGCAGGGCTATCAAATGAAGCGGCCGGGACAGGTTCGGGTGCGTCTGGAGATCGACAAGGGCACTCTGATCGCAGCGCATATTGCGGGCACCGCGGTGATCGTCAGCGAAGGCACCCTCGCCTTGTGAACCGCGGCGGCTAGGAGCGCGCGGCGGAGGCTGACAGGTCGAGCTTGAGCGTGGCCGCCAACGCTTCAATTCTCGCTTTCACGTCCTTGGCCGTGCTCACGGCTTCATCCATGTTGCCCGTGGCAAAAGCCGCCTGCGCCTTGGACCACAGTGAGTTTGCTTCGCTTGCGCCCGCCTTGGCGGCGTCCAGGTCGATGCCCGCGGCCAGCTTTTTATTCGACTTCTTGCTCAAAAAATCGATGCGCTCCTGGATTGCGGTAGCGTAGCCGGGCACCGACCCTGCCAGGATGGTCCATTTGTCGTTGAGTGCCTTCAGCACCTCGTCCTTCTTGGCGGCCGCGGCAGTGGCCAGCGATCGCGCGGCGCCGAGCACCGCCGGCGCGCCCGCGACCACCGCGGCATAGTCCTGCTTGTCGAAGGATGCTTTGAGTCCCGCGAGTTTCGTTTGCACGTCCGTGAGTTGATCGGGAACGTACTTTTCGGCCTCCGCCGATGCGGCCGTGGCGGTGGCCTCGATATCGGCAATCAGTTTTTGCGCGGGTTCTTTCTGGCCGGCGCACGCGGCGAGCGCAATGACGGCGAGCGATAGAAATGCGACGCGGCCGATTCGGGTGAGGGTCTGCATGAGGGCTCCGATACCAGGGGATTGGCCGCGATTCTAGCTCACTTCACGCCGCGCGCGATCCAACCACTCGGCCTGCGCCCTGCGGTAGTGCGCAGGTCCAAGTTTGGCGCCGTCCAACAAATCCTTGAGGACTCGCTGCGCTTCTTGGATTTTGCCGCGCCGCTTGAGCAGCAGGCCGTAGCGCAGGCGCGCCTCGGCACCCGGATATCCCGGCGCGAGCTGCGCATACTCGCGCTCGGCCTCCTCCAGGGCATCCTGAGCTTCGAGGGTGCGGGCATACAAAAGTTGGCCATCCGCCGACTTGAATTCCGGATTGTGCTGTGCCAGGAGTTCGAGCGTCGCACGAGCGGCCGCGAAATCCTGCGTGGCAAACTGCGCCCGAGCCACCCCCAAGAGCAACGTTGGATCGTGTTCGAATATGCCTTTCAGACCGCCGCCAAACACATCGATGGCCGCATCGTATTGGCCGCGCTCAAAAAGCTCCTCTCCCAAGCGGCGGCGCGCGTCGACATTGCCGGAAATCTCCACCTCCGCCGTGGCCTGGCGCAGGTCGCGGTCCGGGTCGATCATGCGCTGCACGCCGGATTTGGCGCGGCGCGCGGTTTTGCCGCGGAACATCTCCGGCAGGACTTCGGCGACCACATACGCCAGCGAACCGACGCCCGGCAACAATGCAATGGCCATGATCCACAACATATTTCTTCCCGTGCGGATCACGTGCACGATGAGCGCGGCCTGGATGAGCAGGGACAGTATGTAAACGGGGGGCAACGGCTACCTTGGAGTGCAACGCCATCGAGCGTCGCGGTCTATTGTAGCGAGAAACGCACGGCGTCGCCGCCGGCAGTACGGGCAGCCCTCAGCGTTGCGCCACGCGAATGCGCCGCTGTACGTCGCCGCAGGTGGACCAACCGATGTTCGACAGCGAATAGCCGAGAACACGTTGCGAACGCGCGTCAACGGTGACTTCCATTTCGCAGCCTTGAAATCCCGACGGCGAACCATCCTTGGGTTTTTGCGGCAGGAACCAGACGTAGATCAGCTTGGTCGAGGTGGTTTCGATCTTGCGCGGTTCGCCGAAGGCTTCCTGCAGCAAGCTCACAGGTTTCCCGACATTGTCCGCTGCGATGCGCGGCACCGGACGCACGGCATAGCCGGATCCTCCGCAACCCGCGAGCAACACCGTTGCCGTAATGCAAATTCCCGCGACCTGACGCAACATAATCTGATTCCCTTGGCAACTCGTACGGGGCGCAGTCTGGCGTGGGCAAGCTTAGGCCTGCCATCACTCACGTCGCAAAATAGCAATCCGCGGGCCATGCGCGCCGCTTATGTAAACGCAACCCATGCGTCATGCCGCGCGGCAAATCCTCCACATGGTGCACCGCTGCAACCAGCGTCAGTTGGCGCCGCATCAGACGCTCGAGAATGCGCTTCAGCAGCGCACGCTGGCCGGGATCCAGCCCAGTGAACGGCTCATCCAGGAGAAGAATGCGCGCGTTCGCCGCCAGTGCGCGCGCAATCAGGGCCCGGCGCAGCTGCCCATAGGACAGCTCGAGCGGCCGGCGAGCATGCATGGTCGATAACTTGAAAAATTTGAGCCAACGCCGCGCCACCTTCAGATCCTCTCGCGTTGCCTTCTCCGAAAGACCGATGCTCGAATGGCGGCCGCTCGCCACCAGATCCAAAATGCTGACATCCACCGCATAGGCGCTTTGCAGCTCCGGCGAAACGTAGCCGACGTGCCTTTTCCATTCGGATATGGGCGTCCCCTTGGGGAACCCGGCGCGCTCGATTCGCCCGCCCAGCGCCGGCGCGAGATCCCCGTAAATGAGCTTCAGGAAACTGGATTTGCCGGCGCCGTTCGCGCCGAATATCGACCAATGTTCGCCGCGCCGCAGCTGCCAATCGACGTCCTTGAGCACCGCCCGGTAATCGACATACACATCGACATGAGACATTCGCAGCAGGAGCCGGACCTCGCGGCACGCGGCGCGGCCGAACCGGCACGCCTTCATCGGCGCGCGTCTTGAGGCGCCGCAGATCCGTCCGCTGCAGCCGCTTGACGGTATGAATTCGGCCGTCGGCAAGTTCGATCAAGGAGCCGGTGCCTTGCGGCACGTCCATCGCACGATGTGCGGTGGCGACCCAGGACTGGCCGCGGCGGCGTGCGCTTTGAAGAATGGCATCGATGCGCCGCCGGTACTGGGCATCCAAGCCATTGTAGAACTCATCCAGCAGCAGCCAGTCTGGATCCTGCACCAGGGCGCGCGCCAGCAGTACCAGCCGCTTCTCCCCGTAGGACAGCGACAAGAACTCGCGGCTCGCCAGTGCCTTAAGGCCGCACGCCCGCAGCGTCGCGCCGACCCGCCGGGCTTGAATCCGGGAAACGGGGCGGAGCAGCAAATCGGTGCCATGCAGACCGGTCGCGATCAGATCCTGCACACGCAGGTTCCAACCATAGCGCGCGTACTTATCCTGCCGCTCGCCTCCGATATAGGCCATACGCGCTTTGGCGTCCGTCAGGTCGACCGTGCGCCGTCCCTTTCGAAAGATGCGTTCCGGCTCCTCGCCTGCCCGAATAGCGCTTGGCGGCGTGGGCCAGATATCGCCGCTCAAGAGTTTGAGCAGTTGCGTCTTACCGGCGCCATTGTCGCCGAGCAATGCCCAGCGCTCACCGGGCCGCAGTTGCCAGGTGATATCCCGCAATACCCACTTGTCGCCCCGCCGCACGCTCGCGCCGCGCAGCGATATCGCCACTCGCACCTTCATGCGTCGCTGGGTTGCCAGATTCCGTTGCGCTCGCGAACGCGGCCATCGCGCACCAATTTAATCAGGTGCGCCTCCAGCGTCAGGCGGGCCCATTGAGTGTCTGTCGGCCGGCACGTCGTCATAGACCAGCGGCGTGAGCGCATCGATGCTGGCGGAGTTCACGGCGCGCAGGCTGCGCAAGACTTTGGCCTCGCGCGCGAGACGATGCGCACGCAGCGCGTCAAGGACCTCCTTGCCCCGCTCCATGATGTCTCCGTGTCCCGGGGCGATGCGCTCGAAGGCCAGGCTGAACAGCTTCTCGATGGAATTGAGGTACGCCGTCATATCGCCGTCGGGGGGCAGGATGACGGGCGAGACGCCCTCGAGGACGTGATCGCCGGTGATGAGCACCCGCTCACGCTCCAACAGGTAACACACGCAATTGGACGCATGACCCGGCGTGTGCACAGCGATCACTTCACAGTCGCCCAGCACCAAACGCTCGGCATCGGCCGGTAATTGACCGGGCGTAAAGCTATCGTCCTGCCGCCCATCGCGGGGCGGCGGCAATCCGATCAGCCTGGCGTCCGTACGCCGGGCAAGCTCGGCGGCCAACGGCGAGTGATCGCGGTGCGTGTGAGTGACCAGCACCCAGCGAATGGGTGCGCCCGCCGCGGCGAGTATCGACTCCAGGTGGCGCGCATCATCCGGTCCGGGATCGATCACCGCCACTTCTCGTTCGCCGAGCAGGTAGGTGTTCGTGCCCGGGCCCGTCATCATGCCCGCATTGCCGGCCACGATGCGGCGCAGGCCCCGGGCCAGCGTGACGCACTTGCCGGGAGCGAGCTGCGGCCTAGATTGCAACGAAATGCGGTGGACTTGTGGTCCAGCCGTTCGATTTGGGCCAGGTCGGTAATCGCATGCGGCCATCATATTACTCGTTTTGATTAAGTTTCTCCGCCGCCTGATCTGTGTCGCATTTCGGCATAGTTGCGATGATTGAAAGAGCCGCTACACTGGGAGTCATGTCGAAGTCGCCGAACGCCAGACGAATAGGGGGTCCTCTGCACTGGGACCAACTGTCTCGTCCCGACACCGAGCAATGCCAGCGATTCCTGGCTGAATCGCTTTCACTGCTTCTGGGCGATGTGCTGCGCTCGATTTTGTCCGACGCCAGCCCTGCCGTCGCAGCGGACGAATCCGCGATCGAGCGCTATCGCAATCTCGCGGACTCCTTGGCGGACGGAGAATCGCGTCGCCGCACGGGTGCCGGGATCACTCGCGCCGGTCTCGCCAAGCGCTGCGTGACCTGGCTCAAATTACTGCTGACGCCCGCGCCGAGCGCTCCCTGCAGCGCTGCAATGCGCGAGTTTGTGGATGCGCTGGGGCTGTTTCCGGCGTTATTCGACGCTGAGCCGTCGGCGCGCTCGCGTAGGGCGCGGCTGACCTGGCTGCTGACTCACGACAGGCGTTTGGATGCCAGCACCCGGGAGGCAGCCACTGCCTTAATCGAAGCATGCGAACACTTAGGGGTTTTGCTGTGGCCGGATGCGGAGACAGCCTGACGCAATTCCGTGCTTAATTGTAGGCTCGGCGTATAATAGTCAGTTGGGTTCATTTCGTGTGCGCGGAGCGTTGAGTGCCTAAATCGTCCGATTCGAAACCAGAAGCCGGCGTGGCGTTGCCCGCCGATAAATCTCGTTTCAGATTCCAAAAGCTGCTGCAGCCCTTCGCCCTCAAGCCCACGGTCGCCACGCCCATCATTTGGTTCTTGCTCGACTGGCTGGTATTTGGCGCCGCCGTCGGCAGCCTGCTGTTCGTGGACGCCATGTGGGTAAAGATTTTTGCCTCGCTGGTCGCGGCGCTGTGGATCGCGCGCTTGTTCGTCATCGGCCACGATGCCTGTCACGGTTCCTACACGCCGAACAAGACGCTCAATAAATGGATCGGCCGAATCGCATTTCTGCCCTCGCTGACTCCGTTCAGCCTGTGGGAGATCGGGCATAACCTGGCGCACCATGGCTTCACCAATTTGAAGGGGCGCGATTACGTCTGGACGCCCTACTCGCCCTCCGAGTTCGCGAAGCTGTCATGGATACGCCGTTCACTGGAACGTATCTACCGCAGCGGGTTCGGCCAGGGCGTCTACTACATGATCGAGATGTGGTGGAAGAAGCTGTTCTTCCCGGGGCGCAAGCACGTGACCAGCCGGCGCATGAGCTACACAGTGGATAGTTTGCTGGTTGCCGGCTTCGGCATTCTCTGGGTCGGCGGATTGGTCCTGTGGGGCATGTACAGCGGCCGGTCGATCTGGTCGCTGCTGATCTTCGGCTTCGCGGTTCCGTTCTTCTGTTGGAACTGCCTGATGGGTTTCGTCATTTACGTCCAGCACACCCACCCGCGGGTCGCCTGGTATGAGCGGCGTGACGAGTGGAGCGCGAATGCGGGCTATGCCACCACGACGGTGCATGTGAAACTCATCCGCCCGCTCGACGGGTTGATCCACTACATCCTCGAGCACGGCGCACATCATGTGAACATGGGAATCCCCCTCTACCGGCTCAAGGAGGCGCAGGCGAAGCTTGCAGCGACTCTGGACGAGCGGCTGAACTCCGAGGTGTTCACCTGGCGCTACTACTGGAACACCGTGCGCCGCTGCAAGCTGTACGATTTCGCACAGCATGCGTGGATGGATTTCGACGGACGCGTCACGTCCGAACCTCTGGTTCTCGTTCGCTAGCGACCGCCCGCTCGCACTAGAACCTGACCCTGACGCCCGCGTAGGCGCCCAGGCTCGGCTGCAGAAACCCAGTTGGATCTTCGTATTTGCGATCGAACAGATTGTTGATTCGACCGTAGACGGATACGTGGTCTCCAAAATCGTAGTTCGCGGCGAGGTTCACAGTGGTGAAGCTTGCCGCGCTCAACGGCGCGATATTCGTGAAGTCTCGATTGCCGTCGAGCCATGAACCGACGTACAGAATTGTCGCATCAAAAGACAGTTGTTTCGTCGCCTGCCAGCTGTTGCGAAAGCTCGCCTTGTGCTTCGGGCGGCGCAACAGCTCGCTGTTGGTGCTTTGGTCGAATGCCTCCGTGTAGGTGTAGTCCAGACGCGCGCTATAGGCGCTGCTAAGCTGATACGATACGAAACTCTCAACGCCGTAGGTAAGCGCTCGTCCAATATTCGTGTACGAGGTGAAATCGGCGTTTGAATCGATCAGATCTTTAATATTGTTGTGAAAATAGGTCGCGCCGAGGCGCACGACATCCGAGAGCAACGCCTGCTCCACACCCAGGTCGTATCCAACACTGGTTTCCGGCCGCAAATTCGGATTCGCGAAAAAGAACGGCGGGAAGCTCTGAAACATTTCGGACAGCGTCGGCGCTTTGAATCCGGTGCCGAGACTAGCCTTGAGCTTCGTTCCCGTATCCTTGATGACGTAGGCCGGCGCTATGCGGTAGGTCGCCTTGCCACCAAAGCGATCATTGTCGTCATAGCGAAGACTCACAGTGTCGAAAAAATCGTCGCCGAATTTGGATTGCAGTTCGCCGTAACCTGAATTGATGGTCGTGCTCGCGGAAATGGGCTGACTGATGGCATCGCGCTCATGTTCAAGCCCAAGAATCAAATGCTGATCGGTTGCCAGCTGAATGCTGCCCTGCCAATCCGCTTTGGAGCGGCTGCCGGCATTTTCGCCGGGACCATTATCAGGGCTCCAGAGGGCTGACTTGATGTTGCCGTAGGCGACACCGAAGGTGTGATCCAGCACGCCGCCGAAGGCAAGGTTGTGCGCGATGAGGCGCGTGTAGTACTGCGTGGTGTCGCTCGTGCTCTGCACCGAGTCGGGAAAAGTGTCCGGGAAGTTATCTTCGTTGTCTCCCGTGGTCCTCAAGTGCGTGTCGGTGTAGCGCGCGACAAGCCCCACATCGAAGGTATCGCTCAGATCGTATCCGAGCTTGGTCGAACCGGTCAGATTGTCGTAATAGTCGTCAATGCGCTGCTCGCCCGGCAGCAGCGCGTCCAACGGCGTGACGGGTGTCGCGCCGGAATGGAAATGCTCGAAGTTGGCGCTGTAGTGAAATCGATCGGCTGAGCCGCTGAGGCTGGCGTTCTGGTTGAAGGTATCGAAGGAGCCGCCTTCGATGCTGGCGGCGAATTGCGCGGGACCGGAGCCTGACTTGGTAATGACATTGATCACGCCGCCGATGGCATCGGAGCCGTACAGTCCGCTCTGCGGACCGCGCAAAACCTCGACTCTTTGGATGTCCGGGGTTAAAAACTGTCCAAAATCGAATGCCCCGTTTGAATTGCTCGGGTCGCTGACATCGATACCATCGACCAGCACCTTGACATGATTCGAGTTCGTGCCGCGCATGAAAATGGATACTTGCCCGCCGGGACCCCCGACTTGGACGAGATTGAGACCCGGGACGTACTTGAGCACATCGGGCAACGTCGGAGTTTGCATCGCGGCGATATCCGCCGCTTCGATCACAGTGAGGCTGCTGGCAATCTGCGATTGCGGCGTCGGAATACGAGTCGCGGTCACGACCACGGTGTCGAGGCTGTTGTCGGCGGACGCCGCGTCGGCGGCTTGCGCAGCAAGCGCCGCTGGAATCAATGTTGCGAATAAAAGCGATTTGCGCACGAATCTCTCCTGGTGTGGGGCCAAGAGCCGCCGCGCGAAAGCGAACGAGATGGAATTTTTCACCCGAAACCCCCGCGACGACGACTCCAACACTGTCGTCGCGACGGCTTCCCCCGCAGTTATCAGCGCACCCCGGCCGGTAACAGGACGACGGCGCGAGGCAGGTTTCCTGGCTCCCGGGTCCTTGCTTTCGTCCTCCTTCCCAAAGCCTCGAGAGGCCTCAGTGGACTCGTGGACGATCGCTATCCGGTCACAGTTGCGGGGGCAGCCGCGGTTTTACACCGCGTTCCGATTTAAATCCCTTGCGGGAACCTTGCGCGTTCAGTCGCGATAATACTCGCAATCCCCGGACGGTCAATCCGTCCTCGCCAACTGTTCGGCGTGATGATGCAGGTGATCCGCCATGAAGGTTTGAATGAAGTAATAGCCGTGATCGTAGCCGGGCTGCATGCGCAGATTGAGTTTCTGACCGGACTGTGCTGCGGCGGCTGCGAATTTTTCCGGCAGCAACTCTGCGGCCAGATACTGATCGGCGCCGCCCTGATCAATGAGGATGGGTCCGGGGTACGGCCGGCGCGCCACCAGTTCGGTGGCATCGTGCTCGCTCCAGGACTTGGCATCGAGGACCCAGGTAGTTGGTGAATGCCTTTCTGCCCCAAGGCGACTGCGAGGGAGCCGCGATCGGCGAGAAAGCGGAGAGCGATCTGTACTGCGTGGGATTGCGCAGCGCCAGCGTGAGCGCCCCATGGCCTCCCATGGAATGGCCGAAAATGCCCGTGGCGCCGGGCTTGACCGGCAGATGAGCCGCGACGATCTCCGGCAATTCCCACACGACATAGCTGTACATGCGGTAGTTTTGCGACCACGGCGCTTGCGTGGCATCCACATAAAAACCCGCCGAATACCCGAAATCCCAATGATCCGCATCCCCGGGAATGCGCGGCTCGCGCGGACTGGTATCGGGCGAGATCAGCATCAGCCCAAGTTCCGCCGCGAATTTCTGCGCGTGAGACTTGATGCAAAAGGTCTCTTCGGTGCAGGTGAGCCCGGACAGGAAATACAGTGCGGGCACCAGACTCGAGCGGGCCTGCGGCGGCAGGTAGACCGAGAACTTCATCGGTCCGCGGGTCTCGCGCGACTCGTGCCGGTAAAAGCGCTGCACCCCGCCGTAGCAGGCGTGCTCCGAGATCAGGGTCAGCGCGCTCATGAACGAAGGTTCACGTCACAGCTCACGAAAAGAGCACCACGCTGCGTATCGATTCGCCGGCGTGCATCAAATCAAATGCGGTATTGATGTCCTTGAGCGGCATCTTGTGGGTGATCAAATCATCGATGTTGATCTTGCCGTCCATGTACCAATCGACGATTTTGGGCACATCGGTGCGTCCGCGCGCGCCGCCGAACGCCGTTCCCTTCCAGACGCGTCCCGTCACCAGCTGAAACGGCCGGGTGGAGATCTCCTTGCCGGATCCCGCCACGCCGATGATCACCGAGACGCCCCAGCCGCGGTGGCAGCACTCCAATGCCTGGCGCATGAGGTCGACGTTGCCGACGCATTCGAAACTGTAATCGGCCCCGCCGTCGGTGAGCGCCACCAGGTGCGCGACCAGATCTCCGCCGACCTCCTTCGGATTCACGAAATGCGTCAGCCCGAACTTTTCGGCCAACGCCTTGCGGCCCGGATTCAAATCGACGCCGATGATCTTATTGGCGCCGACCATGCGCGCGCCCTGCACGACGTTGAGGCCGATGCCGCCCAAGCCGAACACCACGACATTGGCACCCGCCTCCACCTTTGCCGTGTTGATGACCGCGCCGATCCCGGTGGTCACGCCGCAGCCGATGTAGCACACCTTGTCGAAGGGCGCGTCCTCGCGGATTTTCGCGACTGCAATCTCCGGCAATACCGTGAAATGCGAAAACGTCGAGCATCCCATGTAGTGGTGCACCAGGTCCTTGCCGATCGAGAAGCGGCTGGTGCCGTCCGGCATCAGCCCCTTGCCCTGGGTGGCGCGGATCGCCGTGCATAGATTGGTCTTGCGCGATGTACAGGATTTGCATTGCCGGCACTCGGGTGTGTACAGCGGAATGACATGATCGCCTTTGCGCACCGAGGTCACGCCGGGCCCGACATCGACCACGATGCCGGCTCCTTCGTGACCCAGGATGGCCGGAAATAGGCCCTCTGGATCCGCCCCGGAGCGGGTAAACTCATCCGTGTGACAGACTCCGCTTGCCTTGATTTCCACCAGCACTTCGCCGGCCTTCGGCCCGTCCAAATCCACCGTGATGATCTCGAGGGGCTTGCGGGCGGCGACGGCGACAGCGGCTTGAGTTTTCATTTACGGATATCCTGTGTTTCTTTGTGACCTAGGAGCCTAGGGCGCTACGGTAGAACAACCTGCGCCGAGTTGGAAGCCGCCATGAATATTGAATTATCCGCCACCGAAGCGCGCGTCATCGGATGTTTGATCGAAAAGGAAATAACCACCCCCGATCAATATCCTCTGTCGCTCAATGCGCTCACCAATGCTTGCAACCAGAAGACCAACCGCGATCCCGTACTCGAACTCAGCGAGAACGTGGTCCAGCAAGCAGTCGATTCGTTGATGAAGAAATATCTGGTGAGCGACAAGTCCGCGGGCTACGGCGGGCGCGTCACCAAGTACAAGCACCGCTTCTGCAATACCGAATTCGGCTCCTTGAAATTCTCCGCACAGGAGTTGGGCGTCATCTGCGTGATGCTGTTGCGCGGACCGCAAACGCCCGGCGAGCTGCGCTCGCGGACCAATCGGCTCTGCGATTTTACCGACGCCGAGCAGGTGGAAACTACGCTGAAGAATTTGATGTCGCGGCAGGATGGCCCCTTCATCGCGCGCCTGGCGCGTGCGCCGGGCGCGCGCGAGTCGCGCTACGCGCATTTGTTTTCGGGGACCCTGGAGTCGGCGCCCGAGCCGGCGCACGAGGAGCCGCAGGTCGTCGCCGGCGGTCCCACACTAAGCGAACGCGTGAGTGCGCTCGAGCAACAAGTGGAACAATTGCGCGCCGCAATCGACGCCCTTAACCGGGCCTAGCCGCGCGTTCACCCGGCGCCCGTGGTCACCTGGCGGCTTTAGTTGGCCGTCGATGCGGTCGTCTTGGCGATGGCGTCGCGCTCCTGCAGCCATTTGTCGAACGCATCGATATCGGCGGGGCGCACGCCGTTCGCCGCGACCCGATGCCCCTGCAGCCAGGCCTGCATCAGCTCCATCATTTGATCGGCGCGCGGACGCGCATGAAAAAAGAGATCCATGTACGCGGCCTTTGCGTCATCAAGGCGATCGATACCCAAATAGGCTTCGCCGCGGTATTCAATGGCATCGAGCAAATCAGGATTTAGCGCCAACGCATGATTGTAATCATCGACCGCTTCGCGGTAGGCGCCCAGCCGATAGTGCACGTACCCCACCTGGCTCCAGGCTTGGTACATGTCATTCTTGTTGCGCAGCACTTCGGTGAATTGATCCAACGCCTTACCGTAGTCTTCATCCAATTTGTATCGGGCGTTGGCCCTCTTGTCTGGATCGGTAATCTTGGTCAGCGCCGCCTCCAACTCGTACACCTTGTTCATGGTTTTCGTACCGGCCGCAAAGGCCTTGGCGGCCGCCTTGTCAGGCTTCACCTCGACCGGGGCGCTCGGAACCGCCTCGGGCTGGTTTCTGGCGCCGCTACCGGTGATGCCCCCGGGGCCATTTTGAATTCCCTGGGCTTGCACGGCTTGCATGCCGGCAAAAACCAATGCAAGACTGCAGAGCATTTTCAGACGCATTGCGCCCCCTTAAGCAACAACCAAATATGCAATACTCGCTCGATGAAGCCTGATTTTAGGATTTTATCCGTCTCTGCGCTCCTTTTTTTGGCGAACTTTGCGTTGGCTGCCAAGCAGTTGAGCATGCCTGAGGTATTGGCCGCTTCCAGCGCCGCGGATTGGCGCACCCCGGACCCGGAAAACACCTTGTACGTCGAACTGCCGGCCGGGCGCGTGGTTATCGAACTGGCCCCGGCCTTTGCACCTCTGCACGTGGCCAATATCAAGACCCTGGCACGGGCCGGATACTTCAACGGTCTCGCCGTCATCCGCGAACAGGATAATTATGTCGCGCAGTGGGGCGATCCGGAGAATCGGCATCCGCTGCCCGCGGGAATCGGCAAAGTGGCGCCGGAGTTCGATTCCCCTCGGATCCAGCACATGCCCTTCACGGTGCTCCCGGACGGCGACATCTATGCGCCGGAAGTGGGCTTTTCAGCGGGCTTTCCGGTTGCGCGCTCGGCGCACCGGACTTGGTTGGCGCATTGCTACGGCATGGTCGGCGTGGGCCGCGATTTGGATTTTGAAAGCGGCAGCGGCGCCGAGATGTACGTGGTCATCGGGCATGCGCCGCGGCATCTCGATCGCAACGTGGCGCTGGTGGGCAGAGTGCTCAAGGGCGTGGAGTTGCTCTCCGGACTGCCCCGCGGCAGCGCCGCCATGGGTTTCTATACGAAAACCGAAGCCACGCTGCCCATCAAGACCATCAAGGTGGCCGCCGATGTGCCGGCAGCGGAGCGCACCGATCTCGAAGTCATTCGCACCGACACCGCGACCTTCGCGGCCCTGATCGAATCGCGGCGCAATCGGCCTGAGGATTTCTTCAGGGTGCCGGCTGGCCGCATCGATTTGTGCAATGTGCCCATCGCGGTGCGCGAGCGCGGCGCTCCTCCGCTCTAACGCAGCTCATTCGCTCCGACACGGCTCATTCGCTCTGGCGCGAGGCAGCCTCGATGCCGATGCGCAGCGTGGTCGTCGCGACGCGCACTTCAATCAAAAATGCCAGCAGTGCCGCCGCCAGCGCCAGCATCGAGAGGATGAACATGCAGGCGATGAATACCGACAGCTCCCAGCGAACGAACGCATTCACGAAGAGCATCACGACCACCAGCGCGATGAACAGCGCTGAAAGGGTGATGAGCGTGATCGCCGCGTTCATATAGCGTGCACGCCGCTCCAGCACCCCGAGCGCCGAATGCAGATCGCGGCCGTCGGGACGGTGATCGGGGTGACCTAGATCGCTCTCGATCGCGCGCGCCCGATCCACGATGCGGGCGAGACGATTGGTGAATACATTGAGCGTCACGCCGATCGCCGAGATCAAGAAGATGGGCGTGAGCGCGATCTGAATCAAATGCGCGATGTCGGCGGCTTGGGCTGCGAGTGGGTTCATTGAGCCACCGTTGATTCGTTCGTCCTTACCGCGACTGGAACACTCACGGCGCCGGCGTCCCGAAATTGAAGCGTGACGCTGAACGTCGCGCCGGCGTTGAGCGGCTGCGTCAAACCAAGCAGCATCGCATGCAACCCGCCGGGGCTGGCGGCAACGGTTGCCCCCGGCGGACACTCCAGAGAGCTCAGAGCACGCATTTCGACCACGCCGTTCACGGTTTGGCTTTCATGAAGCTCGATCTTTTTTGCGACCGCCGTGCTCAAGGCCAGTAAGCGGTCGGCGCGGTTGCCGGTATTGACGATGGAAAAATAAAGCGCGCCCACCGTGGCTCCGGGTGGTGTCGGTCGAGACCATGCCTCGGTCACCGAGAGACTGCCGCCGCGTGCCGGAGCTGCCGGCGATTCAGCGGGCGCGGATTCAACGATAATCCATGGCAATAGCAGTGCCGCGAGACATGCAAGACCGATTTTGTTTTGCACAGCGCGAGTATACCCGCGGCTAGGAGCCTGTCCGAGTAATCCCCGTGGCCGCGACTGAGACGGATTTGCCTTCAATCAAGGCGGAGCCGACGAAGTTTGGTAGAGCCAAATGAGGAGGCGACAACGATGAGTGAAGGCAAATCCGTCCGGTCCCGAAGGGTTGGCTCTGCAAGGGGCGTCTGCGCGGCTTGCATCCGCTCCCTTGCAGAGCCAACGCGGCTCACGGGGATTACTCGGACAGGCTCCTAGTCCCACTTGACCCAACCAAAGTACCAGGTGCCGAGGATCACGAGTCCAAATGCCATCCGATACCAGGCGAAGATCTTGAAACTATGACCGCTTACATAACGGATGAGGGCGCGCACGGCGATCATGGCACTCACGAACGAGGCCACCGAACCCACTCCGATGACCGCAAGATCATCGAAGTTCAGCGAGTGGCGCGCTTTGAACAGCGACAGCACGGTGGCGCCGAAGATGGTGGGGATCGCCAGGAAAAATGAAAACTCAGTCGCGGCCTGGCGCGACAGGCCGCGCAGCAAGCCTCCCATGATGGTCGCGCCCGAGCGCGATGTCCCCGGGATCATCGACAGCGCCTGCGCAAATCCGATCCAAGTCGAATCCGCAGGCTTGATGGCATCCACGTTGTCGACCCGCGGCGCACGACGCCGGCTTTCGATCAAGAGGATGAGAATTCCGCCCACGATGAAGGCGGTCGCGACCGGAACGGGCTTGAACAAGTACTTCTTGATCAGATCGATGAAAATGACGCCCAAAACCGCTGCGGGCAGGAAGGCGAGAATGAGATTCAGCGTGAAGCGCTGCGATTTCGCATCGCGCGGCAGCGTCGCGACGACCGTCCACAGGCGCTGCCGGTACTCCCAGCAAACCGCCAGGATGGCGGCAAACTGGATCACGATCTCGAACAGTTGGCCCTTCTCATCGTTCCAATCGAGCAGGCTGCCGACCACGATCAGGTGTCCGGTGCTGGACACGGGTAGGAATTCCGTCAGCCCTTCGACGACGCCGAGTATCAATGCCTTGATTGCGACCATCAGATCCATGGGAGCACCTTAACGTACCGGCCGTGCCAAAGAAAACGCCCCGGCCGCCGTGAAGCGGTCGGGGCGTGATAGCAATAATATTACTTGGTTGGCGCGGAAGTGGAGTGAGATTTCTTGTGCTTCTTGCTGCTGCTGTGCTTATGGGACTTGGCGGCAGGCGCGCTGGTACCCGTATCGGCAGCCATGGGTGCGGCGGACTTCGGCATGTCGGCGGCCATGGAAGCGGCGGTGAAGCCGAAACTCAACAATGCAACGGTAATCAAGGCGACAGACTTATTCATGAGAGCTCCAAACGGTGATATGACACAAAGCGCTGCGCAGATTACGCTGAAGTGCGCGCGCTTACGCCGAGATGAAGATCATTTCACATTGGCGATGGATTACCCGACAGGCCCCTAGGCGCGCTTTCGTATGGCCTGCGTTCTTCGGACATGCCACACGAGATAACCGACGACCGCCAGGTTGGCGATCATGATCAAGATCTTGCCGATGGTGGGCCTGAAGAATATCTCCCAGGCCTCCAGTGGAATAAGGGACGCCGTAATTATGGTGGTGAGCCACTCGGCCCAGCGCTTCTCCATCCACAGACCGACGCCTTCCACCGCGAAAACGGCCGCGTAGACCAGCGTCACCAGTCGCAAAGCACGCACTCTCGCTGCACTCAGGCCGCTGAACCACTCAAGGGACTGCATGACGAAATGGTGTTCCAGGCCATAAGGACGCTCTTGGGCCCAGGATAAGAGCTTCGCCGCGATCGAGGCATCGCTCAAGCGCAATTCGCCGTAAGCGACCGCCAGCAGCAGCACCACTTTCAGGATCTTGTACAGCGCGATGGTGCGCAGCACGCCAAAGCGCGACTTCGGCGCTTGCACAGCGGTTGTCATGAAAGTCTTAGGCCTGGCCCGCCGGCGGCTGAAAATCCAGGGTGGCATCCAGAAGCGCGGGAATATCGAAGACCGGCCGCTCGTTATCCAGAAACATGGGCGCAATGCCCGCTGCCGCCACCAGGGCGGCCGGCACTTGAATTCGATCGCGCTCGCGGGTGACCGTCCATGTTTCCAAGCGCTTGTCCTGGAAGGCAAGGTTCAGCGCGCTCCAACGCAGCAACGCCGCCCGCGCCAAGGGCGTATCGCCCCCCCAATGCCGCTGAGCCAACGCCATCGCCGATCCCGCCGCAATCTCTCCGTGCGGCAGGGTCATCAGATCCTGGATGTACTTCACCATTTCGTCGGGTGGAACATGCAGGGTCAAATAAGGCGTCGGCTCGCTCATCGACTCATTTTAAGTCGGATTCTCGAGACTGAACATGGCATTCTCATCGTCATAGGCGAAAACCTCGGCGTAGCGGCCCCAGCTCACCACTGCACGCAAGCTCTGCTCCGCCGCCTCTTCGGCCATGAAGTCCTCCAATTCGTCGATGAAGCGGCTTTTGCGCGCCGAATGAGAGGCTCTTTCGTCGAGAACTCGCCGGATATGGGCAGCCAGCGGCACGTAGCTCAGCAGATGGCGGGTGAATATTCGCTTGCGCTCGTCGAGCGCGGCATGGGCAAATGCCAATCCATCGTCGGTGAGCTTCAGGTCGCCGCCCTCCAATTCCGCAAAGCGCAGCATTTGCAGTGTTTCCGCGACCGGGAACAGTTCATCGATCTCCATTTGCAGGTCCGAGGCGATCTCCGGCAGGTCGGCCTTGCCGTTGAACGGCGGGGCCGCGACCGCCTCCATCAATCCGGCCAGCAAGTTCGAGGAGACATGCGGCAATTGGCTGCCGATACCCAGTCCCGGGAACCGTTCTTGCCGCCCGGGAGTGGCGCCCGCGGGACGTGCCGTCATTTCGACGTAGATGCGCTCCACCAGTTCGCGAAAACTCGGATCCAAACGATTGCGCGGCTGCGGCAGGGAAACCTTGATTTCGCTCAAGATCCGGCCTGGATTGCTGCCGAACACCAGAACCCGGTCACACATCAATACTGCCTCTTCGATATTGTGTGTCACCAGAATGACGCCTTTGATGGGCATGCGCCCTTCCGCCCACAGATCCAGGAAGTCGGTGCGCAGGGTCTCCGCGGTCAGCACGTCCAGGGCCGAAAACGGTTCGTCCATCAAGAGGATGTTTGGTTGCACAACCAGCGCCCTGGCGAAGCCGACGCGCTGCCGCATTCCGCCCGACAGCTCGCGGGGATAAGCGGATTCAAATCCATCCAGGCCGATGAGATCGATCGCAGCCAACGATCGCTTGCGGATCTCCGGACGGGACATGCGCTGCGCCTCGAGCCCCAGGGCGACATTTTCAAATACCGTCAGCCAGGGAAACAATGCAAAACTCTGAAACACCATGGCGATGCCGGGCGCGGGTCCCGAAATCGGCTTGCCCATGTAGTGCAAATCTCCGGCGCTGGGTTCGGCCAGTCCGGCAATCAGGCGCAGCAGCGTCGATTTGCCCGAGCCGGATCGACCCAGCAGTCCGACGATCTGCCCTTCCCGCAGGTCGAGATTCATGCCCTCCAATACCAAGAGCTCCGCGCCATCCGGTTTCGGAAACGCCTTGCGCACGTCGGTGCACTGCAGTAGCGGAGAGTTGTTCATGCCTGATCCCATCTAGGTGAGCCGATATTTGCGCTCGGCGTAGTAATACAGGGGACGCCAAAACAGCCGGTTGATGATGACGACGAAAAGACTCATGGTGCCTATCCCGAGCACGATGCGATGGAAGTCTCCCGCCGTGGTGGCCTCGGCGATGTAGGACCCCAAGCCGCGCGCCTGGATTTGGGTATCCCCCCAGGTCGCCAGCTCCGCGACGATGGCGGCGTTCCATGATCCGCCCGATGCGGTAATGGCGCCGGTGACATAGAACGGCAGAACAGCGGGCAATGCAACCTTGCGCCACCATAACCAGCCTGTGACCCGAAAATTTGAGGCCGCGTAGCGCATCTCCGCCGGAATCGCCGAGGCCCCGGCGATCACGTTGAACAGAATGTACCACTGCGTGCCGAGGATCATCAGCGGACTCAAGTAAATATCCGGATTGAGCCTGAATCTCACGATGGCGAACACCGCAATCGGAAACAACAAATTAGCCGGGAATGCAGCCATGAACTGCGCGATGGGCTGGACGATCTGCGTGGCTCGGGGCCGCATCCCCACCCACACCCCGATCGGTACCCAGACCACGCTCGCGAGCGCGATCAGGATGAACACCCGCAGCATGGTGAGCGTCGCCAGACCGCACACTTGCAGCGCCTCGCGCAATGGCGTGTTTTTGATCAGCACCGCGATGATGTGCCACAGCCCGAGCACGACAGCGGCAATGATCAAAGAGACCCACAACAGATCCAGCGATCGTTTCGGTCCCCTGTCGTATTGCACCGCCTCGACGTCCCGGCGCTTGACCGCGCGGCTGGTCAGCATGACGGCGGCGTGAAAAGCCACGGTCGCCGCCTGAATCAGCTTCGAGCGGCGCATCATGGTCAACGCCCAGGAATCCGGCAGATCCCCAGGCTCCGACTCGACGCGAAAGCGGTCTACCCAAGCGACCAGCGGCCGAAACAACAGCTGGTCGTAAATGAGAATGACGATCAACATGGTGGCGATCGCCCAGCCGATGGCAACGAGATTTTTCTGCGCAATGGCAAGGGCGATATAAGAGCCGACCCCGGGCAGCGCCACCGTCGTATGACCCACGCTGATCGACTCGGAGGCGACGACGAAGAACCAGCCCCCGGACATGGACATCATCATGTTCCAGATCAGCGCCGGCATGCCGAAGGGGACCTCCAGCTGCCAGAAACGCATCCACGGCGACAGGCGAAAAGACTCGGCCGCCTCGTTGAGTTCGATGGGAATCGTACGCAAGGATTGATAAAAGCTGAATGCCATGTTCCAGGCCTGGCTGGTGAAGATGGCGAAGATGGCGGCGAATTCCGCGCCGAGCACCCGACCGGGCGCCAGCGACATGAAGAACACCACTGTAATTGAAATGAAACCCAGGATCGGCACCGACTGCAGAATGTCCAGGATGGGCACCAACAACTTGCCGGCTCGCTCGCTCTTGGCCGCCCAGGTCGCGTAGGTCAGCGTAAAAACCAACGAGACGGCCAGCGCCGCGAACATGCGGAAAGTCGTGCGCGCCGCGTATTCGGGCAAGTGCACCGGATCCAGGGACATCGGCGACAGCTCGAGCTGCGACAGCGGCGCAAACAGGCCGCGCGATGTCTCGCCCAGAAACACAATCAATCCGATGACCACGATGAATGCCAACACGTCCCAACGAGAGCCGAGGCCGCGAAGGAAGACATAGGGCTCGAACTGATTCATCGGCGCATTCTCTCAGGACAGGCAACGAAGTAGCTAGTAGGGTTAGCACTTCGGAGCGCGCAAGAGCGCTCATTGAATGGGCCGTGACTTGTATGGCAAAAAGCTTCGCCGCGGATTCGCAAGGCATCGCCCCGGTGGCATCAACGCGATTCAACCTGCTGGGAGCCATCAGCTTCTCACATTTCCTCAACGACATGATGCAGTCGTTGATCGTGGCCATCTATCCCTTGCTCAAGGGTGAATTTCACCTGAGCTTCGCGCAGATCGGTGCGATCACTCTGACCTACCAGGTCAGCGCATCCCTGTTGCAGCCGCTCATCGGGATCTACACGGACAAACACCCCAAGCCCTATTCGCTCAGCGCCGGCATGTGCTTCACGTTGATCGGCATCGTGGTCCTGGCTTTCGCTGCAAACTATGGCAGCGTGTTGGCGGCGGCCGCCCTGATCGGTGCGGGATCCGCGATCTTTCATCCCGAATCCTCGCGTATCGCCCGCTTGGCATCCGGCGGCCGCCATGGGCTTGCGCAATCGATTTTCCAGGTCGGCGGCAATGCCGGTAGCGCCATGGGTCCGTTGCTGGCCGCCTGGATCATCATTCCGCGGGGCCAGACCAGCCTTGCGTGGTTCGCGCTGGCCGCGCTGCTTGCGATCGCCGTGCTCGCGCGCGTCGGGGCTTGGTATAAGCGTCAGCACATCGACCGACCCGCCGTACGCCATGCGCCGGCAGTCTCCCCGGTGTCCTCGCGCCGCGTGGCAGCCTCGATCGCGGTGCTGGTGCTGTTGATCTTTTCCAAATATTTCTATGTCGCCAGCATCACCAGTTACTTCAGCTTCTACCTGATCGAAAAATTTCACGTCTCGGTGCGTTCCGCGCAGATCCACCTGTTCGTCTTCCTGCTGGCGATGGCGCTCGGCACCTTGTTCGGCGGGCCCGTGGGCGATCGGATCGGACGAAAGCGCGTGATTTGGGTATCGATTTTGGGAATTGCCCCCTTTACCTTGATTCTCCCGTATGCCGACCTCATGTGGGTCGGCATGCTGACCTTCGTCATCGGATTGATCCTGTCCTCGGCATTCTCTGCCATCGTCGTATTCGCGCAGGAACTGATGCCGGGCAATGTGGGTGCCGTCTCGGGGCTGTTTTTCGGATTTGCCTTCGGCATCGGCGGCATCGGCGCGGCCGTTCTGGGCGGCCTTGCGGACCGGCATGGCATTGAATTCGTCTATCGCATCTGCGCCTACTTGCCCCTGCTCGGCATGGTGGCGGCATTCCTGCCTAACATCGAACGAAGAAAGAGTTGACCCAGGAACTACTCGCGGCGCTCAGTCAATACGGCCTGACAGCGGTGGCCCTCAACGTCCTGTTGAATCAAGCCGGGCTTCCCGTCCCGGCGATTCCGACCCTCATCGTTGCGGGCGCGCTCGGCGCAAGCGGACAGTTTCCCCTACCGGCGCTGTTTGGTGCGTGCGTTGCCGCGTGTTTGATCGCTGACTGTGGCTGGTATCTGGTGGGTCAGTTCTACGGGATGCGGGTATTGAAGACGCTGTGCCGGATTTCCCTGGAGCCCGATTATTGCGTAAGCCAGACCCAGACCCGCTTCGAGCGCTGGGGCATCAATTCGATCGTCATCGCAAAATTCGTTCCCGGCTTGTCGACCATCGCGCCGCCGATGGCCGGCGCCATGCGCATCGGCTGGCCGCGATTCGTTTTATTGAGCACCCTGGCCGCGATCCTGTGGACGGGTGCGAGCCTCGGTGCCGGCATGGTATTCAGAGCGCAGATCGAGCAGCTCCTGGCCTATCTTGATCGGATCGGCGGCGTTGCCTTGTTGGTTGGGTTGATCTTCGTGGGGGCTTACATCCTCTATAAGTGGTGGGAGCGACAAAGATTCTACAAAACCTTGCGCATGGCTCGAATCAGCGTGCCGGACCTGTATGCGCTCATGCAGAAGAGCCCACAACCCTTGATCATCGACGTGCGCTCTGCCGCGGCGCGCGCGCTCGAACCCCACTGGATTCCCGGAGCGTTGCCTATTTCCCTGACGGACGTCGATCAGCATCTTAAGGACCTGCCCCGGGATCGGGATATCGTTCTGTATTGCAGCTGTCCCAGCGAGGCTTCCGCCGCGCGCGTGGCCAAGATTTTAATGAACCACGGCATCAAAAAAGTCCGCCCCTTGCACGGGGGTCTCGATGCCTGGCTGGCGGCAGGCCACGCCGTGGTCAAAAATGCACCCAGCGCTTGACTAAGGAAGGCGGTTGAGACCCAGGTCCTCTCGCCCCGCACCTTGAGATTGCATAATGCGGCAATGCGCGAATCGCTCGCTCCGCTGACGGCGCTCGTTATTTTGGCTGCAACCCCTACGGCGGCGCGCGCCGATTGGTCGTGGTCCGCCGCAGCGGGGCTCAATCACGATAATAATGTCGGTAACGCTCAGGCGGCCTCGGACATCGTTCAAGACTACGCCGTGAATGCCCACCTTTCCCTCTACCAGCTTGTTCCCTTAAGCGGGGACTGGAGTCTGGCGGTCGGCGCAGACCTGGCCGGTGAGGCCTACGATCGGCTCGATGGACTCAACAACGCCACCATCGAAGGCGCGGTGTCGCTCAAGAAGAAATGGGGGCTGGGAGCGTTTGCACCCTGGGCGCGCGCGCAATTTTCTCTGGGCCGCGCGGCTTACCAGGACGGCTATCGCGATGCGACGCTATACCGCGCGTCGCTGGAACTCGGCAAACGCATCGACGAGCGCTGGAGTCTTTCGGCCCAATATTCATTCGAGCGTTCTGCCGCGACCCCCGGTCCGGAAGTGGTGCCGGGACGCTCGGCCGATGCCTTCAGCCTCGAAGGCAACAACCTCGGCGCCACCGTCGAATTTTCGCTGAGCGAGCGGATTTCGCTCACGGCCGGAGCGTTGTGGCGGCATGGAGATGTAACCTCCACAACCTTGGTACCCTGGGAATATCTGTTCGTCGTCTCCACTGCCATCGCCCCGGATCCGACTTTCGGTCCGGACGCTTATGCCTACAAACTCACCGGAACCACTTATGGCGTGAAGCTCGGGGCGGAGTATTTCGTCACCACCCATGGCACCATCGGCTTTGGATTTGAGCGGCTGGAAACGCGGGCTGAAGGGGGCAACAATTACGTCAAATCGGTGCCCGAGATCACTTGGAATTATCGCTTCTAAATGCAAAAGACAACCGCCATCGCACTGCTCTGGATTTGTTTCTGCGCGACCGCCGCGCACGGCGCCGAATTGCGCGTATTGGTGAAGGATCACAAGGGTAAGCCGGTCGCCGACGCGGTCATCCTGGCAGTTCCGCTGGATCCAAAAAATGCCTTGCGCGGCAAGCCCGCGGGAGATGCGGTCGACCAGGTCGACAAACAATTCGTGCCCTATGTGAAACCAGTATTCGTCGGCGCGACCGTTCGCTTTCCGAACAGCGACAATATCCGGCACCAGGTCTATTCTTTTTCTCCTGCCAAGAAATTCGAATTGCCTTTGTACGGCGGCTTGAACGCGACGCCCGTGATCTTCGACAAGCCGGGAGTCGTGGTCCTGGGCTGCAATATTCACGACTGGATGATCGGCTACATCTATGTGTCGGAGACACCGTTCTTCGCGAAAACCGGCGCTGCGGGCAGCGCGGTGATCGCCGATCTGCCGGTCGGCGAGTACACGGTAAGGGTCTGGCATCCGAATCTGGCTCACGCCGAGGAGACCACCAATCGGCAGGTCAACCTGAGCGCCGAGGACCCGACCAGCGCAGAGTGGCAGCTCGATCTGAAACCGAATTTTCGCGTGCCCCGCGCATCCGGTTCCGGTTCTGCTGCCTATCCTTGAATCGTCTAGATAAAGCTCAGATTGCTCGGAGTGAAGGCCGCCAAATTCGGTAACACCGCGGCCAGCTGGGTGGCATTGACCCCGAACCATGACGCCAGGGTCGCGGCATATTGATCCACGGCGATGGTGGGAATCCAGCGCCCTTGGCCCGCATCATCAGGACCGCCGATACTCAGCGTCGGCACGGTGCCGTAGATCTGCCCGCCGTGCACCGCGCCGCCGATCACCATATGATGGCTGCCCCACGCATGATCGCTGCCTCCGCCGGTGTTTGGTGCAAAGGTGCGCGAGAAATCCGATAGCGTGAATGAGGTGACATTGCTGCCGGCACCGATGGCCGCCATGGCGGCGTGAAATGCCGAGAGCGCGGGGTCGAGTTCCGATAACAAGGTTTGTTGGGTGTTCAGCTCGTTGGTGTGCGTGTCGAAGGATCCCAAACTCACCAGAAAGACCTGCCGCTGCGCGCCCAGCGTGCTGCGCGCCTCGATCACCTTGGCGATGGCGAGCAGCTGAGCGGCAATGCTGGTGGTGAGGCCGCTGAAATATTGCACGGAGGTTGCGGTGGTTGCGGTCAGGATCGGATTGAGCGTGGCACTGCTGCTCAAGGCTCCGCTCATGACATCCTGCGCCGCCATCACCAGATCCGAATCCTGATCGACGCCCAACAAACTGACCAATGCCGAGCGGCGCGCCGAATCGCCGCCGCTGCTCGAGAATCCGTTGAGCCCGAAGGATCCGCTGGTCGGAATCACCAACGCCTGCGTCGCGGATCCGGTGACGAACAAATTGTTGCCGGCCGTGGAAATCATCGCCGGCACGGTCGCGTTCGCATTGAGAGCAGTGAGTTGATCCGTCAGCCTCCCGCCCCAGCCGGTGCTGGAGGCCGTACTGGAGTTCGCCGATTGCCACTCGTGCTGCTGGTCGATGTGCGAAAACAAGGTCGCCGGCTTCTGCGTGGTGCTCGACAGATATTGCGCCTGGGTGAGCGGCTGCACCAAGGTGCCGACGTTGGCAACAACTGCAAGATTGCCTGCCGACCACAGGCTTTGCAGTCCGGAAAGTGCCGGGTGAAAACCATAACGAAGCACACCGCCGGCCTCTTGCAGCGGCAGGAGCTGCGCCTGCGGCAGCGCCAGATCAGCGCGCACTTGCGCGTAGTTCGCATATCCCGCCGTATCGATCGGCACCACCGTGTTGTTGGCGTCATTGCCTCCTGCCAGAAAGACGCAGACCAAAGCCTTATAGTCGCTCGCCGTCTGGGCGCGCGCGGCGAAGACACCCATTTGGCCGAGCGCCGCGGTTCCCGCCAACGCCCCGGCATGCCTCAAAAAGTTGCGACGCCGCATGTTAGCGCTCCACTTGGTATTGGGCCGAGGTCAGCATGAGATAGCTCGCCGTGCGAGCCGCTGCCAGGGGATCCGTGGCGGACTGCGCATTGACGGCCGCGAGAATGATTCCGCTCGCCGCACTCGACAAGCTGCCGTGCATCAACGTTTGGTTCAGCTGTGCGATCAATGCGTTCGGATCCGTGATCGCGGCCAGCGATGTCAGATCAATGCTGGTGCCGGTGCTGCCGGTCACCGTCGGGTCAGCCGCAGCACCACCCTTCATGATCACGGTGTTGACAAAATTCGCCCCAGCCAGGGCCGTTGCCGCATTGTCGATGCCAAACTCAGGCGCCAGGGTCTGCGAACCGGGTAGTACAAAACTCGGCGGATAAAAATTGAATACTGAACCCGCCGAATAGATCGGCTGCCCCATCCCCGAGCTGGCGCTGCGCGGCAAGACGCCGTCTGATTGTCCGCCGAGGCTGCGCAGCACCGAAGAGATGAACAGCGCGGGTTCGCGCAAATGCCCGAAGCCGCTGGTCGCAGGCGTGTCGCCGCGGGCCTCCGGATCGGTCAAGATCGCCTTGACCACGGCACCCAGGTCGCCGCGTACTCCGCTGCCGTTGTCCGCGAACACCGCCGAGATTCGTCCGACGTAGGCGGGACTCGGGTTGCTGGTCACCAGATGTTGAATGAGTTGTTTGCCGATGAAGGGCCCGACGTTGGGATGATTGAATATATCGTCCAACGCCATCTTGAGATCTTGCGCCGAGGTCTGGCCTGCGGGGATCGTGAATCCGTCGAGCAGGGTTTTCGTTCCCGGTTCATGCTCGCTGTCGAAGGCGACCATTACTCCGTCGTAGTTGATGGGATTTGACACGCTACTGGTTGCGCCGGAAAGCGGCGCGTAAGTCCAACCGGTGAATGCGGCGGAAAATCCGATGACGACGCTTTGATCGTAAGTTGGAAGCGGTGCTCCCGAGCCATCGAGCTTTTGCGATCCATCGGGATTCAATTCATAAAGTCCGATTGAGCACAGCTGCAGAACTTCGCGGCCGTAATTTTCATTGGGCGCGGTGCCGCGTGCGGGATTGGACTTGTAGTTGCCGGCCATGTCCAGGTAGCGGCCCATGACCGGGCTCAAGGTCACATCTTGCAGCAGATCGCGATAATTGCCGAAGGCATCGTTGAGCAGCATGTTTTGGTAATCCGCCATGCCGTAGGCTTCATAGATCTCGATCCCCGACACCACGAAGATCTGCGACAGCGCAAACGCGACCCGCTGGCGCAACTGATCCGAATCATTCAGCGAATTCATGAAGAATTGCCGCTGAACCTGGAATAGCGAATAGTTATCGCGGGCGCAGATACTCGATGCATCGGTGGGAGTGGCGGGGTCGTTCTGGCAGCCAACCGGCGCGGTGTGCGGGGTATAGCTAAAACCGGTGTACTGGCTCGGCGTGGCCGCCAGTTGTTCCGCAAGATAGGCACTAAAGCCCACGCTTTGAACATGGCTTACGTCGCTTGGCGTCACGCCGAAAGTGGCTTGCTCCAGCAGCCGTGCCGTATCGGCGGCCGACGGCTGACTGGGAGGAGGCGGAACGACGGGCGGCGGAGCGGAGGCGCTCGATCCACCGCCGCAGGCCGCGAGCGTCAGCAGTAATGCTGCACCGCTCAATCGCATTCCAACAAATCGCGCGGCCATGTTTGACTCCCTCCTCAACCCCTTTGCAAAGACCAACGGTCGGTCTCAAGAAGGGTTGACGAGGAGTCAAGATTTGTCAGGACACGCCCCCAGCGGGCGGGCGGGGAACGCGCCAGGCGAGGCGGTTGATTTCGCTAGCTGAAGGCCTGAATGCCGGTCTGCGCTCTGCCGAGAATCAGTGCGTGAATATCGTGCGTGCCTTCGTAGGTGTTCACCACCTCGAGATTCACAACATGTCGGATCACGCCGAATTCATCGGAAATACCGTTGCCGCCCAGCATATCCCGCGCGGTGCGAGCGACATCCAGGGCCTTGCCGCAGGAGTTGCGCTTCATGATGGAGGTGATTTCCACCGATGCGGTGCCATCATCCTTCATCCGTCCCAGGCGCAGGCAGCCCTGCAAACCCAGCGTGATCTCCACCTGCATATCCACCAGTTTCTTTTGAATCAACTGATTCGCGGCGAGCGGGCGGCCGAATTGCTTTCTGTCCAGCACGTACTGCCGCGCCGTGTGCCAGCAGCTTTCAGCCGCGCCGAGCGCGCCCCAGGCAATCCCATAGCGCGCGGAATCGAGACAGGTGAAGGGCCCCTTCAATCCCTTCACGCCGGGAAGGATGTTCTCTTCGGGCACGAACACATCATCCATCAGAATTTGCCCGGTGGTCGAGGTGCGCAAGCCGACCTTGCCGTGCAATACCGGCGTCGTGAGTCCCTTCCATCCCTTCTCGAGAATGAAGCCGCGGATGACGTCGTCCTCGGTCTTTGCCCACACCACGAATACATCGGCGATGGGACTGTTGGTGATCCATGTTTTGGCGCCCGATAATCGATAGCCGCCGGCCTTCGCCCGGGCGCGGGTGATCATGCTGCCCGGATCCGATCCATGATCAGGCTCGGTGAGGCCAAAGCAGCCGACCGATTCGCCGCGCGCCAAAGGCGGCAAATATTTCTGCTTCTGCGCCTCGGTGCCGAATTGATGAATCGGCAACATCACCAGCGAGGACTGCACGCTCATCATCGAACGGTATCCCGAATCGATGCGCTCCACTTCGCGCGCGATCAGACCATAGCTGACGTAATTCAGCCCGCCCCCGCCGTAGGCCTCGGGTATCGTGGCGCCGAGAAGTCCCAGGCCGCCCATTTCCTTGAAAATCTTCGGATCCGTGTGTTCGCGCCGAAACGCTTCCAGCACGCGCGGCACCAGCTGCCCCTGCGCATAGTCGCGCGCGGCATCTCGAATCATTCTCTCCTCATCCGTCAATTGCGTATCGAGCAGCAACGGATCGTCCCAATGAAAGCTCTCGCGCGCCATAAACACCCTTAAGTTCCAACCCCGCGAAGGATCGCATACTATCACCGCCGTGGACGCAAACCTCTCCGATTCAAATGACTACATGAGCGGCTTCGGCAACGAATTCGCCACCGAAGCACTCGCCGGCGCGCTGCCTTTGGGCCGTAATTCCCCGCAGCGCTGCCCGTTCGGCTTGTACGCCGAACAATTCTCCGGTACCGCATTCACCGCCCCCCGCGTCGCCAACCGACGCTCCTGGCTGTATCGCATTCGTCCCGCCGTAACTCATCAGCCCTTCGAAAGTTTCAAACACGCGCTGCTCGATGAGGCCGCGGATGAGAGCGCCGCCTCCCCCAATCAATTGCGCTGGGACCCGCTGCCGCTGCCGACCGCACCGACCGACTTCATCGATGGTCTCGTGCCCATCGCCGGCAATGGTTCGCCGGACTCTCACAGCGGCTGCGCCCTCTATTTGTACGCCGCCAATCAATCGATGCGCCGGAAATTTTTCTACAGCGCCGACGGCGAAATGCTCATCGTGCCGCAGTTGGGAACGTTGAAACTCGACACCGAGTTGGGAAGCATCAGTTTGGGCCCGCAGGAAATAGCCGTGCTGCCACGTGGACTGCGCTTTCGGGTGGAGCTGCCGCAGGGCCATGCGCGCGGTTACATTTGCGAAAATTTCGGCGCACCGTTCAAACTGCCCGATCTCGGTCCGATTGGCGCCAACGGTCTCGCCAACTCCCGGGATTTCCTGACGCCGCGGGCGCGCTACGAGGATGTCGAAGAGGACTGCGTTCTCATCGCCAAGTTCGCGCGCCGCTTGTGGGCCGCGAAAATGGACCACTCGCCTCTCGATGTCGTCGCCTGGCATGGCAATTACGCGCCCTACAAGTACGATTTGCGGCGCTTCAACGCCATGGGGTCAACCTCCTACGATCATCCCGATCCGTCGATCTTTTTGGTGCTGCACTCGCCGAGCGACACACAGGGCACGAGCAACATCGATTTCGTGGTGTTCCCGCCGCGCTGGCTCGCCATGCAAAATACCTTCAGGCCGCCCTGGTTTCATCGCAATGTGGCCAATGAATTCATGGGCCTGATATGCGGCGTTTATGACGCAAAAAGTACGGGTTTCGTGCCGGGGGGTTCCTCTTTGCACAATTGCATGAGCGGACACGGTCCCGACGCTGCAACCTTCGACAAGGCCGTCGCCGCGGACACCTCGGTTCCGGTGCATCTCACCGACACCATGGCGTTCATGTTCGAATCCCGCAGCGTGATCAAGCCCACCCGTTCGGCGCTACAAGGAATGCCGGCCCTGCAACTCGATTACCTGAGTCACTGGCGGGGCCTCAAAAAGCACTTCGATCCGGCCCGGCCGTGACAACGCCCGGCACCTTGGACGCGACGCACGATCCCAAGATTCGCAGCTGGCTCGCGTCCGCCAATTCCTTAGGCAACGCGTTTCCCGTCCAGAATCTACCCTTCGGTGTTTTTCACCGGACGAACTCGTCCGAGCCCTATCGCGGCGGTGTAGCGATCGGCGATCAAATCATCGACCTTAAGGCGCTCGCCGAGACGCGACTGTTCGCCGGAGAGGCGAAGCTGGGTGCTCAGGCCGGCAGCGAGTCATCGCTAAATTCACTCATGCAACTCGGGCCGGGAACCTGGAGCGCGCTGCGCAGGGCCCTGTTCGAGGCCATGGCCGAAGGTTCTGCGCTCGAATCAAAACTGCGCAGCTGCCTGGTGCCGCAACACGAGGCGAGCTATGCGCTCCCGGCGCAGATCGGGGATTACACCGACTTTTATATATCCATCTACCACGCGACGGCCATCGGCAAGCTCTTCAGACCCGATAACCCTCTGCTGCCGAACTACAAGTGGATTCCGATCGGCTACCACGGGCGCAGCTCATCCATCGGCGTGTCGGGACAAAGTTTTCCGCGACCCCGGGGGCAAAAATCCCCTTCGGGCGCGGCCGATCCTGCCGTGGGCCCGAGCAGTCGCCTGGACTATGAATTGGAAATGGGGATTTTCATCGGCGGCGGCAATGCATTGGGTACGGCTATCCCCATGGCGGAGGCAGAAAATCACATCTTTGGGCTGTGCCTGCTCAACGATTGGTCGGCTCGGGACCTGCAGGCCTGGGAATACCAACCCCTGGGCCCATTCTTGGCAAAGAATTTCGCCACGACCATTTCGCCGTGGATCGTGACCTTGCAGGCGCTGGCGCCGTTCCGGATTCCCTTCACGCGGCCGGCAGGCGATCCAAGGCCCCTGCCCTACTTGGATTCACCGCAAAATCGCGAGATGGGAGCGATCGATATCCGGCTCGAGGCGTTCATACAAACCGCGAGAATGCAGGCTCGAAGTGAGCCGCCGCAGCGGCTGTCCACGACCAGCTTTCGGCATGCCTACTGGACGATCTCGCAGCTGATCGCACATCACACGGTGAACGGATGCAATCTTCGCCCCGGGGATCTGCTCGGCAGCGGCACGCAGTCCGGACCCACGCCGGAGGAGGCTGGATCGTTGGTGGAGCTATCCGTGGGAGGCACGCGCAAGCTCAACATAGGCAGCGATGAACTTCGCACCTTTCTCGAGGATGGAGACAGCGTGATCTTTCGCGGCTGGTGCGAGCGGCCGGGAGCGGTTTCAATCGGCTTTGGCGATTTGCACGGCCGGGTGTTGGTTGCAGGCTGAATGAGCCCTTGCGCGCTGACACGATTTTCAGCGCTATTCCTACATCGCGAAACACCGCAGGGGCGGCAGAATTGGGCGAAAATCGCGAGGGGATCCCCATGAAAACAACCGTGATTCCGGCATGCCTGTGTCTGCTGATGGCATCATTCGCGCACGCTAGCGAGGGTGTTCAGGTAAACATTACCAATGACGGTACGCAGGACATCATGGTCACAGTCTACGACCGGAATGCCGCTACCGGGCACATTGTGATGCAAGGGACAAGGATCAACGGCTTCACTTCGGTACCGATAACCGTTGCCGGAGATGCCAGCGGCAAAGCGAACTTGTCGTGGACGGCGATCAGCGCCGATACCGGCTCGCCCAAATGCGGGTATGGCGATGTCCTAGGCATCGCTGATGATTCGTCCCTCAGCGTTCACGTTGAGGCCAGCTGCGGTGCTTAGCTGATCGCGACCAGGGGATTGCGCGCAACGCGCAGCGCACGTCGCACCCGCGCTACGCACAAACCCATCAAGCCGAGCAAAGAATAGACTCCGAGAGCACCGCCGCCATGCGAGCCACCGCCCGATGCGGCGGCGTTCACCGTGAGCATGATCGATGCCGTCGGCGATGCTCCCTTGCCATTCGTGCAATACAGTGTGTAATTCACGGTGCCCGCCGCAGAGGGTGTAACGGTCTGACTGCCGGAGCTGGCCACTGCCCCCGTCCAGCTTGAGCTCGTGCCGCCGGCGGTGCACCCCTGATTATTCGCCGACGACCAGGTGAGCGTTGTTGAACCGCCCACTGTGATGGAATTGGACCCCAACGAGAGCGTCGGCAGCGGCGGAACAACCGCCGGGGTTGCGGCAGCCGCCATATCGGCCTGGAAGAATCCATAGCCGGACGAATAATTCGGCACTGTACCCATGGGCAAAGTGCTGCTGCGGAAAATCGTATAGATCTGCGCGGGCGTCAGGGAGGGATCAGCCTGCAGCAGCAACGCCGCAACGCTCGCAACGTGCGGAGTCGCCGCGGAGGTGCCGAAGAAGTTCGGGAAGCCGGCGTTGTTCTTGCACCCGGCAATCGCGCTGTTGTCGGTGATCGGAACGCTGGCCAAGGTGAATCCCAGGAAGGTGTCGTTGCCGCCGTCCGGGCCGACCAGGTCCGGCTTTTGCCGAGGCACTGGCGAGCCAGCAATGCGTGTTCCCGTGACATCGAACAATATCGGGTCGCCTCCCACCGACGAGTAAGGTTCCAAAATGGCCGTCGTCGAGCCGCACCCTGGCGTATCCAAGAAAAACGCGGCGCCCACGGCCAGAGCACCCGTTGCGTTCGGATGACCTTGAATGGTGCCGCTGTTGGTTGCGAATTGATTGATGGTGCTGCCTGCGCCATCGTCTCCGACCACGACCTTGATCCGGCCCGGGGCAACGCCGCCAGCCAGGCCCACCACGATATTCAGAGTCTCTTGTTGACTGTTGCCCGCGGCATTCGCGGGATTATCGACGAACATGACCTGATAAGGATCCGCGCCAATGGCATTCGGTCCGCTGCACACCGCGGTATTTTCGTTGTAGTTGGTGATGATGTCGTTGCCCACTGCGTTCTCGATGCAAAGATCGAGCCTGCCGGTCGCGCCGCCGCTGCTGGGTGCACCCGTCACATAAGGTTGGTCCCATTCCAGAACAATGGCGACAAATTCTCCGGGGACCATCGGCGGGATGGTCACCGGGAGCTTGGTCACCGCGGTGGCGCCGGAAGTACCGAAGGTCAGCAATTGTTCGCCTGCGTTGTTCGGCGCTGAGCCAGCCGTGGCAAAACTCGGCGAGTTGTTATCGTATGCCAGCGTGCCGTTGTTGCCGGCTGCGGAAAAATAGGCCACGCCCTGTGCTTCCACCGCATCGATGGCCTGAGCGACGATGCCGTCCTGAAAGAAGGGCTCATCGAAATAGCCCACATCATCCGCAATCACCTTCGCGCCGGCGTTGGCCAGCGCGCCGATGCCGTTGGCAAAATCCGCTTCGCTGTTTTCCGCGGTGTAGAACGCCAGCGCCGCACCCGGCGCCACGTCGTGCACGATTTGCATCATCGCGCGGCCCTCATCGCCGAAGGGAAGCTGAATCGGCGCGCCGTAATTCATACAGCCTCCGCCGTTTGGATCGGCCTCTGCGAGCACAGTGACGTTCGACGGCAGATCACCGGTGGATATATCCTTGGCCGCGTCAGCGGTAAAACCGTTGTTGGCGTAACCGGCGTTGCCTCCGGCAGGCACCCCATTATTTGCATAGACCGAATAGCAGTCGTAGCTATCCGAAATGATTCCCACCGTAATGCCGGCTCCTGAGAGCGCATTTTGGGAGCGCACCAAATCGCTGTTCTGCACGTAATCGCCTTGCGAGGTGACCGCACCGCTCTTGGTGCGCATCATCGCGGCCCTGATGGCATGCACCTCGGTCAAAGCGGCGGCAGCGTCCAATTGATCGACCGGCAACCATCCGCCGACATCGTTCGAGTACGAAGATGCGTGTTGCAATCCCAATCCCACCAGCGCGGCCTTCAGTTGCTGAGGGTCGCCGCGCGTGACGGCATCGACCGAAACCAGGGGGACCGAAAGGTTCGCCGGCAGGGCGAACCTGGCAGCCGGATTCAGGATATGTAAATCCCGCACTCCCGGGTGCTCGCTCCGCACATGGCGCGATATTTCGGCGAGCGCCCCGTCGAACTTCGAACTGGGTGCGGTGGCACCTTGCTGCGTGCTGCGGTTGCCCGCCACATGAAGCAAGGAAGTGCCCGGGGCATGCGCGTGCAGGCGAATGAGTTGCCCGGGACCGACCGCGGATGTCGCTGTAATAGCGGTCAACACACCCACAGCCCCAATTGCGAAGAAACGTAAAGACATCCGTGGTCTCCCTTTTATGCCACGTATAGACCGCCGATCTGACCAGAGTCTCGGCAAAAAGTTTGTTGCTCATGGTAACAGCAGGCGATGATGAAGTTGGTGGCGTCGTTTAAACGCGACGCTGATGGCCGATATTCACCATAAAATGGCGCCTTCGAGCGAGACAGCGTCGAGGCGATGTCAGCCTCGCGGCCGCGATTGCCTTGCAGCGGCGCTAGCTCTCCAGTGCGGTGGAGCCCAGCGTCGAGGCGTACAGTTCGGCGCGATCCAATTCATCCTCGAGAAGATGATAGGCATCATCGGGAACGCGCCCAAGGCGCCGCCACTCGTTCAGCAGGCGCCGCTGGGCCCCGATGGCCTGCATCCTTATTCGCCCGTATTCCGTATCAGGCTGCGATCGATCGACGCTGTGCTCACGCACGGCGCCATACTCGGCGCGAAGCGCGGCGGCTCCCTCGCCGGCAATGTCCGACAACGCCTCGAGAGCGGCTTCGAGCATGGCGATACGGGCGCGCGCAACATCCTCGTCGAGCGAGGAATCCGGTGCGATGCGCAACAAGGCAATCAGCGGCCGCATCGTGAATCCCTGCAGAATCAGCGTGCCGAGGACGACGATGAAGGCGCTGAGCACGATGACGTCGCGGCTGGGAAACTCCTGCGGCAACGCCAGTGCGGTGGCGAGGGTCACCAGCCCACGCATTCCGCACCAAGATACCAACACGCCCGTGCCGGCATTGGGCACCTTTGCATGCAGCACTCGAGTCTCGAAAAAAGAGCGGAACCGACGGAGCACCAGGCCATACAACATGACATAAGCAAAGCGCACACCGATCACGACCCCGAGTACGATGGCGGAAAATACCAGCGCCTGGGTCAATGCGGCGCCCTGCAGCTTTTCCAGGATCACTCGCGCCTGCAGCCCCATCAGCAGGAACGCGAGAACATTGAGCACGAACACCATCGTCGACCACACCGCGTTGGTATTGACCCGATCGCGCGCGCTGGTGCGCGCCGGCACATACCAGGCAGCCACGCCGGCCAGCGCGACGATGGCCACAATGGGAGAGAACTGCAGATTCTCCGCCAGAATCCAGGTTCCGTAAGTGACGAGAAATTGCACAACGATCATCGATAGCGTGCCCGCGACTCTGGGCATGATCCGCATCGAGAAGATTGCCGACATCACGCCGAGTGCCGCGCCGCCGGGAACCGCGATGAGCAGCCGCGGGGCCAATGCCTCCCACGCATGCCCTTGTGAAACCGCAGCGGTGAGCGCCAAGCCGAAAATGAGCAGCGCCGTGGCATCGTTCAACAAGCTCTCACCTTGCAGGACGGCCATCGTGCGACGCGGCAGGCTGAATTCGCGCAGCAGCGCGGCGGCCGCTGCGGCATCGGGCGGCGCGACGATGGCACCGAGGACGATGGCCGCCGCGAGCGGCAATCCAGCCAGTGCGACACCGGCCCAGGCCACCGCCGCGGTGGTCAGCAAAACCAGTACAACGGCCAGCGAGACCAATGGCGCCCAATAACGCAGCAATTCGCGCGGCGGCATGTCGAAAGCGGTGTCCATGACCGCGGGGGCAACGAACAGGGCCAGCGCCAGGCGCGGTTCGATGCTCAAGTGCGGCGCAAAGGGCAGAATTGCCACACAGCCTCCCGCCAAGGCCAACAACGAGGGATATGGGACACGCAAGTGCCGCGCCACTTGCATCAGCACCACGGCGATCGTCAGCAACAGCAGCGTAATTTCAAAAAGCGGCATCCGTGATGATTGTACTTGGGTGCGCTATATTTCAATACGACCGGAGGCGGAGGTACCCGTGAGGCGAGCATCGGCAAGCATCTGCTGTGCGATCGTATGTCTAGCTACGGCGCTTCCGGCGCTTGGGCTGGATGCCGCGGCGGGAAAGATGATCTTTCGGCAGCGCTGCGGCGCCTGTCACACGGCCGAGCCGAATGACAATGGCGGGGGTCAAGGTCCCTCGCTCATCGGCGTATTCGGCCGGGCCGCGGCCGGCGCACCGCAATTTGCCTACACCCAGGCGCTGCGCGATTCGAAGCTCACCTGGGACGCCGCGACCTTGAATCGCTTTCTAGACTCGCCGGGCAGTGTCGTGCCCGGCACATCAATGGCGATTGCGGTGCCGGATAAGGCCGACCGCGACAATCTCGTGGCTTACTTTCAGAGTGTGGCCGGTGCGCAGTCCACGGCGCAGGCCATTGTCGTGCCCGAGGCCAGCCTGCAAACCGCCAATTGGCGGCTCGACGCGCCCGGTCGACTGCATCAGATCCGCGCCGGGGCGCTGCCGGCGCCCTATGCCACCCGCTCATCGAATAATCATCCCTCAGTGGTCTCGATGCCCCCGGGCGCGAAGTTGTCATTGCCGCCCGGTTTCCACATCGACAGTTTTGCCACCGGTCTTGAGGGGCCACGCAAAATGCTGCTCGCTCCGAACGGCGATATCTTTGTGACCGAAATACGCGGCGGACGCGTCTCCGTCATGCACCCCGCAGCGGATGGCCGCCGTGCAGCCCGCATCGATGTCTTTGCCAAGGATCTGCGGCAACCCTTCGGCCTGGCATTTTTCCCGAACGCGCAAGACCCACAGTGGTTGTACGTCGCCGAAACCAATCGCGTCATACGCTACCCCTACCACGTCGGGGATGTGACGCCGCGCGGAGATGCTCAAGTGGTGGTGGCACAACTGCCGAGCGGTTCCGGGCATTCCACCCGCGACATCGTCTTTTCGCCGGATGGCAAACGGATGTTCGTCTCGGTGGGCTCCGCGTCGAACGTCGCTGAGTCCATGCCAAAAAAAACGCCGGCGGAGATTGCGGCCTGGGAGGCGCAGCACGGACTCGGAACGGCTTGGGACTCGGAAACCAATCGAGCGGTCGTTCTGGACTTTGACGCGGCCTCCCCGACGCAGGCTACCGTCTATGCCGCGGGCATTCGCAACTGCGTGGGATTGACCGTACAACCTCAGAACGGCGCTTTATGGTGCACCACCAACGAGCGCGACGGGCTGGGCGATGATTTGGTTCCCGACTACTCCACTCGCGTCACTCGCGGGCAGTTTTACGGCTGGCCTTGGTACTACCTGGGCTCGACCGAGGACCCGCGATTGAAGGGTGAACGGCCGGATCTGGCCGGCAAGGTGCGGGTGCCGGATGTGCTTTACCAGTCGCATTCTGCCTCCCTCAGCATGACTTTCTATGCCGCCAGCGCCGGAAACTCTGCCTTTCCGGCGGCGTATATCGGCGATGCGTTTGTCGCCTTCCACGGCTCCTGGAACCGGAGCCTGCGTACCGGGTACAAACTGGTGCGAGTACAAATGAAGAACGGCGAGCCCACCGGCGACTACGAGGACTTCGTCACGGGTTTTGTGGTCGATGACGCCCATGTTTGGGGGCGACCGGTCGCGACCCTCGAACTCAAGGACGGCTCGCTGCTGATGAGCGAGGATGGCAACAACACCATCTTCCGCATCTCGTTCGGACAGTGAGCTACAATTTGCAATACCGAAAACAAGAGGCCCAATCCATGAAAATCATTCCTCTTTCTGTGCTGGCGATCGCGATTTTTTCCCTGGGAGCGGCGGCCGATGAACCGAAGGCCGGCGACCAACCGGTGCGGACCATCCTGGAACGGCACGATCAATCGGGCGTCCCAGGTAAGGAAATCGTGACCGGCACTGCGACGCTGCCGCCGGGTTCCACCATCGGCTTTCACACCCACCCCGGCGATGAAGCAGGCTACGTGCTCAAAGGATCGATGACGCTCAAGACCAAGGGACAACCCGATCGGGCATTGAAGGCAGGCGACAGCTTCTTCAATGCGCGCGGCGCCGTTCACAGCGTCACCGCGGGGAGCGACGGTGCCGTCGCGGTGTCGAACTGGATCGTCGACAAGGGACAACCGATGGCGACGCCGGTACCTTGAAACTTCAAGCACTGAGTTTCGGCCTCCCGCTTGCGCTTGCAATATGCGCACCGGCCGGGGCCGCCGCCCCTCTCGAACTGGAATCGAGCAAGGGCATGGTGGTGAGCGCTCAGCATGAAGCCTCGGACGTCGGGGCCATGATATTGCGCCAGGGTGGCAACGCCGTGGACGCCGCGGTCGCGGTCGGATACGCCCTCGCGGTGACGCATCCCAGCTGCGGCAATCTGGGCGGCGGCGGATTCATGACCATTCACTTGGCCGACGGCCGCAATACCTTCATCAATTTCCGCGAGAAGGCGCCGCTGGCCGCGCGTGCGGACATGTTCCTGGATGCACATGGATCCGTCGTCAAGGACCGCAGCATGAACGGCTATCTGGCGGTGGGTGTTCCGGGCACCGTGATGGGTCTGGAAATGGCGCGCGAGAAATACGGTACCCTGCCCCGCGCGGCGCTCATCGCGCCGGCGATTCGCCTCGCGGCGGACGGCTTCATCCTGACCCGGGGCGATGTCGATATCTTGATGGAAGGTACTGAGGCATTTCGCGCTAACCCGAATGTTGCGGCGATTTTTCTCAACAATGGCGCACCGTTCGTGCCGGGAGATCGCCTGCAACAAAAGGATCTTGCCGCGACCTTGCGCATCGTCAGCGATGGCGGCGCGGACGCGTTTTATCACGGCTCGATTGCGGCGGCGGTCAGCGCGGCCAGCCGGGCTCATGGCGGATTGTTGACCCGCGAGGATTTCGCAGCCTACACCGCCGCGGAGTCGGCGCCGATTACCTGCACCTATCGGGGCTACAACATCGTCTCGGCGCCGCCGCCCAGCTCCGGAGGCGTTACGCTTTGCGAAATGCTGCAGGTACTCGATGGCTATCCTCTCAAGGGCATGGGGTTTCATTCCAGCGCCTCGGTACATCTTTTGACCGAAGCGATGCGCCACGCCTTTCGCGACCGCAATACGTATCTGGGTGATCCCGCATTCGTCGACAATCCCATCGCGCGCCTGTTGTCCGCCGACAATACCAAGGCCATCCGCGCACAGATCCAACCGGATCGGGCCACGCCCTCCTCGGCGCTCACCGGCGCTACTGCGGCGAACGAGCATGCCACGACCACGCATTATTCTGTCGTCGACAATCAAGGCAACGCGGTGTCGGTCACCTACACCATCAACGATTACTTCGGCGCCAAGGTGATCGCGGCAAATACCGGATTCTTCTTGAACGACGAAATGGACGATTTCACCTCCAAGCCCGGAGCGCCGAACGGATTCGGCCTGGTGCAAGGCAAGGCCAATGCGATCGCGCCGGGCAAGCGGCCGTTGAGTTCGATGACGCCAACACTGGTGCTCAAGGACGGCAAGCCCGTGCTGGTGGTGGGATCGCCGGGCGGCGCGCGCATCATCACGACCGTTCTTGAAGTCATCGTCAATGTGATCGACAACGGCATGACGCTGCAGGAAGCGGTGGATGCGCCGAGGCTTCACCATCAGTGGTTGCCGGACACGCTGGCCGCGGAGCCCTTCGCCCTCTCGGCAGATACGGTGATGACGCTGACGAAGATGGGATACAAAGTGGTCGCGCTCGAACCGTGGGGATCCGGAAATGCCGCGGAGGTGATCGGAATCGCGCCAGCAGGATTTGGATTCCGCCAAGGCTCTCGGCTTCCCCCGCACCGGGCGCTTTTATGGCGCGAGCGATTCGCGCGCCCCGGCAGGATCGGCGGCGGCGCCCTAAGCGATTCGCAGCGATTCGCGATTCACACGAGGGAGTCCCATGATCAAACTTTCGATTCTGTATCCGAACAAGCCCGGTTCGCGCTTCGACGTGAACTACTACGTCACCACGCACATGCCCTTGGCGATGCGCTTGCTCAAGAAGAATCTGCGCAAAACCGAGGTCGACGCCGGACTGCAAGGCGGCGCGCCCGGAGAGCCGCCGGCTTTCCATGGCGGATGCCAATTCTATTTCGACAGCATTGCCGCGTTCGCGGAAGTCTGGGGCGCGGCCGCAGCGGAGCTGCAAGCGGACATCCCCCGCTATACCGATGTTGCGCCCATCATTCAGTTCAACGAAGTCAAGCTGACGGCTTGAGCGAGCCTAAGCGCCCATTGCGATCCCTGCACGCTTTATTTCCGACCTTTGTGTATTCGTCCGCGCTGCAAAGAAGCAACGCGCGCGAATTCAACCAGCAGCTTCTCAAGGAATGCCGGCAACTGCGCTTGGATGATGCCGCGGGAAGGCGCTGGTCGGCCAAGAATTATCCCGGGCGGATACACCTCCTACGGGTCGGTGCATCGCCTGCAGACGGTCTCGCCGACCTTCGAATCCCTGCGCCGCAAGCTTCAGCGGCATATCGCGGCGTTCAGCAGCGCCGTGGAATGGGATCTTGCCGGCCGCGAGCTGAAGATGACCGATTGCTGGGTCAATATCATGCCGCGGCACACAGTGCATGGCTTGCACCTTCATCCCCACTCGAGTTTGAGCGGCACGTACTACGTGCAGGTGCCCAAGGGTTCGCCCGGCATCAAATTCGAAGATCCGCGCCTGGAGCGATTCATGGCTGCACCGCCGCGCAAAGCGCAGGCGGCCCGCGAGAGCAGACCGTGGGTGACTTTTCCCGCAGCAGGTGGGCCAGGTGATTCTGTTTGAGAGCTGGCTTCGTCATGAAGTCGTGCCGAATAGGGTTATCGGCGAGCGAATCAGCGTAAGCTTCAATTACAACTGGTTTTAAGATCCAAGGATTTTGGAATGTCGAGCAAGGCCTCCGACGCCACCATGGCGGTATTTTTGGACCTGGAGAACATCGCGCTCGGCGCGCGCGATGCCAAGTATCCGAGCTTCGACATCGGGAAGGTTCTCGAGCGTCTGTTGCTCAAGGGCCATATCGTGGTCAAGAAGGCCTATTGCGACTTCGAACGCTACAAGGATTTCAAACGCGGCCTGCACGAGGCGGCGTTCGAACTCATCGAGATTCCACACGTCAGGCAGTCCGGCAAGAACTCCGCGGACATTCGCATGGTCGTCGATGCGCTGGATCTTTGCTATACCAAGAGCCATGTGGATACCTTCGTCATTTTGAGCGGCGACTCGGACTTCTCGCCGCTGGTGAGCAAGCTGCGCGAAAACGCCAAAACCGTGATCGGCGTGGGAGTCAAAAACTCGACCTCGGATCTGTTCATCAATAACTGCGACGAATTCATTTATTACGATGACCTGGTCCGCAAGGAGCCCGCCAAGGCTCGGCAGCGCCAAGCGGCGGCCGCGCCCGCGGCATCCGCCGCCGGCGCACCCAACGAGAAAAAAGGCCCCGATTTAAGCGCCGCACTCGAGCAGATTGTCGAAACATTGGAAGCGCTCACCGAGGAACGCGGCGGCAGTGAACCCATCTGGGGTTCGATGATCAAACAGGCCATCAAGCGGCGCCAGCCGGGCTTCAATGAACGCTTCTATGGCTTCAGATCGTTCAATGACATGCTCGCCGATGCCGAGAAACGTGGGCTCTTGAGTCTGCGGGCCGACGAGAAGTCCGGCGGCTACACCGTGCGGGTAGTCGAGCGGCCCGCAAGGGCGAATTGACCCGCGCGGTGTCGACCGGGCTGGTGCGTGACCTGGGGCACGGCCGGCCTGGATCTACCCTTGAACTTTGATGCGGGCGGCCGCATTTGATGGTTCATGAACAGCTACCGCGGAAAATCATGGATGTGGGCGGAGGCCTGTGCGCTGCTCGAAGAGGCCGAGCGCAAGCATCGGCATTTCTTCAACCTGCTCGCCGCGCCCGCGGCGCATCCCGTCTGGGAGCCGCCGGCGGACATTTTCTCGGACGGTACAGAACTGAACGTCATCATCGCGTTGCCCGGCGCACGCGCCGATGAGATCACGGTACAGCTCACTCCTTCGGGCCTGCAGATCGACACCACGGTGCCGCCGCCGGCGGTTGCGGCCGATATGAATGTCGTGCGCCTGGAGATTCCCTATGGCCGCATGCGCAGGCGCATCGATTTGCCGCCCGGGCGCTATGTCTTGGGCGAGCGCCGGCTGGATCGAGGCTGCCTGTACCTGCGCTTGACGAGGGAGGCCGCCTGAAAATGAATGAAGACGTCCTGATCATTCTCCCGGTGAAGAAACGCCGTGCTGTTCCCCGGCGTGGTGTTGCCCGTGGCCATTTCCGGCAAGGCGGCGGTTGCCGCGGCGCAGGAGGCTGTTCGCACCCAGCGGCGCGTCGGATTGCTGCTGCAAACCGATGCGGACATCGATGAACCGGCACCCGAATCACTGCACCGCGTCGGCACATCCGCATCGATCGTGCGTTTCATCACGGCGCAGGACGGATCGCATCATCTGATCTGCCAGGGTGAAGAACGATTCACGGTGCTGGACTATGTGAGCCGCGAACCCTTTCTGGTGGCGCGCATCGACACGTCATAACGAAGCCACGGTATTCGATCAGGAGATCGAGGCGCGCGGCCTCAATTTGCGAGAAAAAGCCCTCGAGGCGGTGCAGTTGTTGCCGCAGGCGCCGGGAGAACTCACCAACGCGATTCGCGGCATCGAATCGATTCCCGCCCTGGCCGACATGATTGCAAGCTTCATGGACCTGAAGGTCGCCGACAAGCAGGACATTCTGGCGACCTTCGACTTGAAGACGCGGCTGGATCGCGTGTTGACGCTGCTCGGACGGCGCATCGAGGTATTGAAGGTTTCGCGGCAGATCGACGAGAAGACGCGCGAGGCCTTCGATGAACGGCAAAAGGAAGCGGTGCTGCGCGAGCGGCTGCACCAGATTCAAAAGGAACTCGGCGAATCCGATGACTCCAAATCGGACCTCGCGGAGCTGAAGAAAGCAATCAAGGATGCCGCCATGCCTGCGGAGGCCGAGGAGCAGGCGCAGCGTGAATCAACCGCCTGGAGCGCATGCCGGAACAAGCCGCCGAGTACTCCATGACCCGGACGTACCTCGAGTGGCTGCTGGCCATGCCCTGGAGCAAGGTCGATCCCGAGCAGGTCGACATCGAACAGGCCCGCAAAATCCTGGATGAGGATCATTACGGACTCGCGAAGGTGAAACGCAGAATTCTAGAATTCCTCGCCGTGCGCAAGCTCAATCCCGAAGGCCGCAGCCCTATCTTGTGCTTTGTCGGACCGCCGGGCGTGGGCAAAACCTCCCTGGGTCAGAGCATTGCGAAGGCGATCGGACTCAAGTTCGGCCGCGTGAGCCTGGGCGGCGTGCACGATGAGGCGGAGATACGCGGGCATCGGCGCACCTACATCGGCTCACTGCCCGGCAACATCGCGCAGGCCTTGCGCAAGGCGGGCCGGCGCAATCCGGTGTTGATGCTCGATGAGGTGGATAAACTGTCCGCGAGTTATCAGGGCGATCCGTTCTCCGCGCTGCTCGAGGTGCTCGACCCCGAACAGAACAATACCTTCCGCGACAACTATCTCGGCGTGCCCTTCGACTTATCGAAGGTGCTGTTCATCGGCACTGCCAACGTGCTCGATTCCATTCCCGCGCCGCTGCGCGATCGCATGGAGGTCATCGAGCTGACCGGCTACACCGAGGAGGAGAAACTGCAGATTGCGCGGCGCTACCTGCTCAAGCGCCAATTGCAGGCCAACGGCTTGTCAGCCGAGCAGGTGCAGATCTCCGATGAGGCCCTGCGCCGTGTGATTGCCGACTACACGCGTGAGGCCGGGGTGCGCAATCTGGAACGCCAGATCGGCGCGCTGTTGCGCAATGCCGCGGTCACGATTGCCTCCGGTGATTCGCAAAGCGTCTCCATCGATCCTGCCGCCGTGGAACGAATCCTCGGGGCAGCGCGCTTTGAAAACGACGTGGCGCTTCGAACCAGCGTCCCCGGCGTCGCAACCGGGCTCGCCTGGACGCCGGCGGGCGGCGACATCCTCTTTATCGAGTCGAGCCGGGTGCGCGGCAGCGGCAAACTGATATTGACGGGACAACTGGGCGACGTGATGAAGGAGAGCGCGCAGGCCGCCGTGACCTTGATCAAGTCGCAGGCCGACCGGCTGGGCATCGATCCTGCGATTCTGGACAACAGCGATTTGCACATCCACGTGCCCGCGGGCGCGATACCGAAAGATGGGCCCAGCGCCGGCGTCGCAATTGCCACCTCGTTGGCGTCACTGCTCTCGCAGCGCACCGTGCGAGCCGATGTCGCCATGACCGGCGAGATCAGTTTGCGCGGCGTGGTGATGCCGGTGGGCGGCATCAAGGAAAAATGCGTGGCCGCGGCGCGCGCCGGCATTCGCACCGTCATTCTGCCGGCGCGCAATCGGCGCGATCTCGAGGATATCCCCGAGAGCGTGCGCGCACGGCTGGAATTCATTTGGGCGGAGAAAATCGACGACGTGCTCTCAAGAGCGCTCGAGGACGCGCCCGTGCACCGCGCCGCGGCTTAATGAGCCTAACGCGCGGGCAATGGATAGGTCAGCCGCCGAATCCACAGCTCAAAGGCGTGTAAGAACTTCTCGCAGAATTCGCGGGTCGTGGGACTCGCGAATTCACCCGCGGCGTCGAAGAGCTTGCCGGCGCCTCCGATATAGGCTTCAGGGTGTGCCATGGTCGCCATACCGACGGCCACCAGTGATTGCCGCAGATGGTGATTCGCGCCGAACGCACCCATGACGCCGGGCGATAGGCTGACCACCGCGGCCGGCTTGTGCACCCAGGCATTGTTCGGCAACGGCCGCGAACCTACGTCGATGGCATTCTTGAGAACGGCCGGTACCGAACGATTGTATTCCGGCGTTGCGAACAGCACCGCGTCGGCGCGCTTGATGCGGGCGCGAAACTCCGTCCACGCCGCGGGCGGAGTGGCTTCATCATCCTGGTTGTAGAGGGACAGAGCGCCGATCTCGACGATCTCAATTTTCAAGGATGGCGGCGCCAGCCTGATCAGGCTTTTCACCAGGGCTCGCGTATAGGAGTCGCGCCGCAGGCTGCCGACGATCGCCGCCACGTCAAAGCTCTGGCTCATCGCTCGCCCTGCACCAGGCGATACCCGACCGCCGTCTCGGTCAGGATGTGCTTCGGTTGAGCGGGATCGTCTTCGAGTTTTTGCCGCAAGTGACCCATGTATACCCGTACGTAGTGCCCGTCTTCCGAATGCGCAGGTCCCCACACCTCGCGCAGGATCTGCCGATGCGTCAGTACCTTGCCGGCATTGGCGATCAGCAGACCCAGCAGGCGGTACTCGATCGGCGTGAGATGAATGGCGACGCCGCCCTTCTGCACCGTTCGCAGACTCAAATCGATTCTAACATCGCCGAAGGTGAATAAGGCACCCGCGCCGGCTACCGACTTCGACACGCCGCCGCGAGGTGGCGCGAACGCGGGCCAGCAATTCGCCGACACCGAAGGGCTTGGTCAAGTAGTCATCCGCGCCTGCATCCAGTGCGTCGATCTTGTCCTGCTCATCGACTCTGGCCGAGAGCACGATGACAGGCACCTTTGACCAGCCGCGCAGGTCGCGCAGGAAATCCACGCCGTCGCCATCGGGCAATCCCAGATCCAGAATGATGAGATCGGGCCGGCGAGTCGCCGCATCCGTGAGACCTTGGCGCATCGTGTCGGTTTCATGGACGTGTCCAGCCCTCCGCCTCGAGCGCGGTGCGCACGAAACGGCGGATTTGACGTTCGTCTTCCACCAGAATGGCGACGGGAAGCGATTCAGCCATCGGCGGCCGCCATTTCAGGCTCGATCGCCGGCAGCGGCGGATTGCCGAGCGGAAGTGTAAAGGTGAATATGGCGCCGCCGCCGGGCCGCTGCGCAGCGACGATCTTGCCCTGATGCGCTTCAATGATGGCGCGGCAAATCGCGAGCCCCAGGCCCACCCCCGGCGTCGCCGTTTCGCGCTCGCCGCGCGTGAACTTCTGGAATACCGCCTCTTCCCTGCCGACGGGCAGGCCCGGTCCATCGTCCGCGATCGACACGCTCAAGCGGTCGGCAATCACTTCGGCCGACAAGGTCACCGTGCTTCCGGCCGGCGTGTACTTCGACACATTCTCCAGCAGGTTCACCAGAACCCGCTCGATCAGCACGGCATCGAACTTGACCAGGGGCAAATCGCGGGGCAAGCGCACTTCGATCTGATGCCGCTGCAGCATGCCGCGCGCCGCCTCCAGCGCCGCGCCAACCACCTCTTCCAGCGGCTGCCATTGCAGGTTGAGCCTGACTTCCCCGCTCTCGATACGCGCCATGTCCAGAAGATTGCTCACCAGCGTGCTCATGCGGCGCGCCTCATCCCGAATCGCATCCGCGGTCTCCAGCTGCTCGGCCGACAGCTTCGGGGTGGTGAGCGTCAGGGATTCCGCCAGGCCGACGAGCACCGTCAGCGGCGTTCGCAGGTCATGCGATAGCGCCGCGAGCAACGAATTGCGCAGCCGCTCCGACTCCATACTGAGAAGCGCGTCCTGAGCGACGCCGACGTAGTGCACCCGCTCGAGCGCAATCGCGATCAGTGCCGCAAACGTGTCGAGCAATTGCCGCTGCTCCGGAATTCGCAGCAGACGCCGGTTGTTCGCCTTGACTGCCAGCACACCCCGGGCCTGCGTGGGCGCGCGCAATGGAATGTAGAGCACCTCGCTGCCCGGCAACGTGTCCGTGCCGAAACCCGCGGGTTGGCCTTTGTCGAACGCCCACTGCGCGGTGCCCAGCTCCACGGCCAGAGCGGCGCCGGGGCGCTTGGCATCCGGCCGCGGCGTGTTGACGATCAACCGCCCGCCCGCGTCCGGCAGGAGCAATGCGGCGCTGGCGCGAAACGTGCGCTGGATGGATTCATCGCTGATGTTGACGACCTGCTCCACCTGCACGGCGCCCGAGAGATCGCGCGCAATCTCGTACAGCGAGCCCGCCCGTTCCTCGCGGTGCGCGGCGACGCGCGCTTGGAAACGCAGGCCCGCGGTCAGTTGACCGGTGATCAATCCCACGGCCAGCATGATGCAGAAGGTCAGCAGGTACTGCACATCGCTCACCGCGAACGAAAAGCGCGGCGGCACGAAGAAAAAATCGAAGGAAACGACGCTTAAGACCGCCGCCAGCGCCGCGGGCCCACGGCCGAAGCGCACCCCGACCAGCACCACGGCCAGGATGAATATCGCCACGATATTGGAGTTCTCGAAATGCGCCGCCAGCGGCAGGGACAGCAGGGTGACGCCGATGCAGACCAATGCGCTCCACAGATAACGCAGTCGCTTCGTCTGGCGTCGATTGCTCGACTCGGCGTCGGGCATGTCCTGCGGCTGCACGGACTCGCGGCCGCGTTCCTTGGTCGGGATATCCTTTCGCCCTATTTCGATCAAATCGATGTCCGGCGCGAGCATGGCAAGTCTCTGGCCGCTGGATCGCTGCCAGGGCCAGAGCCGCCTGATCGGATCTCGGCCGATGACGAGCTTGGACAGATTATTCTTGCGCGCGTAGGCAATGATGCTCTCGGCAATCTGCGCATTGGCGATCACGGCGGTGGTCGCACCCAGCTCATGCGCCAGATTCAGGGTTGCCAGGATTTGCTCACGCCGCGCGGGTGCCAGGCGCTGCAAGTCCGGCGTTTCCACATAGATCGCATGCCAATCGGTGTTCAATTGGCTCGCCAACCGGGCCGCGGCACGTACCACGCGCTCGGCCGCTGCGTCGGGTCCGATGCAGGTCAGCAGCGCGGTCGCCGTTTTCCAGACGGATTCGATCGATTGGTCGACGCGATAAGCCTGAACGTCGCCCTCGACCCGATCGGCCGTGCGCCGCAACGCGAGCTCGCGCAGCGCCATCAAATTTCCCTTGCGGAAGAAATGATGCGCCGCCTGTTCGGCTTGGGGCCCCATGTACACCTTGCCGGCCTTGAGCCTGGCCAGCAACTCATCGGCGGGGATGTCGACCAGCACCACTTCATCGGCCGCATCGAATACCTTGTCGGGGACGGTCTCCCAGACGCGCACATTGGTGATGCCGCCGACCACGTCGTTGAGGCTTTCCAAATGCTGCACGTTCAAGGTACTGAAGACGTCGATCCCCGCCGCCAGCAATTCTTCGACGTCCTGCCAGCGCTTGGGATGGCGCACCCCTGAGACATTGGAATGCGCCAGCTCGTCAATCAATATCAATTCCGGATGGCGCGCGAGTGCTGCATCCAAATCGAATTCGACCAGCGTCTTGCCGCGGTATATCAAAGGTTTTGCGCGGCAGTACTTGCAGGCCCTCGAGCAGCGCCGCGGTTTCAGCCCGGCCATGGGTCTCGACCACGCCGACCAGGACATCGTGCCCCTCGCTCACCAGCTTGCGCGCCGCGACCAGCATGGCGTAGGTCTTGCCGACGCCGGCCGCCGAACCGAAATAAATCCTCAGCTTGCCGTGTTTCGCCTTGGCTTCTTGCTGCTGGACTTTGGCCAGCAGCAGATCCGGATCGGGACGTTGCTCATTCATCTATCACTATTGTGCGCGATCCAAAGCAAGATTCAGCATTAATACATTGACCCGCGCCTCGCCGAATATCCCCCATTGCGCGCCTTCGACATGCCCCTCCACCAGCCTGCGCACCAGAACAGGATCCAAATGCCTGACGCGCGCCACCCGGGCCACCTGGTACAGCGCCGCGGCGGGGCTGATATGCGGATCCAAGCCGCTGGCGGATGCCGTCACCAGATCCACCGGTATGGGCAGCGGGTTGCCCGGATCCGCGGCTTTGCAACTGGCTGATGCGTGCTTTCACGGCATCAATCAGCGCCGGGTTCGTCGGGCCTAAGTTGGATCCGGTGGACGCGGCGGCGTTGTTCGGCATGGGCGTTGTCGCGGACACCCTGCCCCAGAAATACTTGGGGTCGGCAAAGGACTGGCCGATCAAGGACGAGCCCACGACCTCGTTGTCGCGGGTGACCAGACTGCCGGAGGCCGAGTTCGCGAAAGCCAGCCTGCCGACGCCCATCACCGCCAGGGGATAGATGATGCCGGTCACTACCGTCAGTAAGCCGAATAGCACAAGCAGAGGTCGAAGAGTGCGCATTTTTCCCCACTAGACCAGATGCAGAGCGCTCAAGGTCACGTCGATCAGCTTGATCCCGATGAACGGCACGACGATGCCGCCCAATCCGTAGATCAACAGATTCCGCCGCAGCAAGGATGCAGCGCCCAGCGCCCGATACTTGACGCCCTTCAAGCTCAAGGGGATGAGCAACACGATGATCAGCGCGTTGAATATGACGGCGGACAAGATCGCCGAATTGGGGCTGGCCAGGCGCATCACGTCGAGTTGCGCCAACTGCGGATAGGTCGTGGCAAAGGCCGCGGGGATGATCGCAAAGTACTTGGCCACATCATTGGCAATGGAGAAGGTGGTGAGTGAGCCGCGGGTGATGAGCAACTGCTTGCCGACCTCCACGATCTCGATCAATTTTGTGGGATTCGAATCCAGGTCCACCATGTTGCCGGCTTCCTTCGCCGCCTGGGTTCCCGAATTCATGGCCACGGCCACATCAGCCTGCGCCAACGCCGGCGCATCGTTGGTGCCGTCGCCGGTCATCGCCACCAATCGGCCTTCCGCCTGATATTGGCGAATCAACTTGAGTTTTGCCTCGGGCGTGGCTTCGGCGAGAAAGTCATCCACGCCCGCTTCGGCCGCGATTGCCGCCGCGGTCAAGCCGTTATCGCCGGTGATCATGACGGTTCTGATCCCCATGCGGCGCAATTCTCCAAATCTCTCCTTGATGCCGCCCTTGACGATGTCCTTGAGTTCGACGACACCGAGCACCTTGCCGCCGTCGGCCACCACCAGCGGCGTACTGCCCTTGCGCGCCACCTCGTCGACCGCCAGGGACACGCCGGCCGGAAAGCTGAAGCCCTGCGCCTCGACGTGCTGCCGTACCGCTTGCGCCGCGCCCTTTGCGCACCTGGCGGGTGCCGAGATTGACGCCGCTCATGCGGGTCTGCGCGGAAAAGGCGACGAATGTCGCGCCCAATTGGCTCAAGTTGCGCTCGCGCAAATTGAAGCGCTGCTTTGCCAACACGACGATGCTGCGTCCCTCGGGAGTCTCATCGGCCAGGGAGCTTAACTGCGCAAGATCGGCCAGCTGCTGTTCGCTCACGCCTTCGGCGGGAATGAATGCGGCTGCCTGCCGGTTTCCCAAGGTGATGGTGCCGGTCTTATCGAGCAGCAGCACATCGACATCGCCCGCGGCCTCCACGGCCCGGCCCGAGGTGGCAATCACGTTCGCGGCCATCATGCGGCTCATGCCGGCAACACCGATGGCCGATAGCAGCCCGCCGATGGTCGTCGGTATCAGGCACACCAACAGGGCGACCAGAACCGTGATCGTGACCGGGGCGCCGAGCTTCGCGACCTCGACGCTGTACAGCGAAAAAGGCAGCAGCGTGGCGGTCGCCAGCAAAAACACCAGCGTCAAGGCGATCAAGAGAATGGTCAGCGCGATTTCGTTCGGCGTCTTCTGGCGCCGCGCACTTTCAACCATGGCAATCATGCGATCGATGAATGCCTCCCCGGGATTGACCGCGACGCGCACGATGAGCCAATCCGACAGCACCCGGGTCCCGCCCGTGACGGCGGAAAAGTCGCCGCCCGATTCGCGCACCACGGGCGCCGATTCTCCGGTGATCGCGCTTTCATCCACCGATGCCACGCCCTCGACGACGATGCCATCCGCGGCGATCACATCGTTCGCCTCCACCAGGAACAGATCGCCTTTCTTCAAGGATTGCGCGGCAACGGCGGTCCATTCGGCGCCGTGCTTCGGTATTTTCAGCTTCTTGGCGCTGATGGATTGTTTCAAGCCGCGCAGCGAAGCCGCCTGCGCCTTGCTGCGTCCTTCAGCCAGGGCCTCGGCAAAATTGGCGAACAGCACCGTGAACCACAGCCAAACGGAGATCGCGAGAATGAACAGCGGCGGCGCTTCCCCCGCGCCGCGCAGCGCTTGCAGGAAAAGAATACTGGTCAGAATGCTGCCGACGTACACGACGAACATCACAGGATTGCGCAGCTGCACGCGCGGCGATAACTTGCGGAAGCGAATCGATCAGCGCCGGGGCCAGCAAAGCGCTCGATCGAACAATTTCAGCGATTGGCGCATCTCCATTCCTCCTAGTGCGCCGCAAACAATTGCAGGTGCTCGATCACGGGACCCAAGGCCAGCGCCGGCACGTAAGTCAACGCGCCGACCAGCACCACGGTGCCGATCAGCAAAGCCACGAACAAAGGGCCGTGGGTGGGCAGGGTTCCGGCGGTGACTTCGATGCGTTTTTTCTTCGCCAGCGAGCCGGCGATGGCGAGCACCGGCACGATGAAAGCGAAGCGCCCGAACCACATGACGATGGCGAGCAGCGAATTGTAGAAAGGCGTGTTGGCCGACAATCCCGCGAAACGCGCTGCCGTTGTTGTTCGAGGCCGAGGAGAGTGCATAGAGAATTTCCGAGAAGCCGTGAGCACCGGGATTGGCGATGCCGAGTTTTCCCGCCTCTGCCGTCACCGCGACGGCGGTGCCGACCAACACCAAGAACGGCGTGATCAGAATCACGATCGAGGTCATTTTCATTTCGAACGACTGGATCTTCTTGCCGATGTATTCCGGGGTGCGGCCTATCATCAGTCCCGCGATGAAGACCGCCATGATGGCGAATATCAGCATGCCGTAGAGCCCGGAACCCACGCCGCCAAAGACCACCTCGCCCAGCTGGATCAGCCACATCGGCACCAGGCCGCCCAGGGGAGTGAAGGAATCATGCATGGCATTGACCGCACCGCAGGATGCCGACGTGGTAATGGTTGCGAACAGCGCGGAAGCCACGATGCCGAATCGCGACTCCTTGCCCTCCATGTTGCCTCCCGGCTTGCAGTGCGCTGTGCGTCTGGTCCACACCGAGCGCCGAGATCCACGGGTTGCCCTGCTGCTCGGATGAAATGGCCACCACCGCCATGAAGACAAAGATGACGGTCATGGCGCTCAAGATCGCCCACCCCTGACGGGTGTCGCCCACCATCCGTCCGAATACGAAACACAGCGCCGCCGGGATCAGCAGCATCGACAAGCATTTGCACGAAGTTGGTGAGCGGAGTGGGATTTTCGTAAGGATGGGCGGAGTTCGCGTTGAAAAATCCACCGCCGTTGGTGCCCAACATCTTGATCGCCTCCTGCGAGGCCACCGGGCCCATGGCGATGGTCTGCGTCGGCGTCGTGACGGTTTCGGTCATCGCCACGCCCTTCGCGTCCTTCAACGGCTGCCCTGCGGCGTCCAGCTTCGGATTCTCGTAGGTCAATTTCTCCAGCGTTGCGACGTCTTTATAGGAGTCGAAGTTCTGGATAACGCCTTGCGACATGAAGAAGACGGCGAGACAAAATGACAGAGGCAACAGGATATAAAGCGTGCCGCGCGTGACATCGACCCAGAAATTTCCGATGCCCTGCGCCCCGCGGCGTGCGAAGCCGCGTATCAATGCAAAGGCAACCGCAATGCCCGTGGCCGCCGACATGAAATTCTGCACGGTCAAGGCGAGCATCTGGGTGAGGTAGCTCATGGTGGTTTCGCCCGAATAGCCCTGCCAGTTCGTGTTGGTGACGAAACTGACGGCCGTATCGAAAGCCGAATCCGCGGCGACATTGGCCAGGCCCTGCGGGTTCAGCGGAAGCCATATCTGCACCCGCTGCAGGACAAAGACCACCAGGGCGCCCAATGCGTTGAACAGCAGCACGGCGACGGCGTACCGGGTCCAGGGCATGTCCTCGCCGGGGTCGATGCGCGCGGCCCGGTAAATGAGGTGTTCGAAACTGCCGGCCCAGCCCTTGATGCGGACAAAGCCTGCGGACGGATCGCCCGCGATTCGAGTCATGTAGATCGCCAGCGGGTAGGCCAGCGCGAGCAACACGGCGACGTACAGCGCCACGGTCAGTACGGCCCCGCCGGTCACCTCAAAGATCCTCGGCGCGAATCAGTGCGGCCACCAGGTACACCAGCAGCGCAAGCGACACGACGCCGCTCAACAGGTACGCCCACGTCATTTCTTCTTTTCCAGCGCGGCGCAGCCCGCGACCAGCCCAAGGGTCAACAACAGGAATGCGCCGATGGCGGCGGCGTACAGGAAGTCCATGCGGACAAACTAAAGGCGCGCGCGGAAAAACAGGGCAGAATTAGCCGCCGGCCGTATAAAAATCCTGCAAATTATGGGCGTGGCCGAAATGGATGGCCGCCGAAAAGCAAAGCGGCCGCAATCCCGCGGCCGCATGGGCCCCCAGGCCCCAATCCCTTGGCCGCGACGGCCTCAGCGAATCAATTGGTCATGCAGGCCCAATTGGCGGCGATGGCGTTCGGATTCGTGGAATTGCCGGCGGTGAAGTCGCCGCTGCCGCGCATCGATCCGGTCGTGGCGCGCCCGTCGTCATACGAAAGATCGATTTGCTGTGCCGCGCCGTTGGTCAACTTGTACCAGCACACCGCCGAGGGCGCGATGAAATTCGCGATGACGGTCGGGTCATTCAAGGTCACGACGCCGCCGAATGGGTGGGTCGAGGAAATGGTGCCCTGGCCGGTGAGGAAGCCCGCGAGGCGCAGATGATAATTTGCCTGACAAACTTCTGAATTCGGGTTATCGGCCGCATTGACGCAGAAGATGTTGCCGCCGTTGATGTAGCCGTCGCCGTTGCCGTTGACGATGGCCGGATCGCCCGCCTGCACGACGAAGCCGTGAGTGGTCGCGTTGGCATCATCCCCGGGAAGCGCTTTGTAGCGGTCCTGGTAGCCATACATGGCGGCCGTGTACTGGCGGTAGCTGTCGTACGTGGACTTGACCTTCTGGTTGTAGATCAGCTCTTGGCCCTTGAGCACTCCGCCGAGCAGCAGACCGATGATGACCAGCACAATGGCGATCTCGACCAGGGTGAACCCGCGTTGATATTTTTTCATAATGAAGAACCGGCACTCGTTAAGGACCTACCCGAATTAACGGCATTGCCGGGGAATCCTGAATGCTCAATCCGTCACAAATCCGGGGCTCCTCGGGGGGATTCACCGCCACCAGCCTCGATTCCAGGAACCGAAGCTCCGCCGGGGAGCGGATTTGGCCCGCGGCGACCAGCCCGCTCAAGATGATTTTGGCATCCTCGGTTTCGCCCAGGTCCGCGCGCAGCAGCAATTCCATCTGTCGCACCCAGCTCGGCGCTTTGGGGTCCGTCACCTGGGTTCGCAGCGCGGCGGCGTAGGAAAGCGCAAGCGCATTGTCATTGAGCACGTGGCGGGCGACGAACACCGCGTGCACCAGCCACGGCCAGCGCTGGTTGGGTTGTTCCTCGAATCGTCGATACACCCAGTCGAGCATCATGCGGCGTTCGGCGGGCGTTCCGGTCTCGGCAAAATGTCGGCTGGCCAACAACATGGGATAGCCCGTGCCGGGGTCGAGCGCAGTCGACAGGTCGAGCCAGCGAGTCACCATGCGGCGATCGATGTCCGCCACCGCGGTCGCCTGGCCCAGGTGCACGTTGAAATTTTGCAAATACAGCGCCACCAGATAACCGGCGAAAACCTCCTCGCCCAGTGACGCGGCCCGAACCTCCGCCACCGTGGGCGGAGCCCCGAGCGTGTAGTCCTCGGACCAGGCGGGCGCATGCGCGCGTTGGAACGCAACGTTGACCGCAAGACAGGCGCACAACCTTGCCCACGGGCGGACATGATTCCACGGACGACTTGAATGCGCGGTTCGCATCTAGAACTGCTTGCGCCGCAATTCGATGTTGGCGACGGCGCCGAGCAAGGCGATATAGATCAGCGCCTGCAGCCATCCCTGCCCGATGCTGATGGCACCGCCGCTGAGCCACGAGGTGTCCGCAAAGCGATCCAACCGCGGCAGCAGGTACCCGGCCGCTTCAACGTAACGCGCATCGAAGCGATCGATCAGCGAGCCCTTGGCGGCGCCCATGTTGGTGCTGAGCAGCACCAGCAAGTAACCGATCCGGGCAAAGAGATACATGCAGCAAAACGCGAGCATGGCGGTGATGACCCGACCCAGGGCCAGCGCCAGCAGCAGCGCCAGGCTGGCGATGATCACCATTTCCGCCGCAAAGCTGCACGTCCAAGCCAGCCTTCCCGGGGTGCGAGGAGAATGCCAGGAGCGGAGCGCCGGCGGCCAGTCCGCACACAGCGGCCACGGCGCTCCAGCCCAGCCATTTGCCGATCGCGTATTGCATGCGCGTCAACGGCAACGCGAGGAAGTGATCGACGATCCGCTCGTTCAGATCGCGCACCGTGTTGGCGATGATCGCCTGACGCGAGGGTGAACACCAGCGCGAGACGCACGATGACGGCATACGCCACCACGGTGACGCGCTCCTGGTCGACCAGCACGATGCGGCTCGCGAACAATGCGAGGAACAGCGCCGCCGTCATCGCGCCAAGCGCCGCCTTGCCCACGGCAGTGCGTCGCGCCTCCAGCAGGGTCAGACGCGCAAGCCCCCACATGGGACGCGAGACCGGCTGCATTATTGCACCTGCCAGGCGAGCATCAGATCATCGGCCACCGGTCCCCAGGCCAGCCAGGTGACCACATCATCGAAGCGCCCGACCGGCGAACCGACATCGGCCTGGGTGCGCATCACAAATGCCCGGGCAATTCCCGGCGCCCCCAATTGCGACGCGTTTTGCGCCTCGTCGGCCGAGTTGCCGCGCGCATCGTTTCCCGTCGGTCCCTGCGACCAGATAACGGCCACGGCATTGAGCGCCAGGGAATTCGCAGCATTGCCGCAGCGATTGCCCGCGGCGATGAGGCCGGTCGACGAACGGCAGACAAACAATCCGTTGTTGCCGGCCAGCGCCGTGCCGACGGTGGAGCGTACCGATCCGCCGAGCGAGGCCGTGACCAGCGCATAGGGCGTCGGCGTACCCACGAGCAGCGCCACCGAATAGCGAATGGCGCGCGGATAGCGAGAGCGCACCCAAGTTGTCGCGGATGCTGCCATCAGCCCAACCGTCCTCGAGCAACCCGTTGGCATCGAGATTGGGCAACCCCAAGGTCACGGCAGGCAGAAATCCGGCCGCTGCCGTGCATTGCCCGGCAGCGTTGGTCGATTCGAGTCCGTTGCTGCCGACCACCGCCGGACACGGAAGACGGGCATTGGCGACGACAAATGCGAGTAATGCCTCGATTCGCCTGAGTCAGCGCCGTGCGCGTGTTGAGCAGGTAGCTCTGCTGCAATTGCTGCGAGAGTGCCACCACCAATCCGGTCAGCACCAGCGTCAGTATCACCATGGAGATGGCGATCTCGACCAACGTGAAACCTTGCTGCTCGATGTTTCATGGGATACCGTACATGCGATCGTTGTAGTTGGCGGTGGGCGCGGTTCCCGCGGCATCGAAAGGCGGTCCGGTCACATTTCGTGGGCTATCGAGAAAATCCGCCAGGGATCCGCTCCCGAGCGGCGCCTGAGCGGCCCCTTTCGATGCGGCATAGGGCGCATTGACGATCGCCCTGCCCGGACTGAACAGCACGGCGTTGTATCGAGTGGCTGCGCCGCCCAATTGCAGCGAAGGCGCGGCGCAGCGCGGCGGTGCGGCACTGGCGACGCAGCCGGGGTCGACCGCGTAAATGAAATAAGATCCCCAACCAGCAGCGGTATACCACGCGGGGTAGGTCAACGTTCCGCCGCAGTTGGCCGCAGTGGGCAATAAACCAATGCGCGACTGCAAGGCGCAGTCGTGACGAAGGGCGTGGAAGGGTTGTCACCGGAATAAGGCAGATAACCATTGGTGCTGCGAAACTGCGCCAGCGTGTTGAGCGCGGCCAGTCGGGCGCGTTGCTCCATGGCTTCGAAATATTCGCCGGCCGTGATGTAAATCAATCGATCGTTGAAGCTGAACGGTTGCGTGTAGTACGACGGCTGAGGCCCAAGCGCGGTGCTGGACGGCGCGTCGATGAAGGTCCATGCGGCACCGTTGGCGATCGTGTAGGCCGCGTTGTTATAGGTTCCGGGAACGCAGGGTGTGGGACATGCCGCAGTCACCGTCAGGCTGTCCAGGTAGGCGGCGGGCGCGCCGTCGGCGGGTGCGACGCGTCGCTGCGCGTTGGCAATCGGGGCTCCGGGCAGGATGAGCACAATGGCCACCTCCGCAGACAGCAGATTGCCGCGACCATCGACCACCTTGAGCCACGGGAACGGCACCGCCGACGTGCAGCCACCTGTATAAGGCTTGCTCAACATCAGCGGATTCAAATTGTTCAAGCAGTTGAATCCGACCACCAGATTGGCCGACATGAACACCCAGGGAATCTCGCCGTCCTGATCGTCCGACGTGTTCGGGCCGGACAGGCCGAAGGAGAGCCATGGGAAACGGCCGAAGCAGCGCACATCGAGCGGCACCGCCGTAGGCGTTGGGATCGATCAGCGGCTGGCCGGGATTCCAGTTGCGCGTCGCGCAGCCGGCCTTGCTCTGCCCGTCGAACGTGGTCCCCGCCGCCACCGGCAAATCCGGCGTCAGCAGAATCTGCCCCAAGCGACGGCCCGGAACGGAATCCGCGCCCGGATTGGCGGCGTAAGCCAGAATGGCCGCTTTGGCGTCGATCAGGGCCTGCGAAGCCACGCCGCTCGCCGCGTTGTGCATCTGCCATACGGTCATTCTGGGCGCCAGAACAATGGTCATCATCACGATCAATGTGATGATCAACAGCAGCACCGCGGCGCCGCGCTGCCGCTGCCCGCCTGCGCTGATCTTTGAGTGGGTACGCCTGGGCATCGGTGCGCTCAATGCCGGGTTACGGCGCCGGCAGGAAGCAATCCTCGATCTTGCCGCTGCGGTCGATCGTCTGCCCAGGTCTCATCAGGCGGGTTCCCAGCGACTCGTAGCTGAACCAGATGTTGCCGTCGCGATCGGTCCACGCCGATTTCTTGGCCGCGGAATTTTCAATTGGCACGCCGTTGATCCACACGGCGCGGCCTTTGCTGCTCGAACTCACCGCGCCGTCAACCAGGAAGCGTTCACTGGGCGCGACGCCGCTGGCGAGGGGCGCTGCTCTTGATACCCCACCGCGCCGAGCGCGCCGCTCAGCCGGGGAAAAAAAGATCCTGCCGATCTGCGGCCGTGGAACGAGCGCATGGGCAGAGCGCGCGCCATCGGCCGGCTCGGCGGCGCTGCCGACGGCGGCCATGAACAGCATCGAGAACAGAAGACTGGAACCCAGAAGGAGGACTCGCATGCGGTGTCGGGCGTTGCTGGACACTTAGCCTCCCCCCGCCAGGGCTGCGGTAAGAGCGCCGCCGCTCGTCGAAAATTCATACCAGATCAAGGCGCATTTGACCGTCAACTGCGCCGCACCGTCGCTCGCGCCGCGGTTACGCGTCAGCGAACAGGCCTCTTGCGCGGTGGTTCCCGGGACCTGCTTTTGGATTGAGCTCATCAGCTCGACAAAATCATCCTCATCGCTGGCGCCCGCGTTGAATTCCAGGCGATGCGCGACCACGCGATATGCCGTGAGCTCGGAGGTCTCGGGTCCGGCATACGGCGCATCCTTGCCGATCATGTAGTCATCGACCGAGCCTCCGTGACTTGAGCGGATTGCCGCGTCAAACCAATCTCCGGCGACCGACCGATCGAAGCGCACCATGACGCCTTCGGCCACCAGTTGCCGGTATCTGTCCCGGTATTTTTCGATGAGCTCGAGCCTCTCGCTGGCGCGCTCGAGGCGCGCTCTCGCACTCTGAATGTGTTGCGCGCCGAGATCATTGCGGTGTTCCGCGGCCGTTCGCCGCGTGCTCATGAATGCCACGGCCAGCACGCAGACGCCGATCGCCGTCGCGCACAGTTGCAGCGTGAGGCGCAACGCCTGCTTGGAGTAGCGCCGCGATCGCATGAACTCAGGAAGCATGATCGAGGTCCGCCGGTACTGCCACGATCACGCTGAAGTCCGTTTTCTCGTCCTCTGCATCGTGGGGTTTGCTGGCCAGCGATCCGCCCGCCGCCACATCGTACGGCCACCTCTCGATGCTTTGGCGGCCGTGCAATTCCCGGGCTAACGCGGCCGCCAGGGCCGCCACCTCGGCGTTGGCATCCGACTTCAGCGGCTTGCCGCCGATGTGCCCGCCGATGTGCAGCAATATGGTGTTTGCGGCTCGCCGGCGACGGCCGCCGCGGGCTGCCCATCCGCGCCGGTCGCTGTGACCGCGGCATAGGACCAATCCAATCGATCGACGTCGATGCCCGGAAATGGCGCCAAGTGCCGCGGCGATGCGCTGCAAGACACCGTAGGCGTTGATATTGCGCGCCAGCAATCGATCGCGCGTTTGCACCACCGCGCGCAGTTGTTCGGGCTGCAGTTCGGTTTTAGGCTCGGCACGTTCCCTCACATCTGCCTGGGAATTAACGTGTTCGGCAATCAACTCCGCGGTGCCGGCTTGCGCGATATTTTCTCGAATGACAGACCCGGTACGCGCGAGATATAGGGCGCTGGCTGCGGCCACGACTGCCGTGGCGCACAGAGCTGCGCGCCGAAAACGCGCGCGCCGGCTCGCGTCCAGAATGCTCAAACTCGAGGCGCAGCCGGCTCCGTGCTCGTTGCGGGCTGCGCGGTTGAGCACAAGCCATGCCGAGTTCGTGCGCGTCGAGCAGTTCGCCGGACCCGCTCAGGCGCGAGTTGCCGCGGGTGCATCACGGTGAGCTCCGCCGTTCTCAGACCATCGTTGGGCACGGCGAGGGCGATCGGCGGCGGCTGAGCGTCGATCACGACAATGTGCAGCACGCGCTTGCGGCCTTCCACGCCCCATAGCCGGGCCATGGTGAGGTACTGCAGGGTCTTGTCGATTTCCTGTCCCACCTGCGTCTCGCCGGCATTGGAGTAGGCGCAGAGCCGCGAGAATCTGAGGCCTGCCGGTGCAACAAAGGCGTGCCGATACCCCGCCGCCGTGCGCATCACGAACAACGCGTCGGTGTGCGCGGGCAGCTTGACCTGCGACATGAGCGCGGGCATCAAAGCTCCAAGACTGTAGATGCCGCGCACATCCAGGTCGCGCTGCTCGAGCGCTCCCAGCCAGGGCGCGAGCAACTCCGGGCCGATCAAGGCGTACAAAATGCGGGTCGTGGTGCGCGAGACGGCGGCCGGCCAGATAGCGCAGAAACGCGTAGGGCCGCGTTCGATGCGGCACCACCGCGCGATACCGCGTCGTGCGATAGCGCTGCTCCAATTTTCGGGACAACAAAAGCCGCAGGTCGCGGCGCGACAGCGCGGGAATGGTCTCAGCCTGATAGGCCTCGGCTTGCGTGTCGGTGACGACGAAGTAGCGGTCGTACGGATACCGATCCAGGTGCGTCTCGAATTGATGCACGCTCTGATCCAGGCTGCCGCCGCTCGACCGCAGTGCCGCGCGGGGTCGCAATGCTTGCCGCCAGAGCTCAAACCGCCGCGGGCATCGCGATAGCATTCGAGCGCCGCTGCCGTGATATAGATGTAGTGATCGGCGGCTCTCATAGCTTGAGCTTCGAAATGGTGTCGTAGAGCGGACCCAGCATCGAGAGAATGAGCCAGCCGAGAATCGAACCCATGAATACGGTGAGCACCGGCTCGATGATGGCCTTCAGGCCCTCGATCGCCTCGGTGATCTCGCGATCGTAGAAATAGCCGACGTTGGCCAGAGAGCGATCGAGCTCTCCGGTCATCTCGCCGATGCGCAGCATTCTGATCACGAGCTTCGGAAACAGCTTGGCGTGCTCGAACGACTCGGCGATGGTAAGGCCGTCGGCGATCTTCGCTTTGCACTCCATGACCGCCTTGGTGAGCGCGCGGTTGCCGGCCGCGGCCGCCGCCAGGTCCAAGCGCGGAGAGAATCGGAATGCTGGAGGCGTACATCATGCCGAGCGTCGCGGCAAAGCGTGCCAGCGCAATTTTCTTCAGGGTCAATCCGATCAGGGGCAGGCGCAGCTTGAGTCCGTCGAGTTCCGTGCGCAAATGCATCGGACGCATAGCGCAGCACCAGGATGATCGCGGCGGCGATGCCTGCGGGCAGCGCCAGAAGCACCCACCAGTGATGCACGAGGAAGCCGGAGATTGCCAGCAGCACCGCGGTTTGCAGCGGCAGATGGCCGCCCGACATGGAGCGGATGAAGACCGCCAGCTGCGGCACCAGGTAGATCATCAGAAACAGGAACACGACCGACGATGATGGTCAGGCCGAACGCCGGATAGATGAGCAGTTTCTTGAAGCTGGCGCGGATCTCGTCCTGCCACTTCAGCGATTCGGCCAGTCTCTGGAAGGTTTGCGGAATATTGCCGGAGTGTTCGCCCGCTCGAATCAACGCAACGAAGGTTCGATCGAAGGCCTTCGGATGAGCGGCGAGCGCGTCCGCGAATCCCGTACCCGACTGGATCGCCTCGACGACGTTGCCGAGCACCACGCGGAAACGCGGATGTTCGGCCTGATCAACCAGATCCCGGAGGCCGTCCAGCAGCGAAATGCCGGCGCGCGTCACCTGTGAAAGATGCAGGCAGAAGGTGATCAGATCCTTCGGCTGCGCGGCGCGGCCGCGCGTGGCCAGCCAGGATGCCGCCGTTGCCGTGCGCGCCTCGATCAATTCCAGCCGGATTTGCGTCAGGCGCGCCTCGAGATCGGGCAGATTGAGCGCTTCGGTACGGCCGGTGCGTACCTGCCCCAACTCGGTCACGGCTCGGTAGCGATAGATCGGCATGGCGAACTCAGTGCGCCTCGACCGAGGTCAGATCGATGGTGCGTGCGATTTCGCTGATCGTGGTCGTCCCGTCGAGAACGCGCCGGATCGCATCCTGCGCCAGCGTACGCGCGCCGCGTTGCGCCGCGGCGCACGCGCGCAGCTCGCGCAGCGTGGCGCGCCGGGCCACCAGTTCGTCGAGATCGGCATCGAATCGCAGCACCTCCATCAGCGCGATTCGGCCGTGATAACCCTGGTGCTCGCAGTCCGGGCAACCCACCGCCTCGTACAAGGGCTGCGTGCTGCCCGGCTCCAGTCCCAGCAGACGCCGCTGCGCGGGATTTGCCTGGTAGGGCTCTTCGGCAGCCGCGGCACAGGCGTCGCACCAGGCGCTGCGCGATCACGCCGATCATGTTGCTGGCGAGAATTTCCGGATTCAGCCCCAGATCGGTCAGACGCGCCACGGCGCCCAGCGCCGAGTTGGTGTGCAGGGTGCTGAAAACCTGGTGGCCCGTCATGGCGGCGCGCAGCGCCATGGTGGCCGTGTCCGAGTCGCGGATTTCGCCCACCAGAATGATGTCCGGATCCTGGCGCATCATCGAACGGATGCCGGACGCAAAATCGATTTTCAGACCGTCGGCCAGACTGGTCTGCCGGATCATCGGTATCGGGTATTCCACCGGATCTTCCAGCGTCATGATGTTGACGCCCTCGGTATTCAGAGCGCTCAAAATCGAATACAGGGTGGTGGTCTTGCCGCTGCCCGTGGGTCCGGTGACCAGCAAAATGCCGTCGGGCCGGGTGATCATCAGTTGCAGGGCTTCGTACTGTTCCGGCGCCAAGCCCAGGGCGTCGAGCGCGACGAGACTTTGGACCTTGTCGAGAATGCGCAGCACCACGTTTTCGCCGTGGGTGGTCGGCTGTGCGGCGACCCGAAAATCGATGTAGCGGCCCTGCATGTGCAAGCTCATGCGTCCGTCCTGCGGCGCGCGTGACTCGGCAATATTCATGCCGGACATGACCTTGAGGCGCACCAACATGGCCGACCAGTACTTCGAGTGCAGCGCGCGGATTTGCCGCAGCACGCCGTCGACCCGGTAACGGATGCGCACGAATCCTTGCTCCGGCTCGAAGTGAATGTCGCTGGCGCGGCGCGATACCGCGTCGCCGATGAGCGCATCCATCAATCTCACAATGGGCTGTGTGTAGCCGCCATCCGTGCTGGTGAGGCTCTCGTAGTCGACTTCGCCGGTTTCGATTTCGTTCAGAATGCCGTCGATGGACAGCTCGTGACCGTAGAACTTGTCGATCGCCTGGGTGACTTCGGCTTCTGAGGAGATGCGCGCTTCGACGGTGATATCCCCGCGCAGCATCTCATTCAATTGGTCGAGCACAACGACGTTGTTGGGATTGCCGACCGCGACGGTCAGGACATGCCGGCTACGATCGAGCGCCACCGGCAACACGCTGAAGCGTGTCGCAAAACTCTTCGGCACCATGGCAAGCGCCGCCGGGTCGGCGATGACGCGCGTGACATCAATATCGCCTTGACCGAGATTTTCAGACAAGGCTTCGCGCAGCGTGGCTTCGCTTAGGAATCCGAGCTTGACCAGCGTCTTGCCAAGCTGCTCACCGTTGCGCTTCTGTTCGATGAGCGCGATTCGGAGCTGGTCCTCGCTCAGCATTCCGCGTTCGCGCAGAATTTTGCCGAGCGGCCGGCGTGCTGGGGCCGCCACGGCCGCAGGCTTGGCGCTCATCGAGCCTCCGCGCCGCTCGCGGCGTCCGCGCGCGCCGCCCCTGTCTTCGCCTGCAAACGGCTGACGCGCTGCTCGACCGCATGTACATCGAACTGCGCCGGCCGCTGGCGGGCGAACCCGAGCGCTTGCTGGTAAAAATTGAGCGCCATGACGGCATTGCGGTTCTGATCAAGACTCGCCGCGACATCAAAGGCCAGGTCCGGATTGCCGGGATCCTTGGCCAAAGCGGAGAAATATTCCTGCGCGGCCTCGCTCCAGCGTCGATCCGCCGCATACACGCCGCCGAGTGCGGCGTGCAGCGCGGGCCGGCTACCGTCGTCGCTCGCGATCAGGATCTTCAAGTGGCTTTCGTTGTATTCACCCGCCGCCGCATCGTGATTCAGCATGGCCATGGCGGCGGTTGCATCGGGATTGCCGGGCTCGAGCTTGAGCACCTTGGCGTACACCGCGTTCGCCACCGCCGGCTTGCCGTCGCGGGCCGCCGCGGCCGCAGCGCCCAGCAGTGCATCGATGCTGTTGGCATCGATTTCGAGGGCGGCGAGATATTCGCGCTGAGCGCTCGCGACATTGCCCGAGGCCAGCGCTTGATAGCCGGCCTTCACATGGCGATAGATCGCCGACTCACTCTCCATCCGGGTGACCGTGAAGGCCGCGGCAGCGGCCGACCGATGTGGCGGCGGGGTCGATTCGGCGAGGAGCGGAGCAGGCTTCGGGACCGCGGCCGGTCGCGCGTGCTCCTCGGCCGGTAGCGCGTTCGTCTCATGTAAATCTATCTCGGGCGCACCGCCGACATATGCGAATTGATCCGCCGGCCTGCTGGGCGGTACCTGCACAGCATGCAGCGAAACGGGATCGGGTTGCGGGCCGGCCGCGGCCTGCGGCGTGGACTCGCCGCTCTCAGGGTAGGTCACGACATAGGTCTTGGGCCACAGGAGCTTGACGGTCAAACCTACGCCGCCCAGCACAATGAGCATCATGAGCACTAAGCTGAATTTGCTTGTTGGCGGGGATGCAGTCGTCGCCGGCGTGGCACGGTAGCCCGGCGACGATGCCGTAGGCTCTCTCGCGGCGGCGGCAGACTCTCTTGCCGCCGCGGCAGGCGCGCGCACGTAAGCTGCCGGCGCGGGCGCGACCGTTGCGATCTCGGACACCGGCGCCAGAGACAAGGCTTCCGGCGCCATCTGCTTCGGGTGGGGAACGAGCAGCTCCAGTGTCGCTCGCGCATCGAGCGCCTCCTCCTGGTCCTCCGCCTGCGATTCGCCGGATTCTGTAGAGCTCGATTCTGATGGCTTCAGCGCGTCGAGCAACAGACTCATGGCGTCCCCGTGAACGACAGGTTCTTGATGGTGCCGCCCTGAAACACACCCTCGTGTTGCGCCACACTCTTGTACTCGCTGTAGTCGCCCTCGAGGCTCGCGTCCCGGATGACGACGGGGCGCAAGAAAATGACCAACTCGCTCTTGTTGTGCGAGTTGTTCTTGTACTTGAACAGATTGCCGATCACGGGGATCTGGCCGACGAACGGCACCTCGTCCGAGTTGTTGTCGGTCACGTCCTGCATCAGACCGCCCATCACCGCGATGTCGCCGCTCTTCACACGCAACAAGGACTCGATCTCGCGCGTCTGGATCTCGGGAATCTGACTGACCACATTCGCCTGGGCAAGCGCCGGATTCGGATCATTGACGTAGTCGATGATGCGCGAAATTGTCGGGCGCACATCCATCATGACCATTCCCAGCTCATCGATGGCAGGCGTGACGCTCATGACGAAACCGACCGGCACAGTGGCCGGGATCGAAGTATAGGTGACAATGGCCTGGGTGCCGGTCACGTTGCTGCCGGGCGTGATCTGCACGCCGAGGGTGAAGTAGATGCGGTTGTCGACCACCTTGAGGAATGCAGTCTGATTATTGAGAACGCTCAATTTCGGGCTCGATAGCACCTTGACCTTGCCGAAGGATTCGAGCAACGACACCGCGGCCGACAAATTGCCGAGGATGTTCGCGGGATTCGTGTTCACGAATTGCAGAACAGCCAAGCTCGGGTTGGCAAGCGGCGTGCTGCTCGGAGGATAGGTGATGCCGCCGGGTCCGCTGCCGGGAATGCTGCCGCCGGGCAACGGACCGGGTCCTTGCGGCTGCTGAGTAAGGGTCAGCCCGTTCTTGCCGATGTGTTGCCAGTTGATGCCCTGCTGGTATTGGTCCGAAAGCTGCACTTCGACCACGGTGGCCTCGATCAATACCTGGCGCCGCGCCGAGCGCAGGACGACGTCCAGGAATTCCTGCACCCGCGCTTGCTGTCGCGCGGTGGCCCGAACCAGCAGGATTCCGGTCTCCGGATTGGCAATGACCAGACTAGCGTCTCGTGCGTCGGGCCCGGCATTGGGCGTGCTGGCGGGCGCCCCCTGACCGGAAGTGCTCTGGCCGCTGCGCTGGCCGTTGTTGAAACTGACGTTGTCGCCGATCAACGATTTAACGTTGGCGATCAGCGTGTACCAAAATTGGTTGTGCGAAACGTTGGTCAGTTCAGAGGTCGAGTTGTTATTTGCAGCCTCGCCGCCCTCGCCGCTCGAGGGACTTGAGGTGCTCGTGCTGCCGGCGGCGGTCGTGGTCACCGCGCCGCCGGATGCTGCCTGAATTTGCGTGGCGATATTGCTGGCCGACTTCGACTCGCGCGCCATATTGACGTAGTCGATTTTGTACTGACGATCGAATGGCGCATCAGGCCTGACGACGATGGTCGAATCCCTGACTTCGTAGCGCATATCGACCTGCTCGGCGACCCGGCCAAGGATCTGCTGCAGCGTCTGATCGGCGGCAATGAGGGTGACCCTGCCCCTCACTCGAGGATCGATGTCGAGACTGAGCTTGGCGTCGCGCGCGAGCACGAACAAGACGTCGGTGAGCGGGACGTCATTGACCGTCACGCTGTACGTCTCGGTCTTGCCGTTCTGCCGCGGCGGAGGGGGCATCAAAGGCATCGTATTGGGCTGCAAGGGCGCTTCGGGCGAAGCTTCGGACACGGGTGTATCCGGTGCGTTTTTCACCTCGCGGTGCGGCGATGCGGCGCAGCCTGTCAGTGCGAAAACCGCCAAAACGAGCCGCATCTGCGACGCCAATCCGTGCTGTCGCTCAACCATGAAACTGTCTCCCAACACTTCCTAGTGCTTGTTATCGGCAAAAGCCGATCCACCTTGACAATGGGAGCGATAACACCGTCACTTTTCGGCGAGCGTTCTTTCCTCCCATGACCTCGTATCCTTCTGGCAGTATCGGCGGGAATTGCCATTTCAATAGGGCGGCCAGGTGTCGGAGGCGATCGTTTTCAATGGGATCAGCAAGCGCTTCGGCGAACGACCGGCGCTTCACTCGGTCACCTTGAGCGTGCCGACGGGCTCGATTTTCGGCCTGATCGGCCTCAACGGCGCCGGCAAGACCACACTGCTCAAGTGCCTGCTGGACTTCACTTTTCCGGACTCGGGCGATGTCAGCATCTTTTCCCTGCCGGCATCGGACGCCGCGGCGCGCGCTCCGCTGGCGTACCTGCCGGAGCGGTTCGTTCCGCCTTCCTATCTGACCGGCCTGGAGTACCTTCAGATGATGTCGAGAATGTACGGCATCACACTGGATGAGCGGGGTATCGATGCCGCGGTCGGCGCCATCGATCTGGATCCAAAGCTGCTGCCGAAGCGCGTCGGCTCGTATTCCAAAGGTTCTGGCCAGAAATTGGGCATCGCCGCGGTGCTGCTCTCGGAGCGCAATTTACTCGTCCTCGATGAGCCGATGAGCGGATTGGACCCCCGGGCGCGGGCCTTCCTCAAAGCGGAAATCAAAGCCACCAATGCGCGCGGCGCGACCGTGCTGTTCAGCTCGCATGCGCTCGCGGATATCGAGGAACTGTGCGATGGTTTCGCCCTGCTGCACGAGGGACGAATCAAGCATGTCGGCAGCGCCGCGGAATTGTGTCAACGCACCGGTGCCGTCACGCTGGATGCCGCGTTTCTCAAGGCTATCGAGTAAAATTATCATTCGATGAAATCGCGGGAGACTCAATGACCGACGCAGCAGCGCAAACAGAAGCCATCCTCGAGCCGGATTTGCCGATCATCGATCCGCATCATCACCTATGGGACTGGCCGGCCGCGTTGTTCGCCAACAGGCCGGCCACACATGGGTTCGAAAAGGTCATCCGGCGTGCCACACGCTACCTGCTGCCCGAATTCCTCGCGGACTTGAACAGCGGCCACAACATACGCGCCACCGTTTTCGTTCAGTGCGGCGCCATGTACCGCGCGGACGCACCGGAGGCGTTCAAGCCGGTGGGGGAAACGGAATTCGTGAATGGCGTGGCGGCCATGTGTGCGAGCGGTCTGTATGGCGAAGTGCGGGCATGCGCGGGCATTGTGGGTCATGTCGATCTGACGCTGGGCGGGGCCGTCAGCAAAGTGCTCGAAACGCATCTGAAGGCCGGCGGCGATCGCTTCCGCGGCATTCGACATAGCGCCTCGTATGATGCGGACCCTGAGGTATTGGGCCCTTTGGTCAGGGTCGGTGCGGGCCTGTATGCCTCCAAGACTTTCCGCGAGGGGTACGCGCAACTGTCCGAGTTCAATCTATCCTTCGATGCGTGGCTCCTCGAACCGCAGCTGCCTGAGTTGATCGATCTGGCGCGCACCTTTCCCAAAACGCCCGTGATTCTGGATCACGTCGGCACACCTTTAGGGATCGCGAGCTATCAGGGCAAGCGCGACCAGCGCTTTTCCGGTTGGCGCGACAACATCGCCAAGCTTGCGGCACTTCCCAATGTTGCGGTCAAGCTGGGCGGCCTGGCCATGGCGTTCTGTAATTTTCCTTCTTTTCTACAGTCTCCACCGGCGACCTCCGCGCAATTGGCCGCCGAATGGAAGCCGTATATCGAAACCTGCATCGAACACTTCGGCGTTGAGCGCTGCATGTTCGAAAGCAATTTCCCCGTGGATCTGGGCAGCTGCACTTATCCAGTGCTCTGGAATGCCTTCAAGGTGCTCGCCAAGAATTACTCCGCGCCTGAAAAGGCCAGCCTGTTCAGCGGGACAGCGCAGCGGGTTTACCGGCTGAAGATCTGATCGAGACTTAAGCATGCATGTAGTCACATCGAACACGGGGCTATCCAAGACGGCCACCTATCGCGAGGCGAACAATCAGCTGGCGTCGCTTTTTGCCGGCGAGCGCAACGGCCTCGCCAACGCCGCCAATCTGTGCGCGCTATTGTACGAGGCGCTGCCGAGTCTCAACTGGGTCGGCTTCTATTTCCTGCAGGACGGCGAGTTGGTGCTGGGGCCGTTCCAGGGAAAGGTCGCCTGTGTGCGCATTGCACTGGGCCGCGGAGTTTGCGGCACGGCCGCCGAGCGCAGGGAAACCCTGATCGTGCCGGATGTCGCAAAGTTCCCCGGGCACATCGCCTGCGACGCCGCTTCGCGCTCGGAAATCGTCGTGCCGTTGATTCAACAGGACCAGCTTCTGGGGGTGCTCGATGTCGACAGCCCCGAGTTGGCGCGCTTCGATGCCGAGGATCGAATCGGCTTGGAAACGGCCGCGAATCTCTTGCTCAAGTCCTCGGAGCTTCGCAAGCTCATCGCTTGAGGGACTACCCCTCGGCGCGCAACACACTATAATCGCGCTCCGCCTTTAGACCGCGGCGGACGACAAATGGGGTTTCGGACAATGAATACGCGCGTTGTGTTGATGCTGCTCATGGCTTTCGTGGTTTCGGGAAGTTTTGCCGCTGAGCCGTTCCCTTCGACCTACCAGGTGCCCAGCAATCCGCCGCTGCTCATCCAGGGCGCCACCGTGCTGACGGGGACAGGTGAGCGTCTTGATGGCGCCGATGTGTTGATCGCAGACGGCCGCGTACAAGCGGTCGGCAAGGGACTGAGCGCGCCCGCCAATGCACGCATCATCGATGCGCGCGGCAAATGGGTCACGCCGGGACTCATCGACATCCACTCGCACTTGGGTGTGTACGCCGTACCCGCGGTCAAGGGACTCGACGATGGCAACGAGGCCACCAGCCCCGTCACCGCGCAAGTCTGGGCCGAACATTCGATCTGGCCGCAGGATCCCGGCTTCGAAACTGCGCTCGAGGGCGGCGTGACCACGCTGCAGATTCTGCCCGGCTCCGCAAACTTGATCGGCGGGCGTTCCGCCGTGGTCAAGAATGTGCAGGCCGTGAGCTACGAGGCCATGAAATTTCCCGGCGCCGCGTATGGATTGAAAATGGCCTGCGGCGAAAACCCCAAACGTGTGTACGGCTCTCAACATCAAGCACCCTCGACCCGCATGGGCAACGTTGCCGGCTACCGTCAGGCATTTGCCGATGCGCAGGACTATCAGCAGCAATGGGACAAATACAATCGGGAATTGGCGGAGTACAACAAGAAGAAAAATCAGCCGCCGGAAGCCGACTCTAAGAAAGCCAAGGACAAGGATGGAGCGGCCAAGGAGCCGACTCCGCCCACTCCGCCGAAGCGCGATTTGAAGCTCGAGACCCTGGCGGGGGTGCTGAAGGGGAATATTCGCGTGCACATGCATTGCTACCGCGCGGATGAGATGACCACCATGCTCGACGTCGCCGACGAATTCGGCTTCAAGATCGTCGCGTTCCATCATGCCGTGGAGGCCTACAAGATCGCCGATCGGCTGGCCGACAAGGGCGTCTGCGCGGCGATGTGGGCCGATTGGTGGGGCTTCAAGATGGAGGCCTATGACGGAATTCAGGAAAATCTGCCCATGGTGGACTTTCCGGAACACAGTTGCGCCATTGTGCATTCCGATTCGGGAGACGGCATTCAGCGATTGAATCAGGAAGCGGCGAAGGCCATGGCCCACGGCGCGCGCGTGGGATTCAACGTGTCGCCGGAACGGGCCATCCGCTGGCTCACCTTGAATCCGGCGAGGTCCCTAGGGTTGGATGATCGCATCGGAACTCTGCAAGCCGGCAAGTCGGGGGACGTGGTGGTTTGGAACGGCAACCCATTCAGCGTCTATGCGCTGGCGGAACTGGTGTTCATCGACGGCGCGCTTCAGTTCGATCGCGCCCATCCTCCCGCGAAACCCAGGTCGGATTTCTTGCTCGGCAAGCAAATTGCGGAGGTGCCGCAATGAAGCCCTTGATTCTCACGATCATGGCGGCCGGCGCCATGGCCTGCGCGCAAGGCGCGATGGCTCAGGACTTTCTGATTCGCGGCGCGACCGTCCACACCTCTTCTGCGAAAGGGACGCTGAAGAACACCGATGTGCTGGTGCGCGGCGGCCTGATCGCCGCCATCGGATCTGACGCGGCGGCGCCGGGCGTCACCGTCATCGATGCGAAGGGCCGGGACCTCACCAGCGGACTGTTCGGCGGATTGACCGACATCGGCCTCGAGGAAATTGCCGAGGAAAACCAGACCATCGATTCGACGCTGAATCTGAAAGCGCCCGCATGGGACCAGCAATGGCGCCCGGAACTGGATGTGACGCTGGCCTATAACCCCCGGTCAATCGTCATCCCCGTCACGCGCGTTGAAGGGGTGACCTGGACGGTGCTTACGCCCGTCGCCGGCGACAGCATCATCGGCGGTCAAGGCGCAGCGGTCACGCTTGATGGTCGCTACGACGCCGTGCTCGCCGGCAGCCGCTCGCTGTTCGTGCAAATGGGCGCCCAAGGAGCCAGCGTTGCGGGCGGCACGCGCGCCGCAGAATACATGCTGCTGGAGCAAGCTATTCGCGAGGCGCGCGCGACCGGGCCGGTCGCGCAGGGAGCGCTGCTGCACGCCGCCGGAAGGGAAACGTTGGCGCGCTATTTGGCGGGCGGGCGGGTTCTGTTTCAAGTCGATCGGGCCGCCGACATTCTCGAGGTGGTGGAGTTTGCCCTGCGCAATGGGATGAAGCCTGTGATTTTAGGCGGCGACGAGGCGTGGTTGGTCGCGAAGGAACTCGCGAAGGCCAACGTGCCGGTGATACTCAATCCCTTGGACGATTTACCCGCCGATTATGATCGACTCGCCTCTTCGCTCGAGAATGCGGCACGCCTGCATAACGCCGGAGTGCGCATCGCATTTTCCAGCGGCGACACGCCTCAAGCGCGCCTGACGCGGCAACTTGCCGGCAACGCGGTCGCCCATGGCCTGCCGTGGGATGCCGCACTGGCCGCCATCACCTCCACCCCGGCCGAGATTTTCGGGCTCGCCACGCGCGGACGTATCGCGGTGGGACAGGTCGCCGATCTCGTTCTCTGGAGCGGCGATCCGCTCGAGGTCAGCACACTGGCGGAACAGGTTTGGATTGCAGGCCGCCCGATTGACATGAAGTCCCGGCAGACCGAACTGCGGGATCGCTATGCAGAGAAGGTCAAAGCGCATCAGGCGCGATGATGCCCTTGCCATCTACGGAGTTCGCCATGAAATGTTTGCTTGCCGCCGCTGCCACCCTCACCACCTTCACGGCCCTGGCCGTGCCGCCGCAGGATACGCCCGCCGGCGAACAGCGTTTCCGGGCGATCTACAAGGAGCTGGTCGAAACCAACACAACCTTGTCGGTCGGGAGCTGCACTCTCGCCGCCGAACGGATGGCGGCCAGGCTCAAAGCCGCCGGCTTTCCGGACGGTGACTTGCACCCGTTCGCAGCGCCGGGACATCCGAAGGAAGGCGGGCTCGTCGCCATCTACCCGGGCCGCGAGCCGAAGCTCAAGGCGATTCTGTTGTTGGCGCATATCGACGTGGTGGAGGCCAAGCGTGAGGACTGGACCCGCGACCCCTTCACGCTGATCGAGGAGAACGGCTCGTTCTACGCCCGCGGCGCGAGCGATGACAAGGCCGAGGCCGCAATCTGGGTCGACACGCTCATTCGTTTCCGAACCGAGAATTATCGACCACGGCGCACCATCAAGATGGCGCTGACCTGTGGCGAGGAAACCGCCGGTGCGTTCAACGGCGCTGAATGGCTCACCCAGAACCGTCGCGAGCTTATCGACGCCGCGTTTGCGCTGAACGAAGGCGCGGCCGGCGAATTGGATAAAAACGGAAATCGGGTTGCCCTGGACATCGAGGCCGGCGAGAAGTTTCCACAGAACTACCGCCTCGAGGTGACCAACAAGGGCGGACACAGCTCACGGCCGGTAAAGGACAATGCCATTTATCATCTCGCGGCGGCGCTGACGCGGATCAGTGCCTATGACTTTCCGGCGCAGTTCACGGACGGCAATCGCGCGTACTTCGCCGGCATGGCGAAGCTGCTGGCAGCCAAAGGCGACGGCGAAACGGCCAATGCCATGAACGCGTTCCTGAAGAATCCGGCCGATGCGCAGGCCCTCGCGTTGGTCTCGTCCAAGGATCCGAGCTGGAATGCGACACTGCGCACGACCTGCGTTGCGACCATGCTCGACGCGGGACATGCCACCAACGCGTTGCCGCAGCGTGCGCGCGCGATCGTCAACTGCCGCATTTTCCCGGGCGTCAGTCCCGACTCGGTGCGCGCCAAGCTCGAGGAACTCATCGCGGATCCGGCGGTGACCGTCACCGGGCTGGAGACACGCGGTCCAACAGCGGCGCCCCCACCGCTGACACCGGACGTGCTGGGTCCGATCGAGAAGTTGGCCGCGGAGTTCTGGCCTGGTGTACCGGTTCTGCCGATCCTGCAGGCAGGTGCGACGGACGGCGAGTTCACCAATGCGGTCGGCATCAAAACCTTCGGCGTGGAACCGGTGTTCGTGGGGCCCGACCTGGGCAATATCCACGGGCTGAATGAGTACGTGGGCGTCAAGTCGCTGCTCGAAGGCCGCGAATTTCTCTACCGGTTGGTCAAGATCTACGCGGAGCAAAAATAGCGGGGGTATCGAAGGCGGCCGTTAAAGTCCCGGCCGCCGTCGATGTCGCTCACTTACTGGCAAGACGCAGCACGCTGGGCGAGCGCAGCGCGCTCAACGCAGGCGAATCGACCTGCTTGATGGCGCCGGCGATCGCTTGATTGATGCATTTGAACTCATCCTGAAGATCGCCGTAGCCCGGACAAACCACATACGCCGCATGGACGATGCGCTTGTACAGAACCTTGGCGCCTTCCGGCGTCTGGATATTGAGGTCGGCATAACTGACCTTCATCGAGACCACGTTGTCGTCGGCCGCGCGCGCGGTCGCCGGCAGCATGCCGAAGGTGAAGGCTCCGCTGAGAACGAAAGTCGCCGCACAGATCATTGATGTATTCGAAGTATTCATGATAAATCTCCTAAAGTGGTATGAGGTCCGGTATCGGACGCGTTTCAATTGCTGGCCAGATGGACGAAGCTGTTCGGACGCAGCGCGCTCAACGCAGGCGAGTCGACGTCCTTGACGGCTTTATCTATCGATGCCTGCACGCAGTCGTAGTGCCTGCCGGCACTGCCCATATCCCCGGACATGCCGTAGCCGCACACTTCGTTCGCTGCGGCTTTGATGCGGTGATACAGGACCTTGGCGCCGGCCGGCTTCGAGATGTCGAGGTCGGCATAGCTCACCGTCCGTGTCGGAAGACCGGCGTCCGCCGCACGGGCCGTCGCCTGCAGTGCACACAGCGTGATGGCGCCGGCGAGAAAGAAGGTCGCCGCCCGAATCGTGTTTTCAGTCATATTCATGTCAATCTCCTAGTTTGCAAAAGTTTGTTCAGGTCTCGCCGCGTTTGTCCCCGCGGCAGGTGTAGGTGTACGGCGGGAGGCCGGTCTGAGTCCTCAAGACGCCCTCAGGCTTGGCTAAAGGATTTCTAAAGCGCGCTTGAGGGCGGCGCCGGGGCTAAAACCCAAGCGTTGCGGCGCGCTATGATGCGGTGGCGAGCGATTTCGTTTGCTAGCGAGGCAAAATCAGGAGAACAATGTGCAGCAGGCCGCGATATGAAATCGCTCGGCAGAAGGGCGGAAGGCGCGCGGCTCGAGCGCATGCAGGCGTCGCCGCGCTGGGCCGGAGATCGATTCCGCAACGTATACCCCATCGCCCCCGGATTGCGCGACCCGAATGCCACCATGCCTTCCCTGGGCGATTTTCTCTGTGGCGGCGAGCGGCGCGTACCGCAAGGACCCCTGCCCTCGATGAATCCGCTGGCAACGTGGCTCAAGCCGCCAGACAGCGGGCTGCGGGCCACCTGGCTCGGCCATTCGACGGTGCTGATCGAGATCGACGGTCTTCGCGTGCTCACCGACCCTGTCTGGGGACCTCGCGCATCGCCCTCGCGGCTGGCCGGGCCCAAGCGCTTTCAGCCGGTGCCGGTTGCGCTGCGCGCCATGCCGCCGGTGGACCTCGTGATCGTTTCGCACGATCACTATGATCATCTGGACTACCCGACCATTCGCGAGTTCGCAAAGCACGACGTGCCATTCGTGACTTCCCTTGGGGTCGGGGCACATCTGGAAGCCTGGGGCGTGCAGCCCGAACGGATCACCGAGTTGGATTGGTGGGAATCCTACGCGTTGCCGGATACCGCGCTCAGCGTGACCGCTGCGCCATCGCAGCACTTTTCCGGACGAGGCTTGAAGGATCGCAATGCGACGCTGTGGTCATCGATGATCATTCGCTCGCAGCGTCACGCCGTATTCTTCAGCGGCGACACCGGCCTGACCAGCGAATATCAAACAATCCGCGAGCGGCTTGGGCCCTTCGATCTGGTGATGCTGGAGGTGGGCGCATACCATCCCGCCTGGGGCGACATCCATTTAGGACCTGTGAACGCGCTCGAAGCCCTGAGACTGCTCGGTGGCGGCCCTTTTCTGCCAATACACTGGGGCACCTTTAGCCTTGCCATGCACGCCTGGGACCAGCCCGCTGAGGTGCTGCTGGATTTGGGATCGAAGGCAGGCGTACAACTCATGATGCCGCGCCTCGGCGAGACAGTGGAACCCGTGCAGGCGCAGCGCGTCGCGCCCTGGTGGCGGGATGTCGACACAATCGCGCAGACGCCAAAACCCGATGCACCGGAGACGACGTTGCCGAAAGCGATGTCTTGGCCGATCGATTAGCAGATCAAATGGGCGCCTTGTTGGCGGCGACGTTGGGCGTGTCTTTATGTTCTGTCTCCCACATCTTGCACACCGTCTCGATTTCGGTCTGCGCAAGGGAGCCTGGTGTCGCGTGATTGACAACGACTGAAGCCGGCCTGACCGTGAGCGTTTTCAACACCTCACCTTGCGCCACCGCTTCGGTGTAAAACGACCTGTCGAGAGCTGCGCTGCGGTGGCCCGAGCAGTCATACATACTCAGAGTGGTCATCGATAAATAAGGCTGCAATGACAATTGCTCGCTGTGCTGGGGCGCCGTGAAGCTCGTCAGGGTCCAGGCAGTCAGGCGGCCGGCACGAATGCCAATGCTGCCGGCATCGACAAAATCCGTGAAACCCTCTCCGCGTCCGATCGCTACCCATGCAGGGTCGCCGGCCGAAGCCAGGTTCGGCGATCCGAGAAGTACAGCCGCGAGAGAGGCAAGAAACGCTAATTGGCGCATGCACCCACGGTAACGGATGCAGCGAATTATTCTGTGATTCGGATCAAAGGGTGCCTTTTGTGGCAGTGCAAAGGCGGTCCGTATTTAACAGTTGATTACCACACCTCGCAGCGCTCGGCTTCCGCCCGCACCATCGCGGCATCCGCCTTGCACGCAAAGGCCTCTCGGAATGAGGGTAAATTGGACACGGGCCCGTTGACCCGGTACTTGGCAATGGGGTGCGGGTCGCCCTGAACCATGGTTCGTTGCGTCTCGGCCCGGATCTCATCCCCGCGCCACTGACCCCAGGCGAGGAAGAACTGTTGCTCGGGGGTGAATCCGTCAATGGTCGGTTCCGGGCCCTTGCCTTCGCGCGATTTCTTGTAGGCCAGGAAAGCAAGTTTGAGTCCGCCGAGATCTCCAATCGACTCGCCGAGCACCAGCTTGCCGTTGTGGTGAATGCCAGGCTCGATGAAATAACCGTCGAACTGCTTGACGACGCACTGGCCGCGATCCTCGAATTTCTTGTGATCCTCAGGCGTCCACCAATTGCTGAGGCGGCCCTGCGCGTCGAACTGTGCGCCCGCGTCATCGAATCCATGGCTGATTTCATGTCCGATGACGACGCCGATTGCGCCGTAATTGACGGCATCGGTGGCGGAAGCATCGAACGCGGGCGGCTGCAGAATGCCGGCAGGGAAAACGATCTCGTTCAACTGCGGATTGTAGTAGGCATCCGAGGTCGGCGGAGTCATTCCCCAGCGGCCGCGATCGACGGGCTTGCCGACCTGAGCGCGATCGTCGGCCACGTTCCAGCGCGACGCGGTCACGACGTCGTGCCAATAGGCATTTCGCTCGATTGCGAGGCCGCGATAATCCTTCCACTTGTCGGGATAACCGATCTTGGGGTTGAACGAGGCGAGTTTCTCCATCGCCTTTGCCTTGGTTTCCGGACTCATCCAGTCAAGATCGTTGATGGTGTCGTGCATGGCCAGCAGGATGTTCTTCACCATGTCCTGCATTCGCGCCTTGTTTGCAGGCGGAAAATATTTCTCCACGTACGCGCGCCCGAGCGCTTCGCCGAGCTGGGCATCGGTGGCCTCCGCGCAGCGCTTCCAGCGCGGCTTCATCTCCGTCGCGCCGCTGAGATACTTGCCGTAGAAAGCGAAGTTCTGTTCGACAAACGGTGCGGAGAGCGAGTTGGCGGCGCTGTGCAGAACCTGCCATGTCAGGTAGCGGCGCCATTGATCGAGGGGGGTCGACGCCAGCTCCTTGTCAACCTGCTGCATGAATCTCGGCTGCAATACGTTCACATCGGCGCGTGGCAACTTGGCGGCGTCAAAATACGCCGCCCAATTGAAGTCCGGGGCCAATGTCGTGAGCCCGGCGAAGCTCGTTCTGTGATCTATTTGCGCGGGGTCGCGCAGCGCGACGTTGTCGAGCGAGGATTGCGCAAGGCGCGTTTCAAAGGCAAATACCGTGTGCGCCGCAGCCTCGGCAGCGGCCGGCGTGGAACCGGCCAGGATGAACATCTGTGCGACATGATCGCGATACTTCGCGCGCGCTTCGACGAAGCGCGGTTCGGTCTTCAAATAGTAGTCGCGGTCGGGCATGCCAAGACCGGCCGCGTCCACGAAAGCGATGACTTGCGCCGGATCGTGCAAATCGGACAGCGAGTACACCGCAAATGGCACGCCGATACGCATGGCGTGCAAATGCCTTATGACGCGCTGCAAATCAGCTCCGGTCTTGATCGCGGCGACCTCCTCGAGCAGAGGCTTAAGCGGCGCCAGCCCAAGTTTGTTGATCTGGTCCTCGTCCATACAAGCCGCGTAAAAGTCGCCTGACAACTGCTCGGGGCTGCCGCTCGGCCAGTCCTTGCGGCTTGACAGGCCGACCAGGATGTCCCGCACGTGCTCCTTGTTGAGCTCGCCGGACCTCCAGCGCCGACTCCACCGGTCCATGTAGTCCGGGATGGCATTCGCCTTTCGCCACGAGCCATTGGCGTAATCGAAGAAATCGGTGCAGGCCGCGCCGTCGCGATTGATGTCTTCCGGAATGATGCCGTGCTGAGCCGCGATCGAGATCGAAGCAAAACCCACTAACGCGATGGCGAAGATCCCGATCCTGATCATGGCGAGCAAACCCTTCTGGCTTTGAATGCCGAAGTATAGCCCGCTCTGCCACTTCCCCTCAGCGAGCGTGCGATACCTGCGGAGGACTGCCGTCCTTCATGAGTTTGCGCAACTGACTGCGCAGCTCAGGAGAATCTTTGTGGCCGTGCACCGCGGCGGCGTGTTGCGTCGCAATTTCGAGCAATTCCTGTTCATTGTCGGCGGAGATCGCCACGGTGCACTTGCTGTCGCTCGGGTGTTCGCGGCAATCAATGTATTTTCTAGCCATGATTTCCCCCTGTTGATTCGACGGTCTGCACGGAATCTACCAACTAGTAGGTAAAAATGCAAGATCCTGATAGAATTCATCGATGAATAAACAGGTTGAGCGGCCGACGAAATCGGACACGGCCACCCGAATTCTCGAGGTGGCCGAGCGCCTGGCGCAAACGCAGGGCTTTAACGGATTCAGCTACGCGGACATTGCGGCCGAGCTCAAGATCACCAAAGCGAGCCTTCACTACCACTTTGCCACCAAAGCCGATCTTGGCTGTGCGCTTATCGTCAGCTACATCAAGAGTTTCGAAGCGGCGCTTGCGAAGATCGACCTCGTTGCCCCGCAATCGGCACTCGGCAAGTATGTGCAGTTGTACGAGGATGTACTGGTGCGCGATCGAATGTGCCTGTGTGGAATGCTCGCCGCGGAATATTCGACACTGCCGCCGCCGATGCAGCACGAGATCAGGCGCTTCTTCGACCGGAACGAGGCATGGCTGACCAGTAGCATGGAACGAGGACGGGCCGGCGGCGGTCTGCATTTTGACGGGTCGGTGATTGAAGCCGCGCGTGCGCTGACCGCAGGATTGGAAGGTGCCATGCTGTTGGCGCGCTCCTATGAAGATCCGCGCCGCTTCGCGGCCACCGCGAAGCGGCTTCTGGCTGAATTGGGCGCCTCGCGCCCCCGCGTGCACCGCTCCGTGCCGAGAAAACAAAAGTCAGCGTCAACGGTCCTTTAGACCGGTGCGGTGGCGCTGGCGCTTCGGCGTTATAATCTCGGCCGTGAACGAACCTGACCCTCGGCCGCTCCCATGAACATTGCCTTTCAGCGGGCCGCGGATCGGTTCATCGGCGTGCCGCTATGCGCGGTGTTCTCGCTGCTGCACCGCCTGTTCGGACGCACAGGGGCGCCCGCCCGGCCACAACGAATTTTGGTGATCCTGCTCTCGGAGATGGGCAGCCTGGTGTTGGCTGAACCTATGTTTTCCAGCCTCAAACGAAAGTACCCGGACGCGTCGATTCACGCATTGCTGTTTGCAAAGAATCGCGAAGTGCTGGATCTTCTGGGGGTCGTCGACCCGCAAAACGTTTTGACTGTCAGCGACCGGTCCGTATACGCACTGGTCACCGACAGCCTGCGGGTGATTTTTCGTTTGCGATCCTTGCGGGTCGATGTGGTACTGGATTGCGAACTGTTCTCACGCATCAGCAGCATTTTTTCCTTCTTGTCGGGCGCCCGGCTGCGGGTCGGTTTCCACCCCCACACGCAGGAGGGACTGTATCGCGGCTCGTTCATCAACCGCCCGGTCATGTACAACCCCTACCGTCATCTCTCGCTGCAGCTATTGAACCTGGCGAATGCGCTGGAATCGACGACAGTGCCGCTCGGCAAGGAATTTGCGACGCCGATGCCGAAGGGGCCTCCCCTGCTGGAATTCGCGCCGCGCGAAAAGGAAGCCGTCGCCGCCAAATTGCACGAAGATTTTCCGGCCATCGCCGACAAGCGCCTCGTCTTGATTTATCCAGGCGGCGGACTCCTGCCGATCCGCGCGTGGCCCTTGGACTCCTACGGGACATTGTGCAGGGCTTTGCTCGCGGATGGCTACGCGGTCGGAGTTGTCGGTCTGATGCAGGATCGGCCGCTGGCGCGTGCACTATTGAATCAGTGCGAGAGTGCCTGGTGCGTCGACCTCACCGGCTATACGACATCCGTGCGCGACCTGCTGGCTTTGTTCCATCGCGCCGACCTGCTGATTACCAACGACGGCGGCCCAGGACAGTTCGCCGCCCTGACGCCGATTCCTTCAATCGTGTTCTATGGGCCCGAGACCCCGCTGCTATATCGATCTTTGTCTCCCACCGCCTATCACTTTCATGTCGCATTGCCATGCTCCCCGTGCCTGACCGCCTACAACCACCGATCCTCTCCTTGTGACGGCGACAACCAGTGCCTCAAGCAAATTGCACCGGCATCGGTGATCGCGAAGGCGCGCGAGATGCTCGCATCGCGCTCCGAGGCTGCGGCCGCGAATGCCGCGGCTCTTGCATGAGCATTTTCACGCGCCTCGCCGCCTCGCCCATCTGGAACCGATTGCGCCAGTGGCGTCTATTCAAATTCGGCGTGGTGGGCGCATCCGGAACGCTGGTAAATCTGGGAGTCCTGTACGCCGGGCAGGAATTCGTGTTTCGCTTCATCGCATCGCCGGATATCCGCCTAAACTTTTCGCTCGCTGCGGCGATTCTGATTGCCACCATCAACAATTTCGCCTGGAACCGCCTGTGGACCTGGCGCGATCGGCCCCGCAAAGCGGGCCAGTCGGTGCTCGCGCAATTCGCGCGCTACGCCATCGCCTGCTGGACCGGGATCGTGCTGCAATTCCTGTTCACGAAATTGTTGGCCGGCCACATGGCATACCTGTTCGCCAATCTCACCGCGATCGCCGCGGCGAGCGCCTTCAACTTTGCGGTCAACAACCTGTGGACCTTTCGCCATCGGCGGGCGACCGAATACACGAGCGGCGGAAGCTAGCGCGTGCGAGCGGCGGTACGTACGCTTCGCCCTGCGCTATGGGTTTCCGCGGCCATGCTGGCCGCCTTCGTTTATTTCTACGGTCTCGGCAGCCCCCACATCCCGAAGAACGGCGACGAGAGTGTCTATATCAACATGGCGCGCCTGACCGGAGAGTCCGGCCACTGGCTGCCGCTGATTTCGCAATACGACAGCATGCGCAACACCAAGCCGCCGCTGTTGTTCTGGCAAGGCATCGAATCGACCGCGCACGGCACTAATTGGAGCTTGTGGAGTCTGCGCGTCCCCAGCGTCGTCTACACGTTGTGCACCGCATTTCTGGTGTTCCTGCTCGCCCGCAGATTTTCAGGTGAGGCTGCACGCGGCTGCCTGGCGGCCCTCATCTACCTCGCTTTTTTCAGCACCTATCGCTACGGCCGTCCTTACCTGACCAATGCGCCGGAGACATTTTGGCTGTTTCTGGCGTATTTTCCGCTGCTCTATTGGAAGGATGCCGCACTTAAGTCACGATGGCTGCCGCTTTTGCTCGGCGTCTGCACCGGCATTGGACTGCTTTACAAATCCTTCGCGCTGCTTGCCCCGGTGGGCGTTGCGGTCGCCTGGTGGTATCTGCATCGGCGGGAGTACCGTATCGGACCGTTCTTACGACTCGATTCGTGGAAGCTGGTGCTGCTCGGCGCCGTGTCATTGGGAATGTTCTCGCTGTGGTTTCTTCTCGATCCACATCCGCAGACGGTGTGGCAGGATTTCGTGGTCAAGGAAAACGCGCACAAGTTCGACCCCGGTTCGAGCTCGTACTTCACCACGCTGCTATGGGGCGGCTCGAGCGTGTGGACCATGATTCTGGGCGGCGCTGCGAACGCGACCTTGCTGGCGCTGCCGGTCGCGGCGCTGATGGCATCGGCGCTGCGCCGGCCGGGGGATCTGAGCGACGACGAGAAGCTGCTATGGATTTGGCTGCTCACCGCCATCATCGTATTCAGTTTGCCGAGCCAGCGGTCGGCACGCTATCTGTTGACCGCAATGCCGGCGCTCGCTGTCCTCTGCGCGCTCGGATGGGAGCGGCTGCGTAGCGGCTGGTTCATCGCGACGCTCCTCCTCTGCGCCGCGGCGTTGGCATTCCTGGCATACGAATCGAGGCTGCTGCAAGGCGCCGTCGGGGGAGCGCTGTTTTCAACGGTTTATTGGGTTTTACTGCTCGGCGCAATCGGGTTTTGCGTTGCGGCGATCTGCATACCGGCGATGAGGCGTCCGGGTGCTCCGGTGGCGAGTCTGCTGCTGTATTTGTCGATGGCGGTTTTCTTGCGGCCTTTCGACGGATCGCGCGGGAACTTTCCCGCCGCAGCGCAATCGGCCGTGGCGGGACGCCAAGTATGGGTACCCTCGGACTTCACGACCAGTGAAGAGGCGTACCGGTTCCTGCTGCCAACGGCGAAGCTCCGGATATATACTAAGAGAGATGATCTGGACTCGGCCGCTCTGGCTCAGCAGTACCGGTTGTTTACCGTGCGAATGCCGTTGGACGGCCTGCCCTGCAGCGGCTGCCAGGTACTGGGACAGCGGCTCGATTTGCGGGGCAGGCTCTCTTCCGCAGACATCGCGGCGATATTGCGCGGCAGGGTTTTCGAAAATGTCTTTCTCAAGGAACTGCTGATCGAGTCATCTCTCGCCGAACAGCAATAGCGCGGCACTAGGGGAATTCAATGGTTACTTCTGCGGCAACTCGCGGATCGTCGGTCGCGGCACGCGTCTCTAAATATTTGCTCATCGCCGTGCTTGGCGCAATCCTGGTCGCGGGTGTCGTCTACGCCAAATGGGTCATCGGCGATCATCGCCTTACCGTGATCACGCCCGGACGCGCGTTTCAATCCGCCGCCATGTCGCCGGAGGAAATGGCCCGCGTTGCCAGCGGCCTCAAGGTTCAAACCGTGTTCGACTTCCGCGACGATGTCGACCAGAAGGTCTTCGATGCCGAGCGCGGTGCCCTGCAGCGCGACGGAATCCGCTACGTGCACATCCCCTCCTCGACCAGTCCGGCGCCCGAAACCGTCGACGCCTTCGTGCATGCCATGAAGGAGGAAGTGGCTGCTCACCGCAGCGTGCTACTGCACTGCCACGACGGCGAAGGCCGCGCGGTATTCTATTCGGCGATCTACCGCATCCAGTTCGAAGGTTGGGACAACGAGCGCGCATATCAGGCGACCACGCGACTGCCTGGGTCTCTGATGTTTCTGAGCGACATCTATCCCCGCATAGGGCGGCTATCTCCGAAAAACCCGAAGACGCCAATGATCCTCGGCTACCGGCGCCAGCCGGATTTGGCTGCGCCTTCCAGCGCCGCGGTTACCCCTCAAAACTGACGCTGATCGATCGGCGCGCAGCGCTATTTGCCGGCGTCCGGCATCGGTGCGACCCCTGCAGTTGCGACCGCCGCCGTCGCGACCGCCGCTGTAGCAACGGCCGCAGGCGAATCGACCTCGGGTGCCGCGGGCGAGGCACCGTAAGTCACAACCAGGCGGGCGCTAAAGGCCTGTTCGCCATCCCAAGTCGAAAAGAGGATGCAAACCTGTTTCGTCTGCTCGGATTCGCCGCGTTCAAAAGTCTTGTCCGCGAAGCGAGCGCCTCCGATGTCCTGGCCTGGGGCGACTCGATTTTCGGACCAGGGCCGCTGTGAATTCTCGGGGCGCGCGTACAAGACTGCGGCCGCAATCACCGCCGATGACGGCACGCTGCCGCAGAGCGTCACCCGCAAGGCCCCTTGCTCTGAGCAGAGCGGCGGCGCGTCCGGGGAACCGACAGCGGCCGCACGGCATGGGCCTACCGTCGTCGTCACGGTGACCATTTGCGCCCCGCGATGATCGTCATCCGCATGAGAGATCGACCCATGATCACTCACAGACGCCCGTTCCAGCCGTTCCGCGGTTGCGCTGATTCTCGCCATCTGCGTTTGCAGGTCGCCACGCAATACCGCCGACTCGCGGTTTGATTCGCTCATCAAGTATTGCGACAGCACGAAGCCGGCCACCATGGCCGCAACCAGGAGCAGAAATACTGCCAGGACCGGACCGCGCCGCGACTTTTTGGTGGCCGGCACACCGCGGGCGCGCTCGGCCACTTCCTTGCGCCAGGCCATGCGCAACTGGGCCAGCGCGCCGATGACTGTGCCGGCCGCGGCGACCGCGGTCGCGGACACTTTGGCGTCAAAATCGAATAGATTCATGAGCGTACCCGGATGGGCTACCAAACGGCCGTATCGCGGGAAAGGTAACCCCTAACCTAAGCCCCGGACTGGGAAGTGGTTCCGGTTTTTTGAATATGACGGCTATTAATTAAAGCCGCGTCACTCCAGTCTTCAGTTCTTGCTTTCCAACACCGTCCGCCCATTGAGCGGCTGTACCGGCCGCGCGTTTTTCGCATAGCGGCTGCCGAACTGATTGATTTGTGCAGCTGAAATCTCGACAGGAGATTTCAGGACAAACCATTTCACGTGCTCGCTGCAGGGCGGCGTTGTCAGGGAACCGTCGAAGGAGTAGTAACCGCGCGCAGTCGGCAGAAACGACTGCGCACTGACGGTTTGATCCGCGACCACCGACTCCGGTTGTCCCGGCGCGGGGAAATTGTCGAAAATAGGCTTCAAGAACGCGTTGGTGGCCCCGGCGCGCATCAGTACCGCAACGACAGCTAGATCGCCCTGTTCATTCTTGTGCACCATATGCGCGACCATGGCGTAGGGTTGGCCGCGAACATGCTCCTCGCTCGGCTTGTGAAAATGTATCTGCACCAGTTCATAGCTCATCCCACCCACAGTGAGCCGGCTTCCGGGTTGGTAGTTGAGCTGCATGGAATGACCGGTGTCCGTGACACGCAGCGCCGTCGGTTGATAACTGAACTCAAGAGGCGGAAGGTCGAGCTTCTTGGTTTTTTCAATGTCGATGGGAGATTGTGCCTTGCCGAGGCCGCAAGTCGCGAAGGCAGCATCCTCCGAAGCCCAATGCGCAGGCCCGGTTTCCCCCGAATAAGTCCAATGATGCGCCGCCGGCGCGTCGGCCCGGGCAATCCCGGAGAACAATAGGATCGTTGCCGAGATCGCTGCTGCGACGGGACGAGATTTTCGGTGCAAGGACTGCAGAGATTCAATCTGTGGGTGCATCATTGTTCGGGTACTCGATGATGTGGGGTGGGGAATTCGCGGTCGCCAGTCTACTACGATGCGGGTGAGCGGATGACTTTCATCGGCAAGCTTACGTCCTGGTAGCCGGCCACATCGAGCATCCACCGGGTCGATCCGTCCGTCGGACACATCGCATTCGGTAAAGCCGAGCTTGGCATAGTGGTCCTCGACCAGGCGATTACGCTCGGTCGGTCGATACGTGCCGACGATTCGAATCACGCCGAGTTCGCGTGCACGGCTCACCAATTCCTGCAAGACGGCCTGCTCGACCCGACGCCCAAGGACGCGGCAGCTCATCAACCACGTGTCGACCAGCCAATCATCCGCATCGCGTCGACACATGATCACACTGATCATGCCGTTGTCGCCGAACGTGTCGAGCAGGCGCACCTGCAGCGTGAAGCAATTAGGATCCGCCTCCATTTCGCCCACTTGCGCTTCGCTGTAGCGTCGGGTGGTGAGATTGAACTGGTTGGATTTGTTGATGAGTTGCGCGATTCGCGCCCGGCCGATCTCGTCGAAGGGCTGAAACGTGATCGTCATGCCGAGCGTCTCGAGGTAGGCATTCGAGATCGCCGCTGGTGCGTTGCAACGCCACGCGGCGCGCATTGTCCTGATAGAAATCGGCGCGTTTCTGATCCTCGGGGGAAAAAGCGACTGCTTCGAAGTATCCCGCGGCGAGCAGCGTGCGCACGTAAAACGCGGGATCCTCGGTCAGTTCGGGCACCGCGACTTCCGGCAACGTGTCGCGGACCAGGCGACGTTCCGCCGGATTGTCATCGAGGAATACCAGCGATTCGAGCCCTAGAGACAGTTCATCGGCGATCGCGCGGATGTTGGACGCCTTGTCGTTCCAATTTGCCTGAAACACCGCCACGTGATTCTCGCGCAACAGCATTTCCGGGTGGTGGCGAAACGGCTGGCGTGCGATCTCATCGTTGTTCTTGGACGAAACGGCGAGCACGATGCCTCGCTCGCGAAGTGCCAACGCCGCACTCTGTATGCCTAGGAACGCTTCTCCCTGCGGATCGCCCTGACCGAGTACGATGCCCTCGAGCCCATCGTCGCCGATAACCCCGCCCCAAAGCGTGTTATCCAAATCCAGCACGAGGCAGCGCCGACTTTTGCCGCGCAACGCCGCGATCAGGCGGCAGGTGAGATCCGCGTAGATCGGCAGAAAACCGTTGGCGAAGGGAATCTTGCCCATGTTCCACAGGGACGGATCATGCCACGCGGAAAGTCCGACGGTTTCGGCCAGACCGGCGACATCGAGCAGCAGGTCCTGCTTGCCCGCAAGTTCGGTCGACAACCTACGATTGAAGAGGTCGATCACATTGCGACGCGTGCCGGGGAGCGCCAGATCGAGACTGCCGAAGCTGGCTTCGACCGGTCTTGCGAGTGTTTGAAAGATGCAGCTCGCGCCGGAATTTCTTCGGAGTCCGTCTCGCACCGCCCGCAATTCTTCGAGTGCGCGCGCCACCGCATCGTCAACCGCGCTCGCATCCCCGATGGGGACGTCGAGCGCGAGGCCCCGGTAGTCAACCGCAACCAGCACCGCATCCGGGTGCGACTCGATTGACCGTCGAGTCGGCGTCGAGCGCTTCTTGCATGAGCTGGCCGTAGTTCGCCTCCACGCACTCGAGCGCGATGCCGTGGCGCGCCGCTGTAGCAATCAAGGCGGGCACCATGAAATGCGAGGTCGCGTTGCTGATGATCCCGAGCCGAAACGGCGTCAGCGGTCGTAGTGCCTCAGGGCGGTCGCGCACTGCCTCGATCGCGTTCGCCAGTCTCGAGAGCTTATTCTCGTCGAGACCAAAAGACGCCAGTGCACGCACCTCACGGCCCACCTCTCCGGTGGTTTCGCGCAGTGCCCGGCAGCGCCTGGCGAAGTCCTCGGGCGGTCGAGGCAGCCACTCCAGTTCCGAATACAGAGATTCGCTCATTTGGATGCCGGGCTAGGGGGCGACCCCAGGGGCTTGCTTGTGTTTCGTGAGCGCGATGAGATCGCCGACGTTTTTCAGACGGCTCATCTCCACAGCCGAGAACTTGACGCCGAAAGCCTTCTGCACGGTCAGAATCAACCGTATGTGCGCAAGGCTGTCCCAGCCATCGACGTCGTTGGCGGTCAGTTCAGGTCTTAGGACCAGGTCATCGTCGTCAAAGACCTCGCGAAATATGGAGGTCAGACGAGTGACGATTGCATCTTCCATACAGTTTCTCCGTTGATTCCACCACACCGGCTACGGCTCTCCCCGCGCCGGGAGCCCCGCGATGATTTCGATCACACCAACTCCTGTGATCCTGTAAAAAGATACTTCCTTGCCATCGAAAAGGAGCGCGGGTTGCGGGAACCCGAGTGGCATGACTTCCATGCCTGCTTGTTCCAGGGATGCCAGCGACCGTTCGACGTCCTCGGAGGTGTAGCAGAGGTGATAAATCAGGCTGTCGTTTTGCTTGAGCAAGGGGTCTATCGGCGAGGGTTCCGCGCCGGGCCAGATTACCTCGACATCGGGCATGCGATCATGGTGGCGCATCGCCAGGTTGACCTTTTGCAATGGATCGTAGCAGGTGCTTCCCGCGCGGTAGCCGAGATCTTCGAGATAGCGGAAGGCCGCCTCGGGAGACCTCACCGCCAGGCCAAAATGGTGGAATTCGAGCCCATACCGATTCATGGTTGCCGCGCCGCGAGCGAACTGCCCTTCGACGCCGGCGATTCGGGAGCAACATCGCCGACCGCGTTGATAAACCCGGCGACACGCGCCGCCCACTGGCCGGTGATGCGCGGCTTCGGATGAACTTCATCGGAAAATTCGCCGTCGCTGTTCAGATCGATCATCTCCAGGTATGCAAACCCGTCGCGTGTCCCGAGATCTGAGAGAAGCATTTTCTTGTGCCTCAAATATTCCTGGTGAAACGGCGATCGCTGCGCGTGCCAGCGAGGGATCGGCAAATCGACGAGGACTATCCTGCTTCCCTGCGCCAGGGTCCTGTCAATCAGCTTTCTCAAAACCTCGAACTGCTCCTCGGCGATCGGTCCGTCGCTGTGCATTTGATCGCGCCAATATTTCAAGGCAGCCTCTTTGTCCGCCTCCGAGACGACGGTGGCGTCGCGTTCCACATCTGTACGGGACGCGGGCCGGCCGAACAGACGGGCGCGCAGATCCTTGCTGGCGCGGCGAGACAGCTGATCGAAAACCAGGTAGGGATGAATCAGCGCGACACCCAGCGCCAGATCCTCGGAGGGCAGAACCTGTTTCGGCCCGTTCTCGGTGCGCCTGTAGAAACCGTAGCGATAGCGCTCAATATCGATATCCGTATCGCCCGCATGCCGATCAGGCGTATCCCATCGGAAACCATCCTGCGTAAACACGCCGTACCACACACCAATTACAAAAGTGGTGCGATGGCGCGCCGCCGAACTCTGTAAGTCCTCCACCAGATCGACGATCTGAGCGATTTGGGTCATATTCGACCCGCCCACGGACAGGTTGTCGACCTCGGCGCTCGGCAGTAGCGCTTGTACCTCGCGCTGCTTGAACCCGACCGCCGTGTTCGAGGCGCCGACGAAGACAATGCGGGGTGCATCGGGTCTGAGTGCGGCGCGATTCAAAAACACATACTTCGGGTCGGTCATGAAAATCGTGCGGGCGGCCAGACTGGAATCCAGACCCCCTCCTCGATTCGCCGGGGGCACGAATAAATAGGATACGGCCAACAACACGACATAGATCCCGCACAGCGCGATCAGCAGGAACAGCACCTGTTTTAGGATCGCGCGCACCTAGAAGGCCTTGTAAACAAATTCCGGGGCTTTGTGAAAGAACGACCCCACTGCGAAAATCAGGAACACCCCGCTCGCCAGAACGGCGTTTCGCACAATGAGCCCGGAGGCACCCGGCCTATCGAGGCGGGGCGTCAAGCGCGTCATCATGCGGCCGGCATGGTCCACGATGGGCCCGACAATGGCAGCGCACAGCGCGGTGCCGAATAGCGCAAAAACCAGCCCCTCGATGCCCAGCCGGCGTGCCAATAGCCCGAGCTGATCCATGTTCACCCAAAGACCCGTCACTGCGAGAGCGAAGAAGGCGAACATCAGGCCGCGCGCCAGGCTCGCGTACGCAAATGATTCCCCAACGGCCTTATACCGCTTCTTGCCGAGACGCTCGTTCATGAAGACCTGCCAGAGCTTGTTGAGACTCGCGCCCGCTCCCATGACCAACCCGTAGATCAAGAACACGCCCGTCGAGCCATGCCACACGCCCATCACGAAGAATGTGACGAAGAATGCGATGATCCCGAGGTATGGCAGCCATCCCGGCGCCGTCACGCGATCGGCGAGGAGTCGCATCAAGGGATTGAACAAATAGGTCTTGAACCATTCCGACAGGGTCATGTGCCAGCGGGACCAAAATTCGAAAATATTTCGCGCCGAAAATGGTCGATCGAAATTTTCCGGCAGATTCTGACCCAGGAGCCATCCTATGCCGATGACGATGTCCATGTACCCCGCAAAGTTGTAGTACAAGTAGAACGTATAAGCGACGGCACTCCCCGCGTACTGCGCCGCATAGCGCCATCCGGCCATTGGCGACGTCTGCGCAAGCACCGGGGCCGATAGATTCGCAAACAGGTAGCTGAACACCGCCGACACCACGGCGAGTTTGATGAAGCCCTTGATCATCCGGTGAAACGCCGCGAAGGCAATGGTCTCATCGACTCTGCGATCCAATTGCCCGAGGCTGGCCAGGTATTCATTGGAGCGCTGTATCGGGCCCGAGACGAAAGCAAAGAAAATTGCAGGTGAAGTTGAAAAAATTAAGCGGATTGAGCCGCGCTTCATCCTCGCCGCCGGCGCTGTCGATGACCATCTGCAGAATCCGGAACAGAATGTAGGAAAGCCCGACTTGGAGGTACAGAAACGGCAGTTCGACCCGGGCGGGCAGAAACGTGTAGCGCTTTGAGCACCACGAACACCGCGACAATCAAAACAATCGTCCATCCCAAGAGCCACGGTTGTCGCCAGCGCGCGACCCAGCGTGCAGCGGCGTAGCCCAGGGCGAGGAATCCACACAATGGGGCAAGTTGTACGGGCGATTGCACGAAACTTGCGAGGAACACCAGATTGGCCGCCAACAACACGCAGTGTCGGAAAAGAGGGCGGCGCCAAGCGTTGAACGCCAGTACGGTTGCGGTTACAAACCCAATATAAAGGAACGATGTGAAACTCATCCCAACGCCCTAGGCGAACGCTTTGCGCGCCAGGTCGCTCTTGAGCCCTTCGAGGCGGCCCAGAGTATCTTCCAGCGAGCGCGAGTGACAGTGATCGGAACTTAGACAGCCTTCGCTTGCTTTGAGTATATCCAGGTGCGCCGTGGCGGCGGCGTTCATTTGCAGGCTCGTCCCCAAGCCGATCGTCGCCAGGCGCTTCAATATGACTTCAAAGCCTACGCTGGCGTTCCAACGCCATCGTTGGTTGATGCGGCGGCCAATCTCCTCAAAACCCGACATCAGTTTGTCCAAATCGTCAAAGTGCATTCGAGCGCCCTGCGCAACCAGGTCGGGCGTGGGATAGTCGGGCGCGTTGCAGTGAATACTCCACGTCAGAAGCGCGTTGCGCACGTACTCGATTCTATTGCTGGCGGGCAGACAGACAGGACTGTAGGAGATGTTCAACGACGATGCCCAGTCCACCCATTTGAATGGCGATACCTCCCGAGAAAGCGCGACAGGAATCCAGGGAACCCGGAATGCGTCCGCGATGATGGCTGCATGCATGGATTCCGCGATGACCTTGTCGGCGGCGGCAATACGTCTAACCACCGTCCTCGAGTCCCAGCATGGATGGACGAATTCTATTCCGAGTGTGTTGCAAATGGCCTGCCAATTGCCGTAACGGGCAGTCTTCCAATGAGGAATAAAAATGGTGCCCCGACGATCGAGTCCGTTGAACTCCCGGAACGTGGCCAGCAGAATGGCCGGATCCGTCATGGCCATGCGCCGGTCGAGATTCAGAGCGCGTGCGGTGAGCGGACCACGTACGCCATAGGATGCGCCAGCGGGCAGAGGAAATATCATGCGGGACGGAGGTGTAACCGACTCCTGTGCCAAAAACGATCGTTGCTCGAGCGGTATGGCAGGTTCCGGTCGAGAATCGTTCCGATTCCGACGAACAAGACGTCGTCTCCCGCATCGCTGATCACGTCGCCGAGCAATTCGGGCCACATCCATCGATTCAGCTCATCACCAAAATTCCCGCCGACTTGCTCGAGAAGATGGATCTTCACGGCCTGATCATATAGGTCACGCTGGCCGTCGCGAGCGTATCGTTGAACTGAAACTGCGCCTGGTTGGATTCGCGTTTTTCGTAGATGACTGCCAACTTAAAGGTCAGTGAGGACGTCGGGGTGTAGGACACGCGCCCTGTCCCGTCATCAATTTGTCCTGGCGCGTCCATATACGTGAGGTCGCTCGGACTCGAGGGGATGTAATTATGATTCTCCCGGGAAACGCCTACGGACAAGCTCAAGGTGTCTGCGACAATCCACGTTGGCGCGAGGGCGACGCCGGTCGACACGAAATAATCCGACTCCGCCTCGACGTACGCCGAGAGCTGGCGCCAGCCCGTCAATACGAATTGCAGATTATCGGTCGGCTGCCATTGCAGCGCTGCCTTCCAGATATCTCCCGAGAAGGACGCAAAGTTCGACTGCGGATACTCGCGCTTCAAATAACCGACGCTGGCATCAAGCTCGGTCGCGACGCTGAAGACATATTTTACCAGGATGCGCGCGGTTTCCTCCTTGTAGTCCGAATTGTACGGCACGCCGTTCAATTCGAAGTCCTGTGGAAAAGTGGCGTCCGTAAATCGATAATCGAACGCCACGGTGTTCTGGGATGAGGTGGCAAGCTCGATTCCCACGTTTCCAGCCTTGCTGTGAAAGTCGTACAACTGCTCGGCTTCTGCGGAATGCGTTGTGTCCGCGCCGATCAGTCCGCCGTAGATCGCCCAATGCGGTCCGACGTCATATCGGATGCTCCCGAAATAATCGGCTCTTTGAACCATATCACGCGCGTAATAGCCCGTGTCGGCGAAATTGGCGAGTCCTCGGTAATAACTCACACCCACCTCCCCCGACCAGAACGATGCCAGCCGCCAGTCCCAATCGAGCTTGCCCCTGCCCGAAATGTTGTCCAGTGAATCGTTATGGATGAAGCGATTATCATCGGCGCGAATATCGAGGCCGAATGTCTGACTGTCGGAAAACCAACGCCCATTGCCGCCCAAGGTGAATGAATTGAAACCATCCTGCCGCGTCGCCTGAGGGCCGGCCACCGTCGTCACGTCGACATTGGACGGCAGCCTGTAGAGGTTATCGTCAAAGGTGAATTGATCCGCGATAAAGAAGTCGACACTGTTCGGTGAATCCCTGGTAATGGGGGAATCCGTGGTCAATGTCGAATTCGCGTTCACAGGTGGATTCGGAGAAAGCGGCGGATTCGAAAGAAGAGGTGGATCCGCGAACGCTGATGATCCCATCCCCATCCACAGACCAACAGACAGCACGCGCCACTTCCTCGTTCCGCGCATCGATCGCGCTGTGGCGGATTGTGGCGGTCTACACATGTGCCCCGCGCCGTTTGGTCGCGGCGAGATCGATCTTCTGCCAACCCGCACTGGGTGGAAAGCGCGTCGCCTGTGTGGCAGCTAGCTTCTGTCGGGCATCGACGATCGCCTCCCGAAACTGTTCGCCCCTGACGCTCCATTGGAATTGCGCACTACCGAGCGAGAAGGCGCGCTCCTGCATCCGATTCAACTCGTCAAATTGATCGATGTTGGAAACGATGTTGTCGATCAATCCCTCCTGGCTGGTGTTTGTCAGCATCGCGCGCCGTAGTTCGTCCGACAGACCCGCAACGGCCTGTGAAACCGTCGCAACGGGCACGCGCGCGAAAATATAGTCCAGCAACTTGAGCTTGAAGCCGCCTCCGATTGATTCGTGAACGATCCCCATGCGCGCATCTCTCAAGAGGGGCGCAACATCGGCCAGGAAACCATGAAAATGCGTTGCACGGCAATGTGGCCGAAGCGCGGAGAGAAGAGCCGGCGGCATGTCGCCGACAAGGTCCAGTTCGATTCCGTGTTCCTTGAAAACTGGGTCTGCCGTCCTTAAGAAGCGGGCAATATTCTCCTGCTTCACTATCCAATGGAACGAACTCATGATGATCACGCGTCGAGGTGTTGCCTGCGCGATGCGCCGCTCGCCGGCGACCCATCCGTTGTATCCTGGCGTCAGCGTCAACATGCGAATGTGATCGGCTCCGTCGCTCAGCGACCGGCGGTCCTCGTCGGTAATCGCGGTCACCAGATCCATGCTTCTTGTGATCCGCCGCTCGAGCATGCCCACCCGGTCTGCGTTGCGTCGTAACGCCCATCGTTTGGGCGCTGATCCTCCGGCCTCGCGGGCCATCGTGCCCCACAGCGCTTCTTCATGATTGTGGGATACATGCACGAGGACCGGCGCGTTGTCGGGTCTTTCGTTCCGGTATCGCAAACAACGCTCGAGCGCCCAGCCTGTTGCATAACTGTCAAGCACCAGTGCATCCCAGTGCTCGCTCAACTGTTCTTCGAGTAGTGCACCATATCCCTTGGTTGCATCGATGGCCGCCGCAACCGGCAGCTCGCCCAAGGCCGCGAGAACCTTGTTACGCCGCTTCCCCGGCACCGCCAGCCATTCGACGCCCGCGGCCGATTCCGGCACCGCGTTCGCATCGCCGAAGCCCATGAACCGAACGAAGGCGCCCGCTCGAGCCAGAGATTGGGCTAGATTCGCCGAATACACCCTCGAGCCTTCGACCGGAGGAAATGGGATGTGACGCGAGATCCAAAGGCAGCGGATTCGATCGCTCATCGGGTTCACCTCCGGATCGACGCGGCCGGAGTCCATGTCTGAAAGCGCTCCCCCCGCATGGAGCGCCACACGCCCAATCCCGTGCCCGTCAAAGCTGCAATGGTTCCTGCGAATTGAGCGAAAGGCCGGATCGACGAGACACTGCCAAGATACAGTGCTGCCGCAGCACAGAGGACGAGCGCCGCGGCGATCGAAGGATGCCCCGCGAGGATCAATGCAGCCTCGAACGCCAAAGCGGCGATCGCCAGCAGGTAAATCGTGAACCAGCGGATCAATTTGTGGGATACATATTTATAGAGCGTGATTCCGTCAAGCTTGCGCAGCTGCGGCCAGAGCAGGCGGTGCACGTTGAACGCCTGGCACGCTATGCGGATCTTGCGCCGGAACTCTTCCCGCCCCGACACCACGGACTCCTCGTAGGCCACCGCGTCGCTGGCCTGGATGACCCGGAAACCGCTGCACAGGACTTTCAACGAGACGTACAAATCATCGATGATGTGGTCCGGCGGCGGTTGGTGCAGCGAGCGTCTGATCGCGAACACCGATCCATCGGCGCCGATCATGGAACCGCTTTCCATCTCAAGCCGTTTGATGGTCTCTTCGAACCGCCAATAAGCGGATCCCGAGGAGGCGGTCGCCGATGCCCTGCCGTTCGTATAGATCAAACTGCCGCAGACGCAGCCGACCTCCGGGTCCGCGAAGTACCTCCTGAAATCCCTGACGCAATCCAAATCCATCATCACGTTGGCGTCCGTGAAAATCAGTATCGAAGCTTCCGCCTTGGATGCCAAAAGGTTCATGCCGTGGGTCTTCCCAATGCGCCGGGTCCCGACATGCAGGCTGATTTGCGAGCCGTACTCCCGCAAAATTTCAGCGGTGCGATCGTTTGCGCCGTCCACATAGATGAGAATCTCGAGACCCGGTTCGCGCGCGCGCAGCGCCAGGAGGTTCTCGACCTTGCGCGCAATGTTGCGCTCCTCGTTGTACGCGCACACGCAAATTGCACAGGTCAATTTCCCATCGGACACGCCGCCCGTGCAGCGCTTGGCTGGGCGCAGCACCTGAAGGACGATCAACGACCACGGGTAGGTGACGAACGGATGGCATGCCGCAATCAAGCACAGTGTTCCCAGCATGAACAGCGCAGCGCTCATGCGCGGCTTCCTGAATTCGATGCGCGCAAAGCAGTGACAGGATTTGCCGACATGTTTGGCAGCGACCACTTTCCCAGCCAGTACCCGCGCCTCTCCGCATCCGGCGCCGGCTGCCACAGCAACAAGCTCAGCGCCAGGCCGTGTGAAAACGGCGTGTATATTCCATTCAGGAAGTATGTGATGCCCACTGCGAGCTTCAAAACTCGCGGCGCCGGCGAATAGAACAGGCAGCAAAACAGAAATCCAAAATAAGCCGTCGCGCCGACAAGACCGAATTCGAGCACGATTTTGGATAGCGCCATTTCGTCCGCACCGAAGTGAGCACGGACGGAGTAGCTGATGAACGAGCCGGCTCCATAGCCGAACAACGCCCGCCACGGATCGTGCCATAGAAATTGATCGAAGAGATAAAACCCGCCTACAAAGCGGGAGTAGCCGCTCGAATGCGTCGCGCCGAACTCGCCGACTCTCGACAATATTGCGAACGAATGAACGTACTCATGCACGAGCGATGATTCCAACCAACGCAAGCAAGGCGGCCAGCAGCAACCCCCAGCGACGCTGCGCGACCAGGCACAGCGGCAGGCAAATCGCGAGCACCATGATGCCCGTACCAGAGTATGAAGCGATCAGCGCAAGTCCGAATATGGCGAGCCGCGTCATTCGACCCCGAGTACACAATTCCGCAATGATGGCGACGGCGAGCAGCTGACTGTAGAAGGAGGGTTCCAGCATAAAGACGCCGTTGGCCCGGAATTCATGCGAGCCGTACTCCATGGCGGCCTGATGATTGAAGTTCTGAACAATAAAGGTGTCGGGGACGAAATTCTCGATCGGGAACAAGAAGCGGGGATTGATGAAGAATTCCAGGCCGTACTGCGCAATGCCCAGCACCGCGAGAATCGTGGCGATTCGGAGAAAGAATTTGATTATGCGGTCATCGTCGTCGCTCTGCGGCACCGTCACCGCATAGGGCAGATGCACGGCGGCGAGCAGCAGAAACGACAGGGGAGAGAACGAATCCGGCTGCAATAATTGAATCAGGCCCAGAGATCCAACGAGCATGAAATAAAGCGTCAATCGCCGCGGCTCGATGCGCATGCCGCCGCCGACACTGCCCGCAATGACTACTGCCAGCAGCACGAACAGAGAAATGCCGATTCCCTGTCTTCCGAAGGGTGGAAATGCAAACTTCGATAGAAACGTGGCGCCTATCAGCGGCGTAGCCAGCAGAGCGAAACGCAGACTGCTGGTCGTCGAGACGGCGCCACTCGAGGCATTCCCAATTGCAACGGTAGGCGCAAAAACACTACCCATCGATCACTGCGCCGAGCAGCGACACGTCTGCCGATTCCAGTTGCGCCTTGACCCGCAATACATCCGCCAGGCGGGAGTCATGGCGCTTGATCGCGAGAACCGCGCCTCGCGTGCGTGAGGCGACAAGCTGAGCATCGCGGCACTCGCAGATCGCCGGTGTATCGACGATCACCACATCGTATTTGACGGGCGCAGTCTCCATCAGGTAGCCGAACGAGACACGCCCGAGCAGTTCCTGCGGGTTGGGGGGCGGCTCCCCGGCGCAAAGCAGTGATAGGGAACTGAAACCGGGAACCTGCGTCAGCGCTTTTTGCAGGCTTTCACCGTGCTTGAGACAATCGACCAGGCCAAACTGGGGTTCGACTCCGAACAGCATATGTTGCGATGGTGTCCGGAGGTTGGCATCGATGAGCAGCGTACGCTCGCCCAGCTGCGAAAACGCCACCGCCAGATTTGCGGCGAGCATGCTGCTGCCGTCACCTGACCGAAGTTCAACCACCGCGAGAATTCTGTTGTTGCGGCCGAACCAGCGCAGCATCAGCTCGCTGCGCAACGTGCGCAGCTCTTCCGCACGCTTGCTGTAAGGTTGATACGCGACGACGAGCTCGGGACTCAGGTCGGAATCGCCCGGCTTCAGCACGGGAAATTCAATCTGCCGGGCGAGCGCGCGGCGGACGTCCTGCTCGCTCGCCAGCCCCAAGCGCGAGGCAACCTCACCGAAGCGATCGCCGCTGGCCTTCTGGGCCGCCAATATGGCCTTGATGTCTTGTTCGGTCAGCGTTCCGTCGTTCTGCAACAGTTCGCCAAGCCGAGCGTCGACGAAAGACGGCGCCATCGGTCCTCGCTGTCGCGATATTTTTGTTGCGCTCACGAGAGTCTCTCCACAATTTTAGGCTCCATCCGCGGCTTTTTTCCCTTGATGCGAAACCACCCGCGAGAGCGGCGGTAGCTCCGCCTCGAGATGCGTACGCGCGGCAACTCCGCGAGTACGGCAATTCCCGCTCCTTCCAACAAATCGACTTCCGAATGGATGCGTTGATCGAACCGCTCCTTGATCAAACTCGCGCCAACGGCAAGCATTGAACCGAAGATGAACCCCAATGCGAAATTGAGAAGCACTCGCGGCGATGAGGGCTTCATCGGCAGGAAGGCAGAATTCAGGATCGCGGTATTGGTGTTCTTGAGGCGGCTTTCCAATTGAGTCTCGTTGCCGCGCTGCATGGCGGAGTCGTAGGCGGTACGGGCACTCTCTTCATCGCGTTTGAGCACCGAATACTCATCCTGGTTATGCTGCAAGTCGAGAATGCGCTTGCGCTGTTGATCCATGGCGCGCTGCAAGTCCGTCACGTTTTGCCTGCGCCACCCGTGCCTCCCTTTCGACCGCCGCATTGGCGTTGCCCACTTCAGCCGCCACTTTGCTGCGCATCGCCTCGAGTTCGGCCTGTGCGCTGATATATTCGGGATGGTTATGGTCATAGCGCTGCGAAACCTGGGCAAACTTTGCGGTGGTGCGCGCGAGTTCGGTTTTCAGATTCTGCAGCAGCGGGTTTTGCAGTACGTTCACCGACTCGTCGGAAAGACCTTTTGCGACTGCATCATGCATCTGCCGCTGCCGGGTCTCGGCATCGTACATGGTGGCTTGCGCATCGACGAAGCGGTTGGAAATCTCGGTCAGCCGGGCCGTCTCCACGTCCAGCTTGCTGGTCTCGTCGGTTCCAATAACGCCATGTTGACCCTGATAGGCTGGACAGCTTGCGCTGGGCGGTTTCCAGGGCGGTCCGAAGATCATTGACTTGCTGATCGAACCAACCAGCCTGACGGTGCGCCGGATCGACTTTGAGTTCCAGACTGGCCTGTAAGTAGGCTTCGGAAAACGCGTTCGCCATGTCGGCCGCAGCCTGCGCCGACTTGCTCGTGAAATAAATGAAGATCACGTCGCTATCGCGCGTCACCTTCACGGTGAGCGGTTTCAATATCTCGTCCGCAGCGAAGTCGCGTATGGAACCCACCCCGCCGGTCTTGGATTGAAACTTTTCGATGATCTGCGGATCCGTGGTCAATTTCAGCCGGTCGACCACCTTCAATGCGACGTTGTGACTTTCGATGACGTCGACCTGAGTTGTTACGTAGTTTGCCTCCTGCTGCGCCTGCATGACGCTGTTTTGGGCCAATGGATCGATGCCGCGCGCATCGACCACGACCGCCGATTCAGCCGTGTACTTTTTCGGCAATAGAAAGCTTGCCGCCGCTGCGAGCGCCAGCACGGACACCACGATCCACATGGACATCGCTCTGTGTACCCAGAGTATCCGGATCAACTGTGATAGGCGCATGTTACTCTCGTTGATTTCAGAAAATGCTTGCCTTGATCAAGAGCACATCGTTCGGCTGCAGAACGTCATCGTTCTTCACCGAGTACTTGTGCTCCTTGCCGGTCGAATCCAGGCGTTTGATGACGGCCCCGCGCTGCGTGCCGCGCGGCATGAGGCCGCCCCCGATGGAAATGGCCTGCGAAATCGTGGTGTTTTGCAAAAGGCGGTATTGACCCGGATGTTGCACCTGCCCGTAGATATAGAACTGCGGTGCGTGCGGCACGAACACGGTGTCGCCACCCTGCACGTTGTAATTCACCGCCGGATCGCCGTCGAATAGTTTCTGCAGTTTGATGACCTCGCGTTTTCCGTCTACGCGTACCAAGGTCGCATCTTCCGCGGCCGTGTCGTTGAGCACCCCGCCCGCCATCGCCAGCACGTCAAGGACCGTTCTGGCGGCGTCCAGCGGGTATTGTCCGGGCTTTGCGACTTGACCCATGACGGACACCTTCTGGCTCTGATACTCCTCGACGAGTATGGATACCTCCGGTTGCTTGACGAATCCGCCTTCGATCAAACGACGTGTCAGGAGAAGTTCAGTCTCCCGGGTTGACAATCCGGATACCGAGACCAGGCCGACCAAGGGATACGTAATGTTGCCGGTCTGGCTAATGCGCATATCGACGCTCAACTCTTCGTGGTCGAACACGACGACCCTGATCAGATCGCCGGGCCCGAGCCGATAGTCTTCGGGTTTTGCGGTCGCCTGCGACGACCAAATGAGCGCGGCTGCCGCTACCAGGGCGAATGCCCGGGCATACCAGGCGCTCGTCCGGCGGGGCTGTCGTTCAGAAGGCATCGCGGTCGTTCCAGATCAGCGAAAATGATCGGAGGATAATTTTGAAATCCAGCCACATTGACCAGTTCTTCAGGTATTCCAGATCGCACTCGATCCGTTTTGTCATCGTGTGCAAATTATCCCCTCCGCGGTAGCCGTTCACCTGCGCCCAGCCGGTGATTCCGGGTTTGACCTTGTGCCGGAACATGTAGCTGGGAATCAGGTTGCGGTAATGCTCGTTGACCGCTATGGCATGTGGACGCGGCCCTACCAAGCTCATGCTACCTTCCAGAACATTTAGCAACTGCGGCAGTTCATCGAGGGAAGTTCGGCGGATAAAAGCGCCGAAGGGCGTTACCCGATGGTCATTGCGGGTGACCTGCGTGTAGCGCGTCGCACCGTCCTCGGTGACGGTCATGGATCGGAATTTGTAGACCAAGATCTCGCGGCCGTCCAAGCCGTAGCGAAGCTGCTTGAACATTGCGGGGCCGCTGGAGCTTCGCTTGACACCAATGGCCACGGCGACCAATACCGGCCACACGACGAGCAGGATGGTGAAGGATAATATGACGTCGCTGACGCGCTTCGCCACCGATCGCACACCGAATAATGGCGACTCGTTTATTGCAAACATCGGCATGCCATGCAGCACATCGACACGCGACTGGGTATTGCTGAGCGCGCTGAAGTCCGGAACGAAGTAGACCGACGCCACGGTGTTGCGCAAGCCGTGCAATAGTTCCGCAAGGTCGGGGCGCGGCGAAATCGGCAGCGTGATGTAAACCACGTTCACCGCATTCTTGCGCACGAAATCGGGTGCATCGCCTATACGTCCCAGACGCGCCTCTGCGAGATGCCCCAGAGATTCCGTCGATTGATCGTCGAAAAAGCCCAATAAATCGACGGGCGTTAGGGAATGTTCCAGAATTTTCTTTCCCAACAAAAGACCCTGTTTGTTCGCGCCGACGATGACGGCGCGACGCGACTTCGTATGCTTGATTCCCACGTAAAGCAGAATCTGACGCATGCCGATGGTGCCGCCCCACAATACGATCGGCGTGAATACGAACCAAGCGATCAAGGCGCGATCTGTCGGCGAAACGCGCAAGCCGGAAAGGTGGAGCACCAACGCCACACAAGCACCGACTGCGATCCAGCGAAGCACCATATCCAACAGCCAGCGCAATTCATGATGCAGTTCCGCCGGAAGCTGATCGACGCGCGAGTCCCCGAGAAATTCCGCCGCCCCGGCAAACGTCAGCACTGCAATCAAGAAATACGATCCGGTGAAAGGGCGTTTGCCCAACCATAGGCAGAAAATGAAAAATGCCACGGTGGTTACGGGATAAAACAGCGCCTTGACCATGAATACGGCGCCGGAATCAAAAGATGTCACATCCTGTGATTGAGGTTGCGAACGTGCGCGAAGAATATTTGCAACTAGCGACTCATCGATCATCATTTCACCATTCGAGAAAACAAACCGACGGGACCCTCATCCGATCAGCTAGAGGGTGTAATCCTCCTTTGCAGCAACGACTTGTGCTTGCGCTGCAACTGCAGAACGATCAAACCAAGGGCCGCCAGCACGATCAATCGTTCGTCCGGGGTTGCTGCATTAGTGGCTTCCTGTTGAGCAAAGGTTGAAGTCGCTCCCATGTCATCGACGACATCAACATTGGCATTCGGAAAATTGGCCCGCAGCACCGGATTGGACCTGATGGTGTTTGGCTTCGGCGCGATCGACCCGGGCGGGTTCACATCGGAAAAGCGCTCCGAGTCCGTCGGGAGGAATCCGAGCGCCTGTTGGCCATGCGCAGCGGAGCCGCTTGCATTTGCAGAAGCAGCTGCCAACAGCCATACCAGCAACAATTTGCCAATTTTCATTTCTCGATAACCCCGATCGCAAACTTCCTATCAACGTGAAGCTATCCGCGGCGCGTATCACTTCAAAAATGCTGCAAGCGACGTGCCATCAAGAAACTGCGTCGACGATGGCGAAAAATGCAGTGCAATCTCCGATTCAATCGCGCATTAAGCGCAATCTGACTCGGCGTCGAAAAAATAGTCCCTTATGCGCGCACCACAATGGATGTTGTGGCGCACCCTCCTGATTCATTTTGGATCACAGCTATCGGCAGTGGGAATACCCAAGAATCCCCGACGAGTGTCGGACTATCCCTACGTGCAGGCCTGTCGAATCTTGCGTAAAGAATTACACGTTTGGCGCGTGTGGCTCCGTACGATCCCGAACATAAGGAATACCCTTCACCCAAAAAACACCCCGGCCCGATTGTAGCAAAAGCAGAATTGTGGAGCAGCCAGAGAAGCATGAGTCACGCCTCTCAATGTTGCAGGGCAAAATAGGCCTTCCCATCCCGTCGCTTGGCAACCACATAATGGCCATAAAGCCATACAATCGATAACGATAAGATCGCCGCGGCGATATTGCGGATGATCTTCCTTCGGACCGATTCGCTTCCGAGGTCTCGGTTATTGTTAACTTAGGGCGGAATCCCTCGCAGGATTCAGGTGGCGAGCGGAATCCAGATCGTCACTCCGCCACGTCCGGTACGCGTATCGAAGGTGGAATTGTGCCGCTCGAAGCCCGGGGCTTCGGCGGGTGTTTTGCCGCTGGCGGGAAACCAGTCGTTCCAGATGACAACGTAAGTTGTGTGCAGGGTTGTGATGTGGTCGTTGTGGGTGAACACCACGTATTGCGCCGGCGGCAAGGTAACTTTGATCAGACCCTGGGGAATCCCGCCGAAGCGTGATACTTCAGCTGCACAAGCATAGTTGAGCTCGCCGTCGACTTCCCCGGCCATGCTGATACCCACTGGAATGCTCTTGGTCTTGTGCTCAATCGCTGGATAAGGGCCGGACATGAAACGCTGCCATTGCGAAGGGATGTGCTGTGTCGCTCCATAGCGACACGGTTCACTCAAGCCCACAAAGCGCAGTTCTGCGACATTTTCGAAGCGGGGCGGCTCGAGCTTGATGGCCGGAAGCTCCTTCGGCTTGAGCGGCTCCAAGAGCACTAGTCCGTCGGTCGACTCCGCCGTGCGCACCTGGTCCGGCGTGGCGCCGAACTCAATCTTGAAGGCCCGGCTGAATGCCTCATGAGAGTTGTAGCCCGCCTCGAGTGCGACATCCAAAATGTCGGCTGCACCCGAAGCCAGGGCGCAGGCAGCGGAGCTTAAGCGTCGGCGGCGTACATATTCCATGACGGAGAATCCCGTCATTTCGCCAAAGGCATGCGCCAGGTGAAAACGCGAGACCCCGCAGGATTTCGCCAGCTCACCCAGATTGAGATTGCGATTCAAATTGCGCTCGATCATAAAGAGAACCTGATTGGTCAGCGGCATGAAGGGCATCCTGTTACTCGATGGCGATACGTTATCTGCCGGGGACATGGCTTGCTTGACCGAGATTGCGGTACCCGACCTGACTTGCGCATTGCACCGCGACATCAACTGAATAACTGCCCATAGCGCCCCAACCAGCGCAAGACCACTCCTTGGCTGTCATCTAAATTTCATTTCTGGCGGCGCCAATTTCGGCGTATACGGAGCCTAAAACTACGTAGAGACACAACACAAAACATTCCGAACAGAGGGATTCCCGCCACCCAGAGCTTGCTGCCCAAACCAAGGAGGAACCACATGATCTCCCACCTGACAAGACGGATTTTGGTTACCACGATATTGCTTTTGCCGCTCGCGGCGCGTGCCGACTTCGACGACCGATTCCCGTTTCGCGAAGCCACCGTGGCGCAGCTCCAGGCAGAGATGGCCGCCGGCCGGCTGACCTCGGAACGCCTGACGCGCGCCTACATTGACCGTATCCACGCGCTGGACTCGAACGGCCCGGGGGTCAACGCCATCATCGAGCTGAACCCGGATGCGCTGGCACTCGCGCGCAAGGCCGACGACTTGCGTAGGAATGGGGTGGTGCTGGGACCTTTGCACGGCATCCCGGTGCTGTTAAAGGACAACATCGACACCGGCGACAAAATGCAAACTAGCGCAGGATCGTTTGCGTTGGTCGGGGCACCCGCTTTGCACGACTCCACGGTCGCGGCGAATCTGCGCGCCGGCGGTGCTGTGATCCTGGGCAAGACAACCCTGTCTGAGTGGGCAAATTTCCGCTCATTCGAATCGATCAGCGGCTGGTCAGGCCGTGGCGGACAGACGCACAACCCCTACGGCATCGACCGCAATGCTTGTGGTTCCAGCTCCGGTTCCGGCGCGGCAGCTTCGGCGAATTTCGCCACCGTATCATTCGGCTCGGAAACTGACGGAAGCATTGTCTGCCCTGGCAATGCGAACGGCGTGGTCGCCATCAAACCCACGGTTGGGCTCACGAGCCGTGCCGGCGTCGTGCCCATTTCGCACACGCAGGACACGGTCGGTCCCCATGCACGCACCGTAGCCGATGCAGCCGCAGCGCTTAGTGCGATTCAGAGCCGCACTTATGACGGACGCGACGCCGCCACCGGCAACGTTCCGTTGGGTTGGCGCGGCCGCTTTTCCCGGCCAACCAACATCCCCGCCGATTACACTCAGTTTCTCGATCCAAACGGACTGAAGGGCGCGAGGATCGGCATTACTCGCGCGGGATTGAACGGTTTCACCAATGTCACGACGCCCGCGCCGGTGACCGCAGCGATTGAAGCTGCATTCAAAGCGCTCAGTGATGCCGGCGCGACCGTCATTGATCTGGATGCGGCGGGATTCACCTTTACACCCGCGGCGGGCGAAACTGGCGTGTTGCTCTACGACTTCAAGAACGATGTACGTGCGTACTTTGCCACGCGCGTTGGGGTACCTGTTGCCGGCGGGTCGCTCCAGACTGCGATTGACTTCAACAACGCCCATGCAGACATCGAGATGCCGTACTTCAATCAGGACATATTCGACCTGGCGAATTCGCTGAATACCAGCGATCCCAATGCCCCCCAAGATCCCAGTCTCTTCGGCAGCAACGGCGCCGGGATGGCCTCCTACAACATCGCGCTCGACCTGGACCAGGCCGCGGGGGTCAGCATGGATCTGGCCCTGAGCACATTTCACTTGGATGCAGTTGTATCCGCAACCGACAATCCAGCGTGGGCCACTGACTTGGTGTACGGCGATCACTTCATTTTCGGAACCTCGGGCCTCGCCGCCGGACCGGGATATCCGATCGTGCAGGTGCCGGCGGGTGAAGTATTCGGAGTACCCCTCGGGATCAGCTTCTTCGGCACCGCCTTTAGCGAGCCGACTCTGATCAAGCTGGCTTCGGGCTACGAAGCGGCGACCCATGCGCGCGCACACAACCTGCCGACCTTCGCGGCGACGGTACCCTTCGACCACATCAAGGGCCCGCTGCAGCATGACGGGGAAAGTGAGAAGGCGATACAGTCGCCGGCATCGCCGGCAACTGCCGCGTCGTCGAACGCCATTCAGGCGGCGGCCCCCTCGCCCAATGCTGCTTCGCCCGCCCAGACCACGGCCGAGAAGATGAAGAAAACGCTGCAACAGCTGTAACGTCGTCTCGCACGGGCTCGCAGAGGACCGGTGCAATGGCGGCACCGGTCCTCGACTCGTGGATCTATCTCTCTTTGTTGTCAGTCGCCGCCGTCAGCGCCTTGACGGCGACCGCAGCCAACAGAGCGGTCAGCAATACGCCGCATATGCCTATCGCAATCGACAGCCCACGGGTGAGAAGCGTGGTGGGGGCAAGATCACCATAACCAATTGTCAGGCCGGATACGAAGGCAAAATAGATCGACTCCTGTACCGACCAGCCTTCCACCAAACCGATGACCAATCCAAGCGCCAGAATCAGTACGAGTAGAGCTGACAAGATTGGCCACACCACACGTAAGCCGGTGAGCAGGCCGGCAGCAAATTCTCTTCTCAACGTGCGCGAGGGCATGTTATCCCCGAGTTTTCGAGATGACCGCTCAGTGGTGTCCGCCCGGCGCTCCAGGGCTGAATCTCCTTGAGAAGCGTGAGCGCACTTCATCAACAAATCGCGCCTTGAATGAGTAAGTGAGATAAGGAACCATGCAGCCCATAACCTCAACAAGTCCCCTGCTCATTTGCTTCTCTCCGGCCGCAAATCGGGTTGCAAACTCTCCGTATGCAGAAGCGATATTGGGCGGCGCGAGATACAACTTGTTCCTCGTCAAAATCGCCGGCACTATCTTCCCCTCCTGGGCTCGCACGAAATCATAGGTCGCGGAAGTCACTTCAGGCCACTCCGAGTTGCAAAAGTCGTCCACGATAATAACGCCGCCGGGCGCGAGGGTTGAGAACACCAGCGGTAAATCGTGCGCCACATGATGATAGAGATGGCCCCCATCCACGCTGAATATTCTGACTCTCCCGACCCTGCGCAGAATATCGTCCGAGGTCAGTGTCAGCGAGTCCGCTTTTTGAACTTCGGTCGATTCCAGTGTGATGTTCAAACTGGCTGCGTGCGTTGAAAATGCCCGGCTTCTACCCTCGGATCGAGTGGCTGCATTCATCTCGTCATCCTCGAAGAGGTCGATGGCGAGGCTTTTTTCGCCGGTTTGCCGACTGAGAGCCAGGAGGAAGAACAATTTTCCGTGATGTACGCCGATCTCAGCGAGGCCGCCGGCTATTTTGTTGCTGCTTTGCCAACCCGCGAGCGCGGCAATGAGGCGAGCATCAAGCGATTTTAGATACCCATTTATGGAATAAATCTTCCAGCGAAGATAGCTACGTAGCGCGGGAGAGACTGCTACTGATGTGTCCGAACATTCTGATTCCGCAGTCATGTTACTCATGAGAACCCATCATTGAATTGCATCGCACGCTATCCCGTCGGTAGTACATTAACCCTAACGCTCTTTACAATCATCTCGGATGGGTAATCCGATTGAATCAGATCTGAACCCGCCGACAGTCTGTCCGGCGAGGTCGCCGTCGATGGGCTGCACTCCCAGCTCGTTGTAGACCCATTTACCGCCGACCGCGAAATTGATGATCAAGTACATGTTTTGCTGTAGCGAGGGCGGCGTAGGCTGTTGCCAGTAAACCTTGCCGTCGAAAGATGCAGTCAGGGTGTCCGGCGTCCAATTGAGATCGTACTGATGGAAGCCTGCGGAAAGATCCGCGCCAAGATCCGCCCACTTGCCGCCCCCCGCTCCCGGCGTTCCCTTTGGCACTAGCACGCCAAAGTGCAATTGCTGTTGATGTTTCCCCCAAGGCATCGATTCAAATACATCGATCTCGGGCGGCCACTGATGAGATTCCGGCAACAACCACAGATCTGCCCATGAGCCGCGCGCGGACGGCAATTTGGCCACCATGCTGATATTGCCAAATGTAAAGGCCTTTCGAGACAGCAGCATGCCCGAACCAAAACGTCGATAGCCGCCGATTTGATAGGCCGACTGTTGCGCCGCGTTCAACAGCGAAGCCTTGATGTGCAAACCATCCGGCTGAATGGAAAAAGGGTCGTAGCGCAGGTCAACGGGAACAGGGCTTCCTTTGATTCTGCTGATAAAGGGCGTGAGATAGGTCTGACATTCAAAATTTCCCTGCAGCCAGTTAGTGCCATCTCCGTAGCTTTCCGGCCATTTGGCCCCAGGCCAGAATGTAAATGCCCATCTACTGGAATCGGGGTACAGCTTTTTCCTCCCGTCCGGCATTGGAATTTCCACGCCCTTGAAATCATCCTCGAAAATGGCAGATGATTTCGTCCCACTTTGATTGTCAGCGAAAACTGACAGCGGCATTGCCGGAAGCAATATGCCCGCACTCGAGGCCGTGTAAGAGAGAAAATTGCGCCGATTCATAGGCCCAAACTCCCGCATTTGTGAGGAAAATTGCCACCCGCTGCAAGATGCAGACTTCACACCATATCAACACTGTTTCGTTCTGGACTCAACGCGGCGATTCAGACACACTGAATTCAAGACTTCACGAGGTACCGCGTGCCGACCCCCGCACAATCAAATCAGCGTCTGATTCTTCTCGAACTCAATGAATTATGCCCCCATTTGGTGGACCGGTTCATCGACGAAGGGGCGTTGCCCAATTTCAAGCGCTTACGTGATGCATCAGAAACGTTCATCACCCATACGAATGAGGAAGTACTCGAGCCGTGGATCCAATGGGTCACGGTACATACCGGGGTGCCATTGTCCGAACACGGCATCAAGGATCTGGATGAGGCGGAGAAGGTAACGCACAACACCTTTTGGGATGGCCTCGCCGAGGAGAATGTACTGTTGATGTCGCCGATGAACGTAAAGTTCCGGCGCCGCAATCAATCGCTGTTCATGCCGGACCCATGGGCAGCCTCCCAGGTGCCGTCAGCAGAACTTGAACCGTTTTACAATTTTATCCGCGCCGCGGTCAACAGCCACGCACGCACAGATCGGATTGATCTAAGGGTAGCAGCAACGGCCGTGCGATTCTTGTTGGCGCACGGTTTGACGCTGAAAACCCTTGTCGCTGCCTTCAGCCAGCTGTTCGTCGAGAAATTTGGCCGCCGCGACGTCAAGTGGCGCCGCGCCACCATACTTGATCGCCTGCTGTGGGACGTTTTTGCACATTTTTGGCGCGGACCGCGACAACCGCGAGTGGGAATATTCTTTTCGAACGCCACGGCGCACTATCAACACAAATATTGGTCGCACTACGATCCGTCGCAGTTCTCCCTTAAGCCAAACGCCACCGAAGTCGAAACTTACGGCAATGTCATCCGCTTCGGCTACCAAGCCCACGACCGGCTGATTGGAAAAGCCATGGCCCTCGCCGGACCCGGTACGGCGATAGCGCTCTGCACCGCGTTGAGCCAGCAACCCATGCTCGACTACGAAGTCCGGGGTGGGAAGCATATGTTTTTGGTGAAGGACTTTGCCGCCTTGCAGGCGGCGCTGGGCATCCGCGCCACAGCGCGTGTTGAAGCGTTGATGGCGGAGGAGTCTTGGCTGCATTTCCCCACGGAGGCAGACGGCGCCGACGGCTATCGCAAAATCTCATCTGCCAAGACCGGCGACGGCCGTGCACTGTTCAAGCTTCGTGGATTCGACGGCAAGTCGTTCATCATTGGCTGCGGAGTCTTCGCCAGCGAGGTGGATGCGCGTACGATCATCGTTAACGAGGCAGGCGCGTCGGCACCCTTCCATGAATACTTCCTGCAAATGGAAACGGTGACCACGGCCAAACATCATCCGGACGGCATATTCTGGATGATGTCCGGCCGTCCCTCCCGCCGCGCGCCCAAGACTAGCTTTGCCGAAACCCTGGCGCTAACCGATGTACGGGGTAAGCTCGAGCAGGCGCTGGCGTACCAGGCTTGATCACGCTGATTGTACCCACCCGCAACCGTGCGCATACCCTGCGTCTGGTGGCACCGAGCTTCTTTGCCCAGGACGGCGTCAGCGAGTTGATCTTCGTCAGCGATGCGGGCGACGACGACACGCCCGCGGTAATTGCGGAGATTGCCCGGCAGTTTCCCGACAGAGTATCGCGCGTGCTGCGCAATGAAACCCGCCAGGGTGCGTCGCAGTCGCGAAATGTCGGCATCGCTGCCAGTACCAATGAGTTCATTTTATTTTGTGACGATGACGAATATCTCGAGGCCGGGTATGCGCAAATTCTGCTGCAAAAGTTGCAGCTGCTGAATGCGGGCGCCGTTTCGGGTCGCCGCATCTACCTCACACCAGGCGAGAGCAAGGCAAATGCATTACAGCGGTTCGGTTCGGGTATAGGCAACTCAAGGCCTTTTCGGCCGCTGGTTTGTGAATATGTGAATGGCGCGAAATTTACTGGCGACATTGCGATTCCCGTTACCAATGCAATAATCCTGACGACGAAGGGCCTGCTCCAGGAATTTCCATTCGACAATTACTACGCCAGAGGGAACGGTTATCGCGAAGAGAGCGATTTTCAGATGAATTTATTCGTGCATGGGTTTGACATCTATGTCACAAACGATTGCCATAGTTTTCACCTGCCCCTGTCCCAGGTTCGTACGGGAGGCCAGCGAACTCGGCCGCTCAAGCGGCTCTACTGGTCGATCTTTTATACACATTATTTTTTCGGCAAATATTACGCACGCTATGCGCAGCGCATGGGCCTAAGGTATCCGCGCTGGGTTGCCCTCCTCGTGTTTACGACGTTTTCCGTCTATCGCGAGACATTGCGCCCCGTACTTCATGCCATTGCAATGCATGTGTTGGCCCGTCGGCGCGCTTCCGCCGAAAGCCACCCTCGACTTAGCGGGTGAATCATGGGCAACTGCGTCTTGACCTTCATCATGCCCCTGAGGCACCCGGAAAACTCGCCCGATTGGCCCGCCCTCAAGCGCAGGCTCGCGCAGACCATCCGCTCGATTGCCGGTCAGGACGACGTTCGCTGGCGGGCCATTATCGTAGCCAACGAAGGGTCCGATTTGCCGGCGTTGCCGAGCAAATTTGAAATTAGGCAGGTACGCTTTCCGCCCAACCCAATGTTTGAGCAGGGCAATAACGATCGCGAGGCTTTTCTCGACAGCTGCCGTCTGGACAAGGGTCGCCGGGTGCTCACTGGCATTCTGGAGGCCGATAAAGACGGTTATTCGATGGTCGTTGATGATGATGACTTCGTGAATTGCCGTCTGACAAGTTTCGCTGCAGGCCGGCCGGGAGAAAACGGCTGGTACGTACAAAATGGTTATATTTGGGGCGACGGCGGTAGACTGATTTATGAGTATGGCGATTTTTGGAAATTCTGCGGAACGTCGCATATCGTTCGCACGGCGCTGTATGAGTTACCGGCGAGCGTAGAAGATGCGGATCCTGGCTACATCCGCAGAATCTTCGGCAGCCATGTCTTCATACGCGGCCATCTGGAGGCGCGCGGTAAGCCGCTTGAGCCCCTGCCCTTCATGGGTGCCGTCTATCGCATCGGCCATGCGGGTGCTCACAGCAAATCACCCGGGTTGCTCCGACAAGTCTTCTTCAAACGCGAGATTCTCAAGAATCCGCTCAAATTGGCGCAGCGATTTTCGCGGCTGCGGTTGCTTGATGCGGCTATGCGGCGCCAGTTCTGGGGACGCCCCATGAGCGACGAGTTTCACTGAAAGACACTCTCGCCGAGCGGCCACGCATGTCCAACCCCGACCGAAGCGTCAGCCGCAGCAAAACGGCAAATTCCATGGTGTGGAGCCTGATCGAGAACGGCGGCCTGGCGCTCATTTCATTTGTGTCCCTGATTGTTTATTTGCGGATCTTGTCCATTGCGGATTTTGGCATCTTCTCGACGGCCCTGGCTCTCGTCGAGTTGTTGGGCGTATTGGTGACCATGCTGTTTCACAACGCGCTCGTGCAGCGGGCGGATGCGACTGATCTGCATTTCAACACGGCTTTTACCGCGACTATGGGATTGAGCGTGATCATGGCAGTCGGCTGCTGGGCGTTGGCACCAGCTTTTGCCATGTGGATCCATCAGCCGAACGCGGCCGGCGTTCTCGCATGGATGAGCCTGATTTTCCCGTGCTCTGCCGTGAGTGCCACGCTGGTTGCCCAACAACGACGCCAATTTTCATTTCGGACACTGGCGCTGCGTTCGCTATTCGGCCGCGTGATCGGCGGCGGCATCGGAATCGCAGCCGCAATCTTGGGCGCGGGGCTTTGGAGCCTGGTTCTTCAGCAGGTACTGATTGCAGCCATCGGCTCGTTCGTCTTGTGGATCATGTCGGATAGGACACCGCGTCTTCAATTTCGTTTCAGAGAATTCAAGCAAATGATTGGATTTGGTGCCCTGTCAGTGAGCGGAATTTTCCTCTCGATTTCGATAAGGCGTGTGTTTACCCTGTTTGCCACCTCATTTCTCGGCGTCGAGGCCGCCGGCTTCCTCAATTTGAGCTTCCGCGTCGTCGACATGTTTTGGGCGATCGCCGCCGCTGCCGTTACTCAGGTGGCACTCCCATTGTTGGCTGGACTGCAATTCGAACCCGTTCGCCTCAAACGGGCGTACCAAGCATCGACACAATTCTCCTGCCTGGCGCTGTACCCTTGTTTCGTTGGCTTAGGCGCGGTAGCGCCGGACCTCATCGAACTGCTATTTGGTCATCGATGGCAACCCAGTTCGCCTTACGTCGCGGTTCTAGGTTTTCTCGTCCTGCTGCAGGCGCCGCGTATGGCGTTTACGCCCTTGTTAACCGCGATTGGAAAGCCCAGAGATTCCCTGGTGGGTTTGCTTGCCGAGCTGGTTTTCATGTTGGCTGCAGTGTGGTTATCCGGGGTGCCCACGCTGCCGTGGGCCGTCGGCATCTGGGCTGCAAGTGAATGCGTGTTGTTTCTGGTGTCGGGCTGGGTGTTGAGGCGAGCGACCGGCTACAGCGTATTCGAACAGTTTGACGGAGTTTTAAAACCACTTCTCGCCTCGGTGTTGATGGCCGCCGTGGTGACTGAGACTCGACTGACGCTTCCTGCCGAACTCGGTCCGATTCTGCGCCTTGCGATACTCATACCACTCGGGGCAACAATATTTACCGGTGCGATCCTGCTGCTCGATCGAAGGCTCGTCAAAGATTTCTTGGAATTCGTGCGGACCGCCTTCGAATACCAAGGGAAGAATCCTGGGATTCCCTAAGAAAATGCTCCGCTGCGCACATCGCGTCTAAAGTCCTCGAGGCGGCCCAGCGTGTCGTGCAGCGAGCGGGCGTGAGCATGATCAGAACTGAGAAACCCCTCGCTAATGTTCACCTGTCCCAACCGCTCGGTGGCAACGCTGAGCATTCGCTCGTCGGGCCCCGAGCCCAGCCTCGCCAGCCGTTCTAAAGCGGCCTCAAGCCCGATGCTGGCCTTACAGCGCCATTGTTGATTGATGCGACGCCCAATTTCGTCAAAATTGGACATGAGCCGGTCCACGTCCTCGAAGCGCATGCAGGCGCCCTTCGCAACCTGCCTGGAATCAGGATAGTCCGTTGCATTCCAGTTCACGGTCCACATGAGCAAGGCATCGCGGAGGCGCTCGATTAGATTGCTGGGGGGAAGGCAGACCGGGCGATAGGCAACGTTGAGCGATGACGCCCAATCCACCCAGTTGAACGGCGAAATTTCCCGCGACAAGGCCACCGGCATCCAGGGGACGCGAAACGCGTCAGCGATGATGGCCGCATGCATCGACTCAGCGATGACTTTTTCTGCAGACGCGATACGTCTGACAACAAGCTTTGAATCCTGACACGGATCAACGAATTCAATCCCGAGAGTCTTGCAGATCCCCTTCCATTCGCCATATCGGACGCTTTTCCAATGCGGAATGAAGATCACTCCTCGGCGATCGAGTCCCTTGAACTCCGGCAGCGTGGTCAACAGGATGGCTGGATCGGTCATTGCGGTGCGTTTGTCGAGATTCAACGCCCGCGCGGTAAGCGGGCCGCGCACGCCGTAAATGCGCCAGCAGGAAGGGTGGGTCGATATATCGGGGGCAGGCGGGGTACAACCGGCGCCCGTGCCGAAAACGATGGTTACGCGCGCCGACGGCAGATTCCTGTCGAGAATCGTTCCTATTCCGACGAATAAGACATCATCGTCGGTCTTGCCCATTACGTCGGCAAGCAAAGCTGGCCATAGCCATCGATTCAGTTCATCGCCAAAGTATCCCTGAACCTGTGTAGCGAGGTGCACCTTCAGCGACGCTGAACGCGCCACGATAGGCGCGATAGGTGTATGTCCCAACGCGTGTGACATCGGCGTCACACTACAGAGTTATTGTTACAATTTCGTGGCTGCGTCAGCGCGCCTCTTTCTGCGTCACGGGCCGGGTGATGCTTCTAAATCGGCTCGGTTAGATAAAGCAGTTTTCGGTTTTTTTGAACGGAATCGTCATCAGACATTTCTGAAACAATGCTTGTGACAGAATATTTTGCCTTTAGATACTTTATTTGTTGATCCTGCTGGAGCGGAGACCCATTTGTCTCGAACAACATTGAATTCGATTTCGAGTGCGCAAAGTCGATGACTTGCTGCCAGTTCTTCAGCCACATGCAAACTGACAGAAGAAAGCAGACGTCCGCTTTGCGCTCTGGCATAAAGTCACTGATAAGTTCGAGCGGGTCGTTTTGGAGGTCAACGATATAAAAGCTAATATTTTCCGACGCGTTCACGTTTTTGATGCGATTGGCTGCGTTGATCATGCGTGGATCGTAGTCTATTCCCACGCCCCATTTAATCAGCGATCGGATTTCGTGAATCATTCCGCCTTGGTTACAACCAAGGTCCAGAACGGACTTGCCATGGAAATCAACGGGCACAGATGCCAGACGCTTTGACGGGTCGCGCTGGCCCGGAACCAGCCGGCCATTTACATTTATGGTGTGATAGCCGGCTGGGAACTGCTCGGCCGAGTAGTAAGAGTTACTGGTTTTCGTGAATTCCAATATATTTTGAATTTGTCGGAACACGCGCTCATCGGCATTCGCGCAATTTTCTGTGTCGAGGCGCGAAAACGCGTATTTGCGGGAATACTTAAGTTTTAGATTTCTGGCCAAAGTGCCTACTACGGGCGTCGACTTGACGACTCTTTTCGAGGCAGAAATCAAGTTCTGGGCGAGACCTTTGAAAGCGATTGTGGGCACCAAGATAACTATCTCCTTGATCACGTATAGACCGACCGAAAGCGGTCCCAGGACAACCGGCTGTTCCTGGGTCGCACCCAGATCCCTGCCAAACCGAACTGTACGGCCAGAGTAAAACTTGTACAAATAAAACCAGCGGCGCCTTCCAGTCCACAACAATGCCCAGATGAGCCGCTCCAAATAACGGAGCTTCCCGATCTGTGCTCTGTTGATCCGCAACGTAACCGTGTCGCCGTTCTTTAAATTGAGGCGCTCTCGCAGGTAGACGGACGAAAGGATTTCTACGATGTGAAGCGGGGATTCGCGCCACCTATAAACCCAAACGTCTACGCCACCGAGCGAAGCTCGCCACAAAGTCCTGTAATCGAGATCGAAGGCAAATCCAGCCGGGTCAAGAAAGCGCACAGGGCGATTCAATACAATATTCAGCGAACCCGGGTAGAGCGGCTCCTTTACTATGGCCTGCACCTGCTCCCTCAACTTTACAAGCTCAGCGGCCGCCAGACCGCGACCGCCAACAACCTGGCCTTCAAAAGCGACGTCGAGAGAGTTGAGACAGGAAGACTCCTCCATCGTGGTCCTCTTAACCTAATCCCGTAGCCATAATGGCAGCGATCGAACTAGTTTAGCCGGGAAAACGCAAACTCTCTGGATCTCTCCCGCCATGGCTTTTCCACATACTTGTAGACCAATCCATTTACGAGCACAAAAAATAGATCCACCGTCAAGTAGGCATTGTTGATTATTCTGACATTCAAAAATGGGTGCCACTTTAGTATATGAATAAAAACAACGAGCAGGGCCGCCAATCCCCTAAGACTCTTTAGTTCATCTATTTTTGGGGGGTGGGTTCAACGATGAGCGCGGGGCGTTGTCCATTTCTTCATCATACTGATTGATTGGGATGGGCGCCCAAAGAGATTTCTTGGCCTGCCGCCTCGGCCAGCTACCACATGGCGACGGCATCCGGTTATTCCTACAAGCTCCATCGATGATTTCCTACGCCATCAGCCGGTGATTCACCCGATTGTGCGCCCCGATATGCGGTCTATGCTGCGCGTTACCGAGTACCGATCCGCAAATCAGTTGGTGGTATGTATGGTAACCGACAGACATTTCGATCGGATGAGATTAGCGTCCCGGTCTATCTTGCAGATGAGTCGGGTTCGCGCCGGGTGACGCGAGAGGCACGCGCAAACAGGAGGAGAGTTGGCCGCGGTACCCCACCGATTTGTTGTTCAAGCGATCGATCAGTCAACGATGCCTCTCGCGAAGACTCGCCTCGGTCGGCTTGATGTGCTGAAGAAGATATTCCGCGCGGTTAGCTATTCGCGGCCGGGCGAGAAAAAACAATTGGTTCGGCGGGTGGCGACGCAGTTCGCACGATGCGCCTATCATCTGGAAGCGTTTCGAGACAAGTTGGGTGACCCGGCCAATCTTGCATTGCAGGAAACTCTCGCGCTGCGGCCCTCATTGATGGCGTGCGTCATTCATCCTTATCTGAACGTGGATTGGCGGTTCGACCAGAAGCTGGACATGATCAGCCGTCACTACAAACTGCTCAATGGGCGGCTTGGGGCTTTACGCTTTCCCCCTCTCGCCTCGATCACGCTCGCCGACCTTGGAACCGCGACCCAGATTCGACTCCACAAGTCTTTGTTTTTTGAGCATGAAGGCGAGATGACCGTCAGTCTGTTCAAGAGCGACCAGCGTCTTTACTCGTTGACGTTCACATTGGGGCAGATCGGTGCCGAGCTCGCCGCCTATGTCGGCGGCTTGCAAGGCCATCGAAGCCCGAAGGCGGTCGAAATCTATCGTACCCTGACGCGCAGTATGCACGGACTGCGGCCGCGTGACCTCCTCGTGACGGCATTTCGTTTGATGTGTGGCTCCGTCGGCGTTGCGCGCATACTGGCGATCTCGGACCGTAAACGCATTTGCAGCAACTCATATCACTGTCCGCGGGAGCAAATCTTCTCGAGCTTTGACCGAGCGTGGATCGAATGCGGCGGCGTCCAGATGGACGACGCGTTTTTTGAGCTGAGCCCGTGCCTCACACAGCGAACCGCGGAAGACATCCCCCCGCGCAAGCGTGCACAGTACCGCCGCCGATACGCCATGGTCGACGCAATCGCGCAGCAGATAGGCGACGCGGTTTCGCATGCGCAAAGAGGCGTGGTGACTTAAATATCTTTGCGCGCCTTAAGCGAGCGTTGCAGCGCACGCGCCGAGGAAGGCGAAAAGCCATGTATGGCCCAGTTGAGTTGCAGCTTGCGGCGCGCCCGAGTCCAGAGGTTGCGCAGGGACGGCTGCCCCCACCGCGAGATCGGGGCCGAGAAACGGCCTTCCCCGATGGAGGACCGCTGATACCGCTCGTAGACCGGGAACGGATATACGGCAAGATTCAGCAGTCCATGATCCCAGGTGCGATCCATGTAGACGTCCACCGGCGCTTCGATGTTCGAACCATGACCGATAAGGCGCCCCGCACCGGTCTTCGAGAGAATGTAGGCTTGCGTGCCCAGCGCATATCCCGTGAAACGGATGAGATGGCGGTATTTGTCGAAGTACGGCGAGGCGATGAATCTCCAGGGGGCCGGCATCTTCGCAAAGAGCCGCAGATATTCTATACCGCGGCTGGCCATTTCTATCGCGCTGAGGTCGCGAATGAATTCCCAGTCTACAACGACATCATCCTCGAGTACGATGAGTTGTTCGCAATCGGATTGCACCAACCACCGCCACAAGTCGAAATGACTTGAATAGCAGCCGAGCTCACCCGCCTGCAGCTTGCGACCATAGATGCCGGTGACCCGTTTCTCGTCGTAGCTGAGTCCGTACATGGGCATGGTGTGGGCGTCGAAGAACTCCCAATCGCAGCCCGCTGTCGCAGCAGAGCATACGAAAGCCTGACGCCGTTCCACCGCGGCCGACAGACTGACGACTCTAATCGCGGTGTGTGGCGGCGTTGACATGGTAATCAAGTTTCCGCTGATAGATGCCTGCCAACGTTTTGGCGGGGTGCGCAATCTGACTCCTTCGCCGCAGTGCCGCTTTGGCCAAAGCGGACAGCGGCCGACGCGGCGTCTCCCGATGGAGTGCGATGCCGCAAAGGTGATCGAAGCGAGCCAGCCGGGTGCTATCCCTCTTGCCGGTCCCGATACTCGGCGGCGACTCGGGCCGTTGGAAGAATCGGCGGACCCAGTCCATGGCAGTCCCCTCTAGCTTCGTGAAGCAGTAGTTTGAACCGGTCTTCTGCGCAACCGCAATACAGAGCGGCCACGATTTGTACGATTTTTATACAACTGCTTGCTCTAAACGAGCAGAAAAGCGTCATCCCCTACCCTTCGCACGGAACACAGGGCCGAGCATGACGAATTTATTTTTCGCCGCGATTTCTGGCCGGCGATATCGTCACGGGTTTTGCGAGATTTCCCGCCGCGCGGCCTCAACGGCCATCGGCAGTTCCTGGCAAACCTGCATGCCGTCCCAGTTTGTGTTCCACGCCGCCATGAACGAAGTCAGCTTGCCGTAATTGTTGTCCAGCAGCGCATGACGTCGGCCCAGCAGTGTCGACAAGATGTGCACATGCAGGCGATCCGAGACGATATAGCGAAAAGAGGCCAATTGGCGAAGTCCGCGGCGCATACGTTCCCTGGCCAGCGCATTGTAGTAGTTGCCACGGAGCGTCGGTGCGGCGTTGCCCCGCAACATGTCGGCGAACAGTCTACCTCCAGAGCGCAGCCGTGTTTCGGTGTAGCTTTCCGCCAGCCAGTCGGTGCAGAGCAAGTCCGGGGACTGCAGTATGGCGTCCGCGGGCGAAGGGTCCTTCTTTTCTTTGTCGGACCTCAATAGCAGCAGGATTCTTTGGTCGACGGGTGCAACAGGTTCTATGGGTCCAATGCAAAAGGCCATGTCCGGACAGAGCACGACGTTGCACTCAAATCGCTCCCGCGCAAAGGCCAGGCTCTTGCGGTCGCGGACCGCGAGGGTGAATTTCCCGTGCTTCCCTATTTTTGCTGCCGCGCGGTCCGCTGTATTCTTGTCGCTGAAATGAACAGTTTGCGGCAACTGCAGCACGGCGTGTTCCGGAAATCTCTCCAGAACCTCTTCACGTAGTTGCTGATGGATGGGCCATACGTCGCCAAAATTGCCGCCCCCGTGGATGATGATTGTCCCGTCAGGGCCGATGGCCCTTTCCATAGCATTCCACTCGCGATTTCCTGTGGCGCAAACATAGGCCGGCTTGAGGCCCAACTTTGACAGGAAAATCTGCTCGCCGACCCAGATTGCGCTGTCACCGACATTGGAATGATGTGGAAAGTCGAGCAGCGCGCACTTCTTCTTTGGAACAAGCGGCGACAGCACCTCATCGATTTCGTGTTGCAGGCGAGATATGACCTGGCGACTGGTTTCCAAGGACCTTTCAACCATCAGCGCATCATTGGTCGGCGTCCGCGGGCGGCTGTGATGCAAACTCATCCATATACAGTACCATGTGAACAATGGAAGCAATGCCATTGCCTCCTAGCACTTGCCAGGTCGGAAAATGATCCTGGAGATCCTGTCAGATGCTTAAGTCCAAGCTCGTGGTGATTGTGACTGACCGCGGATTTCTGGTCCCATCGCTGGTCGTGGCCACGCAGCTTGTAGGATTTGGCCACCTCAACCAGGCAGACATCGTTATCTACACCATCGATGTCGATGACAGCGTCCTTTCGTGCCTGAAGAAGAAGTACGAAAACAGGATCCGCCTCGAGGCGCTTGCAACGCGATCCTTCATGCCGTCGGAGACAGTCGGGTTCTTTTCCAACCATGTGCCGAAAGCGACGCTTGCGCGCCTGGCGCTGCATGAGGTCATCGATAAGCGATACAAGGATGTTGTCTACATAGACGGCGATATCCAGGTCGTGCGACCGATTACGGGCTTGCTGGACTATTCCGTTCCTGAAGGAAACATTTTGGCCGGGCGGGGCAGCGCCTGGCTGGACAAGTATGCGTCCAACAGCAAGGCGACACCTGAGGGCTATCTGGAATCGCTGGGCGGCGTCGCGCCGGAAGACTATTTCAACGCCGGGGTGCTCGCCTTCAAAAGGTCCACGTGGGAAGTGGAGGCGCCGCGCGCCCTGTCATTCTTCATGCAGCATTCCGGCATCTGCATAAGACACGACCAGAGCGCTTTAAACGCCGTCTTTCTTGGGCGTGTTCTGCACTTTGCTCCGGCCTACAATTTCCACGGAGCTTATTCCAGCCTTTTTCTCCAGGATGTCTATACGCCTGCGATGATCCATTTCACTGGGGCAAATAAACCGTGGGACAGCCAGGCGTTGCCCTGGGGTGGACAATTCATCAGGAAATATCGCAATTTTCTGCAGACCCATCCGGAACTGGCGGGCTATCTGCCGGTGCGCGAACACGAGCCAGGCCTTGCTGTGCTTGCAAAAAGGATTGTTGCGTCCGGTCTCAGCAGGCTCGACCCGGAGCGGCGTGCGCAGCGAAAAGCTTTTCTCGATTATGTGAGTGAACCAGGTTTTGCGTTTTGAGCCGGCATCATTTGCACCGAGTCGGACTGAGAAAGCCAGAATGGCCCGCCCGCGGCGTAGGACAATTCCGACAGCAAGCCGAGTTGGCGCCTTGGCGTAGAATACGAGAACAGCGGTCATGCGATCGGCGCACCACTCTGCAATCAGGAGTTCGTGCATGAGACAGAACCTCGACCCGGACAAATCACCTGATCTCGACCGGCCGATAGGCGCCCGCCACGCTGCTGCAGCGGCGCTTTTGTTATTGTTGGGGAGCCTCTTACTGCCGCGGGATCTTCGGGCCGCGACCATCTACTCGTTCGCGGCGTCCAAGGGGGCCGCACCGCAAGCTCTTGTAACCGCGCGCGACGGCGAGGTCTACGGAATAACCGCCGGCGGCGGGACCGATGGCCGCGGAACCGTGTTTCGGATGGGCCCGGCGGGCATACCAGAAGTGCTGCACGCGTTCACGGGCGGTGCGGACGGTATGACGCCGACTGCGCTGATCGAAGGCAAAAACGGCGCGCTCTACGGCGCAACCACAGCCTATGCACAGCAGGCGGTGGATGGAAGTATCTTCTATACCGCCGGCACGTTGTTCGCGATCAAGGGTCGCGGCGCCATGGTCACACTGACCCGCGCGTTCTCGGTGTCGCCCCACACCACCTTCGTGAGTCCGAATAATCAGGGCGGCCCAGTGGCTCTCGCCCGCGGCGCCGATGAGGCCTTGTACGGCGTGACGAACAATGACGGCCTGGGCTACGGGACATTATTTCGCCTGGACCGGAACGGTGTTCTGTCCATTCTTCACACCTTCAGCGGCGTTGGCGATGGCGCTCAACCGAACACTTTAATCGTCGGCGCAGACGGAAATTTCTATGGCACCACCGCGCAAGGAGCATCCGGAAATGGAACAGTGTTCCGCCTCGCGCCGGGCGGTACGTTCGCGACGCTCGCCGCGTTGCCCGCGCTCGCCGGAGCCAGTGCAACACCGAGCAGCCTGCTGTGGGCCGAGGATGGCAATCTTTATGTCGGCTTACTCGCGTCCACGTCCAGTCCGGGCGTGCCTGGCGCCGTATTCCGGGTGACACCTGACGGTCTCGTGACACTGCTGCAAAGAGTAGGCAACAGCGCGACCGCCAGCGGCCAAGGTCCGCACGCCCTGCTGCAGTCAGCCGACGGCAACTTCTACGGCACCACGTTCCGCGACGGGTCGTACGGCGCTGGAACCTTGTTCCGGCTGACGCCAGCCGGAAGTCTGACGACGCTGCACACGTTTTCCGGCAAAGCCGACGGCGAAGCGCCGAACGCGCTCACACGCACGCTTGGGCGCAGACAGGTGCTCTTCGGCACCACCTCGGGCAACATCGATCCAACGTCGGCGGTTGATTCCAATGCCACCTTCAGTGACTTCGGTACGGTATTTCGCTGGCGTGATGGTGAGGGATTCGAAACGCTGCACCGGTTTCGTTATGAACATGATTTCAACCCCAATTTTCTGCTGCGAGCGCGAAGCGGCCTGCTGTATGGCACGACCGCGGGCGACATCTCGGCACCTGATGTAGATGCGGGTACCGTCTTCGTCATCACGCCGCGCGGGGAATTGAGAACTTTGTATCGATTCACCGGAGGTGCAGACGGCGGGAATCCGACGTCAATTACCGAGGCGAGCGACGGTAATTTTTACGGCAGAACTTCCGTCGGCGGGGGTTCCGGCAACGACGGGACGCTGTTCCGAATGACGCCGCGGGGTACCCTAACCACACTCTATACCTTCACCGACAATTTCAGCGGGGAAGGATCGGCGCTGGTCGAAGCGCCGGACGGCAATTTTTACGGTTCGAGCCAGAACGGTCTGGCGCTCGTGTTTCGCCTGACGCCGGATGGCGCCTTTTCGGTGCTGGCTGTCCTTCCGGTGGTCGGTATGTTCGCGCCGAGCATCGGCAGCTTGCTGGTGGGCAATGACGGCTCGCTGTACGGCACCACGCTCGGAATCACCGGACCGGGGTTGGGGTTTGATATCCCGGGCACCGTATTCAGATTGACGCTCGCTGGCAAAATCACGACGCTCGCGCAACTCGAAGTCGAACCTGTGCTGCAGTTCCAGGGCCGGGATGGCCGCCTCTACGGCACGACCTCGGGCAGTTTGTTCCAATTCTCCGGCCAAGCAGCCGGTACGGTATTCGCGATGACGGCGCAGGGACAACTTAGCACCTTGTTCGATTTCGGTGACGGCGCTTCCGGCGTGTGGCCGAACCGCTTGATAGAAATGCAAGATGGCACTTTATATGGCACCACGTTGGGAATTGATTCGCAGTTCTCCGGTTCGGCAGACTACGGCTCGGTGTTCCGACTAACGCCGGAAGGATACTTGAACACACTTTTGCACTTCGATCCTGCTTACCCAGCAAGTGGATCCGTTCTTCTTTCTCAGCCCACCGGTTTGGTCGAGGGATCACGAGGCGTTGTCTACGGCACGACGCTCACCGGTGGCGCAGCGTCCGCGGGCTCGGTGTTCAAGGTCGAAGAAGACAGAGCTAAGCCATAATTTGCTTATCGGATCCGGTCGTGAGGTTGCTGGCGCGCGGCGCCGGTCCATCCGGGTACTGTCAGTCTAAGGATATGGCGATTTTCATGTAGGGGTTCCAGCGCATGGCGCTTGTGGGCGGCGTCGTCCCGCTGGTAGCGCTCGGACTCCTGCCTCTGCGAGTGTTCTAGAAAAGCAGAGGCTTTGCGCAATCGGTCAATCTCGGCACGCGCTATCATCAATCGCGTCAAGCGATAGCAGTGCGGATCGATCTGTTCTAACGGCTCCTGCATGGTCAATTGATGTTGGCAATACGGTAGCGCGTAGTCTGTCCGGCGGTGGCTCTCGGTCGCGTAAGGTTTCGCCTATCAGGCGATTGCCTAATGCGACTCTCGGACGCAGAAGTCGTGTTTTTCGCCCTTTGATTCAAGTACTTGGAAGTGCAAAAGGCCTTTAACGCTGCCACAGCATAGCGCACGAAAGCCTGACGCCGTTCCAGTTTGCCGACCGACCGATGACTCAGATCGCCGTGTGTGGCCGCGTAGGCAGGTAGTCAAGATTTCGGCAGATAGATGCCGGCCAATGTCTTGAGAGTCCGCAGATGCAGCCCCATGCGGAGAAACGCCAGCAGGTCGAGAGGACCCGGCTTGATGCCGTAATGTCTGAAAGTCTGTAGATAGAGTGCCTGCCGCATGAGTCGCGGACAGTCCTGCCATTTTGCAGCGAGCGTGCGATAGGCGAGGAGAATCCTGGCATTCGATCCGACGGATATCCTGTCAAGCCGCGGATCCATGTTCTGGTAGTAGAGTCCCGCATCGACCAGTTTCGCAGGGCCCGAGTACTTCAGAACACGGATGAATAGGTCGAGATCCTGCCAGGCCGGCATTTCCTGATCGAATAGCCCGGCCGCAATCAGTGTCTCGCGGCGCGTGAAGATCTGGTTGCCAATGACGTTGCTGAAGAACAGATCCTCCCAATGGACAGAACCCGCGCGGGCACTCGCGAACCGCTCGCTGCCGCGCTCCGTCACATCCTGTGAAAACAGACAGGAAAACCGTTCACCGATCTGCTCGTGAAGCTGCCACGCGCCGACGAAGGCCGCGATGCGCTGCGGATGAAAGTAATCATCGTCGTCGAGTCCGGTAATGAATTCGCCCCGCGCATCGCGGATGGCGAGGTTGCGCGAGAGCGGTGCACCAAGCGATGTCTCGTTGCGGATGACTCGGATACGGCGGTCTGCGGTTCGGACTGTGTCGAGATAACTTTGCGTGTCGTCGGTTGAACCATCATCCACGACGACGAGTTCGAGTGCGGTATAGGATTGCGTCAGCACCGACTCGACCGCCCGTCGCAGCAACGCTTGGCGATTCTTCGTCGGCAGATAAATACTGACCAGCATTGTGGCAGCCTCCTCTATCTCCCCACGGAGACGGGCGCAAACCGTTTTGCTGCGGTGTGGTCCGCTTCATTCGAGTCCCTGAATACAGTACCATGCGAACCATGGCAGCAATGCCATTGCCTCCTTCTGTTTGACCGCGGGATACAGCGCTGCAGCATGGTCAGAACTCGAAACGTGGCAATCCTTGGAAATGAGCAAGTGACGCGGTGAAAAACGTCCGCTCGCGCCTTTTGAAGGGCGCTGTTTGGCTTAGCGGTGCAAGACTGGCTTCCAATATTCTGGCCACCATAAGCACTCTCGTCCTAGCCAGGCTGTTGCTCCCGTCCGATTTCGGCCTGGTTGCCCTGGGCACCTCGACCCTCAACATCCTGACGTCCATAACAAGTATTTCGCTCTCGGAAGCGCTGGTCCAGCATCGCGATCCGTCGCAGCACCACTTTCATACGGCTTGGACACTCAATCTGCTGAGGGGCGTTCTCATCGGGTCGGTCTTTGCTATGATCGCGGTTCCCGTGGCGCGATATTACAGCGACTATCGTCTGGAGAATGTCATGTTCGCGCTTAGCGGGAGCGCGATCCTGAATGGCCTGGAAAACCCCCGCGCCATTATGCTGACCAAACAGCTCATTTTCTGGCAGCAGTTCATGCTGCAGGTATCGCAAAAGCTCGTCGCGCTGATCACGTCCGTATTGATTGCCCTGATCTATCACAGCTATTGGGCCCTGATTGTCGGCATTTTGCTGGGACAGTTTGTCGGCGTTCTTGTTTCCTACACTGTACTGCCTTTCCGTCCGGCCTTTTCGATTGCGCATGCGCGGGAGTTGTTTTCCTTTTCGATCTGGCTAACCCTCTGCGATGCAATAAACGCGATAAACTGGAATTTCGACCCGTTGCTGGTCGGCAAGTTCATCGGAAAAACCGAACTGGGATTTTATGCCGTCGGCAACAGCCTCGCCGTCATGCCCTCTCGGGAAGCAACGGCGCCCCTGACGGGCACACTGTTCCCCGCATTTTCGAATTTGGCGCATGATCCCGTGCGGTTGGCGGCTGCCTATCGGCGTGCACAGACACTGGTAACGGCAGTTGCACTGCCGGCGGGCGTGGGAACGGCGCTGATCGCCGATCCCCTTGTGCGGCTGGCCATGGGGGAAAAGTGGCTCCCAGCGGTTTTCGTGATCCGGACACTAGCGGCGGTCTTTGCGTTTCAGAGCTTGGTCAGTCTGGCGCAACCCCTGGCGATGGCGGCTGGCAGAACGCAGCTTCTGTTCAAGCGTGACTTGCAGAGTTTTTTGTATCGCGTGCCGATGGTGATTGTCGGCCTCTATTTTGGCGGATTTGCCGGCGTTATCTATGCAAGGGCCGTCGTGGGCACGACGGGGCTGCTGTTCAACGCCAGTGTCGTAACCAAAGTGACGGGGCTGTCCCTATGGCAACAGATACGGCCGAACACGCGCGCGATTGTGAGCGCGCTGCTGATGGCGGCCGTGCTGGCACCCATGGATGCCTTTTCGGATAAGGGGTCCGGTCACTGGGCGATTGCCCTGAACCTCGGAGCCCTGATTGCCGCCGGCGGCGTGGTCTACAGTGTTTCCACCTTCATTCTTTGGCGCATGATGGGCCGTCCGGAAGGACCCGAGACCGAACTCGTGCAGGTCGCGTCGAGAGTCTGGCGCAGCTTCGTGCCGGTGTAGAGCTCGATACCGCCGAAGCGCGTAATCGAGCTTCGCGAAACCCGACTCTATCTCGCGGGCGAGCTGCGCTCGTTCCGGACCGCGACACTCGAAACGATTGCATGGCAAGCAAGCCATTGCGCTAGCATCACCGAGGCAACAGCAATGGGACGTTTTCGATGCACGCCATGAACATGTTGAAGTCGCTCGTGCCGCCGATATTGATTCCGGCTGTGCAAAAATTGACCGCCCCGTGGCGACCAAGAAGCGATGGGCGATTGTTCGACGGCGACGAGGCATCGTTCATCAAGCACGTCGCGAAAGCGAAGGTATACGCGGAGTACGGAGTCGGACAATCAACCGATTGGGTACACCGAAACACCTCGGCAATGATCTTGGCGGTTGACTCTTCTGAGGCATGGATACAGAAGGTCATCGCCGACAAGACCGGGCCGAGAATCGACGCCCAATGGGTGGACCTGGGTGCCTTGGGGGACTGGGGGCGGCCGCTCACCTACGAACATCGTGACAATTTTGTCGATTACGTGAGATCGCCTTGGGTCAGATCAGCCACTCCCGATGTCGTATTGATCGATGGCCGATTCCGCGTGTGTTGCTTTATAACCTCCATACTGCAGGCGACGCCGGGCACGATCATCGTCTTTGACGACTACATCGATCGTCCCCACTATCACATCGTCGAAGAGTTGCTCGCTCCTTTTGAATGGTGCGGAAGGCAAGCAATTTTTTCCGTTTCCCCGGATCTCGATCGGCAGTACGCCACGGCCCTGGCGGACCGATTCTTGTATGTGATGGATTAAGCGGGCACACTTGGCGGCTTCCGCGCTGCACGATTTCAATCCGTTATGGCGGCGGATAGACTGCGGCGGTGACCACGTGGACGCTCGATCGAATCATCCACCATCGGCGCATGCGGCCACTGCATCGCGCGGCGTACCGTCTGCATACGTGGCATCAGGGCGACACCTTTGCGATTGACATCGATACAAACGATATTGGTTTCTTCGCGCAGCTGAACTGGTGCCTCTACAGCTTTGCTCATTGTGAGGCAGTGGGACTCATTCCTAGAGTTCGCTTGGTCGGACATACCTATTCCAATCTCGCCAATCACGATTGGCTGCACGACTACTTCGAGGATGTCACTGCACGCGGTAACGAAAGGACGGGCCGCCACCTGCACATCACACACATCGAGCAAACGGATCTCGGCAGATACTCAGCCGGCTTTACTCTGGAAAGGGCGAATGGCCTTCTGAGGCGGTATTTGCGCGTGCGGCCCTCGATCCAGCACTACGTAGATGACTTTGTCGCCAAGCACTTCGCTGCGGGTGCCACCCTGGGCGCGCACTACCGCGGTACGGACAAGTCTGTGGAGGCGACACCGGTTTCATGGGAGTCGTTTGCCGCAGCGGCTGAAAGATACGCCGCGCGGAATTGCCTAAAGGTCATTTTTGTCGCGAGCGACGATCCCGGCTTCTCAGTTTGGATGGCTCAGAGATTTGCCGGGCGATTCGAGGTCGTGGCACACGACGATCAAGAACGAAGTGACGGCAGCTTACCGATTCACCGGACTCTGATGGGCGACCGCCATCTGAAGGGCTTCGAGGCGTTGGTCAACTGCCTGCTGCTATCACGCTGCGACACGCTTATCCGGAGCGCCTCATTCCTGTCTGGCTGGAGCAGCGTATTCAACCCTGCGCTACCCGTAACGATGCTGAACAGGCCTTTCGAGTCGTCGCTCTGGTTTCCGGATCGCGAAGTGCTCAAGCGCTCGGATGAGAGCCTGTTGGGCCCGGCAGGGCGCCAATGATGAGGGCCGCGCATAGCTTACGTGTTGCGATGGGCTGCTGGAGTCGCGAGCCAAGGAAGTCGCGCCCGTCTTGTCGCGTTTTTGACGCGCTAAGAATATAACCCTTTTCTTCTCCAAGACTGCGTTGACTGCTGTGGTGCGACGCGTTAAGAAGCTAGTCAAAGGTATCCTTAAGAGATTAGAAATCGCGGTGACGAGTCACTCCCAAATCAAACAGCTAGTCGAAGAAAGCGTCTTCAATTTACAATCTTTGTAAACTCAAAAAGACCGCATGCCATTTCGCTATTCGGTAGAGCGAGCGGCGAGGTATTTTCGTACAGTGAGCCATCGTCACCGACGTATGAGAAGGAATCGAGCTTCAGCTGCGAGAGTCTTGCCAAAATTGTCCGTGGGCTGAATACGCGATGCGCGTTGAATTCAACCCTTTCTCTGCCAACGGGCACAGAAAAGTATAATTTTCCGTCTGCCGCGAGAACACGCTGGAGAGAGTCCATAAACTTGAAGCAGGCGTCTGGATCGATCGGGTCCGAGTATCGACCAAGGCCAAAGTGTTCTGTTGCGTGAAGGCTGGAAAGTGATGAGACGCTGTTATCCGCTAACATCGAAAGCGAGGTTGCGTCATCTTGGAGGATTGTTAATCCCTGTACTTTGCTAATCAGAGGGCGAATATCGACTATTGTGACCGGCATAAAGGCCAATACATGCGCGACGAACCCGTCGACTCTGGATCCAATATCGACATGCTCCTGAGGACGTTTCTGAAATATTTTTCGCGCGGCCCATAGATCTTGATGAAAATAATGCCCCTCGGCAAGACCAGCGCTCGCATGGCGATCCGTCAAGATCGGGAAGGCATCCCTTAGCTTCAGACGGAACTGCGGGGTTGAGTTGAGCCTTTGATACTTAAACCAATCCGACAAGAACGTAGGCGCCGCGGCCAAGCTCCTTAATAGAGTCCTGGGGTGAAATCCAGTTACGTAGCTTTGCTTCTCACGGAAGGAACTAATGTGTGTCCTCCTAGAGCGATTCCAATCAGCAACTAAAGCGGCGTGCTTGCCCAACGTGGTGTGAACGGCCAACCCATTCTACAATCTGCGGCAGTTGTATGCCAGGTGTTCAGCGGCAATGCGCGCTCAGACCCTCAATAGGGCGGGAAGCAACGGCACACGCCGGGCTCCGCGACCTACACAAGGTCGGCTCATCGAGACCGCACTTGACTGTGATACCGGGCGGCAAGGACGATTGAGATACTGGCGATAAGAGCCGCCGTAATCGGAGGACAGCCCCCAGCAATCCTTCCAGAAACATTCCAAAACTACCGGAGGCCCATAAGCGTGCGGGTTGGATCGGCGCCCCGTCCGTCGCGGAGTTCCAAGAGGCGATCGCGCGGCACTGCACAGCCAAGCGGAATCACAAGCTATGAGCGCCGAGCCCCTTTGATTGACTGACGCGGAGTTGTCGCAGTTAACCGGCAAACGGCGGCGGCTCTTGGCAAAAACCGCCGCTAGTGTGTCACCTGCGTCCTGCGACCTTACATGATTGAAAAGTGCGCCCGGACGGATTACTCGCGGCTGCGCCGCTCGCCCCTTCGGGGTCGCCCTGCGGGCGATCAACATCGCCGGACGGCGAAGTTGTCGAACTCCCGACCACCTGGTTCGAAGTCGCAACGATGATTTGATAGGTTCTTAATTTTCAACCACTTAGCAGGCCCGCCCTCACCCAAAACTAGGCACCGTAGCGCATGAAAAGGCATCAAACGCTAAGTTTTCGCTACGGTGCCATTATCAGACATTCCCCGCTCCCATTTCTGCGCCGATTAGAATCCTGTTCAATACAACGTTTACGTAATAATTCGTGCGTCCAATTTTCTGTTTTTGCAGAAAGCCCTGTTCCGCCAGCGCATCCAGATATTTGGTGGCGGTAAGACGCGAAACCTCAAGGTCGCGTTCGATGAACGCGATCTTGGTATACGGATGCGTGAAAAGATTGTTGATAAGATCCTGACTGTAGAATTTGAATTGCTTTCGAATGCGATGTTTGTAGTCCATCAGGGCGCTTCGAATTGCGACGATGGTGTTGATCGTGTCGCCGGCAGTTCGCTCCACCGCGCTTAGGATATATAGCACCCATTCCTCCCAAGCATCAGTCTCGCGGACCTGCTGCAGTAGGCGGTAGTAATCGGCTTTGGTCCTGACAATGTGGCGGCTGAGATAAAGCACCGGGATGTCTAGCAATCCTTGTTTGACGAGGTACAGCACATTAATTATTCGGCCGGTGCGGCCATTGCCATCGTAGAAGGGATGGATGCTCTCAAATTGGTGGTGAATCAGCGCCATCTTGATGAGCGGATCGGCATCAAAAATCCCATCGTCATTGATGAACCGTTCCAGATCTCGCATCAGATCGATGATGACATCCGGTTCTTGAGGCGGCGTATAGACGGTGTTGCCTGCACCGTCCTTGAGTGCAGTACCTGGAAGCTTGCGCAAACCTGCAGTGTTTCGTTCCAGTTCCGCCTGAATCCTTAGCACGTGGTTCGTCGTCAGGAGGCCGGTGTCTCTGACGAGATCGAAGCCAATTGCCAGTGCCTGCCGGTAGCGCAAGACCTCTTTTGCGGCGGCGTTACTGAAGTCTTCAGGCAGCGCATCGTCCTTAAAGAGTTCATCATGCGTCGTAACAATGTTTTCGATAGCCGAGCTATCTTTAGCTTCCTGCAGTCCCAAGGTGTTGATGAGGATGCTTTGATTCGGAATCGACGCCGCGACACCCTTCAGCTCCGCGAGTTTGCGGCTGGCCAGTGCCAGTGCTTTCAAAATCGCGGGGGTCTCGAACCGCTCGGACGAGAGCCGGTCGAGAGCGGGAATGGTGGTCACAAGATCCCTGTGATGGCTATTACATGTATAGAAAATGCCAATTTCTATACATGTTACTCCCGATTTGTATAAAAACCAGCGATTTATTACCCGATCGCAACCGGAATCAAGCTAGGCGATGCGCAGGTTCCGAATTAACGGGTCGACACGCTACCCGAGATCCGATCTCGGGAAACGATTAAGAGTGCGCGGATTTGCGTTTTGCAATCGCTCGAGACTCGCGTTTCAAGGGTCCTGCGACTGGACATATCTCTAAGGCAAAACCCGTCAGCCGACTATCTATGCAAAAGAATTTCGGCGATAAGTAGATAGGGATGTCTGAGATTCGTGACTATCTTTCGCGATCGGAATTTGATGTCGCTCCCGGCGCCGAGCAACAAATCGCCTACGCATACCCATCGCCCCCATTTTATCCACCTCCTCACGATCCATCGGAACATTTTTCGGACGAGGATATTCGTCATGACCGATGCAAAATGGTTCTCGAAATGCCCGGCGGCACCAAGATTACATCCCCAATTTTCTCAATGGAGAAACTGAATTGGGCGAAAATCGCGCGCCTCACCGGTGAGATCCCGACCCTCCTCGAGGGCCGCGTCATATTTTGTCTTGGTCATTTGCATGTCAGGATAGCTGAGAGATCTCGGCAGTGAGCGACTCTCTTGCAAGGATGGCGCTCTTCAAGGTGAACATGGGGCTTCGGGAAAAAGAGGTTTGCAGACTCATGCGGGACTATGAGGTGAAGGTGCCGGAACTCGACACGTCTGTGTTCATCATACGTCTGTGTTCATCATTCCTGGCGAGCACATCAAAAATGGCGAGGAACGTCTCGTGGTGCTCAATCGGGTTGCTAAGTCGGTCGTCGAGAGCGTTCGCGGGCTGCATCCAGTCGATGTATTCGTTCGCGCGCGCAAGAAAGTTGGCGAATCGCGGCCGGTGACCAAGATGAACAACACGGCCTGGAAGGCGGCTCGGGAACGCGCGGCGGATGCTTGGACGAAACAGCACAGCGAATCTGCGCCGGCGGGGTTTCGAAACATTCGCGTTCACGATCTCAAACACACCTTCCGTCGCCGGCTGCGGGCAGCGGGTGTGTCGTTCGAGGATCGTCAGGACTTGCTCGGGCATCGCAGTGGTCGCATCACGACGCACTGCTCCCAGGCGGAAGTTGCGAGCTTGATCGAGGCCGCGGAGAAAGTGTGCGATACAGAGTCCCGCAAAAGTCCCGCAACCACCTGGCTTCGGCGCAAGACGGGCTAGCGGCGGAGGCGCTAACTCGTTGATCTTGTTTTATTTTTAGCGCGCGCCCGGACGGATTCGAACCGCCGACCACCTGGTTCGAAGTCGCAACGATGATTTTATAGGTTCTTAATTTTCAACCACTTGGCAGGCCCGCCCTCACTCGAAATAGGCACCGTAGCGCATGAAAAGGCACCAAACGCTACGTTTTTGCTACGGTGTCATGAGTGCCGTGGAACAATCAGCATTGACTCATCCTGATGAGTCAATTAAGCTCATCTGATGGCTAAACGATTACAAGTCATCCTTCAGGATCCCGAATATAAAGAGATACAGAAGGCGGCCGACGCGCAGCGCCTGTCTATCGCTGCATGGGTCCGACAGGCGCTCACTGCCGCGCGCCGCCGCGAACCCGTGGGTAATGTCGGCAAGAAGTTGGACGCAGTGCGCGCGGCCACCCGGCATTCCTATCCCACTGCGGATATTAACGACATGTTGGCGGAGATCGAGCGCGGCTACGGCGTAGCCGACCGTCGATGATCTTTATCGACTCGAACATTCCGATGTATCTCGTGGGAGCTCCGCACCCGCACAAAGTCGATGCTCAACGGCTCCTGGAGAACCTGCTCAGCGAGCGCGTTCGGCTCGTGACGGACGCGGAAGTCCTTCAGGAGATTTTGCATCGCTATGTGGCGATCGACCGCCGCGATGCCATCCAACCTGCATTCGACGCCATCCTGGGAATCGTTGATCAGGTGTTGTCGGTCGACTTAGCTGCTGCGGAGCGCGCAAAATCGATCGTCCTCGGATCGACTCGCCTTTCGGCTCGTGATGCATTACATCTGGCGGTCATGGAACAAAATTCGATTGGCCGCATCCTCAGCTTCGACGCTGGCTTTGACGGACATCCTGGAATCGCGCGGCTGTACCAATAGTAAAAATAATAGCTCATTGCACCCGCGCTAAAAGATCGGCTGGTAATTGCTTTGGCTTTCGGCTCTATATGGCGCAAATAGGTGATTTATGCGCCAATAGAGTGGTTTTATTGGCGCATAAATGCAATATGCGCCAAACCCGTGGTTTGGCCGGTCAGGCGACGAGAATCTCCAAATACGGCCGATTTGACCGCTTCGGAAGCCGAAAAAGCCCCTGAACTGAACTAAGCGCGCACCAAAAGGCACCCAACGCTACGTTTTTGCTACGTTGATAGGATTGATCTCAATACACAGCCCGTGTATGGTCTGTGTATGGCTACCAAAACCATTTCCATCGAAACCGATGCTTATGAACTCCTTGCCCGCGAGAAGAAAGACCACACTGAGTCGTTCTCGCGCGTAATTCGACGCTTGTTTGCCGAGCGGCCCGCACTCACAGCGGGCGAGCTGCTCGATGTGATGCGGGACTTCAACGGCAAGGGTGCTGGGCCTCGGCGTAGAACACGCTAGTCATGCTGCTGCTGGACACCAGTTTCCTCGTTGAATTCGAGGACGAACTGGTCAAGGAACGACCCGGTCCGGCTTGCGCGCTGCTCGCAGCGCGTCGAAAAATTCCGGTCGCTATCAGCATCATTACGCTAGGGGAATTCGCAGAAGGGTTCCTTGATCCCGTGGCACTTAATGAATTCTTGATTCCATTTCGAATCGTTCAACTTTCACGCATGATTGCGTGGCGGACCGCGCTATTGCAGACCTCGCTGCCACGTCGGCTAGGCGAAAACGACGCCTGGATCGCCGGGACTGCTCTGGCCTACGACGCAACGTTGGTCGGTCGCGAGCAAGCGTTTGCGCGGGTGCCTCGACTGAATTATCTAACTTTCTAATCTTCGATCCGCGGCGGCACTTTTAGCGTCGGACAGTTTATGGGCGCCTAGACGCAAGTATCCACATAGACACTGTCAGCGGGCGACGCATCGTAGCGCCAACGGAACCGGCGAACGGGCGCGAACGACCCAACTGAGACGGTCGAACTTCTCACGGGCGGTCACTCCTATTGACGGTGGCGGACCATCCGCGTTGGGCAATACACAGCGACCTTCGAGAATTACTGCCTCTTGTTTTTAATCTCCTCGATCTTTTCCTGCCGCAGCTTCTCCTCGGCGGCCGTCAGCGGTTCCAGCTTGACAGTGAACTTGTCGAGTTGTCCGGTGAACCGGAACGGCGGGAGGTAGTCATTGTCGTCCACCCCCGTGCGGGTATCCCGCCCGACATCAAAGGTCTCGTCAAATGAGATGAGGAACGGAATGGTTTCCTTCATGGTCTTGGTCGAGACTGCCTTGCCGTCCACCGAAAGCACGCCGGTGCCCCCCTTGCCATAGCCGGGACCGTCATACTTGAAGTCAAACACGATCGTATGCTTGCCGGGGGTAAGTGCCTGCGCGCCTTCCCAACGGGTCTTCTGCGTTGTCATTTGGACGTAGGTGAAGACCGGCTTGCCCTTGACCAGATAGAGACCATAGCCGCCGAAGCGGCCACCGGCCGTATTGAGCATCCCTTCGGCGCCACCCTTCGGGATTTCCACCTCGGCGGTCATGGTGAACGACTTGCCGAGGGTTGAAGGGGCGCTACCGAGAGGGATGTCGAATACTTCGCCCGAATAGGTGAAGACAGTCCGGCCGGCGGTCGCGCTTGGCCGCGGGATCAGGGTGCGCGTAGCAGTTCTGTTATCCAGCGGGAACACATTGTATTTCCACGCCTCGGCCTCGAAGAGCTTCTTCATCTCGGCCAACTTCTCAGGATTCTTCGCCGCGAGGTCATTGTTCTCCGAAAAATCCTTGTTGATGTTGTAAAGCTCCCACTTGTAATCGGCCGGCTCGGGCATTTTTTTCAGACCCATGAGCCACGGTGGTTCAGGTGGCACCGTGGCGGCGACCCAGCCATCGTAGTAGATCGCCTGGTTGCCGAACATCTCGAAATACTGCGTGGTGCGGGTGGACGGGGCTTTCTCATTCGCCTTGTCAAAGGTGTAAGCCATGCTCACGCCTTCGATTGGCTTCTGGGCAATGCCGTTGACCATCTTGGGCGCCTGTATGCGCGTGGCTTCGAGCAGCGTTGGCACGATATCAATCACGTGGTGGAACTGCGCGCGGATCCCGCCCGGATCCTGGATGTGCCCAGGCCAGGAGATGGCCATGCCGTTGCGGGTGCCGCCAAAGAATGACGCAATCTGCTTGGTCCACTTGAAGGGCGTGTCGAACGCCCACGCCCACGCTACCGCCATGTGCGGTTGGGTCGCGGCCGAACCCCAGACATCGTAATACTTCAACTGCTCCGCGACCGGCATCACGATACCGCTCTGCGGAGCCATCTCAAACGGGCTGCCGAGAACGGAGCCTTCGGGGCTGGTGCCATTGTCCCCGCTGATGTAGATGACGATCGTGTTGTCGAGCTTGCCAATATCTTGCACGGCTTGGATCACCCGACCAATCTCATGGTCGTCGTAAGCCACGTAGGCGGCAAAGACCTCCGCCTGACGCGCGAAGAGCTTTTTGCTATCGGCGTCGAGCGTGTCCCACTTCGCCAAGCTGTCCGGCCAGGCGGTGAGCTCGGTATCCGTCGGAATCAGGCCGAGCCGCTTCTGGTTGGCGAAAATCTGCTCGCGCATGACGTTCCAACCCATGTCGAACTTGCCCTTGAACTTCGCGATCCATTCCGGGGTGGGTTGATGCGGAGCGTGCGCGCTGCCGGGCGCGTAATACAGGAAGAACGGTTTGTCGGGAGCGGCCGCATTCAACCCTTTCAAATACGAGACGGCCTCGTCCGCCAAGTCGGTGACGAGGTTGTATTTCGGGTTCTGTAACCAGGGGTAGATTGCCGTCGTTCCACGGACGACATTGGGCGTCCACTGGTCGGTCTCGCCGCCCATGAATCCGTAGAAATAATCGAAGCCCATCCCGGTGGGCCATTGGTCATAGGGTCCCGCCAGGCTGGTTTCGTAGCTTGGGGTATTGTGATTCTTACCGAACCATGAAGTAGCGTACCCGTTGTCCCGGAGGATCGTCCCGATGGTGGCGTTATCAACTCCGATAACGGAGTCGTAACCCGGGAATCCGGTGGCGACCTCGGAGATTACGCCGAAGCCCACGGAGTGATGGTTGCGCCCGGTGATCAGGGCGGCACGCGTTGGCGAGCACAACGAGGTCGTGTGGAACCGCGTGAAGCGCAGCCCCGCGTTCGCGATGCGGTCCAAGGCGGGTGTTGGGATGACACCGCCAAAGGTGCTCGGAACGCCGAAGCCCTGATCGTCGGTCAGGATTAGCAGGATGTTGGGCGCGCCCTTGGGCGGCACGACTTGCGGCTGCCAGTAGGGTTTGGAATCCTGGACTGATTCCTTAATCACGCCACCGAACTTGCCCGGCGGCGCCGGGAGTTGTTTCCCGTCAACGGTGGTGGTGGCGCTCGGTGAACCGGGGACACCGGTGGTTTGCTGGGCGAGCGCCCAAGCGGCGGCGAGAGCCAGGGTCGTCGTGACCGCAGCAATCAAGGCCTTTCGCATTGGATGGGTTTGCATCGCCGTCTCCTGTTAGCGTTCGCTAGGTCAGCTCACTTCACCTTCTCGGTCGTCTAGGGCGAGAAAAGCCTTGCGCGTGCCGGGATCGAGAATTTCCGCTGGCACGATACAAGACACACCACGCGCCACGTGGCATCGGCAATCGGGGAACACCGACTCCCTCGATTACGACCATTTGGTGTCATCGAATCCAATCCGCTGGCGCACCATCCCCTTGCTGCCGGTTTGGTTCACCTGCATTTGAAGTATCGGGCTGACCGGCCCTAGTGCTTACTCAACCTCGCCGCCAGTTCGGCCCACTCTTCCTTGGTGATGAATTCTTTGACCCGAAACCGGGTATCGAGAAAATTGCTGTCCATGTCGCCAAAGGTCGCGTCGAGGTTCGCATCCAACTGATCAACATCCGCTCTGGTGGTGTCGTGACGTCGCAGAGATTTCACCAGCGTTTTCTCATCTTTGCTGGCCGCTTTGTCCTGGGTCTTCAAAGATTTGTCCCACAACTCTATCTCGGCCAGCGCGGCCTTTTTGCGATCGTCATAGAGGACCACGTGCTTAATGGCCTTCTCGAAATCCGCGGGCGAATGGCCTTGCAACGCGAGCATGCTCGAGCTTCCGCCGAAGAACAGGTACCCCAACACCAGTGCTAGGATCATTTGATTTCCTCTTGCTTGGTGCGGGAGATGTCGATCGCTTCGTACATCTTGGCTTCCGCCTCGCCGATCCGGTCCCACTCCTTTTCGGTTGCGAGCGAGGCGAGTTGGAAGTGCAAATCGAGAGTTTGACTGCGCGCCTGGACGCGCTCGGCGTTGTACTCCGAGAACAATTTATCAAACGCTGGACGGGTCGCGTCGTAGTCGGCATTAAGCGTTTGATATCTAGTGACGAAGTCCGTTATATTTTTATTAAATGCGGCCTGAACCGCTTCCATTCTGTCGACAACCTTCAACATTTGCTCTCGGCGGCCTGCCTCCGCGACATCGCTCGAGATAACCTTGCGCATCTTCTGGGTCGCGCTCTCGGTGGTCTGTTCGGCGCTCGGATTGCTGCTCTTGCAACCGGGCAATGCCACTGCGGCGAGACCAACCAGCGCGCACGCCAGCATCGTGGCGATGCGGTTTCGGGTGGGTACGGTCATGGAGATCATGAGCTTGTTTGCTTTCTAGCTGTAGCGGGCTAGCCTAGCCTGCGCTGACAAATGAGAGTCAGTGGACCTTAGTCCTATGGAAGCGCAGCCCGATGAGGGAATGGTGCCTGTTTCTAAGGTTTCCGGCGGATCAGCGGCGCCAAACATTGGAGTCGCGGTCAACATGCAAATGCCCAAAGCCAGCCCAATCGTAGATTGCCGTCTCATGTGTGACTCCGTACAAGCGATGATTCCACGTCTGGTCCGTAGCTATTTCGACGTTTAGCCTTAATCGGCCCAAAGGTCAAACTGGCACGCACTCAAAGCAGTCGTTGGCGAGCGGCGGGTTGGGGTCGATCTGGGACAGATGCGTTCAGCCCCTAAGATGACCTTTCGTCATCGAGTCATTTGCTGATCACGCTCGCGGACACGGTGCTTGTGAACCTGCTCGTGAAACGGTTGGCCACGTTCCTTATCCGTTTGTGGCCGCGACATAGACCCGGCAAATCGGATGACATCCGCAGCGAGCGCCGAGTGACCCTCGCTGAATAATCTATCGGCGACGGCCTGCCAGCCGCGCTCCACTTGAATCCGCGTCTGAAGCATTTTGGATTTCCCTGCCTCCACGACCAAGCGTTCCCTTTTCAAGTCGCCCGCGACAACGTCAAGGCGGTTGCGGAAGTGGGTGGACCTGCCGTCCCGCTCCGGTCGGTACATGCGATCGGGCTTGTGCGTTTTGGTTTCGCCCCGTACTACTCGCTCAGTGGCATTTCCTTCGATGCCTTGCTCTCGAAGGTGTCGGGCAAATTCTTGCCGCCAGTCTCGTAGTGTTGCCTTGCGAATGTTCAGCCGTTCCCCATCCTCGCTCATCGCTTTGACCACGAGATGCACATGGGGGTGGGGCTGATCCGTGTGCAGCACCATGGCGTATCGATGTTTCAATGCGAACTGCTCTCGTGCGAACGCTCGGCTTGCTGTGAGCACTACCGCCGGCGAGGTTCCCCTGGGCATTGAAAGAACGATGTTGTGCACGAGCTTCACGGGCTTGCGACCCGGGATTCCGTCGTATAGGGATTTTGACTCTGCTACCTCAGTTTCCAAATCCCAGTCCTCGGTGAGGTCGATGGCTGCCCCCCTTCCCCTCATCGGTTGGCCACCATCATCGCTCTCGATATCGAGGCGGCCACGGCGACCGATGTAACCGACATGAGCCTGGACGGCCTTCAGGCTCTTGCCGCCGCCGGAGACCTTGACCATCACTTCCGGTGCGCGGCGTACGGTGCGGCTGATATGGCCGATCTGTGCAGGAGATAGCCGATCGGTGTGACCAGGACCTCTCCTACCGTAACTCACGATATCGAGGAGCGGAGGGCTTTGGGCAACTCTAAACGGGCGATTCATGCCCCCACCTGCCAGCTCTCCGCATTAGCCTTAAGGACTCCCTTCAAGTGGCCATGAAAGCTCTCGCAAACTTTCAGAATCGTACAGAACTCCTCG
>CAVZJP010000016.1:0-457789 GCA_963775565.1 uncultured Gammaproteobacteria bacterium
AGGTTGCCGACATCAGATTGATTAGCGAAGCTTTACTCTCGACGTGCCAGTAGAGAGCCGGCGTCTGAACACTCAGTCTCTCGGCGACCATTCGTAGGCTCAGTCCGTCAAATCCTTGGGCGTCGAGCACCTTAAAAGCCGCCTCCAGGATCGATTTGCGGTTTAACTTCAACCTTCGCGAAGCGGGTTGGTCCCTTGGCGCACGTTTATTCCTCGAACCTTGACTCCTTAATGCGAGTAATGAAAATTTGATTTAATGGCATTAAATCAATCGTTCAGTGGGAGGCTGCGTGTCCTACGCGAGGAATCTTTGGTACGTGGCAGCCTGGTCCCATGACCTGAAGGGCAATCAGCCTCTCGGTGTCCAGATTCTCGGGGAACCCATTGTGCTGTGGCGCAATGAGCAGGGAAGGATTGCGGCGCTCGAAGATCGATGCGTACACCGCTTGGCGCCGTTATCGCTCGGCCGCTGTGAAGGGGACAAGCTTCGCTGCATGTACCACGGCTTGCTCTATAACGCCTCGGGTGCCGTGACCGAGATCCCCGGCCAGGATCTCATTCCGCCTCAGGCGAAGGTACGTCCCTATCCAGTCGTCGATCGACATAGTTGGATTTGGGTCTGGATGGGCGAGGCGAGCGCGGCCGATGAAATGCTGATTCCCCCAGCGGTGGGCTTCGATGATCCGAACTTCATCCTGGGGTCCGGGCAGTTGGACTACGCCGCCGAGGCCCGGTTAATCAATGACAATCTGCTCGATTTTAGCCACTTGAGCTATGTCCATCCCGCCAGCTTCGGCGCGAGCGAACAATGGGCCAAGGAGCGGCCAAAAGTTATCCCGCTCGCGCAAGGAGTGAGGGTTGAGCAGTGGGTCACCGTTCAACCTGGAACGCCGGGTCGCGACTATGCGCACCCTGTGGAGCAGTATTCGCGTTACGACTTTCTGCTGCCGGGTGTCTTACTGATGACCGGCGGCGCTTTTCCCGTTGGGACGAAGGATCAACTCGACGGCAAGACACCCATTCTCGATCTTGCGATCGGCGGAGTCACGTTTACCAGCCAAGCAGTCACGCCGCTCACCGCTAAGACGTCTCGTTATTTCTTTTCGTGGGGGCCGCACCGAGAGCACGGCGACGCCGCTAGGCGAGACGCGATGATGGCGATCGCACAAAAGGCATTCACCGAAGACCGCACCATAATTGAGGCACAGCAAAGGGTGATCGATATCACGCCGGAACCGCGGATTATGCCCACGAGCGCTGATCGGGCGATAACTCTCTTCAACCAACTCGTGGCAAAACGACTGCGAGAAGAAGTGGGGTCTGCGGCCAAGGCCCGCGCAAGTTAGTAATATGCCAATCGCTTTTTTTGCGTCTGCAGGACATTGGATTTTCTCGAAGGACGGATCCTGCACATGCTGTCCCCAGCTCGATTCGGCAGCGGCCGGCGCAATGGCGCCGTGCCCAGCGCGCTGGCGAGCAGAGTGGGCATCTCGCGCTTCACAGGACACTTAACAAACTAGTACTGCCCGCGATCTAGCAAATTCCCATGGCGCGGATTTCGCCGCGCCATGGGCAGGATGTCAATTGGATCAGGCGTCGATTTGAATGCGCCGTGGCATCGCTTTCGCCTGCTTCGGAATCGTGACGGTCAGCACTCCGTTCTTGCCGCTTGCATTGACCTTTTCTCCGTCGACCGTATCGGGCAAAACGAAGCGCCGATGAAAAGTTCCATGGCCTCGCTCGATACGACGACCCTGCAAGTCTTCACCGCTCTTCGTCACGACTTGCTCGCGTCGCTCACCGGACAGAGTGAGCACTCCGCCGTCGAGCGTCAGTTCCACGTCGGCAGGATCGATCCCTGGTAGGTCAACATACAGTTCGAAGCGATTCGCGTATTCGTGGATATCCACGGCGGAACCCAAGCGGCAGTTGCAGAACTGGAGTCATTCTCGCGCGTATTGCCGAACAGACGATTGATTTCCTCTTGTAGGCGCGGCATCACGCCCCAGGGATCTTGTCGCATCACAGTACTCATGGCACCACTCCTTATGGCTATCAAACCGTTGTTTCGATGTCTTGAGATGCCGGCATGGGCATCCGTGGCAGAAACTAGGGATGGCAGCCAAAAATTCAAGTACTGGAATGTGAACCGGCGTCGCGACTAGGTATCCGGAGTCCAATGTTGACCATGCGCGGACCCCAATAACCAGCAGATTTGCATGGCGAATCGCCAGCACGGTGCTGGTCGGCGTTGGCGCCGACATCGCAAGGATCCTAGTCAAGCTTCGGCGCCTATTCAGAGCCAAGTTTGATTCCATCAACCAATAGAAATCGGCTTGGGTGCAGCCTCTGTAGAGCAAGAAGAAAACTATATAACATATTGATATTGTTATATTTTTGGTGGAGCCGGGGGGAATCGAACCCCCGTCCATAAGTCCTACGCTACAAGATCTACGTACGTAGCCACGTCTATTGTTCTTACCGCGCACTACCCAACGGGCAGGGAAAGCGCGCAGCCAGCCCGGTAATTTTTCGTTTAACACACCCCAGGCACGTGTGTTCCACTATCTGATGAGCGCTACACCTAAACGTTCGCATCAGCACGAGCCGTCTAGGTTTCAACCGCGATTAGGCGGCTAGAGCGTAGTTGTCTTGATTGGCAACTATAAGTTTGCAAATGGTTTAACGAGGAACCTGCACCTCGGTACGCACCTGCAGTTTCGCAACCCATGTCGAAACCGGTCGGCCCCAATCGAATGTGTAGTTTACGCTCTTTGGCGCCGACGAACCAATCGCCCCCAACGGGGCGCAGCATGGGGCTTTTAGCGGCGCATGGCCTTCATGATCCGGCCCTTGTCGCGCTGCCAGTCGCGGTCCTTTTCGGCGTGGCGCTTATCGTGCTGCTTCTTGCCCTTCGCCAGGCCGATCTCGAGCTTGGCGCGCCCCGACTTCCAGTACAGCTCGAGCGGCACCAGCGTATAGCCGCGCCGCTCCACTGCGCCGATCAGGTGATCGAGCTGCCGCCGATTGAGCAACAGCTTGCGCGTCCGCGTCGGGTCGGTATCGACGTGCGTGGAGGCGGAAATCAGCGCGTTGATGTGCGCGCCGAACAGGAATGCTTCACCATTCTTTACATATACATAGGCTTCGGCAATTTGCGCCTTGCCGGCGCGCATGCTCTTGACCTCCCAGCCCAGCAGAGAGATGCCGGCCTCGAAGCGCTCCTCGATGAAATAGTCGAAGCGCGCTTTGCGATTCACGGCGATCGGCGGCAGTTTCTCGGTGGTTTTCATCTTAGTTCAGGACATTATAGGACGTGGCCGCCTCGGCCCCGAGAATAGTTGCGCGAAGCGCATGACAATTCTGGCGGCGCCCGCGCTTTTGCCGGACAATACGCTCATGCAGATCGTCGAGCGCAGTGCCCTGGTCACGTACACGCCCGCGGAAATGTTTGCTCTTGTAAATGACGTGCCGCGCTACCCCGAATTTCTGCCGTGGTGCGTCGGGGCACAGCAGAAAGAAACCTCTGCCACGGAAACCCTGGCAACCATGAAGATTTCCCATGGCGTGCTGCAGGCCGAATTCACCACGCGCAATACCTTGAGCCCCGATGCAAGGATTCTCATGCAGCTCACACACGGCCCGTTCAGGGACCTCAAGGGTGAATGGCGGTTTGAAGGAATCGGGGATCGCGGTTCGCGCCTGACCTTCAAGGTGGAATTCGAATTCAAGAACCGTTTGACCGCCGCTGCCTTCAATGCCGTGTTCGAGACGCTGTGCGCGGGGATAGTCGATGCCTTCGTACTCCGCGCCCGACAGGTCTACCCGAGGTGAGGCAATGCCATTGGAGATCCGCGTCGAAATCGTTTATGCGGAGCCGCAACACAGCATCATCAGACCCTTCACGCTGACCGCAGGGGCCCTGGTCCGCGATGCCCTGGCAAAGGCCGCATCGGACCCGGCTTTTTCCCAAGTAGACTTGGAGAATTCGCCGGTGGGTATCTTCGGCAAGCTGACACGCGCGGATCAGGTGCTCAACGACGGCGATCGCATCGAAATTTACCGGCCGCTAAAGCAGGAGCCGAAGGTCGCGCGCCGCTCACGCGCCGCTAAACCTCAATAGATCCGGCCGTTCTTGATCTTGGCCGCCGAGGCGTCCTGGGCGGCGGCCTCCGCTGCGGTGGGCTTGTCCAATCTGGCAACTTTGTCGCCTTCGAAGTACACGGTGACGCGGCGCGAGTCGACATGCCGCGTGCGGCCCTTCTTGAGATAGTAGATATAGTCCCAACGTTCCTTGTCGAAGGAGTCGGCCACCATGGGCGTGCCGAGCAGGTATCGGACCTGGCTGCGCGTCATGCCGGGCTGAACCGTCTCAACGGCGGTTTGATCCAGGAAATTTCCCTGCTGAATGTTGATGCGATAGACGCAGCCTGAGCTCAGAGCGATCAATGCGGTTCCGAAAACCAGGGAGTGAATTAATCTCATGAAAGTGGTGAACAGCCGTCAAATGGTTGATAATCGGGTCCGCATCATACCTGAAGGCCCAGCATGCCGCAGCGCCTGAAACCCGATTCGACCAGCGAGAGCAACGATCTGCGCAATGCAGGTCTCAAAGTCACGCTGCCGCGCCTGAAAATCCTCGATATCCTGGCCGATGGCTCCGCGCGCCACATGAGTGCCGAGGACATTTACAAGAAACTTCTGGTGTCGAATGAAGACATCGGGCTTGCCACCGTGTACCGCGTCCTGACGCAATTCGAGGCCGCCGGCCTCGTCACGCGCCATCATTTCGAGGGCGGCATGGCGGTCTTCGAACTCAATCAGGGCGCGCACCATGATCATATCGTGTGTGTTGACTGCGGCAAGGTGGAAGAGTTCATGGACAGCGGCATCGAAGAGCGCCAGCACGCCGTCGCGAAGCGCTTGGGGTTCGAGATCAGCGATCACGCCTTGATTTTGTACGGGCACTGCCGCAAGCCGAATTGCCCGAATCAGAAGCGCACCAAAGCCGCTTCGTCCTAGGAGTTTGCCCATTCCTAGCGGCGCGCCGCGGGCGAGCGTTTCCTCTTGCTTTCTTCGATCGACGCCCGCGACAGCATGTCGCGCGCGTGCGCGCGCGCCTGTTCGCTGATGTCGATGCCGCCGAGCATGCGTGCAATTTCATCCACGCGCTCCGTCGCGCTCAAGGGCTTGACGGCGGTGCGGGTGACCTTGCCGTCGCTCAATTTCGTCACGCGGAATTGAGCGTGCGCCTGGGAGGCGACCTGCGGCAGATGCGTCACGCACAAGACCTGCGCGCGCTCGCCGAGCCCGCGCAATTGCTTGCCGACGATTTCGGCCACCGCGCCGCCGATCCCGGCGTCGACTTCGTCGAACACCATGCACAAGGATGATGTTTTGGCCCTTCCTGCCACCTGAACCGCGAGGCTGATGCGCGATAACTCGCCGCCGGAGGCGACTTTGGAGAGGCTCTTCAGGGGCTGCCCGGGATTGGCGCTCACCAGGAACTCGACCTCATCGCTCCCGGCCGCGCTAAATTCGTTGTCGGCCGGAGTGACATTGACCGCAAACTGGCCGCCTGCCATGCCCAGCACCTGCATGAGTTGCGTCACCTCGCTGCTCAAGCGCTGAGCTGCCGCTCCGCGAGCCTCGCTCAAGGTCTTCGCCGCGGCTCGATACTCGCGGGTCAGAAGCTGCATTTGGTCTTCCAATGCCGCCAGGCTGAGCTGAACATTCTCCAGCGCCGCAACTTCTTGCACCACGCGCTCAAGTTGCTCGGGCAGATCGAGTACGCTCAATCGATGCTTGCGAGCCAGCGCCTCCAGTGCCGCCGCGCGGCGCTCCATTTCATCCTGGCGAGCCGGATCGATGTCGAGATTGTCCAGATAGCGGCGCAGCGCCGCCGCGGCCTCTTGAGTCAGGATGGCCGCTTCACCCAAAAGTTTGCCGGCTTCGCCAAGTTGCGGGTCGATGTCGGCGACGCCGCGCAATGCCCCGGTCGCCCGGCCCAGCAAATCGTGCGCGCTCTCGCCCTCGGCCTCGAACGCCGCCGTCAGTGCCGCCAGCGCGGCAGCGCCCAATCGGCTGCGTGCGGCAACCCGCTTGAGGTCGGCCAACAGTTCCTCGATTTCGATCTTCGTGCCGACATCGGCTTTGAGTTCGTTCAACTGATAACGCAACAGATCCAGACGCGCATCGCGGTTCTCGGCGGCCGCCTTGAGGGAATCGAAGTCGCGCCGGCTCGTGCTGTAGCGCTGGTAGAGACCGGCGACGCCGTCCTTCACGGCCGGCACGCTCAATCGCTCATCGAGCAGTTCGCGCTGTGCACTGCGGCTGACCAGATTCTGGAATTCCTGTTGGCCATGAATTTCGATCAGAAATTCCGCCAGTTCCCGCAAAGCTTGCAGCGCCACCACCTGGCCGTTCACGAAGGCGCGCGAGCGGCCATCCGCCCCGACGATACGCCTCACGACGATTTCGCCGTCGCAGTCGATTTCCTGGGTCTTGAGCCAATCGATCGCCGCGGACGGCAAGGCCGCGAAGCTGGCTGCCACCTCTGCGCGCTCCGCACCCTGGCGCACGATGTCGCCCGCCGCCCGCCCGCCTGCGATCAGCAGCAGCGCATCCACCACAATGGATTTTCCCGCCCCCGTCTCGCCGGTCAGGGCGGTCAGGCCCGTATTGATTTCGAGTTCCGCCGCATCGACGAGAACCAAATCGCGCAATTGCAGATGTGTCAGCACCAGGAGCCTTAAGCGTCGGCCTGGCCGCCGTACCCGCCGCGTCCCCAGTGCAGCTTGGAGCGCAGCAACCGGTAGTAGTCATAACCCGGCGGGTGCAGCAGGGTGATTTGCACATCGGCGCCCTCGACAAAGAGATGGTCGCCCTGTTCGAGTTCACCGATGGCGCTGCCGTCGCAGGTAACCTGGGCGCGGGATTCGAAGCGATCCGACATGCGCAGCTGAATCTTGCTGCCCGCGCGCACGATGATGGGACGGTCACTCAAGGTATGCGGGCTGATGGGAGCCAGCACCCACACGTCGAGGTCCGGTTCCACAATGGGCCCGCCGCAGGACAGCGCGTAGGCGGTCGAGCCGGTCGCCGTGGCGATCACGATGCCGTCCCCGCCATGCGAGTTTACGAATCGGCCGTTGATGGTCGTTTCAAAGTCCATGGTGCGGCCGGTTTCCCATTTGTTGAGCACCACGTCGTTCAGCGCGAGGGCACGCACCGTGCTGCCGTCGCGCCGCTCCAGCCGGGCCGCCAGAAGCGAACGCCGGTCCTCGCTGTAGCGCCCGGCCAGGACGCTGTCCACATCCTCGAGCATGGATTGGGGACTGACATCGGTCAGAAATCCAAGGCGGCCACGGTTGACGCCCAGCAGGGGCACGGAATGGCCGGCCACCAACCGCGCCGCGTACAACAGGGTGCCGTCACCGCCGATGGCGACAATGAGATCCGCCCGGGTGGCAAAGGTGGCTTCCGGGCAGGGCACGACGCTGTCCGCCTTGAAGGCCAGTTCAACGCTGGGGTCGACCAATACACGCATGCCGCGCTCGTAAAAATGGGCGGCAAGGCTCAGCATGCATTCGGCAACGCGCAAATCCGTAGGTCTGCCGACCAGGGCTATGGACTGAAACGATTGAGGCATGATCGATCCCTTGTAGCAGAGCAAGCTTAAGCGGTCACGCGGACTTGACTTCGGCTTACCGCGCTAGGTAGCTTCAAACATGTTATATGGTCCGTACTATGCCAGCTGAAAGTACCGACGAGGGGCTGAATGAGCGGGCGCAGTTGCTGCTCAAGGCTCTGATCGAGAACTACATACGCGACGGTCAGCCCGTGGGTTCTCGAACGCTGTCGCGGGATTCAGGTTTGAGCCTGTCATCGGCCACCATACGCAATGTCATGGCGGACTTGGAAGACTTAGGTCTAGTGGCCTCGCCGCACACCTCCGCAGGGCGCATTCCCACCGACAAGGGATATCGACTGTTCGTCGATACGCTGCTCAAACTCAAGCCCCTGCAGAACGAGGAGATCGAGGACATCGAGCGGCGCTTGGGCTCTGAAGCGGCCAACGGGCGGCCGCTGGTGCAGACCGTGTCGCAGATGCTCTCGAAAGTGACGCACATGGCCGGGCTGGTGACCCTGCCGAACCCGCACTACATCGCGCTGTCGCAAATCGAGTTCATCACGCTCTCGGAGAATCGCGCGCTGGCGATCATGGTCATGAGCAACCGCGAGGTGCAAAACCGCGTGGTGCAGCTGGATCGCTACTACTCCCCGGAGGAATTGCGCCGCGCCGCCAACTATCTGAATGAGGCATTTTCCGGCCGGTCACTTCCCGATGTGCGTTCGATGTTGCTCGCGCAGCTTCAGGAAACGCGCCAGCACATGGACCAGCTCATGCAGGATGCCATCCAGGTCGCTCAGAAGGTCTTCGACACGGATTCCGACGGGCGCGTGGAATATGTCATCGCGGGTGAAACCAACCTGATGGGATTTGCTGAGCTTTCGAATGTGGATCGGCTGCGCCGCCTGTTCGAGGCCTTCAATGAGAAGCACGACATCTTGCGCCTGCTGGACAGCTGCCTTCGGGCCGAGGGCATTCAAATCTTCATCGGCCAGGAGTCCGGCTACCACATTCTCGATGACATCAGCGTGGTCACCGCACCCTACATGGTGAACAACCAGGTGGTAGGGGTTTTAGGGATCATCGGACCGACGCGAATGGCCTACGAACGGGTCATCCCCATCGTGGATATCACAGCAAAACTGCTGGGTTCGGCCTTGAACGCTCGTAAATAACCCCCAATAACTTGAACTTCGAGCGGCACCAAGCCGCCACCTTTTTTGAGGGCTTTGCGTGAACGACAACAACTCGCCCGAGGAGGCGCAGGCGGCAGACATGAATTCGGCTGTCCCCGAGGACGCGCCGTCGGCGCTGGCCGCTGCGGAGGCCAAGGCCGCGGAGAACTGGAACAGCTACCTGCGCGCGGTCGCGGAACTCGAGAACTTCCGCAAGCGGACCGAGCGCGAGCTGGAGAATGCGCGGAAATATGCCGTCGAACGGTTTGCCCAGGAATTGGTCGGGGTAGGGGACTCGCTGGAGGCGGGAATAGCCGCGGCCGCCGGGAATCCCGGGCCTGCCGTGCTGGAGGGCGCCCAGGCGACCCTGAAGCAGCTGCAGCGGGCCTTCGACAAGGCGGGAATCAAGATCATCGACCCGGTGGGGCAGCCCTTTGATCCGGCCTGGCACGAAGCCATGGTCGCGCAGGAGAGTCGTGATGCGCCGCCCAACACCGTGCTCGCGGTGATTCAGAAGGGGTATTCCCTGAATGGCCGTCTGCTGCGTCCCGCCAGAGTTGTCGTCGCCAAGGCGCCGGACGCCAATTGAAAAATGCGCCGTACGTCCCCAGTTACGGTCACAACGTTGAATTCTTAGAGGGTTTTTACAATGGGTAAAATGATTGGCATCGATCTCGGCACCACGAATTCCTGCGTGGCGATCATGGAGGGCGGCAAGCCCAAGGTTATCGAGAACAGCGAAGGTGATCGCACCACGCCGTCGATCGTTGCATTCACCAAGGATGGCGAGGTGCTGGTCGGCCAGTCCGCCAAGCGCCAGGCTGTCACCAACCCGGCGAACACACTGGCCGCGGTCAAACGCCTCATCGGCCGTAAGTTCACCGATGACGTCGTGAAACGGGACATCGGCATGGTCTCCTACAAGATCGTCAAGGCGGACAACGGCGATGCCTGGGTGGAAGTCCAGGGCAAAAAGATGGCGCCCCCGGAGGTCTCCGCGCGCGTCCTCATGAAGATGAAGAAAACCGCCGAGGACTACCTGGGCGAGACGGTCACCGAGGCCGTTATCACAGTGCCTGCGTATTTCAATGACTCGCAGCGCCAGGCCACCAAGGACGCCGGCCGCATCGCGGGCCTGAACGTCAAGCGCATCATCAACGAGCCGACCGCGGCGGCGCTGGCCTATGGACTCGACAAGGACGGCGGCGACCGGAAGATCGCCGTGTACGACCTGGGCGGCGGCACATTCGATGTGTCCGTGATCGAGATTGCGGAGGTCGACGGCGAGCGTCAATTCGAAGTGCTGTCGACCAACGGCGATACCTTCCTGGGCGGCGAGGACTTCGATCTTCGCGTGGTCAATTACCTCGCGGACGAGTTCAAAAAGGAAAGCGGCATCGATGTGCGCAAGGATCCCCTTGCCATGCAGCGTCTCAAGGAGACGGCCGAAAAGGCCAAGATCGAGCTCTCCTCGAGTCAGCAGACCGAAATCAACCTGCCCTACATCACCGCAGATGCAGCGGGACCCAAGCACCTGAACATGAAGCTGACCCGCGCGAAGCTCGAGTCGCTGGTGGAAGATTTGGTGCAAAAGACCATGGAACCTTGCCGCATCGCGTTGAAGGACGCGGGGCTGTCCATGAAGGACGTGGGCGAGGTCATCTTGGTCGGCGGCCAGACCCGCATGCCGATGGTGCAAAAGGCGGTGAAGGATTTGTTCGGCAAGGAGCCTCGCAAGGACGTCAATCCGGATGAAGCCGTGGCCGTGGGCGCTGCCATCCAGGGCGGCGTGCTCGCCGGCGACGTAAAGGATGTGCTCCTGCTCGACGTCACCCCGCTGTCCTTAGGGATAGAGACCTTGGGCGGCATCATGACCAAGGTCATCGAGAAGAACACCACGATTCCGACCAAGGCGACGCAGACATTCTCCACGGCGGACGACAATCAGACCGGCGTGACCATCCATGTGTTGCAGGGCGAACGCGACCGATCCACCGACAACAAATCGCTGGGCCGTTTCGATCTGACCGATATTCCGCCGGCGCCTCGCGGCATGCCGCAGATCGAGGTTGGGTTCGACATCGACGCCAACGGCATATTGAACGTATCGGCGAAGGATGTGAAAACCGGCAAGGAGCAGCGCATCGTCATCAAGGCGTCGAGCGGCCTGTCGGAGGCTGAGATCAAGCGCATGGTGTCCGATGCGGAAACCCACGCCGAGGAAGACAAGAAATTCCGCGAGCTGGTGGGTGCGCGCAACAAGGCGGATGCGACCATTCATGCCGTCGAGAAGGCGCTCAAGGATAGCGCCGAGAAGATCTCCGACGACGAGAAGAAGACCGCCACCGAGGCCTTGAATGAGGTCAAAACCGCGATGAGCGGCGATGATCGCGAGGAAATCGAACGTAAGACCGCCGCGCTGGAGCAGGCATCGGCTGCCATCATGCAGAAGATGTACGAGCAGGCGTCCGCGGGCGCGGGCCCCGGCCCGGGAAGCGAATCCGGCAGTGCGGGCCGTGCAGAGGCACCCAAGGACGACGTCCTGGACGCTGAGTTTGAAGAGGTTAAGGAAAGCGACCGCAAGAAGGCCTGACGCAATTCGTGATCAGGTAGATTGGCAATCGCAACCGCCGGTATGCATAGTACCGGCGGTTCGTTTTTATGGGATCCCCAAGAGCTGAGGCAATGGCGAAGCAGGATTACTACAAGCTCCTCGACTTGCCGCGTGACGCAAGCGAGGCCGACATCAAGAAGGCTTACCGCCGCCTCGCCATGAAGTTTCACCCCGATCGCAATCCGGATGACCCGGACGCGGAGCATCGGTTCAAAGAGTGCAAGGAAGCCTACGAGGTGCTGTGCGATTCACGCAAACGCGCCGCGTACGATCAGTTCGGTCATGCGGGTCTCGAGGGCAATCGCGGTGGTGGGTTCAGCGCCGGCGAGGCGTTCGGCGACATTTTCGGCGAGATGTTCGGCGATATTTTCTCGGGTGGGCAGCGCGGCCGCTCGCAGGTGTTTCGCGGCGCCGACTTGCGCTATGAACTGGAATTGGATCTCGAGAAGGCGGTCTTCGGGACCGAGACCGAAATCCAGATACCGAGCCTGGCTGAGTGCAAAACCTGCAAAGGGACGGGCGCGGCCAAGGGCTCCCAGCCCAAGACCTGCGATACCTGCAACGGCCAGGGACAGGTCCGGGTTCAGCAATCGATTTTCACCATCCAACAGCCCTGCCCGCGCTGCAAGGGCCGCGGCAAGATCATCTCCAATCCCTGCGACACTTGCTACGGGCAGGGCAGGATGCGTCAGGAGAAATCCCTGGCCGTGAAGGTTCCGGCGGGTGTGGATACCGGCGATCGCATCCGATTGAACGGCGAGGGTGAGGCAGGGCGCAATGGCGGGCCGGCGGGCGATTTGTACGTCGAGATCCGGGTCCGCGAGCATGCGATTTTCGAGCGCGAAGGCAGCCACTTGTCCTGCGAAGTGCCCATCAGCTTTACCACGGCCGCCCTCGGCGGCACGGTCGAAGTGCCGACGCTCGATGGCGAAGTCATCCTGAAGATTCCCGGCGAGACCCAGTCCGGCCGGGTGTTTCGGGTGCGCGAAAAAGGTGTGAGGCCGGTGCGCGGCGGCAGCCCCGGCGACTTGTTCTGCCGGGTGGTGGTGGAGACGCCGGTGAGCCTGCGCGCCGAGCAGAAAGAGCTGCTGAAGAAGTTCGAGGCTTCTTTGGAGCACGGCAGCCACAAGCCGCGCGAGCAAACTTTCTTCGAGGGCGTCAAGAAGTTCTTCACCGGCGCGGTTGAATAGTGGCGGCGCAACCGCTGGTCGTGTTCGGCATTACCGGTCGCATGGGCCAATCCTTGATCCGCGCACTGCGCGAGGACTCGCGGTTTCTGCTGTGCGGCGCCGTGGCGTCCGCCGCCAGCAGCCGGCTCGGTCAGGATGCCGCCGCGGAGGGTCAGCCCTGCGGCGTGACGATCACCGCTGACCCATCCGCAGCCCTAAGGCCCGGGTGTGTTGCCGTGGAATTCAGCCTGGGCGACGCCGTTGCCCTGCACGCGCGGACCTGTGCACAGCAGCGGGTGCCCATCCTCGTCGGTACCACGGGATTCGATGCCGAGGCCCGCACCGAGCTCGAGCGGGCGGCGGAGATCATCCCGGTGTTGATCGCCCCGAATACCAGTATCGGGGTTGCAGTGCTCTCCAAGCTGGTCGCCGAGGCGACCTCTAGTTTGGGGTCCACCTACGACGTGGAGATTTCCGAGGCGCACCACCGGATGAAGCGCGACGCACCCTCCGGCACGGCCTTGCGGCTGGGGGAGGTCATCGCAGAGGAGCGCGGGCAGCGCTTGAGCGATGTCGCCGCCTACGAGCGCGGCGGCAACGCCTTAAGAAGCCCGGGCAGCATCGGCTTTTCGGTGCTGCGGGCGGGCGACATCGTGGGCGAGCATACCGTGACCTTTGCCGCGGCCGGCGAACGGCTGGAGATCAGCCACCGGGCCACGGATCGTATAACCTTTGCCCGAGGCGCCCTGCGGGCCGCCGGCTGGTTGGCCGGGCAGCCGGCAGGCCTATACGGCATGCAAGACGTGTTGGGGCTTTAGAAGCGATGGACAGTCACCGCGAGCATCGTTAATATTCGCGCCCGGAAACTGATCGCGAATTCATCTACCAAGCGGGAGGACGTTCGAAAGGAGCGCCTCCCGCTTTGCGCATCTGCGGCAAGCGTCGCCGCGCAAAGCGAGGAACCGGAGTGTCGACACCTGCAGTGCTAGCTCTCGAAGATGGCACCGTGTTCCGAGGCGTCTCAGTAGGCGCAAAAGGCAACACGACGGGTGAAGTGGTTTTCAATACGGCGATGACGGGGTATCAGGAGATCCTCACCGATCCATCCTACTGCCGGCAGATCGTCACGTTGACCTATCCGCATATCGGTAATACCGGAGCGACGCCGGAAGACCTTGAGTCCGGTGCGGTCTTTGCCGCCGGTTTGGTGATCCGCGATTTACCCCTGGTCCACTCGAACTGGCGCGCCACCGAGTCATTGCAGAACTTTCTGCTGCGCTGCAAGGTCGTGGCGATTGCGGATATCGATACCCGCAAGCTGACCCGCCTGCTACGCGAGAAGGGCGCCCAATCCGGATGCATCATGACGGGCGAGACCATTGATGAGACCGCCGCCGTGCGTGCCGCCAAAAAGTTTCCGGGACTCAAGGGGATGGACCTTGCCAAGGCGGTCTCCACCAAGAAGATCTACCAGTGGAACGATGGGCTGATTTGGAAGGCCGCCGCCAAGCCACCGCGCCCGCAGAGCCGCGTGCATGTGGTTACGTACGACTTCGGCATCAAACGCAACATCCTGCGAATATTGGCCGAGCACGGCTGCAGGATGACTGTCGTACCCGCGCAAACTCCGGCAGATCAAGTGCTTGCAATGAATCCTGATGGTATTTTCTTATCCAACGGGCCGGGTGATCCTGAGCCCTGCGACTATGCGATCGCGGCCATCAAGCGCTTCCTTGAAACCGACATTCCCGTGTTCGGCATTTGTCTGGGTCATCAATTGCTCGGACTGGCGAGCGGCGCCAAGACTTTGAAAATGAAGTTCGGCCATCACGGCGCCAATCATCCCATTCTGGAACTCGATTCCGGCCGCGTACTGATCTCAAGTCAGAATCATGGCTTCGCGGTTGATGAGGCCACGCTACCGGACACCCTGCGCACGACGCATCGCTCTTTGTTCGACGGCTCGTTGCAGGGGATTGCACGCACGGATCGTCCGGCATTCAGCTTCCAAGGACACCCGGAGGCCAGTCCCGGTCCGCATGATCTGCGGCTGTTGTTCGAACACTTCATGTTCTTGATGGTGAAGCGCGTTCAAGCCAACTCTCGCGGCCGCAATCAGATCAAACAGAAATCGGCGGAAGGGTAGTGCCCAAACGTACCGACCTGAGCAGCGTTCTGATCATCGGCGCCGGCCCCATCGTCATCGGGCAGGCCTGCGAGTTCGACTATTCGGGAGCTCAAGCGTGCAAGGCACTGAAAGAAGAGGGTTATCGGGTGATCCTGGTGAACTCCAATCCAGCGACCATCATGACCGACCCGGAAACCGCGGACGCCATCTATATTGAGCCCATCAACTGGCGCACGGTCGCGCGCATCATCGAGAAAGAACGCCCCAGCGCACTGTTGCCGACGATGGGCGGCCAGACGGCGCTCAATACGGCGCTGGATCTGGTGCGCGAGGGCATCCTCGACAAATTCAACGTCGAGATGATCGGGGCTTCGCAGCGCGCCATCGACATGGCCGAGGACCGTGAGCTGTTTCGCCACGCCATGGCCGACATCGGCCTGGAGACGGCGCGCGCACGCATCGCGCACAGCATGGAGGAAGCCCTCGCGGTGCAATCGGAGATCGGTTTCCCCACCGTGATCAGACCCTCATTCACCCTGGGCGGATCGGGCGGCGGCATCGCCTACAACCGCGAGGAATTCGAGGCCACCGTGGCGCGCGGACTCGACGCCTCGCCCACCAACGAGGTGCTGCTCGAGGAATCCGTGTTGGGGTGGAAAGAGTACGAAATGGAGGTGGTGCGCGACCACGATGACAACTGCATCATCGTCTGCTCCATCGAGAACATCGATCCCATGGGCGTGCATACCGGCGATTCCATCACCGTCGCGCCGGCGCAGACTCTCACCGATCGCGAGTACCAGCGGCTGCGCGATGCCTCGATCGCGGTACTGCGCAAGATCGGCGTCGACACCGGTGGCTCAAACGTCCAGTTCGCGATCAATCCGGAAGACGGCCGGGTTCTGGTGATCGAAATGAACCCGCGGGTGTCGCGCTCCTCGGCGCTGGCCTCCAAGGCAACGGGCTTTCCGATCGCGAAGGTCGCCGCCAAACTGGCGGTGGGCTACACGCTCAATGAGCTGAAAAATGAAATCACCGGGGGCGCCACGCCGGCCTCCTTCGAGCCGACCATCGATTACGTGGTCACCAAGATTCCGCGCTTTACCTTCGAGAAATTTCCCGGTGCCAATACCCGCCTGACCACGCAAATGAAATCGGTGGGCGAGGCCATGGCCATCGGCCGCACTTTTCAAGAGTCCATGCAAAAGGCGCTGCGCAGCCTGGAGACCGGCTACGACGGATTCAACGAACAACTGAGCCTGCCCTTGTCCGAAGAGGCGGCCGAGAAGCTGTTGTACGAATTGCGCTGGCCGGGACCGGATCGCATTTTGTATGTGGCCGACGCGTTTCGCGCCGGCTGGACGCTGCAGCAGTTGTACGAGGCCACCAAGATCGATACCTGGTTCCTGGCGCAGATCGAAGACCTGGTGCGCGAGGAAGCGCAACTGGTCAAGGAGGGATTCGAAAGCCTGAATCTCGCGCGTCTGCGGGCCTTGAAGCGCAAGGGCTTCTCCGATTCGCGCATCGCAAAATTGACGGGGCGCGATGAACCCGACATCCGGCGCGAACGGCGCAAGCTGGGACTACACCCGGTGTACAAGCGCGTCGACACCTGTGCGGCCGAATTCGCGACCTCCACCGCCTACCTCTATTCCACCTACGAAGAAGAATGCGAGGCCGCGCCCACCGAGCGGCGCAAGATCATGATCCTGGGAGGCGGCCCGAATCGCATCGGCCAGGGAATCGAATTCGATTATTGCTGCGTGCATGCTGCCATGGCGTTGCGCGAGGACGGCTTCGAGACGCTGATGGTGAACTGCAACCCGGAGACGGTTTCCACCGACTACGACACGTCGGACCGGCTGTACTTCGAGCCCCTGACCTTCGAAGATGTCATGGAAATCATCGAGAAGGAAAAACCCGAGGGCGTGATCGTCCAGTTCGGCGGCCAGACGCCGCTGAAGCTCTCCCGGGCGCTGGCGGCGGCCGGCGCTCCCATCATCGGCACCACGCCCGACAGCATCGACATCGCAGAGGATCGCGAGCGCTTTCAGAAGCTGGTGGCCTCCCTGAAGCTCAAGCAACCCGCCAATGCCTCGGCACGATCCGAGGAACAAGCCATCCTGATGGCGCGCGATGTGGGTTTCCCGCTGGTGGTGCGGCCCAGCTACGTGCTCGGCGGGCGCGCCATGGAAGTGGTGTTCAGCGAGGACGATCTGCGCCAATACATGGTGGATGCCATGAAGGTATCGAACGACAGCCCGGTGCTGCTCGACCGCTTCCTCGATCTGGCGATCGAGGTGGATGTGGATGCGGTGAGCGACGGCACCGATGTGCTGATCGGCGGCATCATGGAGCACATCGAGCAGGCCGGCGTGCATTCCGGCGACTCGGGTTGCTCGCTGCCCCCGAACGGCCTGTCGCCGGAAATTCAAGACGAGTTGCGGGCGCAGACGCGCAAATTGGCCAAGGCGCTGAACGTGATCGGATTGATGAACATCCAGTACGCGATTCAAAGCGGCGTCATCTACCTGCTGGAGGTCAATCCGCGTGCCTCGCGCACGGTACCCTTCGTTTCCAAGGCCACGGGCATCGCGCTCGCCAAGGTGGCGGCGCGCGTCATGACGGGCAAGACCCTCGCCATGCAAGCGCGCACCGTCGAGCGCATTCCGCGTTACTTCTCCGTCAAAGAGGCCGTATTCCCCTTCATCAAGTTTCCCGAAGCCGATCCGATCCTGGGTCCTGAAATGAAATCGACCGGGGAGGTGATGGGGACCGGCAACACGTTTGGCGAGGCCTATGCCAAGGCCCAAGCTGCATCGGGTGTGATATTGCCGACGCGGGGGCTGTGTTTCATCAGCGTACGCGATCGCGACAAGCCGGGAGCGGCCGTGCTGGCGCAGATGCTGATTGCGCGCGGTTTCGAGATCGCTGCCACCGGCGGCACCGCGGTGGTGCTGGAAGAGGCGGGCGTGACCTGCCGCCGGGTCAACAAGGTGCGCGAGGGTCGCCCGCACGTGGTGGATATGATAAAGAACGACGAGGTGGCGTTGATCGTCAACACCACCGAAGGCAAGCAGGCGGTGCGCGAATCCCGCTCTATTCGTCGCGAGGCCGTTGCAAGACGAGTAACCTATTACACGACCGTGGCAGCCGCACGCGCGACTTGCGACGCACTGGACCACCTAGGCGACATCGAAGTAAATCGGCTGCAGGATTTGCATAAGGAATTGCCGGCGTGAAGCGAACCCCGATGACCCTGCGCGGAGCCGAGCGGCTGCGTGCGGAGCTGAAGACACTGAAGAGCGAAAGCCGCCCGAACGTCATCAAGGCGATCGCCGAGGCGCGCGCCCATGGCGATTTGAGCGAAAACGCCGAGTATCACGCGGCGCGCGAACAGCAAAGCTTCATCGAAGGCCGGATCAATCAGATCGAGCAAAGTCTTGGCAATTCGGAGGTCATCGACGTCACCAAGCTGACGGCCAACGGCCGGGTGGTGTTCGGCTCGACCCTCGAACTCGAGGATCAGGATGGCGGCAACAAGGTGGTGTACCAGCTGGTGGGCGATGATGAGGCCGACATCAAGAAAGGATTGCTCTCGGTCTCATCGCCCATTGCGCGCGCGCTGATCGGCAAATCCGAAGGCGATGTGGTCGATGTCACCACGCCCGGGGGAACTCGAAGCTACGAGATCGTGTCTGTCCGCTACGTGTAACGAAGGGTGAAGTCTCTGCAAGCGGTCTTTCGCGTTCTTGTGGCGCTGTGGGCGGGAAGTCTCTGCTCGCTGCTTTGGGTGGCGGCAACGCTGTTCCAGTTGCAAAGCGATCGGCACAGCGCCGGCCTCATCGCCGGCCGGCTTTTTAGCATCGAGACCTATATCGGACTGGCTGTTGCGGTCATGGCATTGTTGCAACCAGGCCGTGCGCGATTTCGTTTGGGGTTTGCCGCCGCAGGGGTGCTGGCAGCGAATGAATGGATTTTGAAGCGCGCGATGGGCGCGGCGCAATCTCGCGGCAGCGCCTGGGGCTTGAGCTTCGGCGCCTGGCACGGCCTGTCCGCGGCGCTCTACCTTCTGGCCTGTGTTTGCGTTGTCGTCGTTGTTTACAAGAATGAGGTCCGCCATGCTTAAGCCCGTTCAGTTCTGCGTCGCCGCCCTCTTTTGCTCGCTGCTCGCGCCGGCGGCATGGCCGGGAGCGCCGTTCGCATTCGACTCGGCGCCCGGCCGCCTGCCCAAGAATGTGGTACCCGAGAGCTACGACATCGCCGTGGTGCCCGATATCAAGACCATGACGCTGACGGGCACCGAGTCGGTGCGGCTGCAATTCCGCACGGCGACTGCGACCGTGCAATTCAATTCCCTGAACGAATCCTTAAGTCACGTGCTGCTGGATGGCAAGCCCGTGAAGTCCGTGAAATCCGACGACGCGCAGCAACTCACCACCTTGACGCTGACGAGTCCTGCAGTCGGCGCGCACACGCTGAGCTTTTCGTACGCCGGCAAAATCGAGACGCAGGCGCAGGGCCTGTTCGCCCAGAAATACACGAAGTTCGGCGGCGGCGAGGGAATCATGCTGTCGACGCAGATGGAGGCCACCGACGCGCGCCGCATGTTCCCCTGCTGGGATGAACCCTCCTTTCGCGCCTATTTCAGCCTGACGGTCACGGTGCCGGCCTCATGGGCGACCGTGGGAAACATGCCGATCGCCCATCGCGAGGTGCGCGGCGAGGCGGCGACCGTGAGTTTTCAACGGTCCCCGAAGATGCCGTCCTACCTGGTCGTATTTGCGGCCGGAGATCTTCGCGAGCTTGCGGCATCGAGCGGTGGCACGCACTTCGGCATTTGGGCCATCGCCGGCCATGAGGCGGAAGGCGCCGTTCCGCTCGCCAACGCGCAACAGATTCTCGCGGACTATAACGAATACTTTGCCTATCCCTTTCCGTTGCCGAAGCTCGATTCCATCGGCGTGCCGGGCGGGTTTTCGGGCGCGATGGAGAATTGGGGCGCCATTACTTACAACGATCAGCTTTTGTTGGTCAGTCCCTCGAGCACCATGCAGGACAAGCAGACCGTCTTCAGCATTCAAGCGCACGAAATGGCGCACCAGTGGTTCGGTGATCTGGTCACCATGGGATGGTGGGACGACACCTGGCTGAACGAAAGTTTCGCATCTTGGCTGGGCGCGAAGGAAACCGCCGTGCGTAATCCTGCGTGGGCGTGGTGGGAGCAGGAGGATGCGTCCAAGGAGCGGGCGATGACCGCGGATGCGCGAACGACTTCACATGCCATCGAGCAGCATGTGACCGATGAGTTGCAGGCGATTGCCAGCTTCGATTCGGCCATCACCTACAACAAGGGTGAGGCGCTGCTGCGCATGTTGGAAGCCTACATCGGCGATGAGGTATTTCGCAGCGGCATCCGCAACTACATCAAGAGTCGCGCCTATTCCAATGCCGCCGCGGCCGATTTGTGGATCGCTTTGGGCGGCGCCAGCGGCAAGAACGTCGCCGCCATCTCGGCAAACTGGATCGAGAAACCGGGTTTCCCCCTGATCAGCGTGAAGTCGGCCTGCGACGCGTCAGGCAATCGCAGCGTGGCCTTGAGCCAAAAGCGCTTCCTCTCGAGCGGCGCCGATCAGGGCACGACGCAGTGGAGTGTTCCCTTGAGAATTCGCTCGGGCAATGCGGCGCCGCGCAGCCTGCTTATCGAAACTCAGGACCAAAAGACCGCAGCCGGCCGCTGTGATGAGGCGCTGAGCGTCAACGCCGACGCCGTCGGCTACTACCGCGTCAAATACGACGCCGCCACGTTGGCCGTCAACACGCGCTTGTTTTCCACCGCCATCGACGGGGATCGAATCGCTCTGTTGGACGATCAATGGGCCTTGGTTGGAACCGGCGAAGCGCCCTTGCAGAGCTTCCTGGCATTGGCCTCAGGGATGGGCGGTAACCGCGATACCCGTGCGTGGCAGCAAATCGTGCGCGGGCTCGCGATCATCGAGTACGCCGAACGGGGAACGCCCGGCTACGCAGCGTTTACGGCCTACGCGCGCGGGCTGATCAAGCCGGTCGCGGAATCCCTCGGTTGGGACGCGAAGCCGCAGGAAACGCCCGACGTGAATGACCTGCGGGATACTTTGCTGCGAAGCCTGAGCCGTTGGGGCGATCAATCGACGATCGACGCTGCGCGCCGGCGCTTTGCGGCGTTCCTCAAGGACCCCGGCACCTTGATTGCTGATGCGCAAACGACCCTGCTCGCCATCGTGGCGCAAAACGCCGATGCCGCGACCTTTGCGCAGCTGCATGCGCTCGCCAAGTCAGCGAAGGACGAACCCACGTTGGAACGCTACTACCAGGCGCTCGCCCGGGTGCGAGATCCCGCGCTGGCGTCTCAGGTCGTGCAGATTGCCGTTTCGGGTGAGCTGCCGCCGCAGGCCAATACGCTGGGGGCTCGTCTGATCTTCACGTTGGCGAGGGAACATCCGCGTCTCGCCTGGGATGCCTTCACCGCCAATCAAGACAAGTTGTTGCAATGGGTATCGAGCACGGAGCGGCCGTTGGTCATCGCCCAGCAAGTTCCCGGCGTTTTTTGGGACGCCTTGCCTCTCAGTGAACTCGAAGCCCAGCTTAGGGCAGAAATTCCGCCGGGAGCCTACGACACGCTTGCTCGCGGCATGGAAGGCGCGCGCTTCCAGTCGACGCAAAAGCAGTCGCTGGTGAAGGCGGCTGACGCCTATCTTGGCTCCGCGAGGCAGGCTGCACGTTGAGGGAGGCAGGCTGCACGTCGATCCATTCATCCTAAGCGTCGGGCAGGAGGATTTTGGGCAAGTCGGCGCGGCGTCGATAGAACACGCCGACATTGCCGATGCGCTGCACGAGTTCCGCTTGCGTGCGCATGGCCAACTCGCGCAGCGCCGCGTCGCGTTGCGCGCGCTCGCCGACGCGGGCTGCGACCTTGACCAATTCGTGATCAGTGAGCGCGCGCTCCAGTTCCTTCACCACGCCCTCGGTCAGGCCGGCATTTCCCAGCATGACGATGGGACTCATCGGGTGCGCGAGCCGGCGCAGATGCTTCTTTTGTTTCTCGGAAAGGGCCATCCGGGGATTATAGTCGCAAGCGAAAATGCCCAAGCGCTCTAAAAGCAGTTCCCGCTGGCTGGCCGAGCACGCCAACGATGAGTTCGTCAAACGTGCGCAGAAGGAAGGCTGGCGCTCGCGCGCCGTGTTCAAGCTGGCGCAGATCCAGGACAAAGAACGCCTGTTGCGCCCTGGGATTCGCTGCGTCGACCTGGGCGCGGCTCCCGGCGGCTGGAGCCAGTATGCCGCCCGCATCGTGGGGGCGGCCGGACGCATCGTGGCGACCGATATCCTGCCCATGGACGCCATACCGGGCGTGGAGTTCGTTCTGGGAGACTTTCGGGAAGAGGCCGTTCTGGGGCAGGTCCTCGAGCGCGTGGGGAGCGACAAAGTGGACCTTGTAATGTCCGATATGGCCCCAAACATGGCAGGCATAGATGCCGTTGACCAACCTCGCTCCATGTACCTGGCGGAACTCGCACTTGAGTTTGCGGATCGTGTTTTGACGCCCGGAGGCGACTTGTTGGTGAAACTATTCCAAGGGGCGGGATTCGAACAATTCATGCGGGATGCAAGGCGTCGTTATGGCCGTGTGGTGACAAAAAAGCCGAAGGCGTCACGAACCCGCAGTCCTGAGACCTATCTGTTGGCGCGGCAGTTTGGGATGGTGTAAGTTGGGATGCGTACTGGCAGGTGACACTTGAACGATCTGACGAAACAAATTCTCTTGTGGGTCGCATTGGCAGTGATTCTGCTGGCGATTTTCAGCCAATTCGGCATGCGCACGGGCCAACCCGCAACCATCGATTACTCGCAGTTCCTGACCGAGGTCAAGAGCAACAATATCGATTCGGTGACCCTGAAAGGGGATGTAATCGAGGGTAAGCGGCGCGACGGCAACCAATTCGTTGCCTACAATCCCGAGACCAACAACAGCGCCATGATCGGGCTCATGAACGAGCACGGCGTGAAATTCCGCGGCGAACCGCCCAAGCAGCAGTCGGTCTTTCTCCAGCTGCTCATTTCCGCGTTCCCGATTCTCATTCTCATTGGCTTCTGGGCCTACTTCATGCGCCAGATGCAGGGCGCGTCCGGCGGCAGGGGGGCGATGTCCTTCGGTAAGAGCCGCGCCAGGCTATTGGGCGAGGATCAGGTCAACATTACCTTTGCCGACGTGGCAGGGGTCGAGGAAGCAAAGCAAGAAGTCGTCGAAATCGTCGATTTCTTGAAAGATCCCGGCAAGTTCCAGAAACTTGGCGGCAAGATCCCGAAAGGTGTGCTCATGGTGGGCTCACCCGGAACGGGCAAAACCTTGCTGGCCAGGGCCATTGCGGGCGAGGCCAAGGTGCCTTTCTTCACGATTTCCGGCTCGGATTTCGTGGAAATGTTCGTGGGAGTGGGCGCATCCCGCGTCCGCGACATGTTCGAGCAGGCCAAGAAGCATGCCCCCTGCATCATATTCATCGATGAAATCGATGCCGTAGGCCGTCATCGCGGCGCGGGTTTGGGGGGTGGGCATGACGAGCGCGAGCAGACCCTGAACCAGTTGCTGGTCGAGATGGACGGCTTCGAGGGCAACGAGGGCATCATCGTCATCGCAGCCACCAACCGGCCCGATGTGCTGGATCCGGCGCTGCTGCGGCCGGGTCGTTTCGATCGGCAGGTGGTCGTACCGCTGCCCGATGTTCGCGGCCGCGAGCAGATTCTGAAAGTTCACATGCGCAAAGTACCGCTCGGCGACAATGTCAAACCCGCAGTCATTGCGCGTGGCACCCCGGGTTTCTCGGGCGCTGATCTGGCCAACCTGGTCAACGAGGCCGCGCTGTTTGCGGCGCGCGGCAACAAGCGCTCGGTGACCATGGAAGAGTTCGAGCGCGCCAAGGATAAGATCATGATGGGCGCCGAGCGCCGTTCCATGGTCATGACCGAAGAAGAGAAGCGCAATACCGCCTATCACGAATCCGGCCACGCCATCGTGGGCTTGAGCGTCCCGGAGCACGATCCGGTCTACAAAGTCACCATCATTCCGCGCGGCAGGGCGTTGGGCGTGACGATGTTCCTGCCCGAAGCAGATCGCTACAGCACCAGCAAGCGGCAGCTCGAGAGCCGCATCGCAACCTTGTTCGGCGGCCGCATTGCCGAGGAGCTGGTGTTCGGTGCCGATGCAGTCACCACGGGCGCATCCAACGACATCGAGCGCGCCACCGAATTGGCGCGAAACATGGTTACCCGCTGGGGTCTGTCGGATCGTTTGGGTCCGCAAACCTATAGCGAGGAATCGGGCGAGGTGTTCCTGGGACGCAGCGTCACCCAGCATAAGCAGGTGTCGGACGTCACCGCGCACGTGATCGATGAGGAAGTGCGCCGTGTGATCGACAGCAACTATCAGCGCGCCTACAAAATCCTGCAGACCAATATGGACAAGCTGCAGAGCATGTCCGAGGCCTTGATCAAGTACGAGACCATCGACGAGGAAATGATCAAGGACATCATGGAAGGCCGCACGCCGCGTCCGCCGCGCGATTGGGACGACACGCCGACACCCACGCCGCGCGGTCCGTCGGCGGAAAAACCTGCTCCGCCGCTGGTCAATCCCGCAGGGCAGCACTAAGAAAGGCCGGAATCGGGGGGCGTTTTCCGGAACGCCGTAAATCCGTCCGTGGAGGCTGCGGGAAAAACATCCCTGTTTTTCACGCTCCGGAAAACGCCCCCCGGATTCCGGTCCTTAAGAGTCACTTACAATCCCCGTATGCTGTGGCGTTGCCGACATAGAACAATTGATCTGACGCGGCCCGTGGTCATGGGCATTTTGAATGTCACCCCTGATTCGTTTTCCGATGGTGGGCGCTATGCGGCCATCGATGCGGCCTTGGCACGCGCCACTCAGATGGTTGCGGAGGGCGCGCGCATCATCGATGTCGGCGGCCAATCAACCCGACCGGGTGCCGCGGAGGTCGACGAGGCGATCGAACTGGCGCGCGTGATTCCGGTGATCGAAGGGATTGCCGCCCAGTGCGATGTCGCCATATCCATCGACACTTCCAAGCCCGGCGTCATGGCGGCCGCGGTGGCTGCCGGGGCCTGCATCGTGAACGATGTGTACGCGCTGCGAGCGGCGGGTGCACGTGAGATCGCGGCGCAAACTCAAGCCGGCGTATGCCTCATGCACATGCAAGGCGAGCCGCGTACGATGCAACAGAGTCCGCACTATAATGACGTCCTGGCCGAAGTGACGGACTTCTTGGTGCGCGAGCGCGCTGCATGCCTGCAGGCCGGCGTGGCGCGCGAATCGATTGCGTTTGATCCCGGATTTGGGTTTGGCAAAAGCTTGGAGCACAACTTGACCTTGCTGAAGGAACTTGCGCGTATCGCGGCGCTGAAGGCACCGCTGGTCGTCGGCGTGTCGCGCAAGAGCGTGCTCGGCAAAATACTGGGCAAAGATGTGCATGAGCGGCTGTATGGCGGTTTGGGACTGGCTGCATGGGCGGTCGGTGCCGGGGCGAGCATCATCCGCACTCATGATGTCGCTGCGACCTGCGACGCTGTCGTGGCGGTGAGCGCGGTTATGCAAGGAATAAAGAATTGAGCGATTTTTTCGGCACGGACGGTGTGCGGGGCCGCGTGGGCACGGCGCCGATGACGGTGGATCTTGCGCTGCGGCTGGCAAGCGCCGCCGCGCGGGTCTTGGCGCCGGCCGGCGGGCGCGTGCTGATCGGGAAGGATACGCGCGTGTCGGGCTATATGTTCGAATCGGCGCTGGAAGCGGGATTTGTCGCAGCCGGTGTGGACGTGATGTTGATTGGTCCGTTGCCCACACCCGGCATTGCCTATATGACGCAACGCCTGGGTTGCAGCTTCGGTGTCGTGATCAGTGCCTCGCACAATCCCTATCAAGACAACGGGATCAAGTTCTTTGACGGCAGCGGCAGCAAGCTGTCGGACCGGGTCGAGCAGGAAATCGAAGCGTTGCTCGACTCTCCGGTGGTGACGCAAGAATCGCAGCATCTGGGCAAGGCGATTCGCATCGACCGCAGCCGCACGCAGTATCAGGATTTTTGCGCCTCGACCATCCCTGCGGGCATGAGCCTGAAGGGTTTCAAGATCGTCATCGATTGCGCCAACGGCGCAGGCTACAAGGTGGCTCCGAGAGTACTGGCTGATCTGGGCGCCGAGATCGTGCCCATCGGCTGCTCGCCCAACGGCCGCAACATCAACGACGGCTGCGGCTCGACCGCGCCGGAACTGCTACAGCTGACCGTGCCGGGGGTGCGTGCCCAGTTGGGGCTGGCGCTGGACGGGGATGGGGATCGGGTGGTGATGGTGGACGAACTGGGACGCTGCGTCGACGGCGATCAGCTGCTGTTCATTCTTGCCACGGCGCGGCGCACCAGCGGCGATCTGAAGGGCCCCGTTGTGGGCACCGTCATGAGCAATCTCGGCTTGGAGCATGCATTGCAAAAGCGCGACATCGAGTTCCTGCGCGCCCAGGTGGGCGATCGCAATGTGCTGGCGATGCTCAACGAATCCGGCGGCACGCTGGGCGGTGAAACATCGGGTCACATTCTGTGCTTGGACAAGACCACGACCGGTGATGGTCTGATCGCGGCGCTTCAGGTCTTGAGCGTGATGAAGCAAACCGGCGCGGGACTGGCCGAACTCGGCGCCGGCATGCAGAAGTATCCGCAGGTACTCATGAATGTGAAGGCGGCCAAGCGCTTTGATCCGATGACTGAACCGCGGGTGGTGCGGGCGGTAGAGGAGGTCGAGCGCCGTTTCGCCGGGCGCGGCCGAATCGTGCTGCGCGCCTCGGGTACCGAACCTGTCATTCGCGTCATGGTCGAAGGTTCCGATGCCGCCCTGGTCAAGAAGGGCGCCAGGGAAATAGCCGCGGCGGTCGAGGCAGCGTCATCTAACGGAAATCCCTAGCGGGTAACGGAAATCCCCAGCAAGTAGCGGAAATCCCCAACAAGGGCTTGCAGTTACGAGGCGTCCCGTCTAATCTTCCGCGCCTTTCCCGCATGGGCTCTGGGCCCAAAGGTTGGCTATGCGTCGTCCGATGGTTGCGGGCAATTGGAAAATGCACGGTTCTCAGGCCGCCAACCGGGCGCTGCTCTCCGAGTTGGAAGGCTATGTGCGGCCCGAATGGCCGATCGATATCGTGGTCTGTCCGCCTTATGTCTACATCAGCGATGCGGTGCGGGTGTTGGGCGAGGGACCAATCATGGTCGGCGCGCAGGATGTGTGCGCCGAATCGGGCGGGGCCTTTACCGGCCAGGTGGGTGCCGCCATGCTGAAGGATGTCGGATGCAACTACGTCATCGTGGGGCATTCGGAGCGGCGCCGCTGGTATCACGAAGACGATACCCTGGTGGCGCGCAAATTTGCAGCGGCATTGGCGGGCGGTTTGACGCCGGTGTTGTGCGTCGGGGAAACCCTGGAAGAGCGCGAAGCGCATCAGACCGAAGAGGTGGTTGCGCGGCAAGTCGATGCGGTGATCGCAATGCACGGTGCGGGCGGATTTGCTGGTGCGGTGCTGGCTTATGAGCCGGTGTGGGCCATCGGCACGGGCCGAACGGCGACACCGAAGCAGGCGCAAGAAGTGCATGCGTTCCTGCGCGATCGAGTGCGCGCGCATGATGCTACTATGGCGGGCCGGCTGCGCATTCTGTACGGCGGCAGCGTGAAAGCGGGCAATGCCGCCGAGTTGTTTGCGATGCCCGATGTGGATGGCGGTTTGGTGGGCGGCGCTTCGTTGAGCGCCGATGAGTTTCGACAGATTTGCGCGGCTGCGGCCGCTCGTCATTAAAGAGATCTTTTATGTTGCGTGGTGTGATTTTGGGAGTGCATGTACTCCTTGCGTTCATGATTGTCGGACTGGTGCTCCTGCAGCGCGGTAAGGGCGCGGAAGCGGGTGCAGGATTCGGTTCCGGTGCATCGGGCACTGTGTTCGGCGCGCGCGGGACCAGCACGTTGTTTTCGAAATTGACCGCGGTGTTCGCGGCGCTGTTCTTCGCCACCAGTTTGAGCCTGGCTTATTTGGGTACGCACTCCACCGCGGAGCCCACATCGGTGCTGGAGCGCGCAGCTCGGGATGCCGCGAGCGCGCCTGCGCAGTCGACGCCTGTGCAGTCGACGCCTGTGCAGACCGCACCGGCACAGACGCCGGCTCCGGCGCCCGCACCCGAGCCGACAAAATAGTAATGCAAGCCGACGTGGCGAAATTGGTAGACGCGCTAGTTTGAGGGGCTAGTGGGGCAACCTGTGCCGGTTCGAGTCCGGCCGTCGGCACCAACTTAGAAGCGCGCTGAACGACCTGTTCGGCGCGACATAAGCGCATCGCGCCTGATACAATTGCGGGGATCCGCAAGTTACGGCGTTGCTAATGCTCAGGCAATATTTACCGATTCTGATCTTCATGGGTTTGGCCACGGTGTTGGGGCTCGCGCTGTTCACCGTCGGTTGGATTCTGGGGCCGCGCCGCCCGAACTCCGAGAAACTTTCGCCCTATGAATGCGGCTTCGAGGCATTCGAAGATTCGCGCATGCGTTTTGATGTCCGCTACTACCTCGTGGCCATCATCTTCATCGTGTTCGATCTGGAGATCGCGTTTTTTTTCCCCTGGGCGGTGTCGCTCAAGGCGACCGGCACGTTCGGTTTGTTGAGCATGCTGATCTTCGCGCTGCTCTTGGTCGTGGCGCTGGTCTATGACTACAAGAAAGGGGCCTTGGAATGGGACTAGAAGCCGACAACACCGTGCGCGGCTTCGAAGTGACCTCCATCGACAAGCTCATCAATTGGGCCCGGACCGGATCCTTGTGGCCGATGACCTTTGGCCTGGCATGCTGTGCCGTCGAGATGATGCACGCCGGGGCGTCGCGCTATGACCAAGACCGTTTCGGCATCATCTTCAGGCCGAGTCCGAGACAATCCGATGTCATGATTGTGGCCGGGACGCTGGTCAATAAGATGGCGCCGGCCCTGCGCAAGGTCTATGACCAGATGACCGAGCCGCGCTGGGTGATCTCCATGGGGTCCTGTGCCAACGGCGGCGGTTACTACCACTATTCCTATGCGGTGGTGCGCGGCTGCGACCGCATCGTGCCGGTGGACGTGTATGTTCCAGGCTGCCCACCCACGGCGGAAGCTCTGCTCTACGGCATCATCCAGCTGCAAAACAAAATCAGGCGCAACAAGGCGATTTTCCGATGAGCGCGGATCCGGGAACTGCGGCGGCGGTTGCCACACCGACCCGCCTGGAAACTCTCGCCCAGGCCATCTCGCTGGCGCTGCCGGGCAAGCTGACTGCCGTTGCCAATCACACGGGCGAATTGACCTACGAGGTTGCCCCTGAAGATTTGCTCACCGTCGCCGCGGTGCTGCGGGACGCGCCCGATCTTAAATTTGAAATGTGCATGGACGTGTGCGGTGTGGATTATCTGTCGCACGGCCATGATGAGTGGACCACGCAATCCGCAACTTCGTCCGGTTTCAGCCGCGGAGTCGCGCGCGGCGGGCAGCGCGTGGCAGAACTGGCGCCGGGCCGGCGCTTTGCGGCCGTCTATCACCTGCTGTCCATTTCCCGCAATCAGCGGGTTCGCCTGCGGGTATTTTGCGCCGATGACGAACAGCCCATGGTCGATTCCGTGACCGGCATCTGGGCCGGTGCCAATTGGTTCGAGCGCGAGGCGTTCGATTTGTTCGGCATCTTGTTCAAGGGACACCCGGATCTGCGGCGCCTGCTGACCGATTACGGTTTCATCGGCTACCCCTTTCGCAAGGACTTTCCATTGTCAGGCAATTCCGAGGTCCGTTACGATCCGGAAAAGGGCCGGGTGGTGTACCAGCCCGTGAGCATCGAGCCCCGGGTCCTGGTGCCCAAAGTCATCCGCCACGACAATCGCTACGATCCGCAGCTGACAAACGCTCCCGTGCACACCAATTCAATCGCGAAGTCCGATGGCTGAGATTCGCAACTACACCATGAATTTCGGTCCGCAGCATCCGGCTGCGCATGGCGTGCTGCGCCTGGTTCTCGAATTGGACGGCGAGGTGATCCAGAAAGCCGATCCGCACGTGGGTCTGTTGCATCGAGCCACCGAAAAGCTCGCGGAGAGCAAGCCGTTCAATCAGTCGATCGGCTACATGGATCGGCTCGACTATGTGTCGATGATGTGCAACGAACATGCCTATGTGGCGGCGATCGAAAAGCTGCTGGGTCTGGAGCCGCCGCTGCGTGCCCAATACATCCGCGTGATGTTCGATGAAATCACGCGGATCCTGAATCATCTGATGTGGTTGGGCGCGCACGCCATCGACATCGGCGCCATGACGGTGTTTTTGTATGCTTTCCGCGAGCGTGAGGATTTGATGGACTGCTACGAGGCGGTGTCCGGCACGCGCATGCATGCGACTTACTACCGCCCGGGCGGCGTGTATCGCGACCTGCCGGAATTGATGCCGCAATATCAGCAATCTCAGTGGCGCAGCAGGAAAGAGGTGGATCGGCTCAATGCCCGGCGCTCGGGGGGGCTGATCGATTTCATCGCCGACTTCACCAAGCGTTTCCCGGCGTGCGTCGACCAATACGAAACGCTGCTCACCGACAATCGGATTTGGAAGCAGCGCACCGTGAACATCGGCGTGGTCAGCCCGGAACGGGCCATGCAGCTCGGTTTCTCCGGACCCATGCTGCGCGGTTCAGGCGTCGAGTGGGACCTGCGCAAGAAGCAGCCCTACGAAGTTTACGACAAGCTGGACTTCGACATTCCAGTGGGGCTCAACGGCGATTGCTACGACCGCTACCTGGTGCGCATCGAGGAGATGCGCCAGTCGAATCGCATCATCGAACAGTGCGTCGCGTGGCTGAAGGCGAATCCCGGTCCGGTGATGATCGACGATCGCAAGGTGCGCCCGCCGCGGCGCGAGGAAATGAAGGGCGATATGGAATCGTTGATTCACCACTTCAAGCTCATGACGGAAGGCTACTGTGTTCCGGCCGGCGAGGTTTACGCCGCGGTTGAGGCACCGAAAGGGGAACTCGGCGTGTATCTGGTTTCGGACGGCGCCAACAAGCCGTATCGGTTGAAAGTCCGTCCCCCGGGATTTGCGCATCTGGCGTCGCTCGATGAGATGGTGCGCGGCCACATGCTGGCGGACGTGGTCGCCGTGATCGGCACCCAGGACATCGTGTTCGGCGAGATTGACCGATGAGCGCCAAGCTGTCCGATCATGTGCGTGAGGAGATCGATCATTGGGTCGCGAAGTTTCCGCCTGACCGCAAACGATCCGCGGTCATCTCCGCGCTGCATGCCGTGCAGCACGAAAACAACGGCTACCTGACCACGGATCTCATGGATGCGGTCGCCGCGTATCTGGATTTGCCGAATATTCTGGTGTACGAAGTCGCCTCGTTTTATTCGATGTTCGAGACCAAGCCCGTCGGGCGGCACCATATATCGGTGTGCACCAATATTTCCTGCATGTTGCGCGGCTCCCAGGAAGTTGTCGAGCATGTCGAGAAGAAGCTCGGCATCAAGACGGGCGAAAGCACGCCGGACGGGCGAATTTATCTGAAGTGCGAAGAGGAATGTCTGGCGGCGTGTACCGGGGCGCCCATGATGATGGTCGATCACGTGTACCACGAGAATCTGACGCCGCAGATCATCGACAAGATACTGGACGAATTGACCTAAGGTAGAGGGCGGGATGGCTTACGAACAAAACCTGGTGTGTTTCGAACCGCTGAAACTTGAGCGCTCATGGACGCTCGAGGGCTATCGACAAATCGGCGGATACCAGGCTTGGGAAAAAATTCTCAAGGAACAGACCCCGCGCGAAAAAATCATCGACGAGCTGAAAGCTTCTGGATTGCGCGGCCGCGGCGGCGCGGCGTTTCCGATGGGCGTGAAATGGAGTTTCATGCCGCGCTCATCGCCGGTGCAAAAATACGCGGTGTGCAATTCGGACGAATCAGAGCCCGGCACCTGCCACGACCGCGACATCCTGCGCTACAACCCGCACTCGGTCATCGAGGGGATCGCCATCGGCGGCTATGCCATGACGGCGACCGTGGGCTACAACTACATTCGCGGTGAATTTCTGGCCGAGCCTATCCCCCGATTCGAGGCCGCGCTGGCGGAAGCCTACGCGGCGGGACTGCTCGGCAAGAATATATTGGGCTCCGGTGTGGATTTTGACTTGCACACCTTCATCGGCGCCGGTGCCTACATCTGCGGCGAGGAAACCGCGCTGCTCGAGTCCTTGGAGGGCAAACCCGGAAAGCCGCGCTTCAAGCCGCCGTTCCCGGCGAATTTCGGACTGTTCGGTAAGCCGACGACCATCAATAACACGCAGAGTTTCGCGTCCGTGCCCACGATCATGCGCAAGGGCGCGGCGTGGTTTGCCGGCTTGGGGCCGGTGAATTCCGGCGGCACCGCGCTCTTTTCTGTTTCCGGTCACGTGACCAAGCCCGGCAACCTTGAGCTGCCGATGGGAATTCCATTCAAGGATTTGATGGAGTTGTGCGGCGGGGTGTGGAAGGGCCGCAAGCTCAAGGCTGTGATCCCGGGCGGATCATCCTGCATGGTGCTGCCCGCCGAGGTGATGTGGGGCGTCAACATGGACTACGACTCGCTCAAGAAGGCGGGCTCATCCTTCGGCACCGGCGCGGTCATTGTCATGGACGAAACCACCTGTATGGTGCGGGCGCTCGAGCGGCTTGCGCGATTTTATACCTCCGAATCCTGCGGCCAATGCACGCCCTGCCGTGAAGGCACGGGTTGGCTGGACAGAATGCTGAAGCGGATTATCGCGGGAGAGGGGCGCAGTGAGGATTTGGGATTGTTGCTGGATGTGGCCAATCGCATCGAGGGGCATACCATCTGCGCGCTCGGCGATGCCGCCGCATGGCCGGTGCAAAGCTTCTTGAAGCACTTTCGTCCTGAGTTTCAATACATGATCGAGCACAAGGGGCGCTCGATCATGGATACCCAGGCCACAGACATGGCCGGCCGGCCGGCCGTCGCGGCTTAAAGTTATGGCAGACGACACGGTCAATATCGAAGTCAACGGCGTAGCGCTGAAGGCCCGCAAGGGTCAGATGATCATGCAGGTGACGGATCCGGCCGACATCTACATTCCGCGCTTCTGCTACCACGACAAGTTGTCCGTCGCGGCGAATTGCCGCATGTGCCTGGTCGAGGTGGAGAAGGCGCCGAAACCGCTGCCGGCCTGCGCCACCCCGGTGACCGAGGGCATGAAGGTTTTCACCAAGTCGCCCAAGGCTGTCGCCGCGCAACGCGCGACCATGGAATTCCTGCTGATCAATCATCCGCTGGATTGCCCGATCTGCGATCAAGGCGGGGAGTGCGAGTTGCAGGATCTGGCGCTGGGGTATGGGCGTGATATCTCGCGCTTCGGCGAGCGCAAGCGCGTGGTCAAGGACAAGAACATCGGTCCCTTGATCTCGACCGACATGACCCGCTGCATTCACTGCACGCGCTGTGTGCGCTTCGGGGCGGAGATTCAAGGTTATCCGCAGATGGGCACGACGGGCCGCGGCGAACACATGGAAGTGGGCACGTATATCGAGCACAGCGTCGATCATGAATTGTCCGCCAATATCATCGATCTGTGCCCGGTGGGCGCGCTCAATAACAAGCCCTTCCGCTATCAGGGCCGCGCCTGGGAAATGACCCAGGCTGCATTGGTGTCGCCGCATGATGCCTTCGGCACCAACTTGTTTGCGCACGTGCTGCGCGGCAGGTTGATGCGCATGGTGCCGCGCGAAAATGAGCAGATCAACGAGACCTGGATCGCGGACCGCGATCGCTTCGGCTTCGAGGGCATGTATGCACCCGACCGTGTATCGGAGCCACTGCTGCGCATCGACGGCGCCTTGAAGAGCGCTGACTGGGAAGTGGCGCTGACCGCAGCCGCTGAAGGGTTGCAGAAGGCAGCCGGAGTGAGTAATACGGCCACGGGGTTCCTGGCTGCACCCATGGCGACCCTCGAAGAGATGTTTTTGCTGGCACAGATTGCGCGCGGGTTGGGCTGCAACAACATCGATCATCGGCTGCGGCAGCTGGATTTCCGCGGTCAGGAAAATGACCCACCGTTTCCCAATCTTGGCTTGAGGATTGCCGAGATCGAAGCGTTGCAAGGCGCACTCATCGTGGGATCGGATCTGCGCCGTGAAATGCCGATGCTGGCGCATCGCCTGCGCAAGGCTGCAGTCAAGGGCGCGTCGGTGGCTTTCCTCAATCCGCGACGTTTCGATTACATGTTTCCGGTCGCCGCCTACTCAGTGGCGGTCGATATGATCGGTGAGCTTGGCGCTCTGGTCCGTGCCGCGGCCGAGGCCGCAGGTCTACCTGTGCCAGCGAGCGTGCCACCGGCGGCGGTGAGCGATGCGCACCGGGCACTGATCTCCTCCCTGTCTCATGGCACCCGTCGCGCCGTGATTTTAGGCACCCTGGCTCAGCGGCACCCTGCCTATGCGCAGATCAAAGCCCTCTCTGCTCTGGTTGCCGACCTTTGCGGCGCAAGCATCGGTTGCATAACCGAGGGCGCCAACTCGGCGGGCGCCTATCTTGCGGGCGCGGTGCCGCATCGGATGCCCGGCGGCTCGCCGGCAGCCTCGGTGGGATTGGCCGCTCGCGCGATGTTCGACTCTCCGCTCAAGGCCTACGTACTGTTTGGCGGCATCGATCCAGCGAACGATCTGGCGGTGGACCCGTGGGCGCTGGCGTCCGCTGACTTGGTTGTCGCCATCACCACGCATTTGCCCGAATCGCTGCGCGGCGTGGTGCATGTGGTGCTCCCCATCGGCTCCTTCGCCGAGACTTCGGGCACTTACGTCAATGCCGAGGGCCGCTGGCAGAGTTGGGCCGGCGCCGCGAGGCTGCCGGGCGAGAGCCGTCCGGGGTGGAAAGTACTGCGCGTGCTGGCGAATTTATTGAATGTGCACGGCGTCGACTACGACAGCTCGGAGCAGGTTCGCGACGCACTCAAATCGTTGTGCGGCACGCGTCTGGAGGCGGTGCGCCCAACCGTGAAGGCCGTGCCCAATGGAACGACACCGGCGGGAGCCTGGGTGGATATTCCCCCGTACCAAAATGATGTGCTGGTGCGCGGCTCCGAGGCGTTGGCAAAAACCAAGGACGGGCGCTTGACCCGGGCCGTGATCTGATCATGTGGGATTGGACCCCCATTCGCGACTGGCTCTCGGGTGCCATCACGCCGTATTGGACCGCGCCCTTTCTCCTCGCCGTGCAAACGTTGATCGTCATGATCAGCGTCATCCTGGTCATGGCGGTGTACACGCTGGCCGAACGCAAGGTCATTGGCTGGATGCAACTGCGCCGCGGACCGAACCGGGTCAACCTGTTTTGGATTCCCGGCCTCGGTCAACCGTTCGCGGATGTGGTCAAGCTGCTGTTCAAAGAAATCATGATCCCGGCGAATGCGAACGGTTTTCTGTTTCGCATGGCGCCGTTCCTCTCGCTGGTGCCCGCGCTCGCGATCTGGGCTGTGATCCCGCTGCGCCCGGAGCGCGCCTTCTCGAATATCGACGCAGGTCTCTTGTTCGTGCTCGCGATGGCATCGATGGGCGTGTACGGCATCATCCTGGCGGGCTGGGGAGCGAATTCCAAGTATGCCTTCCTGGGCGCCATGCGTGCGGCGGCGCAGGTGGTCGCATATGAAATCGCCATGGGATTTGCCATGGTGGGCGTGCTGATGGCGGCAGGCAGTCTCAATATCGGCGACATCGTGCGGGCTCAACAAGGCGGAATGTTGAGCTGGAATTGGTTCTGGCTGTTTCCGTTGCTCATCGTGTACTTCATCTCAGGCGTGGCCGAGACCAATCGAGCGCCGTTCGATGTGGCCGAAGGCGAATCGGAAATCGTCGCCGGGTTCCACGTGGACTATTCGGGCATGGCATTTGCGCTGTTCTTCATCGCCGAATACGTCAACATGATTTTGATTTCCGCGTTGACCAGCATTTTCTTCTTCGGCGGCTGGCTGTCGCCGTTCGATGGCTGGGTCTCTGCGGATCTCATGGATCGCGCAACCGAGTTTCTTCTGGTTTGCGCCCAAAATAGCGTTCTTCATGTTCGTGTTCCTGTGGTTCCGGGCGACATTTCCGCGCTACCGCTACGATCAGATCATGCGCTTGGGCTGGAAGGCCTTGATTCCGGTCACGTTGATTTGGCTACTGGTCGAGGGCGTCATGGTTTACTGCCATGTGGGTCCCTGGAAGGGGTATCTGTAATGCAAGGCATTCGCAGCTTCATCAAGACATTCCTGCTCTGGGAGTTGCTGCAGGGTCTCTGGGTCACGTTGAAAAGCATGTTCCAGACCAAGATCACCCTGAACTATCCTGAGGAGAAGGCGCCGCAGAGCAGCCGTTTTCGCGGCCTGCACGCCCTGCGCCGTTATCCGAACGGCGAGGAGCGCTGCATCGCCTGCAAGCTGTGCGAGGCGGTATGTCCTGCGTTGGCGATCACCATCGAGTCCGATGTCAGCAGCGACGGCACGCGGCGCACCACCCGCTACGACATCGATCTGTTCAAGTGCATTTACTGCGGCTTTTGTGAGGAGGCATGCCCCGTGGATGCCATCGTGGAAACGCGGCTGCACGAATATCACATGGAGAAGCGCGGCGAGAACATCATGAGCAAGGACAAGTTGCTCGGCATCGGCGAGCGCTATGAAGCCTTGATTGCGGCGGACCGCGCCGCCGATGCGCGGTATCGCTGATGTTTCCGACGATTCTCTTTTTTATATTCTCCACGGTGCTGATCTGCGCCGCACTGGGCGTGATTCTGGCGCGAAATCCCGTGTACTCGGCGTTGCTTCTGGTGCTGTGCTTCTTCAACAGTGCCGTGATCTGGATACTGCTGGACGCGGAGTTTCTGGGGATTGTGCTGGTCCTCGTCTATGTCGGCGCCGTCATGGTGCTGTTCCTGTTCGTCGTCATGATGCTCGATATCAATATCGAGCAGCTGCGCAAGGATTTCGTGGGTTACTGGCCGCTGACCGTGGCCGTCGCCGGCTTCGTCGTATTCGCCATGATCAACATCATCGTGGTCAAACATCTGGGCGGAGCCGGTTTGGCGAGCGCACCGCCGCTGCCGGCCAATTATTCCAATACGCGCGCCCTGGGAGTGGAGCTGTTCACCCACTACGCCTATCCCGCGCAGGTTGCTGCGCTCATCCTGTTGGTGGCCAGCGTCGCCGCCATCGTGCTTACCCTGCGCCAACGCAAGGGCGCCAAGCCTCAGGACATCGCCCAGCAAGTGGCGGTGCGCGCCAAGGATCGCGTGCGCATCGTCAAAATGGCCTCCGAGAAAAAATCATGATTCCGCTGACCTATGTGCTGGCCTTGTCGGGCGTGTTGTTCGCCATTGCCGTGGCAGGCGTGTTCCTGAACCGCAAGAACATCATATTGCTCCTGATGTGCATTGAACTGATGCTGCTGGCCGTGAATTTCAATTTCGTCGCATTTTCGCGCTTTCTCGGCGACATCAGCGGCCAGGTGTTCGTGTTCTTCATTTTGACGGTCGCGGCCGCCGAGGCGGCGATCGGCCTCGCCATTCTGGTCGTGTTGTTCCGCGAACGGCGCAGCATCGACGTCGAAGATCTCGATACTCTGCAGGGCTAGTCAATGGAATCCACCTACCTGACAATCGTATTGGCCCCGCTGGCGGCGAGCATCATCGCCGGCCTGTTCGGCAAGCAGATAGGCCGTATCGGCGCGCACAGCATCACCATTCTCGCCGTGGCCATTTCCTGCGTCCTGTCGTGCCGCGTTCTGTACATGATGGCGTTTCAGGGGATGGCACCTTTCAATGGTACGGTTTACACCTGGTTGCTGAGCGATGGGTTGCGGATGGAGGTGGGATTCCTGGTCGATCATCTGACCGCCTTGATGATGGCCGTGGTGACCTTCGTGTCCTTGATGGTGCACATCTACACCATCGGCTACATGCACGACGACGACGGCTACCAGCGCTTCTTCAGCTACATTTCCCTGTTTACATTTTCGATGTTGATGCTGGTAATGGCGAATAACTTCCTGCAGTTGTTCTTCGGCTGGGAAGCGGTCGGCGTGGTCTCGTACCTGCTGATCGGGTTTTGGTACCAGCGGCCCACGGCCATCTTCGCCAGTCTCAAGGCCTTTCTGGTCAATCGGGTCGGGGATTTCGGTTTCGTCTTAGGTATAGCGGCGGTGCTGCGCTACACGGGATCGCTGGATTACGCCACCGTGTTCGGGCACGCCGGTCAGATCGCGGCGGCGCAAATTCACATCACCGACTCGGTGAGCTGGTCGGCCATCACCTTCACCTGCATCTGCCTCTTCATCGGCGCCATGGGCAAATCGGCGCAGGTGCCGTTGCACATCTGGCTGCCGGATTCGATGGAAGGCCCGACGCCGATCTCGGCGCTCATTCACGCCGCCACCATGGTGACCGCCGGCATCTTCATGGTCGCGCGCATGTCGCCCCTGTTCGAGCTGTCGGAAACGGCGCTGTCCTTCGTGCTCGTCATCGGTTCGACCACGGCCTTCTTCATGGGGTTGATCGGGATTGTCAGCAATGACATCAAGCGCGTGGTGGCGTATTCCACCCTGTCGCAGCTCGGGTACATGACAGTGGCGCTCGGCGTGTCCGCGTATGGCGCGGGAATATTCCATTTGATGACGCACGCCTTCTTCAAGGCCTTGCTGTTTCTCGCCGCCGGTTCGGTGATCATTGCCATGCATCACGAGCAGGACATGCGCAAGATGGGGGGCCTGAAGAAGTACATGCCGATCACGTATTGGACCTGCCTCGTCGGCTGTCTCGCGCTCATCGGATTTCCCGGTACCGCCGGATTTTTTTCCAAGGATTCGCTCATCGATGCGGTGGGCGCGTCGCATCGCGCTTTCTCGGGATACGCCTATTTTTGCGTGGTTTCGGGCGTCTTCATCACGGCGCTGTACACCTTTCGCATGTTCATCATGACCTTCCTCGGCAAGGAGCGCATGGATCATCACACCCAGGAACATCTGCACGAAAGCCCGTGGGTGGTGACGGTGCCGCTGATTCTTCTGGCCATACCCTCGGCGCTGATCGGTTGGTTCACGGTGCAGCCGGTGCTGTTCGGCGACTTCTTCGCCGGCGCCATTCAAGTGGCGCCCGCGAACAATGTGCTCGAGCGTGTGGGGGAGGAATTTCACGGCTCGGCGGCCTTCGTCCTGTCCGCATTGAAGCAGTGGCCGGTGTGGCTGGCGGCGTTGGGGGTGCTCACGGCGTATCAATTTTATTTGTGGCGGCCGGAGTGGAGCGATGCCGTGCAGAAGAGATTCAACTGGTTGTATCGCATCCTGGTCGATAAATTCGGCTTCGATTGGTTCAACGAGAATGTGATCGTCGCGGGGGCGCGTTTGCTGGGAGGAGGGCTGTGGCGCTTCGGCGATCAGCTTGTGATCGATGATGGTCTGGTCAATGGCAGCGCCCGCACCGTCGGCTGGTTGGGCTCGGTGATGCGCTATGCCCAATCGGGATACCTGTACCATTACGCTTTCGCGATGATTCTGGGATTGACGGCTTTTCTGATGTGGTTGATATGGCGGACCTGACGCTGGGCGGGCAATTACTGTCTTGGTTGATTTTTCTGCCCATCGCCGGGGGATTCGTGGTGTTGGCCATGGGCGCCCAGGAAAGATTCGCCAAGTGGTTTTCCCTGGCCATCAGCGGCGCCGCGCTGCTGTTGAGTGTTCCCTTGTGGTCCTTGTTCCAGCGCGGAACCGCGCAGATGCAGTTCGTGGAGCGCGCTCCATGGATCTCCACCATTCACGCGCAGTACTACATCGGGGTCGACGGCATATCGATGCCGCTCATCCTGCTGACCACCTTTACCACGGTGCTCATCGTCATCGCCAGCTGGCAGAACGTACAGAAGCGCGTGGCACAGTACTTTGCGGCGTTCCTGCTGCTCGAAGGTTTGATGATCGGCGTTTTCGCGGCGCTCGATGGAGTCTTGTTCTACGTATTTTGGGAAGCGATGCTGATACCGATGTTCATCATCATCGGCGTCTGGGGTGGCCCGCGCAGGGTCTATGCGACCATCAAATTCTTTCTGTACACCTTCATCGGGTCCTTGCTGATGCTGGTCGCGCTGATCTACCTGTATTTGAAATCAGGCACGTATGAGCTGGCCGCATTCCAGAATATGCGCCTGACCCTGACCGAGCAGACTTTCATTTTCCTGGCCTTTCTTTCCGCCTTCGCCGTCAAGGTGCCGATGTTTCCGGTTCACACTTGGTTGCCCGATGCCCATGTGGAGGCGCCCACCGGCGGCTCCGTGGTGTTGGCGGCCATCATGTTGAAAATGGGCGGATACGGTTTTTTGCGCTTCTCGTTGCCCATCGCACCCGATGCCGGCCGTGAGCTGGATTGGCTGATCATTGCGTTGTCCCTGATTGCCGTGGTGTACATTGGATTCGTTGCACTGGCTCAGCGCGACATGAAAAAGCTCATTGCGTATTCGTCGATCGCGCACATGGGCTTTGTCACCCTTGGCATGTTCGTCGCATTCCAGATCGTGTCGCACACCGGCCGAACCACGGGCGTCAGCATGGGACTGGATGGCGCGGTGGTGCAGATGCTGTCGCATGGATTTGTTTCCGGCGCGCTGTTTCTTTGCGTCGGCGTCATGTACGACCGCGTCCACAGCCGCGAGATTTCCGCCTATGGCGGCGTCGTCAACACCATGCCCAAATTTGCGGCATTCATGGTGCTGTTCGCGTTGGCGAATTCCGGTCTGCCGGGAACATCGGGCTTCGTGGGCGAGTTCTTGGTGATCTTGGCGTCGTTCAAGGCCAATGTCTGGTATGCGTTTCTGGCGGCCACCACGCTGGTTCTCGGCGCCGCATACACGCTATGGCTGGTGAAGCGGGTCATTTTCGGCGCCATCGCCAATGACAAGGTGGCGGCGCTCACGGATTTGAACGGCCGGGAATTCTTGGTGCTGGGCCTGCTCGCCGCGGCCGTGCTGCTGGTCGGCCTGTGGCCGGCACCGCTGCTCGATGTGATGCGGGCTTCGACCCAGCATTTGGCTCAGCAGCTCTTGTCATCGAAGATTTCCCCGTAGGGTCAGTATGAACATCGCCGCCTCATTCAATCCCAGCAGCTTCAGCGCAGGCCTCGTGTATGCGCGGCCCGAAATCTTCCTGACGCTGGCTGCGTGCGCGATATTGATGCTGGACCTGCTGCTCAAGGACGCGCAGCGGCGCTGGACCGGCGTGCTGGCGGTGTTGAGTTTGCTCATTACCGCGGTGCTGGTCGTGGTGCAGCCGCTGCCGGCGAAAGTGGTGGCGCTCGGCGGACTGTTCGAGCTGGATCGCATGGCGCAGGTGCTCAAAGTCTCCACGCTGCTGATCGTCGCGGCGGTATTCGTCTATTCCACGGATTATTTACAGCGCCGCGCCATACTCAAGGGCGAATACTTTGTGCTCGGACTCTTCGCCACTCTGGGCGGCATGGTGCTGATCTCCGCGGCAAATTTGATCACGCTCTACCTGGGGCTCGAGCTGATGTCGCTATCCCTGTATGCCATGGTGGCGTTCGATCGCGACTCCGGCATCGCGGCGGAGTCGGCGATCAAGTATTTCGTGCTGGGATCCATGGCGTCCGGAACCTTGTTGTACGGCATGTCCATTGTCTATGGCGTGACCGGAACCCTGGACCTGGCCGGAGTTGCCGCGGCGGTGCACGACAACGGTATCGGCGGCAATATTGGTCTCATGTTCGGCATTGCGTTTCTGATTGTGGGAGTGGGATTCAAATTCGGCGCCGTACCCTTCCACATGTGGATACCCGATGTGTACGAGGGCTCGCCGACCTGCGTCACCGTGTTCATCGGGACTGCCTCAAAACTCGCCGCGTTCGCGCTGGCCATGCGCCTGCTGCCGGAGGCGTTGGGGGCCTCGCAGCCTGATTGGAGCCAGATGCTGATTGTTCTTTCCGTGTTGTCGATGGCAATCGGCAACATCGTCGCCATCGCGCAGAGCAATTTGAAGCGCATGCTGGCGTACTCGACGATTTCCCACGTGGGTTATGTGCTGCTGGGAATTCTCTCGGGTACGGCGCAGGGCTATCAGGCGGCGATGTTCTACATGATCAGCTACATTCTCGTCGCGGCCGGGGCCTTCGGCATGATTTTGCTGCTGGCGCGCGAAGGATTCGAAGCCGATAAGATTTCGGATTTTAAGGGCTTGAATGTCAGGAGCCCCTGGTTTGCCGGCATGATGGCCATCCTCATGTTCAGTCTCGCGGGATTGCCGCCCTTCATCGGGTTTTGGGCGAAGCTGGGCGTGGTCCAGGCGGTCCTCGGCGTGAATTTGACCTGGCTCGCCGTCGTCGCCGTGCTGTTCTCAGTGGTGGGGGCTTACTTCTACCTCCGCATCGTCAAGCTCATGTACTTCGATGAACCCACCGAGACCACCGCCATTGGCGGTTCCATGTTGATGCGCACGGTTTTGAGCGCGAATGCGCTGTTGGCCATCGCACTGGGAGTCATTCCAGGGACGTTGTTGCAGATTTGTAGGCAGGCGCTGCAATAACCCTGCAACAGGCGCCTACAAGAATGCAGGGCGTCGCGTTAGGATCGATGTGGCCGGGCACAGGAGGGATCGATGATCACGCTTTACCATTCGCCGCAATCCCGTTCCGGAAGCATCGTGTGGCTGCTCGAGGAATTGGAGGTTCCTTATCAAACCCGGAATGTGGGATTTCGCAAGGCCGATGGCAGCGGCGCGCGCGATGCCTCCAATCCGCATCCGCACGGCAAAGTACCCGCCCTGACCGATGACGGGGAGACCGTTTTCGAAACCAGCGCCATTGCGCTCTATCTCACCGATAAATACCGCACCAAGAATTTGGGCCCCGCGGTGGGCGAGCCCAAGCGCGGCGAATATCTCACCTGGCTGGCTTACCGGCCGGGAGTCATGGAACCGGCCATCCTTTCCCGCCGCTTTGATATCAAACATGTATACGGTGCCATGGGTTGGGCACCCGCCGATGAGGTGGAGGAGGTGCTGAACAAGCATCTGGCTTCCCGAGAGTACTTCTTGGGTGACACATTCTCGGCGGTGGACATTCTGCTGGGCGGCGGCCTGCGCTTTCTGATCCCGGCGAAGATGGTGAAAGAAACACCGGTGCTCAAGGCCTATTCAGCCCGGATCTGCGATCGTCCTGCATTTCGCAAGATGATGGAGATCGATCAGCGTTGAGGGGGAGCCGGGGGCGCTTGCTTTAGCTGCAATGCCCGGTACAATGCGCGGCTCCTCCGGTGCGGGGTGGAGCAGTCTGGCAGCTCGTCGGGCTCATAACCCGAAGGTCGTAGGTTCAAATCCTACCCCCGCTACCAATTTAAACTTCTAAATCAATCAGTTAGCCTCGACGAGAGCGCCTAGGGTTGCGTTGCGTTAAGGGGCGAAATCGTACAATTCCGGCGTCTGCGTAGCCTAAATGACCACGATTGGGCTACCGGGATCTCGGCGTCCCCAGAACACGTTTTGAGCGCCCCGAATGCACCAGTTCCTTCGGGGGTCGACCCGGTAGACTCGTATCGCGCGCATCCGCCTCTCGGTGCCATAAGCTTGAGGTGCTTAGTGCGTTGCAAATGTCGTGGCATGTCAGCATGCGCTTACATCGACGCGCTTGCCTTAGTCGCTGCAGCCGAGTAAAAAAAAGACATGAGCGTCGCCGGTAAACACGTTGAATTCGGTGATCCGGGAAATTCGTTCTCAGCCACCTTTAGAAAGGCCTTGAAGGGATTCGAGATCGGCGGCCTCGCGTATTCGGAAGTTCAAATTGAACTCAAGCGAATAGTTGCCGGCGTTTCTCGCCACGAGCTGCGTGAGCTTCTACGCCGCAGCGAATCGATCGAACCGCTGCCAGAGTACGCATACCGCGAAGTTCGGCACTTCCTCGACGAAACGATCGAGCAGGACGTGGCGCTGCAGACCGATCCGGATGGAGTTCCCGAACAAGAGAAGGAATTAGATCCTGCCGCGCTAACTGCCGAGTTGCAAAAGAGCCGCGAAGCACTGGAATCGGAGCGAAGCAGGGTTCGAGACGCAGAAGAAGCCTTGTCGGAGAGAATCGTCGTCGAAGAGGCGGTGAGATCTCGCCTGGGCATTGCGCTGCGCGAGTCGGAACGCCACCAAGCGGAATTGAGCGCGGCGCGCAATTCGATCGCGAGCCGCGACAAGATCATCGCGCAAATTCGGCAGACTCTCGATGAGCGCGATGCGCAGCTCGCCGCGATACGCCGCGAGCATGCCGAGCTGGCCGCGGCTCTAGATTTGCACTCCGCCTCCGGTAACCAGTTGGACGCGGACTTGCAAGTTTTGCGTGGCCAAGCCGCTGACGCAGCCACGGAACTCGCCGCCTCCCGCGAAGCGGTCGACAAGGAGCGACGCAAGCGACAGGAAATCGAACAAGCGTTGACCGAGAGCGATTCGCTGAACAATGCCGCACGTGCAACATTGGCATCGAAGGACAAAGCTCTTGCAGCGATGCGGCAAACGCTCGACGAGCGCGATGCGCAACTCACCGCGATGCGCCGCGAGCATGCCGAGCTCGCCGCGGATTTAGCTTTGCACTCCGCCGCCGGCAAGCAGTTGGACGCGGACTTACAAGTCTTGCGCACCAAAGCCGCTGCTGCTGCAGCGGAACTCGCAGCCTCCCGCGATGCGGCCGACAAGGAGCGACGCAAGCGACAGGAAATCGAACGAGCGTTGACCGAAAGCAAGTCGCTGTACAGTGCCGCACGCCAGTCGTTGGCATCGAAAGACGAAGCTCTTACGGAGATGCGGCAGACGCTCGACGAGCGCGACGCGCGACTGGTCGCACAGCAACGCGAATTGCAAGCGGCGCTACAGGCTTCCGAGGAAAAATTACAGGCGGCGCAAAGGCGTGTGGTTGGCGCGAATACGGATCTCGATCGTTCACGCGCCCAAGTTGCCAACCTGCAAGCGAGGCTGCGGGACAACAACGCGTTAATTGAGAAGTTAGGTGCCTCGGTAAGAAACGAAGCCGAACGTGCGACCCAATGGCAAGCGGCAGCGCAGCAGCGAGATTCCGAAGCGACCGTAACATCGGCGCGAGTGGAAGCGATGCAGCGAATAAAAGTCCTGCTGCGAGCGCAGGCAGCACAAGCCTCAGCAGCGCTTGCAAAGCTCCCCTCAGCTGTTCGCAGCTGGCGCTGGAATATCCGCACGGCGCCGCGACCGATATGGATCGGTGCCGCGCTCGTGTTGCTCGCCGCGGTGACCTGGTTCGCCGTTCTTCGACCGTCGCCGATGCCGAGCAGTTCGGCCGCGTCGAGCGCGGTCCTTGCGACGGAGAGTGTCGCGCCAGAATCGGTGTCGACTGAAAATGTCTCTGTGGTTGAAGCGCCGCCGCAGGGAGCGGTAACACCTGCTGAGGGGAAACCCATGACGGCGGCCGCTACGCTGAACGCTAACTCTCGGCGCTGCCGCGCAGGCGAGATTGATGCCTGCTATGACGCGATTCGCTATAGGCCCAGTGATCCGGCGCTGCTTTCTGCTTTGGGTGATGCGTTGGCGCGCGCGAATCGCCCGGCGGATGCGCTCCGAGCCTACCAGCGCGTCGCCATCCTCGCGCCCAATACGCCTGGCGTTGCCGCCAAAATCAGCACGCTCGAGGCGAAGTTATCCGCCAAGCAAGCCTCCCGAGGCGAATCCACGCACGCGGCCGATGCCACGCGCAGCTCGAAGGCCGCGCCTCAAACGCAATTGCACTGAAACTACAATAACGGCGGGAGGCGATCGCGCGGGTGGCGGAGCCTGTGCGGTGTTGGAGCATCACCTACCGATTGAGCTATCGGGATCTCGTGAAAACGCGGTGCAGCATTCGAAATAAGTCCGTGAGAAAGAGCGAGAACCGTTGACCTGCAATTTGTTTGGCGCTAGCTTGCGTTGGCCACGCTAAGGCAATCAGTTCAAGGATGAAATGATTAAGCATTACATTTCAGGCGCCGCGGAGGGCTCGCCGCCCCGGCGTCTGCGCATGCGCGCAAACGATCGGCTGGGTCGAAGCCTGTGCAAATTATCAATTACGCTCAATCTCGCATTCGGGATTAATTTTGGCTGCGTACAGGTCGCTCTGGCGGAAGCGTCGCCGATTCAGATCGGCTTTGTGGCGCGAAATTCAGAGGCCAGCAAAGGGAATGAATTTCAGTCGGTCGTCGACTTGGAGCCCGGAAAGTATCTGAATTCGGGAGCGGCCGATCAGCCACCAAATGCCCCGCGCAAGATAATTCTGACGCCCCTGACTATCGATCAGATGTCCGCGCAATCAACGCCCAAAGGGTTTGATTTCCTGATAGTTGATCCGCATCAGTTCGTGAGGATGGAATCCGAGGACGGGGTCAGCGCGATCGCCACGCTCAGACGTCAGTACAACAATCGAAAGCCCACAAGCGTTTTGGGCGGCGTCATCTTTGGTCTGCGGTCGACTTACCCCAATCTATCCTCCGCCGATCTTCGCGATAAATACTTCGTGGCGGTAAAGGGTTCGTTTGCAGGCTGCGAACTGGAGCTGCTTGAATTGCAACACCGCCAAGTCCCCGTGGCCGGAAACTGCCAGAGCGACTCCCGGAGCATGCACCTGGTTGATCGTGACGATCAGGTGCTGGACGCGGTGCGGAAGAATCCTACACTAGTTGGCTTCGTTCGAACCGGCGAATTGGAGCTAAGCGCGAACGCCGCACTCAAGGCTAACGAGCTCAGTTTCTTGCCGCACGTCGCTTCCGACAGTTCCGAAAATGATTTCCCATTCGTGGTCAGCACGGACTTATTTCCGGAATGGGCCTTCGTGGCACCGACATCCACCCGGCCTTCGCTGGTGAAAGCTATGGCCATCGCTTTGTTAAGGGATGTGCCGCACGCGAACCCCTTGAATAAGGATGAAATCCTGTCATGGACAACGCCCGCCAGTTATCTCGCGCTGAGCAACGCATTCGTTAAGCAAGAGCAGCGTGACCTCGACTACGAGCTACTGGCCTACATCGGTTTGTTTTGCAGTTTTGGCGTCGCTCTGATTCTTTTCGCCGAAGCGGGGCGGCATAGACGGGCCTCGCCGCTCAATATTCGTCATTACGTCCAGCAATTTCTCCCTTGGGTGTTTGCCTATGTGCCGCCAAGCGCTGCATTGATTCTGGTGATCTTGCTGATTGGTTCCGGAGAACACGTCGCCGAATCGGTCCTTCGCCACACCAATTCGAACAGCGCGATGTGGCGGATTGCACTTACCGCAATCGCATTCCTCATCGTCGCGGTCGCCACGCATTATTTGAGTGCGCGAACTATGGAACGAGGCATACTGCTGGATAAACTCGCGACGATGCTGGAGAAAATTGCACTGCTCACCTGTTCGGCATCGCGTTCTCCCGCGGATCCGCGCGTGCTTGAGGAAATCGACGCGGCTTGGGAAAAAATAGATAAGCATTGCTGTCTGTATGGAGTCACGGAAGAAGAATTTGCGGCGCTGGAACGGAGGGTCAAGGCTCAAGGTCGGCCGTTCGACGATTCATTGCATACGGTCGATGTGGGGGCCCATCGAAACGCCTTCGCGGATTTTGCCGCGCCGAGAGAATCTCGCACCGCATCTTCGCCAACTCAGTGACTACCCCGCTACCAATCTTCCTAAGTTCACCTTTAGAATCAGCTAATTAGGAACAATATCTCGATCTAATCTTGGCATCCGCTGCTGAAAACCTGCGGCTGCCGGGTTGCCGTTACAATTGTGGGGAACGGGTTGGAAGGGAAACACACAATGAGCGGATTTCGCTATCGCTGGGTGATCGTTGCAGCCGGCGGCCTCTTGGGCTGCGTCGCAATTGGCGCGATGTTTTCACTGCCTGTTTTCCTCCGGCCCATCTCTCGGGACACAGGGTGGTCCATCACGGGCATATCCAGCGCCATGACATTCGGTTTCCTCGCCATGGCCGTGGGAAGCATCGTCTGGGGAAACCTGTCAGACCGCTTCGGTCCGCGCCTCATCGTGCTGATAGGATCCAGTGTCTTGGCCACGGCCCTGGCGTTGGCGAGCCGGGCGACATCGCTGATTGAGTTTCAGCTGATCTTCGGCTTGGCGGTCGGCGGTGCGACAGCCGCCATTTTCGCGCCCATGATGGCCTGCGTGACAGGCTGGTTCGACACACATCGCAGCCTGGCTGTGTCTCTTGTTTCCGCCGGCATCGGAATGGCGCCAATGACCATGGCTCCATTGGCGGCGCGGCTCATTACCAACCACGATTGGAGAACCTCCCTCCAAATCCTCGCCGTTCTCGCCGCCGTTGTCATGCTTCCCGTGGCGTTGCTGGTGCGACGCCCGCCGGCGTTGGAATCCGAGAATGTCGTCCTCGCCGCACACGGAGAGCCGCGATCAGGGATCACGGTAGGACAAGCGGTTAGATCGCCGCAATTCATCACGCTGCTCCTCACGAATTTTTTCTGTTGCGCCACGCACTCCGGTCCGATTTTCCATACGGTGAGTTATGCAATCAGTTGCGGAATCCCGCTGGTTGCCGCTGTTTCCATCTACAGCGTGGAAGGGCTGGCAGGTCTGGGCGGTCGTGTCGCGTTCGGATTTCTCGGCGACCGCTTTGGCGCAAAACGCGTTCTGGTCTCAGGCCTGCTTCTGCAGGCATTCGGCGCCCTGGCCTATTTCTTCGTGCGTGAGTTGAGCGCATTTTACGCCGTGGCGGCACTGTTTGGTTTCATCTACGCCGGTGTCATGCCTCTTTACGCAGTACTCGCGCGCGAGAATTTCCCCCTGCGGATGATGGGAACGATCATCGGCGGAACAGCAATGGCGGGTAGTTTGGGCATGGCGACGGGCCCGCTCGCTGGAGGATTGATCTACGACCGATTTGCCAGTTACGGATGGCTCTACATCGGTGCGTGGGGTATAGGCATTGGCGCCTTCTTGATTGCATTAACCTTCAGACCCTACGCAGCCAAATCAACGCCGGAACCGGCTTACGAATAGACCGAGAGGTGCCAGTTGCTCCTGGGCGTGCGCCGCCGGATCGCACACCGATTCAGTGCACGGCCAAGCTCAATTTGATGCTTTCCTCGTCCACCGGTTTCCAGCCGGCATCCGCGCTCGGATCGAATTCGGTCATTGCCGATGCGATTTCGGCTGTGGTTTTGCCCAGGTCCCTTTGCAGAAGCACGCCGTCCTGGTTGATCATGAATGTCATCACGCCTGAGTTGCCGTATTCGGCGGGATAGGCGACGAAAGCAAAGCCGCCAACCATTTTTCCATCGATGACGTAGTCCTTCGCGCCCGCGGGTGCCTTATCGGTCTGGCCCTTCAGCATGCGAAAGAAGTAGCCGTGGAAGGCGCTGTGAACATCGGGCTTCGTGGTGTCATATCCTTGCGCACTTGCGGACGTCGCCAAGTCCCCGAGCGGCCCCTCCGGCTTGCCATCGGCGGACTTCCACGCCAAGCCGTTCTGCTTGCCGGGGTCACTGATGAATTTCGCGGCGAATTGCTTCGTTGTTGCGCCGTCGTGAAGCTGCGAGAAGTACTGGGCTTGCGCATCGACCACCGCCCCGCAAAACCCAATGATGGCCAGTTCATTCCGGCCAACACGGCGATTCAGAATTTCTTCCTTTCCGGCGGCTGTATCAAAGGTCCACTGTCCCGCCGGGTTTTTCACCAATGGAATTGGAAAAGCGAAATTGTCAGCGCCGATCAGCAGAATTCGTCCGCCATCCGGCATTTTGCGCCAGCGGTGCATCACGTCGTAACGTGCTGCGAAAGCGTCGGCGCTGTTCTTGTCCTGTACTGCATCGCCGGACGAAATAATCTCTTTCGAATTGGGTCCAAAAATTGCGAGCAGTACATTTTGATCGCCCGACTTCACGGCCGCTCGTAATGCAGTACTCGCATCGTCAGGCGAAGCAAACACACCCACCAAGGGCTTTTCGGGTTTGCTGCACGCGGCGAGAGGAATGATTAGCACCAGCATCAGGAGCCGGCTGCGCGACATTTCTCTGAGATCCTTGAACCACATGACATCCTCCAAAACTTTGTCGTGACACTTGCGGTCGCGGTGCAGGCTAGCGGCGACCGCCCCAACCACCCCCGCCACCCCGGCTGTACGAACCGCGGGCGCTTTCCCCCCGCGATTGCCAACCACTCTCGCCGCCGCCGCCGAAGCCTGACGACGATCCTTTGTCAGCACTGGAATAGCCACCACCGCCGCCGCCGTAGGATGACGACGAACTCTTCGCGGCAGAGGAATTGTTTCCCGAGTAACTGTTGCCGGAATAGCTGCTGCTCGATTTCGAAGTTCCTTGAGTCTGCTGCCAACCGCTTCCGGTGTTCGAGTAGGCGTTCCCGTTTGCAGTCGCGTATTTGTTGCCGTTGGCTGTTTGGCCTGCGGCGGCGTTGCCGTTCGCACCCGACGCGGCAATGCCGCTGGCGCCGTTCGAGGTTTGTATAGTTCCCACGGATCCTTGCGAGGTTGTTTGATGCTGGGTGTACGCCGTCTGGCCGTCCTTTGAAACAACCGAACTTCCGTAATTCCCATATGCATTGGAAGCTTGATGCGTGGCGCCGTAAGCGCCGGTGCTGGGGTTGTAGGCTTGACCGACTGCCTGGCTCCCGTAAGCGGTTGTTGTCGATGCGCCTCGAGCGTAGGTTCCCGTCGATGGATTGTAGCCACTGCTGGCATGCGCAACACCGTTTGGCCCGTAAGCCGTCGCGGTGGATCCGTAGTAGCCGCCGTGCCAGGCACTATTTCCGTAGTAGGTGTTGCTCTTGTAGACGACGGCGCCGCCGTGCCAGTTGCAATTCCAGTAGCTATAGCTGTAACTGTTGCTCATCGCGACGCCCACAGCAATGCCGACCCCGAATGCAACTGCGGCCGTCGATACATAGGCCGTGCTGTAGCCAGGCGTCACATAGTTGACACCATAGACAACGGTCGGGTTGTACACCGGGACGTACACCACCTGCGGATTGGCGGGCTGAATGATGATCACATCAGGTGACTGCTGCACTACCACAATTTGTTGGCCTGATTTCAGATTCCCAGCAGCCTGCGCTTGGGCGCGCAACACCTGAATGGCCACCATGACATCAGTCGCCTGGTTGTGATATGCCTCGCCTAAAGCCGAAGTCCAGGCCAGGTTCTTCGCCAGATTCTCGAGGACCGAGGGAAACTGAGTGAGCGCCTTCACACTGGGGTCCCATGGCTGATAATCAACAGCCTGCACGAGGTCTGTGCCGGTGAGATAGCTGTTCTGTTTCAGCCAGCCGCTCGCGGCCGAAACCTGGTCCGGGAAGGTCGAGGCTCCGAGAATTTGGGCAACCAGAGCATCCGGATACAGAGCGATAGGCGCCACTATTTGGTGCAACTCATCCGCTGTATAGGGCGCGCCCTGTCCCGAGTACCCGTTCGATTGCTGACCTAGCGCTTCAAATGGTTCCACCATAAGAAGCAGCAGGAAAGGCAACGCTGTTGAGAAAAGTCTTTTCGCGAAGGTGCTGGCCATTAGGGTCTCCGCAGTGCGTCTCCGCAGGCCGCTGCGGCAGGTTTCGACGCCGCGGATAGGTGATCCAAGGCCCCCATAAGGCGCGCGATATGCTGCCAACCCATATCGGACCAACGGCCAATGTGCCTGCAGTTATTGATGTGCTACACACGATTCTTGCGAGGGCAGGGGACGCGATGACGACATAATAAAGTCAGCGACCCGGACATAATAATCAACAATCTCTCACGAGGGTGAACCACCGCTCCAAACGTTTCAGGGTTGCCGCTGGTCGCGTCACGGATTGACTGTAGGGTCAACCCCTACAATTTTCGCGCCTGCAATGAAGCAGGCGATCGTGGAGTCAATGAATGATCCTCCCACGTACACGGTGTTTTGCGCTCGCATTTTTTGGTAGACGTAAGCCGCTGGTTGCGCTGCACCTGCTATGCGCCATGGCGTTGGCCAGCGGATGTCACTCGTCGTCCGGACCTAACTCGCCGCCGACAGCGCAACTCACCGCCATCGCGGTAGGACCGCCGGACAGCAGTGTTGCGATGGGTTTATCGAGTCAATTCACGGCGACCGCTCTGTTCTCCGATGGCTCGAAACAGGACGTCTCGTCACGGGTGACGTGGAGTTCGGCCAATGCGGCTGCTGCCAGGATCAGCAGCGCGGGACTCGCAATCACGGCCAACCCCGGGTCCACCATGATCACCGCAAGGATGGGGAGAATGTCCGGCTCGACGAGCCTCAACGTGACCCCAGCGACTTTGGTGGCGATCGATCTGACGCCGACCAACGCCAGCGTGGCCAACGGCCTGACCGATCGTTTTGTTGCGTCCGGCGTCTATACGGATAATTCGGTGCACGACATTACCGCTTCGGTCATGTGGGCTTCCTCTGTCAATTCCGTCGCTTCGATCAACAACGCGCCGGGCTCGAACGGAGTAATCACGACCACCGGCGCAGGCTCGACGATGATCTCGGCGACTCTCGGCGCGGTATCCGCATCGACTGCTCTGACCGTGACCTCGGCGACCCTGGTGTCGATCGAGGTTACGCCGACGAATCCGAGCGTCGCCAATGGTTTGAGCGATGCGCTCCAGGCGACCGGTATCTATACGGATCATTCGACTCATGACCTGACGGGTTCCGTCACATGGAGTTCCTCGGCTGCGAGCGTGGCATCGGTCAGCAACTTGCCCGGGTCGAACGGATCCGCCACGACCGCAACCCCTGGTACGGCCACGATCACGGCAACTCTCGGAGGAATCTCCGGATCGACGAACTTGACAGTGACTGCCGCGACCCTCGTGTCCCTGGGTGTGACGCCGGCGAACCCGAGCATCGCCAAGGGTTTGAAATCCCAGTTCACGGCGATCGGTACCTACACCGATGGCTCAACGCAAATACTCACCGCGCAAGTCCAGTGGAGCAGTTCGGATCCGACAGCGGCAACGATCAGCAATGCCTTGGGTTATGACGGACTTGGGGTGGGAATTAATCCCGGCTCGGTGACGATCACTGCCACTTTGGCCGGTGCGTCCGCGTCCACCGTTTTGACCGTCACTCCCGCAACGCTCGTGTCGATCGGCGTGACCCCGGCGAACCCGAGTATTGCCAACGGCCTCAACAGTCAGTTCATTGCGACCGGCGTTTATACCGATAACTCGACGCAGGACCTCACCGCTTCCGTCGCGTGGACTTCTTCCGACACCACTGTTGTGTCGGTGAGCAATGCGTCTGCCTCCCACGGGCTCGCCAAGGGCGTCAGCCCGGGATCGGTTACGGTTACGGCTGCCAGTGGCACAGTATCCGGAGCGACGAGTCTAACGGTGACGCCTGCGGTGCTTGCTTCCATCGCGCTGATACCGGCAAATCCCAGTATCGCCAATGGTACTCAGCAACCATTCGCCGCAACCGGCACTTACACAGACGCCTCGACGCACGATGTGACGGCGGCGGTCACCTGGAGCTCTTCAGACACCACCGTTGCAACCATCAGCAATGCTTCGGGCTCCAACGGGCTCGCGACGTCGATCAGTCAGGGATCGGTCACGATCACCGCGACTCTGGGCGCGATCCTCGGCTCAACCGGCTTGACGGTGACGCCCGCGGCACTTGTATCGATTGCCGTGATACCGGCGAATGCCAGCATCGCGAACGGCACCGGCCAACAGTTCGCGGCGACAGGAACTTACACGGACAACTCAACACAGCCCCTGACGAACTCAGTGAGCTGGAGTAGCTCCGACACGACGGTCGCTTCTATCAGCAACGCGTCCGGTTCCAGGGGATTGGCCAGCTCGGCCGGTCAGGGTACGGCTGTCATCACGGCAACGCTGGGTACGATCTCCGGCTCGACCGGATTGACGGTGACCGCCGCGACGCTGGTATCGATTGCCATCACGCCCGTTAGTCCCAGCATAACCGATGGAACCACCCAGCCGTTCACCGCAACCGGGACATACACGGATAACTCGACGCAGAACCTGACCGCGTCAGTGACCTGGGCGTCGTCTGATACGACGATCGCTTCGATCAGCAATGCGGCAGGCTCGAGCGGACTCGCAACGGCTGCGGGCGTCGGCACAACCTTGATCGGCGCGGCTTTGGGCGCAGTGACGTCCCCAGTCGCGACGTTGACGGCGACCGCGGTGCCGGAATATGCCTACGCGTCAAATCAATCTGACAATACCGTGTCGGAATACACCGTTGGCGCGGCTGGCGTGCTGACCTCGATCGGCACCCAGGCAACCGGCGTTGAGCCCAACGCGATTGCAGTCGCTCCATCCGGGCGCTACCTCTATGTCGCTAACTGGGTCGACAACACGCTATCGGAATACACGATTGGGAGCGATGGCACGCTCACTGCGATCGGCACGGTGGCCACCGGGATCAACCCAGCGTCCATCATTATCGATCCGACGAGCAGTTATGTGTACGTCGCGAATTTAAGCAGCAATTCCGTTTCGGAATACTCGATTGGCCTGGGCGGCGTGCTCACGACCATCGGCACCATAGCGGCAGGCAGCGGACCGGCGTGCATCTCCATCGATCCCACGGGCCACTACGTCTACACAGCGAATCAAAACAGCAACGACGTCTCGGAGTTCGCGATCGGCACCGGCGGCACGCTTGTCTCCGCGGGGACGGTGGCGGCGGGCAGCCTGCCCCAATCGGTCGCCATTGATTCCACAGGCCGATATGCCTACGTGGCGAACTACAACGCGGGCACCGTCTCTGAGTACACGATTGGTACAGGCGGCGCGCTCACCTCAATCGGCTCGATCGCCGCGGGGAGCCTGCCCGAGTCGCTCGTGATCGATCCCACCGGGCACTATGTTTATGCGGCCAATCACGGTGGCAACACGGTATCGGAATATCAAATTGGAACTGGCGGTGCGCTCGTTGCCATCGGCGCGATAGCGGCCGGAAGCGGTCCTTGGTACATCACTGTTGAGGCCTCGGGCCGATATGTCTATGTCGCGAATTTCAACGACAATACGGTCTCACAGTACAGCCTCGGCACGGGCGGCGCGCTCACGTTCATCGGTACGGTGGCGACAGGGAGCGGGCCCAACGCCGTTGATACCGGTCTCTGATTGCCGATCGGCCGGTCCGTACGGCATCATGCCCAATTCGCGCCCGCGCAGATTGGAGACACTCATGGCCATCATCGTCGGCGGCATCGGCACGTCACACACGCCCACTATCGGCTTCGCGCTCGATGCGCACAAACAAAACGACAATGTGTGGGCGCCGATATTCAAGGGCTACAAGCCAGTTCAGGAATGGCTCGCAGAGAAGCAACCCGACGTGCTGCTTTTCATCTTCAACGATCACGTCACTTCGTTCTTCTTCGACCATTATTCGCACTTTGCGCTGGGCGTCGGCGAGCAATACTGGGTGGCGGACGAGGGCGGCGGTCCGCGCAAGCTGCCGGCAATCAAGGGTCATCCGGCCCTTGCGCGCCATATCGCGAACGGCCTGGTCGCCGACGAGTTCGATCTGTCGTTTTTCCAAAGTAAGGGACTCGATCACGGCTGCTTCTCGCCGCTGTCGCTGCTGTGGCCGCACGAGCCCGCGTGGCCGGGCTCAATCGTGCCTCTCCAGGTGGGGGTATTGGAATTTCCGATTCCTTCCGCAAGCCGTTGCTTCAAACTGGGTAAGTCGCTGCGCAAGGCGATCGAGAGCTTTCCTGGCGATACCAAGGTCGCCATCGTGGGCACCGGGGGCTTATCGCACCAGGTGCATGGGGAACGCTGCGGCTTCAATAACACCGAATGGGATATGGAGTTTCTCGAGAGGCTGGAAAAGGACCCGGAATCCCTGACCACCATCACCATTGCGGAATATGCGAAACGCGGGGGATTCGAAGGATCCGAGGTGATCATGTGGCTCATCATGCGTGGCGCACTTTCCAACACGGTCCGCAAACTGCACCAGACTTATTACCTGCCATCCATGACGCCAATTGCAACGGTGATCTACGAAAACGACTCAACCGATGCGCCGGATGAAACGGTCGCAGCATACCGTACGCGTATTGCGCATCAATGGGCAGGAATCGAGAACCTGCCCGGTACCTACCCCTTTACGCTCGAACGCAGCGTCAAGGCCTATCGGCTGAATAACTTCCTGCACGGACTGATCGAGCCGGAGGTACGCAAGCGCTTCCTCGAGGATCCGGAGACCATGTTCGAGCAAGCTCATCTCACTGACCAAGAGCGCGACATGGTGCGCCGGCGGGATTGGCGGGCGCTGATTCAGTACGGAGCGATCTTTTTTCTTCTGGAGAAATTGGGCGCGGTGGTCGGCACGACCAATCTTCATATTTACGCGGCTATGCGCGGCCAGAGTCTCGAGGAATTCCAGAAGACGCGCAATGCGCAGATTCTGTATTCAGTGGCCGGTCAGGACGAGGGTAAAAAGGACTGGGACAAGAAGCCGCCCGCGACCTGATCGAACGCTATCGGGAAGTGTCCGCGCCGGTCGGCGACGCGGACACCCTATCGAAATATCCCTAAAGCAAAGTATCGCTAGAGTTTCACGCGCACCGTCGCATACCACTCGCGCGGCGCACTGTAGGTACCGACCACTTCGCCGGCCGTGTAGTTGACCGAGCCCACCGTGAGGAAGCGGTCATCGGTCAGGTTGGTCGCGCCCACGATGAACTCATACTTCGTGTTCTGCGGAATGTAGTGCACTCCCACGTTCAGGATGTTCGTCTGGGGGCGCTCGAGCAGGGTGGTGTTCGGGCCGTCATTGAACATGTGCGCGGTGATCGTGTAGTCCGCCTGCAAGCGTATGGTGCCGTTGTTTGCCAGGCTGATGTCCCAGATGGGACTGATCGCGACCTTATACTTCGGCGTCTTCGGCAGCTCGCTGTTCAACGTGAACTGACCGCCACCCTGAGTAATCTGCGGACCGCCGGCAGCGTCGCAAACACCATTCACATCGGGGTTGTAAACCAGGCAGGGGTTCAACGAAGTGTAGTAGGCATCCAGGTAGCCGGCCGCCACGTCCAACATGAAGCCGCCGCCCAGCACCGACTGCAGTTCGATCTCTGCACCCTTGATGGTCGCATCACCGGCGTTCTGATAGACCGGCGATGGGCCTTCTTGGACATTCAGCTGGATGTTGGAGTACCGGCTGTAGAACACCGCAATATTCGCTTGCAGGTGTCGATCAAGCCACGTTGACTTCAAACCCAATTCGTAGGTCGTGTCGTACTCGGGGTTGAACCGGGCAAGGGCCGGATTGTCGATGGGCGCGGACAGACGCGTGGTCCAGCCGCCTGACTTGAAACCCTTCGAGTAGCTCACATACCCCATTACGTCCGGTGTGAAGTGGTACTGCACTCCCAGAGTCGGATCGAACACGTTCCAGTCCTGGTGATCCTGCGTAGCCGGGAAGTAGCGCAGCGGTTGTCCCGGCACCGGGAATCCGAGCACCTCCTGGCAAGTCACACCCGCCGGCACTCCACCGAAGCCGGGGAAGATATTGGCGTTCGCATTCGGATCCAAGCAACCGCTGATTTTGTAGCTGAACCCATCGAGGTCGCCCTGGCCGCCAATGAATTTCTTCCGCTCATCGGAATAGCGGCCGCCGGCGGTCACACCCCAGTTGTCGGTAATCTTGTAGTCGAGGTGGAAGTACCCCGCGTAGGACGTGGTGTTCACGTCATTCTGGTAGTCGTACACGTACAAGTAGCCGGTGTCGAAAGGCACGTAGTCGTGCACGTACCCACCTTCCTGGAAGTAGTACAGGCCGGCAACGTAGTCGAGGCGATTGTCGAATGCCTTGCCGTTCAGCTGGAACTCCTGCGAGATCTGGTGCTGTTTCTGGCCGTCGGTGACTTCCTGCATGGACTCCGGGTCGCCATCCAGGTCGGTGCCGATATTCCAGTTGATCTCACGCCACGCCGAGATCGACTTCAATTTCATGTCATTGGCCAGCGACCAGTCCAACGTGACGGATCCGCCGAAGGCATCGGATTTGGCAAAGCTCGGTCCGTTCGAATACGTCGTGTCCTTGTTGCCGGTTTGGGTGTTGGCGAAGTCCCAGTAGATGCGCGGCGTTTGGCCGGGAAACAGCAGGCTGCCGACGCTCGCGCCCGGCGCGATATGAACGAAGGGCGCGTAGGAGGCCGGCAGTGTATTGAGCACGCTGACCGGCACATTGATCGCGCCGTTGCCGCCGAGCGCCGGTGCGCCCGGATACCCCAAGCCGTTGCCGGAGAACTGATTCGTGGTCGAGTTCCACGTGCCGACGCCAAGTGGTCCGCACAGACCGTTGGTGGTGTTGAACGGCGTGAACCCACCGCCGGAGTTCAAGTCCGCGGCGGAGGTGGTGATACAGGCGTTGTAGAAAGCGCCCATTAGGTTCGTACCGAATAGCGCCCCGGCGCCGGGTCCACCCGGTGAAATGTATGTTGCGCTGTTGGGGACGAAGACGCCCTGCACTGTGTTCGCGAGTCCGGACTGATCCTGATGCGACCAATCGGCCGCCAAATTCACGTCAAAGTTTTCTGCCGCGTGCCACAGAATCTTGCCGCGAATCACTTGCTGGTTCTGGCCGCCGTTGCTGGAAGAACTCTGGTTGCCATCGGCCTTGGGATAATCGGCCTGCCCCAGCACCTGATACGGCGCGGTGGCCGGGAACGGGATCGTATTTTGGTATCCCTCACGCGTGAACGAGGACACGCTGATCGTAGTGAGCAGGGTGTCGGAGACAGGCATGTCAGCCGTCATCGCGATGTCGTGACGTGAGAGGGAGCCTATCGACGCTTGACCCGTGATCGCAAACTCCGTGCCGGGAGTATGCGTGACGATGTTGATGGCCCCGCCGATGGTGTTGCGGCCGAACAGCGTACCCTGCGGCCCCTTGAGGATTTCGATGCGCTCCACGTCGAGCAGATTCTGGTTGGCGCCGATGGTACGTGCGAGGTACACACCATCCAGGTACACGCCGACGCCCGGGTCGAGATTGAACGCGAAGTCGTCCTGACCGATACCGCGGATGGAGGCCGACAGCGTCGAGCTGTCGCCGGAGAAGGGCGCGCCGCCGTCCAGGTTCACGTTCGGCGTGAGGTTCGAAATTTGCTGAAGAGTCTGGATTCCGCGGCTCTCCAGCGACTCGGCCGTGAACGCGGTGATCGCAATGGGCACATTTTGGAGGTTTTCGGAGCGCTTCTGCGCGGTAACAACGATTTCCTCGAGTCCCTCGGTGGCCGCCGCCGCGGCTGCAATTCCGCTCGCGATATACAAGGCGCCGGCTACGGCAAGCGCCGCACCCCTCCTGAATCCCGCACGGTTCACGAATCTGTTGTCCATTTGGCCCCCTTGTAAGCCCGCAAATACTGGGCATGTTGTAGTTATGCCTCACTCGCAGGATCTGCTCCCGCAGCAAAAACAGCGCAGACGACAGCGCAAGAATTCTCGTCCGACAGTGCAAGACATCAGCCGCAATGCTGCACTGCGGTTTTAGGCCCGATACTTACAGATTACGCGCGCTCATTTCGCGCGCAATGTACTCGGCCTGTCGCAGGGCGAGCGCCACAATGGTGAGCGTGGGATTGGCCGATCCCGGTGTGCTCAAGGCACTCCCATCGGATATGAACAAGTTGGCCACGTCGTGGACGCGCCCGTACGCGTCGGCGACGCCGTCGCGCGGATTTTTGCTCATGCGAGCGGTACACATGTTGTGCGTGGCCGGGGTCTGTCTGGAAATCGCCGTTCGTACCGCACCGACCGCGTCGTAAATCGCCCGGCCCTGGTGCTGGGCGTGCGCGCGCATGGCGGCGTCGTTTTCGTGCTCATCGATGTGTATGTTGGCCACCGGCAACCCAAAGCCATCTTTGACCGCCGGATTGAGCGTGATGCGGTTTGTGGTGCGCGGAAAATCCTCGCCGTTGACCAGCATGCCCGCCATCCGGTCGTAGTGATCCATCAGGAATCCGAGATCGCGGCCCCAAAGCGTGGATGGAAATCCGGCGAGCGGCAGACTCGGCAGGTCCAACGCCGCCAACTCGAGGTGATAGCCGCCGGCGAATCCGCGCTTTGGGTCGTGCTTGGTTTCGTCCTCGATGATTCCGGCGAGAGTGGTACCGCGCCAGAAGTGAATCGGCTTGTCGAATACCCCCCAAACGAATCCTGCCGTATGTCGGCAATAGTTACGGCCCACCTGGTCGCTGGAATTGGCCGAGCCCGATGGGGGAATCGGGCGGATTCCGACAGCAGCAGCAAGCGCGCAGTCTCGACGCTGTTGCAGGCGACACACACCAGACGCGCCCGTTGACGTTGCTCCTGGCCGTTCGCGTCGCGATAGACCACGCCGCTGACCAGCCCATTCTCGCCGTGCTCGATGCGCGCCGCCCGGCTCTTGATGCGCAGATCGAGATTGCCGGTCGCTTCGGCCCGGGGGATCTCCGTGTACAGCGTGCTCCATTTCGCGCCGGTCTTGCAGCCTTGCACGCAGAAACCCTGCTGGATGCACATTCCTCGATCGTCTGCCGGTCCGGTGTTGATCGCCAGGTAGCCGGTGTGCACCTGCTTGTAGCCGATGCGCCTCGCGCCGTTGTACATCACCTTGAAATGGCTCGATGCGGGGAGGCCGGGATTGCCGTGCCGGCGGGTGACGACCATCCGCCGTTCGGCAAGTTCGTAGTAGCGTGTAAGTTCCGCGTACTCGATCGGCCAGTCGATGAGAGATGCGCCCGCCACTTCGCCGTAGGTCGTGCGTGCGCGCACTTCCCAGGGACGAATTCGCGGCGTGGCGCCGGTCCAATGCACGGTGGTGCCGCCGAGGGTCTTGGCCGTCCAGGAGGGAAGATTGGGATAATCCTCGCGCACCGTCGAAGTCCCCGAGGTCGTGCGCGGCTCGAGCCAGGTGAGTTGAACGAAGGCCTCGCCAGGGTTCTGGGAAAACGTGGCGAGCGATTCGCGCCCACCGGCCTCGAGCAGCACGACCTTGATGCCGCGTCGTGTCAGCTCGTGCGCCAGCGTTCCGCCTCCGGCTCCGGATCCGATGATCACCACCGCATTCGAGTCGTCGTGCGCGATCTGAGCCACGTCAGCCTCCACCCACGCCGGGCCCGCTGTCCTGCAAGGGCACATCGGGCAGCCAGTGCAGATCATTGAAGCCGCGTGTGAGGTACCCACCTTTCGAGAAAGCTTCGCCCTCGTAGCCGAAATGGGCATACGCTATCGTCGAGGAGTACAGGTTTGCGAGCGTGCTTGCTCTCATCAGTTTAAAAAAATCCGAATGCTCCACGGTCTTGAGGGCCGCAACTCGGGCGGCCTCGGATTGCGAGGCGAAGCCTTCTCCGAGACTTGCCAATCCCGAGGTCACCAACGCCCGGACCTGTTCATCTGCGGTTGCGGCAGCGTCGATCGCCTTCACCACCAGCGCGTACGCCGCATCCTCCAACCCGTCGTGCGGCGCAATGGTACGCGCGACGCTCATCAGCGTGGCACCTTGCGCGCTGGTCAAAGTCTTGAGCTCGAGGGCCCAGGCGCGGCCGGGCGCGATGAGACTCAACGGACCGCCGGCCACGAGAAGGCCTGACACGATGCCGCTCGCCGCCAGAAAACTGCGCCGCGGTATGGGACTCAGGGTGCTCATGTAAGCTCCTTTTTCAATGACGTATGGTCGATAAAGCGCCGCCATCCACGGCCCACGCGGCGCCGTTCACGAAGCCCGCCGCATCAGACAGCAGAAATGTCACGACCTCGCCGACTTCCTCCGGCGTCCCGATCCGATCCAGGGTCGCAACTTTTCCGAGCGCGCGCTTGCCCGCTTGCACATCGCCGGCAAACATCATGCGCAGCATCGCCTCCAGCAGCGGCGTGTCGATCACGCCGGGCATCACGGCGTTGACGCGGACGCCGCGCGGACCGACTTCGCTGGCCGCCGTGCGCGTCAGGCCGATCACGGCATGTTTCGAGGCGTTATACGCGCAGGCCCCCGCCAGGCCGCGTTCGCTGGCGATCGAACCGGTGTTGACCACGGCACCTTGTCCCTGCCTGCAGCATCACCGGCAAAACGTGGCGCAAACCGAGGAATATTCCCTTGAGGTTCACGGCGATGATCTTGTCGAATTCCGCCTCGTCATACTCGTGCGTCGGGCCGAGCTTGCCCTCGATGCCGGCATTGTTGAAGAAGGCGTCGATACGGCCGAACGCTCTGCAATGCGCTCGGCCACGTAAGCCGCGACATCGCTCGACTTGCTGACATCCGCGACATGCGTCTCGACGCGAACGCCAAGCGCCTCGATCGCGCCGCCGCGCGTCGCCAGCGCTTCGCGTTGATGTCGACCAGCATCACATCGGCGCCGGCGGTTGCAAGCGACATGGCGGCCGCGTGCCCGATCATCCCCGCGCCGCCGGTGATGACCGCAACTTTTCCCTTCATGGACGGTGTCATGCCTTCCCTCCTGCGCGCGGCGTGGACCTGCGAAACGGCATCGTCAGCAAAAACAGGATTCCACGCAACCTCAGCAATTTCAAGCCTTCGCGCACATTCGCGGGGGTCAAGGTGGCCGTCATGGGCATGGTTCCGAACACCTTTGCCTTGATCACGAGTTGGTTGCCATCGCGCTCGATGCCGTTGACCGTCATCAGTTCGCGCTTGTCGGCGCCGTACAGTTTCATGCCGGATGTTCCAGTTTTTCGAAAATCGATGCCCAAATCCTCGCACATGACCTGCGCCGTTGCTCGTCCGGCGCCGAACACGCCGCCCCCGGGATATTGGAACGGTCCCACCAGGTACAGTCGATCCACCCCGGGCACACGGTACTGGCCGAGATCCGGCGTGGGACGATGAGAGCCGCTTTGATAACTGGTCGTGGCGATGCCATGCAGGTCTCCGCGCAGGAAGCTCGGTGAAGTGCGCTCCATGTCGAGCGGGCTATCGCAGTGAAAATCCAGCAGCACTTCATCGAGATTGGCGACGAAGATGCGGAATCGATCGAGCATGCTCTTGGCGTAGGCCTGCTTGCCCTCGTCCCACGAGCGCCCGTCGGGACGCACATAGGGAGCGTAGTCCCAGATGTGCGCCACGCCCTTGCCCGGCGGCGTGCGGCTCGAGTCGAACATCGAGAGCGACCCTAATCCCAGCAAGTGCGTGCGCATGAAGCCGCCATAGCGCAGGTCATCGAAGCATTCGCGCAGCTCGCGATACGTGGACGGCATGCAGTTCGATCATCACGGATTGCACCGGATCCGGCGTTCGAAAGCGCAGCGGGCCATTGAGCGCCGCATGAACGGTGACGCACGCGGCCTCGGTTATCTGCGTGGCCTCCGCGGCCTTGCGCACCTCGGGATCAAGTCCTGCCACCAGTGATGAGAGCTTGTGGGGATGGATCGCGCCGATCACCCCATCGCGCGGCCAGATGGCGGCGTCCGTCCGCCGTGATGACGCCTGCGGCGCGGCCGTTGGCGACGATGACCTCGCGCACATCCTGCGAGGTCAGCACGGCACCGCCATGATCCTCGATGCTGCGGATCAGGGCGTCGGTGAGTTTGCCGCTGCCGCCCACCGGTACGCCGAAACCGTAGGCCTCCAGGAAACCCAAGAAAACGAAAACCCCAAGTCCGGTCGCCTTTTCATCCGGGGATACCAGATTCTCGCCGGCCACGCGGGCGAAGTGCGCGCGCACGCGATCATGTTCGAAATAGTTCGCGAGGACCTCGTGGCTGCTCATCTGCATGGTGCGCCAGAATTCGCGGCCTTCGCGGCTCTGATCCAGAAAGGCGAACGAGGCCCCCTGCGGCGCCGGCGGTGTGTAGAAGGTCGACACCATCATGGGCAGCCACACCGCCGCCTGCGCCGACAGGCGCAAAAAGGCCTCGGCGTCGTGCTTCGAGAACTTGGCGATCTCTGCAGCCGTGCGGTTTCGATCCCGATACAACGTCAGGGTCGCGCCGTCCTCGAAGACGGACATCATCGGCGAATCCGGAAACAGGTATTGCAATCCGTAGCGGCGCTTCAATCCGAGCTCATCCTGCTGCAGCAAGGGATTGGCCTGGATGAAAATATGCGCCATCGAATGCTGATCATGGCGAAACCCAGGCAGCGTGAGCTCGCGTGAAACCACGCCGCCGCCGGGCCACGCATTGCGTTCCAATACCAGCACGCGCTTGCCGCTCTTCGCGAGATATCCCGCGGCGGTGAGCCCATTGTGGCCGCTGCCGATGGCGATGATGTCGTAGCCGCCCGAATTCGATGGCCTATCATCAGTTGAGCGTTTGATCATATGATCGTCATCCAACGAGAAGGGGAGGAGTCATGGGCCAATCGAACGCGCAGAGTGAAACGGCGGTACAGAAATTCTTCGAGCTGCTGAATGCCGAGGATCTCGAAGGCCTGCGCTCATTGTTGACGGAAGACGCCGCCTGGATTCCGCAGGCGCGCGACATGCCGGGGGCCGGCGAATATCGCGGCCGCGATGTGATCGTGGATCAATTCCTGAAGCCGATCCGCGGTTTGTTCGCGCCGGGCAGTCCGCGCAACCGTATTCTCTCGATGGCCTCGAACGGCGCGCTGGTGCTCGTCGAAACGCACGGCACCGGGCATTTGAAGGACGGCCGGCCGTACGACAACCGCTACGCCTGGGCGTTCGAAGTGCGCGTCGGGCAAGATCGCGATGATCCGCGAATATCTGGACAGCTACTACATCGTGCGCCTGTTCGGAGCAGCCTGAAGGCGAGATCGCGTCGATCGCTGTATTCCGGTACCCGTTGCATGGCGCTCAGTCCGCGTAGAGGCGGATCGGCAGTTTCGCGGGGCCATGACCGATGGTTGTCATCCAAGGTTCGGGTTCGCCCGCGATTTCGATGCGCGCCACGCGCCGCGCCAGTTCCGACAGCAGCGAACTTGCCTCGAGTTGCGCGAGCACCCGGCCCACGCAGGCGTGCACGCCATAGCCCCAGCCGACCTGCTTGCGCAGATCGCGGCTGAGATCGAACTGGTCGGGATGAGCCCAAGCGCGCGGATCGCGGTTGGCCGCGGCGAACATGAGACCGACGCGCTGTCCAGCGGGCACGGCGTAGCCCCCGATGTCGACCTCTCGGGTGGTAATGCGGCCCGCCATGCGCGACGGCGAATCCCAACGCAGGCTTTCGTCGAAGGCGATGCGCACCAGGGCCGGATTGGCGCGGATCTTTTGATATTCCCCGGGAAAGAGCGCAAAGGCTTGAATGGCATTGGCCATGGTGAGAATGGTGGTATCGGCTCCGGCCGCGAGCACCGTCTGCAGCAGCAGCTTGGCTTCCGCCTGGGTGATGACTTTGGCGTCGGCCAGGCCATACAGCGCCATGCCGATGCCGCCGTCGCTTAAGTTCTCCCGATCGCAGCATTGCTCGAGCCACGCCAGCACCGGTTCCAAATTGACCATGGCCTCGCGAAACAGCTCGTTCTCCGGCCCCATGGTCGCCCACACCATGTGACTGAAGGCATACATGTGCTCACGGCCTTCGATCCGCAAGCCGATGGCGTCGGGTAGCGCCTTGTAGACGAAGCGCTGAGTGATCTCGCGCACCGCGTCGAGCGTCTCGCCTTGGCGCGACAGCAGACTGTCGAGCAGCGCCGCCGCATCCCGCTCGAATGATGGCCGCAATTTCGCCAGCACTTGCGCGGACAGCACCGTGGCCATGGCCTGGCGCACATGGGTGTGCCGCGGCGGATCGTCGGTGAGCAGAATTTCGGGCCGCAGCGACTTCGGATCGTGCCAGGGCCGCGACTTCGACGAGAAGGTGTGCCAATCCTGCAGCCCCGCCGTCACGTCCGCGTGGCGCGTGATCATCACGGTGCCGTCATCCAGCCGCACGACCGGCGAGAATTCACGCAAGGCATCATCGACGGCGCGCGCATTGCGCACCGACTCGTGACTGAACAGATCAACCTCGTAATCGCGGAATGGCGCTGGCCCATGGTTGCCCTCAGTTAGGCGAATCGAGCTGGCAGGCATCGCCGTGGCGCACGATATAGCCGGCGCCGGGATCGGCAAAATGACTGCCGATGACCAGCACGGGCTTGCCTTCGGAAACGGCTGACGAATTCAACGCGCGTCTTGGAGCCCGGCCGGCTTGTCCATGTCGAAGGTCGCCGCGTGCGCGGGCATGGCAATCTGAATCGGATGGTGCATCACGTCGCCCGGTGATCACGGCCTGCTCGCCCTGCGAGCTGATGTAGCACGCTGACATGATCCGGCGTGTGGCCGGGCGTCGGCAGCAGTCGAATCTCCTCGCTGATCCGATGGTCATGGTTGATGAAATCGACCAGTCCTGCTGCCACCACCGGATCGACGGAATCGACCAGATGGTTGATGGCGTGATAACCGCCGGTCTCGCGCAGCATCAGCCAGTGGTCGTATTCCTTGCGGCTGAAAAGATAGCGCGCCTTGGGGAAGGTCGGTACCCAGCGGCCATCGACCAGCCGGGTGTTCCAGCCCACGTGATCGAAGTGCAGATGGGTGCACAGCACGGTGTCGACGTCGCCGGTCGTGATGCCGATCGATGCGAGATCCTCCAGGAACGTAGTCCGCATGCGGGTGAAGACGGGGAATTCGCGTTCCCGGTCCGCGCCCACGCAGGTGTCGATCATGATGCGCCGCTTGCCGGCCTTGATGACGAAGGCCTGAAAGTTGATGAACATCCGGCCTTCGCGGAGTCGCATGATTCGGCAGCAGCCACGGCTGCGTGAGAACGATCGACGGCTTTGGCGCCGTCCAGCGCCATCCCGATGTCATCTTCCCACTTCCAGACCTCGACCAAGCGCGTGATCTCGACCTGCCCGACCCGCCAGGTTTTCATGTGCTCTACTGCCATACCGGTTCCTCAAGGGTTGCGTGCGGTTTCGCCGCGTTCGCTTGAAGCTCTGCGGGCGCGAGCAGCGGCCGCTGCCGGATCAGGTCGGCCGCCTTCTCGGCAATCATCACCACCACGGCGTTGGTGTTTCCGCCGACGATGCTCGGCATGACGGAGGCGTCGACCACGCGCAGGCCTGAAAGGCCGCGCAGCCGCAGCTGCGGATCGACCACGGCGTCCGCACCGCTACCCATGCGGCAGGTGCCGACCTGATGATGGACCGTGTAGGCGGTCGAGCGGATGAAGTCGGCGATCTCTGCGTCGGTTTGCACGGCGCGCACCGGGCGCGATCTCCGTGGCGCGGTAGCGTGCAAAATTCGGCGCGGCGAGAATCCGGCGCGCGAGCTTGATCGCGCGAATCAGCGGCTGAATATCCTCATCGACACTGAGCAGCTGCGGGATCGATGAGAGGCGCAGCGTGCGGATCGGGTCCCTGCAGCGTGATGCGTCCACGGCTCTTCGGGTACAGGCATACCGGACTGATGGCGTAACCATGTCCGACCGGCAATGGGAAACTCGGCTTGGGCCGCGCTGCGGGCTGAAACACGAACTGTACGTCCGGGCGATCCAGGCCCGGCGCGGTCTTGAGGAAGGCGACCGACTCGAACACGTTGCTCGCGAACGGGCCTGAACGAAGCACCAGATATTCGAAGACGTTCAGGATGCCGCGCGGCAGCGCGCGAAGCGGATATGCCGTAGGAGGTCGGATCCTCGCTGCGCATCATGACCGGGCACGCCAGATGGTCGTGAAGATTGCGGCCCACGCCGCGGCAGATCGAGCACGGGCTCGATGCCGGCCGCCTTCAACTCCGTTGCCGGGCCGATGCCGGAGAGCAGCAGCAGCTGCGGCGTCTGCAATGTGCCGGCGCTCAAGATCACTTCGCGCCGCGCCCGCACTTCGTGCTCCCGGCCCTCGCGCTCATACACCACGCCGACCGCGCGCCCATTCTCGACGATGACTCGCAGCGCCAACGCGTCCGTGTACAGAGCGACGTTGCCGCGGCGCAGCGCGGGGCGAAGAAACGCGCGGGCCGTGGTTTCACGCCTGCCGGCCCGAATCGTTCCTTGGCGAAAGCCCACTCCCTCGGAATCGGCGCCGGTAAAGTCCGATGAACGCTTGAATCCCAGGCTCTCGCGTCGCCGCGATGAAGTCGCTGTTGAGGCGATTCGGACGCGGGGGCCGGCGCACGTTCATGGGCCCGCCGTGGCCGTGATACAGCGAAGCCGGCAGGTCCTGATTGTTCTCCGAGCGCAAAAAATAGGGCAGCACGCGAGGCGTAGCCCCAACCGGTCGGCGCCCGCGGCCTCCCAGTCGCCGTAGTCGCGAGGGTTGCCGCGCGAGTACACCATGCCATTGATGGAACCCGATCCTCCGACCACCTTGCCGCGCGGCTGCGGAATCCGTCGTCCCTGCAGATGCGCCTGCGGGATCGTTTCAAAGCGCCAGTTCAAGCGCCGGGTGGCGATGGCCGCCGCCACCATGGCGGGCGTGCTGATCAGCGGATGCCGATCGCTGCCGCCGGCCTCGATCAGACAGATTCGCGTCGCCGGATCTTCAGCAAGCCGTCCCGCGAGCACGCAACCGGCGGTGCCGGCACCGACGATGACATAGTCGAACGACGCATCAGTCGCCATCGCATCTACAGAGCCGCGGCGAGCACGATGTCCGACAGTCGCTGCCAGCGCCACAGGTTATCGATCGTTTTCATGAGACCCGTCATCAGGCCGACAAAACTGATGTCGCGCTCCGGATCGACCCAGAAGATCGTGGTGCCGGCGCCGTGCGCGCCGAAGGTGCCGGGCGATGCCAGGGTTCCGAACATGGAGGTGCCCATCTGCGGGCCGCGGACCGAGAATCCCAGGCCGATATTCGCCGGTGGCGCGATGCCGCCGGCGGCGCGAATGCCGTTCGCATAGAAATCATTCGGCTTGTCGCCGGTCCAGATGGTTCGCGCGCGCTCGACCAGCGCGCGCGAAACGATGCGCCGCCCGTCCAAGGTGCCGCCGCAGCGGAGCATCTCGGCAAAGCGCATCATGTCGTTTGCGGTGGACACGCAGCCCACCCAGGGCATCTCGGCGTCCTCCTCCTCGAACGCTCCGTTGGGACCCGAGATTGCTGTGGCCCAGATGCTGGATCGGATAGTTGCCGCGAAATTCGGGAATCAGAGTGCCGCGCCTTCAGGTCGCGGCGCACTCCCATGGAGGTGTCCTTCATGCCCAGGGGCTCGAACAGGTCCTCGTGCAGGATCTCCCGATAGGAGCGCTTCTTCGGATCGACGCGGCGCGCGGCCTCGCCCAGCAGGGCGTGATTGAACAGCGGCGCATAGTCGACGCGCATGCCCGCGGGCTCCATCGGCAGGGCCACCTCGCAGATCGCGGCGATGACTATCGGCCAGTACGATCGATATACATGCCCGGGCGTGCCTCGAACATGCTCGGCAGCCCGGTGCTGTGGGTCAGCAGGTGGAAAATCGTGATCCGATCGCGCAGGCCGCCGGAGAATTCCGGAATGATCTTGGCACAGCGGCGTGGTGAGCGTCAGCAGGCCGCGTTCGATGGCCTGGAACACCAGGATGTTGGTGAACGCCTTGGTGACCGAGAACAGGCTGAACACCGAGTCCGTCGGCGACCGCGCGCTCCTTGCTTCGCTGCTGTGGCCGAACGCCTTGAGATAGGCCGGACTGTCCGCCGCGCTTGCACGCTGATGCACGCCGCCGAAGTACAGGTTCGCCGCGATGTCGCGCTCGACCGCAGCGGTCAATTCCTCGAGACGCTCGGCATCGAACCCAGGATGTGCTGTCACGTTGACCTACCCGACTATTGAGTTTCACTCACACCGACACGGTAAGCGCGCGTCACGCAACGTGCGCGGCGGCGAAACTCTATGCCCGACGAACCTGCCAATGCAACACGGCACGGCTCAAGCGCCGCCGTCGATTTCCGCAAAGGTCTCGCGGGCAATTCGGAAGCTGTCCACGGCCGCCGGAACGCCGCAGTAGATGGCCACTTGCAGCAAGACCTCGCGGATCTGCTCGCGGGTCACGCCGTTGGTGATGGCGCCGCGGATATGCGCCTTGAGTTCATGCGGACGATTCAGGGCGCTGATCATGGCGAGATTGATCATGCTGCGCTCGCTGCGCTTCAGGCCTTCGCGCCCCCACACCGCGCCCCAGCAATATTCGGTGACCAGTTCCTGCAGCGGTCTGTTGAACTCGTCCATGCTGGCCATCGCCTTGTTGACATAGGCCTCGCCCAGCACTTCGGTGCGAATCTTCATGCCCTTATCAAACAGTTCGCTCGTCATGTGTCCTCTCCAGGGAATCAATTTGTCGGGACGCTCCGGATCCAGTCCGGCGTCGATCTCGACAATCTTCGCCATCGCGGTGAAATCCGAGTCCGCGCCCAAAGTGTTGACCGTGCGCTCCAGCAGTTCGCAGACCGCCGTGCCGACGCTCAAGCGGCACGCCAAGGAGCGCGCCGCGGCCAGACACAGCCGCACATCCTTGAGGCACAGTCCGGCGGCGAAACCGAAATCAAACGTCCGCGGCAGCACCGCGCGCGGCCACTTGTCCTGGGTCGCACTGCTGCGTCCGCTGGACACATTCAGCACCTCGATCATGCGTGCCGGATCCAGCCCCGCCTTGGCGCCAATCGTCATGCCTTCGGCGGTGATGGCGATCGCGCACGCGCCCAGCAGGTTGTTGACGAGCTTCATGGTCTGGCCGGCGCCGGCGGTCTCGCCCATGAAGAACGGCCGGCCGAAAATCTCGAGCAGCGGTCGGACCCGCTCCCACGCGGACGCCGGGCCTGAGACCATCAATGACAGGGTGCCCTCGCGCGCGCCCTTGATGCCCCCGGAGACCGGCGCTTCGAGCGACGCGATGTTGCGTTCCGCCAGCCCCGCGGCCAGCCTGATCGCGGCCTCGGGACCCGAGGTCGACAGATCCACGCAGACTTCGCAGTCCGCGTACCCACCACGCACCCGTGCTGCGCCGAGCACCGTCTCCACGACGATCTCGGGACTGGGCAGGCTCAGAAACACGACGGGCGCGGCGTCGGCGACGGCCCGGGCGCTCGATGCGACGCTCGCACCCTGGGCGGCGAGGGCATGCGCGGGCGGATGCGCTGACGTCGTAATGCGACCACGCGGTGACCCGCCTCGATGAGGCGCCGCGCCATCGCGCCGCCCATCCGGCCCAGGCCGACGAATCCGCACTCGCTCATGGGGCTGCTCGCGCGCGCGGGCGGCAGGTCGAGGCGCACGATGTCCTGGACTCCTGCCTCGGCCGGAAAGCGCGCCAGCACTTGCCGGGTCGTGCCCGGGGATGATGTGATCGATCGACGGCGCGAGCTTGCGCAGCGCGCGCAGCGACTCAAGATACTGCGGCACGTCCGCAACGATCGGGATAGGGAGTCTCGCGCTCCAGATTGGCCCAGAAGTGCGTCGCGTCCGAGGCCAGCACCACCGGACCGCGGCCGGTCTGCACGCGCACCGCCTGCAGTCCCAGCGTGTGCCCCGGCAGGTGATGCAGCGTCACACCGGGATACAGCGCGGAATCGCCGGCGTGAAAGACCACCCGCCCGTCGAATACGCGGCGCACCATCTCCACGACATTTTCCGCAGCGAAGGGCGCCGACAAGTGCGGATGCGTCATCGCGCGGCCGGTGCAGTAGGCCATCTCGGCATCCTGCACATGAAAGCGCGCGCGCGGGAACAGCGCGACGTTTCCGGCATGATCGTAGTGCATGTGTGTGATCACGACGTCCGACACAGCCTTCGGATCGACGTCGATGGCGGCGAGCCCCTCGGCAACCGGCCGCGATCAGCGTGCGTCCCCGGCTGCGCGGCCGCCGCTGAATCGAAGCCCGTGTCCACGACGATGGTGCGCGCGTCGCCTTTGATCACCCACACGTAGTAGTCGAGCGGCATGGTGATGCGCATGATCATCGCCGCCCAGAAAATTCTGGTCGCTGGTGCGATCCAGATGCCCGTAGCGGATGGCATAGATCCGGTGGGTCACGTTGCGCTCAAGCGGAGGCGAGGAAGCCGCCGTCGACATGCAGAATTTCGCCGCTGACGAACGACGCCGCATCGCTCAAGCAGATACAGCGAAGCGGACGTTGCATCTTCCTCGCGCCCCAAACGGCGCAATGGAATTCGCGTCGCACGCCGCTCGTACTCCTCCTGCGGCGTAATGGCGACCGCTCCGGGCGTCGGAATGGAGCCGGGTGCCAGCGCATTGACGCGCACGCGGCGCGGACCGAGTTCCGCGGCGAGGGTTCGAGTGAGGGTGCCCATGGCGCCCTTCACCATGCTGTAGACGGCCGTGCTCGGAAAGCCGCGCTCGGCCGTGGGCGAGGCGAGATTGAGAACGACGCCGCCGATCGCGGGATCCATGTGGCGCAGCAATGCCTGAACGCCCCACACGGCGCCCTTGATTCCGATCGCGAGCATCCGATCGAGAATGGCTTCGTCCACCGCCTCGATGGCATCGTAGCGGATCAGCATGGCGTTGTTTACGACGGCGTCGATCCGGCCGATCCGGGCCGCCGCAGCCGCGAAAGCCGCACGATCGACCACGTCGACGACGTACGTGGTGATTGACGGGACAGTGCGCAGTTCAGCGAGCAATCCTGCGTCGAGATCGAACGCGGCGACCGTCGCGCCGGCCTGTGCGGCGCCTATCGCCAGCGCCCTCCCGAGTCCTCGGGCCGCCCCGGTGATCAGCACTGATTTTCCAGAAAGATCAAATGTTGTCGCCATCATTCCTCCGGCGAGGGCCGCGCTTCGTCGTCGGACGGCGCCCGGTTCCCTCATATGCGAAAGTGTAGTGGATGTCCCGTGGTATGTTTCCAGATTCCATCCAGGAGCATTTTGTGAGTGACGGTTCGTGACCGACCCCGCCGCACCGACCCTGGCCGACTGGAAGCAGATGTTTCGCGCGCTCTGGCGCATCCGCGTATTCGAAGGCCAGGTCCAGCGCCTCGCTGCCGCCGGCGAGCTGCCCGGCTTCCCGCACCTGTCGACCGGCCAGGAGGCGGTGGCCGTCGGGGTATGCGCGCATCTCACGCGCGAGGACGCGCTTTTCACCAGCCACCGGGGACACGGACACACGCTCGCCAAAGGCAGCGATGTGCAGGCCACATTTGCCGAAATCATCGGCCGGGACAGCGGACTGTGCAGGGGTCGCGGCGGCTCCATGCATCTGGTCGATGCGGCGAATGGGATGTTGGGTGCAACGGGCGTCGTTGCGGGCAATTTGCCGCTGGCCGCCGGCGCGGCGTGGGCCTTTCAGGCCAGGGGACAGACCGCAATCAGTGTGGTTTTTTTCGGCGACGGTGCCACCGGGGCGGGCGTCTTCCACGAGACCCTCAATCTCGCGGCGCTATGGAAACTGCCACTGCTGTTCGTGTGCGAGAACAATGGCTATGCGGAGTTCACGAGCCGTGAGGAGCACTCGAACGTCACACGAGTGAGCGCGTTCGCCGCGCCCTACGGGATGCCCGCCAGCACCATCGATGGCAACGATTTGCCGGCGGTCCATGCGGCAGCCGGCGCAGCCGTCGCGGCCATCCGCCGCGGTGCGGGACCGTACCTGCTCGAGTGCATGACGTACCGCATGGCCGGACACTTCGTCGGGGACGCCCAGCATTACCGCTCGAAGGATGAACTCGCCGCCGTCAAGGAAAAATGTCCGATCGAGCGCCTGAAGCGACACCTCATCGAGCGCGGCGCAAACGAAGTTGAGCTCGATTCCGTCGGCGAGGAGGCGAGACAGGAAGTATTGCAGGCTGTTGCGCGCGCGCGGGCCTCGCCGCGGCCGGATCCGGCAACCGTGCTCGACTACGTTTACAGCGCCCCATCCCTGGCGGTGGACACCGGTGCGAGTCCGTGACCCAGACCTTCATCGAAATCCTGCGACGCGCGCTCGATGAGGAACTCGAGCGGGATCCGTCCGTCCACCTGCTCGGCGAGGATGTCGCGGCCGGCGGGGCGTTCGGTGTGACCAATGGCCTCGCTCAAAAATACGGCGCGCAGCGCGTGCGTAACACGCCCATCAGCGAAGCCGCGATCACCGGCATGGCCACCGGCGCCGCGCTGTGCGGCCTTAAGCCGGTGCTGGAGATCATGTTCATCGATTTCGCGACGCTAGCGCTCGATTGCCTGGTCAATCAGACCGCCAAGTACCGCTACATGTCCGGCGGACAATTGGCGGTGCCGATGGTTGTGCGCACGCAGGCGGGCGCGGCCGGCGGCGCCGCCGCGCAACACTCCCAGAGCCTTGAAGCGTGGTTCATTCATGTACCCGGGCTGGTGGTGGTCGCTCCGTCCTCGCCGGTGGAAGCCTACGGCTTGCTGAAGAGCGCCATCCGGCTTGGCGATCCGGTTCTATTCATCGAGCACAAGCGCCTCTACGCCCAGAAGGAGGCGCTGGCGGCGGACTTCGAACTGCCGCAAATCGGTCAGGCGCGCATTGCGCGCATCGGCGCCGACGTGACGCTGATTGCCTATTCGGCCATGGTTCGAAACGCGCTGGAGGCAGCGGATGAACTCGCGCGCGAAGGGCTCTCCGTTGAGGTGATCGATCTTCGCACGCTGCTGCCGCTCGACATGGCGACCATTGCCGCCTCGGTGTCGAAGACTCACCGCGTGGTGATTGCCCACGAGGCGGTGCAAAATGGCGGCGTTGGCGCGGAGATCTCCGCGCGTATCGGCTTTGAGCTGTTCGATGAATTGGATGCGCCCGTCATGCGCGTCGCCTGTCCGTTCGCGCCGATTCCTTTCGCGCCGGAATTGGAGCGGGCGCTCCTGCCGGGCACGCCTGATATCGTGCGTGCGGTGCGTGCCTTGCTTAAGAGCGCTTGAGGGAGATGAGAGTGGCTTTGGTGGCATTGGAAATTCCGAAGGTCGGCCTGGTGATGGAAAACGCCCGGCTCGTGCGCTGGCTGAAGAGCGTCGGGGACATGGTGCAACAGGGAGAACCGTTGCTCGAGCTCGAGACGGAGAAGTCCGTCGTTGAAATCGAGTCCACCGAGAGTGGGCGGCTGGTGGAGATTTTATTGCAAGCGGATCAGGAAGCGCAGGTCGGCGATCGGATCGCGTGGCTGGAAAACAATGCGCCCAGTGCTGTGGCCGCGGCCGCGTCAAGCGCATTGCCCGATGCAATAAAATCGCCGAATGAATCGACACGCTGACGGCAGAGGCACGGCGACCGGATCAGCGAGCCGATCGCAGGCTGATCGCATCATCAGTTCGCCGGTTGCGCGGCGTTTCGCCGCGGAGCATGCGCTGGATCTTAGCGAGGTTACGGGCACGGGTCCGGGCGGGCGTGTGCAGTTGGATGATGCACGACGAGCCGTTGAGACCCGCAAAGTTCGAGGAATCGTCGCCGCCGCGCCCTCCGGCCTTCAGCCTCTGTCGAGCATGCGTCGCGCGCTGGTGCGCTCCGTGACCTTGAGCAACGCCACTGTCCCGCAATTCGCCGTGGAACGCGCCGTCGACTGGACCGCGCTCAACGCGCTGCGCGCGAAATTTGCCGCGGAACTGCCGGCGGACGCACCGAAGCCATCGATCAACGACTTCTTGCTGCAGGGCATCGCACGGGCGCTGCTGGCGATGCCGGCGCTGAATGCCACATTCTGGGGTGACGAAAATTCGCCCGACGCTGGCATCATCGCGGCGAACGGCACTCATATCGGGCTGGTGGTCGCGGTGCCCGAGGGTCTGCTTGTGCCGGTCTTTCATGGCGCCGAGCAGACTCGGGCTTGCGGAACTGGCGCGCCGGCGCGTTGAAACCATCGAACGTGCATTGCAGGGCAAGCTGAAGCGAGAGGAACTGGAGGGCGCAACCATCAGCATCTCCAATTTAGGCGCCGGCGGACCGGATCGCTTCAACGCCGTCATCAATCCGCCTCAATCAGCTATTCTCGCGGTTGGTCGCCAGCGGGATTGTGTGGTGGCCCGAAACGGCAGCATTCATGTGAAACCCATGTCCCAACTGACCCTCACCGTGGATCACCGCGTTGCCGATGGCCGCCTCGCGTCGGAATTTTCTGGCGTCACTGGTCGCCATCCTCGAAAGGGAAACAGACGTATGACCCGGCCCGCTCAGATTCTCGGATCGTATTGGACCCTCGCGGTCGGGGCGGATCCGCTCGGCGATCGGCTGTGCACCCACGACTTTCGCGAGCGGGTGGAAACCGCCGCCAAAGCCGGTTTCACGGCGATGGGCTTCTGGCATACCGACCTGCGCGCGAACCGCAGCAAATTGGGATTTCCGGAGATGAAGCGCATCCTGGATGGCAACGGCATCGAAAGAGATCGAAGTCGAGTGGTTGCTGGATTGGTTCTGCACCGATCAGCGTCGCGCGGCTTCCGATGAAACCCGCGCACTATTGCTCGACGCGGCGGAAGAGTTCGGCGCCCGCCACATCAAGATCGGCGACCTCGGCAACGACTGCGCCGACGTGCCGCAGATGACGGAAGAATTTGCCGTGCTGTGTCGTCAGGCCGCGCGAGCGGGGCACGAATGTATTGTTCGAAATGCTTCCCGCGGCATTCTCGCGGGCGCCCACGCTCGATCGCGTGCTGGCGATCTGCAGCGGGTCGGGCGCCAAGAACGGCGGCATCATGCTGGACAACCTGCATCTGCAGCGAACCGCAACACCGCCGCAGGACATCGTTCGCAAGATACCGCGCGGGCTTCCGCTCGGCGTCGAAATCAACGACGGGATGCTCGCCACGCCGGTGAATTTCCTCGACTCCGTCGTGAATAAGCGCCTGTTGCCGGGCGATGGGGAATTCGACATCGCCGCATTTCTGCATGCGGTCTGGACCCATGGTTTCGACGGGCCGATCGGCGTCGAAGTGTTGAACGAGTACATCCGCAAGTGGCCCTTGGAAACAGCGGCCACCGAAGCGTTTGCGAAGACACAGAAGGTCATCACGGCGGCGCGCGAAAAATGGGAAGCGGCCCTGGGGCGACCCACAATTACTCCACAGGAGGGGATCAAATGAGTCAGACACCGAACCCGGAGCGGCAGATCTGGATGTACACCCAGATGCTGCGCATCCGCACTTTTGAGGAATCCGTCAAGCGCGCCTTTACCGAGCATCCCGGCGTCATCCGCGGCCATACGCATCTGGCGGATGGTGCGGAAGCCTCCATCGTCGGTTCGCTCAGCCATTTCAAGGAAGGCGATGCGGCCCTGGCCACTTACCGTTGCCACGGCTACCCACTGGTACTCGGCAGCGATCCGAAGGCGATGATGGCGGAGATTTTCGGACGCGTGGACGGGCTTTGCAAAGGGCGCGGCGGTTCCATGCATCTGACGGATGTGAAGCGCGGTTTTCTTGGCACATCCGGCATCGTCGGCGCCGGCATTCCGCATGCCGCGGGCGTGGCGTGGGCGTTGCAGATCCGCAAAAAGGGCAATGTCGTGTTGAGCTTCTTCGGCGACGGCGCCGCCAAGCAGGGGGCGTTTCATGAAACGCTCAACATTGCTTCGTTGTGGAAACTGCCGGTGGTGTTCGTCATGGAGAACAACGGCTACAACGTGGTCACCACCAGTGCGCAGGAGGACGCCAGTGCCGCTGCCGGCGAGCCGCTGTCAGTGAAGGCCAAGGCGTATGCCATGCCGGGCGTCACCGTGGATGGAAATGATCCGCTCGCCGTGCACGAGGCGGTCGGCGAAGCCATCGCGCGCGCGCGTGCCGGCAAGGGCCCGACGCTGGTCGAGTCCAAGGTGTACCGTTTGTCCGCGCACGGCAACATCATCGCTCCGCCGGGCGTGCCGCTGCACTACCCGGAGCACGAAGCCATCGCGGTGTTCGGCAAACGCGAAGAGTACGAAGCGGCATTGCGCGGGGATCCGGTGCCGCGGTTCCGCGGCGTTTTGATCAAGAGCGGCGCGCTGACCGCCGCCAAAGCGGATGAACTGACGGCCCGAATTGCGAAGGAGATGCAAGAGGCGGTGGCCTTCGGAGTCAAGAGCCCGTTCCCGAAGCTCGAGACCGCTCTCGAATACAACTACGCGTAGCTGGAGACTCTCATGGCACAAATGCCCTATATCGCCGCGATCGACGAAGGAATCCATCAGGAAATGCGGCGCGACCCCAACGTCCTTTATTTCGGCCAGAATATGGCCACGACCGAGAACCACGCGTTCGTGGCCGCCTACGGTGCGGATCGAGTACGCGTGACGCCCATCTCGGAAACGGCGGAGATCGGCATGGCAATCGGAGCGGCGATGGCCGGATTGCGGCCGGTCGTCGAGCTGTACATGGCGGAGTTCATGCTGGTGGCCATGGATCAAGTGGTCAACGAGGCACCGCGTTTTCGCTACATGTCCGGCGGACAGGTCAAAGTTCCCATCGTGCTCAAGGCGGGCTACGGATTTACCGCCGGCTGGGCGGGTCAGCACACGGGTTCGCTGACCGCGCTGTTCATGGGTGTGCCCGGACTCAAAGTGGTGGTCCCCTCGACGGCCGCGGACGCCAAGGGGCTCATGGCCACGGCGATTCGTGACGACAATCCCGTAGTCTTCCTGCATCACTACATGCTGACCTTGGAACATGGCGAAGTACCGGACGGCGAGCACCTTGTGCCGTTCGGCAAGGCCGAAATTCGCCGCGCCGGCGGCGACGTGACCGTCGTCGCAACAGGATGGATGGTTCCTCGCGCACTGGCAGCTGCCGAGCTGCTTGCCAAAGAAGGGATCCACGCGGAGGTGATCGATCCTCGCACGGTCGCGCCGCTCGATCTCGATACCATCCTCAAGTCGATCGATAAGACGGGCCGCGTCGTGCTCGTGGATCAGGCGCCGCGGCACGCCTCGGTGTCGAGCATCATCGCCGGGGACATTGCCGAGCACCGCTTCAAATCTTTGAAAGCTCCGATTATTCAGGTAACCGGGGCCGACACGACGATTCCGTACAGTGAGCCTCTCGAGGCGTATGTCATTCCCGATGAGGCGCGCATTGCCGCCGCGGTGCGCAAGGTGTTGAAGTAGGGCGCTGCGATAGGGCGCGCTACTGCAGCCTGGCGGCTGCAATATCCGCGCCCTCGCGCAGCGCGCGCAGCTTCTTCCAGGTCACGGCCGGATCGATTTTGCCGTAGCCGGCGAAGGTGCCGAAGCCGCAGTCCGTGCTGGCAATGACGCGCTCGACGCCGACGATCGCGGCGAATCTCTCAATTCTCTGCGCGATCAGCTCCGGATGCTCAACGTAGTTCGAGCAGGTGTCGATCAGGCCCGGTGCGAGCACCTTGTCATCGGGGATCCTGGTCCCGGCCCAGACTTTCCACTCATGTTCGTGACGCGGGTTGGCCGCCTCGAAAAGAATGGTTGCCGCACGCGCCTTGAGGATGATGCCGATAATGCGCTCGAGCGGGATGTCGTGATCGTGCGGTCCTTCGTAGTTGCCCCAGCACACGTGCATGCGCAGCTTCTCGGGCGCAATCGCCGAAGTCGCCGCATTCAACGCTTCGACATTTGCCTCGGCGGTCTTCAGGAACTGCGCCTCACTGAGATCCTGGTATGCGGTGTGGCGGGACATGGCGAGGTCGGGACAATCGAGCTGCAGCTGATGGCCGCTCGCGGCAATGGCTTCATACTCCGGCCGCATGGCGCTGACGAGATCCGCGAGGTAGTTCTCGTGGCTGGGATAGAACGCATTGGGCTGAAACGCCGTGATCAGGCCGGGAGACGCCGCGTTCATGAAACCCCGTAAATCGCGGCCTGACATGGCGTTGCCGAAGCGACGAATGTCGTCGAGGCAGGGATTGAGATTGATCGAGCGGACCGGACCGATGCAGCTGGCGCGCACGAACTCCTGCTCGCCCATGATGGCCGCGAGTTTCCTGCGAAGTTCCGGAAGGGGCGCAAGATCGAGCGCGGGTTTGCGCGCCACGTTGCCGCCAAATCCAGAAAGCCGCTCCGTCACGTAGGTCGAATAGCCAACCTTGCCCAGCTCCCCGTCGCTGGCAATGGACACACCGGCGGCTTCTTGCTTTCTGACGGCCTCGTCAACCGCGGTCTGCACCAGCCGATCGAATGCGTCCGCATCATATGGCTTACCATGGTCGCGGGCGAGCAGCATCGGGACCAGTTCAGTCCCACGCGGCAAGCTACCCACGTGCGTTGTCAGAATGGGCCGCATACTCTCTTTTCCTGGAATCAGTATGCCATACACGATCGAGCCCACCTTGACCGGTGCCGGGTCAGGTGGTATGCAAGACATACAAAACGACGAAGCGGGGAGGTCTTTCAGGCGTGAGCGGATTGCAGGGTCATCACGTGCTTGTCACGGGCGCCTCCACGGGAATCGGCCGGGCGACCGCATCGATGCTCGCGCGCCGCGGCGCCAAAGTGTTTCTGGTGGCGCGCAACGAGTCGCGTCTCAAGGACGCGACCGACGCGATTGTGCGCGAAGGCGGCCTCGCCGCATGCGCGGCGGCCGACGTATCCGATCGGACGCAGCTCGGCGCGGCCATCGATGCCGCCGAGAGCCACTTTGGCGCGATCGACGGGCTGTTCGCCAACGCAGGAACGGGCGGACGGTTTGCGCCTCTCGGCGATTACGATGATCAGATATTCGAATGCGGTGATTCGAACCAATCTCACCAGCGTTTTCTGGGCCATCAAACGCATCCTGCCGGGGATGATCGCGCGCAGGCGCGGCAGTATATTGGTGACGGGCAGCCTCGCCAGCGAACGCGGAATGGCCAACAACGCCGCCTACGTGGCCTCGAAGCACGGGGTGCTGGGGCTGGCGCGCGCCGCCGCCATCGAGGCGGCATCCCACAACGTGCGCGTCAACTGCGTGGTTCCCGGGCTCATCGAGACGCCCATGATCATGCAGCTCGATCCGAAATTGTCCGCCGCAACAGCTGCGCGATCTGCTGGGCAAGGGCGTGCCCATGGGCCGGATTGGCACCGCCGAGGAGCTCGCCGAGCTGGCGTGCTTCCTGCTCTCGGACCTCGCGAGCCATATCACCGCGCAATCAATTGCCGTCGATGGCGGTATTCTTGGCACTCACACCACACGATAGATAGGAAAGACCATGACTCTCAAGTACTACCATGCGGAGCCGCTGGCGAACTCTCTTAAATCAATGGTCCCGCTCGTCGAGAAGGGACTGAGTTATCAGAGCGTCTACGTGGATCTGCACAAGTTCGAGCAGCATTCGGAATGGTTCGTGGCGATCAATCCGGAAGGCCAGGTTCCGGTTCTGGACCACAACGGCACCATCATCACGCATACCACGGTGATCAACGAATATCTCGAAGATGTCTTCCCTGAAATACCGCTGCGTCCCCGCGATCCGGTCGGTGCGGCGCGAATGCGCTACTGGAACAAGTTCGTCGATGAGCACGTGATGAATCACGTCTCGATGCATGGCTGGCACCGCATGGTCGGGATCATCGCGCGCAAAATCGACAGCGGGGAATTCGAGAAGCTGATGGAAAATATTCCGCTGCCGGACCAGCGCAAGAAATGGAAAACGGCGCGCTCGGGATTCAGCGAGGCGGATCTCGCCAATGCCACCGAGAAAATCATTTATGCGGTCGACAAGGTGGAGAAGCAGCTTGCAAAGACCGAATGGCTGGCGGGCGACGACTACACGCTCGCCGACATCAATTTCTATTCGATGTGCGGCATGATGGTGGAGCGCATGTTTCCGGAACTCAAGATCGCCGAGCGCTGTCCGCGTCTCGTCGAATGGCGCGAGGCGGTCACCGCGCGGCCGGCCGTGGCCAAGGCGTTGGCCGGCGAGGACCGTACCGCTCCGGGCCTGCGGACCTGGAGTGGGCACGTTCGTTGAGCCGCACGCTCGTTGGGCCGGCAAGTCGGGTTAGTGAAGGCCGATGTCCGCCGCCTCGACCCAGTTGCCATGCAATCCGAATCGCATGCGGATGGGGATGTTGACCGTAGCAATCGGTCCTTTGGCAATCTCGAGCGCGTCGAATATCAGCAGGTCGCTGCGCTGTTCATCGAGCCGATTGCAGATCTGAACGACCCAGCCGTCTCCTTCGGCTGCAGTCTTGGCGCGCGGGATGAAACAAGCCTCCTGCAGGCTCGATACCGGCCCGCACCACCAATGCTGTTCGGCGCCGGTCGCCAGATCCTTGTGGAACAGGCAATTCATCAGTAGTCCGCCGGCGCTTCCGCCGCGCAGTTCCACGGGGCGGCGCATGTCCATTTCCAGCATCCATCCGTGACGATACGGAAGTCCCGCGAAGCGGTCGTCAATGCGCGGAAACTCCGACGCCGTCTCGGTCAATCGCTCGATGTTCGCGAAATCCGTGGACTTCGATCCCAAGTCCACCGTCCAGCGGGTGATATGGCTCATGGCCTCCATGCCGTTGAACGGGGCGCCGTGAACGTCCGGGAAGAAGGGGAACATGTTGTTCTTGGCTTCCGGCGTATCGAAATGAATCTTCCGGCCGTCTTGGAACGCGTTCAGCACGTGGCTCGCGAAGCAATTGCCGCGCTTGAACCAGCGGATGTCGTCAGCCGTCGCCCCGGGTTGACGCGGCAGAACTCCCAGATACACCGGCAGCGTGGTATCGAAGCCGAAATGGGGCAGTCCTTTCTGGAGACGCTCCCAACTGCCGATCGACGGCACGATGTGGAAGAGGGCGTAGTCCTCGGTGATCGCAAAGTCGTGCATCATGCAGTAGTACGGTGCTTGGAATGGGATCTCGCGAATCAGTTCGCCGCCGGGCGTCACTTCATAGTACGTGCAATCCTTGGAGCACAGCCCGGACGAGGCGTAGCCGAAGGCGATCATGTTGCCGGTCTTCGGATCAATCTTGGGGTGCGCCGTAAAGGTTTGGCCCGTCATCTTGCCGTGAAAATCAGTGTAGCCTTCGGTCTCGAGGGTCACCGGGTTCATGACGAGTGCGGGCGAGTCTTCTTTCAGCGCGTACAGCTTGCCGCCATAAATCCACGCATTGGTGTTGGCGGTGCCGCGGATTTTTCCCTTGACCGATTCATCATCGGTGAGCGGATTGCGGTATGCGCCGAACAAGGCCTTGCCGGCGGCATTTTCAATTTTCCATTTATCGGTCCTCGCCCAACGCTGCTTGAAATCGCACTCACCGTCGTGGATATGGAAGCGCGTGATCATGCCGTCGCCGTTGAAGGAGATGTCGTCGCCGAGGCGGGGCGGAAATTGCGGATCGGGCTGGACACGGTAAAAGGCGCCATTCAAATCCCGGGGGATGGTTCCCTGGTGGGCGAGACCCATGATGTCTGCTTCGATACGCGACGGGGTGTTGAATCCGGTGAAGCTGAGCGTATTGGGGAAATGGGCCATGGCTCTTCTTTCCTCAGGGTGACTTTCGTAAGTTACACTGACGATTATAACAAGGGGATCGGATGGTAAGGCAAAAAGAGACGCTGACAATCACCACGCCGCACGTCGCGGGCGACGAGGATATCGGCGAAATCCGCAATATCGTCGGGTTTCACATCCGGCTGGCTCACGGGGCCGTCTACCGGCACTTCACGGAGACCTTCGCGCATCTCGACCTCACGCAGAAACAGGTATCTGTGCTTTGGCTGATTTACGACCATCCCGATATTGCACAAACCGATCTGGCACATCGGATGCGCATGGATCGGGCCACCACGATGGCCATCGTCAATCGGCTTCAATCCCGGGGTTATTTGGTGCGCGGGAAGTCAGAGAGCGATGGACGCAAACAGACGCTCAATCTGACGGACTCGGGCCGCAAAGGCGCTGGTTACCGCCAAGGCCGCCATCCGGCAGCACGAGCGCTGGCTGAAGTCGCGGTTTACGGAGCGCGAGATCGCCAAATTGATCGAGTTGCTGACGCGGATTCACGAATGACCGTTTATCGTAGGGGCCTAGCCCCGGCTTGTAGGTCTTGTCGTCGAGGAACTGCTTCATTCCGGCGTGTCGCCCGTCGGATCGGTCGTGCCAGTTGAGCGCTTCCTGGCAACGGATGAGATAGTCCTCGGCATTGTCATAGGTCATTTCGCGGACGCGGCGCATCGCGTCCTTGGTTGCCTTGAGAGTCTCCCAATTCTTCTTGAGCAGCTTCTGGGCCACCTCGGTCACCCTCGCTTCGAGCCTTCCCGACGGAACCGATTCATTGACGAGGCCGGCGGCCTCGGCTTCTTTGCCGGAAAGATTCTCGCCGAGCAGGGCGTGATACATCGCCTTTCGCATCGGCATCAACTCGGCCGCGACCTTGGTGGCACCGCCGCCCGGAAGGATGCCCCAATTGACTTCCGACAGGCCGAATCTGCGCGTCATCGGAGCAGAATGCCAGGTCGCAGGCGAATAAAGGGCCGTAGCCTCCGCCGAAACACCAGCCATTGACCATGGCGATCGTGACCTTCTGGCACCACCGCAGCCGCTGCCACCAGGCGTAAGCGCCGCGCTGCGATTCGCGCACGCCCTTCAAGCCCAAGGATTCGGAATCGCGGAAGTATTCCTTCAAGTCCATGCCCGCCGACCACGCGGTTCCCTCGCCGGTGAGCACAATCACACCCACGTCGCTGCGAAACTCCAGATCCTCGATCACCCGCAGCATCTGCCGGTTGAGCTTGGGACTCATGCAATTGCGCTTCTCGGGACGGTTGAACTTCACCCACGCGATTGCGCCTTTGACCTCGCATGCCACCGTATCGGATTCCGCTCGTTCGCTCATGGTCGACTCCCGTTTGGTTGCGATAGATATAGAGCAGATCGGATCTGCCGTCCATTTGATTGCATAATCTGGTGCACGGCGCTTGCGAAGTTGCGCGCAATTGTCGACGATCACGAATCGGACATGCGACGCGCTGCGCCGCGAGGAGTCACAGACACATGACGCTTGCCGCAATAGCCTATGCCGGACGCGGGGTTGCCCGGCCGCGATATCACTCCAATGATACGAGCGGGGATGTTCTCGACATCCAGCCGGTGCAGATGGACATCATCGACGCACGCGGGCGGGACATGACGCTCGACGGCGCCGGGTTTCGCCTGTGCAGCCATCGCAGTGCGGTCGCGGACTTTACCGACCGGGCCGCGGTGGACGCGATCTACCGCCAGGAGATCGTCGACGCTCATCGGCGGACTGTCGGGCGCGGATCTGGTGCTGGTGAACAGTCCCGGCGTCCTGCGCTTCAGCGAGAAGTCGGCGCTGTCGGGAAAGCTGGACAATTCCCGGCCGGCCCGTTTTGCGCATGTCGACATCAGCGATGCCACGGCCGCCGAGTTTGCGCGCTCGGGCGGCGCCCGAGGGCCGGCGCCTGGCGCGGTTCGTGCACTACAACATCTGGCGGGTCATTTCACAGCCGCCGCAGGACGTTCCGCTGGCGGTGTGCGACGCGCGCAGCCGTGACGCCGGCCGATCTGATTCCCGCCGACGCCGTATTCAACGCGCCGGATCGGCCCGAGTGGTCGTTCGAAGGCATCGTCGTGGCGCATCATCCCGCCCATCGGTGGCATTGGTTTTCCGACATGACGCGCGACGAGGCGCTGGTGTTCAAGACCAACGACAGCGATCGTGAGCGGGCGCACTGCGTGCCGCACGTCGCGTTCGACAACCCCGATGCGGGCTCGCAGGTGGCGCCGCGTGCGAGCATCGAGATGCGCGCCATCGCCCTGTGGTTCGGCTGAGTTCCGTGGTTCGCCGATCGGCTTGCCAAATTCCAATGCCGAAGCGCATGATCATACTAACAATTGTTAGTATGATTGGGGAACGCATGAAGCGCTATCCGGACGCTCCTGAATTCACGGGTTTGAATACGCCGCTCGGCGAGGAATACGAAGTCCCGGATCTCGCGATCGAGGGCAAAATACCGGACGACGTCGAAGGGGTTTTCTTCCGCGCCGTGCCCGATCCGGCCTTTCCTCCGTTCATGGAGGACGGGGCGGCGGTGCTTTCGGGCGACGGCATGATCTCGGCGCTTCGCATCGCGGGCGGCAAGGCGAGCTTCGCCATCCGTTATGTGCAGACGGAGCGGCACCAGGCCGAGGTGGCCGCCGGGCGCGCGCTGTTCGGCAAGTATCGCAACCCGTTCACCGACCGGCCCGAGGTCAAGGGTCTCGATCGCACGGTCGCGAACACCACGCCGGTTTGGCATGCCGGCCGGCTGCTGATGACCAAGGAAGACGGCCGTCCCTACCGCGTGAATCCGCGCACGCTCGAGACCATGGGGCGGTACGACTTCGACGGGAAACTCAAGTCCCAGACGGTGACGGCGCATGTGCGCATCGATCCCGAAACCGGCGAACTCTTCTTCTACGGCTATGAAGCCGATGGTCTCGCCTCGACCAAGGTCGCGTATGGCGTCGTTGACAAGCAAGGCGCCCTGCGCAGCGAGCAATGGTTCGATACGCCCTACTGCGCGATGATGCACGATTTCACGATCACGAAAAATTACGCGCTGTTCCCCGTGTATCCGACCACTTGCGATCTGCAAAGGCTGAAGGCGGGCGGCGATCACTGGGTGCATGAGATGGACCGCGACAGCTGGGTCGGCGTGATGCCGCGCTATGGCGCCGCTGCCGAGATGCGCTGGTTCCGCGGACCGAAAGGCGTCTCCTGCTATCACATGATGAACGCCTTCGAGGACGCCGACGGCAAGATTCAGTTCGATCAGTGTCTCTCCAGCGTGAATGCCTTTCCTTTCATTCAGCGCGCGTCGGGCCTCAACGTCGCGCCGGGGGAAACCGGCGCGCGCCTGGAACGCTGGACCATCGACATGCGGCAGGGCAGCGATCGCGTCACCGAGACCGTGATCGGTCCGCCGGGCGATTTCCCGGTGATCCCGGCCAGCGTGCAGGGAAGGCCGTATTCGCACTCCTGGATGCTGACCATGAATCCGCAGATGCAAGGACCACCGGTCGCCGGCGGTCCGGTGGGCGCCATGTTCAATATGCTGTTGCGCCTCGATTTCACCGGCAAGCCGCCGCAGGCGTTGGGACTGCCTCCGGGGCACTGCTTCAACGAACCCGTGCACGTGCCCTCGTCCAAAGCGGGGCATGAAGGCTGGCTGTTGACCATCGTCGACAGTCAAACCGGGCCGGCAGATTTTCAGCACGCCCTGTGGATCATCGATGCCGGCAACGTGGGCGCAGGTCCCATCGCGAAGGCGCTGATACCGCATCGTCTGCGCCCCCAGGTCCACGGCTGGTGGGTGGCCGCGGCGGAGCTTGCGGCGGCCGCGTGAGGTTACGTGGCTGCCAGAGCGTCTAGCACACGATCAGCTCTTTGAGAAATAGGCGATCCCGCGATATTCGATCGAGCGGCGCTCTTGCGCATCGGGCCGGCTCGAATCGCGGAAGGCGGTGTGCGGGCATCGCCACGCGGTGCGGTGATCCGAATCGTAGAACTTGATGAAGATCACCTCATCCGGAGTCATGTCCGGAAAGTACCACCAGCGATGATCCGGCGAATGATGAAAGATCGTGGCGGCCGCCATGTTCTCCTCGCCTTCGATGGGCGCAAACAGCGCGTCGCCCGTGGGAATTTCATTCACGTCGACTTTGGTGTTGTGCGTGCCCTCGTCATCGCGCACCGAGCGGCCCTCGCACAGCGCCAGGGGCATGTCCTGAGGCGGCGGCGACAGCGCGCGCCACAGACTGAAGGCAATGAAGCGGTGAAAGCCCGGCCCCTGCGGGTTTGCCTTTTTGTACAAATTGCCGGCGATGCGCTCGGCGCAGCGCTGGGTGAAATCCACGTGCGCTTCCGCCGCCGGCGGCTGCACGGTCGCGCTGGTTTTGCCGGACGCTGCGCAGCATGCCGCCCATGGGTACGACGAAATCCGCGCCCGCATAGTCGCTTGGCCACCTCGCATACCTGCATCGCATAGGGCGTGTCGGGGCCGTAGTTGCGCTCCCAATCCGTGATGTCGGTGCGGTGATTCCCGAGGCGAAAGCCGTGCTCATCCAGCGTGAAGGGGCCGGCCAGCCGCGCGTTGCGGATGATCACGTTCTGCCGGGCGTAGATGCCGGTGTTGAATTCCTTGCCCGGCGCCCAGAAGCGCCGATTGATGCGCGAGGTGGGCACGAGATAGTCGATGCTCGTGTGTACTTCGGCGGCGGCGGTACTCATGGAGGGTCTCCCGTCAGGTCTTGAATCCCTCGCGCGCCCGGCTGTTGTCGAGAACAATCGGTTTGCCTGTGACCGGATGCGGATAGTGGAAGGGGACGGTGTCGGTGGCGGGCCAGAGCCGCGGCGTCGGCTGAATGAGTGCATCGGGGCCCAAGGGATCCTCGGGATACAGCGTCTTGGACATGGGAATGAAATCGATCGGCGTCTTCGGCCAGCCTTCGGCGAAGCTGCCGTGCCAGAACGGAAAATAGCGCAGCGCCTTGATCTTCCATATGCCGTTCTCGCGAACGAAGTCGTTCTCGTAGATGCCGCCTTCCCACCATGCGCGCTGTTGACCTTGTGCCGTCTCGTGCAATCCCGCCTGCATCATGGAGCGGCCGCGCAGGCTGGCGGTCTTCCGATCCGGTGCGACGTCGATGACCATTTGCAGCTGCGGATGCTCCAGCAGCCAGCCGTATCGCGGGCCGTTGTGGCCCTGCGTGAAATTGGTCTGGAAGCGTCCGATGTAGAGACGCCGCACGCCTGCTTTGCCCTTGTAGATGCCGCCGAGGAACCACACGTCGCCGTCGTCGGCGAACAGGTCGACGACCTCGTTGTACTGCGTCTTGTCGATGAAGTATCCGTAGGTGTACTGGATGCGGCGGATTTGATGGATGTCTTGCTGGATCGCGAGCTCGTGTTCGAGCTTGTCGATCCTGTGCGGTCAGGGCGGCGATATCGGTCATGGGATTTCCTCTCGCGATTTTCCTCGGGCGGTGCTAACGTCGGATGATAGCAAGATAACAATTGTTACGGTAAGAGCCGATGACGCGACCAATCCCAACAGCCTGTTCTGACCCGGAGGTATCCATGCGTACTCACCTGACCCTGTGCTTTGCCGCCTTGACTGCTGCTCGCGGCGAACGCCGGCGCCGCCACCTGCTCATTGCAACCGAAGCAGGTGGTCACGAAGTTCATGACGCAGTTCTATGTCGACAAAAAGGTCCGTGAGGCCTTCGAGACCTGGGTCGATCCGGGCTACATTCAGCACAATCCCCTGGCGGAAACCGGCCGCGATGCCGCGGTCAAATTTCTCGAGCCTTTCTTCGCTTCGCACCCCGACATCCATTACACCATCGCGAGAGTCATCGCTGACGGCAACCTCGTGGCCGTTCATTCGCACGGCGTCTTCGCAGCGGGCGAACGTGGCCTCGCGATCGTGGACATTCTGCGCGTCGAGGGCTGCAAGGTGATGGAGCACTGGGATGTGGTTCAGCCTGTGCCCGAGAAGTCGGCTAACACCAACGGCATGTTTTGAGGCCGGTCCGGCGCGCGGCCTGCCGCAGACGTGTATCGCACTGTTGGAGTCATGTCAGATCTCCGAGCTTGATGCGCTTGCCCGCGGCCGCCGCGCGATTCGCGGCGCGGCGCAGGCGTTCGATCTGCAAACGGCCCTCTGGCACCGGTTCCTGCGGCAACGCCGCAATCGATGACTGATAGATTTCCGCGAAATCGTCCGCGAACTCGGGGTGCGTGAGGATCAACGCGCGATTCTCCAGCATGCCCTGCGAGCGTCTTTTCTCCGACCTCCAAAGGATCCATGCCGGCATCGAAGGCCGCGCCAAAGGTTTCAAGCTCCGCCCGATCGGGCGGGGCAAAGCCCGATTCGGCGAATCGGGCGGGCCGCTTCAGCGCGCTGTCCCAGGCGTGCGTCTTGGTCAAACCCGGACACATGAGCGACACCCCGATTCCGTAGGGCGCCAGGTTGTAGCGCAGGCATTCGGTCAAGCCGCGCAGGGCGAATTTACTCGCCGTGTAAATGCCGGCCTGAGGTCCGGACAGATACGCTGCCATCGAGGCAACGTTCACGATATGCCCGGCGGTCCCCAGGGCTTTGATTTTGGGAACGAAGCTGACAAGCCCGTTCACCGCGCCGCCGAAATTGACGCCCATGATCCAATCGTAATCGGCGTAGCTTGCCTCATCAGTCGGACCGAACACGCTGACCCCTGCGTTATTGACGAGGATATGCACGGGACCCACTTCCTCCGCGAGTTGCGCCCAAGCCGCCCGATCGGTGACGTCCAGGCGGGCAAAGCGCGGCGCGGCGCGGCCGTTATCCGTGAACCAGCGCGCCGCAGCGGTGCGGTAGCCCTCATCCCGGTAGGTGAGGATCAGTTCGATTCCCGCGGCGCTGAAAGCGCGGGCGATGCCAAACCCGATGCCCGACACCCCGCCCGTGATGAGCGCAGTCATGCCAGTGAATTTCATAAAGTTTCCCCTCGCTTCCTTTCCTAACATTTGTTAGCGTTACATGCAAACGAGAGTGGAGGGGAGCATGGCAGATCTCGAAACGCGGCTTAAGGCTCTGGAGCATCGGGTCGGGGAACTCGAGGACGTCAATGCCATTCGCCGCATCCACTGGGCCTATGGATACTACATCGACTTCAATCGTGCGGAAGACGTGGTGCAGCTGTTCGCCGAGGACGGATCGGTGGTGTTCCTGTCGGGCGAGTATCGCGGCCAGGCGGGTGTGCGCCGGCTTTACGGTACCTGGTTCCAGAACTACTTCACGCGGGGCGTGAACGGCCCGGTGGACGGTTTTTTGCTGGATCATTTCCAGATGCAGGACGTGATTACGGTGGCGCCGGATCGTCAGACGGCGAAAGGCCGCTTTCGCGGGTTGTTGATGGGCGGATGCCACGAAAGCCGGGCCTACAAACCCGAAGGCCTGCCGCTGCAGTTCTTCGAGGCGGGGGTCTACGAGAACGACTACGTTCGCGAGGCCGGCGTTTGGAAAATCAAACGGCTCGACTACATGATGCAGTGGCAGGCGGATTATGAAAAAGGCTGGTCCAAGACCGTTGCGCACTTGCAACCGGCGGCGGTCCCGTATCCGCAGAATCCGCTGGGACCCGACGTGATTCTGCCGGCCGCGCAGATTCGAAAAACCTGGCCCCATCGCCAGGACGTGCCCATGCATTTTGCGCACCCGCGATTTGGATGCCGTACTGGCGGGCCGGGTTTAAAAGAAGCGTTGGCTCAGGCACGCGGGACATGCGGACGCCGCTCGGCCGGTTGCCAGGCGAGCACCTGGCGATCGAGCTTGGACAGTATCTGCGCGCAACGCACGCCGCTCGGCCTGCGTCAGGACACCGAAAAGAAAGCTCGCGATTCGCGCGATGCGAGGCTCGAGGGCGACGTGCGCCGCTGCGCCGCGGGTGCTGATTCGATAGGGCTTGCGGCGCCGGTTCTTGGAATTCTTTGCGGCTTCCACCAGCCCCATGTCATGCAACGATGATAGTGCGCGGCAGACATTCATTGCGTGCATGCCCATCAGCTCAGCGAGGTCATGACCGGCGGATTCGCCCTCGCCGGACAAAGCCATCAGGATGCGCAACTCGTTCGAGCTGAATCCTGCCGGGTCGGCGACGCCGTCGCGCATCGGTCGGCTGATGATGGAGGAGAATCTCAGCATGGCGACCAACAAAGCGATTTCGTGGTCTTGCCGATTCTTGCGCCGACGCTTTGCCATGTTTCTCGATTCCGTTCCCTATAAGCATAGAACTATTGCGCAAAACCGCGAGTGAAGGACCTCTAACGGGCCGAGTATCCTCAAGCGGGGCCATGTGCCGGCTGAACAACCCTAACATTTGTTTGGGTGTTGCAATGGCTAAGTTTGTTTGTTTTACTTACCAAAAATCAGCGTACCGACTTGTGGCGTTTGCGGCACACGGTGCGAAAAAAGATCTAGGGGGGCTATGCCGCGTTTTGTGATCGTGGCTGCCGGACCGGCAGGGCGGGTTGGCGAATCGCCGATGCGAATAGGGGCGTTCAGCGCACTCTGTCGCCGTGACCTTAGGGTCGGCGTCGTGAAGCTGACGCTTCCTCCGAGTATTTATTCATTCCAAAAGAGTTTGTCTGTATTCGAAGGCGTAGGGCGCGTCGATGGCGCGTGAGATTGAGCCGATCTGATCCATTAGGGCATAAGGGGAGTAACTCATGAGTACGTCAATCCAAGCCAGCTTTCGGCGCAATTTGCGGCTGTGGGCGGCAGCGGCAATCGCTGCGCTGATAGGCGCATGGCCATCGATGGCCGGCGCTCAAACTGTGATAGCCACCACCGAGCAGAACAACCTCCAGGAAATCGTGGTGACGGCGCAGTATCGCAGGCAAAACCTGCAAGATACGCCGATTGCCATCACCGCGGTCACCGGCGCCATGATGGAGGCGCGAGGCCAGACTACCCTGCAGGACATCGCCGCGCAGGCGCCCAACGTGCAGCTGGTAGCAACCGGTGGTGCATTCGGTCCGGGCATGACCGCGTACATCCGCGGCATCGGCCAGGCCGACTTTGATCCGGCATTCGCGCCCGGTGTCGGCATCTACATCGACGATGTGTACTACACCAGCCTCACGGGCTCGAATTTCGCGCTGCTCGATCTTGACCGCGTGGAAATTCAGCGCGGTCCGCAGGGCACCCTGTCCGGCGCCAACTCCGAAGGCGGGGCCATCAAGCTGTACTCGGTGATCCCAAAGGGCGACGATTCGGGCTACGTGAAGGTGAGCTACGGCCAGAGGAATCTTGTCGACGTGCAGGCCGTGGGGGATTGGTCCCTCGTCCCGGACAGCGTGTTTCTGCGCGTTTCCGGCGTGGCTCATCAACAGGACGGCTATCTCACGCGTTACGACTACGGTTGCTTGTTCCCTGCGTCCGGCGTTCCAGCCAACGGCGGTTACAGCCAGGGATGCGTGGCGGGGCATGAAGGCGGCACGGATTACCACGGTGCCCGCGCGGCTCTGCGCTGGCTGGCGAGCGACACCTTCGAGGTGAATTTGATCGGCGATGTCACCATCGATAACTCCCAGGTCGCGGCGGAGACGCTGCTGGGCACTAATCCGGGGGTCGGTTGGACCGCCGGCGAGATGAATTCGGGATTGCAGCCCGCTCCCGGGCACGCCCGGGCACTCCACTACCGCCGCATCAACCCGAACCTATTCATTCCGACGAACCCGCATACCAGCTACGCGAATTTCTGCGCAGGAGGCATCGCCGGCAATAACTACTGCTGGACGCCCTACACGTACACCAAGGTTTGGGGAACCAATCTCACCATGGATTGGAAAATTGCGGATTCTCTCGCCCTGAAGTCGATCACGGCATACCGCGAATTCCATAGTGAGTTCACCAATGACGACGATGCATCGCCGGTTGGCGCCTCGCTGGGTTGGTCGGAATTGCTCAACCACACATTTACCCAGGAATTGCGATTGAGCGGCAACGTGGGCAAGGTGATCGATTACACCGTGGGCGGATTTTTTCTCGATCAGGTCACCACCTATCCCACCCATCAGGTGCTGGACTACATATTTTCCGACGGCAGGGGTGCCGGGCTCGGCCGTTCGATTTCCTGGGCGACGATCCGATTGCCGAGAAGGACTATGCGGGGTTCGCCAACGCCACGTGGCACATCGTCGATCGGCTCAACCTGAACTTGGGCGTGCGTTACACCAGCCTGACCAAGGACTACACCTACAATCGATACAACCCTCCACCATTGTCCGGCGGCGGCCAGACAGCGTGTTCTTCCCGCCCGGCTTTTCCGGCACCACCAGGCAAGTTCTCGGGTAACCATACCGACTATCGAGTGAACCTGGATTACCGGTGGACCGATGAATTGATGACCTATGCGAGCATATCGACGGGATTCAAGGGCGGTGGCACCAATCCCCGGCCGTTCATCGCTTCACAGATTCTGCCCTTCAACACTGAGGAGCTGACCGCCTACGAAGTCGGCATTCAAATCCGATTGGTTCGATCATTCGTTGCGCGTCAATGTGGCGGCGTTCTATAACGACTACAAAGACATTCAGGTCGTGCTGCTCAGCTGCCCTCAATTCCTCCGGTGGAAATCCGTTTATTCCCTGCGCGGCTCCGGTCAACGGCGGACACGCCGACATCTATGGCGGTGAACTCGAAGTCAACTATCACCTGGGCGGCTTGAGCTTCGATGGCAGCTACAGTCACCAGCACTTCGAATACAAGTCCGTAGACCCAGCAACCGGCATTACGCTGGGAGATGTGGCCCCGGGCTTCCAGGAGGAGAAGTGGAGCTTAGGCGCGCAGTACCAGTGGCGCGTGTCGGATTCTGGATCGATCATTCCGCGTCTGGACTGGAGCTATTCGGGCGGATACTTCACCAATGCCAACAACGATCCGAACAGCTGGCTGCCGGGTTATCACCTGCTCAATGGCCGCATCACCTACAGCAACGATGCTCACAAGTGGGATGTCGCCTTGGTTGGCTACAATCTGGACAACGCGCTCTGGTATACCCAGGTCTTTGACTTGACGGGGCTCTCGGGGGCCAAGTATGGCCTTCCCTCAGAGCCGCGCACCATTTCGGTGGAGTTCAAGAAGAAGTTTTGAGAGGTTCTGAATTGAACTCTCGGTGAACCGATATCGGTTCACCGAGAGTCTTTTGGATCGCCCCGTACAACGACGGCGGAAATGCAGCAAGCGGTGAGTGTCACCGCTTGAACTTTTACAGCTTGATGATGACGGTTTTCAGCTCCGTGTAAGACTCGATGCCTTGGCGCGCCTGCTCGCGGCCGAATCCGGATTGCTTGAATCCGCCGAAGGGCAGCGCCGGATCGATGATGGCGTGGCAATTGCCCCACACCGTTCCGGCCTTGATCTTGGCTGCCAGGCGGTGCATGGCGGAGACATCCTTGGTCCAAATTCCCGCCCCCAGACCGTAGCAGGTGTCATTGGCGGCCTTCGCGACCTCATCGAGATCATCGAAACGCTGTGCGACCAACACGGGTCCGAAAATCTCCTCGCGCACGATGCTCATGTTGGGCTTCACATTGACCAGCACCGTCGGGTTCACGTAGTAGCCGTTCGACGATACAGCGTCGCCGCCCACCGCGACGGAGGCGCCGTCGCGTTTTCCGGCCTCGATGAATCCCATCACCCGGTCGAATTGTTCCTTCGATACCAGCGGGCCCATGTGCCCTTGGGGATCAAGCGACGGGCGCGGCTTCCAGAACGCGGACGCAGCCGCTACGCCTTCCACCATGCGATCGAAGATCGAGCGGTGCGCGAAGAGGCGTGAGCCGGCGATGCACACCTGGCCCGAATTGAAGAAAATCGCGCCGGCCGCGCCGGCTGCCACCTCATCGACGTTCACGTCCGGCATCACCACCACGGGCGACTTGCCGCCGAGCTCGAGAGTGACGCGCTTCATGGTATCGGTGGCATTGCGGTTGATGATCTTGCCGACCTCCGTCGAGCCGGTGAAGGCAATCTTGTCGACGCCCGGGTGCTTGACCAAGCGATCGCCGGCCGTGTGGCCGTTGCCCGTGATCACGTTGATGACTCCCGGCGGGAAGCCGGCTTCAGCGACCAAGTCGGCGAGGCGCAATGCGGTGACCGAGGTCTGTTCGGCGGGCTTTAGAATCAGCGTGCAGCCCGCCGCCAAGGCCGGGGAGATCTTGAGGGTCGCCATCAGCAGCGGGAAATTCCACGGCACGATCTGAGCGGCGACGCCCACCGGTTCGCGCGACACATAGCTGAACACCGTTCCGCGAGGCAGGGATTGCGGCTCGATGACATCACCGCCCAATTTGGAGGCCCATCCGGCCATGTAGCGCAGGTGATCGACGGCGGCGGGAATGTCCACCACGGTCGCCATGCCAACGGGTTTGCCGTTGTCGATGGCCTCGAGTTCGGCAAACTCCTGCGCATGCGCCTCGATCAAATCGGCGAGTTTGTTGATGATGCGCTCGCGCTTGCCGGAGGGAAGGTTCGACCATCGCCCGTCATCGAAGGCGGTTCGAGCGGCCGATACCGCGCGGTCCACGTCCGCGTCGGAAGCATCCACGATGCGTCCGACTTCTCTGCCCGTCGAGGGGTCTTCGACAACGATTGTCGCGCCGTGCGTCGAGCCGACCCATTCATTGTTGATGAACAGCGCCGGCTTTCGCGCCAGCACACGCTTGGCCGCGGCGGAATAATCCGGCTGAGAAAATGATTCTGCAGGATTGACTTGCGATAGAACGGTTGCCATTTCTAGGGACTCCCCAAAGGTATCGGGATAGGAAAACGCGGCGACTGCGGCTGGCGTAGGATAGTTCGTGTAGCATACTAATTGGTGCTTGCAGGGTCAATTTCTCGGCGCGGGGGACGAGAGGATGAAACATAAGAACAGCATGCCGCAGCGCAATGCGGTGCGCGATGCGCGCGCTGGCCGCCCTGGTCTTCGCGGCCTTGAGTTTAGGGTTTGCAGCCGGAGCTGCGGCAGCGACGCCCCGTCCAGTCAACTGCGCTTGTATGTGCTGGATTGCGGCACGATTTCCGCGATGGATCCGGCATTGTTCGGCCTCAAGGCAAACGAGGTCAATCGCGATGTCGTCTTCGTCACGCCCTGCTATTTGATCGTGCATCCCAAAGGAACGCTCATCTGGGACGTGGGGCAGGTGCCCGACCAGGACATCCCCGACGATGGCACCGAAGTGGTGCAGCAGGGCATTCTCAAGGCCAAGCGCCGCTTGGCGCCGCAGCTCGCAGCGATAGGCTATCAACCCAAGGACATCACCTACATCGCGATGTCGCACTATCACGCCGATCACACCGCCAACGCCAATCTGTTTGCGCACTCAACCTGGATCGTGCAGCAGGCCGAGTACGACATCATGTTCAGCGAGCGCGCAAGTCGGCATTCGCATGCCGGATACCTACAAGGATCTGAAAGCCGCGAAGCGCATCACGCTGAACAATGCCGACTATGATGTGTTTGGGGACGGCAGAGTGATCATCAAGACGGCGCCCGGCCACACTCCGGGACATCAGATGTTGTTTCTCAAGCTCAAGAAATTCGGGCCCTTGCTGCTCGCAGGCGACTTGTATCACTTGCCGGAGGAGAGGACGCTGGATCGCGTGCCGACGTTTGATTTCGACGCCGCCATGACGCGTGCCACCCGCCAGAAGGTCGAGTTGTTTCTCAAACAGACCGGCGCCACCCTGTGGATCCAGCACGACCCGCCGACCTACGCCACGCTGAAGAAGGCTCCGCAGTACTACGACTAGGCCGTCGGGGTATTGCGCGTGAGCCGCGGCTCCTACGCAAGCAGGGGCGGGGTCTCCAAGGACTTCAGGAACATCAGGCGCTGCAGCAGAAAGTCGCGATCCGTCGGCAGGCGGCGCAGGGCCGCGAGTGCCTCCTCGAGGTGCCTGCCGCCGCCCTGCGCGTGGAAGATCAGCCGCTTGTTGGCAATCGCCTGCGGCGAGACGCGGTTCAGGAAAATTTCCCGGCGCGCATCGGAATAGCGATCCAGAATCTCGGGGTCCGCGCCGTCCAAAATGACGGCCGCCAGCGCCGGATAGAGCGCGAAGCAATCGAGCAATCCGGATGTCAGTCCGAGTCCGCCGGTGGGATTCGTGACGTGCGCGGCGTCGCCCGCGAGCGCGACGCGGCCGACCCGATAGCGCGCCGCGGAGCGCTGATGCATCCGATATGGAGCCGCGCGTTCGATACGGTAGTCGACAGCGCCGGGCAGGATCGCCGCATAAACTTGCGGCAGCCGCTCCAAAAAGGATTCCTCGGGCAGGCTCGCGTCTTCCATATAGGTCAGCCGCCAGAGTCCGATACTGTCGAGTTTGGCGATGACGGCGCCATGGCGTCCATCGATCAGAAAGGTGGCGCGGGCGTAGCGGTAACGCTCAAAGTCGAAGAAGAACATTCGTTGCGACAAAGCGCTCGGGCCAGGTCATGCCCTCAAAGTCCAGAGCCAGCTGATGGCGGACCGTGCTGCCCGCGCCGTCCGCGCCTATCACCCACTTCGTTCGCATCTCTTCGGGGCCGCTCGGCGGTCATCACCTTCAGCGTGACGCCGTCTGAGTCCTGGGTCAGCCCGGTCAATCGCGTATTGAAGCGCACTCGGGTCTGCGGATAGTCGGCCAGCCGGCGCAGCGCGATCTCTGCGAGCCGGTGCTGTCCAAGATGCAGGTTGTAGGGAAAGGGCGTTCGCCCGTTGAGCACCTCCAAACTAAATTCAATGCGCTCGCCGCTCTTGAGCACAAGATAGGTGTAGTCCTGCTTGGCAAAGCCCGTCCTCTCCACTTCCTCGCGTATGCCCAGCTTTTCCAGGCCTTCGAGAACGCACCAGTGATAAACGGCCGCGCGCGGCGAATCAACGATTCTGGGTTCCGACTCAATGACGGTGACGCGAACTCCTGCCTGCGCGAGCCCAAGCGCATTGATAAAACCGGTCGGTCCACCACCGACGATAACGACATCTTCCATTTGGGTAGTCGCGTCAGGCTGTTTCCCGCTCCAACGCCTCCAACCTTTCGACCTCCCGGCCGTAGGGCTTGATCCCACGCGAAATGGTGAATGCCGCGAGCGGCATGAGGATCGATGCCGTCAATACGATGCTCTTCCACAAATCCGCATCGGAATGAAACACCCGATGGGTGATGGAGCCGATCAACTGGCTGCCGAGAGCTCCGAAAGTAATGTACATGAACAAATAGAGGGCGGTGATTTGTCCGCGCATCTCGTTGGGGGTGATCCGCTGGATGGCCGCATTTTGCGGCACGGCGGATGCGAGCCCGCACAGCCCAGACATGCCGGAGCAAAGAATCGAAAGTCCGGCCGACGGCATCATCGGTGCGAGGATCGCGAAGGGTGCCGCCGCGGTAAACAGGATGGTTGAGGCGCGTACATTGGCGTCCTTGTAGCGTTTGCTCAGGCGTTCAACCAACGCCGTGCCGAACGTGGCGCCCATTAGCGATGCAATCAGAAAAGTGATTCCACTCCAGAAGCCGATGCGGGCCTCATTCCAGCCATAGGTTCTCATCAGGAACGGCGTGCGCCACGCCAGAATGCCCGCTGATTCGGTGGCGCTGAAAGCAAGCCCGATGAAGAGCGGTAGGTAGATGGCCTTGCGCGACCAGACCTCGCGCAGTACGGTACTCACCGGCAAGGATTTTCCCTGCGTGGCCTTGCCGCGACGCGGGGGCTCCTTCGCCAGCAACAAGAGCATTGAAATCAACAGGCCGGGTGCACCGACCATCATCAGGATCCATTGCCAGCCGTGCATGGTGAAACCCATCCATTGGCTGACCGGCCACGTCGCGGCCAACGTGATCAGAGGGCCGCCGAGGAATAATCCGAGAGCTCCGCCCCCGATGAAGCCCAACTGCAAAAAGCCGATGGCACGAGGCACCCGCTGAGGCGGGAAGTAGTCGGCGAGCATCGAATACGCGCCCGGTGCATGCGCCGATCCGCCGGCACCCACCAGCATGCGGCTCGAAAATAGCTGCGTGAAATTTTGCGCCAGGCCGCCCAGCGCGGTGATGCCGCCGATGGCCGCGATTCCACAGGCCAACACGATCTTGCGCGGGTAGATGTCGACGAGCCGCGCCATCGGGATGCCGACCAGCACATAAAACACGATGTTTGCCGGCCCGATCAAAAAGCCCAATTGTTCATCGCTCAGATGGAAGTCGACCTTGATGCGTTGCGCCATCATGCCGAACACGCCCGCATCGAAGAAGTTCAGCATGGTCGCGAGAATGATGACGGTGAGTCCGTAGTAGGCAGCCCGGTTCGAAGGCCAGGGTTGTGAGCCCGGCACTATTCGCGTTGCGGTTTCGGTCACTCCAGGAACTGCCGCCATGTACCACTCCCCGAATTGTCCTACATTGATTTGTATGTGTTCGATACAATGTTGGAAACATCATACATAAGAGGATCGGATTGTATGAAGAATTTGGCTGGCAAGACCGCGTTCGTGACCGGAGGTGCGAGTGGCATTGGCCTCGGCATCGCCAAAGCACTCTCAGGCGCGGGCATGAACGTGGTGATCGCGGATATTCGCGACGATCATCTGGAGGCGGCCAAAGCCGAGCTCGGCGACCCCAAATCGCATTCTCGCCCTCAAGCTCGACGTGACCGATCGCAAGGATTTCGCGCGCGCAGCCGATGCGGCGGAAGCGCGCTTCGGCAAGCTGCACATTCTCTGCAACAACGCCGGTGTGGCGGTGGTCGGTCCCACCGCTCTGGCGACCTTCGCCGACTGGGACTGGGTGATGGGCGTCAATCTCGGCGGTACCATCAACGGCGTGGTCACCATCCTGCCGCGCATCCGCAGGCACGGCGAGGGCGGACATATTGTCAACACCGCTTCCATGTCGGGTCTGATGCCGCATCCGGGCGCAACCATCTACGGCACTTCGAAAGGCGCGGCAGTCGCCATGATGGAATGCATGCGCCACGAACTCGAGCCGGAAGGCATCATCTGCTCGGCTTTCTGTCCCGGTGCCGTGCAGTCGAACATTGCCAAATCGGGAGAGACTCGCCCGTCCGACTTGGCCGACACCGGCTATGCGGAGGCGGACAAGCGCCGTCAACAAGGCGGCAACTTCTTCCATCTCTACCGCACCAAGGAACAGATCGGCGAGCGCGTGCTGCAGGGCATCCTCAACGATGAGCTCTACATCATCACCCACAGCGAGTTCCGGCAGGGAATCGAGGACCGCGCGCAGGCCATGTGCGCGGCCATACCCGATCTGCCTGAGAACGAGGAATACAAGCGCACGTTCAGCATCCTGTTCCGTAACCCCATTCACGCGGCGGAAATCGCGCGCCAAAAAGGATTGAAGTCATGAAAGATTTCGCAGGCCGCACTGCATTTGTCACCGGCGGCGCCAATGGGATCGGGATCGGAGTGGTGCGTGCGCTGCTGGCCGAGGGCTGCAAGGTTGCGATGGCCGATATCCGCGCAGAGTCCATCGACCGGGCATTGCGCAGCCTCAACAATCCGCGGTGCATGGGCGTGCAGGTCGACGTCTCCTCGCGCCAGGATATGAAACGTGCCGCCGATGAGGTCGAGGCGAAATTCGGGCCCGTCAGCCTGCTGTTCAACAATGCCGGCGTCAATTTGTTTCAGACTGCCGAGGATTCGAGCTACGACGATTGGGACTGGGTCATGGGCGTCAATCTGCACGGACCCATCAACGGTGTGATGACCTTCGTGCCCCGGATGGTGGCAGCGGGCAAGGGCGGCTATATCGTCAACACGGCGTCCATGGCCTCGTTCCTGGCCGCCGGCGTGCCGGCCATCTACAACACGACCAAGTTCGCGGTCCGCGGACTGTCCGAATCGCTGCGCGCCAGTCTCGCGGCGCATGGCATCGGCGTTTCGGTGCTGTGCCCGGGCCTGGTGAAATCATACATTTATGCGAGCAACGACATCCGTCCGGAGAGCCTCAAGGGCAACGCGAAACCGGTCGATGCAGTCAATGTGAAGCGCCTCGCCGACATTCATGAATTCGGCATGGAACCCGATGTGATTGCGGCCCGGGTGTTGGAGGCGATGCGCGAGAATCGCTTCCACATCTTCACCCATCCTGAGTTCAAGGAGGAGATCAGCGAGTTGTTCGGCGAGATACTGCAGGACTTTCGCGACTACCCGGCCGATCCGGGATTCGAGCAGCGGACGGGTTTCGAGAAGACCCGCCGCGAGAGCTACAAACGGCAGAGGCGGGGGCTGAAAGGGCCTGCCTGAGGGTTGCGCCTGCGTTGCGCTCGTGGGCCAACTGTGTTGCACGCTGGTGCGCGCGTATAGTGGCTGGCGTCACTAGCATGAATGGCAACGTGCGAATGACCATAATCTAGGGTACGCATGAGGTCTCGACACGCATGAACGCATTGATGAAACCCAAGCAATTTCCGCTGCCCAGTTCATTGAAGGTCGTGCCGGGTACGGAACGCGCGCAGGCGGCCTATCCGTACTACACACAATTCACGGCTGCCGATGATCAGCGTTTCTGGTTCTACAATTCCATGCATTTCCCGGAGCCGATGTCCGCATTCGACATGGTGACCGCGGAGGCCGCTTACTGCGCACTGGGCGCCGTCAACACGCGTGTCCATTGCCTGCCCACCACGCTTGGAATCGATCACCGGATCATCAACGGACGCGTCTACATCGGGGGTAACGCCGTAACCGATCCTGCCGAAATCGCGGCCCGCTTCGAGGAATTCAAGAAGCGCGCATTCTATTACTACGAGAATTGGGAACGGCTCTACGATCAGTGGCGCGGCAAGATGCTGAAATTGATCGAGGATGCGCAGTCGCTTCCGAAGCCTGCGCTGCCGGACCTGGAGCCTCTGGCCAACGTCCACGCCGGCCGCGGAGTGGCATCGAATCACATTCTGTTCGATACCTACCAGAAGACCCTCGAGGGTTACTTCAGGATGTGGCATCACCACTTCGAATTTCTTCTGCTCGGGTACGGCGCCTACATGACGTTCTTCGATTTCTGCAAAAAGGCGTTTCCGGAAATCACCGACCAGACCATTGCGCGGATGGTGTCCGGCTTCGAGGCGGAGATTTTCCGTCCCGACGATGAATTGCGGCGGCTTGCCCGGTGCGCCGTGGAACTCGGCGTGGACTCGTCCTTTCCGGAGCGCGCGTCCGTGGAAGAAGTCATGGCATCGCTGAAGAAGAAGGGTGAAGCGGGGAGCCAGTGGCTCAAGGAGCTCGAGACATCCCGTAATCCCTGGTTCAATATCAATGTGGGCGACGGTTTCTATCACTACCATCGTGCGTGGAATGACGATTTGTCGATGCCGTTCGCGAGCCTGTCGGCATACATCGGCCGCGTCAAGGCAGGGGAGTCCCTGCATCGGCCGGTCGAGAAGCTGCAGGCCGAGCGCCGCCAACTCATCGCGGATTACCGGGAGCTCCTTGCGACGGACGACGACCGGGCTGCCTATGATCAGATGATCACGCTGGCTCATCGCGTCTTCCCCTACGTCGAGGGGCACAAATTTTACTGCGAGCATTGGTACACGAATCTATTCTTCAACAAGATCCGGGAATTCGGCAGCCTGCTCGCAGCGCACGGATTCTTTCCCAATGCGGAGGATGTGTTCCAGCTCACTCACTATGAACTGGAATCGGCCATCATCGATCTCATGAATGCATGGTCCACCGGCTCACCTGCTCGCGGCCCCCAGCACTGGCCGCCGATCGTTGCGGAGCGGCGTGCCGCGCTCGCCGCGTGGGCAAAAAATACCACTGCGCCGGCGCTCGGTGCGGTGCCGGATGTGATCGACGATCCTGCCATCGTGATGCTTTGGGGGATCACCCGCGAGAGTCTGGACAGATGGTTATCCGCCGACAGCGGTCCCAACAACCGAGAGATCAAGGGTGTCGCCGCGTGCCGGGGTGTCGTCGAGGGCACGGCCCGCATCATCACGGCGGTGGAGGAAATCTCGCGCCTCAAGAAGGGGGATATTCTGGTGTGCCAAATCACCAATCCGACCTGGGCGCCGATCTTCGACAAAATTGCGGGCGCCGTCTCCGATATCGGCGGCTCGATGAGTCATGCCGCCATCGTCGCGCGCGAGTACGGACTGCCGGCCGTCGTGGGGACCGGCAACGGCACCACCCGCATCAAGGACGGTCAGCGCGTTCGCGTCGACGGCGGACGCGGCATCGTCACCATTCTGCAGTAGTCTCGCCGTGCGTTCGTCCGCGCTCGTCGGCTGGTTCGCGGACATCGGGCTTGCCGATCGGCTCGAAGTCGGCGGCAAAGGCGGCAGCCTCGGCGAACTCACGCGAGCCGGTATCGCAGTCCCGCCTGGCTTTGTCTTGAAGACCGCGGCCTTCGAGCGATTCGTCGAGGCCCTGGAGATCGAATCGCCGGTGCGTGAGCGGGTGGACTCGCTCGAGGCAGAGAATCTGGCGGCCATGACGGCCTTGTCCGCAGAATTGCGGGCACGATTCGACGCGGCCGCGCTGCCGCCCGACGTGGCCGACGAGATTGCGACGGCACATGAGGCGCTCAGCCACGATGCCGGGCAAACCGCCGTCGCCGTACGCTCGTCGGCGACCACGGAGGATGCGGGCGACGCGAGTTTTGCCGGCCTGCAGGACACGTACTTGTGGGTGAGGAGCGTGGAGCAGACTCAGCAGCGGGTACGGCACTGTTGGGGCAGCCTCTACTCGGTGGAATCCATGAGCTACCGGCGCAAGCGCGGATTCAAGGAAAAGGACGTTGCCATGGCCGTGGTCGTGCAAACGATGGCGGATGCGCGAACGGCCGGAGTCATGTTCACTCGCAGTCCGCTGACCGGAGATCGCTCGGTGATGACCATAGAAGGCTCCTGGGGCTTGGGCTCGGCGGTCGTCGGCGGCGAAGTGACCCCGGATCGCTGGGTGGTGGGAAAGATTACGGGCGAGATATCCGTGCGCGAAATTTCGACCAAGCTGATTCGCCACAGCGCAGCGGCCACCGGCGGCATCGCCAGCGTGCCGGTAGCGGAGGAACTTCAGCGCGTGCCTTGCATGAGCGATGACGAGATCCAACGATTGAGAGCCATCGGCCGCAAGGCCGAGCGGCACTACGGTTGCCCGCAGGATATCGAGTGGGCGGTGGTGCGCGGCAGCGAGGAAATCCTGCTGCTGCAGAGCCGGCCGGAAACAGTGTGGTCTGCCAAAGAGCCGGTCCCGGTGGGGCGCGCCGCCGCGGATCCCTCATCGCATGTCTTGTCCATTTTCGGGATCCGCCGATGAGCCTCACGGCCGCGGATATTGCGGAAATTCTGCGCTTGGTGGAGGGCTCAACCTTCGACGAATTGTCGCTTGAATTCGACGGCCTCAAACTTGCCTTCAAGCGCAGTGCGAGTGGTGCCAACGGTACAAGCGGTGCAGACGATGCGAGTGCGGCACAACGGCCGGCCGCCGCGCCTTCAGCGCCGGGGACTCCCCCAGCGCCGGCGAAACCGCCCGCCGCGACGGTTGCCGCGGATCCTGATTTGCAGGACGTGCGCTCTCCGATGCTCGGAACCTTTTATCGCGCGCCGAAGCCCGGCGCGCCGCCTTATGTGACGGTGGGCGCCGCGGTCGAGGAAGGGACAATCGTGTGCATCATTGAGGTCATGAAGCTGATGAACACGGTACGAGCAGAGGTTCGCGGCACGGTTGCCGAGATTCCCGTCGCCGACGGCGCGTTGGTGGAGTACGGCGAAATTCTCTTGCGCGTACGCAAATCGGATTGACGCTTGGCGATCCGCCGCATTTTGATTGCAAATCGAGGAGAGATCGCGGCGCGCATCATCCGCACTTGCCGGAAATTGGGCATCGAAACAGTGCTGGCGGTCTCCGAGGCGGATCGCCTCAGCGTGCCCGCTGCGCTTGCGGATCGCGCGATTTGCATCGGACCTTCGCGGGCGAGCGAAAGCTATCTAAATGCTGCGGCCATCGTGCAGGCAGCCTTGGGTACGCAGGCCGATGCCGTTCATCCGGGCTATGGATTTCTCTCGGAGCGCCCGGTGCTCGCGCAACTGTGCGAGGCGCACGGTATCGTCTTCATTGGCCCCACCGCTGCACAGATCGAAGCGGTCGCGGACAAGGTGCGCGCTCGCGGCGAAGCGCAGCGCGCCGGCGTACCGATTGCACCGGGTGCCACCGTTGCCTCCGTGGAGCAGGCGATGACCGCGGCGCGCGAGATTGGCGCGCCCCTGCTGGTCAAAGCGGTCGGCGGCGGAGGCGGACGGGGAATGAAGCGGGTGGATAGATTGGAGGATTTGCCTGCCGCGTTGGAATTGGCGGCTGCCGAAGCCCAGGCTGCATTTGGGGACGCACGCGTGTTTCTGGAGCGTTTCGTCCCGCGTGCCCGCCATGTGGAGGTGCAGATTCTCGGAGACGGCCAGGGCGGTGCGGTGCAGCTGGGTGAACGGGATTGTTCGGTTCAACGCCGCTACCAAAAACTGCTGGAAGAGTCTCCCGCCTTGGGGCTGTCCGAGGATTGCCGGCGCGCCTTGCATGAGGCGGCGATCCGTTTTGCACGGGGCTTGTGCTATCGCGGTGCCGGGACAGTCGAATTTCTGGTCGATCAACCACGCGACGCATTTTATTTTCTGGAAATGAATGCTCGCATCCAGGTGGAGCATCCGGTGACCGAGGCGGTGACTGGTCTTGATCTCGTTGCCGAACAGATTGCCATTGCGAGCGGCGCCGGCCTGTCGTTCGATCAATCGGCCGTGCGCATCCAAGGCTGCGCCATTGAATGCCGCATCAATGCCGAGGATCCCGCCAAGGATTTCGCTCCCAGTCCGGGCGTGGCCCGCGAGGCGATCTGGCCGGGCGGCGAGGGTATTCGCGTGGACACGCATATCGCGTCGGGCTCGAGCGTCCCGCCGTTTTACGACTCGCTGCTCGGCAAGATCATCGCCCATGGACCGGATCGCAAATCGGCATTGCAGCGACTTAGGTTGGCAATCAGCGCGGTTCGCATCGTAGGCGTGCGAACCAATCTGTCCTTTCACGCAAGGATGCTGGCGGATCCTGAATTTCAGGCGGGCGGCGTCGATACGGGATACGTCGAGCGCCTTCTCAATCGTCCGCAGTTCGCCGAGGTGCGAAAAAATGGCTGACGTCAAAATCGTCGAGACTTCTCTTCGCGATGGGAATCAATGTCTCTGGGCCGCGCTGGGAATCGATACGGCCCGGACGCTGAGCATTGCGTCGACCATGGACCGGGCCGGTTTCAAGGCAATTGATTTCACCACATCCACCCATATGGGGGTGGCGGTTCGCTTCAAGAAGGAGGATCCGTGGGAGCGAATCCGCCTGATGGCGGCGGCGACACCGAAAACGCCACTGCAATTCATGTCGACGGGATTTCGCTTCATCTCCTGGGAAACCGCCGGTCCTGATTTCATGGCCTTGGCATTTCGGGTTCTGGCCCGAAACGGCATACGCCGTTTTTGTCTCGCAGATCCGATGAACGATGCGGAGTCCAATATCGCCTGCGCCGGTATGGTGAAGCGCGGCGGCGGAGAATTTGTCATTGCCGCGCTTGTCTACACTTTAAGTCCGATTCACGACGATGCGCACTACGTCGAGCGGGCCCGCAAGCTGGCCGCCTGCCCTCACATCGATGCAGTTTACATCAAGGATCCCGGCGGATTGCTGTCCACCAACCGTGCCCGTACTCTCATTCCCGCGATCAAGGCTGTGATCGGCAACAAGGCGCTCGAGCTGCACTCGCACTGCACGATCGGGCTGGCCGAACTCGTCTACATGGACGCGCCCGGCTACGGAGTCGATGCCCTGCAGTGTGCTTCCGGCGCAGCCGCCGACGGGATCTCCAATCCGCCCTCCGAGCGGGTGGTCAGCAACTTACGCGCCCTTGGCCACAACCCCGTCGTCGACGCCGAAGCGCTGGCTGAAGTCGGCAGCTACTTTACCCAGCTCGCCGCTGCAGAAGGATTGCCGGTCGGTGTGCCGCAAGCCTTTGATGCGGCCTATCTTAAGCATCAATTGCCGGGCGGCATGGTAGGTACCATGCGCCGACATTTGAAGGAGAGCCGCCTCGCGCACCTCGAGCAAGCCGTGATCGAAGAGTTGGGACAGGTGCGCGAGGAACTGGGATGGCCGATTGTCATGACGCCGTTCGCGCAAATGGTATTGGCGCAAGCAGTCATGAACGTAACCGGCCGCGAGCGCTACGGCGTCATTCCGGACGAAGTCATTCGCTACGCCATCGGCCGTTTCGGCAAGCCCAATGTTGCCATCGATCCATTCGTGATGGAGCGCATCGAGTCGCTGCCCCGTACCCGCGAGCTACGCATGGAGCCGTCGATGGCACCTGTGGAGGAGTTGCGTCATCGCATCGGGGCGCAACTTTCGGACGAGGAATTTCTGCTTCGCGCCACCATGCCCTCGGGTCAGGTGGACGCCATGCTGGCCGCGGCGCCGGCGAAGCGCCTCTATGATCCGTCGACGAAACCCATCATGAGCCTCATCCGCGAGTTGACGGCACGGCGCGATTTGGACCGCATCTCGGTGCGCAAGGCGGACTTCAGTCTGGAACTGCGGCGTTCGCGGAGCTCCTAGTGCCCTCAAGCCCGATGTTGCCCGCGAAGGGGTTGATGTTCGATCTGGATGGCACGCTGGTCTTGAGCGACCGCGCATTGAGCGGCTATGAGGTTCTGCCGGGCGCCATCGAAGTCCTCTCCACTTTGCACAGGCGCGCCATTCCCTTTGTCGTGCTCACCAACGGCAGCGCCTATAGGCCGGCAGATCAGGCGAAACGATTGCGCGGCGTCGGCTTGGAAGTGACGGATGAGCAAATGCTGACGCCGAGTAGCGTCGCGGCCGATCTGATGCGCCGCAGGGGAGTGACCCGCGCCTTGATTCTCGGCAGCCGGGGCGTGGGCGAAGTACTGGCGGAAAGCGGCATTGAAGTGATCTTCCCCGGCGAAGCGCCGTCACTCGACGTCCAGGCCGTGTATGTGGGTTGGCATCCTGAGTGCAACATGAAGGATATCGAAGCGGCGTGCCATGCTATCTGGGCCGGCGCAAAACTCTACGTAGCGTCGGATGTGCCTTTCTTCGCCACCAAGCACGGACGTACGATGGGATACTCGTACGCCATCGTGGGCGCCATCCGTCGTTTGACGAAGGCGCGCATGTTGCTGACCGGCAAGCCGTCTCTCCATGCGCTGCGATTCGTCGCGAAGAAACTCAATTTGCCGATCCGCGAGATTGCCGTGGTGGGCGACGATCCTCTGGTTGAAATCATCATGGCCCGCCGCGGCGGCGCGACTGCGCTGGGCGTGACGACGGGAATGATGAAAAGAGAGGACTGGGCCAGGCAGCCTGAATTGCAGCGGCCCCATCACGTGCTCGAAAATATTCGCGACATTCTGACCTGCGGCGTGGTCGCGGAGAAAATCTAAAGGCGAGTCAACAGATCACTTCCTGTCGATTTGAATATTCTCTTTGCTGCCGCTATGGGAGACGGAGATCATGATGCCAATGCCGATCAGGATCGCGACTCCGATCAACGTCCACGTAGTGCCGACACTTTGTAGTACACCCAATTTCCAGAGTGCAGCCAGAAGGCCGCCCACCAGAACGATGAAACCAACCAGGTACATAGCTGCCCATTTCATGACCAACCTCTCGAGCGCTGCGATATCGGCAAACTACACCGTCGACGCGGGCGCCGTCAGTGTGCCAGCGCACCGACCGACAGTCAGGTGAATCCTACACTTGCGGAAAGGCGAGGCGATGACCGATCGCCCGTCAGTGCGAAAGCGTATCCCTACGCGCATGGGCACCACGATGATCGAGGTCGGTCCGAGCACCACTAGTTCATCGAATAGTCGCGCTGCTCCTTGGCAAATGCGATGAAGTAGTCCAGCGCGTCGGGGTTCGCGACCGCGGAGCGATTGGCTGCTTTCTCGGGATCCTTCCCATCAGGATCCGCCTGACCGGCACCTCCAGTTTCTTGCCTGTCAGCGTGTAAGGGATCGCCTCGACGGCGTAGACCTTGTCGGGCACGTGCCGGGGTGAATTTTCGCTGCGCAGGCGGCTGCGGATGCGTTCCAGAAGGCGTTCATCCAGGGCCTGGCCCGCGCGCACCTTGACGAACAGCGGCATGAAAAAACGGCCGCCCGGTAGATCAAGATTGACGATGAGTGAATCGGCGATCTCCTCGATCCGATCGAGAGTACGGTACACCTCGGCGGTACCGATGCGGATGCCGTGCCGATTGAGCGTGGCATCGGATCTTCCCAGAACATAGGAGCCGCCCCGGGCGTTGAAGAGCACGAAGTCACCGTGGCGCCAGATACCCGGATACTGCTCGAAGTAAGCCTCCAGATAACGCCGGTTGCCGGGGTCGTTCCAGAATTTCACCGGCATGGAGGGCATTGGTTTTGTGATGACGAATTCGCCGACTTGATCGATGATCACTTTGCCGTTTTCATCGAAGGCATAGGCGGCGCATCCCAATGCACGGGCCTGAATCTCGCCCGCGTATACCGGAAGAATCGAAACTCCGCCGACGAATCCCGTGCAGCAATCGGTGCCGCCGCTGCCCGAGGCGACCCACAGGTCCTGCTTTACGTTTTCATAGAACCATTGCATGCACAGCGCCGTTACCGGGGATCCGGCGAGCGTAACCGACTCGAGCCGGCTCAAATCGAAGGATTGCTTGGGCGAAGTCCCCGCGCCTTGCTGCTGCGCCACGTAGGCCGGGCTGGTTCCAAACAGCGTGGCGCCGGAGTCCTGGATGATTTTCCACAGGGCATCCGCATTCGGATACACGGGGTTGCCATCGTAGAGTACCGGCACGACGTTCGAGAGCAACGAGCCCACCAGAAAATTCCAGACCATCCAGCCCGTGGTGACATAAAAGAACATGCGCTGGCCGGGATGCAGCTCAAAATTGAAGTGCAGATGCTTGAGATGTTCCAGCACGATTCCACCATGGCCGTGCACGATGGCTTTCGGCAGACCGGTGGTCCCGGATGAAAACAGAATCCACAATGGATGATCGAAGGGAACCTGTTCGAAGCGGAACTCGGCCGGCGAAATGGGAGGATGATCGAAGAGATCATTCCAGATGATGACGTTTTCGGCCAGCGGCGTCCGGTCTGCGGCGTCGAGATAGGGAACCTGAATGATGTGCTGCAGGGAAGGGATTTGGGCGACCAGCTGGCGAAGCTGCGGTTTGCGATCGTAGGATTTGCCGCCGTAACAATAGCCATCGACGCAGATGATGACTTTGGGTGTGAGCGGTCCGAATCGGTCCAGCAATCCCGCAGGACCATAATCCGGCCCGCAGCAGGACCATACCGCGCCGATGCTGGAGGTCGCGAGCAGGCCGATGACCGCCTCAGGAATATTCGGGAAGCACGGCAACCACGCGATCTCCGGGCACGACGCCGAGTTTTCTCAATTGCGTCGCCAGCACCCGGACGCGCGCGCCGAGATCCGTCCAACTCATGTGAGCGAGCGGTGATCGCTCGCTTACATAGGTCAGGGCGATGGCATCCGGGCGTTCATGCGACAGGGCGCGCTCGGCATAGTTCAATCGCGCACCGGGAAACCATTGCGCGCCCGGCATCGCGCTTTGCGCGAGGACGGCGGTGTATGGTGAGGAGGAGCTAACCTTGAAATACTCCCAAATGCTCCCCCAGAATGCCGGGACATCATCGACCGACCACTGCCACAGGTCCGAATAGGACTTGAATCGCAGACCCTTTTCGCTTTCGAGCCAACGCATGAACGCGGTGACGTGGGACTTCTCCACACGAGAGGCGCTCGGGGTCCAAAGCAGATCGCCCTCATTCAGCATGGTTCGCCTCAGTGAAGAATGGTCTTACGGTACCGCATCCACGGTGTCTGCGCGCGCGTACCAGAGCGCAATCCGATTGGTCCGACAGTGCACCGCGTTCCCGTGGCCGGTCCTGATGAGGTAGCGTACCATTTGTCGAAACTTAGACCATGAGGGAGCGAATGAAGGATCCACGCGAACACCTGGCGAGCAGCCCGATGAGCGCCTCACAGATCGTGGTCATTGCCATCACGGTCGCGTTGAATGCGTTGGATGGATTCGACGTGCTCGCCATCAGCTTCGCGTCGCCCGGCATCGCACGCGAATGGGGGATCGACCGCGCCGCTCTGGGTGTCGTGTTATCCATGGAATTGCTCGGCATGGGGTTGGGTTCCATCTTCCTGGGCGGTGTTGCCGATAAGTTCGGCCGCCGCCGGACCTTGCTGGGGTGCCTCATCGTCATGGCTGTGGGGATGGTCATGGCGACCCAGGCGACAAACCTTTACTTCTTGTCGGTATGGCGCGTGATCACCGGGCTCGGAATCGGCGGCATGCTGGCAACGAACAACGCGGTGGCGGCGGAATTCTCGAACTCGCGCCGCCGCGCTCTGTGCGTGTCCCTGATGGCCATCGGATTTCCGATCGGTTCCGTGATCGGGGGGTCGATCTCGGCGGTGCTGCTCAGGCAGGGCGACTGGCGCGCCGTGTTTTGGTTTGGCGCGGCGGCCACAGGGGCGCTCATTCCTCTGGTGTTCTTTTTGGTCCCGGAGTCGATTGAGTGGCTGTGCCAGCGGCAGCCTGCCAATGCGCTCGCCAGGCTCAATCGAAGCCTCGTGCGATTGGGTCGTGCGACGGTCGATGCATTGCCGGCCGTCTCGCCTGAAATACGCCGGCGCACCGTGGCGGCAATTTTCAGTCCTCAATTCCTGCGAATCACTCTGCTCATGTCGTTCGCCTATTTTCTGCACGTCGTCAGTTTTTACTTCATCGTGAAGTGGGTTCCGAAAATCGTCGTGGATTTCGGCTTCAGCGCCTCCTCCGCGGCGGGCGTTCTGGTGTGGCTCAACGTCGGCGGGGCAACCGGCGGAGCCGTGCTGGGGTTGCTGTCGCTGCGCTACGGCCTGAAACCCCTGACCATGGGCGTGCTGGCGATGACCACGGTCATGCTGGCGCTCTTCGGCCACACGCCGCATGATCTGACGCATCTGGCGGTGGTCTGCGCGATCGCAGGATTTTTCACCAACGGCGGCATCGTGGGATTGTATGGAATTCTGGCGCAGGTGTTCCCCAGCGATTTGCGCGCGACCGGCACGGGTTTTGCCGTGGGAACCGGCCGGGCAGGATCATGGCTGGCGCCCATCATCGCGGGTTTCCTGTTTCGCGCCGGCTACGGTCTGGATGTCGTCGCCACCGCCATGGGGATCGGGTCGCTGATAGCGGCCGTTGCTCTTTGGTTCCTGCCCTTCAAACCTAAGGCCGTTGACGCCGATGGGGTTGAAGCTGCATCCGCATGAGCGACCCCGCCACGCGGAATACTCAGAGAGACTCCTAAGTTTCCTTGGCAATCGCCTGGGCAAAACTTGCCGCATTCCTCTTGAGGTAGGCGGGCGCGGTCTCATTCAATGCCAACGCCAGGATCCCGCCAGCAACGCACAGTCCGGTCATGATCCACAAGGGCGCCGCCAGACTGGTCAAGTCCGCCGCCCAGCCTGCGACGGCAGGAGCGACGACTCCGCCGATGACTTCTCCGGCTCCCATGATGATCGCCATGGCGGTCGTCATGTGCTTGGCGCTGACGGTTTCGGAGGGAATGGTTCCCATGAAAAGGGGGAATGCGCCGGTCAATGCCCACCCAAAGAAGAAAAACACGGCCAGAATCCAGATTGAGCCGTGATAGAAAAGCGCGCCTAACGGCAAAATGACGCCGAGAAAGCAGGTAAACACAATCACCGGTCTGCGGCCAATCCGATCCGAGATGCCGGATACGATGAAGCTGCCGAAGGTCGCGGAAACCCCCAGGGTGCCCATCAGCCAGCCCATCTGCGTCGGCGTAAATCCTCGTTCCTTCGTCAGGAACAACGGCGCAAACGCCCAGCAGATCACGAGGTACGACACCAGGATGATGGCGATACAGGCGCATAGCGGAATATTTCGATGGGCGCAAATCTCGCGCAAGCGGCTGAGTAGCGATTGGCGCGGCTCCGATGCAGCCGCTGCCGGGGTTGCGGGTTCCTCGATGTAGCGCCAGAGCAGGAAGGCGGAAATTAGTCCGGGGATACCGGCGATAAAGAACGCTCTATGCCAGCCATAGGCGGTGGCGAATGCGACCAGCAGAATCGGTGCGGCGAAAGAGCCAAACAGGTTGGAACCGAAGTTCTGCATGATGCCCATGGCAAGACCGCGCTTTTCGGGCGAGACAGCAAGTGCTGTGATGGATTGCGAAATGGGTGCGACGCCGCCCTCGGCGACGCCCATCAACAATCTGGATCCGATGAGCACGAGAAATGAGGTGGCCAGTCCGCTGACAAACGAACACAGCGAGAAAGCGATGGTCGCCGCAATCAGGAAGGCCTTGCGCCGTCCGCCGCGATCGGCCGCCGCGCCGACCACCAAGGCCGAGAGCGCCCATGAAAGCGAGAGCGCGGAGGAGGTCCAACCCACCTGCGTATTGGTCAGCCCGAGGTCCGGTTTGACAAAGGGCATGACGAAATTTAATGCATTGCGGTCGAAAAACAGGATGCCAAAATTGAGGCTCAATAGGCCGACCAGGCGCACTTGATAGAAACCACTCCGCGTCGAGCTTTCCGGACTTGCCACGTTGTTATTCGCTCCCTAAGACCTTTTGCGAAGATCTATCTTAGGCGCTTTCGGAACGCCGGCAGTGCGCCACCAGACCAACTTTTGTTCCTTCATTATGCAGTGGCCGCATTGGGGTCTCGGGTAAAATCGTGGCAATGAGCGTCAAAAGCCTGCAAGACCTGTTGAATACTGTGGGGCGTCCGACCGATCTTCTGCGCAACCAGCAGACCGGTCCGAACGCCTATCCCGGGGTGCCGGCCGAGTACACCAATTGGCGCGATGAGCAGCGCGCATGGCAGGAAACCTGCGTTCTCTTCAACCAGTCCTACCACATGGCGGACCTGCTGGTGGAAGGACCCGACGCGATTAAATTGCTGTCCTACCTGGGGGTCAACAGCTTCCAGAACTTCGCCGTCGATAAGGCGAAGCAATTTGTGCCCTGCAGCCATGATGGATATGTCATTGGAGACGTCATACTTTTCTACCTGGCCAAGGATCAGTTCAATTTGGTCGGCCGTGCACCGGTGTTGAACTGGGTGCAATACCACGCGGCAACCAGTGGGTACGACGTCAAAGTAGAGTTGGATGAAAGGACGGTGCGTCGAGCGGATCCCAGCCGCCGCAAATCATACCGCTTCCAGTTGCAAGGCCCGAATGCCATGCGCTTGGTTCAAAGCGTCACCGGGAAGCCGCCTCCTGATCTGAAATTCTTCAACATGACGACCATCACCATTGCCGGCAAGGCGGTCCGCACGCTCAGGCACGGGATGGCGGGGCAGCCGGGCGTCGAGCTTTTCGGGCCTTGGGATGATGGTGAGGAGGTGCGGCAGGCCATCATCAAAGCGGGACAGGAATTTGGACTCAAGCTGGTGGGCGGCCGCGCCTATTCCTCCAACACCATTGAATCCGGATGGATCCCGTCGCCGTTGCCGGCGGTGTACACCGGCGAGAAAATGAAGCCGTACCGCGAATGGTTGCCCGCAACCGGCTACGAGGCGACCGCGTCGTTGGGCGGCAGTTTTTCCTCCAATAATATTGAAGACTACTATTTGACGCCCTGGGATCTGGGCTACGGTTCCTTCGTGAAATTCGACCACGACTTCATCGGTCGTGCCGCACTCGAAAAGATGTCCACGGCTGAGCATCGCAAAAAGGTCACGTTGGCCCTGGACAATGAGGACGTCACCCGGGTCTTGAGCTCGATGTTTCAAAAGGGCGCGCGGGCGAAGTACATTGACTTCCCATCCGCGGTCTATGCGATGCATCCCTACGATAAGGTGGTCATCGACGGTCAATCGGCCGGTATTTCGACGTGGATAGGCTACAGCTCGAACGAAGGCCGGATGCTCACCCTGGCGGTCATGGACGCGCAGCACAGCAAACCCGGAACCCGTGTGAACCTGGTGTGGGGCGAGGAGAACGGCGGATCGTCAAAGCCAACAGTCGAGCGCCACGTTCAAACCGAGATCCGGGCAACGGTCAGTCCGGTACCTTATTCGGAAGTCGCGCGGGACGCCTATGCCGATGGTTGGCGGACTCGTCAAGCAGTCTGATCGCGCAGGCGCCGCACGCCGACGAGTTTTCGTTAGTGCAGCAAGTCGCGTAATTCCTGGCACACCCGCAGAACATCGTCCTCGCTCATGGCGGGAAACAGCGGCAGGGTGACGGTCTCGCGGCCGACCCGCGCCGCCACCGGCGTGTCCTCGGCTCGGTACCCCTGGGTTTGGTAGTACGCGAGTCCCGGAATGCAGGGGTAGTGCACGCCAATGCCGATGCCGCGGTCGGCCATCCGGGCCTGAAATTCCGGGCGCGTCATGCCTTGCGCCGGGAAATCGATGAGCACCTGAAACATATGCCAGCTATGGCCCGAGTCGCCCCGGGCCGGCAAAACAACGGCTTTGAATCCGTCGAGTTCGGCGAAATATCGAGCTGCCAGCGCGAGTCGCCGCGCGTTGAATACGTCGAGGCGACGCAGCTGATCGATGCCGATTTGCGCGGCCACGTCGGTCAGATTGCTCTTCGCACCCGGAAACAGCACATCGATTTCGCCTGCCGCATTGCGCTTAATGCCATGAAAGCGATAGGACTCCAATTTCTCGGCTTCATTTTTGTCAGCCGTCGAAATGGCGCCTCCTTCAGTCGTGGTCATGTTCTTGTTTGGATGAAAACTGAAAACCACCAGATCGCCGAAGCTGCCGATCAATCGGCCGCGGTGGCGCGAGCCGATGGCATGCGCCGCATCCTCAACGACACGTAAGTTGTGCCGACGCGCGATGGTGTACAGCGCGTCCTGGTCCACGGGCAATCCTGCGAAATGCACCGGCATGATGGCGCGCGTGCGCGCCGTGATCGCGGCGGCCACGAGATCCATATTGAGATTGCGGGTGTGCAGGTCAATGTCCACGAACACGGGCTTGGCACGCACCCGCGCAACCACATTGGCGCTGGCGGCAAAACTCATCGCGGGCACGATGACTTCATGGCCTTCGCCGATCCCGGCGACCTCGAGCGCCATCTCGAGGCCCGCCGTCGCAGAGGTCATGACCCGCAGGTGGCGGTCTTGGCCCAGGTAGGCTTGCAGTGCCGCCTCGAAGGCCAGCACCTTCGGGCCGCTCGCCAGTTGGCCCGAACGAAGCACCTCGCCCACGGCAAGAATACTGTCCGCATCGATCGACGGCCGCGCAAAGGGCAGAAAGGGTTTCGTCATCGCGAGGGCGCAGTTGCCGGCACTGGCGCCGGATGGGGCAGGTGCATCGACATCAGAACCAGCTTGCCGTCGACCTGCGTGACCGAGTGCGCGGTGTTTTCAGGAACAAGGATCATGTCGCCCTTGACCAGTTTATAGGGAACTCCGCCTTGCGCCGCGGCCGCCTGCAAGTTGGCGCCATTGCGAGTGGGATTGATCAACGTGCCTCCCAGGGTCATCGTGCCGGTGCCCTCGATGACCACAAATAATTCGGCCTCATTCTCATGTACGTTGACGGCAGTCGCCGGGGCGTTGCGATACTCCATGTTGGCTTTGAACAGTCCCTGCAGCAGCAGCGGCCCGCCGTTGTACTGGGTACCCGCCTTGGCGGCGGCCTCGGCTTGGCCGATGCGCTGACTGATCTCGGCCGCCGAAATGAACGTGCGCGGTTCGGCGTTGGCAGCAGCTGCTGCAACCGGCGTCGGCGGCGCGGGCGGTATCGGGGGCCCGGGCGGCTGCTGCGCCCCGGCTGTGAATGCCAGCAGACCCATCGCCAGGAAAATCATTCCTTTCATGCATTACTCCTAGATCAACCGGGGATGCGCACCGGCAGCTTGCTGAAGCCACGCACGAACGCGGAACGGACGCGCGTGGGTTCGCCCACGACTTCGATCTTCTCGAAGCGGCGCAAAATCTCCTCCCACAGGATTTTCAACTGCAGCTCGGCGAGCCGGTTGCCGACGCAACGGTGGATTCCAAAGCCGAAGGACAGATGTTGGCGCGGCCTTTCGCGATCGATGATGAACTGATCCGCATCGCGAATGGCGGATTCGTCCCGGTTACCGGATAGATACCACATGGCGAGTTTGTCGCCTTTGCGGATTTGCTTGCCGCCCAACTCCGCGTCCGACGTGGCGGTGCGCCGCATATACGCCAGCGGCGTCTGCCAGCGAACGATCTCGGACACCATGCTGTCGATCAGCGCCGGATTGGCGCGCAGCTTGGCCATCTCCCGCGGATGATTGTGCAGCGCCAGCAATCCTCCCGTCATGGAATTGCGCGTGGTGTCATTGCCGCCGACAATGAGCAGAATGAGGTTGCCCATGTATTCGAGGGGATCCATGTTCCGGGTGGCCGGCCCGTGGGCCAGCATCGAAATCAGGTCTGTGCGCGGCGGTTCATTGACCCGTTCGTTCCAGAGACGCGTGAAGTACTCCAGCATCTTGCGAAGTTCCGCCATGCGCACCTCGGGTTCGGGCGCATCAGGATTGGTGAGCTTGTTCGCGGTGGAGAGATCCGACCAATAGGTGAGCAGCCGGCGGTCCTGCAGCGGAAAGTCGAACAGCGTCGCCAGCATGTAGGTGGTCAGCTCGATGGACACTTTGTCCACCCAATTGAAGGTTTCATTGCGGGGCAAACTGTCGAGAACCTTGACGGTGCGTTCGCGAATCAAATCGCGCCAGTTGTTGAGGTTGGCCGGCGCAACGATAGGATTCACCGCTTTTCGCTGGTCGTCATGCTTGGGCGGATCCATGGCGATGAACATCGGCAGCTTCTGTTCATCGCCCGGCGGAAAATCCATCAACGTGATTCCGTTCTCGGACGAATAGACCCCGTGATTGGTTTCAACCTGCATGATGTCTTGATAGCGGGTGACCGACCAATAAGTGTCGAAACCCGGAATCGGGCTGTGCGACAGGTGCACCGGATCCTCGCGGCGCAAGCGCTCAAAGACATAGCCCACGGTGTCATCCACAAAGAGTTGGGGATCAGCCGGGTTGAGTTGCTCGAGCGGCAGTGCCGCAACACGCGCGCGTGCGGCGGCAGCGAGCAAATCGATCGACCGGAGAGGATGTGTGGCGTTCATAGCGTGCCCTTCAATGCTGGGATTCGGGTGTGGTGACCACCAAACCATCTAGATTTCGATCGAGGGTAATCTGGCATGCGAGGCGCGAATTATCCCGCAACTCGGCCACCAAGTTGAGCATTTCCGCCTCGCCGGGAGTGCGTGATCCTGTCCGATCAACCCACTCTGGATCGACATAGACGTGGCAGGTGGCGCAGGCGCAATTGCCGCCGCAATCGCCATCGATGCCGTCCACCCGATTGTCGGTGGCCGCGCGCATCAAGGTTGTGCCGGCCGGCACTTCGACCGTGCGCTGGGTGCCGTTGAACGCAATGAAGGTGACTTTGGGCATCGCGACGCTAGCGCAAACGCGCCTCGAAACGCAGCCGCGTGTAGTCCACCGTCCAAAGGCCGTCTTCGTCGCAGAGGTTTGGCTTGATGCGGTTGCGAACGCATTCGAGATACCCGGCGCGATCCTTCTCCGGCAACACAGCGGTAAAGCAGCCGGAAAAAGTCACGAGCCATCCCATCACGTCGCCGGGCAAAGGAGTGGGCCTCGGGATCAGCGCGATATAGGGCACGTCGAATCCCGCTGCGGCCAAGCGCGAACCGTAGTCCTCGACGGTGGGGAAGTACCATGGATTCGCTGTGAGGCCGTCATGGCCGCGAGCATCCAGTTCCTCGATCAACGCGGTCAGGACGGTCTTCACACAGTTGTGTCCGCCGAACTCCGCGACGAAGCGCCCCTTCGGCCGTAGCGCCTTGGCCACGCGCGCAATGACCCGGTCGGCGTCCTTCATCCAATGCAGCGCCGCGTTGCTGAACACCGCATCGAAGCGCGCATCAAAATCCATGTCGTAGGCGCTCTTTTCCACCACCGTCAACCCAAGTTTCCGAGCGGACGCGACAAAGTCCGGGCTGGAATCGAGGCCAACTACGGTGCAGCCCAGATCGGAAATCTTCTTGGTCAACACGCCGTCGCCGCAACCCAAGTCCAGGATATGTTCACCGGCCCGTGGAGCAAGCAGGCGAAGAGCCGGTGCGCCAAGATCCGTGACGAAGCGCGCATTCTCTTGATAAAGATCGGTGTTCCAGGTCTGTGTCGACATAATGCGTTGATTCAATTGCAGTGCGTCACTGTATTTGAAGCGCCATCCCCATAGCCTCGCAGGTCCGCAAAGAGATTCGAATATTAGCGGGTTGTGCAGCGGGCAGACGGATTGGGATGGATTTTTTTGAATAAAACGAACATTCGGCCGCGATGCCCACCAATGACGCGCAGTCATTGGCTGCCGATTCTCTTTCTGCCGCTCGGCGCATGCGGCGGCGGATACTCGTCCGCACCGCCTCCGCCGCCCGTTCCGACGGCATCCCTCTCTGCCATGCCGGGCTCGATTGCCAGCGGCACCGCCTCGATGCTGACATGGAATTCGACGAACGCGACTTCATGCACCGCCAGCGGAGGCTGGAGCGGCGTGCAGAAGACGAGCGGAAGCATGAGCACAGGCGCGCTGACGATGCCGACCGCTTATTCGTTGAGCTGTACCGGTCCCGGCCCGACCAGTGCGCCAGCGACCGCCACGGTCAATATCATTCCCCTGGTTACATTGACGGCCTACCCGACGGTGGTTCCGAGCGGCGGGGCCTCGACATTGACCTGGAGCTCGACTAACGCGAGCAGCTGCACCGCCTCGTCAGGCTGGAGCGGTACGCAGACAACCGGCGGCATGCAAAGCACGGGCGCATTGAGCGCGACTACAGCCTACTCGCTTACCTGTACCGGAAATGGCGGCACCAGCAATGTGAGTACCGCAACGGTGACGATCGTCAATGGTTCGGTGACGGTGTCGCCGACAGTGGCCGCGGTGACGCTGTCGCAGACACAACAATTCACCGCGACTGTTCCGGGCGGGGGTGCGGTCGCGTGGTCGATCGATGGGATCGCCGGGGGCAACGGCTCGGTGGGCACCATCAGCAGCGGCGGTCTTTACACCCCTGGAACCGCCGCGGGCGCGCATACCGCCGCCGCCACCAGTGTGGCCAATTCTTCCGAGTCCGGCAGCGCGATGGTCGCTGTCACCGATCTCTCAGGGGTGTACACCTTCCATAACGACCTCGCGAGGGACGGTGCCAACATCCACGAATTTGCCCTGACGACCACCAATGTCAACACAGCTCAATTCGGCAAACTTTTTTCCTGCAGCACCGACGGCGCCATTTACGCGCAACCCCTATGGGTCGCGGGCGTGATGATCGGCGGCGCGCGGCACAATGTGGTCTTGGCCGCCACGGCGCACGATAGCCTGTTCGCCTTCGATGCCGACACCAGCCCGTGCGCGACGCTGTGGACAGTGAGCCTCATCGATACCAATCACGGCGCATTGGCCGGCGAAACCACGGTGCCGTCGGGTCCCACCGGTCATTTGGTCGGCGTGGGCTACGGCGATATCACACCGGAAGTGGGCGTCATCGGCACGCCAGTGATTGATCCGGTCACCAATACGCTGTATGTCGTCTCCAAGTCGGTCAACTCGGGTGCAAGTACCTTCTATCAGCGCCTGCACGCCATCGATCTCACCACGGGCAACGAGAAACCCGGCTCCCCGGTGACGATCGCGGGCAGCTATCCCGGGACCGGAGACGGCGGCAGCGTGGTGACCTTCAATTCGCGGCAGCAGAACCAACGGCCCGGTCTGGTACTGTCGAACGGCGTGGTGTACATCGCCTGGAGCGCTCACGAGGACAGCTATCCCTGGTACGGCTGGGTGATGGGCTACTCTTATAACGGTACATCCTTTACCCAGACCAATGTCTTCAATACGACGCCCAATAGTTTGGAGGGCGGTATCTGGATGGCGGGCAGCGCGCCGGCCGTCGATTCCAACAACTACCTCTATGCCCTGACCGGCAACGGCACTTTCGACGCGACCTCGGGCGCGCCCAACAATGTCGACTATGGCGATTCGCTGTTGAAACTGACGCCGTCTTTGAGCGTCCAAAGCTACTTCACCCCGTCGGATCAACTGTCGGACAATCAGGGCGATCAAGACTTTGGATCCGGCGGTGCCGCGGTTCTTGCGGATTTGCCCGCCGGAAGTCCCGTGACGCACCTGGTGATGGGCGGCGGCAAAGATGGCAGCTTGTATGTTCTCAATAGGGATATGTTGGGCGGATTGGGCGACGCGGCTGCTGTGCAGAAGCTCGCGATCGGCCACGGCCTGTTTTCAACCGGTGCTTTCTGGAACAACAATTTCTATGTGGCCGGCGCCGGCGGGTCGCTGAGTGCCTTCGCACTCAACACCGCGCAAGCGCGCTTCAGCCTCAATTCAGTTTCGACCGCGGTTTACGCCTGGCCCGGGGGTACACCGTCGGTGTCGGCGGCCGGCGCGCAAGCCGGTCTCGTATGGATCTTGAACACCCACTCATACTGCACCAATCAGTCGTCCGCTTGCGGTCCCGCGGTGTTGCATGCATACGATGCGTCGAATCTTGCCAGCGAACTGTGGAACAGTTCGCTGGTCTCCAGCGACGCCGCCGGCAACGCCGTTAAATTCACGGTGCCGACCATCGCGAATGGCAAGGTCTATGTGGGTACGCGCGGCAACAACACCGGCGGCGTCTACCTTTCCACCACAATTTCGGGCGAATTGGACGTATACGGCCTCAAGCCAAACTGAGAATCTCGCGATCGCGATGGGGCTTGCGCGATGGGGGTATAATCAAAGCACAGGGCTGGCCTTTGAGCCTGTCGCGAAGGGGATACCGTGAAACAATCCGTCGTCATTCTCGCGGCGTTCAGCCTCATTTGTGCATTCCGAAGCGGGGCGCAAGAGACGCATTCGCATCCGCCGCCGGAAAAATTGGGTACGGTCAATTTTGCGACATCCTGCGCACCCAGTGTCGCGCAGCAATTCAATCGGTCGGTGGCGCTGCTGCACTCGTTCGCGTACAGCGCTTCTGAGGAGGCATTCAGGAGCGTCGCCTCGTCCGATCCTCACTGTGCCATGGCTCACTGGGGCATTGCCATGTCCCTTTATCACGAGCTGTGGAGTCCTCCGAGTACGGCTGAGCTTCGTATCGGTGAGACGGAAGTCGAACAAGCCAGTCATCTTGATGCATCACCGCGCGAGAAGCTGTACATCGCCGCGGTGGCCGCTTACTACAAGGATTCGGAGCACGTTGCGCCGCAGGCCCGGGCCAAAGCCTACGAGACGGCGATGGCGGAGGTCGCTCGCAGCAATCCAGGCGACACCGAAGCGCAGGTGTTCTACGCGCTATCGCTGATTGCTACGGCGCCGCCCACGGATGGCACCCACGCCAATCAGAAGCGCGCGGTGGCGATTTTGCAGCCCATCTATCGCAGTCAGCCGGATCATCCCGGCGTTGCGCATTACCTGATTCACGCCAATGACAGCACAGAATTGGCGGCGCAGGGCTTGGCAGCCGCGCGCGATTATTCGAAGATCGCGCCATCCGCTCCGCATGCGTTGCACATGCCTTCGCATATTTTTACGCGGCTGGGCTTGTGGGACGATTCCATTGCGTCAAACAAGGCGGCACGAGCGGCCGCGCATGCCCAGGGCGACATCGGCGAAGAATTGCATGCGATGGATTATTTAACCTACGCCTACCTGCAACGAGGCCAGGATTCCGACGCGGCCCAAGTTGTCGCGTCGCTGCGCGCCATGAATGTAACCTTGGGAGACGATTTCAAGGTCGGTTATGCGGCCACGGCCATGCCCGTGCGGCTCGCGGTGGAGCGCCAAATGTGGGCGGACGCGGCCTCACTCAGTGCTCTTCCGGGATCGCCTCCGCACGTGAGAGCGCTCGTCTACTGGGCCCGCGCGGTTGCCGATTCGCGCCTGGGACGCCCGCAAGCTGCGGATGGTGATATCGCGAAAATCGAGGAATGCCGGCAAAAATTACAGGCCAGCGGAAACTCCTATTGGGCCGTTCAAGTTGATGTGCTCGACAAGGAAGCCAAGGCTTGGCAGTTGGCGGCAAGCGCGCATCCCGAGGAATCGGTTTTATTGCTCACCCAAGCGGCTGATGAAGAGGACGCGGTGGATAAATCGCCGGCAACACCAGGGCCCATCGTTCCAGCGCGCGAGCAACTGGGTGATTTACTCCTGCAGCTGCGTCGTCCGAAAGAAGCACTCACCGCTTATCAGGCCGCGTTGGTGGGATCTCCTGGAAGGCGCGGGAGCCTGACCGGTGCGGTGAAAGCCGCGGACCTTGCCGGCGACACCAAAATCGCGGCGCAGATGCGGGCTCAGTTGGGCGGCTAGGGTTTAATGGGCTAGGGCTTGGTGAGCCAGGATTCAGTGCGCGGCGATCGCGGCCGCCGCGCCTGCCATCATCGTCGCGCTGGTGCGGTTGGCAAATTTCACGGCCCGAGCGCTCTTCAAAAAGCGGCGAGCGCGCACCGCCAGCAGCGCCCAGCAAAAATCCACGGATATGAGCACGACGAACATGGTGGCGGTCAGCTCGAGCCAGGCAGCCGTGCCCACTCGCTGCAAATTGACGATGGTGGGCAACAGCGCCAGATAAAACACCATGATCTTGGGATTGCCCAGCGTGACGGTCAGTCCGGCGCGCGAACATTCGCCACGGCGATTGTCCTCGAGGCAGCTCACCGTCCGCTACCTGCGTCGGCGCGAACCACATCTTCCAGGCGAGAAACAGCAGGTAGCCGACGCCCAGGAATTTCAGAGCGATGAACACCCAACCCAACGAACGCGCCACTACGGCAAGCCCGGCCACGGCGCACCCGAGCCAGAGCGCTTCCCCGATCCACATCGCGGCCAGAAACGGCAGGACGTCGCGAAAGCCGTTTGTCAGCACGCGCGCGACCAGCGCTGCAATGCTGGGGCCGGGAGATCCGGCGGCGACCACCAGGGCAAGCGTGAACACCAAGAGATTCGACAGCGTCATTTAAGGGCCGTCCTACGGCGCGACCGGTAGATCAATGTAGCTCGCGGCGTCAGGTTTGTGAAACACCCTCTGAGTGGCCTTCACATAGTCGCCAGGGGAAGCGAAAAAAATGTTCGGCACAAAGGATTGAGGATTCCGGTCGTACAGCGGGAACCAACTCGACTGCACCTGCACCATGATTCTGTGGCCGGGGAGAAACACATGGTCGGCGTGCGGCAGCTTGAGCGTGTAGCTCGACGATTTTGCCCGATGGGATGGCGGAAGGGTTCGCAGGGTCTTCGCGATATCGGCCGCGCAGGATGTCCATGGCGATGGGCAGTTGGTAGCTTCCCATATCCGCATTGCCCGGGACCTCATCCGGATAGACATCGATCAGTTTGACCACCCAGTCGCTGTCGGTTCCCGTGGTGGAGGCATAGAGATGAGCCACCGGCTGACCTGCAATCCGCAGCGGTGTCTTCAGCACATCGGAAGTGTAGGTCAGCACATCGGTGCGGTCCGCGGCGAAGCGTTGATCATCGACCAGCCAACGCCTCCAAGTGGAGTCTGAGGTGTACGTCGGACGAATCGGCCTCGGCCGGTAAGTGACCGGCTTCGCGGGGTCGGAGATGTATTCGTCAAAGGCAGAAGGCGGCTTGTTCTGCTTGTCGAAGGACAGCTTCGCGCCGGCGGCCAGGTACAGCGGCTGCGACTTGAAGGGGCATCCGGAAGCGCAGGACTGCGGCCATTGATCGTAGCGGCGCCACACGTTGGCGCCGGTCTCGAAAGCCGTCACCACTGCGATGTCGGCCTTGGGTGCCTCGTCTTTGAGATGCGAATCGAAAAACGGCAAGAGAACATTGCGCCGAAACCAGCGGCCGGTATCGCCATCGAACTTGATTGCGCCCAGGCTAGATCCCTCGCCGTTGCCCCCGCCATGGCGCCACGGGCCGATGACGAGATGAGAATTCTCGCGGCCCCCGGGCGACAGATTCCGGGTGGCCGCGAAAACCGCAGGCGCCCCATAAATGTCCTCTTGATCCCATTGGCTGTGAACGATGAGCGTCGGTACGGTCAAGGCTCGCGCGCCGAGGATCTTGTCCATCGCCTGGGCGCTCCAGTAGCGATCATAATCCGGGTGCGCAATGAGACGTTGCCAGAAGGGCAGTTGATCCATCCCCACTGACTTGCCCATGTTGCCGGCGGAGCCGGCCAACAGCCAGGTCTCGTACGCGTCGTAGCGCGGCGTAATCCATTTATCGTCCGATTTCTTGGAAGCGGTCTGTGCGTAGATGTAGTCCGCGTACGTTTGGCGCAAAGCGCCGTTATGAAACCAGTCATCGCCCATCCAAGTGTCAACCATGGGATTGAAGGGCGCAGCCGCCCTCAGGGCCGGGTGCGGATTGACCAGACTCATCAGGACCGTAAAGCCATCGTAGCTCGTGCCCATGGTCCCGACTTTGCCGTTGGACTCGGGGACGTTCTTGACCAGCCAGTCGATCGTGTCCCAGGCGTCAGTCGAATGATCCACCGGCGAGTGATTCAAGCCGCCCGACAGAGGCCGGTTCATGACGTATTCACCCTCGGATTTATATTTCCCGCGAACATCCTGGCAAACGATGATGTAACCGGCTTCGGAGAGCTCCCCGAAGCTGTATGGGAAGAGCCATGGCGCGATGAGGGCTGTCACTGCTGCTGACGAATTTGTCGGCGCCGTAGGGCGTGCGGTCGAGGATCATGGGCGCATGCGTGGCCCCTTTGGGGATGACGATGACGGTGTACAGCTTCACGCCGTCGCGCATGGGAATCATGGCGTCGCGCTTGATGTAGTCATCCGCATCCGTGACCACTTTGAAATCACCGGGAATGTCGCCGCCGGCAGTCGCGGCCGGCGCGGGAACCGGTGTCGGTGCCGGCGGATCATCCGCCTGAGTCCATGACACAGTGGCGGGGAAAATGGCCATGATCGCGATTGCCGCGAATATTCCGTTCTTGTTATTGCGCATGATCATCCCCTTCTTGGTCCTTCGAATTAAGCATTTGCGGCCGGCCTTGGCAAGCTGTGAGGCTATCCCTGGAGCAGGGCGACGACCTCATCGCGGGCGCCGGTCGAGTGCAAGGGCAGGGCGAGGACATCGCCGGGTCGTGCCCATTCAAGCGCCAGGCGTACCGCCGCAATCTCCGTGTCGGTCGTGGGCAATGCGGATGCTGAAAAGCCAATACGCAATAGCTCGGCGCGAATGATCTTCGGCACCTCGCCCGGAGCGCGGCCCCGCAAATGCGCCTCGTCCTCTTTGACGACAATGAGGTCCGGCCGAAAATCGCCCGCGACTCGGGCCAATTCCTCGATATCTGAATCCTTTCGGTTGCCGGCGGTGCCGAGCAGAATGCCGAGGCGGCCGGGGCCGGTGCGCAGTTGCTTCGCCACCGAGAGCAATCCGCGCAGGCCTTCCGGATTGTGGGCATAGTCGATGAGCACTCTCGCGCCGTTGAAATCAAAATGCATAAGGCGGCCCGGATTGTCGTTCAAGTGCTTTCCGAAACGCGCATAGACGCCGGCGATGGTCGCTGCCGGTATTCCCAGCGCGGCCGCCGCCAGCGCAGCACCGGCAAGATTAGCGATGTTGTAGCTCGCCATGCCGCCCATCGACAGGGGCATTTCCGAGATGGCTCCCAGGTCGTGGTCCACGCCCGAGTAATGAAGGGACAGTGCCCCCCGGCGAACGCCGCAGGTCGGTGCGCCGTGCCGACGATACTCCTGCATGAGGGCTTGATCCGCGTCCAGCGCGAACCAACCGATCGCCGGGCCGGAGTCGAATCGCCGCGCAAGCTCGCCGGCTTTCATCCGCAGCATCGAATCATCGGCATTCAATACGAGAAGCCCTCGTTCGGCGACGGCGGCAGCGACGCTTAATTTGACGTCCGCCAGACCCGCGAGATCGTCGATCCCATACTCTCCGAAATGATCCGAGCTGATGTTGGTCACAACTGCCGCATCGGCGCGCGGCACGGCGATGCCCCGACGCAATATCCCGCCGCGCGCGGTTTCCAAAATCGCCGCCTGCGCGCGTGGGTCGCGCATGACCATTCGTGCACCGGCGGGCCCGGAGTAATCTCCCGTCGCGATCGCGGCGTCATCAATGAATACGCCGTCGGTGCAGTTGTAGCCGACGCGCCAGCCATGAGCCCGACCGCAGGCGGCCAGCAGACGCACCGTCGTGGTTTTGCCATTGGATCCCGTGACCAATGCGGTGGGAATGTCCGATATTTCATCCCAGGCCACATCCGCCGCTTCGGGCAACGCCGACAGTAAGAAACTGCGGCCGCCGGCGCCCGCGCCCAAGGTCAGCTGCGACTCATCGAGCACATAGCCCAGGCCGCGCGTGGCGGCGGCCTGCAGGAGGACGCGCATGGAGGGCAGCGCCTCGGCGACGGCAAGCCGCTGAAAGCGCGCCAACGCTGCGTTCTCCTCGATGACGGGCGCAAAGGCTGCTTCCGGAACCGTACCGTCCGCGGAGTTGGCCGCAGCGGCGAAGATGAGTGCGTCCTCGAGTGCGCTCCAGCGCACCGGGTCGCGTTCCATGAGCGCCGCGCACAGCGCCCACTCGTTGATTTCGGTCGCCAGCAGAAGCTGATCGTTGGGCGCGGCGATGGCAAACAGAGCGCCGCCCAGGTGCGGGCGCACTGCCGCTGGATGTTCAGCCCAACCGAGACGCGCGCGGGCGCGCTCGATGCGTTCGCGCCAGGCGGCGATCAGTGCGCGCATCCACGGGGACGCCGACCAGGTCGAGTACCGCGCCCGGCGATGCGAAGAAAAGATTGCCCCCGGTCAGGCGCCTGGAATCAACAAACGGCAGGCCGGGCGAAGTGTTCAGTCTTCGCTCTCCGGTGCCAACCGGACACCCCTCTCATCGCGGATCAGGCCGTCAAGATTGAATTCCGAATACGCGACGGCGACCGAGGTTTCCTCTTTCTGCACGTTCTTGGCTTCCGCGGCAGGTGCCCGCACGGTGGGAGCGGGGGACGATGGAGGCGGGGCAGCCACAGGTTTGAACTTGGTAACCTGTTTCCAGGAACGCACCAGGGCATCGGCGAAGATCAGCAGCAAATCCCCGGATTCTCCCATTCGCAGGGCGGCATCGATGGCCTCCTGCTCGTCCGGAATGACAGAAATATCCTTCTCGGGTACCCCCGCCGATCGCAGCGCCTGCGCCTGAAGGCGCGGCACTTCGTCCGGCCCACGATTGCGCAGGTTGTCATCGCGCCGGCAAATGTAGTGATCGAAGCGGCCCGCAGCTGCTTTGGCGATCGCCACCAGATCCTCGTCGCGCCGATCTCCGGGTCCTGCCAGCACCACAATGCGCCGGCCGACCACATCCAGACGCATGGCCAAATCAGCCATCACGCCGACTGCATGAGCGTTGTGCCCGTAGTCGAACAGCACCTTGAACGGGTGTTCGTTGAATACGTTCATCCGTCCGGGGGCTTGAAAGAATGTCGAATCGAATGTTCGCAATCCCTGGCGAATGGCATCCAGCTTGATGCCGAGCGAGAACGCCATGGCGGCGGCGAACATTGCGTTTTGCACATTGTGCGTCGCCCGACCCTCGAGCGTGGCGGGAATCAAATGCGTCCAGAGCAGCGGAATGTGCCCGCCGCGATCATACAAGGTGATCATCTGGCCATTCACGCCGGCTTCGAGTGCGCAGGCGCGGCCGCCGGCGCGTATGTGCTCGCGCACCAGCGCATGATGCGGATTCATCGTGACGTAGCAGATGTTCTTCGCTTCTGTGTGTCCCGCCATTTTCAGAACCAAGGCGTCATCCGCATTCAGCACTGCACAATCGGTGGCCACCTCGACGACAATGCGCTTCAGTTCGCTGAGTTGCTCGAGCGTATCGATACCCTTGAGTCCCAGGTGATCGGCCTGAACATTCAGAACGGCGCCGACGTTGACCTCGTTGACGCCCATGCCGGCGCGCAGCAATCCGCCGCGCGCGGTTTCAAGCACGGCGATGTCGATCTGCGGGTCCGCCAGCACCATGCGAGCGGAAACGGGACCGGTCATGTCGCCCTGTACGGTGCGTTGCCCGTCGATGTACACGCCATCCGTGGTCGTCAAACCCGGCGTATAGCCGCCCATCTTGGTGACGTGCGCGAGCATTCGAGCTGTCGTGGTCTTGCCGTTGGTGCCCGTGACCGCGGCGATGGGCACACGAAACGAGGCGCCCGCCGGAAACAGCATGTCGATCACGGGACCGGCCACATCGCGCGGCGTTCCCTCGCTCGGCGCCACATGCATGCGAAACCCGGGCGCCGCGTTGACTTCGCAGATGCCGCCGCCGATGCTGCGATAGCTCTCGGTGATATCCTTGGACAGGAAATCCACGCCGCCCACATCCAGGCCGATGGCTCTTACCGCGCGCTCCGCCATCTCGCGGTTATCAGGATGAATGATGTCGGTCACGTCGGTGGCTGTGCCTCCGGTGGACAAGTTTGCGGTGGAGCGCAGCAGCACGACATGCGCTTTGTCAGGCACGGACTCTGGCGTCAGGTTTGCCCGCTCCAGCATCTTGTGCGCCTGCGCGTCCAGTTCCAGCCGGGTCAATACTTTTTCGTGGCCCACGCCTCGGCGCGGATCCTTATTCACAAGATCGATCAGCTGCAAAATGCTGTGTACGCCATCGCCGACGACGTGACCCGGCGTGCGTCGGGTCGCCGCCACCAGCTCGCCGTTGACCACCAGGAGGCGATGATCGTCGCCTTCCAGAAATGTCTCGACGATCACCGAGCGCGAATGCTCGCGTGCCACCAAGTAGCCCTGCGCCACCTCTTCATCGCTGGTGAGGCGAATGGAGATACCGCGGCCGTGATTGCCGTTGTAAGGTTTGGTCACGACGGGAAATCCGATGCGTTTTGCGGCGCGCACCGCCTGGCCCTCGCTTTGCACCAACTCCTGTTTCGGCACGGGCAGGCCCAGAGTGGCCAGGATTTTGTTGGTCTCTTCCTTGTCGCTCGCCAACTCCACCGCGATGTGCGGTGTGTGGCTGGTCACCGTGGCCTGAATGCGCTGTTGAAACTTGCCGTGGCCCAGCTGGACCAATGACTGATCGTTGAGCCTAAGCCATGGAATCCCACGACTCTCCGCGGCTTTGACCAAAGAAGATGTCGATGGCCCCAGCGCGCGGCGCTGAGCGAAGCGGATGAAATCATCCCGCGCCTCCTGCCAATTCCAGCCTTCGGGGACGGAACCCACGGGGCGAATCGAGGCGGGCAGAAGCGAGCACAAAAGACGAATACCCAGATCGCCTGCGGCGATGCCCTCGTCGCGCTGCGCATATTCGTAGACGACCGTGTAGACGCCGGGCGCGCCGGCGCTGCGTGTTTTACCAAAGGTAACGGCTTCGCCGGCCATGTTCTGCAGCTCGATGGCCACGTGCTCGAGGACGTGTCCCAGCCAAGTACCTTCATCTTCACGCATGCGTCGAAAGAATCCGCCGGGCTCGCGGTACGAGCAGCCATGTTCCGCGAGACCCGGCAGGTCTGCGGCCAGCGCATCGATAAATTCGCCGCCGAGCCGGCCCGTGGGCCAGGCCTCGAGTTCTCCCAGGTCGACTTCCAGTCGAATGACCGGAAAACGTGCATACAGCGAGGGGCCTACATAGACGGAACGGTCGAGTACTCGCATGGAATCCGCAGCCCCTGGATCTAGTCTTTCGCGTAGTCTTTCGCAACGTTAAGCGTGCCCGGCGACGCCACGCGCGTGTGCAAATTGAACGTCGCTCCAGCGACCAGAATGTGCAAGCGCAGGCCGAGCACGCAGACCGGCTGGCCCTCGCTGACTTCGCCGATGGAAGAGAAGCTGACCTCGGACGCATCGACGACCGTCACGCCGCCGCTGCCCTGGACTTCGACCGTTTCGTCGGGACCTATGAATGCCGCCGTGTCCTCATCCAGTCCAATGCCGACTGCGAATGGATTGTATGCCAGCGCGGTAATCAGCCTTCCCAATCGGTCGCGCTGACGAAAATGCTGATCGATGATGAATCGATTGGTGAGTCCCAATCCCGGTGCGAGGCGCACGCTGCCGGAAATCACCGCGGATCCCTCATCGCCAAACGCGATCATGTGCTCGCTCAAGATGCTGGCGCCGGCGCTGGTGCCGCCCACGGTGACGCCATGCGCATTGCGTACGCGGATGAGTTTTGCAACAGGTGTACCGCCGAGCAGGGTGGTCAAACGCAATTGATTGCCGCCCGTGAAGAAGATGCCGCTTGCTTCTTCCAGGCGGCGCAAGCGCCCCGGTTCCTGGCAATCACGGCGCGTATCGAAGTCCATCACCGCAACTTCGGCTGCGCCGATTTCCTTGAAAAGTTTCTCATAACGCGGGCCGGTTTCGTGCATCCGGCTCGCCGTGGGAATGACCACGATATTGGCCTCCGCGCCTCCTGAAACGCGCACGAATCGCTCCAGGATGCGACGGTCGTTTTCCTTGTTCTCGGCCCCGCCGATCGGCACGATCCAGCCGCGAGTCTCGCCGTCGGGGATTTTACTGGGCACTAAATTAAGGTCTCCTGAAATGCCTATGATACTTGAGTCCACGCGGCCAGGATCCTAAATGCCAAAAGCGCGCGCGTTTGCTCATCGCTTGCGACGAGGGTATAAAATTCATCGATATTTCGAAATAAAAGTGATATGTATTAATAAGTTACATTGTATATATGAGATGAAATATATTTCGCGCAAACGCGATGACGTGTCGACTTCACGCGACCAAGTGCATACTCACGCGTATTCGTCCGGATACCCGCTGGACAGGAGGAAGTAATGCCGAAGACCCTGACCCATGCCGTACGAGCGCGCCGCCCGATCATCGCCCCGATTCTATTGACTCTTGCGGGGGCGGCCATCAGCAGTTGCGCCTCGACCTCGGTCAGCGGCGAGTGGCAGGCTGATGCGCCCCGAAATCTCTCATTCAAAAATGTGCTCGTCGTCGGGTTGACTCCGGCATACAACTCGCGCTGCGCATTCGAGTACTCTCTCGCGCGCGCGATCTCCAATGGCTCGACGGTGGCGGGTATTTCAAGCTGCGATGTCATGACCAGCAAGGAGGAGCTGACCCGCGACAATATCGTCAAGGTGGTTGCCAAAACCCATGCCGATGCCGTGCTGGTCACTTCGCTGGTCGCGATGAAAATGGATACCAAGGAAGGCGCGGGCACTGACTCGCTCGGCAGCGCGCTCTACAAGGCGACCGATGCCGGGTATGTGACAGGCTACTATGGTGGCTATGGCATGCCGGTGGTGTACGGGACCTTTGTGACCTCGCCGTCAATCACCACGTTGGAGGGCGACGTTCATATCATGACCAGGCTGTTCGAGACGCAAGGCGCCAAGCTGATTTACACCATCGACACCAAGGCCAAAAATCTCGAGTCGCGCGATGAAGCGCTTCTGGACATCACGCCGGCGATTGCAGGCCGTCTGCGGCAGGAAAAATTGGTTTTTTGAGGCCCTCGTAGCACCCGCGCCGGGGTTGAGGGCGGCCGGCCTTAAGGTTCGATAAAAATAAAGGGGCACGCTATGGCGTCGGCGCAAGCCGCGATTCTGGAGACGCACAATCTCGTCAAGGAGTTCAACGGGTTTGTTGCGGTCGATGGCGTGTCAATCAGCGTGCGCAGCGGGGAAATTCATGCGCTCATCGGCCCGAATGGCGCCGGCAAGACCACCTTTTTCAATCTGTTGACCAAATTTCTACAGCCGACGTCGGGTACGATTTTCTACCGCGGCGAGAATATCACCCGGGAAAAGCCAGCGGACATCTCGCGGCGCGGCGTGGTGCGCTCATTCCAGATTTGCGCCGTGTTTCCTCACCTTACGGCTCTTGAGAACGTGCGCGTGGCTTTGCAGCGAAATTTGGGCACTTCGTTTTATTTCTGGCGCTCGGGAAGGAGCCTGGCGAAACTCGATGTGCGCGCGACGCAGCTGCTGGCCGAGGTGCACCTTGAACCATTTGCCCATACGCTGGCGGCCGACCTGCCTTACGGGCGCAAGCGCGCCTTGGAACTGGCCACGACTCTGGCGCTCGAACCGGACTTGATGCTCCTGGACGAACCCACACAGGGCATGGGACACGAGGACGTGTCGCATGTTACGCAATTGATCAAGCAGGTCTCGGCCAACCGCACCGTGCTCATGGTCGAGCACAATATGAGCGTGGTTTCATCGATTGCGGATACCATTTCGGTGTTGCAACGCGGCCGTGTGATTGCCGCCGGACCCTACGCCGAAGTTTCCAGAAATCCGCAGGTCATCGAGGCGTACATGGGCACCGACGGCGCGGAACTCAAGGGACCCGGCTAGTGTCGCGAGCGGTGCTGCAAGTGGAGGATCTGCAGGCGTGGTACGGCGAGTCGCACATTTTGCATGGCGTACACTTCACTGTTCAGGAGGGCGAGGTGGTCACGCTGCTGGGGCGCAATGGCGCGGGGCGGACCACCACGCTGCGCGCCATCATGGGACTGGTGGGCGCGCGCAAAGGGTCGATCCGGGTCAACGATATCGAGGCGCTGAATCTCGCCCCCCATCGCATCGCGCGCCTGGGGGTGGGCTATTGTCCGGAGGAACGCGGTATTTTTTCGGCGTTATCGGCCGAGGAGAATTTGCTGTTGCCGCCGCGGCTCAAGGGCTCCCGAGGGATGCAGCTTCAGGAGATTTACGATATTTTTCCCAATCTGCAGGAGCGCGCCGCCAGTCCCGGTACGCGCCTCTCGGGCGGTGAACAGCAGATGCTGGCGGTGGCGCGTATCCTGCGCACTGGTGCGCGGTTGTTGCTGCTGGATGAGATATCGGAGGGGTTGGCCCCGGTGATCGTGCAAAAACTCGGCGAGGTCATACGCGCGTTGAGATCCAAGGGCATAACCGTGGTGCTGGTCGAGCAAAATTTCAGGTTTGCGGCTCCTTTGGCGGATCGATTTTATGTCATGGAACGCGGCCGGATTGTGAAACAATTCGGACAATCGGAGATCGGGTCGCAAACAGGATTGCTTCAGGAATACTTGGGCGTTTGAACAACATTTAGAAAAGGATCACGAGATGATGCGCAAATCAAACATACTGGCGCTCGGTGCGCTGCTCGGCGTATATGCATCCTCACAGGCTGTTGCAGCGACCGACCAGGTGGTCATCGGCGACATTGACGACATGTCGAGTGTGTACGCCGACGTCATCGGCCAGGGTGGGCTTGAGGCCATCAACATGGCCATCGCCGATTTCGGCGGCACGGTGCTCGGCAAAAAGATCACTGTCCTGAGCGTCGACCATCAGAACAAGCCCGACATCGGCGCCTCGAAGTTTCGGGAGTGGGCGGATCAAAACGGATTGACGGTCGTATTGGGCGGCTCCAATACCGGCGTGAGCATCGCGATGTCCAAGGTCGCGGCGGCGAAGAAGGTCAATTTTTTCGCGATCGGCGCGGGCGGCGCCTCCTTGACCGGTGTCGATTGCACGCCCTACACGGTGCACTACGCCTATGACACCACCGCGCTGGGTAACGGCACCGCGAGTGCGATCGTCAAGCAGGGGGGCAAGACCTGGTTCTTCGTGACCGCCGATTACGCCTTCGGCACCCAGTTGCAGGAGGCTGCCACGCGTGTGGTGCTGGCCAATGGCGGAAAAGTATTGGGCGCGGTGCGTGCTCCCCTGGGCACCACGGATTACTCATCCTTTCTGCTGCAGGCACAGGCCTCAGGCGCCCAGGTGCTGGGGCTCGCGAACGCCGGAACCGATTTCTCAAACTCGCTCAAGGCCGCAGACGAATTTGGCATTACCAAAACGATGACACCCGCCGCGTTGCTGGTGTTCCTGACCGACATCCACGCGCTGACGCTGCAAACCGCCCACGGGCTGTACTTGACCACCGGCTGGTACTGGGACCTGAACGATGAGACCCGCGCCTTCGCGAAGCGCTTTTACGCAAAGGTCAACCGCCAGCCGACCATGAACCAGACGGCTTATTACTCGGCCACGATGCAATACTTGAAAGCCGTCAAAGCCGTGGGAACCACCGATGCAGACGCGGTGATGGCGCAGTTGAAGAAGACCAAGATCAACGATGTGTTCGCCAAGGATGGATACATCCGCGCCGACGGCCTGATGGTTCACACCATGTACGTCATGCAGGTGAAGACCCCCGCAGAGTCCAAGTACCCCTGGGACTATTACAAGGTGATCAAGACGATGACGGGAGAGGAAGCCGACGGCGCGCAGCCCGATCCGAGCTGTCCCTTGGTGAAGAAGTAGCCGAGAATCAGTTCGGCCGCGCTCGGCCGCGCGAACGACGATGAATGTATCGTGACGACGGTTTTCGGTGTGCCGCTGCCGGCGATTCTAGGTCAGCTCATGTTGGGGCTGGTCAACGGATCGTTCTATGCGATTTTGAGTCTTGGGCTGGCCGTGATTTTCGGACTCCTTGGGATCGTCAATTTCGCGCATGGTGCCTTCTACATGCTCGGGGCATTTGCGGCTTACATTGGTCTGCAGTTCCTCGGGATCAACTATTGGTGCGCGCTGCTGCTGGCGCCGCTGGCGGTGGGGATCCTCGGGATCATCATCGAGCGGCTGTTCTTGAGGCACCTGTACCAGCTGGAACCGATTTACGGACTGCTATTGACCTTTGGCATTGCCATGATCGCCGAGGGCATCATGCGCAGCCAATTCGGCGCCTCCGGTAAATCCTATCCAGTGCCGGAATTATTGCGGGGCGGCTTCAATCTGGGCTTCATGGTGCTGCCCATCTATCGCGCGTGGGTCGTTCTGGCTTCCATCGCGGTGTGCGGCATGACATGGTTTCTGATCGAGCGCACCCGATTGGGAGCGATGCTGCGTGCGGCCACGGAGAACGCGAAACTGGTGCAGGCCTTCGGCATCAACGTGCCGGTCATGGTGATGCTGACCTACGGGGCGGGCGTGGCGCTGGCGGCGCTGGCAGGAGTGCTCGCGGCGCCGGTGATCCAGGTCAGCCCGCTGATGGGCTCATCGCTCGTGATCGTGGTGTTCGCGGTCGTGGTCATCGGAGGCATGGGCTCCATCGTCGGCGCCATCGTCAGCGGCCTGGTGCTTGGGCTGATCGAGGGGTTGACCAAGGTCATCTATCCCGAAGCGTCGAATATCGTGGTGTTTGTCATCATGGCCCTGGTGCTGATCTGGCGGCCCGCCGGTCTGTTCGGAAAAGAGCAATAAATGCGTGCCGAATTTGCGGTGTACATCGTCCTTGCGGTCCTCGCCTTGGTGGCGCCGCTTCTGGGGTTGTATCCCGTGTTTCTCATGAAATTGCTGTGCTTTGCATTGTTTGCCTGTGCTTTCAATCTATTGCTCGGCTATACAAAAATGCTGTCCTTCGGCCATGCCGCCTACTTTGGGTCATCCGCCTACATCACGGGCTGGCTGGTGACCGCCCATGGGTGGGGAACCATCGAAGGAATCCTGGCTGGCGTGGCGGTCTCGATGCTGTTGGGCCTGGTAATCGGCGCGATCGCAGTGCGCCGCCAGGGCATTTATTTTGCCATGATCACCCTGGCACTCGCGCAGGTTGTGTACTTCATCTGCCTGCAGGCACAGTTCACCGGCGGCGAGAACGGTCTGCAGAGCATTCCGCGCGGCAGTATCTTCGGAGTACTCGGCCTCGGCAACGACAGGACCATGTACTACTTCGTGTTGGTCATCTTTGTCGCCATGTATCTGTTGATCCGCCGCATTGTGCATTCGCCCTTCGGCCAGGTCCTGAAGGCGATCCGGGCAAATGAACCACGCGCCATATCCTTAGGCTACAAGGTTGACCGCTACAAACTCGTGGCGTTTGTGCTGTCGGCCAGCCTGGCGGGTCTCGCGGGTTCCCTCAAGGCCTTGGTGTTGGGATTTGCCACGCTCACGGATGTCAGCCAGGACACCTCCGGCGCAGTGGTGCTGATGACCCTGCTGGGCGGCAGCGGTACCTTTCTCGGTCCAGTGGTCGGCGCAAATGTGGTGGTCACTCTCGAGGAGTACCTGTCTGACCTCGTGGGCGCATGGGTCTCGGTGATCATCGGGGTTATTTTCGTGATCTGCGTCATGACCTTTCGGCGCGGCTTTGTGGGTGAGATCCAACGGCGCTTCGGACGGCGGACCGACTAGGAGACTGTCCGGGCAATCCACGTGAGCCGCGATGCGTTGGCCTCATCGAGCGTTTTCGAGTCCGTGCCCTCGGGGTCCGGCTTCGCGGCGCCACAACAGCACGGCCGAGGCGAGTGCTGTGAGACTCAAGAGGAAGAAGAACCACATCATGAGCGAGTAGCCGGCCGGGTTCGAAGATCCGGCACCCGCGGCATCCGCGAGAGCGCCGGCGACGAGATTCGACACGAACATGGCCAGCGCCTGGATCAATGTGATGAGTCCCAGGGCCGTGCCCAGGCGCTTTGGTTCCACGATCAATGTCGTCGCCGGCCAGATGATCGCGGGTACCAGCGAGAAGCTGATCCCCATCATGACGGTGGTCACCCATAGGTTGAGGCCGGTCAGTCCCAACACCAAGAACGTCAGGGGCAGCAGCAGGGTGCCGAAGGTCAGCATCAACGCGCGATGCCCGACTCGATCGGCGAGTAATCCGAAAAAGGGCGTCGCAAAGATGGCGGCGAAGAACACCCAGCTATTGGTATTGCCGGCCTGTTGCAGGGTAAGTCCCTTGACGTGCTGGAAGTACTCGGTGACATACGTCGTGCGAAAGGGAAAGAACACCGCGGCGTACAGCACGTGCAGACCAAGGATGTACCAGTAAGACATGTCAAAGTTCAGCAGCTCACGCCATCTTACCCGGGCATCGCCGGCCGCCGCCTGCTGCATGGGCCGGTAGCGCCTGTCCACCCAGAAGTACAACAGCGCCGCCGCGAGGCCCGCCGCGGTGATGCCTGCTCCCAGCCACAATGGCGGCTGCCAGCCTTGATCGTAGAGCGGCCGCGCCCAGGTGGGGGATTTATCCACGGCAAAGGAGCCGACGCGGGCGAGGCTCAAATACAGCGCGGTGGCGAGGGCGATACCGCTGCGCGGGAACCATTGCGCCAGGCCCGCGATCAGGGCAATGAATATCGAGCCTTCGCTGATGCCGAAGATGAAGCGGCCGGCCACCATGACTCCATAGGGAATACCGATGGCCGTGAGCGCGGCGCCGAACACACCGATCGCCGCAGCCCAAAGTGCGATGCGCGCCGGCCCGTAGCGGTCGATCAGCAATCCGCTGTAGAGGGCCAACACCGCATTGGGGATGCTGATAATGGCGTTCAGCAGGCCCAGCTGCGATTGGGTGATCCCGCGTTGCTGATGCAGCAGGTCGGCGATGTTGCCGATGACATCGTCTTCGTAGTAGCTGCTGGACACGGCGACGGCCGCCAGTGCCAGCATCCACCAGCGCAAAGGCGAGGGTCCGTTGCTGGTCACTGGAAGCGGGCGCCCTGCCGCGCAAGCTCCTGGTGGAGGGCGCCGATATTCAGTTTGTCCAGCGCTTCGTCGCGCTTGATCGACACCGCCGCCGCGATCCCCGCGCCCTGGCCGCTGACCGCGCAGCACATCATGTTGCGCGCCGAGGCGTGCGAGATTTTGTCGCCTCCGATGCAGCGCCCGGCGACCAGCAGATTGGCGACGCCCTTGGGTACCAGGGCGCGATAGGGCACGTGCCAGTAGCGCCCGGTGGTCGGCAAAATGAGGACTCCATAGCCGTCGATGAATTCGGGGAAGATGCCGATGGCGTCATCGAATCGCGCCTGTTCGCGGACATCGGTGCCGGTGAGGTTGTACAGCGCATCGATCTTGCGCGTATCGCGGATGCCCAACGTCATGCCGAAGTTGCGCAGCTTGGCGTCCTCGCAACCCGGCATGAAGGCGCGCAATGCCTCCAGCGCGTAGATGGCCTCGCGCCGGCCGCGCATCTCGCCGAGGGTCAGATCATCCGGGTTGGTGCCGTCGATTTCCGGCATATGCACAAGATTCAAATAGGTCAGGTCGCCCTGATCGGTGACCGAGCCCCAGGTGCCGGCGATGGTGGCCAGATTCGGCGGGATGAGGCCGGCCTCGAGCGCCTTCTTGAACGGCTTGCGCAGAAAGGGGGAGAACAGCATGTCCTCCTTGCCCGAGGTTTCATAGTCCCACTCGTTGTTGCCGGACCAGTCTGCATAGGTCTGAGGATCGGCCTTCACCGCCTCGATGAAGCGTTGCTTGTTGACCCCGCTCATGGAGAACATGACCGACGCCGACATCATCTCGCTCTTGGGCGACTTGCGCACCGGTGCTCCGGCGCGCGTCGCGATGTCGGCATCGCCGGTCGCGTCGATCACCCGTTTGGCGAAGATGGCCTCGCGACCGGCCTTGCTTTCGATGATGACGCCGCGGATGGCGCCATTCTCCATGATCGGCGCCACGCAAAGCCGGTGCAGCAGCGGCGTGATTCCCGCTTCCTGTACCAGCACGTCGGCCACCCACTTGAACATCTCAGCCTCGAGCGCGTGGCTCAAAGACTGCGGTTCCGGCATCGCCGCGCCCATCGCCTTGGCCCGCTGCTCGAACTCGATGCCGATGCCTTCGCAGTCCACCGTTTGCTCATGGCGATACCAGGCAAAACCCTCGACCCCGACCTGCGTGATGTTGCCGCCGAAGCAGCCGTTGCGATCGATCAGTGCGGTGCGCGCGCCGGCGCGAGCCGCCGCAATTGCCGCGGCAAGACCGCCCGGTCCGCTGCCGACCACGAGCACATCGGTTTCCAGGACCACATCGATCGAGCGGGCGGGTTCGACAATCGTGTTCATTGCATTCAGCCTTTCATGTCGGGCGTCGCGATCGATACGAATTGGGTTGCCGGCGCGGTTTTTCGCAGGAAGTACAGCGCCGACAGTCCCATGAACAGCATACCCAGAATGCTGGTGCCGTAGGCGCTTGCCGTGAAGACCTGCAGCCAATTGAGTTGTACCAACCCGAAGTTGCGCCATATCAGAAGCGCGCAGCTGCCGAGATAACCTGAGGCATCGGCGATATAAATCAGAAACCCCGCCGTTCCCACGGTGCCGCTTGCTGCAATCAAACGGTCGAAGAGCATGGCATTGAAAGGCACATAGGCCATATATAAGCCGGCGCCGCTTAAGATCATCCATGCAAGCGGGGACAGCCAGCCGGCCTGGAATGCCAATGTCGATAGCCCCAGCAGCATGAGGCCTGCGATTATCACGCCATGGATGACCAGCAGCGCGCGAACGTTGTCGCGCACGGCGATGATGACGCCGAGCACCGTGAGGGCCAGTACCGCGACCGGCAATTCACTCGCCGTAAACACGGCAGCCGCATGGCCGAATCCCAGAGCGGTCCAGATTTCTGCCGCGAAATTGTCGCGAAAGTCGCGCAGCGCCGTCGTCAGGATGTAGCAGATCACCAGCAGCGCAATGCCCGTCCCATGGCGGCTCAGGAACGCCGCGCGCTCCTTCGATCTCATGGGCGCGCGCCGCACCCGCGCCGATTCATCGCGTGCCGACGGCGGGGGTAGTTGCGCGAGACCCCAGACCGAGAGGGCGAGCAGCGGGAAGAACAGTGCCCCGGTGGCCGCGGGCATCCAAAATTCATTGACGTGCCAGTTATCCATCAGCAGTTTGCCCACTGATTTCACGGCGCCCGATGAGACGATAAAGCTTGCGCAGACGATGGCGCCGAGTACTTCGGAGGTGCGTCGGCCCTCCATGAAACCGAACACCAATCCCCAGATCAGCCCCAGCGGCAGTCCGTTGAGGAACAGGGCCAGCACATTCCAGGGTGCTGGGATGACCGCGAACGCCAGCAACGCCACCCACGACAATGAAATGAGTTTGAAGATTGCGCTTGCCCGCTTCTGGGGTGCGATTTCCGCAATGATTTTGACGCCGATCAGCTTCGAGATGGCGTAGCCGAATACCTGCGCGAGCACCAGGGCAATCTTGTAGTCAAGAACGAAGTGCCATCCGGGGACGGCCTCGTAGATGGCAACGGAGAAAGGCTTGCGAAACGCGTACATGGAAAAATACGCGGCAAAACCCGCCAGCCCGGCGAACGTCGTAAAAAATACCGGGTTGGCTTTTTCCAGCGCCTGATGAATTCTGTCAATCAAGTATTGGCCTTCAGCTTAGTTGCGGGACATGTGGGAGACTATCGCGAATGCAGGAGCGACACTAAGGTGTCACGTGTTTGTAGTATTTGAAGGCCAGATTTTACCTCTAGAAGAGCAAAACCATCACTTCTAACAACGCTGTTTCCGGAGTTTTCGACCTCGCCGTGGTGGGTGCGGGCATCATCGGCCTGTCCTGCGCGCGCGCCGCCGCTTTGAGAGGCTTGCGTGTGATCGTCATCGACCGCGATGCGCAGGCGAACGGCGCATCGGTGCGTAATTTTGGCTTCGTCACCGTCACCGGACAGGAGCGCGGCCGCTCGTGGCAGCGCGCCCGCAAGACCAGTGAGATCTGGCAGGACGTCGCACGCAAGGCCGACATTCCGATACTGCAGCGTGGCTTGTGGATGACCGCAAGACGGCGCGAGGCGCTGCCGATATTCGAGGCGTTCTTGAATACCGAGATGGGCGAGGGCTGCGAGCTTTTGAGTCCCGCGGCGGCTCGCGCGCGCGCCGCTCAATTCTCGAAGCAGGATGTCCAGGCGGTGCTGACGAGCTCGCGCGACATTCGGGTCGAGTCGCGAGAAGCCATACCCCGGGTCGCGGCCTGGCTTGCCGAGCAGCTGAACGTGGTTTTTCTGCGCCAGACCACAGTCCTGTCGGTCGATCCGCCGATGCTTGAGACATCGCGTGGCAGGGTGCAGGCCGGGGCGGCGATCGTCTGTCCCGGAGACGATCTGACGGGACTCTATCCGGAGCAAATTGCGCGTTACAAGGTTACCCGCTGCAAACTGCAAATGCTCCGGCTCAAGGATCCCGGATTTCGCTTGCCGGGCGTGGTCATGTCGGATCTGGGGCTGGTGCGCTATGCCGGTTATTCCGCGTTACCGGAAGCCGGGTCGTTGCTTGCGCGGCTGAAGGCCGAGCAGGGCGAGCATCTCGCGCATGGGATTCATTTGATTGTCGCGCAAGGCGCGGACGGCAGCCTCATCGTCGGCGATAGCCACCACTATGCGCCGACGCCTGATCCATTCGCGAATGCCAGAGTCGATGAGCTCATTCTCGAGGAATTTGCGGCGGCGATCGGGCCCCCGCCGGAGGTGCTCGAGCGTTGGACGGGGACCTACGCCTCGTGCGCCGACCGAACGATGTTGATGGATGCACCGGCGCCCGCCGTCCGTGTGGTCATCATCACGAGCGGGTCTGGTGCGTCGACCGGCTTTGCGATCGGAGAGGAAGCCGTCACCGATCTATTCGGCGGGACACTAGATGGCAATACGCGATCGATTCGATCTTGTGATCTTGGACTGGGCGGGAACCATTGTGGATTTCGGCTGCCAGGCGCCGGTCATTGCGCTCAAGCAGGCCTTCGCGCGACGCGGCGTGCAGTTAAGCGATGCCCAGGCTCGGCGCGACATGGGCAAGGCCAAGGTCGATCATGTGCGCGCACTTCTGCATGATCCTGCTGTTGCCGGAGACTGGATGAGAGCGCGCGGCGGCGCGCCGCTCGAGACTGATATTGCGGCCCTGATGGCGGATTTGGACCCGCTGATGCGGGAGCAGGCGATGCGTGCATCACGCCTCATCGACGGCGGCCGGGCTGCGGTTGACGCGCTTCGTGCCGAAGGCATCAAGGTGGGATCCTCGACAGGCTACACACGGGAGATGATGGCGCCGGTTCTGCGCGAAGCGACCGCGCAAGGCTATGTTCCGGATCACCTGGTTTGTTCCGGGGAGACGCCGGCGGGCCGGCCGAGTCCTTTGATGATTTACAAGGCCTGTGCCGAACTGGGAGTGTGGCCCTTCTCTCGAGTGGTGAAAGTTGACGATACCGAGACCGGCGTCGAAGAGGGTCGTGCCGCCGGCTGTTTTACCGTTGGCATTGCGGCATCGGGCAATGGTGTTGGGATGTCTTTCGAGGCGTGGCTGGCGTTGAGCGCCGCCGAGCGCGCGGCGCGCATCGCCCCGGTTGAAAAGTCGCTGTTGGCCGCGGGCGCCGACGCCGTGATCGAAACCATCGCAGGCCTGATACCGCTTTTGAAGCGCCAGACTGGCGATTAAACCTGCGTCGAAACGGTTGCGGATTGACGGCGAGTCGGCCACCATGAAAATACCGTGTACCGCATAGCAAGTTTGTCCACAGTGTTGCTGGCTGCCTCGGCCCTGTCCGGGCCGGCAATTCCCGCGCCGGCCGCACCGGATTATCAAGTCTATGTGTCGAACGAGAAATCCGGCGACGTCACCGTGATCAACGGCGGCGACTTCAGCGTCGTCGCAACCATTGCAGTGGGCAAGCGCCCGCGCGGCATTCATGCCAGTCCGGACGGCAAGACTGTTTACGTGGCATTGAGCGGCACTCCGATCGAAGGAGCGCCGCAAATCGATGCCCGGGGCAACCCGGTGTTTGCCAACAAGAGGGACGATGACGACGATGCGAATGCGGACAAGGCCGCGGACGGAATCGGCGTCCTGGATACCGCCAGCAAGCAGCTACGCCGGAAACTCAGTGCGGGATCGGATCCGGAGGAATTCGCCCTGAGCAAGGACGGCAAGCATATTTACATTTCCAATGAAGATACCAAGACCGCCAGCGTGATCAGTATCGCATCGAGCAAGCGGGAACATCTCATTCCGGTGGGTCAAGAGCCGGAGGGCGTGACCACGACGCCGGATGGGAAACAGTTTTATGTCACTTGTGAGGCGGGCGGCGACATTTTCGTGATCAGTACCGGTGATTTTTCCGTTGCGGCGCATTTCAAAGTGAATGGAAGACCGCGAAGCGTGGATTTTCTGACAAAAAGCGCGATCGGCTTCATTCCGTCGGAATCCGTGGGCGAGATCAATGTCGTTGATACCACGAATGCCAGGGTGCTGAAGACGCTGACGCTGCCCGCCGGTTCGCGGCCGATGCGTGTCCGCGTTTCACCTGACGAAACAAAACTCTATGTGAGCAATGGGCGCGCCGGAACGGTGTCCGTGCTCGATACGCATACCTATGAACTGCTCGATACCATCAAAGTGGGGCCTCGTCCTTGGGGAATCGGAATTTCACCCGATGGAAAATTCCTTTTTGCGGCCAATGGCTATTCCAACGATGTGTCGGTGGTGGATCTGGAAAGCAACAAGGAAGTGGCGCGGGTAAAGGCCGGATCGAGCCCGTGGGGCATCGCCGTCGTCAAGGTTATTTCCCGACGATGAACACCTGTTGCTCGACGATGCTGCGGGTAAATCCTTCCTTATAGGCGCGGGCGCGCAGAATAGTCGGACTGGCGACTCTGATTGGCTTCTCGTAGTGCATGTCCGATGTGCCCGGTTCCGAGCCATCCAAGGTGTAGCGAATGTCGGCGCCCGGTTCAGCTGAAAGCGAAATTTCAACCGGAGTTGCGAAACTACCGCCTTGCGGAGTGATTACCGGCGGCGCCAACACCGCGCGGCCCGGCATACTGGTTATCCATTCGTTGAGAAGGTTCACACCTTTTTCGTCGATGGTTTTGCGCGCCAACGGCGGCATCTTGGTATCACCGAGGGTATTGACGCGCATGTAGATGATCGAACGCCAAATGTCATGGGGTGAAATGACGCGCGGCCTGTCGATACCCTCGTCGATCAGGACCGGTCCATCGATCAAAGCCTGGTGATCAAGCGGCGTGTCGTAGCGTGCATCGAAGTTTGCGACCGTGCCCCCGGGGCGATGACACTGGGAACAATTGGCATCGAGATATGAGCGGGCGCGGTCTGGCAGCGTGCGCGTAACGTCATCGGATGCGGCGAGGGCGGGGAAGGCGCGCCGCTCGTCGTCGGTGATCTCCGGCGCAAACAATCCGATATGGTTCCACGCGCGCAGCTCATTGTCGGCCACGCCGGACGGGTAGGTAAAGTTACGGTTCAACTGGCGCGTCTTTACGCCCAGCACGCCGCCTGCCTTGGCAGTGTGGCATTCCAAGCAGTCGGTGCGGCTCGGGTAGTACCATTCTTGAGCGTGTATCACACCGCTCGAGGATTTGACGGGAATGGCTTCGGTTTGGGCAACATCCAGCAAGTCAGCGTCGCTGTCATCCACGCGCCATTTGTACACCACGCCGTAGACTCCACCATCGGCGTCACGCACCAACAGACGAGTCTCGAGACGGCGTTTGACATCAGGATTTGCACCATCTGTCGGCAGTTCAAAGGTCTTTACGAACACGGTCCCGGCCGGAAATCCCCATTCTCCGGTCGGCGCGAAAACGATCCTGCCGTCCGGAATGGCGATCATGCGCAACTTATCGGCACCATCCGACCAGAAAGGCACGATGAGATCGTAGGGAATCAGTCCCGGGCTGGGGATCAAGCGGGCTGTGTCGCTGAAAACGCCGGTTTGCGACAGCAGCTTTGGGAGTTCGCCGCCGGCGTGCGGCGGCATGCGCAGGTAAGGGAGTGTCGCGGACCGGGTTGCCATGCCATAGGGCGCGGGTCGCGTACAGCTCAGCGAAACCGCGACGAGAAGCGCAAGACTGGTAGCTGCCGCGGCCTTCAATCGATACCTGTGCTCTGACCTCAATATATAGTACCGAATTAATCACCCATTGCCATGAGACGCCCATGAAGCCCAACTTGCCGATACTCTTGAGCGTGAACGGCGGCTACGTCGATACCGCCGGTTTTCTTGCGCTGCACGGTCTGTTTACCACCCATGTGACCGGCAACTTCGTGACTCTTGGTGCGGCACTGGTGCTGGGGACCAGCGGCGCCGTCGCCAAGCTCCTGGCTCTTCCAGTTTTCTGCGTCGTGGTCATGGCGGTGCGGCTGATCAGCGGCGCGCTGGCGACGAGCCGCTTGCCGGGTTTGCGCACCATACTGGGTCTGAAGGTCGCGCTGTTGTTTCTCGGCTCGGGGTTGGCAATTGGACTTGGACCCTTCGAGAGCGGCGATGGTTGGGCCGCGATAATCACCGGCATGACTCTCGTGTCGGCGATGGCGATCCAAAATGCCATCCACAGAATTCACATGAATGCCTTGCCGCCCACCACCATCATGACAGGCAACACCACGCAAGTGATGATCGACCTCGCTGATTTGATGCGCGGCATGCCGGCGGATTCCCGCAACGCAATCCGTGCGCGGCTGTCGCGTATGTCCGGGAGTCTTGCCGCATTTGCCCTGGGCTGCGCCGCGGCGGCCCTGATGTACGCCAAACAGGGCATCTGGTGCTTTGCGCTGCCGCCCATTGTCGGAGTCTTCACATTGTGGTTCCCGGAGCCCGCGCCGCCCAAAAAGTCATAGTTCCATGTCCTCATTTGTCCGCCGTTTTCGATGTCCTGAGATAGGAACATACGAAGTGATTGGGAGGTACCATGGAAAATACCATCAGCCGCAGCGCTGGCCGCATCGCCCTCGATGCCGACAAGTCTGCAGTGCGGAACACCGGCCGCTCGACGATCAAGCTGTTGAAATTGATCTTGCTGTGGCTCGCGGTGCTTTTGCCGCTTGTGTGGGGGGCGATGGACGCGGTGCGGGACGTGAGGTATTTATTCCCGTAGGCGGACGAGCCCCGTCAGGGGGCTAGAGGCTCCTTGCGCTGAGGCGGTAGCGCCGCAAAATGCTGCGGTATACTGCGCCCAGAACAACGCTGGGGAGTATTCATGTCTCAATCTGTTTTCACGGCAGCGGCGCTGCTGACGCTTTCGTTGGTCTCAATCGAAAACATCGGTGCGCAAACGCCCGCAGCTCCGTCCGCTGTCCCCGCTGCAACCGCCGGCGCGGCAGGCGCTCCCGCAGATTATGGCAATCCTGATCTATGGTTGTGCAGACCCGGCCGCCAGGATGCATGCACGGTAACCCAGGATGCGACGATCGTGGCGGTCAATGGAAAATTGACGCGCGAAACATTCCATCCCGCGAAGAACCCGCCGATCGATTGTTTTTACGTCTATCCGACGGTGTCCGGCGAGCCGGGCGGCAATTCTGATTTGAACATCACCAATGCGGAAAAGTCGGTGGTGAATGCGCAATTTGCGCGCTTCGCCGCCAAGTGCCGGCTGTTCGCCCCGATGTATCGGCAGGTCACGCTCACGGCGCTGCGCGCGATGATCGCCGGCAAACCGATTCCGGTTGACCGCGACCTGGGGTACAACGATGTTCTCTCCGCATGGAACACCTATCTCGCGCACGATAACAACGGCCGGGGCGTCGTGCTCGTAGGCCACAGTCAAGGGTCGGGCGTCCTGACGCGGTTGATCAAAGAAGAAATCGACGGCAAACCTATCGAAGCGAAAATCATCTCGGCCATTCTCATGGGAACCAACTTGCCGGTGCCGAAGGGGGCCGACGTCGGCGGTGCTTTCAAGCATGTTGCGGTGTGCCGCTCGAACAGCCAAATCGGTTGCGTTATTGCCTTCGCGGATTTCAGGGCCACCGTGCCTCCGCCCTCGAATTCTCGCTTCGGCAAGGCACCTGAGGGCATGCAGGCGGTGTGCGCCAATCCGGCGGCACTCGGCGGTGGATCCGGCATGCTCGATGCCTATCTGGCGGCGTGGCGCATCTCCACCGGCGCTGACGGGCCTCGCGAACCCTACGTCTGGACTCAGCCGCCTAAGTCCATTGAGACCTCCTTTGTCAAGGTGCCGGGACTCTTGAGCGCTGAATGCGTGGTCAACGAGCATGGATCTTATCTTGCTGTCACTTTGCATCCGACTCCGGGCAGCGCGCGCGTGAATGACATTTCCGGCGACGTCGTGGTAAACGGGCAGGTACTGGAGGATTGGGGTCTGCATCTGATTGATGCCAACCTCACCATGGGCAACCTCGTCGCCATCGTCGGCGATGAAACCAAGACTTACCTGGCCAAGGCCAAGAAATAAGGCCAAGGAATAATTCCGCCGCCTACGATGCGCGCGCGAAGGCGCACGAGCCTTCGAGGGGACAACTGCCGCACGCCGGATGGTTGCGCTTGCACAGCTCTTGGGCATGGCGATTGAGCAACAGGAACGCACGAATCCTGTCATCGAACGTAGCCGGCAGCGCCTCGAGCATGTGCTGTGCGTCCGCGTAGTTGTCGAGGTATTTCTCGGACTCCCGCCCCACCTTTAGCCGCACCAGGACATGAGGGCTGCTCGACGGCACGGCCGCCGCAGGGACGAGGCGCCCGAAGAGCATGATGCGATCTGCGCCGGGATTGCCGATACCGGGAAAGGACTTGAGCACTTTACGCATCTGCGCAGCATCCAGGCGCGCGAGAGCGGACCCTAGATTGCCTGCAAACTCCTCCTGGGTTCGCTGCGCGATCTCGCGCAGACGCGCAGCGCGAAGCGCAGGAACCATCCCGCCGGCCTTCAGCGCGAGTGACAGCTGGGGCGTCTTCGCCGACAGCAACTCGTGAGGCTTGATGCCGATCCGGCGGGTGACCGATTCCCAACCCTTCGAGCAACGATCCTCGCTGGCCGGGTAGCCGCAATGCCACCAGACCAGGAATTCATACGGGTCGGTAGGGGCCAGTGGCAGCTGTTTACCGTAATGGGTCTCGAGCTTGTCCAATACTTTCGAGATCGCGATTGCCATCGCCGCTCCTGCGAACGTTCTGTCGCCGGCATCAATGCGCCAAACTGCACTTCGATGCTACGGAGGGCTTGGCCGCCGGCGGTGGAAGGCCGGGAAAGCCGGCGCCTTCGGCTGTCAGTTGATCGAAGGCCACTTGCTCGAGGGCGCCCACTTGTGCGGCTGAAAAGCCCAGCTCGAAGCCGGAGCACTCGTTGCTCCCCAATGATCGGGGATCGCGGCCGGTGATGCTTCCGAACAGCACCAGCGCTTCCAAATAATAGCCGTAAGCGCTGGCGTGGTAGTTATCGTATGTCCACAAGTTGATCTTGCCGGCATCAATCCCATCATAAGGATTGGAGTCCGCGATCCCTGCGTGCATCGCGCGCACCCAGGCGTCGCCCACCGGCACAACTTTGATCCCGGCCGACCCGGCGGCAGCGCGGTTGTAGCCGTCGCGAACGTCGCGATCCATCGCTTCAATCGATTTGCCGTACCACGCGCCCTTCGGATCGTAGGTCTGATCGGCGCGCGGCCAGGTGGCCATGACGCGGATGTCCACCGTCGAATTCTTGGTTCGGAGAAACTCCGCCATTTGGCGCACGCTGACAATCAACACGCCCGGGTCTCCGGGCTTCTTCGGGTCCAAGGTGCTGAATCCATGCATGACCACTATGTCCCAGGGCCGTTGCCCGATCACGTCGAGCTTGTGCTCCAAGTGCCAATCGATGCCGACGCCCGGTTCTGTTTCGAGGTAGACGTCATACGCCAACCCCGCTTGCGTGGCGAATGATTTGAATAGCGCCGGCACGCCGCCTTGCCCGCCGCCGTTAAGGTCGGAAACGGTATCGGCGCGGTAATAGCGCACCGCCGAGCCATGCGCGTAGGTGAAACTGTTGCCGATGAACAGTATGCTGCCGGCAAATGCGCTGCCCGCCGCCAGCAACAAGCCCAGCGTCAGTGCCCAGCGCAGGCTGCGTCGCGTGCGGTGTAGAATCGCTTTGGCGATATCCAGTGTGAGCATAGCCCGCATTTTGCCACCTTAAGGTGAATCGGTTCCAGTCAATATGAGCCGCGACGACGAAGATCGGATCCTGCATGGTCTGTACTATTACCGCGAGAACATTGAGGAGGATGTGCAGGTAACAAGCGAGCAGTTATTGTGGCTCGCCATGCATCCGCTGCGCGAGGGCGACGCGTGGCGGCGCGACGGCAAACTGCAAAGTCTCGATGCATCGGCATTCCCGGACGACGTCCGCGCAAAATTGCTGACCGTGAAGATCGAACTGCCGCTGCGCTACCTGCAATACCGGCGGCTGATCACATTCGCCAGACGCAGCGACGGCACCATCTATGCTGCCGTCACCTTTGCAGGGGCGGATCGGGCCATCCGCCTGCATACGCGGCGGGGGCGGCTGGACTTATGGTACCGCGAACATCGCGACGGCATTCTCGGCGTAACCATCACCGTGTTGATATCGCTCATCACGGCGCTGATCACGGTGCTGGCGGTGAGCAAGCTGCTTAAACCGTAGCCGGGTCGCCCGCGGCGCCTTCGCGGATCGCTTGGCGGCGGGCCTCGGCGCAGGTAATGAACGCCGCATAGCTCCAGGCCAACTGTTGCGCGGATCGCTGAACGCCCGTGCGCTGATCGAACTGTTCCGACAAATCGCCGCTCGGCGGCGTGTATGCCCGCACCGTTTCCAGAAAAGAGTCGCCGTGCGCGAGCAGCGCCTTGGAATCGGGCCCTTGCGCCGCGGCGCGAAAGCAGAATTCCGCTGCAGCCAGGGATGAAAAATAGTAGGCGCCGCCCGAGTAGTAGACATCGCCCGGGTAGCGCCCCATGGCAGGCGCCCGGTTCGCGGGACGATTGCGATTGATTGGGTAGTCGGCGTCGAAAAGCGCCTCGAGCCGCGCAAGCGTCGCGTGCATGCGAGGATCAATTGCTGAGTGCGATGCGCCGGTGCCGCCCGCATGCAAAGTAGCGAGGATGACGGACATGTCGAGCTCTTTGGTTGAAGGCGCATTTTGGTCCAGCACCCGCGAGCGATAGAACTGCAGATCGTCCCGCCAGTACCCGTCAAGCGTGTGTAGTATTTCCCGCGAGTCGGCGAGGCAGGCGGCGGCCGCGGTGCTCTCCGCCCGCTGCTCGTACCACGCAGCGCCCAGGTCAAGTGCGGCGGCAGCCACCCGCAGGGTGTAGTAGTGCAGGCCCTTTTCCTCTTCCCAGATGTCGAAACAGGATACCCGCCAGTGCCTCCGGGTATATTCAAGCTGGGCCTGCAGCAGGGTCTCGGCCTCGAACTTGAGCTCTCCTTTCAGATTCGCACCCTCGAGCCATCTCAGAAGAGTGATCGCGGTCATGGCAGGGCCGTCATGCTGCGGACGCGGCCACTTGGATATATCGAGCGTGCCGTTGGGATTGACGCGGGTCTCGCCGGCCACGGCGTCGCCCCGCACCGAAGCGAGTTCATCGTTGCTGCGCAAGAATTGCAGGAAGTCCGGCGCGACGGCATCGCGCCACATTGATGAGCTGCTGAGCGTGCGCCCATCGAGGGGCAGCAAAGACAAACTGAATCTCACAAAGTCTGCGAAAGGCTCCAGTACATCGATGCCAGGGCTGGTCTCCTTGAAAAGCACCTGCATTGCGTCGATGACGATGGCTGCATCGCGGTACCAGTGGAAGAAGTAATCCGGTTCCGGATCATAGTTGCCGGGTATCGGCGAGGCGACGATGGATCCTTTGTGCGGCGTGATCGTCTGTGCGAAGCCCGGCCGCTGCTTGATGACACTGACGGGCGATACGCTTCGCAGCAACGCCTTCGCGCTATGCAGATACTGACGCTCCACCCAGTTATTCAGCCACTCCATCAGACAGTGAAGCTCAATGCGCGCAGGCCCGCCTGCACTTCCGGCGCCTTCATGAACAGCCTCCACAAAAGGCCGGAGCGATGGTTTTCGATCATGAGAATGATCGGTCCCTGATCAATCGCAAGGTAGGTATCGGCGAACCAATTCCTGCTCTCGCAAAATGCGTCGACGAAACCGAAGCGACCCCAAACCTTTTCGCCATGGACCTTTAGGAAGTGGCGGGCCGCCTGCAGCGCTTGCTGAGGAGCATACGGCATGCTCGAGAGGGCGGCGGTGGGGGATATGGTGCCGTCGTCATTGTCCGGCGCATGCGTCGCATAACCGTCAGCGCCGTCGCTCGAGGTCAAGCCCCAGCAGGAGGCGCTGTAGCCTTGGTAGCGTTGCGGATTTTTGACGCAATGCGCGTGGTTGATCCGCACGTGATTGACGTTCTGCTCCCAGTAGTCAGCGTAGCGATCTGCGAGCCCGCGAGGATCGACGGCGCAGAACGTATAATGCGCGAAAAACAGCGGCCCGCCGAAAGGGGCGCCCAAGGGCAGGGGAATATCGTAATAGGACTTGCCGTTGATGAAATTGCGGCCGGCCGCGAATCCTTGATGATATGCGGCGGGGTCGATGGGATAGCGGGGCGCAGCGACAGCCAGCAGATAGCTGATCAGGCATTCATTCCAACCACGAATATCCTGATCCAGCGCCCAGCCATTGTTGGGACTCCAATGCCAACTGAGTACATGGCGGCCGCGGGCATACCAATCCCATTCCACGTCGTTCCACAGATAATTGACCAGACCGCGAATCTTGGCTTCCTCAGGCGCGTCATTGCCGAAGTACTCGCGTGCACACAGCAGTCCCATGATCAGAAATGAAGTTTCGACCAGGTCGCCGCCGTCATCCTTGCGCATGAAGGGAATGGTGGCGCCGCTGCGGCCATTCATGAAATGGGGAAATACGCCGTGAAAGCAGGTTGCCCGCGTCAAAAGATCCAGCATGTGAGCGATGCGTTCGACGGCTTCCTGCCGGCTCACCCAGCCGCGCTCGACGGCGACAATGATGGCCATCACGCCGAATCCGGACCCGCCGGTCGCCACCAAATCATCCGACGGTCCCGAGGTGGTCGTGCACCGATCCGGCGCCAGACCGCTGACCGGATGCGCTCCCTCCCAGAAGAAGCGGAAAGTCTGTCTTTGAATGGCTTCGAGCAACTGCTCGTCGGGCAACGCGGCCAGATCGTACGGATGTAGAGCACTAGGCATGCGATGGTCCTGTTGCCGGAGCCGGCGCCACGGCCGGCAACTTTCGAGTCAGCGGGTCCTTGACCAAGTGTAGAACACGCGACAAGAATTGATGCGCGTCATTGCGGCCGATGTGGATGATTCCCGATTGCGCGAGATCCTTGCTGAATACCTCGGTTACACGTCGCAGCGCCTCCTCATCGAGCGAATCGAAGACCTCGTCGATCAACACCCAGGGAGCCTGGTGCAGCAGCACACGCGCAAAGGCGAGCGCCTGTTGGTCATCTTCGTTCAATTCCCGCTCCCAGTGTTGCGGCGAATCGAGCGACGGCGTCAGGCGATCCAGGCCAAGTCGCGATAACGCTATGGAATAGCGGCCGGAGTCAAAGGAATCGGTGGTTTTAGGGTAGGCCAGCACCTCACGCAAGGTGCCGGGTGGAAGATACGGCGTGCGCGGCATATACAAGATTTCTTCGCCCGCCGGGCGGGTGATGTTCCCCGACCCCCAGGGCCACAATCCCGCCAGGGCGCGAAACAGCAGCGTTTTTCCGGATCCAGAGTCGCCGACGATCAAAACGCGTTCCCCTCGCTTTATCTGCACCTTCTTTTCTTGAAGCTCGGTCGCGCCGCTGGGCGAAGCGATCTTAAGATCCTCGATGCTGAAATTCCCATTTTTTCCTTCGGCGTAAACAATGCGGCCTTCCACATCATGCATGACGTCGGTGTCGATGACGGCGCGGCGGAAACCCGCCACGCGCAGCAATGTCGCGCGCCAATCGGCGATGGTGCTGAAATTGTCGACGAACCATCGTAAAGAAGACTGAACCTGCACGAAGGCGCCGGAAGCCAGCATGAGCCCACCGAAGGTGAGACTGCCCGCAAAATACAGCGGCGCCGCCACCAGGATCGGTGCGACCAAGGTGAGCCATCCGGAGCCCGCGGTGACCCAGGTGAGATTGGTGAGGCCGGTCACGAGCTTCGCGGTTGCCGCCAGCACCGCCTTCAGATCCACATCGATGCGCCGTGCCTCGCCGGCTTCACCGCCGCTCAAGGCGATCGCATCGATATGCTCATTCACGCGCACCAGTGAGAAGCGCATGTCTGCTTCGCGCGCGTAACGCTGCGCGTTGCGCTCAACCAGGCTGCGGCCCACCCAGTAGCTCAACAGCGACGCGGATCCCGAATACAAGATCGCCGCCCACACCATATATCCCGGAATGGCAATTTGGCGGCCGGCGACGTGGAAGACAAAATTGTTCGACAGATTCCAGAGCACACTCACGAAGCTGGCGAGCAGGATCGACGATTGCAGGAGACCTATCCCTAAGTCGGCGGAAAGCTCGGTGAGGTGACGAGCGTCCTCGTGCATTCGTTGGTCGGGATTCACGCCCATCGGACCCGCGTTGGCCAGGCGAAAGGCCCGGCCCGGAACCAGCCAATTGTGGATGAGATCCTTGCCCAGACCTTCGCGCAGCCTGATCTTCAAAGTTTCGCCCAACCATCGCTGGCCGACGTTTAGAATCAACAATATTCCGGCAATGAGAGCGAACACGCCGAGTTGAAAGATGAATTCCTCAAAATTGCGATGCGACAGAGCATCATAGAAGGGCTTATTCCAATTGTTCAGGCGTATCTGCCCGTAGGCCGTGGTTGCGATGACGAAAAACAGCGCTCCAGACAAAAGAAACAGTGTGTTGCGCACCGGTGCCTCCCACAGTGCGCGCACCATCATGCCAAGCTGCGGCCCAAGAGAATTGGCAAGCTTTTCCGAGTCGCTCTCAAGGGCGACCGAGCCAGTCGACATATTGTTATTCATGCGCTTCTCTTTCGAACCGTGATGCCGCCATTATGATCGAGACCCTGATCAGCCGCATGACGCTGAGCGAGAAACTGGGCCAGCTCACCATGAGTGCCTGCAGCTCCGCGGTAACGGGCCCCGTCATCGCAGGCGACTCGACCGACGCCATCAAAAGCGGCGAGATCGGCAATTTATTGAACTTGCTCGGCGCCGCGAACGTCAATGAAATGCAGCGTTTGGCTCAGGAGTCGCGTCTTAGGATTCCGCTGCTCATCGGTTTCGACGTCATTCACGGACATCGAACTCTATTTCCGATTCCGCTCGGCGAAGCGGCGTTGTTCGATCCTTTGGCCTGGGCCTCAAGCGCCCGCGAGTCGGCAATGGAGGCCGCGGCGGACGGCGTGGCCATGACCTTTGCGCCCATGCTCGACGTCGCCCGCGATCCGCGCTGGGGGCGCGGCGCCGAGGGTCCGGGCGAGGACCCCTGGCTGGCGGCCCGCTTCGCCGAAGCCAAGGTACGGGGCTATCAGGGTGCAGGATTGGCGCAGGCCGATTCCCTTGCAGCGACGGCCAAGCACTTCTGCGCCTATGGCGCGGTGGCGGCGGGGCGTGACTATGCATCGGTGGACATCTCCGAGCGAACACTGCATGAAGTGCATCTGCCGCCATTCCTAGCCGCGGTACAGTCGGGCGTGGCGGCCATCATGCCTGCATTCACTGACCTGGCAGGCATGCCCCTGACGGCGAATGTTGCGTTGCTGCGGCACTGGCTGCGTGAGCGTTGCGGTTTCGAGGGTGTCATCGTCAGCGACTACCACGCCATCGCCGAACTGATGCGCCATGGTATTGCCCGGGACCTGGCCGAGGCTGCAACGCTTGCGCTCAAGGCAGGAGTGGACATCGACATGATGTCGGACGCCTATCGCCGGGGGCTGCCCGTGGCCCTGGCGCGCGGTACCGTCAGCGTGACGGAAATCGATGAATCGGTGCGCCGAGTACTCACGTTGAAAAAACGATTGGGTCTATTCGACCATCCTTTCGCCCGCGGTGCGATGCCCGAGTCCGCCGTTGTGATCGAGAATAGACGGCGCCGGGCTCGCGATATCGCGGCGCGGGCCGTTGTCATGTTGAAGAATGAGGGCGACGCGCTGCCGATTAGCGGTTCCGTGCGCCGCATTACGGTTGTCGGGCCCTTGGCCGATGCGCCGGCCGACATGCGCGGCGTGTGGTGGGGCGCTGCGGAACCCGCAGGTCAGGTGACCGTGCTCGCAGGTTTGCGCGGCGAATTACCGAAAGTCGAGATTCGGCACGCCGTCGGCTGTGCAATCGACGATGCCGATCTTGCCGGCATCCCGGAGGCGCTGAGGGCGTGTGAGGGCGCGAATGTGATTCTGCTGTGTCTCGGCGAGGCGGCCGTGATGAGCGGTGAAGCGGCCAGCAGGGCGCATCTTGGGCTGCCGGGCGTCCAGGCCGCGTTGGCGGAGGCGGTGTTCGAACTCGCGCAGCGCCTGCGTGTTCCGGTCATCGTCATCTTGTTCAGCGGTCGTCCGCTCATCGTGCCACGGCTGATGGAGAAGGCGAACGCCGTTTTGGCGGCGTGGTTCTTGGGCAGCGAGGCCGGCAATGCCATTGCGGATCTGCTGACCGGGCGCGTCAGCCCCGGCGGCCGCACGCCGGTGACTTGGCCGCGCGCCGAAGGCCAGATTCCGATTTTTTTCAGCGAGCGCTCAGGGGGCAGGCCCTTTGATCGCGAAGACAAATTCACCAGCAAGTATCTGGACGAGTCGAACGAACCCTCATTTCCGTTTGGGTTTGGACTCACCTATGGTCGATTCGAGCTGTCGAATCTGCGTCTTTCGTCGCGCGTTGTTTCCGAACATGACACGCTCACGATTCTCGTGGATCTCATTAACCATGGGCTGCGGGAAGCGGAGGAAACGGTCTTCTTGTTTTCGCATGCCAAAGTTGCCAGCGTGTCGCGGCCGAAGCTCGAGCTCAGGGGTTTCGGCAAGATTCAACTCAAACCGGGCGAGCGGGGCACTGTGACGATGACGCTGCGTGCAGCGGACCTGTCATTTCTCGGAACGGATCTAAAGCCGGTGTTCGAGCCGGGTGAAGTGGAGATTCTGGCCGGACCCTGCGCCGACCGCACGCAGCTGCTGGCCGCCCTGGTCCAACTCGTCAAATAGCGCGCTCAGGCGCCGAAATTCAGGAACTCGGGAGTCCGGCTCTTGAAGGGAGCGACTCCGATTTTGTCGCGCAGCTCGGATATCGGCTTGCCCAGCATTTTGTGCCACGGCACCGACATCAAGGGCGGGGCGCGCCGGCCATGCCGCCAGCCCTCGGCAATGAGGGATATGAATTGGTTGATGTCGACCAGCTTGGTCAGGCACGTTGCCGTTGTCACGACGGCGAGAAATCGGGTCGAGTAATTCTGCCCGAATTGCGCCAGCTGAAATCCGGAAATCGCGACTTCGCCCTGCGCCGTGAAGCCGTAGCCGGCGAACAAATGCCATACATCGTGCAACTGCAGGATGCGGCGGTTGGTGCGATTTTGCGCGGGAAATATCGGCGGCAGCAGCACGTCGTCCGCGTTGATCACCTCCAGATCGTATCCCTTCGAGGTCAACAGATTCAGCAAGTCCGTGCCCAAGCTGTTCGGCGGCCAATTGCGCAAGTCCTCGGTGGTCATTCTCACTTCCGGCTCCGCCAACAGAGCCTGAACATCGGCGTGCAGAAGCACGGCATGCTCGCATCGCGTCAACAATTCATGATCGTAGTGCATGCCGATCGCGACCACCCGCCCGGTGAAATCGAGCGCCTTGCTCTCATTTTGCTTGGCGGCAGCGGCAGGATCCGCATCAACGATGGCCCAAAAAGCATCCCACACCGCGCGCGGCGTCCGCCATCCAATCGAGGAATCCGGCGCCGGCGGGAATTTCAGTTCGCGCCCGAGCAGGGCCGCCCGATCTTCATCGGTCGCGAGGTCGAGCCAGGCCGCGGCAATCGCGTCGAATATGGCAATTTGCCTGACCGGCTCGACAAAAGCGGCGTGCGTCATCAGCGCCGCCGCCGCCAGCGGCAGTGATCCGCTCAGGGGCGGCAGGCCCGAGGCGGCCCAGGATTCGAATTTGGCGCGAAATTCGGCGTCGGCGAAGGGCATGAGCGTTCCTTATGCCTGAAGTACCTGGGCCGTATATTAATCCTGCGGCATGGAATAATCTGCCTGCCATGATCGGCTCGCGCACCAAGCTGCTGTATGGATTCGGCACTGTGGCCTATGGAATCAAGGACAACGGCTTCAACCTGCTCCTGCTGATTTTCTACAATCAGGTGCTCGGACTGCCGGCCCAGTTGGTTGGGCTGGCCATCATGATCGCACTTATTGTCGATGGGTTCGTCGATCCGATCATCGGGCATGTGTCGGACCGCTTTCATTCGCGGCTTGGCCGGCGGCACCTGTTCATGTATGCATCGGCGCTGCCCTGTGCGATATTTTATTATCTGCTGTGGAATCCCCCGGCCAACTTAAGCACTGCTGCGCTGTTCGTCTATCTTCTGGCCACGGCCATCATCGTGCGCATGCTGATCGCCCTGTACGAGGTGCCGAGTGCGGCGCTGCTCGCGGAGTTGTCCGAAGACTACGATCAACGGACCTCGTTGGTGGTATACCGGTTTTTCTTCGGTTATGTCGGCGCCGTCATGATGGGGGTGATTGCATTCTCGATCTATCTGCGGCCGACCGCGGAGCAGCCGGTGGGCATGCTCAATCGTGCCGGCTACCATGGCTATTCGATCGCGGCAGCCGCGCTTATTTTCCTCGCCATTATTGTCTCGACCGCCGGCACGCACGGCTACATTCCCTATCTGCGCGCGCCGCCGCCGAAGCGGCGCTTCAACCTGGCCGAACATTTTCGTGAAATTCGCGCTGCCCTCGCGAACCGGCCGTTCCTCGCCATCCTCGCCTGCGGCTTTTTTGGAGCCATGGCCAACGGCGTGATCACGACCTTGAGCGTATATTTCTTTACCTACTACTGGGGGCTGTCGACCAACCAGATCTCGCTGCTGCTGATTTCAGTATTGCTCTCGGCCGGCGTTGCCCTGTTTGTTGCGCCCGCAATCAATCGCGGCATGGACAAGAAGCGCGGCGCGATTTTCATTTCCCTGGCTGCACTGTTGCTGGCACCCGGGCCGGTTGCACTGCGCTTATGCGGCTGGTTCGTCGATAACTCATCGCCGGCGCTGATGCCCATTCTGTTGCTGTTTGCGCTGGTCGCGGGCGCGCTGTCGGTGGTGTCGAGTTCCCTGGTCACATCGATGCTGGCCGATACGGTCGAGGACAATGAAATTCAAACGCGTCAGCGCACCGAAGGGCTGTACTTCGCCGCGGCATTCTTCATACAGAAATGCGTTTCGGGGCTCGGCATATTCATCGCGAGCCTCATCCTCGCCTGGGTCAAGTTTCCGGAAGGCGCGCGTCCAGAGAGCGTTGCCCCCGAAGTGCTGCGAAATCTGGCGATCGTGTACATTCCGTTGGTGGTCGTGTTGTTCGGATTGTCCATTGTCTTCATCGCGTTTTACCGGATAGGGCGGGGTACCCACAATGCCAATCTTGAGCTACTGCGTGCGATGCACGCTGGGGCGGTGACTCCCGATGCGGGCTGATACCGAAACGCATCCTGCCTCGCCTGTGAAAACGCCGGACGTCCTCGTCGAACGCCGTGCCGATGGTTCCGTGCTGATCCGCTGCGACATGGATCCCGCCGCGGGACCCCGATCAATCGGTCATCTGTTCGTCGAGCGGGCATTGCAAGTGCCGCAGCGTCCGTTCCTCCAGCAGCGCGAGGAAGGTCAAGGACCGTGGCGCTCGATCAGCTACGGTGAGGCACTGGAGCAAGTCCGCGCGATCGCGCAATGGCTGCTTGATCAGGGCTTGAGTTCGAGCGATTGCGTCATGATCTTGTCCGGCAATTCGATTGAACACGCGCTGCTGATGTTGGCCGGCTATGTGAGCGGGATTCCAGTGGCGCCGGTCAGCGCAGCCTACAGCCTGCTGTCGACTGACCATGCGAAGTTGCGCCATTGCTTTTCGATCCTGCGTCCGCGCGTCGTATTCGCCCAGGACGGCAAGCAGTTTGCCCTGGCGCTTCAAGCCCTCAGAACATTGAATCCCAATCTTCTTTGTATCGCGGTCAACAATTGCGCCGGCGCTGAGATTGCGTGGCAGGAGGTGCGCACAACGGTGCCGGCGGGAGTGGATTCGGCGCTCGAAGCCGTGAACTTGAACCACGTGGCGAAGTATTTGTTCACCTCCGGTTCCACGGGTTCTCCCAAGGCCGTCGTGCAAACTCACGGAATGATGAGCGCTTTGCTTGGATCGCAGGAGGCGCTTCGCGATGAAACGCAGGATGTGCCCGACGAGGTTCCACAGAGTCTGGAGTGGATGCCTTGGAGCCACATCAGCGCCGGCAATATCATCTTCAATACCGTCCTATGGAATTCAGGCACCTTGTTTCTCGACGACGGCAAGCCTACGGCCGCGCTGTTCCCGCTCACGATTCGGAATCTGCGCGATGTCTCACCGCAGGTATTCGGCTCCGCGCCCATCGCGTTTGGCATGCTGGCCGATGCCATGGAAAAAGACCCGGAATTGTGCCGTTCGTTCTTCAAGAACCTGCAGTACATGTCATACGGCGGCGCGACGCTGTCGAGCCATGTGTATCGGCGTCTTCAGGCTCTCGCGATCGCGCAAACCGGCCATACCATTCCCTTGCTGACCATGTATGGAGCGACGGAAACACAGGGAGTGACGTTCGGTGCGGGCTCCGCCGAGGAATCCGGACTGATCGGATCGCCCATGCCCGGGGTCGTGCTCAAGCTGGTTCCCAACGGTGCAAAACTCGAATTGCGCGTGAAAAGCCGCAGCGTGACGCCGGGCTACGTCAGTGACCCGGAGCGAACTGCCGCGGCATGGGACGAGGAGGGTTTTTACCGGCTTGGCGATGCTGCGAGGCTCCTGGATGAGGCCGATCCGCGGCGCGGGCTGGTATTCGACGGACGGGTCGGCGAGGACTTCAAGCTGGCTACCGGCACATGGGTGAGTGTCGGGCCCTTGCGCGGGGACGTGGTCCGCGTTTGCAGTCCCCATGTATTTGACGCGGTGATCGCTGGTCACGATGCCGGCTATGTAAGCGTGCTGCTCTGGCCCTCAGCCGCCGCCATGCCGCTGTTGAACGCGCCGCCATCCGCCGGTCTCGTTGCCGGCCAGCTCAACCTGGTTCTTGCCGAAAAGCTTCGCGAGCACAACGCCACCGTGAAAGGATCATCGCGGCAGATACGCCGATTCGCGCTCATGGCTCAGGGGCCGAGTCTCGACGGCGGCGAAATCACGGATAAGGGCAGTATCAATCAGCGTGCATCCCTGGCGCAGCGCCATGCTCTGGTTGCGATGCTCTACGCCGAACCTCCGCCGGCGGGCGTCACGGTGGTGCCCGTCTGAAAACGGCCGCTGCTCAATGGCCCGCCAGGACCGACACGCTTGGTTTGGAACATCTTGTAGATCAAGGCGCGCAGCCAACGATTTCTGGGGTCGCGATGGAATTTACGGTGCCAAAACTGCTTCAGCTCGATGCGGGGCGGCTCAAAGGGCAGTCCCACGACCCGTAGATTCGCCGATGCGCCGGCAAAGTATCGGGCGAGGGGCTCCGGTACTGTCACCACCAAATCCGATTGAGCGACGATGATGGGCGTACTGGCGTAGTGCGGCGTCGTCAGCACCACCCGCCGTTGAATTTTCTTGCGTGCTAGATAGTTTTCCATCACTTCTTCCGTCCGGCTCTCCACCCGCACCACGGCATGTTCCAACTGCAGGAACTGCTTGATGGTCAGCCTGTTGGCGGAAATCGGATGATCGGCGCGTATCAAGCAAGCGAAACTGTCCGTGAACAAGGTCTGCTGGAAGAAACTGTTCTTGCCCAGATCAGGAAAGTACCCGACCGCCAGATCGACTCCGCCTCTCTCAAGATCGTGCATGACTTCGGCAGCCGGCAGACTGACCGAGCAGACGGCCGCACGCGGCATGAGTTCTCGAACTTTGCGCAATAGCATCGGAAGAAACACGACCTCGCCCACATCCGACAAGGCCAGGCTGATCGGCCGATCGCTGGCCGCGGCGTCGAATACCGGCGTGGAAACGATTTCGCTGTCCACGATCCCCAGTATCGAGCGCGCAGCTCCGACGATGGCCGCGGCGCGCGGCGTTGGCTGCATGAGATTGCCGGTTCGCAAGAACAAGGGATCATCAAAATATTTGCGCAGTTTGCCGAGGGCCGCGCTGACCGCGGGCTGGCTTTTGTCCAATTTTGCTGCGGCGCGGCTGACGCTGCGCTCCTCTTCGAGCGCATCGATGACTTTCAGGAGATTCAAATCGAGCTCGTTCATAGGCTATTCGTTTTTCAAATAGTGCGGATTCATACTATCCCATTGCCAGATAGCTATCGCAAGCGCAGGATCACGCCCCATCACCGCTTTAGAGAGGCCGCGTGCAGCGATTCGTCCTGACCCTGTCCTGTCCCGATCGTCAAGGGATCGTCGCCGCCGTCGCCAATTTTCTGCTGGCGCGGAATTGCAACATCGTCGATAGCGCGCAATCCAGCGATGAGCAAAACGGGCTCTTTTTCATGCGTGTCAGCTTCGCCGGCGGCCAATTGGGCATGGCGTCGGATCTGCGCAGCGGCTTCAGCGCCGTGGCCAAAGAGTTTGCAATGCAATGGGCGATTCATGACTGCGCCGTGAAGCCGCGGGTGGTCATCATGGTGTCCAAATTCGGCCACTGCCTGAACGATCTGTTGTACCGCTACCGGATTGGCGACCTGGCGATCGAAATTCCCGCGATCGTCTCCAATCACCGCGATTTCTACCAGTTGGCGGCCTCCAACAACATCCCGTTCCACTACATGCCCATTACCGCCGCGAACAAGCCCAAACAGGAAGAGCAACTCCTCGAGCTGCTGCGCGAGGAGCGCTGCGATCTGGTGGTGCTTGCGCGCTATATGCAGGTTTTTTCTGCTGCGATGTGCGAGCAGCTCAGGGAACGTGCGATCAATATTCACCACTCGTTCCTGCCGAGCTTTCAGGGCGCCAAGCCCTACCAGCAGGCGCGGGACCGCGGCGTCAAGCTGATCGGTGCCACGGCGCATTATGTAACCGAGGATTTGGACGAAGGTCCGATCATCGAGCAGGACGTGGCGCGGGTGGATGATCGTATGAGCGTCGAGGACTATGTGGGGGTGGGCCGCGATGTCGAAAGTGCGGTTCTGGCACGTGCCGTGAAATGGCACGTGGAGCATCGCGTTCTGCTGAATGGAAATCGCACGGTGGTCTTTTCTTAAGGGCACATCGGGGAGTTTGATGTGCACTGTGAATAAAACAATGGAGTCATGGCAATTATGAGCGGGCAAAACCTGGAAAGCTTGTTAAAGACGGCGGGAAATCCGGTGACACTGTTGCGCAATTCGCAACTCGGCGCCTACGTTTATCCGGTCGTGCCGAGCGAGTTCACGAACTGGCGGGACGAGCAGCGCGCATGGCGCGACTCGGTCGTGCTGTTCGATCAGTCGCACCACATGGCGGAGTTCACCGTCAAGGGCCCGGACGCACTCAAACTCATGTCCTATTGCACGATCAATAGCTTCGCCAATTTCACGCCGAACAAGGCCAAACAGATGGTGCCCTGCAGCTACGACGGCTACGTGATCGGCGACGGCATACTCTTTTATCTGGACAAGGATGAATTGGTGTTCGTCGGCCGCGCACCCTCAGTCAACTGGCTGCAATTTCAGGCCGAAACGGGCGGCTTCAAGGTCGATGTGATTCGCGACGATCGCTCTCCCTCTCATCCGCGCGGCAAGGCCGTGACGCGCCGGCACTATCGATTTCAAATCCAGGGGCCGAACGCGGCAAAGGTGCTCAACAAGCTCAATGGCGGGCCGATGCCGGACGTCAAGTTCTTCAATATGGACACCATCAACATCAAGGGCCGCAAAGTGCGCGCACTGCGTCACGGCATGGCCGGCGCACCGGGCCTGGAGATCTGGGGACCCTACGCCGAGGGCGATGAAATCCGCGACACCATCCTCGAGGCTGGCCGGGAATTCGGCATTGTGGCCGTCGGCTCGCGCGCTTACGCGAGCAACACGCTCGAGTCGGGATGGATTCCTTCGCCTCTACCTGCGGTTTACACGGGTGAGAAGATGAAGCGCTACCGAGAGTGGCTGCCGGCGGCCGGCTATGAGGGCACCGGCTCGATTGGCGGCAGCTTCGTTTCCGACAAGATCGAGGATTACTACATGACGCCCTACGAGCTTGGCTACGGCGGGTTCGTCAAGTTCGACCACGATTTCGCCGGCCGCGAGGCGCTGGAGAAGATGGCGAAGGGCCCGCATCGCAAGAAGGTGACCTTCGAGTGGAATGGCGAGGATATCGCCAAGACCTACACCTCCATGTTCGTGCCGGGCGGCGAGAACTATAAGTTCTTCGACGTGCCGATCGCGAACTATGCCTCGTCCTCGTACGACAAAGTGACGATGGGCGGCAAGACGGTGGGTCTCTCGATGTTTGGCGGGTACAGCTTCAACGAGCGCAGTGCTCTCTCGCTTGGTGTCGTCGATCCCAACATCAATATTGGCGACGTGCTCACGCTGGATTGGGGCGAGGAGGGCGGCGGTACGAAAAAGACCACCGTCGAGCGCCACAAGCTACTGGATGTGCGGGTCAAGGTGTCGCCGGTACCCTATGCGCGCACCGTTCGCGAGGGCTATCACGAGGGCTGGCGCAGCCGGCAGTCCTGATGATGGCTGCTAAACCGCAACAAGTACCGCTCGCGCACACCGTGGCGCGGCTGGCGAGCGAGGCCTCGGTCGAAATCCATGTACAGGATGCCGTGCATTTGCCGGCGGCCCGATCCCTACTGGCACCCGGCAAGAAACTCTATGTCAGTCATCTGCCGAAGCAGACCTGGGAAAGCACCGCAACCATGTGCCGCGTGGTGCATGAGGCGGGCTTTGACCCCGTTCCGCATATTCCGGTACGCCTCGTTCCGGATGCGGGGACGCTCGATCGCACCTTGGATGCCCTCGTCATCGGCGCGCATGTGCGCGAGGTGCTGTTGATTTCCGGGGACTATGCGACGCCGGTGGGACCGTATTCCGCCGTCAGCGAGGTGATACGCAGCGGCGTGTTGGGCAAACATGGATTGACGCGAGTTTCCATCGCCGGCCATCCGGAAGGGCACCCGGCAGTGGTGCTCGAGGAGATTCGGCGGGCGGAACGCGAGAAAGTGCAGCTTGCCGAAGCCGCACATCTTGACGTGACCTTGGTGACGCAATTCTTTTTCGAATCGGCGCCATTTCTCGAGTGGGTACGCGATTTGCGCGCTCATGGCGTGCGGGCGCGAATCGTCGGCGGGTTGGCCGGTCCGGCGAGTTTGGCAACCTTGTTCAGATTCGCCAAACGCTGCGGCGCCGGACCCTCGATCCGGGCGCTTGGCGCGCGTCCCGCCTCGCTTCTCAACCTTATCGGTGATCACGGGCCCGACCGCGTCCTGGGTGAAATGGCGCAGTCCTTGAACGATGGCGATAGCGATTTCAGCGGCATCCATCTGTTTTCTTTTGGAGGGTTTCTGCGCACCTGCGAGTGGTTGAACAGCACCGCCGCGGCCGCCAACAAATAGGGGCCGGATGCGCGCCGCCGTTTACCATGGTCGTGCCGATGTCAGGCTCGAGTCGGTTGCCGAACCGGAGCCGGGTCCCGGAGACGTCAAGCTCAAGGTTCTGTACAACGGGATTTGCGGCAGCGATTTGCACGAAATCTACGATGGCCCGATCACGACGCGCACCACGCCGCATCCTCTCACCGGAGTAAAGAATCCGGTGATTCTCGGCCACGAGTTGTGCGGCGAAGTGGTGTCCTGCGGCGATGAGGTTTCGGATCTGGTGAAGGGAGATCTGGTCGCGGTTGAGCCGGTTGAAACCTGCGGCCAGTGCCGCTGGTGCAAGGCGGGCCAGTACAACCATTGTCCGATCCTCGCCTTTCATGGCTACAACCGTCAGGGTGGCGGGCTGGCCGAGTACACCGTGGTGCGCCGCTCGATGGCGCATCGGCTGCCGCGCGGCATGACACCCATGCAAGGGGCGCTGATCGAGCCAATGGCGGTTGCCTGGCACACCGCGAATCGTTGCCGGCTCGAAGCGGGTCAGACTGCGGCCATTCATGGTGCAGGTCCCATCGGCATCGGCGTGTACTTCGCGCTCAAGGAGCGCGGGGTCAAGGTCATCGTGGTGGATCCCTCGCCGATACGCCGCGCCGTGCTTGCACGTCTGGGCGCCGCAGAGGTGATCGATCCCAATTCCTGCGACCCCATTGCGGCGATCCGCGATTTGACTGACGGCCTGGGTGCTCATGCCTCGGTGGATGCGGCCGGAGTGGCTGCATCGTTCGACGCCATGCTGCACGGGACGCGGGTGGACGGGACGGCTGTCGTGGTGGCCATTCATCATCATCCGGTCGTGATTCCGCCCTTCGATTTGCTGATGCCGGAGATCAACATCACGGGTGTCGCCATGTCGGTGCGCGCCTTTCCCAGCGTGATAGAAGGTATGGCACGGGGCAGTTACCCGCTCGAGGGTTGGGTTGAGACGATTCCCTTCGAGAATCTGGTGGACCTCGGCTTGGAGCGTCTGCGGCGCCAGGAGGGTCTGAAAATTCTCGTTGATATGGGCGTCACGTCCAGAACTGCACCGGGAGTACCCACTTGAAGATCAGTGAACTGTTCAGTGTTCAAGGTTATGGCGTCATCGTCACCGGCGGGGCGAGCGGCCTCGGACTGGCCTACGCCGAAGCCATGGCTGAAAACGGCGCCAGCGTGACCATCTTGGACATGGATGCCGGGCGAATCGAAACTGAGACGCGGCGCCTGCGATCCTCGGGTCTGGACGTGCGCGGCGAGATTGTCGATGTGAGCAATCACACCGCCCTCGATGCGGCCTTCGATGCCGCGCGCGCGGCGCACGGCCGCCTCGACGTGGTCTTCGCCAATGCCGGTATCGATTCCGGTCCCGGATACTTGAGCAGCTGGGTGGGAGCCGAGCGGCCGCGCAATCCGGAGGGCTCGCTTGAGCGGTATTCCGATGAGCGCTGGAACCGCGTGATCGACGTCAACTTGAACGGCATATTCGCGACGCTCCGTGCCGGAGCCCGCCTCATGCGGCCGCAACGCTCCGGGCGCATGATCGTGACGACTTCGGTGGCAGGCTATCAATGCGAGCCGGCCATCGGCTCCGCCTACATGGCGGCCAAGGCGGGTGCCGCGCACTTGATGCGCGCGGTTGCGCAGGAACTGGCCGCTTATCAAATCACGGTCAATGCCATTGCACCGGGTTTCTTTGTCACCAATATCGGCGGCGGCCACGCCAAGCAGCCGCAGGTTCAGCAAGCCGTGGGAAAGGTGATACCGATGCATCGCGTGGGATTTCCCGAGGACATCAAAGGCCTCGCGCTGTTCCTCGCCTCGCCGGCCTCGGCCTACCTGACCGGTCAGCAGATTTCGATCGATGGGGGCTGGACGCTCGGCGCCGCGGACTAGGTGCGTCGCGCCAATGGTTCAATAACGGGAGAGTGCAATGGGTCTCGTAGGCTTTGGTCAACCCGACGATGGAATCATTCAGATGTGCTACGTCGTGCCGGACATTCGTGCGGCCATGAGTACCTGGGTGAACAAGCTCAAGGTGGGCCCGTGGTTCCTCCTCGATCACTTCACCGGCGGCGATCCCAAGTACCGCGGCCGCGACTCGACGGCGGACGTGTCGCTTGCCATGAGTTTCGCGGGTCATATGAACATCGAACTCATCCAGCCGAATAACGACGCGCCCTCGGTGTATCGCGAGTGGATTGACCGGCGCGGTCATGGCTTTCATCACTGGGGACGCGCCACCACCCATTTCGACCGCGACGTCGCGCACTATCAGGCGGCGGGACACGATCTTGCGTTTATCGCATCCGTTCCAAGCGGCGGCCGCGTGGCGTACATGGACACCACGCGCGAGCTCAATGGTTATGTGGAATTGATTGAGCTCGGCGAGGGCTTCGAAAAGGTGTTCAGTCGTTTCTATCGCGCCAGCATCGGCTGGGACGGCGAGGATCCGGTCCGATCGTTTATTTGACGCGGACTTCGAGCAACATGGGCGCTGTGGCCGCGAACACGGTGCGCAGCGCCGCGTCGAGGTCCTCGCAGCGCGCAACCAGGATTGCCTTGACGCCTTGAGCCTCGGCGAGCCCACAAAAATCCAGATCCGGCAGGTGCACGCCGGGCAGCGCATCGATCTGGAAGCGACGTCCGAATTCCTCGAGCGCGCGATAGCTTCCGTTGTTGACGATGATGAATGCCACGGGCAGCTTCAGTTGCGCGGCGGTCCACAAACCTTGGATGGAATACATGGCTGAACCGTCGCCGAGCAGGCCGATCACCTTGCGCCCCGGGCGCGCCAGGGCCACACCCACCGCCGCCGGGAGCCCATGGCCCAAGCCGCCGCTGGCGCAGGTGTGAAACGTATCGCGCTCGAGCAGGGGTAGGTGATCATGCATGGGACCGCGGCTGCTCGGTGCCTCCTCGACAATGATGCTGTCGGCAGGGCGCAGGGCCGCGATCTGTTGCATGAGATAGCGATCGCTCAAGACACCGCTGCCGACCCGGGGTGCCCGCGGCGGAATCGAGGGCGACTCGCGCGTTGCCTTCGGGGCGGAGCCGAGCAGTGCAGCCACGCCGAGCTTTAAGTTGGTGACGATGGAGGTGCCGATCGGACACCATGCCGCGGCGCCCGGATCGTCGGTCAGCTGCACGAGAGATGCGCCCGCCGGTATGTGCGGTCCTTGTCCTTCGACGTGGTAGGTGAATACCGGCGCGCCCAATACCAGGATGAAATCAGTTCCATCGAGGCGCTCGACGATTTGCGCGCGATCCGCAGGCAGGAAGCCGGCAAACAAGGGATGGTGTTCCGGAAAACTATTGCGAGCCGACATGGGGCTCACCCAGACCGCGGCTCGTTGCTGCTCGGCGAGTGCTATGGTCTCATCCCAGGCATCATCGCGTGCCACCGATGCGCCGACCACGATGACCGGCCGCCGGGCCATGCTGAGCGCCGCGGCGGCACGGGACAGCAAGGCCGGGTCGCCGGCGATCGCCCGGCTCACCTGCCGCCCCGCCAACCTCTCACCCGGTCGATCCCAATCATCCACGGGAACCGATACGAAAGTGGGGCCGCGCGGCGGTTGCATGGCGGTGTAGTAGGCGCGAGCGATTGCCGCGGGCACGTCCGCGGCGCGCGCCGGCTCACAGCTCCATTTGATGTACGGTTTCGGCAGCTGCGTTGCCTGTTCCGAATACAGGAAAGGCTCGTAGGGCAGGATGGCGCGCGCCTGTTGACCGGCGGTGATGACCAGCGGCGTTTGATTTCGATACGCGGTGAATATGCTGCCCAAGGCATGGCCGACGCCGATGGCGGAGTGCAGATTGACGAGCGCAGCATCGCCGCGGGCCTGCGCAAAGCCGTCGGCCGCGGCGACTACCACCGATTCCTGCAGGCCGAGCACGTAGCGAAAGTCGGATGGGAAGTCGCGGAACATCGGCAGCTCGGTGGAACCGGGATTGCCGAATACCGTGGTCAGTCCGAATTCGCGCAGCAGCGCGAAGACTGCCTCGCGTACGGTGATATCTTTGATCAAATACGCAGCACCACTTTGCCGAAATGCCCGGCGGTCTGCAGATGCTCATAGGCTGCGGGCGCATCGTCAAAATCGAAGACTCGATCGATAACGGGTTCGAGCCGATGCAGCGCGATGGCGGCGTTCATGCGTTCGAACTGGCCGCGCGACCCGACGAACACGCCATGCACGCTGGCCTGTTTGCCGAGAAGTCCATAGGGACTGCCCGCGGCGACGGGACCCGTGAGCACACCAATCAAGGCAATTCGCCCTCCAACCGCCAAAGATCCGATGGAGCGGCTCAACGTGCCGGCGCCGCCGACCTCGAGAACACAATCGACGCCGCGGCCGCCGGTCTGCTTCAGCACTTCGCCTTCCCACTCAGGGGTGCTTCGATAGTTGACGCCGCCCTCGGCTCCGAGCTTGCGCGCCCTCTCGAGCTTGGCATCGCTCGATGAAATGATGAGCACTCGGGCTCCGGCAACGCGCGCGAATTGCAGCGCGAACGTGGACACGCCGCCCGTACCGATCAGCAGCACCGTGTCGCCGGGCACAATGCGGCCGATGTCGACCAGCGCGCGCCACGCCGTGACGGCGGCGCAGGGCAGTGTCGCGGCCGCTTCATAGGACAAATGAGAGGGCACCGCGACCGCATTCTGCTCGTCAAACACGGCATATTCAGCGAGCACGCCATCGGCGGGCGGTGCGCCGAGCGCAACCAACGGGCCGTGCGGCGGCGCGCCGTCAATCCAGCCTCGGAAGAAAGTACCCGCAACCTGTGCGCCGACGCGAAAGCGCGTGACCTGTGCGCCGACCTCCACGACCTCGCCGGCGCCATCCGAAAGCGGAACGGTATTGGCCGCGACCGGACCGCCCATGTAGTGGCCGCGGGCGATCATCAGATCGCGGTAATTCAGCGACGCGGCTCTGAGCCGGACCAGGATCTGCGTCGCTTGGGGCTTCGGGTCCGGTCGCTCGCAACGACGCAATCCGGCGAGTGAATTGGACCCGGCGATCAGTTCATACGCACGCATCGCTTGTCCTCCGAGTTTAACGCCTGATTGCACCCGAAGAATCGATCCGAAGATCGACTCCCGCTGAAGCTGCAGTGTACTCGCAGTGAAGCGGCGGTGACTCGCGCGTCAATTCACTGGCCGGTGCGTACATTGATCTCGATCTTCACGCCGTTCGGATCCTTGAGAAACAGCTGGATCAAGCGCGCGCCCGGTACGAGGTTCTCCGCGAATTCGACGCCGTGGGCGGTGAGCTTTTCCTTCACCGCCTCGCAATCGACCGCATTGAACGCGATGTGGTCGAGCGGCCCGGTGCCCGGGGCGCGCTCCGACACTGGTATGCCGGCGATGTTAGAATGCGCCCGATAGCTGATCCATTCGGCGATGTGGATGCAGGGCACATCTCCTGCATACAGCCAGTAGCCTGGAAATCCCAAGGGAGGTCTCGGGCCCAACCGTAACCCGAGCGCGAAGGAGTAGAAATCACGCGTCCGTTCGAGATCGTCGGTCAACACCAGATAGTGTTCGAGTTGAGTCAGCGGCATGAAGGGCTTCGCTAGATTTCCTGGGCAAGCTGAGTCACGAGCTCGCGCAGCCAGGCGTGAGCGGGATCCGAATCGTGACGCTTGTGCCACAGCAGTATCTCATGCGAGGGCGGGGCGGCGAAGGGCAGCGGGAAAGTCTTGATTTTGAGAGGCTGTGGGAGCATTTGCGCAATCCGCTCCGGCATGGTCGCGACCAGGCGCGTGCCCGGCAAAACCAGCGGCAAATGCAGCAGGCTCGGTACCGAATAATGCACCGTCAGATCGACATCAAGGATCCGGCGCACCAATTCCTCGGCCGATGCGGTATACCCGCTGGGCCGGCCAAAGACATGGGGCAATGAAAAATACTGTTCGGCCGTGATGTTGTCGCCCACCGTGGGATGGTCACGATCGACCGCGCAAATCCAGCGCACCGGGCGCAGCTGAATGCTCGACAAGGTGTCGGGAAACGAACGCAGCTCGAATAGTCTCAGGCTGTCCAGGCACAGGCACAGGTCGGCGTCGCCATATTCAAGCCGGCTCATCGAGCTGAGCGATACCAAATCGAAATTGAGGCGGATTCCCGGAGCTGCGGCGGTGGCGCGCTGCAGAATGGCCGGGAGCAGGCTCGGCACCGCCTCCTCGGATACGATGATGGTGAACTGGCGCTGCGTCGTGGCAGCTGTAAACGTGGGTTGGGTACCGAGCGTTGCCTGGATGAGCAGCAGCGCCTCGCGCACGGGCTCGACGAGCGATTGGCCGCGCGCGGAAAGTTCCATGTCGCGGCCGACGCGAATCAGCAGGGGATCGCCGAAGTAGTCGCGCAGTCTGTGCAGCGCGGCGCTCATCGCGGGCTGCGACACGAATACCTTCTCGGCAGCACGGGTGATGTTCTTCTCACGCAGCAGCATATCGAGCGCGATCAATAAATTGAGGTCAAAACGCTGGAACTGCATGCACGACGCTGATTGGAAAGGTCTGTCATTTTACCAGATTATCCTAGTGATGGTCGGGGGTGGGCTTGGGTATTGCGTTCGATCCGGTCGTTCAAGTCTGCTGTAAATCCGATCCCACGTCGCTTAGTTTCCGGCGGTTTCATCAGTTGCCGTATCGCTGCAAGGATGCTCGTGATTGCTTGGTCGTGGGATGCAAACTTTCGCTCGAAACGGTCAAACCGCCGCGGACCCCCACGACCGATTTTTGAAGTCACAGATTGTGATCTCAAAGCCGCCCATTCGGCTGCGGATAGCTCGAACATGAAATCCCGCGGAAAGCGCTCTATATTGCGCTTGACGGCCTGCACAAGGCTGCGAGTTTCCACGCCATAGAGCGTAGCCAAGTCCTCATCGAGAATGACCCGCTGGCGCCGGACAATCAGAATGATTTGACCCACTTGTTCGTCGACGACTGCGATGTCGGGTGTAGGCGCTGGCATCCGCTGTTAGTTCGCCGCGTTGTGTTCGAGCCGAATCATGTACCAAAGTGCACCTACCAACGGTGGTACCAGGAATACGCCTTCATAGGCCGGACTCCCACCAGGATTTCTGTGGCCGTTATTCAGATTCTAGCGTGGCCGGATCACCGGTAGACTTCCGGTAGACGTTGACGCCGAGATCAGCTGGCATTTCGGGTTGCGCTTCCGGTGGAGCGGGCATTCCTTCGGAATCGAGCGCAAAATACATTCCGGTTGCCTCATAGTAAGGCGAGACCTCAAGACAGCGACACACGGAGCGCCGACTTGGCTAATAAACCTTTCTACGGCTGGACCCTGCTCGCTACGCTGTGGGGCATCGTATTCCTGAATCTCGGCTTCCCCGCCTATGGGCCTGCGGTGATCAACGCCGCCATGGCGGGCGCGCTGGGTCTGCCTCGCGAGACCTTGGGAAACATGTTCTCCGTGTACATGATCATGTCCGGACTGCCCGGACCGCTGGTCGCGATGAGCGTGAATCACTTTGGGGTTCGCAAGACCTTGATGCTGGGCAGCGCCTTCATCATCGTTGGTGCGGTGTTGATGGCAACCGTCGTGACGAGCGGCGTCGGAGGCATGTTGTGCTTCGGTCTGTTGGTCGGCACGGGAGTGGCGACCGGCGCAGCCATCGCATCGCAGGCGGGATTGGCGCGCTGGTTCGTGCGGCGCCGCTCCCTCGCGCTGGCGGTATTGTATTCAGCCGGAGCCATCGGCGGATTCGTGGCGGCGCCGCTGCTCAATCGTTTGATCGAGGTTACCGGCAACTGGCGGGCGGGTTGGTGGCTGTTGGCGATATTGTCCGCAGCGGCCGCCGCTCTCGCGCTGATTTTTGTGCGCGAGCGCCCCGAGGATGTGAATCAAGTGGCGGACGGATTTGCCGCGCCGACGGCCGACGGGAAGCCGCCTGCCGATTCTCGGCCCTCGTTTGTCAGCCGCAGCGAATGGTCCTTCCGCGATGCTGTTCGCAACCCAGCCTATTGGCTGCTGCTCGGATCGCTGGTCGGCTGCAGCGGCGGCTATACCTTGTTCCTCGCGCACGGTGTCGTGCATTTGAAGGATCTCGGTCACTCTGCCGCCATCGGAGCATGGGCGGTCAGTATCATGACGGTGAGCGGTCTCATCGGCAAAGCGTTGCTTGCGGCCTTGGGCGACCGGCTGGACCCGCGCTATATCTTTGCGCTGTTCATGGCGGTGTTCGCCGTGGGGCTCGTGGTCATTGTCGATGCGCGCGCTCTTTGGCAGGTATTTTTATTCGCGGCCTGCCTCGGCATCGGCTTTGGCGGCGGCATAGTCTGTTTGATGGCGGTGCTGAGCAACTATTACGGCACACGCGCCTTTGCCTCGCTCGCAGGTTTGGCGATTGCGATCAATACCACGCTGTCCGCAATTGCGCCTAAGGTGGCCGGCCACCTGTTCGATCAGGGCATCGGCTATGCGATCACCTTTTACGTCTTGGCGGCATGGTGCTTCGCCGGAGCACTCGCATTGTTCTTGGCGAGGCGGCCGACAATCAATCTAGCCGAGGCCTCGGCTCTGGCGTGAGCTGGGATACGTTCTCTGTTGATCGAATTGCAGATCTTCATCGGTCGAGCCTGCATATCCGGGAGTAGCGCTTCATGGCGCTCAAATCCGCTCCGAACGAAAGTGGAGAGTCTTCTGTGAACGCAAAAATCTGCGCCATCGCGGCCCGCATCGCCATCATCGCACTCGGCTCCGCTCTCGGCGCCTGCAGTCCCCCCGCCGCGCCGCCGCCCGCCGCGCCGCCGGCGGCAGCGAAACCTGCTGCCGCGGTTGACGCCGCTCGGCTGATCGCGGCGGATTCGGAGCCCGGCAATTGGCTGGCGCCGGGGCGTACGTACAGCGAGCAGCACTTCAGTCCGCTGAAGAGCATCGATGCCGGAAACGTGAAGCAACTCGGACTGGCCTGGAGCTACGACCTCGACACGGAACATCGCGGTCAGGAGTCGACACCGCTGGTCATCGACGGAGTCATGTACGTCACGAGTGCGTGGAGCAAATTATTCGCGCTCAACGCCAAGAGCGGCGCGCCGCTGTGGACCTTTGATCCGAAGGTGCCGGGCCAGGCCGCCGTCAACGCCTGCTGCGATGTGGTGAACCGCGGAGTCGCCGCATGGAAGGGACGCGTGTATTTGGGTACGCTCGATGGTCGCTTGATCGCACTGGATGCGGCAACCGGCAAGCTGGTATGGCAGGAAATGACCGTCCCCGCGGGCGGGCGCTACACCATTACCGGCGCGCCACGCGTCGTCAATGGCATGGTTCTGATCGGCAACGGCGGCGGCGAAATGGGCATGCGCGGCTATGTGACGGCCTACGATGCCGAAACCGGCCGGCAAGTTTGGCGTTTCTACACGGTGCCTGGGGATCCCAAGCAGCCGTTCGAAAGCGAAGCACTCAAGAATGCCGCGAAGACTTGGAGCGGCGAATGGTGGAAGCTCGGCGGCGGCGGTCCGGTCTGGGATTCGATGGCCTACGACCCGGAGCTCAATCTCATCTACATCGGTATCGGCAATGGCTCGCCGTGGAACCGCGGAAAGGTTCGTGGCGACGCACTCTACTTATCATCGATCGTGGCCTTGCACGCAGACACCGGCGAGTACGCGTGGCACTACCAAACCACACCGGAGGATGAGTGGGATTTCGACGCGTGTTCGCCGCTGATCTTGGCGGATCTGGATTTGGGCGGGAAAAAGCGGGCCGTCATCATGCAGGCGCCGAAGAACGGCTTCTTCTACGTGCTGGACCGCGCCACCGGGGAACTGCTTTCCGCCGACGCTTACGCAACGACGAACTGGGCGACGGGCATCGACATGAAAACGGGACGCCCGATCGTGGCCAAGGATGCGCGCTATGGCGAGGCCGGCAAGCCCTTCGTGTCCATGCCCGGTCCCGGTGGGGCGCATAGCTGGCAGCCGATGTCCTTCGATCCGAACACACACCTCGTATACCTGCCGGTTACCGAGCTTTCATTTCCTTACTTTCCCGGCAGCACCGACAAGCATCATGAGCTCGCGTGGAATACCGGGGTTGATTTCAATTCCGGAAGCCTGCCGCAGGACCCCAAGATCAAGGCGCTGATCAAGAGCGGCCTCAAGGGACACCTGGCTGCCTGGGATCCGGCGGCGCGCAAGGAAGTATGGCGCGCCGAACTTGGGCACCCCTGGAATGGCGGCGTCGTGTCGACGGCGGGAAACCTCGTGTTTCAGGGAACCGGCATGGGCGAATTTGTTGCCTACCGGGCTGATACCGGCGAGCGGCTCTGGTCCGCGCCAACGCAGGCGGGCGTGCTCGCGGCACCGATCTCCTATGCCGTGGACGGGGAACAATATGTTGCGATCGAGGTGGGTTGGGGCGGCGCCTTCGGCCTCGCGGCCGGCGAACTCGCCCGCGACTCGCACATCGCGGCGAATTTGCCGCGGGTCCTGGCATTCAAGCTCGGCGCCAACGGGCAGCTGCCGCCGCTACCAGCGGCGGTGCCCGCGGTCCTTGATCCGCCGCCCGATACCGCAACCGTTGCGGACGTGACGGCGGGCAAAGCGCTCTTTCATATGTACTGCTCCACCTGCCATGGCGACAGCGCGACCGGCAGCGGCGTGCTTCCTGATCTGCGCTACTCGGGGCTGCTCAAGAACGCGGCCCTGTGGGATGCGACCGTGCGCGACGGACTGCGAGCGGACAAAGGCATGGTGGCATTCAAGGACGAAGTGAGTTCGGCGGACGCCGCCAAAATTCGCGACTACGTGATTCATCGCGCCAACGAGGACAAACAGGCCTCACACTAGAATCTTGCGATAGTGCGTGTCCAGATCCGCGCGCAGCGTGCGTGCGGCGAGCAGGTAGTGGAGGCTGCCCCACAAAAGGAACAGCACAACCGCGGCCATGGCGAAATGGATGCCGCTTGCGGACGCGGCCGCGCAACTGCCGGCGAGCTCGGCCGCCGACCCCGGCGGAGCGGCGCCGCCCGGACATTGCTGGGCGAAATTGCCGGTGCCGAAATAGTGTCGAGCAGCCAGATCGCTGATGATGCCGACGAGGATCGGTCCAACTCCGACTCCAACGAGGCCAAAGACCATCGAGACGGTAAATGCCGAGGACGCGCGCATGCTGGCGTCCACCATATTCTGTGCGATGGCAATCGTGGGAGTGTAAAAAACGAAAATCGCGACGTGCGCGAATAGCAGCACGGCCATCGCCCGGGCAACGGTGGGCTGAAAAAATCCAACTTCGAACAGCGGTACCGCCAGCGCGAGTGCGATGGCGGGTCCCCATACATACCAGCGGCGGTCGCGTCGTATCGCTCGATCAACCCCAAATCCGCCGAGCAGCAAGCCGGAACTCATGGCGACCACCACCAGCACCCCGAGCATCCGTCCCGCCTGCGCCATCCCTAAGTGAAACACTGCGACGAAGTAGCGTGCAAAGAACTGGCCCAGGCCGTTGAGCGCGATCGTGGAGAATGCCGCGCCCAATAGCACTTGCCGCATGGATGGTTTGGCCAGCAGAAAGCGCAGGGCCGTCCATGTCGAAGGAATGGCCCCCGTGGTGATGCCTCCGGCATCGCAGGCGCCGCGCCGCGGCTCGCGCAGCGTGAACAGCGCAAGAGCGGCGGCGATGACTCCCGGGACCGCCAAGCCCACGAACCACGCGCGCCAGTCTGCATGTTGCGCCGTCCATCCGCCGATCGCTGCCCCCGCCAGCGCGCCGATCGGTGCTCCCAGCCAAACCACGGTGACGGCGGATGCGCGCTTGGCCGCAGGATAATGATCGCCCAGCAACGATGACAGCGGCGGACCGATCGCGCCCGCATCGCCGATGCCGACGCCGATCCGGCATAGCAGAAGCATCGAGAAACTTCGGGCCTGCGAGGCTAGGGCACCAAAGCCCGAAAATAGCGCGATGGAGATGCCGATGATACGCGCCCGGCTGTAGCGCTCCGCCAGGCGCGCCACCGGCAACCCCATCAGGGTATAGAAAATCGCGAACGCAAAGCCCTGCACCATCCCTAATTCGGTATCGCTCAAATGCAAATCGCGCTTGAACGCCGGAGCAATCGCCGCCAGCCCCTGTCGATCCGCCAGGTTCAGCGCGTTCATCAGCATCAGGATGAACAGCATCCAGGCGCGATAGCCGCGAGTGAATTCCTGCTCGGCCGCTGCGGGCGACGCTGGTGAGACCTCGACGCTCACAGGCCGAATACGCGCTCGGCGTTGCCCTGGAAGAATGCCTTCTTGTCCTCGATGCTCATCGCCATGGCGTCCTGCGCCGCCACCTCGGCAGCCTCATACTGATACGGGTAGTCCATGGCATACATGATGCGGTCCGCACCCAAGGTGGCCTTGCAGAACTGAATCGCGGGCTCCCAGGCCATCCCGGAGAAGGTGACGTAGATGTTGCGCTTGAAATAGCCGGAGATCGGCAGTTCAAGCGGCTTGAGGAAGGCGTAGCGGCCGGCGCGCAGGCCTGCGGCGTGCATGTAATCGAGACGAGGCGACCAATACGGCAGCGCCTCGCCGCCGTGACCCACAACCAGCTTCAGGCGTGGGAAGCGGTCGAACAATCCCATCACGATCAGCCGCAAAAGATGCAGTCCGGTGTCGACGCCAAACCCGAACACCGCGCCGTCGAGTCCGCGCTCGAGCAACGGGCCGATCAGTCCCTTTGGAGGGTCCCTGCGGATGCAGATATACCGGCGTGCCCAGCGCCTCGGCGGCCTCGAATATGGGCCAGAATTTCCGATCGTCGGTGTATTCGCCCAACACATGGCCATTCAAGATCACGGCCTTGAAACCGAGTTTGTGCCCGCGCTCGATTTCCCTGGCTGACCAGGCGGGGTCCTGCGGCGCGATCGCGGTCATGCCGACGAAGCGCCGCGGATGGCGGCGGCAGGCCTCGGCCAGCTGATCGTTGGCGCCGCCGGCCAACTCCTTGCCCTGCGCCGCGCCGAACACATGCGCGCCTGGGGCGGTGAGGGCGATCACCGCGCGGTCGATGCCCGTGGCGTCCATGTCGGCCAGCCGGCGTTGTCCCAAATCCAGCAGCCGCTCGAGGATGCTCGTCGCGCGCGCCGAGGGCGATCCCGAATAAAATCCCCAAAGGCTGACGAAGCCGGGATCATCGAATCCGTTTTTGATGAGGTTTTTGTATCCAGCCAATACCTCGGGCGTGATGAACGCTTCCTCGGTGGCGATCCGCAGATATCCTTGAGCACCGCCGGTCTTAAGCTCGGGGTTGCTCATGCCTGATGGATGGCCTTGATGACCATGCAGGCCTCCAAGCCTTCCGGCCCGTCCTCTGAACCGTGTCCGGAATCCTTGACCCCGCCGAAGGGCGAATCGGCGCCCGCCAGCATGGTGGTATTGATGCCAATCATGCCGCTCTCTATCGCATCTCCCAGCAGCAGCGCGCGCCGCCCATTTTCGGTGAAACAATACGCAGCCAGACCGTAGGGCAGGCGATTGGCCTGTTCAACGGCCTCGTCAAATGTCTTGAACGGCCGCATCAATGCAATGGGGCCAAAGGGCTCTTCGTTCATCACCCGCGCCTCGATCGGCACATCGGCCAACACCGTGGGCCGAAAGAAAAAGCCGGCCTCATTCCCGCCGCCGCGCTCACCGCCGGTTGCAACGCGTGCACCTGCCTGCAGGGCGTTGGCCACGAATCCTTCGATGGCCTGCGGGCGCCTCGGATTCGCCATGGGTCCCATGTGGTTGCCGGCCTCCAGACCGTTGCCTATCTTGAGCTTCTCCGCGCGCGCCGCGAATTCTTTGACGAAGCGCTCGTAGACTCCCTGCTGGACGTAAAAGCGCGTCGGCGACACGCAGACCTGGCCCGAGTTGCGAAACTTATGCGGCACCAGCAGATCGAGCGCACGATTCAAATCTGCATCGTCGAACACCAGGACGGGCCCATGTCCGCCCAATTCCATGGTGGTGCGCTTCGCGCCGTCCGCCGCCAGTTTCATCAAGTGTTTGCCGACCGCCACTGACCCGGTGAAGCTCACCTTGCGGATGACGGGCGAGGCGAGCAGATGCCGAGACACCTGATCCGGCACACCGAACACACAGCTCGCCACCTCTTTGGGCAGACCCGCATCGAGCAGGCAGTTCAGCACTTCGATCGCCGATGCCGGGTGCCTCCTCGGATGGCTTGAGGATGATCGAGCAACCGGCGCCGATCGCGGCGCCCAGCTTGCGCGCGGGATTGCCGATTGGAAAATTCCAGGGACAGAACGCCGCAACCGGTCCCACCGGCTCCTTCATGACGCGTGAGAGCATTCCCGCGGGCCGTACCAGGACGCGGCCGTAGACCCGATACACTTCGCCGGCATAGAAGTCGAACAGACCTGCGGCCATCATCACTTCCGCTTTGGCCTCGGGCAGGGTCTTGCCTTCCTCCAGCGTGGCGATGGTCGCGATCTTGTCGATGCGCTCGCGCAAGTGTCGCGCCGCGCCCGCCAGCACATTGCTGCGCTCCGCGGCGGTCGCCGAGCGCCATCGTTTGAACCCGCGTGCCGCGGTATCCAGTGTGCGGTCCAAATCGGCGGCCGTTGCCAGCGGCAACTCGGTCAGGACATCGCCCGTTGCGGGATTGATCACGCGGTGTGTGGCGCGTCCGGTTGAATCCAGGCGTTCGCCATCGATGAAAAGCCGCAGATCGGTGTTGTAGGCGTGCGGGCTCACCAACGAAGTTTAGGCCATTCCGGTCTTGATGCGGCGATATTCGCGCGGCGTGACGTTGTACTTGGCCCGGAACACGCGGCCAAAATGGGTCGGACTGTTGAAGCCATAGTCGAAGGCAATGGCGGTCACGGTGCGTCCGCGCTGAGCTCCCGATTGCAGGGCGCGCGAGCAGGCTTCCAGCCGGCGCCTCAAGATGTAGCGCGCCACGGTCTCGTCCTGGTCCGAGAAAAGATGGTGCAGGTAGCGCGCCGTCATCTTGCAGTTGGCCGCTATTTTTGTGGGTGTCAGATCCGGATCGTTCAAGTGGGCTTCAATGTAATTGATGATGCGGATGCGATGTGCGGTGCCGAGCGAAGAGCGGTCGGCAAGCGCCTCGGGCAGGTCGGCATAGGACGCGCCTATCAGATCGAGGATGGCGACCGATATCCGGCTGCCTGTCTGTTCATCCAGTCCCTGGTGATACTCGCGCCAGTACTGGCGCAGCAGCTGAGACAAGAGGCCGCTGGCGCCTCGGCTGCCCGGCATCGGTATCGCGGAAAGACACTCGGGGCAACCCACCTGCCGCCTCAACGTCGCGCTCGGAATGCCGAGAACCAACATGCGGTTTGCGCCGGTAAACACGATTTCGTAGCGGCGGGTGCTGTCGCACAGCGTGAAATCGCCCGCGCGTAGATGGGATTCACGGCCGTCCTGACGGCTGATGCTTTCGCCTTCCAATTGCAGCTGGAGGAAAAAAAGCGAGTTGGTGGTGCGCGCGACATGCGAGCGCGAGTGCCGCACCAGCTGCGCGTCGGAATACACCTCGGCCAGGCTCATGTCGCCGATGGAGCCCCTGACGATGGATCCATTGAAGACGCGAATATCCTCGGGCTCGGAAACCAAGGGTGAGAAGCTTTCGCTGGCGCAGTCATTCCAGAAGGCAAGTTTGCGGCGTGGATCCAGGCCGGCCGTCGAAAACGACTCAAGGTGTGCCATTTCTTACTCCCCGACGATGCACGCTATCTCGGGCTTATTGTGCACCGGTGCGAACTTAGTTATAGGAAGTAGTTATACGAGACAATCATTTCGTTGAGCCAATTCTTTCGCCTTATAGGTGCTATCCGCCAAACTGAGGGCTTGCGGAATGCTGCGTCGCAGCAATACATGAATTCCGCTGACTGGCCAGCCATTTACATGTCACTGTGCGTCGAGTTTTGATGCCGGCCTCCCGGCAAGATTGCGCTCCGGGTCGGTCATTCCGATGTTATCCACAGGTGTGAGCCCCGAAATGCGCGCGCGACGCACAAACGGAGCCGTGAAAGTGACGCCGCTCAGCGGCATCATCGGGTACGCCCTGCGCCGGGCACAATTGGTGATAACCGCCGATTTCAATCAGACGCTTGCGGGACTCGACTTGCGCCCGGCGCAATTCGCGGTATTGATTTTGATCGATCAGAATCCCGGAACCAGCCAGTCGAGCATCTGCGATGCGCTCGGCATTCAAAAAGCGAATTTCGTCGCAACCATCGCCGAACTCGTCGATCGCGGACTGGTCAAGCGGCGCAAGTTGGACAGCGACGCCAGGACGTACTCGCTGGGTCTGACGTCCCGAGGCCGATCGATTCTCGATGACGCGGCAAAACTGCAATCCCTTCACGAAGCGCGGGTGATCGCTCAGATCGGCACCGAAGGGCGGCTGCAGTTGCTCAATTTGCTGGAGACGGGTGGCGAGCCTTCCCGATGGCATGAAGCCTTCATCGCTGCAGTAGACCGATCGTCAACCCCAGCGTGCCGCTTCGAGGCCCGGTACGAAATGGCGTGAAGGGTGAGGGGTGCGCGCGGTGCGCAATGCTTCGCGCACCGATTCGCGCGCAGCGATTCGCGCCAGATAATCGGCAATACGCGGCGTCGCGGTTGGATTGACCTTGGCGGGGGCGAGATCGGGCAGCACGCAGAGCATTGCGTAGGCATCGATGTCGGCGATGGAGAATGCGCTGCCGGCCAGCCAGGGTGCGTGTCCCAACGCCGTTTCGACGCGCGCGATGGGCATCGAGGCACGCTCGCGAACCGATGCCAGGTAGGCCTCGGAATAGTTGCCGTTCAGCATGGCCAGCCAGCCGACCCTGCGCTCAACAGGTTCGATCGCCGCGATTTTAAGATCCAGTGCCGTGCGATCCTGCGCCTTGAGCTGCGGTGCCAGGTACTTGGCGCATCCCAGAACCGGAACGATGGAACCCAATTGCGCGCCGAGAAATTGTCCCCAGGCGCGCGCGCGGTAGGCATCGTAGGGGTTCGACGGCATCAGCGATGCGCCGGGCAGCGCCTCCGAGATGTACTCCAACATGAAAAAGGAGCTCGAGATCACGACGCCGTCATCGATCAGCACCGGTCCCTCGCGCTCCAGCTGCAAGCTCGACTCCAAATCCGTCGGGAAAGAAGTATCGAACTGTTGCAGCGCGGAGGCGTCGAAGTACCGCGTCGAGAAGGCGGCCTTTTTTTCCGCGAGCGCGATCAGCGGTTTCAGGAAAAATGTATTGGGCTCGGAGGTATACAGCTCAAGCACTGGGGCTGCGCTCCAGAATCTTGACGCGCCCAGCCATGGCGGTGCGGCCCTTGGCCCAGGTTTCGCGCGCGGCGGGGCGCTCATAGATGCGGCGCAGCCACTCCATGATGTGGGGTGTTTTGGTGTCGTTGCAGTGATCGGGCTGCGACAGCGGCAACGCATATCCCAGATTGAAGCCGTTGATGTCGCCCAGCGAGTAGCTGTCGCCGGCGATCCAGGTATAACGGCTCAAGTGCTGTTCCAGAATGAGGGTGGCAGCCAGGACTCGGCGCCTGGACTCCGCCAGTTCCTCAGCGGAGAACTCGTTGAAAACCGCCTTGCGCCAGGCGATCCGCCGGGACTCGAGCGGAATTCGCTCGATGGCTGCGCGCAGCTCTTCCTGCGGGCGCTGCCGCGCCGCAGGTCCCACGAATATGCTCCAGCCGATCATGCTGAGCGAGGGAGCGAAATAAGCGTCGAAATATCGCATCCACCAGCGCATCCGCCAGCGCGATGGCGCATCCCGCGGTTTCAAAGCCGGGCCCGGGAATTCGTCATCGATGTATTCCATCATCGGCGTCGATTCGGTGAGCACCCGCGAGCCGTGCACCATGGCGGGAATCGTGCCGTCGGGATTGACGGCGAGGTAGGCCGGTTGGTGCTGGTCGAACTGCAGTAGATCGAGATAGCGGCTCTCGTAGGCCACCCCCTTTTCTGCAAGCGTCAACATCGGCTTGCCGGAGTTGGCGTTGGGTTCCCAATGGTAGAGGATCACTGACATGGACGTTAGGCTGAATGCTGTACCGGATCAGTACTCGACGGCCCGCGAAAGCCGATGCGATGAGGCGGGAACAAATGCAATCCTACCGCTAAGGCTAAGCGAGGGCGTACCCTTAAGGCAAGCCATTGGGAGATAAGCCGTGAACGTGAAAGAGTTGGTGGCGATCGACGTGCACACGCACGCCGAGGTGTCTTGCCGGCAGCCGGCGGACGAGGTGTGGCAGGCGTATGAGGATGCAGCTTCGAAGTATTTCAAGGCCTCAAAGCGCCCGACCATTGCGGAATCCGTCGCCTACTATCGCGAGCGCAAGATCGGCCTCGTGATGTTCACGGTGGATTCGGAGCACGAACTCGGAGCGAGGCGCATTCCGAATGAGGAGGTTTGCGATGCAGCGCGCGAGAACGCCGACATCATGGTGGCATTTGCCAGCATCGATCCGCACAAAGGCAAGATGGGCGTGCGCGAAGCGCGCCGGCTCATCAAGGAAGGCACGGTCAAGGGTTTCAAGTTCCATCCGACGGTGCAGGGATTCTATCCGAACGACCGCATGGCCTACGGGCTATACGAGGTCATCGCGGAACACAAGCTGCCGGCGATATTTCACAGCGGGCACTCGGGCATTGGAACGGGAATGCCGGGCGGCGGCGGAATGCGGCTCAAATACTCGAACCCGATTCATGTCGATGACGTTGCCGCAGACTTTCCCGATATGAAAATCATCATCGCGCATCCGTCCTGGCCATGGCAGGACGAAGCCCTGTCCGTCTGTCTGCACAAACCCAACGTCTACATCGATTTGTCAGGATGGTCGCCGAAGTATTTTCCACCGCAGCTCGTGCAGTACGCGAATACCCAGTTGAAGCGCAAGATGCTGTTCGGATCGGATTTTCCGTTGATCGCACCCGACCGCTGGATCAAGGACTTTCGCGAAGCGGGATTCAAACCCGAGGTTCACGACCTCATCCTCAAGGAAAATGCCATTGCAGCGCTCGATCTGGCCGGCTGACCCTACAATGCGCCGACCATCAATGCGCTTTGGCGCCGGTTGCACAAACCCATCGATAAATTGATTCACTCTGGGTTCCCGGCACGATGGGAACCCAGGGGGCCTGCTTGACGTCCGTGGCTTCGGATTGCTCCGTGCCGGCGATGTTGTTTTCCGAGTAGTAAATGATGAGCAGCGCGCGCGCCTGCTCATTGGCGCAATCGTACTGAACCTTTTCCACATTGCTCAGGTAAATGCCGCCGCTCTCGCTGCGTTGCGGTTCGGCATATTCCTGGCGCATCCAGGCGGTCACCACGTGACCCGAGCGTTTCATTTGATGCTCGGTGCTGAATGAGGCGAACGATCCGTCCGGGGAAACGGTCCTGAATTCCCATCCGCCCTCGGTCATGGGATTCAAAGTGCGCACCCATGCCATGGGATCGGCTTTGCGGGCCGCGCGTTGGGCTGCCAGCCGTTCAGCCTTGGCCTTGTCGTCGGCTTGCTGCTGAGCGCGCTGCGCATCCCACATTTTCTGCTGTTCGGGAGTCTGCGCCGCGCCAAGATCGAGGCGCAACAGGCCGCCGACTGCCAATAAGGCACCTGCAATCCGCCGGACATGAAGTTGCGACATGGTCCTACTCTAGGGCATTTCCTTATGGCTCCGCGATACTTTGATAGTCATACGCGCGCCGAGAATAGTAATGGCGCACGAGCTTGCCGTCGCGCATCAGTGGATAATCCTCGACGGGCCCCAGCCGCGCGACGTGCGCTCCCACCGCTGGGTCCTCGAGGTCGCGGGCTTCGAAGCCCACGAGCAGCAGGTTTTTATGATCCTGCGCCTTTGCCGGCATCCATTGGGTATACATGAGGCCCATGCCGCCAAACAGATGATTGTTCACCGTTTCCATTCCGGAACCGAGATTCTCCCTGCCGTAGAAGGCCATTTCACTGGCGATGAAATAGCGCTCCATTCCGACGATCAATATGTCGCCGCCCGTTTCGCTGCGGAATTCAGCCGCGGTCTTGATCATATGCGCGGTCAACTCGCGCCACCCGATCGGGAGGAGTTCCACGTGCTTGCCGTATCCCACTCCCGGCAATCCCAGGACGAGATAGTGCAGTCCGGCGCCGTATAGAAGCAGCATCGCGACGATCGTCGGCGGCCACGCCGCCTTGAGCGCTGCGCCGAAGCGCGAGAGTGTCGAGCGCGCCGCAATCAGGGAGAATCCGAGAACGGGCAGCGCGGCCGTCGACATCGCTCCGGTCCAATCGAGCTTGACCTCATGGCGCAAACTGAAGGCCGCAAACACCGAAAGTGGAACAAGAATTGCGAGCCCCAAGAAGCGCCGCCGCCGAACGGATTGCGGCGCGGCCTCCTCGCCGCTGCGCTTCGCGGTGAGCGCGCCGATGAGGGCGAGAAATCCGGTCGGCGTGAGCAGAAGCAGCATTGATGCGATCAACCTATGAAACGTGAATTTTGGCGCTTCTGCAAGCCGGCGCGAGGTCTGGAAGGCAAAGGACGCCCATTCATGCTGCGCGTTCCAAATGATGACGGGAGAAAAGATCGCAGCGGCGAGCAATGCGGCGATGTACGGTTCAGGGCGGCGCCACCAGTGCCGCGATGGATGATCCCAGAGCATGAAAATGAAGGTCACCGGAACCAGCAGCGCGATCGAATATTTCGAGATCATGCCCAGCCCCAGGCCGATTCCGGCAAGCCACCAGGCGCGCGCATGACCGCCAAGCAAGGCACGTTCGAGACAGTAAAGCGAGGCTGCCCACGCTGCAGTCAGGGGCGCGTCCGGGGTCATGAGGAAACCCGCCAGAAAAAAGAAGGGCAACGTCTGCGTCAGCAGTAACGCCGCCAGCGCGCAAGCCGCGCCGTAGAGATTTAAAGTCAATCGATACACGAAGACCGAGGTAACGGCCCCGCAGCACAGGGCACCGAACCGCACTCCGAATTCGGTCTGCCCGAACAGAGTGGTGCCGGATCGAATCAGCCATGCCACCATCGGCGGATGATCGAGGTACCCGTAGTCAAGATGGCGTGAATACATCCAGTAGTATGCTTCCTCGGGCATCAGTTCCACCGACCCTGCATATACCAGGCGGAGCACGCAGGAAAAGACGATGAGCCCGTACGCGAACCCGCGCCAATTCGGCTCGGCTTCGGTTCGAGAGATGACGTAGCGGAATCCCCGGACCAAAACACCCAGACCCAGGGCCGCCGCGGGGAGAATCGATTGTTGCGGCAGCCAACCACAGCGTTGTGTCAGCAGTGCAAGCACGCCGCCGCGCAAGAACAGGGCCATCAGCGCCACCAGCAGCATTCCCAAGGACTGGCGCCAATCGAGCCTTCTTCTATTGAACACCCACTGAAGAGCGAGGCTTACGGCAAGGGCGTACAGGTTGCTGGCGCGCAGCGACTGACCCGCGCCGATCAGGGCGCAAAACGCCAGTATGTCGATCAGCAGTGTCAGGGCGGTTGCGATGCGTCGGTACAACTGACTTCTCTTGCAAAGTCGCCAGCTGTCGATGCTACAACCATTTGGCCTTTCTCAAGCGAATAAATACCAAGCCGTCGATGACCGCCATCAGCAGCAGACAGATTGCGTAACCATAGCGCCACTTCAGTTCGGGCATGTGCTCGAAATTCATGCCATAAATACCGGCGATCATGGTGGGCACGGCCAGAAGAGCCGCGTAGGACGCCAGGCGCTTCATGGTCTCATTCTCCTGCAGCGTCACCATGGACAAATTCACGGATATAGCGGTCGCGATGGTTTCGCGAATCGAGTCGGTGGTCTGATTCAGGCGCTGCAAATGATCCGAGACGTCGCGAAAATATTCCGTAATGCCGGCGCACAGGGGCGGTACGCGGCCCCCGGACAGATTCGACACCGCTTCCAGCAACGGCGCCACGGCGTGCTTCATGATCATCAGCCGCTGCTTGATCCCGTATAGCGCTTCGATGTTGTCGCGCGGCATGCCTTTCGGTGCAAATATACGCCGTTCCACGGCGTCGAGTTCATCCTCCAGGTTGTCGAGAATCGGAAAGTAGCGGTCGACCACGGCGTCGGTGAGGGCGTACAGGATAAATCCCGGGCCGTGGCGCAAGAGTTTCGGTTCCCGTTCGCAGCGCGCCCGCACATCGGCGAAGCCGGTTCTCGCTTTGCTGCGTGCGGTCACGACATAGTTGGATCCGGCGAACACCGCCAGCTCGCCGACCTGACACTCGCCGTCGAGCGTTTCCACGAGGTGCAGCACCGCGAACAGCGAATCGCCATACTCCTCGATCTTCGGCCGCTGGTGGCCGACCAGTGCGTCCTCCACCGCCAGAGGATGAAGATTGAAGGAAGATTGCAAGGCAGCCAGCTCGCCTTCGTTCGGATCGTGCAAGGCGACCCAGACGAAACATTTGGACCGCTGCAGGTACTCGGGGATCTGCTCGATGGTGATGTCGCCGAGCTTCTTCCCGTCCTGATATGCGGCGCAATTGACCAGCAAACGGCCGCCTTACGGCAACGAGGCGAGGGTTGGGGCGCCGGCGATGGGCTCCTGCCGCGGGGCGTCCTGCGACACGGAGGCGGCGGGCTCGATCGCAATCTTTAGCACGACGCGCAGCCCCGGCTCGTTGTCGCACAATTCGATCGGGTTGCCGTGCAGTTTCGCTACCGCCTGCACCAGGCTCAAGCCAAGACCCACGCCGGGCGTTCCGCGGCTGGCATCGCCGCGATAGAATCGCTCGACCACCTTGGTCCTCTCCCATTCTTTGATGCCGGGACCATTGTCGGAAACCGAAATCTCGGCGGCAGCCGGGTCACGCTTCACCACGGCAACTTCAACCGAGCCATTCTGCGGCGCATATTTCAGCGCATTGTCGATCAGGTTGCTCAACGCCTGAGCCAGCAATACCGGATCGCCGGAAACGCGCAAGGGCCCGTCCGAGCGAAACTTAAGATCAATGCCCTTCAATTCCGCCGCCGGTTCGTAGAATTCGACCGCGTTGGCGGCGAGATCCGCGGCATCGAGCGCGACAAAACCCGAGCGGCGCATTCCCGCATCGATTTCAGCCAGCCTCAACAGCGCATCGAAGATTCGGATCACGCGATCGACGTCCGCCACGGCGCCGTCGATTTCGGCATAAGCCGTTTCAGCCGCGGGACGTATCAGCGACAGTTCCTCGAGGCGGGAACGCAGCTCGGCCAGCGGCGTGCGCAGATCGTGCGCAATGGAGTTGGAAACGTTGCGCACACCGTGCACCAGCAATTCGATCTGGTCGAGCATGCCGTTGATGGTGCGCGACAAAATGTTGAGTTCATCGTCGTTCACATGCGTCGGCAGCCGGTGCTTGAGATCGCCGTGGATGATTGCAGAAACCGTTTGACGGATGCTGTGCACGCGCGACATCAGCGCACGGCGCGTGATGAGACCGACCAATAATCCCGCGATGCACAGTACTGCGACGGCGGCGCTCAGTCCGTACCAAAATCGGGTTTGCAGCGGTTTGAACAAAATATTGTCGCGGCCCACGAGCAGGTTGTAGCTGCCGACCCTGGCCACATGCACCAGGGCGGATTGAATTCCCTTGTCGCCGATCTTCAGCTGCACGTTGGTGTAGTTGCCGGGAGTCGCCGGCACCGTGCCCGGCCACTCAGGCAGATTGCCCGCAAGCGGATGCATCGCTGCGTCCGTGAGCAGCAGGATTCTCTCGCCGGCGATCTGCATGCCGACGCGCGCCTCGATGAAGTTTTTCAACGCGTCCGGACCGTCGCGGTGGTAGACGTCGGCGAAACGCTGAGCATCGACCTGCAGGAACTCGACCCGGCTTTCCTGAATCGTGACCCGCCAGGCGTACCACAGCGGTGCTGCGAACAACACCAATGCCGTGAGACCCAGGACAACGTAGCCCAAAGCCAGCGACAAAGCCGATGAGCGCATCATGCTAGTCATCGGCCGTCACCATGTAGCCGGCATTGCGCACGGTGCGCAGCAGCGGGCGCTCGAATTCGGCATCGATTTTTTGCCGCAGCTTGCTGATGTGCACGTCGACGACATTGGTCTGCGGATCGAAGTGGTAATCCCAGACATTCTCCATGAGCATGGTGCGCGTGACCACTTGACCGGCGTGGCGCATCAGGTACTCGAGCAGCTTGAACTCGCGCGGCTGCAGCGTTATCGCCCGATCGCCGCGGGTAACCTTGCGTGTCAGGGGATCCATGTGCAAGTCGCCGACGGTGAGGGGAATCTCATGATTGATACCCTGCGCCCGACGATGCAACGCGTCAACACGCGCCAGCAGCTCGCCGAAGGCGAAGGGCTTGGTCAGATAATCATCGCCGCCGCTGCGCAATCCGCGAATGCGATCGTCCACTTCCGACAGGGCGCTCAAGATCAAGATGGGGGTGTGCTTGCCCGCTTTGCGCAGCACCTCGATGATAGCCAACCCGTCGATTTCGCCGGGTAGCATGCGATCCATGATGATGACATCGTAGGGTTCGCTGGCCGCCAGGAACATGCCGTCGCGCCCGTTGGCGGCATGATCCGTGGTATGTCCGGCTTCCTGCAGGCCTTTGACGACGAACTGTGCGACCCGCTCGTTGTCCTCGACCAGCAGGATTTTCACGTGTGCTCCCCGATCGCCGGTTCTGCGGCTTCATCCTGTACCGTCGCCAGTGCCTTTTCGGCTTTCCGGCGCTGGCGCCGGCCCCGCATTCGAACGCTGAATTCATCGAGGTACAGATAGATCACCGGCGTCGTAAACAGGGTCAGTGCCTGACTGAGGATGAGGCCGCCCACCATGGTGTAGCCCATGGGTTGCCGCAGCTCGGAGCCGGTGCCGCGTCCCAGCGCGAGGGGCAACGCAGCCAGCAGCGCGGCCATGGTCGTCATCATGATCGGTCGAAATCGCAGCAGACAGGCCTGGCGGATCGAGTCATGCGGCGACAAGTGCTGTTCGCGCTCCGCTTGCAGGGCGAAATCCACCATCATGATGCCATTTTTCTTGACGATGCCGATGAGCAGGATGATGCCGATCAAGGCCATGACCGACAAATCGATGTGCAATATCACGAGAATCAAAAGAGCTCCCACGCCCGCGGATGGCAGCGTGGAGAGAATCGTCAGGGGATGGATATAGCTTTCGTAGAGCATGCCAAGAATGATGTACACCGCCACCAGTGCCGCCAGAATCAAGTAGGGCTGGCTCTTCAAGGAACTCTGGAAGGCCTGTGCGACGCCCTGGAAATTGCCGGTGATGGTCGCCGGTAGATGCATCGACACCGCGGCGGCATTGATTGCATCGACGGCGTCGCCCAGCGCGGCGCCCGGTGCGAGATTGAACGACAGCGTTACAGCCGGGAACTGTCCTTGATGCTGAATCGAGAGATAGGTAACTTGTTGAGTATCGAACTTGGTCATGGCCGAGAGCGGCACCATTTGACCGGTCAGCGGCGATTTGACGTAGAGTTTTTTCAGGGTCTCGGGATCGCCCTGCAGCGAGGGCGTGATTTCCAAAACCACGTGATAACTGTTGGCCTGGGTAAAAAATTGCGCCGCCTGACGCTGGCCGAAGGCATCGTACAGTGCGTTGTCCACGGCAGCCGGCTGAATGCCGAAACGCGCGGCCTGGTCGCGATCGATGGTCAAGGAGAGCATGCCGCTGCTGGTCTGCTGATCCGAGGCCACATCGCGCAGCATCGGCAGCTTCTTCAACGCAGCCAGCAACTTTGGCGCCCATTCGTTGAGTTCGTTGATGTCCGAATCTTGCAGGGTGTACTGATACTGCGTGCGCGAGGTGCGCCCGCCCACGTTCAGATCCTGCGCCGCCTGCAAGAACAATGTCGCGCCTGGTACGTTCGCCAGTTGCGACCTCAGGCGGGTGATGATCTGATCCGCGCTGACACTGCGCTCGCCGCGCGGTTTCAGGGCCAACATGACCCAACCTGTGTTGATGGGCCGGCTCCCCCCGATGCTCGTGCCATAGCTTGCGACATCCGGATCACGGGACACGATGTCCGTCAGCGTATGCTGCCGGCGCACCATCTCATCGAAGGAAATGTCCTGGGGCGCGTCGGACAGCCCGGAAATGATGCCCGTGTCCTGTTGCGGAAAAAATCCTTTGGGAATTTCGATATACAGCACGATGCTCAACGTCACGGTGATCAGGAACGTCACCAGCGTCGCGCGCTTGTGATCCAGCACGAAATCCAGCCCGCGCGTATAGCCCGCCAGCAGGCGGTCGAAAGCCCGCTCGACAAACATGTAGGCCTTGCCGTGTTTGGCATGCTTTTCGTCGCGCAGGAACAAGGCGCACATGGTGGGAGAGAGAGTCAACGCAACGAAGGCGGACACCGCAATGGTCATGGTCATGGTGATGGCGAATTCGCGAAACAGGCGGCCAATGATGCCGCCCATCAGCAGCAAGGGGATGAATACCGCCACCAGCGATATGCTGATCGACATGATGGTAAAGCCGATCTCCCCGGCGCCTTTGAGTGTCGCTTCCAGCGGCGATAACCCGCTTTCGATGTGGCGGTAGATGTTCTCCAGCATGACGATGGCGTCGTCGACCACGAAACCCACCGCGATGGTGAGCGCCATCAGGGACAGATTATCCAGACTGAATTTGAGGACGTACATCATCGCAATGGTGCCGAGCAACGCGAGCGGTACGGTGACACCGGGAATGATGGTTGCCCAGGCGCTGCGCAGAAATAGGAAGATCACCAGGACCACCAACACGATGGTCAAGGCCAGGGTTTTCTCCACATCCTCAACCGAGGCCTTGATGGTGGTGGTGCGGTTGGCGACGGTTTCGACTTTGATGGATGGCGGCACGGAGGCCAGCGCGTGGGGTAAGAGCGCCTGGGCACGTTCGACGGAATCAATCACGTTGGCGCCTGCCTGCTTGAAGACGAGCAGCAAGATGCCCTTGTGCCCGTTTTGCCAGGCGGTGATCAAGCGGTTCTCCGGCCCATCCACCGCCACGCCGATGTCGCGGATGCGCACCGCGCCGCCATTCTTATAAGCGACCACCACATCGTTCCACGGGGCGGCCTTGAGCAGCTGATCGTTGTCGTAGATTGTCATGCTGCGCGTCGGGCCATTGATGGAACCCTTGGGCGCATCGACGGTGGCTGTGCTGATGACGTTCGCGACGTCTTCCATCTGCAGGCCCAACGCCGCCAATTTGACGGGATCGACTTGGACCCGAACGGCGGGCTTTTGCTGGCCGCCGATGCTGACTTGGGCAATTCCCGGAATTTGCGAAAGCTGCTGCGCGAGGATGTTCTCGGCATAGTCATCGACAGTGGTGATGGGCAATACGTCCGAATACACCGAGAGAATCAATATGGGGGAATCGGCCGGATTGACCTTTCGATAGGTGGGCGGCGTCGGTAGATTCTTCGGCAACTGGCCGCCGGCGGCGTCGATGCCCGTTTGCACGTCCTGAGCCGCGGCATCGATGTTGCGACTCAAGTCAAATTGCAAGGTGATCTGCGAGGTACCGAGCGCATTGGTCGAGGTCATCTGCGCCAGGCCCGAAATTTGCGCAAATTGATACTCGAGCGGCGTGGCGACAGAGGAGGCCATGGTCTCGGGGCTGGCCCCGGGCAGCGAAGCCGAGACCTGGATCGTGGGAAAGTCCACCTGCGGCAGCGGCGCCACCGGCAGCAGCGGAAACACCACCAGCCCCACCAGGAAAATCCCGCCCATCAACAGCGAGGTCGCGATGGGCCTGCGGACGAATGGTTCCGAGATGCTCATGATGCTTCGGCACCCGCCGTGCTGCGATTGGTGGAGGCGTTCGCCGTGTTGGCGCGCACATGCGCCCCTGATTGCAGGCGGTATTGATTGCTCGTCACCACGCGTTCGTTCAACGCCAGGCCCTCCTTGATGACGGTCATGCCGCTGCTTTCGGCGCCGATTTTCAAGGGGCGCACCTCCACCGTCGAATCCGCCTTGATCACATAGGTGAAGGGTCCGTTCGGGCCCAATTGCACGGCGGCCGTCGGCAGCGTCAGGGCATCGCGCTCGGTGCGCACCAATACCCGCGCGTTCACATACTGCCCGGGCCAAAGCGTATTGTGCTCGTTGCTGAATGTTGCCTTGAGTTTCGCGGTACCGGTGGTTTGATCGATTTCATTGTCGACCAGCGACAGCGTGCCTTGATCGAGTTCGGTGCTGCCGTCGCGGGAGAGTGTTGTGACCTTGACCGCTCCCGCGGCAAGCGCGGCGCCAATCACGCTTAAGTCTTCCTCCGGCAGGGTGAAAATAACCGAGATCGGTTGCACCTGCGTGACCACCACGATTCCCGTGGCGTTTGCGCCGTGCACGATGTTGCCTGGATCGATCAGGCGGATGCCCGTACGGCCGCTGATCGGTGAGGTGATGCGCGTGTATTCGAGTTGGGTACGGGCATTGTCGATGACCGCTTGGTCGACCTGCAGCTGGGCCGTGAGCTGATCAACCTGCGCGCGCGCCGTGTCCACCGTTTGCTTGCTCGCCAGATCCTGGGGCTGCAGCAAGGTATAGCGCTCCAGATCCAGCTTGGCATTCGCCAGTTGCGCCGCGTCCTTCGCCTTGGCGGCAAGGGCCTGGTCATAGGCAGCCTGATTCGGCCGCGGGTCGATCTGCGCCAGCAGATCGCCCTTGCGCACCTGTTGACCTTCGGTGAACGCGATTTTCTGCAACTCCCCGTCGACGCGCGCGGTCACGGTCACGGTGTAAAACGCTTGGACCGTGCCCAACCCTTCCAGATAAATCGGCACATCGGTGTGCCCCACCGCGGCGGTGTCCACCGCGATGGCCGGCGGTGCGGCGCGGGCGGCGGCATCCGCCGGTTTATGCACAATGCGCCATGTCACGACCACCAGGGCCAGGAGCGCCACCACGGCGAGCGCCGCGCGTTTTTGAAACCGCGTGAATTGATTCATTGATCTACCCTAGTTGCCAGCCGCCGCCGAGCGCGGTAAACAAATCCACCAGCGACTGTAAATGCAAATATTGGACCTGGACCAGTTCGTCCTGCGCGCTGAACAGCGCGTTTTCCGTGTTGAGCACCGTCAGGATGTTGACCACGCCGGCCGACATCTGGGTCTGCGCAAATCGAAAGGCCTTGCTCGCCCGATCGACCGCCTCTTGCTGCCGTTTTTGCTGCTCGAGGGTTTGCCGGGTCGCCACCAAGGCATTTTCCACGTTGCCGAGCGCCGAGAGGACTGTTTTGTGATAGCCGCGCAGCAGTTCCGTGTAGCGTGCATTGCTGAATGCAACCTGACCCCGCAGGGCGCCGCCGTGAAATATCGGCTGGGTAAGTCCGGCGGACAGGGAATAGATGCGGTTGGCGGGGCTGATCAGAGAAGTCAGGGCCGAGCTTTCGTAGCCTCCGCTCGCGGTGAGCGCAATGCTGGGAAACAGCGCGGCGCGCGCGACGGTGATATCGGCATTGGCGGCGATCAGTTGCTGTTCGGCTTCCGCAACGTCGGGACGGCGCGCCAGCAGTTGCGATGGCAGTCCTTCGACCACCAGCGGCCGGGCGAGCGCATTCAAGCTGCCCATGTCGATATCCAACGATTCCGGCGTCTTGCCGATCAGCACCGCCAAGGCGTTCACGGTTTGTCTGAATTGCTGCAGCAGCGGCGGTATCGCGGCGTCCAGCAGAGCCACCGTGGTCTCCTGCTGCGCAACATCGAGTCCGGTCGCGATTCCGGCAGTCATCTGCAGCTTGAGGCCGCGCAGAATTTTTTGACTGTTGGTGAGGTTCTCCTGCGCGACTTGAATCCGGTCTCGCAATTCCAACGCCTGGAAATAACTCGTGGCGACGCTGCTCACGACGGTGAGGGCCACCGTTTCCTGGTCGAAGCGGCTGGCCTGTGCGGTGGCGAGCGCGGCGCTCCGCGCTGCACGATTTTTGCCCCAAAAATCCAGCTCATAACTGGCGGTGACAAAGGGATTGAACGCGTTGAGTGTGCGCGGGCCCAGGCCGGAGACCTGTGCGCGCGCCCGAGTGGCGTTGGCGCCGGCGTCGAGGGAGGGAAGAAGCTGGGCGCCGGCGATGCGCGCCTGCGCGTCCGCTTCCTCAACCCGTGCAACGGCAACCGCCAGGTCGTCATTGCTGTGCATCGCGTCGGCTATCAATTCATTCAGCTTTTCCGAGCCGAAGCCCTGCCACCAGTCGGTGGTCGGCCAAACTGACGCGCCGGGTTCGGCGGCGGGGTCGTGCCACTGCGTCGGCAGCGGGATATCCGGTCGCTTGTACGCCGGACCCACACTGCAGGCCGCCAACGCGCCGAACGCGCAGGCGCAAACGGCCACTCTGAATCGATGGCTTTTCATGCGGCTACGCTGGACTGGTTGCCGTTAAACGCGAGTGGCCTGTTTGTTAAGATAAGTTAATGAGCGCTCGACTGCTGGTGAAGCGAGTACTTGAGGATAGACTGCTGCGATGCCAGATCTAAGAATCGCGTTGCGCGTAGCGGTCATTGCCGCACTGGTGGCGAGTTCCGCGGCCCTGGCGGATCAGGCGGTTACGGGGACCGAGACGCTTGCGTCGCTTGCCAGAATCCGCGAAGCCGGAATGAACGACGATTGGGCGTATCGCCGGCTCGCCGACCTTTGCGACAAAGTGGGCCCGCGCCTGAGCGGCTCTCGACAGGCCGAGGCCGCGGTCGAGCAGATCGCGGCCGAACTGCGCAGCCGCGGCTTGAGCGTCGCCCTGCAGCCGGTGAAGGTACCGCACTGGGTGAGGGGCGAGGAACAGGCAGAAATCATCGAATACCCCGGTCGACCCGCCGGGGTCACGCAACAATTGCACCTGACCACCTTGGGAGGCTCGATCGCCACGCCGCCTCAGGGTATTTCCGCGCAGGTGTTGGTCGTTCACAGTTTCGATGAGCTGAGTGAGCACGAAGCGCAGGCGCGGGGCCGGATCGTCTTGTTCGATGTGCCTTTTGATGAAGCTTTGGCGATCAATGGACATGCGGGAGCGGCTTACGGCCAGGGAGTTGCGTATCGCGTGGCGGGCGCAAGTGCCGCTGCCCGCGCCGGCGCGGTGGCGGCGTTGGTTCGAACCGTGGGCGGGGCCAACTACCGGCTGCCGCATACCGGCGCGATGATCTACGATCCCAAGGTCACGAAGATTCCCGCCGCGGCGCTGAGCGCCGAGGACGCCATGTGGGTGACACGCCTCGCCGCCGAAGGGCCGGTCAGCTTGCGGCTGCGATTGTCGCCGCAAATATTTCCCGATGCGGACAGCCACAATGTGCTGGCCGATTGGCCCGGGCGGGAGAGGCCGGAGGAAATCGTGATCGTGTCGGGTCATCTTGATTCCTGGGATCTTGCCCAAGGTGCGATCGATGATGGCGCGGGGGTTGTATCGGCGATGGGAGCGGTGCAGTTGCTCAAATCTCTGAACTTGCACGCCCGGCGCACCATTCGATTCGTCGGCTGGATGAACGAAGAGAACGGCACCGCGGGCGGCAAAACCTATTTTGATCTGACCAGTGCCGCCCGCGCGCAGCACGTGGCCGCAATTGAGAGCGATAGTGGAGCGGGCAGGCCCCTCGGCGTCGCAGCGCATCTCGCGCCTGAAGCGATGTTCCGTCTCAAACCGCTCATGGCGGCGCTGGCGCCGCTCGGCGCGACTGTGCTGGAACATCGAGACGGCGGCACGGGTTCAGACGTGGATTTCCTGGATGAGGGCGGCGTGCCGACGTTGGCGCCGCTGGTCGATACGCGGACCTATTTTGACTATCACCACAGCGCGGCGGATACCTTGGACAAGGTGGATCCGGACAATATTCGCCGTCAGGTCGCGGTGCTCGCCATGATGGCTTACTTCCTCGCTGACATGCCCGACCCATTGCCGCGGTTGCCGGTCGCGGCGTCGGCTCCTTAGGACGCCGGCCGCTTCCACCGCACGAGAAAATCGGTCACGGCGGCGCTCTGCATGTGACGCATTGCCTCGAATTCGCCGGTCTTTTGGCTGTAGAGCAAGCTCCCCCGCTCATCCAATACCGCCACCGCCGGGACGCCCTTGCTCAGCGGAATCTGGTAGTGCTGCGCGATGTCGACATTGGCGTCCATGTGGCCGATATTGATGTGCACCAGAATGTAGTTGGCTTCAAGGATGGGTTTGTTGGCCGGGTCATGAAAGTAAATGTCGAGCACCTGGCAATCGGTGCACCAATTGCCGCCGAAATCCAGAATCACCCGCTTGTGATCGGCCGCCGCACTTCGCAGCGCGGATGTAATGTCGGAGGCTGCCTGCGAGACAGGCGGGTAAATGACGCGCTCAGCTGACCGAATCGGAAAAGCGGCCATCGCGGCGAGAAAACAAATCAGGGCGGCGGAGCGTTTTGGGAAGAACTCGTGCATCATCTGCGAACCATAACGCCGAAACGGTGAGCTTACAACCTCGTGCAAGCATTTGACGTCAGGTCGATATAAGCGACGGAGCGCGCAGCGGATAGGTGGAAAACACCGCCTCAGTCCTCATCCTCATCTCGGGGTTTGCCCACGCTGTCGTCAATGCCATCCTCAAGGCCGGCGACGATAAGATGTCGCGCCGCGCCTTGATCGATGGCTTCAGCGCCTTGATTCTGGCGCCGGCTGCGTTTCTCGTGCCTCTGCCGGCCAACGCCTGGGGTTGGTTGATGGCCTCGGCGGTGGTGCACGGGCTGTACCTGTTTGCCCTGATCAAGTCTTTCGAGCAGTCTGACATGACGGTGGCCTATCCGATCGCGCGTGGTCTTGCGCCGATGTTGGCCGCGACCGGCGCGGTCGCCCTATTCCATGAGCCGATTTCCCTGTTCGTCGTCGTCGGCATCGTATCGATCGCCTGCGGCGTGGTGTTCATCGGCGTCAGCCATCGACTGGATCGCAGCGCGCTGCTGTGGGCCACGATGACCGGCACCTGCATTGCGTCCTACACCGTGATCGATGCGCAAGGCGTGCGCGCGGCGCCGACCGCTTTGAGCTACATCGTGTGGACATTCCTGCTTCTCGGCTGCACGCTCGGCACTTTTTTTGCGCTCTGGAGGGGCAAAGCGTTTCTTGTTAGCGCGGCCGGCCAATGGAAGCCGGGCCTCGCCGCCGGTGCCTTGTCGATCGTCACGTACGGATTCGCGCTGTTTGCGTTTCGATTGGGAGCCACACCGCGCCTGGCGGCGCTGCGCGAAACGTCCATATTGTTCGGCACTGCGATCGCCGTAGTTTTCCTCAAGGAGCGGTTGACTCGGGTACGCTTCGCCGGTGTCCTCGCCATTGCGGCGGGCGCGATGGTGCTCATCGCGGCTCGATAGCGAGCACACAAATTATTTTCTTCGATCCAGTCCAGTACAATGGCCTTTCGTTGTCCGCACGCAGCGTGGGGTCCCTATTGCGTGTCTCTTTCATTCTCGTGTGCATTTTCCTGGCGCTTTGCCCGCCAGTGCGCGCGGCCGACCCGCAGCCGTACAAAGTCGACATCGCATCGGTGGGCGACGGTGAAATCGATGCGACTCTGAAAGCAACGTCCGATCTACAAACTCTGCGTTCTTCGGCACCCGTCAGTCCCTTCGGATTGATCGCGCGGGCGCGCAGCGATGTGGATCGGCTGAAAACCGTGCTCGAGAGCTTTGGCTATTACGAGTGCCGCATCGAAATCAAAATAAATGGCCAGCCGCTCACCGACCCGAACCTCGCCGGCTTGCTGGCTGCGTTGCCGAAGGACGAGAACGCGCTCGTCGCCATCAGCTTTTCGTTGGGGACTCTGTACCATTTGCGGCGCATTGACATAGAAGGTGAACTGCCGCAGTCATTCAATGCGCAAGAGGCGCTGGGTCTGCGCAGCGGGCAGCCGGCTGTCGCGTCGGAGGTTCTCGCCGGCGGCGCCCGCCTGCTCACGGCGCTTCAGGAGCAGGGATATGCGCTCGCGAACGTGGATCCGCCCATCGCCTTTGAGGCTGCCGATGCGCCGGTGCTGGATGTGCGCTTCAAGGTGGCCAGCGGGGCAAAATACAAAATAGGGGCAATTCACGTTACGGGATTGAAGCGGGTGCACGAATCCGTGGTGCGCCGCCGGTTGGTGCTGCGTGCCGGCGAACAATACCGGCCATCGACAATCGAGAAGGCGCGCCGCGACCTGCTCACATTGACTGTGTTCGATCAAGTCAGCGTGCAGGTGGGCAAGGAGGTCGATGCCACCGGCGGCGTGCCCGTCACCTTCATTATTCGCGAGCGGCTGCGGCACGCCGTGAGCGGCAATACGGCCTATTCCAGCGATTTGGGATTGAGCGGCGGAATTACATGGACCGATCGCAACCTGTTCGGCAATGCGGAACAGTTGTCCTTTTCCGCATCGGTGATCAATTTGAGCGGCAGCGATACATCCACAGTCGGCTACGACACCAAGGTAAAGTATCTCATTCCCGATTTTCTGGCGCGCGACCAGACGCTGCAGTTTACCGTGGGGGCGCTGAAGCAATCGCTGCAGGCTTATGATCAGAACTCCAAGACGGCCAGTGCTGTATTGAGCAGAAAGCTGTCGAGTGTCTGGACGGTCAGCGCCGGAGTCTCGACATCGAACGAGCATGTCAGCCAGGAAGGATCAATCAACGACTACGTGCTGGTGGCGTTGCCGCTCACCGCCGGCTACGACTCCACCAATCTCATCTCCCCGCTGCTCGACCCGCTGCATGGATTTCGAGGGCTATTGAGCGTGACTCCCACCCTGGCCATCGGCACGCCGGATGTCACGTTCCTCATCATGCAGATGACGGTCGCGGGCTTTTACGATCTGAACAATCTGCTGCCCACTGCGCCGGGCCGCAGCGTGCTGGCCGCCCGCGTGCTTGCAGGTACGGCGCAAGGCGCCGGCGAATTCAGTCTGCCTCCGGATCAGCGATTTTATGCGGGCGGCAGCGGTACCGTACGCGGCTATCGCTACCAATCGGTGGGACCGCAATTCCCGGATGGCAATCCGGTGGGCGGTACCGAGATATTCAGCGCGGGCGTGGAGCTGCGCCAACGCTTCGGAAGGAACTTCGGCGCGGCTTTCTTTATCGACGGCGGGCGGGTCAGAATCGCCGACAGCGGCCCGACCGGCCTGACCGCAGCGAATTCCGGTATTTCATCCGACGGCTTTCAGGTGGGTGCCGGCGCAGGCATACGCTATTACACTCCCATCGGGCCCATCCGGTTCGATGTTGCGGTACCGCTCAATGCCAGGCCCACGGATGACCATTACGTGATCTACATTGGTCTGGGACAATCGTTCTGATGCGCCGCTCGCTGAAAATCATCGCTTGGGTTTTCGGTGGATTGGCGCTCACCGTATTCCTTCTGATCGGTGCGGTGTTCACCATCGGCAATACGGATGCCGGCCGCTCCGCGATTGAGCGCCTGACCGATCGCCTGACTCAGGGTCAGGTCAAATTGTCCGGATTGAAGGGCTCCTTTCCGCGGCACTTGTTGCTCGACAAGCTGGAACTTCGTGATGCACGGGGCATTTGGCTGACAGCGCAGGGAATTGTGCTGGACTGGTCGCCGCTCGCCTACCTCGAGAATCGATTGCAGATCGACAGTTTGCAAGTCGCCGGCGTGCACATGCAGCGCTTGCCGCAGAGTGCGGGTGGTTCCGGCGGGGCGGACGTTTCCATACCGCGCATCGATGTCTCAGGCGCGACGATCGAGGTGCTGCAGCTTGATTCCGAGTTGGCGGGTGCGCCGGCTTTGCTCGCGGTGCAGGGCAGCGCCCATCTGCGATCCGTCAGAGAAATGCTTTTCGATGCCAGCGCGCGGCGCATCGACGGCGACGGCAACTACGAATTGCATCTGCGCTTTGACGCCCAGCGCATGGATGCTTCGCTGGCGATGCATGAGCCCGCCGGCGGTCCACTGGAAAATATCCTTTCGCTGCCGGGTTTGGGCGCGCTGAATGCAACGCTGAATCTCAACGGACCGCGCGCCGCGGAACAACTCGAGGTTTCATTGGAGGCAGGATCCCTTCGGGGACATGCGCTGGGAAACTTCAATTTGACCGAGCTGTCGGGAGATCTTGATTTCGCGATCACCGCCGGCGAGATGACGCCGCGCGCCGATCTGGCCTGGCGGAGTGTGGCGCTCAAGGGCCGCTGGCGCGGCAACATCAAATCGCCCACGGCCGAAGGTCATCTTGAAGCCGACCGACTGAGGATTCCCGGAGAGCTACAGGCGGCGGCGCTGAGCGCCGACATCGCGGCGGATCGGGGTAAGGCGGAATTGCACGCGCTCATTTCGGGCCTGAGAATTCCTGGGCAGGCCCCCGGTTTTCTTGAACGCGATCCGATCAAGATCGATGCTTCGGTGCGCCTCGACGATCCGAAGCGGCCGGTCCTATTGAAGGCCTCCCATCGGCTCTTTTCGCTGGGCGGCGAAGCCGCTACCGCCGGCAAGCAAAGCGCGGCCCTTGTCCTACGCCTGCCGGACCTGGCCCCGTTCGCAGGCCTCGCAGGCCAAAGCGTTCGCGGCAGCGCCGTGATCAATGCGCAACTGGATGATTATCCCAAGGCCACGCGTTTGAATATTGCGGTGGATGCCGCGCTCAATCGCGGCGCTGAATCGTGGGCGGATCTGGTGGGCGATCACGCGAAAATGCAGCTGACCGGTGTGCTCGATGGCGGCAATCTGCACATCGACGCGATGAAAGTCTCAGGCAGGGCCGTATCGCTCACGGCAAGCGGTGACATCAACGACAAGTCGATCAAGGCTCGCTGGGGCGCGGAGGTGGCGGACTTGAATGCGCTGTCATCGGTGCTCGCGGGCACCTTGCAGGCTTCGGGATCCGTGGAGGGTCCGATGAGCGCCCTGGAGATTGCCGCGCACGCGACATCGATGCTGTCTGTCCGAGGGTCGCAGAGCAGCGCTTTGGCGGCAGAAATTAATTTACGTGGATTGCCCAAGATGGCCAGCGGGGTCGTCGCAATCAACGGGTCCTTGGACGGAGCGCCGCTGGATCTGCAGGTTGCCCTGGATCACGCGCCCGGCGCATTCAAGGTCGCCATCCGTCATGCCGATTGGAAAAGCGCCCACGCGGCGGGCGACCTCGCCATCGCGACCGCGGACTCCGTGACACAGGGAAAGCTGACCATGAATGTGGGCCAGCTCAAGGATTTGCAGCAGCTGCTCGGCGTGGATGTCGCGGGCACCTTGTCGGGAGAAATCGACTTGAAGCCCGAGGGCAAACGCACACGCGCGCGCGTGCACTTCAACGCTCAAGACGTGGCGCTGGCGGGACTGAGCGGATCATCGCTGCAGCTCTCGGGCGACGGCTTCCTGGACGCCTTTCCATTCAGCGCCGGCGTTGATGTTCCCGAATTGCGAGGCGCCCATGCGAATTTGCTGGCAACCGGAGAACTGAACCTTGATGGCGGGGAGATTTCGATTTCGGCGGCGCGAGGCAACTACCGAAATCAGGAGATGCGATTACTGGCCCCCACCCGGATCCAGTTTCAAAATGGTTTGCGGTTCGACCCCATAAAACTGGGAGCGCAGAAAGCCGAGCTGGATGTGCAAGGCCAGCTCCTGCCCGGGCTGAATCTGCGTGCAGCGTTGCGGCAAGTGACGCCGGCGCTGGTCAATGAATTTGTTCCCGATCTCCTGGCCGCGGGCACCATTGAAGGGCATGCCGACCTGCGCGGCAGCATGCAGGCGCCGGAAGGCGAGGTTGTCTTGAGCGCAGCGGGAATTCGTATGGCCGCGGATGCCGCGCTTGGTTTGCCGGCCGCCGACGCGCAAATCAAGGCGAAATTACGCGGCAGCGCGGCCGACATCGAGGCGCGCCTGGATGCTGGAAGTGCGTCGCAATTCCGTGCGGCCGGCGTTCTGCCTCTTGCGCCGGATGGTGCCATCGATATGAAACTCAGCGGCAAGCTCGATTTCGGAATGATCAATCCCTTTCTGGAGGCCAGGGGCGAGCATGCGGCGGGTCAACTGGATTTCGACGCCAGCATCGCCGGCAGCATTGCCGAGCCCCGCTTCGGCGGCAGCATCAATTTAACGCGGGGCAGTCTCCTCGACTACGCGCGCGGCATCAGCCTGTCGGATATCGCCGCGCAAATCAGCGGCGATGAGGGGCGGCTCGAAATAAAGAGCTTCACGGCATCCGCTCCGCCGGGTACGTTGTCCATGACGGGTTCGATGGGCATCGGCGACTCTGCATTGCCGCTGGATCTGAAAATCACAGCGCGCAATGCGCAGCCCATTGCCAGCAAGCTGATCACGGCGAATCTGGACGCGGATGTCAGCGTACACGGCAGCCTGCACAAGCGGCTCGACATCACGGGCACGGTGCGGCTGAATCGTACGGTGATCGGCATACCAAGCGGCCTGCCGCCGAACGTCGCCGTTCTCGATGTGCGCCGCCGCGGCAGCGTTGCCGCCGCGCCCGCAGAACGGCCTCTGGTCATTGGTTTGGATGTTTCCGTGGAAGCGCCAAGAGATATCATCGTGCAGGGCAGGGGACTCGACGCACAAATGGGCGGCGGGTTGCAAATCGGCGGCACCACCGATGCGCCGCGGGTGGACGGTGGGTTTGATTTACAGCGCGGCAGTCTTTCGCTGTCTTCCAGCAGACTGAATTTTACGGCCGGACGCGTGAGCTTCAACGGACAAGGCCTGAAGAACAACATCGACCCTACCCTGGATTTCACAGCCCAGACCTCGGTCGGCGACACGACTGCCGTCGTGCGGATCACAGGGCTTGCCGATGCACCGGTATTTGAATTCAGCAGCGTGCCGTCGCTGCCGCAGGACGAGATCCTGAGCATGCTGCTGTTCGGTGTGCCGGGTTCCCAGCTATCCACCATGCAGCATGTGCAAATCGGGCTGGCACTGGCGTCACTGGGCGGAGTCGGCGGCGATGGCAGCGCGAATCCAATGGTAAAAATACAAAAGAGCTTGGGACTTGACCGCCTCAGCGTCGGCAGCGCGGCCGGAACCACGCCGGGAACCGAAAACACCGGCGCCAGCATCCAGGCCGGCCGCTATATTTCCAGCCGAGTGTATGTCGAAGCCAGGCAGAGCACGACGGGCTTCAGCCAGGTGGAAGCGGACGTGGAGTTGAACAAGCACTTGAAGTTGCAAACCCGTCTCGGAAACGGAACGGCCACCGTGCAAGGAACCACTCCGGACAATGATCCGGGAAGCAGCATCGGTCTCATTTATCAATTTGAATACTAGGGGTGAACACGCATTACAATGCGGCTCCGGCCCAATCGCCGCTATTTTTTTGGAGATTGATAAAAATGCATCCCCGTTTCCGTTGCCTCCTCTGCGCGTCATTTTTCAGCGCAGCACTGGCCGCGTCGGCCTCATTCGGCGCCGAGCGAACGCCGAGCACTGAACCCGATACCAAGATCGCCGTGGTGCCCGAGCCCACGGAATCGCCGAAATATTTGAAGGACGAGCGTCAAGTCACCACAGGCTCGGTGACGGTGGGCGGGCGCGCGATCGGTTATCAGGCGGAAGCGGGAATATTGGTGATACACGTCAAAGACCCGATGGACGATGATCCGCCGCATGAAGAGAAGAGTGGTCCGCCGCCGCCGCAGCCGCCCCAGGTCGGCATGTCTTACGTGGCCTATTTTCGCGGCGATAAGGAGGATCCCCACCGGCCCATCACATTTGTTTACAACGGCGGACCCGGGTCATCGACGGTGTGGCTGCACATGGGCGCCTTTGGTCCGAAGCGGGTGGTCACGGCGGATGATACGCATAGTCCTGCCGCGCCTTATCGGGTGGTCGACAACGAATACACCCTGCTGGATGCCAGCGATCTGGTATTCGTGGATGCGCCGGGCACGGGATTCGGCCACTTGCGCGGCACCGACAAGGAGAAGGCGTTCTACGGCGTCGATCAGGATGCCCACGCCTTTGCCAATTTCATCGTGGAGTTTTTGTCGCGCCACAACCGTTGGAATTCTCCGAAGTATCTGTTCGGCGAGAGCTACGGCACCACGCGCTCGGCCGCGTTGGCGAATATTCTCGAAAACGAAAAGTCCCTTGATCTGAACGGGGTCATCCTGCTTTCCCAGATTCTGAATTTCGACAATAGCGTCGACGGGCCGCAGTTCAACCCCGGCATGGATCTACCCTACGCGCTGGCATTGCCGACCTACACGGCAACCGCGTGGTACCACCACAAGCTGCCGAATCAGCCGGCCGCTTTGGAGCCGCTGCTCAAGGAGGTGGAAAACTTCGCCATGACTGAGTACCTGCAGGCGCTTGCCGCGGGTTCGACCTTGACCGCCGAGCGCAAATCGGCCATTGCCATCAAGCTGCACGATTACACCGGCTTGCCGGCCGACTATGTGGAGCGGGCCAATCTGCGCGTCAACGGCGGCGAGTTCGAGAAAACGCTGCTGGGCGCCGAGGTCACCACCGGTCGATTGGATACCCGCTTCGCCGGTCCGACTATCGATCCGATGAGCAAAGAAGCGGACTACGATCCGCAATCGGCGGCAATCTCCTCAGCTTACGTGTCTGCCTTCAATGATTACGTCAGAACAACGCTCAAGTTCGGTGAGAAGAAGACCTACAAGGCCGAGATGGATGTCTTCAAGTATTGGGATTTTCTGCATCAGCCGCCGGGTTCGCCCATCAAAATTCCCGGTCCAATCAATGTGATGCCGGATCTTGCGGTCGCCATGAAGCAAAATCCCAACCTGAAGGTGCAACTCAACGGCGGCTACTATGATCTGGCCACGCCTTATTTTGCGGCCGAGTACGAATTGCGCCAGCTTCCCATCCAGAGCACGCTACAGGGTAATATAGAGATGCATTTCTACACCTCGGGTCATATGGTATATGCCCACGAGCCGGACCTGAAAGCGCTGCATGCCAATGTTGCGGCCTTCATCGACAGGACCAAAAACGGGGGCGGTAAGTAGAGATCATTGGCCTCCTACCGCGAATGAGGAGTGTCTATGAATAATAAGATGAACGCGCAATCCGCGCTGAGCTCCGGATCGGCCGCGAACGCGCAAGGTTCATTGGCGGCTGACGGCGGCGTGGCCGCGGCCGCGGGCGGTGGGGCTGTCACCGCCTACCGGGGCGGCGAACTGGCCGCCGACCTGTTGAGGCGGATGTTCGGCCGTTATCCGGGCAGCGTCAATTTGCGCCTATGGAACGGCGAAAAATTGACCGTGGGAGCCGGCAGCGCGGGCTCCGCGTTGCCGTTCACACTGGTGTTTCACGATCCTGCGGTGGTGTGGTCCGCGGTGCTCGAGCACGATCCTCTGGTGCTAGCGGAATCGTTTTTCCGGGGCGACCTGGAGATCGAGGGGGATTTTTTCGCGGCCTTGAGCATCAAGGATCACCTGGACGCGCTGCAGATGTCCGCCGCGGAACAAATACGGGCCGCCGCAATGGCGTGGTTGCTGAAGATGCAGAATGCCGCGGCACGCAAGGCAAGACGGACGGCGGCGCTGGCCCAGGCGCCCAGCGTGAAGGCGCACTCGAAGGCTGAGAATCGCGACGCCATACATTTTCATTACGATGTTTCGAATGAGTTCTATGCGTTGTGGCTGGATCGCGCCATGGTGTATTCCTGCGCCTACTTCGAGTCGCCGGATGTGGATCTGGACAGCGCCCAGCAGGCAAAGCTCGAGCACATCTGCCGCAAGCTGTCTCTCAAATCCGGCGAGAGGTTTCTGGACATCGGTTGCGGCTGGGGCGCGTTGGTGATTCACGCGGCACAGCACTACGGTGTCCGCGCCCATGGGGTGACCTTGAGTCCGCAGCAGCTGAAAGTGGCGCAGGACCGCATTGCCGAAGCCGGCCTCACCGGCCAGGTCAGCGTCGAGCTGATGGATTATCGCGATTTACCGGGCGAGTCGGTCTACGACAAGGTCGCCAGCGTGGGCATGTTCGAACACGTTGGGTTGAAAAACTTACCCGTTTATTTTTCCACGGTGCATCGTTTGCTCAAGCCTCGCGGGCTTTTCCTCAATCATGGCATCACGCATGATTCGGAAGGGTGGGTGCGAAATTTGTCCACTGAATTCATCAATCGCTATGTATTTCCGGACGGACAGCTCGACACCATCGGCAATATACAGCGCGTGATGGAACGCGAGAAACTGGAAATAGCCGACGTGGAGGGCCTGCGGGCTCACTATGCCATGACGCTGCGCCACTGGGTGGCGCGCCTCGAGAGCAATCGCGAACGCGCTCTGCAGTACGTCAACGCAGCGACCTATCGTGTATGGCAGATGTACATGGCGGCCGCCGCACTGGATTTCGAATTGGGGAAAATCGGCATTTACCAGGTGCTGGCGAGCAAACGAACGGCGGGTGTTCCCGACCTGCCGCTGACACGGCGGCATTTGTACCGCTAGCGGGCGGTGCCCCCGTGGCCTCGGCGGCCGCGGGGCGTTCGCGCCTCAGAACTTCGCCCGCACCGTCACGCCATAGGAGCGCGGCGGCTGCATGAAGGTCTGCGTGCTTGGGTCGCGCGAGAAGACATTCAGCAACGTATCAAGGTCCCCCACTCTTTCGTTGAGCAGGTTGTCGCCCCACAAGATCACCTGCATGCGGCCAAATTCGGCGCCCACGCGAGCGCGCAGCCAGGTGTACGGATCCTGCGTCAAGCGCGGATCGGCGGAGAAACTGGTGTTGTAGCGGCTGGTCCAGTCGGCATTCACCCCGGCAAACAGCTGACCGAAGCTCACGGGCTTCTTGTATTCGAGGCCCAACGACAGCTTGGTCGGCGGCGCGTTGATTGGATGATCTCCACTTAAGTTGCAGGTTCCCGCGGTGGAGCCATTCGGCGTACGCCCGGGGTAGCAGACCCCATCGGTATACGTGGTGTAGACGAAGTCTGCGTACGAAACATCAAAGTTGGCCAGCAGGGTATCAGTGAGGTGCGCGGTGAGACCCAGATCGACACCCTTATCGGTGGCCTTTTGGGCATTGCCGACGGTGAACTGGGCACCGATGAAGGCCGCATCTTGATAGTTGTTGTAGACCGTATCGAATATCGCGGCATGCAGCTCCAGCCGATTGTGCCAGAACTTTGACTTGAGGCCGATTTCGTAATCATCGACCGTCTCATCCCCGAATTCGCGCTGATTCGCCGGCAGCCTGCCGAAACCGGTGTTGAACCCGCCGGACTTGAACCCGTAGGCCGCGGTGGCATAGGCCATGGTACCCGGGGCGAGATCCAACTGCGGCGTGACCGACCAGGTCACCTTGCTCGCAGTGCGGGACAGATCGGTGCCGGGGATTGGGGCGTTGATCACGAGCGTCATCAATGTGGGTGTTGGATCGTTCGCATACTGGTGAATCGTGGCGTCCTTTTCCTCGCGCTGCCAGCGGATGCCGGTGTTGAGATGGAAGCGGTCGCCGGCGTTCCAGACGGTCTGCGCGAATGTCCCGATGTAGTCAGTGCTGGAGGTCGAGTCGACGAAGCTTTCCTGGCCGGCCGTGCCCATCAACACGGGCGCGCCTACGAGCTGTTGCAGAATGGGTCGCCAGAATGGCGCGCTGGCGAGTTGCTCCGAATAAAACGTCGGCTGATCGGGACCGCCGCGCAACATGTCATTGTGATAATAGAAGACGCCGCCGAGCCAATCGAACCGCTGGTTGCCGGGCGAGGCGAGCCGCAGTTCCTGCTGAATGCTATGCCCGGCCTGCTGATCGTAATACCCCAGGATCGGCGCGCCCAACTGGATCGCGTCTTGCTGGCGCATCTTGTACAAATAATTGTCCCAGGATGTCACCGAGCTTAACTTCAGGTCGTTTGCGAAATGATAATCCCACAGCAGCGTGGCGTCCGTGGCGGACAGATTCGTTTGCACGGGCGCAAACAGGCAGTTGCCATAGTCGCGAGGTTCGCTGCCGGTGCATGCCGGTGCCAGGCCTTGAGCGATCAGGAAGTTGTGCAGATTGGCCGCTGGGGCTCCGGGAACAAATGTGGTTGCCGTTGGCGAGCCGGTGCGGCCGTTTTCGCCGAACTGCTCCACGATCAGCCGTAGATCTGAGTTTCCGCTGTTATGGCTGATCTGGGCGCGCGTTGCATAGCGCGATGAAGCGTCCTGCTCGGGTCCGTTCGGGAAGCCGGATGCAAGGAAGTAGTCATGTCCCGAGTACGCCGCCGATATTCCGGCATTCCAGCCGTCAGCCAGGGGTCCGCTGAGGTTCGCTTTGACGCTCTCCATGAGCGCGTGTTTCTGCGCATCGTATTCGCCGACCGTGGCCTCAGTTTCGAGTGCCAGGGTATTGCCCGGTGCGCGCGAATACATCGAGACCACGCCCGCCGTGGTGTTCTTGCCGTACAACGTGCTTTGCGGACCATTCAGGATTTCGACGCGGTCCAGATCGAGCATTTCGCTGGACCCGAAGAATGAGCGGATGCGGAATGCACCGTCGACGAACAGGCCGACCGCCGGCTCGAACGATGGAATGTTGCCAAGATTGCCCACGCGCCGCAGCCGATAGGCCACCGTGGCTTCGCCATTACTGCTCTGCACTTCGAGAGTGGGTACCTCGCGCGCCAGATCCCGGATATCGCCGATGCCCTGTGCTTCGAGTTGCGCGCCGCTGATCGCCGAGATGCTGATCGGTACCGAGTCGATGGACTGGGCGCGTTTGGCTGCAGTGACGACGATTTCCGCGATCCCCGTCTCGTCGGCGGTTGCGGCGGCTGCGGTGTCAGCAGCGTGCGCGTGGATGCCGAAAGCCAGGCTGGCGATCGCCGCGCCTTGCAGCACCACCGAAACCCTGCGTCGGTTTCGACGCACAGCATTGAATTCTCTGCCCACGCCAGTCTTGTATCGATGAAAAGCCATTCGCGCCCCCGAGTGCCTAATAGGTGCTCAACCTCTCCCGACCTCGGATGTTTTTGCGATCTGTTTCACAGCGCGCCAATAAGCGCCCACGTGCCGTCGTTCAGGGTCGGTTGAGCGCACGCATCTTAGGGGCGGGTCGCGCGCTGGAATTGGCTTTTCGGGACTGCTCTTTACCTTTCAGGGACATCACCAGTTTTGCGCGCCGGGCCGATGCGCTGCTGCCGAACTGCGCCCGGTGCCAGCGCGAGAAGCCGCTAAGCGTGGAAAATCCCAGCAATTCCGCGACGCCGGCCAATCGGCGGCGCGGGTCTTCGAGGTATCGCGTTGCCAACTCGATTTTTACGGAGTTGAACAATCGCGAAAAATTCGCTCCTTCCTTCAGCAAGCGCCGGTGCACCGTGCGCCGGTCGACACCCATTTGTTGCGCCACTGTCTCGATGCTGCAGGTGCCGGTGCTCAGCGTGCGCACGATCACTTGGCGCACGTGCGCAGAAAGATTTGTCTGCTGCACCGGCACATCGGAATCCAGCAGCCGCTTTGCCAGCCGCGCAATGCCCTTGTCGGCATGGGCATTGGAACCGGCCAGGTCGGTGCGCGAACACACGATGCCATTGAAATCGCGCCCGAATTCCACACGAACGCCAAAAAGCCGGTTATGCACCGTGCGATCTCGCGGCTGCAAATGCGCGAAGCACACGCGCCGTGGTCGCCACAGGTCACCGAGAAAATGGCGCAGAACACGGAAGATGACGCCGATGGCCAGTTCGGTCGACTGGCGTGCCGGCCCGAGCCCTTCGAACAGCAGCTCCTCCCGGACGACCACGAGACTGCCGGCTTCCTCGATATGCAGGAATAGCGCCTCATTGAGCCGGTTCGCATAATGTGCACAGGTTTCCAGTGCCTGCCGAAGCGTTGGTTGCTCGCGAATGAGCAGGCCCAGCGGACCCATATCGGAGAGCTTGCGGGTTTCAGCCATCAGCAGGCCCAGGTTTTCCATGCCGCTGCGATTGGCGGATTCCTCCAGGAGCTGCCGGACCGAGTCGACCGGCACCCGGACTTCGGGATCCCATAGGCAGCGGGACGGAATTCGAAACTTGCGCAGCATTGCGCCCGGTTCCAAGCCTGCCGCTCGTGCGACCTCTTCGTAGCCTGTGAGGCTGGCACTGCGGATCATGCGGTGCACCTGCACCTCCCCTGTCCCCAAAGGCAAAATCTATGTCACTACAGGCTAAATGGCAACCCCACGTTTCTGCGACAATCCTGACCCCGTGCTGAGAACGCCGCAACGCGAGGAGTGCTCATGACGAACGCACAGTCCGGAACCACAGCCAAGAATTCAGCACCCGGTATCGTACATGCCACCGTGTTGCAGCATTCCATCAAGGTCGAACCGCTGACCTGCACGATCGGTGCGGAACTGAGAAACATCAATCTGGGTGTTGCCTCGCGTGATGCGCAACTGATGGCGGAGCTGCACGCACTGTTGCTCAAGTACCGCGTGCTTTTCTTTCGCGACCAAGACATCAGCCGAGCCGAACACGTCGCATTTGCGCGGCATTTTGGCGAACTGGAGGATCATCCGGTTGCCGGCAGCGATCCCGAGCACCCGGGGTTGGTGCGAATCTATAAAGATCTTAATAGCAAACCCGAGCATTACGAGAACGCCTGGCACAGCGACGCCGCTTGGCGCGAGAAGCCGCCCATGGGTTGCGTACTGCGCTGCATAGAATGCCCGCCGGTTGGCGGCGATACGATTTGGAGCAACATGGTCGAGGCCTACGCGCGGTTGCCGGAACACGTCAAGCAACAGATTTCCGGCCTACGTGCCCGGCACAGCATCGAGGCGACATTTGGCGCTGCCATGCCCATCGAGCAGCGTCTCAAACTCAAGGCGCAATTCCCCGATGCCGAGCACCCGGTGGTGCGCACACACCCCGCAACCCAAGAGAAGGTCTTGTTCACCAGCGGTTTCGCCACGCACTTCACCAACTTTCACACAGCGGCCAATGTGCGCTTCGGACAGGACTTTGCGCCGGGTGCCAGTCTGCTGTTGAGTTACTTGATCAGCCAGGCCGCCGTTCCGGAGTATCAGGTTCGATGGCGCTGGAGCCGCAATGCCGTGGCATTTTGGGACAACCGCGCGACGCAGCACTACGCGGTTCAGGACTACTGGCCCGCGGCTCGCAAGATGGAGCGCGCCGGCATCATGGGCGACGCGCCTTACTGACCGCGACGCCTTACCGATCACCACCGATAACGAGGATAAAACAATGCACTTCCAAGACGGCGCGCTCTTCCCGGAAAACATGGAGAAATTGGTTATCACGGTGGCCCCTTATGGCCCGGAGTGGATGCCCGCTGACTACCCGGAGGACATCCCGGTGAGCATGGACGAACATGTGCAAAAGGCTGTCGATTGCTACAACGCCGGCGCCACGGTGCTGCATGTGCATGTGCGTGAGGCCGACGGCAAGGGCAGCAAGCGGCTCAGCATGTTCAACGATTTGCTGGCGCGATTGCGTGTGGCGGTGCCCCACATGATCCTGCAGGTGGGCGGTTCCATTTCCTTTGCCCCGGAGGAGGGCGAGGGGAAAATCGCGAAGTGGCTGTCGGACGACACCCGGCACATGCTGGCCGACCTCAAGCCGGCGCCGGATCAGGTCACACTCGCCATCAATACCAATCAGATGAACATCATGGAGCAGATGTGCGAGGCGGACATCGCCGGCACCTCACTCGCGGAGCAAAACACGTATCGCGCGTACCGCGAGATGACCATTCCCGCCGGACCCGAGTGGGTGGAGGAGCACATTCGCCGACTGTCTGCCAGCGGCATCCAGACCCATTTCCAACTCGCCAATATCACCCAGATGGAGACGGTGGAGCGCATGATGCGCCGGGGGACGTGCAATGTGCCGCTCATACTCACCTGGGTGGCCATCGGCGGTGGTTTCGATCAACCGAATATCTATAACCTCGCCAATTTCGTCCGCGCAGTTCCCGATGGTGCGGTGCTGACGCTGGAAACCTCCATGCTCAACGTGCTGCCCATCAACATGATGGCCATTGCGATGGGACTGCATGTCCGCTGTGGCATCGAGGACAACCTGTGGACCCAGGATCGCAATTCCAAAATGAGCAGCGTGAGACAGGTTGAACAACTTGTGCGTGTTGCACGTGAGTTCGGCCGCGAGGTCGCCAACGGCAAGGAGGCCAAGCGCATTTATCGTATTGGCGAGTTCTACAAAAACGCCGACGAGACACTCGCGCGCAACGGATTTGCGCCCAATCGCCCGACAGCGCGACTGGGTGTGCTGAAGCGCGCTTGATCCTACCTTTACCCGACGCGACCGTGCTCATGGTGCCGGGCCTGCGCGACGAGAGCGCGGAGCATTGGCAATCTCTTCTGGTCGGCGAGCTTCAAAATCTTGGCGTGCCGGTGCGCAGCGTCAAGCCGATGGGGCGGGAGAACCTGGACTGTGCATTGCGCGTGGCCCTGTTGGACCAGGAGGCCGCGGCGGCGAACGGCCCATTGATCATGGTGGGTCACAGCGCCGGCGCTCTGACCGTGGCTCACTGGGCAAGCCAAGCGCGTGGCGAGGTCCGCGGTGCCCTGCTGGCCGTGCCACCGAACTTCGAAGTGCCCCTGCCCGCCGGCTACCCGTTACTCGATGCTTTGTCTGCGGGCGGTTGGCTGCCGCTGCCACGCGCCGCATTGCCGTTTCCCAGTATTGTGGCCGCGAGCCGAAATGACCCTCTGGCAACATACGAGTGGGTCATGCAGCTTGCCGGAGATTGGCACAGCCGTGTGGTCGACCTGGGTGACGTGGGCCATCTTAATCCGGCTTCGGGTTTTGGTCCTTGGCCGTGTGCATTGGAGCTCATCGCCGCACTCGACGTACTGCATCCACGGGAGAATTAGATGCCCAAGGCAATTCGCTTCTACAAGACCGGCGCTCCCGAGGTAATGCAACTCGAAACGACCCAAGTCGGCGATCCCGGGCCGGGACAGGCGCGCGTTCGCCACGCTTACATAGCGGTCAACTTCATCGATGTGTATGTGCGATCGGGCCTGTATCCGGCGGCCTTGCCAAGCGGGCTTGGCTCGGATGCCGTTGGGGTCGTCGAAGCGGTCGGTGAAGGCGTCAGCGAAGTGCGTGTGGGTGATCGCGTCGGCTACCTATTGGGACCGCAGGGAGCCTACTCGGACGTGCGACTGATGCCCGCCGCCGTGCTGATTCCACTGCCAGCTGGCATATCCGACCGCGTGGCCTCGGCCCTCATCATGAAGGGAATGACCGCACAATATCTGTTCCGCCAGGTCTACCCACTAAACGGCGGGGAAACCATTCTCTACCACGCGGCCGCCGGCGGCGTTGGCCTGATTGCCTGCCAGTGGGCGCGCGCGCTCGGCGTAACCATGATTGGCACGGTCAGCACCGATGCGAAGGCTGAAGTGGCCAAGGCTCACGGCTGCGCACATGTCATCGTCAGCTCACGCGAGGACATTGCCGTCAGGGTACGCGAGATCACAGACGGCAAAGGAGTGCCGGTAGTCTATGATTCAGTCGGCAAGAGTACTCTGCAGGCTTCGCTCGATAGTCTGCAAATTCGAGGAACGCTGGTGAGCAATGGCACCTCATCCGGGCCGGTCACGATCGACACCATGCAGCTGGCGGTGAAGGGCTCGCTCTGGGTCACGCGGCCGGCCATGGTTCATTACGCCACTCCGCGCGCCAAGATGCTCGCCATGGCTGCGGAACTCTTCGATCACGTGCTTGCTGGGCGCATTACCGGAGAGCCGCGACAGGAATTCGCACTGGCGGATGCCGCCGAGGCGCACCGTGCGCTGGAATCACGCTTGACGGTTGGTGCCACCGTGTTGATTCCATGATCGGGGCATCGGCGCCAACGCAACCACGGCGACCTGAGGAGTATCTCTACGGCAGCGGCGTCGCGTGGTTTGCCTTCGCCATGACGGTCGCGCTGATGATCTGCGACTATGCCAGCCGGCAGGTCATAGTCTCTGTGTTCCCGTACCTCAAGTCCGCATGGGTATTGTCCGACAGGCAGTTGGGCATGCTGGCCTCGATCGTTTCGGTCACCGTCGCACTGGCAGGCATCCCGGTGGCGTTGATCGCCGATCGGACCGGCCGAGTTCGCAGCGTCGTGTTGATGGCCGCGATTTGGAGCCTGGCGACGATTTCCTGCATGTTTGCGAACCGCTATCCGCAAATGCTCGCGGCGCGCGCCGCGGTGGGACTTGGCGAGGCGGGATATGGATCGATAGGCGCCGCACTGATCGCGAGCCACTTTCCCGCCAGATTACGCGCCACCGTACTGGCCGCCTTCTTTTCAGCCGCTTCGGTTGGCTCGGTCCTCGGTGTGCTTCTCGGCGGTCAGATCGCCGTTCGCTGGGGATGGCAGTCCGCTTTCGGCGTCGTGGGCCTGCCGGGCCTGCTGATCGCGCTTCTATACCTGAAGGTGCGCGACTATCCGACCCCCATTGATGATGGTGTGTCCATTGCTGAACGCAATGCGCTTGATCTCATTGCTACCGCCGCTCGCACGATAGCAGCAGTACCGACACTGCGTTGGGTCTGCTGTGGTGCCGCCGCGCAGCTCTTGCTGGTCTCCAGCGTGTGGACTTGGCTGCCGAGCTTCCTCAACCGATATGGCGGTCTTGCCCCCGATAAAGCCGCTTCACAAGCTGCCATCGTCGTGCTGCTGGGTGCACTGGGCAGCCTGTTTTGGGGACAGTTGGCCGATCTGGCTGGACTCAGCCAGCCTCGCCGCAAGCTGCAGGCGCTGGCGGTGTTTGCCTTGCTGTCGGGTGCCTGCGCATGGGGCGCGTTCCAAGGTAGCGGCTCACCGTTGCCGACGGGCGAGGTCCATTTCCTGATGATCATGGCGACCGGCTTCATCATGACGTGTAGCGTCGGAACAGCTGCAGCGGTCGCCATCGATGTTATCCCGTTGGCACTACGCTCCACCGGCGCATCGGTTTTATCGCTGTTTCAGAACCTGCTCGGGCTGGCGGCGGGACCCATGATCAGCGGCTATCTGTCGGATCGCTTCGGTCTTGCCGCCGCGCTCCAGTTCACGCCATTGTTCGCATGCATTGCAGCGCTGCTGTTCTGGTGCGCATCGCGCGGTTTCGAGCGAGATCAGTTGCGGGCAAAACTCGCGTCTGCGCAATAGACTCCCAGCGCCGGGCGGACCATCCTCAGCGTTTGGCGGCGATGAGGCGCAGCGAACTCATCTGCTCACCCCACCACAGACCGATCATGCGGCTGAATTCCGCGCCCTGCAGTCCGTGCCGCGCAGGATGATCGGCGCGCAGCGCCGACAAGCCGCTGTGCGTCACGGTCACCAGGGTCCCGGTGGGAGTGGGCGCGAACTCGACTTGGACCTCAGTGTGTTCATGGTGCGCGAAGGTGGAATTGCGCCAGGAGAAGCAGAGGCGGTTCGGAGGCTCCCACACCCGTACCCGGCCAACCTCGACGATGTGCGCCGCCCCGTCTCTTTCAAATGACTCGAATAACCGGCCTCCAACCCGGGATTCGATGCACAGCAGGCCGCTGCGCGACTCTGAGTGCCGAAATTTGAGGCCGCGTCGCCACCACCGGTCGATGTCGGTGGTAAAGATCTCGAATGCCAGCGACGGTGCGATTGCGACGGCGACACTGATTTTTGCGCGATCGCCGATCAAGCTCTGGATTTTCCCGCTCGCCGCCCACCTTCTGCGAACGCCTTGAAGGATTGCAGCTGTCGTCGCCATAGATCCTCGACCTGCGTCATCCACTGCTGCACCGGTTCGAAGGCCGACGGATGCACGCTGTAGACACGCACCCGGGCATCGTTCTCGATGCCTTGCTCCACGACCAGACCGGCTTTGCGCAACACCCGCAAATGCCGGCTCAAGGCCTGCGGACTCATGTCGATGCACTCGGCCAGTTCTCCGGCCCGGCGCGGCCTGTGCAGCAAAACGCGTATCATCTCGCGCCGCGACGCATCTGACAGGGCGGTAAACGCGGCGTTCAGCTGCAGACTGGGGGAGCGCTGAGCCATTGCGGATTCTCAAGGTGCCGGCGGATCGCGCAGTCGTTGCGTGATCCACCACACGTGTCCTTCGGGATCCAATGCGCCGTAGCTGCGGTCGGACCAATAATCGGCGCCATAGTCATGGGTGGCCAGTTCTTCGACGATACGTGCGCCGTGCGCGCGGGCATGTGCGCAGTGCGCCTCGGCGTCGTCGACGAAAAACATGATGCTTTGCGTGGCGGCGCCGCCGAGCGATTTGGGACTGCGCATCGTGCTTTTCCAGGGCCGCGGCGATTGCGGCGTTTCCTGCGCGACCATGATCAGTCCGTCGCCGTAGGTCAGCTCGCTATGCTCGATCTGACCCTGGTCGCCTTCCACCTTCAGCCGAACCGCAAAGCCGAAGGCGTCGCATAGCCAGTCGATGGCGGCAGCCGCGTCCTGATAGACAACCGAACTTGACATGCGCGGCCAATCCTTTGGGGTGGGCTTCATCGCGACCTCCGGCTGAATTTAATTAACCTACGCGAAGAATGTTAACGTAGTGGTTAACTAATGGCAATTCATCGATGCCGGCAACCGCCGGCGCGTGCAGGTTGTCAAAATTTGCGGCGGCCGTGGCAGGTGCGAGGTGTTATTATTTTTTGCCGTAGCCGACGAGGTTGACAAGTCGATGCACTCTTTTCCGCTGGCGTTGATTCTCACCAGCATCCCCTTCATGACGTCCATGGGCATCACACCAGGCCCCAATAACATTCTGGTGGCGAGTTCCGGGGTGAATTTCGGGTTTCGCGCGACGATCCCGCACATTCTCGGCATCACGATCGGATATCCCTTGATGCTATTGGTGGTCGGTTTGGGCCTGGCACAAATTTTCATGGCCATTCCGATGACGCACCTGGTGCTCAAGTACATCAGCATCGCCTATCTTCTGTACCTGGCCTGGCGGATTGCGACGAGTTCCAGCGTGGGCGAGGCGCGTCGTACGAAGAAGCCCATGACGCTGCTGCAAGGAGCGGCGTTTCAATGGGTTAACGCCAAGGGGTGGGTGGTCGCCCTGGGGGCGGTCACAACCTATACGGTGGTCAATCAGACGCTGTCGCTACAAATCATGGCGCTGAGCGGCATAGCCCTCATCATCACGGTGATCTGCGCCAGCTGCTGGACCCTCTTCGGGGCGCTGCTGCGCCGGTTCCTTCACACCGAAAAGCGGCGTCGCTGGTTCAACTACTCGATGGCGGGCCTACTGGCGATCTCCATCCTGCCGGTGTTGTGGGAGTAGCCGACCCCACGGTCTGACGCACTACTTCTGTGCGTGAGCTCTAGACAAGTGCACTGTCGAGGGTCAATATGACCGCGTGGGGATCATCGCGTGTTGGAAAAATCCAACAAATTTCACACACGCGACCAAGCTGAGATTCATATTTCAAATTTATGAATTACCTGGCTTTTGTGGGGCAACCATGTGCGAGTCGACGAACCACCGCTTCCCGCTTGGCTGCGTTGTCGCATCTTGGCCCACTAATTGCACCCAATCAGGCAGCCGTAGCGCAATGCGTTGCTGCAATAGCGCGACTTAGGTGGGATCAATAAATACTAAGGGGTACCAGATGCGGAAATCAAAACAGGGAGAGCGTTCCACGCTTTCGAATCGAGAAATCACGCAGTCCATGAAATTGCGTGTCGCCATCGCAGGCATCTGTGCCGCGAGCGCCATGCACGCATCGCGGTCGCTGGCCGTGGAAGCGGCGGCCCCGGCCGACGACACTCTTAATGAGATCATCGTGACCGGTTCTCGTACGTCAGGCCTCAAGGCCGCGGACAGTCCTGCTCCCATTCAATTGTTCAGCGCCGACGCGTTGCAAAAAGCCGCCGGCAGCCCTGATTTGCAGAGCGCATTGGCGGCGCTGCTGCCATCGTTGACGCTGCAGGCATTTGGATTCGATATGGCGGGCCAGACGCTACAAACCAGAATTCGCGGCCTGAGTCCGAACCATGTGCTGGTTCTGGTCGACGGCAAGCGCCGCCACACCACCGCCAACCTGGCGGTGGACACCGGTTCGCCGTACCAAGGCGGCGCCGGCGCCGATTTGAATTTCATTCCGTTGGATGCGATCGATCACATCGAAGTGCTCACCGACGGCGCCGCCGCGCAGTACGGCAGCGATGCCATCGCGGGTGTCATCAACATCATTTTGAAAAGAAATAATTCGGGCGGCAACTTGAACGGCATGTATGGCGCCTACTACGACACCGGGGGTAAAACCAACGATATATCGGGCAATGCCGGCTTCGGGCCCACCGAGGGCTCGTTCTTGAGCCTTACCGGCGAGATTCGCAACCACGGCCACAGTTTTTCGGGCGCCATCGATGAGCGAATGATCAACCCGGCCGTAATCGGTACTTTCCCGGACTCGAATCTGCTTGATGCGCCAAATTATCCCTACGTCAATCGAATATCCGGCGATGCCGAATCGCACTTGAAATCCCTTCTTTTGAATACGGGATTCGATTTCGAGGGCGGGACGGAGCTGTACGCATTCATTACCTACGGCGACAAGAACGCCAAGTCGTACGAGAACACGCGACTACCTGACAAATCGACCTACACGCCGGCGGGCCAGGCGACAATCTATCAGTACCCGTTCGGATTTAATCCGCTGGAGAACGCGCGCGAGCAGGATTCCCAGGAAGTGCTGGGAATCAAGGGCGCGTTCGGCGGCGGGTGGAACTGGGATTTAAGCAGTTCCTATGGCGAGGATAAGGTCAACATTTACACCCTTGACTCAACCAATGCGTCGCTATTCGCCGCGACCGGTACCAGCCCGACCGACTTTGCCGACGGTTCGCTGCGCGCGACGCAATGGACCAGCAACTTGGATATCAACAAGAATTTCGACGTGGGTTTGGCGGGGCCGCTGAACGTCGCTTTCGGCGGCGAATACCGGCTCGAGAGTTATGAGATCACAGCAGGACAGCCGGCCTCTTACGTAAATGGCGGCGCTCAAAGCTATCCTGGTTTCTCCCCGACCGATGCCGGCAATCACAGTCGCAGCAACGAATCGGTCTACGTGGACCTGGCCGTCAAGCCGCTGGCCGGGTGGCAGGTTGATCTTGCCGGCCGATACGAGCATTACAGCGATTTCGGCGATGCCACGGTCGGCAAACTCACGACGCGTTATGATTTCACGTCGGAGTTCGCGCTGCGCGGCACCATCAGCAACGGCTTTCGCGCGCCGACGCTGGCTGAAGAGTATTACTCCTCGACAAATGTCGGACCGACCAGCGCCTTCGTGCAATTGCCTCCCAACTCTGCGGGTGCGAAGCAATTGGGACTCAACGGCTTGCAGCCGGAGCACTCGGTCAATTTGAGCTTCGGCATGGTGTGGCGTCCGATGCCAAACATGAGCATGACGTTGGATGCCTACCAGATCCAAGTCACCAATCGAATCTGGGGCAGCGGCAGCTTGTACGGCACTATCAACGGAGCGGTGATATCACCGGCGGTGAACGCTGCGATCGCAGCGAACGGCAATCAGCTCGATCCCGACGTCGTCGCCACCGGCACGACCGGTATCCAAATATTCTCCAACGGCATCGACACCATCACGCGCGGCGTCGATTTGGTGTGGGATTATCCCGTGACCTACAATTTCGGGAAAATCGATTATTCGGTCGGCGCCACCTATAACAAGACCACCATTACCAAGCTGCCGAATGGGCTTGCGGCCGTGCCCGGTCAGCCCCTGTATGATCAGGAAGCGGTTTCGGACCTGACGACGGCCAATCCGCAATACACGATCAATCTGGGTTTGTTGTGGACCTTTGAGAAGCTCAGTGTGAACCTGGTGGAGAAAATCTATGGTTCTGCGAGCGAGTACCAGGGCTCGACCCATACTCCGGACGGTTCAGTGGTGTACTACCTGACGACGATTAGCGCGACCCCGATCACCAACCTGGATATTTCCTATCAGGTACTGGACAAACTGTCGTTCAGCATCGGTGCCACCAACCTGTTCAACAAGTTCCCGGATCCGGTCAACGCCGAGCAACGTGCGGGATGGTCGAACTTTACCTACGGCGGCAACGCCTCGTCGCAACTGTATCCGATCTGGTCGCCATTCGGCATCAACGGCGGTTTCTACTACGTCAAGGCTAGCTTCAAGTGGTGATCTTAAAGTACTGATGGCAGGGGCGCGCGTATCGCGCGCGCCCCTTTTCTCAAGTCAGACGAGACGCGTTGGCAGCAAGATCGGCCAACGGCATGAGGGGCGCCACAAAGTTCTCGTAATTTCTCCAACGCCCGGAGGATGCGGTGTGAATTTTCTGCCGCACCTGCCACTTGCTGGCCGTGATGACGACGCGATCGGTCTGGTGAAATTCGAGGCATTTCGGGTCCCAGGGCAGGCCGACGAAGTCCACCAGTCGTCGTGACCACACCTCCTGATCCGCGATCAGCGACTCATACGGTATCTCGAACAGCGTCGCCGCGGGAAGCGTGCGACGCCAATGATCCATGATTCGGGAATATTCGCGGTAGTAGTGGAGCAGATTGTCGAGATCGTTTGCGTAGGGATGCGTGTTTAGAAAATATTGAAAATAGATGGATAAGCAGGTGTCGATCGGGTGCCGCCGCATGTGAATGATCTTGGCGTGCGGAAGCGCAGTGTGGATCAGCCCCAGGTTCATGAAGTTTGGGGGCATCTTGTCCACCACCCGCGGCGCGCCGTCGGATAGCTTCGCAAGGCGATCCAAATAATCGGCCGCAATCCCGGGGATCAAGTCCCCGGCGGCAACGCCCTTTTGAACCGCCTGCCTGAAGGTGTCATAGGTGCCGTCCCAAAACACCACCTCGCCGGCCCCGAACACCGAGGGGTGCGAGGCGAGTATCTGCTCGGTCAACGACGTGCCGGACCTGGGCATACCCACGATGAACACCGGGACCTGCGACGGGTGGCCGTACTGCTGCGCTCCGCGGATTGCCCCTGCAGAGAATTCGGCAATGATCTGATCGACGTGCAGCGTCAATTTGGCGGCGTCATAGACCAAGCCATTGCGCTTCGTCAACTCATTCGCTTTCCGATAATGATGGAACGCTTGCTCGAACTGCTTGACATCGTCGTGGTACTTGCCGAGCGCATAACGCAGGCTGATCTCGTGGCGCAGCGGCAGGGGCTTGCGCAGCAGGGCTTCCACGCTATTGAGCCACGCCGCATCGTCGCTCGTCATTTTGCGATGCATGGCGACATTGAAGTAAGCAAACGGGAAACCCGGCTCGACGCTAATGGCTCTCTGGAACAGCGCTTGGGCGTCGGCAAATTGACCACGATCGGCCTTGAGTTCACCGAGCAGCGCCAGCGCTTCGGCGTAATTGGGGTCGATGGCCAGAGCGGCCTCGCAGCTCAGCAGCGCCTCGGCCGCATGACCCTGCATCCGCAGAGCCATGCTGAGGGATAGATGCGCAGCCGCGTAATTGGGCTTGAGGCGCAAGGCCGCGGCATAGCTCAATGCCGCCTCCTCATTACGTTGCATGTCGAAGAGCGCGTTCCCCAAATTGCAGTGGCTTTCCGCGTGAGACGGATCCAATTCTATGGCTCGAGAGTAATAGGCCAGCGATTCACGGCGTTCTCCGAGATCGCGAAGCGCATTGCCGAGATTATTGATGGCATCGGCGTGATTGGGTTCGAGCGACAGAGCGCTGCGGTAGGAGCTCAGAGCTTCCTCGAACTCGCCCTGCGCGGCGAGCACCAAGCCCAAAGCATTGTGCGCCTCGGCCAACCTCGGATCGAGCTCGACCGCACGACGGCCGCTGCGAGCTGCTTCATCCAGCCGGCCGAGCTTCCTCAGGGCATTGGCGAGATTGCTGTGTATCCTCGCCACATTCGGATTCATTGTCAGTGCCGATCGATAGCGGGAAATCGCCTCTTCGAACTGACCGAGCTCGAACAGCGCATTGCCGAGATTATTGTGCAATTCCGGAGTGCGGGGACTTTGCAGCAGAGCCCGTTGATACAGCACCACGGCCTCGCGCGGCCGGCCGCTGCCGCTCAAAATATCCGCCGCTTGAATCTGCGCCTCCACGTGGTCCGGCACCACGCTCAATGCTCGTTGGAAACACAGCAACGACTCCTGCCAAAGCCCTAGGGCGCGCAGCTTACCTCCCAGATTGCACTGCGCTTCCGGATCGTTTGGCAGCAATTCGGCGGCGCGGCGCAGCGCCATGAGTGCCTCTTTGCCCTGGCGTACCAGCGCAACAGAATATATTTTCCAAAGAAGGCCGACGTCTTGACGGGCGTTGAGCAGCGCACCCGCTTTCTGTTCGAGTTCGCTCCATCGGCCTTGCTGCACCAAGTCGGCAAACTCGCCCACTACTTGCGGATTTAGGGTTGCCGGCGAATCGCGGCGTCGCGCCTGCGGCGTCGCAGCCGCCGCTTGCCCGCAACATCGCTTGTATTTCTTTCCACTACCGCAGGGGCAGGAATCATTTCTGCCTGGCTTCGTCACGGTCAGTTCTTCAGCCGATATCCGGTCTTGAATATCCAGGCCACCACGACCAGGCAGAGCAGGAAGAACCCCACGGTCATCAGCATGCTCAAGCGCACGCTGACATCCGCCGCACCGTAAAAGCTCCAGCGAAACCCGCTGATCAGGTACACGACGGGATTGAAAAGGCTGAAGATGCGCCAGGCGGGTGGCAACATATCGATGGAATAGAAGGCGCCGCCGAGGAAGGTAAGCGGCGTGATGACCAGCATTGGAATGAAACTCAGATGTTCAAAGCTCTTGGCCCAGATGCCGATGATGAAACCAAACAGACTGAAAGTGCCCGCCGTCATCAGCAGGAAGGCAATCATCCAGAAGGGGTGCAGGATCTTGATCGGCACGAACAAGGCTGCCGTCGCCAGTATGATCAGACCCAGCACCACCGACTTGGATGCCGCAGCGCCCACATAGGCGATGACGATTTCGATGTAGGACACCGGGGCCGACAGCAGCTCATAGATTGTGCCGGTCCATTTCGGGAAGTAGATGCCGAAGGACGCATTGGAGAGGCTCTCGGTGAACAGCGCCAACATGATGAGTCCTGGCACGATGAACGAGCCGTAACTGACCCCGCCGGCCAGGGTGAGGCGGGAACCGATTGCCGCCCCGAACACCACGAAGTACAGGGACGTGGTGATGACGGGCGTAATCAGGCTTTGCACCAGTGTGCGCAGGGCACGCGCAACTTCGAATTTATAGATCGCCCAGACGCCATGGCGATTGAATGCCATGCGGCGATTGATTAAGACGGGTGCGGCTGCATCGTTCATGAGCGCTCGCTCACCAGTTTGACGAATATATCCTCCAGCGAACTCTGCTGGGTTTGCAGGTCCTTGATCTCCACGCCGAGTTCGCCCAGGTGCTTGAGCAACGCGGAAATATCCACACTGTCCGCGCTCCCTGTCGTGTACACCAAGTCGTGACCCTCGCCTTTGAGTTCGAGCTCCCAGGCCCGCAATACGGCGGGAATACCCGGCAGCGGCCTTTGCAGATGCAGGGTCAATTGTTTCTTGCCGAGCTTCTTCATCAACTCCTTCTTGTCTTCGACCAGCATCAAGGTGCCCTTGTTGATCACGCCGACCCGGTCCGCCATCTCCTCGGCTTCCTCGATGTAGTGCGTGGTCAGGATGATCGTGACCCCTTTGTCGCGCAGTCCGCGCACCAATTCCCACATGTCGCGGCGCAATTCGACGTCCACGCCGGCCGTCGGTTCATCCAGAAACAGGATCTGCGGTTCGTGAGACAAGGCCTTGGCAATCATGACCCGTCGCTTCATACCGCCGGACAAGGTCATGATCGTATCCTTGCGTTTGTCCAACAAGGACAAATCCCGCAGCAGCCCCTCGATGAACTCAGGATTCGGCGCCCGGCCAAACAGTCCGCGGCTGAATGTCACGGTCGCCCACACGGATTCGAAGGCATCGGTGCTCAATTCCTGCGGCACCAGACCGATCAAGGAACGGGCGGCGCGATAGTCGCGCACGATGTCATGGCCATCCGCCGTCACCGTGCCGCTGCTCGCCGTGACGATTCCGCAAATGATATTGATCAGGGTGGTCTTTCCGGCGCCGTTGGGTCCGAGCAATGCGAAGATCTCGCCCTTGTCGATGTCAAGATCGACCCGCTTCAAGGCCTCGAAGCCCGTCGCGTAGGTCTTGGTCACATTTCTGATCGAGACGATGGGCGGCATCTTCAAGCATTTCCGATGCGCTTGATCAGCGCGCGGGTGAATTCCGCGGTGTTGGCGTGACCGCCCAGATCTCCGGTGCGTGCCTTGTCGAGATTGAGCGTTTGATCGATGGCGGTGCGCAGGCGAGCCGCCAGCGGCTGCAGGCGACAATGATCGAGCATCATCGCCGAAGCGAGCAGCAAGGCGATGGGATTGGCGATGCCCTTGCCGGCGATGTCGGGTGCGGAACCGTGCACCGCCTCAAAAATTGCCGCGTCGGTGCCGATGTTGCCGCCAGGGGTCATCCCGAGACCGCCGACCAGGCCCGCGACCAGATCGGAAAGGATGTCGCCGAACAGGTTGGTGGTCACCAGCATGTCGAACTGCCATGGATTCAATACCAGCTTCATCGCGCAGGCGTCGATGATGACGGTTTCCAGGATGAACCGTCCCTTGTACTTGCGTTCGTAGAGTTCCAGTCCGGTCTCCAGAAAGATCCCGGTCAGCGCCTTCATGATGTTGGCTTTGTGAACGATGGCCACTTTTTTTCGCCCCATCGCTATCGCATGCTGGAATGCGAACTCGAGCAGGCGGCGGCTGCCTTGCCGCGTGTTGACGCCCGTGGCCATGGCCACGGCGTGCGGGTCATCGTCGATTTGAATGTAGGTCTCGTGTCCGATGTACAAGCCCTCGAGATTTTCGCGCACGACAATGAGATCGATGTTGTCGAATCGGCCGCCGGGGATGAGAGTTCGCGCCGGCCGCAAATTGGCATAGAGCTTGAATTGCTCGCGCAGCCGCACATTCGACGATCGATAACCGCCGGCGGACGGAGTCTCCAACGGCCCTTTGAGCGCCAGCCGCGTGCGCTTGATGCTGTCGATGGTCTGGGGCGGAAGGGGATCACCTGCAGATTTCACGCCTTCCGAGCCGGCGGTCTGCCGATCCCACTGAAACGGCGCGCCGAGAGCCTCCAACACCGCGAGGGTGGAGTCCATGATTTCGGGGCCGATCCCGTCTCCCGGGATCAGGGTGGCAGGAATGGTTTGCGACATCTCTTTAGGGTTCTCAATTTGTGGGGGGTGAGTAGGATACTCGAAGTCATTCATCTAGACTTCTCGTCGCTTTGGGAAATCCATTCATCGACATCGACGAGGTCGTTTCGGCAACACGCCGCTGGCTGGAGAAATCAGTCATTGGCCTGAACCTGTGTCCGTTCGCGGAGCAGCCCTATCGCGCGGGCCGGGTGCGCTTTTGCGCCTCCGGGCAACAAACGCCTTCCGGGCTGCTCGAGGAGCTGCATGCGGAGTTGCTCGGGCTGGCCGTGGCCGATCCGGGCGACCGCGAAACCACCTTGCTCATACACCCCTTGGTACTGACCGATTTTGGCGAGTACAACGAATTTCTCCAGATCTGCGATGCCGCCGTTGCGGCGCTCGGCCTCGAAGGCGAGTTGCAGGTGGCGAGCTTTCATCCTCAATATCAGTTCGCGGGCACACAACCTACGGACATCGAGAACTACACCAACCGTTCGCCGTATCCGATGCTGCACCTGTTGCGCGAGGCGAGCGTGGAGCGGGCTGTCGCCGCGGTCGGCGACAGCGGCGAGATCTACCGGCGGAATATCCGCACTCTGCGCAATCTGGGCCACGCCGGCTGGCGGGCGCTATGGCTGGACGGCGGCCTGTCTGACTAATCCAGCGACTTGTGCATGGGGATGAACTCGATTGATTCACCGTTCCCCACTTCGAAAATCACCATGGGCCCCGGGGAGTATCCGCGCGCGGAATACAATTTGACGCCGGGCAGCGTGGCCATGAGTTCAACCTGGGAGAAGCCGTGCGCACGTGCCGCCTTTTCGCAATGATCGAGCAGCAACGATCCCACGCCGCGACGAGCGCAGTCCGGCTCGACGAAAAAGGCGCGAATCTTTGCCGCTTGAGATTTAGGATCGAGTGTCGATGAATCGCGCCCCTGGCGGGCATCGCCCCCGAACAGCGTCGACCTGAAGCTCCAGCCGCCGCAGCCAAGAATTTTCCCTGAATCCTCGACCACGAAGTAAGTCTGGTCGGCCAACAATTGACTATCGACGCCGAACGCACCGCGCAGCGCGCCCTCGATTTGCGCCGGCCGGTAGTCTGAAGAACTCAAACCTCGAGCGGATCGCGCAATCAGGGCGTCGAGCGCGGGCACGTCGGCGGCGCTGGCCGCGCGGATCGTCAGGGGCATGGGCGGGCCGGATCGAGCCCGGCCGCGGACGCCTTGTTGCGCGAGTCGCGGCCGTAGTAATCCGGGTAGTCGCGGCTCAGTCCCTTGAAGCGGCGGTGTACCCACAAGTATTGCTCCGGCACCCGGCGAACCTGCGCCTCCAACAAGCGATTGTATCGTTCGACATCTTGAACCGGATCGGCGCCGGGAAAATTATCGAACGCAGGTCCTATCACCACGCGATAGCCGGCATTGCCCGGCAGTCGCTCGCCGAAGTAAGTCATGACGGCGGCGCCGGAAATACGCGCAAGCCTTGAGGTGGCGGTGTTGCTGGCCGCGGGTATGCCGAAGAAGTTGACCATGGCCGCACCCTTATTGCGGTAGCTCTGGTCCGGCGCATACCAGACCGCCTCGTTGTTTTTCAGGGCGCGGACCATGGCGCGAATATCGTCCCGCGGAATCGGTTTACCGTGGCGGCAGAAGCTCTTGAACATGATGTGGGACAGGAGCGCGTTCTTCGTCGGCCGAAAGACGACATTGAGCGGCACCACCGTGCCCAGTACGCGGGTGCTGATTTCGATGGTCGTGAAATGGGCGCCCACCAGGATGACGCCGCGGCCCTTGGCAAGCGCGGCGTGCAGATGATCCAGTCCTTGCACGTCGGCGAGCTTGTTGATGCGCCGATCGTTGCTCCACCACGTATCGGCGGTTTCGCACAGGGCGATGCCGAGACTTTGGCAATGTTTGCGCACCAGATCCGCCCGGGCCTGCGCGGAGAGTTCCGGCATGCACAGTTCGATATTCCGGTTCGCGATTCGCACCTGCGGTATGGGCAAAAGGCCCAAAAGGTCACCCATCGCGCGCCCCAAGCGCAGCTGCATGGAGAAGGGAAGCCGTTCCACCACGCGCATGACCGCCAAACCAATCCAGGTTATCCAGTACTTGGGAAGAAAGTAGGCTAATTGCATCCGGGTCCTCTGACGGGTCTCTTTGGTGCGGCTTCCAAGAGTATTCGCCTTGCGTAGGCGGTACCAGTGGGACCGATTGCGGCGACGCAGCAAGCCGGTTTGGTCCGTAAAGTGTCGGTCTGCGAACCCTGCAGCGGCGGATGGTTGTAGGCAAAGAGAGGCAAAATATTCGTGTTATTCAGTAATTTGCTGTAGTATTCGCGCCGGTTCGTGATTTCTACTTGGTCCGTTTCTGGTCACCGCGCCGCTCCGGCGTCTCCTTGACCACAACCCACAAAGCAGGTTTCTTCGATCCAGGTGGCTGGCATTCAGCTTAAGGCAGATGAGGCGTAAGCAAGCGTGACCGGCCGATAGTTTCTTTTGTAGTAGGTATTCTTCACATGACGAAAATGTATGTTGGCAATCTCCCGTTCTCGATGGACGAATCCGCAGTCCGCGCGCTGTTCGAAAAGCATGGCGCCGTACAGTCGGTGGCGTTGATCAATGATCGCGACACCGGTCGGCCCCGCGGCTTCGGCTTCGTCGAAATGGCCAGCGCAGACGCTGCGCGTGCCATGCAGGCCCTCAACGGCCACGACGTCGACGGGCGAGCGCTGAAGGTGAACGAGGCTCAGGAGCGCACCGGCGGCGGCGGCGGTGGTGGTGGCGGATCGCGTGGTCCGAAGCGCTGGTAGTAGCGTTTAAGATTTAAGCGATACCTAAGGCCGCAGCAATGCGGCCTTAGGTTTTTAACCGGCTTTGGCATCGGCGATCAGGGTTTACGCCTGGATTGGCTTTGCCTATAATCGCGCCCCTCGGCTTAGGCTCGAGGGGTCTTTTGCCTGTGCTTTAGGGTTGCCAGCTTTCGGGTTCGGCGTTTCGCGGTTTGGCCCCTTATAGGGGCTTTTTCGTTGATGGGTAAGGGGGCCGATGGTCCCCTTTTTTGTTTAAGGGCTGGATGAGAAATGCGTGACGCCTTGATGCGCTTGCTGGAGCCGCCGATCGAGGCGCTCGGGTTTGACGTGGTCGATATCGAATATGCGCGCTCAGGAAGCGGCGGCGTGCTGCGGATATTCATCGATCGGCAATCGGGCGGCTCGGAAGGCGGCGTCACGGTGGATGATTGCGCACGCGTAAGTCAGGCGGTGAGCGAGCTGCTCGAGACGCATCAGGACCTGATCAAGGGTCGCTACACGCTGGAAGTCTCTTCGCCGGGGTTTGATCGGATTTTACGCACGCGCGCGCATTTCGAGCGGTTCGTGGGCGAGCGGATATTTGCCGAGATGAAGGTGCCGATGGACGGCCGCCGGCGGTTCATCGGGATATTGAAGTCGTTGGCAAACGACACGATTGTAGTGGAAGTCGACGGACGGGCGTATGACCTGCCGCTCGAACGGATTCAGAAGGCGCGATTGCGGCCGGAATGAAGTAGGAGTCTTTTGTTATGAACAAAGAAATTTTGATGGCCGTCGATGCCGTATCCAACGAGAAGGGCGTCGACAAGGAAATTATATTCGATGCGCTCGAAGCCGCGCTCGCGTCCGCGACACGCAAAAAGCATGGCGAGGAAATGGACGTGCGCGTTTCGATCAACCGCAAGACGGGAGGCTACGACACCTTTCGGCGCTGGAAGGTGTTCGCCGATGATTCCAGCGAACTCGAAGTGCCGGAGCGCGAGCTGCGCCTCGATGATGCGCGCGATATCGACAAAGACGTCGAGCCGGGCGGCTTCGTGGAAGAGCCGATGGAGTCGGTGCCCTTCGGTCGAATTCTCGCGCAGACCGCCAAGCAGGTCATCGTGCAGAAGGTTCGCGAGGCCGAACGTGCCCAGGTCGTCGACGCCTACAAGGATCGGGCGGGAACGCTGGTCAGCGGCATCGTCAAGCGCGTCGACCGCAACGGCGTGTATGTGGATCTCGGCGCCAACGCCGAAGGCTTCGTCGCACGCGAGGAGATGATCCCGCGCGAGCCCGTGCGCTCCCAGGACCGCATCAAGGCGTATTTGAAGGAGGTGCGCACCGAGCCGCGCGGCCCACAATTGTTCCTGTCGCGCACCGCGCCGGAGTTCCTGATCGAATTGTTCAAGCTCGAAGTGCCCGAGGTGGGCCAGGGGCTGATCAACATTCTGGCGGCCGCGCGCGATCCCGGTGTGCGCGCCAAAATTGCCGTGCGCAGCAATGATCCGCGAGTCGATCCGGTCGGCGCCTGCGTCGGCATGCGGGGTTCGCGCGTGCAGGCGGTTTCCAATGAAATCGCCGGCGAGCGCGTCGACATCATTCCGTTCGATGAGAACAATGCGCAGTTCGTGATCAACGCCATGGCACCCGCCGAGGTGACCTCCATCGTGGTGGACGAGGACTCGCACTCGATGGACATTGCCGTCTCCGAGGACAAGCTTTCGCAAGCGATCGGTCGCGGCGGTCAAAACATCCGCCTGGCCAGCGAATTGACGGGCTGGGAATTGAACGTCATGAGCGAATCGCAGGCCGAGGCGAAGAGCGAGACCGAATCGCTGGCGCTGCGCGAGACTTTCATGAAGCAGCTCGATGTCGACGCGGACGTCGCAAGCATCCTGGTGCAGGAAGGCTTCTCGACCATCGAGGAAATCGCCTATGTTCCCGCCAGCGAATTGAACGGCATCGAAGAGTTCGACGAGGAAATCGTCAAGGAGCTTCGTACCCGGGCACGCGACGTGCTGTTGACCCAGGCGATCGCCAGCGAGGAATCGATGGACGGCGCGGAGCCGGGCACTGATCTGATCGAAATCACCGGTGAAACCCTGGGTAAGGCGCTGGCGCGCAAGGGCGTCCGTACGCGCGATGATCTGGCCGATCTGGCCGTGGATGAGCTCGTCGAGATGGGCAGCGTCGATGAGAAGCAAGCCGCCGAACTGATCATGAACGCCCGCAAGCATTGGTTCGCGGAAGAAGCTAAGGTTTAGGAGCAAGTATGGCAGATGTAACCGTCGCGCAATTCGCCGAGGTGCTGAAGGTTCCGGTCGATCGCCTGCTGCAGCAGCTCGATCAGGCCGGCATCAAGGTCGATAGCGCCGAGGACATGATCAGCGAGGATGCAAAGCACGAATTGCTGACGCATCTGCGCCGCAGCCATGGCCAGGGCGAATCGCAGGCCGATGCTGCCCCGCGCAAAATCACTCTGCGCCGCAAAACGCAATCCGAACTCAAGCTCGCCAGTCCGCAAGGGCGGGCGCGAACCGTAAATGTGGAGGTCCGCAGCAAGCGAACCTACGTCAAGCGGGAAGTGCTCGAGGATCAGGCGCGGCATCAGCAGGAAGAGATCGACAAGCTGCGCGAGACCGAGGAGCAAGCCAAGGCCGCGCTCGAAAAGGCCGAGGCGGATCGATTGGAGAAGGAGCGCCAGGACCGGGAACGGCAGGAGGAAGAACGCAAACGCCGCAGCGATGAGGAGAACCGCAAGCGCAGCGCCGAAGAAGAAGCGCGCCGCGCGGCGGAACTGCAGGCTCGCGAACTTGCCGAACGTGAACGCAAGGCCGCCGCCGCGAAGCCGGGCAAGGCGGCGCGCGAGGTGGTGGACGACAAGGCGACGCGCTATGGCCGGCAGGAACTGCACATCGTCGGCGACGTCAGTTCACGCCATAAGAAGAAGAAGTCCCGGGACGGCCGACGCCGCTCCGTGGGCGGCGAGACGGACACGAAGCATGGATTCGAGATGCCGACTGCGCGCGTGGTGCGCGAAGTGGCGATCGGCGAGGCCATGACGGTGGGCGAGCTGGCGCAAAAGATGGCGGTCAAAGCCACCGAAGTCATCAAGGTCATGATGAACATGGGCGTGATGGCCACCATCAATCAAATGATCGAACAAGACACCGCGGTGCTGGTGGTCGAGGAAATGGGCCACACGGCGGTCCTGCGCAAGGAAAACATCATTGAAGACGACTTGCAGGGCGAAGCGGATGCCTCCCTGGAAGTATTGCCGCGCCCGCCGGTGGTGACGGTGATGGGCCATGTCGATCACGGCAAGACCTCGCTGCTCGACTATATCCGGCGCAGCAAAGTCGCCGCCGGTGAAGCGGGCGGAATCACGCAGCACATCGGCGCATACCATGTCGAAACGGCCAAGGGGATGGTGACCTTCCTCGACACTCCGGGCCACGCGGCATTTACCTCGATGCGCGCGCGCGGCGCACAGGTCACTGATATCGTGATTCTGGTGGTCGGCGCCGACGATGGTGTCATGCCGCAGACCGTCGAAGCCATTCAACACGCCCAGGCGGCGAAAGTACCCATCGTCGTCGCGCTCAACAAGATGGACAAGCCGGAAGCGGACGCGGAGAAGGTCAAGCAGGAGCTCACGAAGTACGGTGTCATACCGGAAGAGTGGGGCGGCGAGAATATTTTTGTGCCCGTGTCGGCGCGCACCGGCCAGGGGGTCGATCAGCTGCTCGACAGCATTCTGCTGCAGGCCGAAGTGCTTGAATTGAAGGCGCCCACCGCGGGTCTCGCGGCCGGTTATGTCATCGAGTCGAGCCTGGAGAAGGGCCGGGGCGCCGTCGCCACGGTATTGGTGCTGCGCGGGACGCTGAAGCTCGGCGATCCCTTGCTCATCGGCCAGGAGTTCGGCCGCGTTCGCGCGTTGTTCGACGAGGCGGGACATCCGGTGGAGTCCGCAGGTCCCTCCATTCCGGTCGTGGTATTGGGCTTATCCGGTGCGCCCAATGCGGGCGATGAACTGCTGGTGGTGGAAAGCGAGCGCAAGGCCCGCGAAGTGGCCATGCATCGGCAGTCAAAGTCGCGCGACGTCAAGCTCGCGCAGAAAGCGACCAACATGCAGGACGTGTTCTCGACCATGGGGGAGAGCAAGGCCGACCTCGTCCAGATTCTGGTGAAGGCGGATGTCCAAGGCAGCGCCGAGGCGCTGCGCGACGCGTTGAACGGATTGTCCACTCCCGAGGTGGCGGTGAATATCGTGGCTTCGGGGGTCGGCGGTCTCACCGAGTCCGATGTCACGCTGGCCGCGGCGTCGAAGGCGCGCATCATCGCCTTCAACGTGAGAGGCGATGCGGCTGCGCGCACCGCCATCAAGGATCATGGCGTCGATGTGCGCTATTACAGCATCATTTACGAAGCCATCGACGATATCAAAGCCGTCCTGACAGGCATGTTATCGCCGGAGGTCAAGGAATCGATTGTGGGTCTCGCCGAAGTGCGCAGCGTATTCCGCTCCAGCAAATTCGGTACGGTTGCCGGGTGCATGGTGATCGACGGCTATGTGCGCCGCAATTTTCCGATTCGCGTGCTGCGCGACAACGTGGTCATCTTCGAAGGCGCCTTGGAATCGCTGAAACGATTCAAGGACGATGTAACCGAGGTGCGCGCCGGTACCGAGTGCGGCATTGGGGTGAAAAACTACAATGATGTCCGCGAGGGCGATCAGATCGAGTGCTATTCGCGAGTCGAAGTTGCCAGAACTCTTTAAACCAATGTCGGCCGGGGTCGCTTGGATCCCGTTGAGAGGGGCGCATGGCTCCTAAACAAGACAATCCCCGGGCGCGGCGCATGGGCGAACAGATTCAGCGCGAGCTCACGGAGCTCTTGCGACGCGATGTCAAGGACGAGCGCATCGGCAATGTCACCATCACTGCGGTCAATGTGACGGGCGATTTGCGCGCGGCACGCGTCTATTACCTGGTGTTCGGCAAGGAGGGCCCCGATCCCAAGGTGCAGCGGGGACTGGAAAGCGCCGCCGGATTCCTGCGCAACGCACTGTCGAAATCCCTGATGATCCGCTACACGCCGACCTTGAGCTTTGAACGTGATACGTCAATCGAACACGGCGTGCGTCTGACGCAATTAATCGACTCGGTGGTCAAATCGAAGGATGCCGGCGCGGCCCCGGCGCCCGCCACCGATACCGGCGAGCATGATCACGTCATCGACGAGGGCTAGACATGCCCCGCGATATTCACGGTATTTTGCTGCTCGATAAGCCGCTGAAGCTAAGTTCCGCGGGTGCGGTTGCGCGCGTCAAACACCTGTTCGCGGCCCGCAAGGCGGGACACACCGGTTCGCTCGACCCCTTGGCCTCAGGGCTCTTGCCGATCTGTTTTGGCGAAGCCACCAAGTTCGGCGCGCAAATGCTGGACGCCGACAAGGCTTACCGCGTGACGCTGCGTCTGGGAGAGCGTACGCCGAGCGCGGATCGGGAAACCGAGGTCATCGAGAGGCGCGCCCTGCCGCAATATTCCTTCGAGGACCTTGAACAGGCGCTGGCGGCGTTTCCGCGCAATTACCAGCAAACGCCGCCGATGCATTCCGCGCTCAAGCAGGATGGCAAGCCCTTGTACGAATATGCGCGTGCCGGCGTCACCCGGGAGCGGGCAGCGCGCACCGTCGTCATCCATGGCATGCAGGCGGTCGAATGGCAGCCGCCGGACCTGATCTTCGATGTGCGCTGCACGAAAGGCGCCTACATTCGCGTTCTGGCTGAGGATTTCGCGGCGCAATTGGGAACCATCGGGCACCTCCATGCACTGCGCCGGCTCGGGGTGGCTCCGTTCGACGCCGAGCCGCAATGGTCTTTCGAGGCACTGGAGGAGATGACCGCGACGCAGCGCGACGCGACCTTGTTGCCGGTGGATGCGGCTCTGTGCGCCTGCCGCCGCATCGATTTGCCCGTGGGCGGCGTGGGAGCGCTGCGCCAGGGCCAGACCATTTCCTTGTCACAGGAAGCGCCTGGAACCGTGCGTATCTATGCGGCGGGACTGGGATTTTTGGGTTTGGGCGAGGTGGAGACGGCAGGTCTTTTAAGGCCGCTGCGCCTCATTTCGTCCGCTACGAATCGTGCTTGAGGGCAAGTGCCGCGACGCGTACAATGCGCGGCTTCTTAAAAGGTCCTAAGTTATTGATTGAGGTTTGATTTCAATGCCACTTACTCGTGAAGAAAAGTCGGGCGTCGTCGGTAAATTTCAGCGCAGCGCGCACGATACCGGTTCCCCCGAAGTTCAGATTGCCCTGCTGTCCGAGCGCATCAACGGCTTGAGCGAGCATTTTACTACGCACAAAGCCGACCACGCCTCGCGCCGCGGTTTGCTCAAGATGGTCAATCAGCGCCGCAAGCTGCTCGATTACCTCAAGAGTGAGACCCCGGAGAAGTACGCGCAATTGGTTGAACGCTTAGGGCTACGCCGCTAACAGGCGCCGCTAGGTGCGTAACCGCACCTGTCCATCATTTCCGAACACCGCTAGAGAGGCTCTACGTGAGCGCAATCAAAAAAAGTTTTAAGTATGGAGATCACACGGTAACCATCGAGACCGGGGAGCTTGCACGGCAAGCCGATGGCGCGGTGCTCGTGTCAATGAGCGACACGGTCGTTCTCGTAACCGCAGTGGGCCTGAAGAAGGCGACGCCGGGCCGCGATTTCTTTCCGCTGACTGTCAATTACATCGAGAAAACCTACGCAGCGGGACGCATTCCCGGCGGATTTTTCAAGCGCGAGGGACGTCCCACAGAGAAGGAGACTCTGACCTCCCGTCTGATCGATCGGCCGATTCGTCCGTTGTTTCCTGAAGGTTTCATCAATGACGTTCAGGTCGTCGCCCAGGTCATTTCCGTCAACAGTGAAGTCGATCCTGATATCGCCTCGTTGCTTGGCGCGTCCGCCGCATTGGCCATTTCCGGCATGCCGTTTTTGGGGCCCATCGGCGGCGCCCGCGTCGGCTATATCGACGGCAAGTACATTCTGAATCCGACCACGACGCAATTGGCCACCTCGCAGTTGGACCTCGTGGTTGCCGGCACGTCTGAAGGCGTGCTGATGGTCGAGTCGGAGGCCAACGGCCTCAATGAAGAGGTGATGCTCGGCGCGGTGACGTTCGGTCACGAGCAGATGCAAACGGCCATCAAGGCCATCAATGAGCTGGCCGCTGAAGCAGGCAAACCGAAGTGGACCTGGGTGGCGCCGGAAGCGAACAAGGAATTGCAGAGCGCCGTCGGCGCGTACGCCGCCGATGTCGGCGCGGGCTACACGATCACGGAAAAAACGCAGCGCTACGGCAAGATCAAGGAGATCAAGGCAGCCGTCGTCGAGGCGTTGACCAAGGGCGAAACGCCGAAGTTCACGGCGGAGCAGGTCGGCGCTGAATTCTCGAATCTCGAATACCGCTTGGTGCGCGAACAAGTCCTCGCGGGCAAGCCTCGCATCGATGGGCGCGACAACAAGACTGTGCGCGCCATCAACATTCGCACGGGCGTGCTGGCGCGAACCCACGGTTCAGCTCTATTTACCCGTGGCGAGACCCAGGCGCTGGTCGTTACGACGCTGGGCACCGGGCGCGATGCGCAGATCATCGACGGCCTGATGGGCGAGAAGAAAGAGCCCTTCATGCTGCACTACAATTTCCCTCCGTTCAGCGTCGGCGAAACCGGCATGATGGGTTCGCCGAAGCGCCGTGAAATCGGCCACGGCAATCTGGCCAAGCGCGGCGTCAAGGCCGTCATGCCCGGCGTCGAGAAGTTCCCCTATGTGATCCGCGTGGTCTCGGAAATTCTCGAGTCCAACGGCTCGAGTTCCATGGCTTCGGTCTGCGGCACGAGCCTTGCGTTGATGGATGCCGGCGTGCCCATCAAGGCGCCGGTCGCGGGCGTGGCAATGGGCCTGGTGAAGGAAGGCTCGCGCTTCCAGGTGCTCACGGATATTTTGGGCGACGAAGATCACCTCGGTGATATGGATTTCAAAGTCGCCGGAACCAAAGACGGCATCACCGCGCTGCAGATGGACATCAAGATCACGAGCATCACGCGCGAGATCATGAAGGTCGCGTTGGATCAGGCGCGCGACGGCCGCTTGCACATCCTCGGTGAAATGAACAAGGTGCTCTCCAAGCCGCGGGAGAACATGTCTGAGTGGGCGCCGACCATCATCACCTTGAAGATCGATCCGGAGAAAATCCGCGATGTGATCGGCAAGGGCGGCGCGGTGATTCGTCAAATCACCGAGGAAACCGGTACCTCGATCGACATCGAGAATGATGGCACGGTGAAAATTGCGTCCGTGCAGGGTGCTGCCGGCCGGGAAGCCCAGCGCCGCATCGAGTTGATCACTGCCGATGTCGAAGTGGGCCGTGTTTATGAAGGCAAGGTGGCCCGGCTCATGGATTTCGGTGCCTTCGTCACCATTCTTCCCGGCCGCGACGGCTTGGTGCACATTTCGCAAATCTCCGAGGAACGCGTCGAGCGCGTCGGCGACAAGCTGAAGGAAGGCGACGTGGTGCGCGTCAAAGTGCTCGAGGTCGATCGACAGGGGCGCGTACGCTTGTCCATGCGCAACGTGGACGCAGCGTAAAGATCATCTGCGCGGCTTTCATCAAGCCGCGCATTTTCATCGACTAGCCGTCGCGCACCAAATCCGACGTGACCCTCGGCCGGGGCGCCTCGCCGCCGGCCACGGTCTTGACGCGCTCGCGAAGCGCAGGCGCCGGCTGACTCATCAGCTGCTTCAAGCTCATTTCCAGGTGTGGACTCACCTGGCCTTGCAGACTGGAGCCGTAGGAACGAATCACACCGACCATGAATTCCTGACTCAGGATTGGTTCAGCAAGATGTTCCTGTTCGGCAATGACCTGCAGCAGAATGCTGCGCGTTATGTCGGCATTGTTCTTTTTGTCGACAACGACAAAATCGATCCTTTCGACCACCAAGCGTCTGACATCGGCCAATGTGATGTAGCGGCTTTCGACCGTGTCATAGAGGCGTCGATTGGGGTATTTTTTAATCACTCGCGGTTCGCTCATGGGGCTCCTCGCTCGTGTTGGCCGACGCGCCGCCGGAAGATGCCGGTTCGTGTCAGTCCACGTCTGATCAATCCTAATACACTACCACTCAAAGAATAGCGCAATGCAGCGCTAAGGCAAATCGGCATTTTTTCACATATTTCTCAGTCATTTACACGCAAACTGAGACGTTTTGGAACCCTATCAAGGTCCCATTGACCGAATGCCCATTCCCATGCTGTCCTGATGGGTGCCGACCTGAGTCCAACAGGCGGCTTTAGCCCCAGAAGCGAAAATACCGCGAGAAGCTGCGCCACTGGCGCTCCCGCGCTGATATTCACGCTTCGCCGCGACTTGGCGAGCTTGCTATCGTCGGACTCAGTGAGCACGGGCACATGCGCATAACTGGGCTGCGTTATCCCTAAGAGCCGCTGCAGGTGGATTTGCCGCGGGGTGTTATCGAGCAGATCCGCCCCGCGCACGATGTTCGTGATGCCCTGGGCGGCATCATCGACCACCACCGCCAGCACGTAGGCAAATATCTGATCGCGTCTCTTCAGAATGATGTCGCCGACGGCGGCGGACACGTCCTGGCGATACGTGCCTTGAATGCGGTCGGAGAACATGATCTGACCAGAGGCGATTTGTAAGCGCGTCGCGGTGGCGGCGTCTGCGCGCGCCGCGCGACTGCGGCAGGTTCCCGGATAGCGCAGCTCGTCTTCCAGTTGCGATCGGCTGCACGAGCAGGCAAAGGTCAAACCGCGCGTTTCAAGCCCGTGCAGCGCCTCCTGGTACAGCTCGCGGCGCTCGAATTGCCGGACGACTTCGCCGTCCCATTCAAAGCCGAAATTCTCGAGGGTGCTCAGGATGCTTGACGCCGAGCCGGCCACCTCACGCGGCCGGTCAAGATCCTCGATGCGCAACATCCAGCGGCCGCGGTGAGCGCGGGCGTCAAGATAGCTGGCCACTGCGGTGTACAGTGAGCCGAGGTGCAGCTCGCCCGATGGGGTCGGCGCAAACCGCCCTACATAGGGCAGCGGCGGTTCAGCGGTAGCGGTCGTCGCGGTCGCCGTACTGCTTTTCGCGGCGCTCGCGCCGCTCCTGGGCTTCCACAGACAAGGTCGCGACCGGACGGGCTTCAAGGCGCTTGATCCCGATCTCCTCGCCGGTTTCCAAGCAGTAGCCGTATGAGCCGTCCTCGATGCGCTTCAGCGCCTCATCGATCTTGCGGATCAATTTACGTTCACGGTCACGAGTTCGGAGCTCCAGACTAAATTCTTCCTCTTGGGTGGCGCGATCATTCGGGTCGGGAAAGTTGGCCGCCTCATCCTTCATATGCAGTACGGTGCGGTCGACCTCGACCATCAGGTCCCGTTTCCAGTTTTGCAGAATGCGAGCGAAATGCTCCAACTGCTCCTTGTTCATGTATTGCTCGCCGCGGCGGGCAATATAGGGCTTCACATTGCGCGGACCCGCCAGCAAGCTGGCGGACGCGCCGGCGTCGCCGTCGCCATCCTCGTCCATTTGGATTGCCCGCGGCATCACGAGCGGCTTGGGATCGAACTTGATCGTCGCAACCTTCTCCGCGGCGGCTTTCGGCGCGGCGGTTGCAGGCGCGGGTTTCGCGATGAACGCGGGTTTTGCCGGCGCAATGGGCTTCGGCGGCGCGATCTTCGCGCGCGATGCAGGCTTTGCGGCAGCCGGTTTGGGTGCGGGTTTGGTCTGTTTCACTGTTACCTTCGATGTGGCGATGGGCTTGGCTTTCGTCGGCGGGCGAGCCGCCTTTTTGGGCGAAGCGGCCTTGTGAGTCGCTTTTTTGGGTGTCGCCTTACCGGGCCGCTTAGCCGCTTTATTCGGTTTCTTCGAGGGCATTGGGTTTTTCCGCCTCTTAACGAAAGAGCGCGCGATTATACCGACGCATTGAGGCCTGTACAGACCGTGTACAAAAACTTATTTTCGGGGTTTAACCCCATGATTGGGAAGCAAATCCCCGACGCTCCGCACCCGGTCCCATAATGCCTGGCAAGCCCCCGGGTGCTAGGGCAGGGTCACAGGGGCGCTTGCAACCCAGCCTTTGGCCCGATGTTCAGCGACAACCGTGGTGTAAATCCCGCCGCGCACGTTGAATTTGGCCAAAAGCCGCATGTAGCGGGGTGCTGTCGCGGCCACCAAGTCCTTGAGTATTTCGTTCGTCACGGCCTCGTGAAATGCACCGCGGCTGCGAAACGACCAAATATAGAGCTTCAAGGATTTCAACTCGACGCAGCGCTCGTTCGGTACGTACTCCAACTCCAGGGTGGCGAAATCCGGCTGCCCCGTCTTCGGACACAGACAGCTGAACTCGGGAATATTCATGCGAATCGTGTAGTCCCGTTCCGGCGCCGGGTTCGGGAAAACTTCGAGGCTGGTGGAAGGCTCCGTCATGCAATTTCTTAGGCTGCGTCGCTATTGGGGTTTACGAAAGTAACGATTACTTTACACTACGCGCCAAGCAGAGGGCCACGTACGCATGCGCTTGACGAAACTCAAAATTGCCGGCTTCAAATCGTTCGTCGATCCGACGACCGTCACCTTTCCAAGCAGTTTGACCGGCGTGGTCGGGCCCAATGGATGCGGTAAATCCAACATCATCGACGCGGTGCGCTGGGTGATGGGGGAGATCTCCGCCAAACACTTGCGCGGCGAATCGATGGCCGACGTGATTTTCAATGGCTCCGCTTCCCGCAAGCCTCTGGGCGCAGCGTCGGTGGAACTGGTGTTCGATAATTCCGACGGCAAGATCGGCGGGCCTTACGCGAACTACAACGAAGTGGCGCTTGCGCCGTGCCGTGAGCCGCGACGGCACTTCCGACTATTTCATCAACAGTGTGAAGGTGAGGCGCAAGGATATAACGCAGCTTTTTCTCGGTACCGGATTGGGAACCCGCAGTTACGCCATTATCGAACAGGGGATGATTTCCCGCGTGATCGAGGCCAGGCCGGATGACCTGAGGGCATTTCTGGAGGAAGCGGCCGGCATCTCGCGCTACAAGGAGCGACGCCGCGAAACGGAGAGCCGCATCTCCCACACCCGGGAAAACCTGGATCGTCTCAACGATTTGCGCGAGGAAGTGGACAAACAGATTCGTCACCTGCAGCGCCAGGCGGCCACGGCGCGCCGCTATCAGACTCTCAAGGAAGAGGAGCGCAAGCTGCAGGCGGAGCTGTTCGTACTGCGTTTACAGAGCCTGGATCTCGAGACCGGCGCGCGCGACGCCGCGGTGTCGGCCTGCGACACGGCGATGCAGCGTGTGCTCGCCGAACTGCGCGAAGCGGAGGCGCAAATCGAGAGGATTCGTGCCGACCAATCGTCCAAGGCCGACACCTTGAATGCCATTCAGGCCCGGTACTACGAAGCGGGCGCCGAGGTGACGCGCGTCGAGCAGGGCATCCAGTACGCGCGCGAGTTGCGCCAGCGCCAGCGCTCGGACCTGGAACTCATCGACTCGCAGGCCGCGGATCTCGCCAAGGTGGCGCAGCTCGATCGCGTGCAACTGGAATCCCTGTCTCTGGAATTGGCCAACATCGTGCCGGGCTTGGATGCCGCGCACGAGCGCGAGCAGAGCGCGTTGCTTGCGCTCGAGAGCTGCGAGCACAACTTGATGGCCTGGCAGCAGTCCTGGGATGAGCACGCCCGGGCGCAATCGCTGGGCCAGAGTGAGACACAAGTCGAGCGCGCGCGTATCGAGCAATTGGAAGGCCAGCAGCGGCGGCTATTGCAACAGCGGCAGCGGCAGGAGGCCGAACACGCCCTATTCGCGCAACAACAGCCGCCGGCGGCATTGGCCGCTCTGGCGCAAAGCGCCGAGGCGGCGCGTATTGCCGGCGAGAAGGCCGCAGCCGAACTTCAAGAACTTTTGTCGGAGATCGCGGTCACCCGGGACAAGGAAAGGGAGCAAAGCCAGGCCCTCAATGCACTGCATGCGCAATTGCAGCAGGCTCAGGGTGCGCAAGTTTCGACCGAAGCGCTGCAGCAGGCGGCGCTCGGTAAATCCTCGGGCAACGTGACTCGCTGGCTTCAGTCTCAATCGCTCGAACGCCGGCCCCGCGTGGCGCAACAGTTGCGGGTGGACAAGGGTTGGGATCGCGCCGTCGAGACCGTGCTGGGATCGTATTTGGAAGCGGTTTGCGTCGAGGGTTTGGACAGCGTAACGGATTTGCTGGGAAGCTTCGACGGCGGTTATCTGGCGATGGTGAGCACCGAGCACAATGCCGCGGTTGCGCACAACGCAGCTTCCCTGCAGGCCAAAGTGCAAGGCACCGTGCTCGGCAGCGTGCTGTCGACGGTCTATACGGCCGACACGCTGAACGAGGCGCTCGCGCTGCGGCGCCGGCTCAAGTCCGGCGAATCGGTGGTCACTCGCGATGGAATCTGGCTTGGCAGCGATTGGCTTCGCGTCTCGCGCGATGCAGATCCGCGCAGCGGCGTGATCGAGCGCGAGCAGACCTTGCGGGAGATTCGCACGCAGGTCGGGGCGTTCGAGATCAAGCTGAAAGAACTCGAACGCGGTCTGGAACAGACTCGCGAGCGTGTCCGCGACTACGATGATCGCCGCGAGCGTCTGCAGTCGCAAGTCAACCAACTCCATCGCGAGCATGTCGATCGGCGCGCTGAATTGGGATCGGCACAATCGCGCACCGAGGACGCCGCGCGGCGCCTCAAACAACTCGAATCGGAACTCGCCGACGTGGGCTCTGAGCTGGTGCGCAGCGAAACGGACTTGCGTGCATCGCGTGGCCGCATGGAGACCGCTATCGACGCTTTGGCGGCGCTGGAGCCGAGGCGCGTAGATCTTGAGCAGAAGCGGGACGACCTGCGCGCTGCGCTGAGCGAGGCGAGGACCGCCGCGGCTGCCGCGCAGCAATCCGCGCGGGAACTGGCGGTACAAGTGGAATCTCGGCGCTCCTCACACACCGGGCTGATCACCACCCTGGCGCGCGTCGAGAAGCAGATGGAAGACCTCGAAGCGCGCCGCTTGGGATTGGCCGCCCAGCTGGCTGACGGCGAGGGCCCCTTGGCGGAAGCGGAAGCTCAGTTGGAGCGGGAGTTGCGGCAGCGGGCCGGGATCGAAGGCGAATTGCAGGCGGCCCGGATTGCCTGCGACGAACTGGACGCCGTGTTGCGCGAACACGAGGCAGCGCGCTTTGCAGTCGAGCAGCAGGTGGAAGCCGCACGCTCGAGTTTGGATGAGGCGCGTCTTGCCGCGGGGCAGGTGCGCGTGCGCCGCGAGGGAGTTGCCGAACAGCTGAAGCTGACGAATTTTGAGTTCGAGGTGCTCGCCGCGCAAATGGCCCCCGACGCGGGCGTGGAAAGCTGGGAAGTGCAGCTCGAGGAAACCAAGGGCAAGATCGAGCGCTTGGGCCAGGTGAATCTGGCCGCGATCGGAGAGTTCAAGGAACAGTCCGAGCGCAAGGAGTATCTGGACAGGCAGTGCAAGGACCTGACCGACGCGCTGGAAACGCTCGAGTCAGCGATGCGCAAGATCGATCGTGAGACCCGCACCCGTTTCCAGGATACCTTCGATCGGGTCAATGCCGGCTTGAAGGAAAAGTTTCCGCGGCTCTTCGGCGGCGGCCATGCGTATCTGGAATTGGCCGGCGAGGACACCGCAGCCGCCGGCGTGTCCGTCATGGCGCGCCCTCCGGGCAAGCGCAACAGCACCATCAGCCAGCTGTCGGGCGGCGAGAAGGCGTTGACCGCGGTCGCCTTGGTATTCGCAATTTTTGACTTGAATCCGGCGCCGTTCTGCCTGCTCGACGAGGTGGACGCGCCGCTCGATGAGAACAACGTGGGCCGCTTCTGCGACATCGTGCGCGATATGTCGCGCAACGTGCAGTTCATATTCATCACGCACAACAAGAGCACCATGGAGATGGCGTCGCAGCTGGTGGGCGTCACCATGAATGAGCCGGGCGTCTCGCGCCTGGTCGCGGTTGACGTCGACGAGGCTGTGCGCATGGCAGCGATGTAGCGCGAAGATCCATGGCTGCCGAGCTTCGCTGGATACTGTTGGGCTTCAGCTTGGTGCTGCTGGCCGGTATTTGGTGGTGGGGCGCCCGCCGCTCGGCACAGGCGCCTGGAAACGCGGCGCTGCGCGAGATCAAGCCGACGCCCGGGGCCGCGCACGCCGACGCCGCTGATCCTTGCGGCCGAAATCGCCCGAGTCCCGCCCGAGCCAAAATCTCCGGAGCCGAAATCGCCCGAGTGGGTGTCGCCCTTCGAACCCTTGAGCATCCGGGCGACCGGCTACGAGCACGTGCCGGTATTGGATGGTCCCATGATGGTGTACCCGGAAACGGCGCCTGTTCCCGCGTCACGCCCGGCGCTCGACAGCGTGGCAGCGCCGGCGGCGCGCGTCCCCACGCTGACGCCCGAGCAAGTGCCCGACGCGAGCGAGCAGCAAAAGATCGTGAGCTTGCGCGTGTGCGCCGCCGGGCGAATCCCGATGGCCCGGCACCACGCTGCTGTCGGCGCTCGAGTTGCATGGCCTTGCATACGGTCGTTACCAGGTATTTCATCGCAGGCATGTGGACGGGCGCAGTTTGTTTTGCGTCGCGAGCCTCGTGGAACCGGGAACTTTCGATGTAGCGCGGATGGCCGACGGAGGAATTTCGCGGGGTCACATTGTTTGCGGTCATGCCGGGACCCGCGGAGCCGCTCGCCACTGTTGACGATCTGTTTGCGGCGGCGCGCGGTCTGGCTCAGGAGTTGTCCGGGATGGTCCAGGACGCGAAGGGCATGCCCCTTTCGCCGCAGCGGGCGGCGGAGCTGCGCGAGGATGTGGCGCGCTTTCAGGCGTCGCTGCCGAGAGGCTAGCCATGTGCCCGCAGCAGGAGGGGGCTCCCCCAAAGAACGCGGCGGAACGCGCGCGCCAATTGCGGGAGCTGCTGGACCACCATAACTACCGCTATCACGCCCTCGATGACCCCGAGGTGCCGGACGCCGAATACGACCGACTGATGGTCGAGTTGCGAACGCTCGAGTCGCAGTTTCCGCAGCTGCAAAGCGCCGATTCGCCGACCATGCGGGTGGGCGCGGCGCCGGTGGCCGCCTTCGGAACCGTGAAGCACGCTATCGCGATGCTGTCCCTCGACAACGCATTCAGCGCCGATGAGGTGCGCGACTTCGATCGCCGGGTTCGGGAGCGCATCGCCCGCACCGGACCCGTACGCTATGCGGCGGAACCGAAGCTGGATGGCCTGGCAATCAGCGCACGCTACGAGCGCGGCGTGTTCGTGCAGGGGGCAACGCGCGGTGACGGTGAAACCGGCGAGGACATCACGCAGAACCTGAGGACCATCAAGGCGCTGCCGCTCAAGTTGCGCACCACCAAGCCTTTTGCGGTGCTCGAGGTGCGCGGCGAGGCGTTCATGCCTCTCGCCGGCTTCAAGCGCTTCAACGAGGAAGCGTTGGCCCGCGGCGAGAAGACCTTGGTAAACCCACGCAATGCCGCTGCGGGGAGCCTGCGTCAACTCGATCCGCGCATGACCGCGGCACGTCCGCTTGATCTATTCATCTACGGAATCGGCAGTGTCGAGGGCGGGGAATTTCCGCCGTTTCACAGCGAGACGCTGCAGGAACTGCGGCGGCTGGGGTTCAAGATCTGCCCGCAGTCGAAAGTGGTCGAGTCCATCGAGGGGTGTCTCAGTATTACCGTGAGATGGGCGAGGCACGCGCGACGCTGCCGTACCAGATCGATGGCGTGGTTTACAAGGTGGATGACGTCAATCTGCAGCGCCAGCTGGGATTCGTGTCGCGCGCTCCGCGTTGGGCGGTGGCGCACAAATTCCCGGCCGAGGAGGCGCTGACCATCGTGCGCGACATCGCATTTCAAATCGGCCGCACCGGTGCGCTGACTCCGGTTGCGCGCTTGGAACCGGTGTTCGTCGGCGGCGTCACCGTGAGCAATGCGACTTTGCACAACATGGATGAATTGACCCGCAAGGACGTGCGCGTGGGCGATACCGTGGTGATTCGCCGCGCCGGCGACGTGATCCCCGAGGTCGCACGGGTACTGCCTGAACGCCGGGTTGCGGGTGCGCAACTCGTGGTACTGCCCGAGAAGTGTCCGGTCTGCGGCTCACCGGTGGTGCGCGAGGCCGATCAGGCCGTCGCGCGCTGCACCGGCGGGCGGATCTGCGCGGCTCAGCGCAAGGGCGAGGTCCAGCACTTTGCCTCGCGCCGCGCCATGGACATCCAGGGATTGGGCGATAAGCTGGTGGAGCAGTTGGTCGACACCAATGCGGTGAAAACGCCCGCGGATCTTTTCGATCTGACCGCGGTTCAGCTCGCGGCGCTGGAGCGCATGGGCGAGAAGTCGGCGCAGAAACTCCATGCGAACATCGCCGCCGCGAAACGCACGACGCTGCCCCGATTTCTCTACGCGCTGGGAATACGCGATGTGGGCGAGGCCACCGCGCTCGCGCTTGCACAGTACTTCCCCGACATCGCGCAACTGCGCAACGCCGGCGTGGAGGAGATCCAGCGCGTGCCGGACGTGGGCCCGGTGGTCGCCGGCGAAGTGGCGGACTATTTCGGCGACGCCGAGAACCGCTCGATGGTCGATCGCTTGATCGCCGCAGGGATCAGCTGGCCTAGCCCTGCGCGGCCCAAGGCCAACGGGGCGCAGCGGGACAAAACTTTCGTGCTGACCGGGACACTCGAATCGCTGACGCGGGAAGAAGCGACGGCCGCCATCCTGCAGCTCGGCGGCAAGGTCAGCGGCAGTGTTTCGAAAAAAACCGACTACGTGGTTGCCGGCGCGGAGGCGGGATCCAAGCTCAAAAAAGCCACGCAGCTCGGCGTGACCATTCTCGACGAAGCGGCGTTTTTGAAGCTGCTGAAGGCGTAGCGGATTCGGGTGAACCCGCTACGCGAGCTTTGCTTGGCTTACACCTACCGTGCTTCGGCTTACAGCGTTTTATCGATCTTGGCGGCTTTCTTCAAAGTCTCGACATAGGCTTGGAGCTTCTTTTGCACCACGCCGTTGCCGACCTGCTGCTTGACCTGCTCGAAGGGCGGGGGAGCCGTTTCGCGCGTGTCCTCGAGCTTGATGACGTGCCAGCCAAACTGCGTCTGAACCGGCACGTTGGTCATCTCGCCCTTCTTCAGACCCTTCACGGCCTCGGCAAACGGCTTGGCCATACGCGACAGCGAGAACCAGCCCAGGTCGCCGCCATTGTTCTTGGAGCCATCGGTTGATTCGGCCTTTGCGACATCCTCAAACTTCGCGCCGCCCTTGATCTTCTTGATCACGGCCTCGGCCTGCGCCTGAGTGGCAACCAGAATGTGCTTGGCGTGATACTCGGTCTTATCCATCGCAGCGATGGCGGTATCGTATTCGGCGTGCAATTCCTCGTCCGTCGGTTCCTTGCCCTTCAAATACTTCTGTGACTCGGCATCCGCGAGCACCCGCATGCGCAGCACATCAAGTCGCGCAGCGACATCCGGATCCTTGTCCACGCCGTCCTTGACGCCCTGGGAGGCGAGCAGTTCCATGTTGATCATCTCATCGAGGACCTGGCCCTTCTGCTCTGTGGTCAGCTCGGTAGCCGGCCGACCCTGCAGCAAGCTCTTCATGTAGGTGTCATATTGCGCGCGGGTGATCGGCGTACCGTCAACGGTCGCCACGGGCGGGACGGCGGGCTTCTCAGGCGCCGCCGGCGCGGCGGCTTGTTGTCCCTTGCCGCATGCCGTCATCGCTATGGCAATTGCCGTCACGGCGGCAAGACGCGCGGCTGTACTCAAAAATTGGCTCATGTGGGTCCTCTACGCAAAAAAAAAGCGACTGTGGCCTTGAGGCCTACGCGCCCGGGGGCCGAAGTTTAGCGTTTACGCTGGTATCTCACCAATTTTTCTGGATATTTTGTGGTTGCTGCACTGCAGCAGCGCGTTTGAATCTTAAGAAGTGTCAATCGCCGGGAGGCAGCGCCTCGATTGCGAGCGCATGAATATCGCTTTTCATCAGATCATCGACGGCCGCGTACACCAGGCGATGGCGCGCCACAGCCGATACTCCGCGGAACGCCTCGGCGACGATCCGAATGCGAAAATGACCATGGCCGCCGGCTGCGCCCGCGTGTCCGGCATGCAGGTGACTTTCGTCCTCGACGGTGAGCTGGACCGGAGTGAAGCGGCTCTCGAGGCGCTCGCGCAAGCGCTGGGTGCGATCAGCCGCGGGCTGAGGCAGCTTGCTGCTCAGCCACAGGACTTGCGGAATCATGAACAGCATGGTCGCCGCCGGAAATCCGAATACCTTGAATTTTATCCAAAGGCCCACCGTGAAATTGCGTGCGACATACAGATTGAGAATCGCGAACGCGGCGAACCACACAATCCACAACAGATTGATGATTTGCCAGGCGCGCGGGGCAATGACCAACGGCTCGCTGAATGCGGCTTCGAACATGCGGCGCACCAGCGGTTGCTTGCCCAAAAAAGCGCTGCCTAAAAAGACGAGAGCCGTCAGCGCCAGCAGGATGGTCAGCTTCCATTGAATGAAACGCTGATCGTGCAACAGCAAGGTTGCCGTGCCGAGCACCAGCACCGCCAGGGTGCTGACGATGTGCATGGTTTTGAATTTGCCGGTGCGCACCCGGTGCACCACGAGCAGAAGCACGCAGCCGAGCATCAGCGCCGCCGTAGCCCAGTAGATATCCAAAATCTCAAAGGTGACGAAAAAAACGATCAGCGGCGACCATTCGAGGAGTTGGCTCATCCGCGTATCATAGCCGACGACATGAGCATCTATCTGCAACTGCATCCTGTTTCGCCACAGCGGCGCTATGTGCGCCAGGCCGTCGAAACGTTGCGCGGCGGCGGGGTGATCGTGTATCCCACCGACTCTTGCTACGCCCTGGGCTGCCACATCGGCGACAAGACGGCGCTGCAACGGATCCGCGACATTCGCCAAACGGACCGCAACCATCATTTTACATTGGTTTGCAGAGACCTGGCCGACGTGGGCAAGTACGCGCTGGTGGAGAACTGGCAGTACCGATTGTTGCGTGCGCATACGCCCGGACCCTATACCTTCCTGCTCAAGGCTTCGCGCGAGACGCCAAGGCGATTGAAGCACGAACGGCGCGGCACCATCGGTCTGCGGGTTCCGGATCATCCGGTCACCGCCATGCTGCTGAGCGAATTGGGCGAGCCCGTGATGAGCTCTACATTGCTGTTGCCCGGCGAGGATCTGCCGCGCACCGATGCCCGGGAAATCTACGAGAAGCTCGAGCGCAGCGTCGATCTGGTCCTGGACGGCGGTAACTGCGGACTGACGCCGACATCGGTCATTGACCTGTCCGGCGACCGCGCCATCGTCATTCGGGCCGGCCGCGGCGACGTCAGCCCCTTTGAGGCGACGGCCACCGTATAATGTCGCCAGTGCGGGCGTACGAGCTCGTAATTACTCGAGATAACGAGCTCAAGCATTGGATTTAAATAAATTTTTTTATAACATTTCAATCTGGGCAATCCCAGTGCTGTTCGCCATCACACTGCATGAGGTGGCGCATGGTTGGGCCGCCAGATACTTCGGCGACCGCACCGCTGAGTTGCTCGGGCGCCTGAGCTTGAATCCGCTGCGTCACATCGATCCACTGGGGACCGTGCTGATTCCTGGATTGCTGCTGGCTTTGGGTGCGCCGTTATTCGGCTGGGCGCGGCCCATCCCGGTGGCGCTCGGTGCGCGAGCGTCGCGCATGTCGGTGATCTTGGTAGCCCTTGCAGGGCCCGCCGCGAATTTTCTCATGGCCCTTTTTTGGTTTGGCGTGTTGGCGGCCGTGCTGCGAATCAGAAGCGGCGCTACTTTGGACGACTGGGTGCTGCTGATGGCTCAGGCCGGTATCGTCATCAACGTGGTTCTGGCGTTGTTCAACATGCTGCCCATTCCGCCGCTTGACGGAGGCAGAGTCGTGTCGAGTGTTTTGCCGCCTCGCTTGGGCGCGCGCTTCGAGAAAATCGCGCCGGTGGGCATGATCATCGTGCTCGGCTTGGTGGTGCTGGGGCAATTTGGCTGGCTGTTTGATCCGGCACAGCGAGCCATGAGCCATATGATTGATGCGCTTCTGATCCGGCCCGCCGCATGAGCGGCCCGATCCAGAATCGACGCGTATTGTCCGGCATGCGCCCGACCGGTCAGCTGCACCTGGGCAACTATCACGGGGCCCTCAAGAACTGGATCGAGCTGCAGTATCAGTACGAATGCTACTTTTTCGTCGCCGATTGGCATGCATTGACCACGGGCTACGAGGACACCTCCAAGCTCGAGGCACATACCTGGTCCATGACCATCGATTGGCTGGCCGCCGGCTTGAATCCCGGGGTCGCGACACTCTTCATCCAGTCCAAAGTGCCGGAACACGCGGAGCTGCACTTGCTGCTGTCGATGATCACGCCCTTAGGCTGGCTCGAGCGGGTGCCCTCGTACAAGGATCAGCAAGCGCAACTCGCGGATCAAGACTTGAGCACCTATGGCTTTCTGGGTTACCCGCTGCTGCAGAGTGCGGACATCTTGCTGTACCGCTCGCAATTCGTGCCGGTCGGGGAGGATCAAGTCGCGCACGTCGAAATCACGCGCGAAATCGCCCGGCGGTTCAATCATATCTATGGCCGCGAACCGGAGTTTGAGCAGAAAGTCGAGAAGGCCATCAAAAGCCTGGGCTCGCGCAACTCGAATTTGTACCGCGCCTTGCGCAAGGAGTTCCAGGAGAAAGGTCACGCGGAAGCGCTCGCCAAGGCGCGCGCGCTGCTCGAGGCGAATGCCCGGCTCACGGTGGCGGATCGCGATCGACTGCTGGGATTTCTCGAGGGCACGGGCATATCGATACTCCCCGAACCCGAAGCGCTGCTGACCGCCACCCCGAAAGTGCCGGGACTCGACGGGCGCAAAATGTCCAAGTCCTACGGCAACACCATTGGTCTGCGCGAGGATGCGGACTCGATCGCCAAGAAGCTCAAGGCCATGCAAACGGATCCGGCGCGCGTGCGGCGCTCCGATCCGGGCGATCCCGACAAGTGCCCGGTGTGGGACCTGCACAAAATCTATTCAAGCGCCGAAACTTTGGGCTGGGTGCAGCACGGATGCCGCACCGCGGGAATCGGCTGCTTGGAATGTAAAGCGCCGCTGATAGAGAAAATTGTGGAGGAAGTGTCCGGAATCGCAAAACGGGCGCAGGAGTTCGAAGAGAATCCGGAGCTGGTACGCGGTATCATCGCCGAAGGGTGCGAGCGGGCGCGGACGGTGGCGCGCGATACTCTGGACGCCGTGAGGCAGGCTATGTCGATGAATTACCGATGAAACCGGAATTGACGTTGATACAGAGTCCGGCGCCGCCGCTGCCGGTCGGCGAGCCTGTGCCGGCGCAGGGTGAAATGCCGTTTGCGGTGGTGGACGGGCAGCCCATCATCGAGATGCCGCGCGACCTGTACATACCGCCGCAGGCGCTCGAGGTGTTTCTGGAGGCCTTCGAGGGCCCGCTCGACATGCTGCTGTATCTCATACGGCGTCAGAACCTCGATATCCTCGATATTCCCATTGCGGAGATCACGCTCCAATACATGCGCTACATCGAGCTGATGCAGGTGCTGCAGCTCGAGTTGGCCGGCGAGTACCTGCTGATGGCGGCGACGCTTGCGGAAGTGAAATCGCGCATGCTGCTGCCGCGACTGGGCGCCGATGAATCCGGCGAGGAGGCCGATCCGCGCGCCGAACTGGTGCGCCGGCTGCAGGAATATGAGCGCTTCAAGCGTGCTGCGGAGGGCATCGACCGGATGGCGCGGCTGGATCGCGATACCTGGGTCGCCTCCGCCGAACTGGTCGACCGCAAGGTGGTCCGACTGCCGCCGCAAGTCACGCTTCAGGAGATGCTGGTCGCGTTTCAAGAGGTGCTGTCGCGCAACGATATGTTCGCCCACCTACATGTGCAGCGGGAACCCCTCTCGGTGCGACAGCGCATGACCGACATCCTGGCGGCATTGACCGCCAATGCCTTCGTCGACTTCGTGCGCTTGTTCACCGCCGAGGAGGGCCGCCGCGGTGTGACGGTGAGTTTCGTGGCGATCCTGGAATTATTGCGCGAGGGTTTGATCGAAATTGTGCAGGCAGAGGCTTATGCGCCGCTGCACGTACGCCTCGGCAATCCGGCGAGGCACTTGACCCTGATCGCCGATGACGGCGCTGCCAACGATGATCTTGCGAGAACTCAATGAACCATCAATACGTGAAGAATGTGGTTGAAGCCGCGTTGCTCGCCGCCGGTCGGCCTTTGACGGTCGAGGAACTGCAGAGCGTGTTCGATGAGCGGGATGGATCGACCGCCGACGAAGTCAGGGGCGCGCTTGCAGCGCTCGGCGCGGAGTACGAGACGCGCGGCCTGGAGTTGCTCGAAGTGGCGAGCGGCTATCGCATTCAAATACGAGCCGCGGTTGCGCAGCCTGTCGCGCGTTTGTGGCAGGAGCGGCCCGCGAAGTACTCGCGCGCACTCTTGGAGACCCTGGCGCTGATTGCGTATCGGCAGCCGATCACGCGCGGCGAGATCGAGCAGATTCGCGGTGTGGCGGTTAATCCCAATATCATCAAGACTTTGCACGAGCGCAACTGGATCCGGGTGGTCGGTCACCGCGATGTTCCGGGCAAGCCTGAGCTGTTGGGAACCACGCGCGAGTTTCTCGACTACTTCAGCTTGAAGAAACTGGATGACCTCCCGACCCTGGCGCAGCTCAAGGAACTTGAGGACCTGCGGGTTCAGCTGACGTTGCCGGGCGCCGAACCGGAAGGCGCGACTCAGGGCGAGCCGCCGGGCGACACCCCGGAGCTCGAGGCTGCGGCGGACGATGAAGAAGAACCGAGCGTGGATAGCGCCGCGCCGCGGACGCAAGGCTTGGTTGCCAGCGGTGTGCAAGACGATTCCAATTGAAGCGGCCGCGACGCAAGGCTGCATCGGCGGGTAAGGGCGCCCCCTCTCATCCGGAGTCTTCAGGCGAGCGTGTGCAGAAGCTCATGGCGGCGGCCGGCATCGGTTCGCGCCGCGAAGTCGAGCGTTGGATTCGAGAAGGCAGGTTGAAGATCAACGGTGAAGTGCCGGCGCTGGGCGCCAGAGTCGCAGCGAAGGACCGCATCACCTTGGATGGGCGGCCGGTCAGACTACATACGGCGGCGGTCAAAGAGCTTCGCGTGCTGCTGTTTCATCGTTCGCCCGGCGAGAACCTCGATCTCAAGGCCGCCACCTCGCGCGCCGCCGAGCATCTGAAGTTGCCCCGCACATCGGGCCGATGGCTGGCCATTCAGCCCATGCCGCCTGTCGATGGCGGCTTGGAGATCCTTACCGATGATGGTTCCTGGGCACATCGAGTGTCCCGGGGCGTGCACGCGCTGACCGTCGATTACGTGTTGCGAATGCGGGGTCCGCTGACAGACGTTCTGGTGGAGGAATTTCGCGCCGCCACGGATTGCGAGGGCGAACCGATGAGCATTCTGCAGGCAGAAGCGAAATATGGCGAACGGGCCAATCATTGGTTGACCGTTACGGTGCGCGCGACCCGTTCCGCGCAGGTTCGGCATTGGTGGGCGGCGCGCGGCATCATCGTGAGCCGCTTGATGCGGGTGCGCTTCGGTCCGGTACATCTGGCCCACGAACTGCCGCGAGGTCATTCCCGGGCGATGCTGGCCAGTGAACGCAATGCTCTGATCAATGAAATCGATGCCGCCAGGGTGGCGCAATCGGCCCCGGAGCCCGCCGTCTAGGCGCTCGCCCTCAGGGCGTTTTCGATGCATCCAGCAATTGCGCCAGATACTGTTGCCACACGGCAGCCCAGGTGTGCGTTCCATGCCCGTGCGTCTGGTCCGAGGCGGGCAGCAGAATGAAACGCCCCTGTTTCACGCGCTTGATCTCGCGCTCCGCCATCCCCAGTTCCGGCGGGTTGATGAAATCGTCGCCCGAGTTGATCTGCAGCAGCGGCGCCTTGATCTTCTCCAATCCGGCCGACGGATCGTAATCGCGCGATGCGTTCACCTGGTACAAAAGATCGTTGGCATCCAGGTTGGCGACCTCGCGCTCCATGTATTTCTGCACGAATTCATCGGCCGCATCGCGCGAAGGCAGTGCGATCTGCATTTGGATCGGCGCGCTGCCGGCGATGAGCAACAGGCCCGCGGCGTTGCGCAGGGCGCCGGCCGGCTCGCTGGCGTAATCGCCGTTCATCCATTGTGGATCGCTGCGGATGGCATCCATGAGCAGCTCCCGCCACACCCGATTGCGTCCGGCGATCTGTGCGGGCAGGCAGGCGAGCGGCATCAGTGCGTCCATCATGTCGGGATAGGCTTCGCCCCACATGAAGGTATGCATGCAGCCCATCGAGGTTCCCATGACCAGGCGCAGATGGTTCACGTTGAGTCCCATCGTGACCAGCATGTATTGCGCAGCCACCATGTCCTGATAGGCGTATTGGGGAAAGTGGGCGTGCAGGCCGTCGCTGGGCTTGCTGGAATTTCCGTGCCCGATCGCGTCGGGAAGAATGATGAAATATTTCTCGGCGTCCAGCAGCTGGCCACGCTGGAAAAGCACGCCCGAGAAACGCTCGTTGATGAGACTGCGACCTGAACCTCCGGTTCCATGCATGATCAAGACGGCATTGACGACTTTGCCCTGAGCGTCCCGGCGCGGCAGGCCCAAATACGTGTAGTGCAACCTGAGTTCCGGCATGGTCTCGCCGGACGCAAAATGGAAGTCGTGGATGACATAGTCGCCTTCAAGAGGGCGGGGCGGCGGCGCGCCGGCTGCGCGCGCAGCGCTGAAGCACACAAACACCGACATTGCGCAGGCCGAAAAAAATGCTGTCCGTGATGACATGTTGGGGTCTTCCTCGATGTTATTGCGCCTCAATGTAGTGTCCATCAATACCGCGGGCAAGTGCGCTCAGCAGGTACAAAAAGACTCCGCTGACCGATTCCGGCCTGGGTACCGTGTTCGGATCTTCCGCCGGATATGCCGCCGCACGCATCGCCGTGCGCATGCGGCCGGGGTTCACGCTGTTCACGCGAATATTTGCCTCGCCCTCCAGCTCCTCGGACCACATGCTGCGAACCGATTCCAGTCCCGTCTTGGCCACGGCGTAAGCGCCCCAGTACGGCCGCGATTGCTTCACCACGCCGCTGCTCACGAAGATGACCGAGGCATCGGCGGATTTGCGCAGCGCCGGCAGCAGCACCTGCGTCAAGATGAACGGCGCAGTCAGATTGACGTGCAAGACCTTGCACCAGGTCGGCACGTCGTATTGTTCGAGCGGTGTGCGATCGCCCAAGAGTGCCGCCGCATGGACCAGTCCATCCAGCCTGCCGTATTCATCGGCGATGACTCGCGCCAGACCGTCATATTCGACTGCCGTCGCCGTTGCAAGATCCAGCGTCGCAATCGCGGGTTGCGGTGCGCCCAGCGCTTCGATTTCATCGTAAACGCGGTCCAACTTGGCGCCGTTGCGCCCTGATAGAATGACGCTGGCGCCCGCGCGAGCGCACTCGATCGCGAGAGACTTTCCCAGGCCGCTGCCGGCTCCGGTAATCAAAATTGCGCGCCCTTTCAGCAGATCGCGCTCGGCGGTGAATTGTTTGGGGATGTTCTCGGACATGGGACTCATCTTGTGGCGCGGCGCGCCGTGCTCCAGGCGAGCAGCATATCCTGCAGGCCGCGCGGCTGCCGGGCGCTTGAGTTTTGCTGCAGCCGACGGCGACCGAGCGCTGCCAGCACCAGCAAGTGCCGTTGCGCGGCCCGTTCCGACGCCGGTAGTGCCCGCGCCGCGGCGTCAAATTTGAGCAGCGCTCGCTCGCGCAGTTGCCGCAAGAATTGGTCGAGGCGGGCGGGGGAATTCTCGGCCGACAGGTCGGCATTGTCGATTCCGTTCGCGGCCAGTTCCTCAACTACGAAAGGCACGCGCCCGAAGCGCGCTTCGCGCCTATGGTCGGCCAGAGATCGCGCCAGGTATTCGGCCACTGCCAGCGCCCGGGTGCATTCGGCCAGACCGGGCTCATCTCGCGCGCCGGCGAGGCGCGACACCAGGATGAGGGGATTCCCGCGCAGCGCCTGGGCATGCGGTTCGAGATCGCTGCTGCGCTCCAGCGGCGCACCGCTCAGCTCCTCGACGGCGGCGTCGATGGTCAAGCTCAAGGATCCGAAGTCCACGGCCGCCGCGCCCGGCAGTGAGGCAAGATAGGTGCCGATGGGATGTACCGGCTTTCCGGCTGCCATGCGGCGCACTTCATCCTGCCACCAGCTCAACTTGGCGCATGCAGCACTGTATTCGGTGGCCGGATCCATCAGCGCGCCCCACTCCGCAAGAAGCGCATAGATGCCGAGCAGCGGCGCGCGCGCCGCTGAGTGCGCGAACTGCCAGCTCCAAAAGCGCGTTGATCCCAAAGGGATGGCGTGCGCCCGATAGCTGGCATCAAGTGTCCTCGGCGCTTGACTCATCAATGGGCTCGGGTTCTGTTGCGCCTGCGCGCGGCGTACGCGTGAGGCTCGCCACGGGTTCCAGCGGCTCGATGTCGCGGGTCACCCGCAACCCAAGATCCGGAAAACGGCGCGCCGCCGGCAGCACCTGCTGTTCCAGGGAGCCCACTGCCCGGTTGAATGACTCGACGCTGTTGCCCAAGGATTTGCCCAATCTGCCGAGGTGCTCGCCGAATACCGACAGCCGTTTGTACAATTCCTCGCCAAGCTGACGGATCTCCGCGGCATTGTCGGCCAGAATCGTTTGCTTCCAGCCGTATGAGACGGCCTTCAAGAGAGCGACCAAGCTGGTGGGCGTTGCGAGCATGACATTTTGCCGCATGGAATCGTCCATCAGGCTGGGATTTTCCTCGAGTGCTGCCGAAAGAAATTGATCGCCCGGCAGGAACAGCACGACGAAATCAGGACTGCGCTCGAACTGCGACCAATACTGCTTCGACGACAACTCGCGAATCCGCGCGCCGACGATTTGCGCGTGGCGCCGCAGCTGCGACGTGCGCTCCTCGTCATTTTGGGCCTCGACCGCCGCCAGGTAGGCGTCCAGGGGCGTTTTGACGTCCACCACGATTTCGCGCCGTTCCGGCATGTGCACGACCATGTCGGGCCGGACCGCGCCGTTTTCCGTAGTGCGATGCGGCTGCTCGGTGAAATCCACGTGCGCTGTCATGCCGGATAATTCGCACAATCGCCGCAGGGTGATTTCGCCCCACTGCCCGCGCACATCGGGCCGGCGCAGGGCGGTGACCAGATTGCGCGTTTCGCGCGACAGCAGGCTTTGACTGCTGGCGACGGCCTCCATTTGCGCCTTGATGGTTGCAAATGAGTCGATACGGTCGCGCTCGATCGCTTGAATCTGCGCCTCGGTCTTGGTCAGTGCATCGCGGATGGGTTTGACGAGGGACTCGATGGCGGATTCGCGTTCCTTCAGCATCTGCGAAGCGTCCAATTGCTGCCGGCTCAATCGTTCGCGCGCCAGTTGCAGGAACACCTCGCTGTTGCTCTGCAAGCTGTTCTGCGCCAGTTCGGCGAATACGCCCTGTAACTGTTCTCGCGCCCGGGTCAGCGCCATATCGCGTTCCGCGCTCAATGTTGCTTCGCTCTTGAGGCGGGCGCGCAGCAATTCCATTTCGATTCGCAAAGTCTGCTCGCGCCGCGCGCGCCACAGCATGGCGGCCAGAACGCCGAGCACCAGGCCCACCATCAAGCCCAGCCACAAGTTCAACTGGCTCATAGGCGTCCGCTTTGCTTCAGCCATTCAAGGAGATCCAACGGCTGATTCAGGTAGCCGTCGCCGCCCCAGGCGGTTGAATCCTCATCGGCGCGCAGGTAGCCGTAATTCGCCACCAAGGCGGGCATGGCCGCCGCATGCGCGGCTTGCACGTCGCGCTCCGCGTCCCCCACATACACGCACTCGCCGGGAGCCACCTCCGCGAGCATCGCCGCGTGCAGCAGGGGCAGCGGATGGGGCTTGCGCTGCGCCACCGAGTCGCCGCTCACCACGCAGGCGAAACGCGCGCGCAGCCCCATTTGCTCGAGCAGCGGCTCCGTGAGCCATGCCGCCTTGTTGGTGACGATACCGCTCTTGATGTGCCATTCATCGAGCGTCTCCAGCACTTCCGGCATGCCGGCAAACAGCGTCGTTTGCCGGCTGAGCGAGCCGCGGTAGATCTCGAGGAAGCGCCGCTGCAGCACCTCAAATCGCTGCAGGTCGACCTCCGGAAATCCCATTTTGACGACTCTCGCGGCGCCGTGACTCACCGTGTTGCGGACCGATTCGTAGGGCAGGGGAGCCAGCGCTTGCTCGCTAAGCAAAGTGTTCAGCGCCCCGACCATGTCCGGCGCGGTATCGAGCAGCGTACCGTCCAGGTCGAACAACACCGCGCGCAGGGCAGGCGCCATGTCAGGCCGGGGGGCGTTTGAAGTGCGCAAGGTAGTTGATATCGGTTTTTGCGGAGAGGCGAAACGACCGCATCAAGGGATTGTAGGCGATGCCGCGCAGATCCTTGAGCTCGAGACCCGCGGCCCGTCCCCAGCGCGCTAGCTCCGAGGGGCGGATGAATTTCATGTATTCGTGCGTGCCCCTCGGCAGCACCCGGGCGATGTATTCTGCGCCTATGATGGCGACGGCGAAGGCCTGCGGCTTGCGATTGAGCGTGGACACAATGACGTCCCCGCCGGGTTTGACGAGACGCGCCAGCGCGCCGAGTGCCTCGGCCGGATCCGGAACGTGCTCGAGCATTTCCATGCAGGTCACCAAATCGAATGCGGCAGGCTGCTGCGCCGCCAATTCCTCGGCGGCGATAGCCTGATACACGACGCCAAGTTTGCACTCGTGTGCATGCAGTTCAGCCACGTCGAGCACGTCACGCGATAAGTCGATGCCGAGCACCTCGGCGCCGCTGCGGGCCAGCGACTCGCTCAAGATGCCGCCGCCGCAGCCCACATCGAGTACGCGCGCGCCGTTGAGCCTTGCGACGTGATTGATATAGCTCAGACGCACCGGATTCAAATCATGCAAGGGTTTCGACGGACCGGCCGGATCCCACCAGCTTTGCGCGAGCGCCGCGAATTTGGCGAGTTCCGCAGGGTCAGCGTTGCGCGTCGTGGTGTTCATGAATACCTCATGCGCTCGGCCCAACCAGCGGAACGCGCCGCCACCCCGGGCCAATCGAGGCGAGTCAATTCGCCCCCCGAAAGCAACTGCCGGCCCGCCACCCAAACATCGCTGACAATGTCGCGGCCGCCGCTCAAAACCAATTGGGCGATCGGGTCGCGCAGGGGTTGCGTGCCCGGCCCGGATAAATCGACGCAGCACAGATCCGCCCATTTGCCGGCTTCGAGCGTGCCCACCTCGGCGTCGAGACAGAGCACGGCGGCCCCGCCGCGGGTTGCAAGCGAGAGCACATCCCACGGCGTTGCCGCGGCCTGCGACGTCAGTGCGATCAATTTCATCTCCCCCCACAGGTCCTGGCTCATGGCTGCAGCGCTGCCGCTGCCCAACCCCAGACGGATGCCCGCGGCGGCATATGCCGCGATCGGCGGCAAGCCATTGCCCGACTGCAGGGCCGATTGTGGGCAGAGGCAGATTGAAATTCCAGTGCGCTGCGCCAGCTCGATGTCCGCGGCGGTGGCATGATTCATGTGCACGGCGTTGAACGCGGGCGTGAGCAGACCCAGTTTCCACAGGCGTTCGATGGGCCGCGCGCCATGCGCAGCGACGCACTGGCTGATTTCAGCGGTCGATTGGTGAAGTTCCATGCTGATGCGCGCGTCGAGTTCATCGGCCAGGGTCGCGAGGCGCGCGAAGGTTGCGTCGCTTAAGGGTTTGCCCGACTGTGGCGCAAAGGCGGTCGAAATCAGCGGATGGCCATTGAACTCATCGCGCAGCTTGAGCGAGTGCGTCAGGGATTGCGCGGCATCCTTCGCCCAAGGCGTTGCGATTTCCGCTATCGGCATGCCGAGCACCGCCCGCATTCCCTGCTCGGCGGCAATCCGCGCGGTTTCCTCGGGAAAATAATGGTCGTCGTAGAAACAGGTCACGCCGGATTTGAGCATCTCCGCGATGGCGGCCAAAAGGCCGTCGCGCGTAAATTCAGGACTGACGAAACGCTCCGCGGCGGGCGCATCATTCACTCCGCGGAACAGCAGCTTCGCCGCATCCGAGTGGCCATTGATCATGCCGGGCATCAACAAGTGCGCATCCCGCTGCAGATGGACCACTGCCGAGTAACGCTGGGCTGCCGCCGAGCTCGGCAAAATGTCGAGAATTCGCCCGTCCCGAACCAGCACGGAATGATCCTCGAGAACCACGCCGCGCGCCGTCATGGGGACGAGCCAACGGACATCGATGCATAAATCGGCGGGTACCATGGACATGATGGAAGTATATCGGCAAAACCCGCGCGGCAGGCTTAAGACCCCGATGGATATGTGCTAGAATTAGGCCATGTTTCAGACCCGTCTTGCCTCCTTTAAACCCGCTGCATAGAAGCCGATAAGAGATACCGGATTCTCGCAAATGGCCGAGATCGCACGCGAAATATTGCCCGTAAATCTCGAAGACGAGATGCGCAAGTCCTATCTCGATTACGCCATGAGCGTGATCGTGGGCCGTGCCTTGCCCGACGTACGCGACGGTTTGAAGCCGGTGCATCGACGCGTGCTGTTCGCCATGCGCGAGCTGTCGAACGACTGGAATAAGCCCTACAAAAAATCGGCTCGCGTGGTCGGCGATGTCATCGGCAAGTACCATCCGCACGGCGATGCCTCGGTGTACGACGCGATCGTGCGCATGGCGCAGGATTTCTCGATGCGCTACCTGCTGGTCGACGGCCAGGGGAATTTCGGCTCCGTGGACGGCGACCCGCCCGGCGGCCATGCGCTACACCGAAGTGCGCATGTCGAAACTGGCGGGCGAGTTGCTTGCCGATATCGACAAGGAAACCGTCGATTTCACCCCGAACTACGATGAGTCCGAAAGCGAGCCCGCGGTTCTGCCCGCGCGCATCCCGAATCTGTTGATCAATGGGTCGTCAGGCATCGCCGTGGGCATGGCGACCAATATACCGCCGCACAATTTGACCGAGATCATTAGCGCTTGTATCGCGTTGATCGAGAATCCAGAGTTAACCCTTGGGCAGTTGATGCAGATCGTACCCGGTCCGGATTTTCCCACGGCCGGATTCATCAACGGCGCCATGGAGATCGTCGCGGCATACAAGACCGGCCGCGGCCGCCTGCACTTGCGTGCACGCGCGCATTTCGAGGACGTCGGCAAGGGTGAACGCCAGGCGATCATCATCACCGAACTGCCCTATCAGGTGAACAAGGCGCGCTTGATCGAGCGAATTGCCGATCTGGTGCGCGACAAGCTGATCGAGGGTATTGCCTCCGATGGGTTGCGCGATGAATCCGACAAGGACGGCATGCGCATCGTGATCGAATTGAAGCGCGGCGAAGTGCCTGAGATTCTGCTGAACAACCTGTATGCGCAGACTCCCATGGAGCAGGTGTTCGGCATCAACATGGTGGCGTTGGTCGACGGCCAGCCGCGCCTCCTCAGCCTCAAGGAGATGCTCGACGCGTTCCTGCGTCACCGGCGTGAGGTCGTCACCCGGCGCACAGTATTTGAACTGCGCAAAGCGCGTGAGCGCGGGCATATCCTGGAGGGACTGGCGATTGCGCTCGCCAACATCGATGAGATCATTGCCGCCATCAAATCCTCACCCTCTCCCCCGGAGGCCAGAGTCGCGCTGACCTCGCGCGCATGGAAGTCGGGCGCGGTGCCGCAGATGCTCGAGCGCGCCGGTGCCGTCAGCACCCGGCCCGCCGGCGAGATCGCTGTCCTGGGGCTGATCGAGGGCGGCTACCGGCTGACCGAGACGCAGGCGCAGGCAATTCTGGACATGCGCCTGCATCGGCTGACGGGACTCGAGCAGGACAAGGTCATCGCGGAATACCAGGAGCTGCTTGAGCAGATTCGCGACCTCTCGGACATCCTGGCGCGGCCGGAGCGCTTGCTGCAGGTCATCCGAACGGAACTGGAATATGTGCGCGATACGTTCGGCGATAAGCGCCGCACGGAGATTCTCGTCAATCACGAAGATTTGACGACCGAGGATCTGATTTCGCCGGAGGATGTGGTGGTCACGCTGTCGCACGGCGGATATGCCAAGGCGCAGCCGGTTTCCGATTACCAGGCGCAGCGCCGCGGCGGACGTGGCAAGGCCGCGACCACCGTCAAGGATGAAGATTTCGTCGACAAGTTATTCGTGGCCAACACGCATGATACGTTGCTGTGTTTCTCCGATCGGGGCAAGCTGTACTGGCTAAAGGTTTATCAACTGCCGCAAGCCAGTCGCGGCTCGCGCGGCAAACCCATCGTGAATCTATTGCCGCTTCAGGAAGGCGAGCGCATCAGTGCGATGCTGCCCATCAAGGAATTCGAGGAAGGCAAGTACGTCTTCATGGCGACCAGTTTCGGAACCGTCAAGAAGACCTCGCTGGCCCTGTTTTCGCGGCCCCGGGCCAGCGGCATCATTGCGGTGGCATTGGATCCGGGCGACAAGCTGGTGGGCGTCGCGATCACCGACGGCACTAAAGAAATACTGCTGTTCACCACTGCGGGTAAAGCGATTCGCTTCATGGAAGAGGAAGTGCGGGCCATGGGCCGCGAAGCCGCCGGCGTTCGCGGCGTGAAGTTGAGCGATGAGCAACGCGTCAACGCGCTGATCGTCGCCCAAAACGGCTTCATTCTCACCGCATCGCAAAACGGCTTCGGCAAGTTGACCCCTCTCGAGGATTTCCCGAAGCACGGCCGCGGCGGCCAGGGCGTGATTGCCTTGCAGATCACCGATCGCAACGGAATCATGGTGGGCGCGCTGCAGGTCAGCCTGGACGATGAAATCATGCTGGTGAGCCAGAACGGTGTGCTGGTGCGCACGCCTGTGAAGGATATTTCGGTGGTGGGGCGCAACACCCAGGGTGTGCGCTTGATCCGGTTGGAGGAAGGCGATCAGCTCTCCGGCCTCGAGCGCATCGAAGGTCTGGCCGGCGTGAGCGACAGCGAGGGCGAGGGCGCGGACCCTGAACCCGCCGGCCCTGCCGCCAACGACTCCTAGATATTTTCCGCCATGCGCGTTTTCAACTTCTCGCCCGGCCCTGCCGTGCTGCCGCTCGAGGTCTTGCAGAGGGCGCGCGACGAACTGCTCGACTGGCATGGCAGCGGCATGTCGGTCATGGAAATCAGCCATCGCAGCAAAGCCTTCATCGATGTGGCGGCAGCCGCGGAGACCGATCTGCGCGAGTTGCTGAAAATTCCCTCGAACTACAAGGTTCTGTTCATGCAAGGCGGAGCCTCGGCGCAGTTCTCGCTGGTGCCCATGAACCTGGCAGGCGCGCAGGCCACGGCCGACTACGTGAATACCGGGCATTGGTCGCAGAAGGCCATCACCGAAGCTGCCCGCTACTGCGGCGTTCACCTGGCGGGGGATGGCGGCGGCGGATACACCCGCGTGCCGGCGCAAAGTGAATTGCGCATGAGCGGCGGGGCGGCGTACCTGCATTACACGCCGAACGAGACCATCAGCGGAGTGGAGTTCGGCTATATTCCCAGCGCGGGCGCCGTACCCGTCGTGGCGGACATGTCCTCCAATATCCTGTCGCGGCCCATCGACGTTTCGAGGTTTGGGCTGATCTACGCGGGCGCGCAGAAGAACATCGGACCTTCCGGACTCACGGTGGTGATCGTTCGCGAGGATCTGATTGGGCGCGCGCGAGCCGATACGCCGCATGTATTTGACTACAAGGCCATTGCGGACAATCAATCCATGTTGAATACTCCGCCGACCTTCGCCTGGTATATGGCCGGCTTGGTTTTCAAATGGCTGAAGAATGCCGGCGGCTTGAGTGCAATGGGCGAGCGCAACCAAGCCAAGGCAAAACTGCTGTACGGCGCGATCGACGCGTCGCAGTTCTACAAGAATTCGGTCGCAAGGGATTCCCGTTCCTGGATGAACGTTACATTCAACTTGAACCAGCCGGAGCTGGATGGCGAGTTTCTGACGGCCGCCGCCGCGGCGGGCCTGCAGGGACTCAAGGGCCATCGCGTGACCGGCGGCATGCGCGCCAGCATCTACAACGCCATGCCGATTGAAGGCGTGGAGAAGTTGATCTCGTTCATGCGCGATTTCGAACGGCGGCACGCATGAGCGGCAAAAAAAAATCGCCGGCCAAGGCCAGCCGGTCCCAGCGCCGTGCCCCGCGAAAGACAAGTGCACCCGGCGAACTCAAGCCCCCCGCAGCGGCCGCAGCGGCGCCCGGCGCAGGCTTGAGCAATATTCGCGATAGCATCGATGCCATCGACGCGCGCATTCACGCCCTGCTCAACGAACGCGCGCGATTTGCACAATTGGTGGGCATTTCCAAATCCGCCTCTGGCAAGGCCGTGGACTATTATCGTCCGGAACGCGAGACGGAGGTCCTGCGCCTCGCGCTCAAGCGCAACAAAGGGCCTCTTCGCGATGAGGAAATCGCCCGGCTGTTTCGCGAGATCATGTCCGCCTGCCTGGCACAGCAGGAACCCCTCAAGGTGGCTTTTCTGGGTCCGGAGGGCACATTCACCCAGGCGGCCGTCGTCAAGCACTTCGGATCCTCGGTACGGGCGCTGCCCTTGGCGGCGATCGATGAAGTGTTCCATGAGGTCGAAGGTGGTATAGCCGATTTCGGCGTGGTCCCGATCGAGAATTCGAGCGAAGGGACCGTCAATCACACCCTGGATATGTTTCTGACCTCGGGCTTGAAGATCTGCGGCGAGGTGGAATTGCGGATCAGCCATTTTCTGATGGGTAAGATGAGCGGATTTGAAGCCATCAAGCGCATCTGCGCGCACCCTCAAGCCTTGGCTCAATGCCGCGGCTGGCTCGATGATCAGTTGCCCGATGTCGAACGCATCGGCGTGTCGAGCAATGCGGAGGGGGCGCGGCGGGCGCGCGACGAACGCGGCACGGCGGCGATTGCGGGCCGCGCGGCTGCCGAGATCTATGCGCTGAGCCTGCTCGCCAACGAGATCGAGGACCGGCCGGACAACACCACGCGCTTCCTGGTCGTGGGCAGGAAGCTTTTCAGCGCGAGCGGTGCCGATCGCACCACGCTGCTGGTATCGACCAGCGACACCGACGATGCGGGAGCGCTGTTTCAATTGCTCGAGCCGCTGGCACGGCACAAAGTCAACATGACGCGAATCGAATCGCGCCCGTCGCGCAGACGCAAGTGGGACTACGTGTTCTTCATCGATATCGAGGGACATATCAGCGATCCGCCGGTGGCCAAGGCGCTCGCCGGGCTGGAGTCGCGCGCATCGCTGTTCAAGGTGCTCGGTTCCTACCCGCGGGCCGTGCTCTGATGAGAGGCTTCGAGGCGCATCCCTCGTCGCGTGTGTCTGGAATAATAACGGTGCCCGGCGATAAATCCATCTCTCATCGCGCCCTGATGTTGTCGGGAATTGCCGAGGGCGTCAGCGAGGTAAAAGGCTTTCTCGCCAGCGAGGACTGCATGGCGAGCCTGGCCGCGATGCGCGCTCTGGGCGTGCGCATCGAACAGCCCACCCCGACGCATGTGATGATTCACGGCGCCGGCATGCGCGGATTGAAGAACGGCGGCGGGCCCCTCGACATGGGCAATGCCGGCACCGCCATGCGTCTGTTCACTGGTTTGCTGTCCGCGCAGAGCTTCGATTCTCAATTGATCGGCGATGCATCGCTCATGAAGCGGCCGATGGAACGTGTGGCGCAACCCCTGCGGCTCATGGGCGCCGACGTGCGCACCCGCAACGGCACGCCGCCCGTGGACATCGTGGGCGGCCGCGCTTTGCAGGGGATCGAATACCGGATGCCGATCGCAAGCGCCCAGGTCAAATCGGCCATCATGCTCGCGGCGCTCTATGCGCGCGGACCCACCACGATCATTGCGCCGGCGGTGAGCCGGGATCACAGCGAGCGAATGCTGGAAAGTTGCGGCGTGCGGGTCGTGACCGACGGCCTGCGCATCACCTTAAGGCCCCCGCGGCGCCTGATCAGCCAAAAGCTGACCGTGCCGGGCGATTTTTCCTCGGCAGCGTTCTTTTTGGTAGCGGGTTTGCTGGGCGCCGCAAGCGAGGGCCTGCTCATTGAGAACGTCGGGTTGAACCCGACGCGCACGGGCCTGCTCGATATTCTCCGCAGCATGGGCGGACAGATCGAGGTATTGAATGCGCGCGCGAGCGGGGCGGAGCCGGTCGCGGATCTGCGCGTGCACGCTTCGCGCCTCCGAGGCATCAAGGTTCCCGTGGCGCTCGTGCCGCTCGCGATCGATGAACTACCGGTGCTATTCATCGCCGCGGCTTGTGCTGAAGGGGAAACGCTCGTCACGGGAGCGGCAGAGCTGCGGGTGAAGGAGAGCGATCGAATTGCCGCCATGAGCGCCGGCTTGACGGCTTTGGGCGTGGTGCACAGCGCCTTGCCCGACGGCATGAAAATCGAGGGCCGCCCGCTGGGCAAGGCATTCGGGGGCGGAGTGGTCGATAGCTTCGGCGATCATCGCATTGCCATGGCCTTCAGCATCGCCAGCCTGCGCGCCGCCGAGGCGATTGAGATCAAGGATGTCGCGAATGTGGCCACTTCCTTTCCAGGGTTCGTTGCACTGGCTCAATCGGTCGGCCTCGCGATTCGCGAGCGCCCGTTAGGGCCCGAATGAAGCACGTGCCCGTCATCACCATCGACGGGCCTTCGGGTTCCGGCAAAGGTACCGTGAGCCGTGCACTCGCCAAGGCATTGGGTTGGGGGCTGCTCGACAGTGGTGCGCTGTATCGACTGGTCGCTCTGGCCGGGCGCCAGGCTTCGGTAGCCCTCGATGATGGGCCGGCGCTGGCGCGGCTGGCGGCTGAATTTGACATACGGTTCGGCTCCAATGAGTCTGACCAGGAAGTGGTCTGGCTGGCCGGAAGGGAGGTCACGTCCGCAATTCGGACCGAGGAAGCGGGCAATGACGCCTCAAAGGTCGCTGCCTTGAGCCCGGTACGCGCGGCTCTGCTGGACCGACAGCGGCGCTTTGCCGTTTTACCGGGTTTGGTGGCCGATGGCCGCGATATGGGCACCGTGGTATTCCCGGGGGCGGACCTGAAGATCTTTCTCACCGCCGGTCCGGCAGAAAGGGCCCTGAGGCGCTATAAGCAGTTGAAAGAAAAGGGGGTTACTGCTAACCTTGCCGCCCTTTCGCTCGAGATAGCGGAGCGTGATAAGCGCGACATGAGTCGGGCGATCTCACCCCTTGTCGCAAGCGCCGATGCTGTAACGGTGGATACAACGGGTATGTCCATCGATGCCGTGCTCGGGCGCGTGTCGGACCTTGCTCGCGGGCGTCTGTTGATTTAGGTAGCGGCTTTCAAGGATTGATGGCCGTATTTATGGGTAACCCCTTGTGGTGCGGGATAGCGCCTTAGGGAACGTCAAGAGAAAACATGACAGAAAGTTTTGCGGAACTGTTTGAACAGAGCATTGCAAGCCAGCGCATTCGGCCTGGCACCATACTCAATGGATTGATCGTCGAAGTTGGCCAGGACTACGTCATCGTCAACGTCGGACTGAAGTCCGAAGCGGTTATCCCCTCCGATCAATTCAAGAATGAAAAAGGTGAAATCGAGGTCGCCGTCGGCGAAACCGTCGAGGTTGCCCTGGACAGCGTCGAGGACGGTTCGGGTGAGACCCGCCTGTCGCGCGAGAAAGCAAAGCGCGCGCGCACTTGGACGCGGCTCGAAACCGCCTTCGAGAAACAAGAAGTGGTCATCGGCATCATCACGGGCCGCGTCAAAGGCGGCTTCACCGTCGAGATCGACAACGTTCGCGCATTCCTGCCCGGCTCGCTGGTGGACGTGCGGCCGGTGCGCGATCCTTCCTATCTGGAAAACAAGCCGCTCGAGTTCAAGGTCATCAAACTCGATCAGAAGCGCAACAACGTGGTGGTTTCGCGCCGCGCGGTCGTTGAGCAGGAATACAGCGCCGAGCGCTCCGCGCTGCTGGACAACCTGCAGGAAGGTGCCGCGGTCAAGGGTGTGGTCAAGAATCTCACGGACTATGGCGCATTCGTGGACCTCGGCGGCATCGACGGCCTTTTGCACATCACCGACATGGCCTGGAAGCGCGTCAAGCACCCTTCCGAAGTGGTCAAGGTCGGCGAGGAAATCGATGTTCGCATATTGAAGTTCGACCGCGAGCGCCAGCGCGTGTCGTTGGGCTTGAAGCAATTGGGCGCGGATCCATGGCAGAACATCGCGCGGCGCTACCCGGCCAATACGCGCCTCTTCGGCAAAGTCACGAACATCGCCGATTACGGCTGCTTCGTCGAGATCGAAGAGGGCGTCGAGGGTTTGGTGCACGTGTCGGAAATGGATTGGACCAACAAGAACGTCAACCCCGCCAAGGTGGTGCACGTCGGACAGGAAGTCGAGGTCATGGTGCTCGACATCGACGAAGAGCGCCGGCGCATCAGCTTGGGCGTCAAGCAATGCAAGGCCAATCCCTGGAAGGAATTCGCCGACAACTACAATCGCGGCGACAAGGTCAGCGGCCAGATCAAGTCGATCACGGATTTCGGCATATTCATCGGCTTGGCCGGCGGAATCGACGGCCTGGTGCATCTGTCGGACATCTCCTGGGACATGCCGGGCGAAGAGGCCGTGCGCAGCTATCAGAAGGCGCAACAGCTCGACGCCATGGTGCTGTCGATCGATCCGGAGCGCGAGCGCATCAGCCTGGGGATAAAGCAGCTCGCCAAGGATCCGTTCTCCGCGTACATCGCAGAGCATCCCAAGGGCAGCGTCGTCAAAGGCGTGGTGCGCGAAGTGGATGCGAAGGGAGCGATCATCGATCTTGGCAATGGCGTTGACGGTCAGCTGCGCGCCTCCGAACTGTCGCGCGATCGCGTCGAGGACGCCCGCTTGTTGCTGAAGGTCGGCGAAGAGGTCGAGGCCAGATTTACCGGTGTGGATCGCAAGGGTCGCAGTATTTCCCTGTCGATCAAGGCGAAGGATATCCACGAGGAGCAGGAGGCAATGCAGAATTATCGGACCGATTCACCCACCGGAACCAGCTTGGGAGATTTACTGAAAGAGCAAATCTCCGGCCAGGATTGAGGGAATCCAGGACCCGCCGCGCCGTCGCGGCGGGTCTTCTTCAAGTATGTCTAGTGATGCCCACGGATCGATAATGACGAAATCGGAACTCATTGAGATCATCTCCGCGAAGCAGAAGCACTTGCCGGCGAAGGACGTCGAACTCGCCGTCAAACAGCTCCTTGAAATCATGAGCGACGCGTTGGCGACCGGCGAACGCATCGAGATACGCGGCTTCGGCAGCTTCTCGCTGCATTTTCGGCCGCCGCGGCAGGGCCGCAATCCGAAGACCGGCGAGGCGGTCGCGCTCGCCGGCAAACATGTGCCGCATTTCAAGCCCGGCAAAGACCTGCGCGAACGCGTCAATGACGGTGCGGATCAGCCGATCCGCGACTAGGCTTCCAGGAATGGCCGCGGGCACGTGTCCGACCTATCGCTGCTGACATGGGTCTTGGTGCTGGCGGCGCTGGTGTTGGGAATCCTGGCCGGACATTTCGGCTGGGGAAAGCGCTGGTCCGCCTCCTTCAGCAAACTCCATCCTGACTATCTCACCGGCCTCGACTATCTGGTCACGGAGCAGCCCGATCGCGCGCTCGATATGTTCCTGAAGTTGATGGACGCCAATGCCGACACCATCGAGACGCACTTTGCATTGGGCGCCTTGTATCGGCGCAGGGGCGAGGTGGAGCGCGCCATCCGCATTCATCAGAATCTCCTGGCGCGCAAGGATCTGGCGGAAGAGCACCGGGAACAAGCGTTGCTCGCCCTGGCGCAGGACTATTTGCGGGCCGGCGTGCTTGATCGGGCCGAGGGTCTTTTCCAACAAGTGAGTGAGATGCCGCGCCTGCGGGCCAGCGCGCTCGACTCGTTGCGAGGAGTTTATGAACTCCAGCATGATTGGCAGCAGGCATTGGAAACCTACCGCCAGCTGGCGCGCATCAAGTCTGCTCCGCCGCGCACGGTTGCCGCCCACTACCTGTGCGAATTGGCGGCCCTCGCGATCGAACGCGGCGAGATCGACGCCGCGTTGCGTCTGCTCGAGGAAGCGGAAGGTGAAGCGCAGCCATTTCCGCGAGCGTCCATGCTGCGTGCGCAGATCGCCGAACATGAGTCGCAGCCTGAGCTTGCGGTGCGCCTTCTCAGAGAAGCGCTGACCGTGTCGCCAAATCTGCTGCAGGACGAATTGCCCCACCTGCTCAAGCTGGTGGATCCGAAGCAATGGGACAGCGTACTTGCGGAACTCGTCGTGCAGGCGGAAAAGCACGATTTCGGCGAGCTGAAGCGTTTGGTATTCGCGGCGATTGCCGCCGACCTGGGCGGTGCTGCGCCGCTGCGCGCGTCGATCGAAAAAGTTTTTTCGCAGGACGCCACGCTGCAGGCCATCTGGCAAAAAGGACCGCCGCAAGCGGAGCGGGTGGCGCAGGAGATCGGCGCGCTGCTGGCTCAAGCGGAAAAATACCGCTGCAACGAATGCGGTTTTTCCGGGCGAAGTTTTTATTGGCACTGTCCCGCATGTCACTCCTGGGACAGTTTCGAGGCGTACGCCATCGTCAAGCTGCGCTAGCGGAAATCCGCTATGCTTTGCGCATGACATCTCCCGTAAAAGCAGTTGTATTTCCCGTGGCCGGGCGCGGCACGAGATTCTTGCCGGTTACCAAGGCCAGCCCGAAGGAAATGCTCCCCATCGTGGACAAGCCGCTGATTCAGTATGCGGTCGACGAGGCCTTGTCAGCGGGCGCTGACACGTTGGTGTTCATCACCGGCAGCTCCAAGCGGGCGATCGAGGATCATTTCGACTCGAACCCTGAACTCGAGGCCGTGCTGCAAGCGCAGGACAAGCAGGAATTGTTGGCGACCTTGAGGGGCATCCTGCCGAGCTGGGCCTCGTGTGTGTATATCCGTCAGCCGGCGCCCTTGGGCTGGGCCACGCGGTGCTGTGCGCCAGGCCGGTGATAGGCGAGGCGCCATTCATGGTGCATCTGGCCGATGATCTGATCGACGCCAAAGTGTCCTGTTTGAAGCAGATGGTCGAGGTATTCAACGCGCACAAGGGCAGCGTTCTTGGCGTGCAGAACGTGCCGCGTTCGGACACCGACAAGTATGGAATCGTGAGCCTGGAACGCACCATCGTTGAGCGCGTCGGCAAGATCTCGCACATCGTCGAGAAACCCAAACCGGCGCAGGCCGCTTCCACGCTGGCCGTCGTGGGACGCTACTTGTTGAGCGGGTCTATTTTCGATGATCTCGCCAAGATCGGCAAAGGTGCGGGCGGGGAGATTCAGCTGACCGACGGCATTGCCCGCCTCATGCAGCGCGAACCGGTTTTCGCCTTCGAATTCGAGGGCAAGCGCTACGATTGCGGCAGCAAGCTCGGGTACTTGCAAGCCACCGTCGAGTTCGGCCTCAAGCACCCGAGCCTGGGTCCAGCGTTCGCGAGTTATCTTCGCGACATGGTTCCGAAGCTGTCCTAGGAGTCCGTCCTAACTGAAACGCCCGCGCTGCGGCTGACCGAAACTTCGAGTTCCGGAATTTTGCGGGCGGCGCGAATCGCGACGCTCGTGACGGCCCTGGCCGCCGTGTCGACCCTGTCCCTGGCCGTGGCCCTGACCTTGCGGCCGTTGCGCACTTTGGGTGGCGGGCGCGGATTCCACAATCTTGAATGCCGGCGTCGGCAAGGTGGGAATACTGCGGCGTAGCACCCGCTCGATGTCGCGCAGCAGTCCCGATTCGTCGGAAGAGACCAACGACACAGCCTCGCCTGCCATGCCGGCGCGGCCGGTGCGACCGATGCGATGCACATAGTCCTCAGGCACATTGGGCAACTCATAGTTGACCACTTGCGGCAACTCTTTGATGTCCAGACCGCGGGCCGCGACTTCGGTGGCCACCAGGCAGGTGACCTGCCCCCGCTTGAACATGTCGAGCGCCTTCACACGGGCCGCCTGGCTCTTGTTGCCGTGGATGGCCGCTGCTTGAATGCCGGCGCCTTCCAATTGTTGCGTCAGGCGGTTCGCGCCGTGCTTGGTGCGCGTGAAGATCAACACCTGGCGCCACTGACCTTCTTGAATCAGGTGGACCAGCAAGTGCCGCTTTTGCTCCTTCTGCACGCGATACGCGCGCTGCTCCACGAGCTCGATGGGCGCGTTGCGCGCCGCGACTTGCACCGCGAGCGGATTGCGCAGCAGGCGTTCCGCCAGACCCCGGATATCGTCCGAGTAGGTGGCGGAAAAGAGCAGGTTTTGGCGCTGCTGGGGCAGCAACTTGATGATGCGGCGAATATCCGTGATGAAGCCCATATCCAGCATGCGATCGGCTTCGTCGAGCACCAGCACTTGAATCTTGGAAAGATCCACGCAGCGTTGCTGCGCGAGATCCAACAGTCGGCCCGGAGTGGCGACCAAAATGTCGCAACCGTTGCGCAGGGCGGTGATTTGAGGATTGATGCTGACGCCGCCGAACACCTGATAGGTCCGCAGCGGCATGTACTTCCCGTAGTCGCGCGCGCTCTGCGCCACCTGTGCGGCAAGTTCGCGTGTGGGCGTGAGCAGCAGTGCCCGCGGCGCGCGCTGGTTCCCTTGCGCTTGATCCGCCGCGAGGCGCTGCAGAATGGGTAGCACGAAGCCGGCCGTCTTGCCGGTGCCGGTTTGCGCTCCCGCGAGAACATCGCGGCCCGCGAGTACGGCCGGGATCGCTTGAAGCTGAATGGGGGAAGGCGTGTCGTAACCCTTGTCGGCGACAGCACGCAGCAATTCGGGCAATAGCCCGAGATCTGAAAATGACATTGTAAAACCTTAAGTAAAAGTGGACTCGCACGACGGAGCCATTAAGCATCCGCAGCGGTCAGGGGCGAGGGAGGGTGAAAAAACGAAGTGCGCCAAAGGGACGGACCAAGAGCTCAAGGCGGAACTGACCGAGTACCAGCCTCTTTTGAGCTGCGCGCACTATACACAGTTTGGAACACTGCGTCGAGGAAAGCCTAAGGCTTTGCGCCGCGCCCTATGGAAAGTCCTGTAGAGCGCCAAATGTCCCCGCCGCCCCTTGCAGCAGCACGCCCGGATGCGTCGTCACGACACCTCCCTGCATGGGATAGGTCACGCCGTTGCTGACGACGATGTCGGGTTTGCCGTCGCCATTGATGTCCGCCACGGCGATGACGTTCGCGCCTTCGGCAGGATAAACGGTCGCCGGCAGGAACTTGCCCGCGTTATTGGGATCGTGCAGCAGCACCGTGACGTTGTGAAGTCCGCCGATCACGATGTCCAATTTGCCGCTGCCTTGTAGATCGCTCAGGACGATGGACTGCGGCAGATCCTGGTTCGCAATGGCGTAGGGGGCCGGCGCCAGGAAAGTCCCGTGACTTGCGGCATTTTGAATGAGTACGTTGACGGTTGGCGACATGCCGCCGGTCGGACCCGGGTCGGTGATCACGAGGTCATTCAAGCCGTCTCCATCGACGTCGGCGATGGCGATGATATTGGCGCCGGCCACATTGCTGTTCAGCGTCTGGGTGAATACGGAGATCGGCGCCGCAAAGCTTGGGCTGGACGGAGTGCCGGTGTTCATGAGCACTTTCACGCCGACAGCATCGGTGAGAGCCACATCGGCGGCATTGTCGCCGTTCAGATCCCCCAGCGCGACCCAGTTGGCGCCGCCGGGATAAAGACTGATCGGCGCCGCGAAAGTGCCCGGAGAAGTCTGCAAGAAAAGCGAGACGTAGTAGTCCGCGGAGACCAAATCCAGCAAGCCATCACCGTTCATATCGGCGATCGCGACTTGCGAGGCGCCGGGACTGTTGAGCACCAACGGCGGATTGAACGTGCCGGGACTGTTCTTGTTGTTGAAGAGCACATTGAGCGCACCATCATCGAAGCTGGCCGAGACCAGATCCGTAAAGCCGTCGCCATTCAGATCCGCACTGGCCATATAGAGGGGGTTGAAGCCATCGGGCGTAAGCACCGGCGCGGCAAATGCTCCCGCCGCAGTCGACAGGTATGCCTTGATGTTGGACGGGGTTGGACCCGAGGGAGGAAACACCGTGCTCAGCGCGATGACGTCGGCAAACCCATCGCCGTTAAAATCCGCGCTGACCACGGCCGTGGAAAACTCTGTCGGAGGGGGGTAGTAGCAGTTAGAGCCGCATGAATTGTTGTCGCAGCTCGCGAGCGAGCCCGCCAGTATTGCCAATGGCGCAATACGCGGTATTACGCGAATAATTGAGTGCAACATGATGATAATTCACCCCTTTTATACATCGTCAGAAGCAAAGCCGACTGCCTGAAAAACCCATCGAAGCTTCCCGCAGTGCGCTCTTCGTATATCAAGATTTGGACTAAACGCGATGTGTTCAAGTTCAATTTTCCAAAGGACCAGCCGCGCCGTTGCGAGAGGGCGACGAGCATACCGAATGTGCGGCGAGACTATACTGTCGTCAAGCGCAGTCATGACGCAGACGCGTCCCCAAGGCTCGGAGAAAAATAGATGGGAGTACATCGAAGGTCGTTCGCAGGGGCGCTCTCGCTCCAATTGCTGCTGCCGGCATTGATTGGAAATGCCCCGCCGACCCTGGCGCAACAGTCCGACTCGCATCCAATAGTCCTGCATGCTGCGCACATGCTCGATTTGGGCACCGGGCGCATGCTGTCGCCGGCGGAGATTTTGGTGGAGGGCGAGCGAATCACGGCGGTGGGCTCACAGGTGACGCATCCGCCCGCCGCACAAGTGATGGATCTGGGCGACACTACCTTGCTGCCGGGTCTCATCGATGCGCACGTTCATTTGTTTCTGCATCCGGGCGCCGAGGACCTGCAAACAGTCGAAGAGTCGGTGCCGCAGCGAACCATCCTGGCAATCATCGCCGCGCGGGATGATTTGATGGCCGGCTTTACTGCCGAGCGAGATATGGGAACCGAGGGCGCTGGATCCGCCGATACCGCTGTGCGTGATGCGATCAACAAGGGAATGATCCCGGGACCGCGATTGCGGATCAGCGGCAATGCCATCGACATTCTCGGCGGTCACGAGGACGCCAATCATTTCAATCCCGAACAGCACGTTCTATCGAATGCCACCTATGCGAATTCCGCGGACGAGCTCGTTGTTGCCATCCGCGAGCAGCACAAGCAGGGTTCGGATTTCGTCAAAATCTATGAGACCGGCAGGGACTCGATGCAAGACGGAGTGCTGCATACGCCGTATCAGTACAGCCTTGCACAGCTGCAGGCCGCGGTGGCGGAGGCGGCGCGAGTGGGCGCTACGGTTGCGGTACACGCCGTGGGCGAACCCGGCACGCTGTATGCGGCACAGGCCGGGGTCGCTTCGATCGATCACGCATCGCAGCTCAGCGATGAGACGATTCGGATCATGAAGGCCAAGGGCATTCCGGCCGTTCCGACCTTTGCGGTACTCGAATACTTCATGCGCGAGTCGCCGGCCCGGGCGGCGCGCGAAGGGCCTGAGTTCGATTACAAAATCAAGGAGTTCAAGCGGCAGATTGCCGCCGGTGTGCCGTTCGCGGTCGGCTCCGATGTTGGACCCTTCCCACACGGTACTCAGGCACGTGAGCTGACGCTCATGGTGAAGTACGGGATGACGCCGCTGGCGGTGCTGCGGGCCGACATGATCAATGGCGCAAAGCTGCTCGGTTGGGGCGGCCAGATCGGTGAACTCAAACCCGGCTATTACGCGGACATTATTGCGGTACCCGGCTCCCCCTTGGAGGACATCAGCGTCGTCGAACGCGTCTCCTTCGTCATGAAGGGAGGCCGTATCGAAAGGGCACTGACACGGTGAGCCGGCAACGGGCCTCATCGTGAAGGCGCTGTTCTTCGATGTCTTCGGCACACTGGTCGACTGGCGAACGGGCGTTGCACGCGAGACTCAATCGATCCTGGGGCCGTTGGGGTATACGGTGGATTGCACCGCCTTTGCGGATGCGTGGCGTGCGCAGTATCAGCCGGCGATGGAGGAGGTGCGGTCGGGCCGGATTCCCTATGCGAAGCTCGATGTGTTGCATCGGCAGACGCTGCGAAACGTCACCGCGAGCTTCGGGCTGGACACACTGCCGCCGGCAGTCCTGGACGAACTGACGCTGGCGTGGCACCGGCTCGACGCGTGGCCCGACGTGGCCGCCGGTCTTGAAAGACTGAGACGGCGATTTCTCATTGCGCCTGTTTCCAACGGCAACGTGGCGCTCATGTGCGATCTGGCGCGCCGCAATGACCTTCGCTGGGATGCTATTTTGGGCGCCGATCTCGCCAGGGACTTCAAACCCAAATCCGCGGTGTACTTCAGTGCCGTCGAGGCCTTTGGCCTCGCGCCCGGCGAGTGCATGATGTGCGCCGCACACAGCAGCGATTTGCAAGCGGCCGCGGCGGTGGGAATACTCACTGCGTTCATCGAACGCGCGCAGGAACACCCCGGTCACAGCGAGCGCGCGCCCAAGTTCGCTGTCGATATCTGGGCCCGATCGACGCTGGATCTGGCATCGCAGTTGGGGGCTTAACTTAATCTTGTCGGACACTGGCGACAGTTGATCCGGACATTATCTGACGCTAAAGCGTATTCACGGACCCTAGGATTCTAGGCCGCCGGCGCATACAAGTCGCCGGTGCGAACAAGTGCCGGCGCATACAAAATAAGGGGAACTGTTATGCAATTCCAAAGCATTCAGTGGGGGAAAGTTGCGGCTGCCGTCGCGGCTGGATTCATCAGCCTGCTGGCGCTCGCGTCCTGCGGCGGCGGATCAAGCATGTCTTCGTCGGCCTCGATGTCGCCCCCGCCCAGTCAAGGCGCGGCAATGGTGACCGTCACCGACGATCCGGGCGATTTTCTCAGCTATATCGTCAATGTCACATCGCTGCAGTTGACCCGGTCGGACGGCACGGTCGTTGAAACCGTGTCCACGGCCACGCAGGTGGATTTCTCGCAGTTGGTCAATCTTTCCGAAGTGATCAGTGCGCAACAAGTTCCGGCCGGCAAGTATGTGTCAGCCTCGATCACGCTCGATTACGGTGCCGGTACGACCGCGGATCCCAATGCAATCATCGTGGTCGATAACGGCGCCGGCGGTGTGACGGTACCTGCGGCGAACATCATCAACGGCGCGACCAACGCTGCGCTGGTCTCGCCGAATAACCAGGTGACTCTGACGCTGCAATTGCCGTCGGCCGCACCGCTCATTATTACGCCGGGAAAAGTGGCAAATTTCGCACTCGATTTCAATCTTGCCGCCTCCAACACCGTGAACCCGGCGGCCCCCACCGCCGCGACGCCCGCGAGCGGTGTGACCGTGACGGTCAATCCTGTGCTCTCCGCGAGCCTGGTGCCCGATACGACGAAGCAGATTCGTGTCCGCGGACCGCTGGTGAGTGTGAACAACATGGGGGGCGATTCCTCCTACACCGTGAATGTCCGCCCGTTCTACAGCAACAGCGGCACCCAGGGTCAGGTGGTGGTCAACACCACCGCCACCACGAATTTCACGATCAATGGCACTGCATCCGTTGGTAGCGCCGGACTCACGGCCATGGCGGCGCTCGCTGCCGGCACGTTGACCGCGGCCTATGGCAGCTACGATGTCGCGACCCAGACTTTCACCGCGGCGACTGTTTACGCGGGCACCAGCATACCGGGTGCGGGTCTCGATAGCGTCGAGGGCACGGTGATTTCGCGCACCGGCGATGTGCTGATGATCAGTCACGGGATAGGGTGCGATCGCGACGGTGATTCGCCGTGGTTCGCCCGCCAAATCGCGGTGACCGTGGGCGCATCGACCATGGTGACCGAGGATGGTCAAAGCGGCTCTTTCGGACCGCAGGACATTTCGGTCGGCCAGCACGCGCAATTGTTCGGAACGTTCGGGACCGATAGTTCCGGGAACAAGACGCTTGACGCCACCTCCGGCAGCGCGCGACTGATGGTTACGCCGTTATGGGGCTCGTACACTTCAGAGGCCTCGGGCGTGGTCACGCTCGCGCTGCAGTCGCTGGATGGCAAGCCCGCCTCGGTGTTCAATTTCGCCGGGACCGGCACCAGCTCGATGCAAGATGCCGCGGCGGGCGCGTACACGGTGAATGTGCCCTCCAGCCTCGCCATTCCGACCACCAATCCCGGAGCGCCGATTCGCTTCTTCGGATTTGTCGAGCCCTTTGGCATGGCGCCGCCTGATTTCGCGGCGACCACCTTGGTGAGCTTTGCGAACACCGTGGGACGACTGACTGTGTTTTGGGCTCCTCCGGGCCTGACGGCGCCGTTCGTGGCACCGCTCAGTGCGACCAACGTCGTGATCGGCCAAGCCAATTTGCAGTCGGCCTGGATCGAGTCGCTTCGCGTCGGACCGGAGCGATTGAAGCCCGGCGCCGTGAGCAGTGGACTCACCTTCGTGCCCAATACGACGGCGACGATGACGCAGTTCGCGATCGGCCATGCCAAGAGCCACAAGATCGATAGCTACAGCGATTTCGGCGATCTGATCACGGCACTCAATACCGACCTGAATGGCATGACCGCGTTGCTGGGGGTGGCTGCTTCGGGTCCGTATGATTCGACGAGCGGCACGTTGTCGGTGAACAGCGCGATATTCATACTGAACGACTGATTCATTCCGGCTGGTCCAAACGGGGGTGGGGCGACGCTCCGCCCCCGCGGACTATGCGCCGCTGCGCTTGAATTCGCGCCAGCCGCCGTACGCGGTAATGTCGAGGGCTCCCTCGGTTGCATAGCCCTCGCAGATAAATCCGAGCGCTTGCGTGCCGTCTTCCAGTTCAAGCTTTCCAAGCCCCAAGGGAGCCGGGATGCCGGCGGCAAATGTACCGAGCTGCTCGGCCGGAATCGCCCACACTTCAAGTTCGACGGCACCACCGCCGTCGGCGACCCGGACAAGCCCGGGGCGCTGTGGCGGGCCGCCTGGCAGCGCAAAGAACCGATAACTCTCCGTGGTGCGCGTGCCGCGCAGCAAGTAGGCGCCGCGCTCGCGCAGCTGATGATTGAGCGGCAGGCCGCTCATGTGCGCGCCGCACACGGCAATCGCTATATGCCCCGGCGAGACTGTCGCCGTCCCGTCGACAGGTTGTGCCGGCGTAATCGCCGAGGGCTGCGCCAACTTCAAGGCTCCCAAGGTGCTTACGCCGGCGCGATGCAGCCGCCCGGCAAATCTTAAAAGTCCGCGGTCAGTCGAACTCGGTCCCACCAAAGTCACGCCAAAGGGCAGCCCATCGTTGCGGAAACCGGCGGGCACCGCGACACCTGCCAAATCAAGGAGGTTCATGAAATTGGTGTAGTAGCCCAAATTGGCATTGAGTTTTATCGGCTCGGCCTGCACCGCGGAAATGGTATAAATCGTCGGTGCCGTCGGCGTGAGCATGAAGTCCACATGCGACCAGATCTCATTGCAGATTCGCTTCAGCGCCATCAACCGGTACTGCCCCTGAAATGCCGCGACCGCCGATGCGGACTTGCCGGATTCGATGATCTGTCGCGTCACTGGAAAAATCGCTTCCGGTTTCGTCTCCAGTATCCCCCCAACGGCGGCATATCGTTCCGCAAGCCAAGGGCCCTCGTAGAGCAGCCGGGCAGCTTCGAGAAAGGGAGCAAAATCGATGTCAATCCGCGTGCCCCCCAGTTCCTCCGCACGCGAAATCGCGGCGGCGAAGGATCGCGAATACTCCTGATCGCCGTGGAACTGAAGCTGACCGGCCTGAGGTACGCCGAAGCGCAGGCCGTCGATATTTTGATTTCGTAACGGGCGTGAATAGGAATCCACGGCATCGAATCCTTCCGCGACGTTGAGAACCGTTGCTGCATCCTCCGCGGTCAGGGCAAATATCGACACACAGTCCAAGGAGCGGCAGGCCGGTACCACGCCTTGCGTGCTCAAGCGCCCCAGGCTGGGCTTCAGCCCGATGATATTGTTGAAGGCCGCGGGTACGCGGCCGGAACCTGCGGTATCGGTGCCCAAAGAGAAGCTGGCGAGTCCGGTGGCGACTGCGACGGCCGATCCGGCGCTGGAGCCGCCGGAAATGTAAGCGTCGTCGAAGCTGTTTCGGCAAGCGCCATAGGGGGAACGCGCGCCGACAAGACCCGTGGCGAACTGATCCAGATTGGTTTTGCCGAGCGGTATGGCCCCGGCATCGAGCAACTTTTGCACCACCGTCGCCGAGCGTTCTGGAACGTAGGAATACTCGGGGCAGGCCGCCGTCGTCGGCACGCCCGCAAGATCAATATTATCCTTGAGTACAAACGGGATGCCGTAGAGCGGTTGATCCTCGATGCGGCGCAGCTTCAGTGCATGCAGATAACCCAAGACCTGATCGTGCGACAGCCGGGTGATCCATACATTGCGGGAAGGCGCGGAGTCGTTCACGTGCATGAGGTGCTCGATCAGTTGCGCCGGGGTCAGGCGACCGGCGCGATAGTGTTCGCGCAACTGGCCGATCAGAAGATTTTGGAACAATGATTTGTCTGGAACAGCGCTGTGCATGGTTTTTAGCTTAGCGTGTCCGATCGTCCGGCGCAGCGTGCGGTTCATGCATTGCAATGGAGCAGGCTCTGCTGCGATATGCTCCGGCGTGGTGCGCCGCCCGGACTGCCGCGGTCTTGAGGCCGCATTACTCAAGCCAGTTTTACGAGATAAGCCCACATTCGGCCGCGACTTAAAGAGTGGGCACGGGAATTGCATTTTCTTGAAGCAAATGTGCGTCTAGGGTTCCGGCTTGCATCGCAGGCGCTGGTCCGAGAGAGGCAATCCTTAAGTTTAAGGATACACGGCGGGATAAAAGCCCGGGAGATCAGTCGAGGAAGGGGGTCCTCGGGATGGTCTGCTCTATGGGCGATCCCGGTCGCAACCCTTCCTCCCGATTGAATTGCGTTTCTTTGGGGGGAAGCATGACGAACAGCGGCGAGCCGTACGAAACGCTGATTGAAGGCGGTAAACATTGGTCATTCACCATGAGGGGCGGCACGCAGCTGCGCCTCGTCGACCGCGACGGCGGCGCCAATGTGGGGATGTTGTTCTACAACCCACTCAATCCGCTCGAGCGCTACAACGCGCCCGATACCTTGAAGTGCCAGTACACCTTCAAACTCACCAAGGGCCATTGTCTGTACTCGGACATGGGCAGAATCTTTTGTTCGATCGTCGAAGACTCCGTGGGATGGCATGACACGGTGTGCGGCACGTCGAACAAGAGGTTGGTACTGCGCAGATGGGGTGAGCGCAGCTACCAGCAATATCGCAACGATTGGACGCAAAACGGTTACGACGCCTTCCTGGTCGAGGGCGGCAAATATGGTTTGGGGCGCCGCGATCTCGCCGCCAACGTCAACTGGTTCAGCAAGGCCGCCGCCGCCGCCGATGGGACGCTGGAATTCGATGCGAACAATTCGCCCGCCGGGAGCCATGTCGATCTGCGATTCGAGATGGATACCCTGGTGTTGCTGCACACCTGCCCGCATCCGTTGAATGCGGCGGCATCGTATCCGAGAAATCCCGTGCTGTTGCGGTTCAGCAAGGCTGTGCCCGTTGCCGCTGACGATTTTTGTCTGAATTCGCGGCCGGAAAATGCGCGCGGATTCGCCAATACGGAGTTGTATCGCCTTTGTCGGCGAGGATGCCCGCCATGCGTCATGAGAGTGCCTTGCCCGCCGCGGCCGCCGTTTTTCGCGGCATCATATCATGCCGGCGACTACTGGCTCGAATTCCTCAAGAAGGATCAGGTTCTGCGCATCGTCGATGTCGAGGGCAATCAGTCGGCCGACACGCTGTTTTTCAATGCCGCCGATACTTCCGATCGATACAGCGCGGTGGACACCATCCGCGAGCAGGGAAACGTGTACTTGAGCTGCGGCTCGAAGCTGCTCTCAACCTCGGGAAACGTGCTGGCGCAAATTGTCGCGGACACCGTTGGCCGTCACGACACTTTGGGAGGCGCGTGTGCGGCGGAATCGAACTCGGTGCGATATGCCTTGGAGAAACGCTGCATGCATTCATGCCGCGACAGCTATCTATTGGCGGTGGCACAGCACGACGATCTGGGCCTGAGCAAGCGGGACTTGACCCATAACATCAACTTTTTCATGAACGTGCCGGTGACGCCCGAAGGCGGCCTGGCATTTGCGGACGGGCTGAGCGGGGCCGGCCAGTACGTCGAGATGCGCGCGGCCATGGACATCATCGTGTTGATCTCCAATTGCCCGCAGCTCAATAACCCCTGCAATGCCTACAACCCGACACCGCTCGAGGTTCTGATTTGGGACCCGGATGTTCGATAAGGTTCTGATCGCCAATCGCGGCGAGATCGCCTGCCGCATTCTGCGAACGCTTGAGCGCCTGAAGGTGCGCTCCGTCGCGGTCTACGCCGAAGCCGACCGTCATTCTCCGCACGTGCTCAAGGCAGCCGAAGCAATTTCCTTGGGGGTCGGCTCCGTCGCGGAGACTTATCTGCGTCAGGACAAAATTCTGGCGGCGGCGCGCGCCACGGGCGCGCAGGCGATTCATCCGGGTTACGGCTTCCTGAGCGAGAACGCGGTCTTTGCGGAGGCCTGTGCCGCCGCGGGCGTCGTATTCATCGGACCGACGCCCGCGCAGATGCGCGAATTTGGACTCAAGCATTTGGCGCGCGAGCTGGCAGCCACGCAAGGAGTGGCGCTTCTGCCGGGCAGCGGATTATTGTCGGGCCTCGAGGAGGCACGCGGCGCCGCGCGCAAGATCGGATATCCGGTCATGCTCAAGAGCACCGCGGGAGGCGGCGGCATCGGAATGCAGCTCGTCAAAGACGAATCGGACCTTGCCGAGGCGCTGCGCGCGGTGGAACGGCTGGCGACGAAGAACTTCAGCCGCGGCGGCGTGTTCTTGGAAAAATACATTGAGCGCGCGCGCCACATCGAAGTGCAAATCTTCGGCAATGGCTTGGGCGAGGTCATTGCCTTGGGCGAGCGCGATTGCTCCACACAGCGGCGCAATCAGAAAATCGTCGAGGAAACGCCTGCTCCGGCGCTCTCCGATGCGACACGATCGCGGCTGCATGCCGCCGCCATTCGTTTGGCAAGCGCCGTCAACTATCAATCGGCCGGAACCGTTGAATTCGTGTACGACGTCCCCGAGGAGGAGTTCTATTTTCTCGAGGTCAACACCCGCCTGCAGGTGGAGCATGGGGTCACCGAAGAAGTCACGGGCATAGACTTGGTCGAATGGATGATTCGACAGGCTGCGCAAGACGGCTTCGAGATGCGTGCGCCGGCGCCGCGCGGCGCATCGATCGAGGTACGCCTGTATGCCGAGGACCCGGCCCGCTCGTTCAGGCCGTCGACGGGTTTGATCACTCACGCGCGATTTGCTCAAGACGCGCGCGTCGAGACCTGGGTCGAGGCGGGCACGGAGATTTCACCGTTGTACGATCCGCTGCTCGCCAAGATCATTACGGTCGGCAAGAGTCGCTCCGAAGCCTTGCACAAATTGCGCGAAGCCCTGGGCGAAACGCAGATTGCCGGCATAGAAACCAATCTTGAGTATCTGAAACAACTGGTCGCGGGTGAGGTGTTCACCGCCGGCGGCATGACCACCCGCACGTTGGAGACTTTTGCGTATGCGCCGCGCACTCTGGAAGTTCTGGCGGCCGGCACGCAGACCACGGTCCAGGATTACCCGGGGCGGGTCGGTTATTGGAGCGTGGGGGTGCCGCCGTCGGGCCCGATGGATAGTCTGTCGTTTCGTCTCGGCAATCGGTGTGTCGGCAACGATTCAGACGCCGCGGCGCTCGAAATTACGGTCTCGGGTCCCACTCTGAGGTTCAATACCGACACACTGATCTGCCTGACCGGAGCGCCCGTGGCCGCCGAGCTGGATGCAGCAGCGGCACCCTTTTGGGTTCCCATCGAGGTTTTCGCCGGCCAGGTATTGCGCCTCGGCGCCGTTCTCGGCGCGGGATGCCGCGCTTACCTCTGCATCCGGGGCGGCATCAATGTGCCGGATTACCTGGGGAGCCGTGCGACGTTTACCCTGGGCAAGTTCGGCGGTCACGGCGGGCGGGCGCTGGTCGCAGGCGATGTACTGCACGTCGATGACGCCCGGTCGGGCGGGGCGCCGGTTCAGATTCCTTCGGCAGTGCGGCCCGACATTTCCGAGGACTGGGAACTGGGCGTACTCGACGGTCCGCACGGCGCCCCGGATTTCTTTACCGAAGCCGACATCGCACTGTTCTTCGCCTCGAGCTGGGAAGTGCATTACAACTCCAACCGCACCGGCGTCCGACTGATCGGACCAAAACCCGGGTGGGCGCGCACCGACGGGGGCGAGGCCGGATTGCATCCTTCCAATATCCATGACAACGCCTACGCGGTGGGTACGGTGGACTTCACCGGCGACATGCCCGTCATCTTGGGGCCGGACGGTCCCTCCCTGGGCGGATTCGTTTGTCCGGTGACGCTGGCCAAATCCGAACTGTGGAAACTCGGCCAGCTACGACCGAACAACCGCGTTCGCTTTCGGCGCTTGACCCCGGATGAGGCGCTGCATCGCGAGCTTACGCAAGAGCACATGATCGACACCTTGGATGCGCGGATCAGGTTCAGCGAAATCCGTCGCGGGCCTCCATCAGGCAACTCAACGGCGCCGATGCCGCCATTGTTGCGACCCTGCCGGCTCGACATGCCGGACCCAACGTGGTGTATCGGCGCGCCGGCGATAAATACATGTTGGTGGAATACGGACCGTTGGTGCTGGATTTGGAGCTGCGCCTGCGGGTGCACGCGCTGATGCGCTGGCTGGCGGAAGCCGACCATCCCGGCATTCTCGAATTGACTCCGGGTATTCGCTCGCTTCAGGTCCACTACGATAGCCGCAAGCTCCCGCTGGAGCCCTTGCTGGATCTTTTGATGGGCGCGGAGCAGTCGTTGCCGTCAATCGACTCGATGCAAATTGAGACGCGGATCGTGCACCTGCCGCTGTCCTGGGACGACGCGGCGACTCAATTGGCGATCGCGAAGTACATGCAATCGGTGCGCGCCGACGCGCCATGGTGCCCCAGCAATATCGAGTTCATCCGGCGTATCAACGGTTTGGACAGCATCGATGAGGTCAAGAAAATCGTTTTCGACGCCAGCTACCTGGTGTTGGGATTGGGCGATGTGTATCTGGGCGCGCCGGTGTGCACGCCCCTGGATCCGCGCCATCGCCTGGTCACGACCAAGTACAACCCAGCGCGAACCTGGACGCCCGAAAATGCGGTGGGAATTGGCGGGGCGTATTTATGTGTGTACGGCATGGAAGGGCCGGGCGGTTATCAATTCGTCGGCCGCACCTGCCAGATGTGGAACACCTATCAAGCGACGCGTGAATTTTCGCATGCCAAGCCGTGGCTGCTGCGATTCTTCGATCAAGTCCGCTTTTACCCCGTGAGCGGCGCGGAGCTGCTGGATTTTCGCGACGATTTTCCGCGCGGCCGGGTGCAGCTGGACATCCGCGAAGAAGTATTTCGGCTGCAGGACTATCGAGCTTTCCTGCAGGAAAACTCCGCCGGCATCGCCGCGCACAAGGCGCGGCAGCAAGCCGCCTTCGATGCCGAGCGCAGCAGATGGGAGGCCACCGGCCAGATCGGATATGCGGCGGATTTGCCGGCCGCGCATGACGAGGAAGCACCGGAGCAGCTGGAAGCAGGTCACGTGGCCGTGCTTTCCCCCGTGTCCGGCAGCATTTGGAAGATCGCATCGGTGCCGGGACAGAACGTCAAAGCCGGAGAGGTGTTGGTGCTGGTGGAATCCATGAAGATGGAGCTGCCCGTCACCGCGCCGATGGACGGGGTGATTACGCAACTCCGCTGTGCCGAAGGGCGCGCCGTCCTGGTTGCGCAGACTCTGGTGATTATCCGCCCCGACAAGCTCGTGGCATAAGTTGAAACGGGAGAGATCAATGCTGAATCGCCTCAAGAGCCGATACCACTCGATGAGCCTGCTGCTGGCGGCGCTGTTGTCGGCACTGCTGCCTCAATTCGCAGCGGCCGCGGAGAAGACCAGCTTCAACGTTGCCTGGAGCATCTATGTGGGATGGATGCCCTGGGACTATGCCGATCAGAGCGGCATTCTCAAGAAGTGGGCGACGAAGTATGGCGTCAAGATCAAGCTGACCCAGGTCAATGACTATGTAGAGTCGATCAATCAATACACTGCGGGCACCTTCGACGCCTGCGTGATGACCAATATGGACATGCTCACCATCCCGGCGGCCGGAGGCGTGGACTCGACCGCACTGATCGTTGGTGATTTCTCCAACGGTAACGACGGCGTCGTGCTCAAAGGACCGGGCAAAAAGCTCGAAGACATCAAGGGTCAGAAAGTCAATCTGGTGGAGCTGTCGGTGTCGCACTACCTGCTGGTTCGCGGCCTGAGCAGCGTCGGCATGCGCGAGCGCGACTTGAAGATCATCAACACCTCCGATGCCGATATCGTCGCGGCATTTTCCACGCCGTCGAGCACTGCGGTCGTGACCTGGAAGCCGCAATTGAGCGCCATCATGGCGATGCCGAACACGCAGCTGGTATTCGACTCCAGCAAGATCCCGGGTGAGATCATGGATCTCATGGTGGTCAACAGTGCGGCGCTGAAGGCGAACCCGAACCTGGGCAAGGCGCTGGTGGGCGCGTGGTATGAAACCCTGGCGGTGATGTTCAAAGGGGACGCAGCCGGCAAGGCCGCGCAGGCATCCATGGCCAAAGCCTCGGGAACCGATCTCACGGGTTTTGCCGGTCAACTGGCGACCACCCGCATGTTCACGACGCCCGCGCAATCCTTTGAGTTCATGACCGGCGAGGGCGTCATCAAGACCATGGACCTGGTGCGCAAATTTTCGTTCGAGCACGGAATATTGGGCAGGGGTGCGACTTCCGCCGATGCCGTCGGAATTTTGTTTCCGGCCGGCAAGACACTGGGAGATACCCACAATATCCAAATGCGTTTCGAGACCGCGTACACCAAAATGGCGATGGACGGAACCCTGTGAGCGAGCACGTTGCGCCGACTCATTAATCAAAAGCCGGGCAGGGGCGGCGCCATCCTGTTGAGTCTGCTGCCATTCATTTTGGTCGTCTGCGCGTACCTGTTCTATTCGCACGCGCGGCTGACGGAGAATCCCGGCGACAAGCTGTTGCCCGCGCCATCGACGATCGCGGCCACCATTCATCGATATGCCTTCGAGGAAGACCAGCGCAGCGGCGAGATCCTGTGGTGGACCGATACCTGGGCAAGCCTCGAGCGGCTGCTGACGGCGCTGGGGATCAGTGCCTGCATCGGATTGGCCGTGGGACTCTGCATTGGGGTGCTGCCATACGTGCGCGCGACGTTTGCGCCCTTCGTGGCCGCTCTCTCGCTGATACCGCCGCTGGCGATTTTACCCATTCTTTTCATCGTGGCCGGATTGGGCGAGCTTGCGAAGGTTACGCTCATCATCATCGGCGTCGCGCCGGTGATCGTGCGCGATCTGGCAATGCGCGTGGGCGAGTTGCCCGACGAACAAATCATCAAGGCCCAGACCCTGGGCGCCTCGACCTGGCAGTTGGTCGTGCGCGTGGTGCTGCCACAGCTCTGGCCGCGATTGATCGATGCCTTGAGGCTGTGCCTGGGATCGGCATGGCTGTTTCTCATCGCTGCCGAAGCCATCGCGTCGACCGAAGGTCTGGGTTACCGAATCTTCCTGGTGCGCCGATATCTTGCAATGGATCTCATATTGCCGTACGTCGCTTGGATCACTTTGTTGGCCTTCACCATGGACTGGCTGCTGAAGCTTCTGCGCACCAAGGCCTTCCCCTGGGCGGCGGCCAATTGACTCAGGTCACCGTCAGGCATCTGTGGAAGGAGTATGGCAGCCAGGTCGTACTCGAGAATGTCAATCTACAAATCGGCGATCACGAGTTCGTGACCATCGTTGGGGCGTCGGGTTGCGGCAAGACCACGTTCCTCAAGATGCTGCTCGGCGTAGAATCCCCGACCCGCGGGCAATTCCTCATCGACGGCGCGGCGCTGTCTCCGGAGCCCGGGCCGGACCGCGGCATTGTGTTCCAGCGCTATTCGCTTTTTCCGCATTTGACCGTGCTCGATAATTTGTTGCTGGGACCGGAGCTGCATGCCTCGCCGCTGCTCGGCCGGCTGTTCGGCGCGCGTCGCCGCCGCGCGCTCGAGAAAGCGCAGCCGCTGCTCGAGGCTATCGGACTGCAAACGGCCGCGGACAAGTACCCGGCGCAACTTTCAGGTGGGATGCAGCAGCGTTTGTCCATTGCCCAATCGGTGATTTGCGAGCCGAAGATCTTGCTCTTGGATGAACCCTTCGGCGCCCTGGACCCGGGCATTACCGCCGATATGCACACGCTCATTCTCAAACTCTGGAACATGCACAAGATGACCATTTTCATGGTGACGCACGATTTGAAGGAGAGTTTCGAATTGGGCACACGCCTGTTGGTATTCGACAAGGTGCGGATCGACAGCCAGGCTCCGGAAGCCTTTGGCGCAACCATCACTTTCAATATCCCGCTGAAGGGTCATCGGCATGCAGCCGTCTGACTACCTCATCGCTTTTCTTTCGATCCGGCGGGCGGTGAGTATGGCCTCCGTGTAGCCATTGGGCTGTTCGCGTCCCTTGAATATCAAATCGCAGGCGGCCTTGAATGCCACGTTATTGTCGGGATCGTCGGCGAGCCGGTGGTAAGCGGGGTCGCCCGCATTCTGCTTATCCACCACCCGCGCCATGCCCTTGAGCGCCGTCATGACCTGCTCACTCGAGCAGATGCCGTGGCGCAGCCAGTTGGCGACGTGCTGACTGGAGATGCGCAACGTGGCGCGATCCTCCATCAGCGCCACGTCGAAGTAATCGGGCACCTTGGAGCAACCCACGCCCGCATCGATCCAACGCACCACGTAGCCTAAGATGCTCTGCGCGTTGTTATTGATCTCCTCTTCGATTTCCGATTTGCTCCATGCCGGCGCGGCAACCAGGGGCGGCGTGAGAATGTACTCAAGCGAGGCGCGTGGGCGCTTCGCCAGCTTTGTCTGGACCGCGGCAACATCCACCATGTGATAGTGGAGCGCATGCAGCGTGGCCGCGGTGGGCGAGGGCACCCAGGCGGTATTGGCGCCGGCCTGGGGGTGCGCGATTTTCGCCTTGAGCATGTCGGCCATCAAATCCGGCATGGCCCACATTCCCTTGCCGATCTGGGCATGTCCGCGCAGACCGCACGCCAGCCCTATGTCGACGTTCTGCCGCTCGTAGGCATCCAGCCAAACCGCTTTCTTGAGCTCGCTTTTGCGCGGTACGGTGCCGGCCTCCAACGAGGTATGAATTTCATCGCCCGTGCGATCGAGAAAACCCGTATTGATGAATGCCACGCGCCGGCGCGCCGCGCGAATGCATTCAGCAAGGTTGACGCTGGTGCGCCGCTCCTCATCCATGATGCCTATCTTGACCGTGTCGCGCGGCAGGCCCAGCAGGTCCTCGACCGCGCCGAAGATCTCGTCCGCGAACGCGGCTTCCTCAGGCCCGTGCATTTTGGGCTTGACCACGTACACGGAGCCGCTGCGCGAATTGAGGCGCGCGGCCGCCCCTCGAAGGTCATGCAATGCGATGAGCACGGTGATGGCAGCATCGATCAAGGTCTCGGGAACCGGCGCTCCATCCAGCGTCACAGCATCGGACATCATGTGGTGGCCGACGTTGCGAACCAACATGAGGCTTCGGCCGGGCAGCACCAGCTCCTTGCCGCCGGGTGTTTGGTAACGGCGATCCGCGTTCAATTTTCGAAGCAGAGTGTTCTGGCCTTTCTCGACCTGCGCCTGGAGAGTGCCGCTCATCAGCCCCAGCCAGTTTCGATACACATGAACCTTGTCGGGCGCATCCACCGCGGCGACCGAATCCTCACAATCCTGGATGGTCGTGATCGCCGATTCCAGCACGACATCGCTGATCCCGGCGGCATCGTCGCGGCCGATGTAATGTTTTCTATCGATGTGCAATTCAACGTGCAGGCCGTGATGCTTGAGCAGCAGCAGCGTCGGCGATGAGCCGGCCCCCTGATAACCGCTGAATGCGGTCATATCCTTCAACTGTGTCGTCCCGCCTTCCTTAAGATCGACTTGAAGGCCTTGGCGGTCGACATGGTAGCGCACCGCGTTGCGATGCGAGCCATCCGCGAGAGCAAACTGTTCATCGAGGAAGCCGCGGACGAAGGCCACGACCTTCTCGCCGCGCCGCGGATTGTACTGGTTGCCGCGAGGTGCGCCGTCAAGAGGGATTGCATCGGTGCCGTAGAGGGCATCGTATAAACTCCCCCAGCGGGCATTCGCCGCATTCAGCGCATAGCGCGCGTTGCTCACAGGCACCACCAATTGAGGACCGGCAATGCGCCCGATTTCGTCGTCGACATTGGCGGTGCTGACGGAGAACGGCCCTTGCTCTGCAACCAGGTAGCCGATCTCGCGCAAGAAGGCTTGATATTTTTGCGGATCGAAGGAGGGTCCGGGATTCTGGTGATGCCAGGCGTCGATTTTCGCCTGCAGCTCGTCGCGTCGGCGCAGCAATGCGGCATTGCGCGGTGCCAAGGCTCGCAGCATGGCGGCGAAGCCGCTCCAAAATCTTTGCGGTTCGACGCCCGTGCCGGGAATGGCCTCGTTGTTGACGAACTCGTACAGTCCTTGATCGACCTGAAGATGATCTACGGAGACGGTCGCGCGCATCGCTTGTTTCCTGAAACGGCAGAATCCACAATGCTGCGGGCAACGCAGCGGCAAATCAATGGGGTATGGCGATCAAAGACCGTTCCACGGGCGAATGGATGGGCGCGGCGTTTGGCGTCGCGCTCACCATCGTCCTCGCGATACGCCTGGGCGTACCGCTGCACGAGCAGGCTGGCATGGCCTTGCGTGCAACGGCGCGCTGGTCATTTTGCTGGTTCTGGCTGGCTTCAACCGGCAGCGCCTTGGCGGTGCTGTTCGGCACGAGATTCCAAGCCGTCGCGCGGCGCGCCAGGGATTTTGGACTTGCCTTTGCATCGGCGCACCTTGTTCATTTGGGCCTGGTCGCTTTTCTCCTGTACCGCTCGACGACTCCATTCCCGCGATTCCCGCTGGTATTGTTCAGCGTCGGTGTTTTCTGGGTGTACCTGTTGGCGCTGCTCTCATTCAAACCAGCATCCGACAGGCTTCAACCACGCACGGTGCGCCTGATGCGGATCGTCGGCGTGGAGTACATCGCGTTCATTTTTCTGTACGACTTCGTCAATGATTCGCGCCACGGCGGCGTCGGGCATTTTTTGTTCTACCTGCCGTTCATAGCATTGGGCGCCGCCGGGCCGCTGCTGCGGCTTGCGGCGGCCGCAAGAAGAGCCGCTAAATGACGATTTGTTCCTAGGCGTCTTCGACGGGGATTCGGCCGCTCTTGGCTGCCGTTTTGAGCAGCGCAAAATCGTGCTCTGTTTGATCGGCGTACTTGGCGGCAAAGCCTGCAAGCGCCAAATCCAGCGCCTCGCCTCTGCCGATGTAGCCGCTGATGGCGGCAGCGTCGCCGGCCTTGGCGTGCGCCCGGGCAAGCGCGGCGCCGCAGTGATGCGCATAGTCGACCAAATGCGGATATTCCATCGTGTCGATGTTAACGGCAGTCTTGCAATCGCGCAGTTGCCGGACATAAAAGTCCACCCGCAGCTGCGGATCGCTCGACCAACCGAGGAACAGGTCGCTGGCCGCCTGCATCAAACGCTGTCCTTCGACCACGCGTTCGCCGTGATTGCGTTGTCTGCTGCGCCCGGCATAGGGTTCCAGGACCGATGCGCGCGCCTCCTTGACCTGCAGAAATAACGAATCGTTGTCCCCACCCATCAGCAACACCACGGCGCAACGCGTGCCGACGCTGCCGACGCCCACAACCTTTATGGCGACATCGACGAGCTGGAATCGATCGAGCAGCGCGCGACGATCAGCGGGCAGAGTGGCGCGGTATTGCGCGAGCATTCGCGGCACATGGGAGATCGTGCGGTCGCCTTTGCGCGGGCGAAACAGCAACGGCAATTGTTCCTTGATTCGAAGCATCCGGCCCGACGTCTCGGTGAGCTTCGGGAATAGGTGTTCGGTCACCGGATGGCGCGGCGCGCCCTTGGGATTCCTGCCGACAGAATTGAAGTGAAGCTCCGCGACCTTGGTGGCATCGATCCTTTGATACCACATCTCGAGTGCGGGCATGGGCGCGTACAGCGCCATGTGTGCACGGTATCCGGCAACGGCAGCCATGGTTGCATCGGAGTTTTTTCGATCCGAGAATCGCAAGTATCGACCGGCGACTGTGACGCTGGCGGCCAGGCGCTTAAGATCCCATTCCCACGGGGCGGGCAGCGTTTCGTCGAAGTCATTGACATCGAAGACCAGGTGACGCTCCGGCGAGGCAAATCCGCCGAAGTTCATCAGGTGCGCGTCGCCGGCCGCCTGGACACGGATGCCGCTGCTCGGCGTGCGCGCCAGATCATAGGCCATGATTGCCGCTGCGCCGCGCAGAAAGGAAAATGGCGAGCGCAGCATGCGGCCGTAGCGGATGGGCACCAGCGCGGGCACCCGGTCGCGGTTGGATTTCTGCAGCATCGCCACGACATCGCGGCCTCTGTGCGACACGGAGAATTCGGCGTGGGACGAACGCGGCGTTTTGATGCGCAGTTTTCTACCGACGTTGCGGCGCACCTCCGCATTGCGCAGCGACAGCGGTTTCATATTTCGAATTCGACGCCGATTTCCATGATTTGCTTGCTCGGTATTTTGAAGTAGGTGCCCGGACCTCTGCGCGTTGGAGTGCATGAGGGCGAAGATCGATTCCCGCCAGCGCGCCATGCGCGGCGATCGGCCGGAAGCAATGATGGTCTCGTGTCCGGTGTAGTAGGTAACGCTCTGAGGATCGCCGAGTTCGATTGATCCGCCCGCCGCGGCAGTGTAGAGCCCAGCCGGCACGTTCGCCGGCTCCATGAAGCCAAAATGCAATTCGACGCGGGTGAGCCCTTCGACGAGGGGCGTGATCGTGGCGCGCTGCGCATCCGAGACGCGCGGAATTTCCGCGATCGTCACCGCAACCAACAGCGTATTCTCGTGCAGCACGTGGTTGTACTTGAGGTTTTGCGTGAGCGCGAGCGGTACTCCCTGCGCCATTCTGCCCAGCACCACGGCGGTCCCCGGCAGGCGAAGCGGCGGGTCCCTTTTGATTCCGTCAATGAATTCCGTGGCGCGCTGTCGAACCTCAAGGCGGACCGAATCCAGGATTTCCTCGCCCTTGCGCCAGGTGAGCATGAGAAACGAAACCGCGACGGCGATCAGCAGGGGAAACCAGCCGCCGTCGAGGAGCTTGGTTGAAGTCGAGGCAAAAAACAGCAGATCGAGAGCGAGCAGGCTGCCGTTCACCAGCAGCACAAGCCAAACGTTGTACTTCCAATGCAGCGCGACAAAAGTGGCCATCAGCGTGGTGATGGCCATCAGCAAGGACACTGCAATTCCATAGGCGCCGGCCAGTGCGTCTGAGGAACCGAACGCAATCACCGCCGTGAGTGTTGCGATGGCCAGCGCCCAATTGACGATGGGCATATAGACCTGGCCGATCGCGCCGCGCGCCGTGTGCACGACATTCATGCGCGGCAGGAATCCGAGCCGGATAGCCTGCTGGGTCATCGAATAGGCGCCGGAAATGATCGACTGGGCCGCGATGACCGTTGCCGCGGTGGCGAGCACGACAACGCCGTAATGAGCCCAATGGGGGACGATTGCGTAAAACGTGCCGTCCAGCGCCGTGGGTTCGGACAGCAGCAACGCGCCTTGCCCGAAATAATTCAAGGTGAGGGCGGGCAGCGCCACGCCGAACCAAGCGGCGCGAATCGGCAAGGGGCCGAAGTGCCCCATGTCGGCGTAAAATGCCTCGCCGCCTGTCACAGCCAGAAAGGCGCCGCCGATCACTGCAAAGGCGATGGGTCCTGCGTGCAACAGGTAGGTAATGGCGGGCAGCGGACTCAATGCCGCGAGTATTGCGGGTCTGCTCGCGATTCCAAACGCACCTATGATTCCGATCACGATGAACCACACCAGCATGACCGGTCCAAACAGCCGGCCGACAAAGGATGTGCCTTTGCGCTGGATGGCAAACAACATTAAGAGGATTGCCACCGTCAGCGGCACCACGACCCGATCCAGGTGCGGGGCATACACCTTGATGCCCTCGATCGCACTCAAGACAGAAATCGCCGGGGTAATGGCGCCATCGCCGTAGAGCAGGGTCGCGCCAATTAGGCCGATGACCACCATGATCGCGCGGCGCTTGTTCTCCCTGGCGCGCTTCGGGCTGACCAAGGCGAGCAGCGCCAGGATGCCGCCTTCGCCATGGTTGTCGGCGCGCATGATGAGAACCGCATACTTGATGGAAATGACGACGATCAGCGACCAGAAGATCAATGAAATGATGCCGAGCACGGCTTGAGGCGCGATGGTGCCGCCCGGACTGGATGTCTTCGCAGCCACACTCAGGGTGTACAGCGGGCTGGTGCCAATGTCGCCAAACACGATGCCCATGCAGGTGAATGCCGCCCCGGTGATAGCTCGGCGAGAGGGGCGAGAGGAGGGGACGATTGCGACCGCCGTCATGGTCTGATTGCAACCCGCGAATCGAGAGTTAGCATCATCGTCAAGGAAGATACTCTATTTACAGAGGGCGGGGCGGCACAACCTTGCACTGGCCGTTGTACAGCACACGAACGTCGCTGGTGACGATGATGCTTCCTGTCGAGCGATCAATCGCAAAACTGAAAGGAACGCCCGCTCCCAGATCCACACGAAAGGTGATCCTGGCGTCGCTGATGGCGGCCGTCGCAACTGTCTTGCCGAGATAGACCAATTGATTCTGTTGATCGAACGTTATTTCCCAGGTATGTCGAGCGTGGCTCGCTGCAGTCTCCTCGGCAGTGCACGACATCACCACGGCCTCCGCGTTTGCATACGAGGCGAGGAAGAAAAACGCGAGAGCAGCTATTTTGATTTTTTTCACTGATTTAAACCTGTTTGCAGCGTAGCAAGCTTACGCGCTCCGGTTGGACACAGCGCATCACGGTTTCAAACAGATAGTCTGCGACCCATGCCGCTGAATACACGCCCATGAGATGTGGTGCAGCTTAAATTGTCGTGCTGAGGCGAATGTCGTATTACTGTTATTTCTATAATATATTCATAAGTGTTTGTTTTTTATAATGATAAATTCTAATAATCTGGCTAGCTGACTGGAGGCCGGACAACGCGCCTTGTGCCGACGCGAGCGCGTATCATCCGATATGCGGTTGATAAGTGATGAGGTGCTGAAATGGAAGACAAGCAGGAGCGAGAGGAGTTTGATACGGCACTTGCCAGGATCCGGCATGAAATCAAGGGCCGGTTGGTACCTCATGGGTTTTTTGGCACCGTCACTTACAAAGACATCGAGGCGGGGGACCATGTTCTCAGCGGTTCAAAAATCGAAATCACCGTGAAGGGACGGACGGTGGAGAGGTCTTTCAGCCGGGATGAGATCGAAGGCTGCCGTCTTCGCGTGGCCGGCCCAGTTCTGTCGGGCGTTATATCGATGGTTGAGGAGCTTTCCGCCTAGCCTGAGCAATCGCCGTCGGCGTACACATTCACGGTATCGCCATCGTTGAGGTCGGACTTGTCGTCGTGCCCGCACATCCGCATGTCGGGATCCTGATTCATCGCCGTCCAGCGCACATGGCCCTTACCCGAGGCGTCTTGCGAGGCTGAGACTGTGACCGACGCGTTGCCGTAAATTGCCCGATTGGCCAACAACTGCTGGCGAGGCGAGGCACCCATATCGTAAACGTTCACCAAGAGAGGGTCCGAGGTGTTGTTGTTGATGGTGAGCGTTATGGTCCCCTGTTGCCCGAAAACCGATAAGCTGCCCAACGAGAGAAGCGATGAGATAAGCGCGGCGGCCCGCCGGTTGTACGCACTCATAGATTCACTCCGGGATTTTAAGATCAGGGCTCCACCGGTTGAACTATCGCGCGACGCGCGCCATTTTCCTATTGGCCCTTAGGATTATATCGTGGGGTACCGGAGCTCGCAGCCTGCAGACGCAGCCGCAAGTGTTGCCGGACAGCGTTGTCAGTCGCCAATCCAATGGCGATCCTCAATGCCTCGCAGCCAGCCTCGATGTTGCCCGCACGAAGGTTCAAATGGCCCAGCGTCGCCCAGTAGGGTTGATAAACGAGGAGGCGCTTGTCGGCGGAAATTCCAGACAATTCTGCCAAAGCCGCATGCGGACCCGCAACCTCGGCCAATGCAGCCGCTCGATTGAGCACTGCCACCGGAGAGTTCGTCATGGATACCAGATGATCATAGAGCGAGACAATTGCCGGCCAGCAATTGGCGCCGGTAAGCCTTTGCGCGGTATGAGCCGACTGGATGGCGGCTTCCAACTGATAGCGTCCGGTCGGTCCGGATCGATTGCAGGCGTGCAGCAGTTGCTCGGCCTTTGAAATCTGCGTTCTGTCCCATAGCGCCACATCCTGCTGGTCAATCGGTACGTAGCACCCTTCGCGATCTCGACGAGCGTGTCGTCGAGCTTCGGCATAGAGCATCATTGCCACGAGTGCCTTGGCTTCCGGTTCCTCAGGCAGCCTGTTCGCGATCAAGCTGCCCAGCCAGATGGCCTCCGGCGCAAAATCCGAGGCGCCTTCGTGCGCGTCATCCCACCCGGTGGAATAAGCAGCATAGGTCGCGTCGAGAACCGCATTCAATCGCTCCGGCATTTCCTCCTGGTCCGGCACGCTGAAGGGAATGCCGCTCTCTTTGATGTGCGCTTTGGCCCGCACCAAGCGTTGGCTCATGCTGCCTGGCGAAACCAGGAAGGCCGAAGCGATCGCCTTGGCGGTTATGCCGAGAACTGTTTGCATGATGAGGGGCGCTCTCGCCCCGCGTTCGATCTGTGGATGCGCGCACGCGAACATGAGTGCGAGACGCCGATCAGGCAGTTCCTCCGACATGCGCGAGGTTTCTTCTATTTCAGAAGCGAGCATCTGCAGTTGAAACTCGCCATTCATTTGGACTTGACCCTTGCGCAATAGGTCCACATGACGCCGCTTGGCCACGGTTACGAGCCAGCCATGGGGATTGGTGGGTACGCCTTGGGTGGGCCACTGCTCGAGCGCGGCAGCGAATGCTTCCGCCAACACGTCTTCCGCGGAGGCGACGTCTCGCGTTCTGGCGACGAGGAGTGCAACGAGGTGCCCGTAGCTTTCGCGTGCTATGCGCTCGACAGTCCGGCGCGCCTCGTCGCTGTTCATGGCGGTCGTTATTGCTTGGTGTCCATGATCGGACGCACCTCGATGGTGCCGTAGCGTGCGCTGGGACATCGTTGAGCCCAGGCCACGGCCTCTTCGGTGCCGGCAACGTCGATCATGAAGTAGCCGGCAAGCTTTTCTTTGGTGTCCGCATAGGGGCCGTCAATGACGTCGGTCTTGCCATCGCGTACGCGAACGTTGGTTGCCGCCGAGGCCGGCTGAAGCCTCATTCCTGAAGTGCCCCCAGCCTTTGCCAGTGCTTCATTGAATGCCGCGTAATCGGCCCAAAGCTCGTTCTTGCTCGCTTTCGCAAGAACAGCATCATCGTGATGGATCAGCATCATATATTTCATCTTGTCTCCTCGTGTTTTCGCGAGAGCACCGTGCTCTGACCAGACCATGTCGGGAATGGCGGGCCAATTTCGACAATTTTCGGCAAGAAGTTACTCGACATGATCGAACGGGCGCCTAGTGCTGCGCAATAGAGGCGCGGCCACGAGCATTCGGCCCGGCGGAATCCACATATCCGCGAAACAGGGTTCTGGTCCCCGGCGCCTTAGGTAAGCTCTGTGAAACAGGGCGAGAGGTCTTTTTCCATGGTCAAACCCGCTGATTCTCCAGCCTCGCCGGCGCGGCGCGAAGTATTGCGCGGCTCCGCCGCCACTCTGATCACCCTCGGAGCCGCAGGCGCCTGCCTCGGAGCAGGTGGCGCGGCGTATGCGGCCGCGACCGCTCGCAAGAGTTTCCCCAAGGGTTTTATCTGGGGCACGGCGACCGCCGGTCACCAAGTGGAGGGCAACGACACCAGTAGCGACACCTGGTTCCTGGAGCAAGTGCAGCCCACGCTGTTCGCAGAACGCGCCGGCGATGCTGACAATAGTCTGGAACTCTGGCAAGAGGATCTTGACCTTGCCCGTTCTTTTAACCTCGGCGCCTTCCGCTTCTCGCTCGAGTGGTCGCGAATCGAGCCGGATCCAGGCCAGTTCTCAATCGCGATGCTCGATCACTATTTGCGCATCATCGATGGCTGCCGAGCGCGCGGGCTGCAGCCGCTGGTCACCTTCAATCACTTCTCGGCGCCGCGTTGGTTTGCGGCCCGCGGCGGCTGGACGACCCCAGAATCACCGGCGCTGTTCGAGCGTTTCTGCGAGCGCGCCGCGCGACACCTTGCCCGGCCCATCAGCTATGCCACAACGCTCAACGAGCCCAATCTATTGCGGCTTCTGGCTTGGCTGGATCTGCCGCCCGCCATGATGGAGCGGCAGCGCGCGATGCTCGACGCGGCGGCGCGTGCGCTTGGGGTCGCGAAGTTTACAGCCGCCAACGCCGCCAATCCCGATGACTTGGACGCCATGCAGAAGAACCTGCTCGAAGGACACCGCCGTGGCCGCCAGGCCATCAAAGCGGCCCGGCCCGAACTGCCCGTGGGTGTGAGCCTCGCTGTGATCGACGATCAGGTCGTGGGCGCGCACAGCCGGCGCGATGAGAAGCGGGCGCAGGTCTATGGCGCCTGGTTGGAGGCCGTGAAGGGCGATGACTTTGTCGGCGTGCAGAATTACGAGCGCGCACGCATTGACGAACATGGGGCCCTGCCGCCGCCGGAAGGCGCGCCCCGCGACGGCATGGGCCGCGAGATTTATCCTGCCTCGCTGGCCAACGCGGCGCGCTATGTGCACGAGCAGACCGGTCGTCCGATCCTCATCACCGAGCACGGGCTCTGTACCGACGATGACGCGCAGCGAGCCGCGTTCATCCCAGCCGCGCTTGGCTATCTCGCTGACGCGATGGCCGCAGGCCTACCGGTGCTCGGCTACATGCATTGGACACTGCTGGACAACTTCGAGTGGATTTTCGGCTACAAGCCACACTTCGGCTTGTGCTCCGTCGATCGGCAGACCTTCAAGCGCACGCCCAAGCCCAGTGCGTCCGTGCTTGCGGCCATCGCCCGTGCTAACTCTGTGGGATGAGTGCGCGAGCTCCATCATGCGGTGGGGCCGAACTCAGGTGTCCAGGAAACCGAATTCCCAGTTTTGCAGCGCACCGATATCCTCGGGCTCGCGAGAATTAGGAGCGATCAACATGCAAACACTTTCCACCACAAGGGCTGCGGCGATCCTGATGCTCGCTGCGCAAGTCGTGACCGCTCAAGCGCCGCCGGGGCCCCCGCCGTTCGATTTCGCAAAAATGCGCGCGGACATGGAGGCATACAACAAGATGCCTGACACGGTGGGTACCGGCAGGTATCCGGCCTTGAAGGAAATGGATGCGTCGCTACCGGATCATGTGATTTATCGTCCTGCGGACCTATCCAAGCTCGGCAAGCAGAAACTCGGCGTGCTCGCCTGGGGCAATGGCGGCTGTTCCGCCGACGGAGCGGGCGCGCGGCTCCACCTCGCCGAGATTGCCTCGCATGGCTACCTTGCGATCGCCAGCGGCACGATCTTGAGCGGCCCCGGCGCACCGCCGCCTGCCCCGGGCGCGATGCCGCCGGGACCGCCGCCCCCGAATACCGCGGGCGCACCGCCAAACATTCCACCTCCGGCCACCAAAGCCAGCAGCCTTCGCGACGCGATCGATTGGGCATTGGCTGAAAATGTCCGTGCCGGCAGTCCTTATTTCGGGCGCATCGATCCCAAATGGATTGCGGTCTCGGGCTGGAGCTGCGGCGGTCTGCAAGCGCTTGAGATTGCCGCCGACCCGCGAGTGCGCACGGTGATCATTCACAACAGCGGGATTTTCAGTCCCGGCGCCAATCCGATCCCCGGCATGAACTTCAGCAAAGATATGCTGCAGAAATTGCACACGCCCATCATTTATATTCTGGGCGGCTCAACGGATATCGCCTATAACAATGGCATGGATGACTTCAAACAGATCAACTCGGTACCGGTCATGGTGGCGAATCTTCAAGTCGGACATGGGGGAACGTTTCTTCAGCCCAATGGCGGACGCGCTGCCTCGGTTGACGTGAGCTGGCTGGACTGGCAGCTCAAGGGCGACAAGGAGGCGGCCAAACGCTTCACGGGCCCAGACTGCGGGCTGTGCAAGGATCCTGACTGGACGGTGGAGCAGAAGAATCTGGGCGGCGCTTCTCACTAGTGCCGTGACATCTGGCTCAATCCGCGGGCTCGGCGATAGGCTTAATTAGCGGCTACGCAGTCAAAACTGTCGGCTTGACTCAAATCACCGGATCGATATTTCGCAAACTTCGGATACGGGCATAGCGGCCGCGTGCGCCCGGGCCAGGGCGAGGTGGGGCCAGCCTTGGCCAGTATGCGATCGGGCGCCGTTCCTTTCTCGACCCAATTGACCACCGCGCTCAGCGAATCGAATTGGTCCGTTGCAGGCCCGCTGGCGCAATGATTCATCCCCGGCACCGCATACACCCTGACGAAAGTTGCAGCCTCGCCATGATTGGCTGCATCGACCTTGCGCCACCAATCGATCGTGTCGTTGATCGAAAAGATCGGATCGGAACCACCATGGGGAACGATCAACTTGCCGCCGCGACCGCGAAAACGCTTCAGGTCGGTGGATTGCGCACCCACGAGATCCCAGCCCGAACGTGGAAATTCAGCCGTCTTGCCGAATATCTTCGGTGCATCGCGATCGAAATTGAACTCGAGCTGATAACGCAGGTTCGCTTCGGGGGTCGCAGCGACGTCGCCGGGCGGAGTGACAAACAGCGCCGACAGCGCCGGGCGATCCGAGCAGGACATTGATCGAAGGCATGGCGCCAGGAATACCCAACTTCCAAATGCGCCATTCCTGGGTTCCTAACCCTACGTCCCAAGGCCAGTCGGCATAAAGAGCACGGTTCTTCGAGTCGTGAGGGCCGCCGAGCGAACGGAACAAAGCGTCGACTTGTTCGTGGGTGAGACAGTCGGGGGTTTTCTCGCCGGCGCAAGTTCGCGCCTCGAGCGCCGGACGCACTCGCGCCGCTGTGCACCGAGCCAGATTTTGAACCATCCCGTCAACGATGCCGTCGTCGGCATCGCAGGCCTTGGCGACCGCTTCGGCGACCATCGCAAGATCCTTTTCAGAATAGGCTCGCGACATGTCGGGCAGGCCATTCTTCTGTGTCATACCTTCGTGCACTGCAAGCGCGGACAATGTCTGAGTGTCCCAGGCTTCGGCGATCGCGGCTTTGGGAACGGCAAAGGCCGGCGCACCGGCCACGATGCCATCGAATTGTTCGGGAAAGCGCTGCGCGAACACCATGCCTTCGCGTCCGCCGTTCGAGCAGCCCGCGAAATAATTGTAGGCCGCCGCCTTGCCGTAAAATTTCTCGACAAGCCGTTTTGCAGCGGTCGCGACCGTGTCGAGCGCCTTCTCGGAATATTCGACTCGTGCTTCATAGTCATGGCCGAATGCCACGGTTCCTTGTTTCGCGACATCGTTGTTGGCGGCGTTGTCGTGGCCGGTGTCGGTGCTGACGACCGCGAAGCCCTGTTCGAGTGCAGTGGGGGTCCCCGGTTGCAGGGACCCATTTGCCGGTCCCAGAATTCCATTGGTGCCCCCGCCACCTTGAAACAAGAACCGGCCGTTCCATTGCAGCGGGAGGCGCAAATGGAATTTCACGACATAGTGCTGCCCATCGGCACCGGTGCGCTCGCGCAGAGTGCCGATCACTTCGCAATGTTCAGGCATCGCCGGTAGCGGACCCATCCATGGCGGCGCCGCTGGATCGACCTTGGGTTCAGAATGCGCATTGAGCACGGCGGTGAGAATGTGCGCCGTGGCCTCGCCCAACGCCGCGCCGGCTTGGTCTTTGAGCATCGCGCATCGTTGCGGCGCCTCGGCCGCACCGGACGGCGGCGGATTGGTGTCGGCTGCCGGCGCAACACCGGCAAGGAGCCCTAGCCCGATACACACTGCAACGATCGAGCGTATCTGCATGCCATTCCTTACTGATTTGGGCGGCGAATGCTTTGCTGCTCGCCGCCGTCGGGATTGTTGATCAACTGCGTATGGTTGTCGAAAATCATCGTGGGAACCTGTTCGGCGCTGAACGCCGTCCAGTGCGGCATCTTCGGATGATTGGGGTTGCCGGTGCGCGCAAAGTGGATCCACGCTTCGCTCACGATCTCCGCGAGCGCGCGTGCATCGGCACCGCCGCCGGTCATGGCCTCGCACCGGTCGGTGTTGTCGAACGCGAAGGCAATTTCGGAACAATGGAACGCGCGCGGCCGACCATTTAGAATAGGAGTCTGCCAAGTAAACCAATATAAATAAGCCGCTACGCCGCTTTGCGCGGCTTTCGCCCTCGCCTGTGCAATCGCCGCCTCGCGCACGGAGGACGCGGCAATGTGCGACCACAAATCAAACGGCGATGCCGTAGGGGTGCGCTGACGAAACGCTGCGAGTATCTCGGGCGCCTGCTCGGCGAACATCGCCTTGACCCTGTTCTCGACTTCGGAGGCGGTCATTTGCTCGTATTCGGGATGATTGATCGCCGTGACGAACTCGTTCAATGTGCTGCCGATGATCATCGGCACGTCGGCCGATAGAGCCGGCGCCTGCGGATCGAAGGGATGCGCAGGCAGGATGCTGCCATCCACCACCGGGGCGAAGCCCAATAGATCTGCGAGTCTGCGAAAATTGGGGACACCGCCGACGGGAGGCGGCGCGTGCGCGCGAACCACCTTCTGGGCCGTGAGCACCAGCTGCTGATAGGGCAGAGAGTGAATCTGATCGATGGTGGCTTTGCTCAAGCCCAGTTCGGTCACGATCAGTTCGGCAAGCACCTGAGACTTCTCTTGAGTCCCTGCGCGGAGCATGGAACCGCTTTCGACAATGGCGCGATGAAACAAGCCCTTGGCGGACGGCATGGCCATCAACGTACCGACTTTGCCGCCGCCGCCTGATTGTCCGAATATCGTGACCGTATTGGGGTCGCCGCCGAAGGTCGCGATATTGTCGCGCACCCACTGAAGTGCCGCGACAATGTCCAGCATGCCGACATTGGCCGAGCTGGCGTATTTGTCCCCATATTGCGCGAGGTTCAAGTATCCCAGCACGTTGAGACGATGATTCAGGGTGACCACAATTACATCGCCGCGTCGTGCCAGGTTCTCGCCGTCGTACGACAGCAGTTCCTGACCGGAGCCCGCTGAATATCCGCCGCCATGCAGCCAAACCATGACGGGGCGCTTTCCGCCATCGTTGACCCCTGGGGACCAGATGTTCAGCCGCAAACAGTCCTCGGACGGCACGCCGTCGTCCCAGGAGAACATGAACGCCTCTTCGTCGTTTGCCCAGCCGGCGCGAGGACCTTGCGGGCACACGTAGCCAAATTGGCGCGAGCTGCGCACGCCCACCCAGGGCTTGGGCTTCAAAGGCGGCATGAACCGATGCGCGCCTTCGGTCGTGTTCGCATACGGAATGCCTTTAAAGGTAAAAATATCGTTGCGGACGTAACCCGCGACGCTGCCGGATTCTGTTGCAACGACGGCGACGTCCTTTGCTGCGAGCAACGATGGAGAAGGGCGATTTGCTCTGGCCGAGGCCGCCGGCCGCTCTCCCGCCGCTGCGGGCAACATTGCGCTCGCGGCACATCCGCCCACCAAGGCTGCTGCGCTTTTCAATATCGCGCGTCGATCTGATTTATCGGTGAGTGTGCGAGTGCGGTTCATGCGGGGTCTCGTTTTTATCGCGCTGGGTGTTCGCGTGTCTTTGGACGCTATACGGTTAGGCTGGCGCTGAAAAGTGTGATTTTTGAACGCCAGCTTTCCAGCGCACCGATCCAGATAAATCATGAGGGAAAACAGTGGCTTGATCTGCGATATGGCATATGATGGCGGCGGGGGATAAGAACACAATGATGCGCGTAGCGCTGTTTCGCCGATGAATCTGAACCGCCTGGACCTCAACCTGCTGGTCGCGCTGGATGTGCTGTTGACCGAGCGCAGCATTACCAATGCCGCCGAGCGCCTGAACTTGAGCCCTTCGGCAACCAGCGGGGCGTTGGCCCGGTTGCGAACCTACTTCGACGACCAATTGTTGACGCAGATCGGCAGGCGTATGGCCCCGACCCCGCTCGGCGAAAGCCTGCAAGCGAGCGTACGGGACTGCTTGCTGCACGTGCAGGCCACCATTGATATCAGGCCGCAATTCGACCCGCTCAATTCCAAGCGCAACTTCAGAATCATGATGTCGGACTACGTTTCCACCGTGCTGATGCCGGCCGCGCTGCAGCGCTTACAGCGCGAGGCACCGGGAATCACCATCGAACTGCTTGGCAATGAGAATGAGCCGTGGGAAGCCCTGGGTCGAGGAGAAATCGACTTTCTGGTGCTCCCCCAGAATTTCATACGCGAAGGTCACCCGGCTGAGGTTCTGTTCGAGGACGAATATGTTTGCGTGTGCTGGAGCGAAAACTCCCTGATCGGCGAGCAGATCAGCTTGGAGCAGTGCTTGCAGCTGGGGCATGTGGTGGCGCGCATCGGAACGCTGCGGCCGCCGACCATCGATGCCTGGTTCTTCGAACGCTTTGGCCATCGGCGCCGCGTGGAAGTGACCGCCACCAATTTCAACAGCGTTCCGCATTTGCTGGTGGGCACCAATCGGATTTCCATCATGCATCGTCGGCTCGCGCGCGCCTATAGCAGTGTGCTAGCCCTGAAAATTCTGCCCTCGCCGATGGTCATGCCGCGGCTGGTGGAAATGATTCAGTGGCATAAATACCGCGACCGGGATCCGGGCAGAGTGTGGCTGTTCGACGTGCTGAAGTCCGTAGTCGAAAGCACCCCCGAATAGGGCAAAAGCGACCTTTCGGCAGCACCGAAAGCAGCCATCCATAGAAACGCCTTCCCGATCGGCCGGTGCCCCCCTAGGCTGCATGCCACGCGCCGGGAAAACGCGCCAAGCGCCCCGGCCTGGAGAACATCAATGCAGGCTTTGTTAGGGGGAATCATGCGCTTGAATCATCATCGTAACTTCGGTGCAGCGGCCATGGCCAGCTTGTTCGGGACGAGCTTTTTGCTCGCCGGCGTAGCGGCTGCGCAACAGGTCATCGCCGTGGCGCAAGACACCATCAGTGAGATCGTGGTGACTGCCCAGAAGCGTACCGAGTTGCTTCAGGACGTGCCTGTTGCGATCACGGTCGTCAATGCAACTCAGCTCGCCGATCAGCATATCTACAGCATCGCCGATCTCGCCCGTACCACGCCCTCGCTGGAAATGGTGCAGGCCTTTGGCGGTCCCGGCGGCGGCGGCCAGATCCGCGGCATCGGCACCAATTCATTCAGTCCCACAGCGGAAGGCGCGGTCGGCATCGTGGTGGACGGCGTGCCGCAGGGCAACGTCAACATCACCAATCTTTACGATATGCAACGCGTTGAGGTACTGAAAGGGCCGCAAGGCACTTTGTTCGGTCTGACTTCCTCGGCGGGTGTGATCAATATCGTGACCGAGGCGCCCGATCCCACGAAGTTCTACGTCACGGCACATGTCGATTATTCAGAGAACGGTACGGCCGGTTCGAAGTTCGGCGAATCAACCGAGCGCGCGGTGCTAAACGCCCCGATCACCAGCAATTCCGCCATTAGGCTGGCGGTGTCGGACGACCGAACCAAGGGCGTCCAGGTCAATAATTTCAACGGCGCCGATACCGTCTCGACAGAATGGGGCGGACGATTGCGCTACTACCTGAAGGCCACCGACGATCTGACCATCAACTTAAGCGGCGATTACGATCGGCGCGGCCAAAACTACAATGACCCGCAGTTCACCTACGTATCCGCAAACCCCGGACTCACGGCGGAATTGGCGGGCTGCGGCATCACCCCGTCGTACGCCAACCAAGCTCGCTGCTGGAGCCAGTTAAACGATCTGAATTATCGAAATTACGGCGGTTCTCTGCAGGTCGACTACAATTTAGGCTCTGCCACTCTGACTGCCATCACCGGCTATCGAGCGCAAATCAGCGCCCCCAGCGATTCCGACATTCAGGGACTGGCTGCAGAATTCGCGCAGATCTTCACGGTTGGGCAGAACCTCGGGGCCCGCCAGTTCTCGCAAGAACTGCGCGTCGCTTCGAATGGATCGCAAAAGATCGACTATGTTGCCGGTCTTTTCTATTCAGACTATTCGGCGCAAACGCACTACAGTCCGGGCGGCGGGTTTTTCGTCGGTACCTTTGATATTCCCCCGACTCCGTTCGTGCCGCCGCCATTCCCTTTCACGCCGTTCGTCCAGACCGCCACGGACACCGGAACCACCAACAAATCAGAGGCGGCCTTCGGTCAGGCCACCTACCATGTGACAGACCAGTTCGGGGTGATCGGCGGTATCCGCTACACCCATCAGAGCCTCACTGCGTCGACCTCGACGGATGCGTATAACCCGGCGGCCCTGCCGACGTACGGTGCGCTGACGGAGGATAACTGGTCCGGACGCATCGGCCTGCAATACAAGATCAATCCGGATTTGACCAGCTACGCCACGGTCGTGCGGGGCTACAAAGGACCCCAGGTCACCCCCGCCGCGGAGGGAACACCGACCACCGTCATCGGTCCGGAAATTCCAACCGCCTACGAACTTGGAATCAAGGGGAGTGCTCTGGGCGGCCGTTTTGGATGGGATGGCGACCTGTTCTACACGAAGGTGAAGGACTATCAGGGACAGAAGTGCCTGCTGAACCCGGCGGGAGTGCTGGTCTGTACCGGAACATCCGTTCCCCAGGTCACCACCAAGGGAATCGAATTGAACGCCTACGGCAAGGTGTTGACGGGCCTGACCGTATCGGCAGGGTACATTTATGACGTCGCGGAATACCCCAGCGGCTGGACCGGCTATGACCCGAACAATCTTCTCGGAGGCACGACCGATCTGTCGAATCAGCAATTGGTCGGTGTGCCGAAGAACAAGCTGTCGCTTTCCGCCATGTACGATTTCCCGATTTCAGCGAGCGTGCATGGTTTCCTGAATGCGGATACGGTGTACAAATCGGCGATGCGCTTGGGGCCAACGGCCGACCCGCGCTTCGTGTATCCGCAGAACTGGAACACCGGCCTGCGCCTGGGCGTGCGTTCTCCCGACGAAACCTGGAGCGCTGCGCTGTTCGCGCGCAACATCAGCAATGACAACGAACCGATCACGCTGTTTGGCGGCCCGTCGTTCACTCCGCCCGGTGCGAATCCTGCGTTCCCCGCCGGCACTGTCAACGGCATTTCCGGTTGGGCCACGGCTGACTCATTGCGACAGGTGGGCATCACAGTCGACGTCAAGTTTTAGCCGCGCTGCGTGGATGCGCGGGCAAGGTCAGTGGATATCGGTGGGTAAGGAACATGCATCGCCTTCGGCTGCCACTCGCATCGCTCGCGCTACTGTCCTGCTTGACGGCGAGCGTGCTTGGAGCCGAAGCGGATAACGAGGATTCGCTGGCGCGCGGATTCGCGCAGCCGCCGAATTCGGCGGCGCCGCGAGTGTGGTGGCACTGGATGAACGGCAACATTTCCAAGGACGGAATCAAGCTCGATCTCGAGTGGATGAAGCGCATCGGCATTGGCGGCTTTCAGACCTTCGATGCTTCGTTGGGTACGCCCCAGGTGGTCGATCAGCGTCTGGTCTTCATGACGCCGGAATGGAAGGACGCTTTTTCATACGCCACCTCGCTGGCCGATCAGCTGGGACTCGAGATGGCGATTGCCGGCTCGCCGGGATGGAGCGAAAGCGGCGGCCCCTGGGTTGTACCCGCCGACGCAATGAAAAAAATCGTATGGAGCGAGACCCTGGTTCCGGGCGGTAAGCCGTTTTCGGGCGTACTGGCGAAACCTCCGAGCGTCAGTGGACCGTTCCAGAATAAAGCGCGGTCGGATTTCCTCAATTTCAACCGGGGTGAAGACAAGCCACCCGCGGTGTACTACGCCGACAGCGCGGTCATCGCCTATCGTATTGCGGACGGAGCAAGATCGTTTCGCGATCTCGCGCCGAAACTGACCGCGAGCGGCGGAACGCCGGATCTTGACCTCCTTACCGATGGTGACGTCACCAAGAGCTTCAATCTGCCGATCGGCGCCGGCGATGCGCCCACGTGGATTCAATATGCGTTCGCGAAGCCGCAGACGATGTATGGCGTCACGCTCGGCGTGGAACATGTGGGCTTGCCGCTGCTCTTGGGCGGGGTGGCGACGCTGGCAGAACTGCAAAGCAGCGACGACGGTGGCGATTTCAAGAAAGTTGCCACCGTGCCGACGGAGCGTGGCGGTCTTTCACAGGATCCCGGACAATACACCGTCGCATTTGCGCCCGTGACCGCGCGCTTCTTCCGGGTGGTCCTTGATAGGCAAAAACCTGCCGCGGGCGCGCCCGCTATCGATCTCGGTATCGTGGGGCTGCCGCCTGCTCCTCCCGTCACCGAATATCGAGTCACCGAGTTCGCGCTGCACTCCACGCCGGTGGTGAATCGCTTCGAAGACAAGGCGGCATTCGCCGTTGCGCCGGATCTTTATGCCGCGGCAACTCCCGCGGTGCCCGCGGCCGCGGCGATTGCAGCGACCGATATTCTCGATCTCACCGATCGCATGGCTGCCGACGGGACCCTGACGTGGTCGCCGCCGCCGGGCCGCTGGATGGTGCTGCGTTTCGGCTATTCGCCGACCGGGGCCAAGAATGGTCCCGCTTCGCCCGAGGCAACCGGTCTCGAGGTGGACAAGCTGAATCGCAGTGCTGTCAGCGGCTATCTAGATCAGTATCTGGACCAATATCAAAGCGCCAGCAAGGGCTTGATGGGCCAACGCGGCGTCAGATTCATCATCACCGACAGCTGGGAGGCGGGCGCCCAGAACTGGACGAAGGACCTGTTCACGGAATTCAAGCAACGGCGCGGCTATGACATGCATCCGTGGATGCCGGTGCTGGTGGGCCGCGTGGTCAAGAGCGCAGAGGCCAGCGATCGGTTCTTGTGGGACTTTCGTGAGACGCTCGGAGAGTTGGTGGTCGAAAACCATTACACGCAGCTTGCTGATTCGCTCAAGCGGCGCGCCATGGGCTTGTACAGTGAGTCGCATGAGAGCGGTCGGGCTTTCATCGGCGACGGCATGAGCGTCAAGCGCCGAGCCACTGTGCCCATGGGCGCCATGTGGACCCAGGCGCCGGGCGTGAACACGGAGCAGTACGGCTATGATGCCGATATTCGCGAGTCTGCATCGGTCGCCCATATCTATGGTCAGAATTTGGTGGCTGCAGAGTCCATGACCGCCGCAGGCGGCGCGTGGGCCTGGTCGCCCGAGTACTTGAAGCCCACGGCCGATCAGGAAATGGCCATGGGCCTCAATCGTTTCGTCATCCACACCTCCGTGCATCAACCGCTGATCGATAAGGCGCCGGGACTGGCGTTGGGTCCCTTCGGACAATGGTTCACGCGCAATGAAACCTGGGCGGAGCAGGCGGCGCCTTGGATTCGTTATCTCGCGCGCAGCAGCTATTTGCTGCAGCAGGGCCGCTTCGTCGCGGATGTGGCGTATTACTATGGCGAGGACTCCAACGTGACCGCGCTGTTTGCGGCCAAGGCGCCGAATGTGCCGCAGCGGCTACAACTACGATTTCATCAATGCCGATACGCTGCTCACCGCCTTGAGTGTCAACGAAGGGGCCATCACCACCCCGAGCGGCATGCACTACCGCGTGCTGGCCTTGGATCCCAATGCGCTGCACATGTCGTTACCCGTGCTGCGGCGGCTCGCCGAGTTGGTGTCGGCGGGCGCGGTTGTTGTCGGCGATCGGCCCACCGATACCCCGAGCTTGGCCGATGATCCTGAAGAGTTCAGCCGGCAGGTCTTGGCGCTGTGGGGCGTGGGCGACGGCAAGCATGCAGTTGGAAAGGGCGCGGTCTATTCCGGGCAGCCTTTGGATGCGGTGCTGCTTTCGTTGGGAGTCGCGCCGGACGTTCAATTCCAGCCGCAAAACGGCACGGATTTGCGGTTCGTGCATCGCGCTTTACCCAATGGCGATGTGTACTACATCGATAACCGCCAAAACCAGCGCGAGTCGGTGGAAGTGAGCTTTCGAGCCGACGGCAAGGCGCCGGAGCTCTGGCATGCCGACACCGGGAGCCACGAACCGGCGTCGTATCGGCGGGTCGGCGGCCGCACGCTCGTCCCCTTGGATTTGGTCGCGCACGAAACTGTGTTTGTGGTCTTTCGACATTCCGCCTCCGGCATGCAGCGAAAGGTACCCGCGCCCATCGAAACGCCGCTTCTCACCCTGGCCGACTCCTGGCAGCTGAAATTCCCGGCGCAGCGCGGTGCGCCCACGGCGCAGATGCCGGCGACCTTGGCGTCTTGGAGCGATTCCAGCGACGAGGGCGTCAAATATTTTTCGGGAACTGCTGCCTACACCAACAATTTGCAGGCGCCGACGACGTGGTTCGCCTCGGGCGCCCGTATCTGGCTGGATCTCGGCAAAGTGATGAACGTTGCCGAGGTCTTACTCAATGGGAAAAATCTGGGCGTCGCCTGGAAAGCCCCATTTCGCGTCGACATGACTTCGGCCTTGAAACCCGGCGCGAATCAACTGCAAGTGAAGGTGACCAATCTCTGGGTGAATCGCTTGATCGGTGATGTGCAGCCCGGCGCCAAGCAGAAATATACCTTCACCACGCAGGCCTTCTACCGGCCGGATGCGCCGCTGCTGCCATCGGGGCTGCTGGGACCGGTGCGGGTAGTCCAGGTCACTCGGCCGGAGCATTAGGAGACCGCCATGATTCTCTTTGTCAATGCACGAATCTTTGACGGCAGCGGCGCGGCGCCCTTCGCAGGCGAGGTGCTGGTCAAGGAGAATCGCATTGCCTCGGTTGCGCGTGCGGGTAGTGCGCCGCTGTCGCGCGATAATGTCAGGGTCGTCGATGGCTCCGGCGCGATGCTCATGCCCGGGATGACGGAGGCTCACGCCCACTTGAGCTGGCCCAGTTCGGTGGAACGCTTCGTTCCCGGTATGCACTTGCCGGCGGAGGATTTGCTGCTCAACACCGCCCGCAACGCACGAATCCTTCTCGATCACGGATTTACCAGCGCGTACTCCGCGGGTGCACTGGGAAAGACGCTCGAGGTGTCGCTCAAGGCGCAAATCGATTCAGGCGGCATGCCCGGACCGCGGCTCCTGCCATCCTCGATCGAGCGAGAGCCGCCCAATGAAACAGCCTACTTGCAAGGCGGAAGCGTCGCCGAACACGGCAAGGGTCCGGATGCGGTGCGCGCCTTCATCAAGGATTGCGCGGCCGGCGGTGCCAAGATCGTCAAATTCCTGCTGTCAGGAGAAAGTGCGCTGAAGCCGGGCGCTTCCTTGCAGCTTCTGTACACCGAGGAGGAAATTCGCGCGGCAGGCGAACAGGCGCGCGAATCCAAGGTCTGGTTGACCGGCCACGCGCATGCGGCGGAGGCCATCAAGATGGGTCTGCGCAACGGCTTTCGCGTCCTCTATCACTGCACGTACGCCGATGAGGAGGCCATCGATATGTTGGCCGAGCGCCGCAATGATGTTTTCGTCGGGCCGACTCTGGGAATCGTGCAAGCCACCTTGGATGCCAAACCGCCGCCCCAAATCGACATGAGTCCTATGAAAGCGGACGCCTCCGTGGTGCTCGAGCACCAGAAGAAACTCGGACCGATCTTGAAGAAAAAAGGAGTCCGCCTGCTCCCCGGAGGCGATTATGGATTTCCTTTCAATCCCAACGGCCGCAACGCACGCGACCTGGAACTGTTCGTCCGCTACCTGGGCTACACACCGACGGAAGCGTTGGTTGCGGCCACCAAGCTCGGCGGCGAAATCATGGGCATGGAAAATGAATTGGGCCAGATCAAATCCGGCTACCTGGCGGATTTGCTGCTCGTGTCCGGCGATCCAACGCAGAATGTGGCGGTTCTTCAGGACAAGAACAATCTGCGCGCCATCATGAAGGACGGCAAATTCCACAAATCGCCGGCGGGTCACGGCTGACCCTATGAGCATGAGGCAAAAGCCGGAGGCTCAAGCGGCAGCGACGCCGGATGGCGCGGCGCGCGAGCAGCGCATACGCGCTCTGGGACCGGTGCTCGACTTGCAATTTTCACAGGCGATGTACAAGCCGCTGCTGGAGAATCAGCGCCGCGACGGTGTCGATGTGCTTCGCGACATTGCCTACGGGGCCGATGTGCGCCATCGCCTGGATATCTACCGGCCCCAGCGCGAGCGCGCTGCAACCCCTGTGATGGTATTCATGCCGGGCGGGGGCTTCATTCGCGGCGATAAGAGCGAGCGCGAAAATGTCGGACAGTATTTTGCGCGCCAGGGTTTCGCGGTGGCCGTGGCCAATTACCGCCTGGCGCCGACGCACGTCTGGCCCGCAGGAGCTGAGGACGTCATCGCGGTATATCGCTGGATTCGGGATAACGCCGCGCAGCAGGGGCTCGATCCCAATCGTATCGTTTTGGCGGGCGAATCCGCTGGCGCCGCTCATGTGGCGGCGGCCACGCTCATACGGCGCTTCCATCCCGCGGGAGGATTGTCCATTGCGGGCGCGGTGCTGATTTCCGGCGTCTACAATCCGGTGTTGGAAAAGCTTGCACGCGAGCAGTTCGGCGTGGCGACGCCCGATCCACGCAACGAAGCCTACTTCGGTTCGGATTTCGATTCCTATCGAAGCATGTCGACCATCGCACTGATCGACGCGCCGCCGACCGCACCTTTGCTGATCACCTATGCCGAACTGGATCTGCTGCAAATGCAGGTTCAGGCCTGCGAGCTGTTTGCTCGGCTGGTCACCGAATTCGGCTGCAAACCGCGATTGCGCGTCATTCGCGGCCACAATCACACCACGCAAACATACGCGATCAACACCGGGGACGAATCGTTGAGTGCACCCGTGCTGGAATTTCTGCGCGCCGCGCGCGAAGGAGAAGAAAATGTCATGTAGCGTTGCTCGAGCCAGTCTTGGAGTTGTTTGTCTGGCAGTCGCCTCCTTGAGCCTGGCACAAGTGCCGCCCGTGCCGGAGCAACCCGCCGCGTCTCGCACCGTTCTGCCGATCTGGTCGGGCAAGATGCCTGGGACCGAGAGGCCTGCTTCGCAACACGAAAGCACGATGGTTGTTCCGTACGATCACATGCATATCGTGCGCAATGTGACGGTTCCGACCGTGACGTTGTTTTTACCGAAGGACAATCCATCGAAAACCGCGGTCATCGTCGCTCCGGGGGGCGGGTTTCGCGTGCTCGCCATCGAGGCCGAAGGCTATTCGGTCGCCGAATGGTTCGCTCAGCATGGAATCGCAGCGTTCGTGTTGAAGTATCGACTGACGCAGACGCCGGCCTCCGATGAAGAGTTCATGCCCAGCAAACCGCCGGCGGGTGCGCCCGGAGCACCCACGCCACCTGGAGCGCCCGGGGCGCCTGGAGCATCGGGACCTCGGGGCAATCCCATGATGACGCCGCTTCCTGATTACGTCGAGCGAGATGCGGTAGTGGATGGTCTGCAGGCAATCAAGACGGTGAGGGCAAATGCCGGCAAATGGGGTGTCGCGCCGGACCGCATCTTGATGGTGGGATTTTCAGCCGGCGGAGTCGTCACCTCGGGAGCGATGCTGGCGGAAAATCCTGCCGAGCGGCCGAACTATGTGGGGCTCATTTATGGCGCGCCATTTGGCGCCGCACCGAATATTCCGGAAAACACGCCCCCCGCATTTCTTGCCGTGGCGCAGAATGACCCCCTCGCGGCAACGCCCGAGATTAAATTCTTCAATGCCCTACGCGATGCCAAGGCCAATCCGGAACTGCACGTCTATCGCACCGGAGTACACGGATTTGCGATGATGCCGAGAAAGGGCACCAGTGATCACTGGATAGATGAGCTTTATTGGTGGATGGAATCGTTTGGACTCACGAAGCCGTGAGTTTGAAGCATCGAATCATCGCTTAGACGGAGATCTCGAAGATCTCTTTAGGGGTCCCGTGCAAGCTCTCGGAGGGTCCCATTGCCTCGATGAGGTACACCTCGGTGTTATGCACGAACATCCGATCGTTGAGTATTCCGGGATGACAGACGATGGCCATGTGCTCCTCGATCGTCATGCCCTCATCGTTGCGAATCAACGGCCGCTCGACCATGTCGTAGCCCATGCCGTGCACGCTGAGACGGCGCTCCTCCGGTAGTTGCCTGGCTTTGAGGTAGGCATTGTGTTGGGCGAATATGTCCTTGGCGAGCGTGCCTGGCTTGAGAAGCGACAATGCGAAGCGCTGCGCATCGAGCACTTTTGCGTGCGCCTCAAGAAGCTCTTGCGGCGCCGCGCCGAGCACGAAAATTCGCGACAGTTCGGTGTAATAACCCCCAGCGCCGTTGTTCTCGACCAGCAGAGAATAAACATCACCCCGCTCCAGCGTGCGTCCTTGCATGGATCGCGGCCGAAAGGTGGCGGCCTGTCCCCACGGGGCCGATGAGCAGAGAAAGATCCCTTGCTCGCTGCCGAGCTGCTGCCCAACGTACTGGGCATAGGCGGCAACTTCAAAGTCGCGCAGGCCAGGGCGGATGAATTCCCTGACCCGCCGCATGACTTCATCTTGCATTAGAGCGACCCTGCGAATCAGGGCGCGCTCTTCAGCGCTCTTGATTGCCTTGATGCGATCGACAAGATCCGTTGCATCGATGAGTTCGCTTGACCGCAGATTCTCGCCCAGGTGCCGCCCGAAACTGTGGTACATCGCCGCGGGTGCGACGAATCCGACGCGCTTGGCTCCCAAACGCGCAAGCTCGGCCGTCGCGATATCGGCATCGTAGCCGCCCGAGTAACCCACGGAAGGGTAGCTGGGGGTGGTCAACCGGCGTGCAATGCCGGTCGCTGCGGCCTCGGCAGGGCTTGATTGCCTGACTCCGCCAAACGGCCCCTGTTCAATGAAGGACATACCGCCCTCGAGGGGAAATACCAGGCTGCTGGGATAGCCATTGGTTGCCGGCTGATTGCTGAACCAGCGTATGTATCCGCCGACCCAGTCGCTGGAGTTTTGCACCACCAGCGCATCGATGCCTCGCCTAAGCATCTCGGCGCGCACGGCGGCCCAACGACGCTGCAGCTCTTCGGCGGAGACCGCATTCAAAACACGAGAAGCACTGGCTGGCATGGTATGTCGTCGTCCCTTGATCAATCAGTGAGGCACGATATTGGTCATTGCGCGAGTTTCGCCGGCGAGGAACTTCCGCAAATTGTCGCGAACAATGGGATAAGCCTGATCGAGGTAGATGTCACTCGTGCCGCCAATGTGCGGAGTGATGATAATTTTTTCCTCGCGCCACAGCGGGTGATCGGGCGGCAACGGCGTTTCGCGAAATACATCGAGCGCCGCGCCGGCGAGACGCTTCTCGCGCAGCGCGGCGAGCAGAGCGTTCTCATCCAGCACGCCGCCGCGCGCCACGTTGATGAGATAGGCGCCGGGCTTCATGGCGGCGATCACCGAGGCATCCACGAGCTTTTCGGTTTGGGGCGTGTAGGGCACGATCAGCACCAGAAAATCGGCCAGAGCGGCCGCGCGATGCAATTCGTCGCGTCCAAATACCCCGTCGAAGCCTTCGGGCCTGCGGGGGGATCCTGAAACTCCGAAGACGTTCATGCCGAACGCTTTGCAGCGCGGCGCTAACATCTCCGCAATGGCGCCGATGCCGACGACGACCACGGTTTTTCCCGAGAGCAACGGTTGGGGCCAGCGCTGCCAAGTATGCGCCGCCTGATTTCTCTGCATGCGGGGGAAATCGCGCAGCAGCGCCAGCATCTGCAGGAACACCAGCTCGGACATTTGCGGACCATGCATGCCGCGCGTGGAGGTGACGATCACCTCGGCGCGCAGCGCTGAGAGCCTAAGGATATTATCCGTCCCGGTCGTCAGGGATTGAATCCAGCGCAAGTGTTTGGCGCGGGTGAGCAGCTCATCGTCAAACTGAAAGTGGTGGCCGATCATGGCCGCCGCGCCTTCGGCTTCGCGCAGTGCCAAGTTGCGATCGTTCGTGGCGAAGAGGTCCAGATCCGGGATATCCGTCAGGGCCTTGGCGGCAAAGAGATCGGCGTCCGTTTCAACGGCGCCGATAAAAATGACTCGATTACTCACCGCATTGTTTCCGCCATGTTAGAGCAAAGGCGGCGCTGCCGCCGACCACCACGAAAGGCACCACGGCCAACAATACCGCCGCGCTGCCGCTGCCGCCGGCCAGCAAGCCGCCGGCAAACAGCGGCCCAACCACGGAGCCCAGACGCCCCACTGCGACCGCTGCACCCACACCGGTACCGCGTATCGCTGTCCTATAGTAAAGAGGTGCAAGAGCAAACAGAATGAGCTGTGCGCCAACGATGAACACCCCCGCAACCGTGCAGGCCAGGGCGGCAAGGGCGAAAGTCTTGCCCACGGTCGATACTATGCCCAAGGCCACGGCCATGCCGCTGTACGTGATCAGCACCCACCGCCGGCGCCGCTCGCCGGCGTGCAATCGACCTAGTAGACCCGCGCCCAGGCTGCCGCCCAGGTTGAAGCATACCGAAGTCCAACTCGCCTGCGTGCGGTCAAACCCCAAGCCGCCGATCAGGCTGGGCAGCCAATTGAGCATGAGCAGCAGCACCAGCTGAGTAAAAAAGAATGCCACCCACAGAAGCAAAGTGGTCGTTGCGCGATTCGAACCAAACAAGGTTGCGGTGACGCTCTCGATTCGCGGCGCCTCGGGGATTCCTCCGATGCCCTGCTGCCGCCCTGATGCGGGCAGGAGATAAATTATGAGCAGGGCAATCAAAATCGGCGCCGAGCCGCCGATGAAAAAAATCGATCGCCAGCCCAGGCCCAGTTGTGCGCCCACTGATACCAGTCCCGCCAGGGCGCCGCCGAAGGGCATGGCGGCCATGATCAACGTCACCACGCTGATGCGTTGATGCGCCTGCGTCGACTCCGAGGCCAGAGATATGAAATTCGGCATGGCGCCGCCCAGTCCAAGTCCGGTCAGCACACGCGCAGCCATCAATGATGGCGCGCCGATCGCCATCGCCGTCAACAAAGAGCAAAGGCCGAACAGCAGCAGCGAGGCGACCAGCGCGCGTTTTCGGCCGAGAATATCGGCAAGGCGGCCGCCGATACCCGCACCCAAAAACAGCCCGAATGTTGCGGAGCTGAAAATGACCGCCGCTTGAGCAGTCGAGAGCCCGAATTCGGCAATGACCCGCGGTGCCGCCACGCCCATGGACTGAGTGTCAAACCCCTCCACCAGTGCCGCTGCCGCACACAGGATGAGCGTGACGTTAACCCGCATCGCATGCCGGCCGTTCACGCATAGGAGGTGAGCTGTTTGCCTTTCAATCCAAGCATCTGCCGGGCTTCGGCGGGTGTTGCAGCCTCGCGTCCCATTTCCTTGAGTATCCGCTTGATCTTATGGACCTGCTGCGCATTGGACTCCGCCAGCTTGCCGCGCTCGATGAACAGACTGTCTTCCAGTCCCACGCGCACATTGCCGCCCATCAGCGCGGCTTGTGTCAAGAACGGCATTTGATGCCGGCCGGCAGCCAGCACCGACCACTGAAAGTTGGCCGGACCGAACAGCCGATCCGCGGTTCGCTTCATGAACACCAGATTGTCGAGCTCCGCGCCGATCCCGCCCAAGATGCCGAATATCAGCTGCACGAAGAACGGCGGCTTCACCAGCTTGTTTTCGAGGAAATGCGCGAGATTATATAGGTGGCCCACGTCGTAGCACTCATGCTCGAATTTTGTGCCCGCATCGCCCATGGTCTCCAGAATGTACTTGATGTCGCGAAAGGTGTTTCGAAATATGAAGTCGTCGCTGTTGCGAACGTAGCCTTCCTCCCAGGCGTATTTCCATTGCTTGACGCGGTTGGCCGCCGGAAAAATCGCGAAGTTCATCGAACCCATGTTGAGCGAACACATTTCCGGCTTGAATCGGATTGCGGCCGCCAAGCGGTCCGCCACCGACATCGTCGGACTGCCCCCGGTGGTGAGATTGATCACGGCATCGGTTTGTTGGTGAATCTGCGGAAGAAACTGCGAGTACACCTCCGGGCTTCCGGTCGGTTCGCCGTCGGCAGGCTTGCGGGCATGCAAATGAATGATGGCGGCGCCAGCCTCGGCCGCCTCGATCGATTGGGCTGCGATCTGGGCGGGCGTGATCGGCAAGGCATCCGACATCGTCGGGGTGTGCATGGCGCCGGTGATCGCACAGGAAATGATGACTTTGTTGCTCATGATGGGGACTCCCGGGAAGCAAGCGGCGCCTTGGCGCGCATATCCTGAATCGACAAACACAGCAGGAAACCGCCGATCATGGCCGCAATCGGCAGCCACAGTACATGGGCGATGCCGAACCGCTGCGCCGCATGCCCGACAATCACGGGCGCCAACCCGCCGCCGAACAGTTCCCCGACCGCGATGACCAGTCCGGAAGCCGTCGCCATCAGCGTCGTAGGCACGGCCTCCGAGCATAACGGGCCGACCGTCAGGGCGATGAGTGCGTTGTTGAAAAAGTGCACCATGAATAGAAACGCAAAGAGAACGCCGACATTCGGAGTGGCATTGGCGAGTAGGAGCAGCGCCCCGAACACGCCCGCGCTGGAAAGGGCCATGACCGGCCGGCGGCCCAATCTTGTCGGACAGCCAGGGCAGCAGCAGGGTGCCGGCGGTGGCGCCTAAACCGATGGCGGACATGACCACGCCCATTTGTTCGGGCCGAAGCTTGAGATGATCAACGAGGTAATTCGGCATGAAGGCGCTGGTGGTGATGAGACAGGTCAGCCAGCACAGCATCATCAATGCCGCAATGCGTACATTGGGGAACGCCAGGACTGTCTTCCAGTCCGACAGGCCGTTTCTGCGATCAACGTGCAAGCGGTTGTGTGCGGGCTGGGATTATCTTCCACATTGCATAGGCCAATGCCAGTCCGGGCAGAACAAAAATCAAGAACACCAGGCGCCACTCCATGAAGCGCAAAACGCCCGCGACGAACAAGGGCGCCAATCCCAGGCCAAAAAGCGGCAGCATCATTTGCTGAATGCCGATATTCAGGCCGCGGCGCTGCGGCGGGGATGCATCCAAGGTGCCCGCGATACTGACAGGGGTATATGCGCCATCCGCAAAACCCATGATCACGCGTACGGCGATCAGTGCCATGAGTCCGTTGGCAAGGCCACTGGCGCCGATCAGCAGCGAGAAAACCACGAGTGAAACGCTGAGCACGCGGCGCCGGCCGATCCGGTCCGACAGATTACCCATGAACAGCGCCGCAATGCCCCAGGCGATGGCGAGGGCACCGGTGATGAGGCCGATATCGCCGTAATCCAAATGCAAATCGCGCGCAATGACGGGATACATGGTGCTGATCAGGAACCGATCGATGCCGACCAGGCCAAATCCGAGAGACAGAACCGCAACGGTGCGGATCTCGGTGTGCCGCGATGGGTACGTCATGTATTTTGCCGCGCCGCGAGCAGGTGGTGCGCGAGTCTTTGGCGCAGGGCGCTCATTTCATTCTCGGTCCATGCGCGAAAGCCCACGCCGGTCTTGAAGCCCAACCGCCCGGCATCCACCTGAGCCTCGAGGTAAGGATCGGGTCGATCCAGGCGGCTCAGTTCGGGAATGATGGTTTTATGGATGTCGAGCGTCAGATCGAGTCCCACCAGGTCGGCGTTCTCCAATGGGCCGAGTACGGCGAGGCGCAGCCCAAAGCTGTTTTTCACGCAAGCATCGAGAGTGGCCGCATCGCATACGCCGGCGGCCACCATCGCGATGGCTTCGCGCCACAGGGCATGCTGCAAACGATTCGCGACAAACCCGGGCACATCCTTGGTCACGTGTGCCGGTTTCTTGCCGACCGAGGTCAACAAATCCATGGTCGTGCGGATGGTGGCGTCCGAGGTCTCGGCCGCCTGAATGACTTCGACCAGGGGGATCAATGCCGGCGGGTTCCACCAGTGCGTACCGACAATGCGCTCGCGGCTCTGCGAGGCCGGCAGCGATGCGGTGGATCGGTATCACGGATGTATTGGTGGCCAAGATGGCGTTGGCAGGCGCCAAGGCGACTAGATTTGCGAAGATTGACCGCTTGAGTTCGAGTTTTTCCGGCGCCGCTTCAGTGACATAGTCCGCGTCCTCGACGGCCTGACCCAAGTCATCCGTCACCTGGACGGCGGCTGCCGTGCTTTCATCGAGCGAATACGTGCGCAGCGCCTCGGCAATCCGCGAGCGAACCGTCGCGCGCACGCCGGGTGTGGGTTCGAACACCGTTACCGCATGACCGGCGCTGGCAAACACTTGCGCAATGCCTGCACCCATCAGGCCGCCGCCGACGATTGCAATGGATCGCTGTCGGAACATCCCGCTAGCCTGCGGTATATCCGCCGTCCGCATAGACGACGTGGCCGGTATGAAAATCCGAAGCGCGCGAGCAGAGGAACAAAAGCGGTCCCGCAAGATCCGCCGGCTCGCCCAATCGGCCGATGGGCACTCGCGCCAGAAACCCGGCGCGCACTTTGTTCGCGTTGTCGTTGTCCTCGAACATCCACGCCGTCAGCGGCGAACGGAATACCGTCGGCGCGATGGCATTGACCGTGATGCCATACTTGCCCCATTCGCAACCCAAGGCCTTGGTCATGCCGTCGACCGCGGATTTGGAGGCGCAATACGCCGAATAACCGGCCGGGTGGCCGAGCTTGCCCCGCGCGGAGGAAGTAAATACCACTTTGCCGCCTTTCGCCTGGGCGATCATTTGGCGCCCTGCGGCGCGCGCGATGAGCCAGGCGCCTTCCACATTGGCCTGCATAACCCGCGCGAAACGTTCCGGAGCCATGTCGACGATGGGCGACACATCGTTCATTCCCGATGCCACCACCAGAATGTCGACGCTGCCGAAAGCGTCCACCGCGCGCTCGACGATGGCCTGCGCATCGGCTTCGCTGTTCGATCGGCGGGCGATCTCACGCGACTCGATTCCCTCGGCGGTCAATTCCCGCGACAACTTCGCCAATTCATCTGAATTGCCGGCAGCGAGGGTCAGGCGGGCGCCCGCTCTGCCCAGCGCGGCGCAGGCAACTTTGCCGAATGCGCCGGTGGCGCCGACGATGATGGCGGACTTGCCGCGGACACTGAATAACTGCGCCGGATCGAGGGCGGGGAGCGTCACGGGCGCGGTACCGGATGCGGCATGACCACCAGCATGGTCGCGACCGTATTGGCGTCATTGCGAATGGCGCGCGCTTCGCCGCCGGGAATGTGGCAACTGTCCAAGGCCTTCAGCACATGCTGGGTGCCGTCCGCCAGTCGTACGGTGACTTCACCTTCGAGCACCACATAGATTTTCTCCAGCGCACCGGCATCCATTTCGGCGCCGCCCTGCGGTAGAAAGTGCGACAGACCCACCCACGCGAACTGCGAGGCGGTCATATCGAAGCCCTGCAGCCGCAACGAGCGCATGTCGAAATGTTTTGGCGCATCGTAGCGGCGCGCCTCGGCAAAGCGGGTGATTTGCATGTTGACACCTACTCGGAAAGACCGGTTTCGATCCGGAATTTTCCGCTGGGATCGGTGATGGCGACCAGGCGTACGATGCAGCCGTCGCCCTTCTTCCATCGCCAGGGGAAGGCGGCAAATGTGACGCGCTTGCCCGTGACCTTGTCGATGTCGCCGCCGATATTCTCAAAGCCGCAGATGCCCGCACTTAGGATCGCGTTGTGACAGGGCTCCCAGAAGGGGAAGTCCTCGATCACTTTATGACCGGTCGTGCGTTCGTATTCCTCGTTGATCTTCGGCAGCAGTCCGTGCGGCGCCCCGGGTCCATGAGGTCCAATGGCGGTGCCGAGCGGATGGTCCAACGCCTGGGTGTCGTTTCCGCACATTTTTACCTTGCGTTCAACGAACCATTCGCCCGCTTCCTTATAGAAGCCGGGGGAATAGCCGTAGTAGTGCTGATTGTCGCCATAGTATTTGTGCCAGCCCGTGTTGACGATGGCGATGTCGCCCGGCCGGATTTTAGGCCGCGCATTCTCCAAATCCTTGGCGGTGATGACCTCCCACTTCTTTTTGGGGATGGACACGACGACACCGGTGCCGAAAAAATACGGCAACGGTACTTCATCCATGAAGGGTGTTCCTTGCACCACGTGCGCGGGCGCATCGATATGCGTACCGGAATGCATCACGGTGGTGATCTTTTGCGTCAACACGCCGGATTTGGACATGCCGTGCAGCCGTTCGATCTTGACGTCTTCGAAGTACGGCCAGCAAGGCTGTCCCAATCCCCACGGGTGACTGAGATCGTAGAACTCGAGACCCATCTGGTTGAGCAGATTCGATTCCTCGAATTTGCAAATACTTTCATCGCGCCAATCGCCTTCTTGCCAGCCGGCCATATCTTGCTCCAGGGTGATCCGCAGTGCGGGTTAGTCATGTCCTCAATGGGGTGCGGACGCAGGCGCGGCCGATCCCGCTGCCACCGCCTCCGGACCGGTAATGGGTGTCGGGTCAATTTCATAGTGACCGGACTGAAGATTGGATGTCGGATCCTGCTGTGGATGAATGGCCAAATTCATTGTGTGCTCGTCCGCATCGATGATGATCGGCTGGCCATGAACGACGTAGGCTTTGAAATGCAGCCGGTAAGGCAGGGCGCTGGTATCGAGCCATGCGTCGTCTGTGGGCATCATGACGGGATCCACGGCGGCGGGAAGCCATTTTCCGCCGATGAGGTGCTGCATATTGGTGAGCTTGACGCGCTTGGTCCTGGGATCCATGGCATTCGCATCGAACACCAGCCTGACTTGATCGACATCGCCCACCCTGCTGCGTTGTCCCGGAGCAACGTAGTCGAGCGCCACCTTCATGTTCAACATCGTCATGGCAGGCGCCGTTACCACCATGAGTCCGATGCCGCGAACCGGAACGGGATCGATGACATAGGGCGCGGAGATGATGAGCGAGTTGTCGCTTTGCTTGAATATCGTAAAGCGGCGTGTGCGCTCATTGAATTCCACAACCACCGGTTCGCCGATGACCGCCGGCGCGCGGTAATGATAGCGATACGGCTTGCTGCCAAGATCCAGCCAGGCATCGCCCATCGGCATGGTCGGATCGCCGACCGAGGCCGGCACCCAGGTGCCCATCAGGTGCTCCATGTGGATGACGGGGACGATGTGCGTCTTCGGATTGATACTGGTGTCATCATAGAAGATGCGCGCGCGATGATGATCCCCGGGCTTCATTCCTTGTCGGTCCGGCGCGACCTTGTCCAGGGGCAAATCCAGCTCGAGCACCACGATGGCGGCGAACGCGGGCGTACCCAATGCAAGCAAAGCCGCCATCACCATGGCTTTCGAGACCGCGCGTGCATTTAAAATGCGATTCACAATCCCGCCCGCCTTGTCATTCGAGTTTCTGAAGGATCTTGCGCAATCCTGCCTCCGCGCAGACCTCGTCTGCATGGCCAAATGGCGTGCCGGCTGCGCCGCTCACGCCGATGGCGCCGATGGTGGTGTGATCGACGATGATCGGTACCGCGCCGCCCATGACAAACATGTTCGGTGTGACCCGGGCGAGCTTGGATTTATCTTTCGTGATGATGTCGGCGGCTTCGGAACTGGGAACTGCGAAGGCCAAGGCAGTCAGCGCTTTACGCGTCGCGACGAAAATGTGGCTGCCGTCGGAACCGTCGGCTGTCAGCATCGCGCGGGCCTCCCCGACCGAATCGATCACGCTGACGCCAACCCGATAGCCGGATGCACTACAAGAGGCAACCGCTGCTTGCGCCGCCTCGAGGGACAGCGCCATGGAAGGGCCGCGGGCCGTCGATTCCGGCGGAGCGCCGGCGCCGCGGTGCAGGCCGCCGGGCGGCATTGCTGGCAAGGGCGTGAGGCTGCCGCCGTCGTCCAGCATGCGAAAGGGCGGGAGATTGTCTGCGGGCAGGCTGCGAGGCGAGGCCGGCTTGTCATGAAACGGACCGTCCGCGTCCGCTGCGGCTCCGGCAATGCATGCCAGCAGACCGGCGGCTCCGAGCCGCACCACGATGCTTGCTTTCAATCGCATCTCCTTAGCATTCGAGCGCAAGGGCGGCGCATCGGTAGTACATCATCGGGCCGCTGCCTCAAGCCGGAAAGCGGTGCATGAATACCGCTTTGTGGTACAGGACGGCGATCATAAACCACCCCCTGCGCGCTTTCAATTGCTTGCGTCGGAGCCCAGCGCTTCAGTGATCGCGGCGCGCGCTTTCAGCAGTTCCTTGACCAAGTCGCCCTTCATGGCTTTGAAGCGCGTCGTGGGTATGGGGATCGAGAGAGCGACGCACCGTCGCAGCGGATCCAGAAAGGCGGTGCCGACGGCACAGATGCCCTCGGTATGCTCCTCGATATCGAACGCCACGCCGGACTTTGCGCATGCTTCAACGGCGGAAAGAAGATCTCCGGCTTTGACAATGGTCGCGGCAGTCAGGCGAGGCAGTGGAGAGCGCAAAAATCGATCGAGGCTCTGCTTGGGCATCACGCTGAGCAGCGCCTTGCCGTTGGCGGTGCAGTGCAGAGGAAAGGCATCTCCGATCGCCGAAACGGCCCTTAAGCGATGTGCGCCGGGGACTTGGTCAGTGAAAACCGCAGAGAAGCCCTTGAGAACCGACAAATCGACGGTCTCGCCGAGTTTTTTGGACATTTTGGTCATGATGGGCCGTGTGATCTGGTCGAAGTCCACGCCCGCGGAGGCGGCCAGGCGGATGAGGGCCGGGCCCAGGCGCACTCCCGAGGTGGGAGTCGCGGCGATGAGGAAATGCTCCGCTCGCAACGCATCGACGATTCGTTGCACCGTGGAGCGCGCCAGGCCAACGCGCTGTGCGATCTGCGCCAAGCTCAGTCCGCTGTCTTCACCTTCAAGCGTGCGCAGCACACTCGCTGCCCTGGCAATGACTTGCACGCTCTGACCGGAAGATTCGCCGTGGCGCGCGGCCACGCCGGCTTTGGATTTTTTCTTCATCCGCCGCAATTCTAGCGCGAATGCGGGGCGTGAATTGATTTCGTGCTCGGTGGGACGACCATACGGTGTGGATGAAAGCATGTGTCGGCAAAAGCGAATTCTCACTCGGGTGCGGCGGCGGTACTCTGCGGTGCACTCGAATTAGGGGGGCGAGCATGAACGACGTTGCAAGCGAATCTCGCGCTATTAATCGTCGCGGCCCTGTTCTCCTTGTCCTCGCGTGTGCATTGGTTGTGGCTGCCTCGCACGCCGGGTGGGCAGCAGGGGATCCAAAGCCGGAGCTACGCGGCCAAACCTGGGATTCAATCAAACGATTGCCGGATTGGTCTGGAGTGTGGGCTCCCAGCCGCCCGCCCGCGGCGTCAAGAGGGCCGGGACAGGGGCCGGGGATCGGCTTCGTGTTCGGCGGGACTGTGCCGCTCAATCCCAAATATGCGGCGATACGCGACGAGCGCATGGCTGCCGTTCGCGGCGATAAGGGCCTGGACAAGATTCCCCTCAGCAACAGCGGCCTCTGTCTTCCGAATGGCACCCCCGCGAACATGGGACCGGTCGGGCACGAATACCTGTTTTCGCCGGGGCGTGTGACGATTCTTCTGGAGAATTCCGAGATTCGCAGAATATGGACCGATGGGCGTCCGCACGTACCGGATGATGTATCCAACCCCAGCTTCAGCGGCGATTCCATCGGTCATTGGGAGGGCGATACGTTGGTGGTGGATACGGTCAACATTTTCCCGGAAGCTGAGTTGTTCATCGGCATGCGCGTCACTGAGCAGACCCACGTCAAGGAACGCATCACCCGCGTGGGGAACAAGATGCGTATCGCCACGGTGGTTGAGGATCCGGAGCTGTTCACAACGCCTTGGGCCTATACCCGTTGGTATGACCATGAAGATGGCCCACCGATCGACTACAACAGCTGCACAGAACGCGACCGCGCCAAGAAAGGCGAAGAAACTCTGCTCAACATCGACTTCAAGGCGCCGCAGGAAGGCCAGAGCAAGCCGCAGGAAGGACAAAGCAAATGAGATTAAATCGATCCATGTGGGGAGCGGTTCTCGCCGCTGCATTGACCTGGGGAACCGGCGCGGCGCCGGCGCTCGCCCACCATTCCTTCGGTCTGTTCGACATGAGCAAGTCGTCCGATATCGAGGGTACGGTCGTCAAGTTGGAATGGAGCAATCCTCATTGCTGGCTATTTGTCATGGTCGGCGCGGCTGACGGCACGGAGGTTTCCTATGGGTTTGAATTGACAAGCGTAGGGGAAATGATACGCAGAGGTTGGACCAAAACTGCGGTGAAGCCGGGCGATAAAGTGAAGGTGAAGTTTCATCCCGTGCGGGACGGCAGGCCTGCGGGTTACATGATGACGGTCATGACCACGGACGGCCGATATATTGGACGACCGCCCGACGCCCAGAGTGCTCAGGGTGCAGCTCAGCCGCCTGCGGGGGCCGGGGCTCCCAACCCATAAGGACTCTGTCCGATGGTCTCGTCGTCGGGCGGAATTAGACATAATCTATAATTGTGGATGTCTGATGGTTGCTGCTTTGTAGGACAAACACTGTAGGCCTAAATAACATGTCACTTTGTATGACAAAGCTCGGGCGACAGGGCCAGAATTATATTTCCGAAACGCTGCGCGCGAAGAGGCCGATCGGTCTTAAGATGATTCGAATGAACGGCCCGTCAGAATCCCGGCTAGCGTTAGTCGCAGTCGTTGACGACGATGCATCCATACGGAGGGCGACCGGCAGACTTCTTAGGTCCCACGGTTATGATGTTTGTGCATTTGCTTCCGCGGAGGATTTCCTACAGTCCGCCGAACTAACGGGGACGGCGTGTGTGATCTCGGACGTCAGGATGCCTGCAACGGACGGCATCGAACTACAATCGATTCTTCGCGCCCAGGGACGCGCGGTACCGTTCATCTTCATCTCCGCAGTTGCCGAGGGTCCGTTCCGTATGCGGGCGATGACCGGTGGGGCAACGTGCTATCTGACGAAGCCCTTCGACGCCCCCACCTTGATCAAATACGTCGAGACTGCGTTAGAAACGCGTCGAGATCCACCCGGCAGAGCATAGTTGGCTGCGCTTCAGTTGATACGATAAAAATGTACGATGGCAGCATCGGCGGTGCGCTCCGCCGTGCCAACGAACAGGAGTTTGTTGAATCGTTCGTATCGTGACCCGACGGGCGCCTCGAACAGCGCGACCGTGCGAAAGTAATAATCCTCCGGTTTTACAGGCTCGCCTTTGGCGAGGCGTGCCATGATTTCCGGCGTGGAATGGCGGAATCCTCGGTTAACTACCGAGAGCAGCGTGCTGTCGTCAGCCTGAATCATGTAGCGGGCTTCGAGAACAATCACGTCGTCTGCACGGATGATTTGTGAGTCCCCGCCCGCTGCCATTACTCGCCCCGTAAGGTCCGGGCCCTCGACCGTGCCGCCGATGATCGGAATGAAGCGGCGTACGCCCTCCGGTCCTCGCCCCAATACGCGCATCTCCCCCAACTGCACATTCGCGGTAAAGGCAAATTCCACAGTGAGCGGTGCCGGACGGGTTTTCAAACGCTGTTCCTGATCTGTCATACCGTTGTCCGTTCGCGAAACAACCGGGCCTGGCGGCGCGAGATTTGGATCTCCCGGCCATCGTTGAGTTGCACGTGCAGCCGGCCACCTGCACCGACATCGACACTCCGAATGAATTTCAGATTGATGATCTGCTGCCGGTTCGCGCGAAAAAAGCGCCGCGGATCCAGCTTGCTCTCGAGCGCCGTGAGCGAGCGCCCCAATAGAGGCCGTTCCTGTCCCCACTGCATCCGTACGTAGTTGCCTTCTGCGCTGAAGACACTGACGTCGTGAAGTGGCACAAACCAGCAGCGCTGCCCGTCGCGAACGAAGAGTTGTTCCAGCGGGGAATCCCTGTCGGCTTCCCACTCCGCGCCCGGCGTCTTAGCATGCAGTTTCTCCAGCGCCGCGGCGAGCCGCTCCGGCTCAATTGGCTTCAGAAGGTAGTCCAAGGCACTCACGTCGAATGCCGTGACCGCGTAACGATCGTACGCGGTGGTGAAGATGATCCGGGGCAGCCATTCAAGTTGCGCAAGAAGATCAAAGCCGCTGCCCCCAGGCATTTGGATGTCGAGGAACACTACTCCCGGGGTCAGCGATTCGATGCATTCGCGTGCTTCGCCGATATCGCCTGCCTCGCCGACGATCTGAATTGAGCGGTGAGCGGAGAGCAGCCGGCGCAATTCGCGCCGGGCAAGAGGCTCGTCGTCCACTATCAGCGCTTTCATACGGGTAGACGAACTTCTGCCGTCGCTTCGCCGGGGCGTGACAGGTTGAGTTGCAAACTCGCCCGGCCACCGAACAGTAACCGCAGGCGCGCCGACGAGTTTTTGAGTCCGGTACCTTGTGCGGACCGTACGGGTGTGGTGATCGGACGCGGATTGGAGATCTGAATGATCAACTCCTCGCCCGCGATATGCGCTGCAATGCGCAGCGTCCCGCCCTCCTTGAGTTCGGCTATCCCGTGCTTGATCGCGTTCTCAATCAGTGCCTGAACCAGCATCACCGGCACGCGCGCCTGCGCTGCCTCCGGCGCAATTTCCCGCTCGACTGTGAGCCGCTCAGCGAGCCGCAGCCCCTCGAGCGCCAGGTAGTCGTTCACCATTTCCAGTTCGCGCGCCAGGCTTACGACTTCATCGTCGCTCGACGCGAGGGTGTAGCGCAACGTTCGGGCGAGTTGCGTGACCGCATCCTGTGCGCGGACCGGCTCGTCGGCGATCAACGCGCGAACGCCGTTCAGCGCATTGAACAGGAAATGCGGATTGAGCTGTGCCTTGAGCAGACGCAGCTCCGCGGCGTGCAGCAATTGCGCCAGCTCAGTTTGACGCAGCTGCTCCTTGTAGCGATGACGCTGTACGGCAAAGCCCAGATACAGTCCTACCCAGATCAAGGTGACGATGAGAGAACCGATGAATTGATTGAAGAGCTGCCCATCGGGTGAGAGCCTTCGATAAAAAGCTCCGAGTATCGGTGCGACGGGTGTGCCGTATTCGGCCAGCGATAGAACGATATTGATGACAAACAGCGCCCCCGCCAGAAGCCCGGCGGCGATCAGCATTCTGAAGAACAGCGGCCTTGGAGGAAGGGCGAGCCACCGCCGGTGCTTGATGTTCCAACGCAGCAGATGCGTCAGCGCAAAGCCGCCGACACATATGCCACCCCATAGAGTTGCAGCTTTACTCCAGGGTACTTCGGCAAAGATGACTTCCCCGGAAGCCTGCGACCAAAAATAGAGACCCCAGCCGGCGAACTGAAGTGCCCAATACGCTACGCCGGTTGCCGCCTGGCGCGAATGCAACACGAGAGGGTTCGCGGCAGAGTCGAGCATATATCGCTGATCCTTACACGGCCGGAGTTTTCCTTCCACTCGCGAATTGCTCGACCGCGATCGCACGGCCCAAGAAATTACCGTCTAGTCCGCAGATCGAACCGCTTGTCAGGCCGAACGGACCGTTCGGCACATTTCCCGGGCAACTCTCCCGATCCCTTCTAAACTGACGCTGCCCGAACCTCTTGTGGAGAGACATTATGCTGCCGAGATTGCTGATGCTGATGACATTCGCCTTGCCGGGCGCCTTATTCGCAGCGGACGTTCAGATCGATCACGTAACAATCGTCTCTCCTGAGAGAAGCGCTCCGATGCACGACGCTGTCGTGCGTGTGCACAATGGCCGCATCGTCGCCATCTCGCGAGCCGGCAGTACTCAAGCTCAATCAAGCAGCCTTACAATAGATGGCTCAGGCCTATTCCTCGCTCCCGGCTTGATCGACAGTCATGTCCATCTTGGCGCGATCCCCGGAATGACGCCAGAACAGGAGACCGAGCACCCTGATATCGCCCAGGCGGCACGGGATCAGATACCGCGCAGCTTCCTGCTGTACGGCTTCACAACGCTCATCGACCTGATCTCGACGCCTCAAGAAATGGTGCGCTGGAAGAATCACGTCATCGTTCCGGACACGTACTTTTGTGGCGGCGCTGCACTCATGGATGGCTATGCGATGAACTTCTCACCGAAGCCGCAGCGCTATGCGGCGTGGCCCTACATGTTGATCGAGCCTGGTACGCAGGCGCCTGAGGGGATCGATCCCAGCTTGCACACACCGCAGGCCGTGGTCACCAGAATGAAGTTCGATGGCGCGATCTGCGTGAAGACGGCTTTCGAGCGGGGCTTCGCTGCAGATCGCAATCTGCCCGTGCCGAAGCTCGATACGATCCGCGCGCTGGTGGAGGCTGCGCACGCCGCCGGATTGCCCGTGCTGCTACACGCTAATTCTGATGAGGCGCAGAGGTTTGGCCTCGATGCGGGGGTGGATATCCTGGCCCATGGGTTGTGGAATTGGTATCAGGAGCACACCGCAACGAGCGAGTTGACTCCGGGCATCAAGAAGTTACTGGACGATGAACTGGCGCGGGATGTCGGTTTGCAACCCACGATGCAGGTGCTCTATGGCCTCAGCGATCTTTTCAATTCATCATTTCTTTCGGACCCACGGCTGTTCCGCGTTTTGCCGGCGAAGCTGATTGACTGGTATCGGTCCCCTGAAGGTCAGTGGTTTCGGATGGAAATCTCACAGGAAATGAAGTTGCCCGCCGACGCAACCCCAGATCAGATCAACAGTATTCTCATCGCGGGGTTTGGCCAGGCGCACGATCGTGTCAAACATGCGACGGCCTACCTGATTGCGCACCACGGCCGTATCTTATTCGGTACCGACACACCCAGCGCCCCCACCTACGCCAATCCACCGGGCCTTAACGCGTGGCTGGAAATGCATCGGCTGATCGATGCCGGCGAAACTCCAGCGCAAATTTTCAGGTCCGCGACGCTCACGAACGCGCTGGCAATGAGGTTGGACAAGGAGATAGGCACCGTTCAAGTCGGAAAACGTGCCAATTTGCTGCTACTGCGGCAGGATCCGACGACGACCATCGATGCCTATGCCGACATAGTGAAAGTGATCCTCAATGGTCGAGTATTGGATCCTTCTGAATTGGCTGCGGCGGCGAAATAGTTGCGCTACGCCGACGCGCCCAACTCGCGCAGGCGCGCGATCTCCGAGCGTGGCGGAGCGCCGAATAGGCGCCGGTATTCGCGGCTGAACTGCGAAGCGCTTTCGTAGCCCACCCGGTGCCCGGCGCTGGCAGATTCGATTCCGTCAGCGAACATCAGCCGCCGAGCTTCATGCAGTCTCAAGTGCTTCTGATACTGCAGCGGGGACATGGTGGTGACGGCCTTGAAGCGATGATGGAGCGCCGAGGGGCTCATGTGCACGGCGTCGGCGAGTTCCTCGATGCGCAACGGGTTCGCATAATGCTGTTTGAGCCACTCGATGGCCCGCACCACGCGATGATTGCCCCCCTCGCTCTGTGCGAGATCGACCAATCGATACCCTAGTTCGCCGCGCAAAATGCGATAATAAATTTCGCGCTGTACCACAGGCCCAAGCACGCCGATGTCTTCCGGCGTATCGAGCAGCTTGACCATCCGCAAGACCGCGTCCAACAAAGGCTCGTCCAAGCGTGCGACGAATAGTCCACGATCGGTGGCTGCCGGCGCTGTTCCGCGATCCTCCAATTCCAGCACCAAGCCCGCGATTTCTTTCAGATCCAGATTGAGGCGCAGCGAGAGGTACGGATGCTCGGGCGTGGCTTCGAGCACTTGGCCCATTCCCGGTAATGTCACTGAAACGACCAGATAATTCAGCGCGTCGTAGTGGAATACTTCACCGTTCAACAAGGCACACTTGCGACCCTGCACGACGATGCCCAAACAAGGCTGATAGACGGTTGGGAATACCGCCGTCGGCGCGTCCTTGCGGGTCAGCGCAAGGGACGGCAACACCGATTGATGCGTTCCGTCGAACGGCGTCAATCGTGCAACCCGCGCCGACAGTTCCTGCTGTCGCTCCGCGACCCCGGTAATCTCGCGAATTCTCTGCAAACTGCTGTCAAACATGCCTGTTTCTCGATCCTTGGGTGATTTGCGCATGGTAGTCGGTCGCACCCAGCCGCGAAACCGAGGATCGCGCGGTTTGCAGGATTAGGCAAGAACCCGGCAGAAATGATCTAGCGTCCCGTTGGCGCGGATGATTAGGATAAACGCCATCCCCCGCCTTGGAGACCTCATGAAAATTCCACGTCGCAAACTCGGCCCGCAGGGCCTGGAAGTCTCAGCCATCGGCCTCGGCTGCATGGGTATGTCGGACTTTTATGGACCGTCCGATGAAACCACCAATCTGCGTGTACTCAATGCCGCTGTCGATATCGGCATCAACTTCCTCGACACCGCCGATATGTACGGCATGGGCGGCAACGAACGCCTGCTGGCGAAGGTCTTGAAGACGCGCCGCGCGGAAATTGTACTCGCCACCAAATTCGGCAACGTGCGCTCCCCCGAGGGCGCGTTTCTCGGCATCAATGGAACGCCGGAGTATGTGCACGCGGCCTGCGATGCCAGCCTTGAGCGACTCGGCGTCGATCATATCGACCTGTACTACCAGCACCGCGTCGACCCAAAGGTGGCAATTGAGGAGACCGTAGGGGCCATGGCGGATCTGGTCAAGACGGGTAAGGTGCTCCATCTGGGCTTGTCAGAAGCCTCGGCAAAGACCATTCGACGCGCCGCGCGGGTGCACCCCATTTCCGCCCTGCAGAGCGAATATTCGTTGTGGTCGCGCGACCTGGAGGCAACCATCCTGCCCACCTGCGAGGAGCTCGACATCGGCGTCGTCGCCTATAGCCCGCTCGGCCGCGGGTTTCTGACGGGCGCGTTCAAGAAACCGGAGGACTTCGAGACCGGCGACTACCGGCGCAGCAGTCCCCGATTCTCGAGTGAGAATTTTGCCGGCAATCTACAACTGGTCGAGCTCGTATCGCAGATTGCACGCGACGAAGGATATACGCCGGCACAGGTCGCCCTTGCCTGGCTGCTCGACTGCGCGCCTTACATCGTACCGATACCCGGTACGCGCAATATCAAACGCCTCAAAGAAAATGCGCTGTCCGTCATGGTGAGGCTCGGCGATACACAGCTCGAGCGGCTGTATGGGATCCTGCGTGAACGGCCAGTGACTGGAGCTCGTTACCCTGCGTCATCGATGCTAACCATCGATGCCTGAGCGCTGCGGCGTGTGATAGTTGCGCTCCCTCCGCAATTCTCGAAAACAGGCTCTTATGTAAATGCCGGAGAGGAAGAGACCGCCCAGCGCAATTGCAATCATCACATCATCGAGCGACATCTCACTGACTCCGCGCGCCGTGACCACGACCGGCATTGATCGGCTTGGCGAGCAGATATCGATCGCCCAGCCATTTGACGGCTCTGGCAATCGCTGAGCTGTAGTTCGCAACGGGCAGAGTTTGTAGTGAATGAATTCGTTTATCGGGCATGTAAGTACTCCTGAAACATCTATGCGCGTTTCAGCGCACGGCTAGCCGGCCGATGAATTCATCATCGGCTGGACATTCGATAAGCTGAGCTTTGCCCGTGTCATCGCGGTTGCCGTGCCCGACGTTTCGTGATGAGGTCCACAATCGGCCCGCTTGAGCGCACCGATAGCCGTATTTAAAAAGAGACCGCATCGTCGGCGTGCGGAAGTCGAACGAGTCGAGCTGCGGGTAGGCGACGGGTATGGCGGCGAACCGAAATTGTGCGCCTTTGAGTTCCACGTCCGTGGCGGTGAGTTCAAGAGTCGTCCTCAACATGTGATTGAGTCCCGTGGAAACACTGCGCGATAGAATCGTGCTGGTTCGCAATCGGATCGCAGCGGGCTGTTCGCTCAATTGCCCGTCGACGATGACGTAAACGGCCGTACCTTGCGACGGATCGCGTGCCTCTCCGGTAGATTTGACAAAAGCCAACGGAACGAAAAACGGCACCGTCGTGGTTCCGTCAACATGTACCTCGTCGTAAAGCGCCTGTTGCTCCTGCACGCGGATGACGACCGGGGGGAAGAGTCCCGGCACGCTGGCCGAGGCCACCAGGACATCGCGAAACAGCGCTTTTGCGCCGGCGCCGCCGTTCATCGCGATCGACCCTAAGTCCCAGATCACCGGCTCTCCGGTGCTGACATCGGTGGTGGCCACGAGCAGCAGCCGCCCGCTCGACGCCTCACGCGCGACCGCTTGGATCAAGGCATCGGTGGCGTAACGGTCAACCAATGCCTTCAGCGGCGTTCCGCTATACATGCTGGAGCCAAAGAGCGCCGCCAGCCCACGGGACTGAAGCAGGTGTTCGGCGTGACCGGAGGTGTAGACCTCAGCGAGCTGATCGTCCCACTCGGGACCTAAGAAAGCATAGGGAGCGATCAGCGCGCCGGCGCTTACGCCGGTGACCACGGAAAACTGGGGCCGCGATGCAGAGCGTGTGAGTCCCACCAATGCGCCCGCCCCAAAGGCGCCATCGGCGCCCCCTCCCGAGAGGGCTAGGATATTGACGGGCCGCCCTGCGTGCTGTTCACGAAGTCGCTGCGCGACGTTCTGTGAAGACAGGGTAGAGAAGCGCTGATCGGGCCCAAGCGTGCGGATCGCGTTCGGCGCCTCACCTTGAGCCAATGTCGGTTCGCGGACGGCGACCCGGGCGCACCCTTGCAGGGTGAGCAGACCGACGCCGACCAGAGTGACGCTGAACAGGATGCCAATTGGGAATCGGCGCGACACAGATCACCCCTTGTTGCACAAAGCGTGGCGGCCGGAAGTGGTCACGGTATGCGAATGCAGTCCCGGCAACCCCTTCATGGCCAAGCGCGCGTAGCGGGTGAGCGCACCGAGCAGCGCCGACAAGCCACCGATTGCACCGAGCGCACTGATCGCCGCGATGACATCGATGGCGTAGACGATACCGCCCCAATACAGACCCAAGGCGATGCCGATTCGCGCCCTCATGGAACTCGGGCCATTTTTATCGGAGCATCGTTGAGCGGCTGCCCGACGCCGCCGAGGGCCTTGTAGATCGCGACCACCGAGACATTGACCGACGTCTCCGCCTGCGCCACGGAGTCCTCGGCATCGAGCTGTGTGCGCTGAGCGTCCAACAAGACCAGGAAGTCCGCAACACCCTCGCGGTACTGCGTATCGGCGAGTTCCGCGGCGCGCCGCGAGGCTTGCGCCTGTTCGGTCAGGCTTTTTAGTTGCGCTTGTCCCGCGCTGTAGGCTTCGAAACTATTTTCGGTGTCCTCGAGCGCCGTCAACACGACCTTCTCGTAGTTGGCCGCTGCGGCGTCGGATTGCGCCTCGCTGGCGCGCAGACGCGCCTTGACGGAACCAATATCAAATGCCGCCCAACTCACCGTGGGTGTGACGGACCATGCCCGGGCATTGTTGTCGGCGGTGGTGCTGAACAGCCGGCCCACGTCCCCCGAAAGAAATCCCACGAAACCCGTGACATTGACGCGCGGGAACAGGTCGGCGGTTGCCACACCAACACGCGCTGTCGCGGCGGCGAGCTGGCGTTCGGCCGCACGAACATCGGGCCGTCGGCGCAGCAGTTCGGTGGTGTCGCCGATCGGCAGAGCCTTGGCATAGGTCGCGACGGCGGCGGGTTGCAGCTCCTGATCGAGCGCCCCCGGCCGCTCGCCCAAGAGAACCGCCAAGCGGTAGCCCGCCTGCTTCTCTGCCGCCTCGAGCGGCGGAATCGTGGCTTCGGTGGCCTTCAGGCGCGCACGACTGCGCTGCACATCGAGTTCGGAGCCGCGGCCTGTCTCGTCAAGCAGTTGAGTAAGCTCGAGCGTCTGATGTTCGGTGCTCAAATTTTCCCGCGCCACCAAGAGACGCTTCTGGGCACCTCGAAGCTCAAAGTAGTTGCGTGCAACCTCGGCAGCCACGGTGACTTGAGCATCTTGATAGTTGGCGCGCTCGGCACCCAGGTCGGCTCGAGCTGCCTCGACTGAGCGGCGCACATGGCCAAAGAGATCGATCTCCCAAGTGGCGTCAAACCCCAAGCTGTCGCTTTGTGCGTTGATTCGATCCGGTCCGAATCCGGGCTGCTGCTGATCAAAGTGCGAGTACGAGCCTTGCAACTGCACATGCGGGGCGTAGTCCAGTTTCCTCTCCACGAAAACGGCGCGGGCTTCGAGTACCCGGTCGTAGGCGGAGCGAAGATCCAAATTGGCGTCCAGCGCACGCAGCACGAGGCTGTCAAGTTCGGTATCCCCGAACTCCTGCCACCATAGCGCCTCGGGGGATTGCGCGACGAAGCTGCCGGACGACGCGTTTTGCACCACTGCCGGGGCAACCGGCGGCGCATGATAATTCGGACCGACGGCGCATGCCGCCAAGAGAAGCGTGCCGACCAATATCGCAAATGCTATTTTCATGAAAAAGGCCTTCATTTGGGTTAATCAACCGGTCTCATCGCTTAAGGACCGGTGATCGAGAAGTCCGGGAGTCGGATTGAGAATCACGCCTTTGGTACGCGCGCGCAGGGAGATCTTGCGCACCAAGACATAGAACAGCGGCGTCAGGATGAGCCCGAACACCGTCACTCCCAGCATCCCGGAGAACACGGCAATTCCCATGGCATGGCGCATTTCCGCACCGGCGCCTGTCGAGACGACGAGCGGCACAACGCCCATGATGAAGGCCATCGACGTCATCAAGATCGGACGCAGCCGCAGCCTTGCGGCATTCAGCGCCGCTTGCAGGGGCGGTACCCCCTCGAGTTCCTGGTCCCTCGCGAACTCCACGATGAGGATGGCATTCTTGCCGGCAAGTCCCACGAGAACGATCAACGCGATTTGCGTGAAGATGTTGCTGTCGCCGTGCGTGAGTTCAACGCCGGTGATGGCCGACAGCAGCACCATGGGCATGATCAGGATGACCGCCAGCGGCAGGCTCAAGCTCTCGTACTGCGCAGCGAGCACCAGAAACACCAGCAGCACCACCAGCGGGAAGATGAGCACCGCGGTGTTGCCGGCAATGATCTGCTGGTAAGTGAGCTCGGTCCATTCGAAGCTCATGCCATTGGGCAGCTCCTGGCGCGCGAGTTGCTCCATCGCCGCCTGCGCCTGACCGGAGCTGAAGCCCACACCCGGACCGCCGTTGATCTCAGCAGTGGGGTAGGAGTTGTAGTGCATGACGCGGTCGGGACCCGAGGAGTGCTTGACGGTGACAAAGGATCCCAATGGAATCATGTCACCTGCGGCATTGCGGGTCTTGAGCCTGACGACATCCTCGGCCTGCAGGCGAAAATTCGGCTCGGCCTGGGCTGTTACCGGATAGGTGCGGCCGAATGCATTGAAGTCATTGACATAGAGGGAGCCCAAGTACACCTGCATGGTGTCAAAGAGTTCCTGCACCGACACGCCTTGCGACTTCGCCTTTTCACGATCCACTTCGGCATCGATCTGCGGCACGTTTACCTGGTAGCCCGAGAAAAGGCCCTGCAGCGCGGGGGTCTGATTGCCCTTCGCCAGCAGGTTCTGCGTCTGTTTGTAGAGTTCCTCGAACCCCAAGCCCCCACGATCCTCGATCTGCATGCGAAACCCGCCGATGGTGCCCAATCCCATCACCGGCGGCGGAGGGAACACGGCGATAAATGCTTCCTGTATCCCGGCATATTGTTGGTTGAGAGCAGCAGCAATGGCGCCGGCGGAGAGCGCCTTCGATTTGCGCTCATCAAAGGGCTTCAAGGTCACGAACACGATGCCGGAGTTGGGACTATTGGTGAACCCGTTGATACTGAGGCCGGGGAAAGATACCGCGTGATCGACGCCCGGCTGCTTGAGGGCAATCTCGTCCATGCGCCGGATCACCGACTCGGTGCGATCGAGGGTCGCCGCATCGGGCAACTGCGCGAAGCTCACCAGGTATTGCTTGTCCTGGGGCGGAATAAAACCCGTGGGGGTGCGCGCGAAGCTGACGTAAGTGAGCGCGATCAACCCGCCGTATACTAGGAGCGCAACGCCTCGGGCGCGCACGACACGGCCCACTCCGCCGACGTAGCTCTTCGAGAAGCGAGCGAAGAAGCGGTTGAACGGGCCAAAGAAACCGCCGAGCAAGCGATTCAGGATGCGGGTCAAACGATCTGGTGGCGCACCGTGTTCCTTGAGCAGCAGGGCTGAAAGGGCAGGTGAGAGGGTGAGAGAGTTGAACGCCGAGATCACGGTGCTGATAGCGATGGTCAAGGCGAACTGTTTGTAGAACTGGCCGGTGAGCCCGCTGATGAATGCGGTCGGCACGAATACGGCGCAGAGCACCAGAGCCGTCGCGATGATGGGCCCCGTCACCTCACGCATCGCCTGCCGGGTCGCGTCGATCGGCTTCAAGCCGTTGGCAATGTTGCGCTCGACGTTTTCGACCACCACGATGGCATCGTCGACCACGATGCCGATCGCCAGCACGAGACCGAAGAGCGACAGCGCATTCAAGCTGAAGCCAAACAGCTGCATGACAGCGAATGTCCCGACCAGCGACACCGGCACGGCAATCAACGGAATGATGGAAGCCCGCCAGGTCTGCAGAAAAACGATGACGACCAAAACGACCAACAGGATGGCCTCGAGCAAGGTGTGCACCACCGCATGAATGGACCCACGCACGAAAACCGTGGGGTCATAGACGATCTGGTAGTCGACGCCTTGCGGAAAGTCGCGCTTCAACTCCTGCATTTTTGCGCGCACTAATTCGGAAATGGCGATTGAATTGCTGCCCGGACGCTGAAAGATTGGGATCGCCGCTGCAGCCTTGTTGTCGAGAAGAGCACGCAAGGCATAGGTGTCTGCACCGAGTTCGACTCGTGCGACGTCCTTCAAGCGTGTGACCTGGCCGGCGGCGCCGGTTTTGATGACGATGCTGCGAAAATCCTCCTCGGAAGTCAGGCGCCCCTTGGCGTTGATCGCCACCTGGAATTCTGTCGCGCTTGGCAATGGCGGTGCGCCCAATTGGCCCGCCGCGACCTGGATGTTCTGTTCGCGAATGGCCTTGACGACATCATCCGCGGTAAGTCCGCGGCTGGCGACCTTCTCGGGGTCCAGCCAAATTCGCATCGAAAACTGGCCGGCGCCGAACACCTGCACATCGCCAACGCCGTCCAAGCGAGCAAGTTCGTCCTTGACGCGAAGCAGCGCATAGTTCGACAGATACAGCGTGTCGTAGCGACTGTCCGGAGAAACAAGGTGCACCACCATGGTCAAGTCGGGTGAGGCTTTGTTGGTGACGACACCGAGGCGCTGCACGACGTCGGGAAGTTTCGGCAGCGCCTGAGAGACGCGGTTCTGCACCTGGACCTGTGCCTTGTCCACATCGGTACTCAAGGCGAACGTGATGGTGAGTGTCATCACGCCATCTGCGGTGGCCTGTGAGGACTGGTAGAGCATTCCCTCAACACCGTTAATCGCCTGCTCAAGCGGGCTTGCCACCGTCTCCGCGATGACTTTGGGGTTCGCGCCGGGATAGGTCGCCTTCACGATGACCGTCGGCGGCACCACTTCCGGGTATTCGCTGATCGGAAGGCGTGGCAATGCGATCAGACCGGCGAGAAAGATCAGCGCCGATAGAACACCCGCAAAGATCGGGCGGCTGATGAAGAATTGCGCGAGTTTCATGACTTAACGCACCACGTGAAGAGCAACCGCCGCCTGAGCAAGACGAGAGACCGCATCGGCCGGACTTGGCGCCGTTGCCGGAGTCGTCGGTTCCGCACTCGGCAGCGACGCCACCTGGGTGAGGCCGGCGGGATCGCTCATGGGAACGCGCGTCGCGGCGACAGCCTGTCCGGGTCGGACATGCTGCAAACCGTTGATGACGATGAGTTCGCTCGGGGCAAGACCCTGCGTCACGACCCGCAGTCCGTTGATTTCCGGCCCGAGTTCGACAAGGCGGTACTCGATGCGGTTATCCTTGGTGAGCGTCAGCACGAACTTTTTCGAAAGGTCGGTGCCCACGGCGCGATCCTCGATGAGGACGGCCTCGTGATCTTCCCCACCGATCAGGCGCACGCGCGCAAACAGGCCTGGCGTGTAGCGGCCGTCAGGATTTGCGAGCGAGGCGCGCGCACGAATCGTGCCGGTGGTGGCATCGACCTGGTTGTCGATGAAGTCGAGTTGGCCCGGGTGCGGATAGCCGTCCTCGTCCACGAGGCCAATATAAACCTCGGAGGAGTCGCCACTCGAGCGCGCGTGATCGTGCTGCGCCTTGGCATAGCGCAGATAGGTCTGTTCATCGGCGTCAAAATAGACGTACACCGGATCGTCGGAGACGAGGGTGGTCAGCAGGCTGGCACTGGTCACGAGGTTTCCCGCGGTAATGATCGCCCGCGACACGTGGCCGTCGATCGGTGCACGTACTTCCGTGAACTCCCGATTCAGGCGCGCTTCCTGCAATGACGCATCAATCGAGCCCAAGGCTCCCTGAGCAGAAGATTCTGCCGCGACTTGGCGCTCGTATTCCTCGCGCGAGATAGCGTGCGCACTGATCAGCCGTTCTGCGCGCGCGCGGTTGGCCTTGGCGAGTTCGAGGTCAGAGACAGTGCGGGTGCGCTCCGCGACCAGGCGCTCGACTTCCGCCTGGAACGGACGCGGATCGATTTGAAACAGCAATTGGCCTTTCTTGACGCGTGCCCCGTCCGTGAAGGCAACCCGGTCGACGTAGCCGCTCACGCGCGGGCGAATGTCCACCGTATTCACGGCTTGCAGACGACCGGTGAATTCCTGCCACTCGCGCAGCGGCCGATGAATCACCTCGGCCACCGTGACCTGGGGCAGTGCGGCGTTCGCCGCCGGCTGCGGTTTGGCGCGAGAGTGTCCAACGCCGGAGAGAAGCAGGAAGGCGGCGAAGGCGGCGATACCCAGCAGAGCGGGTAGAGAGCTTTTGTAAATGGCGCGGTTGAGAGGCACGTTGAGACTCCTTAAAGAGAACTTGACTTACGGCTGCATCCCATCGATGCTATGCGCTGTGTGTTACCGGTCAGTCACGTGAGTGATACGTTAATGACCGGTCAGTCACATGTCAAGTGGAGATCTTATGAGTCAGGCTAAAACGACGCAAGTGGCTGAAGAGGAAGAGATTATTTCTTCCGTTCCCAAGTCTCGCGTGCGTGATCGCATCATGAAAACCGCCAGCGATCTCTTTTATCGCTACGGCATTCATGCCGTGGGCGTCGATACCATTGCCAGCGAGGCCGGTACCAACAAGATGAGCTTCTACCGCAACTTCGCCTCCAAAGACGAACTCGTGGCGGAGTACTTGCGCAGCGAGGAGCGCGAGGGATTGCTTTGGTGGGACGAGACCCTCGCGGCGCATGCGGGCAATCCGCGCCTACAGGTGGAGTCTCTGTTCGATGTATTGGTAAAGAATAATTGCGAAGAGGATTCGCGCGGCTGTGCACTGGCCAATGCCGCGGTGGAAATCACCGAGCCGGATCATCCGGCCCGCCCCGTCATCGAGAAGTACAAGGCCGACATGCGTGGGCGTTTTCGTCGGCTCGCGCATGACATGCAAGCCCGCGACCCGGACGAGCTCGGCGACTCGCTGATGCTGCTATGGGAAGGCGCCTATGTGGCTCGCGTGACCATGGGCCAAAATGGCCCCGTGCAAGGTGCGGCGAAGGCGGCGAGGGCGTTGATCGCGGCATACACCAGTTGAAGCCGTAAGGCGTACCCGCGGCCCAACGCGCGATTCTGGCCTCGCGCGTATGGCACCAAGGTCCAATGACTCCCTTTCGATCTGCCGCGGTATGGTGGACGCATGTTCGCTCGTAGCCTGTTCTTGTTTGCCGGGATTGCGCTCAGCACGCAGACATTTGCCCAATCGGATCCGTTGCCCTCGTGGAATGAGGGCCCCGCCAAGCAGGCGATCATCTCCTTCGTGAAGGACACTACCACCCAGGGCAACCCGAAATTCGTGGATCCGGTGGCACGCATCGCCACCTTCGACCAAGACGGTACCACCTGGGTCGAGCAACCGCTGTACTCACAGGTCATGTTTGCCTTCCACCAAGTGGGCGTGATGGCGGCGACCGATCCAAAGCTCAAAGAGGTCGAACCGTTCAAGACCGTGCTATCCGGCGACCGGGCGGCGATTGCCAAGCTGACCCTGCCTGAACTCGAAAAGATCCTCGCAGTGACTCACACCGGCATGACGGTGGAAGCATTCAGAAAAAGCGTGCAGGACTGGATCGCGACGGCCCAAGACCCGCGGTTTCACCGTCTTTACACCGATCTCGTGTATCAGCCGATGTTTGAAGTGATGCAGTACCTGCGCGCCAATGGCTACCGAACTTTCATCGTCACCGGGGGTGGCCAGGAATTCGTGCGCGCCTATGCCGAGCGAGTCTACGGCGTTCCGCCCGAACAGGTCGTGGGCTCCAGTGCCGACGTGACATTCGGCTATGATCAGAACGGGAAGTCGGAGCTCACCAAAGTTCCGCAGGGGATGCGGGTCAATGACAAGGCAGGCAAGCCCGTCGGCATCGAGCTCGTCATCGGGCGCCGACCCGTGGCAGCCTTTGGCAATTCGACCGGCGATCAGCAGATGCTTGAATACACGCAGGACGGCGGCGGCGCCAGCCTGATTATGTTGGTGCATCACGATGACGCGACGCGCGAATACGCCTACGGCCCTGAGTCCAAGATCGGCACCTTCTCGGAGGCGCTCATGTCTGAAGCCAAACAGCGCGGCTGGGTGGTGATCAGCATGAAGAATGACTGGAAGCGTATTTTTTCGTGGGAGCATTAGGAGCGCGGGACCTGAAATGGAACACTCCGGTGATTTGGATCTAAGAGCCGGCCTCCCCATTTCGGCACTTGCGGAAGGTGGAATCGTCGTTGGACGCGTCGATGGTGAGGAGGCGATCCTCATGCGGCGTGGAAAGGATTACTTCGCCGTCGGAGCGTCATGCACGCATTACCACGGCTCGCTCGCCAAGGGACTGATTGTCGGAGAGACCATCCGCTGTCCCCTGCATCACGCTTGCTTCAGCTTGAGGACCGGCGAAGCCCTGTATGCGCCGGCCCTCGATCCCATTGCGTGTTGGCGCGTGGAGGTCACGCTCGACAAAATCTACGTTCGGGAGAAACTCAATCTCCCCACGCGGACAATCGAATCGAGCGACGCTGCGCCTTCGAAGATGCCAACTTCAATCGTCATTGTTGGCGGGGGGGCCGCGGCGCTGGCCGCAGCGGACATGCTTCGTCGTTCGGGGTATTCCGCTCCGGTGACCCTGGTGAGCGCGGATGATGTGGCACCGTATGATCGCCCGAATCTCTCCAAGGATTTTCTCGCCGGCACGGCGCCCGAGGAGTGGATGCCGCTCCGAAGCACGCAGTACTACACCGATCAGAAAATTGAACTGCTGCTCAATCAGCGTGTGACCGCGCTCGACGCAGAGCGCCGAGTGGTCAATCTGAATAACGGCCGACAGCTCGCCTATGGCGCCCTATTGCTGGCGACGGGTGCGGATCCAATCCACTTGGAGATTCCACAAAAAGCCCCGGCACGTATCCTCTACCTGCGCACCATGGCGGACAGCCGCGCAATCATTGCGGCTGCTGAATCGGCGAAAGCGGCGGTCGTCGTCGGTGCCAGTTTCATCGGGCTGGAGGTTGCCGCGGCACTGCGCGCGCGCGGCATTGACGTACATGTCGTGGGGCTCGAGCAAGTTCCGCTGGAGCGAGTCATGGGCCGCGCGGTCGGAATGTTTTTGCGGACGGTGCATGAGTCGCACGGCGTGACGTTCCATCTCGGCCAGTCGGTGAGTCACGTTGACGGCAATCGGGTCACCTTGAACAATGGCACGACCCTGCAGGCCGATCTAGTCGTGCTCGGCGTCGGCGTGAGGCCGGCCATTGCGCTCGCCGAGCAGGCCGGATTGAAGATCGATCGAGGCGTCTCAGTCAATGAATTCCTCCAAACCAGCGCACCGGGGGTATTCGCCGCCGGCGACATCGCGCGTTGGCCCGATCCGCACTCTGGCGACCGGATTCGCGTCGAGCATTGGGTGGTTGCGGAGCGCCAGGGTCAGACGGCGGCGCGCAACATGCTGGGTCTTCGTCAACCATTCGCGGCGGTCCCATTTTTCTGGAGCCAACATTACGACGTTGCGATCAACTACATAGGGCACGCGGAGACATACGACACGACAAGCATCGAGGGTTCCTTGGAATCCCGTAATTGCGAAGTAACATATCGTCGTGGTGACCGCACTCTGGCGGTCGCAACGATCTCCCGGGATCTGCGGAGCCTGCAAGCAGAACGGGCATTTGAGCAGACAGCATCACCGGAGCATCCGGGGTAAATCGATCCCATCAGGTATTTCCCTGATGATGCAATCCCCTCTTCCCTGTACAGTAACTAAATGCGAGGGGGAGTTCGCAGGCTCCTTCAGACCCGTTAGCGGCCTAGGGAGTCATAGTCATGTCCTCAAGTAAACAATCCGCCAGTCGCGAACAACGAACCGCGGCGCAATCGACCGAGCTGCTGCAGGAACTCGTGGCGCACCTGCGGCAGAACCGTACTCAGTTGCGCGAGGAGTGGGCCAACCGAATCACCGAAGCGCAGCTGCTGACAGCGATGACCAAGGAAGAGCTGTTCGCCGAAGCCACGTCCGTGTACGACAACTACGTCGAAGCGCTCGCAACCGGAACCTTCGAAGCCCTGCAGTCGTATGCGCGAAATCTGTCCGAGCGCATCATCCCCCGCGGAGTGGAAACCCACGAAGTGGTCGGAATCGTGCTCTTGCTGCGCGACGTCTTGGCGAGGTCGTTGTTCGCCAAGTATCAAGGCGATTTCACGATGCTGAACCGCATCTTGGATGCTTACGAGCCCGCCGCCAACCGCATCGCCAACACTGTCGCCGTCGGCTTCGTCCAAGAGCGAGAACGCGTCATCCGCCAGCAGCAGGAAGCAATCCGCGAACTCTCCACGCCGGTATTGCAGGTGCGCGAGCGGTTGCTGATCTTGCCCATCATCGGTGTCATCGATGCGCAGCGAGCACGCCAGTTGACGGAGCAGTTGCTGCGTGGCATACGCACGAACCGCGCCAAAGTGGTGGTGATCGACATCACCGGCGTGGCGGCAATGGATGCCACGGTCGCCAATCACTTGGTGCAAACCGTGGAAGCTTCGCGCCTCCTGGGTGCCACGGTGATCGTGACCGGCCTCTCCCCCGAAATTGCGCAGACCATCGTCACCATCGGGGTCGATCTTGGCAAGATGAATACCGTCGGCGACTTGCAAGGCGGCATCGAGCAAGCCGAGCGGCTGCTGGGCTACAAGGTGATCCCGGTGGCGGAAACGGCCTCTGCATAGGCCGGAGCGTGGAAGTCCCAATCCTAAAGCAGGGACGGTTTCTCATCGCGACCATCCAGGCTGCGCTTTCCGATGCGGATCTTTTGCATCTGCGCCGGGCGCTGATCGACAAGGTGATTCACTTCCGTTCGAATGGCGTGATCATCGACGTGACCGCGCTGGATGTGATGGATTCGTTCGCGACGCGGACACTGCGCGACATTACCAACATGATACGTCTGCGCGGCGCGGATACGGTCATCGTGGGCATCCAGCCGGAAGTCGCATTTGCCATGGTGCAGCTGGGTTTGACGATGGAAGACGTGGCGACAGCGCTGGATTTGGAGGAGGGCCTCGCGCACCTGCAACTACGTGCCACCGGCAAATCCTGAGAGCGAATGGCTGTACTACAAGATATCGTGGTAGCGATCCGCTCCGACGGAGATATCGTATCGGCGCGGCAACAGGGAAGATCATTGGCCACGGCAATTGGGTTCAGCGCAACGGACGCCACCTTGATTGCGACGGCGATTTCCGAGTTGGCCCGAAATATCGTCATCTATGCGAAGCAGGGCGACGTGATGATCCACAGAGTCGAAATCTCTCATAGGAGGGGTATCGTCATCGCCGCGCGCGACCGGGGGCCGGGCATTCGCAACATCGAGGACGTGCTTCGCGACGGCTATTCGACGTCCGGCGGCCTGGGCCTCGGATTGCCCGGTGTCAGGCGCTTGATGGACGAGTTCGCGATTGAATCGGAGCCGGGGCAGGGAACGATGGTCACGGTCAAGAAGTGGCTCAAGTGAAAGCGTTGGGTCTGGAATGGAGCACCGCCGCCTCCACGATGCCGGGAGAAACGGTATCGGGCGACGGGCATTGGGCAGGTCCGGTTGCGAACGGAATGATCTTTGCCGTTATCGACGGATTGGGGCATGGCAGAGCGGCCGCCGCGGCATCCAAGGTCGCGGTCGAGATGCTGCGGCGGTATGCCGGTGATCCGCTCGTAGAGTTGCTGCTTCGTTGCCACGAATCGTTGCGAACGACACGCGGAGTGGCCATGAGTCTGGCGGAGTTCAATACCGAGGACTCGGTGCTTAGGTGGATCGGTGTCGGCAATGTTGAAGGCACTCTGCTGCACCGGGAACCGGAGCTGCCGCGCGACAAACTGCTGTTGCGTAACGGCGTGGTCGGCAGTCACTTGCCCATGCTTCGCGCCGAGGAATTGCCCATTCGACCCGGTGATTTGTTGATGATGGCCACCGACGGTGTGATCGCCGAGCATCCGCTGCGCATTGCCATGGATGCCCAAATCGAGTCCGTGGCAGACGGAATACTGGCAAGCGCCTGCAAGGGCAACGACGATGCCTTGGTCCTGGTTGCACGTTATCGAGGTGCTCAGCCGTGACAGAAACCGCTTCCGCCTATCCGCCGTCGTTGCAACATTATTTGAGCGGGGCAGGGGAGTCTGCCCTGCAGCAGGCGTATCAAATTGGGCGCCGGGCCCTGGAGTCGGGCACGAGTCTGGTCGCGATCGCGGACATTCATCATGTTTGTTTGCGCGAGTTGCTTGCGCGGGAGGCGGCAGGTGAAGAACGTGATCGCGTATTGGCCGGCGCTGCGCAATTTTTTGCTGAATGCATCTCGCCCTATGAGATGACGTACGGCGGATTTCGCGAGGCCAATACGGCGCTGCGCCACTTCAACGAGGTGCTGGAGCTGGAGGCAAAGCGAATCGCCAAGGTACTTCACGATGAGGCCGGCCAATTATTGGTAGCGGTGTACATTGCCTTGCAAAATCTGTCGGACGACGTGCCCGCCGTTCAACCAAGGGTTCTCAAAGTGACGGAGCTGCTCGATCAGATTGAATCTCAAATACGCCGGCTGTCGCACGAACTGGCGCCCGCGCTGCTGAACGACTTAGGCTTGGTACCGGCCCTGCGTTATTTATTCGAGGGGCTCGCGCAGCGCTCCCAACTGCAGATCAGCATCGATGCCGTACCGGAACAGCGATTGCCGAGGCGTGTGGAGACGACCTTGTACCACATCGCCAAAGAAGCACTGCACAACGTGGTCAAGCATGCGCGGGCTACTACCGTGTGGATCGAATTTCAACGAACGACTGATTCGATTCTTTGTTCCATACGAGACAATGGCAGGGGATTCGACCCGGCGTCGGCCGCCGTCCAGCAAGCGGAAACAGGTTTCGGTTTGATCGGCATTCGCGAGCGGTTGAGTGTTGTCGGCGGACACCTACAGATCAACACGGCCAACGGCCACGGAACTGAATTGGTAATATCGATTCCTGTGGAGAACTGAATGCCGATTCGTGTCGTTCTTGCAGATGATCATCTCATCGTCCGTCAGGGACTGAGAATGGTGCTGGAGAAGGAGCACATCGAGGTATTGGGCGAAGCCTCAGATGGCTTGGAGGCGATTCGCTTGATTCAGGAACTGCTCCCGGAGATCGCCGTGCTTGATCTGGATATGCCGGGGCTCGACGGCCTGGCCGTACTGCGCGAAGCGGTACGCGTAAGCCCACAAACGCGTGTGATCATTCTCACTCGTCATATGGAAGAGCCCTATGCGGTTGAGGCATTGCGAATTGGCGCGCGCGGTTACGTGCTCAAGACGCAGGCGGGCACAGATTTGGTAGCGGCCATCCGGCACGTGGATCGCGGCGAGGTGTACTTGAGTCCCAAGATCTCCAAGGCTGTGGTTCGGGCGTATTTGACGAATACCGATGGACCCAACGCGCAACTGAGTGTGCGAGAACGGCAGGTTTTGCAGCTGGTAGGCGAAGGGCATTCGACCAAGAAGATCGCGTCGTTGTTGGGCATCAGCGCCAAAACGGCGGACACCCACCGAACCAAGCTCATGGAAAAACTCGACATTCACCAGACCGCCGGTTTGGTTCGTTATGCGATCCGCAATGGCTTGCTGGAGCCCTAGTCAGGCTCGAGAGGGCCGGTAGCCCTTGTATGGGCCTCCGGGTTTTTCCCCGCGGCCATCAAGAATTCACCCGATTGTTCCCGTTGGCAGGCGGCCTATGCTGGTCCGGCGGCCAGTCGGCGCATCGGGTGAATGAGGATATGAAACAAAAACCGCTTAAAGCTCTCGTCGTTTTGGATAGTCGGGAAAACTCCTGGTTTTTGAACGGGGGCATTGATGAGTCGATCGACTGTCACCTGATAGACGTCAAGGGCTTGCGCGTGAATAAGGAAGACTTCGACTGCACACTGGTCAAGATCGCCGAGAAATCACCCGATGTGCTTCTCCTGGATTCAACATTGGCGCGAAATTTTGCGCTCTCCATGGTCATCCAAGTGCGAGATAAGATTCCGAACCTGCCAGTCGTCTTGCTGCCCGATATTCACGGCGCTCTACAGACGCAGTGTTTGCCAGGGGTGGGCGGAAGCCTGGCTCGATTGAGCTCCGGTACTCAGGAGGTCTTGGACAGTGCGCTGATGGGGTCCGATACCCTTGCGCGAATAGTACGTTTCGCCCACGGGCAACTTGGGTTGCAGCGTGCACTGCTGGAGATGGCATTTCGGGACGATCTGACCGGCCTGCATAATCGCCGCGGATTTATGGCGCTAGCGACCCGGCATCTGAGGTTTGCCTCCGACACGGGTCAGAATATGGTGTTGTTCTTCGCCGATGTGGATGGGCTCAAATCGATAAACGATCGGTTTGGTCACGGTGAGGGCGATCGGGCGATATCGCGCGCGGCTGCATGCATCAAGGAGACTTTCCGTAGATTTGACTTGACCGCTCGTTTGAGCGGCGACGAATTCGTGGCCTTGATCATCGAGGCACCCGGGCGCAGCGCAGAGTCGATTTGCAGGCGATTGCAATCCAAGCTGGTTGAATGCTCGGGCATCGGCAGCCCGTACAAATTGTCCTTGAGTGTGGGTGTGGCACACTTCAATCCCGGCAACCCTGTGACTCTGCAGGAGCTGATGGGGCAGGCCGATATCGCGCTTTATCGGCACAAACGCAGAGATCGTTGGGCTTCCGACGCCATGACCGTGCCCACACTGATCCCGCACTCATCTGTGATTCTACCGGCCGCCCCAGGGGGGTGAATGACCATGCAAACCGGGCGAACCGAGCGCCGCATGGCCACCAATACGGTGGCAAGCGTCGAGGCCGCCGACGAGCCGACCTTCAATGAGACCGTGATTTTCGTGAACATCAGCGAACACGGAGCACGTTTCATCAGCCGCCGCAGGTTACCGGCGGGCAAACGGGTCATTGTCAGCGATTCGCTGGTGAACTTCCGGGCCATGGCGGAAGTGGTGTACTGCACGCCGCATAGTTCGCGGAGATTTGCCGTCGGCGTAAGATTCAATTAGTCGCCCGTAACAAGCTCTAATCGGATCGATGCCGCCAACGCATCGCGCGCCATCCCGAGAGGAATCTTGCTCCGTCTCGTAATGCCAGCCCGCCATTGGCGTATTTGCTCGATCTCGGCGCGCGCAATGAGCAATCGCACGGAGCGATAGTAATCGGGATCTATTTGCTGCAAAGATTCCGTCATAAGAAGTGCAATCGTGTTACTTGTTGCACCGCGTTTGTCTGTCTGCTAGCGCACATCCGGTCGAATTCTCATCGCATTAGCCTCTGTGGCACAATAAAGAACTCGGTCCGCTGCGTACCCGAGCGAGCGAGATATCATTTCCATGACACTAAAAGTAGCAATCCTGCTGTGCGTGGTGCTCGTCCCGGCGGCCGCTGATTCAGCGCGCGCCGCGGACAGCGATCCTGCGGCGGCTCAAGTGCAGACCCTCACTGCATCGCTGCTCAAGTCCATGCAGGCGGGTTCGGCAATATCCATGACCGAGCGGTACCGCAACCTTGAGCCAGTGATCGAACGGGTCTTTGCCTTACCGCTTGTGACACGGCTCTCCGTTGGCCCGGAGTGGACAAGCTTCTCGCCGGATCAGCAGCAGGCATTGGTGGCGGCTTTCAGCCGCTACACGGTTGCCAATTACGCTCATAATTTTCGCAAATTCGAGGGACAGAAATTTGAGATCGACGACGCCGTTGCGAGTCGCGGTGAGGATAAGATCGTCCGTACCCGCATCCTTCAGCCTCCTGATTCTCCCGTGAGCATGCTGTATCGGATGCACGAGGTGGACGGAACCTGGAAGATCATCGATGTCACTACCGAGGGGATCAGTGCACTGGCCTTGCACCGCTCGGATTTCGCGTCAGCCATCGCAACTGGAGGGGCTCCCACGCTGATTGCCTTTCTAAACAAGGTCAGCGACGGCCTCATGAAGTAGTGCGGCCGTTCTTCTTTGGAAGGCTCGCCGGACCCATCAGCGCTGGTTGGAAGAGCAGTGCCGAGGTGAGGGTCCAGACCAGAGATATCATCAGCAGCTTCCCCATGCTGGCTGTTCCAGGATGGCTCGAGGCCCAGAGACTGCCGAAGCCGGTCGCGGTCGCGAGCGCGCTGAAGAATACCCCTCGGGCGAGGCTCGATGTCAGAAGGTGCGAGCCCCCCGATCGCCAGGACATGACGAAGTAGATGTGAAACGCAACCCCGATGCCAAACAGCAGCGGCAGCGCGATGATGTTGGCAAAATTCAACGGTTGCCCGATCACTACGCAGGTTCCCATGGTCAGGAGGCCGGTCAATACGATGGGCGCCATGGTGATCGCCACATCGCGTACCCGTCGCAGCGCGAAGAAGAGCAGGGCGCAAATCGCGACGAATGAAAGCACGCCCGCCGTAATGAAGGCGTTGACTACGGCTTCGGCGTAAGCCTGAAGGTAGAGCGCCGTGCCGGTCGCATCCGGCGCTATCTTGATTCCAGCTGCGACGAATCGTCGGAGCACGGCGTTGTCGTTGGAGTCGCCCTTGGCTAAGACCGAGACGCGCGCCCGTCCATCAGAAGTCTGCCATTCGTTCACGAGTTCGGACGGCAGCGTTTCGATGCTGATGGGTTGCGGCTGCAACAGATTGCGTATCTGTTCGAGGGCCGTCACAAACCCGGGGATCAGCATCTGTTTGGCCTGAGCTCGCACCGCTTGGCTGCCTCGCGCCAGCGTGTCGAACTCATCGGCGAGCATCCGGGTGTCGGCACGCAACGGCGGGTCTTCTATTGAGGCTTGACGCAGCTTTGCGGCTGCCCGCTTCAGGCTGTCGATGACCTCGGCATCGGTCGGCGGCGCCGCAACCTCGAGCGGATTCAGTGTGAGATCGACCAGGTTTGCCGCATCGCTGATGAGGGTGATCTTCTCGGACTGGTCCTTTGGAATGAAGCTGGAAAGCGTGCGCGCACTGTATACGCTCGGGTCGCGCCTGAAAGTTTCGGCAAGCTGATCGGCTGCGGCGAGGTTCGGCCGGATGACCTCCAACGTATTGGGCGATCGATCGGGATCGCGCATCAGATCCATCAGCGTGGCAACCGACTCCACGCGCGAACTGCGCAGGTGGATGGGATTGAAGTCGAAGTGCAAGCGGGGCAGCAACGCGGCGGAAATCGCAGCTGCAACCGCGCCGGTGCCGACCACCAGAATCCGGTGACGTAGCAGAAGATTGTCAATCAGCGCCAAGCGGGTGCCGGTTAGGACCGGAGCCCCAGGCGGTCGCGTGATTCCGATCAGAGCCGGCAGCAGTGTGAGGTTCAGTGCAAGTGCAGCGAACATGCCGATCCCGGCAATCACCCCGAGTTGCGACACGCCGTAGTACGCGGTGGGTGTAAAGGCCAGGAAGCCTGCGCCGATCGCGGCCGCCGCGAGGGTGAGGGATCTTCCCATGGTGCGTCCCGTCGCGATGAGCGCGGGACCCACGTCCTGTTCGGCTCCGCGTTCTGCTCGATAGCGCACGCTGAATTGAATACCGAGATCGATTCCCATTCCGACGAACAGGGGGATGAAGGCGACCGAGATGACGTTGAAACGGTGAAACAGCACGAGACCGAGCGCAGTAGCCGTCAGCAAACCCACCAGGGTGGTCGCCAGAATACATAGGATTAACCACGGTGACCTGACGGCAAACCAAAGCATGAGAACGATCGCTGCGCTGGCAAGAGAGGCGATTAAAACGGCACGTTCCGCCAATGTTCCGAAGTCCTCGTCCTGTAATGGCACTGAACCGGTGAGGCGAACGCGCACGCCATGGACTGCGTCCAGCTGAAGGCGCTTCGCCGTGGCGCGAATCGCATCGATCGGCACTTGGCCGGGCTTGAGCTGCGTGAAATCGAGCACCGGATTGACCAGGATGATGTGCATCAGCTCACGATTGTCCGGCTCGTGCCCGGTGATCAAGGTGCGCCAAGAAAAGAAGGTCGGCTTGCCGGTAGTCACGCTTTGGAGCGCATTGGCGAGAGTCCGGAAGGGAGTGCGCAGTTTGTCCGCTGCGGTTTGGTCGTCGTTCACGCCTCGCATCGTCAGGGAAAGGGTATTCGCGAGGCCCCGAAGCGAGGGATCGGATGCCATGGATCCGAGGAATGGCTGGCTCTTCAGCAGTTGAGCGATGGCCGTGTTCACGTCCTCGATCGAGGCGAAGAGCAATTGGTTATGTGACCAGAAGGGTCCACTGTCCGGTCGCTGGGCCGCGCGGAACAGGCTCGTTTGAGCACTGAGGCTCGCGGCGAGCCTGGCTGCCGCCATCTCGCTCAGCTCCGGTGTTTGGCCCTCGACCACGACGACGATATCCGAGCCCTCCGATGGAAACGCCGCGTCGAAAGCTGCCTGTTGCACGCGCCACGGCAGCTTGGGCGACAACAGCGCGTCGGTGTCCGTGGTCATACCGAAGTGGCTGGTGACGTAGCGAGTCATCGCTATGCAAAGGAGGATCGTCACCGTCACGACGATCCACTTGTGTGCAAGGCACAGGCCAACAAGGCGGGAGATCAGCGAAGGCTTCAGAGGGGTGCTCACGCCAACTAGACTAATCCGCAACGGGCCCCGCTGTCAGGCCGAGGGCGGAGGTCTGGTCGTCAGACGCGTAACGCCGGCGTCGCGGGCAGTGGCGATTCCGAAAACCCCGACTCCGAGCACCAGATCCCGGGCGCGGCGCGCGAACGATGCGGCGATCGCTGCCGCGGGCGGGATGCCGAACACCGCGCCGGCCAGCAGGTAGCTCGCTTCCTGTATACCGGCCGCGGCCGGCACCATCCATCCGAACGTACGGAGCCCGACGACTGTGCCGTCAATGGCCAGCGCCTGCGCCGCGGTCACATCTATGCCAAGCAGGCGGAAGGCGACCCACACCTCTGCGGCGCCCAAAAACCAACAGCCGAGATGAAGGGCGAAGGCCGACCATAGGCGCCCACGCTGACTGAGAATGTGATCAAAGGAATCTTGGACGTCGCGGCCGTCGGAGCCGTCCAGAGACAGCACGTCGGGCCAGCGAGAACTGATGGCTCGCGCGAGGGCTTGCAGCCAAGCACTCAGCGAGCGGCGCGCCAGCAAGAGAATCCCAACCAGCACGCCGGTTGCGGCCAACGCCAGAGACAATAGACGGGCGGGGCGGGGCTGCGTAGCCAGGGCGAGCAGAGTCAGCAGTGCGGCAAGCACGTAAGGCAGCTTCGCAGTCAGTTCAATGACGCCATCGATGCTCGCGGAGACTGCCCCAACGGTGATCGTGCGACCCCGACCGAGAGCGCGCAGCCCGAAGACCACTCCACCGATCTGCAGGGAAGGCAAGAGTTCCCCCGCGGCGTCGCGAACGAATCGGGCCCACACGAATCTGGATTGCGAAGCGGGCGGAGTGTCACCCGAAGCCAGCCACCAAGCCCATCCCATCAGGACGACGATGGGCAGATGCAGGATCACCAAGGCTGCAAGACCCGTAATGCGTAGAGTCGCGACCGCCTGTACCACCGCGCCGGCGCCCGCATAGATAACGGTTCCGACCAGGGCGGCGACGCCGAGGATGAGCGCTATGGCCGTGCTTCGCCGCACGTCACGCCAGGGCGGCTGTCTGCGCCTCTTCTCCGAAGTGCTCGATCTCGATACCAAAGGTATCTGTGTAGGATCTAAAGCGTTCGCGCAGAAGATGAGCATCGAGGCCGAATTCCGCCAGCTTGTAGTCCCGAGGAGGTCGGCGGGAATTGACCGGCGTCAGCAGCCAGCTGCGCATGCGCTCTTCTGCTTCAGCGGACAGCTCGAGGTCGCAATGGCGGTAAACCGCCCTGACGGCATCGAGAGGGGAGGAGACAATCTGCCGGTAGTTCAGGTGCAAAACCGAGCCGCCACTCGATGACAGCTCGCTCATTCGTTGAGCGCCGTCCATCCAGGTTGTGCTGACTTCGCGGCCGATCTCAACCCGATCGATGCTGCGTGCGAAGGGCCGCCGCAGCACCTCCGTCAGTCTCGCTACAGAGGCGAGGACGCTCACGGGATCGCGATGGATGAACACCAGGCGAGCATCAGGGTAGACATTCCTGATGTCGTCAATGGCAAAAACATGGTCCGGCGACTTCAGGATCCACTGTCGGCCCGGGAGCTGGGCATCAAGATGCTGCAGAAAACGGCGATGGAAGCGATAGGCATTGAGAAAGCCGCTATGCCCCAACCAGCTGTTGTAGGAGGGCACGCGGTACATGGCGTCGAAACGCAGGCTCTGGAACACGTGTGCGGTGATGTCCGTGCACTCCTCCGGTGTATCGACCGCGATGGGATGGAGGGCGTTGAGCTCGGGGGCGATCATGCGAAACAGGGCGAGTTGCAGGCTGACCCACTTCTTGCGCAGCGTTGTTCCAAGACGCCCGTCCTGCGAAGCATAGGGATACACGAGCTGAAACAACCGCGGCGCAATCGTGCCGGCATCCTGCAGAATCAAACGGTGGAGGAATGTCGTGCCGCTGCGCGGCATGCCGGTGATGAACAAAGGAGCACGAATCGGTCGCGTGAGTACGGAAGGGCGGGCCGCCTCCATGTCGTCGAAGAGCAGCAGTGTCCTCAAACAGCGCAGAACGTCGATTTTCAACGCACGCACACCGAACGCGCTCAGATTCGCTTCTTCGTTGCAGGCACGGAGCAAGTGCTCGAAGGGGCGAATGAACGAACGGTCGGCAAAGTGGTGCCGCTTCGCGCGCTTCAGAGCCGACGCTAGCAGATCATCGGCGAGCAGCGGACGCTGACGGTGGCCGCCGACGAGCCCCGCGCGTCCACCGACATGCTCATCAGGCGTTTGGGTATCTCGCATCTGCGCCACCTCAACTGTTTCGGGAAGCCCTGCTGCCGGGTTCGCCGGATCCCCCCGCCAACACTGTGCGGGCTGCGCCATCGCGGGCGCAATGGACCTTTGGTTCACTTGACTTGGACGCAACATCGACGACTCAATTACACGCCAATGCTTCAAAGTTTGGAATCAATGTGAAAAACACGGGGCCGGATGCATGCGCCGGAATCACGTAGTGAATTCTCAGGTAGTAATCATAATATATTGATTATGCACATATTATATTGACTAACGTTGCATATGGGTCGCCTCTTGATGGAGAAATCGGCATGGTAGAGCCAGCAAAGAATACGATTTGCCTTTGGTACGATCGCGATGCCGAGGGCGCGGCGAGGTTTTACGCCAGGACCTTTCCCGATTCGTCCGTCGGCGCGGTGCACCGCGCACCCGGAGACTTTCCGTCGGGGAAGAAAGGGGACGTGTTGACCGTTGAGTTTACCGTGATGGGCCTTCCTTGCCTCGGACTCAACGGCGGGCCTGCGTTCCGGCACAACGAAGCGTTCTCATTTCAGGTCGCAACCGTTGACCAAGCCGAAACAGATCGCTACTGGAACGCGATCGTCGACAACGGCGGCGAGGAGAGCGCGTGCGGCTGGTGCAAGGACAAATGGGGTTTGTCTTGGCAGATTACCCCGATCGCTCTGACGAGGGCGATTACCGATCCCGATCCCGGTGCCGCCAAGCGCGCGTTCGATGCGATGATGCAGATGAAGAAAATCGACATTGCGGCAATCGAGACGGCGCGTCGCGGTTGACCGTCGGTGGGGGCTGCATGACTTCAAACCTGCAGATCCTCGTTTTGTTGCTTGTCGTCATCGCGGCTGTCGCGGTCGTGGCGAAGCGGCTGCAGATTCCCCCCGCGATTTTGTTGGTGATCACCGGAGTTGGCCTGGCGCTCGTCCCGGGACTTCCGACCGTGAATCTGGCACCCAATTTCGTGCTGTTGTTTGTTCTACCCCCGCTTGTCTATTCCTCGGCGGTAGCCATGAGCTGGCGGGAGTTTCGATTCAGTCTACGTCCAATTTCGCTCCTTGCCGTCGGCTGCGTTCTGTTCACGACCGTTGTTACCGCGGCGGTCACCCATGTGCTGCTGGGGTTCTCCTGGAGTGTAGGCTTTGTATTGGGGGCCATCGTCTCGCCACCCGATCCCGTGGCGCCGCTGTCGATAGCACGCAGACTGCAGCTTCCGAGACGACTGCTGGTCATTCTCGAGGGCGAAGGACTGGCGAACGACGCGAGCGCGCTCATTCTTTATCGCTTCGCGGTCGCGGCGGTCGGGGTGAGCACATTTTCGTTCAGCTCGGCAGTGGGATTGTTCGTCACGATACTCTGCGCAGAGATACTGTGGGGCATCGGTGTGGGATGGCTGATGCTGAGATTGCGCCGCTGGGTTCAGGATCCGCGTATCGAAGTCATACTTTCGATCCTCACGCCGTTCTTGGCCTACTGGCCTCCGGAGCACCTGGGAGGTTCGGGCGTGCTTGCCACCGTGACAGCGGGACTCTACATCAGCTGGAACGGTTTGCGGCTCATCAGCGCAGCAACGCGGCTGCAGGGCATTTTCTTTTGGGATTTTCTCATGTATCTAACCGAGGGATTCGTGTTCTTGATCACAGGTCTTCAGGTGCGAACTCTCATTAGCGGCATCCGTGGCGATTCACTGCATGACCTGACGGTTTCCGCGGCGATCGTGTGCGGTGTCGTCATATTGGCGCGTTTCGTCTGGATGTTTCCCGCGACCTATCTTCCTCGATGGCTTATTCCATCCGTCGCACGCAACGATCCTTCCCCACCGTGGCAATGGCCTTTTGCCCTTGCGTTCACGGGTGTGCGTGGAATCGTATCGCTGGCGGCCGCGCTCGCGATACCGCTGACCACCGAAAGCGGCATGATATTTCCCGATAGGGATCGAATCCTTTTCCTGACATTTTCGGTCATTTTGGTGACGCTTGTGGGGCAGGGCTTGATGTTGCCATCTGTGATTCGCGCATTGGGACTGGCCAACGCCGGCCGTCGCGAGCGACACGCCGACCGAGTGGAGGAGGCTGAGGCGCGGCGCCAAGCCATCGAGGCGGCTGCTCGCCGTCTCGATCAGCTCATCAAGGAACGCCAGCTGCCGGAGGACATTGTTGCGCCACTGCGTTCGCACTTGAAAGATCGTCGCCAATACGGCGAACGTCGGAATGATGCGGAACGCGATGTCAGGCATCTCGTCGATCTGCAGGACGAGATTGAACTGTTACTAATCGCCGCCGAGCGACAGCAGATTAACGATCTCTACCGTCTCGGCAAGATTCGAGATGAAGCGAGGCGTCGGATTGAAAGGGAACTCGACCTGCGGGACGCACAACTGGCAAATATGCAATCCGACGAATAATCGCCCGACTCTTGGGATCGCACCAAGTCCGATTAGTCGCGAGGATCGCGCTGCCCGGGCTCGTCTTGAGGTCGATTCGGGTGAGGACCAAGCAGCCCGCCTTTTTTGTACGTGAATCCATCCGTGAGAGTGCTGCTCTGTCCATCGGGGTTCGTCACCACGACGTTCACCCTCCCATGATCGTGCGCCGGTGCAATCACCCCGATCTTTGCAGCACTTACCGAGGTCACGACCGCGGCCTCGCCGCCGAAGCTGACCGTTGCGCCGGTCACGAAGTTCCTTCCTGTCAGCGTCGCAGGACCGCCGGTAGTCGGTCCGTCGTGCGGCGAAATGCCGGTCAACGCCATTGTGTCCGTGAGCCCGTAGACGGCCACCTGTTTCGACCAGGTCGCAACGTAGACCCGGCCGTTGGCTACCAGCGGCGGCACGAATTTCGCAAAATTGCCGAACGCGTCGCTTGCCGCGTCCATGTTCGAATTCCACAGTTCCGTCGCGACGTTGTCAGCGTCGAAGGCGTACAGCTCGCCAGGCACCGGTGGATTGTTCTCGGCATCGCCGCTCGCGGCGACCGTCGCCCACAGCACGCCCGTGCCGGGGGTGCCTCCATTGGCGGAGAGCGCGAGGATGCCGCCGGGCCAGATCTGGTTGGTGACGCTCCCTTGGGCGCTAGGGGTGGTTGCGAAGGTGCTTCCGTTGAAAGAAAAAGCCTTGACCCGATCGTTCTCGCCCCAGTTGTACAGCAACGGACCGCCGTTTGCAGTGGGACGATGCCAATAGACGGGTCCGCCCCGCATTTCTCCCGCGGAAATCTGTATCTTCTGCAACGCACCGCTGTCATTTGCGGTGTTCTTGCCGAGACCGGGCGGGGAGGCCGTGTTGAGCACGTACAGGACGCCGGTCTTGCCGCCGCCGACGATCAGATTGGTCCCAGGGACAAGCAGGGGGCCCGAGCTCGTGAGATCAAGATCCCCGTTGTCGAGCGCTAACCAATTACTCGGGGTGAACCAGTCGACAAGACCGAGGCCATGACTCGGATCGAGTTTGAGCACGCTCTCGCTGAAATTATTGACACCGTCGTAGCCAATTCCGTTGTAGCCATTTCCGGTGATGAGGTAGACGTAACCATGGCCGTCGATGGCGGGCGGACGGCCGGACTGCCAGGTCCCGCCGCCGCCATTACCTATGGTCACAGTCGCGAAAATGCCGGTCTGCTCGAGCGTGTTCTTATCGTAGGCCATGACCCATCCGCCGTAGAGGGCCGCTGTCGACTCCAGTTCGAGGGCTCCGAATCCGAACACGACGTTATTACCCGAGAGTACCGGCGATACCCGCTGCCACTGGTTGCGAGCTTCGAAAGTCATGGTGCGATAGGTGCCCGAAATCACCACTCCGGAACCGCTCCGCGGCACACCGGTCCTGATATCGACTGCGTGCAGTCGGTACACCATCGTGTTGTTTTCCAGCGTGCAGGCCACGGCAAACAGCGTATGGGTGGATAGGTCGATCACCGGCGTGCTCAGAATGCCGAGATTGTTGATGATGTTCTTGTTACCAGAGTACGCGAAGCGGGCGGCCGGCACCGGGGTCGCGTTTTCGAACGCTGCCAGATTCAGCGTCCACAGTGCAGTACCGCCGGCGTCGGCGTCGAAAGCGTAGAGCGTGTCGCTCATGGTTGCGACGTACACGACGTTGTGAGAAATCCTGTTAATTTGGACGTTCGGCACGTACAGCGGCTGCGCCATGATGTTGTCATCCACGGGCAGCTTGAACACCAGGCCGAATGTGCTGGGCGCGACATTGGACGTATTGAGCGTCTTCTCACTTAGCGTGGCGCCGGAAACGCCAGGGTCGTATCCGCGCTGCAGTACCTGTGGCTGAGCGTGTGCGCTGGGGGTATGGAGCAGCGCGAGCGCGAGAACACCGAAGATCCATGATCGCGACACAGGAGCGCCGATGGATGTTGGCGAGAGTTTGTTGCTCATGTCACTGTCTCCCTTACGCCGTTGTGATTGAAGCGCATGTTCTGCGCGTGGCGTATTAATCCGCGACTGCTATTGTTCGAGCGGTCTACTGCGTTTCCATGTACAGGCCTTTCGTTCTCGCGGGGGGACTGTAACCCTGCTGCCGGGTCTGCACAACTAGGACTGCGGTATCTGCGTGAGCGGGTTTGAGGCCAGGATCATGCAGTGCGGCAAGATTCACAAAGCGCCCCCGGTCGCGACCACTCTGTTCTACTATCTTCAGTCAAAAGTGGAGACCGAAGGTCATGCATAAAAGCTGCTCGCATCTCAGCAAGATTAGGAAGGTGGCCCCGAGCGCGCGCGGCTGCGAGGAATGCTTGAAAACCGGAAGCGCGTGGGTTCACCTCAGAATCTGCCGGATTTGCGGGCACGTCGGTTGTTGCGATCAGTCGCCCGGCCGTCACGCAACCGCTCATTATGGTGCGACGAAGCACGTAATCATCGAGGGCTATGATCCTCCCGAGGGCTGGGGCTGGTGTTACGCGGACGAGGTGTTCCTCGACCTGGGGACCAACACAACACCACAAGACGGACCCATTCCACGTTACTACTGATCTCCTGAGTTGGCGGTCAGGTGCACCGTTTCCAAGTTCAACTTCTTTCTGGCGGCACGCACATCCGAGACCGACACCGCCGCCGCCTGGTTTCCCCAACTGTTGCGAATGAATGTTGAGACGTCCGCCACTTCTTGATCGGTGAGCTTCCATGCGAAGCTCGGCATGGTCATGGGAGAAGGGCGAGTAGGGCTGGTACCGATTCGCCCGCCGGCGAGGATCAAATGCTCGAGCCCGATCGGGTCAGCCTGTTGCAGCATGGCGTTGGGACCGAGGGGCGGAAAGTATCTCGGTTGGCCGACACCGTTTTCTAGGTGGCAGGATGCGCAGGCATCCGAGTAAATGGCGGCCCCTCGGTGCATCGTTCCCGGATCCGGTGGGGCGCTGGTGACGCTGGGGCTCGCTTCTTGGCTCTTCAGGTAAACGGCCATTGCGTGTCGGTCAACATCGCTCATCAGCGACGTGGAGTACGTGATGACGTCGGCCATAGCGCCTCCCGCGCCCGCGTGTGCGTTGCGACCGGTGCCAAGATATTCGGTCACGTCATCGATACTCCAAGCGCCGAGACCCGTGCGATCGTTTGCGGTCAAGTCCGGCGCCACCCAGTTGTCGAGAGTGCCGCCTTGCAAGTTGTGCCCGGATTTATCTGCGCCCAGGGCATTCTTTTGTGTATGGCAGCCGCCGCAGTGGCCGAGGCCATTGACGAGGTATGCGCCCCGATTCCATTCCGGTGACTGGCTGGCGTCGGCTTTGAATTCGTGCGAGTTCAAGTAGAGAAGATTCCAACCCTTTACCGTGAAGCGATACTCAAGCGGGAACTTCAGGTCGTTGTGGGGCGGTGTGAAACTAACTGCCGGCGTACTCTTCAGGAAAGCGAGGATCGCATCGGTATCCTCACGGCTGACGAGCCTGAACCAAGGATACGGGAAGGCGGGGTATAAATTCTTCCCCTCATCGTCGGTGCCGTCGTGCATGGCGCGATAGAACTGTTCGTCCGTCCAATTACCGATTCCGGTTTCTTTGTCGGAAGTGATGTTCGGGGAGTAGATGACTCCGAACGGTGTCTTCAGTCCCAACCCACCGGCCAACGGCTCGCCTCCGTCGCGCAAATGGCAGGACATACAATCGCCCGCCACCACCAGGTACTGACCGCGACGCAGTTGTTCGGCGTTGGGCCTCCAGTCGGGAATAGGCTGTGTGAGGAGTTGTCGGGGAAGCAAGCCGGTAACCGGATGGGCGGGCAGACTCGGCGAGACTTGGCTCATCGCCAGGGGCGACAGTGCAAGGATGGCAATGCTCGTCCCGAGACGCAGTGCACGGGTGCGCGGAATGCTGAAGAGGCCCATGGCTAGGCCTGCACCAGGGGGCCGGGATTCTTTAAATAGCGCGTTCTGATTTCATGCGCGGCATGATAGGCGAGCGCCGCCACGGTACCGGTGGGGTTGTAGCCAGCGTTCTGCGGAAATGCGCCGGCGCCCAGGGAGAAGACATTCGGCACGTCCCATGACTGCAAATACTTGTTTACGACGCTGCTCTTCGGGTTGTCGCCCATGATGGCGCCACCGGTATTGTGCGTGGTCTGGTACGGAACAACGCTGAAGGAGCCGGTACGGCGATTCACTTTTATTTCCCGCGGGTTCATCGCCTGGGCCACCTCGGCCGCACGGTCGGTCAAGTAGTCCGACATTTTGTGTTCATTCTCAGTGAAATCAAACGTCATACGCAGCATTGGTCGACCGTGAATGTCGCGATAAGTGGGATCCAGATCCAAGTAGTTGCCGCGATGGCTCATGCAGGAGCCGTGAACGCTGATGGAGAATGAGCGCAAATAATTTTTGGCCGCGGCATGCTTCCACTCGAGGCCCCAAGCGGGTGTGCCCGTAGGCGTATAAATCATTTCGATGGGACGACCGCCGGTGACCATTCCGGCAATGTAGGCGCCGCCGATAAAACCCAGCCCTGAATGATCGAAGTTATCGCCGTTGAAATCATCGATGACGGTCGCTAAGGATCCGGCGCCGATGAAGGGGTTCAAGATCTTATCGTCGAAAAATACATTCACCGACGACATGGTTTGATAGGCGTAGTTCTTGCCGACGACGCCTTCGCCGGTCTTTGGATCGTAGGGTTTACCGATGCCGGATAGGAGCAGCAGGCGGACATTCTGCAATATGTAGGCGGACAGAATCACCATCTCCGCCGGCTGGAAGAATTCCTCGCCCGCGCTGTTGACATAGGTCACGCCGGTCGCGCGCTTGCGGTCAGCTGACAGCTCCACACGCAACACTTCACATTCGGTCTTCAACGTGAAGTTTCCTTTCGTCATCAACGAGGGAAGGATGGTTGTTTGCGGACTTGCCTTGGAATAGTTGCCACAGCCAAATTTCTCGCAGAATCCGCAGTACGTACAAGCCCCGAGCTGAGCGCCGAGCGGGTTGGTATAGGGTTGCGAGAGATTGCCGGTCGGATGCGGGAAGGGATGTCGCCCCAATTCCGCCGCAGCCTTGCCGAATAAGGTTGGCGCGTAGGTTTGGATCATGGGCGGAGTGGGGTATTCGTTGGCGCGCGGACCCTCGAAGGGATTGCCGCCGGGCTGGATTTTCCCTTGAAGATTGCCCGCCTTGCCGCTGGTGCCGCACAGCTTGTCGAACTGATCGTAGAATGGTTCCAGTTCCTCGTACGTGGTGCCCCAGTCCTGCACGGTGAGATCGAAATCCGTGACCGCTTTCTTGCCGTAGCGCCGTTGGTTGTGGCTCTTGGTCAAAAAGTCCGACGGCAAGAAGCGCCAGATCTGACCGTTCCAGTGCACGCCGCCGCTGCCGACGCCGGTGCCGAGCAGGAACGCGCCCAGGTGGCGCATCGGCAACGCCTCTTGATTCACGTTATTGCGAATCGTCAAGGTGTCATCTGCGACGTTTTGGAACAAATGATGGCGCCACATGTAGCGCAGTTCATCCTGTGCAAATCCGGTCGCGAAGTCCGTTGGGGTATCGCGCCAGGGCCCGCGCTCCAAGGCCAGCACGTTAAGACCTGCCTCGCAAAGTTCCTGGCCCATGATGGCGCCGGTCCAACCGAAGCCCACCAGCACCGCATCAACGGGTTTGAGAGTGGTCGGCATGGCCTTAAGTCCCCGTCCAGCCGGGACGGCCTTTAAATGAAACAGTCGGGTAGGGCACGGGCTCTCCGTGGCGGGACACCCATTCTTTGTAATCGTAGTGAGCGCCCGGGAAGCCAATCATTTTCCAGGCGCTCATATCTTTGTTGCCTCCATAGATCGGGTCGGAGAAGTAGCCTTCCTTGGTATTCTGTAAGAGCATCGCGAAGAAGGCATTGCTGTCGACGCCCCCATCGAGTTTGATTTCGCCGCTCTCGAGCCCTTTGAGCACCTTGTCCTGATCTTCCGCTGCGAGCGTGCTGAATCCCGCGCCGTTGAAATTCGCGCCGACGTACTTATCGATCGATGTCATGGCAGCGCGATACAGTTGTGCGGGAGTGAACCGGGTTTGATACCCCTGTTCCGGTGTGCCCTTGGGCCAGGGACCCCCGAGGAAAAAATGGTCTCCTTGCCCGAACTTGCCGGCGAGTTGTCGATCCAGAAAAAAAGGCACGTTCGCTTCGACTGCCCCGGGCCCGACCGGATCATTCGGGATCAATCGTGCGACGGCTGCCTCGATGAAGGCGACTTCGGTAGGCGTGAAATAGACGTATCCAGATCCTGAAACGCCCGGCGGCGCGTCCGCCGTCCCTTCTTGCCAAGGAACAGCCCCTCGATAGGTTTGCGATGGACCGCCCAGTTCCCCATCGTGGATAGCCGCCGCTGCCGCACCACCAATTCCGACAACCGCGCTTCCAATCAACAATCGGCGACGGACCAAGTTCACCTCGACCGCAGAAGCTACGGGTTGCGAATTGGCAATTGATTCATCCGGCAACGTCATGAAAATCTCCTTGGGCTAGAGTTCCGGAGATATCGTCTATACGGCGATCCAAGAGCAATCAGCGTCGATTGCACATCGATGCCAGATATGTCCTACACGCCGTCTCGCCATACCGCAGGAACAGACGGCGAGCCTGCGATGCTGTATGGTGAGCCAGCACCTGCCCTTCCGACCCCGTTTGCGAAGTTCCCATCCAGACGGCCTCAGGCTCCTGCCTGCCAGTTTTCCACCATTCCTATGGGAGTTGTATTGGTTCCATCAGCCCGTCTGGCATTTGTGGGAAACTCTCTGCCGCGTCAATGTGGAATTGCTACGTTTACAACCGATCTTCAACAGGCGGTTGCCAAGGCGGCCGGGCACGTCGAGACGGCGATCGTCGCAATGACCGACCACGGTTACACCTACGACTATCCAGCTGTTGTTCGGTTGCAAATCAACGATGAGCGGATCACAGAATACGAGCGCGCGGCCGACTTTCTCAATGCAGGTCACTTCCAGGTCGTAAGCCTACAGCACGAGTTTGGCATTTTTGGGGGGGAGGCCGGCAATCACGTCATGGCTCTGCTGTCCCGTTTGACGATGCCCATAGTCACGACGCTGCACACCGTTCTCGCTGAGCCCAAACCAGTGCAGCGCAGTGTGCTGAAAAAAGTAATTGATGTCTCCTCCAAGATCATCGTCATGGCGAAGAAAGCAGAGAGTCTGCTGCGCGCGGTGTATGACGTACCGGCGGATAAGATCGAGTTAATTCCGCATGGAATTCCCGACACCGCCTTTCACGAACCCGACGCTGCCAAAGCCGCACTCGGCTTCGCCGGCAAACCCGTTATTTTGACATTCGGTCTGCTGTCGCCCAACAAGGGCATCGAAGTGATGATCGATGCAATGCCATCGATCTTGAATAAGCGGCCCGATTCGATTTATGTCGTCCTCGGCGCGACGCATCCCAACCTTGTTCGGCAAGAAGGAGAGAGCTATCGCGAGAGGTTAGTTGCTCGAGCTCAGAGCCTTGGGGTTCACGACCACGTCATTTTCCTCAATCGCTTCGTCGATCAAGCGACATTGCTCAATTTCATCTCGATGTGCGATGTTTACGTCTCGCCATACCTAAACGAAGCTCAAATGACATCCGGTACCTTGGCGTATAGCTTCGGGCTTGGGAAAGCGGTGGTGTCGACTCCCTATTGGCATGCGCAGGAACTGCTGGCGGAGGGGCGCGGCGTTCTTGTGCCGTTTGGCAGCGCCAAGGCGCTCGGCGCGGAAATCGGGGGATTGCTGACAGATGACGCCCGACGTCTCGCGATGCGCGTGCACGCCTACTCAAGCAGCCGCTCGATGACCTGGGAACGGACCGCAGAACGTTACTTAAGCGTCTTTGAAAGCGCTCGTCGCGGGCACCCACCCAAAGCGTTTGCGCGGCGTATTGAGGTCATTCACCCAGCCGAAAGCTTGTCCGCACCGCAGATGCAGCTGAGTCATCTTTTGTCCCTGTGCGACGACACAGGCCTTCTGCAGCATGCGATCTGTTCGGTACCCGATCGCTCGCACGGCTATTGCGTCGATGACAATGCGCGTGCGCTGCTGGTCGCCTGTGCTCTGAACGCTCCCGGAGAACAGCGTCTATCCGAAACCCTGACCTCGCGGCTTGCCGCCTTCGTTCAGCATGCCTGGAACCCTGCTCATAAGAGATTTCGCAACTTCATGAGCTTCGATCGTCATTGGCTCGAGGATTTTGGCTCCGAAGATAGTCATGCGAGGACACTCTGGGCCTTGGGGGAGTGCGTTCGTAGCGATGCCAACGAATCGCGCCGGCGGTGGGCCGCATCGCTATTTATCGAAGCGCTTTCAGCTACGGAGAAATTTTCCTCGCCTCGCGCCTGGGCTTTTACGCTGCTCGGATTGGATGCTTACTGCGCCACGCTGCCCAAAAATGCCTATGCGCGGGAGCTGCGGCATTTGTTAGCCGATAGATTGATGGCCCTGATATCTTTGGTCGAGACCAAAGAGTGGGTATGGTTCGAGGAAAGTCTGGCATACGACAACGCACGTCTACCCCAAGCTCTCATTGTTACCGGTACTGCTATCAGCGCGCCCGAGCTACGTTGCTGCAGGCTTGAGATCGTTGCGCTGGCTCATGACGTTGCAAACATCCAGAGACGGCATCTTTCGCCCGATTGGCTCTGAAAGTTTCGGTGACAAGCGCGCGCCGCCAAAAGCCTTCGATCAGCAGCCTCTCGAAGCGACGGCTGCGATCTCGGCCTGCCTTGCGGCCTGGCGTGCGGATGGCGACGTCAAGTGGAAGGAGGATGCGGCGCGGGCGTTCTCCTGGTTTCTGGGGACTAACGATCTATCAACGCCGCTGGTCGATGTGGAGACAGGAAGCTGCCGCGATGGACTGCACCCTGAACGCGCGAACGATAATAGAGGCGGCGAGTCCGTCGTTTCCTATCTCTTGAGCCTGGCGGAGATTCGCCAGCTCGCCCGTCATGTTCGGCAATCGTACGAAACCCGCGCCACTTCTCGCTTTGCGCGCCTGAAATCCCGTAGACTTCGCGCAGTCAACGTAAGGATTTTTTGTCACTTCCCCTTTACTGAATCGGCAGGGTCTTAGTCTGCGCCCTGATCCGGCAAGAGTGGTCGTCCGGCCATTCAGGCCGGCGACCGAACCTAGGGACCTCAATCCCACCGATAAGACGCGCGCGAATCACATCGTCGATCGCGTCCTGGCGCTCGATAGAGACTCGGCTGCCCATGAGCTCGCGGAGGTTCTAGAGTACTTCCAAAGCCGTCACCGCAATCTGCTCGAGATATTCGAGGCGCGCGCTGATGAGATGGAAGAAGCCGTCGCCGCACATGCGACATTCACCAAGGAGCAACGCTGGTTGGTCGGAGCCTATTTCATGCACGAGTATTCGTTCGAGGCAGCGGCGCTGTTCAATCCAAGCATTGTGGCGCATTTTGATCAATCGGGCGTGCGGGAGGGGGGGCGACGCTTCATTCTTAGCCTGCGGGCGGTCGGGGAAGGGCACGTTTCATCTCTGACATTCCGATCGGGATCTATCACTGCCGACGGTACCGTGACGGTCGACCCTACAGCACGGCTCGCGTACATCCCGAAAGTAAAGAATCGGATCCCGGGTTCGGATGGCGATACGGTCGAATTGATTTTCACATCTGACGAGGACATCAGCGAGCGAGTGATTTTCCCGGTTACCGAAGCCCAATCGAACGGCATCGAGGATGCTCGATTCGTGGAATTCGAGGATGGAACGCGAAAAGTGTTCTACGCGACTTATACCGCCTATAACGGTAGGGCGATTAGATCCGAGTTGATCGCGACGCACGATTTTTTGTCCTTTCGGATGTCGCCGCTGCGGGGAACCGCCGCCAAGAACAAGGGCATGGCGCTGTTTCCCAGGCGCATCGGCGGCCGGTACGCCATGATTGCCCGGCAGGATAACGAAAACCTCTATCTCATATATTCGGATGATTTGTATTCCTGGAACGGTGGCGTCGCCATCTTGAAGCCACAATTCCCCTGGGAGTTCGTCCAGATTGGAAATTGCGGATCGCCGATCGAACTGGATGAGGGATGGTTGATGCTGACTCACGGAGTGGGTCCGGTACGCAGGTACTCGATCGGGGCGGTTCTTCTCGATAAGGCAGACCCATCCAAAGTCATCGCGCGCACGCGAGAACCCCTTGTTCGACCTGAACCTTCCGAGCGGCAGGGCTACGTGCCGAACGTCGTCTATACGTGCGGAGCAATGCGGCACAACGACCAGATCATCTTGCCTTACGCGGTTTCCGATACATTTTCGAAGTTCGCAACCATCAAAATTGCTGCGTTGTTGGGTCTATGATGGTGGGCTCGATCTTCACAGGGACAGTGGGTAGCGAAATCTCCAACATCTCGACAGTCCCGTTCGGGCAGCACAAACAGGCTCCCACCTCCGCAGGCAAGAGAAGTACCGCGGCGGTACTGAAGTGAAAGTCTGCGCCACGATGCGTCACGTGGCCTTTCCCGGCGATGCACACTAAAACACGCGGCGCCCCGGCCGAGCCGACGGTAAATGGCGATTTTGCGCGGAACCGCCATAATCTGAAATGATTCGCAATCGAAGAGCCGCTCGCGCAGTGCAGGCTCAAGTTGCTCTGCGAGCGGCACGACCGGAGTGACGGCGCCTTGCGTAAAATCGATACACGCCATCGCCTGCTCGACTTGCAAAGGCCGATGCCGGAGAGTCTTTGGATCGATGTGGTTCCAGTCGTACAGTCGAAAGGTCACATTGCTGTTTTCCTGTACCTCAAAAATTACCAGGTCGCGCAACGAATGAACGGTCCCTGCGGGGATGAAGACCCCGTCGCCAGCGGATGGGACGAAGGACGCGAGATGGTCCGTCACCGTGCCCTTTGCCAGCGCTTCGCGCAATAGGTCAGGCGTGGTATTGGGCGACAGCCCCGCGTAGATGCGACTTTCCTGTCCAGCCGCGAGAACGACCCACGCCTCAGTTTTCCCGCTCTCGCCGGCGGGCAGATATTTAGTTTGCCTGTCTGATGGATGAACCTGCACCGAAAGCGCTGAGCGTGCGTCGAGGAATTTGAGCAGTAGAGGAAACCGAGTGAAGGCTCCGCACCGATTTCCCAGCAGCCGATCGGGCCACTGATTCATTAGCTGGCCAAGAGTTTTCCCCTTGAGTGGCCCATCCGCAACTACACTGGAATGGTCATCGCGGTCACTCAGAATCCAGGCTTCGCCGATGGGGTCCTCGCCGGGCAGCGCGATCGACAACACGTCGGCCAGCCGTCGGCCGCCCCAGGGCCGATACTGGAAAAGGGGATCGAATCGCAACGGATAAAGACGGATTGGATCCAACTAAGCAGCAACTAACGTGCGACGCGCCTTTGAAGTTGCGGCTCCGCGTATCGGGCGGAGTATCGAGCCTTTGGCTTCATAAATGTGCCTTAATTTAGTGTCGGATCTGCGAAGGAAAAATTCGCTGGGCGTTCGGACGATCACGAGAATCAAAATGATCGGGACGGTCAGCTGGCATCTGAGCCGGCAACGGGTGCAGCATCACGAGTATGCCCCTAAATCGACCAACTAACGACCGGAAACGGACAATCCCGATTATTTCGGCCCCATACCTCGGCTACTCCGCGCATGTTGCCAACACCTAGCCCCTAGACGAACATAGTCCAAGAATGAGAAACCCGCAGTCGAGCCAGATGGGAGCTGACGTGACTTCCGATAATGCGATGAAGGAACGCCGATTGCTGGGTTTAGGATGCGGGCAGCCGGGAGGCAGCGCTGAAATTCTTCTTAAGGCGGCCCTGCAGTCGGCCGAATCGGAAGGGGCTCGAGTAGACCTCATTCGGTTGGACGAGCTTTGCATTGCAGGCGGCGGCGCTGCAAGTTCAGAACCCGACGATGCTATGTGGCTCTGGGAACGTCTCGTCGCGTGCGACGGGTTGATCATCAGCACCCCGGTGATCAGCCGCACGGTGTCCGCTCGGTTCAAACTTGTCTGCGACCGGCTGCTGGGCCCGAACGCAGATGCAGCAATAATTGAAAATCTACTTGCCCTACAGCGTGAGGGCGGCCGACCCGCAGTTTCCTTCCGCGTTGACGCGCGCGTGCTCAAGCCGCGAGTGGCCGGCTTCATCGCGGTGGGCGGCGCGCTCACCTCCCAATGGAAGACCCTTGCACTGCCGCTTCTTCACACTGCGACGTTTTCCATGCAAATTGCCGTGGTTGATCAGGTGCTGTTCGAAGGAGCCGGTACCCCTCGATCCATTGTGCTTGATGATGCGGCAGTCGCCCGGGCTGCACTGCTTGGGCGGAATGTCGCTCAGCAGATTGGCACCCGGTTCGAGGATACGCGGTACCTGGGCGAGCCCGGCCTCTGCCCGGTATGCCACCTCAACGTTGTAGTATTGCGCGGCGCCAACGTTGAGTGTGCGACTTGCGGCGCACGTGGCCAGATCGGCGCAGATCTGCAGGTACGCTGGACAGATCTGACTACCTCGGTGATATCAATGAGCGAGAAGCGCAGCCATGCAGCGGAGATTCAGGCGACGGCGGTTCGACAGCAGGCGTTGCGCGCCGAGATTGAGACGCGGGCCAGGACGTTTGACAGCTACGACCCCTGCTCCCGTCCTCGCGGTGCTTAGGCATGGTTGAGGGTCCAATCCTGATCATCGGCGGTGGCATCGGAGGCCTGACCTCGGCTATCGCGCTCGGCAGGAAGGGCTTCGAGGTCGAGATCATCGAGAAGGACCAGTCCTGGTCAGTCTATGGTGTCGGCATCATCCAGCAATCGAACGTGGTACGCGCTATGGCCGAGCTGGGAGTACTGGACGATTACCTGACGGCAGGTTTCGGATTCGATCAACTCGAAATCTATATTCCCAGTGGCGTCAAGGTAGCGACAATCCCCGCACCCAAGTTGACTGCGGATTATCCCGCGAATGTTGGTATCGGACGCCGTGCCCTGCACAAGGTTCTGAGCGAACGGGCCATCGGAGCCGGTGCACGTATACGGCTGGGCGTGACAACGAATGCCATCGAGGATGATGGTCAATTGGTGAAGGTGAGATTTTCCGATGGCACCACAGGCGAGTACGCTGTGGTCATTGGCGCGGACGGGCTCTATTCAGACACTCGTCGCATCATGTTTCCCGAGGCACCGGCGCCGCAGTTTACTGGACAAGCAGTGTGGCGCTACAACTTCAAGAGGCCCGAAAGTCTGGTCAGCCTCCATGTGTTCGATGGTCCCATGGGCATTGGTCTTGTGCCACTTTCAAAAACCCAGATGTACATGTACGCGACGACTCCGGAGCCTGGCAATCCGCGTTACGCGAAGGCTGGATTAGCCGCGGCCATGCGGGCGAAGTTATCTGCGGCACCCCAAATCCTTGCCCCTTTCGTCAGCCAGATCACGGAGGATGACGCGGTCGTCTACAGGCCCTTGGAGTGGGTTTTCCTGACAGGCGATTGGCACAAGGGGCGTGTCGTATTGATAGGCGACGCCGTTCATGCGACGACCCCCCATCTAGGCCAAGGCGCCGGAATGGCTATCGAAGACAGCCTCGTGCTGGCGGAGGAACTGGCCAGGGCTGATACGCCGGAAGCGGCCTTTCGAGCTTTCCGCAATCGTCGATTCGATCGCTGCAAGTACATTGTCGAGAAGTCCAAAGCGGTGGGCGACGGGCAAATCGGCAAGGGGCCGCTGATTGACAACGCCGCGGCCTCTCGTGAGATGTTTAAAGTGATATCCGCGCCGCTCTGAGGCGTGCACAAGCTTTGGGAGTGAGCAACGTATGAGCGTCACGGATATCAGATACATCGGTTATGGCCTTCCCGACGTGGAGGCAGAGCGCATTTTCTACCGGGACATCTGGGGGCTGCGCGAAGCGGCCGCGCAGGACGGTTGCTACTACTTGGCCGCCGCCGGCGACGATGAACCTTACGCCGTGCGGCTGCGCCACGCTGAAGACAGTCGAATTGATGTCATCGCCTTCGCTGCAGACACTCCCGCCGACGTTAATGATCTCTTTGGCAAGGTTAAGGCCGACAACTGCCAAATAGTCTTCGAGCCGAAGGCTCTCTCCGGATTCGCGGGTGGATACGGTTTTCGCTTCTTCAATAAGGACGGTCTCCCGTTCGAAATCTCATGCGAATACGAACCTGGGCCGAAGCGTCAATTGGGACCTAGTGAGACGATCCCGGAGAAAATCAGCCACATAGTGTTTCATTCACCCAATCACAAGTCGATGGTGCAATTCTTCGTCGATGTATTGGGTTTTCGGGTCAGTGATTGGCTCGGCGATTTTATGTGTTTTCTGCGCTGTAATGAGTGGCACCACCGGATCGCCATCCTTCCAGGACCGCCGAGTCTGAATCATGTTGCCTATGACATGACCAGTATCGATGAAATGATGCGCGGCATCGCCAAGCTCAAGCGCAATAGCATCGATATCCGATGGGGGCCCGGGCGTCACACCGCCGGGAACAATACCTTCAGTTATTTCGTCACACCTGCGGGCTTCGCCGTTGAATATACGTCCGAACTCGAGCGCGTAGACGAAACGTCGTGGAAGCCGCAGGTCTACACGCCGAGCCAGTCCGTCATGGATCAGTGGGGCGTTGGCGTCGGTGGCCCCTACACCATGCCACGAGCGGAACCCGATAAGGGCTTATTCCGGCCCACTGAGGTCTGATCCGTGGGCTTGTTCCAGTACTTTCCCAACAACTACGTATGGAATCTATCGATCAACATCGCCATCGAGAGCGGCGCGAAGATCGGTGAGATTGAAGAGATGTGCCGCCCGTTGCTCGACGCCGCGGCACGAGGAGAGGATGCCGGCACGGCCCAATTTCTCGACCAATGGGTAAAGATGGGAGACAAGCTCGTGGGCCTGGCACGCGAAGACGAAGAGAAAGGACGCCGGCTGTCGGCGGGTGCCAAGCTGCAGCGGGCGGCGCTGTACTATCTGACCGCCGAACGTATGCAGGGTCACGGGCATCCGGGCCGCACCCAGACCTATGCTAAGGCCCAAAGCGCCTTTCGCCATGGCGTGATGATCGGAAGGGAAAACGTCGAACGCTTCGAGATCCCGTACGAGGGCACTTTCATTCCCGGCTTGTTCACCCGGGCAACGGGCGTAAAAGGTCCCGCACCAACGGTGCTTTATGTCAATGGCCTCGATAGCTGCAAGGAACTATTGATCTGGTCGTGGCTGCCGGAGGCACTTGCCCGACGCGGAATATCGAGCCTCAGCATTGACCAACCGGGGACTGGTGAGGCGCTGCGGTGTAATGGCCTGACCGTAACGCACGAGAGCGAGCGTTGGGCCACGCCATGTTACGAATGGCTGGCGGCGCGCGGCGACGTGGATGCGGCGCGCGTTGGCATGGCCGGCATTTCGCTGGGCGGTTATTTCACGCCGCGGGCAGTCGCCTTCGAAGCACGTTTCGCGAGCGGTGCCGTTTGGGGCGCCAACCACGACTGGGCCAAAGTTCAGCAGATGCGCCTTAAGCGCGAGGGCGAGAATCCCATTCCACACTACTGGGATCACGTGATGTGGGTTTTCGGCGCCAAAGACATGGAGGATTTCATGGCTAAAGCTGCCGGCATGACTCTCGAAGGGGTGCTTGATCGCATTAAGGTTCCCTTTCTAATCACCCACGGCCAGCGCGACCGACAGATAAGCCTCGCCTTCGCGCAGCAAAGCTACGACCAATTGGTCAACTCCCCACGCCGCGAACTGAAGGTTTTCACCGACCGAGAAGGCGGCGTCGAACACGTTGGCGCCGACAACATGTCATTTGGCCGCGACTACATCGCCGACTGGTTCGCGGAGACGCTTGGAGGAAACACCACATGACGAACGCTCCTTTCCGCCGGGTCGTTACTGGCCACAATGCCGAGGGGAAGGCCGTCATTCTTGAAGATGCAGCGCCGCCGCGCGTTCAGCGCATCGGCGGCCAAATCGGCCCGATGTTTTATGAGATCTGGAACACCCGTGCAACACCCGCGCCGATCGATCGGGCATCGGGCGAGCCTTTCGAGGACAAGATCACTCTCGCGCCACCGAGGAACGGCACGCGGATCCGCGTGCTTGAAATCCCTCCCGAGGACAATCGACTGCATGCCCTTTCTCCACAGGAGGCTCAATCTCATTTCGCCGAAATAGGTGCCGCCGCTGCCTCGTCGCACACCGGCGAAAGCTCGCGCCACGCCTTCATGCACCGCACCGAGACCATCGACTATGGAATCATGCTGGAGGGCGAACTGACCCTCATCATGGATATTGGCGAGACCACTATTCGAGCGGGCGACATTGTCATTCAGCGCGGTACGAATCACGGTTGGGCCAATCGTTCGGGTAAAGCGTGTCGGATCGCCTTCGTACTGATCGATGGCCATTTCACCGACGGTTTGGCGTAGTACCCAAAACGGCTTGCAAAGTTCAACTGCGGTTCTTGAGCAGCGGCGCTGCTGTGCGCGATATCTCGGGAGTATGTATGGTCATTGCTCGCAGTAGGTCTATGACCGCCGGCGGTCCGAATTCACACCACTCAACGCCGATGCCGTCATTGCATACCCGGGCAACATACGCGGAAATGACGCCACCGTCGCGCTTGGGTCGCAGCGGAGATTCAAGCACCACGTGGATTAAAGAAAGTATTCGAAAATTAAAATCGCCTATGAAAGCACCGCTTCGGCTCAAATTCGTTATCCGACCGATGCTGACCAATCGAGGACGCACGGAGATTAGCCGGATGGGAATATGAGTCGCAAATCGTTCGCCCCAACGATGCTCCATACGGTAAGCCATAGGGAATTATTTTCCGAAGACGCCGGCGTCGCTGTCAGTGAGATAAGGCAGATAAAGAAGGAGTGATCTGACAAGAAATGCCATCTGCGATTGGGACGCAGTCTGCGATGCACCGCGTCAGGGATCCCCATCCTTTTTGCGTTGCGGCCACCAGCGCTGCAGCAACGCGGCCGCCCAGTCCTGGCCGCCAAGTCCGAAGGCAAGCGCCAGCGCGAGCATAAGTCCACCGAGAATAATGAGAAAGGTTCTCTGAACCATGTCTCCGCCGATCTCAACCTGGCTCACCGCGATCATCACGACAAAAGTCATGATCACATAGCGAACAATCCTCCCTAACAAATCGGCGTCCGGGATCTTTGCATCGAGACAGTAGGAGTGCACGGCGGTGCCGGCGAAACGCGCGCAATAAGAGCCGAACACGACGATGAGCATCGCAATCAGCAATTTTGGAGTGTACAGAACAACGCGACCGAGAAGGTCGGTAATGTATGTGAGACCCAGTTCATTGAAGGCGATAATCAGAGTCGCCAAAATAACCAGCCAAAAGGCGACAATTCCGAACAGTGCGGTGGTGTCACTGCGCATGCCCGCCTGCCTCAGAAAATTGTCCGTGCCCGCACGTTCGGTCAACACCGTGAAATTCGCAGCTTTCAGGGCGCGTTGAACGGCGAAGCGCACCGCCTTGGCGAGCAGCCATCCGACGACGACCACGAACAGCGCCAGCAAAAGTCGCGGAAGAAACGCAGCGATCTGGTGCAAAAACTCTCGAGTCGCATCCACCACCATATCAATGCTTTGCATGTGGCCTCTCCAGTTATCCGCCGCCCAGGTCCAGAATTCCCTGAAGCGGAATCCCAATCCAGTTCGGCCGATTGCCAAGTTCGTAACGCAATTCGTACAACGCCTTCTCGAGGGCGAAGAGTCCCAGAATTCCCCGCCCGTCTTGCAACGGTTCGTGCGGCGCCACGTCGCGCGCGGCCGCTTCGTATGCCGACAGAAAGGCAGCACTCACTTCAAGCTCCCACGCGCGTGCCAACGGCGCCAATCGCTCGGCCTCGGCGTCGTTCTGCGCCACGCTGCGCAACGCGCTCTGCTGCACATATCCGAAGGAACGCATCATTCCGGCGACGTCGCGCAACGGCGAATGCTTGGCACGCCGTTGCTCCAAGCTGTGGCCGGGTTCTCCTTCGAAATCGATGATGACGAAGTCATTGCGCGTCACCAGTACCTGTCCAAGATGATAATCACCGTGAATGCGTATTTTTAGGCCCCGCGGCACGACTTTGGCGCAGGCCTCGATGCGCGCAACGATTTGATCGCGTTGCGCAAGGACCGCGGTGGCGCGCTCGCGATCGGCGGCCGGCACTGCTTCCAGGTTCGATGCCAATAGATCCAGCGCATGGTGCGCTTCCTCGAGAGCGCGCAGCCGATAGGCATCGACATCGGCGGACGTAAGAGGCTGCGGAGAAAATGCCGCATCCGAGGTCGGTCGCGCCAGCGCACGATGCAATTCTGCGGTTCGCACGGCCAGCACCCGGATCAAGGTCAAATAAGCCTCGTGCTCATTGACGGGAAGCGCATCGCCGAGTCGGCGTGGTCCGGTACTGTTCAAGGTGCCGCCTTAGATATTCAAGCGAATAAGTCCAACCGTCTCCTTGGTTTGCTACGTACGCCTGCAGCATCGCCAACAGGCGAGTCTGGCCATCGTTTGCGATGTATTCGAGGACTCCGGCGAGGGGCGCACAGTTCGCGAAGTGCGCGACTTCAGTAAGGTAGAGTCCCATTTCAAGTTCCGGGTTCATGCCGACACGCAGCCGCCGATAGCCCTTGAGCATGAGCAGCTCGCGCATGTTGACGATCGTGTTCGAGCTGGAGCCGCGAGGCCGTTCTACAGGCAGCGTCGCAAACTCTTGTCCGGCTATCTCCGTGAACTGCGGCTGTCGGCCTGAATTGCAGCTTGCCCTGCGCCATGGGTATTTCGCGTCCCACGGCCATCCCCGCAACGACCGAACGACAGAACAGTTCATCTGCAAACGCGTCGCCCATCACGCCCACATTGCCTTGCTGGCGAATTTTGGCGACGGCGGCAGTCGACAGATTCCGCGCGCGCTCCTCGTCCCGTTCCTCCCAAGCCAGAGCCAGCGGCAAGAAATAGCTCGCGGGCTCCTCTGCCCCATCGAGTTCGACGAACGCCACCAACCAGCACGCCTTCCCTTCCTGCCACAGCACATGCTCGGTGATGCGTGCGCGCTCGATTGACCTGCCCTTCGCGGCATACCAACGCTGGGACTCGATATAGCGCGGCAATGTGTCGGTTTCGAATTGCTCGCGGGTTTTCTCCGCGACACCGATGCGCCACGGCACCACCCGCTCGCGGAACAAACTGGTCCAACCGTCGAACAACACCAACACCGGGCGTTCATCGACGGACACGATTTGTTCATGCCAGGTCGGGACGGCGGCATCGGTCGCAAGCTTGAACCAGTAGAAACCGTAGGCCGAAATCGTCAGCAAGTACGGCAATTCGCCGATGGGCGGGAATGCGGTGCGCCCGAGCATTTCCACCGGCACGCGGCCTTTGAACGCTGCGAGATTCAATTCAACCGGTTGCGCTGAGCGCGAGAGGTTCACGACACACAGGATGGTGTCGTCGCCGAACTCGCGTAAATAAGCCAATATCTTGCGGTTGCCGGGCCTCAAGAAACGACGCGCGCCGCGGCCAAACGCATGGCTGGTCTTGCGAACGGCGAGCAGGCGCTTGGTCCAGCTCAACAGCGAACTGGGATCGCGCGATTGGGCCTCGACGTTGGTCGACAGGTATCCGTACACCGCATCCTGGATGGGCGGCAGATAAAGGCGTTGCGGATCGGCACGCGAAAAGCCGGCATTTCGATCCGGACTCCATTGCATCGGCGTGCGCACGCCGTTGCGGTCACCGATGAAGAAGTTGTCCCCCATGCCGATTTCATCGCCGTAATAAAGAATGGGAGACCCGGGCATGGACAACAGCAGGCTGTTCATCAGCTTGATGCGGTCCATATCATTTTCCATCAACGGCGCCAGACGGCGGCGGATGCCCAGATTGACCCGCGCCCGCACATCCGAGGCGTAGGTGGTGTACATATAGTCGCGTTCTTTACTGGTCACCATCTCCAGGGTCAGCTCATCGTGATTGCGCAGGAAAATCGCCCACTGACAGCTCTCGGGGATATCCGGCGTTTGCTGCATGATCTCAATGATGGGATAGCGATCCTCTTGGGCGATTGCCATGTAAATGCGCGGCATCAGGGGAAAGTGATAGGCCATATGGCATTCATCGCCATCGCCGAAGTATTCGCGCACGTCCTCCGGCCATTGGTTCGCTTCTGCCAGCAAGAAACGGTTCTTGTAGGAAGCATCGATGGCTGCGCGCAGTTCCTTGATTACGGCATGGGTCTCGCGCAGGTTTTCGTTGTTGGTACCCTCGCGTTCCACGAGATAGGGAATCGCATCAAGGCGAAAGCCGTCGACGCCCATGTCGAGCCAGAAACGCATGATGTGCAGCACCGCTTTCATTACCTGCGGGTTGTCAAAATTAAGGTCCGGCTGGTGGCTGAAGAATCGATGCCAGTAATAAGCCTTTGCTACTGGATCCCAGGTCCAGTTTGAAGTTTCGGTGTCGGTGAAAATGATGCGCGTATCGAGGTACTTTTGATCCGTATCGTTCCAGACATAGAAATCGCGCTGGGCCGATCCCGCAGGCGCACTACGTGCCGCTTGAAACCAGGGGTGTTGATCTGAAGTGTGATTAATGATCAATTCGGTCACCACCTTGAGTCCCAGGCGATGCGCCTGCGTGCAGCATGCTGCGAAAATCATCCAATGTGCCAAATTGCGGGTGCACGTTTTGATAATCGGCTATATCGTAGCCGTCATCCTTGAGCGGCGAAGGATAAAAGGGCATCAGCCAGATGGTGTTCACGCCCAGGTCGCGGATGTATTCGAGCTTGGAAGTCAGACCCTTGAAATCACCGATGCCATCGTCATTGGAGTCTAGGAAGGACTTGACGTTGACTTGATAGATGACAGCATCCTTGTACCAAAGCGCATCATCGGCATCGATGCCGGTCAGCGGGGCGGTGTCCAGAACCGGGACTTCAGCGGCGTTCATCTACTTGCACGTCATAAATAGTAATCAAATTCCTGCTCGCGGCGCACGCGCCGGCGCAGCCTAAAGACATGAGCAGGCGCGCGCTGGGGGTCCAACAATACATAGTTGTACCGGCCTCGCCAAATGTAGCGCTGATCGCTGAGCAAATCGTGCACCTGGTATGGCTGATCCGGGTCGAACTTCAAGGCACTCGTTTCGAGGTCAACCCAGCCCGATTGCGGCTGATGCGGATCGAGATTGACCACCGTGAGAATGACATTTGTGGAACCGGAGTCCGCCTTTAAATAAGCGATCATCTGATCGTTGTCGATATTACAGAAGTGCAGGCGTGAATCCGATTGCAACGCGGTGTTTTCACGTCGAATTCGGTTCATGCGCGCGATCAGCGACCACAGGCTGTCAGGCCGCTGCAATGTCCAGTGTCGCAGTTGGTATTTCTCCGAGTCGCGATACTCCTCGCTGCCCGGTTCGCGAGGCGTACTTTCCATGAGCTCGTACGTCGGACCGTAGATGCCGAAATTGGAGGAAAGAGTCGCGGCAAGAATTAATCTTGACGCGTACAACGGTCGCAAGCCCGATTGCAGCGTCTCAGGCAGGATGTCAGGCGTATTGGGCCATACATTGGGACGGAAATACTCGCGCCCGGGTCCCAAGGTCAATTCGGTGAAATAATCGGTCAGCTCCTCCTTGGTGTTGCGCCAAGTGAAATAGGTGTACGACTGCGAGAATCCCAGTTTGGCGAGGCGGTGCATGACTTTCGGCCTGGTAAACGCCTCGGCTAGATAGATGACATCCGGATGGTCGCGCTTGGTCGCACTGATCAGCCACTCCCAAAAGGCGAATGCCTTGGTGTGCGGGTTATCGACGCGAAATATTCTCACGCCGCGCGCAATCCAAAAATCCACGATGCTTTTCAGTTCGTTCCACAAGCCGCGCCAGTCGCTGGTTTCAAAATCGAATGGATAGATATCCTGGTACTTCTTGGGCGGATTCTCGGCGTATTGCACACTGCCATCGGGGCGATGCTTGAACCATTGCGGATGCGCGGTCACATAGGGGTGATCAGGAGCGCACTGAAATGCAATGTCCATCGCAATTTCCAGCCCCAATGCCCGCGCCACGTTCACTAACCGATCAAATTCATCGAAAGTGCCGAGCTGCGGCAGAATGTCCTTGTGTCCGCCTTCGGCCGATCCTATGGCCCAGGGACTGCCGACATCATTGGGCGCCGCGCGCAAGCTATTGTTCGTACCCTTGCGATTGATTCGTCCAATGGGATGGATGGGCGGAAAATACAAAACGTCGAATCCCATCTCCGCGAGATAAGGCAGCCGCGTCTCGACATCCTTGAAGGTTCCGTGAGACCCGCGTTCCGCGGCAGCCGATCGGGGAAACAATTCATACCAGCTGCTGAACGCGGCGCGCTTGCGATCAACGACGAGTTCCAGTACTTGCGTTGCCGCGAAACTGCGATCCGAATATCGCGCAACGATGGCTGCCCGGGCAGCGTCCAGCGCCACGGCTTTCTGTGCCGCGATATCAGCGGTCGAGTCCTTCAGGAATTCGATGAGCTGTCCTGACCATGCCGTGAGAATGGCGGCATCGCTGTCGTTCGCCCGCGCGGCCGTCTCATCGATGAGCGCGGCGCCGGCCTGGAACGCAACGAGTATGTCGCCTCTGTCCTCGCGCCTTTCAAGTTCGCGCCGCCAAGATTCGAAGTGATCAACCCACGCCATGACCGTGTACTGGTAGCGCCCCGGCAACGACGGCGTGAATTCCGCCGTCCAGACATCGTTGGCTTGCGCCTGCATGTCAATTTCGTGGTCCGCGTTGGCCGATCCCTTCATCCCCCAGCGTAGCACCACGCGAATCTTGTCGTGGCCATCCGTGAAACAATGGGCTTCAACGGCAACCGCCTCACCGGCGATGCGTTTTGCGGGAAATCGTCCGCCGTCGACGTTCGGCAGAACAGCGTCGATGACCGCGCGCACCCTACCTTCCGCGATCATTGCAGTACCGTCTGACAGGGACGTCTGGGACCCGGCTTTTTTGTCAGGCGCTTTGCCTTTGGCGCTAGCCACGAGCTTCCCAACGCAGGATGAGAGTCGAAAGGGGCGGCAGATTGAGGGTGACCGATTCAACGCGGCCATGCGATCCCACGGGTGCGGATTCGACGCCCCCCAAGTTGCCCCAGCCGGAGCCGCCGTAGTCCCGCGCATCCGTGTTGATGATCTCGCGCCAAACGCCGCGCGAAGGCACGCCGATCAGAAAGTTAGCGCGCGGAACCGGCGTGAAATTGCAAACCACCAGCAGTGGCGCGCCATCTCCGGCCGATTTTCTTAAGAATGCGATGATGCTCATTTCGCTATTGCCAACATCGACCCACTCGAATCCTTCAGGCGAAAAATCAATCTGGTGCAGTGCCGACTCGCGGCGATACACACGATTCAAATCGCCGATGAGACGCTTTACACCGGCGTGCCCGGGCAACTCGGAAACCCACCACTCGAGTTCCCCGTCGTGAGTCCATTCGCGGCGTTGCCCGAACTCGCCTCCCATGAAAAGCAATTTCTTGCCCGGATGCGCCCACATGTATCCGAAAAGCGCGCGCAAGTTGGCGAACATCTGCCAATCATCGCCCGGCATCTTGCCGATTAGGGAGCCCTTGCCGTAGACAACTTCATCATGCGACAGAGGTAGCAAAAAATTTTCGTGGAAGGCGTAGATCAGCGAAAACGTCAGCTCGCCGTGGTGATATTTACGGTGGATGGGATCCTGCTTCATATATGAAAGCGTGTCGTGCATCCAACCCATGTTCCATTTCAAACCAAAGCCGAGACCACCCATGTCCGTGGGTCTCGACACCATGGGCCACGCGGTTGACTCCTCCGCGATCATGGTGACGCCAGGATAGTCCCGATACACGGATTGATTCAAGATACGCAGAAAATCGATGGCCTCGAGATTTTCGCGGCCCCCAAATCGATTGGGAATCCACTCGCCCTGTTTGCGGGCGTAATCCAAATACAGCATGGAAGCGACCGCATCCACGCGCAGCCCGTCGATATGGTATTTCTCGAACCAGAACAGCGCCGAAGATACGAGAAAGCTGCGAACTTCATTGCGGCCGAAATTGAAGATCGAGGAATTCCACTCGGGATGAAAGCCTTGGCGCGGATCTTCGTGCTCGTAAAGATGTGTGCCGTCGAAGTAGGACAATCCGTGCTGGTCGGCGGGAAAGTGCGAAGGCACCCAGTCGAGAACGACCCCGATACCGCGCTGATGCAGATGATCCACGAAATACATCAAATCCTGCGGTGTGCCATAGCGCGCCGTGGGCGCGAAATATCCCGTAGTTTGATATCCCCAAGAACCGTAGAAAGGGTGCTCCGTGATGGGCATGAGTTCGACATGCGTAAATCCAAGATCGGTTAGATAATCCGCCAGCTCATGGGCCAGCTCTCGATAGTTGATAAAATTGCCATCCTTGCGGCGCCACGATCCCACATGCAACTCGTAGAACGACATGGGCGCGTCCAAGGCGTTGCGCTTGGCCCGCGAACTCATCCAGGCGGCATCATTCCATGTGTAGTCCAGCTTCCACACCCGCGAAGCAGTGGCGGGAGGCGCCTCGCAGAACAAGCTGAAGGGGTCCGCCTTGTCGACCGTGTAGCCGCCGACGCGAGAAACAATTCGGTATTTGTAGGCCTGGCCGCATTGCACGCCCGGAACCGAGCCCTCCCAAATTCCGGATTCATCAAGTCGCGGCGCCAGCCTGTCGGCCCTCGCGTTCCATGCGTTCCAATCTCCTATAACGGAGACTTCGGCGGCGTTGGGTGCCCATACCGCAAAGTGCGCGCCGTCGCCGTCTGCGGCCAAGCGAGAGCCGAGTTGGTCGAACAGGCGTCCGTGGGTTCCTTCACGGAAGAGGTAGATATCTTGATCGGTCAGCACGGATGCCGGCCCCCTCGATGCAGCATCTTCACCTCGGTGTCGCCACGCTGATCAAGGCGCCGCGCAAGACGTCGGGTTCCGCATGACCCGGCTAAGTTGAACCACAAACAGTGCAGTGCCTGAGAGTAGGGGGTCGCGTACGGCAATGCTATCGTTGGTGGGCGGCATAGCGTGTAGGACTTCGCTGGCCATTGCTTGCGCGCCGCCGGTATGGATTGATTGTAGCTACCATTGTCCTACACAGTCTGTCGTCGCGGGCCGACAGCGAGCAGTTTCCCCTGTTAATACTCTGATTGATTGCGGGCCGCCCGGGGCCGCGCTCATCTCAGATAGGGGTCCGATATTTCCACCAACTTCGAGCGGTCTCAACAGGTCGTGGGCTCACCCTTCCCGCGAGGCGCAAATTGGGATGGACGGGGTATCAATTTTTCGCTGTTTTCCGAAACCTCGGAGTCGGTGGAATTGTGCCTATTCGACGCCTCCGGCAAGAATGAGCGGCGCATCAGGATCCGCGAGCGTACCAACGGTGCCTGGCACATGTATGTGCCGGATATCGGTCCTGGGCAATTGTATGGATATCGAGTCTGGGGTCCTTATGATCCCGAGAACGGACTGCGCTTCAATCCAAACAAACTCTTGTTGGATCCTTATACCAAGGCGATCGGACGGCAGCTGCAATGGGCCGACGAGTTATTTGGCTATCAGCTCGGGAATTCGAATGCCGACCTGACATTTGATGAGCGCGATAGCGGTCCTTTTGCGCCGCTGGGCGCGGTCATCGATCCGGGTTTCGATTGGAGCGGCGAGAGGAGACCCTCGTATCCTGCGCATGAGACTTTAATTTACGAAGCTCATGTGCGCGGCATGAGCAAAATGCATCCGGAAGTGCCCGAGCACCTGCGCGGCACTTATTCGGGCATGGCGTCGGAGCCGATCATCAAGCATTTGCAGAAATTGGGGGTTACGGCGCTCGAGCTGATGCCTGTGCACGCCTTCGTGCAAGACCGCCATCTCATCGACAAGGGTCTGCGCAACTATTGGGGCTATAACACGTTGGGGTTTTTCGCGCCCGAGCCGGGCTATGCGTCCAATCCGCAAGATTCATCTGATGTGGTTCGAGAATTCAAGGAAATGGTCAAGGTGCTGCACAACGCCGGCATCGAAGTAATTTTGGACGTGGTTTACAACCATACCGCCGAGGGCAATCAAGCCGGTCCGACGTTGTCGTTTCGCGGCATCGACAATTTGGCCTACTACCGCACCGTTCCCGGCGATCCTCGCCACTACATGGACTTCACGGGATGCGGCAATACGCTCAACATGGTGCATCCGCATTCGATCCAGTTGCTGATGGACAGCCTGCGTTACTGGGTGACCGAAATGCACGTGGATGGCTTCAGGTTTGATCTGGCCTCCGCGCTGGCGCGTGAACTTCGGGACGTCGATAAGCTCGGCGCGTTCTTCGACACCATATATCAGGATCCGACGTTGGCGGCCGTCAAGCTAATCGCCGAACCTTGGGACCTGGGTGAAGGCGGGTATCAGGTCGGCAATTTCCCGTTGGGATGGATGGAGTGGAACGGTAAGTATCGGGACACCGTACGCAAGTTCTGGAAGGGCGACATGGGAGTGCACTCGGAAATTGCCACTCGTCTTGCCGGGAGCGCAGATCTGTACGAAAACAACCACCGACCGCCCACGTCAAGCGTCAACTTCGTGACAGCGCATGACGGATTCACTCTCGAAGATTTGGTAAGTTACGAGAATAAGCACAACGATGCCAATGGCGAAGAGAATCGCGACGGATCGGACGACAACTTTTCCTGGAACGGAGGTGTGGAAGGACCCAGCGAGGATGCGGGCATCATCGAGCTGCGCGAGCGTCAAAAGCGGAATTTTTGGTGTTCGCTGATGTTCGCGCAAGGCTCACCCATGATCAGCGGTGGAGATGAGCTCAGCCGCACTCAGGCAGGCAACAACAACGGTTACTGCCAGGACAGCGAACTGTCGTGGTATCACTGGGATTTGACCGCCGCTAAAGGCGAATTCCTGGATTTTGCGCAGCGCGTCAACCAGTACCGCAAAAAACATCCCAACTTTCATCGGCATGCTTTTTACGATGCCGATCCCGACGCCAAGCACCCCGACAAAAATATCGTGTGGTTCAGGGCGGACGGCAAGCGGATGCAGGACAAGGATTGGCAAAACGGCGGCTGGATGCGAACTCTTGGCATGTTCATGAACGGGACCGCGTCCGAAATCCGCGACGCTCACGGGCAGTGTTCTGAAGACACCGACTTCTTGCTGCTACTCAACGCTCACCACGAACCCGTCGCATTTCGCATCTCCTTTGAGCTCTATCACGGCGGATGGAAGGTGGCATTTGACACCTCGCGACCCGCGTTGAGCGTCGACAGCGAACCCGTGGGGCGAAATCGCCTGGTCAAACTCGCGGCCCGGTCCCTAGTGCTGCTCAGTCATGAGCGGTAAGTGGATTGCGACCTATCGCCTCCAGCTGCACGCGGGATTCGCTTTAAGCGCGGCGCAGGCGGTTCTAGCGTACTTGGCCGAATTGGGAATCAGCCATGTGTACTTGTCACCCTGTCTTCAGGCTGTGCCCGGCAGCCAGCATGGATATGACGTAACGGACCCTACCCGGATCAGCGAGGATCTTGGCGGTGAAGCAGCCTGGACCGGCTTCGTTGAGAGTGCTCGCTCTCACGGCATTAAAATATTGCTCGACATCGTGCCGAATCACATGTCGGCGTCGCAGCACAATCCATGGTGGGACGATGTGCTTGCGCATGGACCGTACAGCGAGTTTGCCGACTTCTTTGATTTCAGAAATCCGCGAACCCAATCCTTTCTCGTGCATTTGTGCTCTCTCGCCAGGCCCTATGGTGCGGCGCTGGATGCCGGCGAATTGACCTTGAAAATAGAAGAGGGCGTTCCTCGCGTAGCGCACTTTGAGCAAAGCTGGCCGCTTGCGCCCGCATCATGGGGAAGACTGCTGTCCTCGGTCCCCGCGCTGGCCGACGGCTGCTTTGATGAATTGGAACGGTTGCAACAACTCATAGAGCCCAGTGAGGTCGACCGGTCAAACTATCAGCGCAACCTCCGGCAGGCGCAGCTCGTCCTTGCGGAGGCCAACAGAAGTGGAGACCTTCAGCGCGGCGTCGATCGAGTACAGGGCGATAAGCCGCTATTCGATGCCGTCATGCAAAGACAGTTCTACATACTGCACGGCTGGAAGCTTTCCGGCGAGCTGACCAATTACCGCCGTTTTTTCGACGTTGATACTTTGATTGGCATTCGCGCCGAGTTCTCCAGTGTGTTTGCCGCTACCCATGCGCGTATCGAGGAGATGATCTACAAGGACGAGATCGAAGGCGTACGCGTTGATCATCCCGATGGATTGCGAGATCCCCTGTCATACTTCAAGCGGCTGCGAGAATTGCTGCCCCATGGCAGAATTTACATCGAGAAAATTCTCGAGAACGATGAGCGGCTCAACCAGGATTGGCAGATCGATGGTACCGTCGGCTACGACTTTTTATCCAAGGTCAATCGTCTGTGGATGGACGATCAAAGAATTGACGTGTTGACGGCGACGTATTCGGACTTCACCGGTCATTCGGTGGATTTCGGCAAGCTGGTGCGCGAAAAGAAACGCGCAATAGTGGAATCGACATTTTCAGATGCACACCAGCAACTGGCGTCCGCGGCGCTCCTGATTGCACGGGACGATTGGCGGTGGCGTGACTTGAGCCCACGACAATTGCGCGAAGCATTGGCCAGGCTCATTACAGCGTTGCCCATCTATCGGACCTACCGAACATCTCTGTCCCTACATGACGAGGACAAGCGCATACTATTGGAGGCGCTGCAAAGCGCGCGCATCGGGTCTCCGGAACTCGACGCCGCACCATTTGACTTTTTGGGCGTATTGTTCACGAAGTCGCCGCTCTCTGATTATGAGGCGGATTTCATCGCCAAGTGGCAGCAGTTGACGCCGGCCGTCATGGCCAAAGGGGTTGAGGACACGACATTCTACTGTTTCGATCGGTTGGTGTCGTGCAATGAAGTTGGATCGCAAGCCTCGCTGGTTGGCATCTCGGCCGACAAGTTTCACGAATTTTGTCACTATTTGAGCGATCGCTGGCCAAACAGCATGCTGGCCACATCGACGCATGACAACAAACGCAGCGAAGATGTACGTACTCGAATTTCGATACTCTCTGAGATACCGGATCGTTGGTCAGAGGCGCTGCATCTGTGGTCGCAGCTCAATGCCGCGGCCTGGCAGAATCGTTTGCCGGATCGTCATGCCGAATATCTACTGTACCAAACGCTCATCGGCGCCTGGCCCATCGATCAGGAGCGCTGCTGGCAGTACATGCTCAAAGCCTGTCGCGAGGCGAAGATCAATACCTCTTGGCATGAGCCCAACAATGGCTATGAGGAAAAGATCCGCGGCTTCGTCGGCGGCGTATTCGAAACACCTGAATTCATCGCCAGTTTGGAACGCTTCATCGAGCCGCTGATTCTGCCCGGGCGGATAAACAGTTTGGCACAGACTCTCATCAAAATGGTCGCGCCGGGCGTTCCGGATTTCTACCAGGGGACCGAATTGTGGGACTTGAGCCTTGTCGATCCGGACAATCGGCGGCCGGTAGATTTCCGATTGCGATCGGCGCTGCTGAAGCGGGCTCGCCGCTTGACAACCGCCGAGGTGCTGGCTGAGTGGGAGTCGGGGATGCCCAAACTTTGGATGATCGACCGAATTCTTTCGATTCGCCGTGAACGTGCTGACGATTTCTCGGCGCAAAGCCGGTATCAGCCGCTCGTCGCGCAGGGGAGTCATTTGGGGCGACTGCTCGCCTTTCGCAGAGGGGAGAATCTTATTGCGGTGGTTCCGCGCTTGACGCGGACGCTGGCTGGTGATTGGGGTGATACGCGCCTGCCGCTACCAGGCGGCACTTGGCGAAATGGCTTCACGGACGAACGGATGCTGCGGGAAGTTTCGCCGGCGGAACTTTTCAGATCATTCCCGGTAGCACTATTGTTTCGAGAGCCGGCATGAGGTTTTCCGTGTGGGCTCCCCACGCGAAATCCGTCGATCTGGTCTTAACTTCGCGCCGAATCCCACTTCAGCGCCTGGGCGAGGAACATTGGCAGGCCGAGGTCGCTGAAATGGATATTGACGATGGCTATCAATATTCGATAAATGGGTCTTCGCCGCTGCCCGACCCGCGCTCACAGTGGCAGCCCGCGGGAGTCCACGGCGCATCATATGTTGCCGCACGGATTGAGCGAAACCAGAGTGCAGGCGTTGGCGCCAAGTTCCGCGCCAAGCCATTGGAACAAGCGATTATCTACGAACTCCACATCGGGACATTCACCGCTGAAGGAACTTACGCATCGGCGCGGGAAAAGCTGCCGCACTTGGTTGAACTCGGCGTGACTCATCTTGAATTGATGCCCTTGGCGACATTTCCGGGTCGACGCGGCTGGGGTTATGACGGCGTTGATCTGTTCGCGCCATTTCCCGCCTACGGTACGCCGCGAGAGCTCGTTGCTTTCGTGGACGACTGCCATTCGCGCGGACTTGCCGTACTGCTCGACGTCGTATACAACCATTTGGGGCCGGACGGCAATTATCTGGGACACTTCGCTCCTTACTTCACCGATCGTTACAAAACCGGGTGGGGCGCGGCAATCAATTACGACGGCCCGTACAGCGACGGGGTACGCCGGTTCGTCATCGATAATGCCCTGATGTGGCTTCGCGACTATGGCTTTGACGGGTTGCGCCTCGATGCCGTGCACGCCATTTTTAGTTTCGAGGCGGTGCATGTGCTGGAAGAACTGGCGATCGCGGTGAAGGCATTGGGCGAAGAGTTGAACCGGTCGTTGATACTGATCGCCGAAAGCGATCTTAATGATCCGCGGCTGGTCCGTGACAGATCGAGCGGCGGCTACGGTCTGGATGCGCATTGGGCGGACGATTTTCATCATGCGCTGCATCGACTTTTCACCGGTGAGACCGACGGTTACTACGCCGACTTTCAGGGGTTAGAGGATGTTGCCACGGCCCTGCGCGACGGTTATGTGTACCAGGGACAGTATTCATTGCATCGGAAGCGCCGGCATGGCCGGCCGCCCTCCGGCGTTGCCGCACATCAATTGGTGGTAAGCGCGCAGAATCATGACCAGGTCGGCAATCGCGCACAGGGCGAGCGCTTGAGCATGATGTTGGACTTACCTCAGCTCAAGGCGGTCGCGGCGCTGACCGTGCTGTCGCCCTTTGTGCCGCTGCTGTTTCAAGGTGAGGAGTGGGGCGCGAAGACGCCATTCCTATATTTCACGGATCATGAAAATGCCGATTTGGGCCGGCTGGTCGCCGAAGGGCGCAGCAAAGAATTCAGCGCCTTTCAATGGCAGGGCATCGTTCCCCATCCTCAGGAGCTTGACACCTTCACGCGGTCAAAACTGAATTGGTCCGAGCTGTCCCAGCCGGCTCACGCTGAGCTACTCGTTTGGTACCGGCGGCTCATTCAGGTGCGCAGCGACAAGGTGGTACATCCGCAGGAAAGCCCGTTGGATTCAGCCAAGGCAGTAGTAAACTTCGATGAACTGGCTGGGTGGTTGAACTTTCGCCACAACGGTGTCCTCGCCGTATTTAACTTTCGCAACGAGGCGCAACGCGTGCCCTTTCCAAAGGGTGAGTGGAAATTGGTGCTGCGATCGGATTCGACGGCACCGCTGCCGACAGAGGCGATGCCGGGCCATACAACATTTATATACATCGGCGGTTGACGTCGAATGAAAGACGACCTTCATCGAAAACATTTGGCAGAATCTTTGAGCGGCTGCGCGGACTATGCGGCAATGCCAGGAGACACACATTACGAGATACCCAGATGATCAATCCCTGCTCGACGCCTGCCATTCTCATTCTGTCGACCTGTTAAAACGAAATCTGACGCCCGGCGGCATCCTCGCTGCTTCACCCAGTCTGCGGGCTGCCAAGCGCGGGTATACGGCAATATTTGGACGAGACGCTGCCGTCTGCGCGATCGGAATGGTGTTGTCCGGCGATCAGTCGCTGGCGCGCGCGGCCGCAGCGGGTCTACACACCCTGGCAGAGCATCAGGCGCCGAATGGACAGATTGCGAAATTCGTCGACGTGCAAAGACAGGAAGCGGATTTCTGGTATCTGGGATGCATCGATTCGACGTTGTGGTGGCTGATTGCGCTGGCCTTTCTCGATAGGTACCGCAGCCCCGGCGGCTTGCTGCGACAATACGCCAAGCGCATCAAGCTAGCCACTCAGTGGCTATTGGCGCAGGAGCATCAACGCTTCTATCTGCTGCAGCAAAATGAGGCCAGCGACTGGGCCGACATCATGCCGCGCTCGGGCTTCGTTCTCTATACGAACGCGCTGTGGTATTTCGTAAAGCGGCTGTTTCACATCGAGCACGCGGCGAAGACGCGCGAAAATTTCAACGGACTCTTCCATCCTTTCTCGGCGGACATCGCCGAATATCGTCGCGCCCGGCTGCTCAATGAATACGTGTTACAGCAGGGACGCAATCGTGATTTGTACCTGAGCTTCGTCAATTTCGCGTTCTTCGGCGAGGAAGGCGATGTCTTCGGCAACGTATTGGCTGTTTTGCTGGGACTCGCCGACAGAACTGCAAGCAAGCGAACGCTTGATGCGCTCACGATGGCTCAAGTGGGCGATCCTTACCCTGTGCGTGCTGTCGTTCGTCCCATCAAACGAAGCAATTCGCTGTGGCGCCCGTACATGGCACGGCATCGTCAGAATTTCGTCTGGCAGTACCATAACGGAGGCATTTGGCCGATGGTGGGGGGATTCTGGGTAACGGCACTCGTAGCGGCCGGGCGTGCAGAACAGGCGAAGTTCGGAACTGATCAAGCTGGCGCGCGTATGCGCGCTTCGAAATTGGCGATTCACCGAATGGCATCACGGAAAAACACTCGCACCGCGAGGAATGCCGGGGCAGTCTTGGAACGCGGCGGCATTCCTCATGGCGGAGCAGGCTGTCTTGGCCGGCAAGACTATATTTGCCGACGCGAGTAAGCGGTGACTCAGTCAAGCCAGTGCAATCCGGGCCTATCGCATTACGGGCGCGGGCGTACCATCGGACCAATGCGCCACCGGCACCATCAGCACGCTTATTGCCTCTGGCGAATCCTGAAACTGCTGGTTCAACATCGGGGGCGCACCGGGTAGATCTGCGCCCCACGTCGCGCCGGCCGCGCGCGGGAAATAGAACATGAGATGCGGCACCCAATTGCGCGCGTCGTCATTCAGATAGCCCTGCTTTGACATCATGTAGGTCAGGGCGCCGGCCTCGAGCTGCGGCAGTGCGCGCTCATCGATTCCATTCCTGATCGCGGCGACGATTTGTGGCTTCGAGCGCCCTGCCAACACAAGCTCCGTACGCTTGATGGTGTATGGCAGGATCGAACGCACAGCGGGCGGATTGAAGCACAGTGGCCCGCGCATTCGAGGATTCCAGAATCCTGGAAAGTCGTATTGCGACATCCACGCCCGCTCGACCGCGCAGACAAATCCGTTGCTGCCCTGGACCGCAGTGTCGTAGCCGTGATTGGTGAGTACCAGCACAGTCGCTTTGTCCGAGATCGAAGGCGGCGCAGCGCTCTTCGCCAGCGCAATCTCGGCAGAACGATCCATCATGTATTGATCCAGCGGAGCCATTGAGGGGTAATCTGCCGCGGGCGTGACAGATGCGCAAAGCAATGCCGCACAGAATGCCGAGGCATATCTCATGTCAAAGAACCTCCGCGGCGATCATTGCCTGATATCCGCCTTATCCCGCCGCCATCCGACGAGATTTCGAAGCACGATACCAAACCAGCACAGTCCTTTCCATTGATGTCCCCGGACCTAGTGTCCTACTGTCGCTGCACTGCTTCCATGTAGCAAGGAAACTGTCGCGATGGGCTTTATACGCCATCGGTCGCCGCTCGGACAATTCCGGCGGTTCGCCTTGCTAGAATCGAGTTCCGGTGGGTGCCGTTCGATGCGGTCGTAAACCAACTATGCGCGGAGGCAGGACCATGCACGACGCTGAGTGCGTGTTAGTTGAGGCGGCGGCCGAAAGCGATGCGGTCGAGATTACTGCGTTGTATGTCGCTTCCCGCTTAGAAGCGCTCCCTTTCGTTCGGCCGGTGCACGCGGAATCAGAAGTGCTTGACTGGATACGAAACGTGTTACTCAAGCGCGGAGAAACGGTGGTTGCCCGTCGTTGCGGCACAATCCTGGGGTTTGCCGCTTTGGTTGGTAATGTTTTGGACCAGTTGTATGTGCTTCCTGGTCATTATCGTTGCGGTATTGGGCGAATGTTGCTCGACTGGGCAAAAACCCGTAGCCCGAATCGCCTATGCCTTTACACGTTTCAGCGCAACGAAAGGGCCCGTGGCTTTTATGAATCACAAGGATTTCGCGCCATCAATGCGTCCGCTGGAGAGCGAAACGAAGAGAAAGAGCCCGACATCTTTTACGAGTGGATCCCAACTAAATGACAATGGAAAACGTCAGGGGACTTTGCGGCGGTCCGGGAGACACAGCCTGATCAACTACGGGCACCCGCGCTCATTTAACTTACTGCGCCATGCGGTGAGGTACCCGTCGCAATGCTCACATATACGGGTCTGCGATGACTCTTTGCCTGTAGCGCTGTTCCTCGGCCCGCGCGCAAGATTTGCGCCACAGGAGAAGAAGAAGTATTGAAGGACAGATGGCGTGCCTTGAATCCTGTGCATGGTCGCTAATCGATCACCGGAATCGTCATGATCAAAATACTGAATGAGCTGCTTGGCAGGATTGCACGCGAGCACCCTGCGAAAACACCCTCGCCAATCCAGAATCCTACGCGGTCAGCCACCGGCGGAGATTTCCGCGCGGTCTCGATCGCGCCCAGCATCATGTGCTGTACGGCGGCGATGCGCGCTAATGGAAGGACCTATCTGCTGCACGAAGCACCGCGTCTGCCCTTGGCGGCCTGTACGATGCCAAAGCATTGTTCCTGCAAGTTTCGCAAGAATGCCGACCGCCGCGACAGAGATCGACGCCTGTTCGGAGCGAGCGAAACAAACCGCTGGTTTGCGGGCCTCGAATGCCGCAGGCGGGGAGTTCGGAGGTCGACGCAAAAGTGACATTCGCTGCCGACGCTCGTGTACCAAATACCGCCAGATAGCACTCAACTCTGGCCGTCTCCCGGAAGGCAATCGATCGCGGTTCGGAGTCACGCGACGTGCTTATTCAACAAACCGAAGATTAGGGCATCGAGGCTGTACGGCCCGGCGCCGGCCGAGATAACTATGATCAACATAAAAGCATAAAGCGTCTCCGGTAAATAGAGCCAATCGTCGATGCGATCCGATTCGTCGATCGGCTTGATGAGTTTGATTCGCTGCCGCCCGGACGTCGCGATGGCGACGACGATGATGACAAACAGGCCAAGCGCGGCGAGTGGTGCTAAGAGCCCGATAAGGACGGCGCCGCCGGCGATGAACTCGACCAGCGGCACCCACCACTGATTGAAGCCCACCGCGGGAACGCCGAGCGCCTTGAGTTCATCGACGATTGAACGGTGACGCTCCGCGTTGAACAACTTGTGATATCCCGACAGCATGAAGAATGCCCCTACTGCGATTCGGTTCAGGGTGATCGCGATATCGGTCCACCCGACACCAACGAATAGTAAATCCATCATGGTCGATCTCATTCGATGTCTCCCCGACGAATCACAAATGCTCCCGCCTTTACGTGCCGCGAAGTTGCTCGACCCATAGCACCTAAGTCATGGCGCGCCAATGCCGCACAAGACATCGATCGAATATTTTCCTGCACCAGTGATGTACAAGAGCAAGAAGCCCCCAATAATGCTGAGATTTTTGTAAAATCCCTCCATGCGGGCGACTTGGTCCGAGCCTGTCGTTGTCCAATAGCGGTGCTCGATAAGTGAAGTTCCCAGCGTGTATAAGGTCAAGAGTACAGCCGAAGCGCGCGTGAACGCGCCAATAGCGACTGCGATAGCAACTGGAAGCTCCATGACTATCGCTACAATAGTAGCCAGTACCGGCACCGAAACGCCATCCTGCACCATCTGACTTACCGTGCCCGAATAGTCGGCCAGCTTTCTCCAGCCGAAGATCAAAAACAGTGTCGCGAGAGAAAGACGTGCCGCGAGAATGACCCCATCGTTGATGCCGCTTATCATTACCTACCGCCCCCTGTTTTCTCTGAGCGACATGGCTATGACCGGAGCCATAACTGCGGCGTCGGCCTTTTTTCTTGGAGGTTGGCTTTGTTTAATCGCACGCCTGTTTCTGCATTTGCCGCTGTTCCCTCTGGGAACCTCTAAAAGCGGTCACCACAAATGCTTTCAGGCCGAGCGTTAACCGTACTTGAGCGCGGTGCTCTGTCCGACCTCGATAATATAACCATCAGGATCGCGAATGTAGCAGCGCGTCTCGCCGTACTTGGGGATCGGCTCGGTGATGAACTCGGCGCCCCGACTTTTCCACAATTTGTAGCACGCTTGAATATCCGCAACGCGAATATTCATAAAGCTGCTGATCTTATTCGGGTCAGCGAGGACGCTGAGCGTTACCGAAGGCTTGTCGGGGGTCGGCCCGCCCCCAACGTTGACAAGGAGCCATGTATTCGCGATCTGAATGTACCCAGGCGCGCCCTTGCTGTCGCCTCTGCTCAGAGCGCGACCGTCGAACACTGTTTCATAGAAGCGAAGCGATCGGTCGATGTCGGCGACGGTGAGAAAATGTGCGACGGTAAAGCCATCCTGCGGCGGCATCTGATAGCTTTTCTGCTCGACTTGTACTTGGTTCATACACGACTCCAATTCGGATATGGTATTTCTCAGAACTCCGTGACGTAGAGCAACGAGCGACCGGTTGGCTTGGTAGACTGCAGAGACCAAACCACAAGCGCTTCCAACATCATGTGGCGTGATCGCCGGGTCCATGGCACACGGGTTATGGCGCGGCAATACTGCACGATGCATCTACAGACTGTTTTCCCGCGTCAATAATGTACAGCAATGGAAGCCTCCGATAATGGTGGGATTTTTGTAAATGCTTGATGATCAAGCGATCTTGGCGGGGGTGCTCAACAGTTAGCGTCGGGCGGAAAACACTTCGCTAAATAACATTAGATATACAAAAGAATACTATGATTATATTGACATATACTGGTTTTAAGTGGCTGCTGACGGATGTTGTCGGACCTGTGGCGGGGGATATTCGTGGGCGCCTTCATGTGACACTGTAGTGTCACTCTATGCACAGAACTTGTTACCTGAAGCGAAAAGCGTCGGAAATTGCTGGCCGATATCGAGAAAGACGGGGCTCGCATCGTCATCACACAGCACGGCCTACCGGCTGCCTACCTCGTAGCGCAACGGATCGGCTTGCTCGAGGGTATCGCCCGAGGCGAGAAGGCGGTCGAGGACGGTCGCGTCGTGACTCGTGCGCAAGCGAAGCAACGCATGTCACGATGGCTCAAGCAATCTGGGCCGACCCGGCTTTAAACGACTAGACGCATAGCCTCGGTAATCCAGTGACCGCAAGTGGATTAGTCCAGCGAGTCGTCAGGCACATCGACCAGTTGATTCGGGACAGCGGCTCCAAACCGCGCGAACTACGCGGCGGCCCGCGAGAGTCATCCGCTCGTCCGACGCCAATTTTACCAATATCGAGCGCATCCGGATTTTCTTCATGCGAGAGGGGATGCATTTTGAGTACGTTAGTTTTCTTCTGCTGCGCACATCACGGACGGTTCTTGTGTTCCGCCGCCTTGCGTGTAATCCTGATCAACACAAAACGGGAGGGGAAATAAGGTGCTCACACCACTCCTCCGGCAATTGGGGGAGCCATGAAAAATATTTTCCGTTCTCGGAATTTCTTGATTGGCGCCGGTTTCGCCGTGGCGCTCGGCGCGCTTGCGATCGGGCAGTTTGTAATTGCCCGCAAGGCCCTTGCACAAGGCAACATGGCGCCGAAATTCGAAGTGAACCCCTTTTGGCCGAAACCTTTGCCCAATCACTGGATCATGGGCATGGCGATCGGGGTCTGGGTCGATAACAACGACCATATCTGGATGGTGCACCGCGCTGCCAGTGTCGACCGTACGGAAAGCCAGCTGCAGCGCGGCCTGGGCGAATGCTGTCAGGCGGCGCCGCCGGTTCTGGAGTTCGACGAGGAAGGCAATCTGCTCCATGCTTGGGGCGGCCCGGGCAAAGGTTATGACTGGCCGGAATCCAATCACGGCATCTTTGTCGACCCAAAGGGCAATGTCTGGATTGGAGGCAATGGCGGTCCGGACTCTCAGATCTTGAAATTTACCCAGGACGGCAAGTTCCTGATGCAATACGGCAAGTCGGGAGCGCGCCGAAAGGCGGGCGCGGTCGCCGAGGCCAACGTGGAAGCATCCGAGAAGGATTTTGCCGCCGATTCCAACGATCCCCACAATTTCGGCCGCGTCGCTAAAATATTCGTCGATGCCAAGGAAAACGAAGCTTACATCGCCGATGGTTACTTGAACCATCGCGTCGCGGTGATCGATGCCGATACGGGCAAAATAAAGCGCTGGTGGGGCGCCTATGGCAACAAGCCGGACGACACGCCGCTCGGCCCTTACGATCCGGCCGCGCCGCATGCCAAGCAATTCGGCAATCCCGTGCACTGCGCCGACATGTCGGTCGACCGGCTGATCTATGTCTGCGACCGCGTCAACGACCGGCTGCAGGTATTCACGGCCGACGGCAAGTTCGTGAAGGAGGCATACTACAAGCCCGCCACCAAGGCCGACGGCTCGGTGTGGGACATTGCCTTCTCCAAGGATCCACAGCAGCAATGGATGTTCATGACCGATGGCGTGAACGAGCAAGTGGTTGTTTGGGACCGTCAGACCCTGAAGCCGGTGACAACTTTCGGCGACGGCGGCCGTTACGCCGGCGAATTCCATGGCGTGCACTCGATTGCCATCGACTCCAAGGGCAACCTCTTCACCACGGAAACTTATGAAGGCCGGCGCATCCAGAAGTTCATGTACAAGGGCATGGCGCCGGTGACGAAACTGGATCAGGGAGTGCCGTGGCCTAAACCCTAACAGCTCCGACGCTTAGATTTTTTTATGCTGAATGAGCTCATGTGCCGCCGATCTGCACTGCTGGTTGCAGCGCTGACTTTTTTTGCCTCCCACGCCTTCGCGCACAACATTCCTGTCGGCGCAACGGTGCAGATGTTTGTCAAGCCCCAAGGCCACGTCCTGCGGGTGTTGGTCCGGGTACCGCTGACGACCTATACAGACGCCGAATATCCGCGCCGCGCCGGCGACTATGTCGATCTCGCCAAGGTCGACCCTTCGCTGCGCGCCGCCGCGACTGTGATCCTTCTGGAGACTCTTTCAATGTATGAGGGAGACCGGCAGCTCCTCAACCCGCGCATTGTCTCGGCGCGGATGTCGCTGGATTCGGACAACTCCTTCGCCAGCTACGATAAGGCGCTGACCCACGTCATAGGGTCACCGCTGCCGCCAGAGACGAACATGTTCTGGGAGCAGGGCAAGCTCGATGTTTTAATCGAATATCCCATACACTCGGAAGAGTCCTATATCTCGATGCACGCCGCCTTCGACCGCTTGGCGCAGCACGAAATCACCACGGTTCAGTATCTGCAGCCGGATGGCGTTTCGCGCGCTTTCGAGTTGCAAGGCGATGCCGGATTGGTGAGGCTGGAACCCAACTGGTACCACGCCGCGGGCCTCTTCGTGGTCGCGGGCTTCCGCCACATTCTGGAAGGCACCGATCATCTATTGTTTTTGTTTTGCCTGATCATTCCGTTCCGACGCATCTCTCCGCTGATCCCCATCGTCACCGCTTTCACGGTGGCTCATTCGATCACCTTGATCGCCTCGGGCTATGGATTTGCGCCCGATGTGCTGTGGTTCGCGCCCTTAATCGAAATGCTGATCGCGATGTCGATCGTCTATATGGCGCTGGAGAACATAGTGGTCGAGCAACCGACCCGGCGCTGGATCATCACGTTCTTCTTCGGCCTGGTACATGGCTTCGGCTTTTCTTTCGTCCTGCGCAACACGTTGCAGTTCGCCGGCTCGCATGTCCTGACATCGCTTTTGTCCTTCAATGTCGGCGTGGAGATCGGGCAATTGTTCGTACTGGCACTGTTCGTGCCCGTCCTAAATCTGTTGTTCCGTTACGTCGTGGCTCAGAGGCTGGGCACCGTCATACTGTCGGCCCTGGTCGCCCATCAGGCATGGCATTGGATGGAAGACCGCTTCGACACCCTGAAACAATTTCCCTGGCCCACGATCACCGCGGGGGGACTCAAGAGCGCATTGGGCTGGCTGATCGTGCTGGTGGCGCTGGCAGCCATGATCTGGGTCGTGTCCTTGGCAACGCCGCGCCGCGAGCACCCCGCGGTAAGCAAGACGAGAAGTTCGCCGGCGGAGTAGTTTCAAGTCCCGCAGCGTCACCGGCAGCCGCCGTGCCGATACCTGACGTTGGTCTCCCCGATTTGGTCCTCCACTTAGCTGCCATTCAAACGAGGTTTCAGGTTTGGGTTATTGCGTGCGCAAATGCCATCCAGGCAGCGGGGCTCCCAAACGCCCACATTACGCACAGGTGCGCAACGACGAAGATGCCTGCCGCGATCCAGTAGGCCCGATGCACGTGCTTGTAGCGGCGATAGTCGTGCAATATGGCCGCGGTCAGCAGCAGCTCGGTGACGAGAAAACCGATTGTTACTTCCTGCGCCGCCAACCCAAGTGGGACAAGGATCCGACCGAGGCCAGGTCCGGTCATCATGAAGAGGGAAGTCAGCATGAGCCGCTTGTGCCAATCGCTGCGCCGGCGATTCCACAGTGCGAGAACCACCAGTGCGAGAGCCGCAACGATTATGAACAGGGATAACGCCATGAACGCGAGGGGCGCGGGCGCGCCGGGCGGAGCGTGTCCCAGCCGTGCAGCAGTGATGGCGGTCGACACGCCGAGCGACACCACGGCGCCGTATAGGACTGCGCCGAGCACACCCAGCTGACGATGCAAAGCAGTCTGCTTTCGGGCGATTAGGGATACTTGCGCAATGAATAAGAGAGTCCAAGCTGTGAATACGAGGCCATGGGTGATCGTCAGCTGAGTCAGCGGCGGTGGCGCATGGATCACCGACTTCAGATAGAAGGACGGCGAAAAGCCAACAAAGATGATCGCGGCTGAAACCAAGACCATCGTGAGATAAAAGCCGGCATCGGCGTCCGATGCCTCGGCCTTCACGCCGTGTGCAGGCCTGCTCGTCAAATTGCCAGCGATATCGTTCATGCCTTCCTCCCAGACATGCGGATTTAGCCCGCTTTGGCGGCAAGCGGGAGTCTGCTGATCCGGCGATCGAGGAGTTCAACCTGGCCTTCCCCGGACGTTGGTCGCAGCGATTTAGCCTCCATAGCGCGGTCACTCGAACTACGGAGGACTTCGCTGCGCACAAACGGCTACGCAGCGCACGCTTGCCCGCAAGCTTAATTCATGTCATTGTTACTGCCATTAATATGAAGCGCGCCAGAGTTGCTGTCAAGCGGAGTTATCACTCGCCACTTCGCGACCAGCAGCACTCCGAAACGAGTGAGCGCATCCTTGATGCGTGCCGCGATCTCGTGACGGCGGGGAAGGAGCTCACGTTCGCCACGGTCGCGCGCGCCGCAGGGGTACAAGAGCGCACGGTCTACCGGCACTTCGCGACGAAGGAGGATCTCGAGGACGCCTTCTGGTGGTCGCAAGAGAAGCACGTCTCCGGTCCGGGCACGTTCGACGCACACACGATTGATGAACTCGTGGCGAACATGAAGAGGTCCTTCGCCGGATTCGAGGCAAATACCGCGATGGTGGAAGCAATGTTGTCGTCGCGGCAGGGCATGCGGCTGCGCCTGCGCGGGAACGACGCACGCCGCAAGATGATGCTCCGCTGCGTCGAGGCCGCCGTGCCTGGGCTTGAAGCGCGCACCTTGCACCGCGCCGCCGCCGCGGCGCAGGTCCTCTATTCGGCTCCCTCGTGGCAGATGCTGCGCACGTTCTGGGGGATGGACGCTGTCGAGGCCTCGGCTGTGGTCGAGCAGGCGCTCTCGGCGCTCGCCGAAGGCCTCCGCCGCCGGCCGGAGAAGATACGCTGAGATTGCAACGAGCAAGGAGAGAGAAGATGCTATACCACCTTTCATTCAACGCACGCGATCCCGAGCGCGTGGCCCGTGTCTTGGCAAAGATCTTGGACGCCATCGTCGTCGCGGCTCCATCTCCGCCGTTCAACAAGGGCGCACTCTTCGTTTGTTGCGGCGACGATCGTGGCACCATGATCTCGCTCGAGCCGTGGGGCGTCACATACGCGCCGGGCCCAGGTGCTTACACCGAGATGCCGCACGCGGCGTCGGCACCGGAGCGCAACGGCTTCCATGGGCTTTTCATGGCCAAACTGCCCGAGGAACACATCCACGAGATCGTGCGCCGCGAAGGCTGGCCGAGCGGACACTGCGACAATGGCCAGTTCGAAGTGATCAACGTTTGGCTCGAAGGAACGCAGCTCGTCGAGTTCACCACGCCGGAGCTGTTACCGGCGTATCTGCGAACCTTCGGCCCCCAGGCGATGCCCGGCCTCGATGCGCTGTTGCGCGCGCAGGAGGTTCATCTCAGTCAAGTCATCGCGAGCACGCGCTGAGTCCCCAGCGTCGAGGCGAAGCAGCTGACTCACTGGCGCAGTTATTGATGATCACGCGCGTTGCGCGCCCGTCACCTATTAGTGAACTCGCACCGTGTCACGGACCTAAATCGAACCGCGGCCCGATGTTTGAATTAGAAGTGACAAACCAGGGCTCAATTGCATGCGCTAGGATAGCGTAGTAAATTAATAAGAAAGAATCGTAACTTATTGATTATGCGGGATTGACACCGATGACGGCTCGCGAGCGCATCGCGCAGAAGAGAGGCGGCGATAGCTCGCATTTCACCCTGTCGACCAAAATCTCGGCGAGCGTTGCTGACGGCAACGAGACCGTCCTAAAGGTGCATGAGGCACTCGAGGAATTGGAACAGGCGGAGCCCCGCTTGGCCCAGGTCGCGCAGATGCGTTACTTTGGCGGGTATAGCGAGCAGGAAATTGCCGAGACGCTGGACGTCACCGAGCGCACGGTGCAGCGCGACTGGGAGAAGGCACGACTGATCCTCGCAGAAACTCTGCGCTGAGCAATAGAACGAGGCGGCGGCGCCCGGCGCCAGAGGAACCGATGAGGCTGACGATTCAGCAGATGGCACTGATGAGTCGACTTCTCGACGAGGCGCTGCCTCTCGATGAAGCCGCTCGCCGCTTATGGCTCGTGGATCTATCTCCCGAGTACCAAGACCTTGCTCAGGCACTGCGGGCGGCATTGTTGCCGGACGCGACTCAAAGTGCGGAGGTCCAGTCATTCCTGGAGATGCCGGCCAGCCTTGTGGATGTCGATGCAGGCAGCGGCCTGCAACCCGGGTGCGAATGTGGGCCCGTACGAATTGGTTCGATCGCTGGGGCAGGGAGGCATGGCCGAGGTATGGCTGGCGCGGCGTGCGGACGGCGCATTCAAGCGCGAGGTGGCGCTCAAACTGCCGTTGCTTAGGCAGTTGCGACAGGACCTCGCGCAGCGATTTGCGGTGGAGCGCGACATCCTCGCGAGCTTGGAGCATCCCAATATTGCGCGCCTCTACGATGCGGGAATCGATACCCGCGGGTGCCCGTATTTGGCCATGGAGTACGTCCAAGGCCAACCGCTGACCGACTGGTGCGATGCGCAGAGCTTGGGGCTTACAGATCGCCTCAAGCTGTTTCCTGCAAGTGCTCGAAGCCGTGCGATTCGCGCATGAGAAGCAGGTCATTCACCGCGACCTCAAACCCTCGAATATTCTGGTGACCCAATCAGCGCAGGTGCGGCTACTTGACTTCGGGGTCGCCAAACTACTGGAGGGAGACGAAGCGGACAAGACTCCTCTCACGAGCATCTACGGACGCGCATTGACGCCGGATTACGCCAGCCCGGAGCTGCTGCGCGGCGATCTGGTCGATGCGCGCAGCGATGTTTATTCCCTGGGCGTCCTGCTGTACGAGCTCTTGACGGGCACCAGGCCCTATCGATTGAAAAGCGCCGGCATCGATGGGTCTCCTCGAGCAGGCGATCGGCACGCTCGAGATAAAAAAGCCGAGCCTGTTGGCTAGCTCGTGAGCGCAGATCGCACGCTAACCTCAAATGAGACCTGGGCTCGGCAACTGCGCGGCGATTTGGACGCCATTGCGCTCAAGGCTCTCGACACGTGAGCCAGCGAAGCGATATCAGAGCGCCGCTGCCTTCGCGGAAGATATCGAACGTTACCTCGCCGGAAAACCCATCCAGGCGCTACCTGCGCGAGTCACTGATCGCTTGTAGAAATTCACGCTGCGCAATAGATCGATGCGTTGCCGTTGCCGCGATGGCGCTCGCCGCAATCATCGGTCACGCTTGTGTACGCAATGCATGAATCCGCCACCCGAGCAAAGCTAACGGCTAGCGCGGTCGCGCTGCCGGTTTCAATCCATGCCGATCCACCGCCCGCTGTGGCAGATGCATCGATCGCCGCCGCGACGGCGCCGGAACGCTCCGTCGCCGTCCTGCCGTTCGTCGATATGAGCGAAAAGAAGGACCAGGCATATTTCGCGGATGGGCTGGCGGAAGAACTCCTAGATCTCTTGGCGCGGGTGCCGGACCTCAAAGTGCCTGCGCGCTCATCCTCGTTCTACTTCAAGGGATAGCTCCGTGCCGGTCAGGAACGATCGGCCACGACCTCGGAGTTGCCTACGTGCTCGAGGGCGGCGTGCGCAAAGCCGGCGATACCATCCGTGTCAGCGTGCAACTGGTTCGCGCCGAAACCGGCTACCAAGTCTGGTCAGATACCTACGAGCGCGACGTCCGCGATATCTTTAAGGTGCAGGACGAAATCTCCGCCGCAGTCGTCGATGCCCTCAAGTTGCGGCTGAGTTCACCGGGTCCGCAGCTCGCCGAACGGCGCACCGCGAATCCCGAAGCCTACGATCAGTATCTGCGCGGCAAGCATCTATTCCAACTCGGCGACTACGACGGTCTCCTGGCGGCCCGCGACGCCTATCGGCGGGCAATCGAACTCGATCCCAATTTTGCGCCGGCATTTGCCGGCCTCGCGAATGTCGAGTACTTGACCGTCAAGGACTTCTCAGACACCGATCAGCCGGATGTCATCCGCCGAGCGATAGATCACGCCGACCATGCGGTGGCACTTGCCCCGACGCTGGCAGAAGCCTATTCGGAACGCGCATTGCTGAGACTTAACCAATACGACTGGGCCGGTGCTGGGGCCGACCTTCAAAGGGCACTCGCACTCGATCCGAGAGACGTCAAGGCAAATCGGCGCATGGTGTTGCTGCAGTTGTCACTCGGCAATGTGGCCGCGGCGCTATCCGCCCAACGGCATGTAGTGGACCTCGACCCGCTGGACATGAATTCCCTCGAGATATTAGGCATGTCTTACTACTTCGCGGGTCAGGGAGCCGAGGCTCGGCGAACATTCGACAAAGTGCGTGTATTCAGCCCCAATTACGACGGCTTGTCGGGCAACGCGGGATTCTCTTATCTGGCGGATGCTCAAGCCGCGGACGCGCGGCGCGCGTGCGAACCGCATCTTGACGACGCGGCGCGCGCTTGTCTCGCCGCGGCAGAGCATGCGCTTGGGCATGAGGAACGCTCGCGGGCCATTCTCGCCGACCTCATCGTGAAACACCCGCGGCGCGCCTGCTATTTCATCGCCAAGGCGTACGGGTTTTCCGGTAACTCCGCGCTCGCGTTCGAGTGGTTGGATCAGGCCTTCCGTGCGCAAGCTAAGTTTCTGACCGATGTGAAATCCGAACCTGCCTTTCGAGCGTTGCATGGCGATCCGCGATACCTCGCGCTTCTTCGCAAGATGAAATTGCCGGAGTAGTGCGCGGCCGCTCAGAAAACGTTGTGGTCAGCGGCGCTGCCTGGGTTTAGGTTTCGCGGTAACCACGACTCTTGAATTGTTATACGCAGCCCGAGATATAGTCTGCGTCCGTCCCTTAGGACTTCTATTGCGCGTGAACGGGCAGATTCGATTTCAACAAGAATTCACGAATAACGCTGTATGCGTTTAGCGTCTGTTCGTCTGTGAAGTCGCCGTGAGTATTGCTGCTAATTGTAAGTAGTTGGTTGCGGACGCCTGCTTTCGTGAGCGCTTCGTGAAAGCGTACTGCCTGCGCATAAGGCGCGATCTGGTCGCCGTTACCGTGGATCGTCAGAATGGGCGGCAAGCCTGCGCGCACGTAATTGATAGGCGAGACTCGCTTCGCCAGTTCCTCGCGGTTGGGCTGGCTTCCCAGCCACGATACGGCCCAGGAGCGAATGTTCGGTCCATGTAGGACGTCGGCGACATCGGTGATGCCCACCCAATTGATCACTGCTGCGACATTTGGCGTTATGTCAGGCCATGGGCCTGACCATTGCGAATCGTCTTGAGACACGCAGCGATTGTCAAAGCCAGCGGAGCTTGGAATCATAGCAGTCGTCAGCGCGAGGTGTCCGCCGGCTGAAGCTCCCGTAACCACCACCTTTCTGATATCAAAGTTGTACTTCTCTGCGTTGCGTCCAATCCAGTGGAGCGCGCAACGACAGTCCTCGACCGCTGCTGGCGCCAGCGAAACTCGCGCTACGCGATACTCAACATTTACTGCAGCCCACCCCATCTCCAGATAAGGCAGCAGCGACATTACCTCCTCTTCCTTGTCGTGCCTTATCCAGCCGCCACCGTGAATCAACATCACAACGGGCGTGGGAACCTTCGCTGTCGTTGGGCGAAAAACGTCGAGCTTTAATTCGTAATTATCAGCAACCCCATATGTGATATTCGGGAGTACGTCATAGTGGCTGCTGATTAGTACCGCCGATTTCGCGGCTTCGCTTAACTGCGCCTCAGCAGCCGCGGAGAAGACGAGTTGGAGGCACAGCATGAGGCCGGCAAAGCACAGCTTTTCACCCGACATTGTCAGCTCCTTGCGCGGAAACTCTATACACAGTCGGCGCAGTCGATCAATCTTGGACCATTGACGCAGCATACTGGCCCTATGCCGAGCAGTCCTTGGGAACTTCTGCTATTTTTCTAATGAAGTTCTCAGGATCCCCCGCGATGGCATCCGGTAGCCAATACGAGTTCGGCTCGTATCGCCTCGACGTTCCAGAAACTCGACGCAAGCGGCCACCGCCATGTTTCGCCGTACAATATTGCGAGGGTATACGGGGCAATCGACGACAAGCAGCGCGCGCTCTAATGGCTGGAGAGAGCTCGGGAACACAATCCCGATCTCATCGAGCTGACTCGCGAGCCCTCCTTCGCGAGCCTGCGGGCCGACGCGAAATTCCGCGAGCTGACGGGGCGAATCGGTTGGCATTGAGTGAGCATATTAGGGAAGCGCTAGCTACGTCTAAAACAGCTATCCGCTCCAAAGACTGTTGAGCCGGGGAACGCGGTCGGCCTTTATTGGAATTTGTTGGAAAATTGGCTCCCCGGGACGGAACCACAATCGACCAGAAAACGTCGAGAATTACAGGGTTTATGGATTTAGGTTGAGTCTCGATACCCCCAAAAACACCCCCTTCAAAAGGTGGCTGCTGCTGGACGTTATCGGTTGACAGCGCATGTTAGTCTTGTTGTTCGTCGTTCGAGCACTTCGCTAGCCGCGACCATCGGCCGCCAGGCATTTCTGGCACCTTCTTTAACGTTTGGACGCATGGTTAGGTTGCGCCAGCTTATCGGCAAGCCACAACTTTATGAGCGACTGGCGAGTCACGCCCAGCCGCCGCGCTTCACGGTCGAGTGAATCCACCATCCATGCCGGGAAATCCACGTTGACCCGCTTGGCATCGGTGCCAATGCGCCGAGCCTTCCTCAGATCTAACTGATTAACGATCTTCTCGCCGGAATCAAACTTGCTGTCAAATGTCTTCGCTTTCATAAAGTGCTTCCTCTTCATCACGCGACCGCCGTACGGAAATGAGCCGAATGTTCTCGCCTCGCCTAGTGATTATCGCGGACCAATGCTTCCCATCGATTTTCCCGATCAACAACCAGCGAGGTTCATCCGATGTACGGGCTGGAATTTCCATCACCCCGGGGTCAGCCCACAGTCTCTGCGCGTCCTCAAAATCAATGCCGTGCTTGCGCTTGTTCTCGGAGCTTTTGTTCGGGTCGTATTCAAATACCATGGCGTTTCACAGCCAACATCAAGGTATAAATAAGGTATAGTTATTATACCAGTGATTCCTGGCTGCGCAAAATTAGTGGTATCACGCAATTTAGATGGCTGGTTTCGGGCGCAGCGTCTGACGCTCGCCGGCCCGCTTCCTGCATTCGCATTTCGCCGGCGTGCGCGGTAGTGTGCCGACCAGAACCAGCCGCGAGTCTATTGGATCAAAAATAAAGGACCACGGCTAAATTTCCGTCTGCTTGACGAGGAGAAATTTTGCATCGACGAGAATTCTGCAAATTGCTTGCGGTCGCTGCGGCGTCAGAAACCGTTCCATCGTATGGGCAGACCTCACCGGAAAATCAGCTGGTGTTGCCGAGCGGGTTCAACCGGCACGTCCAGGACTACGCTCAGTTTTGCGCGTTGCCGCCTGAAAAGAGAGTGTTCTACAAGGTAAGCGACGGAAAGATTGTCGAGGAGCGACTGAACGAGTCGAGTTGGCAACCGCCCGAGTGGGACTATAGCCCGGTAGCGCAATCCGTCGCAGGCGGCCTGTGGGACGATGTGCCGTTGGTGTCGCCCATTCCTGGGCTGGCAGGTGAGGGTCCGTTCCAACCCACTTGGGATTCATTGCTCGAGTACGAGGCCCCGGAATGGTACCAGGACGCCAAATTCGGCATCTGGGCTCACTGGAGTCCGCAATGTGTGCCGGAAGCGGGGGACTGGTACGCGCGCAATATGTATGTCGAAGGCCAGCAGCAATACAAATATCACTTCGAACATTATGGGTCGCCGACGCAGTTCGGCTACAAGGAGCTTTGCGCCCAATGGACTCTGCTTAATTGGGAGCCGGACGAGTTGATCACGCGCTATAAAAACGCCGGCGCGAGGCTATTCGTCGCGTTGGCCAATCACCATGACAGTTTTGATGCCTGGGACTCGAAGCATCAACCGTGGAATGCGGCCGTAATCGGCCCCCGTCGCGATGTGATTGGCACATGGGCTAACTTGGCGCGTAGGCAGGGTCTACGGTTCGGTGTCACGGTGCATCAGGCGCGCAACTGGTGGTGGTTCCAGCCTTCGCACGGCGCCGCCAAGGCCGGGGCACTGGCCGGCGTTCCCTATGATGGACGTCTCACGCAACCGGAAGGGAAGGCCCAATGGTGGCAGGGACTCGATCCCCAGCGGTTGTACGGCGTCAAGCACCCCACAGGCGCATTGCCCGATACGTCGTATGTGAAGAATTTCTACGACCGGACCCGCGATCTGATCGACCAGCACAATCCTGATTTGCTGTACTTCGACGATTCGCTGCTACCGCTTGGCTGGGGTGGGATGAACATCGGCGCCTACTTCTACAACCACAGCCTGAAGACACACGGCGGGAAGATGGAGGCTGTTCTGAACGTCAAGGATGTCCCTGCACGCCTGGCCAAAGCGGTTGTCGCCGATTATGAGCGAGGACTGACTGATGAAATCAAGAAGCATCCTTGGCAGTCGGAAACCTGCATCGGCGCCTGGCACTATCTTCGCTCTCTCTACGAGAAGCCGGGTGCATACGGCGGCTATCTGCCTCCACGAGAGGTCATCCACTGGCTAATTGATACCGTGAGCAAGAACGGTACGTTCATTCTCAATGTCCCGGGCAGGCCGGATGGAACTCTGGACAGCAAGGAAATTGCGGTGCTTGACGGCATCTCTGCATGGATGCAGATCAATAGCGAGGCGATCCACGGCACCCGGCCATGGAGGGTTTACGGCGAGGGACCCAATAGCGTAAAGGCAGGGTCCTTCCAGGGGGAAAGCGTTAGCAAACTGGGAAAGAAAGATATCCGCTTTACGCGCAACAAAGCGAACTCTGTGATCTATGCGCTGTTGTTGGGCTGGCCGACAGAGCCGTTTGCCGTACAGTCTCTCGGGCTCTCAACGACAACAACGCCAGGAAAAATTGGAAGACTGGAACTTCTGGGAACCGGTCAGACCGTGAGCTGGAAACAGCAGGCCGACGCACTGCGGGTGGAGCTCCCAAAGCGGTATAAACCAGTCACCGATTATGCGGCTGTTCTTAAAGTGACATTGGCATGAGCTAGAACTTGCGGCTGGCATATGCTTGCAGGTCTTGGGTCATGAAGATTTTCCACTCACAACTGCGCTGTCGGGACACAAAATGTTGATGTCGATTCCGGCGGTGCACTAGATTTCGCGGCCCGTCATTTCCATGCATCAAAACCTGTGTAAAACTCACGAGAGTCGCGATAGGATAATTGCATGTACTCCATTATCGCCGCTTCGAGCAGGGGCTTCTTTTTCGCGGCGGGGATCGCGTCACTGCTCCTGCCATCCTGTCTTGCCCGGGGACAGGAAAAGGTCACCGTGATCCCGCCGCCGACGCTCGACAATCCCGTTGCGGCAGGCAGTCCACAGAAGGCCGTCTTGGCTGGGGGCTGCTACTGGGGAACGCAGGGGGTTTTTGAGCATGTCGTGGGGGTGAAGAGTGTCGTCGCCGGGTTCACCGCGGGACACAGCGACGAGGACGGCGGCGCGGAATCCGTCATGATCACTTTCGATCCCGGGGTCATATCCTACGGCCAGCTTTTGCAAATCCTCTTTTCGGTGGTGCATGACCCGACCCAGATGAACCGGCAGGGTCCCGACGTGGGACCTGGCTATCGCTCGGACATTTTTTACGTGGATGACACGCAAAAAAGAATCGCGCAGGCCTATATCGCGCAGCTCGATGAGGCGAAAGTCTTCCCCTCGAAGATAGTCACGAGGATCGACCGCTTCCAGCACTTCGATCCGGCGGGACCGGCGCAGCAGGACTTCATGATTAAGAATCCGCGTTTGCAATACATCGTCGTCAATGACCTCCCGAAACTCGCGGCGCTGCAGGAGCTTTTCGCCGCCCAATACCAGGACCGTGCGACTCGCTTCCGGGAATAACTCGGCCGCATTTCGTGGCGGATTTTCGGATTATAGATGGCTGCCCTGGACGGAACCGAAATCAGCGACAAAACATCGAGAATTCCAGGGTTTTTTGAATTCAGTTCGCTTGAGATACCCCCAAAAACACCCCTTGTAAAAGGTGGCTGCTGCCGGACGTTGTCGGATCCGGCGGAGGTTCCTCGCGAACGCCTCCATGTGATACTATAGTATCACTTTATGCGCACAGAACTTGTTACCACCCTGAAGCGAAAAGCGTCGGAATTGTTGGCCGATATCGAGAAGGACGGTGCTCCCATCCTAATCACGCAGCACGGCTTGCCGGCCGCCTACCTCGTCGATGTCGAGGCCTACGATGCTCTACAGCAACGCATTGGCATGCTCGAGGGCATCGCCCGAGGTGAGAAGGCGGTTGAGGACGGTCGCGTCGTGACCCATGCGCAAGCGAAGCAACGCATGTCGCGATGGCTCAAGTAATCTGGGCCGAGCCGGCTTTAAACGACTTAGACGCCATCGCCGATTACATCGCGCTCGATAATCCCACGGCCGCTAGTGAATTGGTCCAGCGAATCTTCAGGCACGTCGACCAGTTGATTCTTCATCCGGACAGCGGCTCCAAACCGCGCGAACTACGCGGCGGCCGCTACCGCCAAATAGTTGAACCGCCGTGCCGCATATTCTATCGGCGGGAAGGTGAAACGGTTTACGTGCTGTATGTAATGCGGGGCGAACGCAAATTGCGACCACGCGCTCTGGCGGCGCGTAGCAAGAAGGCCGCGTCATAGACCCGCGAGAGCATCCACTTATCCGAAGCCCATTTTGTTACCGACGTTCGCTTCCGGATTTTCCTCGTGCGAGATGTGTTCCACTTTGAGTGCGTTTGTATTCTCTCGGCCAGAGCAGGGGATTCGACTATGAATATTCGCGACGCTAACAAAGTCGATGCGCAGAGGTGCGGCCGTATTCTGTATGACGCTTTCACGAATCTCGGGGAAAAACACAATTTTCCGCCAGACTTTCCTCCTCCCGAAGTCGCGACGGGTCTCGCGTCGATGCTAATTGGCGACCCAGGATTCTACGGTGTGGTCGCGGAAGAGGCCGGGACGATTGTCGGCAGCAACTTCATGGACGAACGCTCGACCATTTTTGGGATCGGTCCGATCTCTGTCGCTCCTGAAGTGCAAAATCACGCTGTTGGCAGACGCCTGATGTCTGCCGTACTCGATAGGGCAGCGGCAAAAAAGGCCGCAGGGTCCGCCTGGTACAAGCGGGTTACCACAATCGCTCGCTTTGTCTCTACACGAAGCTCGGGTTTGTCACCCGCGAACCCCTGTCGCTGTTGCAAGGACCCAAGCCCAATGCCAAGTTTGCCGGTTACGTGTCCGGCTGGCTGAAGAGCGCGATGTTGAAGGGTGCAACAATCTGTGCCGCGACGTTCACGGCTTTGACCGGGATCTTGAGCTACGCGACGCGATTCGCGCGCAGTCGCGAGCGAAAAACGTCGGAAATTTAAGGGATTTTTGAATCCAGATTGATCTCAATATCCCCAACAACACCCCTTGTAAAAGGTGGCTGCTGCCGGACGTTGTCGGCTGACAGTGCACGTCCGTCTTTTTGGCATCTTGGTAATTTCTTTTATTATCCCGCCGCTTGGGCGCTTCGTCAGCCGCAGCCATCGGCTACCAGCATTTCGAGCACCTTCATCATCGCTTGGATGCCTGGTTCGGTTGCGCCAGCTTATCGGCAAGCCACAACTTTATGAGCGACTGGCGAGTCACGCCCAGCCGCCGCGCTTCACGGTCGAGTGAATCCACCATCCATGCCGGGAAATCCACGTTGACCCGCTTGGCATCGGTGCCAATGCGCCGAGCTTTCCTCAGATCTAACTGATTAACGATCTTCTCGCCGGAATCAAACTTGCTGTCAAATGTCTTCGCTTTCATAACGTGCTACCTCCTCATCACGCGACCGCCGTACGGAAATGAGCCGAATGATTTCGCCTCGCCTAGTGATGATTGCGGACCAATGCTTCTCATCGATTTTCCCGATCAACAACCAGCGAGGTTCATCCGATGTACGCAAATTTGGCCGTATCAGGGCGGTCGTGTGAATGGCCGGTTTCGGGCGTAGCGTCTGACGCTTGCCTGGCCACTATTCCAACTTTTCCACGTCGCTCGGTTTCCAGGTTTTATCGAAAAATGCCTTTTTCGGACCGTACAACCTGAGAATCACGAAATAGCCTTTACCGGGAAGCGTTCTCAGCCAATTCTTTCCCGCGCCGGGAGATTCGGGCCCAAAGTAGATATCGGTGGAATGGTCGGCATTCTGAGTCGGTTGGTCCATCGTATTGATTGACGGGAAGGCCTGTCCATTGTCCACACCGGACGCCGTCATCGAATCGTAGACGGTCACCGACCAGAAAAGAGCGGCGGGGATGCCAGCTGGCAGATGCACGCGATACCTGTTCTGACCCTCGAGGAAGTCGCCATTCGCATCGACAAACGTGGCCGGATACTTTGCGCCCACATTCTCGATGTTTACTGCCATACCCGGGCTGGCCGAATACGCGTTGGTGAAAAAGCCGGTACGCGGATCGATGTAGTTGAACGTATCGGCGGCAAAAAAGGCGTTGCCGGGGAATACGTTGAGCCAGCGACGATCGTCGTACCACCTGCCGTTAGGCACGATAGCTTGCGGCTCGATGGAACCCGCGAGGCCCATCTTGATAGCCGTCTTTGCAGCATCATCCAACAGCTCACGGGTGCGTTCGTCAGGATGAAATGGCTGGCCTTTCACAATGCCAATTGCCGCAAGCATGCCGCGCATCTCCATGTCCTGCGGATCGACATACTCGTGATCGATGAAGCGCGAGAGCATCTCGAAGGCGGTCGCATCCTTGGGGTAGAGCAGATTCAAGGACACGCCAGACCCATCCGGAAATTCCATCGGCATCGCTGACGCCACTTTTCCCAAAGGGTAAATTCGCGTCTGCTCCATGACCTTTACTGGTGCTTCAAGCTGTTTGGGATCCTTGAAGAAGCCACGCCAGAACACGAACACGTTATAGGTCCGCGAGCGGTAGGCGAGAAAGCCCGGAGGGATCTTCGCCTGGTAATCCGGCGGAACGATCAGGTATTTCGCACCCTTACCCTTGTCTGGCCCGGGAAGACCGACGTCGCCACACCACTGCCGGCCATCGATCTCATTGACGGAGCAGATCGGTCGTTGATAGAAATCGTCGAGGATGCCCTGCAATCCTGGGGGGACCTCAATCACCATCGGACCGTCCTGCTTCAGGTCCAGATACCCCATCGCGTAGATCACATCCGAATTCGGCGTGGTTACCAGGGTTTTCGCATTGAGGCGTTCCTTCCAGATGGGAAGTACATTGTAGCCAGCGCCGAACTTGGCTTCGGATCCTTCTTTCATCGCGTAGATGTTCAGCGCCGGCAGTGCCCAAATGTAAGTTTGCACGCCCCGTTCAAACGCGAGTTCGTCGTGCAGCGTCTTCATACCGTCACGCGTCGGATAGCCGCCGTCGAACGGCAGTGAGGCGAGCGCTGAGTAGTGACTCCTCTGCGCGCCGGTGCGGGGTGGCGAAGGGGCCGCACCGCCCGCCGGTAACGGCGCAGGCTGACAGGCCGCCAGCCCGAGGCTTGTCGTCAATACCAGAGCATAAGCAGAGCGCATACAAGCACCTCTCATTCAAAGGGGCGGGGCATTGCAGAATTTGCGCTAGCGAGCACGCGGGTCACGCAACCTCTCTTTAGCTAACTCGGGTCACGGGCGGCGGTGTCCAGATGCCGTTTAGGATCTGCTCTTCAGGCCAGTACGAGCGGATGTACAGGGCGAAGTTTTCCTTCGGTGCCGGCAGCCAGTTGGCGTGCTGCTTCTGATCCGCAGGGGGATCGGATTGGACGTAAATGGTCAGCGAGCCGTCGGCCGCGGTGACAAGGGTCTTGTTTTTGGTACCGACCGAGTAACGCTTAAGCTCGTTGGGCGAGAAAAAGTGATGCTGATTGTAGAGCGTTAATGACCAGAATCCTCGCACGGGTGGTAGTTGACCCTTGGCGAAAGTAACGGCATACGCATGGCTGCCGTTTAGTTGCGCGCCGCCGGCGTCGAAGTCCTGATAGAAGTATTTGGTCTCGTGCGGCGCATTCACAAAGATGTTGGATTTGGCGACTGCGGCGCGGGTGAAATAGTCGGTCCCAAATTCCGCCCCGTTGTTCTGCGTCGTCCAGTTGTGCGCTAACGGGATGCCATAGTTGTGGAACTGGAACAGCGGCCCGAGAATCTTCTTCTCCGCCTCGACGGCCGCGGCCACCAGGGTTGTCCGCAGTTTCGGGTCGGCTTGGGCCGCATCCAGAACGCTTTGGATGTTCGCGTACCAAGCCTCTTCCCCCGGAAACGGCGGAACCTCTGTCAAGACTGTGCCGAGCACGTCAAAGAATGATTCCGGCACTACCCACTTGGTCTCCTCCTCGCCCGATGACGACGGGGAAGGGAACACGGGAATCTTTGACCAATCCTTGATCTGCGCTTTGCCGGTGAACTTACTGAGCGGATAGATCGAAATGCCGCTTAGCGCCGCCTGTATGGCCTGCCGGTCGGCCGCGCTGTCGTCCATGAAAGCCCGCGGGATGATGACACCAAGCTTGGTCTTGCACCGAAACACTTTGGCGATGCCGGCGGGCGCACTTCCTGTCCAGCCTGACCCGGCGAGAAGGTAGAAGCCGGGGTCCGTACTGTACATCTTTCCCAGTTGCGCAAAGGAGTCGGTGCGCTGATCGACGACTTGATAGACCCAGAAACGCTCCTTCCCGAAGTCAGGCACCTGGACGACGACCGGTTCATGCTCAAGCGTCAAAAGTCCAAAGCCATAAACGACGTCCTGATTCGGACAGGCCACGAGGCGCTCGGCCGGATCGATATAGTCGCGCAGCATCGAGAGCTGATTGAGCGGCGCGACCGGCACGATTCCGCCCATCAGACCCGGTGCGGGAAGTTTCTCCAGGATCAGCCGTCGGTTGTGTACGTTGACCATGGGCCAGCCCCAGGCGTATGCCAACGTCCCCACCGCGCGGACGAAGTCCTCCGTGAGCCGCGTGCCCGCGACCGGACCTCGAATGTCGGCAGAGTTCGGATCCTCTTTTGCCACGACGTTCTCCTGCGTTGAGGAGGCGGACCTGATTGCGCAATGTCCCACGCTATCTGCTAGTTGTGACGACTCTCGCAGCAGCGCCAAAACGGCAGTCCTTGCCCTTAGTCATTGGAGCAAAAAGCAGCAACGCAGTTGATACGACCAAGGTCCCATGCCGGGAGCAGATGGCGAGATTTCGTTTAAGCCGTTGATATTGCGGAAGAGGCGCTGCGCTCGCCGCGGTACATTGCCAGTTTCATCTGCAAGGCCGGCGCCAGGATTGACGGCGGAGCAAACGTAAGGCTGCAGCGCAGCGCTTTAGAATAGATTCGGCGCGCGCAGATTGTATAGCAGCGCTAGACGAACCCATCGATGCAGGCGCTAGATGATTTTTAATTCGACTCTCGATATCAGTTTTGTAGTCGCAAGGTCACCCTGGCCCGGACCGTTTCAATAGAGTCGACATCAACAACAACGACGTATCGCCGGATCCCGGTAATTGGCGTAAATATCTTCTGCCGGGAAGCAGGTGCCAGCTCAGCGCCGACCATCGTGTTGCTGCATAGCTTCCGCCGTCATCGTATGCATATACGTTTGATCATTTGGCCGCGACCAGCTCATTTTGATTACCAAGATCAGCAAGAACTGCCAGTGCCGCGTTCCGCCGGCCTCGTCGAGGAATTAATTCGCCGCCAACAAGCGGAGCAAGCAGCGTGAATTGTTGCCCCCCAAGAGCCGAGGGACCGACCTCATCGGCCACTGCTCCGCATTGAGTTCAGATCGTCAGTGGACTTGCGCGCCATCGCGAATCGCAATGCCACTGTTTTCCTGCACTCTTACTTTTGCTTTCGTCAGAACGATTTCGTTGTTTAAGCGGGCCAACCGTTTATGCCGACGGTGAACCCATTCGAGCAGGTGAATCGAGACAGATAACTCAACGACTCGGCGTCCCGGGAAAAGAATTTACATACTACTTTTACCTGAATGCTCTACGCAAAGAGAACCGCAATGCTCGGCCCCCGCAGATGGGTTTCGACTTGCGTGTAACGGCAGAAAATATCTGCTTTTACATCACCAGCAGCGGTGCGTCCGGCCTGATCTACACGTCTAGCATTGGGCTGAATCTCCAAGAGGCCATCGTGGCAGCATTTCGCTGAACCAAAGCCTTACCAGTAAGTCGTGGCGACAACGCATTCGGAGGATCGCCAGGGTCCGGATAGCTGACGCTCGCGACCGTCGCCAACGGCTGAGTTCTCCAAAATTGAGGGCGTCCACAAGCAGCCATCGATACGGTGGGGTTATTGGGGATTGAACCGAATACTGAATAATCAGCATTCGCTAGGACAGTTACTTAACGCGACCACTCGGGATCGCGCACGGGATTCGAATTGACCAGCACTTTCGCCACTCCATCTATTGATGTAGAGTCGCTAACATTCACTTAAACGATTGATTAGTATCAGTGTTTAGCTCCCCAGGACGGATTCGAAATGCCATAGAAAACATCGGCAATTTAAGCGATTTCTGATTTCGACCGGGAGCCGATACCCCCAAAAGCACCCCTTCTAATAGGTGGCTGCTGCCGGATGAAACCGAACGTTCACGGATGTCGGTTCGCCGTCATCACACGCCCGCTGAAACTACCGCGAGACCACAGCATTAAAACTGGAAGGAGCAGGGCAGTCGAACCTGAATCCTTTGAGAAATGGGGGATTTCGTGCGGTGTGTCTGGCGCTTGGCGGCTGCGGTTTCAACCGATCAACGCAACACACTGGCTAAATCGTTGGGCTGGTGTTTCAAAGTCTAGGGTTTTTCGCGGCCGTTCGTGGATTTGTCGTGCCACTGCATTCAGTTTAGCTTGTGAATGGACTGATAGATCCGTTCCTTTTGGAAAGTGCTGCCTGAGCAGGCCATTGGTATTTTCATTTGGTGCCGCGGTGCCAGGGTCCTGCGGATCCAGAAGCACACCTGAATACGGTTTCCAAGGTGAAGCGTTAGTGATCGGCCATTTCCTTGCCTCGATCCCAGGTCGCGATGCGTATAGCTCCCGCGGCAGCTCCTTCGCTTGTTTAACGAGGGCGTTGATGACAGTCTCGGTATCCTTGCCGCTCACCTTAGCGATCATCACGTAACGTGTTTTCCGCTCCACCAGGCCAGCGGTCAGTGCGCCGGCGAATCCGGTGGCATCAAAGCGGACACTAGCTTAATGGACTCCAACCCCACACATCCGCAGCGACCGCCCTGACTATGAACCTGGTTCTGCCCCGGAGTTCGGCGGAGCATGCTCTCGAGCCTTCCTACAAAGCGCCTGTAAATAACGGTTCGACGCTGGTCAATGTTGGACGCCGGAAGGTGGTGCACCGCCGCCCGAAGACATAAATTCACAATGTTGAATCCGAGGGCAGGACGAAGCGGTTCGTTTCGCTATTCTAGGTAGGGCGCGAGCACATTTTCGATCCATTTCATGAATGCGCGGACTCGGCGCGACAGGTTGCGCCGATGCGCTACTACGAGGGACACGGCAAGCGACCGGCGACGAAAGTCGGGTAGAATTTCCACGAGCGCTCCACTCTCCAAGTATCGGCCAATCCCAAGAAGTGGGGCCTGAATTAGGCCAAGACCGGCGAGGGCAGCGGCTTCGTAGGTTTGTGCGCTGTTGACGTGCAGCGCACCTGGCAACTGAAGTGTTCCGTAACTTTCGCCGTCCGGGTATTCCCATCCAAGGGGTCTTGCGCCCAGCGTCGTCTCAAAGTGAATTGTCCGGTGTTCCTGGCGCTCGAGATCTCCCAGCGATCGAGGGACGCCATAACGCGCCAGATAGGCGGGACTGGCGGCGTTGACTATGCGTAGCTTGCCCAGCGGGCGGGCAATCAGCGTCTCGTCTCCGATGGGACCCAGTCGCAATACGCAGTCAAACCCCTCTTGAACCAGATCAACTTGGCGATCCGTGCTCGACACCTCCAGCTCCAACTCGGGATGAGTCGCCATGAAATCCGGTAGGGCCGGCACGATCGTTGTCCGTGCCACCTCGGTCGGAAGATCGACGCGTAGACGCCCGCGAAGTGCCACGCGATCGCCTGCGAACATCGAGTGGAGATCGTCAACGTCCGCGAGCAAATCGCGGGCACGCGCATGAAATACCCGTCCGTCTTCGGTCAACTGCACGCTACGCGTCGTCCGGTGCAGAAGCCTGACACCGACATCTTCTTCCAGCTTCCGGACCGCCGTTGAGGCTCTGCCCTTCTGTATGCCCAGACTATCGGCTGCGAGGGTGAAGCTCCCCATGTCCGCGACCGTGATGAAAATGAGGAGGGGTTCGAGATTCTGCATTTCGTGCCTCGGTATTGTTCACCTCAGAGAGAACAGTGAGTTCAGTTTCTCGGTGATTATCATACCTAAGAGACACAGTAAGCTACAGACATTGGGATTCCCCCATAGGAGAAAAACCAGTGTTCGAAACCATGAAACTTCATCGGGTGCCTGAAACCACAACCCTGCATGGCGCCCTGTGGGCCGGCCGGATAATGAGCGCGTTTGTCGTTATCGCTCTGGTTGCAGACGGCACTATTCAGCTTTTCGCGCCCGCACAGATCGCGAGCATGTTGCAGGAAACGGGGTTCGCGATCGGCCTGACCCGTGTCTTGGGTCCGATCATCCTCGCCTGCGCCATCCTTTACGCCATCCCGGCCACCGCCGTGCTCGGCGCGATCCTAGTGACAGGCTTTTTGGGAGGTGCCATCTGCGCCCATGTCCGCATTGGTGAGTTGGGGTCGCCGCCGGAAATCATTTCCCTGCTTCTGGGCGCGATGACATGGGTCGGCCTCTACGCGCGCGATCCCCGTATCCGCGCCATTCTGCCGTTCATCCGTTAAACCAACCGGGGCAGTCCTCTGTCCCTCAACATCAGGAGAAATCGCATGTTTTTAGTAATGGGAATCACGGGAAAAGTGGGCGGCGCAACGGCAGAGCATCTGTTGGCGCACGGCAAAAAAGTACGCGCGCTAGTCCGCAATCGCGAGAGGGCGTCAAGCTGGACGAAGCAGGGCGTGGAACTGGTTGACGGTGATTGGAATGATTCGGCAGCCATCGAGCGGGCGCTCAAAGGCGTCGAAGGCGCGTTTGTCATGTTGCCGGCTGTCTGGGCCCCCTCGCCCGATTACAAAGAAGCCAAGGGCGTGATTGCGAACTATGTCGAGGCGCTCACCAAGGCGGCGCCGCCGCGGGTGGTAGCGCTTTCGTCAATGGGTGCGAACAGGACCAGCGGGCTTGGGATGATCACGGCCTTGTCGCTTCTGGAGCAAGGTTTTCGCGACCTGGCATCGCCAATCGCATTTGTGCGCGCAGGCGGATTCTTCGAAAACTTCCTCTACGGCTTGCAGGTCGCCCAGGGTGGAACGCTGCCGGTCTACTACAATCCGACAAACCGGAAATCGACCATGGTCGCGACGAACGACATCGGCGCGGAGGTCGCAACCCTGTTGACCGGACCAGCGTGGTCAGGGCAGCGCACCGTCGAGCTCGGCTCGATGGTCACCGCGGATGAAGTCGCGGAGCAATTGGGTGAAGTCCTGAATCGCGACGTGAAAGCCTTTGCAGTCCCGCGCGCAGGGTGGGCGAAAGCGTTCGAGCAATTCGGCATCCCGAAGGGCCACACCGGACCTGCCGAAGAAATGTTTGAGGCCGTGAATGCAGGATGGATGGACCTCGGAGTCGAGGGTACGGAGCACGTAGCGGGTACGACGTCCGCACGCGACGTCTTCGCGGCGGCCCAGAAAGCCGTGACGGCGTGAATCGCGACGTTCACACAGGATCCCGGCCACGCGCCGGGTTCCTGCTATCGCGCTTCCCGAAAGCGGCCGCTCTCGGCCGGCAGCACGGGGTCCTACGTGACTCCAAACACGGGTCTTGGCGGCACGGGACATAGCCGCTTGGCCATTCGGCGCAAGTTCTGCGCTGTGGCGGCGAGCAGGAACTCATCGTGCGCACCGCTGGGTCCGCGCAATCGCAAGCGATCAAGCTTCAAGATCCGCTTGAGATGCGCGAACAGCACCTCGACTTTCTTTCGGTCGTTGCGCGATTGCTTGTAACGGTGGGTTTTGGCGAGGGCACGGGCAACATCGCGTGCGGCTTCATGAATGCTGCGACGGAGTTTACGAATAGGCGTATGTGGGCAACACTGTGACTTCATGGGGCACGTGTCGCATTCTGATTGCCTTGATCGATAGATAATTGCGTCGTCTTTGGTGACGTGTGTCCGCAAGTTCTTGAATGGACGCCAATCGGTGCGTAGCGCGTATCCTTGAGGGCAGCGGTATTCGTTTCGTTGTTCGTCCCATTTAAAATCGCTGTTGGGAAAGGTCTCGTCGACGCGCTGAGTGTGATCCCATACCGGTATGTGCGGTTCGATCCGCTTCTCATTCACCAACCAGTTGAGCATCGCCGCGGTACCGTACGCGGTATCTCCGATCAAGCGTTGGGGCTTCAGATCGAAGCGCTCCTCGACCCGATCGATCATTTTCCGCGTCGCGTCGTTCTCTTCTGTGCGATGCGCGGAGGTTGCTTCAACGTCGACGATGACGCCGGCATGGATGTCGACCAGGTAGTTGGTGGAGTAGGCAAAGAACGCAGGACATCCAGGAGCCGCAGTCCAGCGAGCTCCAGGGTCGGTCAGCGAGATGTTCTTCGGTATCGTCCCGATCTGACCTTCTTCTTCCAGCGCATGCAGATACTCGCGTATCGCGCGTGTGCCGAGATCTGGGTCGCCCCAGTCGACCCCTTCCTCGCTTGGAACACCGCGGCGGCGGTTGGCATCCGCCTTCACGATGCTTGCATCGACCGCGAACCCTTCGCCTCGAACCAATCCTTCCGTCATGCATCGCTTCACAACGCCCTCGAACACGTGCCGGAAAACATCACTCTCGCGGAAACGACCGTGCCGGTTCTTTGAGAAGCTCGAGTGATCAGGAACATCCTCTTCAAGGCCGAGCCGGCAGAACCAGCGATATGCCAGGTTCAAATGCACTTCCTCGCACAACCGTCGCTCCGAGCGGATCCCGGAGCAGTAGCCGACCAACAGCATCCGGATCATCAACTCTGGGTCCACCGAAGGTCGACCGTGTGGCTGTAGTACGCTGAGAGGTGTTGGTGTAAATCTGTCAGATCGAGGTATCGATCAATACTGCGGAGCAAATGGTCCGCGGGTACATGATCTTCGAGATTGAAGGAGTAAAACAGTCGGTCTTGCTTGCCGCTGCGTTGTCCCATCATGCAGGTGTGCTCCCTTCGCTGCTCCTGCAATTAAGACCATGAAAACGCAGCACTGTTCAATAGTTTTTCAACACAATAGGTCGAACTCGGTCATTGGCAGATTCAGGCATCGAAGATTGCTTGGCTCGGCGCGCGGCTCTTCGTTCGTCTTTGATGGTGCGGGCAGCGCCGGCCGCAAGGGTAGATCGATTTCTCAATCGGCCCTATCCCATTCCCGCGTCGTCAGCGCGAAAGTGTAATTTCCGAGCGCGGCCTTCAAGGCCGACGGATCGATTCCATGATCGAGGGTAGGCGAACCACCAGCACCAGCAGCCGTGGAGTGACCAGCAAGTGCAACCCGCCGCTGTCTGAGACCTTTCGAGAATGGCGCAGCGGCTTAATGGCTTGCACCTCTACCTCGGTCAGCATGGGTGCACCTGAGTTCTGGTGCAGTGACGGTTATGCGTTAAGACTGTGTCGTCACGCTCCAGTGCGTGCGCCCAGAGATGCTTAAGGGAGTAAAACGGTCTCGCGCCGACCCCGGCCGAATGAGAACTGACGCTTGCGAATGCGGTGCGCCAGCTCGACGCCCGCAAGCGTAATGGCCGCCGTACGAAAGGACTTCAGCGCCAGCATGGGCAGCGTACGCAGAGCTCTATGGTCTCCGACTGGAATCTGCGCCGCCGATAGAATCGGATCCCGGGCAATGGCTCTGGTCATTGGGTACTCTCACAAAGGGCCAAATTAACCTCCTCCCGCAATGCACCAGAACCCAAAAACACCCCCCTAAAAGGTGGCTGCTGCCGGACGTTGTCGAATGACAATGGTACTTTCGACCGCAAGAACTCACCTGTCTGAAGCGGACTTTCGGTCAGACACAATCCTCGACTGCCCTCGCGCAACCCGTGATCGAGCAGGGTGGCGAGTAACGCCCGATCGCGCAGGCTAGGAGATTTGCGCTAGGTCGCTTGGTCGGTTTCGGCTAACGCCTGTTGGATCAAACTGTCGGCGACCCCCTTACGCTTGAGACTCGCAATTAACCGGGGCACGGACCCTTCGTCCAAGCGTGCGAGGTCTATGCGCAAACCCTTGCCGATGTAGGCGCGAATCAGCGGCTGATATCCTGCAAAGCCCAGGGTCGGCGCGACTCGTTTCAAATCCTCGACCACGTCCTCGGGCATGCGAAGCGTCACCGAACTCATCGCGCGGTTTTTACGAAGTCTTCGCATTATTAGTTCACGGGTTCTCGTATTGGCGGCGTTCCTCACGGGTCGCTTCGCGCGCGGAGATGATGCGGATGGTTTCTTCATGGCGGATCACATGTACTACAAAGAGAAGTCGTTCGCCTTCGGTATAACCGATGGCGGCCTCGCGGGATTCGGTCGGGTGCTGGCGTCCACAATCTTGACGAAGGGGTCAAAGAACACCTCGCAGGCGGCGTGGAAAGACACGCCGTGTTTTTGAACGTTGGTGTCTGCTTTGTCCGAGTCCCACTCGAAAGCGACGCCCTGCAGTTCGAACCGAATCCGCACAGACATAGTGTATTGACAGTGTACGTACGTTGCAAGTGAAGTTTCTGGAGAGTGCTAGCAACGGCATCTGTGGGACCTCCGAGAGTGTTTTACGGACCTGGGAAGGCTGGCTGTACCTGGCTGTCGTTATGGATCTTTTCTCGAGGAAGATCGTCGGTTGGGCGGTTGCCCCGACTATTGGTAGAGGGCTTGTACTCGATGCAATACTCATGGCAGTTCGGCGGCGGAGACCGAAGAAGGCCATCATCCATTCCGATCAAGGGTCGCAGTACGGAAGCGATGATTGGCTGCGCTTCTGTAGGACCATGTCGATTCCCAGCATGAGCCGTAAAGGCAATTGCTGGGACAACGCCGTCGCAGAGTCCTTCTTCAGCAGTCTGAAGAAGGAGCGAATCAAGAAGCATATATACAAGAATCGCTCTATCGCCCACGCCGCGATCGCGGAATACATCGAGGCGTTCTACAATCCAACCCGACGGCACAGTCACCTGGGCGGCGTCAGTCCGGCAAACTTCGAGGCTGCCGGTTCAAGGCGCTAAGGCGTCCACAGAATGTTGGGAAGTCCAGGAGTCGCGAAAACAGTTACTTAACGCGACAGTTCGGGACAAGGCGTCGGATTCGAAATGGCTAACGTTGTAGCGGCTGCTATCTATTGATGTAGACTCGCTAAGAATGATGTAAGCCGTTGATTAATATTGGTAATTAGCTCCCCGGGACGGAACCGAAACCACGCAAAAAACGTCTGCGAATTTCAGGGATTTCCGACTTTCAGTCGTTGGCACCGATACCCCCAAAAACACCCCCTTCAAAAGGTGGCTGCTGCCGGACGTTGTCGGAAAACAGTTCACGTCGACCGTTTGCCAGTAATTCTCGTGCCTATCTTGTCGATCGTGTTCCGGTCGGAAGCCCAAGTGCATGCAATAGGGCACTGTCGAGTTCGCGTAATTTGTCGGAAGCCAATTCGCCGACTTAGTCCGTCAATCGGGATTTGCCCAGGCCCATTAGTCCATCGCACTGAATCGCGTTTTGGTGTTTGAGACCTTCCGCGGTGCCAACGGAAACCTAGGTGGGCAGCTGGTGCAACCGTATAGCTCGCCGCGCCTCATTCGTCCGCCGAGTTCCTACTTCGATGCGAGAAAAATGGAAGAGGGCAATGTCGGCCGCGGCTAGAACATCACGCTCGTCCGATCGTTACGAGCGGTTGTCTGAGAATAGCCGTCGCCATATTTTTGTGTTCGATTGCTGGCTGGGCGACAAGCTCGTCTGAAGTCGCTATTCTGAGGTATCCGCGGTTTGGGAACGAATACCTCGCATGAGGCGACAGCGATTCAGGATCTTCGTCTCGTCGCCTGGCGACGTGTCGGCCGCGCGTGAGGTTGCAGCCCAGATCATTGAGAAGGTCGCACACGAGTACGCCAGGTTTTTCGCGATCGAGCCCTATCTATGGGAATACGAGCCAATGCTGGCGTCGGGGCACTTCCAGGACTCAATCGACCCGCCAAGCCGCTTCGATGCCGTAGTGCTCATCCTCGAGTCCCGTCTCGGCACGCCACTACCCGAGCGAACCGCCGTACGTGAATACCGTGGCATGGACGGTCGCACGCCGGTGACGAATCCGGACCGAGTTGGGAATATGAAGAAGCCTTGGTGGCAGCTGGCAGGAGAGCGGGATTCCAGATCTTCTTGTCTATCGTAGTCGAAGAAAGGCGGAAATCGATACCTGGGACTCGGACAGCAGGCGTGAGGTTCTCGCTCAGATTGAGGCGCTCGATGCCTTCTGGTCGCGCCATTTTGTCTCGGAAACCACGTTCAGCGGGGCCTACGCCGAGTTCAAGAGCTTGGAACTCTTCGCGGATAAACTCGAATTGGACCTACGGCGTTGCGTGGAAAGACGCATTGACAAGCTCAATACCACAGAAGTCAGCGCACCAGTTCGACTCTGGCCCAAGGCGCCGTTTCGGGGACTCGAAGCATATGAATTCGAGCACGCGCAGATCCTCTTCGGTCGCGACGAGCCGATAGGTTCCGCGCTGCTTCGTATGGTGAATAACGCCCAAGCCGGCCTGCCATTTTTACTGGTTTTGGGAGCAAGCGGTTCCGGTAAGTCCTCCCTCGTCAAGGCGGGGGTGGTTCCCAGGCTCCTCGTGCCACACCGTATTTCGGGTACTGCGTTTCTGCGCCGGATTATATTCCGTGCGAGCAACGCGCACGACGATGAGGACTTGTTGATGCGCTCGCCCGCAGCTTCGCTGAAGGTGATGGTGAGGGTACCGGCCTTCCTGAGCTCCTGGCGGGTTCCATGTCGCAGCGGGAATTTGCGCAACATCTGCGCGTCGCCTCTCATCCAGCCCTGCCCATCGCCATGGTGCTCGATCGATTGTCGGATCAGCCCGCGACAAAGTTCGCATGCTTCGCTATGAACAAGCCAGAATCATTCTCGTAGTGGATCAGCTCGAAGAGCTGTTCGTCACGGAGCACGTGCAGACAGTCGAGCGCAAACGATTCGCCGAACTTCTTGTGTCTTTGGTGCGATCGGGACGCGTGTGGGTGTTGCCACGATGCGGCGGATTTTGGCATCGCGCGGCCGAGACGCCGGAACTGATGCAATTGGCGGATGGGCTCGGTCGCCTGGATCTATTGCCGCCGTCTTCTTCCGAACTCAGCCAGATGATCCGTGGTCCGGCGGAAGCTGCGGCCATTCACTTTGAAACAGATCCAGCAACCGGCATTCCTTTGAATGATCTGATTGCGGAGGAGGCCGCAGGCGAACCAGGGCGTTGCCGTTGCTGTCCTACCTTCAAACCAGTTGTACCAGAAGGACGTGCACGAATCGGGGGGCGGAACGCTAACCCACGCAAGCTACAAATCCCTGGGCCGTCTCAAAGGTGCGATCGCTACCCGGGCGGAAGCCGTGGTCGCTGCCCAACCGCCGGACGTCCGGCTGGCGCTGCGCTCAGTGCTGTTTTCGTTGGTACAAATCAGTACCGCCGAGGGCGGGGTCGAGCGCGCCGTCGCCAGGCGCGCGCGCCTCTCCGATTTCCCTGAGGGAACACCCAAGCGTCAGTTGATCGAAGCGCTGCTCGATCCCGCCGCGCGGTTATTGGTCGCTGACGCAGCGAGCGGCAGTAAGGACTCGATGGTCCGCCTCGCCCATGAAGCCTTGATCAACGAGTGGCAAGCGGCGCGCGATTACGTTGCGGCCAACACCGAAGCATTGAAAACTCGCCGTACGCTCGAAGAGCGATACGCGCGTTGGCACGAGCTCGCGAGCTTGGGTGATTCTGTGCGGCATGGTCGACGTGCGCGAATTCGCTCAAAGATGGCTGCGATGCGAGGCATGTTCACTCGAGAGCAGGGACTGCTCGCAGATGTCGATTTGACTGACGCTAAGCGTCTGCTTCGCGATTACCGCGCTGAGCTGGCGCCGGAACTCATCATCTACATTCAGCGATCGCTCGCGCAGGACCGGCGTCGTCGCCGACGCACCGTCCGTGCAGTCGCCGCCATTGCCGTCGTGACCAGTGTGCTTGCAATTGGCGCAGGTTATGAAGCTAAGTCGCGTCCGCGCAGCGGGATGCGGCACGGCAGGCTCAATTGCGTTCGCTGACGCAGACGGCCGCGGCGCGCTTGAAGGATGCTGACGTCCCTGCTGCTTTGGGACTCATTCTGGAAGTATTGCCGCGACCTGGCGCGAATCGAGACTACACGCCGGAGGCTTTGAACGTATTCCAAGAGGCCCGCGCGGCAGAAGCACAGGTCCTGGCTCTGACCGGGCACACTGACTGGTTGACCGACGTCGCGTTTTCACCTGATGGACGGCGAATTGCCACTGCGTCGCGCGACAAGACTGCCCGAATCTGGGATGCCGCAACCGGCCGACAGCTTTTACTGTTGAGCGGACATCGGGGTGGGTGGTCACCGTCGCTTTCTCACCCATGGTCGGCGAATCGTCACTGCATCGCGCGATAAAAGCGCCCGGATATGGGATGCCGCCACCGGCAGAGAGATGTTGGCACTCGAAGGACACGCGGAGCCAGTAACCTCCGCTGCTTTTTCACCCGATGGACTGCGCGTAGTAACGACCTCAACCGACAAAACCGCGCGCATATGGGATAGCACGGCTGGGCGGCAGATCTTGGTGATGAACGGGCACACCGACAGGGTGAGGCGGGCCGAATTCTCGGCTGATGGCCGCCGAATCGTTACAGCCTCATTCGATAGGACCGCGCGCATCAAGGATCGTACAGGTCAGCAGATCCTGGTTCTAAGCGGGCATACGAATTTTGTTTACGGCCAGGTTTTCGCCGGACGGCGGCCGCGTCGCCACTGGGTCTGAGGACGGGACCGCTCGCATTTGGGATGCTGTAACGGGTCGCCAGCTGCTCCTGCTCAGCGCGGCACCTATGGCAGCTGTCGCTTTCTCTCCCGACGGGGCCTACTTGGTCGGGGCATCTGAGGACACAACAGCCCACATTTGGTCTGCAGCAACCGGGCGGCAGATCTGCTGCTGAGCCGGACACTCAGAGCAGGTGGGCTCTCCGTGTCTCACCCGACGGGGCGCAGGTAGTGACAGGGTCGGATGATAAAACCGCCCGCATTTGGGATGTCGCAAGAGCTCGGCACAATCTGGCACTGACCGGACACACGGGCTCGGTGGAAAGTGCCTCGTTTTCGCCTGACGGCCGACTGGTGGCAACCGCGTCATTTGATGGGTCCGCCCGCCTTTGCGATGCGGCGAGCGGTCGCGAAACGATTCGGCTCAACGGGCACACCCAGGGCTTGAACTCCGCGGCCTTCTCGAGCGACGGCCGTTACCTAATCACGGCATCCTATGATAAGACGGCTCGTATCTGGGATGCCGCAAGTGGTCGGCAGTTGCTGCTGCTCAGCGGGCACAAGGATGTGTTGTCGGCCGCGGCGTTCTCCAGAGATGGCCGGCGCGCGATTACGGCCTCTTTGGACAAGAGCGCTCGCATTTGGGACACCGCGACGGGTCGACAGATCTTGCTTCTCAGCGAAAATAATATGGGTGCGGTAGGCTTCGCCGCATTCTCTCCCGACGACCGGCGTGTCATCACGGCTGGATACGACAAAACTGGGCGCATCTGGGATAGCGGGACAGGCCGCCAGATGATGGTTCTCAGCGGTCACACGCAGGCGTTGACTTGCGCTGTATTCTCGCCCGATGGTCGCCGCGTCATCACGGCATCGTTCGACAAGACCGCACGCATCTGGGACGCAACGACCGGTGAGCAGCTTTTGCTGTTAAGCGGGCACACGGCGGCGGTGTCTAGCGCTGTTTTTTTCGCCCGATGGTCGGTGGGTCATTACGTCATCACAGGACAACACCGCGCGCATCTGGGATGCCGCTACTGGTCGGCAGATGGTGGCGCTCAGCGGGGGCGCAGAGCGGCTGGAGTGGGCTGCATTTTCACCCGACGGACGCCGCGTCGTTACCGCGTCGGGTGACACAACCGCCCGGATCTGGGACTTGAACTTCTCCCAGCTCGACACCCAGATCGAATGGGAACTCGCGGCACAGTTTGACCCGCTGTCGAGTACCCAGAGATCGCAGCTCGGCCTGCCAACGCCGATCGACGTCCATCAATGGCCGGCCGACGCTCTAAATGCGATGAATCGGCGTCAGCGCCTTACGACTCTCAACGACGCGCACCAGGCGTCGGTCTTGATCAAATTGTTGTCGAAGTTGCCTTAAGCGCTTGTGCCAAGGAAGTCGAAGGCCCTAACCGCAAGCCGCGATCGGCTTATGAGTACGGACGGACATTGCTGGCAAACGGCAACTTTCTGGATGCGAGGCGTGCTTTCGAGGACGCTCTCGCCCGCGGCTACCGTGCGGCACGGGTCGATCTCGGCAGACTACTTTCGCAGCCGTCCGCAGGTCTGCTCGATCCCCCAAAAGCCATTTCGCTCTTCGAGCAAGCGTGGAGCGACCGCCAAACCATCGGCGCCTTTGAACTGGGAAACCTTTACGAGCACGGCGTTACCAGAACCTCGGATCCGGAGCATTACTTGCTTGCCCCTGATCAGGTGCAAGCTTGGCGTTGGTATCAATCAGCTGCGGATGCTGGTGAGCCGAACGCCCTGGCGTGGCTTGCTGAAAAGCAGGATGCCGCTGCTTTTTCCGAGCCTGACATAGCCAAGAAAAATTCCTATCTCCTCGATGCATTCAAATACTACGCTGCGGCCGCGGAACGCGCACGCCGTGAGGATTGGCCTGATGAAGCCTGGAAAAACTGGCGTTACCACCGAGCCTCGTTGGCGCACCAGCTCGCGCGTGAAGGCATGATGTCTGAGGTTGCGCAGGCGTACGTCGATATCACCACGCAATATGCGTCCCCGGCCAATACAGCGTGGCAAAAGCTGACCGCGTTCTTCGGTCTGGATTGATTGGCGGAGAGGCGCCCTTAAAGTACGAGCGCCAGAATACCCACCAACACCGCTATCACCGGGGTCGCTTCCACGAGATTTTCTAACGCCCCCCAAGGAGTTGGGCTATCACCGGCACGACAACGGCGACAGTCAAAGCCGAGTGAGGGATTAGTTATCTCGAAATAAGCTTAATACAGTACTATAGTGTTATGATTTTATTCGTATTATATGGCTCCCCGGGACGGAACCGAAACCAGGCAAAAAACGCCGGGAATTCAGGGGTTCTTGATTTCGGTCGTGCACCGATACCCCAAAAAACACCCCTTCCAAATGGTGGCTGCTGCCACATCCTCCCGGACGTCGTCGGATTGTCCATCCGTTCCCTTTTGGTGATATCTCGATTGGAGATACCGGCCGCGTCAGGTTGACGTTGTCAAATCGAGGAGGTGCTTGGAGTAGAAGCGTCAGGTCGCTAGTTCGTAGCGTACGCTGCGACCGCCGCCTTGTACCCGGAGCACTCCGCGCGCTGCCAGCTCTGCAAGATCTCGCTGCGCAGTTGCGGGGCTAACCCGATTCAGGTGCGCATACTTCTTATTGGTCATTCCGCCGATGAATCCTCGCGGCCCGGCATCAAGAAGGGCATTGAGAGCCTTCTGCTGTCGTAAGTTGAGGCGGGATTGCCCATGACGCATCCAGAATCGCGCTTTCGCGAGGACGCGCTCAACTGTGTGTGCGCTATCCGCACATGCGGCGACAATCTGATCAAGAAACCATCGCAGCAGGTCGGTCACGTCTAAGGTGCCGCGCGACAGCGCTTGCAGTGCATCGTAATACTCGTTCCGCACCGCCATGAAGCGCGCCGACAGACTATAAAGTCGTAGTGAGCGATTTTCGTCCTGAGCCAGTGCGCGATCGAGTAGCGCGCGTCCGACGCGCCCATTGCCGTCTTCGAACGGATGGATGAGTTCGAACCACGCATGCGCCACGCCAGCACGCAGAAGGCCGTCCACCTCGGCGGGCGGTGCATTAAACCAGTCCACGAAGCGCTTGAGTTCGCGCTCAAGCCTGCTCCGGGGCGGGGCTTCGTAGTGGATGCGCTGCTTTTCGATCGGACCGGAGACGATTCGCATTGACGCGGTTCCCCGCAGTTGGCCGACTCGGATCTTGGTCAGCCCCGAACGGCCCGTCGGAAACAGTGACGCCTGCCAGTCGGCGAGCATTTTTACTGTAAGAGGTTTGTCGAGCTTCTTGGTGGCATCGAGCAGTACGTCTACCAGCCCTTCGACCGAACGGGGTGGCGCGGGCAATCCTGCGGTTGGCAGGCCGAGTCGCCGGGCGAGGGAGCTGCGCACGGCATTCGGGTCCAAGCGCTCGCCCTCGATAGCACTTGTCGCCACGCCGTCTGAAGTCAGCACCTCCAGCTGCGCTTGAAGGTCGGAATCTGGATCTAGCAATCGGGCCATGCCGATCAACTCGCCCTGAGCTCTGCGCGCGCTGGCCAGCGGTTGCGCGAGGCGGGCCGAATCCCAATAGAATTCGGGCCACTCCGGACGCTGCCAGATCCACGGCTTGAGGGGTTTAGCTGCCATAATCGCCTCAAAAACTGAGGTGATTGTACCAGCTAATCACCTCATGCAGCGGTCTTGGCTTGCGGCGGACCACAAGAACCAAACATCTGCGGCCTCGAGGATTCAGAACTACGGAGATAAATCGAAGTTGGGTCCCCAATTTGGGGACTCGACGCGGCAAAGGTTGCCTACACAAGAATAGCGCAGTAAATTCGCAAGAAAAATTCGTAAAGTATTGATTTTACTGGCTCCCCGGGACGGATTCGAAATCACGTAGAAAACATCGGGAATTTAAGCGATTTCCTGATTTCGACCCGGAGCCGATACCCCCAAAAACACCCCTTCCAAATGGTGGCTGCTGGCGGACGTTGTCGGACGAGCTTGGTCTTCGCAAAACCCATATCACTTTGGCTGCGTCTCGATGCCCGAGCGCTGGGGTGTCATTGTGTGACGCTCGGTAGTCCTAGGAAAGAAGTGTTCGATCAGTAGCTTCGGAGCAATCAAGCCGAAAGTCATCGCGACGAAAATTAGCGTGGCGGTCATGCCGTCCGCGACGATGCTCAGAAGCAATTCCGGAGTTGCTTTCTCCCCCTGTGCGATCAGTTCGACGAGCCCACCAGCCATGCGGAATAAATATACCCCGGGGATTAGCGACACTACGGAGGCGAACCCGAACGCAGCGAAGGGTAGCCGCATGCGGTCGGCGATCGGCGTGGCAGCGATGCCGACTAGTAAACAGGCGACGAACGCCCCGGTTTCAAGACTACACCCACCGAGGGAGATAACAGCCCAACGGGTGCCGTGCGCGATCGCGCCGATTAGGATCGGTACTGGCAACGTGCGCCACGGCATGCGCAAAAAAAGTGCCATAAGCTCCCACTGCGACGCCGGCGGCGATGAGGTCGTAGCCGAAGGGCACCGCCGTTGCGGTGCCGGAGGCGGGTAAGCCGACACCGGCGAATGAAAGCCCGATGAGTAACCCTGAGCAGATCGCCAGGATGATCAAGAGCGCGTATCCGATTCGGGCGCTGCCCAACGATAGCCGCCCGCGGATAAGATCTATCGCGCCATTGAGAAGATGCGGACCCGGAACCAGGATCATGCAGGGACAGAGCGCAATGAGGCGCAGCGCAGAACTCAGCTGCAGTCGCACGGCCACCGCTCCGATGGAACCCGCGAGCAAGGCTGCGCAAAAGGGTTGGACGAACAGGTTATGACTCAGACCGGCCAACCAGCGTCGCAGATATGCGCCGAAACCCGCGCTGAGTGCGATTAACCCTAGGCTAAACCAGTGGGCCGTGCCGAATATGACACCGAGAGCGTCGGCTCCAGCAGCAGCCATCAGAGCATAGCGCGCCACTCCGACAGGGGGATATCGACTGATCGCGTCGAAAGACAAGCGCGCCGTCGCGACGTCGATCCGACCCTCAAAAAGCGCATCGATTGCCTTTGTTGTCGCCGCGACTTTGTTCATATCGACGCCTGCGGGCTCGGCGTCGATGACTTCTTGGATGGGACCGGTCGGTCCGTCGATGCGGATACTGAGCTCGCCCCAGCGGGGAAGGAGCAAAGCGTGATACCCGAGCACGGCGCCAATCTGCTCCACAGCTGTCACCGTCTTTTCAGTAGTTTGGCCGTTCTGGAATAGGAGCCTGGCGGCCGCCGAGAGCAGATCCAGATCGTCTGCAGAGCTCACGGTGATCCTACTGCCCAGTGGCTACGTAGGGCCTCACCATCTTCGCCGGGTCGACGACACGATCGAACTCCGCCTCGGTGACAAAGCCAAGTTGAAGCGCGGCCGCCTTCAGCGTGAGATCGTGGTCCATCGCGTGATGCGCGATCTTTGAGGCCTTGTCGTAGCCGATCACCGGTGCGAGCGCGGTCACCAGCATCAGCGAACGGTCTACGTATTCTTTAATCTTCTTCAGGTTCGGTTTCGTGCCCTCAATCAAAAATCTGCGGAAATTTGTGCACCCGTCGGTCATGAGTGTGATGGAATGCGCGAGGTTGAAGATCATCAGCGGCTTGTAGACATTCATCTCGAGGTAGCCGCCAGCGCCGCCGAAACTGACGGCAAGATCGTTCGCCATCACCTGTACCGCGATCATCGTCAATGCTTCGGCTTGGGTCGGATTAATTTTACCGGGCATAATCGATGAGCCCGGTTCATTCTCGGGAATTATCAACTCGGCGAAGCCGGCGCGCGGACCGCAGGACATTAACCGGATGTCATTGCCGATCTTATACAGCGATACGGCCAGCGTGCGCAGCGTGCCAGAGAGTTGTACCAGAGCATCGTGTGCGCCCTGCACGGTGAACTTGTTCTGCGCGCTGACAAAGGGCAGTCCGGAAAGGCGGGCGATTTCGGCCGCTGCCGCATCGGCGAAACCGGGCGCGGCGTTGATTCCGGTACCGACTGCGGTGCCCCCGAGCGCCAGGGAGTAGACATCCGGTAGAGCGGTGCTCATGCGTTTGAGATTGTCTGCGAGCATGCCGGCGTAGCCGGACCATTCCTGCCCCAAAGTAATTGGCGTCGCGTCCTGCATATGCGTGCGACCGATCTTAATAACATCGTCCCATTGAGCGGATTTAGTTGCGATTGCATCATGCAGTGCCTTCACGGCTGGCATCAACCGATGCACCACACTCACGGCGGCCGCAATGTACATCGCCGACGGAAAAGAGTCATTCGAGGACTGCGACATGTTGACGTGATCGTTGGGATGCACCGGAGTCTTCGTGCCGAGTGGCGTGCCGGCCAGCTGACAACAGCGATTGGAAATGACCTCATTGACGTTCATGTTGAACTGAGTGCCGCTGCCGGTCATCCACACATGCAGGGGAAACATGTCGTGATGCTGGCCTGCTAAAATCTCGTCGCAGGCTTGTACAATTAGGGCGTGGACATGATCGTCCAACCGCTTGCCAGCGTGGTTGGCGTTGGCGGCCGCTTTTTTCAAGATTGCGTACGCGGTGATCATTTCTCGCGGAATCAAGTCCGTGCCGATGCTGAAATGTTCAAGGGAACGTTGAGTCTGCGCTCCCCAGAGTTTGTCGGCGGGTACGCTGACCTCGCCAAGACTGTCGGTTTCCGTACGCATATCGCTCATTGATTACCTCCGCAATCGTTGCCCGGCCACCCAGGCAATTCGAGTGTTCCGCTTTCTTCGAGATTCGTGACCCGGCCGCTTTTCGCCCCCAAGATCGCGCATTTGTGCAACGGCAGGCCTTCCGTGGGATCGTAACTGAGCCGACCCTGAACGATTCGGGCTGGTGACGTATAGGGATGCACCACGGCGTGAGTCTCATCGATTATGTGCACCACCTTGATACCCCGCACGCATAACAGATCCGCGATCAGCGCCCGGTGACAACGCCACCAAACTGCTTCAGCGCACATCAAGGTCGTTCGAAGACGGACGGCGATTTCGAGTAGCTCGTTAAAGCCCTCCCCGAATTCCTTGCCGACCATGTAGTCGGCATAACCGCGAAACGAAGAGTTGCGCCATGCGATGTTAGGGGAGTCGGGCTGCGGCCGGCGCCGCCCGCCAAGCGCTGCAATCCAACGATAGGTGATGCCATGCTCGGCAAGCGCACCGCTTAGCGTCGCCTGCGCATACTGAGGTTGCCGTCGCGAACCTGGAAAGCGCCGCACATCCGCTACGGCCTCAATTCGGAAGTTATCGAGCAACGCAAGAAAGCTCGGCAGCGGACGCGTCGAATGACCTATGGTCCACAGAGTCTTGTCCATTGCGGTAGTCTCCAGAAACGCGGTAGGCAACCGTTCCGCCATGCGTTGCTCAGTCGAGCCTGCGCAACACCGCGCCTTTATGCATGGCGATGTGATCGGTTGTGTCGCTCTTAATCTCGAACTGAGGCTCATCTTTGCTCGCGCGATGCGTGTGGCCTTTGTAGACCGTATCTCGCGTGTGGATCTTGATTATTCGACCGGATACATACCCTGCCTCGGAATTCCAGCAGACGTGAGCGCCGACTTCGAGGAGTTTGATCATGTGCCGTTTAGCCGTAAGCGAATTATGGCGCGGCGATACCGCACAATGCGTCGATCGAATATTTTCCCGCACCAGTAACGTACAACAGCAAGAAACCTCCGATGATGCTGAGATTTTTGTAGAAGCCATCCATGCTATCGACTCGATCCGCAGCGGTGACTCTCCAATAGCGATGCCCAATTAGCGCAGTTCCAAGGGTATATAGAGCCAAAAGTAAAGCCGCAGAACGCGCAAACGCGCCCACAGCGACCGCAAACGCAACCGGAAGCTCCATGAAAATCGCTATGGCGGCAGCCAATACTGGCATCGGACCGCCGAGCTGCGCAATTTGACTCACCGTGCCCGAGTAGTCCCTCAACTTTCTCCAGCCGAAAATCAGAAATAACGTCGCGAGGAGAAGACGGGCCACAAGAATGAGTTCATTGTTCATATCATTTACCCCCGCGCTAGCGGTTTCATCTCGTCTCAAGCCGGACAGAGCCGACCTCATTCATTCCACTTCGCTTCTCAATTGCAGCGTCGATGCTTCTCGTAACTGAATTGCATCATCCGAGGCTGACGCAGTGCCATTGGACGAAGGTATCGTCGACGGACATCGCACGGGAGGAGCGCGACAGGTCACCAATACCATCGTGCAATGGCACGAGCGGGGATTGTTGTGATCCGATGAAGCCGAGACTTTCCAACTACCGAGGCAGAAAATGAAATCCTTATCAATTATGTTTGCCGTACTGGGCATGGCTCTGTCGCCGATAGCAATGGGGGGCGTAAAGAGTGTAGTCCTCGTGCACGGGGCATTCGCCGATGGTTCCGGGTGGAGGCCGATCGCGACCATACTGGAACACGATGGCTACACGGTGTTCGTCGTTCAGGAGCCGCTGACGTCATGGGATGCCGATCTCGCGGCCACGCGCAGTGTTTTGGATCGCGCGGGTCCTTGTGTGCTGGTAGGTCACAGCTGGGCCGGAATGATCATCACGGAAGTGGGTGATCGGCCGTCGGTCCGCAGTCTGGTGTACGTGGCCGCGTTCCAACCCGACGTCGGCGAAACCGCTGGCGGGTTGCAGGGAAAGAATCCGCCTGCTGGCGGACAGAGCGTGGTTCCGGCGGGTGCTGGATTCGTGTACGTGAATCCCGAGGCATTTGCCAAGGACTTTGCTGGCGGTGTTCCGAAGTCCACCGCCCATTTCATGTCGATTTCACAGGTGCCGATCGCGGTTGATTCCTTTGACGCCAAGGTGACGGTGGCGGCGTGGTCGAAGAAACCGAGCTTCGCAGTGATTCCGCAGCAGGATCGCCAAATTAATCCCAAACTCGAACGATTCATGGCCGGCAGAGCCAAGTCCGAGACGATCGAGCTCCCCGGCAGCCATGTAATATTTCTTTTGCACCCCAAGGAAGTTGCGGCGGTCATCGAAAAGGCAGCCCAGGCGGCGAACTGATGAGCCGCTCCCGTGCTCCGTCCGCGGTCATGTGATCGCCGACGGAGCATGTTTGACAGGTGCAGTTACAGATCTATCACCACATCCTCCCGAGGCCGTGAGCAGCAGATCAGCAGATTGCCGTTCGCCGGGGCGTCGAGAGGATCGGGTTCGTAAGTGACGCTCCGCCAATTAGCCCGACTTCACAGCTGTGGCATACGCCGCTGCGGCACGACCAGCGCACTGGAACGTCGCACGCTTCGGCCAGATCGAGCAGGTTCTGAAAGCGCGAATCCCACTCGACTGAGACTCCCGAACGCGCGAACGAGACGCGCGGTCCCTCGCCAGGTGGGCCGATGGGAGAATGCGGAGGTGGCCGCTGTTCGTTGATCCCCGGTGTCGACGATCCTCCAGGCCCGAAGATTTCGGAGTAGATTCGAGTTGCCGACACGCCCCGGCTCAGAAGGCTGCGGGTCAAGTCCTGCAAGAAAGCAGGGGGTCCGCACAGGTAGAAGTCCGCCTCGGACGGCACGTTTAGGCGAGTCAGCACATCCAGACCCAGACGCCCGCGAGCATCGAAATCCAGACCGGGTGATTCCGAGTCTGATGCTTGACTGTAAACGATGTACCGGCAACCACGGGGAAGTTGCCGCAACAGTTCATCGCACTCGCGGGCGAAAGGATGCTCGGCGCCGTTGCGCGCGCCGCATAACCACCAAACCTCCCGCGTTGATCGTGTCGAGACCAGCGCGTGCAGCATAGCGAGAACTGGCGTGACCCCGACGCCGGCACTGAGCAGCACCGCAGGGCGCTCGCCCGTTCTCAGAGTAAATGCGCCTCTTGGTGCGCTCACCTCCAAACCGTCTCCGACGCGTATATGGTCACGCAAGTAGTTACTGGCTGCGCCATGCTCCTCGCGCTTGATGCTGATGCGATAATGATCGGCTGTCCGGCGCACTGGATAGCGAGTAGCTGCGCAGCAGCGGCGCAGCTTTCGGCTCTGGACGCAGTCGAAGAACAACGAACTGTCCCGCCAGTGGGGTCGCCAGCGGCTGCCCGTCGAGCGAGGTGAGGGTCAGCGAGAAAACTGTCAGACTCTCCTGATCGATGCGCGAGACGCGCAGGGTGCGGAAACCTGTCCAGGCGGGAGGCGGGCCATTAACGCCAGTCAGCCCGGCATTGCCTGCTCCCAAGCCACTTTCCGAAGGTTGATCCAGCAGCGCGCGAAACGACCCCTGCCAGCCCGGGCTCAGCGCGGGTATGCGTAGCGCCCGCTGCAAATCTTCGCGCCGATGGCCTCGCAGATAGAGCAACGCGTTGATGTCAGCGACAGTCATGCGCTCGGGCCCGTCCGCGATCTTGACGATCTCATCGCCTGCTCCGACGAGTCCTTCCTCGAGCACGCGCAGGTAGAAGCCCGGCCTGGCGTGCGAGACAAGCAGGGCCGCCATTCGCGGCTCATCCATCCGCAGTCCGACGCGATAGCAGGTGACCCGCGGTTGAGTAACTTCAAATAATGCTTCGCCGATCCGGTAGCGATCCCCAATGCACACTTCCCGGTCTAATAATCCATCGACCGTGAAGTTTTCCCCGAACTGGCCGTATGGGAACTCGGGCCGGCCCAGCTCCTGCTCCCAATGACGGTAGGATTCCAGCTGATAGACCAGCACCGCGCGCTGTTCGCCGCCGTGACCTCTTAGGTCTGCCTGCCCGTCGCCGTCGATATTGAGCCGCCGCGCCATCCGTCGCCCGACAACCGACTCCTTCCAGATCCCTGTTTGTACGGTACGCCCGCGCCAGGCGTGTTCACGGGGCAATCCGACGTTGATCGCTAGGAGGCGTGGCGCCATGCTGCATTATTTAGCCGTAACCACGGGCGAAACGACTGGCTCCTTCTCATTTCCTGAAGGCGGGCTTGTTCCCAATCTGGTGCGCTTATCCCACCCGTGGAAATGCGAGAAATCTCCCGCATTCCAAGCTTCGCGTAGTCCGGGTGTACTTAGATCCCAGTCTGGGCGGATCTCGCGCGTCACCGCGCGCAGGTCATGCCAAAGATCGACGACCGATGGACGTCCCCAGAACCAGTAACCATTATAAACGCTATGGATCACAAGGCCCGGCTTGAGCACGAGCGTGTGCGGAATCATCGGGTCATGCTCGGGATCCGTGTACTCTTGGATATCGAGATCCTTCTGGATAATTCGTCCGGGGTCGGAAAGGAAAGTCCACACGGCCCCGATTGATGCACGAAATTCCTGAAGGGTGTGGTGGTCGTCGGTAGCGATCGTGACAATCTGGGTATAGGCCACGGCGATAGCCGGATAAAACGCCGCCAGCTCCAGATGCTGCTGGTGCTCCTTTGGGCAGTAATGACCGCGCGCGAGCGTGAGGATCAGCGGATCGTCGCCCTGAAGACGGCTAAGCTTGCACATATCACCCACGTGATTCGGCAGCTCATAGTCCGGGAAGATACGTCCCGGTGCGATGTCTGAACGCATCATCGAACTCCTCTGATAAGAGACCTGAGCTTCCTTCACGCAGCAGATTGCCGAGGCACTGCTTCAACCTCGCTCAGCAGTCCGGTCTCCATGTCGAACACAAAGCCGCGCACTGGGACATCCTTTGAGATCCAAGGATGTGATCTCACCTTCTTGATCTGTTCGCGAGTGTGCTGCTCAGGGTCTTGGTAGGAGAAGAAATGCATGGGAGCGGGCGACGCATCGCCGGTCGCGACAGCGAGTTTGGTATTCAACTCATCATCCGTGAATGTCGTGAACCCGCAGCCCGTATGGTTGAGCAGCATGATCTCTGTCGTTCCGAGTACGCGGTTCGAAACAATGAGTTCCCCGAGCACATCGTCGGTCACCGCCGGACCGCCGGTGCGGATAACGTCAATGTCGGCTTGCGGCAACCCTAAGATTGCTGGCAGGTTTGAGAGCCGCGGATCCATGCAGGTAACAACGGCAATTTTTGGAGCTGGGCGTTGCCCAAGTCTTCGATCGTGGCTTTTCGCGTAATTGCGGTTCGCCTTTAATGCATCGTCGATAATACTCATCGCTAGTCTCCAGGTTGATTGGCAACGCCCCGGTGGGCACTTAATGGCTCACTTCTCATCGTCAACCAGCAATAGATCACGAGCGCAAACTCAGATCGATTGGACCATGGTATCGGTGACGGTGAATCCAAGTGGCCGTCAATCGTCAATACCTTCGTTCAATGGTCGTGGATCGATGAACGTGTTCCGATCTAACCGAGCTAAACACGCGTCTAATATGACACAGGAGAAATGAATATGAAGATTTTGATGGTCTTGACTTCGCATGATCAACTGGGCAGCACCGGCAAGACGACTGGCTTCTGGCTTGAAGAGTTCGCAGCTCCCTATTTTGTCTTTCGGGACGCGGGCGTGCAGTTGACCCTCGCCTCGCCGAAGGGTGGTCAACCGCCGATCGATCCAAAGAGTGATTTGCCGGAGAATCAGACGGATTCCATGGCGCGCTTCAAAAAAGATCCGGTCGCGCAAAAAGCGCTTTCCCAAACGGTCAAGCTTGCGGACATGAGGGCGCAAGATTTCGATACGATATTCTACGTCGGCGGGCACGGGCCAATGTGGGACCTTGCCGAGAGTGCAGACTCCATTGCACTACTCGAGTCATTCTATAATTCCGGTAAGCCAATCGCGTTGGTGTGCCACTCGCCTGGTGTACTTCGGCACGTGATGTACAACGGCGCGCCGCTGGTGAAGGGCAAGCACGTCACCGGCTTCACCAACGGCGAAGAAGAAGAAATGAAGCTCACCCAGGTAGTGCCGTTCCTGGTGGAGGATGAACTGATGCGGCTGGGGGCGATTTTCGAAAAGGTCGTCGACTGGGGGCCGTTTCACGTTGTCGACGGACTTCTCGTTACGGGGCAGAATCCCGCATCTTCGACGGGTACCGCGCAGGCGCTGTTAGATCTGCTCTCGGTGAAAAAGGCGGCTTAAATAGACCTTGCGGCCTCGCGGCAGTTTTGCCGCGAGGTCGCACGCCTTGGAAATACTCTCCAGGCAAAATAGCACTCGCTGCGGATCATGTCCCGACAGCGGCAGACCAAAGCAGCCTTTCTAAAATCGATCCCAAAGCTCGCTCACGACCGATCGATTGCAGCATGTAATCGGCGAGAGGTGGAACGCTCACATGCTTCATACGAAGGTGTCGTCGACACCATCGTCCAATCGCGCGGCTGTCGCGTCTTTGTTCTGATTATAGCGCGTTATATTCCACTTAAAGGAGCGGCGGCGCCATGATAGGAACTAGGTTTGGCAAATGGTTGCCTTTGCTTTTTGCCATGACAACGGCGGTTGATGGTTGGATGACGTTGGGTTCATTGGCTGGGTCGACTGCTATAGCTGCCGCGGTGCTGAGACGACTCAAAGTTAAAATGATGACAGCCGCCAGCAGAACGAACGACCTTGCGTAGAGCTATCTCTCCACTTCACCGAGCGGAACACAGGTGCGCATCTACCAGAGATCGCCAATACGTTGGTTCTATTGCCCGTTCTGCTGGCTCGTGTTGCCATCTCCATCAAACACGAAAGCGGCCTCTACCGACAACGACTGCGGAGGATGAACATGACAATATTGGCGCAACAGCGGCGGCCGCCGCTCTTTACACCGGCCGATCTAGGACATGACGCCTCGATGGAGATTGCTGGCGGCATGAACGCCATTCTCGCGGACGTGTTCGCGTTGTACTTGAAGACAAAGCATTTCCACTGGCATATGAGTGCGCGTCACTTTCGCGACTACCATTTGCTCCTCGACGAACAGGCGGATGCGCTCTATGCACTGACTGGTCCAATTGCGGAGCGCATAAGAGACACCAGCGGTGCGGCACCCTGTCGGATCGGACACATCAGCAGGATCCAGCGTATGGGGAACAACAATGCGGAGTACGTCGATCCCCTCGACATGTTGGTGGAATTACGCGAGGACAATCAGGAATTGGCTGCGCGCCTGCGCAAGGTGCACGACCTGGTAGCCATGCAGCGCGACATTGGAACTGCGAGTGTAATTGAGAGTTGGATAGACGATGCGGAGCGACGCAGCTGGTTTCTGTTCGAGTCGAGCCGCAACGTTGATTAACAGCCAGACAATTAGCCAACGAAACATATCTTTCATTCGGATCACTCGGGAGGCCCGAGACGCCCCGCCTCAGACTCGAAAGGACTGCACTTAGCGCTTGCGAACATCGCACGCGCAAGCTACCTTCTCAGCTCATCGCCGCCCACCACCCGAAAACGATCTCGCGGCACACGCGCCGCGAGATCTCTGTTTCTCTAATAACAATCCGATTGGACCCGAAAAAATATTAGGATCCTGCAATGGCCGGCGTCATGCCGGGAAACCCGCGACTGCGGCCTCTGCAACCGCGATGTCCTGTTTGACACTTCCTCCGCTCGCTCCGACAGCCCCGATTACCACGCCATCGCGTTTTACGGGAATTCCCCCGCCAAAAATCACGACCCGAGAGTCGTTGGTCGTGTTTAGACCAAAGCCCTGCTGCCCACTCTGCGCCAAATGCGAGAGGTCATCGGTCGACATGTCGAATGCCCGCGCGGTCCAGGCTTTGTTGATAGCGATATCCACACTGCCGAGCCACGCACCGTCCATACGCACATGCGCTACGAGTCCGCCTCCGGCGTCAGCAACCGCGATGTTGTACGGAATTCCCATTTCAATCGCTTTACGTTCGCCCGCCGCAATGATTCGCCGTGCGTCGGCTAGATCTAAAGACAAGGCTGGTCTACTCATATGAATCTCCTGGTTTAACTTTCGAAACCGATCAAACCACGGCGACGATAGCCTTTCGATTGAACGATGGTATTGGTCGAAGCGGTTCGTTGATCGACCCATCGCTATGTGCAGGCCAGATTGATACCAACGTGCAATGGCGACATCAGCGAGTCGGCCCGAAACTATTGGCGCTCAAGAATGTTTGTAACAGGAGAATCCGATGAATGCGACATTGAAGACAACGCCGGCAACGAAGGCAGCGCAGGTACGACTTAGCAAGGCTTCGCCAACCCATTGGCGGGTTACATTCGACAATCCGCCATTGAATCTGATGGGTCCCGAATTCGTTGTGGAATTTGGCAACATCGTGACCGCAATTGAGAACGACGAGCACGTTAGGGTGGTGGTTTTCGACAGCGCGGTCGAAGGCTTCTTTCTGAACCATAGTGATTTCACAGTCAAAATGGAGGAACTGACCGGCCTGCCGCAAGGACCCACAGGGCTGGAAGCCTGGCCCGACACGCTCGTGCGGATTACCCGGGCCCCTGTCGTATCAATTGCAAAGATCCGGGGGCGGGCGACAGGAAACGGAAGCGAACTGAGTTTGGCGTGTGATATGACTTTTGCGAGTCGGGAAAAAGCACTTCTGTCGCAGTGGGAGGTGGGTGTGGGAATGGTCGCTGGAGGTGGTCCTATGGCCCGCCTGCCGCGGCTGATAGGTAGGGCGCGTGCTTTGGAAGTGCTCATGAGTTCCGACGACATTCGCGCTGACCTGGCGGAGGCCTATGGCTACATCAATAGGGCACTGCCCGACGCGGATCTGGATGCGTTTGTCGATGCGCTCGCGACGCGCATCAGCTCATTCGACAAATGGGCAATTTCGAACACGAAGCGGTTAGTGAACGCGGCAAGCCTACCGCCCGATGTCGAAATGGCTGCTGGCTGGGACGCTTGCATGGCCTCCGTTGCGCGTCCGGCTACGCAGGCCAGGATCAAGGCCTTTATGGAACTCGGATTTCATAAGCCGGGAGACGTGGAAAACCGGATTGGTCACTACCTGGAAACACTGAATCGTTGAGTTTCGTGAGGAAAAGCAAGGGATACGGGGGCAGGCGGCACCTTTGTGCGCCTGCGCACGCGTAATGGCGATTTCCACCAGCAAGATTGACTAGGAGTTTCACATGATTCGTAGAGCCAAGGCGGTTTGGATCGGTACCGGAGCAGCCGGCTACGGCGACCTATCTACCGATTCCGGCGTGCTCAATAGGACCCCCTACTCGTTCCGAACTCGGTTCGGATCGGAGAAGGGTACCAACCCCGAGGAGCTCATTGCTGCCGCGCACGCTGGCTGCTTCACCATGGCGCTGGCTTTTCAGTTGCAGAGCGCCGGTTATACGCCGATCGAACTCAAAACCGAAGCGGCTGTGTCCCTTGAGCCGGAAGGTGCGGGCTTCCGCATTACCCGTTCGGCCCTGACGTTGCGCGCGACAGTGCCGAATCTCACCGAAGCCACCTTCGACCAGCTAACCAAACATGCTGAGTTGAATGGTCCAGTGTCAAAGGCTCTAAAAGCCGAGATTACGCTGGATGCTAAATTGGTTTGAGCGCTTTTCTCGATCCAGGGCACCGTGATCAGACCTATTACTAAAGGAATTTCAATGGCGACCGCACAAACCAGCTTTTTACCGCTGAATCTTGCACCGCTTCCCTACGCATTGGACGCTTTGGAGCCGGTAATTTCGGGCAGAACGCTGAGCTTTCACCACGATAAGCATCACCGAACTTACGTTGAGACATTGAGCAAACTCATCGTGGGTACCGAGTTTGCGGATCTGTCTCTCGATCAAGTCGTCACCGCCACGGCCGGACGGCCCGACCTCATGAGCATCTTTAACAATGCGGCGCAGGCGTGGAATCACGGTTTTTATTGGAATTGTCTGAAGCCCAAAGGTGGTGGTGAGCCTACCTTGACCTTGAGGAAAAAAATGGAAGCGGCATTTGGCGGTGTCGAGGCGTGCAAGAAGGAACTGGCGAACAGTGCTATGACTCAATTTGGAAGTGGGTGGGCTTGGCTGGTTCTCGAGGGAAACGTACTCAAGGTTACGAAGACCGGAAACGCAAACGATCCGCTTGCGCAAGGCCAGACGCCGCTGCTGACAATTGATGTGTGGGAGCATGCCTACTACCTCGATTATCAGAATAACGCGCGGACCATGTCAACGCCGTCATCGACAAGCTCATCAATTGGGAGTTCGCGGCTGAGAACCTCGAGAAAGCGATGAGCAGCAAGCATGAGTAAGCTCAACCAAATGCTTATCGCGAACCCCGCGGAATTCGCGGCCATGTTTGGCGAGGTGACGGGCGATGCTGTGGTGGTTGCAGAGGTAAGGACCGGTATGCCTAACGAGCCTGCTGGGACGCGTAAATCGCGCAGGCATTCGAATCTTAATGTTGAGGCGGCGGTTCAAATATTGGGTTCAGACCGTCAAGGTTAGCCGGGGAACTGCAAAGCGCCGCAGAAACAGCGCGCGGGCAATGAGCCGGTCAACTTGGTAGCTGCGGTGTTCGCCGGAGACGCACCACTCGCAAAAATGCTCGCAATTATTCGTGAGCACATGATAACGATTCTCGCCGAGCCGCGAGCGAGCGCGGCGGACCACCTCATCCCGACTGATCGAAGTCGATTCTGATGAGCGAATCCGGATCGCGCGTCCTAAAGCAAACTCCGATAGAGCAACTTCCTCCACCGGACCTCGCCGTAGTCCAAAAGACAAACCGCCGTACTGCACGACGCGGCCTCGGCCCACATAGATGCCGTGATGTGAATAACCCCAGCGTCGCGTCACCAAATGCGCGCCGATAGGCGGCTCATGATCTGCGTCAAGAGCGTAGTCGATCGGCTCCAGTGCGCCCTGGTAGCGCTCACGACTTTGCGTCCGGTGCAAAAAGGCTTTCATCGACTCATCGATTTCCAGGCCGTGTCCTGGTTGATCGCACCGTTGACGTTGCCGCGCATGGCGGCAAGGATCGGTGCAGACCTGATGATTGCCTCCCATTTCTCCCCGTTTGCCGAGTGGAATCGCACGATTTCGAGGGTCATACCTTCCTCCGTCGTAGAAACGCTGGTTTCAGCGTGTATTCGATTCAATCAGATGGAATCCGCTAAGTCTTAGGGCCATCAGACCAAAGGCGCGTAACCAAATCGATTGCACGATGGTATTGATCAATACTTTGGTGTGAGTTTTCGATGAGCGAGCAAGGCGGGAGCGGCGAACATACATTTGGCGACGTCTTGATTTGCCTTCTCAGGCCGAACTGATACCAAGGTTCAATGGATACCGCCGAGGGGGTAGTGCATTGTGAGGCGTTGAACGATGTTTTAGATCTAATTGGACCGAGGAGGGCCTATGAGAGCAGCGGCTTTTTGGATTGGGGCAGTGTTGGTGCTAAGCGGCGTGGCCGCGTACGTGGCCCACGCAACTGGAGACGCGAGTGGAGAGGCGGCTCCGGTATTCGGAATCAAAGTGCCTCCCGGATACCGCGACTGGAGGTTAATCTCCGTGGCCCACGAAGCAGGTAACAACAACGATCTTCGCGCGGTACTGGGCAACGATGTGGCGATAAAAGCTTATCGGGAAGGAAAGCTTCCCTTCCCGGACGGTGCAATCATTGCCCGGCTGGCATGGAGTTACGTTCCGTCCGAGCAGAACAACAAAGTCTTTGGGCGCCCGCAATCTTTTGTCGCGGGCGACGCCATCAACGTCCAGTTAATGGTCAAGGACTCGAAAAAGTACGCGACGACGGACGGCTGGGGATTTGCGCAATTCAAAGATGGAAAACCTGCGGACGAGGCGGTGCACAACACGTGTTTTCCTTGTCACCAGCCTTTCAAAGGCGGGGACCTTGTCTTCACTCACTATTCGCCCTGATAAGCGCAATCTAGCTCCAGCTCGGTGGGGAGAGTGACTCGAGGAGCAAGGAAGCATTGGTCGAAGTTGGTCAGGACATCAAAATTGAGGAGGGAGGTGGGCGATGAAGAGTAAAATGATGTTGGTCGGTGCAGCCATTAGTCTGGTGGGTGCGATCTTGAGCGCAGGTGCTGCTATCTCCGCGCAAGACAAGTACGCCCTGAAAGTGCCGGGTGGGCTCGCCTTCTCCGAGTTCAGAGGGTTTGAAGGCTGGCAGACCGTCGCCGTCAGTCAATCTGGCGACAAGATTGAAGTGATCCTCGCCAATCCCGTGATGATCGACGCTTATCGCGCCGGCGCCACGGGTGAAGGAAAGAAATTCCCCGATGGCTCCAAGTTGGCAAAAATCCATTGGATGGCGATTAAGAGTACGGAGCCCGGTTCGCCGATCATACCCGGTAGCCTGCACGACATAGATTTTATGGTGAGGGACAGCGCGAGATTTGCCGATAGCGGCGCGTGGGGATATGCCGAGTTTGAATATGACGCTGAGTCCGATACGTTCAGGCCTGGCACGCCGGCGGACAAGCCGCCGCAGGCGAACGACGCGAAGTGCGGTTTCGCGTGTCACACAGTGGTCGCAAAAAAAGATTACGTATTCACCGTGTACGGGAAGAGGTGAGGGGGCTGCCGCCGCAATTTGCGGCGAGTGCGAAACGGGGGCGGTACCCTGAGGAGGGGCGTCGAGGTTTGGCTGTGTGAAGATGAGAAAAGTTGCTTTACGGCGCGCAGATAGTGTGCAATGACGCGTGTCTTCGTGGCAGTTCTGGCGTGGATGAAGTTGATCCGTAGCAGCCATGGGAATGGCGGCGCTAGTTCGACCTACTAACAAAAGCCTTAGGGAAGATGCCATGCGCAGTTTGCTACTTAGAGCGCTCGTCAGTTTATTCATTATCGCGGCAGGCGTAGATGCGTCGGTCGCTCAGATGGCGGACTCCGGCACCACGAACCTGCAGGAGATAATCGTGACGGCGCAAAAGCGGCCTGAGAACGTCTTTACCGTACCGATAGCGATAACGGTTCTGACGAACCAGGACCTCATTCAAGCGAGAATCGACACCACTCAGCAGCTTGAATGGGTGACTCCCGGTTTGGTTTTCGGTAATACCAACGGTTTTGCGCAGCCGTATATCCGGGGCATTGGCACCGACCTGATCTCTCCGGGACAGGATTCGCCGGTCGGATTTTATCTCGATGGTGTCTACCTGCCATTCACCTCGAGTTTGTTGCAACAATTCGGCGATATATCACGCATCGAGGTGCTGAAGGGCCCGCAGGGTACCCTTTATGGTCGCAACACCACTGGGGGTGCCGTTAACATCATCACGCGCGACCCGGAACAAACATTTTCGACCGACGCGAGCGTGAGTGCCGGGAATCTCGGATACGCAAAAGCAGTTGCTTATGTGACTGGCGGGCTAACCAATCAATTGAGCGCGAACTTCGCGGGCGTGTACACGATCCACAACGGTTTTGGTAACGTGCTCGGCACTGGAGAGCGCGTCGATGATCTCGATCAATTTGGCGTGCGCGGCAAAATCAAATACGAAATCAATGACAGCTGGAATGTCTTATTTGGCGGGGATTACGCACATAGGAACGATTCCTCCAACTGCGTCTGTAGCGCGCTGGTGGGAAGCGACCTGCCGCTGCCGCCTGGTGTCGGCCCCGCCTTCAGTGCCCGCGATACCTATACGGACCTTGAGCCACCGCCTTATCAAAAAGCGACCGATTTTGGCTCAAATCTTACCGTGCATGGCCATCTGGGCTGGGCGGATTTCACGGCTATCACCGGATATCGTGAAGACTATTTGGTATCCATTTCGGACGGAGATCTTACGTCACTGCCGTTGCTGGCCTATCAGGCTTACGATGGTGAGCAGCAATTCACGCAAGAACTGCAACTAGCATCATCCGGCTCATCGCCGCTGCAATGGATTGGGGGCCTTTATTTCCTCAAGGCGAATGCCTATGAAGGACCCGTGAATGTCTGGGCAGGAGTTCCCGTCACGGATCCGACGAATGCGGCGTTGTTGGACGGGAAAACTCGCATCAGCTCGTATGCCGGCTATGGGCAGGCAAGTTACGAGTTGCCTGACGGATTTAAGTTGATCGCTGGACTACGAACCAGCTATGAGCAGCGCAAATTGACCTCGCAAACGAATTTTGGAACTGATTTGCTCGATCCCGCGGTGCGCGCTGAGTTGGGTTTACCGCCGGTCGACACTTCGAAGAGCTGGACCGCCACCAAACCGAAGGCCACGTTTCAATGGGAAAATCCAGGTCAGCTGCTGTATGCAAGTTATTCGACGGGTTTCAAGGCCGGTTCCTATAACATTATCAGCGAAACCTCCCCCGGTCCGTTGGAACCTGAAGATATTAGGGCCTATGAAGTCGGAGGCAAGCACGACTTGCTATTCTTAAATCACGGACACCTGGATTGGGCTGTTTTTTACTACAACTACAGCAACATACAAGTCAACATCCAAGACCCTGGCGTCGGCGGCGCCGCGGCCTCTCAAAATGCAGCCTCGAGTATAAGCCGGGGTGTCGATCTGGATGTCGCGGTACCCATCGTCAAGAACTTGACCGCTAGCGTCGGTATGGAATATCTCGATGCCCGGTATGAGAGCTTTCCAAATGCGCAAGTTCCCAACATCGTGAACGGCGAAGTGGGCACCACCACCCCCATAGGTTCGACGAAATCGGTCGATGCTTCCGGCAATCATGCGGAGCGCTCGCCACTTCTTACGTCAACGGTACAGCTTCAGTGGTTACTTCCCGTCAGCAGCGGCAGTGTCACCACGACAGCCACCTATTATCACAACAGCGGCTTTTACTTTGATGCGGGCGAGGAGGTCCAGCAAAAGGGCTACAATCTCGCAAACCTCTTTATTCAATACGCCCCGAATGGAAATCGCTGGAGCGTGGCTGCTTGGATCAACAATGCTTTCAACGCCGCCGTCGTGGCGGGCGTTGGTACGTCGCCCTACATCGTGGCCGGACAGTACATTGATCCGCGGCTTTTTGGCTTGAGTGCCTCGGTCCACTATTAGGTGGCCGAATCTCTGCGCGGGCGGCCGGGAGCGGGCCGTCACGCTAAGGTCACGACCTCAAAGTCGAGATTCAAGGAAGTATCGTTCGATTCTGTGACTGCGAATCTTCCCAACTTTGCAAAAGTTCCGAGTCGAGTGCAGCGCGATCGGTGCGAGTCTTTTGGTCGACATAGACCGCACTATCGTCAGCAAATATTCGGTCTACGCCGGATTCCAACCCCGCCAGAGAGCGGTCTACAACCTGGCTCGGGCTCGTCTTGGGTTGGGTGACGTGCGCGGACATGTCGGTATCGATATAACCGGCATATACGCCGACGACATGAATTCGCTGCGATCGCAGTTGCATGCGGATGGCGTCAGTAAGGACTTCCTCCGCTGCTTTCGACGCACAATACGTGGCCATGAAGGGGCTTGTGATCCAGCTCGCAACCGACAGCACGTTCACAATTGCGCCCCCGCCATTTTTTGCCAAAACCGGGGCGAACCGCTGGACCATCGAAAGCACTGCGAAATAGTTGGTCTCCATTTCTTGGCGTGCCGCCTCTTCACTCTCCATTCCGAGCATGGGAGAGTTTCGCAGCACGCCCGCGTTGTTAACCAGAAGCGAAATGTCCTGGCAGCTGCGCGCTGCCGAAATGACATCGGCGACTGAGGTTACATCCAGCGCGATAGGCACGACTCTTGAATCACGTAGGCCGATCTTCGAGGGATCCCGCGCTGCCGCGTAAACCTTTGCGGCCCCGGCTCGAAGGAGGCCTTCACAATAGGCGAGGCCCAACCCACGATTGCTCCCAGTTACCAACGCCACGCAATCTTGAATCTTTATCATGGAGCATGAACTCGATGTCTGCCGACTACAGCATCCTAACGCAACCAGCAGAGCGCCTGCGAGCGTCCCGATAACGGCAGCCGACCCAGAAATTCGGCCAGCCGATCATTGCTTCGGCGACCCGGTTGGTGAAAGATTCGGGCGGAAGCCTCGGCATCAAGGTATCCGCGACGGCCGTTCGACGACACAGGCAGGGTGGACATGGGCAGTGACGAAAACGCAGCGATGGAGCTCGACCTCGCCAGGGTGGTGAATGCGCTTCCCGCACTGGTCTGGACAACGCAAGGCGACGGTCAAAGCGACTTCGTCAACCGTGCCTGGTGCGAATACACGGGTCTCGGACGCGATGAGTCGCTCGATCGCGGGTGGCATAGGGCAATTCATCCCGAGGATCTGGCTTCATTCCTGGACTGCTATAGCGTCATCCATCAATCCGGCATCGCCAAAGAGATTGATGGGCGATTGCGGCGCTTCGACGGAGAATACCGTTGGTTCGTGTTCCGTCCCTCCTTCATGGAGGATGCAAGCGGAAATAGTCGTTGGTGTTGGCTCGGATCGATAGCGGACGAGAGTGCTGCGCTTGATGGCCGCGTGCGCCGATTGTTTGACATGCTGCCCTGGCAGGCGGGGTTCCTTAACGCGGCCTTCGTATCAGAGTTCAGCAACCTACAGGCCCTCAAGGACTTCAATATGTCCCAGTCAGAGTTGCAGCAGTGGAGAACGTCTGGGATCGTCCACGCGGATGACCACGAGAAGAACGAAAAAGCTGGGAGGGCTCTACTGACGACGGGCAAGATGTACGACGAGCAACTTCGGATGCTTTACCCGAATGGCTCCTATCGGTGGACACGGGCGCGAGCCGTCCCCGTCCGTGACGCCCAGGGCAACGTCGTCCGCTACGTAACGTTCCAAATTGACGTCGACGATCTAAAACGGGCAGAGGATCTGCTTGCAGCTGAGGTGAAGCTGCTCGAGAGGGTGGCGAGAGGGGAACAGCCAAGCGAGGTTTTGGACGCTCTCAGCCGTCACTTAGAAGAGCTCTGCAACGGTTGCTTCTGCCATATTCTCCTCGTTGCACCCGACACCAAGCACTTCGAACTCGGAGCCAGCCCCAGCCTACCGGAAATTTTCAATGATCTGCTCGACCGGAGGGCCATTGATCGTGGCGGACACGACCCCTATTCGCTGGCGTTCATTCAGAAGACTCCGATAATCACCGGGAACTTGGCGGATGACCCGAGATGGGAAGGGTCGGGTTGGCAGGCAATGATGATGACCTATGGCCTGGCCTCCTGCTGGTCGATGCCCATCATGTCTGGTTCAGGTGAGGCCTCCGGAATCATCGCGATCTATCGGCGCGAGCCAGCAAATCCAACAACACAACAGCAAGATCTCATAGACCGGTTCGCAAAGATTGCAGGTATCGCGATCGACCGTGCTCGGGCCGACGAAGCGCTGAATCAGGCCCGGTTGGAGTTGGCGCATGTAGCGCGGCTTGCAACTCTTAGCGCAATGACCGCTTCCATTACGCATGAGGTGAGCCAGCCTCTCTCCGGCATCCTAACCAACGCTAATACCTGCGCGCGGATGTTAGCGGCCGACCCGCCTAACATCGTAGGCGCCGCCGAGACGGTTCGGCGGACGATCCGGGACGCCAATCGTGCCACCGAGGTGATTAAGCGTCTGCGAGCGATGTTCGCAAAGAAGGCGCCGACCATCGAGATGGTCGACCTCAACGAGGCAGCACGAGAAGTGATTGCCATGTCTTCGGCCGAACTACGACGCAGCCGCGCAGTCTTGGAGACAGACTTTGCTGAAATTCTGCCGGCCGTTAGCGGCGATCGCGTGCAACTTCAACAGGTAATCCTCAACCTGCTACTGAATGCAGCTGATGCGATGGCCGGCATCGAGGACCGGCCGAGAACGCTCCGAGTTCAGACGGAGATCCATGGCGGCGACGGCGTCAAACTGTTCGTGCGAGACTCGGGCATCGGCCTAGATCCGCGCGCGATCGAAAAGCTCTTCGAGGCATTCTACACAACCAAAGCACATGGCTTGGGCATCGGCCTGGCCATCAGCCGTTCAATCATCGAGAGCCATAAGGGAGAACTCTGGGCGATGGCCAACGACGGACCGGGTGCAACATTTGGTTTCTCGATACCTTGGGCCTCGGGCGCCATGACCGATCAAACTGGCATCACGAGTGCGGAATCTTACCCCGCCGGCTGACAGTGATCCCCACCTAGGCTTCTTTGGCGGTGCTAATTCCAAGTCTCCCCGCCATGTTCACCAGGTCGACGAAGGTGGCGGCATGCATCTTTTCCATGACTCTACCCCGATGCGCCTTGACAGTGATTTCACTGATTCCAAGCTCGAAGCCGACCTGCTTGTTCATCAGTCCCTTCACAATGAGATTCATGACCTCGCGCTCGCGCTTACTCAGCAAATCGAACCGCTCTTGTAGTTGACGCTGGGCTCCTTCTCGCTTCAGATTGGCTTGGCTGCGAAGCACGGCCTGACGAACCGCTGCAATCAATATTTCGTCATTTAGCGGCTTGGTCAAAAATTCGGCTGCGCCTGCTTTCATTGCTCGTACCGAGGTCGGAATATCACCGTAGCCCGTTATAAATATGATCGGAGTCGAGGACTTCGCATCACTTATGCGCTGCTGAATATCAAGACCGCTAAGATCTGGGAGATTGACGTCTAGGATCAAGCAACTCGGGACCACGCTTGGCAGTCTCGCCAGAAACTCTTGTGCTGATTCGAACAGCGCAGGTTGCCACCCCTCATTTTGAATCAAGAGTTCGAGGGATTCGCGAACAGAGACATCATCGTCAACAACGACGACTGTAGGCAGAGTCGGCGACATCGCAAGCAACCTCGGGAGGCGATCGATTGTATCTATTAAACGCATGAGCCGTCTCCCGAGGCAAGAGGGGTTACTCCATCAACTTATCCTGCGCCGTGTAAGGGAGCGGATCTATTATCCTTAAGTGTCGGTTGAAACGATGCTAGAGTGGGCGCGCTGACATCGAGGCGGTGCGCCGCTCCGGGAATATCGGTATTTCTAACCGGGCAGAGATATTTTGATCGAATACCGGCAAGCGACACTTCTGCGGATTGCCCTCACCAACAGCATCGGATTTTCGGCGTCGACGGCGGTGCCAATCTGGATCGGCAGCGCGGGCGCTCACTTCGACTTTCCTTCCTGGGGCGCGGGAGCGGTTGCCACGGGACAGCTCGCCTGCGCGGCTCTGCTCAACGCATCGACGCCCTGGCTATTCCGTGGGGCGCATCTTCGGAGACTGGCCTTTGCGGCCGCGGCGGTTGCCTTGCTGGGGAATGGGCTGGCGTGGCTGGGCTCTCCTTCGGCATTCATTGCGGGTTGCCTACTGTGCGGCTCGGGCTTCGGGGTGTTGCTGAACGTCACGAACCGTCTGATCGCGGTCTCAAGTGCTCCGCAACGTGGCTACGCGATTGTGCAGCTAGTTGAGGTTCTGTTCTGCATTGCATTTTATCTGGCCGTGCCGCCCATAACAGAGCGATTCGGGGCTCTCTCTGTGTTTGCGACGCTAGCCGCGCTATGCGCGGGGGTATTTCTTTTGCTCGCAGGCGTGCCCGTCAGCGCCCCGAGCAGCTCCGAAGTCGCCGCTCGGGACGACGCCCCCGGCAGTGCCCAGAGACGCCTCGTTGAGTTGAAACGGCACGGCGCCACGCCTAACGCGGGCGCGGCTGTTCTGAGCCTTTGCGCTGCGACTCTTCTGTTTGCTGGATACAGTTCGGTCAACGCTTCACTGGTCTCGATCGGGGCGGGGGTGGGTCTGAGTGTCGTGTGGGTGGGGCGTGTCATATCTCTGGGGCTGCTCGCCAGCCTTGGCGGCGCCATACTTGCCCGAGGTATGGGCGAGCGCGCCGGTGTGCTCTTGCCCCTGCTCGCCGGCGCAGGCGTTCTCGGCGGCGACACGCTGGTAGTAACCCTAGCCGGGGGAGCAGCCGCGTTCGTCGGGAGTGCTTTGGTATTCTTTATGTGCATGGTATTCCTGGTTCCCTATATTTTCGCGCTGTTGGCGCAATTGGATAAGGCGGGTCGCTGGGCCTCGATCGGGCCCGGTTTTGTGCTGACGGGGGTGGCGTTGGGCCCCGGAATCGCGGGAATAGTCAGTCGCGGAAATGACTTTACGACGCTCGGCTATGCGGCTTTGGTTTGCATCGCCGCCGCTATGACCTTATTTCTATGTGCGGAGCGTCTTCGTTTGCGTGCGACACCTGCGAGCGGAGATTCGTCCGTCCACACCGTCGCTGGCCAGTGACGGTCGGTCGTTCCTAGGCTGAGAGGAATGCCGCGAATGTCGCGTCCAGGCTCCACGGTCCTGGCCCCGCCAGCATCACAACGCTCAGTCCAATGCAGTAGAGAGCCTCCGGGACGTAGAGGAGGTCGCCGAGCCAATCGGCACGATCAATTGGCTGCCAGGCACGTATCCGTTTGACAGCGTCGAGCGCAAAGGCTCCGGCACTAACGACAAAAAGCCCGAACGCCGCGAGCACGCACAAAAAACCGATGATGAGCGCGCATCCGCCGCTGAACTCCACGCTAGGCAACAGCCATCGCATAATCGGTACGCCGTGCACACCGTCGTCTTGGAGCGTCCGTGTCAGTGTCGCATGCCTGGAAGGGTTGAATAGCTTGTGGTAGCCGCTAATGGCGAAGAACACCCCGAGAACCACTCGATTGAGCGTCAGCGCGGCGTTGGGAGATTGCGCGCCCTGTGTAATGAGAAGAAGTGCATGCATGGTTTACTGCGCTCCAGGGTGATCGTGACAGAGCAATTTAGCCGGCCTTGGAACAATCTGCAGTTGCAGGGTGAGCATTGCGATTGATCCGACGGCCCATGAACAAGTCTCAATCGTAGAACGCAGGGATTAGCCTAAGCGTGTCCGTTTGGCTCTTGTCGTGATTGATGAACAACTTGGCCTTGTAGGTTGCAATCAGCCGCCTGATCCTTTCCATTGACGCGATTGATTCTGCCTTATCGGTATTGAGGGACGGAACGATGTTGTTCTTGAAGTTTCCTTCCAAATGAGCAACGTCGCCGGACAGGATAATAAAGCCCGAATTCCTGAGGTGGACCAGTAGCGACTGGTGGCCTGGAGTGTGACCTGGCGTGGAAAGCAGAGTGACGCTGCCATCGCCAAATACATCGCTATCACCGTCGATGAGCTGAAGGTTTTTCGGCGTCCCCAAGAGCTTGCGCGCCAGCGCCATCAATTGATTGACGTTGTCGTTCGGCCCGTCGGGGGAATGTATCCAGCTGTACTCAGCTTGCTGCATCACAATTGTTGAGTTGGGGAACAAGCCCATGTTTCCGATGTGATCTCCATGCGTGTGCGATATTGCAACACGACCGATCTCGTCGGGTTTCAGTCCGATTTCAGCGAGTTGATTTGTCAGTGACCTATCGAGGTGATAGACAATTAGTTTGGGCAAAGTAGACCAGCCTCGAGGGTCGTTGAGCGAGGTCTCCGGAACACCGGTATCCCAAAGCAGCCACTCGCTTCCGTGCTTAATAAGCCAACAAGTAGACGAGAATTCGATATCGCGTCCAACATTTTCTCCCGGTGTCCACACTGATTCATCGTTCGCGAGCGAGTGACCACAATCCAACCTATAAAGCTTTTCGGCGACGCCTGCCTTGATGGGATCCGGCAGTTTGGAGCCAGCGTGCGCATCACTAATGCCCTGCAAACTGAGCATAATGGCAAGCACAACAAATGATACCGCTGCTCTTGTGTATCTCTGCATGACGACTCCTCCGCTGTGAAAACGCACACTCAATCGCAGCGACTCGATCTACAAGCAGCACCCACCCGGCCATAGTCCGCAATTCAGAGTCGGCCAACTGCCGGCGCCGCGCGCCCCAGGACAAAGTAACCTTCTAGTTATTAGGCTCTCGGCAATCTATCGATGCCATTGCACCAAGGTATCGACGGGCCCCGTGGCCAAGAATTGCCTGGTGAGGGGACTCCATTTTTGGCTGCTTTTTCGCAAGCCCTTTGCGCGTCGTCCCTCGCGCATTACCACATTTGAGGAGTGCGGGGTCCGGATTGAGGCCGCCGTAAACGCGTGAATCACCGATACCAAGGTCTAACAGATTCTTTACTGCGCTCGTGGTCTACTAAAGAACGTTTTATCGGGTGGGCTCGTCCTGTGCGGCAAGCTGGAGTCCAAGCATGGATATCGTTGAAAGCGCGCTCGCAAGTCGGTCTCTGGCAGCGCGATTATGCAATTTGAGCCGGTACGCGCGTTATGAAAGTTCGTAAGGTAAGGATCCATGGTTTCGGTGGTCCGGAGGTGCTTCGTATCGACGAGGTAGAACTGTCGATGCCGGATGCCTTGCAGGTGCTGGTAAGCGTCAGAGCAGGAAGCGTCAACCCGGTCGATTTAAAAATCCGCAATGGACAGTATCCGGCGGTCAAGGAAGACCGACTGCCGTATACGCTGGGGCGCGACGTGTCCGGCATTGTCGAGACCTGCGGCGCTCAAGCCACGCGGTTCGAGATCGGCGATGAGGTACTGGGCATGGTAAGCATTTGCGGTGGCGGGTACGCCGAGAAGGCTGTGCTTGATCAGGACGCGCTCGCGCGAAAGCCTGGTTCTATCGATCACTTACACGCAGGCGCCATTCCCCTGGCGGGACTAACGGCGTGGCAGGGTCTATTCCGGCGTGGTCAACTTAAAAGGGGTCAGTCAGTGTTGATCCATGGCGGTTCGGGGGGCGTCGGTCATTTCGCCGTCCAATTTGCGAAAGCAAAGGGCGCACGCGTGCTAACCACCGTATCAACGGATAACGTTGAGTTTGCCCGAGGTCTCGGAGCAGACGTTGTCATCGATTACAAGACCGAACGCTTCGAAGACCAGGCCCAAGATCTCGATATGGTATTTGATCTGATAGGCGGGGAAACCCGCGAGCGCTCCTGGGGGCTCTTAAAGCGCGGCGGAGTATTAGTGTCGACGTTGACAGAGCCATCACAAGAAAAGGCAAAAGAACATGGCGTGCGGGCGTCACGGTATACGGTAGAAGCCGATGGCATCGAACTAGCCGAGATTGTTAAGCTCGTTGCAGTCGGCAAAGTAAAGGCGCACGTTCAGAAAACATTCCGACTCGAAGAGGCAGCTCAGGCAATGCGGATTGTCGAACACGGTGGCGCGGCAGGTAAAGTCGTATTGTCCATGGTGTAGAAACGGCTAACGATCGGCTCAACATTGAACCAAGCCCGATTTCCGAGGCTTGCACTGGCTGGATGGGCCTCTACTACAAAATCAGGGAGTGCGCACACCTGCCATCAGCCAGACTTTCGAGCCGCCCTATTGACCGCGTCGAGTAGCGCAATATCGCTAAACGGCTTCAACAAGCACTCGACGGCACCTTGTTCGAGAACTCGGGAGCGTATGGCCTCGTCTGTTTGAGCCGTAATGAAGACGAGTGGGATCTCTTGCCGGCGAAGCTTCAGTTCTCTCTGCAGATCGAGTCCACTCATGCCTGGCATCGCGACATCGAGGATCAGACATCGGGTTTGGTCAACGTAACCAGACGCAAGAAATTCCTCCGCCGACGAGAAAGCTTGTACGTCATACCCAAGCATCTTCAGCAAGTCCGGTAGCGACTCGCGCACAGATTCGTCGTCGTCGACAATGGACACGAGTGGACGGATCGACATCAGGACTTCCTCGCCAGGAAGTGCGAGTTGAACCGGGGCGTGATATCACGGCGATAGCTCTCTTTGCGCCGACATTCTTCCT
>CAVZJP010000017.1:0-914044 GCA_963775565.1 uncultured Gammaproteobacteria bacterium
CACCGGCGTGCGGGTGGAGCACCCCTGCCCCACCTGCCCGGGCGCCGGCGTGGAGCACGCGGCCCGCCAGGTCAAGGTGCGGATCCCGGCCGGGGTCGAGGACGGCCAGCGCATCCGGGTCAAGGGACGGGGGGCGCGGTACGGGGCGGCGGCCCCCCGGCAATCTCTACGTCGTCGTGCAAGGTCGACCGGCATCCAGTCTTCGGCCGGCGGGGGAAGGACCTCACCTTGACGGTTCCCGTCAGTATCCCGAAGCCGCCCTCGGCACCACCATCAAGGTCCCCACTCTCGAAAAGCCGGTAACCCTCAAGATCCCCGCCGGAAACCAGGTCCGGGCGGACACTCCGAGTCCGCGGCCGCGGCGTCCCGGTTCGTCGGGCGCCGGCGACCTGCTGGTGACCGTCGAGGTGGCGGTACCCGATGGCCTCACCGACGCCGAAGTCGCGAGTCGGTCGAGTCGCTCTGGGCGGGCTGATGGACGGCGACGCCCTGCGGTCGGGCAGTTATGGAGTGAACGATGATGAATCGTGAGAAGCCCGCGTCACCCGGGCCGTTTACGTGATCTCCGTGGCCGCCGAACTGGCCGGGGTCCACCCCCAAACCCTGCGGATATACGAGCGCAAGGGGCTGCTCGACCCGGCTCGCACCGTGGGCGGCAGCCGCCGCTACAGCGACCAGGACATCGCCCAACTGCGCCGCATCCAGGACCTGACGACCGCCGGGCTCAATCTCGAGGGAGTCCGGCGGGTTCTCGAACTCGAAGCCGAGGTGGCTCGAGCTGCAGGCCCAGCTGGACAGGCGCGCCGGCAGGCGGCCGAGGACGTCGAGCGCACTCACCGTGAGTACCGCCGGGACTCGTCCCGGTCAAGAACTCCGCCCGATTCGTTGGCTAGTCCCGCCGGTAGATCGGGCAAGTTGTCAACCAGGACTTAGTTTTCGTTATCAGGTCACTGGAAGAGTAGGATTCGTGGCCCTAGACCCCAACCGTTGGACGGCCAAGACCCAGGAGGCGCTCCGGCCGCGGCCGAGCTGGCCGTCAAGCGCGGAGCAACCCCGAGGTGGCCCCCGACCACCTGCTGGCCGCCCTGCTCGGCCAGGAGGGCACCGTAACCCTGCCCGTACTCGAACGGGTCGGCGTGGCCCCGCTGTCAGCTGCGCAACCGCACCGAGGACGCCCTGGCCAAGCTGCCCCGCGGCTACGGAGGCGGCGAGCCCCAGCTCGGGCCGGGACGCCTCCAGCCTGTTCACCCGGGCCGACCAGGAACGGCAGAACCTGGGCGACGAGTACCTCTCGGTCGAGCACCTGCTTCTGGCCCTGGCCGACCTGATCGGGGTCTCCCACGAGGACCTGCTGGGGGCGCTCCGAGAGGTCCGCGGCAGCCACCGGGTCACCAGCCAGAACCCCGAGGAGCAGTACCAGGCCCTCGAGAAGTACGGGCGGGACCTGACCGCCGACGCCCGCAGCGGCAAGCTCGACCCGGTCATCGGGCGCGACGAGGAGATCCGCCGGGTCATCCAGGTCCTGTCCCGGCGGACCAAGAACAACCCGGTCCTGATCGGCGAGCCCGGGGTGGGCAAGACGGCGATCGTCGAGGGCCTGGCCAACCGCATCGTGCGCCGGCGACGTTCCCGACAGCCTCAAGGGCAAGCGGCTGCTCGCCCTCGACCTCGGGCTCGATGGTTGCCGGCTCCAAGTTCCGCGGCGAGTTCGAGGAGCGGCTGAAGGCGGTGCTCAAGGAGATGACCGACGCCGCAGGGCGAGGTCATCCTCTTCATCGACGAGCTGCACACCATCGTCGGAGCCGGCGCGGCGGAGGGCGCGATGGACGCCGGCAACATGCTCAAGCCCATGCTGGCGCGCGGCGAGCTGCGCCTGATCGGCGCCACCACGCTCGACGAGTACCGCAAGCACATCGAGAAGGACGCGGCCCTGGAGCGCCGGTTCCAGCCGGTGTACGTGGGCGAGCCCACGGTCGAGGACACCATCGCCATTCTCCGCGGCCTGAAGGAGCGCTACGAGGTGCACCACGGCGTTCGCATCCAGGACGCCGCCCTGGTCGCGGCGGCGGTGCTTTCCAACCGCTACATCACGGGCCGGTTCCTCCCGACAAGGCCATCGACCTCGATCGACGAGGCGGCCAGCCGGCTGCGCATCGAGAAGGAGTCCAAGCCGACCGAGATCGACGTGGTCGACCGCCGCATGGCTCAGCTCGAGATCGAGAGGCTGGCGCTGGCCAAGGAGACCGACGCGGCGTCGAAGGAGCGCCTGGCCAAGCTCGACGAGGAGCTGGCCAACCTGCGCGAGCAGTCGAGCGCCCTCAACGCCCAGTGGCGCAACGAGAAGGAAGCGTCTCGAGCCATCGGCAACCTTCAGCAGGAGGTCGAGGCGTGCCCGGGGCGAGGCCGAGCGCTTCACCCGGGACGGCGACCTGGCCAAGGCGGCCGAGATCCAGTACGGCAAGCTCCCGGAGCTCCAGCAGCAGCTCGACGAGGCCATCGCCCGGCTGGCCGAGCTGCAGGGCGACGCAGAAGATGCTCAAGGAGGAGGTCGACGAGGAGGACGTGGCCGAGGTCGTCTCCAAGTGGACCGGCGTCCCGGTCAGCCGGCTGCTCGAGGGCGAGATAGCCAAGCTGGTCCGCATGGAGGAGGTGCTCCACGCAGCGGGTGGTCGGCCAGGACGAGGCCGTCGCGGCCGTGTCCAACGCCATCCGGCGCTCCCGGTGCGGGCTGTCCGATCCCGAACCGGCCGATCGGCAGCTTCCTCTTCCTCGGTCCGACTGGCGTGGGCAAGACCGAGCTGGCCCGGGCCCTGGCCGAGTTCCTCTTCGACGACGAGCGGGCCATGGTGCGCATCGACATGTCCGAGTACATGGAGAAGCACACGGTGGCCCGCCTGATCGGCGCGCCCCCGGGCTACGTCGGCTACGACGAGGGCGGCCAGCTCACCGAGGCGGTGCGCCGCCGGCCCTACAGCGTGGTCCTGTTCGACGAGATCGAGAAGGCCCACCCCGACGTGTTCAACGTCCTGCTCCAGGTGCTCGACGACGGTCGCCTGACCGATGGGCAGGGCCGCACGGTCGACTTCACGAACACGGTCGTGATCATGACTCCAACCATCAGGGTGACCTCGGCCCTGGCGTTCAAGCCGGAGTTCCTCAACCGGATCGACGAGATCGTGTACTTCCGGTCCCTGACCGAAGACGACCTCGAGGCCGTGGTCGACATCCAGCTGCGGGGCCTGTCCCGCCGGCTGGCCGATCGGCGGCTCAGCTGGAGGTCACCGACGCGGCCAAGGCCTGGCTGGCCCGCGGGGCTACGACCCGGTGTTCGGCGCCCGGCCGCTGAAGCGGTTGATCCAGCGGGAGATCAGCGACCCGCTGGCAATGGCCTTGCTCGAAGGCCGATACATGGACGGGGACAAGGTCGACGGTGGACGCTCCGCTCGGGTCTTCCGGCCCGGTGCTGACCAGCGAGGGCCTGACCAGTTCGGGTGGTATGGCCGGCGAGACCGACGACAACCTGGTCTTGCGCTGAGGCCTGGTGCCCGCCGGGGGCGCCCCCGGCGGCGCCCTGGTCAGCCCGGCGCTCAGGCCCTGGGGCCCCGGCCCCCGGCCCCCGGGCGGCGCCCTGGTCAGCCCGGCGCTCGGCCCCGGCCCCGGCCCCCGGCCCCCCGCCCCCGGCTCTACATCCGTGGCTAACACGCCGCTGTCGGGGCCTCGGACTCCAAGAGGAAACGAATCGAGAGCCGCGCCTGCCTCTTGCGCCGCGCCGATAAACTTCTCTCGGGCTTCCGCGTAGCCCTCGCTATAGGAGCTGTTCATATCTGTCTCTAGTGTTCTTTGTCAGTCCAGCCGTCCCGGGTCACTTGATTTCTGCCTTCATTTCTCCAGAACTCGAAATCGTCAAGGTAACCGCCTTACCCGGCTGCAATGAAATAGCCGTGTCTTTGCCTGCTTGATGAACAGTCAGCTTTGTTTCCAGGTCGCCGGCTCTTCTTGACGCAGCCTCTACATGGAAATTGAGAAGCAGCCAAGTTCCACCGACGAGCAGAATCATCTGAATTAGCGGCAAAAAGCGGGCTGCCCCTTCATAGACCTTCAGCTCCACGCCCTTTGCATATCGACTTACGCCGTACATCAAGAACAGAAAACCCAATAACGTGCTGCCGCCATACGTGCCAATAACGTACCAAAACGAGTCTTCATGTAGTGCCTTGGCGTCCGTGGTAGTAATACCGACAGCAAAGGCAATGCCGCCCAGGCTAAGCGTCAACAGCTGCTTTGCTATATCGACGGCAAGGTCTGCCCCCTTCATCTTAAAGTCCGCGGCTTCCAGAACCATGGGAACTCCTTTATCTACAGAAAGGCCAAATACCACAGTAATTGTTTGTATAAACCCGCACTAGGTCGAGGACCTCCATTTCCTTGCCTCCACGACCCTTGGCGTTGCGGGCAGTGTCCATTGACATCTTTTGAAGGCTTGCGCGCGCCTCGGGCATGCCTCTTCGATGCTCGACAGCACGATCCTGCTCTCGCTGTAAAAGAAAGTCCTCATTTGCCCACGCAAGAAATTGAAGAATGGGCGGAATCTCGGCAGCGTAACCTTTTAACCCAAACTCGCGGGTCGCAATGTCAAGTGCGAGTTCTATTTGGGATTGAAATTCAGCGGTCTCAAACATAGCTCATCTCCTCCTTGATAAAACAACCTACCTCAGCAAAGGCTTGATCGTGAGCCGGCAACGTTTGCGATGCTTTGATTAAATACCCACCCTCGCGACCGCCTCCTTTGCGCGACCTTTCTTTCTCTACTGCCTCCGAAAGGCGACTTAGAGAATAGGCCGGTTAGACACATATAAACAGACATATCAATGACACATGATTAAAAAAGGGCCGCATATCGATCGCTGCAACCCTCTGAAAACGATTCCCGCAACAACCCCGCAAACCGCAGCGGCTCGCTGGCGCAGAGTCGATACCTTGTTGATTTTTAGAACCGGCTCACAAGGCACAGATTCGATGTGAGCATTATTAGTGCCAGGGTTGATAACCTCCTTTATCATGCGCAAATAATCTGCTCTGCTGATCGGAATTTACGGTCGCTATTTGGCCCTCGAAGCGACCAAGCCCGACGCTAAATCTGCGAATGAACTTCGGGCGAGGAGCGTCAAGAAACACACCAGGCCAAGATACTCTGCTGCAAAGCGTGCTTTCAAGCCATTGCTTTGAAGTTCCCCACCCGGATTAACTGCTATCTTTCCTCTCATCGCGGCCCAGGCTCTCGGCGTGCACTTGTGCTACCCAACAGCGGCCCCGCCAATCCGACGAAAGCCGTCGTTTCTGCGTTTAAGCGTTGATCCTTTAAACTGATCCACGCCCCGACGAATGGAATGAACGTGGGAAGTCCTACATCCAGCCCCCTCTGTTTAGCAGCGATATAGTGGCCCATCTCATGACAAAGAAGGAGCAGAATGAAACCGACCGCGTACTTCCAGCCGAACACTTGAGCGTATACGGCAATCGACAAAAGCATGGATCCTGCGGACAGGAGAATCTTGCCCAGCTTCCCGGCAAACAATAACGCCAGCAGTGCCTTCAAGGGATTTCGCCACGTTCGCGCATATCTTCTTGATATGCCGCGGTTATCTCCTGCGACTTGTGTTCGGCGAGATCCTTTAATTCCTGGCCGAGACTATCCACCTTGTCCAAGCCTTTTCGTTATCTCCGAGTAATCGCAGGGTCAGCAGTCTAGGGATATTGCGTTGGTGAAGCCGAACGGCGCGTATACGACGACGGCAATGATTCCCATCCTGATGTAGTAGTCCATCGACCTGCGAGCCACGGGTGCGATAAAGACGGAAAGAACCGCCAACGCAAAGGGAACGACGGCGGCGAGCATTCCTGTGAATTGCGCGCGTCCCTGCAACACCCGCAACTTCATGCCGCACACCGGACAAGTTACAGCAAGCGGGTAAAACTTCGCATCCTCGGATTTCACCGCGACGCGCCACAGCTCAGTCAAATCCGTTTCTGAATGGCAATTGGGACAGCGCGGTGGTTCTAGAAATGCCATGTGTACTTTAAAGTCCCGCGGCGACCCTTAAATATTGCTCTTCCATGAAGACCTTATATTAGACCCGTTGCCACGCGTGTCCTTTTGACATTCGAGCCATGCCTGCGACGCGCTATGCTACAGCCTGGCTCGACAGGAGATGGTTATTCAGGCGACCGCTAAATTGATGGTGACGTTTCAGCCCGATAGGCGCGAATCCGAACCCGGCGGACCTATTGAAACCGCGCTCTTCCTCGGCGTTCGTCACCAGCCATCACTCGAGTCAGCCCAGCTCCGATGGCAAGTGCGCCTACACGCCAACGATATAGTGCAACTTGAAAGTAGCGCGGCCTATTTGGAGAATTTTGGCGGGGCGCTTTTTCTCACTACCAAGGAGCCGCAAGCGGAAACGCCGCCTGGCGAATCGCCTGGTCCTATTGGCTGGATGAAATGGATAGGTGATCATGGCCGCCGCTCGTTCCAAATCCAACTGGCCATTTCCGGAGTCGGCTTCGATCGAGTCTGCAGCCTGGCCGAAAAAGGAAAGTATCCAGACGCAATACTCACATTTAAAGACGACGGACCAATCGAGCACGGTTTCAGCCCCGATGGCAACAAAAAGATTTGGCACAATGTCGGATCGCCCGTCGCGCTCATCAGCGAATTTACATTGCGATATGACTTTTCGCAGTACTCCAATTCGTGAAACGGCTCGCGCGCTTCGGCGCTGCGTAGCAGGCCGATTCCCTTACTCCCGATTCGCGACGGATTGGCGGGATTAGATATCGATTTATCAGTTAATGATCATATTGACTCGCCGATGGTGCGCTTATGCCCCGCCTCTATAGGCGCTGGAGGCCTCCTAACCCGCGAACTTGGCTAAATCCCGCCGAATAACATAGCATCGCTAGTCCTGTCTGGCGTTTATGCGCGCAAATCCATCACGGATGGCCACACTGGGCTTGCGCGTAGCAGGAGAGCGAAGCGCAACGGATCCACGGCGGCCCGGAAAACGAGCAACGATCCACCCTTAGGGGCCCCTCTTTTTTGACAGGCACGACGTAATCAAACTCGTGGGCCGTGGTGCGCACACTTGTGGCTTTGAAGTCGCAATTTGCGACCTCTAAAATACTGAGCTCACGGCCTGGGCAGACATCCCCTGTTTGCCGGCGTGCCCGATATTCAAGATCGGGACGACACCCGCTTCCGCTCAATGCTAATCTTGAAGCTGGATACAATAGTCAACCCGATTCCCAAGACCAAAAAAAATGGCAATGCATGTCGACCAGGACCTCATGTCCCACCTCGAATCGCACTGAGACTGAAGTATTTAACCGGTCAAAAACTGTGACTGGTTCCCAGAAGCATTAGCGATCCGAGATTTCCGGCAAGCTCAATGAAATCACGCGATCTGGCGCAAGATTTATACGGATTCAAGTGTCCATAACGATGCTTTACCTCGGCCTGGCAGCCCCGGTTCAGGCGAGTGATCCTGTTCCTCACGCAGACCAAAACCCCCCGGCTTCGTCTTCGACTCAGGCTGCTCCCAGTAAGACTCCCGCTAAAATGGATCCCAAGCACCCGATAAGAATCGGCGAGGCTTTCTATCCGTCATTGTCCGGCAAAAACGGAGAGGAAGGGAACATGCTATGTATACGTGTTCGTCGATACCGATGGCTCAATGCCGGCGATGCAACTATTAAGGTCCTCCGGCTACAGCCGCCTGGACGGCGCCTGCTTTGATGCCTTCAGCATCAACAGATGATCCCGGCCACGCTCGACGGCAAACCCATTGCAGGCTGGGTGGCATTCCCGATTAACTGGGTGCTACACAACGCAGGACCACCGGTGCGCCAGCCACCACTCGCGGAATTTTCGACGCCGCGACTACCCGTGGACTATGCACTCCAGGTGGGTCAACAATACTATCCAGAGTCATCCCGCGCCCGCCACGAAGAAGGCACTTGCGTCATCGAAGCGTCAGTCGGCAGCGACGGCTCCGTAAACTCCACCAAGACCATCAAAGCCTCCGGCCATAACGATCTTGATCACGCCTGTATTGCAGCTATCTCACATGCCCGATTTATTCCAGAAAGGCAGGACGGCCATTCGTACCGGATGTCACGTACATCGCAATTTATTGGCACTTGCGCTAATCGGAATGCTGTCTTCCGGCTGCGCCTCCAACGACTGCCGGTGGATTATCTACGTCAGCCGCTGGAATAGGTGCCGATGATTACTGGAACCGAGTACTCCGCAAGGCCATCTCTAAAATCGCCCTTCGTCGCAATTAATCTCGAAGGCGCCAAGGTCGTTGTCGTTAGGAATCTCTGTTTGATCGAATCCTGCGCCTACCGCCCTCAAAGCACTCCTGGCAAACTAGCAGCAACCGCTTCCCGCGGAGCGGCCGCTCAATCCCGCAACTCGAAGTCGCCTGTTTCCGATCGAGACGACCCCGCGAGACTTGGCTCCAACGGACTACAACGCTAAAGGAGATATTCCCGTGTCTTTAAGGGCCGCGATTTCAGTTTCTGTGCTCCTATTTCTTGGCGCGCAGCCCTACTGCCGTGCACAACCCGTTCCTGCCGCTCCGGCCAGTCCCGAGCTCGATGAAGTGTTGGTGACCGGTGAACGTCCCGGGCCGGGAATGTGGCACATCGCAAAAAACGGTCATGACCTCTGGATTTTGGCGACGCTGCGGCCACTGCCGAAAGAAATGACCTGGCGATCGCTTGCAGTGGAGCAGCGCATCGCCAGTTCCCAGTCCGTGCTCTCTCCCCCCGACGTTGATGTGGACGTCGGATTTTTTCGCAGTCTAACCCTCATTCCAGCCCTGCTCCGCGCCCGCAAGAGCCCGGACGGCAGGAGCCTCGAGCAGATTCTGCCCCACGACTTGTACATTCGCTGGCTCGCACTGCGCGTCAAGTATTTAGGTTCCTACGATGAACACCGGCGGCCCATTCTGGCGGCAATCGATCTGTACGAAGGCGCGTTGAAGCAATCCGGACTGACCGACAACGGAATGGTCTGGGATGTGGTCGAGAAGGCCGCGCACAAAGATCACGTGCCTGTGCAGCTCGTACAGCTCAAGATCAAGCTGGTGGACGCGAAAGGAGCCGTGCGTGATCTCGGCAATATTCCGCAGGCAGCGGAAATCGACTGTTTCGCCAAAACGGTCGAACGACTGGAAGTGGATTTGCAACCGATGCGTCAGCGCGCCAATTTCTGGGCGCTGGGCGATATTCAAGGGTTGCGCAGCCTACCCTATCCCGACGAAGAAGCCGCCTGCCTGAACGCCTTCCTCGCCGTGCCGCAGTTTAAAGATCAGTACGAGAGCGCGCGCAGTCGACTCGAGGATTTGTGGATATCGAGCGCCAAGACCGCGCTCGATAACAACGCGAGTAGCTTTGCGGTATTACCCATAGCAACGCTCCTCAAAGACGACGGCGCCATCGATCGACTCAAGAAACAAGGCTACGAAGTACAGGAACCCCAGTAGAAAGCCGACGTGGCCTCGATCCGTAGGGTTTTGGTTTCGCGCGATGAGGTCTGATTGGGTAAATCGTACTGACTACCGTAAGCCCCACTGCTTCGTACCCGCCGTCTTGCCGAAAAGCAAATAAAACCGAAGCCAACAGCATATTTATCCGGCTCACTGAGCTGCGGCTTTCACGCCCCCCGCATCCAACCATCCGTCAGGACATCGACGCCGCCGGCACTATCCCCTTCGTCCATGAACATTCGCTCGCGAGACAATCACGAAAACCGTTGTTACCACAGCACCGGCCAGCGGCGTCTTGCAGGAAACCGGGAGGAATTCGCGGCGGATCTCGGCTCCGAGCGCGATGTCACCATTAGTGTCTATTGCCGTCAATTGTGTCAATGACAGAATTAAGGGTGCGGATCTGAACAAGGGTGATCCACATCAGATTTAGGAACATCGTTAACCGCCCATAGGACACTTAATGCTGACATCCATACACGCGGTAAACCGCGACACTGCAAATCGGGAGCCGGTCGTTACATGATGACTAGTGGAATTCGATAGTGGCTTTCGGGCTGGATGAAATCAGGTCCACCACAGCCAGATATCGAAAGTAACTCACATGAGCACCGTGTAGTTCCCCATGGTTCCCAAACAAGAATCTAAAGTTCGCCACCATTGCGGATTTGGATCTGCATGGTGACAGACAGTACTGGTACGAAATCTCGTCGGGACCGGCGAGCGCGGTAGTCGGCGCCCCAAGCAGACACTCCCACTGACATCAACATAGGGCTCACCCACACCTGCCCACGCCGCGGTCACATCTGGGCCAAATGACACTGGGCGCATCGGGGGTGCGGGCGTCCTTATCCCACAGATGTGACCGCTAATGCACCCATCAGAACCAAGATCCCCGAGTTGGTGAAGAGTCTGGCAACCGTATACGGCGCAGAAAATGCTCGGGAATACTTTCTCGCAATACATTTGCGCCACCCATAGAATTCGAATCCGATCGTGGCGATAGCGCAAAGGGACAGGAAATGAGAAACCACAGGTTCGTGAGTGTGGGAATAGCAAAGCGCAAAATCGCATACAACAGCAACCCCACCACCACGAACCCAACATAGCGCAGCCTGAGTGGGCGGAGGTTCGCCGATAGTATTCCAACCTCTAATGGCGTGAGCTTGCCCAACGAATATTCGCGCAGGAAATAACCCAGGAGCAAAAGGAGTGAAATAGTGACAGGGATCATTGGATGACCGCAGCTTCAATGGGAAAGTCTAAAGGATAGGAGAATCGCCGCTTCCGATTTCTAGACCAGAACCGATTCGCTACCGCTAAAGCAATTCCCTTGTCATACTCTGACCGTGACCGATAAGTACGTGGCTGGAATAGTCGTCTTACTCTTGTCTGCGCTTACATTTTGACGATTGAATAAATCTGCCAGTTCACCTTGCAATTCCTTGGCTCGACCGCCCCGTTCTGCTGCTTCAAAAGCGTTCATGGTTGGGCCGTAAAATCGCTTGAACTCATCCAAGAACGCTGATGGCGCCCCTGGAAACTCAAAAGTGTATTGGCCTCTCTCAAAGGTAATGCCTTCCCGGGATATCCCAGCGCCTGAGAGTCGTTCAAGCACGTTGCTTTCGATGCCCCAAGTCATGGGACTGATGAAGCCCTCGGGCGGCGGCGGCGAGTAAGCTGAACTGATCTTCAATATTTGCGCGACCAGCGTCGGATCGCCGGGAATCCAATTACCCATCACAATCCGCCCGCCGGGACGCGTTACACGCACCATCTCCTTGGCCACTTCAAAGGGCTTGGGGGCAAACATGGCACCAAAAATGCTCACAACCCAATCGAAGGACTTGCTCTGAAGTTCACTCAAATCGCAAGCATCGCCCACCTGAAACCGACAATTCGCGAGTCCCGCCGCCTGAGCCCGTCTGTTGCCCGCCTCAACCAGATTGGCCGCAATATCCACGCCGAGCACCTCCGCACCGAGCAACGCTTCCGGAATGGCCGTTGTGCCATCCCCACATCCGAGATCCAAGACCTTCGCGCCTCGACTGATGCCAAGCCCTTGAACCAGTTTCGCGCCGCTATTTCTCATGGTATCCGCAAGCCGCGTAAAATCTCCCTTCTCCCACAGCGCCTTGTTTGGATTCAATCTGTTCTCCCGTTGTTTCAGATTCGTAGCTTGATAGTAACTCATAACTGGAAGGGCTTAGATCTGCCGGCGGTGAAAGAACTTCTGCCGATTCGCGGCTGTCAGGCGTTAAAGATTCGAGATCACCGCTACAACCACCCCTAGCGCAAATCGATATCTTGCTGGCCGGCATTCTCCGTCTGGCCGGCCATTCACGCCGCGACGCTTCGCTGTCCCGGCTTTGCTTGCGGACCAGCCGCGACATCTTGTCGCGGCGCTCGTCGCATGGAAATGGAACCGCTACGTTGGGCCGACAACTGCGACTTCGCTGGCCCATCTTACGCCTGCCTATTGCGGCGTTGGTTTCGCAGTGGGGGCAGGCGAAGACTGAGTCTGCGGCGTCGGCGGTTGTTTCGGCGGTGCTGGGACTGTCGGAGAGAGTGGTGGTTCCAGAGGCGGGGGCTGCCGATTGCATGCGCCAACGAAAACTACTGTGGTTACACAAAGTATCGCCATCACGGGGATGCGCATGAAACCCTCCTACAAACTCGCTCGAGCCTGCGCGCCTGCGCGCTCTAGCTAATAGCTGATCTACTCACCGGTTAGTCCCGCGAAGATGGGAGCTTGCTGCGTTACGAACACTCTAGTGCTTTTTCGGCTTAGGATCGTCATCCGACGCTGCCCTTAAAGAGTTGACGCGCTGAACGTATCGCAACCATCAATTTGGCCGGAACTCAGCCCACGCTTAAACCACGACACACGTTGCGCGCTAGTACCATGGGTAAATGTCTCGGGGACGACGGTGCCGCGTGATCGACGCTGCAATGTGTCATCGCCAATCTTCGAGGCGGCATTCAGTGCCGACTCGATATCGCCGGGTTCCAGTCGCCAACCGCTTTCATGTTGGGAGCGTGCCGTCCAAACACCGGCAAAGCAATCCGCCTGCAATTCCAATCGCACGCTGAGCGCATTCGCTTGCGATGTGGTGCTGCTTATCTCGTTGTGTGTTTATTTTTTCAAGAATGCCGAGCAAATTTTGCACGTGATGACCCACTTCGTGGCCTATGACGTAGGCGTGTGCGAATTGCCCGGGTGCTCCCAATTGCTGTGTCATCACGTCGAAAAACCCCAAATCCAAATAAACCATTTGGTCTTCGCCGCAATAAAACGGTCCAGCCGCTGCGACTCCCTGGCCACAGGCGGTCGGATAGCTATCGCGAAACAGACGTAGTTTAGGATCCGTGTAAGTCAGGCCGCGTTCGCGAAATGCGTCTGTCCATACGGTTTCCGTACTTTTGAGAACCTGCGAAACGAATTTCACTTGTGGATCGGCGGCGGGCGAGCTTTGGGCGGGCTGCTGAGCCGCCCTGGTCGGGGCGCCTTGATCACTACTCATGAGACCTAACAATTGGAGAGGATTTACATGAAAAATCGCTCCTGCGATGCACGCCAGTACGATAGTGCCAAGGCCTATTCCATGGATGGGTCTGAAGCCTCCGCCGCTCGAGCCGCGAAGGTCTTGCACATTCTCGCTCTCACCTTGATCGTCCATTCTCATGGCACACCAATCCTTACTCACCCTGTTATCTTAAAATCGTCCGTCGACCAAATGGAGCAAGCTCCTCGAAAATAGCTGCCGAGCCGGTGAGATACAAGGGAACCGGACAACTGCCGCTGTCGGTAATCGCCTACGGTCTTACTCAAGCGGTTGTACGAGTGCGATTCGAATGGCGCTGCCCCCGTTATGGACCCCTTTTCTTAGATAGGCATCCTTGACAGTGGCCGTCGCTTTATCGAGGGGGCGCGGGATTAGGCACGGGCCGATTTGGAGGGGCCCCCAACATTGCGAAGGTGCTTTTCACCAAACGAGATCCCCGACGTGTGTTCACATCAATGTTGGCGTCGGTCGCAGTGGTATACCGGTCTAATAGCGCTTCCTCAAATTCCGCTTCCGCAGAACTAAATGCTGCCTTTCCCGCTTGGTGTTTTTCGACAAGCCCATGCTTGAAGGCTCTCCAAGCCGATGGCCGGTCTCCTATGTGTGTAGCAAAAAGTCGGTCCCGCTTATTTCCACTCAATCCTTCTTTAATTCCACTATTTCTTCGTCCAGATGCAGCCCGCAGCTATGACAGTAGTCGAAGCCAAATCTTGAGTACGAAGGATCGTGCGCTGATAAAAATTGCGAATCTGTCAGGAGCAGACAGCTCCGCGTGTCAATACAACCGGCAGTTTCCGGCCGTCTTGGTGTGCTCGAGTACGAAGTTGCGCGTGCCACGCAGAACCCCTTGCTGATCGCGCGCGAGGGTCAGAGTCTCGCCTCCGCCGCCCCGGCCGGTGAGTCCGGCGCGCTGACCGCGCGTGATGAGTGGATCGTCCTCGAACCAATAGTCGTCCAACCAATACTCAGGAATATCCTTTGAAAATAGACTCACATGGATGTGTGCGGGCGTCGACAGATCGGGATAAGGCGCCGGCATGATTGTTCGAAAACCGTAGTGCCCCTCAGAATCGGACTTCACCCAGCCGTAGATTCTGGGGTTGAAGGGGCTGTTGGGCTGGTTGTAACGTCCGCGTGAGTCGGTGTGGTAGGCAAAGACGACAACCGCAGGCGCGGGCGTCTTGCCATCGGAGCGGTAGATCGTTCCGTGGATCTCGAGAGGGTCGCCTGGCTCCTGACTCGGTGCAATCCGGCCAAAGCTTTCGATGGTCAAAGGAGGCTGGTATGAACCGCACGGCGTTACGCCGGTTCCGCCCGTCGGCATCTGGGGAAAGCCGCTGGCTTTCGCCAGGGGCTGGACATCGGTGTTCGCGCCGACGCGTCCGACTGCCATGGCGAAGGCGAGTGCAGCGCCCGAGCGAAGCACCGAGCGGCGCGACGTTCCCATACCTGGATTTCGTTTCACAGCTGCCACCTTCAGCAACGCCAGCTGGCATGCAAGGATCTTGGACGGTCAAAGTCTAATCTGAGTTTTCTCAACCACGCAAGGCGTAGGGCGCCCGCGACTACGTGTCCCCGAGAGCCGGGCGGTCACGAACAGCGGCCGCCGACGCCCGCGCCATTCCCGACCGTGCCACATCAATCCTCTCGCGCTCTAACCAGGTCTACGCTTATAAAATCAGGGGATTAACCCGAGCGAGTCGAGTGCGAAGCAGTAGGTTCATTGACTTGGAGCGACAGAGACGCGCAAATTCAAACCGGCCGCGTCACCAGCCATGCATGGAAAATTCCGACAATCGACAGGATCAGCAATCCGAGTAACGCGATCCCCGCGATGAGAAAACCCGAACTGCGCTTGGCGGCCTCCGCCATATAGCCTGATGCATACAAGACGCGCCCAATGATCCAGATCAGCCCCAAGCCAGGGGCCAAATACCCCGATACGACTGGATAAATGGTTGCAAGCCAGAGAAGCGGCAGAAATAGCACAACTTGCTCGAGAGTATTCATCTGCACACGGATCGCCCGCTCAAATTCAGGAGCACCGGTCATCGCCGGGGCTTGCACGCCGTGCTTTCCGCGCATGCGGCCCACCAGCATCATCGTGTAGATACCAAGAAATACGGTAAGTACCGTCACCACGGCGCTCAACAATGTACCTGCTGTTGCCATCATGAAATTCACCTCTCCCTTGAACTTCCGAAGGGGATTCTTGGAAGGATCCGACATCCCGTGGCCGTCATCATACTTGAACAGCCGTTACGAAGGGTCGCTCGCCCGCGCGAGACCAGCATCAGCGCCCTCCGAACACGCGAGATATACTGCTTGCATGTCCCATTACCTCTTCCAATTTCTCGCACTGATGGTGATTGGGGTTCTGTTCGCATACTGGCGCGGCTGGCTCGGACCAAGCAGGCACCGATTCGAAACGGCTTACGTGTCGTGCGATGGCCACTCGCCCTGCGACTGATTTACGCTGCATTCTTCATCGCCGTGCTCGCGATCTGCACATTCTTTATATGGATGGACCTCGCGAACGATGAGAATGTGCCTTTAGTACTTTGGGGGTTCGCCATTCCGCTGCTGGCGCTGTCCAGTTATGGCGCTCTTTTCTGGCGAGTACGTAGCGAATACAACGAGACCACCCCCATTGCCTACCCGATGGCCGGCAAGCCTCGGCAATTCGCATTGAGCGACCTTACGCGCGTAGGACCCGTCAGCTGGCGCGGCCACGAATTCTCCACGGAGGCAGGCGACAAGGTCTATGTGAATTCGCTTCAAACCGGCGCCCCCGCTTTGATCGGATTGCTTCAGGGGCTGGTGAAAGAAGTGTATTTCGAATGACGAACACCTCGCCCTAATCCGCCCTCACACTTCCCGCCCTATTGCGCCACGACGGCTTTCTGAAAGTCAGCGCGAATCCACTGACCGACGGCGTACGAATGGCTGGATAGACACAGAGTTGACAGCGCACAGGCGCGGTGCGGTAAATGGTGCTCTGGCCCGTCATTTTTTAGGTGCGCGACTATGGAATCCTGGATTACTGGAATCGCGCAACACGGCTACGCGATTCTGTATGCGGCCGTCTTCCTAGAATCAATCGGGCTTCCCCTTCCCGCGGCACTGGCGCTGCTGATGGCCGGCGCCGCCGCGGAGCGGCTCGCTGCAAGCTCCCTATGCTGCGCTCGGCGCTCTGCTCGCCATGTTGGCTGGCGATACTTTGATGTTCCTATTGGGTCGCTACACGGGTTGGTGGCTCCTGGGAATGCTCTGCCGTGTTTCCCTCAATCCTGAATCATGCATGCTGCGTTCCGCGGATTCCTTTTATCGGCGCGGCAGCAAACTGCTGGTCGTGGCGAAGTTCATTCCCGGGATCAATACCATGGCGCCGCCGCTTGCAGGCAGCATGCAAATGCGTTTTTTGTCAGTTTCTGCAATTGGATCTGGCCGGCGCGGCGCTCTACGTTGGCTGCTATTTCGGGATCGGCTTTGTCTTCAGCGGCGCACTTACATGCCGTGACCCAAGGCTATCAAGCATTCGGCCGGGTCATGGGCGCCATGGGGATCGCGTTGGTTGTCGCCTACCTCGCTATCCAGATTTGGTGGCGGGTCAGAGAGCGCGTGCAGCCGCCCGTCACTTATTCGATCCCGTTCGAGGCAGCGGAGAAGGCGTCCTTAGCGGAGCCCAAATATATGATGTTCGAAGTCATGGGTATTTTGACGCGAATGCCATCCGCATCAAGGGATCCAAGCGATTACGATCCGCACGCGCTGCATCAAACCACGCCGGATTTTCCAAGACCAAAGTATATCTCTACTGCACGTGTGTACGGGAAGCCACCAGCCGACGGGTCGCACGGGAGCTTGCGATCAAACTCCAGGGAACCGGCGTGCGCATTGCGGTCATCAAAGGTGGCTTACGGGCGTGGTGTAAGGCGGGGTTACCGACCGAGGTCGTACCGCCCGATGATATGGCTGCGCTTCCGCTTTTCGATTAGCGACCGAGCCTCCTCTACCAGTCTATTTCCGACGTTTTATTGCCGCAGTCGAGACACCCGCGTTCTTTTCCATTTGCGGTGCGCCCAGCAGAGCGGCAATGAGCTCGCTCGCAGAGCGCGCGCCATAAATGCCGGGCGCAATGGTGCCCTCGTTGATCATCGTCGCAAGGCCATGAACGAATGCCCACGATCTAAGACTTTCAATTTCATCATGCTCGCATCGCCGGGGGCCTGAACTGAGCGGAATGCACGGCCCCGCGCAGTACCTCATACGCGGAGGTGCGCGCGGCATCCAGATCCGCATCGCCGGATGTCCTGATGGACGCTGGAGCCGAACATCAGCTTGAATAGGCCTGGGTTGGAGGTGGCAAAAGCGACATAGGCAATGCCGGTTGCATTCAGCCGCGCCTGCGGATCCTCGGCTGCACTCCATTTCCCGTCGCATCGCAGCGGCGAATTCCTTGAACCCCAGCGCGGCAATGGCGTCGAGCAAGGCCGCCTTATCGGCGAAATGATTGTAAGGCGCGGCCTGCGAGACGCCGGCTCGCCGCGCCGCGGCACGCAATGTCAGCGCCTCATAGCCGTCCGATTCCAGAATTTCGCGGGCAGAGCGGATGAGTGCGTCCCGAAGCGCCCCGTGATGATAGCTGGCCTTTTTAGGTGCCGTTCTATCCCGCGCCTGCTTGCGCGCGCTTTTTGCCTTGGGAGACATGCCTGCAACATAGCTGGTGCAGCGCGGAAAAGCCAGTGAATGTTGACATTGTTAATATTCATGGTATATTAGTGTTAACAGCGTTAACATTAGTTCGAAAGCACATCCAGCCACATCAGGAGACCGTCATGAAAAACATCGATCAAAACCCAATCCAAGTTAGTGAAATTCATCCTGGCCGCCGGCTTCTTGAGTCTAGGCTGCGCTGCCATCGGCGCAAATGCGCTGGCATCTGACTCCCCCGGCTCAGCCGCAACGGTCACCTATCCCGTTGGCTATTCAGACCTCGATATTTCCACCCCGAAAGGCGCAAAGACGCTCTATTTGCGCATCCGCTACGCCGCGGAAACGCTCTGCGAGAGCGCCGCCACTTGGGGTAAGAAAGAGGGCGACGCCTGTGTGCAAAAGGCGGTCAATGACGCCGTTGCCCGCGTCGATGCCCCGCTGCTGTCGCAATATAATCAGCTGCGCAGCAAGGGTGATAAGGCCGGCCTCGTGCAGCTTGCAAAAACCAATTGATCTTGCGTCCGCAACTGCACTGCCGCGCAGCGGATGCCGTGCGCGGCAGTGCTACCGCGAAGCCGCGCCACGCCATTCTTGTACCGTGTCGTCCGACCGCCGCACACGCTGCACCGTGGCCGCTCTAACAATTTTCTGTTAACGGGTCCCGCCGACAGAGGCAAAGCGGCGTAGTGGACCGGTATACTAGACGGCCCGATTCGCAAAAAATAAGGAAGCGCCGATGTTTTCCCACATCATGATTGGCACCAATAATCTCGAGCGCGCAAAAGCTTTCTACGATCCTGTACTGGGTACGCTTGGCGTGCCACCGGCAAGAATCGATGGGCACAGGATTTTTTATCGAACACCGGGCGGCGTTTTCTCCGTCACCGAACCCATCAATGGCGAAGACGCGACGTGCGCCAATGGCATGACCATCGGCTTTGCTGCCGCTTCGCCCGCCCATGCAGACGCTTGGCACGCGGCTGGCCTTGCTGCCGGCGGCACGGCCTGCGAAAACCCTCCGGGCGTGCGCGAAGGCAGTGCCGGTAAGCTGTATCTCGCCTATCTTCGCGACCCTGACGGGCACAAGATCTGCGCCTTGCATAGACTCTGAAAATCGGTCGATTAGAGGAAATCGCACGTGGATGTTCATCCGGTTCATCACGCGCCCCGGACTTGGCGAGACTTCTTCCTGCAGTTGGGGATGATCACGATCGGTCTCTTTATCGCTCTCACCCTCCAGGCCGGCGTCGAATCCCTTCACCACCGCCATCTCGTCCGAGACGCCCGCGACAATTTGCGGCGCGAGATCAAGAGCAACCACGAGCGCTACGGAGAAAACGTCCAAAACCTCGAGAAGAATCGACACCAATTGGCGCGCGACATTGATCAATTAAAGGCCCTGCGCGGGGGAAAGCCGATCGATATCGCCACCCTAGGTTGGGGTTGGGACTGGAACTCCTATAGCGACGCCTCATGGAAAACCGCACGCGACACCGGCGCGGTGTCATACATGAGCTCCGATCTCATCAACACCTATACCGAGGTGTACAGCCAGCAGGAATACGTGAACACACAGGCGGTTGCGATAGTGGATGACGAACCCAAATCAGCCGCACCGCTACGCGTCGCCAAAGACCCTTCCGCCTTGAGTCCCGCCGAAATTCAATCCATGTTAGTGAGCCTAGCCGAGACCGACATCAGGCTCGCAACTCTGCAGACCGTCATGCAATCGCTCGATGAGATGTATACGAAGGCCATGAAGACCTTGTAGGGGCATAAAGCCACCCCCGCGTTGAGAACCACCGGGTTGAACGCGGGGAAATCACGACGATCGCGAAGACTCATGGGCGCGAATGCGATGAAGTCGATATACGCGATAGGGGCTCGAGCACTAGCCCCGCCCAGGGCGTCCTTAAGGCAATACCGCGCGGCACTCAGCGAAAACCCTAAGATCCTAAACCGTTAAATCCGTCCACTTTTGTCGGCGCGCGAATTTGCTAGCGTTGCGCGGTGAACGTTCCGGTCGCGCGCATTAATAACTTCAAAAAAGCCATGAGCTCGATCGTGCTCACCGCCGGGGCGGCGCTGGCTGATGCTGAGCGAACCATCGACAAAGCGGGCGCGTTTAGACGCAAAACTGTCCAACCGGAACTGAAGCTGGCGATGGAGTATTGCCGGCTCCTCATCGAGCCCGTTAGCCCAGCGATTTCCGGGTTCGCGGAGAACTATTGTCGAAGACACGTCTCGGTTGCAACCCATTTCTTGACGCAAGCGTTGGCGACGCGTGACCCTGGCAGCGCCGAAAGCAAACGTCTGGTCCGCATCGCTGCGCTCATCGAAGAGAACCTCAAAGCCAACCTGGACGAAGAAACGGCCAAGCTCTGTTGGTTCGGCAATGACGACATTGTCGTTAGAGAGCTGGAGAAACACAGCGTCGGCTGAAATCCAGTCCAGACCGGAGTTCCGCGTTGCCCTACTCCGTTTCGGACTTGCGGAACACGACGATGTGCTGCATCGGAAGCCGCTCCGAAGTGCGCTCCCAGGCGAGCGGGAGCACACTCATTTCGCGGCGGATCTGCGCCTCACTCATTTTATGCAGGGGCTTGATCGGTACGGCCGGGTCCTCACCGCGATATTCCACCAGTACCACCCGGCCGCCCGGCTTGAGCGCACGAATCAGGCTGCGCATGACCTCGTAGGGGTAAGCCAGCTCGTGATACACATCGACCAAGACCGCTAGATCGATCGAAGCAGGCGGCAGCTTCACGTCTTCGGTGTCTCCCTGGATCGGCACCAGGTTCTTAAACTCCGGTTTCTGAGACAACTCCGTGAGCAGCGCCACCATCTCCGGCTGCACGTCGACCGCGAAAACGCGACCGGGGCCAACGATGGGCGCCATACGCCGTGACAGATAGCCCGAGCCCGCGCCGATGTCAGCGACAGTCATGCCGGGCTGCAGGTGCAGTTCCTCCACCAGCAGGTCGGGCCGTTCTTCACTTGCGCGGCTCGGCCGCTCGAGCCACTGCGCGCCCTCGAAACCCATGACCGCAGCAATCTCACGACCCTGATAGAACTTCCAATACCGTCGGGACTGCCACGGCCCTCGCGATACAGTGGCATCGCGACGGAGTTCTCCGCGATCGCCGTCGGCAATGGCGAGACGAAAGTACCGAGCACCAGCCAAAGGGCAGCGATAATCGATGACATTCGAGCCGAGCGCGTAACAAACATGGCGACAGTATGCTGCCTGTTTACATCTAAACAGCTTGCCGCCTACTTCCTTGCCCCAATCGCTAATCGTAGCGCCACTGCCAACACGAAAAACGCCACCGCCACGGACAACCGCGATCAATCGGCGAACGCGCACTTCGCCAGCGGGATCGAGTACGGAAAGTAGCTGTCCATCGGGCGCCGGAGCAGTGTCCGTCTAGCTACATAAGGCCCGACCCCAGGGTCCGGGTCAATCTGCAAAACCCACGAATTTTCCCAGTTATACGTTGAACCTGAATTAAGGCGTGTAATGCGTGTAGATCAAGTCGGTAGCTTTGGCAGGCTCGTGGCAGGGAAAGCAGGTTTTAAGTAGCGCCGCATCCGCTGGTTTGCCATCTGCGTTGAAGTGCCCGAACCCCCAACCGCCCGTAGCCGCGTATTTTTTCGAGTCCTTAACCTCGAACTGTATGTTTGTGGGGGGACCGGGAACGAAGGATTGTTTGTCGCCAAAGACCTTGTTGTTCTCATCGGACGGCACATGACTGTAGTGCAAAGCGGCGATGATCGCGCCGTCGGGAAAGGGAAGCGTCCCTTCGCGGAACGCCTTGATCGCCACATCGTTGCCCAAAACGATGCCCAAACTGTTCAGCTTGCCTGCTTCGTGAGCGACGGAGATCACTTTCCAGTCCCGGTATCCAGCGGGGATTTTGGTCACATAGACTGCAGCGGAACTCTCATCTGCCTGTCCGGCTGCAGTGACCAAAAGGTAGGTGCGGTAACACCAGCCAGCGTTGCAACTGCGATCACAAGGGCGCTTTTAGGCTTCATGGTGACACCTGTGGCGTTTTTTGGCGGGCTGCGATTTTAACGCCCATTTCAGCGCTTGCCCATCGGTGCAGATGTTTCCATCGGAAATAACCACGTGCGCACAGGAACACGGCTCGGGCTTAGAGCCCGTGAGTCAAGTCCTACGACAGTCTCTCGAAATAGCCGGCTGCGGCTTACCTGATTTTTGGAGGATACTCTTCGGCAGCCGCGCAGTGAGTGTCCACGCAAACGCATGGCGGTGCGCGCCACCTATGCCAACCAGTAGGAACTTAAAGTATGAATACCATACCCACTAACACTGTTGTCGACCGCGGTATCCTGATCGCTGTGGCAATGGCAGTAGTCGTATGGTTTGTGATTCAAAAGCAACGATCTTTGAACGGCTAAGACAGCGTTTCGGTCCGGAGTACGATCGCGCCGTGAGCGAAGTCGGCAGGACCAAAGCGGAGGCCGAACTTCTGAAGCGTGAACAACGCGTCGCGGGCCTAAGCATCGTACCGATCACCGCAGTCGATGCGGCTCGGTTTTCCGATGCCTGGAGCGCCTGCAAGGCCGCTTCGTCGACAACCCCAAAGGCGTCGTGGGCGAGGCGGACGCACTGGTGCGAGAACTGATGCTAAAACGCGGCTACCCCATGGGCGATTTCGAGGTCCGCGCGGCCGACATCTCAGTCGATCACCCAACGTCGTGAAGAACTATCGCGCGGCCCAAGCGATTGCCGTCCGCGATGCACGCGGCGAGGCAGACACTGAAGAACTGCGAAAAGCGGTGATTCATTACCGCATCTTGTTTGACGAACTTCTGGGAGTAGTTCCCGCCAAGATAGCCGCCAAACCCGTCCTCCGCGGCGTTGCGGTGCGCTCATGAGCCCCCAGATGAATGGCGAGCCGCGCGACGCGGCGGTGAGCACGTCGGATTTTGCAAACGCTCCAATAAGCCCGCCATCGGCCATGCACGAGGCCGATCTGCCTCTGCCGCCGGCGATCAATACCGGCGGTCTTGCAATGACAACACTAAAAGACGATGCGAAACTTGCCCCGCTCTTTGAGCCTGACACAGCGACGGATTTCCGCCCGCGTTGGGATAGGGTGCAAAAAAGCTTCGTCGACGATCCCAAAGAAGCTGTACACGGCGCGGACGAACTCGTGGCGGAAGTCACCAAGAGTCTGGAGGAAACCTTCGCCAACCAACGTTCGGAACTCGAACAGTAGTCTCGATCAAGCAGAAGCGCCCACGACCGAAAACTTGCGAATCGCGTTACGCCAATACCGCTCCTTCTTTGAGAGGCTACTGTCGATTTGAGTTTGCCCAGGAGTCCCGCATGCATACGCACCCACCGATCGATCCAGATGATCCCAGCGGCGCGACCGGAGAGGACGTGCGAGAGCCTCCTCTACCGGAACCCAACGGACGCCGCGTGAAGAATTTCCGCGCAAAGGCGATCTCGTGGACCCCGAACCCGCGGTCACTCAAAAATAGGCGCTAGTTTCAACGATAGTTGCCGGCCTAGCGGGCTGCAACCCTAGCCACAGGAGGTTGACGTGGATATTGAAGGTCGATTACGCCAACTGGAATATCATTATCGCGGCGCACTCAGCGCAGCTGTAGCTGCTAAAGCCAACTACCTCGCCCTGATGGGCCAGCCGAGTGCGCTACCACCCACCGTCGCAAGAGCACAAGAACGATGGCAGCAACTCGATGCGCTCAAACGTGGAATTGCACACGAAATGGCAGAGCTCGAAGAACTCGAGCACGAGTCTACAACGTAAGAAACACTAATAGCGGCCCGCAGCCGACCCCGCTTGCTCACCTAGCCACCAACATTGCGCTACAGGTTCCGTGGGTAGTGTCGACCGATAAGTATCGCCAGCCGATCGGCTAAGCCTCGTTATGCTGATGCGCGTCCTTGAGGCAATGCCTTGCCCGAATTCGCCACAATTCTGCCTGCCGCCCGCCTCAATGCCCGTTTGTAATGCGATATCAAACAGAGAGGGAGCAACAATGGTCGCGGAGCTTAGAGAGTCGATTCGCCTCCGTTTCAATCAAGGCCGTGGTGATTGCCGCGTTAACCGTGCTGATGTTGTGGCCATTATCGCGCGTTGAGAGTCTGGTCAGCGAAAGGCAGACTCTGCAAGCCCAGGCTTATGACGTCATTGCAGCGGGATTCGGTGGTTCACAAGTTCTCGGCGCACCCATTCTTACCGTGGATACCCAGAACAAAAGAGTCGAGGTGGATCCCGCTACCAAAAACCGAACGGAAACGTGGAGCAAAGGTGCGCCGCTGCACCTTCTTCCGGATGACGTTCAGATCACAAATCAAGTATCGGTCGAAGTGCGCAGTAAGGGTATTTATTCGGTTCCCTGTCTATATCTCAAAAGTCGTCATGACCGGTGTGTTCAAGCCAGAGTCAATCGCGTCCTTGCTTCTGTCCAATGCCGACGTGCAGGTGCTTCCCACGGGTGCTGTATTTCAACTGCCCCTGTCGGGCGTTAAATACTTAAGAGCGCTGACCCGTTTCGAAGTAGATGGGCAGTCATTCCGCGCTACCAGCGGCGAGGTCGCAGGATTCACCGCCCTCAGCACCCCCATCGACTTGAAATCAAGAGACGGATTAAAGCCATTGCCGTTTCGCTTGGAGTTCGAGATTGCCGGCAGTGAGTCTCTGCATTTCCTGCCTTTAGGATCGCATACCACGGTGACGGCCCAGAATCGCTTGGCCGCATCCTGATTTCGATGGCGCCTTCCTCCCGGTTTCTCGCGAAATTCAACCTGAAGGCTATTCCGCGAAATGGGAAGTGCTTGAACTGAATCGCGCCTACCCCCAGCTCTGGCGCGGCACGACCGTCAAGGAATCCGCGCTGTTGACAACCGCCTTCGGCGTTCGACTGTTCCAGCCGTCGAATATCTATACCCAGAACTACCGCGCCGTGCGTTACGGTATCTTGTTTGTCGCGATCACGTTCGCGTGCTTCTTTGCCTGGGAGCATCTAGTTCGCGGGCTGCGCCTTCACCCCATGCAATATCTCTTAGTTGGGCTCGCCCTGGCGACCTTTTATCTTCTTCTTCTGGCACTCTCCGAACATATCGGATTCGCCCTCTCCTATGGACTCGCTGCAGCAGCGCTCGTTGCGCTCATCACAACCTACATGGCCGGCGCCACCAGCAATCGCCTTGCCACCATCGCGATCGGAGCAGCACTCGCGACTACCTACGCCATTTTGTACGTGATACTCCTGTCAGAGGACTACGCGCTTCTCTTCGGCTCGCTCTTGGTGTTCGTCATCCTGGCCGGATTGATGGTCACCACACGCCGACTCGACTGGTCCAAAGTGGGCCGGGAGGATGCAGGACATTGAGAAAAACCATCCTGTCAGTCCGACGGGGCAGCACCTTTTTTCTGCCGCCGGTAAAGCCATAACAGAAGCGCCATCACCGAGCCTCCCGGCATAACGAGTTCTAGCGCCGCGTACGGTGCGAGTTCCTTGACTTTCGAAACGAGCCGCGACATGGCGTTACGCCGCCACCATCGCCAGCTGCAAAATCAGCACGGTTGCGCCCGTGGCACTGACCGCCAGAATCGCCTGACCGACCCGTACAAACAGATTGGTTTCCGTGTTCATGTGACTCTCCGTTGACTGCAATCGATCGAACAGTCAACAGATTGCGCCACCCGCCCCTGCACAACAAACGGAGTATGTGACCGGCCGTTAAGATAAGCTTAAGTTGAAAAAGAGGAGATTTCCCTATGAGATCTCGCTGTTGCAGCCTCGTTTCACTTTCCTTACCACCGGCTGGTACCTCTCAAAGAATGAACAACGTCACCCTTTGCGCTCTCTTAAGTATGGCAGGCGTCGCCTTCGGCGCACCGGTCACCTACACCATCGATCCCAATCACACTCATCCCGAATTCGAGGCCGATCACCTGGGCGGCGTTTCGATTTGGCGCGGTCTCTTTAAGAAGACCAGCGGCACCATCGTTCTTGATGCGGCCGCACAAACCGGCACGCTCGATGTCGCCATTGATATCGCCAGCGTGGAATTCGGCAATGACAAATTGAATGAGGAAGCCGTCAACTCGACCGCGCCGCCAATTTTCGAGGCACAAAAATACCCGACCGCCTATTACAAAGGAACGCTGGGAGGTTTCATGAACGGCACCCCAACGACAGTCGCAGGCCTCCTCACGCTTCACGGCGTCACCAAGCCCGTGGCACTACGAATCAATTCCTTCAAATGTGTCGTCGATCTGCCGGCCACGCAGAAGCATGTGTGCGGTGCGGACGCGGTTGGTACCTTTAACCGCGCGGACTTTGGCATCACTGTCGGTCAAAGATATGGATTCAAAATGGAAGTGACACTCCACATCCAGGTGGAAGCCTTTCAAGTCGAGTAATTTAGGTTCGGTCTAAGGGGCCCTTCTGTCGATCGCATGGCCGTTCTTCCAGATGCGGTCGATGGAAAGTGTATCGGCGATCACCTTGGTCGGATTTCCGTCCACCAACACAAGATCTGCCCGGGCGCCTACCGCGACACGACCGCGACTGCCCAAATGAAACATGCGCGCGGAAAGCGCCGTTGCCGCATTCAGCGCCTGCTCGGGCGTATAGCCCGCTTGGACCATGATCTGCAATTCTTCGTGAAGCGAAACGCCATGGGCTGTGGCGGGGTTCGGTGCATCGGTTCCCGCCAGCAAAACAATTCCGGCCTCGTATAGTACTTGCGTATTCTTCAGCGCGTTGACGAAAAAGTCTGGATGCGGGCTCTCGTTCACTGTCAGAAGAGATTGCTTTTGCGCCGCCGAGAGATATTTTGCCACGCGCGGATCGGCGGCGATTGTCTTCGCCAGGTCAAGACCCGAGACGCCGGCCCAGACCGCGTCCGTCGTTATAATGAAAACGTGATGCGCGGCCGCCATTGCGATGAAATCGCTATCGGCAACCTCGTCAGGAAACATATGCGCCAGGCCATCGGTTCCACATTCGATGGCCTCCTTGGCGGCCCATTCAGCTTGCGCATGCGCAATAGTCATTTTGCCGTCATCGTGCGCGGCCTTGATGACGGCGCAGACTTCCTCGCGAGAGAGCGTGGGTAACGATTTGGGCGAGTGATATTCAGACAGATTTTCAATAAAGAGCTTGATGTAATCTGAGCCCTCCGCCACGCGCGCATCGACGAAGTGCTTCGCGTCAGCCGCGCTGTCCAACGTCGGTACCTCGATGGTGGGCGGCAAGTCCTGAATTGGGCCGCCGCCTTTGACCGTCACGCCCGTACCCGCGGCCCAGGTATCCGCCTCTTTGCTCTTTGCAAATGAGTCGCGCTGTGCCTGCCACGCTTTGAAGTCGTGGCTTAGGTCGAACATGTCGAGTTCCGTGGTGACACCAAAGCGCAGCGCGTCTCTCTGGGCGCCGGGAAATACATGCACGTGCGAATCGATCAGCCCCGGCAGCAAGGTTTTGCCCCTGCCCTCCAAGATGCAAAAGCCGTGCGGAATGGTTGCGTCTGGCGCGAAAGCCACGATGCGCCCGCCGTTAACCACGACGGTCGATTGCTCGACCGTGATCGCGCCGTCGAAGACCCGCACGTCCCGTATCGCAAACCTGTCCGTGCACGCGTGCGCCGAGGTCCCCGCAAGGATCTGCAGGATGAAAGCCGGAATGATCACATACGCCGCACTACTCATTCGTGCACATGGGCTGCCGCCTGCACCAATCAATCACGCCGGCGTTTCCAAACAATATCTCGACCTTCCCGCCGGTCCACAAATCCGGTGATCTCGCCGCCTGCGTTGCGACTAAAAATGCGCCGGGTGCGCGGGGCGCCCGGATTGTAAAAGACATCGGGTACTTCCGCGCGGTAATGTCGATCGGGTCTGCCTGTTTGCCGGAATATCAGTTCATCGCCCACACGTACAAAGGTGCCGGCGATCTCGGCAGTCAATTGATAGGTCCCCTCGTATTGACCGAGTAAGCTTGGCGGCAAGTTCTCGCGACGGAGGATCCTGTAAGACCGCCAACACCTGCGAACCAAGCTGTCTCCATCCTTCCGGGCGATGAACCCAGGTATCCGTCATCCGAAATCGGCTTCGTATCACTTGACCATGATAGTCAAGGAATTCATCGTCCTCGTGACTCGCAACCGCCACATCGCCACGTCGGACGACCCTAAAGTCGGCGATTGAAAGATGCCCAACGAGACCCGCCGGAAGAGGCTTAAGTTCTGCCAACATCTGCGCCTTGTTGCGAACGATATTATTCTCGTCGGTCTGAATCGCTCGATCATCCAGCAGCCGCTTCCAAACCGATACGTCGCCCGGCGCAACGGCATCCATCAGCGCCTGAGTGTTTTGGCGCAGCTCAGCGATTGCCTTGGCATCAGCCCCGCTCGGATATCGTTCTTCCGACTGAGAGGCTTCCGCGGAGTGCGCGAGAAGTCCCATGCTCAAAACCATGATCTGTAATCCAGATCTAATCATCTGTATCCATGCGTACCTATTATCCACAATTCCATATAGCATTGCGTTCAACACCACTCTTGAACGAATGTGACCTTAGGCCATGGTGCAACCGAGTCAAAAGTTACGATCGATCCAGTATGGCGAAGAGCACTTCCCGCGGGGCATAATCTTCCCCGGCATCAACATTTCGAGGCCTATGCGACGGTCGTTCTCGAAGGCTCATTCGAGCAAGCCGGTTACGCCGGCCGATATGTATTAGGCCCAGGCGATATCTTGGTCCAGCCCACGCTGGATAGTCATGCCAGCCGGATGCTGAGCGAGGGCATCCAGGTGTTACGCTTGCCGTGGCCGAGGGATATCACTGTCGGCGGCGTTTTTCGCGGAATGGACGTCGAGAGCATTCGACGTACTGCAGCCAGCTGCATAGACGACGCGGCAAATGAGATGGGCCGAATGATGATGGGGGTGCAGTGGGCCGAAAGCCTGGTGGCCGACTGGGAGGATGTGGTGGTGCGCCGCATGCGAATTGCGCCCGATGTGAGCATCCAGAGTATTAGCGGACGACATGCGTCTGTCACGGGAGGCGCTTGTCGCGCGGCTTCAGACGATACTACGGCGTATCGCCAGCCTCATTTCGGTCTGAAATGAGGACTCGCGAGGCCTGGTTGCGGATTACCGGCACCCACGATGCGCTGAGCGCCATCGCCATCGAGACCGGCTTTGCGGATCAGTCTCACATGACCCGTGCAATCAGAGCGCTTACCCATGACACGCCCTCCTCGTGGCGCTATCGCGTCGCGACAGATCCCCTATCCGGGCGCTCGCCACAAACTGTTGCTCACCCATGTGCGTTCAAGTACAGACAGCCTGCCAAGATCCCGTTACCCTATAAGCATGAGCAAACTCTATGGGCAAGAACCCGATTCCGACATCCCAGAAGGTGAGGAGACCTGCCCTCTGACTTCCCCATTGCGCCACCGACAACCGGCACGATCGATGACGACGATGACCCCGCCGACGAACGGGCCGATGAGAACGAAGCTCCCGTGCGCGAGAAGAACGAAAACACCGATACTGCCAAAGAGTTTCGATACAACGACGAAGACCGCGACAGCACCGATAATTGAGAAGTCGGGTGCTAGGCTGCCGGCGCCCGCGGCAATCCTCACGCCCCCTGCGCGATGATCAAGCTCGATATCGCAACAAAATGACAGGCCACCCCACCCAATACGAATAGATGCCAGACCGCGTGCGCGAATGATCTGCGCTTCCACAAATAAAAGGGCACGCCGGCGGTGTAACACAGACCCCCCGCCACCATCCAGCTGAACTGCATTGGCGTCAAGTTGTGCCACAACTGCTTGAACCCCACGACGCCAATCCAGCCGATCACAAGGTAGAGCAACGTGGAAACGAGCGGTATGCGCAGTAGACTCCCGGAGAGTTTAAGGGTGACACCCACTATCGCAATGCCCCATACAATGCCAAAAAGAGCCCATCCAAGGGTGCCCCCGATGACGCCGATGCTGAGAGGCGTGTAGGTGCCAGCGATCAATAGATAAATCGCCGAATGATCCAGCCGTCTGAGCCACGCTTTGGCCGCGGGCCGACTTGCTGCGTGATAGAGGGTCGAGGTTGAGAACATCATCAACGCGCCGATGCCGAACGCAAGCACGCCGAATACCCGCCACGCGTCCCCGTTCTGCGCAGCCTTGACCACTAACCAGGGAGTCCCCAGCAACATTGCAAGGACACCAATGGCTGCAGTGAATGCGTGGGCCACTTCCTCTGCACGAGAATACGACTCTGCTGTAGGCATAGGATTAGAAGGCCCGACCCTGGAATCCGGGTCAATCTGCAAAACCGACGAATTTTCCCAGTTATACGTTGAACCTGAAGTGCATGACATCGCCTTCTTTGACGATGTATTCCTTGCCTTCCAATCGCAATTTGCCATGTTCTTTGGCGCCGGCCTCGCCTTTGAATGCGATGAAATCGGTATACGCGATCACCTCGGCGCGAATGAAGCCGCGCTCGAAATCGGTGTGAATGACCCCGGCGGCCTGCGGAGCTGTGGCGCCGGCATGCACGGTCCAGGCGCGCACTTCCTTCGGTCCCGCGGTGAAATAGGTCTGCAGACCCAATAAGGAGTATCCGCCGCGGATCACGCGATTGAGTCCGGGTTCATCCAGTTTCAGTTCCGCGAGAAACTCGGCGCGATCGGCCTCATCGAGCTGCGCGATCTCAGCCTCGATGGCCGCGCAAATCGGCACCACGATGGCGCCCTCGCCGGCCGCGATCTCGCGCACCCGATCGAGGCGCGGGTTGTTGGCGAAACCGGTCTCATCGACATTGGCGACGTACATCACGGGTTTGTCAGTGAGCAGGTGCAGGTCGCGCAGCAGCGCATGGTCATGCACATCGAGTTTCAGGAGGCGCACGGGCTTCGCCAGATTCAATTGCGCTCTGACCTTCTCGAGCAGATCCCTGAGCCTGACCGCATCCTTGTCCGCAGCCTTCGCGGCCTTCAGCGCCTTTTGATACGCCCGCTCGACGCTGTCCAGATCCGCCAGCGCCAATTCGGTGTTGATGACTTCGATGTCGCTTGCGGGATCGATCTTGCCTGCCACATGGATGATGTCGTCATTCTCGAAACAGCGCACCACGTGTGCGATGGCATCGACCTCGCGGATGTGCGAGAGAAACTTATTGCCCAATCCCTCCCCTTGCGAGGCGCCGGCCACCAATCCGGCGATGTCCACGAATTCCACCGTGGTCGGCAGAATCTTCTCGGGATGCACGATGGCGGCTAATTTTTCGAGCCTGGGATCCGGCACCGGCACCACGCCCACATTGGGATCGATGGTGCAAAATGGATAATTCTCGGCAGCGATCTGAGCACGCGTCAACGCGTTGAACAGGGTGGATTTCCCCACGTTCGGCAGACCCACTATTCCGCAACGAATCGGCATCAGACTTTTCCCGTGCGGCTATGCAGCCGCGTCATGGCGCGCTCAGCGCCCTGCTCTAGCAGCAACGGGATGCAATCCACCGCGTTGGCCACGGCTTCCAAGATCAGATCCTCCTCGACACGAGGCGCACGGGTGAGCACGTAATCGATGACATCGGCCTTGTTGCCGGGATGCCCGATCCCCAAACGCACCCGCCAAAAGTTCTCGCCAATGTGGGCAATGGTGTCGCGCAAGCCATTGTGTCCGCCGTGGCCGCCTCCTTGCTTCAAACGCACGCTGCCGACGGGCAGGTCGAGTTCGTCATGCGCCACCAGAATCTCTTCGGGGAGAATCTTGAAGAATTCGCTCAACTGGCGGATCGACAGGCCGCTGCGATTCATGTAAGTCGTGGGCTTCAAGAGCGTGACCTCTTGATCGCCGATGTTGATGCGCGCGGTCTCGCCGGAAAATTTTCGATAGTCGCGAAACTCCCCGCTATGGCGGCGCGCGAGCAAATCCACGAACCAGAAACCCGCGTTGTGCCGGGTCACCAGATGCTCAGGGCCTGGATTGCCCAGACCAACGATAATGCGTAACGGTAAAGCCGCCATGGATCAACACCCAAGCCTTAAAAAGACAAGGGCCGTCAACCGACGGCCCCCGTACATAACGCTGAAGAAAACTATTTCTTCGCGTCTTTCTTCGCCGGTTCCTTCTTGGCTTCCTCTTTCTTCGCAGGCTCTGTCTTCTTCGCATCCGCTGCGGGAGCTCCAGCCGCGGCCGCTCCTGCAGCCGGTGCCGCCGCTGCCGCACCTTCCGCTGCCGGTGCGCCGGCAACTGCCGCCGCTGCAGTCGGCTCGGGCTCTTCGGCACGCGGAGCGTGAATAGCCACCACCGCCGCGTCTTCCTTGGCCAGTTCCACCAGGACCACGCCCTGCGGAATCTTGAGCTGCGACAAATGGATGCTCTCGTTGAGCGACAAGCCCGAAATGTCGACTTCGATGAATTCCGGCAAATCCTTCGGCAGGCAGGAGATTTCCACCTCGGTGCGCATATGGGAAACGAGACCGCCCTGGGACTTCACGCCCGGCGAGACCGCCGCGCCGGTGAAATGCAGCGGAATACTGATGCGAATCTTCTCGTTCTCCTCGACCCGCTGGAAATCGACGTGCACGATCGCGTTCTTGAACGGATGGCGCTGCACATCCTTCAGGATTGCCGCCTGCGTTTCATCGCCCACCTTCAAGCTGAGGATGGTCGAATAGAAGCGCTCGTTGTCGAGCATGATCAGGAGCTTCTGATGGCTCAACGTCAGAGTCCGGGCCGCCAGGTGGCCGCCGTAAAGAATTGCCGGCACTTTTCCGTCGTGACGCAGGCGGCGGCTCGCACCTTTGCCTTGCGTCTCGCGGAACTCGGCAACGAGTTCAAAAGAGGTTTTCATAATCTTCTCCAGTTAAATCACAAACCAAAGCGCCCGTGCATCGCGACCAATTGCAGGGGCACCGACCTAAACCAAACCCATCACAAACTAATCGATATAAAGCGAACTCACCGACTCCTCGTCGCTGATGCGGCGAATGGTCTCCGCCAACAATCCCGCGACGCTGAGCTGCCGTATCCGTTTGCACGCCGCGCCGTCCCGCGACAGCGGAATTGTGTCAGTCACCACCAACTCATCCAGCACCGAATTCGAAATGCGCTCGATCGCCGTGCCGGAGAGCACCGGGTGCGTGATGTAGGCCACCACTTTCAACGCGCCCTCATCTTTCAGCGCCTCAGCCGCTTTGCATAGCGTCCCGGCCGTATCCACCATGTCATCGACCAGAACGCAGGTTCGGCCTTCCACCTCGCCGATGATGTTCATCACCTTCGATTCATTGGGCCGCGGACGGCGTTTGTCGATGATGGCCAAATCGGCATCATCCAGGCGCTTCGCCAGCGCTCGCGCTCGCACCACGCCGCCCACATCGGGCGAGACCACAATCATGTCCGGATACTTCTGCTTCCAGACCTCGCCCAGCAACACCGGCGAGGCATACACATTGTCCACCGGGATGTCGAAAAAACCCTGTATCTGATCCGCGTGCAAATCCACCGTCAACAGCCGATCGACGCCGGCGCGCGTCATCATGTTCGCCACCAATTTGGCGGTGATGGCGACCCGCGTGGCCCGCGGCCGCCGATCCTGCCGGGCGTAACCAAAATACGGCACCACCGCGGTGACGCGCTTGGCCGAGGCGCGCCGGCAGGCGTCCGCCATCATCAAAAGCTCCATCAAGTTCTCCGCCGGTGGGTTCGTCGACTGCAGGATGAACACATCGCGGCCGCGAACGTTCTCCCGCAATTCGACGCTCACTTCGCCGTCGCTGAACCGGTCAACATCGGCGCGCCCCAGCGGCACCTTCAAATGCCGGGTAATCTCGTGCGCGAGCACGGGATTGGCATTGCCCGTAAACAAGGCTATCGACAAAGAACCGAATTCATTGTTTTGCGACATCGACCTTGCTCAAAGACGAATCGCCTCCACCGAAAAAAATTGGCTGGGGTGGAAGGATTCGAACCTCCGTATGGCGGGATCAAAACCCGCTGCCTTACCGCTTGGCGACACCCCAACTTGAGAAACAACCGACGACTTAAGGCTTAATTAAGCTACGGTCCGCAATCCTTCAAGCAAGGGCGAGTCATTCAGTCCGCGAGCCAAAAAACCTTCCATCCCCGGCGGCAGCTTCCGCATAATTTCGCGCCCAAGATCCATGGTCTCGCAGGCCAAAAAAACACAGGCCCCAGTGCCAGTCAGGCGCGCAGAACCAAAGAGCGATAGCCAATCGAGCGCATGTGCAACTTCAGGGTAACGGCGTCGCACCACGCCCAAGCAATCGTTCCTTCCACCGGACGCCAGGAAACCGTGAATTGTGATGGGCGGGGAATTCCTTGTCAATTCAGGATCTTGAAATACTTGGGCGGTGCTGACGAAAACATTTGGCTTTAAAATCAAATAGTTAGTCTCTGGCGGGGCCAGCGGCGGGTACAGCGGTGTCAGGCGTTCCCCGACCCCTTCCGCCCAAGCGGTACGGCCGTGCACGAATACCGGCACGTCCGCGCCCAACCGCAACCCCAACTCGGCCAATTTCGAGACCGGCCAATTAATTCCCCAGAGACGGTTCAGCGCGACCAAACAGGTGGCCGCATCGGAGCTCCCGCCGCCCAAACCACCGCCGATGGGAATGCGCTTGACCAGGCTGATATCGGCGCCGAGCGAGATGCCCGCGGCTTGGCGTAGCGCGTTGGCCGCTCGAAAGCATAGATCCGCTTCCAAGGACACGCCGGGAATATCCGCTGCGCGTCGAATCTCGCCGTCCTCCCGCACGCTGATCGCAATCTCATCGCACAGATCGATGAACTGAAAACAGGTCTGCAGCTCGTGATAGCCATCCGGCCGCCGTCCCACGATGTGGAGAAACAAATTGAGTTTCGCCGGCGCCGGCCACCGGGACTGCGCAGCCCTCATCGCGGCCAATCCCAGTGATCGATGACGACACGTACCCGTACATCGTCGCGGCTCAACACCAGGCGCGCGGGCAGCAAATCGCCCTGGAATGGCGCATAGCGATCGTAGTCGATGCGCCAACCCGCCTGGCGCAAGGACTTGGCCCGATCCTGATCATTGCGCGACAACTCGAAGGCCGCGCCGGGATCCGGCACCCCGAGCAGCCAGTAGCGCAAATTCTGCAGCGGCAACTCAAATCCCAAGCGGTCCTGAAGCTGCGACATGACCGCATCGCTCGGCGGCGCACCGTTCATGGAAATGCCATCCGGGCCTTGCTTGAGCACCAGGGCGCCGATGCCGAAGGGACCTGCCAGATGCAACTCGGCGAACGGCCCGCCCTGGCGCCAATTCAATGTGGCCTGCCAGCCTTGAGTGCCGAAGGCAACCGCCGCACGGCCGTCAAGCTGCCAGCTGTCAGCGCGCTGCAATTCGGACGCCCGAGCGTCCCATTTGACGGACGGCGGCTGCGGCCGCGGCCCCGCGCTAACGCAAGCGCCCAATTCCACGCAAACGATCAAAAGCAACGCAAGACGCATGGACTAGTTCGAGGGGCTCAAGCGCTGTTGCGTGTTCTTGAGCAGTGTATTGTCGGGGTCGACTGCGCCGGCTTCGGTCCAGATTCGATGCGCTTCTTCGTGTTGGCCGAGCTTCCACAGCACTTCGCCCAAATGCGCCGCGATGTCGCCGCCGCGATCGTCGCTATAGGCGGCCTGCAAATACGGCAAGGCCTGGGCAGTACGCCCCTGCCGATACAGAACCCAACCCAGACTATCGAGAATGGCGGCGTTTCTGGGCGCAGCCTCATGCGCGCGCTCGATCAGCTTGCGCGCCCTCGCCAATTCCTTGTCATGGTCGGCCAGCGTAAACCCGAGCGCATTCATCGCCGCCGGATCCTCGGGCCGCGCCTTCAAGACCAGCGACAATTCGTGCAGCGCGGCCCCGACCTGTCCCTGATCTTCGTACACGGACGCCGCCGCATAGCGCAGTTCCACGCTGTCCGGATACTGCTGCATACCCTTCTCCAGCACCGCGTACGCCTTGGGCACCTCGTTGGATTGCGCGTACATGCGGGCGCGTGCGGTGAGAATTTCCGGGACACGCTGCGGCTCATCGTCGATCAGGCGATCGAACAATTCGTCCGCCGCGTCGGGCGCGCCGTGCATCTGCAGAAGTGCGGCGGCGCGCAGCAGCGCGGGCAGCACATTCTCGCCGTTTTGCACCTGGGCAAAAAGGCGCAGCGCGCGCTCTGGATCGTCGCGGCGATCCGAAATCACGCCCAGATAATAGAATGCATCATCCAGAAACTTTCCGGTTTTCAAGAGCTGCCGGAATTTTGCCGCCGCGACATCGAGATGCCCCTGTTGGAACTCGAGAAGTCCCATCAAACGCAGCGCCACCGCCGTGGTCTCGGAGTTGCGGGCCAGGATCTCCAATTGTTCGTTGGCTTCATCGTTGCGCTGCGCGGTCATGAGCAAAATGACATAGTCGAAGCGATTGGCCGGCGTGTCCTCGGCGTCAAGCTGCAATTTCGCCTGACGCAGCGGCTCTTCGACGTCGCCGGCGAGAATCCTCGCGCGCAGCAGGGTTTGCGCCAAATCCTTGTGCGCAGCGCGCGCGGCGTCGTTCGCGGCCGCGGGATCGATCGCGAGCGCGCCGCTCAAGCTGACCACCGCGGCGGCCGGATCGTCCGCGCGCAGTGCGGTGAGCCCCTTCATGCGCAGCGCCGCCGGCGAAGAGGGAAAGTACCCCGCCAATCGATCCGCGAGCTGGTGTGCACCGAATACGTTTTCGTTCGATCCCAAATCGGACTGCAGGTCGGCGAAACCCGCGTCCACACCCGTCGGCGAGTTCAGCAGCACCGTCCGGTAGTGAGCGGCCGCGTCGTCGATCTTGAACAGCGCCAGGGCCGCTCGCGCCGCGGCTCGTTGCGCATCCAAGGAATTCGGATCAACGCTCAACCAGCGGGATGTCACGCGCTCGGTGAGGGAGGGTTGCAGAGTCTCGGCGGTCACTTCCGCCGCACGTTGCAGGAGCGCAGGATCCCGCTCATGCGCTGCCGCGCTCGTATATTGGAGGGCGGCCACCCGCGGTTCCCGGCGCGCCAGAGCTATCTCGCCCGTGACCGTATAAAATGACTGGGGCGCGGCATCATCGAGCGTTGAACGCACGTCCGTACAGGCGCTCAAGGCCAGCACGCCCAGCCCGATACCCGCCCTGTTGAAGATTGAAAACGAGAACACGGCCGCACTATAGCTAAATGAATAACCCGATGCCGCGGATTCAACCTTGATCTAGCGGTACGCCTACACCAGAATCCCTCAAGACTTGGGCCAAAACGCTTTCATGGCATTCAACATCCTCGGAATCAACCATAAGACCGCGCCGGTCGCGTTGCGCGAAAAGGTGGCATTCAGCGAGGATCGGCTGGTGGCCGCTTTGCGCGCGTTGCGCCAGGAACAGGGGGTCACCGAAGCCGTGATCCTGTCCACCTGCAATCGCACCGAGGTTTACTGGTCAGGCCCCGCCAGCGGCGCGCAACTGTCTCAATGGCTCGAACGGCATCACGGGAATCATCTGGATTTGGCGGCGAGCCTCTATGTTCATGAGGAATCGCGCGCGGTGGAACATGCCTTCAGCGTCGCCTCGGGATTGGATTCCATGGTGCTCGGCGAGGCGCAAATATTGGGACAGCTGAAAGACGCCTACCGTGTGGCACAGGAGAGCGGCAGCACCGGCCCTTCCCTCAACCGACTGTTCCAGGCGGCGTTTTCGGCCGCTAAACGCGTGCGTACGGAAACGCGAATCGGCGCCAACGCGGTCTCTCTGGCTTCTGCCACGGTGAGTCTCGCGCGGCGGATGTTTTCGGATTTGAGCGCCCATACGGCCCTCATGATCGGCGCCGGCGAGATGAATGCCTTGACGGCGCGCCATTTCATGAGTGCGGGCATCAAACGCATGGTCATCGCCAATCGCACGCTGGGAAGGGCACAGTCGCTCGCGACCGAGCTCAAAGCCCACGCCGTTGGTCTTGCCGAGCTGGAGCATGAATTGGCCGAGGCGGATATCGTCATCAGCTGTACCGCAAGCCCTGCGCCGCTGGTGACCAAACATGCGGTCGAGGCCGCGTTTCGCGCCCGGCGCCGGCGCCCGATTTTCATGGTCGATATGGCGGTGCCGCGCGATATCGACCCGTCGGTCGCAGACCTTGAGGATGTCTATCTCTTTTCGATCGATGACCTGGAGCAGTTGGTCGACGAAAATCGCCAGCAGCGCAATCTGGCGGCGGACGAAGCGCGCCAGGTCGTCACGGAGGAAGTGACGCGATTTCTGGCCGAATCGCGGGCTCAGGATGCGGGTCCGGCGATTCGTGCGCTGCGCCAGCAAGCCGACGGAATTCGTCAGCAAACCGTGGAGCAGGCGCAGCGCATGTTGGCCAGGGGCAAGTCCACCGACGAAGTCATCGAATACCTGGCCAACACGCTGACCAACCGACTGCTGCACGCCCCCACCCAGGCCCTGCGTCAGGCGTCGGAATTGGCCGATTTGGCGCTGGCAGAGGCGATTACCCGGCTTTTGACCGAAGAACGCGACCGGCACTGACCCTCAAGGCCGCTATAATCCGCGGCCATATGAAAGACTCCATCCGGCGCAAGCTGGAAAAACTCGACGAACGCTTCGAGGAAATCAGCCGCCTGCTTTCCGATGCGGGCGTTATTTCGCGCCAGAATCAATTTCGCGAGCTCTCGATGGAATACTCGAGGCTGGAGGATTTGGTGGGCCGCTATCGGCGCTTCATCGCCCTCGAAGGCGATGCAGCCACCGCGAGCGAATTGGCTTCCGATAAGGACCCCGCCACGCGGGCCATGGGTGAGGAAGAGCTGGCCGATTTGAATCCGCGCATCCTGGCCGAGGAACTCGAGCTGCAGCGACTGCTCGTTCCCAAGGATCCGCATGATGACAGCAATATCTTTCTGGAAGTGCGCGCCGGAACGGGCGGCGATGAGGCGGCCATCTTTGCCGGCGATCTGTTTCGCATGTACGCCCGCTATGCGGAGTCCAAGGGCTGGGGTGTGGAGATCCTGAGTGAGAGTCCCGGCGAACACGGCGGTTACAAGGAAGTCATCAGCCGCATCATCGGACGCGGCGCCTACTCCTTGCTGAAGTTCGAATCCGGCACGCATCGCGTGCAACGGGTGCCGGCCACCGAAGCGCAGGGCAGAATTCACACCTCGGCATGCACGGTGGCGATTTTGCCGGAACTGGAAGAGGTCGAAGCGGTCGAGCTCAATCCCGCGGAGCTGCGCATCGATACCTATCGCTCCTCGGGCGCCGGCGGTCAGCACGTCAACAAGACCGACTCGGCCATTCGCATCACGCATTTGCCGACCGGCATCGTGGTGGAGTGCCAGGACGAGCGCTCGCAGCACAAAAACCGTTCGCGCGCCCTGTCCTTGCTCAAGTCCAAGCTGTTGTCGGCGGAACGCGAGAAGCAGCAGAGTGCTCAAGCGCAATCGCGCAAACTCCAGGTCGGTTCCGGCGATCGCTCGGAGCGCATCCGGACCTACAACTTTCCGCAAGGCCGCGTGACGGATCACCGCATCAATCTCACCTTGTACAAGCTCGACGATGTGATGAACGGCAATCTCGACGAACTGGTGCGCGCGCTCAACCAAGAGCATCAGGCCGAAGAACTGGCACAACAGGTCGAGACGTGAGCACGATAACGCAGATCCTGAAGAGCGCCGCGCAGACCTTGAGCTGCCACAGCGAATCGCCGCGTCTCGATGCGGAGTTGTTGCTGGGCAAAGTGACGGGCTTCTCACGCCCCGCGCTGATCGCCCACGGTGAGGACATCGTGGCTCACGACGCTGCGCGCACCTATGAGGATTTGATTTCGCGGCGCTTGAAGGGAGCGCCGGTCGCCTATCTGACCGGGTGTGCTGAGTTCTGGTCGTTGCCGCTGGCGGTGACGCCGGCCGTCCTCGTACCACGGCCCGAAACAGAAATGCTGGTGGAACAGGCTTTGCAACTCAAGTCCGCGGATGAGCGTTGCAGCGTTCTGGATCTCGGCACCGGCAGCGGGGCGATCGCCTTGAGCATCGCCGCCGAGCGGCCGCACTGGAACGTCACGGGAGTCGATCTGTCGCCGGAGGCCCTTAAGATTGCCACGCAAAACTCCCGTGATCTTGAAATCACCCGAGTTCGATGGCGTTTGGGCGATTGGTTCAAGTCCGTGTCGGGCGAGCGCTTCGATTTGATTGTCGCGAACCCGCCCTATATCGGCTCTGCCGATCCGGCGCTGGTCAGCCTCGCCGCCGAACCTGCGATGGCGCTCACCCCGGGTCCCTCGGGCCTCGAAGCCTTGAGCGCCATCATCGCTGATGCGCCGCAGCATCTTAGCGCCGACGGCTGGCTGCTCTTGGAACATGGCAGCACGCAGGCTCAAGATGTCTCCAGTTTGCTGGAGCGGCGCGGCTTTCGGTTGATTCGCACCGTCCAGGATTTAGCAGGCCGGGCCCGCGTCACGCTGGGTTCCGTTCATACACAACACTAGGAACTCCCATGATTCGTTTCGAAACCACGCTCGGCGATTTCACCATTGAGTTATTCGAGAAGGAGGCGCCCGAGTCGGTGGCCAATTTCCTGCGCTACATCGAGGACAATTTCTTCGACGGCACGATTTTTCATCGAATCGTTCCGGGATTCGTCATCCAAGGCGGCGGCTTCACCGAGGACATGACTCAGAAACGCACCAAACCGCCGGTCAAGAACGAGGCCGACAATGGCTTGAAGAACAAGCGCGGCACGTTGTCCATGGCCCGCACCAACGACATCAACAGCGCAACCTCGCAATTCTTCGTCAACTTGAAGGACAACGATTTCCTCGATCACTCCCGCGGCAATTTCGGCTATGCCGTGTTCGCGAAAGTGACGCAGGGAATGGACGTGGTCGACAAGATCGCGGCGGTCGAGACCGGCCGGAAAAAAGGTTTTGACGATGTCCCCGTCGATGCGGTCATCATGAAGAGCGTGCGGCGAACCACCGCTTAACGGGCGTGGCGCAACACGAGCGTGGCCCAAAAGAAATCCTTCGCGCGCCGATTGGCGCGAATCATTCTCGGATTCCTGGTCGTCTGCATCGCGTTGAGCGTGCTCGCGGTCGTCCTGCTGCGTTTCATCAATCCGCCCTTCACCGCCTTCATGGCCCAGGCGCAGATCGAGGCCTGGGCGAAACGCGATTCGACCTACGTACTGCGTCATCGCTGGGTGGATTTGACCCGCATATCGCCGAACCTACCCCTGGCCGTGGTCGCCTCGGAGGACCAGAAATTCCCCGAGCACTGGGGTTTCGACGTGGAAGCCATCGAGAAGGCCTACCAACTGAACCAGCACAGTCACCGGGTGCGCGGCGCCAGCACCATCAGCCAGCAAGTCGCCAAGAATCTATTTCTCTGGTCGGGGCGCAGTTTTTTTCGCAAGGGACTCGAGGCGTACTTCACGCTGCTCATCGAGGCCTCTTGGCCGAAGCGGCGGATTTTGGAGATGTATTTGAACATCGCCGAGTTCGGCACCGGCATTTACGGTGCCGAGGCGGCCGCACAGCGCTACTTTCATCTGACGGCGGCGCGGCTCACGCGTAGCGACGCGGCGATTCTCGCGGCGGTGTTGCCCAATCCTCAGCAGCTGTCCGCCGCGGCGCCCTCAGCCTACGTGCTCAAGCGGCGCGATTGGATACTAGGACAGATGCAGGCGCTTGGCGGCCCTGAAATGCTGGACGACATCGACGCCTACCCGAACCGGCATCCCTAGAATTCGCTCCAGGATGTCCGGAATTTCGAAAACCGCGCGATTGTGCAGGCGCTGCAAGCCCGCGCGATAGTTATCGAGCCGATCGGTGACCTGCGCCACGCCCTCGCGTATGGCTCGAAAATGTTCCAGCACCACGCCCACATCGTTCTCCTCGACCCATTCGGTGTTGTAGCGCTCCTGCGGCATGGTCCAGGCGTTACGCACGACGATGACAGGCAAATGCATATGCACCGCCTCACTGATGCTGCCCGGGCCGGGCTTGCCGACGAAGAAATCACTCAAGCGCATGTAGTGCCGCATTTGCGAGGTGAACCCCAGCACCACCCGAGGGGCGCTCGCGGTGAGGGCGCGCGTGCGCAGCTGCGCGGCGAGGATCGAATTGTGACCGCAGACCAAGATCAGCTGCGTGTCATCGAGGCGCTTGGCGATGCTGCGCATCACGCGCGAGCCATGGCCGCCGAACATGACGAGGCCCGTCGGTCGGTCAGGATCCAGCCCGATTTCTTGCATCTCCGTGCGCCGGTCCACGCTCAATTCGCTGTAAAAGTCCGGATTGATGATCATTCCGGAGGTTTCGTGAATATGCGCCTCATCGCAGCCGGCGGCGCACGCCTGGGCGACGGCGCGCGGCGTCCCGCAAATCCAATGCTGCGCTTGATGCGGTTCGATCCAGAAGTGAGGCGGGTAGTCCGCAAAGTCCGTCAATATGGTTACATAGGGGGTGACGGGACACGCGAGGCTCAGGGCTTGATACATGGCGCGATTGAAATTCGGCACCAGGGACACCACCAGGTCCGGCTGGGACTGCGCCCAGTGGCGGCGCAACTGGCTGATCAGAGATTGATGAGTCAACCGGATCAGCATCTGCAGGATGCGCAATTCCTGCGCGAGGCCCAAAGTCCAGCCTCGCGCCAGACGCACGTTGTAGTAGTCCTCGGGCTTCACGCCCGTGGTTCTGCGAAACACATCCTGCGGGTCCAGGACTTCGAACAGATTCACCAACCGGACCTGCCAATCCCGACCTTGCTCGCGAATCACGCGCTCCAGGGCATTCGCTGCCGAACGATGCCCGCCCCCCGCGTTGATATAGACGAGGTCGATTGTTCTCATTCGTCGTCATATTGCGTGGCAAGTGTGACCAATCGATGAAAGCCCACCTCAGCGTGATCGCGACTGTGATGCTGCTCACAGGCGTAGGTGTAGCCGGAGAACCGACGCGCTTGGACCACGGCCGTTTCAAGAACGTGATGGTTTATACGCCGGCGCAGGCACCTACCCGCTTTGCGCTGCTCTTATCAGGCGAAGGCGGCTGGGGCGCCGCAGAGGATTCCCTGGCGAAGCAGCTGGTGGACCAGGGTGCCATGGTGACCGGGATCGACACGCCGCAATTCAAGGCCGCGCTTCAAATCGACGGTGCAAGCTGTGTTTTTCCCGACGGGGATCTTGAGAATTTGAGCCACTTCGTGCAGGCGTATTTTCACAACGCCACCTATCATTCCCCCTGGCTGATCGGCGTTTCCGAAGGCGCCAGTCTCGCCTACGCGGCGCTGGCACAGGCGCCGAGGGACACCTTTGCCGGCGCATTGAGCTTGAACTTTTGTCCCACGCTTAATCTCGACAAGGCGCTATGCAAGGGATCGGGACTGGAATTCGCGCGCGGCGCGCACACCTCCGGCGTCGATTTGCTGCCGATCAAATTGTTGGGTAATCCCTGGGTGAACATTCAAACGCCGGAAGGCCTCGCCTGTCCGCCGGCCACGGTGCTTAAGTTCGTGTCCCAAGTGCACGGCGCGGCCATGGCCAGCGTCAAGGGCGCGGATCTTAAGCCCTTCAACGCGGCGTTCGCGAAACTCACCGCTTCGAGGGCGAGTGCGCGGATTGCGCAGCCGCCGGCGGCGCTCGGAGATCTTCCGGTCGTCGAGATCGCCGCGCAGCCCGGCAGCCCGCCTTCCGATGCCTTCGCCATCATGATGTCCGGTGACGGCGGCTGGGCGGGACTGGATCAGGACATTGCCGCCGCCTTGAGCGCAAAAGGCATCCCCGTCGTGGGATGGGATTCCCTGCGCTACTACTGGACGGCCCGCACACCCGAGGGCTTGGCCGCGGACACGGACCGCATGATCCGCTACTACCTGTCCCGCCTCGGTAAAAAGCGCGTGCTGCTGATCGGCTACTCGCAAGGCGCGGACGTACTGCCCTTCGCGGTGAATCGCCTGCCGGAGTCCACCCGGACTCAAGTGTCCCTGATGGCTATACTCGGCATGTCCGAACATGCCTTGTTCGAATTTCACGTCAGCAGTTGGATCGCCGACGACAATTCCGGACCGCTGACGCTGCCTGAGGTCAATCGCATCAGCGGCATACCGGTGTTATGCATCTACGGAGAGGACGAACACGACTCGCTGTGTCCCTCACTCGATTCGAAACGCTTTACGGTGGTGAAGGTCAAGGGGGGCCATCACTTCGACGGCGACTACGCGGGTCTTGCGAATCAAATCCTCGCCGCCGCCAAGCCCTGATGTGTGCTCAGATGCGTCCTTCCGCGAGCATCCAGTCGTAACAATCCTTCACCATGTCCTTGAGCGGTACCACCCGGTAACCGAGTTCGCGTTGTGCCTTGAGCGAGTGCACGGTGACGCGACGGCCCATCAGGTCGGCCATTTCCGTCGTGATCGGCGGCGCCTTGCCGGTGAACCGGCTGGCGAAGTCTCCCAGCACCGCGATGCCACGCAACAGCCCCAAGGAGGTTTCCTTGGCCGGCGTGGGTTTGCCCAACAGCGAGGCGATCTCTCGCACCAATTCCATCATGGTTTTATTCTCGCCGCCCAGTAGGTACGATCCTCCGCTTGCGCACTTGTCGGCCGCTGCAATGTGGGCTGCCACCACCTCGCGCACGTGCGTGAAGGTCAACAGCGACGGCGGTACGCCGGGTAGTTTGGCATCGCGAACCATCAAGAATAGCCGCGACCACGTGCCGATATCGTAGGGACCCATGATGGCGCCCGGTTGCATGATCACGACCTCGAGTCCGCGGCTCACCGCAGCGCGCGCAATCTCCTGGGCCTGCCATTTCGTTTTCTGGTAATTGATCTTCGAACTCTCCGCCAGGCTCGGGGTATCTTCGGAGATCTCGCCATCCACGGGACCGTAAGCCGAAATCGACGAGGTCACCACCAGGCGCCGGACCCCCTTGGCAAGGGCTGCTTCCACCACATTGCGCGTGCCTTCCACGTTGTCGCGGGTTTGTTCGGCATTGCCGCCCCGCCACATGTTGGTATTGCCGGCCACGTGAAACACCGTGTCCGTGAATTCCGGGATGGCCGCATCGAGCGATGCCGCATCGGTGATGGCGCCCACGGCGAGCTTCGGCCGAAAACGCTTCAAGAACTTCAGATCCGACGAGGGTCGATGCAGCGCCGTGACGTCCCAGCCACGGATCATGAGTTCCTTCACCAGGTTGAGGCCGACAAATCCTGTCCCGCCGGTGACAAACGCCGCCCTCGTGCTAGGCGGCATCGGCGGCCTCTGTGGCCTCGGCGGCCTCTGCCGCATCCGGTTCATAGCCCAGGATGGGCGCCAACCAACGCTCGGTCTCGGCCAAGGTCATGCCCTTGCGCTGCGCATAGCTTGCCACCTGATCACGGTCGATTTTGCCCACACCGAAATAATGCGCCTTCGGGTGGGAGAAATAAAACCCGCTGACCGCGGCCGTCGGGGTCATGGCGAAGGACTCCGTCAAGCGAATCCCAGCCCTCCGGTCGGGCTCGAGCAGGCGCCACAGGCTGGCTTTCTCCGTGTGATCCGGACAGGCTGGATAGCCCGGCGCCGGCCGGATTCCCTGATACTCCTCGCGGATCAATCCGGCGCCATCGAGCCGCTCCCCGGGCGCATAGCCCCACAGTTCGCGGCGCACCCGTTCATGCATGCGCTCCGCCAACGCTTCCGCCAGCCGATCCGCCAAGGCTTTGAGCATGATGCTGCTGTAGTCATCGTGTGCCGCCTCGAAGCGCGACACATGTGCCTCGATGCCGATGCCGGCCGTCACGGCGAAGGCGCCGATGTAATCGGCGCGGCCCGAGGAAGCCGGCGCCAGGAAGTCGCTCAAACATGACTGCGCCTGATCCTGAGGCATCGACTTCTGCTGTCTTAACTGATGCAGGGTGAGCGCTACGTGCAGGCGCCCCTCATCGCTGTACACGCTGATGTCATCATCGCCCACGCTGTTGGCCGGGAAGAAGCCGACAACGGCACGCGCCGTGAGCCACTTCTCGCCGATCAATTGCGTGAGCATGCGCTGGGCATCCTCATACAAGCTGCTCGCCGCCTCGCCCACCAGCGGGTCCTTCAAGATATCCGGGAACTTGCCGGCAAACTCCCACGCGTTGAAGAAGGGCATCCAGTCGATGTAGGGAACCAGCTCCGCCAGGGGATAATCATCGAACGCCCGGGCGCCGAGGAAGGTCGGGACCGGCGGAGTGTAGGTGGTCCAATCGACTTTCAATTTCTTGGCGCGCGCCTGCGACAGCGACAATCGCGGCGCCTTGGCGCTCTTGTTGCGATGCTGTTCGCGCCGGCGTACATGCTCCGCCTTGATCCCTCTGATATAGGCATCGCGCGTGCCCGACGTCACCAGTTGCTGGCAGACGCCGACCGAGCGCGATGCATCCTTCACGTAAATCACCGCACCCTCATATTGAGGATCGATCTTCACGGCGGTGTGCGCAGGCGATGTGGTCGCACCGCCAATGAGCAGCGGCTGCCGGTACCCCAGACGCTGCATCTCCTTGGCGACGTGAACCATTTCATCCAGTGACGGCGTGATCAAACCCGACAGCCCGATGAGATTCGCGTCCTCGCGAGTCGCGGCCTCGAGAATCTTCTCGCAGGAGGCCATGACGCCCAAATCCACCACCTCGAAGTTGTTACATTGCAGCACCACGCCGACGATGTTCTTGCCGATGTCATGCACGTCGCCCTTGACCGTGGCCATCACGACCTTGCCGTTGCTGCGGCTTGCGCCGGATTTCTCTTTTTCAATGTAGGGAACCAACACCGACACGGCCTTCTTCATCACGCGCGCCGATTTCACCACCTGCGGCAGAAACATCTTGCCGGCGCCGAAGAGATCGCCGACCACATTCATGCCGTCCATCAGGGGGCCCTCGATGACATCGAGCGGGCGCTTGGCCTCAAGGCGTGCCTCCTCGGTATCGGCGAGCACGAATTCGTCCAGTCCCTTGATCAGCGCATGCTGCAGTCTTTCCGCCACCGGCAATTTGCGCCATTCCAGATCATCGCCGCGCTTGGCGCCGCCGCCTCCCTTGAAACGCTCGGCGATCTCCAGGAGCCGCTCGGTGGCATCCGCGCGGCGCGCGAGAATCACATCCTCCACCCGTTCGCGCAGGTCCGCCTTGATGTCCTCGTAGATCGCGAGCTGGCCGGCATTGACGATGCCCATGCTCAGTCCGGCCTTGATGGCATGATAGAGAAACACCGAGTGCATGGCCTCGCGCACCGGTTCATTGCCGCGGAAGGAAAACGACACATTGCTGACGCCGCCGCTGATCAGCACCCTGGGCAGGCGCTGCTTGATCGCCGCGGTCGCCTCGATGTAGTCCAGGCTGTAGCGATTGTGCTCCTCGATGCCGGTGGCCACCGCGAAAATGTTCGGATCGAAGATGATGTCCTCGGGCGGAAACCCCAGGCGCTGGGTCAGCAGGTCATAGGCCCGCTCGCAAATCGTCACCTTGCGTTCGAGGGTATCGGCCTGCCCCTTCTCATCGAACGCCATGACCACCACTGCGGCCCCGTAGCGCAAGCAGGCGCGAGCTTGAGTGAGAAATGGCGCCTCGCCCTCCTTCAGGCTGATCGAGTTGACGACGCCCTTGCCCTGCACGCACTTCAGGCCCGCCTCGATGACGGACCATTTTGAGGAGTCGATCATGATGGGCACGCGCGCGATGTCCGGCTCGCCGGCGATCAGGCTCAGGAATTTCACCATGGCCGCCTTGGAATCGAGCATGCCCTCGTCCATGTTCACGTCGATCATCTGCGCGCCGTTGGCCACCTGCTGGCGCGCCACATCGACCGCCGCGGTGTAATCGCCCGCCTCGATGAGCTTGCGGAACTTGGCCGAGCCGGTGACGTTGGTGCGCTCTCCCACATTCACGAACAAGCTGTTCGCATCGATGGTCAAGGGTTCCAAGCCGCTCAGGCGGCAAGCCACGGGAACGGTGGGGAGCTCTCGCGGCGCGATGCCGGACAGGGCACGCACCGTGCACGCGGTGTGCTCAGGCGTGGTGCCGCAACAGCCGCCGACCATGTTGAGAAATCCGCTGGCCGCGAATTCCCGCAGGGTTTCCGAGGTCTCATGCGCCGTCTCATCGTACTCGCCGAAGGCATTCGGCAGCCCGGCATTCGGATAAACGCACACAAAGGTATCGGCAATGCGCGAGAGTTCCTCGACGTAGGGCCGAAGCTGCTTGCCGCCCAGCGCGCAGTTGAGGCCCACCACGGTGGGCTTCGCATGGCGAATGGAATTCCAGAAGGCCTCGGTGGTTTGTCCCGATAAGGTGCGGCCCGAGGCATCGGTGATGGTCCCGGAAACGATGATGGGCAGTTCCCTGCCCACCTCGTCGAACACCTGGCGTACCGCGAAAAGCGCCGCCTTGGCATTCAAGGTGTCGAATATCGTCTCGATCAACAGGATATCCACGCCGCCCTCGATCAGCGAGCGCGAGACTTCGCAATACGCGGCCACCAGCTCATCGAAACTGATATTGCGAAAACCCGGGTCGTTGACGTCGGGTGACAGCGACGCCGTCCGGTTGGTGGGACCCAAGGCCCCGGCAACGAAGCGCCGCCGGCCGCTGGCCTGGCCCACCTCGTCCGCGACCCGCCGCGCCAGACGCGCCGCTTCCCGGTTCAATTCGGCGACCACCGGTTGCATGCCGTAGTCCGCCTGCGAGATTGCGGTGGAATTGAAGGTATTGGTGCAGATGACATCCGCGCCCGCGTCCAAGTACGCGCGGTGAATGTCTTCGACGATTTGCGGCTGCGTGATGCTGAGCAAATCGTTGTTGCCGCGCTGATCGCTGGGCCACGCGGCAAAGCGCTCGCCGCGAAATTGCTGCTCGCTCAAGCGATAGCCCTGAATCATCGTGCCCATGGCGCCGTCCAAAATCACCAGGCGCTCTTTGAGCAGCGCGGTGAAGGCGCAGGACTTGGCGTCGCGAGAATCAGCCATCAGGCCACCTTCGCTTCGCATGAGCGCGGCCTGATCCCGAGCGCGTGACAAATCGCGTAGGACAATTCGGCGCGATTCAATGTATAGAAGTGAAACTCCTCCACCCCGTGCCGGCGCAATCGCTGCACCTGTTCGATGGCCACATTCGCGGCGATCATGCTGCGTGTCTCGGGATCATCGTCGAGTCCATCGAACTGGGCGCGGACCCAGTCCGGGACCGAGGCACCGCAGCGGGCGGCAAAGCGCAGCATCTGCGGGAAGCGCGTGACCGGCAGTATCCCCGGCACGATGCTGGCGCGGATGCCGGCTGCCGCACAGCGATCTCGATAGCGCAGGTACACATCAGTCTCGAAGAAGAACTGGGTGATCGCGCGATTGGCGCCGGCGTCGATCTTGCGCTTCAAGTTCTGAAGGTCCTCATCGACGCCGCCGGATTCAGGATGGCCCTCAGGATAGGCCGCCACCGACACCTCGAAATTTCCCACCTGGGCCAATCCCGCCACCAGGTCCGAGGCATACGCGAACCCGTCTTCCTGCGGCCGATAACGGCCGCCTGCGAGATTGGCTGCGGGCGGATCGCCGCGCAGCGCGACCAAGTGCCGCAGCCCCAAATCCCAGTAGCCCTGCGCAATCCTCAAAACCTCCGTGCGCGAGGCGCCCACGCAGGTCAAATGCGGTGCCACCCGAAGGTGGGTCTCGCGCAGGATTCGCAGTACGCATTCGTGGGTTCGGGTACGGGTTGAGCCGTCAGCGCCGTAAGTGACCGATACAAACCGCGGCTGCAGGGGTGCAAGTCTTTGAATAGACTGCCAAAGCTTCTCCGCCATCGCCTCATCGCCGGGCGGGAAGAACTCGAATGAAACGCTGGGAGTGCTCATGCTGCTGCTCAAAGACTGACTCGACAATAAGGATGCTAGAGCCTAGGATTTGATTCAATCTCATTATTTTAATAGCGACAATGAATTAGGCTCATGTCATCGACTGCCCTGGAAATTCGGCATCTGGAGACTTTGCTGGCCCTGTCCGAGTGCGGCAGCCTGTCGAAAGCGGCTGCCCGGCTGTTTCTCACTCAATCCGCTCTGTCACATCAATTGAAGGCGCTGGAGAGTCACTACGGCGCCGCCTTGGTCGAAAAGAATGTGCGGCCGCTGCGCTTTACCGCCATCGGCCAGAGACTATTGGGCTTGGCGCGGGTGGTTCTGCCGCAAATGGCCGAGGCCGGCCGCGATGTCGCGCGCCTGGCGCAGGGCCATGCGGGCCCGTTGCGCGTGGCCGTTCAATGCCACAACTGCTTCGACTGGTTGATGCCGGCGATGGATGCTTACCGGACCCTGTGGCCCGAGGTGGAGCTGGACATCATTTCGGGTTTTCTCATGAATCCGCTGCCGCTGCTCGATCAGCGGGAGGCGGAACTGGCCATCATTCACGATGCGCCGGAAGCGCACTCCTCGGTGGTGTTCAGTCCATTGTTTCGCTATGAAAGCGTCGCGCTGATGAGCCCGCGGCATCGCTTGGCGGGCAAGCCCTGGGTGGAAGCCGATGACTTCGCGGACGAGACCCTCATCACCTATCCGGTGCCGGATGAAATGCTCGATGTAATGAAGCACTGTCTCACGCCGGCGAACATCAACCCCAAGCGGCGTACCGCGGAATTGACCGTCGCCATCCTGCAGCTGGTCGCCAGCGGGCGCGGCATCGCGGCGCTTCCCTCCTGGACCGTGGGTAATTATATAGAGCGGGGCTACGTCGTCTCCCGCCCCATCGGACAGTCGGGACTGCGCTGCGAACTCTATGCCGCGACCACGCCCGGCCGGCGCCGCGGCCGCCTATATAAAAGAGTTCATTGCGTTGACCCGCAGCATGAGCTTGACCAGCTTGGCCGGCGTATCGGCACTCTGAGCTCTGGGCGGCGAGCTTCGGCCACTTAGCCGATTCGCGCGCTCTGTCCCCCATCCACCGGCAACGCGACGCCGGTGATGAATGAGGATTCGTCGGAATGCAGAAACAGCGCGGCGCGGGCGACGTCCCAGGCCGTGCCCATCTTTCCGAGCGGCACGCGTTTGTCCCGTTCGGCGCGAAGTTCGGCGGCAGGGATATTGCGCGCCTTGGACTGACCCTCGATGGCCATCGGCGTATCCATGAGTCCCGGCATGATGGTGTTCACCCGGATGCCGAACCGGGCATTGCTCAGGGCCAGTTGCTGGCCGAGCATGTTCATGCCGATCTTCGATAATTTGTATGCGGTCAACCCGGGCGCGTAGGACACCGCAGCGATCGATGAAATATTCACGATGGTGCCCGCGGCCTGCTCGCGCATCACCGGCAACACGGCCTGGCAGGAGAGCAAGCAGCCCTTCAAGTTGATCTGCATGATCCGGTCGTAGGATTCTTCGGCGACTTCCGCGGGCGGCCCGTCGCCGGCACCGGTGCCGACATTGTTGTGCAGGAAATCCACGCGCCCCCAGGCTGAAACGCAGGCCTTGACGTAGGCCCGGCAATCGCTCGCCCGGGTCCAATCGCCCGCCATGCATTGCGCGACCCCGCCTTGCGGCGGCGATCATCGCGGCGGTCTCCTCGGCGCGCTTAAGATCGCGATCCACCAGCAGCACCTTGGCGCCTTCCTGCGCGAACAGCATGGCGGCCGCGCGCCCGTTGCCGATGGTCTCGCCCGGCGTCTGTCCGGCGCCCACCACGATGCCGACCTTGCCTTGAAGCCTCACGGTGACTCCTTATTCATCGGACAGCGTCATCAAGAACGCCACGATATTGCGGATATCATTCTCGCTCAAAGCGGGGGATTCACCCGCTTTGCGGCGAAACGGCGGCTGCATGTCGATGTTAGCCCAGTAGGCCGCCGGCAAATCATCGAACTTCGCCGTGCCTCCGTCTGCCTTTCGCGGATACCAGTTCTGCGGCTGCGTATCGCGCTCGGCGTAGAAACGAACCACGTCGGTCAACGAGTGCAGCGAGCCGTTATGAAAGAAGACCTGCCGCTTCGCCACATTGCGCAAAGACGGAGTACGAAACAAGCCGCAGTACTCGGGCTTGTCCTTCAGGTCTGACGCGCAACGGTCCGCACAATCCCAGATCGCTGTAGCGTTCATCTTGATTGGCGGGGATACGCGTATTGCGCGGCGCCCCGATGGCGGCAAAACCGAAGTCCGTGAATTGCGGAAAGGCGCCTTCGCGCATGCCGCTCGGATGGCAGCGCGCGCAGTTGCCCTTGGCCGGATCGTTGAATGCGGCCAATCCGCGCAGTTCCGCAGGACTCAACGCCGCCTCGTGCCGCAGCCACGCATCGTACTTGCTGGTATAGGGATAGAACTCGGCGGGACTTTGCTGATACGCCTCCAAGGCCGCCAACACACCCTTGAACGCCAGCATCTTGTCGTCAAAAAAATGCGCGCCGAAAGTGCTTCGAAACTCCGCCGCGTAGCCGGCATGCTGCACCTTGTCCACCACGGCGCCTTCGTCCGCATTCGCCATCTCGAAGTCCGAAAACAAGGGCAGGCGCGCTTGGGCGTGGGTCGATTGGGCGCGCCCATCCCAGGTGCGACCGCCGGCCGGTCCCTGATCGGCGCTGTCATCGCCCTCATCCTCTCGATAGTGCTCGGTAAAGGGCGGGACATTCTGGCTGTACATCAACGAGGGTACGGCGCGCAGGCCTAAGCGGCGGCCATCTTTGCCGCCGGGCTGCACGGGTAGATCGTTCGGCGGCCCGAAGGCGTGCTTGGGATCGTGACAGGTCGCGCAGGAAATTTTCCCCGAGGCCGACAGCGAAGGATCGAAGAACAGCGCGCGGCCGAGCGTGGTCAGTGCCGCCGCGCTGGGTTGCTTCTCGAAGGTATTGGCGTAGAAGGCGTCGCGCGGTACTGCGCCCATCAGCAGGGCCATTGCCATCAGGGTGCAGAGAGCCGCGAGTGCTGCCCTGATCACTGCAATCAGTGAACCGTCGTGCCGCCGTCGCCGGTCAGGTTGGCATTGAACAATCGCGCCACGTCAACGGCGTCGAATACGTAAGCGCGATTGCAAAAATCGCAGCGTACCTCGACATCGCCGCGTTCCTTCAGCACCGAGCGGGTTTCCGCTTCGCCCAGTCCTTGCAGCATGCTGGCGACCCGCTCACGGGAACAGCGGCACCGAAAATACACCGGCGACGCTTCGAATAAACGCACATCATCCTCGTTGAACAGACGATGCAGAATTTCCTCATCGGCCAGCGTGCGCAGTTCTTCCCCGGTCAGCGTCGAAGCAATCGAGTTGCACACGGCGCCAGGCATCCTCGATCGCCTCCGCATCGATCGCCGCCGCATCAATCGCCGCATCCGCTGCCGCACCAGCCGGCGGAGGAGCCGCGTCCGGGAAGCTTTTGCAGAAGCATGCCCGACGCACCCTGCGCGTCCGCGTGCAGCCACAGCCGGGTCGGCAATTGTTCGGAATTCTCGAAGTAGACCTGCAGCGACTCTGCCAGGCGCTCGCCCGCAATGGGCACGATACCCTGATAGCGCTGCGCGCCCTCGTCGGTCTCCAAGGTCACGGTCAGATTGCCGGCACCGATCATGTCTCCGATTCGCAGTGCCCCGGACGCGTCATCCCGGTAACGCGCGAGGCCTCTCACGCCCAATCCACTGGTACATTGCACCAGCATCAGGTGCACCGGCCCGTCACCCTGCATTTGCAGCGACAGCACTCCCTCGAACTTGATGGTCGCGGCCAGCAATAGCGATGCCGCCACCGCTTCTCCCAAGGTGTCGCGAATGGCCTCAGGATAATCGCGATGCTCGATCAACGCGTGCCACGCAGCATCCAGATGCACCAGATGTCCGCGTATCGGGTACTGTTCGAACAGAAATCGATGCAGGCTGTCGCGATCGCGCACTAGCACAGGCTCCCTAGCCGCTCAATTTGGTTTTCAGCAGCTCATTGAGCTGCGCGGGATTGGCCTTGCCCCCCGTCGCTTTCTGCACCTGGCCGACGAAGAATCCGAACAGCTTGTCCTTGCCCGAACGATAATCCTTGAGCTGCGCGGGATTGGCCGCGATCACCGCATCGATGACGGCCTCGATGGCGCTCGAGTCGGTGATTTGCCGCAGGCCCTTCGCCTCGATGATGGCATCCGCGGGCTTGCCCTCGGACCACATCGCCTCGAACACCTCCTTGGCGATCTTGCCGGAGATGGTCTGATCGGCGATGCGCGTAAGAAGACCGGTCAGTTGATCGGGCAGCACGCGCGAGCTTTGGATGTCGAGGCTGTCGCGATTGAGCGCGCCCGATAACTCCCCCATGACCCAATTCGCCGCGAGCTTCGCATGGGCCGCACCCAAGCTCGCCACCACCGCCTCGAAATAGGCGCCGAGTTCACGGCTGGCGGAGAGCACGCCGGCGTCGTAGGCCGACAGGCCGAATGCGCCCGCAAATCGCGCCGCCTTCTCATCCGGCAGCTCAGGCAGCGTCGCGCGTACCGCGCTGATGAATGTCTCGTCGATCTCCACCGGCAGCAAATCCGGATCCGGGAAGTAGCGATAATCGTTGGCTTCCTCCTTGGAGCGCATGGAGCGGGTCTCGTCCTTGTCGGAATCATACAGCCGCGTCTCCTGCACCACGGTGCCGCCGCTTTCGATGAGTTCGATCTGGCGCGCGACCTCGTATTGAATCGCCTTCTCGACGAAGCGAAACGAATTCAGATTCTTGATCTCGGCGCGCGTACCGAATTTTTCACGGCCCTTGGGCCGCACCGACACATTGGCGTCGCAGCGAAACGAACCTTCCTGCATGTTGCCGTCGCAGATTTCCAGATAGCGCACCAGGGTGTGGATCTTCTTCATGTAGGCGACCGCTTCCTTGGCGGAGCGCATGTCCGGCTCGGAGACGATTTCCAGGAGCGGCGTGCCGGCGCGATTCAGGTCGATGCCGGTGGCATGCGCGAGGCCTTCATGCAGCGACTTGCCGGCGTCTTCCTCGAGATGCGCGCGGGTGATGCCGACGGTTTTCACCGCGCCGTCATCGAGCATGACCTGCAGCGAGCCGCGCGCGACCACCGGCAGCTCGTACTGGCTGATCTGATAACCCTTGGGCAGATCCGGATAGAAGTAGTTCTTGCGCGCAAACACGGAACGGCGTGCCACCGTGGCGCCGATCGCCAGGCCGAATTTGACCGCCATGCGCACAGCCTCGACGTTCAACACCGGCAATACGCCGGGGTACGCCAGGTCCACCAGGTTGGCCTGCGAATTGGGCGGCGCGCCGTAAGCGGTCGCGGACCCGGAAAAAATCTTTGATTTCGTGGCCAGCTGCGCGTGTATTTCCAGGCCGATGACGACTTCCCAGTTGCTCATCACTCGTATCCGGGCGGCGTGCGCCGATGCCAATCGGTGACTTGTTGATAGTGATGCGCCGCATTTAAGAGCTTCGCCTCGGCGAAATGCGGCCCGACCAGCTGCAACCCCATGGGCAAGCCGTCGACGAAACCGCACGGCAAGGAGACGCCGGGCAGCCCCGCGAGATTTGCGCCGATGGTATAGATGTCATTCAGATACATGGTGACCGGGTCATTGATCTTGGCGCCGATATCGAAAGCCGGCGTCGGCGTCGTGGGGCCGATCACCAGATCCACCTGCTCGAAGGCCGCGCGAAAGTCGTCGGTGATCAGGCGGCGGACTTTTTGCGCTTTTAGATAATAGGCGTCGAAATATCCGGCCGACAACACATAAGTGCCGGTCATGATGCGCCGCTTCACCTCGGCGCCGAAACCTTCGCCGCGCGAGCGCTTGTAAAGATCGAGCAGGTCCTTGGGATTCTCGCAGCGGTGACCGAAGCGTACGCCGTCGAAGCGGGATAGATTGGACGAGCACTCCGCGGGAGCGACCACATAATAGGTGGGGACCGATAAGGGCAGATGCGGCAGGCTGACTTCGCGCGTTTCCGCGCCCAAGTCCTCATAGAGCTTGAGGGCGTCGCGAATCAGCGACGAGTTGCGCGCCTCCAGGCCGTCGAAGAATTCCCGCAGCAGTCCGATTTTCAATCCCTTCAAGGGTGCTTCGAGCGCGGCGGTGTAGTCGGGCACGGGCGTTTCGACGCTGGTGGAATCCTTAGGATCAAATCCCGCCATCACCTGCAAGACGGCCGCCGCGTCGGCGGCGCTGCGGGTGAAGACTCCGGCTTGATCGAGGCTGGATGCGAAGGCAATCATGCCGTAGCGTGACACGCGCCCATACGTGGGTTTGAACCCCGTCACACCGGTCAATGCGGCCGGCTGGCGGATCGATCCGCCGGTATCGGTGCCGGTGGTAAAGGGCGCAAGTCTAGCCGCGCCCGCGGCCGCCGACCCACCGGAGGAGCCACCGGGCACTTTGCTTAAGCTCCAGGGATTCTTCACCGGACCGTAGTAGCTGGTTTCATTGGAGGAGCCCATGGCGAACTCGTCCATGTTGGACTTGGCCAGCATCACCGTGCCCGCGGCCTTGAGGCGCGCGACCACCGTCGCATCATAGGGCGACACGAAGTTATCCAGCATGCGCGAACCACAGGTGGTGCGCACCCCGTCCGTGCAGAAAATGTCTTTATGAATGAGGGGGATGCCGAGCAACGGTGCCCGCTCGCCCGCCTTGAGCCGGGCATCGGCGGCGGCTGCATCGCGCAGGGCCTGCTCTGCCGTCAGGGTAATGATGGCATTGAGCTTGGGGCCTAAGCGCTCGATCCGTTCCAGGAAGTGCCGGGTGAGCTCGACGCTGGAAATCTGTCGATTGCGAAGGCGCTCGGCGAGTTCGCCGATAAAGAGGTTGTGCAGCATCACGGAAGACTCAAGCCTACTCGATCACTCGCGGTACGACGTACAACCCCGCCGCCACCGCCGGCGCGTTGGCTTGGTACTTGGCATGCTGGTCCTTCTCCGACACCACATCGTCGCGCAGACGCTGGTGCTGGCCATCCAAAGGATGGGCCATGGGTAAGACCGTGCCGATTTGTGCGCGCGACAACTGATCGACGAAGTCGACGATGCTCGACAGGCTGGTCACGTACACCGGCATCTCTTGTTCGGTGATGGACAGCCGCGCAAGGTGCGCGATTTTTTCGACGTCTTGACGGGTTAGGCTCATAGGTTGAGTGCTCAAAGTGCGCAGCAACTCACGCAAAATAAGCTCCGGCAATGATACACGTTGCCTTGTGATATGTCGTGTCGGTTGTTACATTAGCCCAACTTTTTTAACCCCCATTCCGCAAGAAAAAATACCCCATGTTCAAACGCCTTAGAGGCTATTTCTCGAATGACCTCTCGATCGATCTTGGAACCGCGAATACCCTGATTTACGTGCGCGAGCGCGGTATCGTTCTCAACGAGCCGTCGGTCGTCGCAGTGCAAGACGAACCCACCCGCGGCGGGAAAATCATCGTCGCCGTGGGGGTCGAGGCGAAGAATATGCTTGGGCGTACCCCGGGCCATATCACCGCCGTTCGGCCCATGAAGGATGGCGTCATTGCGGATTTCACCTACACCGAGAAAATGCTGCAGTACTTCATCAAGAAGGTGCACGGCAATCGTTTCTTGAGCCCCAGTCCCCGGGTGCTGGTCTGCGTGCCGTTCGGTTCCACGCAGGTGGAACGGCGCGCCATCAAGGAATCGGCCGAGGGCGCGGGCGCACGCAGCGTCGACATCGTGCCCGAACCGATGGCGGCCGCCGTGGGTGCCGGCCTCCCGGTACAGGAAGCGCGCGGCTCAATGGTTCTCGATATCGGCGGCGGCACTTCCGAGGTCGCGGTGATTTCCTTGAACGGCATCGTCTACGCAGCCAGCGTGCGCATCGGCGGAGACAAGTTCGACGAGGCCATTACGAATTACGTGCGCCGCAACTACGGTATCCTGATCGGCGAAGCCACGGCCGAGCGCATCAAGCTGGAAATCGGATCGGCCTATCCCGGACAGACGGTGCGGGAAATTTCCGTCAAGGGCCGCAATCTATCCGAGGGCGTGCCGCGCAGTTTTACCTTGAACTCCAACGAAATCCTGGAAGCGCTCCAAGAGCCTCTGCAAGGCATCGTCGGCGCGGTCAAACAGGCCCTCGAACAAACTCCACCGGAACTCGGCGCCGATGTCGCAGAGCGCGGCATCGTGCTCACCGGCGGCGGCGCATTGCTGCGCGACGTCGACAAATTGCTGATGGAAGAAACCGGTTTGCCTGTGGTGGTCGCGGACGACCCGCTAACCTGCGTTGCGCGCGGCGGCGGCAGAATCCTCGAACTCACCGAGGAACATGGGCCGGGCATCTTCGGACTGGAGTAATGCAAGCGACAGGAAGCCTGTCCGAGTATTCCGCCCATGGTCGCCTTTCGTAGCACTGACGCGTCCGGTCGAACGACGGGACTGCTGTTCCGCTGCGTTCTGTATTCCTTGCTGGCGTTGGGCTTGATGATCGTCGACAAGCGCTATGATCATCTGGGCAAGATTCGCAGGCTGCTATCCGTGGTGGCCTACCCCGTGCAGGTGGCCGTCGCCTCGCCTTTCGAGGGCTGGAACTGGTTTCGCGACAGTGTCACCACCCGCGACGCGTTGCGCGCCGACAAAACCAAACTCGAGGCGGAACTTCGCGTCGCCGAGTTTCGCCTGCAGCGCTACGAGGCGTTGGAGGCGGAGACGCAACGCTTGCGCGCGCTCAGGGACAACACCGTCGGCGTGACGGATCGATTTCTGATCGGCGATGTCATGGATGTGGATCTGGATGCATTCCGCGAGAGAGTGCTGGTCGACAAGGGCGCGGGCGATGGCATCTACGTGGGGCAGGCGGTGCTGGACTCGGGCGGTGTATTCGGACAGGTTGCCCGGGTCGGGCAGCTCACCAGCGAAGTCATCCTCATCAGCGATGCGGCGCATGCCATTCCGGTGCAAATCAATCGCAATGGCCTGCGCACCGTTGCGGTGGGCGCCGGCGACACCAGCCGGTTGAAGCTGCCCTATCTGCCCACCAGCGCCGATGTGGTTGCCGGCGACTTGCTGGTGACGAGCGGGTTGGGCGGCGGCTTTCCCGCCGGCTATCCGGTCGGCACGGTGTCCGAGGTCAAGCGCGATCCCGCCCAATCGCTGGCCGATGTGGACGTCAAACCCGCCGCCGCGCTCGACCGTTCACGAGAATTGATGTTCGTCTGGTTGAAACCCCAGGCTGCGGAACTGCCGCCGCCTGCGCCTGCGCCGAAGGTGAACAAGAAATGATGCGCGAGACGCGAATTCGCCGGCTGCCCATGGCCTTGTCGGCCTTGGTCGCCCTGGCCCTCGCGGTGCTGCCGCTACCCGATGTACTGCAGCCGTTGCGCCCGGATTTTTTGGTGCTGGTGGTGTTCTATTGGTGCATTGAGTCGCCGCGTGCGGGCGGACTCGCGTTGGCCTTTTTCTCCGGGCTCGCGCTCGACGTGACCAGCGGCGTGGTGCTCGGACAGCACGCCCTTGCGCTCACGCTCATGGGTGCCTGGGCCACCAACCTGCGCCTGCGTATCCGCGTATTCTCGGTTTTGTCGCAATGCCTGACCATTTTCGCCCTGCTCACCGGTTATCAATTCGTTCTATTCTGGGTGGATGGCGCCACCGGAAATCCGGTGACCACCTTCAGCCGCTGGTTCGCGCCCTTCATCGGCGCACTGCTGTGGCCGGTACTGGTCAACATCATGGGTAAAGTACATGAGCGCTGACACATGATTTACGACGAGTTCTCGCCCTCCCGCACCCGCCGCACCCTGACAGCGGGAGGCCGCACTCTGCGGGCGCTGGGATTGGATGGCCCTTTGACCGGCGTGCTCGCCATCATCGTGGTGATCGGAATACTGGTGGTGTACAGCGCTTCGGGTCAAAACCTGAAAATGGTCCAGCACCATCTCGTCAATATCGGCATCGCGATCACGGCCATGGTCGCGCTGGCCAAATTCGCCACGCCGCAATACCTGCGCATGTTTGCGCCCGTGGCCTACGTCATCGGCGTGCTGCTATTGATCGTGGTCGATGTCACGGGCCACGTCGGCAAGGGCGCGCAGCGTTGGCTCGACGTGGGCTTCATGCGCTTTCAGCCTTCCGAGATCATGAAGCTCGCCGTCCCCATGGCCTGCGCCTGGTACATGCATGAGCGCCCGCTGCCGCCCACATTCCTGGATTTGATCGTCATGGGAATCATGATTGCGATTCCCACCGCCATGATCGTCACCCAGCCCGATCTGGGCACCGCCCTGTTGATCGCCGCATCGGGACTGATCGTCATGCTCATGGCCGGGCTGCAGATTCGACTCATTTTAGTCTCGGTTCCCCTGCTGGGCGGAGCGGCTTGGGCGGCATGGCATTTCATGCACGACTATCAACGCCAGCGCATTTTGACCTTCCTGAATCCTGAGACCGATCGGCTGGGCGCCGGCTATCACATCATCCAGTCGCAGATCGCGATCGGCTCGGGCGGCGTTTTCGGCAAGGGCTACATGAACGGCAGCCAGGCGCAGCTGGAATTTCTGCCCGAGCGCTCCACCGATTTCATCTTCGCGGTCATCGGTGAGGAATTCGGGTTGTTGGGCCAATTGCTGATTCTGTCCTTATACGGCGTGGTGATCGGCCGCGCGCTGTACCTGGCCATGCAGGCCCAGGGGACCTTTGCGCGCCTGACGGGCGGCGCCGTCGCATTGAGCTTCTTCGTCTATGTTTTCGTCAATTCCGGCATGGTCAGCGGCATCCTGCCGGTGGTCGGCGTGCCTTTGCCGTTGATCAGCTACGGCGGCACCTCGATGGTCACCTTGTTGGCGGGCTTCGGCATCTTGATGTCGCTGCATTCGCATCGCAAATTGATCGGGAGTTGATCGTGAGCCGCACCCATGCCCTGCGGCAACTGCTCTGCGCTGCAGGGTTGATCGCGCTCGTCGCGCAGCCCGCCGCCGCGATCGACACGCATCGCGGCGATGTGAAGGATTTCATCGATCACATGGCGGACACCTATTCCTTCAAGAAGCGGGCGTTGCGCCAACTGCTGCGTTCCGCGGAGAGCCAGCCGGCCATTCTCGATGCCATGTCAAAGCCCGCGGAAAAAGCCAAGCTCTGGTATGAATACCGGGCCATTTTCCTCACCGAAAGGCGCATCCGCGAGGGCACGGAATTCTGGCTGGCGCATCGCCAGGCATTGGATCAGGCCAGCGTGCGCAGCGGCGTCGCGCCCGAGTACCTGGCGGCGATCCTCGGCGTCGAAACCTACTACGGCCGGCAGACCGGCAGCTATCGCGTGCTCGATGCCCTGGCCACGCTGTCGTTCGGCTACCCGGCCCGCGAGAAGTTTTTCCGCGACGAACTCGAACAGTTCCTGCTGCTGACCCGCGACTCAGGGCTGGATCCAAAGACGATCAAGGGATCCTATGCCGGCGCCATGGGCGCGCCGCAGTTCATGCCATCGAATTACCGCCGCTACGCCGTCGACGCGGCGGGCGACGGCCGCATCGACCTGTGGGGCAATTGGCCGGATGTGTGCGCGAGCGTCGGCAACTATCTGAAGGAGCACGGCTGGAATTCCGGCGATCCGGTATTGAGTGAAGCGACGGTCGCGCCCGGGAAAGCGGCCGACCTTGATGGCCGCAAACTGCTCTTGTCTGACAGCGTGGCCTCGCTCGCCGCCAAGGGAGTCACCTTCGACAGCTCATTGCCCGAGGACGCGCCGGCACTCCTTATCGCCGCCGATGAAGCGGACGGCGTTCACTGGCGCGTGGGATACAATAATTTCTTCGTGATCACCCGGTACAACCACAGCGCGCTGTACGCCATGGCGGTGTATGAACTGGCTGCGGCCGTCAAGCAGCGCATCCTGTTGAACGATGCGGAGCAATTCGCCTCGCCCGGCGCGCCAGCGCCAGCGCCGCGCCGGCCTACGCCGCCGCCCGTCGCAGCCGCGACTTCGCCGTGAACCTCACCCGCGCACTCGTCGTTCCGATGTGCGCGCTCTCAGCCCTCGGATTGGCCGCGTGCGGCGGATCGCCCCCGCGCGAAAGACCGGCGAGTCCAACCGTCGTCGCAGCGCCGCCCGCGACCAGCGCTCCAGCCCCCGGATCGGCACCGGATGCCGTGCCCCACGCCGAGCCTCGCTCGCGCAACGGCAATCCCCCCTTCTATGATGTCTTCGGCAAGCGCTACTACGTACTGTCATCCAGCGTGGGCTATGTCGAGCGGGGTGTCGCCTCCTGGTATGGCCCGGGTTTTCACAAGGAGCGCACCTCGACCGGTGAACCCTACGATATGTACGGCATGACCGCGGCTCACAAGACCCTGCCCCTGCCGGTGTTTGTGCGCGTGACCAATCTGCAAAACGGCCTGAGCGTGGTGGTTCGCGTCAACGATCGCGGTCCATTCGTCGACAATCGGATCATCGATTTGTCCTACACCGCCGCTTCCAAGCTCGGCATGTTGCGCAATGGCACCGCCATGGTGGAAGTACGCAGCATCGACCTGACGGAAGAGAGCTCGAGCGCGCCCATCGTCACGGCTGCAACACTCGAACCGCTCACGGTGCCGCCGGCGGCCGCTTCCGCCGAGCCGGGCGCCCCGGGACGCGCCGCACCCAGCCCTGTCGTGCCGCCTGCCGTCGTCGCCGCGCTCTATATCCAAGCGGGCGCGTTCAGCGATCCAAAGAACGCCGAAAGGCTGGCGGATAAATTACGGGGCGGCGGCTACGGCAAGGTATTCGTGCGCGAAAACCAAATCGCCGGACGCCGGATGTTTCGCGTACGCATTGGACCTGTCCCCGACGTCGCGGAATTCGATCGCATCGTCGCTGCGCTGGAGCGCGTCGGCATCAGCGACGCGCATCTCGCGCTCGACTAATCGCGCGACGTCGCCGCGCGCAATCACGCAACGTCGCTGCGCGTTTCTCGGTACACTAACCTTTTTTTCAGGGTATTCATGAACATGTTTCGTTCTCTTAATCGCGAGTCTTTCCTGCGCGGTGCTGTCGGCCACGATCTGTTCCGCGGCATTTGCGAAAAAGGCCCATGCGCCAAAACACGCAGCGCCCGCAGCCGCGGCCCCCGCCGCGCCCGCGCCCGCCCCGGCCGTCGGCCCGAACGGGATCCCAGGCGCCCCTGCCGTGGAAGCGCGCGCCTATATTCTGGCCGACTACCGTACCGGCAAGGTCCTGGCCGCGAAGGAGGCCGAGGCGCGGATGGAACCCGCCAGCCTCACGAAGCTGATGACGGCCTACATCGTTTTCCAGGAATTGGCGGCGGGCAAACTCAAGCTGGAGGACAACGTCGTCGTCAGCGAACATGCGTGGCGCTCTGAAGGGTCGCGCACATTCATCGAGTTGGGCAAGCCCGTGTCGGTCCAGGATCTCATCTTGGGCATGATCGTGCAGTCGGGGAACGATGCCACCATCGCCCTCGCCGAGCGCATCGCCGGAACCGAAGAGACCTTCGCGCAGCTGATGAATTCCAACGCGCAGCGCTTGAACATGACCGGAACGCATTTCGAGAACAGCTCGGGGCTGCCCTCGCCGCAGCACTACACCACCGCCCGCGATATGTCTTTGCTGGCAATCGCGATGATTCACGACTTCCCGCAGTACTACAAATATTATTCGATACGCGAATTCGAACATAACGGCATCAAGCAGCAGAACCGCAATGGACTGCTCGAGAAGGATCCCACCGTCGATGGTTTGAAAACCGGGCACACCGATTCCGCCGGTTACTGTCTGGTGACGTCCGCCCTGCGCGACGGTATGCGCCTGGTATCGGTGGTACTGGGTTCCGACAGCATGAAGGCGCGCGAAAACGCCAGCGGCGCCCTGCTGAACTACGGCTTTACCTTTTACGATACCAAATTGATCGTCAAGGGCGGCGCTGCGCTGGCGTCGACCCATGTGTGGAAGGCGGCGCAGCCGCAACTGAGCATGGGCATCAAGGATGATCTGTATTTGACGTTGCCGCGCGGCCACAACGATGTGAAAACGTCTGTCGATGTCCAGCCTCGGCTCATTGCGCCGCTGGCGTCTGGACGCGAACGTCGGGACATTGCACGTGACCGAGGGCAGCCAGACTCTGGTCAACATGCCGCTGCACCCACTGAACGCGGTGGCCGCCGGCGGTTGGTGGCGGCGCCTCATCGACACCATTCACCTGTGGTTCGTATGAGCGGTCCGCTGCCGACTTGCTACTTGAATGGGGCCTACCTGCCGCTCAAGGAGGCAAAAATATCCCCGCTCGATCGCGCCTTTCTTTTCGGCGACGCGGTCTACGAGGTGGTGCCGGTGTATGCCTCGCGGCCATTCCGTTTGCAGCAACATCTGGACCGGCTGGATCGCAGCCTGGGCGGGATCCGCATGCCGGTGCCGCTGCCGCACGGCGCTTGGGCGGAAATCTGCCAGGAGTTGATTTCCCGCAATGGCGCGCGTGATGCCCATATTTATATTCAGGTGACCCGCGGCGCGGAATTCGGCCGCAATCATGCCTGGCCCGAAGGCTTGAAACCCACGTTGTTTGCCTACTGCACCGCCCAGGAGCCGCTGCCTGCCACGGTCCTGGAGCAGGGCGTGGCGGCCGTGACGGCGACGGACACCCGCTGGGCGCGCCGCGACATCAAGGCCACCGCCTTGCTGGCAAACATCCTGCTGAAGAAGCTCGCGGCGGACGCGGACGCATTCGAAACCATCATGGTGGAGAACGGCGAGCTGACCGAGGGTTCGACGACGACGGTTCACGTGGTGAAGGACGGCGTGATTTTCACTCCTCCGAACGGGCATCAGATTCTTCCCGGGACCACCCGCGATGTGATCACCGAATTGAGCCGAAGATTGGCGGTGCGCAAAGTCACCGCGCCCATATCGGAAACGGCGCTGCGCAGCGCCGATGAGCTGTGGCTGGCCATGGCAACCCGCGGCCTGTTGCCGGTGACCAAGCTGGATGGGGCGGCGGTGGGCAGCGGACGTCCCGGCCCCCTGTTCAAGCGCATGAGCGGAGAATTTTCCGCCTACATTCTTGAACTGGCCGGCACGCCGCCGCTATGAGCAGCAGCGCTCTACAAAATTTCCCAGTGAATTTCCCATCAAGGTCATGGGACGCCATGACAGCGATCTGCGCGCGCTGACACAAGCCATCGTGGAGCGCCACGTCGGGCCGCTGGTCGAGTCCAGCGTGAAAACCCGCACCAGTGCCGACGGAAATTTTCTGGCGCTGACCTACGTGGTGCTGGCCAACAGCCGCGAGCAACTGGACGCCATTTACCGCGAATTGACCGCCTGTAAATCCGTGTTGATGGCGCTGTAGCCGGCCGCGGCGTAGCCGAGCCGGCGCAACAGGTGCGGCGTCAACTCGCCCGCGACCGAATCAACATCGGCGTCCAACCCCAGATCGAGGAGGCGCGTGATTCGCAGGCCGCGATAACCGCACACATTGATGCGCTCGAAGGGCTGCGGGTCCAACGACACATTGAGCGCCATCCCGTGATAGCAGGCGCCGCGGCGAATCCGCAGGCCGATGCTGGCGAGCTTGGCACCATCGACATACACTCCCGGCGCCTGGCGCGACCCGGCCGCGCTGATCCCAAAGTCGGCCGCGTAGTCGATGACCGCATTCTCCAACGCCACCACCAAATCGCGCACGCCCAGCTTGAGCCTTCGCAAGTTGAGCAGCGGGTAGATCATCAGCTGGCCCGGGCCATGGTAGGTCACCTGACCGCCGCGATCGATTTGCACCACCGGGATGTTGCCCGGCGCGAGCAGATGTTCGCGGCTTGCGTTCATGCCCAGCGTGAACACCGCAGGGTGTTCGGCGAACCAGATCTCGTCGGGTGTGGACTCCTGCCGTTCGTCGGTAAATTTCTGCATTGCGCGCCAGACCGGCTCGAACGGCGCCAGTCCCAGCCGACGAATCAGCGGCGTCGTGCTCATGGGACTCCCGCGGCTGATTGCGCGGCAAGCCTGTCATTGTCGAGCCCGGCATTGTTGCGTGCCAGCGCTTGTTCCGCCCGATAACTGGAACGCACCAGGGGGCCGGACACGCACTCGAGGAATCCCATTTCCAACGCCCAGTCTCGATACTGATCGAACTGCTGCGGCGTGACGAATCGCTCCACGTTCAGATGATTCGGCGTCGGGCGCAGGTACTGACCCAGCGTCAGCACATCGACCTGCGCCGCGCGCAAGTCGCTCATGGTCTCGCGAATCTCCGCATCGCTTTCACCCAACCCCAGCATCAGGCTGGTCTTGGTCAGCACCGCAGGCCGATACGCCTTGGCAGCGCGCAGCACGGCGATGGTTTGCTCATAGCCGGCGCGCGGATCGCGCACCGGATGGGTCAGCCGCCGCACCGTCTCGATATTTTGCGCGAACACATCCAATCCCGAATCGAGCACGGCGTGTACGTCGCGCAATACGCCCTGAAAATCCGGCGTCAATGCCTCAACCGCGGTGCCGGGGTTCAAGCTTTTGATGGCGCGCACGGCGGCCGCGTAATGAGCCGCGCCGCCGTCGCTCAAGTCGTCGCGATCCACCGACGTGAGCACCACATATTTAAGCCCCATCAACGCCACCGACTTGGCCACATTCTGCGGCTCATCGGCATCGAGCCAACCGCGCGGGTTACCCGTATCCACGGCGCAAAACCGGCACGCGCGCGTGCATACCGAGCCCATCAGCATGATGGTGGCGGTCCCCGCATTCCAGCATTCGCCGATATTGGGGCACTTCGCCTCTTCGCACACCGTGCTCAGACGATGCTCGCGCACGATTTGCTTCACGGCGCCGAAGACCGCGCCGGTCGCCAGCGGCGCGCGCAGCCACGCCGGCTTGCGCTGCGCCGGGTGAGCGGCTTGCGATTGTTTGACGCCGTCCTTGATGGCCGTGAAACCCTGCGGCGTCGTATATTTTTCGCCGCTGCGCGCCGGCCCCCGCTCCGGGGTTATGGGGATGCCTTTGAACTCCGACATGCCCGCAATTGTACTACGCTTGAGATGCCCGCTGTTTTCTAGCGATTCAGCGCCTGCAGGCGCTCCGGTGTGCCGACGTCTTCCCACAGCCCGGTGTACAGCTGCCCCGAGCATTGGCCGGCGGCCATGGAACGCAGCATCAAGGGTTTCAAGGGAAATGCGCCCTCCACGCAGTTCGCAAAAAATGCGGGGCGATAAACCGCGATGCCGGAAAAAGTGTACAGCGCCGCAGCCGTGGGAAGCACCACGCCGTGCTCCAATCCAAAATCCCCCTTGAGGTAGCTTGGGTTCGGCACCATCACCAAGTGCGCGTTGCGCTCAGCCGGCAGCGCCAGGGTCTGATACGGAAAATCGGTGTAAATGTCGCCGTTGACCACCGCGAACGGTCCGGGCGACAAATGCGGCAGAGCGCGAAAGATGCCCCCGGCGGTCTCGAGCGCCGTCGCCTCCTCGCTGTAGATGATCGATGCGCCATAGCGCGCGCCGTCGCTTAAGTATTCGCGAATCTGCGACCCGAGCCAGGCGAGATTGATGACGATGCGCGACAATCCCGCGGCGACCAGTCCGATCACATGGCGTTCGATCAACGGCTGCCCGTGCACTCGCAGCAGGGGCTTCGGCGTGACGTCGGTCAGCGGCCGCATGCGTTCGCCGCGCCCTGCCGCCAGTATCATTGCCGCCTGCGGGCGCTCTGGATCGGGACTCACGCCGTTGCGCGCCGCTGCGCGTCTTCGAACAAAGGGACGATGCGCCGCTCGAGAAAGCCGGCGAACGGCGCGGTTTCAGCGTAGGCCGCGGCGGTCTCCCGCACATAGTGGAGCACGCGCGGCAGATCCTTAAGATACTGGGATTTGCCGTCGCGGTAGAACAGACGGGCGAATATCCCCAACACCTTGATGTGCCGCTGCAGTCCGATCAGATCGAACCAGCGCAAGAACTCGCCGTCATCTGCCTTGAGGTCGATTCCGGTCTTGAGCAATTTTTCGCGGTATCCGAGCACCCAGGCCCGCACGCGTTGCGTCGGCCACGCGATGTAGCAATCCTTGAGCAAAGATGCCAGATCGTAGGTGACCGGACCCCATACCGCATCCTGAAAATCCAGGATGCCGGGATTGTTTTCGGCGCTCACGAGCAGATTGCGGGAATGATAATCGCGATGAACGAAGGCGGCGGGTTGCTCAGCCGCGACACGCACCAACACCCCAAACAGCCGGTCCAATAGGCCGCGTTCCTCGTCGGTCACGTTCAGCAGCATGTGCCGGCGCAGGAACCACTCCGGCATGAGTTCCATCTCCCGCATGAGCAACGGCTCGTCATACCTTGGCAGATCGGCAGCAATGCGGCCATCGGCGATCTGCATGGTGCAAAGAGCGTCGAGCGCATCGGCGTACAGCTTGTCGGCGGCGCCCGGCGCGGGCAGTTCATCCAGGTACTGCCGCGTGCCCAAGTCGGAGAGCAGCAGAAAACCACGCCCCATATCCCGTGCCAGAATCAGCGGCACATTGAGGTTCATGCCTGCCAGCATCCTTGCAATTTTCAGAAACGGCGCCGAGTCCTCCTTGTGGGGCGGCGCATCCATCACGATGTAAGCCTGTGCACCCCGGATCAGGCGAAAATACCGCCGAAAACTCGCGTCGGTTGACGCAGGCGCGAGCGATGCGCCCGCGAAACCCAAGTCATCGCGCAGCCATTGCGTCAACTGCGCCAGTCGGGAATCGCTTGCATCCAGTACATCCATGCTTGACCATTCGCAGACCGCAAATGCGGCGATTCAAGTATACCGGCTAAGGCGACGCATTTTGTCCATGGCTTTTCGTGTTTGGGCCGCATTCTTTTTCCTGTGCCTCGCAGCCTCCATGGTACGCGCCGGGGATGTCTGTCCCGCGCCCCCAAAATATACCGCAACCCGGCCCGCCGATATTGCAGACGACGATCATCGCGTTCATGTCGACAGCGACGACGCGGTACTCGGCGCCGACGGCGCCGTTCTAACCGGGCACGTCACGGTCCGCCAGGACCTGCGCAGCGTCGTTGCCGACTCGGTTACCTACGATTACCTCAATGACAAGGTCACGGTGACCGGCAAGGTCGATTTTCTCGACCCCAAGCTTCGGGTGCAAAGCGACAGCGGCAGCTACGAGACGTTGGGCCGCGCGAATTTCAACCAGGCATTTTTCCAGCTCATGAACCGCAACGGCCGCGGATTTGCGAAGGATGTCGATCTACGTCCGGACGGCACCATGGCACTGGCGCAGGTCCGCTACACGACCTGCCCGGTCGGCAATGAGGATTGGGTGTTGAACGCATCCGACATCAATATCGACACCAAGCTCGATCAGGGCGTCGCGCACAACGTGACGATGCGCTTCAAGGATGTGCCGATTTTCTACACCCCCTACATCTCCTTTCCTCTTGGAGATGAGCGCAAAAGCGGCTTTCTTTTCCCGAATATCGGACATTCGGGCAGCAGTGGTTTCGAATTGGAAGTGCCCTACTATTTCAATCTGGCGCCCAATTATGATCTGACGTTGACGCCGGGACTATTGACCAGCCGCGGCGTGCAATTGACGGAGGATTTCCGCTACCTGACTTCGAATTCACACGGCCAGTTGGATTCCACGTTTCTGCCCAATGACAAGCAGGAACATGAAAATCGCTACTACATTCACTTCACCGACATCACCGATATCCTGCCGGGACTGCGTCTCGACACGAACGCCACCGATGTCAGCGACCCCAACTACTTTCAAAGTTTTGCGGTGGGAACCGAGCAGACCAGCGTCACCTTTCTGGAGCGCCGCATAGACCTGCTCTACTACGACGATGCATGGCGCATCCGCGCGCAACTGCAGAACTTTCAGACCATCGATACCTCCCTCGATGATTACAGCCGGCCTTATACCCGGCTGCCGCGCATCGAGGCGAACGGCCTGTATCCTCTGTTCAATCATTTCGAGTTCGCACTCGACAGCGAAGCCGTCTATTTCGTGCGCACCATCAGTCCCACCGATCCGGACGCGAACTCGGGTCTGGCCAATCCCACCGGCCTGCGCGTGAATCTGGCGCCGGAAATTCGTTACTCCTATCGAGGGCCCGGATATTTCTTCGAGCCCGCGATCGGTTATGACTTCACGCAATACGCCTTGCAGGACCCGGGGTACAACCTGCCCAGCGCGCCGACCCGCGCGCTGCCATACGCGCGGCTGGACGCCGGACTGGTGTTCGAGCGCAGTGCCGGTGCGCAGGGCCAGCGTACCCAAACCCTGGAACCGCGCGTGGTCTATAGCTACGTTCCCTACCGCAACCAGGATGAGCTGCCGGTATTCGACAGCGGACTGCCCGACCTGAATTTGACCGAACTATTCCGTACCAATCGCTATGTGGGGTTCGATCGTATCGGCGATGCGAACCAAGTGGCGCTCGCCTTGACGACACGCCTCTTCGATACCGTGTCCGGAACCCAGTACCTGTCCGCGACCATAGGGCAGATCCGCTATTTTTCGATCCCGCAGGTGCAACTGCCCACGCAACCCGCATCGAATCTCCCCCCCAAACCGCCCAGTACGCGCCGATCGTCAATCCACTGGAGGTGCCCGGAGGCTTGACGCTGCCGAACGGCCAGTCATTCTTACCTTATTCCCCCGAGGCGTACGCCTACGGACAGTATCGCAACGGCGGCTTCCTGCGCCCGCTGGCCGCGAGTACGGCGACGCCGACCGGCACCTATCCCGCCTCGGACATCGTCGCGGAGATCGCGCTGACGGGCTATAAGCACATGGGCGTGAATCTGGACTATCAGTGGAATCCCTACACCTCGCAAACTGAAAAATCCGAGATTTCGGTGCAATACCGCCCTGATCCCAGCCGGGTGATCAATGTCGGTTACCGGTTCCAGGAGGGCATATTCCAGCAGTGGGATGCCTCCTTTGCCTGGCCCATTGCCGATCATTGGAACACCGTGGGACGCTACGTGTATTCCCAGCAGGACCACCAAACCATCGATGAAATAGCCGGTTTTGAGTACAAAAGCTGCTGTTATCGCATCCAGTTGGTGCAGCGCCGCTACTTGAGCATCCGGCCCGGCACCACCACCGGCGGCACACTGGACACTTCGATTGCATTACAATTGGAACTGACGGGCTTAAGTTCGGTCGGAAAGCGTGAGGATTCCTTCCTAGAACAATCGATCCGCGGGTACTCGACCCGCGACCCGGGTATCCAGTAGCCAGGCAGTCATAAAGGTTTTGATCAATGCGTAGTATTGCCCCGATTTGCGCGATCGCCATCGTGCAGATGTTTTTATCGTCCACGGTCTTCGCCCAGACCCGCGACATCAGCGTTCACGGCGAGCTTCTCGACCGGATTGCGGCCATCGTGAATGACGGCCTGGTGCTGAAAAGCGAGTTGGATGCGCAGATGGATTCGGTCACCAAGCGGCTCCAGGACCAGAAAGTCGAACTGCCCTCGCAGAATGTTCTCAGGCAGCAGGTGCTCGATCGCCTGGTGCTGCAGGAAATTCAAATGCAGCGCGCGAAGCACGTGGGCTTGACGATTTCCGATGAGCAATTGAACAGCGCGTTGCAGGACATTGCGGCCCGGAACAAGATACCGTTTGATCAGCTGCCCACGGCGCTTGCCGCGCAAGGCGTGGATTACAAGCTCTATCGCGAGTCGATGCGCAAAGAATTGATCTTGAGCACGCTGCGGCAACGCGATGTGATCGCCCATATCATCGTCACGCCGCACGAAATGGATCAGTACATCGCGCGCCAGCAAAACGCCGCGGCGAACGACGAGTTCAACGTGTCCCACATTCTGCTGTCGCTGCCGGCCGCCGCGACGCCGCAGCAGCTCGATTTCATTTCCGGCAAGGCGCAGGATGTCGCGTCGCGCGCCGCGAAGGGCGAGGATTTCGGCCAGCTGGCCATCGCCAACTCCAACAGTCAAACGGCCTTGGACGGCGGCTCGCTCGGCTGGCGCAAGGGTTCGCAGCTGCCGCAGTTCATTCTGGATCTGGTGGTCAAGATGAAGCCGGGCGATGTCAGCGCGCCGGTGCGCACGCCCAGCGGGTTTCACATCGTGAAGCTCAACGAACGCCGCAGCGGCGAAGCCCCGGTCATCATCAATCAGGTTCATCTGCGGCACATCCTGATGAAGCCGAATGAACTCGATGACGATGAGACCGTGCGCCAAAAGCTGGCCAGGCTTCGTGATCGTATTATCAAGGGCGAGAGCTTTGCCGGCATCGCCTCGACCGCCTCGGAGGATCCGGGCTCCGCGCCGGACGGCGGAGATCTGGGATGGGCGGGACCGGGCACTTTCGTGCCCGAGTTCGACAAGGCGGTGGCGGATTTGAAGGTCGATGAGATCAGCGAACCGTTCAAGACCCGCTATGGGTGGCACATCGTGCAGATGCTGGGCACCCGTACTTACGACAGCACCGATGATGTGCGGCGCCAGAAAGCCTACGCCGCGATCCGCGAGAGCAAGGCGGATGAAGAGACCGAGCTGTGGCTGCGCCGACTGCGCGACGACGCCTTCATCGAACTCAAGATGTAGTGTACATACCGCGTATCGTCGTTACCTCCGGAGAACCCGCCGGTGTGGGACCGGATGCCTGCGTGGCATTGGCGCAAAGGGATTGGGAAGCGGACCTGGTCGTTGCCGCCGATGCGGGCTTGTTGGCCGACACGGCTGCCGCCCTGCAGCTGCCTTTGCAGATACAGCATTACGATCCCACGCGGCCGGCGCAGGCGCATCGCGCCGGAATTCTGCAAGTCATGCACATTGCGTGCGCGCAGCCCGTGAGCGCCGGGCACCTCGACGTGCGCAACGCCCCGTATGTGATTGAGATGCTGCAACGCGCCTGCGACGGCTGCACCAACGGCGAATTCGCGGCGATGGTCACCGCGCCGGTACAGAAGAGCATCCTGATGGATGCCGGCTACGCCTTCAGCGGACATACGGAGTATCTGGCACAAAGGACTCGTGCAGCACTGCCGGTGATGCTGCTGCTGAACGATCAACTGCGGGTCGCGCTGGTCACGACCCACTTGGCGCTGGCGGACGTCCCGCGGGCCATCACCCAGGAGCGATTGCGCGCCACATTGCGCATCGTCAACATGGATTTGGAGCGGCATTTCTCCCTGAGCACGCCGCGGATTGCCGTGCTGGGGCTCAATCCGCACGCCGGCGAAGCGGGACATTTGGGCCGTGAGGAGTTGGACATCATCGAACCGGTGATTGCCGAGCTTCGAGCGGAAGGGTTGAATCTGCAGGGACCCGTTCCGGCCGACACCGCCTTTACGCCGCGCTTCCTCAAAACCGCGGATGTGATCGTGGCCATGTATCACGACCAGGGTCTGCCGGTCATCAAACATGTCGGATTCGGCAACGCGGTTAACATGACCCTGGGTCTGCCGATATTGCGCACCAGCGTTGATCACGGCACCGCGTTGGGATTGGCGCGCTCCGGGAAGGCGGACTCGGGCAGCCTCAGCGCCGCCCTGAGCCTGGCCATCGACCTGGCGAGCGCGCGCGTCAATCATGCAGGTTCGTAAGCGCTTCGGTCAGCATTTCCTGCACGATCCCGCCGTCATACGGCGAATCGTCGATGGTATCGCGCCTGCTGCCGGCGATCGTCTGGTTGAAATCGGGCCCGGCCGCGGAGCGCTGACCTGGGAGCTGTTGCGGCGGGCGAAAACCCTCGATGTCATCGAGATCGATCGCGATCTGGCGCAAGCTCTCAAGCAGGACGCGCGCGCCGGCAGCGGCCTCAAGGTGCACATCGAAAACGCGCTCGAGACCGACTATGCGGGTTTGCGCGCAAACGGCGCGCCGCTGCGGATCGTCGGCAATCTTCCCTACAATATTTCCACGCCGCTGCTGTTCAGGTTGCTGTCGCAGCGCGCCGCCATCGCAGACATGCATTTCATGCTGCAGAAGGAAGTGGTTGATCGCATGACCGCGCAGCCTGCCAACAAAACTTACGGCCGCCTGACCGTGATGCTGGCGGCGGTCGCCGAGGTGGAACGGTTGTTCGACGTGGGCCCGGGCGCATTTCAGCCGCGGCCCAAAGTCTGGTCAGCCATCGTACGGTTGCGTCCAACGCTCGAGCCGCGCTTCGATATCGGCGACGACGGCACGCTGCGCACCCTGGTCACGGCGGCGTTCTCTCACCGCCGCAAGACTTTGCGCAATGGATTGAAAGGGCTGCTCGCGCCGGAGGAAATCGAATCCTGCGGCATCGATTCGCAGCTGCGTCCGGAAACGCTCACGCCGGCGCAATTCGGCATGCTCGCGGCGCATCACTCTCGGTTATACTCGAAATCACATGGCGGGCTATAAGAAAATCCTGGTGTTGCTGGATCTGTCCGAGGACAGCGAAAAAGTGGCTGTTGCCGGGCGCGATATGGCCGCGCATTCGAATGCCGAGGTGGTGGTGTTGCATGTGGTCGAGTTCGTTCCCGCCGAACCCATGGGCGAATCGATGATGCCGACGGTGCAGATCGAGAATGATCTGATGCGCCGCGCGGGCACGAAACTTGCCGATCTGACCGCACGCTTGGCGCTGCCGCGCGCCACGACGCGGGTGGAGGCCGGCAACACCAAGGCGGAAATACTGCGTGTCGCCAAGGAAGTAGCCGCCGATCTGATCGTGCTCGGCAGCCGCGAGCGGCATGGCCTCGCCATCATGGTCAATTTTACCGAGGATACCGTACTGCACGCGGCGCACTGCGACGTACTTGCGGTACGGTTGAAGTAGTACATGCCGAGCGTCACAGCCCAACCGAAGAATCCCGGAATCCGGGTTGAGGTTGAGACCTCTTACATCGAAGAGCAGTCCGACCCGCGCGACAAGCGTTTTGTTTTCTCCTGCACCATCACCATTCGCAACGAAGGGCAGGTACCGGCCCGCTTGCTCACGCGGCACTGGATCATCACGGATGCCAACGGCAATGTGAAGGAAACGCGCGGCGACGGCGTGGTCGGCGAGCAGCCCTATCTCAAACCCGGCCAGGGATTTCGCTACTCCACCGGCGCGGTCATTGAAACTCCCGTCGGCACCATGCAAGGCAGTTATCAGATGATGGCCGACGACGGGCAACAATTCGATGCGCCGATTGCACCGTTCAGGCTGGCGATGCCCGGGGTGCTGCACTAGTTCTTATTCCCCGTGGCCGCGACCGTGACGGATTTGCCTTCAATCGAGGCGGAGCCGACGAAGTTTGGTAGAGCCAAATCAGGAGGCGACAACGATGAGTGAAGGCAAATCCGTCCGGTCCCGAAGGGTTGCTCTGGAAGGGGCGTCTGCGGCGTTGCGCGGCTTGGTCGTGGAACCACCACGACCTGCGCCGCGCGCCTTGCATCCGCTCCCTTGCAGAGCCAACGCGGCTCACGTGGAATATCAGACAGGCTCCTGGCCTGATGGCGCTGTATGCGATCGGCGACGTGCAGGGCTGCGACGCGGAGCTTGGCGTCCTGCTCGGCGAGTTGAAGTTCTCACCTCACCGCGATTCGCTCTGGTTCGTCGGCGATCTGGTCAATCGCGGACCCGATTCGCTCAAAGTACTGCGCAGAATTCGCGCCATGGGCGACGCAGCGACCGTCATCCTGGGAAATCACGATTTGCACCTGCTGGCCGTGGCCTTCGGCGCGGCTCGATTGCGCAGCGACGATACGCTCGATGCCGTACTTGCCGCGCCCGATCGCGCCGCGTTGCTCGAATGGCTGGTGAGCCGGCCGCTGCTTCACGAGGATGCAGCCTTGCGCGTTTGCATGGTGCATGCCGGCTTGGTGCCGCAATGGGATCTGCCGCTCGCCCGAGCATGCGCCCGCGAATTCGAGAAAGCTCTGCGCCGCGACCCGGAGAAAGTGTTCGCGAATCTGTATGGCGATCAGCCCGACCAGTGGAATGATGCGCTTGCCGGAGAAGCGCGCCTGCGATTCATCGTGAATTGCTTCACGCGCCTGCGATATCTTGACAGCCACGGCCGCCTGGCGCTGCGCGCCAAGGGATCGCCGCGCAAAGCGCAGTCGCAGTCTCTCATCCCCTGGTTTGAGGCGCCGGCTGCCCGCTGGCGCGGATCGCGCATCGTATTCGGTCATTGGTCGACGCTGGGGTTCTTCAAGAATGCCGATGTCACGGGAATCGATACGGGCTGCGTCTGGGGCGGCAGCCTGACCGCGCTGCGTCTTGACCTGCCGGACGCCGAACCGGTACAGGTGCCGGCTATGGCGAAGAGTCGCTAGCCTTCAGAATCTCTCCGCGCACGAAGAAACGGCTGCCGCTCATCTGATTCGGAACGCAGGTAATGTCCTGTTTGACATTGCGCGTCGCCATTTTGGGCAGGATCTGCCGGGTGAATTCCTGGATCAGTTCGCAATCGCCCAGACCGATATTTCGGAATACGTCATTGGCGAGGGTGAAAGGGATGTAATTGGCGGCCAGGGATGACAAATCACCGGGGCCCGACGGTTTGGCCGCGGCGATCAGGCAATGCAGGCGATGAGAAGACCAGTCCCAGATTCGGACCCAGGGATCCACCGGCCAGGTGCGACGCCGATTCGTCGCAGGCGAGAACGGATACTTTGATGTCGCGCCGCGCGCCCAAATCCAGCAGAAGCGAGCGCACCTTATCGCGCAGCCCCTGACAGGAATAGCGTGCCGTGCGCCCGACGTAGTAGAAGGTCAGGCGCTGCTCCTTCCACACCGCCGCCTGCGGGTTGCCGACGTCTGCGCCGCCCGCCCATCCCGGCAGCGCAATCATCAATCCGACCCCGGCAGCCGCCCACGCGCTTCTCATGTATCCCTCCGGCGGATTTGACCGCGCACGACGCATCGAAGTTTCATCGCCGCTATAATGAGCGCATGTCAGCCGCCCCGCCTTTCAATCTGCTCCGGTGGATCGACCAAAATCGCGACCTGCTCAAGCCTCCGGTGGGCAACAAATTACTCTTCGAGGACAGCGCCTTCATCATCATGGCGGTGGGCGGACCGAATTCACGAAAAGATTTTCACCACGACCCCAGCGCCGAGTTTTTCTACCAAGTCGAGGGGGACATGGTGCTCAAGACGGTGCAGGACGGCCGCATGATCGATGTGCCCATCCGCGCGGGTGAGATGTATCTTTTGCCGGCTGAAGTGCCGCATTCGCCGCAACGTCCCGCCGGCAGCGTCGGGGTCGTCGTCGAACGGCGCCGCGGCCCGGATGAATTGGATGGTTTCTCCTGGTACTGCGAGAATTGCGGGCATCGGTTATTTTTCGAACGCGTCGCGGTGCACGACATAGAGCGCCAACTTCCCGGGATCTTTTCTCGATTCTATTCGAGCATCCAGCAGCGCACTTGCAGCGTCTGCGGCACGATCATGCAGGCCCCTGCCTGATCGAGACTGAACTCAATTCCGCCGCTGCCACCGCTCAAGACGCGGCGGATCCGCTCGCCGGCTTCGCGGCGGAGTTCCACCATCCCTATGATGCTCAAGGGCGAAAGATGCTGTACTTCGGGGGCCATTCCCTGGGTCTGCAGCCCAAATCCGCAGCCCTGTTCGTGGAGCAGGAGCTCAAGAACTGGCAACGCCTCGGCGTGCTCGGCCACACCTTGGGCGAACGGCCCTGGATCCCCTATCACGAACGAGCGGCGGCGGCGCTCGCCGCATTGGTGGGCGCCGAGACCAGCGAAGTCGTTGCCATGAACTCGCTGACGGTGAATCTGCACTTGATGATGGTCAGCTTCCTGCGTCCCGATGCGACACGCAATCGCGTGCTGATCGAGAGTTCGGCGTTCCCCTCGGATCGCTATGCCGTGGTCTCGCAACTTCAATTTCACGGTCTTGACCCCGCGCAATGCCTGATTGAAGTCGCACCGCGGGCCGGCGAGCGAAACCTGCGTACCGAGGATTTGATCGAGCGAATCGATCGGGAGGGACCGCGTCTCGCGCTGGTGCTCCTGCCCGGCGTTCAATATCTCACCGGACAATCATTGGACTTAGGTTCGCTGATCGCGGCGGCGCGCCGCGCCGGGGCGGCGGTGGGTCTCGATCTCGCCCACGCGATAGGCAATACCACCCTGCATCTGCATGACTGGAATCCCGACTTTGCGGTGTGGTGCAGCTATAAGTACCTCAATGCCGGCCCCGGAGCGGTCGGCGGATGCTTCGTGCATGCCCGTCACGGCCGGGGTCTGCATGTGCCGCGGTTCGCAGGCTGGTGGGGTCATAACAAGACCGATCGATTTCTCTACGACCCCACATTCGATCCCATCGACGGTGCTGAAGGGTGGCAGATCAGCAATGCCCCCATCCTGTCGTTCGCACCGCTGCTGGCGTCGCTGGAAATATTTCAACGGGCCGGCATGCCGGCACTGCGCAAGAAATCCATTGCACTGACGGGATTCATGCAGCGCCTCATTGAGAAGAGTCTTGCGGACCGGGTCCATATCATCACTCCGAGTTCCCCCGAGCAGCGCGGCTGCCAACTCAGCTTGCGAATTGCGGGTTCCGCCGCCGCAGCGAAACGCTGCCATGAAGACTTGAGCGCAGCGGGTCTCATCGGCGATTGGCGGGAACCGGATGTTTTCAGGCTCGCGCCGATCCCGCTGTACAACTCTTTCAACGATGTGTTCGACGCGGTGGAAGTGCTGGCGCGCGCGGTGCGCGCATGATGGCCCCGTGATCAGCATTGTCGGCGCGGGTCCCACCGGCGCCCTGCTGGCCCTTCTGCTGCAGCGTCGTGGTCCGTTGGAGGTCGATCTTTACGAAGCCCGCAAGGATCCCCGGGGCGCCCCCGATACATCCGGCCGTTCGATCAATCTGGCACTGGCGGATCGAGGCATTCATGCCCTTAAAGTGGCGGGCGTATTCGAGAACCTGAAGTCCGCGCTGCTGCCGATGCGCGGCCGGCTCATTCACCATGCGAGCGGCGAAACCAGCTTCCAACCTTATGGACAACGGCCCAGCGAGGTGAATTACTCGGTCTCCCGGCAAACACTCAATCAAATCTTGCTGGAAGTGGCCGCACAGCATCGCGGCATACGATTGCATTTCGAACATCGTTTCGAAGCAGCCGATTTCACCGCGGGCACGGCGCAGGTGCGCGATCTTCAGTCCGATCGAGTGCTTGCGGTGCCGATGCAGCCGCTATTGGCATGCGACGGCGCCGGCTCGGCGGTGCGCCGGCACATGAGCGCGCTCAAGTTGATCGAGGCAAGCGAGACCGATCTGCAGCACGGCTACAAGGAATTGTCGATCCCAGCCGGCGCCTCGGGCGGCTTTCGCCTGGCGCAGGACGCACTTCATATCTGGCCGCGCGGCGACTACATGTTGATCGCGCTGCCCAACAGCGACGGCAGCTTCACGGCAACTCTGTTCCTGCCCAAACACGGCCCGGTCAGTTTTGAGGCGTTGCAGGCCCCTGCCCAGATCGGTCGGTTTTTGTCGCAAAGCTTTCCGGACGCGCGGCAGCACATGCCGGATTGCGTGGCGGAATTCATCGCCCATCCGGTGGGATTTCTGGGAACGGTGTCTGCGAGCCCCTGGCACACTGCTGGAATGGCGGCGCTGATCGGGGACTCGGCGCACGCCATGGTGCCGTTTCACGGCCAGGGCTTGAATTGCTGCTTCGAGGATTGCATCGAGTTCGCGGCCTGCATCGCGCGCCATCCGACCTGGGAAGCGGCATTTGCGGATTTCGGCGCCGCGCGCAAGCCCAACACCGATGCAATCTCGACCATGGCGCTCGAGAACTATCTGGAGATGCGCGATACGGTTGCGGACCGCAAATTTCAGCTGCAGCAGGCGCTTTCCCTTGAACTCGAGCGGCGCTTTCCGCGACGCTTCATCCCGCGCTACTCCATGGTGATGTTCCACCACGAAATTCCCTACCAGGTGGCGCAGCTGCGCGGCGCGACGCAGGCGGAGATCCTGTCCGGCTTGACCGCCGGCGCGGTCACCCTCGGCGACGTCGACTTCGGGCGCGCGGAACGCGAAATCAATGCCAGGCTTTCGATCGTTTAACGCCCCGCCACCCGATCCAGCGTGATGAAACTATACGCATAGGCATTCTTGGCGTCCGCCTCGCGATGCTCACGGCTCGATTCGCGCCATTCCGGTTTTCGCCAATCGGCAAAGAAGGTGTCGCCGTCCGCGATTTGCGTGTGCACGAGCGTCAGATGAATTCGCCGCGACAGCGGCAGACATAGACGATAGATTTCCGCGCCACCGATCACCATCAAAGGCGATTCAGCGCCGGCCGCTTCCCGCACCTCCGCGAGCGTTCTCACCACGCGGCAATCGGCCGGTGCAAATCCCGGCGAGCGGCTCAAGACCCAATTGGTGCGATCCGGCAAGGCCTTGCCGATCGATTCGTAGGTCTTGCGGCCCATGAGCACCTGCCGAGCCAAGGTCAGAGACCTGAAATGCCGCATATCGCCCGGCAGGTGCCAAGGCATCCGATTGGCGCGGCCAATGACGTCATTCTCCGTAGCCGCGACCACCAGTTCCAACGCGGCGTTCGTCATCCGTTCATTCTCGAAAAATGAAAACGGATTTATACGCCGGCCGCTGCCGCCACGCCAGCCGCGTCCCTTCCTAAGGATACGGACTAGAGCGTTTTGGCCAGGCTTGCGTCCCCGACCTCTGTGGTCGTCAACGCGGTGACTGCGCCATGCGTATCCGCGGAGCAGGTCGCGCGCGCCAATGTCACGCCCGTCTTCTTGTCATGAGCGCGAAGGTAAAAGGTGAATTCGTGGCCATAGTATTCTTCGACAGCGCTCTCGGCGCTGCCGCTGTATTGCAGTTTGAAGCTGGGTGCCGCCGCGCCCGGCGAGGCAATTTTTGCGGCAAACGCGCTGGCGCAGGCTTGCAGCGCGGTATTCTGCGGTGATGCTGCGGCGGCGATCGACGGAGAGATTGCCGCAGTGACGGCGGCGCAGAGAAAGAGCTTGCGAATGTCCATGGTGGTATTCCTTGATGGTCAAAAATACCAACGCCCCAGGTACACCGTAGAGCACGCCCGCGGCGGCGACAAACGAGAAAAAAATCGGCGAGCCCTAGAATTCTCTCATGCGTCACGCGACCCGGCATTCGCTCAAGATCCAGCGCGTGAGCTCCTGCAAATCCTCGCGCGCGCGATCCTCGGGCCGATGCAGGAGGAAGTAGCTCTCATTGGTGGTCAATTCGGCATCGAAGAGTTTCACCAGGCCGCCTGCGTTGAAGCGATCCGCGCTCAAACGGTACGGCACCAGGGCGATGCCGACGCCCTGCTCCGCTGCACGCACCACCGCCGACATGGTGTCGAGACGCACCAGTCGATTCGGCTTGATCGGGTCGATTCCCAATCCCAGGGCCCAGCGCTCCCACGCCTCACGGCGCTCCTCATGCAGCAGCAGCGTTTTGCCGTTCAAGTCGCTGTAGGAGTCGATGGGATTGTCGAGCAGAAACGCCGGCGAACAGGCGGCGATGAAGCTTTGGGCAAACAGCTCGTGCACCGTCAAGCCTTCCCAGGGACCTGCACCCACGACGATGGACAGATCCGCTTCCGGCGGATGGGTCTTGGGCGCGGAAAACGTCGTCTCGATCCGGATATCGGTTTCCTCGCGCGCCTGGGAAAACGACGCGAGCCGCGGCAGCAGCAACTCATTCGCGAAGAACGGCGGCACATTCAACCGAATGATGGTTCGCCCATAGCGAACCTGCAGTTGCTCGGTGACCGACTCGAGCTTCGCAAAGATGTCGCTGATGTGCTCGAGATAGTTCGCACCGGCATCGGTCAACCTGAGCGTGCGCACTCCGCGCTCGAACAGGCCCACGCCAAGCTGCTCCTCGAGCGCCTTGATCTGATGGCTCACGGCGGAGGGGGTGATGAACAGTTCTTCGGCGGCGGCTTTGAAGCTTTGCAACCTGGCCGCGACCTGAAACGTCTTCAGAAATTTGAGCGACGGCAAGCGCATAGAGAAAACCTATGATACACCATCAAACTACAGCAACTTTCATGCCAGTCCCCCATAAGGTCATATCGCCTCACCGGGGTTGCGCAGTAGGCCGCGTGCCTTGTTCTCGGGCAAGCCGCGGCTCCATTTGCACAATGCTAGCGCGCGCTTGTTACGCCTTTGCAACGAAACATTCATCCGCGTTCGTTCAATCACGTCCGCGGAACCAGCCGCTGATGCTGAATCGATCGCGCGTCGCCGGCAAGTACCTGCGTGTTCGCGGCCGGGCGTCAGAAAGCAAATCAGTCTGCCGGCAATGGGCTCGATATCGCATCATCCGCTCCGCCGCATCGTAAATGCGAAGTGCGCCGCCCGCGAGAGGGTCCCAGTCCACGTTCAGGTACAGCACCATCGACACCAAGCGCTGCGTCGTGCCCTGCGGTTGATCCACGTGCCGCGAATATCCGGCACCGGGCGGATACCATGCATAGTGCAGCTCCAAGTCGAACAATCCGAGGAAGGCCTCGCGGTTCAATTCCAGCCGCAGTTCCTCGAGCTGATCGAGGAGACCCTGCTCCGCGCGGTACAACGGATCGCGCAGCCAGCAGGTAAAATCGCCGCGGATTTCCTCGCGGCGCTGCAATGCGGCCCGCCCGCCCACCCGGGCCGGCGCGAATTCGCCCTTGAGCTTGCGAGCCTGGGCACAGTCGAGCAATGCGTGAATCCGCGATGGCGCGACAAACCGGTCTCGAATCAAGACCCCGGCACCGCCCAATTCGGCGGCGGCGCTCACTGCGGCCGGCGCCGGCTGGACGCATGCTTGCGCGGCACGCGCTTCGCGCGCCACCAGCATGCTGCCGCGGCAACCCTGCGCTCCACAGCGGCAGGCAAATACCTCATCGATATCGGCGGGATCATCGGCATCGCGCTCGATTCGATAATCGTAGGCCAGTTCCTCGCCGGGCCGGATGGTACGCACAGCCTCGATGAAAATCCGCCGGTCGGTATTGACGGTCTGGCAATTCGGCTCGCAGCCATGATTCACAAAGCGCGCCTCGTTGCCGTTGACGCCGGCATCGATGACCGTTTTGCCGTCCACCGTGAACAGAAATGTGTGGCCATCATCAGGATTCTTGCCGGCGTAGCGACGATCCGCCTCGGCAGGGCTCACCCGATCGCCGAGATATTCGATGACGGTCGTACCCTTGCGGATCTGTCGCAGCGCGAATACGCCATAGCCGTGAATGCGCGAGTGACGAACCTCGAACAGAGGTGTCGGCGGCCGCCGCGTCTTCTTCATACGGCGATGGGGGCTTTGATGGCGTCGTGGTAGCGATAGCCGACGACTTCGAAATCCTCGTACGCGTAGTCGAACAGGCTCGGCGGCCTGCGCCGCAACTTGAGCTGCGGCAAGGGATACGGCGCGCGTGAGAGCTGCAAGTCCGCCTGCTGCAGATGGTTCAAGTACAAGTGACAATCGCCGCCCGTCCACACCAGGTCGCCGACGGCAAGATCGCATTGCTGCGCCAGCATGTGCGTGAGCAGCGCATAGGACGCGATATTGAAGGGCACGCCCAGCAAGGCATCGGCGCTGCGCTGGTACAGCTGACAGGACAATCGCCCGCCGGCCACATAGAACTGGAACATGGCGTGGCACGGCAGCAGCGCCATACGATCCAATTCGCCGACGTTCCACGCGCTGACCAGGATGCGCCGCGAATTCGGATTGCTCTTCAGCTGTTCGACCACCTGCGCCAGCTGATCGATGTGGCGTCCGTCCTGCGTCGGCCAGCTCCGCCATTGCTTGCCGTAGACCGGGCCCAGTTCGCCGTCATCATCCGCCCACTCGTCCCAAATGCTGACGCCGTGCTCGTGCAGATACTTGACGTTGGTATCGCCGCGCAGAAACCAAAGCAATTCATAAATGATGGAGCGCAGGTGCAGCTTCTTGGTGGTCACCAGCGGGAAGCCGGCGCTCAAATCAAAACGCATCTGATAGCCAAAGACGCTCATCGTGCCGGTGCCGGTCCGGTCGTCCTTGGCGGCGCCGTGTCCGCGAATGTGCCGCAGGAAATCGAGGTACTGAAGCATTACGCCTTCGCCGCCATCACATTGCCTGTCGGCGCATTGCGTCGATAGGCGTAGATCATCATCGCGGCGCCGAGAAAAATCATCGGCGTCGTCAGCAACATGCCCATGGTCAACCAATCCCCGGCCAGGTAGCCGATATTGGCGTCCGGCAGCCGAACCCATTCCACCAGAAAGCGGCCGCAGCCGTAGACCAACAAAAACAAGCCGGTCGGGGCCAGGCGCGGCCGCGGACTGCTGGTAAACCACCAGAGAATGATGAACAACAGCAAGCCCTCGAGACCGGCTTCATACAATTGCGAGGGATGCCGGGAAACCAAGATGCCCTGCGCGTCGGGCACACCGAAACCCCAGGGCAGGTCGGTCGGCTTGCCCCACAGCTCGCCGTTGATGAAATTTCCCAACCTGCCGGAAAGCAATCCGATGCCCGGCAGCGGCGCGAGGAAATCCAGAACGTCGGCCACCTGCTTGTGCTTGACGCGGGCAAACACGATGGCGGCCACCAATACGCCGGTCATGCCGCCGTGAAACGACATGCCCCCGTCCCAGATATGAAAGACATTCAGCCAGCTTTCGGCGATCACGTCGTGGCCGTAAAAAATGCACCAACCCGTCCGGCCGCCCACGATGACGCCGATGGCGCAGTAAAAAATGAGGTCGTCGATGTCGAGCGCAACCCAGGTCGAGCCGGGACGCCGGGCGCGATATTTTGCAAGCCACCAGGCGGCTGCAAATCCAATCAGGTACATGATTCCGTACCAATGCACGCGCAACGGTCCGACGCCGAGAATCGGCCCGATGGAAATCGCGATGGGATTGATGTGTGGGTAGGTGAGCATGCGCGTTACTTTAAACCGTCAGTGACTCGACAGAAATAGGCCTTTAGATACCGGGTCTCGGGAATGGCGGGATGCACCGGATGATCCGGCGCCTGGCCGCCCGCCTCCAGGATTTGCAGCTGCCGATCCGCGCCGCGCGCCGCCTTGGCAATGGCATCCTGTAAATCCTCCGCGCTGACGTGAAAGGAGCAGGAACAGGAAACCAGAATGCCGTCGTCCACCAGCAGCGAAATGGCCAGCTGGTTCAAGCGTTTGTAGGCCGCCAGCGCCTTAGGCTGGTCCTTTTTGCGTTTGGCGAACGCGGGCGGGTCAATGATGACGACATCGAAGCGCTCGCCCTGGGCCGTCAGGTCCTCGAGAACCTGAAATGCATCGCCCTTGCGGGTGAGAACCGAAACGCCGTTGCGCGCCGCATTCGCCTCGGCCAATTCCAGCGCGGCCGCGGAGCTATCGACCAGCATCACTTCCTTGGCGCCATGGCGCGCCGCACGCACTCCCCACGCGCCCACGTAGCTGAACACGTCCAGGACGCGCGCGCCCTTGCGCACATACTTGGGCAACGCCCTGCGGTTGTGCGCTTGATCGAAGAACCAGCCGGTCTTCTGGCCCTCGAGCAAGGGCGCCTGAAACTCCAGGTCGTCCTCCAACACCTTTCCCGGGCCATCGAATGTGCCGATGGCCGCTTCTACATAGCTGGGCAAGCCCTCCAGCTCGCGCGCCGTACCGTCGTTCTTGAACAGCAGCGACTCGCACTTGAGCGCCTGCTTCAGCGCTTCTTGTATGGGTAATTTCAGGCGCTCCATGCCGGCAGTGCCGATCTGCACGACGCAGGCAGGGCCATAGCGATCCACCACCAGTCCCGGCAGTCCGTCGGACTCGCCGTACACCAGCCGATAATAGGGCTTCTGGTACAGGCGCTCGCGCAGCGCCAGCGCCTTTTTGATGCGGCTCTTCAACCACGCCGCATCCGGCATGACTCCAAGTTGACAGCAGCCGCGCCGCGATCAGCGACTGCGGATTGACGTAGGCCACACCTAAGGCGCGATCATTGTGCGCCAGCACGCGCACCAAATCGCCGGCCTTGAATTTGACCAGGGGCGTCTGCTGCGTATCGACTTCGTTGCTGAAGATCCAAAGATGTCCGGCGTGCAGACGCCGATCCTCGTTGCGCTTCAGCCGCAGTACGGGCAGTTGCGCCACATGAGCAGTATCGGACATGAAAAAGGTCTTAAGCGGGTAGTAGCCGTCATTCTAACCGACTAAAGTCGCTTAGATGCGCCGCAATCACCTGGCCGAAGAGACCAGCCCCTATCTGCTGCAGCACGCCGAGAATCCCGTGGACTGGTATCCATGGGGCGAGGCGGCGCTGACCAAGGCTGCTGCGGAAAATAAACCCATTCTGCTGTCGATCGGATATTCAGCCTGCCATTGGTGCCATGTGATGGCTCACGAATCCTTCGAGGATGCAGCGACCGCTGCCTTGATGAACGAGCTATTCGTCAACATCAAGGTCGATCGCGAGGAACGTCCGGACCTGGACAAGATCTATCAGGTCGCGCAGCAATTGCTCACGCATGGTTCCGGAGGCTGGCCCCTGACCATGTTCTTGAACCCTCGTGATCAGCAGCCGTTCTTCGGCGGCACCTATTTCCCCAAAGAGCCGCGATTTGGCATGCCCGCATTTCAAGAGCTATTGCGCCGCGTGGCGCAATACTTTCGCGAGCAGGGCGCTGAAATCGCGGTGCAGACCGAGCAGCTGCAGGCGGCTCTGGCCAGCCTCACCCCGCAATCGCGGCCGGGCGTCACGCTGGACGCCTCGCCCTTAAGCGGGGCGCGCGCCGCGCTCGAGCGTTCATTCGATCCCGAATTCGGCGGATTCACGGGCGCGCCGAAATTTCCGCATCCCGACAGCATCGAGCGCTGTCTGCGGCATTGGCATGCCACATCGAGCAGCCCAAGCCCCGACCTCAAATCGCTGTATATGGGCAGCCTCACGCTGACCCGCATGGCGCAGGGCGGCATTTTCGATCAGCTCGGCGGCGGATTCGCACGCTATTCGGTCGATGGCTCCTGGATGATTCCGCACTTCGAGAAAATGCTCTACGACAATGCCCAGCTGCTTTGCGAATACGCACGGGCCTGCCTCGCGACCGGCGAGGCCTTGTTCGCGCGGGTTGCGAACGAAACCGCCGACTGGACACTGCGCGACATGCGTTCGCCGCTAGGCGGCTTTTACTCCAGTCTCGACGCGGACTCCCAGGGAATCGAAGGGAAATTCTACGTTTGGAACCAGGCAGAGGTGCAGGCGTTGCTGACCGCGCAGGAATACGCCGCGATCGCCCCGCGCTTCGGCTTGAACCGCGAGGCCAATTTCGAGGGCGAATGGCACCTGCACACGCACGAATCCGTCGAGGCCATCGCAGAGCGGCTCAACGAGTCGGCGGCGGCGATCCATGCACGGATCGAGTCGGCGCGAACCAAAATGCTGAAGGCACGCAACTTGCGGGTGTGGCCGGCACGCGATGAGAAGATCCTCACGGCGTGGAATGCGCTGATGATCAAAGGCCTGGCCATCGCCTCACGCGTGCTGCGAAGGCCCGATTTGGCGGACGCCGCCTTTGCCGCCGTCGACTTCCTGCGGCGCCATCTGTGGCGCGATGGCCGATTGTTGGCGACCTACAAAGACGGCCGTGCGCACCTGCCAGCCTACCTCGATGACTACGCCTTCCTCATGGATGCCCTGCTGGAGTTGCTGCAGACCCGCTGGCGCAGCAGCGATCTCGCATTTGCACGGCAGCTGGCCGATGTACTGCTGGCGCAATTTGAGGACAGCCAAGCCGGTGGATTTTACTTCACCGCCCGGGAACATGAGGCGCTGATTCTTCGCAGCAAAACCTATGCCGACGATTCCCTGCCGTCGGGCAACGGCGTGGCGGCCTCCGTTCTGTGCCGGCTGGGGATTCTGCTGGGCGAGACGTCCTATCTCGATGCGGCCGAACGCACGCTGCAGCGCCGCGTGGCCGGCGATTCAAGATTATCCTCAGGCGCATATGAGCCTGATAAACAGCCTGGAGGATCTCTTGTCCCCGCTGCAGGTACTCATCATTCGCGGCGATGCTGCCTCCGCGACGCAATGGGCGGCGGATTTGGGCGTGTTATACGCGCCGAGCCGCATGATTTTCGCCATTCCCAGCGACGCACCCGACCTGCCGCCGGCGCTGGCCGCGAAGAGCGCCGCCGGCGGGACGGTGGCGTACCTGTGCACCGGCATGACCTGCTCCGCACCGCTGACGAGCTTGGAAGACGCTTCCCGCGCGTTGAATTCGCGCGGCTAGATGGCCGCGCTGAGCTTGCGCAGCTCCAAGCCCACCCGCCGCTTGAAATCACCGTGTAGGCCGTCGGAGTAAAGCGGCGCCGCGTTCCAATCGAGCGCCCAAGGCTGAGCGGTTCGCATGCTCTCAGGCTCCGCGCTGTCGCGCGGAAAGATATGCGCGTGCAGCGCAGGATCGAGATTCCCGAAGATGGCGTAATTGATGCGTGCGGCCGCCGTGAGCGACAGCAGCACATCGCCGATGAGCGACATATCCGTCAAGAACTGGTTGCGCCGCTCGGGCGGCAATGCATTCAAGTGCGGCACCACCGGATCAGACAGCAAGAGACAGTACCCGGGCAATACCTGGCGTTCGGCCATGATCACCCACCCCGATGGCAGCTTGGCGATCGCCGCAGGATGCTCCGCGTTGCGGCAGCGCTCGACCAGCCTATGTATGGAGGTGAGCATCTATTTTTCCCTGGCCTTCGCCACGGTTGCAGCGTCGATGGGCGCCGCCGAATTTCCGAAATGAGTGCGAATATAGGTGAGCAGCGCAGCCGCGTCCGCATCCTTCATCCACCCGAATAGCAGCATTTGCGTCGAGTAACGGCCCGCGGGAATCGATGCGGGGCGCTTCTGGCTCAAGACCCATTGCGTCAGCTCGATCGGATCGCCCAAGACGGCCGCCGAGCCGGACAGGCTCGGATAAATCGTGGGCAGGCCCTCGCCTTGCTCCCGATGACATGCCACGCAGTTTTGTGCGTACAGTTCTGCGCCGCGGTCCGGTGCGGATTTTGCCGGCGCGCCCGCGCCTGCTTCGCTGGTCGACGCCGATCGCCGGGAACAAGCCCCGGCAAGTGAAACGATGCAAAGTGAAACCAGCACGCGTCCCGTTGTGCCCCTCGTGAGTCCCTTAATCACTAGCCGCTCCAGGTGCGAAAGTCTCCCGTATCCATGTGCACGAAGTCCGAGGCGCGATAATACCCAACTCCACCGCGCTTCAAATCCCGTGCGCGGGCTGCCAGAACAGCGCAATCCACCCCCGTCATGCGCACATCGATTGCGCGGCCCTGCATATGCAAACTGTGTTGCGCCACCCCGGAGCTGAGTGCGTGCAGCTGCGCGTTGGTCTGCGGCGATCTGTAGCCTGAGATCACGCTATATTCCGCCGGCGCTCCCAGGCGTCCCGCGACATCCACCAGATAATCCAGGAGTTTCGGGTCGATCGGATGCGTATCGCCGCTGCGAAAGTCCCTCAAGAGTGCTTGCAGTTGCGCGAGCGATTCGGCCACGTAAGCATCCTCGCGAAAATACTCGACATCCAAGCGCTCAGCGGTGTGCAGGTTGTAAAGCGCTATCCGTCTGCGCAGCCTAGCCGCGCATTGGCTCCGGCGCCGGCGCGCCGGCGAGTCGCACCCGCCAGCGTTGCACCGGCCAGTGCCGCACCGGTCAGAGCCAAGCGGCGTCGAATCAGGTTCATCCGTGGGCTCCGGAGTCCAGCAGCCTGCCGCAATCCAGCCCCAGCACCGTGGCACGCGGAAAGAAATTGAACTCCGATGCAGAAGCCCAGGTGTAGGCTCCCATCATGCGGCCAACCACGAGGTCGCCCATGTCGAGTTTCGGCAAGTCGAGTTTTTCCCTGATGACATCGATGCTGTCGCAGGTCGGACCGGCGAGCACCGACGGAAACGTTTCGCCGCCCGGTACGAGTGCGCTGACCGGATAGGTCGCGTGGTCGTACATCTGACCGCTGTAGCTGCCGTACAAACCATCATCAAGATAGTACCACCAGCGGCCATCCCGTAATGCCCGGCCCATGACGGACGCGACACCGATTGCCGCCGGCGCGGAGATGAAGCGCCCGGGCTCCGCGATCACGCGCACCGCCGGCGGCACGCTCTTGAGCGCCGCAACGATGGGCGCGCAGAATTCCTCGATGGGCATGCTGGCATTCACGTAATCGACGGGAAAGCCGCCGCCAATATCCAACATGTTCACCGCGTGACCCGATTAAGCGCGCGATCGATGAGTTCGCTGCAAACACCAATGGCCTTGACGATCGTGCCCGGCTCGGGGTTTTGCGAGCCGGTATGAAAGGACAGTCCGTCCACGTCGATGCGCAGTTCCGCGGCAAGGCGCAGAAGATCCGCGACCGCCTCCGGATCGCAGCCGAATTTGCGGGACAGGTCGACCGGGGCGCCCGGGCTGCGGAACGAAACTCTGAATCAGGAGCGACGCACGGCCGCGAAACTTGGTGAATTTTCGCAGTTCGTCCGGGTTGTCGACGACGAAACGCTTCACGCCAAAACTCAATGCCGTGCGAATATCGCTGTCGCGCTTGATCGGGTGAGTGTGGATGCAGCGCTCCGGCGAGATACCGAGGCGGCGCACCAGATCAACCTCCCCGTTGGTCGCGAGATCGAAGAAGGCGCCTTCCGCGTTCAACGTGTTGATGACCGACGAATGCGGCAACGGCTTCAATGCGTAGTGCAGATCGACCCCGGGCAGCACGGCGGTCAGGCGCCGATATTGCCGGCGCACCCGCTCGGCATCGATGATGAGCAGGGGCGAACCGTAGCGGGCCACCAGATGCTCGATTGCCTCGCGCGAAAAGGGATCTTGCGTGGGTTCGAGCTCCATCTGCTAGCTAACTTACGCTCAGCTCCAAAGAATCATCGCCCATGCCGCTGGCGCGTTGCAGACGATCGAGAATCGCAGCCCACTTCTCGTCCTGTGGCAGGCTTTGCACGAATATCTTCACGCAGCCCACCCGGTCGAGCGTGCGCAAATTGTTGTACAGATTGTGAGCATACGTGTCCGGTTTCTTGCCGGCGTTGATCCAGGTCATGTGACGCTGGGTGTGCAGCGGAGGCCGCATCGCCAACACCGCCACCTTTTCATCGCGCGCCGCGATTTCCAGGGCGCGCACCTCCAGATCGTCGGAGGCTATGATCTCCAGGGGTGTCGACGGCGCATAGTGCAGCGCGCGATCGCCCGGGGACACGGGGAACCGTGCCGCCGATCGCCAGCGGTCCTACCGCCTGTTCCAGCTGTGAGCGGGTGATGAAACCCGGGCGCAGCAGGCGGGCCTGATTGTCCAGGCAGGAAACGATGGTCGACTCGAGACCAATGGGGGAGTCGCCACCGTCCAGGATCACCCTGACCGCATCGCCCAGTTCATCGCGAACATGTTCCGGTTTGGTGGGGCTCAACCGTCCATAACGATTGGCAGAGGGCGCGGCGATGCCTCCGCCGAAGGCATTCAGGAGCTGTTGCGCCATCGGATGCGAGGGTACCCGGATGCCGATGCTGTCCTGACCGCCCGTAACGATGTCATTGACGTTGTCGGCCTTGGGCAGAATCAGCGTCAAGGGACCCGGCCAGAATTTGTCGGCTAATTTCTCGGCCACCAGCGGCACGTGCGAAACCCAGCGATGCAGGTAGCGCGGGTCGTCCAGATGAACGATGACGGGATGATCGGGCGGGCGGCCTTTGACCTCGAATATCTTGCGCACCGCGGCGGGATTGGATGCATTTGCGCCCAATCCATAGACGGTTTCGGTCGGAAACACCACCAATTCACCCATGCGCAACGCTTCGACCGCGGTTTCGATTTCTGTCTGCGTAGCTCGTACCACCACCCCATGATATCAAGACTGCGCCACCCGCATTACCGCATCGGCTACTCCTTTGGGCGTACCTCCGGCAAGGGTTTTGTAGCCGGAAGGAGACATTGCAGGAAAACAAGGTCGAGCCAGCGTCCGAACTTGAATCCCACCTGATGAAAGTGTCCTACATCCATGAATCCAAGGCTTTGGTGCAGTTTGATGGAGATGGCGTTGTCGGCGTCGATGCCCGCGATCATGACGTGCTTGCGCATGGCGGTCGCCCGGGCCATGAGCTCGATCACCAACATCCGGCCTATCCCTAAGCCGCGCCGATCGGCGCGAACGTGGACACTATGTTCAACACTGTGCCCATAGCAGGGCGGCGCGCGAAACTCACCGAACGTTCCGAAGCCGGCGACGCCCGAATCATCGCGCGCGACAATCAGGGGAAAACCGGCGGCGGCCTTTGCATCGAACCAGAAAGCGCCGCGCTCTGCGGTGAACTCGATCTCCGTGTAAACGGCCGTGGAATTGCGAATGACCTCGTTGTAGATCGCTAGAATTTCGGGAAGATCGGCGCGGGCCGCGTCATTGATCATTGTCAATCAAGATAGGCAGGGGGTTTGGGCAGCAGCAAAAAATCCCGTGGATCGTGCTGGATGACCAAGCGCCCACCGCTGTGCTTGATGATGGATTCCACCCGGATCATGGAGGCCAATGTGTCGGCGCGATTCGCGTTATAGACCGGTACCCGTCTGAAAGTCCGGTCGGCGCGCAAATGGTAAAGATCGCCAGACAGAATGACGGTGCCGCTTTTCTGCAGCTTGAGCTTGAGGACTTGATGCCCGGGAGTATGACCGGGCGCGCGTAAGATCATCACCTTGCCGTCGCCGAAAACATCATAGTCGCCCTCGATGGTCTCCGTCTTCGCACTCTTGTAGGCGCTCCACGTCTCCGGCAGCACGCCGCCGGGCGGGGGAAGAACCAGCGATGCGCTAAGTTCAGCCTTGTTCATGATCCAGACCGAGTCGGGAAAGTCGTTTGCATTGCCGGTGTGATCCCAGTGCAGATGCGAGAAGGCGACGAAATTCACTTCCTTGGGAGCCACGCCGAGCGACTGCAATTGAGCCAGCAATGTCACCGGAACCGTGACATGCACACCGGGCGCAACATCCGTTCCCTCCCGGGGAAAATTGTAGTGATCGCCCAGGCCCGTATCCCACAGCAAATCGCCCTTGGGATGGCGGATCAGGAAACACGGCACCGCGATTTCGCCCGATTTGCCGTCGTACTCGCCGGTGTCGGAGAAGCCGCTGAGGTCCTTGAACATGGCGTGGCCGCAATCGAGCGAATAGAGCCGCAGCTCGGCGGTCCGGGCGAAGCAGGCGCACGCCTGCCCCAAACACAGCAGCAAAAAAATCGCCGACACCAAGACCGGTCGCGTTCGCGCGTCAATCATGACTGGCCCTCCAGAGCCTTATATACTAGATCACGTGCAGGAGAGCGAACACCACCATCACGGTGAACCCGATGCCGGCGCGGCGAGTGCACCGGAACAGCGCGTTCGCGCGCTGGAAGCGCTGCTGACGGAAAAAGGCTATATCGATCCTGCGGCACTCGACGTATTGATCGATGCTTACCAGACAAAAATCGGGCCCCGCAACGGGGCGCGGGTCGTGGCGCGAGCCTGGTGCGACCTTAAGTTTCGCCGCTGGCTGCTCGATGATGCCACCGCGGCCATTGCTTCAATGGGGTACGCCGGAAGGCAGGGCGAGCACATGGTGGCGGTCGAGAACACTCCGCAGGTACACAACCTGGTGGTGTGCACGCTCTGCAGCTGCTATCCCTGGGCGGTGCTGGGGCTGCCTCCGACTTGGTACAAGAGCGCGCCTTATCGCTCGCGCGCCGTGAAGGATCCGCGCGCAGTGTTGAAGGAATTCGGCGTGACGTTGCCGGAATCGACGCGAATCCGCATCTGGGATTCGACCGCCGAGGTTCGTTATCTGGTCGTGCCGCAGCGGCCCTTAGGATCGGAACACTTGAGCGAGCGCGAACTCGCCGATTGGGTCACGCGCGACTCGATGATCGGCACCGGTCTGCCGGGCGCGCCGGCTTGACCTATCGCTCCTACGCGGATCTCGGCGGCACCGAGCAACCCGGCGCCATCATTCCCGAGGCTGAGGGCGATCTGTTTCATGCGCCGTGGGAGCCTCGCGTCATGGCGTTGGTGGTGGCCATGGGGCCGACGGGCCTGTCGAATATCGATATGAACAGGTCGGCGCGCGAAACGCTGCCCAATTACCGGTCCTTGAGTTACTACGAGATCTGGCTGGCGGCGCTCGAGAAACTCGTGGCGCAAAAAGGCGTGAACCGCGATGCTTCTCCGTCCGCGCGGCGCGTCCTCACAGCCGACAGGGTTGCAGCAGCCATCACGACGAACAATCCCTTCTCGCGATCACCGGCCCAGCCTGCGCGCTTTGCGGTGGGAGACCGGGTGTACACGAGCGCCGATGAGGCCTCGCATCACACGCGTTTGCCGGGATACGCACGCGGCAAGAACGGCGTCGTGCAGCGGGTGCATGGGGTACATGTGTTTCCCGATACCCACGCCCACGGCCTGGGTGAATCCCCCCAATGGCTTTACAACGTGGCTTTCGAGGCGTCTGAACTGTGGGGCCCGGAGCACGCCGGGCAATCCATCATTTCGGTGGATGCCTGGGAACCGTACCTCGAGCCGGCATGACCGAAATCTCCTTGCCTGAAATGCCGGGTATGCCGCGCACAGCGGACGGCCCGGTTTTCAATGCGCCCTGGGAGGCCCGGGCGTTCGCCATGGTGCTGGCGCTGCATGAGCGCGGCTTGTTCACCTGGCCGCAATGGAGCCAGGCATTGGCCCGCCAGATCGACATCGCACATCGGGCCGGCGACGCCGATCTGGGGCACGACTACTATCAGTGTTGGCTCAAGGCCCTGGAATCGCTGGTCAATAGCCTGCCGGCTTGAGTTTGGGCGATGCGTCCGCGGTGGTTTCCGGCGGATCGAGCGCGGTTCGCGTCCACGTGCCGTCTTGCTGCCGGGTCAGTTCGTAGGCCGGCCAGTAGTGTTTGTCCAATTTCAATGTGATGACATCGGTTTGGCCGTTCCAACTGATGGTCTTCAGGCGCAACGAGGCGCGATCGGCCTTGCCGCTCACCGCCTTGATGAAGGCATCGAGATCCGCAGTGGCCTGGCCATCGACTTCGACGATGCGCCTGCCGGCGTACAAGCCGTAATGAGTGGACGGCGAGCCGTAGAAGAAAAATGAGACGAACACGCCGAAGGGAGCGATGCCCCGTTGAGCGGCCATGGCGCGATGCGGAGCCTGCAGCGTCGCACCCGCCCAGATCAGCACACGATCGATGTCGCGCCCGTTCAAGGCCACGGTTTTCATTTGCACGGTCTTCTCGGCGCCGTCCCGCCACACGGTGACCTGACACTGGGGATTCTGCACCGCGCGCTCGACCTCGCGGAATCGATTGACCACTTTGCCATCGACGGCGAGCAATAGATCGCCGGGCTCGAGCAGCTTTGCGGCGGGCGAGCCCGCGACAAGGCGATCGATGCCGAGCACCTGCCGCCGCTGCGGATTGTGTTCCGCCAAGCGGCGCACCCATTCATCCGTCAAGCCCAGCTCGCGTGCGCCGGCCAATGATTGCACGGTGAATTCGGCCTCGAGGGAATACAGCGGGCGGCCATCAGCCACCACGCCGATCATCTCGCTCACCAAATCCGCCGGAATGCCGCGGTTGATTTGTTCCAGTTCGCGCTGCGACTCGAAGGCGAAACTTGACCACAGCGCCAGCACATCGCCCTTATCGTCCGCCAGCACGCCATCATAATCGCTGGGAGCATTGATGAGGCTGATCGCCTCCAGATTGCTGTCGCGGAAACGCAGCGTGCGCGACAGGGGGAATGACAGGACATCGATGGAAGATACCTGTGTCTTCTGCGATTGGATTTTCGAATCGGCGTGCTGACCGACCACCCAAACGTCGTCGCCGGCGTTCAAGGACCGGGTAACCATGGTCGCCGCGCGGACCGGCGTATCGCCGATGGCCTTCGGATCGTAGGAGATCACCGCGAGATTGTGCAGCGGATGGATGAAGACCACCTTGCCCGGCACCTCCACGGTTCCGGCAAAGGTGATGCGCACATCGCCCATGGCGACCGGCACGGTATTGCGATCGATCGCCACCAGCCCGCGTTGCGCATCCACAATGACGCCGGTTCCGTGATAATTCTTCTCGGTGACGCCGGATACCGAATAAGGCATGTCGAAATTCACCAGCACCAGGGAGGGCGCCAGCCGGTCAATGCGCGGATCGCCGGTCTTGCCGAACTGTGTCGATGCCGCCTTGACCGGCGAGGGATCGGGTCCGGCACTGATTCCGATACAGGGCCAGGTTCCGAGATTGTCGTCGCGCTTGCATTCCCGGGCCGGAAACCAACGCCGGTCCATGCGAATGACCTTCAATTGCGGCGCGCGCGGATCTTCGATGGTGCTGTAGCGCACCGGGACCCGCGCGCCGTCCGCCAGTTCCGCCAACGCGGCGGCGAAATCCGCCAGGTTGTCCACTTTTTTGCCGTTGAACGAAGAAATCAGCGAAGCGCGCGGAATGCCGGCGGCGCCAAAAACATATCCCGGATTCGCGACGTACACACCCTTGATGGGCACGTTGAAATGCCGCGCCTGCTGATAGGACAGGGTGTGCACCACCGCCTCGCCGAATTCGATGAATTCGTCGGCGGTGATGTCGCTCAGGGACTGCACGCTGAAGTCGTGCTTCACGAAGTCGGCGCCGCGCTGCACCTCCACATTGACCCGCCGGCCCACATGACTGTCGAGTGCGTCTTCGAGCGCGAAAAACTCCGGGGTAGGCTTGCCGTCGAGCGACAACAAAATATCGCCCGGCGACAGTTGGCCGTCTGCGCCCGATCCCGGCTGCACTTCGTCCACCACCAACATGCCGGTCAGCTTGGGGTAGTCACGGCGCATCCTGGCTTCGGTTTCGGCCTTCAGTCCCAAGCGCCTGAGTTCATCGTAGGGCGTGTACTTGAACACCGTTTCCAGCGTGCCCCGAGGCACGGGCTTGCCGGCCTCGATGTATTTGAGCGCACGAACCACCGCGGTCAGCGGCAGATAGAAACTCGAGGCAGCACCCGTGGCGCCCCCCGCATTGAGGGCCACGACCCGGCCCTCGATGTCGATCACCGGTGAACCGGAGGAGCCGCCCGAGGTGCTGGAGGCCGCTTGATAGTAAAACGTATTGAAATCGTTGTACTTGCCGTAGCCGTATTCCGGCGCCTCGCGATCCAAGCGCGCCAAGGTACCTGCCAGAATCGACAATTGTTCACCCGCATCGTTGCCGACAACGCGAATCTCCCGGCCGATCACCGCGCCTTGCGGATACAAGGGCAGTTCTGCCGGTTGAATGAAACGCAGTTTTGCCGGGTCGTAGCGATAGATGCCGAAGTCATGGACGGGATCGCGGTAGATCGGATAGAGCTGCACTTCCTCCCGGTTCAGGAAGATGGCCTGTGCGGTAACGGGACCAGGCGTGACGACATGACGATTCGTCAGGATCAATCCGCGCTTGGCATCGATGACGAAGCCGGTAGCCTGCGCGGTGGCATTCCATTCGGTATCGAATGCGCGCGTGGCGTCGATCTGAATGGTGACCACACCGGTCGCAATTCTTTCCAAGGTTTGCGCCCAATTGGCCGGAGTGCTGGGAACGCCGGGAGGCGGTTCGGGAATCGCAGCGGCGAATGCCGGCGCCAGGCCCAAGGTAACGAGGGACGCAAACAGCGAGGTGCGGAGCATGCCGATCCTGTGGGTTAGATTTCGTTGACTACCGGTGGTCGGACAAGATCGAGGCCGGCCGGTTCCTGACCATGGAAATCCAGACCCTAGGCTTTCCAAGCGAGATCGAGCTGCTTGGCCGCCCGCACATCGTCCAATCGTCGCACAGGCATTGTATGCGGAGCGGAGGCGAGTTTCTCGGGATCGTGCTGCATTTCACTGCGGATTGCGCTCATTGCGTCACAAAAACGGTCCAGATCCTCCTTCGCCTCCGTTTCCGTCGGCTCAATCAACAGACATTCAGGCACCAGCAAGGGGAAATAGGTGGTCGGTGCGTGCATGCCGTAGTCGAGCAAGCGCTTCGCCACATCCATCGCGGTCACGTGGTAAGCCTTATTTTCCTGCTTCAACGTGATGATGAACTCGTGGCTGGCACGACGCGCAGGGTAGGCCGCTTCGAAGCCCAGGGCCTGCAGCCGCTTCATCAGATAGTTGGCATTGAGTGCGGCGAATTCCGCAACCCGCACCATGCCTTCGCGGCCCAGCAGGCGCATATAGATATAGGCGCGCAGATTCACGCCGGCATTCCCCATGAAACCTGACAGGCGGCCGATGGACTGCGGCAGATCCTGTTCGGTAAGCCAACGGTAGCGCGCGCCGTCCTTGCCGACCGTGGGAATGGGCATGAACGGCCTCAAGCGGGCATTCACGCCCACCGCGCCCGAACCCGGCCCGCCGCCGCCATGCGGTGTGGAGAATGTTTTGTGCAGATTCATGTGCATGACGTCGAAGCCCATGTCGCCGGGACGCACCTTGCCCAGGATGGCATTTAAATTTGCCCCATCGTAGTAGAGCAAGCCGCCGGCGTCGTGAACGATGCGCGCAATCTGCACGATCTTGCGTTCGAATACGCCGAGCGTAGAGGGATTCGTGAGCATGATTCCGGCCGTGGCCGGGCCCACCGCAGCCTTCAACTCCTCGATATCGACGTCGCCATTCAAGTCGCAGGGAATTTCCTTCACCGCATAGCCGCACATGGTTGCAGTGGCGGGATTGGTGCCGTGCGCGGCCTGCGGCACGATGATCTCGGTACGCGCAGTGTCATTGCGCGCACGATGGTAGGCGCGGATCATCGCGACCCCGGCAAATTCGCCCTGCGCGCCGGCCATCGGCGTGAGACTGACCGCCTGCATGCCGGTGATCTCCTGCAGCATCTCCTGCAGCTCGTACATGCACGCCAGGAAGCCCTGCGGCTCCGGCCCGAGCGGATGCCGGCCCAGGAATTCCGGAAGCATGGCGTAAGTGTTGCAGGCCTTGGGGTTGTACTTCATGGTGCACGAACCCAGCGGGTAGAAATGCGTGTCGATGGAGAAATTCATCTGCGACAGGCGCGTGAAGTGGCGCACCGCTTGCAGCTCCGAGACCGCGGGAAGCTGCGGCGGCACCGTGCGACGCAATTGCGCCGGCACACAAGCCGAGCCCGTAACGTACGGCGGGTATTGAGTAACGGCGCCACGCCCCGGTTTGCTCAGTTCGAATATCAATGGCTCGCGCGATTGCAACTCAGTCATGATTTTTCCTTGGAGCCCGTTTGCAGGCTATGCCGCGGCACGCGCTGCATTCATCACATCGGCCATCGCCGATGCATATGCGTCGATGTCGGATGCCAGTTTGGTTTCGGTCGCGCACACCAGCAGTGCCGGTCCCAATTCGGGGTAGCGATCGCCAAGATCGAGTCCGCCAAAGATTCCGCGCCGCGCCAGTGCCGCCAGGATAGGTCCCGGCGCCCGATCCAGAAGCAATACGGCCTCGTGAAAGTGCGGTGCGGTAAAGGCGCGCTTGACGCCGGGAATTTTGCTCAATGCAAAAATCAAATCGGCGGTGCGCTGCATACTGGTCTGCGCCACCGCTTCGAGTCCGGCCGCGCCGAGCAAGCTCATGTAGATGGTGGCGGCGGTGACCGCCAATCCTTGATTGGTGCAAATGTTCGAGGTGGCCTTGCTGCGCCGAATGTGCTGCTCGCGAGCCTGCAAGGTCAGGCTGAATCCCGGCCGTCCCTCCACGTCCACCGTGCGCCCGACGATGCGCCCGGGCATCTGCCGCACATACTGCATGCGGGTCGCCATGAAACCGAAATAGGGTCCGCCCGAGGCCAGCGGAACGCCGAGGGGCTGGCCTTCGCCGCAGACGATATCGGCGCCGCGGCGCCCGTCGATCTCGGTGCCCCAAAGCCCGGGGGGTTTGAGCAAAGCGAGCGATGTGGGGTTGACGACGGCGATCACCATGAGACGGTTGGCATGCGCCCAATCGGTCAACGCATCCACCTCCTCCAGACTGCCGAAGAAATTCGGCTGCTGAATGACCAAGGCCGTGAAGTCCTTGCCGCCATGGGTCTTGAGCGCCTCGAGCGCCGTGCAACCCGTCGAACGATCGAAATCCACGCCCTCGAATGCGATGTCCTGATTGCCGGCGATGGCCTGCGCCACCTGCGTGTAGATGGAATTCACCGCGCGCGGCACCAGGATCCGCTTTGAGTTCGAGCCGCGGTTGGCGCGCACCGCCATCAGACAGGACTCCGCCAGGGCTGAGGCCCCGTCGTACAGCGATGCGTTCGAAACCTCCATCGCCGTCAAGGCACAGATCATCGATTGAAATTCGTAGATCAGCTGCAGCGTCCCCTGGCTCGCCTCCGCCTGATACGGCGTATAGGCCGAATAGAATTCGCCGCGCGTGGCGATGGCCCATACCGGTGCGGGAATGTGATGTTCGTATGCGCCGGCGCCGATGAAATTCAAGGGCCGGCCGTCGAGCGTGGCCCGGTCCGACATCAGGCGCGCGATCTCCATCTCCGACAGGGGCGGCGGCACCTTGAGGGTGCCGGCGCGAAGCTCGGCGGGAATTTCGTCGAAGAGTTCCTCGATCGAGCGCGCGCCGACCACATCCAGCATGCCGGCGACGTCATCGGGGGTATGGGGAATGAATGCCATGATTCGACCCTTTACTTGGATTCGTCTGCCAGAAAATTCGCGTAAGCGCCGGCGTTCATCAGCGGCGAAAGATCGGCCGCCGCGTCGGCCTGCATGCGAAACAGCCATCCGGCACCATACGGATCGGTATTGAGCAGTTCCGGCTGCGCGGCCAGCGCGCCATTGTTGGCGGTCACCTTGCCGGCGAGCGGCGCGTAAACATCGGAAGCTGCCTTGACGGACTCGACCACGGCGCAGGCATCGCCGGCGCGCAAAGCGCGCCCCACGTCGGGAACCTCGACGAATACCAGATCTCCCAGGGCGCTCTGCGCATGATCGGTGATGCCGATCTCGACGGCGCCGTTTTGACCCTGGCGCACCCATTCGTGACTCTTGGTGTATCGCAAATCTGTCGGAATGTTGTTCACGTACGAAACCTCTCAAATATCCACTAAGGACTTGCCATGGCGCACGAACGGCGGCTTCACGATGCGCGCCGCGTGCAACTTGCCGCGAATCTCCACCTGCACCATGGGATTCGAGGTTTTTGGTATTCGCGCGAGCGCGATGGATCGATTCAACGTCGGCGAAAAAGTGCCGCTGGTCACTTCGCCCGCGGGAACGGCGGAATTTTCGCCGGCGACGAGCACCTTCTGATGACTGCGCAGCACGCCGCGCTCTTCCAGCAGCAGCCCCACCAGCTCGCGGCCGTCCTCGCGGCGGGCGCTCTGCAATGCCTCGCGCCCCAGAAAATCGCGTTCGGGCGGATCGAATGCGACGGTCCAAGCCAGGCCGGACTCCAGGGGATGGTGATTCTCATCCATGTCGTTGCCGTAGAGGTTCATGCCCGCTTCCAGTCTCAGGGTATCGCGTGCCCCCAATCCCGCCGGCTTCACGCCCTGCCCCAACAATCCTCGCCAGACTTCCGGGGCTTGCGCCGCGGGCATCATCACCTCGAATCCGTCTTCGCCGGTGTAGCCGGTCCGCGCCACAAACCACGAATCGACGGGGGCGCCGAAGAAGGGTTTCAGCGTGAGTACCGCGGCGCTTTGCGCCGGGGGGAGGAGTGCCGCGGTTCTTTGCCGCGCGTTCGGACCCTGGACGGCGATCATCGCCAGATCCTGGCGCTCGTTGACCGTCACCTTGAAATCGGCAGCGTGCTTGCGGATCCAGATCAGATCCTTGCCGCGGGTGCCTGCGTTCACAACCAGGCGGTACGAAGTCTCCGACAGGAAATACACAATCAAATCGTCGATCACGCCGCCGCTCGGCAGCAACATGCAGGTGTACAGCGCTTTGCCGATGGATTTGAGGCGCGCCACATCGTTGGCGAGGAGTTGCCGCAGGAAATCGCGAACCCGCGCGCCCGTCAGATCGACGACGGCCATGTGGGAGACGTCGAACATGCCGGCGTCGCGGCGCACCCAGTGGTGCTCCTCGATTTGCGAGCCATAGTGCAAGGGCATATCCCAACCGCCGAAATCGACGATTTTCGCGCCTTGCTGAACATGCAGATCGTAAAGAGGAGTCTTCAGACCCATCGAAACCCCGGCGAACGAATACAGAGACACGAGCACTCGCGTGCTTCGCCCCTCTGTCCTTCAGACCTGAGAGATTGCGCGCCGGTTAAAGCGCGTCCCCTTCGGTGGATCGCCTGGCGATCGCTCTCCAGAGATCGCGAGAGTCTGCCGTTCATGTGCCTGAGCGTTTCCGGGCGGTTGCGCCTTCGGCGGTCCTATTGTAAGGACTCTCTCCAGACAGCTCTTATCGCGATGACGGCATGATACACGAAAACGCACTTTAGCCGCCCGATCTCTTGGCCTCCCAACCCATTTTGATCAGCTCCGCGACGATCACATCGCGATGATCGCCCTGTATCTCGATGACGCCCTCGCGCACCGTACCGCCCGACCCACAGCGCTTCTTGAGTTTGGCGGCCAGCGCTTCGATATCGCTCATCGACAGCGGCAACCCCGTGATGGTCGTCACGCCCTTGCCTGCCCTTCCGGCCGTCTCGCGCCCGACGCGCACCGCAGTACGCTTCGCCGCACCGGGAACACCTTTGGGACAGACGCATTCGCGCACCGGGCGCCGGCAGTTGGGACATAAACTGCCGAGGCCGGTGGAGTAGACGATTCTCGAGCTCATGACGGATATTTTGAACCAACTTAGGCGTTTTGAGATTAGAATTCGCACTCGAAAAAAAACGCGTCTCGAGGGAGATCCTAGTGCCCACATCGTTCACACGGTCCATCAGCGTACGGAAACTGGCAGCTCTTGTGGTTTTGAGTCTGCCGTCATTGGCGCTCGCCGATACCTCCACTTATTCCTTCATCTTCGGCGCCAAGAACGTCGGTCATCTGATTGCCGAAACCAAGGGCGATCTGACCACCGTGGATTTCGACGTCAAGAACAACGGCCGTGGACCGACCATCACCGAGTCGGTCAAGCTCGATGCCGCCGGATTGCCGAGCGAGTGGTCGATCAAGGGCACCACGACTTTCGGCAGCAAGGTGGCCGAGCAGTTCATGGTCAAGGGCTCGAGCGCCGATTGGGTCGACTCCACGGGCAAAGGACATGCTGCAAAGCACGGCGCGAGCATTTATGTCGCGCAAAGCGGCAGCCCCTGGGCAAACGGCATCTATGCGCGCGCGCTGCTGAAGGCCCCCGGCATGCAATTGCCGGCGCTGCCGGGCGGCGTGCTGCGGCTGGAGAAGGGCGAAACCATCACAGTTCAAGGAAGCGGCGGTCCATTGCAGGTCACGCGCTACGATCTCATCGGCATCGATCTCGACCCGGAGAGCATATTGCTCGATCCGGCGAACAACTTGTTTGCCGATGTCGACTCCCGCTCCATCATGGTCCGCGCCGGGTATGAGGGCGAAGAAGAGCGGCTGCGCGGCATGGCGGCTGTCTGGTCCACGCAGCGCTTCGTCAAGATCGAGCAGCAGGTGGCTCATCACTATGCGGGGCCGGTGCGCATTCGCAATGTGCGGCTGTTCGACCCGCACACCTCGTCGCTGACGCAACCGCAATCGGTGCTGGTCAAGGATCGCGTCATCGCAGCAGTCGAGCCGCTGGACAGCCCGCCCACCCCCGGTGAAACCAACATCGATGGCGCCGGCGGAACTTTGCTGGCCGGCATGTACGAGATGCACGCCCACTTGAATGAGGGCGATGGGCTGCTCGATCTTGCCGCGGGCATCACCACGGTGCGCGACATGGGCAACGATAATGCGGTGCTCGACAAGCAGATCGAACAGATCGAAAGCGGCACCATCGCCGGCCCGCACGTCATTCGCTCAGGATTCATCGAAGGCAAAAGTCCTTTCAGCGCGAACAACGGCATTCTGGTCGACAGCGAAGACAAAGCGGTGGACGCGGTACGTTGGTACGGTGCGCGCAACTTCTGGCAGATCAAGATTTATAACAGCATGAACCCGGCCTGGGTGCCGGCCATGACTCAGGAAGCACACCGGTTGGGAATGCGGGTTGCCGGTCACATCCCCGCCTTTTCGAATGCCGATGCCATGATCGAAGCGGGCTACGACGAGATCACCCATATCAATCAGTTTGTGCTGGGCTGGGTGATCCAGCCGAGCGAGGACACGCGCACCTTATTTCGGCTGACGGCGCTGAAGCGCCTGCCCAACCTCGATCTGCAAGCCCCCAACGTGCAGCACACCATCAATCTGATGGTCGATCGCAAGATCGCCATCGACCCGACCCTGGGGATTCATGAGCAGCTGACGCAGAGACGCGACGGCAAGATTCCGCCGGGCGCGGTCGACTACTTCGATCACATGCCCATAGGATGGCGGCGCAACGCCATGAAGGCGCTGGCGGACACTTCGGCCCCGGGCGATGACCAAGCCTATCGCCAGGCTTTCGACAAGATGATCGCGGTCGTGCGCATGCTGCATGACCGGGGTGTGTTCATCGTCTTCGGCACCGATACGGGCGGCTCCTTCACCTACCATCGAGAGCTGGAGCTGTACCAGCTCGCCGGGATGACGAGCGCTGAGATCTTGAAGCGCGCGACCTTCGATTCGGCTCGTTATGTCAGCCAGGATCAGCGCTTGGGTTCCATCGAAAAAGGAAAATTGGCGGATTTCTTTTTGATTCCGGGCGATCCGGTCAAGAGCCTCAAAGCGATCAAGTCCATCCAAATGGTGGTCAAGGATGGCACCTTCTACTACCCGAGCGAGGTGTATCCGAATTTCGGCATCCAGCCGTTCGTGGCGGCGCCGAAGGTGTCAGAGGCCGCCGCAGTCAAACCCTGACAGCCTCGCGGCAACGCGGAGGACTTGGACAACTAGTAGCTTCCGTCCGCGCCGCCGCCGCCGAAGCCGCCGCCGCCTCCCTTGAATGGCGCGTCGACGGGAGCGGCCTTGGGCGACAGCGACGCCGTGCCCACCCATTGCAATAGGTCAAGGGCGTTGCCGCCCCCGCCTATTTGACGAGAGATGATGCCGCGGCGCGGCGTACGCAGGTACCGATCCAATCCCAGCGCCAGGAGCAGAGCAATGCTCCCCCAGAGAATCAACTTCGCTTTGAGCGGCAGCGCCGTCAGATCCCGAAGCTGGTAGGCGACGCATAGCATGCACACGATGCAGGCAACGAGCGGCGCATGCGCGCGCCGCCGCAGCCCGATGATGAGTGCCGCGAGGCCGAATACGGCGCTGGCCAGGCCCGTGAAGACTCGAATGGAGAGCGCTTGTTGCGACGCCAGCCAAAGAAAGCCGGCCAGCGGCATGAAGACGGTGAGCCAACTGAGCATCCGGTCGTGCGACGGCCGGCGAAACGTCATACCTCCAGCGGTCAATGCGATCGCCGCGACGCCAAAGCAAAATAGACTGGCGGGCAAGGCGACATCAGTCGCCCAGAGCAGGCGGTGCCCGCCGGCGAGATCGATTGCGAGCGATGCAACCAGAGCAGCGCAGGTGATGAACAAGGGATTGAGCAATCGAAAGCCGGCCAAACTTAAGGCCAGCGCGGCCAACACCGCGCTGGATGTTCCGGAGCCGAAGTCGGGTTCCACTATCTGCAGCACGACCAAGAGCAGCCCCACCGTCCACAGCGCTTCTTCAATGCCCGCGTGGAAAAGATGCTTTCGCAAGATGAGCCATTCGGCAGCAGCGAGCATGAGCAGGCCGGCGGGCATCAACGCGCTTTGCTTGAACAGCAATGCAAATATGGCCGCGATGAGCGCCCCCGCGACGGTACCCAGGACAAAAAATGCGCAGCGCGCAATAAAGGTTGGCGCGGCCCATCCGTCGATTCGCTCGGCGATCCAGGGGTGGCCGGATCCCAGGTTCAGCCGCGATGCTGCCGCCAGCCAGCGCTCCTGCTGCGGCGTGGGATTGAACGCCATCATGCGCGCACCGCTTTCACGCGCTGGTTGAGATTCCACAACAGCAGTGCGCCGGCGACCACGGTCGCCAGCGCGAGCATCGCCGCGAGGAGACTGTCCTTGATGATCTGTTCTTCCATGCAACACAAAGTCAGCGCGCTGTAGGTGATGCCGTACACCAGGAAAATCACCTCTCCGCTGCGCAGTGCCTTCACCATGCACGCCGCCGCCAGCACGCACAAAGCCGCGAAACCATAGAGACGCAGGCCCGGCGTGAGGCACCATGCCAGCGCGCCCCAAAAGCCGATATTCGCCGCGAAGTTCTCCAACACGGATGCAAACTGCGCGGACCCTCCAAAGCGACCCTGGGCCGCGCGCCAGACAAGAATGGTGGCGGCGCAGACGAGGGCGTGGGCGCCGACGCTGCCTGCCGATCCGCTTGCCTCGAACAAGGTGGGCAAGCGCCCCTCGATGCCGAACCACGCCATCAAGGAGGCAAGAGACAGGCTGAGCACCAAGCGCGAGTCCAGAGCATAGGCGCAGGCGCCGTGAAATACGGCGAGAATGATCAAGTACCACTGCCACTCCGAACCCAACCAATGAAATTGAGATTCGGCATAGCCCAGATCGGCACTGACGATCAAGGCGCCCAGCAGCAGCAGGTAATCGCCGCCGATCGAGCGAGTTCTGCCCAGCATCCGGGTGCGCAGCGCGGTCGCGTAACAGCCGGCCGCGGCGAGCGCCAGAGCGGCCATCAGAGTCAGGGGGCCGATGCGGTCCAGGTTCTCCTTGATGAGCAACCCTAAGCCGCCCGTGACGGCCGCGACCGCCGCGTACAGCACGAAACGCAGCTCCTCGAATACCGAGAACACTGCGCCGCGCTCGAGGGCGGCGGCGTGCACCCCTGCGGGCTCGTCGATCACGCCTGCTGCGAGCAGTTCAAGGCATTCGGGTTCCAGTGAATGCATCGATCAAAGTATAGCGGCCTGACCCGCCCGGGCGCTGCGGGTATAATGCCCATATGAGATCCCGTCGACATTCCATCAGTGTAAAAGTGGGCACCGTATCCATCGGCGGCGCCTCGCCCATCGTCGTGCAATCGATGACCAACACCGACACGGCCGATATCGAGGGCACGGTGGCGCAGGTCAAGGCGCTGGCCCGCGCAGGCTCCGAATTGGTGCGCGTCACGGTCAATAACGATGAATCCGCGGCGGCCGTTCCGCATATCCGTGAGCGCCTTGACGCGCAGGGCATCAACACGCCGCTGGTCGGTGACTTCCATTTCAACGGCCACAAGCTGCTCAAAGCACATCCTGCCTGCGCTGAAAGCTTGGGCAAGCTGCGCATCAACCCGGGCAACGTCGGCCGCGGTTCCAAACGCGATCCGCAATTTGCCGAGATGATCGAGACCGCCGTCAAGTACCACAAGCCGGTGCGCATCGGCGTGAATTGGGGCAGCCTCGATCAGGACCTGCTCACCCGCATGATGGATGAGAACTCGAAGCTCAAGGAACCCTTGGCGGCCATCGACGTCATGCGTGAGGCCATCGTCGTCTCCGCTTTGGACAGCGCGAAGCGCGCCGAATCCCTGGGGCTGGGGTCCAACATGATCGTGATCAGCGCCAAGGTCAGCGGCGTGCAGGATTTAATCGCCGTATACCGCAATCTGGCGGGCCGCTGCGCCTACCCCTTGCACCTTGGGCTCACCGAAGCCGGAATGGGCAGCAAGGGCATCGTAGCGTCTACCGCGGCAATGGGCGTGCTCCTTCAGGAAGGCATCGGCGACACCATCCGCGTCTCCCTGACCCCCGAGCCCAATGGCGATCGCACGCAGGAAGTGATCGTGGCGCAGGAAATACTGCAGACCATGGGCCTGCGCGCCTTTACGCCCATGGTGATCGCCTGTCCGGGTTGCGGCCGCACCACCAGCACTTATTTTCAGGAGTTGGCGCAGAAGATCCAAAGCCATATTCGCCACCGCATGCCCGAGTGGCGCAAGCAGCGCGAGGGGGTTGCCGATATGACGGTGGCCGTGATGGGCTGCGTGGTGAATGGTCCCGGTGAAAGCAAGCACGCCAACATCGGCATCAGCCTCCCCGGCACCGGCGAGCATCCGGTGGCGCCCGTGTACGAGGATGGCGCCAAAACCGTCACGCTCAAGGGCGAACGGATCGCCGAGGAATTTCAGGATCTGGTCGAGCGCTACATCGAGCGCACCTACGCCAGGATCCCGGTGAAGGAAATTTCCGAGTGAAGGGGACGGTCCCGGTGAAGGAATTGTCCGCAAAGAAATGCGTGCCCTGCGAGGGCGGTGTACCGCCTTTGTCCAAATCCGATGTCAACCTGTTCCGCAAGCAATTGCACAAAGACTGGCAGGTGGCCAAGGACCACAAGAGTCTCAAGCGCTCGCTGAAGTTCAAGGATTTCTACAGGACCATGAGCTTCGTCAACGCGCTCGCGCATGTCGCGAATACCGAGGACCATCATCCGGACCTCGAAGTGGGTTACGGCTACTGCCGCGTCACCTATTCGACCCACTCGATCGGCGGGTTGTCGGTGAATGATTTCATTTGCGCAGCCAAGCTCGACCGCCTGAGTTCATTTTAGCCCTCAAGCGAGCTCGCTCCTCAAGAAATCCGGCACGTCGCCCGCTATCCCCAGCGCGCGCTGCGCAAAGCGGCGCTTGATGAAGGGCATCCCGCCGACCAGGCTGAGTCCCGCGCTTCGCATCTGGGTACTCAAGGGATCCGTGGCGGAAAACAATCGCTGCAATCCGTCGAGCGCCGCCGCCGCCTTGAGATTCTCGCTGCGCCGCCAGCGCTCGTATCGTCTCAGGTACCGGTAGTCGCCGAAATTCTCAGGCGGACCCGCCTCGCCGAGCACCTGGGCCAGAGCGCCGCAATCGAGCAAACCAAGATTCAGGCCCTGGCCGGCAAGCGGATGCACCACGTGCGCCGCATCTCCCAGCAATACGGCGCGCGGCTGCGCGTATTGCAAGGCGTATTGCAGATTCAACGGAAAGGAGGCCAGCGGGGTCGTGAGCGTGCAGCGGCCCAGCGCCTCGCCGCTGGCCGCAGTCAACGCTTCGCCGAAGGAGTCAGGATCCATGGCGCGAAGAGATGCCGCCTGCGGCCGCGCCACGCTCCACACGATCGAGGACCGGCCATCATTGAGCGGCAGGAAGGCCACGGGGCCGGCCGGCAGGAAACGCTGCCACGCAGTGGACGCGTGCGGCCGGGAGGTCGTCACGTGCGCCACCAGCGCATCTTGATGGTAGGCGTGGCCGGCGGTTTCGATGCCGAGTAATTCCCGTGTCTTCGATTCCGTGCCATCCGCCGCCACCAGAAGTTTGGCGCGCAGATCGCGCCCATCGCTCAAACGCACGTTCACGTCCTGGTCGCCGGCGGCGATCGAGCCCACCGACCCGTCGATCAACACCGCGCCGGCGGCGCGAGCCTCCTTGAGGCACTGCCACTGCAGCGCGCGTCCCTCGACGATGCAGCCCAGATCGGGTTCGCCGATTTGCGCGCAGTCGAATGTGAGTGACCCGGGCCCATCGGGCGTGCCGCTCGCATCCCAGACGCACATGCGCTCGTAGGCGAACACCCGCGTGCGCGGCAGAGAATCCCACACGCCGCAGATTTGCAGCAGGCGCTGCGATGCGCGGCTCAATGCGAATACGCGCAGGTCCCAGTCGGCACCCGCCGCCGCCGGCGTGGGCAAGCGGTCGGCGACGATGGCCACCCTGCCCGCGGCGCTTAAACGGCGCTTGAGCAGCAGGCTCGCCAGCGCCGTGCCGATCACGCCGGCGCCGACGATCAGCACATCGAAGTCGGCGGGCCGTTGCCCGTTCATGTCAGCGGCACGCCGCGGGCCAGTTTGGGCACACGGCCGCTGCCGCCGGTACTCAAGCGCGACAAGGCTGCCTTCGCGGGCGGCAACAGATCGAACGCCAGCAGTCCAAGATTGCGCAGCCGCCGCACCGATCCCAAGGGATTCGCAAACACCCGGACCAGCCCGTCGGTGAATGCGATGACGCCGCCGCGGTCCGCATTGCGCCAGGCGTTGTAGCGCGCGAGCAAGTCGGCGCTGCCCGGATCGGCATCCTCCTGCCCGGTGAGCTCGGCGATCAACTCCGCAAGACTCGCCGCATCGCGCAGACCCAGATTGAATCCCATACCGGCGATCGGGTGCAGGCCCTGCGCGGCGTTGCCGATGATGACGCAACGCCCCGAGCTCAAGGAAGCCGCGCGGCTCAGGGACAAAGGATAGGGTACCCGGCGCCCCACCTTGAGAAATCGCCCCAGGCGAAATCCGAATCGCTTTTGGACTTGCGCAAGAAACTCTTGATCCGACCAGGCCAGTGCCGACTGCACCGCGTTGTGGCCTATGGTCAGCACCAGGGCGCAGCGCCCTCCTTCCAGCGGCAAAAGAGCCAGCGGCCCTTCCGGTGTAAACCGCTCGTAGGCCACGTTGTCATGGAAGCGCTGCGGCAATACGGTGGTGATGATCGCGCTCTGCTCATAGTCGCGCACCTGGGTTTCGATCCCAAAGGCGCTGCGCACAGCGGAGTGTGCGCCGTCGGCGGCGACGACGAGCCTGGCTTGAATCTCGGTCTCCGTCCCCTCGTGCGCGACCTGCAACGCAACCACGCGGTCGCCCGGCGTGATCTGCGACACCCGGGCGGGGCAGAAAACCTTCACGCCGGCGCTCTCCTTGAGGCGCTCCCACAGGGCGTTGCCCAGTTCGCGATTGGCCAGCACGTAACCCATTGCGGCGAGACCCTGCTCGGCCGCATCGATGCGCGCGAAACCAAAATGGCCCTGATCCGAGACATGAATCTTGCGAATGGGCGTGGCCTGCGAACCGACCCGTTGCCACACGCCCAATGCTTCCAATATCCGCCGGCTTCCGTTCGACAGCGCGGTCGTGCGTTCGTCGAAGCTCGGCTGCGAGGTTGAATCGTGTGGAACCGCTTCGATGAGAGCAATTTGAATGCCGAGCGGCGCCAGCGCCACGCCCAAGGAAGCCCCCACCATGCCTCCGCCGACAATGGCGAGATCGACCTTCATCGCAGCGACTCGATGGCTTCCGCGGTTTTCTCCAAAGCGCCCGTCAATACTTCCGGCTCGCCCTTGGTCACCAGCACTTCGTCTTCGATCCGAATACCGATGTTCCAGAATTCCTTCGGGACGCGCGGCGATGGCCGTATGTAGATGCCGGGCTCGACGGTCAGCGCCATTCCCGGTTCCAATACCCGCCACTCTCCGCCTACCTTGTAATCGCCCACATCGTGCACGTCCAGACCCAGCCAATGCCCGGTCCGGTGGTTGAAAAAAGGCAGGTATGCCTGGTCCTTGAGCAAGCGGGGCAGGGATCCTTTCAGCAAGCCCAGCTTGACCAGTCCCTGGGTGACGACACGCACTGCCGCCTCGTGCGGCTGGTTCCAGTGGTTGCCTGGGCGCACCTTGTCGATGGCGGCCAACTGCGCCTCCAGCACCACCTCGTACACGGCGCGCTGTACCGATGTGAATCGTCCGCCGACGGGAAAAGTGCGCGTGATGTCCGAGGCGTAGTAGTCATGCTCGCATCCGGCGTCGAGCAGCAACAGTTCCCCGTCGCGCAGCGGCTGGTCGTTGTCCTGATAGTGCATGACGCAGGCATTGGCGCCGCCGCCGACAATCGGCTGATAGGAGATGTCGGCGTTGTGCGTGCGAAATTCGTGCAGCACCTCCGCCATGACCTCGTACTCCATGCGGCCGGGCCGTACGAAGCGGATCGCGCGCCGGTGAGCGCCCACCGCGATCTGCGCCGCGCGGCGCAAGCTGGACTGTTCGGGACGGCTCTTGTACAGACGCATATCGTCGAGCACGTGATTCAATGCAACAAACTCCTGCAGTCCGCCGGCGCCCTGACGCGACTGCGCACGCAGTCCGTTGACCCAACTCAAGATGCGCGGATCGAAATCAAGATGCGTACCCATGGAATAGAAGATCTGCGAGCGCTGCTCCATGAGTCCGGGCAGGATTTCGTCGATGTCCTCGATGGGAAAGGCATCATCCGCCCCATAGCGCTCGACAGCGCCCTCGGTCCCGGCGCGAGCGCCATCCCACGATTCGCGCAACGCATCGTGTTCGCGCACGAACAGCAGATACTCAGCTTGCTGGCGGCCGGGCACGAGCACGGCCACGGCATCGGGTTCCGGAAAACCGCTCAAGTAGTAAAAATGGCTGTCTTGCCGATAGGCGTACTCGACGTCGCCGTTGCGATGGCGTACCGGGGCGGCCGGCAGAATTGCGATCGCATCCTTGCCGATGATGCGCATGAATTGCCGGCGCCGCCGTGCGAATTCATTGCGGTCCATACCCAGGCTCAATGCAACCGCTGCTGCGCCGGGTAGACCTGCCTGCGAAGCGGGAGCAATTCTTCGAAGACCACCTGGGCCGCCACACGGATGAACTCGACCAATTCCGCGTAAGCCTGCTCGTTGGATTCGTCCGAGTCGGCGTCATCGCCGCTGGCCCGCGAGATCTCGGTGAAATCCCGCACGATTTCCCCCACATCGCCGCTCAGCGCTTCGAGATCCGAGACATAACCCGTGCCCAGCCCGTAGAGGAATCCGGTGCACCATAATGCAAGCGCGTTGGCCCGGCCATTAAGCGGTTGCTCGTCATCCGGCAGCAGGGGCTCGAATTCCATGCCTTGTTCACCGAACGAGGTGGCCGTTACGGTAAACACCCTCTCGATCATCGCCGCCGACTCTTCGCTGAGCGCCGTGCCATCAGGCAGGATCTCGTTTAACCAATCCTGCATTTTGTATGCCGACACCGAGCACAGCGCGCCGCACAACGATCCGTGAGCCTCGGCAGCGTCCGCCAGACCGCCTGCGGTTGCCAGCACGTCCTCGAAGTCCTTGAATCGAATATCCGACATCATGGTTGGTCGAATAATACCGCATGTGGGGGCCTCAACCGCCCTTTGCATTGCGCTATGGGGCGCTCTATATTGGCAGCCTATGAACGAAGCCAGCCACAAGTCAGCAGTCGAACTCGAACTGAAACGCCTGGAAAAGCGTCTGGAAGACCTGATCGTCACGGTCAGCCACATCAAGGAGGAAAATCGGGCGCTGCGCCAGCGCCAGGATACGTTGACCTCCGAGCGCGCGACGCTTCTGCAGAAGAACGAGCAGGTGCGCGCGCGGGTCGAGGCCATGATCGGCCGGCTGAAGTCGATGGAACAGGCGTGAGCGACAATCAAGCGCGGGTGAGCGTGCGCATACTCGAAAAGGAGTATCACATCGCATGCCCGCTCGAGGAGCGCTCCGACCTGCTCGATTCCGCAGAATTCCTGAATCTGAAAATGCGTGAAATCCGCGACAGCGGAAAAGTTGTCGGGCTGGACCGTATCGCCGTGATCGCCGCGCTCAACATGGCGAACGAGCTGATTCGATTCCGCAATCGTGACACCAATCTCGATTCCGACGTCGGGGGACGCTTGCGAATCTTGCGCGAGCGCGTAGAGTCGGCCTTGGAGAAGGGTCAACAGCTCGAGCTTTGACGGGATCCTTCCCCGACGATCAAGTTTGGCGCTGCCTGCGGTGTTCGATGCGGATCGGGTTACCTCCTGACCCTAATTTTGTAAACCCCAGGGGCCATTGCTTGCTGGCAACATTGTGCAAGTCCGCCTCGAGCGGAAAGCCTTAAGTGCCGCAGTTAGCCCCACCTGTTGCTCAGGTCGGGAGCAACGGTCCAAAACGGCATTGCGGGTGGCGCCATCTCCTCGACTAAAGCAGCCGTACGGGCCCCAAGGCGGCCGGGCTCGCCTTTGACTGCCGGAGGACCACCGTGGGATTTGCGCAAGACCGGGATCTGCGCTTGAATTCCCTGGCGGCAGAATCAGGAGTGCAACATTTTTTATGAACCACTGGCTACTCAAGTCGGAACCGGACACCTTCAGCATCGATGACCTTGGCAAGGCGCCGAAACAAACCGCCGCATGGGACGGCGTGCGAAATTTCCAAGCGCGCAACATGCTGCGGGACTCGATGAAAAAGGGTGATTTGGTGTTTTTCTACTATTCGAGCTGCGCTGTCCCCGGCATCGCGGGAATTGCATGCGTCGCCCGCGAGGGTTATCCGGACGTCACGGCATTCGACCCCAAGCATCATCACTACGACGCCGACTCCAAGAAGGATTCGCCGCGCTGGTTCGTCGTCGACGTGAAGTTGGTGCGCAAGTTCAAGCGCGTCATAACGCTCGATGAGCTGCGTTCGCACGCCGCAAAGCAGCTAAAGGATTTCGTTTTGCTGCGCCGTGGAAATCGCCTGTCGGTGATGCCGGTGTCGAAGAAGGAATGGGATTTCGTTCTCACCCTTGAGTGACTTCGCTCACATCGCTAGCACATCTCATGCAAGAAGAGCGAGCTATTGCTTGTAAATTAATTATTCGTGTATATACTCGGACCCCGGACTAACCCGATAACGGAGTTTCTAACATGGCAGCGAAAGCAAAGAAGGCGAAGAAGAAGGTAGCTAAGAAAAAGGCCGCTAAGAAGAAGTAAGCCTTCGAAAGTAATCAACTGTGCCCGCGTAAGCGGGCACAGTTGTTTCTGAAGGCAGGAAATTGCGCGTGTCCAAGGATCTGTCCCGCGAAAAAAAGCGCCGCGCCGCGCAAGCGGCGATTCCTTACATCAAGAGCGGCATGGTGTTGGGCATAGGCACCGGCTCCACGGTCAATGAACTCATCGAAGTGCTGAAAGACCGGAAAATCCAGCTTTCCGGCGCAGTCTCGAGTTCGCGCCAGACATCCGAAAAACTTAAGGCCGCGCAGATTCCGGAACTGGATCTGAATGGCGCCGGCGATCTGACGCTGTACATCGACGGCGCCGATGAAGCCACCGCCGACGGCGTGCTGATCAAGGGAGGCGGGGCCGCGCTGACGCGCGAGAAGGTGGTCGCCGCCGCCGCCACCCGCTTCGTCTGCATCATCGACGACTCCAAGCTGGTCCCGGTGCTGGGGAGTTTCCCGCTGCCCGTCGAGGTCATACCCATGGCCCGTGCTTACGTTGCGCGCCAGCTGACGAAGCTGGGCGGCAGGCCGGTTTGGCGTGAAGGCGTCACCACCGACAACGGCAATATCATTCTGGACGTTCACGATCTGCGCCTCTTGGACCCCAGGGGCTTCGAATCCACGGTGAATCAAATCGCGGGCGTGGTGACCGTCGGGCTATTCGCGCATCGCCGGGCCGATGTGCTCATTGTGGCCGGGGAAGCGGGCGTGCAGACGCTGGATTGCGCGGCTTCGTGAGCGCTAAGTTCTAGATTTCCACCCGCGTACCGATCTCGACCACCCGATTGGGCGGCAGCCCGTAGTAGTCCGCGATGATCTGCGCATTGCGCGCCATTTGCATGAAGGCCCTGCGCCGCAGCGGCGGCAGATCGGAGCGGCGGCCGGGCAGCAACTCTTCCCGGCTGAGGAAATAGGTGGTCAGTTCCGGATCGTAGGGCACTCCGTGACCTTCGGCCTCGCGCAAAATGGCGGTGATGTCGGGCTTCTCCATGAATCCGACCTGGGCCACCACCCGGACGATGCCCTCGCAGACCGGAGTGACGGTGAGACGCTTGGCCGCCGCAATGCGCGGCTCATCGCGGGTCACCACCGTGAGCAACACGACCTGTTCGTGCATGACGCGATTGAATTTGATGTTGTTCAGCAACGCACGCGGTATGCCCGATGCTCTAGGATCCAGAAATATCGACGTGCCCGCCACGCGGACCGGCGGTTCCTTCTTGAGATCCTCGAGAAAGTCCCGCACCGGCTTCTGTTCGCGCAGCAATCGCGCCATCAGGGAGGCGCGCCCACTTTGCCAGGTCTGCATCAGCCAGAAAATAAACAGGCCCGACACCAGCGGCAGCCAGCCGCCTTCCTCGAGCTTGGTTAAATTTGCGAGCAAGAAAGCGATATCGACGACGAACAGCAATGACAGCCCGATGCGCAGCGCGACGGCTTTCATCGCCCGTTCGCGATTTGATGAGGCTCAAGGTCAGCGGAGTCACGATGGTCATGGCGCCGGAGACCGCGAGACCGTACGCGCCGCCCAGGGCAGCGGAACTGCCGAATCCCACCACCAGCGCCAGCGCGGCCACCATGAGAATCCAATTCATGGTGGGCACATAGATCTGCCCGGCGACATCCGCCGAGGAATGCTCCACGCGCAGGCGCGGCAACAGTCCCAGGCTCACCGCTTGCGTGGCCACGGAGAAGACGCCCGATATGACGGCCTGCGAGGCGATGACGGTGGCGGCGGTCGCGATTAGAACCAGGGGCCACAACGCCCAGGTGGGCGCCATCAAGTAGAACGGATTGCTGATGGCCGCCGGGTTCAGAATCAACATCGCGCCCTGCCCGAAATAGTTGATGACCAGCGCCGGCATGACGATGAATATCCAGCTCAAGCGAATCGGCGCCTTTCCGAAATGACCCATGTCGGCGTACAAGGCCTCGCCTCCGGTCACGCACAGAAATACGCCGGCGAGAACCGCCAGCGAGCTGATTTGATGTTGGCTCAGCAGACCGATGGCCCGGGTGGGATCAATCGCGTAGAGGACGGCGGGCACGCGCACGATCCATTGCAGGCCCAGCACAGCGAGTATGGCGAACCATCCCAGCATCACCGGACCGAAAACCTTTCCAACCGATCCCGTGCCGTGCCTCTGGATGACGAACAGACCCACGAGAACCAGCATGGTGATGGGCAACACCGGAAATTGCGCATCGGGAGCCGCAACATGCAGGCCTTCGACGGCGCTCAGTACCGATATCGCCGGCGTGATGGCGCCATCCGCGAAAAACAGCGAAGCGCCGAGAATGCCCAGCGTGCCATAGATTCTCCGGCGCGGACTGGCGCGCGCGGTATTGATCACCAGCGCGGTCAGGGCCAGCACGCCGCCCTCGCCCTTGTTGTCGGCGTTGAGAACAACGGCGACGTACTTCAGCAGGATGACGAGAACGAGGGACCAAAAAATCAGCGAGAGCACGCCGAGCACATGATCAGGCGTGACCGCGATGCCCGGACCGACGAAGCATGCCGATACCGCGTACAAGGGACTGGTGCCGATGTCGCCGAATACGACGCCGAGCGCGGCAATGGCCATTGGCGCCAGACGATGATTCGAATTGCGTTCGCCCGACATCTTTATCCGCGCACCCATAAGATAAGGGCCCACCAATGTGGGCCCTGATTGGCTGGGGGACTAGGATTCGAACCTAGGTAAACGGTGTCAGAGACCGTTGTCCTACCACTAGACGATCCCCCAAAACCGATTGAATCGTGTACCGGAAGAAGGGCGCTCTCTTCGACTAGCGTTTGGAGAACTGAGTGCCGCGGCGCGCCTTGCGGCGACCGACCTTCTTGCGTTCGACTTCGCGCGCATCGCGAGTGACGAACCCGGCCTTGCGCAGCGGTGAACGCAGCGTTTCATCATACGCCATGAGCGCGCGGGTAATGCCGTGGCGAATGGCACCGGCTTGGCCGGTAATGCCGCCGCCCTCGACATGCGCCTCGACGTCGAACTTTCCCTCGAGTTGCACGGCGCCGAAGGGCTGCTGCACGATCATGCGGCCGGTTTCGCGGCCGAAGAATTCGGCCAGCGTGCGTCCGTTGATCGACACCTTGCCGGTACCTTGATGTAGATAAACGCGCGCACTGGAAGTTTTGCGGCGGCCGGTGCCGTAAAAGGAATTGGCGGTTTTTGCCATTCTGAAGTCCTGATTTAGATTACCAGCGCCTTCGGCTGCTGTGCTTGATGGGGATGATCTTTGCCGCCGAACACGTGCAGCTTCTTATACATGCGCCGGCCCAACGGGCCCTTCGGCAACATGCCCTTGACGGCGAATTCGATCGCGCGCTCCGGGTGTTCTTTCAGCAGCTTGCCGAGCGAGATGCTCTTCAAGTTGCCCACGTATCCTGTGTGTTGGTGATAGAACTTGTCAGTGAGCTTGGCGCCCGTGACGCGCACCGCGGCCGCGTTGACAACCACGATGTGATCGCCAAGGTCTTGATGCGGCGCGTAATTTGGCTTGTGCTTGCCCTTCAAGCGATGCGCAATCTCCGACGCCAGGCGGCCCAGGGTTTTGCCTGCGGCGTCGACTAAGAACCAGTCGCCGCGAGTTTCTTCAGGCTTTGAAAATACGGTATACATGCAAATACTCATTGATTCGGGCTATGGCCGAAAGGCGCGAAAGTGTACAGAACAGCGGGGGCAGATGCCAGTCCTGAAGGGATTTGCTCGAGCCTCTATAATATAATGTGTCGATGGATACTAGGCAGTTCGGCCCTTTTGACCGCATGATTGGTGAAATAGATAAGATAATCAAGATCTTAACGGTTCCACCGACCCCGTTGAGACAGGTCCCCGGGGCCGCCTCGCGGGACCTGAATGAGGCCTACGCCAAAGAATCGGCCCGCCTGATGCGGGTCAACCATGCCGGGGAAGTCGCCGCACAGGCCCTGTACCAGGGCCAAGCCCTCACCGCCCGGGACCCCGCGGTGAAATCCGCCATGCGTCAGGCCGCGGCGGAAGAGATCGATCATTTGGCTTGGTGCGAGCAGCGCTTGAAGGAACTGAAGGGGCGGACCAGCCTGTTGAACCCCATTTGGTACTTGGGCTCCTATGCGCTGGGCGCCATGGCCGGGGCGCTGGGTGATCGCGCCAGCTTGGGCTTCATCACCGAGACCGAAAAACAAGTTGAATCGCACTTGCGCGGTCATTTGGATCGCTTGAGTCCCAAGGATTTGCGCAGCCGTGCGATCCTCGAACAGATGACGCATGATGAGATGAAGCACGGAGAAAAAGCCGCTTCGATGGGAGGCGCGGCATTGCCTTTTGGGGTGCAACTGGCCATGCGCGCGACCTCGAAGCTGATGACCCACGGTTCGTATTGGATATAGATGACCGCTTTAGTGCTTGCGATTCCGAGACTTATGTAATAAAACGTGCCCGAGCACAGGCAATTAACAGACTAAAAAACCAGTGGGAGTGACCATGGAAGAAGGGGCAAAAGCCTTAAGCGATATCCCAGCGATCAATCGTTTCTTGAGCTACTGCCGTATCCGGACAGTCCCTTCCAAGACCGTGATCATTCACGCCGGCGATCTGCCGGACATCCTGTACTACATCATTTCCGGCTCCGTCGAAGTCATGATCGAGGATGAGGACGGCAACGAAATGGTCCTCGCGTATCTCAACAAGGGTCAGTTTTTCGGGGAAATGGGCTTGTTTTATGAGCAGCCGACGCGCAGCGCCTGGGTGCGCACGCGCCAGCAGTCCGAGCTCGCCGAAATGACCTATCCGCGCTTCCGGCAGATTGCCGCCGAAAGTCCGGGCTTGATCTTCGAATTGGCCACGCAGTTGGCGACCCGCCTGGATCGCACCAATCGCAAGCTGGGCGATCTGGCCTTCGTCGATGTCACGGGCCGCGTGGCGCACGCCATCATGGACCTGTGCGGCGAGCCGGATGCCATGACGCATCCTGAAGGGATGCAAATCAAGGTCAGCCGCCAGGAGCTTTCGCGCCTGGTGGGCTGCTCCCGCGAAATGGCGGGAAGGGTTCTCAAGGTGCTCGAAGAGCAAGGTCTGCTGCGCGCCACGGGCAAAACCATCGTGGTCTTCAATGCGCGGCCCAAGGTCAAGACTCGTCCCTTGATCGTTCCCGTCAAGGCCGGCGCCAATGCCGGCGGCGCCAAGAACGCCCGCACCGAAACCCACGAAGATGACGATGATGAGGACGACGACGAGGACGACGAATAGTCGCTCGTAGGCGTCTCTTAAGCGGAAGCTTTGCCCGTTTCTATTTGCGCGCGCATGGCCTTGATCGTGCGCGCGTAGTCCGCGCTGCCGAAGATTGCCGAGCCCGAGACGAAGGTATCGGCGCCGGCACGCGCAATGCCGGCGGCATTCTCGACCTTCACACCGCCGTCGATCTCGAGCCGGATGTCGCGGCCGCTCTCCCGTATGCGCGCACGCGCCTCGGCGAGCTTCGGTAAAACCTCCGGAATGAATTCCTGGCCGCCGAATCCCGGATTGACCGACATCAGCAGGATGACGTCGATCTTGTCGATCACATAGTCCAGCCAGTTCAAGGCAGTCGCCGGATTGAATACCAATCCAGGCTTGCAACCCGAATGCCGGATGAGTTGAATCGTGCGGTCGACGTGCTGCGTCGCTTCCGGATGAAAGCTGATGTTGCTCGCGCCGGCATTCGCGAAGTCGACCACCAAGGAATCCACCGGCGACACCATCAAATGCACATCGATCGGCGCCGTCACGCCGGCCTTGCGCAGCGCCGCGCAAACCAAGGGCCCGACCGTCAAATTGGGGACGTAGTGGTTATCCATGACGTCGAAGTGAATCCAGTCGGCGCCGGCGGCGAGAACCGCCTTGACCTCTTCTCCCAGCCTCGCAAAATCCGCGGACAGGATCGACGGGGCAATGATGGCGCCCATGAGCTAACGCATGCCTCGCGCCGCCCGTATGCTTTCGTAGGCTTCCTGGATGCGTTGAGTTTTTTCCTTCGCCATCTGTGCCATCGACTCCGGCAGGCCATTGGCCACGAGTTTATCAGGGTGATGCCGGCTCATCTGACGCCGATAGGCCTTGACGACTTCTTGGTCGCTCATACTAGCCTCCACCTCGAGCTCCGCATAGCATTCCGCGAGGGAACCGGTTCTACCCTGCGACTGGCGCGCGCGCACCGATGCCTCCATGTGCGCGAACTCGAGGCCCGACAATCCCAGCCGTTCGGCGATGCCGCTCAATATTCGCCGCGCCGGCGGCGAAATGCCGTTGCCCGCGAGCGCCGCGCGCAATTGCAGCTCCACAAAGGCCCGCAACAAGTCATAGCGCAGGCCGCAGGATTCACGCAGCCGCTCGATGCCGAGCTCCGCGTCGTAACCGGGCGATTTCCCGGTTCTGAAACAGGCGATGGCGGCGCTGACGTCGGCGTCGCTCAAATTCAATTCCTGCATGAGCCCGCGCGCGGCGCCGATCTCGGCTTCCGAAACCCGGCCGTCGGACTTGGCGACGTAGCCCATGATCTCGAATGTGGTGCGGAAGAATTCACCGGAGATCGATGCCGGCGCGCGCGCGGCCGCACCGCGGCCCCCTGCCCCAGGATCGAGCATGTAGCCGATGGCTGCCCCGAGCGCCGCTCCCCAGGCGCTCTTGGTGATCAGAAGGCCGATCACGGCCCCAAAAAATACGCCTTTCCAGCTCATTCGCGTTGACCTATCCGCCCTGTCCCGCCAGAATCGCCAACCTTCAATGTTAGCAGTCGCGAGCGCTTACACATGGAACAGTATTCGCATTCGGCACCGCTTTTTGAGACGCACCTGCACGGTCTCAAAAAAATTCACCAGGGCAAGGTGCGCGATATTTATGCAGTGGACGACGAGCACATGCTGATCGTCGCCACGGATCGGCTGTCGGCGTTCGACGTGGTTCTTCCCGATCCCATTCCCTTCAAGGGCGAGGTGCTGACGAAAATCTCCCTGTTCTGGTTCGCCAAGACCGGCGCGATCTGCGCCAATCATCTTTCCGGGCTGCGCGTTGAAGATGTGGTCAGCGACTCCGCAGACCGCGCGCAACTCGCCGGCCGCGCCATGGTGGTGAAGAAACTGCAGGCACTGCCGATTGAAGCCGTGGTACGCGGCTATCTGATCGGCTCGGGCTACAAGGACTACAAGCAGCACGGCTCGGTCTGCGGCATCGCATTGCCCAGCGGGCTGCAGATGGCCGAGCGTTTGCCGCAACCGATATTCACCCCGTCCTCCAAGGCGCCGGCCGGATCTCACGACGAAAATATCGAATTCGATGCCATCGTGAAATTGGCCGGACTTGAAACGGCCACCAACATCCGGCGCATTGCGCTCGATGTCTATCGATTTGCCTCCGAGCATGCGCGTGCGCGCAACATCATCATCGCCGACACCAAGTTCGAGTTCGGCGTCGACAAGGCCGGGCGCCTCTATCTCATCGACGAAGTCCTGACGCCGGACTCATCGCGATTCTGGCCCATGGCGTCGTACAAGGCAGGCATCAGCCCGCCGAGCTTCGACAAGCAATTCGTGCGCGACTATCTGGAATCCCTGCACTGGAACAAGAAGCCGCCCGCTCCGCATCTGCCGCAGGAGATCCTGGCGCGCACCAGCGACAACTATCGCGAGGCGCTGCGGCTGTTGACCGCGTAAGCTCGATGCATGGTCAAGTGGTTCGAGAATCTCGAGGATGCCTTGTTCACGAGATCGCGCAGCATGGGCCCTCCGTGGGGCGCCACCCTGCGCGTGGTGCGCTACCCGGCGGCGCTGATCCGCGATTGGCTGCGGGGCGAAATCAGCGTGCAGGCCATGAGCCTGGCTTACACCACGTTGCTTTCCATCGTGCCGCTGATGGTCTTCAGTTTCTCGATCCTGAAGGGCCTGGGCGCACGCGGCGATCTGCGGTTCCTGCTGCATGAATTCCTGAAGCCGCTGGGAGCCGCGGAAAGCGAGTTGACGGAAAGCATCATGCAGTTCGTCTCGAATATGCGCGGCGTTCTATTGGGATCGATCGGCCTGGCATTTCTCGTCTATACCGTCATCACCACGATTCAAAAAGTCGAAACCAGCTTCAACTTCGTATGGCGCGTCGAGCGCCCGAGGAGTCTGGCGCGCCGCTTCACCGAATATGTGAGCATCATGATCCTCGGCCCCATTCTGCTTGCCGTGGCGCTGGGACTGCTGGCGAGCGCGCAGAAAACGGAGTTCGCTCAACGGCTGGACGCCATTGCGCCCGTCGCATGGTTCCTGGGCGGCGTGGCGAAGGTCGTGCCGTACTTGATCGTCACCGTCGTCTTCACCTTCATGTATCGATTCATCCCGAATACCAAAGTGGAACTTCGCGCGGCGCTGTGGGGCGGCGTCACTGCCGGTGTCATCTGGGCGTTGGTGGGCAGGATGTTCACGGCATTCATCTTGTATTCCTCGTCGCTCGTCGCCGTATACACGGGGTTCGCAATCGTCCTGACGACCCTCATCTGGGTGTACTTGAGCTGGCTCATTCTGCTGATCGGCGCGCAGCTCGCGTTTTACCTGCAATTTCCGCAGTATTTGCGGCATGGTCAGGAGCCGTTCGGACTCACGGGCCGGGACCGCGAGCAGGTCGCGATGTCGGTGATGTACCTCATCGGCCGCGACTACGCGGACGGAAAGATCCGTTGGAGCGGGCAGCGTCTTGCGGCGGAACTCGACATTCCCAGCATCGCGCTGGCGCCCATACTCAATTGCCTGGAGGAGGCCAAGCTGATCGTGCTGACCGAGCAGCTTAAGTTCGTTCCGGGCCGCGATCCGGAAGGAATCAGGTTATTCGAGATTTTCGATGCGGTTCGCGCGTTGCATGGCGGGAGATTGGGAGTGGCGATCCGCCCCGTCGGCCCCGCCGTTGCGCTTCTGAACGAAACCGAGTCCGCCATGCGCGGGCCTTTGAAGACCCAATCTCTGAAGGATTTGATCGCCGAGACCGACTCTCAACCCCGAATCCGACGGACTCGCACACCCCAATAACGTTTGCGCGCTCCGCGTTGCGCGCCCGCGTTGCGCCTCCCGGGCGCGTCACTCGCCGGCGATGGTCATCTCCTGCAGCAATATCGATCCGACCCGCACCCCGCCGCGCGTGTCGATATCGTCGCCGACGGCCGCAATACCCGCGAACATCGAGCGCAGGTTGCCCGCGATCGTGATTTCCGCCACCGGGTGTTGAATGGCGCCGTTCTCGACCCAGAAGCCCGCGGCGCCACGGGAATAGTCGCCGGTCACGGTATTGACGCCCTGCCCCATCAGCTCGGTCAGCAGCAGCCCTGATCCCAGGCGCGACAGCATGGCATCGAGACCGCCGGCCAAAGTCGGCGCGACAAGGAGGTTGTGAGAACCGCCGGCATTGCCGGTGGTTTGCAATCCCAGCTTGCGTGCCGAGTAACTGGAGAGAATGTAGCCCGTGAGCACGCCGTCCGGCGATCAACCGGCGATCCTTGGTCGCAACGCCTTCATCGTCGAACGGCGCGCTGCCCATGGCTTTGAGAATGTGCGGACGCTCATCAATGGAGATGCCCGCGGGAAACACTTGCTGCCCTGCGGAATTCAACAGGAAGGAAGCCTCCCGATATTGGCTGCTGCCGCGGATTGCCGCCACGAAATGGCCGATCAGGCCTCGCGCCAGCTCGGGCGCGAACAGCACCGGCGCCCGGCGTGTGCTGATCTTGCGCGGATTCAAGCGCGCTATGGTGCGCCGCGCGCTTTCGCGGCCCACGCTCTCGGCATCCTGCAGCTCGCGCCAGTCGCGCGAGGAGGTATACCAGTAGTCGCGCTGCATCTCTTCGCCCTTGCCGGCGAGCACCACGCAGCTCAGCGTATGCGCGGTGGTCGGATAGCCGCCGACGAAGCCATGCGTATTTCCATACACATGAAGCCCTTGATGAGTCGAAATGGATGCGCCCTCGGAATTGTTGATGCGCGAATCGAAGGAAAGCGCCGCGGCCTCGCAGGATTTCGCGATCTCGATGGCGCGGTCGGCGCTTACATCCCACGGATGCGACAGGTCCAGATTCTGCGGTGCGCGCGCCATCAGCGCCGCGTCCGCAAGACCGGCGCTCGAGTCCTCCGCGGTAAAGCGGGCGATGCTGCAGGCCTTGGCCACGGTCGCGCGCACCGCCTCCAGGGAAAAATCCGCCGTGCTGGCGGAACCCTTGCGCTGCCCAAAGTACACCGTGATTCCCATGCTGCGGTCGCGCTGGTGCTCCAGAGTCTCCACCTCGCCGAGCCGCACCCCGACCGACAGTCCCGTATCCTGACTGACGGCGGCTTCGGCCTGGGAGGCGCCGCGTGCGCTGGCCTCCTCCAAGGCTCGCTCGATGATCGACTCGAGATCCGTCTGGGCAAGGCGTACGGGGTTGTTTGCTGCGGCCATGAATACCTCCGAGGATGATTCTACCGGCCCGAGTGATAGCATGGGGAATATGACCAGCGAGAGCGAAAACCAGGATTTGGGGGAATCAGAGGATGAGCGGCTGAGCAAGAGTGCCCGCAAACGGGAGGCGGCCTCCTTGCAGGAACTGGGCGTGAAATTATCCGCCCTTCCGGATCAGGAGATAAAGGCTCTGGGCCTGCCGGAAAATCTCTTCATTGCTTTGCGCGACCTACGCCGGCTGCCCTCTCATGGGGCCCAGGTCCGTCAACGCCAGTACATCGGCAAGCTGATGCGGACCATCGATCCGGAACCGGTACTGGCCAAGCTGGCGGAGCGTAAGCAGCGGCACGATGTGGAAATTCGTCAGTTTCAGCAGATCGAACGCTGGCGCGATCGGCTCCTGTCCGACCCCGCCGCGGCCGTCGATGAGTTGCTCGAGGAGCACCCGAAGGCAGACCGCACGACCCTGGTTAAACTCCTCGAAAAGACGGAGCAAGAGCGCCGTGAACAGCGTTCGCCGGTCGGTGCCCGGGAACTTTTCGCGTTTCTGCGCCAGTTGCTCGGATAGCTTGGTAAACTTGTGCCGATGAAAGCCTTGGTCGGTGTGATTATGGGGTCGTCTTCCGACTGGGAAACGATGCAGGCAGCGGCCGATACCCTGAGCCGCTTGAATATTGCACATGAAGTGCGCGTGATTTCGGCACACCGCACCCCCGACCTGCTCTTCGAGTACGCGGCCTCGGCGCGCGATCGTGGTTTGAAAGCCATCATCGCCGGCGCAGGCGGTGCGGCGCACCTGCCGGGCATGACCGCGGCCAAGACCTCGCTTCCCGTCCTCGGCGTGCCGATACAATCCAAGGCATTGAACGGCATCGATTCGTTGCTTTCGATTGCGCAAATGCCGAGCGGCGTACCGGTGGCCACTTTCGCCATCGGCGCTGCCGGCGCGAAAAATGCGGCCCTGTTCGCCGCCGCGATGCTCGCGAATGAGCATGCGGACGTGCGCGCAGCCCTGGAAGCATTTCGCGCGGCGCAAACCGCCGCGGTGCTCGCCAAACCGGATCCCCGCAGCACTTGAAATTGCTTCGCGTCGGCATCGTCGGGGCCGGCCAATTGGGGCAAATGCTCGCGCTCGCGGGTTACCCGATCGGCGTGCGTTGCCGGTTTCTCGATCGCAGCGCCGACACTCCGGGAGCACAGGTCGCTCCCACACTGGTCGGCGACCTGGAGGACGCGGCGCTGCTCGCCGAGTTGGCGGCGCAGAGCGACGTGCTGACCTTCGACTGGGAAAACATTTCCAGCGCCGCGCTCAAGCCGCTGCAGAAATTGACGACGATACGACCGGGGCCCCTCGCGCTCGAAACCTCTCAAGATCGCATGCTCGAGAAGGCGCTGTTCGCGAAGCTCAAGATTCCGGTCGCAGCGCATGCCGCGATAGACAGCCGCGACGAACTCATTGCAGCGGCTAAAAAGTTCGGCTTACCCGGAGTTTTGAAGACGCGGCGCCTCGGCTACGACGGCAAGGGGCAATTCGTCCTCAAGGATGCATCTCAAATCGATGAAGCGTGGGCTGCGATCGGTGCCGGCGGCCTCATCTATGAGAAATTCCAAAAATTCAGCCGCGAACTCTCGCTCGTCGGCGCAAGATCCGCCGCCGGGCACACCGTGTTCTATCCCTTGTCAGCAAACACTCACAGCGGCGGTATTCTGCGCTTCAGCACCGCGCCGTATGTCAACGCGCGGCTCGAGCTGCGCGCCAGAGACTATCTTAAGCGCGTCATGAATGCGCTCGCGTACGTCGGCGTCCTGACGATGGAATTTTTTGTCGTGGACGGACGATTGGTCGCCAACGAAATGGCGCCCCGGGTCCACAATTCCGGACACTGGACCATCGAAGGCTGCGTCACCAGCCAGTTCGAAAATCACTTGCGTGCCATTTGCGACTTACCGCTGGGGAACACGCGCGCGCTGGGGCACTCTGCGATGATCAATTTCCTGGGCAAAATGCCCGATCGCAAGCGCTTGATGGCAATCGATGGACTGGCCTTTCACGACTATGGAAAGCAATCCCGGCCGGGACGCAAGCTGGGCCATTGCACCATCATCAAAAGCCATCCGCGACAACGCAATCTGGCCCTGAGCGAAGCGCTGAAGCTGCTCGACTGGGCTTAGGAGTCATTTCGCCCGGGGCGTCAATGCCTTAGACTTGAGCGGGATGTACCTGGAACTCTTCAAGCTGCACGAGTTGCCGTTCCGGCTGAGCCCGGATCCGCAGTTCTTGTACTTGAGCAAGCAGCATGCGCGCGCCAAGGCGTACATGGAGTCGACGATCTGGTTCACCGACGGTTTCGTCGTGATCACCGGCGAGATCGGCGCCGGCAAGACCACTCTGATCGAAACATTCCTGCGTGAGCTGCAGAGCGATGTGATCGTCGCGCAGATCAACCAGACGCAATTGTCGCCGACCGCGTTTCTGCAGACGGTGCTGGTGCAATTCGGATTCGCTCCGTTCAACATGAAGAAACCGGAGGTGCTCGCGACCTTGAACCGTTTCTTGCTGGAGCAACACGGCAACGGGCGCAAGGTGATGCTGATCGTCGATGAGGCGCAAAATTTGAGCAATCGCGTGCTCGAGGAAGTGCGCATGTTGTCGGGAGTGGAAACCACCAAAGAAAAAGCGTTGCGCATCATCCTCGCCGGACAGCCGGAGCTGAGCGACAAACTCAACTCGCCGGAATTGCTGCAGCTCACGCAACGCGTGCGCCTGCGCTTCCACCTCACCGCGCTCACCAGGGCGGAGACGGCCGCCTACATCGATCATCGTCTGGAGGTGGCAGGATCGCAGGGGCGGCGCATTTTCGCGGAGGACACCTATCCCACGATTTACAAATACACCGGGGGCGTGCCGCGGTTGGTCAACACGCTTTGCGACACCTGTCTGATGGCGGCCTACGGCAAGGATCAGGACAACGTCACCTCGGCGGAGCTCGACTCGGCGATCCGGGAATTGCAGTGGACCGAGTTCGCTTCCGGCACCAATCGGATGAAGACCCCCAATCTGGAGCATTCGCTGCCGACCAACACCGAGACCGGCCATCCGGTGGGCCGGATTCTGCTCGCCAGCGAAGGCAAGACGGTGGTGGAACGCGAACTGAAGCCCGGCCGCCTGGTGATCGGCCGCACCCCGGACAATGATCTGCAGATCGACAGCAAATTCATCAGCCGCCATCATTGCCAGATCGTGACGCAGGCGGACTCCTGCCTGATCGAAGACCTCAACAGCACCAACGGCATCTATGTGCAGTCCAAACGCGTTCGCCGGCATAATTTGAATGATGGCGATGTGGTGCAAGTCGGCCAGCACGAGATCATGTACATCGATGAGCGCAGTCCACGCGTGAGAAATGCCGTGGATCCGGCCGATACCGGGGTGCAGGAAAAACTAAAGTCGGATTAGCGGTTCAGATTGGAAGGCAGGTCGATGGTCTCGCCGGTGTACTCCCGGCTCAGAGCGCGATAGTCCTGGCGGCGCAAAAATAATGTCAGCGCGGCGATCAACGCGGCGATGCCGATGGTGAAGGCGATCTTACCGCCGATGCCCAATGGATCGACGTAGAAAAGAAATATTGCCAGGCCGCCGATCAACACATAGATGATCGGCAGGCTCTCGTAAACAGGCCGAGACAGGCGCATGGATGTCCCCTCCGCGCGCCATGATAATGCGAATACGGAGAGGGTACCTGCCGATTTGACTTAAATCGATGTCAGTCCTTTCCGACGAGCAACTCCGCAATGCGCGACAGCCAGGAAGTTCGCCATCCTTCGACGTGCAGCTGATCAGATTTGGGCTGGGAGGCACGTTTTGATTCGGACAAAAGGTCCTTGGGCAGGTTGATCTGGAAGGTGCCCGTCATTGAATTGTCGATCATGGGAACTCCGTCGGTGATTACGGTGAGCAGCCTACCGAGTCGGGCGTAGGGGCGAATGCGACTTGGTGCACGCTTAGAATAGGTCACCAAAGCGGACACCGCGACTCGTCGCCGCCAAGCGACGCAATCGAAGATTCCCAGGTTATGACACTGGTTTTGTTTCAGCGCATCAATGCGCAACACCGTGCAGGCGCGCGGCCTCGAATTCATCGCCGGGCAGCCAATTCACCGTACTCTTCGCCAGCATCGCCTGCCAGCCCAGCGCGAATCCGAATTTGGCCACAGCCGCGTCGCTCGAAAAATCCATCGCCGGTGAATATTCGTCGCTCGGGCGATGGTAGCGGTTCGCGGTGTAGTCCTCGTGTTGCGACTTTCCCCATTCCGGCGGATGGCCGGCATACTTCACGCCGGTATTGACGGAGAAGGCCGGCACGCCGGCTCGCGCCAGGCTGAAATGATCGGAGCGATAGTAGTGCCCCGCGCCGGGCTGAGGATCGGCCTGTATTGCAAAGCCGAAAGACTTGGCCGTCTTCTCGACCGTCGGATAAAAAGAGGTGCGTTCGGCGCCGGTGACGCTGACGGATTGCGGCACGCCGATCGGCAGAATGGCGTCGTAATTCAAATCCAGCGCGATCTCGGCGGCGGGAATCGGCAAGTGCTTACCCAGGTAATTCGAGCCCAAAAGGCCCTTTTCCTCGGCCGTGACCGCGGCAAATAGCACGGGGGACGGCGAGCGCGTAGCGGAGTGCGCATAGGCATGCGCGAGTTCCAGCAGGATGCCGCAACCCGTCCCGTTGTCGACCGCGCCGTTGTAAATGTTGTCGCCGCTTTGCGCCGGGTCGATACCCAAATGATCGTAGTGCGCCGAATACATGACCGATTGCCCACCGTGTGTGCCGGGCAGCATTCCCAATACATTGACCGCCTCGAACTTGCGCACTTTGCTGACGATGTGCGCCCTGAAGCGTACCGGCAGCTCCCGCGCCTTGAAGTTACGAGTGCCTGCGGCCATCAACGCCGCATCGATATTGAGATTGGCACCTGCGAGTACTTGCCGCGCCACATCGTATTGAATCCACGCCGCGGCCTTGAGCTTCGGGTCCTTGTCGTTGCCGAGGTATACCTGCTCGCCGCTCCAGGAATTGCGCACCACTTCCCAGCCATAGCTGGCCAGATCCGTGCGATGAATGATCAGCGCACCAATCGCCCCCTTGCGCGCCGCCTCCTCGAATTTGTAGGTCCAGCGCCCGTAATAAGTGAGGGCCTCCCCATTGAAAAATTTCGGATCCTGCGAGGGCGGCTCGTTCACGATCACCAGCACCACCTTGCCCTTGACGTCCACGCCCTGGTAATCGTCCCAGCCATATTCGGGCGCCTCGATGCCGTAGCCGACAAACACGATCGGCGCGTCGATATCGACGCTGTCGGCCTGCGATTGGTCGCCGACCACGAAGTCATCGGCGAGCTTCAGCGTGAGCGCGTTGCCCTGCGCCGGCTGCAGCGACGCCGTGGTGGCAGGCTGGGTCTTCACGCCGACAAAATCGACTTTTTGCAGATAGCTGCCGTTATCGCCGGCGGGCTTCAAGCCGTACAACGCAAACTGCGTCGCGATGTAGTTGGCCGCAATGTCGCCGCCGCGTGTTCCGGTGCCGCGCCCCTCGAGCAGATCATCGGCCAGGAATCGCACGTGCGCAGCGATTCGCCCGGCGTCGATGCCTTGCATGGCCGCATTGACGGCGGGCGGCAGCCCCAGTTGCAGTGCCGGCTCCGCCGCAGCTGCGACGGCGCAGGCCGTTCCCACCGTGCAACCCAGGATAAACGCCGCAGACAGGTGATATTTCATCTAGTGGACTCCGACGATGCCAGCGAGGCAGGAATCATACATTGCCTTTGAGAAGAGTCCGCAAGCGCGCGTTGACCGGATCGGCAAAGTAGCGTGCCACCACACCGGCGAGCAGCGCCGACAACGCCAGGAAAACGATGAACAGCGGCAGCTTGTAGGCCGGCGCGAGGCTCGCCTTCGGGATGCGGTCGCGAATCAGCGCGAGCAGGATGATGTGGAACAGGTATAGCTCGTAGCTGTGCCTGCCCAGCCAGCAGACCATCCGGCCGGGCGAATATCTCGCCGCGGACGGCACGCCGGCGAAGGCGTTGACCAGCAAGCCTGCCGAACACAGGGAAACCAAGGTAAAGCCGAATACCTCGTGCCCATCGATTCCGGCAAAATAGCTCGCCGCAAGGCCGACACCGGCAATCCATCTGATCAGCATCCCGCTGATTTTGGCAACCGTGATTCTTCGATACAGCAACGCCGCCAGGCAGCCGAATGCGATGGCGTCAAAGCAGGCTGGGTACGCATACAGGTAGTCGATTTCGTTGTCGGTGTGCAGGCTGCGATACACGGGGCCGCCCGCGATCGCGCCAATGCACATGGCGATGATGAACCGATCGCGTTTCAAGAGCACGCAGGCAATGGGAAACGCCAGATAAAACACTTCCTCCACCGACAGCGACCAGTAGATGTTCAGGCAATAGTTGAAGTAGCCGACGGCTTGCATCAGCACGTTGTGCCAGAACGTCAGCACCGACAGGATGGCGATGAATAGAAATGCCGCGGGCATCGGCTGCCCATGTTTGCTGTCGATGAATGAGGGCAGGTTGCACAGCGCGAACATTCCGATGATCAACAGCGCCAGAATCAGCGGTGGAATGATCCTGGAAAATCGGAACGCGTAGAACTGCCGCAGGCGCACGTCGGCCGGGCGTCCGTAGCGGAGCAAATTGTTGGAGGTGATCAGAAAGCCGGAAATCACGAAAAAAATGGTGACGCCGTAGTTGCCGTTGATTATCGCGGCATGCAGCCATTTTGCGGGGAACACCCGGGACAGCGGGCTGTCAACCAGGTTATAGGTGAGCGAAAAATGCAGCAACAGCACCACAAAAATCGCCACGCCTCGAAGAAAATCGATTCGCGCGCTGCGTGCAGAGGATGGATACGCCACGTCTCATTATGAACGCAAAGGATGCGCACAAAGGCGCGCGGTGAGACGCGCCTCGTCTCACCTGCGCCGCGGCTGTCGGTCCCTCGAGTTGCTGTTTCCGTCCCTGTCATGCCGCGCGATGATTGTTCCACGCGGCATGCGTCGCGCGTAACGCGCAATCGCGGCGTGAACGCACAGAAATCGACCCGGAGCCTGCCTGAGGTTCGCGCGGCCGAGAAAGGCTTCTAGCCGGTGCCGCCCACGGTCAGCGCATCGATGCGCAGGGTGGGTTGCCCGACCCCGACGGGAATCGACTGGCCTTCCTTGCCGCAGGTGCCCACGCCGGTATCGAGCTTAAGATCGTTGCCCACCATGCTCACGCGCGTGAGCACATCCGGGCCGTTGCCGATGAGGGTCGCTCCCCTCACCGGTGCGCCGATCTTGCCGTTCTCGATCAAGTAAGCCTCGCTCGCCGAGAACACGAATTTTCCGGAGGTGATGTCGACCTGGCCGCCGCCGAAATTGACCGCATAAAGGCCCTTTTCCACCGATGCGATGATCTCTTGCGGGGCGCGCGAACCCGCACGCATGTAGGTATTGGTCATGCGCGGCAACGTCATGTGCGCAAAGGACTCACGCCGGCCATTGCCGGTGGGCGCCATGCCCATGAGCTTCGCGTTCATCTTGTCCTGGATATAGCCGCGCAGGATTCCATTCTCGATCAGCGTCGTGCACTGCGTGGGCGTGCCTTCGTCATCGACGTTCAACGAGCCGCGCCGCCGATCAAGCGTGCCGTCATCGACCACCGTGATCTCGTCCGCGCCCACTTTCTGGCCGATGCGATTCGAGAACGCCGAAGTGCCCTTGCGGTTGAAATCGCCTTCCAATCCGTGGCCGATCGCTTCATGCAGCAAGATGCCCGGCCAGCCCGGCCCCAGCACCACCGTCATGGAACCCGCCGGCGCCGCCACCGCATCCAGGTTCACCAGCGCCTGACGCACGGCCTCGCGGCCATGTTCGAACGGTGCGTCGCCGCGCAGCAACTCATCGAGACCGAAGCGGCCGCCTCCGCCGCTGTAACCCTGTTCGCGCCGGCCGTTCTGTTCGACGATGACCGAGACATTGATGCGCACCAACGGACGCACATCCGCCGCCATGGTGCCGTCGCTCGAGGCAATGAGCACGATCTCATGTACCGCCGCCAGCGATGCCATGACCTGCTTCACCCGGGGATCGATGCGCCGCGTGTCGGCGTCGATGCGCATCAACCACGCCACCTTGTCCTCGTCTTTGATGGCGTCGAGCGGATCGACGGGCAGATAGAGGCGGTGGGTCAGGGGGCGTTGCCAGGCGCGGACGGCGTTCCTTCCGCCGCTGCGCGCAATCGCGCGCGCCGCGTCCGATGCCTCGAGCAGGGCCGGCAGCAGGACCTCGTCGGTATAAGCGAATCCGGTTTTCTCACCGCTGATTGCCCGCACGCCGACACCTTGTTCTATGCTGTGCGAGCCGTCCTTGACGATGCCGTCTTCCAGCGACCACGATTCCTCGCGCGACAGCTCGAAATACAGATCCGCATATTCGACACCCCGGCTCATGAGCGTATCGAGCACCTGGCTCAAGCGGCGCTCATCGAGACCCGACGGCGCCAAAATCGCCTTCTCCGCCACCGCGAAGGAGGGCTGGATCAACTCGGCGCTGCGCGCGTTCACGTCGGCACCGCCGCGCCGCCCGGCAGGCCAAGCCGCCGGTTGTCCAACGCCGGAAAACGGGCGCGCGATTCCGCCTGCGCCGCAAGATCGATCTCAGCTGTTATCACTCCGGTACCTCTTGCCAAGCGCGACAGCACCTGGCCCCAATAATCGACGATCAACGAATCGCCGTAAGTTTCGCGGCCACTGCTGTGCAACCCGGCTTGCGCCGGCGCCACCACGTAACAAAGATTCTCGATGGCCCGCGCGCGCAGCAGCGTCTCCCAATGCGCGCGCCCGGTCGGCACCGTGAAAGCCGCCGGCATCGCCAGCCACTCGGCGCCCTGCAAAACCAACTCACGGTACAGCTCGGGAAAGCGCATATCGTAGCAAACCGACAGGCCGAGCTTCCCAACCGGGGTATCGGCCACCACCAGTTCACGTCCCGGCAGCACGTGGCTGGATTCCCGATACTGCTCGTTGCGGCCCGGGATGGTGACGTCGAACAGATGAATCTTGTCGTAGCGCGCCACCCGCACGCCCCGCGCATCGATCAGCAATGAAGCATTCGCGGCGCGGCGCGGATTCTCGGTGCGGATCACGATGGTACCGCCCAGAATCCACATCTTCAATTTGCGCGCGGTGTCGCTCAAAAACTGCTGCACGACTCCCGCGCCGTCAGCCTCCGCCACTTGCAGCTTGTCGGCGTCCTTCAACCCCAGGAAGGAAAAATTTTCGGGTAGACAGGCAATCAGCGCCCCCTGCTCCTGCGCCTCGCGCAGCAACTCTCCAGCCATCGCCAGGTTGTCGGCGACCACGTGGCTCGAGTTCATCTGGATCGCGGCAACTTTACCCATTCACTTCGGTGCCTCGGCAGTCGCGGCGGCGGCCTCCGCGCTCTTGATACGTTCGACGGTCGGATTGTCCCAGCTGCCGGTAATTTTATAATACCCTCGTGTCAGACCATTCAGCGGCTGTTTGAACACCTGGGTAAACAGCAACGCTACCGCACCCCCCACCGGACCGCCCACCAAGGCGCCGGCGACCGGAATCGAAAGCGAGTTGCTGACATTGCCCGTCACCACTGCAATTTGGTCATAATCCTTGTTTTTCAAGCCGACGCGGCCGATCAGGCCAATTTCCGCCGCAGGGCCCTTCAGCAGTACGTTCTCGGTATAGGCGTTGCCGTCGCGCATGTCGAAATCGCCGTGCACGGTGTCGAATGCCAGCCCCTTATCGGTCAAATCGCTGAAATCCAATGCCAGGTGGCGCGGCAACGCGGCGATGCTCGCCAGGCCCAGTACCCGGCCGGCGCCCGGGCTGAGCCCGGTAATTTGGCCTTTTTCGAACGACATCTGCACGTGGCCCGCCACCTGTGCGAGCGCCTGCGCCGTGGGTGCGCCCGCCCAGTTCAAGTTGAATTCCACCTTCCCCACCCTGGCTTGAATCACCTCGGCATAGCCCAGATCCTTCAACGTGTTCTGCACATCGCTGCTCAAGAGCGTGCCCTTGATGTGGCTTGAACCGGGATCATTGCCGCGCCACTCGCCTTGCGCGCTGACATTGAAGTGAGGATCAACCACCAACAGCGATTTGAGGTCGATCCCATCGTCGAGCTTCGCCAGCGTCGCCGTGACATCGCCGAAATTGCGCTCTCCCCAGATCAATTGATTCGCGTGAAAAATGACCGGCGGAATGTCGCGCGGATCGCCAAAACCGCTCGCCTCGGGGGTCGGCTTTGATGCGGCGGCCATGCCGGCAGGCCCATCGTCGGATCCTGCAACATCGAACCGCAAGCGATCAAACTGCAGGACCCAGGGCTCGACCGCGCCGGCGGCACTCGGGATCGTGATGCTCCCGACCACATTGTCTCCGCCGGAATTGATGCGCCAGTTGCGCTCGTTGACCGTCAGGTCCAGGGCAACGTCGCGGAAAGCCAGTCCCAGGTAATCGAGTTTCGCAACATTGAGCTTCGCGTTGTGCAGATAATAGGACAGCGGTTTGGCATCCTTGTCCGGCTTGCTCAGGCGCAGCCAGGCCCCCAAATCCAGGTGGTTGATGGAACCGCCCACATTGATCATCTGCGTTTCGTCCGCGGCAAGCTCACCGCCGCCGAACATCACCGACGCGTGCGCCAATCGCATCCCGTTCGGATCGGATTCCAGCGTATATGAACCACTCGCCAGGGTGCCGAGTGCAACATTTCCTCGCGGGCCGCCGACGGCCGGCCACTGTATGTCGAAAACAGAGGGCAGCGGTGCCGACGCTGCCTTGTCGAACGGCGCCGGCAGCTTGATCTCGAGGCCGGTCAGCGCGCTGGTGATGCGCAACGACCGCTCACGGGCCGGCTCCGGGGTAATTTTCACGACGGCCCGCCAATCCGTTTGGCCGGCAATGAACGGGGTGGAAAGCGACAGCGCCGAACGCACCGCCTCGGCGTTCACCGTTCCGCGAATATCCAACTGCGTGCGGGTCACCGGCCGGTTGCGCGGCGTGCGCGCCTGCATTTGAAATGCGCCGCCCAGCAGATCGCCGTGCACATCGGCATGCGCGACCTGCCCCCCGTCGATGTCGAAGTCTCCGCTCACGGCCGTGGCCTTGATCGACGAGCCGGTCTTATTGACGGTCGCCCCGTCCAGGTCGCCGTGGATCAAAACTTTACGGTGTTCGAAATCCTTGAAAGGAAAAAATAAATCAATGGTCGCGCGCATCGGCCCCGCGGCCTCCACGTTCGAGAAAGAGTGTTCGGCGTTCGCATCGAGGGGCGTGGCGCGCAGGTAAGCCAGTGCAGCCGAAGCGTCACCGCGCGCACCCGCATGAATCTTGAGCTCGCCGCTGCGGAAATCGTGAAAATCGGCGTCCCCGGATTCCACGGTGACATCACCGAGCCTCGCGCTCGACAGGTGCGCAGTCATGCCTTCATCGCGAAATTCAGCGGTGGCGAGCACGTTGTCCAGAGGTTGCCAGCCTTCGCCATAGTCCAGGGTCATGCCCTCGAGGGTACAGCGCGCAATAAAAATGCCGTCGCGCTCGCGAAATGGGAAATGCTTCACCGGACCTTGAAATAGTACGGTGGCCCGCGGCATGTGGCCCGACACGAGGGCTCTGTTGAGCCATTCGAACGTCGGCGGCGCAATGATGCCGCGCGGCAGATAGTTGCGCGCGTTCGCGACGCTGCCGTTGACTATTTCGCCGATCAGCGTCAACACCGGCGAGGATCCGTCTGAAAATTGCTGCCAGGTGGCCTTCCCGTGCAGTTCGCCGTCACGAGTCTTGAGCTGCCACTCGGGTCCGGCGATCAGCAGTTCCTGCGGTGTTCTCTTCCAGAACAGGATCGCCTTGAACACTTCCAGATCGACGGGTTTTGCGAACTGACCGGGCCAATCGAATACCGCGACACTCGAATCGATATAGACATGTCCGCCGCTTTCATCGCCCTCGATCGAACCGGCCACACCGCGCAGTCCCGGTACGCCGCCGACCGGGGCGTAGCCGGCGCGCTGAAATTTTGCCCGCACCTGCATGCGCCAGGGAGCATCGACCTTGTCGCGCTGAATGGCGATCGCTGTGTCGGTCCACACACCGCTTGGCGCAATCTCGCGAAGACTGGCGCGCAGGTCCTTTTGCGGCAAAAGACCCGTCAGCGGCAGCAGTGTCTCGGCGCGCAGGTAGCTGGCGGCGACGCTCACATCGAGCAGTCCACCGTCACCTTCGCGCCAGCTGACATCGAAGGCGGACTCCGGGTCCGCGCGCCCCACGCGCACGTGCTTGCCGCTCAAGGTCCAGCGATCGCCGTCGTGCACCACACTCAACGCACCGCTCATCTGGTCGAACTTGACGAGCGGGCCCTCGGCCGGCTGCGCAGCCACATTGCTTGCGTTGAAGTCCAGATCGGCGCGCGACAGCGCCGCTCCCCGGCCGGACGCTGCGATTTCGAAGGCGCCGTTGCCCGATTGGAGGTTGCCCAGGTAATCCGGAAGCAGGCGCCGCCATCCCGGGAACGAGATTCCGTGCCCACGCGCCAGGGCATTCCAGGACAGCTCCGACAGATTGCCGCCGCCGCGCGCACTTCCCTGAAATTCGACCGTACCGCCGAGAGCCGCCGGCAACTGCGCGGCGAATATCACGGCGAGGTTCTCGCCATTGCGCCGCATCTCGATGTTGACATCCCTCAGGCTCAATAGCGGCAGCGCGGCATTCCAGTCCTGAAGGGTCAGCACCGCGTGGCGGATCAACAGTTTGCCGGCCGGCAGATCGCCGATGCGCTGCGGCCCGCGGGACGAGTCGTCGCCGCCCAGTTCGATTTCCGAGTCCACCGCGAAGCGCGTCGGACCCAGCCGCACGACGGCGATATCCGGCGAGTCAACCTCGATACGGCCGGCCAGCAACTTGCCGCTGGCGATCAGTTGCCAGATGTCCGCCGCAACCCGGCCTCCGGCGGCGCGCGCCAGCACTCTTTGATCGTCCTTCGAGCGCAGTTCCAAGCGGTCGAAGTAGAGCTCCGGACCGTACCAGCGAAACGCGGGGGATACATGCGCGAATCCGATGTGATATCCGGTTTGCCCGTAAAACCAATCCTTGATCTGCGCCTGATACTCGGGGGCGCGGTCCAGGATGAGCTTCAGGCCCAGCATCAACAGGAGCAGCACGACGATCAGCCCCGCGAAGCAGAGACCCAATATTTTGCCGGCCTTGGCTAATCTCATTTACATCAGCACGACGTCGTACTGCTCGACGCTATAAAGCGCCTCGGTCTGCAGGCGGATGGGCTTGCCGAGGGCGATTTCCAATTCTCCCAATGCGACGGATTCTTCGTCGAGCAGCCGCTCGATGACGTCCTGATGCGCCAGGACCATCAACTGCTGACACTCGAACTGGCGCGCCTGCCGCACAATCTCACGAAATACCTCGTAGCAAACCGTTTCCGCCGTTTTGACAAAGCCCCGGCCTTCGCAGGTGGGACAAGAATGGCATAGCAGATGTTCCAAGCTTTCCCGTGTGCGTTTGCGGGTCATTTCCACCAACCCCAACGGCGACACCGATGAGATATTGGTTTTGACATGATCCTCATCCAACGCTCTTTCCAGCGCCTGGATGACCTGCCTGCGATGCTCGGACTCCTCCATGTCGATGAAATCGATGATGATGATGCCGCCGAGATTGCGCAGTCTGAGCTGCCTCGCGATGGTCACCGCCGCCTCGAGATTGGTGCGGAAGATGGTTTCCTCGAGATTTCGATGACCCACGAACGCACCGGTGTTCACGTCGATCGTGGTCATCGCCTCGGTTTGATCGATCATCAGGTGACCGCCGGATTTCAACGTCACCTTGCGGTCCAGCGCCTTTTGAATCTCCTCTTCGACGTGGTGCAATTCGAACAGCGGCCGCGTCTCGCCGTAGTGTTCGATTCGCGGCAGCGCATCGGGCATGAACGAAGTGGCGAATTCCAGCATTTCCCGATGCGCGTTTTGCTGATCGATCAGCACCTTGTCGACGTCCGGTCGCATCAAATCGCGCAGCACGCGCAGATGCAGAGGCAGATCCGCGTGCACCAGGTTCCCCGGCTGGGTGCGCAAGCCCTTTTGGCTGACAAACTCCCACAATTTGCGCAGATACAGCATGTCGGCACGCAGCGCCTCGGCCGGGGAGTCTTCCGCGGCGGTGCGCACGATGAACCCACCCTGGTCCTTCTGCTCTACAGCGGCCTGCACGCCGGCACGCAAGCGTTCGCGCTCGGCCTCGTTCTCGATGCGCGCGGAAACGCCGACGCCGCTGCCTTTCGGCATGTACACCAGGAACCGGGAAGGCAGGGTGATGTAGGTGGTAAGCCGGGCTCCCTTGGTTCCCAGCGGGTCCTTGACGACCTGCACCAGGATCTCGTTGCCCTCGGCGACCAGGAGCCGGATGTTATCGGTGTGCGGGGGCTCGATACCGGTGTTCGCGTGACGCACGTCGAAAATGTCCGAAGCGTGCAAAAACGCCGTGCGCTCGAGACCAATGTCGATGAACGCGGCTTGCATGCCGGGCAGCACCCGCGACACGCGCCCCTTGTAGATGTTGCTGATCAGCCCGCGGCGGCTGGCCCGTTCCAGGAACACTTCCTGGAGAACGCCGTTTTCCACCACCGCCGCGCGCGCCTCATGCGCTCCGGCGTTGACCAGAATTTCCGTGCTCATTGCCGGCCGGCAGTTCTCTGCCAGCGCAAAACGCCGGCAGTCTCGAGCAACTCAGCAGTTTCGAACAGCGGCAATCCCATCACTCCCGAGTAGCTGCCTCGAAGATCTGCGATGAAGACCGCGGCACTCCCTTGTATGGCGTAGGCACCGGCTTTGTCGCAAGCTTCTCCGGTATTCCAATACGCGCAAGCTTCGGCAGGTTCAATCGGACGAAAGGTCACCATACTGTCACTGACCCGCACTTTCAGATCCGCGGCCGAACGCAGGGCCACCGCCGTCAGTACTTGATGGGCGCGCCCCGAAAGCCTCTGCAGCATGGCCAGCGCCTCCGCCCGGTCCTTGGGCTTCCCCAGAATCTCGCCGTCGAGCACCACCGCCGTATCGGCGGCCAGCACCGGCGCGAGCGGCTCATCGCGCCTGGATGCCCAGCCTAAGTCGGCTTTTGCCGCGGCCAGGCGCGAGACATAGGGCAAGGGCGCCTCCTCCGGAAGGGGGGTCTCATCCACGGATGACGCCAGCACCTTGAACGGGACACCGATTTGCGTGAGCAACTCGCGCCGCCGCGGCGATCCAGAGGCCAAATAGACGAAAAGCGGGGACATGGACCCAAAGGATACCGAAGGCCGGCGCCTTAAGCGCGGTGATAGGGGTGGCCGGCCAGCAAACTCATGGCTCGATAGATCTGTTCCGCCACGACGACCCTGACCAGCGCATGCGGAAGCGTCAGCGGCGACAGGGACCAACTGTGATCGGCCCGTGCCAGGCATTGCGGCGCCAGCCCGTCAGGGCCGCCGATCAACAGTGCGAGCGGACGCCCTTCCCGCAGACGCTCTGCCAGCCAGGAACTCAATTGTTCGGTGCTCATCGCCTTGGCGGCAATGGCCAAAGCCACGACATAGTCATCCTTGCCGATGGCGGCGAGCATGTCGGCGCCCTCCCTCTGCACTGCGCGCTGCGGATTTTCACCGGCGCTGCGCGTGGCCACGGATATTTCGTGAAGCTCGAGGACCAGGGGCGTACGCAAGCGCTTCTGATACTCGAGGAACCCGGTGTTGACCCAATCGGGAAGTTTGGTACCGGCGGCAATCAACCGGCATTTCATACCGGCTACGCGCGGGCCGCGCGCTTGGCGGCGGTCATGTCCCACAGCTTCTCGAGCCCGTAGAACTCACGCACCCGCGGCAACATGACGTGCACGATCATCTCGTTCAGATCGATGAGAACCCAGTCGCCGTCCTGCTGCCCCTCCACGCCATGCGGCCGGAAGCCTGCCTCCTTGGCCTTTTCCACCACGCGCTGCGCGGCGGAGCGCACGTGCCGATCGGAGGTTCCGCTGGCAATGACCATGAAGTCGGCTATGTCGGTCAGTCCCCTGACATCCAGAAGCTTCACTTCCAGAGCCTTCATGTCAGAGAGCGCTTCGAGCACCACGTTTTTGAGAGAGGGCTTGGCGCTGCTGCTTTTACGAGGGACGCTGCTGCCTTTACTGGAGGCGCCGCTCTTCGGCTTGGGCGCGGTCTTAAGTTTGGCAACGGCTTTCGAAGACTTTCTGTTGGCTGGCACTACGTTTACCGGTTTTTGGAATAACAGTTGGTGTCCAAGATGAGTTTACGCACCGAATCGGGCATGAGGAAGCGCGGATCGCGGCCCATGGCAATTAACTGCCGGACTTCGGTGGAGGAAATTTCCAGCTGGGTCACCGCGTGAATATAAATGCAACCGGACCGCGTTTCATGCAAATCGTTGATTCGTCCGGTGCCGCGATCAACCAGCAATTCGCCCAAGGGTCCCATACCCGGCGCACGCCAGCCGGGACGATGCGCCACCACCAAATGCGCCAGCAGCAACAGCTCCTGCCATTGATGCCACTTGGGCAAGCTTAAGAATGCATCCATGCCGACAATGAGGCACAGACTCCGGTCCGGATATTCGTGTCTCAATTCAGCCAGGGACTCCACGGAATACGACGGGCCCTCCTTGCGAACCTCGCGGTCATCGACCACGAAACCCGGCTGCCCGGCGGTCGCCAACTGCACCATTTGCAGCCGCAGTTGCGCATTGGCCGCGGGCCGTTCGCGATGAGGAGGATTGCCGGCCGGCAAAAAACGGATTTCCTTCAAGCGCAGCGCTTGCTGCAACTCGAATGCGGTGCGCAGGTGCGCATAATGAATCGGATCAAACGTTCCGCCAAAAATGCCCATCGGGTTCATGGGCTAACCTTAGCCTGATTCCGCGCCGGCGTGCAAAGCGCCGGCGAGCGTTGCGGTGAGGCTGGTCAGTGCACTCCATGCGTCCCCGGTTGCCAATCCTTTGATGACGCGGTCGGTCTGGCCGGCCAGGAGGAGCAGCGGTGCCAGCTTAAGTTTTTTCGCCCGGGAGAGAGCGCGCGGCGACGGCGCGGCGGCCAGGTTCCAGCCGCTGCCGCGATTCGACGACCGCAATCGGTCGCGCTCGCGCGCCTGCCACATGCCACGCAATTCCCGCAGCAATGCCCACAGGATCAGAGTCGGCTCCACGCCCTCGCTCTTCAATGAAAGCAGCACCCTCAAGGCACGCTGCGCATCGCCGGCGGCCGCCGCCGCCGCGAGCTGGAACACGTCGTAGCGCGCGCTGTCGCCGACGGACCGCAGCACCATCTCGCTCGTGATCGAATCGTCTTGAGCCAGCAAACTGAGTTTCGCCAGCTCCTGTTGTGCGGCCAGGAGATTGCCCTCGACACGATCGATGATGAGCTGAGCGGCCGCGGGCTCGATGTCCATCTTGAGCATTTTGGCTCTGCCGCGCAGCCATTCAGGCAGTGCCGCCGCGTCGACGGGACGAATCGCCAGCCACACCCCGCTGTCTTCAATTGCCCGCACCCAGGGCGCCTCGCCGGTCTTCTTGTCGAGTTTGTCGGTGATGATCAAGCAAACGACATCGGGCGGCGGGCGTGACGCCAGGTCTGCCAGCAGCGCGGCTCCCTTGTCCGGTTTGCCGCTCGGCATGCGCAATTCGAACAGCCGCTTTTGCGCAAACAACGAGAGGGATTGGCCTGCATGGCGCAGATCATCCCAGTTGAAACTGCGATCGATGAAGAACACCTGCCGGTCGGCGTAGCCGGCGGCGCGCGCCGCGGCGCGAATGGCATCGGCAGCCTCGCCGACCAACAGCGGTTCGTCGCCGGAGACCAGGTAAGTCGCCGCCAGTCCTCGGGCCAGCGCGGCCGCCAATTGTTCGCCGCTCACGCGCAAGAGTTCACCCGCATTAGAAAGTGGCCAGTAATTCGCGTTCGCGGGCGCTCGCATACTCGCCCTCCATTCGCGATACCAGTGCCTCGACAGTCGCGATCTCGTGAATGCCGCTGACGCTTTGGCCGGCGCTCCAAATATCCCGCCACGCCTTGGCCGCCGTATTGCCGCCGGTGCCGAAGTTCATCTTCGTTTTGTCGGCTTCGGGCAGATGCTCGGGATCGAGCCCCGCGCGCGTCACGCTGCCGCGCAAATAGTTGCCATTGACCCCGCTGAACAGCGAGGTATAGACAATGTCCTCGGCGGCGCTGTCGACCAGCATCTGTTTGTATTCGGCCGGCGCATTGCCCTCATCCGTTGCGATGAAGCGGGTTCCGAGATAGGCGAGATCGGCGCCCAGCGCGCGCGCGGCCAGCACATCCGCGCCGGTGCTCATGGCGCCCGACAGAATGATGGCGCCGGCATACACCTCGCGTATTTGCTTGACCAGCGCGAACGGGCTCAGCAAGCCCGCATGGCCGCCGGCACCGGCGCACACGGCGATGATGCCGTCGACGCCTTGCGCCGCCGCCTTCTCGGCATGGCGCAGGTTGATCACGTCATGGAACACGATGCCGCCGTAGCCGTGCACCGCCGCCACCACCTCCGCGGGCGGCCGCAGACTGGTGATGACAATGGGCACTTTGTGCTTGACGCAGGCGGCGACATCCAGCTCCAGGCGATTGTTGCTGCTGTGCACGATTTGATTCACCGCATAGGGCGCCACCTTCGCGTGCGGATTGGCGCGCTGAAATGCCGCAAGTTCCCCGGTGATCTCACTGAGCCAGTCATCCAGTTGCGACGCGGGCCGCGCGTTCAGCGCGGGAAACGCGCCGACGATGCCGGCCTTGCACTGGGCAACAACTAAGCGCGGCGTCGAAACGATGAACAGCGGCGCGCCGATGATGGGTAGGCGCAGGCGCTCGCGCAGAATTTCGGGGATGGGCATCTATCTGGCATTATGACCCACTCCCGCGAACAGCTGCACTCTCGAATGGGTAATAAATTGAAACCACTGCTCTTGACCTTGACGATACTGGCTGCGGCCGCGACGCTGCCCGCCGCCCTCGCCGATCAGCCTCCGCTCATCGATCGCAACTTGTTCTACGGCGAAGTGGCCATTGCCGGAGCGCAGATTTCCCCGGACGGGCGTTACCTTTCGTTCCTCAAGCCGTACAAGGGAACCCGCAATATCTGGGTGAAAGCGGCCGCTGAACCCTTCAGCGCAGCCCGCCCCGTGAGCGCCGAAGCGACCCGTCCGATCCGCAACTACTTCTGGAGTCACGACTCGAAATTCCTCTTGTACGTCCAGGATTCAGGCGGCGACGAGAATTTCAACGTGTACGCCATCAACCCTGCACTGCCGGCGGATCCGGACAGCGGCGTGCCGCCGACGCGCGCGCTCACGAACCTGAAGGGCGTTCGAACCATCATCTTTGCCGTCCCCAAGGCCAAACCCGACGTTCTATACATCGGGCTGAATGACCGCGATCCGAAATGGCACGATCTGTACGAGCTCAGCATCTCCAGCGGCGAGAAAAAGCTGCTGCGCAAGAACACGGCGGAGATCGCCTCATGGCAATTCGATGACGCCGGCACCTTGCGCCTCGCCGTGCGCACCACCAAATCGGGCGACACCGAGACCTTGAGAGTCGATGCCGATGGATTTCATCCCATCTACAGCTGCAGCGTGCTGGAGAGTTGCGGGGCTTTCGATTTCGATGCCGGCGGCAAGAATGTTTATCTTGCCACCAACAAAGGCAGCTTGAATCTCACCGAGCTGCAGATGCTGGATGTGGACTTGGGCAACACCGCCAAGGTCGAGAGCGATCCGGACAATCGAGCGGATCTCTACAGCGTTGAGATATCGCGCATCGACCATCGCATTCTGTTCACGGAATACGAAGACGATGTGTTCCGCCGCTACATCAAGGATCACGCCTTCGGCAAGGACTATGCCTGGCTGCAGTCGAAACTGCCGGGGCTCGACATCAGCTTCGGCGCAAGATCGAACGATGAGAACATTTGGATCGTCAACGCGCACAGCGATGTCGAGCCCGGCATCGTCTTTGTCTGGAACCGCAAGGCGAAAACGCTGGCGATGCAGTATCGCGTGCGCGAGGACATCCCGCGCGACGCCCTGGCGCAGCGCAAACCCTATCATTACCCGTCCTCCGACGGCCTGGACATCCCGGCCTATCTCACGCTGCCCAAGGGGCTGCCGGCGAAGAATCTGCCGCTGGTCGTGTACCCGCATGGCGGACCCTGGGGCCGGGATTCGTTTGGCTACGATACGACGGCACAATTTCTGGCCAATCGCGGCTACGCCGTTTTGCAGCCGAATTTCCGCGCCTCCACCGGTTACGGCAAAAAATTCCTCAACGCCGGCAACGGCGAGTGGGGCCGGAAAATGCAGGATGACATCACCTGGGGCGTCAAATCGCTGGTCGCTTCAGGAATCGTCGATCCGCAGCGGGTCGGAATTTCCGGCGGCTCGTACGGCGGCTATGCCACGTTGGCCGGCGTGGCGTTCACACCCACTCTTTATGCGGCAGCCGTGGCTTATGTGGCGCCCTCGAATCTGATCACCTTATTGGATGCCATACCGCCCTACTGGGAAGCCGCCCGCAAGCAGATGTACACGCGCATGGCCGATCCGACGACCCCGCAGGGCAAGGCGCTCTTGGTCGCGGAGTCGCCTCTGTCGCAGGCGAAGGCCATCGTGACGCCGCTGCTCGTGGTGCAAGGCAAGAATGATCCGCGCGTCAACGTGCGCGAGAGCGATCAAATCGTCGCCGCGGTGCGCGACAACGGCAAACCCGTCAAGTACCTGGTCGCGCCGGATGAAGGCCACGGTTTCGCAAGGCCCATCAATACCCTGGCCTACATCACGGCGATGGAGGATTTTTTTGCGCAGTACCTGGGAGGCCGGGTGCAGCAGGATGTGCCCCCGGATGTCGCCGTCAAGCTCAAGGACATCACCGTGGATCCCAAGACGGTGAGCGGAGCGGTGAGCCTCAAGGGCGCCCTGGCGCCGCCGATCGCGAACTAACTGCGCGCCTAGGATCGGACCCGTCGGCTGATTTTGCCGATGGGTACGTTGATCTCGCTCGATGATGCGTCCGAACCCGGCGCTGCCTCGCTGCCGCAGTCGTCGCAACCGCCGCACGCGCCTTGCGCCTTCGCCGCCGACGCCGCGCCAAGCCGCTGCGCCGCGCCCTTGAGTCCGAGGAAGGCCGGTGCACGTCCAATCCATAGGCTCAAGGTCTGAAGCATCCGCTTTCTAAAGCTGCGCGGCCCCAGGGATGCCACGGCGTATCCCAAGCTGAGCAACAGCAACAATCCCACCAGCAAGTTGTCGATGTTGCCGCTCATTGGTCTATCCCAGGAGCGCGACAGCGATGCGGTAGGTGATCCACGACCCGGCATAGGCCATGGCAAACAAGTATCCCGCCATCATGATCGGATAACGCCAGGAGTTGGTCTCGCGCTTGACGGTCGCCAAGGTCGACAAACATTGGGGTGCGAACACGTACCAGGCCAGCAGCGACAGCGCAGTGGGCAGGCTCCAGGATTGGGTGATGAGCGGCGTGAGCGCGCTGCTCATGTCGCTGCCGGTTGCGGACAGGGCGTAGACGGTTCCCAAAGCGCCGACGGCGACCTCGCGCGCCGCCAGCCCCGGCACCAATGCGATGGAAATCTGCCAATTGAAACCAATCGGCTTGAACAACACCGCGAGCCAGGCGCCCAGATGTCCGGCGATGCTGTATTGAATGGCCGGCCCCGTCGCACCCGGCGGCGGCGCGGGAAACGAACTCAATGCCCACAAAATCACCATCAAGGAAAGGATGATGGTGCCGACACGCGTCATGAATATTTCCACGCGCTGCCACAGTCCTATCCCTAAATTGCGCAAATTGGGCCAGTGATACGCCGGCAACTCGAGCATGAGGGCCTGATACCCTCCGCGGCTGCCGGCTCTTTTCAACACGAAGGCAACGGCCATGGCGCTCGCCACACCGAGCCACATATAGCGCGAACAAGACCAGGCCCTGCAATTGCAGGCCGCCCCACACGATGCGCCGCGGAATGAAGGCGCCGATGATCAGCGCGTAAACCGGCAGGCGCGCCGAGCAGGTCATCAGCGGCGCAATCATGATGGTCGCCAGCCGATCGCGCGGATTCTGAATGGTGCGCGTCGCCATGATGCCGGGAATGGCGCAGGCGAAACTCGACAGCAAGGGGATGAAGGCCCTGCCTGACAAGCCGACGCTGCCCATCACCCGATCCAGCAAGAATGCGGCGCGCGGCAAATATCCCGAGTCCTCGAGAACCAGGATGAAAAAAAACAAAATGATGATTTGCGGCAGGAACACCAGGACGCTGCCGACACCGGCCAGAATCCCGTCAATCAACAACCCTTTCAACAAACTGGCGGGCATCGCCGCGCCCAACCATTCGCCAAAGGCCGCGACACCATACTTGATCGCATCCATCGGCACCTGCGCCCAGGCAAACACCGCTTGAAACACCAGAAAGAGAATCACCGCGAGGATTGCGGGCCCGAGCACCGGATGCAACACCAATGCATCGAGGCGATCGCTCAAGGTCACTCCGTCGAGGCGATCGCCGCCCACCGCCTTGAGGATCCTGCGGACTTCCTTCTGGTCGTGTTCGATATCGGTTCCACTCAGAGGCATCCAGGCCGAGGCCTTCGTCGGGCGCAGCGGAATAGCCGTGGTATCGAGGACATCGATCAATGCACGGACGCCCGAGGTTTTCACGCCGATCGTTTCGACCACCGGCACACCGAGTTCTGCCGCGAGGGCGTGCGGTATCGATGACGATGCCCTTGCGTCGCGCAATGTCGGTCATGTTGAGCGCCACCACCATGGGCAGCCCCAAGCGCTTCAAGCTCAGAACCAACCGCAGGTTCTGCCGCAGATTCGTGGCGTCGGTGACGCACAGGATGAAATCCGGCTGAGTCTCGCCGGCACGGCGGCCCAAGAGTACATCGGCCGTGACTTGTTCGTCGGGGGTCAACGGGTCGAGGCTGTAGGCGCCGGGCAAATCCAGGACCCGGATGCGCACGCCGGAGGGTGTCAGCAGCGATCCTTCCTTGCGCTCGACCGTCACCCCCGCATAGTTGGCGACTTTCTGGCGGCTGCCGGTGAGGATGTTGAAAAGTGCTGTCTTGCCGCAGTTGGGGTTTCCAACCAGGGCGATCAGCGGACTCGGAGCGCTGGCCGCGGCGTCCATGGAATCAGGGGGTCTGCGGCTGCTCCGGGCATACGCGGATACAGGCGGCCTCGAACAGTCGTAGCGCAAAAGTGCCTGTGCCAACGCGAACCGCGATCGGCGCCCGCGCCAACAAGCCGCGGGCTACAATGCGCACCGCCTCGCCGGGCAGAAACCCCAGCTCGGCCAGACGCCGCCCTAGCTCGGCGGGAGCCTTGGAATCGGCCGCCGAGACGGAAACCACTCGCGCCGGGGCCCCTGCGGCCAGATCCTGTAGCGGGATATCGGTCGCTGGAGGCAAATTAAGCTCGGGGCGCACAGTAATCATGAACGCAATTCTACATGAGAATCGTTCCCATTACTATTACCGGGTCACATTCTGGGGGTTCGAAGCAGCCTACCGGTCTTCGACCCCGAATAGCGCGGCGGTTCCTGATAATCTTGCGATTCCAGAACCATCGGAGGCGTATGAAATGCCTACGCTTTTTGAGAAAATAATCGCCGGTGACCTGCCGGCGACGGTGCTGTATCGCGACCCGCGCGTGGTCGCCTTCTTGGACATTCGCCCTGCGGCGCCGGTGCATATACTCATTGTCCCGAATAAACCGATTCCCACAGCCAATGATATTGCCGACGAGGATGAAGGTCTGATTGGCCACATGTTCATCGTGGCTCGCGACCTCGCGCGGCAGCAAGGGATCGCTGAAAGCGGCTACCGATTGATCATCAATTGCAATGCGCATGGCGGCCAGGAGGTCTATCACCTGCATGTGCATCTGCTGGGCGGCCGACCCCTCGGACCCATGGTGGCGCGAGCATAAAACCAAGAATGAAGAGGTATGAGATGAAGAAGAAAAAGGCCGCGCCGGTCAAGCCGCGCGCCATAGCAAAGCGCCCGCCCAACAAGCCCTCGATCAGCGCCGCCAAATCGACGAGCCGAACGGTCAAGGCGATTAAGATCGCGCGTCCGGCGCGCAGCGTCCCGCGCCGCGAGCTGTATCCCGCGATTGAACCGTATCGACACGGCTACCTGCGGGTCTCGGACGTGCACGAAATTTATTACGAGGAAAGCGGCAACCCCGCCGGAAAGCCCGCTGTCTTTCTGCACGGCGGTCCGGGCGCCGGCTCCGATAAGCGCGCGCGCCAATTTTTCGATCCGCGGCACTATCGCATCGTGGTGTTCGATCAGCGCGGCTGCGGACGCAGCCGGCCGAGTGCGAGTCTCGTCGAGAATACGACCTGGCACCTGGTTGCCGACATCGAGCGGTTGCGCAAGCACCTGAACATCGAACGCTGGCTGGTGTTCGGCGGATCCTGGGGCAGCACACTGGCGCTGGCCTACGCCGAGGCGAATCCGGAGCGGGTCAGCGAAATCGTATTGCGCGGAATATTTTTACTGCGCTATGCCGAGATTCGCTGGTTTTATCAGCACGGCGCCTCCGACATCTTTCCGGATTTCTGGGAAGCCTATCGGGACGCCATCCCGGCGGAAGAGCGCGATGATTTCTTGAGTGCCTACCACAAGCGTCTCACCGGCACCGATCAACGCGCGGCGTTGGCCGCGGCGCGCGCCTGGTCGATGTGGGAGGCTTCGGCGAGTTTCCTGCACAGCAACGTCGAAAACATCAAGAAATGGGGCGAAGATCAGTTCGCATTGGCGGTGGCGCGAATCGAATGCCACTATTTCGTCAATCGCGGTTTCTTGCGCAGCGAGAGTCAGTTGATCGACGATGTACCGCGCATACGTCACATCCCGACCACCATCGTACAGGGGCGCTATGACGTGGTGTGCCCTGCCACCAGCGCCTGGGACCTGCATCGCGCATGGCCCGAGGCGGATCTGCGCATCGTGCCGGACGCCGGACATTCAGCGTTCGAGCCGGGCAATACGCACGAACTGGTGCTCGCCACCGACCGCTACCGCAGCCGCTGACGACCTAAGGACATCAATGCACAACAGACTCACCGCCATCGTTGCGGCGGCCGCACTTCTATTCTCGTCTGCCGCCGCGCAGGCGGCGGGAACCAAGCTGCTGCGATTTCCGAATATCTGGCATGACAGAATTGTGTTCAGTTATGCGGGAGATTTGTGGACCGTCGGAACGCAGGGTGGAACCGCGACCCGCCTGACCTCCCACCCAGGACTGGAACTGTTCGCCAAATTCTCCCCGGACGGCCGCTTCATTGCCTTCACGGGCCAATACGGCGGGGACGAGCAGGTTTACGTCATGCCGGCGAGCGGCGGCGCACCGAAACAGCTGACCTTTTACCCGGCGCCGGGTCCGCTTGCTGAACGCTGGGGATTCGACAACCAGGTGTATGGCTGGACACCCGATGGCGGCAGTGTGCTGTTCAGATCCTCGCGCGACGGCTACGGCATGTCGGACGCCAAGCTGTACACGGTTCCGCTGACCGGGGGAGCCGCCACCGCGCTGCCCATGCCCAAATCCGGCGCAGGCTCGTTCTCTCCGGATGGCAAGCAGATCGTCTATTCGCCCCTGTGGCGCGATTTTCGCAGCGAAAAGCGCTATGGCGGCGGGCAGGCAAATGTTTTGTATCTATTCGGTCTCGGCGATTCCTCGATCAAGCAAATAACCCATGGAACGCGCGCCGATCGCGATCCGATGTGGATCGGCGGAGCGGTTTATTTCAACTCGGACCGCTCGGGCACATTCAATCTCTATCGCTACGACATTGCATCCCAACAAATCGAGCAGATTACGCACTACCGGGATTGGGACGTGCGCTGGCCCAGCGCCGATGCCTTGGGTCAGATCATCTACGAATCGGACGGCGAATTGCATATATACGATACGCGCAGCAACCAAGACCGGGCGCTGTCGGTTCTCGTCCCGGCGGATATCACCACGCGCCGCCCGCAGCCGGTCAATGCCGCCGACAATATCGAGAGCACCGCGATCAGCCCGGGTGGCGAGCGCGTTGCCGTGGTGGCGCGCGGCGACGTGTTTTCCGTGCCGGTGGAATTCGGCGTCACGCGCAACCTGACGCATTCCTCAAATGCCCACGACCGCGAAGCGGCCTGGTCCCATGACGGCAAGCGATTGGCATACGTCTCGGATCGCAGCGGGGAAGAGGAGATTTATCTGCAGGACCAGGATGGCAACAGCCCCGCCGTCGCCTTGACGCAGAATTCATCGGCGCGCTACCTGGCGCCGGTCTGGTCGGCGGACGATAAGCGTATCGCGTTTGCCGACAGCGCCAATCGTCTGTACGTCATTGATACCGCCACCAAAAAGCGCGTCACTGTGGCATCTGATCCGGTGGGCCTCAATCTGGATCACCGCTGGTCGCCGGACGGACAGTTTCTCGCGTATTCCCTCAATGAGGACAACAGCTTTTCCAGCATCTTCGTCTGGTCGGCCGCGGATGGAAGTTCGCATCGCATCACGCCGCAATTGTTCTCGGCGCAATCGCCGGCGTGGGCGCCGAACGGCGAGTTGCTGTACTTTTTGAGCCAGCGCGAATATCAGCCCATCGTGAGTACGATCGAATTCAATTTCGCCACCGACCGGCAGACGGGGATTTTTGCCGTGACACTACGCAAGGGCGTCAAGAATCCCTTCGGGATTCGCGACAACGAACCGGGCGACGCCAAGGATGATGATGCGGACAAGGAAAAGGACCAGCAGAAAAGCAAGAACGGCAAGAACAAGCCGGTCGCTGTAAAAATAGAATTCGACGGGATCGAGCTGCGCACGATCCGTGTGCCCATCGAGCCCGACGACATCGCCAATTTACAGGTCGGCGATGAATCACTGCTTTATCTGCGCACCGGCCCCTTCTATTACGGACGCGAATCCAGCGTCAAGCCGACAGTGATGGCCTATTCGATCAAGGAGCGCGAGGCAAAGCCCGTGGCCGAAGACGTCATAGACTGGTCCGCGACGGCAAACGGCAAACATGTGCTGGCGCTGATGGCCTCGAAAGAGCTCAAGTACTTCGAGGTCGGCAAGGGCGACGAAGCCAAAGCCGTCCCGTTGTCGGGGCTGGCAACCACCCGCGTGCCCGCCGAGGAGTGGCGCGAAATCTTCGCCGAAGTCTGGCGCCGCTATCGCGACTACTTTTATGTCGAGAACATGCACGGCTTTGACTGGAACAAGCTGCGTGCCAGGTATGAGCCCTTGCTCGAGGACGTCGGCCACCGCGCCGATCTGAACTATGTGATCAGCGAAATGATCGCCGAGTTGACCGTGCAGCATGCCTACATCGAGGGCGGCGATTTGGGATTGCCGAAGCGTCCTTTCGTTGCGTTGCCCGGAGCGCGCTTTGAACTTGACGCCAAGTCGGGGCGTTACCGCATCGCCAAGATTTTCGCCGGCGAGAATGAGGAAGAGCACTACCGATCGCCGCTCACCGAAGTGGGCGTCGATGCGCGGGTCGGCGACTACGTTTTATCCATCAACGGACGCGAACTCAAGGCGGGCACGGACCCTTATGAATTGCTGCAGGCGCCGGCCAATCAGCCGGTGGAGTGGCGCGTCGCCGCAAGCCCCGACGGCGCCGGCGCGCGCAGCATCCGCTACCAGCCGCTGCGTTCGGAATCCGCATTGCTCTACCTGGCGTGGGTCACGCAGAACCGTGCGCGCGTCGATGCCTCGAGCCACGGGCGACTGGGCTACATTCATCTACCCGACATGGGGGAAGCCGGCTTTCGCGAATTCATCAAGTGGTGGTATCCGCAGATCCGCAAGGAAGGTCTGGTGGTGGACGTGAGAGACAATGGCGGCGGCAACATTTCTCAAATGCTGCTGGAGAGATTGGGAGCCGTCTTGCGCGCCACGAGATACTCGCGAAACCAGACGTCCACGGGGACCTATCCGGGCGCGGTCCAACCGGGCCCCAAAGCCGCATTGATCAACGAAAGCACCGGATCGGACGGCGACATATTCGCCTACCAATTCCGGCAGTGGAAAATCGGTCAATTGATCGGCAAACGCACCTGGGGCGGGGTGGTGGGAATCACGGACCACGGACCCTTACTCGACGGCGGCAAGGTGTTTGTGCCAGAGTTCGGCACAGCGGATGCGGCAGGCCAATGGATCATCGAAGGTCACGGCGTGGATCCGGATATCGTGGTTGAACAGGACCCGCCGGCGGTGCTGCGCGGGTCCGATCCTCAGTTGGAGCGCGCCATTTCTGAATTGATGAAACAGCTGCCTGCAACGCCCGGCGGATTGCCGAAGCGGCCCCCGTCCCCCGTCAAGGCAGAGGGTCCCTAGTGTCGGAACTGGCCTTCATCGGCCTGGCACGTGCAAGCGACGCGCTTGAAATTGCCGAGATGTCCCGCGACTTGATCGAACAGGGCCTAACCTGGTCGTGGACGCCGGCGCGGGTGCAGCATTTCATCTCCGGACCCGAATCTTCCGTGGTGGTGGCACGACGCGAGCAACGAATCGCGGCATTCGCGATCATGCATTTCGGCGACGAAGTCGCGCATCTGAATCTGCTGGCGGTCATGCCTGAGCATCGCCGTCAGGGTTTGGGCTCGCAGCTCATGGAGTGGCTGACCAAATCCGCCATGGAGGCCGGCGTGTTTCGCATCAACCTCGAATTGCGCACACAGAATGAGAGCGCCCGGATTTTCTATTCGCGCCTGGGGTTCGATCAACTGGGCGTCGTGCAGGGCTACTATCAGGGACGCGAAGCCGCACTGCGCATGTCGCGGCGCCTGGCAAGGAACTGATCACACCGCCCGGCTGCGCGCATTCTCCTCATCGGCGAGCTCGCTGATCAAATCCTTGGTCGTGATCAACGTCTTGGCGGCACCGATCGGAAAAGAAACGGTTACGCGGCATCCCCGGCCGGGACCGGTATCCACATTCATCTCGCCCGATGCCTCGCGCACGCGATCCGCGACGCTCCACAAGCCGAAACCGTGCGCACGCGGTTCAAATAAACTCAGCTGCCATTCAAAACCCACGCCCTGATCCTCGACGACGGCGCGCAGTTCCTGCGCGTTGCGGGTGACGGTGACGGTGGCCGAGCGCACACCGGCATGCTTGACCACATTGCGCAGCAGTTCCCTGATGACTTTGAACACCAGCACCCGCAGATCGATATCGATGGCGGCATCATCGGCGGCGACCCGCAGTTCCACCTGCAAATTGTCATGACTGCGCATGTAAACGCTGAGCCATTTGAGGGCGGGCTCCAACCCAAGCTCGTACAGACCCGGCGGACTCAAATCCGCAATCACGCGCTGCGCGATGGCCTGCACCTCGCGCACCGTGGTCGTCGCCTCGCTGAGCAGCAGCCTGATTGCCGGCGGCGAGCGCGCCGTCAATGCATCCAGAGTCATGGCCAACCCGACCAATTGCTGGCCTATGCCGTCGTGCAGGTCGACCGCGGTCGCGCGACGCGCGCGCTCCTCCGCGCCGACCAATTCCCGCGCGTACAGTTGCAATCGAGCCTGATTGTGGCGCAGGCGTGCATTGAGCTCAAACAGCTCGGTCACCTCGCGCGCCACGCCCCACACGCGAACCAGCTTGCCGTTCTCCATGACGCCGCGAAACCCCGTGATGAAGGTGAGCTGCTGCGATTCGACCGGCACGGTGACCTGCAGATCGTCCATCGCGTAACCCCGGTGCGAGGCCGCGCCCAGATGATCGATGATGGTCGCGAACCATGGCACGTCGGCGCGCCATTGGCGCGCGTCGCTCTCCGAAATGCCGATCTGGCGGCTCAAACGCAGATAGGCCATGTTGATTTCCGCGACATGGGCATGCGTCTGCAGCCAGGCGATCTGATCGACGACGGGCAGCGAAGGATCGAGCGGCTCCGAGAGTTCGACGCGCCATACGGCCTCGGAACTGTTTTCAATGAAATTTCGATAGCGTTCATCGCTGGTGCGCAACAGCAGGTACGCGTTGCGCCTCTCCAGCAGCACCACGGTGAGCAGGAAATTGACCACGACCAGGGTCACGAGATACAGCTGGGACGCACCGACCCGTACAAAGGGAGTCGGGTCGTTCGCGAAGGGACCCAAACCCCGGCTGACGAAGTACGACACCAACAGGGCAGCCACGGCCGCAAGACTGGTGGACCAGCGCGGCGGCATGCGAAATGCCGCGAGAACCACGAAGGCGAGAATGATGAATGGCATGTCGAGTATCGTGGCCACGCCGCCCGGCGGCGCCGAGAATACCCAACTCGTCATGGCCAGAGTCAGGAAACCGATCAACATCATTTCCAGCGCATGCGGTGCAGGCGACGAATATTCCCGCGACTGAAAGCGTATCCAACTCATCAGCACCGGTGCAACGGTCAATGATCCGAGCCAATTGCCGGCCCACCACAGCTGCAATTCGCGCCAGTATTGGGCGCTGCCCACGGCATGGGTCGAGCCGAAGGCGCCCAGCACCGAGCTGACCGTCGCACCAATGGCGGTCGCCGCGATGAACAGCACCACATTGCGCAGGCGCGGAACCTTCCGATCGACCACGACGCGCTTCACGACCAGCGCGCCGACAATCGCGTCGATCGAATTGGCCAGTGCATAGGTCGAATGCCGGCTGAAACTGAAGTGATCGGAGTGCAGCATGTTGATGCACAGTTCGACCGCCAGCTGAATCAACAGCAACCAGATCCAGTTGCGATACGGCGAGAGCCACAGCGCCACGAACAGCAGACCGGAGGCCGGCCAGATTACGGTAAGTTCTTCGACGCTCTCGTGCAGCGTGACGCCCAACCACACGAGCAGCGCGTAGGCCAATGCAAAGACCGCGAGGAAACCGGCGCCGCGCAGCAGCCCAAAGCGCATAAAGTCCAAAGCAAAAACGTTCTCGCGGCTATTTGCAGGCGCCGGCGTCGCCACCATTGAGACCTCCGTGTTCCAAGATTATTGTGCGCTTGTTTGATTCAATACTCCAAAGGATATAATGGCTGCGGTGATCACCAGCCGATCATTCGGCCCTACTCGACGCCGCGTCGCGCCCGTGGGGCAAGGGTCTTGGCGAATCGAGGCGAGGTCCGCTGCCAGCGCCGTCGCAGCGTTACGGCGCGGATTGGATCTCGGGCTCACTCACATCGACACTGCCGAGATGTACGGCGCGGGAGCATCGGAAAAAATCATCGGCGATGCGATCGAGGGCCGGCGCGACGAGGTTTTTCTTGTATCCAAGGTGTTGCCCAGCAATGCTTCGAAACAAGGCACCTTGAGCTCCTGCGAGAATTCCCTCGCGCGGCTGCGCACCGACCGGCTGGATTGTTATCTGCTCCATTGGCGCGGCAGCTATCCCCTGGAGGATACGATTGGCGCCTTCGAGCGGCTGGTGCGTGAAGGCAAGATACTTTCCTGGGGCGTGAGCAATTTCGACGTCGCCGACCTGAACGAAGCGGCCGCAATCGCCGGCGCCGGCCATCCTGCGTGCAACCAGGTCCTGTACCACTTGCAGGAGCGCGCGATCGAGCACGCGGTGCTGCCCTGGTGCCGCGAGCACGGCACCGCCGTAGTGGCCTACACGCCTTATGGACAATCGCCGAATATGTTCAACGCCGCGTCCCGGCAGGGCCGTGTGCTGCAGGAGATCGCCGCGGCAACCAAGGCAACGGCGCGTCAAGTCGCCCTGAGCTTTTTACTGCGCCACCCCGAGGTCTTCGTCATCCCCAAGGCATCGAGAATCGAGCATGTCGAGGAGAATGCCGGCGCCGCGAACTGCCGCTTGAGCGACGCCGATGTCGCAAGGATCGACGCGGCATTTCCCCTTGGACGGGCACCCCGCGATCTGCCGATGAATTAGCCGCCGGGCTCCTACGCGCGCAGGATGTGCGGACCCACCGCATCGATGCTCGAGGTTCCGGTCAGCGCCAGGGTCACGCGTAGTTCATTGCGCATGATCTCGATTGCCTTGGTCACGCCGGCCTCGCCGGCACCCGCCAGCGCAAACAGAAACGTCTTGCCGATCAGCGCGCCGCGCGCACCCAGCGCCAATGCCTTGGCGATATCCTGGCCGGAGCGCACACCGCCGTCGAACATCACCTCGCAGCGCCCATCGATGGCCTCGACGATTTCCCTCAGCACGGATATCGTCGACGGCGCGCCGTCCAGCTGGCGGCCGCCGTGATTCGAGACCACGATGGCATCGGCGCCGGCGGCGACTCCGAGCCGCGCGTCCTCGGCATCGAGCACTCCCTTTAAAATGAGCTTTCCGGGCCAGCGGCTGCGCACCCATTCGACGTCGCGCCAATTGGCCGAGGCATCGAATTGAGTCGCGGTCCACTGCGCCAGCGTGTTGATTCCGCTGGTGCCGCCGATATGGCCGACCAGATTGCCGAAAGTACGGCGCTTTCCGAACAGCACCTTGGTAGCCCAGGATGGTTTGCCGGCGAAATCGAGCACGTTGCGCAGCGTGATCTTGGGCGGAATGGTGAGGCCGTTGCGCGGATCGCGGCGCCGCTCCCCGATGACCTGCAAATCGAGCGTGAGCATCAGCGCCGAACACTGCGCTGCCGCCGCGCGATCGATGAGTTCTTGATTGAAGCCGCGGTCCCGCATCAAGTACTGCTGAAACCAGAACGGCTGTTGCGTCGCCGCCCGCACGTCCTCGATCGAACAAATCGACATGGTGCTCAAACAGAATGGAATACCGCACGCCGCAGCCGCTCTTGCCCCCAGTATTTCACCGTCGGCGTGGAACAGTCCGGCAAGGCCCGTCGGCCCGATGGCCAGCGGCATCGATACCGCAGAACCGAGGAAGGAGGTGGCCAGCGAGATTTTCGACACATCGACCATCACCCTTTGCCGAAAGCTCATGGCGTCGAGGTCGGCGGAATTGCGCCGCATGGTGCGCTCTTCGTAGGCGCCGCCGTCCGCATAATCGAATATGGCACGAGGGATTCGGCGCTTCGCAAGTTCGCGCAAATCATCGGTGCTCAAGATCATGGCCATGGCTCACGATACTACTCTTTGGCCGATGGGGCCTAGCCTGCGCTTGTGGCAGTACCGTTCCTGCCGGATGTTAGCTAAGCTTCGAGTGCGCTTCAGGAGACCCATTGCCAATGCACGGAATACCTTATTGCGTTGTCCGGCAGCGCGCCGCCGGATTGATTCGCGGCGCGACGCTGACGCTGACAGCCCTCTTCGCGGCCGACCGCCGCGCCCGCCCCTGCAGCGCCTCAAGCAGCGGGAAACGTGGATGCCGCACGACTACAGACGGCAGACTCGGAACCGCAAAACTGGTTTACCGGAGGGCGTGACAAGAACGGCACTTACTTTTCACCTTTGACCTCGATCGACGCCGGCAACGTCAATCAGTTGGGTTTCGCGTGGAGCTATGACTTAGGCGAGCCCAAGCGCGGCCAGGAAGCGACACCGCTGGTCATCGACGGGGTCATGTACACATCGGGGACCTGGGGCTATGTCTACGCGGTGGATGCTGCCACCGGAAAGGAGCTGTGGCGATACGACCCCAAGGCCGAATCCTTCATGGCCAGAAATCCCTGCTGCGATCTGGTGAACCGCGGCGTCGCCGTATGGAAGGGCAAGGTTTTCGTGGCCTCGGTCGACGGCCGGTTGCATGCCTTGAACGCCGCCACCGGGAAGAAAATCTGGGAAGCGGACACCATCGTCGATCGCAAGCTGCCGTATTCGAGCACCGGCGCACCGCAGGTCGCAGGCAGCGTCGTCGTCATCGGCAACAGCGGCGCGGACATGGGTCACGGCGCGGTGCGCGGCTATGTGTCCGCCTACGACCTGGAGACCGGCGCGCTCAAGTGGCGCTTCTTCACCGTGCCGCCGGCGGTCGGCCAACCCTACGAGAATCCCGAGCTGGCGGCCGCGGACAAGACCTGGGATGCCCATCGCCCGCCGCAGTTCAAAGGCGGCGCGACCGTGTGGGACGGATTCGCCTATGACGCGAGCTTGAACCTCCTGTACTTCGGGACCGCCAACGCCGCTCCTTACGATCTGCGCCAGCTCGGCCCGCAGCAGCTCGACGGCCTGTATGCGACCTGCATCATCGCCGTCGACGCCGGCACGGGGCGCATGGCGTGGTACTACCAAGAAACGCCGCACGATAGCTGGGACTACGACGCCGTGCAGAAAATGGTGCTGGCCGACATCATGGTCGATGGCGCGCCCCGCTCCGTCATCATGCAGGCGTCAAAGAACGCCTTCTTTTATGTGCTGGATCGCAAGACCGGGAAACTATTGTCGGCGAAGAACTATGCGTTTTTGAATTGGGCGACTCACGTGGATATGAAAACCGGGCGCCCGGTGGTCACCAAACAAGCGGATTGGTACAACACCGCCAAGCTCACTTATCCCTCTTGGTTCGGCGCCCACACGTGGAATCCGATGTCCTATAGCGCCCAAACTCACCTGGTCTACATCCCGGTCATCGACGTACCCACCATTTGGGTCGATCTTTTGCATAACGGCAGCAAGGTGAAATACGTCGAAGGATTTTTCACGGTGAACGGCATCATCCCCGACGACACCTACGATTCGAAGGAGTCCGCGCGTCTCTGGGGTCCGGTCCCGGATGAGCAGGCGGTCAAATCGGCGCGCCATGTCAAGCCCGTGCGTGAATTGATTCGCGCCTGGGATCCGGTGGCCGGAAAAATTGTCTGGGAACACGAGACTTCTTCGGGCATTCGCGGCTATGACGGCGGTGTGATGTCGACCGCCGGCAACCTGGTGTTTCAGGGGCGAGGCAGCGGCGAATTGTGGGTTTATGCGGCCGACACCGGCAAGGTACTGAAGGTCATCAAGACCGGCAGCCATATCATGGCGGCGCCCATGAGTTACTCGGTGAATGGCCAGCAATACGTGGCAGTCCAGGTGGGTTATGGCGGAACGCCGATCACGGTGGCGCCCATTCCGCCGAGCAGCGCGGCGCTGAAATACGAGAATACCAACCGGATCATCGCCTTCAAGCTGGGCGGCGGTGCCGTGCCGATGCCTCCGGCGCGAGTTGAACCAGCGTTCCCCAAGCCGCCTGAGCAAAAGGCGACGCAAGCGCAGATCGACGCCGGTGAGATCGTTTTCAACGAGCAATGCACGCGCTGCCACCAGCTGGGACCGAGCTCGACGCCCGATCTTCGAACGCTCAATGACGGCTTGCATGTCGCATTCAAGGACATTTTATTGCGCGGCGCTCTGGCGGCCGCCGGCATGGAGCGATTTAACGATATCCTGAGCGAGAGCGACGCGGATAACGTGCATGCATACTTGATCGAGCAGAGCTGGGTTGCCTATCGAGAACAGGAAAAAAGCGCCGCGGCAAAAAAATAAAATGCTCATCCGGCTCGCGGCGGGTTCCGACATGGCGGATCTCGTGCTGCTGGTCGAGCGCTACTGGGAATTTGAATCCATACCGGGATTTGATCGCACGCGCATCGCAGCCGCGCTGCTCGCGTTGTTGTCGAGGCCCGAGCATGGCGCCATCTGGGTGGCGCAGGCCCATGGCAGTTTATGCGCGTACCTGATCGCGGTGTACATGCTGAGCCTCGAGCACGGCGGTGTAATGGGAGAGATCGATGAACTGTATGTGTGTCCGGAAATGCGATCCCAAGGAGTAGGGTCGTTGCTCGTGACGGCGGCGCAAGACGACATGGCGGCGCGCGGCCTGGTCCGGCTACAGTTGCAGCTCGGAGTCGGCAATTTACGCGGCCGCGCGTTTTATGAGCGCCACGGATTCCGCCGGCGCGCCGGCTATGAGCTGCTCGACAAGCCGTTGTAAGATTTCGATAAAGGGGGTTGGATGCTGCAGCGTGGACTCATGATGGATCAGCCGTTGCTGATTTCCTCGATCATCGAGCACGCCGCAGCACAGCACGGGGAGACGGAAATCGTCTCGCGCGAGACGCACGGGCCGGTGTTTCGCTACTCCTTTGCGGACTGTGCTGCGCGCTCGAAGAAGCTCGCCAATGCGCTGCTGAAATTGGGAGTGCCCGCGGGTTGCGCGATCGGCACCCTCGCCTGGAACAATCATCGCCACGTCGAAATCTACTATGCGGTATCCGGCGGCGGAATGGTCATCCATACCTGCAATCCACGCCTGCATGTTGACCAACTGGTTTACATCATCAATCACGCCGAGGATCGCGCACTGTTCTTCGATTCGAGCTTTGCCCCGTTGGTGGCGGGCATTGCGGCGCGTTGCCCGGGCGTGGGCGCCTGGATATGCATGAGCGATGCAAAAAACACGGCCGCGCTCGAAGGGATCGCCAACGTGCACTGCTATGAGGAATTCATTGCCGGGCACAGCGATGAGTACTCCTGGCCGCAGTTCGACGAGCGCACCAGTGCCGCGCTGTGCTACACATCCGGCACCACCGGGAATCCAAAGGGAGCCCTGTATTCCCATCGGTCGCTGGTATTGAATTCCATGACCATCTGCATGCCAGGGGTGCTGGGTCTGTCTCCCAGAGACTCGATGCTGCCCGTGGTGCCGATGTTTCACGTCAATGGGTGGTGTGCTCCGTACGGCTGTCTCATCGCCGGCACCAAGCTCGTGCTGCCCGGACCGAGATTGGACGGCGCCGGCCTTCATGAATTGATGGAAAGTGAACAGGTCACCATCAGTGCGGGTGTGCCGACGGTGTGGCTGCAATTGCTCCAACACGCGGATCAGCACCGGCTGCGATTTTCAAGCCTGAAACGCGTGGTCTCCGGCGGCTCGGCGGTGCCGCTGCCACTGATTGCCAAGTTCGACGAAGGCTACGGTATCGAAATCAGGCAGGGCTGGGGCATGACGGAAACCACCGCCGCGGCGACGATGGGCTGCACGAATGACGCGCAGCTCAAAGAAGAACCCGCGCTACGGCACGCCGCTGCCGCCAATTGCGGCAAGTCGCTGTTCGGGGTCGAAATCAAGGTGGTGGACGAGGCCGGTAGAACCCTGCCGCGCGATGGGCGGTCGCAGGGCGAACTCATGGTGCGCGGGCAGTGGATCGTCAGCGGCTACTACAAGAGCGAAACCCCGCCGTTGAAGGACGGTTGGTTTCCGACCGGCGACATCGCGACCATCGATTCGCATGGCCTCCTGCAGATTCGCGACCGCGTCAAGGACCTCATCAAAACCGGCGGCGAATGGATCAGCTCGATCGACTTGGAAAATACCGCCATCGGGCATCCGTCGGTGGCGGCAGCGGCGGTTATCGGCGTCAGGCATCCGAAGTGGCAGGAGCGGCCGCTGCTGTTCGTGGTCAGAAAGTCCGGGCACAGCCTTGAGGCCGAAGATATTTTGGCGTATCTCACCGAGCGTGTGGCGAAATGGTGGGTGCCCGAGCAGGTCATATTTCTCGACTCCCTTCCGGTGGGCGGCACCGGCAAGGTGCAGAAAAATCATCTGCGAGAAAAATACGGAAATGTATTCGATTAGTCCGAGGGTGGGATGTGATTGGATGTGGAAGCGCCGAAGAGCGCCAAGGGAGAGTTATGCGATTTTTGACAGGGATGATTGCGGTTTCGATTTTGGTGCTCGGTGCGGCAACGACAGGCGCGGCGGAACACGGGGAAAGCATGCCCTCCGCCGCCGCGTTCGGCGCGCCCTCTCGAGCCAGCAACGTGAGCCTGAGTTTCGACGGCAAATCCGCGGCCTGGCTCGATCTGGGGTCGGTTCCCCAGCGCATCATCGTTTTTGACCTGGTGAATCTGAAAGACCGAAGAGTCTTTGCGGTCCGCCGGGGGTGAAGCTGCGCGATCTATATTGGTCGGACGATGACACATTGCTGTTTACGGCGCATGCCAGGCGATCCGCCAGACTAGGGGACTCGAGCATCAAGTATGAGTACTTCCGCATATTTGCGGCTCGAACTCGGTTCCGGCAAGGTTCACATGCTGCTGGACGATCAATCCGATCAGACCTATGTGACGGGCGCCGATACTGCTGGCCGCGCATACCACCAAACCTGCGACGGCGATCGTTTCGTCCCTGAGGTTCAATCGCACCGTTAGTCGCACGCAGACCGGCTCGAGAATTACCGTGGGACGTCAAGGATTCGGGCTGGGTGAGTTCGCGTGTACGAGATTGACACCCGCAGCGGAAAGTCCCGGGAAATCGACGAAGGGAGCACATTCACGGATCAATGGGTCATTGACCCCGATGGCAATCCTGCGGCCCGCAGCGATTGGGACGAGAAATCTCACGATTTCACCATCCTCGTCAAACATGGAATGGGTTGGACGCAAATCTACCATCGCAATGACGGCAACCAGCTGGGATTGATACGGATTGACGGTCGACCGAAAAGCCATCGTCGCGATCGGCTTGGATCAGGATGGCCGCTCGAAGCTGCTGGCGCTGCCGCTCGACGGAACCGCGCCGCAGGTACTGTTCGAGGATCCGGACTACGGCGTGGCCGGCGTGATCCTTCGACCGACTCGACCAACGACTCTTGGGCGTTTATTTGGATGGTCCGAGTACAGAATATCGGTGGATCGACCCACAATACCAGCAACGCGCCAAGGCGATGAGCAAGAGTTTTCCGGGCCGAGGAGTTACTCTTCTCGACCAATCCCAGGATCGCTCGCGATTGATAGTGCAGGTGGAAGCACCCGATAGACCCACCGTTTTTTACGTGATCGACTTCACCAGCCCACAAGGCCGATATCCTCGCCGAGGCTACCCGGCGCTGGCGGACATACCCCTCGGCAAGGTCAGCGAGATCACCTACAAGGCTCGCGACGGCAGCGACATTCCCGCTTATCTGACCACGCCGCCGGGATTTACCGCCGGCACCCCGCGGGCCCTGGTGGTCCTGGTTCACGGCGGTCCGGCAGTCGCGCGATTATTTTGAATTCAACTGGTTGACCCAGTTCATCGCCTCGCGCGGCTACCTGGTGCTGCAACCGCAATTCCGCGGCTCGACGGGATTCGGCGAGGCATTTCGCAAGGCCGGAATCCACCAGTGGGGATTGCTGATGCAGGATGACGTCACGGATGGCGTGAAAGCCATGATCGACCAGAAGTTGGCGGATCCGCGCCGAATCTGCATCGCGGGCGGGAGCTATGGAGGGTATGCGGCGCTGGCCGGCGCGGCCTTTACCCCCGACCTGTATGCCTGCGCGATCAGCTTCAACGGCGTGTTCGATTTACCGCTGTTGCAAGCGTATGTAGTGAAGCACTCGGGTGAACTCTCCGGCAGCGTGCAGTATTGGCGCGAAGAATGGGGTCGCCCCTAGACCCGAAGCTGGCTGAAAAGTCTCCCGGCCGCCATGCGGCATCGGTGAAAGCGCCTGTGCTGTTGCTGCAGTCCACCGACGATACAGTGGTGCCGCGTGGAGCAAGCCGATGCCATGGCGGCGGCGCTGCGGCTCACCGACAAACAAGTGAAACTGGTCAAGATGCCCGGCGATGACCATTGGCTCTCGAATGCCGCGACAAGAGTGCAGCTACTGCAGGAAATGGACGCTTTCCTTCAGGCGAACCTGCCGAACTGAAGGCACGGCACGGGAGCGAGCGACTAACTCAGCGCGTACAAATACTCCACGAAGGAGGCAACGGCGCCGTCGAGGCCTTGAACCTTCGGATTGGTGGATTCGATCAAGTAGTATTCGTTGGGCGCATGCGCACCGGTTCCGTGACCCAACCCGAAGTGGCCCGCGGGCAGGCTCAAGGGCGGATCAGTGAACACATAGCCGGGCCACGATCCCGCCGAGCGCGGCCACAGTTCTGGACTCAAGCCCAGTTTCCTATAGGTCGCAAGCTGCGTTTGAATCAGCTTGCTGTTTGGGTCGGTTTGCGTCGGGTTGTAGCCGCCGCTCATGTTGACCTCGACGTCGGCGAAACCATGCTTTGCCAAGTGCGCCTTCAGCTTGGCGAGCGTGTCGGCCGCCGTCATGTCCGGTACCAGCCGCATGTCGATTTTCGCCACCGCCCGGTGCGGCAATACGGTCTTGCCGCCCGGACCGGTGTATCCCGCCACCAGGCCTTCGATATTGATGGTCGGACGCGACTCGAGCAACATCAGCGATTCCACCCAATTCTTGTCGTGCACCCAGTGCTGCACGCCCAGCGCCTGCTTCACGACACTCTCCGAGCTCTTCGCCGCGTGTTCCTTGATCATCTGCTCCTGCGCGGGAGTGAGCGGTTTCGCCAGGTCAAAGAAACCCTCCACCGCCGGCGTATGGCCGTCTTTCTCGACCAGGGTGTTCAACGCCTGTATCAGGTGCCAGGTGGGAGAGTCTACTTGCGCCTCGAGGCTGGAATGCACATCGTGGGCGGGTCCTCGGCCCCACTTCTCGCCGCTTGATATCAGTTCCAGTTCAACCACACCCTTGGCACCCAACGATACCTCGACATTGCCTTCTCGATCCTGACCCGCCTCGGGCATAAAAACCCCGGCGCATTTCTTGAGTTCCGCCAGAACCTCGGGGTTGGTAATCACTTCGTGAAAATGCGGCGAGGCGATTTCTTCTTCACCCTCACACACGAGCACGAGGTTCACGGGCAGCTTCTTGCCCGCCGCCTTGAATGCCATCAAGGCGCTCAGGAAGGAGTTCTCGGGCCCCTTCTGGTTCACCGCGCCGCGCCCCATGCAGACGGTTCCGAGTCCTTCTTTCGGCACCAGCCGCCCTTCGAGCGGCGGCGAACTCCATTCCTCCGGCACGAATTGCTTCACGTCGTACATGAAGTAAATCGCCATGGTGGTACTCGCGCCCGCGTCGATTTTGCCGAACACGCCCGATTTCCCGGTCGTCGGTATCAATTTGACGCCGGTGAATCCGGCGTCCTGCGCGAGCTTCGCCATATACTCGGGACCCTGCGGAAAATTTCGGTTCTCCGCGGCGATCGACGGCAGTGCAATCCAGTCTTGCAATCGTTTGACATTGGCCGCATGCATCTTCGGGATTTGGGCGAGTACCGCAGCCTTATCCGCTTCCTTGTCGGAGGCAGCTGCAAATATCGCAGTGGGCAGCGCCGCCAACGCCGCGCCGGATGCCGCGCCCTGCACGAAATCGCGTCTGCTCAAACTTGGATCTTTTTCGCCGGCCATCTCGGTCTCCTCATGAAAAAAATTGCGCACCTAGATGGCGCGCAGATTGTTGCGGTAGTAGGCGCCGCGCTCGGCGTAGTTCGCCGCCACTTTCAGCAGATCTTCCCGCTCTTCGGCGGTCAGTGTTCTTATCGCTTTGGCGGGCGATCCAAAAATCAGGCTGCCGTCGGGAAACACCTTGCGCTCCGTGATGAGGGCGCCGGCGCCGACCAGGCAGCCTTTGCCAATGACCGCGCCGTTGAGCACGATCGATTGGATTCCGATCAACGTACCCTCGCCCACCGTGCAGCCATGCAGCATCGCCTGATGGCCGACGGAGACCTGCGCACCGATGCTGAGCGGGAAACCCGGATCCGTATGCAGCACCGCCCCATCCTGCACGTTGCTGCCGGCGCCGACGCTGATGGTCTCGTTGTCCCCTCTCAAAGTTGCACCGAACCAGACGGTGGCGTTCTCTGCCAGGACGACTTTGCCGATCACACAGGCACTCGGAGCGATATATGCGCTCGCGGCCACCACGGGAGAGTCTGCGCCCAGTCGATATGCGGTCATGCGCGCATCATCCCGCCGACGGCAGTCCGCACGCAACAGCCGTTGCCGCAAGCTATCATCGCGTGATGGACGAAAACGAATTGGCGCAACCAGCGATCGCCGCAACTGAGAAGCCCGCGGCTCCGGTTTCTTCGGTGCGGCCGCTGTCTTATCCAGCATTGTTGCTGCGGCTATGGACGTTGCGAAACAGCGCTGCGGTAACGCCGCGTCATTCGGGACTCTTCCTGGTTTTTCTAAGCGCGCTGTGGATTTTGCTGTGGGTCGCGATCGATTGGTGGGACGCCGGACCCGATTCGCAGTTCTATGCCGATAACATGCCCTTGCTGGCCTGGTACGTACTCGGGGTGTTGACCTTGGCGGCGCTGCTGCGGTGGCGATCGCAACCCAAGCCGAATTTCGGGGCCGTCCTGGCGCTGTCGATTGGGCTGGTTCCGGTGCCTTTGTTCATAGCGGCTTTTCTGGCGCCGTACTTGAATACAGGCTGGCTTCTGGCCGTGAGCACCGTCGCGATCCTGTATTCGTTTTACTTCCTGGCACGCGGTTTGCGCGGTTTTACGGGCACACCGCATTACCTGGCGGCGGCGGCAGGCATCGTCTTCACCCTATGCTTCATGTGGACGAGCGATGCATTGAATGTGATCCCGGAGGTGTGGACGGGCGGCGAGACGGCTGTCGCGCCATCGGACGCGAACCCCGCGGATGCGGAGTCCATACTTTTTGAGCAACCCGGCCGTATCGATCGGGCGCTCGGCGCGTTCAAGGTTGACGCATCGGCTGCCCCCAAGGCCTTCTTTCTCGGTTTCGCCGGGGTCGGCGACGAGAAAGTCTTTGCCCAGGAGATCGGCCTGGCATCGCGCGTGCTCGGCGAGCGTTATGCCATTGACGGCAGAAGCCTGTCCTTGATCAATGATGAGCGTGACCTGGACCGGGCACCGATCGCGAGCGTGGCCGGATTAAGGTATGCCCTGCGCGGGCTGGGCGCGCGGATGAATCGCGGTCGAGACGTCTTGTTTCTGTCCATTTCCTCGCATGGCTCGAAAGATCCGGCGATCGCGGTGTCGAACTCGCAACTGCCGCTCAACGATCTGACGGAGAATGATTTGGCCGAGGCGCTGGAGGATTCCGGAATCAAGTGGCGGGTGATCATCATTTCCGCCTGCTATGCGGGAGGCTTTATCGATTCGCTGAAGAATCCGCAAACCATTGTGATTGCAGCGGCGGCCGCCGACCGCACTTCCTTCGGCTGTTCGAATGACCGGGATCTGACTTATTTCGGCGAGGCGTTCTATCGTGATGCGCTGCCTGATGCGCACTCGCTTCGCGATGCGTTCGAGACGGCCAAAGCGGCCATCGGCGTGCGGGAGCGCAGCGAGCGCGTCACGCCGTCGAAGCCACAGGCCTATTTTGGGGCGGAAATGGAGGCCAAGCTTGCCTCGATGAACGCGCCGGCGCGCTAAGCTGATACCCTACCGAGGATGAGCGAACCCACTCACCGCAGCGTCGAAGCAAACGGCATTCGCATTCATATTGCGGAGCAGGGCAGCGGGCCTTTGGTGCTGCTATGCCATGGATTTCCCGAATCCTGGTACTCATGGCGACGTCAACTGAAGGCACTGGCGGAGGCAGGATTTCACGCCGTCGCGCCCGATATGCGCGGCTACGGGCAGTCAGATCGTCCCACCGAGATCGAACGCTATTCGCTGTTTCATCTCGTGGGCGACATGATCGGGGTGCTCGATGCGCTGGGTGAAAAAAATGCGGTGATTGCGGGGCACGATTGGGGCGCGCCGGTCGCCTGGCATGCGGCGCTGCTGCGGCCGGATCGGTTCCGCGCCATCATCGGGCTCAGTGTTCCCTACCGCCCGCGCGGCAGTGTCGCGCCGACCACGGTCATGCCGCAGGACGCGGATGCCAGCTTCTACCAGCTGTACTTCCAGAAGCCCGGCGTCGCCGAGGCGGAACTCGAGGCGGATGTGCGGGCCTCGCTGCGCAAAATACTGTATTCGGGGTCGGGCGATGTGCCGCGGCGCAATCCCCCGGGCGCTTCCTCGCGTGTCGGCATGGTGCCGCGAACCGGCGGCTTTCTCACCAGGATGCCGAGCCCTGAGAATTTGCCGGAGTGGCTCAGCGAGGCGGATGTCGAATATTACGCCGGGCAATTTCAGCAATCGGGATTTCGCGGCGGCCTCAACTGGTACCGCAACATCGATCGCAATTGGGAACTGATGGCGCCGTTTGCCGGCGCTTGCGTGACGGTGCCGGCGCTGTACATGGCGGGCGATCTCGACCTGGTGGTGTCTTTTCCGCGAATGAAAGAAGTCATCGCGGATTTGCCGCGTTTCATACCGCAACTGAGGGCCAGCATCATGCTGCCGGGCTGCGGCCATTGGACCCAGCAGGAACGTCCGAACGAAGTCAACAAAGCGATGATCGAGTTCTTGCGCAGCTTGTAATACGGAGCGTCGTTTTGCTTAACATGCCAAAAGTCACCGGGGGCGAGATGGTCCAGCCGAACATTGCCGAACAGCCCGAGTCCGCGCATCAGCTCAGCCGCTCATTGCAGGGGCGGCATCTGGCCATGATTTCCATCGGCGGCATCATTGGCGCCGGCTTATTCGTCGGCAGCAGCACCGCCATCATTGCAGCGGGTCCGGCCATTTTCTTGAGCTACGCGATCACCGGCGGCCTCATTCTTCTCGTGATGCGCATGCTGGGAGAGATGGCCACGGCCCTGCCCAAGGTGCGTTCCTTCACCGAATTTGCGCGCGCCGGACTGGGCGAAGGCGCGGGTTTCGTGGTCGGCTGGCTGTACTGGTATTTCTGGGTGCTGGTGGTGCCGGTGGAGGCAATTGCCGGGGCCAAGATCCTGCAGCATTGGCTGCCGTCGTTTTCGCAGCTGCAAATCGGCATGGGCTTGATGGCCATCATGACCGGCGTCAATCTCCTCTCGGCCCGCTCCTACGCTGAATTCGAATTTTGGTTCGCGTCCATCAAGGTCGCCGCCATCCTGGTTTTCGTGGTGATAGCAGCTTCTTTTGCCTTCGGCTGGACCTCTCCGAACGGCGCGACGTTCGGCAATCTCGTCAATTACGGTGGCTTGGCGCCCAACACCTGGCTGGCCGTGCTCGCCGCGGTACCCACGGTGTTCTTCGCCATGACGGGCGCGGAGATCACGACTGTCGCCGCGGCAGAATCGGCGCAGCCTGAGCGCGCCATCGCGAAGATGAGCAGCTCGGTGATCTGGCGCATCTTGATCTTTTATGTCGTTTCCGTTTTTCTCATCGTATCGGTGGTTCCCTGGACCTCGGTTCGATCGGGTGAGTCGCCATTTACCCTGGCATTGAATACCATGCATGTTCGCTGGGCAGGAGAGATCATGAGCGTGATCATCCTCACTGCCGTGCTGTCTTGTTTGAATTCGGCTTTCTACGTCAGCTCGCGGGTCCTGTTCATCCTGGCTGATCGCGGCGATGCGCCGCAGGCACTGGTGACGCTCAATAAGCGCCGGGTGCCGGTGGTCTCGGTAGCCATCGGCGCTGCCGCGGGATTCTTAGGGATCATTGCCGCCATCGAAGCTCCGCAGAAAGTCTTCGATTTTCTGGTCAGTTCCTCGGGCGCCCTCATCGTGTTCGTCTACATGATCACCGCCGCCGCGCAAATCGCACTGCGCCGGCGCCGCGAACTCGCGCGGGAGGCGGCGCCGGCAGTCACCATGTGGCTATTCCCTTATTTGAGTTTGGCGGCGATCGGCGGCATGGCCGCCGTGCTGGCCGCCATGGCGTTCACACCCAGCCAGCGGCAGGACTTTTATGTCAGCTGCGTCACCCTTCTGATCGCCGTGGTTGCTTACCTGATCGTTCGCCGGCTGCGGCAGCCGCGCGCGGCCGCGGTGACGGCACCTTGATAGGTGCGCATGCATGAATAGTGAATTCTGTCAAACGATTAAAATTTAACCATAGCGTACAAAGAGTACCTTCCTTCACCCGGCAAATTTGGCACGATGGACCTGCGCTTCGATTAGGAGAAATCCTGAAGCTGCAGGTTTAGGAGTATTTCGCCCCGGCAAGCCAGCCAACTCCCCCGCCGGTGCGATATCCCGGCGGCGTGGGCCTCAAAACCCACGCCGTTTTTTATTTCGCCCTCCTCCCCCCTCTCGCGGTGAACTTACTGCTCCTCGCAGTTATCCCATACGTACCTTACGTATCGACAAACATGCGCGATCGATCAGGAAGGGATGACTCAAAGGCTTCGCGATGGGCCATATTCGGCCTCGTCGCCGCCGTGCACGGCGCATTGTTGTTGCTCGCCTTGCATTGGGTGGCACGCACAGGCGTGCGTAACGAGGAATCTTGGGTGTTCCTCGTGCTGCCCGATCGAACCGCGGCCCCTCTTCCTGTCCCCGCCGAACCCGTTCCGCCGCGTAAAAGACCGGCCGCGGCGCCCGAGACCCGCACCATCCCAAACCCCGCGCCTGCACAGCCTGCCGCGAGCGCGAAGCCGCCGCAGATTGACTGGACTGCCGAGGCCGACTTGACGGTGAAACACCAAGCCGAGTTGGCGGAAGCGCCGCAGCCTCGCGCCTTGGACCGGCATGGCGCGGGAATCGATCTTAACGGTGGCCTCGGACCGGATCATGGGAAGAAATCCGACTTCGCCTGGGACCGAAAACACACCCAGAGAGTCGAGGTCCTTCCCGGCGCCGTGATCATACGAGTCAGCGATCATTGCATCCTCGTCTTCTTCCCGTTTCCCCTTGTGGCTTGCGGCATCGGAAGGATTCCGGTACGGGGGGATTTATTGGATCACATGCGTGATGAGCCGCAGGCGGACTTCAATCAGAAGAACATCGCCCCATGAGCGAAAAGCACATTATCCTATCCGCAAGAAACCAAAATTGAGTCGCGCGGGAGAACACTCATGGCCATAAATATTGAGGTCAACGGTAAGCCCTTTTCGATCGAGGCTGATCCCAGTACCCCGCTCCTATGGGTCATCCGCGAGGAGATCGGTCTGACCGGTACAAAGTTTGGCTGCGGTATCGGCGCCTGTGGCGCGTGCAGCGTGCATGTCGATGGCGAAGTCGCCCGCTCCTGCCGCATCCCTGTTGCTTTCGTCATGGGCAAGAGCATCACCACGATCGAAGGAATTGCGGCGCCCAATGGCGCGCTTCATCCGGTGCAGCAGGCATGGATCGATGCGCAGGTGCCGCAATGCGGCTATTGCCAGTCAGGGCAGATCATGGCCGCCGTCGCGTTGATCAAGAAAACCGGCCAACCGAGTCCTGCCCATATCGACGAGGCGATGACGAATATATGCCGCTGCGGAACCTATCCGCGCATCCGCAGGGCCATCCTGGCTGCCACCGGCCAGGCCGCTGCCGTGCAAGGAGGCTCATAGTGGGCGTTAAACGCAGAGCGTTTCTGATCGGCGGTGCGGCATTGGTCGGAGGCGGCCTGTTTGCCGTTTCCTGGTCCGAGAGAGCGGCCACGCGCAAAGCGGCGAAGCTGGTCGCCAAGGACCAGGCGGGCGTATTTCAAACATGGATCCGCATCGCCGAGGACGACACCATCACGATCTTTTCGCCGCACGTCGATTTTGGCCAAGGATCAGTGACCGGAATGGCGCAAATGGCCGCTGATGAGCTGGATGCGGACTGGTCCAAGATCGTGGTTGAATCCGCGCCGGTGAATGTGGCATTTGCCAATGTGCCGCTGGCGAAGGGTTTTGGCGGAGAATTGCTGCCCTTTGCCGTGCCTCCCTTCCTGAAAGGGATTGTGGGTTCCGCTTTCGCCATGGTGGCTCGCAACATACCGCTCCAGGTCACGGGAGGTTCCTCCACCGTCCGCGCGACCGGCCAGTTGGGGATGCGCGTCGCGGGCGCCGCCGCTCGCACGGCACTGATCGCGACGGCGGCCAAGCGCTTCGGCGTTCCCGAAAGCGAACTGACCACTGGCAATAGCCGGGTGACCCATGCCAAGAGCGGCAGGACGCTGCGCTATGGCGAACTCGCCGCTGAGGCCGCCGATCTGACGTTCAACGGCGAGCCCAAGTTCAAGGACCCCAAGGACTATCGCGTGATCGGCAAGCCGATTCCGCGATGGGATATTCCTGCGAAGGTGAATGGCGGCGCCCAATATGGCATGGATGTGCAACTGCCGGAACTGCGCGTGGCCACGATCATGGCCGCGCCGGTGCGCGGCGGCAAACTCGACAGTGTGGATCCTGCACCCGCCCTGAACATCAATGGCGTGGAAAAGGTCATCAAGCTCGACAATGCGGTAGCGGTTCTCGCCAAAGGTTACTGGCAGGCGCTCACGGGCCTGCGGGCACTGTCCCCCAAGTTCTCCGATGGCGGACACGGAGAACTTTCATCAACCTCCATCGCCGCGGCGCAAGCCGCCAAAATAAAAACGGACAAGCCGGACCATAAAAGCGGCCACGGCGACGTGCCGGCCGCACTTGCAGGGAGTGGCGTCAAATTGGTCGAGGCCGGCTATGGCGTGCCATTCATCCATCACGCGATGATGGAGCCCTTCGCCCTCACCGCGCACTTCAAGGATGGCAAGCTTGATCTGTGGGGCGGCGTGCAGGATCCACTGCACAGCCGCAAGGCTGCGGCCGAAGCGGCCAATATTGGTATGGAACAAGTCACCTTCCACCCGATGATCATGGGCGGGGCTTTCGGTCGCCGTTTACCGGGATTTTGCGAGATTATTGGCCAGGTCGTTCAGATCGCCAAGCAGACCCCCTATCCCGTCAAGCTGATCTGGTCGCGTGAGGAGGAAGTGAAACACGGCTCCTACCGGCCCCAGGCATCGGCGCATCTGAAAGCTGCGCTCGCCAAGGACGGACGGATTGCCGGTTGGACAACTGACTACGCCCAATCAGAGGATGCGACGCGCGAAACCCGCTTTGTCTATGACGTTCCCGCCTTTGCGCTGCGTCACTATGAATTTTCCACGAATCAGCACGATGGCCCCTGGCGTTCGGTCAATTCCAACCAGAACGGCTTTTACACGGAAAGTTTCATGGACGAGTTGGCTCTCGCCGCGGGCGAAGACCCGTATCAATTCCGCCGCAAGCATCTGCGTCCGGGATCGCGCCATTTGGCCGTGTTGGATGATGTGGCAAAGCGCAGCGGCTGGGGCACGCCGCTTGCCGCCGGGCACGGGCGCGGCATGGCATTGGTTGAATCGTTCAACACCATCGTGGCACACGTCGTCGAGGCTTCTGTCGGCAACGACGGTCGCCCGCGGGCGCACAAAGTGTTCTCGAGCGTGGATTGTGGCCGGGTGGTCAACCCGGACGGCGCCGCCGCGCAAATCATGGGCGGCATCATCATGGCCTTGTCGACCTGCATCGATGAAGCCATCACACTCGAGCAAGGCGCCGTGGTGCAATCAAACTTCCACGACTATCCACTCTTGAAGCTGGCCGAAGCGCCAGAAGTGGATGTGCATTTTCTGGAAAGCAATGCCTCGATGGGCGGCCTCGGCGAGCCGGGTGTCCCGCCCACTGCACCGGCACTCGCCAACGCCATTTTTGCCGCAACCGGCACACGCATCCGGCAATTGCCGTTTCGCAATCAGGCTAGGGCGTGACTGGCGCCAAGCCTTCGATCAAATCGCAGGCTCTGCCGATCGCGCCAGCCGAGTCGATGCGCGAGGCATACTCCCGGCGGCGCTCGGTCGCCGAGCCGTCCGCCAGAATGGATTGAATCGCGTCCGCCACGCGCCCGGCGCGGTAGCGGCTCTGCGGGATACTGCGGCCGAGTTGCAGCTGCTCGATTCGCCAGCCGCTGTCGAATTGATCGTAGCCGTGCGGCACCACAAGATGCGGGATGCTCGCCTTGATGCCCTGCGCCAGAGTACCCACACCGCCGTGATAAACCAGCAACGCGGCCCGCGGCAGGACCTGACTGAAGGGCAAGTAGCCGAAGGTGCGGATGCTCGACGGAAGATTGCGCGGAACTTGCTCCGGGTAATTCGTCACCAGCATGGCGCGCATCCCGACCTTGGCCGCCGCGCGCACCGATTCGCGGAAAAATCGGTGCATCGTCGATCCGGCGGAACCGGGCGTAAACACGATGGGTGCGGGTCCCTGGCTTAGGAAATCCTCAGCCTGCGCTCGCGAAGCAGCCGCCGCGTCAGCATCCTCATCATTCCCTTCATCGTCGCCATCGCCGCCCGCATCCCACAGCGGAAACCCCACCGCATGGGTATTCGCCGGCCAGTCCGGCTGCGGCGCCGCGAACCACTCCGGGAAGAAGGCGATCACCAGTTGCGGCGAGTGCATCCAGCGATGCATCAGGCGGTTGACGGGCTCGAGGCCAAGTGTAGCGCGCAAGTCGTTCAAGGGCTTCTTCAAGCTGTGATCCACCACCAGCGCGTCGATCAGGCGAAACAGGCCGTGCTTGAACCATCGCGGAGTGGCGGGCGATAGCCTGATATTGCCCATCATTCCTTGATCGGCGAAGGTCCGGATGACGCTGGGCTGCAGGTGCACGGACGCGCTCGGCAAACCAAGCTTTTCCTGCGCGACGCGCGCGCCGAAGGCGAGACTCGAGAAGGCCACGACGGTACGGGCGTCGGCATGCCTTTCGATCAAGCGGTAGATTTGCTCGATGGCGGGCGCGAGCACCCGTGCAATGACTGTGAATCCTTTTCGCAGGTGCCACAGTTCCGGATTGGCGATCGCCGCATGGGCGTCTTCGGCCCTGCCGACGCCCAGGAACCCCAGGCCTTGCGCCTCGATCAGTTCCTTGAAAATCGGATTGGTGAGAATGGTTGCCCGATGCCCTCGTGCCTTCATCGCGGCTCCGATCGCGATGAAGGGGTGAACATCGCCCGCGCTGCCGATGGTCGGCAGCAAGACGTGGAGAGGTTGCCGGCCGGCCGGGCCGCTCGACTGGGTCACTTCGGAATATCCCCTCCTCTCTATCGCTCGAACTTCGTTGACAGAATGATCGACGATGTCGTGCGCTCCACGCCATCCAGCGCGCCGATGCGGTCGATCACTTCATCCATCTCGGCAACCGAGGCGGCGGAAGCCACCGCGATGAGGTCCACATCGCCGCTGACCGAATGCAGCAGCCGAACCTGTGAAATGGCTTGCAGCGCCGCCGTGACGGCGCGAGTTTCTTTGGGTCGAACCTTGATCATCACATGCGCCCGGACCGCGCCCAGACCGTGCTCCGGCGCCAGGCGGACGCCGAAGCCCGTGATGATTCCTTGCCTTTCCAGCCGCTCAATCCTGCTTTGCACGCTGGTCCGGGAACGGCCCACCAGCCTGGCGAGCTGCGCGGTCGAAGCCCGGCCATTTTCCCGCAATGCGACAAGAAGCTTTTCGTCGATGCTATCCATGGCGATTCGCCACATTTTGCCTACGTAATGTCGGATTATGCCTTAAAAACGTCTGAATTCACCCTACTATTTGCAGGATTGAGGGATAAAATTGGCTTATGGAGAATCACATGAAAGACGTCGTTATCGTCGGCGCGGGCAAGATCGGTTCCATGATCGCGGAGCTGCTGGGCGGCAGCGGAGATTATGCCGTCACCGTCGTCGATCGCTCGCAGCAGCAATTGGACCGGCTGGAGACGGCTGCGCCCGTCGCCAAAATCGCGGCTGACATCACCCAGGGAGCGGTGCTGCGCAAGATCCTGGCGGGCAAATTCGCCGTGCTGTCCGCGGCGCCCTATCATGCGACGCGTCTCATCGCCGAGGCGGCCAAGGCCGCCGGCGCTCACTATCTGGATTTGACCGAGGACGTGGCCAGCACCCGCGTGGTGAAACAGCTCGCGGCGGATGCACGCACGGCCTTCATCCCGCAATGTGGACTGGCGCCGGGATTCATCACCATCGTCGCCAGCGATCTGATTTCGCATTTCGATGAACTCAATGATGTGCGCATGCGGGTCGGCGCATTGCCGAAATTCCCCTCCAATGCGCTCAATTACAACCTGACCTGGAGCACGGACGGCGTCATCAACGAGTACTGCGAACCGTGCGAAGCCATCGTCAACGGCCAGCTGCGCGAAACACAGCCTCTGGAAGAGCTGGAAGAATTCTCGCTCGACGGCATTTTGTACGAAGCGTTCAACACCTCGGGCGGGCTCGGCACGTTGTGCGAAACCCTGGCCGGCAAGGTGCGCAATCTCAACTACCGCACCATCCGCTACCCGGGGCATGCGGCAATCATGAAAGCGCTGCTGAATGATCTTCGCTTGCGCGACCGGCGCGAGCTGTTGAAGGACATTCTCGAGAATGCCGTGCCGGTCACGCTGCAGGATGTCGTGATCGTGTTCGTCACGGTGAGCGGTATGCGCGGCGGACAGCTCATTCAGGAGACCTACGCCAACAAGATCTATGCCGCGCCGGTGGGCGGCAAAGTGCGCAGCGCCATACAGATCACGACCGCAGGCGGCATTTGCGCCGTACTCGACATGCTGAGCGCCGGGACGCTGCCGCAAGCGGGGCTAATCCGGCAGGAAGAAATCGGGCTGCAGGCGTTTCTGGCGAATCGCTTCGGCAAATGTTATGCGCTTGCAACGCCGGCCGGCGGCGACGCGGCTATCGGCCCGATCAGCGACCTAAAAGCCGTGCGGCTAGCCAAACATATGCGCCGATCGTCGGCAGCGCTGTGAGCACCGAGCGCCGCTAGCCCCGATTGACGAAGGCAGTGATATCCGCCAGCGTGGGCGCTCTGCCCCGCGCCAGCAATGCCAGCGCCGCCACGGTATTCGCGTGCGAGATTCCCGGGTAAAGCTTCAACGTCACCGTCGCGCCCAGCGCGGCCAACCTCGATGCCAGGTTGCGCGAGTTCTTGGGCCAAGTCGTGGTGTCCTCCAAACCATGCACCAGCAACATGGCCGGCGCGTCGGCGCGCACGAAATTGATGGGCTGCGATTGCGGATAGTTTTGCGGGGGCCCAAACATGTCCTGGTCGTCAGCTTCGAGCAGGGGCAAGAAATCGTAGGCTCCCGACAAACCGATGAGGCCCGCGATGCGTGGTGCGCTTTTCCCGGCCGCGGCAAAATGTCCCGTGTCCAGCGCCAGCAGCGCGGCCATCTGCGCCCCCGCGGAGTGCCCCATCAGATACAGGCGATCGGGATCGCCGCCGAAGTCGGCGGCGTGCGCCGACGCCCAACACGCCGCCTGCGCCGCGTCGTTCATGAATCCCTGCATCTTGACCTGCGGATAGTGCCGATAATTGGGCAGTATCGCGATATACCCTGCTTGCACCAGGGCCGCGGCGACGAACCGGTAATCCGCCTTGTCGCCGAATTTCCAGCGCCCGCCATGCCAGAACACGATCACGGGACGCCGCGCCTTGGGAGGCCCCAACGGCACATACACATCGAGGCGATGCTGCGGATCGTCGCCGTAGACGACGTCCCCCTGCCGCCGATAGGGGCCAAAGACAACGGGCATGTTGGCCGCGAAAAATCCGAATCGCGTGACCAGCCAATCAAGGAAGGCGGCAATCCAGGAAGGGCGGCCCGACATGATGGGGCTACCGACAGGCGTAGGTTGGCTGGCGCTGCGCATCGAGCAAGCCGTGGGCGAGCAACCAGTCGTAGGCGTCCTCGGCATCCCGCTCGAACCAGCGCGCTGCGCTGCCCAGCCTGAAGGTATAGCCCCACTCATCCATGTCGCGGCACATTCGCTCGCGGCCCACATTGGGCAGCGATTGCGCCAGGATGATTTGCAGGTAGCAAACGGCGTTCTCCTCCGCATGATCGCCGCCTGCGTCGGTATCGAGACCGGCGCGCCGTTCCGGCGTCATACAGACGAAATGCGCCGCTTCATGCAATACCGAATGCAGCGGAGTGTCGAGACGCGCAAAAATCTTGGAGCCGATCAGCCCCGCCTCCCGTTCGCCCCAATACGAGCCGGGGATGACTTCCTCGGGCGCCACCAACTGTAGAGCCAATCCAAAACGATCCAACAGTACTTGTAAAGAGAGGCGATCAATTGAGTTGATCAACAGCACGTCGGCCGATCGTTATTTCAAACTGGTCAGCCGGCGCATGGCGATGGAGACCAGGTCGCGCGCCATCTGCTGGCGCAGGATGTCTGCCTCATGCTCCTTGGCCAGGAGCAAGTTCTCCTCGAAGCTATAATCCTTCGACAGGCTGATGGTCTGCGGTGCCAGCAATTCCTTATCCACTCCCTGGACTGCGAAAGTGACCGTGTAGGTCAATTCGTACTCCGTTGGAATGTTGGTTGCGGACACCGATACCGTGCGCTGCACGGCCAGATCTTTGGTGATCTCGATGGTCGCGGTTGCGCCCTGGCGCACAGGCTGCAACTCCGCCCCCGCACTCTTGAGCTGATGCTCGAACTCGCGCGAAAAATCCGTGTACGGATCCTTCAACGACAAATAAGGACGCGCCATGACCGCCGGCAAAGGATCGCTGCCCGCGAGGCGAAAGCCGCAGGCCGTCAGCGCCAACACGCCGAGCAGAGGGAGAGTTTTCAACACGGCCAAGGGTTACACCACGACATTCACGAGCTTGCCGGGAACGATGATCACCTTGCGCACCGGGAGTACGCCGATGAATTTCTGAGCGTTCGGCTCGGCCAATGCCGCGGCGCGAACGGCGCCCTCCTCGGCGTCCACGGCAATTGAAATATGTCCGCGCAGCTTGCCGTTCACCTGCACCACCAATTGCACGGTGTCCGTGCGCAACGCTTCGACATCGGCTTCGGGCCACGGCTCATCGATCAGCGCCGTGCTCCTGCCCAAAGCGTGCCACAGCGCGTGAGTGACATGCGGAATGATCGGCGACAATGTCAGTACCGCAATTTGCAGCCCCTCCTGCTGCACGCTGCGATCCTGCGGCGAATTCTGCGGGAATTTGCCCAGTGCATTCAGCAGCTCCATCACGGCGGCGATGGCCGTGTTGAAAGTGCGGCGGCGGCCGAAATCATCGGCGACCTTCGCCAGGGTCTGATGCGTCTGTCTGCGCATCGCCCTCTGCCCTGCGGTCAACGCCGGCTTATCGAGAGGCGGCGCCGGTCCCCGCGACACGTGCTCGTGCACGGCCCTCCAGAGGCGTTTGATGAATCGAAAGGCACCCTGCACGCCCTCGTCGGACCATTCCAGGGTTTGCTCGGGCGGCGCAGCGAACATCATGAACAGGCGCGCCGTGTCGGCCCCGAATTCGTCCACCAAGACCTGCGGATCGACGCCGTTCTTTTTCGACTTGGACATGGTCACGACGCCGCCGGACTCGACCTCCTTGCCGTCGGCGCGCAACACAGCGACGCGGCGCTGAGTCGTCTTGTCGGTGCTCAATACGATGTCGGCGGGATTGAAGTACTCCACCCGCCCCGATTCGGGTTTGCGGAAGAAGGCCTCATTCAGCACCATGCCCTGCGTGAACAGCCGCGCGAACGGTTCCTTGAAGGACAGCGCACCCATCTCATTCATGAAGCGGGTCCAGAAGCGCGAATACAGCAGGTGAAGAATGGCGTGCTCGATGCCGCCGATGTACTGGTCCACGGGCAGCCAGTACTGAACCCGATAATCGAGCATCGCCTGATCGTTGTCGGCGCAGGCGAATCTCAGGAAGTACCACGAGGAGTCCACGAAGGTATCCATGGTGTCGGTTTCGCGCCGCGCATCCGCCCCGCACTTCGGACACTTGACGCGCAAGAATTCGGCGCATTTCAACAAGGGGTTGCCGCTGCCGTCCGGCACCAGATTCACCGGCAGCACCACGGGCAATTGCTCGTCCGGCACCGGCACCGCGCCGCAAGCGGGGCAATGAATGATGGGAATCGGGCAACCCCAGTAGCGCTGGCGGGAAATCCCCCAATCGCGCAGACGCCAGGTGGTGCGCTTCTCGCCCAGCCCCTTGGCGGCCAACTCCGCGGCGACGGCGTCGACGGCAGCTTGGTAGTCCAATCCGTCAAAGCGCCCGGAATTCGCGCAGCGGCCGTGCGCTGAATACCAGGGTTGCCAGGCTTCCGTACTGTATGTTTGGCCATCCACGTCGATGACCGGCTTGATGGCCAATCGATATTTTTTGGCGAATTCAAAATCGCGCTCATCGTGCGCCGGCACACCCATCACCGCGCCGTCGCCATAGCTCATGAGCACGTAGTTTCCCACCCACACCGGCACGGCTGCACCGCTGATGGGATGGCGCACCGCCAGGCCGGTCGGCATGCCTTTTTTTTCCTGTGTGGCGAGTTCCGCCTCGACCGCGGGACCCCGCTTGCATTCCTCGATGAAGGCGGCCAATTCGGGATTGTCCCGCGCCGCGTGCGCGGCGAGCGGATGCTCCGCGGCGACAGCGCAGAACGTCACGCCCATGATGGTGTCGGCGCGGGTGGTGAAGGCGTACATCACGCCGCCCTCGCCGATGTCGTGCGGGAAACCCAGCCGTACACCTTCGCTGCGGCCGATCCAATTGGCCTGCATGGTACGGACGCGCTCCGGCCAGTCAGGCATATGATCCAATGCCTGCAGCAAATCCTCGGCGTACGCCGTGATTTTCAAGAAGTACATCGGAATTTCGCGCTTTTCGACCAGCGCACCGGTGCGCCAGCCCCGGCCCTCGATCACCTGTTCATTGGCAAGCACGGTTTTATCGGCAGGGTCCCAATTGACCACGCCGGTCTTTTGATAGGCGATGCCTTTTTCCAGCATGCGCAGGAACAGCCACTGGTCCCAACGGTAGAACTTGGGATCGCAGGTGGCGAGCTCGCGCTTCCAATCCAATCCATAGCCCAAGGACTTGAACTGCGCCTTCATGATCGCGATGTTGTCCAGAGTCCATTTCGCCGGCGGCACGCCATTCTCGATGGCCGCATTTTCCGCGGGCAGTCCGAAAGCGTCCCAGCCCATCGGCTGCAATACGTTGCAGCCCTTCATGCGCATGAATCGCGCCAGCACGTCGCCTATGGTGTAATTGCGCACATGCCCCATGTGCAGGCGGCCGCTTGGATAGGGGAACATGCACAAGCAATAATATTTCTCGCGGCTCTCGTCTTCCTTGGCCTCGAAGCTGTGTTGTTGTTCCCAATAGTGCTGCGCCTCTGCTTCCACAGCGGCGGGATCGTATCTTTCTTGCATGATTGGGGCCCAGAATACCCGAGATGCCGGGCGGCCGCGAACTGCCTTTGACCTGAAGGATTGAGCAGAATTTGAAAATTTATAGTGCGCTGGCTCTCAGCACCTTGAGCGGTTGCCTGTGGTTCCTCGCCGTCACGCCGTTTGATATTTCCGCGCTCGCCTGGATCGCCGCCGTTCCCATGTTCATGGCGATTGAGCGCGCGGGCAGCCTGCGCAGCGCGCTATTCCTAGGCTGGTGGGCCGGCGTGATCGAAACCGCGGGAGGGTTTTACTGGCTGATCGACGTCATGGGGCGCTTCGCCGATTTTCCGTGGATCGGCGGCGCGGGCGTGCTGCTGTTGTTCTGTGCGGCCCGCGCCATTATTTTTCTGCTGTTTACCGCCATTGTGTGCGCCATCCGCCGGCGCCGCCCTATTCCGATGACCTTGCTCGCGCCCATCGTCATGGTCAGCTGCGAACTTGTCGTGCCGCAATTGTTCCCGTGCGGCCAGTGGATCAGCCAGGCGTGGAATCCGCTGGTCATTCAAATCAGCGAATTGACCGGACCCTTGGGGGTCACCGCCTTGCTGATGCTGGTGAATGGCGCCCTGTACGATTTGCTGCTCGATGCGCGCGGCGCACGGTATTCGGCAATCTCAGCGGCGGCAGTGCTTGCGGCGGCTCTGATCTTCGGCGCCTTGCGCATGCATCAAGTCGATGAGGCCGTGGCCCGCGCGCCCAGCCTCAAGGTGGGCCTGGTCCAACCGAATTTCGCCTACAGCAACGACGGCGCGTTTTCACGCGAGCTGGCACTTCGGCAACTGAGTGCGTTGCAGGAGCAGTCGCGGCGCCTGGAGAAGGACGGCGCGCAATTGACGGTGTGGAGCGAGGGCAGTTATCCCCTGGCCCTGCCGCGCGATTTCAGTGCCGACTTTCCGCCGGAGGGTCCCGCCATGATCCGCCGCGGCTTCAACGAACCGGTTCTGATCGGGGTCAACACCTACGATGCGGCGGCAGATCATGTGTTCAACTCCGCGATGCTGATCGACAAGAATGGCAAGGTGGCCGGCCGCTACGACAAGGCACGGCTGCTGGCCTTCGGCGAGTACATTCCCGGCGTCGAGTATCTTCCCTGGCTGCGTAACCTCCTGCCCGCCGGCACCGGAGGATTTACCGCCGGCGCGGGCCCCAGCGTGCTGTCATTGCCAGGACCCGCGGGCGGCGAGTGGCAATTGGGACCCCTGATTTGCTATGAGGATATATTGCAGGAATACATCCGCGGCGTCGGACAGCGGCACCCGAATCTTCTGGTCAACCTGACCGTTGATTCCTGGTACGGCGCGGCCAGCGAGCCCTGGGAGCATCTGGCTCTCGCCGTTTTCGCGACCGTCGAGCTACGCGTCGCCATGGTGCGCGCCGTGAACTCCGGCGTTTCCGCGCTCATCGATCCCAACGGGCGGATGTTGGCGAAAACCTATTCCGACGATCCCTATCGCAACCCACGAGCCTCCGACGGCATCGTGGTCGCAGCGCCCCTCATGCAAGGAGGCCGCACGGTCTACGTGGCCGTCGGCAATTTGTTCGCCTATCTCTGTCTCGCCGCAACGCTCATCTTCCTGGGCGCGGTGCTGCGGGGTGCGCGCGCACGGCGGCGCGCACCAGAGAACTAGGCCATCAGGTTGATTTTCGAACTTGTCCCTGCGCGCGGCATTGGGCTCCGCCGCCGAGCTGACCAGATTCGCCGCCGAACTCGCGATGCTCGCCGCCGGGGCAACGCCGATCACCTGCTCCAATGTATTGAGAATGTTGCCGAACAGATTTTGGGCTGCACCGACCGGAACCTGCGCGGCAGTCGTCGTGCTGCTGGAATCGTCGGTGAGCAAGTCGGCCTGCATACCGCCGCCCTTCTTGTGACCATGCCCATGTGGGTGAATATTCGCAGCCGGCAGTGTCGCTGCGGCCGTGGAAGATGGAATCGATATCGCTGACATAAAATTTGCCTCCAGTGTTAATCAGGCTCTAGCGGCAACGATTTGCCGCAAGCGGCCGGCAGCGGCAGGCCGTTGCCGCTTGCCGCGCTCGGTAGCGCCGAAATACGCTTGAATCGCACGAAACCCGCATCTTTGAGCCTTTCAATCCTTAATTCACGTGTTGCACCGTGAATAAAGCAGAATTCGTGCCAACAGGAACGGTTGACCGCGTTTAGAACGGCATGGGCTTGATGTCGGGGGCCACCCAGGCCCTGCGCGCCGCAACAGAGAACAGGCACGGGCGCGACCAGTAAGCGAGCAGCCAATCGGGCTCGCCCAGCGGCGATCTCATCAATGCGTTGCAGGTCGCATGCAGACTATTGCCCGGATTGTCGATGAGAAACGCGCGCGCCGCGCGAATGGAAGCCTGGGTGATGGTCTCGTGATAACCCTCGGTGTCGGTATTGGCGCCGCCTTTGGCGGCGTTGAAATCCCGGATCAATTGCGGCAGGTCGCGGGATGCATCCAGGTCGCTGCGGCAGGTGATGATCCACAGCGTCGTGGAGAAATGCGCCGCATGCGTCCAGGAGGTTTTCGGCAGGGATCGATCGATGAATCCGTTGGCGATGGCGACGATTTCGTCGTCAGAGGTGAACGGCGTGAAGATTCGCATGATTCGTGCGCAGTTTAGCGCGTGCAATTTTAAGTGACCAGCCGTGCCCGCAGCGGTGGATTGAGATAGGCTTGGTTTGATGAGCACCTCTTCCGCAAATGCGCTGCGCCTCTATGAACTTGCTTTGCAGGACGGCCGATCGGCCAGTCCCTTTGTCTGGCGTATCCGCTATGCCCTTGCGCACAAGGGATTGCCATACGAGACCGTGAAGCTGGGGTTCTCGGAAATACCCACGGCGTTCGGGGGGCGGTTCAAGACGGTGCCGATTCTGGAGCACGGCGATACCGCGATGGCGGAGAGCTGGGACATCGCCGAATACCTGGACCACGCATTTCCGGAGCGGCCGCTTGTTCAGCAGTCCGGCCGAACTGTCGGTGGTGCGTCTCACGGATGCGTGGTTCACGACCGAGGTGATGCGGCGAATGTTCAGGGTGTACGTCAAGGACGTGCATGACGCGGCGCGACCGGCCGACCAGCCGTACTTTCGCGCGAGCCGGGAAAAGAACATGAAGGGCGCCACGCTGGAGAGCTTCACGGCCGGCCGTGAATCGCACTTGCCGGCGATTCGCACCGCACTTGCGCCGCTGCGCACGCATCTTGCCAAGTTCCCATTCTTGGGCGGCAGCGCGCCGAACTTCGCCGATTACATTGCGCTCGGCGCCTTTTACTGGGCCGCGAGCGTCGCCACGGTGCCGCTGCTGGAGCGCGGCGATGCGCTACGCGACTGGCTCGATCGCGGCTTCGATTTGTACGGCGGCATCGGGCGAGGCCCGCATTTGCGGCCGCTGTTCGAGTGAGCTGACTAAAGGGCGACGCGCAGTATCCAGACAGGCTCCTAACGGCGCCGCCAGAGCGCGGCCGCCAACAGCAACAGGGCGGCACCGATCACCGGAATGTTCCCGAAGCGCGCATAGGGCGTCAGGCCGGTCATCGGTTGTACCTCTGCGCGCAAAACGGCCTCCTGGAATTGCGGCAAACTGGCAACCACCCTGCCGTGCGCATCGACGGCCGCCGTGATGCCGTCGTTCGCGGCGCGCACCAAGAAACGTCCGGACTCGAGCGCCCGCATGCGTGCGATCTGCAAGTGCTGATGCGGCGCCGTGGAATCGCCGTACCACGCATTGTTGGTCACGTTGATGAGCAGTGTCGCTTCGCGCAGAACATCGAGCTGCTGACTGCCGAAGGCGTCTTCGTAGCAAATCGTCAGCCCCAGCTTCTGTCCGGCGGCTTTCAACAGCGGTTGATGCGCCGGGCCCGCGCTGAAGTCGTCGTAGGGCAGACTCATGAGGCGCAACCATGAGCGGACGAATGCGGGCACCGGAAAGTATTCGCCGAAGGGCACCAGGTGCCGCTTGTAGTACCAACCGTCACCGGTGTCGCTCAAAATTCGGATGCCATTGAAGTACTGCTTGGTTTGCGGCCAATAATCGTCCAGGCCGATGGCAAAATCGGCTCCGTGCGCGCGTCCCAGCTCCTTGAGCGCGCGCAGATAATCCACCAGTTCGACGGACAACGCGGGCAGGGATGACTCCGGCCAAACGATGAGCTCGGCACCCCAAGCCTGGCCTGTCAGCCGCACGTAGCGATCAAGGGTGAGCGCGCGATTTTTCAATTGCCACTTCTGATCCTGCGGCACGGCTCCTTGCACCGCCGCGACTTGGATTTCAGGGCCCTGCGGCTGCGTCCAATTCTGCCGCGCAAGCGCCGCACCCAGAAAAAACAGCGCGGCGATGGCACCGAGCGCCGCGAGGCGCCGCGACCAGGTTAAGGCCGGCATCCACAGCGCATTTAGGCCGGCGGCGCAGATCGCTGCCGCCCAGGTGACTCCATAGACGCCGAACAGCGGCGCCCATCCGGCCAGCGGAGAGTCGATGAAGGCATAACCCAGCGACAACCAGGGAAAACCGCTGAACAGCCAGCCACGCAACCATTCCAAGAGCAGCCACAGCACCGGCAACACCAGCCAATCCCGGATTGCCCCGGGCTTTAGCCAGAAGCGATTGGCCAGGTAGCACAGCGCGGCCAGGTAGGCGGCCATCACGGCGATCAGGACGACCTGCAACACGAGGGTCAGCCACACGGGAACGAGACCGAATACGTGCAGGCAGGTATAGAGCCAGTAGGTGCCGAACCCGAACAGCCCCATGCCGAATGCGGCGCCGGTCGCGAAAGCGCGCCGCGGCGGCACACCCCTGATCAGCGCGAACAACGCGGCGGGCGCGAATAGGCCGGCGGCCCAGAAGCCAAAAGGCGCAAACGCAAGGTTGAGAGCCGCGCCAGCCGCAAAGGCCATGCTGAGGCGTGCCGCCGCTTGCGTCCACTGCGCGGCGGCAGGCCGCCGCGCTGCGCTCAAGCCCGGGACTCGTCTGCCGGCGGCGGCTCGATATCCTTCGCGGTGATCACTCTCAGCAGATCGATGCGGCGCCGATCGGCACGCAGGACGCGAAACTCATAGCCGTCGATTTTGATGGTTTCCCCGCGACGCGGCAGCCGGCCGAATTCCTGCATCAACAAACCGCCGATGGTGTCGTATTCCTCATCGGAGAAGCGCGTGGAGAAATACTGGTTGAATTCGGCAATCGGCGTCAGCGCGCGCACGGTAAATTCCCGCGGCGCTTCCTTGCGAATCGCTTGGGCATCCTCGACATCGTGCTCATCATCGATCTCGCCGACGATTTGTTCGATGACGTCCTCGATGGTGACAAGGCCGCAAACGCCCCCATATTCGTCGACCACCATTGCAATGTGATTGTGGCTGCGGCGAAATTCCTTGAGCAGAACGTTGAGCCGCTTGCTTTCAGGGACGAAAACCACCGGGCGCATATATTCTCGAATCTCGAAGTCATCATCACCCGCGGCCTGCAGCCGCAATAAATCCTTCGCCAGCAATATTCCGAGAATTTGATCGCGATCCTCGCCGATCACCGGGAATCGCGAATGCCCCGATTCGACCACCAGCTGCACCAGCTTGTCCGGCGGCTCGTCGCGTTCGACGAACACCATTTGCGATCGCGGCACCATGATGTCGCGCACCTGCATGTCCGCAACCGCAAGCACCCCTTCGAGCATCACCAGGGCGTCGCCGTCAAACAAGCCGCGCTCGCTGGACTCGCGCAAATGCTCGACGAGCTCCGCAAGGTCCCGCGGTTCGCCGGACATTGATTGGCTGAGTCGCTTCAGCCAGCGGCCGGTCGTGCCGCCATGCGTTTGTTCGGGCATGCTCAAAGCATACCGGATCAGCGGTACGGGTCTGAAAATCCAAGCCGATCAAGGATTTGAATCTCCCTGGATGCCATTTTTCCGGCCTGCGCCGCATGCTCGTGGTCGAATCCCTCGAGATGCAGAATGCCGTGGACGATCATGTGCGCCCAGTGCGCCTCGAGCGTTTTTTCCTGCGCGCGAGCCTCGCGCGCAACCACCGGGGCGCAAATCACCAACTCGCCCAGGTGAAAGCGGCCATCGGGCGCGTTTCCCGCGCCTGCGAATGACAGCACGTTGGTGGATTTGTCCCGATGCCGATATCGCGCATTCAAACTGCGGCTGCCGGCGTCGCCGACGATACGGATCGACATCGCAACGGGTCTGGTCGAACGCAGCGCCGCCGCGGCCCACTTGGCCAGCAAGCGCCGGCTCGGCGCCCAGGGCCGGCGCGCCGCGTAGCTCACATCGAGTTCAACCGCTCGTGCCAACTCCAGGAGCCATCCTAGGCGCCGTCGTTGGACGGAGCCGCCTCATAGGCCTGCACGATTCTTTGCACCAGAGGATGACGCACCACGTCGCGCGAGGTGAACATGGTAAAGGCGATGCCGCGCACGCCGCGCAGGATATCGATCACCGTGCGCAGACCCGACGGCTTCGAATTCGGCAAATCCACCTGCGTGATGTCGCCGGTGACGACGGCCTTGGAACCGAAACCGATCCGCGTCAGGAACATCTTCATCTGTTCGTTGGTCGTGTTCTGCGCCTCGTCCAGGATGACGAAGGAATCGTTCAACGACCGGCCGCGCATGAAGGCCAGCGGCGCCACTTCGATCACGTTGCGCTCGATCAACTTGGCCACGCGCTCGAAGCCCAGCATTTCGTACAAAGCGTCATACATCGGGCGCAGGTACGGGTCGACTTTTTGGGAAAGATCGCCGGGAAGAAATCCCAGCCGCTCGCCCGCCTCGACGGCGGGGCGAACCAGGACAATCCGCCGCACCTTTTCCGACTGCAGCGCCTCGACCGCGCAGGCCACGGCCAGATAGGTCTTGCCGGTGCCGGCAGGACCGATGCCGAAGGTGAGATCGTGCGTGCGAACGTTGTGCAGGTATTCGGTCTGATTGGCGCCGCGCGCGCGCACCGCGCCGCGTGCCGTGCGCACTTTAAGTTCATCCGAATCCGTATTCGCATCGCTGTTGTTGCTATCCATATCCAGCTCTTGCAGCGCGATGTGCACGCGCTCCGAATCCACCGGCTCGCGTTGCGCCCGCGAGTACAGGCTCTGCAACACCGATTCCCCACGCAATATGGCATCGCTCATGCCGACCAGTTGAAACCGGTTGCCGCGACGCTTCACTTCAATCCCCAGCCGCGCCTCGATCAGGCGCAGATGTTCATCGAGAGGACCGCAAAGTTCAACCAATCGAACGTTGTCGGCCGGAGCGAGCAGAATCTCACGCGAGGCGGGAATTGAACTCACGTTGCCAGGTCTGCCGCGAGACGCCCGCGCAGCGAGTTGGGCATCGCCTCGGTAATGATCACGTCCGTGAAGCTGTTCATCAGCGTGCCCGCACCGCAGCCGGGTGCGTCGAAATTTACCCAGCGATTGTTGTCGGTCCGGCCCGCCAGCTGGGAGGCATCGCGCTTGGCGTGGCGCTCGACCAGGACCCGCTGCCGGGTGCCCACCATGCGCTGCGAAATCGCGCGCGCTTGAGAGTTCAGCCGCTGCTGCAGCAGGACCAGACGCTGCTGCTTCACTTCGTGAGCAACTTCATCCGGCAGGGCGGCGGCCGGGGTGCCGGGTCTGCGGCTGTACAGAAAGCTGAACGATTGATCGAACCCGGCTTCCGCCACCAGATTCATGGTCGCGACAAAATCCTCATCGGTCTCGCCCGGGAAGCCCACGATCAGGTCGGTGGAAATGCAGATGTCCGGCCGAACCGCCCGCAGCTTGCGCAGCTTCTGCTTGTATTCGAGCACCGTGTGTCCACGCTTCATGGCCGCCAGAATGCGGTCCGAGCCGCTCTGCACCGGCAAATGCAGGTAATTGTTGAGTTGCGGGACGTTGGCATAGGCTTCGATCAAGCTGTCGTTGAAATCGAGCGGGTGCGAGGTGGTAAAGCGGATGCGCTCCACGCCGTCGATGGCGGCCACGAAATGAATCAGCGTGGACAGGTCGCAGAGCGTGCCATCCGCCATCGGTCCAGCATAGGCATTGACGTTCTGGCCGAGCAGCGTGATTTCACGCACCCCCTGAGCAGCGAGACTCGCCACCTCGCGCAGCACCTGGTCGAAGGGGCGGCTGATTTCCTCGCCGCGCGTGTAGGGCACGACGCAGAAGGTGCAGTACTTGCTGCAGCCCTCCATGATGGAGACGAACGCGGTCGCGCCTTCGGTACGCGCCTCGGGCAACGAATCGAATTTTTCATTTTCGGGAAAACTGATGTCGACCTGTGCCCGGCCGGATGCCTTCAGGCCATCGAGCATCGCAGGCAGGCGGTGCAGCGTTTGGGGCCCGAATACCAGGTCCACGAAAGGCGCGCGGGCCGTGATGCCCTCGCCCTCCTGACTGGCCACGCAGCCGCCGACGCCGATCACCACATGGGGACGCTCGAGCTTCAGCAAGCGCCATTCGCCCAGCAGCGAGAACACCTTTTCCTGGGCCTTTTCGCGGACCGAACAGGTATTGACCAACAGTATGTCCGCTTCCTCAGGATTGTCGGTGCGGGTCATACCGCGAGTGCTCACGAGCACATCCTGCATCTTGCCCGAGTCGTACTCGTTCATCTGGCAGCCGAAGGTTTTTATGTATAAAAGACCGGGCATTTAAGGCGTGGGCTCATGGTGAAAAGGCCGCTAAGATACTAGGAACCATGGCAATACGCGAAGTTCTCAGAATGGGCGACCCCCGGCTGCTGGCGGTGGCCGCCCCGGTGGTCGAATTCGGCACGCCCGAGCTCGCCGATCTGCTCAACGATATGGAGGACACCATGCGTAGTCTCAATGGGGCGGGGCTTGCCGCACCGCAGATCGGCATCGGTCTGCGGGTGGTGATATTCGGCTTCGAAGCGAACTCACGCTACCCCGACGAGGACGCGGTCCCCTTCACGGTGCTGATCAACCCGGAGCTCACGCCTCTGGGCGATAGCCAAGACGAGGGCTGGGAGGGCTGTCTTTCGGTCCCCGGGATGCGGGGTCTGGTGCCCCGCTACCGCGATTTGCGCTACACCGGATTCGACGCGCAGGGTAACTCGATCGATCGCACCGTCAAGGATTTTCATGCCCGCGTCGTGCAGCACGAAGTCGACCATTTGGATGGGATTCTGTATCCGCGTCGCATACGTGATCTCACCCAGTTTGGGTTCAACGATGTGCTATTCCCGGGCCAGGACCTGGAAGACGACTGATGACCTCCTTAGGGGGCGTCGAAAATGATGACCCCGCGGCCCTGCTTGCCGGCATTGAGATCCGCAAAGGCGCGGGGCGCCTCGTCGATGGAATAGGTACGCGTGATCAATTGGTCGAGCTTCAGCCGCCCGCTGCGATACAGGCCGATCAGCCGCGGAAAATCCAGTTGCGGACGCGCTGAACCGTACATGCTGCCGGTCAGGGTCTTCTCGCTGGTGGCCACCTGCTGGGCACTGAGGCTGATTTGATCCTTGGGTCCGGAGATACCGACGATCACCGCCGTGCCGCCGCGGCGCAGGACCCCCCAGGCCATTTCGGAGATCTTGCCGGCACCCACGCAATCGAAGGCATAGTCCGCACCGCCGCCCGTCAGCTTGTATAAGTCCTTGGCGGCGCTGGCCTGGCCGGTGACATTGAAGAAATGCGTGGCGCCGAACTGCTTCGCCAACTCGAGCTTGTCGTCGGTGGTGTCCACCGCAACAATCATGCCCGCTCCGGCGATGGCGCAGCCCTGAATCGCATTCAATCCCACTCCGCCGCAGCCGAAAATCACCGCGATGGAACCCGCCTCGACTTTGGCGGTGTTGATGGCCGCTCCCACGCCGGTCATGACGCCGCAGCTGATCAGGGCAGCCCGATCCAGAGGCATCTGCTTGTCGATCTTCACGACGTTGCCCATGTGCACTGTCGCCACCTCGGCCATGACGCCGCAGCCGCAGAACACATTGAGGTCTTGACCCGCGGAATCGCGCGTGCGCACCGTGCCGTCAGGCAGGGTATACAGCGACTTGAGCGATTGCACGCACAGCTGCGGCCGGCCGGTCTGGCAGAAGTGGCAATGCCCGCACATGCAGACAAAGGATGAGATCACATGATCGCCGACGGCGAAATTGTCCACGCCATCGCCGATCGCCGTGATGACTCCCGCGCCTTCGTGTCCCAGCACCAAGGGCAGCGGATAGGGAATCGTGCCGTTGGTGGCCGACAAATCGCTGTGGCAAACGCCGCAGGCGGCCAGGCGCACGGTCACTTCGCCATGGCGCGGCGCCGCCACTTCGATCTGTTCCACCGTGACGGGTTTGCCGAGTTCGCGCACCACCACCGCTTTCGCCAATTGAGTCATTGAATGTTTCCTAGTTAAAGATCAGGCAGTGAGCGCGGCGTAGCGCTGCAGATGAGTTTCGCTGTCGCCGAACATCACTTCTGCGGCAGTCAGGCGCTTGAACCAATGGCTCACGACCAATTCGTCCGTCATCCCCATGCCGCCGTGCAATTGCACCGCCTGCTGCGAGACAAAGCGGCAGGCCTGGCCGATCACCGCCTTGGCCGCCGACAGGGCGCGGCGGCGCTCGACGACATTCTCGTCGATACAGCGCAGCGCGGCCAGGTAACTCATGGAGCGGGCCTGTTCCAAATGTATCAGCATATCGGCGATCCGATGCTGCAATGCCTGGAAGCGGCCTATGGGCACGCCGAACTGCTGGCGCGTTTGCACATACGCGACCGTCGCGTCCACCAGTGCTTGCATGACGCCCACCGCTTCGGCGCACAGCGCGGCAAGGCCGATGTCCAACGCCGCCTCGATCACGGGCAGCGCACCGCCTTCCGCTCCCAGTCTGCTGCCGGCCGGCACCTCGACGCCCTTAAGATACACATCCGCGGCGCGCTGCCCATCGATGGTCGGATAGGAGTCCAGAGTCAATCCCTTGGAGTCCCGCGCGACCCGAAATAGCGAGACGCCCGGCGCGTCCCCGGGATCGCCCGAGGTGCGCGCCGAAATGAGCAGCACATCGGCGGCGGCAGCGTGCATGACCACCGCCTTGTGTCCCTCGATGCGGTAGGTCTCGCCCTTGCGCTCGGCGCGAGCGCTCACCCATTGCGTCTCGAAGCGCGAGTCGCGCTCGAAATGCGCCAATGCCGCGATCGCAGTGCCCTCCGGCCATGCGCGTCAACAACTCCGCGACGGCCGCATCGGCGGCGAAGGGGCGCAGCACCGCCGTCGCGATGACCGCGCTGCTCAAAAAAGGCTCGAGCAGCAAGCTGCGCCCGCAGGGGCCCATCATGGCGAGCGTCTCGAGCGGGCCAAATCCCAACCCGCCTTGGGTCGCGGGCACGTTGAGCGCCAGCACGCCGAGCTCCGCGAGTCCCGCCCAGGTTGCCTTATCCCAGCCCGCGGCGAGGCCTTGATGGCGCGAAATTTATCGAACGGGTACTGCTCGGTCAGATAGCGATCGACGGTTTCCTGCAGCTGTCGCTGCTCATCGCTGAATTCGAAGTTCATGGCGGTTCTTTAAAGACCAACAATCATCTTGGAAATGATGTTCTTCTGGATTTCATTGCTGCCGCCGAAGATCGACAGTTTCCGCAGATTCATATAGGCCGCCGCGAGCGTGGCGGCATAGCGCGGTCCGGCCGCGTCTCGCGTCGGGTCGGATTGCCATCCCGCTTCCATGGCTTCGCGCCGCAAAGGCAGAGCGTATGGGCCGACCGCGCGCATCAGGAGCTCGGAGATGCGCTGTGCGATTTCGGTTCCCTTGATCTTCAGGATGGAGGCCTCCGGGCCCGGAGCGCGGGAGCCCCGATCCGCGGACAACATGCGCAGGTTGGTGATTTCCAGAGCCCACAGATCGATCTCGACCTGCGCGATGCTCGCGGCGAAGAGCGGATCCTCGATCAACGGCCGGCCATTCTTGCGCTCGAGCGCCGCGATGCGCTTGAGCCGCTGCAACTCCCGCTTCGAGCCGCCGATGCCGGCGATGTTGGTGCGCTCGTGGCCGAGCAGAAACTTGGCGTACGTCCAACCCTTGTTCTCATCGCCGATTCGATTTTGAATCGGTACCTTCACGTCCTCGAACCAGATCTCATTGACCTCATGACCGCCATCGAGCAGCGTGATGGGCCTGACCGTGATGCCGGGACTCTTCATATCGATCAAGAGAAAACTGATGCCGGATTGCTGTTTTGCGTGGGAGTCGGTGCGCACCAGGCAAAAGATCCAATCGGCGTACTGTCCCAGGGTGTTCCAGGTCTTCTGGCCATTGACGACGTAGTGATCGCCGTCAAGAACCGCGCGGGTTTTCAGGGAGGCCAGGTCAGAACCCGCCCCGGGCTCGGAGTACCCCTGGCACCACCATTCGGCCCCGGAGCTGATGGGCGGCAGGAATCGCTGCTGCTGCGCGGCATTGCCGAACGCCATGATGACCGGCGCCACCATCTTGGTGCCGAAGGGAATCAATCGCGGCGCACCCGCGAGTGCCGTCTCCTCGTCGAAAATATACTGCTGCACGGCATTCCAGCCGGGGCCGCCGAACTCCTTGGGCCAGCTCACGCCGCCCCACCCCCTCTCGTGCAGGGTCCGCTGCCACAGCACGTGATCGGCCCGGCTCAGCTCGAGGCCACCCTAATACCTTGTCACGGATGGAGGCCGGCAATTTTTCGCGTACGAAGGAGCGCACTTCCTCGCGGAATGCCTGTTCCTCCCGGGTAAATTCTAAATCCATAGGGATTCCACTGATTCTGTTCTGCAGAACAGAATTTAGTTCTGAAATAGTGCAAAATTATGCGGATACCGGTCAGGGGTTGTCAATGAAACCGATGAGAAAGCCGACTATCTCCGCAGTTAACGCGGCTGCCAAAGCGGACCGCCACTTCGTCAATGCATTGGGGCGCGGGCTGGAAGTACTCGCCTGTTTTCGCCATGGCGATCGCATGCTTGGCAATCAAGAGCTGGCACGCGCCTGCGGTCTGCCGAAGTCGACGGTCTCAAGATTGACCAACACGCTGACCAAACTCGGCTACCTGGTGTATGTCGAGGACCGCGCCAAGTACAGCCTCGGCGTCGCCACCTTGAGCTTGGGCAGCGCCATGCTGGCGCGCCTCGACATCCGCAAACTCGCGCATCCGCGCATGCAAGAGCTGGCTGAGTTCGGCCAGTGCATGGTGAGCTTGGGCACCCGCGACCGCCTGTCGATGTTGTACATCGACGTGGCACGCGGCTCGGCCGCGGTCACGCTGAGTTTGGACATGGGCGCGCGCATTCAGATCGCCACCTCGGCAATGGGCCGCGCCTACATCACCGCCGTGCCGGAAAACGAGCGCAACGAAATCATGGAGCGTGTGCGCGAACTCGCGCCCGATGATCGCTGGCCGGAGTTGCAGCAAGGCGTCGAGCAAGCCATGCGCGACATCCGCGAACTGGGTGTGTGCTGCTCATTCGGCGAATGGCAGAAGGACGTCAACGCCATTGCGGTTCCGGTGCGGCCCGGGGGCGGACTGCCGCCGATGCCCATCAATTGCGGCGCGCCCGCCTACATGGTCTCGAAGGATTTCCTGCTCGAGAAAGTGAGGCCGCGCCTCATCGCGCTCGCCAACGAATTGGAAACCTCGCTCGGAACCCTGAGCTAGGCTCCTAGAACGGGATATCGTCGTCGAATTCCTCTTTGCCGCCGCGCCGGCGCCGGTGACTGATCATAGTCATCGCGAGGCGGTGCGCTCGCAGCAGCACCGCGCTCGCCGCTCATGGCAGGCGCGCCGCCGCCCGCACGGGCGCCGAGCATTTGCATGTTGTCGGCGATGATCTCGGTGGTAAATCGATCATTGCCTTGCTTGTCCTGCCATTTGCGCGTGCGCAGTTTGCCCTCGACGTAGACCTGCGATCCCTTGCGCAGGTATTCGGCGGCGATCTCTCCCAATCGGCCGAATAGCGCAATGTTGTGCCATTCGGTGCGTTCCTGCTGGGCGCCGGAGGCCTTGTCCTTCCAGGATTCGCTGGTCGCGATTCTGATGTTCGTGACCGTCATTCCGCTGGGCATGGAGCGGGTCTCCGGGTCGGCACCCAGATTCCCGACCAGAATGACTTTGTTTACGCCTCGCGCCATGTCCTTCCCCCGCCTCAAATTCAGTGGCGCGTATTGTACACGGAGCTTGCGCCCCAATATTCCGTTGGAACCCCGCGTAATGGCAAAAATCCGCAATTAGCGGCCCGGAAACCGGGACGCCATGGGGCGATATACCCACGCTTGACGCCACGCGTATAGTAATCGGTTACATGCAAAATATCCGAATCCGGGGTGCCCGGACCCACAATCTGAAGAATATCGATCTCGACCTGCCGCGCGATCGGCTCATCGTGTTGACCGGCCTGTCGGGTTCCGGGAAGTCCTCGCTGGCATTCGACACCATCTATGCGGAAGGTCAGCGCCGCTATGTGGAATCGCTGTCGACCTACGCCCGGCAATTCCTGTCGATGATGGAGAAGCCCGATATCGACACCATTGAAGGTCTGTCGCCGGCCATCTCCATCGAACAAAAATCGACATCGCACAATCCGCGCTCCACGGTGGGCACGGTCACTGAAATCTACGACTATCTACGATTGCTGTACGCGCGTGCCGGCACGCCGCGTTGCCCGGATCACCACATCGACCTTGCCGCGCAGACGGTGAGCCAGATGGTGGACGCGGTGCTCGAGCATCCGGAAGGCACCGCCATGATGCTGCTCGCACCCGCCATCGCCGAGCGCAAGGGCGAGCACGCCGAACTCCTCGATGAACTGCAGGCGGGAGGATTCGTGCGTGCGCGGATCGACGGCAAGGTGGTGGAATTGGATCAAGCGCCAAAGCTCGACGTGCGCCGCAAGCACAGCATCGAGGCCATCGTGGATCGCTTCAAGGTGCGCCCGGATTTGGCCCAGCGCCTGGCCGAGTCCTTTGAAACCGCGCTGCGCTTGGGGCAGGGAGTCGCGCGCATCGCATACATGGACGACCCGGCGCGCGCGGAATTGGTGTTTTCCGACAAATTCGCCTGCCCGATCTGCAATTATTCCTTGAGCGAACTCGAACCGCGGTTGTTTTCCTTCAACAGTCCCATCGGCGCCTGCCCCACTTGCGACGGCCTCGGCACTCAGGAATTCTTCGATCCGGACAAGATTGTCGGCAATTCGCACTTGTCTCTCGCCGGCGGCGCGGTACGCGGCTGGGATCGGCGCAACGCCTATTATTTCCAGCTGATCCAGTCCCTGGCCCGCTACGCCAAGTTCGACATCGAAGCGCCGTTCGAACAATTGCCGCAGCACATCAAGGACCTGGTGCTGTTTGGCAGTGCCGACAAGGAGATCGAATTCAAGTACCTGGATGGCAAAGGCGGCACGATCTCCCGCCGGCATACCTTCGAGGGCATCGTGCGGAATCTCGAACGCCGCTACAACGAGACGGAGTCGGTGGCGGTGCGCGAAGAGCTGGCCAAGTACCGTTCGTCGCGCGCCTGCCCGGATTGCCAGGGCACCCGGCTGAATCGTGCCGCTCGAAACGTTTTCATCGACGGCAAAAGCGTGCCCGAGATCTCGTCGCTGTCCGTGGCCGGCGCGCTGCAGTTCTTCGGGGGACTCAAGCTCCTCGGATGGCGTGGAGAAATCGCAGTCAAGATCGTCAAGGAAATCGGCGACCGGCTGGGTTTTCTCGGCAATGTTGGACTCGGATACCTGACCTTGAACCGCAGCGCCGACACACTGTCCGGAGGCGAAGCGCAGCGGATCCGCCTGGCGAGCCAGATCGGCTCGGGATTGGTGGGCGTCATGTACATTTTGGACGAACCCTCCATCGGTCTGCATCAGCGCGACAACCAGCGGCTGCTCGACACGCTGGTAAATTTGCGCAATCTCGGCAATACCGTGATCGTCGTTGAACACGACGAGGAAGCCATCCGCCAGGCCGACCATGTCGTTGATTTGGGCCCGGGTGCCGGCGTGCACGGCGGCAGGATCGTGGCGCAGGGAACGGCAGCTGAAGTCGCCGCCCATCCCGACTCGATCACCGGGCAGTACTTGAGCGGACGCCGCGCCATTGCCATACCGATGCTTCGGCACAGTCCGGATCCCAAACGCATGCTGCGCGTCATCGGTGCGACCGCCAACAATCTGCAGAAGGTCACGGCCGAATTTCCGCTCGGCCTGCTGACCTGCGTCACCGGAGTTTCAGGATCGGGAAAATCGACGCTCGTCAACGACACCCTGTTTCGCGCGGTGGCTACGCAGCTCAACCATGCCGCGGCGGGTACGGCGCACTTCGATCGCATCGAGGGCCTGGAATTCATCGATCGGGTCATCGAAATCGATCAAAGCCCGATTGGGCGCACGCCACGCTCCAATCCGGCGACCTACACCGGGCTGTTTGCGCCGATTCGCGAAATTTTCGCCGCCGTGCCGGAGGCTCGCGCACGCGGCTACGAAGCCGGCCGTTTCAGCTTCAACGTCAAGGGCGGGCGCTGCGAGGCATGCCAGGGCGATGGCGTGATCAAGGTCGAGATGCATTTTCTGCCCGATGTCTATGTGCCCTGCGACGTCTGCAAAGGCAAGCGTTACAACCGCGAGACCCTGGAAATCCGCTTCAAGGGCAGGAACATCCACGAAATCCTCGATATGACCGTCGAGGATGCGCTGCCGTTTTTTTCCGCGGTGCCGACCGTTCAGCCGAAATTGCAAACCCTGCTCGACGTCGGCCTGTCGTATGTGCGCCTGGGCCAGAGTGCGACCACCTTATCCGGGGGCGAGGCGCAACGCGTCAAGCTCGCCAAGGAATTGTCGAAACGCGCCACGGGCCGGACTCTGTATATTCTCGATGAGCCGACCAGCGGCCTGCATTTTGCGGATATTGCGCAGCTGCTGGTGGTGCTGCAGCGTCTTCGCGACGAGGGTAATACCATCATCGTCATCGAACACAACCTCGATGTCATCAAGACCGCCGATTGGGTCGTTGACCTGGGACCGGAAGGCGGCGACGGCGGCGGCCGCATCATCGCGGTGGGCACGCCGGAAGATGTGGCTGCAAACAAGGCCTCGTACACCGGACATTATTTGCGCGCCACCCTGGCGGCGCCGCGCGGGCTCGAGCGTAAACGGGCGTGAGCGCGACGCGCTTGGCTTCGCTTGCGCGCAGTCCCAAGACCGCCAAATTCGCGCCTCTGGTGGGTGCGCTGATCGGAACGCTGGGCGCCGCCGCGTACTGGTTGAGCGCGGAAATCTGGCCATCGAGCGTGGCCGTGATTCTGTCCATGGCTCTGACCGCCTGGCTGGCCGCCGCAACGCACAGCGCCTTGCCCGCCAGCCGCTTTGACTTGGCTTTTCGTCTCTTCTGCCTGCTCATCAAGTACAACGCGCTCATGGCCCTGTCCGCGGCCCAGCTGCCGTTTGCCGTACCGGCGAATGTAGCGCTGGGATTGATCATGATTTGCGCGCATGCGGCCAGCTACGCGCTCATGATCGGGGTCTTGGGTGCGCGGCCGCCCGACGAGGGATCGAAACTGGGCAGCGGGACGTTGAGCATTGCGCTGCTCCTGGGGCTCGCACCTGCCGCGATATTGGGAATTCCCGGCCTGAGCGGGCTGGCGGCGGCCATCGCCGTCAGTTTAGGTGTAATCGCATACCTTAGACTCAAGGGCGCAAGTGCAGCGGACGAGTTGCCCGGCTTGGCGCAGCAGCTCGCAGAAGCCAGCTTTTACCTCGGAGCGCTGGCCACCTGGAGTTACGTATGAGGCGCGCGGTACGCGCCATCGCCCAAAGCGCGCTGCCGCTACTCACGCGCTTGGATCCGGAGTTCGCGCACGATGCGGGACTTGCGGGACTGCGCTGGCTGGGGCCTGCGTGGCCGCCGCACAAGTTTCCCGATGGACTCGCCGTGCGCTGTTTCGGGCTGCGCTTCGCGCATCCACTGGGATTGGCTGCCGGCTTCGATAAGAACGGCGACTACCTCGATGCTCTGGGTGCACTGGGCTTCAGCCACATCGAGTTGGGCACGGTGACACCGCGGCCGCAACCGGGGAACCCGAAGCCGCGCATGTTCAGAATTCCGGAGCAGTGCGCGCTGATCAACCGCATGGGCTTCAACAACAAGGGGGTCGATCATCTCGTCGAGCGCATTCTGCGGGCCCGCTACGGGGGAATACGCGGCATCAGCATCGGCAAGAATTTCGACACGCCGCTGGAGCAGGCCCATGAGGACTATCTCACCTGCCTGCGAAAAATCTACCCACTGGCGGACTACGTTGCCGTCAATGTCTCCTCTCCCAATACCGAGCGCTTGCGGGAGCTCCAGGCGCCTGACGGATTGCGGCGGGTATTCGAGCCCCTGCTCGAAGAGCGGCGCACATTGATGGAGCGTCACGGCAAACGCGTGCCGCTGTTGGTCAAGATTGCCCCGGACCTGAGTGCAGCGCAAATTTCCGCGCTGGCGCAGGAAATCCGCCTGCTTGAAGTCGACGGAGTCATCGCCACGAATACATCCACGGACCGAAGCGCCCTACCCTCTTCGGCCGCGGCCGAACAGCGCGGGGGTTTGAGCGGGGCGCCGCTGCATGCCCTGGCGGTGAAAGTCATTTCGCAGCTGCGTGCTGAACTCGGTGCGCAGTTTCCCATCATCGGCGTCGGCGGTATCGTCAGCGCGCAGCACGGCCGCGACACACTGCGTGCCGGCGCCAACCTGCTGCAGATTTATACGGGATTCGCATACCGGGGCGCGGCGTTGCTCGAGGAAATCATCGCTGCCATGCCCACATGATTGACCACGAAACAATCGAAAGCTTTCAACGCGATGGCGCGGTGTGCATCCTCGATTTCTCGGCGATGACATCCGGCATGCGCCGCGCCGCTGGAAAACATCGCCGGAGTTTCCCGGACCGGCGGACGAATTGGCGGCCGGTGCGCCGATGAATCATCCCCTTTTTCCCGTCCTGTGGGGCGCGCAATGACAAAAGGAAAGCTGCCCTGGATCGTATTTTTACTGACGTTGGCGATTGCGATCCTCTATCTCGTGCAGACCATCCCTCGGTTGCCGCCGATGGTCGCTTCTCACTTCGATATCGGCGGCTACCCCAACGCGTTCATGACCCGCGGCGCCTATACGCGGTTCATTCTGGGATTTGCTGTCGGTTTGCCGATCGCGATCGTGGCGCTGTTGACCTTCGTCTATGCCGGCGCCCGCGATTTCAAATTGCCCAATCGCGATTATTGGCTGGCACCCGAGCGCATCGCCGGCACGCGCGCATTTCTCATCGCTCATGGCGTCTGGTTCGGAACGCTGCTGGCGGCGATGGTTTGCTACGTGCACTGGCTGGAATTGGCGGCGAACCGCAGCGTGCCGCCGCAGTTATCCAATCAAAAGGTCAGCATCGGACTGCTGGTCTTCTTCTTGCTCACCGCCGCATGGATCACCGTGCTGCTTCGGGCTTTTCGACTGCCGCGAGCGGGAAGGTCCGGCCCCTCATCGTAGACCGAACCCTCCCGATCCTTAGTGGCGCCGTACCTGGCCTCTGATCTCGCCGGCGGGAAAGCTGGTCGTGTGAATATTGGCGTACGCCGTATCGCTTTCCAGAGCATCCGCCAAAGCCTGGAAGTCGCCTGCGGTTACGTTTTGTCCGGCGATGGGCAGCACGTTTGCGGCAGTCAACGTGCCGGTTACGGTTCCTCCGCCGGCAGGACAGGGCTGCGTACCCGCCGGAGCGCTCGTAAGATTCGAGCAGAAAAAGACCATCACAGCGCCAGCCATGTGGTTCTTGCCGAAATGAATATGTGATTGCGTGACGGGCGCGCTCAGATCCCAATAAGTCAATTCGAATGTGAGTGTTTGATTGACGCGGTCAAGCCAAACCTCCAGCGTCGCGTGACCCGGCGAAAATATCGCTCCGCTCTCCGCGTTCAGCGCTCCGGTCTCGTTGAAGCCGGAGAAGTCAGCGTGAAATTTTTCCGCGTGAGGCGATGCGATCACAGCAGGCGCTGCCGTCATTGCAGTGAGGATGACTCCCAGTAACGTGGTTCGATACATACGATGCTCCTTCCCGTTGGGTATGACTGCACAAGCGCAATGAGTCTACTCACGTCATTGTGAAGCTGGCATGTCCCTGCCGCGCCACGAGCGGATACTTTGTAATGCGCAACCGCGCCTTGGTCGTCAACGCCAACGCTCGTGCCTGTACATTCGCGCTATTGATGCGGCAGCGCGGTCATTGATGCGGCAGCGGAATGAACTCGGTTTCGCCGGGCACCGGCGCGAATTGACGATTCGCCCAACGCAGCTTGGCGGCGTCAATCCTCTCGGGAGTGGACGCCACGAAATTCCACCAGATATGGCGAGGGGTGGAAAAGTGTTCGCCGCCGAGCAACATCGCGCGGCTGTCACGACGCGCGCGCACAGTGGGTTCGGATCCGGGCTCGAGCACCGCCAATTGTTTTTCAGGCAGCGCCACGCCGTCGACGGTGATTTCGCCCTGCACCAGGTAAACGGCCCGCTCGGTGTGCTCGGCCGGGATCTCAAGGTGCGCACCTGCCGTGAACAGTGCATGCGCGTATAGCGTGGGCCAAAGAGTTGCGACAGGAGAACGCAGGCCAAACGCGTCGCCCGCGATGACCGCCAGGTCCACTCCGCCGAGCTCGCGTCGCGGAAGCACGCTGACGGGGTAGTGCGTGAAATCCGGCTCGACATCCTCGTGTCCGTCGGGCAGCGCGACCCAGCTTTGGATTCCATGAATGTTCTCGCCGGCGGCGCGCGCGAGACGCGGTGTTCTTTCCGAATGCGCTATACCGCGCCCCGCCGTCATCCAGTTCACGTCTCCTGGGCGGATCTCGCGCACATTGCCGAGACTGTCGCGGTGTTCGAGCGAGCCTGCGAAAAGATAGGTCACCGTGGCCAGGCTGATATGAGGATGCGGCCGCACGTCGATGCCTGAGCCGGGTTCAAATTGGGCGGGCCCCAAGTGATCGAAAAATATGAATGGACCCACCATTTGGCGTCCCGCGGCGGGCAGCACGCGGCGCACGAAAAAGCCGCCCAGATCCCGCTCGCGCCCCTCGATCAATTCCTGGATTGCCATTTGGTGCCCTCATTGAGCCGCTGTCACTTTACATTATGGCTGTCGTCAAACGCTGACACTGGCTTTTGTTCCCGGCCCAACCCTAGGGTGTATGTTGGCGGGCCTATGGGAGAACCAGTGAGCGAAACCGAGACCTGGGCAAAGTGGGAAAGCCAGACTGTCAACGGCGTCTTTCCCCTGCGCCGCTTTCTGGGCAAATCGAGCCACAGCGTCGTATTCCTCACGGAGTACGCGGCAGGCAACGTCGCCGAGGCGGCGATCAAACTGATCCCGGAAAATCCAGCGCTGACGGAATCGCAACTTTCGCAGTGGCGACGGGTTGCGGCGATGCCGCACCCTCATTTGATCCGATTATTCGATTCTGGGCACTGCGAGATTGGAGGACATCCGTTTTTTTTCGTCGTGATGGAATTGGCGGAGCAAAATTTGGCGCAAATTCTTCCTCACCGGGCGTTGACGCCCGATGAAACGCGCGGCCTGTTGCTTCCCACACTCGACGCGTTGGGATTTCTTCACGGTAGGGGCCTGGCGCAGGGGCAGCTCAAACCGTCGAATATTTTGGTCGTCGGCGATCAACTCAAGCTGGCTTGCGACACGATTCGTGTGGCCGGCGGCGAGAATGGCGCCGTCGGCGATGTCTTCAGTCTGGGCCTCACGCTGGCGGAGGCTCTCACCCAGCAGCCTCCCTCGTGGCTTGACGCGGAATCCGTGGTCGCCTCATTACCGGCAGAGCTTCCCAAGGATTTGGTCGACATCATTCAGCGCTGCGTGAATCGCAATCCGGCAGAGCGTCCGACGGTCGCCGATCTTCAGGCGAAAATCAGTCCCACGCCGAGCGAGGCTCCCACGCCAAGCAAGGTTCCCACGCCAAGCGAGGCTCCCGCGCCCCCTGCGACGGTGGTCGCCGAGAGCGAATCTTCAGCGCAACCATGGGTTGGAACGTCGACCTGGGTAGGGGAAAGGCGCCCGGCGGCGTTTGTCGCAGCCACCAGCGCGATGGTGTTTGCGATCGTGATCGCCGTCATTTTTGCCGGCGCGCATTTTTTACGCGGCACGGGGGCCACCGCTCCGCAAGCAGCCGTGCCCGCGGCGGAAGCGCGGGAATCGGCGGATGCAACTGATGCGAAACCGGCCCCCTCGCCCCCCTCTCTGGTGGTCCACCAAGAGATCCCCGACATTTCCCAAACCGCCCGTCAGTCGATTCAGGGAACGATCAAAGTATCGGTGCGCGTCACCGTTGATGCGTCCGGGAACGTGGTCGCGGAGTCTCTTGAGAATCGCGGGCCGAGCAATTACTTCGCGCGCGTAACCAACGACGCGGCAAAACGATGGACGTTCATACCGGCGGAGAATCAGGATTCGCGCCGGATGCTGCTGGAGTTCGCGTTCACTCGCGCCGGCACCACGGCGCGCGTCGTCGGCCCTCGATCCTAGTGAGCCTCGGCGTGGCCCGTCCAAAGCGGGACCTCGGTTGAATGCCAGGCATCGAGCTTTTCGAACCGATCGTACCAGCGGAAAATGGCAGGATATTCTTGGAAAGGAAATCCGGCGGCTTTGAAGTACGTGGTCATGCCGGCCACCGAAAAATCGGCGAGCGTCATCTTCGACCCGGTCAGGAAGGGTTGGGCAGCGAGAACCGCCTCGAGAATCCTTAGCAACGGTTGAAGGGTCCCGTTGCTCCAGTCCGGAGCCGAGCGAGGGCGGGGGATCCTCTCGGGAAACAGCCGGTGCGCGACCAGCTCCGACAAAACGGAAGACAGGCTCGGTTGCCAATGCGCCGACTCCCAAAAAAGCCATTGTGCGACCCGGCTCCGCGCCTGCGCATTGCTCGACGATAGAGCGTAACCGCCAAGCGCCTCATCGAGATACAACAGGATTGCGTTTGACTCGAAAAGAACGAAGTCCCCGTCGACCATCGTCGGAATCTTTCCGGACGGATTGATGGCGAGGTACGCAGGCGTTCGTCCCTCGCCCTTGTACACGTCGATGAGATGGACTTCGCTGCTCACACCGAGCTGACGGCTCACCGCCAGCACCTTGCGGCCGTTCGCGGAAAGCGGCGTCGTATACAATCTCAGCACTGAAATCCCAGTGTCTATCCGGCCGGCGAGGTCAGAGCCTTTAAGAATCTGTAGTAAAATTCGACGCCCGCATAGTACGCGTCGATCTTGACCCGCTCGTCCCTGCCGTGCGCTCGATCATCGTCGCGAGCGATCGCGACGCCGCAGATGCCATAGCTGGGAATGCCTGCGTTCATGGTGTAAATGCTGTCCGATGCACCGGCCTCCATGATCGGCAGCACGGTGGCTTGCGGCCACATTTTCCCCGCGACTGCGCGCAGCGAAGTCATGACATCCTCCCGCAACGGCGGCGGCGCCATGGCTTTGCGATCCGAACCATGATCCGAGAGTTCCCCATCATCGGCGCGATAGCGCACCGTCAAACCGGGATCGTTGAACAACTTGACCAGAGTTAAGCGTATCTCCTCCTGGGAGTGCCCGGGCAGGATGCGGCAATTCACATTGGCCTCGGCACGGCCGGGAAGCGCGTTGGGGGCATGGCCGCCGCTCAACATCGTCGCCACGCAGGTGGTGCGCATGATGGAATTGGAGTGTGCATCCGCTGATAGGCGCTCGATCGCCTGTGGGTCAGGCGGGCTGGCCAATATGGCGCGCATGTCCGCGGCTCTCTGTCCGCTTTCAATCTTGGCCATCTGGCTGAAGTACTCCCGGGTGACCGGATTCAGCTCAAAAGGGAACGGCGATTTTTGCAGAAGCACGAGCGCGTTGGCCACGTGGTAAATCGCATTGTCCGGTACCGGCAGCGAACTGTGGCCGCCGGGATTGGTCGCGAGCACTTGAAAGTCGGCGTATAGCTTTTCCGTCGCCTCGAATCCCACCACCATCGGCTTGTCAGGCCTGACCTGCCCCGCATCCGGATTCAAGGCATATTCGGCCTCGATCAAATCGCGGTGATTCTTGAGCAGCCAATCGACCCCGTTGGATTTTCCGCCCTCCTCGTCCGCCGTGAGCGCCAGGATAATGTCGCGATCCGGAACGAAGCCTTCCTTCTTCATGCGGATGAAATCGGTGACCGCAATGGCATCGCTGTTCTTCATGTCCTGCGTGCCGCGGCCGTAGAAATAACCGTCTTTTTCGACAAACTTGAAGGGATCGGTGGTCCAGTCGCGGCGCTGCGCTTCGACCACATCCAAATGGCCGATGATCAGGATCGGTTTCAGCTTCGATCCGGCGCGGCCGCGATAGCGCGCGACCATGTTGCCCTTGCGGTCATTGGGACCCAGCACCACCACGTCGTCCTTGGGGAAACCCGCTTCCAGCAGTCGTTTCGCCATGGCTTCCGCCGCAACGGTGGTACTGCCGATGGAATCGGTGGTGTTGATTTCAATGAGCTGTTTGAAGATATCGTGCGCGTTGCGGCGCGTGACGGCCTCGCTCTCGTCGGCCGCGCACCAGCATTGCTGCGCGAACAGAGCGCCCACGACGGCGGCAATTGAGATGAATCTGGCGCATTTGTTCAAGAACACTTCTCCCACTTAAGTCTGCCGGCACTCGGGCGACGGAAGGTCGCCATGCTATCGTATGTGGCCTTGAGGCGCGAAGAGCACGGAGACACGCAATGTCCGGGAAAAAGAAACGCGCGGTGAGCCGGACGGCGGCCGAAGCGGCGGTGCAGACCTTGTTGCGCTGGGCGGGCGAGGACCCGACGCGCGAGGGATTGAATGAGACGCCGAAACGGGTGGTCAATGCCTATCGCGACTGGTTCTCGGGGTATTCCATCGATCCGGGGGCCTACCTACGCCGCACCTTCGAGGAGGTCGAGGGTTACGATGAAATGGTGGTGCTGCGCGATATCTCGTTTGAATCGTTTTGCGAACATCATATGGCACCCATCATCGGCCGCGCGCACGTGGGTTACCTGCCGAGCGACAGGGTGGTCGGCATCAGCAAGCTCGCGCGGGTCGTCGATGGCTACGCCCGGCGCTTTCAGGTGCAGGAGAAGCTCACCGCGCAAATCGCCGGCTGCATCAACGAAGTGCTGAAGCCGCGCGGGGTCGGCGTCGTCATCGATGCGGTTCACCAATGCATGACGACGCGCGGCGTGCATAAGCGCGGCGTCTCGATGGTCACCAGCAAGATGCTCGGAACCTTTCGCGCCGATGCGAGCACGCGCGCGGAGTTCTTGCGGTTCATCGGTATCGAAGGCAGTTCTGCGCGCTGATCAGCTGCGCGGCACCTTCGGCGCGCGGACCGGCATCAATTCCACCGAAAAACTGTATTGATGCCGTTCGCCGGCCTGCAAAGCGCCCACGCCCACCACGTTGCGCGCAATCTTCTCGCCCTGCTCGTTGGTGATCGACACGACCACGCAGTACTCGCATTGCTCGCCGCGTCCGGCATGCTGGATTGAACCCTCGATGCGCATCGCCGACAGCGCCTGCGCCTGCGGTTCCGCATTGACGATGTTGAAGCGCAGGTGATGGTGGCAGCCGGGGCAAATGTTCGCGCTCTGCAAGACGACTGCCTTGCAGTGCGGACAGACGCGGGTTGCGCCCAAGGCGCCCTGGCGAGCGACGCTCATCGGGTTTAGCTGCCGTTGCTGAGCGAGCCCGACTTAGCTTTCCCCTTTTCCTCGTCCCAGCCGAATTCGACGTGACCGCGCATGCGCGATCCGGCGGCGACGGTGATCGATCCCGCCTTCACATCGCCGACGATGACGCCGCCTTCGAGCACATCGACTCGCTTTGCCGATTCGATATTGCCCTGCAGTTCGCCGCCGACCACCACGATGCCGGCCAGCACCTGGCCGGTCAACTGCGATCCGCTGTCCATGGTGAAGTTGCCGTCGATGCGTACGTCGCCTTTGAAGCGTCCGCCCATACGGACATTGCCCGAACCCTCGATCTTGCCTTCGATCGAGAGATTCGCGGCGATCACGGATTCTCCACCCTCGACCGTCGTCTTAGGGGTGGGGCGGCGCGGCGAAACCGCCAGTCCGGGATCGTTCATGCTGCGTTCCGGCAGACTTCGCTCGGGCACCATGGTCGACGAGGGTATGGTCGCGCCCGGTGGGGTGGATGTAGGGTTTTCTTTCCAAAGCGCCATAAGATAACTCCAGCTGATGAGTGGTTAAAGCGTACACGCTAATGCCGGCTAATGTCATCGGACCACTGTCTTTGAATGGAGACGGTGAGACCCCGGCTGCATCCCAAGCGTGCCTATAATGGGCTTAACTTCAAGACAGGGGCGTTAACTTTTGTTTCAGCAAATTGAGCGCTTGAGCGCCGATTCGATATTGGGATTGATGGCGAAATATCGGGCAGATCCCTTCGCACAGAAAGTCGACCTTGGCGTGGGTGTGTACCGGGATCTTTCCGGCAATACACCCATCCTGGACTGCGTCCGCCGGGCCGAAAAGGAGGTTCTGGCGGCCCAAACGACCAAGTCCTATGTCGCCGCGGGCGGCAGAGAGGAATTCAACACCGCGGTCGAGGAGCTGGTCCTGGGCGCCCAGCACCCTGCTCGGCGCGAGCGGCGCGCCAGAACCTCGCAAACCCCCGGTGGATGCGGCGCGCTGCGGGTGGGTGCGGAGCTGATCAAGGCGGCCGCGCCGGGTGCCGCGGTGCACTTAAGCGACCCGACCTGGGGCAATCATTCGCCTCTCCTGGGAGGCTGCGGATTGAAGCTGCAGCGCTATCCCTACTATGACCCCCTCACGCATGAGCTGCATTTCGAGGCCATGCTACAGCGCCTACACAGCGCGTCGGCGGGCGACGTGGTGCTGATCCATGCCTGCTGTCACAACCCGACCGGCGCCGATTTGACTGCGGCGCAATGGCAGACCGTCGCGGAACTGCTCGAGCACCGCCGGCTGATCCCGTTCCTGGATCTGGCCTATCAGGGCTTCGCCGCCTCCTTGGAGAGCGACGCGGCCGCGGTGCGCATGATTGCGCAGCGTGTTCCGGAATTGTTGATTGCCGTTTCTTTCTCGAAGAACCTGGGTCTGTATCGCGAGCGCGTCGGCAGCCTCACCGTGATCAGTGAAAATGAAACCCGCGCGGACGCGGTGCACAGCCACATGCTGCAAATCGCGCGCAGCATCTATTCCATGCCGCCCGATCACGGGGCAGCGATCGCCGCAAAAATCTTCGGCGACCCGCAGCTCAAACAGGAGTGGATCCTGGAACTCGATACCATGCGTCACCGGATCCAGGAAATGCGCGCCTTATTGGCAGACCGGCTCAAGGAAGTGACTGGAAGTGCCGCCTTCGATTTCATTCGAACTCAACGCGGCATGTTTTCTCTGCTGGGCGTCTCGCCGAAAGCCGTGGAGCGTCTGCGCGAGCAGCACCATATCTATATGACCGCTGACAGCCGCATGAATCTCGCCGGCATCATGCCGCACAACGTGACTTATGTGGCCGAGGCGTTCGCGGCGGAACGCGGCTCCTAGTCGGCCAGGGCCTGGCTCAAGGCGGTCACTTCAGCCGCTGAGTCCTGCATGATGGCCAGCGTTTGCGATTCGTACATACCGAGGCGCGTTGCCGCCGGCTGCTCTTTCAGTGATTTTTCCAGGCCGGCGATGTCGGTGCCGGCCGAGACCATCAAAATGGCGACGCCCACGACATCCGACAAATCCGGTTCCTCGAGATCGACGCGCCCAAAATCCTCCTGCCCCACCGCGCGCGCCATCTTTTCGGAGAAATTCCAGTTCTCCAGGATCGCCTTGCCGATGGACGGGTACCATTGGCTGATGATGTCCTGCAGCACATCGTCGCTGGCGAACAGTTCAGGATGACCGACCGCCCGCGTCAGAATGTACAGCTTGCCGATGCCGTGCATCATTCCCGTCAGCATCGCCTCGTCCGCATTCACCTTGGTGCAAGTCCGTGCGAGCACGAAGGAATACGCGGCCACATAGGTGCTGCGCTCCCACAAATCGTTCAGATACGGCGCCAGGCTCGCCAGCTTATTGGCGCTGCGGATCTGATTCATCGCGAACGAAATCGAGGCGCTGCGCACCATGTTGTGGCCGATGCGATTGATTGCCGTGCGCAAATCCGTGATCGAGTGGCCGCTGCGGTTGATCGATGCGGAATTGGCGATGCGCAACAGGCGGGCCGCCAGGGCCGGCTCGGAACCGACCACGCGCACGACTTTTTCCAGCGTGGTATCGGGATCCGACAGCACCCGCCGGACGCGTAGCGCTATTTCGGGAAACGACGGCAGATCGACGTGGCCGCCGGACAACTCGGCGGCCAGGCTGCGGACGAAATCAAAAGCGACATTGGGTGAGGAGGCTTGCACGCGACCTAATGAGTCGACCGGATTGGCCCGATCTTGAGGCCGTTTTATTGGATTCGCCGTGCAGATACCGTACGGGCCTTACCCGGAATGGAAATCACATAACTGCCCAGCGGAAGTCGCGAGATTGTGATCACGTCGCTGGATTTGAATTCCAAGGTCCAATCCGCCTCGTGGGTCTCCCAAACTTGACCGTTCTCGAGGGTCAATCGGTACAAGCCCTGGCCCAGTCTGGCTGCCTTGGTGACCGTGAGTTCGACCATTTTGGGCAGGTCGACCTTGGGCGCGCGCTTTTGCTGCAAATCCTTGTTGTCACCGAAACTTGCCGCCGCCGGTGCCGGCACGACCGCGAACGCGGCGTCGAAGCAGGCCAGTCGCTCGGTCGGATCGGTGACACCAGCGCACTTTCGCGCGGCCGGGATATCTTCCGCAAAAGCATGCGCCCCCAGGCAGGCGCTCATCGCCACCGCGCAGGCCAGCGCAGCCGGTTTGACGCGAATCGGCGCTCCCCTCATCAGCGAAACGCCGACGGCCGGCTGGCAAAACGTTGCTGCACCTCGCCGTTGAGCAGCCGTTCCGTGAAGCGGCCGGCGCTGTAGGCAGCGACCACATGGCGCCAGAATGCCACGGACCCCGGATGGCGCATGTACTCAACGATTTCCCAGTCCCCCGCGAATCGGTCGAAAATCAAGGTCGCCGCATCGCGGCCGATGCCCCCTCGGCGATGCTCCTTGCGGACGAAGAATTCCGACATGCGATAATCCGCCGCTTTCTCGCCCGCCTTCGGAATGCGCGGGCGTGTGACCAGCGCGAATCCCACCGAATCCCGGCCCTTGAGAATCAGCAGGGGGTGGCTTTGATCGTTGGAAAACCAGTTGGCGAAAATTTCGTCCTGGTGCGGATTGCCGGCGCCGATGACAGAGAACAGGCCGGTATTCAAATCGGCCAATGAGTCGAGATACTCGCCGTAGACACTCTGGATCCACTGGCGATCCTGTTTGGAATGTCTGACATCGCGAATACTGACAGGCACCGAAACTTCATCCTCGAGTCTTGAAAAAGACACAGCCCGGACAGACGTGCCTGCTGGCAGCCCGCCCGGGCATGTGGGATCAGCTAGATGCGAAGCGTATTACGGCTTCGCCGCCGAGGCTGCGCTGGAGGCTGCATCGGCAGCGGCACTCGCGGCGGCAGCTGCATCAGCAGCGGCAGTGGAGGCTGCGTCCGCAGCCGGCGCGGCGGCCGGGGGAGGAGTCGTAGCGGCCGGGGCAGGAGCCTCGGTCTTGCTGCCGCAGGCACTCAGCATGAATGCAGCGACAAATGCGCTTAAAGCAATTTTGGTCTTCATCTATCGATACCCCAGAAATTTATAAGGATAAAAAATTTAGGCCGAGCGTGTTGTTTTGGGCCTATACCCAAGTCCAAAGTGATTTTAGAGGGTTTTGCCTCAATTTCATATCTCTTTCGCGAACGCCCCGGGACCTTTAACGGTCGAAATCGCCGCAGGGGTTAAAGATCTATAGCTGATGCTGCGTCTGGCGCATAATTTGGCTGTGGCCTTGGATGGAGGATATGTGAGCGACACCAGTCTCGATCAGCTGTATGCATCGCATTTGACGACGCTCATGCAGCGCACCGACCGCAGCCTCGAGCGCAGCGGCTTCGATGCATTGGTGGTCTATGGCGGGCGGCCGCCGACCCAGTTTCTCGACGACCAGGACTACCCGTACAAGGTGAATCCGCAATTCAAGGCCTGGGTTCCGGTCCTCGACAATCCGCGTTGTTTCCTGGTGTATTCGCCTGGAAAGCGCCCTCTGGTGCTGTTTCATCAGCCGAACGATTTTTGGCACAAACCTGCGAAACTCCCGGCGGCGGCCTGGACCGGCGCCCTCGACTTGATCGCCATTCAAGACGACAGCCAGGCGAGCGCTCACTGGTCAAAGCGCGGTCGAGTGGCATTCATCGGGCCCGAGACTTTTGCAGGCGCGGATGCGGCGAGCCTGAACCCCAAGGAGTTGCTGGCGCTGCTTGACTACGACCGAGCCGTCAAGACCCCCTACGAGCTTGAATGCATGCGCAGGGCCAGTGATCTGGGAGCTCGCGGCCATACGGCTGCGCTCGCCGTGTTTCGCCGCGGAGGCTCCGAATACGACGCCCATATGAGCTATTTGGAAGCTTGCCGGCAGCGTGAAGAGGAGATGCCTTACAACAGCATCGTGGCCTATAACGAGAATGCGGCGGTGCTGCACTATCAGTATCTGGAACGCAGCCGCACCTGCTGTCCTACGTTCCTTCTTGATCGACGCCGGCGCCCAGTATCGCGGTTATGCGGCGGATATCACGCGCACCTACGCGCGCGCGCCAGGGCGCTTCGCGGACCTGGTGCACGCGATGGATGAGGCGCAACGCGCACTGTGCGCTGAGATTGTCGCCGGGCGCGATTATCGCGATGTGCACCTCTCGGCGCACCGGATCCTGGGCGATGTCATGCATGCCTCGGGTCTGACCAAGCTTCCGGGCCAGGCGGCGCTGGAATCGGGGGTCACCAGCGTGTTCTTTCCGCATGGCATCGGCCATTTGCTGGGGCTTCAGGTTCACGATGTCGGCGGGGTCATGGGCGATGCCCAAGGCCACGAACGGGAGCGGCCGAAAGGCCACCCTTACCTGCGCCTGACCCGCATGCTCGAGCCCGGCGTCGTCGTCACGGTGGAGCCTGGGATCTACCTGATTGACTCGCTGCTGGCGGCCGCTCACGCGGACTCGCGGCGGGCACACATCGATTGGAGCGTCGTCGAGGAACTCAAGCCCTACGGGGGAATCCGCGTCGAGGATAACGTCGCAACAACAGCGCACAAGCCCGAAAATATGACCCGGGATGCGTTCGCCAGAATCGCGGCCGCCGCGCACGCGGCCGCGTAAGAATCAGGCCGCGGCTTTCTTCGCTTTGCGCCGCTTGGGCTTGGCGGCAGGCTCCGCATCATCAGCGGCCGCCGCCTTCTTCGACTTCTTCGGTGCCGCCTTCGGCTCCTTGGAAGCCTTGGGCGCCTTTGCTGCCTTGGTTTCGTCGTTCTTCTCGGCCGCAACCGGCTTGGACTCGACCAACTGCACGAGCGCCATATCGGCGGAATCGCCCGGGCGCGGTTCCATTTTGAGAATTCTCATGTAGCCGCCGGGGCGCGCCTTGAAGCGCGGGCCCAAGTCCTCGAACAGCTTTTCAACCACGTTTTCATCGCGCAACCGCGAGTACGCCAGACGGCGCAGGCCGATCGAATCGACCTTGGCGAGCGTGATCAAGGGCTCGACCACGCGGCGCAATTCCTTGGCCTTCGGCACGGTGGTGCGGATGGTTTCGTGCTGCAGCAGCGAGGTCGCCATGTTGCGCAACATCGCGTGACGATGGGAGGCATTTCGCGATAGCTGACGCCCGCTGTTTCTGTGACGCATGTTCTTCTCTTAACTCACGCTTTAATTAAATGCCGTCGCGCTCATCGTCGCGCTTCAAACCCGGCGGCGGCCAATTGTCGATACGCATGCCGAGCGTCAAGCCATGGCTTTCCAGGACCTCTTTGATTTCGGTCAGGGACTTCTTGCCGAGGTTCGGCGTGCGCAGCAGCTCGACTTCCGTGCGTTGCACCAGATCGCCGATGTAATGGATGTTCTCGGCCTTCAGGCAGTTGGCGGAACGCACCGTGAGCTCGAGTTCATCGACCGGGCGCAGCAGGATCGGATCGAACTGTGTTTCGGTTGCCTTGGTCGTCGACTCGTCCTGACCCTGCAGGTCCACGAATACCGACAACTGATCCTTCAAGATACCGCCGGCGCGGCGGATCGCCTCTTCCGGATCGATCGTGCCGTTGGTCTCGATATCCAGAATGAGCTTGTCCAAGTCGGTGCGCTGTTCGACGCGCGCGCTCTCGACGTTGTAGGTGACCTTGCGCACCGGGCTGAACGATGCATCCAATTGCAGGCGGCCGATGGCGCGCGTCTGTTCCTCGAATGCCATGCGCTGCGCCGCCGGGCGATAACCGCGCCCGCGCTCGACTTTGAGCGACATCGACAACTCGCCGGCCTTCGTCAGGTTCGCGATCACCAGATCCGGATTCAGGATCTCGATGTCGTGATCCCCGGCGATATCGCCTGCCGTCACCGGCCCCGGACCCTTCTTGTGCAGGCGCACTTCGGCGACATCGCGGGTATGCATGCGGATCGCCACCGCCTTCAAATTCAGCAATATGTCGACGACGTCCTCTTGCACGCCTTCAATCGCGGTGTACTCGTGCAGCACGCCCTCGATCTCGATCTCGGTGATGGCCGCTCCCGGCAGGGAGGACAGCAGCACGCGGCGCAACGCATTGCCCAGCGTGTGGCCGAAGCCGCGTTCGAACGGTTCAATCACGATGCGGGCATGGCGCGGCGACACGGGCTGTACCTTGACGACTCGCGGCTTCAAGAATTCATTGATCGATCCCTGCATGGAAGACCCTCGCTAAACTAACTACGGATACGCAGCCAACGGCGGCGGCGCGTAACTTGATAAATCCTGTTTGCCAATTCCTACTTGGAGTACAACTCGACGACCAGGCTCTCGTTGATGTCCGGCAGAATTTCCTGTCGATCGGGAACAGATTTCAAAATTCCCGAAAACTTCTTGTCGTCAACCTCGACCCAGTCGGGGAAACCGACCTGGGAGGCGATGGTGAGAGCGGCGGTCACGCGAGTCTGCTTCTTGGCGCGCTCACGCAGGTTGATCACATCGCCGGCCTTGCACTGGTAGGAAGCGATGTTCACCAGCTTGTCGTTCACCGAGACGCCCTTGTGGCTCACCAGCTGACGAGCCTCGGCGCGGGTGGCGGCGAAACCCATGCGATAGACCACATTGTCCAGGCGGCACTCCAGAAACTGCAGCAGCGTTTCGCCGGTGGCGCCGGGACGACCCGCGGCCTTTTGATAATAGTTGCGGAACTGCCGCTCCAGAACGCCGTACATGCGGCGCAGCTTCTGCTTCTCGCGCAGCTGCAGGCCGTACTCCGACAGACGCTGCTTGCGTTCGCTCTTCACGCCGCCCGGAGGCACTTCGAGCTTGCACTTCGACTCGAGAGGCTTCACGCCGCTCTTCAGGAACAGATCGGTCCCCTCGCGACGAGAAAGCTTGCACTTCGGACCGGTATATTTTGCCATTTCGTACCTTTGGGTGAAAAAAGCGCTGCTTAAACGCGGCGCTTCTTGGGCGGACGACAGCCGTTATGCGGAATCGGCGTGACGTCTTCGATATTGGTGATCTTCAGGCCGCAGCCGTTCAAGGCGCGCACCGCAGATTCCCGGCCGGGGCCCGGGCCCATGACCCGCACCTCGACATTCTTCACACCATGTTCCTGAGCGGCGGTGCCGGCGCGCTCGGCGGCAACCTGGGCCGCGAACGGCGTCGACTTGCGCGAGCCGCGATAGCCGCAGCCGCCGGAAGTCGCCCATGACAGCGTGTTTCCCTGCCGATCCGTGATGGTGATGATGGTGTTGTTGAACGATGCATGCACATGGGCAATCGCATCGAGCACGTTCTTGCGCACCTTCTTGCGCGCGGGCTTCGCACCCGGTGCATTGGCGGCGGCGGCTTGCTGTGCGTTTTGCTTTTGATCAGCCATTAATAACTACCTTGATTAAACCTTGCCCGGCGGCGCATTCATCTTGACCGCCTGCTTGCGCGGACCTTTGCGTGTGCGCGCATTGGTGCGCGTACGTTGGCCTCTCATCGGCAGGCCCTTGCGATGACGGATGCCGCGGTAGCAGCCCAAATCCATCAAACGCTTGATGTTCATCGAGACTTCGCGGCGCAAGTCGCCTTCGACCGCGAATTTCGCGACTTGCGAGCGCAGCGAGGCCACCTCGGCGTCGGTCAGATCCTTCACTTTGACGTGGTACTTCACGCCCGCGGCATCGCAAATGCGCGCCGCGCGGCTGTTGCCGACGCCGAAGATATGCGTCAGGCCGATGACCACATGCTTGTTCATCGGTATGTTGATGCCGGCGATACGCGCCATCTACTTCTCCACTCGCGCCCTCGAAAAAAAGCGCGCTAGTATATTAGAAAACCCTCTAAAGATCAATTCATTAGCCCCGATTAGCCCTGGCGCTGCTTGTGCCGAGCATCAGAGGAACAAATGATGTACACGATGCCGCGGCGCCGCACGACTTTGCAGTTCTTGCAGATCTTTTTAACTGAAGGACGAACTTTCATTTCTTAGCTCCAATGCCTCGAAGGCTGGCCTTTTTCATCAGGCCCTCATATTGCTGCGACATCATGTGCGATGAGGCTTGCGCGACGAAATCCATGACACCGACGACGATGATCAACAACGAGGTGCCGCCGAACTGAAACGGAATGGCCGGATTGATCATTCGGATGATTTCCGGCAACAAGCACACCGCCATGATGTACAAGCCGCCCCACAGCGTCAGCCGCGTCAACACCTTGTCCAGGTAATCCCCGGTCTGCTGGCCGGGACGGATGCCGGGGATGAAGGCACCGGCCTTCTTGAGGTTCTCGGCCGTATCGCGGGCGTCATAGACCAAAGCGACATAGAAGAACGCGAAGCCGATCACCAGCAACCCAAACAGCACGACATGCAGCGGCTGACCATAATTGAGGATGGCAGCGATCTTTTGCAAGGTCCGCTGGATGGCATTTGGGTTCGGACTGTTGCCGAAAAACTGGGCAACGGTGGCCGGAAACACCAGCAAGCTGGAGGCGAAAATCGGCGGAATGACGCCGGCCATGTTCAGCTTGAACGGCAGATGGGTGCTTTGCCCTTGCATCATACGGCGGCCGACTTGGCGCTTGGCGTAATTCACCTGGATTTTGCGCTGCGCGCGCTCGACGAACACGCAGAACAGGGTCACAAGCACTACCACCACGACGATCAGCAGCACGATCAGCGCGTTCATTTCACCCGAGCGCACCATTTCCAGCGTGTTGCCGATGGCGCGCGGCAGGCCCGCGATGATGCCCGCCACGATGATCATGGTGATACCGTTGCCGATGCCGCGTTCGGTGATTTGCTCGCCCAGCCACATGACGAATAAGGTGCCCGTGGCGATCGAGATGGTGGCCACGAACAGGAACTGCGGACCCGGGCTCGGCACCAGATTGCCGCCTGAATTCTGAATGGCCAGCGCAGCGCCAAAGCCCTGAAAAGCCGCCAGCCCCACGGTGCCGTAGCGGGTGTACTGCATCAGCTTGCGACGGCCCGATTCCCCGTCCTTGCGAATTTGGTTCCACGGCGGATACACCATCGAAGCCATCTGCACGATGATGGACGAGGTGATGTAGGGCATCACATTCAGCGCGAGAATGCTGAATCGCTGCAGCGCACCGCCCGAGAACATGTTGAACATGCCGAGCAGGGTGCCGCTCTGCGTCGAGAAGAACGCCGCAAACTTCGCCGCATCGATGCCCGGTACCGGAATGAAGGTGCCGATCCGGTACACCACCAGAGCGCCCAATAGGAACAGCAGCCGCTTGCGCATTTCTGCGAAGCGGGTCATGTCCCCGAGAGCGGCGGCTGGATTGGTGGAGGTGGCCACGGGTGTCTCTTAGGCCTCGAAACGTCCGCCGGCCGACTCAACCGCGCTCTTGGCGCCCTTGGTCGCGGTAATCACCTTGTCCTTGATCGTGTAGGCCTTGGTGACCTTGCCGGAAAGGATGATCTTCACGATTTGCGTGTATTCGGGCACCAGGTTCGCGGCGATGAGTCCCGCCAGCGTGACCTCCGTGCCGGTCACCCGCATCAGATCCGACAGGGTCAGTTCGGCACGCGAGGCCTTCATCGCGGAGCGAAAGCCGATCTTCGGCAATCGGCGCTGCAGCGGCATCTGGCCGCCTTCGAAACCGACCTTGTGATAGCCGCCTTTGCGGGCACGCTGTCCCTTGACGCCGCGGCCGCAGGTTTTGCCCTGGCCGGCGGAGGCTCCGCGCCCCACGCGCAAGCGCGTTCGTTTCGAGCCGGCGCCCGGCTTGATGGTATTCAGTCTCATTGTACTTTCCCGGAGCCCGATGCCGGCTCCACTTTCAGCATGTGGCTGGCCACATTCATCATGCCCCGATTAGAGGGTGTATCCGCCACCAGCACGCTGTGGCCGATTCTGCGAAGACCCAACCCCTTGACCGAGTTGCGGATATTCGCCAGCTGCCCGTAGATGCTCTTGAGCAGCGTAACCTTAACTTTCGCTTGAACCTTCTTGTCGGTCATGGCATCAGCCCACAAGCTCTTCAACGGTCTTGCCGCGCTTTGCGGCGATGTCATCCGGCGTGCGCAGCTTGGCCAGCGCATCCATGGTGGCGCGCACCACATTGATGGGATTGCGCGACCCATAGCTCTTCGCCAGCACGTTGCGGACCCCGGCGCACTCGAATACCGCGCGCATGCCGCCGCCGGCAATCACGCCGGTACCATCGGCAGCAGGCTGCATGTAGACCCGCGTGGTCCCATGCCGTCCTTTGACCGCATAGAACAGGGTTTCGTTCTTCAAAGACACCGTGACCAGGCTCTTGCGCGCCTGCATCATGGCCTTGGAGATCGCAACCGGCACTTCACGGGCCTTGCCGTAGCCAAAGCCGACCCGGCCGGCGCCATCGCCCACCACGGTGAGCGCCGTGAAGCCGAACTGCTTACCACCCTTGACCACCTTCGCCACGCGATTGACTGCGACCAGCTTCTCGAGCAGGTCATCGCCGGACATCGGTTTTTCTGTTCTCGCCATAGTGCCTTAGACCTTCAGTTAGAACTCGAGACCCGCTTCGCGAGCGGCCTCTGCCAGCGCCTTGACGCGCCCGTGGTACATAAAACCGGAACGGTCGAATGCGACCTTCGCGATTCCCTTGGCCTTCGCACGCTCGGCGATGGCGCGGCCCACGGCCTTGGCGGCCGCGATATTGCCGGTGGTTTTCAATTCGCCGCGTACGTCCTTCTGCAAGGTCGAGGCGGCGACCAGGACCTTGTCGCCTTCAGGCGCAAAGATCTGCGCGTAAATATGTTGCGGCGTGCGATGCACGGACAAACGCAGGGCGGCCAGCTCTTTGATCTTCACCCGGCCACGCAGCGCGCGGCGCAGGCGCGTATCTTGTTTGGTCAATTTCATGATTACTTCTTCTTCGCCTCTTTCAGCGAAATCTTTTCATCGGAATATTTCACGCCCTTGCCCTTGTAAGGCTCAGGAGGCCTGAATCCGCGGATCTCGGCGGCCGTCTGCCCCACCCGCTGCCGGTCGATGCCCTTGATGATGATCTCGGTCTGGCTCGGCGTTTCGATGGTGATGCCTTCCGGGATCGCGTAGTTGATCAAGTGGGAAAATCCCAGGGTCAGGGTCAGGTTCTTCGCCTGAACTGCGGCGCGATAACCCACGCCGACCAATTCCAGTTTCTTCTCGTAGCCCTTGGTGACACCGAGCACCATGTTGGCGAGATGCGCCCGTACCGACCCGGCGACGGCGTTCATGCCTTCCACCGCGGTGTCGGCCTGGACTTCCAGGTGCTTATCCTGCTGCACGACCTTGACGCCGTCCTTGAGCGGCAGAGTCAGCGACCCCTTCGCGCCTTTCAGCGTCACGGCTTGCGCGCCGATGGTGGCGGAGACGCCTTGCGGCAGATCTACCGGCATTTTTGCGACTCGAGACATAATGAAACCTACCTAAGACGAAACCTTATTGGACGACGAACAGCACTTCGCCGCCGGTGCCGGCCGCGCGCGCTTGCTTGTCGGACATGATGCCCTGAGGCGTCGAGACCACCGCCACGCCCAATCCGCCGAGCACTTTGGGCAATTCGTCCTTGCCGCGATAGATTCGCAGCCCCGGACGGCTGATGCGCTCAATCCGATCGATGACCGGACGGCCGTCGTGGTACTTGAGCTCGATGGACAGGGTGCTCTTCGCGCCGGAACTATCGACGCCGAAGCCCGCAATGTATCCCTCGGCCTTCAGCACCTTGAGAATCGCCACCTTCAGTTTCGAGGCGCCCATGCCCACGGTCGGCTTGCCCGCGGATTGTGCGTTTCGGATTCGCGTCAGGAGATCGGCAATTGGATCAGTCATGCTCATTGTGCGCGCCTCACCAACTCGCCTTCGACAGGCCTGGAATCTCGCCGCGGCTGGCGGCCTCACGCAGCTTGGTACGGGCCAAGCCAAATTTGCGGTACACGCCGCGCGACCGGCCGGTAATGGAACAGCGATTGCGTTGACGCGTGGCGCCCGCATCGCGCGGCTGCTTTTGCAGCGCGGCTTGTGCGGCTTCGCGTGCTTCCGCCCCGGTCTTCGGGTCGCGGATCAGCTCTTTGAGCTCGGCGCGTCGCTTAGCGAATTTCTTCGCTATTTTGAGGCGCTTCTTCTCGCGCATGAGCATGTTCGTCTTGGCCATGGCCTACCTATTTACGGAACGGAAAGTTGAATGCTTCGAGCAGCGCGCGCCCGTGCTTGTCATCGCGCGCCGACGTGGAGATGGTGATGTCCATGCCACGGATTTGATCGATCTGGTCGTACTGAATCTCGGGGAAAATGATCTGTTCCTTGACGCCCAGGCTGTAATTGCCGCGGCCGTCGAAGGAGCGCGCGCTGATGCCGCGAAAGTCCCTGATTCGCGGAATGGCGATGCTTACCAGACGATCCAGAAACTCGTACATGCGATCGCCGCGCAGCGTCACCTTGCAGCCGATCGCCTGGCCGTCGCGCACCTTGAACGTCGCGACGGACTTCTTGGCCTTCGTCACCGCCGGCTTCTGGCCGGTGATCTTCGCCATGTCGGCGGTCGCCGCGTCCATGACCTTCTTGTCGGCCACGGCTTCGCCCACACCCATGTTCACCGTGATCTTCAGGATCCGCGGCACCTGCATGGTGTTCTTCAGCTCGAGCTTCTTCTTGAGCTCGGGCACGATCTGCTCGTTGAAAACCTTTTTCAGTCTTGCTGCCATATCATTTCACTCGTTAAATGGCCGCTACTTGGCGTCGACCATTTCATTGTTCGACTTGAAAACGCGCACCTTGCGGCCGTTCTCGAGCGACTTGAATCCCACGCGATCGCCCTTCTGGGTCGCCGGATTGAATACCTGTACGTTCGACACATGCAGCGGCGCCTCGCGCTCGATGATGCCGCCCTGCACGCCGGACTGCGGATTCGGCCGCTGGTGCTTCTTGGACATGTTGAGTCCCTCGACGCGCACGCGATCGTCCGCCAGCACCTCGATGACGGCGCCTTTGCGTCCCTTGTCCCGACCGGCGGTCAATATGACCATGTCGCCTTTGCGAATCTTTTTCATCTCAATTCCTAGCTTCAGAGCACTTCGGGCGCGAGCGAAATAATCTTCATGAACTGCACGTTGCGCAGCTCGCGCGTCACCGGTCCAAAGATGCGCGTGCCGATGGGCTCGAGCTTGTTGGTCAGGAGCACCGCCGCATTGGTGTCGAAGCGGATCAGCGATCCGTCGGCACGGCGCACGCCGCTCTTGGTACGCACCACCACGGCGTCGTACACCTCGCCCTTCTTGACCTTGCCGCGCGGTATCGCATCCTTGACGCTGACCTTGATGACATCACCGACCGCCGCATAGCGGCGCTTCGAGCCGCCGAGCACCTTGATGCACATCAGCCGCTTGGCGCCGCTGTTGTCGGCCACATTCAACATGGTACGAAGCTGAATCATGTCGGCCCCTTATTCGGCGCGGGCGCGTTCGACAACGCGCACCAGCACCCATGATTTACGACGCGACATCGGACGGCACGGCTTGATGGAGACCGTGTCGCCTTCCTTGCACTCATTGCTTTCGTCATGCGCCAGCAACTTGGTGGTGCGGCGGATGTACTTGCCGTAGGTCGGATGCTTCACCAAGCGCTCGACCGAGACCGCAATGGTCTTGTCCATCTTGTTGCTGACCACTCTGCCCGTGAGCAGGCGTTGGCCAGGGACCGGCGCCTCGCCGGGCGCCTTAGCCGCGGTGGTTGCAGCGGCCGCAACGGCCGCGTGTGTTTCGGTCGACATCACGCCTTACCTCCGGCCGCCTTCGATTGGGCAAGCACAGTCTTGACGCGCGCAATGTTCTTGCGCACTTTCGCAAATTGATCCGGTTTCGCGGCCTGTCCCGTGGCACGGGCCATGCGCAAATTGAATTGTTCGCGGCGCAGCTTGAGCAGCTCCTCGCCGAGATCCTTGGGTTGTTTCGCGCGCAAATCTTTCGCCTTCATATGTGCACCCTTACGCCCGAACCTGGCGCTTGACGAAGGTGGTCGACACCGAAAGCTTCGCCGACGCCAGGCGGAATGCCTCGCGCGCGATGGTCTCGCTCATACCCTCGATCTCGAACAGCACCTTGCCGGGCAGCACCCTGGCAACCCAGTACTCCACGTTGCCCTTGCCCGAGCCCATGCGCACCTCGAGCGGCTTCTGCGTGATCGGCACATCCGGAAACACGCGGATCCAGATGCGGCCGCCGCGCTTCACGTAGCGTGAAATGGCGCGCCGCGCCGCCTCGATTTCGCGCGCCGTCATGCGGCAGCGGTCGGTCGCCTTCAGGCCGAACTCGCCGAACGCAACAGTGTTGCCGCGCTGTGCGCTGCCTGAAATCTTGCCCTTGAATTGTTTGCGGAATTTGGTCCGCTTCGGCTGCATCATGCTGTATTACCTGGTTCAACCCGCGGCAGGCGCCGCAGTTTCGGTGGTCTTGGTGCCGGCCGCAGCGGCTGCCTCTGCCTCGCCCTCGACGGCTTCGGCTTCAGGCTTGTCGAACACTTCGCCCTTGAATATCCACACCTTGATGCCGATCACGCCGTAGGTGGTTTGCGCCTCGGCCAGGCCGTAGTCGATGTCCGCGCGAAAGGTGTGCAGCGGAACGCGTCCTTCGCGATTGGTTTCCGTGCGGGCGATCTCAGAGCCGTTCAAGCGGCCCGAAATGCGCACCTTGATGCCGAGAGCGCCGGAACGCATCGTGTTGGTCACGGCGCGCTTCATGGCGCGGCGGAACATCACACGCTTTTCCAGCTGCTGTGAAATGCCTTCGGCAACCAATTTGGCGTCGAGCTCGGGCTTTCTGATCTCGGCGATGTTGAGGCGCACATCGTTCATGGTCATGCCCAGAATCTTCGCCACCGCCGTGCGCAGCTTCTCGATGTCCTCGCCCTTCTTGCCGATCACGATTCCCGGCCGAGCGGTGTGAATGGTGATGTTGGCGCGGCGCGCCGCACGCTCGATATGAATGTTGCTGACCGATGCATCCGCGAGCTTCTTGTTCAGGTACTTGCGCACCAGGAAGTCGGTGTGAATGTTCGAGGCAAAGTTCTTCGAATGTGCATACCACTTCGACGACCAGTCGCGGGTGATGCCCAGCCGAATACCAATCGGATTTACTTTCTGACCCATTAGGCCTCTCGCTTGCCGTCGGAAACTTGAACCAGGATGTGACTGTTGCGCTTGGCAATGCGCACGCCGCGCCCCTTGGCACGCGCGTGAAAGCGCTTGAGCATCGGCGCCGGATCAACCTCGACGCGCGTCACTTTCAGATCGTCGACATCCGCATTGAAATTGTTGTAGGCGTTGGCGATCGCGGAATCCAGAACCTTGAGAACGATTTTGGCGCCCTTTTTCGGCATGAACTTCAGCGTGTTCACAGCCTTGGTCGCCGACTGGCCGCGGATCGTATCGACAACCAGGCGGCACTTCTGCGGGGAAATGCGCGCGTAGCGTAAAACTGCCTTGGTCTGCATGCCTACTCCGCTACCGTGACTTTCTTGTCGCCGGAATGCGCCTTGAAAGTGCGCGTCGGGGCGAATTCACCCAGCTTGTGTCCGACCATGTTCTCCGAGACCAGCACCGGTACGTGCAGCCGGCCGTTGTGCACGGCGATGGTCAAGCCGACCATGTCGGGAATGACCATGGAGCGCCGCGACCAGGTCTTGATCGGGCGGCGATCATTCTTCTGGCTGGCGGTTTGCACCTTCTTGGCGAGGTGCAAATCCACGAATGGGCCTTTCTTGAGCGAACGAGGCACTAGTTTCTCCAGTCTCTTAAATGCGTTTGTTCTTGCGGCGCTGAACGATCATGCCGTCAGTGCGCTTGTTGCGACGCGTCTTCTTGCCCTTGGTCTGCAATCCCCATGGGCTCACCGGATGCGGGTTGCCCTGGCCGGACTTGCCTTCGCCGCCGCCGTGAGGGTGATCGACCGGGTTCATCACGACGCCGCGCACGGTGGGACGCACGCCCAGCCAGCGCACCGCGCCCGCCTTGCCGAAGACGCGCAAATTGTGCTCATCGTTGCCGACTTCGCCGATGGTGGCGCGGCAATCCACATGCACCTTGCGCATCTCGCCGGATTTCAGCCGCAGGCTGGCATACACGCCCTCGCGGGCCGCGAACTGCGCCGAAGCGCCGGCGCTGCGCGCCATCTGGCCGCCCTTGCCGACTTTCAATTCGACGTTGTGCACCGTGCTGCCGACGGGAATATGCCGCAGCGGCATGGCATTGCCCGCTTTGATGGGGGCGTCGGAACCGGAGCGAATTTCATCGCCTGCCTTCACGCCTTTCGGCGCCAGAATGTAGCGGCGCTCGCCGTCCTTATACAAAACCAGCGCCAGATGCGAAGTGCGGTTCGGATCGTATTCGAGACGCTCGACAATTCCGGGTATGCCGTCCTTGTCGCGCTTGAAATCGATGATGCGATAGCGCTGCTTGTGCCCGCCTCCGATATGCCGCGTGGTCTGTCGGCCGGAATGGTTGCGCGCCCCGGTCCGATTCTTCTTGGTGGTCAGGGACTCGAGCGGTCCGCCCTTGTGCAGGTGCGAGCGGTCTATTTTGACTACGAAGCGCGTGCCCGGTGAGGTCGGCTTCATCTTGATGAGTGCCATGGCCTTCCTTATTTCGCCGAAGCGCCGGTAAAGTCGATGGACTGGCCGGCCTGCAAGCGCACATAGGCTTTCTTGAAGCCGCTACGCTTGCCCGGTACGTTCTTGAAGCGGCGCGTCTTGCCGGGACGATTCAGCAAATTGACGCCCTCGACCTTGACCTCGAACATCAGTTCCACCGCCTGTTTGACTTCCGCCTTCGAGGCGTCATCGCGCACGCGAAATACATATTGATTCGCCTTCTCGGCCACGGTGGCCGCCTTCTCCGAGACGTGCGGCTGAATCAGCAAATTCAACAAGCGTTCTTTATTCATTGGCGCCTCCGAGACGCTGCTCCAGCAACTTCAGCGCACCCACGGTGGCAATGACCTTGTCGTGTTTGACCAAGCTCACCGGATCGAGCGAGGCCACTGCCATGACTTCCACATGGGGGACATTGCGTGCCGCCAGGAACAGCTTTTCTTCGTACGCTTCGACCAAAATCAGCGCCCGTTTCAAGCCGTATTCGGCCAGTTTGCTGATGAGCAGCTTGGTTTTCGGCGCGGTGAGCTCGATCGATTCCACCGCCACCAGCCGATCCTCGCGCACCAATTGAGACACCATGGTTTGCATGGCGGCGCGATACATCTTGCGATTGACCTTCTGCGTGAAGTCCCGCGGCTTGGCCGCAAAAGCCCTGCCGCCGCCCACCCAGATGGGGCTGCGAATCGAACCGGCGCGCGCTTGACCGGTGCCTTTTTGGCTCCAGGGCTTCTTGCCGCCGCCGCGCACTTCGGCACGCGTCTTCTGCGCCTTGGTTCCGGCACGGCCGGCCGCCATGTAGGCGGTGACCACCTGGTGCACCAGAGCTTCGTTATAGGCGCGCCCAAAGGCTGCGTCCGATAGTTGAATCTCGCTGGCGGGATTCGCATTTTTCAGCTGGACTTTCATGGATTCTTACTTCTTCTCGGCTTTGGCCGCGCCGGCCTTGGGTGCCGCGCCCTTGGCGGCAGGAGCGCCAGGCTTGGCCGCAGCGGGCGCCTTGTTCGGCACCAGCATCTGACGGCGCGCCTTGCCTACGGCCTTGACCGACGGCCGCACCACCACCCGGCCGCCTTCGGCGCCCGGTACGGCGCCGCTGATCAATAGCAGGTTCCGCGCGACGTCCACTTCCACGACCCGCAGGTTCTCGATGGTGCGACTACGCACGCCCATATGGCCCGACATGCGCTTGCCCTTGAACACGCGTCCCGGCGTCTGGCGCTGGCCGATCGATCCCGGCGCGCGATGCGACAGGGAGTTTCCGTGGGTTTTCATGCCGCCGGCGAAGTTGTGGCGCTTCATGGTGCCCTGAAAGCCCTTGCCCACCGTGGTGCCGGTCACATCGACGATCTGGCCCGCTTTGAACATGTCGACTTTGATTTCGCCGCCTACCGCGAGGGCTTCGCCCTCTCCCTTGCCGAGGCGGAATTCTTTGGAAGAGCTCCCCGCGGCCACGTTCGCCTTGGCGAAATGACCGGCCTGGGCCTTGGTGACTCTGGACGGGCGGCGGGTACCAATGGTGACCTGAACCGCACGGTAGCCGTCGGATTTAGCGTCTTTGACCTGCGATATGCGATTCGGCAACGCCTCGACAACCGTCACGGGGACGGTCACACCGGCGTCGGTGAATACTCGGGTCATGCCGCATTTGCGGCCAACCAGACCAATGGACATTGTCAATCCTCGTACAGCGAGTGCTCTAGAGCCTCGCATCGTTGCAACAGACCAGCGGTTTGGGCACGCGGACCCTGGATACCCTTGAGTAGCCAGCGTCGGCGCCCACGCGCTCCGGCCTCCAAAATGGACGCGGGAGTATACCCGAAATCGTCCTTAATTCAACTTGATCTGGACGTCCACGCCCGCCGGGAGTTCCAGCTTCATCAGGGCGTCCACGGTCTTATCCGTGGGGTTCAAAATGTCCATCAGCCGCTTGTGCGTGCGAATTTCGAACTGGTCACGGGCGTCCTTATCGCCATGCGGGGCGGTCAAAACCGTAAAACGCTCCATTTTGATGGGTAGCGGCACAGGACCCTTGACGGTCGCGCCGGTGCGCTTTGCGGTATCGACAATCTCGCGGGCCGACTTGTCGATCAGACGATGATCGAAAGCCTTCAGGCGGATGCGTATATTTTGATTGGCCATAAATCTTCTCTTAACATTCAACTAGGGGGTCGCTTCGACCCCCGGATCAGTTGGGCGCTTTAGCGCCCTTAAACAGGGGCGCGGATTCTACGCTAAAACCTTGGCAACCACACCTGCGCCGACGGTTTTACCGCCCTCACGGATGGCGAAGCGCAGGCCCTGCTCCATCGCGATCGGGGCGATCAACTCCACCACAATCTTGATGTTGTCCCCCGGCATCACCATCTCGGTGCCCGCCGGCAACTCCACCGCTCCGGTCACATCGGTGGTGCGAAAGTAGAACTGCGGCCGATAGCCCTTGAAGAACGGCGTATGCCGCCCGCCCTCCTCCTTGCTCAAGACATACACCTCGGCCTCGAACTTGGTGTGCGGGGTGATGGAGCCGGGTTTGCACAAAACCTGCCCGCGCTCGACTTCCTCACGCTTCGTGCCGCGCAGCAGCACCCCGACGTTGTCTCCGGCCTGACCCTCATCGAGGAGCTTTCGAAACATCTCAACGCCCGTGCAGGTGGTCTTCTGCGTCGGGCGAATCCCGACAATCTCCACCTCATCGTTGACCTTCACGATCCCGCGCTCAATGCGCCCGGTGACCACCGTGCCGCGACCCGCGATGGAGAACACATCCTCCACCGGCATCAAAAAGGCCCCTTCAATGGCGCGCTTCGGCACCGGAATGTAATCATCCAACGCCTTGACCAGCTTCACCACCGAGGGCACGCCGATCTCGGAAGCATCCCCTTCCAAGGCCTTCAGTGCCGAGCCGGTGATAATCGGGGTCTTATCCCCGGGAAACTTGTACAGCGTCAACAGGTCGCGCACCTCAAGCTCCACGAGCTCGAGTAACTCCGCATCATCGACCATGTCCGCCTTGTTCATGTACACCACGATGTAGGGCACTCCGACCTGGCGGGCCAGCAAAATGTGCTCGCGCGTCTGGGGCATCGGACCATCGGCCGCCGACACCACCAAAATCGCCCCGTCCATCTGCGCCGCTCCCGTGATCATGTTCTTCACGTAGTCAGCGTGTCCGGGACAGTCCACGTGCGCGTAGTGGCGTGCATCGGACTGATACTCCACGTGCGCGGTCGCAATCGTGATCCCGCGCGCACGCTCCTCCGGTGCCTTGTCGATCTGATCGTACGCCTTGAACTCCCCACCGTGCTTCTCCGCCATGACCTTCGTCAGCGCAGCCGTCAAGGTCGTCTTGCCATGATCCACATGCCCAATCGTCCCCACGTTCACGTGCGGCTTCGTTCGCTCAAACTTCCCCTTCGACACGGCAAGTACCTCTCAAATATGAAATGCGTTTGGGATAAATCCTTAAGATGCTTTCTTCATGACCACGTCCGCGACATTGGTCGGAACTTCCATGTACTTGGCGAATTCCATGGTGTAATTCGCGCGTCCCTGGCTCATCGAGCGCATGGACGTCGAGTACTGGAACATCTCGGCAAGCGGCACTTCGGCGGTGACCACCTTGCCTGACGGTGAATCTTCCATGCCTACGATCTGACCGCGGCGGCGATTCAAATCGCCGACGATGTCGCCGTAATAATCCTCCGGCGTCACGACTTCCACTTTCATGATGGGTTCAAGCAATACCGGCTTGGCCTTGCGAAATCCCTCTTTGAATCCGATGGATCCGGCAATTTTGAAGGCCATTTCGTTCGAGTCGACGTCATGGTAAGAGCCATCGAATATCGTGACCTTCACGTCCACGATCGGGTAGCCCGCGATGACGCCGGTCTGAACGGCTTCTTGGATGCCTTTGTCCACGGCGGGTATGTACTCGCGCGGCACCGCGCCGCCGACGATGCCGTTGACGAACTCGTAGCCCTTGCCCTGCGGCAACGGTTCAATCTTCAGCCACACATGCCCGTACTGCCCGCGGCCGCCGGTCTGACGAATGAATTTGCCCTCGGATTCGACCGTGCTGCGCAGAGTCTCGCGGTAGGCGACTTGCGGCTTGCCGACATTCGCTTCCACCTTGAATTCGCGCTTCATGCGATCGACGATGATCTCGAGGTGCAGCTCGCCCATGCCTTCAATGATGGTCTGTCCCGACTCGGGGTCGGTATGCACACGAAAGGAAGGATCTTCTTTGGCCAGTCTCTGCAGAGCCAAGCCCATTTTTTCCTGGTCGACCTTGGTTCTCGGCTCCACCGCCACGGATATCACCGGTTCGGGAAACTCCATTTTTTCCAGGATGATGACCTTGTTCAGGTCCGACAGGGTGTCGCCGGTGGTGACATCCTTCAGGCCCACGGCGGCGGCGATGTCGCCTGCACGCACCTCTTTGATCTCGGAACGATCGCTGGCATGCATTTGCAACAGGCGGCCGATACGTTCGGTGCGACTGCGATTCGGAACGAACACCTGGTCGCCGGAATTCAGTGTGCCGGAGTACACGCGAAAAAAGGTGAGGTTGCCGACGAATGGGTCGTTCAAGATCTTGAACGCCAACGCGGCGAACGGTTCGGCATCATCCGCCTTGCGCGTCATCGGCTCGCCTGTTTCACTCTGGCCCTTCACCGGCGGCACATCCTGGGGTGACGGCATGTACTCGACGATGGCATCGAGCACGGCCTGAACGCCCTTGTTTTTGAATGCGGACCCGCAAGTCACCAAGCAGACCTGGTTTTTCAGCGCGCACTCGCGCAGGCCCTTCTTGATTTCTTCATCACTCAGGGATCCGGTCTCTAAATATTTATTTAGCAGCGCCTCATCGCCTTCCGCGGCGGCCTCGATCATCTTGCCGCGCCACTCCTCGCACTCCTTGCGCATCTCGGCGGGAATCTCGCGGTACTCGAATTTCATGCCCTGAGTCTCTTCGTCCCACCAGATGGATTTCATCTTGACGAGATCAACCACCCCGACAAACCCTTCCTCGGCGCCGATGGGCAATTGAATGGGAACAGGGTTGCCGCGCAGGCGCGTCTTGATTTGCTCCACGCAGCGTAGAAAATTTGCGCCCGCGCGGTCCATCTTGTTGACGAAGGCGATGCGCGGCACGCCGTACTTGTTCATCTGACGCCACACGGTCTCGGACTGCGGCTGCACGCCGGAAACGGCGCAATAGACGGCAACGGCGGAATCCAGCACACGCAACGAGCGCTCCACCTCGATGGTGAAGTCCACATGACCCGGCGTGTCGATAATGTTGATGCGGTGCTCGGGAAAGCCCTTGTCCATTCCCTTCCAGAAGCAGGTGGTGGCAGCGGCGGTGATGGTGATGCCGCGCTCCTGCTCCTGTTCCATGTAGTCCATGACCGCCGCGCCGTCATGCACCTCGCCGATTTTGTGCGACACGCCGGTGTAGAACAAAATACGCTCCGTCGCGGTGGTTTTCCCCGCGTCGATGTGAGCGGAAATACCGATGTTGCGGTATCGCTCTATGGGCGTAGTGCGTGCCATAAATTCCCATGCGCAACTTGAAATGCGCTTCGCGCAACGTTTAACGGGGTCGATGCGACCCCGTCCGAAAAATCTATATGGGGCCGCGCCGGAGCTTTACCAGCCAGCGGACACCCCCAACGGGCTACCAGCGGTAGTGTGCGAAAGCCTTGTTGGCATCGGCCATGCGGTGCGTGTCCTCACGCTTGCGCACGGCGGCGCCGCGGTTTTCGGCCGCTTCCAGCAATTCCGCGGCAAGTCGATGGGCCATGGATTTCTCACTGCGCGCGGCAGCCGCTTCGATGACCCAACGCATCGCCAGCGTCTGGCGGCGGTTGGCGCGGACTTCGACGGGCACCTGGTAGGTGGCGCCGCCCACGCGACGGGATTTGACCTCGACCACGGGCTTGACATTGTCCAAGGCTTGCTGCAATACAGCAATCGCCTCAGCGCCCACGCGGCCACCCTTCTCGCCAATGCGATCAATGGCGCCGTAAACGATCTTCTCGGCGGCCGACTTCTTGCCGCGCTCCATCACCATGTTGATGAACTTGGCCAACATATCGTTCCCGAACTTAGGGTCGGGAAGAATGGTGCGATGGGGGGCTGCTGCTCTGCGGGACATGTAAACCTTCTAAGCTTTTGGGCTATTTCTTGGGACGTTTGGCGCCGTACTTGGAGCGGCCTTGGCGGCGATCGCTGACGCCGGCGCAATCCAGCGCGCCGCGCACCGTGTGATATCGCACGCCGGGCAGGTCCTTGACGCGGCCGCCGCGAATCAACACCACGGAATGCTCTTGCAGGTTGTGGCCTTCTCCGCCTATGTAGCTCGAGACTTCGTAGCCATTGGTGAGCCGCACCCGGCAGACTTTGCGCAGCGCCGAATTCGGCTTCTTCGGTGTGGTGGTGTACACACGGGTGCACACGCCGCGCTTTTGGGGCGAAGCGGCGAGGGCCGGAACCTTGGATTTCCAAGCGGGTTCATTGCGGCCGGTTCGTATAAGTTGGGTCGTCGTCGCCATAAATACCTTTAGAGGCCCACCCATTAGAAGAGTGGTCCTTCGAGTGCTAATTCCTAATTTTTCGGGCTCTTGAAGCCCTGACCTATGTGCCTGCAGACAAAGGCCGGCGATTGTAGGAACACCCCTGGCGAGTGTCAAGGTAATTGCTGCTTTGCAGCACTGCGGCCATCGGAAAATCGGCTACCGAGCCACTTCGGCGACCAGCGGTCCCAACGTCTCATTGATGCTGTCGAGCGTAAAGCCGCCTGATTCTGCATAGCGCAGAACGCCCTGACGGTCGATGACGAAGTTGGTGGGCAAAAACTTGATCTCGCCGTATCCGCCCTTGAAGTGTTTGATCAGCGGAAAGGACAGCATTTTGGCTACCGGCCGTAACTGATAGGGAGTCAACGAATCTTCCGTAGCCACCGCGAATATCTGAACCCCTTTCGAATTGAATTTTCGATAGTAAGCGTCGAGCAACGGCAACTCTTGTTTGCACGGGCCACACCAGGTCGCCCAAAAGTTGAGCACGACCACTTGACCCTTCAAATCAGATAGCGAAATTTTTCGGCCATCGAAGGTGATGAGCTGAAAGTCGGGCGCCGGCAAGTCGACTTGCGGAGCCGGTTTGGGAGAAGCGTCGCCGGTGCATGCCAACGCCACACAGCAGAGCGCCGTCAAAACAATTCGAGTGCTCGGCCTTATCGGTGTCGAGTCACGGTGCATCGACTTCATATCCCTTGGCCTTCAACTGATCGAGCAAGCCGCCCTTCTCCAGCAGCATATCCAAATTGACCACCGCAATGGTGGTTCCCGGAGCGCGCAAGTATTTTTCAGTGTTCTCGAGCCAGGTCTGGCGGATGCGCCCGATGAGATCGGAAGCGCCCCTCCCTTGATCCAGGGCCGTGCGGCAATCATCCACTTCCTTCAGTTCGGGCAGATTCTCAATGCGCTCGACATTGCCGTTCGCCCAGGCTTGAGCGCGCTCCACCAGCCGTGGCAAGCCGCTCTCGATGGTGCTCAGTGAAGCCTCGACGCAGGTGCGTTCAGTCGCCGGCGCCATGGTTTTCAAAGCCTCCAGCATATCGCTCATGCCCGCGACGGTGATCTCCTCGATACGCACGCCGTGTTTCTTGGCCAATTCTCTCATTGCCGCGCCGAGATCCAAGCGCATCGAGAGATTGACCCGATGGAACGCCTCCTGCTGCAGGAACGCGGCCGCGATGATCGGCCGGTAGCGCTCCCACTTGTCCTCGCTCTCGCCCACGGCGCTGCGCTGTGCAGCGAAGCGCGCATGAAGTTCAGGAGGCATGACGTCCTTGAGCTTTTTGCCGCCGCCGACCATCAGCCATTTGCGATCTGCAATCAGCATCCACAGCACTCTCGGTATGCTGATTTCAATGGGCTTTTGAACCAGAACCTGGCTGGTGCTTTCGAGCACGAACTCCACTTGTTTGGAGCGCCAGGTGATGTCGCGCGGCAGCGGCGCGATGCTTCCCAGTATCCACACATTCGCCGCGTCGCGATGCACATGCCACATGCCCGGGCCCGTTCGTTCGGCCGTGACGACAATTTCGTCCAGCGCCTGCGGCGCCGGGTCGGCAAGGCAAGCGGCGCCCAGAAGACATCCGGCAAGGAGCATCGCCATCAGGCTCGTCGCGTGAAATGTTGCCGCTGCATATCGCATGCAGCAAAGATTACAGGTTTCCTGGCGCTACGGCTTCGCCTGCGCGATCAACCCCAAGGGCCGGCCCTCCGGATCCTTGAACATGGAGAGCCATTCCTCGGTGCCATCAGCATGCTTGTGGATCATGTGCGGCGCATTGATGAATTCGACGCCGCTAGATTTCAAGGACTCGTAGGACTCGGCGATGTTGCCGGTCCGCAAATAGAGAATGGATTCCGGCGCGACCGCCGAATCCTGGCTGAGCATCAAGCGCGTTCCGTTGCAATCGAAAAATGCGAGATTGCCGAAGGTAAACAAGTGCGGCAGGCCCAATACATCCTTGTACCAGGCTTCGGATTGTTTGATATCCCGCACGGTTCTCGCGATCTGGCCTATCGATCCGAGTTTTGAAATTGCGTTCATCTGTTTCTCCGCAAGAGCGCTGCCTTTCGGCACGCGATACCAGCGACGCAATTCCTGGCGATTGGCTAATCCCAGCTTCGCGAGCGCATTGGCGATGTGATACTTGACTGCATCGACGCTGATTCCGCGGCGCTGCGCGATCTGACGGCTCGTCAGTCCGTGTTTCACCGCATGCACGCATCGCCACTCGGCGGGCGTCAGCACATCATCGTGCGGGGGTCTGCCACGGCGGGTTCGATGCATGCTGAATGGTATTCCGTAGCGGGCGCAATTTCCCTCCCCCTCTGAAGGAAGGAACCTGTCTCCTATGGAGCCCGATCGCGGATTTTCCCCCGATGCATCGCGGCGACACAGGGATTGGCGCCAAGACCATAAGCAAGCTCCGCGGGCCTGTCGATACGCCAGAACGCCAGGTCAGCCCGCTTGCCGACCTCGATCGTCCCCACATCGTCCAGCATCCCGAGGGCGCGCGCTGCCTCACGCGTGGTTCCCGCCAAGGCTTCCTCCGGCGTCAGGCCGAACAGTGCGCAGGCCATGTTCAGGGCCAGCAGGATGGAGGTGCAGGGTGAAGTGCCGGGATTGGAGTCGGTGGCGATGGCAAGCCCAACGCCGGCCGCGCGCAGCATCTCCACGGGCGGCGGTGTGGTCTGCCGCAAGGTGAAATACGCCGTGGGCAGCAACACCGCCACTGTGCCGGCCGCGGCCATGGCGCTCGCACCGGCCGCGCTCACGTGCTCCAGATGGTCAGCCGACAGAGCCTGGTACTTTGCGGCCAATTGCGCCGCGCCCAGGTCGCTCAACTGTCCGGCGTGCACGTGGGCAGGCAACTTCAATTTTTTGGCCGCCCGCAGGAACTGCTCGGTCTCCGCCAAGGTAAATGCGATTCCCTCGCAGAAACCATCGACTGCATCCACCAAGCCGGCCGCGGTCAGCGATTCGAGCCACGGTCCCGTCACCTCATTCACGAACTCCTGCCGGCGTGCGGCAAATTCCGGCGGCAGCGAATGCAGGCCAAGAAAGGTCTTTCTGATGGATAGAGGCTGTTTTTCGCCCAAGTCGCGCGCCACTTCGAGCAGGCGGCGCTCCGTGACCAGATCCAGTCCGTATCCGGACTTGATCTCGATCGTGGTGACGCCCTCGGCCATGAGCCGCTTGATTCGCACCAGCGCCGATTCATACAGCTGCTTTCTCGTGGCGGCGCGCGTGGCGTTCACGGTCGATTGGATGCCCCCACCGGCGCGGGCGATCTCTTCGTAGGATTGGCCGCACAGCCGTTGCTCGAATTCCTCCACCCGGTTTCCGCCGTAGACCAGATGAGTATGGCAATCGATCAGTCCCGGCGTGATCCACAGGCCCTGCGCGTCGCGGATCGAAGCGCGCTGCGTTTGCGCCCGGCGCCGTCCCTCCGCGGCGGCGCCGATCCAGGCAATGCGCTCGCCTTTCACCGCCAATGCGGCGTCCGCGATGCTGCCGTAGGCGCCGGTACCGGACGTCATCGTCGCAATATTTGCGCCGATCCACACCTCGTCCCATTTGCCATCCGAAGATTCGCGCATTCAATCGCCCGATAATTGCTGCAAATCGTATGATACAGGCAAGATGCCTACTTACCGTTTGCAGTGCGCGTATTTGCCGCATGGATGGGCGCGCGACGCGCTCGTCACAGTCTCGAGTCAGGGTTTCATCACCGGGATCGACATCGATGCACCGCCGGCGCAGCCGTCCGATCCGGCGGGCGAGATGGAGCGCGTCGATGGCATCGTCGTCCCCGGCATGCCCAACGCGCACAGTCATGCGTTTCAGCGCGCCATGGCGGGCAATGCCGAATACCGACTGTCCGCGCGCGACAGCTTCTGGACCTGGCGCCAAACCATGTATGCGCTGGCGAATCGCATGGATCCTGCGCAGCTGCAGATCGTCGCCACGCAGCTGTTCATCGAAATGCTGAAATCGGGCTACACGGCGGTGGCGGAATTTCACTATCTGCATCGCCCGCTGGATGGCGGCGAGTATTCGGGTCCGAATCCCCTGTGGCAGGCCATCGACAATGCCGCCCGGGATGCGGGCATTGGTCTGACGTTCCTGCCAACGCTGTACCAGAGCAGCGACTTCGGCGGCAAGCCGCTCAAAGCCGAGCAAGCGCGTTTTGCGCTGCAAACGAGCGCATTCCTGGGTGCCGTGGAGGATCGCATCAAGTCCGATCGGCAACGCGGCGATGGGCGGGTTCGCACCGGCGCCGCATTTCACAGCCTGCGGGCGGTCCCGCTCGAGAGCCTGCGCGAGGCGGCCCTGGCGCTGCGAAATGCCGATCCGACCATGCCGGTCCACATCCATGTCGCCGAGCAACGCTTGGAGGTGCAGGCCTGCGAGCGCGAGATGGGCCGCCGTCCCATCGAATTGCTCCTCGAGCAAGGGTTGCTCACGCAGCACTGGTGCCTCATCCATGCAACCCACGCAACTGCCGAAGAACTGCGCGGCATCGCGGCTGCGCAGGCAACCGTGTGCGTCTCCATCAGTACCGAGGCGAATCTGGGAGACGGCTTTTTCGACACCACTCGCTTTCGCAAATCGAAAGGGCGCCTGTGCGTCGGTTCGGACAGTCAGTCGACCGTGAATCCGGCCGAGGAATTGCGCTGGCTGGAATACCAGCAACGCCTGCGCACCCGGCGGCGAGGCGTGTTTGCCACCAGCACCGAATCGCATGTGGGCACCGTGCTATGGCGCGATGCCGCGTTGTACGGCGCCCAGGCAATCGGACAGCCGGTGGGCGCCATCACGGTCGGTCGCCGCGCGGATTGGCTGGTGTTGGATCCAGCCCACCCCAGCATGGCCGGCGCGGCGGGAGACACCGCACTGGACCGTTTGTTGTTCGCGGGGGGCGATCAGGCCATCCGCGACGTGATGGTCGCAGGGCATTGGGTCGTGAAGGATCGGCGCCACGCCGCCGAGGAGCCCTTGCGTGGGGAATTCACCCGGGTAATGAATGACTTAAGCGTTAGTTGACTGTACCTGTCTATACAGCTTAATCTTGCCGCATGAACAAGCCCCGTCTGTCGCTGCAGCCGCTGTATTTGCAGGTCAAGCGGCACATCCTGGACAACATCGGTTCCGGCAAGTGGAGCGCCGCGGCACGCGTCCCTTCCGAGAACGAAATCGTGAAATCATTCAAAGTGTCGCGCATGACCGCGAACCGCGCATTGCGCGAGCTGCGCGATGAAGGCGTCCTGGTGCGCATTGCCGGGGTGGGCAGTTTCGTGGCGGATCGGCACGCGCATGCGCATCCGCTGCAGATCCGGGGGATCGCCGATGAGATCCGCGACCGAGGTCACGTGCACCGCGCTGAAATCGTTTCCCTGGAACGGGTGCGAGCGGTGGCGGAACTTGCGGATGACTTTTGCATCGCGCCGCGCAGCGAACTGTATCGTTCGCTGATTGTGCACTTCGAGAATGACCGCCCCATCCAGCTGGAAGACCGCTACGTATTGCCCAAGCTCGCCCCCGACTACTTGAGCATCGACTTCAGCAAAACGACTCCGCACGATTACCTGGTCAAGGCCGCGCCGTTGCAGGAAGCGGAACATCTGTTGCGGGCCGAAATGCCGGACGAACGCACGCGCAAACTGCTGGCGATGAAGCGCGACGAGCCCTGCTTGGTTGTCATTCGACGGACCTGGACCGCCGGGCAAATCGCCTCGGTGGCGCGCCTGCACTATCCCGGTTCCCGCTATGAAATGTCCGGACGCTTTCGCCCCTAAGGAGTTGTCATGCTCGCACCCTTAAAGCCCAGAATCATCCGCGCGGCGCGCGGCAATGCCTTGAGCGCCCGGACCTGGATGACCGAGGCGCCGCTGCGCATGCTCATGAACAACCTCGACCCTGAGGTCGCGGAGAACCCCGCCGAGCTCGTGGTATACGGCGGCATCGGCCGCGCTGCGCGAGATTGGAACTGCTTTGATCGCATCGTCGAGACCTTGAAGACCTTGAGCGAGGATCAGACCTTGTTGGTGCAATCCGGCAAGCCGGTCGGAGTCTTCCCGACCCATGCAGACGCGCCGCGGGTGCTCATCGCGAATTCCAATCTGGTGCCGCATTGGGCGACCTGGGAACATTTCCACGAACTCGATCGCAAGGGACTGGCGATGTTCGGACAAATGACGGCCGGTTCGTGGATATACATCGGCAGCCAGGGCATCGTGCAGGGCACGTACGAGACCTTTGCTGAAATGGGGCGGCGGCATTTCGGCGGCAACCTCTCGGGCAAATGGATTCTCACCGCCGGACTGGGCGGAATGGGCGGCGCGCAGCCTCTGGCCGCAACCATGGCCGGCGCCAATCTGCTGGCAGTGGAATGCCGCCAAAGCCGGATCGCCAAGCGGGTCGAAACGGGTTATGTCGATGTCGAGGCTCGCACCCTGGATGAGGCGCTCTCGATGCTCGAGAGGGCGAAGTCCAGCGGCAAGCCCCTCTCGGTCGCATTGCTCGGCAACATCGTCGATGTGCTCGGCACGCTGTTGGAGCGGGGCATTAAACCCGATGCGCTCACCGATCAAACCTCCGCACACGATCCCGTCAACGGATACCTGCCGCAGGGCTGGACGGTGGAACAGTGGGATGAACGGCGTGCGAGCGATCCCGAAGGCACGGCTGCAGCAGCCTCCTTGTCGATGGCCAAGCATGTGGAGTACTTGCTGCGTTACAAGCGCATGGGGCTGCCGGTGTTCGACTACGGCAACAACATCAGGCAGGTTGCGCTCGATGCCGGCGTCGCGAAGGCCTTCGATATCCCGGGATTCGTGCCTGAATACATACGCCCTCTGTTTTGCCGCGGCGTCGGGCCCTTTCGCTGGGTGGCGCTCTCGGGCGATCCCGAGGACATCTATAAAACCGACGCCAAGGTCAAGGAGCTGATTCCCGACGATCAGGGGCTGCACCACTGGCTCGATATGGCGCGCTCGAGAATTCACTTTCAAGGATTACCCGCGCGCATTTGCTGGGTGGGCCTGGGTCAGCGGCATCGATTGGGCCTGGCATTCAACGAAATGGTGAAACGCGGCGAGATTTCGGCGCCCATCGTGATCGGCCGCGACCACCTGGATTCCGGTTCGGTCGCAAGCCCCAATCGCGAAACCGAAGCCATGCGGGATGGCTCCGACGCCGTCTCGGATTGGCCTCTGCTCAACGCCCTGCTCAATACGGCATCGGGTGCGACCTGGGTATCGATTCATCACGGCGGCGGCGTCGGCATGGGTTATTCCCAACATGCCGGGGTCGTCATCGTCTGCGACGGCAGCGACGCGGCGGCCAAGCGCATCGGGCGCGTGCTGTGGAACGATCCGGGCACCGGCGTCATGCGGCACGCCGATGCCGGCTATGAAGACGCGATCGCCTGCGCTCGGGAACAGGGTTTGACGCTGCCGATGATCGAGCAGCCTTAAGTGGCCGGCACCCTGGAAGTACGCACCGGCACGCTGTCGCTGGCGACGTTACGGCGCATCTACGAGCAACCGACGGTGCTGCGGCTGCCGGAACAGGATCTCGCCCGAATTTCGCAGGCCAACGACTTTGTGGACAAGATCGTCGCGAGCGGCGATGCCGCCTACGGCATCAATACCGGTTTCGGTTTGCTGGCGCAGACGCGCATCCCCAACGATGAGCTGGAGCTCTTGCAGCGAAACCTTCTGCTGTCGCACGCGGCCGGCGTGGGCGAGGCACTGCCCGACGCCGTGGTGCGGCTGATCCTGGTACTCAAGATCAATGCGCTGGCGCGCGGATACTCCGGCGTCACCATGCAACTGATCGACGCCCTAGGCGCCCTGCTCGAGCATGAGGTCTACCCCGTTGTACCCGCGCAAGGCTCCGTGGGTGCCTCTGGGGATCTTGCCCCGCTGGCGCATTTGAGTGCCGTGCTGCTCGGATTGGGCCATGTGCGAGTGCGCGGTGAAACGCTGACCGCGGCGCAAGGGTTGCAGAGGGCGGGACTTAAGCCCTTGAGACTGCGTGCCAAAGAAGGCCTCGCGTTGATCAACGGCACGCAAGTGTCCACGGCATTGGCATTGGCGGGACTATTCGGAGCGGAAGATGTCTTCGCGGCCGCGGTCGTTGCCGGCGCCATGTCGGTCGATGCACTGAAGGGCAGCGATTCACCATTCGATTCGCGCATCCAACAGGTGCGCGGACAGCCCGGGCAAATAGCGGTCGCACGCGAGTACCGGGAATTGATTGCGGGCAGCGCCATTCGAGCCTCGCATCTTGACTGCTCGCGCGTCCAGGATCCGTATTCTTTCCGCTGCCAGCCCCAGGTGATGGGTGCCTGTCTGGACCTGATCGGCAACTGCAGTGCCACGCTGCGCATCGAGGCCAACGCGGTCACGGACAATCCGTTGCTGTTCGCCGATGCGGGCGACGTCCTGTCCGGCGGAAATTTTCACGCCGAGCCGGTGGCCTTCGCGGCTGATACGCTGGCACTGGCGATCGCCGAGATCGGCAGCCTGTCAGAGCGTCGCACGGCAGTGCTGGTGGATCCGAAGATGAGCGGCCTGCCTGCTTTCCTGGTCAAGAACAGCGGCCTGAATTCCGGATTCATGATTGCGCAGGTGACGGCGGCCGCTCTGGTGTCGGAAAACAAGACCCTGGCATCGCCCGCGAGCGTCGATTCGATTCCCACTTCCGCAAATCAGGAAGACCACGTGAGCATGGCGACGCACGCAGCACGGCGCTTGAGCCGCATGGTCGACAACGCCGCGGCGGTGGTCGGCATCGAGTTGCTGAGCGCCGCTCAAGGCATCGATTTTCATCGCCCCGCTCGATCATCGCGCAGCCTCGAGGAAGTCCACGCGGCTGTGCGCAAGGACGTGCCGTTCTACGAGGTCGATCGTTACTTCGCTCCCGATATCGAAGCTGCGCGCGGTTGGGTAAAATCCGGCCGTTTCACCGCACTGGTGAGTCGTGTCATACCTTCGAGGTCGGAATGATGAAATTGCTCGGCGTCGCGATATTGTGTCTATGCGGATTGAGCGGCGTGAGCCGCGCGACCGAAATCAATCTCGCGACCTTGAGCTGCGCCAAGTATCAAAACGAGGTGACAGCGCCACCGGTCGCAAATCCGAATACGGACTCGATCAACACGGTGATGTGGCTTTTGGGCTATGCGGTGGGGAAATCCGGTGCGCATGTCATGTACGGCGATGCGCTGACGTCATTCGGATTTGCGTTGGATGCCGAATGCAAGAACAACCCCAGTGAGAGCCTGCTGGATGCGATCACCACCGTCAAACCCGACCCCAAAAACCCGATGGATCTGACGATGCTGGATTGCGCCACCTTCTCGGCACGACACCTCGACTTGAAGGGTACCGATCCTGAGAGCGCGGGTACGATCATGATGTGGCTGTTTGGATTCGCGGTCGCGAAAACAGGCAGCCATCTATTCGATGCCGGCGCGGTCGCCGGCTTTGAGCCGGCGCTCATGGAAGACTGCAAGAAGAACCCGCAACGCAGTGTCTTCGACGCGCTGTCGACCGTCAAATTCGGCAAGCCAAAGAACTAACCGCCCAGATTGAGTAGTGCCGCATTGCCGCCGGTCGCGGTGGTATTGACGGTCAGGGTCCGTTCGCTCGCGAAGCGCGCCAAATAATGCGGGCCGCCCGCCTTCGGACCGGTGCCTGACAATCCGGTGCCGCCGAAAGGCTGTACGCCGACGACCGCGCCGATCATGTTGCGATTGACATAGGTGTTGCCGATGGCCGTCGCCTCGAACACTTCCCTCCAAAAAGACTCCAGCCGGGTCTGAACGCCCAGAGTCAGACCATAGCCGCTGGCCCGGATCGATTCGAACACCTGCTCTATGTTCGCGGCGCGATATCGAACCACGTGCAAAATGGGCCCAAATTCTTCGTGAGTCAGCTGGGCCGCGTTTTTGAGTTCGATGAGATGCGGCGGGAAGAAGCTGCCGTGCGCATGCGCACCAGTCAGCGCGCAGGCTTTGACGATGCGCGCTTCCTTGCGCATCAGTTCAGCATGCCGCGCCAGTTGTTGCGCCGCCGCCGCCGTGATGACAGGACCCACGTCGGTCTCGAAATCGGCCGGATCGCCGATGACCAGTTCGTCCATCGCCCCGGCGATCATCTCGATCACCTGATCGGCAATGTCGTCCTGCAGAAAGAGCAAACGCAACGCCGAACAGCGCTGGCCGGCGCTCAAGAAAGCGGACGTCACCGCATCGTCCACCACTTGTTCCGGCAGCGCCGTTGAATCGACGATCATGGCATTGAGACCGCCGGTTTCCGCTATCAGCGGTACGATGCGGCCCTCGCGCGCGGCGAGCGCACGATTGATGGTCAGCGCGGTTGCCGTCGAACCCGTCATCGCCACTCCGGCGAGCGCCGGATGAGCCAGCGCCGTTTCCCCGAAAATCCGGCCCGGCGCGGGCGTCAGATGCAAAACCTCCGTCGGCACGCCGGACTCGTGCAACAGCTTCACGAAGGCGCGCGCAACCAGCGGCGTAGGCTCAGCGGGTTTTGCCAAAACGGCATTGCCGGCGGCCAATGCCGCGGTGACCTGGCCCGCGAAGATCGCCAAAGGAAAATTCCAGGGACTGATGCAGGCGAACACGCCCCGGCCATGCAGCGAGAGTTCATTGAGTTCCCCGGTGGGGCCATCGAGGCCCAGCGGACGGGCAAACTGTTCTCGCGCCTGCACGGCATAGTAGCGGCAGAAATCCACTGCTTCGCGTACTTCGGCGATGGCGTCTCCGATGGTCTTGCCTGCTTCCCTGACCAGCAACGAGTGGAAATCGGCGCGGCGCGAATCCAATAGATCGGCGGTCCTCTCGAGACAGTCGGCGCGCGCGGCGCCGCCGCTGTGATCCCAGTCTCCCTGAGCCTCCGCGGCCGTATCGAAGGCCGAGGCAATTTCCCTTGGCGTCGCATCATGCGATATACCCACCTGCCGGCGCCGATCGGCAGGATTGCTGACCACATGCGCACCCCGGGGGACCGGGCCAGGATGAGCAACATTCGCTGCCAGCTCATCGCGCAACGCTTGCACCGCCGGCGGATCGCCCAAGTCGATGCCGCGGGAGTTGCGTCTATCGGCATAGAGCAGTTCGGGAGTCGGCAACTTCGCGTTGGCGACAGACTCCAAGCGCTCCAGTTCCGAGACCGGATCGCGGACGATTTCGGCAACGGGCACCTCCTCATCCATGAAGCGGTTGACGAACGAGGTATTGGCGCCGTTTTCCAGGAGCCGCCGCACGAGATACGCCAGCAAGTCCTTGTGCTCGCCGACGGGCGCATATACCCGCACCTTCGGGAAATTCGCGACCTGGCGTGCCGCCTCCGCATACAACAAACGCCCCATACCATGCAGCCGTTGAAACTCGAAATTGGCTGCCGGCGGTGCAAGTTCCATAACTGAAGCAATGCTGTGAGCGTTATGAGTTGCAAATTGCGGATAGATCACATCCGCATGCTTGAACAAGCGGCCGGCACAGGCGAGGTAGGAAACATCCGTGGTGAGTTTGCGGGTATAAACTGGATAGCCGTCGAGGCCGCGTTCTTGTGCGCGCTTGATCTCGGAATCCCAGTAGGCGCCCTTCACCAAACGGACCGTCATGCGCCTGGCGCACTGCCGCGCGAGCGCCGCCACCCAGTCGATCACCCCGATGGCGCGCTTGCCGTAAGCCTGCACGGCCAGACCCAGGCCCGGCCATTCGCGGGTCGCGGGATCCTGCGCCAGTGCTTCGATCACACTCAGGGACAGATCCAGCCGGTCCGCTTCCTCGGCATCGATGGTGAGTTGAATGCCCAGCGCCGCGGCTTGTGCGGCGAGCGCTTTCACCTGCGGCACCAGCCGTCGCATGACGCGATCGAGCTGCAACAGTGTATAGCGCGGTTCGAGCGCCGAGAGTTTGATGGAAATGCTGGACACTTCGTCAGCCGGACGGCCCCGCGCAGTCTCCCCGATCACCTCGATGGCATGCTCATACGACTTCAAATACCGCCCCGCGTCCTCGGCCGTACGCGCGCCTTCCCCGAGCATGTCAAATGAGCACAACCCCACTTCCGCCTCGCGCGCGCTGCGCGCCAGCGCCTCCTCGATCGTGCGGCCGACCACGAACTCGCCTCCAATGATGCGCATGGCGCGCCGCACTGCGAGACGCACCAGGGGTTCGCCGGCCTTGCGGGTGAGCATGCGCATCCATCCGGCCGTATCGCTCTTGATAGAGGGATCCAGCTCGAGAATGCCGCCCGTCAACATCAACCCCCAGGTCGAAGCATTGACGAACAGCGATTCGGAGCGGCCGGCATGCGACGACCAGTCGCCGGTCGCCAGCTTTTCCGCAATCAGTCGATCCGCGGTGGCATCGTCGGGTATGCGCAGCAAGGCTTCGGCGATGCACATGAGTGCAATGCCTTCTTGATTCGACAATCCGAATTCCTGCAGGAACGCGTCGAGAAACGGCCTCTCGTCGCGCCGCGCCCGGGCACCCTCGACCAAAGACATGGCGACCGCCACCGCGCGGTGGCGCGCACCCCCCGTGAGTTCCAGGGTATGCAGCAAGCCCGTGACGGCCCGCTCCTCCGGCCAGGTACCCTGATCTCTGACTGCCTGACGCAGGAAATCCAGCGTTTCGCCGGGCGAAGGGGGTTGCAAGCTGGCGGCCATAGAACTTCCCAGAAATTAGTGATGTATCGTCGCGATGAACGCCGCGACCGCCGCCGTCGAGGCGCGGGCCTCGCGCGTCACCCGAACCGCGCCATTCGTCACGATCGCCAGGTCCCAGGGCTGCAAGTACCGGGGCTCATCGCCGCCTGTGTCGAGCTTAAGCCCGGTGTCGATGCCAAATATCACTGTCGACTGGCTTTGCGACGCTCGTGCATCCACGCCGTCCTGCAAGGATTCAACGCGAGCGATCATCGGCTTTGTCTTGGCAACCATGAAATTAAGATCCACACACGGACCGTCGAGCAAGCGGCAATGCGTCGCGAGCGCTCCGTCAAATTGCGCCATTTGTCCCACCCGATCCAACACGCGTTGCTGTCCATTGCCGAATTCAAGCTCGAGCCCGGCGCCCTTGAGCAGCACCATTGTACGGTTATAAGCCGCGAAATCCGAGAAAGGCCCGGAGGCGTCGATTTGCGCCACGCTGACGCGCCAGACGAAGGCGCCGCCCTGCGCCGGCACCCGAATCGCTTCGCGCGTGATGCCTCCGCCGTTCTTCCAAGGCACAGCCTTAAATAGGGACTGGGGGATGATTTGCAACATGGCGCGACCGACCGACGTCTGCCTCAGCCTTCCGTTATCTCGTATTGGAGCAGGATGCGCGCCTTCTCCCAGTCCCGCTTAACCGTTCGTTCCGAGGAATCGAGCGCCGCGGCAATCTCCGCAAAGGTCAATCCACAAAAGAATTTCAAATCGACCACCTGTGCGAGGCGCGGCTCGACGGTGGAGAGCGAGTCCACCGCTTCGCTGAGGCGCTGCAGCTCGGTGTCAGACTCCGGACTCTGCGGCAGCTCGGTCGGCATCGAGATGATCTGGAAAGCACCCCCGCGTTTCTGCGCGGAACGGCCACGGAGGTAGTCAATGATCAGTCCGCGCATTGCCCGGGATGCATAGGCCATAAATCTGGCTCGATCAGGAAAAGTTGCGGCACTGCGGCTGGACATATCCAGGTAGGTTTCGTGCAAAAGTGTCGTGGGGGTCAACGTGAGCGAAGAATTGCGGCGCAATTGACGCTGAGCGAGCAAGTGCAATTCAGAATAGAGAACGGCAAAAAGTTGTTGACGCGCTGCACTGTCCCCGCTTTCCGAGGAGCGGATGAGCAAATTAAGGTCCGTATCGGGCAAGTGCATTCCGTAGCGCCATCGCGATTTTACTGAAATCGCGCTACTTTCCCAGCTGACTGGCGACAAATGCGGCGACATCCCGGATCTGGGCAAAGGTCAATGCGGCGGCAAACGGCGGCATGGTGTTTTTCCCGGAAACAACCGTGCTGGCCACGAGTTCGGGCGCATCGATTTTGGTGATGTCCGGACCTCCTCCGTGACCTCCCCTGCCTTCCTCCCCGTGACAGGCGGCGCAGACCTGGGCAAACACCAGCGCGCCGGCGGATGCATTGCCGCCCTTGAAGGAAATCGCGGTGGCACGGGCGGCCAACTCCTGCGGCGATTCCGCGGGAGGCAAAGTACCCTCCAGAGAAAACAACCAGAGACTGTCCCCCGATGGGCTGCCGGCAAAATTGTTGCCCGCGGACAGTATGGCCACCTTTTGGCGCCCCTTATGCAGAAACACGCTGGCCGTGGCATTGACCCCGGCGCCGGTCTGAAATTCCCAGAGCACATCGCCGCTGCGCGAATCGACTGCAACGAAACGCCCGTCGTTGCGGCCCGTAAAAACGATATCGCCCGCGGTAGCCGTCGAGCCGCTGTAGCAGCTGTCCTTCCAACGCTGGCGCCATATTAATTTGTTGGTGCGCATATCAACTGCGGCGAATATTCCGTTCAAGGGGATGTCGGAAAATCCGAATATTCCCAAAGTATACGGGGTGCCCGGCGTCGGCTCCTTTGACGGGTTCACCATGAAACGCCCCATCTCATCGTTCGCGCAGACAAACAAGTAGCCCTGCCGCGGATCAAAAGAGCTGGGCGGCCAGTTGGTTCCGCCCCAGGGGCTGGGCTTCGCAACCACGGCTTGGTCCCAGTAGGGCGTGAATATCCGCCCCTCGTTTACGAGCCGAAATCCCGATGGCGGGATGTCGATCGATTGCGGAACCACCGCATCCCCCAGGGGAAACGGCTGGGTCGCGGCGGTATTCTGCCGCGGTTCCTGTGCCACCGGCTTTTCATCGATGCCGATCAGGGGCTTGCCGGTCACGCGATCCAGGATATAGACCCAACCGGTCTTGCCGATTTCGGCAATCGCCTCGCGCAGCTGACCGTTGTACTCCATATCAAACAACACGACCGGGCTCGGGGAATCGTAATCCCACAGATCGTGATGCACCTGCTGAAAATGCCAGCGGTACTTGCCGGTCCTGGCTTCGATCGCAACGATGGAAACCGAATACAGATTGTCGCCCTTGCGCAGGCTGCCGTTAAAGTCGGGGCCCGCGTTGCCGGTCGAGAAATAGATCAAACCGTGTTTTGCATCGACAGCCGGCGTCTGCCAAACCATGGCACCGCCGTACTGCCACAAGGAATTATCTTGCGGCCAGCTTTCATGCCCGGGCTCTCCCGGCCCGGGAATGGTGTAAAAGGTCCACAGCGGCTTGCCCGTCTTTGCGTTGAAGGCCCGCACGCGGCCACGTGCGGCGAGTTCGCCGCCCGCAAAACCGCTGATGATCATGCCGTCGTAGTACAAGGGCGCGCTGGTGATCGTGAGTCCTGCCTGCCAGCGTTCCGCCTGCACCGACCATGTTTCCTTGCCGGTGCGCTGGTCCAGCGCAACGATTTTGCCGTCGAGACGCCCCAGAAAAATTTTTCCCTCGCCGATCGCCACGCCGCGATTGACCCAGCCGCAACAAACCGTTGAGATGGTCTTCTCCAGGTGAGCCTGGTACACCCAGCGCTGCTTGCCGGTTTCCACATCGATGGCGAACACATCATCCGCGCCGGTGGGCACATAAATCACGCCGTCATGGACGATGGGCTGCGCCTCGCCGGAGAACGGCGGCCCAACGCCCGAACCGTTCAAATGTGTCCGCCATTCGGCCCGCATCGATCCGACATTGCCCGCGTTGATCTGCGCCAGCGGCGAATAGCGCTGGTTGTAAAGGTTGCCGCCGTTGGTCATCCAGCCGTTCGTGGGCAGGTCGGTGAGTTGCTTCGCCGTGAATGCCGGAGCGTCGGCCGCGCCGGCGTGGGCGGCCATCAACATGCCCGCCAATAAAATGTATCCTCGACGCATTTATCCAACTCCCTAAAGGACCCGCTATGCTAACCGGAAATGCCCGGCACAGCGTCAAAGACCTGGTCATCGTGGGTGCGCTGTTCTGCCTACTGGCCGCGGACACGATCGGAAGAGAAGTGAGTCAGTCAACGGAGACTTTTACGCCGCGTCTTGCCGTTCCGCGCGTGTCGCCCATCGGCAAGGACGGGCGCACGCCGGCGCAAGAGGCGATGCTTGCCAATCGGCCCGACTACAACATATTTAAGACGCTGGCCCACGATCCGGAGCTGTATCAGCGCTGGAGCGGCCTCGGCCAATACTTGCTGAGCGGATCGACGCTGCCGGCTCGGGATCGCGAAATCATCATTTTGCGCATGGGCTGGCTCTGCCAAGCGCCTTACGAATGGGCGCAGCATGCCCGCATAGCGAAGGCATCTGCGAATATGACCGACGCCGATGTTGTGCGAATCTCGCGAGGCCGGGGATCCGCGGGTTGGTCCGATTTTGAGCGAACCTTGATCGACATGGTCGATGAACTGCGCTACGAAACCCAAATTGACGATGCCACCTGGACGGCGTTGCGTTCCAAATATTCCGTGGAACAGGTCATCGACGCGCTGTACACAGCAGGCCAGTATCAATTGGTGTCGATGGCTCTGAACAGCACGGGCGTGCAGCTCGACCCCGAACTGCGCGAGCGAATCCCCGCCGGCACGATGCTGCCGACGCTCGCGTCGAGGCCCCGCGCGTCCCGGCTTGCCGCTCCGCGCATACCGCCGCTGACCCCCGAAGCGATGACGCCGGAACAGCGCCAATTGGTCGCACCGCAAACGCGCGACGGCCGGTTACCGAACCTGTACGCCACCCTCGTGATCCACACCCGCTTCTACGAGCCTCGCTTACGATTCGGCTCCTACTTGCAACGCGACTCGCACCTGCCGCCTCGGACGCGCGAGCTGCTCATCTTGCGCACCGCATGGAATGCCCGATCGGAATACGAGTGGGCGCATCACGCTGGTTTTGCCCGGGAAGCCGGATTTACCGATGCAGAGATCGCGCGCGTCGCGCAAGGTCCGGCCGCCGCCGGGTGGAGCGAAGAACAGGGCGCGCTGCTGCGCGCCGCCGATGAGCTGCGACGCGAGACGTTCATTGCGCGATTCGACGTGGAATACCCTGAGCAAGTATTACGACAGCCCATCCTTGCTGGAAATAATCTACACGGTTGGCGGTTATGCAATGACCGCAATGGCCATCAACAGTCTGGGAATCCAGCTGGAAGCTGAATATCTGGGTGGACAGGAGCTGTGGCGGAAAGGTGGCTAGACAACGATTCGAACTGCTGATTTTTGATTGCGACGGCGTACTGGTGGACAGCGAATTGATCACCAACCGTGTATTTGTCGGCATGCTGAATGAGCTGGGATTGGCGCTCACGCTCGAGGACATGTTCGAGCGGTTTGTCGGGCGATCCATGCCGCAATGCCTGTCGATGATCAAGGAATTGCTGGGGCATGACGTCCCCGAGGAGTTCGTAGCGGAGTTTCGGGTGCGCATTGCGGCTGCCTTGAAGTCCGAACTCAAGGCGGTCGCCGGCATCGAATCGGTGCTGGAATCCGTAAAGTTGCCCTACTGCGTGGCTTCCAGCGGCACTCACGACAAGATGCAATTGACGTTGGGACTGACGGGGCTGCTGCCCAAATTCCAAGGCAAAATGTTCAGCGTCACCGAGGTAGCCCATCCAAAGCCATTTCCCGACGTATTTTTGCACGCGGCGAAACAAATCGGGGGTCGCCGCCTCATCTTGTGCCGTGATTGAAGATACACCCACCGGGGTACAGGCCGGGGTCGCGGCTGGAATGACGGTATTCGGTTTCTGTGCGCATACTCCCAGGCGCCGCCTGCTCGAGGCGGGGGCGCATCATACCTTTGAAAAAATGCGCGACCTACCGCGCCTGATAGGCGGCGATACTTAAAATTTGCACGACTCTCGACTCGAGCTACCAGAGAGTCACGCGATCCTCGGGCTTCAAGTACATCTTGTCATCGCTCTTGACGTCGAAAGTATCGTAGAAGGACGGCATATGCACGACCACGCCGTTGACGCGATATTTTTCCGGCGCGTGGGGATTTGATTTGATTTGGGCGATGAGGGCATCGTCGCGCGTCTTGTCGAGCCAGCTCTGCGCGTAGCCGATATAGAAGCGTTGGTTCGCCGTCATGCCGCCGATCACCGGCGCCGCCCGTCCGTTCAGCGAGGCCAGGTACGCCTTGTAGGCAATCTCGATGCCCGCAATGTCCGCGATATTCTCGCCCAGTGTCAGCGCACCGTTGACATGAAACCCCGGCACGGGTTCGAACGCGTCGTACTCCTTGATCAGCTTGTCCGTCTTGGCCTTGAATTTGGCGTGATCCTCCTTCGTCCACCAGTCACGCAAATTGCCGTCGCTGTCGAATTGGCTGCCCTCGTCATCGAAGCCGTGGCTGATTTCATGCCCAATGGTTGCTCCGGTGGCGCCATAATTGAACGCATCCTCCGCGTCGGCATTGAATACGGGCATCTGCAAGATGCCCGCAGGAAACACGATTTCGTTCAATGTCGGATCGTAGTAAGCATTGACCGTGGGCGTCGTCATTTGCCACTCGTCCCGGTCGACCGGACCGCCCAGCTGCGAGAGCTTACGGTCGGTTTCGAACTGCACCGCGCGCCACACATTCCCGAGCAGATCGTCGGGAGAAATGACCAGCTTTGAATAATCTCGCCACCGCTTCGGATAGCCGACCTTCACATTGATCTTGCGTAACTTGGCCCGCGCTTCGACCTTGGTGGCCTCGCTCATCCAGGACAATTGATCGACGCTTTGCGCGTAGGCCTTGAGCAGGTTGGCGACCAGATCGTCGATACGCGCTTTAGCCTTGGGCGGGAAATATTTCGCCACATACAATTTGCCGGATGCCTCGCCGACCAACTCATCCACCAGTTCGCAGCCTCGCTTCCAGCGCTCCTGATTCTTAGGCGTACCGCGCAGCACCCCCTGCCTGAACGCAAAATCCTCGTCGACGAAGGCGCTGGAAAGATAGGGGGCGTTGCTCGATAACAACCTGATAGCGAAAATACTCTTTCCATGTGGGCAACGGGGTGCCCTTGAGCAGCCCTGAGAGATCGTGCAGGTAGCTCGGCTGGTTCACGATCATGATCGGCAAGGGCCGGTGTATGCCCGCCTTCGCCAGGTAGGAGTCCCAGTCGACCGCCGGTGTCATTTGCTGCAACTGCGGCTGCGAGCGCGGATTATAGGTCTTTTGCGGGTCGCGATTTGCCACGCGAGTCCACTCAATCTTTGCCAAGGCGGTTTCCAGGGCAAGAATGTGGTCCGCTTCCTGCGCCGCGCCGGCGTCTCCGAGCAGCTGAAGCATCTTCGCAATGTGCTCGCGATACTTCGTGCGAAAATCGACCAACTTGGCATCCTTGCTCAAATAATAATCGCGATCCGGCAGTCCAAGCCCGTCCTGCGATAGGTACAGCGCGTACTGCGTGGAGCGCTTGGCATCCGGCTCGATGGACAGGCTGATGGGCGTGCCGACGCCGAGCCGGTCGAGATGCGCCATCACCGCCCCCAGTTCAGTGATGCTCTTGACGGCCGCAATGGAATCCAATTCCGGCTGTAGCGGTTTTACACCCTCGCGTTCTATTCGTGGTTCATCCATGAAGCTGGCATACAGATCGCCCACTTTCCGCGCCTCGGGATCGGTCGAATTTCGAGTGCTCTCGATCAGACCGCGCAATTGGCTCAGAGATTGCTCGGTCATCATGACATCGACGCCATAGCGCGCCCGATCTGCCGGGATCTGCACCGTGCGCAACCAAGCGCCGTTGGAATGCCCAAAAAAGTCATCCTGCGCGCGAATTGCGGTGTCCATGTCGGCGATCTGGACACCCGATACGAGACTGGAATCCGCCAGCGCCGCGGGCGCTGCAATCACGGTCAAGGCCGCGACTAAAGAAAGAAAAGGTATTGTTGTTCATGTTACATCCTGGCTTGATAAGCAAGCACGATCGCATTGTAAAGCCCGTGAGCAATCATCGGCGCGAGGAGAAGCTTCGTTCTATCGTATGCCAGTGCGGCGCATACTCCCAGAAGGAATACCGGAATCATCGACAGCGGCGGATGCACGATGGCGAACACCGCGGCACTCGCAGCGATTGCCGGCAGCGCACCCAGTGAACGCCGCAAGCCGCCGAATATGAGCCCGCGGAAATATGAACTCCTCGAAAATCGGTGCGCCAACGACCGCGAGCACCGGTATCCAGATACTCGCGAAGAGTCCCTTCGCCGATTCGCGCAGGACGTCTTGCGCCAGGTCGAATCGCTGCAGTGCATAGAGGTAGGCCACGCCGCCGCGCTGCCGCGACCAGACCTGCGCCGGCTCCCCAGCTCAACGCATTCCGCAGTTTTGAGCCGAAAACTGCTGGTACGCCGCTGGTCTTCGAGCGCCAGTACACAAAGCGGAAAAGAGCAAACGTGGCAGCGCCCGCGATCGAATAAGCAGTGACCACCGCGCGACCGGAGATACGATGGGCGCCCGCCATGGCGATCGCCAGAACGATCCCTTGCAGGACGAAGAACATCATCGCCGCAATCACGCCATCGGAGGTCGAAACCCGGGCCGGCGGCGAGGCCGCCGGGTCGAGCAGATACGGCAATTCGTCGCGAGCCTTCTGCCAAAGCGCCAGCGCCAGCAGGCCGCTGAGCACGATGAGCACCACTCTCTGCCACCACTCGCTGGCAAATATGGCGTAGGTATAGAGGCCCGCCAGCATGGTGTACAGATAGACATAGGTCGGACGAAGCTTGGTGCGCGCCTCCGGGGACAAGGGGTCGCAGCCGTACACGCCCAGGGCGACGGCTATGACGGTGTATATCGGGACCCCGAGAAGAACCACGGCCGCCAGTCCAATCAATTCGATATCCACGTGCCTCTTGATGACAATCGCGGCGACGAACACCAGGACCGGATAAACCAGCGCGAGCACGGCCCATAGCCGCGCCTTTTCGACGAGAATGCTTTCGAGGGATCGCGGAATGGTAAAAAGCAGCCACAGCGCGCCGCCCTCGGAATTGAGCGTCTGAAACGCCGACATCATCAAGGTATAGGCCGCGATCCCGAAGGCGATCGATGCGACCGCGGCATCGCTGACGCCGGAGAGCGAGGTCGAGTGCAGGCGGCCCTGGAATATGATCTGGCTGAACACGATGACCACCGGTAACACCAGGGTCTGCACCAGAAAGGTTCTGTCGCGGCTGAGCAGTCTGAGCTCACGCCGTTGCACGACGCTGCCCACCTGGAAAGGTGCGCGCGCGTCGGGCTGATGCGCCGTCCGCGCCCGAGCCGTTGAAACGCGCCCGGTCTCGCGCGAACTCGCCGCGACCACGCCGTTTCGCAGCTGATGCGCGAGAAGTGCGAGGCCGAGCCACAAGATGACCGCCACTTCGACGATCAGCAGAGCGGCCAGGGCCAACTGCTGCGCAAGTGCCGGCGCATTGATTGCCCGCACGATGAGCCCCGGCGGCAGCCAGCCCGCCCAAGCGGGGAAGTCTCTTGCCCAATCAAGCACAAATGCCATGGGCGAACTAAGACCCAGGGAAATGACCAGATAAAGCAGGATGATGCTGATGACGGAAAGCACCGCCTGCAGGTTGCGCAACCGGGAGGGCGCGAGCGTCATGCGCAGACCGGTGTCCACCAAGGTCCGGAAGAGTGCGGCCAACAGCAACAGGGGAAGAATGCCGATCGCACCGACCAGGGGCGCGCTCCAGCGAAATCCCGAGATCCAGGCGATCAACGTGCCGGCCGGAAAAAGAGTGAGAAGTCCGATCGGATTCGCGATCGAGCGCTCGATGATCCGGCCCCACAAAAGAACCGGCATGCGCAGCGGCAACGTTACCAGCCACTCCAAATCCCAGTCAGGTTGCGATAGTTCGCGTGCGGCCAGAGACAGCAGGATGACTGCGATGAACAGCAGCGACCATTCCATCGTCAGGCCGTGCAGCAAGGCATCGCTCATCGGACCTGATGGGGGCGAGAAGCGGCTGTGCACCCCGGGATCGAGTACCTGATGCAAATTGATGATGCTCTGCCGCGCGATGTTGCCGTACGCGAGCAGCATGAACAACGCGGCGACTGCGCTCACCACCCATCGATTGCGTTTCTTTCCAGGTGTGGCGGGACGTCCGCGGCCCCGGCCGCCGCCGAGCCGCCGGCCATAGACCAGCGTCATCTGATTCGCGAGCCGCTTGAGACGTAAGACGGTCAAGAGCCATATCGCGCGGCCGGCCGGCACGCCGTTTCTGACCGAAGCGTCGAGCGTCAACGAAGCATCGGTCATGCCCCTTCCGACTCCGCCGTCACGGCCAGGAATACCTCCTCGAGCGTGCCGCCGGCGGTCACGTTCTGCTTGAGTTCCTGCGGACTGCCGGTGGCGACCAACTCGCCATGATGAACGATGCCGATGCGGCTGCAGAGCCGTTCCGCCATCTCGAGAATATGGGTCGACAGGAAAATCGTCGTGCCCTCATCGGCGCTTTTGCGCAATCGCTGTTGCACATCGCGCGAGGCGCGAGGGTCCAGGCCATTGGTGGGCTCGTCGAGAATCAGCACCGAAGGTTCATGAATGAGTGCGCAGGCCAGCCCCAGTTTCTTCTTCATCCCCATCGAATAATTGACGGCAAATTCCTCGGTCACCGACTCGAGTCCCAGGTCGGTCAGCAACCGGTCGGCGCGCAATGAGGATTCGACGCGCGACAGACCATGCATTTCACCGACGAACTGCAGGATCTCGCGGCCGCGCAAATAGTCGTAGAAAATGGGGCTATCCGGCAGATACCCGACATGGCGCTTGACCTCGGCGCTCTCCCGATGACAGTCGAGTCCTGCAATCCGAATGCTGCCGCCGCTGGGAACCAGAATACCCATCATCAGACGAATGGTCGTGGTCTTTCCTGCGCCATTGGGGCCGAGAAACCCGAACATCTCTCCTCGCGGGACGGTCAGGCTCAAAGGCGCCAGGGCACGAAACGATCCGTAGCTTTTTGACAGCTCTGAAAATTCGATCATCGGCGTAGACTAGCAGGACGCCGAGAGAAGACGAACTTTTGCCCCGTTAACTCTTCCAGAAGGTGAGTAGTACGAAGACCAGCGCGATGACCGTCAATCCGAGATGGCCCAACGCAGCGCGCGGCTCGTCTTCCAAACCGTCGTGCTCAGGTTCGCGGGGCAGGCAGCGCGCAAATGCGAAAAGAATCAGCATGAGGCACAGAATAGTAGGGTCCGCGCGCAAAACCGTGATTTGCTTCACGTCTCATTGCTTGCGTTCGGTTCGGCTGGCAAAAGTGTCGATTCGTCAGGGTGCCGCCATGCTGATCGCGGCCGCATCGCTCGCCTGCCTCGCGCCGGCCCATGCGCTGGCGCCGGGAGCCGTCGATGAATTTGCGCAGCTCCAGGAGGATTTGCGCCGTGCTCACGCCGGCGGCGATGCTGGGTCCTATCTTGCGGCCGCACGAGCAATGTATGCCTTTCTGCATGGCTCCCCTCAGGCGACTTTGCAAAGAATGAGCGCGGAGAGTTTCGCCGGCAATCAAGACGATGCCCTTCAAAGCTTTGCTCAGTTCGTCAATATGGGGCAGGCAAACGACGGCTTATTGCGAGCCAAACAATTCGACGCGCTGCGCGCCACCGAAGGGTATCAAGCGATTAACACAGCTATGGAAGCCAATTCGGCGAGTATTTCCATCGCAACGAAGGCATTTGACTTGAACGAGAAGTTCGCGGTGCCCGAGGATGTCGATTACGATTCGACGACCCGGCGATTCTATTTCAGCAGCGTGCTCGGGAAGCGCATCGTCGCGCTCGACAGGACGGGTCAGTCCGAGGTGTTTGCCGAGGCGCCGGATCAGTGGCCGGTGATGGCGCTGAAAATAGATGCCGGCAGGCGCATCCTCTGGGCCACCGAAGTCGCGCTACAGGGCTTCTCATCCGTGGCAGAGGCGGACTGGGGCAGATCCGCCATCGTCATCTACGACCTGCACTCGGGTGCTTTGCTCCGTCGAATCGAAGGCCCTCCTCGCAGCGCGTTGGGCGATATGACGCTCGACGCCCGCGGCAATGCCATTGTGTCGGATGGTGAGGGGGGCGGCGTGTATCGGGTCATGCGAAACACGTGGACCCTGCAGCGAATCGACTCCGGTGATTTTCTGTCGCCGCAAACGCCGGTGGTTCTGCCTGATGGCAGGCATGTTTTGATACCTGATTATGTGCGCGGTGTCGGTATGCTGGATCTTAAGACCAAGCGTGTCGCATGGCTCGCCGCGCAGGGAATGCATGCGCTAAGCGGAATCGACGGCTTGTACCTCGTGGGCAATACGCTCATCGCCACGCAAAATGGCGCCTCACCCGAAAGAGTGGTGCGTTTTGTTCTGGATGCGTCGAAGATCGGAGTCTTGTCCGAATCCATCATCGAACGCTCAACACCCACTCTCGGCGACCCAACCCACGGAGTCGTCGTTGGCCCCTACTTTTACTACATCGCGGATTCCGGCTGGGGCAGCCTCGATGAGCATGGAAATCTAATCCAGGACAAGACCCTGCCGGTCGGACGCCTGATGCGCGCGGTTATTTCCCGCGTTCGTACTTGAACGACACTTTGATTTTTGCGCGGTATGCCTCGACTTTGCCGTCCTTGAGCTGGATATCCAACTCGACGACCTCCGCAACCCGCAGATCCCGAAGCGTCTTTCCCGCGCGGGCAACGGCCGCCGCAGCCGCCTTCTCCCACGATACGGTGCTGGTGCCGATCAATTCGATTACTTTGTATACGTTCTCAGCCATGTTCATCTCCTTATGTAATGGAGGTTCCCCGCCAATCGCCAACTGCCATCCGTTCACGCCGCCGGGCGGCGCCGCTCTAAAATAATCTGTATTCCATTCTTGGGGCGCAAGGTGATGCGCGTTTGGAGTTTGATGTCCTGTTGTTCCTTGAGACGCAGGCGAAATCGCTGGGCAAGCACGGCGAGGATCAGGGTCGCCTCAGTCATGGCGAGCGTTGCGCCGATGCATATCCGAGGTCCGCCCCCGAAGGGTAGGTACGCAAAACGCGGACGTTTTTCGCTCAACTCCTTGGTGAATCGCGTTGGGTCGAAGTTTTCGGGGTTGTCCCAAAGACGGCGGTGGCGATGCAGGACCCACGGCGCAATCATGACCTGCATTCCCGGGGCAATCTTGAATCCGCACACTTCGTCCGCCTCCCTGGCCTCGCGGATGGAGATTCCGGGGGCGGGCGGATACACGCGCATCGCTTCCTCGATGACCATGCGAGTGTACGGCAGATTCGGAAGATCTTCGGCCGCCGGAATCCTTCCGCGAAGGACGGCATCCAACTCTTCATGCAGCTTCGCCTCTTCCGCCGGATGTTGCGACAGCAGATACCATACCCAGGTCATGGTGACCGCGGTCGTCTCGTGGCCGGCCATGAAAATGGTGACCACCTCGTCGCGCACCTCGGCCGCGCTCATTCCCACCCCGTCGTCCGGATCCTTCGCGGCGACGAGCCGGGTGAGAAAGTCCTTTGGAGCCTCATCGCGAATCTTTTCGCGCTCGCTGATCAGCCGATAGATGGCCGCGTCCAATCCCCTGAAGTGCTCGCGAATCGCATCCTGTTTGCGCTTGATGCGCCGCGGGCCGATCACAGGCAAAAAGTCCAACAGCCCGAATTCCATCGAGGCCTGCGCGAACTCGAGTGCCTCGCCGGCATAGCTCGACAATTCTTCGGCGTCGGATGAGAACATGGTCCGGCAAATGATTTTGAGCGTCAGTGCCTTCATTTCCTCGGCGATGTTGATTTCGGAAAATTCGGGCAGCGCATCCCATTGCTGCGCAAAGGCAACCGTCGTTTCCACCATCGCCGGCGCATAGGACTCGACCGTCCGGGTGCCGAATGAGGGCGCCATCACTTTACGGTGGGTACGCCACTTGGCCGCCGGTGCGCTCAGCAGGCCTTCGCCGAACATGGCTGTAAAGAATTCGTCGCCAATGGCCTCTTTTGGATAGTTGGCCACGTTGTCCAGCAGCACCCGCCGCACACCATCCGGATCACTCACGATGAGCACTTTTCCGATCAGCCACTCTGACAAATAAACCGGCTGCTCGTATGCCTCCAGAGGAATCACTTCAAAAGCGTTGCCTCGGGAAGCACGAAGTATCTGCAGGAACGACGCACGCTTGAGCGGAGGCGGCGACAGTCCCGCCAGAGTCTTGGGTTGCTCTATTGTTTGGGTATTCAACGATGGCTCTTGGGAAAATGGCGCGATTGCGCCTGAGTATAGCCCTTGCGTGCGCAGTTGCCATGGAACGGAGCATCGCGCAGACTTCATGCAGGTGAAGAAAAAATCCGCAGGCGCCGGGCGCACACGGCGTATTCGACGCGTGGCCTCCGACATGCGCGCGCAAGCACTGGCCGCCGCCCGGCGACTGATCGTGGACGGTCCGGATGACGTCCTGACCATGCGTGCGGTCGCCGACGCGGCCGGCGTGACCTATCCCAATTTGAGCCACCATTTCGGGTCGGCCGCAGGTCTGCACGCGGCGATCGCAGAGGATCTGGTTCGCGAACTTCTGGCGGGCTTGCAGACAGTCGGTATCGAGATGAACAACCTCGAACACGACTACCGTACCTTGGTGGATCGCGTGTTCGATCTTTTCAGCCAGAATGGATTGGGCCGGGTCTTGGGATGGCTGGTGCGCTCCGGGGAAACATCGCGGTTGGAGCCGGTGAATCGCATGCTGGCCGACTTCATCGTCAGCCGCTCGCGCCCCAGTTCCAAGACCGATGCAAAACGAATATCACGCATCGCCCTGATCGTCGCGTTCGCGGCCTATGCGGAATCCTCGGTGGGATCGCTGCTGGGCGAGGCCCTGGGTGCCGGCGCGTCCAAACGGCGCGACTACTTCGCCCAGGCACTTGCTGCGTTGCGGGAGCATTAATTTATGGACTCATCAATAGTATATTGACGGATGCATAAATAGCGACTATGTTTGAGGACCTCTCAGTCAGGATCGAGCCGCCATGGAACATCTGTCTCCGACCCCTGCGGACTTACGCATTCAACCCCGCAATGTGATGTTCGCGCGGCGGCCGTAGCACGCGAGCGTTGGTGGAACGGCGGCGACGCCGATCGCCACGGCGTTTTACAATAGCCTGTCGCTCACCTTTCCGAAGGGCGAAGCATTCTTCATCGAGAGCGTGCGGAATTTTCGGGATAAGGTGCCGGCGCAGCAGCAGGCGCAAATCGATGCCTTCATCAAGCAGGAGGCCGCGCACAGCCGCGAGCACGGCCATTTGAACAACCAAGTGGAGCAGGCGGGCTACGATGTGTCGCGCCATGCATGCAGATTTGGACGCGCGCCTGGCGGAGATGAAGGACAAACCGCCGATCTTCGGACTGGTGACCACCGTCGCATTGGAGCACTTCACCGCCATCATCGCGCATGCCTGTCTTGAAGAGCGAGCGGCACTTCAAAGGCGCATCGCCGGAAGCGGCGCGGCTTTGGAAATGGCACGCCATCGAGGAAATCGAGCATAAGGGCGTGGCCTTCGACACCTTTCTCGCCGCGACCGAGAAGCTATCCGCCTATCAGCGCTGGAAATTCCGCTCGCTGGTGATGCTGCACATCAGCTACACCTTTCTGCGGGGGCGTGTGACGCGCGATGCGTCAGTTCCTCAAGCAGGATGGTATCGATGGACCCCGTCACGGGGCTGCGCATCTTTTCGTATCTGCTGATTTATCCCGGGCTGCTGCGCCAGATCTTTCCGGCGTGGCTGTCCTTCTTCCGGCCCGGGTTTCATCCCTGGCAGCACGATGATCGCGACTTGGTGGCCGCGCACGAAGCCCAACTGGGTCTCGCAGCCGGTTCAGTGCAGCGCTAGCGTGTCGCGGCGCCACGCCGCGTCCTGCCACTGACCGAAGTCGCGCAACAGATCCGGGGTGCTTGCCTGTCGCACCAGGGCGAGGTCATCGAGCCGGACCTCCTCGAAGCGGCGACGAACCCGTCCGCGGTCCTTCAACTCGCGTGCAATGAGAACGCGCCGCGGACCCGGCGCGAAACCGGCAAACTCCACATAGCCTTCCTCGGGATCGACCGCTCCGGGTGAGAGCACGTCAATCACCCAAGTTCCTGCCCTTTGGTGAAACAGCCAAAGTTCGCGCCAGCTCTCCAAGGGCTGAACCGCGAGCGCCAAGGCCGGGCCTTGGGGAATCATCTGGGCCGATGCCGTCCACACGATCCCATAGGTGCAGCGTCGCACCAGCGGTGCCGAGTGTCGGGGGGGCGCTTCCTCCAAGGCAACACAGGTTTGACCCGCATCACCCGGGAGCGCGGTGAGCGTCAGCGTGCCTGACCGGGCTGTTTCCCTCTTTGCCGCCCAGCGGATGGCGCCTACTCGAATCAACGCATCTTCGTACTCCACGCGAAGATCATCCCCGAGCTCGCTCGAATTGACGGCGAGGACCTCGGTGAGCGCACGTTCCGCCGCCGCCCCCGGCGAGGCATTCTGCCTGGCCTGTTCGAAGGCAACGGATGCCCACACTGCAGCGCGCCGGGCATGAAGGCGGCTCCTCATCATCTCGCTCAATTCCCGCTCGTTGACCTGATCGAGTAGAGTGCGGCGTTCGTCGTCCAGCGAGGCGCGCGCCACGGGCCCTAGGTCAGGATCAATGCAGTCCGGCCGCGTCAGGCTGAGTGCCGCGCTCGCGCGTTCCTCGGCGCTCGCACCCGCGAGGACCAGCACGCGGCGGTACAGATCGCCGTCGTAGCACAGCTTCATCTGCCCGTTGCGCTCGAAGGTACGCATGTGAATGCCGAACTGCTCCACAACGTCGATGTGGATGGCAACATTGACGACGTGGTAGCCATCTCCCGTGGTTTCGTCGGCCAGCCGCTCGGCCATTCGGGCAATGGCATCGTAAGCCTCGCCCGTCAGCTCTCGTGCCGGCACCGCCTTAAGATACGCAGCCCCGTAACTGATGCCGAGCGCCTCGGATCCCGGGCTATCACGCAGGAAACGCAGCACCGCGAGCAGTTCCGGTGCCTTGGCTTCGGTGAGCTCGACCTCGCGCACCGTCTCACCTCTCACATATCCACCGCGCTCGCGGCGATAGTTGTAAACCTTGAGGTATCCGGCGTGCTCGCCGCGGATCTCGAGCACGTCACCCTGCCACAGCGCGGTCAGCTCGGGTGCGCTCGAGCGCGGCTCGGCACGCAACGGGGTGTGATCGTGCACCACAATCGCCAGCGCCGCGGCGAGCGCCAGAATCACTGCGAACTCTCGGCTTCGTCGGGGCTTGCGGGGGCCTGGGTGCCGATGAGATTCGAGCCAATGAACCGCCCGGCTGCCGGCGTCGGGGCGATGATGACCTGCACCTTATCGGAAAGCTTGTCGGCGAGCGTTTTTTGAATCAGCAGCGGGTAATGCGCGATCAACACGCCTTCCCGCTCCATCTGGCCTGCGTTCGCCTTACCCACCAGCTCGAGCCGGTACGCCTCCGCATCCGCGAGCTTTTGCCTTGAATCGGCCTCGCCTTTGGCCTCGATACGGCGCGCCTCCGCAGCGCCTTCCGCGTTGCGAATGCGCGCCACCTTCTCTGCCTCGGCCTCGAGCTTGCGTTGCTCAATCTGCTTCTGCTTGAAGGGCAGGATATGTTTCATGGTCTCCTCCTGCGCGCGTGCGGCGATGACCTGCTCCACGCCCGCGGCCTCGGCCGCGGTCTGCCGGCGCACCTTGTCAGCCTCGGCCTCCAATTGTCCCTGCTTGACCTGCGCCTCCTTGAGCTCCAGCGTGTAGCGAATTTTCTCCGTCTCGAGTTCCTCCGCGAGGACCTTCTCCAATCCCGCTCGATAGTCTCGCGGCAAATCCACCTTGCCGATATCGACGCCGCGAAGGGCGAGCCCAAGCATCGCCAACTTTGGCTTGAGTTCGGACACCAATTCCTGTTGGATTTCGGCGCGGCGGCTGGAAAAAATCTCGCGCACGGTATACCTCGCGAACAAAGGATAGATGACGCCCTGCACCGCCGGGCGCACCAGGTCGGCGTTCAGGTCGTCGGGAAATTCCTTGGAAAGCTGCGCGAGGCGGGCAGGATCCACAGCCCAGCGCACCGCCAGGTCGATGCCGAGCGACAGTCCTTCGATCGACTGAAACGGCGCGGCACCGGCGGCGCTCGCGCTTTCGCTCGGGCGATACACCTGATCACGCGTCGAGTACCTCCGAAGCTGCTGAATGGCGGGCAGAACCAACAGCGTGCCGGCGGCGTAGACGCTCGCCGAGCCGTCGAGTACGTTGGTGCGCACCACCACCTCGCCGCGGCGCACGGCGGCAAAGGGTGGGTGGACGTAAAGACCGTAGGCCAACAAGGCCAGCAACGCTGCCACGACGATGCGCCTTCGGCGGCGCCACGCAGCTTCGGAGAGGGCACGAAGCGCTCCCGCCAGCGCCGCGACGAAGCGGCCGAGACGCTCAATGAGTTCTCGTCGCACGAACTCGAGCAGGGCATCCAAGCGGCTGGGCATTTGCTGACACTCCCACGAATTGTTGATACCAGGCCTCAGTGGAAGAGTCTTGCAGTCGATTGTGGCAACGCCGTGCGGCAATTGTGGCGCGCTGTGGCGTTGCTGCTAAAATTGAGTCATGGATGCGTCGAAGAAGAAGAATTGGCCGTCGCTGTGGATCGTCGTGGCGGCAGTGGCTGCTCTATTAGCGGCGGGACTGGCTTCCGCGCCGCTGGTATATGTCGAACTCATCCACGCGACTCACTCCCGGCCGGCATGGCCCACTCCTCTGATCTCCGGAACACCGTTGGCCGGTGAACCGCGCGGGACCGTCATCGACGACTACTGGAGAGTGCAGAAAATCGCGCCGGACACCTTTGCGATCGGCGAGCCGCAAGGCGACCTGGACAATTTTGAATACCTCCTGATCGGCAAGAACCGCGCATTACTGATCGATGCCGGGTCGACAACGCGCGACATCCATCCGGCTCTGGCGACTCTGACGCAATTGCCGATCACGGTGATTCCGACCCATCTTCATAGCGATCATACGAATGGGCTCAAGAATTTCGATTCGATCGCCCTGATTGATCTGCCGGAGACCCGTTCGCGCCTTATCGACGGCAAGGTCCATCTCGGGCGCCACCAATACATGGGCACGGGGGGCGAGGTGGCACCGGTGTTCCGGGTGGCCGAGTGGGTCAAACCGGATGGCTATATCGACCTGGGCGAGCGCCGAGTGCAGGTGCTGTGGACGCCCGGACATACGACCACTTCTATCTCCGTTCGCGACCCGGCCGCGCAGCTGCTCTTCACCGGCGATTTGATCTATCCCACCACGCTCTACGCTTTTCTCCCGGATTCGAGTCTTTCAACCTACGTGGCGACCGCCGACCGGCTGCTCGCTACCCTGCCCGACGACACCGTGATCTACGGCGCCCACTGCTGCCGAAACGATGCGCCGCCCGGCGCGCCTTGGTTGGATATGAACGACCTCAGGGACGTCCGGCGAGCGGTAGAGAACATCCTGGCGGGAAGCGCGAGCAGCCGCGGCTTCATCCTCCGTCGGTTCCCGGTGAACGAGCGGATGACCCTTGTGACGTTTTATCCGTTCGGAAATCGATAAATCTCCGCAACCTCAAGGTCCGGATGGGCCGGCAGCATCCCAGTCATAGCGCTTGGGCCGCCTGATTGGCGAGCGCAAGCTCCAACGCCTGCAGGGCATCGGGAGTTCGCTTCGCGTAGACGGCGACCTTGAGCGCGACGGTACCTTTTTTGAACCAGAGGGTGGGCATCTCGCCGCCGATGGTCTCGACAAAGCCATCGTCGCCGACCGCGGCTGGACGCATTGAAAGTCCAAAGGCTGTGGCATTCGCGGCCTTCTGTTTGGCGCCATCGTAGAATGCGCTCGTCTGCAGGTTTATCGTCACCGCGCGAATGTCCGAGCCGCCGGTGGGTTGCCACGTGCAGGTCTTCACAAAAGTGGGAGTCACGTGCGTGCCCGCGCCGACTGGAACACCAATAGCCGCACTCACCTGAGCGGCAGTCAAGAGTGAGCAGGCATCCGTGTCGGCGTAGCTCGTGAACGACGCAAATGCCGCACAAAGAGTCGTCGCGCTCATCAGAGCGATGCGAGAGCGAAGCGGGTGCATGTCCTCTCCTTGCAAATTTAGCGGGAAATGAATTATGCACGTGGGCATCTCACAAGGCGAGCCGAGGCGTGGAACTCCGCCGCGAGCGCAGTTGGACGATCGGAGCGCGGCCGCTTCGCTATGTACTCGACCCTGGCTTTGTCGCGGCTTTGTGCCGCGCGCTCGTGATGATGTAGTAGCCGAACGCGAGCGCGACGATGACGGCGGCGATACCGAGCAGCCACAGACTGTCGAAATCTTTCATGTCGATAACTATTATCTTGCGAGTGATCGCGACAAGGCCGACGGCCAGCACGAGCTCGATGCGGACGGCCTTCTCGGTCATGTAGGTCCGTACCGTGTCGAGCAGCTCGAGCCCGATGAGGACGAGCAGGAAGTCGCTGAAGACCTCCTTGAGTGCCGCGTCACTAAACCGAACGTACGGCGGCGAAATAAGGTGCTCGACGAGAGTCCAGCCGAGGTCGATCGTCGTCACCGCGACGACAAGCGACATCATTACAAGCAGCGCAACGTTGATCACGGTCTCGAAGCGGCTGACGACACGTAGCATGTTCCCCCCGCGGCGCCGGTCGCAGCGATCTTCACGGTGCCCGGCAGCGCGCACATTTTGCCATAGCGTGGCGAACTAACCCAGTCCGCCGGGCGCATTGCCAGCAGCGACTGACCTATTTTGTTAAAAAATTCTCTTCCTATTCGGCGGAAAAATCTGGCGCTGTAGAAAGCCGGCAATTTTCTTGATTCGAGGGAACAGCCCCGCTTGACGATCTCCCCTTCAGTCTTTCTCAGGCAGCCGTAGGTGTTTTCCGCAGATTTTCGGCCCCGAGCGGCCGTCCACCACCGTCTGCTTTCGGGCACCGAGATGCAAAGTGCTAACCTGAGGACGACCCTCTGGTCTAAGCGTTTTTCGCAGGAGTTGCCAATGATCAAAGGAAGCTGTCTCTGCGGTGGCGTTAAGTTCGAGATTCGTGGCAGCAAGGGCCCCTTCGAACTGTGTCACTGCAACAGATGCCGAAAGGCCACTGGTTCCGCCTTCGCAGCAGGCTTGCGGGTGCGCGGCGAAGATCTCCGCATTGTTCAAGGAAAGGAACTCATAAAGACGTTTGAGGCGCCAATCATTGACGCCGCGCCGCCCTATACGAATCGCTTCTGTGGTCGTTGCGGCTCACCCGTACCGGTGCCGTCGGACGATGCATCGTGGTTTGAGGTTCCGGCGGGCGCCCTTGATGATGATCCGAAGATACGACCAGACAAACACATCTATATAGACTTCAAATCGCCCTGGTACAGCGTCGATGACGGTTTACCACAAATGACAAAGAGCCAAATTCAGGCATATCGCAGGGCCGTCGTCTGAGTGCTAGCAAAGATTCCCTTTCGGCCACTCGCTACCCCACGCAACTGTCTTGCCGCTCCGTAGCGGATATTTAGACGCCGTCCAAGCCGATGCCCGCAAACCACCGCGGGCGGAAAGCATCCCTTGGTGCAACCTATCCGGTCTTAAATGACGGTCGCGACAGCGGCTCACAAGAAGCGCCAACTAGCTCCTGCACTGCTCCGGTACGTATGAACCGTTGATACAATTCCGCAATACAGTTGCTCCACTCAGTGTGTCCTTGGCCGCGAGCCACGATTTCAATGCGCTCTGCGAACCCTGGCACTACATGCTGCATGTACCAAAGCGGAGTGCCGCCGTCGGTGTCTCCAGAGACGAACATGGTAGGCACTGAAGAATGCACAGGCTTTCGGTAATCGACTGGAAGCGCACTCTTCGGCCAGGTTTTGCATGCGGCCTGCTGCTCGCGCACCCGGTAATCCCCGAGAAACGTGCCCTGCGTCTGGGGTCGGATTTCCTTCTCATCCAGGAAGCGTACGTCTTCATTGCACGTAATCGCGAATAGCAAGCCGAGGCTAAGGTCGGAATCGGCGTCACGCGAGTCCGAAAGAATGCCTTCAACTATTGGGTTCCAATTGCCCAGGTAAGCCTGATGAATTAACCAGGGGAGCAAAGCTGCACTTGTTGGACGGTACAGCCTGGAACGAAACCACTCTGCAACTCGACCGCGGTGAAGTAGCATTGTCCCGGTACTCCCAGGAATGGAAATGCGGGCGCCAGATTCGAGACGTGCGACTACTTGATCGAACTCGATGCGTAAGTTCGGAAACGCGACTTGGCACGCGGAATCAACTGCGCATGCACTCAGCAGGCTTTCAAGCGCGTCCTGTGCAGTCCTTGCCATAGGTAAGGGTTGCGCCACATCAATCGGTACAACACTGCCGAGATATGCTGTTCGTACGCTATTGGGATAGGCCCGAACGTACACTACCGCTGCTCGCGTGCCGTAGGAGCCTGCGAATAGATTGAGCGGCCCATAGCCAAGAGCGCGTCGAACCTGTTCGAGGTCGCTCGAAAAGCGCAGATAACCGTATTGCGTCAAGTCTGCGTGTGCACGTAGCGTTCGTTCACATCGTTCAACCTCAGCGAGAGGAAATACCTCACGCAGACTCGCCGCGAGCTGCTTCGATGAATAGAGATCACAATGCAGTGCAGCCGATCGACCTGTTCCGCGCTGGTCAACCAACAACAGATCACGATTAGTGCGCAACACGGCGAATTGCTCCACGTATATTGAGGCCGCGCCGATTGCATCCTCGCCCGGACCACCCATTAACGGCACGATTGGGTCGGGCAGCCCGGGACCATTCGTCGCCGGAATGACGGCAACATGGATCAGGAGTCGCCGGCCGGAAGGCCGGCTGGGATTCTCAGGTAAATTGAGCACGCCGCAGCGGGCGACTTGTGTCACGCCGGGCAGTGTGCAGGACGACATTTCAATGCCGGCCGATGCCTTGAGCGGCGGACCTGCTGGTGTTGCAGCACCCTCGACCGAAAGGGCGTGCGCCAACCCAAAGACTTGGCCAGCCAGTAGCGCGGTGGTCAGCAGCGTGCGCGCGTTCCACCAATAGGAATGGAGCAATCGCTTGAATTGGATCGGCGACAAATTATGCCCGAAGGGCTGGCTCATTTCGAAGGCCGGCAGGAAAACAAGATGCGCCAACTCATAGGGGTATCTTATCGGGTTCGATCAGCGGCCGCTTTGCGACGATCAGTTTCGTACTGCCACCGACCGCAGTTGGCCGGTCTAAGACGGATAGCAATCCCCCAAGGAGTGATCGACTCAACGCGACTCTTCGGCCGGCGCGCACCTTCGCCGCCTTTTACGATGAATTTTAGAGCTGCGAACAATCTCACGATCGCCGATATTTCGGTTCAATAGCCATTTGCACAGAAGACAATCACGAGGGCAACTCGATTTGTCAGAGCCGACGTCACGACAAATTCAGGTGGTGGCCAATTTAGCGATGGCGTCCGCATGGATGCCGGCGCAGTCGATGATCGGAAAGTCCGTGTCTCGTTCGTTGAATACCAATGCGAGGTCGGTGCCTCCGAGAATGATTGCCTCAACGCCAGATTCATTGAGCAATTTTTTGCTGACCGCGGTGAAGACCGCGCTGTGAAGTTCTGTAACGATCCCGGACGCTGCCATCGCAATATAGGCCTGGTGCACGTCTTCCAGATCCTGGCCGCTAGGCGGGACTACTTCCACGCCGGAAACGCCTCCATAGAGGCGTGTCTCCATGACCGTGCGGGTTCCGAGGATGCCGATCCGCTTGAAGGCTCGTTGTTGAATGGCTCGGTTAACTTCGGAAATCATGTCAACAACGGGTAGCACGGACGCTGCCTTGAACGCTTCGATACAGAAGTGGCCGGCGATGGATGTGATAGCGACGCACTCGGCCCCCGCCGCCGCCAAGCGATCGGTCAGCTTCATAAAGATAGCGACTTGGGTAACGGCGGCATTACACGCGAGATTGCCGAGGAGCGTTGGTGTATCGGCATGCACGATCGTCAGCTCAAGCGCCGTCTTCTTGCTGGCAAACGTTGAAATCAGGCGCCGATAGTAAAAATCGGTTGCCGCAGGGCCGATCCCTCCGATAAGGCCGATATGCAATTGCCAGCTCTCCGATCAACGCCCGATCGCGCCCACCCAAACTCAGCTTACACCGGCACGGACCACCTCGCTGAGGGCAGCTCCCGGACCCTGAGCCGCCAGCCAGGAACGTCAGCTTTTCGGATATCCAGTTCGCCGCTCTAAAGGCTTCTCCCATCGACCTTTTTCACCTTGAGAGCGTCCACATCGACGCCATCGAGGCAGCGCACATTGACGGCTGCCATTTTTGCGCCAGTCTTCGGGTGCGTTCCGATTGCGAACGACTGAATGCCGCAGGTCGAGCAGAATTGGTGCTGGATCATGTGTTTATTGAACTCAAACGTGGTCAGGTCGGCGTCGCCGCACAGGAGCTTGAATTGAGTTGCTGGCGCGAACGCTAGCAACGAACCCAGCCGCTGACAGCGCGAGCAGTTACACGCGAGCACTTCTCCGAGGTCCATTCCGACTTCGTAGCGCACTTTGCCGCATTGACAGCCGCCGAAATATGTCTGCGCCATTGCTCAATCTCCCACGTCGATACATGAGTCGATTGGGGAGTTTACCCGATGCGATTTGAATCGCCGACGAATTCACCCTATCGACCCCAAGCGGTCCCTGGCCACAGTCCGCTTTGCTGCCACGAGAATTGCTGCGCTTCATTGAGTGTCAGGGCTCAGGCTGTATGGTCGCCGATGCCCAAGAGACATGGTCGAAATCCTTTGAGTCAACCGCCGACTTATCCAACACCGATGGGTTCGGCAGCACCAATACGAAGACCGAGCTCCACTTGTCGCGCCCTAGTTCGTAACCTACCAGCCTGGACCTAATCAAGACCTGGTCGTAGGACCGACCGTGATACTCGAGCGGGATATCCAGAGCTAACAGAAGCCAATTGTCACCCCAGTCTTGCAGGGCAATACGTCGGATCACTGTCCCCGACAACCCCTCAGCCGGCGTGGCCTCGGCGACAGCGGTGTTTTCAAAATCGGAGAGATGAATGCGCATCAGATTTCCGGTATCGACCCCTTTCTGCCGCTCGTGAACGGCGGCTATCGGGAAGTAAAAGAGTGCCACAAGCCTGCCGAGGACGGTCATGTAGACTGCCAGAATGATTGTTTCTTATCTTGTGATTGCAGCGTTGGCGCTATGCGTCTATGTGCTGACTTTTCGGCTAAGACGAAAAAACCGCTTGGTCATCGCGTTGCTTATCTTTGGAGTCGGGAGCCTGGCGTTTACGATTTGGGTCGCGAGAAACCTCGACGACAGACCAGCCCCCGGCGACGTGCCCTACCACCCATCGACTCAATAGTCAGCCATCGACCCTCCGCGGTCCTTGGTGACCGTCCGGTTTCGGGCAGGTCCCCCTGACAACTTAGGGCGGGAAATTCATCCGTGCCTCGATCGCCTTGAATTGCGATTCATTGCGGATGGGATCAAGCGCCCAATTGACTTTGAGTCCCTGTAAGCCCGATTCGCGCGACCGCTCCGCCCTTTCCAAGGTTCGTAGTGCGGCCGCCTTATTGCCTAACTGGGCATAGACCCCTGCCAGTTCAACTGAAGGCTCATTTTTCTGAAGAGCCTCATACCGCTGCAGTTCGCGCTCGGCGTCCTGTTGTCGGCCCAGTCCATGGTAGGCCAGTACCAAACAGTGGACCTGAGGGTCAGGCGGTGTGCCCGGGGGAATCGAGTCGCAAATTTGCCGCGCCTGTTCAAACTGTCCGGATGCGAGCAGAGTCCATGAGGTTACTTCTTTGACATAGACCGAGTTTGGGCTGACCAAGGCGGCAGCCCGGTAAGCTAGTAACGCTTCATCATATCGGCGCGCAAAGGTGAGAACTTGTCCCAGCGTTACATGTGAATTGACATTCTGCGGATCCAATGCGACCGCTCGACGGCCTGCGATGATGGCCGATTGAAAACGGCCAAGATGACCGGCGAAGCCGGCATATCGCCTTTGTACGTTCGCACTGCCCGGTGATAGTGTCATAGCAAGCTCGAATTCAGGCAATGCGCTGGCGAAATCCAGCCGCACGTAGGCGAGGACTCCCGCCAGAGCCAAGTGTGCTTCGCCCAGCTCAGGGGCAAGTTCCACTGCTCGCTGTGCGGCTCGCAAAGCGTGCTCGCGCACATCCGCGATCTCATTGGGTGTGGCGATGAAAACAGCAATGGCGGTCAGGACGTCCGATTGTTTTGCGTACGCCAAAGCATATTTCGGATCGAGTGCGATCGCCTGATCCAGTACCACCTGGGCCGCACGGACGTCCACTTCACCAGTGTCCCAATTAGCCAGCAACTGTGCACCGCGCAAGTACGCTTCATACGCCGCCGAATTCTGCGTCCCACCCAGCTCAAGCGTTTCGGTTTCAGTGGCTGTCAGCCTCATATTAAGTTGTTGGGCAACCGCGGTGGCGACCTCAGTCTGAACTTTCAGAATGTCTGTCAATTTGCGGTCATATGTTTGTGACCACATGTGAAATCCGCTGACGGCATTGACTAGCTGCACGGTGATTCGGACCGTGTTACTGGTTCGGCGCACGCTGCCTTCCAAAATGGCTCCGACGTTCAGCTTGCGTGCAATATCGGTGATGTCGGTGTTTTGACCCTTGAAGGAAAACGAGGAAGTTCTTGCAGCAACTTGCAATGCGTTTAACCGAGACAGTGAGTTGAGAATCTCTTCGCTGATGCCGTCTGAGAAATAATCTTGCTTCGTATCACCGCTCATATTCACAAAGGGAAGTACGGCAATGGAGTGTGGCAACGGGTTGAAGGCGATGACTGGTGCGCTCTGAACTATCGAAGTGGGTGGCGCTTCAAGCTCTGCGAACCGTTTCGATAGTAGGAGTCGGTTTGCCACTAGGTAACCCAATGCGACTATCACTAAAGCAATCGTCGCGAGGAGTGCTGCCTTCGAGCGCCGCGCGGGCTTGGCGGTGGTCGCCATCGCCGACACGCGAGCAGCGGCCGCAGGGGTCCCGGTTGGTGGTGGTAACGGCTCCCCGGTGATTAGGCGCCGGACACGCTCAACGAAGGCTGGGGATGTATCGCCTCCGGGCAGTGGTGTCCATTGGATTTCTCGAAACTTCTCCGGCACGAGGGCTCCCGAGTCGGAGGTGCCATCGATGACGACGGGGAGCAGGAAGGCCGTGCCCTCGGCCATGTCGTTTGTGCGATCGACGGCGAGCTTCCACTCACGTCGAAAGTAGCCTTCCCTGCGCGACTGCGTGCTGGCCGAAATGATCGGCACAAACAACGCACAGCTCTTGACCTGGTGACGGATCGTTTGATCCCACGCATCGCCTCCCTTTAGCTCGCTTTGGTCAAACCAGACCTCCATGCCCGCTGATTGGAGTGCTACGCAGATACGATTGGCCGCCTCTGCATCCTGGGACGCGTAGCTGAGAAACACCGCCTTGTTCGGTTCGGCCATAGACGGGATCTTGGTTGGCGTTCCCTATAGCCTACCGAAAGCCGCGATCGGCTGCTTCCCGGCGACCAATTCAGGTGCGCCAGCGGCCGGTTGTGGCCGGCTGTTGCCGGTCGCTGCGGTACTCCGTTGTCGACCCTCTACCGGTCGTTAACGACTGCTTCGAGGCGCCCAGTGCTCCGCTTGGGCGAGCCAAATAGTGTGTCCGTTGCAATTCGGGTCTTCAACACGATGCGCCACAACGCGAAAACCAGTTGATTTCAGCAACGTCCGATACTCCTCGGGTGCCAAGCTGGCGTGATAGAGAGGTTCGCCATGATATGAGCCAATGGCTTTGCTGTGTGATCCTCCACTGGTAAACATCAGCGCGGCGCCAGGTGAGGCATGTCGCCGAACAATTGGAAACATCCGGCGCTGATCATCGTGGGGCAGATGGAAAAAGCTGTCCCAAGCGAGTAAGCCATCGAACGTGCCCCGAGCGCGAGAGTACGCATATCAGCAACATGCCAGGACCGCTGCGGAAAGCGCGCACGGCAGATGGCTATCTACGTCGGCGAGGCGTCCACGCCATCTACCGCGAAGCCATGATCGATGAGACATCTCGGGATCGGCTTGCCGGAACCGCAGCCAATGTCGAGTTTTGATGCCCCCTGTGATAAGAGCGCGCTGAATCGATCGAGCCACCCACTTTCGTTCCAGCCCACGCTCCGACGATCTGCGACATAGTCACGAGCATGCCGCTCGTACAGATCTATGATCTTGTCCGCGTCCACCGGCTTGGACAGGCGCTAAAGCGGCAGGTCCGGGTTGGCAAGCGTACGCCACATATGAGCGGACGAGCTGTTGTCGTTTCCCAACCCTTCTGGGGGTTGCTTGAAGTGACGCGCCACTGATCTCGACAAACGGATCGACTTTCACAACCGCCTTCGGATCGAAGGAATACAGATCATTGACCGTCACTGCGCGCGCTGCCCCGTACCAGCGATGCGATCGGGCAAATCGGTAGCTAGCCTCGATGTGGGGTGGCGGGACGTAATCTATCCCAAAAATCTCTCGATACTCGTTGGGATAACAATAGCCGGTATGCACGTCGGGGTAGAACCGCAGCGCCGCGTGATAGCGGATGGCGAAAGCGGTCCGCGGTGGCACGTACGGCTCATACATCTGCGCACCCCAAAAGCCGTGGTCGGTGTGAATCAGCTCCTGCACCGTATCGTGCACAAGGCATGCGAGCACGATCTCTTCGTCCGCGCCGCTTTGCAGCGCCTTGTTGGCGCTCTGAAAACAATGATTCCGGGTCTTCATGAAACGCAGTTCGAAAAAATCCCACAGCGTCGGACGGGGTGGCATTTTGGCGAGCGGTTCGACCTTGCCGCCGCTGGTATTCAGAAGCAGGCTTCCCGCGCCGCGCCGGAACGAACGCGTCGGGATTTGTGCCTCGACTTCGGCGACTGTCGGAAAGCGTTTTGTTCCAGGTGTGCACGACTGGCTGTTCGAGTCGGTCTGCGCCACCCCTGCCATGAGCGCCCCTTCGAGCGCGTCGGCTCGGGCTTCGTGAGACATCAATCCCACAACTGCCGCTCCGCCAAGACTCGCGATGAAATTTCGGCGGCCTACCGTACCTTCTAGTATATGGTGCATCGGATTTCCCCTCTATTGCGCACGATGTTGAACACCGGCCTTTGCCGCGAACTCCCGTCGCGTCGGATCCTCGCTCCAGCCTACCGTCAAGTCAATGCGCAGCGCGACGCCTGAGAAGTTCGGAAAGCGTGTCCGGGGCGGAATTTCTCTCGAGCCGCTGGTATTGCAAGCCGTTGTGGTCGTCAATGGTCGTCCTGAGAATGGCTGATTGGCCTTGAATCCGGGCAACGGCGCCCCGCCGCCATGTTTTGGCCTCAGATCGTCAGCCTATCGAAATCAGGGGGCGCAACCTGCGCTTTCGAGCGGACGTCAGTGTCAGATTGGCGATCCATTCTATTAATTAGCGTACCTGAAGACGAGGGGGCCGCTTTCGGGAATGCGGTCCAGTAAAGCGAACGTCTCCTGGTGGGCCGGGTGTGCCGGTGGCGACGCTACTTCCGGTTCCGACCTGATGCTGACGGATGTCAGCGTCTGCTTAGCGGTATCCCAACGAGCAACGTCAGGTGAGCACGTTTTGTCGACTCAGGGACCATGTGTAGTAGCTAACCAGCAAACTTAATATGTACCCAAACAGAACGGTCGGAGTTAAGACCGAGCTGATCGGCATTCCCGATACCAAATTGCCAACATTTCCAACCGTGGCGAGGGCGCTCCCCGCCACACAGAAGTAGAACGCCGACCGTTTCATTCGAAACAGTAGCACCATTGCTGACAAGGTTAGTGCCAGCCCAATTCCCCCTTCGACCCATACTCGAGTCGGAATCTGGCGGAGTGGCTCTTTCGTCGCTGGCCAGGTGATGAGCACCATAATCACGACGAGTCCCGTCAGCACTATCGCTGTGCTGTAAATGACTAAGATCACCTTGACGAGCACCGGTCGTCGCGGGCCACTAGATTGTGCCGGTGAGACGACCGGGCGGCTCGCCGACTCTTTCAACAGATTGGCGTAATTTTGCGGGTACCTCTGCTTGTCGATTCGACCCAGCGCTTCATTGAGATCATCTCTGGAATACTTTGAATAGTCGATTTCACCGTCCATGTGTACTTCCAGTTAATGGTGAGTGGGCGGCAGTTTTCGAAAAAGGCAGGCAAATCTTGTGTTCATCAAGTACCGATTTATAGTGGTTAAGAAGAGACCAAAGGTGCTTCCGTAGCTCATTCAGGTCCTGGAAGTCATCGTCGTTCATAACGCCCCGAGCAGCCGCAGATGCCGAGTCTGCAGATACACAAAGTATGTGCAACATATCTCCCTGGATCAGAACACCGGGAAACTTTCTCCCTGGGTGCCGCATCACTGCTGCATTCGTTGCGTCAGAGTAAATTTCGACAGATTCAGTATGCATCGTCCCGTGTCCTCGGTATGCGTCAGTGCATTCTAAGCCAGCGTCCGCTTTCAGGGTGGCAGTTATTAGGCGGCAACGTCTGGAGTTGGCCGCCAACTGACGAATCTGCCTGTGCCGCCGGTGTCGACCCCGAACTGCCGGACGCGAGCGGCAGCTTCGCGGAAACAGGACCGTACGAATCAAGTTAGTTAATTCCTGGCGGTGGGATATTGCCGTACCGGATTACAACAGTTCCCGGCCAGTCCTTGAATGCTTCCGTCAATCCCTCCGCCATCGGCTTCCAGTCGTAGAGATCGGCGTAGCGATTCACAAGAATTAGCACATGGTTCGCGTCCTGATTAGGCATCGGATCGGCATACAATCGATTGTCTGCCCATATGAATAGACCCTTGGGGCTGCACAGGCTTACCTCAATCATATGCACCCAATCCAGCCTCATGCTTGTATCGAAGACAGCGAGGTCGTGTTCGGCGCCAAACTTCTTCAGCTTCGCCGACAGGCTTGGCCATTGCTGCTCGGTCGCCGAGACTCGCATTATGAACTCGGTAGTTGCGGTCTGCCGATTGTCGCTATGGTAGCCGCCGTAGCAAGCATCAACGTATCCGGCAGGCGGCGGAAACTTCGGACCGCCGCAGCCGATCAGCGATAGACAAAACGCCGTCGTCACAATCGAATGCATGTGGCTCATCGGTTTCATTGCATCTAACTCTGTCGTCTGCGAACCGATGCGGTCAACTCCCGGTCTCGACCCTCTCCCTTCTGTCGCCAGCGTCTGCTTTCAGGTATAGAAGCGCACATAAATATCATGGGCCGTCCGTGGCGGGGACGAGAAAGAATAGGAAACTGAGGTATAGAGCGCACCAAACGGCGATTATTACTGCCCCTTGAGCTGGCCATTTGCGACGGGTGATGAGCCAAAGAAGCGCGGCAGGAATTATAAAAGTGAGTAGATTCAGTGCAAGCGCGATTGACCAAAGTTGTCCGTGGTGAAAATCTGCATACTCACCCGAACGAATCGCCGCCAAGATGCCCACGCACCAAGCACAACGAATTGGAATAGAACCGTCCCGTACCCACCGACGGTGGGAAGAACAATTGTGCTCGCAGCGACAACGAGCGTACAGATCAAAAGAATTCTGTTAATTGAGCCGTAACGCAGAAGCATAAAGAAGCCGCCTACGGATAAAGCTGAGCGACGCGGGGTTGCGCCGGCTCGAAGCGAAGGCACTTTATCTCAATCACGGATCCCTCCCTAGCCCAACGAAGATGCCACCCGCGTTCGCTCCAACTGTTGTTAGATTCTCGCGCTACGGCTTACAGAAAGACAGCCCAGCATGTGACACCAAACAAAACCATCAGTCCCGCGAGGTTCAACAAAGAGCGCATCCAAGTCTTTCTCGAACGCTCGGGATTACTCCAACCACCCGGAGCGTCGTCATCAAGAGTGATGAGGTGACCAAAAAAGGCCCAGCCGGTTAAGACGAGCGCCGGAGAACCTAGCGGTACTACCAACTGAGGCCTGCCGAGCAAGCGTGCGCAAACCGAACAGAGCAACGATAGAACGATCACTCCAACCACGACCCACGGCCAAACGCGACTTCTGATCACGGAATCTAACTATAATTAGACGACTGAAGGTTCGTGTAGCGCGACAATAGAATTCAAAGTCAATCGTGCACTCCCTGTGCCATCGCTGGATCCGGAAAGTCTACCGCACGCCGCGACCGGCCGCTTATCGGCAGGCAGTTCGCTATGCCCACCGGCCGGAGTTGGCCGATCTGTGCCCGATTGCCATCGTCGCGCAGGGAACAGATCAGCCTATGCTTGCAGTAAAACGATGTCCCACTCGAATTTCAAAACTCCCGGCTCGGGCGACTCAACTGCCTTGCATATCGTCAACGCGGGATCGCGGTGCCGCGCTGGCATGGTCGACATCAGTATGTCCTTCTCATTGAGTGCTTCACCCGGAAAGTACATCTGAGCCACCAGACGATAATCATCTGAAGTGACGTCGAAATGGATGTGAGGCGTGCGCATGCCGCCAGCCGGGTCCGGGTATGCGCCGGGCTTTATCGTCACAATGCGGTATCGACCTTTTGCTGTAGTGTGCAGCAAAGCCACACCCTGGAAATTTGGGTCGAGAGGTGCGGGATTCTTGTCGATCGGATTTGCATAGCGGCCCGCGGCATTTGCCTGCCAGATTTCCAATGCCGCGCCTGTTACGGGTGAACCATCCATCCTAACTACGTGTCCCGAAACCTCAATCACCTGGCCCAAGGCGCGACTGCGACGTCCGGGAATTCTCGTGAGGTCGAATTCATGGTATCGGGGTGTATGTACTGGAAAGTACGGCCCGAATGTCTCCTGAGGAGTGGGCCGCAGCAGTTCCGCAGCTCCAGTCGACCGAGCCACGAACGCTCCCGCGCCTATGCCGATGACGAGGTTTCTTCGTGAGATGGTCATGCGTATCCCTTAGTTTCTTGGAAAAGCGATATTACGATCCCGGCATTGTAGCTCCACGGACACAGATCACGTCGTCGCATGACCAATCGGGAATGTCGGCTTTAGGGTAGTCCAATTGGTTTGCCGAATGCCCGCACTTGGCCGATTGCGGTCGATGCCCAGGTCGACCCTCTCCTGCTCGTGGCCAGTGGTATTTATCGGGAAGTGAAATGTTTGTTCATTCCGGATAGGGTGGATCCGTGTACAAGGTCTCAAAGCACGAACACGAGAACGAGCTCTAGAATGGTCGCGCTCCTTTGGCCAGCCAAGGCGGTGCACATCATTGAGCCGTTCGGGCTCCGGGGTGGACCTGATCTGTTGGTCCGTACTCTGGCTCCGAAGCTTTCTGCGCTCTGGGGCCAACCCGTGACAGTCAAGAACATCCCGGGTGCGGGAGCCACGGCGGGCCCCGCCTGGGTTGCGAAGTCACCAGCCGACGGCTGCACGCTGCTGATAAACACCAACGCTCAGGCATACAGTGCAGCGCTCTTGAAGGACCTCCCGTATGACCCGTTGAAGGATTTCGTCCCCATCATTCCACTAACGCGGCAGCCGTACGTGCTCGTCGCAGGCAAGGCGGCGGGTCTCACCACCATCGCCGACCTAATTGCGGTAGCGAAGGCGAAGCCGGGTGAGCTCAAATTTGGCTCGACTGGTGTAGGCACCGGCACGCACCTTGGAGTCGAGAAATTCAATCAAGTGGCGGGTATCAAGGCGCTGCACGTGCCTCCGCTGCGGAGTGATTCGAACGCCGATACGATCGCCAATGCGATAGCGGGTCGCTTCACTTACTATTTGGTGCCCATCTCTCTTGCCCTGCCCCACATTCGCGGTGGCACACTCGTTGCGTTAGGTGTGAGTACCGCGCGGCGCTCAACCTTGCTCCCGGAGGTGCCAACAGTCGCAGAGGCGGGTGTCGCCGGATTCGACTTCCCGATTTGGTATGGAATTTGGGCGCCGGCGGGCACTCCGACCGGAGTCGTTGACAAGCTTTCGAAGGACATTGAACGTGTGCTCGCTGGGCCGGACCTGCGCGATTGGATCAGGAAGCACGGAGGTGAGTCGATGAGCATGACGCAGCCTGAGTTCGCGCGCTTCGTGCGCGGCGAGAGTGAAAGCGCCGCACGGCTCATCAATTCTGTTGAAATCAAGCCCCGGGAAACCTCCTAGGAGGCGATGCTCACGATACTCTCATGCTGAATGCGCTACGAGCGGCGGCATCAGGCGAGGCAAATTTAGATAGAACGCTTTTCGCTCGCCATTGGATTCGCCATCTTCCTTGCAGCCACGTTGATTCCCCATCCCGCCGATGGCCTGTCGCCGCTATTCCTGCGGAACTGGCACGGACACGTCTACGGCCGCAACGATCTGCCAAATTCCGCCGCGGCAAATCCAAGTGTCGATAAAGACGAACTGGCCCGAGCGCCCGCCGGTTCGAGTCCACGTTTCCCCGCCTTGGACCACCGCAGTTTCGCCAAAGAAACGCACGTTGGCGTAATCCAAGTGATTTGAAACGAAGTCGCCTGGACCCTTCTGCGCTCCGGTCACCGCACTAGACTTGTCCAGTACCCTGCCTTCCTTCACCCAAACAAAATCGTCGGCCAGAATCCGCCTCACGACGGACGCGTCGTTCGTAGCTACGCTTTCGGCCCACGCCGACGAGCTATCTTTGATGTACTTTTCCGCCTCGGCCCGCGAGGGGCCTTCCACTTCCTGGCTCATCCTCTATCTCCCAATTCAGAGCCTGAACTCGGAGACTACAACGCCGGATCAGGGCTGACAAAATGTCGGCCGCCGCGATTGCAGATGCCTCGCGAATAGCCCCAAGGTCCAATAGCCCCGGCAGAACACACGATTAGGATCTGAGATCAACCATGTTTCAACAATACTTAGCTCGGCTGGCGGCGTGCCTGGAAATTGTCGTTGGGATCACGTTGATCCTGGTTCCAGGATTCGCCTGTCGATTGTTGTTCGCGGCACCCTTGATGGGTGATGGCGTTCCAATCAGTCGCTTCGCGGGCATCGGTTTGCTATCACTCGGCATCGCCTATTGGTCAACCCGCGCTACTTCGGCCCCGCGTGGTTCTATTTTGGGTCTGCTTGTCTTCAACGTGGCGACTACAGTGCTGCTCGCATGGGTCGGCATGACTGCTGCCTTTCATGGCATCCTGCTGTGGCCGGCGGTTCTCCTTCATGCAGGTATTGGAGCCGGTCTGATCTGGCAATTCTCTAGAGGAAATTCCCCCGCCGCGTGATCGGGGTGCACGGGATCCGCTGAACCCGCTGAATCGATGCCACCAAGCTTTGCACAACTTTGCTTTGCCGGGGGTTGCTTCTAAGATTGATCAGATTTATGAAGCAGACGGCGGTATCGTCCTTTTCGGGCTTCCGCGCCAGGATCCCCATTCACGCACGAGGACACCAAGGAAGGTTCAATTGAGCCGTAGAACTCCAACGGCCGCCGCTTGCGTCGCTCCAACCGCCTGACCTGCGGAATAACAATGAGGTAACGGACATGAAGAGTAAGAGCAGCTCGAGGATCGTGATCGTTGCAATTTCTTTCTCTGTCTTGGTGGGCGTGGCCTTTGCCGCCCAGGACCGGTTCACCCTGACAGTGCCCGATGGACTCGCGTTTGCTGAATTCAGAGGATACGAGACCTGGCAGGATGTTGCCGTGAGCACGACAGAATCCAGCGTAAAGGCAATTCTCGCAAATCCGATCATGATCAAGGCCTTCCAGGACGGCATCCCGGGAAATGGCAAGCCTTTCCCCGAAGGATCCAAGATCGTCAAAATCGAGTGGATCAAAAAGAAAAATCCCGTGTCCCCTTATTCCGTGGATATCCCGGACTACCTGAAGAATGTTGATCTCATTGAGAAGGACTCCAAGAGATTCCCGCAGACGAACGGATGGGCGTATGCGCAGTTTGCTTACGATCCAGCGTCCCAAACCTTCAAGCCTTCGATCCTTTCCGCAACCGGCCACGAGTGCGGGTACGCTTGCCACACGATTGCCAAGACAAGCGACTATATTTTCACCAAGTACCCTCTGCGGTAGGTAAAAAAAGGCCTCGAACCCTTGCGGGCCGAGGCCATTTCTTTACTGCACTTTCTAGTTTTTCGATTCTGTCGTTCTTTTACTCCGCGGCTTCCGTATCCCCCGCCGGTACTGCGTCATCCGAGTCGCCCATGCCGCCGCCCACATCCATGAAACTGCGGCGGCGCGTGTCGTCCGATGCACGTCGGCGTCGCGCATGATACGCGAAGCCCGTGCCCGCGGGAATGAGGCGCCCCACGATGACGTTTTCCTTCAGACCGCGCAGGTCATCCTTCAAGCCCCGGACCGCGGCTTCGGTCAGCACGCGGGTGGTCTCCTGGAAGGAGGCTGCCGAGATGAACGACTCGGTGGCCAGCGAGGCCTTGGTGATGCCGAGCAACAGTGGTTCCCATGTCGACTGATGCTTGCCTTCGGTTTTCTGCTTCGCGATGACATCGAGCAGTCTGCCCCGATCCATCTGTTCGCCCCGCAGCAGCGCCGAATCGCCGGCGTCCGATACTTCGATCTTGCGCAGCATCTGGCGCACGATGACTTCGATGTGCTTGTCGTTGATCTTCACGCCCTGCAATCGGTAGACGTCCTGAATTTCCCGAACCAGGTAGTTTGCCAGCGCCTCGACACCCTGTAGCCGCAGAATATCGTGCGGATTGGGCTCACCGTCGGCGATGACTTCGCCCTTCTCCACTTGCTCGCCTTCGAACACGTTGAGATGGCGCCACTTCGGAATCAATTCTTCGTACTTGTCCGTCGCCTCGTTGGTGATGATCAAACGGCGCTTGCCCTTGGTTTCCTTGCCGAAGCTCACCGTGCCTGAACGCTCCGCCAGAATCGCGGAATCCTTCGGCTTGCGCGCCTCGAACAAGTCGGCCACACGCGGCAGACCGCCGGTGATGTCGCGGGTCTTGGAAGACTCTTGCGGAATACGCGCGATGACATCGCCCACGGAGACCTTGGACCCGTCTTCCAGGCTGACGATGGCGCCCGCCGGCAACGCATATACTGCCGGAATGTCGGTGTTCGCGAAGGTGACCTCTTTACCCTTGGCATTGGTCAGCCGCACGACGGGGCGCAGATCCTTGCCGCCCGAACCGCGTTGCTTCGGATCCAACACCACCGTGCTGGTCAAGCCGGTGACATCGTCCACCTGCGACGTGACGGTGATGCCGTCGACGAAGTCGGAGAACTTGATCATACCGGCCACTTCCGTGACCACGGGGTGGGTATGCGGATCCCAGTTGGCGACCGATTGGCCCGCTGCGACCACATCGGCATCGTTCACCGTGATGGTGGCGCCGTACGGAATCTTATAGCGCTCACGCTCGCGGCCGAACTCGTCAACCACGCCCAACTCGCCGGATCGCGATACCGCGACCAGGTGGCCTTTCTCATGACGGACCGTCTTGATGTTGTGCAGGCGGATCGTGCCCTTGCTCTTGACCTCGACGCCATTGGCTGCTGCCGCTCGCGAGGCCGCACCGCCGACGTGGAAGGTACGCATCGTGAGCTGCGTGCCCGGCTCGCCGATCGATTGCGCCGCAATGACGCCGACCGCCTCGCCGATGTTGATGCGATGCCCGCGGCCCAGATCGCGGCCGTAGCACTGCGCGCAAACGCCGTAGCGGGTTTCGCAGGTGATGGGCGAACGCACCATGACCTGATCGATGCCCATCTTCTCCAGGAGTTTGACCAGTTTCTCATCGATCAGCACGCCGGCTTTGACCAGAACCTCGCCGCTGGAAGCGACCACGACGTCCTCGGACACAACCCGGCCCAACACGCGCTCGCCCAATCCCTCGACCACATCGCCGCCTTCGACGATCGGGGTGATGGACAGGCCGTTGACCGTGCCGCAATCGATCTCGGTGACCACCAGGTCCTGCGCCACGTCGACGAGGCGACGCGTCAGATAACCGGAGTTCGCCGTCTTCAACGCGGTGTCGGCCAAGCCCTTGCGCGCGCCGTGAGTCGAGATGAAGTACTGCAGTACGTTCAATCCCTCGCGGAAATTCGCGGTGATGGGTGTTTCGATGATGGAGCCGTCCGGCTTCGCCATCAGGCCGCGCATGCCGGCCAGCTGACGAATCTGTGCGGCGGAACCGCGCGCGCCCGAATCGGCCATCATGAAAATCGAGTTGAACGACTTCTGCCGGACCTTGTTGCCCTTGGTGTCGGTGACCTCGTCGGTTCCCAACTTCTCCATCATGGCCTTGGCGACCTGATCGTTGGTGCGCGACCAGATGTCGACGACCTTGTTGTAGCGCTCGCCGTTGGTGACCAAACCTGAGGAGTATTGCTCCTGGATTTCCTTCACTTCCTTCTCGGCCGTGGCCAGGATCTTGATCTTCTGCTGCGGTACGACCATGTCATCCACACCGATCGACACGCCCGCGCGGGTCGCGTACTGGAAACCGGTGTACATCAACTGATCGGCGAACACGACCGTTTCCTTCAACCCCACGGTGCGGTAGCACGCGTTTATGGTCGCGGAAATGATCTTCTTGGTCATGTCCTGGTTGATCGCATCGAAAGACAGACCCTTCGGCAAAATCTCGGACAAGAGCGCCCGGCCCGCGGTGGTATCCACCACCCGGGTGTTCTTCACCAATTGTCCGCTGGCATCGCGGATGTGCTCGACCAAGCGCACCTTGACCTTGGCTTGTAGATCGATGTTGCGGCTCTCATAGGCGCGATGCACCTCGGCCACATCGCTGAACGCCATGCCCTCGCCCTTGGCGCCCACGCGCTCGCGAGTCATGTAGTACAGGCCCAACACCACGTCTTGCGACGGCACGATGATGGGATCGCCGTTGGCGGGCGACAAAATGTTGTTCGACGACATCATCAACGCGCGCGCTTCGAGCTGCGCCTCGATGGACAGCGGCACGTGCACCGCCATCTGGTCGCCGTCGAAGTCGGCATTGAACGCGGTGCAGACCAGCGGGTGCAGCTGGATCGCCTTGCCCTCGATCAACACCGGCTCGAAAGCCTGAATGCCGAGGCGATGCAGGGTGGGAGCGCGATTCAAGAGCACCGGATGTTCGCGGATCACCTCTTCCAGGATGTCCCACACTTCCGGTCCTTCGCGTTCCACCAGGCGCTTGGCCGCCTTGATGGTCGAGGCTTCGCCGCGCAATTGCAGCTTGGAGAAGATGAAGGGCTTGAACAATTCCAGCGCCATTTTCTTCGGCAATCCGCACTGGTGCAGGCGCAAGGTCGGACCGACCACGATGACCGATCGGCCCGAGTAGTCGACGCGCTTGCCCAAAAGATTCTGGCGGAACCGGCCCTGCTTGCCCTTGATCATGTCGGCAAGGGACTTCAAGGGGCGCTTGTTGGTGCCGGTGATGGCACGGCCGCGGCGGCCGTTGTCCAACAGGGCATCCACCGCCTCCTGCAGCATGCGCTTTTCGTTGCGCACGATGATGTCGGGCGCGTTCAGTTCCAGCAGGCGACGCAGACGGTTGTTGCGATTGATCACGCGCCGGTATAGATCGTTCAAATCGGAGGTCGCGAAGCGGCCGCCGTCCAAAGGCACCAAGGGACGCAGATCCGGCGGCAGCACCGGCAATACGGTGAGCACCATCCATTCCGGCTTGTTGCCCGACTCCATGAATGCTTCGATGAGCTTCAAGCGCTTCGACAAGCGCTTGATCTTCGTCTCCGAGTTCGTGTTCGCCATATCCTCGCGAACCTTCACGACCTCGGCCGCCAAGTCCATGGACTTGAGCAGCTCATGCACCGCTTCGGCGCCCATGCGCGCATCGAATTCATCGCCGTGCTCTTCGATCGATTCGAGATACATCTCGTCGGTGAGCAATTGACCGCGTTGCAGCGAGGTCATGCCCGGATCGACGACCACGAAGGCCTCGAAGTACAGCACGCGCTCGATTTCGCGCAGAGTCATGTCAAGCATCAAACCGATGCGAGACGGCAGCGACTTCAGGAACCAGATATGCGCGGTCGGGCTGGCCAATTCGATGTGGCCCATGCGCTCACGGCGCACCTTGGACTGGGTCACTTCCACGCCGCACTTCTCGCACACCACGCCGCGGTGCTTCAGGCGCTTGTACTTGCCGCACAGGCACTCGTAGTCCTTGGTAGGCCCGAAGATCTTCGCGCAGAACAGACCATCGCGCTCCGGTTTGAAGGTGCGATAGTTGATGGTTTCCGGCTTCTTCACTTCGCCGTACGACCAGGAGCGGATCATGTCCGGCGAGGCAAGCCCGATCTTGATCGAATCGAAATTCTCGACCGGTACTTGCTGCTTGAACAACTTGAGTAAGTCTTTCATTGATTAGGCCTCGCTCTCTAGTTCGATGTTGATGGCCAAGGAACGAATCTCCTTCACCAACACATTGAACGATTCCGGCATGCCGGCTTTCATTTCATGGTTGCCGTCGACAATCGCCTTGTACATCTGCGTTCGTCCGTTGACGTCGTCCGACTTGACGGTGAGCATTTCCTGCAAGGTGTACGCGGCGCCATAAGCCTCCAGCGCCCACACTTCCATTTCGCCGAAGCGCTGACCGCCGAACTGCGCCTTGCCGCCCAGCGGCTGCTGGGTGACCAGGCTGTACGGCCCGGTGGAGCGCGCGTGCATCTTGTCGTCAACCAGGTGGTTGAGCTTCAGCATGTACATGTAGCCCACAGTCACCGGCCGTTCGAATTGCTCGCCGGTCCGCCCGTCGTGCAGCGTCGTTTGTCCGGAGGTCGGCAAGTCCGCCAGCGTGAGCAGGCTCTTGATTTCCTCCTCGCTCGCACCGTCGAACACCGGCGTCGCCATCGGCACGCCCTTCTTCAGGTTGCTGGCCAATTCGATGACTTCGGCGTCGCTCATGGACTTGATGTCTTCCTTCTGGCCGCCGGTCTCGTTGTAGACCTGACCGAGGAACTTGCGCAATTCCACGATGGCATGCTGCGCTTCCAGCATCTTGCCGATCTTCGCGCCCAGGCCCTTGGCTGCCCAGCCCAGGTGGGTCTCGAGGATCTGACCGATGTTCATGCGTGAAGGCACGCCCAGCGGGTTCAACACGATGTCCACCGGCGTCCCGTCGGCCATGTACGGCATGTCTTCCACCGGAACGATGGAGGAGATCACGCCCTTGTTGCCGTGCCGGCCCGCCATCTTGTCGCCCGGCTGCACGCGGCGTTTTACGGCCAGGTACACCTTGACCATCTTGAGCACGCCCGGAGCGAGATCGTCGCCCGCGGTGATCTTCGCTTTCTTCTCTTCGAAGCGCTTTTCGAAAGCCTTGCGCTGACCCTTCAGGCGCTCGGACACGGTCTCCAGCTGCGAATTGGTCTCCTCTTCCTTGAAGCGGATTTCGAACCACTGCTCCCGCGGCAGGTCGGCGAGATACGCCTCGTCGATCATCGTTCCGGACTTGATCTTCTTCGGTCCTGCCTCGGCGGCCTTGCCCTCGATCATGCCGCGCACGCGCTGGAACAAGTCGTCTTCCAGGATACGCTGCTGATCGGCAAGGTCCTTGCGAACCCGCTCGAGCTCGGATTTCTCGATCGCCAGCGCACGTGAATCCTTCTCCACGCCATCGCGGGTGAATACGCGCACATCGATCACCGTGCCGTCCATGCCGGGCGGCACGCGCAGCGAGGTGTCTTTCACGTCCGAAGCCTTCTCGCCGAAGATTGCCCGCAGCAATTTCTCTTCCGGCGTCAGCTGGGTCTCGCCTTTCGGCGTGACCTTGCCCACCAGAATGTCGCCGGCGCGCACTTCGGCGCCGATGAAGGCAATGCCTGCCTCGTCAAGCTTGGCCAGCGCCGAATCGCCCACGTTCGGAATGTCGGCGGTGATTTCCTCGGGCCCCAACTTGGTGTCGCGCGCGACGCAGGTCAGTTCCTCGATGTGAATGGTCGTGAAGCGATCTTCCTCGACCACCCGCTCCGAAATCAGGATCGAGTCCTCGAAGTTGTAGCCGTTCCAGGGCATGAATGCCACCAGCAGGTTCTGGCCCAGCGCCAGCTCACCCAGGTCGGTTGACGGGCCGTCGGCCAGCACGTCGCCGCGTTTGATCGCATCGCCGGCATTCACCAGCGGACGCTGGTTGATGCAGGTGTTCTGGTTCGAGCGCGTGTACTTGGTCAGCGAGTAGATATCGACACCGGGTTCACCGGCCGTCGTTTCATCATCATTCACCCGCACCACGATGCGCGACGCATCGACGGAATCCACGGTGCCGCCGCGCCTTGCGACCACGGTCACGCCGGAGTCGATCGCCACGGCGCGTTCCATGCCGGTACCCACCAGCGGGGTCTCGGAACGCAAGGTCGGTACCGCCTGGCGCTGCATGTTCGATCCCATGAGCGCGCGGTTTGCATCGTCATGTTCCAGGAACGGGATCAATGAAGCTGCCACGGACACGATCTGCTTGGGGCTCACGTCCATGAAGTCGATCTTGTCGGGAGCAGACAGGGTGAACTCGTTCTGCGTCCGGCATGAGATCAAGTCGTCGACGAACTCGCCCTTTTCATTCAAGGTCGCATTCGCCTGCGCGATCACATACTGGCCTTCCTCGATCGCGGACAGGTAGTCGATCTTGTCGGTCACCTTGCCGTTGGAAACGCGCCGATACGGGGTCTCCAGGAACCCGTAATCGTTGGTGCGCGCATACACGGCCAGCGAGTTGATCAGTCCGATGTTCGGGCCTTCCGGCGTCTCGATCGGGCATACCCGGCCGTAGTGCGTCGGATGCACGTCGCGTACTTCGAATCCCGCTCGCTCGCGCGTCAGGCCGCCTGGGCCCAGGGCTGAAACACGGCGCTTGTGCGTGACTTCCGACAGCGGATTGTTCTGATCCATGAATTGCGACAGCTGCGAGGAACCGAAGAACTCCTTGACCGCGGCCGCCACGGGCTTCGCATTGATCATTTCCTGCGGCATGATCGGTTCGCTTTCCGCGATCGTCAGGCGCTCTTTCACGGCGCGCTCAACGCGCACCAAGCCGATGCGGAACGCGTTCTCGGCCATTTCGCCGACACTGCGTACGCGGCGGTTGCCCAGGTGATCGATGTCATCGACATGACCGTTGCCGTTGCGGATATCGATCAGGGTCTTCATGACCTCGATGATGTCTTCCTTGCTCAAAACCCCCGAGCCCGTGATCTCATTGCGGCCCACGCGGCGGTTGAACTTCATGCGGCCCACCGGCGACAGGTCGTAGCGCTCGCCGTTGAAGAACAGGTTCTGGAACAGGTTTTCGGCGGCATCCTTGGTCGGCGGCTCGCCGGGACGCATCATGCGGTAGATTTCCACCAGCGCCTCGAGGCGTGTCTTGGTGGGATCGATGCGCAGGGTATCGGAAATATAAGGGCCACGGTCCAGGTCGTTGACATACAGCGTGCGGATCTGCGTGATGCCGCTCTCAATGAGCTTGGCAACCGTCGGAACCGTCAGGATTTCATTGGCCTTGGCCAGGATCTCGCCGGTTTCGGTGTTGACGATGTCATGCGCAAGTACCTTGCCCTGCACGTATTCAGTGGGAACCGGCAGCCGCTTGACCCCGGCTTCCTCCAGCTCCTTGACGTGGCGCGCAGTGATGCGCCGGCCTTCTTCGACGATGACCTTCTTGCCCACGCGAATCTCGAATGCAGCCGTCTCGCCGCGCAGGCGCTGCGGGATGACTTCGAATTCGATTTCCTTCTTCGACAGGTGAAACACGTTCTTGTCGAAGAACAGGTCGAGAATCTGCTCCTCGGTCAGTCCGAGTGCGCGCAGAATGATGGTTACCGGCAGCTTGCGGCGCCGGTCGATGCGTGCGAACACGCAATCCTTCGGATCGAACTCGAAGTCCAGCCACGAGCCGCGATACGGAATGATGCGCGCGGAGAACAGCAGTTTGCCGGAGGAATGAGTCTTGCCGCGGTCGTGATCGAAGAACACGCCCGGGCTGCGATGCAACTGGGAGACGATGACGCGTTCAGTGCCGTTGATGATGAACGTGCCGTTCTCGGTCATCAGGGGCAATTCGCCCAGGTACACCTCTTGTTCGCGCACGTCCTTGACCGGCTTCTTGGCGCCGCTGGCTTCCTTGTCGAGCACAACGAGGCGCACCTTCACGCGCAGCGGTGCCGCATAGGTCAGTCCGCGCAGCTGGCATTCCTTGACGTCGAATACCGGCTCGCCCAGGCGATAGCTCACGTACTCGAGCGTCGCATTCCCGGAGTAGCTCGAAATGGGGAACACGCTGTCGAATGCCGCGTGCAAACCGATTTCAACGCGTTTGGACTCCGCAACATCCGCCTGCAAAAACCGCCGATACGAATCCAATTGGATCGCCAGCAGGTAAGGCGTGCCGAGGATGCTCGGACGCTTGCCAAAGTTCTTACGGATGCGCTTCTTTTCGGTGAACGAATAAGCCATGAATGGTCACCCTTCCAAAATATCGCGGCGCTTTCGCGCCAAATTTAACGGGGTCTCAAGCGGCCCCGCCCTATAAATCAAATCAAAGGCGCAGCCGATGGCTGCCGCGGTGAAGCGGCAACCATCGAACTGCGCGTATCGGCAATAATCACTACTTGATGGCAGCCTTGGCGCCGGCGGCCTCGAGCTTCGTCTTGATCGTCTCCGCATCCGCCTTCGGGATGCCTTCCTTGACGGTCGAGGGCGCGCCTTCAACCAGGTCCTTCGCCTCCTTCAAGCCCAACCCGGTGATCTCGCGGATGACCTTGATGACGCCCACTTTGTTGGCGCCGAACTCGGTCATCGTCACGGTGAACTCGGTCTGCGCTTCAGCAGCCGGAGCCGCCGCAGCGCCGCCGCCGCCCGCCGCGACCGCAGCCACAGGTGCAGCAGCAGTGACGTTGAACTTCTTTTCCATGTCGGCAATCAGCTCGACCACTTCCATGACGGTCATCTTGGAAATTGAGTCGAGGATTTCGTCTTTCGTAACAGCCATTATCGTCTCCAAATAAATATGGGTTTGGTTAAACCCGAAACAGGATTAATTTCGCCGCCGCCTCAAGCCGCCGCGCTCTTCTTGGCTTCAAGAACAGCCGCCAGCGTCCTCACCAACTTCGAGTTGGGAGCAGCCAACGTACCAACGAACTTCGCAATCGGCGCCTTGAGAACCCCGAGCATCTGCGACAACGCCTGCGCACGCGTGGGCAATTGCGACACGCGCTCCAGTGAATCGGGTTTGAGCAGTTGCCCACCCAAAGACACCAGCGTCGTCACCAGCTTGTCGTTGTCCTTGGTAAATGCCTTGACGATGCGCGCGGCCGCGCCCGGGTCGTCGTTGGAAAATGCCAGGACAATGGGTCCTTTCAGTGCCGGAGAAATACACTCGAAAGCCGTACCGGCGACCGCCTTGCGCGCGAGCGTGTTCTTGACGACCCGCAGATAAACTCCTTCCTTGCGCGCTTTGGCGCGCAAGTCAGTCATCTGCGTCACGGTCAAGCCACGGTTCTCGGCGCCCACCACGGACAGGGCTTTCGCCGCGACCGCGTTGACTTCCGCCACCACAACCTTCTTCTCTTCTAACTTGAGTGCCATCTAGGTTCCTTCGGTCAGAAGCGTCACACACCAGATACCAACGCCGTCGTTCGTATCCACCCTGAGTACCACGTACTCTTCGGTGCGACCTTCACCAGGAAAATCCTGATTCGGGTCCCACCATCTGCGCAGGCTGTCTTTAAGAATCCTCATTCCCAATGGAATTCATGATTCGCCTGCGGTCTTCGACGATGAGTGCGGTCGGCCCCATGGCCTCGCGCAGCCCTCCATCAATTCTTAAATCTTTACCAAGCCCAAGCTCGACTGATCGACCGTGACCCCTGGGCCCATGGTCGAGGACAAAGTCAGCTTCTTCAGATAAATGCCCTTGGATGTCGCCGGCTTGATCTTCTGCAGATCGTTGACCAGCGCCAACAGGTTCTCCTTCAAGGCACCCGGCTCGAAGCTCGCGCGTCCAATCTGCGCATGCACGATGCCCGCTTTGTCGGTGCGATAGCGGACCTGGCCGGACTTCGCGTTCTTCACGGCTTCCGCCACATTCGGCGTCACCGTGCCGACCTTCGGGTTCGGCATCAGACCGCGAGGCCCGAGGATTTGGCCGAGCTGACCCACGATGCGCATGGCATCCGGGCTCGCGATCACCACATCGAAATCGATCTGACCGGCCTTGACCTTCTCGGCCAGGTCTTCAAAACCCACGATATCGGCGCCGGCCGCTTTGGCGGCATCGGCATTCTTGCCCTGCGTGAATACCGCGACCCGGACGGTCTTGCCGGTACCATGAGGCATCACGGTTGAACCGCGCACCTGCTGGTCCGACTTTGTGGCATCAACGCCCAGATTCACCGAGACGTCCACCGATTCATTGAATTTCGCGGTGGCGAATTCCTTGACCAATTTCAGAGCATCGTCGATCGGATAAGACTTGCCCGGGGGCAGCTTTTCCTTCCAAGTCTTCGTTCGTTTGGCTACGGCAGGCATGTCACACTCCCTCCACGTCGACGCCCATGCTGCGGGCGCTGCCGGCAATGGTGCGCACCGCCGCGTCCAGATTGGCCGCGGTCAAATCGGGCATTTTCATCTTCGCGATGTCTTCCAACTGCTTGCGGGTGACCTTTCCCACCTTGGCGGTGTTCGGAGTGGCGCTGCCCTTGGGGATACCGAGCGCCTTGGCAATCAGCACCGACGCCGGCGGCGTCTTCATGATGAAGGTAAAGCTGCGGTCGCTGTATACCGTGATCACTACTGGGGTCGGTAATCCTTTTTCCAAGGCCTGGGTCTGGGCATTGAATGCCTTGCAGAACTCCATGATGTTCACGCCTTGCTGGCCCAACGCCGGACCCACCGGCGGGCTGGGGTTGGCCTGGCCTGCAGGGATCTGCAGCTTGATATAGCCGGTAACCTTCTTCGCCATCGCTAACTCCTGTGGGTGCAAACGCCACCCTTGCGGGCAGCTCCCCGGTTAAATCAACCCTTCTCGACCTGCGAGAAATCCAATTCCACGGGCGTCGAGCGCCCCAGGATCTGCACCGCCACCTGCAGCCGGTTCTTTTCGTAGTTCACCGACTCGACCACCCCGTTGAAATCGTTGAACGGGCCGTCGGTCACTCGCACCACCTCGCCGGGCTCGAACAGCACCTTCGGCTTGGGCTTGTCCACGCCTTCCTCGACGCGGCGCAAGATCGACATCGCTTCCTTATCGGTAATGGCCGCCGGCTTGTCGCTGGTGCCGCCGATGAAGCCCAGAACCTTCGGCACTTCCTTCACCAAATGCCAGGTGTCTTCGTCCATTTCCATTTGCACGAGCACATAGCCCGGGAAGAACTTGCGGTCCGACTTGCGCTTCTGCCCGTCGCGCATCTCCACCACTTCCTCGGTGGGCACGAGAATCTCGCCGAACTTGGCCTCGAGGCCGGCGCGCTTGACCCGTTCCTTCAGCGACTCCGAGACCTTGTGCTCGAAATTCGAATAAGCGTGAACCACATACCATCGCAAGGACATAGAAAGCTCCGCCATTAACCGGACGTGCCGCCCAAGAAGCGCGTCATCCAGGTAAGGGCCAGGTCAAGCAAGAAAAAAAACACGCCCATCAAACCGGCAAATACGAACACCACGATGGTGGTCTGCATCGTCTCCTGACGTGCCGGCCACACCACTTTGCGCAGTTCAACCCGTGCTGCCTGCGAAAATTGCACGAACTCCTTTCCATACGAGCTCAGCCACATGAGTCCGGCGCCCGCCGCCAGGCCCAGGATCACCATGCCGATGCGCAGCGTGAGGGCCATCTCGTCAAACCAATAGAACGCAGCGACCCCACCGAGTATCGCGACGATCGACAAAATCAGGAGCGCGGTATCTCTTAACGACGCGCTCGGCGGTGCTTGCACTTCTGCCATGTAATTCAGCTATTCCTACGGACGCGCATCAATGGCAGGGCAGGAGGGAATCGAACCCCCAACCTGCGGTTTTGGAGACCGCCGCTCTGCCAATTGAGCTACTGCCCTGTGTGTTCAACGATTACGCAATCACCTTGGCAACCACACCTGCGCCGACGGTTTTACCGCCCTCACGGATGGCGAAGCGCAGGCCCTGTTCCATCGCGATCGGGGCGATCAACTCCACCACAATCTTGATGTTGTCCCCCGGCATCACCATCTCGGTGCCCGCCGGCAACTCCACCGCTCCCGTCACATCGGTGGTGCGAAAGTAGAACTGCGGCCGATAGCCCTTGAAGAACGGCGTATGCCGCCCGCCCTCCTCCTTGCTCAAGACATACACTTCGGCCTCGAACTTGGTGTGCGGGGTGATGGAGCCGGGTTTGCACAAAACCTGCCCGCGCTCGACTTCCTCACGCTTCGTGCCGCGCAGCAGCACCCCGACGTTGTCTCCGGCCTGACCCTCATCGAGGAGCTTTCGAAACATCTCAACGCCCGTGCAGGTGGTCTTCTGCGTCGGGCGAATCCCGACAATCTCCACCTCATCGTTGACCTTCACGATCCCGCGCTCAATGCGCCCGGTGACCACCGTGCCGCGACCCGCGATGGAGAACACATCCTCCACCGGCATCAAAAAGGCCCCTTCAATGGCGCGCTTCGGCACCGGAATGTAATCATCCAACGCCTTGACCAGCTTCACCACCGAGGGCACGCCGATCTCGGAAGCATCCCCTTCCAAGGCCTTCAGTGCCGAGCCGGTGATAATCGGGGTCTTATCCCCGGGAAACTTGTACAGCGTCAACAGGTCGCGCACCTCAAGCTCCACGAGCTCGAGTAAGCTCCGCATCATCGACCATGTCCGCCTTGTTCATGTACACCACGATGTAGGGCACTCCGACCTGGCGGGCCAGCAAAATGTGCTCGCGCGTCTGGGGCATCGGACCATCGGCCGCCGACACCACCAAAATCGCCCCGTCCATCTGCGCCGCTCCCGTGATCATGTTCTTCACATAGTCGGCATGTCCGGGACAGTCCACGTGCGCGTAGTGGCGCGCATCGGACTGATACTCCACGTGCGCGGTCGCAATCGTGATCCCGCGCGCACGCTCCTCCGGTGCCTTGTCGATCTGATCGTAGGCCTTGAACTCCCCACCGTGCTTCTCCGCCATGACCTTCGTCAGCGCAGCCGTCAAGGTCGTCTTGCCATGATCCACATGCCCAATCGTCCCCACGTTCACGTGCGGCTTCGTTCGCTCAAACTTCCCCTTCGACACGGCAAGTACCTCTCAAAAATTATAAAAACCTGGAGCCCACGAACGGGATCGAACCGTTGACCTCGTCCTTACCAAGGACGTGCTCTACCAACTGAGCTACGTGGGCCGCAACCATTTGGAGCGGGTGATGGGAATCGAACCCACGTGATCAGCTTGGAAGGCTGACGTTCTACCATTGAACTACACCCGCACTCCGCTGAAGCCAATGGCACGAACCCTCATCCTTCGCTGGTGGAGGGGGTAGGATTCGAACCTACGAAGGCATAAGCCAGCAGATTTACAGTCTGCCCCCGTTGGCCGCTTGGGTACCCCTCCCTAAAATGAGCCGCGTATTTTGCGATGCGAGTGGCGCAGTGTCAATGTCAAGTCGGGGCTAATCTCATATTGCACCCCTCTCTTCGATGGCCGTACCTGTCGGATTGACATTATCGTAAGATACATATATCTTACGATAGGTCTTAAAACATATCGAGAGATAACAAATGCATCATCGTTTTCATCATTTCATCGGACGGCACCGGGGCCATCACGGGTTCGGTCACTTCGGAAAGGCGTTCATGGACGGCGGCGGCCTGGGCGGACGCGGATTCGGCATGGGCCGAAAGCTGGGTTCGGCGGATTTGCAGCTGCTCATACTCAAGTTGCTCGACGAAAAATCGCGCTATGGGTATGAAATCATCAAGGAGCTGGATGAACGCTCCAAGGGCTTTTACGTGCCCAGTCCCGGCATGGTTTATCCCGCCCTCACCTATTTAGAAGAGATAGGCCACGCGACCGTGACCGTCGAGGGCGCCCGCAAGCTGTACAGCATTACCGACCCGGGCAAGGAGCACCTGGCCAAGAACTCAGCCGCCGCAGATGCGCTGTTGACGCAGTTTGGCCGGGTGGGCGAGCGTATGGATCGCATGCGCCGGGTACTCGATGCCGAAGAGGGCGAGGAGTCGGATCACGAGCGGCACGGATCGCGTGAACTGCATCGTGCCCTGCGCGATCTGCAGGGCGACTCTGGCGGACAAATGGCACAGCTCGCGCGAGGAGCAGCAGCGCATCGCCGCCATACTCGCCCGGGCTGCCAGCGAAATCAGCCGGAAAGTAATCCTCGATCGCCTCTTCAGCTTTTGCCGACCCCTGCCGATGCTTGGGCTGGAGGTAAGGCGTGAAGACGGTCGAATTGACTCCACAGGGATTGATCGAAAATATCGAAGATCTCGTCACGCTGCCGGAGGTCGCGCTGCGCATCGCACGCATGGTGGACGATCCCACCGCCTCCGCGACCGATATGGGACGCGAGATCAGCCACGATGCCGCGCTCACCGCTCGCTTGCTGCGCATCGCCAACAGCCCGGTATTCGGCCAGCAGGGAAAAATCGCCACCATCAGCCGAGCCATCGCCATCCTGGGCGTGCGCCAAGTGCGTGATTTGACGGTGGGAATCACCGCCGTCCGAACATTCGATGGCATCGGCAACGAACTGGTCACGATGGCGTCCTTCTGGCGCCACAGCGTGCTCTGCGCCGTCGCCGCGGATCAAATCGCCGCGCGCCGCGGCGGCCGTCGCGGCGACACCCCTTTTGTCGCGGGACTGCTGCATGACATCGGCCAACTCGTGATATTCAATCGCATACCCGAACTCGCGCGCGAAGCCCTGCTGATGTCGGTGGATTCGGTCGACGATCTCGGTTTGCACCTGTGCGAGCGCAAGGTGATGGGTTTCGATCACGCCGCCGTCGGTGCGGCGCTCGCCCGCAGCTGGGGAATGCCGGCCGCCCTGCAGGAATGCATCGAATTTCACCACCAGCCCGACGATGCGCGGGATTTTCCGACCGAAGTGGCGACCATTCACATCGCCAATGGCGTCGCCGTACTGGCGGAGATCGGCAGCAACGATCTGAACGACGCTCCCGCGATGTCCCCGGCGGCGTTGCGCGCAACCCGGCTGGATGCCGCGGCCATTGCGGAAATCGCAGTGCAAACCCGGCACATGGCGGCGGAAGTGCTGCCGCTCATGGTCGCCGCCTAGGTTCCAGCGTTTGCCGCCGCCGCGGCGCCGCGATTGTGACCCAATTCGCAGGGCACGCGCGAAAAAGCCCGGCGCCGGCCTGGGCAGGCGGATCGAGGGGCCCGCAGCATAAAGATTCCCCGAAATTTGACGATATTCCTGCAGTTGATTGCGCCCGTGTAAACGATCGCCTTGCTTGAAGCGGAGACGATTTTCAGATGGGGAAGAAAATTCTTACGGTCGACGACTCGGCATCGATGCGGCAGATGGTGCTGCTGACGCTGCAGGGCGCCGGCTACGAGGTTGTGCAGACCTGCGACGGCGTGGAGGCGCTGGATTGGGCGCGCGAGTCCACCGTGGATCTGGTGCTGACCGACGTGCACATGCCGCGCATGGACGGCATCACCCTGGTGCGCGAATTGCGCGCGCTCCTGCATTACAAGTTGGTGCCCATGCTGATCTTGACCACCGAATCGAGCACCGAGCGGAAGCTGGCCGGAAAACAAGCCGGCGCAACCGGATGGATCGTCAAGCCGTTCAATCCCGTGCAACTGCTCGCCACGGTCGCGCGGGTCCTATGAGCCTTGATCTGGAAATGGCGGAGATCGCCAAGGTCTTCTTTCAGGAAAGCCGTGAAGGGCTTGACGTGATGGAGTCGGGCCTGCTGACCCTGGGCGCCACGGCCGACGGCGAAAGCATTCATACCATCTTCCGCGCCGCTCATTCCATCAAAGGCGGCTCGGCAACCTTCGGCTTTACCGAGGTGGCCGGATTCACGCATGGGGTGGAGACGCTGCTCGATGAGATGCGCAACGGCGTGCGCCCGATCACCGCGGAAGCGATCCAGACCCTGCTGCAAGCCTGCGATTGTTTGCGCGAAATGATTGCGGCGACCGAGGCCGAGCAACCGCTGGACCCAGGCCGCATCGCCAGCCTCAATGCCGACATCGCTCACATCCTCGGCGAGCGGCCGCCGGGCGCCCCCTCGACCGCGCAGCCCGCCGCGGCGCCGCCCATGAGCGCCCCCGCGAAGGAGCAGTCAACGGGCTGGCGCATCCTGTTTGAACCGGTCGCCGACCTGCTGCGGCTGCGCAACGAGCCCGTTCGGATGTTTGCGGAACTGGAACGCCTCGGCAATTCACCGCTCGCGCCGACGGCACGCGCTTGCCGCAGCTCGATCAACTCGATCCGGAATCCTGCTACCTGGGATGGGACATCGAGATTGCGGGCCAGATCTCCCGCGCCCAAATCGACGAGGTGTTCGACTGGGTGGATTCACAGGGCCGGCTCGAATTCATACCCGTCCAAAGCGCCGCGAGTACGGCTGCCGCGCAGGACGCTCCGTCGCCGCAAGCCGTTGCAGGCCGAACGCGCGCCGGCACCGGCCGGCACCCCGGTGCAAAAGGCGGGCGGGGAGTCCGGCTCGATCCGCGTCGCCACCGAGAAGCTCGATAACATCATCAATCTGGTCGGTGAACTGCTCATCACGCAATCGATGCTCAGCGGTTTCGCGGATGGCATCGATCCGAACGAACTGGATCGGCTGCGCCAAGGGACTCTCGCAACTCGCGCGCAATACCCGCGAACTGCAGGAGAGCGTGATGCAGATACGCATGCTGCCGATCAGCTTTGCGTTCAACCGCTTTCCGCGCATCGTCCACGACCTCTCGCGCAAGCTGGGCAAGAAAGTCGAACTCAAGCTGACCGGCGAGAACACCGAGCTCGACAAGACCGTACTGGAGAAGATCAGCGATCCCTTGGTGCACCTCGTGCGCAATGCGCTCGACCATGGCCTCGAGACGCCCGAACAGCGCGCCGCGGCCGGCAAGAACGACACCGGCACCATCGAGTTGGGCGCATTTCACGAGGGCGGCAATATCATCATCGAAGTGCGCGACGATGGCGCCGGCCTCAACAAGACAAAAATCCTGTCCAAAGGCCCGCGAGCGCGGGCTGGTCGCTCCCGATCAGGAGCTGACCGAGGAACAGATCGACAACTTGATATTCATGCCCGGCTTTTCCACGGCAGAACAAATCAGCGACGTGTCGGGCCGCGGCGTCGGCATGGATGTGGTGCGGCGGAACATCAACGACCTGGGCGGTCATGTGCAGATTTCATCGAGGGAGGGCCGGGGCAGCACCATCCGCATCCGCCTCCCCCTCACGCTCGCCATCCTCGACGGACAGTTGGTGCGCGTCGGCAAGGAGATCTACATCATATCGTTGCTGGCCATCGTCGAGACCATCCAGGTGTCGAAGGATCGGATCAATAGGCTGGTGGGGCGCACCGAGGTATTCCGCTCGCGCGATGAATACCTGCCCGTGGTCAAACTCTGCGATCAGTTCGGCATCGAGCCCGACAGCAATCGCGCCGAAGATGGATTGCTGGTGGTCGTCGAAGCCGATGGCAGGCGCGCCGGCGTGCTCGTGGACGACCTGCTCTCGCAACAACAGGTCGTCATCAAGAGTCTCGAGTCGAATTTCAAGCCGGTGGCGGGAATCGCCGGCGCGACCATCCTGGGCGACGGCACGGTGGCGCTGATCATCGATGCACCGGACCTCATCCGCTCGGCCAGAAACGGCGCGGTCACGGCGCACGCGGCATAAAACTCAAGCGATAGTAAAGAGGAACCGAATCTATGAGCACGGCGAACGCGGGCGGAACGGACAAGTCCGGCAGCGAGCAATACCTGACATTCATGCTCGCCGGCGAGGAGTATGGCGTGGACATTCTGCGCGTGCAGGAGATCAAAGGTTGGGACAAGGTGACGCGCATACCGCACACCCCCGACTACGTGCTGGGCGTGATCAACCTGCGCGGCGCCGTGGTGCCGATTCTGGACCTGCGCCGCCGCTTCGGCCTCGAAACAATCGAATTTGGACCGACGACGGTGGTCATCGTGCTGCGCGTCGGCGGAGGGCACGAGGAGCGCACTGTCGGCGTGGTCGTCGACGCGGTATCCGAGGTCTACAACGTCAACACGGCCGAGGCCATGCCGCCGCCGGATGTGTGCGGCAGCGTCGACACGGTATTCGTCAAAGCACTGGCGACGGTCGAGGAAAAGATGCTCATTTTGCTCGACATCGACCGTCTCATCGGCAACGCCATTTCCGGCGATCTCGTGTCGGGAGTCGCGGCGGCGTGAGGAAGAAAAAGACTCCGCGCAACGGACGGCCGGCACCGATGAAGCCGCCGGATTGTATCCAGCTCGATGCGCGCATGACCATCGTCCAGGCGGCCTCGCTGCACGGCTCGTTGCTGACACATCTTGCCGCCGGCGGGCCCATCGCCATCGACGGCACCCGGGTCGAGGAGATCGATACGGCGATACTGCAGTTGCTCGCCAGCCTGTGGCGCACCGCCAAAGAGCGCGGATTCGCCTGCTCATGGGCCGGCGTCTCCGATGCGTTGCGCCGTACGGCGAATCTGGTCGGCATGACCGACTTGCTGCATTTCCCGCAAAGCGGGCTCATCAGTCGATGACGCAGCCCGAATCCAGCTTAAACCGCAAGGGCGCGGCCGCGGGCCCGCACTCCGCCATGGAACCCTGCCGTGCATGGCTCGATTGGGCGGCAACTCAAGTTGACCTGTGCCTTACGAAAGACAAGCCGGCTTGCAATCGACTGCTAGAGTCGCTCACCGCAGCGCTCGTGCCGCAGACGCCGCCGCGCGCCGACACCGAGGCTGTGGGCGAAAACTCCATGAGCCAGAAAATGGCCGCCGTCGTCGTCGCAGTCCAATCCCACGACCGCGTGATGCAACAGCTCACCCACGTTCGGGATGCCTTGCGTCTGTTGCACGCGCACCTTGGCGACGCGCATCGTGCCGAGTCGGGAGAATCCTGGGTGAGGCTGCGCGAGATGCAGATGCGCGAGTTCACCATGGCTGAGGAGCGCGCGCTGTTCTCGCGTCTCGTGGCGCATGATGAGAAAGACTGGCTGGAAGTCACCGTGCACCCGGACGAGACCGTCGAGCTCTTCATACCCGAAGCCGGCCTCAGGCAACCGTGAGCACGCAGACGGCCGAGTATGAGTTCGAGTTCACGGACTCGGAATTTCGGCGCCTGCGTGATCTGGTGCACGCGCGCACGGGGATCGCGCTGTCGGACGCCAAGCGCGAGCTGGTGTACGGACGCCTGGCACGGCGCCTGCGCAAGCTCAACCTCGCATCGTTCGCCGAGTACTGCCAGCTGGTTGAACGCGCCGATTCCGGCGAGCTGCAGGAGCTGACCAACGCCATCACGACGAATCTCACCTCATTCTTCCGCGAGAACTATCATTTCGAGCAGCTCGCGAGCCAGACGCTGCCGCAGCTCGAATCCGAGCCGGCGGCGACACAGCGCCTGCGCCTGTGGTCCGCGGGTTGCTCGACCGGCGAGGAACCGTACTCGCTCGCCGTCGTCATGCGCGAATGCCTCGCGCACCTGTCCAACTGGGACATCAAGATGCTCGCCACGGATATCGATTCGAAAGTGGTGGCCACGGCCGCCGAGGGTGTGTACGCGGAAGAACGCTTCAAGGGAGTCTCGCCGGAACGGATCAGAAATTGGTTTCAGCAAGTTCCGGGCCGGCCCGGCTTTCGCGCGGCGTCGGCGGATCTCAAGTCGCTCATCACATTCAAACAGCTGAATCTGCTGGAAGCATGGCCGATGAAGGGCCCTTTTGACGTCATTTTTTGCCGCAATGTCGTGATCTATTTCGACAAGCCCACGCAGCGCAAATTGTTCGACCGCATGGCCGATATGCAGAAGCCGGGCGGCTGGCTGTTCATCGGCCACTCGGAAAATCTGCACAACGTCACCGATCGCTACAAGCTGGTGGGACGCACCGTCTATCGGAGACTGGAATGTCGATAGGCGACACCACCCGCATCTTCGTGGGCGGACCGCCGTTGCCGCCGGCCCTCCCGCATTTTGCGCACATCCGGCGCACCTGGGACGGTGACCTCGGCCTCCCCGTCGCCAAACTGCTGCCCGGCGATTACTACGTGACTCAGCACAACGAGGCCATCTTTACCGTGCTGGGCTCGTGCGTCTCCGCCTGCGTGCGTGAGGTCAGGCTGGGAATCGGCGGTATGAATCACTTCATGCTGCCGCGCGACGGCTCGGGCGGTACCAGCGCCTGGGCGACCGACCTCGTGAGCTCCGCGACGCGCTACGGCAATGTCGCCATGGAACGCCTGGTGAACGACATCATGAGACTCGGCGGCCAGCGCGCGAATCTCGAGTTCAAAGTGATCGGCGGCGGCAAGGTGCTGGATATGGCGCTCGACGTCGGCGCGCGCAACGCGCAGTTCGTGCGCGACTATCTGAAGACCGAAGGCTTTGTCATCACCGCCGAGGATTTCGGTGATTGTTTCGCGCGCAAGATTTACTACAGCCCGCTGACCGGCAAGGTGCGCGTGAAGCGCCTCACCGCCACCGTCAATCGCGCGGTGTTCGAACGCGAGCGCGATTTCGAGAGGAAGAACGCTCAAGCCGAATTCGGGTCCGTGGAATTGTTCTGAACCGGAATCACGCAGCCATGGAAAAGAAAATTCGTGTTCTGGTGGTCGACGACTCCGCGGTCATGCGCCAACTGCTGACCGAGATCCTATGTTCCGACCCGGCCATCGAGGTCGTCGGTACGGCGCCGGATCCCTACATCGCCCGCGACAAGATAAAGATGCTCAACCCGGACGTGTTGACCCTCGATGTCGAGATGCCGCGAATGGATGGCCTTGCGTTTCTTCGCAACCTCATGAGGCTGCGCCCCATGCCCGTGGTCATGTGCTCCTCGCTGACGCAGCAGGGAGCCAACGTCGCTCTGGATGCCCTCGCCCTGGGCGCGATCGACTACGTGGCCAAGCCGGTGTTCGACGTCGTGCACGGCATCAAGGACGCCGCTCAAGAGCTGATCAGCAAGGTCAAAATGGCCGCGCAGATCCAGGTTCGGCCGCTGACCGAGGTGCCGGCCTTGAATGTGGTGCAGCGTCACGACGCCGGCGTCGTGTTGCCGAAACGCAGCGCGCCGACGAGGTTCGCAACGACGGAACGGATCGTCGCGATCGGCGCCTCGACCGGCGGCACCGAGGCCATCAAGGAGGTTCTCTCGCACCTGCCCTCGGACGCTCCCGGCATCGTCATCGCGCAGCACATACCGAAAGCCTTCAGCGGCCCGTTCGCGATCCGCATGAACGCTAATTCCGCGTTGAACGTGTGCGAAGCCCAGGACGGTCAGCCCATCCTGGCCGGCCACGCCTACATTGCACCCGGCGATCAGCACCTCATGGTGGTACGCGACGGCGCGCGCTACCGCTGCCGCTTGAGCGATGGAGATCTGGTCAATCGGCACCGCCCCTCCGTCGACGTGCTGTTTCGCTCGGTGGCGCAAAGCGCCGGCCGCAATTCCGTCGGCGTCATGCTCACCGGCATGGGCCGCGACGGCGCGGAAGGTATGAAGGAAATGCGCGAGGCTGGGGCCTCGACCATCGCCCAAGATGAGGCGACCAGCGTCGTATGGGGGATGCCGGGGGCCGCCTGGCAGATGGGTGCGGTTCAGTCCCTCCACGCGCTGCAGCAGATTGCCGGGCAAATCCTGAATCTCGTGGCCGCACCGGCGGACCCGCTCAAGAACCCAGGCGCCCGGTCGACTAACCAATGAGCCGCAAGTACTCCTGATGAGCGGGCAGTTTGGAGTGAATGGATGAAAATCTTGATCGTCGACGATTCCACCGCGATGCGCATGATCGTCAAAAAGACGTTGCGTCTTGCCGGCTTCGAAGGTCACGACATTACAGAATCCGAAGATGGCGCCAAGGCATTGGCCGCGATCAAGGCCTCGAAGCCGGATCTCGTACTCTCGGATTGGAACATGCCCAACATGACGGGGCTGCAACTGCTTGAGGCGCTCATGGGCGAAAAGGTCAAGCTGACCTTCGGCTTCATCACCACCGAGGCGACGCCCGACATGCGCGCCAAGGCAATCGGTGCCGGCGCGAAATTTCTCATCTCGAAACCGTTCACGCCCGAATCGTTCAAAGAGCAACTTGGCGCTTTCATTCGCTGAGCCGCCATGTCGACCTCCTACCCCTTGCCGGACATTCCGAAGATCGTGCAGATGCTCGGAATGCTGTTCGACGGATTGGACGTAAAACCGGGCGGTGCGTTCGATCAATCGCCGGCGGGCGGCGCCTGGTTCGGTGTCTTCGTCGCCGACAGCGGCGAGCCGGTGGCGCTATGCGGCGCGGACTCGAGTCTTGCGGCAAGTTTTGGGGCCGCCTTTTCCATGCTGCCCGTCGCGGCGGCCAAGGAAGCTGCCAAGGCACGCGAGCTCAATGAGGTCATGATCGGGAACGTACGCGAGATCATGAACATCTGCACGCGCCTGGTCATGGACGCCACGTCGCTGCATTTGAAGCTCGAACAGATCTACCCCGTAAAATCGCTGCCCGCAGCGGCAAGCGGCTTGTTGGGTGCCCCGAAGGGGCGGCGGGAATTCCAGATTCAGTTGCCCAAATACGGCGGAGGCGTGCTCACGTTCCTTTCCGCTTGAGCGGAAAGCCCGGAAAAGTGCGCCGCAGTCCACGATTTATTGATCGCAGCGCCGCGACGGCGCAACCATCCGCAGCGCAGCTAAAGATCGAATTACGCGCGCCGATAGCCTGAACAACTCGCCGTCACCGGCGTCCTCCATAGCTCTGGGGAACTGATCATGCATGCAGGCATTAGAAGTCTACTGATCGCAACACTATTGAGCACGCTGCCGCTCGCGAGCGCCCTTGCCGGCGCCCCGACCAAGGATGAAGTGGTGGCCGTTGTAAAGAAGGCCGTCGCCTTCTACCAAGCCAATGGCAAGGTCAAGGCGCTCGCCGAGTTCAACAACAAGGAAGGCCAGTTCGCCAAGGGAGAGGACTACGTCGATGTGCACGACATCAGCGGCGTGTGCGTCGCGCACCCGATCTCCCCCGCCAAGGTGGGCATGAACCGCCTGGATCAATCCGACTCGGCCGGTAAATTCTACGTCAAGGATCTGGTCGATGCCGCCAAGCAGAAGCCTTCCGGGTGGATCGAATACGTCATGAAAAACCCGGTCAGCGGAAAGCTCGAGAACAAGGTCGCCTACTGGGAAGTCCACGATGGACTCATTTTCAAGGCCGGTACCTACACGGAGTAGGTTCGCATGAAGTTTATCGGCGACGTCTCATTGCGCTGGCAGATGCTGCTGGCGCCGCTGCTGCTGATCCTCGCGATCTTAGGCCTGGCCGCGGTCACCTACCGCCAGCAAACCGGCGTGGATGCGGCCACGACACGGCTGTTCAGCGAGACAGTGGGCCGTTTGACCGCGCTCAACGAAGCCGATGCCCTGGCCCTCGATATCAACGGGCGCATGTTCCGCGCGATGACACTGGTGCAGAACGGCGCACCGCCGAAGATGGTCCGCACTCTGATCGATACGCTGCCGAGCGATCTGGACAAGCTTGGAGAGCAGCTGTCCGCAGTCGCGCAGCGCGCCGCCGCCAGCGGACACGAAGATGAAGCCAAACGCATCACCGAACTCGTGGGGAAGTTTCGTAAGTCCGGAGCTGCATTTTCCAAGGTCTTGTTTGTGGATGCCGGCGTTGCGGTCGACTACGCCACGTCGGCGGGTGCCTTCCTCCAGGATATGCACGGCGTTCTCAAGACTCTGTCCAAATCCTACGACGAGGCGTCCGTGACCGAATTTGCCGGAATGAAGGCGAGCGCGGCGGGCGCCATGCGCTTGTCGGTCATCGGCGGGCTGCTGGCGGTCGTCGGCGGATTGGCCGTGAGTCTGTGGCTCGCGAGATCCTTGACAGCGCCGCTGGTCGAGTTGACTCGCGTGATGGCCGCGATGTCCCGCGCCGATTGGTCCGTCGAAGTGCCCTACGCCGCGCGCGGCGACGAAGTCGGCCGCATGGCGCGCGCGGTCAATGTATTTCGCGACAATGGCTTGGAAAACGAGCGGCTGAAACGCATCGAGGAGGAGAACCGGCAGCGAGCCGTGGTGCAACGGGCGGCGGAGAACGAGCGCGATCGGGTCGACCAAGCGCGCATGGCTCGCGAAACCGAGCGGGCACGGCAACTGACCGAACTGACGGAGCGCTTCGATGCAACGGCACACGAGGTGCTGGGCAGCTTCGCCAGTTCGTTCAGCACGCTGCAGGAGACGGCCAGCACCATGGGCTCGGCCGCCGACGACACGCGCGCTCGTGCCGATGAAGTCTCGCAGGCGGCGCTGGAAGCCTCGAACAATGTGCAGACCATCGCCGCCTCCATCGAGGAACTCGGCGAATCGATCGCCGAGATTTCCGAACAGGTCAGCGCATCTTCCACCATGGCCGAGGCGGCCACCCACGATGCCGACAAGCTCAACCAAACGCTGCAGGCGGTCAACTCCGCCGCCCTGGAGATCGGTTCGGTGCTCGACTTCATCAAGTCCGTCGCGAGCCGCACCAGTTTGCTGGCATTGAACGCCACCATCGAGGCGGCGCGCGCGGGCCCCGCCGGCCGCGGGTTCGCCGTTGTCGCCAACGAGGTCAAGGCGCTGGCGACCCAGACGAAGCAAGCCACCGATGGCGTGACCTCCAAGGTGGAACGGATTCAAACCCTGTCCGGCGGGGCGGCCGGCGCGGTCACGTCCATCGCACAGAGCATTCACGCGCTCAACCGCAGCGCCGCATCGATCGCCAGCGCAGTTGCCGGCCAGAACGCCGCCATGCGGGACACCGCCAGAACCGTGCAATCCGCGGCCGATTTCACGCGCCGCGTGAGCGATCAGATTCTCGAGGTCAAAGGCACCGCCGCCGAGACGGGACAGGCGGCCGATGGCGTTCTGCACGCCTCAGCGGACCTGGCCCAAAAAACCGATCTGCTCCAGGCAAAGGTTTCGGGGTTTCTCGATGCGGTGCGGCCGGATGCAGCGGTGCAAAGTCCGACCTCCGCGATGCCCGCCCGACTCGCCGTTTAGCCTCAAGAAATGCGGCCCGAAGTCGATATAAATCGAGAGCGCTCACCACCCGCTCGAAGCCTGAACTTAAGTGGAGATCCAATGAACTATCGCAATTCCGTCGGCACACGCCTGCTGCTGTCTTTCGCGGGCGTAATCATCGTATTCGGTGCCGCGGTAACGTTGAGCCTCATCCGACTGGCCGATTTCAAGGACGCAATGATCGAAATCACGGGTCCTCTACTGGTCAAGGTCGAGACCGCCGACGGTTGGGCCTCGACGGTGTCCGAATCCATGCGGCACGCCCGCAACATGCTCATCATGGAAGACAAGGCCGAGATCGCGGGTGAGGTTGTAAAATTTACTGCGTTGGCACAGAAGGGCCAGCAGTATGCCGACACGATGGCGGCCACCGTCAAGTCGGCTGAAGGCAAGGCGCTGCTATCGGCGGTCACGGAGGCACGAGCAACCCTGCTGCCCCTCGATCAAGAGTTCATCAACCAGGTCAATGCCGGCGACACCAAGGGCGCGAAAGAGACCCTGCTGCAGAAATCTCGGCCGGCACAGCTCGCTTTCATGGCCGCCCTGGCCAAGATCAGCGAACACCAGCGGGAACACATCAACAACCGGTCGGACGAAGTCGCCGCCTCCTACCGCACTACCTGGAAGCTCCTGGTCACGCTGTCGCTCGCCGCCGTCGCCATCGCCTGTCTGCTCGCGTTCCGGATGACGCGCGCCGTCAAGCATCCGCTGAACCACGCGGTCGCCGTGCTCGGTGAGATCGAGAAGGGCAATTACTCGAGCACCGTCAAGGTGAGATCGGACGATGAAATCGGTCAGACGCTCAAGGGACTCGAGCGCATGCAAGTGGCCTTGCGGGAGCGCACCGAGAAGGAACACGCGGTCGCCACCGAAAATGCGCGCATCCGCACGGCGCTGGATCGAGTCTCGGTGGGTGCGATGCTCGGCGACGTGGACGGCAAGATCATTTACATGAACGACGCCCTGCGCGAGCTGTTCCGTCACCGGGAAGCGGAGATCCGCAAACAAGTGCCGTCCTTCGACCCCGAAAAGGTGGTGGATGGCAGCTTCGATATGTTCCATCAGACCCCTGCGCTGCAGAAACATCACCTCGCCGGCTTGACGGCCGCGCATACCGCGGAGGTCAAGATGGGCGAGGCAAGCCTGCGAATCGTCGCCAACCCGGTGGTCGACGCCGCGGGCGTGCGCGTCGGCACCGTGGTGCAATGGGTCGATCGGACGCCGCAGGTGGCGATTGAAAACGAAGTACAGGCCATCGTGGCCAAGGCCATCGAAGGGGACCTGACGGCCAGGATTCGCGAGGAAGGCAAAAGCGGCTTCATCAAGTCGCTCTCCGGCGGCGTGAACAGTCTGCTGGCGAACATGGCCGACGTGGTGCGCAACATGGCTCGCGCGGCCGCCGAGGTGCGCACAGGCTCGGAAGAAATCTCCCGCGGCAACGCCGACTTGAGTCAGCGTACCGAGGAGCAGGCTTCCAGTCTGGAGGAGACGGCCTCCTCCATGGAAGAAATGACCTCCACGGTCAAGAACAATGCGGACAACGCCGCCCAGGCCAACCAGCTCGCCTCCGCGGCGCGCGACCAGGCGGAGCGCGGCGGCGCGGTGGTGGGTGCGGCGGTGGCGGCAATGGGCGAAATCAATGCCTCCTCGAAGCGCATCGCCGACATCATCAGCGTCATCGATGAGATCGCGTTCCAGACGAACCTGCTGGCGCTCAACGCGGCGGTCGAGGCGGCGCGCGCCGGCGAGCAGGGGCGCGGCTTTGCGGTGGTCGCCTCGGAAGTCAGAAACCTTGCCTCGCGCAGCGCCGAAGCGGCGAAAGAGATCAAGACTCTGATTCAAGACTCCGTCAGCAAGGTCACCGAGGGCACGAAGCTGGTCGACGAATCGGGTAAGGCCCTCGGCGAAATCGTCGTCAGGGTCAAGAAGGTAACGGATGTCATGGCCGAAATTGCCAGCTCCAGCCGCGAGCAGGCCTCGGGCATCGAACAGGTCAACAAGGCGATCACGATGATGGATGATGTGACCCAGCAGAACGCAGCGCTGGTGGAAGAGGCTTCCGCGGCTGCGCAAGCGCTCACCGAACAGGCGTCGAACCTGTCGCAGCTGATTGCGCGCTATCGGGTGGGCGAAGGCGCAGCGTCGGATGCACCGCTTAGCATGGCGCGGCCGGCGAAGGCCGCCGCGGCTCCCGCCGTGGAGCGCCGTGCCCCCAACCGACCCTTGACCGGCAAAAAGCCGATCGCAGGGGCCATGACGGCAGCGCAGCCGCGCGCGGCTGCCGGCGCCGACGAATGGAAGGACTTTTAGTCGCCGCTATTTCAGATTCGATTCGAACAACCGGTAAATCCGCTTGTACTCATCGAGCCATGAATCGGCATTCGTGAATCCGTGCCGGTCCAACGGGTACGGCGAGATCGTGAAGTTGTCCTTGTGCAGTTCGATCAACCGCTGGTAAAGACGCATCGAATCCTCGAACAGCACATTGTCGTCGATCACGCCGTGACAGATCAGCAGCGCATCTTGCAATCCCGCGGCGAACTCGATGGGCGATGATCGCTCATAGGCGATGGGATCGATTTGCGGATCGTTCAGAATCCCCGCGGTATAGCCATCGTCGTACTGCATCCAGTCGGTCACCGGACGCAGCGCGGCGCCGGCCGCAAACTGGCCGGGCGCACGAAATAGCGCCATCAAGGTCATGAAGCCACCGTAGGATCCGCCATAGACGCCGACGCGCTTCGCATCGGCGCCCGCCTGCTCCACCAGCCATTTCTTGCCGTCGAGCAGGTCCTCGAGTTCCGGATGCCCCATCTGCCGATAGATCGCCGTGCGCCAATCCCTTCCGTAGCCGGCTGATGCGCGGTAGTCCAGATCGAGCACCACATAGCCCTGGTGCGCCAGCAAATTGTTGAACATCTGCTCCCGGAAGTAGTACGAATAATGCAGATGAACGTCCTGCAGGTAACCGGCGCCATGAACGAACAGCACGGCCGGCTTGCCGTTGGGTGCGCTGATTCCGGCGTCGCGATACAGCTTGCCGTAGATCACCCCGCCGAAATGCGTGGAGGGAATCTGAACTATTTCGGGCTCGATCCAGGTCATGGATTTGTATTCGGGCGTACGCGTATCGGTCAGTTGCCGCGGCGCGCCGCTGCCATCCGAATTGGCCACTGAAATTTGCGTTCGCAAATAGGGCGTCGAATGACTGATCAACAACTGCTTTCCGCTGTGATCCAGCTCGGCCCGTTCCACGCCTTGCAGCCGGGTGAGCCGCTGCAACGCCCCGCCGCTGCTCGATACGCGATACAGGTCATACGAATAGGGCGCCACTGCGTTGGTCAATACATAGAACCAGCGGCCGTCGGTGGATAGCTGCGGGTTGGACACCTCGAACCGGCCGCGCGTCAATGTTCGCGGTTCGCCGTTCAGGGCCTTGGTATAAAGATGCGCGTAGCCGGTTTCCTCTGATTGGTACCACAGCGTGCGGTCATCGTTGAGCCAGCCGAAATCATTGAATGATTCGATCCACGCGGCATCGCTCAAACGGTGCTGCGGCACCAACACGTAATTGACCAGATCCACGCTCGCGATCCAGCGATCCTTGTGGTCGATGGAATAGAGCTCGACGGCCACGGCGCCGCCATCGCCGCTCCATGTCACCCGGCCGCTCAGGCTGTCCGGCTCGTCGTTGATCGCCAGAACCCCGCGAGGCTTCTTCTCGACGCCGGCGGGATCCGGTTTGGCCTGCGGATGCGCCTTGGCATTTTCCTCGCGCACCACCCGCAGTGGATCATCGTATATCCCCGGCAGCTTGTCGGTCGCCAGCGCGTGCACCGTGTGGTCGACGAGATTGAGCAGCACCAGGGACTGCGCCGCCGGAGGGTTGCGGCCGACGCGCAATCGCTCCTTCTCGAATTCCTCGTAGCCGGACTCAGTCACATAGCGCGTAAGCTGACCTTCCCTGCCCTTCACATGCGACTTAGGCTCGGTGATCACCATCATCCAGCGGGCATCCGGCGAGAGCTCCGTATCCAGGATGCTGACCTCCTCTCCCAGATAGAACGGGAGCGGAGCGCGGGTGACATCGGCCTTGCGCAGTGCCTCGTCGTTCTTTCGCGTGGTCTCAGCATCGTCATGCAATTTTTTCAAGGTCGAGAAGGTGCGCAATTGCATGTCGCGCAAGTCATCGGGCGGCGGCGCGTTCGGATCTTTCTCGGCCTTGATGGCGGCGGCCGGCATGGTGACTCCGCTGCCGAAGTCATGCACGAACCAGTCGTTTTCCGCGCGAAAAGTCAGAAGCCGTCCGTCGGCCGAGAAACGCGGCTCTCGTTTAGATTGCGGTGAACGGGTGATCTGGGTCAATCGCCCGCCGGGCAGATCGCGGACGAAGATATCGCGATTGCGCACGAAAGCCGCGCGCTTGCCGGTGCGATCGTAGACGGCGGGGCCGTCGGCGCCGGACATCGCGGCCGGAGCGACGACTTCGTCCTTGCCGGTGGTCAGTTCGATACGATGAAGATCGACAATGGGCGAGCCTGTGCGTTTCAGAGAGTAGTAAACCGCCTTGGCGTCGGCAGACCAATAAGGCTCCCTGACGGGCGGTCCGATCCAATCCGGATCCGCCATGATTCTTTCCAGTGAAATGCCGGGCGGCGAAGCCGGCGCGGCCGCGCATTGCATCGCCAGTACAGCCGCCGCCATCGAGATCCCAAGCAATAGATTTTTCATATCACCCGCCTGACTGAACCGCGCATATAGTAGCGGAACGGTTCGCGCTGGTGCTCAGGCGTACTCGTCGATGATGGATTTGGGCGGCCGCGGCGAGGCTGGACCTGGTGGGGAGTCACCGGCTTGCGGAACCGGCTTATCGGTCGGGCGATCGGAGCGCTGCCGAGGTTCCTTGTCGTCCTTGGATGATCGTCTATCGGCGATGGGCAGCGCCGGATAAAGGCCCGAGTTGCTCAGACGGTCCACTTCACTCATTGCGAGACTCGCTCGGGTGGCTGTGCTGCCGGCGTGGATTCCGGCGCGCTTGCCGGGGACGCCGGCGTGGGCGCGGGAGCCTCGCCGTGCGTCGCTGACTTCACGAGTACGGTCTTCTCCAGATCGGTTGGCTGCACCCGGTTGAACAACCGGTTCGTTGCGCTGTTCGCGTCCGCGATTTCGACACCGGGCGCGGGATTTGTGGGGGTTTCAGCAGTGGTTCGCGCGGTGGTCGCCGGAGCGGGAGAGGCGACGGCTTCAAGCACCAAAATGGCGACGCGCCGATTGGCGTTGCGTCCTTCGCTCGAAACATTTGCTTGACGCGGATGAAATTCGCCGAAGCCGACGATCTCCAGGCGCAAGGGTTCGATGCCCTGCTTGGTGAACTCATGCACCACGCTGGCGGCGCGCGCGGCGGATAGCTCCCAATTGGACGGAAACGCGGCGGTGTGGATCGGCCGATCGTCGGTATGTCCTTCGACGCGGATCGGATTGGGGAAGGGCTTCAACACCTCCGCCAGCTTGTCCAGCACCCCTTCGGCCTCGCTTGAGAATGCTCCGGAGCCGCTTGGGAATAAAATATCCGTGTTGATCTCGATTTCCAGCCACATGCTCTCGCGCCGCACCGTGATCAACTTCGCGTCGATCAACGCGCGCATCGCGTCCTGTACCGCCCGCTCCATGCGGACCAATGATCCCGGGATGCTGGTCGAGGTTGGAGGATTCGTACCCTGCGAATTCTCGCTCTTGATCTTCATCAGCGCGGTGGGCGTAATGCCCACCAGCGGCTTGTCGCCGCCCTTGCCCTCCTCCTTGTCGCCCATGTTCAAGGGCTGCATGCTTTTCGGCGCGCCATTGAATGCCGCGATCATTGCATCGGAAAGCACACGAAACTTTCCCTCGTTGACCGACGACATCGCATACATCACGGTGAACAGCGCAAACAGCAGCGTGACCAGATCGCCATAGGGAATGGCCCAGGCTTCGTGGTTCACGTGGTCTTCGTGTTTCTTCTTGCGGGCCATGGGCTTCTAGTGATGAAAGTACCCTTGCAGCTTCGATTCGATATTTCGCGGATTCTCGCCCTGCGCGATGGCGATGAGCCCTTCGATCACCATGGTCCGCACCTGCGATTGGCCATGAATCACCGCCTTCAATTTGTTGCCCATCGGCAGGAACAACAGATTGGCGAAGGCGATGCCGTAGATGGTCGCGATGAATGCCGCGGCGATGCCATGGCCGAGCTTTGATGGATCGTTGAGATTCTGCATGACCGCCATCAGTCCCATGACGGCGCCGATGATGCCGAGCGTGGGCGAGTAGACACCCATGGACTCGAAGACCTTGGCGGCCTGCGTGTCGAAATGCTCCATCGTGTCCAATTCAATTTCCATGCTGGAGCGGATCGCATCCGGCTCTCCGCCGTCCACCAACGACTGCAGTCCCTTCTTCAGGAACTCGTCCTGTTCGCCTTCCACCGCGGATTCCAAACCGAGCAATCCTTGCTTACGCGCGATGTTGCTCCACTCGACGATCTTTTCGATCATCGCCGCGGGATTGTTGACGGGCGGTCTGAACACCCAGGAGATGATCTTCCAGGCACGCAAAAAAGTGGCCATCGGCGTTTGCACCAGACTCGCGGCAAGCGTGCCCACGACCACGATCACGAAGGCTGCGCTGCCGACCAGCGCTCCCGCGCTGCTGCCCTTCAAGATTGCGCCGCCGATGATGGCAATCAGCCCGAGCACGACACCGATGATGCTTAAGATATCCATCGATCATTCCGGCGTCAGCCACTCCGCGAGCCGTGCCCGCAAACGCACCAAAGCCTGAGCATGAATCTGACACACGCGCGATTCCGAGACTTCCAGCACCTCGCCGATCTCGCGCAGATTCATGTCCTCGTCGTAGTACAGCGACAGCACCAGCTTTTCGCGTTCCGGCAATCCGCTGATGGCGGTGGCGAGTGCGCCGCGAAAGCCGGCATCCTCGATGTCCTCGACCGGACCCGGCCGTTCGTCGCGCGCGTGGTCTGCGGGGCTCGACTCGTCCTCGCTTGAACCCATTTGATCGAAACTGAACAACCGGCAACTGGCGGCGTCCTGCACCAGCTTGTGGTATTCCTCGATCGATACGCCGAGACCATCGGCAATATCGGTGGGCGTCGCGTCGTGGCCCTTGGCGTTCTCGATCTTGCGCACCACGTCCGCCATTTCGCGCATGTTGCGGTGCACTGAACGAGGCGTCCAATCGGATTTGCGCACCTCATCGAGCATCGCCCCGCGTATGCGGATGCCGGCGTAGGTTTCGAAATTGGCGCCCTTGGTGGCCGAATAGTGCTTTGCCGCGTCCAGCAGGCCGATCATGCCGGATTGAATCAAATCATCGACTTCCACATTCGGCGGCATGCGGCTGACCAGGTGATAGGCAATGCGTTTGACCAAATCGGCATGCCTTAACACCAATTCTTGCTGCGGAACCTGATCGACGGGAACATGATCATCGACGATCGGTTTCGAGCCGCGTTTCAGGGTGTTCGAGTACTGTGTGCTTGCTCTCATTGCAATACCGTCGAGGGAGCAATCCGGGCCCCCACCATTCGTTCGACAAAGAACTCCAGGTGACCTCGTGCCCCTTGGGGCACACTCCATTTATCGGCTTTGGAGGCCAGATTCTTGAGTGCAATGGAGGAAATTGAGGCAGGGTATGCATCGACCACGGCGGTCTGGCGCTGCACGGCCCGGCGCAGATAGTCGTCAAACGGTACGGAACCGGCGAACTCCAGGTTCACATTGAGAAATCGGTCACAAACCCGCTCAATCTTCTGGAAAAGATCCGGCCCCTCCCCGGAGCGGCGCGTCTGATTGGCCAATATTTGGAATCGCTGCACGCCATGCTCGCGGCTCAAGACCTTGATCAGCGCGTAGGCGTCGGTAATCGATGCCGGTTCGTCGCATACCACGACGACGACATGATGCGCCGCCTGACTGAAGGTCATGACGCTGTCATGCAATCCGGCCGCCGTGTCCACGACCAGGACCTCGACCCGGTGATACAGATCGCTGAAAGCGCGGATGATTCCGGCATGTTCAGCCGGCTCCAAGGTCGCCATGCGCTTGATGCCGGAGGCAGCCGGCACGACCTGCAAGCCATGCGGTCCGGTGACGATGGCGTCCTCCAGCGCGCAATCGCCCTGAATGACGTGCCCGAGGTGGTAGCGGGTGCGCAGGCCCAAAACCACATCCACATTGGCCAGCCCCAAGTCCGCGTCGACCAGCATGACATCGCGGCCCTGCGCGGCGATGGACACAGCCAGGTTGGCCGATACGGTGGTCTTGCCGACTCCGCCCTTGCCGCCGGTGACCGCGATCACCTTGACGGGGCGCGAGGAGTTGAGTTCCGCCAAAGCGGCGGCGCGATCCGGAGAAAGTCTGCTATCACGCATGGGCGGGTGCTCGGCCGAAGTTGCGGGCCAGATAGGCCTCGTCGCGTGCGGTCGGCACGGTCTCCTTGAGCTGTTGCGCGGAGCGCGCCAGCCAGACTCGCTTGACATGCGATGCATGCAGGTCCTCCGGAATGCGCTGGCCATCGCACAGATAGGCAATCTTTAGTTTGTGGCGCAGCACCGTTGATATGACGGCGCCGAGACTGGCTGCCTCATCGACCTTGGTGAGTACGCATGCCGCGGGCTTGATGCGCACGAATGCACACACGATTTCATCCAGCGCCTGCCCCTCTGCCTGCGCGGGAAGCGCCAACAAAACTCGTGCGCGCGCAGCGCCGTGCTTGAGCGTTGCCAGATGTTCGGTAAGCCGGACGTCGCGCGGTCCCATGCCGGCGGTGTCGATCAATATCAGCTTCTTGGATTTCAGCCGCTCGAGCACGGCGGTCAATTCCTTGCCGTTGTTCGCAGCGTGCATCGGGGCGCCGAGAATGCGCGCATAGGTCATCAATTGCTCGCGCGCCCCGATTCGATAACCGTCGGTGCTGACCAGCGCCAGATCCTGGCTGCCATGCTTCATGCACCAGCGCGCGGCAAGTTTGGCGATGGTCGTGGTCTTACCCACGCCGGTCGGACCCACCACCGCCGTGATGCCGCCGCTGACGCAGGTCGGATCGTTGACGATCGGCAGATTCTTCACCAGCAATGCCAGCGGAATATGCGAAGGATTTTCCAGGCTCGTTCTCTGCGGCGTGAGTTCGGCGAGCGCCAGCGCCACATCCGGGGCGATATCCATGGCCGATAGCTCTTCCAGCACCCGTGCCCGCAAAGGTTCCCGCAAGCGCCTGTCGTTCCAGGTCATGCCGGCGAGCCCCGATTCGAGCATGCGCCGCATATCCTGCAATTCGCGCTTCATGGCGCCGTAGCCCGCATCCGGCGCGGCGACGGAACGCTGCGGCGCGCGTGCGATGACCGGCGGCACGGGTCGGGCAGCGATTGCGCCCGGACGCACCGCCGTTGCGGCCCTCGCCGGCGCCGGGTTTTTTGCAGGCGCAACCGGTACGTTCGCAGCGGTCAAGTTCGAGGGAGTCGATGATGGATTGGTCGTGGTGGCGGCTGTCGGTCGCTGCCGATTGGCGTCGGCAAACAGGACTTCGTCGTAGTCCACGGCCGCGATGACTTCGATGCCATCCTCGCCGCGCCTGCTCGACAGAATGACGGCGTCGGGTCCTTGCTCTGCCCGCACCAGGGCCAACGCTGCGCGCATGCTGTCCGCCGTATATCTTTTTATCCTCATCTTAACCTCCGTAAATCAAGCAGTTCATCAACGTCCGACCGCGGCTATCACACGGATCCGGCGATTTTCTGGAATCTCGTTGTACGCAAGCACGGCCAACGAGGGAGTCGAATGGCGCATCAGTCGCGCAATCCACGGACGAATCTTCGGGGCGACCAGCAGCACGGCCGGTTCACCCGCCGCCTCCTGGCGCCGCGCGCTGTCACCGAGAGCCTGCTGCACCTTGTCGGCGAGACCCGGCTCAAACCCCGGCGCGGCGTCGCCGCCGGCGCCGGCTGACATCGAGTCTTGCAGCACTTGCTCGAGCGCGGGATCCAAGGTGATCACCGGCAATTCCTGGCGCAGTCCGCCGATGTTTTGCACGATGCTGCGCCCGAGCGCCACACGCACCGCCGCCACCAGCGCGATCGGGTCTTGATTCTTGGGCGCGAGTTCGGCGAGCGTTTCGCAGATGGTGCGCAAGTTGCGTATGGGCACACGCTCGAGCAGCAAATACTGCAGCACCTTGACGACGACGCTCATGGGCAAAAGCTTCGGCACCAGGTCCTCGATCAGCTTCGGCGCGGTCTTGCCCAGACGGTTCAGCAATTGCTGCACTTCCTCGTGCCCCAATAGTTCGTGGGCATGAGATTGCAGCAGGTGGCTCAAATGAGTGGCAATCACGCTGCTCGAGTCCACGACGGTGTAGCCCTGGGCCTGCGCTTGCTCGCGCCGCGCCTTGTCGATCCAGATCGCAGCCAATCCAAAAGCCGGATCCTTGGTGGCCGAACCCGGCAACGTGCCGGATACCTGTCCCGGATTGATGGCGAGTTCTCTGTCCGGGAACACCTCGGACTCGCCCACCGGGGCGCCGAGAATGGTGATGCGGTACGAGTTGGGGCCCAGTTCCAGGTTGTCGCGGATGTGCACGGCCTGCACCAGAAATCCGAGTTCCTCGGACAACTTCTTGCGTACGCCCTTGATGCGTCCCATGAGTTCGCCGCCCTGGGCGCGATCAACCAGCGGGATCAAGCGATAGCCGACCTCGAGGCCGATGAGATCCACGGGCTCGACATCATCCCAGGAAAGCTCCTTATGCTCGGGCTGCGCGGATTGCGCCGCGGGCGCCGCGGCGGTCTTGGGAGCGCCGGGAGCGGGACGTTTGCTCAAGAAATAAGCGGTGGTGGCGCACAGCGCCGCCATCACCAGAAACACGAAATTGGGCATGCCCGGAATGATGCCGAGCAGCGCCAGGATGCCGCTGGTCACCGCCAAGGCCCGAGGCTGGCCCAGCACCTGCGACATGATTTGCTGGCTCATGTCGTGCGGGCGCGAGACGCGCGTCACCAATATCGCGACCGCAACCGACAACAGCAGCGCCGGAATTTGCGCCACCAGACCGTCTCCGATGGTGAGCAATGCGTAGGTGCGGCCCGCATCCGCGAGCGGCATGCCGTGCTGTGCTGCGCCGATGATGACGCCGCCGAACATATTGATGAATACGATCAGAATGCCGGCGATGGCGTCGCCGCGGACGAACTTGCTCGCACCATCCATGGCGCCGTAGAAATCGGCTTCTTCGCGCACTTCCTGACGGCGTACGATCGCGTCGGCCTGCGTGATGATGCCCGCATTCAAATCGGCGTCGATCGCCATTTGTCTTCCGGGCATGGCATCCAACGTGAAGCGCGCGCTGACTTCGGAGATGCGCCCGGCACCCTTGGTGATCACGACGAAATTGATGATCACGAGCACGGTGAAGACCACCATGCCGACGGCATAGTTGCCGCCGACCACGAAATGACCAAACGCTGCGATCACGTGTCCCGCCGCCTGCGCTCCGGTATGACCGTTGATCAGCACGATGCGCGTCGATGCGACGTTGAGACCCAGTCGCAGCAGGGTGGCGCCCAGCAACACAGTCGGGAAAGTCGCGAACTCCAGAGCGCGCCGCACATAGATCACGGCCAGCAAGACCATGAGCGAGAGCGAGATATTGAAGGTGAAAAAAATGTCCAGCAGAAATGCCGGCAGCGGCAGCACCATCATGGCGAGCACGACCATCACCAACAACGGCACACCCAGGCCGTTGCGCGCGAATTCACCGAAGGTTGCTGCCATGGCGCGCGCGGTCATACGTCGGAGTACTCATCACCGACCGTGGGGTCGGGACGCGTCATGCGTGCCGCGAGCGTCGGGTTCAAGGTGCGGATCCTGAATATGTACGAGAGCACCTGCGCCACCGCCACATACAGACCGTTGGGAATCTCCTTGTTCAAATCGGTCGAGCGATACAGCGCGCGGGCCAGTTTCGGCGACTCGAACACGGGCACATGGTGTTCCTCGGCAATGCGGCGGATGTTTTGCGCAACCAGGTCGACGCCTTTCGCGACCAGGATCGGCGCGCGCATTTTCTGCGGGTCGTATTTGAGTGCGACCGCAAAGTGCGTCGGATTGACGATCACCACGTCGGCGACGGGAACCTTGTGCATCATGCGGCGGCGCGCTATCGCCTGCTGCATTTGCCGTATACGCTGTTTCGTTTCGGGGCGCCCGTCCAATTCCTTGGATTCGTCCCGCAGTTCCTGGCGGGTCATGCGCAGGGATCGCTTGAATTGAAATAGCTGCAGGGGCACGTCCACGACCGCCACCAGTGCAAGCGAGGCACACAACCAGACGAAGGCCCAACTGAGCAGCCCGGCGCCGCGGGCAATCGCTGCGCGCGGCGTCATGTGTGCCAGAGCCAGAACATCGCCGAACATCAACGAGACGATGCCGGCGCACACGCCGCCCACCACCAGGCATTTGAGCAGCGCCTTGCCGAGCTCCGAGACTCCGCGAAGACCGAACAGGCGTTGGAAACCGGACAGCGGGCTCAAACGCGAGAAATCCGGTGCCAGCGCGCTGGAACTGAAATTCCACCCGCCCAGAATCACTGAGGCGAGAAGCACCAGGCCCATGAGCGCGCCGAATACGGGCAACAGGGCCAGCAGCGCGTTGGTGCAGGCGCTGCCGAGCGACGCCAGCATCGAATCTCCCGTGATCAGGGATTTTGCATCGATGGAGAGGCCGTTGCGCATGATTTGCGACATGCGCGCGGCCAGGGATCCGCCGACGGCGACGAGCGCCGCACTGCCGCCGATCATGGACGCGAAGTTGGTCAGTTCCCGAGAACGCGGAATCTGTCCGCGCTCGCGCGCTTCCTGTAGGCGTCGTTGCGAAGGTTCTTCGGTTCGTTCGCCGCCCATTTCGGATTCAGCCATCAGGGCACCCCCGGGCCAGGCGCGCTGATCAGTTCCGACACGGCCGCAAGAGCGCTGTTGATGAGGCTGGTGATGCCAGACATGATGCCGTCGAGCCCCGTCAGCAGCACGAAGAAGCCGCTGAGCAAGGTGATGGTGAAACCGATGCCGAACAGATTGAGCTGCGGCGCGGCGCGGGTGACCACACCGAGTGCCAGATTGACGATCACCAGCGCGATGACGGCCGGCAGCGCAATGAGCAGCCCCGTGTCAAAAACGCGGGCGCCCCACAGCGCCACCGACAGCAGAAAATTCTTGTCCACGTGCTCGGAGCCGATGGGCAGGGTGTGGAAGCTGTCGGCCAGGGCGCCGAGCAGCATCAGATGTCCGTTGATCGCAAGGTAGGTCAGGGTGCCGAAGATCATGAACATCTGGCCGAGTACCGGCACTTGCGCGCCGCGCTGAGGATCAACCAGGGTCGCGAATCCCAGACCCATGGTCATCGAAATGCTTTGTCCCGCGAACACCAGCGCTTCGAATGACAGCTGTACGATCATGCCGATCGCCACGCCGATGAGCACTTCGAGGACGGCCGCGAGCATGCCGGCAGCGGAAAAGATCGACAGGCCGGCCGGAGTCTGCACCAGAGGCGCCAGCAGCAACGCGAGCGCCAGCGTCAGCACGATCTTGACCCGGCCCGGCACCACCATCTCGCTCGCCGCGGGCGCGGTGAGTACGAACCCGCCGATGCGCAGCACCGGCCACCACATCCGGCTCACCCACGTGGATACATCGGCCGCGTTCAGGGTCAGCGCTTGCATGGCTAGCCGATCATCGCCGGGATGCTGGCGTACAAGTCGCGCGTGAAATCGATCAACACACGCAAAATCCAAGGGCCGGCCGCGAACAGGGTGAGCACGAGCAACAACAGCTTGGGGATGAAGCTCAGGGTGGATTCGTTGATCTGCGTGGCCGCCTGCAGCATGCCGATCACCAGTCCGGTGATCAGGGCGATGAGCAACAGCGGCGCAGCGATCATTGAAGTGACCAGCAGTGTCTTGTGAGCCAGATCCATGACGTTTTCGGGCGTCATTGATGAAAACTCGCGGCCAACGTGCCGATCAGCAGAGTCCAGCCGTCGACAACCACGAACAGCATGATCTTGAACGGCAGCGAGACCAGAACCGGCGACAACATCATCATGCCCATCGACATCAGCACGCTTGCCACCACCAGATCGATCACCAGGAACGGTATGAACACCATGAAGCCGATTTGGAATGCGGTTTTGAGTTCGCTGGTCATGAAGGTGGGGACCAGTACCGTCAGCGGCACATCATCGGCGCTCGCGAATTGCGGCTTGCCGGAAAGCTTGGAAAAAAGCTGCAGGTCATTTTCGCGGGTTTGTGCCAGCATGAATTTCTTCAGCGGCTGCACGGTGCGTTCGATGGCCGTCTCCCCGGCCAGCTGGCCGTCCAGATATGGCTTGATGCCGCCGGCATAGGATTGCTCCAGGGTCGGTCCCATCACGAAAAAAGTGAGGAACAGCGCGAGGCCGGTGAGTATTTGATTGGACGGCGTGGTCGCCATCCCGAGTGCCTGGCGCAGAATGGACAGCACAATGATGATGCGCGTGAATGCCGTCATCGCCAGCAAGATGGCGGGCAGCAGGGTCAGCACCGTCATCAATATCAATATTTGAAAGGTGAGCGAGTAAGTCTGCGCGCCGTCGGCCGCCGTCTTGATCGCCACCGCCGGCAGCGCCGCCTGGGCGCTCGCCATGGCAAGCGGCAGCAGTGCCAGCAGCGCAACCGCTATCAGGCGCCGGTGATGGATTGAACCGCGCAACGTCATGCGGATCCGCCACGCCTCATGATCTCGCGCAGGCGATCGGCAAATGCCGGTGCGGCAGCCGTGGGCTTCAGTACGATCGGCGCGGCGAGCGGTGTCAGCGGCACGATGCCGCCGGCGGCGATGCCGACCAATACCTGGGACTCGCCGATTCGAACCAACAGGATGCGCTCGCGGGGGCCGACTTTGAGTTCTTCAAGAACCGATGCGTCAATGGATCCATGCGGCGCGCCCAATTTGAACCGCTTCAATACCCAACCGATGGCCAGGATCAGCGCCACGATGGCGAGCAGGCTCAATGTCAGCTGCGTCAGGCTGCCGATCGAGAGCGGCGAGGCGGGTTGCGCCAGTGCCGTCATTTGGCGTGCTCCATCCTTTCGGTTGCGCTCACCACGTCGGTGAGCCGGATGCCGAATTTCTCGTTGACCACGACGACCTCGCCGCGGGCAATGCGAACGCCGTTGACCAATACATCGAGCGGTTCGCCGGCAAGACGATCGAGTTCGACCACTGCGCCGGGCGCAAGCGCCAGCAACTCGCGCACCGACATCCGTGCCCGTCCAACTTCGAGCGCCAGTGTCACCGCGACATCGAGAATCAGGTTCAGATTCATTTCCTGTCCCGCGGCAACGGCAACGTTGGGTTGTAAGTCGCTGAATTGCGCACGCGCGACGGCGGCATTCTTTTGATCGGGCGGCGGGCTCATGCGGAGGCTCCTGAAAGAATCTTGAGTGCGTTGCGTCCCTGTGAGACGCCGAAACGGCCTTGGTACAACGGCACATCGCCGGCCAGCAACGTGACCTGCTGCGGCGCTTCAATGGGGATGATGTCGCCGGGTGTCAGAGTGACCAATTCGCGCAGGCTGATCTGGGCTTGCGCGAGAATGGCGCGCATATCGAGCTGCGCGTCCTGCAACGCGGCGGTGAACTGCGGCGCCCAGGGCTCCTGCTTGCGCGTAGGAGCGCTGCCGCCCTCGCCGGCGAGCGCTTCCCGAATGGGACCGAGCAGTGCATCCGGGAGCAGCCAGTCGATACGGCCGCCGCGGCCGGCGAATTCCACGGTGAATTTGACCACGACCACGGACTCGAGCTGACCGCCCAACTGCACCAGACGCGGGTTGGTCTCCTGCTTCACGAGTTCCAATTCGAGCGGCGCCACCGCGCTCCACGCGGCGGTAAACTCCGGGGCGAAGCTGCGCAGCATCAACGCCAGAAATCTTTGCGCGGCGGGCGCGACAGCGGCTTGCGGGTCGCCGTTGGCACGGCCCGAACCGCCGAAGAATCCGTCGAGCAAGGTCAGCAGCATCGCGGGTTCCACGCTGAGGTAGGCAGGTCCGCTCAACGGTTTGAGGCGCAGTACCGCAATGCTTGCGGGCACCGGCAGCGATGCCTGCAGGTCGGCGCTCTTCACGGACTCCACGCAGTCGAAGTGCATGCCGGCATCGCGTCCCAGCAATCCGGACAAGGCGGCAGCGCCGCGTTCCGCGAAGTGCTTGCCGATGGTTTCGAGCAGCGGCAGCTGCGACCGGTTGATGCGCTGGGCAGCAAAATCATAGGGGCGAACGGCGTTGCCGCCCTCCTTGCCGCCCTTTTCGAGCAGCGCCGCCACCTCCTCGTTGGATATGTTCGCATCCGCTGCAGCCTCAGCCATCACTGCACCACGAAGCTGGTAAACAGCAGATCGTCCACGTCCGGGCTGCCTTCTTTCTTTTGTACGGCGCGAACTTCCGTCAACGCTTCGTCGCGCAGCTTTTCCTTGCCCTCCCGCGATATCATCGTCTGATAATTGCGGTTGCTCATGAGCAGCAGCAGGTTGTTGCGGATCACCGGGATGTTCTTCTGCACGCTCTCGATGGTCTTTTCGTCGTGGGCCATGATCGACATGCTGATTTGCAGGAAGCGCACCGCCGAGCCGTCTTCGAAATTCACCACCAGCGGCGGATCGACGGCGAAGTACAACGCCGGCTTGGACTGGGATTTCTCGTCGGCCTTGGCGGCAGCCGCCACGGGGACGATGGCTTTGATTTTGCCGTCCTTATCAAGCTGCAGATCCGGCAGCGGATGTAGTTTGGCGTTGATGAAGCCGCCGAGCACGACGGCCACCAAGGTCAGGGTGAAGATGCCCAGCCCGTTCATCACCTTCCCTAAGAGACCGCCGGATTTCTTGGGCGGGGTGGCGGGAGCTTCGTCAGTTTCGTCGGCCATAGTTCGATTCCATCGCGGGCACATGCCGCAATCGAATCGAGCAAGTTCTATGCCAGACCGGCCTTAGACTATTTTTTACAAATTAATCAGCCACTTACGCCGAAGCGAGCGCCTCAAGCCCAAGTGCGACCCGCCGATAAATTGACGCTTACCAAATGTTCACGCGCTGATCCTTCGGTAAATACATCTTGTCGCCGCTTTTGACGCCGAAAGCGGCGTAAAACCCGTCCTGGTTTCTCAAGGGCGCCGTTCCGCGAACCGCCGACGGCGAGTGCGGATCGGTCTTGATGCGTTGGATGGACTCGGCCTCGCGCATTTTGCCCCGCCAGACGCGGGCCCAATTCAAGTACAGCCTCTGCTCACCCGTGAACCCGTCCAGCACGGGGGCCGCATGTCCGGCCAGGGAGATCCGGTAGGCCTTGTAGGCGATCGCGAGACCGGAGTTATCGCCGATGTTCTCGCCCAAAGTCAGCGCGCCATTGACGTGATAGTCGGGGACCGGCTCATAGGCGTTGTACTGGGCGATCAGCGCCTTGGTTTTTGCCGCGAATTTGTCATGGTCGGCCGCGGTGAACCAATCGTGCAGATTGCCGTCCGCATCGAACTTGCTGCCTTGGTCATCAAATCCATGGCTCAATTCGTGGCCGATCACGCCGCCGATGCCGCCGTAGTTCACCGCATCGTCGGCCTGCGCATCGAAGAACGGCGGCTGCAGGATGGCCGCCGGAAATGTGATCTCGTTCGCAGTTGCATTGTATGAAGCATTGACCGTGTGCGGCCGCATGCGCCACTCGTCACGATCGACGGGCTTGCCCAGTTTTTCAAGGTTGCGCCGGAATTCGAACTCCACGGCCCGAACCACATTGCCATGCAGATCATCGCGGGAAATCTGCAATGCACTGTAGTCGCGCCAATGATCGGGATAGCCGATCTTGGTGACCATCTTGGCGAGCTTGGCTTGCGCGCCGACTTTGGTTTCCGCGCTCATCCAGTCCAGCGTTTCGATGTCCTGCCGATAGGCTTCCAGCAGATTGGCCACCAAGAGCTGCATTCGCGCCTTGTGCTCCGGCGGAAAATACTTCTCGACATACAGCTTGCCGAGCGCCTCACCCATGCTGCCGTCAAGCAGTTCGATGCCCCGCCTCCAGCGCGGCTGGTTTTCCGGGACTCCGCGCAGCACGCCGCCGGTGAACGAGAATCGCTCCTCGACAAAGGACTTGGAAAGATAGGGTGCCGCCCGCGAAAGCACCCGCCACTTGAAATAGGCCTTCCACACCGGCAGCGGCGTCGATGCCATGACGGCGCCAAGACCGGTGAAGTAGCTCGGTTGCTGGACGATGACCGACTCGACTTTTCCCTCGAGGCCGGCGCTGCGCACATAGCGCTGCCAATCGTAGCCCGGCATCAACGCGGGAAGATCGCCAATCCGCGTCTTGTTGTAAGTCTTCACAGGATCCCGGTTATCAACCCGGGTCCATTGAACGCGGGCAAGCGCGGTTTCGAGCTTGAGGATCGCGGCGGCATTCGCGGCCGCCTGCGAATCGCCCACCATGCCCAGCATCCTCTCGATGTGCACCTGATACTTGGCGCGCGCATCCTTGAGCTTGGCGTCGTCCGCCAGGTAGTAGTCGCGATCCGGCATCCCCAAGCCGGACTGCGTGAGGATGACCGCATACTGCGTGGAATCCCGGGCGTCGCGATTGACGAAGAGCCCGTAAGGGGCCCCGGCGCCCATCGAATTCATGTGGGCGATCAGCGCAGGCAGCGCATGCATGTCATTCACGGCATCGATTTGCGCAAATTCCGATTGCAGCGGTTTGGCACCCAGCGATTCGAGTTTTGCCTCGTCCATGAAGCTCGCGTACAGATCGGCCAGCTTCTTCGCGTCGGCATCGCCGCCGGCGCCGTTGCCGAGCCCATCGACGATGCCGCGCAATTGCTCTTCCGTGGCATCCTCGATGTTCGAAAACGAATTGACCGCGCCCTTGTCGGGAGGCAACTGATAGCTGCGCAGCCATTTGCCGTTCAAGTATCCGTACAGATCGTCCTGGGGACGCACGGAGGAATCCACATAGCGCAGGTCCAATCCCGAGTGCAAAGCCGCTCGAGCATCCGGCGGCTTCGCCGCGGACGGCGACGGGCTATTGCTCGCGCACCCGGTCAAACCGAGGATGCTCAGGGCCAAAACCGTGTATCGCAACATGAAATCTCCCCGTTTCCCAACATTAGAATTTCAATGAGACCTTCAGGCCCGGGCCCGCGTCATCAAGTACCAGATGCGCGCCATGCAATTTGGTCACGGCAGCCACCAGCGACAGCCCCAGACCCGACCCGGGGAATTTGCGCGCTTCATCCAGGCGCACCCGCCGGCCCAGCACAATCTCGCGCTTGTCGGCCGGTATCCCAGGTCCATTGTCCTCGACAATCACTTCAGGAGCGCCGCCCGCGCCGCGCAACACCACCTGGATGCACCCGCCATCAGGGGTGAATTTAATGGCATTGTCGAGCAAATTCGCCAGTGCCTGCGCCAGCAATTGCCGGCTGCCCTGCACCTGAGCTCCCGCTGCCACGGAGCTTTGCAGCGTGATCCCGCGCTCCTCGCTCACCGGTGCGTAAAGCTCGACGACGCTGGCGACCAACTCCGACAGGTCCACCGGTTCGCGGGCGACGGTCCCCGTCTCGGCGAGCGCGATGCGCAGCAACGCATCCAGGGTGCTGCGCATGTGATCGACTTCGGTGCTCACCCTCTCCAGCACGCGCCGTTCCGCCGAGCCCGGGGTCAAGGATGTCATCGCCCCCTCGGCGGTCGCCTGCAGCCGGTTCAAGGGCGTGCGCAAATCGTGCGCGGCACTGTCCAGGACGGTGCGCATCCCCAGGGTCAACTGCTCGATCTTGTCGAGCATGGTGTTGATTTCGCGCGCCAGGGTGTTGATCTCATCGTCGGCGTCGCGAACGGGCAGCCGCTGCGACAGATCGCCGCGCATGATCTGGGTCGCCACCGCCGAAATCGCACCCGCCTGCGCCAGAATCCGCCGGCCCATCCAGAATCCGCCCCCGAGCCCAAGCAGCAAGGTGAGCACGACGGCCGTGATAAGCCCGCGCATCATGAGGTTTTTGACATCCTGCCGTTCCTGCACATCGTGACCCACCAACATGCGATAGCCGCCCGGCAATGGAAATCGCTGTGCGCGCATTTCGTGTTCCCGCGTCTCATCGCCGAAGGGCACGGAGACCTTGAACAGAAACCACTTGCCGGCATCCGCATCCACCTTGGGCCAGGCGGGCACATTTCCCGCCACCGGCCGCAGCTGTGGATCCACCATCAAATACACCGCGCCGCGCACATCCTGTTCCTGCGAGCGCTGCTCGATCAATTCGATGAAATCGCTGCGCGACAGCACCTGCATTTGCTCGCGCAATCCCTGCACCTCAGCTTCGATCAGGTTGTCGGTGCTGCCATCGACCACGCGCGACACCGCAAAATCCACCGCCCCCAACAGCGCGGCCGCGCCGCATGCGAAAACGATCGAATAAACGATGGCGATGCGGAACGGCGAGGTGCCGAGAACTCCAAGAAAGCGCTGGTCTGGCCCCATCCTAAGGAGCCTTATTCGTCTTCGCGCAAACTGTACCCGGCGCCGCGTACGGTGTGCAGCAAAGGCTTGTCGAAGTCCTTGTCGATCGCCTGCCGCAAACGGCTGATGTGCACGTCGATCACATTGGTTTGGGGGTCGAAGTGATAATCCCAAACGCCTTCGAGCAGCATGGTGCGCGTCACCACCTGCCCACTATGGCGCATCATGAACTCGAGCAATTGAAACTCGCGGGCGGTCAGTTCGATTTTCTTGCCGTTGCGCGTGACGCGGCGGGTCATGCGATCGAGTTCCAAGTCCGCCAATTTCAATCGGGTGTTGGCTTCGGCGTTGCCGGCGTCGCCGCGCCGCGCGAGCGCGTCGATGCGCGCCAGGAGCTCCGCCATGTGATACGGCTTCGTCAAATAGTCATCGCCGCCTGCTCGCAGTCCGGTGATTCGATCATCCACGTCGCCGAGCGCGCTCAAAATGAGCACCGGAAGCTTTCGGCCGGTGGCACGCAGCGATTGCACCAGCGCCAGACCGTCCATCTTCGGCAGCATGCGATCGACGATTGCAAGGTCAACCGCCATGGACGAGGCCAGATGCAGCCCTTCGAGGCCGTTGCCGGCGACATCCACCGTATGACCGGCCTCCCGCAGCGCCTTTGCCAGGTAATCCCGCGCAACCTCATCGTCTTCAACAATCAAAATGTGCATGGCTTACTATCTTAGACCAGGATGCGGCAGCCCGGGTTCACTCGTAGTACTGTATTGCTCGCGGCAGCATGCTGGGGGGCGTCGTGTCACGCGAAGGAGGAACCTTTGTGGGAGTTCGGACTTGGCGCCGGCGCGATCGCATTCGAGAGTTATCGAGGTTCGGATACCACCCACGCCCTTCCCCTGCCGATTCCCTATGTGATCTACAACGGAGAATTCTTCAAAGCCGATCGCGACGGTATACGCGGCACATTATTCAATCAAGATCGATTCGAGATCAATTTGAGTTTCGGTTTGACGACTCCCGTGCGCAACGACCCGATACGCAGCGGCATGCCGGACCTGCGATCCACCGTGGAGACCGGGCCGTCGTTCGACCTGCATTTGTATCGCAGCAGCGATGCCAAGTTCAAATTCGATCTGCGCCTGCCGCTGCGTGCCGCCGCAACGGTCGAACTTTCGCCGCATATCGTCGGCTGGACATTTACGCCGAGACTCAATCTGGATATCCAGGATCCTTTTGGATACAACGGTTGGCGGCTCGGATTGTTGACCGGCCCCCTGTTCGCGAATCGAAAATTCCACGACTACTTCTATTCGGTTGCCCCGCAATATGCCACCGCGACGCGGCCGGAGTTCCAGGCCGAGGGCGGCTACGCAGGAACCCAGATGTTGGCGGCGCTTTCGAAGCGGTATCCTAAATTTTGGATGGGCGCGTACATGCGCTATGACACGCTGGCCGGAGCGGTCTTCATCGACAGCCCGCTGGTGCAACGCCAGAGTTACTGGACTGCGGGATTCGGGTTCGCTTGGATCATCCGGCAATCGTCGCAATGGGTGCGAGCACCCGATTGAGGGCCCACAACGATGTTGCGATTTTTGAGGATCATCTACGAATATTTTGCGCTCTATAGCTCGCTGACTCTGTTGGGCGTCATTTGTCTGATCTGGACGGTGTTTGCGTTACCGCTGTATTTCATCCTGCCGACGCGCATCGGCACGGCGATCGGGCGGCGCGGCATCATGGTCGGCTTTCGCATCTATACGTGGTCGCTTTCCGTCACGGGCGCATACCAACTGGATTTGCGCGCCGTCGACACACTCAGAGGCGGGCCACCCCTCATCCTGGCCCCGAATCATCCCTCCTTGATCGATGCACTGCTGATTCTGGCCCGGCACCCGAATCTGGTTTGCGTCATGAAATCGGAACTCATGAGGAATGTATTTCTGGGCTCTGGATCGCGTCTCGCGCGTTACGTCAGAAACGACTCATCGCGGCAAATGGTCAAGGAGTCGGTGGCACATCTGCGCGCCGGTGGCGTGCTGCTGCTGTTTCCCGAGGGCACTCGCACAACCCGGGCACCGATCAATCCGCTGGTGGGCAGCGTCGGGTTGATCGCAAAATATGCCAATGTGCCGGTGCAGACCTTGGTGATCGAAACCAATTCGCCCTTCTTGAGCAAGGGCTGGCCATTGTTCAAGCGGCCCAACCTGCCCATCACCTACCGCATGCGCCTGGGCGAGCGCTTTGACCCACCCGCGGACGTTGCGGACTTCACGGCGCAGCTCGATCGCTACTACCGTCATGCTCTTGAGGGCGCGCTACAGTCCCGCTGGCTCCCGGGCAAGCAGTGACGCCCTCGAGCACCCACCTTGTGCTCATTCCGAGTTACAACCCGGGTCCCAGGGTCAGGGCGACCGCGCGCGCGGCGCTCGAACAGTGGGCCCCCGTATGGGTGGTCATCGACGGCAGCACCGATCGCTCCGAGCGGGAACTGTTGGAGCTGGCGGCGACCGAACCGGCTTTGCGCGTTTGGGTGCTTCCGAAGAACCGGGGCAAGGGCGCGGCCGTGCTATTCGGCGCGCGGCAAGCGCAGGCCTTGGGCTTCACCCATGTGTTGACCATGGATTCCGACGGCCAGCATCCGGCGGCGAGCATTCCCGCATTCATGGAAGCCTCGCGCGCAGCTCCCGGGTCTATGATCTTGGGTATCCCGGTATTCGACGCCAACGCGCCTTTTGTTCGCGTGCAGGGACGAAAAATATCCAATTGGTGGGCGAATCTCGAAACGTTATGGGCAGGAATCGGTGACTCGCTGTTTGGATTTCGCGTGTATCCGATCAAAGCATTGATCGGTGTCATGCAAAGACAACCCTGGATGCGCCGCTTCGACTTCGACGTCGAGGCCGCGGTGCGATTGTGCTGGCGCGGCGTGAGCCCGGTGAACCTGCCCGCCCGGGTGCGCTACTTTAGTCCCGAAGAGGGCGGCGTTTCGCACTTCAACTATTGGCGCGATAACGTTTTGTTGACCTGGATGCATTGTCGATTGTTCTTCGGCTTCGTGCTGCGTTTGCCGTTGCTCGCCGTCCGACGATTGCGCAAATCCTGAGAAAGTCCTAGCCGGACGGTTTGCGAGCACAGTACTCAGAGAATATTCCCAGCTCCAGGCGACGGGAGTCGTCGATGAAACCCGCGCCGCGGATGGCGGCCAGGATCTCGCCCGGTGCGGCGCAGGCATCAATCGTGTCCCAGTAGTAACGCATCAGCGTCGGCGACTCGGGATTGCGTCCGAATGCCCATGCCAGTGAAGGCACCACCCCGCGCATGTAAGTCTTGAGCAACGCGCGCCCGACAGTCCCTTGCGGGCGGGTGATCTCCAATAAACACATTCTGCCGCCGGGCTTCAGCACGCGCAAAAACTCGCGGAAGGCCGCGGACATATCTGAAACATGCCGCAGCGCATAGCCCATGCACAGGAAGTCAGCCGATTCCGACTCGGCCGGGATGGCCTCGGCACTGCCCACCAACATCCCCACGCCAACGGGTACGTTGGCGCTCTTGATCATGCCGACGCTGGGGTCGACGCCGGTTACGTGTCCCGAAGGGCCCACCAAGTCGGCCGCCTGCCGTGCCGTGAGCCCGGTACCCGCACCTATATCCAGCACCCTCATGCCCGGCATCAATCCTGCGCGCCGGAGCGCCCGGCGGCGGTAATGGGAACCCGTGCCCAGGGACATGGCCCGCTCGATGCGGTCATAATCACCCGCGGTGCGGTCGAATATCTGCTTAACCCAACTCCCGCGGTCCGATTCTTCTCGGTAGTACTCGGGCAGGGGCGGGTGCGGAGCGCGCATTTACGGAGTTATACGCTGATCCGGTCCCAAGCAGCAGCCCTTTGATTCCCCCGTTTGCCGCACCGGCCGGCGCCTATATAATGCCGCCACTAGAATCACAATCGAATGATCATATGTCCGACAAAGCGTCGCTCTTGCAGAATCCGGCGCCGCTGGCCGATGTCGGTTTACAGCGGGAACTCGCTGCGCTTTTCGTGCAGGCACTGAATCTCGAGGTTCTACCCCAGGATATCGATCCTGACGCGCCGTTGTACGGCGAAGGACTGGGGTTGGATTCCATCGATATTTTGGAGGTTGCGCTCATCGTGTCCAAGCAGTACGGCATCCAATTGCGCGCCGACAGCCAGGAGAATCAGCAGATATTTCGATCATTGAGGCACCTCGCGGATTACATTGCGGCACAGAGAACCAAGTAGCCATGCCCACACGGCGTAGACTGCAGCTTGCTGCCGTCGGCGTGTTGCTGGTCGTTTACTCCGTTCTATCGCACTACAGTAATTCCAATCCCCGGGCACAGGATTTGGGAGCGGCACTCGCACTCGCGCCCACATTGGGCATCGCAATCGGATTGACCTGGCGCCTCAAGGGGATGCTGGCGGCCGCCATCGTGGCGGGTGCGGCGGCATTGTTGCTGCATCACTACTGGCCGCTGCTCACGCGCAACTTTACGATTCTGTATCTCATTCAACAAGGCGGCTTTTACGCCATCGTTGCGCTGAGTTTCGCGCTCTCGCTTCGCAAGAACCGTGTGCCGCTTTGCACGCAGCTCGCCGACAAGATACATGGACCTCTGACCGCGCTCGAGCAACGCTACACCCGCCGGGTCACCGCCGCCTGGGCAATATTCCTCTCGGCCCAGGTCGCCGCGACGCTTCTGCTGTTCGCGTTCGCGCCGCTGCGGATCTGGTCGCTATTCGTGAATTTCTGTTCATTGCCCTTGCTGCTGCTCATGTTCGCGGGAGAAATGGCGGTTCGCCAGCGTGTACTACCCGCGACGCATCAAAGCGGGTTGATCGAGACCCTGCGCGTCTACTTCGCCAATCCCCGCTGAACTCGATGGAAAAGATCGCGCTACTGTCCCATAGCTCACCGGTTGCGATTGTCGCGTATCGCGATGGCATTGCGATCAGCGCGCAACAATTTCTGTCGGATGCGGCGCTCCTCGCGCTCCACCTGCCCGGGTCGAAGCACATGTTGAACGTGTGTACCGACCGGTATCTCTTTACAGTGGGACTGGCGGCGTGCCTGATGACGGAGCGCGTCAGCCTCTTGCCCTCCACGCATACTCCCCAGGTGATCGCGGAACTTAAGAAGTTCGCTCCGGACACATTTTGCCTGACCGATGATCCGCGCTGCGAGATCGCATTGCCACAAGTCAACTTTCCCGATCTGAATCCCGAGGCGGGCAACGGGCGGCGCACTGTACCGCCCTTTGAAGTACCCGGGATTGCCGGCACTCAGCTCGCGGCCATCGTGTTTACTTCCGGCTCGACCGGAAGTCCCGTGCCTCATAAAAAAACCTGGGGTTTGCTGGCGCGCTGCGTCGGGAGCGGCGCCTCGCGTCTGGGATTGCTCGACGGCAGATCGCATACGCTGGTCGGCACTGTACCGGGCCAGCATATGTACGGTTTCGAGTCCACAGTACTGCTCGCCATGCAGAGCGGCAATGCTTTCAGCAGCGAGCGTCCATTCTACCCGGCGGACGTCGCGGCTTCGATCGCCAAGGTCCCGCAGCCTCGGGTGCTGGTGACGACTCCCATCCACCTTCGCACCCTGCTTGCCTCCGACGTGACGCTTCCGCCGGTGGATCTGGTCTTGTCGGCAACCGCCCCTTTGACTCAGGAGTTGGCCCGCGAAGTCGAACTAAGATATGGCACTTTGTTGCTCGAGATATACGGCTCCACCGAAACCGGACAGATTGCAATGCGGAACACCGCCAAGACGACCGGGTGGCGGCTCTGGCCCGAGGTTCGCCTCAGCGTTTCGCAGGAACAGGTGATCGCGCACGGCGGCCACGTCGAGCAACCCACAGCGCTCGGCGATGTGATCGAAATCACCGGCGAGGATGAATTCTTGCTGCACGGGCGCACCGCCGACATGGTCAATATTGCGGGCAAACGCAGTTCCTTCGGCTATTTGAACGCCCAGCTGAACTCAATACCAGGAGTGCTTGACGGCGCATTTTTCCTGCGCGAGGGACTGAATGGGTCGGTCGGCGTGGATCGCCTGGGCGCGGTGGTGGTGGCCCCCGGCTTGAATGTTGCCGAACTGACCGAGCAGCTGCGCCGGCGCATCGATCCGGTTTTCCTGCCACGGCCCTTTTTGATGGTCGATGCGATGCCGCGCAATGCAACGGGGAAACTGCCGCAGCAAGCACTGCAAGGTCTCGCCGACAGTTTGCGCGAGGAGTCATGAGCGGGATGCAATACGCGCTCGAGATTTCCGCCGATCATCCAGCCTTCGCGGGACACTTTCCCAATTTTCCGGTGCTGCCCGGCGCAGTTCTGATTGATGAAGCGCTCAAGGTCATCGAGCAAGCGTATGGAATCGATCTGACGCAGTGGCAAATCTCGTCCGCTAAATTTCTCGCCCCTGTGCGGCCGCGCGACCAGCTTGTCGTCGAACATCAGGCGCCCGCAGAGGGATTGATTCGATTCTCGATCCGCTTGGGCAGCCGCACGGTGGCAAGCGGCACGCTGTCGCAGCGTCGCGGGATTGGCCCGTGACGCCCAAGGCGAACCTCGCAGACGGCGGCGGCCGCGCCGCGGAATGGGCCAGACGCAGGGAACGCGGCAGTCTGCTTCTGCTCAAAGTGATGGCATTTCTATCGCTGCGCCTGGGCAGACGCCTGAGCCGCATCATTCTGTATGGGATCGCGGTGTACTTCGTGCTTTTTGCGCCGAGCGCACGGCGTAATTCTCAACACTACTTGGCGTTGGCTCTGCATCGACGCCCCACGATCCGCGACCGTTTCCTGCACATCTTGAGTTTTGCCACGACCATTCACGATCGTGTCTACCTCATCAACGACCGCGACGACCTATTCAATATCACTGTGGAAGGTGACGCAAACGTGTTGGCGCGCGTGGCGGGGGGCGGCGGCGCACTGCTGATGGGCGCCCACCTCGGCAGCTTTGAGGTGATTCGCTGCCTGAGCCGGCATCAACGCGAAATTCACGTTGCCATGGCCATGTACGAGGAAAACGCGCGCAAGATCAGCGGTATCCTCGCCGCCATCAATCCCGCTTGCGTGCCTGACATCATTTCGCTGGGCCACATCGACGCCATGCTCAACATCGCCGAGCGCCTCGAGCACGGCGGCTGCGTCGGCGTACTGGGCGATCGCACGCTGGCGTCTGAGCCCGTGCAGGCAGTCACCGTGTTGGGCGAGACGGCCTACCTCCCCACCGGGCCGATGCGCGCCGCCGCCATTCTGCGCTGTCCGGTGTTTTTCATGACCGGCTTGTACCGCAGCAAGAATAACTACCACGTGGTGTTCGAACCGATCGTGGATTTCTCGGCCGATCCAGGCAGAGGCCGCGAGGTGGCTGTGCGCGCGGCCATCGAGCGTTATGCCGCGCTGCTCGATCGCTACTGTCGCAGCGACCCCTACAACTGGTTCAATTTTTTTGATTTCTGGCGCCGGCCGCCGCAACTTCGGAGCGCGTAATTGCGGATTCTGGCGCTCATTCTGCTCCTCGGCGCCGTGTGCAGCGGGGCGCCGCGTGCGGCAGCGGCCGGCGCAAACAATGTCAATGATGTTGATTTCATTGAAGTGATGAGGCTGCTCTCGCTGCGGCAGCATGGCCGGGTGGATTTCGTCGAGCAGCACTTTCTTGCCGTCTTGAAACGGCCGACCGAGTCCTCCGGCGAGCTGCGCTACGACGCACCGGACCGGCTCGAGAAGCGCACGCTGCAACCGCATGCCGAAACGCTGCTGCTCGCCGGCGGCATACTGACCATTGAGCGCGGACACAGCAAGCGGGTGCTGGATTTGCACGCCTTTCCGCAAGTGCAGCCTTTCGTCGAGAGCATTCGCGCCACGCTGGCCGGCGATCGCGGCGCACTTGAGCGCATGTTCGACATCGAATTTGGCGGCAGCATCGATCGCTGGGCCATGTCGCTGGTGCCCTTGCAGGGCAAGGTCAAGGAATCCGTCGCAGAGGTGCGCATCGACGGTGCGCGGGACCAGCTGCTGAGAGTGGAGATTCGCCAGCCCGACGGGGACCGCTCGTTGCTGACGCTGCGCCCCGCCGCGCGGCCATGATCGCGCGTCGCGCGAGTACCCTCGCCCTGTGGTTGGGCTGCGTGGCGCTAGCCGCATTGATCGTAACGCGCTCCCGTTACATCACGGATCTGTCGGGGTTTCTGCCGGCGAAACCTACGCCGACGCAACAGTTGCTGGTGGACCAGCTGCGCGACGGACCGGCATCCCGACTCATTCTCATGGCGATCGAACGCGGCGACGCCGGTGCGCGTGCAGGCGTTTCTCTCGGGATGGTGAACCGCCTGCGCCAGGATCGTCGATTCTCGAGCGTCAACAACGGCGCGGCGCTTTCGTCAGACCGCGATCGTGAATTTCTGTTTCGCAATCGGTACCTATTGAGCGAGTCGGTGAGTGCCGAGCGCTTTTCAGTCCCGGGCTTGCATGCGGCAATCGGAACCGCGATTGACGACCTGGCCTCGCCCTCGGGACTGCTGCTCAAGTCGCTGCTGCCGCGGGATCCAACCGGCGAGACGCTGGGCATCATTGACCAATTGGCGCGCTCGCCCTCGCCCGCCAGTGGTGACGGAGTCTGGGTTTCCGCAGACGGCACTCGCGCCCTGGGTGTGGCACAGACCGCCGCAAGCGGAGCCGATACCGATGCGCAAGCCCGCGCGATCGATGCCATCAGGGACGCGTTTGCGGCAGCACTGCGCGATTTGCCAAGAGGCACGGCGGATGACGTGCAATTGCGCTTGAGCGGCCCCGGTGTGTTTGCCGTGGCGGCGCGCGCCAAAATCGAACGGGCCGCGATCCGGCTGGGAGCAGCCGGCAGCATCCTGGTGGTGACGCTGCTTCTGGTCGTCTACCGGTCCTTGACGGCACTCGCCTTGGGGTTGCTGCCGGTCGCCAGCGGCGCGCTGATCGGCGTCGCCGCAGTTGCGTTGGGATTCGGGGCCGTACATGGGTTGACGCTGGGATTCGGCATCACGCTGATCGGCGAATCGGTCGACTATTCGATTTACTTCTTCATTCAATCGCGCCGGCGTGAACAGCCCGCGGGCGCCGGCTGGTTGGAACTTTGGTGGCCGACAATCCGCCTCGGCATGCTGACTTCCGTGTGCGGATTTGCATCGTTGCTGCCTTCCGGGTTCCCGGGACTTCAACAGCTCGGCCTTTACTCCATCAGCGGCTTGATTGCGGCGGCGCTGGTGACCCGCTTCGTGCTTCCGGCGTTGCTGCCGGCGGGTTTCGCCGTTCGCGATCTGACCCCGCTCGGCTCGGCGCTGGCCTCGAGTTTGCGTCGGGCGCGGCGAATCGGCAGCACCGGCATCTTCATGGCAGGCGCAGCACTGGCAATCCTGGCGCTCGCGGTTCTGTATCACTTTCGGGCAACCCTGTGGAATCGCGAGCTCGCAGCCCTGAGCCCCGTATCGATCGCGGAGCAGAACTATGACGCATCATTGCGCGCCGATCTGGGCGCCGCCGATGTGCGCGAACTGGTCATCGTTTCCGGACCCGACTTGGAATCGGTACTGCAAGGCGCAGAGCGCACCGCAACGGTTTTGCAAGGACTCGTGGATGAGAACGCCATCGGCGGTTTCGAAAACCCGGCCGAGTACCTGCCCAGCACCAAGACACAGCAGGCGCGCCGATCCGCCCTGCCGCCCCCCGCGCAGCTGCGCGCCAATCTACAGCAGGCCGTCGATGGCTTGCCGCTCGACGCCTCGAGCCTTCAGCCATTTCTGGACGATGTCGAGGCGGCCCGGCACGCACCGCTGTTGCAGGCCCGGGACTTGAGGGGAACCACTTTTGGTGCCGGATTCGACGCGCTGATGCTTCATCAGAAGGATCGATGGAATGCATTGATGCCGTTGCGAAGCGCGTCTGAGGGCGGCGCAATTGATCGCGGCAAGGTGAGCGCGGCGCTCGAAGCAGGAGCGGCGGCCGATGCGCAGGTGCTCGACTTGAAGCAGGAGTCGGACTCTCTGTACTCAAGCTATCTCGTGCAGGCGATCCACTATTCACTGGCGGGATTTGCGGCGCTCGCCGTGTTGTTGCTGATTGCATTGCGCTCGCCATGGCGAGCCGCCCGAGTTCTGGCGCCACTGGTCTTGGCGGTACTCATTGTCGCAGCGGGCCTCGTCACCCTGGGAGTGCAGCTGAATATTCTGCACTTGGTGGGCATGCTCCTCATTGTTGCCGTCGGCTCCAACTATGCGTTGTTCTTCGATCGGCAGGCGCACTCCGCGCGGGCCGACGAAGCGCTCACCATTGCGTCCCTGGTCATTGCCAATGCCAGCACAGTGATGGGCTTTGGCCTTCTGTGTTTCTCGCAGGTTCCGGTCCTGGTCGCGTTGGGCGCCACCGTTGCGCCGGGAGCATGGCTCGCGCTGATGTTTTCAGCGATTGGTGCGCCGGCGGGCAACGCCGATGCGTAGCATTCTTCGAGCCGCCGACATCAATGCCACGGCGCCAACGCGGATGGTCTGGTTGCCGGGCGCCTACCACACCGCACAGGACTTTCTGGGCGCGGGCTTCGCGCACGCGGTGCAGAGGCGGGGCATTCCCTTGGACTTGGCCTTTGTCGATCTGGAATTGCAGCACCTGGGCGACCGGGCAGCGCTGCATCGGCTTCATTCCGAGCAGATGCTGCCGCCGCGGGAAATGGGCGTGTCGGTATGGTTGGCGGGAATCTCGCTGGGTGGACTGATCGCCCTCGACTATGCCGCCACCTATCCGGGCGATTGCGATGGGCTATGCCTGTTCGCGCCTTATCTCGGAAACCGCATGTTGACCGCCGAAATCGCCGCGGCTCCGGGAGTTGCGGCGTGGGAACCCGGCGAACTTGCCGAAGGCGACGAAGAACGACGAATATGGCGCTTCATCAAGACCAGGGAGAAGGCGCCGCCGCTGTACCTGGGTTTCGGGCAGGACGATCGATTTGCAGCGGCGCATGCTCTGCTGGCATCGGTCCTGCCACCCGACTCGGTCAACGTGATTGCGGGCGGTCACGACTGGCGCACCTGGTCCACGCTTTGGGAGAATTTTTTGGGCTCGCAGTTCCCGTGAAGCAGTACGCACCATTGCGCCGCTGGTCGCCTTCGCCGCTGCTGTACGTATCCGCCGCGATACACGCGGGTGCGGCGGCGGTTGCACTCTCGCGGCCGCGCACCTGGCCGTGGGCGCTCGGCGCAGTGGCCGTGAATCATTTGGCATTGGCTGCCGCAGGTCTTTGGCCACGCAGTCAGTTGCTGGGTGCGAATTGGACTCGCTTGCCGGCGACGAGCGGCAACACCGTTGCCATTACCATCGATGACGGACCCGAGCCGGACGTAACCCCCAAAGTCCTCGCGCAACTCGAGAAGCACGGGGCAAGCGCGACCTTCTTTTGCGTGGGCGAGCGCGTGCTGCGCCATGCGGATCTGGCGCGGGAAATAATCCGGCGAGGCCATTCGATCGAGAACCACAGCCAGCGGCACCGGCACGATTTTTCGCTATTGGGTCCTGGGCGGATGAGAGGTGAAATTTCGCGCGCGCAGGACAGCATATTCGAGGTGACCGGCATCGTCCCGCGATTCTTCCGCGCCCCGGCGGGCCTGCGCAATCCTTTTCTCGACGCGGTATTGCATCGCCTCGATCTGCGCCTGGTCAGCTGGACGCGGCGCGGCTTCGATACCGTGAGCGGCGACGCGGATAAGGTGTACCGGCGCGTGGCGACTCCGCTCGAAGCGGGCGATATCTTGCTGCTTCACGACGGCAATGCGGCGCGCAGCAGTCATGGCACCCCGGTGATTCTGGAAGTATTGCCGCGCGTGCTCGACGCCGTGGCCGCGCGCGGACTGAAGGCCGCCACGCTCAATTCGGCATTGCCCCGGACGCCGCCATGAAGCCGCTGCTGCTCTCGAAGTTCACCGCTACCAGCTGCATAGGCCGCGGCAACGCGCAGACTCTGACCAGCCTCCTGGAGCAACGCGGCGGACTCAAGCCATGCGATTTCGAGACCGTGAACATCAATATCCACATCGGCGAAGTGCCGGGAGTCGACGCGCAGCGCCTGCCCTCTTCACTGCAGAGCTTTGATTGCCGCAACAACCGGTTGGCTGAGCTGGCCTTGCAGCAGGATGGCTTCCTTGAGGCCGTACAGGCTTCCGCGGCACGCTGGGGCCGCAGGAGGATAGGGGTGTTTCTCGGCACCAGCACGGCGGGAATTCTGCAGACCGAGCTGGCCTACCGCGAGCGCAATGCCCTCAGCGGCGCGTTGCCGCAAAGCTACCAATACGCAACCACCCAGAATACTTTCTCCATCGCGGACTACATTCGCCGGCGCTGTGGGCTGGAGGGCCCGGCCGCAGTGGTGTCCTCCGCCTGCGCATCCAGTGCCAAGGTGTTCGGAAGCGCGCGGCGCATGATTGCGGCCGGCCTCATCGACGCGGCCGTCGTGGGCGGCACCGACTCGTTGTGTCTCACAACACTGTATGGATTTCACTCCCTGCAGCTTTCTTCCTCTGGTCCTTGCCGTCCATTCGATGCGGCGCGCGACGGCATCTCCATCGGCGAGGCTGCAGCGTTCGCGCTGCTCGAGCCTTTACCCGCGAATCTGGATGAACAATCGGTACTGCTTTACGGCGTGGGCGAATCGAGCGACGCCTATCACATGTCGGCGCCGCATCCGGAAGGCCTCGGCGCAAAGCGCGCAATGCAATCGGCCCTGGTCGCGGCTTCGCTGGAACCGGGCGACATCGAATACATCAATCTGCACGGTACCGGAACTCCCAGCAACGATCGCTCCGAGAGTCAGGCGGTGACCAGCATCTTCGGGCCAACCACCCCGTGCAGCTCCACGAAAGGAGCAACGGGCCATGCTTTGGGCGCCGCCGGTGCGCTGGAGGCGGTCATCAGCGCACTCTGCATCAGGCATGGATTGATGCCCGGCGGGGTGAACACGGCGAGAATCGACCCCAACCTCACAGCACACTATATAAAAGACAATCGGCGCTGCCCCGTCAGGCGCGTACTCAGCAATTCCTTCGGTTTCGGCGGCACCAACTGCAGTCTGATCCTCGGCAGCGCGGGATGAAGCTCAGTGCGTACATCGATGGCATCGGAATTCTGGGACCCGGCTTGCTCAACTGGCCGCAAGCCGCGGATTTGTTGTCGGGAAAACAGCCTTACCAGCCCGCGGCGACGGTTCTGCCGATCCCTTCGATGCTGCCCCCTGCCGAGCGGCGGCGCACGGGACGGGTGGTGAAGCTGGCATTGGCAATCGCATCGCAAGCCGCTTCCAGCGCCGGCGCCGATCCTGCGCAAATGGCCAGCGTGTTCGCCGCCTCCGGCGGTGATGGCCATGTATGTCATGAGATCTGCGAGGCGTTGGCGCAGCCGGCTCGCGAGGTGTCGCCGACCCGTTTCTCCAATTCAGTACACAACGTTGCCGCCGGTTACTGGAGCATTGCCACAGGATCCATGGCCGAATCGAACGCGCTCTGTGCCTTCGATGCCAGCTTCGCGGCCGGCCTGCTGGAGGTTCTCACTCAGATTGCCGTCGACCAACGCCCCGTTCTCCTGGCGGCGTACGACTCGGAATATCCGCAGCCCCTGCACGCCAAGCGCCCCATACCTGACGCTTTCGGTCTCGCGCTGGTTCTCGCGCCGCAGAGAGGTGTGCGTTCGATTGCCAGAATGGAGGCCACTCTCACCGAGGAGGCCGGTGACAGCATGATTGACCCGCAGTTCGAGGCCCTGCGCCGTGCTATTCCGGCGGCGCGTTCACTGCCGTTGCTGCGCCTGCTCGCGATGCAATCTCCGGGCCGGGTAATCCTCGATTATCTGGATGTGGCGCGCATTGCCGTCCGACTTGACCCATGCCGCTGAATCGCGCCTGGATCGCCGCGCACATTCCGCATCAAGGCCGCATGTGCCTGCTTGACGAAGTGATCGATTGGGACAGGCGCCAGATCCGCTGCCGCAGCGCCACTCATCGTGCCCTGGACAATCCCCTGCGGTCGCACGGCCGTCTGGGCAGCGCCTGCGGTATAGAATACGCCGCGCAAGCCATGGCGCTGCACGGCGCACTGGCGAGTGATGCGGCAGTCGGCCGTCCGGAGGCCAAGTCCGACCTCGGATTTTTGGCCAGTGTCCGCGACGTGCGTCTGTTGGTATTGAGGCTGGATGATATCGAGAACGATTTGATCTGCGAGGCCACCTGCCTGGCCGGCGACAGCGTCACGGCCTTGTACGAGTTTGCGCTGCGCGCCGGGGAGAGGACCCTGCTCAGTGGTCGTGCCGCAGTGGTATTGAACGCCGGGATGAGGAGCCTGTCCGAATGATCCCCGTGGCCGCGACCGAGACGGATTTGCCTTCAATCGAGGCGGAGCCGACGAGGTTTGGTAGAGCCAAATAAGGAGGCGACAACGATGAGTGAAGGCAAATCCGTCCGGTCCCGAAGGGTTGGCTCTGCAAGGGGCGTCTGCGGCGTTGCGCGGCTCACGTGGATCATTCGGACAGGCTCCTAGAGAAATGAATGGCATCGCGACTCGCGCTTTGGTGACAGGCGGCAGCGGCGGTATCGGCGCCGCAATTTGCCGGCGACTCGGCGCGGCGGGCCACTTCGTCCATGTGCACGCGCATCGCGGCATGGCGGCCGCCCAGTCGGTCGCCGGCGATATCATCGCCGCCGGCGGCCAGGCCGCTGCGGTTCAATTCGATTTGACCGATGCAACCGCGACCCGCGCCGCCGTTGAAAAGATTCTGGAGGACGGAGCCATCCAAATTCTGGTGAACAACGCCGGCATTCACGACGATGCGGTGTTCCCCGGCATGAGCAGCGAACAATGGCATCGCGTCATCGATGTGTCGATCAACGGCTTCTACAACGTCACGCAACCGCTAATGCTGCCGATGATCCGGACCCGTTGGGGGCGGATCATCAGCATCTCGTCCGTTGCGGCGCTCACCGGCAATCGCGGTCAGGTCAACTATGCAGCTGCCAAGGGGGCCTTGAACGCGGCCACCAAGGCGTTGAGCCTCGAAGTGGCGAGCCGGGGCATCACCGTCAACGCCGTAGCGCCGGGCATCATCGCCACCGACATGAGCAAGGGCACCTTCGATGATGCCGCCATCAACAACATCGTCCCGATGAAGCGCGCCGGATCCGCCGAGGAAGTCGCAAGTTTGGTGGCATACCTCGCCTCGCAGGATGCTGCCTACATCACCGGTCAGGTGATTTCGATCAACGGCGGGATGATCTGATTATCTCACGTCAGGCATAGGTATCGAGCAGACTGTTGGCCGCGCGCGACGCCGAGACGATTGCCGCGGGCGTGGCGCCAACGCCGTCGCCATCAAGCGCCGGCATCGTCCCGTAGCCTCTCGACTGCGGAGCTCGATCCTGGAAGGAGCGCTGCGATATGTCGACGCTGACCTGGGCGAATCCTTGAGCGCCGAGCATTTCCCGGAGTCTGGGCGAACTCGATTCCAGCGCATCGCGGGTCACGGCGCTATGGCTCGTGAGCCACACCTGCGCGTGACCGGCTTGAAGGGCAATTCTCACCTCAATGGGCCCGAGTGCCGGCGGGTTCACCTGCAGCTTGGCACTGCTCAAATTGCTGTCCACCATCAACGACACGCGGTCCGCGACCCCTTGGCCGAACTCCGGGCTGTCAACGCCGGCGCTGACGTTCAGTGTGGGCGTGGGCGCGGCAACGGTCGAAGCGCTCGCGCCGGATCCGGCTTGCGCCGCCCCGGCGCTGTCGACCGACGCGCCCGACAAGGACAAATCGGGCGCCGCGATGTGAGCATGTCTGTCGAGTGTGGCGGCGCCGACGAGCGCCGAGACCTGTTGCACGGTTGATAGGGCCTTCGGCGCCGCAGCCGCTGCGAGCGGGCGGGATACCGGCGCGGCCGCAGGTGCCGCCGCGGCAGCACCGGCATCGGGGGTTGCCCCGTCATCCGCCGTCGCCGATGCCTCAGGAGTCACTGCGCCGCCGCCCTGAAGCACGGCAGCGGCCATGATGGTCTGCGTGGTGACATCTCCGGTGCCCACCGGCGCCGCGTTAGTTTCGCTTGCAGCCGCTTGCGCGGCCGCATCGCTTGTCGCAGCCGCATCTCGTGTCGCAGCCGCATCGCCTGTCACGGCCGCACCGGATTGCGGAGACGCCTTGACATTCGTGGCCGCGATGTTTGGCGTGGCCGAACTGGTTTTGGCGCCGGCAGTGATTTGCGCGGCCGGGTCTCGCTGCGCGAGATCGTTGCGCTGCGCCTCGGTGATCTGCTGAGTCGCCGCGGCACTCAGGGCCGCCGCATTGACGTCCGGCGTTGTGGCGGCGAGGTTTGCATCCACCGGCGCCGGCGAAACCGCGGGCGTGGTCGTTGAGCCAGCCATGGCGGGGACCGTGATCGTTGGGGCTGCCTGGGGCGAGATTGCCGAAGCCGCGACCGCGGCCGCCGCGGAAACGAAAGCCGTGGCATCGGTTGATGTTGATGTTGCGCCTGTCGCGGCAACCGCGCTGTCGGCCGGCGCATTGGCAGGCCGATCTATGCTGGGTCCCGGTGTAGGGGCCGGCGCCGGCGTGGTGACATTGCCACCCGCCTCAGGGATTCCCGGCGGTTGCGCCAGGCCAGCCAACGCCTGGGGTGCACCGTTGGCCGGACCGCGTTGAGCGTTGATGGGTTGGCCGGCTGCCGGCGGGCTCGCCGCCGGAGGCGGCGCTGCCGCAGGCGGCGAAGGATTGCCGACTACCGGCAATGGGCCGCCGCTTGCGGAAGAAGGATTGGCCTTGTTCGACCCACCCTTGTGGGCCGGCCTGCCGCCGGCTTCCGTGAGAGCCCCGGCGAAAGACTGTGATTTGGAGTCCGCAATTGACGCAGGAGCCGCCGCCGGTGCGTTGGCCGGCAGGCTGAGAGGCGCCGCGTCGGTGCTGGGCGGAATTTGAAAGACGGGCGGTGCTGCATTCATGCCGATGAAATTGCAAGCCACGTGCCAATCTTAGGGTTTGGTCTCCACGTATCCCGGTCCGTGAAGCACCTGGCCCGGCAGGGCGCCGGTCATTTTACCCGCATCGATGACGGGCACACCATTTACCAGAACATACTGCATGCCGATCGACAGTTGATTCGGGTTCTCATAGGTGGACGCTTCACGAATCGAGGCGGCATCGAACACCACTACATCCGCCCACATGCCGAATTTCAACACGCCGCGATCGGCGAGGTGCTCGCGCTGCGCGGGCAGCGCGGAAAATTTTCTGATCGCCTCGCTCAAGGTCAATACATGTTCATCGCGCACATACTTGTGCAGAATGCGCGGGAATGTGCCGTAAGCCCGCGGATGCGGATGTTCCGTGCCCAGCACTCCCTCGGGCGATGTTCCCTGCGCATCGTTGTCCACCGCGACCCAGGGCTGCTGCAGTATCAACCTGACATCCGCTTCGTCCATGCCGAACACTGCCACGGTGGTCCCGGCTTGGTCCTTGATCAAGAAATCGCAAATCGTATCGATCGGATCTTCGTGCCACTGCTGCGCAATCTCGCTGATGCGCATGCCCTGATATTTGACCAGCTCCTTGTTCACGACCGCGGAAATCAGGATGTCCTGCGGTCCCTTGATTTCCAGCCACTCGTTGTCCCAATCCGCGCTGGGCGTGAGCATGTCCTTGCGGATGCGTGCGCGGGTTGTGGGGTCCTTGAGGCGCGCGATGAGCGCCGCGGTACCGCCGTCATAGGCCCACGGCGGGATGAATGCGGAAAACGAATTCTGCCAAGCGGTATAGGCGTAGGTGTCCGCGGTCACGTCCACGCCGCGCTCACGCGCCGCTTCGATGCTCTGGATGACCTGCGGTGACTTGCCCCAATTGCCCCGGCCCGAAACCTTCAAGTGAAAGATCTCGACCGGGATGTGGGCTTCTGCGCCGATTCTGAATGTTTCGTCCAGGGCCGCCATTTCAGCGTTGCCTTCGCTGCGCATGTGCGTCGCGTAAACACCGCCGTAGAGGGACGCGGCTTTCGCCAATGCGATCAATTCATCGGTCTGTGCGTAAGGCGCCGGCGGATATTGCAGGGCCGTGGACAGACCGAGCGCTCCTTGCAGCATGGCCTCCGCGACCAGCGCCTGCATGCGTGTCAATTCATCCGGCGTCGGCGCTCGATCGTCATAGCCGATCACCATCTCGCGCACCGTCGTCGCGCCGATGTAATGGCCCATGTTGATTCCCAGGCCCTGTTTCTGCACCCGCGCGAAGTATTCGTTGTAATCGTGCCAGTCCGCTTTGATGCCGAAATGCTCGAACTGCGGTTGTCCCTCCTTGAGGATGGCGCGGTTGGCAGGCGCCACCGAATTACCCTCGCCGGTTATTTCCGTGGTGATCCCCTGAAATATTTTCGAGGGCAGGCGCGGATCCACCAGCACCGTGAGTTCGGACTGGCCGAGCATGTCGATGAATCCCGGCGCCACAATCATGCCGGCTGCATCGATGGTTCGCCGGCGCGGGGCACTCGCAAGATTCCCGATGGCCGCGATACGGCCCGCCCTGATCGCCACATCCGCGGCATACCATGGCGATCCGGTGCCGTCGATGATGTGGCCGTTGGCGATGACAAGATCATATTGGTCGTCAGCGGCACGACTGGCCGTTACGGCGACGCAGGTCAGCAGCAGCAATGCCGTGATGCATATCGAATGCGTGATGGGTTTCATGGTGGGTTTTACTTCAGGTATCTATCGAACCAGGCAAGCGTTCGCTCCACAGCGTCGGCAATGTGCTCCGGATCCCTGAGTCCGTGGCCTTCGCCCGGATAAATCATGACGGAGGTCGGCACCCTCATGGCTTTCATCGCGTGCCAGAATTCCTGTGTTTGCGGCGCGGGACACTCGATGTCGTGCTCTCCCACAAAGGCGAATGTCGGAGTTTTTACATTGTGCATGTAATTGATGGCCGACGACTGCGCGTACACCGCGGGATCGTCGTATGCAGACTTGCCGAAGTAAGGAATCATCCAGGCATCGATGCCGTTCTCACCGTAATAGGATAACCAATTGCTGATGCCGGCCGCGGCGACGGCGGCTTTGAAACGGTCGGTCTGCGTCACCGCCCACATGGCCATGAAGCCGCCATAGCTTCCGCCGGTGAGCCCCAGCCTCGATGTGTCGATGGGTGCGACTTTCGCCGCCGCGTCGATTCCTGCCAGGATGTCGCGCAAATCGCCATGTCCGAAGTCGCGCACATTCGCCAGAGTGAAGCGCTCGCCCTGGCCGAAACTGCCGCGCGGGTTCGGCAAAAAGAGCGCATATCCGTGCTCCAACAGAGTGGAGTTGAGTCCGGGGCCGTAGAAGGCGGGGGTGGCGGCTGCCGCCGGGCCGCCGTGGACCGCGGTGATCATCGGCATTTTCGCGCTCCTTTGCAAAGGCAGCAGCAGCCACCCCTGCACATCGAAGCCATCGCTCTTCCACCACACGCTTTGCACGTATGCCGGAAAGCTCAGTCCCGCGTTGATCGCGGTCAGATTCCGCCAGTGTCCCACGGTACCGATCTCAATCTCCGGCGGCACGGTGAACGATTCGTGCGCGTCCGCGGTCTCGCCCGAAGGGCAAGCCGTGGAAATTCCCGAGGCACGATCCGAAAATGATTCCTCGCCGCTCCACAAAACGCGCGGCTCGGACGGGTGGGCTCCCGAACCGAGGTCGACGAACTGCGTCTTGTCGCCCGCGAGAAATTCAGCCTGCAAATGACCTTCGCAATTCCAGCCGAGTGCCGTCGCGGAAGCGCGCATGCCAGGCGTGATGTTGATCGGCTCGCCGCCGCCCAGGCTCAATGTATACACATCGCCGCCCGTGGAGCCGAAGTCGCTCATGATTCCGCCGATGAAAGCAACCACCGAACCGTCCGGCGAAACCTTGGGCGCGGCGAGTTGCCGGCGATTATCGGCCGGGCTGTACAGAACGCGCGCGGCATCGTTCTCCGGAAAGGCGTAAAGCTTCGCGGTCCACCAGTTGTTGTCCCCATCGCCGGGCGAGGCGGTACCGACGAAGCCCTTGCCGGCGCCCCGCCAATCGTATTCATAGACGAACAAGTCGGGCGGCGAGATCCAGCGCAAGGCACCGTTCTCGAGTATCGCGATTCGTTGTTCCGGCGGCGCGGCATCCAGATCGCCCGCAACCGGCGCGCCCGCCTGCGTTGCTCCCACTTCCTTGATGGCATTCTGCGTCGCCAGCATGGCCAGACGTGCGTCCGGCAGGTAGCGCAATTTTTCGATGGTACCGCTGAAGTCGAGCACCTTGGTCAGCCTGCTGCCATCGGCGGGAACCGAATACACGGAGCGTGCATGCGTTCCCGGGGTTCTCAAAGTGAAGCTGAGTATCTTGCTGTCGGGGCTCCAGGTGAGTGATCCCGGCCAACACTGCGGTATCCGTCCGCAAGGCATCGCAACGATCGTGGCCTCCCCGGTACTGACCTGCCTGATCACCAGGTCGCGAATGATCGGCGCGCCTCCGCTTTTCGATGAATCACCCTCGACGGAGGCCACACGCTCCGCGTCCGGTGAGATGTCTACGCTGAGATAGCGGTGCACCGGACGGTCGTTGGGCGCCGTAGCCGCCGCGGTCGATTGCCCGACACCCAGGCACACCGCCATTGCCAGTACCACCTTCATTTGGATCCCCTTCCCTATTGCCTGCGGCTAGCTGCCGCGGTTGAACTTCAGCACGAGAGTCGCGCATCCCAACAGGCCCGCACCCTCGATACGGGCGAGCCATCGATTCATATTGCCGGTCATGCCGAGCCGGGCCGAGGCGTGCGCGGCACGATGCGCCAACCAGCCATAACCCGTCAAAATGAAGAACTCCGGCACCATCGATGTCGCGGCCAGAATGAGCATTTGCGGCATCACCGATTTTGCGGGATCGATGAATTGCGGCAGCAGCGCGAGAAAGAACAGCAGCGCCTTCGGATTGGCCATTTGCAGCGTCAGGCCGCCCAAGTACACGCCGTGCAGGTCAACGGCGCCGCGCGCCGGGGCGCCCTCCAATGCAACCGAGTGCAGCGAATTCGCCGACAACAGCGCCTTCACGCCCAGATAAACCAGGTAGGCCGCACCAACCCATTTGGCCACGGTAAAAAACCGCGCGCTCGCGGCAATGATGGCACCCAAGCTGGTGGCCGAGAGCGCGAAGTAAATCCCATTGGCGGTCAAAATTCCCGCAGCCGCCGGCAGGGTACGCCGCAGCGCGCCGCGCACGCCTTGCGATACCACATAGAACACCGCCGGACCGGGCGACAGCGACAGCGCCGTCTCCATCGCGAGGAAAAGAAGCCAGGTTTTGAATGTCATCAGGCCGCGTTCAGCTTTACGACGCGTGCCAGCCGTGCGCAGGTGATGAAGAGGCGCGAAAAGGAGACAATGTGCCCGTGATTTCTGAGATTCTGCATAGGAGCGCAATAATCTACCGGCACCGCACACATGGCAAGCCGAAGGCCGCGAACCTTTGACCGTCGGCTATGCATCGGCAATGCTTCCGGCCGGGGTGCGATCCCGCATGGTGGAGAACGGCAACGGACTTCTCATGCACGTACTGGAGGCGGGATTCGAAACTGACCGTCGGCCCTGCGTACTGCTGCTGCACGGCTTTCCTGAACTCGCATACAGTTGGCGCAAGGTCATGCCGGTGCTCGCCGCCGCCGGCTTTCATGTGATCGCACCCGATCAACGGGGCTACGGACGAACGCTCGGCTGGGACGGCCGCTATGAGGGCGAACTTGCGCCCTATTCGCTGCTCAATCTGGCGAAGGATGCCTTGGGATTGGTGCGCGCACTGGGCAAACGCTGCGCCGCGGTGGTGGGCCATGACTTCGGATCGCCCGTCGCGGCATGGTGTGCGCTGTTGCACGCCGACGTATTTCGATCCGCCGTATTGCTCAGCGCTCCTTTCCCCGGACCGCCGCGCCCCATCGGGTCGGGCGCGCCATCGGCGGCCGGCATCCCGCAGGCCCTGGGCGCGTTGAACCCGCCGCGAAAACACTATCAATGGTATTACTCCACGCCGCAGGCCAACACCGATATGCGCGATTGCCCGCAAGGGTTGCACGCGTTTTTGCGCGCCTACTACCACTACAAGAGCGCCGACTGGCGGGAGAACGTACCCTTTCCGTTGAAATCCTGGGCCGCTGAAGAACTGGCCAAAATGCCCGCGTACTACATCATGGGGTTGCGGCAGGGGATGGCCGAAACGGTCGCGCAACATGCGCCCACCGAGGCGCAGATCGCGGCATGTGCGTGGTTGCCGGAGAACGAGCTTGCCGTGTACAGCGGAGAATTCTCGCGCACCGGGTTTCAAGGCGGATTGCAGTGGTATCGGAACGCGACGGACCCTGCTGCCATCGCGCAGCTGAGAATGTTCTCGGGCCGGGTCATCGAGGTTCCCTGCTGTTTCTTCGCCGGCCGGAGCGACTGGGGAACCTATCAAAGCCCCGGCGCATTGGAGGCGATGGCCTCATCGGCCTGCACGCGCTTTCAGGGCGTCCATCTCATCGAGGGCGCGGGCCACTGGGTGCAGCAGGAGCAACCCGCTGCCGTGAGCAAATTACTGGTCGAGTTTCTGCAGCGCGCCGCTTGATGCGGCCCGCTCGAACGCAGCCTGCATGGAGTTGACCCGCTCCAGATAGCCGCGAACCAAGTGATCGCCGCACCGCTGGCCTTCACTCAATCGGAAGCCTCGTCTCGCGAATTCATCGCCCGCGCCGGCGCCGCACAGGTGTATCACCGCAGCCAATTGCCGCTTATGTTGAAGTGTCGCAGCGGAAATTCGCTGCCGCTCCAGGGTGAGCGCGACCGTTCGATCAAGGTAGGCCGAGGTGAGTTCAACGGCATGTGCCGGCACCACCCGGGCATAGAGACCATTGAACCAGCATGAATGCCAATCGTTCCACGGACCGTCCTGCACCACCGCGTGATCGCGAATGCAGTAGCGCCGCGCTTCCGCGAAATTCCCATCGGTAATTTGATACATGCCCACGGCGCTCGAGGCCGGACGGTAAACCTCGAAAGGCTGTGAGGTCCACGACCAGCGCCAGTAGGTGCGAGCGACAGGATTGCCGGACCCTTCAACCTGGGCGATCGCCGCAAGAAACTCCGGACTCATGACACTGGTCGAGTATTTCTTGAAGATGGACTCGTACTCCCTCCAGGTCTCAGAGGGGGTCTTATAGAGGGTTCCGCTGACGGGGAAGAACAGTTCCGACGGCTTGCGAATGACCTGATAAATCGCATTGCTGAGGAGCCACAGAATCAAAATCACCAGCGCCGCCATCATGAATTTTGCCGGCCGCGGCGCCGGGCGCCACCAACGTCTTATGCGCCGCGCGGCCCTGGCAAGGGCGCGCCCTGCGCCGGCGATTCGTCGTGAAAGCGTTGCTTTGCGGCGCGGCATCGGTGGTGATTTAATCCAGCCCCATGTATGTAGTCATCGTCATCTCATTGATGTTGGTATTGCCGCTCATTTGCATCGTCTCGCAACTGCCGCTCCAGCACGGCGGTCCGACCCTGGCCGTATCGCTGCCCATCATCGCAAAGTGGTATGTATTTTGGGCGGTCGGCGTCCGACTGAGTTTGGCGGGCTTGCGCCAGATCATTCAGCCGCGCTACACCGCCGAGACCATTCTCGGCATCAAGAGCGCGGATTCATTGTTTCTGGTGCGGGAGCTGGGATTTGCGAACACGGCGATCGGAAGCGCCGGGCTGGGCAGCCTGCTGACATCCTCGTGGATCGCACCGGTGGCACTGACGGGCGCCATTTTCTACGGTCTCGCGGGAATCAATCATTGCTTTCACCGCAACCGCAATGCAATGCAAAACCTGGCCCTGGTATCCGATCTTTGCGCCGGTCTGATTCTGGCTATTTGCTTTTTTGCCTGACCAGGATGGTCACGCTGTCGGTGTTCGGATCGAAAACAATGTCAGCCTCGCCCCGCTTGAGCTGGGCGAGGACCCGCGTCACCTTGTCCTGCAGCGGGAGTTCCCGCTCGCCATAGTCGGTACCCTCGCGCAGAACGAACGACTCGGCCACGGCGTACAGCAATTCGGCCGCCAACTCGGTGTAGGGAACGACGACGGGTTCGGCAGAGTCCTCCATCGAACGCATCGTATCAGCTGATGCGCGTTCTGCGCGGCGAGGCTGATCAGGCTTTTTCGGATTCGGCCCGCGTCGCGAGCACCAGGCGCATAGCCGCCTCATCGCCGTCGCGTTGTTCACGGCGATCCGCGACATGCTGTTCTTCCCTGCGGAAGCGATCGACCACCTTGCTCAAGGATTCGGCCTCGATGCGCTTCTCGCTCCATTGCGCGCGCCGCCTCTCGAACTCCTTGCGGGCGGCGTCGAGGGACTTCAAGTGCTGCCGCATGGCCTCGCCCAAACGGTCGAGAAAGGAGCGATAGTTTTGCAGCTTGACCGCGTCCATGGCGCCATCGGCTTGCGTCGAATTTCGCACGTACTCGTCGCGATAGGATTTAAGCTGCTCGAGTTGGCGCTCCAGATCCTGGACCTTGAGGCCGGCTTCGCCCATGGCGCGACTCAGGTCCTTGGCAGAGCTCGAGGCGATTTCGTGGATCGGTTCGAATCGTTTCGACTTGATCATGGAGCGCACTATCGGCTTAGGGTAGCGGTCGGCGCCGAGAACTGCGTCACGAGTTGCCTGAGATCAGCGTAACTTCGCTCAATTCCCACCGGCTCGTACATGTCCTGGCGCAGAAATTCGAGCATCTTGGGCCAATGCTCCACGGCCAAATCCACGCGCGCATCCGATCCGCGCCGATAGGCCCCGACGGTGATGAGATCCCGGTTCTGCTGATAGGTGGAGTACACCTGCCTGAAGCGATTCGCCAGATCCAATTGCTCCCGAGTCGCGATTTGGTGCATTGCACGACTGATCGAAGCCTCCACGTCCACGGCCGGATACAGCCCGTTTTCGGCCAGGCGGCGTGACAACACAATGTGTCCATCCAAGATGGCCCGGGCCGCGTCGGCGATCGGGTCGTTCTGATCATCTCCTTCCACCAGGACGGTGTAGAAGGCCGTAATCGATCCAACCCCGCGGTCGCTGTTGCCGGCGCGCTCGACCAGCTGCGGCAGACGCGCAAAAACGGAGGGCGGATAACCCTTGGTCGCCGGGGGTTCGCCGATGGCCAGCGCAATTTCGCGCTGCGCCTGCGCGAACCGCGTGAGCGAATCGAGCAGCAGCAAGACCTTCAGTCCTCGATCGCGGAAGTACTCGGCGATGGCGGTTGCCAGCCAGGCGCCGTGCAAGCGCATCAGCGGCGGATTGTCAGCGGGCGTGGCCACGACCACCGCGCGCCGCATGCCGTCGGGCCCCAGCGTATTGCTGACAAAATCTTGAACCTCGCGGCCGCGCTCGCCGATCAAGCCGACGACCGTCACGTCGGCCTTGGTATAGCGGGTCATCATGCCGAGCAGCACGGACTTGCCGACGCCGGAGCCCGCGAAGAGTCCGATGCGCTGTCCGCCGCCCACGGCGAGCAATGCATTGATGGATCGCACGCCCACGTCGAGCGGATCGCGGATCGCCCGGCGCATCAAAGGATTCAAGGGTTCGCCCGTCAACGACACCCGATCGGTGCAACGCAATTCGCCGAAGCCGTCGAGCGGTCTGCCCGCCCCATCAAGCACGCGGCCCAACAATTCATCGCCCATGGCGACCTTGGACTCGCTGCGCGTCGGGATGACGCGCGCCCCGGGCATCAAGCCGCGAATGTCGCCCGTGGGCATCAAGAATAGTTTGTCGCCGGAAAAGCCGACCACTTCCGCCTCGATCTGTTTGCCCTCGGCCGTATCAACCAGGCAGCGGCCGCCAACCGCGGCCTCGCAGCCCACGGCCTCCAGCGTCATGCCGACCATCCGATTCAGCGTACCCTCCACGACGATGTCGGGGGCGCTGGCCGCGCGCGCGCGCGCCTGAACCAGCGCTTCAGCCCAGCGTTTGGACCTTGATGGCGGGCCCGCGGCTTCGCTCATGAATTGGCCCCGCCGCGCGGCGGGGTCGTCTGACGTTCATTGCCCAGCAGTTCGCTCAATATGCCGCCGAGGCGCGTCTCGAGACGGGCATCGATGCGCGAAGTGGCGCTCGTGACCTGGCATCCGCCGCGCGCCATCACCGGATCTTCGACGATCGCCCAGGCCCGCTCATTTTCCGTGGGCGCCAGATGTTGTTTGACCACGGCGGCATCTTCCGGATGCAGGTGCACGCGCACTTCGCGCGCGGCCACCGGCAGCTTGGCGATCGCTTCGCGAATGATGCCGATGATCTGCGTGGGGTCAGTCTTCAGTTCGCGGCGCACGATCTGTCGGGCCAGGGCCATGGCCAAGGTCAGCAGCTCGCGCTCGACCTCGACATCCAAGGCTTCGAACGGCTTGGCGAGGTCATAGAACATTCCGGCGAGGCGGTCTACCTGCGCTTTGACCTCGGCGCGTCCCGCCTCTCGGCCTTCCGCCAGACCTTGCGCGAACGCTTCCTTATACGCTTCGGCCTGCAGGTCGGCGAGGCCGCCCACCGTGGCCATCTTTTGCTGTGCCGGGCTTCCCATGTCAGGAGCAGCCCACAAGGAGACGCCGGTGACCAGCTTCTTGTTGACGTCAGACAAATTCGCCGGCTCCCTTGCCGCCGAGACTGATGGTGCCTTCCTCGGCCATGCGTTGCGCGATGACGATGATTTCCTTCTGCGCCGCTTCGACATCGGTGAGTTTCACCGGGCCGCGCGCTTCCATGTCGTCCTTGAGGATTTCCGCGGCGCGTTTCGACATGTTCTTCAGAATCTTTTCCTGCACTTCAGGTTCGGCGCCGCGCAACGCCACCGCCAGGGTGTCGGAGCCGACATCGCGCAGCAACGCCTGAATGCCGCGATCGTCGACATCCAGCAGGTTGTCGAAGATGAACAACAGATCCTTGATCTTCTGATGCATCTCCCCGTCGGCCTTTTCGATCTTGCCGAGTTCCTCACCGCTCTTGTCGCGCTCCAGGGCATTCAATATATTCGCCACGGTTCGCGCACCGCCGACGCGGCGCAAAGCCGCGGGCGGCGCGGCGTTGGCCTGTTTCTCGACCAGCTGGTCAAGCTCCGTCAGCGCGGTCTGCGGTACTTCGTTGAGCGAGGCGATGCGCATCAGCACCTCGGTACGCAGATCTTCATTCAGCAGCGGCAGGATGGCCGCAGATTGCTCGGGTTCCAGGTGCGACAGAACGATGGCCGCGATTTGCGGATGCTCGCCGCCGATGATCTGCGCGACGGCCTTTGCTTCCATCCATTTCAACGCCTCGATGCCCTGTCCGGACTGACCGGTCGACACCCGATCGAGCAGCATGTCGGTCTTCTGCTTGCCCACGGCCTGCGTCAGCACACGGCGTACAAAATCTTGCGAGCCGCCGGCAATATTGGCTTTGCCGTCGGCGATGCCGATGAACTTGTCCAGCACCGAACTCATCTGCTCGCGCGACACTTCCTTGAGCTCGGCCATGGCAATGCCCAGCTTCTGAACTTCCCGGGCATCGAGCTGCTTGAGCAGATTGGCCGCATCCTGCTCGCCCAAGCTCATCAGCAAAATTGCGGCACGCTGCGTGCCGGCCAGATCGTCGGGGTTATTAGCCATCCGCGGAGACCCATTCCTTGACGACCTGCGCCGCCCGCCGCGGATCCTGGCCCACCAAGGTTCGAGCGGCGGCGATCTGCTGCTCGAAGCTCGGGCTTAGCTTGATGGGCTTGCCGCCCTGCCCCGACAAACTCAGGCGATCGCCCTCGATATCGTCGCCGGCACCCGCGCTCGATCGGCGGCCGGGCTTGGTCAGTGATTTCATCAGCGGGCGCAGCACCAGGAACGCCACCACCAGCACCAGTGCCGCGCCGACGATTTGCTTCGCCAGCTGCGTAAGCCACGGCTGCTGCCACAGCGGCAGGCCGTCGACGGGCGCGAGCGCGGGGCTGCCCTTGAAGGCCTGATTCAACACATTCAATTGGTCGCCGCGATCTTCCTTGAGACCGATCGATTCCTTCACCAGCTGCGTGAATCGCTTGACGTCGGTATCGCTCATCGGCGCGGTGGTCACTTTGCCGTCGGCATCCACTTTCTGCCAGTCATCCAAAACCACGCCGACATTCAGACGCTTCAATACGCCCACCGGCTGTTTTACATACGAGAGTGTTCTGTCGACCTCGAAGTTTCGGGTGCTGCGCTGAGCGCTCGAGCTGGGCCCGGTGCTGGCCGCGGTCGTTTGCGCGGCGCCGGCCTGAGCGGGCTCTGAGCGGCCGCCTGCGCGCCGGCGGCTTGCGGGGCCGGATTACCGGGAGTCGCGGCGCCGGGAATCGAAGGCGCACCGGAGGTGCCGGGCGGTTGATTGCTCAAGGCGCCGGGTATGCCCTCGGCGCCGTCCCCGCCCTTGCGCGTTTCGTTGCTGGTCTGTTCGCTGCGGACCGCGGTCTTTTGCGGATCGTAGTTCTCGCGCGTCTCCTCGGTAATCGTGAAATCGAGGTCCGCCGTCACTGTGGCACGCACGCGTCCCGGCCCGAGCATGGGTTCCAGCAGGTCGATGATACGTCGTTGGTAACTCTCCTCGAGCTTGCGCGTGTATTCGAATTGCCGGGTGCTCAAGGTCGACTCGGCATTTTCGTCCGGCGAATTGAGCAGTGATCCGGCCTGATCCACCAAAGTCACGTCGCTGGCCGCCAATTCCGGCACGCTGGAGGCCACCAGGTGCACCACCGCCGCCACCTGTCCCGGTTCGAGCCGCCTGCCGGGATACAGCTGCAACATCACGGAAGCGGTCGCTTTATGCGAGTCGCGCAGGAAAACCGACGCCTTCGGCAAGGCCAGGTGCACGCGCGCGGTTTGGACGCCCTGCACCTTGATGATGGTGCGCGCCAGTTCGGTCTCCAGCACCGACTGGTAGCGCGCGGTTTCCATCATGGAACTGCTGCCGAGCGCCGATTCCTTTTGAATCATTTCGATTCCCATCGAGTCGCTCTGCGGTAGTCCCTGGCTCGCCAGGCGAATGCGTGCCTCCTGTACCTTGGATTCCGGCACCGATACTGCGCCGGAGGGATTGAGTTTGAATTCGATGCCGGCCGCCGTCAGGGCGTCCATCACCTGACCGCTCTCGCGTTCCGAGAGTTGCCCATAGAGCACCGTGTAATTCTGTCCCTGCGACCACATCACCAGCCAGATCGCCGCCGCAACGGCCGCCGCAACCCCGGCGAGCAGTCCAACCTGTTTGAGGCCGGGTATGTCGGCCAAGCCGCGGGCGGGAGCAGGTGTGGCAATGGGTAAGTTTTCAGCCATGGGTTATCTCGCGGTCGATCAGACCGACATATTCATTACTTGTTGGTAGGCGTCGACCAGTTTGTTGCGCACCTCGGTCATGGCGCGAAACGCCAAGCCCGCCTTTTGCACTTCCAGCATCACCTTGGTCAGATCCACACTCTGGTCGCCGGACTCATAACTATCGGCAAGCGCCGTGGCCTGGTTTTGCATGCTCGCGATGCGATCGACCGTGCCCTTCATCAGGTTGGCAAAATCCATCGGCTGCGCAGCCGCGGCGGACAGCTGCGCGGTGGGCCGCGGGGCAACACCCTCGGCGCGCGCTTGCAGGGCGCGCATTTCCGCCAACACCTGTGTGATTTGCATGTTGCTCATGGGCTAAACCGCCACGAATTGCGGTTCTTGCACGCGCGGCACAATCACGCCGGCGGCTTTGAGCTGCTGCAGCTTGTGGCGCAAGGTGCGCGGGCTGATTCCGAGGCGCTCCGCGGTGAGCTTGCGGCTGCCGCCGGTCACCCGCAGCGTGGCCAGAATCAACTCCCGCTCGCGGCCCTTGAGATCGCTCTCCAATCCCAGGTCCCGCACGATGGTCGGCTCCGCCGCTTGCGGCAGCGAGGCGCCGGCGGCCAGCGCGGCGCCGGTATCCAGATCTCCGGCGTGAATGATGCCGCCGGATGCGAGCCATGCGGCTCGCTGCACGATGTTCGTCAGTTCGCGGGCATTGCCCGGCCAATCATATTGCAGCAACTTGCCCTCAGCTTCGCCGGAGAGGTTCAAAGCCGCTTGACCTGCGCGCGCGCAGGCCTGCATGGCGCGGCGCGCCATCGGCAGTATGTCGCCGCGCCTTTCGCGCAGTGCGGGCAATTTCAGCGACATCACGTTGAGCCGATAAAATAGGTCGGCGCGGAAGCGGCCGGCCCTGACTTCCTCGGGTAAATCGCGATTGGACGTCGCTATCACGCGGACATCGAGGTTGATGGTGCGGCTGCCGCCCAAGCGCTCCACCTCACGCTCCTGCAGCACGCGCAAGATCTTCGCCTGCAACGAGAGATCCATTTCGGATATCTCATCGAGCAGCAGCGTGCCGCCCTGCGCCTGTTCGAACTTGCCCGCATGCGCGGCCAAAGCGCCGGTGAAGGCGCCCTTTTCGTGGCCGAACAAGCTGGCTTCGAGCATGTTCTCGGGAATGGCGGCGCAATTGATGGTCACGTAGGGCTTGTCGGCGCGTGCCGAGTTGTCGCGAATGAAGCGTGCGTAGACCTCTTTGCCCGTGCCGCTCTCGCCGGTGATGAGCACCGTGGCGTCGTTCTCGGCAATCTTGCGCGCGAGGCTGACCAGTCGTTTGGACTCGGGATCGACCGCCACCAACTCATTGGGCATGACGCGCGCGGCCAATTGCCGCTGCGCCATATCGATCAACGCCTTCGCGTCAAAGGGTTTGACGATGTAGTCGGTGGCGCCTTCGCGCATGGCCGCGACCGCCTGTGCCACCGTGCCGTAGGCCGTCATCAGCACCACGGGCAGGTAGGGATGCAGCCGTTTGATCGATGACAGCAGTTCGTAACCATTCGCTCCGGGCATGTGCACATCCGATATCACCAGGCCGATGTCCTGATGCGTCAGCAGTTCCAATGCGCATTGCGCATCGTGCGCGGGAACGGCGGCAAGACCCGCGGCCTGCAGCGTGTCGACCAGCGCTTCGCGCAGCGCGGCATCATCTTCGACCACCAGAACCGAATCATTTACTTTGTTCATGTTTCCTCCGCCGGCAGTTCGATGACGAACGTGGCGCCGTAATTCGAATCAGCCAGATAAACGCTGCCGCCGTGCCCGTCGACCACCGATTTGACGATGGACAGTCCGATGCCGTTGCCGCGGGCTCGCGTGGTAAAGAAGGGTTCGAAAATGCGCGCGCGAATTTGCGCGGGAACTCCCGGGCCGTCATCGCTGACGACGATCTGCGCGTGGCCCTGCGCACCGCGCCGCGCCAGCAATTCCAGATTGAGCGCACCGGTTGCGGCCTGCAGCGCGTTGGTGGCCAGATTGAGCACCGCGGAAACCAATGACGGCGCATTGGCGCGCACCATCAATTCCGGCGCCAGGGTACGGATCGTCAGGCGAACGCCGTCGCGGAGCGCCGGCCGGAGCCACTGCGCAACCTGCTCGAGCAGCGCGCTCACGCTCACCGCTTCCCGGGCGGAGCCGCCGTGCGCAAAGGCGAGCATGTCATTCACCAGCTGATCGAGCTGCTTCAGGCTGCCGGCGGTCTTCTCCGCGCAGCGCGCCAGATCCGCAGGGCTGCGCTCGGCCAGCGTCATTTGCGAGGCGTACAGCATTGCCGCCGCCAGCGGAGTGCGTATCTGATGCGCAAGACCCGCCGCCAATTCGCCCAAGGTCAGCAAGCGTTGCTGACGGGCCAGCAATACCTGCATCAGGTGCGTTTCGGTCACGTCGCTCAGCAGCACCACTTCGCCGCCGTTCTCGAGTGCACGCCTCGAGACGTTGACATAGCGGCCGCTTCGCAATTCGGTGTGTTCGCCCACTCCGCGTGGATTGACCGCGGCCCGGCCCCAAACCGCGCTGAAGGGCTGCTTGATGAGCGGTTCGCCCAGCAATTCAATTGCCGCCGGATTGCATTCCAGGATGTCGCCGCGGCCGTCGAGTACCAGCACGCCGCCGGGCAATCCCTTGACGAGCGCCGACAAGCGCGCCGACAAATGCTCCCTGCCGGCGTGGGCGTCGCTCAAGTCGGCGCGCAACTGCGCCACCTGGCCCCGCAATGATTCGAAGGCGCCTTCCAGTTGCTCCGATACCGATCCGAAGGCAAGGAATGCCGCCTGAAGTTCAGAGCGACGGTTTTCGATCAGCTCAAGTTTTGTAGCTGCCATACCGCATGGGGAAAGCAACTTCTGTGCCTCGGCGGTATTTGCCCGGTCTATCAATCAGTTACGATCTGCCCGGTTCTTCCGTTCCAGGCAGTGTCAAAAATCTGTCAGGCGCTAAGACGGTATTTGCGCAGCTTCTCTACCAGGGTGGTGCGCCGCATGCGCAGCAGGCGCGCCGCTTCCGCCACGGTGCCATCGGCCTCTTCGAGCGCTTTGCGAATCAGTCCGACCTCGATCGCGGACAAATGATCCTTCAAATCGATACCGCCGCGCGGCAGCGTTCCTTCCAACATCTCGTCGACGATGTCTTCCGGCACCGGCAATTTGGCGTCATCGAGAACCGCCGTCGAAAGATCCAGCGGCGCCACAACCTGGATGGGCACCGGGCGCCCGTCGATGCGCGCATCGCCTCCAAACCATCCCATGGATCCCACGTTGCGGTATCGCTCCGGCAGATCCGCGGCGGTCACGGTCTTGGCCGGGTAGAGAATCGCCAGACGCTCGAGCAGATTCGACAGTTCCCGCACATTGCCCGGCCAGCGATTGCGGGACAGGCAGGTCAAAGCCCCGGGGTCCAATTGGATGTGCGGCCCGCTGCCCTGCCGTTGCACCAGATGTTCGATGAGCACCGGCAGATCGTCGAGGCGCTCGCGCAAAGGCGGCATCTGCAACGGAAAGACATTGAGCCGGTAGTAAAGATCCTCGCGAAAGCGCCCGTCGATGATGGCGGCTTCCAGGTCGCGATGCGTGGCCGCGATGATGCGTACATTGCAGCGGATGGTCTTGTTGCTGCCCACGCGCTCGAAACTGCGTTCCTGCAATACCCGCAGCAGTTTGACCTGCATCTGCAGCGACATATCGCCGATTTCATCCAGGAACAGCGTCCCGCCTTCGGCAAACTCGAAGCGTCCCAAGCGCGTGGACAGGGCGCCCGTGAAGGCGCCTTTTTCGTGACCGAAGAGTTCGCTCTCAAGGAGATCCGCCGGGATTGCGCCGCAATTGACCGGCACGAAAGGATGCGTCGCGCGGCCTGACAGTTCGTGAACGTGGCGCGCCACCATTTCCTTGCCGGTGCCCGATTCGCCGAGAATCAGCACGTTGGTGTCGAAGGGCGCGACTTGCTCGATGAGGCGGTGCACCGCGCGCATCGCGCGTGAATTGCCGCTGGGACGAAAACGATGCGTACCGGGCTGCGTCGGATGTCCGCTGCGCACATTGTGGGCCTGATCCAATGCCGCCGACAGGCGGCGCTGCTTGACCGGTGTTTCCAGTTGAATCCAGGCCAGGTCGCTGCTGCTCTCGGCGATCTTCGGCAATCCATCGTTGCTGATGCAAATGACCGGAAGAGGCTGGCGCATCGCACGCAGCTCTGCGACCAATCCCAGACCGAGCGAGATCACGGTGTCGCGTCGTGCAATAACGGCCAGGCAATCCTGCGCATCGCCTTGCGCTGCTTCGCGCAGCTGCGCGATGGTTTGGACATGGACCGGCTCCAAATCCAAAAAGCGCAGCAGGGCTTGGAGGGCATGGGCCTCCGAATCTGTGGGTTCGATCACAATGACTTTGGCTTCGAGCACTACGTGGGACTCCTTCCCGAGACTTAAAGTGTGACGGACCTCACATATCTCTGGTTCCGTCTTAAGCTTTTGTCGTAACCCTTTGACATATCTCAATCAAAATTGGATTACGCGTCATACTAACTGATGAAGTTGAGAGAAAAGCAGTTGGCAAACCCCCGTAACGCGCGTAGGGGCATCCCCCAACAGCGATGGCGGCGATCTCGGCAGAGTGGTAAATCGAGGGCGTCAGCTCGAGGCGAGTTTTGCGCCGGCGACGAGCCGTCGATGGTGTCTGAAGATCAATTTGGTCAGCATCTCGACCACCGCATCGCTCAAACCCATGAAACGCATTTGCGTCACTTGGAATTTATCGACCGCACGGTGGCTGGCAACCACGCAGGGTATTTTGACCGGCTGCGGCAGCGCGGGATTGATGTAAACCGCCAGGAGTCCTGTCGTCCCGATGGCGGGCGGGACCTCGGCGAACCATTCCAACGCGGAAGAAGTCATGCGCACGCGCACCGCGGGGGGCAAGCCGCTGGCGCGCATCGCCAATTCGGCCGTCAGGCGCAGCAGAATATTGACCTTGTACTCCAGGCGCTGAAGCTCATGCAGCAGTGCCGGGGACTCGTCCTTGAGCGCCTCATGAACCCGCACTTCGTCCAATGAGGATTCCGCGCCGAGCAGCTGGTGATTGTCCGCATTGAGACGCGCCAGGGCCATTCCCTCGGCAAGCGCTCCCGGCGAGAAGGCCACGGGAAGCATCTCCTCGAATATCAGACCATCGCCGAGAAACGACTCAGCCATGCTCGCCCTTAAAGATTGTCTACGGTTGGCGCTGCTGCCGGATACCTGAATACGCAGCCACCGCTCGCCGGCCGACCGCAGCCATATCCATTTCACGGCCTTTGCCGCGTTTGAGATGCTCAACCAGTCCAATCGTCCGATCGTTAAGCTCGGCGATCTGTTGCAGCAGATCCCGACTCACGGCATCCACACGTTTGGTATCGAGCCGGAAGGACTTTAGCAGCTGCAATCGCTCGGCGTCGAGTGAGCTCAACTGTTGCAGCTTCGACTGCCCGGCTGCCTCGAGCATTTCACGCGACAGCGCCAGCGCACGCGTCAACGCCGGATGGATCTCTGTCCCCCTCATCGGCCATCCGCGACGATCTGATCCCAGCCGCTCTTGATTTTTTTGATCAGGGCGGTGACTTCGACGACAACACTGGTGTCATTGGTGACATTGGCCATGGTCAAACGCGCGAGCATGTAGACATACAGGGCACGCAGGTTCTCGGCGACTTGCTGCCCGCGCTCCATGTCGAGAGTGTTGTTCAGCTGATTGATCAAGCGAATGGCCTTGCCCATCGCCTTGCCCTTGGCAACCACCTCGTTGAGCGGCAGATTGTTCTTGATGCGATCCATGCAGCCCTGCGCGGTGGCAAGCTGCGCCAGGATTTGTTCGAACATGATCTGGACCAGGCGTGCTGGGACTGGCGTCGGCAACCAGGCCGTGACTGCGACCGCGCGGTACTGGGCTGCTGCCGCGTTGCGAGTACATGGTCGACTTCTGCCTATAGGATACGCTCAAATTGCCGCTGCCGAGGCTGGTGTTGGACTGGAGGTTCCGGAGCCGGCATTGGCGCTGTCGGATTGAACTCCGCATTGAGGTAGGTCTGCGTCTCCTTGAGCTGCGCGACCGCCGTGTCCATGGCGTTGTATTCGGTGGTCAGCGTGGCCGAGTACGTGGCCAACTGGCTGTCAGCGCCGCTTGCTGATTGGACGACATTGTTCAAGCCGGTCTCGAGACCCTGGTTGATGGTAGTCGAGCAAGCCGCCCGGTCTTGGTATAGCCGTTGATGAGGTTGTCGATCTTGCGTGGCGATGCCGTTGGTACCGCCGAGCAGATTGCCGATCGACGACAGATTGGCGCTCAAAGCATTGCCGAATTTGCGTGGTGTCGACTCGAATAGCTGCCGTCGGTGTTGGCAGTGATGCCGAGATCGGCGAGCGAGTGCACGCCGCCGGAACCGCCGCTGCTGACCACATCGAGAATATTCTGCAGCTGATTCTGAAACGACTCGCAGCGTGGCATTTCCGTTCAGCGGACCCGCGGTTTGCGTCGATGGGATCGTAGCCGGTGAGCGTTTGGATGCTGCTGATCACTCCATTCAACGCGGTCACGAAATTGCCGACCGCAGTCTGCGCCGCCGAGGTGTCCGGGCTGATGGTCAGGGTGGTCGGGCGTGGCGGGCGCCGAGGCGCGCGGCAAATTGATGGTCACGCCGGTGATGGCGCTGCTGACCACGATTGTTGGCGCTGGTGGCGGGAAAGCCGTTGATCGAGAAACTCGCATCCAGTGGCGCTTGCGTCTCGGTCAGGTTCGTGACGCCATTGGCCGGATCGTAGACCAGCGCGCCAGGCCGCCGTCGCCGCCTGATTGGGTACTGTGAGCGGTGCCCGCGCCCGTTGGCGGTGCCCGAGAGCACCAGCCGCGCTCCGTCCGTGGTGGTGATGATGCTGGCCGTCACGCCGGGATTGTTCGGCGCCGAATTGATGGCCGAAGCGATGCCGGCCAGCGTGTTGTCGCTGGAGTCGATGTTGATCGAGGTCGAGGCCTTGCCCACCGCGATGGTCAGCGTGCCGGTGCCGACTGCGGTCTGGCACTGGACAGCGGCGCAGAGGTCAACGTGGCCGCGCGTCGCGAGATTGTCCACCAGCGAGGGAGTACTGTGCCCGGCCACCGCATCGGAAGTCGTGGTGGCGCGAGGCAATGGTCTTGTCGGCCACGGTCGCATCGAAACCCGCCAATTGGCTGGGATCTTCGATGGCCTGAACCGCCAGTTGCAGCGTATCCAGCGCGCTGGTGAAGGTGCCATAGGCGGAGACCTGCGAATCGAGCGTGTTCTGCTGGTTGGCCAGCTGGGTGGTCTGCGCCGCGCCATAGGCGGTCGTCAGCGAGGAGACGATGGCGCCGATGTCCAGATCCCGAGCCGATGCCGGTCGAGGTGATGAGCGCGCTCGCGCTCGGCGGGCGCTTGCCGCGGTCGATGCGCTGCTGCCGGGCTGGATGACTGAACTCATGGGCTTGGGTCCCGCGTTGGTTACTCAATTTATCGGCAATCAGCGCCAGGACTTAAGCAAGCCTCATACCAAAATGGTCGGGCAATACCGGCGCGGGCATTGCACGCCTTAGGCGTGGCTGTCGATCAGGGCGCCGGAAATGCCCACGCTGCGCGCCAATTCGGCGAATTCCTCTGCGGGAAATTCGCCGACCACCGCGCCCGTCGCGGGATTGATCTCCTGGATGAGCTTGTCGTCCGAGGAGGGATCACGCGAAACTGGTCGGGCTTTCCCGAATCATTCAGATACTTGTTCAGCAGCGTGACTTGCGCTTGCAGGCCGCGGGCCTGCCGCGTCGGCCTGCGCGCGGCGCGGGCCGCTGTTGCGGCAAAGATTTGCCGCCGCTGGGTTGACCAACCGTTGTAGGCGCCTGACTTCCGTGCACGAGGCTCGTCGACCGGTATCTTTACCGGTTGTCCATCGCTCGCCATGGTTACACCTATTTACTTAACGCGGATCGCGCCATACCTCTAAGTCTCTTGCTACCTATGCGAAGACCACGGCCCGATCCGCGTGCAGGCTCGGGCCGTGGTTTTTTCCGACTGTCACTAAGCTATCGGCTGTTATGCCAGAAGCTTGAGAATCAGCTGGGGCTGCTGGTTGGCCTGCGCCAACACCGAGATACCCGCCTGTTCCAACACCTGGGACTGGGTCAAGTTCGCCGTTTCCGCCGCAAAGTTCGCATCCTGAATGGTGCTGCGCGATTGCGTCAGGTTCTGCGCCGTCGAAGTCAGGTTGCTCACCGCCGAGGTGAAGCGATTCTGAATGGCGCCCAATTGGCTCTGGAAGGCCGACACCGTTGCCAGCGCAGCGTCCACCGAGGAGATGGTGCTGTTGGCACCGGCCACGGTCAGCACGTTCTGGTTGGCAAGAGTGGCCGGTCGCCCGCAGTGCTGCTCTGGCTCAGACCGGTCGCCTCGCCGCTCGGTGAAGCCCAAAGCCGCCGAGCCGCCGCCCGTACCCACATCGGTGATGGTGACCGGCTTGGAATCCGTCAAGGTGACCATGCCCGTGGTCGTCGCCCCGCTCCGCCGTGCGCCACGCCGAGCGGCACCAAGCCCGTGCCCGCGCGCCGGTAGCCCGTGCTGGTCTGCGTCACGATTGATGTCGCTGCCGTCGGTGTTGCTCAGGGTGACGACACCTGCGGTGTCGACCGACGGCAGTGACGCCCGTGGTTCCCGGTGAAAAGATTGATCTGCGACACGACGTTGCGCGTCGTCGAGTAGCCCGGCTGACGCATTGGCGGTCCGAGTAAATGTTCGTGCCGTTGATGCTCAGGTCGAGGTAGGTATCGCGCCGCCGCGCCGCCGACGCCGCGATGAACGCGCCGCCGTCGACCGCCGTGGTCGCGGCGCTGGCCGTGAGACCCTGCAAGCCCGCGCCGTTGATCGCCGCTGCTTGCGCATACGCGGACGTCGCACCCTGCTGGCTGTCGCGCCGACAAAGCTCGCGGTCGGACCCACGGTGACCGTCGAGGTGCCGTCGCTCAAGGTTACGGTGGAGGTGCTGGTCGAGCGCGCGCCGGTCACGGCGGCGCCGGTGGCCGTGCGAGTATTGACCGATCTGGTTCGCCGCCACGCCCTGCTGCAAGCTCACCGCAATGGTGTCGCCGACATTCGCGCCCACTTGGTACACGGTGGTGCCGCTCGAGCCGTTGAGCACGTTCAAGCCGTTGAACGTGGTCTGCTGCGCGATCTGGGTGATTTCCGCGAATCTGCTGCTGCACCTGGTTGTTGAGCGCGGAACGATCCGAGGCGCTGTTCGAGCCGTTGGCCGCTTCGACCGCCAGGGTGCGAATGCTCTGCAGATTGTTGACGATCGTGTTGAGCGCACCGGCTGTGGTTTGCGCTTCCGACACGGCGTCGTTGGCGTTGTGACAGCTTGGTTGGTGCCGTTGATCTGGGTCGTGAACTGCTGGCTGATCGCGAGACCGGCCGCGTCGTCGGCGGCGCTGTTGATGCGCAGACCCGAAGACAGCCGCTGCAAGCGGTCTGCGACAGCGAGGCCTGCGAACCGGCGAGATTATTTTGCGCATTGAGCGAGTGCGATATTGGTATTTAAGTACTAATGACATTTAGAACTCCTGAAAGTTTAACCACCGGCCCTTCTTAGGCCCTCTTGTGTTCAGTTCACCCACTCGGGCGGACCGGTGACACATTCCAAAAGGTTTATCGGACTCGTCGCGGCAGTTCTTGAGGGGCGGCTTTACAGTGCGCGGGGTCTTTTATGTTGCGCCAGTTCGCAGATTTCGCGAGGGACAATTGACAGTGGGGAGGGAAAATGGCGCTTTCCCGGGAACCGCCCCGATGCCTACTTATCGGCAGGAAAATGCAAAATTGCGAGTACAATTCGAGCTTTACTCGCCAACTGCCCCTAAACCGTGAAATCCGTCAAACGAAACAGCCCCAAAGTGGGCTTTGTCAGCCTGGGCTGCCCCAAAGCCTGGTCGATTCCGAACGCATCCTCACGCGCCTGCGCGCGGAGGGCTACGAAGTCGCGCCCAGCTACGGCGCGGCCGACCTGGTGGTGGTCAACACCTGCGGCTTCATCGATTCCGCCGTGGACGAATCGCTGGATGCGATCGGCGAGGCGCTGGCTGAAAACGGCAAGGTCATCGTCACGGCTGCCTGGGCGCGCAGCCGCAAAAGATTCTCGACCGCCACCCGCAGGTGCTCAAGATCACCGGCCCGCAGCGCTACGAGGAAGTGGTGGCCTCGGTGCACGAGCATCTGCCGCCGCAGCACGAGCCGTTTCTGGATCTGGTGCCCGCGCAGGGCATCAAGCTCACGCCGCGGCACTATGCGTACCTGAAGATCTCCGAAGGCTGCAATCATCGCTGCAGCTTCTGCATCATCCCCTCGATGCGCGGCGATCTGGTCAGCCGGCCGATCGGCGAGGTGCTGCGCGAAGCCGAGCAACTGGTGCGCGCCGGCGTCAAGGAGATCCTGGTGATCTCGCAGGACACCAGCGCCTACGGCGTGGACTTGAAATACGCCGCCCAGGAATGGCGCGGCGAGGCAGCGGCGCGCGCGCTTCTACGATCTGGCCGCGGCGCTGGGCGAACTCGGCGTCTGGATCCGGCTGCACTACGTCTATCCGTATCCGCACGTCGATGAGGTCATCGCGCTGATGGCGGACGGCAAAGTCCTGCCGTACCTGGATATTCCCTTTCAACACGCCAGTGCGCGCATTCTCAAATTGATGAAGCGGCCCGCCGCCGCGGAAAATACCCTGGAACGCATTGCGGCCTGGCGCAAGGTGGTGCCGGACATCACCATTCGCAGCACTTTCATCGTGGGTTTTCCCGGCGAGACCGAGACAGGATTTCGAGGAACTGCTCGACTGGCTGCGCGTCGCGCAGCTCGACCGGGTCGGCTGCTTCGAATATTCGCCGGTCGAGGGCGCCGCCGCCAACGCACTTGAAGCAGACCCCGGTGCCCGCGGAGCTCAAGAGCCGAGCGGCGCGCGCGCTTCATGGAACTGGCCGCCGAAATCAGCGCGCAGCGGCTGCACGAAAAGATCGGCCGCACGCATGCGGGTGCTGATCGATCGGATCGACGGACGACGCCGCGATCGCGCGCTCGCCGCAGCGACGCGCCGGAGATCGACGGCACGGTGCGGATCGTCGGTGCGGCGCGCGACGGAAGCGCCTCGCGCGTGGGATCCTGGCCGAGGTGCGAGATCACGGCGTCGCGGCGCCTACGATCTCGAGGCGCGATAGCTGGTTGCGCTAATCGCGATTAATTTCTACAGCTTCGGAGTTACCGTGGAAATTTCTGCGGACAAAGTGGTCACGATTCATTACACCCTCAAGGACGATGCCGGCGCAGTGCTCGACAGCTCGACCGGCGGCGAACCGCTGGCCTACATCCAGGGACATGGCAACCTGGTCTCGGGCCTGGAAAAGGCGCTCGAAGGCAAGGCAGGAGGGCAACAAGGTCGCGGTCTCCGTGCCGCCGGCCGAAGGCTACGGCAAGTATGATCCCAAGCTGATCCAGCGCGTGCCGAAGCGCTCCCTGCAGGGCGCGGGCGAAATCAAGAAAGGGCATGCAGTTCCAGGCGCGAACCGAAGACGGCATGCGCGTGTTCACGGTGACCGCGCGTGATCGGCGATATGGTGACCCTCGACGGCAACCACCCGCTGGCCGACAAGACCTTGCATTTCGACGTGCAAGTGGTGGAGCGTGCGCGAGGCGACCAGCCGAAGAACTGGAACATGGCCACGTGCACGGCGCCGGCGGCCATCACCACTAGGCCGCTTACGCCCAGGGTCGCCAGCGTGCGCCATCGCTATAGATAACTTGAACAGCGACAGGCCCTGAGTCAGCGTATAGGCCTGCAGCGCGGCACTCAAAGTGGTGTTCTGTTGATCCAGCTGTGGTGATCGCCTGTGCGTAGTCGAGACTCTGCAGCGATGAGATGGACTGCTGCAGTTGCGTTTGCTGGGCTGGTCGCGACCGATTGCTGGGTGGTGATGGAATTCAGGCGCCCGCCGATACTCGGCGCGCACGTCGGAAAAGTGGGCGAGCGCTTGATCGATGTTGTTGATCGATTGCATTGATGGTATTGCTTAAGCGCGGTGCGGACGAGGTGCTGCCGCTGCCGCTTGCAGCGCCTCACCAGATTCTGCACGGTGGTGAACAGACTCTGATTGGTGCTCGGCGCAACGCTGAAGGAGTCGCCGGTGGCGGGCGTTCCGCTCAGCGTAACTTGCAGCGCCATTGAAGGCAATCGTGTCGCCGTCGGTGTAGCTGCCCGAAGTCACGACACGTGGCGCCGTCGAGAACCTGGTAGGTGCCGGGCGCCGAGAAATTGATCGAGTAGGTACCGCCGTCATACGCGGCCGGGTTCGAAACCGTGGTCGCGCCGACGATGCCCGTTCCCGGTATTGGCCGGCGTTGGCGGCCACCGTGAAGGTGCCGTTGCCGGTCTTGATTTGATTGAACACGGTATTGCCGTTGTCGCCGTCGGCAACGGTCTGGCCCGCCGCGATCTGCACCTGCCGCTGGCCCTGATCGCCGTTGTAGGTCGCGCCCGCCGGCGGTCGAGCGTGAACGGCTGCGTTTGCGTGGCGAAACCGGAAAAGATGTATTCGCCGTTGCCGTTCTGCGTATTGGCGAGGTCCAGCAGGCTGTTCTGGATCTGCGCGCTTGCTGCGCGATGGCGGTGCGATCGGTGTTCGTCAAGCGTGCCCGCTATTGGCCTCCAGCGCCAGGGTGCGCAAGGCTCTGCAATTGGTTTTGCACCTGCGACAGCGCGTTGTCCTCGGTGTTCAAATTCGTTTGTGCGCTGTTGGCGTTGGTGGTGTATTGCTGGCTTTGCGCCAAGGCCTGGTTGAAGTTGTTGACTCGCCGGCGGCGATCGGGTCCTGCGAAGCCGTGGAGAACGACTGCGCCGCTGCGACATCTGATTCTGCGTCTGGATTGATGCCGGTTTCCAGCGAATTGATGCTCGGCGAGAAACTGCGTCTGATTCGATACTTTGCGTGACGCGCATGCGGCTTCTCTCCTAACTGAACGTGCCGTTCACGGAATCGATCAAGGTCGTGAACAGGCTGCTGCCGATGGCCAGCGCCTGCGCCGCCGCCTGATAAGCCTGTTGCCATTGCAGCAGGTTCGCGGCTTCCTCATCGAGATTGACGCCGGTGACCGACTGCACATTGGTCAATGCCTGGCTGTTCACGGCGGCCTGCGCGGCCTGCGCCGTGTTGATCTGCTGTGCCTGGCTGCCGAAGCCGGTGATCAACGCGCTCAAGCCGCCGGTGATGCTGGTGGTGCCGTTCTGCAGCACGCCGACGTTTTGCGATTCGCGGCGATGAGGGCATTGCGATTGTCGCCCGTGCCGCCCGCGTTGCTGGTCACCGTAAAGGTATCGCCGGCGGCGGGCGTGCCGCTGATCTGCACCTGCCAGCCGTTGAGGCTGATATTGCCGCCGTCGCGTGTAGGCCTGCGCGGCCCCGCCATTGATGGAATAGCGTCGTGGGCGGATTCGGAAGCGTGATCGTGGCGCGGCGTCAACAAATTCGGATCGGCCGCATTCAACACGGTACCGGAACTGATGGTGGCGGTCGCCGCTATTGGTCGCCGGCGGCGGCGGTTTGCACGGCGCCCGCCGCGGCAAACTTGGAAGGATCGGTCAACACCGCGTTGAAATTCGACGGCCGCCGTCGGCGGTGGGCTGAATCAGGAATTGATCGCCGGCCGCGGGCGTGCCCGACAGGACGATGGAAACGCCCGCCGCCGTGTAAGGGACTGGCGGCAGTGCCGGCGCCCGTCGGGCGTCACGCTGGCGCCGGTGCTGGTATCGGTCAGCGTGGGCGTGCCGCCCTGGAACGACAGAATGTAGTTGTCCGCGGTCAATGCGCCCAAGCCGTTGGCGTTGACGGTGACGCTCGCGGTGACGGAATCCGAGTTGTTCGCCGAGGAGGTGGCGAGCGGCGCACCCACGGAGAAAATCGTTGGCGCCGAAGTTGCCGCTCAAGTCCAGGCCTTGTGCCTGCTGCGCATTGACCGTCTGGCTCAACGCCGTGGCGATTTGTCCGAGCTGATTCAAGGCGGGATTGATCACCTGGTTGCGCGCCGCCAGCAGGCCGCCCAGATCTCCCGAGGTGATGGAACTGCTGATCGGAGCGCTGGTCGCGGCCGAGCCGATCTCCAACTGCGAGGCATTGAATTGATTCGGCACCGTGGTCAGCGCCGTGGTCTGCCCCTGCCAGCACCAAGGGCTGGCCATTGCCCACATAGACGTTCAAGGAGCCGTCGGAATTCGTGCTGGTGGTGACGCCCACCAGCTGCGACAGGTTCGACACCAGTTGGTCGCGCTGGTCCAGCAACTCGTTGGGCGCCTGGCCGCTATTCTGCGCGGTGCTGACCACGATCTGACTGTTCAGCGTCGCGATGCCGAGCGCGAGGCGGAATTGATCTGCTGCACATCGGCGGTGATGCGCGAGTTGACGTCGGTGTTGAGCGAATTCAGCTCGCCGCTGGCGTTTTGAAAACTGCTGGCAACGCTTTGCGCCTGCCCGAGCAACGCCTGGCGCGACGCAGTCGATGTCGGATCGTTGGCGACATTGGAGAAGGCGCTGTAGAAACTCTGCAGCGAGGTGCTCAAGCCCCCGATCGTCGTGCCGAATAGGTTGTCGATCTGGGTGCTGTAGCTCTGCAGGGCGTTCAGCTGGCCCAGGCTGCTTTGCGAAGTATTCAATTGGTTGGCGGCGGCCTGACTGAAGGCGCGGCTGATGCCGGTGACCGTCGACGCCGGCGCCGACGGTGGTGGTGCCGTTCGATTGCGGGATGGCTTCGGCCAGGTTCACCGTTTCGCGGTCATAGCCCGGCGTGTTGGCGTTGGCGACATTATTGCTGGTGACGTTGATGGCGGCTTGAAACGCCTGCAACGCCGACACACTGATTCCAAACACATCTGACACTGGTCTTCTCCGCGCTACCGTTTCGAACTCACCTCGACTCCCGCATTATCGGCGGCGAGTCCGGTTTCTATAATTTTGCGACGCGGGTCACCGTCGCCGCCTGCAGAGCGCCGCCGTCGAGAATTTGATTTAACTTATCCGCGTACTCAGGATCGGTGGCGTAGCCGGATTTGCCGATCGCATCGAAGTAGCTCCTGGCGTCGCCGCCGGCCGCGACCGCCTCCCGGTAGCGCGGCGAATTCTTGAGCAAAGCGGCGAAGTCATTGACGCTCTCCTCGATCGAGCCATAAGCCCGAAACGCCGTGCGCCGCGGCGCCGCGACGCCGTTGCTGACCTCCATGCTGTCCGCGATCGCGCGGCCGCCGGTCCACTCATCGCCGGCCTTGATGCCGAACAGATTGAAACTCGACGAACCATCGGCATTGCGCGGCATGCGCCGGCCCCAGCCGGTTTCGAGCGCGGTCTGCGCCAGCAGCGCCATGGGGTTCAAACCCAGGGTGCTTGCGGCGCGGCGAATCGAAGGCAGCACGCGATTCACGAACTCGCGCCGGCGTCTGCGCCAGTGCCGCGGTGGGCACAGTGGATGCGTTGGAACCGGATTTCACCGCCGCGGGCGCTGTTTTGCCCGACAGCTGGCGCTTCAGAATCCTGGCGATCCCCAAATCGGAGTGCTGACTGATGGAGAGCGCCACCTGCTTGTCGAACATGTCCTGGTACATGCCCATTTCATTGCTGCCGTTTTCCACGGCCGCACTGGCATCGCGCATGCTCTTCAGCATCATCTGCAGAAACAGCGCTTCGACCTGCTGGGCGACGGCGCTGATCGCCTGCGGCGAGTCCGGGTTGCTCTTCAGAGCCGCCAGGCCGTTGACGTCGGTGTAGGTCGTGGCCGAGGTTGTGTCCAGAGGCGCGTCGTTCAACGACGGCATCGAGGGGGCTATGGGCGTCAAGTTGCTCATTTAGATGACGATGAGCTCGGCTTGCAGCGCGCCGGCCTCCCGTAGCGCCTCGAGAATCGCCACCAGATCACTGGGGGCCGCGCCCACATCGTTGACGGCGCGCACGATCTGGTCGAGTTCCACGCCGGGCTTGAACAAGAACATGCGATGCGACCCCTCGTCCACCTTGATGGTCGTATTGTTGACCACGACGGTTTGGCCGAGCTTGGAGAAAGGCGCCGGCTGACTGACGCTTTGCTCTTCTTTGATCGTCACCGACAGCGAGCCGTGCGACACCGCCGCGGGCGTCACGACGACATGACTGCTGATCACGACCGTGCCGGTACGCGAATTGATGATCACCTTGGCAGAGGCCGTCCCCGGTTCCACCTCGAGATTCTCGACGACGGAAAGAAACGCGACCCGCTGCGTCAGGTCGATCGGCGCCCGCACCCGGACGGAGCCACCGTCCATCATCGGTGGCGAGATCGTCGCCCATTCCGCGATTGACGCTCGCCACCAATCGTGTCGCGGTGGTGAAGTCCGGATCGTTCAAATTGAGGACAATCGAATCGCCCTGCGAGAGCTGCGTGGCAACGGCCCTTTCGACCGTCGCACCGTTGGGAATGCGCCCTGAACTGGGTACGTTGACCGTGAGCTTCGAGCCATCGTTGCCTTCGACGCCGAAGCCGCTGACGATGAGATTGCCCTGGGCAATCGCATAGATTTGTCCGTCGAGACCATGCAGCGGCGTGACGAGCAGCGATCCGCCGCGCAGGCTTTTGGCGTTGGCGATGGAATTGACGGTGATGTCGATGGTTTGTCCGGGCTTGACGAATGCAGGCAGCACCGCGTGCACCGCCACCGCGGCGACATTCTTGAGCTGCGGCGTCACATTGGCCGGGACCGCAATGCCCAGCTGCGCCAGCATATTGTTCAGCGACTGCACGGTGAAAGGCGCCTGGCTGGTTTGATCGCCGGTGCTGTCGAGGCCCACGACCAGTCCGTATCCGACGAGCTGGTTGGTGCGCACACCCTGTATCTGTGCCAGGTCCTTGATGCGTTCGGCTTTCGCCAGCGGCGAACTCAGCAGCAGCATGAATGCGATCAAACAGAATTGGATTGAATGTTTCATGTGCTATCAGTAGGGAGCGAACACTGAATTGAAGAAGCGCGCCAGCCAGCCCATGCGGTTGGCGCTGTCGATGACGCCCTTGCCCGAGTAGCTGATATGTGCGTCCGCAATCTTGTCGGATGTCACGGTGTTGTTCGTGGCTATGTCGGCCAGCCGCACGACACCCGAGATGTGCACGAACTCATCGCCCTGATTGAGCTTCAGGGTCTTGTCGCCCTGCACCACCAGGTTGCCGTTGGGCTGCACGTCCGTCACGGTCACCGTGAGACTGCCGTTCAAGCTGTTGCCCTGGGTGCTCGAGCCCTCGCCGTCGAAGGTATTCGCGCCCGACAGCGAGTTGGTGTAAATCGGCACGCCGCCGGTGGTGATCGTTCTGCCGAACAGCGTGGGTCCCGTGGTGTTGACCGCGGTGGTCTTGGTCGTCTTGGTAACCGCGCTCTTGCTGGCCGCAGTCGACTCAGTCAGCAAGACCGTCAGCACATCGCCGACACGGCGTGCTTTGAGATCGGCGAACAGCTCAATTTGCTGGCCTGCCTGAAAAATCGCGCCGTCGGTGCGCGGCGGCGGCGGCGGCAATACGCGCGCGACCGGCGGCGGCTCCGGTTTGTGATCCTTGGGGGGCAGCATGCCGCAGGCCGCCAGCACGCAGCAGGGCAGCAATCCCAGGAGAATCCGGTGCAGCGGATGCGATTTAAGGATCATGACAAGTTGGTCGTGAGGTATTGCAGCATCTGGTCGGTGGTGCTGATGGCCTTCGAGTTCATCTCATAAGAGCGCTGACACTCGATCATGGAGACCAGCTCGGTCACCGAATTCACATTCGAAGTCTCGAGCGCTTGTTGCGCGAGCGTGCCCAGACCGTTGGTGCCCGCCGAGCCGACCTGCGGCGAGCCGCTGGCCGCAGATTCCAGCAGCAGGTTATTGCCGGCGGGCTGCAGGCCTTCCTCGTTGATGAAGTCGGCCAATTGGATCTGGCCGACCTGAGTTCCCTTGGTGTTGCTGGCCGTGGTGATCGTCACCACGCCGTCGGATCCAACGGTCACCGACTGCGTGCCGGCGGGAATGTTGATGGCCGGTTGCAGCGGCGAGCCGCTGGCGGTGACGACATTGCCCTGGTTGTCGAGCGAGAATGTGCCGTCGCGCGTATAGGCAATGGTGCCGTCAGGTTGAGTGACCTGGAAGAAGCCGCGTCCGGTGATCGACAGGTCCAGGGGACCGGAGGTCTGCAGCACGCTGCCCTGGGAGTAGTCTTTTTCCGTGGCAACGATGCGTGTTCCCGTGCCCAGCGTCAGGCCGGTGGAGTATTGGGTGTTCTGCGTGCTCTGCGCACCGACCTGCCTGACGTTCTGGTACATCAGATCCTGAAAATTGGCCCTGCCGGCCTTGAACCCGGTGGTATTGGTGTTCGCAAGATTGTTGGAGATGATCGCCATGCGCGTGTTTTGCGCGTCGAGTCCGGTTTTGGCTGCCCATAATGCAAGATTCATCGGATGATTCCTTTCGTTACGAAGTCAACATCATGCGCTCGGCACTTTGTTCATTCGTATCGGTTGAGTTGATGCTCTTTATTTGAAATTCGTACAATCGTTGCAGCTCGATCATGCTGATCAAGGACTGCGCGGCGTTGACATTGCTGGATTCCAGCATGCCGGATGTGATGGTCACGGTATCGTCGGTCTTCGCCTTGCCGCCGGACTTGAGCCGCAACAGCCCGTCATCGCCTTTCTGCAGATCGGTGGTCGCCGGATTCACCAGCTTGATGCGATCCACCTGGGTGACCGCAAAGGGCGCCGAGCCCTGCGGTACCACGGATACTGTGCCGTCGTTGCCGATGCTCACCACCGTGGAGGGAGGAATATTCAACGGCCCGGACTCGGAGAGCACCGGCAATCCGCTGGCGGTGAGGACGGCGCCGTTGGGGGTCACGCGCAGATCGCCGGCGCGTGTGTATGCTTCCTTACCATCGCTGCCCTGCACCGCGATGAAGCCCTTGCCGGTCACGGCGATATCCAGATCGCGGCCGGTGGTCTGCATCACGCCGCTGGAGAAGTCCGTCCCGGCATCGCCGGCAACGGCGTTGACGCGCGTGGCATATCCCGGGCCGTAGATCGGCTGGCTGGCGAATGCCACGGCGTCAGCCCGGTAGCCGATGGTGCTCAGGTTGGCGATGTTGTGGTTGTTGACGGCCTGCGCTTGCATGATTTGCTTCGCGCCGGTCATCGCCACGTAAAGTCCTCTATCCATGATTGGTCACTGGCGATTAGTGGTTGATGTTGATGACGGTTTCGGAGAGCTGATTGGCCGTGGTGATGACCTGCGCGTTCGCCTGGAAGGCGCGCTGCGCGGTGATCATGTTCACCAGCTCGGTGGTCAGATCGACGTTCGAGGCCTCCAGCGCACCGGATTGGATGTCGCCGAATCCGGCCGAACCGGCAGTCCCGGATACGCTCGTGCCCGAGGTGAAGGTCTCGGCCCAGTTGGTGTTGCCCAGCTGCTTCAAGCCCTGCGGGTTCGGGAAATTTGCCAAGGCCAGCTGTCCGAGCTGAGTCGAGCGGCCGTTGGTATAGACCGCCGACACCACGCCGGTGGGATCGATCGATACTGTGCTCAGTTGGCCGGTGGTGAAGCCGTTCTGGGTAATCGAGGTCACGCCAAAGCCGCCGCCGAATTGCGTGCTCTGATTGAAATTGAAGGTCATGTCCATCGGCGCCGCACCGTCGGTTGGGTTGAACCCGGGAAAGTCCAGCGATCCGCTGCCCGCCGGAGTGACTGCACCGGTGCTGGAGAATGTGAGTTGGTTGGTGGTGGCCAGCTGCGGCCGTTGACCGTCATGTTGACGTTCCACACATTGGCCGTGGCAGTCTGCGTGAAGTAAAAGGTCGCGGGATAGGCGTTGCCCAGCGAGTCGTACACCGTCGTCGAGGTGGATTGGTTGAACGTGGTCGGATTGTTGGGATTGAATGCTCCGCCCGTGGGCTGCGACGCGCCCGCCGGCAGATTCAAGATCACCGTGCCCGCGGTCGTCGCCAGATGGCGTGCTCTGCGCGGTTTGCAGGTTCAAGTTGGTCAACGCGCCGGTATTGAAGCCGCCGTTGGCTGTGGGCGGATAGACCTGCAGCGCCTGGCCGGTGGCGGTCACGACGTTGCCGTTCTTGTCCTCGGAGAATTCGCCGTTGCGCGTGTAGACGATGCCCTGGCTGGGATCCTGCAGCGTGAAAAAGCCGTCGCCGCTGATGGCCAAATCCAGGTTCGACGAAGTGGTGCTGATATTACCCTGCGTGAACTGCTGGGCGGTCGCGGCCAGCCGCACGCCCTCACCCACCGCGGAAGTGTTGAGATTCACCGCGCCCGCGGCGAACACGTCGGCGAACTCCGCGCGCGAGCCCTTGAAGCCGGTGGTGTTGGCATTGGCGACGTTGTTCGCGGTGACGTCCAGGTCCGAACTCGCCGCGGTCAGTCCCGACAATGCAATGCTGAATGAAGACATGTGATTACTCCTGAATGAATTAGTTGGAGACCTGTTGCACGCTGCTGAACGGCACGCTGCCGATCCCCGCCACGTTCAAGGTCAAGCCCGTCGATCCCGCACCCATGCTCACGCTTTCGATGGTGCCGTTGACCAGCGTGGTGGCAGCGGTGCCCCCCGAATTCGAGCCCGCGTATTGGGCGCTCAAGGTGTAAGTGCCGGCAGGCGCCTGCGAGCCGTCGCCCTCTTTGCCATTCCACGAAAAACTCGCGAGTCCGGCGGATTGCGCGCCCAGATTGATTTGACCCACCAACGCACCGCTCGAGTCGCTGATGTTGAGCACCACTTGCGAAGTGGTCTGCGGCACATTGATTGCGCCGCTCACCGTCCCGTTCGCCGCGATGGTCGCGGTGCTGCTGCTCACCAGCGCTTGGTGGCCGAGCAGAGACGACGCCTGCAGCGCCTGATTCGAGGTCAGCGAACCCGACAACGCGCTGAACGACGTGTTGAGCGAGGTGATGCCCTGTACTTCGCTGAGCTCCGCCAGCTGCGTCAGGAAGGTGTTGCTGTCCACCGGGCTGGTCGGATCTTGATTCTTCAATTGCGCGAGCATGAGGGTGAGAAAGTCCGTCCCGCCCAGGCTGGTGCTGCTGGTGGCCGGCGTGCCGGTGCTCGATCCCGTGCTGCCGGTCGCGCCGGTGCTTCCGGTGGTACCGCCGGTACCGCCGGCTCCGGTCCCGGTGCCGACTCCGGTTGGGGTGGTTGCGTGTGTGTTGATTAGCATGGTCGTGGTTCCCTAAAGGCCTAGTGCCCCATCGAAATGGTCTTGAGCAGCAAATCGCGCGCGGTGTTGATGGCTTCCACGTTGGTCGCGAAAGTGCGATTCGCCGAAATCATGTTGGTCATCTCCTCGATCGAATTCACGTTCGAGCTGAAGACATAGCCGTCCTTGTTGGCCGCCGGATTCTCGGGTTGATAGCGCATCAACGGCGGCGCGGTGCTCTCCACCACGCCGAGCACGCGTACGCCCACGCCGGCATCCTGGGCATCGAAGCTGTCGCCCGAAGTGTCCATCAGCGTTTGAAACACCGGATGGCGTGCGCGATAGACCTTGGCGGGATCGCCGTTGACGCTCTCGGCGTTGGCAAGATTGCTGGCCGTGGTGTTGAGCCGGACCGTTTCGGCGTTCAGCGCGCTGCCGGCGGTGTTGAATACGTTGAATAGCGACATGTGCATTTCCTCGAGCGCTTACTGGCCGTTGATGGCCAAGGTCAGTTCTGCGATTCTCAAATTGATGAAATTCAAACTCGCCTGGTAGCGCACGTTGTTCTCTGAGAACGCCGCCTGCTCCACCGGCATTTCCACCGTGTTGCCGTCAAGCGAAGCCTGGTACGGATTGCGGTATTTCAAATCGGCGGCGGGCGAGTTGCCGTCGTTCAGCGCGATGTGCGCAGATTCGGTGGTCGAGAGCGGCAAAGGCGCGGAATCGCTGTGCGCGAGAACCGCGCTGAAATCGATGTCGCGCGCCTTGTAGTTCGGCGTGTCGGCATTGGCAAGGTTCGTCGCCAAAATACCGACGCGCTGTCCCTGCAACAGCAGGGCGCTTTCATGAATGCCAAAAATGTTGTCGAACATGCGATACCTCTTGGGGGTTAGCAGTAGCAAGAGGTGTGCCAGAGCTGTGCCAGGGCCAAAACAGCCCAACGGCGCGCCAAAAATGCGCGACGCGTCACGGATGGACCGCCGGACAGCGCAGTTGCAAGGACCGGTGCGGCCGCCTGCGGCAAGACTTTGCCGCCGCGCTCGCCACCCATGGCTCTTGTTGCCGGTATGGCACGCGGCTTGCTTGTAATACCCTCCATGAGGACAGCGCCAATTTATCGTCGCCGCACCGATCGCCTGCTATTGATTGCCGTGATGGCGGCGGACCTGTTGGCCGCCTGCATTTTGCTCGTGAAGCCTGCGCACGCGGAAAACGCCGATTTTCAACCGCTTGCACCGCTCGAGGCGCTCGCCAGGTCCGAGGCAGCCGCGCAATTTCCGCCCTTGACCGAGCGGCAGCGATTTCAGGTGGGTCCCATCGATTCGCGCCTGCAATTGCAGAAGTGCGCCCGCCCGGTCAAGCCCCTGGTGGCTTCGCCGCAGCATATGAAGGATCGGGTGATGATCGAACTGCGTTGTGAGGACCTTAAGTCCTGGCACATTTATGTGCCGGTGAGAATCATCGGCACCTCCTCCGTCACGGTCGCCGCACACGCCATCGTCGCCGGCACCGTACTCAAGGCCGCAGACCTTAAAATAGAAGAGCACGATATTTCAGAGTTGCCGCCGGGGTTCCTGGATGACCCTGCCATCGCCGTGGGTCTGACGGCCAGCCGGCCCATCGCCGGCGGGGCGTTTCTGACCAATCAACAATTGGTGGCATCCAAGGCGGTACAAAGAGGCCAATCGGTCACATTGGTTGCCGATGCGGGCGGCATCGCCGTGCGCATGGCGGGTCGTGCGCTGAGCGATGGCCTTATAAATCAACGAGTTAAGGTACAAAATCTATCGTCTGGGAAAATTGTGGAGGGGATTGCCCGCTCCGAACAGATCGTGGAAATTATTTCGCAATGAGCCTTAAGTGAACCACGTCACAGCCGATAAGGACTGCAGCGGGTGGTTTCGGCTGAATTCATTAAAGTTCATCCAAACCCTGACGATAACCAAGTATGGGCAACTCGCGTGCCCCAGGAGATTTCGGTGACGGACAAAATCAGTGGCTTATCGACGTCGGAGCAGGTCGCGCCCATCAAGGGCTCGAACAGCAGCGGCGTTGTGGCCGACAAACTTCAGAGCGAAGGATCCGCCGCTTCGACATCGCCACAGACCGGCGATCATGTCACGCTGACCGACTCCGCGCGTTCCTTGCAGAAGATCGAAGAGGCGGTGGCGCGAACTCCGGTGGTAAACCACGAGAAGGTCGCCGCCGTGAAGCAGGCCATCAGCTCGGGTACTTACAAGATCGATGCGAACCGCGTGGCCGGCAAACTGCTGAAGTTTGAGCGCGGACTGAAGTAACCGCATGAACCAGGATGCCCGCCGTCGTCTCGAGGATTTATTGGATCGCGAGATCGAGCTTGCGCGCGCCCTGTCCGCCACATTGGATTCCGAACGAACCGCCCTCACCGGCACCTCGCCTGCTGCGGTGGAACAAATCGCCGCCGAAAAGATCCGGGTTCTCGCAACCATCGAGAAGCTCGAGGAAGAACGCCGAAGCTTGTGCCCCAGCCCTGCGGCAATGAAAGTCGCTGCGAGCGTGGTCGAGCGTTGGGGCGCGCTGATGCAACTCATGGCCGGCTGTCGCATCGCGAATGAGGTCAACGGCCAAATTATTCATGTCCGCCGGCACCAAATTCGTCAGCTGCTCGACATCGTGCGCGGTGGTCCCTCGATCACCTACGATCCGCAAGGTAAGACCCTTGCCAAGGCACTGCGTGCCCTGGCGCGGGCCTGATTTATGCTGGTCTTAAGTCGTCGCGCCGATGAGTCGATCGTCATTCAGCCCGCGGACGGCGTCGACGCCAACATGACCATGGCGCAGTTATTTGCCAATGGTCCGATCCAAATCACCTTGTTGGGCGGCACCGGCAGGCGCGTAAAAATGGGGATTGAGGCCCCGGAACAACTCGCCATCCGCCGGAAAGACGTCACCTAAGAAGTCTTGACCGCACTGCGGTCAGATTTTACTTATCCTGGGCTCGACTTACATTATCCAGGCGTCCTCCGTCGACCCCTATCGCGCGCCACGGCGATGTGCATAATGGAACTTCTCAAAACAATTCAACCAAAGAGAACGACCGGATGGAGCGTCGCTTGCACACCCGACACCGCGCGCGCACGACTGTGTACGTGGTGATGTCCGGCCGGAAGAGCCGTATTTGCAAGGCCAAGAACTTGAGCGCCAACGGCGTATTCGTCGAGACTGAAAATCTCGGGCTGCGCAAAGGGCAACAGGTGCAATTGGCTTTCGCAATCAACCTGGGATTGGTCACGAAAATCCATCGCAGAACCGCCATCGTGGCGCATGTCACCCGCGGCGGCACCGGCCTCATGATGGAGCAATTCGCCGGCCGTTGAGGGCTTGACGCATCCTGTAAACTGACAGGTATGCCACCCTTCGATCCTGCCCGCTCGGATGCAATCCGCATCCGCGGCGCCTGTCAGAACAATCTAAAAAACCTGAACCTGGACCTGCCGCTCAACGAACTGATCGTCGTGACCGGCGTCAGCGGTTCCGGGAAGTCCTCGCTCGTGTTCGACACGCTGTACGCGGAAGGTCAGCGCCGCTATGTCGAGACTTTCTCGCCGTATGCACGCCAATTCCTGGATCGAATGGACAAACCGCGCGTGGAGCGCATCGAGGGTATTCCGCCGTCGATTGCGATCGACCAGACCAATCCGGTGCGCACCTCGCGCTCCACCGTCGGCACCATGACCGAACTCAACGATCATCTAAAACTGCTGTACGCGCGCGCTTCCGTACTTCACTGCAGAGGTTGCGGCCGTCCGGTGCGGCGCGACACGCCCGCCAGCGTTCAAGAACACTTGAGCGCGCTGGCGCGCGCTCATGGCGACCCGCCCTTGCTGCTGACCTTCCCCGTGCCCATACCGGGTAATTTCAGCGAGGCGGAAATCAAGGCATTGCTATCCGGCCAGGGTTACACGCGCATTCATGAGAAACGCGGCGAGACGCTGCAGGTGATTCAGGATCGGTTTCGCTGGTCCAGCGTCGATCCCGTGCGCGCCGGCGATGCCGTCGAAGCGGCTCTCAAAGTCGGCCAGGGCCGTATCGACGTGTATCCGATGCGGGACGGCGACGCGTCGGACGATGCGCCCGCAAAGCCCTGGCGCTTCTCCACCGGATTGCATTGCCCGGACTGCGATGTCTTCTACAAGGAGCCGAGCCCCAGCACTTTCAGCTTCAATTCGCCGATCGGCGCCTGCGATACCTGCCGCGGATTCGGGCGCAGCATCGGCGTCGACTACGGTCTGGTCATTCCGGATACGGCATTGAGTCTTCGGCAGGGGGCCATCAAGCCGTGGCAGACCGAGTCATATAAAGAGTGCCAGTCGGATCTCTTGAAGTTTGCCCGAAAGCGCGAGGTGCCGATCGATACGCCCTGGCGCGACCTGACCGACGCACAGCAGGCCTGGGTGATCGAGGGCGAGGGCGAGTGGACCAAAAATGTCTGGTACGGCGTGCGGCGCTTTTTTGCGTGGCTCGAAACCAAAGCCTACAAGATGCACATCCGCGTGCTGCTGTCGCGCTACCGTTCCTATACCGAGTGCACGGCCTGCCGCGGCTCACGCTTGAAGCCTGATGCATTGCTGTGGCGGGTCGGCAGCCCGGGCATCGATATCCGCGAAATGATGTTGTTGCCGATCGAGGATTGCCGGAAATTTTTCGATTCGCTCGAACTGCCGCCGCCGCTCGATGAGGCCGCCGATCTGTTGCTGCGCGAAATTCGCGCGCGCCTCAAGTATCTGTGCGACGTGGGCCTCGGTTATTTGAACCTCGACCGCCAGTCGCGCACCCTGTCGGGCGGCGAAGTTCAGCGCATCAATCTCACCACCGCACTGGGCACATCGTTGGTCAATACCCTGTTCGTGCTCGACGAACCATCAATCGGATTACATCCGCGCGACGTCGAGCGCATCGTCGGCGTGATGCACCGCCTGCGCGATGCCGGCAACACTCTGGTGGTGGTCGAGCACGACCCGAAGGTGATTCAAGCTGCCGATCGCGTGCTGGACATCGGTCCCGGGCCCGGCGAGCACGGCGGTAAAATTGTGTTCTATGGGTCCTTGCGCGATTTACGCGGCGCCAAGGGTTCGCTCACTGCCGACTACTTATTTCACCGCAAGCGCGCAAGCCTGTCCCCGGCGCCGCGCCGCGATGGCGCACACCCCACCGATACCCTGCGCATCCTGGGTGCGGCCGAGCACAACCTCAAGCATATCGATGTCGCCATTCCGTTGCGGCGGATCGTTTGCGTCACCGGTGTCAGCGGGTCGGGTAAATCCACGCTGGTTCACGACGTGCTATTCCCTGCTTTGCTGCGCGCCAAGGGCAAGCGCACCGAGAACCCGGGAATGCACCGCGCCCTGATCGGCGCGGAATTGATCGATGACGTGATCATGGTGGATCAGAGCCGCATTGGGCGCACCACCCGCTCGAATCCCGCGAGCTACGTGGGCGCGTTCGACGCCATCCGCAATCTGTTCGCCAGGATGCCGCAGGCCCGCGAGCGCAAGTACACGGCCGGTACCTTTAGTTTCAACGCCGGCAACGGGCGCTGCCCCACCTGCGGCGGCAACGGATTTGAACATGTCGAGATGCAGTTCCTCTCTGATGTGTACCTGCGCTGCCCCGATTGCGACGGCCGCCGCTTTCGAGCCGAGGTGCTCGAGGTGAAACTGGCGCGCACCGGCTTTCCCTCCAAGAGCATCGCCGATGTACTCGATCTCACGGTATCCGAAGCGCTGGCTTTCTTCTCCGAAGATGGCGAGCTCTGTTTGCGATTGGCGCCGCTCGCCGAAGTGGGCCTCGATTATCTGCGTCTCGGGCAGCCGGTGCCGACGCTGTCCGGAGGCGAAGCGCAGCGTCTGAAGCTTGCCGGTCATCTGGCGGATAGTGCGGTTCGACTGCAGGCGCCCGCCAAACGAGGCTCGCTGTTCCTGTTCGATGAGCCCACCACGGGGCTGCATTTCGACGACGTGGCAAAGCTGCTGCGCGCCTTCAGACGGCTGATCGAGGCCGGGCACTCCCTGCTCGTCATCGAGCACAATCTGGATGTGATACGGGCGGCGGATTGGATCGTCGATCTGGGTCCCGAAGGCGGAAATGCGGGCGGCGCAGTCGTCGCGACGGGCACGCCGTTTGAAATCACCAGGATCCCCGTCTCGCACACCGGACGCGCGCTCATGGCGGATGAAACCGCCGGCCTGACGGTGCGCGACGCCGGCGAAGGCCCCGCCTACGCGGTGAACCGGCCACGCGCGCCCTCGCACATCGAGATTCGCGGAGCCCGCGAACACAATCTCAAGAATGTCGATGTTGATCTGGGTCTCAATCAATTTACCGTGATCACCGGCGTTTCGGGCAGCGGCAAGAGCACACTGGCTTTCGACATTCTGTTTGCCGAGGGCCAGCGCCGCTACCTTGAATCCTTGAATGCTTACGCAAGGCAGTTTGTGCAGCCGGCATCGCGCCCGGATCTGGACGCCATCTTTGGAATTCCGCCGACCGTCGCGATCGAGCAGCGCACCAGCCGCGGAGGACACAAGAGCACCGTGGCCACGCTGACGGAGATCTACCACTTCCTGCGTTTGTTGTACGTCAAGCTGGGCGTGCAGTACTGCCCGGTTTGCAACTCCCGCATCGAGCCGCAATCGGCCGACGCCATTGCCGCGCGGCTGCTCAAGGACTATCGCGGCAAGAGCATCACTCTGCTGGCGCCGCTCATCGTCGCGCGCAAGGGACTGTATACGGCGCTGGCCAAATGGGCGCGAGGCAAGGGATTCGGCCATCTGCGTGTGGACGGCGATCTGTTGCCCACGTCGAAGTGGCCGCGTCTGGACCGCTTCGTCGAGCACAACATCGAGTTGCCGGTGGCTGAATTGAAAATCAGCCCGTCGTCCGAAGACGAACTGCGGGGACAGCTCGACGCGGCCTTGGTACACGGGCGCGGCGTGGTGCACGTGCAGACAGCGGGAAGTTCCGAGACGAACGTCTTTTCCACCAAACGCGCCTGTCCGAAATGCGGCACCGGGTTTCCGGAACTTGATCCCCGCCTGTTTTCGTTCAACTCAAAACACGGCTGGTGCAAGAGCTGCTTCGGCACCGGACTGACATTGCCGGAGTTCGACGCGGAACAAAGCGGCGAGGAATCGCAGTGGCGCGATGATGCGGAGCGGCCGCCCGATGTCTGCCCGGACTGCGCGGGTCAACGATTGAACCCTGTGGCGCTGCACGTGCTTTTTCGCGGGCAATCGATTGCGGCGTTGACGGATCTGGCGGTGCAGGATTTCTCCGCCCAGCTCTCCAAGCTGAAACTGGTGGGGCGGGAGGGCGACATCGCGCGTGACCTGCTGGCAGAGCTCGCGGGGCGCACGGAATTCCTGTGCGACGTCGGCTTGAGCTACCTGCAGTTGAATCGCGCGGCGCCGACCCTGTCGGGCGGCGAGGCGCAGCGCATTCGTCTGGCCGCTCAGCTGGGTTCCAATCTTCAAGGCGTCTGTTACGTGCTGGATGAACCCACGATAGGATTGCACCCGCGCGACAATGAATCCTTGCTGAATACCTTGGATCGGCTGCGATCCCGGGGAAATACGCTGGTGGTGGTCGAACACGATGAGGAGACCATCCGACGCGCCGATCATGTGATCGATCTGGGGCCCGGTGCCGGCACCCATGGCGGGCGCCTGGTGGCGCAGGGGACAGCAAGCGACCTGGCAAAATTGGGCGATTCGGCCACGGGCCGCTGCCTGGCATCGCCCCTGAAACATTCCCGGTCCAGAAGGCGCGCGATAGATCGCGACCACACCGATGATCGAGGTGCACGACGCGGTCCTGCACAACCTTCGCAAAGTCGATGCGCGCATTCCCCTGGGAAGGCTCACCGTCGTCACCGGCGTTTCGGGTTCGGGAAAGTCATCGCTCGCGCGCGATGTGTTGCTGAATAACATGAGGCACTTGATGCCGCGCAGCGGCGGCCGCTCCGCAACGCGCAACGCCGACGTCGAAGTGCAGGGCTGCGCAAAGATCACCGGATGGCAGTCGATCAGCCGGGTGCTCGAAGTCGATCAAACCCCCATCGGTAAAACACCGCGGTCCTGCCCTGCCACCTACATTGGATTTTGGGACTCGATTCGCCGTCTCTATGCCGATACCACCGAAGCGCGGATGCGCGGCTTCACGGCCAGTCGTTTCTCGTTCAATACCAACGGCGGCCGTTGCGAAGCCTGCGAAGGACAAGGCATGCAGCGCATCGAGATGAGCTTTTTGCCGGACGTCCAGGTGCTGTGCGATGTCTGCGGCGGCCGGCGGTTCAATCCCGAGACCTTGGGAATTCTCTTCAGGGGCAGGAATATCGGCGAAGTACTTTCGATGAGCGTCGAGGATGCTTTAGATTTCTTTGCCGCGCAGCGCAGCGTGCATCATCCGTTGAGCCTGCTCGCGGATGTAGGACTTGGATACCTGAGCCTGGGACAACCCAGCCCCACCTTGTCGGGCGGAGAAAGCCAGCGCATCAAACTTGTGACCGAACTGGCGAAGGTCAGGACCGATCTGCTCGGCATGGATATTGCGCGCCGCGAGTCGCAGCACACCCTGTATGTGCTCGACGAGCCGACGGTGGGGCTGCACATGGCGGATGTGGAAAAGCTTCTGCGCGTGCTTCATCGCCTGGTCGATGCGGGCAACACCTTGGTGGTGATTGAGCACAATCTGGACGTCATGGCGGAGGCGGATTGGATCATCGACCTGGGGCCCGAGGGTGGATCGGGCGGCGGCCGGGTTGTCGCTCAAGGGCCGCCCGAGAGCATTGCGCGCAAGTCGGGCTCGAGCCATACGGCGAGATTCTTGAACGAGTTTCTCAAGGAGCGAGGGGTCGCTTAACGCGTGGGTCAGACACCCGAACCACCAATCTCAGCATGAATTTCACATGAGCCGATGTGTGCGGCTCCGCGTTGTGGACGAACGGGTGAAAATAGAGAGATTCTTACAGGATGCATGTCCGACAACGCACAGACCATGGTACCGACCGTGGTCATTCTTCCCCGGGAAGGAGCCCAAAGAATTGTCGCTTTTTTTTGGGACGCCGAGATTTCAATTTACCAGGAGGATCGCCATCATGAATGGAACTATCACGCGGCGTGCTCTCGTGCGGAATGGCCTCATTGCGGGCGCGCTTGTACCGACGGCTGGACTTTTCGTCAATCTAACTGCCTCTGCTTCGTCGGCGGTCGATCCCAACGATCCGACCGCAAAGGCATTGGGCTATGTCGCCCAGTCTGCGAAACCCGATGCGAGTTGTGCCGGCTGTTTGCAGTTTCAAGGGAAGGCGGGTGATGCAACCGGTCCTTGCACACTATTTCCCGGCAAGAATGTCGCTTCCACCGGGTGGTGCATGAGCTGGGCAAAAAAAGGCTGACTGCTGCTGCCCGAGAACTGGCGGCGCTGCCGCCAGCAGCGAGGATGCGAACATCCGGTCCGACTACATATGGCGCGCTTTCTTCTTGCCCGCATCCTTCGCATCGGGTGCCGGCACCGCCGGTGCAGCTTTGTGAGGCTTCCGGAGAGTCGTGCCTTGAATATTGTTGGAGGGCGTCGACGGCGCGAAGGTCGGCAGATTTTTTGCGCGGATTTGGGTTGCCGCCTCGAATCCCGAAGCCAGTTTGATCAGCGTGGGCTCGCTGAATGCGGTCCCAAAGAAGCTGATGCCGAGCGGCACGCCGAACACGATACCCGCCGGCACCTGCACGATGGGATACCCCGGCGGCGCGGCGAGACCCGATGTGCCGAAGATGAAATGATCGCCGTAGAGAAGGTCGGTGGCCCAGGCCGGGTTGTCGGTCGCGGTGACCACCGCGTCGAGGTTGAACTGCTTGAGCGCCGCATCGATGCCATTGACCCCGGCGAGTCGATCGATCTCGAGCGCTTGGTTGTATGTCATCCCGCCAAATACCGGCTGCGGATCGTCGGGTCCGGGCGCGAGCGATTCTGCCTGGTCAAACACGTCCTGATTAAAAAACGGCATTTCCTCCGCGGCGTGCGCGTTGTTGAAGTCGATTGCCGTTTGCAGTGTGCCGCCCGCCACCGGTACGCCGATGCGAGTGGCGAAGTACGCCTGCACGTCGCTGCGGAAATCGAAGTCCAGCACCAGGGACTCGCCGGTCGCCGACGGGAAAGTGAAACCCGCTGCGTCCAAATCGACAACGGTTGCGCCCGCCGCCGTCAGCGCCTCGACCGCCGCCTCGAAAGCATCCAACACCAGTTGCGGCGTGGGAACATCCGGGTCGAAACCGCTAAGCCCCGCGCGCGTCAGGCCTAAGCGCGCGCCCTGCAGGCCTTTTGCATTCAAAAACTGGGTGTAGTCGGTGGGAATGTTCGTCGGCCGAGCGCGGCCTTTCCAGCCCAGCGGTACGCTGCCGGTTGCCGCGTCGCGGCCGTCGAAGCTAAGGCTTTGGATAACGCCGAGCGCTGTTGCTGCATCGGCAACCGTGCGTGCGAGCGGACCCACCGTATCCTGGGTGTGCGAAATGGGCACGACGCCTGCACGGCTGGTCAGTCCGACCGTGGGCTTGATCCCGACGTCGCCGTTGGCATTGGACGGGCAGACGATACTGCCGTCAGTCTCACTGCCAAGGGCCAAGACGGCAAAATTCGACGATGCGGCCGCGCCTGAGCCGGAACTGGAACCGCACGGGTTGCGATTGATGCCGTAGGGATTATTTGTCTGTCCGCCACGGCCGGACCAGCCGCTGATGGATTCGAAGGAGCGGAAGTTCGCCCATTCGGACAGGTTAGTCTTGCCGAGGATCACGGCTCCGCCGGCGCGCAATTTCGCGGCGACGGTAGAATCGGTGACGGCGGGCTGGCCGACGAGAGCGAACGATCCGGCACTGGTCTGCATCCGGTCACCGGTGTCGATATTGTCCTTGATCAGTACCGGGATGCCATGCAGCGGGCCAAGGATCTTCCCGTGCCTGCGCAAGCTCATCCATTTGCTCCGCGATCCTGATGGCGTCCGGATTGAGCTCAATCACGGCATTGACCCCGGGACCGTTTTGATCCAGGTCAAGAATTCGTCGGAGGTAATACTTTGTGAGTTGTTCTGAAGTGAGCGACCCGGCGTTCATCTTCGCCTGAAGATCGGCCACGGTAGCTTCGTTGAATTGCGATGGAGCGGCTGCGACAGAATCTGTGTTTTCGGCCGTCGCCCAGCTCGATGCCATCAGAGTTGCAATCAAGACAAACAAAATGCGTTCCATGAGCGCCCTCCCGGAAAGAACTTTATCGTTGTTAATTGCGGTCCCGAGAGCGACTGATGACAGCGCCATCGTGGACTGGCAGAGGCGTGGAGAATGCACCCGGTTTTAAATTCTTGTCAATCGCAGTTGGGCGGCGAGCAGTCATCGCATTTGCAATCCTACAGAGCTAGTCCTACAGAGGGGCGCCGATGGAATCGAGCACACCGGTTTTTATGGCCACTAGGTGGAGCGATTTGCCATTTTCTTAACGCGCGCTGCATCGCCGCGACAAGACGCGCGTCGAAGGTGCGAATCGCCGAAGCGCACCAAGGACCGTTCACGGCGTAAATCCGACCGTCCAACATCAATCCATCGGGACTCGGCGAGATGGGGGTGTAATTCGCATACGCGATCCTACTGTCAAGGATCGGCAGGAGTGAGAACCATGCGTATTTCAATTTCGATATTCCGGCCGCGGTGATGTTGGCCGCGGTTTGCTTCGGCGCACAGGCCGACACGCGGGCGGATGGTCCCCCCAAAAACGTTACGGGCCGCATCCTTGTTCATTACGGCGATCTAAATCTTGACGATGAACAAGATGCCAAGATCATGCTTCTGCGCATCGAACGCGCGGCCAAGACGGCATGCGGTGGTCACGCTACTGCGAGTTCTTATACCGGAGCGGTGGACCACTACACCTTTGAGGAGTGCCGCACCAAAGCCGTTCAGCGAGCAGTAAAACAGCTGGGCGCGCCCGCGGTGGCGCGCATCTATTCCGGGCGCGATAGCTCCAGGATTGCTGCTCGCGACAACAGCCAACCGTAGCGCCGGCATTCGACCGTTGGCGGCCGCGTTTTGACCGTTCGCCATGAAGCGGCAGCTCTCGTGTCGAACGCCGTATAATTTATTGGCCGCATGAACGACACCGAGCGACCGCTCACACAACAGAAATCTCAGCTGGTCTATTGGATTTTTCAGCTGACGGGTTGGGGAGTGATACACCCTGGGTCGCTTCATTGGCGGCATCACGGTCATGCTTATCTAGCTTGGGTGCGTTTCCGGCTGGAGTTGCTGCTGGTCAACACGGTGGGATTGGTGCTTACCCATGTGCTGCGGGAATTCGTGCGACGTAATCGATGGCGCGCGCTGCCGATTCGCAAGCTAGCCTGGCGGATCCTCGTTGTCTCGTTCGTGTGTGGCGCTCCCCTCGGCATCGTGACGCAATTCACCTATCTATCGGCGTTGGTGAGGATCCCGAATGACTTTCTTAAGGGGTACGCATCCGGCTTTGCAATTCCAATTGGCACTGCCGTTCGCCGTCGCCTTGGAGATTGCCAATTGGACCGCTGTGTTCATCGCCTGGCTCGTGATTTACTTTACCGCCGTCGCCGTGCGCGAGCACCGCTCGGCGCAATTCAAACAGTCCGAGCTGGCGCGGGCGCTGCAGCTGGCGGAACTTCGTTTGTTAAAGTCTCAGCTGAATCCGCATTTTCTGTTCAACGCGCTCAACACCGTGCGTTCGCTCATCGCCGACAATCCGGCGCGCGCGCAAGACGCCGTGACGCGGCTCGCAAAGACGCTGCGTTATACTTTGACTTCGCCGTCAAGATGAACTGGTCACGCTTGCCCAAGAATTGGAGATTGTCACGGATTACCTCGAGCTGGAGTCGATGCGCTTTGAGGATAGGCTGCGCATCGAGAATCATGTTCCTGACGACGCGGCAGGAGTGCAAATCCCGGTGATGCTGCTGCAGACTCTGGTAGAGAATGCGATCAAGCACGGTATAGCCGAATTGCCCTCGGGAGGGCTGCTGCGCATCTCCGCCGTCATTGCAAAATGAAATGCTGAATGCTGGAGGTTGAAAATCCGCGGCCGCCGGCGCCGACCCCTGCGGCACAAGAAGGCGTCGGTTTGCGCAATGCTCGGGATCGATTGAGGCTGTTGTTCGGCGCGCGCGCGAGTCTTGAGCTTAGATCTCTCGAAACCCGGCTGTGGCGACGGCGCGGTTGCGCATTCCTCGGCAATCGATGAAGGCGATGATCATCGATGACGAGCCGCCGGCACGCCGTGAGTTACGGCGTCTATTGGCCGGTTTCCCATGGGTGGAAATCGTTGGCGAGGCCGGCAACATCGATCAGGCGGCAGAAATGGTCGAAACGCTGAACCCGGAGTTGCTGTTCCTGGATATTCAAATGCCGGGAGGTTCCGGCTTCGATCTGCTGACCCGTTTGGAGGACGTGCCTGCAGGTTATCTTCACGACTGCGTACGATGAACATGCAGTGCGGGCATTCAAGGTCGACGCGCTCGACTACCTGCTCAAACCAATCGAGCCGGCGCGTCTGGCCGAGGCGCTGAGTCAGAGTCAAAAGCGCTCAAGCGGCCCGGACGCCGCAGCCCGATGACGACGCTGGAGCAGATCTTTGTCCGCGACGGGAGCCGGTGCTGGTTTGTGCCGCTTCGAGAAGTGCGCCTGCTGAGCTCCGAGGGCAATTACATTCGGTTGTCATGGGGAAAGGCGCAGCCCCTGCTGGGGCGTGCGCTTGGCAGCGCTCGAGCAGCGTCTCGATCCGAATCGCTTCTTCCGCGCCAATCGACGCCAGATCATCAATCTTGGATTTCATCGAGAGTGTGGAGCTTGGCGTGAATGGGCGCCTGCACGCGCAGCTTCGCGACGGCCCGGAAGTGGAAATTTCTCGCCGGCAGACGCGCTTGTTCAAGACCAAAATGAGCATTTAGCTCCGTTTTGCCTGGGGTGGCTCGCACTTGGCGGGCTTGTAGTTGCGCCGACTCCGAGGCTTTGATCAGTGACTCATTTCGATCGGTTCCATCAGTTCGATTCGATTACCGAAGGGATCGTCGACATAGATGCGCTGATATCCTTCGAGCGGCTCGTCTTCCTTCAGCGCATAGCCGGCCGCCCGGAGCTTCTCGCGCAGCAGGGGCAGCCCCGCCACCAACAAGGCCACATGCGCCTTGCGCGCCGGCCGGAAATCAGCCTCCACGCCGAGATGGATTTTCAAGTCGTCGCGCTCGAACCAACAGCCGCCGCGCTTGGCGAGATTGGCGGGCTTGGGAGTCTCGGCAATTCCCAGTACTTCTTTGTAAAACGCACGCGCACGATCTTCGCCGCCCGCAGGCATCGCCAACTGAACATGTTCGATACGCTTGATCCGCATGGTTCACTTGACCTGCAGCGGATCAATCGCCGGGGCGCCGCCGCCTGAAACGCAGGTATCGCGCGGCACGCCGCGTCGATCGCCGAGATCTTGGGATAAGGGTTCATATCGACCGCGAAACGCCGCGCGTTGAAGACCTGCGGCACCAGGCAAATGTCGGCCAAGGTCGGCGAGTCGCCGTGACAGAACCGCCCCGTGGCGGCATCGCGAGACAACCAGCGCTCCAAAGCATCGAATCCCACCTCGACCCAATGCCGATACCAGGCATCGCGCGCGGCCTTGTCCTGCTTCAGTACTTCCTCGAGATAGCGCAACACCCGCAGGTTATTCAAAGGGTGTATGTCGCTGGTGATCGCCTGGGTCAGGGCGCGCACGCGCGCCCGCGCCACCGCTTCCGCCGGCAACAGCGGCGGGTTCGGATGGATCTCGTCGAGATATTCGATGATGGCCACGGACTGGGTCAGGACCGCGCCATCGTCCAAACCCAACGCCGGGACGAAGCCTTGAATATTCACGTCCAGGAATTCGGCCAGCCGGTGTTCGCCGGCACGCAAATTCTTGATGATGGATGTGTACGGTAAATTCTTGAAGGCCAGGGCGATACGCACCCTGTAGGAGGCCGAGCTCAATCCATAGCCGTAGAGAATCATCAGCCGTAGTATATTGCTTAGTACGGACCCGGATAAATGGATGCCCACTATGCTCAACAAAATAATCCTGGCGCTGGCTCTCGGCGGCGCGATTGCAGCGGGTCCTTGCATGGCGCACGCGAAGCTCAAGAGTTCCACGCCCGCCGACAACGCCCAATTGGCTGCGGCGCCGAAAACCCTGACGCTGAATTTCAGCGAAGCGGCACAACTGGCGGTCTTGAAATTGACCGCCGACGGCAAGGAGATTCCCATCGCCGTCGATAAGACGGCCAAAGCAAGCCAGACATTCACCCTACCCCTGCCGGCACTCGCTCCCGGCAAGTACACCGTGCAGTGGTCCGCGGTCGCGGCGGATGACGGCCATGTCACCAAGGGTTCCTTCGCTTTTTCTGTGACGGGCTAAACCCCGACCTTGCCGGAGCGCACATCGTGGAGTTGAGCGGTTGGGACGCCGTAGCGCTGTGCGCAAAGGCCGTCACCTACGCCGCCACTCTGGGTGCGGCCGGCGCCATTTTCTTTCTTGGCTACAACGGCCAGCTGCTCAAGGAATCGCAGCGCGGGCGAATCCGCCGTCTCATCGGTATCCTGGTTATTGCCTCGGCAATTGCGGGTTGCGCAAGAATTCTGCTGCTCGCGGGCTCGATGCGCGGGGATTTTGCGGGAATGTTTGATGCGTCGCTGGTGCGAATGATCCTCAACGGCGGCGAGGGCCGCGCAACGGGGCTGCGGCTTGCCGGCATCGCGCTCTGTGCCTTGGGCTTGTCCACAAAAACCCGCGCGCAGATCTATGCGCTACCGGCGCCATCATTGCATCAACATCCTTTGCCTGGGTCGGACACGTCCATGCACAGCCCGGCTTGGCGCCCAGCCTGGTCTTGTCCCTGCACCTCCTGGCCGCGTCCTTCTGGCTGGGTGCGCTGCTGCCGCTGCTCATCGTCGCGCGCGACGGCGCCGATTCGGAGATTGCGGCAGTCGCCGCACGCTTCGGAAAATTGGCGCTCGCGGTGGTTGGACTGCTGCTCGCCGCCGGCGCGGGCATTCTCTGGACTCTGATCAACGACGCGTCCGCGTTCTGGAGCAGTGCCTACGGCGAGATGATGGCGATCAAGCTGCTTGCGGTCGCCCTGATGTTGAGCATGGCGGCGGCGAACAAGTTGTACCTGACTCCGCGGCTGCTGATGCGCGAGCCCAAGGCGATGAGCCTATTGCACCGCTCGATTCAAGCGGAGATCCTCTGCGGCAGCGTGATTTTGTTGATCACCGCCGCGTTCACCACGCTCACGGGACCGCCGCACTAGGCTCGCGCGAACTACTCGGACAGGCTCCCAAAATCCACATAAGCATTTCCCGGAGCTCCGCCGATGCAGGCAGCCACATCGAATGCGGAACGGATCAACGCGGGGGTCAGCGTCGCCTCCGTGGGACCATCGCCCTGCACCTGGCCGCTCCTTAGAGCGAAGATTCGACCGGCGTAACGCGCGGCAAGCGTCAAATCGTGAACGGACGCAATCACCAGCTTTCCGCTTTTTGCCAGCGCACTAGGCGTTGCGCCGTATCCAGGGCGTGCTTGGGATCGAGACCGGCAATGGGCTCATCGACAATCAACACCTCCGGATCCGCAACCAGAGCCCGAGCCAGCATGGCGCGTGAGAGCTCTCCGCCGGACAGCGTGGTCGCGGGTTGCAGTCGATGCTCCAGCAAATCGCAGGCTTCGAGGGCGCGCGTGATCATCGGATCGAAGCTCGATGGCAATCCACCGATGGCCGGCAGAGTGGGTGTCAAACCCAGCGCCACCAATCGTTCCACGGAAATTGGCCATTCGCAGCGTGGATTTTGCGGCAGATATGCGCGCCGCCGCGCCAATTTCATGGCGGAGAGGTGTTGAATTGAAACGCCGTCCAAGGTGACGCTTCCCGCATCGGGCCGGAGCAATCCGGCAAGCACCGACAGCAGGGTCGACTTGCCGGCGCCGTTTGCGCCGATGACAGCGATGAACTCTCCTGGCTGGCGCATGAAGCGAAACATCATCCAGGATACGGCGGCGTCCGCGATGCACACAGATTCCGGAGGCATTGAGTACGCTCATGATCCCTCGCGCATGGCCTTCAACAAACTGGCCCGCAAGGCGACCGCCGCATCCGCACTTTCGGGCACGCCGCAGCTGTACAGCGCTCCCGGATAGGTCACCATGCGCCCGGAGTAGAGCTTGAGAATCAGAGGATGCTGCGCCAATTCGGTGTTGAGCCCCGGGGTATCGGTGATATTGCGGGCAAAAGCAAGAATGTCGGGCCGCGCAAATATCAATTGCTCGATGCCAAAGGACTCATAAGCTCCCCCTTCGCTGTTTGCAACGTTCACGCCGCCCGCCGCCAGCAGTATGGAATCAAATAGCGTACCCTTGCCCGGAATCGATCCGCCCTCGCCCCAGGCGGCTACACGAAGGATGCGCGGCGGCTTGGTGGCCTCCAGTTCAAGAAGCGTCAGGTCCATTTTGGCGATGAGCGCCTCGCCCAAGGCCTCCCGTCCCAGCACTTTCGCAACGAGGCGAGTTGTGGCGCGAATTTCATCGAAATCGGCCGCCGGCGCGACTTCGAGCAGGGGCATGTTCAATTTCTTCAGCAGCATGCGCGCGCCAGGAGTGGTGTAGGTGCCGGCGAGCACCAGATCCGGCTTCTGCGCGAGCACCTCCTCGATCGTGCCGAAATTGACGGCCACCTTGGCAGCCTGCGGCCAAAAACTCGAAATGCTCGGATCGCGTGAATAGTAAGTGACTGACGCAATACGCTCCGGCGGCAGCAGCTCGAGCAGTAGATCGTCGGTACACATGCTGAGCGACATCACATGCTTCGGGCGACCGCACCGCCCGTGGCTGCGGGCGCCTGCGCCATCGCCAGCAGCGGCAGCATCATCAGCGGCAGCGCGATCATCAGGCGAGGCATGGGCATCGGAACCGGCAACCTGCGTGTTGTCAGCCGAACTTGCTGAAATCCGGCGGCCGCCGTTCGGCAAATGCAGCGAAGGCCTCTTTGAACTCCGCGGATTTGAGCTGACGGGCAAAATGGCCGCCTTCCTCTCCCATGCGTTTCAACATCGCGGATTCGTCGCGCATCAAGGATTTCGTGGCACTCACCGCCGCGGGCGCGCGCGCCGCGATGGCCGTTGCGGCTGCTCTCGCGACTCGATGCAGATCGGACGGCGGTACCGCCCGGTTCGCAATTCCCCAACTCACGGCCTGCTGCGCGTTCACCGGTTCACCGAGCACGAACATCTCAAACGCGCGCACGTAGCCTATGCGCGAGGGCAGCAAAATGCTGGAGGCCGCCTCGGGAACCAAGGCGAGATTGACGAAAGGCGTCGTGAGCAAGGCGTCTTCTGCGACAAAGACCATGTCGCAATGCAGAAGCATGGTGACGCCGATGCCGACGGCCCGGCCGTTGACGGCCGCGACAATGGGCTTTCGCGAGTGGGCCAGAGCGGGAAGCAACGGATTCGCATCTTCCGGCTGCGGAGCAGCCGTCGCGTTGCCGATGGCCGCGAAATCAGCCAAGTCGTTGCCGGCGGTGTACATGTCGCCTTTGGCCATGAGCAATATGCACCGGATGTTTGGATCGGCATCCGCATTCGCGATTTCCGTTGCCAATGTCTTGTACATGGCGCGGGTCAGTGCGTTTTTCTTCTCCGGGCGGTTCAGAGTAAGAGCCAGTATCTTCTCCGCCTTTTCCACCAAAACATGCTCGGTCACGATGAATCTCCCGCTGTTCTCGCCATACCTTGCCCGCGCTTCAGGGCGCCGTCTTGCGCAATCGCACGACCAGCCAAAAGAAAAATGGCGTGCCGATCAGGCTGGTCAAGACTCCCAGCTTCATTTCCGCGCCGACGTGCAGCACCCGGGTCGCGACATCGGCCAACAATAACAGCAGCGCCCCGGACAACGCCGCGGGTACCAGCACACGGCTGGGCTGATGTCCCACCAATGGCCTCACCAAGTGAGGCGCGACAAGACCAATGAACCCGACCACCCCTGTCACCGACGTTGCCGCACCGACGGCCAACGCCGTGCCGAATACCGAGAACACCGCAAGTTGGCGCAGGTCTACCCCCAAACTTTGCGCCTGCGCCTCGCCCAATGCCAGCGAGTCGAGCCCGCGAGCGGTGAGCAGCAGCAGCGCAGACCCCAGGAGGATAAAAGGCGTCACCAACAGCACCTGTACCCAACTGCGATCCGAGAGCGAACCCATGAGCCAGGTCATGATCTCGTAGGCGGCATACGGATTGGGCGCAAGATTGAGCGCCAAGGCGATGCCTGCCGCCGCCAGGGCCGATACGGCGGCTCCCGCCAGCACCAAGGTGATCGTTCCACCGCCTCTGCCCAGGGCAAAAGTCAAAATGCTGGCGAGCACGGCGCCGCTCAGCCCGAACAGCGGCGCGGCGGTCGCGAAATGCGCCGCGAAGCCAAAATAAACGGCGACCACCGCTCCGAGCGCAGCGCCGGCGGAAACGCCGAGCAGCCCCGGCTCCGCCAGCGGATTGCGCGTCAGTCCTTGCAGCACCGCGCCCGATAGCCCCAAAGCGGCGCCCACCTCGATCGCCAACACGGCGCGCGGCAGACGCAGCTGCGTAACAATGGTCGCAGCCAGACTCGCATCCTGCGACCAGATGCCATGCCACACCTCGCCCGCCGGCAACCATACGCGGCCGGCCAACAGCGATATCGCGAGCAGTACCGCGAGCAGCAGCAAAAGAGCGCCGCTTATTGTCCAGTCCCTGTGCATTGGTCGCCTGCATGATAGCGCACCATCGCTGAATGCTTGCGGAAGCGATGCTTGTGCGCGCCATCCACCGACGGTACGCTTGGGCCAAAGGGCTCAACGAGCAGAACGACGACAGGTACGCGAATGTCAATCACAGTTCGGCCGGGGGTCGCCTTTGCAATCGGCTCAGCCGTTCTTTTTGCGTTCAGTACGCCGCTCGCCAAGCCGCTGCTTCTGCAAGGCGCCAATCCGCAACTGCTCGCCGGTCTTTTCTACCTCGGCTCGGGCGCCGGCCTCGCTATTCTGCAATTGAGCCGCCATTTTCTGGGTCGTGTTGCTTATGAAGCGCCATTACGCAGATCCGAGTTGCCGCGCTTCGGGGCGGCGGCGTTGCTGGGAGGCGTCATCGCGCCGGTCTTGCTGTTGCTCGGTCTGGCGAGAACACCGGCATCCACCGCATCGTTGTTGCTGAATCTCGAAGGCATCGCAACCATGACGATTGCCTGGCTGGTCTTCCGGGAAAGCACCGACCGCCGCCTGATCGTCGCCGCAACAGCGATTGTCGCCGGTGCGGCAGTGTTGTCGTGGGGCGGCGGCGGCGCTGCGACAGCGGGCGGATCCTTGGCCATTGCAGCTGCCTGCGTCGCCTGGGCCATCGACAATAATTTGACTCGCACCCTCAGCGGCGCTGATCCGATGCAAATCGCGATGCTCAAGGGCTTGGCGGCGGGGAGTACAAACTTTGTGTTGGCTCTGGGAACGGGCGCGCATTTACCGTCAGGGACACTGACGATGTACGCGTTGACCCTCGGGGTTTTTTTGCTACGGCGTGAGCCTGGTATTGTTCGTGCGCGCCCTGCGAGTCCTGGGCACTGCAAGGACCGCCGCGTATTTTTCAACCGCGCCGTTCATCGGCGCGTTGCTCGGAGTGGGGCTGCTATCGGAAGCAGTGACCGCAAGGCTGGTGGCGGCCGGCGTGCTGATGGCCGGCGGAGTCTATCTGTATCTGCGGGAGTCACATGCGCATGACCATGCGCACGAGCTGCTGGAGCATGAGCATCGGCACGTTCACGATGAACACCATCAGCATGATCACGACGCGCAAGCGGGAGCCGAGCCCCATTCGCACTGGCACCGTCACCTACCGATGGTGCACGGCCATCCGCACTATCCCGATCTGCATCATCGTCACCACCACTAGGTCTGATGCGCGTCGTCCTATTGTTTCACCGCTATTTGGGAATCGCCGTCGGTGCGCTGATGCTCCTGTGGTGCCTCTCAGGCCTGATTATGATGTATGTGAGCTACCCTGCGTTGGACGAGAGCGTCCGACTAGGAGCTCTGGCGCCCATCGAGTGGAGCGGCTGCTGCAAGTCTGCAGGCCTCGCGCTGGCGAACGCCGATCAACCCGAAGTCGAAATGTTGGATGGCGTTCCGGCCCTGACTTCGCGTGGATCAAGTTCCCGCCCAATCAACCTGCTCACGGGATCTGATCTCGGCGGCATCTCGGCTGAACAGGCCGCTGCCGTCGCCAGGCGCTTTACCGCCGCGGAACCCTCGCTGCTCGGCCTGATCGATCACGACCAGTGGACCGTGGCCGGCGACTTCAACTCGCAACGGCCGCTGTATCGGTTTGCCTTGGGAGACGAGGCTCGATCCGAACTTTACGTATCCAGCATCACCGGCCGGGCGGTACAGATCACAACCGGGCGGCAACGATTCTGGAACTGGCTCGGCTCGGTGCCTCACTGGTTGTACTTCACGGAATTGCGCCGCAACGCCTTCCTGTGGAGCCAGCTCATGATCTATGCATCCTTGCTCGGCTGCTTTCTGACCGGCGTGGGGATCTTTCTTGGCGTGTACCAACTGGGGGGCCGACCCAAAGGCCGATGGTCGCCCTATCGCGGCTTCAATCTGTGGCACCACATCGCCGGGCTGATCTTTGGAATTTTCGCATTGACCTGGGTCTTGAGCGGACTCTTGTCGATGAATCCGTGGGGATGGCTCGAGGGCTCCGGTGCGCAGGCCGAAAGTGCGCAGTTGCGCGGAACATCGCGGGCCCTGACTGCGTCCATGGAAGCCGGCCTGCAATCGCTCGCGGAAGTGCGCCCCAAGGACGCTGTCTCGATCCAAAGCGCGCCTTTGGATGGACGAATGTACTTCATCGCAAGCACCGCGCGCGGCGAGCGACGGCGTCTGGACGCCGCCGGGCTGCCGGCCCCCCTGCTTGCCCAGGATTTGACCTTCATCGCCAGGACCCTGGATGCATCCGGCGCAACAACACTTCCGCAGTTGCTGCTGCATGAGGACGATTTTTACTTCAGTCACCACAGCGCCTCGGTCGCGTTTCCGGTGTACCGTTTGATCCACAACACCTCGGGAACGCGATACTACGTCGACCCCGTGTCCGGAGTGCTCGTGGCCAAGATTGATCGCAACGCCCAGGCCTACCGGTGGCTGCACCAGGGATTGCATCGCTTGGATTTCGCAGCTGCGCTGCGGGGTCGCCCGCAATGGGACGTACTCATGCTGCTGCTGATGGCGGGTGTGACATTGTTGTGCGGCACCGGCGCATATCTAGGATACCGTCATGTGGCGCGATTGTTGACGACGGTTGACGACTAAGTCGTGAAGCCCACCCAGCGTCCCGATGCGACGATCAGGATCCACAGCGACAACGAAGTCGCGCCGGCGATTTTGGCAGGCCAAGGCGGCTTGCCGCTATCCCACTCCTTGAGACGGCGCGTTCCGATCCCATGAAACAACAGCATGTTGATCCCGGCGAGCAGCAGACAGAGCATTTTCAGGCGAAAGGGGATATCGCCGTAGTAAGTGAGCGCCTTGGATGAAAACATCAGAAAGCCCGCGAGTGCCGCGACGCAGAATGCGCGCCAGGTCCATGGCAGCATCTCGGCTGCCACCTGACTGAAGGGGCGATCCTTGTTGGCAAGCCCCAACAGGCGCAGATCCACGGCCATGATCGAACCGACGACCAGAACCAACGCAAATACGTGCACGGTCTCAATCGTCGGAAAAAGCCATACGGATTCGCGAATCTGTGTGGGGAAATTCAGCCCCTGCAGCCACGTCAATGCTTGTTCGACGGGTGTCCCGTCAGACATAGGCTATCCATCGCCCGGCGACGATGATGCAAGCGCCGATCACCACGCAAAGCAATCCTAGTGCCTGTCCGGCGCGGCTTCGCGCCGGCGACTCGCTCCAATATGCCGGGCTGCGGCGCACGCGCAGCAATACTCTCCAAAGAATTGCCGCAAGCAGCGATACCAGCACCATTTTCGTTCGAAATACCCAATTGAGCAGTTCGCGTGCAGGTTCAGTGATGGTGAGCAGGATGCCCGTGACCAGCAAGACGCAGAGGGAAGCCCAGATCCAGGGCGCGAGTCTCCGCGCCACCGTGGCCAGCGGCTGCATCCCCTTGGTCAAGCCGATGAGCCTGAAGCTGACGACATAGACAGATGTCAGCAGGATCGCGATGGAGACGATGTGTATGGTTTGCACCAGCGGCACGAACCAACCGGTGGATTGAAATGCAACGCTGACCTGCGTCATGGACAACCAATCACAAAACTTTTCGATCATACGAGGGCCAGGCTGCGGTACAGTGAATCGTATTCGCCGATCTGCAGACTCCATGAGAAATCCTTGGCCATCGCATTTTGCATCAACTTCAGCCAGTGCTGCGGATGGGCGTGCCAATCGAGTGCGGTCTCGATCGCCCAGCGCACGGCGGGCACATCGTAATCATTGAACACACATCCCGTGCCGCGGCCGCTGGCGGGATCGAAGTGCTCCACCGAATCCGCCAGTCCGCCGGTTTTGCGCACGATGGGGATGGTTCCATAGCGCAAACTGTACATTTGATTCAGGCCGCAAGGCTCATAGCGGGACGGCATGAGGAACATATCGCTGCCGGCCTCGATCAGGTGCGCGAGGGGCTCGTCGAACGCCGCGCGGTAGCTCACGCGGCCGGCGAAGCGCTGCGATAGCCCCTCGAAAAAAGCAACGTACTTCGGTTCGCCGCTGCCCAGCACCACCATGCCGAACTCGCGTGCCTGCAAAAGCGCCGGCAGGGCATCGAACAATAAATCGATGCCTTTCTGTTCGGCGAGCCGGGTCACCATGCCGATGAGCGGCGAGGCGGCCGTCACCTTCAGCCCAGCAGTCGCGATCAGCTGATCTTTTGCCTTGCGTTTGCCTGCCAGGTCTTGCGGCTCGAAATGCGCCGTGAGGTACGGATCATGCCGAGGGTCCCATTCCGCGTAGTCCACGCCGTTCAAAATCCCGACGATCCGATCGGCACGCGCCCGCAAAGTGTCCTGCAGCCCCATGCCCAGCGCCGTGTCACAGATCTCGCGCGCGTATGTCGGACTTACGGTGCTGACTTTATCGGCAAATTTTATGCCTGTTTTCAACGAGTTGACCACGCCGTGCGCCAGGTCCTGCTGATCCAACTGCGACCAAACAGCGCCCAGGCCCAAATCAGCGGCGGCTGGACTCGAGATGGCGCCTTGATATCCTATGTTGTGGATGGTCAGCAGCGATTTGGCCCTGCCGAGAAGCGCGTCGTTGCGGTACAAGGTTTTCAAATACAACGGCAGGAATCCGGTATGCCAGTCATTGCAGTGAAATATATGAGGCGCGAATCCCATCAGGCGGCAACTCTCCAGAGTCGCACGAGTGAACAGCAGGAATCGCCGATGCTCATCGGCATCGTTGGTGTAAAGCCCGTCGCGTTCGAACAGCGCCGGGCAATCGATGAAGTACATCGCGATTGCGCTGCCCGGGAGAATCGCCGTCTGCAACGAGAATGAATACTCCCTGTCGCCGATGGTCAGCGCGGCCGCAGGCAACCTCGGTGCCGGCCGAATCTCGGCGTGCGTCCGCCGCACGGCGGCATACAGCGGCATGAATGCGCGCACTTCGTGGCCTATGGCGCTCAAATTGCGAACCAGCGCCCCGGCGACATCCGCGAGTCCGCCCGTCTTGGCATACGGCACGATCTCCGAACTCAGGATGCAGATCTTCAACGCGGACATGAGGCGCAGTCTAACAAAGGGCTAAATGGCGCCGCGAGAAACCTGGTGCGGGCGATGGCCGGTTGTGTCAGGCTTCGCTAAATGCGACACGCTGCCCGTAATAACACCGGACGCTATGTCAGCCGTTTGACCAGCGGAACCATGGCCGTGATCATGGCCGGGGGCCGCGGCGAACGCCTCAAGGCCCTCACTCAAAACCGTTGCAAGCCGGCGACTCCTTTCGGCGGAAAATTCCGCATCATCGATTTCGTGCTGTCGAATTGCGTGAACTCCGGCATTCGCCAGATTGCGGTGTTGACGCAGTACAAGTCTCAATCGTTGATTCAGCATATCCAGCGCGGCTGGAGTTATTTGCGCGGAGAACTGGGCGAATTCGTCGAGCTCATCCCCGCGCAACAGCAGATCGGGACGCATTGGTATCGCGGCACCGCCGATTCGGTATACCAGAATCTCGACTTCATCCGCTCGCACAACCCGACGCATGTGTTGATTCTGGCGGGCGATCATATTTACAAGATGGACTATGGTCCGATGATCGCCTATCACGACCAATGCGAGGCGGACATCACGGTCGGGGTGGTGGATGTGCCGATCGAACGCGCCTATGAATTCGGCATCATGACCACCGATAACACCAACCGCGTGATCAAATTCGCCGAGAAGCCGAAAGACCCCGATCCCATCATCGGCCATGAAAATCTGGCGCGCGCCTCCATGGGGATCTACGTCGTTGCCATGGACCGCCTGGAAAAGCTGTTGACCGAGAACGCGGACAATGATTCGACCCATCATGATTTCGGCCGCAACATCATTCCGCCAGCCATTTCGCGCTTGCGGGTGTTCGCCTATCCGTTCCAGGACGTTGAAACCCGCGCTCAGAACTACTGGCGCGATGTGGGCAATGTTGACGCGCTGTACGAGGCCAACATGGAATTGGTGGCGCTCGACCCCGAATTGAATATCTACGATCATCAATGGCCCATCTGGACCTATCAGGCGCAGCAGCCTCCTGCGAAATTCGTGCTCGATGAAGAAGGAAGACGCGGCATGGCCGTGAATTCCATGGTGGCCGGCGGCTGCATCATATCCGGCGCCTATGTCAAGGAGTCGCTGCTGTCGAACGATGTGCGCATCGAGGATGGCACCGTCATCGAGAGATCCGTTTTGCTTCCGGGAGTCACCATCGGCCGGCGCTGCAAGATCACGCGCTGCATTCTCGATGAGGGTTGCGTCATACCCGACGGGTTGCAAATCGGGCAGGATTTGAGTCTCGATGCGCAGCGTTTCTTCGTCACCAAGCGCGGCGTGGTATTGGTGACGCAGGACATGCTGCGGTCCCCGATGCCGCCTGCAACTCCCGCCCCGCCCGCTACAGCATCGCCGGCTTCAGCGACTTAAGCATCGCCGCCTTCAGCGCCGTCGCGCAGCTTCAGCTCGCTCCAGGCCGCAATCACCGTTCCGGTGTCGATGCCGAGCATGCTGGGTTCGCCGTCCAGCTGACCGCAAAGCACACGCACATCCGCTCCCGCCGTGCCCCACGGCCTGTATAACGACGGCGAGGCCCTGCCAAACAACACAACCTGCGGACAGCCCACCGCGGCGGCGGCGTGCGCGGGTCCCGAATCGACGGTGATCAGTCCCGAAGCCCGCGCCAGCAGCGCCACCAGACGGGGAATCTCCAATGCATCGGCGGCATTGTGCAGGCCCGCGATGTCCGCGAGCGCAGCGAGTTCCTGATTGAGCTGATATTCGGGGCCGGCGCCGAGCAAGATGATGGCGTGCTTCGGATGGCGCCGGCGCAGGCTGCGCAGAACCTCGGCCCATCGCTGGTTCGGCCAATATTTGTGGTTCACAGCCAGTCGGCGTAAGCCTCGCCGCATCGTGCGCTTGTTGCCGATCTGCAGGAGTATCAGCGGGCAATCGGCCATCTTGAGCGACTCGAGCCATGCCGCCAGATCCGCTCGCTGCGCGGCAGTGACCGTCAGCTCGCAGCCCTCGGCAATCGAATCGAGGTCGGCGTGGTGCGGGCTGTGGATTGCAGCGGGCATGAACTGCGCGAGCCGCCGCCATTGCTGCGTCGCATGTTCGCCGGGCAGCAACGCATGATCCTTGACCGCAACGATGTACTCATCCGGTATCCGGGCGCGCCGCAGGATGGGCATTGCCGCATCGTTGCCGTCGCAAAACCAGGTGGGAGAAACGCCGCGCGCACGCAGCTGCCGCACGACATGCTGCTGATCCGGGCTCAGCCAGTACGGCCTCTTGCGGCTGATCAAGCTGAAGATGTCGCCTACGCCCGGCTGTCCGCGCAGCAAGGGAACGCTCCAGGGGCCGGAGGTCACGATATCCACGGGGCTGCGAAATTCGGCATGCAGCACGCGGATCAATGCCGTGAGCAGAACCATGTCGCCAAAGGCCCCGCAACGTACGACCAGCGGGCGCTCGGCATATCGCGGACCGGTCTGCGTTCCTGACCGCGCGCCCTCAGGCGCCATTACGGCGAATGACGCGGTCGCTGAATCTTTCCATCTCTTCCAATTGCGGGCTGAATTGCAGCAGCAGCAGGTCGACTCCGACTTCTTCAAACTTGCCGACTTGCTCCTGAATCTGCAGCGGCGTTCCGACCAGGCCGGAGCGCAGTCCGCGATTGGAGACCGAATATTCCTGGATGGACATGCTCTGTTCGAGCTGCGTGCCCTGCAACCACTGCTGGTAGTTGGCGAAACCCTTGGCGTTCTGCTTCACGTCGGTGATCCGCGCGATCTCCTGCTTCACCTCATGGTCCGAATCGCGCGTGTAAGCGTAGCCGGCGACGCCGAATTGCATGCGGGGCAGTCCCAGCTTTTCGCGCCGCGCACTCATATCGGCTATTTTCGCGCCGACATGCGCCGGAGCGTCGCCGTGCATGACGTAGGCATCGCATTTCTGCGCGATAAGATTCTTCGCCGCCTCCGATTCGCCCCCGGCATAGATCGGCGGGCGCGGCGCCCGCGTCGGCTTGGGTTCGAGCACGGTATTTTGAGTGTGGTAGTACTTGCCTGAATGGCTGTAGCTCTTCTGCGACCAGACCCCGTTCACCACATCCAGCCACTCCGCGGTCCGGCCGTAGCGATCGTCGTGACGCTCGAAATCGACGCCGTACATCTTGGCTTCCTGCTCCCACCAGGAGGAAACGACGTTGAGCGCAAGTCGGCCATCGCTGATATGGTCGATGTTCGCGGCCTGTTTGGCGAACAGCGCCGGCGAATGGAAGGTGGGACGCACGGCAACCATCAACTCCAGCGTCTTCGTTACCGCGGCAAGCGCCGCGGAGGTCGACCAAGCATCCAGGCTGGGCGCATCGACGCCCTTGATGTCGTTCAGATTGAGTTCCGCGATCAGTGAAAGATCGAATCCTATCTGCTCGCTGCGCTGGGCGAGCTTGCGGGTGTACGCCCAGGTGGCTTCCATTTGCTCGTCTTCCACATTGCGCAGCCAGCCGCCGAAGACCGGCATCCAGTAGCCATAGCGAATCCCCTTTTTAGCGGGCACGGTGCACCTCGTCCTGCAGGTAATCGGCTAGATTCTCCACCGGATTGAAGCCGATGACTCTCTGCGCGTCAGCGACGAAGTTCGAGAGCGCGTTGATGTCGTAGTAGTAGATGTTGCCGTCGCGGTCATCCACGATGTACTCGATGCCGCCGACATCGATGCCGGCGGACCGCACGATGCGCTCTATGTCCAGAATCACTTTCGGCGGCGCGATGAATCCCTCGACCTTCAGTCCGGCCTTCGATGCCTCCACCACGCAGGCATTGTCCAGTGCTTGGCCGGTCGAGGTCTGACAGATGTCGGCCGGGCACAAATCGAAGGTCTCGCCGCTCAAGTGCACCTTGATGGCGTAAAGATACTTGAAGCCCAGGGTCTCGACGCGGGTGATGAAGCCGCCGCGTGCCGGAACGAACTCTTGAACCAGTGCGACGCTGTCGTTACCCAGATCCAAGCGTCCGGCTGCCACCGCCGCGGTCAGTTCCGCCTTCGTATTGAATCGAGTGATGCCCTTGCCACTGCCGCCGGTATTGGCCTTGACGATGATGGGATAGCGCAGTCCTCCGGCGGCAGCCACCGCCTGATGCGCCGAGTGAATGATTCTCGAGGGCAGGAATCTAAGACCCAGGGATTTCAGCAGCGAGGCTTGCCCGGCCTTGGAGATTTCATAGCGGAATGCCTTCGCGCCGTTGATGACGCGCACACCCTGCAGCTCAAGATGATCGAGATAGGCCAGCGTATGGAAAATTCCGGAGCCGTGCTGACGGCTGTTTGCGGAGGGACTCATGCGATTGAAAAGCACTTTGAACTGCGCTTGCTGCGGGCCCACCTCGTAGAAATGGTCCGGAATGAAAATCCGATCGAACGGAAACCTGCGCCGTTCCAGCTCCGCGAAGATCGGCGCGAACCATTGCGGGTGCTCGTATAGAAACGCGAGCGCCGCGGCGTCCGGGCGCGCGACTTCGGACAAGGCCATTGCACCGCTCGATACCGACATGAATCACTCCTGAGCCACCGGAAAATCAACGCCAGCCGAAAATGATGCGCCCGGGGCACGCCGCTAAGCAACATGCATGAAATGCGTTTCGCCGCCGGCGTTGCCGCCGAACTCCATGCCGTGGATGGACTGGAAATAGATTCAATGAATTCAGTGACCTAGCGCCGCACTCGGCCGGCGTTGCCAGGGCGGCGATATTTCGGCATCCTGCGGCCGGTGATCCCCACCGACACGCCCAACAGCCTGCGGTTTGCAGCGCTGTACGACGATCTTCGGCAGCTGGCAGAACGTCAGCTGCGGCGAAGCGCCGGAGCCGCCATCAGTCCGACGACTTTGCTGCACGAGGCGTATCTCGACATGTCCGGGAGGGGAACGAAGTTTCCCGACCGCGAACATTTCATCGGCTACGCCGCGCGGGTAATGCGCGGCTTGATCATCGACCTGGTGCGCGAACGCCGGGCGTTGAAGCGCGGCGCGGAATTCCACATCACGCAAATGCCCACGGAGATCGATGCGCCCGGAACCGACGACGTATCGCTCACGCGCCTCTCCGAGGCGCTCGATGAACTCGCCGCGCATGATCCGCGGCTCGCGGAGGTGGTCGACCTCAAGTACTTCTGCGGCTACACCTTGGATGACATCGCCGCACAGCGCGGGATATCGAAGAAAACCGTCCAGAGGGATTGGGAAAAGGCCCGCGTGATCCTGTTCCGCCAGTTGACCGACGTCGAGTAGTCAAGCGAGCGCTACTGCAGCGGCAGCGATTTCAATTCCGCACCGGCGAGCCGGATGTGCAATATGCCCGCGAGCGTCGGCGCAATCTGCCGCATATCCATTTCGCCCACGGATTTTCCCTTCGGTACCTGCGGCCCCACCATGAAGAACGAGGAGCGCATCTCGGGATGCTCCGGCAAGTAACCATGCATGCCTAGATTGCTGGGTTTCGTGACCAGCGGCGGCGACAGCCCATAGGCCACTTCATAACCGATTCGCAATGCGATCAGGTACGCCGCATCCGGGAATCCCCGGCCTTGCTGCATCTCCTCGCGAGTCAGAATGCGCTCGATGCCGTTGGCCGGATCGCCCGCGAGCTTGTCCAGCAGAGCTTTTACGCGAGCACGCACCGCCTCATCCGCGGGATTGGCGAGCATCACCGCTGCGGAGCCGCCGGCGGGCCATGGCATCGCCTTCCAGTCGGTGATCTTGTTGTCCTTATCGACGGTAAAAAGCCCCGCGTCTCTGAAGGCCGCGTACAGATTGACGTCGTGCTCGACAGCGGCAAATCCGTGATCGGACACCACGCAGATCGTGGCCCTGCCCGGCGATGTCTTCTCGGCGGCGGCGCGCAGCGACCCGACGATGGCATCGAGACGCTCGAGCGTTTCATTGGACTTGCGGCTGAAGGGACCCGAAGCGTGCTGCTCAGTATCCAATCCGGTCAGGTACACCGTGAAGAAGCTGGGGTGCTTGAGCTCGAGCAGGCGGATCGCAAAGCGCGCTCGAATCTCGTCTTCCGCGACGGTTTCCTCCATGCCGCCCGGGTAGCGGCCCAACCCGGCCGAGAGTTCCTGCTCCAAGCCGGGCGTGCTCAAGGCGCGCTGCAGCTTGAGATCATCCTCGGTGCCGGTGCGCCAGATTTGCGGCAGATTGTAGGTAATCCTGGCTCCGACGCTCACCGGCCAATATATGCTGGCGGTTTTGAGATGCGCCGCCGCGGCGGCATCCCAGATCGTCGGCACCTTGACATCCTCGGCATACCAGTACCAGCCCTTGTCGTTCTTCAGCAAGGGATCGAATGTCGTATTGGCGTAAATGCCGTGTTTGGCAGGCGAGGCACCGGTCAACAGGGTCGTATGACTCGGATAGGTGACCGTCGGCAGCACGCCCCGAACGCCGCTGGCGTACATGCCGTCCCTCATGAACCCTTGTAAGTTCGGCACCTTCAGCCCGTGACTTTGCGCATCGAGGATGGCTTCGGGTTTGAGTCCGTCCACGGAAATCAGCATCACCATAGGTGCGCCGGCAGGGGCGTCCGACGCCTGAGCCACCGGAAAGCACAGGCACAGCGAAAGCAGTGGGATCAGGCCGAACTTCATGGGGACACCTTCTTAGGTTGGGTTGCGAAAGGGTTTTTGAGGTTAGTAGTTGATCGCAGCACGAAGCTGCAAATTGCGCCAATGGAATTTATCGACGATATGCAGATCGATCAGGGCGCCCAGTGCCTTCATCTGGTAACCGGCGCGTTCGCATAGGTCGGCAGCACCCGTCATGGTGCCGCCGGTCGCCAGTACATCGTCGATCAGCACCAAGCGTCCGTTGCCCCTCTGCATCTCCAAGACGCCGGTTCCGTATTCGAGGTCGTAAGCGACATCGACCACCGGCGGCGGCAGCTTGCCCTGTTTTCTCACCAGCACGAAACCTTTGCGACGGTGCATCGCCAAAGCGGCGCCCAGTATGAAGCCGCGCGATTCGATGCCGGCGACCGCGTCGATCTCGCTCCATTCCTCTTCGGTCAGCAATGCATCCAGCGCACGAACGGTGGCATCGAAGTGATCCCGAAGCAGCGGCGTTATGTCGCGGAACAGAACGCCGGGCTTTGGGAAATCCGGCACATCTCTGATGGCTCGCTTCAGGTCAGGCATTATCTCTACCGTGTTTTGATCGCGACAGTTTACCGGCTAAGCTGCGCAGAATCAGTAAACACAAGATCTGCGGCGACGATGCTATCCTTGCGCGAGGCCAAGCGGGTACACAAAGCAATGATTAACGCATGATTTTGGTCATCGATGTCGGCAACACCCGCCTCAAGTGGGCCTGGCTTACCAGCACCGGACTGTCCGATCAGCAGGCCGTCGTGCATCGTGATACCAAGCCGGCCATCTGGACCAGCGCCCTGTTCAAGTCAGGTCAAATGCCGAGCCGCGTGCTGGTTTCCAACGTCGCCGGACCCGACATGGGCAAGACGCTCAGCCGCCTGGCGAAGAAAATCTTTCGCATCAATGCCGAGTTCATCACCGCGGCGCGCGAGTTTCAAGGACTCACGAATGGCTACCTTGATCCGTCGCTATTGGGCGCGGACCGCTGGCTGGCGCTCATCGGCGCCTGGACCAAGGCGCGCACCGCGCTATGCGTGGTGGATGCCGGAACGGCGGTGAAAGTCGACAGCGTCGATTCAGGCGGTCATCATCAGGGCGGCCTGATCGCCCCGGGCATTCATATGATGCGCGAGGTGTTGATGAACAAGACCAGCGACATCGCCAAAGCCGCCTCGAACAGCACTCCTTCGTTGGCGGGCGTTCTCGCCAACAACACCATAGCAGCCGTTTCGCGCGGCGCTGTGTTCGCGCTGGCGGGCATGGCGGATCGCGCGGCTGAGGTGATCGCGCAGAGCGCCGGCGCAACACCGAGACTGTTCATCACTGGCGGCGACGCCAGCATGATTACCGGGACCATGAGAACGCACGGCGAGATCGTGCCGGACCTGGTGCTGCAAGGACTGGCGGTCATCGCGGCGCAGCCACGCTAAGGAGCCTGTCTGGGTATTGCCGTATTCAACCCGGGATCCAAGAATCTCATCACCGATGTTGCGGGCCTCAAGGTCGGCCACGCGGCGGACGAAGAAGTGCGCTCCGGTGTCACAGTCCTGCAATGCGCCGCAGGATGGGCGGCTGCGGTGGACGTGCGCGGCGGCGGACCGGGCACGCGCGAAACCGATGCGTTGTCCCCGGAAAACCTGGTCGGCCGAGCGCACGCCGTGGTGCTCGCGGGCGGATCGGTCTTTGGACTTGCTGCCGCGGATGGCGTCGCGGCCATGCTCGCGACGCAAGGAATCGGACTGCAACTCAGGGCGGAATCGAAGCCCATTCCCATCGTGCCGGCTGCGGTACTGTATGACCTGGCAAATGGCGGCGACAAGAATTGGGGCCTTGATCCACCGTACCGCGATCTAGGAATGCGCGCCTTGGCCGCGGCCGGGGCCGACTTTACTTTGGGATCGGTGGGCGCCGGGCGCGGCGCTAGAGCCGGATTGCTCAACGGCGGCATCGGATCCGCATCCGTGGATTTGCGCGAGGGGCTGATCGTCGGCGCACTGGTGGCGCTCAACTCCGTCGGTTCGGCGCTCATGCCCGACGGCCGGACGTACTGGGCTTGGCCGTTCGAGATTGCCGGCGAGTTCGGCGGCGCCGGACCGCCGAAAGACGCAATGGATGCAAGCGATCCGGCCCCCGACGACTCGCGGCTTCTGGCCATCGGCCGGATGGCCGCCGGCAGCAACACCACGCTCGGCGTGGTCGCTTGCAACGCCGACCTCAATACCGCTGAATGCCGGCGCATCGCCATGATGGCGCAGGATGGCATTGCGCGCGCTTTGCGTCCCGCACACACCCCGTTCGACGGCGACACGGTTTTCGCGCTGGCAAGCGGTGAATTGCCGCTCAAATCCAGCTCAATACGCGCCGCGCAAATCGGTCGGATCGGCTCGGCGGCCGCGGATTGTCTGGCCCGCGCCATCGCCAGAGCGGTGCACGCGAGCCGCACGATTCCAGCCGGCGCTTAGGAGCCCGTCCGCGCGGAAGCCGCCTCCACCCGTGGCGTCGCGGCGATCAGTGCCCGCGTGTACGCGTGACGAGGCGAGTCGAAAACCGCATCCGTGAATCCTTCCTCGACGATGCGTCCCTGCTGCATCACGTAAACGCGGTCGGCGATGGCTCTGATCACATGCAAATCGTGCGACACGAACAGATACGCCACCTTGAGACGGCGCGCGAGCTCGGACAGCAATTCGAGAATCTGATCCCGCAAGAGCACATCGAGTGCCGAAACCGCTTCGTCGAAGGCGATCACGGCCGGTTCGGTGATCAATGCGCGCGCGATCGCGATGCGCTGGCGCTCGCCGCCTGAGAATTCCCGGGGCAGACGCTGTGCGTCGGCCGGCGATAATCCCACCTGCTCGAGCGCCTTCGCAACCCGGCTGCGGCGCTCCGCGAGCGAAGGCGGGGAATTCAGCAGAAAAAACGGTTCGGCGATCAACTCTTCCACCGACCAGCGGGGATCGAAGCTGCCGTAAGGATCCTGGAACACCGCTTGAACGGCGCGGCGCAGACGGCGCAGGTCTGCGGCAGCTGCACCTGCAAAATCCTCGCCCAACACGCGGACCTGACCTGCATTCGAACGTTCGAGCGCAAGGAGCACTTTCAGCAAACTCGACTTGCCGGAACCGGACTCCCCGACCAAGCCTACGATTTCACCGGCGTGCACCGATAGCGAAACGCCGTCCACTGCCCGCAGGGGCGGCGCCGCAGAAAATAGCGAAGTTCTTCTGCGCGGGTACTCGTGCACGATGCCGCTCGCCTGCAACACCGGCGAGGAGCGCTCGCCGCGATCGGCGCGGCGCTTGGAGTTCAAACGCGCCGCGGCCAAAAGCGCCCGCGTGTAGGAATGCTGCGGCCGGCGTATGACATCCGCGGTTGCTCCCTGCTCCACGATCTCGCCGCGCTGCATGACCGCGACCCGATCGGCGCGTTGCGCGACCACCGCAAGATCATGCGTCACCAGAATCAACCCCATGTTGCGCGTCCTGACCAACTCCTGCAGCAAAGACAAGACCTGCGCCTGGGTAATGACATCGAGCGCAGTGGTCGGTTCGTCCGCGATGAGCAGCGGCGGTGTCATGACGGCCGCCATGGCGATTGCCACCCGCTGGCGCTGACCGCCGGACAATTCATACGGAAGTCTGTCGAGTGCCGCCGGTTCCCCGCGCAATCCGACGAGTCCCAACATCTCCCGCGCCGCGGCGCGCGCCTCGATTTTCGACATGGAGCGATGCAGCCGCAACGTCTCCGCCACTTGATCGCCAATGCGCATCAAGGGATTCAAAGCCGTCATGGGCTCTTGAAAGACCATGCCGATATCACGGCCGCGGACCTGCCGCATTTCTTCTGCATTTTTTCCGGTTAGCGCCTCACCGCGCAGGCGCACCGTCCCCGTCATCGTCGCCGTCGGCGGCAACAGGCGCATGATCGCGAGCGCGGTCATCGATTTCCCGGATCCTGACCCGCCCACGAGACCGAGAATCTCTCCCGCCTGCACTTGCAACGACAGGTCTCTGATGATGTGTGTCCGGGCCGCGGCGGTGCCTGCGCCGACGGCGACATTCAAATCAGCGATTTCCAGCAGCGGCGGCGTCATCGCAAATTCTCGGCGCGCCGACGCAGCCCCTCGCCGAGCAGATTCAGTCCCAGTACGAACAGCAGCACGGCAAAGCCGGGGAAAAGGGCGAGGAAGGGCGCGAGCGCCGTCAGCGTTTGCGCTTCGTTGAGCATGCGCCCCCAACTGGGAGTCGGGGGTTGCGCGCTCAGTCCTACATACGCCAAGCCCGCCTCGGCGATGACCCCCAACGAGAACTGTATCGTTCCTTGAACGAGGAGCAAGCCCGCCAGATTCGGCAGCAGGTGCTCGTAGGAAATCCTCAAGGGTCCCTTGCCCGCGACCCGGGCTGCCAAGGTGTAATCCCGCGTCCATAGCTGCAGGGCCCCGGCACGCGTGACCCGTGCAAATACCGGAATGTTGAAGATACCGATGGCGATGATGGCATTGACGGCGCCCGGCCCGAATACGGCCGTAATCAAGATCGCCAGCAGCAGGGCGGGAAAGGCAAATATCAAATCGTTGCCGCGCATCACCAGTTCATCGATCGGGCCGCGGTGGGCGGCGGCGAACAAACCCGCGGGCACGCCGACGAACAAGCCGATGACCACCGAGAGCAAGGCGACACCCACCGAGGTTTGCGCCCCGGCCATGACAAGCGACAGCACGTCGCGGCCGAGTTGATCGGTGCCAAACCAGTGGTGCGCGTTTGGCGACTGCAGCTTATCCACGATGGAAAGCGCCGCTGGATCGAACGGGGTCCAAAAGCGGGCGAGCAAGGCCATGCCGACGAAAAACACGGTAATGATCGTACCGGCAATCAGACTGGTGTTTCGCGGGAAATGATTCATGCGCCGACCGCGGTACGCAATCGCGGATTGATGAGCGCATAGGCGACGTCGACCAGGAAGCTCACCGCCACCACGGCAAAGACCAGAATCACCACCACGCTCTGTACGACGATCAAGTCGCGCTGCACGATGGCCTGGAACACCAATCTGCCCAACCCGGGCAGAAAAAATACATTTTCGATGATGACGCCGCCGGCCAGGAGAAACGAGAATTGCATGCCGACGATGGTCAGTACCGGTATCAGCGCATTGGGCAGCGCATGCCGGCACAGCACCTGCCACTCACCGGCACCCTTGGCCCGCGCACTGCGGATATAGTCCTCGTGCAGCGTGTCGATCAGCGCGCCGCGCAACACCCGGGCCAGAATTGCGGCTTGCGGCATGCTCAAGGCGATTGCAGGCAGCGTCAGCGATTTCATCGCCGCCCAGAATCCCGCACCCCAGCCGGGGAATCCGCCGGCTGAGACCCAGTGCAGGTTGATGGCGAACAACAGCACCAGCAGCAGACCCAACCAAAAATTGGGCACGCCCAGGCCCAGCTGAGTCATGCCGCTCAAGACCCAATCAGCGGCACGCCCTCTTTTCGCGGCTGCCAGCAGTCCAATCGGAAAGGCAATGGCGGTGGAAAGAAGCAGCGCATACAGCGCCAAGGGCAGGGATACCTGCAGCCTCTCGGCGATGAGTGCGCCCACCGGGATGCGATAGGTGTAGCTGAGTCCAAAATCAGCGTGCAGCATGCCTGCGACCCACGATAGGTAGCGGTGCAGAGGGGCCGCATCAAGGCCGAGCTGATGGCGCAGTACCGCCACGTTGCCTGCGTCCGCCTGCAGCCCCATCATGTAGCGCACCGGATCGCCGGGCACGACTTGAACGACGATGAACACAATCGCGGTCGCGGCGATCAGGGTCGCCATGAGCACGCCGACTCGTTGCGCGAGATAGGCGCTGCCCAGGCGCCGCGCCGCCATGCCGAGCAACAGCAGCGCGGCCGCGCATAAGACCGCCGCGGCGAATCGAATCGGCAGGCGCGCTGCCCGCACGCCGCCGGCTTCGTCATCACGCCTCGCGAGCGTGCCGGCATCCCATTCGGCGCGGCTGACATCCACCACACCCAACAGATTGTCGAAGCCGATTCCGCGCAGATGTTTGTTCCAAATATCCAACCTTGGATACTGGAACAGAAAGCCATTCACCGCGTCGGCGGCGAGCTTGCGTTGAATCTGCTGCAGCAGTTCGCGGCGCCGGGATTCATCGACACTGTCGTCCAGCTGCGCGATGAGAGTCTTGAAAGCAGCATCCGCGTAGCCGAAATAATAGTCATCGCGGGCGTAGATGTCGTAATCCAACGGCTCGGCATGCCCGACAATGCTCATATCATAGTCATGGCGGGTGTAGACCTGATCCAGCCACTGCGCCCATTCGAGATTCTCGATGCGCAGCGAGATCCCGATCTGCGCCAGTTGCGACGCGACGATCTCGCCGCCGCGCCGCGCGTAACTCGGCGGCGGCAGCTTCAGGGTCATGGCAAAACCCTGCGGATACCCGGCCTGCGCCATCAGTTCCGTGGCCTTGGCAACATCGTGAGGATACACAGCCGTCAAATCGACATAGGCAGGATTGTGCGGCGGGAAGTGACTGCCGATCGGCGTACCGTAGCCGAACATCGCGCCATCGATGATGGCGCGGCGATCCAACGCATAGGAGATCGCCCGCCGCACCAGTACGTTATGCAGCGGCCCAATGCGCTCATTCAGCGCCAATACGGTCTCCATCTCCGTGGTACCGGTAAAGACACTAAAGCGGGGATCGGCGGCAAATTGGGCGAAGCTTTCCGGAGCCGGATAGTTGGCGAACGCATCGATATCACCTGCCATCAACGCCGCAAAGGCAGCAGTCGGATCCGTGATGAATTTGAAGGTCACCTGTTCGAGCGCAGCTGTGCCGCCCTGATGGTCGGCGTTGCGTTCGAGCGTGATCGAATCGCCGCGCCGCCATCTCAAGAATCGAAATGGCCCCGTGCCGACCGGCCGCAGCCCGGCGGTCGCCACCGATCGGGGCGAGAGCATGACTGCCGATCCGAAGGCAAGCGACTGCAGCAATCCGCCTGACCGCCGGCTGAGGCGCATCGTCAGCGTGAGCGGATCGGTGGCTTCAACGCTCCGGATGGCGCTGAATCGCGATCTCTGCGGATTGACCGACTCTGGGGCAAATATGCGGTCGAGGGAGAACTTCGCGGCCGCCGCGTCGAAAGCGCTGCCGTCGTGAAAGCGCACGCCCGGCCTCAAATGGAACACGTACGTCAGACCGTCGCTCGACACATCCCAGGACTGTGCAAGCTGCGGCAGCACCGACCCATCCGCCGCAAACTGCAACAGCCCCTGAAGCACATTGCCGTACAGGACTTCGGAAATGGCCGCGGCGGGATTTGCGGTCGGATCCAGAATCGGCGGTTCGAGCTGCGTGCCGATGATGGCACGTTGCACGCCATGCGCCTCGGCCATGAATAGCAGAGCGCCCCACAACATGGCCGTCGCCGCCGGTCGCAGGCGGCTCATGCCGTGCCGAGCAGCAGCGAACGCGCGGACAGCGCCATCACCTTGGCGGAATTCATCATGTCCTCGATCAGCACATATTCGTCGGGTTGATGTGCAAGGTCGAGGATGCCGGGGCCGTAAGCGATGCACTCGCGCAGCTTGCCGATGCGGTCGATGTGCTTTTGATCATAGGTACCGGGCGAACAAATGAATTCAGGTTCGCGGCCCAGCACGCGTCGGATCGCCGCCGCCGTACTGCGCGCCACCGGGCCGTCGCGATCCGCCATGGTCGGCAGCACCTCGAAGAGATCTTTGATGTCATAGGAGAATCCCTCGCGATCCAAAACCAGCTGCTCCAACAACTCGCGTATCTCTGCCTTGGCGCCGCCCATGCTCTCCTCGATGAGCAGTCGGCGGTCCACGATCATGCGGCAGGAATCCGGCACGCAAGGCGCGGGGAATCCGGAGGTCTCCTGCTGACCTCCATGGATGGAATTGATATTCAATGTTGCATGCCTGGCGCCGCTCGGCACCACCGGCATGTCGGTGCGCCGCGCGGCGAGCTTGGGGTACAGATCGCGTTCCATGCGGTCGATGACGGCATTCATGTGACGCACGGCGCAATCGCCCAGGAATGGCATTGAACCGTGGGCCATGCGGCCCCGGGTCGTGATCTCGGCCCACCACACCCCGCGATGTCCGATGCACACGCGATCCACATTCAATGGCTCCGGAATGATGACGTGATCAACGCGCGGAGATGAGAACCAACCGCGCTGCGCCAGGTAGTGGACGCCGCCGTAGCCGCCGGACTCCTCATCCACGGTACCGGAAATTTCCAGCGTTCCCGGCAGCGTCGCGCCGCAATCGATCAATGCCTCGACCGCGATGATGGACGCGGCAAGTCCGCCCTTCATATCGCAGGCGCCGCGGCCATAGATTTTTCCGTCCACTACCTGCGCCGCGAACGGATCCCGGGTCCATCCCGCGCCTGTCTGCACCACGTCGATGTGGCTGTTGAAGTGCACGCAGGGTCCGGGGCCTTCGCCCGCGCGCCGCGCGATGACATTGATGCGCGGATGCTGTTCGCTGTCGCCGGGGGTGCCTTCCGCGCGCACGTATTCGACGGCGAAGCCCCGCGCGCGCAGGCGCCCACCGATGAATTCAGCGCAGGGTCGATAGGCCTCGCCGGGCGGATTGATGGTGGGAAAACGAATCAGCGCTTGCGCAAGCGCGACCATCTCGTCGCGCCGCGACTCGATGATCTTGAACAATTGCGCCGAGGGGTCTGGGCTCATATTCGCTTCGCGGCATCCAACAGTATTTTCTCGAACAAATCCCGCTGCGCGTGGCTGCCGCCGACCTCGGCCATCCGCGGCATGGCGACGCCGAGACGGCGCCAGGCAAGCTGGTACTCGCCGTGCGCGAAAGAATACAGGCCCTCGCAAGCGGGCAGCGCGACTTCCTGCCACACCACGCGGCTGAACTCGGGCGCATGTTCGGCATGGCGACGCACGCATTCCAGCAAACTCTGGGCCTGCGGGCGGCCTGCCCTCGCCAATCCGTACAAATACTGCAGTGTCAGGAAAGGCTGCACGACATCCCCGGCCCGCGCCTCGAGATGATCGGCGAGATCCTCCCAGCGCGCGCCCACATCAATGCCCGCCAGTTCGAGGCGGGCCAGAAGCGATACCGCACCGATCTGATCCTGCGAATAGCTCTTCGCGACTCCCCAGCAATGCCGATCGTAGAGTTCGAGCGCCTCATGATTCCGCCCCTGACCCAGGTAGAAAAGCGCCAGGTGCCACCAAATATGCGTGACCATGAAGGAGTTCAAATCTATCCAGGTACCTTGTGCCTCCTCCAGAAATCGCGCGCCGTCGTCGATCTGACCGCGGGTCAACAGCACGTGAGCGAGCGCGTGCTGCGCCCAGGGCTCCTTGCGGCGCATCGCGAGCGCGGTGCGCGCCGCCGACTCCGCCTCATCGAGCAAGTGGCACTGTTCATAGGCGAAGGCAGCCATGCCGTGCGCGTAGGGAACCTGCGCGTTGGCCGGAGCGATCTTCATCGCAACGCGCAGCATGGCAGGCGCGTTGCCGCGATTGAATTCGAAATACTGTTGCGTCTTGACGATCGCCAGATCCCTGGGGAATTCGTCCGTCAATTGATCGCAAATGCGAATGGCAAGGCCCAGGTCGTCGTCGACCCAGGCACGCAGCATCCTGGCGTTGAGCTGTTCGCGCGGCGTCGCCGAAGGTGCCATGCTTTCCGCGACGGCGAGGAAGGGCGCCGCACGCGCCCCTGCTTCGGGGGCCTCGAGCAGCATCCATAACAAGCCGGCATAGACGTTGGCAAGGCACGACTCGGGATCCGCAGCGGCGGCGGCCAGTATTCGCTCCGCACGTGTCTCATAACCCAGGTAGCCTTCGATGAAATCATCGATGCCGCGCAACGTGGCGTCGGATTGGCCGGTGACCGGGTTGCCCAGATAGTCCCGTTGCATGCGAGGATGATACCGGAAGCCCGGCCGCGCTCGGCGGCCGCAATGACTCAGCGGTCCGCTAGTTTTGCTGGGCCTTCAAAAATGCCGCCACGTCCGCCGCCGATCGTTGCGGAATCTCGAGCTGCGGCAAGTGGCCGACTTGCGGGTAGATGATCAATTTCGCCCCCGGGATCGCCGCCGCGAATTTGTGCGCCGCCGGCACTTCGATGAGCGGATCATTTTCTCCCCACAAAATCAGTGTCGGCAGCTTGATGGCCGACACCAGCTCCGCCGTCGATTTGACGGGCGCGCCCATACCGACGCTCATCAGAATGGTGCGATGCCCGGGAGCGCGCTGAAACTCAGCGAATCGATCCACGATGAATGGCGTAATCAACGAGCTGTCGTAGACATCAGCCTTGAGTCCCTGCTCGATCAGCGGCCGATTGTCGATTTTGCTCAATATGACGCGGCCGATGGGATATTGCAGGATCCTGAAAGCCAGCGGAATCTTCTGCGGGGGCTTGTCGTTGGGAAATCCCGCCGCGTCGACCAGGATCAGCGCATTGAGCCGATCGGGATGGCGCACCGCCAGCTGCCAGGCCGCGCCGCCGCCCATGGAGTTGCCCGCCACCGCGAACCTCGGCAGCGACAGTGCCGCGGCAAAGGCGTCGACAAAGTCCGCCAAACCTTCGCCGCTCAGGCGGCTGCCTTCCGGCGCGCGCGTCAAGCCGTGCCCGGGGAAGTCCACGCTGATGATGTGGTACCGGGTCTTCAATTCCCCGACCCAGCCTTCCCAGGTCGTGAAGGAATCGGCAAATCCGTGCAGCAGCACCAGCAGGGGCAGATTCGGATCACCGTCGTCGGCGTAGTGCACGTGGTAGCCGCCGGGCAGATCCACGTAGCGGGAATCCGGGGCGCCGTACTTGGCCTCCAGGGTTGCGTAAGGAATGTCGGGGCCGCGCAGCCAAAGCCAGGCAGCGGCCACGATCGCGATGACAACCGCCAGAACAATGCGCATCAGTTTCATCGCGAATCCTTCAGTACTTGTAAGTCAATCGAATGCCGATCGTTGCGGGCTCGCCGGCCGCGGCCACTTCGCTGGTCGGCAGGAAAAAATTACGTGTGATGTCGTAGGACCGATTGAAGATATTACGACCCCACAACGTCGCGGTCCAAGGCGCGCCGGAGGCCGGCGCAACAGACAGATTCGCATTCGCCAGCCAATATTTCGGAATGGTGAAATCGTTGCTGCCGAGCAGGAAGAATTGGCTGTAAGTATCGTGGAAACTGTAGTTCGATTCGGCGGTGAGTTGATAGGCGCCGATGATCCGCGAGTAGCTCAAGTCGCCGCCGTAGCTCCATTTCGGGAAGCTCTCCGGCGCGCCGTTGTAGTCAACCGGAGGCACATCGCTGTTGAGCAGCTGGGAGGTGTAGTACCCTTCCGCGAAGCCCGCGTACTGGGTCAGCGAGAAGCCCGCACCGCTGTGCCATTCCAATTCGACCTCGCCGCCGCTGATGCGGGAGTCGGCATTGACGAAGCGGCCGATGTAGGACTGCGATACGTCGTCGAACACCTTGCCCAGGATCTGCTGATCCTTGTAGCGATAGTAAAATATCGAGGCATTCACGCGCAGAGTTCGCGCCAGATCGGATTTCACGCCGATTTCATAAGCCGTGAGCTTCTCCGGCGCGAATGGATCGGCCGCAGGCGCGCTCAAGGTATTGTGCGCGGTGAAACCGCCTGATTTGACGCCGCGGCTGATGCTTCCATAAATCATCGTGTTCAACGCGGCTTGGTAGTCGAGCGCGATCTTGCCGGACGGCAGGTTCGACGTGATCGAGCCGCCCAACCCGCCACCCGTAAAGGACGGCACGCCGGGCAGAAACGCGGTGTTGAGATCTTTCAATTCGCGGGTCTCGTGATCCTCGCGCACCCCGAGAATTCCCGTCCAGGCATCCGCGAACCGGTACTCGCCCTGGGCGAACACGCCGACCGAATTGGCCGTCTGTCCGTAGGTGGTCACGGCGATCCCGCCAAGCCGGTCGGTAAGATCGGAATCAAAATCCTCGTGCAAATCCTCATCGGAATAAAAGACACCCGTCACCCATGTGAATGGTCCGTTGCCCGTCGAAGCCAGGCGCACTTCCTGCGAAAAAACGTTCAAATCGCTGTTCAAATATTCGTCGGAATCATGGTACTGCGTGGCGTCCCAGTCGGCGTATTCGCGTCTGATGAGCTTGTCGTAAGCGGTGATGCTGGTCAGTTTGGCGCTGCCGAAATCGATATTGGCTGTGAGGTCAACGGCGCTGTTGCTGTCGTCAAGACCGGGTTTGGAATCCACGCTGCGGCCGATGAGATTGGCAAACACCGGATTGAGCGCCCAACCCGTAACGTATCGCGAAGAATCGGCGGGAATCGTCGGCGCGCCGCCGCCCGGGGCGAAGGGTTTGAGCAGGTACAGCCCCTGCTCATCGGATTTATCCTGTGCGAAGTGGACGCCCAATCTCAAATCGACTGTTTCCGTAGGATCCCATTGCAGCTGTCCGCGTATTCCAACCTTGTCCTTGTCGCCGAGGGACTGCCCCGTTACCCGGTTGCGCTGCCAGGCTCCGCCCTGCTCGGTGGCCACCGCCAACCTTCCCGTCAAGCCCTCGGCAATACTTCCGCTCACGAACCCTTGCGCGTCGAGCGCGTTGTGCGAGCCATATTCCAGCGTGAATCCCGCATGTGTCTCCGCGGTGGGCCGATTGCTGATGAAGTTGATTTCCCCGCCGGTGGTGTTCCGCCCGTACAGCGTGCCCTGCGGCCCGCGCAGCACCTCGACGCGATCGATGTCGAACAGTTGGCCCTGGGTCTGAATGGGCAAGGCGAAGGCCACGCCGTCGAGACTCACGCCGACCGGAGAGGTGTTGTTCGAGGTGTAGTCGATGAACCCCACTCCGCGCAGGCGAAACTGCGGTTGACTGCTGCCGAAGGCCGGCTCCACCTGCAGGTTGGGAACGGCGTTCTGCAAATCGTTGACGTAGTTGATGGATTTGTCCGCGAAGCTCAGCCCCGATAGCACCGACATGGCAATGCCGACGCTTTGTGCGGGCTCGGCGCGGCGTTGCGCCGTGACCACGATCTCCGAAAGCTCTTCAGCCGCCGCACTGCCAAAACTGACAAATAGGGCGCCCGCTGCCGCCGCAGCGGCCGCTAGCCGAATAAACATCCCTTTCTCCAAAACCCTGCGCCAAAAACAGCGCGCATCATCCGCGACTCGGCCTTATCTGTGAAGTGCTGTTTGCGCAGTTATCGCCCCGTAAATGTTAATATGGGACAACCGCTGAAATACGCTTTAGAAAAAACAGGCGGTCCGCGCGATTTCTAATCGCGCGATCCAAAGCTACACTAAACGAGTTGATTAAATGGGCTGTAGGATGCCGCTGACATTCATATTATGCGTCGCATGGGTGCTGTCTTGGACGGCAGAAACGGCGCGCGCGCAGACCTCGCCCATCCCCGCCGCGGATTACAGGGTGGCACGAGTATGGAAGCTCGGCGGCGTCGGCGGCTGGGACGATCTGGCCTTGGAAGAAAGCGGCGCCAGACTGTTCGTCAGCCGCGAAGAACGTGTCGATGTCATCGAAACCGTCAGCGGCAAACTGGCGGGCAGCATTCCCCGCACGGGGGGTGTCCACGGTATTGCGTTCGCACCCGCGCTGCGGCGTGGCTACACCAGCAACGGCCGGAGCAGCACAGTTTCGGTGTTTGAACTCGACACTCTGCGGGTAATTCTGGAGGTGCCGATCTCGGGTAAATCGCCCGGCGCCATCTATTATGAGCCGCAGCAAAATCACCTCATAACGGCCAATCGGGAGACGGCGAACCTGACGGTGCTCGACGCAAGCACGCTGCAAATCGTCGCGACCGTGCCATTGCCAGGACCGCCGGAATCCATTGCCAGCGATGATTCCGGGCACGTCTATGTCAACATCGACACTGCCCCCGGTAAACTGGTGTTGATCGACGCCAAGACCCTCATGGTGAAAGCCGCATGGCCATTGAAGGAATGCGCCAACCCCACCGCACTGGCCTTCGATGTGGCCAATCGAAGATTATTTTCCGTGTGCGCGAATCAAGTCATGGCAGTAACGGATTCCGTGTCGGGCAGGTCCATTGCCCGGGTCGTCATCGGCAGAGGATCCGACGCCGCGGCATTCGACGCCGACCTGGGCCTGGTGTTCAGCTCCAACGGCATCGACGGCACCTTGACGGTGATCCATCAGGATTCGCCGGACGAATATCGGGTGACCGCCACCGTCACGACGCAGGTCAGTGCACGCACCATGGCGCTGGATCCGGCGACTCACAAGATCTATATGGCCGCGGCGCAATTTGAACCCCCTCCCGCGGCCAGTGCGGAGCAGCCCACGCCCCATGCCGGCGTGCTGCCGGACAGCTTCGTCATTCTGGTCGCGCAACCCAAGTAAATGAACGAGCGCACTCAGGTCGTTTGCGCCCATTGCGACACGGTGGTCGGATTGCCGAGCGATCGCCTCAAGGACGGACCGCGCTGTCCGAAATGCCATTCGCCGCTGTTTCAAGGCAAACCCATCGAATTGACTGCCGCAAATTTCGACAAACACGTGAGCCGGGGCGATTTGCCGCTGGTCGTGGATTTCTGGGCGCCCTGGTGCGGACCTTGTATTGCGATGGCGCCGTTTTACGAGGCAACCGCGCGCCAGCTCGAGCCCAAACTGCGCTTTGCGAAACTGAACACCCAGGATGAACCTGCACCGGCTGCGCGTTTCAACATCCGCAGCATTCCGACGATGATCGTGTTCCGCGCGGGGAAAGAACTCGCGCGTCAGTCCGGAGCCATGGATTCCGCCACCATCACCCGCTGGTTGAATTCCGTCGTCTGAGCCCCGCTCAGGGCTTGCGAAACACCACGACGAATCGATCCGTCTTGCCGAGCGCGGGGCCCTTGTAGCTGATGAGATCCCGCGAGTCGTCCGGTCTTCGCAGCAGGTCGCTGGTCGCAACGACCTTGAACCCGTGAGCGCTGAAATCCTTGATGGCGAAAGCATCCTCGATGCGATGCAATTCGCCGGCATCCGATTTTCCGTGCCCCGTCTTTGCCGAGTGGTCAATCAGCAGCAAGATGCCGCCGGGTTTGAGCGCGTGCGCCAATTGATCCAGCACGCTGCTGACATCGATCTTCGGCCACGGGGTCTTGTGATCGGAGTCCACCCAGTACATATCGTGGTAAACCTTGATCAACAGAACGGCGTCCAAACTCGCGGCCGGCAAATTCATGGCATCAAGGTCGACGGTTTCATGCGTCACGTTTGTGAGTCGATCTGCCGCCAAGCGGTCCTTCAGCGCCGGCTGGCTCCAGTCATCGAACGCCTTGTTGTTGATCAAGAACACGTGGCCGGAAGGACCGACAATGTAGCTGGCCAATTCGCTGTAGTAGCCGTCGCCGGCCAGCACGTCCGCCACCTTCATCCCGGGCTTGATCCCCGCAAGGCGCAGCATATCCGCTGGATGGTCGAGCGCGTCGCGCGCCGAATCGGCGGCCGGACGGCCGGCATGCGTGAGGGCGGCGTCGTACATGTCGGAGGCATTCGCAAAGTGGTTCAGCAAAAGGCAGGCGGTGCATGCCAACGCCGACCAAAAGTTAAGCTGGTGTCGACTCATTTTTCCCACCTCTCATGAAAATCAGGGCAATCAGGCTGATCAGCCCCGCCGTCGACAAATAGTACCCCACATAGGCCAAGCCGTGATGCGAGGCCAGCCAGGTCGCAATCGGCGCGGCCAGCGAGGCGCCCAGGATTCCCGAGAAATTGAATGCGACGGATGTGCCGGTGTAGCGCACCGGGGTGGGAAACAAGGTGGCCAGCGCGCTTCCCAATGCTCCGTACGAGAGGCCGCTCAGTCCAAAGCCGCACGCCAGAAACACAAAAACAGCGACCGGATCGTGGGCGCCAAAAAGGGGCTGGAAGCTGAAGCCGTATGCGATGATCAAGACAGTCGCAACGACGAGCATGACGCGGCCGGTGACAAGATCGGCCGCGCGCCCCGCCAAGGGGATGGTTAAGCCGAAGAACACCGCCGCCGGCATCTGCATGAGCAGAAACGCCTGGCGATCGAATCCCAGCGAATTCGTTGCCCAGCCGAGGGCGAAGACATTGACCAGGTAGAACACCAGGAAAGTGGTTGCGGATCCCAATGTTCCCCACAGCAGTTGCAGTGGGAATCTGCTGAATACCACGGCGAACGGCACACGCACACGTTCGCCCTGAGCCATGCTGCGGCGGAAGGCCGGTGTTTCCACCAGCCGCAGCCGGATGTACAGGCCCACCGCCACCAGCACGGTGCTGGCGAGAAACGGCACGCGCCAACCCCAGCTGAACAATTGCGCCTCGGACAGGCTGTTGCTGATCAACAGGAAAACCCCGATCGATATGACGAGGCCCACGGGAGCACCCAATTGCGGGAACATGCCGTACCAGCCATGCTTGCCGGGCGGCGCGTTCTCCGTGGCAAGCAACACGGCGCCGCCCCATTCTCCGCCCAAGCCCAGCCCCTGCCCCACACGGCATAACGCCAGCAGAACGGCGGCGTAAACGCCGATGGATGCATAGGTGGGCAACAATCCAATGCAAATGGTCGAGATGCCCATGGTCATCAACGCGGTAACCAACGTCGTCTTGCGGCCGATCCGATCGCCGAAGTGCCCGAAGATCAACGACCCGACTGGACGCGCCAGAAATGCCAGGGCAAAGGTCGCCAGAGATTGAAGGGTGGCGGTCGCAGGATCGCCTTTTGGGAAGAACAATCTGGGGAATACCAGCACCGCGGCGGTCGCATAGATGTAAAAGTCGTAAAACTCGATGGTCGTACCGATCATGCTGGCCAGCAGGACGCGGCGCGTCTGCCGCGCATCCGGCACCGGGTTCGAATCGAGCAAAGGACACCCCAAGTACGTGATTTTTGCCGATACTACCAGCGCGCCGCCTCGAGCGTCTTCAATTGCCGTACGCAAAGAACGGGGAAAACCGGATGAATATCAACTCGAATGATTACAGGGTCGGCCAGGGTAAGAAGATCGATCTCAAAAAATGGCCGACGCGGGTGGCGCCCGCGTACAAGACCAATCGGCAATACAAGGATCTCCTGGAGTCTCGCGTCAAAGCACTCCGCGCCCAGCAGGCGTTGCTGTACGCCTCAAACAGCTACGCGGTTCTGCTGATCTTTCAGGCCATGGACGCCGCCGGCAAGGACGGCGCCATCGAACACGTCATGTCGGGCGTCAACCCGCAAGGCTGCCAGGTATTCAGCTTCAAGCATCCCAGCGCCGTGGAACTGAAACACGATTTCCTGTGGCGCACGACGCGCGAGCTGCCCGAGCGCGGCAAGATCGGCATCTTCAACCGCTCATACTATGAAGAGGTGCTGATCGCGCGCGTTCACCCCGAAATCCTGCATGCCGAAGGGCTGCCGCCCGGCTTGTTGGAGGATGACGCCATCTGGCAGGACCGCTACCGATCCATTGTGGATCTGGAAAGACACCTGGATTGCAACGGCACCAAGATCATCAAGTTCTTTTTGCATCTTTCGAAGGAAGAGCAGCGCAAGCGTTTCCTCGAACGCATCGATAAGCCGGAGAAGAATTGGAAATTTTCCACCGCCGACATAGAGGAACGAAAATTCTGGAAACAATACATGACGGCCTATGAGAAATGCCTGAGTGCCACCAGCACCAAGCATGCCCCGTGGTATGTGGTTCCGGCCGATGACAAGCTGAATGCGCGGCTCATCGTGTCGCGAATCCTGTTGGACACGGTCGAGGCGCTACCGCTGCGCTACCCCAAATCCGACGCAGCGCGCCGCCGCGAACTCAAAATGCTGCGCAAGCAGCTGACGACTTGAGTTCGAGGCCGGATAGCGGCCGCCTTTGCGCCTTTTGGGCACAGTTCACGTGTTTTATGGCCCGCGCGGTGGTATGTTTTGGCCATGGTCTCGCGCCGAACCCGCTTCAAACTCGCGCTCTTGCTGGCGCTGATGCTGCCGTTGCAGGGATTCAGCGCGGCCGATCTTTGCGCTTCAACTCACGCAGCGTCGGCCGCGATCTCTCATCACTGCGTCCCCATGAGCAGCTACGCCTCGCACCATGGCTGCGGCAGCTGCTGCGCGGTGGGAATGGCCGCGACTCCCCTGCGCTGGGCCGCTCCGCGCTTGCCCAGCCCTGAAGTCTTCTCGGTTACCCTCCTATCTCCGCCCACGGTCATCCCCGACCGGCTCGACCGCCCTCCGCGACTCCCAAGCTGATCACCGGCCTTAAGGGCCGACCCAGTCCATTGAAGAGGCAGCTCAAGCTTCGTGCTTGACCGTGAGGATGATATGAAAAGCGTTTCTTTTCTTTTGCCGGCGCTCGGCGCGCTCGGCTTGTGCGCCTGCGCCGGCTTTTCGCAGGACGGCGGTTTCAACGCGGTCGCGGACGCGACGCGCTCGCACTTGAACAAGGATGTTGAGTGGCCGCGCACTCCCGAGGAAGAACGCAAGGTGGAAAGCCGGGTGGCGGAGCTCCTGGCACGCCCTTTGACGGCTGAAGACGCGGTACAGATCGCCCTGCTCAACAACCATCGACTGCAGGCCGAATTTCAGGAGCTCGGAATTTCCGAAGCCGATCTCGTGCAAGCGGGCCGCCTGCCCAATCCGCGGTTCGATCTGCGACACGCCAGCGCGGCAGGCCAGTACGACATTGAACAGACATTGAGCTTCGATGTGCTGTCGCTCTTGACGATGCCCTACGCCCGGGACATCGAGAAACGCCGTTTCGCGCAAGTTCAGCAAGCCGTGGTGTTGCAAATCTCACAGCTTGCCAATGAAGTGCGGCAGGCGTTTTTTGCGGCGGTCGCCGCGCGCCAGTCGGTCGAATACCTAAGCCAGGTCCGCACGGCGGCGGAAACCGGCGCGCAGCTGGCGCAACGCATGGTGGCGGCGGGCAACTGGACCGGCCTCGATGAAGCGCGCGAACACAGCTTTTACGCGGATGCAACCATGCGAGTGACTCTCGCGCGGCTCGCCGAGGATTCGGCGCGCGAGAAATTGACGCGTCTGCTCGGCTTGGCGGCGTCGTCGCCCGCGCGCATCGGCGCGCCCGCTTTGCAACTTGCCGATCGGCTGCCTGAGCTGCCGCAGCGCATGGAAGATCTTCCCGACGTCGAACACATTGTGCTCGAGAATCGGATCGATTTGCGAATGATGCGCATGCATATCGACGAACTCGCACGGAGTCTGAAGCTCACCAAGAGCACGCGTTTCGTCAATGTCCTCGACATGGGCGCGACGCGAGTGAAACAGGGATCCCAGCAAGATCCTTTTGAATCGGGATTGGTGCTCACACTCGAGGTGCCGATTTTCGACAGCGGCGCGGCGCGCATCCGAAAGGCCGAGGCAGTCTACGCCCAGGCGGTCAACCGTTTTGCGCAAGCGGCCATCGAAGCCCGCTCCCAGGTACGGCAGTCATATGCAGCCTATCGTGCGGCCTTTGACCTGGCCGTACAGCAGCGCGATGAAGTGGTGCCGCTGCGCAAAACTGTCGCGCAGCAAAACCTGCTGCGCTACAACGCTTCCCTCATCAGCATTTTCGAATTGCTGGCCGATGCACGCGAACAAATCGCGAGCGTCGATGGCTACATCCAAGCCCTGCGCGATTTCTGGATTGCGAAATCGGAATTCGACGGCGAGCTGCTCGGCAATTCCTCCCTTTAGTCGAAGGAAACATCATGCTTACACGACGCGGATTTTTCAGCGGCGCGGGACTGGCGGTGGCGGCCACGGCAACGGCCAGGAGCGCGCTCGCCGCGCTTCCGGACATCGTATCCACGGACTCGCCGCTCACTCAGCCCCCCGTGATGCCGCCCACCGGCCGCCCCTATCGCGCGGTGGCAACTTTGAACGGCTGGAGTTTGCCGTGGCGGATGCGCAATGGCGTCAAGGAATTTCACCTGGTGGCTGAGCCGGTGGTCCGCGAAATCGCGCCCGGCATGAACGCACGCCTCTGGGGCTACAACGGACAATCGCCCGGCCCAACCATCGAAGTGGTCGAGGGCGATCGCGTGCGAATATACGTGACGAACCGCCTGTCAGAGCACACCAGCGTCCACTGGCACGGTCAGCGTCTACCCAACGGCATGGATGGCGTCGCGGGACTCAATCAACCTTCCATCAAGCCCGGACAAACCTATGTCTATGAATTCGCGGCACAGCGCGCCGGAACATTCATGTATCACCCGCATGCGGACGAAACCACGCAAATGGCGATGGGCATGATGGGATTTTGGGTCACACATCCCAAGGACCCTGAGTTCATGCCGGTGGATCGCGACTATGTGTTTTTGTTGAATGCCTATGACATCAGTCCCGGCAGCTATACACCGAAGGTCAGCACCATGCTGGATTTCAATTTGTGGACCTTCAACAGCCGCGCCTTCCCCGGCACTGCGCCGATGGTGGCTCGCCTCGGCGAGCGGGTGCGAATACGCGTCGGCAATCTCACCATGACGAATCACCCCATCCACCTGCACGGTCATGAATTCGTGGTTGTCGGAACCGACGGCGGATGGACTTCACCCGGTTCGCGCTGGCCGGAGGTGACAACCGACATCGCGGTCGGCCAGATGCGCGCAATCGAATTCACGGCCTCGGCGCCCGGCGATTGGGCATTTCATTGTCATAAGAGCCATCACACCATGAATGCCATGAGTCACAGCATGCCGAACTCCATCGGAGTGGTGCAGGACGATCTGGCCCGGCAGATCACCTCGCTCGTACCGGACTACATGAACATGAGCGGCGCGATGAGCAACATGCCGGCGCACATGCCCTTGCCGGAAAACACCCTGCCGATGATGGCGGGGTCGGGTCCGCACGGCGCGATCGAAATGGGCGGCATGTTCACGGTCATGAAGATCCGCGCGGATCTGGCGCACGGCGACTATCGTGACCCAGGGTGGTATGAAGCACCGGCAAACAGTGTTGCCTACCTTCTGGAAGGAACCGCGCCGCCTGCCGAGCGCGACTTGACCGCGCCACAGGCCTCGCAGCAAGCGCCGTTCAGGGTCCACAAACCTGGATCCATCGGGCACTAGCGCGGGGGCGACTCCATGCGCAATTTCAGACGGAACGGCAATCTTCTCGCGACTGCAACGAGCAATTTGTACCGCCAACCGGGAACGACGAACAGTGTCCCCTTGGACAGGGCCTTCAAGGAATCCTCCACCACATCTTCCGGCTTCATCCAGAATGAGGCCGAGGCGATGTTTGCCCTATCCTCGCCCATGACGTCGTGAAATCCCGAATAAGTGAATCCTGGGCACAATGCCTGAACGGTGACCGCGGATTTCGCATGCCGCAAATCCACAGCCAGACCCTCTGAGAACGCCGCCACCCAGGTTTTCGTGGCGCCGTAACTTGCGCTGCCCGGACGCTGCACGAAGGAAGAAACGGAAGCCAGGTTGATGATCGCCCCGCTGTTTTTCGGGACGAGCACGCGCAGCGCTGCATGGCTCAAGCGGACCAAAGCCATGATGTGCAGACGGTGCATGTTCTCCAGTCTTTCCAGATCGGCTTCCCAGAACGCGCCGCGATAGCCGAAGCCCGCATTGTTGACCAGCAGAGCAAGGTTCGGCTCGGACGCAATCCGAACGGCGACATCGGCCAGCTGTTTGGGATCGCTCAAATCGGCGCCGAGTACCGACACCACGCAGCCGTGTTTCGCGGCGAGCTCTCCGGCCAGGACCGTCAATCGCTCCTGGTTTCGCGCGATGAGCAGCAGATCGTATTGCCCCGCCAACTTGGCCGCGAAAACTTCGCCGATGCCGCTCGAGGCCCCGGTGATGACCGCCAGTGATTTCTGCAACGCTTTCTCCCAGTCCAAAAAAGCACATAGTTCTCGCCGGCATTTTAGTATTCTGGCCAGGTGGGCTCCACCTTCAAGGTCGCCGTGAACATCGACGCCCCGCCGCAGCGGGTTTTCGGCGTATTGCACGATGTGGAACGCTGGCCGGAATGGACTTCCACCATGATAAGCGTGCAGCGTCTCGATCAGGGACACTTCGCGATCGGCAGCAGCGCCCGGGTGCGTCAGCCAAAATTGCGACCGGCTGTCTGGCAGGTCACGGAACTCGAGGAAGGGCGGTGTTTTACCTGGGTGACGAGCGCTCCCGGACTGCGCATGAAGGCGGTGCACAAAATCGAGCCTTGGGACAGGGGCAGCCGCGTCGAACTGTCCTTCGAACTGTCGGGACTGATCAGCCCCCTCCTTTCCCGTCTCTATGGCGGCATGATCCAACGCTACATAGCCACCGAATCAGAGGGTCTTAAACAGCGCAGCGAAGCCGCGACTTAAGGATTCGGGCGCTGAGCCAGGCGATCTCTGCAATAAATGAACAATGAATTTCCCGCGATACTGACGGCGAACAAGGCAAGGGAAGCCGGGACTACCTCCAGAACCTGGTGAATGCCCAGCCAATCCACGGGCGAGTCCAGCCATTTCAGAAACGCCGCGAGCCGCCCGGCTCCGCCATCCTTGACGCAGCAATGAACCAAGCTGATTCGCATTCCTTCGCTGATCCCGATATGCGTCCATTCGCCTTCGCGAAACCAGCGATAGATCTGCACGCTGATGAGACTTAAGAACGCGGCAAGACATCCATAACCGACGATGGCACCGATGCCGCCCATGACTCGCAGCGCCAAATCGCGGAGCTTCACTGCGGCGTTCCCGCCGCTGACGGACATCCCTTGACTTCCAAGCGGACGATGCGGCCGGACTCGCCCTGCAAATCCGACGGGTTCAAGATACCGTCGGTGGGCTTCAGGTCGATGTCGATCCAATACACATTGCCGTTGCGTTTGCGATCAGCGATCGCCGGATTGAAGCCCAATGCCTGTGCTTGCGCGATGCGCGCTTGGGCTCTTTTGGGCTCGCTGTAAAGACCCAGTGAAATCACCGACCCATCATTGGGCCCCGGCATTTCCAACGCGTCGTCGATGCCGCTGGCTTTGAGCTTGCCGAGAATTTGTTCGGCTGCGACCCGCGTAGCCGGAAGCGGTAGGTACACCCACACTCCCGCCCATACCTCACCGTCCGCGACCCGTTGGCGTGGGTCATAACCCCCGCCGCGCAGGATGGACGCGGCGTGCGCGGTCTCCGACATGTCGCGAAACGGCCCCACACTGATGCAGCGCTTTACATTGGTGAGCAAAACCGGATGGCTCCCCTCACGCGCGCCATCCGCAGCCGCGCCAACGTTTCCGGCGCTTCCATCGGGGGCGTGGGTCTGCGGGATCTCGCCGCTTTCCGACACGAGTTTCAGCGTTGGAGGTGCGGCGATCGTCCCTGTGTCGGGTGATCTGGCGATACCGCGCTCCCACAGAAAATAGCAGACATTCGCCAGCACAAGGGACACGACAATGGCTTTCAAAAGCGTCAAAGGTCACCCATGGACCAGGCGCAAACTGGCTTCGCCGGAATAAAAACGTTGCATCTGGTCCCCTGTCTCGAGCAGCAGCGCTCCATCTACATCGACGCCTCGGGCGATGCCCTGGGTCGCCTTGTCCCCCACCATGACCTGCGCCTGCCGTCCCTGCAACGCATCCAGGCCGGTCCACGCATCCCTAAAGGCCGAAAATCCAAAGCGCTCGTATTCCGCCAGCATACTCAAAAGCTCGTCCAAGATGGCTCCGGCGATGAAATTGCGCGACGGGGAGCGCACACACGCGTCCGCCACGGCCGCGACGCGCACCCCACTGGCCTCGATTTCGCGTCGTGCCGCGGCGGGCAACGTCACGTTGAGTCCAATGCCGATGACTATATGAGCGAGGCCGCCCGCCTCGGCGCGCATCTCGATCAATACACCGCCAATCTTGCGGTCGCTGAACCAAATATCGTTGGGCCATTTCAGTGTCACCCCCGAGGTGCCTGCGCGCACCAAGGCGCGCGACACTGCGACGCCGACGCCTAAACTCAGCGCGGGCAGCGTGCGGATCGCATCGCTGCAGGTCCAGCCAAGCGAGAAGGCAATGCCGCAGCCGAAGGGAGCGATCCATCGGCGCCCGCGCCGTCCTCGGCCTGCGTGCTGCAACTCCGCCATGCAAACATCCGCGCTCCCGGCCGGCGGCGGCGTGGCTGCGAGCAAGCGCGTATTGGTCGAATCGACGTCGAACAGCAGTTCCAAACTGTGCAGATTCGCCCCACGCCGACCCTGGAGGGCGGCAAGGATGCCGCTCGCATCCAGCAGTTCCACGGGATTTGCCAGTCGATAGCCACGGCGCGCCAGCGCCTGCACTTCTACCCCTGAGGCCCGCAGACGCTGCACGCCCTTCCAGACCGCCGCCCGGGTTTGGCCCAGTTCTCGCGCCAGCGATTCGCCCGAGTGCAACTCGCCGTCGGCGAGCAACACCAACAACCGCGGCAGTTCTATGCCGTTCGCGATCGAAACAGCCATAGCCGTCGCACGCGGTTCTCTTTTCCGCCGCGCATGCGCGCGATATTGCCGCGGTGCGTGTAGATCACAAACACGCTGACCGCCGTGCAAAAGGCGCACAGCGGTACATTGCCCGGCTCCAATAAGTAAACGGTGGCCGCGAGCGCGACGGTCGACAGCATGGTTGCCAACCCTACATACCCCGACAGCAGCAGCACGATGAACCAGCTAAGAAGCAGCGGCAGGAGCAATCGCAGTTCCAAAGCCGCGACCACGCCCACCACGGTGGCGGCCCCCTTGCCGCCCCGAAAATCGAACCAGACCGGATAGACATGTCCCACGATTACGGCAAAACCGCAGGCAACCGTGAGCCATGCACGCGATACGCCCGCATCGATGCCGATGGCGGGCAGTACCGCCGCGGGGAGCCACCAAACCGCCACCACGCCCTTGGCGATATCGATGACCAGCACGAGAAACCCGAACAGCTTGCCCTGCGTGCGCAGGGCATTGGTGGCGCCCGCGTTTCCGCTTCCCATGCTGCGGATATCGACGCCACGCAGGCGGCCGAGGATCAGGCTGCCCAGGACGGTGCCGAGCAGGTAGGCAAGTAGAAGCTTGACGCCAAGTTCCAGCATTCAACGATTATGAAACAATTGCAGCCCCGATACGACGATGGCGCTATACGCGCTTCGGCAGGTGAATTTCCGCCAACATGCAGCGCACGCCGCCGCCGCCGAGTCTCTCGATGGTGGGGATCGACACGGAAATCAGTGTGGCGTGACCCTCCAATTTGCGCCGCTGTTCCGGATTCAGGCTCCCCAAGGCAGTCCCCGACAGCGCGATGAGGGGACCCCGCGGCGTTGCGAGCTCCAGGATGTTGCCCGCGAAACTGTCCATTTGCGTCCGGCTTATGTCGAGAATCTCGTGACCGGTCGAGAGCAGCCTGGCGAAGACGGCATGACGGTGATCGGGCTTGACGATGGATTCTCCGCACACCACGGCAAAGGCGCTGCCGATCGCCATCAGGACATTGGTGTGATAAATCGCGCGCCCGGCGGAGTCCTGCGCATCGAATGTCATGAGCTGATAGTCGAGCTGTTGGGCGAACTCGCCCAAAACATCAAGATCCGTGCGCGGCGATGAGCAGGCATAGGCGACGCGGTTCGTCCGGTCCAGCACCACGCTGCCGGTGCCCTCGAGATATTTTTCCTCGGCCTCTCGATGGGTCAGATCCACGATGCGGGACACGTGAAACATCCCCACACGCACGACTTGTTCCAATATTTCATCGCGCCGCTCCGCGCGGCGGTTCGGCGCCAACAGGGGATACAGCGCGACGGTGCCGTCGCCATGAAAACTCACCCAATTGTTGGGAAAAATTGCGTCCGGCTTGCGCGGCTCCTCGGTGTCGGAGCACACCAGCACTTCCACGCCGGCGATCTCCAGAGCGATCGCCGCGGCATCGAATTCCCGCAATACGGCTGATTGCGCCGTCTCGCCTTCGCCGGCCTTCGGGCCTTGCTGGAACGCATTGCTGCCGGCAGTCTGCGGGTTGAACCCAAAATTCGCAGGCCGAACCATAAGCACGGTCCCGGCGCTTTGTGATTCCAGGCCTGGGTGGGCAGGGGACATGGCAAACACTATATCAGGCGCCCCAACGCCACCCTCGCCGGGCGGGATGGCGCAAGTTGACACCGCGCGCCAGTTTCATCATGGTTGAGGAAAGACGCGGTCATCGCCTCCGCTGGGTGCGGGCCGGTCCTTAATACCCTTCCATTTGGGCCCATAGGGCTATTTTTGGGGTTCACCTTGCCGGTATCGATTGCCAGATCAATCGGGGTGTTTGCGCTGGCGTTTGCGGCCTTCCAGGCGCATGGCGCCGGCGCGCCCGCGCCTGCAAAGCAGCCGGGCCCGTATCCGTTTTCCTTCGAGACGCTCCTCGAAGACGCCAAACACCGGGCGGCCAGCCCCTATAACCCGCAACGCAGCAGCCTGCCCTCGGCTCTCGACAAGCTCAGCCCGGAACAGTACCGCAGCATTCGCTTCAACCCGGACGCGGGTATTTGGCGCGCCGAAAATCTGCCCTTCCGTCTCGAGTTGCTGCGGGCAGCCCACAAGCTGCCCACCGCGGTGACCGTTTCGACGGTGGAGGGAGGTATGGCGACGGATGTGGTCGCGACACCGGCCATGTTTCAAATGGCGCCAACCCTGCCGGCTCTGGGCAAGGTTTCGCTGCCGCTCTCGGGCTTCAGGATCCGCAACCGCATCAACTCGAATAAAATCTGGGATGAGTTTTTGGTTTTCCAGGGCGCGAGCAACTTTCGGGCGGTGGCTAAGAATCTCTTGTACGGACTGACGGCGCGGGGACTGGCGATCGATACAGGGGAACCATCCGGCGAGGAGTTTCCGGCGTTCACTCACTTTTGGCTCGAACGCCCGGGCGCACGGGCCAAAGCCATCGTCATCTATGCATTGCTCGAAAGCGAATCCGCCACGGGCGCGTATAAATTCACGGTGCAACCGGGAGTGGAGACGCTGACGGATGTGGAGCTCACGCTGTTTCCGCGCACGGAAATGCGCGCCGTCGGCATTGCGCCGCTGACCTCGATGTTTCTTTTCGATGAGACGAATCGCGGGCATCTCGATGACTATCGGCCGGAGGTGCACGATTCGGATGGGCTGCAGATCACCACCAAGAGCGGCGAACCGCTATTCCGGCAACTGTCCAACCCGCTCAAGCTGCAGGTATCCACGTTCACGACGCAGACGCCTCAGGGCTTCGGGCTGGTGCAAAGATCCCGCGAGCAAGGCGATTTCCAGGACTTCGACGCGCAGTACGAACGGAGGCCGAGCGCTTGGATCACGCCGAAAGGCGATTGGGGCATGGGCGCCGTCGAACTGGTGGAGATTCCATCGGGCCGCGAAAGCAATGACAACATCGTCGCTTTCTTCCGCCCCGCGCAGCCCTTAAGCCCGCAACATCCTGCGAAATTCGCCTATACCATCACCTGGAACGACGAACCCGCCCTGCCCAAGGGCATCGGCAGAGTGGTCGCAACCCGGTCCGGCGCCAGCATCGACCGCAAGCGGCGCGTGTTTCTGCTGGATGTCGTCGGCGCGGGTGAAAAGCTCGACGGATTGCGGCTCGACCTGTCCGCCTCCGCGGGCAAAATATCGAATGCCACCCTCGTATCCAATGGTGAATTGCACGGTTTGCGTGCCAGCTTCGATATCGATCCCAACGATTCCGAGCTGATTGAACTGCGCCTGCGAATCATGCGCGGCGACACGCCCGTCAGCGAAACCTGGTTATATCGATGGACCCCCAGTTAAATCTCGTCTACGAGGCCGGCAGCAGCGCAGGCGGAATGCCGCCGGAGGCGCCGCTCCCCATGCCTGCGCAGGACTTGAGCTACAAACCCGGGCGCCGGAGCCGGCGGCGCTTGATCCCGGCGGCGGTGCTCTACGCACGCTTCATTTTGATTGCGGTCACAATCGGCGTGACAACTTACGGCGTCTACCAGATGCTGCAGGTCGTGCGTTTCGCGAGCATGACCGCACTTCAGGGCACAATGATTTTCTTCTTCGCGGTCTCATTGGGCTGGATTGCATTTGCCGCAGGCTCCGTGCTGGCGGGCGCATCGAGACGCCGCGAGCCGATCCCGCCGCAGGGCGAGGGCCCGGCGTCGCTTACCGCGCTCGTGATGCCGATTTACAATGAGGACCCGACCCGCACCGCGGCGGCGCTCCAGGCAATGGGCGAAGCGCTGCAGCGTGTGCAGGCGCAAGGCGGCTTCGAGATCGTGGTGCTCTCCGATTCGACCAACGCCGATGCGTGGATTCGCGAGACCTTGAGTTTCGCCAAATTGCGCGCTTCCTTGAGTACGAGCATGCCGGTCTGGTATCGGCGCCGGCGGCTCAATATCGCCCGCAAATCGGGCAATCTCGAGGAATTCGTCACCCGCTGGGGCGGCCGCTATGACCACATGATCGTGCTCGATGCCGACAGCTTGATCGACGCGTCGACCTTGCAGCGCATGGTGCTGGCGATGCGGGCGGACCCCGAGATCGGGATCTTGCAAACCTCGCCGCAACTCATCGGCGCCAAGACCTTGTTTGCCCGGTTGCAGCAATTCGCAGCGTGCGTCTACGGCCCGGTCATCACCCGCGGGTTGTCGGCATGGTCTGGCGACAGCGGCAATTACTGGGGGCACAACGCCATTATTCGCGTCGCCGCGTTCGCGCAATATTGCGGCCTGCCGCAGCTCAAGGGCCGCAAGCCCTTCGGCGGCTTTGTGCTGTCGCATGACTTCGTCGAGGCCGCACTGATGCGCCGCGGAGGCTGGAAGGTGCGCATGGCGGATTGCGGGGGATCCTGGGAGGAATCGCCGCCCACGCTGATCGACGTCGCCGTTCGCGACCGCCGATGGGCCCAGGGCAATCTGCAGCACATGAAGATCATCGGCGGCGCCGGCCTGAGGTTCATCAGCCGCCTGCACTTGGGCGTGGGAATCATGAGCTATTTGAGCTCCCCGCTGTGGCTGGTGATGCTCGGCATAGGCTTCGCCCTCGCCGTTCAATCGCGGCTGATTCGTCCTGAATATTTCAGCCATGACTTCCAGTTGTTTCCCACCTGGCCCAGGTTCGACACCGCATTGATGATGGATTTGTTTTGGTTCAGCATGGTTGTGTTGCTGATCCCGAAGATGGTCGGACTCATTCGTGCATTGTTGACTAGGCACATCAGACGCGGTGCCGGCGGCGTCATCGGAACCACGGCAAGTTTTCTCCTCGAGGTGGTGCTTTCAGCCCTGTACGCACCGATACTCATGATCATTCAGTGCCGTCACGTATTTGAGGTGTTCATGGGACGCGATTCGGGTTGGAAGCCTCAGCAGCGCGACTCCGGCGGGACAAGCTGGGCCGACGCGTGGCGCTTCCACCGGCGGCAGATGTTCCTGAGCTGCGTCACGGCCGTCATTGTGTATCTTCTTTCCCCGCCGCTGCTCGCCTGGGTTTCGCCCGCGCTCCTCGGCCTGTTTCTCGCCGTGCCGTTGTCGCGGTTCAGCGGCAGCCAAAAATTGGGCGGGTTTCTGTCGCGTCTTGCGCTGTTGCGAACTCCCGAAGAGGTGGAAAAACCGGCCTTGGTCGTGCGCCGCGAGGAACTGGTTCGCTGCAGCGACGCCCTGCCCGGCGACGGACTGCGTTTCCTTGCGCGGCATCGCGAGTCGCGCCTCGCGCACATCAGCGGTAATCTGCCGCGCCCGGGAGATCCGCGCGGCCGGCCCGATCCGCACGCCTTCACGGCGGAACAGAAATTGAAGGACGCGAAATCGTTGGACGAAGCACTGCAATGGTTGACGCCGGTCGAACGCGTCGAAGTCGCCAGCGATGCGCGCATGCTCAACCAACTCTCGTTGCTCCCCGACGCCGTTCAACCCATGTTCTCGATCTAGGATCCAAAATACAATCATGTTCCGTCGACGCGACTTGCTGAAAACTGCAATTGTTCTGGCCAGCGGCCCTCTGCTCTACTCAGAACGTAGCCGGGCTGCCCAGTCCGCGGCTGCCGGAACCGGGCCGGCGAAATCCTTTGACTACGCCTGGCTCAAGGGGCAGGCGCGTTATCTCGCGAGCAGCGCCTTTCAACCGTCCAAGGACGTGTTGCCGCCGGCGATGGCGTCGCTTGGCTACGATCAATATCAGTCCTTGCGGTTTCGCACCGATCATTCGCTGTGGGGCGATGCAGGCCTGGCGTTTCGCCTGCAATTCTTCCATGTGGGCCGCGGCTTTTCCCAGGCGGTGCATCTGTACGAGATCAGCGACGGCAAAGCTCGCGAGATTCTCTACGACACGGCGATGTTCGAATTCGACAAGGCCGGCATCGATCCGGCCATCATGCGCAATCAGGCGGGATTCGCAGGGTTCCGCGTGCAATTCGTGACGGATTGGAAAGCGGACGTCGCCGCCTTCCTCGGCGCAGCGTATTTCCGCGCCGTCGGCGGCGACACCCGCCAGTATGGCCTCTCCGCGCGCGCCTTGGCGGTGGATACGGCCTTTCCAAGGCCGGAGGAATTTCCCCGCTTCACCTCCTTTTGGTTCGAGAGGCCGGCGAAGGGCGCCGGGACCATGAACTTGTACGCGTTGATGGACTCGCCGAGCGTCTCAGGTGCGCTGCGCTTTCAAATATCGCCCGGCGGCACGCAGATCATGGACATCGACGCCGCACTCTATCCTCGCAAACCCATTGAAAGGCTGGGGATAGCGCCTCTTACCAGCATGTTCTACTACGGCGAAAATGACCGTCGTGCGGTGAATGATTGGCGTCCCGAAATCCACGATTCGGACGGCGTGTCGATGTGGACGGGGTCCGGCGAGTGGATCTGGAGGCCTCTGACCAATCCTGCGCAAACGCACTTCAATTCCTTTGCCGACGAAAACCCGCGCGGCTTCGGCCTGCTGCAGCGAGACCGGGTTTGGGATCACTATCAGGATGACGGCGTGTACTACGACCGGCGCCCGAGCCTGTGGGTCGAACCCAAATCCGGCGTCTGGGGCAAGGGCGCGGTGCAGTTGGTGGAAATTCCCACGGCGGACGAAACCAACGACAACATCGTGCTGTTCTGGAATCCTCAGGATAAGCCCAAGGGCGGCGAGGAACTGTTGTTCAGCTACCGGCTGTATTGGGGCACGCGCATGCCCTTCGCTTCATCGCTCGCACAAGTGACCGCGACGCGCACCGGAATCGGCGGCATCGTCGGACAGAAGCGCCAATATTATTCCGGGCATTTTGCCGTCGATTTTGCGGGCGGCGAACTCGGCGCGCTGGCCAAGGACGCCAACGTCGAAGCGGTGATCGGCGCGTCGCGCGGCAGCACAACGGAACATGTGACCGCTCACTATGTCGAGGAGTTCAAGGGCTACCGGGCCTTGTTCGATGTCAGGCCGCCCGATGACAGCAATGACCCAGTCGACTTGCGCCTGTATCTGCGCATCGACGGCAGGCCGCTGACGGAAACCTGGATCTATCAATGGACACCGCTGTCCGTGAAGGATCGCAAGGCTGCGCTGACTTAGGAGCGGCGATTAGTCGCCCTTGCTGCCCGGCCTGGACCTGATTGTGTGCATGCGCTGGGTGTCGCCGGTCGGCCGGCGCAGCTCGCTCTCGCGGCTCAGGTGTTCCAGTCCTTGTTTGGGATTCAATACCACCCACCGCCATTCATTGAGTTGATGCTTCAGTAGCGGCAGCAGGGTGGGCGCGGATAAATCTTGGGTCTGTCTTCGCGGCGCCAGTGTGGAACAAAAAGTTTCGAGGTACTCCGAATACAGAGTCTCGTAATGCTGCATGGGGTCAAGAAACGCGCCGTCGCGAACCACATCGATGCCAAGATGACCGGTGCACAGGTAGCTGACCGACTTGCGCAGATAGACCACATGCTCGGCCACGACGGCATGCTCATAGAGCCGGGTGGGATGAAAGTGCGCGAGTATTCGAGAGCGCTGCTCGCCCCGCACATTGTGCTTCCTCAAATGCTCGAACAGAGCCTTGGCGTGAATGAGCCGCAGTGCCGTATGCCTGAGCGCCACCGCCTGCTGGCGAAAAACCGTGCAGTCGGCGACGTGCCGCATGAGCCCCGAGTGCTCGAGTTCCCAGGAATGCCAGGTTCCAGGACTGGCGAGGACGCGCTGCGCGACCAGACGCTCTCTGGCGTCGTCGCTACGCAGTGCCTTTTCGACGCAATCCGTTGATTCGCGCATGAGTCGCTCGTGACTTAACGCGCTGCGTTGCACCAGTGAATTCCCCTTTGACGGCGCCTGGGCCGGATGAATTATCCGGCGAAGCTTAGGCGGAAATTGTCCGAGGAAGAAACGTCGCCATTGCGCGACGCCAATGTATCAAGCAGCCAGCGGCGGCGCCATGTGAAACTGGTTGCGCCCGGATCGCTTCGCCACGTAAACGGCCGCGTCGGCTTGCGCCAGCAGAGGCTCGCCCCAGATGCCGAGAGTATCGCTGGCGGCGATCCCAATGCTGCAGGTCAGCGTGATCGGCAAACCAAAGCCATCCACTCGCACGCCGGCCACCCGATCGAGAATGCGCTGCGCGATGGGAGCGGCCGCGGCCGCATCCGCGCTGCTCAATATGACCACGAATTCTTCGCCGCCGTAGCGGCCGATGACATCCGATTGACGCAATTCGGCATGGATGGGATCAACGATGGCGCGCAGGCATGCATCCCCCGCCTGATGACCGAAGGTGTCGTTGATCTGCTTGAAGTGATCCAGATCGATGAACAGCAGCGCAATGGGCAGGCCGCGCGCCCGGGCACGCGCGCACGCGGCTTCCAGCCGCTCGATCAGAGAGCGCCGGTTCAGTACGCCGGTCAACGGGTCTGTCTGGGCGCGCCGTTCGGCTTCCGACAGCGCGGCGCGTTGCGCCCGCAGGCGATCCGCCACCCCCAGCGCGATCAGGATGGACGCCGCAACCATTGAAAACGGAAGGCCATAAAAATAGAGCGCGTCCGAATTCCCGGCGGAGGGCACGAGAAACGCCAGGGCCGCCGCGATGGTGAATCCCTCCAGCAGACACCAAGCTATCAGAAACCAGCCGGCCGCCCGGTTGCCCCGGCGCCAGGCGAGAAAACACACGACGACGGTAAACACCGGAGCGACCACGAACATCACGTCGCCGATCGCGTTGACCGTGCCTTCCAACCCCAGGAACTTGGCGAGATTGGCGACCGCGATGACGACAAATGCCGCGGCGAACCAGCCGAAAATTTTGTAGACGCGCTGCGAATAATGCTTGAGGTCCGCTATTTCGCGTGTGAAAAGACAGGCGATGGCGCCGCTCAAACCCACCGGAACGTTCCACGCCAGCGAATCGAGCGGGGCGGCATAGGAGAGCCACGGCCAGTCGAAACCCTGCCCTGACAAGTACGCCATGTACAGCGCCTGAAGCACGAACATCGTCGCATACAAAATGAACAATGAATCCTTGAGCACGAACCAGATCAAGAGGGCGGCAAGGGACACGGCCATGAGCGCACCGAAGGTGAAGGCGATGGTGCGGGCCCGCTGTGCGCCCTGGGTCAGCGCAACATCGAGCGCTGAAAAGGATATGCTCAGAAATTGTTGCGAGCTGCTGCTCGATGCGACATGGGCGTACAAGGGCTGCGAGGTCGGCACGCCTTCCGGCAAGATGAACACGTCGTCGCGGGTGCCGAGAAATCCGGCGAGCTGCGCCGCGCGCTGCAACGCAACGGTAGCGCCATTTCGATAGGCCGCCATCTCCACCTGCAATCCTCGTGTCGCGTTCACGATCACGACCGGGATACCGCTCACCTCGGTGGGGTTTAGCGGCATGACCTTCAACCAATAGTCATTCCAGTAAGTGTGCCCCGGGGACTTTGAGAACGGCTGCAGTTGATCGTCCAGCGAGCCGCTGACAACGGCCTCCCGAGCCGGCGGAGCGTTCGAGGGCGGCAGCGCACGCAATTTGACGACCGGCTCGGCGGCAACGCCCGGTGCCGGAATCACACTTCCGAGCCAAACGAAGAGGCCGGCGGTGAGCAGGGCGCGCACTTTATCTTAAATCAATACTGACGCGACAAAAGCCAGTGGGCCAGGGAGCGCAGCGATTCGGCCCGTTCGCCGAACGGGGTCAGCGCGTGGATGGCCTGATTGTGCAGCAGCCGCACCCGCTGCTGTGAGGCGGATATGCCTATGATCGCTGGATGAGTGGGCTTGGCGCGCTCGCTATCCGCGCCGGTGGCCTTGCCCAGCATCGACGCATCGCCGGTGACATCCAGCAGATCGTCCTGAATCTGAAACGCCAGCCCGACTGCGTTCGCGAACTTTGACAGTGCGCCATAGAGGTTCGGGTCGACGGAAGGCGCGCATTCGGCCGCCATCAATACGCTGGCGCGAATGACGGCGCCGGTCTTGCGGGCATGCATGTCCTCGACCTGCGCAATATCGAGTTTTAGACCCTGAACCGCCAGATCGATCGCCTGGCCTCCGGCCATTCCCAGTGTCCCGATGGCTTGCGCCAGCATATCGATCAAGCGCAATCGAATCGCCGGGGAGGATGGCAGCTTGGAATCGCGCGCCAGCAGCTGAAATGCAAGCGGCTGCAGCGCGTCCCCCACCAACAGCGCCGTAGCCTCATCGAAGGCTTTGTGGCAGGTGGGCCTGCCGCGGCGCATATCGTCGTTGTCCATGGCGGGCAGATCATCGTGCACCAAGGAGTACACGTGCACGAGTTCAATGGCGCAGGCCGCGGCCTCGACCTCGTCCTCCGATAAACCCACGGCGCGAGCCGTGGCGAACACCAGCGCGGGCCGGATGCGCTTGCCGCCGCCCAGCACGCTGTAGCGCATCGCTTCGTGCAATCGAACGGGCACAACATCGGCTTGCGGAAGACGCGCCGCCAGCGCGGCCTCCATGCGAAGCCGCCAGTTTTCTAGCTGAGCGCCGAAGTCGTCCGCGTTGGCATAACTGTCCACGCGAGCCGATTCGATCACGGCCCTCGGCTCACGCGCTTGATATCGCTCACGGGGATGGCGGTCACGGCGGCGTAACGCGCGCCGCCGTCGCTGTACTCGAAGGGCAGCTCGGGCGCCATGGGCCCGGCGACACGCGGACCGCGCAGCGAAGTCAACAAGGCCTTCACGGGATTGCTGAACGCATCATTGACTGCCGTCCCTTCGAAACCGCAGTGCGCCATGCAATTATCACAGCGCGGGTTCTTACCGACACCGTATTTTTCCCATTCGGTATCGTCGATGAGCGCCTTGTAGGTCGGGGCGTACCCCTCGTCCGACAACAAGTAGCACGGCTTCTGCCAGCCGAAGATGTTGTAGGTCGGATTGCTCCAAGGCGTGCACTGATAGGTTTGATTGCCCGCCAGAAAATCAAGGAACAGCGCGGAATGATTGAATGACCATGCGGGTTTCCCCGAAGGGCGCCGCCGCTGTTTGAAAATATCGCGAAACAATTGCTTGCTGGCGTTGCGCCCCAGGAAAACGTCCTGACGCGGAGCGTGGTGATAACTGTAGCCCGGGGACACCGTGATGCCTTCGACTCCCAGCTGCATCGCGGTATCGAAGAATTCCGCCACGTCATGCGGATCCTCGCCGTTGAACAGCGTGCAATTCACTGTGACTCGAAAGCCCCGGTCACGCGCCAACTTGATCGCTGCCACGGCCTTCTCGAACACGCCCTCCTGGCATACCGACTCGTCGTGACGTTCTTTGTTGCCATCCAAGTGAATGGAAAAAGTCAGATAAGTAGAGGGCTGATATTCGTCGATGTGCTTGGACAGCAGAATCGCGTTGGTGCACAGGTACACGAATTTCCGGCGCGCCACGATGCCGGCGACGATTTGCGGCATTTCCTTGTGAATCAGGGGTTCACCCCCGGGTATCGATACGATTGGTGCGCCGCATTCGTCAACCGCGCGCAATGCATCCTCCACTGCGACCCGCTTTTGCAGGATTTCCTTGGGATAGTCGATCTTGCCGCAGCCGGCGCAGGCCAAATTGCACTGGAACAGAGGTTCCAGCATCAGAACCAGCGGATAGCGTTTGTCGCCGCGCAGCTTGCGCCCCGCAATATAGCGGGCAACCTTGTACATTTGCAGAAGTGGGATAGCCATAGTCCTATATTACCAGCACCGCATGGCTGTGGTCGCGCCGGATTCGGGCCCATTCCAGGAGGAACCAGGGGGTAAACGTGCGGCCGCCCTGAGCCGCAATTTCCCTGTTCAAAGCCTCGGGGGAGACCCATCGCCAGTCGAGAATCTCGCGAGAATCGACCTCAATTGGGCCGTTTGATCGTCCTATGAACACCGAACAGAGCTCGTGCTCCGCGCCGGTCGCGTCGAATTGGGCGTGATACTGGAATTTGTACAAAAAGCGCAAGGCGCACGTTATCCCGAGTTCCTCATGCAGGCGCCGCTGGGTGGCGGTGTCCAGGGATTCCTCGGGGCGAGGATGACTGCAGCAACTGTTCGACCAATACATCGGCCAGAGACGCTTGGAGGCGGCGCGCTGCTGGATGAGCAATTCGCCTTCGGAGTTGAAGATCAACACGGAAAACGCGCGGTGCAGGACACCGCGGCCCTCATGACATTGAGATTTGCTCAAGGTTCCGAGGCTGCGGTCGGTCTCGTCGACCAACACCAACGCATCCGAGTCCGCCATATGATTCATGCAAGAAGTCCACGTGCGCGAAACCATCGAATCGCATCTTCGAATGCCAGCGCCGGCGGCCGGCTGCTGTAGCCCAGTTCACTTGCGGCCTTTGCGCTCGAGAAATACATCAACTTGCGCGACATGCGCACTCCTTCCAGTGTGATTCGCCCGCTTGTTCCCGTGAGCCGGGCATACCCTTCGGCCAGGTAGGCGATCGGCAACACGACCGCATAGGGCAGGCGCACGCGAGGCGCTCTGCGTCCCGTCAGTGTCGCAATGATCTCAAGTATTTGCCGCAAGCTCATATCCTGTCCGCCCAAAATATACCGTTCTCCTGCCCGGCCGCGTTCATATGCCAGGAGATGTCCGGCCGCAACGTCATCGACATGTACGATATTTAATCCGGTGTCGACGTAGGCCGGCATGCGCCCCGCTGCCGCGTCTAGCACCAGGCGGCCGGTCGGCGTCGGCTTGACATCGCCCGGCCCCACCGGCGTGGATGGACTGACGATGACCACGGGCAGTCCTTCGCGCGCGGCTTGCTGAACCACTTCTTCGGCCAGGTATTTCGAGCGCTTGTAGTGACCGATCATATTATGCAGCGCGCTCGGCGTGGTCTCATCCCCCGGCGTGCCGTCGTCGGGGATGCCGATGGTCGCGACACTGCTGGTGTACACGACGCGCCGTATGCCGGCGAGTCGCGCGGCATTCAGGATATTGCGCGTGCCCTCGACATTGCTGCGATACAGCTGCGATGGATCTCTTGCGCCCAACCGATAGTCCGCGGCAACGTGGAACAATCCTGCACACCCGTCGGCCGCGCGCTCGAGCGAGTTCGTATCCATCAGGTCGCCCTCGTGCACCTCAATATCGAGGCCCGCGAGATTTCCGCGATTTGAGCCTTTGCGAGCCAAGGCTCGCACCTGCCAATGAGCCGACAAGAGAGCCCTCGCCACCGCGGCGCCGACGAATCCCGTAGCCCCGGTCACCAGTGCTTTCATGTGAGATGGGTGTCCGAATCGTGCGGCGCGCAAGCGCCATCGGCGGCGACTGCCCTTAATGAGCGCATCGCGGCACGATAGCGCAGCGACAATCCGATGAGCGCCGCGATTTCACCGGGTGCCGTCAGCAGCCCCGCCAGCAGACGTCCAATCTTTACCCGGCCGCTGCGACTCGCCGCAATCACCGAGGGTGGCAGCGCATCCGAGGCTGTGTCCACGATGACGCGCAGCGCGACGAACGGCAGTTGGTGGGCTGCGGCAATCTCTGCGACCGCCACGCTCTCCATGTCGACTGCCACGGCCCCGGAGTCGCGAAATGCGATTGCTTTTTCCGCAGGGGTTTCGATCGCCAATGGGCTAGTGAGCAGAATCCCCCCCACGGCCTTGTAGGGCGTGGCGACCGCGGCGGCGAGCCGCGCCTGCCAGGAGCGGCAGGTGGCAAAGCGGGCGCCGTCGCTCGAAATCACTTGAGTGGGCAATATCACGGTGCCTGCCTTGAGCGCCGGGTCAAGTCCGCCTGCCACGCCGAAGGTCATGAGCGCCGAGACCGGCGCCGCCGCCAGCGCGCGTGCAGCGGCAGTTGCCGCGCCGAAACCAACACCGCTCACCGCCAGCAATGTTCCATCATTCAGCACCGAATAGACGCCGCCGGGATTGCGATCATTGTGGCCGCGATCGTTGTGGCTGCGATGGCGCCGCGCCGAGGAACAGAATGCGCGCGCCTCGGCCTCAAGGGCCGCGACGACACCGAGCCTTTTCAATGAGCGATTCCGCGACGCGTCAAGTTCCGGTAGGCAGCGAGTGCCCACAACGGAAAATAGGCCGAATAACCGTGATAGCGGAGATAAAACACGCGCGGAAAACCGGGCGCGGTAAAGTGGCTATCGCTCCACAGGCCGTCCTGTCCGCGCGAATGCATCAAGTAGTCGGCACCGCGGCGCACCGCCTCGGATGCGGCCTCGCCTGCCGACAGCAATCCCAGCAGCGCCCAGGCGGTTTGGAACGGCGTGCTGGGGAAGTCCTTCGTTGCGCGTTCCTCCGGCAGTTGCGCATAGCTGTCGTTGCTTTCGCCCCACCCGCCGTCCGCATTCTGCCCCTGCTTGAGCCAGGTCACCGCCCGCTGTATTGCCGGATCGCTCGGCGGCACGTGTGACTGCGCGAACGCCATGAGCACGGACCAGGTGCCATAAACATAGTTGGTACCCCAGCGGCCAAGCCACGAGCCGTCGGCTTCCTGCTCCGCGCGCAGATAAGAAATTGCACGCTGCAACGCGGGCCTGTCCTGCGGCCTGTCGACACGCGCCAGCACGGTCACCACCCGCGCCGTCACATCGCTGGTCGGAGGGTCCAGCAGCGCGCCGTGATCGGCGAAGGGAATCTTATTCAAGTAGTAGCAGGTGTTGTCGGCATCGAATGCGGCAAAGCCGCCGTCGCGGCTTTGCATCCCCACCAGCCAATCCAAGGCGCGGCGCACGTTCCCGGCATAGCGCGCCGAATTGCGTGAATTGTGCATGGCCCACGCGACCACAGCCGTGTCGTCGAGATCCGGATAGTAGTCATTCGCAAATTGGAATGCCCAGCCACCGCCTTTGAGGTCCGGCCGTTTTGCCCGCCAATCGCCCGGTTGATCGAGAAGCTGCTTCGACTGCAGCCAATCGAGGGCACGGGACGATGCCGCGCGCGCCGGCTCATCACCGGCTTCCTGTAGAGCCAGGCAGGCAAGAGAGCTGTCCCATATCGGCGAAACGCAGGGCTGGCAATAAGCGCTCGAGGGGCCCACCACCAACAGATTCTGCAACGCTCGTTTTGCAATGACTCGCTGCGGGTGGTCTTTCGGATAACCCAAAATCACCATGGCTTCCAGGGCATTGACCATCGCGGGAAAGATGGCGCCGAGCCCGTCCTCGCCATTCAAGCGTTCCAGCATCCAATTCTCGGCGCGGCGCGTCGCGCGTTCACGCATCATTTTTGGCACCAAGGGATCCGCGAGGCGTCCGAGCCGATCAAGAATCAGGAATGCCTTGGCGAGCAGGCCCTCACGCCGGAAATAATGCCGCTCGAGCTCCGGCGGTGTCGTGAACAGCTCGCGGATGCCCACGTTGCGCGGATTCCTGGCCCGCGGCTTGCGCGTGCACAGGATGAACAGCGGCACCATCACCGTACGCGACCAGTACGATACCTTCTCGAGGTGAAACGGAAACCACCGCGGCAGCAACATTATTTCCACGGGAATATAGGGCACCCCGCGCCACGGCAGTTGCCCGAATAGAGCGAGCGCAATGCGGGTGAATACGTTGGCTCTGGCGGCGCCCCCTCGCTCCAATATGGCGGCGCGCGCCCGTTGCATGTGCGGCGCCTGTACGTCGTCGCCCGCCAACTTCAAAGCGTAATAGGCCTTGATGGTGCAGCTTAGATCCAATTCGCCATTGTGATAGAGCGGCCATCCGCCATGCTCGGCCTGGCGTGCGCGCAGATGGTTGGCGATCTTCGACTCGAGCGCCGCATCGATCTCATCCAGGAAGTGCATCATCATGATGTACTCCGCCGGAATGGTGCAGTCCGCCTCCAGTTCATAGACCCAGTAGCCGCGCTCGGTTTGCTGCTCGATCAGTGCATCGCGCGCCTCTGCGATGGCGCGATCCAGAGGCGAGGAATCCGCGATGCGCCGCAGCGTGTGCGAGACGACCGTATTGCGCGCGTCCGGCAACTCCGCGGGCAACGGAGTGGTTTTCGGCGCGATTCGATTCACGAGCCTGAGCTCCCGTAAGAACGGCGCAGCGTTTGTTCAGGTTCTCGCGCCTGATCCAAATCGCGCTCGACATCGATTTCGCTTCTCACCAACGTGGGCCGCGGCCGGCGCAGGTCGGCGAGACGGGCCAACGGCACTCCGCGCGCGGCTATTGCGAACAGACGCCGGAGCAGCCAGTCGTTGCGAATGGCGATATTGGTGAGAAACAAAGTCATGCTGACCGCCGGCCTTCCCACCTTCACTTGCGCGCCTGCGGTAAAACCCGGATTTTGTGCGATCTTGCGCAGCGTCAGGATGGCAAGGCCGATCGCCCACAGACAGAAGCGGCGGATGCCCGTCTCCTTGCCGGGGATTAATAATGTGTAATCGAGCGCGTTGCGCAAATGAGCATGGGCAACCGAAACGAGTTCCGACAGGCCTGCACTGAAGCGCGGGTCCTGCGATTCCCTGGAAACCTGCGCCAGATCCACCCCGTGCCGGGCAAACACATCCTGCGGTAACCAACATGCGCCGCGGCTCCGATCCTCCCAAACATCCTTGAGAATGTTGGTCATTTGCAAGCCTTGGGCGAAGGATGACGCAATGGAGGTCAGCGCTGGCCGGTGGCGGGCGATCTCGGGTGAGTAGTCGCAAAACAATTCAGTCAGCATCTCGCCCACCACGCCCGCGACGTAGTAACAATAGTCGTCCAGATCGCTGGAGCGCTCCAAGCCCTTGAGGCTGGCGTTGAATTGGAAGCGCGGCATGCCGAAGCACATGAGCTCGACGCAGCGCCGGATCGCCGCACGCTGAGAGTGGCCTAGGGCGGCGGTGACGCGAATGACGCGGTCCATGTTGCTGATCAGATCGCGCTCTGTCGGCAGGGTGCGGTCCGAGAGCCGAGGCTCCAAATCGCGCGCCAGAGGGGCCGGTTCGCCGTTTCCGGACACTACATCATTGAAACGACGCAGGAACGCCAGCGTCTCCGGCGCTGCCAAGGCCGGTTCATCCTCAATCGTGTCGGCAATTCTGCAAAGCAGGTAGGCGCTGGTGACCGGGATGCTCAAGGCAGCCGGCAGCTGCGGAATAGTCAGCGCGAAGGTGCGCGAGACATGCGGCAGAATCTGATCTTGATAAACTGCATCGGAGCTGACGGAATCCATGCTTGCAGTATCTCGGAAACCCGGAAAGATAGCATCATGTCAGCGGGTTAGCCTTGATGCAAATCCGCAACATCAGCCTCAATCCATTGCCACCGCCTGGGTGGCGCAGTATAAACTGGAGCGATATGGACGCCGCGCCCGCCAGCTATCCCCTGCTCCAAACCATCAGTTCTCCCGCCGATCTGCGTAAGCTGCCGGCCGCAAAGCTCACCGAACTGGCCAATGAGCTACGGCAATTCCTGATTCACAGCGTCGCCACCCGCGGCGGGCATTTTGCCGCCGGATTGGGCACGGTTGAACTGACGATCGCGCTGCATTATGTCTTCAACACCCCGGATGACCGCCTCGTCTGGGATGTAGGGCATCAGGCTTACCCGCACAAGGTCTTGACGGGACGGCGCGAGCAATTGCACACCATCAAGCAGGACGGCGGATTGGCGCCCTTTCCGACCCGCAGTGAAAGCGAGTACGACACTTTCGGCGTCGGCCACTCCAGTACCTCGATCAGTGCGGCCCTCGGTATGGCCGTTGCATCCGCGCAACGAGGTGACAGTCGACGGGTGGTGGCCATTATCGGCGATGGGGCCCTGACGGCGGGCATGGCATTCGAAGCGCTGAACCACGCCGGCTCGCTTCCCCAGGACCTGCTGATCGTGCTCAACGACAACGATATGTCGATCTCGGAGAATGTCGGTGCACTCTCCAACTATCTGGCTCGCGCACTGTCGGGCCGGATGTATTCGCATTTGCGCGAGAGCGGCAAAAAAGTCTTGAAGCAGATGCCCACGGTTTGGGAACTGGCACGCCGCTCCGAGGAACATTTGAAAGGCATGGTGCTGCCCGGCACGTTGTTCGAGGAAATGGGCTTCAACTACATCGGGCCGATGGACGGCCACGATGTCAAAGCCCTCGTCAATACCTTGCAGAATTTGCGCAAGCTTCGCGGGCCGCAGTTTCTTCACGTGGTGACGCGCAAGGGCAAGGGCTATGCGCCGGCGGAGGCTGATCCGATCAAATGGCATGGGCCGGGTCCCTTCGATCCAGCCAGCGGCATGATATTCAAAGAAGCCAGTTCGGGGCCAACCTACTCGCAGATTTTCGGAAAGTGGCTGTGCGATATGGCCGAGCGCGATCCCAGCATCGTCGGTATTACTCCCGCGATGCGAGAGGGTTCGGGGCTGGTCGAGTTTTCGAAACGATTTCCAGACCGCTACTTCGATGTCGCAATCGCGGAACAACATGCGGTGACCTTGGCCGCCGGCATGGCAGTGGAGGGTTTGAAACCCATTGTCGCGATCTATTCCACTTTCCTGCAGCGCGCCTACGATCAGCTGATCCACGATGTCGCGCTGCAGAATCTGCCTGTGGTGTTCGCACTGGACCGCGCCGGTTTGGTCGGCAGCGACGGCGCCACCCACCAAGGCAGCTACGACCTGTCGTTCCTGCGCTGCATTCCCAACATGATCATCATGACGCCCGCGGACGAAAACGAATGCCGCCAGATGCTCTACACCGGAACCACGCTCACTTCGCCGTCAGCGATCCGTTATCCACGCGGCACCGGCCCGGGAGCGACGATCAGCGCCGAAATGACTGCTCTTCCCGTCGGGCAAGCGCAATTGCGCCGTGAGGGCCGCTGCGGACTGGCGATACTCGCATTCGGCGCACTGGTCGACTCGGCGCAAAAGATTGCCGAGCGCCTGGACGCGACCTTGGTCAACATGCGCTTCGTGAAGCCGCTGGATGAGAAGATGGTGCTATCGATCGCCGCACGGCATCTCGCCATCATCACCATCGAAGAGAACGCCATCATCGGTGGCGCCGGCGCCGGCGTCGGCGAACTCCTCGCTGCCGCCGGAGTTCAAGTATCGATGCTGCACATCGGTATACCGGATCGGTTCATCGAGCACGGAACCCGCGACACCTGTCTTGCCAGGGCGGGACTTGATCTTGCCGGACTCACGGCCAGCGTCGATCAGTGGTGGGGTCCGCAGAGTCAGGCGCGCATCCGATCGGTGAGCGGCGCCTAAGTTCATCGCGGCGACCCAAGGTCGGCGAGCACCGCCGCTTTTTCCGCCGCTGCCCACTGCCCGCTCCAGCGTTCCTGCGTGCGAGTGATCCAGGCCAGGGCCGCCGGCTTGGGCAGCGCCAACAGGTCGGTGCCGAAGTCCGACAGGCGCCCCGGACCTTCAGCCGAACCGGCCGGAAACATCGCAGCGATCATCGCCTGACCAACGGTCGGCCGCGGATGCCCGTCGCGTCGAAAATATTCGGCACGCGGCGGCACATTCATCACGCCCTCCATCGTCAGCGCATTCGGGTAGTTGAAATCGAAGTAGTGAATGCGGCCCCCGCATCGATCGTTCCACGCCTGCAGACGCTCGTACCACGCGATGCGCGTACGCAGCGCGGGTGGATTGGCGGCCTTGAGCAATACCTGTCCCGGCGTCGTGTATAGGAATACCTGTATTTTCTCCGCGCAAACGGCGGTCATGGCGCGATCGAATTCCTCCCCGAGACCGCCGTCCGCAGCCGACCCGGGGGATTTCGACACGTCGCCCGCCCCTGCGGGTGCCGAGGCGTCGATCACTTGAGCGCGCGCCAGCAGCGCGCGTTCGCGCACGGCGGCCGGGCTATAGTCGTATCGATCGAAAGAGGGGATCACATCTTCCTTGCTGTCTCCATTTCTAAGTTTCCACAGGGCCTGGCTCACCTCGATGTTGTAGCCGATCGACGCACCCGAGAGCGTCACGGCGAACATCCTTTGCGCTTCCACGAAAGCGTTGACCTGTCCGGCCGCATTGACATTCAAGAGCGCTTCGTTGAATCCAAATTGCGTCCGCGGGTGGGAGGGATCGTCGATCATCGAATCCAAATTGATGATCACGGTCTCGAGGCTATGAATGCTGAGCGCCGATTGCAGGAAACGCCGTACCTCGTAAGGCTGGCATCCTGAAATTCCGAAATTGTAAAAGAGCTTTCCGAGCATCGCGCTGATGACTTCAGGATCGAAGGCATCGCGCACCCAGGATGCGCCGAAGCTGGCGACACGCGGCCTGAATCGATCGAATAGTATCGGCTTGTAGGTCCGTCCCCAGCCGCTGATCATCTCGACGGCGGCTTGATGCTGCGGCTGAAGCAGCATTCGAAAAGTCAGCATATTCGCCCCGATGACCACGAGCCAGATAAACAGCGTGGTCGCTATCATCAGCCGTAGATGGCGCAACGCTCGGGCCGAATCCGCAGGCACCGGTGGCGCTGAATCGGCGGGCAGGACTTGTTGCTCGTGTGGCGGCATCAGAACTGAAAATAGATGAACGGGCTTAGGTTCGACAAGGCGAACCAGGCAACGGTGAAAGTCACCGCTGAAATCAGCGCCCACGCAGGCTTCAGATCATAAGTGAGCAGACCCGAGACGGCAGATACCGGCGTTCGAGGCAGGTACTCCTCGGCGTGCTGGTACATGCCGAACTTGCGAAAAATCTGCGCTGAATTCGGCAAGAACCAGGTCATGGCCGCGTACAAGATCAGGTTCGGCCCAACCTCATTCAGTCCGCCCGCCACCGGGGCATGAGATGAAATCCCCAGCATGGCGACCAGCATGGTATTGGCCGTGTGCAAATCCGGCGAGCGAAAATAGACCCAGCCGATGGTCACGGCGGAAAATGTGATCATTACCGCGCAAGCTGCGCTGATCCGACGCATCCCCGCCGCAAAAACGCGCCACGCCGCGCCGCTGGAGAATCGTTCGAGCCGGGACAGACTCAGCCGGTCCGCAATACCGGACCTGCGGTATAAATGATAGGCCGCCAGCAAAACGCCATGGAACATGCCCCACACGACATAGGTGATTCCCGCGCCGTGCCACAATCCGCCGAGACTCATCGTGACTAGCAGTGCGAGGACGGTGCGCCAGATTCCGTGGCGACTTCCCCCCAGGGGGAAATACAGATTGTTACGCAAAAAGTTCGACAAGGTGATGTGCCATCGTCTCCAGAAGTCCTGGATGCTTTTTGCCTTGTAGGGCGAGAAAAAATTGATCGGCAGGCGGAAACCAAACAAGAATGCCAGCCCCACCGCCATGTCCGAGTAGCCGGAAAAGTCGAAGTAAATTTGGAATGCATAGCTGAGCGCTCCCGCCCATGCGTCCGCGGCCGACGCGGCACCGTGAGACGCGACCAGGCTGAATGCGTGGTCGCTGTACGGTGAAATCCGATCGCTCAACACCAGCTTCTTGAACAGACCGACCGAAAACACCGCAAAACCCAGTGCAATATTCGGCGCCCTGAGCATCCACGCCTTTCGGCCGATGATCTGCGGCAGCAGGTCGGACTGCAACACGATCGGCCCCGCAATCAAATGGGGAAAGAATGCGATCAACATTGCGTAGTCGAGAAACTTCACATTGCCGATCCGGCCGCGGTACTGGTCGAGCTGGAAGCTGATTTGCTGAAAGGTGAAGAACGAGATGCCGATCGGCAGAGCAATGTGCTGCAGGGCTGCATCAAGACTGAATATGGAGTCGAACGAGCCGATCAAGAAATCGAGATATTTGAAATAGCCGAGCAAGAGAAGATTCGCGGATACCGCGAGCACGACCGCGAGACGTCTGGTTTGCGGCCGCGCCGCCCTGCGCATGAATTGCGCCATCGCGAAATTGCAGACGATCGACCCGATGATGAGAACCAGGTACGCCGGAATCCAGAATCCATAGAAGACCAGGGAGGCCAGGATGATCAGTTCACGGCCGGCGCTTTCCCGCCAGTGCGTCACGATGCCGTAGATGGCAAGGAACGCCAGCAAGAAAATCAGGAACGAATGCGAGGAAAATACTATTTCACGAGCTCCAGGCCCGGCATCGAAGGCAACGTCCGCACCCCGTCGTGAGCCGGGGCCATGCTATCATGCGGAATCGACTAAAGTCAGGGGCTCGCCATGAGCGTAGTTACCACGATCGACGTTCGGCAGATCGATGCTGCGGACAAATCGATGGCGGACGCCTTGGAAACCAACCACATCGTGTATTTTCCCGCCTGCCCGTTCCCCATTCCGGACGAGTCGGTGCTCAATTATCTGCGCACGGAACTGCCGACGCGATTGAAGCTGAAGAACATCAGCTATCATCCCGAGGCAAACCGGGTGACTGGAATCGATGCCGACGAACAAACACGCGATCGCGTAACGGCGATTCTCAAGGATCACCTGGCCGCCGTCAGCGGGTTCCTCAAAAAACACATCGCCCATCTGACGACCGACTGGACAATCGGCACCTGCAGCTTTCGGCCCATCCAGGAGCGCGGCCGGGGTCTTGATCCGCATGCCAGCAATGAGCTCGTGCACATCGACGCGGGCGCGTACGGCGCGACGGATGGCGACCGGATACTGCGATTCTTCGTCAATGTGAATGAGCATGAGGATCGCGTTTGGGCGACGAAGGGGCCGATCGAGGACATTGTCGAACGCTTCGGCCGCGATGCCGGTCTCGTCGACGAGCACGGCAGGCTCGCGGTCCGGCTCGACAAAGGACTCGGCGACCGCACCTTCAGCGGCTTCGTGCGCGGCCTTGCGCGTTTGAATCCGCTCGCCCGCTCCCTCGATTCCAGCCCCTACGACCGTGCCATGCGGCGCTTGCACAATTTCATGAAAGACGCGGACTCTTTTCATCGCGACCAGCGCGGCCAGGAGGAAATCCGTTTTCCCCCGAAATCCGCGTGGATGGTGTTCACCGACAGCGTGAGTCACGCCAGCCTGTCCGGGCAATTCGCTTTGGTCACGACCATCATCGTGCCGCGAAAAAACATGCAGCGGCCCGAGTACGCGCCCATCAACGTATTGGCGGGCCATAGCACCCACGCTCGGGAGCAGACTACAGCGGGTTGAGCTTCGGCCGCGGCTGCAGCGCCAGGGCCAATTTGCCGATGACTTCCGCTGGGTCGATCAAGTCCATGACCCCCGGTACCTGGATCTTGGTGCGCCAGGGTAACGCCGCGGCGGGTTTTCCCAAAAAACGCCGGGCCGCCGCATCAAACTGATCGCAGCATAGATCCAGACTGAAATACGGGCCGCTGCGCGCCGGATTGGTCGACGCGTACAACCCGACCACGGGAACGCCCAGCGAGGTCGCCATGTGTGCGGGCCCCGAGTCGGGCGTCAGGATGACGCGGGCGCGGCCCAGTGCTGCATAGAATTCCGGAAGAGTATCTTTGCCGACCTGATTCACGCAGGGCTCGCGCATGGCGGATGCGATTGCGGCGCCGGTGCGCAGTTCCAATTCCGTGGGTCCGCCGCAGATCAGCACCTTGAGTCCGAGCTCCCGGGCCGCGTAATCGCCGGCCTTCGCGTAGCCCGCGATATTCCAATTGCGCACCGAATGGCTGGAGCAGGGACTGATGATGAGCGTAGGCACCTGATCCGGGATGGCACGCAGCGCATAATCACGCGCGCTGTCGGGCACCGGTACATCCCAGCGGTACGTCCGAGACTCGACCCCCACGCTGCGCGCAAATTCGAACAGCGAGTCCATGACATGCTGCCGCGGTATGGCGGCGATCCGATGCGTCGTAAACATCCATTGCAGATCGAGCGCCCGGGCGCGGTCATAGCCGAGTTTTATTTCCGCTTTGATCATCGCGGCAAGCAGGCTCGCACGCCAGGCAAATTGCATGTGCAACAGCACGTCGAAGGACCGGCCGCGCAATGTTTTATATAGCGCTGCGTAGGCGGCACGGCCGGCGCGTTTGTCGAATTCGATGAATTCGATGTCCGGGATCTTGCCGATGAGCTTCGCTTCGGTGCGCCCGATCACCCACGTGAATCGGGTGTCCGGCCACGCTTGCTGCAAGGTGCGAATCACGGGCAATGTGTGAAATACATCGCCCAGCGCCGATAACTTGACGATCGCCACCGCGCGCGGCGCCACGGGAAAGCGCAAGGGTTCGATGGCGAGTCTCCCAATCTCGGGTGCGTTGATGTGATCAGCGGGCCTGTGAATTGTAGCGCAACGATCGGCCGGAAAGTTGCCGCGCCGAAGCCGCAATGCGAGTGTCGTGCTAGTCTAAGTGCGATGAAAAGACCAGGTATTGGACCAAAGTAGAATCAATCGTGACTGAATTGAAATCCGAGTTTTTGCGCACGCTGACCGAGCGTGGATACATTCATCAGCAGACGGATGCCGCCGGTCTGGACCGGCGCGCAACCGCCGGCGTGGTCACTGCGTATATCGGCTTCGATGCCACGGCCGACAGCCTGCATGTGGGCAGCCTGGTACAGATCATGCTGCTGCGGCACTTGCAGCGCACCGGCCACCGGCCGATTGTGCTGATGGGCGGCGGCACGACCAAGGTCGGAGATCCTTCGGGACGGGATGAGACGCGTCAACTGCTGACCGACGCGCAGATCAATGCCAACATCGCCGGCATCCGCGAGATCTTCGGGCACTTCCTGCGCTTCGACGACGGCCCGACGGGCGCCATCATGGCCAACAACGATGACTGGTTATCGGGCCTGCAGTACATCCCGTTCCTGCGCGACATCGGCAAGCACTTCTCGATCAATCGCATGCTCACCATGGACAGCGTGCGGCTCAGGCTCGAGCGTGAGCAGCCCCTGTCGTTCCTGGAATTCAATTACATGATTTTGCAGGGCTACGATTTCGTGGAGCTGAACAAGCGCTATGACTGCACGCTGCAGATGGGCGGCTCGGATCAGTGGGGCAACATACTTCAAGGCGTGGAGCTCGGCCGGCGCGTGCGCGAGCGGGAGCTGTTCGGTCTCACGACGCCTCTCATGACCACGAGCTCAGGCGCCAAGATGGGTAAGACCGCGAGCGGCGCCGTGTGGCTTAGCGCCAAACGGCTCCCGGCTTATGACTACTGGCAGTACTGGCGCAATACCGAGGACGGCGACGTCGCCCGATTTCTGCGCTTGTTCACCGATTTGCCGCTCGGGGAAATTACACGGATCGAGAAGCTCGAGGGCGCCGAGATCAACGAGGCCAAGCAAATCCTCGCCACCGAAGCGACACGCCTATGCCACGGCGACACGGCCGCGCGCGATGCGGTCGACACGGCGGCAAAGGCATTTGCCGGTTCGGCGGCCGATGGCCTGCCGTCGGTAACCCTCGCAGCCGGTGCCCCGCTGCCGGTGATCGACGCGGTCGTGGCGCTCGGCATGGCGGCATCGAAGAGCGAGGCGCGCAGGCTTATCGACCAGGGTGGGGTGAAGCTCAATGACCGGCCGGTGGTCTTGGCGAACGCCGCGGTTTCAGATGCGGATCTGGATGAGAGTGGAACCGCGCGACTCAGCGTGGGAAAAAAACGGCACGGACTGATCAGGCGGGGATAAGTGGCTTTAGGCACCGCAGGTGTGGCGGCCCAAAGCTCCGGCAATCATGTGGTGTCGATCGCCCATGGCTGCGCGCCCCCCAAGCTCGCCAGGTCGAATCGGATTTCCTTCAAGCCATAGTCGATGGACACCCTGGAGAACTCCCGCAATAAGTTGACCCCGATAAGCAAAGCCGGGCGGTCACCCAGGCCCCACACGTCGAAGATTTCGAAATCGGCGATCACCAGCGGGCAGTCCGTGAAAGTCACATCGTTGAGTTGAATGCTGCGGACCATCGCCGCATTACCGAAAATCGCGCCACCCGTCACATCGGTGAGAGAAACGTGCCCCAAGGTCTCGAAGCGTGCATCGCGATTCGCGAGTGCGGTGGCAAGCGCGTTGTTGCCGGCACACACGTCCGCGCCGGTGTCTATGAATGCGGCTGCGGCCACGCCATCGACGATGCAGTTCAGAGCGCGCAAATGACCCCTTGTCCCTATGGCGCGAACGCGCACCTCATTCTGGGCCACCCAGAATGCGCTGAAGCGCGAACGCGGTTCTGTTACCTGGAGGGTCTGCCGCTTGAAATCGAGGGTCACGAGATGCTTGTCCAGAACATCGAGGCCGAGGTATCCGTCCGCACCCAGGAGGTCAGCCGGCAGGGTCGGAATGAGCAGGTTGCGGCATCGGATCGACCCGAAAGAGAGCTCTCTGATCGTCACTGTTTCAGTGCCGATGGCGCGGACCACGCCGCGCAGCATCACCATGTCTCCGAGAGTGAGTCCGATTGCGGCAGCGACTTCGGCAGACAGCACACTCCGGTCGGCGCCCGTATCGATCAGGAACCGATAGGGGCCGAACCCGTTGATCTGCACATCCACGGTCAACCGATGGGTGGCGTCTCGGGCGGTGGTCAGGCGCGATCCCACTGGCTCAGGAGCGCTCGAGGGTGGAGGTTCTTCTGTGCCGTCGGGTAATGGCACGCGGGCATTCGCCATCATTGACGCGAGGGCGAGCGAGGTGCCGCCGAGTGCCAGAAACTGCCGTCGCGCCGGATCAAAGCGGGTCACCAGGGACACCTCTCGGGCGATCTATTGGGTCAGGAGACTACGAGCCTGAGTATGGCTCATGCGGGGAGATTTGTTCGAGGGCTTTCCGCCATCTGGCCCCGCCCCCGTCGCGGTTCATGCCCTCACGGCCTTCTGGGCCGCCGCGAAGACGTCGCGCGCGGACGTCGCACCCGCTACTTGCTCCGTACCCTCAACTCCGAGGTCCATCCATCCTGCATTCACGGCCTCAAACATTTCCTCGGCAGGTCCGGTGTGACCTTTCGGGATGCCGAATTGCTCAAACGCCTTCGCCCATCCTGCACGCGGAACTGCAAAGGCTTTCACGTCGAAATTCAGGACTTCGCCCAATTGCTCCGCGACTTCATCCGCGGTGACCATCGAACCCAGCTCGACGACGCGCTGGCCTGACCAAGCTGGTCCGGTCAAAAGGGTTGCAACCTCCGCGCCAATGTCGTTCGTCGCGACCATGGTCGATTTCCGGTTTGTCGGATTGTAGTAGACCGGTAGCATTCCGCCCTGGGCGGCCTGCAAGCCGTAGAGGAAGTTCTCGAAGAATCCACCTGCGCGCACAAATGCAACTGGCGATAGCAGGTCGCGAAAACTGCGCTCCAGAAGCGATAAGGCCGTGATCATCCCGAGCCCGCTGGTTCTGTTCGCACCCATGGACGAAAGCGCTATCACCCGCGGCGGCGCTGCCCTGGTGAGCGCCTCGACATAGTTCGCAATCACGCCCTTGGCTTCTTTGTAATCGGGCGACGGGGCCCAGACAGCCGGCAACATGACAAACGCGCCTTCGACGCCATTGAGCGCCCGCTCGATGGCTGCCGAATCATTCCAATCACCGTCAACCAGTTCCACGCCCTGGTTCGCCCAACTTGCCGCCTTCTCGCGATTGCGGACCAGCGCGCGTACTTTCTTGCCGTGCGCCAACAGATGTGCTGCGGTCGCGCCGCCTACTTTTCCTGTGATTCCCATGACTAAAAACATGCGTTTTCTCCTGATGTTCGGGGCAGAGCACTGCCCCGGTTGGTTTAACGGACGAGCGGCAGAATGGCCCGGATACGGGCATCGCGCGCGTAAAGGCCGCCCCATGTGATCGCGCCCAGAAGCAAGGAAATGATTTCCGGCGGCGACCCCAATTCACCAATGCGGACATGGGCGCAGATGGCGCCTCCCAAAAAGCCCGTCACTAGGATCGCACCGAGGACGGCGGTGGCCGGGATGGCGTAAAGGATGGCGCAGGCGAGGATGATCGGACCCACGACACGGGTCAGGTCCATCGCGAACCCGGTTTCCTGCATCATGCTGGCGATCTGTGCCGGCGCGAATAGTTGAATAGTGCCGTCTGCCACCAGAGCGACAACGACAAACGCGCTCATTATCCGGCCGGCCCACAGGGCGCGACGTAAGGTCATAGTCTCGGACATTTGGCTCTCCTATGGGGATACCTGTGCTCGAACCTTACTGTGTCTCTTAGGTCTGATAAACACCGGGGAAACGAACTCACTGTTCTTTCTGCGGTGAACAATACCGGGGCACGAAAATGCAGAATCTCGAACCCATCCTCATTTTCATAACAGTCGCGGACATGGGGAGCTTCACCCACGCAGCCGATAGCTTAGGGATTCAGAAGGGAAGGGTTTCAACGGCGGTCCGGAAGCTGGAAGAGGACCTCGGTGTGAGGCTTCTGCACCGGACGACGCGCAGCGTGCAGTTGACGGAAGACGGACGGGTATTCCATGCGCGTGCCCGCGATCTGCTGGCTGACGTCGATGATCTGCACTCAATGTTCGCAAGCGATCGAGTGGCACTTCGCGGGCGCTTACGGATTGATCTGCCGAGCGAGCTGGCGCGCACCACCATCGTGCCGGCCTTGCCGGCCTTCATGGCGACTTATCCCGAGTTGGAGCTGGAGGTGTCGAGTACGGATCGCCAAGTTGATCTGGTTCAAGAGGGGTTTGACTGCGTGTTGCGACTGGGTCCCATCGGGGACGAGACACTGATTGCCCGCCCGCTGGGCAAACTGCGCATGGTCAACGCCGCCAGTCCTGCCTACTTGGCGCGCTATGGCGTCCCTCGATCGCTAGAAGACCTGCAGCATCAGAAACATCGGGCAATTCATTTCGCACGGACACTCGGCGCAAAACCCTATGGATGGGAGTATCCGCTCGGCGACAGCTACGCGAAGCTTCAGTTGCCAGGTGCGCTGCACGTCAACACCGTGCAGGCATACGAAGCCGCCAGCATCGCCGGCCTTGGCCTGATTCAGGCACCGCTGTTGGCGATTGGCCGTTACTTGGCGAGTGGAGCGTTGATAGAGCTTCTACCAGATTTTCAACACAAGCCGCTCGATGTCTCCTTGGTAGTAGCGCATCGGCGCAATCTGTCGCGCCGGGTGCGCGCATTCATGAAATGGATCGAAAATGTGCTCGCGCCTCACCTGGAATAGCGAAACGAACCGCTTCGTCCCTCGAGACCGCCGATCCATCGAAGCACTTATGATGGCGCGCAATGAAAAAACCCTCACCAACTTGCGTCGGTGAGGGTTTCGTTTTCATCAAATTAAGAGCCTGGCAGTGACCTACTTTCACATCGACAAAGTCGACACTAGCATCGGCGCAGAGCGTTTTCACTTCCGAGTTCGAAAAGGGATCGGGTGGTTCCCACTCGCTATGGCCGCCAGGCAAACCGTTTGCAAAGGGGCCGAGTCATGGCTCAGCCCCTTCACGAATTCGCACAATTTGTTTCGACCCCCGGAATTGAATCCAGGATTGTCGCATTCAAGTAATTGATTGCACTCCACACACGATTCGACGTTAGGCAAATCGCTTGGGTGTTATATGGTCAAGCCTCACGGGCAATTAGTACTGGTTAGCTAAACGCATTACTGCGCGTACACACCCAGCCTATCAACGTCGTAGTCTTCGACGGCCCTTTAGAGACCTTAAAGGTCTAGGGAGATCTAATCTTGGGGGGGGCTTCCCGCTTAGATGCTTTCAGCGGTTATCCCGTCCGTATATAGCTACCCGGCAGTGCCACTGGCGTGACAACCGGAACACCAGAGATACGTTCACTCCGGTCCTCTCGTACTAGGAGCAACTCACCCTCAAATCTCCAACGGCTACGGAAGATAGGGACCGAACTGTCTCACGACGTTCTGAACCCAGCTCGCGTACCACTTTAAATGGCGAACAGCCATACCCTTGGGACCTGCTACAGCCCCAGGATGTGATGAGCCGACATCGAGGTGCCAAACTCCTCCGTCGATGTGGACTCTTGGGAGGAATAAGCCTGTTATCCCCGGAGTACCTTTTATCCGTTGAGCGATGGCCCTTCCATACAGAACCACCGGATCACTATCACCTACTTTCGTACCTGCTCGACATGTCCGTCTCGCAGTTAAGCACCCTTATGCGATTGCACTCTATGCGCGATGACCGACCGCGCTGAGGGTACCTTTGCACTCCTCCGTTACTCTTTGGGAGGAGACCGCCCCAGTCAAACTACCCACCATACACTGTCCCCAACCCGGATTACGGGCCAAGGTTAGAACTGCGAAGTTGTCAGGCTGGTATTTCAAGGTTGCCTCCATGAGAACTAGCGTCCCCACTTCGTAGGCTCCCAGCTATCCTACACAAACAAATTCAAAGTTCAGTGTAAAGCTATAGTAAAGGTTCACGGGGTCTTTCCGTCTTTCCGCAGCTACGCCGCATCTTCACAGCGATTTCAAGTTCACTGAGTCTCGGGTCGAGACAGTGGGGCCAGCGTTACGCCATTCGTGCAGGTCGGAACTTCATGATTTCCACGATTACTCGCGGCATAGACTATACGTTCATCTGACTACGATGATTTGAGCTGGTCTCATCGCTTTTTTGCAGTCAGAGCTGGCGTGTTATGGACTAGATATCTAGACCATCTGAGGATCTCACTCCTCAAGTCGTTACGGGGAAACCAAGTGACGCATATCGCGCTTACTTGGAGTCTTACCCTCGGTATTGCCCTCGACGCACTTGCACAGACGTCGTTAGGGTTCCACCGATTTGAGCCAGTCATCGGAACAGTGTCGCCACTATCCTGGGCAATGTTACTTACCCGACAAGGAATTTCGCTGAGGTCTGTTAACTCTGCCTGAAACAGAGCGATGAGATTATTCCACTTTCTCATCCTGCATGTCGCCATGCAGCTCGGACTATATCTTCACCGATGAGGATCGGTGTCTGGCGTGTAGTCTCTGAGGATTCTGATTATTTCAGTGCGTGGCTTTTTGTGATTCATGGTTTCGGCGATTTCGACGATCTCGATCAACCCACTTCTGGTGAGATGAGCGCCCGTCTCCATCAACCTCATACATTCCGCGAACTTCAAGAAGTTGTCTTGCTTGGAGGTTCGCAGCGGATACTGATCAAAGAACGGAATGATGGTCTTCACCAACTCTTCCCGAGCTCGAACACAGTACCGATACAAATGCTCTTTGTGGTTGTCATATCTCTTGTTGATATAGACGTTGCCAACACCAAAGAACCTCATGAGCAGGTGGAGACTTTCGACGCTTGATGCGCCTTGAGTCACCGCAAACTCATGTGCCACTTGGAAGCCGGTTTTGTACCCTCGTCGATTATGTCGATGAGGTTGACGAATAAAGTTGATTGAAAAGCAACCTTCTCCGTCCACGTACCCGGTGATCCAACCGATTTTAATCAGCCTTTCCTGCTGATTTTCCGCAGCTGACGAATTATCACTGCCGTACGACTCAGGCAAATCCGGTTCGCGGATCTGATCTTCGTTATACAGCGAGTATCGCAGCATTCACGGGGATTCCAGCATATGGCCAAATTTTACTAAGGCAGCTTTTGTTCACCTTAGGACCGTTCTGGTCGTTCATCAACACGCAAAAGTCACGCGTTAATGGAGTATCGCATTGCGCTTTACTCCTGCATGTCGCCATGCAGTTCGGACTTTATCATCCCCTCGAAAAAGGGGCCTGGCGTAAAGTCTCTGAGGATTCCGGCGAAAGCCGGCCTTTCCTGCTGATTGACTGCACTGAAAGATTTTCACTACCACTCGCAATCGAGCGATGAGTACTTTCAGATACTCAGTGTTTCCAGCATATAGCCAAGTTTATTAACGTAACTACAACTATAGAAGTTGTCCTAATCATCTAACCCTGAACTCTACATCGTCGACTCGACTCTCTCGTCTACCAATGCCTATAGTTACGGCCGCCGTTTACCGGGGCTTCGATCAAGAGCTTCGCCTTGCGGCTGACCCCATCAATTAACCTTCCGGCACCGGGCAGGCGTCAGACCCTATACATCCACTTTCGTGTTCGCAGAGTCCTGTGTTTTTGGTAAACAGTCGCAGCCCCCGATTATCTGAGACCTCTAACCGCTCAGGGAGTAAATCCCATCACAATCAAAGGCACACCTTCTCCCGAAGTTACGGTGTCAAATTGCAGAGTTCCTTAACCCGAGTTCTCTCAAGCGCCTTAGAGTTTTCCTCTCACCCACCAGTGTCGGTTTGCGGTACGGACGATCATTACCTGAAGCTTAGAGGCTTTTCCTGGAAGCGTGGCGTAGACAACTTCGGTTTCCGAAGAAACCTAGTACTCAGTTCTTGGGGTTAATGAAACTCCGGATTTACCTGGAATCTCCCCCTACAACCTTGAACCGGGAACCAACCCCGGATTGTTTAGCCTTCTCCGTCACCCCATCGCAGTAATAATCGGTGCAGGAATATTAACCTGCTTTCCATCGACTACACCTTTCGGTCTCGCCTTAGGATCCGACTCACCCTCAGCTGATTAACATAGCTCAGGAAACCTTGGGTTTTCGGCGTGCGGGTTTTTCACCCGCATTAACGTTACTCATGTCAGCATTCGCACTTCTGATACCTCCAGCAAACCTCGCAGTTCACCTTCGCAGGCTTACAGAACGCTCCCCTACCGCTTAAACGATCCGAAGATAATATAAACCCATAGCTTCGGTGCTTGGCTTAAGCCCCGTTAAATCTTCCGCGCAGGCCGACTAGACTAGTGAGCTATTACGCTTTCTTTAAAGGATGGCTGCTTCTAAGCCAACCTCCTAGCTGTTTTAGCCTTCCCACATCGTTTACCACTTAGCCAAAACTTTGGGACCTTAGCTGATGGTCTGGGTTATTTCCCTCTTCACGACGGACGTTAGCACCCGCCGTGTGTCTCCCGTGATAACACTCCTGGGTATTCGGAGTTTGCATAGATTTGGTAGAACGGGATGTTCCCCTAGTCTAAACAGTGCTCTACCCCCCAGGGTGAATTACACGAGGCACTACCTAAATAGCTTTCGGGGAGAACCAGCTATCGCCAGCCTTGATTAGCCTTTCACTCCTATCCACAGCTCATCGACGCACTATTGCAACAGTGGTTCGTTCGGACCTCCGGTAGGTGTTACCCTACTTTCACCCTGGCCATGGATAGATCGACTGGCTTCGGGTCTACTCCTAGCGACTGAAACGCCCGATTAAGACTCGGTTTCCCTACGGCTCCCCTATTCGGTTAGCCTTGCCACTAAAAGTAACTCGCTGACCCATTATACAAAAGGTACGCAGTCACCCCCTTGCGGAGGCTCCCACTGCTTGTACGCACACGGTTTCAGGTTCTATTTCACTCCCCTCTCCGGGGTTCTTTTCGCCTTTCCCTCACGGTACTAGTTCACTATCGGTCGACAGAGAGTATTTAGCCTTAGAGGATGGTCCCCCTATGTTCAGGCAGGATTGCACGTGTCCCGCCCTACTCTTTGTGCTCCATGCGCTTGTCCTTTCATGTACGGGGCTATCACCCGCTATGGCCAGACTTTCCAGACTGTTCCACTAGGACTTACGCAATTATGAGCACTGGGCTTTTCCGCGTTCGCTCGCCACTACTAACGGAATCTCGGTTGATTTCTATTCCTCCGGTTACTGAGATGTTTCAATTCACCGGGTTCGCTCCTTTAACCTATGTATTCAGTCAAAGGTACCTCCTAAGAGGTGGGTTTCCCCATTCGGAAATCTTCGGATCGAAGCATATTTGCCGGCTCCCCGAAGCTTATCGCAGGCTACCACGTCCTTCATCGCCTTCTGTCGCCAAGGCATCCACCATGTGCGCTTATTCACTTGACCATATAACCCCAAGCGATTTGGAGTCATACAAAAACACAATCAACTGGTTCTCGAATGCGACATCTCATTCATAGATAGAGATGTATCTACGTTTGAGTGTCAAAACAAATTGCCGAATTTTTAAAGAACACATACGAGCCTTGCGGCCCGCATGCCATGAGTCATGCAACAAAAGTTGATGCATGACTCATGACACGCTGTGAACTGAATTAGTTGGTGGAGCCAGTCGGGATCGAACCGACGACCTTCGCGTTGCAAACGCGACGCTCTCCCAGCTGAGCTATGGCCCCGTCCGAATGAACCTTGGTGTCGCTCGACGCTTTGACCCATTTGATTTGGTGGGTCTGGGAGGAGTTGAACCTCCGACCTCACCCTTATCAGGGGTGCGCTCTAACCAACTGAGCTACAGACCCCCGTGTTTCGCAACCAAGGGCCCGCGTCGGGTTGCCCACTGGTTTCTCAACCAGGGGGGCTACCAACCAACTAAACATTAGAACAGGTGACTTGTGAAGGGGCTCGCGCCAAAACGTTCTTTGGAGCTGTCTCTTTAAAGGAGGTGATCCAGCCGCACGTTCCCGTACGGCTACCTTGTTACGACTTCACCCCAGTCATTGAACACACCGTGGTAGGCGCCCCCCTTGCGGTTAGGCTACCTGCTTCTGGTGCAATCAACTCCCATGGTGTGACGGGCGGTGTGTACAAGACCCGGGAACGTATTCACCGTAGCAATGCTGATCTACGATTACTAGCGATTCCGACTTCACGGAGTCGAGTTGCAGACTCCGATCCGGACTACGATAGGCTTTATGGGATTGGCTCCACCTTGCGGCTTCGCAACCCTTTGTACCTACCATTGTAGCACGTGTGTAGCCCTGGTCATAAGGGCCATGATGACTTGACGTCATCCCCACCTTCCTCCGGTTTGTCACCGGCGGTCTCCTTAGAGTTCCCAACTAAATGATGGCAACTAAGGACAAGGGTTGCGCTCGTTGCGGGACTTAACCCAACATCTCACGACACGAGCTGACGACAGCCATGCAGCACCTGTCTCCAGGTTCCCGAAGGCACCCCCATATCTCTATAGGGTTCCTGGGATGTCAAGACCAGGTAAGGTTCTTCGCGTTGCATCGAATTAAACCACATGCTCCACCGCTTGTGCGGGTCCCCGTCAATTCCTTTGAGTTTCAACCTTGCGGCCGTACTCCCCAGGCGGACAACTTAACGCGTTAGCTGCGACACCGAGAGGCAGACCCTCCCAACATCTAGTTGTCATCGTTTATGGCGTGGACTACCAGGGTATCTAATCCTGTTTGCTCCCCACGCTTTCGCACATGAACGTCAGTATTGGACCAGGAAGTCGCTTTCGCCACTGGTGTTCCTTCCGATATCTACGCATTTCACCGCTACACCGGAAATTCCACTTCCCTCTTCCATACTCTAGCCATGCAGTTTCAAATGCAGTTCCCAGGTTGAGCCCAGGGATTTCACATCTGACTTACAAAACCGTCTACGCGCGCTTTACGCCCAGTAATTCCGATTAACGCTCGCACCCTCTGTATTACCGCGGCTGCTGGCACAGAGTTAGCCGGTGCTTTTTCTTTGGGTTAAATCAAGACCACAGAGTATTAATCCGTAGCTTTTTGTCCCCACTAAAAGTGCTTTACAACCCGCAGGCCTTCTTCACACACGCGGCGTCGCTGGATCAGGGTTTCCCCCATTGTCCAATATTCCCCACTGCTGCCTCCCGTAGGAGTCCGGACCGTGTCTCAGTTCCGGTGTGGCTGGTCGTCCTCTCAGACCAGCTACGGATTGTCGCCTTGGTAGGCCATTACCCCACCAACTAGCTAATCCGACTTTGGCTCATCCAATAGCGCGAGGTCTTACGAGCCCCCGCTTTCCCTTTACAGACGTATGCGGTATTAGCCAATCTTTCGACTGGTTATTCCCCACTACTGGGAAGATTCCAAAGCATTACTCACCCGTTCGCCGCTCGTCAGCATGTATTGCTACACCTGTTACCGCTCGACTTGCATGTGTTAGGCACGCCGCCAGCGTTCAATCTGAGCCAGGATCAAACTCTTCAGTTAATAACACTTTTTCACTGAAGCAATCTCGATCCCAAACTCGCTTCTGTTCACGAATGAACATCTGGTCGTTTGGAACTCGAATCATCGAATTGCACCAAAGGCGCATCGACGCGAGTCCCTGCACAAGTTACCTGTTCAAATTTTTAAAGAATAACCCCAGGCGACAAAGGCCTCGGGCGAACTTCCAAGTATAACGCGTTTTTGGACCCCGTCAATGAACGTAAAGTCTCGAAAAACGCGTTTTAGGTGGGAGGGCGCGCAGTATAGCCGTGCGCTTGAGCCTGTCAACCGCCGTTACCCTCAGGTAGTGTCCTGCCAGGGGAATTTTGTGAGCCCCACGGCAAATCAAGGCGGATTTAATAGGGATTTCCAGGGAGGAACCGATGATATTTGGCGCTCATATTGTTCTTTACACCACCGACGCCGAAGCGGACCGTGCGTTTTTCCGGGACGTTCTTGGGCTCAAATCGGTGGACGCGGGCCACGGCTGGCTGATTTTTGCTTTGCCGCCCGCTGAAGCGGCCTTCCACCCGTCCGGGGAGAATGGCGCGCACGAACTCTTTTTCATGTGCGATGACTTGAAGGCCGAAATGGCATCCCTCGCGCAGAAAAATGTGGAATGTTCGGAAATTCAGGAAGCCCGCTGGGGTTCGATCGCGAAGATGCGGCTCCCCGGCGGCAGCGATATCAGCCTGTACCAGCCCAAGCACCCGATGGCACTAGCAGCTCGCTAGACAGGTTTCGTCTCAGTGTGCTGACCACTTCGCCGACGCGCTCGACATCAGGCCTTGCTGTGTTGACCCTGTCGAGGGTGGCCGTTAGCCTACCGAGTTCTCTGGTTGGGAATTGCTGGTGCATCGAAACAAAATCGTCTCATCGAATAATCCTTCGCGGATCAAAGTACTGGCGATGCGGGGTGCCCTCTGCATCGCGGTGGCCGGAACCGGGATTGGGCTCTGGCTGGCCATACACCACGGCTCGGCGTCTTCTGACAGCAGCACAGCTTCCGGGGCGGCCGATGTTCCGCCGGCCGCAATCGTTGCAGCGCCCGTCGCCGCCACGCCGCCGCCCGTCATTGCGCAACAAGCCAGCGTCGCCTCCATCATCGAGGTGGTGGTCGGCCGCAACGATACGCTGGACGCGATTTTTCGCCGCATGTCGCTCAATAAAGCGGACCTGGCCGCGATCCGCAATTTGCCGGGTATCCGCCAGAGCTTGGATTTTTTGAAGCCGGGCGATGCAATCAAGCTGACTCACACCGACGGCGACATTCAGGAACTCTCGCGCAAGGTCAGCGAGACCCAAACCCTGGACGTCGTGCGCCAGAACGATGGTTTCGAAGCGAAGATGATCGACAATCCTGTCGAAATCCGCGTGCGCACCGCCACTGCCACGATCGACTCTTCCTTGTTTCAGGCTGCCGGGGCTGCCGACATGTCGGACACGGTGGCGCTGAAACTCGCCGGCATCTTCGGCTGGGATATCGACTTTGTGCTCGACATCCGCGAGGGCGACCGATTCACCGTCACGTACCAGCAGATCTATCAAGCAGGACAGTATCTGCGCGACGGGGACGTTCTGGCGGCAGAATTCGTGAATAACGGCAGAAGGTATCGAGCGGTGCGCTTTGTCTCGGACTCCGGAAGCGCCGGCTACTACACGCCGGATGGCGTGGCGATGCGCAAGGCATTCTTGCGGGCACCGGTCGACTTCACCCGGGTCAGTTCCGCTTTCAATCCCCACCGCCTGCATCCGATATTGAACACGATTCGCGGACATATGGGCACCGACTATGCGGCGCCGACCGGTACCCCGGTGCACGCGGCGGGCGACGGTCATGTCAGTTTCGCGGGACAGCGCGGCGGCTACGGCAATGCGCTCATTCTTTCCCATGGCAGCAATGTTTCGACGCTCTATGGTCACATGTCGCGCTTCGCGCGAAACATGCACATCGGCACTCGCGTTCAGCAGGGCGACGTCATCGGCTATGTAGGGATGACCGGACTCGCCACCGGACCCCATCTGCACTACGAGTACCTCATGAATGGCGTGCACAAGAATCCGCAGACTGTGCAATTGCCTGGCGCCGAGCCGCTGCGCGCCGAGGCTCTGCAGAAATTCCGGACGATGGCGGCCCCCTTGATTGCAGGTCTATCGCCGCCCGTTGCGCCGGTCGTCACCGCATCTGCGACATCCGCCGCGGCAACGTCTGGCGCTGCAACGCCCGGTGCGACAGCCGCGACTCCGACGGCCGCTCCCGCAGAACCCGCCGCCAGCGGCGTGCCCGAACCTCACGGAAGACCCTTCGTCTACTGATCGGGCGTACGACGACATGGCATTTCACCTTGGAATGATTTCCGGAACCAGCATGGATGCCATCGATGCGGCATTGGTCGACTTCGATGTGAAACCGGTGCGCATCATCGCGACCAGCGCCACGGCATTCCAGCCCGCACTCAAGCGCCGGATGTCCGCGTTGATGGATGTCGCCGACGGCGTCGCTCTCGATGAGGTGGGTCAGATCGATGTCGAGGTGGGACGCGCATTTGCGCAGGCGGCGTTGACGCTCATCAAGAGTGCCGGCATCAGCGCGGGCCGGGTGGCTGCCATCGGCAGCCACGGCCAGACCCTGCGTCACCGAACCGATTTGAGCGTGCCTTTCACCTGGCAAATCGGCGATCCGAATACGCTCGCGGAAATGACGGCAATCACGGTGGTCGGCGACTTCCGCCGCCGCGATGTGGCGGCCGGTGGACAAGGCGCTCCGCTCCTGCCGGTGTTTCACGATCAGGTTTTTCGCAGCGACGCCGAGGACCGCGTTATCGCCAATTTGGGCGGTATCGCGAATATCACAATCCTCAAGCGGGGCAGCAGCGTCACGGGTTTTGATACCGGTCCCGCGAATCGCCTGCTCGACGCCTGGATCGCACTGCACGAAGGCAAGGAATTCGATGCGAACGGGACCTGGGCTGCCGGCGGCAAAATCGACGAAACCTTGCTCCGGGAATTGCTGGATGAACCCTATCTGCACCTGGCGCCCCCCAAGAGCACGGGCCGCGAGTTGTTCAATCTGCCCTGGCTCAAAGCCAAGCTCGGCCTGTTTCCGCGGCAAGCGCGGGACGTGCAGGCCACATTGCAGCAATTCACCGCCTGCTCGCTCGCTTCGGCGCTGCGTCAGTACGCGCCGGGGGCCTCTCTTTATGTCTGCGGGGGCGGCGCACGCAATGCAGCGCTGCTGAATGCCATTGCCGCCCTAATAGCGCCCAGCCGCGTCGCCAGCACCGAATCCCTCGGATTGGACCCGGACTATGTGGAAGCCGTGGCCTTCGCGTGGTTTGCCAAGCGCACGCTCGCCGGCCTGCCGTCCAGCGCCGGCACGGTGACGGGCGCGAAGGGTGCACGCATCTTGGGCGGCGTGTACCGGTATGCTTGAGGGGCCATGAACGATACCGACCTGCAAGTACCGCAGCTTTATTTCAATCGCGAGCTATCGTTCCTCGATTTCAACCAGCGTGTGCTGGAGCAGGCCAAGGACCGCAGGATTCCGCTGCTCGAGAGGGTGCGCTTCCTGTGCATCTCGTGCGCAAATCTGGACGAATTCTTCGAGATTCGCGTTGCCAGCCTCAAGGAGTTGCTGGAAGCCGGTGCAGTACAAGGCGGGCCCGATGGATTGTCGGTGCCGGAGCAGCTGAAGGCCATTCGCGCGCAAGCCGTTCGCATGGTCGATGAACAGTACGATCTGCTGAATGATGTGCTCATGCCGGAGCTCGCGAAAAGCGGCTTGGTGTTCGTCGAGCCTGAAAGCTGGACCGAGGCGCAAGGCCGGTGGATCGCGGACTACTTCACGCGGGAGGTCGAGCCGGTATTGAGCCCGTTGGCGCTCGACCCGGCACGGCCGTTCCCGAAGATACTCAACAAGAGCTTGAACTTTGCGATCGTGGTCGAAGGCGAGGATGGCTTCGGCCGCAACAGCGGGCTGGCCGTGGTGCAGGCACCGCGTTCCCTGCCGCGCTTGATCCGGTTGCCCGACGAACTGGGCAGCCGAAATTTCGTTTTCTTGAGCACCATCGTCGAAGCCTTTGTGTCCAGACTCTTTGCCGGCATGCGCATGTGCGGCTGCTATCAGTTCCGGGTCACGCGCAACAGCGACCTGTTCGTCGAGCAGGAAGAAGTGGACGACTTGCTGCGCGCGGTGGAAGGCGAGCTGGCTTCGAGGCGCTACGGCGACGCGGTGCGCCTCGAGACTGCGCACGATTGTCCCGATGAAATCCTGGCTTACCTGCTGGAGCAATTCGCGCTCACGGCAGACGATCTGTACAAGGTGCCGGGACCGGTCAACCTGAATCGACTGATGGCGCTGTACGATCTGGTGGACCGACACGAGCTCAAGTACTCGGCCTTCACGCCCAGTATTCCAGAACGTCTCAAGGTCGGCGCCGACCTCTTCTCCACGCTGCGTGCCGGGGACGTGCTTTTGCACCATCCGTTCCAGGGTTTTGGACCGGTCACGGATTTCATCAAGCAAGCCGCGAGCGATCCGCAGGTGCTTGCGATCAAGCAGACCCTGTATCGCGTCGGCAGCGACTCCACGATTGTGGCGGCATTGGTGGAAGCTGCGGCGGCCGGCAAGGACGTGACCGTGATCATCGAGCTGCGCGCGCGCTTCGATGAGGAAGCCAATATCGAACTTGCGACCAAGCTGCAGGAAGCCGGCGCACACGTGATGTACGGCGTGTTCGGGTTCAAAACGCACGCCAAGCTCGTGATGGTGGTGCGCCGCGAGGACAAGGGTCTACGCAGGTATTGCCATCTGGGCACGGGCAACTACCACACCAAGACCGCGCGCCTCTATACCGATTACGGCCTCATGACCGCGGACGACGCCATCGGCGAGGATATCCACGAAATATTTCTGCAGCTCACCGGTCTGACGCAGGTGCCGAAGCTGCGCAAACTGCTGCACGCGCCCTTCAGCCTGCATCAAGCGCTGCTCGCCAAGATCGAACGCGAGGCCGAGCATGCGCGTGCGGGCAAACCGGCCCGCATCATTGCCAAGTTGAACGCCCTCACGGAGCCCGCCGTCATGCAGGCGCTTTACCGAGCGTCGCGTGCCGGCGTCGATATCGACCTGATCGTCCGCGGTGTTTGCTGCTTGCGGCCCGGCGTCCGGGGCGTTTCCGAACGAATCAAGGTGCGTTCCATCGTGGGGCGCTTCCTCGAACATTCGCGAGTTTACTATTTCGAGAATTCGGGAGCGCGCGAGATCTATTGCGGCAGCGCCGACTGGATGGACCGGAATCTCTTTCGCCGCATCGAAGTCGCATTTCCGGTCGGGGACCCGGAGCTTCAAGCGCGCATCGCCGAGGATCTCAAGATGTACCTGGATGACAACGCGCAGGCCTGGGTGATGGGCGCCGATGGCCGTTATTCCCGCGCCTCCGGCGATGGCTCCGTGTCGGCGCAATTGCGTCTGATGAATCTATACGACGAACGAGTTGCGCTCACCGAAGGCTGAAAGACTCAGGTGATGGTCAGGCGAAAGCCGGCGTCCTTCAAGTAGGCCCGCTCCTGCTCCAGATCCTCGAGGGTGAGGGGATGTTCCTTCATCCAGCGCGGCGGCAATTCCATCGTGATATTGCGTCCCTTGGCAGTCAGTCGAACCTCCGGCAGCGGCTGGGGGCTGCGTCCCCGATGCAGCAGCACCGCCTGACGCAACAGCACGATCAGGAATTCCGCATGGCGATCCCAGGGCGGCAGCAAATCCTCGAGCGACTCGAAGGACAATTGACGGCGATGACCGCCAACCAATGCGGACAGCAGCAGTTGCTCCTCGCGCGGGAAACCAGGCATATCGGCGTGCTCGAGCAGGTACGCACTGTGGCGGTGATACTTGGAGTGCGCGATGTCGAGGCCGGTTTCGTGCAAACGCGCCGCCCAGCGCAGCACCATTTCGGCCAGCGGATCCTCGAGTCCCCATTCCGACTCCGTCTGTTCGAGCAGTGCCACCGAGGTCGCTTCAACACGGTCCGCCTGGACTTCGTCGATGTGGTAACGCTTCTCCATGGCGCGCACGCTGCGCACCCGCGCATCCTCGTTGGTGAAGCGGCCCATGAGATCGTAGAGCAGCCCCTCGCGCATCGCGCCTTCCGCCACCCGCACCCGATCAATGCCGAAACTCTCGACCACTTCGAGAAGAATGGCGAGGCCGGCGGGAAACACGGGAGCGCGCTCGGCGTCGACGTCCGGCAAATCGATCTCATCAACATGTCCGGCCGCGACGACGCGCTCCGCGAGGGATTTCAGGTTGTCGAGAGTGATATGCGGCGACTCGGGATTGAGGTTCTGCAATACATCGCCGATGACGCGCACGGTGCCCGAGCTGCCGAATACCCGAAGCCAGCCGAGCTTGCGGTAGGCTTCCTGTATGGGTTCCAGTTCCAGCCTGACTGCGGTGCGCGCCCGCTCGATGCGCTTCGCCGAAATTCTGCCGTCGTCGAAAAAGAGTGCGCTCAGTCCCACACAGCCCACGGACAGGCTTTCGAGCAGCAATGGATTGAAGCCCTCGCCGATCACGGCTTCGGTGGAGCCGCCGCCGATATCGATCACCAGGCGCTTGTCCGGACTCATCGGGCTGGTATGCGCCACTCCGGAATAAATCAGGCGCGCCTCTTCAAGGCCTGAAATGATTTCGATTGGATGACCCAATGCGGCGCGCGCGCGCTCCAGGAACCAGCGCTTGCGCCGCGCATGACGCAGGGCATTGGTGCCCACGACGCGCACGCCGTCCGCGCGCATGGCGCGCAATCGCTGTCCGAATCGTTCCAGGCATCGCAGGGCGCGATCCGTTGCCGCTTCGTCCAGGCGGCCGCTGTTGGCCAGGCCGGCCCCCAAGCGCACCATTTCACGCAGTCTGTCGAGGATGACGAGTTGGCCGTGCGAGTAGCGCGCAACGACCATGTGGAAGCTGTTGGAGCCCAGATCGACCGCCGCGAGCACATCGGGAACGACCCTACCGCGGCGCATCTACTCGATCAACATTGAGGAGACAGGCTCCTAGGCCGAGAATGAGGACCCGCAGCCGCAGGTGGTTTTCGCGTTTGGGTTACGAATGACGAACTGGGCGCCCTGCAGATCTTCCTTGTAATCGATTTCCGCACCCATGAGGTATTGCGCGCTCATGGGATCGACCAACAATTGGACGCCGCCATTTTCGACGCAAAAATCGCCGTCCTCGATCTTTTCGTCGAAAGTGAAACCGTATTGAAAGCCCGAGCACCCGCCGCCGGATACGAATACACGCAATTTCAGGTTCGGATTTGCTTCCTCGCGGATCAATTCACCAACCTTGCCCGCCGCCGCATCGGTAAAAACCAGTACGTTGGGCGCCACAGGCGCGTGATCGATCGCATTCAAGGATTCAGAGGTGGTGCTCATAGCCTCATTCTACTCGGCACATTGCGGCCAATCAAAGCTGTGAACCCGCATTGCGACCTGAGTTCACCCTTTTGAACCGGAATCGGCCGCCCCGGGCCCTGCTTTCGCCCTATGGATCAACTTCCCATTTATTTGGGCGCCAACGGCGGTTTCAATGGTGGCGTAGGAAACGCTGCCCAGAACCCGCGCCTTGGGGCCCAACTCAACGCGGTCGGTCGCATCGATGTCGCCTTTGACGAGGCCGTTCAAGATGATGTTGGGCACGATGACGGAACCCTCGATGCAGCCCTGCTCGCTCACCGAAAGGGTGGCGCCGGCGCTCGATTCGCATTTGACATTGCCGTTGATGTAGCCGTCGAGATGAAATCCTCCGGCAAACTCGACATCGCCGTTGATGCGGGTCTTTGCGCCGATCAGCGTGCCGATTTCCGCTTTCTTATTCTGTTTCTGTTTGAACATCCGCCTCACCCTTGCCCGGAACTTCCCCGTTCGCTTCGGTTTCCACAGACATTCCCTGAGCCTTCCAAACGAATGCCTGCCGCGAACTGTGGTTGCTGTCTCTAGCGCTGTGAATCTCGACTCCCAATCGCGTCGGCTCGAATCCTTGCGGCAATTCTACGGGTTCGTTGTATTCCTGAAAATATTTGAACGAGTATGCCAGGCTGACGCGATGATTAGGCGAGACTTGCGCGTACGTCAAACTGAGCGGCTTGCCCTGCAGCAGACCGTCGAGCGTGATCGTCGCGTTGCCGGTCACCTCCTTGTCCGGCTTGCCGGTTTGCATCAAGACAAACTTCAAATGAAACTGGCCCGGTGACCCATCCGGCACGATCTGCATTTGCTGCACTTTCACGTGAATCAGCGACTCGGGTTGCACCAGGCCGCGATAGAAGGACAGATCCTGGTTCAACCGCGCTATCTGGCTCTGCATGTCGCCAAGATTCTTCTCTACCTGCCCATAGCCTTCGCGGTCAACGCGCCGTGCGGTTTCGGCGGCCTCGAGCCGACGGCGCTGATTCTCGTTCTCCGCCTCCAGCGACCGAATGCGCGCACTCGCCGACAGTGCTCCGCGTACCGAGTCGACCACCCGAAAACCGGCGTCATATCGGCCCAATTCGAATGCGGCGTACAGTGTCCCCAGGGACAGGAGCACGGTCAGGGCCCACAGCAGCGCGCGGCGCTTGGGCGCATAAGTTCGTACGACCAATTTGCCGAACGACTCCGTCATACCGCGAATTCTCCCGTGAATCTTCGAGACATTACACGATCGAGCCCCGTAAGACAGCGTCTGACGTTATCATCGATTGCATAGCACAAGGGAGCCGTCATGCTGTGGCTGAAAGCATTTCACATCATCGGGGTGGTCGCGTGGTTCGCCGGTCTGTTCTATCTGCCGAGGCTTTATCTCTATCACGCTGACGCACAGGACTCGATCAGCAAGGAGCGCTTTGTGATCATGGAGCGGCGCCTCTTCGTCATCATGACCATCGGCGCCTCGGTGGCAGTTTTCTTCGGCGCCATGATGTTGATCGAGTCCCCTGCTTATCTTGGGATGGGATGGCTGCGCGTCAAACTGCTGCTGGTGCTCTTGCTGATCGCATACCACGCCTACTGCTACGCGTTGCTCAAGGATTTTGCCGGGCAACGCAATAAGCGGAGCGCCAATTGGTATCGCGCCTTCAACGAGGTGCCGTCGCTGTTTTTGGTTGCGATCGTCATCCTCGCCGTGGTCAAGCCGACTTGATCAGGGGCGGCAACACCGCCGGGCCTCACGAGGCCGCCTGAACTTCAGGCCACCATTCCGGATAAGGCGGCAGACCCTCGGGAAACATGTGCTTTCCCAGATCGTGCAGCGCCCGTACATAAACGCGCCGCTTGAAGTAAACGACTTCGCGCACCGGCGTCCAATAATCTGTCCAGCGCCATCGATCGAATTCCGGCTGATCAGTGAAGTCGAAACGCACCTTTGATTCAGCGCCGACAAGCTTCAAGAGGAACCAGCGTTGCTTCTGTCCGATACAACGATCGCGCACGTATTGCCTCGGCAAACGGTAGCGCAACCAACCGTGGGTCGACCCCAGCATCTCTACATCCGCGCGGTCCAGACCGATTTCCTCCCGGAGTTCGCGAAACAATGCGTCCTCGACCGGCTCGCCGCGATTGACGCCGCCCTGTGGAAATTGCCAGCCGCGCCCACCGACCCGCCCTCCCAGGAACACCTCCCCGGAGCCTCGCGTCAGCACGATGCCCACATTGGCTCGAAAGCCGTCCTTATCAATGTAATCGACCGCAGGTTGGATGGACATGGGTTGATTGTTCCATATCGCCGGGGGCTTGTGGTCGAAAGCCCTATCCCGCGCCCACTTGAACCCGATTTCTTCCCAACGCCTTGGCGCGATACAACGCAGCGTCGGCATCCGCAACGAGCCGGTCAGCGACCGCCTTCAGATCGACTTCGAGCCGGCCAGGCGACACCGCGGCCACACCCACCGAGACCGTCAAATTGCGCGATATTTGCGAATTGAGCGCGAACGGTTGCGCGGCGATCACTTCGCGGATGCGCTCTGCAAGCCTCGCGGCTTCCGAGGAAGTGGCTTCGGGCAGCAGGATGGCAAGCTCGTCTCCGCCGAAACGGGCGGCCGTATCCATGCTGCGAATTTGCGCCTCGATCCGATGCGCGACCTCCTTGAGCGCATTGTCGCCGGCCAGATGCCCATATCCGTCATTGATGCTTTTGAACCGGTCGATATCGATCATCAAACAAGAGATGGTTCCCCCCCGCCGCTGAGCACGCGCCAGTTCTTCCTTCAACCGTTGCTGCAAATAGCGCCGGTTGTGCCAGCCGGTCAGAAAATCCGTGATGCCCGCCCGCAGCAGCCGAGCGCGATTGACCGCGTTTTCCAGGCAAACCGCGGCAACGGCGCCCAAATGCGCCAGAAAATCGGTACCGTGATGACGGGTGAAGCGTGAAGGATCGCGGCTGCCGAAGCACAGGGCGCCGGTCGCCCGGTCCTTGCGCGGCAGGGGCACCAGCGCGGCACTCTTGAGATTTGCCGTTCCCGGAAACAGTAAATGATGATCGGCGCCCACGTAGGGACCGAGCCAGGGCTTGTGCAGCACCGCGAGTTGCGGGGCCAGGCCGACCAGGGAATCGACGAAGAATATCTGCTTGAATTCCTCGGGCCTGTCGCCGCCGGCCACCAGTAAATGCCGGACCTCGTGCTGGGGATCGAGCAAGACCACGGTGACCGCGTCAAGCGAGTACGATTCGCGCAATCCGCCCACCATGGCATGCAGCAACTGCGGCAGCGTATCGGCGCGCAGCAGCGTCAATTCGCGCGCCTGCGTGCGCTTCATGATGGTCTCGTTGTTGGCCGCCTCCGCCGTCATCTCCGCCAGGCGCTTCTTGAGCTCTTCTTTTTCCCGATCCAGCTCGTCCACCTCAGGCATGCCCATCCCCTTCAACCCGCACGCGCGGCCGCACGCACGTCCAAGTAGGCTCTGCCCCGATTCATGATTGCCGTGAACTCCGTCGCATTCTTGGTCTTCACCGCCTTCACCAGGCGTTCCACCGCAGTCTGAAGCGCCATCAGGGACTCGGCTCCGTAATCGTTCGAGCTCTGGATTTCGAAATACAGATCAGGGCTCTCGGCTGCGACGCGGCTCGCCACTTCCAATTGCGAGTCAAAGGTCGTGCTGGAAAGATTCGCCAGGCGCGGTGCGGCCTCGCCGCTGTCCGCCAGCGCCGTAAAGAACGCAATATTGAGCGCGTGCGACAGCCCCAGCACATAGGCGATCAAGCGGTCATGCTCATCGAGGTCCATCACGACGCGCTCCGCCATCGTCGGCGCGAATAGTTCCTGCGCTTGCTCGAGTGCTGCTGCATCCCCAAGGTCGATGAAGATGACGTGGCGGCCGGACAGAAGTTCGGTGTCGGGACCGAACATCGGGTGCACCGAGGTCACCCGGCAGCCGGCTTTGGCCAGGGCATCCAGACCCGCCCGAAGGGGTGTCTTCAAGGAACCCAGATCGAAGATCAGCCCACGCGGCGCGCGGCGCGCCAACACATGAAGCAGTTCCGCCGTGGCGGAAAGCGGCGTCGCGAGCACAATGAGATCGAATTCCAGCGGATCGGTTTGCCAATCGACAACGATGTCAAAGCCCGGCAAGCCGCCCTTGGGATCGGCGATGGCGACGCGAAAACCCTGCGAGGACAGAAATTCCGCGAACCAGGCGCCCATCTTGCCGCAGCCGCCGATGATGAGCGCGCGCTTGCCTGTGCCCTGCGCCTGAGCGGCCACCCGCGCGTGCTCCTGCGTGGTCAAGGAGGACTGAATCAGCTGCCGCAGCAGCGATTCGGCCAGATCAGGCGAGATCTTGAGCCTCGCAGCCGTGGTACGGCCGCGCAAAATGACCTCCCTCTCCCGGCCGAAATCCCGGGTCGGTCTGCCGGTGGCGCGTTTGACGGCCGCCACTTGCTCGCTCACGGTCTGGCGGCGCGCGACCAGCTCCAGCAGCTGCCCATCGATTTCTGTCAATGCAGCTCGCAATTCATCGAGATTCATATTAAAGAAAGCCCCATGTATTTATCGGCGCGGCTAGTATTCTCGTATGAGCAGCATCAAAAAGACATTTTGGACTGAAACTCTTCCGGAAACGCTGCCGGCAAATCCGCTCGAGGTCGCGGCGCAATGGTTGGCGCAGGCCCGGCTCGATGCTGCCCAGCCCAATCCCAATTCCATGGTCCTGGCAACCGTGGACGACCGCGGCCGCCCGTCGGCTCGGGTCGTGCTCTGCAAGGAAGTCGATGCGCGGCAGGGCTACATTGTGTTTTATACCAACTACCTTTCGCGCAAGGGCAGTGAGCTCAAGGTCAATCCTCGGGCGGCCATCGTCTTTCATTGGGACCATCGCCATCGCCAGGTTCGGGCCGAGGGAGAAGTCGAGCCGCTGTCTGCTGCGGATAACGACGCGTACTTTCGCACGCGAGCCTGGCAGAGCCGGCTGGGAGCCTGGGCGAGTCAGCAAAGCCAACCGGTCGGTTCCCGTGCAGAGTTGGTCGAGGCGGTGATGCGCCGGGCGCAGCACTTTGGCATCCCGTACGGCGGGCCGGGTTCAGCGGAGCCGGAGCATGTCGAAGTGGATGTGCCACGGCCGCCCAATTGGGGCGGTTACCGCTTGTATGCCGATGCGGTCGAGCTTTGGGTGGAGGGAGAGTTTCGTATCCACGATCGTGCCCGCTGGACGCGATCGCTGCCTCATCCCTTGAGCGCCGCCGCCGGCGCACCTTGGAAGGCGATTCGACTACAGCCTTGAGTTGGTGACTCGCTACCAACCCACCGCTTCGCCGTCCTTTCGAAAATCAGACCCAGAACGATAGTAGCCAGCCGGCACCCACATGAGCACTTGAACACCACCCATATCTTCGCCGCTGACGGACTTCACCGCGTGTCCCATCGCGGCAAGCTTGGATCCCACCAGTTCATATAGAGGCGTCTCCAAGCTCAGCACATTCGGAATCTGCGAATGCCGGAACCTTGCCATGTCGGCTGCGGCCTGCAGATTGGCGCCCAGGTCCAAGATGTCGACCAGCAGCTGGGCGTGCCCCTGCGCCTGCATGTCTCCGCCCATCAAGGTCACCGTCATCAGCGGTTCGCCGTGATGCATCACGAATCCCGCTGAGAGAGTATTGAACGGCCTCTTATGAGGATCGATGACGTTGGGACTGCGAGCATCGAGTGTGAATAATGCGCCGCGATTGTGCAGGATAAAACCATGGCCCGGCACGGTGACTCCCGAGCCGAAGGCGCTGAAGTTGCTGTTCACCCAGGAGACCATGTTGCCTTCACTGTCCGCTGCGGATAGGACGATGGTGTCGCCCGGCATGGAGAAATTCCCTGGCGGGCCCGGAATCGAGGCATGCTGCGAATTCACCTTTCCGCATAACGTCGCGGCGTAGGATTCGGAGAGCAGCTTCTGAAGCGGCACGGCCGCCGCATGCGGGTCGGCGTTGAATTGATATAGGTCGGCATAGGCGAGCTTCTTTGCCTCGACCAGGAAGTGCCAATATTCAGCGCTCGCAGGTCCCAGCGAGGCCAGGGTCCGTCCCGGCGACCATTGCGGCACGCAGGCCTGCAGAATATTCAACATTTCGTTGGTCGCCCAGGACTGCGATGGGGGCGGCAGCTCAAGAATGTCGTAGCCATGATATTGGCTGCGCGCGGGTTCGACCCATTCGCCCTGGTAGTTGGCAAGGTCCTGAAGGGTCATTGTGCCGCCGAGAGCCTGCGACTTGGCAACAATGGCTTTGGCGATGTCGCCCTTGTAGAACGCATCGGCGCCTTGGGCTTCGAGCAGGCGAAAGGTTCGGGCGAGATCCGGGTTCTTGAAAATCTGCCCCGGCTCCGGCGGCGCGCCGTTCACGTACCAGGTCTTGATGGAGTCCGGATCGGGCGCGCTACAGCAGGTCTGCAACGGCAGCGCGTCAGGCAAGCGCCAGTCGTGCGCGATGCGCTCCGAGACCGGAAACCCGTTTTGCGCATACTGGGCGGCCGGCTCCAGCACCTCCTTGAAGCCCAGCTTGCCGAAGCGTTTGAGCGCCGACTGCCAGCCCCATACCGCACCAGGCACGGTCACCGTCAGGATCCCGTGCGGCGGCATTCCTGAACCCGGCCCCCAGTTCTTCGGGTTCCAGGCATAGCCGAGTTTGTTGTAGCGCTCCACGCTGGCGCCCGTGGGGGCCGTGCCGCTCGCATTCAGCACATAGATCTTTCGTTCCTTGGCAATGTAGATGACGGCGAACAGATCGCCGCCGATTCCCACCATCATGGGCTCCGTAACATTGAGCATGGCGGCCGTCGCCACGGCGGCATCGATTGCGTTGCCGCCATGCTGAAGGATTTGCAGTCCGGCCTGCGCCGCCAGCGGCTGGCTGGTCACCACCATTCCATGCTGCGCCATCACCTCGGAGCGGCTCTGCGCGGGCCACCCTTCAGAGCGCACGCCGCGTACGGCGCCGCAGAAGGCGGGGGGCGGCATCGATTCGCAGGTCCGCATCTCGGGCGCGACGTGCGCGAGCGCGCAGCGGCCGGCGGCGATGTTCAGCATCAAGACCGTTGCAGTGAACCTGAGTCGCATCGTCGCCACCAATTGTGATTGAGAACCGCATCACCGTACACTCGCGTGCTCGACTCCCGCAAGAGCCCGCGAGTTAGACTGTGCCGGTGAATAGGCCGCTACAAGGCACGCTAAACCTCGCTCCCGCGGCACTCGGCCTGCTGCCCCGATTGGGTATCGTCGCCGGATTTCTCGCTGCCGAAACACTGGTGCTGTCCGGTCTGATGCAGAGCACCCCGCTGAATGCGCTGACCGGCGCGGCGCGCATTACCCATGACATCCAGCACTGGGCATTTCGTTTCGCGATCGCCTATGCGGCGTCATTCGCGATTCTGATTTACCTGCGCGGCGCCGGCCGCGTGGCTGCATCGCCGGACATTCGCGAGGCCCCGTTTCGCATGCAGTGGCTGTTGCTGCACGCCGCCCTGCTGATTCCCTTTGCGATCTTGACGCCGATGTTATATCGCGACGGATCCATGCCGTTTTGGCTGCTCGCGATTCTGTGGCACTCGTTCGGACTTGCGGCTGCCGCGGCGCTCGTCGCCGGGGTAGCGCCGCTTGCCGCGTGGGCGCAGGCCCTGCGAGAAACCCAAGGTTTGCCCTGGTACTCGCTCCTGCCCGCCGCCGGATCGCTGCTGGCATTCAAGGCGAGCCAGCTGTTGTGGCGTCCCGCGGCAGCGGTGACTTTTCGCCTGGTACGGTTGCTCGTGCAACCGTTCTGCCCTTCGCTGCGCAGCGACGCCACGACACTGACGCTCACCACCGATCATTTCTCGGTGCAGGTGTCCGACGTCTGTTCCGGCCTGGAAGGGGTGGGACTGATGTTGGTGTTTTGTGCTGCGTGGTTGTGGCATTTCCGGCGCGAATATATTTTTCCGCGCGCGCTGATCATCGTGCCCGGCGCCGTGCTGCTGATATTTTTATTGAATGCGGTGCGCATCGCCGCGCTGGTGTTGATCGGCGACGCCGGTCATCAACAAGTCGCCACCGTGGGCTTTCACTCTCAGGCGGGATGGATTGCATTCAATGTGGCGGCCTTCGCCGTCGCGTTCGCGGCCAAACGCAGCACTTGGTTGACCCAGGCAACGGCACCCAGGATCCGCGAACATGAGGCGACCGCTGCCTACCTGGTGCCGCTGCTCGCCATTCTTGCGGCGGGCATGATCGCGCACGCGCTCTCCGCGGGCGTCGATTTGCTGTATCCCTTGCGCCTGCTGTGCGCCGTGGCCGCGCTCTGGGCCTACCGCCGCCGCTACCGGGATCTGGACTGGAAATTCAGCTGGCGTGGCATTGCTGTCGGCATCATTGTTTTTTGCGTGTGGGCGGGATTCGCCCGTTTCTTGACCGCGCCGGCGGCGATACCTGCGGACTTGTGGAATCTGCCCGCGCCGCTGCGCGCTGGGTGGATCGGATGCCGAATCACGGCGGCCGTTCTCACCGTCCCCATCGCCGAGGAACTCGCATACCGCGGCTTTCTCATGCGACGCCTGGTCAGTGCGAATTTCGCGGGGGTCGCGTGGCGCAGCGTGCCCTGGCCCGCGGTGGCGGTGAGCGCGGCCGCGTTTGGAATCACCCATGGCGGCCTTTGGTTTCCCGCAATTCTGGCCGGCCTAGGGTATGGCGTACTCGCGGTGAAGACCGGAAAAATCGGGGAGTCCGTCGCGGCGCACGCCACAACGAATGCGTTGATCGCAATCCAAGTGCTGCTCTTCGGTCAGTGGCAGCTTTGGTGAGAGCGCTATCGAGCTTTGCGAGCGCGCAATACCATTACGCCGCCCAACAACAACGTCAGGGCCGTGGCCGCCGATGCGGGATCCATCTCGGGAGCCGCAACCGTGCCGCCGCCGCCGCCGCCATGGCCCGGGCCGCCCCAAAATGAGGGAGGCGCCAAATACACCACCGTGCTCACGCCCGACAACGACAGAATCAACGCAAGAATTAGTTTACTCATGGTCCAATGATAACCTCGAATGAATCCTCCGGGAATCCTACCCCAGTCCTTGCGCCGCGCCGTGATTTAGTTCGCAGGTGCATAGACAATATGTTAAATGAGGCTGCGAGAACGCTGCGTCCACGCGCGTATCGAGCAATAGGAGACTCTCGCCGTGTCGACGTTGCTGCAGATCAAGATGTTGCTGAGGAATCTGATCCTACCGCCGACCGGACTATTGCTGTTGGCCTGTCTTGGAGTGCTGCTGCTCAAACGCCTTCCTAAGCTGGCGCGCACTTTTCTGATCGTAGGATTAGGCTCGCTGTGGCTACTGTCGACACCCATCGTGTCCGATGCACTCACTGCGCTGGCGGAAAGCTACCCTGCCCTCGACCTGCGTCGCGCCGCCGATGCCCAAGCCATCGTGATCTTGGGAGGCGGCGGTCAGCGAGCCTTCGCGCCCGAATACCAAGGGCCGGCGGCCGATCCTGCTTTGTTGGAGAGATTGAGCTATGGCGCCTATCTCGCGCACAGCACCGGGCTGCCCGTCCTCGTCACTGGATTTCGGACCGAGGCCACGGCGATGCGTGCAACGCTGCAGCGAAATTTCGGCATCGAGACCCGCTGGGTCGATGACCAGGCCTTCGACACTTTTCAGAATGCACGAAATTCGGCTCAACTGCTCAATGCGGCGGGAATACGGCGAGTGTTGTTGGTGACACGCGCCACGCACATGCGCCGATCGGTGCGCGAATTCACGGCCGCAGGTTTGGACGTCGTACCCGCCCCGGTCGGCGTGCTCGCTGAGCGCGACGGAGGCGTCCAGCGCTATCTGCCGAATACCGACGCGCTGCTGCGATCCCACGCGGCCGTCTACGAACTGGTGGGCGAACCGGTGCGCGCGTTTCTCGCCGCAACCCATCTGCGGCGCCAATGAATTTTCGCTACCCCGCGCGACCGGGACAAACTCTAGCGATAGCGTCCCATCAGCTTGTCGAGCGCCGCGCCGCCGGGCGACAGCTTCTCGAAGGGGAGTCGATTAAGCGGCGTCTTGGAGGTTTTGTTTAGGTTGTGAAATTCGGTGCTGTCCGTCTCGTCAATATGGATGAGCCCGGTCACATACTCGTTCTGTTTGAGCTTGTTTTCGATGAAATTATAGGCCGCGGTGCGATCGGTAGGATCGTAGGAAGGATCCAGCTTGCGCAACACCACGCGGCTGCCGTCGTGCAGGCTTACCGGTATGGCTTCGCCCGCCGGATAGTCCACCGCAATTTCCTCTGCCTGCGCCACAAAATCCGCCTCGACCGCCGGATGGTAGTGCTCGCGCGTAAATTCGTAGCTCTTGGTGGAGCCCTCGTGGTCATTGAAGGTCACGCAGGGCGAAAGCACATCGATCAGCGCAAAACCGTTGTGGCGCATCGCGGCTTGAATCAGCGGCACGAGCTGGGCCTTGTCGCCTGAAAAGCTGCGCGCCACGAATGTGGCCCCGAGCGTGAGTGCCAGCAGCACCGGATCGATCGGCGGCGATGAGTTGGTCTCGCCGCGCTTAGCCTTGGTGCCGATGTCCGCGGAGGCGGAGAACTGGCCCTTGGTCAATCCGTACACGCCGTTGTTTTCAATGAGGTAGACCATGTTGATGTTGCGCCGGATGGCATGGACCAATTGGCCGACGCCAATCGACAACGAGTCCCCGTCTCCCGACACGCCCACGTAAGTGAGCGAGCGGTTGGCCGCATTGGCGCCGCTCGCGATCGACGGCATGCGCCCGTGAACGGAATTGAATCCATGCGCACCGCTGACGAAGTACGCGGTGGTCTTCGAGGAACAGCCGATCCCGGACAGCTTCACCAATTGTTCGGGCCGCATCGCCAAGCCCCAGCACGCTTCCACCAGCGCCGCGGTTACCGAATCGTGGCCGCAGCCGGCGCACAATGTCGACATGCTCCCTTCGTATTGACGGCGCGTCAGCCCCAGCGCGTTCGTGGGCAGCGACGGATGGGCTACTTTGGGCTTGTTGATATAGGACATGTCAGGACTCTCTATGATCAGCGCGGGACCGCGCTCAAGCGCGGCGCCTCGGCGAGTTTGGCGCGAATTTCATCCACAATGGGCTGCGCCGACATCGGCAGGCCGCTGTAGCTCAAGATCGAGAACAGCTTGGTCTTCTCGACCGGAGTCTCGAGCGTGAGCAGGGACTTCAATTGCGCGTCGCGATTTTGCTCCACGACAAAAATCGTCGAGTGCGACTTCAGGAAGGCATCCACGTCGCTGTTGAACGGAAATGCCCTGACGCGCAGGTAATCGACTTCGATTTTTTGAAGCTTCAGGACATCGAGCGCCTCGCGGATGGCGCCGTCGCAGCTGCCTATGCTGATGATGCCAACCGCGTTGTTGCCCTTGCCGATCTGAACGGGCTTCGGCAGGTACTTGGAGGCGTTTGCGAATTTTCGCTTCAGCCGATCGAGCACAACCTGGTACTCGGCGGAGTCCTCCGTGTAGCCGCCGTACTGATTGTGGCCGGATCCGCGCGTGAAATAGGCGCCCTTGGGAGATGTTCCCGGCAGGGTACGATACGGAATCGCGTCATCGTCCCGATCCAGGTAGCGGTAGAATTTCTCCAGACCGTCGATCTCTTCCTTGGTTAGAACCTTGCCTCGATCCGGCTTATAGGCGTCATCCCACTTGAGGTCGGGGCACATCCAATCGTTCATGCCGATATCGAGATCGGACAGCACGAAGACCGGCGTCTGCAGCCGCTCGGCGGCATCGAAGGCCTGCACGGCCATGTAGAAGCATTCCTCCGGATTTGCCGGAAACAGAATCACGTGGCGTGTGTCGCCGTGCGATGCGTACGCGCAAATCATGATGTCCGACTGCTGCGTGCGCGTGGGCATGCCGGTGGACGGGCCGACGCGTTGCACGTCGAAAATGACGCAAGGCACTTCCGCGTAGTACGCCAATCCGACAAACTCGTTCATCAGTGAAACGCCCGGCCCGCTGGTCGGCGTGAAGGCCCGCGCGCCGTTCCAGGATGCGCCGATCACCATCCCGACCGAGGCCAGTTCATCTTCGGCCTGCAGCACCGCGAAATTCTTCTCGCCGGTCTGCGGATCGACGCGATAGCGCTCGCAAAAGCCCTTGAATGCATCCATGAGCGACGTCGAAGGCGTAATGGGATACCAGGCGCCGACGGTCGCACCGGCGTATACGCAACCCAGGCCCGCCGCCGTATTGCCGTCGATCATGATATGGCCGCGGGTCTTGTCCATGTGCTCGACACGCAGCGGCAGCGGCGAGGACAGGTTTCCTTTGACGTAGTCATACCCCAGGCGCAGGGCTTTGGTGTTCGAATCGAGCAATTTCGGCTTCTTGCCGTAGCTCTCGCTCAGCAGTCCGCTGATCACATCGAGATCGACGTCGAGCAGTGCCGCCAGCACTCCCGCGTAGGCAATGTTCTTCAGCAGAATCCGATTGCGCGCGCCGTCGAAATTTTCGTTGACCAATTTGGCGAGCGGCACGCCGATCACAGTGATATCACCGCGCTGCAACAGCGCACTGCGCGGCCAGGTCGAGTCATAGATCAAATAGCCGCCGGATCGCAGCTCGCGAATGTCCTTGGAGTAGGTCTCAGCATTCATGGCGACCATGATGTCGACGTGGCTGGCGCGCGCGGCGTAGGCATCGCGCGTGACCCGGATCTCGTACCACGTTGGCAGACCCTGAATATTAGACGGAAAGTAGTTCTTGCCCGTGACCGGCACACCCATGCGAAAGATCGCTTTCATGATCAGCGAATTGGCGCTCGCGGATCCCGAGCCATTGACGTTGGCAAACTTCACCACGAAGTCGTTGATGCGGTTGGGTTCGGCAATCAGACTCGGCATGCGCGAACCTCCTCGTTGCTGGCATGCGGAATTTGGATGGTCGACTTCTGCATGTCCCATGCGGCCGTCGGGCAGCGTTCTGCGCACAAGCCGCAATGAACGCACACATCCTCATCCTTGACCATGACTCGCGCTGTTTGCGGCAACGGAGCGGACACATACAGCGACTGCGTCGGATTGGCTGCAGGCGCCGTCAGGCGGGCGCGCAGCTGCGCCTCCACATCGTTGTGCGTGATGGTGAGGCAGTCCACCGGGCAAATGTCGATGCAGGCGTCGCATTCGATGCACAGCTTGGCCGCGAATACCGTTTGCACATCGCAATTCAGGCAGCGCTGCACCTCGAGTGCCGCTTCCTCCGCGGTAAAACCCAGTTCCACTTCGATGTTGATCTTCTTGAAGCGCTCGAGCAGTCCGACGTGCGGAACCAGGCGACGCTCCACGCCGTTATATTCATTCTTGTAGGCCCACTCGTGCATGCCCATCTTGCGGCTGGACAGGGTCACGCCGCGCGGCAGCCTGTCGGTGACGGCCTCCTTGTTGCAAAACTTGTGAATGGAAATGGCGGCCTGATGACCGTGTTCCACCGACCAAATGATGTTCTTGGGACCAAATGCCGCGTCGCCGCCGAAAAATACTTCCGGCCGCGTCGATTGGTAGGTGGTCGCATCGACCTTGGGCACATTCCATTTGTCGAGTTCGATGCCGATTTCCTTCTCGATCCAGGGAAAGGCGTTTTCCTGGCCGATGGCGAGTATCACGTCATCGCAGGGGATGAATACGTCGCCCAGCGAGCGCGTGGCCCTGATGTCGCCGTTCTCGATGTCGTATTCCAACTTCTCGAACATCATGCCCGTCAGCTTGCCACCCTCGATCACAAAGTTTTTCGGCGCATGATTGATGACTATTTCGACGCGCTCCCCCTCGGCATCCTCCAGCTCCCATTCGGAGGCCTTGAAGAATTGGCGCGGCTTGCGCGCCATGACTTTCACGTCCTTGGCGCCGAGGCGCAGCGAACTGCGGCAGCAATCCATGGCGGTATTGCCGACGCCGATGATGAGCACCCGTTCGCCCACCTTGTCGATGTGGCCGAACGCGATGGACTCGAGCCAGGTAATGCCGATGTGGATCCGGTCCGTATCGTGCCGGCCGGGCAGGTCGAGCTCCTTGCCCTTCGGCGCACCGGAACCCACGAATACGGCGTCGAATTCCTTCGCATCAAGCAACTGCTTCATGCTCTTGATCGGCGAATTCAGGCGCAAATCGGCGCCCATTCCTACGATGTAGCCGATTTCCTCATCGAGCACGGCGGCCGGCAGCCTGAACGCGGGGATGTTGGTGCGCATCAATCCGCCCGGCACTCCATATTGTTCAAAAATCGTGACCTCGTATCCCATGGGCAATAAATCGTTGGCGATGGTGAGCGATGCGGGCCCCGCGCCGATGCAGGCAATACGCTTGCCGTTCTTGACGGCGGGCGCCTTGGGCAGCAGTTCGCTGATGTCGTCGCGGTTATCGGAAGCGACACGCTTCAATCTGCAGATGGCCACGGGCTTCTCTTCGATGCGGCCGCGCCGGCAGGCGGGTTCGCAGGGCCGGTCGCAGACCCTGCCTAAAATACCCGGGAAAACGTTGGATTCGCGGTTCACCATGTACGCTTCGGTGAACTCGCCTTGGGCGATCAGACGGATGTACTCGGGAACGTCGGTGTGCGCTGGACAAGCCCACTGGCAATCTACAACCCGATGGAAGTAATCGGGTTTTGAAGTATCGGTCGGCTCCATATTCCCTCGTAATTGCGGCTCAAAAGCCAGCGCCAAAGTATAGCGGTCTAAGCCGTCCGATAGGCGGTACAGAGACACAATCTCCTCGAGCCGGGCTTTAAGATTTGGCGCATTGACCAGACTGGTCTAGACTAGGTAGCCCTGTAGGATAAGACTATGAAATATATCATTATTTCACCGCCTGCGCGACGTTCACGCCGATGATCCTCATCCAGGGCCAAGACACGACCTGCCCGCATTGCTGGGAACGCATCAATCTGACGCTGGATCTCTCGGTTCCCGAGCAATCCTACGTCGAGGATTGCCCGGTGTGCTGCAAGCCCCTGATCGTTTCGTACTCTGCCGTCAATGGCGAGGTCGCTGAATTCAGCGTCGAAGCCTCCGATTGAAACCGCGCGGCTCGACGCCTGGCGGCGGTTTCAGGATGCTGCGCATCCTTGTCCTGCTCATCATCCTGCTGGTTGTCGCACTGAGCACCTGGCAGGACCGCGTTCGCAGCACCCGATGGCGTGAGCCGCTCTTCGTGTCCCTTTACCCCATCGCGGCCGACGACAGTCCCGCGACGCTGCGCTACTTGGCGGCGCTCGACGTGCAACGCTTCAAACCCCTGGATGATTTTTTCAAGCGCGAGGCGGGGCGCTATGGCTTGGAACACGCCGAGCCCATCAGAACCCGGTTGCGAACCGAACTGCATGAGCGGCCGCCACAACGGGCGCCGGACGCCGGTTTGATTGCGACGGCGCTGTGGAGTCTGCGTCTACGCTACTGGGCATGGCATGTCAGCGGGCATGTGAACGAACCCGAAGACATCCGCATCTTTGTGCTCTATCACGATCCGGCGCTGACGCCCTCGGTGCCGCATTCGCTTGGACTGACCAAGGGACTGATCGGGGTGGTGTATGCCTTCGCCGATCCTGATGCGAACGGCGGGAACAATGTGGTCATCGCCCATGAGTTGTTGCACACGCTGGGCGCCACCGATAAATACCGGACTGCGGACGACTCGCCGCGATTCCCCGAGGGCTACGGCGACCCCCATCAGGTGCCGCTGTATCCGCAACGCGCCGCGGAAATCATGGCAGGCCGGCGGATGCTGAGCGCGGCTCGGTGGCAGCAGGCGGAGAGCCTGGACGAAACGGTCATCGGGCCCGCAACGGCTCTGGAAATTCGCTGGCCGCAACCTCCCTCCGCATTGCCCTAGCTCGATGCCTTGGCCCTTAGCCCAGCGCCGCCAGCACGGGAGCGTGCATGTGTCCGTTGGTGGCCAACACAGAAGTCGATTGCAGTGTAATGGGGGCGCCGCTGAGGTCCGTGAAGCGCCCTCCCGCCTCCGTGACAATGGCAACACAGGCGGCAATGTCGAGAATGTTGATGTCGGTTTCGATCACGACATCGATTTTGCCGGCCGCCAACAGGTGATAGTGCAAAAAATCGCCGTAGCCGCGGATGCGGCTGGCCTGCGAAATCATTTGGCCATAGCGAGCCCATCTAGGACCGGTCGCCAGGCTTTTCATGTTGCCGCTGGATACGAAGGCTGCTTCGATCGTCGCCACCGGACTCACCTTGACCCGCTTGCCATTGAGGAATGCGCCCTTGCCGCGCTCCGCATACGCGAGCTCGCCGTACACCGGTGCGCTCGACACGCCGAGGACCATCTCGCCATCCCGCATCAGCGCAATTTGCGTCGAGAACATGGCGTACTCGCGTACAAATGCCTTGGTGCCATCGATTGGGTCCACCAGCCACACATTCTCAGCGTCCAGGGATTGGGGCTGCGATTCCTCGCCGTAGAAACCGTGCGAGGGAAATCGCCCCTGGATGATTTCGCGGATCGCCGCTTCGCAGCGCACGTCCGCCTCGGTGACGGGGGATTTATCGGCCTTGATGCGCACTTCGACATTGCGCTGATAAAGCGAGCGCGCGATAGCGGCCGCCTGCTCCGCCGCGTCCAACGCGGCCTGCAGTTCCTGTGAGCGTTTCATGGAGCCACAATATCAAACCTTGTGCTACCTTCGCAGCATCGGGAACAGAGCCGAAGAACATGGGCAACCGCCTCAGCAAAATCTACACGCGTACCGGCGACGATGGCAGCACGGGACTCGGCGATGGGGCACGCGTGGCCAAAGAGAGCCTGCGCGTGGAGGCATACGGCACGGTCGATGAAACCAACAGTGCGCTGGGTGTCGTGCTGGCCATCCCCGAACTCCCCGCGGAAATCAAACGCACGCTGATCGAAATACAGCATGATTTATTCGACCTCGGCGGAGAACTGTGCATTCCCGGTCACGTGATGATTTCGGCAGACCACGTGGCGCGACTCGAGAAGGAGTTGGACCGCTTCAACGAGGGATTGCCGCCGCTCAAGGAATTCATTTTGCCGGGTGGCGGCGCGGCGGCGGCCGCCTGCCATCTCGCCCGCACTATTTGCCGGCGTGCGGAGCGGCGCTGTTGGTCGCTGGCGCGCGAGGAAAGCGTCGCTCCGGAGGCGCTCAAGTATCTAAACCGCCTGTCGGATTTGTTGTTCGTGTTGGCGCGGGTACTGGCCCGAGCGAGCGCGGGCGGCGAAGTGGTCTGGCGTCGGCCGAACTCGCCGCGCGCCTAGGAGCCTCTGCGGGTAATCCGCGCTCAAGCCACGCTGGCCGGACGATGCTGATTGGAGTGCAGCCATTCGGCGTGCCAGCGCTGCAGGTCCTCGATCGCCAGCGGCCGGCAAAACAAAAACCCCTGAACCTGATTTGCGTGCCGCGACTTCAAGTAGTGCCACTGGGCTTCCGTCTCCACGCCCTCGGCCACGGTCGCTAACCCTAAGCTCTTGGCCATGGCGATGATGGCATCGACCAGCGGCGTATTGCCGCCGCCCTTCGCAACGATATCGCGTACGAATACCCGGTCGATCTTCAGGGTGTCGATGGGGAAATGCCGCAGGTAGGACAGGGAACTATAGCCGGTTCCGAAATCGTCCAGCGCGGTTGCCACACCCAATTCCTTCAGCGATTTCACCGCCCTGCTCACCACCGAGGAATACTCGATCAAGGCCCCTTCCGTGAATTCCAGCTCGATCATGCGCGGTTCGATCCCGGCGGCGTCGATTGCGCGAGATACACGCTCCACCAGGCTGCCGTCGCGGAATTGGACTCCTGAGACGTTGACCGCGACCTGCCACCCGGGACCGCCGGCGTCGCGCCAGCGGCGCGCCTGCGCGCAAGCCTCGCGCAGCACCCAATCGCCGATATCCACGATCAGGCCGTTCTGCTCCGCCAGCGGGATGAACTCGTCCGGAGACACGAAGCCGCGTTGCGGATGCCACCACCGTAGCAATGCCTCCACGGCCTCGACCCGCATGCCTTCGGTGGCCAGGCGCGGCTGATAATTCAAAGTGAACTCGCCGCGCTCCAACGCCTTGCGAAGATCGGCCTCCATGGACAGGTGCTTGGCCGCGCGCGTGCTGATCGATTTCTTGAAGAATTCCAATCTGCCATGGCCCGATTTTTTGCCATGATGCATGGCGGCGTCCGCGTTCTTGATCATCGCCTCGGCGGTGGGCGCATCGCCCGGGAACAAGCTGACGCCGATCGTCGCCGACAGCGGTATTTCCTGCTGCGCAAACACGAACGGCCTGGCGAGGGCCGTTTGGACCCGCTGCGCCACGGCTTGAGCGCTCTCGGCCGTGGCGACGCCGGGGAGCGCCAGTGCAAATTCGTCGCCGCCGGTTCGCGCCACCCAGTCATTGATGTCGCTGATCCCGCCGTCCTGCTCCAGGGCGCGCTGCGTATCCCGTAAGCAAAGTTGCAGGCGGTGGGCGATTTCCTTCAGCAGGCTGTCGCCGACCGCCTGGCCCTGTGTGTCGTTGATGCGCGAAAAATTATCGACGTCGAGCATCAGCACGGCCAGTCCGCGCTGCCGGGGCGCGGCCCATGCCACTTGCTGCTCCAATATCTGCAGCAATCTTTGCCGGTTCGGCAGTCCGGTGAGCGGATCGTAGTATGCGAGATAGCGTACACGCGCTTCGCTCTCGCGCAATTGATCCTGGGTCTGCTTGGCACGCACGAGAAACTTCACGCGCTCCGCGAGCAACATGGGATTGATCCCCTTGGAGGAAAAGTCCGTCGCGCCCGCGTTGTATGCGCGTTGCACCGATTCCATGTCGTCGAAACTCGTCTGCATCAAGATCGGCACATGACGCGAGGTTGGACCGGCGCGCAAGGCGCGGCATACGTCGAATCCGCTCATGCCGGGCATCACCACGTCGAGCACCACGCAATCGGCGGGATGCGAGTGAAACTCGCTCAAGGCACTGTTGCCGTCGGGGGCCGTGATCACGTGAAAGCCCGCAACTTGCAGGGCGCTGCCCACCAACAGACGTGCTCCCGGATCATCATCGACGACCAGTACGGTTGCGGCTCTGTCGGCTTGATTGTCTGATTCGTTCATGGCTTCCTCTTCCTTGTCATGCCGCTGTCGCCGACCGTTCGCGCTTCAGGGCGCCGCAAAACTCTTGATATTCCCGGCGGATCTTTTGCACTGTAGCCGCCGCCTGATCGATGCCGCCCTCGCGCACCAGCACCTCGCACTGCTTGGTGATGGTTGCGAGGCGTACGCCTCCCAGATTGGCGGTGCTCGACTTGAATGCGTGCAGGGCAGCCTGGAGCGCTTCGACCTGCGCGCCGGCCGTTGCCGTTTCGATGGCGCTCATCAGCGGCGGCGAATGCTGCAGGTAAAGATCGATCATCGAATTCAGCAACGCCGGGCGCGCCAGCGCATTGATATTGCGCAGTACGCCGGCATCGATCAGCGGGAGCCGCGAACCGTCGCGCCGCTCGGACTCCGGCAGCACCTGCAGCGCCAACCAACGCTTCAGCAACGCAGCCAGCTGCTGTTGGGAAAAAGGCTTGCTGAGAAAATCATCCATGCCGGCGGCAAGACAACGCTCGCGATCCCCCTCCATGGCGTTGGCCGTCAGGGCAATGATGGGCAGACGTGCGCCGCCGGCGTTCTGCTCGCGCCGCCGCAGCTCCGCCGTCGCCGTCAGGCCGTCCATCACCGGCATCTGGCAGTCCATGAGCACGGCATCGTAGGAATCGTTGTTGATGGCGTCGAGAGCGATCGAGCCGTTTTCCGCGGCATGCGCGACGCAGCCCAAGCTCTCCAGCATGCCGACGGCCACCTCTCTGTTCACCGGGTTGTCCTCGACCAGCAATATTTTCGGCACGAAGGTGCGCGGGGCGGAGGTCGGCACGGAGCGTATGCCGGTATCCTCCAGCAGTGCGTCCGGGGCCGAGGTCATCGCGCGGGTCACGCAATTCAAGAGCTGCGAGCGGCGCAGGGGTTTGGTGAGGATGGCGGCGAACAATTGCACCGTGTCGGAGTTGCTGTCGTGGTTGTCGCGTATCGTGAGCATGATCAAGCGCATGGCGGCCAGGCGCGCATCGTCGCGAATGCGCTTTGCCAGATCGATGCCGCTCATGCCCGGCATCTGATCGTCCAGAAGCGCGAAATCGAATCGCGCGCCTTCCGAAGTTCCGAGTATGGCAAGCGCATGCTTGCTGGTCGGTACCGGCACGACCTCGACACCCCAGGATTGCAGGTGCTTGGCGAGAATCTCACGGTGGCTGGTATTGTCCTCAACGACCAATGCCCGCAATCCCACCAGCCTCATCCGCGGCAGGCGCGTGAATGTCGGGGTCGCCTCGACCACGGGCTCGAGCGGCACTTCGAACCAGAAGATCGAGCCTTCGCCGGCCACGCTGTCGACTCCGATCCTGCCTCCCATCAAGGTCGTCAGTTCGCGGCAGATCGCCAAACCCAAGCCGGTACCGCCGTATTTGCGCGTGGTGAAGGAATCGGCCTGGCTGAACGCATTGAAGATGTCCGCCTGAGCATCCTCGGAAATGCCGATGCCGGTATCGATCACCTCGAAACGCAGCAGATTGTTGCCATCGACAGCCTTGACGCGTGCGATGACCTCGCCGGAGTCCGTGAACTTGATGGCGTTGCCCACCAGATTGATCAGAATCTGGCGCAGGCGCATCGGATCGCTGCGGACCTTGTTGGGCACATCCAGTTCCACATCGCAGGCCAGCTCGAGGCCCTTCGCGTGGGCGCGCGCGGCGCATATTTCAATGGCTTGCTCCACTGTTTCGCGCAGGCCGAATTCGATGTACTCGAGCTCCAGCCTGCCGGCCTCGACTTTCGAGAAATCCAGGATGTCGTTGATGATTTGCAGCAAAGCTTGCGCGGAATGTGAAATCGTCTGCGACAAATGCCGCTGGCGCGGCGTGAGTTCGGTCGCCTGCAACAGCTCGGACATGCCCATCACGCCGTTCATCGGCGTGCGGATTTCGTGACTCATGCGCGCGAGAAACTCGCTCTTGGCGCTGCTTGCGCGTTCCGCCGCATCCTTGGCGCTGGTCGCTTCATCGATGACCTGTTGCAGTTCGCGATTCGCATTGCCCAGATTTTCCGTTCGCTCGGCGACCTGCTGTTCGAGAAACTGCCGGTATTTTTCCAGGCGGGAATCGCGATGCCTGATCTGACCAAGCATCTGGTTGAATCCGTCGATCAGGGAGCCGATTTCGTCCTCTGAGCTGCGCTCCACACGCAGGGTATAATCGCCCTCGGCGGAAACGCGCTGCATGGTGTGCGCCAGATTGACGATGGGCCCCGATATTTGCTTCTGCAAGCGCGCCGCCAGCCAATAAGAAACCAGCATGGCGGCCGCGATCGCCGCCGCGCTGACCAAGGCATAGCTGCGCCAGTCAGGATAAAGCGCGCTGAGCGGCACGAGAATGCGAACATAACCCAGCACGGCGCCCGAGCGCGTGGCGGGAACGATGATTTCGAATTGGCCTGCACGCTTTTGCGTGTCGCGCGGCGCGGCTTGCTGCGGGGCCACCGGCTCCAGCTGCACGTCATTGAGGGCCCGATCGTAGGTGGCGATCTTCTTCCCGCCGGGCAGGTACACTTCCGCGACGTTCACCATGGGTTCGTCGCGCAGCGTGCTCAACGCGTTGATTGCGGTCGAGGTCTCGCCGAGGCGCAGGGCCTCGATGGTGCCGACGCCGGCGGCGCGCGCGATCCCGCCCGCACGCTGCTGCATATCCGCGCGTACGTGCAGCAGATTGGTGGCCACCTGCATGATTATTGCTATCGCGAACGCGGCCATCGCCGGAACCGTTATAACCACGCGCAACTTGCGTTCGATGGGGAGGTCCGCGAACCAACGAATCAATAGCCCTCCCCTTCATCGCCGGAATGGATTACAACCTCACCCAAGGGTTGTCGGCTCGGGGGCAAAAATCTGCTGTGGCTGAACGTGACCAAGGTCACGTTGCGCAGCCCATCGGGGTTTTGACTAACCCTTCAGGCCAGGCAGGCCCCGGCAACGCAGCGCCGGGCGAGCTGCCAATCAAACGCAGGTCCGGGATCGGTTTTGCGTCCCGGGGAGATGTCGCTGTGCCCCACCAGCCGTTCGGGCGAAATCCCCTGATATGCTTTACATAGCGCCGCTACAACGCGGGCGAGTGCCGCGTATTGAGCGGGCTCGTAGGGAAGGATATCGCACCCCTCCAGCTCGATGCCGATCGAGAAATCGTTGCAGGCGCTGCGGCCGTTGTAGCTGGACTGTCCCGCATGCCAGGCGCGATCGGTGAACTTGACGAACTGCGTGAGCCCACCGTCGCGCGCCACCAGCACGTGCGTGGACACCCGGATCGGACCTATTTCAGTGAAGTAGGGATGCTGATCGGGGGGCAAGGTATTCATGAACAGGCGCTCTATCCATGGACCGCCAAATTCGCCGGGCGGCAAACTGATGCCATGCACGACAATCAATTCCGCCTCCACACCGGGCGGGCGCGCGTCAAAATTCGGCGAAGCGACATGCCTGGCGCCGCTGATCCATCCCTCTTTGATCTCGCCCTGCAAGTGCGCGTCCTTCCCGTTTCCGATCCGTCCGCTAGCATATGCGACAATCGCGAGCGTATGAATGCCATCAGCATCGCGATCCGTCCATGCGTTTGACCCGGGTGTATGTAGGCGACGATTTGAGCCCGGGCAGCGTGGTGGAGCTGCCTCGGGACACGGCCGCGCACTTGGCGAAAGTCTTGCGTGCCCGCGACGGCGATGAACTCGTGTTGTTCAACGGAGATGGACGGGAATTCCCCGGTGCCATCGAGAGTGTCCGCGGCGCGCGCGTAACGGCAACGATCGGCGCAGCTCGCTTGGTTGACCGGGAATCCCCCTGTAAAGTGACGTTGCTGCAATGCATACCGCGCGGCGATCGCATGGACTTCATCGTGCAGAAGGCAACTGAGCTCGGGGTTGCGCGGATCGTCCCGGTCTTGAGCCAGCGCAGCGTCGTGCGGCTCGATGAGCGTCAAGCCGTCGCGAAGCAGGCGCATTGGCATGCCGTGGCGGTGAGCGCCTGCGAGCAATGCGGACGCAATCGGCTGCCGCACATCGATACTCCGCGGCCGCTGCTCGAATACCTCGGTGCCATGGCGCCGCCCGGCGCGGCAGAGGCGGCGGCATTGCGGCTGGTCTTGGATCCTGCACCGGCATCAGCAGCGCCTTTCAATGAACCCGTGGGCTCCGCGGAAATCGCAATTGGACCCGAGGGCGGGTTCTCGCCCGACGAGCTGGAAGCTTTCCGGCTCACGTCATTTTCCCGCCTGACTCTCGGGCCGCGGATCTTAAGGACCGAAACCGCCGCAATCACCGCAGTGATTATGTTGCAGGCGCGATTCGGCGATTTGTCCGTTTGGGCCTACACATAGTCGCGGTCCGCCGACGCTTGAACGATACGGTGTGCGAGGGCTATAACCGGTTATCTGACGGGTACGCCGATTCGTATGATTCCTAAAATCTCACTCGCGGCGGCAATTTTGCTTGGCTTCCTCACGGCCTGCGGCGGCGGGGGTGGCGGCAACCTGAGCCAGTCCCCTGCTCCCATGGCGCCGTCCATCACCGTACAGCCCGTGAATCAGCAAGTGATCGTCGGGCAAACAGCCACGTTCAGCGTCACCGCGACCGGCACCGCGCCGCTCGGCTATCAATGGCAAAAAGGTGGCACCGCGATCGCGGGCGCCACGTCCGCGAGCTACACCACGCCGGCAACCACCGCCGCGGACAACAATACCGCCTTCACTGTGGTCGTTTCGAATCAGGCCGGCGACGCCACCAGCGACAGCGCCACGCTCAGCGTGGCGAGCGGCTCGGGCATGCCGGCAGGCACAGATGTGACCACCTACAAGAATGATTTGAGCCGCACGGGGCAGAACCTGTCGGAGACAACGCTAACCCCGACGAACGTAGCATCGGCCACTTTCGGGTTGCTGCGCACCTTGAAGGTGGACGGCAAGGTCGACGCACAGCCTTTGTACCTGTCGCAGCTGAAAACGGCTACCGGCTCGTTCAATACGGTGTTCGTGGCGACCGAGCACGACTCGGTATACGCCTTTGACTCGGATTCGGGGGCGGTCATCTGGCAGGTTTCGCTGCTCGGATCGGGTGAGACCCCGAGCGATGAGCGCGTCTGCACTCAAGTCACCCCCGAGATCGGCGTGACGTCCACTCCCGTCATCGACCGCAACGCCGGCGCGCATGGGACACTGTTCGTGGTGGCCATGTCCAAGGACGCGGGATCCAACTACCATCAACGCCTGCATGCGCTCGACGTGACGACGGGTGCCGAGCTGTTGAACGGGCCCGTCGAAGTTGCGGCGACCTTTCCCTCCAGCGGCGGCATGTCGACATTCCAAGCGGTGGACTACGAAGAGCGTGCAGCGCTGCTGCTTTTGAACGGCACGATTTATACGAGCTGGACTTCGCACTGCGACTACGCGCCCTACGCTGGTTGGATCATTGCCTATGCCGAAAGCACTCTCGCGCGCAGTGCGGTCCTCAACGTCGCGGCCAACAGCTCCGGCACGGGCCGGCGATCTGGATGGCCGGCGGCGGCCCCGCGGTGGATTCGGCCGGAAACATTTATCTGCTCACCGCAAACGGCGCGTTCGAAACGACACTGGACGCCAATGGATTTCCGAACAAGCAGGACTACGGCAACTCCTTCCTCAAGATCTCCAACGCCGGCGCGGGCCTCGCCGTGCTGGATTACTTCACCATGTTCAACGAAGTATCGGAATCGAGCGCAGATCAGGATTTGGGCTCCGGCGGCGGAATGCTGCTGCCGGACATGACGGACTCAACGAACACCGTGAGGCATCTCATGGTGGGCGCCGGCAAGGACTCGAACATTTACGTGGTCGATCGGGATTCCATGGGCAAGTTCAACGCGAACAGCAACAACAACTATCAGACGCTGAGCAACGCGTTACCCGGCGGCATTTGGTCGACTCCGGCGTACTTCAACGGCACGATCTACTATGGAGACGTTTCCGGAAACTTGAAGGCATTCAAAATCACTTCCGCCAAGCTGGTCGCCACGCCGACATCTCAGACGGCCACGCAATTCGCCTTTCCCGGGACGGCGCCCAGTGTGTCGGCCAATGGCTCGACCAACGCCATTGTGTGGGCCAACGAGAACAAAAATCCAGCGGTGCTGCACGCCTACGACGCCACGAATCTTGGGCACGAACTCTACAACAGCGGCCAGATGGGCACTCGCGATACTTTCGGCGCCGGCAACAAATTCATCACGCCGACCGTTGCAGAGGGCAAAGTCTTCGTGGGAACGACCAACTCGGTCGGGGTTTTCGGCCTATTGCCCTAGGAGCGGACGGCGACCATGTAACGGCGTCTAAATACCCAGGCGACGATTGTCAGGCGTCGTTTTTCGGTTTGGGCACGTGGCCGAAAGTGCTGGCCACAATGCTGCGTTCTCGTTCATTTGAAACGGCCTCGAGCGCCGCGACGGCCAGACCGTACGAGGCGCGATGCTTCTCGGCTTCACCGGCGGCTGATGCAGCATGCGCATGAACGACATGTACGAACGCCACCTCCCAATCTGGCGATTGAACCCCGAGAAAATACGCTCGCATCTTTTCCGCGTATGCAAGCGCAGAGTGACCCAGCCCGAGCAGTGCATGAACTTCAGCAAGCAGCATAGCGGCCCGCATCCGGTTGAGCTCGGTGCCCACCTTCGTCCAGTGCCAGGCCGAGGCGTAGGCGGCGTTGAGCATTTCCTGATCCTCCGCGGCGTTGCGGGTCTGCACGGACAGGTCCCACGCTCGGTTGTTTGCTGCGGCAGCAAACCTCCGATGCCATGCCATTTCTTCAGAATCGGTTGCGCCAGCCATTATTGCTCCGCTCGCCTAATTCTCAGGTCTGCACATCGATCAATGGCAGTAAGCGTGAATCTTCCAGAGCAGCTGTTCGATGCGCCATACCGGACAGATAGTCTTGGTTGGCTGCAAAAGCCAGGAAGGAAGCAACACTGGACTGGCGGACGAGCATAGCCGCATCCCAACGCTCGTTGGCCGGGCCAATCAGGAAGTCGCCGCCGCGGCCGTAAAATAACAATTCTCCGCCCGACGCCTCCAGGAATGGAAGCGTATGGTCCATGTAGAGACGGTATGCCTGTTCGCCGGAAATCGGCGCGGCTGGCATCAATGCCGGCGCCGACGAATAGTCGGCGGTGGGCCGAAACCGAAGTAGGTTCAACATGACGACGCTGCCGGCAATGTTTCGGGTGAAAAATGCGCGGCCTTGCTCCTGGGTCGGATCCAAATAGGTCTGCATGCTGATCGGGTGCGTAATCATTATGACTCCCAATCAATCTGCAGTGGTTTCCCGCTTCCCGGATGGTATTCCAAGATCTCGCCGTTCTCTAACGACTTCCCGGTCAATGCCAAGATGAATGCCCAGTGACTCACGAGCAGCGTGGTCTTCGCATCATCCCGCGTTGCCATCAACGACCGGAAGTTGTCCGCCCTTAAAGTCGTCGCCTGCAATGTCTCGACCGGGTTTGACCACCACTGCAAGGGCAAGTGTCCGAAATCATGATGCGGAAACCGCACTGCCAACAATTCCGGCGAACTTCCTATATCGCAGGTAAACGCCGCCCTCTCGCGCACTTCCTGCATGATCTCCACCGGCGCGTGGTGGGTCCTAACGATCGGTTCCGCAGTCTGCAGCGCCCGCATGTAGGGCGAAATGATGATTCGCGTTAATGGAACGTCGGCCAACTGCCCCGCCGCGGCATGCGCCTGGACGACACCTAACTCCGTCAACTCCGGATCTTCTATGCCTGGATCAATCCGGGTTGGCGTGAAATGCAGGTTGAAGTAGCTTTGCCCGTGACGCAGTAAAAACATAAGTCGGGCCGACTCACAACATCACCGAGGTTTCCTCGGCAATCATCTGCTCGAGACGTTCCAGGTCTGGGATCAACGGCGTCTCGTTGACCATGCGCACCTGACAGATGATGGGCGAACGCTCCGGAAAGCTGCGCGACGGATCGGCGCGCACGACATCGGCGTTGACCCGCACCAGCTGCGGAAACCCCTGGGTCAGCATGCCGAAATAACCTGATTTCACCTGGCCGCCGGCGGCATGAAAAATCACGATGCGCGTTCGCGTCGAGATGCTGGGCAGCGGTTGGCCAAACGCTCCTTCGAAGGATACGACGGGTACATTGCGGCCGCTCCAGCTCACGAGGCCCATATACCACGGCGGCGCATTGGTCATCTCCGCCGGCGCCTGGTAGCCGATCACCTCGGCGACGCAGGCACGCGGCACGATCAATCTCTCCCCCGCCAGGGGCACCAGCAAGCTGTACAGCTCGTCGCGCAAATCTGACATTAGCGGGCGACCGCGCGTCGGCGGTTGACGAGCGGCTCGATGGCATCGAGCAGCTGGCTTTCTTGGTACGGCTTGCCAAGATAATCGTCGACACCGAGCTCAATGGCCCGGGCGCGGTGTTTCTCGCTGACCCGCGAGGTGATCATCACGATCGGAATCTGCTTGAGCCGCGGATCATTGCGGACGTGGGCGGCGACTTCGTAGCCGTCCATCCGCGGCATTTCTATATCCAGCAATATGATGTCCGGCAGATGCTCCTGCAGCAGCGATACCGCATCCACTCCGTCCTTGGCCGTCAATACCCGCATGCCGTTGCGCTCGAGCAGGCGCTGAGTCACGCGCCGCACGGTGATGGAGTCGTCCACCACCAGGGCAAAGGTGCGCCGATCGCGCTGATCGAAGACGATGGTCTCGGTCGGACGCGCGCGCCACTCCGAACGAACCAGGGAACCCATGTCGAGGATGAGCACGATGCGTCCGTCGCCCAGAATCGTCGCCCCGGCGATGCCGCGAATCGCGGAGATCTGCGGCCCGAGCGATTTCACGACGATTTCCCGGCTGCCGACCAGTTCATCCGTGACCAGCGCAGTGGAATGCTCGCCGGCTCGGATCAATACCACGGCCATGGATGCGTCCGTTTCGGGCAGACGTGCGGTCCCCAGACCGACGAAAGCGCCGAGGTGCTGAAAGCGATACTTCTGACCGCCATATTCGAACATCGGCGCATCCTTGCCCAGATGCCGCGTGACGATGTTCCTCGGCAATCGCACCACGCCCTCCACCGTCGCCAGAGGCAGCGCGTAGGTTTCTTCCGCGACCCGCACGATCAATGCCTGGCTGATGGCCAGCGTGAAGGGCAGGCGGATCGTGAACCGCGTTCCCTTGCCGTAGGTCGAATCGATGAACAGGCCGCCGCCGAGTTTTTTGACTTCCGTGGCCACCACATCCATGCCGACTCCGCGGCCCGCGGCCTGAGTGACGTGGCCGGCCGTGCTGAAGCCCGGCTCCAATATGAGCTGCATGGCCTCCTCATCGGTGATTTTTGCTTGTGCATCCGCCAACCCCAGGGCGATGGCCTTTTCGCGGATCAGCTTGACGTTGATGCCGGCGCCGTCGTCCGCGACCACGATGACGATCTCGGCGCCGTCGCGCTCCAGGCTGATCGAGATGCGGCCCACGTCCGGCTTGCCCAGCGCGGCGCGGCGTTCCGGCGCTTCGATGCCGTGCACGACGGAGTTGCGCAGCATGTGCTCCAGAGGCGCAACCATGCGCTCCAACATCTGGCGGTCCAGTTCCGCGGCGGCGCCCTGCACCGCCAGCTCCGCGCGTTTTCCGGTGTCATTGGCCGCCTGGCGCACCAATCGGGTCAATCGCTGCACATGGCGCTGGAACGGAACCATGCGCGTGCGCATCAGACTGTTCTGAAGCTCGGTAATGACGCGCGCCTGCTGCGTCAATAGATTCTGCGCTTCGCGCGTCAATGTCTCGAGGAGGCCTTGAATGCTCGCCACGTCGCCGGATGTCTCGGCAAGCGCACGGGAGAACTGCTGCAATGCTGAATACCGGTCCAGTTCGAGCGGATCGAAATCGTCGCGCCGCGGCTCCATGTCTTGATGCCGATTCAGTACCTGCGCCTCGGTCTCGATTTCCAGCCCGCGCAGTTGGTCTTTCAAACGCGTCACGGTGCGCGCCAGCTCCGCGAGATTGAAGTCTATCGAATTGACCTGCTGATCGAGGCGGGCGCGGAAAATACTCACCTCGCCGGCGTTGTTGAGCATGGTGTCGAGCAGGTCCGCATCCACACGCGCCATTTCCGCGCGCTCGGCGGGAACGGGTTCGCGGCCCGGCAATATGGGCGCACTGCTCAACTCCAGGCTAGGCACGACTTCGTTGCCCGCCGCTTCGGGCGCAGCCGGCGTCATGGTCGCGGCCGGCGCCGCCGGCGTTGCAGTCGGGACAGGCGCTGCCGGCGTTGCTCTGACGAATGGCGTCACGGGAGTCGACGGAAGCGCCGCCTCGGTTGCAAGAGGCTCTGGCGCAGATCGGGAGGCGATCGCGGGCGGGGCAACAGGTGGCACCGCCGCAAACGAAACAGAAGGCGCCGCGGCGGTCGGCACCGCTGCGGCGGTTTGGCCCGCCAGGGTGCGCAGTTGGCTGATCAGATCGCGCGCGGCACCCGGCAGCGTTCCCTTGCTCACGAAGTCGCGCATGCGCGCAAGCTCATCGAGACTGGCCTGCATGACCGTGTGGGCACGATCATCGTCGGCCACCGAGCCGCTATCGATCTGTATGACCAAGGTCTCGAGCTCGTGACTCAGGTCGCCCATCGCCGAAATACCCGCCATTCGCGCGCCGCCCTTGAGCGTGTGCAGCTGACGCTGCAGCTCGGCGACTCGTTGCTTGTCCTTGCGGTCCTGATTCCATGCAGTCAGCGAGCCTTGCGCGGCCTCGAGCAGCTCGGTCGCTTCCTCGCTGTAGATATTCGCGATCTCGTGATCGAATTCTTCCACCGGGGGCGCGCTCGGTGCGGGCGGTACCGCTTCCACGGGGGCCGGCGCGGCGAGTCCCGGCCTGATCGCCGACGCGCTGGTCTCAATGGCATCGCGGGCAATCATCGCATCGACTTCCGTCTCGAGCTTCTGCAGCCGGGAGATGAGCGGCGGCTGCTCGGAGAAGAATCCAGTGGACTCATTGATGTGCGACACCACGTTTTCGATGGCTCGCACCGCATGATCCAATGCCGCCAGGCCCGCGTCGGACAGTCCCTTGCCGCTGTCGAACACCTTGCGCATCACGTGATTCAATGGCTCGGTGATTCTGATGCCGTGACGCGCTTCTGCCATCTTCGAGCTGCCGCTCAGGGTATGAATGGCGCGATACACCGGCTCCGGTAAATCGTGAGGCGCGGGTTGACCCGCGCGCTTGCGCAAATATTCGCGAATTTCCGCCAGATGGCTCGAGGTTTCCTTGCTGTAGATTTCATGCAGCGCTGCATCCATGTTCGGCGGGGGAGCCGCCGCGGATACCGAGGTGCCCCCCCAACTCGTGGCTGCGCTGCTGGCATCGGACACGGAGCGGTCTTCAGGCGCCGTCATGGACCGGTTCTGTTCCGGGTCGCGACCGTCCGCGAAGGCGAAAGCGCGCGCCATCAGCGCCTCGATCGGCAGCGACACCGGGCGCCCGGATTCCAGCTGTTCCACCAACGCCGGCAGCGCTGCCACGGCATTGCGCAAGAGCCCCATCATTCCCGGCGTACGCGACAGGGTCTTGTCGATGATCCGATTCAGCAAATTCTCGATTGACCAGGCAAATTCCGCGATCGAGCGCGCGCCGACCATGCGTCCGCTGCCCTTCAGCGTGTGAAAGCTGCGGCGCATGATGGACAGGGATTCCAGATCCATGGGATTTTCATCCCACAACGGGAAGCTGCGTTGCACCGAGGTGATTTCTTCCTTGGCCTCCTCGATGAACAGCTCGACGAATTGCGGATCGACCGCTTCAGGCTCCGGTACTGCGATCAACGGATTGGTCGCCGCGTGGGCGCGCTTGGTGCGCTCCATGGCGATCGTTTCCGAGGGATCGAGCTTCATCGTCTTCGCCGCTTCGCTGCTCGTGAGATTGAGATTCGGCACGCGGCTCAGCGTTTCATCGGCCAGCGTCTTGAGACAGGTCTCCGCATTGTCCAGCATGTACCAAGGGTCGGTTCTTCCGTTCTGCAGCGTCTCCATGTAGTACTCGATGCTGACGATTGCATCGGCAACCCGTTCGAGACGGATTGCATCTGGCGGCGGCGCGCCGGGTTCCACGAGTTTGCGCACCTGGGTACCGATCGCATCCATCAGCTCGACGGCGCGGCCCTTGCCGAGCATCAACAAGCCGGCGGTGATGCCGCGCAGCAGCTGCGGCACATTGTCGAGACCTTGAGGGGAGAATTCTGCGGGCTTTTGCACCGCCACCGAGACGGCCTCTTTGATGCGGGCCAGATTGACGATGCACTCGCGCAGCACCGCCTCGCTGACCTGCCGGAATTCATGATCCTGATCGAGCGGCAGTTCGGCGGCCGCCTGGCCCGCCGGCGCCGGCAAAATCAGCCGCACCAGCTGTTCGTCGAGGCTGTCCTCCACCGACAACAGCACCCCGGCGACCCGGACCAGCGCTTCCTCGGCCGGTACCTTGCCGTCGCCGACAATTTGCGACAGCGCCGAAATCTCGTCCTGTACGCGTTGGCGCAATTCTCCGAGTCCGAGCACCCCGAGCGTGTCGCTGATTTTCTTCAGCAGTTCGAGCTGCGGCGCGAGTTCATCGGTTTGACCGCCGCCGCGGCGTACAAAAATGTCCAGCACATCCTTGACCTTGGACAGATCTTCCTTGATGGCGGCTGCGACCGTGCGCATCAATTTCACGCTGGGCGCCGAAAGATTTTCACGCTCCAGCTCAATGGAATCGTCGACCGGGAGAAGTTCAGCGAGCTTGAACGAGGCGCGCACCGCGGAAATCCGCCCGCCGCTGGTCGTCGCGCGGGCGACGTAGTAGAGCAGGTTGTTCAGCAGATCGATCGGCGGATCCTCGCAATAGCGCCCTTCGCCGAGTTCGTACAGCAATTTGATTTGGCGGTCCGCCTGGCCGAGCAAGCGTTTGAGCGTCGCGCTGCCCTCCAGCCCATTGGCGCGCACCGCCTCGAGAATCGCGCCGGTCACCCACCACAGCTGGAACACCGGCTGGGTGGTCGCGACCTGTTCGAGTTTTTCCGACACCTTGGCCAGAATTTCCAGATTCTGCACGGTGCGCTCGCCGCGAATGTATCCCAGCAGCCCTATTTGAAATCGCGGCCGCAATCGGCGTGCCCACTGCGCGACCGAAATTGACGGCTCGCCCGGTTCTTGCGGCGTGGCGTTTTGGTCGGACTTCAGGTTGAGCAGCAGCAAGGTGCCTTCAGAGAGCAGCGGGCTGCCGCGCACGGAGCGCAAATCGTTCAGCAGCGGCAGCAGCACCAGCGCCAGATCCCGGCCGCCCGACAACACGCGTTCCAGATAGGTGGGCAGTTGCACCATTGCGCGCATCAAGGCATCGAGACCATCCACTTGCCGTTTCTGGTCGTTGCCCGAGCTCAGCAGGTAGCGGGTGACATGCTCCATCTCCTCGGCGAGCAGCGCGGCGCCGTAAACCTCAACCAGACGCAGCGCGCCATGTGCCGAATGCAGTTGGTCTGCACACTTTTCGAGCAATGCGCGCTGATCCGGACGCTCGGCATAGGCTTCGAGCAAGGCACGTGCGTCGTTCAACGTCGCATTGAGTTCCTTGGCGACGATGTGCAGGGTTTGAGAGCTGAGGTCGGTCATGCCGGAATCGTCCGGAGCTTAAGCCCCTATGCCGCTCGCCTTGCGCAGCTTCGCGGTATTACCGGCGCTCTTGGGCGCATTGGCGGAACTCACGGGCTCGTTCAGGGCCGGCAGCTTGGCCGGCGCGGCGCCCGCGGCCGGCTTCGACACGGGTGGCTTGGCCGCGGCCGGCTTGGCCGCAGTTGGCTTGGCCACCGGACTGGCCACCGGACTGGCGCCGCCGCCGCCAAAGTCGGGGAGCCTGAATCCGGCCACCGACTTGCGCAGCTGTGCGGATAACGCCGCCAGCTTGGCAATGGAGGTGGATGTTGCGGTCGAGCCTTCCGCCGTCTGCGAAGAAATCTCGCGCACCACCTGCATATTTTTCGAGATATTGCCGGATGCGGCCGCTTGCTGGCGCGCGCTCGCGGAGATGTTTTGCACCAGGCTCGCGATCTGATTTGAAACCTGTTCGATTTCCTCGAGTGCGGCACCGGCATTTTCCGCCAGCAATGCGCCGCCGACCACATCGGTGGTGCTGCGCTCCATCGAAACCACCGCTTCGTTGGTATCGGATTGAATGGTGCGCACCAGAACTTCGATCTGCTTGGTCGCATTGGCGGCGCGCTCCGCCAGGCGCTGCACCTCATCCGCCACGACGGCGAAGCCGCGGCCCGCCTCGCCCGCCATGGACGCCTGAATGGACGCATTCAGCGCGAGAATATTGGTCTGCTCGGCGATATCGTTGATCAATTCGACGATGTTGCCGATTTCCTGCGAGCTCTCGCCCAGACGCTTGATGCGTTTGCTGGTCTCTTGAATGGTCTCGCGTATCGCATTCATGCCGTCGATGGTGCGCCGTACCGCGTCGCCGCCCTTGTGAGCGACATCGACCGAGTGCCTTGCAACGTCCGAGCAACGCTCGGAGTTTCCGGAGACCTCTTCGATGGAGGCTGCCATATCGGCCATGGATTCGCTGGCCGCGGAAATCTGCCGCGACTGCGCGCTGCTGGCCTTGGCAATGTGTGCCGCGCCGCCTTGCGTTTGCTTGGCGGCACTATCGAGTTGAATGGCGCTGTCGTTGATGGTCGCGACCAGTTTTCGCAGTGCTTCGATCGCATAATTGATCGAATCGGCGATCGCTCCGGTGATGTCTTCGGTCACGGTCGCCTGCACGGTCAAATCGCCGTCGGCCAGACTCGACAGTTCATCAAGCAGGCGCATGATGGCTTCTTGATTGCGTTCGTTTTCGCGCACGCGCAGCTCGTTGGTGCGCCGACTTGTGGCGGTCTTCGAATACATCCAGGCCAGGGCGCCCAGCAGCACCGCCGCCAGCCCGAGAAGCATCAATATCCAAGGCTTGTAGCTCGGGCCGGATTCAACGCGCGGCGCAGCGTTGCCCAGCTGGGTCATCAATGTGTTCGCGAGGTTCGGCATGCTGCGCGCGGCGACCTGCGCCTTGGACAGCGCATCGGCAGCGCCGATGGCTTTGCGGACACTGGCCGTGTATTGCTGATTCCGCTGCACCACCGTCTTCAATCTCTGTTCAGGATCGGCGCCGGTCACCTTCTGGATCGCGATGCCCGACTCCTCCCCCGAGAGGCCGCGGATCACCTGATTCAAAAATTCCAGGCTGTCGGCCAGCCGCTGCGCAGCCGGACCGGCATCGCTGACGCCGGATTCCAGTCCGTTCAAGTCCTGCTGGATGCGCTGCACAGTCAGTTCGAAGCGTTCCAGATAACGGGTCATACCCTCGAGTTTTTGCACGCCGACCGAACTGCCGAGATCACCGAGTTCGGATAACAATTTCGGGGCCAGTTCGTGCACTTCCTGATTGGACGCCTGGATCGCCTCGACTGCCGGCCGGGCGGCCGAGACCGTGGTCACCGCCTCGTTCAGTTTGCTGAAGTTACCGGCGTCGCCTGAATCCGGTGCCGCGGCGCGCAGGGTCTTGAGGCGGGCGCTGCTCCTCGTCAAAGCGTCGAATGCGCTGGTTTCGCCTCGCAGCGCATTTTGGGCCTCGAACGGCATGCGTTCCGCGACCAGCGCTATCTGTTCCGCGGGCGCGGCGAGCGGAACAGAGCCGTGCATCAACGCCGTGAGCGCCGCTGCGGCGCCCAGGCACAATACGATCAGCACCGCCAGTATCGGCAGAATTCTGAGATTGGGTCCCGTATCGGTTCGCCTAATCATCTTTCCCCACGGAAGCTAGCTTGCCGCCTGCAAGAAGCTCTGACTTTCCACCAAACTCTTCAAACTGAGTACCGGCCAAACTTCGCCCCCGCGGCGAAAGGCGCCGGCTAGATAACTATCGCAGCGAATCACCGTCGGGGGCGCTTCCGCGTTGAACTCCGACTCCGCAAAACGCCGAAACCCCAAGACCTCATCGACAACCAAACCAGCGGGAATATCCCGATGGTTGACCACGACGATACGCGTATTGCGCCCCGTCGCCGTCGCGCCGCTGCCCAAGAACTGGCGCAGATCCAGCATCGGCATCAGCGCACCCCGCACATTCGCCAGTCCCTTCACCCAGTTCTTGGCGCCCGGAATCCGTGTCACCACCGCGGGATACCCCAGAACCTCGCGAGTCTCCTCGCGCGCCGCCAGAAAGGTCTCCCCGCCCATGCGAAACGCGACGCCCACCCACTCCTGCCCTGTTGCGGCTTCCGCAACACTGTTCGCCGCAACTGAGCGGCTGCGCTTCTCCAATTCCTTCAGCAATTCGAACGGCCGGTCACGTAAGCCGCGCAAGCTCATGTCTGACCCGCTCGTCGTGCTGGTCATGTGGCCAATGCGGCCTGCGCCTTCTCTACCAACGCCTGAGCGGAGACGGGCTTGACCAGATAATCCACGGCGCCTTGGCGCAACCCCCAGACCCGATCGGTTTCCTGGCCCTTGGTGGTCACCATGATGATGGGGATCAAGCTGGTCTCGGGGTCGTTGATGAGCATGCGCGTGGCCTGGTAGCCGTTCACGCCGGGCATGACGATGTCCATGAAGATGAGATCGGGCTTCATTTCCTTTGCCTTGCGCACGCCCTCCGCGCCGTTCTCGGCGGCAGCGGTCTTGAAGCCGTGCTTCTCCAAGGCCTTTTGCATGACGAATACCTCGGTCGGCGAATCGTCAACGATTAAAATCAATGCCATCGTTTCCTCCGTCATTTCCCGACGTGAGCTTCGATCGCGCCCAACAATTCGTCTTTGGTGAAGGGCTTGGTCAAATAGTGCTCCGAACCCACAATGCGCCCGCGAGCCCGATCGAACAGGCCGTCCTTGCTCGACAGCATGATCACCGGAATTTGCTTGAACACCTTGTTGTGTTTGATGAGCGAGCAGGTCTGGTAACCGTCGAGACGAGGCATCATGATGTCCACGAACACGATGTCCGGTTGATGGTCGGCAATCTTGGAGAGAGCATCGAAACCATCGACCGCCGTGAACACCTCGCAACCCTCCTTGGTGAGCAGGGTTTCGGCAGTGCGTCGGATGGTCTTGCTGTCATCAATCACGAGAACTTTGAGGCCCGTGAGTTTCGGTTTGCCCGTGTTGATCATGCTGTCCATGAATGCGTAGGTGCTGGAATCTTGTGGCTTTTTAACATATCCAGGCCCTGCAAGCCACGGTATGGGGTCGACATTTCGAGGCATGCTTGCCCAAACAACGGTGGCGTGGTTCACAGTTTCCTCAAGAGAGCAGGCAACATGACCGCTTGCGCTAGACTGGAGTAATGAGCATGTCGTCCCGAGTCCGTCTCGTCGTGGTCATGGACCCCATCGGAGCGATCAAGCCTGCCAAGGACACCACCTTGGGGATATTGCTCGCGGCCCAGGCGCGAGGCTGGGAACTCTACTACGCGGAACAGAAGCATTTAACACTGCGGGATGGGATCGCATGGGGCCGGCTTGCGCCCCTCAAGGTAGCCGACGACACCGTCTCCTGGTTCGCGCTGGGACAACCAGAGAACAGCAAACTGGGCGAATTCGATGTGATCTTGATGCGCAAGGATCCGCCCTTCGACACCGAGTACATCTACACCACCTACATTCTCGACCGGGCCAAGCTGCAAGGCGCGCTGGTGTGCAACGATCCGCAAGGACTGCGGAATATGAACGAAAAGGTGTACACAGCTTGGTTTCCGGAATGCTGCGCGCCGACGCTCATCACGCGCGACATGCACGACATGAGCGAATTCCTGCTTGAACACGGCAAGGCGGTGTGCAAGCCCTTGCATGGCATGGGGGGCAATTCCATCTTCGTGCTCGAACAGGGCGACAAGAACCGAAATGTGGTCTTCGAAACCCTGACCGACTACGGCACGCGCTATGCCATCGTGCAGCGCTATCTGCCGCAGATCGTCACCGCCGGCGACTGCCGGATCATTCTCGTTGACGGCGAGCCCGCGCCGTTTGCCTTGCAACGGATGCCCACGCCCGAGGACCACCGCGGCAATCTGGCCGCCGGCGCAACCGCCGAGAGCCGTCCGCTCAATGATCGCGATCGCTGGCTCTGCACGCAAATTGGGCCCAAACTTCGCGATGCCGGCATGCTGTTCGTGGGTCTCGATGTGATCGGAGATTTCGTGACCGAGATCAACGTGACGAGTCCAACAGGGATCCGCGAACTTAAGAAGATGCGGGCGGTCGACATTGGAGCCATGCTGATCAACGCGATACAGGGAAAACTGGGCGCCGCGTGACTTCTGAAACGCTACAAGCTGACGATACGCTCCGCGCCGGCGATTTGCTTCGCAGCGGGCTGCCGCCGGCCAACGACCGAATGCTCACAACCTGTTTCCTGGCCGCGTTGCTGCATGGCATCCTGATCCTGGGGGTGACATTCAGTTCAGCCAACGGCACCAGAGCGGATGACGGTGCGCCGGGTTTGGCGGTCGTCCTGGTGGACGACCGGGCGCCGAGCGCCGCACAAAATCCGAATGCCCGCTACCTGTCTGAGCGCACCCAGCTCGGCTCGGGCAACACCCTGAAGGACGAACGCAGCCTGATCCCCAAGTCCTCCTTGATGTCGGTGGATCGCATGGGCGTTCCGAGCGGAGAAGGCCTGGACGCGCAGCAGGCCGGCGCTGATACAGGCGAGGAGGAACTCGTCGCGACGCACAGCCCTTCGCAAAAGATCTTCTACTTTGCCTCGACCTCTTCCGCGAAGGACGCATCCGAGCAGCCCCTCCTTCTGGAGAAACGGCCCGATCTGGCAATGACGCCGAACGACGACGGCATCGAGTTGCGCCTGCGCGGCGAGCCCAAGCACGAGCTTTGGATTGCGGCGGATACCCGCGAGTCCGATGTGGCCGTCTATCTGGACAGCTGGCGGCGTAAAATCGAGCGCGTCGGCACCATGAATTTTCCCGATGTCGCGCGGCGCGAAAAGCTCTCCGGCACGCCGGTGATCGAGGTCACCATCGGTGCCGACGGCAAGCTGGTGCAATCGCTCATCCGCCGCAGCAGCGGTCATGCGGAAATCGACGAGGCTGCACTTCGAATCCTGAAGCTGGCGGCGCCTTTCGACCCGTTCCCGAGCGAATTGTCCGCGAAGCATGACGAGGTACGCATCGCTTACGAATGGCAATTCATCGGCGGAGCCGCGCAGGGCGGCACCGTGTTTTATTCGGAACCAAACCAACCGTAGCAAATCAACATTTCATGAGCGATTCCGGCTACTTGACCAACCAGCTACTGATCGCCATGCCCTCCATGGGGGATCCGAATTTTGCGCAGACCGTCGCATTGGTGTGCGAACACAGCGCGCGCGGCGCGCTGGGATTGATACTCAACAAACCGCTGCCCATGCGCATGGGAGAGATCTTCGAGCAGCTGGAGATAGAGCTGAAGCTGGGGCCGTTGCGTGATCGGCAGGTGTTGCGCGGCGGCCCGATGCAAACCGATCGCGGCTTCGTGGTGCATCCGGCCTTCGGGAAGTGGGATTCGACTCTCGAGGTCTCCGATGCCCTGCATGTCACCACCTCGCGCGATATATTGGCCGCAATGGCACGCGACGAGGGTCCCAAGGAGGCCGTGATCGCCTTGGGGTATGCCGGCTGGGATCGCGGACAATTGGAAGATGAGATCAGGGCGAACGTGTGGCTCAACGCGCCCGTGGATCTGGGGTTGATCTTCGATCTGCCGTTTGAGTCGCGCTGGCATGCCGCGGCGCGCCTCCTCGGCGTGGAATTGTCGCGGGTCAGTCCGGGCGGCAATGCCTGAGCTTCAGCCGCCGAAAATTCTCCTGGCATTCGACTTTGGATTGCGCCGGATCGGCGTCGCCTGCGGCGACACGGTCAGCCGCAGTGCTGCACCCTTGGATGCCGTCGACGTGGATCCGGGCGGCCCCCGCTGGGCGGACATCGCTGCATTGATCCGCGAGTGGCAACCGGACATGGCAGTGGTCGGCCTGCCGTATAATGTCGACGATTCCGAGAGCAGCATGACGCGCGTCGCGCGCGATTTCGCCGCCGAACTCGAGCGCCGCCACGCGCTTGAGGTGATTCTGGTCGACGAGCGTTACTCGTCGCGCGAGGCAGAAGCGCGATTAAAATCGGCGCGGCAGTCCGGGCAGCGAAGGCGGCGTGTCGCCAAGTCCGACGTCGATGCCGCGGCGGCCTGCGTGATCCTGGAACGATGGTTTACAGAAAAAACATGAGGCGCAAATGCGATCACAACAAGACAGCGCCGGGGGCCTGCGCCACCTCATCACACTCGAGGGCCTGACCCGCGACGCGCTGACGGCGATACTCGACCGCGCCGAGCGTTATCGACGGCTCCCCGGCCAGCCTGCTTACGAGGGCCGGGAATTGGCCGGAGTGACCCTGGCGAATCTGTTCTTCGAGCCCAGCACCCGCACCCGAGCCTCGTTCGATCTCGCCAGCCGGCGCCTGGGAGCCCATGTGCTCAATCTGGACCTGCACTCCAGCTCGCGCGCCAAGGGCGAGAGCATGTTGGACACGATTTATACGCTCGAGGCGATGAACACGGACGTGTTCGTCATTCGCGATTCCGAGGCCGGCATGCCTGAATTCCTGATCGATCATGTGGCTCCGCACGTGTCGGTGATCAGTGCAGGCGAGGCGCACCTATCGCATCCGACACAGGGACTGCTTGATGCGCTGACCATCCGCACGCACAAGAGGCGATTCGCGGGTCTCAAAGTCGCCATCGTCGGCGACATCAAGCACTCCCGCGTGGCCCGCTCGGCTGCCACGGCCTTGGGCACGTTGGGAACGAGCGACCTGCGCCTGGTGGCGCCGCAGGCATTGTTGCCGGAGGAAGCCGAATTTCGCGGCGCCCAGCGCTTCACCCGCATCGAGGACGGCATTGCGGGCGCCGACGTGGTGATGATGCTGCGCATCCAGAAGGAGCGCATGGCGCAGGCCGCATCGCTCGACGATGCCGCTTACTTTCGAGATTTCGGCCTGACCCCGCAACGATTGAAATTGGCCGCGCCCAGCGTGCTCGTCATGCATCCCGGACCGATGAACCGCGGCGTCGAAATCTCCTCGGAAGTGGCCGATGGCCCGCGCTCCGTGATCCGTGAGCAGGTGAACAACGGTGTGGCGGTCCGGATGGCGGTGCTATCCGCGATCGCTGTCACGCTGACCCGGGTCCGAAGACCGCTCTAATCTACGCGCCTCAGAACAGCCTGCGCGCCGGCAACACCTGCTTGGCCACGGCTGCGCTCACCGTCACCATGGGTTCGTTGACCACCTGGCTCAAGCGCAGCTTCATCGCCACGCTGCAGAGCAAGTAAGCCTGGACCGGCTCGAAGCTCCAGTGTTCGACCAGCAAATCGATCATGCGCGACGTGGCGGCCCGCGCCGCCGCCAGCACATCGGTGCCGGATTCCACCACCACCCATGAATCGGCCACACCGTCCGGGCAGCGCGATTCGGCCGACTCGATCAGCGGCCCTGAGAGAGAGCGCTGTTTGTGAAGCTTGAATCGCAAGGTCGCGTCCGCCGGACACTCCATGCCGTTGATGCACACCTCACCGTCGCCCTGTGCGGCGTGCGGATCGCCGGCTGAAAACAGCCCGCCGCGATTGAACACCGGCAGGTACAGCGTGGCTCCGGTGCACAACTCACGCACGTCCATGTTGCCGCCAAAGGGGCCTGGGGGCCGGGTGCGAAATTCGCCTTTCTCGGCGGAAGCCACACCCATCACGCCGCAGAAAGGACGCAGCGGCACGGCCGCGGGCGCCAGCGAGCGGGTCACATCGCGCTCCAGAGTCCAATGGAAGAGATAGGGCTCGGAGAAACGCTCCTTCAAAAAACCGAGTCCGCTGATGACGCTGGACCATCCCCATCCCTTGTGAGCCACTTCAAGCACATCCACCTGCAGCATATCGCCCGCTTGCGCGCCATCCACCGCGACGGGTCCGGTCAGCGCGTGGATCTTGCTGCGATCGATGGTGAGGTACTCGGCAACCGTGGTACCCGGGCGCACCTGGCTGCCGCTGGAATCCTGACATTCGAAATGCACGACGTCGCCGGGTTTGATGATGAGGCGCGGCGGCAATGCCCGATTCCACGTTGAATGAGTCGGTTCGGCGCTTAATCGATGTTCGCTCATGTACCCCCTCAATAGCCCGTCGGGCTCTTGGTATGCCGACACCTTGCCACACCCGCTTGCTCGAGGGCGCCGGCTGCGGCCAGGCAAAGATCTTCGCGCCAGGGCGCGGCGATCAGCTGCACGCCGATCGGCATGTCGCCCGGCCAAAGCGGCGCCGTGCAGACCGGCAACCCAATGCAGGAAATGGGTTGCGTCAGCAGCCCAAGCCCGGCCTTGGTCGGAACGCTGCGATCGTTGATCGTGATTGTCTCCTGGCCGACGCGCGGCGCGATACAGGGGGACGCGGCCGCAATCAGCAGGTCGAAGCGGCTGAACAGTTCGAGAGCTTCTTGGTACGCGTGGCGCCTTACACGCTGCGCCTGCTCCACCCAGGAAGCGGGAATCAGCGTACCGGCCACCAATCGCGCGCGCACTGAGGGCCCAAACTCCAGATACCTTTGGGTCAAGCGCGGGCGATGCAGCGCACCGGCCTCGGCACCCGTGATGACGAATGCAGCCGCTCGGGCCGCCTCGGCGGCTTTGAGCTCGGTCCACTGGGTCGCGCCCAGCGCTGCCGCTGCCATCTGCACGGCGTGATGCGCCTGCGGGTCCGCCCACTCGTGGAACCAGCCTCCGAGAATGCCGATCCTCAAACCCGCAGGGTACGGGGCCGCAACGGTGTGCTCGACGACGCGCTGCGCGCAGGCAGGATCCGATGCATCCGGGCCCCTGCATCGCATCATAGGCGAGCGCCAGGTCGTGAACGCTGCCGGCGAAGGGTCCCACGTGATCGAAGCTGTCGACAAAGGGATAGGTGCCGCTGCGGGGCAAGCGTCCGTAGGTGGGTTTCAATCCAAACACGCCGCAAAGCGAGGCCGGCACCCGGATCGATCCGCTGGTATCCGATCCCAAGCTGATGGGTACGATTCCCGCGCCCACCGCGGCGGCGGAACCGCCCGAGGACCCGCCGGCATTGCGCGTGCGATCGTGCGGATTGCGCGTGGTTCCGTAGTGAGGATTTTCGGTGGTAAACCCGTAGGCAAGCTCCTCCATGTTGAGGGCCCCGACCAAGACCGCTCCGGCGCGATGCATTCGTGCGACCACCGTGGCATCCGCTGTTGCGGGCGCGTTGGATTCATTCAGCTTGGCCCCCGCGAGCGTCACCCGGCCCGCGATATCGAACAGGTTCTTCACGGCATAGGGCACGCCGGCCAGCGGCGGCAGCGGCTTGCCTTGCTGCCGGAGCATGTCGACCGCCGCGGCCTCAAGCGCCGCTCGTTCGAAAGTGGTCGCGGTAAAACAATTCAGTTCCGGGTCCCGCGCCTGGATGAGCGCCTGCGTTTCCTTAAGGACCGATGAGGCGCTGCGGGTGCCGTCGGCGATGTGCCGCACGATGTCAGCGGCGGAGCCGATCACGGGCGGAACACCGCAGCCGGCCCGGATGCAAACGGAATGGGATAATCAAAAACCGTCCGCGCCATCGCCTCGAGGCGCGTGAATTGCGCGACGATTTCCGCAATTTGCGATTCCTCGAACCCATAGCCCTGCAGCGTCAAGGCCGCACGCACATAGGCCCGGAGCGGATCGTCACTGGCTGCCGTCATCTTTCCATCATTGCATATTCGCCGCTCGTCCTTCCTTAAGTCCCGCTGGTCCCGGCTGCGTTGCGGGTTTTGCCGTCCGATATCAGGCTTGCCCCCAGGTTAAGCAACGGAGGCCATATGACCGCGCAGAATTTGTTTCGTGAGGATTTAGGATCGCGCCGCTACGACCTGGACTGGGTCAGGATCGGCGCCTTCATGCTGCTCATTCTCTTCCACGTCGGGATGTACTACGTGACCTGGGACTGGCATGTCAAAAGCCCGCATGCCTCGAGCGATATCGAGCCGCTGATGATGTTGACCTCGCCCTGGCGGTTGTCGCTCCTGTTCTTGGTCTCCGGAGTCGCCACCGGCTACCTGCTGGCGCGCGGGGCGGGAAATTTCCTGGGCCAGCGCTCGATCCGCCTGCTGATTCCACTCGCCTTCGGGATGTTGGTCATCGTTCCGCCCCAGTCCTATCTCGAGGTGGTCGAGAAGGCTCGCTACGCGGGAAGCTTCGCGGAGTTCTATCGACTCTACATCACCGGATTTCATGGATTCTGCCGCGGCAATGACTGCTTGATCATGCCGACGTGGAACCATTTATGGTTCGTGGCCTACCTGTGGGTCTACACCGTGGTGCTGTATCTTGCCGTGCGCGCCCTGCCGCCGTTGATCCCCTGGCTGCGCCGTTTCGCGGCGAAGCGCCTGTCCGGCGCGGGGATCGTCTTGTGGCCCATCGCCTATCTGTGCGCGATCCGCTGCGGTCTTGCGTCGAGATTTCCCGCCAACCATGCCTTGGTCGGCGACTGGTACAACCACGCCATGTATTTCGGCGTGTTCCTGCTGGGCTTTGCTCTGGCCGGCACCCGCGGAGCCTGGGAAACCCTGGAGCGCACGCGGTGGATCACCGCGGGACTCGCCATTCTCGGCTGGGCCTTCTTGAGCGCGTATTTCAGCGCTTACAGCGACGATGCTGTCATACCGCCGGAGGCTCTGCGATGGTTTGCGCGTGTGGCGTACGGCGCCGAACAATGGCTGGCCATTGCCGCGGTGTTGGGCTTTGCGCACCGTCATCTGACTCACGACAGCCCGGCACGCCGCTATCTGACCACCGCCATATTCCCGGTGTATATTCTTCACCAAACGGTGATCGTCGTCGTGGCGCATTCACTCAAGCCGTCCCATTTGTATCCGCCGGTCGAGGGGGTTCTGCTCGTGCTAGTGACGCTTGCAACCTGTTTCCTGGGTTACGAGGCGATCCGCCGCGTTCGGCTGCTGCAGCCCTTGTTCGGCCTGGCGCGCGAGCCGCGGCAGGCCTGCCGTCAGCGCGCGTCGGGCCGCAGCCTGCCGGCGGTTCCACGGGTCGCTCACGAGTTCAGCGTTCCCCAAGACATCAATTAGCGATGGCCGCCGTTCCTAACGGGGTACCGAACCGCAGAGGCCGGCCGGCGTGGGTGCTCTACGCCGTGCTGGCCCTGTTGTTCGGTCTTTACGAGGGCATCAATGCGCTCATCGGCCTGCGCGGCAAGATCGGGATTGCCTACTGGGAACCCTTTGTATGGGAGATCAGCAGCATCCTCGTCATCGTGGCGCTCGTACCGTTGATTGTCCGCTTCGAACGGCGCTTCCGCCTGAATGATCGTCCGCGCTGGCGCATCGTGGCCGCGCACGCGCTCGCCGCGTCGGTGTTCTCCGCGGTGCATGTCACGGCCATGCTGATGCTGCGCAAGCTGGCCTACGCCTTGATGGGCCAGCGGTATGACGTCGACAATCTCCCGGTTCAGTACTTCTACGAACTGCAGAAGGACATCATCACCTATGCGTTGATCCTGGTCGTGATCTTCGCGTTCCGCGAATTTCAAATCAGGCGCACCAGCGATCTGCGCGCCGCCGAACTTGCCGAGGAACTCGGTCAGGCGCGATTGCGGCACCTGACCGCGCAGATCGAACCGCACTTTCTGTTCAATGCGCTCAATGCCATCTCGAATCGGATGCACGAAGATGTCGATGCGGCCGATCGCATGATCAGCCAATTGGGGGGTCTACTGCGCGCGGCATATGATTCCGACAATCACATGCTGGTGCCGCTGCGCAGTGAGCTGGAATGGCTGCGCGGTTATGCCGCCATGATGACGGAGCGTTTCCGCGGCCAGCTGACCTTTGAACTATTGGTGGCGCCCGATCTCGATGCACTCCAGGTCCCGCGCCTTCTGCTGCAACCCCTGGTCGAGAATGCACTGCGCCACGGGCTGCCCGAGGGACGCGGCAGCCTCATCGTGAACGTCGCGCGCCAGGGCGCAACTCTGCACTACACCGTCAGCGACGATGGCGTCGGCATCAAGGACACAACGATCAAACCCGGCACTGGGCTGTCCAATGTGGCGCGGCGCCTGGAGCTGTTGTATCCGGGCACGCACACCTTCTCGCTGCAGCCGCGCCATCCCACGGGCACCGTGGTGGCTTTAAGTTTTCCGGTCGCAGATTGACTCATTCGGTCGTCATCGTCGACGATGAACCGCCGGCTCGTGCCAAGCTCAGGCGTTTTCTCGAGACAATCCCGGATTTTCGAATCATGGCCGAGGCCGACACCGTCGATGCCGCGGTGGCGCGGATCGCCGAACACCGGCCGGATATCCTCTATCTCGATATCCAATTGGGTTCGCGCAGCGGCTTTGACGTCCTCGAGGCGATCCGCGGTGCATGCTCGCCGCACATTGTGTTCACCACCGCCTATTCCGAGTACGCGGTTCGCGCCTTTGATGTGCAAGCGCTCGATTACCTGCTCAAGCCCTTCGATCGTGAGCGCTTCATGCAGAGCGTCGAACGTGTCAGGGCGGAATTGGCGGATCCGGAACCCGGCGCGCTGGAAGAGCGTATCCGCCGGGTGCTGGCCGCCATGCCGGGGCAGGCCGCGCCCGTCAGGCAAATCCTGGTGCGTGATCGAGCCCGCGCCTATTTCGTCGCGGTGGACAGCATTGAACGCATATCGGCTGCGGGAAACTACGTCGAGATCCACACCGCCGGCAAGGTGCACCTGGTGCGCGAACCTCTCGCGAACATAATCGCGCAACTGGATGCCGGCGAATTCATCCGGGTGCATCGTTCGCACGTGGTCAGAGTGGCATTCATCGCAGAACTTCAGCCGATGTTTCACGGCGACTATGAGCTGATACTGCGCAACGGCGAGCGCCTCGCGCTCAGCCGCCGCTACAAGGCGCTGCTCCCGGCGGCATTTCGCGAGCGGCTGTAGCCGCCCCTCGGAGCGGGTCCGAGGCCGGGGGTGCTCAAGCCAGGCGGAGCAGCGCCTTCAAGCCAGCGGCGCGCCTTTCTTCGCCTGTACCACCACGGTACCGGCGATCTTGTCGTGCCACGCTTGGTTGTTGGGGTCGAATGCGATCCAGATGAATCCCAGGCCGACCACGACCAGGGAAAGAATGCACCCGAGGGCGCGCACGATGGCGGTTTCCCAGTCGATCGGGCGGCCGTCCAGACGCACCACATGCAGATCGAACACGATGCCGCCGACGGTCGAGCCGCGCAATTTCCACATGATCGCCCCGTAGATGGCCAGGATGACGATGTGCACGTCATGAAACGGACGCAACAGACTCATCAGGAAGCCAACCAAAATCACGTCGAGCAGCAGCGCGACCATGCGAATCCAGAACCCGGCACGCGGCATGGCCGCCGAAATATGCGCAGGCGCCCCGGCGGCCGCACTGACGTACGGTGATGCCGTCGGACCCGGCGCGGCGCCGGGATTCGGCGCGGCGCTGGGATTCGGCACCGCGTCCGCCGGCGGCACGCTGCCCGCTCCCGGAGCAGGTCCGGCCGTCCACCCCGCGCCTGCCAGAGTCTCCCCTGCCATCGTTGCACCGGCCATTGTCGCGCCCGCCGTGGTTGCGCCGGCCGACGCCGCAGGGCCCAACGGCGGCGGGCGGTTCAAAGCCCTGCGTTCGCGCGACCTGAGAATGAGGGTGTATACGACTGCGCCGAAGCCAAAGAAGCCCAGCAATTTATAGACCAGGAATCCGACCACCGGGATGACGTACAGCACCAGAACCACTGCACCGCCGATGAGTACCGCGACGGCGGGGTGCCCGACGGCCCCCGGCCGCCGGCCGGTGACGCGCCCGCCGAGCCAAGCCAGCATGACCGCTTTGCCGAACAAGCTCGCGCAAAAAAGTGCCGCGACGACGAACGGTATGGCGGCAATGCCGATCAGTGTGATGCACAGCAGGACAATGAGTACCGGAGTGAGCAGCATGGCCAGCAGCGAGGCCAGCGCCGTGTGGCCGGGCTGGGTCTCGAGCGTGTGCACGCATTGATCGACGCTTGAACGAAACATAACCGCGAGGCAGGCGTAAAACGCCAAAAACCCCAATGCCAGGGTCCAGGCCCAACCCAGTCCCGCCACCAGCGCCAAAGGCCTGGCGTAAAACAGGCAATGAGTGATCCAGACATCCAGCCATTTGAAGCCGCTGATGCCGCCGACATCGACATCCAATACCCTTTGCACGCTGCCGTGCACGATGGCGGCGGGGTCGCGCTTCACCACGCCGAGTACCGACACCACATCGCCGCCGATTTCCGCGTTGGGGCCGAGTTCCACATTGCCCAGCACCGCAACCACGTCGCCATTGACCTTGTTGTCGACATAGGCGCTGCCCAGCACCGCGACGGCGCTGTCGCCGACCGGGCCGGTGACCCGTGTATTGCCGAGAATCGATACGACGTCCCCGGCCTCGCCTTCACTCGTCGAGGATCCGAAAATCGACACCACCGAGTCTGCTTTCTGGCCGGCCTCCAAATGGCCGCCATGTCCAAAGGCTACGATGCTGCCTTCATCATGATCGTGGCGGTGACGGCGCCCGTGGCGCCCGTGACTGTTCGCCGAATCCGAATCATCGTTGAAGTCGCCCTGCGAGTCTGACGCCGCGGCCGACGCCGCTGAGGTCTGATCGTCGCGCGCCGGCGCCGCAGCGGCCCAGGAGCGGGTCGCGATGCTGGTTGCGCAAATGCTCGTTAAACACAGCAGCGCGAACCATAAGCTCAGTCGGCGCAATGAGAACATGTTCATAATCTATTCACCTGCCACGGAGGGCCGAAGATAAAGCGTGCGATAGGCCGCGGCGCCAAGCCCGAACAACGCCACATACATCATTGCGCCGAAGGCCAGTCCGCCGTACAGCCACAACGGCGGAATCAGCCGCACCAGCAGCGCAGTCAAGCCCCCCGCGGACGACATGACCGCAAGCAGCGGCTGCGCCCACGAAAGCAACAGCGCTTCGATTGCATCAACGGAGCGCACTTCAACGAACGCCGAGACCCCGCCCAAAAGCATCGCGCCCACCAGGCTCGCGCAGATCAGCACGAATGCGGCGCGCGCGCCGGCCGGCCAGTGCGCAAAGCTGGAACGCCACCAGGGAAGCGCGGCGCGCCGTTGCAGTTCGCTGAATACCCGCGCCTCGAGCGTATCCGGCGCGCGGCGGGCGAGCGTACCCTGCAACGCCTGATGCAATACCCGCTCGAGTTTTTCCGCCGCTTCTGAGTGCTTGTTCATGATGGATTCAACCGTTCAATATTTCCCGCGCATCGCCGCCGCCTTGCAACAGCGGCAACAGCGCGGCGCGCGCGCGCCTGATGTCGGTCTTGATCTTGGTGAGCGAGGCACCAAGTTTGTCGGCAATCTCCTGGTACGACAGCTCCTCAAAGTGATACAGCACCAGGGGCAGCCGCTGATGCTCCGGCAGCTGCCGCAACGCATGATCCACGATGGCGCGGCGCTGCTCGGCGCTCAAATCCGCAAGCAGCGTGTCCGGCACTGCCCATTCGAGCTCGGGGGATTCCGTCTCACCGTCCTCGCTGTCGGGCCGCATCTCGGAGAACAGGCGCCAGCGTTTGCGATATCGGTTCAGGTAATTGATCGACAGATTCGTGGTGACGGTCTTGAGCCAGCCACCCGCCGTTTCGCTGGTGCGCAAATCGGCGAAGTGTTCGTAGGCACGAAGAAACACCTCCTGCGCGATGTCCTCTGCCTGCGCGTCGTTGCCCGCTAGTCGGGAGGCAGTCGAAAAAACCATGTCCTGATAGGCACGCATGAATGTCGTAAATTCAGCCGGTGATTGCGTTTGCACTGGAGTGTGTGTTCGTTTAATAACAAAACACCGTAATCCTGGAAAAGTTGCCGGATTCTACGCGATACGCAGCAATGCCTGTCCCATGCTCAGGCGGGCGCCCAGGGGCAGCCCTTCGGCCAGTTTCATGCCCGGCGGCGCCAGTACGATGATGGTGGAGCCATGCTCGAACCACCCCATTTCCTCCCCGCGGCGCAACGGCACATCGCAGGGGATCAGGTTGGGCCCGCGATATCGCAGGTGCAGCCGCACATCGATGAATCGCAGGCGGATGCTGGCAACCAATATTGCGGCGACCGGCACCAGCGTCAGCAGGTCCCCGGATGCCAGCCGGCAGCGGATCACCGCGCGTTCATTTTTGCAGAACAGCCGCTCGACGCGTTTCAGCGCGACGGGGTTCACGTTCCAGGTATCGCCCGCGACATAGTTGACCTGCTCCACGCGGCAATCGGCCGGCGCATGGAAACGGTGATACATGCTCGAGGTCAGCCGCAGGGTCGCGTACTCGCCGCCTTCGTAATACGAGGCTAATTCTTCATCGGCAAGGAATTCCGACAATGAGTAGGGAGATCCTTTCGCCTGCAGCACGGTGCCGCGCTCCACGGATCCGTGGGCTCCGAGCAATCCGTCGCTGGGGCTGACCAGGTGCGTGCCGCGCATGTCGATGCTGCGCGCTCCGTCCTTCAGCTCGCGCGTGAAGCAGTCATGCACGCTTTTGAATTCCGTGGTTCTGGCCTCGCGCAGATCCAGATCGGAAAAGAAGCGCCATACGGCGATGCTGCCCTTGCATATCCAGGGGTGCTCGATGCGGCTCCACCAACCCACGAGCCGGGTCACGAAACGCCGCGGAATGCGGTTGCTGACGAAGAAGTTGATGTCTTCCTGTTGCGTCAGCCGCGCGATGAGGGATTTAGCGTTCATCTAAGTGTCATTCGTTTGCAATACAGTCTCAAGTCCTAAGGCCATGTAAGGAATCAATTTATTAGTTCAACTATCGGCTTCATATTGGCCGGGCTGATCCTGGCTTACGCGCTGCGCAAATTGTACGTTCGGCTGCAGCTTTCCAAGGCCAAGCATCGTTCGCTCGCGGGACATTCGCGCATGGCGCGCCGCTTCGCTTCCTGGGTGCCCTTCTACGAATACGATGATTCGCGCTTCTTTTCCGTGGATTCGGCTCCGGCCGATGTCATCGCCGCGCGCCGCGCGGGCTTCATGCGGCTGTCGGATCTCTACGCCGCGCGCTTCGTCAAGAGCGCCGCACAAACCGCCGCGCTCGCGGGAAGCGTGTCCGATCTCGATTTCACCTCGAGATATCGGGTGCCGTTTCAATTCAGCGGCTACGTGCGTGAGCACATCAAATCGGGCACTTTCCTGCAAGCCTCGTCGGGCGTGACGGTCAGCGATCTTGACGGCAATCGCTTCTACGATGTGACCGGTTCGTACGGCGTCAACGTGTTCGGTTACGATTTCTACAAGGAGTGCATCGAGCGCGGCAGCAAAAGGGTGCGCGATCTGGGCCCCGTGTTGGGCGCGTATCACCCGGTGGTCGCTCATAATGTGCGGCGGCTTCTCGAGATCTCGGGTCTCGATGAAGTCTCCTTCCACATGTCCGGCACCGAAGCGGTGATGCAGGCGGTCAGGTTGGCGCGCTACCACACGGGGCGGACCCATCTGGTGCGATTTTGCGGCGCATATCATGGCTGGTGGGGCGATGTGCAGCCCGGCGTCGGCAACCCGCTGGCAGCACGCGAAACCTATACGTTGAAGGACATGGATCCGGCGGCGCTCAAGGTGTTGCGCGCCCGCCGCGACATCGCCTGCGTTCTGATCAATCCCCTGCAGGCCCTGCACCCGAACGTATCGGCGCCTGGCGACTCCACGCTCATCGATAGCGGACGCAAGGCGCATTTCGACCGCGAAGCGTACGCCGCCTGGCTCAATGCATTGCGCGCCGTGTGCAACGAGCGCGGCATCGTTTTGATATTCGATGAGATTTTCGTCGGCTTTCGCATTGCCCCCGGCGGCGCCCAGGAATACTTCGGCGTGCGCGCCGACATGGTGACCTACGGCAAGACGGTGGCGGGCGGGCTGCCGGTCGGGGTTCTGTGCGGCAAGCACGAATTCATGCGCCGCTTTCGCGCCGATCGGCCGGCTGACATTTGCTTTGCGCGCGGTACGTTCAACTCGCACCCCTATGTCATGGGCGCCATGTATGAGTTTTTCGCGAAATTCGACAGCCACGAGGTAAGGGTGCTTTACCGCGACCTGGATTCGGTGTGGAACCGCCGGGCACAGGCGTTGAACGACAGGATGACGAGCGCCGGCTTGCCCGTGCGGGTTGCGAACCTGTCCACGATTTGGGTGATGTATTACACGCAGCCGTCCGGCTACAACTGGATGTTTCAATACTATCTGCGCGCCGCAGGACTGGCGTTGAGCTGGGTCGGCACCGGGCGGCTCATTTTCAGCCTGAACTATACGGAAGTCGATTTCGCCGCGGTCGCCGACCGAATCGTCTCGGCGGCCGGGGAAATGCAGCGCGACGGCTGGTGGTGGTGCGAACCCAGGCTCACCAACAGGTCCATCAGACGTCGCGTGCTCAGGGAAATGCTTCAGGCCCGGTGGGCCTCGGCTTCGACATCGACCATGGGATCTATCAGTTCGCCGCGCATCAAGTGAAGCGGGGCCTTGCAATAGATGACGGCGTCGTTGAACGGATCGGTGAGGATTTTAGTCGCCCACACCAAACCGGTTTGAATGCCCTTTAGAAAAAATAGTTGCACGGTGCGAAACACCAATGCACCGACGCCCACCAGCAGCCAGACCAGTCCGACGTGGCGCACGAATCCTTCGAAACTGGTGGGTGCCTTGAATCCGAAAGCAGTGGGCTCGAGCCACAGCACCACCGGCACCAAGGCCCAGACAATGTGCAGGATCACTTTGCGGCGCAGGTTGTAGCCGACCTTGATTTCTTCCTTGTGCTGGTGGGTCGCGTGATTGACTCGATCGTAACCCTTGGGTTCGAAGAAAAAATGGCCGGATTGGCGGCTGACCATGGATACCAGCCAGCCGATCAACGCGGATTTGACCGGATCAAAGAACATCGTGATGTAGGCAATGATGAAGCTGATGGCGCTCAAGAAATGCAGGGACTGATTGATGCGGCTGTGATGGTAAAAGCGATGATCGTCCCATCTCTGGGTCTTCAGTTCCGCCAAGAAACTTTGCATGGTGATTCCTTGAAAAAAAAGGAGTGAACGACGCCACATGAAGCAAATATAGTAATTACGTTACAAGAGCATGACATCTCCAGGAATTCCCTGGAAAAAGTGAATCGGTCGTCATCGTATCGTCATCGTGAGCTGGCAATGTGACAGGCTCATGAGAATCATGATCGTCACTGACGCTTGGTTCCCGCAGACCAACGGCGTGGTCAGTACGCTGGCTCAAACCGCGGCATGGCTGGGCCGCTTCGGTCACGAGGTCAGAATGCTGACGCCGAAGGACTTTCGCAGCATCGCCTGCCCCACGTACCCCGAAGTTCGCCTCTCGCTGTTTCCCTATAAAAAAGTGGCGGGCGACATCGCCGCCTTCGCCCCGCAGGCGCTGCATATTGCGACGGAGGGGCCGCTCGGCGTGTGCGCCAGACGCTTCTGCCTCAAGTGGGGTTTGAGATTCACCACTTCGTATCACACCCAATTTCCGCAGTACTTGCGCGCGCGCTTCCCCATTCCTTTGAGCGTCTCCTACGGCGTGCTGCGGCGATTCCACGCCGCCGCGGTGCGCTGCATGGTGAGCACGCCATCGATGCGCGCCGATCTTGGCGCGCACGGATTTCGCAATCTGGCGCATTGGCCGCGCGGCGTCGACACCGAGAAGTTCAGACCAAAACCGAAGGAATTTCTAAGCCTTCCCCGTCCGATTGCAGCCTACGTAGGCAGGGTGGCGATCGAGAAAAACATCGACGCATTCCTCCGCATGCCCTGGGCCGGCAGCAAGATCGTGGTGGGCGATGGGCCCGAACGCGCCCGGCTGCAGCAGCAATATCCGGGCGCCACCTTCACCGGATACAAGTTTGGCGACGAGCTGGCGAGCCATTTGGCGGCGGCGGACGTCATGGTTTTCCCGAGCCGCACCGATACCTTCGGCCTGGTCAATCTTGAGGCGATGGCCTGCGGCGTGCCGGTGGCGGCCTATCCGGTCACCGGTCCGATCGACGTGATCGAGGACGGGGTCACGGGAGCACTGGACACCGACCTTGCCGCGGCCGCGCTGCGCGCACTCAAACTCGATCCCGAGGCTTGCCGTGCGCGGGCGCTCAAATCGGGATGGGACGTGTCGAGCCGGCAATTCGAGAGCAATCTGACGCCCTGCGGTGACCTCGCGGCGGGACTGGGCCTTTCTCAGCCGAAGTTGATCTTGGCCTCGAGATTGGTGCGCGAGTCGGCGCTGGACAAGGCCTCCTCCAACTCGATACGGCCCTCGCGCACGAGATTGTAGAGCGCGCTGTCGAAACTCAGCATGCCGCGCTCCGTACCGGTGCGGATCGCCTCTTTCACGCCGATCACATCGCCTTGCTTGATGAGCTCCGATATGTGCGGCGTATTCACCATGACCTCGGAGGCGGCAACGCGCGTTCCGGTCTTGGCGAACACCAGGCGCTGCGACAGGATGGCGCGAAGGTACTGCGAAAGATCCAGGAAAATCTGGTTGTGCTGATCGCGCGGAAACATGTTGATGATGCGGTCCAGGGTCTCGGCGCAATTATTGGCATGCAGGGTGGCGATGCATAAGTGCCCGGTTCCAGCCAGTGCGATCGCCGCCTCCATGGTCTCACGGTCGCGAATTTCGCCCACCAGGATTACGTCGGGAGCGGAGCGCACGGCGCTGCGCAGCGCGCGCGCGAAACTCTTGGTATCAAGGCCTACCTCGCGCTGATTGATGATGGATTTCTTGTTGCTGTGCAGAAATTCGATCGGATCCTCGATGGTCAGGATGTGATCGGATGAAACCTCGTTGCGGTAGTTGATCATGGCTGCGAGCGTGGTGGATTTGCCCGCGCCGGCGGCGCCGACCATGAGAATCAAGCCGCGCTTCAGCATCACCAATTCTTTGTAGATATCGGGCATGCCGAGATCTTCGAGTTTCGGCATCTCCGCCGTGATGTAGCGCAGCACCATCGCCGGGTAACCACGTTGATAGAACACGTTGACGCGAAATCTGCCCAAACCGATTTCGGAGATCGCGAAATCGATCTCCAGCTCCTCGTTGAAGTGCTCGGTCTGCTCCTGCGTCATCAGTCCGAGCGCCGCCTGCCGCACGGTTTCCGGCGTCAGGATCTGCTTGTTGACGGGAAATATCTTGCCTTCGATCTTGATCTTGACCGGCGCGTTGCAGGTGAAAAACAGATCCGATGCCTTCTTTTCGACCATCAGCTTGAACAGCGGCTTGGTGTTCATCACCTGAGACTGGATTTCGACGGGCTCGCTCATCGCTTAAAACACCTGCCCGGCCTCTTCCTCGACGATCTGCAGCGATTGCCCGCCTTCTTCCGGAGACTTCATCTCGCGCTTGCTTTCCAGTTTCACGCGCAACCGCAGCTCGTTCTTCGAATCCGCATTGCGCAGCGCGTCCTCGTAGGAAATCAATCCCGCTTCGTACAGCTCGAACAGCGCCTGGTCGAAGGTTTTCATGCCGAGCCGGTTGGAACGCGCCATCACGTCCTTGATCTTCGCGACCTCGCCCTTGAAGATCAAATCAGAGATCAGCGGCGATGCCAGCATGATTTCCATGGCGGCGATGCGGCCGGACCCTGCTTCGCGCGGTATCAGGCGCTGCGAGATCAGCGCACGGATGTTCAAGGACAAATCCATGAGAAGCTGCTCGCGGCGCTCCTCCGGGAAGAAATTGATGATGCGATCGAGCGCCTGATTCGAGCTGTTGGCGTGCAGGGTTGCCAGCACCAAGTGGCCCGTTTCGGCGAATTGAATGCCGTACTCCATGGTCTCACGATCGCGGATTTCGCCGATCAGGATGACATCGGGCGCCTGACGCAGGGTGTTCTTCAGCGCCAGATGCCAGCTCTCGCAATCCACCCCGACTTCACGGTGGGTGATCACGCAGCCCTTGTGCGCGTGCACGTATTCCACGGGGTCCTCGATGGTGACGATGTGGCCGCGCGTCTTTTCGTTGCGGTAGCCGACCATGGCGGCCAGCGATGTGGACTTACCCGAACCGGTGCCGCCCACCAGGATGACGAAGCCGCGCTTGGAAAGCACCACTTCCTTCAGAACCGGCGGCAGCTCCAACTCCTCGAGGGTCGGAATTTTCGCGTTGATGGTACGCAGCACCGCGCCGGTGAAGCCCTGCTGAATGAAGGCGCTGACGCGGAAGCGTCCGATGCCGGGAGGTGCAATCGCAAAATTGCACTCCTTCGTTCCGTCGAATTCCTTGGTCTGCCGGTCGTTCATGATCGCGCGTACCATCCCGGCGCTCTGTTCGGCGCTCAAGGAACGATCCGACTGCGGTCTAATTTCCCCGTCCACCTTGATCGCGGGCGGAAAACCCGCCGTAATGAACAGATCCGAGCCCTTCTTCTCGACCATGCGCCGCAGCAGGTCTTGCATCAATCGAATGGCCTGTTCGCGTTCCATTTAAATGCTGTCCTTGTTCTGCGCCTTGTACTTCGCTTCCTCGCGGCTGACCACGCCCTTGGACACCAGTTCCTGCAGGCATTGATCGAGGGTTTGCATTCCCTGACCCTGGCCTGTCTGAATGGCCGAATACATTTGCGCTATTTTGCCCTCGCGAATCAAGTTCCTTATGGCGGGGGTACCGATCATGATTTCGTGCGCCGCAATACGGCCGCCGCCGACGCGTTTCATCAAGGTTTGCGATATCACGGCCCGCAGGCTCTCCGACATCATGGCCCGCACCATGTCCTTTTCCGCGGCCGGGAACACGTCGACGATACGGTCGATGGTCTTGGCCGCCGAACTGGTGTGCAGCGTGCCGAACACCAGATGCCCGGTTTCCGCGGCGGTGAGCGCAAGGCGAATGGTTTCCAGATCGCGCATTTCGCCCACCAGCACCACATCCGGATCCTCGCGCAATGCCGATCGCAGCGCCTCGCTGAATCCGAGGGTATCGCGGTGCACCTCGCGCTGGTTGACCAGGCAACGCTTGCTTTCGTGCACGAACTCGATCGGATCCTCGATGGTGATGATGTGATCCGGGCGATTGTCGTTGCAGTGATCGACCATGCCGGCGAGCGTGGTCGACTTGCCGGATCCGGTCGGCCCCGTGACCAGCACGAGACCGCGCGGCAGCATGCATAAATCCTTGAAAGTCTTGGGAGCGTTCAGCTCGTCCAAGGACAGGATGGTGGACGGAATATTGCGAAATACGGCGCCGGCGCCGCGATTTTGATTGAAGGCGTTGACGCGAAATCGGGCGAGTTTGGGGATTTCGAAGGAAAAATCCGTCTCGAAAAACTCCTCGAAGGCCTTGCGCTGCTTGTCGTTCATGATGTCGTACACCATGCTGTGCACTTCTTTGTGCACCAGGGCCGGCATATTCACGCGTTTCATGTCTCCGTCCACGCGAATCATCGGCGGCACGCCCGCGGACAGATGCAAGTCGGAGGCATTGTTCTTCACCGCAAAAGCGAGAAGCTGCGCGATATCAACCGCCATTTACGGCTCCTAGTTTCGACTAAGGCTCGAGGCCCAAGCAGTATATAAGAGGGTGTCGTCACCCAATATGTTAATTGGTCCGCATAATTTGACGCTTCATGTGAACCACGTCCGTTCTCGCATACGCAATGCAGCCGTGGAATCGGGGAGGGACCCCGGCGCGGTCACATTGGTTGCGGTAACCAAATCCCAGACTGCCGAAACCGTGCGTCTGGCCGCCACCGCCGGCGTCACGGATTTCGGGGAAAACTATCTGAAGGAGGCTTTGGCCAAAATGGACCTGCTGGGCGACTTGGGGCTGCTTTGGCATTTCATCGGCGCCATTCAGTCCAATAAGACCCGCGCCATAGCCGAACGCTTCGATTGGGTCCACAGCATCGATCGGCTCAGTGTCGCCCGGCGGCTGGCGGAGCAGCGCCCTTTTCATGCCCCGCCGCTCAATGTTTGCATTCAAGTGGCTCTGGTGCCGGAGCCGAACAAGGCAGGCGTCGAGCCGGCCGCGCTGGCGTCCCTGGCCTTAGGGATAGCCGAACTTCCCCGGACGCGCTTACGGGGACTCATGTGCCTGCCGCCGCCGCAACCGGACGCCGCGGCGCAACGGGCGATTTTCGCGCGCCTCAGAAGGCTGGCGGCGGATCTGAACGCCGGCGGCCTCAAGCTCGATACACTGTCAATGGGGATGAGCGGCGATTTCGAGTCCGCCATTGCCGAGGGGGCGACACTGGTGAGAATCGGTACCGCGCTCTTCGGCCCGCGGACACTTTGATTGAGGTGGGCATTCAGATGACCATGAAAAACATAAGCAGGCTGGCATTCATCGGCGCCGGCAATATGGCTGCTGCGCTGATCGGCGGCCTGACCAAACGTGGCGTACCGCCCGAACGGCTGGTGGTGGCCGATCCCAGCCAGGATCAGCTCAAACGAGTGGAACGGGAGTACGGCGTTTGTGCGGCGGCGGACAACGCCGCAGCGGTCAAGGGCGCCGACGTGGTCATACTCGCGGTCAAACCGCAGCAAATGCGCACCGTTGCACTGGAGCTGGCAGGGCATCTGGCGCCCCTTCGCCCCCTGGTCATCTCCGTCGCCGCGGGCATCCCGCACGCAGCCCTTGCGCGCTGGTTCGGCCCGCAGATTCCTGTGATTCGCACCATGCCGAACCGGCCGGCCCTCAACGGCTTCGGTGCGACGGGTTTGTACGCCCCGGCAGGCGTGGGCATAGCGGCCCGCGCGATGGCAGAAGAAATCATGGCCGCGGTAAGCGCCACGGTATGGGTCGAACATGAGTCGCAAATGGACACCGTGACCGCCCTGTCCGGCAGCGGCCCGGCATATTTTTTTCTGTTCATGGAGGCGCTGGAGGCAGCGGCGCATGAGCGCGGGCTGCCCACCGAGATCGCCCGCCGCCTGACGCTGGAAACGGCATTCGGTGCCGCACAGATGGCGCGCCAGTCCCAGGAATCTCTGGCCACGCTGCGCGATCAGGTGACCTCGAAGGGCGGGACCACTGCCGCGGCGCTGGCTGTCCTCGATGCCGCGGGCCTTCGTGCTATCGTCGCGCACGCGGTAGCAGCGGCCGACCGCCGTTCCGCCGAGCTTGCGGCCGAATTCGGCGCGCCTTAAATCCGAGCCTACTCCAATGGAAGCGATCAGATATATCGTCGATACCCTGCTGTGGCTGCTGGAACTGGCGTTCGTGCTGCGGCTGCTCTTTCAACTGGTGAGAGCCGATTTTCGCGATCCCATGGCCGATGCCATCGTTCGCGTGACGAACTGGCTGATCTTGCCGCTGCGCCGCGTGGCACCGCCGGTGGGCAAGGTCGACACCGCGACCGTCATCGCGGTATTGCTGGCGGCCTGTGCGCGAACCTTCGTCATCATGGCGATGGCGGGGATGGGCACCGGCGATTTGTTCGTATTCCTGCGCATCACCGCCATCGACCTCGCGGGGCTGCTGCTGCGCATCTACCTGTTCGCGATGCTGCTGTACTGGGTGATGAGCTTTGTGTCGCCGGGCGGCTACGCTCCGGGCGTCCGCTTGCTCGGGCAGCTGTGCGAGCCGATCTTGAAGCCGGTGCGCCGGATCATTCCGCGCATCGGACAAATTGATTTTTCCATGCTCTGGGTATCGATCGCGATCGGCGCATTGCTGGTGCTATTGCGTTGAACATCGCATCGTACATGCCTGATATCACAGTGAACGAAGCATCGCGATCCCGGGGCGAATCAGCTCGTCAAGCCGCGGAAGCCTGAAAAACCAGCGCAAATTGCATTCGCGATAAAAATCTTTTTTTTCGTTTGCGCTAAACATCGGCTTTTTTCTATGTTATTTTCGGCGCCGAGTTGAATTAGTGGGCGATTTTGCCCACGTTGGGTAATCAGTGCCCGCGCACGCAAAACATCAGTAGGAGATTTAATATGGCGAAAAAGAATGCAGCACCGACCAAGTCTGAAATTCTTGCTACCATTTCGAAGGAAACAGAGCTCTCAAAGAAGCAGGTCGGAGCCGTGTTTGACTCGCTTGGCGGCGCGATCAAGAAGAGCCTGCGCAGTCACGGCTTGTTTACTCTGCCTGGACTCTTGAAGATGAAGGTCGTGAAAAAGCCGGCCACCAAGGCTCGCGAGGGTGTCAATCCGTTCAACGGCGAAAAGATGATGTTCAAGGCGAAGCCCGCGAGCAAAAAGGTGCGCATTGCCGCCCTGAAGACGCTCAAGGAATTCGTTAACTGAAGGATCAGGCTTCTAGGGGCGGCTGAGACCGCTTAGCCGCTCCTTGCCTGTCCGTCCGGATCATTCGATCCCGACGAGCTCGATGTCGAACACCAATGTCGCGCCCGGCGGAATGACGCCGCCCGCGCCGGCGTCGCCGTAGGCGAGATCCGGCGGAATGACGAGCCGGCGGCTCTCGCCCACCTTCATGCCGGCAACACCCTGGTCCCAGCCCTTGATGACCGAACCCGTGCCCAGCGGGAATTTGAAGGCCTCACGGCGGGTGAGCGAGCTGTCGAACTGTTTGCCTTTGTGGTCGGATGCCGCGGCTTCGTACAACCAGCCTGTGTACTGCACGACCGCTATTTGGCCGCCGCCGACCGCCGCGCCCGTGCCGGGTTTCAGCGGAATCGATTGCAACGACGTCACGGCGCTTCCTGCGGCCGCCTCGGCCGGGGGCTGAGCACTGGGCTTGCCTGTGCAGGCTGCGAGCGCCGCGATGAAAACCAGAGCGCCAAGGGTGGGGAAATTGTGAGATGCCATGCGGCATCTTAATTGATTTGCCGCTTGAAGTTCAGCCGGCGGTTCGCAGCACCGCGGCGCAAACGGCGCAGGCTGCGGCGCTGCTGGAAACGGCCAGGCCGATCTCGGCGCTCCAGCCCATGGCGAAGAGTCGCAATGCGCCGACAGCATCGTCAACTTCATCGACAACTTGCAGCATCCACTCCATTGGCGAAGGAGTCTATGTTCTCGCCCGGCCCGTAACCGTGAGTGGGATCACAGCCTTGCCACCGCGTTTGAACGCCTGAGGCAACTCGCTTGCCTTGGTGCCTGGGGCTGCGTAGGCTCTGCGCACATGCAGCGCATTCTCGTCCTGAATCCGAAGGGCGGTTCGGGAAAAACGACGATAGCCACCAATCTCGCCAGCTATTTTGCGAGCCAGGGCGACCGTCCGTTGTTGTCGGACAACGACCCACAGGGCTCTTCCACCCGCTGGCTGAAGAAACGCAAGCCGGACCAGGCCTTCATCCATGGGATTGCTGCTTTCGAGCGCAATTCGCGGATGACCCGTGCCTGGCAGATGCGCATCCCGCAGGATTCGGGACACGTGATCGTCGATACGCCTGCAGCAGTGCCCGCGCAGGATATGCCGGACATGACCAAGAATGCCGATGCCATCATTGTGCCGGTGCTGCCGTCCGACATCGACATCCACGCCTGCTCGAGGTGCATCGCGGACCTGTTGCTCATCGCCAAAGTGCGGCGCGACGAGTATCGAATCGGCGTGGTCGCCAATCGCGTCAAGCGCAACACGGTCATTTATCAATCGCTGATGCGATTTCTGGCGACCTTGCGCATCCCCGTCATCGCCACTTTACGCGACTCGCAAAACTATGTGCGCGCGGCCGAGCTGGGCGTGGGGCTGCACGAAATGAAGCGTTACGCGGTGGCCCAGGATCTTGAGGATTGGCAGCCGATGCTGGCCTGGCTGAAAGCGAAGGAAGGCGCCGTGCATCCCATCGAAGGCATCCATCCCATGCTCGTGCCCGCTTAGCGCGGCGCAGGGACCCTTTTACTTTTTCTCGTCGAAATTGCCCCGGGCTTTCTCCGCCCAGTTCTTGTAGCTGTGCCAGTTGTAGAGACTGTTGGTAATCGCCGCGTGGCGACCGCCCGGTTTACTGACAGCCGATTCAGCGCGCGGAGCCCTGCGGTCCACTCCGGTGTATCGAGTCTGATTCTTTGCGTCGCTCATCTGGTGTGCCTCTGCCTGTGCGAACGACAGTAAGTGCCGCAGGCGTTGCTCGACAGGAACTGTGTCACGCGCGAGGGCCGCTGTCGCGCAGCGGCGACGCGCATCGACTCGCATTGGGATGCGCATCTCAAAGCCCGTCGCGGTAAGTTAAATGGACTAAATATGGCTCCCCCGCCATGCGTCGAACAGCGGCTTGAGCTCCTCCAGCGAGGACTCCAGCGCGGCCGGCAGAAGTGTCGTATATGAATCGAGCAGCGCCATGGCGTTGCGCGCAGGATCGGTGCGCGTGGCCGCGCCCAAGCGGCGCGACATGTCGCGATTGACGATGTGCAGGTTCTCGTACAGCTCCGTGAGCGTGGCAAATCCATGCGCCTCGCCCGTACCCATCAATTCGCGCGCCAGCAAGAAACTGCAGACGGTGCGGTACACGGTTTCCGCCTCGTTCGCGAACGGCAGGTGGAAGCGCGCCATGGGCCTCAATCGATCGGTCCATGGACAACCCGCCGTCGCCATGATCAGACCGAGCACCGAGCTCAGGGCTTGCTGTGCGCTGATTTCGGCATAAGTCTTGCGTTCCGCCTGCAGCACCGTCACACCGATGGTATCGAATGAAACCAACGCCTTGAGCGACTCGATCACCGGGGCCATCTGCAACGCGGCCGGACAATGCTTGTGCTCGTCGGGGCTCAAGGGGCAGTTTGCGCATTGGCTGAATTTCAATTCGGTCCAAAACGGCGGCTCGGCGGGCGCCGCATTCGACAGCCGGAATTCCGCGGCGGTGAATTTCAGATGCAGATGTTTCTGCGAGCCGTCGGGCAGGTCAAAGCGATAGCGAATCTCGAGCGGCGGCGTCATGCCACGAGTCGGTAGCAGGGCTTGTATTCGGCGCCGGTGAGTTTCATCCGGCCTTGCGCCACGAACGAGCGCAACAGCCTGTCCAGCGGCTCCAGGATCGCGGGCTCGCCCGCCAATTCGAACGGCCCGTAGCGCTCGATGGCGTTGACGCCGTATTCCTTGATGTTGCCGGCTACGATTCCGGAGAACGCACGGCGCAAGTCGGCGGCGCGTTCATGTACCGGTTGATCGCTCGACAGGCGCAATGCCCGCATCGACTCATGCGTGACTTCGAAAGGACGCTGGAAATCCAGCGGTATTTTGAGGAGCCAGTTGAACCCATAGGAATCGCTGGCGTGCCGCCGATAGTCGCGGACCTCGGCCAATCCCTGCACCATCGCCCGCGCGACGCCGGCGGGGTCGTCGATGATCACTTTGTAGCGGGCCTGCGCGGCCGAACCCAAGGTCGCCCCGATGAAACGATGAATCTGTTCGAAATAATCCGCGCTGTCCGCCGGGCCGGTAAAGACCACCGGGAAGGGCAGTGCCTGATTGGCAGGATCGAGAAGAATGCCGAGCAGGTATAAAATTTCCTCGGCCGTACCGGCGCCGCCCGGGAAGATAACGATGCCGTGCCCCAATCGCACGAAAGCTTCCAGGCGCTTTTCGATGTCCGGCATGATGACCAACTGGCTCACGATCGGATTCGGCGGCTCGGCCGCGATAATGCCGGGCTCGGTTATCCCAAGGTAGCGGCCATCCTTGATGCGCTGTTTCGAATGTCCGATGGTTGCCCCTTTCATCGGACCCTTCATGGCACCCGGGCCGCAACCCGTGCACACATCCAAGCCGCGCAACCCCAGCTCGTAGCCCACTTTCTTCGTGTAGTCGTACTCGAAGCGGCGAATGGAATGGCCGCCCCAACAAACGACGAGATTGGGCTTGAGCTGCAGCTCCAACACCCTGGCGTTGCGCAGAATGTGGAATACCGCATTGGTGATGCTGGCCGAAGAATCGAGATCGTAGCGGCCGCTCTCCATGATTTCATTGGAGATGAATACGACGTCGCGCAGCACCGCGAACAGATGATCCTTCAAGCCCCTGATCATGACGCCATCGACGAAGGCCGCCGCCGGCGCATTCTTGATCTCGAGCTTGATGCCCCAGGCCTGGCGCACGATTCGCAGGTCGAAATCACGGTACTTCTCGAATATCTTGCGGGCGTCGCCGATGTCGCTGCCGGAATTGAGCACGGCGAGCGCGCATTTGCGAAATAGCGGATACAGGCCGCCCTGGCCGGAGTCCAGGAGCTTGGCTATTTCCTGCTGCGATAGGTGCTCCAGGCTGCCCTTCGGGGCCACGCGCGCATCAACCATGTCGGATGAAAGAATCGAGGTTTCCACGCGGCACCTATTTTTACGGGTAGATATCGATCGGAATGTTGTCCTGCGTGCGCATCCAAATTTCGACCATGTCGGAGTTCGACAGGGCGATGCAGCCATCGGTCCAGTCGCTCGATTCATAATACGCGGAAGGGTGTTTCGGAGCGTTGGGAAATCCGTGAATCATGATGGAGCCGCCGGGCGCCCAGCCTCTCTTTTGCGCACGCTGCTCGTCTTCCTTGTTGGGATAGGAGACCTGAATGGCCAGAAAGAACTCGCTGCGCGCATTGCGCCGCGCGAGGAAGTAACGGCCTTCCGGGGTTCTAAAATCGCGCTCACGCTCCTTTTGTCCCACCGGGCTCAATCCCAGCGCCACGTGGTACACGCCCAGAAGGTGATCGCCGCTGTAAAGGTAGAGCTTGTGCTCCGCTTTGTGGACCACGACCCGATCGGCGACGGCGATATCTTCGGCCGAGGCGGCGCGCATCCAGCCGACAGCCAACGCCAGAACCAGAAACATCCCCACAGTTGTCGCCGAAAAGCGCCACAATTCCTTGATCATTGGGCAAAGTATACCTGGTCGCGGCAACTCAATAATCGGCGATAGCTCACGTCCCGGTATACTGGCGACCATGCGCCCTCTTCTGCCTGCTGTTCCGCTTCTCCTGCTGATGCTGGTTGCGTGCACCACGCCGACTTCCATCAAGCCTGTGGAGTATCTGGACGATCGCACGGCGATGACCGTGGGGTCGCTGAAGCAGCCGATCGAATTGGTGCCGACCTTGCGCCAGACCGGCGGTCTACATGTGCTCACCAATCTGACGAAACGGCTGAGCTTTGCCTACCTGGGTCCGGTCGAATGGGATAAGAGCGGCTCCATCGTTTATGGTCTTTGGGTGCACATCGCGCCCGGCAATGATCAGCCGATGGCTGATATCCGAGCGCCGGCGACGCTCACGCTGATCCTCGATAGTGGCTCGCGGGTTCTCGTTCCCATTGATGCGCCGCAACTTGGGCGCGGCGCCTATCAGCCGGTCGCGGCTTGGGGCCAGACCGCGTACTTCGAACTCACCGTGGAGCTGCTGAAGCAGATGGCGGCCAGTGAAAAATTCGAGCTCGATGTTCGCGCCAAGGACGACTCCATCATAAATTTTGCAGCCACCAGCAACCCACGCGAGACGCTGACGGACTACATGCACGCCCGGGGAATCACTGGCGATTGATCGCCTCGACCTTCGGCAGGGCCAGCGTCGTGCCGGGGCGAAGCTCGCTGAAGTCGACATCGGGGTTGTATTCCGCCACCAGCCACAGAGGCAGATCGCCGTGCTGTTGGGTGATGATCCAAAGGGAGTCGCCGCGCCTGACCGCGTAGTTTTCGGTGCCGGAAATCCGGTGGGTGGCAAAAAACGCGTCCTGCAACTGACGATGATATTCGCTGCGCGCCGCCGCGAATTGCGGCGCGCTCACTTTGGACAAATCCAGTTTCACCTTGTGTCCGAGCGTCACCACCACATTCTTGTGCAGCTTGTTCAAATCCCGCAGCGTGGCGATACTGACTCTCGACCAATCAGCGTAGTGGCCCAGGGTCTCGTCGGCTTGGACGACCACGGTGTCGTCAGCGCCCACGCTGTAGTCAGTCGTATCGCCGCCGCCGGTGGGCGCGGCGGCCGGCAACACGCCCGAGCCCCCGGACTGCCTTTCCGAAACAGGTTCTCTGGGCGGCGGCGGCAACTTCGCGACCGGCGCCTCAGGAGCCGGCTCGGCCGCGGCCGGCGCCGTGGTGGGCGCCGCCTCGGCTGGCGCTGAAGCTGTCACCGCACCGGATATCTCAGCACGAGTTGCCGGCATGGGGATGTGCACGGTATCGCCGCGCGCCAACTCCCGGGCGTCGCTCCAACCGTTCGCCGCGAGCAGGCGATTCAAGGAAACGCCGCTGGCGGCGGCTACGCTCGCCAGGGTTTCGCCGCGGCGCATCCGGTGCGCCCCATCATTTCTCTGCGCGACGTAGCGCGCCGTTGCCGGCAGGCGCATCCAGGCAGCGGCCACGTCGGGGGGTTGTAGTGAACCCGGCAGGCGCATGGCGTAGCCGCGCGGCACGAAGCGGGCCCGATTCCAAACCGGCGGGCGCAGCGCGGGATTCAACACCCGCAATGCGCCCAGGTCCGCCTTGAAGGCCTTGGCGAGCGCATCCACCGGAATGTAATCGGGCAGCGCCACCAAGATACTGGGTGCCTCGGGAAGACGGGTCAGTGGACCGAAGTATTTCTCCGCGTTGCGATCGACTTCCAGTGCCGCCAGAAACGCCACATAGAAATTCCGCGATGCGAAACCGAAAGTTGCGCCTTGAAAGCGCTTCACGATCACCGCGATGTCGCTGGTTCCCAGATCATCCTGGGCGCGCCGCAATCCTCCCGGTCCATGATTGTAGGCGGTGACCGCCAGCGGCCAGGTGCCGAGCAGACGGTAGTTGTAGAGCATGAGATTCGCCGCCGCCTCGGTCGCGCTGTAGGGATCCAGACGCTGGTCGACCACGCTGTCGACCCGCATATAACGCCTCGCGGTCCCGGGCATGAACTGCCACAGCCCGGCGGCACCCACGCGGGAATATGCGGCGGGATTGAACGACGATTCGACGTGCGGCAGTGCGCCGATTTCCGGCGGCACGCCCCGCTCGGCGAGAATCCGCGAGATGTCCGCCTCATAAGCCTGTGCGCGAATCAACCCCTCGTGGAAGCGATCGGCCTGTCCAAGCTGGAAGCGAATGCCTTCGATGGCGTCGCGGAACTGCGCGGCCGTCGGCTTGTCGCCGAAGGCGTGCAGGATGCGCCGCTCATGCGCGGTTAGATTGTCGGTGGCACCGCCGGCGAAGCGGCGCAGCAGCGCCGCAATGCGCGCCTTGGCCTGCTCCACGATATGCTCGCGTTGCCGCGGCGAATCCGCAGGATCGAAGCGCAGCACCTCGTAAACCAACCCGAGATTCCAATCGTCATGCAAGAGGCCCTGATCCGTGGTGACCTCGGTGTACACGCGAATCCAGAAGCGCACGTCGGGCTCGAGCTGCGGCGGGTAGACGAAAGGGTTCGCCGGCTCCGCTCCGTATGCAACGCCGGCGGCAAAGCACGCCAGCAGTACGGCGAATAGCGCGGAAACCCCGGCTACCCTGGACTTGAAATCCGACAAAATCTCACCTCGTCAATCAAACAGCGCGATCGCTCAAGTTACGCCATAATTTAGCTGCCTGAGCGCATACGGGAGCAACCATGATCAAGACACTTTCCTCCATGTCCCGACTCATCGCGTCCTGCAGTTGCGCCGCGGTGTTGTTCCTCGGTCCCGCGATGGCGGCCCCAGCGTCTTTCCCCATCAGCGACGCATCGTTTCACTGCATTTCGGACATGAAGCACGTTCGGCATTTCTATGTCGACAATCTGGCCGGCAACCTTGCCGGTACCGTGAAAGCGGCCGAAGCGGGGACCGGTGCTTATCCGGTCGGCTCGGTCCTGCAGCTCGTCCCCACCGAGGTCATGGTGAAGCGAGACCCGGGCTTCAACCCCACGACGCACGACTGGGAGTACTTCGAGCTCAACATATCCCCTGACGGATCCACAATCCGCGCGAGAGGATTTCAGGAAGTCAACAATCGATTCGGAGGCAACTGCCAGACCTGCCACGTCAAAGCCCGCCCGGAATTCGACCTGGTCTGCGACAACACCCATGGCTGCGATCCCATTCCCATCACCCGCGCCATGAGCGGCGCATTGCAACGCACCGATCCGAGATGCAAGAACCCGCCGGTCAGTCCGGAAGACGCGGCCGCCCTCGCCCAGCTCGGCGCAATCGTCAAAGCCCTGGCCGCGGCAAAAGCGCCGGCGAGCCCGCCCGAGGCCGCACCCAAGAACTGAAGCCAGCCCTGATGGAAGCTATGGCAGCTCGCGGATCCGGATGTGCCGCAGCGCCAGGGTGCCCGGATGGTCTCCCTGGATGCCGATCAAGCCTTTCTTCGCCAAACCATAGTTTGGGTACTTGGAAAATTTGCTGGCGGCGACTCTGGCTTGCCAATCAGGGCTGCCCAAGTCGTAGGCAACCATCAGCTGCCCATTCAACCAATGTTCGACATGCGTGCCCTTGACGACGAGGCGTGTCGTATTCCACTCACCGAAGGGCTTGACGACACCCGCGGGTGCGGGGTAAATCGCGTAGGCCGAAGCCGCCGCCGTCAGACGGCTGCGGCCGTCAGGCGCGTTGGCATCATCGAGAAGCTGGTATTCCGGTCCGCTGAAGTAGATATGGTCGTACTCGCGCGTGCCTCGATAGAAAACGCCGCTGTTGCCGCTCTCGCCGATATTCCAATCGAGCTCGAGCTCAAAGTTGCCGTATTGCTTGCGTGTTATCAGTTCGTCGACGGCGCCCTCTTTCGCCAGCGTGCCGTCCACCACATGCCATCCCGCCGGAAAACCCTTCGAGTGCCAACCGCGAAAGGCCCGGGTGATTTTGCCGTCGAACAACACCTGCCAACCGCTTGCCGGTGCCGGCGCCGGCGCTGTCGCGGCCGGTGCCGCCGCCTGGTCCGATTGGGCCTGCGCGGTTGGGGTCGCGACGGTCGCGGCGGCGAAGCCCAGGAGGCTGAACGCGGCAAACCTCAAGAATCTGCTTTGCATGAATGTTCCCCGGCGTTCCAGCTTGAGTCAGCGCGGTCGCCACGCGCCCCGTGCCACGGCCGGAACGAATGTGTCGAGACCCGGCGGCGGAAAATCGAGCGTCCTTCCCTGCTCGGCGCTCATATAGGCAGCCATGAGCAGCGATACCACCTCGAGCCCGTCGTCGAAGTTGAGGAGGGGTGCTTCCTTGCCCAAAAATACCCGCACGAAATGCCGATCTTCATTTTCGTAGCCGTAGGCGGCGGCTTCTCCCGCAACCACCGGCATCAGCCCCACTTCGGCATTTTGCTTCTCGACCAGATCCTCGCCGGCGGCGCCACGCACCGCGCGCGAGAAAAATAGATTCAGTCCGCTATTCAACGTATTCCACGACATGGAATACTCGGGGCCCAAAAGTTCGGCGGAGAGGCGCAGCCCGGCGCCCACGAAGCTCCATGAAGTCGAGGCTTCGCCGATCACGGTTTGCCCATCGTCCGTCTCGAACTCGATCATGACGCTGGCAAAATCCTCCGACGGACGCTTGGCATAGTCGACCTCGGGGCCGAAAGTCTCCTTGAGCTGCGCAGCGTAGGCCGGCCGCGTCCACTTGAGGCTGGCGATATGTCCCGTGATCCGAACCGGCCGCAGCGAGGAACGCGGCGCCCCGGGTCGGGTGAGCAGGTGTCGCACCAGCAGTACCGAGTGACACATCATGTCGTTCAGCACCCCGCCTCCCTGCAGCTCGCCCCGCCAGAACCACGGGGCGTGGGGGCCGCTGTGTTCCTCGGAAGCGCGCGCAAGATAGGGACGGCCGGTGCTGGCCGCGCCGCGCGCCCAGGTGAGCGAGCGGCCGGTTTCGATCTGCGGCGCGAATACCTGGTTCTCCAAATAGCCCTGCGCGGCACCGGTGCGCTGCATGAGCGCCATGAAGCGTTTGGCCTCGGCGACATTGCGTGCCAGGGGCTTCTCGCAAGCGATTCCGCGCAGTGTCCCCGCACCGCATTCGACGGCGTGCACGATTTCTTCCATGTTCTCGATACGCGATTGATTGGGTCCGGTCAGCCATAGCGCGTCGATCGCCGGATCCGCCACCATGTCGGCAATGGTTGCGTAGGCCTTGGCCGCGCCGATGTCCAGGCTGCGCGCCAGCGCCGCCGCCGAATTCGCGTGCTCGGGATTCGGGCTCCACACGCCCCGCACGTCGGCGTCCCGCACGGCCTTGAATCCCTGCATGTGGAAGCGCGCATTGAAGCCGCTGCCCACGAAGCCCACGCCAAGCCTGTCCGGCGCGCGAATGGGAGTACTCACGGCGCCGGCCCCAAACCCAGTTTGCGCAGCACTTCGAGCGGCGGCCCATCGAATTTCAACAGCGGCACATTGCCCATGTAGCCCAAGTCCTGACGCCCGGCCGGCGTGGAATAGAAGCCGCCCACCGTCAGATCCCGATAGCGGGTGAAGAATTGGGCGACGCGCAGGAATTTCGCCTGCGCCTTCGGTTCGTAGCAAATGTCGTCGCAAATCGCGTGCTGCGAGGGTTCATCGAGATCGGAGAATTTTCTCTTGAAGCGCAGCATCCCTTCGGCATCCATCCAGGCCAAACCCTCCAATATCATCGGCCGATCCTCGCGTTGGCGCGGATAGGGCGCGCTCACCCATTCGTCGATGAAGTCCACCACGCCCAAGCTCTCGGCATTGGGTGAACGGTCATCGCCGGGCAGAATGACATTGCAAAGAGCGGCCGCGCAGCGCCGCTGCGCGCCATCCAGCGTCAGCGGCCAGACATCGCCCGGATGATAGATCTTCGTAAGACTCGGATCGGTGCCGTAACCCTGGGCCGCAGGGTGGTGGGTCGTCACCTCCTGGCTCCAAGAGCGGTTGCCCCGCAGCGGCATCGAGGCCGCGGCAGCCAGCATCCACTGAATGGTCGTGCGTCGATCCGTCACAATTCCTTCCTTCGCATCATGCCGGCGATGTGATCCGACGCGCGCCAGGCCAGCGCCATGATGGTCAGCGTCGGATTCTTGTCCGCATTGGACACGAACACCGCGCCGTCGGTGAGAAATAGGTTTTTGACGTCCCAGGTCTGGCACCACTCGTTGGTCACCGACGTTTGTGGGCTCGCCCCCATCATCGCGCCGCCGACTTCGTGGATGATGAACCCGCCGGGCGAGATCGCCTCGGCGCCGTCGGTCTTCACTTTCCCCGTCACGCGGCCGCCCATCGCTTCGATGATGTCCGCGAACGTCTTCTGCATGTGCGCCGCTTGGCGCGTTTCATGATCGGACCATCTCCAATGAAATCGCAGCACCGGGATTCCCCATTTGTCCTTTACGACCGGGTCGATTTCGCAGTACGAGTTCTCGTTGGGGATCATTTCGCCGCGGCCTGCGAATCCGACGAAGGAGCCGTAGTAGCGCCGGGCATCTTCCTTGAGTTTCCTGCCATAGCTGCCGCCGGTAAAATTCTCGAGGCCGCGCAGCGTCCCGGAATCCGGCATACGCCTGCCCCCGCCGAACTCGATATGGTAGCCGCGCGCAAAGCCGAGCTTTCCCTTTTGTTGATCTTGATAGCCCCACCAGGGCGCATACAACGCATGTCCGCTGGCACCATCCTCGTTCTGCGGCGGCAGGCCCTCGAGCAGCGGGACCTGTCCGCGAACGCTGCTGCCCACGGTGTCCATGAGGTACTTGCCGACCTTGCCGCTGGAATTCGCCAGGCCATCGGGGAACTGCACGCTCTTCGAGTTGAGCAGGATTCTTACCGTTTCGCAGGCGCTGGCCGCAAGGACGACGACCCGGGCGGTGGCCAGGCGCTCGGTTCCGCTGATGCGGTCGATGTATTTCACGCCCTTGGCCAGTCCGTCGCGTCCCAGCACGACCTCACTCACCATCGCATCCGTGACGATGTCGAGATTGCCGGTGGCCCGCGCGGGCGGCAGATGCACGGTGGTGGACTGGTAGTTCGCGCGGATTGAGCAGCCGCGACCGCAATCGGTGGCCCAAAAACAGGCGGCGCGCGCTTGCATGTCGGCGGCGATGATTTTCTGCGCCTTGAGATTGCCGGGATGCAGCAGCGCGGGTGAGCGCTTGAAATCGAGTTGTCGCGTCAGCACCGCGCGATGACCGGGGACGATGGGAATGCCGAGACGCCCAGCGCGTTGCTGCACGAGATAGTCGCTGACCAGGGGCGCCGGCGGCGGCAACAGGCAACCTTCCGGAGAATTCGGCGTGTTCTCCAGCCCCTCCGAGCTGCCGTAGACGCCGATGAGCCTCTCGACCTTGTCGTAGTACGGTGCCACGTCCTCATAGGAGATGGGCCAATCGAACCCCAGCCCGTCGCGCCGATGCGGCTTGAAATCATAGGGACCGTTGCGCAGGGAAATGCGGCCCCAGTGATTGGTCCGGCCGCCGAGCATGCGCGAGCGCCACCAGGCGAATCTCCCGTGCGGATCGTCGGTGGACTGCACGTACGGTTCCCCGGGGACACTCCAGCCGCCATCGACCGTGGCATCGTAAAACCCGAATTCCTTGTCCGGCGTCGCGCTGTCCCGCAGCGGCGCCTGCTCCGGTGTCTGAAACATCGGAGTTTCCTGTTCCGGGACGTAATTGCGGCCCGCCTCCAGCATGAGGACCTTGGCTCCTTCCATGCACAGCGTGTAGGCCGTCTGACCGCCTGCGGCCCCCGAGCCGACGACAATGACGTCGTATTGCTTTTTACCTGCCGGAAAAGCTTGTGATGGCAAAGGGCTAAGGCTGGCCTCGGCGCGGCCTAGCCGCACTTCGAGTCGCCGCAATTCAGGCAGGTATAGCAGCCGTCCATCATCACCACGGCAGCCGTGCTGCACTTCGCGCACAGTTGCGCACCCTCGGGAAAGTGCGACTTGGAAAACGCGTCGGTTTGTTTGGTGCGCGCCTCGAACTCGGCACGCTTCTCTTCCACCATTTTCCTCTGATGCGCATCCAGTTCGGGCTTTTTGAGCAAGCCGATCGACTGCAAGTGGCGCTCGATGACGTAACCCAGCTCCGCGATGGTCGAGGGCATGAACTTGCCGCCGGGCTGCCAATATCCGCCTTTCGGATCGAACACCGCCTTGAGCTCATCGACCAGAAAGGTCGTGTCGCCGCCCTTGCGGAAAACGGCGGAGATGACGCGCGTCAGCGCCACGATCCACTGAAAATGATCGAGATTCTTCGAATTGATGAACACCTCGAACGGTCGCCGCTGTTCGTGCGGCGTGCCCTCGTTGAGAACGATGTCGTTGATGGTCACGTACATCGCGTGGTCGGACACAGGGGTCTTGATCTTGTACGTCGAGCCGATCAGCACCTCGGGACGCTCGAGCTTCTCGTGCATCCAGATGACATTGTCCTGGGTCTTCAGCGCGTCCTTCGGCGCGGGCGTGGCGGACTCCTTCGCCTCGGGCTTTTGCACGCGGTACTTGGAGATTTTCTTTTCGATTTTGATGTGAGCCATGATCAGAACTTCCCGTAATAGCCTTCTTTCAGCGCATCGAAGAGATTCGCGGCGGTATGCATTTCCCCGTCGTATTCGATCTCTTGATCGCCCCGCGCCTCGACCTCCGTGCCGTCCTCCAGCGTAAACACGTAAATCGTGTTTTTCAGATCATCCTCCTTGACCAATACGCCCTGGAAAGCCTCCGGGTTGAAGCGAAACGTCGTACAGCCTTTGAGACCAGAATCGAAGGCGTACATGTAGATGTCTTTGAAGTCCTCGTACTTGTAATCGGTGGGGACATTCGCGGTCTTCGATATCGATGAATCCACCCACAGCTGTGCAGCGGCCTGGATGTCCACATGTTCCTTGGGTCCGATATCGTCCGCGGAAACGAAATAATCCGGCAATTTCTCCGCCGGATTCTGCGAATTCGGCATGGCACGCGAATTCACCAGCTCCCGATAGGCAAGAAGCTCGAAGGAAAACACGTCGACCTTTTCCTTGGATTTCTTGCCTTCGCGGAGCACGTTGCGAAAGTAATGATGCGCAAACGAAGGTTCGATGCCGTTCGAGGCATTGTTGGCGAGCGACAACGAGATGGTGCCCGTGGGCGCGATCGACGTGTGATGCGTGAAACGTGCACCGACTTCGGCGAGTTCATCCACGAGTTCGGGCGACGCCTCCGCGATGCGCTGCATGTAGCGGCTGTAGCGCGCGTGCAAAACGCGGCCGGGAACCCGCGCTCCCACCCGCCATCCGTCCTTCACCATCTCGGGCCGCTTGCGCAGCATTTCGCGCGTCACCGAAAATTCCTCGTTCATGATGGGCGCCGGGCCCTTTTCCTTCGCCAGATCCAGCGCCGCCTCCCAGCCTGCAACGGCCATTTCCCGCGAGACATTCTGAGTAAATGCCACGGATTTCTTCGAGCCGTACTTCATGCACTGCATGGTGATGGCCGAGCCCAATCCCAGGAATCCCATGCCGTGACGGCGCTTGCGGTTGATTTCATCGCGCTGCTGCGCCAGCGGCAAGCCGTTGACCTCGACCACGTTGTCGAGCATGCGGGTGAAGATCTTCACCACCTTGCGGTAGGTCTCCCAATCGAAGCGCGCATCCTCGGTGAACGGATCCACCACGAACTTCGTGAGATTCACCGAGCCCAACAGGCAGGAGCCGTAGGCGGGCAACGGCTGTTCGCCGCAGGGATTGGTGGCGCGGACATTCTCCGTCCACCAATTGTTGTTCATCTCATTCACCCTGTCGATGAGGATGAAACCCGGTTCTGCGAAGTCGTATGTGGAGGACATGATCACATCCCAGACGCGGCGGGCCGGCAGGGTCTTGTAGATCTTGCAGGCAACCAGCCCCTCTTCGTTCGAGACATAGCCTTCCGTGTACGGCCATTCGCGCCACACGAACTTCCTGGTGTCGCCGAGGTCGGGCCTCTCCGCCTCGAATTCCTGGCGGCCGATGGGGAACGCCAGCGTCCACTCGCCCTCGTTCTTGACCGCCTTCATGAATTCATCGGTGACGAGCAGGGATAGATTGAATTGGCGCAGACGGCCGTTTTCGCGCTTGGCGCGAATGAACTCCAGCGCATCCGGGTGACCGATATCAAAGGTGCCCATCTGTGCGCCGCGGCGGCCGCCGGCCGACGAAACGGTGAAACACATCTTGTCGTAGATATCCATGAACGACAAAGGACCCGAGGTATAGGCGCCGGCGCCCGACACATACGCGCCGCGCGGCCTCAAGGTCGAGAATTCATAGCCGATCCCGCAGCCCGCCTTCAGCGTGAGCCCTGCTTCATGGACCTTCTTCAAGATATCGTCCATGGAGTCGCGGATCGTGCCGGATACGGTGCAGTTGATCGTCGAGGTGGCGGGCTTGTGATCGAGCGCGCCGGCATTCGAGGTCACGCGGCCGGCGGGGATGGCGCCATGCCGCAACGCCCATAGGAAGGATTCATACCATTCTTCACGGCAAGGCTCGGACTCCACATCGGCGAGCGCCCGCGCGACGCGCTTGTAGGTGTCGTCCATAGATTTGTCGACGGGCGAGCCGTCCTTCGCCGTCAAACGATACTTCTTATCCCAGATGTCGAAGGAGGCATCTTGATAAGGAATGCTGCCAACATCTTTGGGCTGTATTTTGACCACCGTATTCATGGGTATCTACGCCGCTCCCTTATAATTATCGAGCTAAAAACCGAACACAAATGGCGGTGTTCTCGCGAAAAGAAATCGTTGGTGACTTAACGTAAGCGTGGGGACTTTAAGGAACCCTTCGGACACAACATCTTGTGTTTGAGCGGAGAGGGTACGGCGCGATGGCAATCAGCGTCAAGACTTTTTTCATACTATTTTTGATCAAAAAAATACTTTTTAATCAACAAGTTACAGAATTGTCCCGAGAAATTAGCTGATTACCCTTTCTGAAGACTAGGTCAAGGGGGAAAAACGTAAATCGCAAGATATTGTGTTTGCACACGTTATCCACATTATGTTCCATTGACTTTGAACTGCGTCACAGTTTCTCCCGCAAGCGCCCGGCGGCAAAAAAATCATCTCGACGAACGCGGCGGTTGAAATGCTCATCTTCAGACCCATTTTCGATTCACGCGCGTAACTTTTCGAATCAGAAATTTTTGCACTCAATTTTTATCTCTTTATAGGAGTTTCTATCATGACCGTCGTACGTTATGAGCCGTGGGCACTCGTCAGCCGGCTCCAGAAGGAAGTTGACCGTTTATTTGGCGCGCCGCTGACCACGGCCGCGGATTCCGGCGCCTGGTTGCCGCCGGTGGACATCCACGAGGAAGCGAATCAGTTTGTGCTGCATGTGGATCTGCCGGGCGTCGATCCGAAGGCCGTGGAAATCACCTCCGATCAGGGCATTCTGACCATTCGCGGACAACGCGACGAGTCGCGCAAGGAATCGCGTGAGGGGTTTCGCCGCGTCGAGCGCATCAGCGGCGAATTTCAGCGCCGATTCAGCCTGCCGGAGACCGCGGACGTGGAAAACATCAAGGCAAAGGTTGCCAATGGCGTGCTGGAGGTATCCATCCCGAAGTTGGCCCAGGTGCAGCCGCACCGGATCACGGTGGAAGCCGCCTGAGAGGATCCGTAGCGCTCTCTTCCGTGTAATATCGCGTCGTTTGGCGAGGAGGCCGGACATTTGTCCGGCCTTACTTTGCTCGCCTGCCACATCGTCGCTCGAGGATTGCGCATGAATCTCAAACTCACGGCAGCCGCGCTGGCGGCGGTTGCGATCGGCAGCCTGGCCGCATCCGGCGCCCCGCGCTCCATCGGCGACGTTGCCTATGCCGCGGCGACGCCGGCGCCGCTCGATGCCGCACCGATGCCTTCGCTGGCCCCCATGGTCAAGCGCATCTCTCCGTCGGTGGTCAATATCGCCACGCGCGGAACCATCAAGGAGCAGCCGGGGCACAACCCCTTGCTGGACGATCCGTTCTTCCGCCGCTTCTTCGACGCTCCCCAGGATACGAGGCCCCGCGAGCGGCAGTTCCAGAGCGCCGGCTCCGGCGTCATCGTCGACGGCAAAAACGGCTACATCATCACCAATCATCATGTGGTCGAGAACGCCAGCGAGATCACCATCACGCTGCTCGACAATCGGACCTTCAGCGCCAAGGTCATCGGCACCGACGAGGGCACCGATCTGGCGTTGTTGCAGGCAAAACAGCCCAATCTGGTGCCCATGGCGCTGGGTGATTCCAGCAAACTCGAGGTTGGCGACTACGTGGTCGCCATCGGCAATCCCTTCGGTCTGCAGCACACGGTGACCGCCGGCATCGTCAGCGCGCTGGGGCGCAGCGGTATCAATCCGGAGGCGGGCGGCTACGAGGATTTCATTCAAACCGACGCCTCGATCAATCCCGGAAATTCCGGAGGCGCGCTGGTTAATCTGCGCGGCGAACTGGTCGGCATCAATTCCGCCATCCTGTCCCGAACCGGCAGCAACATCGGCATCGGCTTTGCGATACCCGTGAACATGGTTCACAGCGTCATGGACCAGCTCATCAAGTTCGGCGAGGTCAAGCGCGGGATTCTCGGCGTGCAGCTCTACAGCGTGAATGCCGATATTGCGAAGGAATTCGGGCTCACCGAGACCAGCGGCGCGCTGGTGGCGGGCGTGGCGCAAGGCTCGGCGGCGGAGCGCGCGGGGATCAAGACCGGCGACATCATCACCTCGCTCAACGGCGTCACGATGAAAAGCTCCGGCGAACTGCGCAACGCCATCGGCATGCTGCACGTCGGCGATAAGGTTGAACTCGGTCTGCTGCGCGACGGCAAACCGCGCAAGGTCACTGCATTGATCGCCGAACGCGGCGAGCTGCCGAGCGCGAGCGCGGTCGACGTCAACAAGGGCCTGGAAGGCGCCGAATTCGTCGATTCCCCTGAAGGCAGCGGGGTGCTCATCAAGACGATTCAAGAGGGCAGCCCGGCGGCCCAATCGGGGCTGCGCGCCAACGACGAGATTGTCGGCGTGGGACGCACGCCGGTGACGAACATGAAGTCGTTCCGCGAGGCCGCCAAAGGGGTCTCCGTGCTGCTGCTCAAGGTACGCCGAGGCAGCGACACCTTGCTGCTTCCGATTCGCTGACCCATGCGGCTCCTATCCATCGCAGTTCTGGGCGGCACCGGATTCTTGGGCACCCGCTTGGTCGCGAGGCTGATCCGCGAGGGTCATCCCGTGACGGTGCTGTCGCGGGATCGGGAGCAGCACAAGCATCTGTTGGTTCTGCCCGGCCTGACCTTGGAAAATTGCGACGTCTACCAGCAAGCGCAACTGAGCGAGCGCTTGCGCGGCCAGGAGGTGGTGATCAACCTCGTGGGCATCTTGAATGAACGCGGATTCGGCGGTGCCGGATTCCGTCGCGCGCATACGGAACTCACGCAGACCGTGCTGCGCGCCGCGCGTTCCGCCGGTGTCGCGCGCCTGTTGCAGGTATCGGCCTTGAAAGCGGACCCCAATGCGCCGAGCTACTACCTGCGCAGCAAGGGTGAGGCGGAAAAGCTCATTCGCGAGCAAACAGGTTTGGATTGGACCATCTTGCAACCCTCTGTAATGTTCGGTCCCGGCGATTCATTCCTGAATCGCTTCGCCGGTCTCTTGGCGGTGATTCCGCTGATATTCCCGCTCGCGCGCCCCAAGGCTCGCTTTCAACCCGTATCGGTCGACGATGTGGTCGCGGCACTGGTCGCGTCGCTGCATGGCGGCGCGACCAGCCGCCAGACCTATGAACTGGGCGGCCCGACAATTTACCCCTTGCGAGAAATCGTCGCGCTTGTCGCGACCCTGACGCGCCGCCGCCGCTGGATCATCGGTCTGCCGGACTTCGCCGCTCGCCTGCAGGGGTTCGTCATGAATTTCGTGCCCGGACGACCCTTCTCCACCGACAATTACCGATCTCTCAAGGTCGACAGCGTCTGCACGGAGAACGGCTTGCCCAAGCTTGGCATCAAGCCGCAGTCGATGATGGCCTCGGCCCGCCAATACCTGGGAGCGCTGGAGGACAATGCCCGTCTCAGCCAGAACCGTGCCGCCGCGGGCCGCTCAACTCACTGAGGCTTCTCGCCAGGATCTTTCGGATGCGCGTCAGAATCAGGGCCGGTGGCCTCGTGCGCCGCATGCACGGCGTCGGCGCCGGGCAGATAGATCTTGGCGATGGCCAGCGCCAGAAAATAAGGCTCGGCGGCATCGCGATTGGTCAGCACCACCACGGTGAGCCGATGCTGCGGAAAGCGCACGATGACATTGCGAAATCCCATGGTTTCACCGGAATGCCACAACGAATCCCCGGTCATGCGCCAGCCGAATCCGTACTGCACCGCCGGGTCATCGGTTTTCGTGGCGGGCGTAAAGGCTGCTCGTAGCGATTCGGCGCGCAGCAATCGGTTGTCATACAGCGCGGCATCCCACTTCGCCAGATCGTCGATCGAGGAATAGATTCCACCGTCGCCCAGCACGGCGCTCGTCAGACTTTGATCGGTGCGCGTCCAGACATTGTTGACGAGGCTGTAGCCGTAGGCACGGTTGGCGACGGTCGAGATTCCGTCCTCGAAGGCGACGGTATTGTCCATGTGCAGCGGCCGAAAGACCCGCTCGCGCAAAAAGGTCGCGAAGTCGCGGCCTGAGGCGCGGCCGACGATCAGAGCCAGCAACGAGTAACCGCTGTTGCTGTAGCGGTATGCAGTGCCGGGCGCAAAGTAGGTGCGATTCTGCGACTCGAGCAGACGCAGCACATCGGCATCGTGCAATTGTTTGGTGGTGCCTTCCTCCATGACATCTTCATAGTCGATCAGTCCGGAGGTATGCGTGAGCAGGTGGCGAATGGTGATGCCGTCGGCCGCTGCCGGCAGCGTCGGCAGCCATTTGCGCACCGGGTCGGCGAGCGACAGCCGCCCGTCCTCGGCAAGCAGCAGAATTGCCGTGGCCGTGAATTGCTTGGTCATGGACGCCAGGCGGTAATTGGTCGCCGGAGTGGCCGCAACCCGGCCCTCCAGGTCCGCGAGTCCAACGCTGCGGCGAATGACCGGCAATCCGTCGCGAATCACCAGGACACTCGCGCCGGGGACCGCTCCTTGATAGGGACGGATCAGCGCATCGATCTGCGCGGCTGCATCGCGCGCGCCGGATGAGCAGCCCGCTACCAGCAACAGCAGCGCCGCCAGCAAGCCCGATCCGATGCGCAAAGCATTCAGGGGGTGCATGTTGCGCTTCATGACTCGCGTCCGGTGGGCCCGGGAAAGGCCGCGGCGGCGGCGAAGACCCACTCGCGAAACTGCGCCACTTTGGGCAAGGCCAGAAAACTCTTCGGGCAGACGAACCAATAAGAAGAGCTGTACGGCAGGGCGCCCTTGCCGGCGAGCTTCAGTGTCCCCTTCTGCAGCGATCGGCTCACCAGCGTCCAGCGCGCGAGCGCGTACCCCAAGCCTTCCTCCGCGGCGGACAACAGGCCCGCGGAATCCTCGATGCTGGGCGCGCGGGAATGCCACGCCGCCTCCTCATCGGCTTGAGCCCAGAAGCGCCACGGCTCGTCACCGCTTTCGAGCAGCGGATACTTGCTCAAGTTAGCGCCGCGCTCGATCGTCCCGTGTTGCTTGATCAGATCGGGGCTCGCCACCGGCACCAGCCAGTCGTCGAGCAATTTCTCGCTGTGCACGTTCGGATAGTTGCCGCGGCCGAAACGAATGGCGATGTGATTGGTGGTGCGCGAGAAGTCCACGAGCTCGCGCGAGGTGTGAAAGCGCAGCTCGACGTCGGGAAATTTCCGCCGGAACGAGCGGATGCGCGGCAGCAGCCAGAGCTGCAGGAACGACGACAGCAAGGTGATCTGCAAAGGCCCGGCGCGGCGATGATGCTTCATCTGCTGCAGCGCCGATTCGAGTTTTTCCAGACCCGCGCGCACCTCCGGCAGCAATTCCAGCCCTTCCTCGGTGATTTCCACCCGCCGGCCGCTGCGCCGAAACAGCGGCACCTGGATGTAGTTTTCAAGTGTTTTGATCTGCTGGCTCACGGCAGCGGGCGTTACATTGAGCTTCTCCGCGGCCTCGGAGAAGCTTAAGTTCGCGGCGACCGCCTCGAATACCCGCAAGGCTCCCAACGGCAATCGATCGTAGGCGGATGGCATTTAAGGTTTCCTTAACCCTCGGTCAGAGATTGCGTTTGTTCGCACAGGGCGCGAGGAACAACCTATGCACCGTGGCAGCAATTCTCAACGGAGCGCATATCATGAACGAATTATTCATTGTCACAAGACTCGCACAGGGGTTTCTTGCCCTGACCATCGTTTCGAGCATCGTCGGCGCGATTCAGCTGTCGCTGGTGCTTGGGATCTAGGAGGTTCCTAATGGTCTTGAGGCTCACCGCAGACCAAGAGGTCGCGTTGCCGCTGGTCGAGCTTCGCCAGCTCGCGCACTCGCCGGTAGAAAGCGGGCAGGTCGCCCCCCGTGGCGGCAAGTTCGCGTTCGAAACCCGGCACGCATTTGTAGTACGTCGCAATGGACGCAAGATGGGCGTTGTTGATGTCCTGCGTGAACCAATCCTGGAACGGCGCCTGCCCGCCCCACCGCGCTTTGAGCTGCGCATAGGATTCACGCAGGGCTGCGAACGCCTGGCGCTTGCCTTCGCGCAGCGTCTCCGGCGGCGCGCCGGAGGCATAGAGGGTGCGAAGATCAGCCCGGGTCGCGGTCAATAGCCGGATCACCTCGAGATAGCGCGATTGCTGCACGAGATGAGCCGCCAAATCCTGTTCGCGTCCCTGTTGTTTGAGCCAGCGCTTGACGCCCTCTTCCTCGACAGTGGTCGCGAGCGCCTCGTTGAACGATGCATCGTCGGGCACGTACAACAGTTGATGCGTGAGCTCGTGAAAAATGATCGAGGCCAGCTCCACGTCGTTCCAGCCCACCATGGTGTTCAGTATCGGATCATCGAAGTGCCCGAGGGTGGAATAGGCGGCAACGCCGCCGACGGCGACATCGAAGGACTTCGCGCGCAAGCCGTCGGCATAACGGCGCGCGTGGGTCTCGACGAAGTATCCCCGATAGGCGACACATCCCACGACCGGAAAGCACCAGCGCTTGGGATCGACTGAAAATTCCGGCGCTGCGACGACATTCCATACGACGTAGGGGCGTCCGACATCCGCGTAACTGCGATAGCTGCCGTTGTCCGGCAACTTAAGGTCGTGGCTGGCGAAGTTGCGGATCGTGGTCACCGCCTCGAGCTGCGTACGCAGCGCTGCCGGGGTGGTTGGGTTGTCGATGACATCCTTGATGGGCTCGCGCTTCGACATGAGCGCGAATTGGCCTTCGGCGCTTTCAAGAAGGTAGCAGCCGCAGCACAGGAGCGCGACCACCGCCACCGCCGCAGCCGCGCGGAATGTGGCGGCCATGCTGTTAAGATTCACGCATGCAAGTGTATCTGGTTGGCGGCGCCGTTCGGGACGCACTGCTCGGCCTGCCCGTCAAGGAGCGCGATTGGGTCGTGGTGGGCGGCACCCGGGACGAACTGCTGCGTTTGAAATATCGCGAGGTGGGCCGCGACTTTCCCGTGTTCCTCCATCCTGACAGCCACGAGGAATATGCGCTGGCGCGTCTCGAGCGCAAGGTGGCGCCGGGATATCGCGGCTTCAGCGTTGAATTCGGACCGCAGGTCACGCTCGAGGAAGACCTGGCGCGCCGCGATTTGACCATCAACGCCATCGCGCAGGACCAGGACGGTAATCTGCTCGACCCTCACGGCGGCCGCCGCGACCTCGAGGCGCGCGTGCTGCGCCATGTCTCCCCCTCCTTCGTCGAAGATCCCGTCCGGGTGCTGCGGGTGGCGCGATTCGCCGCGCGTTTCGCACCCTTAAGCTTCAAAGTCGCGCCCGAAACCATGACACTCATGCGCGCCATGGTGACGCGCGGCGAGGTGGATGCGCTGGTTCCGGAACGCGTGTGGCAGGAAACCGAGAAAGCCCTGCGCTTTCCGAAGGCCGCCGAGTTTTTCCATGTACTGCGCGAGTGCGGCGCGCTGCGGGTGATTTTTCCGGAAATCGACGCGCTGTTCGGCGTGCCGCAGCCGGCGCAATGGCACCCCGAGATCGACAGCGGTGTACACACCATGATGGTGCTCGAGCAAGCCGCCCACTTGAGCGAGGAGCCGGTGGTGCGCTTTGCCGCCTTGGTGCACGATCTTGGCAAGGCATTGACGCCGCGGGCCGAATGGCCGGGGCACCGTGGGCATGAGGAGCGCAGCGTGGCGCTCATCGAGGCCTTGAGCGCGCGATTGCGGCTGCCGGCCGAATACCGCGATCTCGCGGTCATCGTGGCGCGATACCATGGCAACGTGCATCGCGCATTTGAGCTGCGGCCCGGCACCATTCTGGAAATGCTGGAAAAATCGGACGCCTTTCGGCGGCCTGAGCGTTTCGCTCAAGCGCTGCTGGCCTGCGAGGCAGACTCGCGCGGACGATTGGGATTGGAGCGCACGCCGTATCCGCAACGGGAATATCTGCAGGCGGCGCGCGACGCCGCCGCCGTGATCAAGCCCACGCCGCGGGAAATTGCCGAACAGGACGGCGCCGGGATTGCGGAGCAGGTGCGCCGGCGGCGTACGCGCGCCATCGTGGAACTAGCCGCGCGCGTCAAGCCACGCGACGATGTTTGACACCGTGTCTTGATAGAAGCGCTCGTATAGACCGCGCGAGACATAGCCGATGTGCGGGGTTGCCAGCAGGTTGCCCAGTTTTCGAAAAGGGTGGTCGGCCGGCAACGGTTCGGTGTCGTACACATCGATGGCAGCCCCGGCGATCCGGCCCGTTTCCAACGCCTGGATCAGCGCTGCCTCCTCGATTATCGGTCCCCGCGAAGTATTGATAAGGCGGGCGCTGCGTTTCATGAGCGCCAGTTCGCGCGCTCCAATGAGTCCACGAGTGCGATCGCTCAAGACCAGGTGGATCGACACGACGTCGGACTGACGCAGCAGTTCCTCTTTCGTCACCCATTTCGCGCCGAGCGCCTGGGCCTTCTCGGCGGTGAGATTTTGGCTCCAGGCAACGGTCTTCATGCCGAATGCCAGACCGATGGTCGCGATCTTTGCGCCGATGCTTCCGAGTCCGAGAATGCCCAGCGTACAACCTGCGAGGTCCTCTCCGACGGTGTGCTGCCATTCGCCCTTGCGCAGCGCGGCGGCTTCCGCGGTGAGATGCCTGGCGCCTGCGAGGATGAGCGCCCACGTGAGCTCGACCGTGGGGCTGGAAAAGTAGCCGGTATGAACCACCTTGATGCCGCGGGCGGCCGCGGCCGCCATGTCGATGGAGGCGTTGCGCGGCGCGGTGGATGCAATCATTTTCAGGTTCGGCAATCGTTCGATGATCTCGCGGCGCAGCGGGGTGCGCTCGCGCATGACGCAGACGACATCGTAGGGAAGAAGCCGCATCACGACGGCATTCGCGTCGGGCAGATGGTCGTGGAACACATCGATGCGCGCCCGCTTTTCGAGCGGCGACCAATCGGCCAGCTTCAGCGCCACATTTTGGTAGTCGTCCAAAATCGCAATTTTCATCATTGACGCTCCTCAAGATCCCGCGTCCCCTGCACCCGCATCATAGCGTGTGGCGCAGATCCCCAAGCGCGAAGCCCGACGGAGGGTTGTCCAGTCCGCGCTGCCAGGCCATGGCCTTGAAGCGCTCCCCCATTTCCCCCGGCAGCATCAACTGCCGCGCCTGGTTGGCGAGACGCGCGAACAAATTCTCGTCGCCTCCCGCGCGCTGCTGCATTTCCCGATCAATGCCGGTCCCGGCCAAAAAATGCGCCTGTGTGGTAAAGCCGGCGAGTTCGAAGCCAGCGGCATGCGCCGCTTCCGCGAGAAGGGTGAAGTCCACCCACGCGCTGATGTCCTGCAATCCCACATGCACAAACGGGTCATCGTGCGCCTGATGGCGGAAGTGGCAGATGAGGGTGCCCTCATGCCGCTCGGGGAGATAGTACTGCGCGCGGGGCAAACCGTAGTCGAACCACAGCGCGGCGCCGTGGCGCAGCGAGTGTGTGACAGCTTCCGTCCACGCTGCAACCCGCGGACAGTACTCGGATACGTAGCCTTCGTCCCAACCGCCGGCGGCGGCGCACAGGCGGCGGCACATCGCCGTCATCGCCGGATTCGCCGCCCGCGAAACCCACGCGAATTCCGAATCGTCGATCGCGACCCCCAGTTCATCGACCGTGTGCGCGTTCCAGCGAAAGCGCGCCACCGGCAAAGCGTCCAGCACCTCGTTGGCGACGATGACGCCGTCGAAAGGCTCAGGCGGGGGAGCGTCTATCCACTGGATGCGATCGACAAGATGCGGCAGGCGACTCTTTAGATGCCGGTGCTGCCGTTCGCGCAGATCGGCACTCACCTCGAGAATCAAGTAACGCCGCGGCAATGTTTTCAAGGACTCCAGTCGCTCCAAAATGTCCGCTGCCATGCGCCCGCTGCCGGCGCCTATTTCCAAGATCGATCCAGCCGTCACCTGCCGGAGAACTTCGGCGCATTGCACGGCCACGCAGGCGCCGAAAAGGCTGGAGACCTCCGGCGCCGTCGTGAAATCCCCGCCGTCGCCTAATTTCCGAGCGCCGCCGCTGTAATAGCCCAACCCAGGCGAATACAGGGCAAGATCCATGAATCGCTCGAAGCTCAAGAAACCGCCGGCCGCGCCGATTTGCCGCTGCAAGTGATCGCGCAAGCGCATGCTGTGCTCCGCGGCAGCGGCGTCCAGCGACATTTCACGCAGATTAGATCTTCGGGTATCGTTGCCGGGCATGGCATCCAGCGCTCAAAATTCCGCGTTGCGCGATCAGGTGGTATTGATCACCGGCGGGGCGCGCCGCGTCGGCGCCGAAATCGCCCGCACGCTGCACGCGGCCGGTGCGAACCTGCTCATTCACTATCGATCCTCGGCGGCCGCTGCGATCGCCCTGGCGGATGAATTCAACAAGATGCGCCCCCACTCGGCTGCGATTCACGCCGCGCACCTTCTGACCGCGGACGCGCCGGAGCGATTGGTGGCCGCCGCCCTGCTGGAATTCGGGCGCCTGGACATATTGATCAATAATGCCTCCAGCTTTTATCCGACGCCGGTCGGTCAAATCACCCTGCCGCAATGGGACGATCTCATCGGCAGCAATTTGAAGGCGCCGCTGTTCTTGTCGCAGGCGGCCGCGCCCAGTTTGCGCGCGCAGCGCGGACTCATCATCAACATGATCGACATCCATGCGCTGCGGCCGCTGCGGGCGCATCCGGTCTACAGTACGGCCAAAGCGGGGTTGGCGATGCTGACCCGCTCCCTGGCGCGTGAGTTGGGACCGGAGATCCGCGTCAACGGCATCGCGCCCGGTCCGGTGCTGTGGCCGGACGGCGGAATGGACGAGGCGTTGAAACAGGAAATCATCGATAAAACCGCGCTGAAACGCCACGGCACGCCGAAGGATATCGCCCGCACCGCGCTATTCCTCGCCAAGGATGCGCCGTATATCACGGGTCAGATCATCGCGGTGGACGGCGGCCGCAGCATCTAAGACCCCCGGCTGTTCTTAACCGCTGCCTGGGCGCGCCATGTCTCCAGATCCTCCGCCGCGCGCTCCAGTATGACGCCGACGTCCCGGGAATTGCGCAGTGCGCCGGGCTTGCTCAACGAGATGCGCACCCAGGGGACGCGATACTCTTCCAGTATGAGCATGGCCACGTGTTCTGCGAGCGCTTCAACGAGGTGAAACGATGACGCTTCCACAAAGGTCAGCACGCGTTTCGCGACACCCTTGTAATTCAGCGTGTCTTCGATGGAATCCGACAATGCGGCCTTGCGGATGTCGGCGCTGAACTCAATGTCGATGAGAACGGTCTGTTTGACCTGTCTTTCCCAATCGAAGATGCCGACGATTGCCTCGGTCTTGAGCGCATGAATGAATATCTTGTCCATCGGTCGGATTTAATCCTCCAAGCTTCCAAGTTCCCAGTTTGCGCGAGCGCCCACACTTAAGTTCGCGCGCATGCCGGCCGCGAGGCGCATGCATCCGGCCAGCGCGATCATGGCGCCGTTATCCGTGCAGAATTCCGTGCGCGGAAAATGCAGTTCGGCGCCGCTGCTGCGCGCCACCAGCCCGAGCTGTTCACGCAATCGACGGTTCGCGCCGACGCCGCCGGCAATGACCAGGCGCCGGTGACCCGTCTGCTTGAGCGCGCGCCGGCATTTTTCGGCCAAGGTTTCAACCACGGCCTCTTCGAATCCGCGCGCGATATCCGCCCTGACGCCGCCCTCGAGATCGCGGCCGCGCAAGGCTACTAGGGCGGCGGTTTTCAGGCCACTGAAACTAAAATCCAGCCCCGGCCGATCCAGCATGGGCCGGGGGAACTGAAATTCGCCGGCCCTGCCCTCGGCTGCAAGGGCGGCCAATGCTGCGCCACCCGGATAGGGAAGACCCAGAAGCTTCGCGGTCTTGTCGAAGGCCTCCCCCGCGGCGTCATCGAGGGTTTCACCCAGAATTCGGTACCGTCCCAGCGCTGCCACGTCCACCAGTTGGGTATGGCCGCCGGACACGAGCAGCGCCAGGAAGGGAAAAGCCGGCGGATTGGCCTCCAATAGGGGTGCCAGGAGATGCCCCTCAAGGTGGTGTATCCCCAAAGCAGGCTTACCCCAGCTCAATCCCAACCCGGTCGCGAACCCGGCTCCCACCAGCAAGGCCCCGATCAGGCCGGGCCCGGCGGTATAAGCAATGCCATCGATCGAGTCGCGGTCCGAGCGCGCCAGGCTCAAGGCCTCTCTTATAAGGGGTAGGAGCCTTTTTACATGGTCCCGCGAGGCGAGCTCCGGAACCACCCCGCCATAGGCCTGATGCAGCGCGACCTGGCTGTAAAGCCGGTGCGACAACAGGCCCTGGGCGCTGTCGAAGATCGCGACCGCCGTCTCATCGCAGGAGGTTTCTATCCCTAAAACACGCATAATTTTGCCTTTTCGGGGGGCTCCCCTTAGAATGCGCCCCCCTGTCGCCGAATCGGCGTCGGTACAACTTTTGAGGTTTGAATGCCCAGCGTTCGAGTTCGTGAGAATGAATATTTTGACGCCGCCTTGCGTCGCTTCAAGCGTGCCTGTGAAAAGGCGGGCGTCCTCACCGAGCTGCGGCGCCGTGAATTCTACGAGAAGCCGACCCAGGAACGTAAGAGAAAAAAGGCGGCTGCGGTGAAACGGCATTTGAAGCGTCTGTCGCGGGAAAACATGCGCGGCACGGGAGCACCCGCCGCCCCGCCGCCGGCCGCTCCGCCCCGTCCCTCCTACTAAGAGACCTGCCGAAGGCCTTGGGTACTCTAAAAGAGCGAATTACCGAGGATATGAAGGCGGCGATGCGCTCCGGCGAAAAGGAGCGGCTCGGCGTGATTCGCATGATCACGTCCGCCATCAAGCAGCGCGAAGTCGACGAACGCATTACTCTCGACGATGCGCAGGTTTTGAGCGTGCTCGAAAAAATGATCAAGCAGCGCAAGGAATCAGTGGTGCAATTTCAGGCCGGCAATCGCCAGGACCTGGTCGACAAGGAAAATGCAGAAATCACGCTGCTGCAAGGCTACCTGCCCTCCCAGTTGAGCGGCGCCGAGATCGACGCGTTGATCAGCGAGGCGATCGGCGCCACGGGCGCCGTCAGCATCAAGGACATGGGAAAAGTCATGGGCGTCATCAAGGCCAAGGCGCAGGGCCGCGCCGATATGGGCGCGGTCGGCGCGAAGATCAAAGCCAAGCTCGGCGGTTAATAAAGGGCGGTCCATGACCGGCCGGATTCCAGACTCGTTTCTCGACGAACTCGTATCGCGCTCGGATATCGTCGACATCATCAGCGCGCGCGTCCCGCTCAAGAAGGCGGGTCGCGAATACAAAGCCTGCTGCCCGTTTCACAACGAGAAGTCCCCGTCGTTTTCCGTGAGTGCGGAGAAGCAGTTTTATCACTGTTTTGGGTGCGGCGCGCACGGCACGGTGATCGGGTTTCTCATGCAATACGAGAAGATGGAATTCCTGGACGCCGTGGCCGATCTGGCGCAACGCGCCGGGCTCGAACTGCCGCGCGAGGCCAATGCCGCGCGCGAGACCGGCAGCGCCGATCTGCACGATCTCATGCTGCGGGCCGCGCGCTTCTTCGAGCAGAACCTCGCGGACAATCCGCGCCCTCAGGGCTATGTCGAACGCCGCGGCATCAACGCCGAAACCCGCGCTCGATTCAGTTTGGGCTACGCGCCCGATTCCTGGGATGCGCTGCTCAAGCGCTTCGGGACAATAGAAGACGAACGCGCTCGACTGTTTCAGGTGGGCCTGATCCTGGAGCGCAGCGGCGAGCGCAGCGGTTTCTACGATCGGTTCCGTGATCGGCTCATGTTTCCGATCCGCGATTCGCGCGGACGCGTCATCGGGTTCGGCGGGCGTGTGATCGATCAGGGCGAGCCGAAGTACATGAATTCGCCTGAAACGCCGCTGTTTCACAAGGGCCGCGAACTGTACGGGCTGTACGAGGCGCGCCAGGCGCGCGGCGATTTCAAGCGACTGTTGATCGTCGAGGGATACATGGATGTGGTGCGCCTGCATCAGGCCGGAATTTCCTATGCCGTGGCGACTCTGGGCACCGCCACCACGCAGGAGCATCTGAACAAGATCTTCAAAATGACCAGTGAAGTCGTGTTCTGTTTCGACGGCGATCGCGCCGGACTCAAGGCCGCGTGGCGGGCACTGGAAAACGCCCTGCCGCTGGCCAAAGACGGACGCGAATTGAAGTTCATGTTCCTGCCGGAAGGCCACGATCCTGACACGCTCATCGCGGAAGAAGGCCCCGAGGCCTTCGAGAACCGGATGCGATCGGCCCTACCGCTCTCCGAGTACCTGGTGCAACAGCTGATGGCCGAGGTCGACCTGGAATCCGTCGATGGGCGCGCAAAATTGATGGCCTTGGCCGGCCCCCTGTTTGCCCGTATGCCGGAAGGCATTTACCGGGAAATGCTCGCCGACCGGCTCGCATCCCGGGTCAGCATGCCGGCCAACAAGCTGAAGGGATTCTTTGCCGCCGGCGAGCCCGCCAGGCGCTTCGCGGCGAACGCGGCGGAACCTGCCAGGCGGCAGCCCGGTCGAATGAGTGTCGGGCGCGGTAATTTGCTGACCCAGGCCATTACGCTGGTGCTACACCACCCTGCGGCCGCGGCGGCCATCACCGATCTGGAGCTGCTCGGCGGCATCGACAAACCAGGCGTTTCGGTGCTCAAGGAGCTCCTGGAACAGGCGGCGACGGCCGCACACCCGAGCACGGCGATTCTGCTGGAACGATGGCGGGATCGGCCGGAATACGAGCGCCTGACCGAGCTGGCCATGCTCGACCCCCTGGTTGCCGAGACCGCCTCGGCCGCTAAAGAACTGAAAATGGCGGTCGAGAAGCTCCTGGAGGAGTACGGCCCAGGCCGCCGAATGGACGAATTATTGAAAAAAGCGGAGGAATTGGGCTTGAATTACGACGAAAAGGCCGAATTAAGCAGCCTTCTCAAATCCAAAGGCCGCTCCCGAGCGCCGTCTTAATCCTTACGCATTTGTGGCTACGGAATGGCCAGAATCGTATACTGCTCGGCTTGCATTTTAAAATGTCCAGATACCCCACGAGGCGTCCACCTTGATTAAAAAAGCGCCAGCAGGCACCGCGACCCAGATCGCGGACGAGCGTCAGTCGCAGCTCAAACTATTGATCGCGCGCGGCAAGGAGCAGGGCTACCTCACCTACGCCGAAGTCAACGATCATCTGCCGAGCGAGATCGTCGATCCGGAGCAGATCGAAGACATCGTCAACATGATCAACGATATGGGCATCCCGGTGTACGAGAAGGCACCGGACGCCGAGTCCTTGCTGCTCACCGACGCGACCGCCGCTCCTGACGAGGAAGCTGTCGAGGAAGCCACGGCCGCCCTTGCCAATCTCGACGCGGAATTTGGCCGCACCACCGATCCGGTTCGCATGTACATGCGCGAAATGGGCACCGTCGAGTTGCTGACCCGAGAGGGCGAAATTCGCATTGCCAAGCGCATCGAGGAAGGGCTCGAGGCCGTCAAGATTGCGCTCGGCAGTTATCCCGGCACATACGATCTACTGTTGCGCCACTACGAATCCGTCAAGGCCGGGCAGATGCGCCTGGTCGATGTGATCGTCGGCTTCGTCGATCCGAACGCACCCGATGAGATTGCGCAGCCGCAGAACCCGAAAATGATGGCGCTCGAGCGCGAGGAAGCCGCCAACGACGACGATGAGACCGAGAGCGATGAAGAGGAAGAGGCCATCGACACCGGCCCCGATCCCGAGGAGGCGGCGAAGCGGTTCAATTCGATTGCCAAGGTGCATCATCAGTTTTTGAACGCGCTCGACAAGCTCGGTTCCAAAGACCCGAAGACCTTGAAGATCCGCAAGAAGATCTGCGGCGAATTGATGGAGCTCAAGCTCAGCCCGAAGATGTTCGATCAATTGATCGACAACCTTCGCCAGCATGTGACCGAGGTGCGGCTGCTCGAAAAGGAAATCATGTTCCTGTGCATCAAGCAGGCCGGCATGCCGCGCAAGGATTTCATTTCGACCTTCCCGAAGAACGAAACCAGCACCCGCTGGCTCGACAAGCACATCAAGGCGAAGAAACGCTATTCCGGACCGCTCGCCAAATTCAAGGACGAGATCGAGCGGCGGCAGAACAAGCTCAAGGATCTGGAAGGCTTGTTTCACGTCTTGATCAACGAGATCAAGGAAATCAATCGCGAAGTATCCATCGGCGAAGCAAAGGCGCGGCGCGCGAAGAAGGAGATGGTCGAGGCCAACCTGCGCTTGGTGATCTCGATCGCCAAGAAGTACACGAACCGCGGGCTGCAATTCCTGGATTTGATCCAGGAAGGCAACATCGGCCTGATGAAAGCCGTCGACAAGTTCGAATATCGTCGCGGCTACAAATTCTCGACCTACGCGACCTGGTGGATTCGCCAGGCCATCACGCGCTCCATCGCCGATCAAGCGCGCACCATCCGCATTCCGGTGCACATGATCGAGACAATCAACAAATTGAACCGCATTTCCCGGCAAATGCTGCAGGAGATGGGCCGGGAACCGACTCCCGAGGAACTTGCGGTGCGCATGGAGATGCCCGAGGACAAGGTTCGCAAGGTTCTCAAGATCGCCAAGGAACCGATTTCCATGGAAACGCCGATCGGCGACGACGAGGACTCGCACCTGGGCGATTTCATCGAGGATACGTCGGTGTCGTCCCCGATCGATTCGGCAACCACGGAATCGCTGCGCGAAACCACCCACTCGGTGCTGGCGCAACTGACGCCGCGCGAAGCCAAGGTATTGCGCATGCGCTTCGGCATCGACATGAATACCGATCACACGCTCGAAGAGGTCGGCAAGCAGTTCGATGTCACCCGCGAGCGGATCCGGCAGATAGAGGCCAAGGCACTTCGCAAGCTGCGCCACCCCAGCCGCTCGGAGCAGCTGCGCAGCTTCTTGATGGACGATTGATCGCAAGAACGACCGAGAGTGAATAAGGGCCCTTGAAATGGGCCCTTATTTTTTGGCCGGTCAGGGAGAATCGATGAAGGCCACGCGCAGCATTGCACCCGCCATCCTGGGCTCGATCGGCCTCCTGCCGGCGGCGGCTTTGGCGCAGACGCCGCCGCTCAAGTCCTATTCTATCGATCAGACCCGTTATTTTCCGACACCCGAGACCGAGTCGACGGAACTCAAGCAGCGCCTCAAGGAGGCCGCCGCGTTCCCTTCAAAGGCACCGGCTGATCCGTCAGCCTTGGCTGAATACCTGCGTCGTGCCGAGGATCTGCTCGGGCAATTGCAGAGACATCAGGCGTATTTGCACCTGCGCGCATCCAGGGACATGGACGATCAGGCCGCCGCCGATGCGGACGATAAAGCGAGCGATGCGATGGATTCGGTGGTCGATTCCGTCGGGGCCGCATTGCGCACGCTTGGCGGCGCCGCGTTTGCCAAGGCAGCCGCCGCGAATCCCGCACTGAATCGCTACTCATACCTTCTGGCCCGCGCCGAACGCAATCTTCCGCATGAATTGCCGAAGGAGCAGGAAGCCATCATCCGCGAACTGGCCGACCCGGCCGCCGCAAACTCCTGGACCTTGTATCAGCAAACGGTGCGCAGCACGCCGTTTGCGCGAATAGGCACCGCAGCGGGCGAACTGGATGTGCGCAAGGACGGCGGTTTGTTGCTCCTCAACCCGGACCGCGCGGTTCGCCAAGCTGCGTGGCAGAAGCGATGGGAGGGCTACGTCTCCCGGGCGGACATCTATTCGGGCATTCTCTTGGGCCTGGTGCGCCTCAATGATCGCACGGCGCGATTGCGGCACTTCCCCGACGCGCCGAGCATGGTGTATTTCTCGCGCGATCTCGATCGCGCGAGCGTGAACGAAGCGCTGGCCGCGATCGAGAGCCACGCCGAGTTGCTCAAGACCTTTCAGCGCATGATGGCGCAGCATGTCTCAGCATTCAGCGGCATCGCCGATGTGCATTCCTGGGATCTATCGTTGCCCATGCCGGGCTTCACCGTTCCGCAGATGTCGCTGGACCAGACCCGCGCAACCGTGCTTCTGGCGGCGGCGCCGCTCGGCGCCGACTATGCAGAGCACTTCCGGGAATTGCTCGACCCGGTCAATCAACGCATGGATATTGCCTCGGAGCAAGGCAAGCGCATCAATGGCGGCTTCTCGATTGGCGCGCCGGGTGTGGCTTCCGGATTGTTCGTGGAGAACTACGGCCGGGGCCTCTTGGGCAACAGCCGCGTCGTCATTCACGAGGGCGGCCACGCGATCCATCGGCAGCTGATGAATGAAAGCGGCGTGTCGCCTTTCTATACCCGCGGCCCGAATTGGATGTTCGAGGCATTTGCCATCCTCAACGAATTCCTGCTTTACGACCGCCTTTACCATGCCGGCGCCGAGCAGAAGTCCCGGGTGTACTACCTGGAGTCACTGATAAACGACATGACCATACAGCTGTTCACGTCGGCGGAAGAAGGAACTCTGGAGCAGTCGATCTACGATGGCGTGATTTCGGGCCGCATCAAGAACGCCGCCGACCTCGATGAGCTGAGCTTGTCGGTCTGGGGAAAGTATGAAATTTGGCCATCATCGGAGCCGCAGTATTCTCATATTTGGATGACCAAGAGCTTGATGTACGAGGATCCGCTGTACCTGGTGAACTACCTGTACGCGGGCTTGCTGGCCACCAAGATGTTCGACATGGTGCAGAACCACCCCGCGGATTTTCAGAAGCGTTATAGCGAAATGCTGCGCAAGGGGTTTTACGCGCCTCCCAAGGATTTGCTGCGCACCTTCTTCGGCCGCGACCTGACGCAACGGGAGCTCGTCGACGACGGGATGGCCATCTTGAAGCGCGAGGTCGAGGCGCTTGCAGAGGCCTACCGGCAGGTCGATGCAAAACCATGAGACGGACGCGTACTAGCCCGAAACCACTTCCACCGACAGGTGACGCTCACTATTGAGCGAATTGGAAACGAGACAACTGCTCTCGGCCTTTTCCAGCAGCTTCTTGGCGCGTTCGACATCGGCGCCCGCCGCGACATGCAGCTTGGCGTGGGTCTCGAAGCGGGTGAAGCGCATCTTCCCGTCGACGCGGTCCAACGTCCCCTCGGTGCGGGCTTCGAGACGCTGCCAGGGGAACTTCGACGCAGCCGCGATCGCGCGGAAATTCAATACAAAGCAATCCGCCACCGAGGCGGTCAGCAGGCCTTCCGGCGACCACTGATTTCCGGGCCCGTCGAATTCCTTGGGCGGTGACGATTCGATGATTCTCACACCGGCGGTGGACAGCGGCACGTCGCCGTCGGGGCGAACGGAGGCGTTCACGGTGTAGCGATGCGGGAAGGGATGCATAGGAGTCTCCGCGAAAAAGTTTAGTAAACGCCCGGGATCAATCGTTTGGTACGATTCATGTAAGCCTGATAGCGAGTTCCCAAGCCATCCAGCAATGCGGCTTCTTCCACGCGGATCCGCCACCTGAATGCCAGGAAAGTCGGCAGCGTCAGCAGGGCAACCGATGCCCAGTTGCCGATGCAGAGCCCTAAACCCGCCAAAGCCAATAATCCGCCCGAATAGGATGGATGGCGGACATGGCGGTAGGGGCCCCCGTCGATCAACTGATGATCGCTGGCAATGGCTACATTCACGGTGAAGAAGCGTCCCAGATACATGATGGCGTACCAGCGGATCGCAAGTCCGGCGAAGAACAATAAAATGCCCACAGCTCTGCCCGGCGCAGTCAGGGTTCCCATGCTCAAGAAGGTCTTTGCACTCACGGCAAAGGCGAGGTAACTGCTGCCGCTGATGATGATCCACAGCAGGGCCAAGGAGCCGCGATCGGCCACGCGTGCTGTTCCACCGCTGGCGCGCCTCGTGACACTGAGCCCGATCTCCGACAGCACGTAGGCCGCCGCCAGCGCTGCGGCCAGCCTGTTCATTGGCGAGACCCGGTATGCTTGAGAACAAATAGATTGAGTTCCGGGGTGTCCGCGGCGAGGCGGATCATGCGGGAGAATTGGAATCCGATTTTCTCCAGGACCGCAATCGACTTGGCGTTGTCAGGGGATGTGATGGCGACGATCTGTTCCAGATTGAGTACTTTTTCGGCGTGAGTCAGCACCGCGGCGGCCGATTCCACCGCATAGCCTTTCGACCCGTAGCGCTCGAGAAACGCAAAGCCCACGTCCGGATGGTCCAGTCCCTCGCGCCTCACCAAGCCGCAAATCCCGATCGGGGTCCCGTCGCTCAAGCAGGCGGCATAGAGACCGAATCCGTTTTTCGCGTAGCTGTCCATGGGCCCTTTCAGAATGTAGTCGCGGGCATCGGCCACGCTCCTGACGCCCTTGTCGCCGATATGGCGCAGGAAGCCGGCTTCGTTCAGCAATTCCAGTATGAAATCGCCATCCCCGAAGTCGAGTTCGCGCAAGGCAAGCCGCGGCGTTTGCAGGATGCTCATGACTGCATCGGCGGGGCCGGGGCGACGCCGAGCGCGTTGGCCAGGAGCGCGTAGGATTCGCGGCGCGCTTCGGGGTCGAAGGTCCACGTGTTGATCACCATTTCATCGAGTTCCAGCCGGCGCGCCAGCGCGTGCAACTTGTCGGCGACCTGAGCCGCGCTGCCGACCAGCGCCACCGCCCTGAGCTTATCGATCATCGCGCGTTCGGCGTCCGTGTATGCGCAGGCGGCCGCTCGCTCGGGCGACTCCAAGGGTAATCGCAAGCCTTTCTCGAAACCGGCTCGCCAGTATTCGCGGGTCATCGCCAGGCGCCGTGCTTCGCTCTCGGTATCCGCGGCAAGCGCCCACACGCAGATTGTTGCCTGCGCAGTCGGATAGCGTTCACTGGGGCGGTAGTTGCGGCGGTACAGGCCGATCGCCTGCTCGACGCCGGCTCCCTCGGTGAAGAAATAGGCATAGGCGTAGGGCAATCCGAAATGCGCGGCGAGTTGTGCGCCGTAGTCGGAGCTTCCCAGAATCCACAGTTGTGGACTTGTAGCCCCTAAGGGCTGCGCCATGATGTTCCGGTACGGATGATCCGCGGGCAGCGGAATGCCGGATACCCAATGTTGCAACTCTTGCACCTGGCGTGGAAATTCATCGGCCCCGTGCGCGTAAGGGTTCAGGGCATGCGCGGTCAAACCGTCGCTGCCGGGGGCCCGGCCCACGCCCAAATCAATCCGGCCGGGCGCGATGGCCTCGAGCACGCGGAATTGTTCGGCCACTTTGAGCGGCGAATAGTGCGGCAGCATGACGCCGGCGCTGCCGCACCTGATGCGGCGGGTGGTCGCGGCAATGGCCGCAATCAAGATCTCCGGGGCCGTGCCGACGATGCTGGCGCTGTTGTGATGCTCCGAGACCCAGTAGCGCTCATAGCCTAGACGGTCGCAATGCTGCGCAAGAGCGACGGATTCGCGGATCGCAACATCCTGAGCACTGCCCGCGGACGAAGGAGACTGGTCGAGGACGGACCATTTCATCAAGGATCGCGGGCAGCGAGCATGGCGGCAATCTCGCGCGAATCCGCATCGTCCGCGCCCTGCAGATTTTCCACCACGCCGCGCCGGTCCGCCTGCGGCCGGTTCTGGCTCACCTTCCACTTGCCCAACAGATTGGAAATGGAAAATTCGAATCCGACGATGAGTTTCAGCATCTTATCGATGTAGGCTGCGGGCGCATCGCTTATTTTCCAGGGCTGCGGACGCGGCCCCTCATACGTCGCGGTCAATCCCGTGACGAAGCCGCGCAGCCACTCACCATCGTGAATGAAGCGCAGCGTGCCGCCGGCGTGTACCACGGCGTAGTCCCAGGTCGGCACCACCTCGCCGGTCGCCGCCTTCGACGGATAGAACGAGGGCGATACATAAGCCTGCGGTCCTTGAAAAATCGCCAGCGCCTGCGTGTCGCTTCGATATTCGCGCCACAAGGGATTGGCGCGGGCGATATGGCCGCGCAGGCACCCAAACGGCGCGGGCGTGGACAGCGTTTCAACCGGCATGTGGTTGGCGATGAGTCCCGAGTCCGCGGACACGACCAGTGTGGCGAGGGGGTTGGTGCGCATCAGCGCATGCAGCACATCGACGCGGGTTTCATTGAAATGCGCGGGCAGGTACATGCCATCCTCGTCGGGCGATCGAGCGGTGGCCGAGATTCTAGCGTGTTTATTCTTAGCGCAAACGACGAGTGCGATGCTGCTTGTCGTACTCCGCTTCCGCCTCGAGCCAATCCTCAACCTCGTGTCCCGGCTCGAAGCCGCGATTCAGCGCGCGAAAATAGGCGAGCTCCGCTATCGAAGCCTCGCGTGATTTCACGGCTGCCGGCTCGACGAACCGCAGTGGATCGAACGATCGAGGGCGACTGCTGATCATGGCGCTCGATTTTACGACCCGAATCTTTCGCTTAAGTTCATCCATTGAAGCGTCCTTTGGCAGTCCCTTTCTAGGAGCCTTTTAACTTATCGGGCAAAGTTTTGCACTCTTGAACAAATGATCTATACTTACTTAAAATGACATATATTTTTTACAGATAGATCCTTATAGATACATTTAGCGCTGCGATGGCTACAAGTCCACTGTACTCCCTGGAACAAATCGCCGAACGTCTGAGCCTCAACGTGAGAACGGTTCGCGGCTATGTTCGCAGCGGCCGATTGAAAGCTGTTCGAATCGGCAAGCAATACCGCGTCACGCGCGAAAACCTCGAAGCCATCACCGGCCCGATACCTGAGGCAGAAACGATCCCGCGTCATCGTCATGTGGAGGTTTCAAGCGTTGTTCAGATCGATGCCGTCAGCAAAGACAGTGCCGCTCGAATCACCAATCACCTCATCGGCACGGCGAAGGCGCCCCGGGGCGAGGGCCCGCCGCTGCGAATCGAGACCGTCTACGACGAAGCACGTGCAGGCATGAAAGTCATCGTGATCGGTTCTCTGCCCGCGGCCGCAGACCTTTTTCGATTGCTCGGGGTCATTCTGGAAACAACGTGAAATTCCCGTCGCTTGACAATCAAAGCGGCAGGCGCCGATGATTTATCCATGTGCAGGAACATCAAGACCCTGTTCAATTTTGAACCGCCGGTGACCGACGAGGAAATCCGCGCAGCGTCGCTGCAGTTCGTGCGCAAGGTCAGCGGCTTTCACGGTCCATCGAAATCCAATGAGCCGGCGTTCGTTGCCGCGATCGATGAGATCGAGGCGGCTTCCCGCAAACTGCTCTTTTCGCTCAAGACCCAAGCACCCACGAGAAATCGGGAAGAGGAAGCCGCCAAGGCGAAGACTCGCGCGGCTCTACGTTTTTCCAGAGTTACCTGACTGCAAGCCGAGGTGCTCATCGTCGGGGCGGGACCCACCGGATTGGTGTTGGCCCTGTGGCTGACGAGGTTGGGCGTTCGGGTCCAGATTATCGACAGGCTGGCTGAATCCGGGACCACGTCGCGAGCGCTGGCCGTCCAAGGCCGCACGCTGGAGTTCTATCAACAGATCGGGCTGGCGCAGGCCGTGATGGCTCGCTGCCACAAGGTACCGGCGCTCAATCTTTGGGTGAAGAGCGCGCCGGCCGCCCGCGTTCCGATCGAGACCATGGGACAGGGGCTCACGCCCTACCCCAATCCGGTGATTTTTCCACAGGACGAGCACGAGCGATTGCTGATCGAGCGTTTGCGCGAGGCAGGCGTGCAAGTCGAGCGGATGCTCGAGTTGACCGGGTTCGCGGATGATGGCCTAAGGATTCGTGCGACTGTGCGCCGGGACGGATCCGAAGAGACGCGCGAATATGCCTACATCGCCGGTTGCGATGGTGCGCGGTCCAAAGTGCGGGAGGTACTGGGTACGGGCTTCCCCGGGGGAACGTACGACCACCTGTTCTATGTCGCGGATGTCGAGGCCGTGGGGCCGCCGATGAACGGCGAACTACATGTCGATTTGGATGTGGCGGATTTTCTCGCGGTGTTTCCGCTGAAGGATTCAGGTCACGCACGCCTCATCGGCTCCATACGCGAGTCCGCGGCGAAAGACCACGAGGATTTGCAGTTCGAGGACGTACGAGACCGCGCCATCCAGAATCTCAAGATTGAAGTAAAGCGGGTAAATTGGTTTTCCACCTACCGGGTACATCATCGGGTCGCGCAGAGCTTTCGCAAAGGACGCGCCTTTCTGCTGGGCGACGCCGCTCATATACACAGCCCCGTCGGCGGCCAGGGAATGAACACGGGTATTGGCGACGCGGTGAACCTCGCCTGGAAACTGGCGTCTTCGCTCAAGAATCCAGCCGCCCTGTCCTTGCTCGATAGTTACGAGCCCGAACGAATCGCGTTTGCGAAGCGGCTGGTGGCGACCACGGACCAAGTATTTGCCGGTGTTCTCAATCCCGATGCCCTGGCCCGATTCGTCCGCACGAAAATCGTGCCGGTGCTCGCCCCCGCACTATTGCGCTTCGACTGGGTGCGCAGACTGGCCTTTCGCACGGTCTCGCAAATTGGGGTGAACTACCGCGGCAGCGCCTTGAGCCGCGGCATAGCCGGCAAAATTCACGGCGGCGACCGCCTGCCGTGGGTCGATGGCAATTTCGAATCTCTCGCCCTGCTGGCTTGGCAGGTTCATGTCTACGGCGACGCGACACCCGGCCTGCGCACCTGGTGCGATGAAAACAAGTTGCCGCTGCAAACGTTCCCGTGGCGGTCGGCCATGAGAAAGGCGGGGTTTAGACGCGATGCCGTCTATTTGGTGCGGCCCGACGGTTACGTAGCGCTCGCCGATGCAAGCGCGAGCACCGCTGCGATTGCCGGCTACTTGAGCGAGCGAAAGATCAAGGCGACGTAACGCTCAATTGGCGCGCACGAATTTGCTCACGCCGAGATCTCCTCTGCGAACTTGCCAAGCTGGCTTTCCCAGCCCATTACCGCCATTTTCGTCCACTGCTCGTCGTGCATCGCGTCGAAGGTTAAAACCATGCGCACGTTTCGCGAGTCAACGTACAGTTCCAGAACCGTTGCGACATCGTAGGGTTTGACTCCGGGAACGAAGTCGGCAAGGTGAACGTAGGCCAGACGCCTCTTTGCAACGACTTCTGTATAGGTGAGCCGCGCCTCTGTGGTCAGAGGCAGCCCCGCCTTCTTCATGAACTCCACTTGCGCGGGCGCGGTGGCCGTCATCGCGTATTGCAGCTGGCCGCCCGGACGCAAATCGAGATCTCGGACCTGCACCGCGAAGCCATCCGGTCCCCACCACGATTCGATTCCCTGCTTCGTCGTCCACAACTCCCAGACATCATCAATCGATGCCTGGTAGGTTCGCTCGATCGTGATCCTGCGAGGGCGCGAAGAAGATCCGGTTTTATTCGGGTTCGTCATGATTTTTTTTCCTGCGGGCGGTGGCGCCAATTCTCTGCCGGCGGTCGAGCGCCTCCGCAAACTTGTCGAGGCGCGCTTCCCAAAGGCGACGGTACTGGTTGATCCATGCATCCAGTTCGCGAAACGGGCCCGGGCAGAGCGAGTACAGGCGCTTCGCGCCGTCCGGCCGGACTTGAACGAATCCTGCCTCATGCAGTATGCGCAGGTGCCGGGACACGCCGCTCTGTTGAATATCGACGCGGGCCAGAATGCCGTTCACGGCCGACTCGCCCCGCAGCAGCGCCTCGACAATGCGGCGGCGCGTCGGATCGGCCAAGGTCTGAAAATTATCTATATTCACTATCATGTATATGTATATCTATGGATATATATTTTGTCAATGAAATCTTGCTCCCCAATCCTGATAAATTGGCTGGCAGATGAGAAACGGCGGGAGCACTCGTGACTGAAACGCTTGAGGCGGTCAGGCCATTGACGATGGTGGCCATGCAGGAAGCGCGCCGCCGCATCGAGCACAGCATCGTGCGCACGCCGCTGGTTCGCCTTGACCTGGGCGCTGATTTCCCGGACGTCCGCCTGAAACTCGAGAATTTGCAGGCCACCAACTCGTACAAGCTGCGTGGTGCCGTCAATGCAATCGCCATGCTTCCCGAAGCGGAACGAAGGCTCGGCGTTTGGACCATCAGCGCGGGCAACGCCGGACAGGGTGTTGCGTATGCCGCGAGGCAGGCCGGCGTTCCCTGCACGGTTGTCGCGATCGAAACCGCGCCGGCCGCAAAGATCGAACGCATGCGGGCCTTGGGCGCAAAGCTCCTACCGGTGCCTTACGAAACCGCCTGGGCTGCGCTTGGCGAGCGATCCTTTCCGGACGTTGCGGGGACCTTCATCCACCCATTCGATGATGAAAACTTCATCGCGGGGCACAGCTCTCTGGGCTTCGAGATTCTTGAGGACGCACCCGACACGGTCGCCGTCATCGCGGCCATCGGCGGCGGTGGTTTGGCCGCCGGGGTCGGCAGCGCGCTCAAGGCGCTCAAGCCGTCGATCAGGGTGTGGGGTGCCGAACCGGAGACCGCGGCGCCGGCAGCGCTGTCGTTTTCATCGGGATCCGCGCAGGTGTTCAAGAATTGGCAGGCCTCGTTTGTCGACGGCGCGGGCGGCAAAAGCGTCTTTCCACGCATGTGGGAGCGGTTAAGGCCGGTGGTCGACGGCTCAATCGTTGTCGGATTGGAGGAAACAAAAGCCGCGATGCGCCTGCTGGCGGAGAAAGCCCGCGTCATCGCCGAAGGGGCGGGTGCCCTGTCGGTCGCCGCCGCCTTGAGCGGAAAGTGCGGCCGGGGACCGATTGTCGCCATCGTATCCGGCGGCAATGTCGACTTGGACAAGTTCTGCAGTCTGATCGGCGCCCGAGGATAGCCGCGATTCGCGACAACTGACTGCTGCGGGTCAGGTCGTGGTTCCCAGAAAACGCCGCAGCGCCTCACCCATCTGCGCTCGCGCACCGGCTCCGGAGAGAATCAAATCCACGGCGGTAAGCGAGGTGTGGATGTGGCCGCGGCAGGGGAGATGGCGCGACTCAACACCCGCGCTCGCCAGAGCATCCGCATAGGCCGCTCCCTGATCGCGCAGCGGATCGAACTCGCTGGTGACGATCAGCGCCGGCGGCAGGCCCGATAAATCCTTCGCCCGCAAGGGAGAGGCTCGTGGATCCTGACGATCGACGGAGCTGGCGTAGTGGTCCCAGAACCACTGCATCAATGCGGCCGTGAGCACGTAACCCTCGGCGTTTTCCACCGCGGACCCTCCTGAAAGATCCCAATCGGTCACCGGATTCGCCAGCACCTGACCGCCGATGTGAGGGCCACCGGCATCGCGCGCCAACTGGCAGGCAACCGCGGCGAGGTTGCCGCCCGCGCTCCAACCGCAAACCGCCAATCGGCCCGGCGTGCCGCCCAAGGAAGACGCGTTGGCGGCGATCCATTGGACTGCCGCGAACGCATCCGACGCAGCGGCGGGAAACCGATGTTCCGGTGCGTGGCGGTATCCCACCGACACGATGACGGCATCGGAGCGCACGCACAGATCGCGGCAAAAAGGGTCATCGGAGTCCGCTCCGCCGAACACCCAACCACCGCCGTGAAAGTAGGCGACGATGGGATGCGGCCCGGGGGTGGCTGGACGGTACAGACGGTAGACGAGTTCATCCGCCGCGCCTGGCAACACCCCGTCAAGGATCTCGCCGACATTGGGGCCGGGCGGCCGCTGTGCACCCATCGCGGTCACCAAAGTTCGCGCATCGGCAGGCGACAGCGTCTCGAGCCGCGGCAGCTCGAGCGTGGCGATCGTATCCAGGAACGTTGCGACGTCAGGCTGCAAGCGGCGGATGATGCCGTCGTTGCTGCGCGTGCCATGGGGACCCTTGAGCACGAATCCCAGATAGTCCCGGGACGCAACTTCGTCGCACGCCCTGCGGTATCGATCCACTCCGCCGATGTAGGGCAGGAACACCCGAGGCTTACCGGGGACGTTGGCCCCCATGTACCAGGAGTTCGCCCGGGAGGCCAGCGTCAGGTCCGCGCAGTCGTTGGCGTGCTGCACCCAGGCAGCCTCGGCTGTCGGCGTCGCTTCGATCGAATCGAATCCCTGGTTGCGCAGGTAAGCAATGCAGTTACTCACCCAGTCGACGTGCTGCTCGATCGACACCACCATGTTCGACAGTACCGACGGGCTACCCGGTGCGGTGATCAGGAACAGGTTGGGAAAACCGAACGTGGTCAAGCCGAGGTAAGTGAGGGGTCCGTCAGCCCACTTGCGCTTGAGCGTCCGTCCGTCGCGGCCCTCGATGTCCACGGAAACAATGGCACCGGTCATGGCGTCGAAGCCCGTCGCGAACACGATCGCATCGAATTCAAATGACCTGAGCGTCGTATCGATACCGCGTTCGGTGATCGAGACAAACGGTTCCGTGCGCAAATCGACCAGATGGACGTGCGGCAGGTTGTAGGTTTCGTAATAGTGGGTATCGATACACGGGCGTTTGGTGCCGTAGAAGTGGTCCTTGGGACACAGCGCCTCGGCGGTCGCGGGGTCGCGGACGATGGAGCGGATCTTGCTGCGCAGAAAGTCGCCCACGGTCTCGTTGGCGGCGGGGTTGAAGCCAATATCGGCGAAGGTGAACGAGAGAGCAAGCAAGTCGCCCGATGCGTACGCGGCCTCGTACTTCGCCAGGCGTTCTTCCTCCGAGACCTGGAATACTCCGAGTTGATTGGCCGTCATGGGAACGCCGGCAAGGGAGAATCGGGCGGCCTCGCGGTACGCCGCCGGGCTCGCGTCAAAGGCCGCTTTCTTCGCCGCGGCCACCTTGCCGTTGAAGGCGGGGCGGGAGAAGTTCGGGGTGCGCTGAAAGACGGTCAGCTCTGCGGCATCCTGCGCGATGATCGGAATGGACTGAACACCCGATGACCCGGTACCAATCACCGCAACCCGCTTTCCTTTGAAGTCGACTCCTTCGTGCGGCCAGCGGCCCGTGTAATAAGACTCCCCGCGAAAGCGGCCGTAGCCTTCGACGTCCGGCGTCTTTGGCAGAGACAAACATCCTGAAGCCATCACGTAGAAGCGGCACCGAAACACGTTGCCGCCGTCAGTGCGCACTCGCCAGGTCGAGGTGACATCGTCCCACGCCGCCGCCTCAACCCGCGTTGAGAAATGGATATCGCGGCGCAGATCGTGCTTGTCGGCAACGTGATCTAGATAGCGCAGGATCTCCGGTTGCGTCGCGTACCGCTCCGACCATTGCCACTCAGCCTCGAGTTCGGGATCGAAGCTATAGGAGTAGTCGATGCTTTCGATATCGCAGCGCGCTCCCGGATAGCGGTTCCAATACCAGGTGCCGCCAACGTCATCGGCACTTTCCAGTACTTTCACATTGAGACCGAGGCCGCGCAAACGATGCAGCTGGTACAGCCCGGCAAAGCCCGCGCCCACGACGATGACATCGAGATCGAGCTCCCCAAGGCGGCGGTTCGCCGGAATCGTTTCAGCGTTCATTTAGAGGTTCCCCCGCGTGGATTTTATGTCATCTGGCAACCTTGGGCGCATTCCGCTCATAATCGGCCCCGGTCCATTCGAACCCATCGAGCAAAAGCAATGAAATACTGGTTACTCAGCCTCCTGTGCGTTGCCGTTATCGCCAGCGCAGCCGCGGTACCCCATAAACCGGATTTCTCCGGTGAGTGGAAAATGAATGCGGCCAAGAGCAATTACGGCGCTATTCCGGCGCCCGCTCTGTTCGTACGCAAGATCGTGCATGCCGAACCCAATATTACGATCGTGGAAGAACAGAGCGGCGGCGGATCGGATGGGACCGTCACGCGCAAAATGACGACCGACGGCAAACCCGCAGGCATCGATATCAACGGCACCGCGGTCGCATGCTCAGCCGCCTGGGACGGGACAGCGCTGATTGCGACGACTTCGGTGGACAGCGCCGGTGTGACATTCAAGGACACCATGTCGTTGTCCGAGGATGGCAAGACCTTGACGAGCGTGGTCAAGATCACTTCCAGTCAGGGCGAAGGCGAACTCACGATCGTGTTCGACCGCCAATAGTCGGCAGGCCGTCTCCAACCCCCTAGGCTCGAGGCGATGGCGGGTTCAAGCCGGCGCCGCGCCGCCGAACTTCATCTGAATCGATCCCAGGCGCTCCTCAAACTTCCAAACCCCGTGTTCACGGATGAAACGGTCCTTGAATTCCCCAAAATAGATCGGTCCGTTGGATTGGAAGGGCGGCTTGGCTTCGGCGCCCGGGGTCGTGGCGATCATCGTCAGGTACGAAATGCCGGAGGCCTTGTCGCGGCTTTCGACCTTGACCATCACGTTGGTCGCCAGGTGTCTGGTGATCAGGCTTTTCGGCCGTGTCAAAAGCGACGCGCGGATCGCTTCGCGTCCATGCACTACCTGGTCCGGCGTCATGGGCCGGGCAATCGAACCGTTCTCCGCGAAAAAATCCGCCGCGCCGCTCATATCGCCAAGGTCCAGCGCGCGCGAATAGGCGTAGACCAGTTGCTCGCAGGCGCGTTCTATTTCGACCTGCTCGGCACGACTGATGACTTCCGACATGACTTCTCCGACGTTGGGTTTTCGGTAATCGGGCAAGAACGCTCACGCAAGCGGCCGTACCCGTGCGGCATCAAACGGATGATCGATCAGCATATCCATCCGCTTTACGAACTCCATGGTGCGGGGCAGGCCGGCGTGAATCTCAAATGCCGCTTCATCCGTCCAGCGCGCGTGGATGAAAAACAGCCGCGGATCGCGGATGGAGCGATAGGCCTTGATGTCGAGGCAGCCACGCTCTTTGCGCACTGCAGCGGTTTGTTCATGCAGTACCGCCGCGGCATCGGCCTCATTGCCTTCGCGGGCAAGAAAGCGAGCGATGATGGTCAATTCCACGGCACCTCCTTCAGCAGATTTCAGACAATCAGCGCTCCGAATGAGGAAACGCTTCCCCAAAGAGCGGCAGCATATAAGACCTTGGTCCACTGTTTTTGCGCGCAGTGAAAAGAGTAGCGTCCACTTCCCGCGCTCCAACTCATCACGATCAATCGTAGCGCAGCAAATTAGAACCGAATTTTGACCAATTCCATAGAAAGGATTCGAGCATGAGAACAATCGATAGGATTTCCTTTGTGTTGGCGGCATTGCCCCTATGTTTGGTGCTGATGGCGGCACCGGCATTCGCGCAGGCCAAGAAACCCAACATCTTGGTGATCATGGGTGACGACATCGGCATGTGGAATATCGGCGCATACCACCGTGGCTTGATGGCCGGCAGAACGCCGAACCTCGACAAGCTCGCGAAAGAAGGCATGCTGTTCACCGACTACTACGCCGAGGCGAGTTGCACCGCGGGTCGCGCGAACTTCATCATGGGGGAACTGCCCATCCGCACCGGCATGACCACCGTGGGTCAGGCGGGCGCCAAGATCGGCATTCCCGCGGAAGCCAGCACCATCGCGACCGCGCTCAAAGTGCAGGGTTACGCCACGGGTCAGTTCGGCAAGAACCACCTGGGCGATATGAATGAGTTCCTGCCCACGGTCCACGGGTTCGACGAGTTCTTCGGGTACCTGTACCACCTGGACGCGATGGAAGACCCGGCGCACCCGAACTACCCGCAAGAGCTCCTGAACGTGGTCGGCCCGCGCAACATGGTTCATAGCTGGGCGACAAATGTCGATGACGCCACTGTGATGCCGCGCTGGGGAAAAATCGGTAAGCAGAAAATCGAGGACGCGGGCCAGCTGTACCCGAAGCGGATGGAAACCGTGGATGACGAGATCCGCGATCTCGCCATCAAATTCATGGACAAGGCCAAGAGTGACGGGAAGCCGTTCTTCGTGTGGTTGAACCCCACCCGCATGCACATCGTCACGCACCTTTCCCCGAAGTACGAGGCCACGCGCAACTCGGTAAACGGCTGGTCTGAAGAAGAAGCCGGCATGGCTCAGCTCGACGATGATGTCGGTATTGTGTTGAAGAAGATCAAGGACATGGGCGAGGAGGACAACACCATCGTCGTGTTCACCACCGACAACGGCACCGAAGTGTTCACCTGGCCGGACGGCGGACAAACGCCCTTCGCGCAGTCCAAGGGAACGGTCCTCGAGGGCGGCTTCCGTGTACCTGCGATTCTGCGCTGGCCCGGTCATGTGCCGGCCGACTCGGTGCAGAACGGCATTTTCTCGGGCCTCGATTGGTATCCCACCTTCCTCGACGCCGCGGGCAATCCGAACATCACCGAACAATTGCTCAAAGGGGTAAAGCTCGGCGACCGGACCTACAAGAATCACCTCGACGGCTACGACCAGATGGCGGCCATCACCGGCAAAGGTCCCTCGATCCGACACGAGATTTTCTACTTGGGCGAAAGCACGGTGGGCGCGGTGCGCATCGACGACTATAAGTTCCGCTTCATCGATCAACCCGCCGGCTGGTTGGGCGAGAAGACGCACCCCGACGTGCCCTACATCACCAATCTACGCCTCGATCCTTTCGAGCGCACGGGCTGGCCGAACAACGGCGCGAAGGACGGCGGACAACAATACTTCGATTGGTTCAAGTTTCAATTCTGGCGCTTCGTGTTCGTGCAACAGGTGGTGGGCAAGGAACTGCAAACCTTCCTCGATTTCCCCCCGATGCAGCGCGGCGCGAGCTTCAACCTGGACGCTGTGAAAGCGGAAATGGCGAAACGGATGGCCGAGGCGGAATCGGCGAGTAAAGGCCCCAGCAACTAATGCTGGCGATCTGACCCTGATGACGGGCGACTCCTGCGAGTCGCCCGTTTTTTTGTCCGCCCCTTTTGATCACTTCCACATCACACGGAAGTTCGTTGACTTTACCCAATCAATCATTGTGTAATCACAATGATCTGTTTGATTTGACGTCATCGCATGATTTTACATAATCGAATTTCTGTTTTTCGCGCGGAACGCGGCATATCCCGGCGGCAACTGGCCGAAGCGGTGGGGGTCAACAATCAGACTATTGGTTATCTCGAGCGCGGTGACTACAAACCCAGCCTGGAACTCGCCTTGAAGATCGCGCGTCATTTTGGCGTGACTGTCGAGATGCTTTTCTCGTTCGAACGCTTCGAGCCCATTGCCCTGACGCTCAAGCGCGCAGGAGAAGATGAATGAACACGGGTCGCCGAAACATTCTTTCGATACTGGATAACGCTCTGCGGTGGACGGGAATTCCCGCCCGGGTCGCCGATGAGATGTCCGATGCTCCATCGGTCGATCGCAAGCACCGGCCGCTTCGCTGGATCCCGATTTGGCCGATCGCTTTCTCGTGCGCCCTGTTCATTCTTTCCTTGACCTGGCGGTCCGCACTGAATCTGGCGGCGCTACTGCCCTCGCTGGGGGCCGCCATCTTCGCGATGACGCCGGCGATCTACATCAGCGGGCCATTGGGAAAACCTTCGCTCGAAGATGACGAGCGCGAGAGGGCTCTGAAAAAGGACTCCTTCCTGTTTTGCCTCGGGCTGCTCACCTTTCTCAATTGCCTGGGCCAACCCATCCTCATGATGCTGTCGCACTGGCAGAATTGGAACACCGCGCACAGTGTGAGCGTCTCAACATCTGCGTTGATGCTGAATGCCACCTTGTTCGGATGTTTGCCGACACTGTATGCGAGCTGGAATTTACGGCAATTGCCGAAAGAGTGATGGTGGGCCCGCTCGGACTCGAACCGAGGACCAAGGGATTCACTTCTGCCCCGCCGTTTCCGGAGGGAGTGGACTATCTCTTCACCCCAGTGGGGTGCGGGACGCTCTAGCCTGTTATTAAGTGCGACTCGAACGCACTCAGGTAGTCTCTGCACCTTCCGGCGGTGCACCGCCGGCTTGGCTCAGGGTTGCCATCAGCTTCGATCTGGAAGGTTTCCCTGAATTCATCCCGTCCACTTCGCACCTTGCGATGCGAAGGCACCATTTATTGATGAGTCCCCTGCTCTAACCAACTGAGCTACAGGCCCGACGGCGCGCATCTTATCACGCGGCCTCTCAACCTTTGGCGCCCTTGAGTTATCGTACGGCGCCTGTGAAAGCGACATCTTTACCCGATCTGCCTATCCGTGAGGCGCTCCCGGCGCTCCAAGACGCCCTGGCCGGCCACCGCGCGGCACTGCTCGACGCTCCGCCCGGCGCCGGAAAAAGCACCTTGGTTCCGCTGTTCCTGTTGGACAGCCCTTGGCGCAAGGATCAAAAGATCTTGATGCTCGAGCCGCGGCGCATCGCCGCGCGCGCAGTCGCGATGCGCATGGCCATGCTGCTGGGAGAACCCGTCGGCCGCACCATCGGGTTCAGGACCCGTCTCGAGACCCGCATCAGCCGTGAGACCCGGGTTGAGGTGGTTACCGAGGGAATTCTCACGCGCATGCTGCAGGAGGACTCGGCCTTGTCCGGCATAGGCTGCGTCATTTTCGACGAATTCCATGAGCGCAGTCTGAATGCCGATCTGGGACTCGCGCTTTGCATCGAGAGTCAACAGAATCTGCGCGAGGATCTGCGCATCCTGGTGATGTCGGCGACTCTGGATCTGGCGCCCTTGGTGCGACTGCTGGGCGACGCACCGATCGTTTCCGCACAGGGACGCAGCTTCGAGGTGAGGACCCATTACGTGCCACGGCGCAGCGACCTGCACCTGGAACTGCAGTGTGCGCAGGTCGTACGGACTACCTTGCGCGAGCACCCGGGTGATGTCTTGTGCTTTCTGCCGGGCGCAGCTGAAATCCGCCGCGTGCAACGGGCGCTGGAGGAGGCAGGTCTCGAGCGCAACGTCGAAATCATGCCCCTGTATGGCGAACTCGACGGGGCTGCGCAGGATGCGGCTCTGGCCGCGGCCGCTCCGGGCCGGCGCAAAATCGTGCTCGCCACGAGCATCGCGGAGACCAGCCTCACCATCGCGGGCATTCGAATCGTGGTCGATTCGGGGCTGCGCCGCTATGCGGAATTCGATCCGACCACGGGCATGAGCCATCTGGCGACCGGCAAGGTATCTCAAGCCGCGGCGGATCAGCGCCGCGGGCGCGCGGGACGCCTGAGCGAAGGAGATTGCTACCGCATGTGGTCAGAGGGCGCGCACGCCTCCTTGAGTCCGCAGACGCCGCCGGAAATTCTGCATGCCGATCTCGCGCCGCTCGCCCTCGAGCTCGCGTGCTGGGGCAGCAGTGATGCGGCGTCCATGGCATGGCTCGATCCGCCGCCCGCCGCACCGCTCGCGCAGGCGCGCGATTTGCTGCACGAACTCGAAGCCATCGATGCCGCCGGACGCGTGACCATGCATGGCCGCGCGCTCGAGAAGCTCGGCATGCATCCGCGTCTTGCGCATATGTTGATCAAAGCGCGCGACCTGGGCGCGGCGCGCGTGGCCTGTGATCTGGCGGCCATCTTGAGCGAGCGCGATATCCTGCGCGCCGTCGTCGGGGCGCGCGATGTGGATTTGCGGCTGCGGATAGCGGTGTTGCGCGGCGATGGCCGGGAATTGCCTGCCGGCATGACCGTCGATGCCCGCGCCAAGTCCCAGGCTCAGCGTACCTCCGGCCAATGGCAGCGCGACTTTGCTCCGCCTGCACGCGATACGGCGCATATCGATGAGGCCACGGGGATCTTGTTGGCGTGGGCGTATCCGGATCGCATCGCGCGCGCACGCGGCGATGGCGGCCGCTACTTGCTCGCCAATGGTCGGGGCGCGCACTTCGGGGAGCCCCAGGCCCTCGCGAAATCGCAGTTCATCGTTGCCGCCGAGCTGGATGGCGCGGAGCGTGAGGCGCGGATATTTCTTGCCGCGCCGATTTCGCTCGCAGATCTGGAAAAGCACTTTGCCGCGCTCATCACCGACACGGCGGAAATCCGCTGGGACGAGCGTGAGCAAGCGGTTTGCGCGCGGCGCGAACGCCGGCTCGGCGCATTGTTGCTGCAATCCAGCGAGTTACGCGATCCGGATCCGGCCGCCCTCGGCGAGGCGGCTCTCGCGGGTCTTAAAATTCTCGGCATGGCGGGTTTGCCCTGGACCAAGGACTTGAGCCAGTGGCGCGCCCGCATGATGTTGTTGCGCCATTTCAAGGTGCCATCGCCTGCGCCATGGCCTGACTTGAGCGACGCCGCGCTGGAACTCGCGTTCGAAGAATGGGCGCCCCCTTGGATCGTCGGCTTCACACGGCGCGAACATTTTGCCCGAATGGATTTGAGCAATGCGCTACGTTCCTTCATCACGCACGCCCAGGTAAAGATTTTGGACCGGGAAGCGCCGACGCATTTCATCGTCCCCAGCGGCTCGCACATACCCATCGATTACCTCGACGGCGATACGCCGACGGTGTCCGTGCGATTGCAGGAGCTGTTCGGTTTGCGCGAGACTCCCTCCGTTGCCGGCGGCAAGCTACCCTTACTGCTCAAACTGCTCTCCCCCGCGGGCCGGCCGGTACAGATCACCCAGGATCTGGTCAGCTTTTGGAACCGCGGCTATCACGAGGTGAAGAAGGACTTGAAAGGCCGCTACCCCAAGCACTACTGGCCCGATGATCCTTACACGGCCCAGGCCACGCGCCGCGCGCGGCCGCGTTTGAACCCTTAGGAAATCCCGTTATGCGCCCGGCAACGATTCTTGCGGTGTTCGTCCTGATTTTGCCCTGGACCGTGAGCAGCGCCGCGCCGGAGAACGCAGTCGCAGCGCCGCCCATGGATGCCGCCGCCGCAGGCCGATTCGCGGGTCTTGCGCTCAAGTGCCTGCATGATGAGTATCCCAATCACATCAGCCTCACGCTGGACCGCGATGCAGACGCGCTTCCCCCGAGGCAGCTGACGCCCGCGTTCTATGGCTGCTTCGACTGGCACTCGGACGTGCATGGCCACTGGTTGCTGGTGCGTCTGCTGCGTCTTATGCCGAATGCGCCGTTCGGGAGCCAGGCGCGGGAGGAACTGGCGCGCAGTTTCACCGCCGGGAACATCGCGGGCGAAGTCGCTTTTCTCGGGCACCCGGGCCGCGCTTCGTTCGAACGTCCGTACGGGCTCGCATGGCTGCTCAAGCTGTCCGCGGAGCTGCGCGAGTGGAATGATCCTCAGGGAAAACAATGGTCGACTGTCCTGCAGCCGCTCGAAACCGAGGCGGCGTCCCGCCTGAAGAGCTGGCTGCCGAAGCTCAGTTATCCCATACGCAGCGGCGAGCACGATCAGACCGCATTTTCGTTCGGCTTGGTCTGGGATTGGGCGGGAGTTACCGGCGACGCCCAGATGCGCGCGCTCTTGAGCGACGCGGCGCGCCGATTTTATCTGCAAGACCGTCATTGTCCGCTGAGCTACGAACCCTCCGGCGAGGACTTTCTCTCACCCTGCCTCGCCGAGGCGGATTTCATGCGTCGCGTGCTCGAACCGAAGGCCTTCGGCAGTTGGTTGTCGGCTTTTCTGCCGGGCATACCGCAAAATTTGAGCGGCTCCTGGCTGCAACCCGGCGTGGTGACCGATCGTTCGGACCCCAAGCTCGCGCACCTCGACGGCCTTAACTTAAGCCGCGCCTGGATGCTCGAGGGCATCGCGCATGGCTTGCCGCAAAGCGATCGGCGGGTGCCGGTGCTGCTCGCCGCTGCCGCACAACACCGGGATGCGGCCCTGCCCGCGGTCACCGGCGAGCACTATGAGGGAGGCCACTGGCTGGGCACCTTTGCCGTGTACCTGACGAGCGCCGCGGGCCTGCGCTGATATAATGGCGCAATCGAAATGCGCACGAAGGATTGGGAAATCATGACAGAGCATAGCGAGATGGATCGCGCCACATTCACGGCGATGACGGAGAGCACCCAGGCCGACTGGAAGAAGATTGCAACCGCCGCCAACGCGTTCAATGCCGATCTCGCCAACCGCGTGCTTGCGCACTTGCAGATGCTGAAAGGCGATTGCGGAGGCTTTTCTGTAGACCGGCTGGAACACTCGCTGCAATCTGCAACGCTTGCCTATCGCGACCGCATGGATGAGGAATACGTGGTTTGCGCTTTGCTCCACGACATGGGCGACATTCTCGCCTCAACCAACCACGCAGAGCTGGCCGCGACCATCCTGAAACCCTTCGTCTCGGAGGAGAACTGGTGGCTGCTGCAGCATCACGGCATTTTCCAGGGCTACTATTTCTTCCACCACCTGGGGCTGGATAAGAACATGCGTGAACAGTTTCGCGGCCATCCGAATTTCGAGCGCACCGCCTTGTTTTGTGCGCGCCACGATCAGAACGCTTTTGATCCGAATTACGACACCATGCCGCTCGAGGCCTTCGTTCCGATGGTGCAGCGGGTGATGGCGCGGCCCAAGCGCTCGATTTACCTGCGCGAGGAACAGAAACAAGCCGGCGAATTACTCGCCACGGTTTAGGATTTCGCCGCCACGTCGGTCGCGCCCTGTTCCAAGGCGATGATGGCGGGCGTGCGCCAGCCGCTTCTCACGCCCCAGAAGTAAAAGGTCAGCGATGTCAGCGCCACTGCCAGCTGATCCCAGCCGTACTTGATGTAATCCCTCCCTTCGAACTCCTTGCTGCCCGCCCAGGACAACACCGTGATGGCGATGAGGTAGGCGAGCAGCCACCAAGCAGCCTTGAGCTGCCGCCCGAAATCGAGCCAATTTCCTTTCGCCTGATAGTAGAAGTAAACCGGCAGCGGAAAGATCAATAACAGCATGATCTCCCCCGTGTGGGGCCAGCGCGCCCAGAACAGCATCAATGTCGCCAGCACGAAGGCTATCGGCGCGAGCACTTGGAGTCCGGGAACCCGCAGCGGGCGGTGGAAATCGGGCGCCGTGCGCCGCAGCGCCATGACGCTGATCGGCACCACCAGGTAGGTGATGATGGTGGCCACCGAAATCACCGCCGCCAGCATGCCCCAGCCGGGAAATTTGAATAGAAAGACGAAGGACACGGCCAGGTTGAACCACATGGCCGGCCGCGGGATGCCGTAGCGCGGATGCACGCGGCCGAACACTTCCGGGGCCGTGCCGCTGCGCTCCATGGCGTAGATCATGCGCGCGGTGGCTGCGGTGTAAGTGGTGCCGGTGCCGCTGGGGCTGACGAAGGCGTCGGTATAAAGAAGGATCGCGAGCCAATTGAGATTCAACGCGAGGGCGAGTTGCGCGAAGGGGGAGCTGTACTCCATCGCCGCCCATCCCTCTGACAAATGATCCGGTGACACCGCGCCCAGAAACGCGACTTGAAGCAACAGGTACACCACCGTGCTCAGCGCGATGGACCCGAAGATCGCGAAAGGCACGCTGCGCCCCGGGCGACGCGCCTCGCCGGCCAGACTCACTGGAATCTGGAACCCGTTGTAGCTGAACACGATACCGCTGGTGGCGACAGCCGTGAGTATCGCGGCGAGGTTGCCCACGTGATGGCCGCCGTGAACACCCACTTGAAAATTCTCAGGGTGAAAACCACTGCAAATCAAGGCAATGGCTGTTGCCGCCGGCACGATGAGCTTGAAAAATGTGATGGCGCTATTGGTGTTCGCGAACACCTTGACGCTCCAGAAATTGATCAAGAAGTAAATCACCACCAGTACAGCCGAGATGGACAAACCTATCATCGTCAATTCCCCCTGGCCGTTGGGTTTGTGCACGTACAAATCGTGCGCCCAGTTCCAGGGCCAGGAGCTCATGTACTGAACCGAGGCTTCGGCCTCCACCGGAATGACCGAGACGATGGCGATCCACGCGGCCCACCCCGCCACGAATCCCACCAATGAGCCATGCGAATAGTGCCCGTAGCGCACCGCACCGCCGGACTCGGGAAACATGGCTCCCAACTCCGCGTAAGTGAACGCAACGAACAAAATGACGACCGCGCCGATGATCCAGGCATAAACCGCGCCGGGACCCGCCAACTGGGCGGCGCGCCAGGCGCCGAACAGCCAACCGGATCCGATGATTGAACCCAAGCCCGTGAACATCAGGGCGATGGCGCCGACTTCGCGGCGAATCGCGCTTTCATTGGACATTTCTGTTCTCCTTGCCGGACTGTAACGGCTTTGCACTAGACTTCGCCATGCCTAAAGACAAAAACTGGCTGCAACGCCGGCTCATCGAACCGCTGTTGTCCCTGCTGCGTGAGGGAATGTCGCCGGCGCGTCTTGCGCTGTGCGTCGCCATCGGCATCGTCATCGGCAACATTCCCATCCTCGGGGTGTCCACCATCATCTGCACATTCATCGCTCTGATATTCCGGCTGAATCTGCCGACGATGCAGCTGGTGCAGGGAGCCATGGCGCCCACTCAGATTCTGTTGATCATTCCCTTCGTGCGGGTGGGCGAATGGATTTTGCGGGTGCCGCCGCAGGCGCTGTCCATCAAGTCCGCTCTCGCCCTCATGGCCCAGGGGGTGTGGCACGCCGTGGTGGTACTGCGGGATGCGATATTCCACGGGTTTTTGGCCTGGGCGCTGAGCGCACCCTTTTTCATTTATTTTTTCTACCGGCTCCTCACGCCGCTGTTCGAACAGGCTGCCTTGCAAATCAACGCCCGCCCTGCAAGCGACGCATAGCCAATCAATCGACGGCCGTCAGATGGACGGTCGTCACATCATGTATGCGGTTTCGTCCTCGCAGCCATGTTCGCAGCGGTCTCTTTCGATCTGCAGCGTTGCATGCTGGATTTGAAAGCGGCGTTTTAGATCCGGCGTCAGCGACGTCAACAACGCATCTTCCGCACCGCGGTCGGGCACCACCAGGTGCGCCGTCAATGCGACGCTGGTGGTGCTCAGCGCCCAGATATGCAGATCGTGCACATCGGTGACCCCGCGCTGCCCGGCCAAATACGACATCACGGCCGATGAATTGACCCCGGAGGGAACGCCATCCAGCGATAGCGCCAATGAATCGCGCAGCAGGCGCCAGGTGCTCGTCAATATCACGGCGACGATCAACAGGCTGACAATGGGATCCAATCGATTCCAACCCGTGAGTACGATGAGTCCGCCCGACACCAGCACCCCTGCGGACACCGCTGCATCCCCCAGCATGTGAATGTAGGCGCTGCGCCGATTGAGATCGCCGTGGCTACCGGCATGCAGCAGCCATGCGCTGATGCCATTGAGCACAATGCCGATGGCGGCCACCATCATCACGGTCCGGCCCGCCACCGGCGGCGCCGCCGCGAGCCGACTTGCCGCTTCCCAGGCAATGGCGCCGCACGCCAACAGCAGCAACACGGCGTTGACCAGCGCCGCCAGCACCGAGGAACGCCCCAGTCCGTAGGTAAACCGGGCGCCCGGCGGACGGCGGCCCAAGTACATGGCTGCCCAGGCACACACCAACCCCAGCACGTCGCTCAAGTTATGGCCCGCGTCTGCGATCAATGCCACCGAGTTGGACAGGAATCCAAAGCCGCCCTCGACGATCACGAATGTCAGGTTGAGGAGCACGGCGGCGCCCATCCGCAGGTTGATGCCGTCGCTTGGGATCGTGTGAACGTGGCCATGCGCGTGGCTGTGCCCGGGGGAGTGCGTGTGATCATCAGCGTGATCATGCGCGTGATCATGTGCGTGATCATGTTCCAAGGGATTTGTATTCCTTCAGTTGTTCGAATGTCTGCATGCGCCAAAGCCGGGGGAATAACACGCGTGCCCACAAGACGGTGACCACCAAAGTCGCGACCCCGCCCAGCACGATCGCCGGCACCAATCCAAACCAAGCCGCCGTCATGCCCGACTCGAACTCACCCAGTTCATTTGATGCCCCTATGAAAACCGCATTCACGGCACTGACCCGCCCACGGATTTCATCGGGCGTTTCAAGTTGTACGAGCAGCGAACGAATGAACACGCTGATCATGTCTCCGACGCCCAGTATGACCAATGCCGCCATCGCCACCCAGAAGAAATGGGTGAGGCCCAGCACGATGGTCGCGACGCCAAATGCCGCGACCCCTGCGAACATGGTCGCACCGACATGCCGGGTAACCGGCCTGAACGCCAACCACATTGCGGTGAGGCCCGCACCGATGCCCGGCGCTGCCCGCAGGTAGCCGAACACTTCCGGCCCGGCGTGCAGCACGTCCCTAGTGTACGCGGGCAGCAGCGCCGTGGCACCGCCGAACAATACCGCAAAAAGATCCAGTGAAATGGCACCCAATACCGTTTTGCGATGCCAGACGAAGCGCAAGCCTTGCAGCAGGGTCGCCCAGGAAAGGGCCGAACGCAGGGAGGGCGGCCGGCGCTTGCGGATCAGAATGACCAAGGCGATGGCGAGCACCAGCAAGATCGCCGCAGCGCCATATACCACGCCGGCTCCGCTATTTCGCCCAAATCCGGCTTCGGAAATCGCGTACAGGATGCCTCCAATACTCGGTCCGGCAATGGTCGCCACTTGAATGACGGAGGAGTTGACGGCAAGAGCATTGCGCAGGATGGGCGCCGGCACGATGGTGGGCACGAAGGACTGAGATGCCGGAAGCATGAATGCGCGAGTCACGCCGAATACCGCCAGCACCGCGAAGATGGGTAATGTGGTTGAAATCTTGACCGCAGCGAAGATCAGCAACACCAACGCGCAGACGGCGTAGCAGCAGTGGCCCAACAAGATGATGATGCGCCGATCGAACTGGTCTGCGACATGCCCCGAGAACAATACCAAACACAGAAACGGCAGAAACTGCGACAGTCCGATGAGCCCGAGATCCAGCACGCGCCCGGTGATGTGATACACCTGCCAGCCGACGGCCATGATGATCATCTGGGTGGCGATGGACGCAAAAAATCGCGAGCTCAGATATAGGGTGAAATCGCGATTTTTGAGTACCGCCAAGCCGTGCGAGGAACCCTCGGGTGGACTGCCTATCAAAGTCCCAATTCGCTCAACGAGGGATGATCATCCGGACGGCGCCCCAACGGCCAACGATAGCGGCGGTCCGATTCGGCAATCGGCAGGTCGTTGATGCTGGCAATGCGCAATCGCATCAGGCCGTGCTCATCGAACTCCCAATTTTCGTTGCCGTAGCTGCGAAACCAGCTGCCGCTGTCATCGTGCCATTCGTAGGCGAAGCGCACGCCGATGCGGTTTTCGCGGAAGGCCCAGAGTTCTTTGATGAGCCGATAATCAAGTTCTCTGGCCCACTTGCGCACGAGAAACGCCTGAATGGCTTCGCGGCCTTGCAGAAATTCCGCGCGGTTACGCCATCGGCTATCGACGGTATAAGCGAGGGCGACCCGCGCGGGCTCACGTGTGTTCCAACCGTCCTCCGCCATGCGCACTTTTTGCGCCGCGGTTTCCATCGTGAAGGGAGGCAGTGGGGGTCTGTCCATCAGAATCGTCGGCTCGCGTACAAGGTGACGCTCTCTATCTTATAGAAGGCTTCGGGGCGGGGTCCTTGTGGATCGCTGGCCAGCATACGGTCGCGCGCGAGAGCCTGCGCGTACCGGTAGTCCATATCTATATCCCACTTTGGCAAAATGTCCCGCCACTGAACACCCAGGCCGCCATAAAGGGATGTAGCCGGCGTCGCCAGGTCCCAGCGCGCGATACCAGCGAACACACTCATGGCAATCGGCCCATCGAATCGGTGACGATAGTCGATCGGCCGCAGCCCGATAAGCAAGTGTCCGTCCACCTGGTCGAATTCCGCGCGCACGCCCAGATCGTTGCGGGTGCTGACGGCACGGCGGGCGCCAATGCCCAAGTGCGGCCCGTAGCCCACCGGGGTGGTGGTAATGGGTAGAACCTGGTCGATATCCTCGCGAACTTTGTTGGCGTTGGCGCCGACATCGACGAATACCTCCGCGCCGCGGGTGTCCTGGCCACTGGCTTCATCATCATCGTCGTTGTACGCGCCGTCGTCGCGTGTACGTGAATCGCCTCCGTAACGCACGAACCCGGACAGCCGCGAAAAGTATGTGCCGTAAACATCCCGGCCGCCGAAGGCTTCGGCCCCGACGGTGACGCCGTTCCACGGCCTCGAATAGCGTAAGTCCAGATCGTAGTAGTGATAGTAGGGATACGGGCTGGGCGTGGGGACGTAGGTACGGTTATCACCGCCGTAGTAGGTTTGGTTCTGCAGCAGCCGTCCGCGCAGCTCGAGATAACCGCCGAACGGCGGTTCCCAACCCACCCGCAGCATCTGGCTGCGCGCGCCCACGCCATCGCCGAAATTCCGTTGATCCGCACCCCAATTCCCCAGCACCAAATGATCGTTGGTCATGCCGTCCAGGTAAATGCTGTGGACGTACCAGATATTCGACCATTCGGAAATTTCGTAGGTCAAGTCGAAATGCCGCAAAATCCGCGGGAAATCGATACCCGCCAGGGTTTGGGGACTGCCCAGCAGATAGCTGCCGCCGTTGGAATTGTCTTCCCCTGCATACTGAAAATACACCGCAAATGGGGTCTGGGTCGGCACGATGAATCGGCTGACGTAGGACGCCTGCTGGTTGCCCTGGGTCTGCGAAAGGCCGCTGGGCTTGAAGAAGTCCCGCAACAGAAAACGAAAATCGGAGGGCAGTCCGTTACCCCCGCCGTATTGCAGCATCCGATTGAAGCCCAAGGACCAGCCGCTCGTGGGCTCGACCGATAACTGCACCCCAAAAAGATTCGGATCGCCGTCGGCCACATCGCCGTTGTAGTCAATCCGGTTTGTCGACATGCGTGCCCAGAAGACTTCGTATTGAAATCCGAGGCGCGTCAGGGGTTCGTAATTCGACAGCGTTGCCGACGGCATGGTCGGCGCCTCGGTGCTGAGCAGCGCGCTCGCGTCCGTCATGGGAGAAAGCCAGTGATCCCGCCAGCCAATGTCGATCTGCGCCCAGTTGGTGCCAAAGCTCAGCATGGAACCTGTGGGTTGGATGCGCCCCTGGTAGGCAATCCCGCCGCCGCTGATCAAGAAATAATCGGTCGGCTGCGCGTAGGCGACCAGGGAGAACTCATAGTTGCTGTCAACCGGCATGCCGTGCTGATTCGGCATGACGCTGTTGCCGTGTGCAATCGCGGCGGTGGCGCTGGCATGAGTCACTGCATAGTCGCGGTAGTAGCGCTCGAGATATCTTTGCACCTTGGTGCAAAGCGGTTTGTCCTTCAGGCAGGCTTGCGGCAGCGCCAATTCCACCAGCGCGACGGCGAAGGGCCGCTTCAATATCGGCTCGTCGGCGAGAATCAGCACCCGCTCGATTTGCCGCTCGATTTCCGGCTCGAGGTTCATCGGCAAGTACGCGGTGACACCCGCGGCGGGGGCAAGACCCGGCGTAGCCAGCAACAAGCCCATCACGGCGAATGCAAGTCTATCTGCTCGCATGGATTGGTCCTGAGAACCTGACTCAGCCGCCCGCGCGCAGCGTTTGAATCTCGAATCCGACGGCGCCGCTCATCCAAGTATCCTTGTCGCGGATGATGGCCTGTGCCGGCAGCACGGGCGTTTTGACCGTCATCCCCTGAAGCTTGCGAACTGCCGTGCCCACCGCAAAAATTTCCACCAGGCCGGCGCCGAGTTCGACGATGTACGTCTTGATGCCGATCACCTCATCGGCGCCGAGCGCCGCAGCCTCCCGGTTCACCCGATCGAAAACCTGCTCGCGGGCCTCATAAACCAGCGTGGTGAGATCGCTGATTTCTCCCTTGGCCAGGCTCTGGAATGCCGCCTTGATTCCGCTGATCGCGCCCAGCGAATACACCGAGGTCGAAATCAGCAGCTTGATGGGCATGTAGCCGAGATGCGTCATTCCCCACAGTTCCTCACCCGTCAGATCACTGGTCACCGGGGCGCCGCGGGTCTCCGCAGGCAGCAGCGGATGGAGCGCCGCGGTCCCCGACATGTACATCTCGTGAAATCCCGCAAAGTGCAGCACATTGGTGCGCACGCCGACCACGGAGTTTGCGCCCACCGCCCGCGCGTGCGAAACGAGGCGGTCGAGCGCGTGATGGCGCGTCGCGTTGAACACATCGCTGAATTCCTTGATCTCGCCGCGAACCAGGGTCTTCAAGGTGCCCGCAATGCCGCCGACCGCGCCCACCGAGTAGGCAATGTTGCCGAAGACGAATTCCTTGGGCTCGTAGCCGCAATCCATGTGGCAATACAACTCCTGGGCATCGCCGGCGCTGGTGAACAAAGCCGTGCCCGGGGCACCGCTGACACCGGAGCCGACGAACAGGAACTCCGAATTGCCGCTGAGATTGCGCAGCTCCGAGGACACGCCCACGACTCCATGAACCTGTTCGCGATCGGCTTCCGCCCGCATGCGCTTGTAGGCCGCGGCGCGTCCCTCGTGGATCATTTGCGTCACGTCGGGAATTTCGCCGCCTACGATGCCGCGAAAAGCGGAACGGACGCCGCCGAACAGACCCATGGACTGGATGCTGTTGCCGATCACCACGCCGCTCGGGATCAATCCCTTGAGCCGCATGCAGTAGATTTCATTTCCGGACAAACCGGTCAATTTGGGCGCGTTGAGCATGTTTCGATCCTAGGTCATTGCCGTCTTTGTGTCGACGTCCCGCTTTGCGCTGCAAAGTCCGTATGTGCTCATGCCGGCAGGTGCCGGTTCACGAGGGCCACCATCCGGTCCGTCGCCAGATGAAATAAATCCAGGCCCAAATCCGGCAAATCGACAAACGTAGCGTTGCCCTTGAGCAGCGGCTTCACCCGCAGGGTTTGTTCGATGATGTCATCGTGCGGTGCGAATACCGTCAACGGCGATTTCAGATCCTTGAGTTTTTTATCGATGTCATATCCGCAGGCGGCGCGAAAGGCCGCTCCAGGATTCGCGGCCAGCACGTGTTCGATGAAGCGCCGATGCGCGTCCGCAAGATCGTAAGGCGGCTGACGCAGCACGAGGCCGCCCCGCCAGGCGCCCAGTACGTGGCCGCCCTCGCCCGCGGGCCGCAAGGGTTGCTCGCTGTATTTCTCCAGCTGACGCTGCTGTTCCTCTGCGGTGAACAAGGGCATGCCGATCGCGACCACGCGGCGCACCTGCGCGCCCAATTGATGCGCAATCTCGATGGCCTCGATGGACCCGGCATGCACGCCCAACAAGTCGATCGGACCGGCCATCCCCGCGGCCTTCAGACCATCGATCGTGCTCTCTGCATACTGTTCCAAAGACAATGCCCAGGGCGGCGCATCGGAGAACCCGTAACCCAGGCGATCCGGGGCATGCGTGGGCCGCTGCAATTTCTCTTGAAATGTCTCCCACATCGCTCCGGAGCGCGGCGACATGTGCAGCAATATCAACGGCACGCCCTTGCCGTCGTGGCTGCGCAAATGCAGTTGACCGAATCGAGTCGGGTAAATACCGCGGATCATTCAATGTGCTTCCAAGAAGTCCTCCACCAACGGCGCCACCGCCTGCGGCCGCTCAATGTGCAACATGTGCCCCGCCCCGGCAATGCTTGCAATCTCGACGCCCGGGAATGCCGCGCGCAATCCCTCGATGGTCCCGTCCGCTCCCAAGCGCCTCAGATAATCCGACTCCTCACCCAGCACCATGAGCAGCGGTGCACAAATTTCGCGCCACGTTGCTTCGGCGTCTTCGCGTTTGTAGATGATGGGATTCACCCAATGATGGCGCGGATCGGCCGCCAACCGCACCCGACCGTCGTCGTCGGGAGTTCCCCAAACGCGTGCCACAAACGCGGCGGCCGCCGGCGAGAAGCGTGGGTAGCGGAATTGAATGATGGCCGTAAGCTGCTCGAAGGAGTTGTAGTTCTTTTCGATCGCGGGAACTTTGATTTGATCCAGCCACCTGCGCATGCGCTTGGGCGATTCTTGAGCCGAGGTGCGCGGCAATCCGAATCCTTCGAGATTGACGACGCTCCGCACCCTCTCCGGCCGCAAGCCTGCGTAGAGATTGGCAATGTTGCCTCCCATGCTGTGACCGACGATGCGCACGGGCGCCTCAGGGGAGATTTGGTCCAGCAGCGCGTCGAAATCCCCGAGATAGTCCGGGAAACCATATCCCTCCTGCGGCCACTCGCTGCGCCCGAATCCGCGCCAGTCTGGGGCAACGATGGGCCACTCCTTCTGGAAGGCGTCCACGATGAACTGAAAGGTATCGCCGACATCCAGCCAACCGTGAAGCAAGCATAGAGGTGACCGCATCGGCGAGGGAGGCGGTCCCCATCGAGTCAGGTGCATGTTGAGTCCGCGCACCCGCAGGATCTCATGCCGCGGCTGCCGCAGCGCCTGGTACGCCGTTACACTATCCAATCAGCGCAGGTGCGACGAGCTGCAGTTTTGCGTCTGAGGAGGCTGCGCACCCCCGTCATCGGGGCGCATGGTTCCCGGTCCGGCGGGTTTGGGGCCTTTTCCGGGGGGAGGCTGCGGCGGCGGCGGCGTTTTCCGTGGTTCGTTCCCTTTTGGCATGTTCCGCCCCTCCCGTTTAGGTCTTGAAAGTCCTGCTTTCATACACGTAGGAAGCACCCGCCCGCAAGGGCCGGAAGGTTTGCAGACTGCCCACGCGCGGGAGCATGCTCTAAAAATGATGGGAGATCGCATTGGGCCGTACCGTGTGCTGCGCACCCTGGGTGTCGGCGGGATGGGAGAGGTGTACCTCGCCGAGCGAGCGGACGCCCAGTTCGAACAACAGGTTGCCATCAAGGTGGTCCACGGCGGAGCGCTGGCCGTCGGGATGCATTCGCGCCTCAAGCTGGAACGCCAGATATTGGCGCAGCTCGACCACCCGAACATTGCGCATCTGCTGGACGGCGGGGCCCTGCCGGATGGCAGCGCCTATCTCGTCATGGAATATGTCGATGGTCTCGCCATCGACGCCCACTGCGATTCAAACCGGTTGGGAATCAGCGCCCGCCTGAAGCTTTTCCAAACCGTGTGTGACGCGGTGCACTATGCACACCAAAACCTCATCGTGCACCGTGATCTGAAACCCTCGAATATTCTGGTGACCGCGTCGGGTGTTCCCAAGCTGCTGGATTTCGGGATCGCAAAACTCTTGGACGATCGCCAAGTAGCCCGGCACGCCGTCGCCATGACGCAAGCCGACATTCGCGTCATGACACCGGATCACGCCAGTCCTGAACAGGTGCGCGGACAGGCGATCACCACTTCGAGCGACGTCTACGTGTTGGGCGTGCTGCTCTATCGATTATTGTGTGGATCCGGTCCGATGCTCATCACGTCCATGCGGCTGACGGAAATCGAGCGCGCCATTTGCGAGAAAGATCCCCCGCTGCCCAGTCAGACGATCAAGTCGGAGGATTCGGCCAGTTCGCAAGCCATTGCGCAGGCCCGCGGAGTGACCCCCAATCGCCTGCGACGGACTCTTTCGGGAGATTTGGACAACATCGTACTGAAGGCGATGCGCAAGGAGCCTGAACGCCGTTACGCGTCCGCGCAGCAGATGGCGAGCGATATCCAGCGTTATCTGGATGGCAGGCCGGTGATCGCGCATCCCGACACGCTGTCATACCGGTCGGCGAAGTTTGTCCGGCGCCATTGGCTGCCGGTGACCGCCGGCATCAGCGCCGCGCTGTTGGTGATGGCCTTTGCGGCAACGACGTACACCCAATCGCGGCGCATCGCTGCGGAGCGCGACCGGGTCGCACAGCAACGCGAACGGGCCGAGAACGAGCGGACGCGCGCGGAAGAGATATCGCGTTTTCTGATCAATCTGTTCAAGCTGTCCGATCCTGAAGAGAACCGCGGCAATCAGGTCACGGCGCGGGAACTCTTGGATTCGGGCGCAACGCGCCTGCGCGCCGGACTCCAAAACCAGCCTGCCACGCGGGCGGCGCTGTTGTCGACCGTGGGAACCGTCTATGACAGCCTCGGGCAGTACCGCGACGCCCTGCCGCTGCTGAATGAGGCTTTGCAGCTGCAAGAACGAGCGCATGACAACGCGCAGGTTGAAACGCTGCTGGAGCTCGGCCGCGCATACATTGGGGCGGGCGACTTTCCCGCGGCCGAGGCCCCCTTGCAGCAGGCTCTGCATCTCGCGCAAAGCGATGCGGGACCCAAGAGCGTGGCAACGGGGCACGCGCTGTGGACCTTGGGCATGCTCAGATTTCAACAGGGCCAAATCAACCAGGCCAAGGAGTTGTATCACCGCAGCCTGGCGATACTCGAGTCCAGCAAGGCTCCGGAGACCGATGTGTCTCCGGTGTTGAGCGACTTGGCGACAGCCTATATCAGCGATCAGCAATGGACATTGGCCAAGCAGGCTTACGAACAGGCCCTGGAAATCGACCGTCGCGTGCTCGGCGACGATCACCCCAAGGTGGCTTTCCGCCTGCAGAATCTGGCGATCGTCGCGCAAAATAGCGGGGAACTAAAAGAGGCGGAAGCGCTATATCGGGACGCATTGCAGCGCGAGGAACGCAGCTACGGCGACCGCCATCCCGAAACCGCGGTAACCAAGGGCAATTACGGCTTGCTGTTGCAGCGTGAAGGACGATTGGCCGAGGCCGAGCCGCTATTGCGCGATGCCGTATCGATTCAGCTCATCCTCTACGGCCCCGAGCACTTCAAGGTCGGCTATGCGCGCGTGAGCCTGGCAATTCTCCTGCACGACAAGGGCGATCTGGCCGGATCCGAGAGCGAATTTCGCCAGGCACTCGCGATATACGACAAATCGCTTCCCGCCAATCATCTCTATCGCGCTTCCCTGCTCATGTATTTTGCCCGCCTGCTGGTGGACCGGGGTAAATACACGGACGCGCTGGCGATGAGCAGCGAATCCCTTGGAATTTGGAGTGCCACCCTGCCGCCCTCGAGCGCGCCGGTGGCTCAGGCACACGCCATTCACGCCTACGCGCTCGAGCATCTTGGCAGGTCGCGTGAAGCCGCCGACGAGCTCGATACCGCTGTTCCCGTGCTGGTCAAAACCCGCGGTGCGGACGATTCGGTGACGCGCCGCGCACAGCTTTGGCTCGCCGTCGCGCACCCGGTGGCGGCGCAAACAGCGAGTGCTTCGCGCTAGCCGCTAAGTCCGGGTCGCCCTAATCCTCAGGGGCCCAGGAACAGCCGGTATGCCGGATTGTCGGTTTCCTCGGTGAACGCGTATTGCAGCTCGTTGATGTGCAATAGAAAGTCCGTATCGGTTTCCGGCGGCACCTGGATCCCCGCGAGTACCCGGCCGTGATCCCCGCCGTGATTGCGGTAGTGGAACAGGCTGACGTTCCATTGGGTGCCGATGGCTTGCAGAAATTTGAGCAGCGCCCCGGGGCGCTCTGGAAATTCGAAGCGATAGAGCCGCTCGTCGGCAAGTCCGCGCGCGTGGCCACCGACCATGTAGCGCACGTGCAGCTTCGCCATCTCATTGTCCGTCATGTCGCGCACCGAGAAACCGGCTGCCGTCATGGTGCCCAGAAGCGCATCGCGCTCCGTTTTTCCCTGGCTGAGCGCGAGGCTGACAAATACCTGCGCCGCCTTCACATCGGAGTAGCGGTAGTTGAATTCGGTGACGCTGCGAGTGCCGAGCAGTTCGCAGAAACGCAGAAATGAGCCCGGACCCTCGGGCATTTGCACGGTGAACAGCGCCTCGCGCTGCGCGCCGATGTCCGCGCGTTCGGCGACATATCGCAGCCTGTCGAAATTCATGTTGGCGCCGCCATTGATGGCGATCAACGTGCGTTCGGCGCAATTCTCCCTTGCCGTGTACTTCTTGATGCCGGCCACCGCCAACGCCCCCGCCGGCTCGGCGATGGAGCGGGTGTCCTGGAAAATATCTTGAATGGCCGCACAGATCTGGTCTGTGCTCACCAGGATGATTTCGTCGACGTACTGGCGCGCCAGACGAAAGGTTTCCTCCCCCACGCGCCGCACCGCGACGCCGTCGGCGAACATGCCGACCCGTTCGAGCGCGACACGCTTGCCGGCGCGCAACGATTCGAACATGCCGGGCGAATCCTCCGGCTGGACGCCGACGATCTTGATGCGAGGGTAGAGAGACTTTGCGAAAGCGGCGATTCCCGAAATCAAACCGCCCCCGCCCACTGGGACGAAAATGGCGTCAATCTCATCGCCATGGTGCTGGCGCAGAATCTCCAGGGCGATCGTGCCCTGGCCCGCGATGACATCGGGGTCGTCGAAGGGATGGACGAACACCAAACCCCTCTGTCTCGCCAATTCGGTCGCATGCTCGTAAGCCTGATCGTAGTCGTCGCCATGCAGGATGATTTCACCGCCGAGGTCGGTCACTGCCTGCACCTTGATCTCGGGAGTGGTCAGCGGCATGACGATGACGGCCGGGATTCCGCGGGTGCGGGCGGCCAAGGCCACGCCCTGGGCGTGGTTGCCGGCCGACGCGCAGATGACGCCGCGCTGCGCGCTGATGGCCGATAATTGCGCAATCTTGTTGTAGGCACCGCGAATTTTGAACGAAAACACCGGTTGTAGGTCTTCCCTCTTGAACAGGATGCGGTTGTTCAGGCGCCGCGACAGGCGCGGCGCGGCTTCCAACGGCGTCTCGATGGCGACGTCATAGACCTTGGCTTTGAGTATTCGATCGACGTAGTTTTCTTGTAAGGGCGGCATCGCCCGTACATTAGCTGAAGCGGCCGCACAGCGGTATGCCTGCTCATACTGTGAGACGTTCCACAGCCCGCGGAGCCATAGCGTTCTTCGGAAGTGTTAATTCGGTAACATAGGCTCATGCGCGCACTCAAATTCTGGCTGATCGGCTTGATGCTGGCCTCGCCCGCCGCCTTCGCTTCATCCGGAAGCACCGTTGCCACAGCCAACGTCAAGGCCCGATTGGTGAGCGAAGTGCAGAGCTTCTCGCCGGGTCAGGTGTTCTGGGTTGCGCTCGAACTCGACATCAAAGATGGCTGGCACACCTATTGGCGCAATCCCGGCGATTCAGGCGAGGCGACCAAGCTCGCCTGGCAGTTGCCGCCCGGATTTACCGCGGGAGACATTGTCTGGACCACGCCGCATCGCTTCGACATCGCTCCCCTGGTGAACTATGGCTACGCCAAGCACGCCGTGCATCTGGTGCAAATCACGGCCCCGAAGGATTTGAAGACCGGCTCGCCGGTGGCGCTGGCGGCGAAGGCCAGCTGGCTGGTCTGCTCCGATGTCTGCATTCCCGAAGACGCGAATTTGCAGCTGACCCTGCCGGTCAGCGCGCAAACCGGCGCGCCCGATCCTAAGGAGGCGGCGCTGTTTGCCGCCGCGCGCAGCGAATTGCCGAGCGCGCAACCTGCGCCGACCACGGCCCGCATCCAGGGCGATCAATTGGTGATCTCGTTGGGCAAGGAGTGGGGCCCCACGCTGTCGCAGATCAAATCATTGGCGTTCTTTCCTTACGATGAGGGCAGCATCGAGTATTCCACTGCTCAAGTCTTGACGCGCTCCCAGGATGCGGTCGAGTTGTCCATGAAGGTCGGCTATCAGCCTCCCAAGGCCGGGCTCATTCGCGGCGTGCTGATTGCAACCGAACAGAACGGCACACAATCGGACACCCTTCCCATCGAGATTGCCGCAGACTTCTCCGGTGCCGGCGCGGCACAAGTCAAAGCGGGACCGCAGTTCGCGCCGTTGCCTAAAAGCCTGAAGGAACCGGAGCACTCGCTGCCGACATTGCTGCTGTTCGCCGTGCTGGGCGGACTGATATTGAATCTCATGCCCTGCGTATTTCCCGTTCTGTCGATCAAAGCCCTCAATGTCATGGAGCAGGCCAAAAAGCATCCGGCGGAGGTGCGCGCCAAGGGACTGGTGTTCGCGGCGGGTGTGATCGTCTCGATGCTCTGTCTTGCTGGCGTGCTGTTGGCGTTGCGCGCGGGCGGCGAGCAGCTCGGCTGGGGCTTTCAGCTGCAATCGCCTCTGTTCGTCACCCTGTTGGTTTATCTGCTGCTGGCAGTCGGTCTGAATCTGTCGGGGGTATTCGAGGTGGGCGGCGGCCTCGCCGGCGTGGGCGACAATCTCACGCAGGGCGACAGCTATAGCGCCTCGTTTTTCACCGGCGTGCTCGCCACCCTGGTGGCGACGCCGTGCTCCGCCCCCTTCATGGCGCCGGCCGTGGGCGCTGCGCTGACGCAGGCCCCCATCAATGCGCTGTGCATCTTTGCGGCGTTGGGCATCGGGATCTCGCTGCCCTTCGTGCTTCTATCATTCGCGCCTTGGATGCGCGGCGTCCTGCCGAAGCCCGGCGCGTGGATGGACACGCTGAAACAGGTATTTGCTTTCCCGGTGTATGCGACGGCGGCATGGTTACTGTGGGTCGTGGCCCAGGAGACTTCGCCGTTTGGCCTGGGCGCCGCGCTCGCGGGCACCATTCTCGTCGCGTTGGCCGCATGGTCCTTTCAGAAAGCGCGCTCGAGCGCCGGAGCCCGAAAGGCGACGGTACTCGCGACCGCGGCGATTTCGTTGATTCTTGCGGTGTTCCTGCCGATCCGTTTCGCCGATGTCGCCGCGGCGGCGCCCGGAAGCACGGCGCGAGCGCACGGGGACTCGGACGAATGGGTGCCCTACAGCGCGGCTCGTGTCGAGGAACTCAATGCGGCGGGCAAACCATTGTTGGTGAACTTTACTGCGAGCTGGTGCCTGACCTGCATGGTCAATGAGCGCAATGCATTTGCCGATGACGCCGTGCAGAAGATCTTTCGCGACAGGAAAGTGACCCTGATGAAGGGCGATTGGACCAATCGTGACCCCGCCATCACCAAGGCCTTGGCCGCCTTTGGACGCGCAGGCGTACCCTTGTACGTAGTTTACAATTCGCAGCCCGGGTCGCACGATCCCAAGGTTCTGCCGCAGATCCTGACTGCGAGCGTGGTGCAAAGCGCGTTCGCCGACGCGACCGCTCCTTAAAAAGTACGAGGGAAGCTGGAACAGGGTGGATGGATAACACCAATACGATTTCGGTGATCGATTTTCGACGCCACGGCATGGTGCTGCAATGGCATTCGCTCGGTGGCACGTGGACAGCCTGCGAATCGCCGCCTTCACTGGTGCATGGCATTGCGATGATTCGTCCGACCGGACCCAATATCTGCATATACGGCCAGGAGGGGCGCCTGCGGCTGCAGGTCGGTCCCAACAGTTACGCGCTCGCAGAGAACTCGCCGCGCTTGAGCTGCACCCGGGGCCTTGCGAGTTTCGGATTTCGCAGGCGCTTTACCGTGAAATCGAGCGCCGGCGGGGTGCTGTTCAGCCACTCCTACTGGACCGGCCAGGGCCGGGACTTCTATCGCTGGCTCAGCGACAAGGCCGCGGATCCGGATTGGCGCATTGCCAGCGGCCGGCAGTGGTCGGAAGGCGTCACATCCAGCGCGCTGCGCCTCGGCTAGGGCCGGTGAACATTATGCCCTTGCCCCGGCGGCAGCAGACCGGCGAGTTCCGTGGCTGTCAGATGACGCCATTGCCCGGGGCGCAATTCACCGAGGTGGACATTCAAGATCCGCACGCGCATCAAACGCTGCGCCTTGTAGCCAAGCGCGGAGCACATGCGGCGGATTTGCCGGTTCAATCCTTGGGTCAGGATGATCCGAAATGATTGCGGGTTGACGCGGATAACCTTGCCGGGCTTGGTCACCTCGCCCATGATTTTTACGCCGTCGGCCATCATGCGCAGTGCCAGATCGGTGATGGGGCGATCCACCCACACCAGATACTCCTTCTCATGATTGTTCTCCGAACGAAGAATTTCATTGACGATATCGCCGTCGTTCGTGAGCAGTATCAGTCCTTCCGATTCCCGGTCCAATCGGCCGATCGGGAAAATTCGTTCTGGATATCCAACATGATCGATGATGTTGTCTGCAATGTGCTTCTCGGTGGTGCAAATGATGCCGACGGGCTTGTTGAGGGCGATGTAGATCGGTTTTTTTTTCGTGCCGATCAATTCCCCGTCGACACGCACTTCATCGCGGTCGGACACCTGCGTACCCAGGCCGGCGGCGAGGCCGTTCAATGTCACGCGGCCCGCTTCGATCCATTTGTCCGCCTCGCGCCGCGAGCAAACACCGGTTTCGCTGATGTACTTGTTGAGCCGCATCAAATCATCAAGATCGGCTGCTTAAAAACGCCCCGACTTGGGTGGTCAAACTCTTGACGTCGGCCTCGAACAACTTTTCGAAGGGCTCGGCAATCTCCGCGTACCTTGCGTTCGGCAACGCGGTCTTGAGCCTCGCAAGACCCTCTGCGGCATCGGGTTGTGTGCGGATCACGAGGGCAGGCTGCTTCACCGTCGGCAACACCTCCATATGCGGGACGCCCAGCAATACCAGGCGCCGCACCAGTTCCGGCCTCGAAGCGGCGAGCGCCAAAGCTGCGTTGGCGCCGCCGTGCACGCCCAGCAGGTCGATCTGGCGCAATCTTAAATCGCTCGCCAGATCGAAAACTGCGCCGGCCGCGACGGAGGTACTTGAGTCGGGCGCGGCATCGGATTCTCCGCACCCGGGCAAATCCGGCGCATAGACCGAGCGCACGTCGGCGATCTGCGGCAAAAAGCGGGTGAAAATGCGGCTCGAGCTATGTGCGGGATGCAAACAAATCAGGGTGACTTGCTCATCGAAACCACCCGTGGCGGGAAAAGCGGTGCGCACATGGAGTTGCCCGAATCTGAAGTCAAAATAGGCGCGCCGAGTGCGCACGGCATCGGCAGGCATGGCGGACGTTTTCGGAAGCTTGGCCAAGAGGTCGATAGTCTACCGAACTTGACAGGATTCCTTCACAGGCACTGTCCGGCCTTTATCTGTGGTTTTTCTGCTACATTAATTTTTGCACTTCTTTGCAATAGGGGTAGATTCGCGAGCAGCGCAAGGCTAGAGTGTTGCTCGCGCGCAATAGCGCAAAAGGGAAATAAAAAGACCGATCATCGCCGGCGCAGTTATAACGCACCGCGAGAGGCATGGGGACTTGAAAGCCGGGCTTAATCGCCCGGCTTTTTTATTGCGGCGGCACTTTGTCCCACACGCGCGACATGACGAATCCCGCCGAGCGCCCGCTCTTGAAAGCCACTTCTTCCACCAGGCGTTGCCCGTCTTGCGAAACGCTGTAGCGCTCTTCGAACGGCGGCAGATCGTCGTCGCGATCACGCGTGGTAATGATCAGCGTTTTGTCGAGCCAGCCACAGGTCGGTGCGGGCGCTTCGCGCGCTGAGGGCATCACATCGCGATCTGAGCTGTCGCCATGCCGGGACCCCTTTTTCTCGTTGCCGGGCTGGCAGATCCGGTTTTTGCCCTCGGACGTAAAGGTCACGACGCCGCCGACTTGGTGAACCTCGAGTTGCTTGCCCGGCCAGCGCAGACTTCCTCCGAGCACCCCCATGGAGGGCGTCGCAGGGGGCGCCGCCCCCGGATAGGCGCCCTGGCCGCCCCCTCCTCCGTGCCCACCCCGGCCGCCCGATCCTCCCGCATTGCCTTGCGCCTGGCCGTTGGCAATTTGCAGCAGATGCATCGGATCGTCGCTGTCCGCCGGATTAAGCTTCCAGTGCCCGCTGAAATCCACGCCGGGCGGCGGCGCCAATTTCAGCCCCTCGCTCGCGCACCCTCCTAAAAGAACCAAGGTCGCAAGGATGGCGACGCGCATGACTGACCCCCTGATAGGGGGAATCTTATAATGAAACCCGGGCTGCTAGCCTGTGGAGTGATGCGCCCGGCCGGCCGCGCGCAGGTCGTTGGGGCCGCATATCCAGACGCGGCCCTCAAATGGCTGGAAACAGACACGCACCCCTTCGGTGCGGCGCATGGTTTGCGACCCGCAGGCGATTTTACCGTCCGCCAGATCCGCCTGGATCAAGTCCACCAAGGATGCGCTGGGCTCGCCTGCGTCGGTCGGCGGCAAAGCATGCGCGAGAATCCGCGCTTGAACCTCATCGCGCTTCGTGGCGTTGCCCAGGACGGCACGCTTGAACTTGTCGAGCACCACCAGTACGGAACTCAAGGTGTTGTCGGTCACGTCGCTGGGACGCCCCGTACCGCCCATGAATTTAAGATGCAGGAGACCACCCACGCCACGGCTTTCGTCGTGCAGGCACAGGGCCAGGGCCCCGTGCAGATCGGCGATCATGAGCATGGGTTCGGGCGAGACGTGATAGGTGTCCGGTGCGACCGATACTTCCGTGAGATCTTTAACCAATGGGCGATCCTGTGTTACCCCTGCGATGCTGCACCGAAGACGGGATCCTCTCTGCCAAGCAAATCACGGTTTTTACGTATTACAGAAGGAACTGCTGCGCTAATTGACAAGGATCGGCGGTCACTGACAAGGAACGGCAATCACTGACGCGGAACGTGACCGACAGTCATAAGCTCATGTCTCACAGTAATTGGCGCGAATCCGAGCATGCGACGTATCGTTCCTTACCATGTATCGGTACGACCTCACCGACAAGACCCTGGTCAGGGAGCGCGTAGCGCAGTTTCGCGACCAAACGCAAAGGTTCCTGGCCGGACAATTGAGCGAAGACGAATTTCGCCATCTGCGGCTGCGAAACGGGTTGTACCTCCAGCGCCACGCGCCGATGCTGCGCGTTGCAATACCCTACGGCCTGCTGTCCTCGACGCAGCTGCGCACCCTGGCAAGGGTCGCGCGCGACTATGACCACGGCTACGGTCATTTCACGACCCGGCAGAATATTCAGTACAACTGGCCCAAACTCGAGAGAGTGCCGGACATCCTGGCGGAACTCGCCGAAGTCGAGATGCACGCCATCCAGACCAGCGGCAACTGCATCCGCAACATCACCTCCGATCACCTCGCCGGAATCACGGCGAACGAACTCGAGGATCCGCGGCCCTGGTGTGAAATCATCCGCCAATGGTCGACTTTTCATCCGGAATTCAGCTTCCTGCCGCGCAAGTTCAAGATCGCTGTCACCGGAGCCTCGCAGGACCGTGCGGCCTCGCTGGTGCATGACGTTGGTGTGCACATTGTCCGCGGGCCCAACGGCGAGCCCGGCTTTGAAATCCTGGCCGGCGGCGGCCTCGGGCGCACGCCCATCATTGGTCAGGTGGTGCGCGAATTTCTGCCGCGGGAGCACCTGCTCACTTATTTGGAAGCCATTCTGCGGATTTACAATTTGGAGGGGCGCCGCGACAACCTGACCAAGGCGCGCATCAAGATTTTGGTGCGCTCGCTGGGCATGGAGGAATTCAGGAAACGCGTCGAGGAAGAGTGGCAGACCTTGCGCGACACGGGCCCGCGGGTCGATGACGCCCAAGTCGAGCGCATGCGCGCCTTCTTCGATCCGCCTGCTTACCGCGACTTGCCGAACATCGAGCCCGATGCCGGCAAAAGCGCCGCGTTTCGTGCCTGGTATCGCTATAACACCGCGCCGCACAAGATCCCGGGGTACCGGGCCGTGTTCGTGTCCCTCAAGAAGCCCGGGGTAGCGCCGGGGGATGCCACCGATGCGCAGATGGACTTGATCGCCAATCTGGCCGACCGCTACAGCTTCGGCGAAATCCGCGTGACGCATACGCAGAATTTGCTGCTCGGCGATGTCGAACAGGACAGCACGTACGAGCTCTGGCAGACGTTGCAGCAAGCCGGTCTCGCGACACCGAACATCGGGACGCTCACCGATATGATCTGCTGCCCGGGACTGGATTTTTGCAGTCTTGCGAACGCCGGCTCGATCGAGGTGGCGAAGCTCATCAACGAGCGCTTCGACGACTACGACTACATTTACGATTTGGGGGAGATCGACGTCAAAATGTCCGGCTGCATGAATGCGTGCGGGCATCACCACGTCGGCAACATCGGTATTCTGGGCGTCGATAAGGGCGGCGAGGAGTGGTATCAGATCACCATCGGCGGCGCGGCGGGAGCGGATGCGTCATTGGGTATGGTCATCGGACCGTCCGTGGCCAAGATGCAGGTTGCCGAAACGATTGCGCGCCTGCTGGACGTCTATGTCGAAGAGCGCGAACCGGAAGAGCGATTCCTCAGCACCGTGCGCCGCTTAGGGCTAAAACCTTTCAAGGATAGAGTGTATGCCGCGCCGCTTGCTGCGTGACCGCCGCATCGTCGAGGACGAGTGGCAGTACTTTAGCGAGGCTGCGGGCAACTCCGACTCGCCGCTCATTGTGACGTTCGATCAATGGCAAAGTGATCCTGGCGCGTGGATCGCGCGCGGCGGCCGCTTGGGCGTCCTGCTGTCACCGGCTGTCAAGATCGAACAGCTCGCGCCGGATCTCGCGTGGTTTGCGTTGGTCGCCGCGCAGTTTCCGGGACCTGCCGACGGACGCGGCTATTCCCAGGGACGGCAATTGCGCGAGCGCTGGGATTTCACGGGCGAGTTGCGCGCAACGGGATACGTGCGCCACGATCAATTGTTCTTTCTCGCCCGTTGCGGCTTCAACAGCTTTGAAATGTCCGAGGAGGAATTGGAAAACGCGCAGGCCGCGTTTTCCACCTTCTCCGCCGCCTACCAGCCGTCGAACGATCTCGGCCTGGCATTCAAGCTGCGGCCGGATACACCTGCCAGCGCCTGAAACGCAACCCTACTTTCTGGCCCAAATCGAAGCGCTCGGCCTCGAATCGCTCGCGGCTGATTTCAGCCTCCAGTGGCTCATGAATGGGTTGGCCGTCGGCGCACAAATCCAAGCGCACGATGGGCCCGATCACGCGTATCGCCACGACGGTTGCCGGCCAGCCGCCGGTGCGGGGGCCGATTTCAATTTCATGGGGCCGAATCAGGGCGACTTGCTTCTGTGCGCCGGGCGCCGGCAAGCCGTCCGCTGAGATGTCGATGGGCCCCAGGTAGGCGCGGCCGTCGCGCCAGATCACCGGCAGCTCATTGACCTGCCCCAGGAAGCGGTGCACGAAGGCCGACTTCGGCAGGTCGTATATTTCGCCTGCAATACCCGCCTGTTCGATCCGGCCGCGATTCAATACCACCACCGTGTCCGCCACTTCGATTGCTTCCTGCTGATCGTGGGTGACGATGATGCTGGTGAAGTGCAGTTCATCGTGCAGACGGCGCAGCCAACGGCGCAGTTCATGGCGCACTTGGGCATCCAGAGCGCCGAAGGGCTCATCCAGCAGCAGCACCTTGGGATCGACCGCCATGGCGCGCGCCAGCGCCACCCGTTGCCTCTGGCCGCCCGACAGCTGCGCGGGGTATCGGTCTGCCGCCCACTCGAGCTGCACCAGCGAGAGCAACTCCTGCACCTTCCTGCGAATATCCGCCGCCGCAGGCCGCTCGCGGCGGCGCTTCACCTTCAGGCCGAAGGCGACATTTTCGAACACGGACATGTGCCGGAACAACGCATAGTGCTGAAATACGAACCCGACCTTGCGGTCTCCGATGGGCCACAGCGTCGCGTCCTGTCCGTCGAACATGACCTGGCCCTCGTTCGGCGTCTCGAGCCCCGCAATGATGCGCAGCAGCGTCGTCTTGCCGCAACCCGAGGGCCCGAGCAGCGCCATCAACGCACCGGTCGGAACATCGAGGTCGATGTGATCGATTGCGGCAAATTCGCCGAATCGCTTGGTTACACCGCGAAGTGCAATGCTCATTTCATACCCTCCTCGTCCGATCCCGCGGCACGCGCGCCGCGTGCCGCAGCTCCGGCTGACGCCATTCAAGAAAGCTCTTGCCCGCCAGGGTCAGCAATGCCAATAGCGCAAGCAGCGAGGCGACCGCGAAAGCCGCGCTGTAGTTATATTCGTTGTAGAGAATTTCCACGTGCAATGGCATGGTGTTGGTCAGCCCGCGGATATGCCCGGACACCACAGATACCGCGCCAAACTCGCCCATGGCCCGGGCATTACAGAGGAGCACCCCGTACAACAACCCCCAGCGAATATTGGGAAGCGTCACGCGCCAGAAGGTCTGCCAACCATTGGCGCCCAAGGACAGCGCGGTCTCCTCATCGTCCTTGCCCTGAGCCTGCATCACCGGAAGCAATTCCCGGGCGATGAACGGGAAGGTGACGAACAGGGTCGCGAGCACGATGCCCGGCAGCGCGAATATCACATGCAGATGATGGGACCTCAAAAAGCCGCCGAACCAACCGTGCGCGCCGAAGACCAGGACGAAAATCATCCCGGCAATGACGGGCGATACCGCAAACGGCAGGTCGATCAGCGTGATCAGCCCGCTCTTGCCGCGAAAATCGAATTTCGCGATTGCCCATGAGGCGGCCACTCCAAACACCAAATTCAAAGGCACCGCGATGAGCGCAACCAACAGGGTGAGCTTCACGGCGGATAGCGCCATGGGTTCCGCGATGGCGGCGAAATAGACGCCGAACCCCTTTGCCAACGCTTGCGCGAAAACCGCCAGCAGGGGCATGACCAGAAAGACGGCGAGAAACAGCAGCGCCGAGCCGATCAGCAGCAGGCGGCTCATGCGCGCTCACCGTGCCTTGATGAGGCCCAATTTTGCAACGCGTTGATGCCCAGCATGAGCGCGAAGGACAACACCAGCATGACCACGGCGATGGCGGTCGCGCCGGCGTAATCGTACTGCTCCAGTTTGGTGACGATCAGCAATGGGGCGATTTCGGATTTCATCGGCATGTTGCCCGCGATGAAAATGACCGAGCCGTACTCGCCGACCGCGCGCGCAAAGGCGAGGGCGAAGCCGGTGAGCAACGCGGGCCACAGCGCAGGCAGGATCACGCGGACAAAAGCCTGCATGGCCGATGCGCCCAACGTTGCGGCGGCCTGCTCGACTTCGCCGTCGAGTTCCTCGAGAACCGGCTGCAATGTGCGCACCACGAAAGGCAAACCGATGAAAGTCAGCGCCACGACGATGCCTACGGGCGTGAATGCGACGTTCAAGCCCAGCGGCGCGAGCCTGGCTCCGAGCCAGCCGTTCGGCGCATAAAGAGCCGTCAATGCGATGCCCGCAACGGCCGTGGGCAGTGCAAACGGCAGGTCTACCATGGCATCGATGAGCCGCTTGAACGGGAATGTGTAGCGAACCAGCACCCAGGCGACAAGGAGACCGAAGCCTAGATTGATCGTTGCCGCCATCATCGATGCGCCGAAACTCAGTTTTAAGGAGGCCAGCACCCGTGGCGCCGTCACGACTTCCCAGAAGTGCAGCCATCCAGAGCCGAAACTCCGGATGAAAACCGCTGACAGCGGAATCAATACGACCAGGGAGAGATACAGCATGGTGTATCCCAAGGTCAGGCCGAAGCCCGGCAGTACGCGGCGCGGCCTTCTTTCTTTCATTGTTTCCGCGTGGCTAGCGGCCATAGATCCGATCGAAGGTACCATGGTCCGCGAAATGCGCGGCCTGCGCCCTGCTCCAACCGCCGAATACCTCGTCGACCGTGACCAGCCGCGGAATGCGTTGAAACCGATTCGCATACCGGGCCGCTACCGCTGCGTCGCGCGGGCGATAAAAATGCCTGGCAGCGATTTCCTGAGCCAGCGGGGAGTACAGATACCGCAAATATTCCTCGGCCGGTTTGCGCGTGCCGTGCTCATCGACGTTCTGATCGACGATGCTTACCGGCGGTTCCGCCAGGATGCTGACGCTCGGGGCAACGATATCAAATTTGTTCGGACCCAATTCCTTCACCGCGAGATAGGCTTCGTTCTCCCAGGCCAGCAAGACATCGCCGATTCCGCGTTCGACAAATGTCACGGTTGCGCCGCGCGCGCCGGAATCGAGCACCGGCACGTTGTGATAGAGCTTTTTCACGAAGTCCTCGGCGCTTGCCTCGTTGGCACCGGGCTGTTGCAAGGCCCAGGCCCAAGCCGCCAGGTAGTTCCAGCGCGCGCCGCCCGAAGTCTTCGGGCTAGGCGTGATCACCGCGACGCCGGGCCGCACCAGGTCACCCCAGTCGTGGATGTTCTTGGGATTTCCCTTGCGCACCAGGAAGACAATGGTGGAGGTGTAGGGCGCACTATTGTCCGGCAGCCGCCGCTGCCAGCCCGGCGCAATGAGCCCGCTCTGCGCGGCGATTGCGTCGATATCGTAGGCCAGTGCCAGCGTCACGATGTCGGCCTCGAGGCCTTCGATCACCGCGCGGGCCTGCTTCCCCGATCCCCCATGGCTTTGGTTGACGATGACGGTATCGCCGGTCTTGTCCTTCCAATGGGCGGCGAACGCCCGGTTGTACTCTTCGTAGAACTCCCGCGTTGGATCATAGGAGACGTTCAGCAGTTTGACGGTGGCTGCGGGCACTGATGAGGCCAGGCAAATCCCGAGCACCAGGAGTGCGCGCGCAACCCCATTTGAGATCATGGGATGTCGCGCAAAGGGATCTGCAGATCCTTCAGGATGCGATCGACGTCTTCCTGGGTTTCCAGCTTCTCGACGTCGCGCACCAGCTTGCGAGGCAGGTGCGGAGCCAGCAGCTCGACGAATTCGTACATGTACGCGCGCAGCAACGCGCTGCGGCGAAAGCCGATCCACGTCGTATGGCCCTCGAACAGATGCGACGCATCGAGCACCGTGAGATCGCCGTCGGTCGCAGGATCAATCGCCAAGCGGGCCAGGATGCCCACCCCGAGACCGATGCGGACATAGGTCTTGATCACATCCGAATCGCGCGCCGTCAGGGCCACATCCAACGATAGACCGGCGGTCTCGAAAAGCGCCGGCAGCGACGAGCGGCCGGAAAAGCTGAAGACATAGGTGACAATCGGATATTCGGCCAGCTTCTTCAGCGTGAGCTTGCCGGCGGATTCCAGCGGATGCCCCCGAGGTACAACCACGGCCCGGTGCCAGCGATACACCGGCAGTCGCACCAGATGCGGGAACAACTCCTCTGAGCCGGTGGCTATCGCGAAGTCGACCCGATCGCGCGCCACCATTTCCGCGATCTGCTCCGAGGTGCCTTGATGCAGGTGCAAGCGTACCTTCGGATACTTGATCCGGAACTCGCGAATGACCTGCGGCAGAACATAGCGCGCCTGCGTGTGCGTGGTGGCGATCGACAGGGTGCCGCCGTCGGCCTTGCGCAACTCGGCGGAGGTGCGCCGAATGTTTTGCATTTCGCGCAAAATGCTGCTCGCGCGCGAAATGATTTCCTCGCCCGCGGCGGTGGTGCGCGTGAGCGCCCTTCCTTCGCGCTCGAAGAGTTGGAAACCGAGTTCTTCCTCCAGCAGCTTGAGCTGACGGCTGACGCCGGGCTGCGAGGTATGCAATTGCCGGGCGGCAGCGGTGATGTTCAAGCCGTTTTCATGGACGGCGACCAGATAGCGCAATTGCTGAAATTTCACGGAAGGGCAGGCCTTGTCGTTGGGAGCGTACCTGAAGCATATCTCGCCCCCCGCATCACCAATAGGCATTTACTCATGCCGCATAGTTCGTTTTGCGAAGGCGGCCGCCGTCCTATAGTTGGCGGGAACGCTTTGCGGTCGCCGATTCGTATAATGTGTGCCGCTCCAAGGGCTTAGGCGCCGCGGTGCAGGATTTCATCAATGAATTATTTCCCCGTATTTTTCGATCTCACGGCGCAAAAAGTGCTCATCGTCGGCGGCGGCGAAGTGGCGCTGCGCAAGGCTGCGCAGCTTATGCGCACGGGGGCGCAGATCACCTTGGTCGCTCCTGAAATTCACCCCGAACTTTTGGCCCGGGCAGACCTGGGCGCGATCAAGCTGGCGCACCGGGAATTCATTCCTGAGGACCTTACCGGCGCGCGGCTGGTCATCGTGGCCACCTCGCGGCGCGCCATCAATCGCTGGATTGCCGCCTTGAGCGAGTCGCGCGGCATTCCCGTCAACGTGGTCGATGATCGCGAAGCCTCCCGCTTCATCGTTCCGGCCGTTATCGATCGGGATCCCGTCCTGGTGGCGATTTCCACCGGAGGCGCATCCCCCGTCCTGGCGCGACGTTTGCGCGAGCGGCTCGAAGCGCTGATCCCGGGGAAAATAGGCGAATTTGCACAGTGGTTGCGCGCATTGCGAAGACCGGCGGGTCGCTTGCGCGACACCGACGCACGGCGGCGATTCTTCGAGGAGTTGGTCGACGGAGCCGCGGCGCGACGCTTCGTCGACGGCGACACCGCCGGAGCGCAAAGCATCGCGCAGCAGCTCCTTGCGCGGACGCAGTCGGCGCCGCGCCCCGCCGGCGACGTCACGTTGGTGGGCGCCGGTCCCGGCGATCCTGAACTGCTCACCTTGAAGGCGCTGCGCGCGCTGCAAGACGCCGACGTCGTTTTGCACGATCGTTTGGTGCCGCAGGCCATCCTGGATATGGCGCGGCGCGATGCGGCGCTGATCAGCGTCGGAAAGGCCGCCGGCGGCATCGGCAGCACGCAAGAAGAGATCAATGCGCTGCTGATCGAGCATGCATCAAGCGGCAAACGCGTGGTGCGCCTCAAGGGCGGCGATCCCTTCATCTTCGGACGGGGAGGTGAAGAGCTGGAAGCGCTGGCCCGGGCGCGGATCAGTTTCTCGGTGGTGCCGGGCGTCACCGCGGCGGCGGGCTGCGCCGCCTATGCCGGCATCCCCTTGACACACCGCGACCACGCGCACAGCGTGACCTTCGTCGCCGCTCATACCGGAAGCAACGTCAAGGAGCCCGATTGGCGCGCCCTCGCCATGACGGGCATGACCGCCGTGTTTTACATGGGACTCGCGCGATTGCCGCACATCGCGGCCAGTCTCATGGCACACGGCGCCGCGGCGGATCTTCCGGCCGGCGTCATCGCGCAGGGCACTCTGCCCAACCAACGAGTCGTCACCGCCACGTTGGGCACCATCGCCGAGGTTGCGGCGCGGGCGAATCTCGAGTCCCCGGCGCTGCTCGTGGTGGGTGAGGTCGTGTCCCTGCACCAGGCACTGTCCTGGTACAACGGCGCAGCGCAGGGCGGCGCGGCTTCGGAGGTTTCGCGGTCGGCATGAGCGGAGGAGGGAAAAACCGTGTACGACGCCGGCGTTTCCTTAGCGAGATGAGTTCGAAATAGCCTCGAGAAATCCGCGTTCGGCCAGCCAGTCGCGATTGAACAGGCGCGACTGATACTTCGCGCCGCCGTCGCATAGGACCGTCACGATGGTGTGGCCGGGACCCAATTGTTTGGCGAGCGTCACCGCCGCGGCGACGTTGATGCCGGCGGTACTGCCGAGCAGCAACCCTTCCTCGCGCAGCAGCCGGTACACGAAGCGCAGGGTCTCGGCATCCGATATGCGCAGCGCATCGTCGATCGGCGCGCCCTGCAGATTTGCAGTGACGCGGCCGGTGCCGATACCTTCGGTGATGGACGACCCGCCATCGGTTTTCAATTCGCCATCCTTTATGTAGTGATACAGCGCGCTGCCCGGCGGATCGACCAGAACGATCCGCACGGCCGCGGCTTTGGATTTTAGATAGCGCGCGACGCCCGCCAGGGTTCCACCGGTTCCTGTGGACGCGCAGAAAGCGTCGATTTTCCCGCCGGTGTCGCGCCAGATTTCCGGCCCCGTGGATTCAAAATGCGCGATCTGATTCGCGGTGTTGTCGAACTGATTGGCCCACACGGCATCCGGCAATTCTTCAGCCAGTCGGCCCGCGACTTTTTGGTACTGGTTCGGATTGCTGTAGGGCACCGCGGGCACTATGCGCAGTTGCGCGCCCAGCGCCTCGATGATCTGGTATTTCTCGGCTGCTTGATTGTCCGGCATGACGATCACGCATTTGTAGCCGCGGGCGTTGCACACATGCGCGAGACCGATGCCGGTATTGCCGGCGGTGCCTTCGACCACCGTGCCTCCCGGTTTCAGAAGGCCACGGCGTTCAGCGTCCAGCACGATCCATCTCGCCGCCCGGTCCTTCACCGAACCGCCCGGATTCATGAATTCGGCTTTTCCCAAGATCTCGCAGCCGGTCTCTTCGCTGAAGCTGCGCAAGCGTATCAACGGCGTATTGCCGATCGAATCCGTAAATCCGTCCCTCACATTGGGAAAAGCGGCGATGGGTGTATTCACCCCGCAAAATTTACGCGATTTGCGGTCCCCGCGGGAATATTCGAGCCGCGAGGAAATATCAGGTGCCGAAAAAAAGTATCCCCGGGCTAGCCGGGGAGTTTAGGGGAACAGGTGCAGGGTAATGACCCCTCACGTCCAGTTCTGGAAGATACGTGACACAAAAGTGCCTAAACGTTCAACCTTGTTCGTTCAGTGTTGCTAGTAAGTAACGCTGATAATAAACACGAACTCTTTCCTGGGTTGCATCATAGTCGATAACATATATAAATCCAATAGTTAAGACGTGAATTTCATGATTTGCTGCACTATGTCAAACCTGTCGCCAATTTGTAACAAAACAACACTAGGCCCATTGCGTGGCTTTTGCGGCGAAGTTAAGCGAACTGGCCGATACCACGCAGAATCGCTGGCCGGTTGGGGCCTCCAGGACCCACCAGGTGTGAACGAATTGGACACGCTTGGCGCCCAATTTCTCGAGCCTTCGCACCTCCGCGTCAATATCATCAGTCTCGATATCGAGATGCACACGGCTGGGATGGCTCACCGTTTGCACTTCGATGTGCAGGCCATGCTGCAAATCCTCCAGCTTCTTGTAGGTCTCCTCCCCCGGAGGCAGATCGCGAACCGGCATCCCGAGCGCGCCGCCCCAAAAATCCGCCGCTTGGGTTAGATCGCCGGTTTGGCAATCAATGATGAATCCGGCTAATTTGCTTCTATGCATTGCCCGCTCCCGTGTCATTCGAGGAAACACCCATGAAATACTTGCATACGATGGTCCGCGTAACGGACATCGAGGAATCCCTGCGTTTCTATCGCGATGCGCTGGGACTTGCCGAAATATCCCGCAAGGACTTCCCGAAGGGCCGCTTCACGCTGGTGTTCCTTGCCGCGCCGGGCGATGAGAGCGCGCAAGTTGAACTGACGCACAATTGGGATCCGGAGAAGTATTCAAGCGGCCGCAATTTCGGACACCTGGCCTACGCGGTCGATGACATTTACGCCGCCTGCCGGCGGCTGATGGAGCACGGCGTCACCATCAACCGGCCCCCGCGCGACGGCCACATGGCGTTCGTGCGATCGCCGGATCGGGTGTCCGTCGAATTGCTGCAGAAAGGAGCCGCGCTGGCTCCTGCCGCACCCTGGGACGCCATGCCCAACATCGGGGAGTGGTGACTGTCAGAACATTTCCGACGCGTCCGGGGCCTTGATTTCAACCGCGGTCCGCGACGGTATGTGTTCGCCGGTGATCATCTCATCGTACCCCTGTCCCGGTCCGACCATGGGGTAGACGCCGGCGTCGCGATCGATCATGACCTCGAGAAACGCCGGTCCGTCGAAACGGATGAATTCTTCGACGACCCGAGGCACATCGGCTTTCCTATCGAGCCTGACGGCGTACTTGAATCCGTCCGCGGCGGCGGCCTTGATGAAGTCCTTGGTATGCAGGCTTTTGTCGCTCGCGCTCAATCGTCCCTTGTGGAACAGTTTCTGCCACTGCTTGACCATGCCGTCGCCGAAGTTGTTGAGAACGACGATTTTGATGGGCAGATCATAGGTCGTGACCGTTTCCAATTCGCCGATATTCATGCGGATGCTGGCATCGCCGTCGACGTCGATGACGAGGCGCTTGCGCTGCGCAAACTGCGCGCCCACGGCTGCCGGCAGGCCGAAACCCATCGTCCCCATGCTGCCCGAAGTCAACCATAGCCTGGGTGAACGAAAATCGAAGTATTGCGCGGACCACATTTGATGCTGACCGACGCCGGTGGTGATGATGGCTTCGCCGCGCGTCAGGCGATTGATCTCCTCGATCACATAGTACGGCTGGATCAAGTCGCTGCCGCGATCGTAGTTCATGGCATATTTCGAGCGCAGCGCATCGCAATGCCCGTGCCATGCCGACCAATCGCGCCGAAATCCCGCCGCCCTGGCGTAGTCCAGCAAGGCGAGCAACGCGTCGGGCATCAAACCCACGTGACTCCAATTCACGCGTTTGACCTTGTCGATCTCCGAGGCATCGATGTCGAAATGCGCGATGAATTTTGCGCGCCCGGCAAATTTCGCCGGATTGCCCGCAACGCGATCGTCGAAACGCGCGCCGAGCGCCAGCAGGCAGTCGCAATCGTCCACCGCATAATTTGCAAAGGCAGTGCCGTGCATGCCGAGCATGCGCATGGACAGGGGATTGGTCGTATCGACGGCGCCTATCCCCATGAGCGTCGTCACCACGGGGATCTGCAATTCGTCGGAGAATTCACGCAACGCATAGGCCGCGCCGGCATTGATCACGCCGCCGCCTGCGTATATCAACGGCCGGTTCGAGGCTTGCAGGGCCGCGAAGAAATCGGCACAGGCGGCCTCCGGCAGCTTTGCAGCCTCCAGCCGGTTCATGCGCTGCCGGTAGCCGGGAACGGGCAAGCGCCCGGAGCCGTGAAACACTCCCTTCCAGTTCTGCACGTCCTTGGGAACGTCGAGCACCACCGGGCCGGGCCGGCCGGTGCGCGCGATCTCGAATGCGGTGCGTACAGTCGCTTCCAACTTGGTGGGATCGGTGACCAGAAAGACGTGCTTGGCCACCGCGCCCATGATGCTCGGCACGGGCGCCTCTTGAAACGCATCGGTGCCGATCGATGTGGTGGGCACCTGACCGCATATCACAACGATGGGCACCGAGTCCGCCATGCTGTCGCGCACCGGCGTGACGGTGTTGGTGGCGCCCGGGCCGGAGGTCACCAGTGCGACGCCGACCCGGCCGCTGGCACGGGCGAATCCGGCGGCCATGAATGCGGCTCCCTGCTCGTTCGCCGGCACCACCAGGGGCATGGCGGATTCATGCTCCTGGTTGTAGCGAAACACCGCATCGTAGATCGGCAATATCGCGCCGCCGCTGTAGCCAAAAATGGTGCTGACGCCCTCATCGGCCAATACCTGGACGAGCACGTCCGCGCCGGTCATGGTGGCGCCGGCCAGCGGGTGCGCGGCCTGGTTCGACATGTCGATGCGGTCTTTCACGCAGGAAAGACTAGCAGTTCCTGCCCTGGCGCCCAAGTGCCGCGGTCCGTATCCTTAAGAAGCCATGCGCCACATCATTGCCATATTGCTGCAAAACGAAGCCGGCGCGCTCACGCGCGTTACCGGGCTGATATCCGCCCGGGGTTACAACATCGAGTCGCTCTCGGTCGCTCCCACGAACGACCCGACGGTGTCGCGTGTGACGCTGGTCACCATCGGCTCCGACCATGTCATCGCGCAGATCAACGCGCAGCTCTTGAAACTGGTCGACGTCGTCGCCGTCGAGGACATGACCAGCGGCGATCATTTGGCGCGCGAATTGCTGTTGATGAAATTGCAGCTGGCGGCTGAACATGTGGAATCCGTCGCCGCGCTGCTGCGCCGGGTCGGCGGCAGGGTGCTGTCGTCCAATCCGTCGAGCTACATCGTCGAACTCGCCAGCACTGAAATCGAGATCGGCGAATTCATCGCCAATATCGGCGCCTTCGGCGAAATCGTCGAGGTGGTGCGCAGCGGCGTTCTCGGCATCGCGCGCAGCAATCCGCGATTGCATGTGATCAAGTAGTTCACGCTTTCGCGGCAATCGTTTTGCGCTAAAATTCGCCGCCAGTTGCCGCGTCCATCGAGGAAATTCATCCGTCATGCCTGAAATCGAAGTCACCCCGGAACATGCTGCCGATCCCAATACCCGCCGCGTCGGTATTTTGGTGGGTGTTGTCGGCATCCTATTGTCGGTGGTCACCATTGCGGGCCACCGCGCGCATACGCAAGCGGTCATTCACCGCACCGAATCGAATGATGCCTGGAGCTACTATCAAGCCAAGAAGATCCGCGAAAACACCGAAGAGGTCGCGCTGGCGCTGATGCAGACGCTGGGCTCGGACGCGGCCAAGACTGAAGCATTGGCGGCCAAGCTCGAGACCGCGCGCGCCAAGTACGCGGCCGACGCGGAAAAAATTCAGGAAGACGCGCGCGCCAAGGACAAGGAGACCGAGGTCGAGGAGCGCCGTGCGCTGCGTTTCGACATCGGCGAGGGATTGCTGGAGCTGGGGCTGGTGCTGTGTTCTTTGTATTTTTTGGCGCGCAAGTTGTTCTTTCCCGTCTTCGGCGTACTCTCCAGCATCGCCGGGACTGCGCTGGGCGTATCCGGATTCCTGCTTTGAACACCGCGCGCTCACGGCGCTCCGCTGCCCTCGCGATCGTGGCGGGCGCAATGGTGTTCAACGCGTCGAACGCCGGCGCTGCTGATACGGCCGCACCGGCGGCGCCCGCGGCGCCGCGGATTGAGGTGCGTTCAGCCGACCTCTTGCTGGTGGGCGTCGTCCACGATGACAAGATGAATATTCACGTGAGCCGGCTCAATGACAATACGCCGGTGCACGACGCGGCGATCAGCGTGGTATTGCGCGGATCGACGTACGCAGCCGTGGCCGAAGCCGACGGCGGCTATTCTCTGCAGAGCAAGGATCTGCAACTGCCCGGCGCCGCAGCCGTGGTGTTTCAAGTGAATCAGGCCGATGCGCACGAGACTCTCAAAGGCACGCTGGATATCGCCAATTCGGCCGGGCAGGGGGAAGACAAGAACAATGCGCGGCAACTGTGGTGGTGGGTGCTGAATTTCGCGGTATGTTTCGGCATCCTCTGGCTCATTTCGCGGCGCCGAAAAGCCGCGCAGACCTAAAAGCTCTGCATTGTCAGCACCAGAAACTGGAATTTCTGGATACCGGCGATGTTGTTGAGCGGAAAGGCAAAATCGATGTGCAGCACGTTGCCGAGTCCCGAGCGCGTGTTGCCCAGGCGCAAACCGAACCCTACGTCCTTGAGCAATCCCGGGTCGCTATTGCCGATGACGCCGCTGCCCCAGGTGCGGCCCACATCGGCAAATACGGCGGCCCCGACCCGCACCAGCCGAAAGGGATACCAGTCGGTGAAGACCCGCTGTTCGACCGTGAACAACGCACGCGACGTGCCCGATTCGAAGCGCAGCGGATAACCGCGCAGGCCGTTGTCGCCGCCCAGCAGCAGCTGCATATCCGGATCCAACTGGTACGTGGTGGTGCCCGACAGGGCTGCATACAGCAGCCAATCCTCGCGCCATCGCCAGTAATATCTCGCGCCAATGTCCGCGATCAAATTGCGGGGATGCTGTTCTTCGATCCGCGTTGAGAAATCGCCGCTCAGGAACAGCTGCTGCTGGTGGGCCAAATCGAATCCGCTCAACGCCTTGGCGGCCAGCATGACCGCGTTTTGATTGGCGCCGAACGCGGTGTCCGAATACCCTATCTCGCCGCTCACCTCGGTTCCGAAATATAAGTCCTCGGTGCGTCCGATTTCGTTCTCATCGCCGATCTTCTTATAGTTGTCCTGAAGGATGTCGAATCCGGTGAAGGGGTATGAAAGAGTTCTGTCAGGCGGCAGCGTTTGGGCCGGAAGAGTCGATGCCGGCGTCGGCAGAAACAGATTGCGATCGTAGCGCATGCCGAATGTCCAACGCTTGGTCCAGCCGTCGATCAGACCGGTGGAAACCCCGCCGCTCAGCTCGAAAGAGGTTTGGTTGTCGTTGAATTGATCGACGATTTCCCCCAGGTTGTAGCGCGATACGGTGCGGTTGTAATCCAACGCAAAGATTTTCGTGCTCCAGGGCGCATCCAACGAATAGAAGGGGTGCGCGAATAACGCGGCGCGCTGGAATCCGTCGCTGGAATCCGAGTAGACGAGCTGGGAAACCCAGTGGGATCCGAATAGATTGGGATCGATGTACTGCAAGGTCGTGCTGGTGCGATCCACGGTGCTGCCGTGCGATAGCTGCAGTCCCTTCCCCCAGCCGAACAGGTTCTCCTCCTGCAGATTCAACTTGAATGCATTGGAGCCGCCCGCGCGGGCGAAGGAAATGCCGGGACTCAATGTCCAGACATCCTTGGTGATGACCTTGATGTCGACCCGGCCGTCCGAGTAGCGAATGGGCACTACGCGGGCGTCGTAAATGAAGGGCAACAGCCGCAAAACGCGCTCGGTCTCCTGCAGCTTGCGTCCGAGATAGCTCTCGCCGCTCGCGAACAGCAATTGCGCGCGGATAGTCGACGGTTTGGTGCGAACGTGCAGATGGTTGGCGAGCCGGAACAGGCCGTTGCTCTCACGCGCATCGCTTTCGTCGAAAATATTGCGTGTTTCGATGATTATTTCGCCGACGACCGCGCCGGCCCCCTCCAGCACCGCATCGCCCGGGACAGATTGCGGCCGGGGATAGTCGATCCGGGTGTGCTCTTTGTCGGTGAGTTTCGCGGCAAATGCGGGCAGCGGCGCGGCCGCGGAAAGGACGGCGAAGGCTATCAAGCATCCGCCGCTGCAGAGTCTCATTCGATGAACGGACTACAGAGCGGCGTTGTCGCTCTCGCCGGTGCGGATACGCAGCACCCGCAGGATATCGGTGACGAAAATCTTGCCATCACCCACCTTCCCTGTTTTCGAGGCGCCCACGATGGCCTCCATCACTTGATCGACCAGCTCATTTTTGACCGCGACTTCGATGCGGGTCTTTGGCACGAAGTCGACGACATACTCCGCGCCGCGGTACAACTCCGTATGTCCGCGCTGCCGCCCGAATCCCTTGACCTCGGTTACCGTCATTCCAGACACGCCGATTTCGGACAGCGCAGCGCGCACATCATCCAATTTGAAGGGTTTTATGATCGCGGTGATCAATTTCATTCTAGACTCCGGTCAGCGATGGGCCGTCCGCGTAATACTATTACATTCCATCGGGCTATGCCCTCAATCACCTTCCGAGGGTTAAAATTGGCACCAATGCCCCGCGTCATATTCAAAGAACTCAGCGGCGCGCGCCGTGAAATCGTCGCACCCCTTGGCATCAGCCTGATGGCGGCGGCCGTGCAAAACGGCGTGCATGGCATTGTCGCAAAGTGCGGCGGCGCCTGTGCCTGTGCGACCTGTCACGTCTACGTCGACCCCGCCTGGATCGGCAAGCTGGGGCCCCGCGAGGACATGGAGGAAGGTATGCTTGAGAGCGCTTGGGAACCCCGCGACAACAGCCGCTTGAGTTGCCAGATTCTTCTTGCGCCCGATCTTGATGGCCTTGAAGTAACGGTTCCGCAGCGCCAAGGAGCAGATTGAAAATGTTCGGGATCGCAATTCACGGCGGCGCGGGCACGCTACCGCGCGCCGAAATGAGCAGTGAAGCGGAGCAGCGCTATCGAGCCGGTCTGAACGCAGCCGTCGACGCGGGCTACGCCCTGTTGCTGGCCGGTGGCACGAGCGTCGACGCGGTAACCCGCGCTGTCGTGCTGCTCGAGGACAACCCCTTGTTCAATGCGGGCCGCGGCGCGGTGTTCTCGCTTGACGGCCGCAATGAATTGGATGCTGCGATCATGGACGGAAGCAACCTGCACGCCGGCGCCGTGTGCGGCCTCACGCGGATCAAGAATCCGATCGAACTTGCGCGCGCGGTAATGGAGCAATCCGAACACGTCATGTTGGCGGGCGCCGGCGCCGAGGAATTCGCCGCTGACCGCGGGTTTGCGTTCGTTCCCCCGGGCTACTTCCATACGCCGGAGCGCTGGCATCAGCTCGAGCGGATCCGCGGCGGGGACACGGCGTTGTCCGCGTTGACCATTTCGCATGTCGGCACCGTGGGCGCCGTCGCGCTCGACGGTGGCGGCCGCCTGGCCGCCGCAACCTCCACCGGCGGCATGACCGGCAAGCGCTACCAGCGTATCGGCGATTCGCCGATCATCGGCGCGGGCACCTATGCCGACAACCGCTCTTGCGCCGTATCGGCAACGGGGCATGGCGAGGTATTCATTCGTGCCGCGGTCGCCCACGATATCTGCTCGCGCGTGCGCTTCGGCGGCCGCAGCCTCACTCAGGCGGTGCGCGAGGTGGTCCTCGGGGAACTGCCGGCGATGCACGGCGAGGGGGGCGTCGTTGCGATCGACGCGCACGGAGAGATTTCCATGGAATTCAATTCCGAAGGGATGTTTCGCGCCAGCCGGAGGCAGGGGCAGGACACCGAGATTGCGATCTATCGTTAAAGACTGCGTTCAGGCATCCACACGATGGCGGCGCTTTTCGAAACGGCCGGTCCGCATGGTGTGATACTCGGCTTCCATCACGATGACGCGGTTTCGACCCTCTTCCTTGGCGCTGTAAAGCGCTTCATCGGCAAGCTGAATCAACCCCTCGAGAGTTCGATTGGCGGCCGGTAAGACGAAGGCCGCACCGATGCTCACCGTGAGCCGGCTTGCCACTCTGGACGCTTCATGGGGAATGTTCAGTTCGGCGATGGAACGCTGGATACGCGTCACCACCTCGGCGACATATTCACGGCTCGCTTCGTACAGAACTATGGCGAACTCCTCCCCGCCGTAGCGGGCGACGAAGTCCAGGGGCCGCCGTGCGCACTGGCTCAGACAAACGGCGACCGCGCGCAGGCACTCGTCCCCCGCTTGATGGCCATAGAGGTCGTTGTAGTCCTTGAAGCAATCGACATCCGCGAGCAGCACTGCGATGCGCTCTTCTTCGCGCACGGCCTGCTGCCAGACCCGCTCGATGTGCTGATCGAACATGCGTCGATTCTGAATGCCGGTCAGTCCGTCGCGCGCCACCAGTTCGCGCAGCATGCACGCTTCCAGAAAGCGCAGGCGGCTGGTTTTCTCGTGCATGTAAGTGACCGAAGCTGCGAAAAGGTTGGTTGCCACGATTGCCAGCGCGCTGTAGCTGAATTCGCGCCCCGGCAGTAGCAGCGCGGTACCCGCGGCGAGATAGGCCAGCACCACGACCACGTTCACAGCCACCGCGTGATAAAAAGTCAGACCGCCCATGAAGTATATGAAGAAGATGCTCAACAGCAAGGAGGGAAAGAGGATCGAGACGCCGCTGAGCAATGCGAAGATCTGAACTGCCGCCACGCTCAGACCCACGATGCTGACCACGACGATCATCAGCGGCGGGTGGAAGCGCAGGCGCCGCGACGAGAAACTCGACGCGATGGCGATCAACATGACCGGGATGATGACCAACACGCAGACCATGCTGGGAATGCGGTCGAGCTGAGGTCCCAAGACCATCGCATCCATGGCGGAAAACGCGATGGTGATGAGAATCGCGAGGCACAAATTCACCCGCGTATGCGGAAGGGTCTCGTCGAAATTTCGGCGTCTGAATTCGGCTTCGAGTTCGCCATCGAAAGTCAGCCACGGAAATCCCATCCGCAGCTGGCGTGCGTGCGGCGAGTTGGGAAGATCCTCGTTGGGGAACCCTTCGGCACTACTCATCGCCGTCACCGTACCGGCCCGGGGGGAACTGCTCAATGACCTGGGGCACTATTTTCAAGCAAAAAGCCGCGCGGGCGTGTCGCGCATTATGTCAAATCCGAGCGGGTCACGCCAGATAACGCGCGAGATAAGTGTCGAAATCGATGTCGTCGGCGGCCTCGATACGCTGTTGCGCCGCGTGCGATTCTTGCGCCGCCGCAGCAAATTCCGCGAGCCGGCTCTCGTTCGGCGGGTACAGCCCGAGAAAGTAATCCTTGTGCAGTTTCGACATGCGGCGCGCAAGCTGGAAAAAGGTTTCTCCGGTTTGACGCATCTCCGTGAGCAGCCTCGCCGAGGGCGTGCGCTCGACATCGTCGATTTTGGCGCGCTGCTGCTCCAGCGCGGCGGAATAGGGCCGCGCGGCTTCGCCATGATCGAGCATCTCGCACAGGCCCTGCATCGATTCGAGCAGCTCACCGGCCCACTCAGTCATGGGGACGTCGCGCCCCTCCCGATTGAGCTTGAGACCGGGTTCCCGCCCGCGACGCGCAACCAGGAGATGATTGGCATCGAGCGCATCTTGTTCGCCTCTGCTGATCGGTGCGCTCTCGCGCAGCAGGCAAAGGGCGAGAAACGCCTCCAGGAAGCGCAGTTTATTTTGATTGACGCCGACCGGATCAAACGCGCTGACATCCAGCGCGCGCACTTCGATATATTCCACCCCCGCTCGATGCAGCGCCTTGGTCGGGCGTTCGCCCGAGCGTGCGATGCGTTTGGGGCGGATGAAGCTGTAGTACTCATTTTCGATCTGCAATATGTTGGCGTTGAGCTGCTGATATACGCCGTCGACCTTGACTCCGATCGTCTCGTACGGCGGATACGGAGTGGTGATCGCGCGGGAGAGATCCCGCACGTACTCATCCAGGCTGTTGACAGATACGCTCAATGTCGACTGATTCTTGTTGCGATAACCGATATCGCTCATGCGCAGCGACGTCCCGTATGGTTCGTAGAGCGTGTCGCTGTCGAGCACGGACAGGGCACTCTTGCGGCCGGCAAAGAAGCTGTTGGAGACGGCGGGCGACGTGCCGAACAAATACAGCACCAACCAGCCGTAGCGCCGATAGTTGCGCAGCACGCCGAAGTACTGCTCCGACATGAAATCCTTGCGCCGTTGTTTCGATTGATTGACGTCCGCCAGCGCGTCCCACAACAGGTCTGCGAAAGAGTAGTTGAAATGCACTCCGGAGATCGCCTGCATGATGCGTCCGTAGCGTACTCCCAAGCCATGGCGGTAGACGGTCTTCATGCGCCCGACATTCGAACCGCCGAACTGCGCCAGCGGAATGCTCGCGTCCCCGTCGATGGCACAGGGCATGCTCGTGGCCCACAGCAGCTCATCGTCCAGATGCCGATACACGAACTGGTGGATGTCGCACAGGTACTGCAACAGCTCCCAGGACTCGCGGAACGGCGGAGTCACCAGTTCGATCAGCGATTCGGAGAAATCCGTCGTAATGTTTTCGTTCGTCAGCGGCGCGCCCAATGCCGCGGGGTGCCGCGTTTGAGCAATCTCGCCTCCCGGCAACACGCGCAGGGATTCCTTCTCCACGCCTTTGCGGCCGCCGCGCAATACCGCCCGTTCGCCGGAGTTGATGAGTCCGGCGAGACGACGCTCGAAATTTCTATCCACCACCTTGGGCAAGGCTATCCTCGGTTCACGCCTTACGGCAGCTCAGCGACGACTTCAATTTGCACGAGAAACCCCGGATCGACCAAACGTTGCACCTGCACCCATGACGTCGTCGGCAATCGCTCCTTGTTGTAGAACTCAAAGCGCAAATCCGAGGCTTTCAGCATGGCGTCCATGTCCGTCGTGTAGATCGTCTCCTTGACGACTTCTTCGAAGCTCGCTCCATGCGCGGCCAGCGTACGGCGAATGTTGAAGTAGGCGGCACGCATTTGTCCTGCCATATCGCCGGGCGACACCAAGCGCCCGTTCTGATCTGCGGCCACCGATCCTGAAATATACAGTGTTTTATCGATCAGGACGGCTTGCGAGAAGCCGAAGTCCTTTTCATAGGGGTTCAGGTGGAACACGCGCTTGACGCGCGGCAACGGCGCCTCAGGCTCGCGCTCGCAGGCGCTCAACACCAGGCAGAGCCCGGCGGCCGCGGCACCCAGGAACTTGAGAGTCACGCGCTGCCGATCAGGGATTCTGGTTTTCAATGGCTTCGGCACGGGTGCGCAGCGCACGCAGCAGCTTCGGCAAATCGTGCCGCAGAACCGACAGAACCAGCCAGTGCGGTACCCAGAATCCGGGCTCGAGAGCGACCACATAATGCGCGACGGTGTACTCGCCGTCTCCCTGCAATAGCCATGACCCTTTCAGAGTTCGTACGTCTCCGGATATGCGTTCGATCGAAATCTTCGAGGGCGGATCGTAAGTGACGTGTATCTGGTAACTCAGTTTCGGCAGATACCACGAGTAATTCATGACCTGCCGGATTCGCTGCCATGACAGGTCCGGTGCGGCCTCCAGCACTTCGCAGACTTCCAGACCCGGAACCAACCGCAGGGACTCCGCGCAACTCGTGAGCAGCCCCCATACGATCTCGCGGCGCGCATGAATCTTCACGACGCCGGCGGCGCTGCCGCCTTGTTCCGCGGCGTCCAGCGATGTGGTCACCTCGATGTCGCCGCGCTGCGCGGACTCTGGCTCCCGGTTCGCCGCGCCGGCCGCTGAGGCGGCAAACAAACAGGCAAGAAGTAATGAAGATCGCACGGGGTAGTCTGACTCCGTCTAAATCATAGTGTTCGAAATCGATCGCCGCCTGGCGGTTATATCGGCAAAAACGCGTCACTTCGAAGCATCCATCCAGATCTTCATCCTGGCCTCGAGAATATCCAGCGGCATGGCGCCCATCTTGAGAATTTCGGAATGAAACTGCCGAACGTCGAAACGCCCGCCCAGAAGTTGCTGCGCCCGTGCGCGCAACGCGATGAATTCACGTTCTCCCATAAAGCACGCCAATGCGTCAGCCGGATTCGCCGAATACCAGTCGATCAACGCTTGGGCATCTTTTTCGTCGACAGGCAGATGAGCACGAAGATAATCAAGTGCCTGGGTTCGCGTCCAGCCCTTTGAGTGCAATCCGGTGTCGACAACCGCGCCGACCGCACAACGTCTTACTGCCGAGGCCAAGTCGGATCTAGCCGCCTCGTCCGGACTCAATCCCAGTGCGTCGCCCAGGGACGCGGCATACATTCCCCAACCTTCGATGAAAGCCGGCTCCGCCCCAAAACGGCGGAATCGAGGCAGATCGGGACGTCCCTGTTGAAGTGCAATTTGATAGTGATGACCGGGCAGGGCCTGCTGTAGAAAGCCCGGCACCACGACACCTCTCTCAATGCCGCGCACCGTGTCGACATACAACACCGCGGGGGGAATTCCAGCCGGCCCGGCGCGCTGGTAGGACAGCGGAGCGAAGGGTTCACGCGGCCATTGCGTACCGCGAATTTCCAGATCCTCGTTGGGCGCATCGGAAAAAAGATCGGGCAGGGCGGCGCGCACCTTCCCTGCCAGGTCCTGGTAGGCGCTCACGAGTTCAGTGGCGCTTCGCGGCGCACCAGCGGGCGTTTCGATCGTGGGTTGCGCCGGAACGCCCAGGCGCTCGACTTCCGCAACCCCGATGCGATGGATCTCTTCGGGCGCCAACCCTAAGCTGGCCGCCAGCCTGACGCGATACGCATACCATCGAGGACCCAGCGGCAGCTCCGACAAGGCAATGCCCGCCCTGGCCCGCGGCAGGTAATCGTGCTGCAAATAGTCGTGCAAGACGCGAATGGCGGGCAGCAAATGCTGTGTGGTCGCGTTCGATATGGCCTTGGTCAGGCGCTTGCGATCCTGCTCATCCATGGCTTCCGGCATCGAGTGCAGCGGCGCGTTAAGCACATTCTCGGGGCCGTCCACGGCAAGACGTTCGAGGATGGGCAGGGCGCGCTCGATCAGCGCACGCGGCGAGGTATAGCCGCGGCGCACGCCCTCGCGCATATTGGCAATCGCTTGCTGCGTCCAGCGCACATACTCGTCGATGAGCTTCAGCCAGTTATCGTAGTCCGCCGCCGTTCGCGACCGCCCCAGATCCTGCGCTGACTCGGCCAGACGCTGCGTCATTCCCCCGAACGGATTGATGGGCATCAATTCGCCCGGAAAGGTCAGGCCTTCTATGGTTTCCTCCCGCTGCCTCTTGAAAATGTCGTAGCTCAGCCGCGAATCTTGATCCAGACCCTCGCGCGAAAGCGTCAACAGCTCGGCCAGATAGCGGCGCTCTATACTGAGCGAATCCGCCAGATATTGCGGTGAAAGAGCGTTCTGCAAAGGCAGGCGTTCATCCCAGTATCGTTCGACGATGCGATTCAGCTGATCGGGCTGCGCGGACTTCGCCGGCGTGCCGCCGGGCGGCGTGGATGGAGAGCCGCAGCCCAGCAGCCCCAAAACCGCCAGCGTGCACAAACCCTTGAGAGAAAATCCGGACATGAATGGATTATATGCTGTCGGCTAGGTCCATAATTCGCAGGTTGCGGCTGAAACGGAGGCAGTTATGTTGGTAGGAGCAAGTCCGCGGCGCGTAGCGATTGTCGGCGGTGTGCGCATACCATTTGCGCGCGGCAATGGCGCCTACACGCAGGTCGGTAATCAAGAAATGCTGACTGCAGCGTTGCGCGGCGTGGTCGATCGCTTTGGTTTGCATGGCCGGCGAGTGGACGATGTTGCCGCGGGCGCGGTAATGAAGCACTCCAGCCAGTGGAATTTGACGCGCGAATCGGTGCTGGGCTGCGGCCTCGCGTTCGAAACACCCGGGCTCGATCTGCAGCGGGCGTGCGGGACCAGCCTCGAGGCGGCGATCCTGCTGGGCAACAAGATTGCACTCGGCCAGATCGATTGCGCAATTGCCGGCGGTGTCGACACGGTGAGCGACCCGCCCGTGGTATTCCCCCGGAGCTTTCAACAAATCCTGTTGCGTAGCTATCGCGGAAGAACCGCCGCAGCGCGAGTGCTGCCATGGCTCGGAATGCGCCCGAAGAATTTCCGGCCGGTGTTGCCGGGAATCGCAGAACCCCGCACCGGCTTGTCGATGGGCGAAAGCACGGAACTCATGGTCAAAACCTGGGGGATCACCCGTGCAGAACAGGATCAGCTGGCCTTGGAAAGCCATCAAAAGGCCGCAGCCGCTTACGCTGCGGGATTCTACAAGGATCTGGTCATCGAGTATCTCGGACTCTCGCAAGACAACAACATTCGCACCGACACCACCTTGGAAAAACTGGCGAAGCTCAAGCCGGCATTCGATTTGTCCGGCGCCGGCACGTTGACCGCGGGAAATTCGACACCCATGACGGACGGAGCATCCGCGGTACTGCTGGCCTCGGAAAGTTGGGCTCGCGAGCGCAATCTGCCTGTGCAGGCCTTTTTGAGTTACGGCAAGGTGGCGGCGGTCGACTACATCGAAAAGAAGGAAGGCTTGCTGATGGCGCCGGCGTATGCGGTTCCTCGAATGCTGAACGACGCCCAATTGACGCTGCAGGAGTTCGATTTCTACGAGATTCACGAAGCCTTCGCCGGACAGGTGTTGTGCACGCTCAAGGCTTGGACGGATACTGCCTTTTGCCGCGACAAGCTCGGGCTGCCCGGCACTCTTGGCGCCATCGATCGCTCGAAGCTCAACGTGAAGGGCGGCAGCGTTGCGATCGGCCACCCGTTCGCCGCGACCGGCGCACGCATCGTGGCCACGCTGGCGAAGATTCTCGATGAATCGAAGGGCAAGCGCGGACTGATCTCGATCTGCACCGCGGGGGGCATGGGCGTCACCGCCATTCTCGAGCGCTGACGCCCTGCTCGAGCACTGACGCCTGCTTGAGCGCAGACGCGCGGCTTGAGCGCCGACAATTGAACAGGCTATTCTCAGGACTGATTGGAGGAATCATGGGACAGAATGTTGATCTGACCGCGAGCGATGGTCATCGATTGTCCGCCTACAGCGCGAGTCCGGATTCAACGGCGCGCGGAGCCGTCATCGTCATACAGGAAATATTCGGCGTCACACGCCACATCCGCGCCGTTGCGGATCAATATGCCGCGGCCGGCTTCAGCGCCATTGCACCGGCGCTATTCGATCGCGTGGAACGCGGCGTGGATGTGCCCTACACCGACATGGCAAAGGGCTTTGGATACATGCAGGCGCTCAAGAACGAGAACGTGATGCTGGACGTTCAAGCGGCCGTCGATCGCGTGACCGGCACCGGCAAGGTCGGCGTGGTGGGCTATTGTTGGGGAGGCTCCATGGCTTACTTGGCGGCTGCGCGGCTCAAGGTTGCCGCCGCCGTCGCCTACTATGGCGGGGGCATCGACAAGTATCTGGCCGAGAAGCCGCGCTGCCCGATTCTGTTTCACTTTGGCGAAAAGGATACCCACATACCGCAGTCGACCGTCGAAAAAATCAAAGCCGCCGTACCTGCCGGCATTTTCTTTCTGTACTCCGCGGATCACGGTTTCAACTGCACCGATCGCGCGAGCTTCGAGCCGAAAAGCGCAAAACTCGCCCTCGATCGCAGTTTGGAATTCTTCCGCCGGCACGTGGGCTGATCGTTCGCGCATGAAACTCAATGACCCCCGATTGCTGCGCGAGCAATGCTTCATCGACGGCAGTTGGGTGAGCGCCGACAGCGGCGCGACGCTCGCGGTCGACAATCCTGCCACCGGACAAACACTGGGTTCGATTCCCCATCTCGGCGGCGGCGAAACGCGCCGCGCGATTGCGGCAGCCGCCGCGGCGCTGCCGGCATGGAAATCGCGCACCGCCAAAGAGCGTGCCGTTGTAATGCGGCGCTGGTTCGACCTGATGATCGAACATCAAGCCGACCTTGCCACGCTCATGACCGCCGAACAGGGCAAGCCGCTGGCGGAGTCGAGAAGCGAAATCCTCTATGCGGCCTCGTTCATCGAGTGGTTCGCGGAGGAAGCCAAGCGCCTGTACGGCGACATCATCCCGGGCCACCAGGCCGACAAGCGAATCCTGGTGCTGCGCCAACCGGTGGGCGTGGTCGCGGCCATCACGCCGTGGAACTTCCCCGCCGCAATGATCACCCGCAAGGCAGGACCCGCTCTTGCCGCCGGTTGTACCTTTGTGTGCAAGCCGGCCACGCAGACGCCCTATTCGGCGCTGGCGCTGGCTGAACTTGCGGATCGAGCGGGTGTGCCGAAGGGCGTATTCAACATGATCACGGGCGGCGCCGCGGCGATCGGCGCGGAGATGACCTCCAATCCTGCGGTGCGAAAGTTGACCTTTACCGGGTCGACGGAGGTCGGCAAGAAGCTCATGGCGCAATGCGCCGGCACGATCAAGAAATTGTCGCTGGAGCTCGGCGGCAACGCGCCGTTCATCGTATTCGATGATGCCGATGTGGACGCCGCCGTTCAGGGGGCGCTCGCCAGCAAGTATCGAAATACCGGTCAGACCTGCGTCTGCGCGAACCGGCTATTGATCCATAAGGGCGTATACGACGAGTTTGCCGGGAAGTTGCGCTCCGCCGTGGCGCAATTGCGCGTGGGAGATGGCCTCGCCGGCGTCACCGAGCAAGGCCCGCTGATCGATGACAAGGCGGTATTGAAGGTCGAAGAACACATCGCGGACGCGCTGGCGAAGGGCGCGAAGGTAACGCTGGGCGGAAAGCGCCATGCGCTGGGAGGATTATTCTTCGAGCCCACGATCCTGACCGATGTCACGCCGAAAATGCTGGTGTCGCGCGAGGAAACATTCGGGCCGGTGGCGCCGCTATTCAAGTTCGACAGCGAGGCGCAGGCCATTGCCATGGCCAACGACACAGAGTTCGGTCTGGCGGCCTACGTGTACACCCGCGATCTCGCGCGCAGCTGGAGGATATCCGAGGCGCTTGAATACGGAATCGTCGGTTTGAACACCGGCATCATCTCGACCGAGGTTGCACCCTTCGGCGGCATCAAGGAATCCGGCATGGGGCGCGAGGGTTCCAAGTATGGGATCCTCGATTACACGGAGATCAAATACGTATGTGTCGGTGGAGTAAGTTAGCCGTGCCAACGCTGCCGATGCGCAAACCCCCAGCGGGCTCCTAGCGCCGTGCTGGGCCGGTTCCTGGAGTTTTCCCTGGCAACGCCGGATATCCGGGGGTCCCTGGATTTCTACGCCGAGCTCGGATTCTCCGCCGCGGAAGTCGGCGAGGCGTGGACGCATCCCTATGCGGTGGTTACCGACGGAAGGATTTGCATAGGCTTGCATCAGGAAGCCATACCCGCACCCTCTCTGACCTTCGTCAAACCCGATCTGCTCAAACATGTTGAACAATTCGAAAAACGGGGAATCGAGTTTGAGTTCTGCCATCTCGGTAATGACGTGTTCAATGAGATCGGCTGGTTGGATCCTTCCGGTCAGCTCATCAGGCTCGTCGAGGCCCGCACCTTTTCGCCCAGCAAGCGGGCTGCCAATGAGAACTCGCGCTGCGGCTATTTCACCGAGATCGCGATTCCGGCGCCGGACCGCGAGCTGGCGAAAGCCTATTGGGAGGATTTCGGCTTCGTCGGCATGGACGAGCTTGCCGACCGGCTGCCGCACATCAGTTGCACCAGCGATTTCATAGATCTCGGTCTTTATCATCCCGCGGAACTGCGGCGCGCAACCCTGCGTTTCGAAGTCGACGATGTGGGAGGTACCCTGGCGCGTCTCGCTGATTTGGGAATCGAGACCGGCGGCGAATTGCCGCCGTCGCTGCGTTCCGGCCCCGCGGCCATGCTGGTGGCGCCGGAAGGGACGCCGCTGCTGCTGACGGCGAGCTGAGGCAGATCCCTAACTGATCGGCACGAAGATTTTGAATTTCAGGCGCATGGCGTCCTGCACTTGCAAGGCGCCGTGCATCAAACTGTAAGGCTTGAGCCCGATGGCCGTCTGAAGCAATTCGATCGAGCCCATCGCGGTCATGTGTCGCGAATCCCCGGCCAGCGACAGCGGCACGGATATTGCCGATTGGTGGCCCGCAACCTCGATCGTGAGGTCGGCGGTCAAAGCGCCCGGCGTTCCATGGAGCGCCGTGCTGCGCACCTTGATGATCGGAAACTCGGCGGCGTTGAGCACCGCACTGCTCATCATATTATGGCGCGTGCCGGATTTGGCGTCCTCGGGAATCTCACCGGGGAAATCGCTGCCTTCCTCGAGCCGCGCCTGCGCGTCGTCGATTGAGAATTGATCCACAGGTACCTCGAGTGAAAACGACGAATCGGAGATCGACCCGGCAATTTGCACGGACCCGCTGACGAAACGGTTGGTCATGACGTGGTTGTGGCCGAGGTTGGCAAGCGCGCCGGCTCGAAACACCAGCAGCCGAAGCTCTGAGCCGGCCGAATCGATCCGGTACGTGCCGGGCGCGGGGAGAGATTGCAGACCGGCCTCAGGCGGAGCCGGAGCTTGCGGCGCAGGTGCGCGCGGCCGCACTGAACTGCAGGCGACCAAGGTACAGACCAGAATCGCCATGGCGGCGCTTTTGAACACGTGGGATCTCGCTGACTTGCTAAACTAAGGAGCTTGCACTCGGAGGGTCTTAAATGCCAAATCAAAGCACCCCCACCCGCTACAGCGCGGTCGCTCAAGCATTTCATTGGATCATCGCCGCACTCATCATCACGCAATTCACGCTGGCGTGGATGCAGGATGATCTGCCATTGGGCATGCGCAAGCTGGCGCTGCTCGCGCGGCACAAGAGCTTTGGGATGACGATTTTGATGCTGGCGGTGCTGCGGCTGACCTGGCGCCTTTTCAATCGTCCGCCGGAGCTGCCCTCGCATATGTCGAAAATGGAGATGCTCCTGGCACGTGCCACTCATATTCTATTTTATTGTCTCCTGTTCGCCATGCCCGTGACCGGCTGGATGATGTCCTCGGCCAAGAACTATTCGGTAAGCTGGTTTGGACTGTTCACCTGGCCGGATCTCATCGGCAAGAACGAGCGGGCATTCGACATTTTGCGAAACACTCACGAGACCTTGAGCTGGCTGCTGCTGGCGACCTTGATTCTGCACATTCTCGCCGCACTCAAGCATCATTTCTGGAACAAGGATGAGGTGCTCAAGCGCATGCTGCCGTTTTTCAAACCGGAGAATCGATCATGATCAGATCCATTGTCACCGCCGGCGCCGCTGCTCTCCTATCCGCGGCAGGTATCGCACCCGCCGCTGCCGCCGCCTACACCGGCGACGCGCAACAAAGCCGGCTGGAGTTTGTCGGCGTTCAGGCCGGCGCAGATTTCAAAGGCGTATTCCACAAATTCACCGCGGCAGTCGAATTCGCACCCGATGCATTGACGAGTTCGCTCATTGATGTGCAGATCGATATGAGCTCCGTGGATTCGATGGACAAGGATCGCGATACCACGATTCGCGGCAAGGACGTGTTCGATATCGCGCACTTTCCCACCGCGCACTATGTTACGAAGTCGATCAGCAAGACCGCGGCGGGCTTCAGCGCGATCGGCTCCCTGACGCTGCACGGGATCACCAAGGACGTGCCCATGGAGTTTCAATTCACGCCTGCGGCCGGGGGAGCCAAGCTCGATGGCAGCGCCAAGCTCAAGCGCCTGGATTTTGGCGTTGGCCAGGGCGATTGGAAGAGCACGGAGTGGGTCGGCGACGCCGTGAAGATCAGCTTCTCCCTGGTGCTGAAGCCCAAGACCTAGGGGCCTGCCCAAGCATGCCGCGGCTCTTCGACGATGTCGCCGAATGCGTGGAGAGCACCTTAAGCCGCGTCGGACCGCACATCGTTCTGGCCCTGCCCTTAGGTGTAGGCAAGCCCAATCCGCTGGTCAATGAGTTTTACCGGCGTGCGCGGCGGGACTCATCCCTCACGCTCAAGATATTCACCGCACTGAGCCTGCGCGCGCCGCAATGGTCCTCGGAACTCGAGCGGCGCTTTCTCGAACCCTTGGTCGCGCGCCTGTTCGGAGGCTGCGTGGCCCTGGACTATGTCAGCGATCTGCACAAAGGAGATGTCGGCCCCAATGTGCAAATCGTGGAGTTCTTTCTGGATCCCGGCGCACTGCTCGATGTGGCGCATTCGCAGCGTCACTATGTCAGCACCAACTACACGCAGGTGGCGCGCGACGTGGCGGCACATGGGGTGAATGTCATCGCGCAGCTGATCGGCAAACGAAACATAGAGGGCCGCTCGGAATACAGCCTGGGATCGAACCCCGATGTTACGGTTGACTTGTTGGAACACTTGAGGCCGCAGCGCGCCAAGGGCAGGGAGGTCGTCGTCATCGGAGAAGTCAACAAGCAGATGCCCTTCATGTTCGGGCCGGCCGCGGTGGGTGCCGAAACCTTCGATTTTCTGGTTGAGCATCCCCGTTATGAGTACGATCTGTTTGCGCCGCCAAATCAGAGGTTGAGCACCGCCGACTACGCGATCGGCCTGTATTGCGCGCGCCTGGTTCGCGACGGCGGTACTTTGCAAATCGGCATCGGCGAAATCGGCGACGCCGTGATCTATGGTCTGCAGCTGCGCCAGCAGCAAAACGGAGAATTCCGCGAGATCCTTCAGGGACTCGATGCGGATCGATTTGCCGCGGCCTTAAATTCGATGGGCACCCCTGCACCGTTCGAGGCCGGTCTGTACGCCTGCAGCGAAATGTTCATCGACGGATTTCTCGATCTGTACCGCAGCGGGGTGCTGCGTCGGCGCGTTTACGATGATCTGCGCGTTCAACGGCTCTTGAACGATCAAGTGGTCGGCGAACGCATCGATGAGGCCTTTCTCGCCGCGCTGTCCCGCGAGGACTTCAGCGATCCGTTGACAGCGGAGGAGTTTGCGCAGCTGCAGAAGGCCGGGATATTCAAGCCGGATTGCCGCTACGCGGATGGCCGCATCGAGAACGCGGACGGACAAAGCGCCGCAGCACGGATCGGCACCCAGGACGCGAGGCGCCAGCTTCTCGCGCTCTGCACGGGGCGTCAATTGACGGGCGGAACCCTGCTGCACGGCGCGTTCTTTCTCGGGCCGCGGGGCTTTTATGCGGCGTTGCGGGATCTTCCGGAAACGGAACGCCGGCAATTTTCAATGTGCGGCGTCGGCTTCGTCAATCAACTTGACGGCGTCGATCAGGCGCTGAAGATTGCGCAGCGCCGCCACGCGCGCTTCATCAATTCGAGCATGATGGCGACGCTGCTCGGAGCTCTCGTGTCGGACGGGCTGTCCGACGGCCGCGTTGTCAGCGGCGTCGGCGGCCAATATAACTTCGTCGCGATGGCGCACTCGTTGCCGGAGGGCCGTTCGATTTTGACGCTGCGTTCCACCCGTCGCAAGGATTCGACGGTGACCTCGAACATTCTTTGGAACTATGGGAACACCACGATTCCCAGACATCTACGCGATGTGGTGGTTACGGAATACGGCGTCGCTGATTTGCGCGGTTTGAGCGATCAGGATGTGATCGCCGCGATGCTGAACATTGCCGACTCGCGCTTTCAGGAATCGCTGAAACACCAGGCGCAGGCCGCGGGAAAGCTGCGCAAGGATTATCAGATACCTGAGGCGTATCGGAACAACACGCCGCGAGCCTTGGAGGAGCGCTTCATTCTCGCGCGCGCCCGGGGCCTGTTTTCCGACTTTCCCTTCGGCACCGATTTCACCGCGGAGGAGATCGTGCTGGCGCGGGCATTGTCAAGATTGAAGGAGAGCACGTCCGGAGGCTGGCCACGGGTCAAAACTCTGGCAGGCGCCGTCGCAACGCCCGGCACGCCGGTCGCCGTGAGGCCGTATTTGCAGCGAATGTCGCTGGATGCACCGAAAACGCGTCAAGAATGGCTCTGGCAACGTCTGCTGGTACAAGAATTGCGTGGCATCGCCGAGCGGTAAAGATTGTTTCCCGGCCCCCGGGTGAGTAACCTTGCCATCCCCGGCCCACCCGCAGGAGCCTTGCCTATGAAAATCGGCGTACCCAAAGAGATCAAGATTCATGAATATCGCGTGGGATTGGTGCCCGCCGGGGTTCGTGAATTGGTCGATTCCGGACATCAGGTCTACGTGCAAAGCGGTGCCGGCGCCGGGATCGGCTTCGATGATTCGCACTATCAATCGGCCGGCGCCACCATAGCAAAAAAGGCCGAGGACATCTTCGGCGCAGCGGATCTCATCGTGAAGGTCAAGGAGCCGCAACTCAGCGAGTGCAAGATGCTGCGCGGCCCGCAAACTTTGTTCACCTACCTGCACTTGGCGGCCGACCGCGAGCAGGCGCAGGCGCTGATCGCATCCGGTGCCACTGCCATCGCCTACGAAACGGTCACCGCGCCGGATGGTTCCTTGCCGTTGCTGACGCCGATGAGTGAAGTTGCCGGACGCATGGCGGTACAAGTCGGAGCGAACTGCCTGCAAAAGGCCAACGGCGGATTCGGCGTGCTTTTGGGGGGCGTGCCGGGCGTCGCTCCCGCCAAGATTGTCGTCCTCGGCGGAGGTGTTTCCGGCACGCACGCCGTGGAAATGGCCGTTGGGCTGCGTGCGGATGTGACTGTCGTGGATCGCTCGGTAAAACGCCTGCGGGAGCTGTCGTCCATATTCGGCAGCCAGCTGAAAACCGTGTATTCGACCGCGCACGCGATCGAGGAGCTGGTGCGCGACGCCGATCTGGTCATCGGAGCCGTTCTGATAACCGGCGCCGCGGCGCCAAAACTCGTGACCCGGGCGATGGTGAAAACCATGAAGGCCGGCGCTGTGCTGGTCGACATCGCAATCGATCAGGGTGGATGTTTTGAAACCAGCCACCCAACGACGCATGCGGAACCCACCTATGTTCTGGATGGTGTAATCCACTACGCCGTCACCAACATGCCGGGTGCGGTTCCCCGAACCTCGACATTCGCGCTCACCAATGCAACGTTACCCTACGTCAAGGCTTTGGCGGATCACGGTTGGCGTGCCGCGATCTCCAAAGACCCCGGGCTGGGCCACGGCCTGAATGTGCATGCAGGACAGCTGACCCACGAAGCGGTTGCCACGGCGCTTGGATTGGACTACCGCGCATATCGTGCCGCGTAGCCGGGCCGCGTAACTGAGCCCGCGAAGAACTCCAGGAAGGGGTTCGGTATAATCGAAGGCAAAGGGATTTCATGAACAAGAAGCGGCATGTGCCGAAATTTCGTCGCGCGACGCCTGCGGTACGCCGGGAAGCGCTGGTTGAAGCGACCCTTCGCTGTCTGAAGAAGCATGGCCACGACGGCGCGTCGGTGCGCCGCATCAGCGCGGCGGCAGGCGTCTCCATCGGCCTGATCAACCATCATTTCCCCAGCAAGACGGGCCTGATCGCCGAGACCTACGAAACCCTCGCGCTGTCATTGCAGGATTCATTGCGTTCCCAGGCCGCAAACAGCGCCGCCACGCCGCGCGCGCGCTTGAGCAACTTCTTCCGCGCCTCGTTCGCCCCCGAGCTTCTCGACCCGCAGCTCTTCAACGTGTGGGTGGTTTTTTGGAGCATGGTCGCGCACTCGCGCGAAATCCGCGCAGTCCATGACCGGACATACGGCCAATACCGATCCATTCTGGAGACGTTGTTGCGAGAACTCGTGAAGTCCGGCGCGGCGCCCGATTTGAAGCTGCGCTCCGCGGCCATCGCGCTGTCGGCATTGCTCGACGGGCTGTGGGTGGAGCTGAGCTTGAGCTCCGAGACATTCAAGCCGCGCGAGGCGATCGCCATCTGCGAGGATTGGGTCAACGCCCTGTGCAGCGGCGCCTTTCCGCAGATGTTGCGCAAAAAACACCTCAAATCCTGACCTTCGTCTTGTTATACTATCGTTCAACAAGGATTGGGAACGACCTATTATGCTCGCAATTCGAACGGCCGATGCGGACAGTTTCAGTCTGCCGGGGTGGATCTACCGGGACGCGGATTTTCTGCTGGCCGAAAAGGAGCAGGTATTCGCGCCCTCCTGGCAGATAATCTGCCATCTCAACGACATCCCCAACCCGGGCGACTACCACACGCTTGATTTTCTCGGCGAACCGCTGGTCGCGGTGCGCGGCCGGGATCTTCGCGTGCGGGCGTTCTTCAACGTCTGCCGCCATCGCGCGGCGCGACTCGTCGACGGCGCCGCCGGGCATTGTCCGGGCCGCATTGTCTGCCCCTATCATGCCTGGACATACGATCTCGAAGGCACCCTCGCCGCAGTGCCGCACCGCCAGGAGTTCGCGGACTTTTCGTTTGCGCAATTCGGCTTGAAACCCGTGGAGACCGAGATTTACAAGGGATTCGTGTTTGCGCGCTTGAAGACGGGCCTGCCCAGCGTCGCCGACATGCTGGCTCCGTATCAGGATGAACTGGCCCTGTACCGGCTCGAGGAACTGAAGCCCATCGGGCGCCTGACCTTGAGGGTGCGGCACGTGAACTGGAAAAACGTAACCGACAACTATTCGGATTCAATGCACATCACGGTGGCCCATCCCGGATTGACTCGCTTGTTCGGTCAATCCTATGGCGTCGAGGCGCAGCTCTGGGTGGACAAGATGTGGGGGCATTTACGCGATGCGCCCTCCTCGCAGCATTCCGAGCGCATGTACCAGTCTGTGTTGCCTGCTGTGCCCCATCTGCCGCCGGAGCGCCAGCGCCTCTGGACCTACTTCAAACTGTGGCCGAACGTGGCCTTCGATATTTATCCCGACCAGGTCGATTTCATGCAAATGATTCCCATATCGGCGCACGAAACCCTGGTGCGCGAGATTGCTTACGCGCTTCCGGATGATCGGCGAGAAATGCGGGCGGCGCGATATTTGAATTGGCGCATCAATCGGCGCGTCAGCTTGGAAGACAAGGCGCTCATCGAGAGAGTGCAGACCGGCATGGGTTCGCGCAGCTACACGCCAGGTCCCCTGGGCAGCGGCGAAGTATCGTTGCGAAGTTTCGCGCGCAGACTGCGCAGACTCATTCCGGAGAGCCGTCTCGCGCAGTCACCGGGCGCCGGCTGGCGAACCGCCGGCAGCGATGGGGCGTATGGCGGCTGAATCATCCATCCGCGACGCCGTCATCGTCGGCGGCGGCCACAACGGACTGGTATGCGCGTCCTACCTCGCGGCGGCCGGACTCAAGGTGACGGTCCTCGAGCGGCGCGGCGTCGTGGGCGGAGCTGCCGTCACCGAGGAATTCCACCCGGGGTTTCGCAATTCCGTGGCGGCTTACACTGTGTCGCTGCTCAATCCGAAGATCATCCGCGACCTCGACCTTGAGGGACATGGATTGCGCATTGTCGAGCGCAAGCTGGCCAACTTTCTTCCCCTGGACGAGAGCAACTACTTGAAAATCGGCGCGGGGCATACCGCGCGGGAGGTCGCGAAGTTTTCCGCGCGCGATGCCGAACGCCTGGAGAAGTACGGCGAGCGTCTCGAGGTGGTTGCGGACATCCTGCGCGATCTGGTGCTGGAGACTCCGCCGAATGTGACCGCGGGCGGCTGGCTGCAGGCATTGCCGGAACTCCTGCGCGGTGCGCGGCAAGCCAGGCGCATCACCAAGCTCGACCTGCCGATGCGGCGCGAATTGCTGGAGTTGTTCGTGAAATCCGCAGGGGATTACCTAGACGCGTGGTTCGAAAGCGCGCCCATCAAGGCGGCCTACGGATTTGACGGCGTGGTGGGTAACTATGCAAGTCCGTACGCGGCGGGTTCCGCCTACGTGTTGTTGCACCATGTGTTCGGCGAGGTCAATGGCAAGAAGGGCGCCTGGGGACACGCCATCGGCGGCATGGGCGCGATCACCCAGGCAATGGCCAAGGCCGCGGCGAAGCGCGGCGTGGAAATTCGAGTCGCGAGCGCAGTGCGGGAAATCATCGTGCAAGGCGGGCGCGCGGTCGGCGTCGTCACCGAGAAGGGTGAGTCGATCCGCGCACGCAGCGTCATATCCAATCTGAATCCGAAGCTGCTGTACGGATCGCTCATCGACGCTGCGGTGTTGCCGCAGGATTTCCGCGAGCGTATCGGCCGCTGGCGCTGCGGGTCGGGGACCTTCCGCATGAATGTCGCGCTGTCGGAATTGCCCGATTTCACCGCGCTCCCGGGTCGCGCGGCGGCCGATCATCACACCGCCGGCATCATCATGGCGCCGAGTCTGGCTTACATGGACCAGGCCTATCTGGATGCCAAAGCCGGCGGATGGTCGAAGCGCCCCATCGTCGAAATGCTCATCCCCTCGACTCTCGATGATAGCCTCGCACCCGCGGGCCGGCATGTGGCGAGCCTGTTCTGCCAGCACGTCGCGCCCGTCCTGCCGAACGGCGCTTCCTGGGACGCGCATCGCGAGGAAGTCGCGGATGTGATGATCGATCTCGTCAATACCCACGCGCCCAATTTCAAGGCTGCGGTACTGGGGCGGCAGATCTTGAGCCCGCTCGATCTGGAGCGCACTTTCGGGCTGGTGGGCGGCGATATTTTTCACGGCGCCTTGAGCCTCGATCAGCTGTTTTCCGCGAGGCCGATGCTGGGACACGGCGACTACCGCGGGCCTTTGAAAGGCTTGTACATGTGCGGATCGGGCACCCATCCCGGCGGCGGCGTGACCGGAGCCCCCGGCCACAACGCGGCGCGGGAAATCCTTGCGGATTTCCGCCGGGGTAGGGTGCACCGAGCTTAGGAGCCTGTGCTCACACGGAATACTCAGACAGGCTCCTCAGGGTATTTTCTTCGACGGATCCGGGTACTCGAATGGATCGGTCACGGCCGGCTGCGTCGGCAACTCCTTGCGCGGCAGGGGTTGCTCGGTATTCGCCGCCTCCACCAGCAAGGTTGCAAGCACCACCGCCGCCTGCCGCAGGTCTTGCGGCCTCAAATGATCAAAGGTATCCAAATCGGTGTGATGCACCCGCGACCCATAGTCCAGTGGATCCTGGATGAACTGGAAGGCGGGGAGTCCGAGCTGGCTCAGGAACACATGGTCCGTCGATCCCGTCGGTTCGGCAACCACCGCACTCGCGCCAAGGCTGGCGAAGGGCGAGAGCCATTCGCGAAAAATCGGCACCACGCCGAAATTCCCTTCGGTGTGGATGCCGCGAATCTTGCCGGAACCATTGTCGATGTTGAAATAGGCGACGAGTTCGGAAAAGCCGGGCAGCGTCTGCACCGGATACCTATCGCTGGCGAAAAAAGGCGGCAAATCGGCCTCGGCGGGATTGGCGGGCGCCGGACGATGCGCCAGATGCTTCTCGACATAGGCGCCCGATCCCAACAAACCTTGTTCCTCGCCGGACCACAGCACGAAGCGGATGGTGCGCTTTGAGTGGATATTGAGGCTTGCCAGAATGCGCGCGGCCTCCATGACCACCACGCTGCCGGCGCCGTTGTCGGCGGCACCGTCGCCCGCCACCCAACTATCCAAATGTGCGCCGGCCATCACATAGCCCGCATGCGGCTCGTCGCCCGGAAGATCCGCGAGAATATTGTAAGCGTTGCGGTCCGTATCCTCGAAATGGACGCGGCTATCGATCTCCAGCCGCACTTCGCCGCGCTTGGCCAGCCGCGTCAACCTTCGATAGTCCTCGGCCGCGAGTTCGAGGCCCGGAAGCTTCGGAGTCTTGCCGATGCGATAACCATTGCCTTCGCCATGCACCAGGCGGCCCTCGCTGCGCGACATCGTGATCAAAGCGACCGCTCCTTCCGACGCCAGGAATGCGTCCAAATTGGCCCTGAAGTGATAGCGATCGATGCGTTTTTGCCGCTGCGTGGGATCAAATGTCGGCTGCTGGTACTTATCCAGCTTGGCGATATCGGCCTCGGTCAACCGTTGAAATGGTGCGTCGCCGTCGTCCTTGGGCGGCGCCGGCCAGGTTACCAGCACGATTTTGCCCGCCAACTTCCCCCTCCATGCGTCAAAGTCGCTTTCGATGACCATGGGCGCCACGATGATCGGCGCCGACAGGACGCCGTTCGTGGCGGGCGTCCAAGCCACGGGAATCGCTTTTAGCTCCAGGGGCCGGGGTGCAATCATCCGAATATGCGAGGACTCGATCCACCAGCCTCGGCCGAAGTCGAAGCCCTCCGCGCGTACGTCCTTCAAGCCCCAGTTCTTGAACTTCTCTTGCGCCCACTTTTCGGCGCGCCGCATCGCGGGCGAATTGGTCATCCGGCCGCCTATCTCATCGGCCAGATATTCCGCCGTATCCTCAACCTCGCTGTGGTTGAAACCCGCGTCGGCGATGCGATTGATGGTCAACGACTCGGCCGACCGGGGGATCCTCGCAGGCGCCACGGGGGCGTTCGAGCCGAATCTCGGAGCCATCAACAGCGTGGATATGCAAATCACGGCCAATGAAAAACACAGTTTTGTAAACACCGCTCACCTCGTGAAATTTAGCGTCGTCGTCATCCCAATCGGGAGGCGTCAATCGTCTTCCCAATTGAATCGCCAGACGGCAATCATCGCAAAAAACGCGGACCACGCCAGCAGGATGGCGGTGGGAACAAATGCCGATTGCAGCGGCATGCCTCGCCACGTCATCGCATCGAATCCGTCGACTGCCCAGCGAGTCGGCACGAACTCCGTTACCCGCTGCAGCCACTCCGGAAACAGGAACGCGGGCACCCACGCGCCGCCCAGCATGACCAGAATCAACACGGTGAACATGGACACTCCGCGCGTAGCGCCCACCGATCGGCCGAGGGCAGAAATCATCAGTCCGGTGGTGGCGGCAAGCAATGCAAATGCGAACGCAACCATGATGAAACCCGGCACACTGCCGGCGATGCGCACGCCGAAACCCAAGCCGGCCACCAAGTAAACAACCGCGAGGATCAGCACCGCGATCAGCGTGGTGGCTGCCACCCGGCTGCCCAGCAACACGGCGCGCGACAGCGGCGCGGCGCGCAGTCTGCGCCACATGCCTTCCTGGCGCATCATGAGCAGCGCGATACCGGCGTCGATGCCCATGAAAAGAATAAATTGAATGCTCATACCGGCGAACGAATGCGCATAGGAGTTGTACCTTGGTCCGGTGGTCATCGCGACGTCTTCGAGCTTGAAGGGAACCGGCCTGGCATTGCCGACGAAATTCGGGCGCGACAGCCGTTGCATGACGTGTTGAGTGACCAGGCCTCCGACCATCGGCCGGACCATGGACTGCGAGGGATCGTATAGAAGCTTGAGATCCGGCATCCCTGCGCCGCCCACCAGCGCGCCGGTCGCCAACGACTCGAATTCAGCCGGAAACACCACGGCCGCGCGCAGCTTACCGGCACGCACCAACTGCTCCGCCTGCGCCTCCGGGAGCAATTGAATCTGCAACGATTCGTCCTGGTTCAGGCTCTCGATCACAGCCTTGGTCAGTGCACTGCCGTCCAGGTCGGTGATGCCCACCGCCATGCGCGAGACGACTCTGCCGCCCGCGCCGGTGCCGCCGAATAGGAAACCGAAGAATGCTGCGACCACGATCGGCGTGAGTACGCTGACCACCAACGCGCGCCGATCGCGCAGGAATATCGCGATATCCTTTCGAACCAGAGCTTTAAATGCGGTCCCTGTGGCGTTCATGTGTCGCGCAGAGTGCGGCCCGTCAATGAGAGGAACACATCCTCGAGATTGGCGCGGCGGCTGGTGAGTTCACGGCAGCTGAAGCCGCGGGCCGCAAGCCGTTCGAGAACCCGCGGCGCCGCCGTGCCCAGATCCGTCGCCGACACCGACACTTCGCCTTCAGTGATATTGACCTGTGTGACACCGGGCAGACCGCTGATTTCAGCGAGCGCCGCCTGGTCCGGCGGCGGATCATATTTCAACATGAGTTTGTTCGCGACGGGCGCACCCGCCAGCAGGCCCGCAAGCGTATCGTTGGCCAGCACGCGGCCGTGATCGACGATCACAATGCGATCGCACAACCTCTCGACCTCCTCCATGTAGTGAGTTGTGTACACCAAGGTGCGCCCTTCGCCGGCCAGGACCTCGATGGTGTCGAATATGGCATTGCGGCTCTGGGGATCGACTCCCACCGTGGGTTCATCCAGAAGCAGAATTTGCGGCTCATGCAGCAGCGCGCAGGCGATGTTCAAGCGTCGGCGCATGCCGCCGCTGAATTCGCTTGGCGGGTCGCGGGCGCGGTCCGCCAGACTCGTGAGCTCCAGCACCGCGGCGATTCGCGCGGCCAGTGCGTTGCCCGATAAGCCGTACAGGCCGCCGAAAAATTCCAGATTCATGCGCGCCGGCAGCTCCTCGAGCAGCGCAATTTCCTGAGTGACCAGGCCCAAGCGGCGCTTGGTCGGATCGGCGCCCGTCCCGAGCCTCGCGCCGTCGATAGTAATCGAGCCCGAGTCCGGGGTCGTGAGACCCGCAAGCATGCTGATGGTGGTCGATTTGCCGGCACCATTGGGGCCGAGCAGCCCGAGAACCTTTCCCGGCGTGGCCTCGAAGGATACTTCCGCCACAGCCGTGATCGCGCCGAATTTCTTTTGCAGACGGTCGGCGATCAGATTCATCGGGAGAATAGTGCCAGCAGATGCGCCGCGGCGCTACGTTTCCAAGCCTTGCGACTTTAGGTACTCGTCGTACGTCCCGCGGAAGTCGACGATTTTTCCGCCGGGGCGCATCTCCATGATGCGGGTGGCGAGGCCGCCCACGAATTCCCGGTCATGCGATACGAATATGAGGGTGCCGGCGTAGTGCTCCAGTCCGATTTGCAGCGACTCAATGGTCTCCATGTCCATGTGGTTGGTGGGCTCGTCCATCAGAAGCACGTTGGGCTTGGTCAGGATGAGCTTGCCGTAGATCATCCGGCCCTTTTCGCCGCCGGACAACACCTTCACCGATTTCTTGGTTTCATCGCCGGAAAACAACAGCCTACCCAGGGTCGCGCGAACGATCTGATCGTCATCGGCCTTGCCCGTGTACTGCGACATCCAGGAGAACAGGTCGATCTTGTCCTCGAATTCCGCCTGCGGATCCTGGGGCATGTAGCCGGGCAGCGCATTTTCGACCCAGGTAATGCGGCCGCCGGCGGGCCGCAGTTCGCCGGCGAGACAGCGCATCAGCGTGGTCTTGCCGATGCCATTGGGTCCGATGATCGCGATGCGCTCGCCGGCCTCGACGTTGAAGGTCAGATTATCGAGCACTTTCTCGCTTGCCCCGGGGTAGGCGAAGCTCAAATTCTCCACGGAGAATGCGGAGCGGTACAGTTTCTTGCCCTGCTCGAATCTAATGTAGGGATTCTGCCTCGAGGAGGGCTTGATTTCCTCGATCTTGATCTTCTCCAACTGCTTCTTGCGCGAAGTGGCTTGGCGCGCCTTGGACGCATTCGCCGAAAAGCGGCGCACGAACTCCTGCAGATCGGAAATGCGGTCCTTGGCTTTGGCATTTGCCGCTTCCACGCGCGCGCGGGCCTGAACCGAAGCGAGCATGAAATCGTCGTAGTTGCCGGGATAGATTTTTAGCTGCTGAAAATCCAGGTCGGCGATGTGCGTGCAGACCTGGTTCAGGAAGTGCCGATCGTGGCTGATGATCACCATCGTGGCGTTATAGCCATTGAGCGCGCGTTCGAGCCACCGGATCGAATTGATGTCCAGGTTGTTGGTCGGCTCATCGAGGAGCAGCACATCGGGATTGGAGAACAGCGCCTGCGCGAGCAGCACGCGCAGCTTCAAACCCGGCGGCACCTCGCGCATCGGACCGTTGTGCCGCGATTCATGAATGCCGGCATCGGTGAGGATGCTGGCGGCACGAGCCTCCGCGTCATAGCCTCCGTATTCGGCGAACACGCCCTCGAGCTCCGCGGCTTTCATGTAGTCCTCGTCGGAAGCCTCGGGGTCGGCGTATATCCGGTCGCGCTCCTGCATCGCCGCCCACAATTCGACGTGCCCGCGCATGACCACATCGAGCACGCGCTCATCCTCGTAGCCGAATTGATTTTGATTCAGCTTGCCGAGCCGCATGCCCACTTGCAGCATCACATCGCCGCCACTCGCATCGAGATCACCGCCCAGCACCTTCATCAGCGTGGATTTGCCCGAGCCGTTGGCGCCGATCAGGCCATAGCGATTGCCGTCGGAAAATTTGACCGTGACCTGCTCGAAGAGCGGCTTGGCGCCGAATTGAACGGCGACGTTGGATGTGGAAAGCATATTGTCCGATTACATTGAAGAATGCGGCCGCGGCCGCCAAGAAACCCGAGCCATCTGCATGGAGTACCGCGAGCGTCTTACGCGGGGCGAACGCGCCCATTGCGGCGCGCATATTCTAGCCGATTTTGGGGTCGGCCGGTCAGATTCTGGGCGAATCCTCGGAAAGGCGCCAGGGCGGAAAGCGGCGCGTATTGCCCGCGTGATACAGACAAATCGTGTTGCCGTCGGGATCGTGCAAATAGGCCTCCCGCCACAGCCATACCTGATCCGTCGGCATCTGATCGAACTCGATACCCAAAGCGCGCAGCCGTTTGTAGGTCGCGTCCAGGTCGTCGCATTCGAAATAGACCACCGTTTGCGAAGGCTTCACCGGGTCAAACAGATGCAGCGAAAATGTTGCGCCGCCGTCCTTGCACTCGAATCTCGCATAGCGCGGCGGAGAGCTGACAATCTGGGTGAATCCAAGAAGGCGGTAGAACTCCGCGGAACGTTCGACGTTGCTGGCGGGCAGCGTCACTTGGTTGAGATTCACGGCGATTCCGCTACTTCGGACGCCGCGCCGCGCGTTTCGCGGCCTTGACCTTGCGGCTCGCGGACTTTTTGCGCGCGGCGGTTTTCACGGCGCGCTTGGCCGCCGGTTTCGCGGGTTTTTTCGCGGGCTTTTTGACGGCTTTTCCGCCGATCTTTTCAGCGGCTTTTTTGACTGCTTTCTTCGCCGCCTTCTTGACCCTCTGTTTTGCGGGCTTCTTCGCCGCGGCAGCGGCCGCGGGCGCGCCGCCGCGCAGCTGTTCGAGAATCGCAGGATTCTCCAGCGTGGACATATCCTGGGTGATTTCCTCACCCCGGGCCACCGCGCGCAGCAGGCGGCGCATGATTTTCCCGGATCGGGTCTTGGGTAAATTATCGGTCAGCCGGATTTCATCGGGTTTGGCGATGGGACTGAGCTGATCGCCGACCCATTGACGCAATTCATCGATCAAGGATTTTGCCGCCGCCCCTTCCGGGCGGGCGACATTGAGCACGACGTAGGCAAAGGCGGATTCGCCCTTGATATCGTGCGGTTTGCTGACCACTGCGGCTTCCGCCACCTTGGGATGCGCGACCAGCGCCGATTCGATTTCCATGGTACCGAGCCTGTGACCGGCGATGTTCAGCACATCGTCGATGCGTCCCATGATCCAGTAGTAGCCGTCTGAGTCGCGGCGCGCCGAATCTCCGGCGACATAGTAGCGATTGCCGAACTTCTGCCAGTACGTCTCGACGTAGCGCTCGTTGTCGCCCCAGATCGTTCGCAACATGGACGGCCAGGGCCGCTTGATCACAAGGTAGCCGCCGGCATCCGGTGTTTTCACCGGCCGGCCGTCTTCGTCGACGATGTCCGCGAAAATCCCGGGAAGAGGTTTGGTGCAGGAGCCGGGTTTGGTGGCGGTCACGCCGGGAATCGGCGCCATCATGGTGGCGCCCGTCTCGGTCTGCCACCAGGTATCGATGATCGGACAGCGTTCGGCGCCGATTACGCGGTGATACCACATCCAGGCCTCGGGATTGATGGGCTCGCCGACGCTGCCGAGTACTCGTAGTTTCCGAAGATCGTACTTGCCGGGCAATGCATCGCCCAGCTTCATGAGAGCGCGAATCGCGGTGGGAGCGGTGTAGAAAATCGTGATGGCGTGGTTCTGGCACATTTTCCAGAAACGCCCGCCGTCGGGAAACGTCGGCGCGCCCTCGTACATGAAGACCGTAGCACCCGCGGCCAGGGGTCCATAAACGACATAGGTATGTCCGGTAACCCAGCCGACATCGGCAGTGCACCAGTACACATCGCTGTCCTTGAGATCGAAGACCCACTTGGTGGTCAGTTTGGCATTGAGCAGATAGCCGGCACTGGAATGCTGAATGCCCTTGGGTTTGCCGGTGGACCCCGAGGTATACAGAAGAAACAGCGGATGCTCGGCATCCAGCCATTCCGGTTCGCACGATGCGTCCTGACCTGCGATCGCGTCGTGCCACCACAGGTCACGGCCGGAAAGCATCTCGCAAGCGGTTCCGGTGCGCCGATAGACGATGACGTTTCTAACCGACTCGCATCCCTCCGCCAGGGCCTTGTCCACCGCGCGCTTGAGCTCGACCGCCTGGCCGGCGCGCCAGCCGCCGTCGGCGGTGATCACGAGCTTGGCACCGGCATCTTCGATGCGGTCCTTGACTGCGTTGGCCGAAAACCCGCCGAACACCACGGAGTGGACGGCGCCGATGCGCGCGCAGGCCAGCATGGCGATCGCCGCCTCGGGGATCAGCGGAAGATAAATGATCACGCGATCGCCGCGCCCTATCCCTTTGGCTTTGAGCGCATTCGCGAAACGGCACACCTCTTGGTGCAGCTGCGCATAGGTCAGCTTGCGAATGTCGCCGGGTTCGCCCTCGAAAATGATTGCGGTCTTGTCGCCTTGATGTGCCAGATGAATATCGACGCAATTGTGCGATACGTTGAGCTGCCCATCGGCGAACCAACGGTAGTTCGGCGCACGCGAATCATCCAAGGGTTCGGTGAAGGGTCGTTGCCAGGCGATTTGCGTCGCGGCCAAGTCCGCCCAAAATCCGACATAGTCCTGCGCCGCTTTGTCGTACATGCTCTGCAGTTCGGCGGCCTTCAGGGTGGCATGCTTGCCAAACGCTGCGGACGGCGCAAACACGCGATCCTCTTGCAGCACGGATTGGATGTCTTTCTGCGCCATGTCTTCCCCCGTCAAACAGCAGCGGCGATGCGGCGGACCTGCTGTCTCAATATATTCCCGAACCCATGAGTGTTGAAAAAGAAGTCCAAACTCCCGCTATTTTGCGGCTTTGGCTTCAGATCATCCAGTGTCGCCGCAATCGGCAAGTCGCACACGATTCCGGTCAAGCGCCGCGCGAGATAAGCGGCATCCTTGTGGGCCGACAGTCTGGCCGCCACCGCGGCGGCGCCACGCAGCTTCAGCGCCGGAATTCGATGAAGATTGGCATACAGCTCATCCAGGGAACCGAATACGGAAAACAATTCCGCCGCGGTCTTTCTGCCGACTCCGGGTACGCCCGGGATGTTGTCCACGCTATCGCCGGTGAGCGCCAGGAAATCGGCGATGAGCTCGGGCGCCGCGCCGAAGCGCGGCTCGATATCGCAGTACTGATAGCGGACATTGCCGCTGTAGTCCCAAAATACATCGCCGTCGCGAATGAGCTGCGACAGATCCTTGTCGCGGGTCACCAGCACATTGCGCAAGCCCGCGGCACGCGAGCGGGCAGCCAGCGTGCCGATGATGTCGTCCGCCTCGTACTCGGCGCTCGCGAACTCGGCAACGCCCATGTGACGGCAAAACTCGCGGCATAGCGCAAATTGGCGCTCCAAATCGGCGGGCGGCGACTCGCGGTTGGCCTTGTAAGGAGGGTAGATACCGTTGCGAAAGGAGGTCACGCTGCGCAGGCTGGTGTCGAACGCCACACCGATGCGTTCCGGCCTCACTTTCTCGAGCAGATCCGACAGGAAGCGGGCGAATCCATACAAGGCATGCGTCGCATTGCCGTCCGCATCCACCATATCGGAAGGCATGGAGTGATAAGCGCGGAAAATGAAATAGCTGGCGTCAATGAAGTACACCACGCCTGATCGCGGAACGGGCATTCCCGCGACTGCGCTCACATCGGCCAGCGTTGCATGCGCTCGTGCAGGGGGCTGGAACGCGGGAAATGCGCAACCAAATATTCCATCTGGTCCGCGAGCACGCGACGCCCTTTCAGGAAAATGTATTCGGCGTAGGTGGGCGTGAAGGGCACTGCCAACAGCTGCATGCCTGCCTGCTCGGGTGTGCGCGACGCCTTGGCGTTGTTGCAGCGTCGGCATGCCGATACCACGTTGCTCCAGGTATCGTGTCCGCCGCGGCTGAAGGGCGTCACGTGGTCGCGCGACAGCAGGCTATAGGTGAAGCGCGCCCCGCAATACAGGCACAAGTAGGCATCGCGACGGAACAGGGTTTGATTGTTGAGCGGCGGCGTGTAGGCCGCGCCGCGCAGATTGCCGGGATTGCCCGTCACGCCCAGGGTGGCGATGATCGAATTCACGTCGACGATGGTGCGCAGTCCGGTCCGCGCGCAAGTGCCGCCGTACAATCGGTACAGCAGCGTGCCGCAGGTGTAGGCCACCTGCTCGGTGTGATACAGACGCGCGGCTTCCCTGTAATCCACCCATTCCAACGGCATTCCTGACACGTCCGTGCGCAGGATTTGTTGGGACAAGGGATAGGTGTGCGAGATCACGGCAATATCGTCTTGCCAATCCAGCAGCTGATACCTGTCTTGAGTAGCCTGGCTCATAACATCACTAAAGATAGTCGACTCTTATGCCATAATTCAACGTTTGGCACGTAACTAAAGACTTGGGAGAGTTTTGCATGTCCGTCGTCGTCGGTGTCCTCACGGAGACCGCTGCAAAAGAAACCCGCGTCGCCCTCGTCCCGGAAATAGCAACAAAACTGAAAACGGCCGGTGTTCGCGTTCTGATGGAACGCGGGGCCGGGATGAAAGCGCATTTCCCGGATGCCCTGTATACAGATGCCGAATTCGGCGATGCCGCCTCCATTCTCGGGTCAGCCGACGTTATATTGAAAGTGCAGCCGCCTACCTTGACGGAAGTCGCAGCAATCAAAAGGGGCGCCGTCATCGTCGGCTTCATGCAGGCCTATGCGCGTCCCGAGCTGGTGCGAGCCCTCAAGGAACGCGGCATCACCAGTTTCGCGATGGAGTTGGTTCCGCGCATTTCGCGCGCGCAATCGATGGATGCGCTGTCCTCGCAGAGCTCGGTGACCGGCTACAAGGCGGCGCTCATCGCGGCCAACGCTTTGGAACGATTTCTGCCCATGTTGACCACTGCAGCGGGCACGATCCGGCCGGCCGCCGTGCTGGTGATCGGTGCCGGAGTCACCGGACTTCAAGCCATCGCCACGGCGAAGCGCTTGGGAGCGGTGGTCGAAGCGTATGACGTGCGCAGCGCAACCAAGGAGCAGGTCAAGTCGCTGGGTGCGAAATTCATCGATACGGGAGTCACGGCGGAAGGCGCCGGTGGTTACGCCCGCGAACTCACAGCCGACGAAAAGGCCAAGCAGCAGGAAGTTCTGGATGCGCGCATCGCGGCCAGCGACGCGGTGATCTGCACGGCGTCGGTTCCCGGCCGGCCCGCGCCGCGCATCGTCTCCCGGGCTGCGGTCGAACGCATGAAGGCGGGCTCGGTGCTGGTGGACACGGCTGCCGAACAGGGCGGCAATTGCGAATTGACCCAGGCCGGCGAAACCGTCCTGCATGGCGGAGTCAAAATCCTCGGGCCGGTCAATCTGCCCGCGTCCCTGCCATATCACGCGAGCGAAATGTACTCGCGCAATCTGTTCAACTTCTTGAAGCCGGCCCTCCCCAAGGGCGAGCTCATCATTGACTGGAACGACGAAGTGTTTGCCGGCGCAGTGCTGACGCACGATGGACAAATCAAGCACGAAGCAACGCGCACGGCGCTGGAGGGTTCAAAGACATGATCGACGGTGTGATCGCGCTCTATATATTCATGCTGGCCGCATTCACGGGCTACGAGGTCATTTCGCGCGTGCCGGTCATTCTGCACACGCCGCTCATGTCGGGATCGAACTTCGTGCATGGCATCGTGCTGGTGGGCGCGATGGTGGCGTTGGCAGCGGCCGACAGCACTCTGGCGCGGGTCATCGGCACCATCGGCGTGTTTCTGGCGGCCGGCAACGCGGTGGGCGGCTACGTCGTCACCGAACGCATGCTCAAGATGTTCGTGCTGGCCGGTAAGAAGAAAGGTTAGTATGCCCGCCGCCTCGACATTGCAAACCTGGACGCAGCTCTCCTACCTGGTCGCCGCCGCCCTGTTCATTCTGGGCCTGAAGCGCATGAGTTCGCCCGTGACCGCGGTGAGCGGCGTGCGCTGGGCCGGCGTCGGCATGCTGCTGGCAACCGTCGTGACGCTGGCGTTCATGGGCGCAGCCTCGCTCAATTTGATGCTGGTGATCGGCGCCATCGCAGCCGGCAGCATCATCGCCTTGGTGAGCGGCAGGCGCGTCGCGATAACCGACATGCCGCAGATGATCGCGCTCTACAACGGCATGGGCGGCGGAGCGGCCGCGGCCATTGCCGCCGTCGAACTGTACAGCGGCAACGAACACAATTTCGTCCACTTGACGATGGCCGCAGTCGGCGGATTCATCGGCGCCGTATCATTCAGCGGCAGCCTGATCGCGTTTGCCAAATTGCAGGGTCTGATCAAGAAGTCGCTGCGCTTCAGCGGTCAAAAATTCCTCAACGCAGCTATTTTGTCGGCCACGTTGGCGCTCGGGTTCATGGTGGTCACCGGCGTCGGCGCTGACAGCGGACTGCCCGTGGTTTCCCTGTTCTTCGCGCTCGCGCTGGTGCTGGGCGTCGCCATGACGCTGCCCATCGGCGGCGCGGACATGCCCGTGGTCATTTCCCTGTACAACGCTCTCACCGGGCTCGCGGTGGGATTCGAAGGCTTCGTGCTCGACAACGCGGCCATGATCATCGCCGGCACGGTGGTCGGCGCGGCGGGCACGCTGCTGACCCAGCTGATGGCGAAGGCCATGAACCGCTCGCTCGGCAACGTCTTGTTTTCTAACTTCGGCGAAGGCTCGAGCTCCGCCGCCTCCGGGGTCAGTGGAACTCAAAAAGCCATCGAGGCTTCCGACGCCGGCATCATGATGGCGTACTCGCAGAAAATCATCATCGTGCCGGGATACGGCCTGGCGGTGGCGCAAGCGCAGCACAAGGTGTGGGAGCTGGCGCAATTATTGATCGATCGCGGCGTCAAGGTGCGCTTTGCCATACATCCGGTCGCCGGCCGTATGCCGGGCCACATGAACGTGCTGCTGGCGGAAGCGGGCGTGTCCTACGATTTGATCTCGGATCTCGACGAGATCAACGCCGAGTTCGAAACAGCCGATGTGGCTCTGATCATCGGCGCCAACGATGTGGTGAATCCGGACGCGCGCAGCAACAAGAGCAGCCCCATCTACGGCATGCCGATTTTGAATGCGGACAAGGCGAAGAACGTCATCGTGATCAAGCGCGGACAGGGTCAAGGATTTTCCGGCATCGACAACGCATTGTTCGTGCTCGATCAGACCCGCATGCTGTACGGCGACGCCCAGGCCGCGGTGAGTCAACTGATCCAAGCGGTCAAGGCGGCGGGATGAAAATAATCGAGATGAAATTGCTTCTGGTCGCACTCTTGTGCATACCCTGCGTAATCGAGGCGGCGGCCCCAGCACCCGATGAGAACGCCCGCTGGCAGGCGCGCGCGGAACACGTGCACATCATCCGCGACAATTGGGGTATCGCGCATATCTACGGCAAGTCCGATGCGGACGCCGTATTCGGCATGATCTATGCGCAGGCTGAGGATGATTTCAATCGCGTTGAACGCAACTATCTGAACGGTCTCGGCTGGCTGGCTCAGGCGGAAGGCGAATCGGCGGTCTACCGCGACCTTCGCGAAAGACTGTTCATCGATGCGGCGCGGTTGCAGCAGCAGTATCGCACGGCGCCTTCGTGGCTGAAGACCTTGATGATTGCCTGGTCGGACGGCCTGAATTATTACCTCTCCAAGCACCCGAATACCACACCGAAGGTCATTCATCACTTCGAACCGTGGATGGCCCTGTCCTTCACCGAGGGCAGCATCGGCGGCGACATCGAATCGGTCGATCTGACCAATTTGGAGAAATTCTACGGTCCGGCAACGCCGCACACGGCGCGTTCCCCGCAACCCTTGCATGCCCCGCTCCCCGGTGAGAATCCCGGCGGGTCCAACGGGTTCGCGATCGCTCCGGCACGAAGCGCGTCCGGACACGCGCTGCTCTGGATCAATCCTCACACCTCTTATTACTTTCGTTCAGAGCTGCAGATGGTCAGCGACGAGGGGCTGAACGTGTACGGCGCCGTCACCTGGGGCCAGTTCTTCATCTATCAGGGATTCAATCAGCACAATGGCTGGATGCACACCTCTTACGGCGGGGACGCCATCGACGAGTACGCCGAAACGCTGGTGAAAAAAACCGATGGCCTGTACTACAAGTACGGCGATGAACTGAGAAAGCTCAAAGTCAGCCAGATCAGCATCCCGTTCAAGCAGGCGGGCGGAATGGGCGCGCGGACGTTTACCGTCTATCACAGCCATCACGGCCCGATCATCCGCGCCGAGAACGGCAAATGGATCGCGATCAAATTGCTGCTGGATCCGGTGCCGGCCCTTTCGCAATCGTACCTGCGCACCAAGACCAAGGACTACGCATCCTTCCGCAAGACGCAGGACATGCGCACCGATACTTCCAACAACACCGTATATGCGGATGGCGACGGTACCATCGCGTATTTTCACGGCAACTTCATACCGAAGCGCGACACGGCTTTTGATTTCACGCATCCCGTCGACGGCAGCAATCCCAAAACCGAGTGGCAGGGACCTCACGCCATCGAAGACACGATCACCCTGCTCAATCCCAGCAACGGCTGGCTGTTCAACAGCAATAATTGGCCCTTCTCGGCGGCGGGAGACCAGAGCCCCAAGCGCGAGAATTACCCAGTCTACATGTGGAGGACGGGTGAAAATCCGCGCGGCGTTCATGCCGTGGAAATGCTGCACGACATTCACAACGTGACCTTGGACATCTTGATCGCAGCAGGCTATGACGGGCATTTGACGGCGTTCGATGTTCTTCTCCCGCCGCTATTCGAAAGCTACGAGAAGCTCCCCGCCGGAGATGCGCGGCGCACCGCCCTGCGGGAAGCGATCACTGCCTTACGCGGCTGGAACCGGCGCACATCCGCCGATTCGGTACCGACCGCCGTTGCGATTTTTTGGGGAAGAGCGTTGATCGAACGCAAGGGTGCCGAGGCGCGCGACGCGGACGAACCGGTCTACGACTATCTCGTGGGCAAGCTGACCGATGCCGAGCGCATCGACGCCTTGAGCGCCGCGCTCGATAAATTGCAGCGCGATTTCGGCCGCTGGCAGGTTCCCTGGGGCGAGATCAACCGCTATCAACGCCTGACAGACGACATCGTGCAGCCCTTTGACGATGCCAAACCGAGCCTGCCGGTGGGCTTTGCGGCCTCGCGGTGGGGCGCACTGGCATCATTCGATGAATCGAAGCCGCTGAAGACCAAGAGGATCTACGGCGAAGAGGGCAACAGCTTTGTTGCCGCGGTGGAATTTGGACCGAAGATTCACGCCAAGGCCATCATGAGCGGAGGCGCCAGCGGCGATCCTTCGTCCCCTCATTTCATCGATCAAGCCCTGATGTTCACTCAAGGCCGTTTTCGCGACGTGCTCTTCTATCCCGAGGACGTGCGCGCGCACGCGGAGCGCAGCTACCAACCTTGAGGCAGGCGATTAGCCGCCCGTAATCCCAAGGCGGCTAGTGCGGATGCCGCGCGGGCGGCGGCGCATGCGGTTGTGCGTGCGGTTGTCCGTGCGGTTGTGCGTGCATCGATTGCACAGCGTGTTGGCGCTGTTCCGGCGTCATCTGACGCCATTGCTGGCGCAGTTGGGTGCGCCGTTCCGGCGTCATCTGACGGAACCGCTGAAAGGATTCGCGCACTTGTTGTTGCCGCTCCGGCGGTAGAGCCTTGAACTGCTGCCAGCGCTCGCGCAACTGCTGGCGCTGCTGCGGCGGCATGGCGCGCCATTGCGAGAATCGCTGTTGCGCGTTGTCGCGCTGCTGCGGCGTCATCGATATCCAGCGCTGGCTGCCCTTCGCGAGCGCCTGCTGCCGATCGGCGGGAAGACTGTCCCACTTGCCCTGGTAGCCCTGCAGCAATTGCTGTTGTTGGGGCGAAAGCGAATTCCAGGCCTTGGGCGTAGCCGGGGGCGCTGCAACCGGAGCAGCCGGTACGGACGGCGCGGCCGGCTCGGACGGCGGGGTCTGCGCATATCCGGTGGCGGCACACAACGTGAGAACTGCACAGATGAACAAAGGCCTAATCATTTCTTTGCGTCCAGTGGCGGGGCGGCGGGAGGATCACTCCCGCGCGGCGGCGCCTTCTTCAAGAACTCCCACCAAGCTGCATCTCCCACATCATCCGAGCCTAGAAACTCGAGAAAACCCTCATCCGGCGCAGCCGGCGAGGTCGCCGACGAAGCCGGGGGCGGCGTAGCCGACGACGCGGCCGGTGCTGCTTGCGGCGGCGCGGCGTTTGCGGCCGCACACAACGCGAGCAGCAACAGCCCTACTCGTTTCACTGGAATTCAGGCGGCCGGTTCCGGACTCGCAGCCTTATCCGCGAAATCATAGAAGTCGATATCGTCTTGCAACATTTCCATGGCATCTCCCGAGCCCTCATCCGTGGAGGCAACCAGTTCAAGATCCTCGAGATTCGGCTGTGCGTCAGCCATCGTGCCGGCATGATGACCCAGCGGCGAACCCATCCAGAGAGCAACGCCCAAAATAGCCGCGGCGGTCACGCCGGCCGCCGGTGTCCACATCCTGAATCCCGCGAACCACGGCCGGCGGCCAGCCTCGATGGCGGTGCTTCGGGCCTGAGTGAGGCGCGAGCGGATGCGCATGTCGAGCGCTTCGACGCTGTCTTTAAACAGCAGCCGGCTGCGATCCTCGAAATCTCTGTCTGCTTGTTCGCTCATCACCATACCTCGCCCAACTGCTCGCGCAGCGCATGCACCGCGCGCGAATAATGCGTTTTCACGCTGCCCTCCGAGCACGCCATGGCGCTTGCCGTCTCGGCCACATCCATGCCTTCGAAATTGCGCAACATAAAAGCCTCGCGCTGTCGCGCCGGCAGGGCTCGCAGCGATTCCTCCAACTTTTGCATCGCCTGCGCCTGCATCAGCTTCTCGGGAATCGCAGGCCCCGAATCCGCGACATTCTCCAATGGGTCCTGCGCCTCGCTGTCAGGATCCTCATGTGCGCCCGGCAACCAGGTCATGATGCGCTTGCGCACCGTGCGGCGCCGCTGCAGGTCCCGGATGCCGTTTTCGAGAATTCGATAGAACAATGGCCGCCATTCAGCGCTCGGCCTCGATGCGTAGCTACGGGTCAACTTGAGCATCGCATCCTGAACCACATCGAGAGCATCGTCAGCATCGCGCAGCGCCACTTGCGCCATACGAAATGCACGGCGCTCGATTTCCGCGAGGAATTTCTCGAGCTCTTTGGTGTACTCCAGAACCGCTCCCTGTGGTGTTGGAGCGGGACCATCCCAGACCATCCAAGCCGTATTGAGCGTATCAAAGCGAGCCATGCGTATCATCTCCATTCCAGGTATAAACGCTGACGCGGTCGGTTTGGTTGACGTAGGGACGGCAAGATCAGCGACTTACGCACACCACATGTGACTCCCGTTGCAATATTTCAATCAACACCTCAGCGCGATATACAGTGGGGCTCGCAAGCTATTGAATTTGAACGATTCATTGCGATTTCGGGTGTTTTTTCATCAATTTGACCGCGACCCGAAACGGAACGGGCACTTAGGCTGAATGATCCCCGGTTCTCAACAGAGTTATCCACAGAATTTGTGGACAAAAGGGTCGGCGATTTTGCAGGTCGCGCTCGACACTCCCCTGCGCCGGGTGTTCGATTACCTCCCGCCGGCGCCCGCGAACCCAAGCTTGCCCAAGCTCGGCGTTCGGGTTCTCGTCCCCTTCGGCCGTCAACGGCTCATCGGCATTTTGGTTGGCATCGTCGCCGAATCTGCCGTCCCGCCGCTCAAGCTCAAGACCGCCATAGAGTTCTTGGACGAGCATCCGGTCTTCGATCCGGTCACCTTTGATTTGTTGCGCTGGGCGGCCGACTACTATCACCACCCTTTAGGAGAGGTCCTTGCAGCGGCGCTGCCGGCGGCCTTGCGCGGCGGTCAACCTACTCTCGAGACGCAGGAATTTTGGAACCCCACTTTGGAGGGCCTGCATGAACTTAAGGAGCCCAAATCGCGACGTGCACCGAAACAACGCGCCTTACTTGCGTGGCTCGAGGAAAAGGGCCGGGCAACGAGCGGCCAGATCGGCGAGGCATTCGACCTTGCGCAACTCAAAGCCCTCGCGCAACGCGGTTGGGTCGAGAGAAAAATCATCGATGGCGCCGAGACGGTGGTGGCGGCGGCCGTGCTTCCGGGAGCCCTTGAGCTCAACGCGGCGCAGATGCAGGCCGTCGATGGTATTCGCGGCACCCTGGCCACATTTGCGGTGCACTTGCTGTACGGGGTGACGGGGAGCGGCAAGACCGAGGTGTACTTGCAGCTGATTGCCGCTGCTATTGCAGACGCCGGCCAGGCCTTGGTACTGGTGCCGGAAATCGCGCTGACGCCGCAGTTGGTGGACCGCTTTCGCCGGCGGTTCAGCGCCGGCGTGGTTGTCGTGCACTCAGGTCTGACCGACAGCGAACGACGCGATGCGTGGCGGTCAGCGCATGGCGGACAGGCTCGCATCGTCATCGGCACCCGTTCGGCGGTGTTCACGTCGCTGCCTCATCTGGCCCTCATCGTGGTCGACGAAGAGCACGACGCTTCCTACAAGCAGCACGAAGGGTTTCGCTACTCCGCTCGCGATCTTGCAGTTGTGCGCGCACGCGGCGCGGGCGTGCCCGTCATTCTCGGCTCGGCCACACCGTCGCTCGAAACCTTGGAAAACGCTGCGAGCGGGCGCTATGCCAAGCATGTCCTGCCGCAACGGCCCGGGGCGGCGCTGCCGCCGCGGATGTCGCTGGTGGATTTGCGCAGGCATCCGGCTGAATCCGGCTTGTCGACGCCTGCAGTGCTGGCGATCAGCCAACACCTGAAGGACCGCGGTCAGGTCATCGTGTTTCTAAATCGACGCGGTTACGCGCCCACCTTGTTCTGCAACTCTTGCGGTTGGGTGGCTCCCTGCGCGCATTGCGATGCGCGAATGACCCTGCATCGCCGGGCTCACAAGCTTCGTTGCCATCACTGCGGCGCGCAGGTGCAGCCGCCGGAGATTTGCGGCAGTTGCGGGCAGGGTCTGATGGCCGTGGGCCAGGGCACCGAGCGGGTCGAGGAAACACTGGCGAGGATTTTCCCCGATGCGCCGCTGGCGCGCCTGGATCGCGACTCGGTCCTGGCCCGGGGCGGCGTGCAAACCGTGCTCGATCGGGTGCACAGCGGCGAGGCGCGCATTCTGGTCGGCACGCAAATGCTCACCAAGGGGCATCACTTCCCCGAAGTCACCCTGGTGGTCATCCTGGACGCGGATCAGGGACTTTTCGCGAGCGATTTCAGGGCAACCGAGCGCCTGGCCCAAACCATCACGCAGGTTGCGGGCCGCGCGGGGCGCGAAAGCCGCCCGGGGGAAGTGATGATTCAAACGCAGTTTCCGGAGCATCCGCTTCTGACCCGGCTGGTCGCGGAGGGCTACGAGAGCTTTGCGGCAAGCGCGCTCATCGAGCGCCGCGAAGCCGGTTGGCCGCCTTATTCGCGACTTGCGCTGTTGCGCGCCGAAGCCAGGGAAAGCGCGGGTTTGGACTCATTCTTGAACGCCGCGGCCGAGGCGAGCCGTCCTCTGCGCGATCCGTCGGTCCAGGTCCTGGGTCCCGCCAGCGCTTTGATCGCCCGGCGTGCCGACCATTTTCGCGCCCATTTGCTGGTCGAAACCGCCGCCCGAAGCACCCTGCAGCGCTTCCTGGCGCGCTGGCTGCCGCAGCTCGAAACGCTGCCCGCGCCCAAAGGCCTGCGCTGGTCGATCGATGTGGATCCATTGGAAGTCGATTAAACTCTCGCACCCTTTGTCTTAAGAAACGGATTTGGATTGAAGAACTCGATTGAAGCTTTGCTCAAGCAGGCGCTCGAAGCGCTGCCGCTGGACCTGGTGCCTGCCGGCGCCCGCGAGATCGGCATAGAAGTCGAGACCACGCGCGATCCGAGTCACGGGGATATGGCAAGCAACCTTGCCATGCGGCTCGCCAAGACCACTCGCCAGAATCCACGGAAGATCGCCGAGGCCCTGGTTGCGGCATTGCCCGAGAGCAACTTGGTCGCCAAGGTGCAGATCGCCGGCGCCGGCTTCATCAATTTTTTCCTGAGAGACGACGCCTATCACCAGGAACTCGGCAGGGTCCTGCGCGATGGCGCGTCCTACGGCCGCTCGCAATCGGGTTTGGGAAAGCGCATACAAGTTGAATTCGTCTCGGCCAATCCCACAGGCCCGCTGCACGTGGCCCATGGCCGGCACGCGGCATTCGGCGCGTCGCTGTGCAACTTATTGGACGCCGCGGGATTCAAGGTCGAGCGCGAGTACTACGTCAATGATGCCGGCCGCCAAATGGACATTCTGGCGGTGAGTGCCTGGCTGCGTTACCTCGAGCGCTGCGGCGAGCATTTCGTTTTTCCTTCCAACGCCTATGTCGGCGACTACCTCGTCGCCGTCGGCGAACTGCTGTTTGCCGCCGAAGGGTTGGCCTTGAGGCGCAGCGCGGCGCAGGTGTTCAGCGGGCTGCCGCCGGACGAGCCGCAGGGAGGGGACAAGGACCTCTTCATCGATGCGCTGGTCGAGCGGGCCAGATCGCTGATCGGCGAGGAAGCCTACGCCCGGGTGCTGCGCGGCGCGCTCAACGGCATCGTCGGCGACATCCGCGAGGATCTTGCCGAGTTCGGCGTCACCTTCGATGTCTGGTTTTCGGAACGCTCCCTGATCGACAGCGGTGCAATCGACAGGTCGCTCGAGGCGCTCAAGAAATCGGGCCATTCCTATGTCAAGGACGGCGCGCTGTGGTTCAAGAGCACCGATTTCGGCGACGAGAAGGACCGCGTCATGGTCCGTGAGAATGGCGCCAAGACCTATTTCGCGTCCGATATCGCCTATGTATTGAACAAGCTCGAGCGCGGCTTCGAGCACTTGATGTATATCTGGGGAGCGGATCATCACGGCTATATCGCCCGCCTGCGCGCGATCTTGCTGGCGCTGGGGCAACCCGCCGAGCGCTTTGAAGTGCTGCTCATGCAAATCGTATCGCTGTATCGCGGCGGCGAGAAAGCGAAAATGTCGAAGCGTTCGGGCGACTACGTCACCTTGAGGGATTTGCGCAAGGAGGTCGGCAACGACGCCGCCCGGCTGTTCTACGTCATGCGCAGCAACGATCAACATCTGGATTTCGACATGGAGCTGGCGAAATCGCGCTCCAACGAAAATCCCGTGTACTACATTCAGTACGCGCATGCCCGCGTGTCCAGCGTTTTGCGCCAGCTCAAGGAACGCGGAATGATGCACGATGTTGCGCAGGGCTTGACCCATTTGGACAGGTTGCGCGAGCAGCAGGAGCTGGCATTGATCAAGCGCATCTGCGCCTATCCTGAACTCATACGATCATGCGCACAGCAGCGGGCCCCGCACACGCTGGTGCATTATTTGCGCGATCTGGCGAACGATTTCCACACCTACTACAGCGCGCATCAATTCATCGTCGAAGACGCCGGGATGCGCGCGGCAAGGATCGATCTTGCGCTCGCGACCCAAACCGTGATCCGCAACGGCCTTAATCTGCTGGGCGTGTCGGCGCCCGACACCATGTAGATAGGACATGGCCCGCGACTACAGACCCAAGCGCAACAAACCCGGCGGCTTCTCCGGATGGATCGGTCTTGCCTGCGGGCTGGGACTAGGCCTGGGGGTGGCCGCCGTGGTGTATCTAAAAGATCATCGTCTCGACGCACCCGCGGCCAGTGCCGGCAAGATCGCGAAGAAGAAAATTCACGGCAATGAGGCGTCCGACGCCGGCGGCACGGGAACCGATGACTCCAAGTCGTACGCCTTCTACGAGATGCTGCCGAAATTCGAAGTGGTCGTGCCCGAAAAGGACAAGGATGTGCGGCCGGATATCAAACCGGTCCCCGAGACCCGTCCCGGCACCTACATGTTGCAAGCGGGTTCGTACAAAAACTTCGCTGACGCCGACCGCGTACGCGCGCAACTCGCGCTGCAGGGCATCGAGTCCAAGGTGCAAAAGGTGACGATCGATACCGACACGTGGCACCGCATTCGTATCGGGCCCATTTCAAAGCTGGACGAGCTCAATCGCCTGCGCCAGGTTCTGCGCAAGGCGGACGTCGATGTGATAGTGGTCCGCGTTGGCGACTAATCCTCGCCTAATTGGCGAAAATCGACGCCTAATGCCCGCAACTTACGGTACAAATGCGTGCGCTCCATACCCACCCTTTTCGCCAACTGCCCCACTTTACCGTTGCATAGCAGCAATTGCTGCTGCAGGTAGGCGCGCTCGAATTGTTCGCGTGCCTCACGCAGCGGCAGGGCGAGCAAATCCTGCTTGACCAGCGGCTCATCGACCGCCTGCTTCACGGCGAGTTCGCGCTCGATTTCCTCGAGCCTGATTTCCTCGCCCGAACCTAAAATCAGCACCCGCTGCACCAGGTTCTTGAGCTCGCCCACGTTTCCGGGCCAGGGATAATTGCGCAGGCGGTTCTGCGCGGCGACGCTGAAGCGGCGCAATGGAAGATGCTGCTCATCGACCAGGCGATCGACGTAGTAGCGCAGTAGATCGGGCACATCCTCGGCGTAGTCGCGCAGCGGCGCCACGCGCAAAGTGATCACGTTGAGAAGCGCGACCAGATCGCGGCGAAACGGTTCGGGCGAAGCACGCAGCTCGAAGCCCTCCTGTGCAGAACTGATCCATCGCACGTTGAGCGGGAGGCGCTGCCGGCCGCCGACCCGCGTGTAGCCTTGCTGCTCGATGGCCCCGACCAGCGCGCGCTGCGCATTGTCATTCAGGTCCTCGAGACCGCTGATATACAGGGAACCGCCCGCCGCCTGATCCAGCGCCCCCAGTTCCACTTTGCCGTCGCGCTCGCTGCCGAACAGCGCCGCGGCAGGGTCCGACCCGAGACTCGCGGCCACCACGATGAAAAACGGCTTGGCAGCGCGCGCACTCAAGGAATGCAGGTAGCGCGCGTAAGCCTCGCGTCCGGAGCCCAGTTCGCCGAGGAACATCACCGGCGAGGAGCTGGTGGCGGCCTGCTGCACCTGTTCGCGCAGCAATTGGGTGATCTTGGCCTTGCCGATGGGCACCGCCAGCGCCGAGCCTTGGGTACGCGCCGACAGCCGTTTGCGGCGTCCGGCGTCGAGCGCCCGCTCCACGGTGCGCAGCAGCTTGGTCAGGGACAGCGGCTTCTCCACGAAATCGAATGCACCGAGCCGCGTGGCCTCGACGGCGGTCTCGACCGTACCGTGACCGGACATCATCACCACCGGACAATCGTAGCCGTCGGTGACCGACCATTCCCGCAGCAGCGTGATGCCGTCCGTGTCGGGCATCCAGATATCGAGCAGCACCAGGTCGGGCACCTGCGCGGCGCGCGAGGAACGCGCCTGACTTGCGTCCGCCGCGATTTCCACGTCGTATCCTTCCTCGGAGAGAATCTCCTTGAGCAATCCGCGGATATCCGCCTCGTCGTCCACCACCAATATTCTCGAAGCGGTCATACGCGTTCTCTCCTCTGTTCGCCTGTGCGCGGCTTGACGAAGCCCGCCGAGCGCGCACCGTCGCCTAACGGCAGTAGAATTCGCACGCGGGCGCCTCCGGAGCGCTGATTATCCGCCTCAATGCGGCCGCCGTGTTCTTCCACGATTTTCTTTACAATTGCCAGCCCCAGCCCCGTGCCCTTCGGCTTGCTGGTTACATAAGGATCAAAAACGGTGCCGATCAGGTCCCGCTGAAAGCCGGGGCCGTTGTCCGCCACGACGATCTCGACGGACGTTCCCGTTTTCTGACCGTCATCCGCGATGCGAGTTTCGATTTCGACGCGGGCGCCCACCCTGCCCTCCAGCGCCTCGAGGGAATTGGTGACCAGATTGTTGAGGATTTGCCGGATGCGCATGCGATCCGCCGAGATATTCGGCAACTGCGGGCTCAACATCAGTTTGAGTTCCGCGCTGCTGTCCTGGACGCGATAGAGGTCCACGACTTCGGTGATCAACTGGTTCAAGTCGAAACGCGTGAAGTGCATGTCGGGCGCGCGTGCGTACTCGCTGAACGCGTTCACCATCTGCTTCATGGCATCGACCTGCGCCACGATGGTATGCGTTGCGCGCTCCAGAATCTGGGCATCCTGTTCATTCATGCTGCCGAGAAACTTGCGCCGCATGCGTTCCGCGGAGAGCTGGATGGGCGTCAGCGGATTCTTGATCTCGTGCGCCAGGCGGCGCGCAACCTCGCCCCACGCCGCGTCGCGCTGCGCTTGCAGCAGCGTGGTGATGTCGTCGAACACCAGCACCACGCCGGCCGCGCCGCCTGAATCGTTGGGCAACGCAGTGCAAGCGCACATGAGAACGTGCTTCCCTGATTCCGACAACAGCTCAATCTGTTCGCGCCAGTCCAGCTGCTCGGGCGCCAGGCGTTGTTTGATCGCACTCAAGAACTGGCTGAACAGGGCGTTGCTGCTGATGGATTCATCGAAAGGCTTGCCAATGGCCGCTTCCAGATCGACTCCCAGAATGGCGCTCGCCGCTTGATTGGCAGTGCGCACTTTGAGATCCGGCTCCAGGGACACCACGCCGGTGGACAGGCGCGCCAGAATCACCGCCAGGCCGGCCCGCTCGGCTTCCACCGCTTGCTGACTGCGGCGTGTCTCTTCTCTCGCCCGGCCCAGGCGCTTGGTCATGTCGTTGAACGAGGTCACCAGAAAACCCAACTCGTCCCGACCCGGCAAGGGCAGCCGCGTGTCGTAGTTGCCCTTCGCCACCGCCCGCGTGCCGGCGATCAGATCCTGGACGGGCTGCACCAGCCGCTGGGCGGCGAAGAAAGCGCCGTACACCGCGGCGATCAGCGACATCAGCACGACGAAACTCAATATCAGCACGAAGGTCGACTTGAGGGGCTGTCGCAGCTGCACCAAGTTCGCGTACTGGGCGGAGGAGCGCTGCACGGTGTCCGCCAGCAGACTCAACTGCTGCGGTACCGCATACAGCGCAATCAGGACGCGCGGATTGCTGTTGCCGTCCTCGAGCGGGGTGGCGGCGCGAACCACATAGCCGCCGATCGGATCCGTATCCAGGCTCACATAAGGCCTGCCGCGCCGCAATTGCAGCAGCATCTCGTCGGTGACGGGCGCCGGCAACGAATCCATCGGACGATCGGAACTGGTGGCGATGATCCGCCCCTGCGATCCGACCACGGTGAATTCAATGGCCGTGCTGTCGCGCCGTTGAGCGTCAAGAATGCCGCCCAGCTGAAAATTGGGCAGCCCGGAAAGCGTGTGCGCCACGACCTGGGTGTGCTGCAGGAATTCGCTCTTGCGCACCTCGAGCGCGGCATGCGACAGCTCGCGCATATCCCGGAGTCCCTGGCTGACCTCGACCTCGAACCAGCTGTCGATGCCGCGATTCAAGAACTGCAGGGAGAAATAATAGACCACCAGGATCGGCGCGACGGCCAGCGCGCTGAATATCGCGACGGTGCGCCCCTTCAGACGCGAGCCCGGCACGTGCTTGCGGAAGTCGCGCACCAGGCGCGTGAGCTTGCCCGCGAGCAGCGCGAACAAGGTGAGCAGGCCGGAGATATTGACCAGCAATATCCAGGGCAGCCACTTCTCGAATTTTCCCGAATTCGGCGCGGCTGTCGCGAGCAGGAAGAGCGCGACGATCCACAGCGCGACACCCAGGCCACCCAGGACCGTCGAGCCATGCTTGCGGATGATGTTCATCATGGCTGGAACGTCCATGCATACCAATCCGTTTCACGGTGCCAATCGCTGACCCAGAACATCAAAAACCGCAGCGTGAAGGGCACGGAACCGAAATCGAGCTTCGCGCGCACGTTCGCCTCGTAGCGCCGGTCCGCGGTGATCAGCGCCTTGTCCAGCACCGGCAAGCTGTGAACCTCGGAAAGATGTTCAATCGCCTCGTCGATCGTACCCAGCGACTCTTGCTGGCCGCTGTTGTCATTGCGAAGGACGTAGCGCGCGCTCACTGCGTTGTATTGCAGGTGATAGCGCTGCGTGAGCCCGGCCACCCGGGAATTCGGCAGCAGCTGACGCACGCGCTCGATGTCGAGTTCAACCTGCAGGGAAAGCGGCACTCCTTCCGCCAGTCCGCGCCGCACCGTATCGCCAATCGGCAATTGCAGGCGCGCGTTCAAGTGATAGACGCTTTCCTGAAGCTCGAGGTCCGCCGAGCGCACCTCGAAACGGCCCTCCAATCCTTCAGCGCGCGAAGGCGAAGCCAGCATGAGGAGACTTAATATCAAACAGGCGAGGTTCACGCAGCGCGCCGGGAATAGTGCCCGATCAGGTTCAATGCCTCGCAGGTTTTGGCGCGCGTTCATTGTTTTGACAGAACAGCATAATAGAAGCCGTCGGCACCTGCCTCACCGGGAAGAATCTGCCGCCCGAATTCATCCGCCTCACCCAAACCCGGCCAGCCTTCCCAGTCTTCGGAAGGAACCGTGGCCGCATCGGGGGTTCTGCGCAGAAATTCGGCAATCACGCCGCGATTCTCACTGCGGGTTACGGTGCAGGTGGCGTAAACGAGGCGACCGCCGGGCGCGAGCAACTGCCAGGCGGCTTGCAGCAGCCGTCCCTGCAGCGCAGGTAATTTGTCGATATCCGACGGGGACTTACGCAGGCGGATATCGGGATGGCGGCGAATCACGCCCAGCGCCGAGCAGGGCGCATCGAGCAATATGCGGTCGAACGAGGTCCCGTCCCACCACTGCCCGGGCGAGGTCGCATCGCCGGCAACGACTTCGGCGCGCAAATCTCCGCGGCGCAAATTCTCGCCGACTCGCGCGAGCCTGTTGGGATCGACATCCACCGCCACCAACCTGCTCAATAGAGGTTCCCGTTCAGCGATCAGCGCCGTCTTGCCGCCGGGTGCGGCGCATGCGTCCAGCACCCGTTGATCGGGAGCCAGCTTCAAGGGAAAGGCAACGCACTGGGCGCCCAAGTCCTGCACCGAGACCACGCCGGCCGCGAAACCAGGCAATTCCTGCACATCGCAGGGTGAGTCCAGGACAATTGCCTGAGGCACTTGTTGCTGCGCCCTGGCTCCGATGCCGGCTTTGCGCAGCGTGTCCAGATAGTCATCGGTGCTTGCGAGGCGGCGATTGACCCGCAACCACATCGGCGCCTGGGTGTCGCTGGCGGCGAGCAACTGAGTCCAGCGAACCGGCCAATCGGCACGAAAGCGGTCGGCCAACCAGATGGGGGCCGCATGGCGCGTGGCCGGGCTGCGGGCGATCTCTGCGTCCAGCACTTTGCGTTCACGCAAGTATCGCCGCAGCACCGCGTTGATCAACCCGGCAGCGCGCATGGCATCCGTGGCCTTGGCGCAGCGTACTGCCGCATCGACCACGGCATATTCGGGGGTTCGCGCATCCTCAAGTTCGTACAGCGCCACCGACAGAAGCGCACGCACCAAGGGATCCAAGGTGCGCACCGGCACCGACAACAGCTTGCCGAGAATCGCTTCGTGGCGAAAGTAGCCGCGCACTGCGCCGTAGCTCAAGGAACGCACCGACGGCTGCAGCTTCAGATCCGTCGCGACGAGCGCATCCTTCAACGCCGCATCCAAGGTGACGCCCTCGTGCATCACCCGGGCCACGGCATGCGCGGCCACGGAACGCGCGCTGGCTGCAGCGGCGTCTTTCATGCGCCTTCGAAGCGCGCGCCGTTCAGACGCTGTCCCCGCAAGAACTCCTGCGTTGACAGGGGATTGCGTCCCTGCAGCTGCAGCTTGTGAACCCGCAAAATCCCGGTGCCGCAAGCAACATCGATACCCTCCTGCGATGCGCTAAGCACGGTGCCGGGCGGTGCGTCGTCCCCCGATTTTGCGAAGTGGGAATCAACGGCTTCGGCATCCCAGATTCGAAGCTGCTGACCGTTCAGGCGGGTCTCCGCGATCGGCCGGGGATTGAATGCCCGGACCTGCCGGGAAATTTGTCCCGCGGTTTGCTGCCATTGGATTCGTGCTTCGGTCTTGCTGATTTTTTCGGCATAGGTGACGCCCTGCGCAGGTTGCGGAACCGGATTTACGCCACCCCGGCCGAGAGCAAGCAATGTCTCGTCGATCAATTCGGCGCCCACTCTGGCGAGCCTGTCATGCAGCGTCTGCGCCGTGTCGCGCAGGCCGATTCGCTCGAGGCGCGAAGCCAGCATGGGGCCGGTATCCAATCCGGCTTCCATGCGCATGATGGTCACACCGGTCTCGCAGTCGCCCGCCAATATCGCGCGCTGGATGGGCGCGGCGCCGCGCCATCGCGGCAGCAACGATGCGTGAATGTTGATGCAACCCCATCTGGGCAGCGCGAGCGCGGCGGGAGGCAGAATCAGACCGTAGGCCACCACCACCAAGGCGTCCAGCTTCAGAACTTCGAGGTCTTCGGAAGCTTCGGATGTCTTGAAGCTCGCCGGCTGATGGACGACGAGTCCCAACTCCAGCGCGCGGCGCTTGACCGGACTCGGCTGCAGTGTTTGACCGCGGCCCGCCGGACGATCCGGCTGCGTGAATACCGCGCCAATCCGGTACTTCGCAGCCAGGCGCTCCAACGACGGAACGGCGAAGTCAGGCGTGCCGGCGAAGCCCAGCTTCAGCGGGGAAGGATCGGTGCTCAATGCTCAAAGAGCCGGCGCGGATGCGCGAAAATCGCTGCCCGTGGATCTCTGCTTGCGCTCTTTTTCCAAGCGCCGGCGTATCAACTGGCGCTTCAGCTCGGAGAGATAATCGACGAACAACTTGCCCTCGAGATGATCGATCTCGTGTTGGATGCAAACCGCCAGCAATCCTTCTGCGTCCATTTCGAAGGAACGCCCGTCACGATCCAGTGCGCGCACGCGGATTCGCGTGGCACGGGTCAATTTGTCGTAGATACCGGGCAGGGATAAGCAACCCTCTTCGCCGGGACCTTCGCCTTCCGCGCTCAAGATCTCGGGATTGATCAACACCAGCGGACTGTCTCGAGCCTCGCTGACATCGAGGACGATCAGGCGCTTGTGTACGTCCACCTGGGTCGCAGCGAGCCCCACGCCGTTCTTGCCGTACATGGTTTCCAGCATATCGTCGATCAATTGACGCAGTGCATCATCAACCGTCGTGACCGCTTCCGCCTTCTTTCGCAGTCTGGGATCGGGATACTCGAGAATTACGAGCTTTGTCATAGGAGTTATGAGAGCAATATCGTGTTTTTGGCTTAAGAATGTTGCTAAAGTTCCGGCGCTGCTTAACTTAATGCTTGATTTGGCCGCGCCTTGCAGCGTGGGCTTTTGGGCAAAACCGGGGGATGCGTCCCAGTCTTGAGCGGCAGGGCGGAAGTATACCAGTCAGTCTGCAAGCATAAGCTGACTCACGGGAGCGAAACGAATGCAAGGTCATAAATTAATAGCCCTTTTTCTTGCGGCTGCGATGCTCGCCGGATGTCACACGGAGGCACCGAGGCCCGAGTCCACACCGGCAGCTGTCGCGGCCGAGCCCACCGTGGAAGGCACGGTCGTCGGCGATGATAAGACTGCGATGGAGGCTGCCGTCGAGAGCACCGGCACCCGAGCATTGCCCTCGGCCTCAGAGACATCTCGCGAGGCTGTACCGCTCGCGCCCAATGCGCCCGATAGTTACGTGGTGAAAAAAGGCGATACGCTGTGGGGCATCGCCAAAGTCTTTCTGCGCGATCCTTGGTACTGGCCGGAAATCTGGCAGGTCAATCCGCAAATTCACAACCCTCACTTGATCTATCCGGGCGACACGCTTCGCCTGGTCTTTATCGACGGCAAGCCGCAAATCGTATTGCAACGCAGCTTGGAGCGAGGCGATACCGCCCGCGTCGAACCACGCGTGCGCAGCCAGGCGCTGGAAGCCGCCATCACGACCATTCCGTACGCAACGGTTGCCGCGTTCATGTCCAAACCCTCCGTGCTCGACAAGGATGAGATCAAGGGCGCTCCGTATGTCATGGACATGCGCAACTACCACGTCGTCGCGGCCGACGGCGACCTCTTGTATGCACGTGGATTCAACGGCGCCGTTGAAGTCGGCACTCATTACAATGTGGTACGGGTCGGCGATCCGCTGGTCGATCCGGACGATCATCGCTTGCTCGGCTACGACGGCGTATATACCGGATCCGCCCACGTCACCCGGGGCGGTGATCCAACGACGCTTCTCATCACGGAATCCTCGCGCGAGACCCGGGCGGGCGATAAATTGATCCCCGGCGGGGTCGATGTGCCGCTCGATTTCATTCCCAGTCCGCCGCGCGTCAGCACCAACGGCCGCATCATCGCTGTGGCCGACGGTGTGAGCATCATCGGTCAATACCAGGTGGTGGTGATCAATCGCGGTTCGCACGACGGTCTCGCACCGGGCAACGTTCTTGGAGTGTTCGACACCGGACCCTTTGTTGCCGACACCGACAAAAAGGGCTTTTTCAGCGTCGATCGATTCGCCACGAAGAATGTACAGCTTCCCTCCGAGCGCACCGGCACCTTCATGGTGTTCAAGACCTTCGAGAACATCAGCTACGGTCTCATCATGGAAGCCACCGACGTGATTCGCGTCGGCGATAAGGTCCAGAACCCCTAGGGTACAAACCCCCGCGCGCGGCCCGCTCCGTCGCGCGCGGTCTCCTCAAATCTGCGTGTTTTCGCAGTTGCAGCACGCTGCGGGCGTGCCTTCTGCGCGCCATACTTTTCCGATGCAGGCCGAGGAGATGTTCACTTGGATGGCGCTGTCGCGCGCACCCGCGCTCGACGCAGCCGCCCTGGCCAGGGCAATCGAATTTCTCGGCGGCGTCGAAGCCGTTCGATGCGCCTCAGTCAATGCGCTGCGAAGTGCCGGATTTCCCGCGGCCGGCGGCGAATTCCTCAAGATCTTTGCCGGCTCACCCAGTGCGGCCGAACGCGCCTGGGCGCAGGATCCCGCGCATCATGTGCTGCCGTTTACGGACCCGCGATACCCGGCCTTGCTGCGCAGCGCGTCCCGGTGTCCCATCGTGTTGTACGTCGCCGGCAGCGTCGATGCGCTGAACGATCCGCAATTAGCCATCGTCGGCAGCCGCAATCCCTCGCCCACGGGCCGCGAGATCGCATTTGAATTTGCGGAAGCCCTGGCCATGCGGGGTCTCTCGATCACCAGCGGCCTGGCAAACGGCATCGACAGTGCCGCGCATCGAGGCGCGCTGGCCGCACAAGGAATCACGGTCGCCGTACTCGGCAGCGGCCTCGATGTGATCTATCCGCGGTGCAATCTCGCCCTGAGCGAAGAAATCCGGCGCCGGGGAGCATTGATAAGCGCATTTCCCATGGGAACGCCGCCGCGCCGCGAGAACTTTCCGCAGAGAAATCTCATCATCGCCACATTGAGCCTGGGGACTTTGGTCGTGGAGGCAGCGCGGCGCAGCGGCTCCTTGATCACCGCCAGAATGGCGGGCGAACACGGCCGGGAGCTGTTTGCCGTACCGGGTTCAATCCGCAATCCGTTGAGCCACGGCTGCCACGAACTGATCCGTCAAGGCGCAAAATTGACGGAATCCGCAGCTGACATATTGAGCGAGTTGAACTTTTCAGCATTCTTCGCCGGGCCCGAAAGCCCTCCGGAGGCTCACCATGGGCCCCCAGGAATTGAAGCGGGCATGGACAAGGCACACAAAATCTTGTTAGATGCGCTCGGCTTTGATCCAGCGGACCTCGATTTGTTGGTTGTTCGTACTGGTTTCAAACCGGAAGCCGTGTCCTCGATGATGCTGATCCTCGAGCTCGAAGGCCACGTTCAGGCCGCCCCCGGGGGCCGTTACTCCCGCGTCGTTAGGAGCCGAGGTGAAAGATAACGTTCTCGATCTACTCATATATCTCTTCGAGAATTACATGAGCGCCGACGATGAACCGCGGCCTGATCGAAATACTTTGAAAGTCGAGTTGGACAAGGCCGGCTTTGCCGAACCCGACATCGAGCGGGCGCTGGAATGGCTCGATGGCCTCTCCGGCGAACAATTGGGAAAAGTAGCCGAGGCCACGGCACGCGCCGTGCGCGTCTTCAGCAGCCAGGAATTGGTTCGCCTCGATACCGACGTACGGGGCTACCTCATGTACCTGGAGAACGTGCGCATACTCTCCGGCGCCGAGCGCGAACTGGTGATCGACCGCTTGATGGCGCTCGAAGCCGACGAAATCGACATCGAGCAGGTGAAGTGGGTCGTGCTGATGGTGCTGTTCAGTCAGCCTGGCCAGGAATCTGCCTACGCTCAAATGGAAGACCTGGTCTTCGAAGAGCGCTCCGACGCTTTGCATTAGACGACTTTGAGCAGCAATCTCGTTATCGTGGAATCGCCTGCCAAGGCGAAGACCATCAAGAAGTACCTCGGAAAAGACTTCGAGGTGCTTGCGTCCTATGGACACGTGCGCGACCTCGTGCCCAAGGAAGGCGCCGTCGATCCGAAGCACCACTTCGCGATGAAGTATCAGGTTGTCGAGCGCAACCAGAAGCACATCGATGCGATTTCGCGCGCCCTCAAGAAAGCCAAGGCACTGTTTCTGGCAACCGACCCCGATCGCGAGGGCGAGGCTATATCCTGGCATCTGTATGAACTGCTGAAAGCCAAGGGTGAATTGAAGAGCAAGGACGTCAGCCGGGTGGTGTTCTACGAGATCACCAAGACCTCGGTGCGCGAGGCGATGGCGGCTCCGCGAGAGCTCTCTGTGGACCTGGTGAATGCGCAACAAGCGCGGCGCGCGCTGGATTTCCTGGTCGGGTTCAATTTGTCGCCGCTGCTGTGGAAAAAAGTCCGTCCCGGACTGTCTGCCGGGCGGGTGCAGAGCCCGGCACTGCGGATGATCTGCGAGCGCGAGGATGAGATCGCCGCGTTCATCGCGCGCGAGTACTGGAGCATCGACGCCGAACTGGAGCACTCGGAACAGAAATTTCCCGGCAAGCTGGTTGAATATCAGGGTGCCAAAGTCGAGCAATTCAGCTTCACCAACGAAGCCGAAGCCCGCGAGGTCGAGCGGAACCTGAACGAAGCCGCCAAGGGCGAATTGACGGTATTGAGCGTGGATCGCAAGCAGCGCAAGCGCAATCCCGCGCCGCCGTTCACGACCTCCACGCTCCAGCAGGAAGCGGCGCGAAAGCTGGGCTTCAGCGCGCAAAAAACCATGCGCGTGGCGCAGCAACTGTACGAGGGTGTCGACGTCGGCGAAGGTCAAGTGGGCCTCATCACCTACATGCGCACCGATTCACTGAACCTTTCCCAGGAAGCGATCGGCCAGATTCGCGAAGTCATCGTGCAGCTATACGGCGAAGCAGGGCTTGCGGAAGAACCGCGCATCTATAAAACCAAGTCAAAAAACGCGCAGGAAGCTCATGAAGCGATCCGGCCGACCGCGGCCGGCGTTTTACCGGGCGACATCGAGAGCAAGCTCGAATCCGATCAATTTCGCCTGTATTCGCTGATTTGGAAACGCACCGTCGCCTGCCAGATGGCGCCTGCGATCTTCGACACCGTCACCGTGGAGATGCGGGCCGGAGCCGATGGCCCCAAGCGCACGGTGCTGCGCGCCAACGGTTCGACCCTCATCAAGCCCGGCTACATTTCCGTCTATCAGGAAGGCCTGGACGACGCCGTCCAGGATGACTCGGATCATGTACTGCCTGCCATGACCGAGGGCGATCTCGTGAAGCTCACGGGCGTCGTGCCGACCCAACACTTCACCGAGCCGCCGCCGCGCTTTTCCGAAGCGTCGCTGGTCAAGGCCCTGGAGGAATACGGCATCGGCCGTCCATCCACCTATGCCTCGATCATTTCCACGCTGCGCGACCGGCAATACGTCGATATCGAAAACCGGCGCTTCACGGCCACCGACATCGGCAAGATCGTGAGCCGGTTTCTGACCCAGTACTTCACGACCTATGTGGATTACGACTTCACCGCCAAGATGGAAGATTCGCTGGACGCTGTCGCGAGCGGGGAACAGGAGTGGGTTCCGCTCCTGCAGAAATTCTGGAAGCCGTTCATCGAGCTCGTGAAGCACACCGAGTCTTCGGTCAGCCGCGAGGAAGTGGCGCAGGCCCGGGATTTGGGAGTCGATCCCGCGAGCGGCAAACCGATGAGCGTACGGATGGGGCGCTTCGGGCCCTTCGTGCAAATCGGCACCAAGGACGATGCCGACAAACCTCGGTTCGCAGGCCTGCGGCCGGGCCAAAAAATGGATCAGATCGACTTTGCGCAGGCGCTGGAGCTGTTCAAGCTGCCGCGCAAGCTGGGCGCCGCTGCAAACGGCGAGGAAATCAGCGCCAATGTGGGGCGCTTCGGCCCCTATGTGAAGTACGGCGCCAAGTACGTTTCACTCAAAACCGATGATCCTTACGAAATCACTCACGAGCGCGCACTGGAAGTCATCCGTGAGAAGGAAATTGCCGACGCGAATCGGCTGATACTGGACTTTCCCGATGCCGGTATTCAGGTACTGAATGGACGCTATGGGCCGTATATCACCGACAAGTCCCGCAATGCCAAAATCCCCAAGGACAAGACGCCCGCAAGCCTGAGCTTGGAAGAATGCCAGGCTCTTTTGGCGGCGGCACCGGAACGCGGCAAGTGGGGCCGCAAGGGTGCCAAAGGCGGCCGATTCGGCAAGGCAGCAGCGGCGAAGCCTGCAGGCAGCGTGGCTGCGCCCGGCGCGGCGGCAGCCCCGGCGGCGAAGGGCGCCAAGAGCGAGAAAAGCGCCAAGGCTGCGCCGGTTAAAATGGCGGCCAAGGAGACGAAGGCCGTGGTCAACAAGAAGGCCGCCGCGAAAAGCGCAGGCACGGCCAAGATAAAACCGAAGGCCAAGAAAAGTTCTGCGAAAAGGTAACCGATCGAGCAAGCGCGCGCCCAATGAGTGACCCAAGCAAAACGTCGGCCGGCACCACAGCGGTGGACGCGATTGCGGTCAAGCGATACTTGAATGAACTGCAGGACCGCATCACCGCGGCCGTGGAGTCGGTCGATTCGGCGCGGTTCATTCGCGATCCCTGGGTTCGGGCGGAAGGCGGCGGCGGCGAAAGCCGCATCTTGAGCGAGGGCCGGGTATTCGAGCGTGCGGGCGTGTCCGTCTCGCACGTGCTCGGAGACAAAATGCCGCCGTCAGCGTCGAACCAGCGCCAGGAAATTGCCGGCGCACCCTTCGAGGCGATGGGACTTTCGTTGGTATTTCATCCGCGAAATCCTTACGTGCCCACCACGCATTGCAATGTCCGTTTCCTGGTCGCGCGCCCCAGCAGCGGTCCGGTGTGGTGGTTCGGCGGCGGTTTCGATCTCACTCCCTACTACCCGTTCGATGAGGATGTGTTGCATTGGCATCGCACGGCACGGGAGGCGTGCCAACCGTTCGGAGCTGGCGTCTACGCGAAATACAAGGAATGGTGCGACCGCTATTTTTTTCTGCCGCATCGGAACGAGACCCGCGGTGTCGGCGGCTTGTTCTTCGACGACCTCAATGAAGACGGGTTCGAGGGCTCGTTCGCCTTCATGCGCAGCGTCGGCGATCACTTTCTGCCGGCTTACCTGCCCATCCTGGAACGCCGCAAGGACCAGGCGTACGCCGATCGCCAGCGCCAATTTCAATTGTACCGGCGCGGCCGATATGTGGAATTCAATCTTGTTTATGATCGGGGCACATTGTTCGGATTGCAGTCGCGCGGCCGCACCGAATCGATCCTGATGTCGATGCCGCCGCATGGTCCGCTGGGAGTACGATTGGCATCCTGAACAAGGATCTCCTGAGGCCCGGCTGTACAAGGATTTTCTGCGGCCGCGGGACTACCTGTCGGAATTTTAGATCTTGAATCAGCCAATGCGCATCGGCATTCTCAGCACCGCCAATATTGCGCGCAGCTTTGTCTCGGGCGTGCGGTCATCACAGCAGGTGACGGTTGCGGCGGTCGCGAGCCGCGATCCCGGCAAGGCGCGGCGATTCGCGCAAGAAAACGCCATCCCGCGGCATTTTGGTTCATACGAGTCGCTGCTTGCGGATGAGGCGATCGACGCCATCTACAATCCGCTGCCGAACAGCCTGCATGCCGAATGGTCGATTCGCGCCTTGCGCGCGGGCAAGCACGTTTTGTGCGAGAAGCCGCTGGCGGCGACCGCGCACGAGGCGCGCGCCATGTTCGAAGCCGCCCGCCAGCACAACGTGCATCTGGCGGAAGGCTTTCCCTATCTGGCGCAGCCGCAGACCATCAAGCTGCGCGAACTGCTTGCGGCGGGCGCCATCGGAGATGTCCGCCTGATCCAGGCCAGCTTCGGCTTCACGCTCGCCGACCCCAAAAACATCCGGCTCAATCCGCAGCTGGCCGGGGGTGCACTGATGGATCTGGGTGTTTATCCGGTGAGCTTGATCAGGATCGTTGCCGGACAGCGGCCGCTGCGGGTTCAAGCGTCTGCGCAATGGAGCGGCGGTGTGGATCGTACCTGTGCGGCGACGTTGGAATTTGCCGGCGGGCTCATCGCGCAGGCGACTTGCAGCTTCGACAGCGCCCTGCACCGGCAAGCGCTGATCGCGGGATCCGCGGGCGTGATTCAGACCACGTACGCCAATCACACGTCCCCTGAACACCCCGGCGACCTGCGCTTGCGCTCCGGCGCGGGCGCAAACTCGCAGGACAGTACGATTCAAACACCGTCGGCCAACGGCTTTCTGGCCGAAGCCGAATCATTCGAGCGCCTGGTACGCGCTGGGCCTGGATTTTGGACGGGAGCCACGCCCGAGGAATCCATCGACATCATGATGACTCTGGATGCCATATTGGAAAGCGCCCGCACCAAGAGCGCGGTGGTCATTCCGGGCGGCGCTTGAGGCCCCGTGGCGCTTAGGACGAAACAGGAGAAAAATCACAATGTATACGACCACGACTTTTGAGCTGCCGGGATTTCGCGTGGCGCGAACTCTCGGCGTGGTAAGAGGAATCACCGTGCGGACGAGATCTTTGCCGCTGAGCATACTGGGGGGTTTGAGGACTCTGTTCGGCGGCCGGGTCGGAATTTTTTCCGATCTTTGCGAATCTGCCCGTGAGGAATCCTTTCAGTTGATGATTGCGCACGCACGGAAAATGGGCGCCAACGGCGTCGTTGGAGTTCGCTATGACACGGGACCGATGGTCGGCGCGGCGGAGGTGCTGTGCTACGGTACCGCTGTGGTTGTCGAACCCAGCGCCTGAAGGACCATTGAAACGGCCTGTCGAGCCGTTACATGGCGCGTTTCCGGATCTCGTCAGGCAAAAAGGGACTTGATCAACTGTGCCGCGGGAATTTCCCGGCAGCCGCTGACATTTTGGCCGCACCACAACGGCGAGAAATCGCCTGATCCCAAGCCCTCGGCCTTCTTGCGCAGCCCCGCGAGCGCGCCGGCGGCCAATGGGAATGCCGGAGTCAGTGCACTGATCGGGCCGAGTTCCCTCATGAGTCTATTCATGATTCCACGGGCCGGGCGGCCGGAAAACAAGTTGGTCAGCGCGGTATGTCCGGCACGCGGGCTCTTCAACGCCGAGCGATGCACTTGACTGGTCGTCGCCTCCGGGCAAAGCAGGAAAACCGTTCCCAGCTGCACACCGGCCGCACCCAGCGCCATGGCCGCCGCGACGCCCTTGGCGTCCGCGATTCCGCCGGCGGCGATGACCGGCACGGTGACCGCGCCGACCATCTGCGGCAACAAGGCGAACGTCCCGACCTGGGTGCTGAGGTCTTCGGTCAGAAATAATCCTCGATGGCCGCCGGCCTCGAAACCCTGCGCAACGATTGCGTCCGCGCCGTGTTGCTCCAGCCAGCGCGCTTCCTCGAGCGTGGTTGCGGATGCCAAAACCAACGAGCCCCAGGATTTGACCCGCGCCAACAGATCGCCGGCCGGCAGGCCAAAATGAAAACTCACCACGGCGGGTCTGAAGGGCTCCAGCACATCCGCGGCCGCGGCGCTGAACGGCGCTCGCGCCGGCGCGGCGGGCGCATCCTCCACGGCAATTCCGTATTCCTTGAAATACGGCGACAACAGTTCCCGCCAGGCTGCTTCCCGGCGGGCGTCCGCCTGCGGTACCGCGTGGCAGAAGAAATTCACGTTGAAGGGCCGCGCGGTCTGCGCTCGAATGTCCGCCAGCTCCGCACGCATCTGCTCCAGACTGAGCAAGGCGCAGGGTAGCGAGCCCAGGCCGCCCGCATTCGACACGGCAACAGCCAGCGCGCCGCGTTGCGAGCCCGCCATGGGCGCCTGGATGAGAGGCCGCTCTATCCTCAGCAGTTCACACAGCGTCATGACGTGCGTTTTTCCCGCGCTACACTATCGCCATTATGCACGCAGCCATTCGAATTCATCGCCTCGAGGCCTTCGGCGAGCACGAAATCCGGGAGTTGAGCGATGTGCTGATCGACTGCGTCGAAGGCGGCGCGTCCGTGAGCTTCATGCTGCCGATATCCCGCGCCACGGCGGAATCCTTCTGGCGCACCGTTGCGGCCGCCGTCGCGCGCGCGGAGCGAATCGCGCTGGCCGCCTGCGATGCGTCAGGATCCATCATCGGCACAGTACAGATCCTATTGGCGCAGCCCGAGAATCAGCCGCATCGGGCGGATGTCGCCAAGATGCTGGTGCAGCGCCGCGCGCGGCGGCAGGGTGTCGGCGCAGCCTTGCTCGCCGCGGCCGAAAGCTGTGCCCGCGACGCCGGCAAGACCCTGCTGGTCCTCGACACGGCGAGCGGCGAGGCCGAGCGACTTTACGAGAAACTCGGCTGGCAGCGCTGCGGCATCATTCCTGGATATGCGCTGCTGCCCCAAGGCGGTCTTTGCGATACGACCATCTTCTACCGGCAGCTGCGGTGATCATCGCCGGCCACACAGTTGAGTTCGACGCCCAAGGCCGCTTGCGGCCCTGGTGCGCGTGGACCTCGGCGCTCGATCTGCAGATGGCATTTTACCGGCAATGTCCCCGCGATCACGGCTATCCGCTCTTTGCTTGCGAAACATTTCTGGACTCAAGCTGGACTCCGATCGCCTCGCGCACGGATATCATTCCCGCCACCCAAAATGGCATGGGAATTCTTTCCTACCTCAAATTCCTCGAGCTGCGCGGCGAACGGCAATCCGCCTGCCTCGCCATCGCGCGCCTGATGGGAGACTATCTGACGAAGGAAGTGCTGACCCCGGATCAGGGATGCTATCCGGCTTTCACGCGCTCGACGGGCCGGCGTGGACAGTTCCCGCAGCCCGCGGATTGCGGCTCGCAATCCGATCGCCCTTTTGAGATCGAACCGGACAAGGGCGGCATCGCCGGCTACGCCCTGGTCCGCCTGTACGAGGCGACGGGGGAGCGCGGCTATTTGGCGCAGGCGCTGCGCAACGCCCGCGTTCTGGCCGCGGAGCAGCAGGAGGGCGATGCGGCTCATTCGCCCTGGCCGTTTCGCGTCGATTATCGCACCGGCGAGAGCCGCGGGCCCGTTTCGGGAAACATGACCTACATCCTGCGGCTTTACGATCAGCTGCTCACCCATGGCTTCGAGGAATTCTCCGGCCCGCGCCGGTTGCTTTGGCAATGGATCCACGGCCATCAATTGCCCAGCGCCTCGAGCGACGGTGCGCTGTTCGCACAGTTCTTCGAAGATCACGACACGCCGACAAATCGATCGGCCTGGGCACCGTTGAATCTCGCGCGCTACCTGCTCGAAAAGCGGCAATCGCTCCTTTCCGATTGGTACTCCGCCAGCGGCGCCTTGATCGAATTCGTGCGCGCCAATTTCACGCATGAAGAATCAGGAATCACCGTCTGTCATGAACAGGATGAAGACCATCAAGCCTGGGGAGGAGTGAATTCCACCTACGGAGCGGTGCTCGCGATGCATGCCCGGGCCGGCGGATCCCAAACTCTCGCGGATGAAGCCCGTCAGGCGCTGAATTTCGTGCTGTATTCCATCGACGATCTGGGCCGGCCGCGCGATCTATTCAGCAACGCCCAACCGGGCGGCTGGCAGGAAGATGCGCACACCGATGTCATTCACAATTTTGTGGATGCGCTGCGTGTCTTTCCGGAATGGGACAACGCAGGGGCGGTGGACTAGAACTATTGCGCCTTGGTCTTCAAGATCGCCTCGATCAAGGCGGAGGTCGCCGGGTCGGTCTCGCCGAAACGCATGCCTGCACGCCAGCGGGACCGACCCATCTGTACGCAGTAGCGCACCTCGGCGGGAATGTGGAACACGGCCGTCTCGCCGCAGGCTTCCAATTCCAGATCAATGAGGCATTGCTGACCTTGGTCCAATTCGAATGGCACGGTGAAGCTCGCGCCCGACTGCGACAGATCGACGGTGTGGCCGGGAAGCACCGATTTTCCGTATATCGTCACCTTGGCTCGAATGACGACTGACTTTCGTTCGTGGCTGCGGCGCTCTTGCATCGGCAACGCCGCTGCCAGTTCGGCGGCATGAAATTCGTGCGCTTCGACCGCTGTCTCGGTGACTTCCTTGCTCATGGTCGAAATGGTAGCCGATGCGGTGCGTATCCGAACTTCGCAACTGTGAACCACTGCGCGATTCCAGACATTGTCAGCGCAAGATGTAAAATTCGATCGGCCCGGCAACCGCACTGCAGTGATCGCACCCCTAACGATTCAGCGCTTCATCAGCGTATCGCAAACGGCCGCGAACGCGGGAAGGGTGATCGGATCATTCGCCGCGCTGCTCGCAATCGGATGGGAACAGAAGCGCGCAATCACCAATTCCGCTTTCGGCACGATGTACAGCCGCTGACCATGGATGCCGCGTCCCTCGAACATGCCCAGAGGATTGTGCGACACCCACCACATGTTGCGGTATGAGTAGCCGGGCAGCAGCGTGTAGCCGGCCGTTGCGAACCTGGCCGGATCGGCGCCGCGTCGAATATCATCGACGACCTCGGCGGGAATGATTTGCCGGCCGTGCCAGGCACCCTCGCAACGCATGAGTTCGCCGAAGCGCACGAGGTCGCGCAATCCGGCACTCAAACCGGCGCCGCCCATCGCCACGCCCGTCGGATCGACCGTCAGGTAAGCATCTTCCTCGCAACCGATGCGCGACCAGATGCGTTCGCTCAGCATGTCCGGCAACGCCACGCCCGTGACCCGGCGCATCACCCAGCACATGACCTCCGTGTTGACGGTTTTGTACACAAAACCGTTGCCATGACCGCCCTCGGGGCGCAGCGTTTGCAGATACTCGTAGAAACTGCCCGGCCCTGTGTATCCGGGCGGACGCGGCCGCAGACCGCCGGCACGTGCGTAATCCCAGATGTGCGCTTTGGGGTCCGCATACAATTCGGAGTAGGCAACCCCGATTTGCATGTCCAGCACCTGGCGCAACGTGGCATCCGCGTACGCGGTGGCGGCCATCTCCGGCAAGTAGTACGGGATGAGTTGGTTTTCGTCCAACGTTCTCTCATGAATCAACGTGGCCGCCAGCGTCGCCGCATAGGATTTAGTGATGGAAAAGCAAGCGTGCGGGCGCCGCGGCTCCAAAGCTCCGAAGTAGCGCTCATAGATCAGGCGGCCCCGATGCAGCAAAACAATGCCGTCGGTGTAAGTGTCTTGCAACGCCTGCGCCCAGGTGAGTTTGCGTCCGGACAGGTCCTTGAATGCGAGCGCGTCGACTGCTGATTCGGCGGCGCTTTCAGGAGATCCGAGGTCGCTTCGCGGGCCGTTGCCGCGCCACACCGCGGCCGTCGGCGCCAGCTCGCGCATGTGCGACAAGGACCAACGAATCTGCGGAAATTCAAGGAAGCGGTCGTCCTGGAAACGGATCAGTTTCGAAGGATGCGGCGGCGCGCCCTGCATCCACCCCAGCGGCCCAGGGTTCGACGAGCCCCCGTCCAGATATTCGACGCCGTCGAACTCCAATTTTCCGGTCGTCATAGCCTCTACCCCAACCACGATACGTTTCAGACTGCCCAGTCGCACGACCGTGTGCAAGGGCAAGGGCTCGGGCACAATTGCACGATGAACTACCAGCACATCTATCACGCGGGAAATTTCGCGGATGTGGCCAAGCACGTCGGACTTCTGTATTGCCTCGACGCGTTGAAACGCAAGGATGCCGCGTTCTTCGTCCTGGACAGTCACGCCGGACGCGGCTTTTACGACTTGCAGGCCCCCGAAGCTCAAAAATCCGGCGAAGCGGAGCGTGGCGTGCAGCGTCTCATCGTCAACGCCTTGGGCAATGAAAAACTAAAGACCTATTTTGCGGCAATACGCGCACGGCGCGGCAAACGTCTGCCCCGCTATCCTGGCTCGCCGGCCTTGATCGCGGCGGCCCTGCGGCCCCAGGATCGGGCGCTGTTCGTCGAACTGGCACCCGCGGAGGCACGGGCGGCGGAACGTGAGCTCGAGTCGTCCGGGCGGATTCGCACCGATATCGGCGACGGCTACGCCGCTCTGAAAGCCTTCCTGCCGCCCGATGAGCGGCGCGGATTGGTGCTCATCGATCCACCCTATGAGAGTCTCGATGAACTGAAATCGATGCTGCGGGCGTTTGCGGAGGCATATCGACGCTGGCCCAGCGGGATATTCCTGATGTGGTATCCGATTCGCAGCGCGACACAGCGCAGCATGGTGCACACCCGCTTCGAGGCTTTGCGAATTCCCAAGATGTTGTTTGCCGATCTGGCCATTCACCCGGACGATGCGGGTTTGGGGTTGGCCGGCAGCGGTCTGCTGATCGTAAATCCGCCCTATGGCGCGGACCAGTTTCTGCGCGACGCGTACGAAGCCATTCATGGCGCCATTGCCGCCGCGGGTGCCGGTTACGTCGAAGTGGCGCGCCTCACCCCCGAGCGGGTGGCACAATAGCCATACGAGGAAAATATGGACCAAAATAGCTTACGCGAGCGGCTGGCCAAGTTGCACGCCGAATTGACTCAACTCCACCGAGACAATCCCGCGGCGCGCCGATCGCTCGACGAGATTCTTCCGGACGTCAAACGCATGGTGGATCAAGCGCCGGGCGCCGGTGCGGCTCCCGCCGCCTCGCTGCCCGATCGGCTGGAACGGGTCGCCGTTCAGTTCGAAGCCGAACATCCACGGCTCGCAGCAAGCGCGCGGCGGCTGATCGATTTGCTCGGCGAAGTCGGAATCTAGGGGCCTTCGGAGCCGTCCCAGGCTCCTATATCTACGGCGTCCAGTCGATCGATGCGCCCACGCGAGCGGCGATGCGCTGTACGGCCTCGCCATCCGCACCGGCAGCCGCGCATGAGCACCGCCATGGCGCCATGACCCGGCACGGGGACGATGGTGCCGCGATAGCCCTGCTCATTGAATTGCACCGATCGCCCCACCGATTCATGTGCCAGCACCATCACGGTCACGGGCCCCGACTCGGTTTGCACCACCAGATGCGGCACAAAGTGATTTCGGAAGAAGCAGCTGCTGGCATAGCTGACGGTACCGGCATCGGATTTCAGATGCAGCTTCGAATCTCTTAAGCACTGCGTTCAGGGCAGGACCCGTGATCGCCGCGTCAGGGTGCTGCCACGATTCCGGTTCTGCTTGCACGTGCGCCACCACATCGGCCGCCAGGCTGCTCTGCGGCAGGGCGAGCCAGAGCACGCCGGCCAACCCCACGCCCAGAACCAGGCTGGCCGCGATCGCGAAGCGCCGCCAGGGCCGATGAGGGCGCGTACTCGCGGTGCGCTCATAGGCCAGGATGGCGGCGCGCGTTGGGATCTCTACTTTAAGCGCGCGCTCGAGCCTCGATTCAAAACGCTGCAGTGATTCGCCGAATGCACTGCATTCGGGACAACTTTCCCGGTGTTCGCGCACGTCGGGATCAGGATCGCGCGGATCGGCCATGATCGCGGAACGGTATTGCTCGTGATCCATCATGCGTCGCCTTGCGGTCCGATTCGCCGCACAGCCCGCGAAGACGCTGGCGGGCACGAAACAAGCGCGTCAGCACGGCGGCGACCCGACAGGCTGAGCTCGCGCGCGATCTCGGCCGTCGAATAGCCCATCAACACCTGCAGCAACAGCGGTTCTCGATATTCATCGGGCAGCTTGAACAGCGCCGCACGCATTTCGCTCAAATCTTGTTCCTCGGCAACCGCCAAAATCGGCTCCTCTCTGGCAATCAATTCGTCCACATCCACCGTATTCAAGCGTTTGCGCTCGAAGGTGCGCGCGTATTCCCGGCGGATGATGGTCAAGAACCAGGGTTTGGCCGCGTTCTCGTCCAATAGCGAATCCTGCGCCTTCCACGCGCGCAACATGCTCTCCTGTACCACGTCTTCCGCCAACGCCCGGTCCCGGGATAGCCAGAATGCGAAGCGCAGCAGATCCGGCCGCAAGGTTTGGCATAACGCCTGAAACCGGGCCCGCCTACGATTTCCGCCAACCTCATCGTTCATGTATAAATCAGCACCCGGCTTGATATATCGTCCAAGCGATATTACCGCGTTGTGCCGGTCACGAAGAATGGCGATAGGAGTCACACCCAATATGACCGGAATCCCCGGCAGTTCATTTCCAGGCACCCGCATGCGGCGCATGCGGCGCGACGAGTTTTCGCGCAGGCTGATGCGGGAAAACCACTTGAGTGTCGATTCGCTGATTTACCCGATTTTTGTGGTCGAAGGCACCCGCGAGCGCCAACCGGTCGCTTCCATGCCCGGCATCGAGCGGCTTTCGGTGGATGAGCTGCTGCGCGAGTGCGAGTCTCTCATACGCCTCAAGATCCCGGCGATTGCCCTGTTTCCGGTGACTCCCGAGGCCAAAAAGACCCTGGACGGGCGCGAGTCCTGGAATCCGAACGGCATCGCTCAAATCGCGGTGAGAGCTGTAAAAAAGGAGTTTCCCAGCCTGGGGGTCATTACCGACGTTGCGCTCGATCCCTTCACGACGCATGGACAGGACGGAGTGATCGACGATCAGGGCTACGTTCTGAACGATGTGTCGGTCGAGGCGCTGGTGCGCCAGGCGCGTTCGCACGCCGATGCCGGCGCGGATGTCGTGGCCCCGTCGGACATGATGGATGGACGCATCGGCGCCATCCGCAGTGCGTTTGAAGCCGCGGGATTGGTGAATACGCGAATTTTGGCCTATTCATCCAAGTACGCCTCCAGTTTCTACAGCCCGTTTCGCGACGCCGTGGGCTCGGCGGCGCAGCTTAAAAGCGGCGGCAAGCACACCTATCAAATGGATGTCGGCAACACCGACGAGGCGCTGCGCGAGGTGGCGCTCGATATTGCCGAGGGCGCGGATATGGTCATGGTCAAGCCCGGCCTGCCCTACCTTGATATCGTGCGTCGGGTTAAGGACCGCTTCGGCATGCCAACGTTCGTTTACCAGGTCAGCGGGGAGTACGCGATGATCATGGCCGCCGCGGGCAATGGCTGGCTGAACGAGCGCGCGGTTGCGTTGGAGGCTCTGCTTTGCATCAGGCGCGCGGGCGCCGACGGCATTCTGACTTACTTTGCGAAGCGCGCCGCGGAGTGGCTCGCGGAGTGAGCGATCTTCCGGTCACCGATGCTCCCGATCAGTATGGAGTCGCGGGCCATCCCATCGCGCATAGCTGGTCGCCGTTCATCCATGGAATGTTCGCCAAGGCGACCGCGCAAAATCTGGTCTACCGTCTATTCGACATCCCGCCGGAGAATTTCCGACGCGACGCACTGCGTCTGTTCGCCAGCGGCATCAAGGGCCTGAACGTGACTCTGCCGCACAAACAATCGGCGGCAGAACTCGTCAATGAATTGACGCCGCGGGCGGAGCGCGCCCGCGCGGTCAACACCATCGCTTTCTTCGAGCAAACATCCTTGCTCGGCGACAATACCGACGGCCTCGGACTGACCGCCGATCTGGAGAACAATTTGGGATTGGCGCTCGCCGACAAGCGCGTGCTCATTCTGGGCGCCGGCGGCGCCGTGCGCGGTGTACTCGGCTCATTGATGGAGCGCGAGCTGCGCGAGGTCGTCATCGCCAATCGCACGCCGGATCGGGCGCGCAAGCTGGCCGAGGAATTTTCCGATTTGGGTCAGATATCAGGCTGCGGATTCTCCGAGGTTCGAGGTCCGCCCTATGACCTCATCATCAATGCCACCTCGGCCAGTTTGCAGGGGGAAATGCCCGAGATGCCGGTTGGATTGGTCGGCGAGGAAAGTGTTTGCTACGACATGGCCTATGGCCGCGGCCATACTCCCTTTACGCTGTGGGCCAAATCGTTGCACGCCGCGCGCGCCACCAAGGGGTGGGGCATGTTGGTCGAGCAGGCTGCAGAGTCGTTCTTGCTGTGGCGCGGAATTCGTCCCGACACCGCGCCGGCGCTGGAGGCGTTGGCGCAACACGCCTAGGAGCCTCCCGGCCCCCAGCTCCTACCGCATGGTGACGAGTTCCTCTGCGCTGGTCGGATGAATGGCCACGGTATCGTCAAAATCGGTCTTGGTCGCGCCCATGCGGATCGCCACCGCAAAGCCCTGCAGCATCTCATCGGCGCCGGTCCCTATGATGTGGCAGCCGACGATCCGCTGTTCCGGCCCGATGCATACCAGCTTCATGTCGGTGTGCGTCTTGCGCGTGGTCAGTGCGTGGTACATGGGGGTGAAGTCGGCCACGTATACCTTCACCGCATCGCCATACTGCGCGCGCGCTTCCGCCTCGCTCGCCCCCACGGTACCGATTGGCGGATGCGTGAACACCACGGTGGGAATCATTCGATATTCCAGGTGCCGTTCAGGCTTGTCGCCGAACAGCCGGTCGCTCAGGCGGCGGCCGGCCGCGATCGCCACCGGGGTGAGAGCTGCACGCGCCCGGTCACATCGCCGATCGCGTACACACCGGCCACATTGGTATTTTGCTTCTCGTCAGTGATGATGAAATCGCTGTCATCGAGCGCGATACCGGCTTTTTGCAAATCAAGTCCGGCAATGTTCGGTCCGCGGCCCAGGGCCCATAGCAGGCAATCGAAGCCGGCGAATTCGCGACCATCCTGCGCCACCAGGATCTTCTTGCCCATCTCCTCGCGTACCGCCGCAGGCACCACGCGTTCCTCGACCACGATGCCCTGCGCGCGAAATTCACGCATCAGGGATTTGCCGAGCATGGCGTCGAAGTAGCTGATCAGACGATCTTTGCGGATGAATTGCTGCACTTCGCTGCCGAGTTCCCGGAATGCCGAGGCCAGCTCGCAGGCGATGTAGCCGCTGCCCACGACCGCGACCCGCTGCGGCCGCGTCTTGAGTTCAAAAAATGCGTCCGAGGTGATGCCGAGATCCACGCCCGGCAAATCGGGCAGCAACGCTTTGCCTCCCGTGGCAATCACGATGTGGCGCGCACTCAGGCGCCGGCCGTTTACCTCCAAGGTGTGCGCGTCGACAAAGCGTGCGGCACCGCGGACGTACGCCACGCCCTTGGCCTCGAGATTGCGCTCGTAGATGCCGTTCAAGCGCAGCACGTACTCATCGCGCTTGCGCTTGAGGAGCGGCCAATCGTTGGCGCCGGGTTTGACGTCGAAGCCATAATCACCTGCATCGCTCACGCTCAAGGCCACACCTGCCGCGTTCCACATGACCTTCTTCGGCACGCAACCCACGTTCACGCAGGTGCCTCCCAATCGATGCGGTTCGATCACCGCAGCCTTGGCGCCGTATTCGGCCGCGCGTTGCGCACAGGCAAGACCGCCGCTTCCGCCGCCGATGCTGATGAGATCGAATATCTGGTCGGACACGCTGATTTCCGTTCTTGAGATGTGCCGGTATCCATGATACGTGTTCGCGCGCCGCGCCGCCGCCCGCGAAGTTGTCGGCGTGTCTGGTAGAATCGCGACGGTGAACAACCCACTCCTGGAACTAGGCGCCTTACCGGCCTTCGGTCGCATCGAAGCGGGGCATGCTCGTGCGGCATTGATAACTGTTCTGCACGAAAACCGCGCGCGCCTCGCGGAATTGACCGCTCAAAACAATCCGACATTCGCCTCGCTGGTCGTTCCGGTCGAGGAATTGGGGTACCGCCTGAGCCGTGTCTTCAGTCCGATATCTCATCTGAACGGTGTCGCCAATTCGCCGCAGATGCGCGAGGCCTACAACGAGTGCGTACCGCTGCTCACGGAGTACTCATCCGAGCTCGGCCAGAACTTGGCGCTGCAGTCCGCCTATGCCCATGTGCTCAGCGCGGAAGGCGACACGCTCGAGCCCGCGCAGCGCAAAGTGGTCGAGAACGCGCTGCGCGATTTCCGCCTGGCCGGGGTCGATTTGCCTCAAGACCGGAAAACCCGTTACCGCGAGGTCGTTCAGCGGCTGGCGCAGTTGGCAACCAAATTTTCCGAGAACGTGCTCGATGCCGGCGGCGCCTATACCCGCGCAGTCACCAATAGCGCGGAACTCGAGGGCCTCCCCGCCAACGCCATCGATCGTGCCGCCGCAGATGCGCGCGAGGCGCAGCAATCCGGCTGGCTGTTCAAGCTCGATCAACCCACCTACATGACCATCATGGCCAGCGCCGAGAGCGAACAATTGCGGCGCGACATTTACGAAGCCTGGATCACCCGCGCCTCCGAACTGGGTCCCAGCGCCGGGCGATTCGACAACACGGCCATCATCGAGGAAATACTCGCCCTTCGCCACGAGCTCGGCAATCTGCTGGGTTTCAATAATTTCGCCGACTTCGCTCTCGCCACGCGCATGGCGAAGAGCAGCAAGCAGGTGCTCGCCTTCCTGGAAGATCTGGCGCGGCGCTGCCGGCCGGCCGCGCGCGAGGAGTTCATGGATCTGGAGCAGTTCGCGGGCCGCAAGCTCAATGCCTGGGATATCGCGTTCTACGGCGAAAAGCTGCAGGAGAGCCGCTTCAAGGTGTCGCAGGAAGCGTTGCGTCCCTATTTCCCGTTGCCGAAGGTATTGAGCGGATTGTTCGTGCTCATCCGGCGCCTTTACGGCATCGGTGTGCGCGAGCGTCCCGACGTCAGCGTCTGGCATCCCAGCGTGCGCTTCTACGATCTGCTCGACCGCGACGAAAGGATCGTGGCGGGTTTCTATCTCGATCCATACTCGCGCGGCGAGAAACGCAGCGGTGCGTGGATGGACGAATGCGTTGCCGCGAAATCCCTGCCCTCCGGAGCGGCGTTGCCTGTCGCCCAACTGGTGTGCAACTTCACCGCACCGGTGGGCTCGCTGCCCTCGCAGTTGACCCACAACGAGGTCATCACTCTATTTCACGAATTCGGCCACGGTTTGCATCACATGCTGACCCGCGTGGCTTACCCCAGCATCGCGGGCATCAACGGCGTTGCGTGGGATGCGGTCGAGATGCCCAGTCAGTTCATGGAGAATTTCGTGTGGCGCCCCGAGGTTCTGCCGCTCATCTCGGCGCACATCGACAGCGGCGAGCCGTTGCCGGTGGATCTGCTGCAGCGCCTCGTCGGCACGCGCACCTTCAACGCCGCGCTTGATACGCTGCGGCAAATCGAACTCGCCACTTTTGATTTCGAATTGCACGCGAACTTCGACCCCAAGGTGGGTGCCAAGGTTGCCGCGACGCTGGCCGAAGTTCGACGGCGCGTCGCGATCGTGCCGCCCGCACCGTTCAACCGCATGCCCGCGAGCTTCGCGCATATCTTCGCCGGGGGCTACGCCGCGGGCTACTACAGCTACAAATGGGCCGAGGTGCTGGCCGCCGATGCGTTCGAGGCATTCGAGGTGGCGGGAATATTCGACAGCACGACGGCCGCGCGCTTCCGCGATTCCATTCTTTCGCGCGGGGGCAGCGTCGATGCGATGGATGCGTTTGTGCGATTTCGCGGCCGCCAACCCGATGTGCGGCCGCTGCTCAAACAAACGGGAATCGCAGCGTGAGATCGGCGGCGTTGCTGTTCGCGCTGCTGGCCGCGGGGGCCGCGGCGGATACCGCCTATGTCAGCGACGAACTGGTGCTCGGTGTGTACGCCGAGCAAAATGGCCAGGGGCAGCGTCTGACCACCCTGCACTCGGGCACGAGCGTGGAGACCCTCGCGCAAAGCGGAGAGTTCACCCAGGTACGCCTGAGCGACGGCACGTTGGGCTGGGTCAAATCGGCATTCCTTACCAGCAAGGAGCCTGCCATCGTGCGGGTCAAGCAGCTCGAAGAAGAACTGGAGCGCAACCGCGCCAGCCCACCCGCACTCAAGGAAGCGGCGGCTCTAAGTGAAGTGGAACGCCTGAAGCAGGAACTGAATGCCAAGCAAGCCGAGATTGATGCGGCGCGGGGTCAGGGACGGCCTACAGCCGTGCCCGCGGCGGCCGCACCCTTGCGCTCAGCGCCCGCGGCCGGCATTGCCGCCGGCGCGTTCATGGGCCTGTTGTGCGGCTTTTGGCTTGGTTACGCGACGCTGGCGCGGCGAATCAAGCACAAATTCGGCGGCATCAAGGTTTACTAAATATCGCCGTATTAAGGTTATTCCGGGGGGCTGATTGACTTAATGTATTCGACTGCGTTCCAAAGCTGACGTGAACCGTGGCGCGGCCCGCGCCGAGAGCATAAACTCCGCGTGATGTACGACCTTAGACGTAACGACTACGACGTTGCGAATACCGTGCAGGTCAGCTCCACAGCAGCCGTTACCGCGGCCGTCCGCGACCTGTTTACATCCGCCTGGCCGGGCGAATCCTTCGACAAGGTCGAGGCCGCATTCGAGGATTTCGAGCGGCTCTTCACCGGGCGCATGCCCGGCTATCACGGCGTCGACACGCTGTATCACGACCGCCAGCACTCCTTGGACATGACGCTCGCCATGGCGCGCCTGTTGGTGGGGTATGAGCGTAGCGTCGAAAGTCGCCTGCGCTTCGGCGCCGACCGCGCGGTCATGGCGCTGGTCACTTCGTTGTTTCACGACGCCGGCTACATCCGCGAATTCGAAGATCACCAGCACAGCAATGGCGCCGAGTTCACCTTGTACCACGTGACCCGCAGTGCGCGATTCCTGGCGCGCTACCTGCCCAGCATCGGCCTTGAAAGCTGGGTGCCCATTTCGACGCGAATCGTCCATTTCACGGGATACGAGATCAAACTCAATCTGATCCAGCTCGCCGATCCCAAGGACCGAAAGCTGGGCCACCTCCTCGGTACCGCGGATCTGATCGCGCAAATGGCGGATCGTTGCTACCTGGAGAAGTGCCGCGACCGGCTGTATCCGGAGTTCGTTCTCGGCGGCGTCGCCACCGCCACCGGGATCGACGGCTCGCTGCGGGTTCGCTACAGCTCAGGCCTGGACCTATTGCGTCAAACCCCGGAGTTTGTACGCGAAACTTTCGTGGCCCGTCTCGAAGGCGAGTTCGAGCACGCCTACCGCCACGTCGAGATCTTGTTCAACGGCAGAAATCCTTATTTGGAAGCGATTGAACGCAACCTCGGCTACCTGCGCCGCATCCTGCGCACCGAGCGCTGGCCGATGCTCAGGCGCAATCCGCCGCTGTTCACCGCGGACGACACGGGCATCAACGAGGTCCGCGGCCTGATGCTGGATAGACTCAAGGCGATCTGGGCCTAGGAGCCTTGTAGCCTGCTAAGGCAGGCTCCCATCTCACGGCAAGTCGACGGTCGCGACATAGCGGGCATGCAGCTCATCGATGTGCTCCATCACCACCTCCTTGCCGAGTAAGGGCGCAGCTGACACAGCGGCATGCAGAACCTGCGGTCTCAAGTCGCGCCGTGCCGGTTCTGCGATCGGTGCAAAGCTTAGGTGCCAAGGCTCGGGTTGCACGCCGGAGCGCACGCCCCGATAGGGTCTATAGAATCCAAAGCGGGCGGCGTGAGTCTCCAGCCACCGGCTCAGACCGGCGAACGGTCCCCCGGGCGCAAACCTCTCGCGCGTCAATGGGTCGCCGCCGGCCTTGCAAATCAACGGCGTTGCGATCGATCACATCGATATCCGTTCCCCAATGATGCCGGCTGGCGCCGGGCAGCGCCGACCAGAGCAAAATGGCGTGGACGCGCTCGAGAGGCGACAGCGCACCGCCATCGAGCTTGACGCCCGCCGCGTCATACATCGTCCGCTCGCCGCTGAATTTTCCGTTCCAGATCTGCAATTGGCGGTCAAAATCGCGGAAACCGCTCAGCGGCACCAAATCGATGCCATCGTCCTTGGCGGCGCGGCGCAGATTCAGGAAGGGTGTGACCGCATGCTTGTGCAGCAGGCATTCCGGGTCGGCCAGGGCGGCGATATGGGTGCGCGCCTGTCCGGTCAATTCACCGTCATTCATCGAGCCACGCTGCGACCGGCGGCAAAATCGGCGACTTGGTCGAACACCCGGGCGAACACCCCCACATCCTGTGCACCCGAAATGGTGTACTGACCGTCGAACACATAGGTGGGCACGCCGGTGATCCCAAGAACCGACGCGTGGCGTTCTGCGGCCACCACACCGTCCTGACCCGCGCGCAGTATCAATACGTTGCGCACCTGCGCGGCAACCAGTCCCGCCTCGCTGCCCAAGCGCACCAGTTCCTCCGGATCCGCGATGTCGCAGCCTTCTTCGAAGTACGCACGCATGATGCGCTCCTTGACCGGCCCTTGCCGACCGCTGCGCGCCGCGTGCGCAATGAGCAGGTGCGAGCGGCGGGTGTTCGGGACCCGCTTGATCAAATCGAATCGAAAGCGAATGCCGCTGGACTCTCCCAAGCGCTCCAGCTCGGCGTGCGCCTCTGCCAGCTGTGCCTGATCCGGCATTCTCGCCGCCATATAGGTTTCCCGATCCAAGCCCTCGCTCGGCAGATCGGGGTTCAGCTCGAATGGTCGCCAAGTGACGACAGGTTCGTATTGCGGTCGTGCGGCAAGCGCAAGATCGAAGCGCCGTTTCCCCAAGTAACACCAGGGGCATACGGTGTCGGAATAAATGTCAATGCGCATGAATGGCGTCCATCAAGCTGGATTGTACCTCGCCCCTTATGGGGGTCAGCACGAACGGGTATGATCATCGGTTAAGAGACGGGGAACTGGATAATCGATGGCGCGCAGCCTTAAAACCAACTATCTGCTCCTGGCATTGGGCGTCAGCGCCGTGCTTGCGCTGATTTTGAGCGGACTGGCGTACTACGATCACCGGGTCACCACCGCCGATGCCAACCAGCTCACCTATACCACGGTCGAAAGTAAGCTGGAAGCGGATCTCGAGGCCCGTGCCAATTCATTGAGCAGCGCCGCCCTCTCCTCCCTTGGGCCGGCGCTCAAGGCGGGCGACAGCGCCGCGATCGCCGCGATTGCCGCGCGTTTGCTCAATGAGAGCGACGTGGAGCGCGTCGAGGTATGGGGCCCGCGCAACAACGTTTTGTACTCCGCCAACAATCCCGACACCCGGCTGACCCCAACGGGACCCTTCGCCGTTCGCAGCGCCATCGAGCGCGACGGGAGCCTGGAAATCTGGATGAGCCGCGCCACCATGCAGGACACTCTGTCCAGCATCCATGCCCAGCTGTTGAGCAAGCAGGGGCAGCAGGTCAAGCGCATTCGCGGCGTGCTGGCCGGCATTGCCTTGCCGCTGGTGATCCTGGGCTTGTTCGGCGCATGGTTCATCGCCCGCCAGTTGTCGGCCCCCATCTCGGCCCTGGTCAAGAGCGCGGATCGGATCAGCGATGGAGATTATACGCGGCCGCTCGAGGTCCAGAGGCGCGATGAGCTGGGAGATCTGCAATTCGCGCTCGAGCGCATGCGTCAGAATCTGAACGAAACCACCATCACCAAGAATTATCTCAATACCGTGCTCAACAGTTTGAGCGACGCCGTCCTGGTGACCTCCCCGGACGGAACGGTAAAAAGCTGCAATGAAGCGGCGCAGCTGCTGCTCGGCTATTCCGAGGATGAATTGGTCGGCAAGCCGCTCGCCGGCTTCATCGACGAAGTGCACCGCGATGCGTTCGAATCTTCCCACTCCGCGCCGGAAGCGCGCGAGACGGTGTTGCGCACGGCACGAGGGCAAACCATCCCGGTGTCCATGGCGAGCTCGGCGATCGATTCAGAAGATCCGCAGTTCCAGGGCAACATCTACGTGGCGCGCAACATCACGGAACGCAAGCGCGCGGAGCGCCGCATCCGCTACCTGGCCCGATACGACACGCTCACGAAAATGCCGAACCGCATGCAGTTCCAGCACCTGCTGCAGCAGGCGATAGCGCGGGCGCGCCGCAATCAAAAATCCCTGGCGCTTCTGTATCTGGACCTCGATCGCTTCAAGGAGGTCAACGACACCTTCGGCCATGCCGCCGGCGACCGTACTCTGGAAATCCTGAGCGAACGGTTGACGCGAAATTTGAGCAAGGATGCGGTGATCGGGCGCCTCGCGGGCGATGAGTTCGCGATGTTCATCGACGATCTGCCGGTTGATACCGACAATCGGGCGGCCTTGAGCTCGCTTGCCCGGACGCTGCTCGATGAAATCAGCCGGACGTTCTACGTCAATCAGCAGGAGGTTTACCTCACGGCCAGCGCCGGGATCGCGATCTGTCCGTACGACGCGGAAAATGTCATCGATCTGATCCGTAATGCCGATGCGGCGATGTATCACTCCAAGCAGAACGGCGGCAATTCCTGCGCGTTCTACGTGCCCAGCATGAACGCGGCGGCGGTCGAAAGATTGATGTTGAAGAGCAAGCTGCGCCGGGCGCTGGAACGCAACGAGCTCGTGATCCTGTACCAATCAAAAGTGGACCTGCGAAGCGGGCGCGTGGTCGGCGCGGAGGCATTATTGCGTTGGCGCCTTCCCGGTCACGGCGACATCTCTCCCTCGCATTTCATCCCGCTTGCTGAAGAGACGAGCCTGATCCTCGAGATCGGCGAATGGGTTCTGAACCGCGTCTGCGCCGACTACCATGAATGGCAAAAGGTCGTCGCGGAGCCGGGCCGCATCGCGATCAATCTTTCGCTGCGACAGCTGAAGCAGGCGAGTTTCATTGCGCGCTGCCGCGGGGTGTTCCGCAAGCACGGCGTATCCCCGACCTGCTTCGAGCTGGAAGTCACCGAAACCACGTTGATGACCGACCCGAAGCGCACCATCGGCCTGCTCAACGAGCTGTACGCCATGGGCTTGAGCCTGGCCATCGACGATTTCGGTACCGGTTATTCCTCGCTGTCGGCGCTGCAGCAGTTTCCCATAGGAACCCTGAAAATAGACCAGTCGTTCGTTCGCGACGTTGCGGTGGACACAAACGACGCGGCCATCGTCCGCACCATCATCGACATGGGCAAGAGCCTCGATCTCGAGGTGGTCGCCGAGGGCGTCGAAGAAGCCCTGCAGCTCGAGTTTTTGCGCGATCACGGCTGCTACTACGCGCAGGGGCGGCTGTTCGGCGACGCCATGGAAGCGAGTAAATTCCTCGGCATCCTCGCCGGCCAGGAAGGCGGCGCGGCGCATCATGGCGACTTGTGCACGCCGCCGGCGCGGCCGATCCGTCTCTCCTCGTAACAATACTCGATGCTGTCGGCGCGAGATTTGACGCTGCGGCGCGGACCGCAGCCGCTCATCGAGCAGGTCAACTTCACCGTCTTTCGCGGCAACAAGGTGGGCATCACCGGCGCCAACGGCAGCGGCAAGTCCAGCCTGTTCGCAGCGATCCGCGGCGAACTCATCCCCGATCGCGGCGACATCGATCTGCCGGCGGCGGTCAAGATCGCGCACGTGGAGCAGGAAATCGCTGCGAGCTCCCGGCCCGCCATCGAGTTCGTGCTGGACGGCGATGCGCAGCTGCGCGGCGTGCAGGCGGCCATCGAGGGCGCCGAGAAGCGCGACGCCGCGCTTTTGCTGGCCGACCTCTATTCCTCGTTGGAGTCCATCGACGGTTATCGCGCCAGGGCCCGCGCAGCCGCGATCATGCACGGTCTCGGCTTCAAGACTGCGGATCATGAACGTGCGGTGACGGAATTTTCCGGCGGCTGGCGCGTGCGTCTGGCAATGGCGCGCGCGCTGTGTTCGCGGGCGGACCTGTTGCTGCTGGATGAGCCCACCAACCACCTGGACCTCGATGCCATCGTCTGGCTGGAGGAGTGGCTGACCGCCTATCCGGGCACGCTGCTCATGATCTCGCATGACCGCGAATTCCTCGACGCCATCATCGACCGGGTGCTGCATATCGAGAATCGCTCGGTGCATGCATACAGCGGCAACTATTCGCAGTTCGAGAATGCGCGCGCCGAGGAATTGGCGCAGCAAGTCGGTGTTGCATGCGCGGCAGGTGCGGCGTATCGCGGAAATCACCTCTTTCGTGAATCGGTTCCGGGCATCCGCCACCAAATCGCGGCAGGCCCAGAGCCGTTTGAAAATGCTGCAGCGGATGGAACGCATCGTACCGGCACATGTCGATAGCCCGTTCGAATTCGAGTTTGCGCAGCCCTTGAAGACGCCGCGGCCGCTCATCACCCTGGAGAACGCCGCCTGCGGCTATGCCGGAATTCAAGTCGTGAGCCGCATCAATGTGTCGATCTCTCCTTTGGATCGTATTGCGCTGCTGGGGCCGAACGGCGCCGGCAAGTCCACCCTGACCAAGCTGCTGGCCGGCGAGAATACCTTGCTTGCGGGACAGCGCACGGCGGCTGCGGATCTTTCCATCGGATACTTTGCGCAGCAGCAGATGGAACAGCTCGAGCCGGACTGCGATGCATTCTGGCATTTGCGCAGCCTCGGCGGGCTTGGCTTCGCGAGCGGCGAGGAGCAAAAGGTGCGCGATCACCTGGGAAAATTCGGATTCACCGGCGACCGAGCCTTCGAGCCCGTGGGGCGTTTTTCCGGCGGCGAAAAAGCCCGCCTTACGCTCGCCATTCTGGTTGCGCGGCGTCCCAACCTGCTGCTGCTGGATGAGCCGACGAATCACCTGGACATCGAGATGCGCCAGGCCCTGAGCGTGGCGCTGCAGAGCTTCGAGGGCGGCCTGGTCGTGGTTTCGCACGATCGTCACTTGATCAAATCGGTGGCAGATACATTGTGGCTGGTGGCGGACGGCAAGCTGCAGGAGTTTTCCGGCGACCTCGACGACTACCAGCAATGGCTGCGATCGCGCGGCAAAAGCAGCGCAAGCACGACCGGCGCAAGCAAGACCGGGGCGGCGGAAAAGAAACCCGCGCCGCGGCGCGATCCGCTGCTGCGTTTGCGCCGTCAGCTGGGGGAGATCGAGGCGCGCATCGCCACGCTGGCCGCGGAGCGCGCATTGCTCGAGGCGGAGCTCGCGGCAAACCCCATGCTCGATAAGATTGCCAAGCGCCGCGCGAATCTCGAGCGGGATGCGGCCTATTTGGAAACGCAGTGGATGGAGATCGGCACGGCAATCGAGGCCGCGGAGGCCAAGATTCAGTGATTGGGCTTGGTGTTGAGCGCGGCCCCGGCACCCGCCGCAATCTCGTTCAGCGCCTTGCCGGCGGCATGATTGTAGGCATCGATGATCGCGCTCATGCGATTGCCCGCGGCCGCTTCATGCACGTCGGGCTCGAAGCGGCCCAGGATTTGCCGATTGGCTGAATTTCCGATCCGTGCCAGCAGATGAACATGGACGGTCGGTGCCGTGTCCGGCGCGCCATACTCCGCCTGAAAATCCACCACTTCGATTTCCAGCCAGTAGGCGCTTGGGAATGCGGAAATATCCGTGCTGACATTGCGCATTCCCGGGTGCGAGTGAAAAGTCTGCACCGCCAGATCCTGCAATACCTCATCGAGCGGTCCGCTCCAGCGCACATCGGCGAAATACTCCAGTCGTCGATCCGGGTACAAGGCGGCGACACGTTCGGTGTCGAGCCCCGCGCGCACCCGCGGTTTGAGCACCGCCAGATCGGCCAGAGGCACGCCGGCGGGATCGACAGGGTCTGCCTGCAAAGCCGCGGCGCTCGACGGCGGCGTCGCAGACAACCAATACATGGTCGGTGGCGCGGTCTGGTTCTTGAACAAGGATCCGCAGCCCGCAAGGGCCAGGAAGAAAAGCAACAGGGGCGGCGACAGGAGCTTCACTTGGCCACCTCGATGCCGCGGTATGTTGGCTCGTAGATCAATTGCGACGGATTTTGCTTGAGGCTGCGCGACAGATCGCGAAATTCCCGCGCGGCAGCGCGTGTTTCGCGCAACAACTGCTCGAGTTCCGGTAGGCTTTGCCTGGCGAATTGCGACACACCGGGTTCGTTGTCGGCCACGAAGCTATTCAGCCGTTGCGTGGTCTGCGCAAGATTGTCCGAAATCTGGCGGATATTGGCGATCGCCGTCTCAAGATCAGGCGAGGACTTGGCGAGGACACCGTGCAGTTCGCCTATCGTTGCCTGCGCCTCTTGCGTGGCATGGCGGACCTCGGCCAGGAGTTCTTGAAGCTCACGCGCCGTGCCCGGCAGGCGCTCGCTCGCGAGGCGCGCATTCTCGAGCGTGGCCTTCAGCGAGCGTACGGTCTCGTCGCTGAAGATGTCATTGAAATGATTGGCCAGCTCCACCAGGTGCGTGGTCAGCGCCGGTAGGTTGCTCAACAGCACGTCAAAATCGGAGCGGCGCGAACGAATCATGGGATAGCGCTGTCCCTGCGGCATGGTGCCGGTCGAGTCCGCTTTGGGATCTTGCTCCAGGTCCACGAACAACAGGCCGGTTACCCCCTGCAGGCTCAAGGAGGCGCGTGTACGGTCATCGATGGGCGCGGTGGAATCGATGTCCGCGATCACTTGCACGGTCTTGCGCTGTTGCGGGTCCAGCGCGATGCGCACCACTTTGCCGACATCGACTCCCAGATAACGCACCGCACTGCCGGCGGTCAATCCGCTGACCGATCCCGGAAAGTAGATCTCGTAGCGCTGATAGGTACGTTTGTCCTGTTGATCGGTGTACCAAAAAACAAATGACAAGGCCATGGCGATGACCAACAGCACGAAGGCACCTACCGCGACGTAGTTGGTGTCTCTATCCATGCCCCCTCCCTTCGACTTCCCGCTCTGCGGCGCGAGCCCGTGGTCCGTGGAAGTATTCCTGTATCCACGGCTGTGGATTGTGCAGCATGCCCTCCAGCGTGTCGGAAATCATGCGCTTGTCGACGATCACCCCGACCCGGCTGCAGGTCTTGAACAACGTATCCAGATCGTGGGTGATCATGACAACCGTGAGCCGCAGCTGGGAATGCAGGTATAACAGTAGCTCATCGAAGGCGGCTGCGGAAATCGGATCGAGGCCCGCGGTCGGCTCATCGAGGAACAATAGTTTCGGTTCCAATGCCAGCGCCCGCGCCAGAGCGGCGCGTTTGACCATTCCCCCGGAGAGCTGGGAGGGAAACTTGGCGCCGTCGGCGGGCTGCAATCCCACCATGAGCAGATTCAACTCCGCGAGGCCGTCCAGGTTGCTCTCGGACAATGCATAGTGCTCGCGCAACGGCAATTGGATGTTTTGGGCGACGGTCAGGGAGCTGATGAGCGCGCCGTTTTGAAAGGTTACGCCGTAGGTTTGCACCAAAGTGCTGCGATCCGCGGCCGCCAGGCTCTCTACATCCCGGCCGTACAACTCCACGGTGCCACCATCGGGGCGCCGCAACCCCAAAATCGATCGCAAGCAGCACTGACTTGCCGGCACCGGAGCCTCCGACCACGCCGAATATTTCCCCTGCGCGTACCTCCATGTCGAGGCCATCGTGAACCCACTGCGCGCCGAAGCGATTGCGCAGGCCTCTGACCCTGATCACCGGATTGCCCGTGGCGTCCTGCATCAAAAATGAATCTGCACGAATAGAACGGCGAACAACGCGTCGGCGAGAATGACCATAAAAATAGACTGCACCACGGCCACGGTGGTCAGGCGGCCCAGCTCGCGGGCCGAATCGCGCACCTGCATGCCGCGATAGGTGCCCACCATGGCGATGAGCACGGCGAACACGGGCGCCTTGATCAAACCGGCCCAGAAAGTCGTGGGCGAGAGCGATTCGCGCAGCCGGGCCGTGAACTGCGGCAGCGGAATATGCAGGTTGATGAGGGATAGCAGGCCGCCGCCGGCCAGCCCCATGGCATCGGCAATCACCGTCAGCAGCGGCAATGCGATCATGAGCGCAATCACCCTGGGCACCACCAGCAGCTCGATGGGATTCATTCCCATCGCCCGCAGGGCGTCGGTTTCCTCATTGAGCTGCATCACGCCGATCTCAGCCGCAAACGCGCTGCCGGAGCGGCCGGCGACGATGATGGCCGTCAGCAATACTCCCATCTCGCGCAGCACCGCAATGGTGACGAGGTCGACGACGAAGATGTCGGCGCCGAAGCGCGACAGTTGCTGCGCGCCCAGATAGGCCACGATCACGCTGATCAGAAAGGCGATCAACGAGACGATGGGGATCGCGGTGATGCCGGTCTCGTAGATATGCCGCGCCAGCGATGAGACGCGCACAGCCTGCAGCCGCGAGAACATCTCGCCGATCACCTTCGCGATGCGCCCAAAAAAGGCGATGACGCCGCGCGCATGGCGGCCCTGCACCACCGCCCATCGGCCGAGCTTGCCCACCCATCCGTCGCGCGCCTCCGGTGCGGGCGGCGCGGCGATTGCCGCATCCCGATCCGCCTGCAGCCGCTGCAGCAGTTCCACGAAGTGCGGCGGATTACCGGTATGGCGGACGCTCAAGTCGCGCCCGGGGTTCATGTCGGCCAGCCGCTCGAGCAGGGCCCACGCCGGGCTGATGCCCGGAGCGGCCGCGTGTGTCCAATCGCAAATCAATTTACCGGGCAGCCTTGCGGGCAAGCCGTCGAGCCGCGCTTCGACGGCCGGCAGCGCTGCCAACGACCAGTCGCCGCTCAAGAACAACCGCCAACTGTCGCCATCAGGCTCGAGCACCAACGGGGCCGTCACGCCTTCACTCATGGAGATATGCTAGCAGGCAATGGGGCACAACGATCCGCTGCTGCAGATCCTGATCCTTCTCACCGCGTCGGTTTGCGTGGTCGCGGCCGTGCGCAAGTTGGCGTTGCCGGCGATTTTGGGTTACCTCGCCGTCGGCATGCTCCTGGGTCCGCACGCACTGGCACTCGCCGCCGACAACGAGACCACGCGGCTCCTGGCGGACTTCGGCGTCGTCTTCCTGGTGTTCACCTTGGGGCTGGAATTCTCGCTGCCGCGCTTGGTCGCGATGCGCTGGGACGTGTTGGGCGTCGGCGGCGCCCAGGTGCTCATCACCGTGGGAATCGTCGCGGCGGGCGCAGGTTTCCTCTTCGGTATTTCGCCGGCCGTCGCCGTGGTCATCGGCGGCGCCGTGGCGATGTCTTCCACCGCCATCATCATTTCGCAGCTGACCGAGCAATCGGAGAACAACCGCACCCATGGCCGTCTCGCCGTGGCAATCTGCCTATTTCAAGACCTGAGCTTCCCCCTGCTGCTGGGATTGGTGTCGGCATTGGGCGCCAACGGCGCGAACGCGTCGCATATCTTGAGCGCCATCGGCATCGCCGCCGTCGCCCTGCTCCTGGTGCTCGCGGCCGGGCGCTGGTTGCTGCGGCCGCTGTTCCTCATGATCGCATCGGTTCGATCCTCGGAGTTGTTCTCGCTGGCCGTTTTGCTTGCGGTCCTGGCCTCGGCCTGGGCCACGCATGCCGTCGGCTTGTCGCTCGCGCTCGGCGCATTTCTCGCCGGCATGATGCTCGCCGAAACCGAGTTCCGGCACCAGGTTGAGGCCACGATTCGCTCTTACCGCGAGGTTCTTCTGGGTTTGTTCTTCATCACGGTGGGCATGCTGCTCGATGTCGGTTTGCTATTGCGGCATTTCCCCTTGGTCACGGTCATTCTGGCGGGCATGCTGGTGTTGAAAACAGCCGTCGTGACCGTTGCCGCCCAACCGACCACCCGCAACTGGTTCAAATCCTTGCGCGCCGGCGTGGTGGTTTCGCAGGGCGGCGAATTCGGATTTGCCCTGTTGATCCTGTTGCTGCGCCGCGAATTGCTGGACCCTGCCATTGTGCAGCCGCTGCTCGCGGCCATTGTGCTGAGCATGGTGTTATCGCCCATCATCATCCGCCACAACCGGCGCATCACGCGCTTCATCCTGCGCGAAACCGGCAATCCACTGACAGCAGCCATGCGCGAGGAGCAGGTCAGCCTGGCCGCCGCCGGACGGGATCATGTCGTGATCTGCGGTTTCGGCCGCGTCGGTCAAAACATCGCGCGCGTTCTGGAACAGACGGGCTTCGAATACATCGCGCTCGACCTCGATCCCTATCGCATCCGCCTGGGCCGCCAGGCCGGCGACCCGGTGGTGTACGGCGATGCCGGCGAAATCAAGGTTTTGGAGAATGTCGGCCTTGCGCACGCCAGCGTCGTGGTGATCACCTTCACCAAGCCGGAGGTGGCGCTGCGCATCCTGCGGTCGGTGCGCGAATCGCGAACCGACGTTCCCATCCTGGTGCGCACGCAGGACGACACCAAGCTGGAGGAATTGCAGGCAGCCGGCGCAACCGAGGTCGTACCGGAGACCTTCGAAGCCAGCCTCATGTTGTTGTCGCACTTGCTGCTGCTGATGAAGCTGCCGGTGGGCCGGGTGATTCGCACCGTGAACGACATCCGCAGCCACCGCTACAGCATGCTGCGTCAATACTTCCGCGCCGCGGGCGCGGAACATCTGGACGAGAGCCATGCGTTTCGCGAGGAGCTGCACAGCGTCATTTTGCCCCCTCATGCCTGGGCCGTGGGCCGCAGCATCATGGAGCTGTACCAGAGGGGATCCGAGGCCGCCGTCAGCGCGGTGCGACGGGACGGCATCGTGGGACGCGAGCCGGGGCCGGATACCATCTTCAAAGTAGGGGATGTCGTGGTGGTTTACGGCACCCCCGAGGCCGTGGAACACGCTGAATCGCTGCTTTTGATGGGGTAAATTGAGCGATTCCCCGTACCGCAAAAACCCCTTTACAAGACTCAAGGCCCCGTCGCATAGTAATGACAGCTGTTTAAGGGCAAACCCGCCGAAAGGTGGGGACGCAAAGCCACCGGTCTAAGGGACTTCCCAAATTGGAAGTCTGACGATAGCGGGGTTGCCAGTATTCCCATAGCGCCAAGGCGCTATTCAAAACCACCCGGTTTTGCCCCCAACAGTCAGCGTCAATGCACTTTATGTATTGCGGGGGCATATATGGTCAAGAAATTCATCGATCCGCGGGGTGCGGATTCCTCTGGTCTCTATCGACGGCCGCGAATGGTAATGCGGCTCAAGCGCTTCGAGGACATTCCCGCTCTTCTTGACAAACCCAAGAGCTATCCCACCCCGGTCCGCATGGTCGGAGCCGATTATTCGCAAACACGCTGCGTCGGCGGCGACGGCGGAACCACAGTCGATACCTCGGGGCTTGATCGCATTCTGGAGTTCGGCGAAAACAGCGTCCGGGCACAGGCCGGCGTACGCATCAGCACCCTGGTGTCGGCACTGGCGGAGCGCGGACAGGAGCTGCCCTTGACCCCCGAAATGGGCCGGATCTCCCTGGGCGCGGCGGCGGTTACGACCTTGCCGCAAGCTTCCTTCGACACCGGCATGGCGCAGCTATCCTCATGCATCAGCGAAATCAAAATGATCACCCCGCAAGGCAAGCAGATGGTGGTGACGGAGCGCGAGCGAGACCTGTTGCGCGTGGTGCGTTCGAGCTTCGGCTTGCTGGGGGTCGTGCATGAGGTCGAGATGCACGTGCGGCCGCTGACTCCGATCAAGATCGAATATCAAATACTGTCGCTGAAGGAATTCGGAGCCCGCTACTCCTCCCTGATCAATGCTCCCGGCGCCCTGCGCCTGCACATCTCGCCTTTCCATGACCGCATCACCGTGGAAAGCCGCGAGCTCGACGAAGCCGCGGCCATCAACCGTTCCGGAATCTGGCAGATTCGACAATCCGTGATGCGCAACGTCCTTCCCGCATTCGGGTCAACCGTGGGCAGCGTGCTGGCGGCACCGGGGCTGCGCGCGGCCGTGTTGTCGGGAATGCACCGGGCCTTGGGCGGCGGCGCAAAAGGCGTCCTGATGTACGCGCACGAATGGATGCGCGACATGCCGAAGGAAGCCTGGAAAGCCCGTCATACCTACAGCATGTGGGCATTCCCTCAGGCGGATTTCGCCAAGGTGCTGGGCCAGTATTTTTCATTCTGCAAGGCGTACTACAAGCAGCACAAGTACCGCGGCAGTGTCGTCAATGGGGCGAGCCGTCTGCATCAGGATCGCGGCTCGCTGTTCAGCGTCAGCTATGCAGGGCCGATGTTCACCCTGGAACCTGCATCCTCCGGCGAACAGGGATGGGATGATTTCCTGATCGACTTCAACGAATTCGCCTCATCGCACGGCGGTACGCCGACCTTCAATCAAACGCGCGCGCTGCAACCCGAGCACGTGGTGAAGGCATTCGGCGAACGGGCCAAATTGTTCCGCGCGCTGCGCCAACGCACCGATCCTTTGAATCGGCTGCACAACAGTTACTTTGCCTATCTTTTGGGCTAGCGTCAGGCCCGTAGCTACAGGCCCGAAACGATCTTTGCCTTGATGGACTCGAATTCCGAGTCGCTGATGAGTTTGGCATCGAGCATTTCACGCGCCTGACGCAGCCGGCGCACGGGGTCGGATTCCGCAGCGGCGCCGGCCGCTCCGCTGTATGCGGCCGTGCCGCCGATCAACACGCCGCCCGACTTGGCGCGTAATTCCTCCAGCTCGCGCACGCGGCGCTTCTCGCGCCACACCTGATCGTGCTGCTGGCAGATGCGATACATGGCCTGGGCTTGATCCTTGAACAGGCCCTCGAAGGTCCAAACGCGATTCACCTCCGACCCCAGGCTCAGATCCGAACTGGACTGTGCGATCAGCGTGAGGTCGGCCGCCAGAATGCCGGCGCTGATGCGTGCTTCCTTGAGATCCTGCCAGCGGATATCGGCTGACTCATAGCCGCCGAGCAAGCGCCGCTGCAGGGAAATGAAACGCCCGCTGGTGGCCGCGAGACAGACGCGCCGATGCGCGAGCGCATAGATGCGCCGCTGCGCGGCCCAGGCCTCCAGCGTTTCGCCGCTGGTCAACAAACCTTGCAATGTGGCGAGCGCTTCTTCAAGCCCGAGCTCGGCGGCGCCGGCAGCAGGATCGCTCATCATCAAGCCTTGTCCTGCAGATGCGCCTCGATGAACCACAGATACTTGTCGAGATCGCGCGATATGCCGGTCAGCAGATCCGCCGTGTCGGCATCACCGAGCTCATCGGTATCGGCGATGCCGGAGCGAACCGATTTGCCGAAAGCCGCGAGCTGAGTCGACAGATAAAAGAGGTGGTCCTTGCCCGCCGTGATGCTCAAAGGATAATTCTTGAGCTTGCTGCGCTTGGCCGCGACGGCCACGGTCCCCTCTGCGGTTCCTCCCAGGCTGGTGACGCGTTCCGCGATCTCGTCGATCTGTTCCAGGACCAGATCGGAAATCTTGTCGAACAACTCGTGCAGGGCTATGAAATGCGGACCTTTGACGTTCCAGTGCGCCTGTTTGACCTGACTCTGCAAATCGATGGCGTCAGCCAGACGATCGTTCAAGATGACAATGACATTGCGGCGGACTTTCTCCGATAAATCGATCTTGGTCTTGTACATGGGCGCCCCTGGGAGGTAACAGACTCCGACGGGGGTCATTTTGCACTATTAGCGGCGCAGCCCAAAAAAGAAAGTGATGTCGGGAGCGGTATTGACCGCCACGTCTTCAGCGAAGCCGAATGCCAGACGCCAGCGGCCGTTCAAGCGGCGCTCGGCTCCGACGCTCAGCTGCAAGCTCGCTCCCAGGAAACGGATGTCGCTGTCCGTAACCCTGCGCGTCTGGCCATCGAGTTGCGCGCGCAACGACCATGCGGCGCCCAGAGATCGGCTCACAGCGAAGCGTCCGAACAGCGAAGTCCGGTGTGCGTAGCCGGCGAATATTTCATCTCCGAAGGGCTGTGCCACGCCCAACTCCGCCGCGAACTGCCATTGCGTCAAGCGCCAGGCGCCGTGGGCCCACAATGCGCCGTCCCAGGCGCCATTGCCCGTGAGCTTGGACACCGACCCCGTCGGTGCCTCGAGTCCGCCCCACAGCGACACCGTTCGTTGTTCGCTGTCGATCGGGTACCACCCTGCCTCGGCGGAGACATCTCCCAGGCTGGTTTGCGATTGCTGAATATCCACGTTGCCCCTGCCCGAATAGGAGTAGATGATTTCGTTTCTGGGATAGTACGGTCTGTTGCCCGGATCGAAGCCGAACCATCGGTGCCATGAGTCGATCGCTGAGTCGAGGAAGCCGCCGCTGTCGTGAACGATGGGCACTGTGAACCGGTATGCCCAGGCGCCGAACAGGGTATTTTGATAATTCAAGCGCAGCGTGTCGCTCTCGCCGTCGATGAGCAATGATTCCTGCGGCCGGCTTTCCACATTGAGGGTATTGGAGATGCTCAAGGTCGCCGCAAAGCTCTCGCCGTCGCTCAACCGGCTGTCGCTCGGCAGCGGCAGGTATAAGCTGCGAATCAGCGGGTTCTCATCGCGCACCAGAAAGAACTCATCCGCGCGCGCCACGCCGGAGGCCGCGTAGACACCTAAGGCGACGAGCGCGGCAAGGCGCCGTGCGCGGCGCCGCGTACCCTGCATCAAATTTCTGAGCGGCGCATTCGCAGCTGGATGGCGACCACGATCAGCGCAACCCCCACGGCCGCTCCGATCCAGGTTTGCGGGCTGCTGAAGAATCCGCTGGGGTTGATGAACTGCCAAACGCTGGCGGGCCCATCACCGGCGGTGGCATTGATGCTGTTATGCGCAAACATTTCCTTGCCGGCGTAGTAGGCAACCGGCGCCATGCCGGCCAGCCGCTTGGTCAGTTCATGCCCTATCACGCTGGTGCCGAAGAACACACGCTCGATGAGATAGAGGACCAGCGGCGGCAGGATGGACCATAGGATGACCGCGCGCTTCGCCCAAGCCGACACCGCCAGCAGCCAACCCACCACCGGCAGATACCAGATGGCGGAGACGATGATGGTATAGATCCACAACACCTGGATCTGCAGCCACAAGTCGGGTTGCCAGAGGGCGGTGCCCAGCGAATCGCGCGCGCGAACCGAGAGGATGAAAGCCGCGATCAGCGAGGTGACATCGGCCGCGACGAAGTACACCACCGGGACAATAACCAGGGCTATCGCCAATTTGCTCAATACGGTCCGAACATCGGATATCGGCAGGGATTTCCAGAATAATATGCTGCGGTCCTTGCGGTCCGCGTACAGGCAGTCCAGCAGGTACCAACCGGAGTACACGGCCATCACCGAATAAAACATTAATCCGATGACGATCAGAAAGATCCCTCCCGCGTCGCGGGTTTCGGTCCGCGAGCTCAAGGCGGGAATGCTCACATGGCCGAACAGGGCTGCGAGGATCAGCAGTCCGCCAAACACGGCGGGGATCATCCAGATTGCCCGGTTCTCCCAAAACTCCCGGCGGATCAGCCACAGGTTGGTGTTCATGCTGCGGCTCCCGAAAGCTTGGCGACGAATAGATCGGCGACGCTCGGCGTGTGAAGTTCGCCGAAGGGAGCCAGGTGGTCCGCATCGACGTTTTCGAAGTACAGCACCACTTTGCCGAGGATGTGACGCTCGTAGAACGGCTTCAGGGCCCGCGCTGCCGCGAGGCGATCGGCGCTGACCGCGACGGCATTGAAGCGCGTTGCCACATTTTCCAGCGAGGTATCCAGGACGATGCGCCCCTTGTCGATGAATATGATGTCGGTGAGCAAATTCTCGACTTCCTCGACTTGATGCGTGGTGATCACAATAGTGCGCGTCTCGTCCATGTAGTCGTTGACCAGCGCATCGTAAAATGCCCGGCGCGCGAGAATGTCCAGCCCCAATGTGGGTTCGTCCAACACCAACAGCTTGGCATCGATTGCCATGGTCAGGGCAAGATGGACCTGGGTCTTCATTCCCTTGGATAGCTCGCGCATGCGCCGGCTGCCGGTGATCTGGGTCTTTGCCAGCAGCGCGACGGCGCGGTCGCGGCGGAATCGCGGATGCACGCCCGCCACGAAATCGATTGCATGATCGACCCGCAGCCAGGACGGCAGCACCGCCACATCGGCGATAAAACTCGCCTCGCTCATGAGTGCGGTGCGATCTCGAAACGGTTCGCGTCCGAGCACGGTCAGCTGTCCTTCGTAATTGGTCAATCCGAGGATGGCGCGTAAAGCGGTGGTTTTCCCGGCGCCATTGGGTCCGATGAGCCCGACGATACGTCCGGCTTCGATTGTAAGGTTGGCGCGATCCAGCGCTGCATAAGCGCCATATTTCTTGGTCAGATCGCGAGCTTCGATGAGCGCAGCCATGTTGGGTCTCATTCTTCTTTGGCGTCGCTGCCGCGAGGCGGCGGTGCCGGGTGGGTAAGGGCGGGTGTTTGGGCGAACAATTCCTGCGAGGAGAAACCCAATCTGTTGATGACCGCGAGAATTTGCGGCCACTCCTCGTTCAAGAATCGTTCGCGTTCCCCGGCAAGCAGCAGCCGCCGAGCTCCGTCGCTGACATACATTCCGCGACCGCGGCGCTTTTCGACCAGATTCTCGTCGACCAGCTGCTGATAGCCTTTGAGCACCGTCAGCGGATTGAGCCGGTAATCGGCAGCCACCGCCCGCACGGAGGGCAATGGATCGCCCTCCTTGAGCGCGCCCTCGAGGATCAGGGCGACCATTCGATCGCGCAGTTGGCGATAGATAGGTTGGTTGTCGTTCCAGTTCGGGTCCATTTCTCGCTCGATGTGCCTGCCCCACGTGTGGGAGCCATGTAGCACGCTAATCTACCAGAGCGCCGAGGTCTAACCCCTCAGGCCAATTTGGTCGTCGCAGTGCTGTTCGTGTTCGCGAGCGAGATGACCGCCGCGGTCTGCCCAAGCTCGGCGTTGAACAGGTAGGCGATGCCACCCATGATCACGCTGTTGACCATCAGAGCTAAGCCGAGGGCCGCCAGTTTGGTTGAGATTGAAGTGTTCATGTTTCTCTCCTTGAGTTAAGTGTCTGTCTTCAGTCCATCATCGAGGTGTTTCGGTGACTTGGTGATATAGTAATATACAACACCACTACATGCAAGCACTTAATCAAAAATAAACTCTTGCTAACTCGTTGTTTTATAAAGAGATTAAAAATCGGTGCGAAATAATTGAGCGATAAGCGCTTCTTTTTGCGCCCGAACCTAAGCCCCACGTATGCTGCGGACGATGAATTTCCCGGATGACGATGCTTCTTTGATGCTGCGTTACCGAGACGGTGACGCCGATGCGTTCTCAGCGCTGTATGCGCAGTACAAGGGCCCGCTTTATCGTTATCTATTGCGCCATGTCCGCAACGCAGGCGCCGCCGCGGATTTGTTTCAAGATGTTTGGTCGCGCCTCATCGCAACACGCGCCCGCTATGAACCGCGCGCAAAATTCGCGACGTTCTTGTTCCACATCGCGCACAACTGCGCGATGGATTTTTTTCGGCGCGACATGATTCTGCGACGCGCCCTGCCGGTGTCGGAAGCCGACGCGCAGCAGACTGAGCCCGAAGTCCCGGCGCATCAGCTTCCCGACTCCCAGGCTGAATTTCTTGAACAACAATCCGCTCTGCTCGCGGCCGTGGCGGCGCTGCCCCAGGAACAACGAGAAGCCTTCTTGCTGCATGAGGAAACGGGTTTGAGCATCGAGGAGATCGCACGCGTGACCGACGTGCCCGTCGAAACCGCCAAAAGCCGTTTGCGCTACGCGGTTCGCAAACTGAAAAAATCATTGAGTCCGGCGCAGGATACGCAAACCCTGCCGCTGCGCACGGCTGACCGAAATGCCTGACGAACACAAGCCTGGGAATCGCGTGCCCGACGAGCTCGATGATTATTTGAGCGCAGCGAGTCACTTGTCCCGCCAGTATCGGCGCGAGTTCGCGCCCACGCCGCCGCACGCGCTCGACCGGCGCGTGCTTCGCACGGCGCGTCAAAAGCAGCCGAAATCGCAATACCTTGCGCCGCTGGCATTCGCCGCTTCGGTTCTGCTCTCGGTGGCGCTGGTGCTCGCCATTGTCTTCGGCCCGCAAGCCGCAAAAAAAATGGACGACATGCCGCATGTGATGAGAGTGCGCTCCACTCAGGCGCCGGAGATCCGCGAGCGCACGCCGGCCGCGTGGCTGGCCGACATTGAAGCGCTGCGCCGCGCCGGCCGTGCTGACGAAGCCGATGCGGAAATGCGCTTATTTCGCAGAATTTATCCCGATTATGCGGCGCGCAAAAACAAATGAACCACCCACGATACCTGCCGGTTACCGCCCTGCGACCGGTTGTCGCGCTGTTGTTGTTCACGCTCCTCGCTGCGGCGGGCAGCGTGGTCCGCGCAGCATCAGTGCTCATGATCTCGGTTGATGGGCTGAAGCCTGAGTATGTTCTCGACGCGGATGCGCACGCATTGAAGCTTCCCTACCTGCGCAGTTTGCTGCAAAAGGGCGCCTATTCGCGCGGCGTCACGGGCGTCTGGCCCACCGTCACCTATCCCAGCCACACGACGTTGCTGACAGGAGTGTGGCCCGCGGAACACGGCATCTATAACAATCTCGAGTTCGATCCGAAACACAATTTCGCGGAGAGCTGGTTTTGGTATGCGCAGCAAATCCGCGTAGCCACTTTGTGGCAGGCCGCCCACGACGCCCGCCTGTCGACAGCCAGCGTCGGTTGGCCGGCCAGCGTCGGCGCCACCGCAGTGGATTTCCTCATTCCGGAATACTGGCGGATTTTCCGTCCGACCGAGGATCTCAACCCGTCCGACGCGCATCTCATGGAAGCGGTATCGCGCCCGGAAGGAATGCTGCAAAAAATGCAGCAGCGCCTGGGTCCCTATATGTTCGGGAATGATCCCAGTCCGCCGGGCGATGAGGTCAAAACGCGATTCGCCCTTGACATCCTGCGCGAACACAAACCGAAATTCATGACCATTCATTTGAGTTCTCTCGACGAGGTGGAGCACCTGCACGGACCCTTCAGCGTCGAAGCCAATCAGCAGATGGAGGTCATCGACGGCCAGCTTGCGCAATTGTTCGCCGCTGCCCTGGCCAACGATCCCAATGCAATCAGTCTGGTGGTATCGGATCACGGCTTCGTACAAATCACCCACCGGGTGAATCTCATGTCGGCGTTCTTGCACGCCGATCTGGCCAAGAGCGGCGGCCCATGGAAGGCGGTTCCATGGGGCGGCGGCGGCATGGCGGCCATCATGCTCAACCCGCCCGCTGATGAACGCACGAAGTCCTCGGTGCGCGAACTTCTGCAAGGGCTCAAATCCGATCCGCGCAACGGCATCGCAGCGATTCTCGAGGGCGATGCGATCAAGCAGCGGGGCGCGTTCCCGAATGCGTCGTTTCTCGTGGTCATGGAACTCGGCTACGCCGTCATCAGCGATGCGAGCAGCGCGCTGGTGAGCGAAGTTCAAGGCTCACCGGGCAGCCACGGCTTTTCGCCGGATTACCCGGAAATGCGCGCATCGTTCTTCGTCGCCGGCAGGGGAATCGCGCAACATCGCGATCTCGGCCTCATCGACATGCGCCAGGTTGCGCCCACCGTTGCGCAGTTGTTGAGCGTGCGCCTGCCGGCGGCGGCGCTCGCGCCGCTGCCGGTCCGCCAATGACGCTGCGGCACGATTTCAGCTAAGATTCTTGGTTTTGCGCGGGAGTTCTTCATGAAAAAGCCGGTCACCATCACCATCACGGGCGCAGCCGGCAATATCGGCTACGCGCTGGCGTTTCGAGTTGCATCGGGTCAGATGCTCGGAGCCGATCAACCGATCAACTTGAACCTGCTGGAAATCCCTGCGGCCAGCGCGGCGGTCAACGGCGTGGTGATGGAATTGAACGACTGTGCGTTTGCGACTCTGAACAAGGTGACGGCCACATCCGATGCCGCCGTGGGATTCAAGGATTGCAATTTCGCAATGCTGGTCGGCGCCAGGCCGCGCGGTCCCGGCATGGAGCGCAAGGACCTGCTGCTGGAGAACGCCAAAATTTTCTCCGCGCAAGGCAAGGCGCTGGACTCGGTCGCGAGCCGCGATGTGCGCGTGCTGGTGGTGGGCAATCCGGCCAACACCAACTCACTCATCGCGCAACGCAACGCACCGTCACTGCCGCGGAACCGCTTCACGGCCATGACCCGGCTGGATCACAATCGAGGACGCGCGCAGCTCACCGAAAAAACCGGCGCCCCTTTGAGCGAAGTCAAGAAGGTCATCATTTGGGGCAACCATTCGGCGACGCAATATCCCGATCTGCACCACGCCACGATCGGCGGCAAGCCCGCGCTGTCGCTGGTCGACCAAACCTGGTTCAAGGACAATTTCATTCCGACGGTGCAGCAGCGCGGCGCGGCGGTGATCAAGGCGCGCGGCACCTCGTCGGCGGCCTCAGCAGCTGCAGCCGCGCTCGATCACGTGCACGATTGGATGCTCGGCACACCGGCAGACGATTGGGTGAGCATGGCGGTTCCTTCAGACGGCAGCTACGGCATCCCGGAGGGAGTCATCTATTCCTATCCCGTCACCTGCAAAAACGGCGAGTACAGCATCGTTCAGGGACTACAAGTGAACGAATTCAGCCGCGAACGAATGCAACTCACTCATCGTGAGTTGCTGGAAGAACGCGACGGCGTCAAAGACTTGATCAAGTAGGGGCTCTCCCATGCATAGCCTGCTGCTGGATGCGGGCGTGATTGTCGGCTGGCTGGTGTTGTTCGCGGGCGTCGCGCTGTTTCTTGCCTACCGCCGCTTCAGTCTGGCTCTCAGCACAGGCGCTCTGCTGTTGCTGCTTGGCGTCTATTGGATTCTGGCCGCCGCTCCCTGCTGGTGGAAAATACTGATCTCGATCCCGTTCGCGATGCTTTTGCTGCTGAATCTGCGGCCGCTGCGCATCCGCCTGTTGACGCGGCCGTTCATGAAAAAGTATCGCAAGCTGCTGCCGTCCATGTCGGCAACGGAGCGCGAGGCGCTGGATGCGGGAACGGTATGGTGGGACGGCGAGCTTTTCACCGGAGGCCCGGACTGGCAAAAGCTCATGTCGGCAAAAACACCGGTGCTCACACCCGTTGAACAGGCGTTTCTCGATGGACCCTGCGAAGAGCTGTGCGCCATGCTCGATGATTGGGATATCACGCACGTGCGCGCCGACTTGCCGCCCTCCGTCTGGTCGTACATCAAATCGAAGGGATTCTTCGCGATGATCATTCCACGCCGCTACGGCGGACTGGAATTTTCGGCATACGCCCATTCCTGCGTGCTGATCAAAATCGCTTCGCGCTCGAGCACCGCATCCTCGACCATCGCGGTGCCCAATTCCCTGGGGCCCGCGGAGCTGCTGCTGCATTACGGCACCGAGGCGCAAAAAGATCACTACCTGCCGCGGCTGGCGCGAGGCGAGGATGTTCCCTGTTTCGCGCTGACCGGACCGCGTGCCGGATCGGATGCCGCGTCCATCCCGGACACCGGCATCGTCTGCAAGGGTCAGTGGCAGGGCGCGGAAATCCTTGGAATCCGGCTCAACTTCTCGAAGCGCTACATCACCCTGGCGCCCGTCGCCACGGTGATTGGATTGGCGTTTCGCCTCTATGATCCGGACCATCTCATGGGCGATAAAGCGGATCTGGGGATCACCTGTGCGCTGATCCCGCGCGAGACGCCCGGGGTTGCGATCGGCCGGCGGCATTTCCCGCTGAATATTCCCTTCCAGAATGGCCCCATCCAAGGACACGATGTATTCGTGCCCATCGACGCGATCATCGGCGGCTTCAAGATGGCCGGCCAAGGCTGGCGCATGCTGGTGGAGCAATTGTCGGTGGGCCGCTGCATTTCGCTGCCCTCGAGCGCGGCGGGCGGAGCGCAAGCGGCGGTATACGCTTCGGGGGCGTACGCGCGCATCCGCCGGCAATTCAATACGCCCATCGGCAGCTTCGAAGGCGTCGAACAGGTTCTGGCGCGCATGGCGGCCCGCACGTACATCATCGACGCCGCGCGCTCCGTGACCGCCGGCGCCATCGACGGCGGCGAAAAACCGTCGGTTCCCTCAGCCATGCTCAAGTATCACGCCACCGAAATCGGCCGCCTGATCGCGAACGATGCCATGGATGTGCACGGCGGCAAGGGCATTTGCCTGGGTCCCAGGAACTATCTGGGCCGCGGCTATCAAATCGTGCCCGTCGCCATTACGGTCGAAGGCGCCAATATCCTGACTCGAAGCCTTATCATCTTTGGCCAGGGAGCAGTGCGTTGTCATCCCTTCGTGTTGAAGGAAATGAATGCCGCCAAGAACCCCAATCGCGATGCCGGAGTGCGGGAGTTCGATGCCGCGGTCATGGGACATATCGGATTTGCAATCTCGAACGCCGCTCGCTCACTTGTCCTGGGAATGACGTCGGCACGCTTCACCCGGGTACCGCATACCGGGCCGACCGCGCGGTACTTCCAGCACGTCAACCGCTACAGCGCCTCGTTTGCCCTCGCCACCGACGTCGCCATGCTCGCGCTCGGCGGTTATCTCAAGAAGAAGGAGACCCTGTCCGCGCGTCTGGGCGATGTACTTTCGGCGATGTATCTGGCATCGATGGTCCTGAAGCATCACGAGAATCAAGGCCGGGAGGCGGAGGATCTGCCGTTGGTCGAATGGGCCTGCCGCAGTCTGCTGTACCAGGCGCAGGAACAGCTGCATCTGTTCCTGCGCAATTTTCCCAACCGCCCCTTGGCGGCGTTCATGCGTCTGTTGATTTTTCCGCGAGGACTCGCTTATTCCCCGCCCAGCGACCGCCTGGGCCGCGCCATCGGCGATCTGGTGATGAATCCGACCGCAACGCGTGAGCGCATGAGCAAGTACATCTACAAGACCCCGTCGAAGTCCAATCCGTTGGGGCAGCTCCAAGAAGCCTTGTTGATGTCCGCCGAGCTCGAGCCGCTGCAAAAACGCATACGCGTGGAAGGGATCAAGACCGGCCGCGTCACCGCACTCGATCAGCCCGGACAAATTTCTCAGGCCCTGGATTTGCGGATCATCAGCGACCGGGAAGCCTCGATGCTGCGCGTTTATGACGCCAAGGTTCTCGATATCATCAATGTGGATGACTTCGCGCCGCATGAACTGGCCGCCGGGGGCGGCCCATGAACGAGGTCGTTGCGGTGCCTCCCGCACCGGCCGCCGTCACCCAGGCTGCGGTCGCGCATTGCAAGAATTGCGGCGCCGTTTTGCTCGGCCGCTTCTGTTCAAACTGCAGTCAGGCCGCCGAGGTGCACGTGCCCAGCACCCGGGAACTGCTGCATGACATGCTCGAGGGACTGACGCACTCGGATTCTCGATTGTGGCTCACGCTCAAGTACCTCTGGTTCAGCCCCGGAAAGCTCACTCAAGAATTCATCGCCGGCAGGCGCGTCGCCTACCTGCCGCCTTTTCGTCTATACCTCGTGCTGAGCATCATCTTTTTTCTGCTGGTATCGCTTACCACAACGCGCGTCGAAGTCGTTCATTTTGACGAAGCGCTCAAGCCAGCCGCGGCGCCTCAGGCAGCCCGAGCACCGGCTGCGCCGCGCCTGACCAACTGCGGGGAAATCAGTCCCTTCTCGGATCATCCGGAATGGAATAAACGGCTGCAGCACGCCTGCCTGGAGAGCGTGCGCGACAATGGCAACAACCTGTTTCATGCCGCTTTCGCCACGATGTCGAGGGCCATGTTCATCTTTCTGCCGCTGATCGCGTTTCTGCACATGCTCTTGTATTGGCGCCCGCGGCACCGCTATGCGGAGCACCTGCTGTTTTTCGTACATCTGCATGCTTTTTATTTCTCGGTGGCGATTTTGCTGGTGGCTGTCACCAGCGCCGCCGATGTCTGGCCCAAGCTGATTGGTGCGTCGGGCATCGTGCAAAATCTGCTGGGCTGGTCGTTGCCGGTTTACACGGTGATCGCGATGCGCCGGGTGTTTCATCGAACTTGGATGCACACGCTGCTCAACGCCGCCGCACTTTTCCTGACGTACGCGGTCGTATTCGGCATGACTGTCGCGGGCGTATTCGTGTACGCGGCGCTGCAGCTGTAGTCCGTTTTCCAACAAGGAGAGTCGCATGAAAGGTTTAATTCTCGCGCTGGGAATCTCTTTGGCGGCGGTGGCGATGTCGGCGGACCGCCAGGCAGCACCCGCCGGGGCCGAGGTGTACATCATCACGCCGTCCAACAACGCGACGGTGCATGGCCCGATCACCGTGCGATTCGGATTGAAGGGGATGGGCATCGCACCCGCGGGCATCAAATTCGACAACACCGGACACCATCATCTGTTGGTGGACACCGATGTGAGTGAACTGAAGCTCGATGCGCCGATGCCCGCCACCGACAAGATATTGCATTTTGGCAAGGGGCAAACCGAGACCTCGTTGACGCTGGCTCCCGGCAAACACACGCTGCAGCTGGTATTCGCGGATTATCTGCACCAGTCTTTCGACCCGCCGTTGCTGTCGAAGAAAATCACCATCACGGTGAAATGACCGATGCGAGCGATCCTGCATATCGACATGGATGCCTTCTATGCATCCGTGGAGGAGCAGGATCATCCCGAACTGAAGGGCAAGCCGCTCATCGTCGGCGGCACCGGCGGCCGCGCTGTGGTGGCCGCGGCCAGCTACGCGGTGCGCAGTTTCGGCGTGCGTTCCGCCATGCCCATGGTCGAGGCTCTGCGTCGCTGTCCACAGGCCATCGTCGTGGCGCCGCGCATGGCACGCTACCAAGAGGTCTCCGTCCGGGTATTCGAGATTTTTCGCGAATTCACGCCGCTGGTGGAAGGTTTGTCATTGGACGAAGCTTTCCTGGATGTGACGGGGAGCGAGCGGCTGCTGGGACAACCCGAAGCGATCGGCGCCGAGATCCGCCGCCGCATTGCACAGCAAACAGGGCTCACCGCATCGGTCGGAATCGCCCCGAACAAATTGCTGGCCAAGATTGCCTCGGACCTGCACAAGCCCGACGGCATGTGCCGCATTGACGCCGGCAACCTGCGTGAAGTACTGGATCCCTTGCCGATTCACAAGCTGTTCGGCGTGGGGCAAAAAACCTTGCCTACGGTTCTCGCCGCCGGCATCCGTACTTTCGGCGATGCGCGTCAGCGCAACGGATGAGGTGCTGTGGCGAGCTTTCGGAACTCACGGCCGCGCCATGCGCGATCGGGCCAGCGGGCTCGACGATCGGCCGGTGGAGCCGGATCGCGAGGAGAAGTCCATCAGTGCGGAGGAAACTTTTGCCGTCGACATCAAGGCGGCGGCCGAACTGGAAGCACAGCTGACGCAGCTCGCGGATCGGACCGCATCCCGGCTACGGGCGCACCAGCTCGTCGCGGGGCGGGTGAGCGTGAAGATTCGCCGCGCCGATTTCAAGACCTATACCCGCCAGCGCGCTCTGCACCCACCCACCCAGGATACCGGCGTCGTGTTGGCCGCGGCCCAGGCCCTGCTTCGGGCTTGGCTGGCCTCCCAACCGAACGCGCCAGTTCGCCTGCTCGGCGTCGGAGTCGGCAATTTGCACTCCCAGCAACAATCGGATCTATTTTCCGTTCCCCTGGAGAATCCAGGCGCGAGGCTCGATTCGGCGGTGGACGGCATTCGCGACCGTTTTGGCAAGGAACTTCTGACCCGGGCCAGCCTTCTGCCGCGCGGCGCACAGCGTTAGCTTAACTACTAGTATTATCTAGGCCGCCATGTACTTAAGCTTCTTCGGTCTCAGCGAAAAGCCCTTCTCCATCACCCCGGATCCACGCTACCTCTATCTGAGTGAGCGTCATGCCGAGGCCCTGGCGCACCTGCTGTATGGCATCAATGAGTCGGGCGGCTTCATCCAGCTGACCGGGGAGGTGGGCACGGGCAAAACCACCGTGGTCCGCACGCTGCTGTCGCGCGTCCCGCATCATGCCGATGTCGCCGTGATTCTGAACCCTCGGGTAACGCCCGTGGAATTTCTGCTGACGATCTGCGAAGAATTGGGGGTGGACATCGCCGAGGCTGATCGCGCCAGCGTCAAGCAGATGGTGGATGCCTTGAATCGTCGCCTTTTGAGCGCCCACGCCGAAGGCAGACGCATCATCGTACTGGTGGATGAGGCGCAGAATCTCTCCATCGAAGTGCTGGAGCAAGTGAGGTTGCTGACCAACCTGGAAACGCCCACTCAAAAGCTCCTGCAAATCATCTTGATCGGCCAACCCGAACTTCGGGAATTGCTGGACCGGACCGATCTGCGTCAGCTCGCGCAGCGCATTACCGGGCGCTACCATCTCAAACCGCTGTCGCGCGAGGAGACCTTCGGCTATGTGCGCCACCGTTTGCGAGTTGCCGGCGCGGCCGACGAGATTTTCACCGCCGGCGCGCTGCGCGAATTGCACCGCGTCTCCTCGGGCGTCCCACGGGTCATCAACGTGGCCTGCGATCGAGCGCTGCTCGGCGCCTATACCCAGGATGTGCGGAAAATAACACCGGCTCTGGTGCGACGCGCGGCAGGCGAGGTGTATGGCCGAAAATTCGCACCGCGCTGGTTGGCGTGGCTCGCGGGATCGATCGGACTCTTGGCGCTCTTGGGTTTCCTCGTGGCCGGCTGGCAGCTGCTGTATCGGCAGAATTCGCCGCTCGGCAAGGCCAGCCCACGCGAGCCATCAGCGCCGCCTCCCCGCCGCCGCTTCCCGCCTCGGTTTCGGCGGGCGATGCGCCACCCGCTCAGGCGGCGCCCGCCAAACCTGCGGCGCCAAAGTTGGTGCCGGTCAATGCCCTGCTCGCGGGCAGCGAAGCCGATACCACCGACGCCGGCCGCGTTCCGCCGACTGTTGTCGCTGTGGGGAAAAGCCATGTCCGACGATAAGGACCCCTGTGGACAGGCCGCAAAGTCCGGGCTCGCCTGTCTGGAGCAGCGCGGCTCCTGGGCCCAGGTGCGGGCGCTCAATCGTCCGGCGATCTTGACGCTGTTCGATGATCGCGGCCAGCGTCACCGCGTGGTGCTGTCGTCTCTGGAAGACGAAACCGCCACTTTGGACCTGGGTGAGCGTCGCGAGAAGGTTTCCATCGATGATCTGTCGCGGGACTGGTTCGGTGAATTTACCGTCGTTTGGAAACCGAAAACCCCTCGCACCCGGCAGCTGTCCGTCGGCATGCAAGGCGACGAGGTTCGTTGGCTGCGCCGGAGCTTGAACGCCTTGGGCGGCGGATCCTCGGATCCGGAGCATGGCGATGTCTACGATCAGGAATTGGCGATCGCTGTACAGAACTTTCAGCGGGAACATCGGCTCAACGTCGATGGGATCGCGGGCGTACAGACCCAGGTCGTACTTGACACTGCGCTGGCCGAGCCTGGGTCGCCCTTGCTTCAGGTCAGTGCGCCGCGGGGCGGGTGACAACTCCATGTCCTTCATTCTCGACGCCTTGAAGAAATCGGAAATCGAACGGCAACGGCAGACGGCTCCGGGCCTCATGGAAACGGGCGGTCCGCCGCGGCGTGCCCGCTTTCCGCTTTGGGCGGTGCTGCTTGCCGCGCTGCTGGGCGTCAATATCGTCGTCTTGATGGTCCTGCTCAAAGAGCACGGGGCGCCGGCGGTTGCCGCGCAACCCGCGATCGTTGCGCGCGCCCCTGACGATAAGCCCGCCGCGGTTTCAGACCACTTCAGTCCCTTGGGTTCAAGCACCCGTTTATGCACCGGAGATTCCGGTGCCGCCCGCCGCAAGCTCGGACGGCGCCGCGAACCACCCGTCCGTCCAACATCCGCGCAGCGCATGCCGCCCCGCGCCGGACTGACCCGCTGCTCAGCGAGGCTGATGCACGAGACGACAACGTGGAGGTACTGCCTTCGATCAATGAGATCAATTTGACGGGCGCGCAGGCGCTGCCGGAATTGCACCTGGACGTTCACGTATTTGCGACCAAGCCGGCCGATCGCTTCGTCTACATCAACATGCGCAAGTATCACGAGGGGGGCGTCCTGCAGGAAGGACCCATCGTCGAGCGCATCCGGCGCGACGGCGTGGTGTTGAACTATCAAGGATTGCGCTTCGTCCTGCCGCGCCAGTCATGATCCGTTCGCTCCCGCCAGGCGCCGCAGAGCGTCTCCCGTCATTCGGTAGTTGACCCACGCGGCATCCGCCTGGGCGCCGAGGCGTTCATAGAAGTCGCGAGCCGGCCGGTTCCAGTCGAGCACCTGCCACTGAAAGCGTCCGCAGTCGCGTGCCACCGCCAGCGCAGCAAGATAACTCAGCAGCGATTTGCCTATGGCGCGGCCGCGAAAAGCCGGGCGCACAAATAGATCCTCAAGGTAAAGGCCCGGCTTGCCGAGAAAGGTCGAGAAATTATGAAAAAACAGCGCAAAGCCTGCCGGCTCGCCGCCAAACCGGGCAATGACCGTCTCGGCACGGGGCGTGGCTCCGAATAGCGCCTGTTGAATGGCGGCCTCGGTGGCGACGCTTTCATGCCGTAGTTTTTCGTAGTCGGCGAGCTCATTGATCAGCAACAGGATCAGCGGCACGTCCGCCGGCGTGGCGGGTACGATTTCAAGACCGGCAGCGTACGTCATGAGTCCCCGAAGTGGGCGCGTCGGGCCCGATCATGCGATGATAATCCCATGCGTAAGATATTAACGCTGACCATGAGCGGATTGGTGACCGTTCTGCCGCTCGCCCTGACCGTGTACGTGATCTGGTGGCTGGTGAATACGGTCGAGGGCTGGCTGCGGCGCGCCCTGATTGCATTACGGGTGGTCAGTCCCGAGCATTATTGGCCGGGTCTGGGATTGATCGCGGGTTTTCTGCTGCTGCTTTTCATCGGCAGCGTGGTAAATGCCTATGCCGGCAAAATACTGCTGAAGTACTGGAATGATTTTCTGGGGCGGATCCCTTTTGTCAAAACTCTGTATGGAGGATTTCGCGACGTCCTGAGTCTCTTGCCGTCCGGCAGCGGCGAGAAACGCGATTTGCAGCGTGTGGTGCTCGCGCGATTTGCCGACGTCCACGCCATCGGATTTGTCACCCGCGAAGACGTACCGACCGTGCTGCTGGCGCACGGCGGCCAGGACTGGGTGACCGTTTACTTTCCCATGAGCTACGCTTTTGGCGGCTACACCATTTATTTGCCGCGCGACCGTGTCCAGCCGCTCGATATTTCCGTCGAGGACGCCATGCGTCTGGCGATCACCGCGGGCCTGACGGCAGCCGGCAACCGCGCACGATTCGTAAATCACGGGTTTGATTCGTGGTCAAGCACGCATCAAAGATTCTCGTTTTGGGGTTTGCGATGGCGCAGGCTGCGGGCGGCTTCGCGACCGCAGCCCCCTCGACTACAGCCCACAAAGCGGATAAGTATCAGGTCTGGCGCGCGGAGGCCGTTCGCGCACTCAGCTCTCGGGCGGACGCCAATTCCCTGGCGACAGCGGCGGCGCTCAGCTCCACCATTGGCTACTCCCGGCAGCTCCCCACCACGGCCTCCACGGCACTGCAATTGATCGCCCGCGCCAGCGACCTGGCGCCGCAAAACGCAGCCATTGCGTGGCTGCGGGTGCAACTCTGCGCCGCAGCTTCAAATTGCGATACGCGCGACGTCGCCACCGTGCTGCGCTGGATCGATCCGGACAATAGCGCCGCCTGGATGGCGCAATTGGCCACCGCCCGCAAGGATAAGGACACGGTCGAAGTCGACAGGCTGCTGTCGGATATGGCGCGCGGTACGCGCTTCGATCTTTATTACAATCAGCTCATCGTCCTGATGTTTGATGCCTTGAGCGCGGCGCGCCGCGATATTCCCGGCGGCGTTGCTTCCTCCGCTTCGGCCACTTTGGCGGCGTTGTCCGCGGTGGTGAGTTCGGAGATCATCCCGCGCTTTTCGCCCCTGATCGATGCCTGCCGCGAATCGGCTGCCGCGACGGAACGCCGCGAGGATTGCCTCAAGCTGGCGAAAATTATGCAGAGGGGCGATACCATCATCGTGCAGATGGTGGGCTTCGGCATTGAAAAGCGTTTCGTTGCGCCCGACAGCAAGGAAGGCAAGAGTCTCGCCGAGCGCAGCCACCTGCTCGAATGGCGCTTATCTGCCGCGGGTAAGCTGGACGAGTCGATTTTGCCCTGGACGCAAAATGCACGCGTGCATACGCGTTTGGCGGAAATGCGCCTGCGGCCGCGCGAGGAAGATGTTTGCATCGCGCTTCTGCGAGATCACAAAATGGCGATCGAGCCAACGGAGAAACACCCATGATCGATCTATATTATTGGCCGACACCGAACGGCCACAAAATAACCCTGTTTCTCGAAGAGACGGCCATGCCGTACACGATAGTGCCCGTCCACATCGGCAAGGGTGAACAGTTCAAGCCCGAATTCCTGGCCATCTCGCCGAACAATCGCATGCCGGCCATTGTCGATCACGCGCCGCGGGAACGCGGCGCACCGATATCGGTATTCGAATCGGGAGCCATCCTCTTGTACCTGGCGGACAAGAGCGAACGTTTCATCCCCAATGAGGCGCGCGGCCGCGCTGAGGTGCTGCAATGGCTGTTCTGGCAGGTGGGCGGATTGGGGCCGATGCTGGGACAGAATCATCATTTCAGCGCGTATGCGCCCGAGAAGATTCCCTATGCCATCGAGCGCTACGTCAAGGAAACCAATCGTCTATATGGCGTGCTGAACAAGCGGCTGGCGGACCGCGAATTCGTCGCCGGCGCGTATTCAATCGCGGACATGGCGTGCTATCCCTGGATCGTGCCCTATGAGCGGCAAGGACAAAAACTGGAGGATTTTCCGCACCTCAAACGCTGGTTCGAAGCCATCGGGGAGCGCCCCGCCACCGTGCGCGCGTATGAGCGCGGCAAAGGCCTCGGCAGCAACACGCCCATGAGCGAGGAGGCCAAGAAGATTCTCTTCGGGCAAACGGCGCAGACGGTCGGCAGGGGGTAGGCCTATTTCACATCGTGCGCCGCGAACCACGCCAGCACATACGCCGCCTTGTCGATGAGCAGGCTGGGACGGGCGGAAATGTCATGCGAGGCGTTGGGGACACGCACCAGCGCCGTATCGATCTTGCGCAGCTTCAACGCCTGATAGAACTGTTCCGCCTCGCTCGACGGCGTACGGTAGTCAGCCTCTCCGGTCATCAGCATGGTCGGCGTCTTCACGTTGCCCACGTAGGCCAGGGGCGAGCGCTTCCAGTAAGCCTGAATATCATCCCAGGGAAATTCTCCGAACCAATAGCGGTAGAAGAAATTGTTCATGTCGCCGGTGAGGACGAAGCTGGTCCAATTGATGACCGGCTTCACGACCACGGCCGCGCGAAAGCGGTCCGTGTGTCCGACTATCCAGGCAGTGAGTACTCCGCCGCCGCTGCCGCCGGTCACGAACAGGCGCTGCGTGTCGATGTAGCCGCGGCCGATCACGGCATCGACGCCGGACATGAGATCATCGTAGTCCTTGTCAGGATAATCGTGATGAATCAAATTGCCGAATTCCTCGCCGTAGCCCGTGCTGCCGCGCGGATTCATGTACAGCACGACGTAGCCTGCCGCCGCGTACAATTGGATTTCCGCGGCGAAGCTCGGCGCGTACATGGCGAACGGACCGCCGTGAATCTCGAGCACGAAGGGATACTTTTTCGCGGGATCGAAGCCGGGCGGCTTGACGATCCAGCCCTGCATTTTGCGGTGATCGGCCGATGAATCGAAATTTATCTCCTCGAGCGCACCCAAAGTACGCTGCCCGAGCAGATTCGCGCTCAAAGAACCGAACGTCGTGATGTCGCGGGCCGAGGTTCCGGTGGCGATCACCGGCGGTGATGTTGCGCTCGCCTTGGTAAATGCGAATCGCCCGTTCGGCGCGATCGAAAAGGATCCCCCTGAATAGGGCCGCGTGACATCGCTGCCGCCGACGCCATCGGCAAGCGCGCGCATCTTGCCCGAAAGATCGATGGCCGCGATCTTCGTGGTGCCATGATCATCGTATTGAAAGACTATCTGCTTGGAGTCGCTCAACCATCTTGGCGACATCGCATCCCGGTCGAGTGCAGCGGTGAGAGAGTGCGAATGACTGCCGTCGCTGTCCATCACGTACAGCTGCGTTGCCTGATAGCCCAGTTGCTTGTCGTCGAAGCCCAGATAGGCGACGTGTTTGCCATCCGGCGAGGGTACGGGGCGGCGGTCGGGTCCGCGCCGGTCGGTGAGCGCGTGAATCGAACCATCCGACAGATCGACCCGGTAAATCTCGCTGTCGAGGGGATCGTAGTCCGCATCCGCCCGGCGATTGGCGCTGATCAGCACACCGCTGCCGTCGGCGGTGAATGCCGGCGGTCCCTGATGATCGAAATCGCCCTTCGTCAGCTGCCGCGCGGCGCCGCCGTCAGCGGAAACGATGAATAATTGGCTGAAGACATTCGGCAGATAGCCTTCACCGTCGGCGCGAAACACCATCCTGTCGATCAGCTTCGGCGGATCCGCCCATTTGACGTTTTTGGGCGCCTCCGGCAGTTCGACCTTGAGCGGTTTGCGTTCCTGCGGCACGGACATGGTGAAGGCAAGCCAGCGGCCATCCGGCGACCACGCCAGCGCGCCAGGGCTTTCGGTGAAATTGCTGATGGCCGCTGCGACACCACTCGCCGTCCAGTACATGAATAGTTGGGTTGATCCGTCCGGCGCGCGCGCGAGGAATGCAATGCGCGTGCCGTCCGGGGACCAGCGCGGTGCGCCGTTCGCGGTCGCGCTCGAAAGTGGGCGTTCGTTCTTGCCATCAACCCCGACCAGCCAGATGCTGCCGCGCGGCCGATCCGTCTTGATATCGTAGGCCATTCGCACATAGGCGATGTTGCGTCCATCGGGCGAGACCTCCGGATCCGCCGCCCATTGCAGATCGAAAACATCGAGCGGTTTGAATGCCGGCTTCGGCGCTTGTGCGACAACGGGCGCCGCGAAGCAGAGCAGCAGCAGGCCTGCAGCCAGGAGGCTATTTTTTGCCGGCGACCCAGCAATGACGTTGATGTTCATCCACAATCCCCACGGCCTGCATGAAGGCATAGCAAATAGTTGATCCGACAAACTTGAATCCCTTTTTTTTGAGGTCCCTGCTCATCGCGTCGCTGTGCGGCGTCGACGCAGCAACGTCGCCGAGATGGAGCGGACGGTGGCGCAGCACCTTACCATCGGTGAACTGCCAGATATAATCGCTGAAGGATCCCTGCGCCGCGCGGATCTCGAGGTATGCGCGCGCATTCAGAATGAATGCATCCACCTTGAGTCGATTTCTGATGATGCCGGGATCTTGCAGCAGCCGGCGGCGCTTGGCCGCGTTGTAGTGCGCCATCAATTCGGCGTTGAAATCATCGAAAGCCGCCCGGTAGGTCTCGCGCTTGCGCAGGACGGTAATCCAGCTCAACCCGGCCTGCGCGCCCTCCAGGCACAGCATCTCGAACAAATGCGGGTCGGATCGAACCGGGACGCCCCATTCGGTATCGTGATAGGCAACGTACAGCGGGTCCTCGGGACACCACGCGCAGCGCAATTTGCCGTCGGCATGCCGCTGCGCCTTCAGTGTTCGACGGTCAACACCGCTCGCCATCAATGGCGATCAGGGCGATTTGGCAGCGGTAACCTCGATCTCCACCAAAGCGCCCGGCGCCGCCAGGGCGGCCACCTGAACTGCGCTGCGGGTCGGCAAGTTGGGCTGATCCTTTGTGCCGAAGAATTGCTTGTACCCGGCCATCATTCCGGCGAAGTCCATTTTGTTGTCCTTGGACGGATCGCCCACCAAGAATACGGTCATCTTGATGACATCGCCCATGGTGAGGCCCAACCTTGCCAGCGTGCCCTTGATCGAGGTCAGCGCGGCGACGGTTTGAGTCTCGGTGTCGCCCCACGTCGGGGGACTGCCCTTGGGCGCGTCTTTGTTAACGGTGGACCCGAGCGCGCCGCTCAAGAAAACCGTGTCCGTCCCGGCCTTGACCGTCACGGCCGCCAAAATGGGAAAATCGCTGCCGGCCAATGGCAGTCGCACGACCTTCTGCGAGTCGGCGGCGAATGCAGACGCGGCCGCCGCGCAGGACAGAACACTCGAGGCAAGAATCAGGCTGCGCCTTTTGCTAATGATGGACATCGTATCCCCTGGGTTTGTTGATAAGGAGCATTGCGTGCGCCGCCCTAAACGTGCAATCGCACGGCGTGTCGCACTTTGTAAACCAATTCGATGCAATCGACGCCGCGGGTGCGGCGCGCTGCGCTGCGGATCTCATGCATGAGTTTGAGCAGGACGCGGGTGTTCAATTCCGGAGTCAGGCTCAACCTGGGTTCGAGCCCGAGATGCAGGACCGCGAACCGTTCATGGGCCGAGCGCACGAACACCGCCACGCCGACGGGCCTTCCGTCCGCGGAGACCGCAAACAGGGTTTGTACGCCCTCGATGTCGCCGACGCGAATGCCCAAACCGCCATCTTGTTCGTAAATTTCAGGTACGCCATAGGTGTCGATCGACTGCTGGATACCCAGCCGTACGCGATGTTGGTTTATGTTGAAAAAGAGCAATTGCTCCAGGGCAGGCCTAAGTTCCGCGGCTAATTTGGACGTGATGCCGATTGCTTCGCCCACTGATCCCCCAAGCTCCCGCTCCCCGTTTGAGCGGCCAGTCACAGAACTGAATTGACGCAGTGCAACAGAGGTTGTCTGTGGCCTGAGACTCCGTATCGTATAGCGTCGCTCACGGAATGACACTAGCCTAGTCCGGTGCGTCCTCAGGGTTGCTGCACTGCAGTACTGTTCCCTTGAATTTTGGACTCTGCTTGAAAGGAAACAATCGGTGCTAGCCTCTGACGAAGATGGCGCGGCTTTGGATGCGCTGAAGTTCAGCCTCGCCAGCGACATTGTCGAGTTGGTCGTGCTGACCACCGACCAGGCGTTTCTGCAGACGCTGCGCGAGGCGGTAGGCCCCACGCGGCGCCTGTGGCACGTCCCCTCTGCCGACAAAGTCAGCGACCTATTGGTTGCCGGCCAGGTGGGCATCGCTGTGCTCGACGTCCAGGCGTTGCAGGACACCGCGAACCTGTTTATCGGACAAATCAAACGGCAATTCCCCGACCTCGTGATCGTGGTCGCCGGACGCCGCGACGATGAGATTGTGCTGACGGGTTTGATCAGCTCCGGCCTGATCTATCGCTTCATTCATAAGCCCATGTCTCCTGCCAGGGCAAAATTATTCGCCGAAGCCGCCATCAAGAAGTTCGACGAACAGCGCCGCCGTGAGGCGGAATCGCCGGCGCGCGGCGGCGCTTCGCGCGCCCGAAGCCAGTGGCTGATCGGCGGCGCCGTCGTGGCGCTGGCGGCAATCGCCGCGGTGACATTCGTGCTGCGCCGGACCGGCGACGTCAGCGGGCCGCCCTCGGCTTCGGATGCCGCGAGACCTGCAACGATGGCATCGCCGCTGCTGGCGCGCGCCGCGGCTGCGTTGGCGGCCAACAATCTTACCGAGCCCAAGGGCGAGAATGCGCTGGAACTCTACCTGGCCGTGCAGGCTCAAAATCCAGCCGATCCCAATGCGCGCGCCGGACTGGCTGAAGTGCACGAGCGGCTCCTGGCCCGCGCCGAAAATGCGCTGCTCGAGGAGCGGCTGGACGAGGCGGCAGCCGCGATCGAAACAGCGCGCAAGTCGGGGGTTGAAGGCGGCCGGATCGCATTTCTGACCGCTCAACTCGCGAAATCACGCGAGCAAGAGAAGACGGCGCAGGCGCACATCCAGGCTCAGTCTCAGGCCGCGGCTCAGTCTCAATCCCAGGCACGTGCGCGCACCGAGCCCATGCCGACGGACAAGGTGACGCCCTTGCTCAATCTCGCGACGCAGCGCATGAGCGAAGGCCGCTTGATCGACCCGGACCGCGACAATGCACGCCATTACATTGAACAGGCGTTGAGCATCGATCCCAACAATGAGGCAGCGCTGAATGCAAAAGGCGTCCTGGCGACACAATTAATCAGTGAGGTGCGAAGTGCCATCGACCGCCGGGATTTCACACATGCCTCGTCCTTGATCGATGGCGCAAAGGGCATCGCGTCTGCGGCGAGTATCGAATCGGCGCAGAGCCTTTTAACAGGTGCGCGCCGACGCGCCGATACCGATTCGTGGACCTCGTTGTTGACGAATGCGAACGAGCGATTATTGCAGGACAGGCTGATCGATCCGGCGAACGACAACGCCAAGTACTACTACCTCACGCTGCGTCAAATCGACTCCGGCAACCCGGCACTGGCTTCGTTGCTGCAGGATCTTGGATCCCGCTTGATCGCCAAGGCGCGACGCGCGCTGATCCTTGGGCAAATTGATGCGGCCAAGAGCTGGTTTGATGAGGCAACTTCGATCGGCTTTGAGTCCGGCGATGCTGCGACGGTACGGCACGATCTGGATGCCGCGCTCGCCAAACAAAATTTCATGACGACCCTGGTCCCCACCAACCAACTCACGCTTCTGAAGTCGGTGCAGCCCAACTATCCTGCCAAGGCTCTCGCCGGCAAGATGGAAGGCTGGGTGGACGTGGTGTTCACGATTGCCGCAAACGGCAAGGTGCAGGACGCCGCGGTACATGCGAACAGCGTTCCCGTCGTGTTCGACGAGGCGGCGGTGAAGGCCGTATTGCAGTGGCGTTACAAGCCGTATCTGCGAGATGACAAACCGGTGCCGGTGCGCACCGAGATTCGAATTCGCTTCGCCCTGTCTTGAGTTTGCCCCATCCCGAAAGGGGCGGTCCTCAAGCCGCGGAGCTGCGCGCGGCCGATGAGGCCGATTCCTGGGCAAGTGCGCCGATTTCCGCGCCGAGGCGCAGATCGTCGACCGCACCAAATGTATGCTTGCGCACCATTCCGTGCTTGTCGATCAATACCAGGCTCGGCGTGCCGCGCATCTTGTACCGCTCCATGGTATGTGGAATCGGACCGTTGGCGTCGGACTGATCCAGCCCAATGGGAAATTTCAGCCGATATTCGTGGATGAAAGCCTTGAGCACCGCGGTGTTGAAGGCATCGTGATGTTCGAATGTCGTGTGCAGGCCGATGACGGCGACGTCGCTCGGCGCGAAGGTTTCATAAATTCTTTGTGCCTGTGGTACGCCGTGCGCAATTGAGTTCGGGCAAAGCACCTGAAACGCAGCGAGCACCACCACTCTGCCGCGCAGTCCCGCGAGTAATAAGGCGCGATCCGTGTTGAACCAAGCCTGCACGAGAAGCTCGGGCGCGTAATTCGTTGGAGTAGTCATAAGTCACGAGCACGCCAAACCCGGTTGCACACCGGGGCGCGCATGTCCTTCAAAGGTTTTATCAAAGATAACCTTAAATTGCGTTGGTTGGAAGCGAGGGAAACTTAATCAGCGGCCGACACTAGTGCTCGATGATGGCCCGCTCCGCCTCTATCTCGGTGACCGCCCAGTTGCTGACGGTCGCTTCATAAATGGCGAGCTCTTGCAACAATTCTTCGAGAGGCTGCGCCTTACCCATTGCAAAGCCCTGACCGTAGTCGACCCCCAGATCCGCCATACGAACTCGCAACACGTCGGTCTCGACATATTCCGCAATGGTTTCAAGGCACATTACTTTTGCGAGTTGCGCGATGGCCTTGATCATCGATTCGGAGCGCGCGTTGGTGATTGCATCGCGCACAAAAGTGCCGTCGATCTTGATGTAATTGACCGACAGGTCCTTGAGATAGGCCAGCGAGCTGACTCCCGTGCCGAAATCGTCCAGCGCGAACTGGCAACCCAGCTCCTGCAGGGTGCGCATGAAGGCCTGCGCCTTCTCGAGATTGCCGATGGTTGCCGTTTCGGTCAACTCGAAGCACAGCACCCCGGGCGGCAGACTGCTCTCCTTCAGCTGATCGACGACGAAGCCCAGGAATGTTTCATCCTGCAGCGATTGGCCCGAGAGATTGATGGCAAACCGCGCGAATTCCTCGCCCACCGCCGCGCTGTGCTCGCCCAGCAGCTTGCACGCCCTGCGGACCACCCAACGATCCACCGTCGGCATGAGCTGGTAGCGTTCGGCGGAGGAGAGGAACTTGCCGGGCGGAATTATTTCGCCGCGACTTCCGAGCATGCGGATCAACAGTTCGAAGCGCGGCCGCCCGTAGTTGCCGCGCAGCGGCAGTATGGGCTGGGCATCGAGGCGGAAACTGTCGTTGTCGAGCGCGTCGCGCAGCTTGCCGATCACCAGGATATCCGTGTGACGGCGGATGATGCTTTGATCGGAATCCTGGAACATCTCGACGCGATTGCGGCCGCGGTCTTTGGCAGCCTTGCAGGCGATCTCCGCGGTGGCCAGTGCGTGCGCGAGCGGGTTGTCGGAGCGGCCGATTGGCGCGACGCCCAGGCAGACCGATACCTCGAAGGAGCCCTGGCCCGCACGCGGCACGATGCTCTCGGCGGCGGCGCGAATCTGTTCGGCGACGCGCGCGGCCGATTCCATGTTGGAGTTGGGGATCAACGCCGCCAGCCGGTCCCCTGAAATGCGCGCCGATAGGGCCGCCGGCGGCAGCGTCTTCGCCATGCGGTCCGCGACACTGACGATGACGTCGTCGCCCACGTGCATGCCGAAGGTCTCGTTGATGACATGCAACCGATCGATATCGAGATACAGAATGGTGTGCGCATCGGTGGCGCCCGAGGATGCGAGCAGGTTGGTGGCCTGCCGCTCGAAGGCCTGGCGGGTCATGAGTCCGGTGCTGGTGTCGTATTGCGACTGGATGATGCTCGTGGAGCGCTTGGCCAGCATCTCCGCGACGCGCGTTTGCTGGGTGTCGAAATCCGGCGCGCTCGGCGGATTGAACAGGGCAAGCACGCCCATGACGCGCTCCGAATGGTGGCGAATGGGGCAAGCCAGAATCTTGTACGGCGCGGCCACATCGCTTGCGACCTTGGAGATGTGATTCACGACTATGGTGCGTTGCTGCATCTGCATCCATGCCATCAAGTGATGTTGAGCGCGCATCAGGGGCTCGGGCGACATCGGCTGTCCGCTGCGCGTCATGGATACGGAGATGTTCTTGTCCGGCACCCACAGTGCGGCCAGGGCGCAGCCCATGCGGTCGAGTCCCGTCTTCAAGATGACCGAGAACTCATCGGTGTCGCTCGACACCGATTGATTGGACGAGATTTCCATCATGAGCTCAAGATCGCGCTCCTTGATGTTCAAATCGCGTTCGCTGGAACCCAATTTTGCGCGCAGCGCCAGTTCGCGCCGCAGACACTCAAGCGCCGGCTGCACCAACAGACGCACCGTCTGCAGCGGCCTCGGCTCGATCTGCGATCCCGACAGGCGCACGATGAGACTGACGACGCCCATGAGTTCGATGTGCTCGCCGCGCACCGCAAAGGCATACACCACCCGGTCGGCATCGATGGTTCTGGCGACGCCCGGGAATTCAGTCGTATCCGACAGAGCGTTTGCGATGGCGTCGTTGATCAGCTCCGGCTCATCGCTGAGATCCAGCTCGTCCGAGGCCCAGACCAAATTGGAATATCCGTCGTGCACGACCACGCCGCGCAAACTCGGCATGAGCATGCGCAATAAACGGCCATAGGGGTCGAACGATGCGTCGGAGGCGGAAGTCTCAACGGCGTTAGACTTGATATCCAGCACGGATGCTATCTTTGACGGGTTCGTGGGTTTGAATTCACGAATCAATGTGCTGGAAACCCCGCTCAGCAGCCTTGACGAGCGTCGCAGTTCAATGCAAGAAATCGAGCTGCCGGCGCACCAACTTGCGCATAATTACCGGAAAATTGACAATATCCGGAGGATCGTGTGATCTGGGTCCCGATTCGCCTTTCAGTGCCTGCGCGATCGCGTCAGTAGTCTCAGCAGGTAGCGGCCGCCGGGGATGCGTACCAGGCGAAACACCCTGCGCCAAAAGCGGCGGGCATCGGCATCGATCCTCGCCAGCGGCAAATCGTCGTAAAGAGACCTGAGAGGTTCGTGAACGATCACGCCGGCGCTGTTCACCGTCGAAGATTTTCCGCCTGAGGCGAATGTCAGCTGCGCCGAGTCGGCATGCCATTCGATGTCGAGATCCTGAATCGTCGCTGCGCTGAAGGCGTCGGCGGCGCCAGGGGCCGTGTTCTCGAGAAAGATGGAAATCTCGTGTTCACCTAAGCTGTCGAGCCGCCAAGCACCATTGCCGCGGTCGGTTGCCGAAAATGCACCGGAAAAATTGCGTCGCATCTTTACGTACATTGCCTCATCCTACCTAAGACACCGCGACGTTGGGTTCCATTACATGGACGAGCCGATTAATCTTCTACCAGGACAAGCCTTGAGCAAGGGCGGCAGGCCGCGGCTCGACTACAGGGCTGTGGCCACGCTGGCTTTTCCATTCATGTTGAACAGCGCTGTGCAAGCGGTGCTCAATGCCACCGATACCTGGTTCATCGGCCGCGTCTCTCCGGCAGCCACAGCCGCTATCGGCGCAGTGTACTGGCCGGTGCTGGTTTTCGGATTGCTGTTCGGCGGCGTTGGCCTTGCGGTGCAGACCTTGGTGGCGCAAGCCTATGGCGGTCGTCGCTATGCGCGCGCCTCTCAGGCGACGTGGACCGCGCTGTGGGCCGCGTTGTTCACCGTGCCGCCATTCCTTTTGCTTGCGATCGGCGGTTCCAGGATTTTCGCGCCGTTCGGCCTGCCGGAGGGAATAGAGCACATCGCACTGACCTATTGGTACCCGCGCATGCTCGGGGGCCCTCTTGGCGTCGCCGTGTGGGCGATACTGGGGTTTTTCAACGGCATTGGCCGTCCCACCGTGACCCTGCGCATCTTCGTCGTGGTTGCCGCGGTCAATGCGGTGTTCAATCAACTGTTCATGTTCAACCTTGGAATGGGTGTGGCCGGTTCGGCATGGGCCACCAATGCCGCGCAGCTTCTCGGAGTCGTGGTTGCGCTCATCTGGTTCCTGAACGGCGGAATGCGAACGCGCTATCGATCGCACCTGACCTGGCGATTTCACGGACGCGCGCTATTGCGTCAGGTGAAATTGGGCTTTCCGATGGGGCTGCTGATCGCCGCGGATATCCTGGGCTTCGCGCTGTTTCAATTGATGCAGGTGCGTCTCGGAACGGTCGACGGCGCATCGACGCAGATTGTCATGATGCTCACTTCTTTCTGTTACATGCCGGCGGTGGGGATCGCGATGGCCGGCACCACGCTGGTCGGACAGGCCATCGGAGCGCGGCGGAGGGATTGGGCGTTCAAGGTCGGCAACGGAATCATCCTGATCTGCACGTTGTACATGGGCGCCATTGGCGTGGTGCTGGCGGCGATTGGACCGTGGATGCTGCCATTTTTCACGAACGCCGCGGACCCGCAGGCGGCCGAAGTGGTCAGTCGAGCCAGCGTCTTGTTGTGGATTGCGGCGGGATATCAATTGTTCGACGGGCTCAATATCAGCAGCAGCGCCAATTTGCGCGGCGCCGCCGATGTGCGTCTGCCGGCGGTCATGGTGCTTTCCCTGTCCTGGCTGCTGTTCGTGCCGCTGGCGCACAGTCTGTCTTTCGCGCCGCACCAAGGTTGGGTGGATTGGCTGCCGCAATTCGGCCTCGGCGCGGTCGGTGGGTGGTTCGCGGCGTTGATCTATATCCTTTGTTTGGGTGTAATGTTGTTGCTCCGCTGGCGCTCGGGCGCATGGCGGCGAATCGAACTGCCTCTCAACTGATGAATACTCTTCGCCGGGTCGCCTGTCGCACTGCAAGGGCCGCCGTGTTCGGCTTCGCGGCTTTGTCCGCGCAGGCTGCGTCGACGCTTCCCACCGGTGTGACACAGGCTTTGTCGGCCGGGCATGTGCCTGAAAGTGCCGTCAGCTTCGTCATCGTCGATCCTGACACGGGCCGACTGGTGCTCAGCCACAATCCGGATACACCGCGAAGCCCGGCTTCCACGATCAAGACGGTCACGACCTTTGCCGCTTTGGACATGCTTGGCCCCACTTTCACCTGGCAAACCCGCGCGTGGCTCTCCGGCAAGGACCTGATCCTCCAGGGCGGCGGCGATCCGTACATCACGCTGGAGCGGTGGTGGAGCTTCGTGCAACGCCTGCGCAGTACGGACTTGGAGTCCATCGCCGGCGACATCGTGATCGACGATTCGGCGTTTTCGTTACAGCCGGAGGATCCCGGCGTCTTCGACGGGCGGCCGAATCGCACCTACAATGTGTCGCCGGACGCATTGATGGTCAATTTTCAATCAGTGGAATTCCGGCTGGCCGCGGATCCCGAGTCGGGCCGGGTGGCAGTGACAGCCAGTCCTGCGCCGATCAATCTCGTCATCGAGAATCACGTTCGCTTCACCACTGGCCGCTGCGAGGGCAGGGCGGGCAGAGTCGACTTTCAGGTGGCTTCGGCAAACTGGGACAGGGTGGTGTTTTCCGGCGCGCTGTCCCCGCATTGCGCGCCGCAAAGCATTGCACGGGTACTGCTTCAGCCGGCCACCTACGCGTTCGGCACTTTCGTCGAGCTGTGGAGGCAATCCGGAGGTGAATTCAACGGCAGATTGCGCATCGAACCCACGCCCGCGGATGCCAAATTGCTGGCCACATTCGATTCGCTGAGCCTGGCTGAAATCGTGCGGCTGACCAACAAATACAGCAACAATCTGCTGGCGCGCCATCTATTCCTGACCTTGGGAATGGAGCGCTTCGGCGGCCCGGCCACATTGGAGAAAGGCGCGCTCGCGATCGCCGACTGGGCCCGCGATAAAGGATTCGATTTTCAAGGCATGGAGATCGACAACGGTTCCGGACTTTCGCGCAGCGCGCGGATTTCCGTGCTGCAACTGGCCAGAGTTTTGAGCGCCGCCTATCACAGCCGATTCGCGCCGGAATACATGGCCTCATTGCCCTTGGCCGGCATGGATGGCACGTTGCGCTCGCGCATGAAGCAGACTCCGGCGGGTTCAGTTCGCCTCAAGACGGGACATCTCGACGGCGTCAGCGGGGTCGCAGGATACGTGACCACGCCGGGCGGCAAAACCTACGTGCTGGTTTCATTGGTCAATCATGCCCGCGCAGACTTCGGTGCCGGGGAACCGGTGCATGCCGCGCTCGTCGCCTGGATCCTCGAGCACAGCGCCGCGGCCATAAGCGTCAGGCCAAGCGCCTGCACCGCACCGCCGCCCGGCGACGAAAAGATGCCTTACACAAATTTTCAAAAAAGATCGTGAGACATTATCAAACCATCAACATCGGCGATGTGAGCAGCCTGAAACTGGCAAAAACTCGGATGGCAAAATCCGTGCTGGATGCCGGTTGGGGCATGCTCAAAACGCAGCTGCAGTACAAGGGCCAGCAGGCCGGCAGGTGCGTGCATAATCGTCAGTGAAAGAAACACAACGCGAACATGCAGCAGCTGCAAGGCCCTAACCGGTCCTGCAGGCCTGGACATGCTCGTTGTAAGGACTTGGGTGTGCAGTGCCTGTGGTGACACGCACGATCGGGACGTCAATGCGGCCCGAAACATCCTGATCCGCGGGGAGGTGTCCCCCGTCCGTCTGGGGAACGAGCCACCGCTTATCGTTAGGAACCTCAAGGCAGCTCCATTTCCCATAGAACCGCCGTCGCATCCTTGCGCAGCCATACGCCAAAACCGACGTAACGGAAGGATTTTTGCAATCGCTTCCGATACCAGGCCCCGGGACGTATGCGCACTGCCCGATCGGTGCGGCTTTGATCGCAGTTCTCGCGCCAATCCTGGGAGGTCAGCGCCGATACGTAAAGCGCCGCCCGCGTCAGCCGCGCGAAATTCGCGATGCTGCGCGCCGCGTCGGCGTCCGACAAGTACTGCAGGACGTCGTAGCACACCACGAGATCGTAGGGCTTTCGCGGTGTGAAATCGGCGATGGAACCCTGGATCCAGCCGTAGCGCCGGCACAGATACTCGCTCGCCTCGAGACCGGTGTAGCGGGCCCGCGGCAAAAGCTTCGCGAACGGCTTTCGCAAGAGCCCGATGCCGCAACCGGCGTCGAGAATGCTGCGAATGGGAATCTCGCACTGCTGCAGGGCTGCGGCGATGATCGATGCGCGAGCGCGCATTTCGGCGGCGCTGACGACCCGCGTCGCGGGATTCAAGTAGAACTTGCGAAAAAAGTCTGCGCCAAAATTGTTCGCGGGCACCGCAGCGTGTACCTTACGTGGTTTTTTCCCACCGAGGTTTGCCATGTCGAGTATTCCGCGCCGTAACCCAGGCGCCATGATAGTGATCTCGATGGCGCTATGCTCGTCTGCTTCGCCGGCGGCCGCGCAATCTTCAGCCGCATCCGCTGCCGGCACGCCCACCATCGAAGCGAAAACCTCCGCCATGCATCGCATGCCGGGGTTTTTGCCGCTGCATTGGGAGGCGAAGACCGGCAAGCTGTACTTGGAAATTCCACGGCTCGATGCGGATATGTTGTACTTCGATTCGCTGCCGAACGGAACCGGATCCAACGATTTGGGATTGGACCGCGGGCAGGTCTCCGAGGCGCGGCTGGTGCGTTTCGAGCGCTTTGGGCCGCGCATTCTGCTGGTGCAACCCAATCAATTCTTCCGCAGCTCGTCCAGCGATTCGTCCGAGCAGCTGGCGGTGCGCCAATCCTTTCCGGAATCGATACTCAGCAGCTTTACCGTCGTTGCCGAGAATCCACCGGGCAACGCGGCGGGCGGCGGGGCGGTATTGGTCGATGCCACGGAGTTTTTTCTGCGGGATGCGCACGGTGTTGCCGACGCATTGGCGAAGCAGGGAACCTACAAGCTTGATGCCGCGCGTTCCGTGATCGCCATCGACGCCACCAAGGTGTTTCCAAAAAATACCGAGGTCGAAGCCATTCTGACTTTTGCGTCGGACACTCCGATCAGAGGATCCTTCGTCGGCGAAGTGACGCCGGACGCGCATGCGATGACCTTGCGCGAACACCAGTCGTTTCTTGAGCTGCCGGGCCCCGGCTATACGCCGCGCCGTTATGATCCGCGCGCCGGTTATTTTCAGTTCGAGTACCGCGATTATTCGGCCTCTCTCGGCGAACCGCTGGATCAAAGGTTCATTGTGCGGCACCGTTTGATCAAGCAGGATTCCAGCTGCGCCCAAGCATGCCTGGCGGTCAAGCCGATTCAGTACTACGTCGATCGAGGCGCGCCTGAACCCATTCGCTCGGCATTGGTGGAAGGCGCGCGTTGGTGGGATCAGGCCTTCCAGGCGGCCGGGTGGGCTCCCGGCACATTTCGGGTCGACGTGCTGCCCGAGGGCGCAGATCCCATGGATGCGCGCTACAACATCATCCAGTGGGTACATCGATTCACGCGCGGATGGTCCTATGGCTATCCGGTCGCGGATCCGCGCACCGGCGAGATCATCAAAGGCAATGTGACCTTGGGCTCGTTGCGCGGCAGACAGGACTACCTCATCGCGGAAGCGCTGCTGTCGCCCTATTCAGCAGGCAAAAAAATGTCGCCCGGGAATGATCCGATGCTGGCGATGGCGCTCGCGCGCACCCGGCAGCTGGCCGCACACGAAACCGGACACACCCTGGGATTGGCGCATAACTTCGCCGCCAGCGCCTATCCGCACTCACCATCGGAATCCGTATCCGTGATGGATTACCCGCATCCGTGGATAACGCTGGGCAAGGACGGTGCCTTGGACCTTTCCGCTGCCTACGCAGTCAATATCGGCATCTGGGACAGGGTGGCGATCAACTATGGCTATCGTCAATTCGCCGATAACTCGAACGAACGAAGTCAACTCGACGCCATATTGAGCGACGCCGCAAAAGCCGGACTGTTCTACATCACGGACGAAGACGCGCGGCCGCCGGGCGGTGCGCACCCCAAAGCTCATCTTTGGGACAACGGCCCGGATGCCGCCGACGAGCTGGTGCGCATCATGACGATTCGCGCCGCGGCCCTGGCCCGCTTTGGAGATAGCGCCATCCCCGAGGGCACGCCGCTGTCGCAGCTCGCCGAGACGCTTGCGCCGCTCTATTTAATGCATCGCTACCAATGCGAAGCGGCCATCAAGTTGATTGGCGGCCTGGACTATCGATACCAGCTGCGCGGCGACGGCCAAACGAATGCGTCCATTGTCTCTGCCGAGGAGCAAAAGAAGGCGCTCCGTGCCGTGGTGAGTACCTTGTCAGCGGAAAACTTGACTCTGCCGGAGCCGCTTTTGCGGCTGCTCCCGCCAAAACCGCCGGGCTACGAGCGCACCCGCGAGTCCCTGCCTGCCGAAACGGGGCTGACCTTTGATCCGATCGCGGCCGCGGAATCTGCGGCTGATCTCACCCTGTCCATGCTGTTCAACGCGCAGCGGGCCGCGCGTCTCGTTGAATACAATGCCCGCCTCGCGGGAGCCCCGAAGCTGGAAGAAGTGATCGAGACAGCGCTTGCCGCCAGCCGGCCCTCGCGCGCGCCGCCCAAAAGCGTCGAGCGAGGGCTCACCGGACAGGTGCAGTCCGCGATCTACGCGCGAACGGTGGAGGCCGTTCTGACCTTGGCCGCCGATCCCAAGGCATCCGTCTCGGTGCGTGCGGTCACGAGTGCAAAACTGGACGACATCAAACGGCATGCCGATTTGAATTCGCCGATCGAGGCGTATCTGAATCATCGTATCCAGGAGTTTCAGAGCGATCCGAAAAAATTCCTGGCGGCAACGCCCGTGGAAGCTCCGCCCGGGATGCCCATCGGCGAGGACTAGAACTTCACCAGAACGCCCGCGCCCACGACGGCTTCACTGGTGCGAAGATCCGGGAACCAATCGCCCGCACTGCAATTACCGGTGGCGGCATCGGAGCCCCCGCCGACACAGCTTCCGGGTGAGCCGTTGTTGCCGCCGGGAGGCGTGACCCCGCCGGACCCCGACCAGTACGGCACGCTCGAGTGCCGATACGTTGCCTCAGTCCACCAGGTGATCCATTCCTTGGGCATGTACTGCAGGTTGAGTTGCGTGTCCCATTGATAGAGCGTTTGCCCGGGCTGCTGTGTGAAGTAGGGTGAGCCGGTGGCGGCCGTCGCTCCATTGATGGGTGGAGTCAGGGCAAGGTAGCGACCCGGATTGTTCATGAAGCCGCCGCCAATCGTCACAGCGTACAGATCGTTGTGGAACCAGGTACGGTCGTAAAGCATCATGCCGAAGAAGTTGTCCTTGTTTTGTCCGCTGGTACAAGTGACGCCGCCGCCGTACTGGCAGCCCAGATCGATGGTGTAGCTGAACGCCATTTTCGACACGCCTGCGCCGCCGTTGCCGTGCGCGTCGTAGTACTTCACGAGAATGCTGTCGTCCGTGTGGATGCGTTTTACCTTCGAGTAGTCGATGGGTCCGCCCGCGCCCACAAAAGACCCGGCCGCGGCACCGGGATTGCCGCCATTTTGCGGTTGGCAGAGCGAGTCGACCGTTCCCTACGATGCCATTGCCTCCTGATTGACAGCTCAGGTTGTCCTGTCCAATGGAGTAATTGTTGGAGACCAATTTCAACGAGTCGTTGGGGATCCACAGTATTTGACCGCCGAAGCCCGGCTTGCTGTTGAACTTCGCATACGATTGCCAACCATTGATGAGCCAGGGTTCGATTTTCAGGTGTTGCGTCGGCCACCACTGGACGCGCATTCCATTGAAGAACCAGGGAGTGTTCGATGACACGAACGAAGGCTGATAGGTCCAGTTGTCGAAGTTGTAGTAGCTGAACAAGCCGATGTAGGACACGAAAACACCCAGGTCGACGTTCAAGCCATGGTTTACATCGAAGTGGTAACCGGCGTTCGCTTCGGAGAAGTACCGGTAGGCATTTTGCAGATCCCACTGTCCCACCGCGGAACTCGCGTCATTTCGCGGCGTGGTGGTTGCGAACATGCCGAACATGGATAGGAAGCGGGCTCGCACATTGTCCCAGTGGAAGTCGCCGCCGAAGCTCACCTGTTCGATCTGAAATTCACCGGAGCGAAACTCCTCGGTCGATCCGACGATGGTATGGTCGATGGGATGGTTGAGACTTTGCAGGTAGTTCACGTCGAAGCGAATTTCCGGCGTGAAGAACTTGGTGTCGAAGACCGGGGCTTTGGAGCGCGGCGTGCCGTTCATCCAGCCCACATAGCCAACGTCAGCCCACGGAGTTTTATGATCAACTTCCGGTGCGGCATCCGGCGCCTGCAGCGCCTCCGGCACGGCCGGAGCAGAGGCTGTGGTGCCGGCGCTGTTCGTGCCGGTACGGTCGTGACCGCGAGCGCGGGCCCTTGCGCGGCGCCTGCAGGAGTGTTGATTGCGACGTCGCGCCGGGTCGCCTTGCCGGCGATCACGCTGAGCGGCGGCAGCTGCAGGTCCGGGAAACCCTCGCTCGAGATGGTCAGGGACCACGATCCGGCAATAACGTCTGCGAATGTATAGATGCCGTCGCTGCCGGAGATGGTGGAGCGAATACCGCCGCCCGCGCGTATGGCCGTCACGGTCGCCCCGCCGACGGGAACTTTGGAGGCAGTGGTCACGACACCCACGATGGTCCCGTAACCCGCGTTCGATGCCGTGGGCTCTTGCGCGAAAACCGAGGACGCCACGGTGGTGAGGAGTCCAATCGACACAATGAACGGTCTCAGCCAGCACTCCAACTTCATGGGGATCTTCATAACGCACACCCTTTTCGCCGCGCCCGGCGACGCGGACGCGGTGCAAATCAATCGGATTGCACACTCTAAAAGGGGAGGCGTAAAAACGTCGCTGCAATCGGCCTCGGGGCCGTAAAACTGAGATAAAGATTGCGGGCTGGCGCAGCCGCTGCATCGTAAATAGTCCGCATTGAATTGTGCGCCGGACGTATTCGATCCGTAGATGGGATCGAAGACAATGCGGCGCGCTTGTCGGCGCGCGTTACTCGACGGTGAGGCTTTTCGCCAGATTGCGCGGCTGATCGACGTCGGTGCCCTTGAGCACCGCAACGTGATAAGCCAGCAATTGCATCGGAATCGCGAATACCGCCGGCGACTGCAGCTCCGTGGCATGCGCCGGCATTTTGATGACCGTGATGCCATCTTCGCTTTTCATTCCCGCCTGCGGGTCGGCGAACACATATAATTTGCCGCCGCGCGCGCGGACTTCATGCAGGTTCGATTTGAGCTTATCCAGCAGCTCATTGCTGGGCGCAACGGCGATCACCGGCATGTCTTCATCGACCAAAGCCAGGGGTCCATGTTTCAGTTCCGCCGCCGCGTAGGCTTCAGCATGAATGTATGAGATCTCCTTGAGCTTGAGCGCGCCCTCCATTGCGATCGCCTGCAGCGGTCCGCGCCCGAGGAACAGGGCGTGTTTCTTCTCGGCAAAGACTTCCGCCAATTCCCGTATGGCCTCATCGAGCTGCAGGGTCTTTTCCACCAACCTGGGCAATTGCAGCAGTTGCGAAATCAATTCGCCTTCCTCGCCGGCTGCCGGCCCATTCTTGGCGAGCGCTATGGCCAGCATCGCCAGCGCCGTCAATTGCGTCGTGAAAGCCTTGGTCGATGCCACGCCGATTTCAGGGCCTGCGCGCGTGAGCAGAACGAGGTTCGATTCCCTGACCATCGAGCTTTCGGCCACATTGCAAATGGTGAGCGTCGACAAATACTTCGCGCGCTTGGCATTGCGCAGCGCGGCCAGCGTGTCGGCGGTTTCGCCCGATTGCGATAGGGTCACGAACAGCGTATCCGCGGTGATCACCGGATCGCGGTAGCGATACTCGCTGGCAATTTCAACGCGCGCGGGTATACGACAGATCTGCTCTATGAGATAGCTGGCCACGAATCCCGCGTGGTAGCTGGTACCGCACGCGGCGATGTGCACGGCCTTGACCCGCTTGAAAATCTCGGCCGCGCCGGGGCCGAATGCCGCGTCCAAAAGCTTGCCGCCGGCAATGCGTTCTTCCAGCGTTTGCGCGATTGCCCGCGGCTGTTCGTGGATTTCCTTGAGCATGAAATGCCGGTACTGTCCGCGCTCGACCGCGTCCGCCGGCAAATCGCTCTCCCTAATTGCGCGCGCGGCCGGTTTGCCGGAAGAGTCGAATATCTTGACGGATCGGCGGCGCACCTCGGCGACATCGCCCTCTTCCAGAAACATGAAGCGCCGGGTCACGGGCAGCAACGCCGCGACATCCGAGGCCGCGAAGTTTTCATCTATGCCCAAACCGATCACCGCCGGGCAGCCCTCGCGCGCCATCACGATGCACTCCGGATCCGACTCGGAGAGCACCGCGAGCGCATAGGCGCCGCGCAATTCAGCCACGGTCTTCTGCACGGCCCCCAGCAGGCCGCCAGAGGATGCCAGATGATGATGAATGCGGTGCGCAATCACCTCGGTATCGGTTTCCGAGTCGAATCGATAGCCCAGCCCCGTCAATTCAACGCGCAAGGCCTCGTGATTTTCGATGATGCCGTTGTGCACGATGGCGATGCCGCCCTGCGAGATATGCGGGTGCGCGTTTTCCGTGGTGGGCACGCCATGAGTGGCCCAGCGAGTGTGGGCGATGCCGATGGAACCGTGCAGCGGCTTCGCATCGAGTGCGTCCTGAAGGGCTTGGACCTTGCCCACCGAGCGCAGTCGGGCCATATGCCCGTGATTAAGCACCGCCAAGCCGGCGGAGTCGTAGCCGCGATATTCCAGGCGGCGCAGCCCCTCCATGAGGATGGGAAGCGCGCTGCGTTCGGCGACCACGCCCACAATGCCGCACATGACTCAGCTTCCTGCAGTAAAAAGGGTGCCTAGTGTGCCCGAGACGCTGGGAGCCTGACAGACTAGGGAAATCAGTTTCCGGCCGCATCTGTACATCTATTAATACTATTTGCTATCTACTACTGGTAACTATATAGTATTAGTGTATGGACGATAGCAACGAACGCAAATTCCAAAAGGAGCTCAACGGAGGCCTGGTTGGCCTCGTTTTGCTGGCGGTGTTGGCCGAGTCGGATGAGGACTTGTATGGCTATGAAATCGCCAAGAGATTGGCCGTCGCCAATGACGGCACCTCCATTTTCAAGGAAGGCACCGTTTATCCGGTGCTGCGAGCGCTCTCGGCCGCAGAGTTGTTGACCAGCCGCATCGTACCTTCCTACTCCGGACCCCCGCGCCGCTACTACCGCATCACCGAACAAGGCCGCAGCGTGCTCGCCGAATGGAAGGCCATTTGGGGAACCACCCGGGACTTCGTCGACCGTTTCATAGAACCAGAACACTCAGGAATAGGACATTCGCCATGAACCGCAGCGCGCCACGCTCCATTGATCAGTACTTGCGGCAACTTCGCGAGGAACTTGCGGGCGCGGATGCTGCGCTCATACAAGACGCACTGTACGACGCCGAGGAATACCTTCGCGCCGAAGTCGCCGCGCACCCTGACAAATCCGAGTCCGACGTGCTGGAGTTGATCGCCTCGACCTATGGCGCGCCGGATGAAGTGGCCAGCGCCTACCGCGACACCGAAGTCAAAGTGAAGGCGGCCATGGCGACGCCACGCAAGCAGCCAACGTCCAAGGCCGGCGCATTCTTCGGCGTCTTCCTGGATCCACGCGCTTATACATCCCTGTTCTTCATGTTGCTGTCGCTCGCCACCGGCATCATCTACTTCGTCTTCGCGGTGGTCGGCCTGTCGCTCTCCGCCGGACTGGCGGTGCTGATCATCGGCGTGCCGTTCTTTCTCCTGTTCGTCGCGGTGGGCCGCGTCGTCTCCTTGGCGGAAGGGCGTTTGATCGAGGCAATGACCGGGGTACGCATGCCGCGGCGGCCGGTTTACCAAGGAAAGGAAAACGGGTTCTGGGGAAGGATTGGCGGGATGCTGAAAGATCCACGCACCTGGACCACCATCGCCTACTTCGTGTTGATGCTGCCCATCGGCATCGTCTACTTCGTCACCGCCGTGGTCGGGCTGGCGGTGAGTCTCACGTTCACCGTCCTGCCGTTCATTGCCATCATCAGCAAAGCAGGCTGGTTCGGAGTGGACGGGGTCGAGGTTTTCTCACAGGCACAGCCGGCGTGGCTGTTCGAGACATGGTTCGTCGTCCCTTTCCTGGCCGCACTGGGAATCCTGTTGTTGACGTCGTTCATGCATCTCGCTCGCGGCATCGGGCGCCTGCATGCCCTGTTCGCGAAGTCGTTGCTGGTTGCGCGGATTGGGCCCGACTCGACCGCGGCCGAGCAGACAGCCGCTCCGGTGGCGGCGCACTGAAGATCACTGTGTCTTCGCGGCTGCCCCGGCGAAGAATTTCGCGATCCGCTTGCTTGCATCCGGCGCCAGACCCTCGTTCTTGAACAGTTCGAGTGCATGCGCGTCGTGCAGGCTCATGGCGTCGGTTTCAATCAGCGCCCGCTTGTTGACCTGGTTGGCATACCACGAGTTGCTCAGTATGTCGGCCGCCAACGCGTGCAACTCCGAATCGAACCGCTCATCCGGAAAGCAGAAGTTGGCGAGATGCATCGCCTGCGCCTGCGCTCCGGAATAAGTCCTGCAGGAGAACATCATCTCGGCGGCCTTGGCCGTGCCGATGCGGTGCGGCAGCCTCATGCTCAAACCCCACACAGGCGTCAGGCCCCAGCGCGCATAGACATCCGCAAAGCTGGCCGATTCGGCTGCGACGATCAAGTCAGCCGCCAAAGCCAGTTCCATCGCTCCGGTCGAACAATGGCCCTGAATCGCGGAAATCACCGGCTGCGGCAGATTGGCGATCTTCTGGATGACCTCCGAATGAAAGTGAGGCTTGGCGTGCGCCTTGACGTGCTCGAGCACCTCGCGCATGTCGTAGCCCGCGGAAAAATTGCCGCCCGCACCGCGCAGAATGACGAGGCCGACGGTTTTGGTCTCGCGTGCAATGGCGTCGGCGTGCTCTTCCAGCGCCTCGAACATATCCTTGTTGAGCGCGTTCAACTTCTCCGGGCGATTCAGCGTGAGCGTCGCCGCGCCGCCGCTATTCTCCCGGCGGACCAAGTCGTTCATTGAGGCTCCTCCTTACGATTCCACCATCCTCCGCCGAGCGCCTGAAACAGGGCCGCCGTGTCGGAATACCGGTTGGCCTGGGCCTGCACCAAACTTAAGATCTCCGTTTGATAGGCCTGCTCGGAATTGATCAGCACCACCAGGCTTATCGTCCCCAGCGCTCTCTGGCGTTGCGCGAGATCAAGCGCCCGTTTGGCTGCGCGCTCGCCGTCGGCGCTCGCCTTGAGCGAGTCGGCATCCCACTTGAGCGCGCGCAGCGTATCGGCGACATTTTGACACGCCAGAATCACCGCGGCGCGGTATTGCGCAGCCGCCTCATCCAGAGCCGCGTCCGCCGCGCGCCGCTTGTGAATCAGCGCGCCGGCATTGAACAGCGTCTGGGTCAACGAGGCGCCCAAGTCCCAGAACTGCGTATAAGGAGAGAACAACTGGCCGAGCGTGAGCGCACTCGAACCCAGGTCAGCATTGATCGCGAATTGCGGCAGCAGATCGGCGATAGCCACGCCCACCGCGGCCGACGCCATATGCATATTCTCTTCGGCCTGACGAACATCCGGCCGCTGCTCGATGAGCTTCGAGGGCAGGCTGACCGGTAGATCGATGGGCAGCGTCAGCTCTTCCAGGAGGAATGTTTCGTCCGGCTCCTCGGAGGGCAGCCTGCCGAGCAGCGCGGTCAAGGCGTCGCGAGTCTGGCCGAGTTGTTTCTGCAGCGGCGGCAGAGTCTGCGCGGTCTGTGATTCCAGCGCCTGCTGCGTCAGAACGTCGAGATCACCGGCGGTACCCAGCAACCGCTGGCGCTGCACGAAGCCGGTCAACTCATGCTCCAGCTCGAGCAGGCGCAGGGTCGCCGCAATCTGTCCGCGCAGCGAGGCCTCCTGGATTGCAGCGACCACCACATTGGTGCTCAAGGTCAGGTAAGTGGCCTCGAGCTGGAAGCGCGTGCTCTGTTCCTGCGCTTTCGCAATCTCGACCTGGTGGCGGGTGCCGCCGAAGAGATCCGGCTCGTAGCTCAAGGTGAGTTGCGCGGTATACAGGGTGTAGGTCGAGCTCGGCGCCACGGTGGGACTGGTCAGCGTGTTGGTGGGGAACTGCGAACGTGCGGCGCCGAAGCTTCCCTGCACGGCCGGGAAGAAACTGGCTCGCTGGACCACGTACAGCTCATGCGCCTGGCGCAATGCCGCCTGCGCGGCGTGGACGTTGGGATTCGCTTTGAGCGCCTGTTCGACCAGCCCGTTGAGCTTCGGCGACTGAAACAGCGTCCACCAATCGCTGGGGACGCCGCTATCGGCGAGGAAGTGCTGCGCGTCGCCGGCGGCACTTTGCGCCGCGACGGTTTGTTCCTGCGACGATGCGGCGCCGTAGCCGGCCGCTGCGGGTGCTTCGGGTCGTTTGAAATCGGGTCCCACAGCGCAGCCCGCCAAGCCGGCAATCAGCGCGCCGGCGGCAATGACAAGCGGGCAAGCGGGTCTCATCGACCCCACCGCGCCTGGCCATGACGTTGCTCGGCCCAATGCTCGATGACGTGGTACATCGAGGGCAGAACCACCAAGGTCAGGATGGTGGAAATGGCCAGACCGCCGACGACCACCGTCGCAATGCCGCGCTGCACGTCGCTGCCGACCCCGGTATGGATGGCCGCCGGCAGCATCCCCAGGGTCGCGACCGTGGCAGTCATCAACACCGGCCGCAGCCGTTCGGTGGCGCCCTGCATGATCGCCTCATGCAGGTCGAAGCCGGATTTTCGCATGCGGTTCAAATTCGACACCATGATGATGCCGTTCTGCACCGCCACGCCAAACAGCGCGATGAACCCCACGCCGCTGGCGACGTTGAGATTCTGTCCGGTCAGATGCAGCGAGATGAGGCCGCCGAGCATGGCGAGCGGCACCACGCCCAGGATCAGCAGTGCCTGGCGAAACGCTTTGATTCCGATGGTCAGAAAGATCAGCATCATTCCCATCACCAGCGCGAGAATCACGAGCAACCGTGCCTCGGCGCGTCGCTGATTTTCGAACTGCCCGCCCCACTCCAGCCGGATTTTGCTCTTGTCGAAGTGGACCCGGTTTTCGATCTTCGCCTGTGCCTCGGCAAGATACGAGGTCAGGTCGCGGTCGCGGTTGTCTATGCGGATGGTCAGATTGCGCCGGCCGTCCTCGCGCGTGACCGTGCTCTCCCCGGATCGCACGGCGATATCCGCCAATTGGGACAGCGGCAGTTGTGCGCCGCTCGCGGTGTGCACCAATAGATCGCCCAGCGCTTGCGGCGAATTTCGGGTGTCCGTGGTGTACCGAACCGTCAGCGGATAGGTCCGTTCGCCGACATACACGGTCGAGACCGGCGCCTGACCGACGCCCGTTTGAATGACGTTCTGTACGTCCGCCATGTTCACACCGTAACGCGCGGCCTTCTCATGATTGAGATTGATCTCGATTTGCGGAATCGGCGGCTCTTGGAAGATCGATGCGCTGGAGGTGCCCTGGATGCCGTACAGCACCTCGACGATCTGTGCGCCGATCGTCCGCAGCTCGTTAAGATCATCGCCGTAGATCTTCGCCACCAATGGACTGTGCGCGCCGCCGATCAGATCGTTGACACCGTCGATGATGGGCTGGCTGATGCCGATCGAAAATCCCGGCAGGTCCTTGGTCAGTCCCGCCGCCAACCGGTCCACGAATTGCTTTTTCGATTCGCCGGACGGCCAGGTATCGTAAGGTTTCAAGCCCACGGGCGCTTCGATGTGGGACATGGTCCAGGAGTCCGTGCCATCGTCGTTGCGCCCGGTTTGCGTCACCACATAGGACACTTCGGGGTACTTGAGCACGGCGCGCCGCAGCTCGCTGGCCATGTCGCTGGCCTTGTTCAAGGCAAGGCCGGTGGGCATTTGCACTTGCAGCCATAGCGCGCCCTCATCCAGATCCGGCAGAAACTCTCGGCCCACCGTGGCGCCCAAGCCGACGACAGCAAACAGCGCAAAAATCACCACGCCATAAATGATTCGCGGTTGATCCAGACAAACGGCGAGCAATCGGTCGTACTGCACCGTCAGGCGCTCCAGCCAGCGGTTGTGATAAACACGCCCCGGTTTGCGAAATGCCAGGTAAGCCAGGGCCGGCACCAGCGCCAAGGCCGTCAACAGCGCACCGAACAATGCGTAGCCCATGGTGTAGGCCATGGGCGTGAACAGCTTGGCTTCGGCTCGCTCGAACGAGAACAGCGGCAAATAGGCGGTGATGATGATCAAGCTGGCGAAGAAAATCGGGCGAGTGACCTGCAGGGTCGCGGCCTTGGCCTCGCTTTCGCTCAGCTCTTCCGTGGGCATGGCCTCGCGCCGGCGCAACACGGCCTCGGTGACGACGATGGCGCCGTCGACCAGAATGCCGAAATCGATGGCGCCGAGGGACAGCAGATTGGCCGACACGTGAGTCAGATTGAGCAGCGAGAACACCGACACCAGCGCCATCGGAATGCTCACGGCAACAACGAAGGCACTGCGCGGGCTGCCGAGAAATATGATCAGAATCAAGAAAACCAGCGAGATGCCCTCGAGAATGGTCTGGCCAACCTTGTGAATGGTGTTTCGCACCAGATCGTCGCGGTCGATATAGGGCACGATGCGCACGCCGGCGCCCGCCAGTTGGGCGTTGAGCTCGGCCACCTTGGCGTGCACGCCGCGCAGAGTCTGCGACGGATTCTGATACTTGAGCATCAGCACGATGCCCTCGATGGTGTCGGGGTTGCTGTCCTTGCCTAAAATGCCCTCGCGTTCCTGATGACTCAACGTTGTGCGGCCCAGATCCCGCACCAGCACCGGCGTGCCCCCGGACTGCGTGACGACGATCGAACCCAGCTGCGCCAAAGTGTGAATCAGGCCGACACCGCGGATGACGTAGCTCTGATCACCGCGCGACACGCGGCCGCCACCGGCATTGGCATTGTTGGCGTTGATTGCGTCGATGACATCGGTGATGCCCAGCCCATAGCGTTCGAGCTGCTTGGGATCCAAATCCAACTGGTACTCGGTGGTGAACCCGCCGAAGTTGGTGTCATCGACGACTCCTGGAACGGATTTGAGCGCGGGTATCACCGTCCAGCGCTGAATCTCCGATAACTCCTGGAGGTTCTTCGAATCGGACTCGAGCGTATATCGGTAGATCTCGCCGCCCGGACCCGCGACGGGATCGAGCGTGGGCGTCGCGCCCGGCGGCAACACGGCTTGATTGATTCGTTCGGTCAGCCGCTGACGCGCCCAATAATCCTCATAGCCGTCGCGAAACAACACGGTGATCAATGACAAGCCGAAGGTGCTCGAGGATCGCATCAACAGCAGCCCCGGCGTGCCGTTGATTTGCCGCTCCAGCGGTACCGTGACCAGCTGCTCGACTTCTTCCGCGGCCAGGCCCGGGATTTGCGTCGTCACCTGCGCCGCGACATCGCCGAGTTCGGGATAGGCCTCAACCGACAGCGTTTCCCAGGCATAAACGCCATAGGCGGCGAAGAGCACGGTCAACACGATGACCGACACTCGATGGTGCAGGCAAAAGCCGACGAATTGATCAATCATTGAGCAGGATTCCGCCCTTGACGACCACCTGCTCGCCCGCGTTCAGGCCGGAGCGAATGGCCACCAGCGGCCCTTCTTCCAGCTGCGCATCGACCGTTCGGCGCTCGAAGGTCCAGGGCGCCGTGGCGACGAACACGCTGGTTCTATCGTTATTCATCAGCAGCGCCGAACTCGGCAGCACCACCGAGGATCGCTCGGGTCCGGCCAGAATCACCGTCGCGAACATGTTGGGCTTGAGCGCGTAGTCGCTGTTGGCGAATGCGATCCGAATCTTGCCGCGGTGTGAATCGGGCTCGATCACATCGGAAACGAACAAGACTTTGCCGTGCAGCGCCCGGTCGGGATAAGCGATGAGCGTCACTTGCGCGTCCTGGTTCTTCGCGACCTGGGCGACGTCCTTTTCGGGCACCAGCGCCGTGACCCAGACGATGCTCAGGTCGGCGAGGGTCATCAGGGGCTGTGTTGGGTCATTGATCATGTTGCCGGGAGAGACGCTCAAGGCGGTAATGCTGCCGCCCATCGGCGCAGTCAGCGTCAGGAAGCGCGCCGATGTCTCGCGTTCGGCGGCGGGAACCTGCGCCGTCACGCCGAGAGTTTTCAGGCGCGACTGCGTGCGCGTGTATTCGGCGGCAGCCTGCGCGGCGTCGCTCCTGGCCTGATCCAGGTCCCGGTCCGATGCGACCCCGAGTTCGTGTTGCGCCTCTTGGCGCTTGAGATTCCTTTGCGTCAACTTGAAGGTGTCGGCCGCTTTCGCGTCATCATCGTAGGCTTGACCCAGATCCGGTGAATCGATCACCGCCAGCACCTGACCCCGGGTCACGCGATCGCCCAGGGCGACCTTGAGCGATATCAACCGGCCGCTCAGCGGGCTCAGCACCGCGGCGGTGCGCGAGGGGTCCGACTCAACCACGGCCGGCAGGGATAGTTTGGGGCTGAACGGCTGCGCGGCCGCCGGCATCAGACTCAAGCGATTACGCAATGCCGATCCTTCGGGAATGAGGATCTTGTTGCCCTGGCGCACCATCAACTTAGGTGCAGCAGCTCCCTTGCCGGAGCCGCTGAACAAACCGAATCCATGGGTGAGGAGCACAACCAGTAACAACACGCCGAAGCCGATGCCGCCCCAAAGAAAAGCGCCGCCGCGAAGTGACGGCTCGTGGTCATGTATCGGCATGAGAATTCCCTGATTTTCTTGTGCTCAAACTGTAAGACAGTTCGATGACCGAACCGTGTCCGTCGTTCGGGCAGATCCTATGCCCCTTCCCATATCCTGTCTAGGGGGATAGGATACGTCCACATGAATGCACCCATCCACAAATTTCCCGAGATCGCCTCCCGGCTCAAGCGCGCGCAGGGACACCTCGCCGCAGTGATCGACATGCTGGAATCCGGCCGTCCTTGTATGGATCTGGCGCAACAGCTGCACGCGGTGGAAAAGGCGATCGCCAATGCCAAGAAAGAGCTGATCAAGGATCACATTCATCACTGCATGGATGAGACCTCCGCGGCCCTGCCACGCGAGTTTCGCGACCTGATCAAGGAATTTCAGGGCGTGACGAAGTACCTCTAGCTCAACAGCGGATCAGCCCTTGGTCTTGGCTGAGTCCTTGGGGCCACCCGTGGCGCGTTCGATGATGCGCGCCTTCTCATCGTCCTTGATTTTGACGGGGCGCTCCCAGTCTTCCACCGAGACTTGCTTGGAGCGCTCTAGGGTCAGTTTGCCCTCGGGGGTGCTCTTGGCAATCGTCGAACCCGCGCCGATCGTGGCACCGGCGCCGATCCGCACCGGCGCGATGAGCATGCTGCCGGAACCGATGAAGACGCCGTCGTCGATGATCGTGGGCCATTTGTTGGCGCCGTCGTAATTGCAGGTGATCGTCCCTGCGCCGACATTCACATTTTTCCCGACGCGCGAGTCGCCCAGGTAAGTCAGATGATTCGCCTTGGACCCGGCGCCGATCTCGGTGTTCTTCACTTCGACAAAATTGCCGATGTGAACTTCGCGATGCATGACGGTGCCGGGGCGCAACCGAGCGAAGGGACCGACGCGGCAATCCTGCGCCACCACGGCGTTGTCGATGACGCAATTTGCGAAGATTTCGGTTCCGTCGCCGATCGTTGATGCGACGATAAGACAGTTGGGTCCGATCTTGACGCCGTTTCCCAAGCGCACGTTGCCGACCATCACCGCATTGACGTCGATGAACACGTCGCGGCCCACCTCCACCTCGCCGCGGATGTCGATGCGCGTTGGGTCCGCCAGGGTGGCGCCCGCCAGCATCAATTTTTCCGCCCGGGTCCGTCTTAAGGCCGCTTCGACCTGCGCCAGCTGTAGCTTGTCGTTGACCCCGGCAACCTCCCGGGGGCTTTCCGCGGCAAAGGCCCCCACGCGATGGCCGGCCTTCACGGCGAGTGCGATCACATCGGTCAGAAAATATTCGCGCTGGGTGTTATCGCTTCGCAGGTCCAGCAGCCATTCGCGTAAACGTACCGCCTGCGCGGCCATGAGACCGGAGTTGACTTCGCGGATCTGCAACTGCGCCGCGCTGGCATCGCTCTGCTCGACGATCGCGGCGACCTGGCCTGCCGAATCGCGCACGATACGCCCATAGCCGGTCGCATCATCAACTTTCACCGACAGCACGGCAAGCGCACCCTCGGAGGCGGCCGCAACGAGATTCGCCATCGATTTGCCCCCGATCAGGGGCACATCGCCGTACAGCACGAGCACGACATGGTCGTCCGGTATCACGCTCATGGCCTGCATCACGGCATGTCCCGTGCCCAATTGTTCGGCCTGCAAAATCCACTCGACGTCTTCGTCGGCCAGCGCTGCCTGCACCTGTGCGCCGCCATGCCCGTAGACCACGTAGGTGCTGCTGGGATTCAAGGCCCGCGCGGCCTTGATCACGTGTTTGAGCAGGGGTTCGCCCGCCAATAACTGCAGCACCTTGGGCAGATCGGAGTTCATCCGCTTGCCCTTGCCGGCCGCCAGAATGACCACCGAAAGCTGCATTAGATCTCCCTGCGGGCCACGGGGAATACTTAGGATAGGCTAGGGCCTTAGTGTTTCTTGCGCAGCTGTTCTATGGCGCGAATCTGCGCGATGGCGCGCAGCAGTTCGGTTTGGGCCTCGGCCAATTCAACCTTATCGGTACGCTCCCGCATTGCATCCTCGGCGCGCTGCTTCGCGGCCCGTGCCGCCGCTTCGTCCAGATCGCGTGCGCGCGCGGCCGTATCGGCCAGCACGGTCACGAGATGCGGTTGAATTTCCAGCATACCACCGCCGACGTAGAACGCCTGTTCCTCGTGGCCTTCGGTTTGCACGCGCACCACACCCGGCTTCAATGTCGTGAGCAGCGGCGCGTGCCGTGGGTAGATGCCAAGCTCGCCCTGCGAGCCGGGCACGAACACCATGCTCGCTTCACCCGCGAAAATCTCGCCTTCGGCGCTGACGATATCGACGTGAATGGTATCGGCCATGATCCTCTCTCAAGTTTCAGCTACTGCAGCGTCTTGGCTTTTTCCACCGCTTCTTCGATGGCGCCGATCATGTAGAAAGCCTGTTCGGGCAGGTGATCGTACTCGCCGGCGATGATGGCCTTGAAGCCCCGGATCGTATCCTTCAATGGCACGATCTTGCCGTCCTGCCCGGTGAAGACCTTTGCGACGTTGAAAGGCTGCGACAGGAAGCGTTCAATCTTGCGCGCGCGATACACGGTGAGCTTGTCCTCTTCGGACAGCTCGTCCATGCCGAGCATTGCGATGATGTCCTGCAGTTCCTTGTATTTCTGCAATATCGCCTGCACGCCGCGTGCAGTCTGGTAGTGCTCCTCGCCCACCACAAGAGGGTCGAGCTGGCGGCTGGTGGAGTCCAAGGGATCGACCGCCGGATAAATGCCCAAGGAAGCGATCCGACGCGACAGCACTATCGTGGCATCCAAGTGAGCGAAGGTCGTTGCCGGCGAGGGATCGGTCAAGTCGTCCGCGGGCACGTAGACCGCTTGAATCGAAGTGATCGAACCCTTCTTGGTCGAGGTGATGCGCTCCTGGAGCACGCCCATTTCATCGGCCAGCGTCGGCTGATAACCCACCGCCGAGGGCATGCGGCCGAGCAGCGCCGAGACTTCGGTGCCTGCCAGCGTGTAGCGATAGATATTGTCGACGAAGAACAGCACGTCGCGGCCCTTGCCGGAAGCCTGGGTTTCATCGCGGAAATATTCCGCCATGGTGAGGCCGGTGAGCGCCACGCGCAGGCGGTTGCCGGGCGGCTCATTCATCTGCCCGTACACCATCGCCACCTTGGAATTGCTCAAATTGTCCTTGTCGATGACGCCTGACTCGATCATCTCGTGATAGAAGTCGTTGCCTTCGCGGGTACGCTCGCCGACACCCGCGAATACGGACAATCCGCTGTACTGCTTGGCGATATTGTTGATGAGCTCGAGCATGTTCACGGTCTTGCCGACGCCGGCGCCGCCGAACAGACCCACCTTGCCGCCCTTGGCAAAAGGCGCGATCAAATCCATCACCTTGATGCCCGTCACCAAGAGTTCCTGGCCGCCGGCCTGTTCATCGTAGGCCGGAGCCGGGCGGTGGATGGGCAGGTACTCTTTGACCTGCACCGGACCCCTCTCGTCCTGCGGCTTGCCCAGCACATCCATGATGCGCCCCAGCGTGCCGGCGCCCACCGGCACCACGATGCCCTTGCCGGTATTCGAAACGGCGAGTCCACGGCGCAGACCCTCGGAGGGGCCCATTGCGATGGTGCGCACCACGCCGTCGCCCAGCTGCTGCTGCACTTCGAGGGTCAAATCCACGTCGTCGAGCTTGAGCGCGTCGTAGACCTTGGGGATCTGATCGCGCGGGAATTCCACGTCGATGACCGCGCCGATGATTTGTACGATTTTGCCGCTGGACATTTAGTAACCCTCTAATTTATGGCCTTCGGCCAACTGCTAACGGGGTTGCTGCGCAACCCCGTATGATAGCGGCGCTGCGCGCCGATAGAATCCGTCGTCATACCGCTGCTGCGCCGCCGACGATTTCCGAAAGCTCTTTGGTGATCGCGGCCTGGCGGGCCTTGTTGTAAATGAGTTGCAGCTCGGCGATGAGCTTGTCGGCATTGTCGGATGCGGCCTTCATGGCCACCATGCGTGCCGCCATTTCGCAGGCGACATTCTCGACCGCGCCCCGGTACACCTGCGCTTCGATGTAGCGCATCAGCAAACCGCCGAGTATTTCCGTCGAGCTGGGCTCGTAGATGTAGTCCCAGTGCTCCTGAAGCTGGTCTTCGTCGATGGTCTGCAAGGGCAGGAGCTGCGATATCGTGCTCTTCTGCGTCATGGTGTTGACGTAAACATTGTTGACCAAGTGCAGATGATCGATCTTCCCTTCGCGATACATATCCAGCATGACCTGCACTGAACCGGCGAGATCCTGCACGTGCGGCTGGTCGCCAAGGCGCACAGTCGAGGCGACGATCTCGACATCCTTCAAGCGACGAAAGTACTGCAGCGACTTTGCGCCGATCACGCTCAAATACACTCTGGACTTCTTTTCGCGGGCCTCGCGGATCACGCCCAAGGCGGCCTTGAACAGATTCATGTTCAACGAGCCGCACAGGCCGCGATCGGTGCTGATCACGATGATGCCGACGGCATTGGCCGGATCTGCCAGATTGAACGGACGCTGGTTTTCGAGCTTGAGATCGCCAACGTGGCCCACCACCTTGACGTGGCCCACCAGCTTGCGGATCTTTTCCGCGTAGGGGCGCGCCGCGCGCATGCGGGTCTGCGTCTTGCGCAGCTTGCCCACCGCCACCATTTCCATGGCCTTGGTGATCTTCTTCGAGTTCTTGATGCTCGCTATTTTGCCGCGGATTTCCTTTGCGCCTGCCATGTTGGTTCTCTACAGCGTCGCGAAGAACTCGTCGCAGCACTTCTTGAGAGCCGCTTCGACTTCCTTGGTCAGATCAGGGTTGGCGTTGATGCTCTTGAGCAAATCGGCGTAGCTCGAGCGTGCAAAGGACTGCATTTCCGCCTCGGTTTCCACCACCTTGCGATGATCGAGCTTGTCGAAGTAGCCGTTGTTGCCGGCGTACAGCGACAGCGACATTTCGGCCACGGACATGGGTGCATATTGTTTCTGCTTCATCAGCTCGGTCACGCGCAGACCGCGCTCGAGCTGCTTGCGGGTGGCTTCGTCCAGGTCTGAAGCGAATTGCGCGAAGGCAGCGACGTCGCGGTACTGGGCCAGGGCCAGACGAATGCCGCCGCCGAGCCTCCTGATGATCTTGGTTTGCGCGGAGCCGCCCACGCGCGACACCGAAATGCCGGCGTTGATGGCCGGGCGCATGCCGGAGTTGAACAGGTCGGTTTCCAGGAAGATCTGGCCGTCGGTGATCGAGATCACGTTGGTCGGCACGAAGGCGGTGACGTCGCCCGCCTGGGTCTCGATGATGGGCAGACCGGTGAGCGAGCCGGTTTTACCCTTGACGCGTCCCTTGGTGAATTTTTCGACGTATTCCTCGTTGACGCGCGCCGAGCGCTCGAGCAGGCGCGAGTGCAGGTAAAACACGTCGCCCGGATAGGCCTCGCGTCCCGGGGGCCGGCGCAGCAGCAGCGAAATCTGCCGGTAGGCCACCGCTTGCTTGGAAAGATCGTCGTATACGATCAGCGCGTCCTCGCCGTTGTCCATGAAGTACTCGCCCATGGCACAACCGCCGTAGGGCGCCAGATATTGCATGGCCGCCGGCACCGACGCCGACGCTGCAACGATAATGGTGTGCGCCATGGCGCCGTGCTCTTCGAGCTTGCGCACCACGTTGGCGATCGAGCTCTGCTTCTGCCCGATGGCGACATAGATGCACTTAATCCCGGTGCCCTTCTGGTTGATGATGGTGTCGATCGCCACCGCCGTCTTGCCGGTCTGGCGGTCGCCGATAATGAGCTCGCGCTGGCCGCGGCCGATCGGCACCATGGAATCGAGCGCCTTCAGGCCGGTCTGCACCGGCTGCGACACGCTCTTGCGGAAAATGACGCCCGGCGCCACGCGCTCGAGCGGCGATTTCAGCTTGGCGTTAACCGGGCCCTTGCCGTCGATGGGCACACCCAGCGCATCGACCACACGGCCCAGGAGTTCAGGACCGACGGGTACTTCCAGAATGCGGCCCGTGGTTTTCACCTGCGAGCCTTCGGAGATCTGCTTGTATTCGCCCAGCACCACCGCGCCAACGGAATCCTGCTCGAGATTCAAGGCCAGACCAAAGGTGTTGCCGGCGAATTCCAACATTTCGCCGTAGCGCGCGTCCGCGAGCCCGTGGATGCGCACGATGCCGTCGGCCACGCTCACCACGGTGCCGACATTGCGTGCCTCCGTGGTGGACTTGAACTGGTCGATGCGCGCCTTGATCAGGTCGCTGATTTCCGATGCCTTGATGGACATATCTAAAATCCTCAGTACAAATACGATCGTTACGCCGTCAGTTCGAACGCAATGCGTTCGAGGCGGCCGAGCAATGAACCGTCGATGACCATGTCGCCGGCGCGCAGCACGGCGCCGCCGATGAGCGATGAATCCGTGGCGAAGTGCAGTCGAACAGTACGCTTGAGCTTGCGCTCCAGCGCCGTGGACAGCGCCGACTGTTGTGCAGCCGCGATCGGCGCGGCCGACGTGACGGTGACATCGACCAAGCCCTCGGCCGTGTCCTTGAGCGCGTCGAACAAGGTGGAGATTTCCGGGATGTATCCCAGCCGGTGATTTTCCGCGAGAGCGCGGAAAAAGTTCCGGCCATGCTCGTCGACTTTGGGCGCGGCGATACCCATGACGAAGCTCGCCAGGTCCTCGCCGCTGATGGATGGATTGCCGAGCAATTCGTGAACCCGGGGATCGCGCACGACCTCGGCTCCGGTGCGCAGCATTTGCGACCATTCCGCCAGGCGCTTGTCCCCGTTCGCTTCCTGGAACGCCGCTGTGGCGTAGGGACGGGCGATGGTGGTCTTTTCAGCCATGGGCTTAGAGTTGCGCCGCGAGCTTGTCGATCAGGTCGCTGTGCGTTCGCGGGTCGATCTCGCGCTCGAGAATCTTGGACGCCGCGCTCACCGCGATTTGCGCCACGTCGCGGCGCAGCGATTCCCGCGCCTGCGTGGCCGCCAGGGTGATCTGCTCCTGCGCCGAGGCAATTAGGCGGGCGCCCTCGGTCGTGGCGGTGCCCTTCGCCTGCTCGACGATGTCATTGGCCCGATGCTGGGCCTGGTCGATGATCTGACCGGCCCGCTCGCGGGCCTCGCGCATGAGCGCTTCGGCGCGCTCGCTCGCCTGCGCCAGATCAGCCTTGCCCTTCTCCGCCGCGGCCAGGCCGGCGGCGATCTTCTTCGCGCGCTCGTCCATCGGCCCCAATATCATCGGCCACACGAAGGTCATCGTGAACCAGACGAGGACGATAAATACGATCATCTGCACGATGAGCGTGAGATTGATATTCACGATCGTCTCCTGACCAGTACCGTTACCGGCCTACTAGTGCGTCAGCCCGGCGGTGAACGGATTCGCGAAAGTGAAGAACAGCGCGAAGCCGATGCCGATCATGGCGACCGCGTCGACCAGTGCCGCGACGATGAACATCTTCACCTGAAGCATCGGTGCCAGTTCGGGCTGACGGGCGGCGCCTTCCAGAAAGCGGCCTCCCAGAATACCGAAGCCGATGGCGGTGCCGAGCGCGCCCAGGCCGAAGATGATGCCGACCGCGAGGACGGTCATTGCTTGGACGTGTGCAAAATTTTCCATTCAAATTCTCCTAAACGAAAACAGATCCCGAATCAGCGCTATCGAAGTCAAAGAAATCAATGGTGTTCCTGGGCCATCGCCAGGTAGACCACGGTCAACACCATGAATATGAAGGCTTGCAGCGTGATCACAAGCAGGTGAAACACCGCCCAAGCGAAAGCCAGAATGATTTGTGCGACGAGCAAACTCCAGCCGCCGACACTCCCCAATTGCGACATGCCATGCAGAGTGAGGGCCGCCAGCAGCAGGAAGATCATTTCCCCCGCGAACAGGTTGCCGTACAAACGCAGCGACAGCGAGATGGGGCGCGCCAGGAAGGGCACGATTTCCAGAATCAGGTTCGCGGGAATCAGCAGCACCTTGAGGAAGGGGTTCTTGGCGCTGAAGGGCTGCATGGTGAATTCGGCGACAAAGCCGCCCAAGCCCTTCACCTTGATGCTGTAGTAGATGATGAGGACGAACACCGTCAACGACATCGCGAAGGTGATGTTGAGATCGGTGCTCGGAACCACCTTCAGATGCTCGACACCGACAAAGCGTCCAGCCCATGGCAGCAAGTCGACGGGCAGCACGTCCATGGCGTTGAACAGGAACACCCAGCAGAAAATCGTCAGCGCCAGGGGGGCGAGCAGCTTGTTGGTGCCGTGAAAGGTGTCCTTGACCTGCGTATCGACGAATTCGACCAGCAGCTCGACGAAGTTCTGGAATTTACCCGGAACTCCGGCCTTCGCGGTGCGCGCTGCAAAAAAGAACGAGCCGGCAAACAGCAGGGCCAACGCCACGGAAAAAAATACGCTGTCCCAGTGAATGACGGTGAAATCCACTATTCCCTTGGGTTCCTTGTTGGACAGGAACGTCAAGTGGTGAAGGATGTATTCGTTAGCGGTAGGGGACTGTTCTGCTGCCATTTAACTTCTATCTATGTACTCATTCGCCTCGAATCAACTAATCCGCTTTATCCGTCCGCGAACGTGTTCCGCCCAAAGGCGGCAACGCATTTGCGAGCGCGACCCAAAATACAAAAAAGGTCGCAATGTAGGTACCGAGCATCGCCAGCGGCACCACTTTCATCGTCTTCAACACCGCCACGAACAGCACGATCACCACTGCGATCTTGGCGGTTTCGCCTATCAAGAACGCGCGCAGCGCCCGCTGCGGATCCGCGGCGCTCCGGCCGCTCAATCCCAGCAACGCCATGACAAGACTCGCAGCAGTGCTGATCCCGCCACCCATCGCCGCAGAGAGCGCAGCGTGAAAATCGGCGATCAGCCAGCCCAGGAGGGCGCAGACTACGGTCACGGCCGCCTGTCCCAGCACGACGCTGAAAGCCAGCCGCCGCGCCAGGGCTAAATCGATCGCGATCACGTTAAATCCCGCTCGTGGGGCGAGGTGCCGTCGATACTTGCCCGGCGGCCCCGCAAAAATTGCCGGCGCATTATAGAGACGCCGACTCGGTGCATCAAGGCGTTTTAGCCCCTATTTTGGCCCATCACTGGATGTGGGCCAGGATGCCTTCGAGCTCGTCCAAAGTGTTGTAGCTCACGATCAGTTTGCCCTTTCCGGAAGCCGTGTGCTGAAAGGCCACCTTGGCCCCGAGCTTCTCGGCGATTTCGGTTTCCAGGCGGCGAATGTCGGGGTCCACCGGCGCGGGCTGGTCAGAGCCGGCCGCGCGCGGGTTGATGATGCGGCGCACCAAAGCCTCGGTGTCGCGCACTGACAGGGCTTTTTTGGCGACCAGGGCCGCCACCTCGATTTGCTGGCGGCGGACGGTGAGACTCAAGAGCGCGCGGGCATGGCCCATCTCGATGTGGCGGCTCTCCAGCATCTCCTTGACCTCATCGGTCAGTTCCATGAGCCTGAGCAAATTGCTCACCGCGGCACGGGAGCGCCCGACCGCTTCGGCCGCGGCCTGATGAGTCAGCCCAAATTCCTCGACCAGCCGCAGAAGCGCCCGGGCTTCCTCGAGAGGGTTCAAGTCCTCCCGTTGAATATTCTCGATGAGCGCCATGGCCACAGCGTCCTCATCGGGCACGTCGCGAATAACCGCCGGGATCTCCGTCAGTCCCGCCATTTGCGCCGCGCGCCAGCGCCGTTCACCGGCGATGATCTCGTAGCGCTGCGACTCAGTTGCGTTCGGCCGGGGGAGCGGCCGCACCAGAATGGGCTGCACCAACCCTCGCGACTTGATGGAATCGGCGAGTTCACCCAAGGACTCGTTGCGCATGTCGGCGCGGGGCTGGTACTTGCCCCGCTGCAGCAAATCCACGGGCAGAGAGGCCAGCCGGTCGCCGACCAAAATTGGCGGTTTTTCGGGGCTCGCCGCCTGCGCGCGTTGTTTGAGCAACGGACTGAGCTCGGCAAGACCCCGGCCCAGCGCCTGCGACGGCTTTTTGCCGGTCATATTTCCATCCAGTGAACCAATCCTTGGGATTATACGGGGGCGCCCGGCAGATCGTCGCGGCGAATCATCTCGCCGGCCAAGGCCAGATAGGCCAGGGCGCCGCGCGATTCCTTGTCGTGAAACAGCGCAGGCTTGCCGAAACTGGGAGCCTCGGCCAGACGCACGTTGCGCGGAATCATGGTGCGAAACACCTTGGCGCCGAAGTGCTCTATGAGCTGCGCGGACACCTCATTGGCCAGATTATTTCGCGGATCGAACATGGTGCGCAGCAGTCCTTCGATCTCCAGATCCGGATTGATGCTTTCTTTGATCTGCTCAATGGTCTGCATCAACGCGGTCAAGCCTTCGAGCGCGTAGTACTCGCACTGCATGGGAACCATCACGGAATCGGCCGCCACCAATGCGTTCAAGGTCAGCATGTTGAGCGAGGGCGGGCAGTCGATCAGGACCACGTCGAAGTCCTCACGCACCGGGGCCAAGGCGTTGCGCAATTTGAATTCCCGGCCCACCGCCATGGTGAGCAGCCGAACCTCGGCCGCGGTGAGATCCTGGTTGGACGGCATCAGCATGAAGCCGCCGTACTCAACCGCAACCAGGGCCTCGACTGCGCTGCAGTCGCCCAACAGTACATCGCAGCTGGTGCGCGCCAGCGCGTTCTTGTCGACGCCGCAGCCCATGGTCGCATTGCCCTGCGGGTCCAAATCGATGAGCAGCACACGGCGCTTGGTGGCCGTCAACGACGCCGCAAGATTGACGGCCGTCGTGGTCTTGCCGACGCCGCCTTTCTGATTCGCCAGTGCGATGACTCGCTTCATAGACTTAAGCTCGCATCATTGGATGCTTCATTCTCTTGGACACCAGTTCCACAAGATGCCGATCATCGGGCAGACCCGGCACTTTCAGCCTATGCACCGCCAACACGCTGAACGGTTTCGGCAGTGCGGAAATCTCATCATCCGGACGCTTGCCCTTCATCGCGAGCAATCGCCCGTCGGGGGCGCACAAGTGGCCCGCGTAGGCCACAAAGTCCGCCAGCGACGCCAGGGCGCGTGCCGCCACTGTATCGAAAAGTTCGAAGGGTCTATAGTTTTCCGCGCGGGCATTGATGACTTGCACATTGCTCAGCCCTAAGCGCTCTACGGTTTGCGCCACGAACCGCGCCTTCTTGCCGGTGGCCTCGATCAGCGTGAACCTGCGCTCTGGATTGACAATGGCCAGGGGCAGCCCCGGGAAGCCCGCGCCGGTGCCGACGTCGGCAAAACGGCCGCCGACCAGGTAGGGCTGCAAGCTCAGGCTGTCGAGCACATGCTTGCGCAACATTCCCGGTCGATCCCTGATTGCCGTCAAATTGAATTGCGAGTTGCCGACCTCGAGTTCATCCACCAATCGCAGCAACGACTCGGCGCCCGCGGCACTCAGGCCGATGCCGATTTCCTCCGCGCCCGAAGCGAGTATTTGCAGTTCTGTATCGCGCATGGCGCTACCGGTCAGGCGATGTCGGGCCGTCGAGCCGGACGGTCAGCAGCGTTTCCGCCGAGTTGCTGTCGGCTTCGAGGCGCCCGCTGAAACCGACGCCGTGATCGGTGCCGTTGCAGCCGTCCGCGATCTGCTCTCCCGCATTTTTCATCCACAGGCCGCAGGCATCGGCAAAGATTTGCGGGGCTTCGCCGGCCGGCAGGCGCACCGTGGCCTCGATGCGCGACAAGCGATCGTGCACATAACACAGCAGGAATTCCTCAGGTTGCCGCGCCAGGAAGTGCGGCGGCTCGACATTCAGAGCGTAGCACTCCGCCTCGTCCGCGGAAGATGCACCGGGGGCTTCATCGCGGAACAGCAGCACTTCGTGCACGGCCAAGGGCGCGTCCTTCAGCAGGCTGCCGAACGGCGCCGCAAGCAGGACATGCCAATCATAGGTGACATCCAACGGCACCGCGGGCTGCAGCGGGGACGGCGTCGACTGCACCGGAGGCGCAGCGCAAGCGGCCAGCAAGGTCGGGATCGCGATCGCGGCGACGATGGCCCCCGGCTTGGACCTGCGCCTTGGCCAGGCAAGCATTCAGGCTCCGGTCAATCGATTGATCAGCATTTCGAGTTCCGTCACGGCTTCCGGGTCATCCGGCCGGTCCCGCTCTTGCACTCGGCGCAACGCCTGCACCCCCAATTCCTTCAGTTTCGAGCAGGAATTCAAGTAATGCATCCGCCAATCGGCAATCATTTCGCGTTCGAAGATCTCATAATCCCGGTCGTTGACGATGGCATCGAGGATCATCGCGCATAGCGCCAGCTGTTGTACGCGGGGCCAGGACAGCTTCGGGGCGGACGATCCTTCGGCGAAGCAGCGGCGCAAATACGCGGGCGGATCCGCGCTGGCAATATCGTCGAGCAGATCGCCGACATCGTAAGATTTCACCAGGTGCTCGAAGCCGGCCATCGATCGCATTATCCTCGTCGTGTGAGAACATAGGAAGATGAACCGAATTAATCCATTGCTGCTGCTTGCGGCTTCACTCGTCGTTGACCTTTCCGCCTTTGGGCAGTCGCAAGTCGAACGCGGCACCCTGACCTTCGACAACATTCCCGAAGCGCCGGCGGAACTCGCCGACAAATTGGAGGCGTATCTGAACGCGCGGCAGGCAACTCCGCTCGGCTGGTCCCCCAAGGGTCAATTGTTGATCGCGACGCGTTTCGCCGACGTCGATCAGCTGCACCTGGTGGAACAGGCGGGCGGTGCGCGGCGACAATTGACCTATCTGCACGAGCCCGTTACCGAAGCCGCGTTCTCGCCGGATCCCGCGCGCAACGCGATCGTGTACTCGGCCGATGTGGGGGGCAACGAGAACGCGCAGCTTTATTACCAACGGCTCGGCGAACCGGCCAAGATGTTGACCGACGGCAAGTCCAGGAACGGCGCGCCGCTGTGGTCGAACAGCGGCCGCGAAGTCGCATTCTTCACCAATGCCCGGGACGGCCGCCACTACGACATCAATATCGTGGATCCGGAGTCCGGCAGCCTGCCGCGGCTCGCGTTTGCCGGAGACGACAGCGGCGCCGAATTTTCCGTCCTGGATTGGTCGCCGGACGACGGCAAAATTCTGGTGCGCAAATACCTGTCGATTTCCGAAGCGTATCTGTACATCGTCGACTTGAGCTCGGGGCAGAAGCGCGAGGTGGAAAGCTCGCCCTCCAAGGCCGGGATTGCCGGGGCGAAGTTCACCCGTGACGGCCAGGGTGTGTATTTCATTTCGGACCGCGACGGCGAGTTCGCCCGCTTGAACTACGTCAATCTGTTCACGAATGATAAAACCGTCGTTTCCAGCCACGTGGCCTGGGACATCGATGAATTGGCAATCTCGCGCGATGGCCGTTACCTCGCCTATGTCAGCAACGAGGCGGGCGCCGGCAAGCTCAATCTGCTGGATTTGCGCAGCCATCAGGATCTCACGCCGCCGCGCCTGAGTACGCCGGGCGTCATCAATTCTTTGAGCTTCGATGCGGACAGCAAGCGCCTGGCTTTCGGCTTCGCGGCCGCGAATCAGCCGCGGGACGCCTATGTGTTGGACGTGGCCGAGAACAAGCTCGAGCCCTGGACCTCGAGCGAAGTCGGGCCCGTCGATGCTGCCAGGTTCGTTCTGCCGCAGCTCAAGGAATTCCCGACTTTCGATCGCCCCGACGGCAAGCCTCGCCAGGTGCCGGTGTATGTTTACGAGCCCGCGGGCGCAGGTCCGCACCCTGTGCTGATTTATTTGCACGGCGGCCCGGAATCGCAATTCCGCCCCGGCTTCGACCCTTGGATTCAATACGTGGTCAACGAATTGGGCTACGCCGTGCTCGCACCCAACGTGCGCGGCTCCTCCGGCTACGGCAAGAGTTACATGGCGCTCGACAACGGCGTGTTGCGCGAGGATGCCGTCAAGGACGTGGGCGCCCTGCTGGTGTGGGTGGGGCTGCAGCGCGGCTTCGATGCCAAGCACGTGGTGGTCGCCGGCGGCTCCTATGGCGGCTATCTGGCATTGGCTGCAATGGTCAATTACAGCGATCGATTGCGCGGCGGCGTCGATGTTTCCGGCATCGGCGACTTCGTGAGCTTTCTCACCAATACCGCGCCTTATCGGCAAAATCAGCGCCGCGCGGAATATGGCGATGAGCGGGATCTGGATATGCGCAGCTTCCTGCGGCACATCTCGCCCATCAACAATACCGACCGGATAACCCGCCCGCTACTCGTGGTGCACGGGAAAAACGATCCGCGGGTGCCGCTCTCGGAGGCGGAACAGATCGTCAACAAATTGCGCGCCAAGGGTGGCCAGGTCTGGTTTCTGCTGGCGGCCGACGAAGGTCACGGCTTCCGCAAAAAGCACAACCGCGATGTCTACTACACCACCTTCGCGCAATTCCTGATGGGAATGCGGCAGTAGCCAGCCTGGCGGCCGTGGCTGGTTGGCCGCCGTAGCTACTTCGCGGCCGTGGTCGTGGTGGCGGTGGTCAGGGGCGAAGCTTGAGCGGCGAAGTAATCGGCCGCGATCCTGACGTCCGCGTCAGTTTTCAACATTTGCGCCATGCCGCGCATCACCACATTCTGACGGCGACCGTTGCGATACTGGATCAGCGCTTGCTCCAGATAGTCCCCGTGCTGTCCCGCCAACACCGGCGGCTTCGGGTCCAGCGGCGCATCGACACCCAGGCCGTTGCCGCCGTGACAGGCAACGCAGGACTCAACCTGCTTCGGCGCCTTGGCAGCAACCGCAGCGCCGGGTTTCACAGGAGCTCCTGCCTGCAGGTAGGCGGCGATGTCGGCGATATCCTGATCTGAAAGCGACGCAGCTTGCGCATGCATGGTGGCGTGCGGCCGGGCACCGCTGCGGTACTCCTGCAGTGCCGCGATGATGTATGCCCCATCCTGATGTCGGAGCTTCGGCACGCTGTAGTCGGGATAGGCGTTGCGGTAGTTCTCGATGCCGTGACATCCATAGCAGGTATAGAACTTCTTCTCGCCCTGCGCCGGATCACCCGCTGCGTGCGCGACCAGTGACAAACTCAAGGTAAGCGCCGCGCCTGCAAGCCACGCAGTGGCATTCAATCGGGAAAGCATCTGGTTCTCCGAAATCTTAGGACGAATTTCGCTGCTGATGTTAAAGAGTGGACGGGCAAATTGCTATAAAACGTTTGCCAAATCCTGCAAAAGCCCGGGATCGGTGGGCTTGGTGCCCGACGGATACCGGCAACTCACCCGGCCGCTGCGATCGATGAGAAATTTCTCGAAATTCCACCCGATTTCGCCGGGATAACCGTTTTCCGCGGCGGTCAGCCAGGCGTATAGCGGATGGCGATGAGGACCGTTCACCTCGATCTTCACGGACAACGGAAAAGTGACGCCGAAATTGACGGAGCAGAATTTTTGGATGTCTTGCGCGGTGCCCGGTTCCTGCGCCCCGAATTGGTTGCAGGGAAAACCGATCACGATGAAATTCCGGTCTTTGAGTTCCCGGTAGAGATCCTCCAAGCCGGCATATTGCGGCGTGTAGCCGCACTGGCTGGCCACATTCACCGCCAAGGTCACCTTGCCAAGCTTATCCGCCAGAATATTTGCGCCGCCGTCGAGTCCTGGCACACTGAAATCGTAAAAGCTCATGTCCGCCCTCTGTGTGGATTGCGCACTACGCGGCTCGCTCACGCCTCTTCAAGTGCACCAGCAGCAACGAGACGGCGGCCGGCGTGAGTCCGGGGATGCGCGCCGCCTGGCCCAGGGTTTCCGGCCGCACATCGCCGAGGCGCTGGCGCGCCTCGTTCGACAGACCGCTGACCTGCGAATAGTCGATATCGGCGGGCAGGCGCAAGTCCTCGTGGTGCTGCTGGCGATCGATTTCATCGCTCTGCCGTTTCAAGTAGCCCGAATATTTCGCCTGTACCTCGACCTGCAGCTTTACCTGCCCGCAAAGGCGGCCGTCGCTCCGCCAGTCCGCCGCGACGCCGTCAAAGGCGGCGCCTGTCACGGAGTCGAGGTCGTCATAGGCGATTTCGGGACGACGCAACAGATCCAATGCGTGTGTCTCGCGCGACAGCGGGCCCCCAAGCTTGCCGAGCAATGCCTCATCGACGTCGGCCGGATGCACCACCGCATCCTTGAGCCTGGCGATTTCGGCGTCGACGGCATGGCGCTTGCGCTGAAAGAATTCCCAGCGCTGATCGTCCACGAGCCCCAATTCCCGGCCCCCCTCTGTCAGACGCAGGTCGGCATTGTCCTCGCGCAATGACAGACGGTATTCGGCACGGCTGGTGAACATCCGGTAGGGTTCGGTGACACCGCGCGTGATGAGATCGTCGATCAGGACGCCGAGATAGCTCTCGCTGCGTTTTGGGCACCACCCGGATCGCTCCTGACACCGCGAGCGCCGCGTTGGTGCCTGCGAGCAAACCCTGCGCCGCGGCTTCTTCATAGCCGGTGGTGCCATTGATCTGGCCTGCGAAGAAAAGGCCCGGGAGGAATTTGCTCTCGAGACTGGTTTGCAAATCCCGCGGATCAAAATAGTCGTATTCGATGGCATAGCCGGGGCGCGTGATGTGAGCCTGCTCGAAACCTGAGATCGTGCGCACGAATTCATGCTGAACGTCGAATGGCAGGCTGGTTGAGATGCCGTTGGGATAAATTTCGTGCGTATCCAGGCCTTCCGGCTCGATGAAGATTTGGTGCGAGCGCCTGTCGGCGAATCGCACAATCTTGTCTTCGACGGATGGGCAGTAGCGCGGACCCACGCCCTCGATCAATCCTGTGAACAGCGGCGAACGCGCGGTGGCCGCACGAATGATGTCGTGGGTGCGTTCGTTGGTCGCCGTAATGTGGCAGGGGAGCTGGCGCGGATGACTATCGCTGCGCCCCAGGAAGGAAAACACCGGCCGCGGATCATCGCTATGCTGCTCGCGCAGCGCGGAGTAATCGATGCTGCGCCCATCGATGCGCGGCGGCGTGCCGGTCTTCAACCGCCCTACGCGCAGATTCAATTCACGCAGTCGCGACGCCAGGCTCAAGGAGGGCGGTTCGCCGGCCCGTCCGCCGGGATGACTCTGAAGGCCGATATGGATCTTGCCGCTCAGGAAGGTCCCCACCGTTAACACCACGGCGCGTGCGCGGAATTCGATTCCGCTTGCGGTGATGACCCCGACCACCCGGCCGCCTTCCACGACCAGATCAGCGGCTTCCTGCTGAAACAAGCTCAAGTTCCGCTGGGTTTCCAATATGCGGCGAATCGCGCGCTTGTACAGCTGCCGGTCCGCCTGCGCGCGAGTCGCGCGGACCGCCGGACCCTTGCTGGCGTTCAGGGTCCGAAATTGGATTCCCGCCTCATCGGTCGCCCTCGCCATCGCGCCGCCGAGCGCGTCGATCTCCTTGACCAGGTGACCCTTGCCGATGCCGCCGATGGCAGGATTGCAGCTCATCTGTCCCAAGGTCTCGATGCTGTGGGTGAGCAACAGTGTGCACTCGCCCATGCGCGCGGCCGCAAGCGCGGCCTCGGTGCCGGCATGGCCGCCGCCGATGACGATCACGGCGAATTCCTTTGCAAATCGCATGACGCTGAATCTACTTGATATTTGGCAGGGGGCGGTACTCTAATCTCAACCCCCGAAAAGCGCCAGGGAACCAATGGCCAGCCTTCCGCACTAAGCTTTTAGATGCCTAAATCCGCAGGAGACGCCCGTGAGCTTGGTTTCCGCAAAGGGTCCTGAAACGCAGGATCGGGGTGTGCTGGGGCTCGCGGCCGCCGCCGTCATCATCGTGTTGCTGGCAGGCATGATCGGCATCATCGAGTCGGCGGCGAGCGCCGCCCCGCAAATCGGTCAGCCCGCGCCGGATTTCACGGCAACGGACAGCAAGGGCGGTTCGGTGCGCCTCGGCGACTATCGGGGCAAGACGGTTGTTCTTGAGTGGACCAATGCCGACTGTCCGTATACGCGCAAGCACTACACCAGCGGCAACATGCAAAACGTGCAGGGTCTGGCGCAAAAGAACGGCATTGTCTGGCTGACGGTGATTTCCTCGGCGCCGGGCAAGCAGGGCTACGTGAACGGCCCGGCCGCGGATGAGCTGACGCAATCGCGCAAAGCGCTGCCGACCGCGGTGCTGCTGGATCCCACCGGTACGGTCGGCCGCATGTACGCCGCAAAAACCACTCCCCATATGTACGTCATCGACAAGAACGGGACACTGCAGTACATGGGAGGCATGGATAGCATCGCCACCACGGACGAAGCCGATATTGCGCGCGCCGAACCCTATTTGAAGGAGGCGATGCTGGCGGTGTCTCAAGGCAGTCCGGCGCCGCACGCCGTGACCAAACCCTACGGCTGTTCGATCAAGTACTGATCCAACATCGCGAGTCGGCGCCCCGACGCGACCCCTTGTATAGTCGCGCGGTGAACATTCGAACCGCGATTCCCGCCGAGCGCGAGGCCCTCGAAGCTTTGCAGCGGCGCGCATCTCTCGCCAACGAAGGCGATCGCGAAGCGCTGGAACGCCATCCCGATGCCATTGATCTGCCGGTGCAGCAGATTGCCGCCGGCGGAGTGTTCGTGGCGGAAGACAGCGGCACGTTGGTGGGCTTTTCAGCGATCCTGCCGCGCGAGGACGGCGACACCGAGCTCGACGCTTTGTTCGTCGAGCCCGGCATTCAGCGCCGGGGGGTCGGGCGCCTGCTGGTCGAGCATTGCGCGAAGGCTGCGCGCCTTGCTGGATCGAGCGCTCTGCATGTGGTGGGAAATCCGCACGCCAAGCAGTTCTACCTGGCCTGCGGATTCGACATCGTCGGTACCTTCCAAACCCGCTTCGGGCCCGGATTGCTGCTGCGAAAAGCGCTTTGAGGAAACACTCGCGCGATTCCTCGCGCGAGCTATTCCACGGCGAGCGGTATGCCCGCGAATTTCCCGGCCCACTTCTTCGGGCCGCTATCGTGCACTGATTCGCCGTCGGCGCTCACCGCGACGGTAACGGGCATGTCCTTGACGTCGAATTCATAGACCGCCTCCATGCCCAGCTCGGGAAAGGCAACGATGCGGCTGGCGCGAATGGCGTTCGACACCAGAAATGCGGCGCCGCCGACGGCGATCAAGTAGGCGGAACGGTGCTTCGCGATGGACGCGACAGTTTCCGGTCCGCGCTCGGCTTTCCCCACCATCGCCAGCAGGCCGGATTTTTCGAGCATGGTGTCGGTGAATCGATCCATGCGATTGGCGGTGGTCGGACCCGCCGGCCCCACCACTTCGGAGCCGACCGGATCGACCGGTCCGACGTAGTAGATGACGCGGCCGGTGAAATCCAGTCCGTCCGGCAGCGGTTTGCCGGCTTCCAGCAACGCGCAGATACGCTTGTGGGCAGCGTCGCGCCCGGTCAGGAGCTTTCCCGAGAGCAACAATCGTTCGCCCGGCTTCCAGGCGGCGATTTCTTTTCGAGTCAATCCCGCAAGCGAGACCCGGCGTGCGCCGGCGTCTGCGGCCCAGTGCACCTTGGGCCAGAGGTCCAAATCCGGCGGCGACAAGTGCGCGGGGCCATGGCCTTCGAGCGTGAAGTGAATATGGCGCGTGGCGGCGCAATTGGGAATCACGGCCACCGGCAAGGATGCCGCATGGGTCGGGTAGTCGAGTATTTTGACGTCGAGTACGGTGGTCAAGCCGCCGAGCCCTTGGGCGCCGATGCCCAGCGCGTTTACCCGGCGGTAAATCTCCAATCGCAGTTCTTCCAGTGCGGTTTTTGGCCCGCGAGCAATCAAGTCGCCGATATCGATGGGCTCCATCAGCGATTCCTTGGCGAGCAGCATGGCTTTTTCCGCGCTGCCGCCGATGCCGACACCCAGCATGCCGGGCGGGCACCAGCCCGCCCCCATTTCCGGCACCATTTCCAGCACCCAGTCGGCCACTGAGTCCGAGGGGTTCAACATGGCGAACATGGATTTGTTTTCCGAGCCGCCGCCCTTCGCGGCCACGGTAATGTCGAGCTTGTTTCCGGGCACCAGCGCGGTGTGAATCACCGCCGGCGTGTTGTCGCGCGTGTTGCCGCGCTTGAACGCGGGATCCGCGACGATGGACGCGCGCAACTTGTTCTCGGGATTCAAGTACGCGCGGCGCACGCCCTCGTTGATCATCGACTCGAGATCCAGCTTGGCGTCCCAGGTGACATCCATGCCAACTTTGGCGAACACCACCACGATGCCGGTGTCCTGGCATATCGGCCGGTGACCTTCGGCGCACATGCGCGAATTGGTGAGAATCTGCGCGATGGCATCGCGCGCCGCCGGACTTTCCTCCACTGCGTAGGCGCGCCCCATGGCGCGGATGAAATCCGGCGTATGGTAGTAGGAGATGTACTGTAAGGCGTCGGCGACGCTCGCAATCACATCGGCTTCGCGAATGACGGTCATGGCGCGGCAAATTATCCCATACAATTGATCCAGGGGGTGTCGATGAGCCTGGTGTCCGCGCGGTTGGCGATTGGTGTGGGGATGAGTTGGGCGGTGTATTTTTGCTCGCTGCCTGCCATCGCCGACGACGTCCCGTTGACCTTGACGGAGTGCCGGCTGGAACATCCGCTGAACTTAAGTTCGGTGGCCGCGCGCTGCGGGACATTGCGCGTACCGGAGAATCGCGAGGACCCGAAGTCCGGCACCATTGAGTTGAACGTGGCCGTGGTGCCGGCACTGAATCGGCGCAGCAACGCCGCGCCGCTGTTCTTACTGGCGGGCGGCCCGGGGCAAAGCGCGCTGCAATCGTACGTAGCCTTGGCCGGCGCATTTGCGCGCATCAACCGCGATCATGCCATCGTCCTGCTGGACCAGCGCGGCACGGGAAAATCCAGCCCCCAACGTTGTCCGTATCCCGAAGACTGGCAGGAGCCCGACGACCCGATGCCGGCGTTGCGCCAGGCGACGGTGCAGTGTCTTGCCAAGCTGGGGCAACGCGTGCGTTTCTATACCACCAGCATCGCCGTACGCGATCTCGATGCCGTACGCGCGGCATTGGGCTATGAGCGTATCGATTTGTACGCCGCGTCGTATGGGACACGCGTGGCCGAGTTGTACATGCGCCGCTACCCTGAGCGGGTGCACGCGGTGATTCTGGACGGCGTCACCTATCCGGCGCAGGCGATCGGCGTGGAAACGCCGCAGGATGGGGAGCGCGCGTTGAATCTCATCCTGGCGCGCTGCAGTCAATCGCCCGATTGCGCCGCGGCCTATCCTGATTTGCGGCAGGACTTCGACGCCTTGTTGCGGCAATTCGGACCGCAACGCGTCAAGGTCACCATCGATGATCCGAACAGCGGTCTGCCCCTTGAAATCGAATTCACCCATAGGATTTTGAGTGCAGCGCTGCGTTATCTCTCTTACAGCGGCATGCAGGCCTCGTTGCTGCCGGCTCTGATTCATCAGGCTGCGCACGGCAGCTTGAGGCCGCTCGCTTCGCAGTCCGTCATGAACGCACGGCAGATCGGCGATCAGTTGGCGAACGGCATGCAGTACAGCGTGATCTGCAGCGAAGACGAACCGTTGTTTGCGGCATCGAACATCGACCGCGTTGCCATGGCGAAGACCTACCAGGGGACCGAACAAGTGGACGCCTTGCGCGAAGATCTGCAAACTCTGGCCGCGCGGGCCGATGGACGCGGATTTGCATAGCCCTCTCTCGAGCGACATTCCGACGCTGCTTCTGTCGGGCGAGGCGGACCCGGTGACGCCGCCCGCCGACGCGGAACGCGCCGCCGCGGCGCTGACGCACCACCGGCACCTGGTGCTGAACGGCGAAGGCCACGGCCAATTGGCCACAGGCTGCGTGCCGCGATTGATGGCCGAATTTCTGAGTGACGCCGCACCCGACAATCTGGATGCAACCTGCCTCGAGCACCATGCACCCGAGCCGTTTTTCTTGAGCATGACGGGCCCGGCGCCATGATCGAGGCCAAGGCTTTGAGCAAGCGCTTCGGCAGCATCGAGGCCGCGCGGCAGGTCTCCTTCGTCGCCCGCGATGGAGAAATCACGGGTCTCCTGGGGGCCAACGGTGCCGGTAAGTCAACCTGCCTGCGCATGTTGTACGGTGTTTTGACTCCGGACAGCGGCAGCGCCTGCATCGACGGCATCGACATTCTCGGCGAGACTTCCAAGGCTCGCGCGCATCTGGGCGTGCTGCCGCATGCGACCGGCCTTTACAACAATTTGACCGCGCGCGAGAACATCCACTACTTCGGTTCGCTGCACGGAATGGCCGCGGCGCGCTTGCGCGAGCGTACTGAGGAGCTGTCGAGTGCCCTGTCCATGGATGCCTTCATGGAGCGGCGCGCGCGGGGTTTTTCGCAGGGCCAGCGCATCAAGGTGGCCCTGGCCCGCGCCCTGGTTCATGGCCCCGGCAATATCGTGCTCGACGAACCCACCAACGGACTCGATGTGATGGCGATTCGCAACTTGCGCGAGATGCTTTTGGATTTGAAGCGCCAGGGTCGTTGCGTGCTGTTCTCCTCGCATGTCATGCAGGAGGTGGCCGCGTTGTGCGATCGGGTGATCATCATCGGGCGCGGCCGGGTCCTGGCGGACGCGACTGTCCAAGAGATTCGTGAGCGCAGCGGGACGGCCACCCTGGAGGAGGCCTTTCTGCAGGTGCTGGGCGATACGGAAGGGGTCGCCTGATGGGCACGCTCTTCGTGGTTTTCGCCAAGGAGTTTCTGGAGAACCTGCGCGACCGCCGCACTCTGTTGTCGGCGCTGCTGTTCGGGCCTCTGTTTGGGCCGCTGCTGTTCGGATTGATGGTATCGCGCATGCTGGAGCAGAGCGTGGTCGAAACGGACGTGCCATTGAAGGTCATGATCTCAGGCAGCAGCCACGCACCCGGGCTCACCCGCTACCTGGAAGCGCGCGGCGTCAAACTCACCAAGAAGGAACTGACCGAAGCCGCGGCGCGCGCCGCCGTGCGCGGCGGCGTTCCGGTCGTGCTGCTGGTCCCGGATGATTATCCGCAGTTGTTCGCGGCCGCCCAGCCGGCGCCGCTGCTGTTGTTTGCGGATAGCGCCGACTCGCAGACCCGCAAAATCGCCGATCGGGCGCGCGGCGTTCTCGGCACCTACGCCAGCAGCATCGCGCAATTGCGGCTGCAAATCCGCGGCGTCAGTCCCTTGCTCGCGGTACCCGTCGCCGTCAACGACGTCGATGTCGCCACTCCCACCGGCCGCGCCGTCGTGGTCTTGGGCTTCATGACTTACTTCGTGCTGTTTGCCCTGCTGATGGGCGGACTGTACCTGGCGATCGATTCGACCGCCGGCGAGCGCGAGCGCGGATCCTTGGAAGCGCTGCTGAGCCTGCCGGTGGCGCGAGCCTCCCTGGTGGGAGGCAAGATTCTCGCCACCTGCGCCTACATGTGCATTTCGTTGGCCTTGAGTCTGACCGCATTCGTTCTGGTGTTTCGTTTCGTGCCTCTCGAAAGGATCGGGATGAGCGCCAATCTGGGCCTGAAGACGGCGCTGCTGTTCTTCGCGATTTGCCTGCCCTTCGTGCCCCTGGGCGCGACGCTGATGACCTTGGTTGCGTCCTTCACCCGCACCTACCGCGAAGCGCAGACCTACCTGACCACGGTGTTGCTGGTACCGACGCTGCCCATCGCCTTCGCCAGCATTTACTCGCTGAAGACCAAGAGTTCGCTGATGTTCATTCCCTCGCTGAGCCAGCACCTACTGATGACCAGCGTGCTGAAGGACGAGCCGATTTTATTTTCCGACGTGCTGGTGTCCGCCGCGGCTTCGCTCGGCGTCGCGTTGCTGTTGTTCACGGCGACGGCGCGTCACTGGCGGCGGGAGAGCATGCTCGGATAAATGTATGAGTGATAACTGTATGAGTGTTTAACAACGATGCGATTAGGGGCTTTCCCGGTATGGCGAATTGTTACACCGTGGGTATACTAACTTCAGGACGAAGATAGATGGATGGATTAATGCCGGGGGAAATGGCATGACGGAGAAATCATCCGCGCGCGCGAACATCGTTGCTTTTATAGCGATATTGGGCGTTTCCGCGGGTACAATGTTGTGGTTATTTTGGCGCTTTCCGCTGACTACCGCGATCGTCACTCTGGTTGTACTGAGTATTCTCGCTGTATTGGGACGGCTCGCTCGCTCGACTGACGTCGATGTGAGCGACATGGATCACGGCAAGCAGAGCGTTTAGTTGTCGCCGTTCGGCGACAGCCTGCGTTTGGCAGGAGAGAATTCCTTCCGCCGCATTCCGCTACTTGCCGATACAAAAACTCCCGAAGATTTCCCCGAGCAGGTCATCGCTGGTGAATTCTCCCGTGATTTCGCCAAGGGCGCGCTGAGCGAGGCGCAGTTCCTCGGCGAATAATTCGAAGGCGCGTGTCGCGGTCAAAATCTCCGCGGCTTGAGTGACACCGCGCCGCGCCCGGTCGAGCGCGTCGAGATGACGGCGCCTTGCGGATAGCGCGCCGGACTCTGCGTCCTTGAATCCAGCGGTTTTTTTAAGATGCTCACGCAGCAGCGCAATCCCGGAGCCGGTTTTGGCACTCAAGTAAACCCGCGGCGGACTGGAAGCATCATCAATGCTCGCTTCCCCTCCCGTCAGATCGATCTTATTGAAGATCAGCGTGACCGGAACGGATGGCGGCAACTGCGCCAGCGCCTCAGCCCAATCATTCGTGACGGCGGCGTCCAGGATGTAGAGCACGCGATCGGCTTTGGCGAGTTCGTTCACCGCGCGCCGCACACCTTCGGCCTCGACGACATCTGTCGCCGGACGCAAACCCGCCGTGTCGATCAGGTTCAGCGGCAGACCATCAAGATGAACCCGCTGGCGCAGCACATCGCGCGTGGTGCCTGGCTGATCCGTGACGATGGCCACCTCATCGCCCACGAGTTTGTTCAGCAGGCTGGATTTGCCGGCATTGGGCTTGCCGGCGATGACGATGTTCAAACCTTCGCGCAGCAGCGCGCCCTGGCGCGCCGCGGCGGAGATGGACTCGAAGCTCTCGAGGATGGAAGCGAGCCTGTTGGCGAGCGCGGCGCCTGACAACAAATCCACTTCTTCGTCGGGAAAATCGATGGCAGCTTCCGAATAGGCGCGCAGCTCCGTCAACTGCGCCTGCAGCTCGTGAATGCGCGCGGAGAATTCTCCCTGCAAGGAGCGCAGTGCCGCGCGCGCCGCGGCCGCGGTGCCGGCATCGATCAAATCGGCGACGGCCTCGGCCTGCGCGATGTCCATTTTGCCGTTCAGGAATGCGCGTTCGGAGAATTCGCCGGGCCGCGCCATGCGGCAGCCGAGTTCGAGCAGGCGCTTGAGCACGAGATCGAGGACGAGCGCGCCGCCATGGCCTTGCAGCTCGAGGACAGACTCCCCGGTGTAGGAAGCGGGAGCGGGGAAGTACAGCGCCAGTCCCCGATCGATGGCCTCACCCTTCGAGCCGACGAAGCTCGCCACCGCGCCCGACGCGGCGCGGGCAGGAATCCGAGGATATGCCCGGCAATCCGCGGCACCTCTGATCCAGAGACCCGGATCACCCCGACGGCGCCGCGCCCGGGTGCGCTGGCGATCGCGGCGATGGTGTCGGGCGCGGCCACGAATTTAGTTTCGCAGCTTCGCTGCCTCGGTTTCGACCACTTTGTTGATGCGCCACTGTTGGGCGATCGACAGCACCGTGTTGGTCAGCCAGTAAAGCGTCAATCCCGACGGAAAGAACGCCATCATACCGGTCATGATCAGCGGCATGAATTGCATGACCTTGGCCTGCATGGGATCGGGCGGCGCGGGATTCAACTTGAACTGCGCGAACATGGCGCCACCCATCAGAAGCGGCAACACGAAGTAGGGATCCCGCGATGAGAGATCGCTGATCCACAGCAGGAATGGTGCCTGACGCATTTCCACGCTCTCGAGCAGCACCCGATAAAAGGAGATGAACACCGGGATCTGCACCACCATGGGCAGACAGCCGGCGAGCGGATTGATCTTTTCCTTCTTGTACAGATCCATCATGGCGCGGCCCAATTTTTCGCGGTCGTCCTTGAAGGTCTCCTGGATCTGTTTCATGCGCGGGCCGACCGCGCGCATCTTGGCCATGGAACGGCCGCTGGCCTGGCTCAAGGGATAGAAGGCCAGCTTGATCAGCGCCGTGACGATGATGATGGACCAGCCCCAGTTGCCGATGAGCTTGTGAACCCAGTTCAGCCCGGTAAACAAGGGCTGCGCCAGCACGGTGAGAATACCGAAGTCGACGGTGCGCTCCAGATTCCGGCCCGTCGCCGCGAGCTGCGACTGCAATTTGGGGCCGACAAACAATGCCTCGTGCAACTGCACCGTTGCGCCGGCGGGGACGTCGATCATGGGTCCGGTGGCGCTCAGAAGATATTCGTTGTTCTGAACCTGCAGCTGATATTGGTAGGACTGACCCGCGGGAGGAACGGCGGCGGTCACGAATTGATGCTGCAGCGAGGCCGCCCAGCCGTTGGTGATGCTGGCCGAGTATTTGGAGTCGGTTCCATTTTCTACATTGAGATCCTTCGACTTGGTGCCGTCATACACCGCGGGTCCCTTGAAGGAGTAGGTCTCAACATCGAAGTAGGAGCGCGAGGGGTGTTCCCAGTGGCGCAGGATCTGCACATAGGAGGCCAGCTTGCGCGGCGCGGCGCTGCCGTTCTTCACGGCGTACTCAAGATCGATGCCGTACTCGCCCCGCTTGAATACGAAGGTCTTGGTGACCTCGAGGCCGGAGCCATCGGTCCAGGTCAAAGGAACGCGCAGCTCCTTCTCCCCGGGTGCAAGTCGAAAGGCATTGCCATCGCTCTTCCAAATCGCAAGATGGGTGGGTGCCGTCTCACCTGCCGCTCCCGTGAGCCCGCTTTGCAACAGGTACAGCGTGGGCAGCGGTTCATAGCTCAGCAGTCTGACCGGAATGTTCGGCGTGTCTTTGCGCAAGGGATATGCCAGCAGATCGGCTCGATCCAGTCCGCCGCCTTTGAGATTGATCTCGATATCGAACACATCGGTGGTGACACGAACGCTTTGGGCCGGCGCCGCTGCCGCTGCGAAAGGTGTGCTTTGCTCTATTGCGCCGGGCGGCGAGGCGGCGGGCGCGGCACCGGGAGCCGCCGCGGGTGCGGCGGAAGGAGTAGCCGCCGATGCTGCGGGCGGGGGTGCGCTGGTCACGGAGTTCGGAACTGTCTGTCCCAGCGAACTCGGCGGAGCGGTGGCGCCGGCGGGTGTAGCGCTGCTTTGAGCGGCCGTCGGCACGGCGGGCTCATAGTCGTGCATCCATGCTTCATAGTTGAGAAGCAGGAGGGCGCCGAGGGCGCCCCATAGCATGAGCCGGATACTAGGCATGGGTCAGTCTCTTGTCCGGCACGGGGTCGTAGCCGCCTTTTGCAAATGGATGACAGCGTAGCAGACGCATGGTGCCGAGCCAGATTCCGCGGAACACGCCAAAGCGCTCGATGGCGGTATGCGCGTAGCACGAGCAGCTGGGATAGAAGCGGCAGCGAGGACCCAACATGGGGCTGATCGCCAGTTGATAGCCGCGGATGGCCCACATGAAAATTTGGCGAGGGCTTACCATCGCTGCGTAATCGATTTCCAATGCTGATCGAGGCTCGCCCGCAATTCCAATGATTTGGCCAATCGCGCAGCATCTTTTGCAAAGATGGTGACGTCGACCGGCGGCAGTGAGTGTTGATTCAAACGAAATGACTCGCGCGCCAGGCGCTTGATGCGATTGCGCGCCACGGCCGTGCCGAAGGTGCGCGTCGCAATGCTCAAGCCTAAGCGCGGGTAAGTTTCATGGTTGGCCAGAACCGACAGAGTAAAATAAGCGTCGGCGAATTTTCGACCCCGCCGCTTCACATCGCGAAATTCGGCCGGCTGATGCAAACGCTTGCGCGGCTCGAACGTCAGTTTACGGATCGAGGAGTTGCCCTGATAGCGCTTTACGGACAGAGACGCTTGCGGCCTTTGGCGCGCCGGCGAGCCAGCAATCGGCGGCCGCTCTTGGTGGCCATGCGCGCGCGGAAACCGTGGGTACGGGCACGATGCAAATTACCGGGATTGAAAGTACGTTTCATAGCGCGACTCGAGAGCAAAAACCACGGGCCAAATCAAGGGGCTGGGCGATTTACGAAAGGCGGCAAGGGTACTGAGCGGGCATGGATGTGTCAATAGACGCCTCTTCAAGTTGGAGCTAGACTCCCTGCCCTTTCGTTCATCTGCCCCGTAAGCCTTACCCCCAAGGAGAGCGCTCTTGCCGGAGTCGCTATGGAACCGCTGTCTGCGAGTGCTCGAGGGCGAGCTCCCGGAACAGCAGTTCAATACCTGGGTGCGCCCGCTGCAGGCGATCGAGCGCGACGGCTCCCTTACGCTCCTGGCACCGAATCGTTATGTCATCGAATGGCTGGGGCAAAACCTGCTCGCCAGGATCAAGGAGCTGATTGTGGCATTTGCGGATGGACTTGCACCCGAGGTGGCACTGGATGTGGGCACCCGGGCCGGCATCGTCGCCCAACCCGCCGCCCCCGTGGCACAGGACGCGAACGCCGCCGCGGCGCGGGCCCGCAAGCTGGCCCCCATGGTCTTGGGCAGCCGCATCAATGCGGAATTCACCTTCGATGGGTTCGTGGAAGGCAAGAGCAATCAACTGGCGAAGGCCGCGGCCATTCAAGTCGCTGGAAATCCCGGCAAGGCCTACAACCCATTGTTCATCTATGGCGGAGTGGGCCTGGGGAAGACGCACTTGATGCACGCGGTGGCGAACAAACTGAAAGAGCGTAACTCCGAGGCGCGGCTTGCGTACGTGCACAGCGAGCGATTCGTCGGGGACATGGTCAAGGCGCTGCAGCACAACACCATCAACGATTTCAAATCGGCCTACCGATCCCTTGACTGCCTGATGATCGACGATATCCAGTTTTTTGCGGGAAAAGATCGCTCCCAGGAGGAGTTCTTCCATACCTTCAACGCGCTCCTCGAGAGTCAGCAGCAGGTCATCCTGACTTGCGATCGTTATCCAAAGGAAGTCGACGGACTCGAGGAGCGGCTCAAGTCGCGCTTCGGTTGGGGCTTGACCGTCGCCATCGAGCCGCCGGAGTTGGAGACCTGCGTCGCCATTCTGATGAGCAAGGCGGCGATGACGCACGTGGACCTGCCGGAGGAAGTCGCCTTTTTCATTGCGAAGCGCATCAGATCGAACGTACGCGAATTGGAAGGCGCATTGCGCAGGGTGGTCGCGACCTCCAATTTTACGGGCAGGCCGATTACGCTCGAGTTCGCGAAGGAAGCGCTGCGGGATCTGTTGGCATTGCAGGAGAAGTTGGTCACGGTTGAAAATATTCAGAAGACCGTGGCTGAGTACTACAAAATCCGGATCGCGGACCTGCTGTCGAAACGGCGCAGCCGCTCGATCGCGAGACCGAGGCAAGTGGCGATGGCGCTGGCAAAGGAACTGACCAATCACAGTCTGCCGGAAATCGGCGACGCATTTGGAGGCAGGGACCATACGACGGTGCTGCATGCGTGCAAGCGGGTGAAGGGCCTGCGGGAGAGCGATCGAAGGATCGGAGAGGATTATTTAAACCTGTTGAGAACCCTGGCGGGTTAGCCTAGGACAAGCTGTGGATGGAGCTGTGGATAAAGATATCCACAGTTGCATGACAGGTTTTAGGATGCATCCTGACAGCTGCGGAGCTGAGTTTGGTTGAATATAAGGTATTGATTATTATTATTTTTATTGAGTTATCCACCGGTAAGTCGGCCCTTCATAATCATAGTAATAATCTCTTTTAAGAATCTAAATCTAAGAGTGGTAAGGCGGGTGTCCATGAAATTCACGGCAGAGCGCGAAAAATTATTGACTCCCTTGCAGGCAGTGATCGGGGTGGTGGAGCGGCGCCAGACCATGCCGGTCCTGGCCAATGTTTTGCTTGGCGTTCGTCAAGGGCGGCTGTCCATTACCGCCACGGATCTGGAAGTGGAACTGGTGGCGGGGACGGAGGTGAGTGTGCAGGATGCCGGCGACATCACGGTGCCGGGCCGTAAATTCTTGGATATTTTGCGCGCGTTGCCGGAAAAGCTGTCGGTGTCGCTCAGCGTCGAAGGCGAGAAGGTTGTGATCAAAGCCGGTCGCAGCCGCTTCAGTTTATCGACATTACCTGCGGCGGATTTTCCCGTAGTCGATGACATCAATTCGCAGCAAACCGTCCGTTTGCCTCGCAAGGAATTATTGCGACTGCTGGAAAAGACGCATTTTTCCATGGCGCAGCAGGATGTCCGTTATTACTTGAACGGCATGCTCCTGGAAATCGAGGGCCAGGTTCTACGCGCAGTGGCCACCGATGGTCATCGTCTGGCGTTGTGCGAAACGGAGCTGGCGTCGAAGGCGAAGAACTCGCAACAGGTGATCGTGCCGCGCAAAGGGGTGCTCGAGTTGCAGCGAGTTCTCACCGCGGAGGGCGAGGCGGATGTGGCGATCGGAACCAATCACGTTCGCGCCCAGATCGGCGATATTCGCTTCACTTCAAAACTCATTGATGGTCGTTTCCCAGAATATTCCCGGGTGATCCCAGCGGCGCCGGCCTCTGCCATCCGCGCGGATCGTGATGTGCTGCGCCAGGCGCTGCAGCGTACCGCGATTCTTTCCAATGAAAAGTATCGCGGCATTCGCGTGACGGTGAAGAAGCGGGCGTTGACGGTGCAAGCGCATAACCCGGAGCAGGAAGAGGCCGAGGAAGAGATTGAGGTTTCCTACGAAGGCAACGATCTGGAAGTGGGATTCAACGTGAATTACCTGTTGGATGCGCTGGCGGCCATCGATGGCCAGGAAGTCGAGTTGGGCCTGACCGACAGCAACAGCAGCTGCCTGATTCGTTCGCCGGGTACCACCAACGCGCGGTATGTCGTGATGCCGATGAGGCTATAACCTTGAGCTTGAGCCGGCTGCAAGTAACGGATTTCCGCTGCTTGCAATCGGCGTCCTTGGAGCTCGACCCGCGTTTTACGCTGATCAGCGGTCCCAACGCGTCCGGCAAGACCAGTCTTCTCGAAGCAATCTACGTTCTAGGCCGGGGCCGGTCCTTCCACACGCGTCGCTTGGAGCACCTTATTCGCGTCGGTGCTGAGCGATTCATCGTCTTCGGCGAAGTCGATACAGCCCATCGCCGGGTGCCGCTGGGTGTAGAGGGCGCCAGCAGCGGGATTCGAGCGCGCATTGATGGCGAAAAACCCGGTTCGCTGGCTGAGCTGGCGCTTCTGCTGCCGGTGCAGGTCATCGACCCCGAGGTACACCGCCTGATCGAGGAGGGCCCCAACCGCCGGCGCCGCTTTCTGGATTGGGGAGTGTTCCACGTGGAACGTGAGTTCGTTGGCCACTGGCAGCGCTACCAGCAAGTCCTCAAGCAGCGCAACGCGGCCCTGAAAGCGCGGCAACCCAAAACCATTGTCTCGGCCTGGGATGGCGATCTGATCCGTTCGGGTGAGTTGCTCTCGGCCGCGCGAGCCCGGTATGTGGCCTCGCTAACCCCGCATGCGCAGACCATAGGGCGCAATCTCTTGGGGATGGAGCTGGCATTGAGCTATCGCAGCGGCTGGCCGAAGGATCATTCTTTCGCGGAAGCCCTTCAGCAGAGCTGGAGTCACGACAGCGAAGCAGGGGCGACGCAGATGGGGCCGCACCGTGCCGAACTCAGCATTCGCCTGGAGGGCATGGCGGTCAAAGATCGCATCTCGCGAGGGCAGCAAAAACTCCTCGCGGCTGCCTTGCTCATCGCCCAACTCAATCTGTTCCCCCAAGAATCGCCGGTGAAGCCGAGCTTACTGTTGGACGACCCTGCTGCGGAACTCGATGATGAGCGCTTGGCGATTCTCATTGAGGAGGTATCCAAACACTCGGTTCAGTTGGTGGTCACGACTTTGCACGGGGAATTCCGGGCTTTCGGTGAGCCCGGGAGGCGCTTCGCCATGGCAGCCGGAAGCGTTAGGAGGGGGGATGTTCCACGTGGAACTTAATGCCTTGGGCCGTTCCGTGCCAAACCCCGATTTAGCCCCCGCTCGGCACTTGTAACAGACTGATTGTAAACAGTTTTTTGAGCAAGAAGGATTAGTTTTTAACACCAGAAACTGTTAACATGGCGGGTCAAAATTCAGGATCGAATATGGCCCAGGACAACGTTTACGATTCCAGCAAAATCAAAGTCTTAAAAGGTTTGGACGCGGTGCGCAAGCGCCCCGGTATGTACATCGGGGATACCGACGACGGCAGCGGCCTGCACCATATGGTTTTCGAGGTTGTGGATAACGCCATCGACGAGGCGCTCGCGGGCCATTGCGATCGCGTGGTCGTGACCATCCACGCGGACGAGTCGGTCACGGTTTCAGACAACGGCCGTGGAATTCCTGTGGATATCCACGCGGAGGAGGGCCGTTCGGCGGCCGAGGTGATCATGACCGTGCTGCACTCCGGCGGCAAGTTCGACGACAGCTCATACAAAGTTTCGGGCGGCCTGCACGGTGTCGGTATCTCGGTGGTGAATGCGCTGTCCGATTTTCTGGAATTGAATGTTCGCCGCGACGGCAAGCTATATCGGCAGGAGTATCGGCTCGGCGAGCCGCAGGCTCCGCTCGCGGCCATCGGCGATTCCACGGATCACGGCACCGTCCTGCGCTTCAAGCCCAGCGCGCAAATCTTCACGAACATATCCTTCAACTACGACACGCTCGCGAAGCGTTTGCGCGAATTGTCATTTCTGAACTCCGGTGTGCGCATCGAATTGGTCGACGAACGCGACGAGAAGTCCGAAGTATTCCAGCACGAGGGCGGACTCAAGGCTTTCGTCACGCATTTGAATCGCAGCAAGGCTGCGGTGCACGAAACGGTGCTGTGGTTTCAAACCCGCGACGGCAATACGCAAGTCGAAGTCGCCATGCAGTGGAATGATTCCTACCAGGAAAGCATGTTCTGCTACACCAACAATATTCCGCAGAAGGACGGCGGCACGCATCTCGCCGGTTACCGTGCGGCATTGACGCGCACCTTGAATAATTACATCGAAAAAGAACTGGCCGCGAAAAAGGAAAAGATTCAGACCACCGGCGACGATTCCCGCGAGGGGCTCACCGCCATTCTCTCGGTGAAATTGCCGGATCCGAAATTCTCATCGCAGACCAAGGACAAGCTGGTTTCCTCCGAGGTCAAGGGCGTGGTCGAATCCGCCGTTGCCGGACGGCTTGAGGAGTTCCTGCTGGAGCATCCCGCCGAGGCGCGCGCCATCGTCAATAAAATTCTCGAGGCGGCCTATGCCCGCGAGGCGGCACGCAAGGCTCGCGAAATGACCCGGCGCAAAGGTGCGCTCGACATCGCGGGATTGCCCGGAAAACTGGCCGATTGCCAGGAAAAAGACCCTGCGCTCTCGGAGATGTTCTTGGTTGAGGGCGACTCGGCCGGTGGCTCCGCAAAACAAGGCCGTGACCGCCGCACCCAGGCCATCCTGCCGCTAAAGGGCAAAATCCTCAACGTGGAAAAGGCGCGCTTCGACAAGATGCTCGCCTCCGCTGAAGTCGGCACGCTCATCACGGCGCTGGGCTGCGGCATTGGGCGCGACGATTTCAACGTCGACAAACTGCGCTATCACCGCGTGATTCTGATGTCCGACGCGGACGTCGACGGATCGCACATACGCACCTTGCTGCTGACATTCTTTTATCGCCAGATGCCCGTTCTCATCGAGCGCGGCCACATCTACATCGCACAACCGCCGCTCTACAAGGTGAAGAGGGGCAAGCAGGAGCAGTACGTCAAGGACGATGCGGAATTGAACGCTCTGCTGCTCAACACCGCCATCGAGGGCGCCGCCCTCTACGTCAGCGCCGAGGCGCCGCCGTTATCGGGATTGGGTCTCGAATCGCTCGCGATGAAGTACGTGGAAGTGAAGAACATCGTGACGCGCTGGGCGCGCCGCTACGACGAGCGTTTTCTGGAGCAGCTGTTGTATGTTCCCGCGCTCACCACCGAGGCCTTCGATCGCACCGATTCGTTGCGCGATTGGTGCCGCAATCTGGAGCTGCGCCTGAATTCGCTCAATGATGTCTCACGCCAATACCGCCTGACGGTGGAGGCTTTGCCGGCCGGCGGCCAGCGCATCAATCTGCGACGCCTCGAGCATGGCTTGAGTTCCGAGAGGCATATCTTGCGGGAGTTTTTCGACTCCGCGGAGTATTTGCGAATCGCCGAACTCGCGCAGACGCTCAGCGATTTGATCGGCCCCGGGGCCTATGTGAAGCGCGGCGACGAAAAGCAGGACGTGGCCAGCTTCAAGGTCGCCATGACATGGCTGTTCGAGCAAGCCAAAAAAGGCCAGACCATCCAGCGCTACAAGGGTTTGGGCGAGATGAATGCGGACCAGCTCTGGGACACCACCATCAATCCAGAAACGCGGCGGCTCATGCAGGTGCGCATCGAAGACGCCGTGGCGGCGGATGACATCTTCACCACGCTCATGGGCGATGCCGTGGAACCGCGGCGCGAGTTCATTGAAAAGAACGCGCTGCACGTGGCGAACCTGGACATCTAGCGATTACCTGACTAAAGTCAGGTAATGATCGAGCAGATCCGATCGTTCAACCGTACCGTCACCCGGCGGCTCGGTGTGTTGAACGACAGGTACTTGGGTCGCGATCGGCCGCTGGTCGAATCTCGTCTGCTGTTCGAAATCGGATTGCGAGGCGCACCGGTGAGCGAGTTGCGCGCCACGCTTGGCCTCGATTCCGGATTTTTGAGCCGCCTGCTGCGCTCACTCGAGCGCAAAGGACTGACGACGACCGGGAAACACAGCAGCGATGGACGCGCCCGGTTTGCGCGTCTGACGCGCGCCGGCCGCGCGGAACTACGACGCGTCAATACGCTTTCGGATGAGCTCGCGCGATCCATGCTTGCGCCCCTCACCGAAAGCCAAGGGTCGCGGCTCGTTTCGGCGATGAACGAGGTTGAGCGGCTGCTGCGCGCCTCAAGCGTCGAGCTGGCATCCGCGGATCCCCAGGGTGCGGACGCGCAATACTGCCTCGCCCAGTACTTCCGCGAGCTCGCGTCGCGATTCAAGGAAGGATTCGACCGCGAAGCCGACGGTGCCGCGGCGGTTGAAGACTTCGTCCCCCCAAACGGCTGCCTGCTGATCGCGCGTCTTTACGGTGAGCCGGTCGGTTGCGGCGCTCTGCGCACCTTCCATCGCGGCATGGGTGAAATCAAGCGCCTGTGGATAGCGCCGGACGCACGGGGCTTAGGTCTCGGCCGCAGACTCCTTGAAGAGCTGGAGCGGGCGGCGCGAAAGTACAAGATGCGCGCGGTTCGTCTCGATACCAACGAATCGCTCCACGAGGCAATCCGGCTCTACCAGACCGCGGGATATCGTGAAATCGATCGATTCAACGACAATCCCTACGCGCATCATTGGTTCGAGAAAACCCTGACGAGTTGAACTTTCCGGCGCAATGAGCGGTCAGTCACTCACAAGGGAGCCGGCGATGCTACATTGTCAAGGTACGCCTCGAATTCGATCCGGATGAAGCACACGCTTAAAATATTGGGCCTTCTGCTGCTGCTGTTGTCGGCGCAGCAGGCGGCTGTGGTTCACGAGCTCTCCCATACAAGCTTCATGGGTGGCTCGGAGTTCAACCTCGACTCCGGCAATTCGAATTCCCCGTGCGCATTGTGTCCGGCGTTTGCGCAGGCCAGCTCACCGGCCTTCAGTCACTCCTTTCAAGTCCCCTTGTTGGTGAGGGCGGCCCCCGAGCCCGTTGCCAAGCCTCTGTTTGCGGCAATCGAAGCCGCCACTGTTACCCCGCGCAGCCGCGGTCCGCCCGTCTAAAACTGAATCCTCGATGTTCCCCTCTGCGCGAGCGATCGCGCAAAGGCGCATTCAGTTTTTTGCGGAGTTCTCATGTCCAGATCTTCCTTTTTGAAGGCAACGCTTCGCGTTGCTGCACCGTGCATGTGTTGCTTGGCGTCGATCGCGAACGCGGAGGTCGACGATGACGCCTCATCCAGCCTGCCGGCGATCGTGGTGACGGCGCAGCACCTGGATGAAGGGCGCGCAACCATCCAGACGGCGACCGGCGCATCCACCTACACCTTCAATTCAACAGCGATCGAAGCCATCCCCGGCGGCGATAACGTGCTGCTCAATCAAGTCATCCTGCGAGCACCCGATGTGGTGCAGGATTCATTCGGCCAATTTCACATTCGCGGCGAACACAACGGTCTTCAATATCGCTTGAACGGCATCATCCTGCCCGAAGGCATCAGCGTTTTTGGGCAATCATTGGATCCGCGCTTCGTCTCATCCTTGAGCCTGATCACCGGCGCCTTGCCGGCGGAATATGGGCTTCGGACCGCGGGCATCATCGACATCACGACCAAGAGCGGCATCGAGGCGCCCGGCGGGTCGGTGACGCTGTATGGCGGCAGCCATGGCACCGTGCAACCGAGTTTCACCTATGGGGGCGGATCCGGATCATTCAGCTACCTCTTGACCGGAGACTACTTGCAAAACGATCTGGGCATCGAGTCGCCGGACGGCAGCTCCAATCCGGTTCACGATCACACCCAGCAATATCATGGCTTCGGCTATTTCGAGGACATCCTCAACGATGAGAACCGGATTGCGCTCATGCTTGGCAGCTCGGTGGGCAATTTTCAAATTCCGAACCTGGTCGGCGTGCAGCCGTCGCTGGGATTGACGGTCAATGGTATCTCCGACTACCCGAGCCAGGATCTCGACGAAAACCAGCGCGAAGTGACCCACTTCGGGGCACTGAGCTGGCAGTATTCGGCGGGCGCCTTGAACATTCAGAGTTCGCTCATCGCGCGATATTCCAGCCTGACTTTCGTGGGGGACTTTCCGGGTGACCTGTTATTCACGGGCATCACCCAGGACGCCTACAAGCAAAATGTCGCCTACGCGATGCAATCCGACGGCGCCTATCAATTGAACGATGTCCATACGTTGAGGGCGGGCGTGTTCGTGCAGAGCGATCATTCCATCAGCAACACCTCATCGCAGGTGCTTCTGACGGATGATATGGGCGTGCCTCTTGGCGACGTGCCGACCACCATCGTCGATAACGGCGATAAAACGGAGTGGATCTATAGCGCCTACCTGCAGGACGAGTGGAAAGCGCTGCCCGTCCTCACCATCAACTATGGATTGCGCTTTGATAAATTTAGCGCTTTCACCAGCGACAAGCAGGTCAGCCCCCGCTTGAACGTGGTGTGGCAGGCTCTGCCCGATACGACGGTGCACGCGGGCTATTCGCGCTACCTGTCGCCGCCGCCTTTTGAGCTCGTGGGAGGCAAGGACATTGCCCTGTTCGAAAACACCACCAGCCCGCCGTTGACGCCGCTGGCATCACCTCCGCTGGCGGAGCATGCCAACTACTACGATCTCGGCGTGCAGCAGAAATTCACCCAAGAGCTGACCGTGGGAATCGACACTTACTACAAGCAATCGGTCAATTTGATCGACGAGGGACAATTTGGCGCACCCATCATTCTGACGCCGTTCAACTACCGCTTCGGCAAGCAATACGGCGCCGAACTCACCGCCAACTACACCGCCCGAGATCTATCGGCCTATTTGAACCTGGCTGCGCAGAGCGCCAAGGGCAAAGAGATCGATTCGGCGCAATTCAATTTCGCTCCCGAGGATCTGGCCTACATCGCCAACAACTACATTCATCTCGATCACGAGCAGCAATTCACCGCTTCCGGGGGCGCGTCCTATTCGTGGCTCGGCACCCGATTCAGCGCGGACTTTCTCTTCGGTTCCGGTCTGCGCGCCGATCTAGACCTGCCGCCCGGCGAGACCACGGCGTACGGCGGCACCGGCATTCCCAATGGCGCGCATTTGCCCTATTACACGCAGGTCAACACCGGCGTGTCGCATTTGTTCAGCATACCCGGTGCCGGCACCCTCACGGCCCGCTTCGACATCATCAACGTGTTCGATAAGATTTATGAGATTCGCAATGGCACCGGGGTCGGCGTCGGCGCGCCGCAGTTCGGACCGCGGCGCGGCTTTTTCGTCGGCCTCTCGAAGTCGATCTGATCGACGGCCTTAAGCAAGCGCAGTCTTGAAGAGGACCAGCATTCGGCTCCAGGCCTTTTCGGCCTGGTCGTGGTTGTAGACCTGCGAGTCGGGCGGGCACCAGCCATGCATCGCCCCGGCATAGACCTCGATCTCGGCCGGCAACTTGGCCTTGGCGAAGGCGTCGCGAAGTACATCCTTGGCGTCAGGCTGACTCTTGTCGTCGTTTTCGGCAATGGCAAAGAGGAACTGCGCCTTCATTTTCGGAACCAGCAAATGCGGGCTATTGGGTTTGTCGCTTACCAAACCGCCGCCGTGAAATGACGCGCCGGCGCCGATGCGATCGGGAAATGCGGCGGCCGTCCGCATGGTGAACGGACCTCCCATGCAATAGCCGGTGGTCCCCATCTTGCGTTTCTTGTCGACGAAAGGTTGGCTGTCGAGATACGCGACGAACGCGGTGGCATCGGTGAGCGCGGTTTCGGCGCTCAGTGTGCCGGCGAGCGCAAACAATGCCTGGCGGGTTGCGGGATCGGAGAAGTCCGCGTGGTCCGGGGCGGTGGGCGCCTTCTTGGTGCGGTAAAAGGGATTGATGACCAGTACGGAGTAGCCGGATTCCGCGAGCCGCGTTGCCATTTGCCTGAACGCAAGGCGCAGCCCGAAGATATCGGGCCAAATCAGCACGCCTGGATATTTCCCCTTGGCCGGATGAACGATAAACGCGTCCGCCGTGCCATCGGGAGTTTTGATTTCCACTTCGGCGTTCACCGTATCTGCGGCGTCGGCAAGCTTCGGTAACGCCGCGATCAGGCCGGCACCCAGGGTCATTGCACCAAACTTCCGTCGAGTCATTTCGGCTCGGCGGGCGAATTCACTCAGATCATCGTTCTCGCACATGGTCTCTCTCCGATTGCTAGGCCGCGTACTGTCGCACGCGCAATGTTGCCCCGAAGCGTGCGCGGCGCGCAATACGGATTCATGATGCTTTCTTGGGGCGGGTGAGCGCGTAGTTTGCAAAAATGGACCAGGTACCGTCCTTGGCCTGAGATTCGAGCAGTAAAGACCACGAGCCGGTTTCCGCCTGCCATACAAACGTATCCCGGAACGCCCCCTCCGCGTAGGGAAATTGGATCACCAGCCGCGGTCCTTGGCGCGCGCCCGTTGCCACCACTCGCGCTCCGGCGGCGCCGAATCGATCGAGCCAGTGCGCCACGTAGTCGCCTGCACGAGCGTCGAAACCGATAAAGACGTCGGCCTCGTAGGGGGGCACCCCGGAAGCATCGACCACGTGCAATCGTAGAAATCCGCCCTGCAGGACGCGCTCGCCGCGAGCCTGATACCTCACAGGCTTGCCGAGAAGCGTACCCGACATGTCCCAATCGCCCTTGAGTTCGTCAAGATAGGCATCGTCGGGCGAGGGTGCCGGGGCTGCGCGCGAGACTGATTGCTCGCCCGCGATAAACGCGAAGGCCAAGGTGAAGAGCATGGCGCGGGTACGCCGAAGTCGCTGTGCCCTCATGGCCACGGTGCGGCTACTCACGGCCACCGACTACCGGGTTGTCCCGGACGTCACCATCAGCACAGCCAGCGTGAGCACCGTGACGCCTGTGCGAATCGAGGGTTCGGGCACCGGAGCGAACAAAGGCGAATGGTTGACGGGTACCGGTATGCCGCGCGCCTTATAGTCGGCAAGCATCTTGGGATCGTCGCCGCCGATTCCGAAAAAGACCGACGGCACGCCCGCGTCGATGAACTCCGAGTAGTCCTCGCTGGCAGTCCAGCCGGGCTGATTGCTCGGTACGAACGTAGCCTTGTCGCCCAGCGCTGCCGTGAGCACTGATGCGGCACGGGCCGCGAGAGCGCTGTCGTTCATGACCGAGCCAACGCCTGCCTCGCGAGTGATGGTGGGGGCCGGGGCATTCGCGATGGTCGCGGCCGCCTTGGCGGTTCTCTCCACGCCGTCAAGCAGCAACTTGCGTACCTCGGGGGAGTAGGAGCGCAGGGTCAATTTCAATTCTGCCGTGTCCGGAATGATGTTATTCGCGGTTCCGGCGTGAAAGCTGCCCACCGTGATCACGCCAAACACCTGGGGGTCCTTTTCGCGGCTGATGACGGTCTGCACATCGCTCACGAAGTGAGCGCCCATCACGATCGGGTCGATGCCCTTGTCCGGCATCGATCCATGGGCGCCGCGGCCATTGAACACGATGGAAACGGTGTCGGCGGCCGAGGTCATGGCGCCATCCTTGATGATGACGGTGTTGAACGCCGTCGGTCCGACGTGGGCGGCGAACCCGTAGGAAGGTTTGGGGAAGCGCGTGAACAGGCCGTCGTCGAGCATCGCTTTAGCGCCTCCCCCCGCTTCTTCCGCGGGTTGCCCGATGAACATCAGCGTGCCATGCCACTGATCCTTCATCGCCAGCAGAGCCTGCGCCGTACCCAACCACCAGGACATGTGCGAGTCATGGCCGCAGCTGTGGGCAACAAAGGTCGTCTTGCCGCCGACAAGCTGCGTGGCGCGACTCGCATAGGGCAGCCCGGTCTTTTCCTCCATCGGCAGCCCGTCGAGTTCCGTCCGGACCAGCACCGTCGGCCCTGCGCCGTTGCGGTAAAGGGCCACGATTCCCGTCTTGCCGACGTGCTCGGTGACCTCGAAGCCCAGCTTGCGCATGGCCGATGCCAACAGCGCCGCTGTCCGTTCTTCTTGAAAGGCCACCTCGGGATGAGCGTGAAGATCCTTGTATAGCCGGTCGAGTTGCGGGTAGTTCGTGTTCAGAACCGCATCGATCCGCAGCTTGGCGGCGGCAACGTCGAACGGCTCCGCGGCTTGCGCGGCGGCGGTTCCTGCCAGTGCGGCGATTAAAAAAATGAATTTCTGCACAGGAAAGGCCTCGAACGATGATGACGCTCGATATTACAGCACCCCATTTAACCGCACCCGACTTAACCCGGGTCTAGAGATCGAGGTTAGCGTGGTTCTCTTGGAATGGATTCGGAAGGGCCGTGAGCTTGGCGCCAGCGACCTGCACATCGAAGCGGACACCGCGCCGGTCGCGCGTGTCCGCGGCCAGCTTTCGGCAATCGGTCCGGGCGCATCGGGATCCGCCGTCGTCCAAGCAGCGCGCGATTTGCTGGGCCACGAGGGTTGGCCGCAATTTCTCGCGCGCGGATCCGCGGACCTGTCGCGAACCCTTGCCGGCGTACGTTGCCGCATCAATATTTTCCAGACGGTGCGCGGTGTGGCGATGGCGGTGCGCCTCCTGACCTCGTTTCAGAACAATCTGCGATCCTGCAATCTGCATCCGGAACTGAAGCGGCTGACCGAGGCGACCACCGGTTTGGTCGTGTTGTCCGGTCCCACCGGAAGCGGAAAATCCACAACGCTGGCGGCGCTGGTTGAGGAGATCAACACGGCCGGTGCGCGCAACATCATCGCCATTGAGAGCCCCATCGAGTATGTCTTCACGAATCGCCGATCCTTTATCAGGCAACGGGAAATTCCCACGCATTCCCCGAGTTATGAGCAAGCACTCGTGGACGCGCTGCGCGAAAACCCCGACGTGCTTGTCATCGGCGAGATGCGAACTCCCGAGGTGATGCGTCTCACCCTGAACGCGGCGGAAACCGGTCACCTGGTCATTGCGACCATGCATTCGGCCACCTGCGCCGAGGCTCTCACCCGCATTTGCATGTCATTTCCGGCGGACATCCAGGGCAGCATCCGCGCGCAGCTCGCGGATTGCTTCGTGGGTTTGGTCTGCCAGCGGCTGGATTTTTTGAGTGAATACAAGCTGCGTGTTCCGGTGTGCGAAATTCTGCTGCCGAGCGCGGCCGCCAAGGGAACCATTCGCGGCGGTCAGTTCAGTCAAATAGCCAACGTACTGCAGACCGGGGGAGAGGCCGGCATGTGGAATTTCGATCGCTATCAACGCTGGGTGGCGCAAAAGAATGACTGGGTACAGCCGACCCTGGCAGCGCCCCTGCCCGACGATCACCTCGGGGCGCAGCCCAAAATCCAGCGCCGCGAGGTGGCTCCCAAAGAACCCAAAGAGATCGTCAAGGATGACTCGCTGGAAATATCCATCGAGGAAGATGGCGATCTTGATGAGCTGGCCAAGCGCATCGAGAAGGGAGCGCGTTAGCGGGCGCTATTGCGTTTTATGTGCTTTGATTGCATTGGGTCTAACCAATGGTTCGAGCGCATCAACATGCCCAATAGTCCGATGCAGCGTCCGATCGGTATCGGCGTTCTGGCCGTTGCTTTGGGGTGGCTTGCAGTCGCGGGGTTCGGAAATGCCTTTGTTTGGCGCTCTATCCCGGACGCAGCGCTGCCACAGTCATCGGCGGCGCCGGCAATACCGATGCTTCACGCGGCAGCTTCGCCGTACTTCACGGCCATAGCGATCGTTTATGCGTCAACCGGCATTTTGTCATGCGTGGCGCTGTGGAGGATGCGCCCTTGGGCGTCCCAAGCTTTTGACTGCTGGATATTGTCGTTTGTGCTTTTATGCGAATTTATTGTGTGGAACCTGCCTGAGGGGTTCTCCCTGGTGTCGTCGTTATTCATGCTAGCGCTGATTCTGGTCTTGGGAATCGCCCGGTCGTATGTGCGCCGTTCTGTCGTCAAGGAGGGGATCGATGATGGGGGAAAGGCAGCTTCGTTGGTAGGCAATGCAACCGCGCGCGACGCTACCTCATTATTTTACGAAACCGCTTTGAAGCAGCGGATGATGCGCGATGATCGGATGCAAAGACTGCGTTTGTCGGCTAAGGAATGGTTGGGGTCTGCGTCCAAGACCCGGGCTGGTCTAGTGCCTTGCGAAGTGTCGGCCCCGGTCCGCGATGGCGGGAAGATCATGGCGGAATTGATTCGCATCGACTGCTGGATTCAAGACACGCACGATCAGGATTCGAGGACCCTGATTTTCGTCGGAATTCCACTCGACAATCTCATCCTATTCGAGAAGTGGCTTGCCAGAACATTTCGTGGAAATGCTACGTCCACTTTGTTGCCAATCAACGGAGATCCATGACAATCGGTTGGAGAAATCAGTGCCGGCGTGCGCGCCGGTTGACCCTAACCGCCAGGCGATATGGACGTCAGCTATAAGTTTCGCGCCGATTCAGACTATTACCGAACGATGATCGATCGGTACTACCAGCAGCGCACCATGCCGTATCGGCCGACAGTCCAATTTGGCCTTATCGCGGTGATTTTCGCGGGCGCCTTTATCCGGGGCGTCGTTGCGCCCTTGGGATTCAAAATCGGAATCGGCTTCTCCATCGGCGCTTTGATGTTCTTCGGTGGAGTTGCGTTGACCAAGTGGGTCGTATATCAGCGCATGAGGCGTCGATTAGATTTCGGTACCGAGGCGACGGTGACGATGTCAGAAGCCGGAATAATTGGACGCGGTGCTCAGTCTAAGGGCGAATGGAACTGGGCCGCCTATCCGAACGCGGTCCGTTATCCCGACGGAATAATGCTTTTGCGTCGTGGGGTGATACGTTGGCTCCCGGACTCGGCGATTGTGGTGGGCTCGCCAACTGATGCCACTGCCCTAGCGCGATCCAAAAGCACTCTGCGCGAGCTCGCCTGACAATCGGCTGGACAAAAAGCGACGTAGTCAGTGGGTGGGTGTGAGGCGGCATTCGAGAGCAATTGGCCATCGGAGAACAGCAAATGATGATCACGGGCAAGTGCCACTGCGGAAATATTGCCTTTGTGCTCGATTGGCCGGGCGCGCCGTCTGAGTTAATCGCACGGGAATGCGGGTGCTCATTTTGCGTGAAACACGGTGGCGTGTGGACCTCCAATCGGGACGCAAAGCTTTCGGTCACTCTTGTCGGCGCGGTATCTAAGTACGTGTTTGGAACGAAAACCGCCGCCTTTTATGTTTGTACCCGCTGCGGCGCAGTGCCGGTTGTCACCAGTGAAATCGCCGACCATGTGTACGCCGTCGTCAATGTGAATACTTTCGAAAACCTCGGTTCGTTGCCTGTGCGTCGGGAACCCGTCAGTTTTGACGGAGAGGAACAGCAGTTGCGTCTGGCGCGTAGACAAAGGAACTGGATCGCCGATGTCCACATTGTGGGGGAATGGCGTTAACTTATCGCAGGCTGCGAACGAGCCGAATTAAGCGCCTTCGTACGGTCCGGTGACTTTGTCGAGCCACGGTCGCGCCACCGCGCGCAGGCTCCGATCCAGTATGTATTGGCGATCGCGGCAATCGAACAGAAGGCGCTTGCCGCGCTGCGCTCGTACGAGAGCGAAGGCTTTATCGGGCGTGCGGCTATTGTCGAACATCAGTGTCATGTCGGCCATCGGTGCGGCGTAACCGATTGCACGCTGCGTGCGCGGAAATCGCGTGTGCAACTTGTTGAGCGGTACCCCGTGACCGCCTTGCTCCTTGCGAGTTTCGACGCGCAGCACCGACAGTTGCACGGAGTAAAGGCCAACAAAGAGCAACACCACAAAATAACCGGCGGCTTGCAAGGTCTTGATGATGTCGGCCTTGGATTCGATCCGGCCATGGGGGAGTTTCTTCCAGTGCGAAAATACCGTTTCAAAGGCGAACGGCATTCTTTGTTCCATGACGAGTCCCACAAACGCCTGCACTCCCGCTTGGGAGAGGAGCTGCCAGCGTGTGTCATTGTCGCGCAGCTTCCGGGCCCATTGCGGAAGCTGGCCGCTCGCCGTGTCCGCCGGCGGAAGAATCGAGGCGGTGATCCGATCGGCATTCACCAAGGGGATCTGCAATTGCGGCGCGAGCCGTTCGGTCCAAAGTGTGGTCTTGCCGCTGCCGTTGTGGCCCGCAAGAATGAAGGCGGTGGGTTTGGTTTTACCCGATGCTGCTTGCTGCAGTAGTTTGGATAGGCCCGGCGGCCGCCGCCAGGATTTCACGAAACTCTAAATTTGCCGCCGACGACCCTGCCCTTGCGACGGGTGCCGTCGCGGGAAGTGCGGACCAGCTTCGTCGCATCCTGTGGGTCCGCGGAGTAGGCAAAAATGTCGCCAGACTTGTTGGTGAAGATGGAGTTTCTACTGATCCCTGGTTTGTTCAGGGCTTTGGCGGTCCTGCGCAACATGGCGCCGGCCTGATCTGCCCGACGAGGGTGCGCGGAACCCGCTATCGAAGGCCCGGTTCGGACCATCGCAAGACTCTCATCCAGAGTCGCGATGCGCTTGCCTCGCAAGCGAATTTCTTCCGCCGGTTTGGGGCGACTACGCGATGCCTTGCCGTTTCTCCGTGCCATACGAGAATAGTGTCGCAAAAGCGGCGGCATTGCCAATGAGCGCTTTCGCCTGCCTCCCGCCGCGCTGTTTGCACGGTTTTTCAAGAGGTTGGCGCTCACGTGGTTAGCGATTGCTGACCCCGACCATTCGCACCATGCCGCTCGCCCCGACATCGCGCCGTACGCTGAACCCAAGCTTGCTTAAGTGGGCTGCAACCCGTTCCGGCGCCAGCCTGAGTTTCGGATAGCTGCTGACGGTCTGCCGCCACCGGCCCTGCTCCTTGGTATTGAGCACATCGTGAACGGTGACGTGTTCCTCGGCGTATTCCAGGAAGCAGGTCAAGATCCGATGGTCATCGGCGCGGACCGGAATGAAGCGTGCGTCGCCTTCGAGCGTCTTCGTGGCGTAGTCGCGAAACGTGGCTGCGAACACGCCTGCAGTTGCGAGCGAGTCAGCGACCGACTTGAGCAGCGACTCGACCACCTGCATTGACGGCAAGTGGGTCAACGTGTCGCCCATGCACAAGATGACTGCCGGCTTCTCCTTGATGTGCGAACGAAAATCCAACAGATCCGCGTTGTGCACGCTGATCGGCAGGCCGGCGCCGCGCAACTGCAATTCATCGAGCAGCACCTGGCAGCTATCGATGGCCGTGACCTTGAACCCTCGTTGCGCGAGGGGCAGGGTATGCAACCCTAAGCCGGCGCCCAGATCAAAGGCGACAGCGCCGGCCGCTGCGCCCAGCTTCAGCTCGTCAACCTCAACGGCCGCGCGCGCGAACGCGGCTTCCAGGTCGCCCAGCATCCAGGAATAGATGGGACCTAGGTGAGTCTCGTAATGAGCGCCGGCACTTTGCATCGCGCGGGGTTCACTCGGTATCGAGACCGCGCATCGCCGGCGATGCGAAGGCGACGCCACCGTCCACGGTCAAAGTTGAACCGATGACGTAGTCGCCTGCGCGGGACGCCAAAAAAATGGCGGCGCCGGCCATGTCCTCATTCTCGCCGACGCGCCGCGCCGGAATATGCTTGGCCACTTCGTCCGCGTGATCACGGGCTTCCCTGTTCATGTCGGACTTGAATGCGCCTGGTGCGATGGCGGTGACATAGATGTTGTCCTTGACCAACCGTGCAGCCATCAGGCGCGTCAGCTGAATCAGGCCGGCCTTGCTGGTCACGTACGAGTAGGTCTCACGGTGCGTGAGATAAATGCCGTCGATCGATGCAATGTTGATGACTTTGGCGGGGCGCGCCGCGGTGGCCGCCTTGCGCAATGCCGGAGCCATGGCTTGCGTCATAAAGAATGGCGTCTTGGCGTTGAGATTCAGAACCTTATCCCAGCCCTCCTCGGGAAATTCGTCGAATTTTGCTCCCCAGGCGGCGCCGGCGTTATTCACCAGGATGTCCACCTTGGGTTCCCTGGCCATCACTGCCGCCGCGAGCGATTTGATACCTGCCAGGGTCGACACATTCATCGGGATGGATATGCAGGTGCCGCCGTCTTGGGATAACTCGCGAGCAGTCTCGTTGCAAGCATCGGCTTTACGCGCCGAAATATAGACTTTTGCTCCTTGCTCGATGAAGCCTTGGGCAATCATTTTGCCGATGCCGCGTGATCCGCCGGTAATCAGCGCGACGCGCCCCTTGAGCGAGAACAGGTCTTTGGTGTTCATGGGTCCCCCGATGTTTGTATTGATGCGTCCTTCGGCCATCGTTCGTGACATAGCGCCAAAAAGCGTACTGCCGCCTGCGATTGCGGTTGGTGCTTCAAGCAGTACGCCCCGACCTGCCGATCGATATTCGAGTAGGGCAGCCCCTCGACCGGAACCAGTTGCGCAGGCACTACGGTCAGCAAGTCCGACACATAGCTGACCCCCTTGCCGTCGGCGACCAGGGCCATTCGCAGTTCCATATGACTGACCTCCCACACCGAGCCGAAGGCATCGCGCAGTCGTTCGCCCGAACGGCGCGTGGTCTCGTCGAGATAGGATGTGAGCAGCGGTAACCCCAGCATGGTGCCGGCGGCGTCCCGTGCGAGCGCGGCGCGAGCGGGATGATCGCGTGAAATCATCAGACGGCGGGTCTCGGAAAAGCAGGGATGCAGTGCGAAGTGCGCCGGCATGTTGTGGTGAAACGGGCCGAAGCCCAGTTCCCAACGTCCCTCGCCGACGCCATGCACGATCTCGCGGCTCGGCGCCACGACCACCTTGAGCCGGGTGTGCGGATTGCGCTCGCAGAATTCCTTGAGCAATGCGACCCCCACGCGGGCATTGGCGGCCGGCGACAGCGCCAGCGACAGCGTTGAGAGCGCTCCGGATTTAATGTGACTGATGTCTGCGAGGGTTTCCCGTTCCTCATTGAGCACGGTTTCCGCATAACGCAACAAGCGGATGCCGGCTTCCGTGGGTTGCGGCGGACTGCCTCGATGCAGCAGGCTCGTGCCCAGCCGGTGTTCCAGATTTGCAACGGTCTGGCTGACCGCAGATTGAGAAAGATCCAGCCGTTCCGCCGCGCGGCTGAAACCGCCGGCGGCGATGACCGCGTGAAAGCAGCGCAGTTCATTACGTTCAATCATGGGCGAAAGGATAACCGACTTGAGTATCCGCTGCGCTTTAGGCTATCCGCCGCGCTGATACTTCCATCACTTCTACTGTCTGGCCAGATGCCGCGCGCCGGCCTTATCTTGGTGTCGAGATGGAGGTGGCTATGAACGCAGTGGTTGATATCAAGAAGGGTCTCGAGGGCGTCGTGGTCGACAGCACCTCGATTTCACTGGTCGATGGCGAGGCCGGGCGCCTGTACTATCGCGGCCATCCCATCGAAAGACTCGTGAAGAAGCCGTTTGCCGCGGTTGCGCACCTGGTTGTCTTCGGCGAGCTGCCTGATGCAACGCAACTTGGCGAGTTCGAAGATTTCCTGTGGGAAGCCGGGCGCTTGCCCAGTGCGCTGGCTGACTCTCTGGCGCAGCTCTCGCGCCTTCATGGCCATCCGATGGCCACCCTGCAGGCCGCCATGCCTTTGATGGCGGTGGAGGCGCCGGAGCGAAGGGCCGGACGCACCGACGATGAACAGGAGTCGCTGGTCGTGGCAGCGCGGCTGCCGACGGCGCACGCCCTGCTCGTCGCGCTGCGCGCGGGTCGCACACCGACACCCTACCCTGAGGTTCGTCGCTATGGCGAGCGCTTCCTCACGCTGCTGCATAACCGCATTCCCACCGACAAGCAGATCGATATTTTCGAACAGACCCAAATTCTGCAAATCGATCACAGCTTCAACGCGAGCACCTTCACGGCGCGCGTGGTCACATCCACTTTATCTCCCCCAGCCTCGGCCTTGGCGGCCGCGATGGGTTCGCTCTACGGACCATTGCACGGCGCCGCTGATCAAGGGGCATTGGAGATGGCGGAAGAAGTCGGCGGTCCCGCTGCTGCGGCTGAGTTCGTGGCAACGAGTTTGGCAGGCGGCCGGCTGGTCATGGGCATGGGTCATCGGGAATATCGCGTAGTCGATCCGCGCTCGAGAATAGTGAAGGTACTGGCCGAGGAAATCGCCTCCGAACCCCGTCACAGGCGGTTGCTCGATACTTTGAAAGCGGTGGACGAAGCCTTTGTCGCTCAAACAGCGCATAAGAAACGAGCGCTGCGCGCCAATCTGGAGTTCTACAAGGGCATCGTGTATCTCGGCCTGGGGCTGCCGAAGGAATTCTTCACCGCGACCTTTGCGATCGCACGCGTATTCGGTTGGTCGGCCCACATCGTGGAACAGCGCAAGGACAATCGGATCGTCAGACCTTCCGCAAACTACATAGGCCCCGCACCGCTGCCTGATTAGCGCATCCCCCGCGCGACCGGTAACATCGATCGCTAAAGATCTTTGGCGAGAGAATGCTGTTATCTGAAACATTGGCTTCGATGCAGCCTAAGGGCGGTGGCTGGACCGCCGTCATCGGCGAGGATTGGTCGCAGGGACGGGCAACCTTCGGCGGCCTGGTGGCTGCTCTTGGCAACGAAGCGATGCGCCGCCTGGTTCCGATGGATCGGAAACTGCGCGCGCTGCAGACTAGTTTTGTCGGACCCGCGTTGGCGGGCAACGTGCGCCTCGAGGCACAAATCTTGCGGACCGGCAAGGTGGTCACGATTGCCGAATCGCGCTTGTGGAGCGCGGATCAAATTGCTGCCACCTTCACGGGCATTTATGGCGCTGATCGCGTCAGTTCGATTGCGCTCGCGCCGGCAGCGCAGCCGCAGGCGGCCAGTGTCGTTGATTTGCCCAATTCGGACCGGCCGCCCGGCATTGCACCCTCATTCCTGCAGCACTTCGATATTCGGTGGGCTGAAGGTTCACGGCCCTTTACCGGTACCGGCTTGAACACATCGAAGGCCTACATCCGCCACCGCGACCCCGCAGCGCTGACGGAATCACACGTCGTCGCGCTCATCGATTGCATCCCGTCGGTCATCCTGCAGATGATGACCAAGGTGGCGCCCTCGAGCTCCATGGATTGGACGCTGCAATTTCTCCGCCACGACTACACTCACGCACCCGATGCGTGGTGGCGCATCGATTCCGAGGTCAATGCCGCCGCCGACGGGTATTCGAGCGAGTCGGGCATCATCTACGACCCCAGAGGGGCGCCCGCGGCGTTCACCCGCCAACTGGTGGCGGTGTTCGGTTAGGATCCTTCGATGATCACGGGCGCGTGTCATTGCGGAGCGGTACGGGTCGAGATCCCTCGCCGGCCCCGGACGCTGACCAACTGCAACTGCTCCATTTGCCGGCGATACGGTGTCCTCTGGTCTTACTTCCGGGCGGCGGATGTCCGCGTCCGCTGCAAACGAGGTGCGACCGAGTCCTATGCCTGGGGCCGCAAGTCGTTGAAGTTCGTGCGCTGTAAACACTGCGGCTGCATCATGATCTGGAAACGCATCCGGCCGAGGAAGGAAAACACCCTGGGCGTCAACGCCAGAAACTTCGATCCCGGCGACTTGGGGAAGGTCCGGATCCGCTTGCTGGACGGAGCGGACACGTGGAAATATTTAGACTAAGCGACTAAGGGCGTGCTGCCGGATCATTTCGCGACAAAAATGCTCTTGGGTAGTTTTACGTGGACTCCGAGGTTCGGCTTGTCCACGAGTTGAGTGATGATCACATGCCCGGCAATGCTCACCAACTGGTAGGCCTGATGCCGTGTGAGTTTTTTCTCCGCAACCAGAAAATCCACCATTTCCTGAATCGCCGTCTTGGTGGCGACGGCCAGATCCGGATCCGTCGCCATGCTGATGAAATCGGTCGCGGTCTCGGCGCGCGGCCACTTCAGTTTCATGTCCTTGCGCACCGTGAGCTGCAATCGGCCGCGCAGCGAGGTTTCAATGGCGGTCTGATCCACCTCGCCGTCTCCTTGGGCCGCGTGTCCGTCGCCGATTTCAAACAGCGCACCGGGGACAAACACCGGGATGTAGAGTGTGCTGCCGGCAACCAGTTCTCTGTTGTCCAAATTTCCGGCGTGGCGGCCGGGCGGGTTGCTGCTCACGCGACCCAAGTCCGCTGCGGGTGAAACGCCGATACTGCCGTAAAAGGGCTTCAGCGGAATCACGATGCCCGGCAGGAATTCAGCCGTCATCTTCTTGCGATTCAGGTCGAGAATCTTTGATGGCAGGCCGGTCTCGCAATTCTCGGGCAGGTAACCGTTGCAGCCGTTGTAGCCATAGTCCAGCACCAGGTCGATCGATAGAATTTTGACTTCGAGCACGTCGCCGGGCTCGGCGCCCTCCACGTAAACCGGCCCGGTGAGAATATGGCCGCCGGGTCCGCGCCGCTCGCCGGTAACTTCCGTGACAATGGCCTTGAGGGACGCTTGAATCTTGTCGTCAGGCACGCCGGCCTTCGCCAGACCGGTCGGCGTGTTGGTGAGCAGGGTGTCCACATCGATGATGTCGCCCGAGTCAATGCGCAGCACCGCAGGTGCTTCCGACCAGTAGTAGCCGTATGCCACCGTCGACGGCGTGGCTTCCAGGCGATGCGTTCTGGGCGGATGTGCGAAGGCCCCCGTCCCGGCAGCGAGTGCCAGCACGCTGAGAAAGACCACGAGTTTTTGCATGACGGCTAAACTATCGCATGGCGCGCAATATTGAAATAAAAGCCCGCGTCGATGACATGGAGGCGTTGAAAATTGCCGCGGCCGCAATCGCCGATCAAGGGCCGTTGGAAATCGAACAGGACGACACATTTTTCCGTTGCGATGCCGGGCGGCTGAAGCTGCGCGTCTTCGCTGATGGTACGGGAGAGTTGATTTTCTACCGCCGTGCAAACAAGCAAGGACCGAAGGAATCGTCGTACTGGCTGTCGCCAATCGCCTCGCCGGACTCGTTGCGGCAAGCGTTGACATTGGCCTACGGTGAGCTGGGCCGGGTCAAAAAACGCCGCACTCTGTATCTTGCGGGCAGGACACGCATTCACCTCGATCGCGTCAATCAGCTGGGAAATTTTCTCGAGCTGGAAGTCGTTCTGCAGACCGACGAACCCGCGGATTCGGGGGTTCGAGAAGCGACCGCTCTTATGCGGCGACTCAACATCAGCCCGGACCAGCTCATCGAATCCGCGTACATTGATTTGCTGCTGTCACCCTAAGCCGGCGTCCCTTTCTGAAAAGCCCGAAAATGACCGCGGTCGTTTGTCATAGTGCAATGTCGGGCACCCAATTAGGCTCCGCGTTCTAGAAAAGTCGCCCATATTGAGCGGCCCGTCACGGGCGATACCGTTCCTTAGACCCTACAGTGGACGCGCTCGATCCCAAGAAAACACGGACAGGATTCTACAATGAGCATTCTGATCAGCGGCGCGACGACCCGTCTGGCACGAGCCAGACCAACTCTTGCCCTCGTGGGCTCAGTTCTCTTCTTCAGTGTTGCGGGCGCGATTCTTCCCGCTGTGGCGGACAACGGGCCACTCTATGTGGCTCCCGGCCCCGCCACCCTGATCGCACCGCCCGGGGGGATCAAGCCCGGTCAAGAGACTACGGCGTCGGCGAGAAAGTTGGGCGATCTTCTCGGCAACTCGCTCAGTTCGCCCGGCCACGCAACCGATGTTGTGGTCACGATCAAATGCGGACACTACCGTTCCGCGACCATTTCCTATGCTGACGGGACAACCAAGACACTGAACCTCGGCAACGCCCCGGCCAGTCAAAGCGATATGGACAAGGCGCGGGCAGCCATCCCCATATTGCACATCGTTGACGAATCCGGCTGTTAAGGTTTCATCGTCCGGTCGAGTCCTTGCGACCCAAAGAGCGCGTGATCCGAAAGGCATTGCTGGTTGTCATTTTAACCGGCTGCGCCAACCTCGCTTTGCCGCAGGACTTTCCTTTCTGGGAGCGCCTGTTACGCCACTACAGCGGGAAGACGGACGAGACGCCGGTGCCGTCAATGAAGATGGGGCACATGCAGATGTCGCTGAAGGGCGATCCGGCGCCCGGCGACTCCGCGCGTGCGGCACAAATCCTCGCTGCCGCGGATGCGGTGCTTTCCCGCTACAGCGACGTCAACACGGCGCTACGCGACGGCTACAAGCCTTTTTTCCCTACCGGTCGCGTGGGCGAAGAGATCCATTACACCAACTACCGGTATCGGCGTAAGGAGCAGCAGCAGGTCGACTACAGCCGGCCTGGATCGATTCTTTACAAGCGCACGGCGGAAGGATTGAAAGCGGTCGGCGTGATGTACACCGCCCCAGTCGATGCATCGGCACAGCAGCTCGATCGGATTGCTCCGCTGAGCGTCGCAACCTGGCATCGCCACGTGGACTTTTGCGGCGGCCAGAAGAGTCTCTCGACGAGTGAGCAGTTCGGACCGAACGCGCGTTTTGGGCCGCAAGGCAGTATCCACACCGAAGAAGATTGCAAGGCGGCCCAGGGATTGTGGATTCCCGTGGTCTTGGATTGGATGACCCATGTCTATCCGGGCGCGCAGGAAAAATGGGGCGGCATGGACATGGACATGGAAGCCGGCGCCCCGGAAGGCGGCGGCGCCCGGTAACAGTTCGTATGTCTGGCCGCGCGGCGGCGAAAGCACTATGATCGTCGGCAGAACAATGATGCGATCCTTCGGGGGAAACATGATCAAGCAATTCAAGCGCGCTGCCGTCATCGCAGCTCTTTTTTCAGCGGTTCTGCTGGCTGCCAGCCCCGATACCAAGGCCGCCGGCGCCGCGAAGTCCGCCCAGCCCTTGGATATCACGATCTATCACATTGAGGGACGCCGCTCCGAACGCATTGTCTGGGTGTGCGAGGAGCTGGGCATTCCGTACAAGCTGGAGTACAAGCAGGGCGACATCATGGGCTCGATGAAGACCATCCACGACGTCAGTCCTCTGATGCCGGTGGCGCCGACGGTGCGCATCGATGGCCAGGTGATGGTGGAGTCCGGCGCAATCATCGAATTGATCCTGGCGCGCGCGGGCAAGGGTCGCTTGCAGCCCGCCGTCAATTCTCCGGACTATCCGTACTATCTGCAGTGGATGCATTTCGCCGAAGGCTCGTTCGCCGCGCGCGTGATCGGGGACTATCGCGTGGCGCTCATCCAGGGCAAGCCGAAAACGCCGGAGGGCCAGTACAAGCTGGTCGATACCGAAGCCGTGCTGAAATTCATGGAAGATTTTTTGAGCAAACATCCTTACTTCGGCGGAGCCGAATTTTCAGCCGCCGACATCATGATGTTGTTCCCGACCAATATCACCGAGGCCTTCAACGTGGCGGATCTGTCGGCGTACCCGCATATCGTGGCGTGGCGTACCAACGTGGAAAGCCGGCCGGCGTACAAAAAGATGCTGTCGGTTGCCCGGCCCAACGGCGTGCCCGGAGCGCCGAAACCACTGCCGAAGTCCTGACCGGTTCTGATTCTTCGAGCCTTCGGCGCGAATCAACGCTTATTTGTTGCTCCGCTCGCGATTCTCGCGAGTCCGGCCTCGATCGCCTGCCGAACCTCGTCGTTGAGCTCCCGCGGATCCTTGCCTGCGGAGGGAATCGGCTCACCGATGATCACGCTAATGGTCCCGCGCTTCTTCAGTATTCCACGGCGCACCCAGAAGTCGGAGGCGTTGTGCGACAGCGGCACCGCGAATTTGCCGGTCTCAGTCGCCAAGAGCGCTCCGCTCACGCCATAGCGGCGCGTCTCACCGGCCACAACCCGGGTGCCCTCGGGAAAAATGATGACCCACAGGCCATCCGCCAGACGGGCTTTCCCTTGATCGAGAACCTGATTCACGGCGCGATGCCCCGCGCCGCGATTGATTGAAATGGGCCGCAGCAGCCACAGGCCCCAGCCGATCAAGGGTATCCAGAGCAATTCGCGCTTCAGCACCCACACTTGCGGCGGAAAAATCAAAAATTGCGCGATGGTTTCCCAGGCGGAAGTGTGATTGCTCATCACGATGTGATTGCCCGCGGGAATGCGCTCGCGCCCCTCCACCGTGAAGGTCAGTCCGCACACTTTGTCCAGAACCCAGAATATGTGGCGCGCCCAGGTGCGCGCGATCGCAAATTGCGTACTGTGGGGCGACCAGAATAGCAGGGACATCACGCCGCCGAACAGCAGTGCCGAAACCATCATGTAAGCCGTGTAGACCAGCGAGCGCACGAGCTGCATGGCGATCAATCAGCCCGGCAATCGCGACAGATCCGCGACGCCGCCGAGCAATTCCTGAGCGTCGCGCAGCAACGCAAGGCGGTTGTTGCGCTTGGCTGCATCTTCATCCATCACCATGACGCGCTCGAAAAACTCGTTGACCGGCGAGCGCAACTCCGCCAGTGCCCGCAGGCTGTCGGCGTAACGGCGTTGCATGGCCGCTTCGCGTACAGGATTGCGCAGCGCAAGAAGCGCCTGGTGCAGTCCCCTTTCAGCCTCTTCGGTCAAACTCGCAGGGTCCAGGACCCACTCGCGGCTCACCTGTGTTTTCCTGAGAATATTCACGATGCGCTTGTTAATGGCCGCGAGCACCGGCGCGTCCGGCAGCTGCAAGAACTCCTTTAAGGCGTCGAGGCGGGTGAGCGCGTCCAGCGGGGATTCCGGGCGATTGGCCAACACCGCATCGAGCATCTCCGCCGTGGTGCCGGGCTGCTCGAGCAACATGCCGCGCAGCCGCTCGGCGATGAAGTCATAGACCTCATCGATCACCGCGGGGCGCTGTATCGGCTGCGCCTGGGCCGCCGCGCGCAACAACTCGAACAGATTCAGCTCCAGCCGGCCTTCGAGGACGATGCGCAGCACCCCCAGCGCGGCGCGTCGCAAACCAAAGGGATCCTTGGCGCCCGTGGGACGTTGCTCGATGGCGAAAATTCCGACCAGCGTGTCGATCTTGTCCGCCAGTGCGACTGCCCGCCCGGTGCTCGTCGCGGGAATGGAATCACCGGCAAATCGAGGGCGATAATGTTCCTCGAGCGCAAGCGCCAGTTCCTCAGGCTCGCCCTGCGCTTCGGCGTAGTAACGGCCCATGATGCCCTGCAACTCCGGAAATTCGCCCACCATGGCAGTCATCAAATCCGCCTTGGACAGTTGCGCCGCCTGCACGACCCACGCGCCGGCGCCGATGCGCTGCCCGATGAGCTCGGCCAATTTGACGGTCCTGGCGGTTTTGTCAGCATAGCTGCCCAGCTTGGCTTGAAACGTCATGCCGTCCAATTTCCTGGCATGCTCTTGCAGGGAGATTTTTCTATCCTGCTCCCAAAAGAAGGCGGCGTCGCTGAGGCGCGGCCTCACCACCCGTTCATTTCCATCACGAACCTTGGAAGGATCGCGGCTTTCGATGTTGCTGACGGTGACGAACCATCCCGACAACCGGCCGCCGGCGCCTTCAACCGCGAAATAGCGCTGGTGATCCTGCACCGTTGCGATGACCACCTCGCGCGGCAAACTCAAGAATCGCTGTTCGAATTGGCCGGCCAGCGCCACCGGCCATTCGACCAATGCGGTGACTTCGTCGAGCAACGGATCCACGATCAACGCCGTGCCGCCAACTTGCGCCGCTGCCGCGATGACGCTCGAGCGAATCAGCTCGCGACGCTGCGCAAAATCGGCGACCACCTTGGCGGTGCGCAGCCGTCTCGCATAGCCCTTCGCGCCCTTGAGCGTGATCGGCTTCGGAGAATGGAAGCGATGTCCCGAGGTGACGCGCCCGGCGCCAATGCCCAAGATTTCCGCCGGCACGACCTCGTCCCCGTACAGGATCACGACCGAGTGCACCGGTCTCACGAACTCGGCGCTGCCGGCGCCCCAACGCATGCGCCGCGCGATCGGCAGCGCGGCAACGGCCTGATTCAAAATGCCGACAATGAGCTCCTTCGTCGCCGCGCCGCGCTCGATGCCTCGATATTGCAGCCACGCGCCCTTGTCGGTGGTGAGCTTCGACAGTTCTTCGACACCGACGCCGCAGCTCCTGGCAAATGCCGTCGCGGCCGGCATCGGCTGCCCTTGCGCATCGAAGGAGTTGGCGAGGGGCGGCCCGCGCCGCTCCACCTGCCGATCGGGCTGGTGTAGCCCAAGCTTTTCGATCCACACCGCAAGCCTGCGAGGCGTTGCAAACTTGTGAATCTTGCCGTGAGCTATGCCGGCCTGATCGACGCCCTGTGCGACGCGCTCGGCAAGCGCATCGGACAAGGCCTGCAAGGTGCGCGGCGGCAATTCCTCGGTGCACAATTCGAACAGCAAATCCCGCGAAATCATCAGGCCACACGCTGTGCGCTGTTCTTGAGCAGCGGATAGCCGAGCGCTTCCCGGCTTTCGCGGTAGGCTTCAGCCACACCGCGCGCCAAGGTTCGAACGCGAAGAATGAAGCGCTGGCGTTCAGTGACGGATACGGCATGGCGCGCATCCAGCAAATTGAACGTGTGCGATGCCTTGACCATTTGCTCGTAGGCCGGAAGGACCAGCTTGTCTTTCAGCAGCTGTCCGCACGCGGCTTCATGCGCGTCGAATTGCAGCGCGAGCACCGCAACGTCGGCCTTTTCAAAGTTATACGTGGATTGCTCGACTTCGTTTTGGTGGAACACATCGCCGTAAGTCACGGTGCCGAAGGGCCCGTCGGTCCAAACGATATCAAAAATGCTTTCCTTGCCCTGGAGGTACATGCCCAATCGCTCGAGACCGTAGGTGATCTCGCCCATCACCGGGCGACAGTCCTGTCCGCCGACCTGCTGGAAGTAGGTGAACTGCGAAACCTCCATGCCGTTGAGCCACACCTCCCAACCCAGTCCCCAAGCGCCCAAGGTGGGCGATTCCCAATTATCCTCGACGAAGCGCACGTCGTGCGTCAGCAGATCCAACCCCAAGTAGCGCAGCGAATCCAAGTACAAGTCCTGGAAATTGTCAGGCGAGGGTTTGATGCAGACCTGAAATTGATAATAGTGTTGCAGCCTAAATGGATTATTCCCGTAGCGGCCGTCGGTGGGCCTTCTCGAGGGCTGAACATAGGCGGCGCTCCAGGGTTCCGGCCCGACTGCGCGCAAGAAGGTGGCCGGGTGAAAAGTGCCCGCACCCATTTCCATGTCGTAGGGCTGCAGAACCACGCACCCCTGAGCAGACCAGTACTTTTGCAAAGCAAAAATGAGGTCCTGAAAAGTGCGGGGAACCGGGGGAGCGTGAGGCATGGGAGGCTCGCGGAAGAGGCAAAGTCAGCGAGTATAGCGGTGGCCCAAAAACCTGTCCTAGGCTTCCCCGTGCACCCAATTGGCTCACTTCGGCCAATGAGTCAAGCAGTTGGGCGTGAAAATAGACTGGGAAATTTCGCAATGCACCATCTTGGGGCGCAGATTTTAGCCGATCGATCCATTATGATGCACGCCGAGCCACCCGGCACCGCAAGTACTTGATCTGTATATGCACGCTAATGGCACATTAGCTGCATTGCTTACTCACCCCTGAAGGCTTAGGGCCCCATCACGCAACTTTCGCGAGGACGCAAATGACTCCCGCCGATGTTTTGAAGTTAATCAAAGAAAAAGAGGCGAAATTCGTCGATCTCCGCTTTACGGACACGATTGGCAAGGAACAGCACGTCACCATTCCCACTCGATTGGTGGATGAGGGATTTTTCAAGGACGGGAAGATGTTTGACGGCTCCTCGATAGCAGGCTGGAAGGGCATCAATGAGTCCGACATGATTCTGATGCCGGATCCTTCGACCGCCGTGATCGATCCTTTCTACGAAGAAACCACGCTCAATTTGACCTGCGATGTCATCGAGCCGATGACCATGCAGGGCTACGCCCGCGATCCGCGTTCGCTGGCCAAGCGCGCCGAAGCGCATTTGAAAGCTTCCGGAATTGCCGACTCGGCGCTGTTCGGTCCTGAAAACGAGTTCTTCATCTTCGACAAGGTTACCGTCAGCTCCGGCATGAACGGCTGCGCCTACGAGGTCGATGCATACGAAGGCGCCTGGAATTCCGGGAAGACCTTCGAGGATGGCAACCGAGGTCATCGTCCGGGGGTGAAGGGCGGTTACTTTCCCGTACCGCCGGTGGATTCGCAGCAGGATATTCGCACCGCGATGTCCATGGCATGTGAGGAGATGGGACTCAAATTCGAAGTGCATCACCATGAGGTGGCCACGGCCGGACAGGGCGAAATCAACGTCGCAGCGAACACGCTGACGCGCAAAGCCGACGAAGTGCAGATCCTCAAATACGCGCTGCAAAACGTGGCCAATGGGTATGGGAAAACCCTGACTTTCATGCCGAAACCCATCGTCGGCGACAACGGCAACGGCATGCACGTGCATCAGTCGCTGCAGAAGGACGGCAAGGCACTGTTCGCCGGCGACAAGTACGGCGGCCTTTCCGACATCGCGCTGTACTACATCGGCGGCATCATCAAACACGCGCGCGCGATCAACGCGTTCACCAATGCCAGCACCAACAGCTACAAGCGCCTGGTGCCGGGATTCGAAGCGCCCGTCAAGCTCGCCTACTCGGCGCGCAATCGCTCGGCCTCCATTCGCATTCCTTGGATCTCCAATCCCAAGGGCCGGCGCATCGAGGTGCGATTTCCCGATGCCACGGGCAATCCTTATTTCATGTTCGCCTGCATGTTGCTGGCGGGGCTCGACGGCATCCAGAACAAGATTCATCCCGGCGATCCCGCCGACAAGGACCTCTATGATTTGGAGCCGGAGGAAGACAAGAAAATTCCGACCGTCTGCCACTCCCTCGACATGGCTCTCGACTACCTGGACAAGGACCGTGGATTCCTCAAGGCCGGCGGCGTATTCACCGACGATCTGATCGACGCCTACATCGATCTGAAGATGAAGGAGGTAACCCGCCTGCGCATGACCACGCATCCGATCGAAATTGAGATGTATTACAGCTTGTAGGCTTTGTAAGGGTGCTTTAGGCCTTAAGGTGACGGCGGTCACGCCGCCGTCACCTTGTTTTGTGGTCCGGAGACGTTAGGACTATGCTTTCGAATTATGCACCCGCGGAAATCGTGGTTCCTGATGGGCCTGCTGGCAGCTTTTGCGGCGCAGGCAGCCGTTGTATACAAATGGGTCGATGCGGACGGAGTGGTTCATTACTCCGATCAGTCGTCGCCCGGCGCCGAGAAAATTTACACCGCGTCGGCTCCGGCCTCGGCACCCAGTTCCGGGCCGCGCAACAATTCCGCCTCGCAGCCGGTGAAGAAGCCGCCGGCGAGTCCGCTCAATTACACGGAATTCCTGATCACCTCGCCGGCGCCCGATCAAACCTACTTCGGCGACGACTTGATTGGCGTGCATCTGTCGCTGGTGCCCGGGCTCAAACCCAATCAGGCTCTGGCCTGGCACTTGAACGGCAAGCAGTTGGAAAATCCTGCCGATCTGTTTTCATTTACCATTCCGCGCCAGGATCGCGGCACCTACACGCTCACCGCAACCATCACCGATCAAGCAACCGGCGAGTCGCAGAGCAGCAACAACGTGATTTTCTACGTACGGCAGCCTTCCGAGCTGTCGCCGCAGCACAAGTAGATCGATCTTTCCTGCTTGACGGTGCTCGGCATGTCCGCTGAGCTTCGTCTCGATCGCGTCGGCATCGACGGCAGTGATCTGCTCGATGCCATGGTCACCAGCATTTTTCTGCTGGACCCAGATCTTCATGTCCGATACTTGAACGCCGCGGCGCAGACCCTGCTCGGATTGGGGCAGAACCAGGCGCTGGGGCGATCCATTGCCGACCTCACGCGCGGCGCCGAAGGCTTGCTGCCGATGTTCGAGCGAGCGCGCAAGGGCGGCGAGGGCGTCGTGCAACGCGAACTCGCATGGCCCGCCCCGGGAGGAGTGGACCGAATACTCGACTGCGCCGTGACGCAGATAGCCTTTGAACAGGACAGTCCGCGCCTGCTGTTGGAGATCGAGGACATCACTCAGCATCGGCGGCTGACGCGGGAAAATGCGTTGCTCGCTCAATTGGGCGGCAGCCGTTTGATGGTTCGCCAGCTCGCGCACGAGATCAAAAATCCGCTCGGGGGCCTGCGCGGTGCGGCGCAATTGCTGGAGCGCGAACTCCTGGATCCGGCCCTGCGTGAATACACGCGGGTGATCATCAGCGAGGCAGACCGGCTCACCAACCTGCTCGATTCCATGCTGGGTCCGGGGCGGCCGCCCGCGAAACAATTGATCAACGTGCATGAGCTCTTGGAGCGCGTGTATCACCTGCTGCGCAGCGAGGCTCCGGAAAGGGTCATCATCGACCGGGACTACGATCCGAGTCTGCCGCCTCTCACCGTGGACCCGAACCACATCATTCAAGCCATGCTCAATCTGGGCCGCAACGCCATCCAAGCACTGTCGGGGGGCGAGGTGCAGTCGCCGCGGCTGATCTTGAGGACCCGCGCCGCCAGCAACGTCAGTGTCGGCGCGAATCGCCATCGGCTGGCCGTGTCAATTCAATTCGAAGACAACGGTCCGGGCGTGCTGACCGAGCTTCGCGAGACGATTTTTTATCCCCTGGTATCGGGGCGCGCCGACGGCACGGGATTGGGGCTGGGAATCGCCCAAGATCTGGTCAGCCGCCACGGCGGCTTGATCGAATTCGACAGCGCGCCGGGTAGAACGATTTTCGTCATTTCCTTGCCGATGGATTCCGTATGAGCTCGAAGCCGCTGCAAGTCTGGTTGGTCGATGATGATGCCTCCATTCGCTGGGTGCTCGAGAAAGCGCTGAAAGGCAGCGGCATGTCCGCGAAGTGCTTCGATCAAGCGGACAATGTCCTGACCGCATTGCGCGGCGATGCGCCCGATGTCTTGATGACGGACATCCGCATGCCCGGCCGCAGCGGCTTGGACCTGCTGAAGGAAATCCAGGTGTCGCACCCGGGCTTGCCGGTCATCGTGATGACGGCGCACTCGGACCTGGACGCGGCGGTAGCGGCCTATCAAGGGGGCGCGTTCGAGTACCTGCCCAAACCATTCGACATCGACAAGGCGGTTGATCTGGTGCGCCGCGCCGCGCAGCAAGCCACGCTGTCGACCGACGCGGATGCCGCGCGGCGCAGCATCCCGGAGTTATTGGGCCAGGCGGCAGCGATGCAGCAGGTGTTTCGCGCCGTCGGCAGACTGTCGCGCTCGAGCATGACGGTGCTGATCACCGGAGAATCGGGAACCGGCAAGGAATTGGTCGCGCGCGCGCTGCATCGACATAGTCCGCGTTCCAGCAAATCCTTCGTCGCGCTCAATACCGCGGCCTTCACCGCCGATCTGCTCGAGTCCGAGCTGTTCGGCCACGAGAAGGGCGCATTCACGGGTGCCGACACCTTGCGCCGCGGGCGCTTCGAACAGGCGGACGGCGGCACATTGTTCCTCGATGAAATCGGCGACATGTCGCCGGCGCTGCAAACGCGCCTGCTGCGCGTGCTGGCGGAAGGCGAATTCTACCGCGTCGGCGGGCAGACGCCGGTGAAGGTGGATGTGCGCGTCATCGCCGCGACTCATCAAGATCTCGAGGCGCGCGTGAATTCCCTGCACTTTCGCGAGGATCTGCTGCACCGGCTGAACGTCATCCGCATCGAGATTCCGCCGTTGCGCGAGCGCCGCGAGGATATTCCCGAATTGTTGCGTCATTATCTGGCGGTTGCGGGGCACGAGCTCGGCGTGGAACCGAAACTGCTCACGACGCCGGCCGAGACCACACTCGTGACTTTCGATTGGCCGGGCAATGTCCGCCAACTCGTGAATGCCTGCCGGCGGCTCACGGTCACCGCCCCGGGACGCGAAGTCAGGGCGGAGGACATCCCTGCCGACCTCGGCGGCGCCGTGGCCGGCCATGCCGCCAATCACGATTGGATGGCGAAGCTGTCTCATTGGGCCGAACAGGAATTGGATGCCGGCACCCAAAGACTGCTCGATCAAGCGGTGCCCGAAGTGGAGCGAATTCTGATCCGCGTGGCATTGCGCAAAGCCGATGGCCTGAAGCAGGACGCGGCAAAACTGCTGGGCTGGGGCCGCAATACCTTGACGCGGAAAATGAAGGAACTCGGCATGGAAGACGTCAACTAGCCGCAGCAAGCGCAATCCGCGCGGCGGTTTATACTGCGCCGATGATCGACGATTTCTTGAAAAGGATGGGTTACACCCCAGTCATGCTGCTGGGTAACCCGCTTCGCGATTGGCTGTTGGCGGCCGCATCCGGCGCTGCGGCGTGGTTGCTCCTCTGGCTGATCCGCAAATTCATCGCCACGCGGCACAAGAACTCTTCCTCCGGTTCGCACCCGACGCTGTTGCGGCTGCTCGTTTATCTGCTTGCCAATACCACGCAGGTGCTGTTCCTCGCGGCGGCCGTGTCGGTGGCGTTGCAGATTTTGACGCTCCCCGACAAGATGCAGCGCGCTGTATTGATCGCGGTGAAGATTCTGATCCTGCTGCAGATCGGGCTATGGGCCGGGCGTGCGGTGCGCTTTTATCTTGAGTTGAAGGAACTCGAGCGCGGCGCCGACCGCGTTTTTGCCGGTTCGCTCGACATCATCAACTTCGTCGCCCGGATCGTGATCTGGACCCTGTTGATTTTGCTGGCGCTCGACAATCTCGGTGTGAACATCACGGCGCTGGTGGCCGGGTTGGGCGTCGGCGGCGTGGCGGTCGCGCTGTCGCTGCAAAATATCCTGGGCGATCTGTTCGCCTCGCTGTCGATCGCTCTCGACAAACCTTTCACGGTCGGCGACAGCCTGACCATCGACACTTTTGTGGGCAGGGTCGAACACATCGGCATCAAGACCACACGGCTGCGCAGCGAGAGCGGCGAGCAAATCATCCTGTCGAACGCCGATGTGCTGAAAAGCCGCGTGCGCAATTTCGGCCGGCAGGAGGAGCAACGGATACTGGTGACCATCCGCGCAACCTACGACACGCCGTCGGAAAAGCTCAAGGAGCTGCCAAAACTTCTGGAGAAGATTGTTCGCGAGCAAACGGTGGTGCGATTCGAGCGCTGCCACCTGAGGACGCTCGGCGAGAGTTCGTTTCTATTCGAGCTGTCGTATTTCGTGCAGCAACCGGCGGTCAATTCCGTTCTCAACATTCAACAAGCGGTGAATTTTCGAATCATTGACGAATTGCGGACGCTGGGGGTGGAATTCGCATACCCCGCGCAGCAGATCCTGCTCGGACAGCCCAAAACCGGCGCTTAACCCAATGTTTCACGTGGTGCTTTTTGAACCGGAGATTCCGCCGAATACCGGCAATGCCATCCGCCTGTGCGCGAACATCGGTGCCACGCTGCATCTTGTCAAACCCCTCGGATTCCGGCTCGACGACAAGAGCCTGCAACGCTCGGGGCTCGACTATCACGATCTGGCGGAGCTCAAAGTTCACGAAGATTTGCACGCCTGTTTGAGCGATCTGAAAAGCTCCCGGCTGTTTGCGGTGGAGACCGGAGGGGCGCGCTGCTATACCGATGTTGAGTACCGCGCGGGAGACGCATTCTTATTCGGGCCTGAGACGCGCGGGCTCCCGCCGTCGGTATTGACTCAGGCGCCGACGGACAATTGCCTGTCCATTCCCATGCGCGCGCACAGCCGTAGCATCAACTTATCCAATGCCGTCGCGCTCGTCTGTTACGAGGCCTGGCGTCAGATCGGATTCGCGGGCCGTGCCAGCTGCGAGAATCGTCTGCGGTAGCCGATCGGACTCACCCCGACCTTCTTGCGGAAATGATGACGCAGCGTTGTTGCGCTGCCGAGCCCGCAGCGACCGGCGATTCGTTCGATTGAGAGTCCCGTACTTTCCAGCAATTGGCGTGCGCGATCCACGCGCGCCCGGGTGATCCAATCCGCGGGGCTCAAACCGGTCGCGGCCCTGAAACGGCGCATGAAGGTGCGTTCGCTCATGGCGGCGAGGCGCGCCAGATCCTCGATTCGCCAGGTCTGATCCAAGCGGCTGCAGATTTTTTCGAGCAGCGCGGCCAGCGATTCACGCTTGCGCGCGGTGTGCTCCTGCGGTTCCACGGGCCGCTCGACAAATTGCGACTGGCCGCCATCGCGATGCGGCGCGATCACCAATCGGCGTGCCACCTGATTTGCGATCGCCGGACCATAGTCGCGGCGCACCAAGTGCAGACACAGGTCCAGCCCTGCTGCACTACCGGCCGAGGAGAGGATTTGTCCTTCATCGACATAGAGCACATTGGGGTTCACTCGAACCTGCGGGAAGCGACGCTGCAACTCGCCCGCATAGCGCCAGTGCGTGGTCGCCTGCCTACTGTCGAGCAAGCCCGCAGCGGCCAGTACGAATGCGCCGGAACAAATGGACAGCAGACGGGCGCCGCGCGCGTGCGCCCTGCGCAAGGTGTCCGCAACCCTGGGGGGAACCGGGGCATGGATGCCTTGCCAGCCTGGAATCACGATGGTCCCCGCGGACAGCAGGCGCTCCAGTCCGCCATCCACCCGCATGCTCATGCCGTACTGTCCCGAAACGTGCCGACCGTTCGCCGCGCAGGTCGCGAATCGATACCAACCCGCGCCCAGTTCCGGCCGCGCCAGGCCGAAGACTTCGGCGACGCAGGAAAACTCGAATGCGCACAGGCCGTCGTAGACCAGGGCCACGACTTGCGGATTGAAAGATTTGGAACGAGCCGCTGGGTTAGCATCGTCGGGTTCAGCATTGGCGGGATTTGATCCAATATTGGCTATCCCGCCAATTGTGCGCGCGGCCGACCGCCGCGACAATGCCCGGCGCGACTACAAGGAGGACCCATGCCGAACGCCGTCACCCGAATACCGGCCGCTGCGCCCGAAGCGGCTCTGCGGCACTTCGAGTCCCAGTTCACTTTCGAAACGGACTGCTGGGACACTCATGATGCCTTGAACTGCGGCCAGCCCGGGTTCGTGCTGCTCGATGTTCGCAGTCCGCTGTTATTCGCGAAGGGGCATGTGCCGGGCGCCGTGAATCTTCCGCACGGCAAAATCATTGCCTCGAGAATGAGCGAATACCCAAAGTCGACCCTGTTCGTGACCTATTGTGCGGGACCGCACTGCAACGGCGCCGCACGCGCGGCGGCAAAACTCGCGCGCCTGGGATTGGCCGTCAAGCTGATGGCGGGCGGAATCACCGGTTGGATGGACGAGGGTTTCGAACTGCAAACTTCAACGGACCCAGGGGCGGAGCACCCGCCGGACGGGGTCGGTCACGCTCGCGGCGACCGACGGATCCAAGAGCCGGCGCCGCCGCAAATGCCGGATCGCGCCTTGAACCGTTGATTTGGATAGGCCCGTTTTGGTGGCGATGGTTTGCAGACTGATCGAAATCGAATCGCGCCTGCTCGATGCTGCGGCGCGCAACAGGAAAAGATAGACGATGAACGTGGCGGGGCGTCGATCATGGCCCACCAAATCGGGCATGAGGACATCGACCACGTAATTGTCCAAATCGAAGCGCTGCATCGATTAATACTATACCGATTATCGCTACTGGTGGGGCGCAAGATGCCCGATAATCCCGACGCCGCAATCAACCACAGCGAGCGAGGGGCGATTCAAGATGATCACGCAGGTCAAGTTCGTCAGCATTCCAACCCGCGACCAGAATCGCGCTCTCAGGTTCTATACCGAGAAACTTGGCTTCGAAGTGGCGACCGACCAGGTCTTCGACAGCGTGCAGCGCTGGATCGAACTGCGCATCGCCAACTCGGCGACACGCGTGGTGCTGTTCACTCCCAAGGATCACGAATCCCGAATCGGCACGTTCTTCAACGGTTCATTCGCCTGCGATGACGTTGAGGCGACGCATCGGCAATTGAGCGCCCGCGGTGTGGAGTTCAATGGACCTCCCGAAAAGCAGCCCTGGGGCACGTTCGCCATATTCAAGGATCCCGACGGCAATCAATTCGTGCTATCGGGACCCTAAGTTCATCGAGGTTTTCGGCGCCGTTTTCTGTGCCTGGATCCAGCTGTTGGTGCGGGCATCCAAAAGATCGAGCGGCAGGACTCCGCCGCTCAGCATTTCGTCGTGAAAGCTGCGGATGTCGAACTTGGCGCCCAGCTCTTTTTGCGCGCGGTCACGCAACTCCCGGAATTTGAGCTGCCCCAGCTTGTAAGACAGCGCCTGCGCGGGCCACGCGATATAGCGGTCCGTCTCCGATTGAATGGTGGGTTCATCCACCGGCTGGTATTTGCGGAAAAACTCGACCACCTGATCGCGGCTCCAGTCCTGTGAGTGAATGCCCGTGTCCACGACCAGCCGTACTGCCCGGAACAGCTCGCTGCTCAACCGGCCGAAGTCGCTGACCGGGTCCTGGTAAAACCCCACTTCCTTGCCGAGCTGCTCGGCGTACAACGCCCAGCCCTCGACGTAGCCGGAGTTTCCGGCATGCTGGCGAAATTTCGGCAGGCCGGTCATTTTCTGCGCCACCGACAGCTGCATGTGATGGCCGGGAATGCCCTCGTGGTAGGCAACGGCTTCGTCGTCGACAAGCCAACGATGGGCAAAATTGGAGGTGGCGACGCTGACTCGTCCCGGCCGTTTGCCGTCGGGCGTGCCGGTTTGGTAGTGCGTGGCCGACGCCGCCTGGAATTCCGGTATGGCCTCGACAGTCACCGGCGAGCCGGGGATGAAGCCGAACAGCTCCGGAAGTTTGGGCTGCATCTGTGCAATGTACTTGCGAAAGTCATCGAGGATCTGTTCGGCGGAAGTCGGGATGTACTTCGCATTGGTCTTCAACGATTCGCGAAACGAGGCCACGTCGGCAAAACCCTGAGCCTTGGCAATGGCGAGCATCTCGCCCTGAATGCGTTCGATCTCGTGCAAACCGATCTCATGAATCTGATCCGGGGTCAGAGTGCTGATCGTGGTACGGCTGCGAATGTCGTTGAGGTAGCGCTCTTTGCCATCCGGCAGCGAGGCGACGCTCAGCGTGATGCGGCCCTGCGGGGCGTATTCCGTGCTGATGAAGGCAGCGAAACGCCGGTACGCGGGAATGACTTCGTTATTGACGGCCTCCGTAATCGCCTTCGTCAACCGCTGCTGATCTTCGGGGGCAATCCCCGCGGGAAACTTGGTCGTGGGCAGCAGGAAGGGGTTCGCCGCAATCACCCCCTCGCATTGCGCGGGAATTTTTTCAAGCAGAAACCGCACCGGCATGAGCTTGTCCTTTATTCCGGCACGCAGCGTCTCCTCCGACTCGGTCATGGCGCGCGGAATCTGATGAAGGCGCGCGATGTAGTCCTCGTAATGCTTGACCGAATCGAGCGGAACGGCACGCGGCAGATCGGCGAGGCGAACCTGCGGGCCCTCCATCTGATTCACCGGCATCTCAAACTCTTTGAAATTGAAGTTCGCAATGCGCTGCATGAGCGATCGCTGCAGCACCTCATGAGACAACGCGTCCTGTTCCGGAAATCCTTCCGTCGAAATGGCGTTCAAGCGCGACAAGTAACTCTCGTCGCCTGCGTGCTGGCGTTCGTAGGACGCCGGAGAATAGTCATCGAGCTTGTCGTTGTATCGATAATCGCCGATGGCGGTCGCGCGCTCCGGATGGCTCGCCAGGTCGGCTTGGTACACCTCCTCGAACAAGGCGTTCTGGGCGGCGATCCTCGCGGCGACCGGGTCGGGTGCCTTGCAGCCTGCGGCGGCGAAACAAAAAAACAGCAGCGTCAGGAACAAATTGCGCATGGCATCAACCCTTGGAGGAAAAGTGCGGAACAAGCAATGTCATCACTTGGCAGAGGCCGGAAACGCCGGCAATTTATCGATGTCGCGCGCATCGTGCTGAATGATCACGGTGGCCTTCAGATTCGTGGCGAGCTGCTTGAAGCGATCCAGCGACGCGAGGGTATCGGCGCGGTTGGTATTGAAGGTGGGGACGCCGTTGCTGTCGTAATTTTCGCGAAAGTGCGCCAGATCGCCGGTGATCAGCACATTTCCTTTTTCCGCCAGCTTGACGAGCAGGCTGTGATGGCCGGGAGTGTGTCCGGGGGTATTCAGCATGACGACGCTGCCGTCGCCGAAGATATCCTTGTCTCCCGAGACGGGGTCCACCTTGCCGCCGCCGCTGATCCAATGCACGAAATTGGCGGGATTGGCCGCGGGGTTGGGCTTGGCATCGGTCAGTGCGTCCCAATCGCCTTTGCCGATCAACAAGGTCGCATCCGGAAAGGAAGCCACCTGGCCGACATGATCGCCATGATAGTGGCTGATCCCGACATACTTGATCTGCTCGGGCTTCAATTTCAGCTGGGCCAGCTGCTCCACCAAGCTGGCCTTGGGCGCATTGGGTGCGGTATTACCGGCTGCCGCCGCCGGATTGCCGGTGTCCCAGACCAGATAGTCATTGCCGTGTTTGACCAGATAGCAACTGTATGTCAGTTGAATGGAGAGTCCCTTGAACGCGGCCGTGTCCGAGAAACGGCTCACATCGGCAAGCGTCGTGGTTTTGCCGCAATCGAGGCGCGTCAGGGACGTCTCGGGCGGCGCCGCCGCGGGAGTTTGCGCCGCAGCGGAAGCGGCGAGGATCAGAGTTCCCATCACAGCCAATCCCGGCACCATGTTCTTCGTATTCATATTGAAGCTCCTCAAATCAGTTGGTGAATCACCGCGCTATTCCGTCTCCGAGCGCACTTCCCGCCCCATGAGGGCGTGCACGGCGGCGCGCGCCTGCTTGTTTTCGTAAATGATGCGATAGATCTCCCGGCAAATCGGCATGTCCACCTTGAGGCGCTCCGCCACTTCATACACGGCGCGTGCCGCCGGCACGCCCTCGATGACTTGATGAATACTGTTTTGCGCGGCCGCCGGCAATTCGCCGCGGCCCAACGCGATCCCGAAGCGCCGATTGCGCGATTGGTCGTCGGTACAGGTCAGGACCAAATCTCCCAGACCTGCCAGTCCCATGAAAGTTTCGCGCAGCGCGCCAAGCTTGACTCCCAGTCTCATCATTTCCGCAAGGCCGCGGGCGATCAACGCCACGCGCGTGTTGGCGCCGAATCCCATCCCGTCCGCAATGCCCGAGCCGATGGCGATGACATTTTTCACGGCGCCGCCCACCTCCACACCCATGATGTCGGTCTGGGTATAGGCTCGAAAACTGGGTCCCGACATGCTCAGCGCCAGTTCCTTCGCGAAATGCTCATCTGCAGAAGCAATGGTCATGGCCGTCGGCAGGCCGGCGCCGACCTCCTTCGCGAAGGTAGGGCCCGATAAGACGGCGCCAGGCCTTGCGCCCAGGATTTCCCGCGCCACTTGATGGGGCAGCTTTCCGCTCGCGATCTCGAATCCCTTGGTTGCCCAGGCGATGCGCGTCCCGCTTCCTAAGTGCGGCTGAATCTCTTGCAAGGTCGCGCGAAACGCATGCGAGGGCACCGCGATCAACGCATCGCGAGCCTCTTTGAGCGCTCGAGCGAGGGTCTCGGTCACCTGCAGTGCCTCGGGAAACTCAGCCTCCGGCAAATACCGCTGGTTGCGTCGCGCATGACGCATCGCCTCGAGCTGCGCCGGGTCGCGTCCCCAGAGTTGCGTGGGATGCCCTTCGCGCGCCAGGAGAATGGCGAGTGCCGTGCCCCAGGAGCCGGCGCCGATAACCGTCATCGGTTCTGTGCGCCGGGTCTGCACGCGCCTCTCTAATTCACCGCACTCGGCTGCGGCGCTGCCTGCTGTGCCTGGGCGAACAGGGCATCGAAATTGACCAAGGGCAGAAGAAAATTGGGGAAGCCGCCTTTGACGATCAACCCGGAAATCACCTCGCGCGCATAGGGAAAAAGCACGCTGGGGCAGAAGCTGCCGATCAAGCGCTTCAAATCCTCGGGGGAAGCGCCGGTGATTGAAAACACGCCCGCTTGTTTGACCTCCACCAGGTACAACGTCGCGTCGCCCTGCTTGGCTTCCACGGTGACGGTCAATAAAACCTCGCGCGCCTCCGGCGAGAGATCCTCGGCCGATGTATTCATATTCAACTGGAACTTCGGTTCCCAGGTTTGATTGCTCGGTAAGCGCGGTCCGTTCGGCGACTCGTACGAGGAATCCTTCAAATACACGTTCTGCAAACTCACCTGGACGCCGCCGATATTGGTCTCAAGTTCTGCCGTTCTAACCTCGTTCATCCTGCCCCCTGAATTAACCGATCCAACTCTCCACTTTGATCCAGCGCCATGAGGTCGTCGCATCCGCCGACGTGCTTGTCGCCGATGAATATCTGCGGGACGGTGCGCCGATTCGAGCGCGCGATCATTTCCTCGCGCGACTTCTCGTCCTCTTCAACATTGATCTCGCTGAAAATCACATTCTTGAGCGTCAACAGGCTCTTTGCCCGCTGGCAGTACGGACACCAATCCGATACATAGAGTATGACGGGCATTTGCGTCATTTCGAACCACCTTTGCCTCCCGTCTTTGCCAGCGGCAAATTGTCCTTCACCCACGCATTCAGTCCGCCTTGCAGATTGAACACCTTCGTGAATCCCAGCTTCATCAGCGATCGGACGGCGCCGGCGCCGTCGGCGCCGCTGTCGCAATAAGCGATGACATTTTTGTCGCGCCACTTCTTCAGCGCGACGGCCTGCGATTCGAGTTCGGCCACCGGTACATGGCGCGCCTCCACGATATGTCCGGCTTCGTACGCTTCCTTGCTGCGCAGATCGATGACCAAAGCCCCCTGATTCATGAGCCTCACCGCCTGCGCGGAACTCAGCGCGGCAAATGCATGAATTCGCTCGCGGGCCTCATAGACGAGCACCGCGATTGCGGCTGCCAAGGCTCCGCCGCTAAGGTATGGGTGGTGGCCAATGAACTCTAACAATTGCTGCATTTGACGCGCGATTTCCGGTTTTTCGGGCGCGCAAGTATAGCAGCGGCCACAAGGCTTGTATGCTTGCCCCCATGAATCCACGAATCGGTCGCCTCTGCGTGAGCGGCGTCTTGATGCTCTTGCTGTGCGCCGGCGGCCGCGGAGCCGAGACGGAGCCCGAGACCTCCGCACAAGCCAAGGCCAAACTTGCCGCAGTGCGCGCCCGTATCGCGGACCTGACGAACCGGATCGGATCGCAGCTCAAGCAGCGGGACGCCTTGAGCACGCGGGTTCGCGAATCGGAGCTCGACATTGCAGCGAAGCGCCAAAAGGTCGACGAGCTGCACGCCGCACAGGCCGGCGCCGAACGACGCCGTGCGGATCTGCGCATGGAACAAACGCGCAACCAAAATGCGCTGCAAGCCGAGCGGGCATCGCTGGCCGCACAGGTGCGCACGGCATACATGATTGGCCGACAGCAGGAACTGAAGCTGCTCTTGAATCAGAACAATCCTGCGAGTCTCGGCCGCACGCTGACCTATTACGGCTATTTTGCGGAACAGCGCGCACAAAAGATCGGCGCCATCGAGGCGGAAGAGGCGCGGCTGCAAGAGCTGGTCGTTCAGATCGATGAACAATCGCGGGAGCTGCAATCGCTGGAGGAGCTTGCGACCCGCGAGATCGCCGGGCTGCAGCAAGCTCGCGCCGAACGCTCGTCCGCGGTTTCCGCACTCAACAAGACGCTGGCCGGCAGCAATCAGGAGCTCGGAAATCTGAAACGCGAGGAGCAGGCGGTGGAAGCGCTGGTCGCCGATCTTGCCCGCGTGCTGCAGGATTTTCCGGTGGATGCCACGCAAAGTTTCGATCATATGCGCGGCAAATTGCCGTGGCCGGTGCTCGGCCGCGTGAGCGCCCGCTACCAGACGCCGCGCGACAACTCAGGGGCGGGCGTGCGCTGGAATGGGGTGATGATCGATGCGACGCGCGGAGCGAAGGTGCGCGCGCCCTTCTTTGGCCGGGTGGTGTACGCCGACTGGCTGCAAGGTCTGGGGCTGTTGATGATCCTGGCTCACAGCGGCGGCTACATGACGCTGTATGGTCACGCCGAGGTGCTCTACAAGTCGGTCGGCGATTGGGTCGCGCCGGGCGATGTGATTGCCTCCTTAAGCGACAGCGATAGCGCCAGCCCGCAGCTGTACTTCGAAATTCGGGAGGGGCGCAAGACCGTCGACCCGAAGGTGTGGTTGAAGTCCCTTCCTTAGAACTTGAACGCCCAAGCGGCTGGCGGCAAATCGCCTCGGCACGTATGCTGCCGCTTCTGATGAACAGGAAATCCGGCAATTTCTTGATGTTGGCCGTCGGCATTGCCATCGGCCTGTCGCTTGGGGTCGCGCGCGGCGTCCTGGCAGACAAGCCGGCCGCGCTTGGCGCCGACCTGCCCTGGCAGGATGCCCGCATGCTGGCCACGGTGCTGGAACGGGTCAAGCATGATTATGTGAATCCGGTGGACGACCACCAACTGCTGCAGGCGGCGATTCACGGCATGGTGTCATCACTGGACCCTTACTCGGCCTATCTGGAGGGCGACGAATACGACGAACTGAAGATCAGCAGCTCCGGCCGCTATTCGGGCGTGGGCATCGAGCTGTCCATAGAAGATGATCAAGTGGTGGTGATCGCGCCTTTCGACGGGTCGCCGGCGGCGCAAGCAGGTATTCGCTCGGGCGATGTCATCGTCACCATCGATGGCGTTTCGGTCGACACGAACAGCTTGTCCGACACCATCGGGCGCATGCGCGGCGCGGAAGGAACCACGGTTAAAATCGGCATCCTCCGCGAGGGGGTCGCGGAGCCGTTGCTGTTCACCTTGAAGCGCTCGCGGGTCGACTTGCACAGCGTCAGGGCGGAGATCCTCGAACCAGGCTACGGTTACGTGCGCATATCGCAGTTCAGCGAAACGACCGGCGATGATTTCATGACGGCGCTCAAGGATTTGCGCAAACATAACGGTGCGCCGCTCAAAGGCCTGGTGCTCGACTTGCGCGACAACCCGGGCGGCGTTCTGGAAGCGGCGGTGTCGGTTGCCGACGCCTTCCTCGACAGCGGCATCATTGTGACCGCCAAGGGACGCACGCCCGACTCGAAATTCGAGATGGATGCGACGCCCGGAGATGCCTTGAATGGCGCACCCATCGTCGTACTGGTCAACGGCGGTTCGGCGTCCGCGGCGGAGATCGTCGCCGGCGCGCTGAAGGATCAGCATCGCGCCAAACTCATGGGACGCACCACCTTCGGCAAGGGCTCGGTACAAACCATCATTCCGCTGTCCGAGGATCGCGCCGTCAAGCTGACCACTTCGCTCTACTACACGCCTTCCGGGGTATCGATCAATCATCGCGGCATCGCGCCGGACATCGAACTGGAGAGCAATCTCAAACCCGCGGTCGCGCCGCCGGCGGATGCTCCTTTGCTACAGCGCGATGCGGAGGTGGCCCGCGCCCTCGAGGAGCTGAAGATCTCGCCGGGTCTGCGTCCGGGTTCGGTGACGACCGCGGCGCGATACAGGTAGCGATGCGCAGCACGCGTTCCATCGAAATTCTGTGTCTCGCGCTTGCCGCCTTGGTACTGATTTGGTCGCGCGCCTTGACCAATCAAATGCTGCCGGTCATCAGCCTCCTGGCGTGCTTCGCGGCGGCCATCATCGTATTTCGCGCCCGCCGATTCCTGCGATGGCAAACGCACACCAAGCTGCTGGTCGAATCCTGGTCGATGGTGATATTCATCACCGGCGTGCTGTGGTTCACGGGCAAGGGCGCAAGCCCCATGTTCAACCTGTACTTGCTGCCGATCATTTTGAGCGCGCTGACACTGGGACGCTTGGTCACGCTGCTGCAGGTGGCGGCCGTTGGGATCTGCCATTTTCTGCTGGCGCTGGCAACACCCGGCATCGATGTGGCCTCGCTGGGTTATGCCAGCCAGGTGGTCGGGCAGCTGGCGCCGTTCCTCCTGGTGGCGTACCTCACCACCACCTTGTCGGCGGACATCACAGAGGCGCGCGAACGCATCGAGAATCTGGCGCAGACGGATTCATTGACCGGACTTTACAATCTGCGCATGTTCAATGAGGTGTGGCAACGTGAACATGCGGCGTGCGAACGCAGCCGTGGTGTGTATTCGATGCTCATGATCGATATCGACAAACTCAAGGAAATCAACGATGGCTTCGGCCACGAGGCGGGAAACAGCGCGCTGGCGCTGGTGGCGCAGTCTTTGCAGAGGAGCATTCGCAACACCGACCATGCGGCTCGATTCGGCGGCGATGAGTTTGCCGTATTGCTGCCGGGGGCTTCGCCCGAAGTCGCCGAGGCGGTGGTCAAGCGCATACGGCATAACGTTTACAAAACCACCTTGGACGTGCGCTCGCGCATGATCCGCTGCAGCGTCAGCATCGGCGTGGTCAACTACCCCGTGGATGCGAAAGATATGCGCGAATTATTGAGCATCGCCGACCACAAGATGTATCGCGACAAGGAGCTGCGGCGCATGCCCGGCGCCGAGGCAAACGCCTGAACTTTGAGAGCCGCCGGTGCCCTCAGCACAGATAAAGCTTCAACGGGTGTAAGCAAACGCCTGAATGTGCTGGACTTTTACAATAGAAATGGCAAAGTTAGCGCTGGATCACGCCGCAGCGTGATTAACATATGGTGTGCTCCTGTTTTCCAAGCCTTCGAGGGATGGTAGATGCGGTCATTGAATCGAGAGCCCGTGTCGCGGCAGGGTACTGTGCGCATGCGGGTATTGGGCGGCATTTGCCTGGGATTGCTTGCATTGCACGCCACCGCCAAGGACGCCGGTAATCCGAAACTGAAATCCAGTTCGGTGCTGATCGTTGATCAAAGCGATTCCTCGGTGCTGTATTCGCGCAATCCGGATGTCGCCGCACCCATCGCCTCGATCACCAAACTGATGACGGCTTTGGTGGTCCTGGATGCCAACCAGCCGCTCGATGAACCCATTCAGATCACCGAAGCGGATCGCGATTTGCCGAAAGCCTCGTTTTCCCGCCTGACCGTCGGAACCACGCTGACGCGGGGCGATTTGATGCACCTGGCGCTGATGGCCTCGGAGAATCGTGCAGCGCACGCACTCGGCAGCAACTACCCGGGCGGCATGTCCGCCATGGTGTCCGCCATGAACGCGAAGGCTGCCGCCCTCGGGATGACCAGTTCGCACTTCGTCGACCCGACCGGATTGTCGAGCCAGAACGTCGCGAGCCCCGAAGATTTGTCGAAGTTGGTGATTGCCGCCTCGAAGAATCCAACCATTCGCGAATTCTCCACCGATAGAAACTACGCCGTGCGCGTGCACAGGCACCTGGTGGAATTCCGCAATACGGATAATTTGGTGGCGAATCCGGCCTGGAACATCATCGTGCAGAAGACCGGCTACATCGCTGAGGCCGGTAAATGTCTGGTCATGGCGGCGGTCATCGAAGGCCGTTCCGTCGTCATCGTGCTGTTGGATTCCTTCGGCAAGTACACCCGCGTTGCCGATGCCCAGCGGATCAAGACTTGGATGGAAAGCAGCGCCAGCCCGCGATTCCAGGTGTCGATTCGCTAGATCGCCTGGACGGGCTTCTGGACCCTCCCTGAACGCGCCGGCGATGCCGCGCGAGTATATTGGGAGATCATGACCATCTCTCGAAGGGATTTGCTGCGTTCCGCAGCATTGTTGCCGGTTTCCATCGCCGCGGCGGCCGCCGCCTGGCGTCTGCCGGACAAAAAGACGGTGGAGGTCATCGACAACGAGTGGATCGCGCTCAAGGACGGTGTTCGCTTGAGCGCGAGATTGTGGCTGCCTGCCGGCGCGCGTGCGGCACCGGTCCCGGTCGTCTGGGAATACATCCCCTATCGAAAACGCGATTTCACCCGGATGTACGATGATCTGTGGGGCCACGAACTGGCGCAGTACGGAATCGCCTATGCCCGCGTCGACGCCCGCGGTTCCGGCGATTCCGAGGGAATTCTGGTCGATGAATATCTGGACCAGGAATTGAATGACGGCGTTGAGGTGATCGGCTGGCTCTCTCGTCAGCCGTGGTCAAACGGCAACGTCGGCATGCGCGGCATTTCCTGGGGCGGCATCAACACACTGCAGATCGCCGCGCTCGCGCCCCCGGCACTCAAGGCGATCATGCCGATGTGCTGCACGGACACGCGCTATACAGATGATGCACATTACATTGGCGGCGCGCTCGGCTTGACGAACCTCCAATGGGGCGCCTCGTTCAAAGGCGTGATGGTGATGCCGCCGGATCCTGCCATCGTGGGCGAGCGCTGGCGCGCGATGTGGATGGAGCGGCTCAACGCGACGCCAAACATCCTGCAAACCTGGCTTTCCCATCAACGCAACGACAGTTTCTGGCGACGCGGTTCGGTATCGGCCAATTATGCGGCCATCCAATGCCCCGTTTATATCGTGGACGGCTGGGTGGATACCTACGTGAACACCGTGACGCGCGTACTTTCGAACGTGAAGTCGCCCTGCAAGGCTCTGATCGGTCCCTGGGGACACAGCCCTCCGCAATGGGGAAGCCCGGGGCCAACTTTGGATTGGGCGTATGAGGAGGTGCGCTGGTGGAAGCAATGGCTCGCGGGCGTGCCCACCGGCATCATGGATGAACCCCAATTGCGGGCTTTCATGCCCTACCGGACCGCATCGGAGACCTATCCTAAGGACACGCCGGGGCGTTGGGTGTCGGAAGGGAGCCGGCCTTTGGCGCACATCCAGCCCCGGACTTGGTTCTTGGAGGCCGGGCTGTTGTCGACCGCGGCGAAGTCGCGCGACACGGTGCTGTACGTCGCGGACCAGGTGGTCGGACTGCAGAAGCCGGAGTGGTTGCCGTTCCCTCCGCAGGGCCTACCGCGCGAACAAACGCCCGACGACCGTAAATCCCTGGTTTTCGACACGCCGCCGCTCGATGCCGATATGGAAATTCTGGGTCATCCGATCGCGACAATTCGCGTCGCGGCCAATCGGCCGGTTGCGAAACTCGCGCTGCGGCTGTGCGAAGTCACGCCGGCGGGCAAATCTTGGCTGGTCACCTTCGGGCTGTTGAATCTGACTCACCGTGACGGCAACGCGAACCCGGCTGCGCTCATCCCCGGAAAATTCTACGACGTCAAAATCGGCCTATCGTTGATTGCGCATCGATTCAAGACCGGCAACCGCATTCGTCTGTCCGTGTCGGAAAGCCTGTGGCCGCTGGTGTGGCCCTCACCCGAGCTGGTCAAGCTCACCCTGGTGCACGGGGTCTCGAGTCTCGAATTGCCCGTGCGACCGATCACCGCGGATCTCGATTTTCCCATTCCCGTCAATCGCGAGGAACCCCAAAATCTCGCCCCGCAATTTGGAGCGTTAAAAGAGTCGGAGCCGGACGCCGACGGCTGGTACGACCTGCATCAGGAGCCGGAGCCGGCACCCTATACGGTCAGCGACACCGGCACGACCATCATCGGCGGCTTCGGAATCAAGGAAAGGCTTCGTATCAAAGTTGGCGACAACAATAGCTGCATCTGGGAAGGCGAGCGCACCAGCGGCGTCAAACGCGGCGACTGGAACTGCACCGTTCACGTTGCATTCAGACTCAGCTCCACGTCCGAAGCATTTCTGATCGATGAAAGCGTGCGGGCGATCGAGGGCGACAAAGTCATCTTCGAGCGGATGGGAAAGAATTCTGTAAAACGCGACTTCATGTGATCGTGAGAAAAACTTTTGCGGGAATCAACCCCGGAATACGCGGTCGCGCGATTCATCATGACAGGCGAGCCGCTGTTCAGAATGACCTAAACGAGGAGTAATTATGCGCGCAGGTCTCCTTTGCATCGCGTGGGCCGCGGTGCTGCCGGCGGGTGCCGCCTGGTGCGCCGACAGAACTGTGTCGGTGACCATCTACAATGACGATCTGGCGCTGGTCCAGGACTTGCGCGACATCGAGCTCAAGGGCGGCCGCCAGCGAATCGAATTTCAGGATGTATCGGCGCAAATTCGCCCCGAAACCGTGTCGCTTGCCGCCCCCGATATCAGCATCGTGGAGCAGAATTTCGATTTCGATCTGTTGACGCCCGGCAAATTAATGGAAAAAGCGGTGGGCCAGGAGGTCACGATTGTGCGCGTGAATCCGGCCACCGGCGCGGAAACCCGCGAGCAGGCGCAGGTGCTCGCGACCAACGGCGGCGTGGTCCTGAAGATTGGCCAGCGCATCGAGGTGTTGCGCGACGATGGACTGCCGGTGCGGGTGATTTTCGACAAGGTGCCCGACAACCTGCGCGCCCGTCCGACCCTGTCGGTGACGGTCATCGGCGCGCATGCCGGAAACCGCCGCGCGACCTTGAGTTATCTCACACCGGGTTTGGGCTGGAAGGCCGACTACGTGGCGCTGTACAACGAGAGCGACAGCAAAATCGACGTGCAGGGTTGGGTGACGCTGACGAATTCCAGCGGCACATCGTATGACAATGCCCAGACGCTGCTGGTCGCCGGTTCCCCGTCCCAGGTGGATGGCGGCCAGTCAAATAATTACCGCCCGCCGCGCCGCCCGACGATACAGCAGGCGGGTACGGAGAGCGGCGGCCGCGAACGCCTGGGCGACTACTATTTGTACCCGCTCGCCGAGCGCACCACCATCGCCAATCAACAGACCAAACAGGTCAGCTTCCTCGATGTGCATGGCGTTGCGGCCGAGCACGGCTATGAGTATCGCAATCGGTGGCTGGGCACGACGGAGACCCCAGTGAGCGCCAAGAGCATCTACAGCTTTTCGACCAGCGCCCATGCGGGATTGGGCGATCAGCTGCCGGCCGGCATCCTCCGTTTCTACATGCGCGACAAGCGCGGCGATCCACAATTCATCGGCGAGAGCCGCATAGACCACACGCCCATGGGCTCCACCTTGTCGCTGGCCACCGGGGACGCATTCGATGTCAAGGTGCGTGCAGTGGTCGACAAGCGCACACGTCTGTCCACCTTCGATTGGCAAACCGACATGCGCTACGAATTGACCAATGCACTGCCGCGCCCGGTGGTCGTGAAACTGCATCAGGAAGGTCTGTGGGCCGATTCGAGCATCAAGGCGGAAAGCCAGAAGAGCACCAGACCCAGCGCCGACACCGCCGAGTGGGCCGTCACGGTCCCGGCGAATGGCAAGACCAGTCTCACCGCCACGATCGAAACGCGCTACTAGCGCTTACGCGATGTTGCCGATGCGTAACGCGATGGCGCTCGTTTTGGGTCTGGCGGCCGCGATGGCAGCCGCCGCGACAACGGTCGCGGCCACCGTTGCGACCCAAGCGGCGCCGCAAGTCGCCGAAATATCGGCGGAACCGCCTTCCGATCTCATCGTGACCATTTATCGCTCTCCCTACCGCAACAGCGGATCGATCGATCTCGATGCGCTTGGCGGCTTTGCTCTGGTCAGCGAGACGCGACTCGTGCGCCTTCCAGCGGGCCTGAGCCGCGTGCGCTTCGAGGGCGTGGCGGATGGCATCGAGCCTGCCAGCGCCATCGTGACCGGGCTGCCCGGCAGGGTCGTGGAAAAAAATCGCGATGCGCGATTACTCAGCCCCTCAGCGCTGGTCGCTGCTGCCGTGGGCAAAACAGTGGAGCTTGAGCGTACCAACCGCAAGACCGGCAAAACCGAGCATGTGCGCGGCACCATCCTGTCCGATGCCGGTGGCGTGGTGTTTCAGTCTGCCGAGGGTGTCGAGGCGCTGCGCTGTTCGGGCATGCCGGAGACTTTCAGTTTCGAACCGGCGGCCGACCTCTCGGCTCAACCCACCTTATCCGTGGAAGTGCAGAGCAGCAGCGCCGTGACAGCGCAGGTCACGCTGTCCTATCTGGCCCAAGGGTTTGATTGGGCGGCGGACTACACCGCGACCCTGGCGGCGGACGGCAGGAGCCTAGATCTCGGGGCATGGGTGACCCTGGCCAATTCGAACGGCGTGGGATTCCCCGCCGCGCACACTCAAGTGGTGGCGGGTCGCCTCAATCGTGAGGACGATGAGGTGGACCCCATCGAGATGGGCGGACCCATCCTGGCGCAATGCTGGCCGCGCGGCTCGACCAGCGATCAACCCTTGAGCACACGCTCGAACGGCGTGCCGAGGATGATGCGCCTCGCCGCGTCGGCGCCGGCCGCGGCGGGGAACTTTCTCGAGGAAGTGGTGGTGACCGGGGCAAGGGCACAGACCGTGGTCCAGGAACAGCTCGGGGACTTGAAGCTGTATCGGGTGCCGGAACGCACCACCCTGGCCAGCCGCCAATCAAAACAGGTGCGTCTGATGGATCGCGCCAAAGTGCCGGTGAGCACGGTGTATGGCGCTGACCTCTCCGTGGAAGAGGCGGACCAGTCGGGCCCGGGGCACAGGTTGCTGCGAACGAAGAATACCGTGGCGAATCATCTCGGCCTGCCGCTGCCCTCGGGTACGGTCGCCGTATTCGGCTCCCATGAGGGGGCAAGGCTGCTGGAGCATGAATCGGGCGTGCGCGATACCGCCGTGAACGAGGAAGTCGAGATCGACATGGGGTCCAGCGCCGATGTCCAGGTGTCGCTCGTCCGTGAGAAGACCAGCGTGGATTCTGGGCACGCCGAAATGCTGCCGCTGGTCCCGGGGGTTGTGCTGCGATCGGTCAAGGCCCTGGACACGCAGCGCGTGGACATCAGCAACGCCCAGGCAACCGACATCGAGTTTGAGCTCAGATTGCAGCTTCCAGAGGGCGGCCGAATAGTCCGCGCGAATCGCGCGCTGGGCGCCAAGAACGGCAGACCCATCTTCCGGCTGAAGGTTCCCGCCAATCAATCCGTGACGCTGCGCTATCAATGGCAGCGCGCGGACCCCCTGATTCTGCGCACTCCATAGCGTTTGCGGCGGCCGTGGTGGCTTACAATCACCTCATGCCGGGAACAACAACTCCAGTGATCGCGCCAACATGGTGACCCGCCAATCGCGGATCAAGAATTACTTCGCCGAGAGCAGGTTGTTCACCGTGCGCAGCATTGTCGCGGGCATCGTCGCTGCCGTACTGCTGCTCGCCGTCGCCGGGCGACTGTACTACCTTCAGGTTCTGAAGTTCGACTACTACTCCAATCTCTCCCAGGGCAACAGCATCCGCACCGAGCCCATTCCGCCGAGCCGGGGATTGATCCTGGATCGCCACGGGGTGGTGCTCGCGGACAATATGCCGGCCTTCAACATCGAACTGGTGCGGGAGCAGGTGGGCGACGGCAAGGCGGTCGATGCGACGCTGGCGCAATTGGTGAGCATCGGTCTCCTGCGCAGCGAGGAAGTGGTCAACATCAAGCGCACGATTCTGCTGCACAAAGTGTATGAAAGCGTGCCGGTGAAGCTGCAGCTGAACGAAGAAGAGATGGCACGCTTTGCGGTGCACCGCTACCAGTTCTCAGGGGTGGACATTCGAGCGCGGCTGGCACGGCATTACCCGCTGCGTGAAATGGGCGTTCACGCCATCGGCTACGTCAGCGCCATCAACGAACAAGACTTGAAGCAGATCGACAGCGCCGAGTACGCGGGCACCAGTCTGATCGGCAAGCTGGGCGTCGAGGGCGCGTACGAGCAGCAATTGCATGGCAAGCCTGGATTCAGAGAGATCGAGGTAAATGCCGCAGGCCGCCCGGTGGATAAACAGGGAGGCTACGCGTCCAAGCTCAACACCCGTCCCCCGGTAGCCGGAGAGGATTTGATACTGGGCATGGATGTGCGCGTGCAAAGAGTCGCGGAAGAGGCGTTGGTGGGCAAACGCGGATCGGTGGTCGCGCTGGATCCGAAGACCGGCGACATCATCGCGCTGGCCAGCACGCCCGGTTTCGATCCCAACGATTTCGTGCGCGGCCTGTCGGTGGCGCAGTACGGCGCGCTGTCGAACAATATCGATGTGCCGCTGCTGAACCGCGCCTTGCGCGGCGCTTATCCGCCGGGATCGACCGTTAAACCACTGTATGCACTCGCCGCGCAGAAATATGGAATTATTTCGCCGCTGCAAACTCAATACTGCCCGGGGTACTTTGAATTGCCCGGCAGCAGCAACAAGTATCGAGACGACGAGGTTCACCACAACGTGGACATGCGCACCGCCATCGCCCGATCGTGCGATGTGTACTTCTATCGAGTCGCCGAGAAAATGGGCATCGATCGGATGCATGAATTCATGAGCGCCTTCGGCTACGGCGAGTTGACGGGCATTGATATTCCGGGTGAGAAGCCGGGGCTGTACGCGTCGCCCGAATGGAAGCGGCATGTCTTCAAGAAAAAGGCCGATCAGGTGTGGTTCCCCGGCGAGACCATCAGCATGGGCATCGGCCAGGGACCGATCAACGTGACGCCGTTGCAGCAGGCGCACTTCGCTGCGGAAATCGCCGAACGCGGCCAAGTCATCGCGACGCCGCGTTTGGTGGCCGCCACCCGTGCCGCGGGATCGGAGGTCGTCAAGCCGCGCAGTCCCCTGTTGATGAAGCCGGTCGATATCGCCAGCGACGAAGAATGGAGCGTGGTTTTCGACGGCATGGAAGGCGCGGTGGGGCCCAGCGGTACCGCGCATGTGGCCGGCGCCGGAGCCCGGTACAAGTGGGGCGGCAAGACCGGCACGGCCCAGGTGGTTACCGTCAAGCAGACGGAAAGCACCAAGCATGTTGAGGCCGATGAGCGCAAGCGCGAGCATGCTTGGTTCATTGCCTTCGCTCCGGTCGATGATCCGAAAATTGCCATTTCGGTTCTTGTCGAGAACGCGGGATTCGGGGCAACGGCGGCCGCGCCCATCGCACGTAAAGTCATCGACTCCTACCTGTTTGCGGATGAGGCGCCCGCCGATGCACACAAAGCTCCTTGATCCGAAGGTTAAATCATGAACACGCGGAATGCTGCGACGGCTGCGGTATTGGTGCTCAGCGGCTGGATCACATCCGGCGCATGCGCGGCCGATCAGCCCGGCGCTCCCGGCCTCTGGCAGAAACAGGCGTATTCATTCGTGTTCATGGGCTTTACCACCACTTACTCCTGCGATGGATTGGCCGACAAACTCAAGTTGCTATTGATCGCCGCCGGCGCGCGCGCCGACGCCAAGGCGTATGCCGGCGGGTGCGCCTCGGGTCTGGGTCGGGTGGACAAGTTCGCCAGAGCTGACCTCATTTTCTATACGTTGGTACCGGCGGCCGACGCGCCCGCGACCGCCGAGGGTCCCCCTGTCGGCGGCACCTGGCGCACCGTGGAGCTGTCCCGCCGTTCACCGCGCGAACTGGAGCTGGGCGATTGCGAGCTGGTGGAGCAATTCAAGAGCACTGTGCTGCCGAAGTTCACGACCCGCAACATTGTCGATCAATCGACCTGCGTGCCCCACCAGTTATCGGGGACGTCCTTCAATTTGCAGTTCGAGTCGTTTGCAGCGCCTGCGCCCAATCCCAAACTGGCAACCAATCCAACGCAACCGTGAGCTGCCCCTAGAACCTGACCGTGAGGTGCACGCCCCAGTTTCTGGGTTCCCCGAGCTGCGTGTAGAGCTTGTTGGGAAAATCGGGCGGCTCGTCCCCGAAGTAAAAACCACGCACCGTGTAATTCTTGTCCAGGAGATTCCGGCCCCACAGATACGCTTCCCAGCGCTTCGTGTCCCAGCCCACTTTGGCGTTGACCAAGCCGTAGGCATTCGAGCGGGTCCAATTGGGCGGCAGATCATAAAAAAATGAGCCCATGCCGGTGAGATCCAGCCTGGCATAAGGTCCACGCGGATCCCGCCAGGTCGCATTGAGCGCCGCATCCCAAGGCGGCGCATGCGGCAGCGCGCGATCGGGAAGCGTTACGCCGTTTTGCACAAATCCATGATACTGGGTTTGCAGCAGGCCAAGAGATCCACCCACGTTCAAAGCCTGCGTAACGGCCCAGCTCAAAGTGCTTTCCAAACCGTAGTTGTAGCCGGACGGCGCATTGCCGGTATAGAAAATAAACGTGTTGGGATTATTCGGGTCCAGTTGCTCGCCCGTCAGCAGTTGTTCGTTGTGCCGCTGCATGTAGAACAACGAGGTCTGGATTTGCAGCCGGCCGGCGTCCAGTTGCGCCTTGTGGCCAATTTCGAAATTAAGATCCCACTCGGGTCCGAATAGCAGTTGATCGGCGGGCAGACCCGGACTCAAATTGAATCCGCCCGCTTTGTAGCCGCGGGAGATGAGTGCATACACGTACTGTCCCTCGGCGATCCGGTAGTCGATCGATGCATGTCCGCCCCACAGATTTTCCGCGGGTTGGAAATTGTTCATGGTCGTCGGCGCATCGAGATTTGTCGTGGTGTCGTTGTAGTCGCTGGTGTGCCGTTCGCCCCGCAGCCCGAGTGACCAGCGCGCACCGCCGCCGAAGTCGCCGTCGAGCTGTCCATATACAGCGCCGTTTCGCGAGCGGTACTCGCTGGATACCACCGTCAACGACTGGGCGTTCTGCGTGGAGTCGAATGGATCCACATAGGTGCCGGCAGTGGTGTCGGTCAACGACTCATGCAATTGAAATGCGTACACGCCGAACAGCCAGGAGAACCCCTGCGCTGATTCGCGCGGCGGGGTATCGCCCAGGCGCGCTTCCAGGCTCGTCGTGGTGCGATAGCGCACCTGGTACTCGGTGTAGTCGTAGGTGTAGGGCGCCCACAGCACGGGATTGCCCCAATCGCTGTCGAAGCCGTAGTTGACCGTGGTGTCCGCATAGGTCGCAATGACGGTCAGCGTTTCGGGGGCAAAACCGGTGTAGGTCGAGCGGGCGGAGAGTCCCGTGGAGTATTGCCGATCGACGCCAGGATGGTCGGACTGCGTGGTGCGGCTATTATCGATTGCGAAGGCATCGTAGCCGTTGTCGATTTGAGCGCGCAGCAAGGTCAGATCAACCCGCCAATCATCGCTCGGCTGGTAGCGCCACCTGCCGCGCAGGGTGAGCTCATCGCGATCGTCCGTGTCGTTGCGGCCGAGGTAAGCGTTGGCATAGAAGCCGTCGCTGGTGTAGCGCTGCACGGCGAGCCTGAACGATGAGTCCAGTGCGCTCACGGGGCCGGTGAGCACCGCCCCATACGATTGTTCGCCGTAGTCCCCGACATCGAGCTCCGCGCGTCCGCCGAAGGTGTTCGAAGGCTCCGCACTCTTGACGTAGATGAGTCCGGCGAGGGCGTTCGCCCCGTACAGCGTGCCCTGCGGACCGTGAAGCACTTCGATTTGATCGACGTCGAACAGAGTGGCGGCTGACCCCAAGCCGCTAAAATCAATGTCATCGATGAGGAAGGCAACGGACGGGTTCGGGGCTCCCTGGTACTGCTGCAGCTCACCGATCCCGCGAATCTGAAAGTACCGCGGGCGCGAGGTGTCTCCAGCCCAGTTCAAATTGGGAACCAGCCCCAGCACATCCTCGAAATGCTGCCGGCCGGCAATTTGCAGATCCGCACTGCTGAGCACGGAAACGCTGGCCGGTGTCTCGAGCAGCGGGGTCGATCGAAGCGTGGCAGTGACGACAATTTCGTCCAGTGGTTCGCTGTCGCCTGCGGCGTGAATCGGGGTCGACAGTACCAATGCTGTTGACAGGATGACTATCGCAGAATGCTTTCTACCCACGCTCCCTCCGCCGGTACTAACCGGATCAGGTTCAATGGGTTTGCGGGTGTGCCCTTTGGCGGGCTGCCGGCATCTCAGGTCCTAAAGACCACCCCAGCTGTTGATTGTCGAGAAATCAGCCTCTAAAGGATTGTACGAATCGCACCGATCAAGCCGCCGGCCACCAGAATGACCAGGGGCAAAAAGGTCATGCCGAAGCCTACGTCGCGTTTGGCCGGGTCTTTCACATAAGTGAAGGCATACAGCTCGCGGCCCACCAGGTAAACCACCCCCAGGGCCGCCGCCACCAGCGGATTGAAATAGCGGGAAAACAGGTAGATTCCAGGCAGAAAGGCAATTAGCTGCTCCAGGGTATTCTGCTGAACCCGAAAATGACGCTCGAAAATGTCATTGCCGGTGATGGCCGGGGCCTTGACCCCGTAGCGTCCCCGCGCAGCCCCCACTCTGAAGCCGAATACAATGAACTGTAGAACTGCGAGCGCAGTCACGATATCGACATAAGCCATGGATCTTCCTCCCCTGTTGTTGGATTCTAGCACTCCGCCGCCGGCAGTTTTCCGCCAGGCTTGCATTCGTTTTGCCAAGAGGGCCGAAGTCAGAAATGAGCTTACCGCGTAAATCCACCCGTAACGGCACTCGAGGCTATGCGCACCTGATCGAGATCGAGGTGCCCATCGCCCGGGTGTGGCGTGCTTTGATCGATCCCGGCCTGATCCGCATCTGGTCGGGGCAGGAGTCGGAGATCGATCCGCGTCAGGGCGGCATGTATCGAATCGGCAAGCCAGGTTCGAGCGCCAGGGAGGCGCATATCGACATTTTCGACGTGAATCGCCGCCTCAGGCTGATTTATCTCAATGGCCGCGATTCCCCGCCCAGCGATTCAGCCGCGGTCGATGATTTCATCCTCGATCCGCAAAGGGCTGCGGGCAAGACATCGCTGCGCCTCTTGGGATCCGGCATTCCCGAGGCCGCGGCCTGGGACCAGAACTATGCGCGCATCCGCATGGGCTGGGAGCGCTTCATGGCGCGCATCAAGGTGACGCTGGAAAGCCCGCCTGTGCCCAAAAAGCCCGCGAAAATCGTCCCCAAGGACCCGCCGCTGCCAGGGCTTGATTATTGATTTAGTGCCCGGATCTTCCTTGTTATGCTTGCAGATACCGCTTTGAGCGGATGAGGCGAACCAAGGAGTTACGCGATGCTTGGGTTTCTGATGCGAGCGGCGCTGGTGGCGCTGGGGCTTTGGTTGGCAACAGCCTGGGTGCACGGAGTCTCGATCGACTCTCCTTCCACCTTGATTCTCGCGGGCATTCTGCTCGGCGTGGTGAATTCCATCGTCCGTCCCATCGCCATTTTACTCACCCTGCCGATGACCATATTCACTCTCGGGCTATTCCTGCTGGTCATCAACGCCGGCATGGTGGCGCTGGTTGCATGGATGCTGCCGGGCATGCACATCGCGGGCTTCGCGGCGGCGTTTTGGACCGCCATCCTGGTCAGCCTGGTCAGCATCATCGGTTCATGGTTCGTGGGCGGCAAGGGCCGGGTCGAGGTGATCAGGACCCGCCGCTAGCGAGTTGGTTCTACGGTGAGGACGATAGTTCCAGCGCCTCGAGCCGGGGACCAGCCATTCTGCCCAGTTGAATCGAGGCGTCGTACAGCACGGCGCCGAATCCGATCAAGGCGATCAGCAGGACAATCGAAGCCTTCACGTGGCGCGATTCAAAGCTGCGAATCGCCGAGCCGAATCCGACCAACCCCAAGACCGCGGCGACGACGATGATGGCGTCGACGCTGGCGCGCTGCCAGTAGCTGCCGCCCAGGTGCAGCCACATGCCGAATTCATCGAAGGTCAGGGCCATGGCGACGCCATAGCCCAAGGCCGCGAATTTACAAGTACTTGGCGTTCGCTCCATGAACAGCAGATACGCGGCCACACCGGCGAGCAGAAAAATCCCGTAGTTCAGATGATGCACGTGCGTGCCGTTCATGAAGAAATAGAGATTCGGCATCTGGCGCGACATGATGAGCAGCACCACGATGCGCGCAATGATGAAGGTGATGATGAAGCCGAACAGCGCACGGCGGGCGAGGTGCCCGGGTGTGATGATCGCAGCGGCCGGTGATTTTTCCACAACTGCCTGCCTGTGTTTTTGGCGCTACTGTGTCTTAGGCTCTGCGAGAGTCTTGGGATCCGTCAGGCTGCCGCCGGGAAGCGTCAAAATGCAGACGCCGACGATGATGACCACCATCCCGATGAGTTGCAAGCCCGATAGACGCTCGTGCAGAAACACCCAGCCGAGCAGCGCCGCGATCGCAGGATTGACGTAGCCGTAGGTGCTGATGAGTGCGGGCTTGGCATTCATGGTCAACCAACCGTAAGCCGCGTACGCCAAACCTGAGCTGAGAAAAGTGAGGTAACAAAGTGCAATCAAGGCGGGCGTGCTCGGCGGCCAATGCATCGAGTCGCCGTGGACGAAGGCCACGCCCAGCAGCATGAGTCCGCCCATGAGCATTTGCAGCCCCATGAACATCATCGGGCTCAATTGTGTATCGATGCTGCGGTAGTACAGGGTGCCCAAGGACCACGATGCGCAGGCGGTGAGCACCCCCAGTTGCGCCAACACCCCTTTCGACATCACCGATCCCTTGGGGACCAGCATCAACGCCGTGCCGATGAAACCGATAATCAGGCCCAAGACCGCCGACCGGGTGAGAGGATGCCCGCGCCGTCCAAAGACTCCTAAGCCGGCAATCCAAAAGGCGGACGTGCCGTTGAGCAAAGCCGATTCGTTGCTCGGCATGTATTGCATGGACCAGGTATTCAATCCATTGCTGACGAACACCATGAAGAATCCGGCAATGACGAGATGGCGCCATTCGATGGCTCGCTTCGGCAGGTTGTCGCCGCCCCACACCCAAGCAACGAATGCGACCAGCGTCCCCGCAGTCGCGAATCGAACTCCCGCGAGCAGGGCCGGCGGCAGGGTCTGAACCGCTATCTTGGTGAATAGAAAAGCCGAGCCCCACACGAGGTATACGGTGGCGAAGCAGAGAACCAGCTTCGTTGTATGACGTGAGTCGCGCAATCTTAAGCGGCGCGCCGCGGCGTTCCGGCGCGGAAAACCCAGTAGCAAACGCCAAACAGCAGGACCGCGGCCACCCACTGTCCCGCCGGAATCGAAATGCCCAGCGCCAGCACGTCAGGGTTCTTCGAGATCCAGATGCAGATCGCGATAAAAATTCCCACCAGGGCTTCGCCCGTGATCAGCCCCGCTGCGAACAGCATGCCATTCTGCGCGAGCTTCTCGTGATCGTCGGGCTCGCTGCGCTTTTGATGCCAACGCGACACGAATTCGGCGATCAGGCCGCCCGCAAATATGGGCGTGGAGACATCCAACGGCAGATAAATTCCCACGGCCACGGCCAGCACCGGCGCGCTCCAGCGTGAACCACGCCTCTTCAAGTACAGATCCAGGAGGATGATCAGGACACCGACCACCCCGCCGATGGCGATCATGGCAACCGGCAGCGTCCCGCCGAACATGCCTTCCGCCACGGAGCGGACCAGGTTGGCTTGCGGCGCCGGCAGCGCTTTGGTCCCGGCATGCGAGGGCTCGCCGATACCGTACGCAAATTGCAGTACGTTCAAGACGGGCGCCATCACCGCGGCACTGGCGATGACACCGACCATCAGCATGACTTGCTGCCGCCAGGGCGTCGCGCCGATCAAGTGGCCTGCCTTAAGATCCTGCAGGTTGTCGCCGGCGACAGCGGCTGCGTTGCAGACCACCGCACCGATGAAGACCACGGCAACCGCGCCGATTGCGGACTTTCCCCCGACCATCAGCATGAGCACCAGCGATGCAAACAGGATGGTGCAAATCGTGATGCCGGACACGGGATTATTCGACGAACCGACCAGACCCGCCATGTAGCCGCTGACCGATGAAAATAAAAACCCCGCGATGATCATGATCACGGCCATCGAGAGCGCCACGCCGATGCTTCCCACCACCAGGTAGTACAGCAGAAACAACGGAATGACGAACAGAGCGATGCCGATCAGCACCGCACCCATCGGCAAATCGCGTTCGGTGTGAGGAACGGCGTCTGCTCCCTTGCCGCTGACTTTGAGCCCGCTGCGAATCGCCGACAGCAGCGACTTGCGCAGCGACCACAGCGCCCACAGCGCGCCCGTCAGCATGCAGCCGACCCCGATGTAGCGGACCTGACCGCGCCAGATCGCGAAGGCAGCGTCTTCGGCATTGAGGCCGACCAATTTTTGCAGCAGCACCGGGTCATGATCGAAGAAATAAACGTTGTACAGCGGAATGGCCAGCCACCAGGAGAACACGCCGCCCAGCGTTATCAAGATCGCGACATTGAGGCCCACGATGTAGCCCACACCCAGAAGCGCCGGCGAGAAGCTGTAACTGAAGAAGGCAATGCCCCGGCTGCCGACGAACGTATCCTTGACGAAGGTCTCGGGCAGCAACGCAAAACCCGATGTAACCAGCTTGAACACACCGCCGACCACGCCCGCCAATCCCAGGTATTTCGCGCCGGCCCCCGGATTCGCTCCCACCTTGAGCACTTCGGCCGCGGCCACGCCCTCGGGAAACTTGAGCTTCTGTTCGATGATCAGCGTGCGCCGCAGCGGCACGGAAAACAGCACACCGAGCAAGCCGCCCAATCCCACGATGGCAAACGTCCACCAATAATCGAAGCTCATCCAGTGATGCAGCAGAATCAGCGCCGGCAGGGTGAATATCGCGCCGGCGGAAATCGATGAGCCCGCCGAAGCGCCGGTGGCGACGATGTTGTTCTCGAGGATGTTGGTCTTGCCGAATAGCGGCAGGACTGCCATCGAAATGACGGCGGCGGGAATGGCCGTGGCGACGGTGAGCCCCGCGAACAAGCCCACGTAGGTATTCGCGGAAGCGAGAATCACCGTGAGAATGATGGAAAGAACGATGGCCTTCAGCGTCAGCTGCGGCGCGGAGCCTGCGGTGCCGCTCATTTCACATCACCCATGAGTTTTTTCACCGGCCGGCTGAGGGCCAGGAGAATCGCGCCGAGGCCCACTGAGAAATAAACGATGCGCATGTACTGTCCCGGCATGGCGGCGACGTTATTGGCATCGAAATCGCCCGCAATCAAGCTGGCGACCAGGTTGCCGAGCGAGGTCGCCAGGAACCACATGCCCATCATCTGGCCCACGAAACGCTTTGGCGCGAGCTTCGTGTAGTAGCTCAAGCCCACGGGGCTCAAGCACAGTTCGCCGAAGGTATGCAGCACGTAGGTCATGATCAGCCAGTAGGGCAATACCTTGGTGCCCTTTGCGACGATGGCGGCCGCGGCCGCCATCACCAGAAATCCCGATCCCATCAAGATCACGCCGATGGCGAATTTCGCGGGTGCTCCCGGATTCAAATTGCGTTTCGCCAGCATCACCCACAGCCATGCAAAGAAGGGTGCAAAGATGAAGATGAAGAACGAGTTCGCCGACTGGAACCAGCTCGAGGGGATGACAAAATGCGCCCACTCCACCATGCGATTGGTGTAGCGCTCGGCGAACAGATTCAATGACGATCCGGCTTGTTCGAAGCCGGAGAAAAACAAGGCGCAACCGACGAACAGCACCACCAGCACCACGCCGCGCCGCCGCTCTTCGCGGTTGATGTCCGCAATCAGAAAGAAATACAGGAAATACAGCACGGCCATGGTGACGATGGCATAGGTGACTGCCTGCGCAACGCTGACCGGGCTCACTGGAATCACACCGAAGCTCACCAAGGCCAGGATCAATACGCCGCTCGCGACCGCCACCATCAGTTGCCGCCATTGTTTGGCGCGCACTGCCGCCGAGGGACCGGTGGCCGATGCGCTGGGTGTTCCCGATGCCGTGCCGGTTGCCGTTGCGTTGCCGGCGCCTGGCGGCGCTGCCGGTACGTATGCGCCGGAGCTGCCGAGAAAGCGCTTCGTCAAATAGAATTGCAGCACGCCCACGGCCATGAAGAACGAGGCGGCGGCGAAGCCGGCGCGCTGTCCCCAAAGAATCTGTGCCTCGCCCGTGACCAGGGGCCCCAAGAAACCGCCGATGTTGATGCCGATGTAAAAAATGGTGAACCCGGCGTCCAAGCGTGCGCCGCCCTCGGGGTAAAGGTCGGCGACAATGGCGCTGACGTTGGGTTTGAGCAGTCCCACCCCGAGCACGATCACGACCAGGCCGATGTAGAAACCACGAGGCGTGGTCGAACTCGCCAGCAGCGCATTGCCCAGCGTGATGGCAAGACCGCCGGCCATCACGGCTCGCTGCGCGCCGATCAGCCGGTCCGCGATCCAGCCTCCAGGCAGGGCTGCCAGGTAAACCGCCGCGTTGTAAAGACCGTAAATGGCGGTGGCGGTCTTGTCATCCAGGGCAAAGCCGCCGGCTGTCACCGAGCTGACGAGGAACAGCACCAGCAGGGCGCGCATGCCATAGAAGGTGAATCGTTCCCACATTTCCGTGAGGAACAGGGTGGCCAATCCTCTCGGTTGGCCGAGAAAAGTTGCGCTCAAATCAAGCCCCGGCTTCGCGCTCGGCTTGTTCTGCGTCTTCCTTCTCGCGTGCCGCTATTTTTTCTTTGAGCAATATTCCGGCCATGATGATCCCTACTTCGTACAACAAGTACATCGGTATCGCCAATGCGCTCTGCGACACCGCATCCGGCGGCGTGACAAAGGCAGCAAAAATGAATATCCCGAGTAGTACAAAACCGCGATTCTTCTTCAGCGTCTTGATCTTGACAAAGCCCGTCCAGACCAATAGTACAGTAGCCACGGGCACTTCGAACGCCAAACCGAAGGCCAGCAGCAGCACCATGACGAAATCCAGATAGGCGCTCATGTCGGTCATCATCTGCACGCCGTGGGGCGTGACGGAGATCAGGAAGCTCAGCATCACCGGCAGGACCGCGTAGTAGGCGAACGCGGCGCCCAGATAGAACAGGATGATGCTGGAGATGAGCAAGGGTACCGCCAACTTCTTCTCATGCTTGTAGAGGCCGGGCGCAACGAATGCCCAGGCTTGGTAAAGAATGACGGGGATGGCGGCGCCGATGGCGAGCAGCAGCGCCATTTTGAAAGGCACGGAAAAGGGGGCAACCACGCCGGTGGCAATCAGGCTCGCGCCCGCCGGCAACTTGCGAATCAACGGGTCCGCCACGAAGGTGAACAGCGGGTTCATGAAGTACACGCACGGCACGAAACAAATGCCCACCGCCACCATCGCCTTGAGCAAGCGATCGCGCAATTCCAAAAGGTGCGAGATCAGCGTGCCTTCGGCGAGACCGCCCGGTTCGCCGGGCTCACTCATTGGCTCGTTTATTCTCTGGCGGGCTTGCGTGCCAGTCCGCGCCTTGCACGGCGGCTGCGCTTTCCGGCGAGTAGGCTGCCGGCGGGGTGCGCCGGCGGGGCGGTGATGGCCGGCGCTGGGTCCGGCGCGGATGGCGCGTTGGGCATGTATGAGGTGTCAAAGGCGGCGGGCGCGCCGGTCGCTGGTGTGCCGGCCGCTGCGTTGTTGGCGCTGCCTTGCTTGTTCTGGGTCTTGAGCAGTTCTTCGGCGTTGACTTCGCGTTCCAACTGCTCGGTCAATTGGCGCGCCATGACACGTGCACGGCCCATCCAATTGCCGACCTGCCGCGCAACTTTAGGCAGGCGCTCCGGACCCAACACGATGAGTGCTATCGCCGAGGTGAGCAGTATTTCCGAGAAGCCAACATCAAGCATGCGGCATCAAGCGTTGGTCTTGGGAGGTACCTTGGCTTCGCTTTCGCGCGTCGCGGCATTGGGGTCGAAATCCGCGTCTTGTTTGAGCTGCTTGGCCTTTTCCTCGGATTCGCCCTCATTCATGGCGGATTTGAAGCCTTTCACGGCCGCGCCCAAATCGGAACCGATGCTGCGTATGCGCTTGGTTCCGAAAACTATCAACGCAATGGCCAGAATGACCAGTAGCATTTTTGAATCGAACATTTCAGTTCTCCGAAATCCATCCAATTGGGCGCCAATGATACGCCAAACATATTATGACATTGGACCATCACCCACCGATGCGCGTTCGGTCGCATTTGCGGTTTAAATCAATTTTCCAGCCACAAGGTGACCGGACCGTCGTTGGTTGAAGACACCTGCATATGCGCGCCGAATACGCCGGTTTCAACCGCACCCAGTTGCTCGCGCGCCGACTGAACCAGGGACTCGAACAACCGGCGCCCCTGCTCGGGAGGTGCCGCCGCGGTGAAGCTGGGTCTTAGGCCCTTGGCGGTATCCGCAGCCAGCGTGAATTGCGGCACCAGCAGCAGCTCACCTTTAACCTGGACCAGACTGAGGTTCATCTTGCCGGCCTCGTCGGCAAAGACCCGATATTGCACCAAGCGGCCGAGCAGGCGTTGCGCGTTACCCTCGTCGTCCGCGGGCTGCACCCCGACCAAGACCAAGAGCCCCGGACCAATTGAACCCACCGTCTTGCCCTCAATATCGACTTGGGCCTTCAAAACGCGCTGCAACAAGGCAATCATCAAACATTTTCTCCCACTTCACCGGTATTTATGCTTATTTCAGAGAAATTTAGGTACACCATGCGTGATTTCATGAAGAGTTAGTTTCTGAACACTATAAAATCGCCTGAATCCGTTAAAAAGAATGAAAAGTGGATATTGATGGCATTTTTATTGGCATTAAAAAGGAGGTTGTGGAGACAAGAAATCGAAATTTGGCACCATTAGCGTCCATCTCAGGTATTTGGGAAGATGCGCTGACATTGACCCGCGAGGAACGATCTTGTCCACACCCTACAAGGAAATATTCTGGAACAGTCAGGACGGGCTGCGCCTCTATACTCGAGTATACGAAAGCCAGCCCCACGGGTCGCCGGCGGTACTCTGTCTCCACGGTCTGACCCGCAATAGCCGGGATTTCGAAGATCTTGCCGCTCACCTACAAAGCCGCTACCGCGTCATTGTCCCGGATGTACGCGGCCGGGGCTTCTCGGCTTGGGATCCCAGCCCGCAGAATTATCAGCCGGGGGTTTACGTTCAGGACATCCTGAGTTTGCTCGAAGCCGTTGGCGAACAGCGTGTGAACATCATCGGTACCTCCATGGGGGGCATGCTGGCGATGATGATGGGGGTGGGATACCCAACAAGAGTTGGCGGAATAGTCTTGAACGATGTGGGGCCGGAGGTCGATCCCAAAGGCCTTGAGCGCATCAAGGGCTATGCCGGCCGGTTGCCGCCGCCCAATAACTGGAGCGATGCCCTGACCCAAACGCAGTTCATGTTCGGCGAGGCCTGGCCGGATCTGCCCGCGGAACGCTGGTCGACGCTCGCACGCCGCGGATTTCGCGAAGATGCCGCGGGCGTGGTGCGGGTCGATGCGGATCCGATGATCGGCGAGATGCTGCGCGCGGCACCGGCCGCCACCGCGAATCTATGGCCCTTCTGGAGCGCGCTGCGCCGCATACCCGTGCTCGCGATCCGCGGCGCGCACTCGGACATTTTGAGCGCCGCGACATTCGCGCGGATGAAAACGGAGAATCCGGATCTTGAGCAACTCGAAGTTGCGCGCCGCGGTCATGTACCGCTGCTGGATGAACCCGAGTGCCTCGAGGCGATCGACGCGTTTCTGGCTACTTGCGCCACAAGGTCGGGGTGAACAAGACCAGGATGGTGAACACCTCCAGTCTGCCGAGGAGCATCGCCGCGGAGCACACCCAGGTCTGAAAATCGTTCAGCACTCCGTAATTGCTGCCCGGTCCCACCAAGCCCAGGCCCGGACCTGCGTTGTTGATGCAGGCGATGATGGCCGAGAAGGATGTGATGAAATCCAGTCCACTCGCCAGCTGCAGGAAAATCAGGGTCACGATGCTCATGAAGTACAGGAACACGAACGCCAGCACCGCGAATACCACGCGGTTGGCGATGACCGCTCCGCCCACCTTGAGCGGCCGCACCATGTTTGGATGCACCAGTTGATTCAACTCGCGGTGCGCCTGCTTGGCGAGCACCAGCGTGCGGATCATCTTGATGCCGCCCCCGGTTGAACCGGAGCTCGCGACGATGCAGCTCAGAAAAATCATCCACATGGGCGCGAACAATGGCCAGCGCGAATAATCCTGGGTATGCAGGCCGCTGTCGGTGGCGATGGAGACCACATTGAAGGTGGCATTGCGCAGGGCCGTGGGGAAGTCCGGATAGGCGCCCTTGAAGTACAGGAACAATGCAATACCGACGCAGCTGCAAATGAGCACGCTCAAGATCGCCTTGGCCTCGGCATCGCGAAAATACGCCATCACTCCGCGCTGGCTCCAGGCGAGAAAATGCGTGGCGAAGTTCAAGGCCGCCAGAATTGAAAAACCGGTCATCACCAACTCGATGGCCAGGGAATTGAAATGTCCAATGCTGGCGTCGTAGGTCGAGAAGCCGCCGAGCGAAAGCGCTGAGAATCCGTGACACACGGCATCGAACCAGTTCATGCCTGCGAATCTCAGGCATAGGATGCAAACCAAGGTCAGGCCGGAATACACCACCCACAGCAGTTTGGCGGTCTGGCCGATGCGCGGCGTGAGCTTGCTGTCCTTCATCGGGCCCGGCATTTCGGCGCGGTAAATCTGCATGCCGCCGACGCCGAGCATGGGCAGGATCGCCACCGCGAGCACAATGATGCCCATGCCGCCGAGCCAGCTTAAGAGATGGCGCCACAAATTGATCGAGCGCGGCAGCTGTTCAAGCCCGGACAGCACGGTGCCGCCGGTGGTCGTCAAGCCCGATGCCGCCTCGAAGTAAGCTTGCGTGAAATTGATGGGCAGGTAGTTCCACAGCGGAAAGCCGGCCACCGCCGGCAGGGCGATCCAGGTGAGCGCCACCAGCAGCAAGCCGTCGCGGGTCTTGAGTTCGCGTTTGAATCGACGCGTGGCCAGCCACAGCACGGCGCCGAGGACGAACGTGGCCAGCGCGGAGATCACGAAGGAGAGAAGCGCGGGATCCATTCCCCACACCGCCATGACCAACGGCGCCAGCATGGCCGCCGAAAACACCATCATGACGAGGGCAAATACGTGCGCGACCGGCAGTAAAATGTCTTTCACAGAAAAGAGGCGGAACCTTGAAAGAGTTTCTCGACCGCCTCGATGTGACGGCGGTCCGTCAGGAACAGGATCAGGTGATCATCCGGCTGAACCGTGGTGTCGTGATGCGCGATGATGACCTCCTCGCCGCGCACCACCGCTCCCAAGGTCGTGCCCTCGGGCAGCACGATGTCCTCGATGCGCCGGCCGATCACCTTGGAGCTGTCGGCATCGCCATGAACCACCACTTCGAGCGCCTCAGCCGCGCCTCGGCGCAGCGAGTGCACGCGCACCACATCGCCGCGCCGCACATGCGCCAGCAGCGATCCGATCGTGACGGTTTGCGGCGAGATCGCGACATCGATCGAGCCGCTTTCGATGAGTTCAGCGTAGGACGGCTTGTTGATCAACGCCATGACCTTGTGCGCGCCCAGGCGCTTGGCGAGCATGGCGGAGAGGATGTTCGCTTCCTCGGAGTTGGTCAGCGCCGCGAAGATATCGGCGCTGTCGATGTTCTCCTCGAGCAGCAATTCCTCGTCGGCCGCGTCGCCGTGCAGCACGGTGGTGCTCTTCAGCTGTTCGGAAACCCGCCGCGCGCGTTTGCTGTCGCGCTCGATGAGCTTGACTTGATTCTTGCCTTCCAATTCGTTCGCGAGCCGAAGACCGATGTTACCGCCGCCAGCGATCACCACGCGCCGTGCCGGGGCTTCCTCGCGGCGCAATTCCTTCATCACCACGCGGATATTTTCCCGGGCCGCCAGAAAGAACACTTCGTCGCCATCCTCGATGACCGTGGTGCCTTCCGGCTTGACGCTTTTGCCCGCGCGGTAAATCGCGGCAACGCGCGCATCGGCGGAGGGAATATGCTTGCGCAGCGTGCTCAAGGTTTGACCGACCAAAGGGCCACCCTGCAGTGCGCGTATTCCCACCAGACGCACCCGGCCATCGGCGAAATCGAGCACCTGCAATGCGCCGGGATAGCGGATGAGCCTTGCCACATATTCCGTCACCAATTGCTCGGGACTGATCCAGACATCCACCGCCACGCCGTTCTCGCCGAACAGCTTCTCCCTCTCGGTGTAATCGGCGGCGCGCACCCGGGCGATCTTTTTCGGCGTTCGATACAGGGTCCAGGCCACCTGGCAGGCAAGCATGTTGACTTCGTCGCTGTTGGTGAGCGCCACCAGAATGTCGGCGCCGGCGATCCCCGCGGCTTCCAGAATGCGCGGGCTGGATGCATTGCCGTTCACGGTGCGAATGTCGAGTCGGTCCTGCAGATCCCGCAGGATGTCCTCATTCTGGTCGATGACGGTCACATCATTCGCTTCTTCGCGAGAGAGATGATACGCCGCCGTGCGGCCGACTTGTCCGGCGCCCAATATGATGATTTTCACAGAGAACTACTCTACACGACCTCGAGATTGGCGTAAGACAGCATCAACCACTTCGTGCCCTGCTGCTCGAAATTCACTTGAATGCGGGCATGCGGTCCGTTGCCTTCGAAATTCAATACCACGCCGTCGCCGAACTTGGAATGACGCACCCGGCTGCCCATGCGCATACCTGCGGACGGGGACTCATCGAGGGTGCTGCTGCGCTTGACATAGATCGGGCGCGATACCTGCAGCCTGGGACGAATCTCCTCAACCAGATCCGGCGGCAATTCGGCGATGAATCGGGACGGCTGACCGTAGGTATCCACGCCGTAGAGCCGCCGCTGCTCCGCATAGGTGATGTAGAGATGGCGCATCGCACGCGTTGCACCGACGTAGCAGAGCCGGCGCTCCTCCTCCAGTCCCGCGAGGTCGGCAACCGAGCGCTGGTGCGGAAACAGCCCGTCCTCCATGCCGGCGAGAAACACCACGGGGAACTCCAATCCCTTGGCCGAATGCAACGTCATCATTTGCACGCAATCGTCGTACGGGTCGGCTTGACCTTCGCCCGACTCGAGCACCGCATGCGCGAGAAAGGACTCGAGCGGCGACAGCTCGCTCTCGGCTTCCGTCTCCGGTGAAAATCCCCCGGCGGCGCTGACCAGCTCGAGCAGGTTCTCGATCCTGCCCTCGCCGCGCTCGCCCTTCTCTTTTTTGTAGTGTTCGATAAGGCCGCTCATTTGAATGACGTGATCCACCTGCTCATGCAGCTCCAAGCCCTGCACCTCGCGGGCCAGCTTGTCCACCAGCTGCATGAAGGCCTCGAGGGCTTGCGCCGCCCGCTGCGGCAGCACCCCGGAAACGCAGGCGATGGCGGCGTTCCACAGCGAGCTCGAGTTCGTGCGCGCCGTCTCGCGCACCAGGTCCATGGTTCTGGCGCCGATGCCGCGCACCGGCAGATTCACCACCCGCTCGAAGGAGGTGTCGTCCGCGCGGCTTGCTATGAGACGCAGATACGCCAGGGCATCCTTGATCTCGGCGCGTTCGAAAAAGCGCAGGCCACCGTATACCCGATAGGGCATGCGCGCATTCAAGAATGCTTCTTCGAAAACACGCGACTGGGCGTTGGAGCGGTATAGCACCGCAACCTCGCGCCGCGCGCCGCCGCGCGCAACCCATTCGCGAATGCGATTGACCACGAAGTCGGCCTCATCGCGCTCGTTGAATGCGGCATAGAGCTTGACCCGCTCGCCATCTTCACCGCTGGTCCAGAGCGTCTTGCCGAGTCGGCCTGCATTGTTCGCGATCAACGCATTGGCCGCTTTCAGAATCGTGCCCGTGGAGCGGTAGTTCTGTTCCAGCTTGTACAGCACAGCCTGCGGGAAATCGCGCCGGAACTGATTCAAGTTCTCGACGCGGGCTCCTCGCCAGCGGTATATGGAATTGTGCGTGACGACGCCGCCGGCGATGAAGTTATGGGTGCGCTCGACGTTGATGTCGTAGACCTCGGCATCGTAGGCCTCGAACGCGATGTGCTCAACCACGTCGAACCGGCCGGAATCAACCACCATGACCATGCCGCTACGGATGCTCGCCGCCGTAATGAAGGGCAGCGACTTCTCGAGCATGTGCCCCTGAAGGACGTAGCGGCCGTCGAGCCGCTCGCGGATGGCGCGTGCCATCGACATCAGTTCGCCGAAATCCGCACGGACGGTCTCGAAGCGCCAACTTACAGACCCCGACTTGGCGGCACGGACGCTAAGTCCCATGGCTTCAAGGACCGCACGGTCCTTGGCAGACACAGCCACCACCGAAATACGGTGCATCGGTGTGCCGCCGCGCCGGTCGCCGCACAGCGTGATGACGACGTTGCGGCGGTTGGAATTGCGGCTCTGCGGCTGGTGGTGCGGCCGGTCGATGTCCAGACCCACCTCTTCCAGAAGCCGTTCGGCGGACACCAACGTATTGAGGGAGCTGAATATCCGCCGTAGATGGCCGGCATCGTGTACGAAACCGTTGCGGGCTTTACCTTTGCGCGGAACGAACGGGCAAGTGGGAAGGCCGAAGCGCAATGACGTCACCACCTCGTCGATGCGTGCTTCGTTTTCGCTGCTGTGCGTGCGCACGATCCACAGCGCGTCGGCATGTTCCCGGAGGGAGCGCTGCTTGAAGCCCACCATGGGCCTGGCCTGGCCCTCCGTGTATACCTGAGAGGTGCCGAGGCGGTAACCCACGCCTTCCTTATGCATGAGGTACAAGAAATAGGTCTGGGGCGTCTCGCCGAGTACGTAGCCGGCGAAGTGCACATGCTCCGGCGTGCTTTTGACGACGGCGCCGGAGCGCAGATGCACACGCACGAGCTGTCCCTGGCGTCGCTTCGCGAAGCATTCAGTCACGCGGGCCGGACGCAGATCACCGCTGCCGTAGTTCGACAGGACTGAATCGCCCGGGACGATCGACTCGATGGCGCGCTTTGCGCCGTCGCCCATCGTCACCAGAGTCCCGGCCGCGAGACACTGATCGTCATCGCCCACCACGAAAGGCATTCCGCCTTGGGCGGTTAGCAACAAGAGCCATTTGTACTGAATGGCATTCGTATCCTGAAATTCGTCCACCAGCACATGCTTGAAGCGCGTGCGATAGTGCTGCAGCAGCGCCGGGTTGTCGCGCCACAGTTCGAATGCCCGCAGCAACAGCTCCGCGAAATCCACCACACCGGCCCGCTGGCAGGCTTCCTCGTAGGCCTGGTAGATTTTGATCAACTGGCGACGCGTGGGGTCGCCATCGTCCTTGATGTGTTTCGGCCTGCGGCCCTCGTCCTTCTCCGCGTTGATGAACCAAAGAATTTCGCGCGGAATCCAGCGTGTCTCGTCCAGATCGAGCGCTTTCAATACCTTGCGCAGAAGACGCGCCTGGTCTTCCGAATCCAGGATCTGAAAGCTCTGCGGCAATCCCGCTTCACGCCAGTGGATTCGCAGCAGCCGGTGCGCCAGGCCGTGAAAGGTGCCGAGCCACATGGCGCCGCTGCGCATTCCCAGCAAGGTCTCGACGCGGCTGCGCATTTCGGCCGCCGCCTTGTTGGTGAAGGTGACCGCCAGGATGCTGTTGGGCGACGCGCCTTCGACCTGGATCAGCCACGCGACCCGATGCACCAGCACCCGCGTCTTGCCGCTGCCCGCGCCCGCCAGAACCAATGCGGCACCCAGGGGCGCGGCTACCGCCTGTCTTTGGTCATCGTTGAGTCCGTCAAGGAGATGCGATACGTCCATCAGGGCGCGGATTGTACTTGAGGATTCGCCCTATGATCTGCCCGGATTCAAGAGATTGGCTTCGGGTCTTCCTCGGCGAATTCGACCAGCGCAAGGACCAGGGAAAGCAAGACCGGACCGGCGATGATGCCGATGGCGCCGAATGCCGCGATGCCGCCCAGCACCCCCACGAATACCGCCAGCGCGGAGATCCGCGCACGGCCCGAAATGAGGTAAGGGCGCAGCAAATTGTCCACCCCGCCCAGCATCGAGCCCCAGATCACCAGGAAGATTCCGTAACCCCAATGGCCGGCCACAAACAGCCCGATCGCCGCCGGCACCCAGAGGAAGGCGGAGCCGCCCACGGGCAGCATGGAGAGCAGTGTCGCGATCACGGCAAACACGACCGGCGACGGTAGGTGAACGATGGCGAAGCCGACGCCGAGCAGCGCCCCCTGAACCATTGCCGTGACGGCCGTGCCGAAAACGATGGCGCGCGTCACATCGCCCAACTGCTTGATCAGCCGATCCTTGCGTTCCTCGCCAAGCGGAATCAAGCGGCGCGCGCGAACCCACAGCAAATCGCCGTCCCGCAGAAAAAAGAACAGCATGCACAGCATGACGGCAAATGACACCAGCGAGCTCAACGCACCCAGAAAGAGCGAACCGCCCATGCCCGCGACGCGCTGCAGGATTTCCCGCGAGCCGGAAATCAGCCAGGACTGTACCTGCTCCGCGGAGATTTCGGTGTGCGCCTGCAACCAGGTGTTGGCGCGCGCGATGATGGGGAACTGTTGCAGATCCGAGAGTGACTTGATGTCGAGCTGGGTGGCGTAGTCCTGCAGGCTGCGCAGGAGCGTCGATATCTGCGCTGCAAATGCGACGGAGAGCGCGGAGAGCGGCAGCAGGATGACAATCGGCGCAAGGACGGTGAGCAGGCCGGCGGCCAGTTCCTTGCCCTTGAAACCGCGCCGCAGCCGCGCATTCAGGGGATTCAGAAGAAAAGCGAGAAATGCAGCCCAGGCCATGGGCAGAACAAAGGGTTTGAAAACCAGAAACAGGGCATAACCTAAGACGGCGGCAACGGTGAGTGTGAATATCCGTGAGTAAAAACTCGATGCGACCGGCATCCAGGCATCGTAACATCGATGCTGCCCATAGTTGCAGAAAGGGATGGTGTGGTGGCATCGATTAAAATCAACAATCAAGTCGTTGAAGTCGACGCTCAAGGCGATACCCCATTGCTCTGGGTGCTGCGGGATCATCTCGCCATGACGGGAACCAAATTCGGCTGCGGCATGGCGCTGTGCGGGGCCTGCACCGTGCACATCGATGGAGTGGCAACGCGTTCCTGCGTGCTGCCCTTGAGCGCCGTCGGGACCAGATCCATCACCACCATCGAAGGACTTTCGAAAGACCGCAGCCATGCATTGCAACGAGCCTGGCTGGAAATCGACGTGCCGCAATGCGGCTACTGTCAGTCCGGCCAAATCATGTCGGCGGCCGCGTTGCTCGAGGCCAATCGGCGCCCCAGCGATGCCGACATCGATGCGGCGATGTCAGGCAACATCTGCCGCTGCGGTACCTACGCCCGAATTCGCAAGGCAATTCATCGCGCTGCGGAGCTGTTGTCCGCGGATACCTCGACTGGAATCTCCAAGTGAGTCCGGCCCCCGATCCTAATCGGCGGGATTTCCTGAATGCCACGGTCGCCGTCGGCGGCGGCTTGATGCTGGCGCTGACATTGCCGGGACACGCCGGCAAAGCCAGCCCCGCCAGACCGAAGGGAAAATCGCAAAGCCAGATCAATGCTTGGCTTCAGATTGCCGCCGACAATTCCATCACCCTCATCGTCGATCGTTCGGAAATGGGCCAGGGTGTGTATACGGCGCTGCCGATGCTGATGGCCGAGGAACTGAGCGTCGATCTCGACACGATCAAGCTTGCGGCGGCACCGGTGGGCGAGGCCTACATCAGCCCCGGGAACGGCGGACAGATCACCGGCACCAGCAACAGCATCCAGGAATCATGGGAGAAGCTGCGCACGGCCGCGGCGCAGGCGCGCATCATGCTGATCGCGGCCGCGGCCAAACGCTGGAGAGTGGACCCGTCGCAATGTCATGCCAGCAACGGCACGATCTTTCACAGCAGCGGAAGGATGTTGAGCTACGGCGAGGTTGCCGATGCAGCCTCGAAGGAAGCCGTTCCCAAGGACGTCAAGCTCAAGGCGAAAGCCGAATTTCAAGATCATCGGCCAATCGCGCGCGCGCTTGGATTCACCGGGGAAGGTCGACGGCAGCGCTGAATTCGGTTTAGACGTCATATTGCCCGGTATGCTGCATGCCGTGCTGGCGCAGAGCCCGACGCTTGGCGGCAAGGTCAAGGTCCTGGACTCCGCCGCCGCGGAGAAAATGCCCGGCGTCCGTAGAGTGCTCTCAACCGACAGTGGCGTGGTGGTGGTTGCCGATCATTTCTGGCAGGCATTGCGGGCGCGAAACGCGCTAAAGATTACCTGGGACCCGGGACCCAATGCGCAGCTCGATAACGCGGCCATCAGCGCCCTGTTGAAAAAAACCGCCGCCGCGGGCGATGGACTCGTAGCGCGCGCTGACGGCGACGTGGCAGCGGCACTGAAATCCGCCAAACAAACACTTCACGTCGGCTACGAATTACCTCTGCTGGCGCATGCCACCATGGAGCCTATGAATTGCACCGCCGACGTCAAGGCAGGAGGGCTGCGACTTGTATGTCGGGACTCAGGTGCAGCAGATGTCGCAGGCGGCGGCGGCGCCGCCGCCGGCCTTGCGCCCTCCCAGGTTCGGGTCTTCACCACGTTGATCGGCGGCGGCTTTGGCCGGCGGCTCGAAGTCGATTTCATTCCCGCGGCGGTCGAGGCTTCGAAAGCGCTGGCGGCGCCCGTGAAATTGATCTGGACGCGCGAGGACGACATGACCCATGATCGTGTATCGTCCGCCCGCCTACGAGCAGACCAGCGGCGGATTCGATGCCGCGGGAAAATTGAGTGCATTCAAATTGCACATCACCAGTCCTTCGATTACGGCGCGCTGGTCACCGCCCGTCAAGGGCGTGGATGATTCGGTGGTCGAGTACGCCATTAGTTTTCCCTACGATGTGCCGAATATCGCCATCACATACTCACGTCAGGAAATCGGCATCGATGTGGGCTACATGCGCTCGGTGAGCCACTCGCCCAATTGCTTCGCGATCGAGAGTTTCATCGATGAGCTCGCCGTCGCCGCCGCGAAAAATCCTTACGATTTTCGCATGGAGCTGCTTCGCAAGAAGCCGCGGCATCAACGCGTGCTGCAAATGGCTGCCGAGCGCGCGGGTTGGGGACACGCCGCGGCGGGTCGCTACCAGGGCTTGGCATTCATGGAGGGATATACCACCCATCTGGCTCAGGTCGCGGAGATCTCGATCGAGTCAGGCGAGCTCAAGGTGCACAGAATCGTTTGCGTCGTGGACTGCGGCCAGATGATCAATCCTAAAATAGTGGAATCGCAAATCGAGAGCGGAATCATTTTCGGACTCTCGGCGGCCATGTGGGGCGAAGTGACGATATCGGCAGGCCAGGTTCAACAGACTAATTTCAATAACTATCGCGTGCTGCGCGGCAACGAAGTGCCCTCGATCGAGGTGCATCTTGTGGAGAGCGACGAGTTGCCCGGCGGCATCGGTGAACCTGGCGTGGCATTGGTGGCGCCCGCGATCTGCAACGCGATTTTTACGGCGACGGGGCGGCGGATCCGCACGCTGCCTATCGGTACGCAGAAATTGACGAGAATTTAGACGCGCCGCACAGCGGCCCGGTCAGAGATATCTCGGATCGTGGGGCGCGCGCGTAAAGATCTTATGTACCAAGGTCTCAAAGGCAGCGAGGGGTTCGGACGGGTATTGGGGGTCGAAGGAACACTGGTCCCAGTTGGCGCAGAAATTCTTGCAGGCCTCGTACCATGGATGGCCGAGGAACTTGTCGCGGGCGTTGCGATCACCGCCGCGGAAGTGAACATAGTAGTAATTCTGGAACAGGCCATGCTGTTCCACGATCCAGGTGACCTCCGGACGAACGAAGGGCCGGATAATACCGGCCGCTATCTCCGTATGATTGTAAGGCGCCAATTCATCGCCGATGTCGTGGATGAGCGCCGCCACGATCAACTCATCGTCCGCGCCGGCGCGCATGGCGCGGGTGGCCGTCTGCAGCGAGTGGCCCAAGCGGCTCACGGGATAGCCTTCAAGCGAGTGGTCGAGTTTTTTCAAGGCTTCCAGGATGGAATCAGGGAGATGTCTCGCGTACTCTAGCTCGGAACGATCGAGCAGCTCGTAGTCCTCGCGAGTGCCGTCTTCCATGCGCGTGAAGCTTACCGTCGCTCTCATGTAGAAACACTCCTGGATTGGCGCCGCAACACGCGATACAGGCTGCGCGGGCCATCGATGTCGATGTAACAGCCCTGCAAGTGCCGCAAGCCTTCGCCCGGATCAAATTCGGTACGACCGTGCAGCAAGCGGCAGTTATCGAACATCACCAGATCACCGCTCTGCAGCAGGAATCGAATCTCGAATTCGGTTGATCTGAGCATGTGGTCGAACAAATGCCGTGCCCGGTAGTAGGCGGTCAGCTGACCGAGAGGCAGCAGCGGAACGAAGTCCAGTCGCGGACTGAAATGAATCGCGCGGATATGTCCGCTCAGGTCGAGCTCTATCAACGGTGCACTGGCAACCAGTTCGGTGGTCGCGTCCCGGTAGCGAAAGCGCACCGGGGTGGTGCTCAAAACGCGGAAGGCTTGCGGATCCCGGGTGCGAAGAGCTTCGCCAACCGCGATCCCATCCACCAGAGTGGACAGGCCGCCCGAGGTCTTGTTGGCGAGACAATGCAGCAGCTGTATGCCGGGCACAGGCGAGCGATACGGATTGTCGGTGTGTGGGTCGAGATGAAATGCCGTATATGCCAAGTCGCTGGCGTCGGGCTCGGAGCGCACATTGAAGAAAGCGCCGAAGTTTGTCTCACGAGTAAAACCGAACATCGATGCGACCTTCAGCACCTCCCGATCGTTGCATGGGACGCCGCTGAACACGATGAATCCATACTCCAAGAACCGCGCCGTCCAATCAAGATGCTCGGCTTCGCTTGTCTCAGCCCGCCATCGTGCGCGCGGGAGATCCCGGAGGGATCCGTCCCACACCGTCACCGAAGGGCAATCCTGATCTCCGGGCGGCATCGCTGCCTCCGCAAGAACATCGCGCACGGCGAATAGCGCCTCGTGACCATCGCTGAATTTTACTTTCAAGCGGCCGCGCTCGAATTCTTCGATCGACACGAAGCGCAAACTCAGATCGAGATCCGATGGATCGTGCAATCGCTGGCCCGTCAGTGAATCCATACTGGAGACGTCGGAGGACCGCTCGCGCAGCCAAATAGGATGCACCTCGTAAGACTCTCCGTTGCCATGCGCAATCAACAGCCTGGTCGGCGAATCGATCTTCAGGGTCATCTGGCCATCGCTCATCGCGCTATCCCCATCTCCCCAAGGTTTTTGGCGCACTTGTCGGCATACGGCACGCCCTTGCCTTGAAGCCACGCCTCGATCATGTCGTTGACCATTTCCGGTGCTTCTTGCTGCACCCAGTGGGACACATTGGGCAAGTAGCGCAGCGTCAGATCCGCGACGTACTCATCCGTGCCATAGCTGAGTTCCTTGCCGAGAGCCGAGTCGACTTCGCCCCAGATCATGAGCGTCGGCGCTTCGATTCGCGGTGTTCCGCGGCGGCGCGCGCGTCCTAGACCGCGGATCAGCGCCCGGTAGTAATTGAGCATCGCCGTCAGCGCGCCCGGCAGCGCCGCCGCATTCCGATAGACCTCCAATACCTCATCGGGAAAACGCGACTTATCGACGGCCATGCCGCGAAATGCCTGCGCAATCGCGGCGCAGCCATTTCGCCCCAGCGCCCATTCCGGAATCCATGGCAGCTGGAAGAAGAAAATATACCAGGACTTCTTCAATTGCCGCAGCGTTCGCAGTCCCTTCTGCGCAAGCGCGGGATGCGGGACATTCATGATGATCAGCTTTGAGATCGGTATTCTCCCGAACATGGCGTAGTGCCAGGCGATGAGCGCTCCCCAATCGTGACCGATGAGCACGATGTTCTTTGCCCCCGATGCCTCGATGAGCGCAGCGACATCTTCCTCGAGGGTTTCCATCGCATACGCGTCGATGCCCGGCGGTCTGGAACTCAAGCCGTAGCCGCGCAGGTCCGGCGCCCATACCCGATAGCCCAGCTTCTCGAGCGCCGGCATCTGGTAACGCCACGAGAATGAAGATTCGGGGAACCCATGCAGACAGAGCGCGAGCCGCTCGCCGGAACCAGCCACGGCAACATTGAAATCGATGCCGTTGGCCCGGATGACTTGATGGTGAATTGCGGTCACTGCGGGAGTCATGCGCAACGCAAACTATGGTGTACGCGTCTTAGCCCGGAAAATAAAAATAGTGATCGAGGATCAGCGCGGCAAACAGCAGCATCAAGTAGGTGATGGAAAATCTGAAGGTCCGCATGGGCAGGTCGGCTTTCAATCCTTTATTGAGCGCCAGCGCGAAGTACAGAAACCGTCCATTCAGGACGAGCGCCGCCGCGAGGTAGATCAATCCGCTCATGCCGGTGAGAAAGGGCAGCAAAGTCGCCAGGATCAACAGGATGGTATACAGCACGATTTGCAGACGTGTGTAGGGGATGCCGTGCGTCACCGGCAGCATGGGTATGCCCACCTTGGCGTAGTCGTTGCGTCTCGCGATTGCCAGGGCCCAGAAATGCGGAGGCGTCCAGGTGAAAATGATCAGGAACAAGAGCAGCGCGTGCGCGTCCACCGTGCCGCTGACGGCGGCCCAACCCAGAATCGGGGGAGCAGCGCCGGCTGCGCCGCCGATGACGATGTTCTGCGGGGTCGCGCGCTTCAGCCACAGCGTGTACACCATGGCGTAGCCAATCAGGGAGCAGAAAGTCAACGCTGCGGTCAACCCGTTGACGAAACCCCAGAGAATCAACATGGAAAGCGCCGCCAACGCCGCGGCAAATGCGACTGCGTGCCGCTCCTGCATGTGCCCGGTGGGCAACGGTCTCAGGCGCGTGCGATTCATCTGGGCGTCGATGCGCCTATCCAAAATGTGATTGAACGCGGCGGCGGAGCCGGACGCGAGTGCAATACCGATTGTTCCGAAGATCAAAGCGGGCAGAGGAATCCAGCCCGGCGATGCCAGCACCATGCCGACGACGGCCGTAAATACGATCAGCAAGCTCACTTTGGGCTTGGTGAGCTCCAGAAAATCGCGCCACTGAGATGGGCGCGTCTCCACGGCAATGGGAGGACTATCGGGAACGGTGGACATGGTGCAAGGGTATCATGCCGATCGCAGACTCCGGCCAGAGCATCCGCAGCAAAGTCGCGACGCAAATGACGAGGAAGGCTGCGCCGGCGTTGTGCAGGGTCGCCAAGGCCAAGGGCATCCCAAAGCGCACCATGGCGACCCCGATGCTGATCTGCAGCAGGACGGCAAAGATCAGCAGGCCGCCGGCGAGCTTGAGTGCGCGAGTTCGCGCGCGCGCGAGGCACACGATCCCGGTGAAACTCAAGATCGAGCCGGCAAGCAGAGCGCCGATGCGATGCGTCACGTGAATGGCAATGCGCGCGGGATTCGCAAGCACGCCGCCGGTGTAGTCGGTCAGGCCGCGCCACAGCACGAAGGCGTCGCGAAAATCCATGCGCGGCCACCAAGACTGCTGACAGGTCGGCAAATCCGGGCAGGCCACGGCTGCGTAATTGGTGCTGGTCCATCCCCCGAGGAAGATTTGCAGCAGCAGCGCGGCTGCGCCCGCGAGGGCATATTTTCTCAATGGCCGTTCGCGCGTGCTCAATTCCCGCCGTTCGGGCGTCAATGACAGCCACCACAGCAAGCCCAAGGTGGTGAGGCCCACCAGCAAGTGAGCGGTGACGATCAACGGCGTCAGCAGCAAAGTCACCGTCAACGCGCCGAGCGCGCCTTGCAGGCAAACGATGAAGAACAGCATGGCGGGGACGAGCATTGGCTGTCCGCGGTCCTTGCGATTCCAGATCGCCCAGATATTCAAGCTGATGATGAGCAGACCCAGGGTGATGGCGAAATAACGGTGCACCATTTCATGCAGCGCTTTGGTGAATTGATGATCGGCCTGCGGATAGAGGTGGCCGTAACAACCCGGCCAATCGGGACACCCCAAGCCTGCATCGGTGAGACGAACCCAGGCGCCCAGCACGACCACCGCGGCCGCCAGCCCCGCTCCCGCCAAGGCCAGTCTTCTAAACCAGATCAGACGCTGAGCTTCCATGCTCAACCTATCGACGACAAGCGCAGCAGCCGCTTCATGTCTTCCAGCATGCCTTTGGGCCTGGCGTCGGGGGCATAGGACATCATGAGGTTGCCCAGGGGATCGATCAGATAAACGCGCTGGGAATCACGCGCGGTGCTCATCATCGGCAGCAACGCAAGCAAGGGTTCGTCTTCGGCGCCGGCGCGGATCGCGATCAAGTCCGGGTGCGCCGCCTTCAGCTGCGTCATGTCGCAACAGTCGGCATCGCCGATGAATACGCGCTGCACGCGGTGCATTTCGCGATCCAGCGCAATGCGCACCTGGCGCGTATCGTAAAGATGCCGCAGACACTCCTCGTCGCAATGCCCGTGCTGCACGTACAGGAATGTCCACTTGCCCTTGAGGAACTGTGGGTCCGTGACGCGGGGCTCGGCGTCATCACGGGAGGCCGCCAGCGTCAAGCTCAGCGCCGGCAGCGGCCGGGGTGGCTCGACGAGATCGCCGGCGTTTACGCGGCCTCCCGGGCGCCACGCGCCATGCCCGTAGTACATATAGAAGGACAAGCCCAAGGGCGCGAAGAACATCAACGCCAATCCGATCAGCAGCCGCCGATGGCGGCTTATTTTCGGGTCGTGCACGGGCGCGGTCATACGGTGGCCTGAACGCGCCGGACGTTGGTCACGATATAGATGACAAACAGGGCCAGCGCGAGTGCGAACCATTGCAACGCATAGGCAGTGTGGCGCAGCGGCGGAAAGCCCGGCGGCGCCCAATGACGGACGAAGCCGTCGGGCTGATCTGCATCGAGCAGCACCAGGTCGGTGGCCGGAGTCCAATTCGACTCATGGAGAAGCTGGGCCAATTCAGCATGCTTAGGGAAGGCGGCGACGATGGGATACGGCGGCGCCAAAGGCGCCGGTACCCCCATTTGAATACCGGCACTGGGCATGTTGTCGGCGCGGCCGCGGATATGCCGCGCATCGTCCGCGACATCGATCGCCGGGCGTTCGGTGCGGCTTCTTCCCAGGGGTACCCAACCGCGATTCACCAGTACCCAGCCGCCGCCCTGAAGGGCGAAAGGGGTGATCACGTAGTAGCCGGCGCCTGCGGCATCGACCATGTTGTCGATCAGGACCTGGCGCGCGGTATCGTAATGCCCGTTGGCCTCGACATGGCTGTAACGCGGCACTTTGGGAGTCTCTCCCTCGATGCTTCGGGTGATCTCGTTGCCGGCGGCAAATGCGTCGTACAGCACGCGTTTTTCCTCGGCGCGGCGCAACTGCCAGAACCCCAAGGCAATGAGCAAGGCCATCAGGACGATCGTGAGCAGCGTGGTGAACAATCGCGGGGCGAAGCTGGGGCTGGCAATCCTGATCGGCACGTTATACTAGACCCCCAATTTCGAGGCGGCCCTTGGCATTTAAATATCTCATCGTCGTGGTGCTCGCGCTGATCCTGATCAGCCTGGGCAATGCTCTGTTTCACTTGTCGAGCAGCAAGCCGGAGGCAAGCGAAAAGATGGTCAAGGCGCTCGCCTGGCGCATCGGTTTGTCAGTGGCGCTGTTCGTGCTTTTGATCGTCGCCTACTACAGCGGCTGGATCGAACCTCCGCATGTGACGCCGGGTCACAGCCAATAGACGAAGATAAACAGACCCAGCCAGACCACGTCCACGAAGTGCCAATACCAGGCGACGGCTTCAAATCCGAAGTGTCGCTTGGGCGTGAAGTGGCCGTTCATCACCCGGAACCAGATCGTGGTCAGCATGATGGCGCCTACCGTGACGTGCAGACCGTGGAATCCGGTCAGCATGAAGAAGGTCGAGCCGTAGATGCCGGTGCCCAGCTGCAGACCCAGCTGGGTGTAGGCCTCGTGATATTCCGTCGCCTGCAACGTGACGAACGAAAAACCCAGCAAGAATGTCATCGCCAGGAAAATCTTCAGGCGCGTTCGATGCCCGGTGATCAAGGCATGGTGCGCAATGGTCACGGTGACGCTGCTCGAGAGCAGGATGGCCGTGTTCAGCAGGGGCAATCCGAGCGCCGGTATGGTCTCGAAGCTGCCGTCCGAGTGCGGCCCCAGCGAGGCGGGTCCATTGGTGGGCCACACGCCGCCATAATCCTTCCACAGCAGCAATTTGCTGAAAATCTTCACGCCATCGCCCGAGAGCCAGGGAACCGAGAAATTGCGGGCGTAGAACAAGGCGCCGAAGAAGGCCGCGAAGAACATATCAACTGTTTTCAAGATGCTCGGGGCCATCCCGGAACGGGAGTGACAAATCCCCGAGCCCGGCTGTCTGGATGAAATCCAAAACTATCTCCACGGCAGCGGAAATGTCGATGATCCTGTCGGAGTCATGGAGGCCATTGTGGTTTGCCCGGAGCTTGTTGCGTCGTTGTGGTCCGTCCGAGCTGTCATGCGCACTAAAACTGTGGCGAACCACACCGCCGTCACCAGCATGTTGATGATCATTTGGAAAAGCCACTGTTTGGGTCGCCATGAATCCCCTCTCCTTTGGTGTCTCGTGCGATTCCAGAAGTTTACGTGTCAGTGCCGTCACGACAGAAACGGTCCACGGTCGTTCATGCATTGCCGAGTTCCAACCGCCACCGGCGCTATAATCTCCAACGGGGTACAATGCCCGGCCCCCATGAACGCATTCTCGATGGATCGGGTTTGGGAAGTCCTTCAGAAGATCATAAAAAAGGATGAAAAACTCTAAATGGAGCCGTTTAAGTAGCCTCCCATGAGCAACTTGTACCGTTTCGGCGAGTTTGTGCTGGATCCCGGAGGCGCACGCTGTCTCGCGCGGATTCGCCCATCTCTCTCACCCCTAAGGCTTTCGACGTCCTGCTCTTCCTGGCTGCAAAACCCCAACCGTCTGGTCACCAAAGAGGAATTGCTGCAAGCCGTGTGGGGCGACACGTTCGTGGAAGAAGGGAATCTGACGCAATACATCTCCCATTTGCGCAAGGCGCTCGGGGACAATTCGGAAGACACCCGCTTGATCGTGACCATTGCTCGAAAGGGCTACCAGTTCACGGAGGATGTCACCGTTGCCGAAGCGGCAGACACCGCAAAACAAGCCGCGGTACAAGTCCCGACAGCCGAAAGTTCGCCAGCCGATACGCAAGCCATCCTCGGGAATCCCGCAGATGAGGCGGTCGAAAAGCGCCAAAGCACTGGCGGAAAGCTGCGGCCGTGGCTGCGTTGATCGTCATTTTGGCGGCGCTCGGCTACACGTCCTGGCGGCACTTTGCGGGCATGACGCCGCCAAAGTCCCAAAAAATCATGCTCGCCGTACTGCCGTTTGAGAATCTCACTGGCGATCCCAATAAGGAATATCTTGCGGACGGCCTGACCGAGGAAACGATTTCACAGCTAGGCCGGCTTAACCCGGAACAGTTGGGTGTGATCGCGCGAACCTCGGTCATGGGATACAAGCACAAGGACGAACGCCTGGACCAGATTGGACGCGATCTTTCTGTGCAGTATGTGCTGGAAAACAGCCTCCGCGAAAGCGGAAATCACATACGCCTTACCGCTCAGCTCATTCAGGTGAAGGACCAGACTCACCTGTGGTCACAGGATTACGACTATCCGATGAAAGACATTCTTAATATCGAAGACGACGTAGCCAAGGCTGTTGCGCGGCGAAATTCGGCTGCGTTTGACTTCGCAACAACAAGCAGAATTGGCGCAGTCGCGCCCTGTCAATCCGGAAGCCTTCGATGCCTACTTGCAGGGATACTACTTCTTTGAGCGGGACACCGACAAAGATGCGGACATGGCGGCAAAGTATTACGAACGGGCGACTCAACTTGATCCCTCCTATGCGTTGGCTTGGGTCGGGTTGTCTCGGGCGCGCAACTGGCAGGCCAACGCCGGTCTTATTCCCACTGCGGAGGGTCAGCGGCTCGCGCGCGAAGCGGTTGAGCGAGCCTTAGCGCTGAACCCGAACCTGGCAGCGGCCCATGCCCAAATGGGGCGGATTCAGCAACAGGTCGACTTCGATTGGGCGGGAGCGGATGCTTCCATCCAGCGGGCGATTGCTCTCGAACCCGGAAATCCCGAGAATCTAAGAGTGGCGGCTTCCTCGGCAGCCTTCCTCGGCCGCTTTGACGAAGCTCTTCAATTGGGTCGCCGAGCCGTTGACTTGGATCCGCTCAATGGAGACAGTTGGGAGAGCCTTGGAGAGATCGAGTTTTTCCTGGGGCGGCTAGTACTACAACGTTAAGTATTGACAGAACACAAAAAGCCGGTTATGTTTGTTCATGACCGACGCGCAGCTTGAGCGTTGTCGTAAGCGGATGGATCAGTTCCTGACGGATCTTGTCGAGCCTATAGGTCGCAGCGAGCGCCGGCATTGGGCCGCTGTGTATGTCCGCGGATTGCTGTTGGATGGCGAGCGCAAATCGATTGAGCCTTTGGCGGCGCGGTTACCCGACGGCAATGTGCAGGCCTTGCAGCAGTTCATTGGACAGAGCCCATGGGGATGGGACGCTGTCTGGGAGCGGTTAGGCAAACGGATGACCGCTGAGTTGGAACCAGAATCGGCGTGGGTGGTAGATGACACGGGATTTCCCAAACAAGGCAGCCATTCGGTAGGTGTGTCTCGGCAGTACTCGGGCACGTTGGGCAAAACCGGCAACTGTCAGATTGCGGTGAGCGTGCATCATGTCGGCGAAGAAGGCAACGCGCCTTTGGCCTGGCGCTTGTATCTGCCCGAAAGCTGGGCTAACGATGAGCAGCGCCGGCTGGACGCGGGCATTCCGGCCGATGTTGTGTTTCGTCCCAAGTGGGAATTGGCACTGGATATCATCGACCAGATCCGGACCTGGGGCCTGGCGGATCGCGTGGTGCTGGCGGATGCGGGATACGGCGAGTCTACTGATTTTCGGCAGGGACTGGAGCAGCGACAGTTGCGCTACATCGTGGGAGTGGCACCGCAGGTGGGCGTCTGGCTGGAGGCGCCCCAGCCCACACTGTTGAAACCAATGCGCACGGGGCGGCCGCCCAGCGCCTTGCACTATGGCGATCAGCGTCCGCTGTCCGCAAAGACCGTGGCGCAGCAGGCAAAGGGATGGAAGACGATTGGATGGCGAGAGGGTAGCAGGGGGCGGTTGAAATCCAGGTTCTGGGCTGGACGGGTACAGCCTTCCCACGGTTTCCATGAAGGCAAGCCACCGCTAACAGAGGTCTGGCTGCTGGTCGAGTGGCCCGAGTCAGAGCAAGAACCGACCAAATATTTCTTCTGCGACCTGCCGGCGGACTATTCACTGCGCCGTCTCGTCCGCCTGACCAAGTGCCGCTGGAAAATCGAGCAGGATTACCAACAACTCAAGGAGGAGTTGGGGCTTGATCACTACGAGGGTCGCAGTTGGCAAGGATGGCACCATCACGTCACTCTCGTGATGATGGCGCACGCGTTTTACTCACACTTGAAACCCTCCGCAGGAAAAAAAACTTCTGGGTGGACCCTGCCGAGGACACGTCGTGAGCTTCAGTATCTGCTATTGCACTTGGACCGGAGAGTGCTGTTACTGCGATGAAGCGAGTCATGCGTACGCGCGAGAAGGTTCTTAATACTGAACCCCGATGTTTGGCCCGGTCCCATCCAGTTAAGCAAGATCTATATAATGCAGGGCCGGCCGCAGGATGCCTTGTCCGAAATCGAACTTATACGCAATGCCACCGTACGTGCATATCTGCATCCGATTGCGTACTACGCGCTTGGCCGGAAAAAGGAGTCCGATATCGCACTAAGTACGCTAATTGCGAAAAACCCTGAAAGCACGTACGGGATCGCCCAGGTTTATGCTTTTCGGAACCAGTCTGACAAAGCGTTCGAGTGGCTGGATCGAGCTTATGTCCAACGTAACACTGGTCTGATCTCTACGAAAGTGAACCCCCTACTGAAGAGCTTGCACAAGGACCCGCGATTTGCCGCGTTTCTGAAGAAACTCAATCTGCTGAATTGAGGCTCTGTTTCAGAGAGAGTCCCGTAATCGTCCGATCGCTCACTCACCATTCAGTCATCTGATCGTCCTCCATCACTTTGTCCAGCATCCCACCATTGGCGAGATCTCGCCAATAGAGCAGGGCCCGAACCTTTTTAGATTCAGCGGATTATGCTGGTCCGATAATTGCCAATGTGTACTCCATGAGAATTCATGCTGGCGACTTCTTGACATTGCACCTGGTCAATGGAAAGCCGCATGGGTTCGACGAGCTGGGCAACCGCCTCGACGATGAGGTTCGGTTTCATCTCAGCTTGCCGTCCTCGTCTTGGCCGTCAGCTTCTCGGTTCGAGCGGCGACACCGACGCTCGAATCAATTCCCATTCCAGGAACGAAAGCCTTTCCAGAGAGCATCACGTCGACTACGGACGGCACGCTTTATGTCGGGCGCCTCGGGGACGGTGGAATTGTCCGCGTCAAACCGCGCACAGCGCGAGAGCACGATTTTCGTCCAACCGGGCGCATCAGGCTCGCGCTCGATTTTGGGAGTTTTCGCAGATGAGGCTTCGAACACGCTCTGGGCTTGCTCGAACGACCTGAGCGCCTTGGGCGCGCCTGCAACGGGCAGCGATACAGGGAGCGCGTTGAAGGCTTTTGACCTCAAGACGGGGAATGGAAAACGCAGCGTCTCATTGCCTGGGTCTCACGCGTTCTGCAATGACATCGCTGTGGACGCGAAGGGGTCGGTGTACGTCACCGACAGCGCAAATCCCACCATCCTAAAGCTCTCTGCCGGCGCCACGGCGTTCGACGTATTCGCGCAGGATTCCAGCTTTTCTGCGCCTCAAAGCGATGGTGCCGGGCTCGACGGGATCGCCTTCGGCAGCGACGGCAACCTTTACGTGACGAACTACACGGCTGGCGAACTTGTTCGTGTGGAAGTTAAAGGGGGAAGGGCCGGGCGCATCACCGCACTCTCGGGTAACCATCAACTGAAATTTCCCGATGCGACTTCGAACCCTCGGCAACAACAGTTTCCTCCTGGTCGAGGGCTCAGGAACATTAGATCGCGTGGTGATCCAAGGCGACACATTCGCCGTCACGCAGGTTCATGGCGGTTTTGCGACCCCGACGTCGGTTGCCCGGACAGGCACGACTGCGTGGGTGAGTGAGGGCAACCTGCCCTACTTCTTCGATGCTTCGAAAAAGAACTTAACGCCTTCCTTGCCATTTCGAATCTATGCAATTCCGTTAAGAAAGGAAGACACTCAATGAGGTTTCAACCCGAGTTTTATCTCAAGTTTTCGCTCAGCCTGCCAATTGCGCTCCTCGCCGCACAAAGCGCGTTCGCACAAGGCCCGCATGTCGACGCGACGCCTTACCCGAAGGTGACGGATGAACGGCTCGAGCATCCGGACGCCGGCGATTGGCTCATGTATCGGCGAACCTATGACGGCTCGGGGTACAGCCCGCTAAATCAGATCACGCCGAGCAACATTGGCCGACTGACGCTGGCCTGGTCGGTGAGCACCGACCTCCTTGGCGCCCATGAAACTACGGCGATCGTCAATCACGGCCGGATGTTCATCACGACGCCTCAAAACAACATCATCGCGTTTGACGCCAAGACCGGGACCCAACTCTGGCGGTACGCCAGGAAGTATCCGGACGGCCTGTTCCAGCTCCATCCGACCAACCGCGGAGTCGCGCTCTACGGTGACTACGTCTACATGGCGACGACCGATTGCGCCCTCGTGGCTCTCGACGCTGCGACGGGCAAAGAGGTCTGGAACGTCCCGCTCGATGACTACAAGACGGGTTGCTACTCGACCCTGGCGCCGCTTGCGGTGCGCGGCAAAATCATCGTCGGCTACTCGGGTGGTGAACTCGGTGTTCGGGGCTCCGTAAACGCTTTCGACGCGCTCACCGGAAAACGCATCTGGAAAACCTACACCGTGCCTGCGCCAAACGAGCCGGGTGGCGACACCTGGAAAGGCGAGACCTACAAACGAGGCGGCGGATCGACCTGGATTACAGGGGTCTATGATCCTGCCTCAAACACGACGTACTGGGGGACGGGGAATCCCGGGCCGTGGGTCGCCGACGATCGGCCCGGCGACAATCTCTACACGGACTCGACGCTTGCTCTCGACGCCGACACCGGAAAGATCAAGAGCTATCACCAGTACACTCCGCACGACAGCTTGGACTGGGATGAAGTCTCGGCGCCGCTTCTGATCGACACAGAGGTCGATGGGAAGCTCACGAAGACGGCCACCCATGCGGGTCGGAACGGCTACCTTTGGATCCTGGATCGCGATCGCCTCAAGTTTCTGCACGCCTTCCCGTTCGCCAATAACAACGTCTTTACGTCGATTGACCCGAAGACCGGTCGACCCACGGTCGACGAGTCCAAGCGACCGGGGGCGCACCAGGGCGCAGAGTTCTGCCCGAGCATTGGCGGCGGCAAAGACTGGCCGCCCGAGGCGTGGAGCCCGCAGACGAAACTCCTCTACATCCCGGCGAACAACAACATCTGCGCGTACCTCCCGAAAGGTGAGGTCCCAGAAGCCGACTCCAAGGGATTTTATGTGGGGTACGAGGTCGAGAGCATATTCGGGTCGGTCCGTACCGGCCCTGGCGCGTCAGATCACATTGGAGAACTGCAAGCCTGGGACCTGAACACCGGCAAGCGAGTTTGGCAGCACAATTTCAAGACTATGCTTTGGTCACCGCTGCTGGTCACCGGCGGGAACATCCTCTTCGCCGGCGGGACTCCGGATCGCTTGTTCAGAGCGTTTGACGCCCGCAGTGGCAAGGAATTGTGGAGCTTCCCGCTGCCGTCCGGCGCCATCGGTGTTCCCACGTCATTTGAGGTCGATGGCGAGCAGTATGTTGCCGTCACGACAGGCTGGGATCTCGACGCGCGAGGCGTTCAAAACGGCCTCGACAAGATACAAGGGACAAACACGGCGGTTCCGCAGGCCGGCACGCTACTGGTGTTCAAGCTTCGCTAACTCGTACTCGCGTGGGTTCAAACAACTCAACTTCATAAGAGAGGAATGAGGCATGACAAATATAGATGAAGAGTGACTTAGAAAATAGAACAGGAGCACCGGCGTCGCTCAACTCGCGCCGTCGGTTCATACATACCGCTGCAATAACCGGTGGTGCCGGTTTGTTGTCAGCGGGGCCGATGCCAATCAGGGCCCAGGAGAGCGCCAAGAAGGCTTCGCTGCTCGCGCTCCCCGCGGCGACCAAGGACGTCACACCTTTCAAGGTGCATGTGCCACAGGCGGCACTCAACGATCTCAAGCGTCGGCTAGCGTCCACGCGGTGGCCGGAGCGGGAAACCGTCGGCGACTGGTCGCAGGGCGTCCCCCTCCAGAAGGCCCAGGCGCTCGTTGCCTACTGGCGCGACAAGTATGACTGGCGCCGCTTTGAGGCTCGCATCAACGCCTTCTCGCAATACCGGACCCAGATCGACGGGGTTGGCATTCATTTCATTCACGTGCGTTCCCCTCAGCAGAACGCGCTACCGATCATTCTCACCCACGGATGGCCGGGATCGGTCGTGGAGTTCATGGAGGTTATCGGCCCGCTCAGCGATCCCACCCGCTACGGGGGAAGGGCGGAGGACGCGTTCCATGTCGTCGTGCCGTCGCTCCCAGGTTTTGGCTTCTCCGACAAGCCGGTCGAGACGGGCTGGGATGTGAACAGGATCGCCCGCGCCTGGGCAACGCTGATGCCACGCCTTGGCTACGAGCGCTGGGTCGCACAGGGAGGCGATTGGGGGGCGGGCGTAACGCACGCCTTGGCGCATCAGCGGCCCCCGGGGCTGATAGCGGCCCATGTGAACTGGCAATTCGTCTTTCCCGAAAAGCTGCCGGAGAACCCCACGCCTGCCGAGCAGCGAGCCATCGACGGGGCATCGCGGTTCGCCAACGATTGGAGCGGGTATTTTCGCGAACAGGCGACGCGCCCGCAGACCATAGGCTACCCGCTTGCAGACTCGGCCGCGGGTCAGGCGCTCTGGATCTACGAGAAGTTCCAGGCATGGACCGACAATCACGGCAATCCTGAAGATGAGCTCTCCACCGATGCGATGCTCGACGATATCAGCCTCTACTGGTTCACCGACACCGCTGCGTCGTCGGCCCGCATCTACTGGGAGAATACCCGCGCCGGCATGGCGGGCACGTCTGGCGGACGGATCGAGCTGCCAATGGCGGCGTCGGTCTTTCCGCACGAGATATTCGTCCCGCCAAAAGCCTGGGCTGAGGCACTGTGGCCGAACCTGTTCTACTGGAACGAGCTCGACAGGGGCGGGCACTTCGCCGCGTTCGAGCAGCCAAAGCTCTTCACCGACGAGCTGCGAAACGCCTTCAGGTCACGGCGAGCCTAGCGATCTGGCTGTTGTCTGAACCCCGCGCAGGTGCTCCGCAGCGCACCAAATTTGAAACGAAGGATTGGAGCAACTCATGAAAGACGGTTTAGAACACAGAGCAGAAATAGCAGTACCCGTCAGCTCACGGCGTAAGTTCATACGCACCGCGGCTGTAACCGGTGGCGCCGGTTTGTTGTTAGAGGGGCTCGAGCCGATAAGGGCCCAGGAGAGCGGCAAGAAGGCCCCGTTGCTCGTGCTCCCGGCGGCGACGAAGGACCTCTCACCCTTCACCGTGCACGTGCCGCAGGCGGCGCTCGACGATCTGAAAAGGCGACTTGCCGCTGTTCGCTGGCCTGACAAAGGATCGGCAACGGACTGGTCCCAGGGCGTGCCGCTGCCAAGAGCACAGGAGTTCATTGAATACTGGCGCACTCGCTACAATTGGCGTCGTGCTGAGAGCTCACTGAATGCGCTGCCGCAGTTTCGCACGCAAATTGACGGTCTCGGGATCTACTTCCTTCACGTCCGATCGAAGCACGAGAATGCTCTGCCGATTATACTTACGCATGGATGGCCCGGATCGATTATCGAGTTTCTGCAGGTCATCGGACCGCTCGTAGACCCGACTGCCCATGGCGGTAAAGCCGATGAAGCCTTTCACGTTGTAATCCCCTCCCTTCCTGGCTTTGGATTTTCGGACAAACCGACCGAAGCGGGCTGGCGCCTTCCCCGTATTGCGAACGCCTGGGCGGCGCTGATGGCGCGCCTCGGTTACAGCCACTACGTAGCACAAGGCGGCGATTTGGGCGCCGGAGTGTCGAGTTGGATGGCCAAGCAGCGAGTTTCAGGGCTTGCCGCCATCCATCTGAATCTTCCGATTCTTTTTCCGCCTCCACCACCACCACCGGGCGGCTACACGGCGGCAGAACAGCCGGCGCTTGCTCAGCTCGGCAAATATGCGGGCGATGGTTCTGGTTATGCCTCGATCCAGGCGACCCGTCCCCAGACACTCGGGTACGGTCTTGCCGACTCGCCGGTTGGGCAAGCAATGTGGATCTACGAGAAATTTCAGGCATGGAGCGACAACAAGGGTGATCCAGCGGAGGCCATCTCTGTCGATCACATGTTGGATGACATTACCCTGTACTGGCTGACCGATACCGCCGCGTCCTCGGCGCGGGTTTACTTTGAGAGTTTCGCAAAGGATTTCGCCCGTATGCCCATCGATCTGCCAGTTGCGGTGAGCATCTTCAAAGGCGACTTTTTTACACCGCCGAAGGTATGGGGCGACCAGACCTATTCGAAGCTCTTCTACTGGAACGAGGTTCCGAAAGGTGGTCACTTCGCCGCGCTTGAGCAACCTGAGCTGTTCGTTGCCGAACTGCGCAAGAGCTTCGCTCAGGTGCGCTGACTGCGGAGGCCAGCAATGACGCGACAAGCGCGAGTTTTCGCAGATGGACGAACTGCGTGGCCGCGTCTCAATCGTTGACTGAAATGTTCTCGCGCTGCATCTTTGTTCTCGTCACGTCGGCCGTTCTGGCGGCTTCACCAGCAACGGCCCAAACTCCGACGCCGGACCCGGCGCGCAGGTATCCACTGCCGACGTACGACGAAAACTGGCAATTCCTGAGCGATCCGAACCGCCGCGCCGATCCATGGGACATCGTCAAGTACGTGCCGTTAGGTGACGGAATGTTCGCTTCATTCGGCGGGGAGGCGCGCGAGTCGTACGAGAGGTTTGGCAACCAGAACTTTGGTTTGAGCGTGCCGAGTCCGAACGGATACCTCTTGCAGCGATACCTGCTGCATGCGGACGTTCACTTGGGCTCGCGTCTGAGATTGTGGACCGAGTTGAACAGCTCGTTCGAGAACGGTCGCGTCGGTGGCCCGCAACCCGTCACCGAAGAAGACAAGCTGGATTTGCATCAGGGGTTTGTGGAGTTCGAGATCGTTCAACGACCTGGCGTCGCCGTGAGCGTGCGAGGAGGCCGCCAGGAGATCGACGGTCGGGTCCGGACGCATGTATTCACTACGCGAAGGTCCGAACGTTCCCTTAAGCTTCGACGGCGTGCGGGCGATCGCACAAACGGGATCATGGCGGTTCGATGCTTGGGTAGCGCGGCCGGTGACGACGACACCGGGGATATTCGATGACTCATCGCACCGCCAATTTAGCGTCTGGGGCGCCTACGTTACGCGCACCAGCCGCCGGCAAACATCGCTCGACGCTTATTACCTCGGCTGGGATCTGCGAAACGCCAGCTTCGACAAAGGTGTCGCCAACGAACTGCGTCATACCGTTGGAGCCAGGCTCTGGCGAAATGGACTGTGGGCGTACGACTTCGAGGGCATGTACCAATTCGGCAGCTTCGGTGCAGGCAACATTCGCGCCTGGAGAGGCGTGGTCGAAGCATCGCGCGGATTCGCTGGTCGATGGAATCCCCGCGTCAAGATTGACTTCGACGTTGCGAGTGGGGACCGGAACCGATCGAGTCCGAATCTCGGAACCTTTAACTCCTTCTTTCAGAGTGGTGAGTATTCGGGACGCGCACAACTTCTCGGGCCGAGCAATTCGATTCGTCTCGAACCGACACTGACGCTGGCTCCGCGACGAAATGTCTCCGTTTCGACCGGGTGGGGTTTCTACTGGCGCGAAAGCGAGCAAGACGGATTGTACGGAATTCCTGGGAATCTGATCGTTCCGAGCAACGGAGTACCGGGGCGCTACGAAGGGAGTCGCCCGATTGTGGAAGTTGCATGGACGCTGAATCCGCACCTTTCCGTGCATCTCAACTACATCTTTGTGTTCAACGGGCGGTTCGAAGAACGGTCAGTCCACGCAACGACCACTGAAAGCTACATCTGTCCATGGATTACGTATCGCTTTTAGTGAGGACGGCCATGGCAAAACCTGATGCTGAGCGTCGAGGCGGGCAACGATCTAGGTGTCGATCCATCGACGCTGTTGGTCCAGGTCGTTCGAAACTGCCTCGGCGTGACTGGAACGGGATTCCTGCATCTCTCTTGGTAAGTTAGGAATGCGAGGTGTGGGCAGTTGCCGAATTCGTCCAGTCGTCCATCGAACAGTCTCTGGCGGCCGTTACGCTCACCCACGTTTCGCAATCTGCTGGCCGCGAATGTGGTCTCCGATATCGGCACCTTCATGCAGAGTGTGGGCGCCGCCTGGTTGATGGTGTCGCTCAACGCCGGTCCAATGTATGTGGCGCTCATCCAGACGGCATCGGCGCTGCCGTTCTTCGTGCTCGCCCTGCCGGCGGGGGCGGTCGGCGACATTCTCGACCGGCGCAGAATCATCCTGGGTACCGAGACATGGATGATCGCGGTGGCATTTCTGGTTGCCGGGTTGACGCTGGCAGGGCTCATGTCGCCGCTGCTCCTCCTGATTCTGACGTTCGCGTTGTCTTCCGGCGATGCCTTCGAATCCCCCACATGGCGCGCGGTACTGCCCGAACTGGTGGAAAAGGAGGACCTGCCCGCGGCGTCAGCGCTCAACGGCATCGAGTTTAATTTTGCGCGCGCCATCGGACCGGCGCTCGCCGGGGCGGTGGTGGCGTTTGCAGGCGTTGGGATAGCGTTCCTGATCAACGCGGTTTCATTCGTTGGCGTGATTCTGGTCATCCTCCGCTGGAAGCGGCCGGTGGTCAAGCGCGCTACCCCGCCTGAGACCGTGGCGGGCGCTACGCGCGCAGCCATCCGATACGTGCGCTACTCGCCGGGAGTTCTCCGGGTGCTGGTGCGGTCGGGAACGGGCATGTTCTTCGCAAGCGCGCTGCTGGCATTACTGCCCTCGCTGGCCCATCGCATCAGCGGCAGCCCCGTCGGGTATGGAGTGCTGCTCGGCGGCTTCGGCGCCGGCGCGGTGCTGGGCGCACTGGTGCTGCAGCGCGCGCGAGATCGCTGGTCCGCCGACGTCATTGTGTCGGTCGGGATTGCCGCTTTCGGACTGGTGACTATGGCGTCAGGAGTGCTCCACGCGATCTGGCTCCTGGGCGCGGTGATGGTGGTGGGAGGGGCGGCATGGGTGTCGTTCCTCTCGCTGTTCAACGTGCACATCCTGAACCTGGCGCCCGACTGGGTGCGTGCCCGCGTGCTCTCGATTGCCATGCTGGTTTTTCAGGGGGCCGTGGCCGCCGGCAGTGCCACGTGGGGTGCGCTGGCCGCGCGACGAGGGATCGATACGGCATTGCTATGGGCGGGTGGGGGAGCCATCCTCTCGACGGTTCTGGCGGGCTTTCTGCGTCTTCCGGACACGGCGAGACTGGATATGACGCCATGGAACCCCTGGCGTGCTCCAGTGGTTGGCGCAGAGCTCGGTCTCGACGGGCCAGTTCTGGTGACAGTCGAGTACGATGTGCGTCCCGAGCGTGCCGCGGACTTCCTCGCTGCCATGCGCGAGTTCGGCCGCATCCGGCGGCGCGACGGAGCGTCACACTGGGGGATTTGCCGCGATCTGGAGACTCCCGGCCGTTACCTGGAAACCTTCATCGTGGGCTCATGGGACGAGCACCTGCGCCAGCACGAGCGAATGACGCGGGCGGATAGCAGTATCGAAGAGAGTCTGCGCGGGTACGTTCGCGGCGAGCCAGTCGCGCGCCATCTGCTCTACCTGTAACGGCCCCGGGAATGGCGGTAAGCGACATAATCGCCTGTGTGAAGCGGTAGAATTTCACATCCATCATTGTTTTTGCCGTTTGCCTGTTTTCGACAGCGGCGAACGGTGTCGTATGGAGCAGTCTTGGGAAAAATGGGAACGACTCCATGCCGGTCGGCAACGGCGATCTCGCGGCCAACGTCTGGACGGAACGGCGACCCCGTCCTGCTGGTCTCAACGGCGGACGCCTGGAGTGAACTGAATAAGCCATTGAAGCTTGGCCGTTTTCGCGTCCGGTCCAACGTTTCCAGCGGTGTCAGATCTCACCGAGGTTGTGCGGCAATTCCTGGATCGCACGGAGCTCTGAACGTATTTGTCCGTGCATTGCGTCACTCTGCGGAAAGCGGGCCTTAACCTTTTACTGCGCGAGCCGAATTCCATAACACGGCGGGATTCACTCGATCGGGATAGATCACGAGCATCTGGTCGAACACTTCCTTCGCGGTCTGTGTGGTTGCCGCGATCTTGTCGAAGTCAAGAATATATTCTCTTGTTTCCCCAACAATGCTTGGTGCATCCGGGCGGCCGGGCCTCTTGTGCCCTGCAATGACGGCACGCGGTTTCAACGCGTCGATCATATCGAGCGCAGCGATCCACTCTTTCCTTGAAGCGGCATCCGACTCGCCGAGGTGAATATGAACGTCGTTATACACGGCGTCGCCCGCCACGACCAAGCCGATCGAAGGCACATGGAGGCAAGTCGTACCTCGAGTATCGGTATGGCCCGTTGGAATACTCACGAGTTCCTCACCTTCGAGTTGAATCACGCGCCCGGCGAGTTCCTCTGCCACCGGAAGTGTGGGGTCGATCTGCCCAGGGAAGCGCGACTTCCAAAATGCCTCAAGAACGGGAGATGAAAGTTGCCCTCGCATCACCGCGATTGCATCTCGCGATGCCACAAACCGGGCGCCTGGAAAGCGCTGCTGAATTCTGTTAACTCCAAAGAAGTGATCTCCGTGGCCATGCGTCGCATAGATGGCGGTAAGATTCTTTTCACTTTCGCCGACCCATTCGGTGAGCGCCCGGTTTTGCTCCATCGTGATGAAGGTGTCGACCAACACGGCATCTCGTTCGCCCGAGATCAGCGTTGACGATATCGGTGACCATTTCATCTCGGTTGCGCCGGGCGGCAAGTCGTTGGTGACAGCTGGGATCTGAGAACTGACAAAGACGTCCCACTTCAACGGACTCTTCATGGCCTTGGCTCCTTAACGACGAACTCCCGTCTTACTTTGCGTGAACCAGCGGCTCATCCACCAAATGTTCACTCAAGAACCACGCCTGCAGTTCATTGCGGCGCAGAACTTCGCTGACAGCTAAATCGTTCGTACCGTCGTCGCCGAGTTCGGCGGCGCGGCGCGCCAGTTTGCGAACTTGCCCAATGATCACCTGGTGCGCCTCCAACAATCTGGAAAGTTGTACCGGGACCTCCTCACGGCCGCGAGGCGGGCGCTCGATGCGCGTAATCTCGGCCACATCGTGCGCCATCGCGATGCTGACGCCACCGAGCAGTTGTATTCGCTCGGCAATGGAGTCGACCAACTCGACCTGCTCGGCGAAGTGCTTGTCGAAAAGCAAATGCAACTGGTAGAACGTCGGCCCTGCAACCTGCCAGTGCGATTTCTTGTACAAATCGCGGAGAGTCATAGTGTCGGCAAGTAGCTGGTTTAGATGCGCGGTGATTTCCAGCCGAACCGTCTCTTCGAGTTCAAGGGGCAGTAAACGGTTAACCGTTCCATACGCCTGAATCTCAGCGGCACGTTGGTGGAACCGCGGCTGTGCTGTGATTCCATCCGATGTCGAACTTTCCCGTTTGTTCTTCACGACGAATCCCTCCTTTGTTTCAACCCGCCGCTTGCCGCAACAGGTCTTCGACTTTTCCGTCCAGGTCGCGAGCTACATTCAGCGCCTCGTTGTTTTCATAAGGCGCCAAGAGGCTGGCCATCCGGTCATATGAAAGGTGCACGCCATCGGCACGCTCATCCACGAGGACCGTAACCGGCGCATACGCGCCGGCGTCCGGGACATGTTTCGCCATTTCTTTCATGATGAGAGGATTCCCAAGGACGAGACGAACGATTCTTGAGCTGTGGCGATCGGTGCCCTTCCGAACGACCATCCCGTGATCGAACTCGACAAAGAGCATCAACCCCGTCCTTCCCAAGACCCGCTGGATCACGGTATCCAATTCGGCGGCAGATTTCGCCTCTTGCGTCGACTTCCAGAACTCGGCCATATTGGGGTTTCCGATCGACGCTTTGATCGCTGCAACAACTTCATCGAAGGGCCGCGCTGAGATCACTGTCAACCGTTCCATTTCCACTTTTCTGATCATTTGGACTCCATCTCTCTTCGTCCCCTACTCCGCAGATTTCTGGGCCGCGGGTCTTAATTCGCGGAAGAGAAATCCAGCAGAACCTTGCCTCCACGCTGGGAATGCTCGATTGCCTCCTTGATTTGGAACGGCTTGTATATTGCCGTGACCGGGAGGCTCAATCTTCCTGAGGCGACTACCTGGGCGGCTTCGGTCAGCGCCGCACGAATCTTCGGAAGAAACTCCTCGTAATACATCCAGAAGCCCCGGATGTTCAGCCTCTTGCCGATGAGGTCACCTTGTGGCAGATGGATCGGCAAGCCACTGAGCCACGCATAGCTGACAAAATGAGCACCCGGCGAGAGTGCGCCGGCGATCGTCGCTGCCGCAGGACCGCCCACGGCATCAAGACCGAGCGATATTGGCTTCCCACCGGTTGCGTTCTGGATTTGTTTCGGCAGTTCAGGCGATTCGACGCCGACAAAATCGACGCCGAGGCCTTCAATCTCCGCGATTCGCTCAGGCCGCCTCACGATACCAACGACGTTTAGCCCCCGCGATTTTGCAATCGCGATAATGCATCGCGCGACTTGCGAGTTCGCCGCATTCAAAACGATCCAGTCTCTGGGCTTTAGCTTCACAAATCCGTCTAAGAGAAGGACGGCTGTGGTCGGATTGATGTTTAACATTGAGGCTGTCTTTGCATCAATCGAAGGGGGAACGACAAATAGACCGTCGGCGGGGGCAAGAACTTTTTCCGCCCATGTAAACGTCCGAAACGGGATCGTAACGCGGTCCCCCACCTTGACGTTGGAGACACCTGGCCCGAGGGCTTCCACGATTCCCGCGCCCTCACCTCCGATCACGGAAGGAAGCTGCGGATTCAAAAAGTACACGCCGTTCGCCAAAAGAAGATCGCTGTAGTCAACAGGCGCATATTCCATGCGCACCAGAACCTCTCCCATGGCAGGCGCAGTTGGTTCGGCAACTTCGACCATCTGCAGGTGCTGAGTTGGATTGCCGTAGGCGGTGAGGTGAATGGCTTTCATTTGTGGCGCGCTCCTTCGTCCAACAGGATTTCCTGATAGCGGAAACAACTGATGAGGTGATCGTTCACCAATCCAGCCGCCTGCATGTACGCATACCCGACTGTTGGCCCGACGAAACTGAAGCCCCGCTGCTTGAGATCTTTGCTCAGTGCCTCGGATTCCGGGGACGTCGCTGGAATCTGTCGCGTAGCTTTCCAGCGGCCGAGTTTGGACGTCCCTCCGACGAACCGCCAGCAGTAGGAGTCAAAGCTGCCGAACTCTTCCTGGATCTTGAGAACCGCACGAGCATTACGCACCGCGGCTTCGATTTTCATGCGGTTGCGGATGATCTGGGGATCGCCTAGAAGGGTCTGGACTTGTTTGTCGGAATAATGCGCGACCCTCTCGGGATCGAACCCGTCGAACGCGCGCCGATAACCTTCCCGCTTCTTCAGCACAAGCGACCAGTTCAGCCCGGCCTGCGCGCCTGAGAGCACAAGGACTTCGAAGTGTTTGCGGTCGCTGTGAACGGGAACGCCCCACTCTCGATCGTGATATTCGAGCAACAACGGATCGTTCACGTCGACCCAGGAGCACCGTTTATCTGGGCGAGCCTCGCTACGCATATCTACCCCATTGCGTCTGGTTTGAACGTTGGCAACCGAGTTGCCCGTCAAGCTCTGGCGGACGATCCTTGAACAGCCTTTGCGGCGGCACGGATAACGTCCACGACGAAGTCCGGATGGGACAGCATCGGGACGTGACTGCTGTCGATGGCGTGGGTGCTTGCATTCATCCGTTTCGCCAGGAAGCGTTCCAGTTCCGGCTGCACCGTCCGGTCGTGGTTGGCCACGATGTACCAGCACGGCTTCGACTTCCAAGCGACGCCAGGCGCATTCCGGCTGAAGAGATCGAGAGCCGGGGCATAGTGGGTCGCCCAGACAACCTTTTGCTCTTCCTCCGGGAGGTCTCCCGCGAAACACGTGACGCCTTCCGGCTTCATCCAGAGGCGCCCATCTCCCGGTTCGACGTATTTGAAGACATCGGTGGGTGGGTACGGTGCCTGCTGGCTTTGCGATGTTTCGCCGGCATCGACGTCGGGAGCGAGAGCGGCGATGTAAACGAGTCCGACAACCCGGTCATCGGTCCCTGCGGCCGTAATCACGCTTCCGCCATAGGAGTGGCCGACGAGGATCGTTGGGCCGCTGACCCGTCCGAGCGTCCTTTTAACCGTGGCGACGTCACCTTCGGGTGTGTCGAGGCCGTATTGGGCGGCCATTACTTCGTATCCGTCCGCTTGTAGCGGGGGAATCACCTTGCCGAAGCTTGAACCATCTGCCCATATTCCGTGGCAGAAAACGATGCTGGGTTTAGTTGTTTTCATCTCGAACCTTCCTTTTTGATTTCGTTGCTGTTCTTCCTGCGCTTTCACTGTTAGTGCGCTGGCCGCTCGCTTTCCTGCGCCATCCACGATCTGATATAGGCCGAGGCGTTCAACACCGATACTCCCCGCGCCTCGCATGAATTCAGAAAGTGGACGGCCTCCACATCAACGCGGTCCACTTCCTCCAGGTCCAGGACGCTTCGTGATCCGCATTGGTCCATTTCGGCCTTCACTTGATGCAGATGCTCAGATCGAAGGTCGCCACTGAGCCGAACCCGCTCACCGACGCGGTCAATCCTCAGCGTCATCTTTCTCCAGCTCGAAGCTGTTCACCTGAATGCAATGCGTTTGCCATTCCCAACCGCCTGAAATGAGGCAAGTTGCAGTATCTGATAGTCCTGAACTTTCAGGAATTCCTGCTCCATGAGGAAGCAGGATCGGCTTATAATCCGGGGATGGTGCCCAAAGACCACCAATCTTCAGAAGTGATGCCAGCGCCGGATGCTCGGCTCATGGTTGAGGCGATTCCGGGGCTTGCGTGGTCTAGTCGTCCGGATGGCTCTGTCGAATCCTTCAACACCAGGTGGCATGAGTACACAGGCCTATCTTCGGAAGAGTCATTGGGCTGGGGCTGGAAGGCGGCGGTTCACGCTGAAGATCTCGGCCGATTGCTAAATCGGTGGGCAGCACGCGATACAGCCGGCGGGCGCGGGCACGAAGTACGCTTGCGGCGTTCCGACGGCGATTTCCAGTGGTTCTTGCTCCGGTACGAGCCGCTTTGCGATCGCAAGCGGCGCGGTCGTGCGGTGGTATGGAACCTGGATAAACATTGAAGAAAGCAAGCAAAAGGAATTGCTTGGCGTCGCCGGGAAGCGAGCGCTTGAGATGATCGCCGATGGGGCAAGCCTCTCCGAAGTCTTGAACGAGTTATGCTCTGCCATCGATGTACATGCCTCCGCGACCTCCCAGGTTTTGTTGACTGGACCGGACAAGCCGATCAACTGCTGCCCCTTGCCGGTCCGAATTTCCCGCCGGCAGTGACTGCTGCCTTAGCGCCTTGGCCGGTCGGACCAAACAGGGGCTGCTGTGGCACGGCAGCGTTTACCGGAGAGCGTGTCATCATTTCCGATTTGTCCACCGACCCGCGTTGGCCTCAGGACGATGAAGGAGAGGCGGCGCGACGGCTCGTTCTCGATCAAGGGCTACGTGCCGCTTGGTCGGAACCTCTAATTTCGAACTCCGGCGAAGTCCTCGGCACGTTCTGCATCGGCTATTCACAACCGCGAACTCCAACGAGTCTCGATTTGCAGTTGATCGAGGCTGCTGGACATATAGCCCGCATCGCCATCGAACGACACCAGTCGCAAGAAGCTCTCACTGACGGCTCTCGCGGAAATCAAGGATTCCGAGACCAATCTTCGTCGGGTGATTGACACCATTCCCACACTCGCTTGGTGCAATACGCCCGATGGCCCAAACGAGTTTTTGAACAAACGTTGGCATGAATACACCGGGCCGTTCGCACGAAGAGTCAACCGGTTGGGGCTGGCAAGCCGCGTTCCACCCCGAGGACGTACCGCCAATGATGAAGAAGTGGCGAGAGTTGTTGGCGTCCGGCGAGCCGGGTGAGATCGAAGCCAGGCTTCGTCGTCACGATGGCGTCTATCGATGGTTTCTGATTCGAGTGGAGCCCTTTCGTGACGACCGTGGACAGCTTTTGAGGTGGTACGGAACCAGCACCGATATTGAGGCCCTCAAACAAACGCAGGAAAAGCTGCGTGAGGATGAACAGGAACTGCGCCGGATTACCGATGCGATACCGCAGGCAATTGTCGTGCTGGACCCTTCCGGCGCTCCCCTGTACGCGAACCAGGCGACGCTGGATTATGCAGGCTTGACGGCGGAAGACGTGCTGGCTCCTCGCTTTCGCGAACGATTGTTTCACGCGGACGATCTGGAAAGATATCGTGATGAACGGAGGGCTGCTCTCGATCGCGGAGTTCCATTTGAAGCTGAACTGCGAGCACGCCGAAAAGACGGCGCGTATCGCTGGTTCCTGATCCGATACAACCCCTTCCGAAATGAGCAAGGGCAATTGACCCGCTGGTACGCAACAGGTACGGACATCGATGACCGCGTTCGAGCGGAAGAGAGGACGCGGAACGAAAACCTGGCGTTGCGAGAGCAGATCGATCGTGACTCGATGTTCGAAGATATCGTTGGCTCTTCCGATGCGCTTAGAAAAGTGCTGCAGCGAGTTTCCAAGGTGGCGTCTTCCGACTCCACCGTTCTTATTCTTGGTGAAACCGGGACAGGAAAAGAGTTGATTGCGCGGGCGATCCACAAACGATCGAAGCGGGCAGACCATGCGTTCATCGGCGTCAACTGCGCCGCTATTCCGCCCTCGCTGATTGCTTCCGAGCTATTCGGGCACGAGAAAGGCGCCTTTACCGGGGCGACCCAAAGACGCCTCGGCCGTTTTGAATCGGCAAATGGCGGCACAATCTTCCTGGATGAGATCGGCGACCTGCCAGGAGAAATTCAGATAGCACTGTTGCGGGTGTTGCAGGAGCGGGAAATCGAACGCGTCGGCGGAAACAATTCCATCCCCGTTGACGTTAGAGTTCTGGCCGCAACTCATCGTGATTTGAACGCACTGGTTGCTGAAGGGCGATTTCGCGAAGATCTTCTATACCGGCTCAACGTCGTGCCTATCGAGGTGCCGCCCCTCCGTGAACGTGTCGCTGACATTCCCCTGCTCGTGGAGTATTTCATCGATCGCTTCGGCAAAAGGGCCGGGAAAAAATTCAAAGCGATCGACAAGAAATCCCTAAAAGCGTTTCAGTCATATGTTTGGCCGGGCAACGTCCGTGAGTTGCAAAATGTGATCGAGCGTGCGGTTATCCTCAGCGAGGGTGAAACATTCGCAATGGATGAAGCTTGGCTCAAGCGGGAGTCGCGCGCAACCCCGAAACGGTCAGGCACGCTACACGGCACGCTGGTGAAACAGGAAAAGGAAATGATTGAAGCCGCGCTCGCAGCGAGCCAAGGCCGCATATCGGGGCCATCAGGCGCGGCTAGCCAAATTAGGTCTGCCGTCGCGCACCCTCGATTCCAAAATTAAGCGTTTGAAAATTAACGTCTACCGGTTCAAAACGCCACGATAAGGCAGCGCAGATAGCAGTGACCTTGAGCGAATCGAAATTGGGGTACCAGACTCGATACTGACCGCCTTCTACTCCAGAGGACATATTCAGAGGCATTGTATACTTGGCTGATGTCGCCGGAGCAGGAGCAACTTCTCTGTGATGCGCTCGTGCATCTTGGTCCGGTGGAGACTGAGCAGGGCCTGCACGCTGAGGGCGTCCGTAAAATCCAAGAGGTCCTGCATTGCACCCTGGCCGATGCACGGACTACGCTCCGAGAGTTGCGCGTGCGCAAGCGCATCGAGGAAACGACCACACCTACCGAGCAACTTGACCAGCCGCACTTTCGGTGGGTACAGCCGTCAGCGTAACGAACATGAGACGGGTAGTTGGAAGTTTGAGCCAAGGGGCGCACAAGAGTGTTTATCAGGCTTGGCAGACAGCGATCTCGGTCCTCGGCAATCGCCCCCTGTATCCGATTTGACGTCGCAAGCTTGAAGCGGCCTCCAAGCTGGCGGGCCTTATCGTTTGCGTCAGCGCCTGGACCTCCGGAAGCCGCTGCACGTCGGCGATGAAACTCGTCAGCAAAGGAGAGGTGTTGGCTTTTCTCCAGGCGAGAGCCATCGGCAATGGCATATCCAGATCGGTGACGGAAAGGATGACGACGCGCTCCGGGCACCGCCCGCGCGCCGTTCCATTGACCCAGCCCACGCCCATGCCATGCGACACAAGACTGAGGATGGTGGCCTCGTTCGCTGCCTCCTGAACGATGCGCGGAGATTTCAGACCGCCGCGATAACATTCGTGCAGCAGACGGTCATAGAAGGCCGGGGCCTCCCGTCTCGGAAACCATATGAACGGAGCATCCACCAAGTCACGCAACCGGAGTTTCTTAATCTTGCTCAATGGATGATCTCTGGGTACGGAAAGTTCGACATGCTGTATGGCAACCGGAAGGTGGTCCAGTTCTTCATCATTGCTGGGCATGTTGAACACGAACCCGGCATCCACGCGGCCTGACCTGATATCTTCGATTTGATCCACGCTGCCTGCCGGATGGAGTTGCAACTCGGCATCAGGGTGCCGTTGCCGGAAAACCCGTAGCGCGTCCGGGACGACGCCGTGCCAGGAGGCGTTCTCCGTGAAGCCGATGCGCAGCGTTCCTGACTGACCCCGCGCCACGCGTGCGGCGCGTGCAGCGGCTTCGCTCACCTGCTGAAGGATACGCCGCGCATCCTCCAGGAACAGTTTGCCGGCCACGCTCAATTTCACACCGCGCGGCAGGCGATCGAACAGCTGGAACCCCAATTCGGCTTCCAGGTCTTTCATCTGCGTTGACAGAGCCGTCTGGGCGACATTCAACCTCTGCGCCGCGCGCCGGTAGTTTTCTTCTTCGCCAATTGCCACGAAATATCTGAGATGCCGCAATTCCATACTGATATCTTAAAGCGCTCAGGCTGATAGTAAAGATATGTTGGACGTATCGGTGGGGCGCTGTCAAAGTAAGGGTATGAAGGGAAACGGCAGAAAGAAGAAGCCAATGGGCAAAGTGATTCGGGAAAAGCGACCGGCCGCGAAACCGGCCCAGCGCCCGCAGGTGGTTCCCTTGCCTGCCGCCTGGGAACGCTAGAACACGACGGAAAGGAAACGGTCATGAAATACAGATTGTTAGGCAAGAGTGGTCTCCGGGTGTCCGAAGCGGCGTTGGGCACGATGACGTTCGGTGAGGAGTGGGGCTGGGGCGCGGCGAAGGACGAAGCCCGCAAGCTCTACGACACATACCGCGAAGCCGGAGGAAACTTCATCGACACCGCGAATGTGTACACGAACGGTTCGAGCGAACGGTTCGTCGGAGAGTTCATTAAGGACCACCGGCAAAGTATTGTGCTCGCCACCAAATACAGCAACGCGGCGCCGGGAAACGACCCGAATGCGGCGGGCAATCATCGCAAGAGCATGATGCAGGCCGTCGACGCAAGCCTGAGCCGTTTGCAAACTGACTACATCGATCTTTACTGGGTTCACATCTGGGACCAAATGACTCCGGTCGAGGAAGTCATGCGCGGTCTTGACGACCTCGTTCGTCAGGGGAAAATCCTCTATGCCGGTATCTCGGATGCTCCGGCGTGGTGGATTGCGCAGGCGAATACCCTCGCGGAACTCCGCGGCTGGTCACGTTTCGCGGGGCTTCAGATCGAATACAGTCTCATTCAGCGGACAGTCGAGCGCGAGCTGGTTCCCATGGCGAAGGCTCTCGATTTAGGCGTAACGGCCTGGTCTCCTCTCGCGAACGGCGTTCTAACGGGCAAATATCACGGCAATGGCGACGCCGATGCGGGCCGCATGTCAAGACAGGAAATGCGGGAATTCCTTCCCGAGCAGGAGCGTACCCAACGCATCATTACCGCGTTAAAGGCGGCCGCTCAGCAGGCCGGCCGCAGTATGGCGCAGGTGGCGCTCGCATGGCTTCGCCAGCGCCTGTTGCGGTGATACCGATAATTGGCGCGCGGAAAGTTTCGCAACTGCAGGATAATCTCGCCAGCATGGACCTGAACCTCTCAGCCGAGCAGGTGAAGACCCTTGATGAAGCCAGCAGCATCGAGCCGGGATTTCCCTACTATCTCTACAGTGCGCAAATGACCCGAGCTTTAATGTACGGCGGCATGCGCGACAGCATTATTGCCTGACTGGCGAGCCGATCAATAACCGCAAGCGCAGTCAATCAGTGAAGGAGAAGCCATGACTGGATCGACCACAAACACGAATGAGATTGCCGACTTCAAGGGCAAACGCGTCCTTGTCACCGGCGGCACGAAAGGAGCTGGTAAGGCGATCGCGGACCGATTTCTAAAAGGTGGCGCGACCCTTGCGATAACGGCACGGTCCGCCCCTGCTGAAAACTCGGCGGCACATTTCATCCAGGCCGACGTCTCGACTTCCGAGGGCACCACACATGTCATCCGGGAGATGCTGGACCGGTTCAAGGGTGTGGATATCATGGTCCATAACGTCGGCGGTTCATCCGCGCCGAGTGGCGGATTTATTACCGTCACCGATGAGCTCTGGCAGCAGGCCTATCAACGAAAACCTCTATCCGGCGGTCCGGCTGGACCGCGGTCTGCTCCCCGCCATGATTGAGCAACGGTCAGGGGTTATCATTCACGTATCCTCCATCCAGAGGACGATGCCGCTTTACGACTCGACCCTGGCTTATGCGGCGGCGAAAGCGGCGCTGACGAATTACAGTAAGGGATTGGCAAATGAGGTCAGTCCCAAAGGCATTCGCGTTCTGACCGTCTCTCCGGGCTTTATCGAGACCGATGCCGCCACCAGAATGATTCAACGAATGGCGGACAAGGACAAAAGCGACTACACAGCGGCGCGTCAGAAACTTATGGACATGCTGGGCGGCATTCCGCTCGGCCGGCCCAACCGTCCCGAGGAGGTCGCAGAGCTTGTCGCCTTCGCCGCCTCTGACCGGGCATCCGCAATTACTGGCACTGAAATCGTTATCGACGGCGGGACGATTCCCACGGTTTGATCTTGCTTACTCACACTATGCTGTAGGGCATGGCTGTTCTTTCTCCGCTTGAGGCCGTGTGCGGCTTGCGCCAATGTGCCAGCCGGCCTAACCCGGTACCATCGCGTTTCATTTATTGACAGCTCGCACGTCTGGCAAGCGCCGTACATCGTCAACAAACTTCGCGAGCAAAGGAGACGTGTTATCGCGTCTCCACGCGAGTGCCAACGTCAGAGGCATGTTCAAATCGACCACGGGTGACACGACAACGGTCTCCGGGCATCTCCAGCGTGCCGTTTCGAGCACCCATCCCACGCCCAAGCCGCTCGATACGAGACTCAGGATGGTCGCCTCGTTCATTCCCTCCTGAACGATGCGGGGCGATTTCAAACCGCCGCGATAACATTCATGCATCAAGCGGTCGTAGAACACCGGGCTTGGCGACCTTGGAAACCAGATGAACGGTACATCTGTCAGGTCCCGCAGGCGGAGCTTTTTGACTTTGGTGAGCGGATGTCCCTTGGGTGCCGCCAGCTCGACACGCTGTGTGGCAACAGGAAGTTGGTCCAAGTCCCGATCGGCTGTTGGCATGAAGTTGACGAACCCCGCATCCAGGCGACCGGACCTTATAGCCTCTATCTGCTCCATGCTGGCCGCTGGCTGAAGCTGGAGTTCGGCGTCGGGTTGCAGCTCACGAAACCGCCGGAAGGACTCCGGCACAACGCCGCGCCAGCAAGAATTCTCGGTAAAGCCAAGGCGCAGCGTGCCCGCACGGCCGCTTGCCACATGACCGGCGCGCGCGACCGCTTCGCCTATTTGCTGCAGAATCCGGCGCGCATCTTCCAGGAACAACTTACCGGCTGAACTCAGCCTCACGCCGCGCGGGAGGCGGTCGAATAGATCGAAGCCCAGTTCCTCCTCCAGATCCTGAACCTGCCGGGAAAGTGCGGGCTGGGCGACCCGTAGCCTCCGCGCCGCGCGCCCGTAGTGCTGCTCCTCGCCGATCGCAATGAAATACCTCAGATGCCGCAATTCCATTCTGATACTTTATCGCGATTGGTCTGATAGTAAAGATGTCTTGGACGTATTAATCGCTCTCTGTCAAATTAGACTCACGAAGATGAAGAACGGGAAGAAGAAACCAAAGGCCAAACCGATTCGGGAAAAGCGGCCAACCTCGAAACCGGTCAAGCCGCAGTTTATGGTTCCTGTCCCCGCTGCTCTGGAACGCTAGATCAGTTCGCACGCCAGGAGGGCGCACATGAAGGCGCTTGTACTTAACGCGGTCGGTGGTGGGTTCGATTTCGAGGACGTGGACATCGCCGCGCCCATCGGGCGCGAGGTCCTGGTTGACGTGCGAGCCTCCGGGCTCTGCCACACCGACCTGCTCTTCGCCGCCAACCCTATCTTCCCGACACCTGCCGTGTTTGGCCATGAGATCTGCGGGATCGTGGCGGAAGTCGGCCCTGACGTCACGCAATTCCATGTCGGAGATCACGTCGTAGGCTCTCTCGCTCAGTCGTGCGGTTCGTGCCCGAGATGTCTGTCGGGCCGCTCCTTCCAGTGTCAACACCCGGAAGCGACCCTACGGCGGCCGACCGATGCGCCGCGGCTCAGCCGCAACGGGACAAGCCTTGTACCAGGGCCTGGGGCTGGGCGGCTTCGCCGAACGGGCGCTCATCCATGAGAACCAGCTCGCCCTCGTACCGAAGGAGATGCCCTTCGCACAGGCGGCGCTCTTGGGATGCGGCGTGGTGACGGGCGCGGGCGCCGTCTTGAACACCGCGAGTGTCGTTGCCGGCGATACCGTTGTGATCTTCGGTGCCGGAGGCGTGGGACTCAACGCAGTCAGCGGCGCTCGCATCGCCGGCGCGTCGCGGATCGTGGTCATCGACATTCAGCCCAAGCGGCTCGAAGCGGCCAGGAAGTTCGGCGCGACCGACGTCATCGACTCCACGAAGACAAAACCTGTCGAAGCCGTCCGCGACCTTCTGCGCGGAGGCGCCGATCATGTGTTCGATTTCGTCGGGCTGAAGTCCGTCGCTGAGCAGGGGCTCGCCATGCTGGGCGTCGGCGGCGGACTCTATCTTGTCGGCGTGTCGAAACCCGAGGTGAATATCGATCTGAACATCTTTGACGCGATCGGCGGCCAGAAGCGCGTCCAGGGCGTGAACTTCGGTTCGACCAACTTCAAGCGCGATATCCCGATGTACGCCGAACTCTACCTGCAAGGCCGAATGAACCTGGATGATCTGGTTTCGAAAAAGATTGCGCTGCGCGATGTGAATGACGGTTACGCGGCGCTTAAAGACGGCTCGCTCAACAGGGTCGTCGTCACGTCGTTCTGACACAAAGCACATAAGGAAAGAGGCCCGCCATGAAGACAGCCGCAACCGGTGACACCGTCAAGACGATCACCACACACTACATCGACGGATCGTTCGTTGAATCCCACGGCCGCGAAGTCATGGACGTCATCAAGCCGACCAACGGTCAGGTAATCGCCCGCGTCACGCTGGGAGACGAGGAAGACACACGGCGCGCGATTGCCGCTGCCAGGCGCGCTTTCGCGACGTTCGGCCGGACGACGAAAGAAGAGCGCGCGAAGATCTTGCGCCGGCTGCACGAGACCGCTTCCGCGCGCATCGACGAACTGACGGCCGCGATGATCGAGGAGTACGGCGGCGTCGCCCAGTTCTCCCGCCTCATCGTGGAATCGGGCGTCAACGCGTTTGCCGCCGCCGAAAAGGCGCTGGACGAGATACCGTGGACACGCCAGTGGGGCAAGACGACGGTCACGATGGAACCGGTCGGCGTCGCCGGTATGATCACGGCGTGGAATGCAAACGCGCTGTTCATTTGCCTCAAGCTGGCATCCGCCGTCGCCGCGGGTTGTACGGTCGTCATCAAGCCAAGCGAGATGAGCTCGCTGCAGGCACGGGTGTTGGTCGAGGCTCTGCACGAAGCGGGCCTCCCGAAGGGAGTCTTGAACGTCGTCACCGGCCTCGGCACGACCGTGGGCGCCGAGCTCGTACGTAATCCCGATGTCGACAAGATCTCATTCACGGGCTCGGTCGGCGTTGGTGAAAGCATCATGCGCGACGGCGCCGCGACGATGAAGCGCGTGACCCTTGAGCTTGGCGGAAAATCGCCCACCATCCTGCTCGATGACGCCGCGCTCGACCAGGCGATTCCGGCGGCTCTCATCATGGCCTTCATGAACAGTGGTCAAGCTTGTGCCGCCGGAACGCGGCTTCTCGTACCCAAGAGCCGGCTCGACGAGATCAAACGAGCAATCGTGAAGACGATGCCCGCCTTCCCCGTGGGGGACCCGGCCAATCCAAAAACCGCCGTCGGACCTATGGTGAGCCAGAAGCAGTACGAGCGCGTGCAATCCTACATCCGCAAGGGCATTGAAGAAGGCGCTGAAGTGCTGGTCGGCGGCGAGGGACATCCGGAAGGCTTCGAAGCGGGTTACTTCGTCAAGCCCACGGTGTTTGTTAATGTGAAGAACGACATGACGATCGCGCGGGAGGAGATTTTCGGCCCGGTGCTCAGCGTGATCGCCTACGACTCCGAGGACGACGCCATCCGCATTGCCAACGACTCAAGGTACGGTCTGCACGCTGCCGTCCTCGGAACCGATCTGTCGCGGGCCCGGCGCGTGGCCTCCCAGTTGCGCACCGGCCGCGTCGTAATCAACGGCATGACCGACGATCCGCAAGCGCCCTGGGGCGGGTTTAAGTATTCCGGCGTCGGCCGGGAATACGGGCAGTACGGAATCGAGGCGTTTCTGGAACCGAAGGCCATACTGGAGGCGTAATCATGAGCAAACACATTCGAATCTCGCCGGAGGAAGCTGCCGACCGCCTCGCGATCCGGGAGCTCGTCGAGGCCTACGCGCACTGCGCCGACCGTCGCGACGCGAAGGGTCAGATGGCTCTCTTTACCGAAGACACACACTTCGTGGTGTTCATGAACGCCAAAGATCCGAAGCCCTCGATGGATTTGCACGCGCGCGATGCGCTTGCGCCGGTTTTTGCAGACCTGAACAAGTACGACGCCACCACGCACTTCGTCGGACAGAGCACGATCTTCACCCTCACAGCCGACCAAGCCACCGGGGAAGCCTATTGCCTGGCGCATCACGTCACAGTCAAGCGGTGAGAAGCGGCGATTGATGGTCGCCTCACTTCGTTACTACGATACCTTCGTGAAGACGGACGGAGCCTGGCTTTTTGCGGAGCGCCAGCTCTATGTGGATTGGGTTGACGAGCGGGCGTTGTCATGAGCATTCCGGCGGGACAGAGACGTCTTGTCATCGTGGGGGCGACCGGCATGGTTGGCGGCTATGCCCTTCGCTACGCGCTCGATCACCCCGCGGTTTGCCGCGTGACGGCAATCGGCCGCAGGAGTCTTGGCATCTCGCACCCCAAGCTGAAAGAAATCCTGCATAAGGACTTTGCTGACTGCTCCGCACTCGCGGAGGCGCTCTCGGATCAGGACGCAGCGATCTTTTGCCTCGGCACGTATACGGGGGCGGTATCGGACGCGGAACTCCGCAAAACAACCGTGGACTACACCATCGAGTTCGCGCGCGTTCTCCACGGCAGCAGTCCCAATGCGGTGTTCTCATTCTTAAGCGGAAGCGGCGCGGACCAGACGGGACGAAGCCGGATAGCCTTCGCCCGCTACAAGGGAGAGGCCGAGAAGGCGCTGATCTCGGTAGGGTTCCCGCGCGTTTACATGTTTCGGCCTGCATACATCTATCCCGTCGAGCCGCGCAAGGAGCCGAATCTCAGCTACCGGCTGTTGCGCGTGATCTACCCCGTATTTCGGGTGCTGTTTCCCAACCAGGTGATTCCGGCCGACGACCTGGCCCGTGCCATGGTGGATGTTGCCGTCCGTGAAGCCGCAGAGCGCGGAGGCGTGGTTTTAGAGAACCGTGATATTCGCGCGATGGTTAAGTCCCTGAGACTGGTCCCGCTCCACCCCATGCCGAGCCGTTGCTACTTGAATGCGCGCGCTGAACCCCAGAGAGCCCAACCGGGATTGACGCGATTCGGATAAATAGCCAGCATCTTGTCATACAGCTCTTGTGCGGTGCTTGTCGATTTCACGAGCCGGTCAAAATCGCGGATGTATTTTCGTGTCTCTTCGATGATCTTCGGGTCGTCTTCGTTTTCGGGCCGCTTATGCGAGGCCACAACAGCGCGCGGTTTAAGCGCCTCGATCTTATCGAGTGCAGCGATCCATTCCTGTCGCGTCTGCTCATTCGACTCGGCGAGATAAAGGTGGACGTCGTTGTAGGCGGCGTCGCCGGCGACCACGAGCCCGATTGATGGAACGTGAAGACAGGTCGTGTAGTCCGTGTCGGTATGCCCGAGTTCGACAACGACCAATTCTTTCCCTTCGAGATCGATCACATTTCCATTGAGCGCATCGGCGATGACCAGATTGTCTGGAATCTGCCCCGGGAATCCGGCCTTCCATGCTCCATCGAGAACCTTCGGCGACGCATTTACCTTCATCACCTCAACCGAGTTTGGCGTAGCCACGAGTCGGGCCTTCGGGAACCGCTCAAGGAGAGTGCCGGCCCCGAACCAATGGTCTCCGTGCCCATGAGTAATGTAGATCGTGGTTAGATTCTTACCTTTTGCCTCGACCCAGTCAGCCAAGTCATTGGCCTGTTTGGCCGTCATGAAGGTGTCCACCAAAACGGCGTCCATTTCGCCGTAGATGAGCGTCGATGCCATCGCCTGAAAAAACGTCTCGGTTATGTCTGCGGGCCGGTCTGCTGTACGAATGGGTATCCCAGGCGTTACGAAAACTTCCCATCTCAAAACCGGAGACACGGAACATCGTGGCCGGCCTCAGTTTGTGCTTTTTTGCTCGTTTCCTTATCCGGTGAATCGAATCGATCCGCGGCGTGAACATCGGATTGCCGCTGGCAGTTGCGGAGGCGGGCACCTCCTCCTGCATGACGTCCCAATGCTCAACGACTTTGCCGTTCTTCACTTTGAAGATATCGACGGCGACAAGGGGTTTCGGACCCCAGCCTACATACCGGCCGTGGACCATCACCAGATCGCCCTCCGCGACAACCATGCCGATCTCGTAGGAGAGGGTTTTTAAGGTCGGAATCAGATTGGCGATGGCCCTTGGTCCGTCTGGGATGACTGGATTGTGTTGGACATAGTCAGGGGAGAAGTACCGATCCACAACCGTCGCGTCACGCTCTATGAAAGCGCCCTTGAGTACGTTCAGTACGACTTGTTTGTTGGTTTCCATGCTGCCCTCGTTGTTTTTCTCAGAACGCATCATTGAACTGAGTGACGAGCGCGGCCTCGTGGGGTCCAGCGTTGTTCCGCAGCGGCTTAGCCTGCTCCACCAGCACCTCGTCGGCATCTGTTCCCAGAACTCGCATCGTCTCCTCGATAAACTCGGGAAGCGGCATTGCCCTGGGTTCGTTGTTGCTGCCAAGCAGGTCGGTCTGCACCCACGGCGGCGTTAACTCCAGAACCCTGACCGGCGTGCCTTTGAGCTTGTACCGAAGGGACATCGTGTACGAATGCATTGCCGCCTTGGTTGACGAATATACGGCCGTAACCGCCAACGGAACGAATCCAAGGACCGATGTGGTATTAATTACTGTCGCTTCCGTCTGCCGCTTCAGGTGTTCAATCAAAGCACCGGTCATCCGGATCGGCCCCATGAGGTTCGTGGTGAGCGTTGAGACCAAGAGCTTCTCGTCGATTGCGGACGACACGTCATCGACGTTCATGATTCCGGCGTTGTTGATCAACACGTTGAGCTTCGGGTACTCGGCTGTCAGCTTCGTGGCGACGGCTGAAATGCTTGCAGGATCTTCGATATTCAACTCGATCCACGCCATTCCGGGGTTTGCCGCGGCCACTTCCATAAGGCGGTCCTTGCGCCGCCCTGCAATAATCACCTGGTTCTTGCGTTGGTGCAGCGCCTCGGCCAAACCGCGACCGATCCCGGAGCCGCCGCCTGTGATGAAGATGGTGTTTTCAGAGAGTTTCATAGAGGTTCCTTATGGGATGGAGACACTATCGTCAGGTGCGCGCGCTATGTTCGCACGCGATTCAGCTCCTTCACCCAAATACTACGTACGTACGTATTAATTTGTCAAGAGGCCGAACCGCAACGCTTGCAGGGCGGGCGATGTTGATTATCAATAAGGACAGTTGTATTGTTTGATTACGGACAACTGTAGTGGTGGTTTGTTGATGCAGGTCACCACGTCGGCGTCGCAAACCGGCCGGAGCTAGCATGCCGAGACCATCGCTTCGTGAAAAAATACTTGCCGAGGGCTTTAAAGTCGTGCTCGAACAGGGATATTGCGGCGCGACGGTCCGCGATATCGTTCGCGCGGCCGGGGTACCGCAGGGATCATTCACGAATCACTTCGAGTCGAAAGAAGCCTTCTGCCTCGAACTCCTCATACGCTATTTTGCGATGGTCCAGCAGAACATCACGAAGACTCTTCGGAACGATTCGCTCAAGCCGCTCCACCGCCTTCGTCAGTGGTTCGATATTCAGTTCGATTTTCTCAAGCAGGCTGACTTTCGCAACGGGTGCCTGATCGGCAATTTCAGTGCGGAAGTTGGCCCTCATAGCGACACGATTAATGCGAAGCTGATCGAGATGTATGCGGAGATCCACGAATCTGTCGTGTACTGCCTGAAAGCGGCTGTCAAATCTGGAGAATTGCCTGCGACGACAGACTGTAAGGAACTTGCCCATTTTCTCTATTCGTCCTTGCAAGGCGCTATTCTCCAAGCCAAGGTAGAGCGGAGCCCGCTCCCATTGAAGCGGTTCATCAAGGTCGCTTATTCAACGCTTCTTCAGTAGCGAGGTTGCGGTCACCGCGTAAGAGGAAAAGCCATTATCGCGGTCGCATAGGCTGCAACTAACGCCAGACCATCATTTCAAAGTGGCTTCCCATGTCCAACGCCCTTCCGGTTCTGCGTGCAGAGACCAGAAAGCTTCAGCAGCCGCAGTCGCCTGTTCCGAGCCAGGACTTACCATCATCGTGACAGTCAATGTTGCAATATGGATTCCTTTTGCGGAGAGTTGAGGAAAGAGAGCTTGTGCCAAGCAGCGAATGCCGGCCTTGCCGATACTCAATGACAGATATTCCGCACTCGGAGCAAGTGCCAAACCGCCGCCAGTGAGCAGAATGGTTCCTTTGCGCCGCTGCTCCATATAAGGCGCGAAGTACTTGATCGCGGCGAGCGCGCCTAGGATATCGACGCTCAAATTGCGCTGCGTCGTTTCAACAGGCGCCTCAAGCACGTCCAGCTTTTGTATCGCTGCGGCGTTGTAGTGAAGAATGCTGGCGGCCGGGCCAAACCTTTCCGAGAACTGCTGAACGGCACTGAAATCTGCGGCGTCAAGAGCTACTGTCTCGACGTGCCGTCCGGTTTCCTTCCGGATCTTTTGTGCAGACGGTTCCAATTTGGACACGTCCCGGGCAGCCAAGACCAGGTCGAAGCCTTCACGAGCGAAACGGCTGGCAGTACTGCCACCGATACCCGGTCCCGCGCCGATACTAACGAACAATCCATTCATACTTTCATTCCTCCATTCGTGAGCGAATGCCAGACCGGTAGCCGGTCGGTCTTTAGTGTACGGGTCGACACACTCGCGACGCCGACGCGAGGTCGAACAGATCACCGAGCTGTCAGCTTGTCGAAAAAGAGATAAACAGCGGCAATCCGGCCGTCCCGGGTGATGATGAAATCCGTACCGGCGTGAGCTGGCGCCTCGCCAGGCCGGCCTTCTACCCATGGGACCCGCCCGCCGTTGCCCACTTCCTCCGGCTCGGCTGTCGGCTGATATCGGAAGTCAGGGTGACTAGCCCTGAGCGTGCCAGCGATTCGATGGATCTCGTCGCGGCCACGGTAGACGCCGCCCATGCGGATCGTAGAACACGCAATCATCGGTGAAGATCTCGTCAATCGCCGCGCGGCGACGCGCCGGGTCGTTCTCGCCGAAGACGTCGTGAAGATTGCGGGTAAGCAACGTCGATATGCTGTACGACATGGCTGTTTTCTCCTCTTTGCCGCGTGCACCTGCGCTAGTGTATCGGGGAGTCGATGGCCGGCGCACATCACGAGGCCGCGACGCCGGCCATCTTTCGAAGCCGATCATTGGCGAAATACTGAGCCTGGCCGTCTTCAATCGCTTGCAGAACGAGACTTGCCACGAATTCGGGGGTGTCGCCCTCGGCATAATTAGACGCCGGTCCGCCTCCAGACGGACTGCCCATCCTGTTCTTGCCAAAATTCGTCGCCGTGACGAACGGATAAACTTCGCTGACGACGATATGGTCCTTTTCCAGCTCGGCGCGCGCCGTGAGACTGAATCCAAGGAGCGCCCGCTTCGAAGACGAGTAGACGCTGTATTGCGGAATCGTCATGAATGCGGTCCCCGAATTTATGTTCACGATGCTGCCGCCGCCTTGCGTCCGCATCGGCGGAATCACTGCCTGCATCGCGACAATCGGCCCCAACACGTTTAGGTGGAAGATTTCCTCAAACAGTGCGGTGTCGATCTCTTCTACCGAGGCCGCATAGCTGCGCCCTGCGTTGTTGACGAGGCCGTCGATGCGGCCGTAGTGCGCATGCACAAGCCTGCACGGCTTCACGCACGCGATCAAACTGCGTCATGTCTACTGAAAGGGGCAGGCTGCCGGATAGTTGTTGCGCCAATTTTTCCAGGGCATCGGTGTTGCGCGCAAGCAGGGCGACTTTTGCGCCGCGGCCAGACAGCGCTGTCGCCGTCGCGAGGCCAATTCCCGAGGAAGCGCCCGTGACAATGAAGACGCGATCTTCGATTTGCATTGCTCGATCCTCTTCTTTAATTCAACTCCGTCAATGGATTTCTCACGCGATACTCCGTTGTCGTGCGCGACCTCATTGACTAAAGGGTCAGCCGATGCGATACTGGCCCCCGTCAACGACGATAGCCTGACCGGTAATGAAGGCAGCATCATCGCTTGTCAAAAACAGAACCGCTCCTGTAACATCCCCGGCTCTCCTATGCGCTTGATGGCCTGCTGTTCCCAGGTGGCGCGTTTTTGCTCTTCGGATTGAGGCGCGGTTGCCAGCGTATTCGTCAGGCCCGGCAACACGGCGTTCGCGGTGATGCCGTCGTTTGCAACGTCATTCGCCAACCCTCTCATGAACCCGATGATGCCCATTTTCGTCGCGATGTAGTGGCTCATGCCGGGAATGGCTAAGCCCACCATGTTTGACGATATGCCGACGAAACGGCCCCACTTCTTCTTTCTCATCACTGGCAGGAAGTACTTCGCGCTCAAGAAGTGGGAGTCCAAGTTTGTAGCGAACGTTTTCCGCCACGTCGCCAGATCGAATTCATCGATTGAGCGATTGGGGAAATATCCCGCGTTATTCACGACGATATCCACCTCGCCGAGTATCCAGGGCCCTTGCGGCGACTGAACGCCATTGTTCTTCCTGCGTCACATCGAGTGCAAGAGCGTGTGCCGTGTCGCCAATCCTCTGCACGGTTTCGGTCGGCGGCGTAAGGTCGGTCGCGATCACCTGTGCGCCCCGTTCCGCCAAAGCCAAGGCAATCGCCTGACCGATGCCTTGGGCAGCGCCGGTGACCAGCGCCACGCGTCCTTCATGTGTTCGTATTGGGGGCTTCATAATTCGTCCATCAACGTTCGCGTGCGGTCTTAAGCGCTGCTGTCCACCACAGCAGATCGTCGATCATGGTGTTCGCTTGTTTCTCCAGTTCGGCGAGACCCTTCTCGACGTCCCCACCCTGGAAATGCGCCCACAACGTTGCGACGGGAATATGAACAGACGACCGAACCGGCGCCATTTGAATCTCGATTGCCGTCTCGCGAAGTTGCTGCACGCTTCGGGCACCCATGGCGCTTCCGTAGCTCACGAACGCAGCAGCCTTGCGGTTCCACTCCGGATAGACCCAATCGATCGCATTCTTCAGCACGGCGGCAGGGCCGTAGTTGTATTCCGGCGTGACGAATACAAAACCATCCGAAGCCGCGATCTGAGCCGTCCATTTCTTCACCACCTCATGTTCGTAAGGCGGGCGGCCCGGCATAGCAGGCGGCATGGGCTGATCGAAGAAAGGCATCGGGAAGTCGCGGAGATCGAGGAGCCGACCTTCAATCCCCTCGCGCTTTTGCAATTGCTGAAGAATCCACTGCGCCGGCTTTTCGGAAAACCGGCCCTGCCGTGTGCTGCCGACGATTACTGAAATGGTCATCATGTTTCTTGCTCCTTGACGATGTTTACTGTCGTCCACTATGAAGCGACGCTGGGCTCAGACGCAATCCGCTCCGCCCGGCTACTCAGCCGTGAGCTCGCGTTCGGCCTGGAGCCAATCTTCCATCTCACGGCCAGGTTGTGCCCCGCGAGCGAGAAATAGTTCGTAGGCGCGAGTCCTGATTTCGTGCTCGCGCGAGGCCACACGAAGCACGATCTTGCCGTGAGACTTGCGTCTTGGCACATCCGTCTCACCTTGCGACATGCCATGAACCCCTGGCAGGTTCCTGGCGATGTCCTTCCAGGCTTGGGCCACGTCCTGGAGCGCATAGACGGTCGCGACGTCAGGGCGTATGGCCCCCTCGTCCAGCAGTCGAGCGATTTTGCCGAGTTCCAGCCCTGACGGCGCGAGCCTCATCATCACGCCCGACACACGGTGCTTCGCGGCCTCGTCCTGCGATACGGGCTGCGTGGCAGAGACGAGATGGCCGCCTTCCTTCAAGACCAGGAACGACCTCTGCTGTGTATCGCCACGAATCAAGCTCAAAACCACATCGACCTTCTCCCGCAAAACCCTCTCGAACTGCTCCTCCCGATAATTGATAACCCGGTTGGCTCCGATGGATTTGAGGTACACTTCATCACCGCCGCTTGCGGTGGCAATGACCGTGGCGCCGGCATGGGACGCCAATTGCACGGCATAGGCCCCTACGGCGCCGGCGCCGCCATGAATCAGGATCGTCTGTCCCTTTTCCAGGTGACCGTGGGTGAAGATTCCCTGCCACGCTGTTTGGGCCGCCACCGGCACGGACGCCGCCTCCTCAAAGGAGAGCTTGGATGGTTTTCTTGCGACGGCCGCCGCCTTGACCGCCACATACTCCGCATACGCCCCCATCCCGGTAGTGATGCCGAACACGGCGTCGCCTGCCGCAAATGGCGCAACGTCACCGCCAATCTGTTCGACGACCCCTGAAAACTCATGACCAGGAATCCAAGGCAGGTCGATCGGGAGTATCTGCCTTGCGGTTCCGGAGGCTTCAACAAGATCGAGGTGATTGACCGCGGTGCTCCTGACCTTAACCAGGATTTCGTCGCGGGCAATCGTGGGCCGCGGTACATCGTCGAACACCAATTGTCCACCATATTCCAACAATCTGATTGCTTTCATACGAACGCTCCTTAAGTCTTCCCAAAGGCGTCAGGCGTATGGCGCCTCAGGATCGCTCCTGACGGCGTGCCCAGTCGGGAAGCTTCGTGAGCGTGCGGCCGAACTCGCGCTCCAGGCCGGCGATGTCGACGCTGTAGCCGACGCTCTCGAACCATTCCAGCATCGTCGCCATTTCCTTGCTGTACTGCCTAACCCCTTCGATCGGCGTCTGCGCGAACTTAATCGGCCGGCCCAGCGCCTCCGTCAGGATTTCCGCCGCATCCGGCATCGTTCGTACGTCACCGGCGAGATCGATCTCGCGGCGGTTCAAGGCAGCGGCATGCGTGAACGCACGCGCGCCGAACCAGCCGATGTCGTCCACCGCAATCATCTGTAGCTTCGTGTCTGGCCGGAGTGCCCAGGCAAGCGTGGAACCCTGGAGACTGAAGGGTGCAATTAGGTTCTCCATGAAGAATACCGGACGCAGGATCACATGCGAGGGGAAGCGGAGGCCGCGCACGGTTTCCTCGATGCGCCACTTGTTGTCGAAATGCGGCACGCCCGTTTGCTTGTCGGCCGATCCCACGGATGTGTAGACGTAGTGTTCGACGCCGGCCTCCCTTGACAGCGTGGCGAGACGCTTGCCCTGCACCTCTTCCCGCTCAACGCCCGCCTCCCCCGTGTTCTGCACACTGAAGACGCCCCAGGCGCCGGCCAGCGCACGGCGAAGGGTCGCCTCGTCATCGAGATCGCCCTTGACGATTTCGATGCCTTGGCGGGCCAGCGCCGCGGCTCGTTCGCTTTCCGGTTTGCGCGTCAGGCCGCGCAGATGGAACCCGGCGCCTTGCAGGGCGTGCGCCACCGCCCCGCCTTGTTGGCCTGTCACTCCGGTGATGAGAATCGTTCGATCGCTAGTCATGGTTTATCCTTTCTTCGCGTCCTTATTTCAGACCGAGCTAGATACGTGATCAGGCGCGTGCCTGCACGCGGGCCTGGAACAGCGCGGCGAATGCCGGCCGTACGTCGACGAAGATCACCGCCCACAGTACAGCTACGAAGAGTGCCAGCGGAAGCCCGCTCGGGGCCATCAAAACGTGGAACGAAAGAATGTTGACGATCACTGGAGCCAGCATGGCCAGCGCCAACGGCACGTAACGGTTGGCCAGCAGGAGCACTCCAGCGACGAGCTGAAACGCGAAGATTACCCACAGATAGTGTGAGGCATACAGCGCTCCCATGAACTGTCCCGCGATGCCTGCCGGCGGCGGCATGGGAATAAAGTTCAGGAAGCCGTTCAGGCCGAAAACGAGAAAGATTACGCCCGCGAGATATCGGGCGATTGCGGAAATGGCTCTCATAAGGTTCTTCCTTTCGGTGACGATCATGAATCATGTCGTCAATCATATTGAAGTCAATATAGTTGATGGCGTATACTTATAGAAGATTCAGGTTTTTTATGGCCCAAGGCACCCAAGAACCGGAGCACGTCTGGCTTGTCATGATGAAGGCGATGCGCGCGCTGACGCGCTACGCAGCAGCAGGCATCGAAGAGACCGGACTTGGCCTCTCGGACTTCGGCGTCCTGGAGGCCCTGCTACACAAAGGACCCCTGCCCGTTAATGCGATCGGCCCGATTGTCGATCTGACGCCAGGTTCGATCAGTATCGCCGTGGACCGCCTCCATGCAAAGGGCCTGGTTAGCCGGGTAGAGAGCGGCGAAGACCGACGCGTGCGGATCGTCGCCCTCACCCCAAGCGGCAAGGACCTCATTGTTCCAGCCTTCCGAAAGCATTCCGGCCAGATGAGAAGAGTATTCTCTGAACTGAGCCCGGAGGAGCTCCGGGGCCTCGAAGTGGCGCTTAAGAAAATCGGGAAGCGCGCGGCCGCCCTGATGGAGGATACAGGTTAGAGGATGTGTCCCGAAGGCAACGCGCTTGTATCCACAGCGGCGTACGCCGCCAATTATTTTCCGTAGGCTTGGGCAATTTGTCCGACAAGCTTGGCCCAGCCCATGTCCATGGCTCCGTAGACCTCACCCGCCTCCGGCCGCGCATTGTCCTTGAGGATTTCCACCATCAAGGTTGCGTAGTCCGAGAGAATGACGCCTGCCTGCAGCATGCGCAGAAGCCCGACTTGCCGCTTGGTCTCGCTGAACGTTCCAGAGGCGTCGACCGCCACAGGTTGGATGGCGATCTCGCACGGCTGTTACTCCTTGCTGCCGCTATGGTTATGCTCTTTGGACGCCGCAGCCACACCGCCTTCCTCGATGAGCGAGGAAATTCTTGCCGGAACAGGAAGATTCGGCCGACCTCATCGACGGTTCTGGGTTATCGAGGACGTCTAGGGCGACTTAAGGTGCGGAAACGAAGCGGTGGATCAGCGGGCGGCCGCACGGCTTATCTCCGTAACTTCAACCTTCTTCATTTTGAGAAACGCCGGTCACCGGTTGATTCGCGCCTGATCGTCTGTGCCCGATAGTAAGGGGGCTTCGCTCGCGTTTACACCCCTCGGACGGATTTTAGCCGACGGATCACTTGGGCGTCATCGTCGATCTGGAGATCAGCACGGTAATTGCGAGCAGGGGAGGGAAGCATGCGTAATGCAAGAATTTGTCGGCGCCCGCAGTGTTCGCGAACGCGCCTAGGCATTTCAGAATGCCCTCTGGCTAGACAAGTCCGCTTGAATTCAAGCGTTGTCCCTTTGGTGCGTTTTCAATAGTTCGACGAGGATCAAAACTCCGCATTCTACTCGGAAGCGCTCCCTGTGGCCAGGCTTCTGAGTGCCTTAACCGGTCTGTGCCAGAACTGTGCCAAAACCCTATCTGTTGGGACGCCTTGGGTTGCCTTTGAGCGAAAAGCAGATTCCCCAAGTTGTTGTAAACATAAAGAACGGGCCATAACGGATGGAGCCTTTGGAAACCACGCTTCTCCCTTGGGCGCAGGGGGTCGGGCGTTCAAATCGCCCCGCCCCGACCAGTGAATTCAATATGTTACGGGCAGCCAGAATGGATCACGCGGGCCAGTTTTGATACTGTGAGTTCCAGCTTTTCGCGTCGACCGTTGGGCAGCGTACCAGAACTCCGTGATGCCCGAGTGCGCCGGACTTCGCTACTGAACAACGGTCAACCACGATGCCCGGCACGCGTGCTAACGCGCTTTTGGGACAATGTTTCCAACTTGATTCGCAATCGTTACAAAACGCACTTGTAATGATCCGACGAGCGTCTTCCGCTTGGATCAGAACACCCCGCCTCGGGCGACTGGAGTTCCTTACTCAAATGCGGCCGAGAACGGACGCGTCGCCCTGGAATTAGTTGCGCCACAGCCGGTGGCTGATGACTGGCGTGAACGCTTTGGCCCTGTCGCCGTATTCGTCGCGCGTGAACGTGCGGCCGAGGACAGGCTTTACGCCCAGGACGTCGAGGTAGTTTCCGGAGACAAGTTCGAACCCCGCGGAATAGGCGTTCTCTCCTTGGCCGATCGAGGCGGGAGCCGTTTGGTGCAGCACCAGTCCGGGGATGCTTCGCAGGCTGGCCTGAAAGTCCCGGCAGTCGGCATACGAAATGTTATCGTCCTCGATGCCGCTGGCGCGAACAGACTCGAGGACAGCGAGTTGTCCGTCGTCCCTGGCGCCGCGGAAGGGGTGCAGGACCATCCCGTCGCTCCAGCCAAAGACGGTAGTGGTGGCGGCAATACGGAGCGCCAAAGTAAGCACTCCGACCAATGTCAAGGCCGGAGTGCGGCGGAGGACACGCGCCGCGTACCGTAGGTCTTCAAAGCCGTCTCGCATGGGGGAAGTGGATGCACCGAGGCCAACCAGTCATCATTTCCGGATTTGGGTGTCCGAAAACGGGACGCCAGAGCGTATAGTCTTCAATGCGGCTGCTACCGTAGCCGGGCAGGGACCGCTGCAGAGCGGACGTGGCGGAACTTGTGGCTGAGGATCCGCAGCGCAGTGCCGCGGCCGTCATTGCGAACGACGGACCCGATCACGAGCAGGCGTACCACGAGCTTACCTGTGTGAATCGGCGAGTCGATCTCGAGCTCCAATTCCGTGCCAGTGGAGCGGCCCCGGGAGCGTCAATCAAAATGCCGTCCACGCTCATATCGAGCGTCGCCTCGATTCCAGGCGGTTTTGTTACGCTGCGGGTGGGCGGTACTGCAGCGGCGTCCTGACGGTGTACCGCTGTTAGCCCGCTTTGTCCCCTTTGAAGGTCGCGATTCCTGTTGGTTGTCCGAAGAAACGCTGAGGTCATGACCCGATTCTTGCAAGCGCGTGTGAATACCGGATGAACCTGCAATGCGGGTTGGTTATCGTGCTGGAACGGGCGCTACGCCCAGCAAGCGCACCAGGCGTGGAAAGATGTCGAGCATCGACATCTCGGGCAGTTTCTCTGCCTGAATGCCGGGTGCCCACACCAGAAACACGGAACGGTATTCGGGACGCGCCGGCCACAGGCCGTGAGTGCCGATTTCGTACGGCTTCCCATACGGCCCTTCCGTCGGCTGTGGCGAGAACAGAAACCGGTCGGCCGGTTCGTAGACGGCCGCCGGCTCCGGCACGTTCGGCCGGTAACGCACCCATTCTTCGTGCGGGATGCGCCGCCCGATGCCGTTCGCCGGATCCTTCCGCAGTTCCTCCAGGCGCGCCGCCGTGGCCGCATCGGAAGCGCTCACCCAGAACGGCGTCACCGTGCCCGCCGCCGGATGCACCGTCTTCTCCACCGGTACGAACCCGTGGTCCGACACCAATACGAACGTGGCGTCATTGGGGAGCGCGCTCAGCAGGCGGCCAATCAGCTCGTCGGTATACTCGAGAATCGCCTTCGAAGCCGTACTGAAGGGTTCGGTATCGTGCTCTTCGGCATCCAGGTCCACCAGGTGAATTGCTAGAAAATCGGGCCGCTTCTTCTCCATCAGGAAGATGGCTGCCAGCGTGCGCGTACGGTCATCCATCCATTGCTGGGCGAACGACGGATACTCCGCGGCAATCTCGTCCACCAGGCCCGGCGTGGCCTTCTTGCGGATTGCCGCCAGGTCCATCGCGCCGCCCTGGCGCTTTTCGAAATACTCGGGCAGGTTCCACGTGATGGGTGCGTTCACCGTTACCGGCCAGGTGATCGCCGCCGAAGTGCGGTGGGCCGCCGCCAGCACGTCCCACAGTGTTTTTACCTGAATCAGGCTGTAGTCCCAGCGCTGGTTCTGCTGAATTCCGTGCACCGAGGGCGGCACCCCAGTGACGATCGTGGTGTGCGACGGCCAGGTGATGGTGGGGAACTCGCCGATCACGCCCTGCGCCCAGGCGCCGTCGCGCATCAGACGACGCAGGTTCGGGATCTTCAGTCCCAGGCGGTCGCAATCCCGCAGGTAGCGGTGGTCGAGGCCATCCACCGAAAGCAGAACCACGCGATGCGTCTGCGCATCCAGCCGCACGCTCCCAGCGAGGAGCGCCATGGCGCAGAGCGCAGCCCGGAAAATCAGTGCCGGCCGTTTCAGAACCGCAACCTCCCGCCGAGTTGGATCTGCCGCGAGTCGGTGGCGGAGGTGATGCGTTTGAAATCGGGGGCCGTCACCGTAGAGACTACCGCTCCCGTGCAGCCGGCGGTGGTGCAGGCGGCGTTCAGGCTGTTGAGGAGGTTCTCGGCCTCGCCGATGATCTCCAGGCCGACGCGCTCATTGAGGCGCACGGTGTGGCTGATCCGCAGGTTCACTTCCTTGAACCCGTAACCAGAAGTGTCATTGCGTCCACGGAAGAGCGGGCGGTCGTTGTTCACGGAGTCGCCATTGAGGTCGCTACCCTGCGTGACGGCGATCGGGAAGGCAGATGTGACGGTAAAATTCGGGGCCACCATCCAGCCATTCAGGATAACGTTCTTCGCCCCCGGCTGCCAAACACCCTGCAACACGAAGCGGTGGCGCTGGTCGCTCGAAGAGGGGCCCTAGTCGCGTTTCAGGTTGGTGGAATCAGTGACGTTGCTGCCCGAATCGCCGGTGGAATCGCTTACGTTGAACGCCCAGCCCAGGGTGTAAGATGCGGTGAACTGCAAGTCGCGCGAGAAGCGCTTATTGAGAGCCAGGAAACCGCCACAGTAGACCGAGGTGCCGGCAGAAGTGAGCTGCAGAATCTGGTTGAAGCGGGTATCGGGGCGGTTGGCACTGGAGAATTTCGGTCGCCCATCCGCCAGGTAGCCAACGGGAGGCCCAAGGTTCACGTCGATGAGCAACGGAATGTGCCGGCCGCCATAGTATTGGGTGAGCGCATCACAAAATCGTATTGATGCTCCAGGCAATACTGGTTGGCCGAAGTGTCCGAACCCAACTGCGCCACGCCGGAGATGCTGATCACCGGTGCCAGCTTGCCCGAGACCAGTGGGCGGAAGAATTCACGTTCCAGCGATCCGAAGCGGAATTCGTTTACCGTGGAGGCCGAGAGGATCCTGGTCCACTGCGACGCCCAGGTGACGTTGCGGTCATCGAAGTTATTATCCGCGCTCGTTACCAGGAGGCCGCCTTTCTCGGCCTTGTCGATTACCAGATCAACGACCCCACGCCGGCCAGGACCACCGCGCTGGCTGTCGATGCCATCGATCAGGAACTCGCGGCGCTGCATGCCGCCAAAAGCGAACGTTGGGTTGCCGAATTCGTCGTCGCGGCGCCCGTTGAAACCGGGGGCGAACAGCGCCGGGTTGAAGGTGTTGCGTGTGGTCAGCGGCAGATTTTCCATGGCTCTGCCATTGAGATCGCCGCTCACGTCCGAGCTACTGGTGGTGAGGATGGACGCATCAGCCTCCACACTCACGCTTTGTTCTACGGCTGACAGCGAGAGAATGACATCCAGATTACTGGCTTTGGCAAGCTGCACCACAATGCCGGTGTGCTTAAAGGGCCGAAGCCTTTCACGGAAATCGAGACCTCGTAGCGGCCCGGCGGAAGCAGTGGGGAGCGGCTGCACGAAGGCATGCGTTCACACAGGCGGAGATTGCGTGGCGTATACCGACCTCAACGGCGATGGCAATACCGATATGGTTTACCTGCTAATTACGACAGGACGCACATTCTCCCCTCGACCGCACAGAGCCTCTTCGGTGGGCACCCCCAATCACGTCCAGGATCCCGGCCGCTCCCGCGGCTGGCACGCCAAGCCAGGTACTGGTCGCCACCACCCTCGGATGGATGATGGGCGACTTTGACGGCGACGGAAAAGACGAACTCTTTTTCTCGACGCCCCCCGGGCTTGCTGCCTACTATTGGGATGCCGCGGCGAATGACTTCGCGGTCGTAGTCGATCCTGGATCCTCTCTCGCCAACGTGATTAAGGCAGGAATTGATTTGGCTCGATGACGATCGCTCCCAAGCTGATACAACTGCCCAATAACGGCCTCAGGGCAGATGATTGGATCCGAGGCGCGTTCCTTTCGCGGCGGCAAAATCGGGGCCTGGTTGCCCGGCGGAGTGGTGGGCGAGATAGCCATGCACGGGTCCAGAAATACCGTGAGAATGTGGTAGAGAGAATGATGAGGTTCCGGGTAGAGGGTAACTCCCATGCAACGTCGAACTTTTCTGAAGTCTGTGACTGGCGGAGCGTCGGCATTAGTGCCCGCTCGGGCCGCGAAGGTTCATGTACAGCATCCAAATTTCCTGTTTCTGATCGCCGACGATCTGACCTACCGTGGCATCCGTGCACTCGGCAACAATGAGATCCGTACGCCCCATCTCGACCGCCTGGTGAGCCGCGGCTGCTCCTTCACCCACTGCTTCCACCAAGGCTCTTGGAGCGGAGCCGTGTGCGTACCCAGCCGCACCATGCTGAACACAGGGCTCACTTCGTTCCACGCCCAGCGGCGTGCCGAGGAAACCCCACTGTGGGGCGAGACCCTGAGTGGGGCCGGCTACGACACCTCCATCATCGGCAAGTGGCATTTAAGCGATGCACTCTTGCGACGCAGTTTCAACCAGATTGGACCGGTCAGCGGGGGGATGTTCGAATCGGGACCATCTGCCTATCACCGCCCTGCTCCGGGTAACACCTGGACACCCTGGGACCAGTCGCTCAAGGGGCAGTGGCTGCACACGGCACAATGGCAGAAGGCGCCGAAGGATGAGATCAAGCACTCGGCTCAGGTCTGGGCCGAAGGCGCCGCCGACTACCTGCTCAAGCGGTCGCGGGATACCGCTCCCTTCTTCCTCTACGTCGGGTTCAACTCGCCTCACGATCCCAGGCAGGCGCCCAAGCAGTTTGTCGATCTTTATCCTCCGGAACGCATTCAGGTTCCACCTAACTACCTGTCGGAGCATCCATTTGACCAAGGCGACCGCGACGTGCGCGATGAAACCCTGGCGCCCTTTCCCCGCACTCGCGAAGCGGTCCAACTACACCGTTCCGAGTACTACGCGCACATCACCTATATGGACGCGCAGATCGGGCGCATTCTTGGCGCGCTGGAGAAATCTGGCCGGTCCCGCAACACGTACGTCATCTTCACCGCCGATCACGGTCTGGCCGTAGGCCAGCATGGCCTGATGGGAAAGCAGAACCTATACGATCACAGCATCCGCATGCCGCTAGTGATCTCCGGTCCGGACATTCCCCGTGGCCGGCGGGTCCGCCATATGGTGTATCAGCACAGCCTGTACGCCACCACGTGCGAACTGGCTCGCGTGGACCTCCCGAAATCCGTCGAATTCCCTTCTCTGGTCGAGCTGCTGCGGGGCGCAGGCGGGCCTAAACACGACGCAATGTTCAGCTATTACCGGCATTTTCAGCGAGCTGTGCGCACCGCGGAGCATAAGCTGATTGTGTATCCACAAGCCGGCGTTACTCAGCTTTTCGATCTTACGCGCGATCCATGGGAAACCAACAATCTTGCGTCCCGGAAGGACTCAATCGGGCTGAAACGCGATCTTCTGGAGCGGCTGCGGCGGCTTCAGAAAGAACTCGACGACGATTTGCCGCCCGTCCCCGCCACGGGTTGAGTTGGTGCTCGGCGGCACCCGCCTCCGGGATCGCCGGCCGCTACCCTGGCATTATTCGAGCGCGAAAGGCGTTAGGCTGCGATTCGTTACTTTAAGGGCCACGCAGGGCGTTAAGCTGATCTTGCAATGGGACGCGAACAATGATCGGCATCTCGCCACGGGTGATCCTTATGCCATGCCTTCTGTTGGCACTCGCGGCGGGCGGCTCCCAGGCGTGGAAGCCCGCGGAAGTCAGGCCGCAAGGCCGTCTCCAGCACACACCATCGCCGCCATCACGATAGATTATCCGATGGAAGGATCGATGTTTCCGCCCGAAATCACGCCCCCGACGTTCCTTTGGCGCGATAACGGGGCAGGCGTCACCTCTTGGCGGATGGACGGCTCGTTCCGCGATGGACAGGCGTCGATTCACGCGACCTCCAGGGGCGAGCGACTGCGCATCGGCAGGATAGATCCGGATTGCGTCGCCACCACGAATGAGCCGCCCAAGCTCACACCCCAGTTGAGGGCAGCGCATTCCTGGACGCCGGACCCACTTACCTGGCAGACAGTCAAGCGGCATTCGGTCTCTGGCGCCGCAACCGTGACCATCACGGGTCTTCGTGGCGAGGCCGCGGAACAAGCCGTCTCCCGTGGACAGGTCGGCATTCGCACTTCAAGTGACGCGGTGGGCGCACCGATCTTTTACCGCGATGTGCCGCTCATGCCTTCCGAAACCGAAAAAGGCGTGATCAAGCCCTGGTCCCGGGCCGTGCCGCTCATCGCCTGGCGGCTGCGCAATGTCGGCGAAACCCGCAGCCGGATTCTGATGGAAAGGCATCCATAGTGCGCCAACTGCCACTCCTTCTCGGCCGACGGAAAAACTATGGGCATGGATGTCGACGGTCCGCAGAACGACAAGGGTCTTTATGCGCTCTTGCCTGTCCGGCCGCAGATGTCTATCGAACCGGAGAGCGTCTCGCCTGGAGTTCGTTTCGCGGAAAGCTTGGCGGCACGTTCGAGTCGGCTTCATGTCGCAGGTCTCTCCGCACGGAGATATGTGGCGACCACCATCAACGACCTGGCGAAGGGCGGACTACGCCCGGCGGAAACTCCCGCGACCTCGCCATGAATTACTACGTGGCCAATTTCAAAGACTATCGGTTTCTGCAGGTCTTCTATCCCACACGCGGAATTATCGCCTGGTATAGCCGCGACAGGGGCACTGCAACCTCTCCGGCGCCGACGATCCGCGCTATGTGCAGACCGATGCGGTTTGGAGTCCGGACGGCAAGTACCTGGTGTTCGCGAGGGCGGAGGCGCGAGACGCCTATTCTCCGGGTGTGAAACTGGCCTGAACATGCCAACGACCCGAATGAAACCAGATCCAAGTATGATCTTTACCGCATCCCGTTTGACCAGGGCAGAGGAGGCAAAGCCGAGCCGGTCGCCGGCGCATCGCCAACGGCATGAGCAACAGCTTCCCCAAAGTCTCGCCGGACGGACGCTGGATCGTTTACGTCGAGGCGCGCAATGGCCAATTGATGCGTCCCGATAGCCAGCTCTACATTGTTCCGGCACGGGGCGGGCGGGCGCGGCGTATGCGGTGCAACA
>CAVZJP010000018.1:0-994985 GCA_963775565.1 uncultured Gammaproteobacteria bacterium
GGCTCCACCATTTGACTTGATCCGATAACATCCGAAAGGATCCGATGACGTCCACAAAACCCGCTAAAACGCGGGTTTTTTATGTCTTTTGAGGTCCTGGGAGCGGCGCCAAGCGCCTTTGACTTCCGGGGGCAACTGGTCAAACCCGAATCGGAGTTGCCCCAGATGCCCCTCACCGACAGCGTGGCGCGAAACGCCGCGGTGGCGCCCCAAATACCGCTACGCGGGAAAGGAAAAGCGCGTGTCGTTGGGCGTCTAGGTCGTCTCCGAGATGCTCTTGGCTGACTGGCGGCTCTAGCGCTTGTTCAACCGCACCGCCAGTGCGGCCCATTCATCCTTGGTGATGAATTCTTTGACTCGGAAGCGGGTATCGAGAAAATTGCCGTCCATGTCGTGAAAGGTCTCGTCGAGCTGCGCATCCAACTGATCGACTTCCGCTCTGGTAGTGTCGTGACGTCGCAGAGATTTCGCCAGCGTTTTTTGGTCTTTGCTCGCTGCCTTGTCCCCGGCCTTCAAAGTCTTGGCCCACAAATCTATCTCGGCCAGTGCGGCCTTTTTGCGATCTTCATAGAGGACCACGTGCTTAATGGCCTTCTCGAAATCCGCGGGCGAGTGGCCTTGCAACGCGAGCTCGCTTGAGCTTCCGCCGAAGAACAGGTACGCCAGCACCAGTGAAATAATCATTTGATCTCCTCTTGCTTGCTGCGGGCGATTTCGATCGCATCGTACATCTTGGCTTCCGCCTCGCCGATCCGGTCCCACTCTTTATCGGTTGCCAGCGAGGCGAGTTGGAAGTGCAAATCGAGAGTTTGACTGCGGGCCTGGATGCGCTCGGCGTTGTACTGCGAGAACAATTGGTCAAACGCAGCGCGGGTCGCGTCGTAGTCGGCATTGAGCGTTTGGTATTTTGTGACGAAATCCGTTATATCCTTGTTAAACGCGGTCTGAACCGCTTCCATTTTGTCCACGAGTTTCAACATCTGTTCTCGGCGGCCTGCCTCTGCGACATCGCTCGAAATGACTTTGCGCATCTTCTGGGTCGCACTTTCGGTGGTCTGTTCGGGGCTCGGGTTGTTGCTCTTGCAGCCGGGCAATGCGACTACGGCGAGACCAACCAACAGGCACGCCAGCGCCGAGGCGATGCGGTTTCGAATGGGAACGGTCATAGAAATCAATGAGCTTGTTTTGCGATGAATCATAGGCCACCCTCTACTTCGGAAGACATGCGACATGCTTGCACTTTATGATCCCGAGTCTTCAGTACTCAACCGTGTATTTGTGCGCTTCCAAGCAGGCGCTGAATGCTTTTTTGAAGCTGTTCATTTGCGCGCCATAGTTTTGCTGCGCCGCCTGCGTCTGCCAGGACTGCTGTTGTTCGGCCTCTTCTTCTCTCTCACGCGCGCGCATACGCCGACCGAAAAATCCCACCGCCGCGCCAATGGCCGCCCCCTTCCCCGCGTCGCCCGCGATCGCCCCAATGAGGGCGCCGCCCGCTGCTCCGCCCGCGGCACCTCTCACTCCCGCGCCTTGTTCGCCCTGCTGTACGGCCTGCGCCTGCTGCGCCGCCAACTGCTGTTGCTGTTGGGCTTGCTGGCTCGCACGAAAAGGATCAGTACCTGTCGTACTGACGGCCCAGGTGTAACAGGCCGCCTGGTCCTTCGATTGCTGCGCCGAGGATTGGCCATTCCCAGGAAAGGCATACACGCTTAAGGCAGCCGCAATCGTCTGCCCAGCCGTCGGAGGGGCGATGTAATTCTGTGCCGAAGCGACGCACAGCGCGGAAGCCGCGGTAACCCAAGCAACCGTTAGAAAGACTCGCATAGCGGATTTCCCGTTGAGCATTGATTCGATCCCAAGAGATCAGGGCATCGGCGTGCACTCGCCAAATACACTCACAGTGAACCCATCCGCGCCGATCGCAATTGACGCATGCCCGGTTGCCTTGTCGATCACGATGCTGAAACTACGGCCGTTCTCAGTTCCCTGCAGAAATATACGGTCCTGATCGCGGGAGACGTATGCGATAGGACTCTCCCGCTTGGCAACGCTCGCGTCCGTGGTGCTGAGCATTTTCTTCGCCAAGTCCACTGACACGAATGAGGGTATGTTCCATTTCTGCGGGAGTCCTAGCTCGCAATCGCTCGCGTCGCACCGCGCGACTCGCGCGGACGCGCACAAGAGCCGTTCCGCGTCACCCACGTTGTCAGCCTGGGTAATTATTGGGAACAGGACGCTCAGAGCGGCAGCGAGTCCGCGCGATGTCTGAATCATTGGCCACCCTCACTGCGGAAGAAGTGAATCCCGCGTCGTACCCCAGACGGCTGCCGTTTCTCAGGACAGGCGCGATTCCCAGTGTTTAGTTATACTCTCCGCTGCCGCTGCCGGCGATGCAGCCTCCGCCTTCCGTACAGATCACCAGATACGTCGAGCGCTTGTTGCAACCGGCAACCCCGATGGTGTACTCAGCCCGCTGTGGTGGCGTCCAACGAAAGTTACCCATCGGCTCCTGAATGTTCTCTGACGATATGACCTTGCCCGTAGCAGCCGGGCAATTGAACTCAAATTGAGCGCGCCGCTGAGCTGAATTGATCGCAGGCGACTGGGCTGATTGAAGAAATGACTCCGTCTGGCAGGCTGCGAGGCATATCAGAATCGTTGCCCACATCATCGATCCGCGGATTTTCATTTTGATGCTCCTACTTAAAGCCACTTGACGATACGCCCTTCGCTCAGCACGCCTTCGCTCAGTTCCCGGTTGGCAGCGCGATGTGAACGCCTTCGTTCTTGAGTTGGTTCCGGAGCCACTCAAACTTCTGGTAGTCCGAGATAGTGACTGGGCCGTCGTAGCCCATGCTTTGCAACTTGCGAGGAGGATACTTAACAAAACTCTTCATCACATTTTGTAGTTCCTGGCCCATCAGAGGACCCAGCCACGTGCGCTCGGTGAAGTTGTTCATGAACAGATCGTAGCGCTCTTGTGGGTCAGCCCACAGGTCGAAGATTTGCGGCACGGTCGCGACATACTGCTGAGCGCCCTTCCAACCGAGGTTACTATCCACGGCCAAACCACCTGTATGAGCTCCGTCATCTCCCCGAAGGTTGAATACAAACTTGTAGTTGTGCCAGCGGACCGCTCCGGGCAAAAGCTCATTCTCGGTGAAGAAGTCCCAGCTTTCTCGCGGGTCCGGCCCCGTGCCGAAAAGCACCGGTGATATATCGTAGCTGTCGAAAGTTATCGGCTGACCTTCGAGATCCTTTTCCGGCAATTTGAGGCCCGCTAGCGCAGAGAACGTGGCCATCAAGTCAAGGCCGCCAACGATATCGTGATTTTTGACACCGGCTTTGATCTTGCCGGGCATCCAGGCGATGGCGGGAACACGGTTTCCGCCTTCACGGTCCGTTCCCTTTGTGCCTCTGAACGGGGTATAGCCTGCGTCCGGGTAGACGTCTTGCCATGCGCCATTGTCCGACGTCCAGAACACGAGCGTATTGCCCTTGTCCAAACCGAGGGAACGTAGCTTCGCCAGGACGTGGCCGATGCGGTCGTCGTTCTCGACGACAGAATCAGCGTACTTGCTCTTGGATAAGGACTTGTGGATGTAATCCGGATGCGGAAGGTTCGGCTGGTGCACTTTCATGAAGTTGAGGCTGATGAAGAATGGCTGTGTTGGATTCTTCGCAGCGTCATCCAGAAACTCTAGCGCTGCCTTCTCGATGTACGCATCCAGATACGGAATGCCGACTACGCCTTCCTTGCCGTTGATCACGGGCGTATCGACATACTCACCGTTGACCTTGAAATCTTCGTGCGCCGTTTCGCCGGCATTGCCACTCATGATCCCCTTGGTCACCCTGGCGAACATGGCGCGCAACGAGTCCGGCATGTCGGGAAACCAGGCAGGGTCGGCATAGGTATAGGCATTCAAGTGATAAATACCCATGGACTTCATCACGTCATAACCGTGTGCATTCGGCAGCGCGTAGTCGGCCTCGCCGAGATGCCATTTGCCGGTGAAGTAGGTCTTGTAACCGGCCCTCTTTAACTGTGATCCGAGGGTCCATTCAGCCTTCGGTAAGCCGCCGCCCTCGCCCTGGAAAGCTACAGTAGTCATACCACTGCGGTTAGGGAAACGCCCGGTTTGCATCGCGGCGCGGCCGGGAGTGCAACTCGGCTGCGCGTAGAAGGAAAAGAACGTCATGCCCTCATCAGCCATTCGATCAAGGTTTGGCGTGGGCATGCCGCGGCCAACGCCGCCGCCGTAGGGGCCGGAATCGCCGTAGCCGAAGTCGTCGGAAACAATCAGTACGATGTTGGGTTTGCTACTTTGCTGTGCAAAGGTCGTAGTGCCCCAAAACAACAGGCTGGCCGCAAGCAAGCCGACGAAATATTTCATTTTAACGTCTCCGCGATTATTCCGGACCGAGTCTTTTGTCGGTTTCAGCTGAGGTGGGCGGAACTAAAACCCGGCACTATCCAATGCCGCCCGCAAATAGAACATGCCATATCGAAGTTGGACCATTGGACCTTGGTGCCATAGCGCGAGTGACGGATTCATGGCGGGATTCCACGAAGTGTCTCGCGGAGCGATTCCCTCAAAGACATCAGCGCCGGGCGCGGCTGAGAATATGAATATGGTGCCCAGTGGCGAGGAATAAAATGGCGGACGGAAATTTACACAGAGCGTGGGTCCAGATAGGAGTCGTCCCGATCTTGGCACTGGCGCTAGGACAGGCGAAATACGCGCAGAGCCAGGTTCCCGCGACCGGCGGCAACAATCCGACGGAGGCCGCGTCCCAAAGCGCAAAACAGCTGCAGTCCCTGGTCGCTCCAATCGCCCTATATCCGGATTCGCTGGTGGCCCAGGTACTCACGGCGGCGACGTTTCCGGATCAGGTCGCAATTGCAGACTACTGGCTCGAGCAAAACAAGAGTCTTACGGGCAGCGCCCTTATGCAGGCTGTCGACAAACAAACCTGGGATCCGAGCGTCAAGGCTCTTACCGAATTCCCTTCCGTGCTCGACAACATGGCCAAGAATCTCAATTGGACCTCATCGCTCGGGGAGGCTTACCACAATCAACAGCCCGAAGTGATGAGCGCTATTCAAACTTTGCGCGCGCAGGCCAAAGCTAATGGCTCACTAAAGTCGAGCCCGAAGATTACGGTGGTGCAGCAGGAGCCGCAGGTCATCGTCATTCAACCCGCGAATCCCCAGATCGTCTACGTTCCCCTGTACAACCCCTTAGTCGTTTACGGAACGCCTTACATCTTCCCAGGCTACGTGGCGCCTGCCTATACGGGGGCCGACGTGGCGGCCGCCGGCATCATCGGATTCGGCGCCGGAATCGCGGTGGGTGCCATGATCAGCGGGGGTTGTTGCAGCTGGGGCTATAGCAGCTGGAGCTGCGGTTGGCACGGCACCGCGGTGGTCTATCACGGCGGATCATACTGGGGAAATTCCGCCTGGCACGGCGGCTATTACAATGGGAGCTATCACAACAACTACGGCTATAGCAACTCTTATAACCACTACAACTACAATAACTACACTCGAAACACGAACGTGAGTGGCAATACCGTCAACGTCAATCGATCCAGCTCGCAGGATTTTAGTGCCAGCCACCCCTCGGCCTCGAACTCATGGGCGCAGCACAGCGATTCGGACTCGGGTGCGTTCGGCGGCCTGTCCGGGCACTCCGGCGGCTTTGGCGATTCCGGGGGCTGGTCCTCTCGCGCCGACAGCAACCGGGGATGGGGAAGCATGCGCTCGAGCGGGTTCGGCGGAGGCCGCTTCGGTGGAGGCAGCGGCTGGGGCCGCGGTGGATTTGGCGGCTTTCGCCGCTAGGGGGATAGCTCATGCGACACGTCGCTCGCGCTCGATGCATTTTCGCCGCAAATCTCTCGATGTTTGCCTTGGGAACCATTTTGGGTGAAGGCAACCTGCACGCAAATCCAGCGCAAAAAACTTTTGGGTCTGCGGACGAGGCGAGCGCAGCGTTGTTCGAGGCAGCCAAGTCACGCGATGAAAAAACTCTCACCGAGATCTTCGGTCCGAACGCACAGCACGTGCTCTTCTCGGGGGATGCGGTCAAAGACAAAGATACGCTCAAGGACTTCGCCGCAGCCTACAGACAAATGCATCGCTGGACGGCGATCAAGGCGGGCGGCCAAATGCTCTACGTTGGCGCGGATAATTTCATATTTCCGATTCCACTCGACCGGAATGCTGCCGGCCGGTGGCAATTTGACACCGACGCTGGAAAAGATGAGATCGTAGCGCGGCGGATCGGCAGGGATGAGTTGACCGCAATTGCCGCCTGCATCGCCGTCTCCCAAGCACAGAAGATGTATTTCAGCCAGTCTCATGACGGCGCCAAACAGTATGCTCAGCGATTCGTCAGCGATCAGGGTAAGAAGAACGGGCTCTATTGGCCAATCTCTGCGGGCGAATCTCCGAGTCCACTCGAGGACGTTGCTGAATTTGCCAAAGCCGTGGGCTATACCAGCGCGGGGACCAAGCCACAGCCATTCAACGGTTACTACTTCGCGATTCTAAGAAAACAGGGCGAGAAGGCCAAGGGCGGGGCGCAGAACTACATTGTGAATGGAAAGATGACGGGTGGGTTTGCCGTCATCGCCTATCCGGCGGAATACCGCAGCTCGGGAATCATGACGTTCATCGTCGGATCGGACGGGGTGGTTTATCAAAAAGACCTGGGTGAGAAGAGTCGCGAGACCGCGGCTGCCGTCTCGGATTACAACCCCGGCGACGGCTGGAGCCCGGCGATTGCGGCTGATTCGCCGGCATCCTAGGGAAAAGGCGCAAAATATCGCGTTTCTTCAGCCCCTGCTGCGGCAGATCTTTTCGATTTGTCTGCCCGCCCGCGAAGCCGTCACCTCTGGAGTCAACATGTACAAGTCTCTCACCCTTGTCATAGCTACTTTCGCGCTTGTCAGTTGTTCAACGCTGCAAAAGGTGAGCCCGTCGCATCAGCGTGCACAGGAACGCACCCGGGAGCTGGAACGGTTGCAGCTCACCACCATGCGCTATTCGGACCAATACCGCACCCGCGTCGTCGAAGGGGTCAACAGTTTCCAGTCGGGCGCGGTAACGCCAGAGGAGCGGCTCACTGCCCAAAACTGGAAGGTACTTCAGGTGGAAGCCGTATACATCGATGCCGGCGGGCCCAATCCGGCCCTTAACGCCCTCGATCTCGTGGTACTGGCGACGTTGAGCCGCATGGTCATCGACGATGAGTGGGCGCAGTACGGAACACGCATCGAGTTGCTGCGCAAGGCCCACCACGATCTCGAACAAAGCGCCTGGGATCTGGCGAGACCCGTGTTGAGCGACGCGCAATCGGCGCAACTGCGCGACATCATTGCGCGCTGGCGGGAGCGCCATCCCACCGTTCGCTCCGTGGGGGCCATTCATTTCATCGACTTTGCGCAGTCGATCGGAGAACCCGGACCCGGCGAGACAGGCAGGGTCGGCAGCATCTTCTCGATCGTGGATCTGGATCCGTTTGCCGACCTCGATCCGGCTATCCAGCAAATCACCCAGGCTCGACAGCTTGCTGAACGCTCAATATTCTACTTCCAGCGCATGCCAGACATCGTCAGCATGCAGGCGGAGCAATTGACCTACCGGATGGCGGTGCAGCCCGAGACCAAGAATGCGCTGGCGAACTTCCAGCGCGTTTCACTTGTCGGCAGCGCTGCGGACACTCTCGCTACCAACCTGCCAACCATCTTAGACAAGGAACGAGACGCACTGCTGACGCAACTGAATCAGGAGATTACAAATCAGAGCGCGACGATCGGCGCATTGAGCGAAAATCTGCGCTCGACCCTGCAAGCGGGAACCACTACAGCGGATGCCTTGAACGCGCTCATCCAAAGCCTAAACAAACTCACCGCGCAATTCGTCTCACCCGCGCCAGCCGCAACGACCCCGGCGCAAGCCAGTGGTCCGCCCTTTGACATCCGCAACTACACCGAGGCGCTTCGCGCGGCCACAGATACCGCGCAACAGCTCAGTGCGCTGACACGACAGCTGAACACCACCGTGCCAACCGTGCGTTTGGCGGCGCTGGGCCTCATCGACAACATCGTCAGGCAGGTTCTAGTGGTTCTGGCCCTGCTGATTCTGGGCACGCTAGGCGCGGCGCTCGTTTATCGGGCCATTGTCCTGCGCATGCAAAGGCACACGGCCTGAGTTCGAAGTGCACCTCCGGCTCGAGGGGCAACTCCGGGGGCAACTGCTATGCGTGAATCTCGGCGCGCGCACGGCGATCCGGTCAAACCAGTGCGACCTTTCCCGACGCAATGTCGTACATCGAGCCCACGATTTTAATTCCACCCTTCGCTTCCAAGGCGGCGAGCACCGGGCTTCGCTGTCGAATGAGCGCGACCGACTGCTGGACGTGGGTGCGCGCGACGGCGTCGACGAACGCTGCGTTCTTGGAGGTACGTGAGCCGTCAAACACGGTCGTGTCAATCGCTGACTTGAAGCGAGCCAGCAGGAGCGTGAGATTGCCCAAGACGACATTGTCGATCGCGCCTTTAATCGCACCGCAGGCCGTATGACCCATCACCACCACCGCCTTTGCGCCCGCCGCTGCGCAGGCGAACTCCATTGATCCCAAGATGTCGTCGTTTACTGCATTTCCCGCGACCCGGGCATTGAAGGTGTCGCCAAGGCCGAGGTCGCAAATGATCTCCACCGGGGCGCGCGAATCGACGCACGACAACACCACGGCGGCCGGATATTGGCCCGCGGAACTGGTGCGCATCTCGGCCAAATAATCGCGCTCCTTGCGTGTACCGCTGAGAAAGCGAACGTTGCCGTCAAGCATTGACTTGATGACTTGATCGGGCGTCATGGCATTGCGTTGCGCCTCGCTGAGCGAGGCTGCCGAGGCTCCGCGTATCATGGCACCGGCGCCTAACGCGGCGATGGTAACCCCCATTGATCCCTGCAGAAAGTGACGTCGATGTTCATCGCAGCAAACAGATTCCGTGTTCATACTTGGCTCCAAAGTGATCCCGTTATAAAGAGCCTGGCAACCTCCGGACGTTGCCGAGGTAGGCATTTATCGTTCGCGTCAGCTGCGCGATCTTACCCCCCAAGAACGCCCCTCACAAAAGATGGACGCTCGCGGACGTAGTCGGATGACGTTTCATCTTTAACCGCCTTCCCTTCGGCCATTTCCTTGGACGCTCGGGACCGCGACGTACTCATCGGGAACTGCCAATGCTCGCGCTTTGAGGAAACTTGTTGGTATCCCGCGGACTACCAATGAAGTCTGCTTTCATCCATGTTTGGCTGGGAGCAGGGGCCAATCAGCTTTGTTCGACAAGACTTGGAAGCTGCCGGATGTCGAGAAGGTGCGCTGAACTCGGCGAGAAGCGAAACTCGCGCCCGCCAGTGCGACGCTCATATACTTGATTGTGCGTTCTCGCCACGAAAGGGCCCATTGACCGGGCCGGGGTCCAAGAAATAAGGCTGAGGATAATTCCTGGAAGGCAGTATTGTGAATTCCACAACGGTCGGATTGCTGCAGCGGGATGAACTGCGGAAAATGATCACCGGAATTGTCTCGCGAGTTTGGTTGGACGACGGGATGGCCGCGCGCGCACCCCAGTCTTTGGAGCAAGAAGGCGAGAATTTTGTCGGCGGCATCGTCGCGCTGACTCCGAAAACCGAACTACAGCGGCTTGCGCAAAGCCACGCTCTTCAGCTTTCGGAAAGCATAGGAGAGACTCGCCAGCTCATGATTCGGCAGTCTCAGGGAGAGTTATCCCGACCCATTTTGATTGTGCTGCTGTCCTGGGCAACCGCGCTCTTCTTGGGATTTGGACTCTTGGCGAGCTTCAATGTCACGGCCATAACGTCATTCTTAGTGGGCTCCCTTTCTGTCGCGGATGCGGTTTTTTTGATCGTTGAAATGAGCCATCCCTATAGTGGCTGGATACAAATCTCTCGCGCGCCGCTGCGGGCAGTCCTTGCTCAAATGGGCCAGTAGCGCCTGATTTACGGGGCAAATTCCGGTGCTGTCATAGAGGCCGACGGACGGCTGATCATCCTTTGGGCTCGATGGCTCCCGAGGGACAACAGCATGGCCTCGATTTCGGATACCATTTTGGTGAGGTTCACCGGTTCCATCAGGCGGTAGGTCAGCATGGCTAAAAACGACGTCGCGAATCCGGTGAAGCGCTCTGGCCGTTTCGGCCGATTTCTGCTGATTCTTGTGCTGGTGGCGTTGGGCGGGACCGTTCTTTGGAGTTGGCTGACCCTGTCCTGGTCCTACGCGGAAGGCGAGCGGGCCGGCGTGCTGCAAAAATTCGTCAGGCGCGGCTGGATCTGCAAGACCCAGGAAGGGGAAATCGCCCTGTACTACGGGGGTGGCCCGTACTTGGGAACTGCCCCGAACTCACGGCAGTTCTGGGACTTCAGTGTGCGCGACAAATCGATCGTGGAGCAGCTCAATAAAGCGGTGGGCCATCGGGTTCGGCTGCATTACACCGAGCACCCGGGAATTCCGACTTCGTGCTTTGGCGAAACCCGGTACTTTGTCGATCAGGTTGCGGTGACCGACAACGAACCAGCTCCAGTGCCAAACCCCTAGGAAAACTTCGCCATCGAGCTGGCGACTTGTTCGGCGATGCTCACCGCAGTGCGCAAAGCCAGTAGCCCGTCCTCGCCCGTCACGGGCGGCGGATTGCCGCTGGCCACCGCCTCCAGGAACGCCTCGATCTCGGCCTTGAGCGCATCTCCCTGCTCGTAGGTATTCTCTTCGATTGCCACCTGCGGCATGCCATCCGCGCCTACGCCCGCTCCCTTGCGGATCACGGTGAGTATCTTTTGCTGCAGATCGAGAGACAAATAGGCATCGTCCTGGAATAAGCGCAACTTGCGTTCAGTCTTCAGGCTGACGCGGCTCGCGGTCGCATTGGCGACGCAGCCGTTCGCGAATCTTAAGCGGGCATTCGCAATATCGATCTCTTTGGAAAATACGCTGCTCCCGATCGCATCCACCGCCACCACCGGCGAGCGCACGATGCTCAGGATCAAGTCAATGTCGTGGATCATCAAATCCAACACTACGTCCACCTCGGTGCCGCGATGTTTGAACGGCGCGAGCCGTGCCGATTCGATGAAGCGCGGCACGCTTAAGGTCGGCTGCACCGCCAGAACCGCGGCGTTGAAGCGCTCGAGATGCCCCACCTGCAGGATCCGCTTGGAGCGAGCCGCGATCTCGACCAGGCTTTCGCCCTCAGCGGTCGTCACCGTCATCGGTTTCTCGACCAGCACGCCGGCGCCGGCATCCAGAAATGCTTTTGCCACTTCATAGTGCGAGGGAGTCGGCGTCACGATGCTCACCGCATCGACCTTTCCCAGCAGCTCGCGGTAATCGGCATGCGCCGGAACCTTGAGCTCGGCCCCGACTGCCGATCGGGCGGCAGCCGACGGATCGGCGATGCCCACCAGCTGCGAATTGGCCAAAGCGGCATACTTTTGCGCGTGGAATCGGCCCAGGTAACCGACGCCAATCACCGCCGTGCGAATCAAGGCGGCCCGTCTCGCCGCCACTTGCTCTTGGCGCGGTAATCCTGCCGCATCTGCAAAGTAGCGCCGCCGGCGATGGCAAGTCCGGCCCCGGCAAAACACAACAGGCCGCGCCATACCGTCCACAGTCCCGCCGACAGAGACCAGAGAGTCATGCCCACCGCAAGGATTGCGCCGACGCAGATGAGGACCCAGGGTTTTGCGTCGTAAATTGCTTTCGGTGTCCAGGAGCGCATGGCCACAATTCTACAGTGGCGGGCGACGCCGCGGGATTCGTTTACAATTGCGCATGGGATTTAATTTCAGGCAGTTTGCGAAAACCCGCCCCTGGGCGCTGGAACTGGCAATCGCCGCGGTGGGCCTGCTGCTTGGGCTTGGGCTGATGCCCGTACTCATCTTTTATACGGGTGTGGCCACCTTGGGGCGTTACGAGGGAGCCAGCCTCGGGGCTGTGTATGCGAGCCTCTTCCAGGGCCTGCAAGAGGCGTCGATCGCCTCGTGGGTGGTGCTCCTCGGCCCCTATGGCCTGTACCTGCTGTTCAGGACTCTTCGCGGCTGGTGGCGCCTCAGCGCGCGGCTGCAATAATTCAAGTTTCATGCGGCGCGGACGCTAATAGGCCATAAGCGGATCTTGATCCGTTTTTGCTTTTGGAGCCGCGTTTGAATTCCGAGATCGAAGCGCAACTTCGCTTGTCAGTGAACTTTCCGTCCCCACCCGGCGTGGCGACGCACATCATTGAATTGGCGCAGGATCCGGAAATTGAAATGGGCAAGGTCGCGAAGGCCTTGAGCATGGACTCGGCGCTGTCGACCAAGGTGCTGCGCATCGCCAATTCGCCTTTGTACGCGCAGCGGCGAAAAAGCGAGAACCTGCGCCAGGCTTTGGTGGTGTTGGGGCTCAACGCCACCCTGACTCTGGCGTTGAGTTTCTCCCTTGTGAAATCCCTGCGCGGCGGAAAATCCAACGGGCTCAACTATAAATTCTACTGGCGCCGAGCCCTGCTGGCCGCCACCGCCGCGCGCGCACTCGGCGATGCCATGCGCCAATCACTGGCCGAGGAAATCTTTCTGGCTGCGCTGCTACAGGATGTCGGCATGCTTGCGCTCGACCAGGCCCTGCCCGATCTGTACCGCGAAGGCGAAAAGCTGCAGCGCGATCATGCCGCACTCGCCGAGCACGAAAAGAAACGCTTGCAGGTCGACCATGCGCACGTCGGCGGATGGTTGATGAAGAATTGGCATTTGCCGGAACGCCTCTACCACGCCATCGAACACAGCCATCAGTTGGAAATGAGCCACAGCACCGACAGCGCCCGGATTTTTGATCGTTGCGTGGCGCTTTCCGGGCCGGTGGCCGATCTCTTCCTGCTGGATCCGGAGCAGCGCCAATTTGCCGAAACAGCGCTATGCGCTGAACGGAGCCTCGGGCTCGACAAAATGGCTTTCGGACAGGTGTTGGGAACCATCGGCGCCATGATCCCGGAGACCGAAGCGATCTTCGAAGCGGAGCTGCTGTCCAAGCAGCATCCGGAACTCATTCTCGAGCAGGCGCGCGAGGTATTGATGCTGCGCAGCCTGCACGCCTTGCGCGAGATCAATACTCTGCGCACCACACCGGATGCCTCGCCGTCGCAGGGGCTGGAGCTCGAGGAAGAGACGCGGCGCGACACTTTGACGGGCGTTTACAACCGCGCCTATCTGGAGCAATTCCTGGCGCGGGAATTTGAAAACTCGACGCGCCACAAATGGCCGTTGAGCGTTGCCTTCATCGATCTGGATAATTTCAAGCAGATCAATGAGAGCTTCGGCCAGCAGGCCGGCGATCGGGTGCTGCAGGCCACCGCGCGTATTCTGCGGGGCAACACACGCGAAACGGACTTGATCGCGCGCCACGGCGGGGAGGAATTCGTCGTCGTGCTGCCCGCCACCGACGCCGAAACCGCCCATAGCATTTGCGAACGCATCGTCATGGCGTTTAGAAACACCGGTCACGTGGTTGGCTCACATCACGCCAAGGTCACCGTGTCCATCGGCTGCGCAACGCATGGCAATCAAATTCAATTCTCCAACTACACCGACTTCGTCAAAGCGGCCGACCAAGCGCTCTACACCGCCAAAAGCCGCGGCCGCAACCGCTCCGTGCCCTTCGACCGCCACTTATCGGCCGCCGCTGCCCGTTAGCCCGCGGCTTCTCGCTCCCGTCTTATGTTCAGATCGACGAGGAACTGCGTCACAGTTTTGCGATTTGCCTGCTTTTGCCTGTCGCGATTTGGGAACATTGACATAGGGAAGTAATCTCAACAAAAAGAATACCGTTGTGGCGGTAAATCATTGACGAGGCAGGGTAATGGCGAGTAGCGACAAAACAGGCAAGGGCGAGGACGCGAGCTTCAGCTTCGGCGTGCGCGAACTTCAGCATGCCGGGGATTCCATGGCGCAAGTCAGGGATTCGCAGCCGCTGAGCTTGGACGCCGGCGACCAGAAGGGGCCGTCGCGGCATGCGGGCTTCGATCCTTACAATACTTCAGGCAGTTTCGACCGCAAGAAAAACTGGCTGCGAGTCGGCAAGCGCTAGGAGACTCCTAGTTCTCCGTCGCCGCCTGGGTGGCGTGATGCGGCGGACGAAATTCGCTGTCCGGATACCACCGCGGAAAACGCCGGCTGTCCGCCACGCGATTTCCGACCAGGTAGTAAAGCGTCAGGTCGGTCACCGCGCCGCCGACATCCCAGTCGGCGGAATACACATCGCTGGGCTGCAGGTAGCTGTGCGCAAAGTAATCATCGATGTGCGCCCTGCCCCAGACAGGGCCGCGTGCCGCGCTGTCGATACCCGCCTGAGTGAACAGTACCGGGACACCTCGGCGGGCAAAGCTATAGCTATCGGAGCGGAAATAGGCTCCCCATTGAGGGTCCGGCTCGGGATGTGTTTCCCGCCCCTGCAACAGCGCTTCGGCGCGCGCCATATCCTCCAGATCGGTATTGCCGGCGCCGATGATGCTGACGTCGCGCGTGCGTCCGCCGCTCAACAGGGTGTCGACGTTGATGACGGCGGCAGTTTGCCGCAGCGGGAACAACGGGTTGTCGACGTAGTACTGCGAACCCAGAAGATCAGGCTCGGCGGCAGTCGTGGCCAGAAATACGATCGTACGATCGGGCCTCGGATCGGTGTGCATGAAGGATTGCGCAAGCACCAACAGTCCCGCGACTCCGGTTGCATTGTCGACCGCACCGTCGAAAATATTATGTCCGGATCGCTTGGCATCGACACCCAGTGAGTCCCAGTGAGCCACGTACAGGATGATCTCGTGGCCTTTGTTTCCGGGCCGCACCGCCACCACGTTTGCCGAGTTGAAGGAGCGAATCGAGGTACGAATGGCCGCATCCACCGTCACACGCAAAGCGACCGGCTTGAAGCCCGGGCGGGCAGCCGAGGCGGCAAGCTTGGCAAAATCCGTTCCCGCCTCCGTGAACAGCGTCCGCGCCGCATCATTCGATATCCAGCCCTCGATCGCCGCGCGGGTGCCGGCATCCACGCCGGCGAATTCCAATTGCGCGCCGCCCCAAGTGGCTTGAACCACATTCCAGTCGTAGCCCATCGCCTGAGAGTCGTGAACGATCAACACGCCGTCCGCGCCATGCCGGGCGGCTTCCTCGATCTTGTAGGCCCAGCGCCCGTAAGCGCTCATGGCGCCGCCCTTGAACACAGCGGGATCCTTCGAGGCATAACCCGGATCATTGGCCAGAATCACCACGGTTTTGCCATGAACATCGGTACTGGAGTAATCGTCCCAGCTGTATTCCGGCGCGACGATGCCGAAGCCCACGAAAATCAGCTCGCTGCGCTTCAACTCCACCTGCGGCACGGCGCGCTTGGTCCAGATCACCGCGTCCTGGCCCAGAACCCAATTGCGAGAACCCCGCGGGCCGGTCATCGATAGCGTCGCGGTATCGTCGCTGATTTGCACCAGAGGCACCTGCTGTACAAAGCTCGCGCCGTTGCCGGGCTTCAGACCCATTTTGTGAAACGCCCCCGATAGATAGGCGACCGTTTTGTCTTCCCCCGGGGTACCCGGTTTGCGCCCCATGAAGTCGTCCGACGCCAGCACGCGGACGTGATCCGCAAAGACCGTGTCATCGATGTCGGTGGTCGGCACTTCCTTGGGCCGCGTCGAGCAGGCCGGCAAGCCCAGAGCCGCGATTGCCAGAGCAAGCCAATATCCCCTGGTGCGCATAGGTATCAGCCCCTAATTGCGGCGCGGCCAATACAGCAAAACCATGCAGGCAAGGCAAATGGCCGTGGCGGCGTGCGCGTGACGGCGCCAGGGCCGTTCGCGCACCTGACCGAGGAAACTTGCCGTGCTGGCGGCGGTCAAACCCGCGAAGGCTGCCAAGCTACGGGCCAATTGCGGCATTTCGCGCGGCAATTCGGGGTGTTCGCCCCTTAAGACAAAGAACACGATCAGCACCGTAGCAAGGCCAAAGGTTATCGATGCGGCCGACCCGAGGACGATCCCGATCAAAACCGTGAACGGACGCATATCCTTTGTCTCATATACACTTGCTAGGAAGCGCGAGCTTCTCTAGCCTTGAAGGGAATTGGGGATTGTCAGTCTAGCAGGAGAATGGCGACGGTGATGACTCAACGGCTCAATGGCAATCGTTCGCGATGGTTAACCGGAATTGCAATCTGCGCGAGCGCGGTAGGGCTGGCCGCGCTGTTAGGCGCCGCCATGACGCCGCCGGCCGCGGCACCCGCCGCGGCGGCGGCGACGACGACAACCAATCTCGCGCCCACCGAGCAGGAAAACTACGTCGCCCGGCGGGTGGCGGAAATCATCGCGCGCGAGCACTATCGCCGCGCTCCGCTCGACGATCATCTTTCCAGCTTGATCCTCGATCGCTACCTCGATGCGATCGACGGCGCCAGAAGCTACTTCTACGCCAGCGACATCGCTGAATTCGAGCGCTATCGCTACGAACTCGACGATGCCATCAAGTCGGGCGATGTTGAACCGGCTTTCGTGATCTTCCGCCGCTACCAGCAGCGCAGCCGCGAACGCATGGCCTATGCAATCGACCTGTTGAGCAAGAAACCGGATTTCGAGATCGACGAGTCCTTCAATTTCGACCGCGAGAAAGAACCCTGGCCCGCCACCGCGGCGGAGATGAACGAACTGTGGCGCAAGCGGGTCAAGAACGACGCGCTCTCGCTTGTCATCGCGGGCAAGCAGTGGCCCGAGGCCGTCGATATTTTACGCAAGCGCTATGAACACGTGGCCAAACGCATGGATCAGAGCAAGCCGGACGATGTGTTTGAGGCGTTCATGAACGCCTTCGTTCTGTCGCTCGATCCACATTCGAATTATTTCTCGGCGCGAAATTCCGAGGAATACAACATACAAATGAGTTTGAGCTACGAGGGAATCGGCGCCTCGCTCCAACTGACGGATGACTATGTCACGGTGATCGACGTTATCGCCGGCGGCCCGGCGGCCATCAGCGGCAAACTTGCCGCCAACGACCGTATTACCGCAGTCGGCGAAGGCAAGGCCGGCGAGTTGGTCGATGTGATCGGCTGGCGCCTGGATGATGTCGTGCAAAAGATTCGCGGCCCCGGAGGCTCGATGGTGCGGCTGCAGCTGCTGCCGGCCGGCGCGGCTCCGGGTTCGGCGCAAAAAGTGGTGGATTTCACGCGCAATCGCATTTCGCTGGAAAATCAGGCATCGAAAAAAGCAATGAGGACGGTGACGCGCAACGGCCGCGAAGTCAAAGTCGGCGTCATTACCGTGCCCAGCTTCTACCAGGATTATGAGTGCAGCAGGAGTGGCGCCAAGGATTGCCGCAGCACCACCCGCGACGTGCAACGGCTGATCGGCGAATTACGCAAGGACGGCGCGGACGTCATGATCATGGACCTGCGCGCCAATGGCGGCGGCTATCTGCCGGAGGCGGAGTCGCTCACGGGTTTGTTCATCGACCGCGGACCGGTGGTGCAACTGCGCGATACCACGGGACACATCGAGGTCGACGACGATCCGAACCCGGCGATCTTCTATAGCGGCCCGTTGATTGTGCTGGTGGATCGCTTCAGCGCGTCGGCCTCCGAGATTTTCGCCGGTGCCATTCAGGATTACGGACGCGGCCTGATCATCGGCCAGCAGACCTACGGCAAGGGCACGGTGCAAAATGCCCATCCACTCAACTACACCATCTTCGGCCGCAAGCCGGAGCTGGGGCAGCTCAATGTAACCATCGGCAAGTACTACAGGATCACCGGCGAGAGCACGCAGGATCGCGGCGTCACACCTGACATCGAGTTGCCTTCGCTCATCGATGCCACCGAGGTCGGCGAGAGCACCCGCGACCGCGCCCTGCCCTGGGATCACATCGAACCTGCGGCGTTTCGGGTCGAGGGGGATTTGAAACCGCTGGCGGCCAGCCTCGAGAAATTGCACCAAGAGCGCACCGTGGGCAGCGCGGACTTCCGCTACCTACACGACGACATTGCGGCACTCGATGCGATGCGCAGTCAAAAGACGGTTTCCCTGAACATCAAGACCCGCGAAGCGGAACGCAAACGCCAGGAGAGTGATCGGTTGGAACGCGAGAACGCGTGGCGCACCGCTCACGACGTCAAGACGGTCAAATCGCTGGAGGAAATCAAGGACGACGCGACAGCCGGCATATTGCTCGATGAAACATCGCAAATCGCGGCCGACATGGTGATTGTCAACGCCAAGCGCAACGCGCCGACCCAGGCCCGCCGCAACGAGCCGCTAGCGAAGCAATAGCGTGTACAGGTCCCAGTAGTCCTCGGCCAGGACATTCCAGGCCGGGGCCGCTGGGGGCCGCGTTTGTCCGAGCTCCGGCTCGGGCAAGACCGGCGCCAGGGAATCGGCGGTCGGCACCGTGTCGGCGGAGTTGCGGTAATCGCAGGTCGCGCGCAGGCGCTCCAATTTGGCCCGCACGGCGGTACCGATCTGCTTCTGGTTGGCCACCGCGAGCAGCGCCTTGTGCACGCGCTGCATGTAGCCCTCACAGTCAGCCCGTGATCCAAAGGACATCTCATGCACGCGGCGCGCCACGGCCTCCTTGGCGCGAGCCGCCAGCCCGTAAGCGTCGGCGTGTTCGCACAGCAATTCGGCGTAGCTGATGATGGCCAGATTGATGTTGCGGCGTGCCGCCAACGAGATGCCCGGAAATTCCGCCGCCGCCTCATGCTCGATGGCGCTGCGCTCGGCATGCAGGTCGCCCACCGCCGCATCCGCCATCACGACCTGCTGACGCAACGACTCCAGCGATTTCTGGCGGCGGCGCCGTTTGAAGTAATGCCAGAACGCGGTCAATCGCAAGATCTCGTTCTGTGCGTCCGCCAGCGCCCGGCGTTGCGAGTCAGCCGCCGCGCTCGCGCCACGAAGCCGCTGGTCGGCGTCGGCAAGCCGCGCGTTCTTTTGAGCGTCGACGTCCGCCTTGTGCTTGGCGACTTCCCGCGCCTCCTGTTGGCGCGTCAGATCCGCCGCGAAAGTCGAGAGCTGCTGATGGCAGGTCTTCCACAATGCGCGCAGCTGAAAAAACACCAGTGCACTGAATCCGGTCTTCGGGTCGCCGAGCAATTCGCCGAGCGCATCCATCTGCTCCTGGATGCGAATGGTGGCGCCTTCCTGCTGCTTCAGCTTGTCGCGCAGGAGGTGAAATTCGTCCTTGAGGTCGGCGTAAGCCTTCTTCAGGCCGGCACGATTCTGGAACAGCTGCATGAGCCGCTCTTCGTCGGGACTTGCCGTGCCTTCGGCGACGTTTTTGAGAAAACTCAGCTTATCGATCAAGGTCCCGCCTCAGCCCGTGACATGTTCGCGCGCGGCCAAGCGATGGACTCTCGCGGCTAAAAGCGATGCCCCCGCTCGGCACAGTATTCAAGCCATTTATTTAGCATCATGTTCCGCGCCCAGCGCTGATCCAGTTCACGCTTGAGTCCCGACTGCAGCTTGGAGAGTTGCGGATGCCGTTGAAAGCCGCGGAAGCTGCGCACTTCCGCCAGCCGGGCATCGTGGTATACGCACACCTCCAGATCCGGGTCGCGCTGGCAGGATTCCCCGGATTCGAACTGGTACGTGAGGCGAAACACGCTGGTATAGCGCGCCAGCTCCAGCGGGGTGAGAAACAGGTCACAGTCCGAGCTGACCTTGGAAACGCGCTGCACCGTGACTTCGCGCAGCTCATCGACCAGCCAGCCCAATCGCACGAAATTGCTCTCGTACAGAGTCATCAGGCTCACAAAGCTGCCGGGCCTTGCCCGCCACGATGTCGCGCACAATTGATCCGCTATCATGGTTCAACTATACCACGCAGCGCTGATATTTCAGGGCCGCAGTCGACGTTCGATGCCGGTGCGATCGAGAATTCTAATGGACATTTCTTCGATCGAGACTTCGGTCGCATCCAGCACCGGAATGCCGTGGCGCTCGAACAGGGATTCTGCGGCACGCACTTCGAATGCCACCTGGGCCGCCGACGAGTAGCGGCTGTCGGGACGCCGTTCGTTGCGAATCTGTTGCAGTCGATCCGGACGAATCGTCAATCCGAACAGCTTGCGCACGTGCGCTTCGAGCGCATGCGGCAATTTCCGCGACTCCAAGTCATCGTCGGTGAGCGGATAGTTCGCTGCAAATATCCCATACTGCATGGCCAGATACAAACAGGTCGGCGTTTTGCCGGAACGCGATACCCCCACCAGAATGACATCGGCGCGTTCATAGTCGTGCACCACCGAGCCGTCGTCATTTGCCAGAGCGAAATTCGTCGCGTCGATGCGCGTCGCATAGGCGTGCGTGTCGGTTGTCCGATGTGTCCTACCTGCGACATGGCTGGACGGCGTCTTGAGTTCGCCGGCGAGCGGCGCTAGGAACGGGTCAAAAAAATCAAGGAAGAATCCGGTGCTGCCGCGCACGATGTTGCGAACATCTTCTTGCACCAACGTGCTGAATACCACAGGGCGCACGCCCTCTTGCGCGGCCACCAAATCGATCTTTCGGACAGCCTCAATTGCCTTGTCAACGGTGGAGATAAATGGCACAGTCACTTGGCGAAATTCGATGCCGTCGAACTGCGTCATGAGACTGTGGCCCATCGTTTCTGCGGTAATACCCGTTTGATCGGAAACAAAGAATACGGTTCGTTTAAGCACGGCAACCTCTTCGAGTCGGCATCCGGCGTGAAGTGTTTCATTTAAACTACCGTCGGACAAGCAGCGAACTATGATGAAGCCCTATATCGTTCCTTTCGAGAAACTGAAGAACACGGACGTGGAACTCGTGGGCGGCAAGAATGCGTCCATCGGCGAAATGATCTCCGGATTGAGCCTGCTGGGCGTCTCGGTGCCCGGCGGCTTCGCCACCACGGCGCATGCCTATCGCGATTTTCTGGCGCACGATGGACTCGACGAACGGATTCGCAAGCTGCTCGAAACCCTCGATGTGGATGATGTGGAGCGTCTGGCGGTGGTCGGCGCGCAGATTCGCGGTTGGATGCTGGCCACGCCGTTTCCCGCCAGACTGCAGACTGAAGCATTGGATGCCTATCGCAAGATGCGCGGCGCGAACGATGCCGGCGAATTCGCGGTCGCGGTGCGCTCATCGGCCACGGCGGAGGATTTACCGGAAGCTTCGTTCGCCGGCCAGCAGGAAACGTTTCTGAATGTTCGCGGCGAAGAGCAAATGCTCAAGGCCATGCACGAAGTGTATGCCTCGCTGTTCAATGATCGCGCGATATCTTACCGCGTGCATAACAAGTTCGATCATGGCGCAGTGGCGCTCTCGGTCGGCGTGCAGCACATGGTGCGCAGCGACCTGGGTTCGGCAGGCGTCATGTTCACGCTCGATACCGATTCGGGATTCCGCGACGTGGTTTTCATCACCTCCGCCTACGGACTGGGGGAGACGGTGGTGCAAGGGGCCGTCAATCCCGATGAGTTCTATGTCTACAAGCCCGCGCTGCGGGCCGGGAGACGCTCGATTCTCCGAAAAAATCTGGGCGGCAAGGCGCTCAAGATGATCTATGCCGATCCAGCCTCGAAGGACCGGGTGCGCACGATCGAGGTCCCGGGCGCCGACCGGAATCGATTCTCCTTGAGCGAGCCGGACATCCTGGAACTGGCCAAGCAGGCGTTGATCATCGAGAAGCACTACGGCGCGCCGATGGACATCGAGTGGGGACGGGACGGCCACTCGGGCAAAATCTATATCCTGCAGGCTCGCCCGGAAACCGTGCAGAGCCGCGCCGGGCGCTCGATACTGCGCTTCACGCTGAAATCCCGCTCCAAGGTGATCAGCAGCGGGCGCAGCATCGGCCAGCGCATCGGTGCAGGCCGCGCCAGGATCATCAAGGATGCGAAAGAAATGTCGCGGGTCAGGGCGGGCGACGTTCTGGTGGCAGACATGACCGATCCGGACTGGGAACCGGTCATGAAGCGCGCGTCCGCGATCGTCACCAATCGCGGCGGGCGCACCTGTCACGCCGCCATCATCGCGCGCGAGCTCGGCATACCGGCGGTGGTCGGCTGCGGCACGGCGACCAGCGACATCAAGGAGGATCAAGCGGTCACGGTGTCCTGCGCCGAGGGCGACACCGGCTACGTTTACGACGGCATGCTCGAGTTCGATCAACGCAGCATCGAAATGGACTCGATGCCGGCGATTCCGGTGAGCATCACCATGAACGTCGGCAATCCGGACCGTGCGTTTGACTTCGCCGGGATCCCCCACAAGGGCGTGGGATTGGCGCGCCTCGAATTCATCATCAATCGCATGATCGGCGTGCACCCTCGGGCTCTTCTGGAATTCGACAAACAGAGCGCGGAACTCAAAGACACCATCACCAAGCAGATCGCAGGCTATGACGGTCCGGTCAATTTCTACGTTGACAAGCTCAGCGAGGGTATTGCGCAGATCGCCGCGGCGTTCGCGCCTGAACCGGTCATCGTGCGTCTCTCGGACTTCAAGTCAAACGAATATGCGAATCTGATCGGCGGCAAGAATTACGAGCCGCACGAAGAGAACCCGATGCTCGGATTTCGCGGCGCGTCGCGCTATATCGACAAGGTATTCAGGCCCTGCTTCGAGCTCGAGTGTCGCGCGCTGAAACGCGTTCGCGACGAGATGGGACTGACCAATGTGCAGTTGATGGTGCCATTCGTGCGTACCGTCGCCGAGGCGAAGGCGGTAACCCAGCTGCTCGCCGAGAATGGCTTGAAGCGCGGCGACAACGGTTTGAAACACATCATGATGTGCGAATTGCCGACCAACGCCCTGCTGGCGGACAAGTACCTGGAGTACTTCGATGGCATGTCGATCGGATCCAACGACATGACTCAGCTGACGCTGGGACTGGACCGCGACTCCAGTGTCGTGGCCAAATCCTTCGACGAGCGCGACGAGGCCGTCAAATTTCTCATGTCGCTGGCCATCAAGGCTTGCAAGGCGCAGGGAAAGTACGTCGGCATCTGCGGGCAAGGCCCGTCCGATCACCCGGAGCTCGCCCGTTGGCTGGTCGAACAGGGCATCGACAGCCTGTCGTTGAATCCGGATACGGTGGTCGAGACCTGGATGTTTCTGGCGAACGACTCGGCCAAGTGAACGAGACTAAAGCGGGCGCAACAAACGCTCGCGATAGTATTGCAGCTCGCGGATCGACTCGCGCACATCATCGAGTGCCAGGTGAGTCGAGGTTTTGCGAAATCCCGCTGCCACATCGGGCGCCCAGCGCAGCGCCAATTCCTTGAGGGTACTGACATCGAGGTTGCGGTAATGGAAAAATTGCTCCAGCGCCGGCATGTGCCGCGCAAGGAACCGCCGATCCTGACAGATACTGTTGCCGCACATGGGCGAGCGCTTCGGTTCCAGCCACTGCTCGAGAAATCGCAGCGTGCGCCGCTCCGCCTCCGGCGTATCGATGTCGCTGGCCAGCACCCGGGCGCACAACCCTGAACCCCCATGCTGATTCTTGTTCCAGTCATCCATGGCGTCGAGCGCCGCTTCGTTCTGGTGCACCGCGAACACCGGCCCTTCCGCGAGCACGTTCAGATGTTTGTCGGTTACGATCGTCGCAATTTCGATGATGAGATCGGACTCCGGCTTCAAACCGGTCATCTCCAGATCGATCCAAATTAGGTTTTCGGGGGATTTCATTGTTACAGCGGTTCAATAGCAGATGGTAGCAGGCGGCACCGGCACCGTCCTCGCCAGTTACGGCCGGGGCGTTCTGGTGCAAACCGGCGGCGGCATTCTGCGCTGCGGGCTGAAGGGCCGGAAATTGCGGGTGGTGTGCGGCGATCGGGTCGTCTGGGCATATCCACCCGCCGCCGATGACCCGTCGGTCGAATCGATCGAGCCGCGGCGCAATCTCATTGAACGAATCGACGCGCGTGGGCGTCCCGAGCCGGTGGCTGCCAACATCGACAAGCTGGCCATCGTCGTGGCGCCGCAGCCCACGCCGGATTGGTTCCTGGTGGATCGTTACTGGGCGGGCGCGGCGCTCAAAGATCTTCAGGCCGTGCTCATTGTCAACAAGAGCGATCTTCAGATCGACGCCATCCGGCCGGAGCTCGAGGAGTACCGAAAATTGAACCTGGACTGCATCGCGGTCAGCTGCCAGACGGCGGACGGGATCGCCGAACTGGAACACCGGTTTGCCGGCAGCGTAACTTTGTTGGTGGGACAGTCCGGCGTCGGCAAGTCGTCGCTGGTCAATGCCATCGCACCGCTCGCCGCGGCGCAAACCGCCGAATTGACGCGCGACGCGGAAGGTCGGCATACGACGACCACGGCGCGTTGGTATCAATTGAACGACGCATCCGCGCTGATCGACGCCCCCGGCGTCCGCGACTTTGCGCCGCCCGCGCACTTGGTGCGCGCCGCGGAGCGCGGATTTCTCGAGGTTCATGAACGCAGCGCGCAATGCCGGTTCAATGACTGCCGCCACATGGAGGAGCCCGGCTGCGCCGTGCGCGCCGCCGTGATAAACGGCAATATTTCGGCGCGCCGCTACGAAAGCTATCGACGGTTGTTTCGGCTGTACGAGAAGCTGATTTCCTAGGAGACCGCGGTGCGTCCGGCCAGGGCGTGAGCCAGCGTACCCCCATCGACGTACTCCAACTCGCCGCCGACGGGAACACCGTGCGCGATGCGCGATGCCTTGATTCCCAAACGCAGTGCCAGCTCGCCCAGATAATGCGCCGTGGCCTCGCCCTCGGCGGTGGGGTTCGTCGCAAGAATGACCTCGCGAACCTCGCCCACTTTGAGCAACTGCTCGAATTCATCCAGTCCCAGTTCAGCGGGCCCGATGCCATCGAGCGGCGACAGATGTCCCATGAGCACGAAGTAGCGTCCGCGATAGCCGCCCGACTGTTCAATGGCAACCACATCAGCGGGCGATTCGACCACGCAGAGCTGCGCCAAATCACGTTGGGTGGAGGCGCAAATCGCGCACAGTTCGCTTTCCGTCAACATGCGGCAACGCTTGCAGTGACCCACCTGTTGCAGCGCCTCGGCCAATGCCTGACTCAAGGCGCGGCCGCCATCGCGATCTCGTTCAAGCAGGTAAAAGGCCATGCGCTGCGCGGATTTGGGACCCACGCCCGGCAGGCATCGCAGCGAGTCGATCAGTCGCGCCAGGGTCGGCGTGTACTTCATAACAATCCCTTACTAGAACGGCAGCTTTACGCCCGGCGGCAAATTGAGTCCGGACATCAGACCCGAGTATTTCTCCTGACTGCGGGCGGCAATCTTGCGGACTGCGTCGTTGATGGCCGCGATCAGCAGATCCTCGAGCATGTCCTTATCCTCGCCAAGCAATTTCGGCTCGATCACGACCTTCTTGGCTTCATGACGCCCATTGAGGGTCACCTTGACCATGCCGGCGCCGGACTCACCGATGACTTCGAGTTCCGCCAGTTCGGCTTGCGCCTTCTGCATCGTTTCCTGCATCTGCTGCGCCTGGCGCATCAGATTTCCCAATCCACCTTTCATCATGATTCGAAGCTCCGTTGCTAATTCGCCGGCTTGACCGAGGATGAGTCCACATCGGCGCCGAAGCGCTCGCGCAGACCCTTCACCGCTGGATCGGACTCAAATGCGCTCGCCGCGCGCGCGATCCTCTCCTGCTCCGCCAGGGCACGCTGCCGGGCCGGAGAGTTGAGGCCCGCCTCGGAGGTTTCGAACATCAAGCGAATGTCGCGGCCAAAATACTTGGACAAACCCTGAGCGAGCTTTTCTTCGATGGGACGCGTACGCCGATCCGCCGCCGCCTGATCGAGCCGCAACGTCAGCTGGTCGCGCTCGAAGGCTCCGGGGATGCAGTTCAATGCCAGCTGACGCACCATGCCGCTCAAATTTGCGGCCTCGACCACCGACGCCCAATTATCGGCATCGATACTCGCGGGTATGGCGATGGTGGGCGCTGCGGCCCCGGGAAGCGCGACAGACGTGCCGGCTGGCAATTTGGGCGCCGTTGCGGCAACGCCTGCCACCGGCGCGCTCGAGAGCTGCTTCGCACCATCCGGCCGGAATGCCAGCATGCGCAACAAGGTCATTTCGAAGCCCGTGCGCGGCTCGGGAGCCAAATTCAGGTCGCGGCGGCCTCCCAGGGCAATCTGATAATAGAGCTGTGCATCCTCGGGTGAGATCGCCTGCGCCAGCCTGAGCAGCATCGACGAATCAAAATCCTCATCGAGCGGAGCCGCTTCCGGCACGATCTGCACGATGGCGATGCGCTGCAGCATGGCCGCCAATTCAACCAATGCACGGTCATAATCGGGCGCGTCGCGATCGAGGTTCTGTACTTCAGCGATCAGCGCGGAGCCGTCGCCGCGCGCGACGGCCTCGATGAGTCGTGCAACATGCCCGCGATCGATCGTTCCGAGCATGGCGCGCGCGTTTGCCTCGCTCACGGCGCCGCCGCCGAACGCGATCAACTGATCCAATAAGCTCAAGGCATCGCGCATGCTGCCCTCGGCCGCGCGCGCGAGCAGAGCAACGGCTGCCGGCTCGAATTGCAGGTTTTCCGCGGAAGCGATGAATTTCAAGCGCTCGCCGATCATGGCCGCAGACAACCGCTTGAGGCTGAACTGCAAGCAGCGGGACAGCACCGTCACCGGCAGCTTTTGTGGATCCGTGGTGGCCAGCAGGAATTTGACATGCGGCGGCGGCTCTTCCAGCGTCTTGAGCAGCGCGTTGAAGGAATGATTCGACAGCATGTGCACTTCGTCGATGAGGTACACCTTGAAGCGGCCGCGAGTCGGCGCGTACTGCACGTTGTCGAGCATCTCGCGGGTATCGTCCACTTTGGTGCGCGAGGCAGCGTCGACCTCGATGAGATCGACGAAACGGCCCTCATCGATTTCACGGCACGCGGCGCACACCCCGCAGGGGTTCGAACTCACACCCGCCGTTTCGCAATTGAGAGATTTCGCCAGAATGCGCGCGACCGTGGTTTTGCCCACGCCGCGAGTTCCGGTAAACAGGAAGGCATGGTGCACCTTGCCGCTGTCGAGCGCATTGCTGAGCGCGCGCAGCACATGCTCCTGACCGACCATTTCGGCGAAACGTTTGGGGCGCCATTTGCGCGCTAGTACCACATAGCTCATACGATATTGTCGCACGCCTGGTTAGGAGGCGGCCCGCGCCAGCAGGACTTCGGCGCACGACTTAAAGTCTCTACCGCTGCTCCCTTCCGGGCCTGACGGGGTTCGTGACCAGTCGCCGCGAAGATGCAAACGCGAGCCACCATAGACCGATGGTTGGCGGAGAGGGTGGGATTCGAACCCACGAACACCTTTTGGGATGTTACTCACTTTCCAGGCGAGCGCCTTCGACCACTCGGCCACCTCTCCGCGCGGCGGCAAGGGTACCGGAGGTCACTCCAGCGATCAAATCCGGAAACTACCAGTCCAAGAAGCGCCAGAGGAACAACACTTCGAGGCCGCCGAAGGGGGTCCGCTTGTTGGCCAGCTCAATGAAGTTCTCCCGGTAGCCGGCGCTCACCCCAAATTCGTGGCTGAAGTTCCACTGCAGGCCTGCGCCCAGCTGGCCCGCCCAGCTGCTGGTGCCGCGCGTAGGTTGATAGCCGCTGCAAATATAGCCCCACCACGGATCCCACCAGCAGCCCGCCACCGGCGGCCCGGAAGCGATGTTGGTGTCGACCCAGGTGTAGCCGAGACCCGCCGCGACGTACGGGCGGAACGGGCCATTCAAGAAACTGTAGGTGCCGTCAATGAGGAGTGTGCTGGCGCTCTGATGACCGTCCTGCACCCCGACGGCAACGCCGTTATTGATGATGTTGGCGGAGAAGTCTCCTCGGCTGTAAGTGAAATCTCCGCCAAGAGCGAGATGGTCGGTGAGGTAGTAGGCGACCCCCGTCTTGATCCCGACAATGCTCCCGATATCCGCACTACCGCTGCTGGAATCGATATTTTGCGAGAACCCGTAAATCGGCCCGAAGCGAAACTCCCAAGCTCCTCCTAAAAGGCTGGGTTGGGGGGCCGCAAGGGTTGGGCTCGCTGTCGCCGAAGACGCCGCCGCCGAAGGCGCCGTCACCGCGGCTACTTCGCCCGCCTTGTTCGTAGGCGCCGCCTTGTAGCGCGGCGGAATATCGTAGCAGCTGTCATGTTGGCCCGGGGGCGGCGGCGAGACCTCGACATTGGGAATGACCAGCGCACCGGCCGTATTGGGCGTATCCAACCCCGCAGGAACCTTCAGCGCAGGTGCCGACGGTGCGTGCTGATACTCCTGCGCCGAATGGCAGTCGGGCGTGAGTTTCGTAAATGGATTGCATCCGCAAAGCAACGCGCTCGCAGCGGCCAACAATAAGATTCGATCAAAACTCATGCAGCTTGGTCCTCGAGGATAACTCCGGCGGCGCGCATCGCGCGCAGCACCGTGTCATGGTGCGTCGGTGCGAGTTCGACCAACGGCAGGCGGATTGTGTTCCCGATGAGCCCCATTCTCGCGACCGCCCATTTGACGGGTATGGGACTCGATTCGACAAACAAATCCTTATGTAAAAGTTGCAGACTAGCGTCAATTCCCCGCGCCGTCGTCAAATCCCCCGCCAGGCAAGCCTGACAGGCTTCGTGCATGCGGCGTGGTGCGACATTCGCCGAGACGGATATGACGCCGCGCGCGCCAACGCTCATAAAATCGATCGCGGTGGCATCGTCCCCCGATAGCAGCGTGAACTCCGGCGGACAAACGCCCAATATCTCTCGCGCCCGGCTTAAAAGCGGCGTCGCCTCTTTGATCGCTACGATGCGCGGATGCCGTGCTAGACGGGCGACGGTACCCGGCAACAGGTCCACCGCCGTTCGGCTCGGCACATTATACAGAATTACGGGCACCGCGGAGGCTTCCGCGGCAGCGGTGAAATGCCTGAAAAGACCCTCCTGCGGAGGCTTGTTGTAGTACGGGGTCACCAGCATGACCGCGTCGACGCCCAATCGGGACAATACGCGGGTTCGCGTCACGGTCGAATCGGTCGCATGAGTGCCGGCGCCGACGATCACCTTGATCTGGCCTCGGCATCGCGCAACTGCGCGGCGCGCCAACTCCTCTGTTTCGGCCGCGGATAGCACAGGGGATTCGCCAGTGGTGCCCGCCACCACAATACCGTCGGTGCCTTCACGCAAGTGGAAATCGAGCAACCTGTCCCAGGACGGCCAGTCCAATGCCCCGTCAGCCGTCATTGGCGTGACGATTGCTACCATGCTTCCGGAAAACATCGAAGAACTCCCCGCGAAATATCGCTACCTTAAGTGTCGGACATACACCCTGGCAAGCGCCCATCCGGTAGAATTTGGCCCGATGAAACAACATATAGTGATTTCCGCGGTCGGCAGCGACCGCGTCGGCATGGTCCACGAACTGTCCAAGGCCATCGCCGACTGTGGGGGAAGCATCAGCGAGAGCCGCATGACTTCGCTCGGCAACGAGTTCGCGATGCTGTTGCTGGTCAACGGCAACTGGCACACGCTCGCCAAGCTCGAAGGCGAATTCAAAAAGCTCGCCGACGCCACCGGCATGAATATCCAATTGCGGCGCACCGAGGAGCGCTCCGCGCGCAACGACATGCTGCCCTATTCCATCGATGTCGTGTGCCTCGATCAAACCGGCATCGTCGCGGGATTGTCGGGATTTTTCGCCCAACGCGGCGTCGACATCGCCGAGCTTTCGACACGCTCATATGCCGCGGCGCATACCGGCGCGCCGATGTTTTCCGTTCAGATGATCGTCAATGTCCCGAGCCGCCTGCACATCGGGGTTCTACGCGAGGAGTTCATGGATTTCTGCGATCACCTGAATCTCGACGCCATATTTGAACCCGTAAAGAGTTGAGAATGACCAAGACCAAGATCGAAATCGGCGGCAAGGCGCCGCAATTCACCCTTGAGGGCACCAACGGCACCTGGTCGGTCGAAGACGGCAGGGGAAGCGCATTGGTGATTTATTTCTATCCGCGCGACAACACCTCGGGATGTACTCAGGAAGGCTTGGATTTCTCGGCGCTGCATGCGCAGTTCAAGAAGGCCAAGGCACAAATCTATGGCATTTCTCCAGACAGCGTGGCTTCGCATGAGAAATTCAAGAAGAAAATGTCCTTCCCTTTCGAACTGTTGAGCGATCCGGAGCAGAAAGTTTGCAGGCTGTACGATGTCTTCAAGGAAAAGAGCATGTATGGCAGAAAATACATGGGAGTCGAGCGCAGCACGTTTCTCATCGACGCCAAGGGCGTGCTGCGGCACGAGTGGCGCAAGGTCAAAGTCAAGGATCATGCCGAAGCGGTGTTGGCCGCGGTGAAGGCACTATGACCGGAAATGTGCGGCCCCTGGGGACCGCTGTCTTGAAGAGCCGGCAATCCAAGTCGGATCGCCGGATTTTCGTGCTCGACACAAACGTCTTGATGCACGACCCCACGGCAATTTTTCGCTTCGAAGAGCACGACGTATACATCCCGATGACGGTGCTCGAGGAACTCGACGCGGGCAAGAAGGGATTGTCGGAACCGGCGCGCAACGTGCGCCAGGTGAGCCGTTTTCTCGACGAGTTGATGCAGGGCGCCACCAAGAAACAGATCGACCGCGGTCTCTCGCTGCCGACGGCGATACCCATCAACCACGGCAAGCGGCAACCCTCGGGCCGGCTGTTCTTTCAGACGCAGTTGCTCGAATCGGTGTTGCCGGACAGTTTGCCGGGGCAAGGGGCGGACAACGCAATTTTGGCCAATACGCTGGCACTGCAGCAGAAGTTTCGCACAGCACGGGTCACGCTGGTTTCGAAAGACATCAATCTGCGGATCAAGGCGGCCATCTTGGGCGTGCACGCCGAGGATTATTCCAGCGATCAAACCATCGAGGATGCGGATTTGCTCGCGAGCGGCGCGCAGCAGCTGCCGCAGAATTTTTGGGAAAAACATGGCAAGGGGATGGAGTCATGGCAGCAACAGAGCCGCACCTTCTACCGGGTGCGCGGCCCGTTGGTGCGCGAGTGGAAAACCAATCAATTCGTCTATGACCCAGGCGCCAACGGCGTGGAAGCCATCGTGCGCAAGCTGGAAAGCGATTCCGCGATATTGGAGCTCACGACCGACTATCGCACCGAACGCAACAATGTGTGGGGCGTGACGGCACGCAACCGCGAACAAAATCTGGCATTCAATCTGCTAATGGATCCGGAAATCGATTTTGTCACCGTGTTGGGCCCGGCCGGCACCGGCAAGACGTTGCTGACCCTCGCCGCCGGCCTAGCGCAAACGCTGGATCACAATCGGTTCAGCGAAATCATCATGACTCGCGTCACCATCCCGCTGGGCGAGGACATCGGCTTCCTGCCAGGCACGGAAGAGGAAAAAATGGAGCCCTGGATGGGCGCCCTGATGGACAATTTGGAGGTTCTCACGCAGAGCCAGCCTGGCGGAACGTGGGGCCGCGGTGCAACCAATGACCTGCTACGGCATCGCATCAAGATTCGCTCGTTGAATTTCATGAGGGGCCGTACTTTCCTCAATCGATTCATCATCATCGATGAGGCACAAAACCTGACGCCGAAACAAATGAAGGCGTTGGTCACCCGCGCCGGGCCGGGCACCAAAATGGTCTGTTTGGGCAATATTGCACAGATCGATACGCCTTATTTGACCGAAACTACTACCGGGCTTACCTATGTGGTAAACCGGTTCCATGGTTGGGCGTTCTCAGGCCATATCACTCTCATGCGCGGCGAGCGCTCGCGTTTGGCGGATTACGCGTCCGAAGTTCTTTGATTTTGCGGCGCTTTTGAGCGAACTTTGGAATTGAGCGATACTCCAACACCAGATGTCGCTCCTCAAGCCCATATTCGCACTCTTGGCCGCCGCAGCGGTCAGCGCCAGCGTCACCGTGGCCTGGGCCGACGGTCATGCGGCCTCCGAACAGAATCTTCCGGATTTGGGCAGCCCGGCCAATGCCGCGATTTCGATCGACGATGAATATCACGCGGGCCTCGCCTATGTTAACGAGATCCGCAACACCGGATTGATTCTCACCGATCCTGAGGTGAGCCAGTACGCGCAGGAAATCGGCCATAGTCTTTCGAGTCGCGCGGAGGATGGCCAGCACCAGTTCTACTACTTCGTCGTGCGTGATCCGGACGTGAACGCCTTCGCCGTGCCGGGCGGTTTCGTCGCCATCAACAGTGGGCTGATTCTGGCGACCCGCAATGAAAATGAGTTGGCCGGCGTCCTGGCTCACGAGACCGCGCACGTGACCCAGCGGCATATCGTCCGCCAGATCATGGACCAAAGTCACGAGGGACTCCTGGCTTCGGCCGCCATGTTGGCGGCGATTTTGCTGGGGGCCACCGCCAGCCGCAACAATCCCAATGTCGCGGAAGCCGGCATTTTGGGGGCCCAGAGCGCGATGATTCAGCATCAGATCAATTACACACGTTCCAGCGAATTTGAGGCCGACCGTATCGGCATCGGTACGATGGCAGATGCCGGCTACGATCCCTTGGGCATGGCCAGCTTCTTTGACTACATGTCGCATTCGGGTCCCGAACCGAGCCGCGTCAATGCAGTCCAGTTCCTGATCGATCACCCGATTTTTTCCGATCGCGTGGCCGAGGCGCGCAATCGCGCCGATCAACTGGGCCGCATTCGACACGAAGACTCATTGAGTTACCGGCTCATCCGCGAGCGGTTGAGAACCGTGGCCGGCGATCCCAAGGTTGCCCGCCAGCACTACGCCAGCCTGGCCAAGAATGGCGCCGGCAAGACCATCGAAGAACGCTATGGTAAAGCCGTTGCGGACATCGCCACCCGCAATCCCGCGGCCGCCATTCCCGACTTACAAGAATTGGTGCGTGAATATCCCAAGGTGACGCAATTCTACGGTGCCCTCGGCCAGGCATACCTGGTCAACAATCAGCTCAAGGAATCCGAGGCGATACTGGAACAAGCGATGACCTTGTTCCCGCGCAACGTCCCCACCACGATCCGCCTGGCCGAGACACTGATGCACTCCGGCGATAACAAGCGTGCACATGTCGTGCTGTTGGACCTGTTCAATACTGTCGAGCCGACGCCCGATCAAACCCGGCTCATCGCGAAGGCCGCCAATGCCGCCGGCGACTTTGCAGACTCTTATGGCTACATGGCGGAGTTTTATCTCATGACCGGCGATTTGATGATGGCCAACAACCAACTACAAATGGCCTTGGGGCTGCCAGGCCTTGACCCCATACAGCGGGCGCGCTTCAGCGCGCGACTCGAAGAGGTCCGCGCCGCCATGCCGAAAAACCGCAGAAACCAAGTCGCCGACGATAATCGCAGCGGCAGCGGCAATTCGCGCTTTTGATTCGCCGCATCCACCGGAACGGAGCATTGGGAGAAAATAAATGCTGAGAGCAAGGCACGCCGGTGCGGTGCTGGGTGTTGTATTTGTCTTGGGAATTTCAGGCTGTGTCACGCTGCCGCCGAACAGCAAGCGCTCACCTCAAGATCCCTGGGAGTCGTGGAATCGCGGCGTCTACAAAGTGAACGACAAACTCGATCGCGCCGTTCTCAAGCCCGTCGCGAAGACCTATGTGCGTGCGGTGCCGGCGCCGGCGCGCACGGGCATCAGCAATGTTCTTTCCAATCTCAAAATGACCACCGTGATGATCAACGACGGATTGCAAGGCAAATTTCGCGCCGCCGTGGTGGATCTCGCGCGATTTGCGCTTAATTTGACGGTCGGTTTCGGCGGACTGTTGGATCCCGCAACGCAAGCCGGCTTGGACCGCAACGACGAGGAATTCGGACAAACCCTGGGAGTCTGGGGAGTCCCGCCCGGCCCGTTCCTTGAATTGCCGTTTCTCGGTCCATCGGACGTGCGCGACGGCCCGGCAAGAATTGTGGACTTCTTCACGGGCCCGCTGCACTACACCCGGAATGCTGATGTGGGCTGGGGTATTTTTGGCATGGGTTTGGTGGATCTGCGGGCCGATTTGTTGTCGCTCGATAACACCCTGAACACCGTATACGACCCCTATGCCTTCGTTCGCGACGCCTACCTGCAGCGCCGCGCCTACTTGATCTCTGATGGGAAGATTTCTGATGAGCCGCCGTTAGAGGATCCAGGGACCGATGATTCGCCGCCGCCGCGCACCGGCACCGGCACTCCGAGCACGCCTCCGAACAAACCAGAGTAGCGCTCAACCGGCGGGCTATGAGCCAATTCGGCGACGTGCTGGTTCTGCGCTTGCTAGTTCGGCGGATTGTTTGCTTTTAGGAACGCGACGCAGGCTTCGAGCATCTGCAGCCTCGTTTCGCCGTGGGATAGCCAGTGATCTTCGTGCCGCATCGTCACGAGCGCGACGGATTTGCCGGCGTGCTTCAGCGCGCTTTCCATCACGTCGCTCTGCTCGAAGGGCACCACGGTGTCATCGCGCCCGTGAATCAACAGCACTGGTGCGGTGACCGCATTCACGTGCTCGATCGGCGAGATCGCGGTCAGCGCCGGGTCGTTCTTATCCGATGTGCCGATATATCGATCCCAGTAGCGCTGATTCAATCCCACTGAAGATCTATCGCCGATCCATCTGCGAAAGCGGCGCAGGTCCGAGATGCCCGCCACCGAAACCGCACATCGATACACCGTCGGATCCAGGGTGACCCCGGCGAGCGCTGCATACCCGCCATAGCTCGCGCCCACAATACAGACCCGCTTTGGGTCGATGATCCCCTGCTGAGCGAGGTAGCGCACGCCGTCGGATAAGTCCGTCTGCATCTTGCGGCCCCATTCGCCAAACCCCGCTTCAACAAATTTTGAATCGAGGGTTGAACCCCGGAAATTGGGCTGCAGCACTGCGTAGCCCTGCGCCGCCATCGCCTGTGCCCACCAATCGAAGTCCAAAGTATCCGCCGCCGCCGGGCCGCCGTGCGGAAACACAATAAGCGGCAGGTCCTTTTCGGCAGCACCAGGCGGAAGCGTCAAAAATCCGGGGATCATCATTCCATCCGCGGCGCGGTAGCTCACGGCCCTGACCTCGGCGGGCGCCGTCACCCCGTGATATACCGGACCCAGTATGGTCGTGCGGTGGTCGTACCACTCGAACAGCGCATAAACAAAGCCCTCCTTGCGGCCAAAAACCTTGACCACGATTTTCGAATAGTCATCGGAATGCGATTCGAGGGTTACGTGAGCGCCTGGAAACGCGCGCAAGACCGCGTTCCAATGCGCCTGTAGTTCGTTGTCGAAAAACGTGTATTGACTGTCGCCGACTTCCTTGACACCGCCGATGATTCGGCCGGATTTGCGATCCTCTATGATCCGTGAAAACTCTGCCATCGACGGGCCCCAGGTATTGTCCCGCAGATTCAGCGGTTTCCAGACCGGATCGCCGTTTTCCATGAATCGAACAATGATGGCGCTGCCGTCCGCATTGAATCCGAGGATATCCGGCGTGTCGATGGCCGCCGTACCTGACGCCACCTGAATCCAATGGTTGTCCTTGTGTACCTTGATCTCCCAGAGCTTTTTTGAATCGTGATAAACGAGTTGCGCGGTCGCCTTGCCCGACTCGTCGATCAACCAATCGGTGTAGGGCTCCGAGCCTTTTTCCAACAGCTGCACCCGCCCCTCTCGTGTGAATGAAAACAAAGCCGGAAGGGTCCGATCGGTGACATAGATCCCCGGCACGAAGAGCGTCGTTTGACCTTTTACATCGCGAACCGCGGTTTCGCCTGCGACCACATTGAAGGTTTGTGCTTCGGATACCTCGAAACTCAGAGGAGTCAATTTGCGGTTGCTGACATGATATACGGCGAGCTGATACCACTCGCTCGTCGGTCCGGTAAAACCAAATGGCGGCGCGCTGGTACTGGATATGGTGGCGAGCAAGCTGTCATCGTCGACCCACTGCACGTCCCGCAGCTTGGTGCTGCCGACGCGCACGCCCCCGACAATCTCGGACTTGGCCACGGGCTTCACCAAGAGACTCCGCTCATCGCCACTGGTTCTGACGAAAGCGAGGTTTGTCCCGTCAGGTGATATGGCCACATCCTCCAAGGTCGGCAGACGCCCGAACGCTTCCAGTGGAGGCGCAGCTGTATCTGCGAATGAGGATTGCGCGATGCCGGCCAGAGAAGCGAAAACGACAGCAATCGTTGAACCCGTCGTCAGCCATGAGCGTTGGCGTTTTTTTTGTTTTTCCATCCTGGATGCCTCTTCGGGCGTGTTGCGACGCTTAACCTATCCTAGCCTCCGGCCAATAATTCTTCCACATCGGAGAGATGCGCCAATTGATGCAATTGAGCCGGTATGTTTTCGTATCGTAAGGCACGGCCCGCGGCTTTCGCGACACTGAGCCATTCGATCAGCAGCGCCAGGCCCGAACTATCGCTGTCCTGCACACCCGCAAGGTCGATGACGGCGGCACGGCCGCCGTCGATGGCCTCGCTCCCCGCCTCCAGCAACGCCGTGACCGTGGTGAAATGCAGCAGACCGCTGACGCGCGCCCGTTCCCCGTCCTGGACCTCGAAAGCAGCAGTTGGCAACGCGCTGTTCAATTGCGACTCGTCAGTGCGCGCTCACGGCGGCGCCATTGGGACCCATCTTGCCCTCGGTTTCCATTCGCGTGATCACCTCGTCCAGTCCCTTTTGCTGGATCTCGGAAGCGAAATCAGTGCGAAAGCTCTTCACGTAGGAGATCCCCTCTATCACGACGTCCCAGGCTTTCCATCCATCGGGGGTCTTGCGCAGACTGAAGTTCACCGGCACCTTCGCGCCGGTTGCACGCGTCACCTCAGTGCGAACCGTGGCCGTCGTATCGCCGGGATCGCCCCGATACGGTAGGACGGTAAATCGGTCGGCGGTAAAGTCGACGAGCGCTGCGCCATAGTTTCGCAGCAGCGAGTGATAAAACGCCGCTACAAAACGTTTGCGTTGATCCTCGGTCGCAGTCCGCCAGGTTTGACCCAGGACCAGCCGCGCCGAGTACTCGGTATCGAATTTTGGCAGCAATACATTGGCCACCAGCGCATCGAGTTTTGCCGGATCACTTTTGTACATTGCCCGATTGGCATCCAATTCCGTGAGCATGCGCTTGGCTGAACTCTCCACCAACTCCTGCGGTGAGACGTTATTCGCAGTGGCAGCGGGCGCCGCCGCCGGCGTATCGGCAGCGTGCGCGCCGACCGCCCACAGCGCCGACAATATTGCGGTCATTCCATATTTCATCATTTAGATTTCTCCGTCGCTTTCGGCTGGGCAGGCGCGGAGGTTTCGGCGTCGGCCTTGCCCTTGGTGAAATTCGCAAGAACCTGGCCGATCAGAGTCTCCAGCACGAAGGCCGACTGGGTAAAATCGATTTGATCCTTGTCCTTCAAGTAAGTATCGGCACCGCCGGCGGTCAGCCCGATGAATTTGCCTCCCAACAGGCCTTGCGTGTAAATACTTGCATCGCTGTCGGTGGGGATTTTGCTGTAGCGCTGATCCAACCGCAGCAATACCACCGCTTTGTATTCGGTGGAGTCGAAATCGATCTTCGCGACACGCCCAATTTCGACTCCGGACATCGAAACCGGCGCACCAACCTTGAGATCCCCGACGTTGTCGAATTTCGCCGTGAGGTCATAGTGCGGTGGCTTCAAAAAAGCCAGTCCACGGCTCGTGGTTTGCGTGGTCAGGAAAAACAATGCCGCGAAGCCGAGCAGCACAAACGCGCCGGTGCCGAGATTCAAAGTGCGTGACTTGCGCATGCCGATACTCCCTACAAAAACCAGGCGGTAATCAAGTAGTCCAGGAACAAAATCACAACTGCCGAGGTAACCACGGTACTGGTGGTGGCTTGCCCGACGCCCTCCCCGGTCGGCGTCGAATGATACCCTTGGTATACAGCGATGAGGCTGCACGCCACCCCGAATATCAAACTCTTCACAATGCCTTCGTTGATGTCCCTGAGCCCGACCGAGGCGCGCATCTGCGACCAGAAGCTCCCCGAATCAACGCCCATCAGCTGCACTCCAATGAGCTGCGCGCCGAACAGGCCGATGACGCTGAATATGGCCGCAAGCAGCGGCATCGTAAGTACGCCTCCCAGGAATCGCGGCACCACCACGCGCTGTATGGGATCGACCGCCATCATTTCCATGGCCGAAATCTGATCCGTCGCCCGCATCAGCCCCAGTTCCGCCGCCAGCGCCGTGCCGGCGCGGCCGGCGAACAGCAGAGCCGTCACCACGGGTCCCAGTTCCCTCACCAAGCCGATGGCTACGCCAGTCCCCAGGGCCTCTTCCGAGCCGAATCGCTGCAGCAGCTGGAAGCCCTGCAGTCCGAGCACCATGCCGACGAACAATCCGGACAACATGATGATGACCAACGACAAAGCGCCTGAATTGTAAATTTGCTGGGAGATCAAGTTGAATCTCATCAAGGCACGCGGCGAATGCACAATGAGACGAATGAGGAAGCGTACGACCGCACCCAGGCTCTCCAGGGCGTGTACAAGACTTTCCCAAAGCTCGCGCAGCATCTTCAAAGCTCCTCACTGCGCGCGAGAAGTTCGCCGAAGTAGTCCGGGGCCGGGAAGTGAAATCCGACGGGACCGTCGGGAAGTCCTTCGATGAATTGCTTGACGGTCTCGTCCGAACTATTTCTCAGCTGTTGCGGTGTGCCGCCTGCGACCACCTTGCCGCCGGACAACAAAAAGACCTGGTCCGCGACGGTGGAAATCTCCCGCACATCGTGCGATACCACAATGCTGGTGATGCCCAGGGCATCGTTCAAGCGCCGAATCAGCCTTAGTATCACGCCCAGCGAAATCGGATCGAGTCCTGCGAGGGGCTCGTCGTAGATCAGGAGATCTGGGTCCATGACGATGGCGCGCGCCAGCGCGACACGCCGCCCCATTCCGCCGGACAGTTCCTGAGGCATCAATTCGGCGGCCCCGCGCAGACCCACTGCCTGCAGTTTTGTGAGTACCAGTTGACGAATCAGCCTTTCGGGCAAGTCGGTGTGCTCGCGCAGCGGAAACGCGACGTTTTCAAACACGGATAGATCGGTGAGCAGCGCGCCGTTTTGAAAAAGCATTCCCATGCGCCGGCGCAGTACATACAGGTTGCGGCGCGACAGCGTTCGTAAGTTCTCCCCTGCCACCTCGATCGAGCCGCTGTCGGCCATCACCTGGCCGGTGATCAGCCGCAACAGCGTGGTCTTGCCCGTGCCGCTCGGACCCATGACGGCCGTCACCTTGCCGCGCGGTATTTCGATGCTCAGCCCGGCAAACACCGGGCGATTGCTGACGGCGTAGTCGAGATTTCGAATGTCAACAATGGCGGCGGATTGATTCAAGGGGTTTTAACGTGGCGCGTCTTAAGAGACGAGTCCACATGAGCTTAGGGCTCAGGCCGCAGAGGCTTCCATGGCCGCGCTGTACTGCCCGGATGCCGCCAATCCATTGAGCTTCGCCCTTTTGCTCAGCGCCTGCTGGCCGGCGGCAAGCCCGCTGGTCTTGCCGCCCCAGGCCTGCAGCGCGTCTTCCTGTAGGGCGCGACCATAGCTGAAGGTCAGGCCCCAAGGCAGGGGACCTGCCGCGTGCATCAAACTCAAGTGCAGCGTCGCGTCGGTGGGACTTTGGCCTCCCGACAAAAAGGCGATGCCCGGCACCGCGCTCGGCACCTGACGCTTCAGCGTGCGCACGGTGGCTTCGGCGATTTGCGCCGGGCTCGTTTGATTGGGTGCCTTTTTACCGGGAATCACCATGTTCGGTTTCAGCACCATGCCCTCGAGGGCAATGCGCGCGGCAAACAAGTGACTGAATACGCTGTCCAGCACGACATTGGTCACCTCCTCGCAGCGCTCCAGGCTGTGCCCGCCGTCCATCAGCACCTCGGGCTCGACGATGGGCACGATGCCCGCTTCCTGGGACAACGCCGCATATCGCGCCAGCGCTTCGGCGTTTGCATCGATGGCGTAGCGGGTCGGAATTCCCGAATCGATGTTGATCACCGCGCGCCATTTGGCGAACTTCGCGCCCAGCTTGTAGTACTCGGCGAAGCGCTCACGCAATCCATCGAGCCCCTCGGTGATCGTCTCGCCCGGAAAACCGGAAAGAGGCTTGGCGCCGAGGTCGACCTTGATGCCGGGCAGCATGCCGAATTTCGAGAGATAGGCCGGGAACGGCACGCCGTCCTTGGTCTTTTGGCGCAACGTCTCGTCGTACAGGATGACGCCGCTGATATAGGCCTGCGCTGCCGGCGCGGTGAAGAGCATTTCGCGATAGGCGCGGCGATTTTCCTCGGTCGATTCGAGTTTGATGGTGTCGAAGCGCTTTTTAATGGTGCTGGTGCTCTCGTCCGCGGCCAGAATGCCCCGGTTTTTGGCGACCAGCGCGCGTGCTGTGGCGTTTAGCTCTCCAATATTCATACTTGAGTTCTTTCCCGATGATTTTGATGGGTTACTTGGAGCAAGGATAACAAACCTGGGGTGACTGCGCGCCCCGGGTGGCGCTTCAGGTCAAATAGGACTAAAATAGTCCCAGATAAAGAGTTGGCCTGGAGGGCGAAATTTATGCTGCGGATGGGGAAAATGACCGACTACGCGACCGTGGTGCTCGCGAGTCTGGCGCAAGATCCTACAACGCATCGCGCCGCGGCGGAACTGGCTGAGCGAACCCGTCTGGGGAGGGCCACGGTCAGCAAGGTTCTCAAAGGATTGCAACGCGCCGGCATGGTGATTTCCTCGCGCGGCGCACAGGGCGGCTATCGTCTTGCGCGGCGGCCCGATCAAATCACGGCGGCGCAAATTCTCGATGTATTCGAAGGCCCGATCGCGATCACCGAGTGCAGCGGCGCATCGAGTCATTGCGGAATCGAGCGCCTGTGCCGCGTCGGCGGCGCCTGGCAGCGGGTCAACGCGGCCATTCGCAGAGCGCTGGAAGACGTGACGCTGCATCAGCTGGCAGGACTCGATTCGAACGGCCTGCGTGTCGCGGATTTGGCCTCGGAAATACGCGTGAATACTTAAGATTTGACCCCATTTAAAGATCCACCATCGAAGTTGGAATATCGTGTCAAGCAAATCTCAAGACGTCGAGGCTCTGGTCGGTCAGAAATACCGGCATGGGTTCATCACGGACATCGAATCGGATTCGCTGCCGCCGGGTCTCGATGAAGGCGTGGTGGCGGCGATATCGAAGAAGAAACACGAACCGCAGTTTTTGCTCGACTGGCGTCTGAAGGCATTCCGGCACTGGCAGACCATGCGGGAGCCGACCTGGGCACATGTGCACTACCGGCCCATCGACTATCAGGACATTTCATATTACTCAGCTCCGCGGGCGCCGGCCAACGCGCCGAAGAGCCTGGATGAGGTGGATCCGAAACTGCTCGCAACGTACGAGAAGTTGGGCATCCCGTTGCACGAGCGTGCGCGCTTGGCAGGAGTCGCCGTGGATGCCGTATTCGACAGCGTGTCGGTCGCGACGACCTTCAAGGAAAAGCTCGGCAAGGCAGGCGTCATTTTTTGTTCGTTTTCAGATGCGGTGCGTGATCATCCGCAGCTGGTCGAACGCTATCTCGGCTCGGTTGTTCCCACGACCGATAATTTCTTTGCCGCCCTGAACTCGGCGGTTTTCTCGGACGGCTCATTCGTGTACGTGCCGCCCGGCGTGCGCTGTCCAATGGAATTGTCGACCTATTTTCGGATCAACGCAGCCAAGACCGGCCAATTCGAACGTACCTTGATCATCGCCGCCGAGGGGGCGTCAGTCAGTTACCTGGAAGGCTGCACCGCGCCGATGCGCGATGAAAATCAGCTGCACGCCGCCGTCGTGGAACTGGTCGCGCTGGATGATTCGCAGATCAAGTACTCGACCGTGCAGAATTGGTACCCGGGCGACGAGAAGGGTGTTGGCGGTATTTACAATTTCGTCACCAAGCGCGGCGAATGCCGCGGGCGCAATTCAAAGATCTCCTGGACCCAGGTCGAGACCGGCTCCGCCATCACCTGGAAATATCCGAGCTGCGTGCTCAAGGGCGAGAACTCGATCGGCGAGTTTTATTCGGTCGCGGTTGCCAACAATTATCAGCAAGCCGATACCGGCACCAAGATGATCCACATTGGACGCAATACCAAGAGCACCATCGTTTCCAAAGGAATCTCGGCAGGGCATGCCGAAAACACCTACCGAGGGCTGGTGAAAATCCTGCCGAGCGCCGCCGGCGCGCGCAATTTCACCCAGTGCGATTCGCTGTTGATGGGCGCCCAGTGCGCGGCGCATACCTTTCCGTACATGGAAGTGAAGAATCCCACCGCCACGGTCGAGCACGAGGCCAGCACCTCGAAGATCGGCGAGGATCAGTTGTTTTATTGCCTGCAGCGAGGCATCTCCGAAGAGGATGCGGTGAACATGATCGTCAGCGGGTTTTGCAAGGTCGTGTTCAAGGAGCTGCCGATGGAATTCGCGGTCGAGGCACAAAATCTGCTCAGCGTCAGCCTGGAAGGCGCCGTTGGCTAGTCGCTTTAAAGAGTACCCATGCTAGAAATATCGGATTTGACTGTCCGCGTTGCGGGCAAAGAAATACTGAAAGGCGTCAATCTCAAGGTCAACGCCGGCGAGGTGCACGCCATCATGGGACCGAACGGCTCGGGCAAGAGCACTCTCGCGCAAGTGTTGGCCGGCCGTGAAGACTACGAGGTGACCCGCGGCTCCGCCACTTTCGAAGGCCGTGATCTATTGTCCATGCCCGCCGAGGAGCGGGCTCGGGCCGGTCTGTTTCTGGGGTTTCAATATCCGGTGGAGATTCCCGGTGTCAACAATGTCTACTTGCTGAAGGCGGCACTCAACGCTCAACGCAAGGCGGCGGGTCAGCCCGAAGTGGACGCGTACGATTTTCTGGCGTTGATCCGCCAGAAAATGAAGTTCATGCAGATGAGCGAAACCTTCCTGACGCGCGGCGTCAATGAGGGCTTCTCCGGCGGAGAGAAGAAGCGCAACGAAGTTCTGCAGATGCTCGTGCTCGAGCCTAAGCTCGCGATTCTGGACGAAACCGATTCCGGGCTGGACATCGATGCGCTCAAGGTGGTGTCCATGGGCGTGAACAGCCTGCGCGATCCGAAGCGCGCGCAAGTGCTGGTCACCCACTACCAGCGCTTGCTCGACTACGTCATCCCCGATCAGGTGCATGTCTTATCGGGAGGCCGGATCGTGAAATCGGGAGACAAGTCCCTGGCGCAGGAACTTGAGCGCCGCGGTTATGACTGGCTGCTGGAGAGCCGCGTCGCATGAGTGCGGCGTTACGCTCCTTCGAGGCGCAATGGCGTGCGCGCGCTGCTGACTCGCTGCAGCCGCTGCGCGAGGCGGCCATGAAGCGTTTCATGAAACTCGGGCTGCCGACGCAGCGCGATGAGACCTGGCGCTATACCGATCTGCGGAGCCTTGCCGCACAAAGCTTTGTGGATGCGCCGCGCATGACGCGTGGCGAGATCGTCCCGGAGGCCTGGCCCTCATTGGTGGACGCGCCGCTTCAGGCAACGACCCTGCTGGTGATCAACGGGTGCCCGGTGTTGGGTGCCAATGACGCCAAAATTAATGGCCTTGAAATCAGTAATATACGGGATTTATCGAATTCTGATTCTAAGTCATTGCTGCGCTTCTTTGAGCCGGCCTCGGATGCTGATCAAAGGCGCATGGTGTTGCTCAACACGGCACTGTTCACGGATGGTTTGTACTTGAGAATCACCGGGCAAGTGGCCGCGCCGCTGGTCATTCTCCATGTCTCGACGGCCACGGGCGCGCACGAACTGGCCAACCCGAGAGTCATCATCGACGCCTGTCCTCGGATCGAGCGCGACGATCATCGAACATCACGTCACGCAGGGAGAGATTTCTCCCCTCAACAATTCCAACACGCATATCGCGCTTTCGCGTGATACGCAGCTCGAGCACTACCGGGTCTATGCCACCGGTGCCGGCGCCACGCACCTCGATTCTCTGGACATTCTTCAGGACGAGGGCAGCCACTGCAAACAGTTCACCATCGCCCTCGGTGGCGGCCTGGTGCGCTCGTCCCTCGAAGCGCATCTGAACCAGCCTGGCGCGTCCTTGGACAGCTATTCGCTGCTGGTCGGCCATGAGGACCGGCATGTCGATTGCGTGAACATCGTCACTCACGGCGCGCCCAATACCCGCAGCCGGCAAACGGCCCGCGCCATCGCCAGCGACGTCAGCCGCGTCATTTTCAACAGCAAAGTGATCGTCAACAAGGGAGCGGTGAAATCCGATTCCCGGCAGTCCTGCCGCGGTCTGCTCCTGTCGCCGACTGCGGAGATCGATACGCGCCCGCAACTTGAGATTCACGCCGACGAAGTCAAGTGCGCGCATGGCGCGACCACCGGCAGGCTCGATCCCGACATGTTGTTCTATCTGGTGTCTCGCGGTCTCGACCGTGAAACCGCCCAGAGCCTGCTGGTTTACGCCTTCCTCGCCGACGTGCTGACCGGCATGTCCGTCACTTCGGCGCGCTCCGCCATTGAGAACTCGCTGATCAGCCAATTACCCGATTCGCAAACCCTGCGGAAGTTTCGATGAACAATACCGCGCTAGCCCATTCCGATCACCCCTTCGACGTCGACGCCGCGCGCCGCGAATTTCCAATTTTGGCGCGCCTGGTCAACGGCAAGCCTCTGGCCTATCTGGACAATGGCGCCTCGGCACAGCGGCCGCAATGCGTGATCGATGCGGTGGATGACTATGAACGCCACCACCATGCCAACATTCATCGCGGAGTTCATACCTTGAGCCAGGAGGCCACGGCGCTGTACGAGGGCGCGCGCGACCGCATCGTTCGCTTCCTCAACGCGCGCTCGCGCAGCGAGATCATTTTCGTTCGCGGCACCACCGAGGCGATCAACCTGGTGGCTCAATCCCATGCCCGCCCGACCTTGAAGGCGGGCGACGAGGTGCTGATCACGCACCTGGAGCACCACGCGAACATCGTGCCTTGGCAAATGGTCTGCGAACAGACGGGCGCAACGCTGGTTGTGGCACCAATGGATGCGCACGGCGAGGTCCATCTGGATGCGGCGGTATCTCTGATGAACCCGCGCACCAAGATCTTCGCCTGCGCCCATGTATCGAACGCCTTGGGCACCATTCTGCCCGTCAAGCGCCTGATTGCCGCCGCCAAAGCTCGTGGCATCGTGACGTTGATCGACGGCGCACAGGCCATTTCGCACATGCGCGTGGATGTACAGGACTTGGGCTGCGATTTCTATGCATTCTCCAGCCATAAGATGTACGGACCCACCGGCGTCGGCGTGCTCTATGGACGCGAGCAGCTGCTGGAGCGCATGCCGCCATGGCAGGGCGGCGGCGAAATGATTCTGGCCGTGACGTTCGCCAAGACCACCTACAACGCCTTGCCGAACAAATTCGAGGCTGGAACTCCCAACATTTCCGGCACCGTCGGCCTGGGGGCCGCGGTGGATTTCCTGTCGCAATTGGATATTGACGCGGCACGCGCTCACGAAAGCGCCCTGCTGCGCCACGCCACCGTTGCCTTGGGCAGAATTCCGGCGCTGCGCATCATCGGAACCGCCGGCGAAAAGGCCGAGCTTGGTTTCCTTCGTGGTCGCGGGCGTGCATCCGCACGATCTTGGGACGATCTTGGATGAGGAGGGCATCGCGGTGCGCACCGGACATCATTGCGCGATGCCGGTCATGGATTTCTTCAAATTGCCGGCAACCGCGCGTGCGTCGTTTGCTTTTTATAATACCTTCGATGAAATCGACCGGCTCGCTGCGGGCATCGAACGCGCGCGCAAGATGTTCACCTAGCCGCCATGGAACTCAACGATCTTTACCGAGATGTCATTCTCGATCACAACCGCCGGCCGCGTAATTTCGGCGCCCTGGAGTCCGCCGATGCCAGCGTCGAGGGATTCAATCCCATGTGCGGCGACCATCTCACATTGCGCCTCAAGCTCAAGGACGACACCATTAGCGACATTCGATTCGAGGGCCATGGCTGCGCGATATCGACCGCCTCAGCTTCGCTCATGACGGAAGCGGTAAAGGGCAAAAGTCGCGGCGACGCCCTGCAGCTGTTCGATCGCGTGCATCATCTGCTCACCGACGGAGCGGTGGCGGCAGACGAATTGGGCAAACTGGCGGCACTGTCCGGCGTGCGCGAGTACCCGGCCCGCGTGAAGTGCGCGAGCCTGTGCTGGCATACCTTGGCGTCCGCATTGAAGTCGGCGGACCTCAAATCCCTGCCGGCCGTGTCCACCGAGTGAGTTGAACAGTGCGCGGATACGAAAATGAACCCATTGTCGTGCAACGCGAGGTCAAGGCGGTCGCGATTCCCGCGGGCACGGAGATAAACCTCAAGCTAGGATCGGTCGGCTACATCACGCAAGCTCTCGGCGGGAGCTTTACCGTCTATATCGACGGAAATCTGTTTCGCATCGCCGGCCAGGATGCCGATGCCATCGGCAAGACCGCGGCCAAGCCGCCCGAGGTCCCTCCCGGGGCCTCCGAGGAAGACATCAAGAAAGTCATCTGGCAACAACTCAAAACTTGCTATGACCCGGAGATCCCCGTCAACATCGTGGATCTGGGACTGGTGTACGAGTGCGACGTCACCAAGAACGAAGACTCCACGCGCAATGTCGATATCAAGATGACTTTGACGGCGCCGGGCTGCGGCATGGGTGAAGTGTTGGTGCAAGATGTGCGCGACAAGGTGCAGATCGTCCCGACGGTGGCGAATGCCAATGTTGAGCTGGTATTCGATCCGCCGTGGAATCAAACCATGATGTCTGATGAGGCTCGGTTGCAGACCGGCATGATGTGAGAGCGGAGGATATTTTGTCCTGGATCGATGCGGGGCCGGCGAACAATCTACCTGATGGTCAGGCGAAATCCATTGCCGCCGGCCGGCGCATGATAGCGGTTGTTCGAAGCGGCGAGAGATACTTTGCGATTGAGGATGTCTGTACTCACGATGGGGCCGAATTGACCGGCGGCGAAATCGAGGGCAATGAAATCATTTGCCCGCGTCATGGCGCAAGATTTTGTCTGCGCACGGGCGAGGCGCTCACGCCGCCGGCATACGAACCGGTGCGCGTATTTGAAACCAAGATCGAGAATGGCCATCTGTGGGTACGCGCAGACTAACGCTGCTGCGCCACGGGAAGGCGGAGGCCATCGACGCCTATCCGGAGGACTATGAGCGCCCGCTCACTCACCGCGGCAGCATTGATGCGCAAAACATGGCGACGCACCTGGTCAAGCGCAACCTGGTGCCCGATCTCATCCTCGTCAGTCCCGCCGAGCGCGCGTGGGCAACGGCGGAAATCGTTGCATCAACCTGCGAGTTGGATGCCAAGCAAGTGCAATGCGCCCGGGAACTGTACCTGGGGACGCCGGAGAGGACCTGGCGACTCCTTGCCCACCGCCCTGCTTCATTGCGCCACATCCTGATCTGCGGACACAACCCGGGCTTGAGCGAACTCGCCAGCCGATTTGGCCCCAAGCCGCGGCGCCGTGAATTGTCCACCGCCGCCATTGCCACCGCCGTCTGGCACCATGCCGAGTGGGCGACGATGCAACCTGAGTCGGCCGATGATTGCGAGATCGAGGAATCTGACGACCTGGACGATCTGTAGATCTCGAAGACCCCTCAATTGCCCAGCGGCTTGCCCTTCCCGTCGCGGATCGCCTGCTCGATGATCGGTTTCAATTGGCGCTTGGTGTCCTCGATAATCTTGCGCTGCTGTTCCCCCAAAAGCGCCTGCTGTTCGCCGAGCTTGCCTTGTTGTTCGCCCAGTTCACCCTGCTGCTCGCTGAAAGCGCCCAGCTGCGCGCCCAGCTGGGCCTGAATGGCGCCCACGCGGGTTTGAATCTCGCCCAAGTGCGCCTGCACTTCCGCCAGCGCCCTTTCGTCGATTTGGACCGTCAGCTCCTTGAGGCCCATCTGTTTGATCATGTTCTGAATGTCGGCCATTTGGCGCTTGAATTCCGCCGTGTCGACCGCGTTGAAGGTCCGCCGCTGTTGACCCAGCATGCGCTGCTGCGCGCCGAGCATCCTTTGCTGATTGCCCAGCAAGCGCTGTTTCTCGCGCAGGTCCTTCATGGGTGCGAGCAGCGTTTGCGCTTGCGCCAAAATGGCGGGGTCTTGAATGATGTAGGGCTTGCCGTCGTGTTGATAGTAGATGTAGTCGCCGGACTGGGGCGGCAGCAGCGCTCCTGAGTTGATCGTCAAATTGGAGTGATCAGTGTGGATGGCGAGGACACCTTCGCGCGTGCCCGGGCCCTCGTGCATCTCAATAGTGTCATCTCTGTGGCTGATCGTGTCGGACACCCAGTCGCGCGCCGGCGGCGCAACCGGTGCGGACGGCGCAACCGGCGCCGGCAGCGCCGGGGCCGCAACGGGCGCGGGCGGTGCAGCGGGTGCCGCTGGTGCCGCGGCTGCTACCGGGGCTGCTACCGAAGCGAGTAATGGCGGCGCCGCGGGCGCGGCGTGCACCCGGACCATCGACGTCGATGCGATCAATGCGAGCACACTGAAGCCGGCCGCAACAATGGGTAGGCGCGCTTTCCCCGAAAAGGATCTCTCGAAGCCCCGCTCGCTCAACAGTCTCTCGATGCGCGGCGTCAAGCTGCTGGAATTCGCCATGGCAACGGCAGCCAGCGGCGAGCGGCAACGGGTGGCAAATGCGAGCAGGGTTTCAGCATAGCAAGCCCGGCTCTCCGCCTGTTCGACCGCCGCGCGATCGCTCAACGCTTCGCCAAGTTCCGAGAGCTGCCGCTGCAACCACCAGCTGAATGGGTTGAACCAAAACACTGCGCAGTGCAATCCCGCCAAGGTATGCACGAGGAAATCCTTCTGCCGCACGTGAGCACGCTCATGCGAAAGAACCACGCGCAAAGTGGCCTCGTCCCACGATGTATGGCTCAAGGGCAGCAGCACGCTCGAAGCTATGGTCACCGGGGAGGCGACGCGCGAGCTCAAGCGCACATCCAGTTGCGGATCGAACGGAAACACCACGCACTCGGCCTGATTTCGCAGACGCAATGCAAAGCCCACGCCGGTACAGAGGCGCAGCGACAGCACCGCAGCGACCGCGCAATAGCCGAATACCACGAGCGACAGCGCGGTGCTCATCAGATCGGGGCTCCTGCCACCCTCCTCCCCGGTCTCCCGCACCGGAATGGTGATGCTGCGCAAGGGAGCGGGCGCGACGCGGTCATCCTCAACGGCGGGCTGAGCGATGGGGATATTGACCACTGATATGGCTGAAATTGCCTGCCCTGAAATCTCAGGCAGCAAGCGCGGTCCAATTTGCGCGCTGACCAGCACGGGCATCGACAGCGCTCCGATCAGCGCGAGCAGCCACGCGGTGCGGCGCGCGCGAACTTGATCGATGCGCAACAGGCGCAGCGCCGTGAAAATGATGGCTCCCATGATGAAGGAACGCACGGCCGCTTCAAGCAACAAATGAGTGCTCATGACTTCTTCCCCTTTTTCGATGCGGCAATGCGCTCGGCGAGACGTTGCAGTTCTTTGCGATCGAGAACCGCGGAATCAACCATGCCGGCGAGCAGCGTTTCGACCGAGCCTTCGCAAAACCAGTCGACGATGCGCTGCACGGCACGCCCGGCAACTGCTTGCCGCGATGCGGCCGGCCGGTACAGAAAGGTGCGGTTTTCGGTGGAATGCGCGACATAGCCCTTATCCTCGAGCCGGCGCAGCACGGTGCGGATGGTGGATTCCTTGAGGGGACGGCCTTGCCGTGCCAAGTGCTCGCGCACCTGGTCGGCGTTTTGCACAGCGTGCTCCCAGATGAGTTCCAGGATGGCTCGTTCCAATTCGCCCAGTTCTGCGGGGTCGTGACTCTGAGTAGTGTTACTTGTCATAGTGCTACAGAGCGTAGCACATCCATTGCCAGATGCAAATCCCTCGACCGTTCAGGTTTGATCCCGATGCAGCCGCATCAGACGCCGCCGCTCGCGCTTGTCCGGCTTGGCGTCGGGGCGGGGGCGAGAAAGGCCGGCCAGCCGTTGCTGGTCCTTGAGGTGCACGCGGCGCGCTGCGCTCGCGGCTGTCTCTCGATAGTGGGTGACGGCCTCGGCTGCAGGTCCGCGCCGCACCGGCAGACCCAGCACCTCAAACTCCGCGACGATGCCCTGCTGCGACATGCTCACCCGGTCGCCGACGCGCACGCGATGCGCGGGCTTGACGCGTTCCGCGTTGAAATGCACTTTGCCGCCGGTGATGGCCGCCGTCGCGAGACTGCGCGTCTTGTAGAACCGGACATGCCACAACCATTTGTCGAGACGATGCCCATCGGATTTGTCATCGGTTGTCATAATGGATTTAAGTCCATGAGGGGATACTCAAAAGCGGTGCGCACGAAATCGATATAATAGCGGGATGCAAGGCAAGGAATTCGTTGAGCGGCTGCGGTCCGATACCGAGGCGCTGGCGGCGGCAGGGCTGCTGAAACGTGAGCGCATCATTGGCTCGGCACAAGGCCCGGTGGTCACCCTCGCCGACGGTCGTGAGATGATCAATTTGTGCGCCAACAACTACCTGGGATTGGCAAACCATCCGGAGATCATCAAGGCCGCCCAGGAGGGCCTTACGCGCTACGGCTACGGGGTGGCTTCGGTCCGCTTCATTTGCGGCACCCAAAGCATCCATCGCGAGTTGGAAGTGCGCTTGAGTGCATATCTGTCGATGGAGGATACCATCCTGTATTCCTCGTGCTTCGACGCGAACGGCGGCCTGTTCGAGACCCTGCTCGACGAGCAGGACGCGGTGATCAGCGACGCCTTGAACCACGCCAGCATCATCGACGGGATACGCCTGTGCAAGGCACGCCGCCTGCGCTACGCGAACAACGATATGAATGAACTGGAGCAGGCGCTGAAGGACTCGCAAGGATCGCGCGTACGGATGATCGCAACCGACGGCGTGTTCTCCATGGACGGCTCGATCGCACGATTGCGCGATATCTGCGATCTGGCGGAGCGCTATCATGCCTTGGTGATGGTTGATGATTCCCATGCCAGCGGATTCATCGGCGCCGGCGGGCGCGGCACGCACGAACTGCGCGGGGTCGTGGGCCGCATCGACATCCTGACCGGCACGCTCGGCAAGGCGCTGGGAGGCGCCAGCGGCGGCTTCGTCGCGGCGCGCAAGGAAATCGTTGCCTGGCTGCGCCAGAGATCCCGGCCTTATCTGTTCTCGAACAGCATCCCGCCGGTGGTTGCCGCCGGCACCCTCCGCGTGCTCGACCTGCTCGAGAGTTCGCCGCAGCTGCGCGACAAACTTCACGCGAATGCCCGCCACTTTCGCAAGGGGATGCAGGCGTTGGGTTTCAACCTGATCCCGGGTGAACACCCCATCATTCCGGTGATGCTGGGAGATGCGCCGCTGGCGGTACGTCTTGCCGAGCGGATGCAGGAACAAGGTGTTTACGTCGTGGCATTCTCTTTTCCGGTCGTGCCCCATGGAAAAGCGCGAATTAGGACCCAAATGAACGCTGCGCACAGCACCGCTCAGCTTGATCGGGTGATTGCGGCATTTGGCGGGTGCGCGCGCGATCTCGGCATCATTCAATAGAGGCAAGTCATGAAAGCATTGGTCAAGGCACGCGCAGAACCCGGCATATGGATGCAGGACGTTCCCGAGCCGGCGGTCGGCCACAACGACGTGCTCATCAAGGTGCATCGCTCCGCCATCTGCGGCACCGACATGCATATTTACAATTGGGATGCCTGGGCGCAGAAGACCGTGCCGGTACCCATGGCCGTCGGCCACGAATATGCAGGCGAAATCGTCGAACTGGGCAGCGAGGTGCGCGGCTTCAATACGGGCGACCGCGTGTCAGGCGAAGGCCATATTACCTGCGGCCACTGCCGCAATTGCCGCGCCGGCCGGCGTCACTTGTGCCGCAATACTTCGGGGGTGGGAGTGAATCGACCCGGCGCGTTCGCCGAGTATCTGACGATTCCCGCCAGTAATGTATTCAAGCTTCCCTCCGCCATCGACGATGAAATTGCCTCCATCCTCGACCCGCTGGGCAACGCCACCCACACCGCCCTGGCGTTCAACGTGGTCGGCGAGGACGTGCTGATCACCGGCGCAGGACCCATCGGCGTCATGGCGGTGGCCATTGCGCGCCATTGCGGCGCGCGGCACATCGTCATCACGGACGTCAACGATTACCGCCTGAACCTGGCGAAGCAGATGGGCGCCACGCGCGTCATCAATGTCTCGCGCGAATCCCTGGATGAGGCGATGCGCGATCTGGGCATGGAAGAAGGATTCGACGTGGGGTTCGAGATGTCCGGCAACCCTTCCGCGCTGCGCGAGTTGCTGCGGACCATGAACAACGGCGGCAGCGTATCGCTGCTCGGCATTCCGCCCGGCGACACCGCCATCGACTGGAACCAGGTGATCTTCAAGGGCCTCACCATCAAGGGTATCTACGGCCGTGAAATGTTCGAGACCTGGTACAAAATGTCGAGCATGCTGCAAAGCGGATTGGATATCCGGCCGGTGATCACCCATCGATTGGGAATCAATGACTATCTCGAGGGCTTTCAGATCATGAATTCCGGTAAATCCGGAAAAGTCACCCTGGATTGGGCAAGCCTATAAGTCAGTGCCGCAGTGGTGACTTGAGAGATTCCGACGGTTCGCGGCACCAGCAATACGAATACAGACCGCGAGGATCGTTGAGCTTCGCGATGGCACGAGCTTGCTCGAGCAGCGGATCGAGAATCCGCTCCACATCGCTGCGCGGCGGTATCAACCCTGCCGATTGACCCAGCCGCACGGTTTCGGAGCGGATCTGCATCAGCAACTCCTCGCGCAGGCTCAATTCGGGTTCGATGTATTCCACCTCGTAGTCCGTTCCCAGCTCCGCCAACTTCGCCGCCGAATCCGTGGCTTCCTTCAGTCCGCCCAGGTGATCCACCAGACCGATCCGCTGCGCATCGACCCCGGCCCAGACCCGGCCTTGGGCAATCTTGTCCACGTCCTCCACCGACTTCTTCCTGCCATCGGCGACGCGCCGCAGGAACTGCGCATAGGCGTGATCGACCGAGGCCTGCAGAATCTGCTTGGTCGAGGGCCCCAGCGGCCGATCCAAGCGCAATTCGCCGGCGAGCGGCGAGGTGCCGATGCCATCGACCTTGATGCCGAGTTTTTCCAACGTACGCTGGAAGGTGGGTATGAACGAAAACACGCCGATGGAACCGGTAATGGTGGTCGGACTGGCGAAGATCTGATTTGCGGCCGCCGCGATGTAATAGCCGCCCGACGCTGCGTAGGTGCTCATGGAAACGACGACGGGTTTGCCCGCCTTGCGCAAGGCCAACACCTCGCGCAGGATTTTTTCAGAGGCAAACTCGCTGCCCCCGGGACTGTCGACACGGAGCACCACCGATTTCACGGCATTGTCGTAACGCGCCTGGCGCAGCAGCTCTGAAGTGCTCTCGCCGCCGATGGCCCCCGGCATCTGGCGTCCGTCGAAGATTTCACCCGACGCGACCACCACGCCCACCTTGGCGTCGGATTTTGATTTCAGCACGCGCTTGGAGCGGACCGCCGCCAGGTACTGATTGATGCCGACAGCGTTGAATGAATGGCTGTCCTCGTCCTCGCCCACCAATCCTTTCAGATCGTCGGCCACCTGACGCCGGCTCTTGAGCGCCGTGACCAAGCCGCGTTGCAATGCCATTTTCGCCATGTCGCCATTCACTGCCGGCAGCGAGGCGGGCTGCCCCTCGATGAAATCCTTCAACGCCCCCGGGGGCAAGGATCTGGCACGCGTGACGTCCTGGGTGTAGGCGTTCCACAGCGATTCGAGCCACACGGAGGTCTCTTCACGTTCGCTCGCCGCCATGTCGCTGCGCGAAAATTGATCGGTGTAACTCTTGAAGGTGCCCGCGCGGAATACATTGAAGTCGACGCCCAGCTTGTCGATGGCGTCCTTGTAATACATCCGGTAGTAGCTGAAGCCGGTGATGGAGACTTCGCCCATGGGATCCAGGTAGACCTCGCCGGCCTGGGCCGCCAGGTAGTACTGGGATTGATTGAGCGAGTCGCCCGTGGCGACCACTCGCTTGCCGGAGGAGCGAAAATCGCGGATCGCTGCGCCGACTTCCTGCAGTTTCGACAGACCCGAGGGTTCCAATTCGTCGAGATTCAATACGATGAGCTTGATCCTGGCATCGGACTTCGCGGCGGAGATGGCCTCGATCACGTCGCGCAGCAATGTTTCGGGAGCCGGACCGCCCGATGCTTCACCCAACGCGCGCCGCACCGGATCGCCCGAAAGCTGTTCGACCAATTCGCCCTGGGGCGCGACAACAAGCGCCGCGCTGCGCGGCACGATGGGTACCGATGTGTGCAGCGCCGCCAGCACGAATCCGAAAATCAGCAGCAGCACCACCAGATGCAGTACTTTGCGGATCCCTTCCAGGATCCGCCAAACCAGCCCGAAAAATCCTTTGAGGGCGGTGCCGACGCTCATTCAGCGCTCAGATCTTCTCGTCGATGCGTGCTGCCTTGCCTGACAAGTCGCGTAGGTAGTAGAGCTTGGCGCGCCGCACCGCTCCGCGGCGCTTGACGCTGACCTCGCTGATCGATGGGCTGAAGGTTTGGAACACGCGCTCGACACCCTCGCCGTGCGAGATCTTGCGGACCGTGAAAGAGGAGTTGAGACCGCGGTTCTTCTTGGCAATCACCACGCCTTCATAGGCCTGAACGCGCTCGCGATCACCTTCCACCACCTTGACTTGCACGACGATGGTGTCGCCGGGATTGAAATCCGGAAGTTTGCGCGTTGCGCGCTCGCCGTTGATTTCCTGGATGACCTTATTCATAACTATTGCCTCGCACGTTCATTCTTGAATGCTTCCAACAAGTCCCGCTCTTCATCACTCATGCCGCGCCGCTCGAGCAGCTCCGGCCGGCGCAGCCAGGTTCGCCCCAAGGCCTGTTGCAATCGCCAGCGCTGTATCGCGGCGTGATTGCCGGACGCCAGCACAGCCGGCACCTCGTGCCCGTCCAGTGCCAGCGGTCGCGTGTAATGCGGCCAATCCACCAAACCGTCGCTGAAGGATTCCTGCAGCGCCGACTCCGAACTTCCCAACGTGCCCGGCATCAACCGCGCAATCGCATCGATGACCACCAGCGCCGGCAGCTCGCCGCCCGACAGCACATAATCGCCGATCGACCACTGCTCATCGACTTCCTGTTCGATGAAGCGCTCGTCGATCCCCTCATATCGTCCCGCCACCAAGACCAGACCCGGCCAATCGCAGGCAGCGCGCGCCATGCCCTGCTCGAATCTGCGACCGTCCGCGCCCAAGTAGACCCGCCGGCTGCCCGGCGGCAGAACCTGCATGGCGTCGCGCACCGCGCTGCGCATGGGTTCCACCTTCAGCACCATCCCGGGACCGCCACCAAAAGGACGATCATCGACGGTGCGGTGCGGATCAGCCGTGTAATCTCGCGGATCGAAACACTCGACCTGAAAGACCCCGCGCTCCAGTGCCCGGCCGACCACGCCAACCTGAAGCGCCTCGCGGATCATCTGCGGAAACAGCGACACCACCGCAATTCGCATACTCAATCCGTCGCGGCGTCCCAATCCACCACTACCCGGCGCGCCTGTAAATCTACGCGCCGCAGATGTTTGGGCACCGCCGGCACCCAATGTTCCTTCTCACCACGCACGACCATCAAAGCCTGCGCCGGCGTCTCGATAAAATGCTGCACCACACCCAAAGCCAAGCCTGCCAGATTGACCACTTCGCAGCCGATCAAATCGGCCCGGTAGAAGTCCTTGTCGTCCCGCTGCGGCAGCTCAGCGCGAGCGACGCAGATTTGGGCACCCCGCAAGGCCGCCGCCTGATCCCGATCCTCGATACCCGCCAGCTTGGCGGTCAGCGCGCCTCCGCTTCGCCCACTGGCCTCGATGCGATACATCCGCCACGCACCTTCGCGTCCAATCTGCAATTCACGGTGTTCCAGCAGGCGCTCGGGAGGATCGGTGTGTGAACGCAGCTTGATCCAACCTCGAACGCCAAATGGGGCGCCGACCAAACCCAGTTGGATGAGCGCCGATGAATCGCCGCCCATCTTAGCCCCTAAGCCTTTACGCGGCCTGCTTGCGGAAGCTGGTGAGAAGAAACTTGACCCGATCCGACATGTGGGCGCCCTTGCTGACCCAATGCTCGATCCGGGCGACATCCAGACGCAGTTTGACTTCCCCGCCGCGCGCGATCGGATTGAACAGTCCCACGCTTTCGAGGCTCGTGCCGCCCTGGCGCTTCCGGCTGTCGGTCACCACCACATGATAAAACGGCGTTTTCTTGCCGCCGCGTCGAGTCAACCGGATCGTCACCATCGTTAATTCACCTTGCAGAGCCTAGCCGCTAATTGTAATGACAATCAGGGGTTAAGAGCAACAAATGCTTTGCTGCAGGCTCATTTAGCGGCCAAATCCGCCGGGGGGCATCCCCCCGCCCATGCCACCCATTCCGCCCCCCATTCCGCCCATTCCGCGCATCATGTTCTTGAGCATTCCGCCCTTGAACATCTTTTTCATGGTCTTTTGCATCTGATCGAACTGCTTCAACAGGCGGTTGACCTCCGGCAAGGGCACGCCGGCCCCCGCGGCGATGCGCCGCTTGCGGGAATTGTCGATCATTTCCGGACGCCGGCGCTCGCGGGGCGTCATCGAGTCGATAATGCCCATTTGCCGCTTCAGGCTCTTGGGGTTGGCGGCACCGGCTGCCGCCGCGGCGTTCGCCTGCATATGAGCGGGCAGCTTGTCGAGTACCGCCGCCATCCCGCCCATATTCTGCAATTGGCTCAACTGGTCGCGCAGGTCCGTCAAATCGAAGGACTTCCCCTTGCTGATCTTCTTCGCGAGCTTTTCTGCCTTCTCCTGGTCGGCCTGGCTCTGAACCTGCTCGACCAGCGACAGCACGTCGCCCATCCCCAGGATGCGTGAGGCAATGCGCTCCGGCTGGAACAGTTCCAGGGCCTCGGATTTCTCGCCCGTGCCGACGAACAGAATCGGTTGACCCGTGATCTGGCGTACAGACAGCGCAGCACCGCCGCGCGCGTCGCCATCCGCCTTGGTGAGGATGACGCCGGTGAGACTCAAGGCATCGTTGAACGCCTTGGCGGCATTGACCGCATCCTGGCCCGCCATGCTGTCGACGACGAAGAGGCGCTCGTGCGGCTTGATCGCCGCCTCGAGCTCACTGACCTCGGTCATCATTTCCGCATCGACATGCAGCCGGCCGGCGGTGTCGACCAGCAGCACGTCGTATGCCTGCAGCGACGCCTCCGTCAGCGCACGCTTGGCGATGGTGACTGGAGACTCACTCGAATGCGCGGACGCGAAGCCGGCGCCGACCTGCGTCGCCAGAGTTTGCAATTGCAGTATCGCCGCCGGCCTATAAACGTCGGTGCTGACCATCAGCACTTTTTTGTTGTGCTTCTCGATCAGCCAACGCGCCAGCTTCCCCGCGCTGGTGGTCTTGCCCGCGCCTTGCAGGCCGGCGAGCATCACGACCACCGGCCTCTGGGCCCGCAAGTTGAGGCCGGTGCTCGGCGCGCCCATGAGCCGCGTCAATTCCTCGTGGACGACCTTGATGAACGCCTGTCCGGGAGTCAGGCTCTTCGTCACCTCCACGCCCACCGCGCGCGCTCTGATGGCTTCGGTGAAGCTCTTGACCACGGGCAACGCCACGTCGGCATCGAGCAGCGCGAGGCGGACCTCTCGCACCGTCTCGGATATGTTGTCCTCGGTGAGTCGGCCGCGGCCGGACAGCGACTTCAGCGCCGCGCCAAGGCTGGTGGTTAAACGGTCAAACATAGTGCGGTTATTATACTTGTGTCATGATCGGAACGTCATCCATTGGGCCAGCCGTGATCGCCATCATTTTGTTTTTGCTTTACTGCGCAAGTGCCTGGGCCATGTTGCGCACCGTAAAGAATCCGCGGTTGGAGCCCGTTGCCTGGGTTCTCATTCTCGTCGCTGTCATAGGCCACAGCGATGCCATCATGCTGATGATGCGCACGAACGGCCGCTTCTCGATCGGCTTGTTCGAGGCCATGTCGCTGCTCGGCTGGACGCTGGCCGTGCTGGCCTGCTTGATTTCCATCGACAAGCAAAACCGCGTGCTCGGGTCGCTTCTCATGCTGAGCGCGGCAGTGGGCGCAGCACTGACGGGCGTCGGAAGCAGCTCTGCCGAGGCCAGCACGTCGGGTTGGGAACTGACCGCGCACATTCTGCTGTCGATGGCAGCCGCTGCCCTGTTGTTTGCCGCGGCGGTCACCGCGCTGCTGTTGGTGTTCCTCGACAAACGCCTGCGTGCCGGGCGCATTGCCGATTTACCGAGCGCATTGCCGCCGCTCGACGCGCTCGAAAAGATCATGTTCAGACTGATCGCGGCGGGCTTCGGACTCTTGACGCTGGCACTCGTGACCGGTTTCGTGTTTGTCACCAACTTGTTTACGCAGAATCTGGTGCAAAAAACCGTTTTGTCGCTCATTGCCTGGCTGCTGTTCGGCGTGCTGCTCATCGGCCGCCTGCGTTTCGGATGGCGTGGTCGATCGGCCGTGCGTTGGACTTTGAGCGGCTTCGGCATATTGGCCGTGGCGTACTTTGGCGTGAAATTCGTCCTCGAGTATCTGTTCGGGCGGCACTGGGGCTGATTGCCTGCCGATGGCACACCCGTCCCTGGCACTGTTGATTGGAGCGCTGGCGGGTTTGCTGATTCTGGCCGCGTTTTTTGCCGGCAGCGAGACCGCATTGATGAGCCTCAATCGATACCGGCTGCGGCATCGTGCCAGTGAAGGCAGCCGCGGCGCGCGCCTGGCGGAAACCCTGCTCGCGCGGCCTGATCGATTGATTGGTTTGATTTTGTTTCTCAGCACCATCGTCAATGTCGCGATTCCGACGTTGGTGGGATTCATCGCGCTGCGCATGGGCGGCGAGTTTCTGGTGGCCCTTTGCGACGCGCTTCTCACCCTGGTGCTGCTGATATTTTGCGAAGTTGCGCCGAAGACATTCGGCGCCCTGTACCCGGAACGCCTCGCACTGCCCGCGGCTTTCATTTACAGGCCGCTGTTATTTTTGCTCTATCCTTTCGTTTGGGCGACGAATCTGCTCGCCAACGGCGTGCTGCGGCTGTTCGGCGTATCGCGCCAACAGGCTGCGAATTCCTTGAGCAGCGAGGAATTGCGCACCGTGGTTGCGGAGGCCGGCGCGATGATTCCGCGACGCCATCAACAAATGTTGGTCAGCATCCTGGATCTGGAACATGCCACGGTGGAAGACATCATGGTGCCGCGCAATGAGATCGTCGGCATCGACATCGATGACAACTGGGATCGGATACTCGAGCAGTTGCGTCAAAGCCAACATACGCGCTTACCCCTGTACCAAGGCGAAATCGACCGCATCATCGGACTCTTGCACATGAAGCAAGTCGTCCACGAATTGGCGCGCGGACACCTGGATTCGGACGCTCTGACCTCGGCAGCCCAAGCCCGCGAACCCTATTTTGTTCCATCGGGTACCACGCTCAACACGCAACTGCTGAATTTTCAGCGCAACAAGCGCCGCATGGCGTTCGTGGTCGATGAGTACGGCGACATTCAAGGCTTGGTGACAATCGAGGATATTCTCGAGGAAATCGTCGGCGAGTTCACCACCGATCCTGCGACCATGATGCACAAGGACGTCCACGCCGAGGCCGATGGAAGTTTCGTCGCCAATGCCTCGGCCACGATTCGCGCGTTGAATCGCTCGATGCGCTGGAATCTTCCGACTGATGGACCCAAAACGCTCAACGGATTGATCGTCGAGTTCCTGGAAACCATCCCGGAGCCAGGTACGACGTTGAAGCTGGCCGATTACATGCTCGAAGTGCTGCAGACAGGCGACAATGCCATCAAGACCGTGCGGATCCGACCGCCGGAACCGACGGCGCCGTAATCGGAATACCGCTGGGATTGGCGCCGGAGAGGATGTCGCTGGTCCGTTTCTGGATTAGCGGCAACATCTCGGGATGGGTCAGTATGTAGAAGCGCTCAGCACGAATTGCCGCCAGCACTTGGTCGCCCACGGCTCGCGGCTGCAGACCGTTCTTGAGTTGTTCTACGAACCATTCGCGAAAGGCTTCATGCGCCGGTCCAGTAGCCGCTTCCGAGATATCGCTCAAATCTTTCGGCCGGTTGCGTTGCGAATTCAGAATGCCGGTGTTCACGAACCCCGGACAGAGCACCGAGATGCCGGGCTTGTGGCCGTCGCGCTGCAGTTCTAGGTATACCCCCTCGCTGAGCGCGACCACAGCCGACTTCGTGGCGGCATAGAGCGGCATGGCGTTCACAATCAGACCAGCCATCGAGGCGGTATTGACGATATGGGCCTCGCCACCCTGCGCGATCATGATGGGCAGGAAGGTGCGAATCCCGTGAACGACACCCATGAGATTGACTCCCACAATCCAATTCCAATCATCGAGCGTGCTGGTCCACGTCGACTGACCGCCCGCCGCGATGCCGGCATTGTTGCAGAGCACGTGCACTGCTCCGAAACGCTCCAGGGTCGCTTTGGCCAGCGCCTCCACTTGCGCAGGCTGCGATACATCGGTGGCTACCGCGTGAACATCCGCGCCCGCGGCGCGCAGGGATTCGGCGGTCTTCGCGAGCGCGGGCGCCTCGATGTCGCTCAGCACAACTTTCATTCCCGCGGCCGCGAAGCTTTCAGCCATGCCCCGGCCGATGCCGCTCGCGGCACCCGTGATCACCGCGACCTTGCCTTTGAATTCCTTCATATCTACCCCCCTTGAAAGCTTTCGAGCGCTTGGCTGAGCCGCGTAACGCCGCGCACGGTCATGCCCTCGGGCGGCCGCTTCGGCACATTCGCTTCCGGCACCACCGCGAATTTGAATCCATGCTTCGCCGCCTCGCGCAGGCGCTCCTCTCCGAAGGGAACGGGGCGAATCTCGCCGGCCAGCCCCAATTCGCCGAACGCGACCAAAGAATTCGGTACCGGTACATCATTCAAACTCGAGCGGGCCGCCATGATGATCGCCAGGTCGCCGGCGGTCTCCGCAAGGCGTACGCCGCCGACTATATTGGCGAATACATCCTGGCCTTGCAGCATCAATCCGGCATGACGGTGCGCCACCGCGATCAGCATGGTCAGGCGATTGCCGTCGATTCCGACGGCCACACGGCGCGGAATGGCGCCGGTGCTCATATCGGCCAACACTTGGACCTCGATCAGCAGCGAGCGGGTGCCCTCGCGCATTACGGTGATGACGCTGCCGGGCACGGGCTCGGCATGTCGCGACAGAAAAATGGCGGAGGGATTGGTGACTTCGCGCAATCCCTGTTCGACCATCGCGAACACGCCGATCTCGTTGGCTGCGCCAAATCTATTTTTCACCGAGCGCAGCACGCGGTAGCGGCTGCCCGTATCGCTCTCGAAGTACAGCACCGTATCGACCATGTGTTCCAGCACGCGGGGGCCCGCAATCTGGCCTTCCTTCGTGACGTGACCCACCAACAACACCGCGGTGCCGCTGGACTTGGCGAAGCGCACGAGCTCAGCCGTGCACTCGCGCAATTGCGAGACCGCACCCGGGGCCGCTTCGACCCGCTCGGAGTACATGGTTTGAATGGAGTCCACGATCAGCACCGCCGCCGTCAGGCTCGAGGCGGTGCCGACCAGTTGCTCCACACAGGTTTCAGCAACGAGTCGGGCAGTGGCCGCCTCAAGTCCCAGGCGGCGCGCGCGCAGCGCAACCTGCTTCAGCGATTCCTCGCCCGTGGCGTAAAGCACCGGGCCGGCACCGTTGAGAGCCGCGGCCGCCTGCAACATCAACGTCGATTTTCCGATCCCGGGATCCCCGCCGATCAACGTCACCGAGCCGGGAACGAGCCCGCCGCCCAAGACCCGATCGAGCTCCGTCGATCCGGTCGACAGTCGCGGCGACTCTCCAATGGCCTCGGCCGCCAATGAAGACGAGGCATCGGTGCGCTTGCTTGGCAGGGAATTTGCCCTGCGTGGATTCGCGCTCGATACCTCGCTGACCAGGGTGTTCCACTCACCGCAAGCAGCGCATTGCCCCTGCCATTTTGGCGCGGATGCCCCGCAGTTTTGGCAGACAAACACCTCTTTGGACTTCGCCATGGGCTCCCTTAGCACCGTTTTGTGAATTTAGCATTGCCGATAGTGAGGCCCGATCACCTATACTGCCCGGCTTCTTGGCTCGGATTATGTCTATTGCATGCGCAAATTTGGACTGATCGCGGCGATTGTCGGCTTTGGGATCCTCGCGGTAGGGCTGTATCTCCGTCTGTCCGCAAATCAGAACGCCTGGGTATGGCCGCCCGGGCTGGCACTCATGGGCGTTGGGATTACCCTTTTTCTGCGCTCCCGCTGGTCACGATCCTCCCCCGTACTCTCCATTCCGAAGTCCACCGCGGCGTTAGGCACCGATACCGCCCGGCTGCTCGATAACTTCGAGCAGCGTTTCGCCGAACTCAAAGGCCGCAAACCCAATGCCACCGTGCTCGGCGACCTCTATACCCTGGGAAATCAACTGGAAACGCGCGGCCGGCTGCAGCAAGCCACGGCGGTCTACCGCCACCTGGCGCGATTCGACAACACCTACAAGGACGTCTCCGCACGGCTGCGACGCCTCATGGACACCGAGCGCGCCAAACCCAAGGCAGCCGCCACCGCGAACAAGCTCCCTGCAGCCGCAACAGGCAACGCAACCCCTCAGAAATCGCAAACCGCCGCCCCTGACCGCCCGAGCACCGGCGCGGCCCCTGAGGTTGATCGGCTCGGGCGCTACCAGCTCGAGCGCGAAATCGGCCGGGGCGCGATGGGAGTCGTTTACCTCGGGCGCGATACCGCCATCAACCGCATGGTGGCGATCAAGGCCATACCCCTTGCCAGCGAATTCAGCGAGGCAGAATTGGTCGAAGCGCGATCGCGCTTTTTTCGCGAGGCCGAAACCGCCGGCCGTCTCAACCATCCGAACATCGTGACCATTTACGATGTCGGGGAGGAGCGAGGCTTGGCATATATCGCGATGGAATATCTAAAGGGCCGGCACTTGAGCGACTACACGCAATCCAGCAATCTGCTCGAACCGCGCAAAGTGCTGGAGATCATCGGCCGTACCGCCGAAGCATTGGGATTTGCACACAAACAGCAGGTGGTTCATCGCGACATCAAGCCGGCCAATCTTATGTACGACCCCAGCACGGACACTTTGAAAATCACGGATTTCGGCATCGCTCGCTTGAGCGGCGCAGGGACCACCAGAACGGGAATAGTTCTCGGAACGCCGTCATTTATGTCACCCGAACAGCTCGAGGGACGAACTGTGACCGGTCACTCGGACTTGTTTTCCCTGGGTGTTAGCCTATTTCAATTGTTAACCGGCCAGCTGCCATTCACCGCTGATTCGATGACCGGTCTGATGCAGCAGATTGCCGAAGCGCCGCATCCGCCGCTGCGCGCATACCGCCCGGATCTGCCCGCATGCGTCGAGAGCGTAATAGATCGTGCACTGGCCAAGAATCCCGACGCGCGGTATGACTCGGGCGGCCAGATGGCTGCAGCCCTGGACGAGTGTCGTACGCGTATACCCAGCGGGGCGCCATGATTGGATTCAATTGCATGAATAGAACATGAGCTTGAAGGGGAAAATCACCAGCGTGGCGCTCACGGATACCGGCAAGGTCCGCGAGCACAACGAAGACATGATCGGCAGCGAGGCTGATATCGGCCTGTTCGTGCTGGCCGACGGCATGGGTGGCTATAACGCCGGCGAGGTTGCGAGCGGGATCGCCGTCAAGACCATCATCAATCTGGTCCGAGATGCATTCGTGCGGGAAGACTTGAGCGTACGCGACCAGGAGTCCGGATTGACCCGGCCCAGCATTATCCTGCGTGACGCGATCCACAGAGCCAACAAGATCATCTATCACACGTCAAAGACCCAACCTCAGTGCGAAGGCATGGGTACGACCGTGGTGGCCTGCCTGTTCCACGACAACAAAGTCTCGATTGCCCACGTCGGCGACTCACGGGCTTACCGTCTGCGCGACAACCGTTTTGAACAAATGACCCTGGATCATTCGCTGCTGCAAGAGCTGGTTGACCGAGGTTTTTATTCCCAGCAAGAAGCGCAACGGGCGACCAACAAGAATTATGTTACACGGGCACTCGGGGTGGAGCAGAATGTGGAGGTGGAAATCCACGAGCAGCCGGCACAGAAAAGTGACTATTACGTACTGTGTTCGGATGGCCTTTCTGACATGATCGAGGACGAGGACATTCACTTAACAATCAGCACCTTTAGTGCTAATCTTGATACGGTTGCTAAACAGTTGATTCAGCTGTCGAACGATAATGGCGGCCGGGATAATGTGTCTGTCATTATGGCGCACGTCGAGGAGCCGTTCCCGGCGCACCGGCGTATATTTGACAAAATCTTGGGATGGTTCGGCTAGCAAAATGGAGTCTGAATGGCACGCCTGATGCTCAGCTTGGACGGTAATGTCCTCGCGGAATACAACATGAACAAAGAGCGCTACACCATAGGGCGCCTGCCGGATAACGATATACGTATCGACAATCCTGCGGTGAGCGGTCATCACTCGCTCATTATCAATATTCTGAATGACTCCTTCCTGGAGGATCTGAACAGTACCAATGGCACCTACGTCAACGGTAAGCTGATCAAAAAGCACGCCATGCAGCACGGCGATGTCATCACCGTCGGCCATCACCAATTGCGCTTCGTCGACAGCCAGGACAATGACGTCGAGCAGGACGAATTCGAAAAAACCATGGTCATCACGCCCAGCTCCCAGGGTGAGGACCGTATTCGAAAAGTGACCGCGGCAGTCGATCAGGCTGCCAAAGCAGTCGCCGCGAAGCGGCCCAGCGTGCCGGAAAATGCCACCGCCCTGCCGAAGGCGAAACTGCAGGTATTGAGCGGCGCGTTCGCCGGCCGCGAACTCGAATTGACCAAGGCGCTCACCACGCTCGGCCGCCCCGGCGTCCAAGTCGCTGCGATCACGCGGCGTTCCGAAGGGTACTTCATCGTGCACGTTGATAGCGGCAAGGAGAACGATTATCCGCAGGTCAACGGCGTGCCGATCGGACCGCAAGCAAGGCGTTTGAACGACAACGATGTCGTTCAGCTGGCCGGCGTGAAGATGGGGTTCTTCGAGAGCTAGGAGTCTCGGCGCCTACGGAGCGTGTTGTTCATCCGTCTGCTCTTGCGTCGGAGCGGTCTTCCTCGGTGTCTGACCCGTATTGAATACCGGGCCACCGTTATAGGTGAGATACATCTTACGCTGGCTGTTCGCAACGAATATTCGATGCGACAAGAAGAAGTCGATCCCGATGACCAAGTCGCCGACCGCTAAAGGCAGGCGCGATGTTGTCTGCCCGCCCGGGGGCGGCTCCAGCACCAGCAATTTAGCGTGCTTGATTTCCTCTCCGTCACCAATTTTCAAATCGCCTATCGGAGCGACAAAGGTTCCCGCTTTTAACTTCTGCACTCCGGGGGTGTAAGGATGGATGCCTGCGTATTCGGCCGACCGCATGGATAAAGTCGACATCGGCGCCCCCGTGTTGAAGAAGGCAACCACGTTCGTATCGTTGATGTAGACCGATGCCATGGTCGCCGTTTGAGTTGGGGGTTTCAGGTCAACAATGGAATATGATTGATCCGGCTTTACCCAATAGGCGAGCATGGCATGCTCACAGCCTTGCACTTGGAACAGGCGGATGATGCCGTTTGCAAGGTCGTATTCCACATCAAAAACACCAAGAATTTCTTGACCCAGCATCCCGGTATTGCCGCCCCCTCCTGAGTAGGCGCCGACCAAGAGTTCCCTGTTGGGCAGCACCAGTTCTCCAAGCGCCAGTTCATTTACCGTCGTCCTCTGCATTTTTTGGGTGTCGCCAAACCCCGCATTTATTTTCATTTCCTTGGAGATGTCGCGCAATTTAAGATTGTATTGTGCCGCTGTTACGGGACTAATCATGCTGTAGAACGCGCCGCTTATTACGAGAAGTCTTGCATCGATACCATTTATCTTTGCGGAAATAGTCGGGCGCATATCGGCAAGAGTGACGGGAAGATCAACCTTGCTTACCTTGCAGCTATCTGCCGCATGCACAGGAACGATGCCAAGTGCAATCATCAAGTGCGCTACAACCAGGTTCCGGCGCAGCGGATTGAAGTTCATGTTATCTCCCTAGTTTTATTGTGTCGCGGCAAGCAGTCACTGGGTGATGCCGTGCCGGTTGTAGTACTCGGCAATTTGCGGCTGCAGTCCGGCGGCAGCGGCTATGTCCGCCTGACCTGCGGCGGTATTCTTCATGCGGAGCTTCGCGATACCGCGACCGTAAAAGGAAGCGGCATTCTTCGGGTTATCCTTCAGGGAATCGTCAAAGTCGGAGATGGCTTTCCCAAACTCTCCCCGACGCAATCTTGTATAGCCGCGGATTTGCAGCAGCCATGAGTAGCCAATCACGTTGGCCTTCCTGTCTGCACGCGAGACCGCCTTGTTGCAATCACTGAGTGCTGTATCCAATTCCGTATTCTGCATGGTCCTCGCCCAGCAACTTTCGCCAAGCGCGTCAAGCAATTTAGAGTCGTCAGGATGATTGGCAACCCACAGATCGAACTGTGCGATGGCGCTTTGCGGCTGCTCGGCTTGCCCATATAGCGTGGCAAGGGTCAATCGAATGTCCGCTTGCCTTGGCGCGCTTCGATCGACTGCATCGAGATCGGCAATGGCGCCGGTCATCTCTTTGTTCGCCAGGCGAAACTCGGCACGCGCAATAAGGGCGGAAACGAAGTCCGGTTTCAAGGAAATCGCATGGTCAAAGTCAGCGAGCGCGAGTTGCGCCTGCTTGGTCTGCCAATAAACCATACCCCGCCGATAGAAATGATCCGCCTCGTTGGGATCCAGTTCGCACGCCTTGGTCAAGTCCGCAAGCGCGTGCTCATAGTCACGGCGTTCGGCGAATACCGCGCCGCGCCGGGCAAAATCTGCTGCATCGGTCAATTCCCCGACATCCGCCTTTGCTTCGGTCGCCGGCTTTGCTTCTGTCGAAGTAATTTCGATCGGGGCCTTTGCGAGGTTGAAAACCGGGCCGCCGTTGTAGGTGATGTACATTTTGCGCTGGCTGTTGGCAACGAAAATGCGATGCGACAGGAAAAAATCGAACCCAATCAGCATGTCGGCTTCGGGAATCTCGGTATCCGCGACACGCAGTCGCGCATTTTGGATTTCCTCGGCGTCGCCAACCCTGAAGCTGGCGAAAGGCGCAATGTAAGTCTCGAAACGGCCCCGGCCTGTGCCACTCGCCAATCCCGCCTTTTCAACTCCCGGCGTATCAAGAGTCACTCCAACTCTTTTGGCGGCGGTCAACGACAGCACTGATTTAGGCGATCCGGTGTCGAACATTGCGCGTATCTTCTTACCGTTGATATATACCTCAGCGACGGTATGCAGATGCCCAAGATCTCTCGTTTCGATATCCAAGAGGGAGTAATCCTGGCCAGGCGTCAACCAATACGCGAGACGGGTATGCTTGCAACCTTCAATGCGAAACAATCGCATGGCACTATGCGAAAAATCGTACTCCACATCAAATGTCCACGCGATGTCCTGTCCCAACAGACCGACGCTTTCGGTGCCCGACTCGCTGCCACCTACGACAAACTCTTTGTTTCGAATGGGTATCCCGATCAGCGTAAATTCCTTGACCGTCGCGACACTAACCTGTGCGGAGCCGCCCATCCCTGTGATATACATTCCGGAGGGAGCGTTACTCAGCTTGAGGCCAAATTGCGTCGCGGTGGCGGCGCTGATCGTGCTATAGAAAGCGCCGCTGTCGAAGATGAATCTTGCTTCCCGACCGTTGATCTTTGCGTCTACCAGTGCGCGCATACCCGACAGCGTCACGGGCAACTCAAGTTTCTCGGCTTTGCAATCAGCCGCTGCGTGCGCCGGCACCATGCGGAGAATAGCAGCCATGGAGAATAGAGCGCACAGGAGCGGAAGCTTGGAACCCACTGAAAACTCCCTGATTGGAATGGCTGACTTCCATGTCATTGCTCAAGTCCGAGCCAGTCTGCCCAAGCGAATTTCGCCGGTCAAGGCGTGGGGGGGTCTATCGGAGACTGACGGCGACCCGCTGGCTGACTCCGCAGAGCAGTGAATAAGGATTGGTCCGCGCCCAGGTTGCGACTTCCTCCACCGGAAGTCCCTCCCCCCACAGCACGACTGGATCGCCTGGCTTCGGCGCGCGCTGCACGTCCGTCACATCCATCGCGATCATGTCCATGGAGACCCGCCCGGCGAGCGCGGCGCGCTCTCCGTTCACCAACAACGGCGTACCGGACGCAAGACTGCGCGAGTAGCCATCACCATAACCCACCGCGGCGATCGCCAGACGCGTGGGCCGCGCCGCGGTCCATTCGCCGCCGTAGCCGACCTGCTCTCCCATCGCAACGTCTTTGACTGCGATCACAAACGATCGCAGCGTCATGACGGGACGCAACCCGTGATCCGCCCCTGTCGAACCCGCAAAGGGAGAGACGCCGTACAACAGAATCCCCGGTCTCACCCAATCGGCTTGCGCTCCCGGGATCAATAAAAGTGCCGCCGAGCTTTCGATGCTGCGCTCTCCTTCGAGGGAGCGCGTCGCCGTTTCGAACAGCGCCAATTGCTCTGCCGTGATCGGCAACTCGGGTCGGTCGGCGGATGCGAGATGCGTGATCAAGTTCACCGGCGTCCTGATTGCAGGGATCGCGCTCAGTGCCGCATACGCCGCCCGAAACGCCGTGCTCTTGAATCCCAGCCGGTTCATTCCGCTGTCGAGCTTGAGCCACACTTTGAGTCGGGCGCCCAGCGGCGCCGCACGCAACAGCTCGATCTGCTCCGCCGCGTGCACCACCAGTTCGAATTCCGCACTCACCGCGGCATCCAGCTGCTCCCGGTTGAAAACGCCTTCGAGCAGGACAATGGGCGTTTTGATTCCCGCCCCGCGCAACACCAGAGCTTCTTCCACGCGCGCCACCGCAAGGGCGTCTGCGGAATCGAGCGCGCGTGCCACACTAACGAGGCCGTGGCCGTAGGCGTTGGCCTTGATGACCGCCATGACGCGCGATTTTGGCGCCTGTTGCCGAATGATCTGCAGATTGTGCCGCAGCGCTCCCGTGTCGATGGATGCGCATACCATGGGAGTCACAGAGGATTCACCGCAACATCATCGGAATACGCCTTCGGCGTATGACTCCGGTGCGAAGTTTTCAAACTTCGTGTACTGACCGAGGAACGTCAACTGCACATCGCCGGTCGGGCCGTTGCGCTGCTTGGCCACGATGATGTCGGCAATGCCTTTGCGGGTGGTATTGGGATCGTAAACTTCCTCACGATAAATGAGCAGAATCACGTCGGCATCCTGTTCGAGCGCGCCGCTCTCGCGAAGATCCGACATCACCGGCTTCTTCTCGACCCGCTGCTCAACGCCGCGATTCAGCTGCGACAGCGCAATCACGGGCACCTTCAATTCCTTGGCGAGTGCCTTGAGCGATCGCGAGATTTCGGAAATCTCGGTGGCCCGGTTTTCCTTGGTTCCAGCCACCTGCATGAGCTGCAAATAGTCCACCACGATCAGATCCAGCCCGCGCTCGCGCTTCAGACGGCGCGCCCGGGCCCGAATTTCCGTGGGCGAGAGCGCAGGCGTTTCATCGACAAAAATGCTGGCATTTCCCAACTGAGTCATTGCCGAGTCGATTCGCGGCCAGTCCTGTTCCTCCAGGCGTCCGGATCGAAGATGGCTTTGATTGATGCGCCCGAGCGAGGAGATCATGCGCAACGTGAGCGATTCCGCCGACATTTCCATGCTGAATATGGCGCATGATTTGTTCGAGCCCAGAGCCGCATTCTCGGCGATGTTGACCGCCAGCGTGGTCTTACCCATGGAGGGCCGGCCCGCGATGATGATCAAGTCGCCGGCCTGCATGCCCGAGGTCATTTCATCGAGTTTCTTGAATCCGGTTGCGACGCCGGTCATTTTGCCGTCGGAGTGATACAGCTCATCGATGCGATTGACCACATCCGGCAAAATGCTTTTGACCGTTCTGAATCCGACTTTGCCCCGCGAACCGCGTTCGGCGATTTCGAACACCGCACGCTCGGCTTCATCGACCACTTCGCGCGCTTCGCGCCCTTCCGGCTCGAGCGCCGTGCCGACGATGAGATTGCCTGCGGCGATGAGTTGGCGCAGCACCGAGCGCTCGCGCACGATGTCGGCATAGGCACGGATATTTGCGGTGGTGGGAGTATCCCTGGCCAGCGATCCTAAGTAGGACAGGCCGCCAACCTGATCCAGAAGCCCGCGGCTCTCCAGATGTCCTGACAGCGTCACCGCATCGCAGGGCTGAGTGCGTTCGATCAGAACCGCGACCGCTTCGAATATCAACCGATGATCGTGGCGATAGAAGTCTTCGGATGTGACGCGATCGGCGATCTGATCCCAGGCCGTGGCATCCAGCATCAGGCCGCCGAGCACCGATTGCTCGGCCTCGATGGAATGCGGCGGCAGGCGCACGCCGTCGGCAGTGCCCAAGCTTCGATCGTTGATGCGAACGGCCATGCGTAACCCGTTTGGGGACGCGAGTCGGCCGCTACTCTTCGGCTACGATTGTGACCGCCAGGGTCACATTCACGTCGGTGTGCAGGTGCAATTGAACCTGATGATCGCCCGCGACGCGAATCGGCCCCGTCGGCATGCGAACTTCGCTGCGGCTGATGGGCTGTCCGGCCTTCACGGCTGCCTCGGCAATATCGGCGGTGCCGATGGAACCGAAGAGCTTGCCTTCCGCGCCGGCCTTGGCCTTGAGTTCGAGCTTGAAGTTCTCGAATTTCAATGCACGCGCCTGCGCCGCCGCCAGTTCCCGGCCTGCCTTGGCTTCCAACTCATGCCGCTGCGCTTCGAACTTGGCAATGTTCGCCGCTGTCGCCAGCGTCGCCCGGCCGGTGGGCACCAGGAAATTGCGCGCATAGCCCGATTTGACCTTGACGCGATCGCCGATCTGACCGAGGTTCGCGACCTTCTGCAACAATATGATTTCCATTTGGGTTCGCCGGTTTAGTGCTGATCTGTGTAGGGCAGCAAGGCAAGGAAGCGTGCGCGCCGGATCGCGAGCTGCAGCTGGCGCTGATAGTGCGCGCGCGTCCCAGTGATGCGGCTCGGAACGATCTTGCCGGTTTCTGTGATATAGCTCTTGAGCGTCGCGAGATCCTTGTAGTCGATCTGCTTGACGTCATCTGCCGTGAACCGGCAAAACTTCTTGCGACGGAAAAAACGTGCCATGTTTGCTCTCCCTTACCGCATGCCCATGGGCATGTCATCGTCGTCGCCATCGTCGCCGAAGTCATCGTGACGACGGGCATTCTCATCCGGCGCGCGCGCCATGGGCGAGGCTTCGGTGACCGCCTCGTCCATTTTGACCACGAGGCTGCGCAACACGGCATCGCTGAAGCGAAATGATCCGGTGAGCTCGGCCAGGGTCTTTTGGTCGCATTCGACGTTCAAGAGGATGTAGTGCGCTTTGTGGACTTTGGAAATGGGGAACGTCAGCTGACGCCGGCCCCAATCCTCGAAACGATGCACCGCGCCGCCGCCGGCACTGATCATGCCTTTATAGCGATCGACCATCGCAGGGACTTGCTCGCTCTGATCCGGATGGACCAGAAGCACGATTTCATAATGCCGCATTGTATCTCCCTAAGGATTAAGCCTCCCGTTGCGAGCGGTGAGGCAAGGAGTAAAACCGGTTGCCCGGCAAAAAAGAGCGCGAAGGATACGGTTTCTGGCGTTGTTGGTCAACCTGTGCGTTGCCGCAAAACCTCGAATAAGGCGATTCCGGCGGCCACAGACACATTTAGCGACTGCATGTGCCCGCCCATGGGTATTCGCACCAAAAAGTCGCACGTATCGCGGGTCAAACGGCGCATCCCGCTGCCCTCAGCGCCCAAAACCAGCGCCAAGGGGCGCTTCAGATCGGCCGCATAAATCGGCTTTTCCGCCTCCCCGTCGGTTCCCACCACCCAAATGCCCCGTTCCTTGAGCAATCCCAACGTTCTCGCGAGGTTGGTCACGCTGGCCACGGGAACAAACTCCGCGGCGCCTGCTGCAACCTTGCGGGCCACGCCGTCCAGCGGGGCCGCCCGATCCTTCGGAATCACCACGGCGTGCGCCCCGGCTGCATCTGCCGTACGCAGACAGGCGCCCAAATTATGCGGATCAGTCACCCCATCCAGGATCAGCAGCAAGGGATCGACAGTCAATCTGTCCAGGGCATCGGTCAAATCATGCTCATCCCATGACTTCAGCGGCCGCATGGCCGCCACCGCGCCCTGATGCACCACATCGCCGACCAGTTTGGAGAGCGCCTCCGCCGAAGCCGCGTGGACATGCACGCCGGCCTGCTGCGCAAGATCTTTCAGTTCGCGCGCCCGCGCATCATCGCGCAGTTGCGCCACCCAGAGTTCCAATACGCGTTCCGGCGCCCTTTCGAGCGCGGCATTGACCGCATGCAAGCCATAAACGAAGTTGCGCTTCGAATCAACCACGACCGCCGCGCCCGCCGCGCTTTGCGCCGCCCCGTGCGCGCTGCTGGGGTGCATTGCGCCGGCTACGCTGGCCGTGGTCCGCGCCGCGGCGCGGTGCGCGCACCGTCCCGTGGCTGGCGGAAGACTGCGCGTCGACCAGCTCGAAGTCGATCTGCCGCTGGGTGAGGTCGACACGATTCAATCGCACCTTCACCGGGTCCCCCAGTTGCCAACGACGGCCGGTACGCTGACCCACCAATCCCATCCCGCCGTCTTCCAGTTCCCAATAGTCACCGGGGATGTTCGATATGTGCACCAGGCCATCAACCGGCATGTCCTTCAACTGCACGAAGATTCCAAATTCGAGCGCGCTCGAAATGGTCGCATCGAAGATCTCGCCAATTCGCGGTTGCATGTACAAACACTTCAAGTAGCCCATCACATCCCGGGACGCCTCGTCCGCACGGCGCTCCCGCTGTGAACTCTCCGCGCCCAATGTTTGCAGCTCTGCGGTGCTGTAGCGATGTCCCGATGCCGATTGCGGCAAAACCGCCGCCTTGATCGCCCGGTGCACCAAGAGATCGGGATAGCGGCGGATGGGTGACGTGAAGTGCGCGTACTCCTGCAACGCCAGCCCGAAATGGCCGATATTGGTTTGCTGATAGACGGCTTGGGCGAGCGAACGTATCACCAACCCTTCGAGCAGCAACCCATCGGGGCGGGCTGCCAGCCTTTCCACCAATTGGCGAAACTCGCGAGGCGTCGGTTTCTCCGAGAAAGCCGCTCCGACCTGCAACGCGCTCAAGACCTTTTGCAGCTCGGTGACGCGCTTGTCCTCGGGCTGACCGTGGACCCGGTACAGGCTGCCGGCCTTTGCGATGCGAAGAGCCACGGCCGCCTCAACATTGGCGGCAATCATGCACTCTTCGATCAAGCGGTGCGCGTCGTTGCGCATGATGGCATAGAAGCCCTCGATCGTGCCTTGCGCGCCGATACGCGCCTTGACTTCGCCGCCGCGAAAATCCAGGGCACCGCGCGCGTCGCGCGCTTTCTTCAACGCGCCGTATACCGCGTAAAGCGTTTGCAGCGAAACGCCGACTGCCGGCGCCACATCTTTCGCGTGCGCTTGCGGATTTTGCAGGTAGCTCCACGCCTGATCGTAGGTCAGGCGTGCATGCGAGATGATCACGGCCTCGTAGAATCGCGCCTTGCCGGGTTTACCGGTTTTGCTGACCTGCATGTCGCAAACGAAGGCGAGGCGTTCGACGCGCGGCATGAGCGAACACAAAGCGTTGGATAAATTTTCGGGCAGCATCGGTATGACCCGGTCCGGAAAATATACGGACGTCGCGCGCGCGCGCGCCTCCCGATCGAGCGCGCTGCCAACTCGCACGTAATGACTGACGTCGGCAATGGCGACGATCAGCCGCCAGCCGCCGCCGGCGGCCGCTTCGGCGTAAACCGCGTCATCGAAATCCTGAGCATCCGCGCCGTCGATGGTCACCAGCGACAGAGCGCGCAAATCCTCGCGGCCCGCGTGGTCCGCGGCCGTCACCTGCGGAGCAAACTGCTTCGCTTCTTCGATGACCTCGGGCGGAAATTCCTGCGGCAAGTCGTGCCTGAGAATGGCAAAGCGCGCCGCCAAATCCGAGGGCCGCAGGTTATCGAGCAGCTCGACGACACGACCATGCGCAGGGGCTTCGCCTTGCGGACGTTTGGTCAGCTCGACAATGACTTCATCGCCATCTTTCGCGCCGTGCCGATCGCGCATGGAAACATCGATGGTGTACCAATGGCCCGGGTCTTCGGGCGTTACCGAGCCGTGCGAAGGACCACTGCGCCAGACGCCGCCGATGCGTGTCGGCGCATCCGCGGTGCGCCGAATCAGCCGCGCGATGCGCCGTCCGCGCTCGTTCATGCCCACGGCGAGCACCTCGACGCGGTCGTTGTGCATCAAGGCCGCGAGGTCGGCGCGCGCCAACACCAAGGGGGCGGATCCATCGTCGGGCATGACCAGCACGTCGCCGTTGGCACGGCCGCGAACCCGACCGGCGACGCGTTCGCCCTCGCCCGCCACCGCGAACCCGTTGGGACCTTGTATTGCCTGTCCGTCGCGCACCATCGCACCCAGGCGCTTGGCCAGCGCGTCTTTCTGTGCATCGGTGTGCAATCCCAAACGTTTCGCCAGGCGCGCCGCGCTCAACGGCTCGGGTGCCTCGCCCAAATGTTTGAGCAGCAGTTCGCGACTGGCGATCGGATCCGCATAGCGCGACTTTTCGATTTCGAGATTCGGGTCATCGCGGCGCCAATCCGCAGCGGTTTTTTGGGCGCGGTTGGCTGTAGATTTCGAGTTCGATCCGCGACGAGTCATTTACAGCAACAGGTTATCAGCTTTGCGAGCCGCCGGTGGCTTATTGCGCCAGCGAGCCCAGAGCATGCGCCCGCGAGCGTTTCGCCAACCAGTAGTACGCGGGCGCGGTGACGGCGAGACCGACGATCCACGATAGATCGGCGCCGCCGAGTCTTTTGGCGACGATTCCCATGTATAGAGGCGCCGCCGCAATAAAGGGCAACTGCACCAAAATCCCCACGCCGTAGCAAATCACCGCCGGCGCATTGACGCGGCCATAAATGCCGCCGTCTTGGCGAAAGAAGGACGCAATATCGTACTTTCCGTGTCGCAATAGGTAGTAGTCAACCAAATTGATGGCTGTCCAGGGGACCAGAACGTAAAGAAGTATGGAAATGAAACTCTCGTAGTTCGCCAGGAAGGATTCTTTGCTCAGTAACGCCCCCGCGACCGAGACCCCAAACAAAATCAGCGACACAGCAATCCGAGCACGGGAGCCGGGAGACCACTTCGGTTTGAGCGTCTGACCGAAGGTCAGCGTGGATAATGCGGCGCAGTACAAGTTCATGGCGTTAGCCGATGCTATTCCTAACGAGAAGGAGATGAGCACCAAGGGAGCAATGCCCTGCGTCAATGCCCCAAGACCCGCCACCAAATTCCCCTTTGGCGCCGCCAATCCGACCATCGCCCCCAAAATCATCGGGAAAAGAGAACCCAAGGTGCAGCCCCAATAGGTGGACCAGAACGCCGGCAGCACGCCGGTATCTTGCGGCATGTAGCGCGTGTAGTCGGAAACATAGGGGGCATAGGCGATCTGCCACAACGCGGCCACGGATACGGCACCCAGAAATCCCGCCCAGGTAAAGGAATTTCGCATGAGAAAATCGGGCGGCAAATGATGGACCCAGATTATCCAACCGAAGGCTACCAGCATGACGGCCCCCACGAAGTAGCTCATCACCCGCGTGTAGGCGTGGATGAGATCGTAGCCGTAGGTAGCACCAATAATACTGAGAATACCGACCAGGGCAACGCCGGGAGCATCGGAAAGACCCGGAACCAGGCTCGCCAGCGATTCGCCGCCCAGCACCAGGTTCGACGACAAAAAGCCCGCGTACATGACGATGACAATGCCGATCACCAAGAGCGATCCGATGGAGCCGAATTGGCCGCGAGTCTGCACCATTTGCGGCACTCCCAACGTGGGACCTTGCGCAGCATGCAGCGCCATGAAAACCGCACCGACCGCGTTGCCGATAATTAGACCCCACACCGCCGGCACAAACGGCAGCCCGAACACCGTCACCGCCAGGCCGCCGGTGACCACCGTCAACAATGTGATATTCGAGCCGAACCAGATCGTGAACAGATCGCGCGACGTCCCATGGCGTTGATCCAGGGCGATCGGCTGGATGGTGCTGTGTTCGAGCTGCGTTATTTCTTCACGATTTGCCATGTTGCCTCATTCCTTCAGGACTCCCGCGGCCTCGAGCTGCATGCGCAACCCCGCCAGTTGTTGTTCGTAATGCTTCCATTGAGACACCGAAGTATCGTAGATGGGCCGGCGCACCTGAGCGGCGCTTGCGGTGGTGCTCGGCGCAGGATTCTCATGAAACTGCGCGCAAGCCTCCTCCCAGTCCAGTCCGCAGAATTGCAGGAGCCTGCGCGTCTCGCCCAGTTGATCGGCGATCAAGGATTCGTAGTTCAATTCATGGACGACGCCCGGCATGGTTGCCTGCCAGTGCGACATCAGCCGCCGGTAGCCGAGGTAGTACCGCCCGATCTCGCTCAAGTCGTATGAGAACGGATAACCATCCTTGAACAAGGTCTTGTACATGGCGTAACAGACCGCCATGGGATGCCGCGTCAGGTGCACCAGTCTGGCGGCGGGCAGCGCCCGGCGGATCAGTCCGCAGTACAGGTAGTTCAAGGGCATCTTATCGATGAACCGGCCGCTGCGTGCGGTGGCCACATGAGCGCGGCGGATGTATTCGCGTCCCAGCGCCGCAAAATCCACTTTCGCGGAGCAGGCAATCAATTCCTGTCGCGGCATCTGCGCCTTGCCCGCGGCCTGACGCACGGCATCCACCAGACTCAAGGCGAAGCAGTCCAACTCGCCTGCCGAGAAGAGCGCCGAATGAGCGCCCAGGATCCGTTCGACCAGGGTCGTGCCGCTGCGCGGCAATCCGATGATGAAGATGGGCGCATCGTCGCAGGCATTTTCAGTTTCGCCGGACGGCGCCGCCGGAAACGCATCGATGATCCATCGCACAGTCGCCAGGTCGTTGGCTGCGTCGTAGCGCATGTGCTCGCGGCGTTTTTTGGCGGCGCGCGACAACTGCTCGAAGGATTTACCGTGCTCGCCGATATCCTCGTATTCCTTCGCGATGGCATAGCGGATTTGCACCTCGCCGCGCCAATCCGCGATGCCGCGGGCGAGCAGCGCTTCAAGATCGGGAATGTGATTTCGCTGGGGAGACTGCGTGCGCAGATCCGTGCGATTCTTATAAGCCTCGTAGTCCAAGGGCTTAAGCGCAATGGCCTGGTCGAAATCGCGTTCGGCGCCGGCCAGATCACCGAGGAAGCGGCGAATGCTGGCGCGGTTATACAGAAATTGCGCATTGCGCGGGGCGAGCGCCACCGCTTGGTCGTAGGCGGCCAGCGCGCGTTGATGATCATGGCCGAAACTATACAAGGATCCGGCGGCGTCGCGCACGACTGGATCCTGGGGCGCAGACTGCTCGGCGGCCGCGGCCGCAGCGAACGCTTCGGCGCGCAACTCCAGTCCCATCAGACACTGAGCGCGAAGCAACAGGAGCTTGGCGTCCTTGGGCCGCGCCATGAGCACCGGGTCGATTTGACCGAGAGCCGCGCGCCACTCTCCGGTTTGCATGAGACGCGGTACGTCGTTCACGGCGCTTTGGGTTTGCGGCGCTTGCGCGACCGTCCGGCAATCGAAGCTGCCATGCCCGGGACGTAGGACTCGGAGATCAGTTCCTGGCAGTGGCGCTCGAAAGCTTCAACGAGACGGGTCTTTTTCAATTGCTTCAAGGTGGCGATGCCGATGCGCATCGGCGGCGGATCGCCGGCCAAGGGAACCCTGAATAAACGGCGGCCATCCAGTGCCACCTCGGCGCGCGGGCGTCCGTTGGCCAGCGTGTAGCCCAGACCGTTTGCGACCATGGTCCGCACCACGTCCACTCGAGGTGAAGACCATGCCACGGTTGCCTCGAGGCGATCCTTGAAAAACAGCGCAAGGAAATATTCGCGGCTCATCGGTATGTCGAGCAGCACCATGGGCAAGGGCGCCAGTTGACTCAGGCGCACGGAACGCTCGCGTGCCAGCGGGTGCGACGCACCGAACAGCGCGTATGGCGGCAGGGTCGCCAGCGGCATGAAAGTGACGTCGTCGCTGATTTGCAGGTCATAGGTGATCGCCACCTCGATTTCGGCGGCGCGCAGACTGCTGATCAGGTCTTCCTGGTGGCTTTCGACCAGGCGTATTTGCGTCTCGGGAAAAGCCTTGAGAAACGACTGCACCATTTCCGGCATGACGATCGGCGCGAGCGTCGAGAACCAGCCCACCGACAGCTCGCCGCGCATCTGGTGGCTGATGTCCGCCGCGGCCGAGTACAAACCATTCGCCTGCTTCAAAAGCTGTTTGGCCTCGCGCAACAACGCCCGGCCGGCCGGCGTCAAGGACAGGCCCTGCGCGTGATGCCGCAGGAACAACTGCACGTCGAGTTCGCTCTCGATGTGCGAAATGGCGGTCGAGATCGCCGGCTGGGAGATATTGGCGCGCTTCGATGCCAGCGTGATGCTGCCGGACTCGGCCGCCGCGATGAAATAGGTGAGCTGCCGAAAGGTGAATTTCATGGATCGCCCGACACGCCGAATGCCGGCGAATGCTTGGGATCGAGGGCGCGACCCACGTAGGCATCGATTTGCGGGGCATAAATGGCCCAAACATCGTGCAACTGCGCTATCGGCCGGTCCTCGCTCCAATCGACACGCAAATCGACGATGGGCCAGCTCACGTCACGGACGATGAGCAGTGCCGCCGAATGGATGGGCCCGGCCTCGCCGCCCTTCGTGATCCCGGCACTCAAGGCCTCAAGCAAGCGATCGCCCAGGTGGCCGCGCGCCTCGGCGAACGCCGCAACCATGGCGGCGGGCACATCGGGGTGGGCCAGAAGATTTCCCGCGGCCGCACAGTCTTCTCCCACGGCCCATCCCGCCACGCCGAGCGCTAGGCGCCCCGAGTGAATCAGCGGTGGTCCGTGCGAATCCAGCACCAGCAACTGTCGATACTCGGCGAATTCCGTGGAACTCGACGCGGCGTGCAGCGCTTCTTGCGCTGACGCGCCCCGCGCCAGCGAATCGAGTATGGCGGGTCCCAACGCCGGATCGGTGATGTTTTGCGTGGCCACCGCGCCGGCGCCGGCGCGCGCATGAGCGCAGCGCGCCCCCACTGCGGGAGACGAAGAGGCGATTGCCACACCGAACATCTGCGGCCGGGCGCAGCGCGCGACGATCGAAAACGTCACCGATCAACTCTCATCGGGAATGACGGCGGTTACATCCACCTCGACCAGCCATTCGGGCCGCGCGAGACCCGCGACCACGATGCCGGTGGAAACCGGAAAGACACCCTTGAGCCATTGTCCGATCGTTCTGTACACCGCTTCCCGATAGCGAGGGTCGGTAATGTAGATGGTGATTTTGCAGATGTGCTCGAGAGTGGCCCCGGCCTCGCTCAATAGCTGCTTGATGTTCGACATGGCTTGTTCGGCCTGCGCCGCCGGATCGCCGACCCCGATGTTGGCTGCGGTCTGCAAATCCTGCCCTACCTGGCCGCGGACAAATACCATGCGCCCGCGAGCGACCACCGCCTGACACAGATCGTTGTCGAGCTTTTGTTCCGGATAGGTCGTGCGGGTGTTGAACTTACGGATCCGGGTGTGCATGGGTCACTCCAAAGAACGAGCGGCAGTGAGCGGCAAACTCCAACGCCATCGGGCTCAAGTTCCGCCCGGCAAAGGTCGCAAGAACCAGACCGCTGTTTTTGACCGCCGCGCTCAACGGACGTACCGCCAATGCCCTTCCATCATAGGTCATATTGTTCGCAGGTTTGGTCGCCAGAATGCTGTAACCGAGCCCGTGCCCCACGAAGCCGCGCACCATCTCGAGCGACTTGGTGCGAAAGCCCACGGTCGGCTGCAGTCCGCGCTCGCGAAACAGCGACAAAATGTAGTCGCGCGTGGGATCCAGATCGAGCAGCACCAGAGGTTCCTGAATTAAATCCTCCAGCGCGATGGCAGGGGCCTGGCTCAACGGATGGCCTTCGGGCAGCAGCGCATAAGGGGTCAACTCAGCCAGCGGCGTCACGCTCAGATCGTTGCCCAGATCGAAATCGTAAAGCAGCGCGACCTCCACGTCGGAGCGGCGCAGACTTGCGATCAGGTGTTCCTGATCGGACTCGAGCAGCGTCAAGGCAATCTGGGGATGCAGTTTCGTGAGCCGCGCCACCAAAGGAGGAATCACGAAGGGCGCGAACACCTGATAGCAGCCGATGGTGAGCGCCAGGCTGGCATCGGAACGCCTCTGCGCCCGACGCTGGTGAAATCGGCGCGGCACGCCATAGGCGCGATTCGCGTAGATCAAGGGCGCGCCGCCCCCGGCCACGAAGATGTCCTGCACGGAACCGAACACCACGAAGTGCGATCCCACCCGTTCGCTCGCCGTGACGCGACAGTCGAATGCCACCAACGAATCAACCACGCGCGGCGCGCCCGTCACCTGCGTGGTCCACTCGGTGCAATCGAATTTGGCGCTGCCGCGCGCACTGCTGCGGCCCGCGAAGCTATCGGAAATATGGGCCTGATCGTCCCTCAGCACGTTGACGCAAAAGACGCCGTTTTCGAGCAGCGCCGTGGCCACGGCGCTGCGGTGGTGGATGCACACCAGCAGAGTGGGCTGCGGCCCATCGGCCGATACCGACACCATCGCGGACACCGTCATACCATGGCGTCCCGCGACGCCGTCGGTCGTAACCACATTGACGGTGCAAGCCGCGTGGCTCATCCCGGACAGGAATCGTTGACGCAGCGCCGAGGTGCTCTCGTCGGACTGCGTGCCGATTGGCTTTTCTTTCATGCGCGCCCCGCGCTATCCGGATTTAAGCCGCTGCGTCCGTCGCACCCGGCGCCGTGTGTCCACCGGCTTGCGCAGCGAACCATTGATTGACGGCGCTGTCTCCCACCAGCCGATCGGCGCCCTGCATGACTTGTTCTGATAAATCGGCGGCCTTTCTGACAAATTGCAACGACCCATCCCAATCGAAGTTTCTGCTCACCGCCGCGAGATGTGCAAAAGGCGGTGACTGCGCAAAAAGCTGAAAAGTCAGCCTGTGACCCGCGTAATCGGAGTTTAGCATGTCGCGGGCAAACGCCAGGAGCTTGCGCCGGTCCTCCGCTGCCCAGCGATCATTGACGGTATAGAACTTCTCCAGCCAGGGTTTGGTCTGCGGGGAATCGAACGAGGCCTTGTCAGGCGTAACGCAGATTTGCCCCCCGCAAAGCTCGCGCGCGATGTGCATCATTTCGTGCAGTTGCGAGCAGGCGAGCACCCGGCCGGCAAACAACAATGATTGGTTCGGCATCAGCAGTCCGGCCGGACTTTGCTGCGCGAGCGAAATCGCGGCCGTCAGGTGTGCATTGATGCCCTCACGGTACACGGCCAGTTGCGCCAGTTTTTCCTGCACAGCTTGCTGCTTGTCCAATCCGGTTTGCTGCACATTGAACAACGCGGCGCCGATCAGCATGTCCGCGAGTTTGAGATTGCGCTGCACGAAGGCAAACGCAGAGTAGCGGTGCAGAGTCTCGCGGATGAACATCGCAGCCCTGGTATGCCGGTAGAAAAGCACGTTCTCCCAGGGAACGAATACATCGTCGAATATCACCAGCGCATCCACTTCGTCGAATTTGTTGGCCAGCGGATAGTCGGCGGCGGCCGACCGGCCCGCAAAGCCGGTACGGCAGATGAATTTCAGATTGGGCGATCCCAAATCGCACACAAATCCGACCGCGTACTCCGACAACGCGGCGTTTCCCCAGTTGGCGATTGTCGGCTTGGTGAATGCCTGATTCGCGTAGGCCGCGGCAGTCTCATATTTCGCGCCGCGCACCACAATGCCGGCGTCCGTCTCCTTCACCACATGCAACAGCATGTCGGGATCCTGCTCCTGCGGCGACTTGGATCGATCGCCCTTTGGGTCGGTGTTTGCCGAGACATGGAATGGATCAGACTCGAGCACTGCTTGAATGTGGCGGCGGATATTGGCTGAAAACCGCGGGTCCACCTCGTTCAACACGTCTTGGCCGTCGAACAGCGACCACATCTCGCCGACGGTTTCATCCCCGACACGCGTGACGATGCCGCCGATCGCTTCCAGAACCGTGTCGGTTGCGCGGCGCTTGTCCCACCAATCCTGCTGAGTTCGCGGCAGCTTGTTGGCGATTGCGTGCCGCTCGCCATCCGCCTGGAAGCTCAAGATGTCGCGGGTTGCGGCCTCGTGCTGCATGTCATAAATGCGCGCACGGATGTCGATCAAAGGTTTGAAGCTGGGATGACGCGTCACATCCTTGACGCGCTCGCCGTCGATGTACACCTCGCGGCCGTCGCGAATCGAATCGAGGTATTGCCGGCCGGTTCGAATCATCGCGACCTCCCCTCAGTGGTTACACGGGAGTGATGGTCGCTCATCCCTGGATTCAATTAAACTAATGAATTATTACGTTTTGCTTTCGAAATACGGAAGCCGGCGCCACTCACCATGGCTTGAATGAGTAGGCCAGCGTCAAGCCGACGGTGCGCGGCTGGCTGATCGTCGCCTGAAGCCGGTTGCCATAAATCGAAGGATCGTTGTACGCGCTGATCCCCAAATTGTTGGTGAAGTTGTTCATGAATAACGTCGCCAACAGGTGCGAATACGAGTAGCTCAGGCGCATGTCCCCCATGGTATAGCCTGCCACCGTCGGCACCGTCGCGGACAATGCCGGCACCACCGCGCTCTGATAATGCGCATTGATGGCGTAGCGCCAGTCGCCGCCCGCGAACTTCACATGGCCGTATTCAAATCCGAGCGCGGCGCTGTTCTTGGGCGTGCCGGGCATCGGCGTGCCCACCGCGGGGGCGGGTACTGACACGTCGGGAAACTGGAATGTCGAGGACACCGCCGTCAGCTTGGTCGGATTGTAGGTGTAGCTGAGCTGTCCCGACAGATGATCCGTCAGATTCGCCGAGATTTCGGTCTCGAATCCCCGGCTCTGCGCCTGGCCGATGTTGAGGGCTGCCGGCAGCACCAGCGGCGTCAGCTGCACGCCTTCTTGAACATTGTGCCACTGGATGTCGAAAATCGCGGCGGAGTAACGCACACGATTCGCAATGGTCCCCTTGACGCCGATCTCATAGTTGTCGGCCGTATCCGGCTGCAGGGTCTTTAGACTTTCTGGGGTGACATAAGGCAGGTTGGTCCGCGGATCGATGAAGGGTTCGGTTGCGGGCAAGGCATTGACGCCGCCCCGGCGAAACCCTTGCGACCAGGTTGCATACACCAAATTGTCTTTGTCGAGTTGGAATGCCGTGTTGAGTTTCCACAGCGCGCGATTCCATTCGTCATTCAGCGACGAGTTGGCGACATACGCCGGACCGTCGAACAGCAGCCCGGTTTGCTGCGATTGCGACAGGGTCTGCTTGAACAGGCGCGTTCCGGCGGTGACGCTCCAGGGCTCCAAGATGTGGTAGGTCAGCTCGCCGAATATCGCCAGATCCTTGAAGTGTGTTTCAAAGTCGCCGACGTAGGCCTGATCGACCACGGCGGGCACGCCGGGATACGGCGGCGAAGGGGTGCCTGGCGCCGTGATGTACTCGCCGAAACCGCAGGGATTGTAGGGCGGTGTAAATGAGCCGGAGCTCGGCGGGTTGCCGGCGGCCAGACAGTCGTTGAAGTACTGGTTGTATCCGGGGTAGAACTCATGTTCGCGGATGGTGGTGGTTTGATCCTTGTAGAAAAGCCCGGCCACCCAATCGGCTTTTCCGCCGGTTTTCGAGGCCAGGCGAAATTCTTGCGCCCAGTTCTTGTCGTCGAATTGATCGCGGCCTTGGATGAAGCTGCGGGGATTCAGGCCGTAGTAAGGCTGGTAGAACGAGAAATTCGTGTACAGCGCGGTCAGATCGGAATTGGTCTGATTGTTGTGGTGCGCATAGGAGCTCGACGAGGTCAGGGTCGCGAATCCCATGTCGTAGTCCAACGTCAGCGCGGTAACGTCGATGTGATCCTTGGTGCCTTCCAGGCTGTTGGTGGAAGACGATAGGCTGTCGACGCCGGGCGGTATCGGTGCGTCGTACAGCTGCGGCAGATTGCCCGGAGGCGATGCGATGGGCTGGTTGTAGGCCAGCGGGGTTGCCGCGATGGCGGGGAATCCACCGGCCGCTGCCGTTTGATAGTAGTAGGACAGCTGCGCCTTGAACTCATCGTTGGGTTTCCACAAGGCGGAGACGCGCGCGGTGCGGTACTGATACGAGTTGACGCCCTCCTCACCATACTTGACCGGCGGACTGAACAGATTGCCCGGCTCCGCGGAAATCGGCGCACCGGAGGAATCCAACACATACAGATTGGGCTGGTTGACGTAGCCCGCATCGTCCGTCCAGCTTGCGTTCAATCGGAGCGCGAGGGTGCTCGACAACGGCAGGTTGAGCATGCCATTGATATCTTGGTTCGTCGCGTGCGTGTGCGCCGTCTTGCTGATCGTCACCTCGCCCTTGGCGTCGAATCCGCTCGGATCCGGCGCGTTTTGCACGAAACGGATCGTGCCGCCCAGCGATCCGGAGCCGTAGAGCGTGCCCTGTGGTCCGCGAAGAATTTCCACGTGATCCAAGTCCAGCAGGCGCAGATTGGCGAACAACGGGGTGTCGTCCAAATAGGTGGCCACCGGCGGTACCACCGGCGAGGCCAGCGCCAACTGGCCGGAAGTCGCTTCGCTATTCAGGCCGCGAATGATCAGGGTGCTGCCATTGACGCCGCCGAACGGACCCTTGTCGGTGTAGTTCACGCCGGCGACGTATTGCGCGAGGGTCGCAATATCCTGTACGCCCTGCTTGGCGAGGGTATCGCCCGAAATGGCGGTGATGCTGATCGGAATATCCTGCGCCGAGAGTGCGCGCCGGGTTGCCGTGACGGTGATTTCCTGCAACGCGTTATCGTCCGCGATCGCGGGCGCGCCATAGAGGGCGGTCAATACCGCGGCAGTCAACGAGGTGACTTTTCCCAATTGTCGTCGTCGATTTTGCAGGTCAACTAACGGTCGGTCGAATGGCAATGATCGTCCCGCACGAGAACCTGTCTTCATTCAATATCCCTCATTGGTTTTTTCGCTTGACCGCGACTCGAACCTAGGCAATTTTTTGCCAGGGTCCTTCGCGGTTGATCGATGGCATCACGCACCATGAGAGGGGTAAAGCGCTCTTTTGTAACGAACTACTTCTGAAAAACAGAAGCAAGAGGCCGGGCGCCGTCAAATGCACGCCGTTGGTGCGTTTCGGAAGCAATCGAGGATTATTTGCGCCAAAAGAGTGCCAAATAAAATCCGCAAGATTTACCAACTGTTTTGCTCGTAAAGATCGGAAAATACGCACGACGCAGTCCCGGCAGAAGTCCGCGGCGCTCGCAGATGGTGCAATTTTCCAGCCATTGTGGTGACGCCGCTGTGTGCGCGCGCCGCGCGAAAAATTGATTAATTTTTCTTAGCTTGGTTCCAGAATTCGAAACCAAGGAGCGGAGGGGGTTGCGCGGCGGCCGGCCGGGGCGATTTGACAAGCCCCACCCCAGTGCGTACATTTCTGCGCCTCGCGAGCGGTACCCATCTTGCCCAGGTGGCGGAACTGGTAGACGCGCTGGTTTCAGGTACCAGTGGAGCAATTCGTGGAGGTTCGAGTCCTCTCCTGGGCACCATCACTCGGCGATTCGCACGGCGACGCTCGCTACGTTATTCTCAGCTAGCCCATTTTGAGGCTTGCGAAGGGGATGCGAAATGCGCGGATTGTTGCTCCTGACCGTTCTGGTCTTGACTGGCTGTGCGAGCGAGCCGAAAGCTCCATCAACAATTGTTGCTGATGCGGTTCACCCTTCAATCGTTGCGGATGCGATTCCTCCTTCACAACCCATGACCGAAGAGCAGCGCATAGCCTATGCGAAAAAGATGCATTTCAAGCTGGTGACTCAAGGCGGCCAGGAACTGTTTTGCCAGAACGAACCACTGACCGGCTCGCATATGTACACGGCACCGCGTTGCTACACGGGGAAGGAATTGGATGAACTGCAACGCCAATACGACATCCGTAACCGCAATATGTTTCGAGCGGTGACACCGTCGCCGGCGCAAGGGCAACCGGGGCATTGAGATTGCTAAACATCGCGCGCGGGATGTCTTTCGGGCGGTGATTGTCGGTCTTCTGGTTGGACTGCCCGCCGCCAATATTTGGCCGCTGATGCTATTGAATCTCGGCATGCCCATCGCGGCCGGTGCCGAGATCGCCTTTCTCGCCCTCTACGTGTGGTGGTCGTCGGGCGGCGGACCACCAAATACGCTGCGGGCGGCGCGGGCTGAGAACTTCCGCAATCTGTCCCTGTCCGCCGCGCAATGGATGTGGGGCATTGTCGCCGCGGTGAGCTTTGCGGCAACCATTCACGCGGCGCTCGTCCTGTTGTTTCGTGTCGTGCCCTTCCCGGCTGCCGCGTTTCATCGGGGCTACGACTTTTCATTTATTCCTTCGCGTCAGATGCAATGGCTGGCCTGCGTCGTATCGGCGCTATCCGCAGGCATATGTGAAGAAACCGGCTTTCGCGGCTACATGCAAAGACCCATCGAGAAGAGTTCAGGTCCCATCGTCGCGATCACGATCTCCTCGCTCGTCTTCCTGTTGCTGCATCTGACGAAAGACTGGGCGTTGGTCGGCATGGTGCCCATTGTGTTCGGCGCCGGCGTGCTCCTGGGTGTCATGGCCCGCGCCTCAGGCACGCTTTTATTCTGCATGCTCGGCCATTGGATCATGGACATCGGGTTGTTTGCCTATTGGTGGACACAAATCGCGGGTAACTTCTCGCAACGTCCTGTCGCCGAAACCGGTTTGGACAAGGCGCTCTGTGCCGAGATCCTGGTGTTCGCCATTGTCCTCATGGTGCTGCTGATCGCGATACGGCGCCTGGGAGAACTGCGATCGCTCGCCGTGCACTAGTCCCTGCCGTGAATTGACCCGTTGCCGATTCACTGCCGGGTGGCGCGGCGAATCCCGGCGGTGGTGAGGAAACTCTCGTCGGCGACACGCACTAGATCGCGCCCCTCGTTCTTGGCCACGTACAGTGCGGCATCCGCACGCGCGATGAGTTCATCGAGAGAGCGCACGTGTTTTTCATGCGATGCGAGACCTGCGCTCAAGCTGACGTGAAGCCCCGCGCCCGAGGGGGGCAGATGAATCCCAAAAACCAGGTTGCGCAGGCGATCGAGCGTGGCCATGGCCATGTCCGTGGTTGCGTCGGGCATGATCAGCAAGAACTCCTCGCCGCCCCAGCGGCCGAGCACATCGCCCGGACGCAGGGAGTCGCGACCCAATCTGGCGAATTCCCTCAGCACATAGTCCCCGGTGGCATGTCCACAGCGGTCATTGATGAACTTGAAGTGATCCATATCGATGATGGCGATGGTCAGTAATTTCTGGGACGTGGTGGCCGTCGCCAGCGCCGCGCTGGCCAGCTCCGCCGTACGGCGCCGGTTCGGCAATCCGGTCAATCCATCCTGGCTCGCCAATCGCACCAACTGCTGGCGGAAGCGCAGGTTCGTGACCAGGAAGTAAATGAGCAGCGCAATGACCAGTACCGCCGACACCGTGGCGATTGCGTTCCAGCGCAGCTGCTGCGCCTGGCGTGAGGTTTGTTCCTGGGACAGGTTCAGTTCCCGCTTCAGCGATTCGTTGCGCTCAATCTCCTTATCCGTCTCGAAACGGGCGCGCAGCGCGGCGGCTTGCTTGCTTCGATCGGAATCGTTGGTCGCCGTGTAGCGCCGAATGTATTCGGTCAAATCGCTGTAGGCGTCCTTGTAGTTGTGCATCGCGGCGTTGGTTCGCGCCCGCCATTCGTACAGCGAGGCCACGCGCAGCGGCAACACATCGGCGCCGCTGTGATCCAGCACTTCGTTCAAGGTGGCGAGCGCTTTTTCAGGGTGACCTTCCGCCAGATCGATGCGTGCCAGCAAGGCCTCGGTGTCCTTCACCTCGTCGGAGAATCGGGAGGCGATGAACGTGAACAAAGCGTTCTCGCATGCCGCCCGGGCCTTGTTGAGCTGACCGAGCTCCACGCGCGCCTCGCAAGTTCTTACATCGGCAAATGCAACGCCTTGAGAATCGTTCAATTGCGAACTGAGCTTGCGAGCCTCGGAAAACTCGTCGATGGCTTTGGCGTACTTTTGCATCAATATGTAAATGCGGCCGCGCAGGAAGCGATCCACTGATAGCGCCAGCGGCGACTGCTGCGCCGTATCCCAGTCGATTGCTTCTTGATTCAAGGCCAAGGCCTGAGGGTAGTCTCCCATGCCGCGCAGCACGGTGGAGAGTACTCCGGCTGCGAGAATTCGCGGCTCCTCGAAAGCGGGCGTCGTGCTCGAGCGGTATGCTTGAGTCAAACTGCCGATCGCCAGATCCTGGCGATCCTCGCGATACTGCAACAGGCCCCGGCCGATCAACAAACAGATGTCGGCCAGAGACCCGCGGGTTTGCGCCGCCTGCGCCTCCTCGGTGGCTTTTTCGGCCGCGATGATTCCCGCCTCGTCGTATACATTCTCCGCGTAGGTCGAGAGCAGGTTCACACGCACCGGATCGGTGTTGTCGGTTGCAAATTTGAGTCCCTTGAAGATGGCGTCGCGCGCCTTGGACTCGAGTTCGAGGATGCTGAAGGCTTGCGCCTGCACGCTGTACAGGGATGCAAGACGTTGCGGGTCGGGAAACGGCGCGCTCAACTCCGAATGCAACAACGCCGATACCTTCTTGAGCGCGGCATTCGCATCCTGGTCGACCAACTTTTGCAGCGCCCGTATTTCAGGATCCGCGTTGGGAAGGCAGGCCGCCCGTATTGGCGAGGCAGCCAGCGTCAAGCCCAGCACCACTGCGGAGCAAATAGCTGCTATTCCCACCCGGGAAACGCGCCGGCCCGCATGCCTAGACTTACACATGATTACGCCGAAATTACGGGATTCCCTGCATCCGTTCGTTACCAAATGTCACGGTTTTCAACTTCTCAGAGGGTGCCCTACGACGGGCGTTTTATGCAAAGGATGAGTGTGAACCAAGTCGCAGGCGGAAGCGCCGTCCTGCGAACGCCAAGGATGACAAAATCGCTGTAAATGGCGCATATTGTGAGCCGGCGCAACATATATCTCGCCCCTGTACAAGCAAAAAAAGGATAGGGCCATCTATGTCATCCTCCTTTCTGGACCGTCAAAACACGGTTGCCGGTCCCAATTTCAACCGCTTCATGGTCCCTCCCGCCGCTTTGGCGGTGCATCTGTGCATCGGCCAGGTCTATGCCTTCTCGACGTTCAACCTGCCGCTGACCAAGCTCATCGGCATGACGCAATCGGTCCCCGGCGACTGGAACCTCAAGGAATTAGGGTGGATTTTCTCCATCGCCATTGCCTTTCTGGGCGCTTCGGCGGCCGTTTTTGGGCGCTGGGTGGAGCGCGTCGGGCCCCGTAAATCGATGTTCGTTGCAGCATTGTGCTTCGGCGGGGGCTTCCTGGTATCCGCGGTGGGAATCAAGCTACACCAGCTCTGGATCATCTACCTGGGTTATGGCGTGTTGGGTGGCTGCGGACTTGGCATCGGCTACATCTCGCCTGTTTCCACGCTGATCAAATGGTTTCCGGACCGCCCCGGCATGGCTACCGGCATGGCCATCATGGGATTCGGCGGCGGCGCGCTGATTGCAGCTCCCCTGTCGGTGATGCTGATGAAACATTTCGCGACGGCCGCCGGCAATGGCGTGTTCGAGACGTTTGTCACTATGGGCGTGATTTATTTCATGTTCATGATGATCGGCGTGGTGACCGTGCGCGTTCCCGCCGCGGACTGGAAACCGGCTGGGTGGGTTCCCGCCGCGCAACCGAAGAGCTTGGTGACGTCGGCGAATGTGTCCGTCGACGTCGCATGGCGCACGCCGCAATTCTGGCTGCTGTGGGGCGTGCTATGCATGAACGTCACCGCCGGTATCGGTGTACTCGGCCAGGCATCGCCGATGATTCAGGAAATGTTTCCCGGACGCGTGACGCCGATCGCGGCCGCGAGCTTCGTCGGTTTGATCAGTCTTTTCAACATGATCGGCCGGTTTATTTGGGCCAGCACATCCGACTACATCGGCCGGCGCAACACCTACATGGTGTTCTTCCTGCTTGGCATGGCGCTGTACTCCACCGTCCCGACGATCGGCAATATGGGATCGGTCCCGCTGTTCGTCGCCGCCTTCTGCATCATCCTCTCGATGTACGGCGGCGGATTTGCCACGATTCCCGCTTACCTGCGCGACATGTTCGGCACGTATCAAGTCGGCGCCATTCACGGCAGGCTGCTCACCGCCTGGTCGGTGGCCGGGGTGCTCGGTCCGGTGCTGGTCAATTACATTCGCGCCTACCAGATCGACAACGGCGTGCCCAAGGCGCAAGCCTATTCGGTCACCATGTACATCATGTGCGGACTGCTGTTGATCGGATTTTTGTGCAACCTGGCGATGCGCCCAGTCAAATCAAATTATTACCATCAAGGCGGGAGCGAACCATCATGAACATCCGATTGGGATTGCTGTGGCTGGCCGTAGGAATTCCCCTATTGTGGGGAACTTGGAAAACCCTGGAGAATGCGTTGAAGTTGTTTCAATAATTTGAGCCGCGACCGGCCTCGGAGTCCGCATGCATCTCAATTTAAGTCTGGCGCCCATTGTGGCGCTCATCGCCGGCATTCTCATTCTTATCATGCCGAAGCTGCTGAATTACATCGTCGCGCTGTACCTGATTTTCATAGGCCTGCTCGGCCTGTTGGCCGTGAACGGCTCACTGCATATTTGAACTGAAGGCGGCGCCCCGGAGCGTCGATCCCGGCTAGCCAAACGGGTTTTGACGCACGATGGTCTGTTCACGGTCCGGCCCGGTGGAGATGATGGAAATGGGCACCCCGACCAGCGACTGCAATCGCTCCAAATATTTCTTGGCGTTGGCCGGAAGTTCTTGGTAATGCTTGATGCCCACGGTGCTTTCCTTCCAGCCCGGCGCATCTTCGTAGACGGCTTCGCAGTCGCCGAAATTTTCCGACAGCAGCGGCGGTGTCGACGCGATGCCCGCATCGGTTTTATAACCCACGCACACTCGAATCGTATCCAGGCCGTCGAGCACGTCCAGTTTCGTTATGCACAGCAAGGAACAGCTGTTGTGCACGATCGCGCGCCGCAGAGCCACCGCATCGAACCACCCGCAGCGCCGGCGCCGGCCGGTCACCGAGCCAAACTCATTGCCCACGCGCGATAAATACTCGCCGGCTTCGTCGAACAATTCCGTCGGAAAGGGACCCGCACCGACACGCGTGGCATACGCTTTGACGATTCCGAGAACCTCGTGCAGACGCCGCGGACCTATTCCTGAGCCCGCGGCAGCGCCGCCGGCGGTCGTGGTCGAGGAAGTCACATACGGATAAGTACCGAGGTCTACATCCAGCATGGCGCCTTGTGCACCCTCGAACAGCACATTGCGCCCCTCGACACTCAGCTGTTCGAGTACGCCGGCGACATCGGTCACCAGCGGCTTGAGGCGATCGCCCAATTCCAGACTCGATTCAAGCACTTGCTGGAAGTCGATCGGCGCCGCCTGGTAATAGCGCTGCAGAATGAAGTTGTGGTAGTCGAGGATTTCCCCCAGCTTTGCCGCAAATCGCTCACGATGGAACAAATCCGCAACGCGCAGCGCGCGCCGCGCCACCTTGTCCTCATAGGCAGGTCCGATGCCGCGGCCGGTGGTGCCAATGGCGTTCGCGCCCTGCGCCTTCTCACGCGCGCGATCGAGAGCCACGTGCGATGCCAGAATGAGCGGGCAAGCGGGACTGACCCGCAATCGTTCGAAGACCGGCACGCCCGTAGCCGTAAGCATATCGGACTCTTTGAACAGCGCCTCGAGCGACAACACCACGCCGTTGCCGATCAAACACTGCACATGGGGGTGCAGAATTCCGGAGGGAATGAGCGACAGGACCGTTTTTTTTCCGCCGATGACCAACGTATGTCCGGCATTGTGGCCGCCTTGAAAGCGCACCACCGCCTGCACTTGATCGGTCAGCAGGTCGACAACCTTGCCCTTGCCCTCGTCTCCCCATTGCAGTCCGATCACGACCAGGTTCTTACCCATTGCGCGCCACCCATAGCAATGCCAGTCCCGCGACCATGCTGATCAGTCCACCCCACCGCAGCTGGGAGGGTTCGGTTTTGGCGAGCTTCATCATGAGCCGCTGCGCGGCGGCAGGATTCACGAAGGGCAGGATGCCTTCGAGCACCAGATAAAGGGCGAAAGCGCCCACAAGATAGCGCGCGAATTCAGCCCAGCCGATATCCATCATTGGCCCATACCCATCGTTACTGTTCGCTAACGCTGCGGGGGCTGCGGCTGGGACTTGTTGAAGTATTTGAAGTAGGCGCTGTCCGGGGCGATCACCAGCATGTCGCCTTGTGTGCCCACAGCCTCTCGATACGATTGCATGCTGCGATAGAAGCTGTAGAACTCGGCGTTCTTCGAATACGACTTCGCGTACACCTCGCTCGCGGAGGCATCGCCCTGTCCGCGGGTCTGCGCTGCCTGCCGCGCCGCGTCGGCCAGAATCTCGGTCTGCGCCTTGTTGGCCTCGGCCCTGATGCGCTCAGCCGCCTCCACGCCCTCCGCGCGCAGTTTCGCTGCCTGCGCCTTGAAGGATGCGCGCATGCGATCGAACACCGAGTCCTGCACCTGCTGCGGCAGCTCGATTTTGGTGATGCGTACATCGATCAGTTCGATGCCGAGCTGTTCCGCGAGCGGCCGCGCCGTTTTCATCATGGCATCGGTGAATTCCGCGCGGTCCGCGGTGACGACCTGCTGCAACGTGCGCTGCGTCACGACGCTCTTGATGCTGTCCTTGACAGTCTCGCCCAGGCGCGCGTTGGCCACATCCTCGGTACCACCGGTCGTTTCGTAGAATTTGCGCAAATTCTGAATGCGCCATTTGACGTAAAAGTCGACGTTCAGCTGTTCCTGTTCGCGCGTCAAGAAATGCTCGGATGGGTACATCTGGGTCAGGATGCGCTTGTCGTAACGGTTGACCTCATTGACCAGCGGAATCTTGAAGTGCAAGCCAGGTTGGTAGTTCGATTCCACTATTTCGCCGCCGATCGATTTGATGGCAAGCTGCCCTTCGCTGACGGTGAACAGGCTCGTCTTCACAACGAGAATGACGGCGATGAGCGCCAGCAAGGTGTAAAGCAGTCGGTTTTGCATCAGCGCACCCCACGCGCCCGCGAAGGGTCTTCGGGAGGTGAAACCTGGATCTCGGGCAGGCGCGCCGGCGCCACCGTCATCGTATCGTTCGGGTTGGAGATGGCCTGCGGCGGCGCCGCGATCAACTTATCGAGCGGCAAATACATCAAGCTGTTGCCGTTCTTGGTATCGACAATGACCTTGCGCGAGTTCTTGTAGACGTTTTCCATGGTCTCCAAGTACATGCGCTCGCGCGTGACCGCGGGCGCCCGTTCGTACTGGCTCAACACCTGATCGAATCGCGAAGTTTCACCCTGTGCCAGGGCCAGCACCTGCAGACGGTAGGCTTCCGCATCGAGGAGATTCTTGGCCGCCGCACCGCGCGCCCGCGGCACCACATCGTTACGGTAGGTCTCCGCTTCCTGCTGATAGCGCTGCCGGTCTTTGTCGGCCTTGATGGCGTCGCGCTGCGCATCCTGCACCGGCTCGGGCACGATGACTTCTCCCAGCTTCACGCTGATGATGCGAACGCCCATGTCGTAATTATCGAGCGTCCGCTGCAGCAACACGCGGGCCCGATCCGTGATCGATGGGTCGAAGGCGAGCGCCTTGTCGAGCGAGGCCTGGCCGACCGCCTCGCGCATGGCGCTTTCGCTGACCTGCACCAAGGTCTCCTCGACGTTGTTCACTTTGAAGAGATATTTAAACGGGTCGGGCTTGGTGTATTGCACCGCCGATTTGACTTCGACCAAATTGGTGTCGGACGTGAGCATTCTGGCGTCGTCCACGACGCTGTACTGCTGCGAGACGTTAACGATGATCTTCCGTTCGATGGGCCAGGGCAGATGCCAGTTGTAGCCGGGACCGGTGGTATGCACATACTGGCCAAAACGCAAGATGATGGCGCGCTCCTGCGCATCCACGCGGTACAGGCCGCTGCCGATCCATACGGCCCCGATGAGCACCAGGATGCTGCCCATCCCTTTACCGAAACCTTGGGAGCCTTGGCCGCCGCCGACGCCACCGCCGCCGCGCCCGAACAGGGAACTCAAGCGGCGCTGAAAATTACGCAGAACATCGTCCAAATCGTTCTGCGATTGCTGCGGGCGATTCCACGGATTGCGTTTCTCGCCGCCAGGTTCGTTCCAAGCCATTAAGTTTCGCCTAATTTTATGTATGCGGAATATCGGGTTGATGGCAAGCCGCGCATTCTAACAGGCGGCCCGCCTCCGACATAGCGAGCTAGGAGCCTGTCCGCGTGATCCACGTGAGCCGCGTTGGCCCTGCAAGGGAGCGGATGCAAGGCGCGCGGCGCAGGTCGTGGTGGGCTCCACGACCAAGCCGCGCAACACCGCAGACGCCCCTTGCAGAGCCAACCCTTCGGGACCGGACGGATTTGCCTTCACTCATCGTTGTCGCCTCCTCATTTGGCCCTGCCAAACTTCGTCGGCTCCGCCTCGATTGAAGGCAAATCCGTCTCGGTCGCGACCACGGGGATCACGCGGACAGGCTCCTAGGCCACCCGCTGTTCAAGGGCCCGGGCAGGGGACACCAGATTGATCCCCTTGACACCCAGTAATTTGGCAACTTCGGTCGGATCAAGTTCGACTTCTATATCCCAACTACCGTCCTCGCATTGCCGCTCGCCGCGCACCGCGTTGCGCTTGTAGAGCTCCGATCGAACCGCGGCAGCTTGCAGTTGCAAATGCAGCGTACGGTGCACCCGGTTTGGACTGACCGCGCGCGCCAGCGATTCGCGCAACGCCGCCAATCCCACGCCGCTTGACGCCGAAACCCAGGCCTGCGTCGCGATGCCGTCTGCGGCCGTTACGATCCTGGGCTCATCGCCGCTCAAATCGATCTTGTTGAACACGACGAGCGTGCGGATCTCGCCTGCGCCGATGCCGCGCAGCACTTCACTGACCTGTTCCATGCGCTCATCGTGCTTAGGATCGCTGGCGTCCACGACATGCAGCAGCAAATCCGCGTCGCGAGCCTCCTGCAGCGTGGAACGGAACGCGGCCACCAGCTCGTGAGGCAGCGAACGAACGAAACCCACCGTATCCGCCAGCACCACCTCGCCCGCATCGGCCAGTTTGACCCGGCGCACCGTGGGATCCAGTGTCGCGAACAATTGATCGGCAACGTAGGAATCGGCGCCGGTCAAGGAGTTGAACAGGGTCGATTTGCCGGCATTGGTATATCCCACCAAGGCGACCGTCGGCACCGGCACTTCGCGCCTGACATGGCGTCCGGTGTCGCGTTGTCGGTCCAGTTTTTCCAAACGCGCGCGCAAAGTCCGAATGCGCTTGGCAATCAAGCGCCGATCGGTTTCCAACTGGGTTTCGCCGGGACCGCGCAGTCCAATGCCGCCTTTCTGTCTTTCCAAGTGCGTCCAGCCTCGGACCAGCCGGGTGGCGAGGTGCGACAGTTGCGCCAGTTCCACCTGCAGCTTGCCCTCAAAACTGCGGGCACGCTGTGCAAAGATATCTAAAATCAGGCCGTTACGATCCAATACTCGACGACCAGTCAATTTCTCAAGATTTCGCTCTTGGCTGGGCGTCAGTGTCTGATCAACGAGAATCAAGTCGGCGCGATGGGCCTCGGCAAAGGCATGAATCTCCTCGGCTTTGCCGGAACCGACAAAGTACTTTGGATCCGGGCGGGCCCGTGAGGCGAGCACAGTTCCCACCCGAATCGTACCTGCGGAAGCGGCCAACGCCGCAAATTCGGCGATGTCATTCGCATCAACGGGATGTCCGACGCCGACGCCGACTAAAACAGCGCGCTCGCCACCCTGCGGGCGTTCAAACATCTGCAGAGCGCCACCCTCTCATTCAACGATAGCCGGTTCCGTCACTTCTCCATCCTCGCCTGTCGGCAATCGCACATTGCGCGCGGGCACGACAGTGGAGATGGCATGCTTGTAGACCATCTGACTTACGCTATTTCTGAGCAACACGACGAACTGGTCGAATGAGTCGATTTGTCCTTGTAATTTGATGCCATTCACAAGATAAATTGAAACTGGCACTCTTTCTTTGCGCAGGGCATTTAAAAATGGGTCCTGCAGAGACTGGCCACGGGCCATGGGTAATGCTCCTTATTTTTGGTGTCGTTTGTACTGCCGAATAACTTCCATGCGGCGCGAGGCAGATAGTTGATTAATGCTAGCACAGGGCAGTGACCCCCGTTATGGGACCACTAGCCAATACCGCTCTTGGACAATGCATCAAAAATCAATCTTGCAACCTCCGGATGCATCGAATCCAACCACTGTGCGTTTGCTCGCCGCCGCAGCCAAGTGAGCTGCCGTTTGGCGAGTTGACGCGTCGCCGCAATCCCTTGTTCCTCCGCCTCTTTCAACGCAATGCGTCCCGTCAAATATCCCCAGATCTGTCGATATCCGACAGCGCGCATGGATGGATGTTCCGAGCTCAAATCACCCCTTTCGTACAATCTCCTCACTTCCGCTACGAATCCGGCGTCGAGCATCGCCTCGAACCTCAACTTGATCTTGGTGTGTAACTCGGCGCGTTCAAGGGGCGCAATTGCAAATTCTTTTATATTGATGTCGGAAAACACCGACACCCGCTTTTTTTGTAATTTCGTGATGGTTTCGCCGGTCAACTTGAACACTTCCAGTGCGCGCTGGATACGTTGCGGATCGTTGACATGAATGCGCGCTGCGGCCTGCGGATCCACTTCGGCGAGTTCCCGATGGACGGCGGCCCAGCCCAGCTCAGAGGCCTGTGCATCGATATCCGCCCGCATTTTCGGATCGGCTTCCGGCAGCTGAGCGATTCCGGTGGTGAGGGCGTGGAAGTACAGCATGGTGCCGCCGACCAGCAGCGGATGCTTGCCTCGCCGCCAGATATCCTGCATGACGCCCTGCGCGTCACGGGTAAATTCGCCCACCGAGTAGCTTGCCGCGGGATCCCGAATGTCGATCAAATGATGGGCGACTCGAGCCCGATCGCTTAAAGAAGGCTTGGCAGTGCCGATATCCATGCCGCGATACACCAGCGCCGAGTCGACGCTGACAATTTCCAAGGGCAACTGCTCCGCGAGCGCCAGGGCCAGATCTGATTTTCCAGCGCCCGTAGGACCCATCAATAACACCGCGTGGCGGCGTTTTGAGTCCCTATGCATCAGCGCCCGCGCAGGAAGAGTCGATCAAGCTCGTTGAGCGGCAAACGCACCCAGGTCGGGCGCCCATGATTGCACTGGTCCGCGCGCTCCGTGCCCTCCATCTTGCGCAGCAACGCGTTCATCTCGGGCAGGCTCAAAAAGCGCTGTGATCGCACGGCCGCGTGGCAGGCCATGGTGGCCAATATATGGTTGATCGACTCCTCGACGCGCCGTGAAGACCCAAGCTCTGCCAGGTCGGAGAGTACGTCGCGGATGATGCTCGTGGCATCGCGCCCCGCCAACAATACCGGAATCGCCCGCAGTGCCAATTGTTCAGGACCCACGCGTGAAACCCCAAATCCCAGCGCGGCAAATTCCGCCAGATGGGATTCGGCGACATCCGCATCTGCCGCGGTAACGCTCAAGATCTCGGGCATCAGCAGTTGCTGTTGCGCCGTATCGCCGGCAAGAAGCTTCTTCATATCCTCATAGACGACACGCTCGTGCGCCGCGTGCATATCCACCAGCACCAGGCCCTCGGCGGACTGCGCCAGGATGTAGATTCCGTGCAGCTGCGCGATCGCATACCCCAAAGGTGCATCGGGCGCTTGCGCACCGGCATCATTGCCCTCGCCGGTCGCGATAGGACTTAAGTAGCGACGATAGGCGTCGGCAGATGAGTGCGCAGCCGCTTCCGGCAAGGTGAAGCGCGCCTGAGAACTCCCCGTGAGCCAGTCGAGCGGCGCGCTGCCGGGAGAGTTCGCGCTGGGCCGGGTGTCCGCCAGCACTTTCTCGAGCGTTCGAAACACAAAATCGTGGATGCGGTGCGAATCGCGAAATCGCACTTCGAGCTTTTGTGGGTGCGCGTTGACGTCGACCTGACCGGGATCGATTTGAAGATATAGCAAGTACGCGCAGAACCGGCCGTGGAATAGCACGTCGCGATAGGCGAGACGCGCCGCGCCCACCAGCAGCTTGTCGCGCACAAAACGCCCGTTCAAGAATGTGAATTGCAGATCCGCCTGACTGCGCGAGAACGTCGGCAGAGCCAACCATCCCGAGAGCCGCAGGCTCTCGGTGTCATGACGAAGTTCCACCACGTGGGCGGCAAACTCCTCACCGCAGATTTTCGCGACACGCTCCAGCTGCTGCGCACCGCTCTGAGCAGGCGGCAGCGTCCAGATGATCCTGCCGTTGTGCATCAAGCTGAAGGCCACTTCAAAGCGCGACAACGCCAGACGTTCCAAGGTACGTACGATGTGCTGGTACTCGGTGTTCTCGGCGCGCAGGAATTTGCGCCGTGCCGGAACGTTGAAGAAAAGATCGCGCACCTCGACGCTGGTGCCCAAACCGTGAGACGCCGGCGACGGAGTACCGACCACGCCGTCGCGGGCCTCGACCACCCAGGCGTGGGCGCCGGAGGCCGGGCGCGAAGTGAGCGCCAATCTTGATACCGAGGCGATGCTGGGCAGTGCTTCGCCGCGAAATCCCAGGGTTGCCACGCTCTCGAGATCTTGGAGCGAGGCGATCTTGCTGGTCGCATGTCGCGCCAGTGCCAGAGCAATTTCGCCCGAATCGATGCCGATGCCGTCATCCCGGACGCGTATCAATCCACAGCCGCCCCGCTCCAGTTCAACTTCGATGCGCCGCGCACCCGCGTCGAGGGCATTTTCAACCAATTCCTTGACCACGGAAGCCGGGCGTTCGATGACTTCGCCGGCAGCGATCTGATTGATGAGGGAGTCGGAGAGTAGCTGGATGGACAATGGCGGCCTCTGCGCGCATTTTCGCACAGGACGGCCTTGAGGGGCGCGCATCGCGGCCCCATCGCGCATCGCGGTCCCATCGCGCAGCGCGACGAACCGCGGTTAGTCGCCGGCGCCGCCGCCGCTCGAGGCTGAGCTTAGGACCGGCCGCGATGCGCCGGCCGCCAGCTGCGCAATGCGCGTTCCTGCGGGAGGATTGGCATAAAAATAATCATGCACGCCTTGGTGAATGGCGCCGGCGAGCTTCGCCTGATGCGCCGCCATGCGCAGCCGCTGCTCTTCTTGCGGATTCGAAATATAAGCGGTCTCAACCAGCATCGAGGGGATATCGGGGGACTTCAATACCACAAAACGCGCCTGCTGCACCTCGTGCTTGCGCACTTCGCCCGCGCGTGTCAGCTGCTGCAGCACGCGCTCCGCCGCCACCTGGCTTGCGCTCAATGACGCAGATTGGGACAGGTCCAAGAGCACCGAAGCAAGCACATCGCTCTTGTCATCCAGCGAAACACCACCGATTAGATCGGAGGCGTTTTCGCGCTCAGCCAGCCAGCGCGAAGCCTCGTCGGTCGCGCCTCGCTGCGACAGAATGTAGACGGACGATCCGTCGATGCTGCGGTCGCGAATGGAGTCTGCATGAATGGAGACGAACAAATCCGCCTGCTGTGCTCGGGCACGTCGCATTCGATCGCGAAGCGGCACAAAGTAGTCGCCGTTGCGGGTCAGAACGGCCTTCATACCGGCCTCGGCATTGACCATGAGCGCCAGTTCGCGGGCAATCGCCAGCACCACGTCCTTCTCGCGCGTGCCGTTCTGCCCGATGGCGCCTGGATCCTCGCCGCCATGACCGGCATCGACGGCAATGATCAGATCGCGGGCATCTGCCGGCGCGTGCGCCACCTTGATGGGCTTGTCCGCGTGTGCCACCGACCCTAAATCGATCACCAGACGATAACCGTAATGGGCATTGGGCGTGGTCAGAAAGCTCTTCGCTTGGATGGGCCGCGAAAGGTCGAGCACGATGCGCAGCTCTCCGGACGGCCGATGAGCCAGTCGCACCTGCTTCACCGAGCCGCCGCCCCCTTGCGGGGTATGAGCACCCTTGGCAAGCCGAGCACCCATGACGTCCAAAACGACTCGATCGGGATTTTGCAGCACCACCAAGCTGTGCTGCGCGCCGCCGGACAGATCCAACACCACCCGCGTGCTATCAGGGCTTGCCCAGAGACGCACGTCGCGCACGTCGACCGCCAGGGCCGGCTTGAGCAACAGCGTCCCAAGCAGCAATCCCAGCGCGTGGCGCCAACTTATAGGATTCATCGCAATAAGTTAACGCTTAAGCAGGATCTTTTTCAAGTTAAATTAGACACATAGGGAATTAAGCTACTGTCGCGCCCTAAGTTCGCTAGCCATTCTCCTCCGAAGACGGTCCCGGCCCGCAACATGGCTTCCCGCCCTGTCTCGAGATAATCGAGCGTCAGCCTGACGTCCGCAGGAGGCACCGCAACGCCACCCTTCTCCGGCCATTCGATCAACAGCAGGCAGCCCGGCGCCGTCATGTCGCGCAACCCCAGTTCATCCACTTCCGCGGCGGACCTGACGCGATAGAGGTCGACATGAACGCACTCGAGCCCGGCGAGACTGTACTGATCGACCAACGTGTAGGTTGGGCTACGCACCGGCGCGGTGACGCCCAGCGTGCGCAGAAGACTGCGCACGCAGGTGGTCTTGCCGCTCCCTAATTCGCCTTGCAGGTACATGACCGCCCCTGCACCGGCAGTCGGGAACGCGCGGGCGAGCGCGGACCCTAAAGCTTCCGTGCCGCTGCTGTCGGGGAGGCGAAAATCCATCGAGAGGGCGCGCATCGATATCCATTTGCTGCGTGAAGCGGCATTTTTGACCATTATACGGGCGACCCATGAACGCCTCCGCAAAACCTACCGCCAAGCTTGACCCCGCAACCTTGTCGGCGAGTTTGCGAGACTGGGCCAAGGAATTGGGTTTTACGGGACTGGGCGTGGCCAACATCGATTTGCCCGCGGACGAGGCGTTTTTTCTCGATTGGCTGCGCGCCGGATTCAACGGCGAGATGGGTTACATGTCGCGCCACGGCAGCAAGCGCAGCCGACCGGCTGAATTGGTGCCGGGTACCGTCAGCTGCGTCAGCGTGCGCATGGATTACTGGCCGCAGGATGCTGCCGACGCCATGGGGGCGCTCGCCGACGGCAGCATCGGCTACGTCTCGCGCTATGCGCTGGGCCGCGACTATCACAAAGTGCTGCGTGCGCGGCTGCAAAAGCTCTGCACCCGCATTCAAGAGGCTGTGGGTCCACTGGGCTATCGGGTGTTCACTGACAGCGCGCCGGTATTGGAAAAAGCGCTGGCGCGCAACGCCGGACTCGGTTGGATCGGCAAACATACCAACTTGATCGATCGCAACGCCGGCTCGTATTTTTTTCTCGGCGAAATTTACTTAAACCTCAAGCTTCCCGCCGACGCTCCCGGCAGCGCGCACTGCGGCTCCTGCAGCGCTTGCATGCCGGCCTGTCCTACCGGCGCAATCGTTGCTCCGTACCGGCTGGACGCACGCCGCTGCATTTCCTACCTGACCATCGAGCTGGCGGGCAGCATCCCGATTGAGTTCCGCCGCGCAATCGGCAATCGCATTTACGGATGCGACGATTGCCAGCTCGTCTGTCCCTGGAACAAATTCGCAAAGCCTTCCGTGGAAAAGGACTTCGCGGTTCGCCACGGGTTGGATCACGCGCAGCTGGTCGATCTTTTCGCCTGGAGCGAATCGGAATTCTTGAACAACACCAGAGGCAGCGCGATTCGCCGCATCGGTTACGAACGTTGGCTTCGCAATGTCGCCGTTGCGCTCGGCAACGCGCCCAGCTCGGTTCAAGTCATCGCCGCCCTCAGCGCGCGTACCCACCACCCCTCCGCCCTGGTTCGCGAGCATGTCAGCTGGGCTCTGGCACAGCACGAGGCCGCACGGATCTAGCTCGAGGGGAGCAGACTGCTGCCGGCGGGATTGAAAAAATGCCTGCCGCGGCGCGCCTTGATGATCTCCGCGAACAGTTGCGCAAAGTCGCGGTCGCTGTTCACCGGATCAATGGCCGCTGCATTGACGATGAGTAGCGGGGATGCATCGTAGGTATGGAAGAATCGCGCGTAGGCCTGGGTGAGCTTGTCCAGATACGCGCGTTCAATGTGCTGTTCATAGCGAATGCCGCGCTTGGCGATTCGATCGACCAGCACATCCACGGGCGCCTGCAGGTACACGACCAGATCGGGCTTGGGCGCATCCACGACCACCCGTTCGTACACGCGTTCATAGAGTGCATATTCCGCATCGTCCAACGTGACGCGGGCAAAGAGCCGATCCTTCTCCAGCAGGTAATCCGCCACACGCACGGCACCGAATAGATCCTGCTGGCGAACCTCCTCCAAATGGCGGGCGCGCTGGAACAGGAAGAATAGCTGCGTCTGAAACGCGGCCGCACGCGGATTCTTGTAGAAGCGTTCGAGAAAGGGATTCTGATCGGCCTGCTCCAAAACCAGCTGACCGCCCAGGGATTGGCTCAAGCGCCGCGCCAAGCTCGTCTTGCCCACGCCAATGGGCCCCTCGACGACGATAAACCGATGCGGTACTGCCACTGCCATTTAGGACTCTTGTAACTCCAATTCCGTGATTCCGTCGCTGCCCGCGGCCGACTTCAAGTCGAGCACGTTGCCCATCCCTGGAATATTGATCGTTGGCGCGATGTCCGCCAGAGGATACAGGACGAAGTTACGGGTCGACACTCCCGGATGCGGCACCTTCAAACCGGGTTCGTCAATCACGGAATCCAACATCCACACCAGATCCAGATCGATCTCGCGAGGCCCCCAGCGTTCCCCGCGATCTCGTCCCATGCTACGTTCAATCCCGAGTAAAGCGGCCAACAGATCGCGGGCCGTCAGTTGCGTCAGCAGCCCGGCGGCGGCGTTGACGTATTGCGGTTGATCCTGCGGACCTAAAGGACGAGTGAGATAGAGGCGCGAGCGCAATACTGAGCGGGTCGCAGACAATTCACGCATCCGCTCGAATGCTTCCAACACACGTTCGCGCGGATGATTAAGGTTGCTGCCGATCGCCACATACGCCGGGCGCCAGATCATCGTTAACTGCGCGCCGCTCCGCCGCGCCGCCTGCGGCGGCGTCGACGTCCGGGCGGCGCCGTTCCTTCCGCGGCGGGTTCAGCCGGGCGCGCCTGAACCAGGGCAATTCTTTCTTCTTGCGGCAACAATTGAATGTCGGTCCACCACTTCGCGAGCTCGGGATCCGCGACGCCGACCTGGGCGCGCAGCAGCAGGAAATCGTAGGCTGCGCGAAAGCGCGGATGCTGCAGCAGAGTCAAGGTCTTCACGCCGCTGCGGCGATTGAATCTCGGCTGCAGCATGAGTAGTTCGCGCATGGGCACCGCGAAGCGCCGCGGTATGGCCACGCGCGCCTGCTGGGCCTTCAGCACCGTGTCGCACGCCTGCATGAGCTGCGTCAGATCCGGCGCCGGACCCGCCTGGCGCTCGTTCAATTCACGCAGCACCGCGCTCCACAGCAATACGGCGAACAAGAACGTCGGCGTGACCGGTTTGTCGGCGGCTATGCGCGCATCGGTATTGGCAAGCCCCAGCTCGAGCATTTCCCCCGCGTAGGCGTAGGGCGGCAATGCGAAGGCAGCGGCCGACAAGGGAAATAAGTGCTCGAACAGACCGTATTGCTGCAGCAAGCGATACGACTTCGCGCCAAAACCCGAAAGAAACAATTTCAGAACCTCATCGAAGAGCCGCGCCGGCGGAACGCCGTCCAGCAGATACGCTAGCTCCCGGATCGGCCGCTCGGTGGCGGACTCGATGGAAAAATCCAGTTTGGCCGCGAAACGCACCGCGCGCAGCATGCGCACCGGATCCTCGCGATAGCGGGTCTCCGGATCGCCGATCAACTTGAGACGCCGCGCCTTGATATCGCTCACGCCATCGACGAAATCCCAGATCGAGAAATCCTCGATGCTGTAGTAGAGACCGTTGGCCGCGAAATCGCGCCGCCAAACGTCCTCCTCGATCGTGCCGTAGATATTGTCGCGCAGAATTCGTCCCGACTGATCGAAAGCCCGATGCTCCGAGTCGCCCGGCGGCGAAATCTCCGCCGCAGCCGACTCGCCGGGATCCGCATCCGCATCCACATCCTCCGCGTCCTCGCGCTCGGGCGCGGCGGCGGCGCGAAACGTCGCCACTTCGATGATTTCGCTTCCGAAAAACACGTGCGCCAGGCGAAAACGCCGGCCAATGAGCCGGCAATTGCGAAACAATCGCCGTACTTCCTCGGGCAATGCATTGGTCGCAACGTCGAAGTCTTTCGGGGTAATTCCCAGCAGTAAATCGCGCACGGCGCCCCCCACCAAGAAGCCTTGATAGCCCGCCTCTTTGAGGCGGTACAGCACTTTCAGGGCGTTCGGCGAGATCGCCGCACGCGAGATCGAATGCTCAGACCTGGGAATCACCAGCGGTGGGAATGGCGTCGATGCTGGGTTCAAAAAGGGGGTTCCGCTTGAGTCCAAAAAATTGGCCCGTATACTACCAGCCCTCTTGGGTCCCACGGGGCCAAAGCTCGGCAAGTCCGCTCCCTTCGTCTAGAGGCCTAGGACACGGCCCTCTCAAGGCTGTAACACGGGTTCGAATCCCGTAGGGAGCGCCAATAATCAATGACTTATAGAAAGAGGATGCAACCGTGTCCACTTTTTGTCCACTATTTTGAAGGTCACGCGGCCGTAATCACGGCCGAGACGACGTTCTCCCGGATCGAGCCTTTTTCTTGGTCGGGAGCAGCCGCGCATCGAAGGTATAGGCATCGGGGCCGGCCACGATCCATGTCAGTGAGAACTTCGGGTGCAGTGGATTGATGAGCACATTCCACTCGCCCGGCGTGATGATCGTGGGCACGAGCAGTGCCGGCGTGGTCTTGGCTTTAAGCCAAGCATCGCCAAATGCACGACTAACCGCGACCCGGCTTTTCAATCGCGCCGGATAAGAATCGGGTTTGAGGATCAGGGAGTCCGGGACTTCCGCCGAATAGGCAAAAAACGGTTGGATGTCATTCGTCTGTTTTAGGCGGACCAGGATCTCAAGGGCCGCGAGCGAGAGAGATTGTGCTGTGTAAACGATCGGGTGGCCTGCGGTGTGCCAACGGGCCAACGCGTACATGCCGCCGTTTCCGCTGAAAGCCTCTTTCCGGGACCGGGTGAAGACCGCTGCCCCGATGCGGAAGACTCTCATTTAATTCAGACGAAGTGGCCGTAAGCCAACGCTCGCAGCAGATTTTCCACTTCGCGCGCACCAAGATCGGTATCCAATAGGTCCAAGGGCGCCACATTGCCCAAGCTCGCGTCGGGCTTGGACAACCATTCCGATACCGCTTCGTCTGTCGTAAAGAGCGCGCGGCCGAGATTGCGCACACGGGCAGCTCGCAAGAGCTTCTCGGATATTTCACTAGAGAGGGGTGCACCGTTGCCGCGTTTGCGGGTTACCGTGCGCCGAGCGATACCTAGTTTCGCAGCCAACGTGCTGGCAGAGAGTCCCAATGTCGAGGCGACCTGCTCGAACATGGCGGCTGGCAATCCATTGCGAACCTGGGTGAGGATCTCCAGGGGGGGCTTTTCGGCCAGAACAAATGCGGATTCCATAGATTCACCTTGGGCCAAATGGCTCATTATCGTGGGCCATAATACCTGCTCAGCGGGGTGACCCGCAATGGACGCATCCGGCTGCCTGAATGCCTGCTGACCTACCGGGTCAGTTCATGGTCCTTGGGGATTCGCCCGGGTGCGTCAGATGCTTCACGAAGTAGCGGACGTCGCCTGCGAGAATGATCTCCCGCTGCCACCTCTGCTGCCTTCATCCAGGTTGATACGAGAGACTCGCGGGTTGGCTTCAGGTTTTTAGCGGCATGTTCCCGATGACCGGTTCGGCCTTGAAATTTTGGATATTCCACGAGCCGTTACGGCGTCGATTATTCGCTCCCGCATTTTCGGATTGAGGCGGGGATCGGTTCCCTTGAGCGTTCCCTTGAGCCACGCACTAAGCGCCCTCGCGTCGCGCCATAACAGGTCGAGAATCCGTGGTTTCTTTGGGCCAAGCAAGTCGCTCTCGGCAATTTCCTCAAACGATGTGCGGACGCGGTGGATAACCTTGTCGTGCATATCCGCGGGAGTCGCCGCCCTCACAGCGGCTAGCAAGGCGTCGAGCCGTTCTTGATCCTCAGGCTTCACGCTGCCTCCCAAAACAGGCATTCACACTGTATCGCTAGGCTCGCAGACGATTATCCGGTTCAAAATCGGCACGCAGGCATTTCCCTCAACCTTTCCGGGCCGGCACCAAAACGTAATAACGTACTCGACGCGGCAGTCCATAGACTGAGGGAGGTCATCCTCGTTGTTATTCACAGCCGAGCCGTCGGATTTCCGTTTGATAACGCCCAACCCTGCCGAACCCCCGCCCGCGCTGTCGCCACGACAGATGCACCTGTCCGGATTAGCTCGCACCACCTGTTCTAACCGGTACAGAACATCGACTCCGCTTTTTACTTTGGCGTAAAAGCGACTGCCGTGCTTCTCCACTTCCAAAACGTCCTGCTCCCGTATCACCACACTTTGTCCGGAACCCACATTTAGCGCGACGGTACCCGGTCCCGATGCAGCCGCGCGGCCGGTCAGCCAGATCGTCTCTCCGACATCCAGCATTTTCAGCTCGGATACTGCGCTAAATTTTCCGCACTCGGTCTTGAGCTGCTCAAAGTCATTACGCGCCATAGCTATTTCCTCCAAAGCATCTAGGAGACGAATAAATGGATACCGATCATCGGTGGCGTCCCAACGTTGAACCGGGCGACGCGTCTATGCTATTAAACATGGTACAGAAAACGCGAGCGAATTCAGGTAGCACTCGTGCAAATGACGGCCACCCCACGGCCAGCCCGCGTCCATAGGCACAAGGTCCGACGGAACCGTCGAGTAGGTGCGCGCACACTACTCCCGTGCATTGTATGTCTTCCAAAGCAGAGGGTAGCCAATGACTCGGACATTGCGTGGAATCGCTGCCGCTCTGAGCATCTTGTTCCCAATAATTATCCATGCTGATGCGCTCGGCGACGCGGAACGGCTCTTGTGCGCATCCTCGCGAGTCGCACGGTGCGACGCGAGTGATTGCGAGTTGGGGCTCCCGCAGAAATGGAACATCCCGTCATTCGTGATTGTGGACTTGACGAAGAAAACGCTCAGCACCACGGCCACGAGCGCCGCGCAGCGGCATAGTCCAATCGCATACATCTCGCGCGATCAGGACAGCATATTTTTGCAGGGCACTGAAAACGGCCGCAGTTTCAGTATCGTGATCGACAAGGCAACCGGGCATGCGTCGATCGCGATCGCCGCAGATGGGTTCACTGTGAGTGTATTTGGCGAGTGCACGCCGATGCCCTGATCTCTTGGGTTTCGAATAAACGCTCAACAGGAATTCCGATATGCGAGTCTTTTTAACGGTTGCGTGGATGATTGCGGCTTCCGCACTGTGCGTCGCCTCAGCGCAGAATTACCTTGCTCCTCCGACGGGTGGGCAAACGATCGCGGGGGTCTTAGGCGTGTATGCCTTTCCTGGGAATGGCCAATCATCGAGTCAGCAATCAAAAGACGAGGGAGCCTGTTACACCTGGGCCGCAAATAACACAGGTATTGATCCTTTTCGTGCGAGCCAGCAAGCCCAGCAACAACAACAGGCGGCGGCCCAACAGGCGCAGAACGTGCAGCAGCAGCAACAAGGCGCCGGGGTGAGGGGTGCCGCAGGCGGAGCAGCCGGCGGGGCCCTCATTGGGGCGATTGCGGGCGACGCGGGAAAAGGGGCGGCCATCGGCGCGGCCGTGGGATTTGTGGCTCGGCGTTCGCGCGCGCGTGCTGAGGAGGAAGCAGCCGCACAACAGCAATCTCAAACGACGCAGTGGGCGCAGCAAAACTATGCCGCGCAAATGAGCAGCTTCAAAAAGGCATTCAGCGCCTGCCTGGAAGCGCATAAATACACGGTTGAGTATTGAAGTCTCTGCGACTCGCCGATTTGAGTGGTTGAATCAAGGCAATTGACAGATTTGACGATTACGATCTGTGACCCTGCGGATCTCGCCGAGGTCTCTGACCTGGTCAACGCCGCCTATCGCGGCGAAGGCGGCCAAGCGGGATGGACCAGCGAGGTCGGAATGGTAGACGGTCAACGAACGACCGCCGCGGCCCTGCAGGAAGACCTCGCCGTTTCGGACGCGGTATCGATCCTGGTCCTGCGCGACGCCAAGGAAATCCTCGCATGTGTCCGTCTGGAGCGCACGGCAGGCATCCGTGGCCAACACATTTGCCATATCGGCATGCTGGCTGTGCGGCCCGGTGCGCAGGATCGTGGTCTGGGGCGCATCATGCTGCAACGTGCTGAAGCTGAATGCCTGGCAATGGGGGCACTGGTCGCACGAATGACCGTCGTGTCGGTTCGCAGGAGTCTTATTGCTTGGTATGAGCGCCACGGTTACCGGCGCACGGGTGAAACCGAGCCCTTCCCCTATGAAGACGCCCGCTTTGGGGCACCGCTACGCCCGGATCTGGAGTTCGTGGTCTTGGAGAAACCTCTGGCCGCGCCGCCGGGCGCATGATGCCGCAGGCAGAAACGATTCTGTCAGTCATCGCCTACAACAAACGGACCCGACGGCGTACGCCGTCAGCGCATCACTCGCAGTAACGTTAGCCGGGTCTTCCCCTCAACCCGCGAGGAGCCGGTATGCCAAGCGTCGTAATTGCTGATGATCACGCGATGATGCGAACCGGACTGCGTCATTATCTTGAACAAGACCCATCTATTCACACGATTGCCGAGACGGGGAGCGGATCGGAGACCCTGGCAGCAGCTGCGCAATGGCCAGTGGGACCTCGTGATTCTTGACATCAATATGCCGGATCGCAGCGGCATCGACATTTTGCGCCACATTCGCTCGGGACATCCCAACACCCGCGTTCTGGTGATGAGCGGCTTTTCCGAAAAGCAATATGCCATCAACGTATTGCGCGCCGGCGCGTCGGGGTACCTGGCCAAGGATCAGGCGCCGGAGGAGTTCATGCGCGCCGTGCACACGGTGCTCGCGGGGCGCCGGTTCGCCACCGCGGCATTGAGCGAGATGCTCATCAGCGCACTGGATGAGCCAACCGACCAACCCTTGCATGCGGAGTTGTCGCAGCGCGAGTTTCAGATTCTCTGCAAACTCGCGGTCGGGCGCAGTGTGTCGGAAATCGCCCAAGAGCTCTTTATCAGCGTCAAGACCGTCAGCACCTATCGCGCGCGAGTCCTCGAGAAAATGAATTTGGACACGAACGCCGATCTGACCGCATATGCGCTTCGCAATGGATTGGTTCAGTAATTCTCAGCCCTATCGTAATTGCTAGCGTAGTAAATCATCTTCAACGGACAGTGAGTGAAGCCCTACATGCCCCGAAGGCGTGCACCGGCAGCGGCTTGTGAATGGATTAATTAGGCTGTGCGCTGTGGCGACATTGTTGTCCCGCCCTTCAGGCAAGCGCTGTATCAAGCTGAATATGTCGAACTGACATGCCGAATACTTCCACTCTGCGGGTGCTACTCGTTGAAGATTCGACGCTGCTTGCGGCGCGTCTCTCTGAACTCATTCGGCGTCTGCCGGACGTGGATCTGGCTGACACGGTCGACACTGAAGCGGCGGCGCTCGCGAGCATCGCGGTCTCGCAGCCCGATGTCGTGATCCTCGATCTGCATCTGCGCAGCGGCTCAGGTTTCGGCGTCTTGCGTTCGCTCGGCCGCAACAAGCGTCGTCCCAAGATCGTCATTTTGACCAATTTCGGCCTGCCCGCTTATCGGCGCGAGGCCGAATCATTCGGCGTCGAGGCGTTCTTGGATAAGTCCAGCGACTACTATCGCTTGCCGACCTTGTTGCGGGACTTTGCCAACGAGCGCACGGCTGGAAACGCGAATTGAATAATCACGATCCTATGCAGCGACGCTCGCGCGGATCTTGTCCAACGGCAGCCTAGCCTCTATCTCCGTCCCCTGAATGGGGGCGCGGGCCACGCGCAACTGACCTCCGAGCCCGGTAACGCGATGCCGCATGGCTGCCAAGCCGTGGGCTCTGAGTGTGCGCAGGCGCTCTGCCGGCAGCCCGACGCCATCGTCCTTGATCCGGATGATCAACGAATTGTCCTGCGGCTCTATGGAGATCTCAACGTTGCGCGCGTGCGCATGCTTGACGATATTGACGAGCGATTCCTGCACAACTCGAAAAATTGCGATGGAGGCATCCGGGGTCAGACGCAGCTCCTGCGGCGGATATCTTTCCGTGCATTTCAGGCCCGCTCGTTCGCACAAGTCCGCCACCTGCCAGCGAAGTGCGGGGAATAGCCCGAGATTGTCGAGCAGGGACGGGCGCAGATTTTCGATGACGCGACGCTTGACGTCGACCCCGGCCTGCAAAGCCTGCTGCACCCGCTTGAAATGCGCCCGCACTTCCGGATCGCCGCTGGCGATATGTTCCTCGAGCCAGGAGACATCCATCCTCGCGACCACCAACAATCCCCCGAGCTCATCATGCAGTTCGCGAGACAATGCCGACCTCTCCTGCTCGGCAACCGATTGCAAGTGGGTCGAAAGCTCCGACAATTCCTCGGTTCGCTGCTCCACCAGCAATTCCAACTCGGTTCGTCGCTCGGCGAGATCCACCGCCTCGCGTTCTTTGAAGCGCAGGTAATTCAAGACCATCCGGCTCAGTGTCAGGACGAGCAACACTGTCGCCGCCAGCGCCCCGCTGGTGACAATGAGGCTCTTCCAGCGGTCGCTTCGCCACGAACGGCTCGCCTCCAGGGTGCCGGCCGTTTCTGCCACCTGGATCTTGCGCGCCATATCGGAGATTTTAGCCATGGTCCAGCGGCCAATGTCGGTCCTCACGAGATCTAGGGCCGCGGTTTGCCCACGCTCGCGGAAGACGGCGAGCGACTGACCCATCTCGACGAACTTTGCGTTACTAAGCCGCTCAATCTGCTCGATATCCGCCTGTACCGGGGGATCGGCATTTGCAAATGCGAGGTTCAGCTGACTCAGCGCCTGGGGGATCCGCGCAGTGGCGTCCTGGTAGGGCTCGAGATAGGTGTTGTCGCCGAGCAAGATGTAGCCCCGCTGACTGCTCTCTGCCTGGGTCAGGAGCTGCAATACTTCCGCCAGTGCGCGGTCCCGCTGCTGGCTCAGTTCAATCCGCTTGCTGAGATTCTCCAGGGTGCGCTGCCCTGTCTCGGCCGCCAGGAACAATCCGAGCACAGCGGCGAGCAATAACGCGACCAGCGCCATTTGGCGAGCGGCTGAACTCATATTTTCCTACTGCGGCCCATGGAGCTGAAAACGACGGTACGACGCGCTCCTCGTTGCGCAGCATCATACCGCGATCAATGCAATGCAACTGTCCGCGGCACCCGACATGCCACGGCACAGCTGTTTGGCGATTGGACGATCAGCGCCGGCCGAGCACGAAACCGATGGCCAGTCCCGCCGCGGAGGCAACCCCGATTGCCTCCCACGGCCGTTGCCGGACGTAGTTGTCGCCGGCCTCAAGAGCTTCCTGCGTCCGACGCTGAACCCGTTCCGCGCGATCGAAAATCGTTTGTTTGACCGCGGAAATTGAGGCTTCGACTTTCGCGCGCAGAAGACTTAGCTCAGGATCTGCAGCGTCCTTCATGCGGGCAATCAATTCCTGTATGTCTGCAATGAGATTTCGCACTTCCCGATCAGCCGCCATACGCGCTTCTTGCGACACGCGGACCTCGCCCACCGCATCGTGCGCCGCCTTACTGATCGTTTTACCAATGTTGAGACGCGATTCGTGGTTGAGTTCATTGACGGTTGTTTCCATGGTCTCGTGACTCCTCGGGTCAGGTAATTTCAGAAGGTGATATTCACTATCCGTCGTGGTTGATTGACCGTCGGTAGGGACAGCAACCAAAGCCATGTAGGATTTCGGCTACAGCTGCCTACTCGGTGCTTTCTTGTTTCTTCCGCTCTTCCTTGATTTCTTCCATGATGTCGCCGTATGTGGCGCGCGCCCTTCCGGCCATTTCCTGCATGTGGCCGTTGCGCCTCAGTACCCGATCGCGAGCCACTTTGCCGGCGGCTTTCTTCGTCTTGCCTGCCAGTTCATTCATTCGTCCTTTGACCTGATCTTTGTTCACGGTGTTTAATCCTCTGCTGGGTTTAAGCGGACTGCAAAACGGCTTCAGTTCGAAATTCTCTGGGTGAAATACACACCGGGTATGCCGCGCGGACTGAGTCCAAGGGCGACTCGGTTATTGTTCGATTGCCACAAATTCACGATCGGGAGCCCGGTTCGGCGCAGATTGCGCGCGCGACTCACGACCTCGGGGTTCACCAAAGTGGGATGTAGGCGCCACTGGATCGCAAATGCAACCGGCGAGCTTTCATCCACATTCCTGCTCGGTTCAGGAGTGCTGGCGGCCGTCTCTTGAATGGATCTGGGCAACCGAAGTTGGTCGAGAGGCACGGTTCGAGAAGACGCGCATCGCCATGGCCGCCGTGCGCGGCGACGGCAGAGTCGACGCGGGAATTCGCGCACTGGCACTGGCTGCGCGCGGCTGGGGTGAAAACACGCGCGCCGTATCGGCGCCGAGCCCCGGACCGGCGTGGGCCATCGCGGTTGCGCTTAGCAACAATAATACCGCTGCCAGATGCGAAAATTTATGCATGGACCTGCCCCTGCATGATGTCCTGGAATACATTCTCCACCGACCCGCAATCCGCGCTAGATGGGCAACCGCGCGGTGTGCTGTCAGTTGGTTCTTACCGTGGATGGGACGAGCCAATGCAATGCAATTGTCGTAAGCTTGAGTCACAGCGCAACTATGACGCGCTAAGTGGAGGAGGAGTGCCAAGCGTTCTCATTGCCGACGATCATGCGATGATCCGTACCGGGCTCCGTCACTATCTGGAGAAGGACCGTGAGATCAGCGCGATCGGCGAAGCGGCAACCGGTGCAGAAACATTGCAGCGTCTGCGCGAGGGTCATTGGGACCTCGTCGTCCTCGATATCAATATGCCCGATCGCAGCGGCATCGATGTTCTGCAGCACATCCGCTCCGGTTACCCCGCTATTCGGATTCTGGTGTTGAGCGGATTTCCGGAAAAACAATATGCGATAAATGTGCTGCGCGCGGGTGCGTCGGGCTATCTGGCGAAGGACCAGGCACCCGAGGAATTCATGCGTGCAGTTCACACGGTGCTCGCGGGACACCGCTACGTCAGTGCAACTCTGAGTGAGTTGTTGGTCACCGCCCTCGATGAGCCCACCGATCAGCCCTTGCACGCGGCGCTCTCGCAGCGCGAATTTCAGATTTTCTGCAAGCTGGCCGTAGGCCGCTCCGTTTCCGAAATCGCGCAAGAGCTGTACATCAGCGCGAAAACCGTCAGCACCTACCGGACCCGCGTCCTGCAAAAGATGAATATGGATACCAACGCCGATTTGACGGCTTATGCCCTGCGCAACAGTCTCGTCTAGCGGCCGGGCGGAGGCGGGTCGGATCAGGGAAGGTTGGAAGCGGCGAATTCCCAGTTGAGCAAATGATCCAGTACAGCGTGCACGTGGTCGGCGCGCCGGTTCTGATAGTCCAGATAGTAAGCATGCTCCCAGACATCGATCGTGAGCAGCGGCTTAAGATGTTGCGGCAGTGGATCGTCGCCATTGCCGGTCTTCGTAATGCGCAGTTCCGATCCATCGACCACCAACCAAGCCCAGCCGGAGCCGAATTGATCGAGAGCGGCCTTGGCGAATTCGCCCTTTAGCGCCGCCAGATCACCGAACGACTCCTTGATTCGCTTGAGCAGGCTCGAGGGTACGGCATCGCCGCCTTTTGGGATCAGACAACGCCAGTAGAAATTGTGGTTCCAGACTTGCGCGGCATTGTTGAAGATGGTTGCGTACTCTCGCTGCCCGGCCGTACGCAGAACGACTTCCTCGAGTGGCAGCGCGGCGAGCGTGGTCCCCGCCACCAATTCGTTGAGCTTGTCCACATAAGCTTTGTGGTGCTTGCCGTAGTGAAACGACAGCGTCTTCTCCGATATGAAGGGTTCGAGCGCATTCATCTCGTACGGCAATGGCGGCAATTGGTGAATCTGGTCAGGCGTGCGGGACGGCGATCGATTCATCATTTCTGCTCTCCTGGCGCAACTTGATCTGCGGCGCTCTGCAGTGCCGTCGCCAAAACCCGCCGCCCCGCATTTGCGGCGTGTTGCGTTCCCACAATTGCCAATGCCTTGGCTGCGCGTCCCGCACTTGCGACGACACGCTTGGCGGCAGCCTTGACGGTGCCTCGTTTGGCGCCAGCCCTAGCACTCACCCGCTTGGCACCAGCCTTTTTGGTTCGGGTCGGCTTGCGTGTCCGCTTGGGGCTCTTCCGTCGCTGCGTACGTTTCATTTTGGCCATGGCTTGCAGTTTGCCGGAGTGCCAGATCATCCGACTGCCGTCCGACGTCGAGTTGCTTTGTAGGCTACAGCCGTCAATTTTGTGATCGACTTCCGCGGCCCAAGTCATCCGATGTGTTGATCTCGCGTTGACAATAGCATCGCGCTCATCACCTTGGAGCCACCTTGAATCGTATATGTCAAAGCCGGTTAGTGTGCGTTGCGGTACTGCTTGGCGCGCTTTCGACAATCGAGGACGGCGCGAGCCGACGCGGTATCTGCGGTGCAAGCTGCTCCGGGAAGGCGGCTGCGGAGGCGTCCTGCCCCCCGCCCGGCCGTTGAATCGAAGCGCATTGTTGGACCGCGCGGCGGAACAATGGGCGACCGGCAGTTCACCCGCCGAGGCCGAAAAGCGCAGCGGTTACGAGGCCGAAATTACCACCTCACTGCGCATCAGCGGCACTGATTCCGCCAGCGTGCAGTTGCTCAAGACATCAGGATGCCGCGCGCTTGCCAATCAGGCCCTGCACGACATCGGTGTTTATCGCCGTGGTTTGGATACCTGGATCATGCTGGCCTCCCGCTATGTGGCGCCGCCCAGCTCGCAGGGGCCTATTCTGGCGACACGGGCCCTACAGCTTGTGAACGAAGCTCGTGCCCGCGGCGCTCGCTGCGGCGAACGTTCATTTGCACCGGCGCCGCCGGTCAAATTGTCCGGGACACTCGGTACCGTCGCATTCGGACACGCGGCCGACATGGCGCAGCATAATTACTTTGAGCATGAGGATCTGTCGGGGCGGTCTCCGGCAGAGCGGGTGCGAGCTGCGGGCTATGCGGAAAAGTTAGTGGGCGAGAACATTGCATACGGCCCGAAATCGGCCGAGGAAGTCGTGAAAGGCTGGCTCGACAGTCCGGGTCACTGCGAGAACATCATGGACCCCCGATTCGCCGAGATGGGCATCGCCTTTGCGGCGGGTCATTCATCCAAACGCGGTTTGTACTGGGTTCAACTGCTGGTTGCGCCAAAGGTATAACCGGGCGCAAGGCGCTCTCCAGGCGCGGCGCGCTCGAAACTTACTGCTGCGCCACCACCGACGGATCGTGCTCGACGCTGGCGCGCATGTACGCCGGGTCTTTTGCGTCCATGCAAACGAAAGTCAACTCCTCCTGCTTCGGCGACCAGGAGTGCTGGCTTGATTCCGTGGATTCACGAAACATCACATGCTTCGCCAGCTTGTCGCAGTATGAGTCGGCGAGGCTGAGTGCTCTCAAATTCGTATCCGCTTGGCTTTCATACGGCGCGCCGGGAACGCGCACGCTGTAAGCATCTTCGCCGGCGGGCACCACAGCAGGTGCAGTGGACGCACATCCGGCGAGCGCTGCAAAGGCCACGAGTCCGAGCACGCAAGGGGCGCTGGCGCATTTCATATGAAACTCCTTGGATCCTACATTGACGATAGCGCGGAACGGTGGCGCGATAGCGTGATCGTCATCACGCGCTCACGCCAAATTTGTCGCCTTTAGCAGACAGCCGATGCGCGACCCATAGATCCCCGACCTCACGACGCTCGACCCGTCGCTTGCTTCAAGAAAGGCGCGTTTGTCAACGCGTGCCGCGCAGTGCCGTTGATGCATGCATTACCACGCAGGAGCGCGTGCAAAAGCCGATGAATGCTTATGGTTAAATCAGAGGAGAAATTAGCCATGGTCCCGAATAAATTTCGAATACTGGCGATAGTTTTCGCCGGCGCCACGATCGCCGCGTGCGGCGGCGGCGGTTCGATGAACTCATCCACCAATCCGAATCCTCCGCCTCAGTCGGCGAATATGCAGCTCATGGTGAGCGATGCCTCCAGCGAGGACTTCGCCACCGTCGGGGTGAAAATCCTCTCGATTGCGCTGGTGCCGCAAGGCGGCGGCGAGAATGTGACGGTGTACACCGCACCGACGACAGTGCCCACGGTCAACCTGGCCGAGCTCGATCAGATTGCCGAAATTCTCGGCAACGTGACGGTGCCGGCGGGGACCTATACATCGGCGGTTCTGACCGTCAGCGCAAATCCCGGCGATGTATCGTTGGTGGTTGCGGCCAATCCGGAAGCTGGATTTGCCGGCACTCCGGGCGAGACCATTCCCATGGGTCAGATTCAAATTCAGCACACCCAAGGTACGGCGCCGAATCTCACCGTGGCGGTCGATGTGAAATTCGTGTCGCCGCTGGTGGTGACGGCAAACACCAACAATGCCCTCGCGCTCGAATTTGATTTGGGACATCCGGCCTTCATCATCGGCCACGTGCCGCCCGCTTCGGGCATGGTGCTGTGGGCAGTCAACTTCAATGGACCGGTGCATCACCGTCCGTTGCACGACCTGGCGCGTTTGGTATTGCGACACGTGTATGGCGACGTGACCGCAATTTCGAGCTATAACTCCGTGGCCAACGCCGGCATCACCATCAGCAAAGAATTTCCCGCCTGGCCTCCGGTCAGTCCCGAGACGCCGGTCTCGACGAGCACGTCGTTGCTGATCCTCGCCGATTCCACGAACGGCACGTTCTTCTACGACCTCGATGCGAAGACCACAACGGTCATCAAGGATTTCTCCGCTGAAAGTTCCGTGGTCGGGAAGAATGTGCGTATCGCAGCCCGCTATCAAGAAGATGGCACGCTGGTGGCGACGCGAATTTGGGCAAGCAGCCAGTTCAATAATGTGTGGCTGAGCCCAGAAGGTCATGTGCTGCACGTCAACACCAGCACCAACGTCGTCACGGTGGAAGACGAGTCGGGTCAGCCGCGCGACGTCGTCGTCGACGCCAACACGCAGTTCTTCTTCCGCCAGCCCTGGAATGCTCTCGCGGATGTCACGCCGATCGCCACCGGAACGACCTTCCTCGCGGACAATGATCTGGTGCGCGGCTTCAAGGTGCACGTAAGTGTGGCGGACTTTACCGCGACTCCGTGGGTTGCGCAGACCATCGACATCGAAACCGCCGTATACGACGGCAAGATCTCAGCCCCCACCCAGTCCGGCTTCACCGACACGCGGGTATTCAGAACCGCGACCGACGATTATTCGGTGACATTGAGCTATCTCGATAGCTCCGTCGCCAATGGAGACGATCCGGTGAGCGGCGATCCAATCAGCGGATTCAAGTACTGGAACTTCGCCTATCCCACGATGGTGACCAGCGGCATGAGTGCCGTCACGGACTTCATCGCCGCCACCAACGACAGCGTCAACTTCGGCGGAACGGTGGGTGCGGTGCCCTCCCGCGGCGCGAGCTTTAACGTGTGGAACGGTGCCTCGAGCAGCTGGGCAGTCTCCGCAACCGTATTGACGCCGTCGCTTCTGCCTCTCGGCAGCGTGGCGACGGGGTTGACCATGCCCATGGGATCGACCACCGGAACGTTCACCATGACGGTTCTCGGCGGTGCGAATGCGGCGACCATCGATGTCAGCTCGGCCGGCGGCAGCGCCACCCTGGTGTATCAGGTGGATCGCACCAACGGCATCCTGAGCATCAGCCCGATCGACATCACGACCTCCAGCGGACTGACGGATCTGACCAACGGGCTCGCCACCGGCGCGCCGGTGGCGGTCTATGGCATACCGCAATCCGACGGAACGCTGCAGGCTTACGTACTGACGTACTTCACGGGCATGATGCCTGCGGCGCCCGCCGAAGAAGACTGAGATTGGACGATTCGATCGCCGTGCGGCCCACTTCCGGACCGCACGGCGATTTTCTCGACTCCGACGCCGTATCGATACACGTTTTCCCCACCCCGATAACCGGTCATCACCAACGCCGCCGTGGCCGCCAACAATAAAAGAATGAATGCCCAAGAAGGGCGCGATCCTTGGGCGCTGCCGGCGCCACGCCACACAGCCAACAAAACCAACAGCAGTGTCGTCAGCATGGCCCACTTCATGTGTATGGAAATGGCCTGACGCGCTGCGAGGCCCACCTGCAAATCAAGCAGGGCGCCCACTCCGCTGGCCAATGCAAACATCGCGGCCGCAGCGCCCAAACATAGATTCCATGTACCCACCGTGGCAAACATCGCCGCCAGCGCCTCCCGACGCAGCAGCCGCGCAGCAATCAACAAGGGCGTCGCAGTCAGTACCAACGCCAGAGGAAAGTGCACGATCATGGGATGCCATCCCGGCAGCGCGCTCACTGAGAACGCCCTCTCCACCAATCGATGGTGTCGGTCAGCCCCTCATCGAGCGTGAAGCGTGGCCGCCATCGCACCTCGTCTCGAAGACGGCCCACATCGGGCAGCAAGACGGCCGGCTCGTTGGCCGGCGCAATTCGCGCGCCCAGCCGCACGAGTTCGGGGCGTCCGATATGCCGTGCGATGCGGCCGATCAAATCAGCGACGGCGATGCTCTCATCAGAGCCGATGTTGACCGGCCCCTCGACCGGAGCGTTGAGCAGGCTCGCGAAGGCGGCGCCTACGTCCGCGGCATGCAAGAAACTGCGTACCTGCTTGCCATGGGTGCACAGCGCCGCTTCGCCCTTGAGCAAATTCCGTATGACGGAGGAAACCAATCGATCCGGGTATTCATGGGGGCCAAATTGAAAAAAGATCCGGCCCCAGGCCGCCGACATGCGCTCCTCGACAGCCCATTCCGTCAATTTTCGAAACATGGCGAGCTTGCTCGCGGCATAAGGACTCAAGATGACGGCGCCCGCGTCGGCCAGGGGACTCGATCGCTCGTCGCACACGCCGCCTCGAGACCAATCATATTCCACGCAGCTGCCGGCAAAAACCGCACGCACTCCTCCGGCATCACGAAACCGCCGCAGCAGGTATTCGCCGGCTGCCAGCCAGCGAAGGTTATCGGCGCTCTGCCAGTACACTCCCGGGGTCGCGATCCAGGCAAAATGCAGTAGGTGCGAGGGTCTGACCTCCTTCATCAACGCCGCGGCATCCGACTCGTCCAGCAAGTCTGAAAAGTGCGCCGCGCAGCCTCGGAGCTCCGAGGGTACGCCGTGCTTCGCCCGGGAAAGAACCGCATGCACTTCGAATCCCAAGTTGAGCAGGGCAGGTACGCTCCAGCGGCCGATGAATCCGCCGGCACCGGTGACCAGAACCCGTTTCGCTGCACTCACTGGTCGGCCGATGCGCCCAGCAGCGGGAAGTGAGCGTCGCGCGGGGAGATGATACTCGGGACCTCCGGCCATTCGATGCTAAAGGCGGGGTCATTCCAACGATACCCGCGGCTGTATTCCGGTGCATGCGACACCGAGATCATGTAGTACACCTCCGTCTCGTCGCACAAGGTGACAAAACCGTGGGCGAATCCGGGCGGAATGAACACTGAGCGGTGGTTCTGCGCCGTCAATGTCTCACCGAACCAGCGACGATAGCTCGCCGACTGCGGCCGGATGTCCACCACGACATCGAAAATCGCTCCGGCGGTACAGCGCACCAACTTGTGTTCCTCATGCGGAGCGCGCTGATAGTGCAAGCCCCGCAGGGTGCCCTTTTTGAGGTTGTAAGACACGCTGCACTGGCGCATTTCGATTCCCAATCCCTGTGCCGCAAATTCCTCCCTGCAATATGCACGCGCAAAGAAGCCGCGCTCATCCTGAAGCGGCGCCATGTCCACCACAAATACCCCGGGCAGAGGCGATTCAGTGAATTTCATGCGTCACGGATAGACGCGGACCAGGGGAACCGGAGTCACGAATCGGCCGCCCCACGTCTTGATCGCGTCAAGCTGATGCCTGATTTCCTCCTGCAGATTCCACGGCAGGATCAACACATAGTCGGGCTCGGCTTGCATCAATTCCGCCGGCGATACCACTGAAATGTGCGTGCCCGGCAGCAGTTTGCGCTGCTTGTGCGGGTTTCTGTCCGCAACGAACACGACTTGCGCGGCCGTGACCCCGCAAAAATTAAGCAGGGTATTGCCCTTCGCCGCGGCGCCGTAGGCCGCAACTTTTTTACCCATACGCTGCGCTTCGGCAAGGAACGCGAGCAATGAATCCCGGCAGTCATCGACGCGTTTGGCAAACCGCGTGTACGTGTCGAGTTGCGCAATTCCCGCCGCGCTCTCTTGGGCGCGAACCTCACGCAATGCATCGCTGTCGGCAAGATCCGGACGGCCTGCATGTGCGGCGAATATCCTGAGCGAGCCACCGTGCGTCGACAATCGCTCGATGTCATAAATGCGCAGGCGATGACGGCTGAACACCTGCTCTATGGCATACAAGGAAAAATATGAGTAATGCTCGTGATAAATCGTGTCGAACTCGACGTGCTTCATGAGCTCAAGCAAATGCGGGAACTCGATCGTCACGCTGCCGCGGGGCTTGAGCAGCAACGCGATGCCGGCCACGAAATCGTTGAGCTGCGGCACATGCGCCAGAACATTGTTGCCGATGATCAAATCGGCTTGACGTCCGTCCGCCGCCAGATCCTGCGCCACCGTTGCGCCGAAGAACTTCACCAACGTGGGCACGCCGATCTTCTCAGCAGCCGCCGCGACCGTATCGGATGGATCGATGCCGAGCACAGGGATGCCGGACTGCAAAAAATTCTTCAGCAAGTAGCCGTCATTGCTCGCCAGTTCGACCACCAAACTGGCGAAATCGAGCGCGAAGCGTTTTTGCGCCATGGAGCAGTAACTCTTCGCATGCGCCAGCCATTCGTCCGAGTACGACGAGAAATAAACGTAATTGCCGAACAATTCCTCGGGCGCGACGTCGTAGTCCAGCTGCACCAGCTTGCAAGATTCACACACCTTGGCACGCAACGGATAACGCCTCTCCCGCGCGAAATCGGCCTGCGAATTGAGGAAGGCATTGGAGGCCGGCTGCAGTCCCAGATCCGCCATCGTCACGGTGAGACGGCCGCCGCAGGCGCGGCAGCCGGCGACAGGTCCTACCATCGGGTGGCTATCCTTCCCACAGTTTCCACGGCGCCGTGCCGCTTTCCCACAGCGAGTTCAGGTGCTGCTTGTCGCGCAATGTGTCCATGGGCTGCCAGAACCCGCGGTGCACCCAGGCGGCCAATTGGTCCTCCGCCGCCAGATTCTCCATCGGATCCTTTTCCCAGACCGTGTCGAGGCCGTCGATGAGTTCCAGCACCGATGGCTCAAGAACGAAGAAACCTCCGTTGATCAGACCACCTTCGGCGGAAGGCTTTTCTTCGAATGAAATGACCTTCGCATCCTGCGTGACGATTCTGCCGAAGCGCGCCGGAGGGCGCACGCAGGCGACCGTGGCTTTGCGCCCATGACTTGCATGAAAGGCGATCTGTGCGCGAATGTCGATATTCGACAAGCCGTCGCCATACGTCATGCAGAAAGGCTCGCCGGGGGACAGGTACTTGCCAATCTGCAGCAAGCGGCCGCCGGTCATGCTCTCCTCGCCGGTGTCCACCAGTGTCACCTTCCAGGGCTCAACGCGGCGGTCATGATATTCAACGCGATTCTCCGCCATATCAAAAGTCACGTCGGCTTGATGCAGGAAGTAATTCGCAAAATACTCCTTGATCATGTAGCCCTTGTATCCCAGCGCGACGATGAATTCTGTGACGCCAAAGGCCGCGTACAATTTCATGATGTGCCACAGAATCGGCCGCGTGCCGATTTCCACCATGGGCTTGGGACGGGTATTCGATTCCTCGGCGATGCGCGTTCCCTTGCCGCCTGCGAGAATCACGCACTTCATGCGCGCACCGCCGACAAGGCTTGATACTGCGCGATTTGATCTTCTGAGTACCTCACCATCTCCTCCCCACGCGCAAAAGCCTGATACCAATCCGCGGTCCATGCCAGAGAATCGCGAACGTCCAGGCGCGGAGACCATCCCAATGAACTGCGCGCCAGGGCGGAAGACAAGGTCAGGGTCGCCGCCTCCTTGGGATGGTCCCCCGGGTCACGCTGCCACCCTGGCTTGCCTGAAAATCTCGCACTGAAGGCTTCCACCACCTCACGCACGGTGCAAAAGGATGACGGGTCCGGACCAAAATTAACAGCGCGCGGTACACGGGCGGGCGATTCGCACAATGCCTGTGCCAGGACCAGGTAGCCCGAGAGCGGCTCCAATACATGCTGCCAGGGCCGGATCGCATCGGGAAATCTCAAGGCAACGGGGGTCCCGGCCTTGAGCGCCCGCACGCAATCGGGAATGAGGCGGTCCTGGGACCAATCGCCGCCGCCGATGACATTGCCGGCGCGCAGCGTGGCGACCGGCGGCCCCGCCTTGAAAAAGCTCTCGCGGAAACTCGCCGTCAGCAGCTCCGCGCACGCCTTACTGTTGCTATAAGGATCATGGCCGCCCAGACGATCGGCTTCGACGAAGGCCTTGGGCTCGTCATGGTTCTCGTACACCTTATCGCTGGTCACGACGAGCACGCACTGCAATCGCTTAAGGTCACGGCATGCTTGCAGCAAAATCCCCGTTCCCAGCACGTTGGTGGCGAAAGTGGCGATCGGATCCCGGTAGGATTCTCTCACCAACGCTTGCGCGGCCATGTGAATGACCACATCGGGATCCGCAGCCTTGAGCGCCTCTTGAACTTTGGAGGCATCGCGAATATCGCCGATACGCGATCCGCCCTTGGCATTGCAAAGTTCGTGCATGCTCGGCTGAGTGTGCGGCGCCAGTGCATAACCGATCACTTCGGCGCCCATCTGCTTGAGCCACAGATTCATCCATGCGCCCTTGAATCCCGTGTGACCGGTCAGGAACACCCGGCGAGTGCGCCAAAAATCGCGCGAAGGCTGTGTAATGTTCGGTTCCTTATCGTCCAGGGTGAGACTTTATTTCGTTTTGAGCAGCCGCTGCAACGCATCCAAGGCAATCTCGATGCCGTCCGCCAGCCCTAATTCGGCAGCGCGCCGCGCCAGCAGGCTGCGCGATCCCTCATCGCCCAAGAGAGCGCTTGCCGTGCGCACGATAGCAGCGGATTCAAGGGGCGCCGCGAGGGCCACGGCGGCTTCGACGCAGCGGCGAATGCGCGCAGCCTGATCTTGCGCAATGGGAACACCGATGCAAGCGCGGCCGCAAGCGATTGCTTGCAACAGGGTCGAGCCGCCATTGCTGAGGACGAGCCGGGCACCGCGCATCAATTGTCCGAGATCGGCTTGCGGCAGCGAATCGAAACAGCGCAGCTGTCCGCTCCCCAGGCAAGAATCGCCCGCCAACCCAGCCCCGGCCGCGCTCGCGGGACCCACGAACACCGTCGGAGTGCCGCTTTGCGCGATGCCCTTGGCGGCCGCCAAGAAAGTCTGCGTCGCATCATTTACCCCCGGATGACCGGTGCCTCCTCCCGGTACCACCAGCACGTAACTTTCAGGGACGAGTTCCGTGCTCCTTAAGATCGAGTCTAAGCCCAGCGCACCGCGCGACAGAATGACGTCGAGATAACGCACGGATGGCCGGCGCAGCACCCTGAGCTTGAAGCGCTCAAGGGCATTGAGACCGCCGGCGATGAATCGCGGGTAGGCGATCCAATGCTCATCGATCAGTCTCATCCAGCGCAAACGAAACGCCTTGCGTCTCTGGCGTGCGCGGGCGCTGATATAAACAACGCGCGCCCCCGACCGCTGCCCCGCCCTGAGCTGGGCGGTGCGGCCGGCGTTGTCGAAGATCACGACATGGGGCCGGAAGCTTTCGATCACGCGGATGACGGCCGCGGAATGAAAGGTAGGCGATGAATCCAGGAGCGTCGCGGGAAAAGGTGACCGGGATGCATAGGGCGCTTGTCGGCTCAATAGAAAGTGTATGTCCGCGGCCGGCCAGCGCTGTATCGCCGCCTGCGCAATACTCAAGCTGCGTGCGTACTCGCCCATGCCAAAGGCCCCGGAAACCGGGACGAAGAGGATTCGCGGTGCCTCAAGCAAAGGCCGTGAACCAGCGATCCAGCACCAAGAGGTACCAGGCTCGGCGAAACTCGCTGCCCACAGCCCGCTGCAGGACGCCCCTATCCATGAGCCGGCCGACGGCGCCCTGCAACAGCTTGGGGTTACGCCGCAGCCAGCGATGCACGGGGAGTCCGAAGCCCGACTTGGGTCGATTCAAATGCCCCTGCGGCAGTCTCGGCTCCATCAGCCTGCGCACCAGCAGCTTTCCGCGGCGCACGCGTTCATCCACCAGAAGCTTCGGATCCACGCTCAACATGAATTCGACCAGGCGATGATCCAGCAACGGCGGCCGCACCTCCAAGGAATGCGCCATGCTGGTTCTATCGACTTTGGTGAGCAAGCCTTCCGCGAGATCGGTGTTCAAATCCAGCCAGCGCAATTGCACGAGAGGCCGCAAGTCATCGCGCCAAAATTGCCGGTAGAACCATAAGTAGTCGTAGCCCGGCTCCTTCCAGCTTGCGCCCAGCAGCGAATCGATCTGTTGAGCCGTCATGCCCCCCAGCGCCGCGGCGTAGGCCGGCAGTCCCGCATATCCCCGGCGCTGCATAGAGGAGGCGAACCGCGACAACGGCGGCAGGTAACGCGCCAGGGACCTGTTGAATATCGTCGATCTCGCACCGACCCTCGACCAGTAACGCGGATAGCCGCAAAAGATTTCATCGCCACCCTCGCCGCTCAAGGCCACCGTGACCTCACGGCGGGCCAGCTGCGCGACCAAGTAGTTGGACCAGGCAGCACTATCCCCGAAGGGTTCATCGAACAGCGCCGGAATTCTTTCCAAAGCCCCCTCAAAATCCGCTTCCGGCGCCAACAACTCCACATGCTGCGTCTTCAAATGCAAGGCGACCTGACGCGCGGCCTCGGCTTCGGAGCGCTCTCCCGCCTCGAACCCCAAGGTATAGGTGTGCGGGGCATCCAAGTAATAAGTCGTCAGCGCGGAATCCATGCCGCCGCTCAGGAACACCCCGACCGGAACGTCCGATATCGTGTGCTCAGGCACCACCTCATGCAGTAACGCATCCAGTTGCTGTACGGTATGGTCCGCGCTGCGTTCGATGACGCCGGGCGAGGGATTCCAATAGCGCTCGATACTCACCCGTCCGGCGCGCCACTCGAGCGTGTGCCCCGCCGGCAGTTTGAAGATGCCGCGATAGATGGTCTTCGGCGCAGGAATGTATCCATGGAACAAGAAATCGCGCACCGCGCTCCGATCAATCTCAGGCTTTCCCAGAACCAAAAGCGCCTTGAGTTCGGATGCGAACGCCAAACCGTCCTCCAGCAGGCGGTAGTACAACGGTTTGATGCCGAGCCTGTCGCGGGCGAGCAGCAGGCGTCCGGAAACATTGTCCCAACAGGCAAAGGCAAACATTCCAACCACGCGGCTCAAGGCCGCACTGCCCTGTGTGGCGAGCAGTCTTAAAAGCACCTCCGTATCTCCGCTCGACGCCCATGGCCCCGGCAATGCCGTGCGCAAATGCTCGTGGTTGTACAGTTCGCCGTTGTAGGTCAGCACGTGCGCCCCAAACAACATCGGTTGGTGCCCGGCGTCCGTGAGATCTTGAATAGCCAGTCTGCGGTGAGAGAGCGCCACGCCCGGCTGACACCACACTCCCGAGCCGTCGGGACCTCGGTGACGCAGCAGTCGCGACATGTTCTCCGCAATCTCCGCGTTTGCAAGCGGGCCAACAATTCCGGCTAAGCCACACATGAGCAGCAGTCTAGCGCGGCCCGGCGGCGATGTACCGCTAGCCATCCGTCAACGGTTCGTTTAGGGTGCGCGTTGGAGCTGTATTCATGGCAACACCCGCCGATCAACGATTGCTGGATCTTCTGGGAAGATGGCTCGAGAGCCTCGAGTTGCATACCAAGTATTCGTCGCTCGACGACGACAGTTATTGGAAGATCCAGCCCTGGTCGGAACATCAACGGCCCAGCCTGTGGATTCTCAATCTGGCCAAGCAGAAGACTCTCGCTCTGCGTGCTCACGTCGAGGAGCGCGTCAAAACCGGGGATGCGCGGTTCTCGGACGCCCTGGAACTCATGGCCTTTCTCGCCAATTTGGTGGGCTCTGAGCATCTTGAGCGTTTCATTCCGGTGGCCGACAAAGCGAATGAGCGCGCCTTGTCATCGACGTCTGCTGACACCACCACCGCTCAAGCTCCCGTGGTATCCGTCACGGCGACGCGGGAAATGCCGAAATTCCTGGCCGCCAAACGCACCGCGCCGCCTGCCGGCACTCCCCAAATCGCGCGCGCGGAGCGTAGAGCTGCGGCCGTTGCAAAACCTGCCGTTGCCGCCAAACCCGCGCCGAAAGTGCAACCTAAGCCGGCGGCGAGAAAGCCTGCACCCCAGCCAGAACGCGCCGGACCGTCGGAAGAGGCGCGCGACCAAGTGATCGCCGACGCGGCTCGGCTGGTACAATGGGGCAGAAGGTGGTTCGAACTGCCTGAACTGATTGCCCGCATGGCGGATCGCCCCGCTTTAGCCGATGTGCGGCGTATACTCAAGGAAAATAAATCGGCTATCGAAAAGAAGGTTGGGTCCGCCTAGCCCTTCTAACGCGCCGGACTTTTCGTTCCGCCGCCATTAAAATTTAGGGAACCTCGCTCGATGATTCACGCTCAAAGGCGCGCATGATTACGACAAAAAATCTGTCCAAGCGGTACGGCGACAAACTGGCGGTCGATGACCTGACGTTTTCCGTCGTGCCAGGCGAGGTGTTGGGCTTCCTCGGGGCGAATGGCGCCGGCAAATCCACCACCATGCGCATGATTGCCGGATTTATTACTCCCTCCGCCGGGCAGGTCTCGGTGTGCGGGCACGATATAGAGAGCGCGCCGGTCGCGGCCAAATCCTGCATGGGGTACCTGCCCGAAGGCGCTCCCAGCTACGGCGAGATGACCGTGCGCGAATTCCTGGATTTCGTCGCAGATGTGCGGGATCTGCGCGGCGAACTGCGGCGCCAGCGACGCAGCGTTGTCATCGACAGGCTGGGACTGGCGCCGGTCATCGACCAGGTGGTCGAGACCCTGTCCAAGGGTTTTAGGAGGAGGGTCGGCCTTGCACAGGCATTGATTCATGACCCACAGGTCCTGATCCTGGACGAGCCCACCGATGGATTGGATCCCAATCAGAAGCATGAGGTTCGCCGGCTCATCAACGAACTGAGCAAGGACAAATTGGTGATCGTCTCCACTCACATATTGGAAGAGGTTCACGAAGTCTGCACGCGCGCCATCATCATCGCCGAGGGGCGCATCGTCGCTGATGAAACACCGAGTGCGCTCGAATCGCGTTCCCGGTATCACCACGCGGTCAGCCTGAGATTCGAAAAAGCCGATGAGCTGGCGGCGGCGCGCCGCGAGATCACCTCGCTGCCGGGGGTTGCCGATGTCGAGTCGGACGCGCGCGAACTGAGGCTTACGGCGTTGCCGAAGCCCGGCGCCGACGTTTTGTCGGCGGTTGGTGCGATCATCGCCAAGAACGCCTGGGATGTGCCGGAACTGCATTTGGAATCCGGGCGGCTCGATGAAGTATTCCGCTCCTTGACGCAGCCCAAAGGGATCGATGTGAAACCCAGCGCAACGGAAGTTAGCGCATGAACAAAGTCCTCGTGGTATTCCGGCGCGAATTGCGCAGCTACTTCGCGACGCCTCTGGCCTATGTATTCATCGTCATCTTCCTGGTCCTGGCCGCGGTGTTCACCTTTCAGGTCGGAGGATTCCTGGAACGCAATCAAGCGGACCTGCAATCCTTCTTTCGCTGGCACCCCTGGCTGTATTTGGTGCTGATCCCGGCCATTTCCATGAGGCTCTGGGCCGAGGAGCGCAACAGCGGCAGCATAGAATTGCTCATGACCCTGCCAATCACATTGTGGCAGGCCGTGGTGGGCAAATTTCTGGCTGCCTGGTGTTTCGCGGGGATTGCGCTGGCGCTGACTTTTCCGCTCTGGATCACCGTCAACTATCTTGGCTCTCCCGATAACGGCGCGATTCTCGCGGCCTACGTGGGCAGTTTCTTGATGGCGGGCGGCTTCTTGTCGATCGGGATGTGTCTTTCCGCGGCCACTCGCAATCAGGTGGTCGCATTCATCACCGCCGCTCTGGTCGGGTTTGTGTTTCTGCTGGCGGGATTCCCTCTGGTGCTGGATTTTGTACGCGGCGTCCTACCCCAAGCCATTGTCGACGCCATCGCGTCCTTGAGTTTCTTTACCCACTTCGATGCGATCTCCAAGGGCGTGATCGACCTGCGCGACCTGACGTATTTCGCCGCCCTCATCGGTTTTTGGTTGGCCGCCACGGCCCTGGTACTCGACATGAAGAAGGCGGAATAGGTGAATAATCGTTGGCGAAGAGTTGGCTTTGGTGTCGGCGGACTGCTCGCGCTTGCCGTGTTGTTTATCGCCGTAGTGATGCTGTCGAATGTGGGTTTGCGCGGCGTACGCCTGGATCTGACCCAGAACAAGCTCTATACGTTGAGCACCGGCACGCAACAGGTACTGAAGGACTTGAAGGAACCGGTCAATCTGTACTTCTACTTCTCGCGCGACGCCGCCGCGAAACAGTCGCCCCTGATCATGCCGTATGCGGCACGCGTGCGGGAATTTCTCGAGGAAATCGCGGCCCGTGCCGGCGGCAAGATTCACCTGCAGGTGATTGATCCGCAACCATTCTCCGACGATGAAGACCGCGCCGCCGAATTTGGCCTGCAATCGCTGCACGACGCCGGTCTGGGCGAACCGTTGTATTTCGGATTGGCCGGCACCAACTCGACCGACGGCCGTTCAGCCATTCCCAGTTTTCAGGCTGACCGGGAAGAGTTCCTGGAATACGACGTAGCAAAGCTCATCCAGGAATTGGGCACGCCGAAAAAGCCTGTGATCGGCCTCATGAGTTCGATCGGCATTACGGGACAATTCAATCCCGCGACCGGACAGATGGGCGAGCCCTGGCCCATCTATACGCAGCTGCAGCAGCTGTTCGCCCTGCGTACGTTGACCACGGATCTCGACCACATCGACAAGGATGTGGACGTGTTGCTCCTGGTGCATCCGAAACAGTTGCCGCCCAAGACGCTGTACGCCATCGATCAATTCGTCATGCGAGGCGGGAGGGTTCTGCTGCTGGTAGATCCGAATGCGGGTGCGGATATCAGCGGCCAGGATCCGTCGAATCCGCTCGCCGGCGCGATGGCCAATCACTCGTCGGACCTGGCGCCGCTGCTCGCCAGCTGGGGTGTCGACTACGACCCGACCAAGGTGGTGGGCGACTTGAGCCTCGGATTGGAAGTTCGTGCGAACGCGGCGACGCCGCCGGTTCGCCACATTGGAATTCTCGGCCTGCGGCACGCCAATATGGATCCGAAGGATGTCGTCACGGCCTCGCTCGAGTCCATCAACATGGCGACCGTCGGTGCGCTCGCGCCGCGCAAGGGCGCGAAGACCACCTTCGAGCCCCTATTGCTGAGTTCCACGAGTGCGGAACCGATCCCCGCGCAACGTTTCAACGCCTTGGTCGATCCTTCGACCCTGCGCGACGGCTTCAAATCCACCGGCGTGAGCTACGTCCTCGCGGCGCGCATCACGGGCCCGGTGGACTCGGCGTTTCCCGGCGGTCCGCCGGCAGATCAGAAACCCGTCGCCGGGCCGCCGATTGCGCATTTGCCCAAGTCGACGGCACCCGTCAACATCGTGGTGATCGCGGACACGGATTTCTTGATGGATTATCTATGGGTGCAGACCCGCGAAATATTCGGGCAGCGGATTTCTCAGGCCTTCGCCAATAACGGCGACTTGATCGCCAACATTCTCGACAATTTGAGCGGCAGCAGCGCCTTGATCAGCGTTCGGGGCCGCGCATCCTTCTCGCGGCCGTTCGAGCGTGTCGAGGCGCTCAAGCGCCAGGCCGACGACCGTCTGCGCAGCAAGGTCCTGGAACTGCAGGCGGAGTTGCAGCAAACGGAAAGCAAGTTGACCGAGCTGCAGAGCAAGCGCAACGATCAGACCTCCATCATGCTGTCGCCCGAGCAGGAAGCGGAGCTCAAACGCTTCACCGCCGAAAAGACTCGCGTGCGCAAGGAATTGCGGGAAACGCAGCGCGGCCTGGACGTCGACATCAATCGCCTGTACTCCTGGCTGAAAGTCATCAACATCGCCATCGCACCGCTGCTGGTGGCCGTCGCCGGCGTCATCATCCTGACGCTGCGCCGGCGGCGGCGTGCGCCCTCGAGCTCCGGCGGGACATCGAGTGCTTCGACATGAGCCGGCAGCGTTTCATCGTGTTGCTCTTCGCGGCGCTCGCGGCGATCTGCGTGGCCCTGTACACGAGCAGCCGGCGCAATGTCGACAGCGACTCGCGCGGCGTAAATCTGCTGCCGTCGCTGACCCAGGAATTGAATTCGGTCACCGAGCTCTCGGTCACCAAGGGCAGCAAAACGGCGGCGGTGACCGTTCATAAGCAGGGCGAACAGTGGACCGTCGCCGAACGGGGCAATTACCCCGCGGATGTCGCAAAGCTGCGCAAATTGCTGTTGGCATTGAGCGAAGCCAGGATCCGCGAGGAGAAAACTTCCAATCCGGCCAGCTACGCGATCATCGGGGTTGAAGATCCGACCCTCCCCGGCGCCGCCGGTGCGCAAATCGACTTCACCGCGCAAGATGGCAAGCATGCGGTGATTGTCGGCAAGCCCGTCGGAGAGGGAAATTTTGTCAGGCGCGCCGGCGAACAACGCAGCTACATCGTCGAGCCGGGGATCGCCGTCGAAGCGCAGCCCCGTTATTGGATCGACACACGCTTGATCGATTTGCCCACCGCCAAAATTCAAAGCATTGAAGTGAAGCCGGCCGCCGGTCCCGGCTATACCCTGCATCGAGCCGCGGCGGCCCCCGGCCCGGCGGTCAGCAGTCCCGCCGCGAACAGCCCGGCGGCGAAAAAACCCACCGCCGACAGCGCAGCGCCCACGGCTGCGGCGACCGATTTCGTGCTGGACGGCGTGCCTGCCAAGCGCAAGGCCGCGGAGAGTCAAATACTGGAGCCCTCGCCCACGGCATTCGGCAACCTGAACGCCGATGATGTCGCACAAGCCGGCGACATCGATTTCAGCAAACCCTCGGTGGCGACCGTGACCCTCTCCGACGGCAGCGTGATCACTTTTACCGGAGCAGCCGTCGGCGACAAGCGTTGGATACAAGTGGCCGAACCCAAGGATGCGGGTATCAGCGCGAAGACCAATGGCCGCGCTTTCGAGATCGCCACCTATCGCTACGATGCGGTTTTCAGGCCGTTGGAGCAATTATTGGTCCCCCTTCCACCCGCGCCCGAAAAGAAAACCGCGTCCCCGTGATCGGCGGGGCCGCCAGTGCCGGCTTCGGGCGCCGGCTGGCAGCGCTGGTTTATGACACCGTGCTGCTGGCGGCGATTCTGATCATTTATACCGTCGCGGCATTGCTCTTGACGCATGGCGCGGCGCTGGTACCAGCCACGGTGGGCCCTTGGGCCTATCTGTACCGCACGGGGCTCGTCGTGCTGCTTGCCGGCTACTACCTGATCAATTGGTTGCGCAGCGGCCAGACCTTGGGCATGCGCGCGTGGCACCTTCGTGCCGTCAGCGATTCGGGTGGGCCGCTGTCCCTCAAGGCGGCGGTTCTGCGCGTTGGGTTCGGAGTACTGGCGTGGGCCCCGGCGGCACTGGGAGTGTTGTGGCTGTACCTGGATCCCGATCGCCTTGCGGTGCACGACCGTCTGTCGAAAACGCGGGTGCTGCGCTTAGCGCGTCCGTGAGATTGCGATCAACGTGCCGACGCCCACGACCGCGGTGGGCAACCAACCGACCAGCGCCGGATTGATGTTAAACAGCTGGCCGCCGTTCTCGATGGTGCGGGTGATCAGGAAAAACACCACGCCCAGCATGACGCCCACCACGGTCCGGGTTCCGGCCCCCGTGGTGCGCAACGGGCCGAATACGAAGGGCAGCGCCAGCAGCGTGACCACCACCACCGCAAACAGCCGCGCAATCCTCGACCAGTAGCCGATTTCATAGATGGCCGTCCCAAGATTGTTGCGACGCAAGTGATCGATGTATGCGGCGAGGCCGTGCAGCGTCAGCAACTGTGGGTCCGTGGCGGCCAGCCCTAGAAAATCTGGATTCACGGTCGAGATCATGGTGGCTTCGGCAACCGTGTCGCTTTCGATCCGGTCCTTCTCGAAACGCGACGTCTCCACATTGTGCAATTTCCAACGGCCCGGATCCGCGACTGAAATCCTTGCGGCGCGTTGGATGGAGAGCAGTCGCGTGGGTCCGTTCAATTCGAACACTGACACGCCGCCGAATGCGCGGTCCACTTCGCCGGTTTGCACCCGCAAGATGCGGTTGCCGTCCTTCAGCCACGCGCTGCTCGAGCCGGCAAAACTGACATTCGTCAATTTGCTGGTGGTTTTTTCGCGTTTGGCGAATTGCGCCATCGGCGGCGCGGCGTATTCGCCAATGGCGAACATGATCAGCGACAGCGTCAGGCCCGCCAGCGCCACGGGCCATGCAATCCGCCATACCGACACGCCTGACGCTCTGGTGACCACCAATTCGCTGCCCGCCGCAAGATTGCCCAGGCCCATCAGCGCGCCGATCAAGGCGCCGATGGGCAGCAATTCGAACGCCTGCTGCGGCATGTTGAGCAGTGTGTACACGAAGGCATCGGCGGCGCCGTAACTGCCCGAGCCGATGTCGCTTTGTTGGGTGATGAACAGGAACAGGGCGCCCAAAGCCAGCAGAACCGCCATGGCCATGCAGGTGTAGAGAAGCACGGTTTTATATAAGTATCGGTCAAGGGTGTTCATGCCGTCCTCGACTCGCGAATCACCAGATACAGACCCAACGCCAGCGCCGCGGCATGAACCCACCACACGCCGATTGCCGGTGAAAGGTCGCCTTTTTCGAGCCATACCTTCGAGGCATTCAGCAAATTCGAATAGATGACGTACACGACGATCGCGAATCCCACGCGCGCGTAGCGACCTTGCCGCGGCCGCAATTTACTTAAGGGTACGGCCACCAGCGTGAGCACCAGCGCCATCAGCGGCGTCGAGGTCCTGAATTGCAATTGGGCAATATCGGAGGGGTTGTTCGAGCCGAGCAGCAGGGGTGTCGGTTTGGTATCCGGATCCTGCAAGTCGTGGACATCTTCCGGTGTCGCAATGGGGATGCCGTGTTCGCGAAATTCAATGATGCGAAAGTCGTCCGTCCCGGGCACCCCTTCGTAGCGCTCCCCATTGAACAGCGTGACCAGGTGCATGCCGCTGGTGGTGGGCTTGGAATAGGTCGCAGTATCGGCCAGCGCGACTTCAATTCGCCCTGCTGACTCGCGCTGCACGAATACATTATGAAGCACTCCTTCACGGTCGACGCGCTCAGCGTAAAAGACGGCATCGCCACCGCTGAATCCCCGGAACCTGCCGGCATCGAGTTGGCCGAATTGCGCTTCCTTGATCGCCGATTGACGCAGCAGCTGCACCTGCCCATCCGCCCGCGGCACCTGAACGAAGGACAGCCATCCGAGGCCGATCGCGATCAGCACTGCGAAGCAGAATAGCGGCATCAGCAGGCGCGCCGGCCCAAAGCCGCAGGCTTGCAAAGCGGCCATCTCGCTATCGTGGTACATGCGGCCCAGCGTCAGCACGACGGCCAGCAACAATCCGGCCGGCACGATGATCGACAAATTCATGATGGCGCCGAGAACGACCAGGTCGAATACGACGCCCCGGCCGTATTGGTTTTCCGCGGCCAGCCCCAGGACCCGGGACAACTGATTGGATACCAGGATCGCCACCAGCACGCCGGTGACGGCAAGCCAGGTCTGAACCACTTCGCGCAGAACATATCGTTGCACGGTCCATTTCATACCGTCGAGCTTAGAGCCTTCGCGATAATCTAGTAAACTATTTGTATACACATCAGATCAGTGACGAATTAGAAGATAAAAGACGGAGTTCGCGATATGGAATTCATGGCCATTGTCGATGCCAAAGCGCGCCACGCCGCTGACTGCGCCGTGGTGGGCGTCTATGAAAACGGCGACCTCGGCGTGGCCGCCCGCCAAATCGACAAGCAGCTGGACGGCATCATCATGAAACTGCACCGCAGCGGGGACTTTGCCGCCAAGCTCGGCGATTCGATCATGCTGCCCCTGCCGCAAGGATTGGTGGCCGGGCGCCTGCTGCTCATCGGCCTCGGTTCGAGAGCCGCCTTCGCCCGCAAGCAGTATCGCAAGGCATTGCAGTCGAGCGCGCAGGCGCTCGCCAAGACGGGGAGCAGCCAGGCGGCACTCTACCTGGCAATGGAGCCTGTGGCCGAACTTGACATGCTGTACCGGGCGCGCTTCATCGCCGAGGTATTCTGCGCGCACGCGTACAAGATTCCGGACCTCAAGACCGCCGCCAAACCCAAAGCGCGGCCCCTGGCCTCAATCCTCGTCGCCACTGCCGACGCAAAGGGCGCAAAGGCGGCCGCCGCGGGCTTGAGAGTCGGCGCCGCTCTCGGCAGCGGCCTTAAGCTGGCGCGCGATTTGGCCAATCTTCCGCCCAACGTGTGTACCCCCACTTACATGGGCGAGCGCGCTAAAGAATTGGCCAAGGAATTCCGGAGCATCAAGACCAAAGTATTGGACAAAGCCGCCATCAAAGCGCTGAAGATGGGCGCCTTTCTGGCAGTGAGTCAGGGTTCGGAAGAGCCTCCGCGCCTGATCGTGTGCGAATACCAGGGGGTACTAAATCAGCATTGCCCATCTGTCTTATCGGCAAGGGCATCACCTTCGATTCCGGCGGGATTTCACTCAAGGATCCCCCCGCCATGGACGAGATGAAGTTCGACATGAGCGGCGGCGCCGCGGTACTCGGAACGCTTGCGTGCAGTTGCCGAGCTTAAATTGCCGATCAATGTCGTCGCCATCGTCGCCGCGAGCGAGAACATGCCGAGCGGCAGCGCCGTAAAACCCGCCGATATCGTCACGACCATGTCCGGCCAGACGGTCGAGATTCTCAACACCGACGCCGAAGGGCGATTGGTCCTGTGCGACGCCATCACTTACAGCCGCCGGTATAAGCCGGCTGCGGTCATCGACGTCGCGACGCTGACCGGCGCCTGCATCATCGCTCTGGGTACTCATACCAGCGGTTTGATGAGCAACACACCGGCATTGGCGGCGGAGCTGGAATCAGCCGGCATCCGCGCAGAGGATCGCGCCTGGCGCATGCCGATCGGCGACGAGTATTCCGATTTGCTCAAAAGTAATTTCGCAGACATCGCCAATGTCGGGGGACGCGAGGGGGGCGCCTGTACCGCAGCGTCTTTTCTCTCGAAATTTGCGAAGGACCTCAAGTGGGCTCACCTTGACGTAGCCGGGACCGCCTGGCTCGGCGGCTCACAAAAGGGCAGCACCGGGCGTCCGGTGCCCTTGCTGCTCGATTTCCTGATCAATCGCGCCAAGGCAAAATGACCGAGCGCGTCGACTTCTACATTCTCAAGAGCGCCGCTCCCAAACAGCGTTTGGCCTTTGCCTGCCGCCTGACCGAAAAAGCCTACTTGCGGGATATGTCCATCGTCATCGTCAACGAGACGCCGGCTGACGCCAAAATGTTGGATGAGATGCTATGGACCTTCAACGAGCGATCCTTCGTGCCGCACAAGGTTTCCGTGGATGAAGCATCATTCGACCCCAAGACTCCGGTACACCTCATCCTGGAATCCACATCGGTGCCCGCGGCGGACCTGCTGATCAATCTGGCGCTTCGTCTTCCGGCGCAAGTGCAAAGGTACGCGCGGATAGCGGAAATCGTCGATGCGGACGAGGAGCGGCGTCGACTGGGGCGCGAGCGCTTCAAAGCCTACCGCGATCTGAATCTGACCCCGGAGACGCATCAGATCGAAGAGACCGCGGAAGTCTAGGTCGCTCGTATGGATAAGGCCTACTCGCCGGCGGACATCGAATCGCGAATCTATGCGCGCTGGGAAGCGGCAGGTTATTTCGCGCCCAGCGGTCACGGTCCCGCCTATTCCATTGCCATACCGCCGCCGAACGTGACGGGCACGCTGCACATGGGGCATGCGCTGCAAGACACCATCATGGACGCGCTCATCCGCTTCCATCGCATGCGCGGCTTCAATACCTTGTGGCAGCCGGGTACCGATCATGCCGGGATCGCCACGCAAATGGTGGTCGAACGACAGCTGAACGCCGAGGGCTCGAGCCGCACCGACATCGGACGGGAGGCCTTCGTAGAACGCGTCTGGAAATGGAAGGAGACCTCGGGGGGCATCATTGCGAAACAAATGCGCCGCCTGGGCGCATCAGTCGATTGGCAGCGCGACAGGTTCACCATGGATCCCGGACTGTCGCAGACCGTCACCGAAGTGTTCGTGCGCCTCTACGAGGAAGGACTGATCTATCGCGGCAAGCGTCTGGTCAATTGGGATCCGGTTCTCAAGACCGCGCTTTCCGATCTGGAAGTCGTCGCAGAGACCGAATCGGGCAGCCTCTGGCACTTGCGCTATCCCTTGACCGAGGGCGATGGGTATCTCATCGTCGCCACCACCCGGCCCGAGACCATGCTGGGTGATGCCGCCGTCGCCGTGCACCCTGACGATGAGCGTTATCGGCACCTGGTCGGCCGCAAGGTGCGCCTGCCGCTGACGTCGCGCGAACTGCCCATCATCGCCGATTCCTATGTGGATCCGGCGTTTGGCAGTGGCTGTGTGAAGATCACGCCGGCCCACGATTTCAACGACTACGAGGTCGGTCAACGGCATGACCTTCCTTTGATCACGATCATGACCCTGGATGCCACGCTCAATGAGAATGTGCCCGAGCTATACCGCGGCCTCGATCGAATGGTGGCCAGGCAGAAGATCGTCGCCGATCTTGACGCGCTGGGACTGCTCGAGCGGGTGGAACCGCATCAGCTGACCGTGCCGCGCGGCGATAAGAGCGATGCAATCCTCGAACCCATGCTGACGGATCAGTGGTTCGTGGACATCAAGCCCTTGGCGGCGCCCGCCATTGCGCGCCGTCGAGCAAGGGCTGGTGCGCTTTGTGCCGGAAACGTGGACGGGCGTGTACTACGAATGGATGCACAAGATCAGGGATTGGTGCATCAGCCGGCAGCTATGGTGGGGGCATCGCATTCCGGCGTGGTATGACGACGATGGCCGCTGGTATGTGGCACGCAATGAAAGCGAAGCGAGAGCCGCTCACGGCATCGACGATTCGACGCCGCTGCGCCAGGACAATGATGTGCTCGATACCTGGTTCAGTTCCGCGCTGTGGCCTTTTTCCACGCAAGGCTGGCCGGAAAAGACGCAATCCCTGCAAACCTTCTATCCCACCGCCGTCCTCGTCACCGGTTTCGACATCATCTTTTTCTGGGTGGCCCGCATGATCATGATGGGCCTCAAATTCACCGGCCAGGTGCCGTTTCGCGTCGCCTACATTCACGGACTCATTCGCGATCAAGACGGCCAGAAGATGTCCAAGTCCAAGGGCAACATCATCGATCCTCTCGACCTTGTCGACGGCATCTCGCTGGAGGCGTTGCTCGCGAAGCGCACCACCGGGCTCATGCAACCGCAGATGAAGCCGGCCATCGAGAAAGCAACGCGGCGGCAATTTCCGGACGGTATCGCAGCATTCGGCACCGACGCACTGCGCCTGTGTTTCGCCCGCCTCGCCACGCAAAGCAGCGACCTGCGGTTCGATATGGCGAGAGTTCAGGAGTATCGCAACTTCTGCAATAAACTCTGGAACGCGGCCCGCTACGTGCTGATGAACGCGGAGGATCAGGACCTCACGCCCGAGGGCGCGGAATTCAGTTTGGCCGACCGCTGGATTCGATCGCGGCTCAGCGTCATGCTCGGGCGCATCGAAACCGGCTTCGCCGAGTACCGGCTCGACAATGTGGCCAATGCGCTGTACGAGTTCACGTGGCATGAATTCTGCGATTGGTATGTGGAACTGTCGAAGGCCGTGCTGCAATCGGAGACAGCCGGCGCCGCCGCGAAGCGCGGCACCCGCTTCACCTTGATCGACGTTCTCGAAAATCTGCTGCGCGCCTTGCACCCGCTGGCCCCTTTCATCTCCGAGGAAATATGGCAGCGCGTGCGCGTGAGCGCGAAGGTTTCGGGCGACACCATCATGCTTGCGGCATTTCCAAACCCGGCCGGCGTCCCGATCGATGCCCAGGCCGAGTCGGAAATGCGCTGGGTCATGGATTTCGTCCTCGGCGTTCGCCAGATCCGCGGTGAAATGGACATTGCTCCGAGCCGCAGGCTGCCGGTGCTGCTGCAAAATGCGGGCACCAAGGACCAGCAATACCTGGAGCGCAATCTGCATTACTTGATGCGCCTGGGCGGGATCGAGACGCCGAAGCTGCTCGCCGGCTCTCAAGCTGCACCCATTTCGGCCGTTTCGCTGCTGGGCAATCTGGAGATTTTGGTTCCAATGGCGGGTTTGATCGATCCCGAAGCCGAACTCGAACGCCTGGCACGGCGCCGGCGGAAGGCGGAGACCGACTTGCAAAAATTGGCGGCAAAATTGGCCAATGGCCAGTTCGCGAGCAATGCCCCGGCCGATATCGTCGCCAAGGATCAACGGCGGCTTGAGGAATTGCGCACGGAAATCGCACAACTGTCGGCCCAGACTGCGCGGGTGACCAAGCTCAAAAATCAATGAACATGCTGCACTCGCAGGTTGAAGCGATCATTGCCCAGATCAATCGCATCGTTCTTGGCAAGGACGCGCAGATCCGCCTGTGCCTGGCGTGTCTGTTGGCGAAGGGCCACCTGTTGATTGAGGACATTCCCGGTGTGGGCAAAACCACCCTCGCGCACGCCCTCGCCAAGACCTTGGGGCTGTCCTTCCAGCGCGTGCAATTCACCAGCGATCTGCTGCCGGCCGACGTGCTCGGCGTGTCGATCTACGATCGCGAGACCGGAAAATTCAGATTTCAGCGCGGCCCGATTTTCGCCCAACTGGTGCTTGCCGATGAAATCAATCGCGCATCGCCCAAAGCGCAGAGCGCGCTTCTCGAGGCCATGGAAGAACACCAGGTCACGCTCGACGGCCAGTCGATGGCGTTGCCGGAACCCTTTTTCGTGATTGCCACGCAAAACCCTCAGGACCAGGTCGGTACCTTTCCTCTTCCGGAGTCGCAACTGGACCGATTCTTGATGCGGGTGCATTTGGGCTACCCCGCTGCCGCCGCGGAGCGGGAGCTGCTGAGCGGCGTTGATCGGCGCGATCTGGTGAACACCTTGCAGACCATTGCCACACCCGACAGCCTGAAGAAACTACAGCAGAGCGTTCTCGAAATTCACGTCTCTCCCGCGCTGCTCGACTACGTACAGGCATTGGTCGCGCATACCCGCCGGGCGCCGGGACTCAACGCCGGCCTGTCGCCGCGTGCCGCCATAGGCATGCTGCGCGCTGCACGGGCCTGGGCGCTGATCGCGGGCCGCAGCGCCGTCATTCCCGAGCATGTGCAGGCCATTTTTCCCGCAGTGGTCGAGCATCGGGTTCGCCAGCGCAGCAGCGATGCCGTTGCGGTGACCCGGCTGCTCGAGGCAGTACCGGTTCCTTAAGCGTCAAAGGATTTTCATCCTTGGGCACCTTGCGACAGGCGGCGATAAATCGATTGCGGGCGCGCGCCACGCGCCTGCATGGCCGCGACGTTCTGCCCGCCCGCATCAACAAGCGTCGAATCTACATCCTGCCCACGCGCTTCGGCTTCATGCTCGCGGTCATTCTCGCCGCCATGCTGATTGCCGGGCTCAACTACAACAGCAATCTCGGATTGGCGTTTGCCTTTCTGATGGGCAGCATGGCCTTGGTCACCATGCATCACTGCAACCGGAACCTGTTGCGCATGAGCGTGGATGTGACCCCGGAAGTCGACGCATTCGCCGGCCGCGAGGCGGTGTTCGAGTTCGTGTTGCGCAACGATTCGAAACTGGATCGGCGCGACATCGAAGTCCGCTGCAACTCGGCCCGCGGCATGGGCAGCGTACCGGCACGGGAGAGCGAATCCATCGCGGTCGTCGTACCGGTCTCGCAACGAGGTGTAACGCGCATCAATCAGTTCGAACTTCGCACCTATTACCCATTTGGTTGGTTCTACTCCTGGACATATCTGCAAGGATCGCTGGCGATTTACGTCGCGCCGGCGCCGGCCGGCGCCCGAACTCTTCCTTCGGCCGGAGCGCAGGGGAACTCACTGCATTCCGAGGCACGGGGAGATGAAGATTTCTCCGGATTACGAGCTTACGAACCCGGCATTCCCTTGAAACACATGGCCTGGAAAGTGCTGGCGCGTGGCGGCGAGGCGGCGGTACGCAGTTACTCGAGTCTGGCTGCGCAGCCTGAGTGGCTGGAATGGTCCTCGCTCGCGGGACTGGACGACGAGGCACGCCTGTCGCAACTCTGCCTGTGGGTGCTGGAATGCGATGGCGCACAACGGCCGTATGGCCTGCGAATTCCGGGCAAGGAGATCGCGCCTTCCGGCGGTGCGGCGCATCGATTTGCCTGCTTGCGGGCGCTGGCCGCGTTCGGGCTCGCCGAGACTTGAATGAACACGGAGCGCGTGTCGCCGCAACAATTGCTGGGGATCTCGGTGTGCCTGGCGCTGGCGTTGGCGTCACAGTTGACCTCGCTGCCGTTGTGGGTTCCGGCGATCGTGGTGAGCTGCGGACTGATTCGTCTCGGACTGGCGCGCAGCGGCCGCACCACATTGCCGCGCGGCGTATTGGTGACCCTCGCCGCCCTTGCCATTGCGCTGCTGTTTGTTCGCTTTCATACCTTTAACGGTCTGCTCGCCGGCACCGCGCTGCTGGCGGTGATGGCGGGTCTCAAACTGCTGGAAACCCGGACCAAGCGCGACATCTACATCATCACGCTGATCATTTATTTCCTGAGTCTGTCGGCACTTCTGGAAGGCCGTTCCTTCTGGTTGCTCGCCTATTTGATCGGCGTCTGCTGGCTCACCACGGCGACCCTGCTGCGGCTCACCACGGCGGCGCCCCTTCCGGATTGGCGCAGCAGTCTGCTTTACGGCGGACGCATCCTGGCTCAAGCGCTGCCCTTGACGTTGGTTTTCTGGCTGCTGTTCCCGCGCTTCGCGGCGCCTCTGTGGCAAGTTCCGAACGATTCCAGGGTTGCCGAATCCGGATTGAGCGACTCCATGAGTCCCGGGGACATCGATCAACTGGCGCTTTCGGATGAGGTGGCATTCCGTGTGCGCTTCGCCTCGGCGGCGCCGACGGCGCAGGAGCGCTACTGGCGCGGCCCGGTGCTGCACTCCTTCGATGGCCGCACCTGGACACGGGGCATGCATTCGGACATGCCCCCTGCTCCGCTGCGGCCCGGTGGACCGGCGTATCAGTACACGGTGATGATGGAACCGCATCAGCATCGTTGGCTCTTCATGCTCGATTGGCCCTCGAATTGGAATGCCCCGCATGCGGGCCTCACAGCCGATTACACCTTGATGCAAATCGATCGGCTGTCGCGGCCCATTGATGTGGTCGGCACCTCGTATACGCGGGTGCAAGCAAGCGAGCCGCTGACGCCGGATGAACGCAAACGCGACACGCGCCTCCCCAGAAACCGCAACCCGCGCACGCAACAACTCGCGGCGGAACTGCGCGCCGCTCATCCGGACGACCCGGGCTATGTGCGCGCGGTACTCGACATGTTCGCGCAACAGGCTTTCTTCTACACGCTCAGTCCTCCGAAGCTCGGCGCCGATTCCGTGGACGAGTTTCTGTTCGATACGAGGCGGGGTTTCTGCGAGCACTACGCGTCGGCATTTGCCGTACTGCTGCGCGCCGCCGGCATCCCGACGCGCGTCGTCACCGGCTACCAGGGCGGCATGCTCAATCCATACGGCGACTATTGGATATTGCGGCAAAGCGATGCCCACGCCTGGAACGAAGTCTGGATGGAAGACCGTGGGTGGGTACGCGTCGATCCCACCTCGGCGATCGCCGCATCGCGGGTCGAAGGCGGCTTGAGCGATCTTGCGAACGCCGACGAAACCCTCGCCAGCCGTCGGCAGCGAGGTCCGCGATGGTTCGCGGGCGCGCGGCTCCGGCTCGACGCGCTGCGCGAGATCTGGCGCGAGCGCATCCTGGATTTCGATCAGGACTCGCAGCGCAGCCTGCTCGAGATCCTGCGGATTCCCGAGCCGGACGGCCAGAAGCTTGTGCTTCTGTTGGCGGCCGCCATGGCGCTGGTATTGTGTTGGCTCACGTGGCATGTGCGCCGCGAACTGGCGCCGCAGTCGAAGGACCTGGTGGCGCGGGCATACCTCAAGTTGTGCGCCAGGCTGGCCGCCGCGGGTTTGCCGCGGATGCAGTACGAAGGCGCGGAAGCTTATGCGCAAAGAGTGGCGCAGCGGCGGCCCGATCTGGCCGCTTCAGTGACGGCGCTGTGCCGGCAGTACTCGTACCTGCGCTACGCCGCGCCGTCGAGCGGCGTCACGCTGGGTCAGTTCGAGGCGGCGGTGCGCGCATTTCGGCCTCGCCCTCCAGCCAGATAGCCTCGAGCGCCAGGTCAGCGCAAGCGCCAGATACGCTCAGGCGGCGAGATTTTCGCGCGTCCTCAGGAAATGTATTTCCGGCCAGCGCTCCTCGATCAACCCTAGATTCACCCGGGTCGGCGCCAGATACACCAGCTCGCCGGCATGATCGATGGCCAGATTGTCGAAGGCCTTCGCACGAAATTCGGCCAGCCTTTTCTCGTCTCGAATGCTCACCCACCGCGCCGCGGCGACATTGATGGGCTCAAACACGCATTGCACGCTGTATTCATCCTGCAGCCGAAATGCCACGACCTCGAACTGCAACTGACCGATGGCGCCGAGAATCAGGTCGTTGTTGCGCAACGGCTTGAACAGCTGCGTGGCGCCTTCCTCGCATAACTGCGATAACCCCTTCTGCAACGCCTTCATGCGCAGTGGGTCTTTGAGCACCGCGCGGCGGAATATTTCCGGCGCAAAATTCGGCACGCCGGTAAAGGTCAGATTTTCGCCTTCGCTGAAAGTGTCGCCGATATTGATGGTGCCGTGATTGTGCAGCCCGATGATGTCGCCCGCGTAGGCTTCCTCGGCCTGGCTGCGGTCCGCGGCGAGAAAAGTCAGCGCATCAGCCACGCGGATATCCTTGTCGAGCCGCACGTGATGCAGGCGCATACCCCGCCCGTAGCGGCCGGAACACAAGCGCATGAAGGCGATCCGGTCGCGGTGACCGGGATCCATATTGGCCTGTATCTTGAATACGAATCCTGTGAGTTTGGGTTCATCCGCGTTGACGAGGCGCTGCAACGTAGGGCGCGGCAGCGGCGGCGGCGAGTGCGCGACGAACGATGACAGCAGCTCCCTGACGCCGAAATTGTTCACGGCAGAACCGAAAAAGACCGGCGTCTGTTTCGCGGCGAGGTAGCGCTGCAAGTCGAACTGCGGACTTGCGCCGCGCACCAGTTCCACTTCATCGACGAACTGCCTGTATCCGTCCCCCAGGAACTCGCGCGCCGCATCGCTCGCAATGCCCACAATCGTCTCGTGCTTGCCGACACGCCCTTTTTCGACCGGAACGTACACGTAAATCGAGTCCTCGATCAGATGATAGACGCCCAGCAGATCGCGCCCCATGCCGATCGGCCAGGTGATCGGTGTGCATTGAATCTTCAATACGCTTTCGATCTCGTCCAACAGTTCGATCGGTGCCCGGCCGTCGCGGTCCAATTTGTTGACAAAGGTCATGATGGGCGTATCGCGCAGCCGACATACGTCCATGAGCTTTATCGTGCGCTCCTCGACCCCTTTGGCGCAGTCGATGACCATCAGCGCAGAGTCCACCGCAGTCAATGTGCGATAGGTGTCCTCGGAGAAATCCTCGTGTCCCGGCGTATCCAGCAAATTGACGATGCAATTGTCGAAGGGAAACTGCATCACCGACGAGGTCACGGAGATGCCGCGCTGCTGCTCCAAGCGCATCCAATCAGAGGTTGCGTGACGGGTCGCCTTGCGGCCCTTGACCGTGCCCGCCATCTGGATGGCGCCGCCGAACAGCAGCAATTTTTCAGTCAGTGTGGTTTTGCCCGCATCGGGGTGCGAGATAATGGCAAAGGTTCTTCTTCTGCTGATTTCATCGGCCAACGAGCCATTCGGCATGATCCAGAAATTCCTCTTAGGTCACCATCGCTAAGGCGAGCGCATTGTAGAGGAAACCTGTTTATGTTTATTTAGATTAAAAACATATTGTAACTGATTGATTTTTCTGTCTTTACGATGGACGGGCGTGACTCGTACGCATCACGCAAGTCCATTTTTTCTAAAAGTCCCGATCAGTTGCCCGAATTCAAGTGGTCGGATTCCCAGCTATCCACAGCGCTGGGCCGCTTCATGACGGTCAGCCTTTGGCTTGACAGCACGTAGGTCGCGCCATCCTCGATCTGCACAATCACCGCCCGGCTGTGAATATCACCGCATAGCGGCGGGCTCTCGAGTGAAGACGTGGACGTCGCTCCTTGTTTTCATCGCAAGTCTCCTCAGTTCTTGCCGATCAGATATTGATTGGCTGTACCGATATAGACTGCGATTCAGCGGATTTTATTCCTCAGCTATTTGATGTCGGAACCGAGGATTCGGCGAAGCACCGCGGCATCTTCGCGACCGATGGTGGCTTGATAATATCCGCGGCGCACACCCACCTGTTCGAAGCCCAGCGAATGATAGAGCCGGGCTGCCGCAACGTTGGAGGGTCTGACCTCGAGAAAGGCCTCGTGCATGCCGGCAGCTCGTGCGCGATCCAGAAGGTACAGAAGGATCTTGCGCGCAAAACCGCGCGAACGGTATTCGTCGCGAATGCAAACATTCAAGATGTGCGCTTCGCCGGCGCCGACCGACATGATCCCATAGCCTCCCAAGTCGCCGGCGACATCGACCACCCGGCAAACGTAGCCGACCCGCAAGCAATCGCGGAAAATTCCCTCGCTCCAAGGGAATTGATATGCCGACCTCTCTATCGCCGCCACCACGGGGATGTCGAGTTCGTGCATGGGCCGGATATCGACTTTTGCGAATTCGTCTTCGAGTTTGACGCTAGACACGCGCGCACACCTCGCGCGCGAATTTCAAATCCTCCCAGGTCTTGCGCTTGTCGGTTGGCGTGCGCAGCAAGTAACCCGGGTGATAGGTGACGATCAGCGGCACCTGGGATATGCCGAAGCGGTGCACCTGCTGGCGCAAACTGCCCAATGTCTTTTCAGTACGCAGCAGGTTTTGCGCCGCAATTCGTCCCACGGCCAACATGATTTTCGGCTTCAACAGCGCGATCTGTTGTTCCAAATACGGCAGGCACTCCACCGTTTCACTGAACACGGGGTCGCGATTTCCGGGAGGCCGGCATTTGAGCACGTTGGCGATGTACACCTGTTCGCGCGCCAGTCCGATGGCGCGCAGCATCGAATTGAGCAGTTGTCCGGCGCGGCCCACAAAAGGCTCTCCGCTACGATCCTCCTCGGCGCCGGGCGCTTCGCCGACGATGAGCCATTCCGCCTGCAGGTTGCCGACACCGAACACCGTTTGGGTGCGGGTGGTGCTCAACGAGCATCGGGTGCAGGCGGCTACGCGTGCCCGCAAAGCGGGCCAATCCACTCCGGCCTCGCGAGGCCCACCCGTCGGCCGCGACACGCTCGCGCCGGCTTGCGAAACGGACGCAACGGCTGCCGCCATGGGCGGCGGCGTATTGCCGCGAACCGTCCAGGTATCGATCCCCAAGGCCGCCAGGTATTCCTGCCGCAGCGCGCTATTCATGGGTCTGCGGCGCCGGGCGGTTGCGCCGTCGAAGTTTGCGAAACAACCATACCGTCGGAGCCGACAGGGCGTACAACCCGAATACCACCAGCAGACTCGTCGGCAAGTGCAAAAAAATGAACACGAACGCGAGCGGCACCAGCACGATATAGGTGAAGCGTACCTTGGCGCCTGCATTGACGTACTTGAAACTGTTGAACGCAAAGCGGCTGATCATCAACGCGCCGGCAAACGCAGTGACCAGGAATGCCAATATCAATCCCGGCAGGCCGATATTGGTTTGATCGCTGGCCAGCCACACCAGCGCCATCACAATGGCGGCCGCCGATGGGCTCGGCAGGCCCTCGAAGTAGTGCTTGTCCTGCGTAGCCGATCGCGAGTTGAAGCGCGCCAGACGCAAGGCAGCGGCGGCGCCGTAAAAGAAACACACCAGCCAGCCGACTCGACGCCACAGCGGTCCGTATTCGCCGATGCGCGCCACGCCCCATTGGTAAGTGACAATGGCGGGAGCAACGCCGAAGGACACCATATCGGAGAGGCTGTCGTACTCCTTGCCGAAAGCGCTGGCGGTGTTGGTCCAGCGCGCCACGCGTCCATCCAGCATGTCGAAGAACATCGCGACGAACACCGCGATGCCGGCGTGATCGAACCGCAAATCAATGGCCGCCACGATGGCGTAGAAACCGGCGAACAACGCTCCGGTGGTGAGCAGGTTCGGTAGCCAGTAAACCCCGCGCGGCCGTGCTTGCGATGCGTCGTCGCTCATTGGCCGCCATGATACCAGGGGGGCTCATGTAAGATATGCGGCTATGCGCTTATCCCAATACCCCATTTCCACCCTCAAGGAGGTGCCGGGCGATGCCGAGGTGGTCAGCCATCAGTTGATGCTGCGCGCGGGATTGATCCGGCGGCTGGCTGCAGGCTTGTACGTTTGGCTGCCCATGGGGCTTCGCACCCTGAAAAAGGTCGAGCAAATCGTGCGCGAGGAGATGAATCGCGCCGGCGCGCTGGAGATGTGCATGCCCACCGTCCAACCCGCCGAGTTGTGGAAGGAATCGGGCCGCTGGAGCAAATACGGCCCGGAATTGCTGCGCTTCAAGGATCGTCATGATCGCGAGTTTGCCTACGGGCCGACGCACGAGGAAGTCATCACGGACATCGCACGGCGCGAACTGCGCAGCTACAAGCAGCTGCCGGTCAATTTCTACCAAATTCAAACCAAATTCCGCGATGAGATCCGGCCGCGGTTCGGCGTCATGCGCGCGCGCGAATTTCTGATGAAGGATGCTTATTCGTTTCACACCGATGAGGCGAGTCTGGCCGAAGGCTACCGGCTCATGTTCGACGCATACTCGCGCATTTTCACCAGACTGGGACTCAAGTTTCGGGCGGTGCAGGCCGATGGCGGCAGCATCGGCGGCGACACGACACAGGAATTTCACGTCCTCGCCGATTCGGGCGAGGATGCGATCGCTTTCTCCGACGGCGACGACTATGCGGCCAACCTGGAGACGGCGGCTACGGTGCCCGCCATCGAGCCGCGCGCACAACCCACTGAAGCGCTCTGCAAGGTCGCCACGCCGAACGCGCGCACCATTGCGGAGTTGAGCGCACAGCTCGGCGTGAGTCCTGCGCGGTGCGTCAAGACCTTGCTGGTGGAGGGATCCCAAGGCGACGTGATCGCGCTGGTCATCCGCGGTGATCATGAACTCAATGCCGTTAAATCCCAAAAATTGGCCGGCGTGGCGAATCCCTTGCGAATGGCGGGAGCTGAACGCATCCGCGCGGCCACCGGCACCGAACCCGGCTTCATCGGTCCGATCGGGTTCAAGGGCACGATCTATGTCGATCATGCCGCGGCGCACGCGGCGGATTTCGTCTGCGGCGCCAATGAGAAGGACGTGCACTTTCGCGGCGTCAACTGGGGACGCGATCTGCCCGATCCGCGGTCCGTGGACATCCGCAATGCTCAGGCGGGCGATCCCAGCCCGTCAGGTCGCGGCACGCTGCAGATCGCCCGTGGGATCGAGGTGGGCCACATCTTTCAGTTGGGGCAGCAGTACAGCGCGGCCATGAATGCCAGCGTGTTGGACGAACAGGGGAAGGCGCTGACCATGTTCATGGGCTGTTACGGCATCGGCGTGACGCGCATCGTCGCGGCCGCGATAGAACAGAATCATGATGCCAACGGCATCCTTTGGCCGGAGGCGATTGCGCCTTTTCAGGTGGCCTTGGTGCCCATCAATTATCAAAAGTCAGCGCGCGTTCAAGAGACGGCGGACGCGCTCTACCGCGACTTCAACGCAGCGGGCATCGACGCGTTGCTCGACGATCGCGACGCCCGTCCCGGCGTGAAATTCGCCGATTCCGAGCTGTTGGGCATCCCCCACCGCATCGTGATCGGCGAGCGCACCTTGAGCGCCGGAAAACTCGAGTACCGTCATCGGCGCGAGACCGAGTCGACGGAAATTCCCGCGGCGGATCCGGTAGGCTATATTCAGCATAAGTTAAATCGCTGAGGTTGTCCCATGCGGCCCGTGCTGGCCACACTGACTCTGGCGTTCGCCCTGGCGGGGGCGGCGCAGGCGGATGAGCAGCGCGATCCGGAGCTCAAGGATCTGCTGCAAAAGATCATCGGCGACGCCGATTGCTACACCGACAAATATGATTCCGTAGTCTGGTACAAGGCCATGGAGCCGCGTCTCGCGCAGTTCGTGCCGACCCACGAGGCGCGCGTGGAAATCCTCGATCATGTGTACTGCGAGGCCAAACGGGACCCTACGATGCAAATCCCTCCCGACCTCGTGTTGGCGTTGATGGAAGTGGAGAGCCGCTTTGATCGGTGGGCGGTTTCGCCGGCCGGCGCGGTGGGCCTCATGCAGGTCATGCCATTTTGGCCGCGCCAACTGGGCGTACAGAATCAGCTGGTCAAAGTCGCGCCCAACATCCGCATGGGCTGCGAAATCCTCCGCTACTACCTGCGGGTCGAGCATCACAATTGGTCGGCCGCGCTCGCCCGCTACAACGGCAGCACGGGGAGGAAGGCCTATCCTGCGCTGGTGATGCAGCGCTGGGAACGGGTCTGGCGCTACTAGCGAACCTCAAAATCGGCCGGCAGGGCAGCGCCATCGCGCTGATCAGAAGCGGCCTCATGTACAGTCTCGACACGCGCTCCGCGGGGTCCGCGGTGCAGCCACTGGCGCATGGCATCCAGCTCCGGCTGCGCTCCTTGTGCGATGACTTCCACGGATCCATCCGGCAAATTGCGGGCAAAGCCGCGCAGCCTCAAGCGCTTGGCCTCAAGCTGAGCGCTGCGGCGGAAGAAAACGCCTTGGACCTTGCCAAACACCTGATAGCGGCGGATGTCTTCGTTCACGGTATCTTCAGTGAGGCGCGGCGGCCGCCGGTGCCCCGGACTGCTGAGCTTCTGCGAGAGCCGCTGCCGCATGGCTCTTGGCCTGATTCGCCGCCAGCCGGGCCCTCGTATACTCTTGAGCTTGAAGATGGGTTTCCGCACGCGCAATCGCCGCTTGCGCGGCGGCGTAATCCGGCGAGGTATTGTGCGTGGCGCCCGCCGCCGCGGCTGCGGCAATGGCTTGACGAGCGTCGCTCATCTCCTGCACAGGGGGTCCGCTGCTACAGCCAATCAAGCAGGCGACGAAACCCAAGAGAATAATGAACCTCGACATAGGGTTCGCGACACTAGCAATAAGCTGCTGGAGCCGTCAAACAAACGGCGTTATACAATATACGTTTAGACCCTGCTCAATGCGTTGCGCCGGCGCTGCACACGCGTGAATCCCGCGCGAATCCACGGAAGACAATCGATGAATGAGGTACTGGTCTTGTATTATTCGCGCCAAGGGAGCACCGCCGCTTTGGCCAGACAAATTTGCCGCGGCGTTGAAAGCATCCCCGGCATGCAGTCGCGATTGCGCACCGTGCCGCCGGTCGCTGTCACCACGCAGCGAATCGATCCGCCGGTGCCGGAGGCCGGAGCGACCTATGCCACGCAGGAGGACCTGGTGCAGTGCTGCGCCCTGATCCTCGGCAGCCCCACGCGCTTTGGCAACATGGCGGCGCCCGTCAAGTTCTTCCTTGATGGCACCAGCTCGCTGTGGTTGTCCGGCGCCCTGGCGGGAAAACCCGCCGCCGTCTTCACCTCCACGCAAACGCCCCACGGCGGTCAGGAGTCGACGTTGCTGTCCATGATGCTGCCGCTGCTCCACCACGGCATGATCTTGGTGGGCCTGCCATTTACGGAAAGCGGACTCGCAGAAACGCGCGGCGGCGGCACCCCCTATGGTGCAAGTCATGTGGCCGGGAATAGCGACCACGGCCAGCTATCCGAGCATGAGGGGGCGCTGGCGCGCGCATTGGGCGCGCGGGTGGCTGCGCTCGCGGCACAACTCGCCATTCGCGCTTGAGTACTCAATCTGTTGCGCGCTCGATGACGATCTGGCTGTGGCTGGCGATCGCCGCGAGCTTGCTTGCCTGGTCCCTGGCCGGCTATTCCTGGCCGATTTGCATTCTCGCTGTCTTGCCGTTGCTGGCGCCGCTCAACGGTCTGGTGCGCGGCCGCCGCTATACCTATGCCTGGGCCACCCTGTTCGCGATTCCCTACCTCGCCTTCGCCGTTACGGAGCTTTTGGCGAACCCCGCGGCGCGCTGGGTGGCTGCGATCACCCTGCTGCTCGTGTTCGCCTGGTTCTGCACTATGATTTTGTTCTTGCGTGCTTCTCGAGCGCGGCGCGAATGAAAGGCACCGTCAGCCGGCGCTGCGCGACCATCGATGCCTCATCGAGCTCGTCGAGGATATCGAACAGCGAGGGCAGGTCCCGCGGCAGGCGTTTCAGCAGGTATTCGGATGTCTCGTAGGGCAACTCCAGGCCGCGCTGCGCGGCACGCAGGCGCAACGCCTCGATGCGGCCCTGATCATCGAGTTCGCGAAGCTGGTAGACCACGCAGGCGGCGGCACGGGAACGCCAGTCCTCCAGCTGCCATTCGGCCTGCCGCGGCGGCACGCCGGCGGCAAAAATCACGCGAGTCCCCAATTCCGCGGCTTCGTTGAATAGCCGGAACAAGGCCTGCTCCCACGCCTGATCGCCTGCCACCGCGTCGACGTCATCGATGCACAACACGCGAGTGCGTTCGAAGCCCGCCAATGCCTCTGGCGGCACCGAAGCCGGCGCGGCCAAGGGAAAATAAGCAGCCCCTTCCCCGGCTGCGGAACAGACCGCTTGCAGCAGATGCGTCTTCCCCAAGCCCCTGCGCTCCCCACAGCCACAGTGGCGTCGTATCCGCTGTGCGCAACGCCGTGATGACCTCACCGTTCTGCCCCGGTGCAAAACTCTCGAACACTGCTCCGGCGCGCAGCCGCATCGCAAGTGCGAGCTGCTTCATGCCGCAGCGGCCGCCCGCTTGCCGTAGACCATCACGTAGTCGATACCGCTCACCACAACCGTTGCGAATACCAGTGCGCCAAGTCCCGTACACATCCATTCGGGGGGCACCGAAAATTTGGCGCGGCAGACCACCGCCAGGATATAGGCAGCCTGACACAGCGTATTGATCTTGCTGACAATCGAGGGGTGCGCGGTCAAAGGGCCGATCACAATACGATACGCCGCGGCGCCCGATACGATGATCACATCGCGCGCCACCGCTGCGACCACCAGCCAAAGCGGCACCAGATCGAGAACCCCCAGGGAAATAAACCCCGTCACGAGGAGCAGCTTGTCCGCCAGCGGGTCGAGTACACCGCCCAATTCGCTCTGCCAACCGAAGCGCTTGGCGAGATATCCGTCTGCGGCGTCCGACACGGCCGCGATCGCGAACAGCAGGATACTGAGCGCAAGCTGATCATGTGCCAGCGCGATCGCGATCGGCACGACCAGCAAAATCCTGATCACACTGATGATGTTCGGGATGTGGCGCAAGGGATCCAACGAGCTCAATGATGCAATTGGTAGCGCTGAATTCCATTCTCGCCGGCGGCAACCGGCTGCAAACGCCCGTTCAGCGACAGTGCGCGCTGCAGGGAATCCAATCCGCCCCGCGTCGCCAAGCGGAACCTGACGGTATTTCCGGACAGCGACTCGACACTGACGTGCGTGATAAAAGTCAGCGACTCCAGATACGACTGCAGGCCGGCGTAATCGCGAACGTCCGCGAGACCGGTCACCTCGATGTCGACCGGCACAAGATTTCCGCTGGCGGCGAACAGTCCCGCATATACATCTGCGGCGCGATTCACGCCTTCCAGGGTGCCCGAGAATTCGCTGCTGCGATCCTGAAACTGGTGAACCCACCGGATATTGGCGTTCGCGCCGACTCCGCTCGCGCGCCCGATCAGCACGCCATCGGCGCCCCAATGCCGCCCTGCCTCCGCCATCGTCGCCGGAGAACCGGCATTGACCGAGGCAAAGTCCAGATGGAATCTCGCCGCTTCCGCCGCGCTCGGCCAGACCAACGGTATGCCGCGCGCGACCGCCGCCGCATCGATCGCCGCCTTCAACTCGGAGTTGTCTTCGGCATAGATCAATGCTCCGGACTGACCGTTGGAGACTGCCAGCAGTACCAAGGTGGTAGGCCGCTCTCGACCCCACAGTGGCTGGCCGTTCTGCGTGAGCCATCGCTCAATGGCCGGCCCATCGAAGGCCACCCACACCTGGCCGTCCGCCGCAGCGCGATACTGTTGCACGTAGCGACGAGCGCTTGAGACCAGCGGCGCCAACGCCGGGTCCTCATCCGCCGTCCGCCGGCCCGTAACCCGAATCAGCACGGTCTTCATCGCGTTTTGGAAGGCCAGGGACTGCGCCGCTTCGGAGCGGTCGGCGACGGGCGCCGTGGCTTGGTACATCTCGGCGCGGGTCATTGCCTGTCCAACGCCTGCGAAACACAGCGCTGCAAGGCATAGGCACAGCATGGCGCCCGGGCGCAGCAAAGGGTTGGAAATGCGGCAGAAGTACGATGTCATGGTGTTGTAAAATACCACAGCTGAATGACCGGCCGCGTTGGCCCGTCCCACCTGATAAGGATAATGAGATGACCGAGCGAGCGCCCGTAACCTATCGAGACGCCGGCGTGGATATTGACGCGGGCGAGGAACTCGTGGAGCGCATCAAGCCGCGGGTCAAGCGCTCGATGCGCCCCGAGGTACTCGCCGGCATCGGCGGTTTCGGCGCCTTGGTCGAGGTGCCGCTGGATCGTTATCGCAAACCCGTATTGGTATCGGGCACCGATGGAGTCGGCACCAAACTGCGCCTCGCCATCGACACGCGCCGGCATGACGGCGTGGGAATCGACCTGGTGGCCATGTCGGTCAACGATGTCGTGGTGCAGGGCGCGGAACCGTTGTACTTTTTGGATTATTTTGCCAGCGGCAAACTCGACGTCGACACGGCCGATCGGGTCATCGCCGGCATCGTTGAAGGCTGTGTGCAGGCCGGCTGCGCACTCGTGGGCGGCGAGACCGCAGAGATGCCCAGTATGTATCACGGCGCTGACTACGATCTCGCCGGCTTCTGCGTCGGGATCGTGGAAAAAGACGCCATCATCGATGGCTCCAAAACGCGGGCCGGCGATGTGGTGTTGGGACTTCCTTCCTCCGGCGCTCATTCGAACGGCTTTTCTTTGATCCGTAAAATATTGCAGGTATCCGGAGCGGACATACACGCCGAATTGCAGGGAACCAGCCTCATCGATCGGCTCATGATGCCGACGCGAATCTACGTCAAGCCGCTGCTGCGTTTGATGCGCGAGGTTCCTTTGCACGGACTGTCGCACATCACCGGCGGCGGGCTCCTCGACAATATTCCGCGCGTTCTGCCGGAAGGATTGGAAGCGGTGCTGGAAAGAAAATCCTGGCAACGCAACGTGGTTTTCGACTGGCTGCAACACGAGGGCAAGATTTCCGATGCCGAGATGTACCGCGTGTTCAATTGCGGCATCGGCATGACCATTCAGCTTGCCCCGGGCGATGCCGCGCGTGCCATCGGCATTCTCGGCGACGCCGGCCAGGAGGCGCGGGTCATCGGCGAGGTGCGGGCGGGGACGCGCGGCGTCGTCATCGCTTGAGCAGCGCGCCGCGCCAGCCGATCGTCATTCTCATATCGGGACGCGGCAGCAACATGCTCGCACTGATCGAGCGCAGCCGCGGCGCCGCCTATACGATAGCCGAGGTGATTTCCGACAATGCGGACGCTCCGGGACTTACCGCCGCCCGCGACCTTGGCGTTGCAACACGCGCGTTGCCGGCAACTAAGACCATGGCGCGCGAGGCCTATGATTTGGGCCTGGCCGCGGCGATCGAGGAGCGATCCCCAGCCCTGGTCGTGCTCGCCGGATTCATGCGCGTTCTCTCGGCGCCATTCGTGCAGCGCTTTGCCGGAAGGATTTTGAACATTCACCCCTCGCTGCTGCCCAAATACCCTGGGCTTCATACGCATCGGCGCGCCATCGAAGCGCACGATGCCGAGCATGGCGCCACGGTGCACTTCGTCACAGAACAGCTCGACGGCGGCCCGCGCATCATCCAATCCCGGGTGCGCGTAGAACCGGGCGAAACGGAAACCGAATTGAGCGAGCGCGTGCTCGAACAGGAACATCGAATCTACCCCATGGCCGTCAATTGGTTCTGCGAGGGCCGCCTGCGATGCGAGGCGGGTCGTGCGTGGCTGGACGGCCGACCCTTGAGCGAGCCGGTGCAGATAACCGACAATCAGCGGGAAGACCCATTATGAATTCACCAGGATTGACCGCGTTGCTGCTCGCCGCCACGGCGTCGGTGGCGGGCGCGCAAGCGCTTGACTCGACCCTCGCGCCATTCAGTGCTCGCTATGTCGCGGATTGGAAGGGCATCAGCGTGGCGAGCAGCGAAATCCAGCTGAAGCAAGGCGCGGATGCCTCTCATTTTATCTACTACTGGTCCATTACGGCGCGCGGAATCCTTCGCCTGGCCTATCACGACGATTTGGTGCAGACGAGCTGGCTGAGCGTCAGCGACGGGCATGCTCGACCGGATAAGTACAGCGGCCGCCAGGGGTCCACGACGCTGGAACTGAATTTCGATTGGCAGAACAAACGCGTCACGGGTACCTCGGAGGGAAAGCCCGTCGACATCAATCTGGTGGATGGCGCACAGGATGTCCTTTCCATTCAGGTCGAGGTGATGCTGGATCTGCAGCGCGGCAGTATGCCGAAAACCTTCCAGATCATCGACAAGGATCAACTGAAGGAATTCAATTACACCCAGGAAGGTTCCGCCAAGCTCAAGACCGCGATTGGGGATCTCGACACCATCGTGGTGACCAGTCAGCGCGGCGGCAATGATCGCATTTTGCGCATGTGGTTCGCGCCGTCATTGGGATTCGCGCCGGTGCAAGCCGAGCGCAGCCGCGGCGGCAACATCGAGTTCTCGATACGCCTCAAGAGCTTCGATCGCCCGACGCCGGCCGCGCCGCACCCTTAAGTCTTCGGCAAGGTAACGCCGCGCTGGCCCTGGTACTTGCCGCCGCGATCGCGATAAGAGGTTTCGCAGACCTCATCCGATTCGAAGAACAGCATTTGCGCGACGCCTTCGTTGGCGTAGATTTTCGCTGGCAGCGGCGTGGTGTTCGAGAATTCCAGCGTCACGTGCCCTTCCCACTCGGGTTCCAAAGGCGTTACGTTGACGATGATGCCGCAATTCTTAACGAAAACGCCGCTTTCCAGGGCGAAATTGCCCGCCTCTGGAACCGTCAAACAGTACACATCATGGTCACCCGGTAATGCTCGTACCGCGGTCACTTTGTGATTGCGGTAGGCGGGGGTACCTCTAAATTTGGCGATTAGCTCGGGAAAACGTCGAAATACCGAGCGGTCGCAATCCAGCAGCGCAGCTGCTCCACGAATTGAGCCCGAATCGTCCAGCGCACGTCGGACAGTTTCCTCGGTTATGCTCTCGCGTAACCTGATGCGGCGCGCGATATCCGCCTGCGACGCGCGCCGAGATCCGTCGTCTCCCGCCCAGGCTTTGATCATTGATTGAGAGTGGCGAATCCGTTCGGCTGGGTCTAGAAACCGTTGAATCATTGCTCGCCGATGCGCCTCGCGGGTCGCATCGGTCGGATTGTTGCGTGCTTCGATTACACGCCTGCGAATCTCCTTAGGATCAAAATCCTCGCCGTAGTTCTCTTGATTGTGCAGTCGTATATGCGCCGACGCCTCCATTCTTGAAATGTTTGTCGGTCGATTGTTTCGGCGATCAAAGTCCAAATGGTGCCGGTGTGTCCCAGGAATATCCTGGTAAAAATTGTGTCTCAGGTTCCATTCGTCTGCCAATCGATGGGTGGCGTACAAGAAACCGTCGATCGGCTGATAGACTTCCTCGTAGCCTCGGACTAAGTCGCGGTACAAGGGCATCAGCGCATCGCCCGCGCGAAGCCGATGGGCGGCCTGCATCTGCCCGTCCCGGCGCATGAAGAGGTGATCCGGAGTCGCGTGAATGACCTCGTTGTTGTCCAGTTCAATTTCGAGCAGCGAGTCCCGGCCGATAAAGCGCGGTGTGTCCAAAAGGCTTACGATAAGCCGCCCGTTCTCGCCAATGCTGTAGCCCCAAAAGAGTTCACCGGAGTCGTGCCTGCGCGCCATGTCCTCGAGAGTGGGTGCCGTACCATCGACCAACGCAACGCGAGTGTCGCCCCGAAAACAACGCGCATAAGTTGAATTGTGCACAATGAGATCGTTGGCCACGAAGTTGTGCAGCGTTGGCACGGAAATGTCGAATACTTTTTCTTCGCCTGCGGGTTCGATGCTTTCGACCTCGTCCCACATCGGCCCCTCGATGAGCGGACCGACATGCGAATCCCCGGTTGCCAGCGCCACTTGAGCTGTCGCATAGAACGGTACCGATTGGTTTGGTTGTGCCCGAACCATAAGCAGCACTTGATCGTCGAGTGTCTGTTGTTTAGGGGAGCCTGGAGTGAATCCGACTCTTTCAGCAAAGCGCCAAATCTGATCCTTATCTGTAATCTGGATTTTGCTAGCAGGCGTTCCGGCGGCTGTTATTTTCTCGCGAATCTGCGAGAACACGCCGAATCGAAGCAATAGATGGCGAACATCCTCGATCAGCCTGCGGGATTCTGAGATGTACTCTAGAAACACCTCTGCTTTGGAGCTGGAGACACTGCCATCGCCGCTAAGCAGCGCTTGAAGAAACAATCGCACCGAGCTTTCAGGCGCCATGAATATGCACTGTGGCACGAACTTCTCGCCCGCCCCAACATTCAAATCATGTCTTTTCGCCAACAAATGGACCGTTGCCGGGTCGGCCGCGCACTGCCCTTCCGAGATCATCAATCCCAGTAAACTCGCTTCCCAATCGGGGATGGGGGTCTTGCCGAATACCGGTATGTCGCGAGCGGCCGCGATCCGATCGCCCGCACGCAGGTCGCTGAGCGCCACCCATCCTTTCAACTTGAGGAAGGGGTGATTCGCGGTTGCACGAATGCGCAAACCGGCTCGGGTGCGTAGCTCAAAGACTTCTTTTTTGCCCTGCGGAACGAACGCAGAGACTTTGGCCGCTTTGAGCTTCCAGGAGTCGAGCGCGAGCGTCGATTTACCCCAGCGCATCTCGGTGATTGGAATGTACGCTCCGGTATCAGCGTCGACGACCCGGGTGTCGCCCGTAACGCACTTCCCCAGGCAAACGGTCAAAACGCTGCGCGGAATTCGGAAATATTCCACCGTGCTCGCGAGCGCAAAGGAATTCGGCGGGATGATGCACACCGGACCTCTGAAGTCGACGAAAGATTTTTCATCGAAGGCCTTCGGGTCCACGATGGTGGAATTGATGTTCGTGAAAATCTTGAAGTCTTCCGCGCAGCGCACGTCGTAGCCGTAGCTCGAGGTGCCGTACGAGACGATTTTGTGACCGTCGGCCATGCGCACCTGTTGCGCCGAGAAGGGTTCGATCATGCCCTGCTCGGCGGCCATGCGCCGGATCCATCGATCGCTTTTGATGCTCATTAGGTTGCTTCGATCGTTATTTTGGGGAACGCGCGACTATAGTCTTTGTTGAGGGTGGCCAATCGGGCGGCGGTGCGCCGCGCCATCAAAAGATAGGCGCGCGCGCGTTCGCTGCCGGGCTCCGACACCACGGTCGGGGCGCCTCCATCGGCATCCTCGCGAATGCGAATATCGAGCGGCAATTCACCCAGCAGTTGCACGCCGTACTGCGCCGCCATGCGCGCGCCGCCGCCGCTGCCGAAGATATGCTCCGCATGTCCGCAATTCGAGCACACATGAATGCTCATGTTCTCCACAATCCCGAGCACGCGTACTTCGACCTTTTCGAACATCTTGAGACCCTTGCGCGCGTCCAACAGCGCGATGTCCTGCGGCGTGGTCACGATGACCGCGCCGCTGACAGGTACACGTTGCGCCAAGGTGAGTTGAATATCGCCGGTGCCCGGCGGCATGTCGACGACCAGATAGTCAAGGTCGCCCCAATTGGTGTCGCCCAGAAGCTGGGTCAGAGCCTGGGTCACCATCGGTCCCCGCCAGGCCATGGGCTGTTCCTGATCGATCATGAAGCCGATGGACATCACTTCAACGCCGTGGGCGCGCAGCGGCGCCAGATGCTTACCGTCCGTGGTCGTGGGTTTGGCGCCGCTCAAGCCCATCATCAAGGGCTGGCTGGGACCGTAGATATCGGCATCGAGCAAGCCGACTTTAGCGCCCTGCTGGGCCCAGGCAAGCGCCAAATTGGCGGCTGTGGTCGACTTCCCCACGCCACCCTTGCCGGAGGCCACAGCCACCACATTTTTCACGTTTGCCAAGGGTTTAAGCGTCCGCTGCACGGCATGCGCGGTGATTTGCGACTTCAAGGTCAGGGCAAGCCGCGCGTCGCCCAACAGCGGTTTGAGGTGCGTTTCGAGCGCCGCCTGCAATTCGGCCGTGTAATCAGCACAGGGGAATCCCAATACCAGCTCAACGCTGACCAGGTCGCCCCCGGCCGCCACCGATACCACGGCTTTTGCCTCGCCCAAGGTTTGGGCAAGATAGGGATCGGTATAGGTACTCAATTTATCGCGGATGGCACTGTCCGCGGCGGGGGGATGCTTCATGAGCCCCTAATTGTACCGCAGGCAGCTAAAAGCGTGACGTATGGCATACTTCGGAATTGAGAATCAAGACCACGGAAGGCGCCTGACATAAGGTGAGAATGGATGGCTCCCAGGGATTGAGTAACTTAGGCGCCGAATGAGTTTATTCGCGAATTACCGTGCCGACCGGCTCATAGCCGAAGTCAAATCCAGCGGCAATCCAGGCAGCCCGCTGGCGCAAAAGGCATTGGAGAAGCTGGCTTCCCTGGGCTCGGACGCGATTGCTCCCATTATCGACGCCTTGTCGACCTCGGAGAAAAAAGAAACCACCGCCTATGTCGAGGTGCTGTCCAAGCTGATCGACACCAAGACACTGCCCGTCCTATTGAAAACCATGGCCGAGGCCAATGGGCGCGCCATGTCGGGCATCGCCTGGGCCCTGTCCTCGAGCCGAAACTACCCCCCCAACGCGCTGCTGGAAGCGTTGACCAAGGAGGGGATGCCCAAGCACGCCCTGATCGACGTGATCGCAGCGCAGAAGGCGCGTTATTCGGTGCGCGATCTCTTGAATTCAGCCTATGCACAGGAACCCAGCGAAAGAACCGGGTTGTTCAAAATCATCGGCGAAATCGCCGACGAAACATCGGTGGATGACTTGATCTCCAGAATCGAGGGTAAGGACTCGGTCGCGCGGCTGCACATCATCAACGTTTTGGGTCGCTTCAATCAGCCCAAGGTGAAGGAGGCTGTCCAGAAGCAGCTCAAGGACAGCAACAAGTTCATCCGCTCCGCCGCGCTCTCGGCGTTGGCGAAGATGGATGGCCCCTTCGACATGCCGCTGCTGGTCGGAATGCTGCGCGATGGGGAGCTTGAGGTTCAGAACAAGGCGGTCGACGTGGTCGTCAAAGCCAACCACCCCGAGACCGTCAAGTACCTGGTGGAAGTACTGAAGGACGAAAACGAATATGCACGCCGCGCCGCTGTGGAAGTGCTGAACGTCGTCGGCAACGCCAAGTCCGTCAAGTTTCTACTGGAAGTCATTGCCGACAGCGACTGGTGGGTGCGCACCCGGGCGGCCGACGCACTGGGCAAGATCGGCGGTCCGAAGGTCGTCGATGCCGTGCTCGCGCTGATCAAGGACGAAAACCAGGACATCCGTCGGGCGGCAATTGAAATCCTCAACCAAACCAAGGATGAGCGCGCGGTCGCGCAGCTGATCGAAGCGACCCGGGATCCGGATTGGTGGGTCAGCGAGCGCGCCGTTGATGCGCTGGCGGAAATCGGCAGCAGCAAGGCCTTACCGCGTTTCGTCGAAATGTTGCAGGGCGAAGCCAAGTCCCTGCCGACCGTGATCCGCGCCATCGGCAAGATAGGCGATCAGAAGAGCCTCGAGAATCTCATGCCCATGCTGTCGCGGCCTGAAAACGAAATCAAAGTCGAGGCCATCGCGGCATTGGCAAAGCTCGCGGACGAAAGGCGCGCCGACACCATACGCACGCGCCTCCAAGCCGTATCGACCACCGGCGAGGGAACCTTGACCCAGGCTGTAGCCCGCGCCATGCAGGAGTTGGACAACCGCTTCTCCACGCAGCAGATCGCCGCGAACAAACGCGCGGAGAAAATGCAGGAACCGGCCAAAACGCTGCTCATCGACAATGCGGAGATCGCGAAGGTTGTCAGAGAGAACGAGGCCACCGCGGCATCGGCCAAATTGGACATCGCGACCTTGAAGCCCGGAGACGTCATCGAGGGCCGCTACAAGTTCATCGAGAAGATCGGCAAGGGAGCATTCGGCACCGTGCTGCTCATGGAAGATACGGTCGTCGAAGAGCGCTTGATCTTAAAATTCTTGAACCCGAACGTGTCGTCGGACGAAGAGATGATGAAGCGCTTCGTGCATGAGCTGCGCTACAGCCGCAAAATCACGCACAAGAACGTCATCCGTATCTACGACTTCTTGTACATTCGCGGCAACTACGCGATCTCGATGGAATACTTTCCATCCCATACTCTGGGCGGCGAGATCATCAACGAGAAGCCCGTGGCGCTCAAGCGCGCCGTCAAATTCGGCATCGACATCGCGACCGGCATGGCGGTGGCGCATCAAGCCGGCATCGTGCATCGCGACCTGAAGCCCGCCAACGTACTGATCGACAACGATTCGCTGCTCAAGATCGTCGACTTCGGCGTGGCCGCCGCCCAGAGTCAGGGCGACACCCAATTGACCAAGACCGGCTATGTCATCGGCTCGCCGAAGTACATGGCGCCTGAGCAGATTTTGGGCAAAAAGGTCGATGAGCGCGCCGACATCTACAGTTTGGGCGTGATCTTGTACGAGTTGTTCGCCGGCGTGCCGCCCTATTCGCGCGGCGATCACATGTCCGTCATGTACCAGCATGTCCAAGGCAAGGCGCGCCAGCCGATTGAAATAAACAAAGAATTGCCTGTGGAACTGAATGCCCTGGTCATGAAATGCATGTCCCTGGACAAGGCCAAGCGGGCTCAAACCATGGACGAACTGCGCCTGGCGCTCGAGAAATTCCTGTAGGAGCCTGCTCCGCGAGACGGACCTCACGTTTATGGGCTAATCCTGCCCTAAACACTCGAAAAACCAATCGCTTACGGGTAGCCTTATACATTATGGCAAGAATCGACGCGTTCCTTAAGTTGGGCGTGGCACAGGGGTGCTCGGACTTGCACCTTGCCGTGGGCGTGCCCCCCATGCTGCGCATGCAGGGGGATTTGGTGCCGATCAAGTTCCGCGATCTAGGCGACGCGGAACTCGAGGCTTATATCACCGAGGTGCTGACCCAATCGCAGCTCAAGGTCCTGCGCGAGGGCCACGACCTGGACTTCAGCTACGTCTCCACCGAAGGCGGACGCTTTCGCGTCAATGTATTTCGCAAAGAAACCGGTATTGGTGCGGCCTTTCGCTCGATTCCGACCTTGATACCCAGCATGGAGCAACTCAACTTGCCGCCTATCGTGCGCAAGCTCTGCGACTACCATCAAGGCATGATTCTGGTAACCGGTTCCACCGGTACCGGGAAAACCACCACGCTCGCGTCGATGATCGATTATCTGAATTCGACCCGGGCGCTCAACATCATCAGCCTGGAAGACCCCATAGAATTCGTTCACCGCAGCAAGACCAGCCAGGTCATTCAGCGTGAATTGGGCACGCACCTGCCCTCCTTTGCCGAAGGCGTGCGTGCCGCGATGCGCGAAGACCCGGACGTGATCCTGGTGGGCGAGCTGCGCGATGCCGAAACCATTGCCATGGCGATGACCGCCGCGGAAACCGGGCACTTGGTGCTCGGTACGCTGCACACCACCAGCGCCACGAAGACCCTGGACCGCATCATCGACGCACTCCCCAATGACGAGCGCGAGCAGACCAAGACCTTTCTCTCAAACAGTCTCATCGCGGTCATCACGCAGATTTTGCTCAAAACTCCCGATCAACGCGCACGGCGAGCGGTGTGCGAAATCATGGTGGTGACCAAGGCGATCGGCAAACTCATCATGACCGATCAGACGCACCAGATTCCCAGCCAGCTGCAAATGGGCAAGGAGTATGGGATGCAGCTCCTGGATCAGGCATTGCTCGCGGCCATCACCGCCAAGGAAGTCGATCCCGATCAGGCTTACAGCTACGCCTCCGACAAGCGTCAGTTCCAGCGCTTCGTCACCGACATGTCGGGCGTTCCCGTTGCCGAACCCGCGCCCACCACCTAGACAATTCCGTGCCGGCCATAGACCAATACTTGACCCAGGTTCTCGAACGCAACGGTTCGGACTTGCACTTCCTGGCCGGCGATCCGGCCCGCGTGCGCCAGTACGGCGAACTCAAGGCCTTGAGCGAGCAACCGCTGGCCGCTGAAACGGTGAAGACGACGCTGTACGAAATCATGCCCAAACTGGCGCTCGAGCGCTTCGAGGAAAAGGACGGCACGGACTTCGCGTACGCCATACCCAACGTCGCTCGATTTCGCGTCAACGTCATGCGACAGCTGAACGGCATGGGCGCAGTATTTCGCGCGATTCCATCGAAAGCCAAGAGCGCCGAGGAGCTGAAGCTGCCGACCGCGGTGATGGATCTTTGCAAGATCAACAGCGGCTTGATACTGGTCACGGGCAAAACGGGGTCAGGCAAGTCCACGACCCTGGCGGCGATGATCGATGACATTAATTCGCGGGAGAAAGGCCACATTCTCACCATCGAGGATCCGATCGAGTTCGTGCATCTGCGCAAGAACTGCCTGATCAGTCAACGCGAGATAGGGGTGCATGCCGCGAGCTTCTCCTCGGCGCTGTTGTCGGCCTTGCGCGAAGACCCGGATGTCATTCTGGTGGGCGAGTTGCGCGACCTGGAGACGATGAGCATCGCGGTCACCGCCGCGGAGATGGGGATTCTGGTCATGGCCACACTGCATACCAACGGCGCCGCCGCCACCGTTGATCGATTGGTGAACGCATTCCCCGCGGACAAGCAACCGCATGTGCGCACCATGCTGTCGACCAGTCTGCGCGGGGTCGTCTCGCAGCAGCTCATTCCGAAGGCCGACAAGCAAGGCCGCGTTGCCGCTCTGGAGATCCTGATCAATACCCCGGCGGTGGCCAATCTGATCCGCCAGGGCAAAATGGATCAATTGGAAAATGCCATGCAAAGCGGCGCCGCCACCGGCATGCGCCTCATGGACACTGCCATTCAGGCCTTGCTCGATTCGCGGCAAATCTCCGGCAAAGAAGCTTTCAAGAAAGCCATCAACAAAGCAAAATTCGAAGCGGTCCGGGAAGCTTCGTAGCCGCCGACCACCGCGCGCAACTGTCAGCGCCGCCACCGGCCGCATTCGGCATGGCATAATTTGGCATGACTCAACGACGCCGCATTCTGGTCACCAGCGCCCTGCCTTACGCCAACGGTCCCCTGCACCTGGGGTACATTCTCGAGGCTGTGCAGACCGATGTCTGGGTGCGGTTTCAGAAACTTCGCGGGCATGAGTGCTACTACGTCTGCGCTGACGACACGCACGGCACGCCCATCATGCTCAAAGCGCAGGCCGAGGGGGTTACCCCGGAGCAGCTGATCGCTCAAATCAACACGGAACATCAGCGCGACTTGCGCGACATGTTGATCGGCATGGATAACTTCGGTTCGACGCACTCGCCGGAGAACCAGGTTCTGTGCAATCGCATGTACCTGATGCACCAAAAGGCCGGCTACATCGATACGCGCAGCGTGCGCCAGGCATACGACGAAACAGCCAAGATGTTTTTGCCCGATCGCTACGTGAAGGGCGTCTGTCCGGTCTGTGCCACACCGGATCAGTACGGCGATTCCTGCGAGAACTGCGGGTCCACGTACACGCCGGGCGATCTTAAGAATCCGATCTCCGTCGTCAGCGGTACCACCCCGGTGTGGCGCGAGTCCGAGCACTACTTTTTTCGCTTGAGCGCATTTGAAAAACGCCTGCATGCCTGGGTGGCCAGCGGCGCGGTACAGGAGAGCGTGGCTCGCAAGCTGGGTGAATGGTTTTCGCAAGGTTTGCGGGACTGGGATATCTCGCGCGACGCGCCCTACTTCGGCTTCGAAATTCCCGGCGCACCCCTCAAGTACTTCTACGTCTGGTTCGATGCGCCCATCGGTTATCTGGCGAGCTTCACGCAACTCTGTGCTCGCGCCGGCCTTCAGTTCGACGATTTCCTGGCCGCCGATTCGACCGCTGAACTGCATCACTTCATCGGCAAGGACATTCTCTATTTTCATACGCTTTTTTGGCCGGCGGTGCTTCAGGCATCGGCAATGCGCCGTCCCACGGCCGTGCATGCTCATGGATTCCTGACCATCAACGGCCAGAAGATGTCCAAGTCGCGCGGCACTTTCATCACCGCCCGTCGTTACCTGGACAATCTTCCGGCCGAGTACCTGCGCTACTATTTCGCCGCCAAATTGAGCGCCGGCATCGACGACATCGACATGAATCTGGACGAGTTCACGACGCGTCTCAATTCGGAAATAGTCGGCAAGCTGGTGAACATTGCCAGCCGCTGCGCCGGCTTCGTCGTCAAATCCTCGGGCGGTAAACTGGCGGAGCGCTTGGCCGATCCAGGGCTGTACGCCGCGTTCGTTGCCGCCGGCGAAGCCATCGCCAAAGGTTACGAAACCCGTGACACCGCGGGCGCGATGCGCGACATCATGGCGCTGGCCGATCGCGCCAATCAGTACGTGGATCAGCACAAGCCGTGGCTGCTCGCCAAGGATCCGGGCAAGGCCTCCGAGGTGCAGGCTGTCTGCACGCAGGCTCTGAATCTATTCAGGGTGCTGATGATCTACCTGGCACCGGTGTTGCCCGAGATGGCCGCGAAGGCGCGCACATTTTTGCAAGAGCCCACCTGGACTTGGGCGAGCGCGGGCGCTCCGCTGTTGGGGACCACCATCAAGCCCTATGAGGCGCTGGCCGTACGTCTCGATCCCAAGGTGGTTGCGCAGCTCGTCGAACCGGTTGTCAGCGAGCCGCAAGCTGCGGCCCCGGCAAGCGCCGGCGCCTCGGACGTAGCGACCTTGGCGGCGGCCGCCTCGGTCGAAGGCAATCTGATTTCGATCGACGATTTTTTGCGCGTCGATATGCGGGTCGCCAAGGTCTTGGAGGCCGATCTGGTTCCCGGCGCCGACAAGTTGTTGAAGCTTCGCATCGATGTCGGCGACCTGGGGCAGCGCGAGATTTTTGCCGGGATTCGCGCCGCCTACGATCATGCATCCTTGGTCGGCCGGCTCATCGTGGTGGTCGCGAATCTCGAGCCTCGCAAAATGCGTTTTGGTACTTCGGAAGGCATGATGTTGGCCGCGGGACCCGGAGGCAAAGAGATCTTTGTGCTGTCACCGGACTCGGGGGCGAGCCCCGGCATGCGTGTCAGATGATCATGCGCGGCGAAACGGCGCCCGACATCGCGGCGCGCATTGACGCCTTATTGCCGCAAACTCAATGTACCCGCTGCGGCTATGACGGCTGCAGGCCCTACGCGGCGGCCATCGCCAGCGGGACCGCACCAATCAATCAGTGCCCACCCGGCGGCGAGATGACGATCGAAGCGCTGGCAAAGTTGCTGAATCGCCCGGTGCTGCCATTGAATCCGATCCACGGCGTCGAAGCACCGCCACGCGTCGCCTGGATCGATGAATCGCGCTGCATCGGGTGCGCCCGATGCTTGTCGCCTTGCCCGGTTGATGCCATTGTCGGCGCCCAGAAATATATGCACACGGTGCTCGAGGATATCTGCACCGGGTGCGAGCTGTGCCTGCCTCCCTGTCCCGTCGATTGCATCGAGATGCGCAGCGCAGCGCATCCCGTCCCCAACCAGCCAGAGCTCAACCGCGAGCGATTCCAGGCACACGGCTTGCGCATTGCAAATCACGCCGCGGAAAGGCAGCGGCAACTGGACGCAAAAAAGACACTGGCCGCGCGACGCCCAGAGCGCAAACGGTGAATCCGCAAAAGCGGCTGGTCATTTTCGAGCGGCTGCGCCGGGCCAATCCAGCGCCGCGCACCGAACTGGTATATGGATCCCCTTTCGAGCTGCTGGTTGCCGTCATCCTTTCCGCGCAAGCCACCGACAAATCAGTGAACAAGGCCACGGCAGAGTTGTTCCGAGTAGCGAACACGCCGGCGTCGATTCTAGGCTTGGGCGTCCGCGGACTCTCCCGGTACATCAAATCGATTGGGCTATACAATGCCAAGGCCAGAAACATCATTGCGACCTGCAAATTGCTGCTCGAACAACATGGCGGCACCGTGCCGCAGACGCGCGATGCCCTCGAAGAGTTGCCGGGTGTCGGCCGAAAGACCGCGAATGTGATTTTAAATACGGCCTTCGGTCACGCGACGATGGCGGTGGACACCCACATTTTTCGCGTTGCGAATCGCACCGGATTGGCGCCGGGCAAGACCGTGCGCGAAGTGGAGGAAAAGCTTTTGAAATTCGTGCCGGCGGAGTTCTTGAAGGACGCCCATCACTGGCTGATATTGCATGGGCGGTATGTCTGCAAAGCCCGAAATCCTGCCTGCCCCGTCTGCGGCATTGCAGATCTTTGCGAATATCGGCACAAGACCAAGCCGTGAGCGCCTTTGACTCATACTCTCGCGAGCAGCTCAGGCTCACCTTGACGCAGGCCTGGGCCAAGCATGTGGCTCATCTGCCCCTGACACCCCTCGAAGCGCTGATCACCGACGTGGTGGGCGCGCACCCGGAGTATCAGGGCATCTGCGCCGATGCGCAGGCAGCCGTCGACTTCGAACCGAGCGCCGCCGGCGAGGAGAATCCCTTCTTGCACATGGGGCTGCATCTTGCGGTCCGCGAACAGCTGTCCATCGATCGGCCGCCGGGAATCCGCGATTTGCAGCGTCAATTGCAGATTCGGCTTGGGAACGAGCACGATGCGGAGCATGCCCTCATGGAGGCCCTCGCGGAAGCACTGTGGCTGGCACAACGCAGCGGCGTCACCCCGGACGAAAAGCAATACCTGGAGCTTGCGCGAAATCGTCTGAATCGATCCTGAGGCTCAAGGCCGCCCTGCCCTTTCCAGGTTAAGAAAGCTTCATGCGCGCTTCATCGGTGCGCTTGGCGCGCGACGCTATCCTGGGAGAGTTGCCATTCCTCTGTGTCGATCGAGGATAGTCCATGCGTGTTGCATTCAGGGCGAGCGCTCTGTGTCTTTGCTTGAGCGTCGTTGCCATCCAAGCAACCTCCTCACAGACACCCGCATCCTCCGCCGCGCCTGGCGCCACTCCGGCCGCCACGACAGCAGCGGATGATGCAGCCGCAAAGCACGCCAAACGTACCGCTTGCCTGGCACAGGCAAAGGCTCAAAAGCTGGTCGGCGCCGAAAAAACAGCCTATCTCAAGAGCTGTATCGACGCGCCGTAGCGGCCATAATTTCAGGCTCAGAATTTCCTCGAGGCCACCGGGGTGATTGTCAGCCGGATTTCGCCCTGAGCGGCGTTGCTCAATTGTAAAACCAGCGGGCGGGTTCCCGGCAATTCGAACTCGACGATTTTGTGCGGCGCGCTGCAGCTGTGCTGGCCTTGATAGTCCTTGGCCGGCAGCAGTGCACCGTTGGCCACTACATCGATCCAGAACGGCGCGTCGATGGCGACGCGATAGCTACCCGACTCCGGCACTTGAAATGTCGCGAGACCCGCGTGAGAGCCCGCGTAGGTGCCCTTGGCGGCCGGCTTGGTCATGAAACTCACGCGGTCCTGCGGCAGCAATTTCAGGGCGTATAGACGATTCGGCTGGAGGGCGGGCGCGGATGTCACATCCGTTCCCGCCGACAGCGACTGGGCGGCGCCGGCAAACAGCGCGCGCACTTGGGTCACGTCCCATTTAAAATCCACGCAGCCGTCCTCGGCGCGGACCGAGGCGCCGATGCTGCACGCTGCCAGGAACAGAAACATCGCAGCAATACCATGGCGGCTCATCGGTATCTCTATCGTTTGGGTTTGTACAAATCGGTGGCAGTGCCTTCGAAGACCTCCGCGGCCAACATAACCGTTTCCGACAAGGTCGGGTGGGCATGAATGGTCAAGCCGATATCGGAGGCATCGGCGCCCATTTCGATCGCAAGCGCTGCCTCGGCCACCAACTCGCCGGCATTCGTGCCTACCATGCCCGCGCCGATGATGCGGTTGGTGTCCTGCTCGAAGAGAATCTTGGTGAATCCTTCGTCGCGATTGAGCGCCAACGCGCGCCCGCTCGCCGCCCAGGGAAACATTCCTTTTCCGTACTGCACGCCGCGCGCCTGCGCCTCGGTCTCGGTGAGTCCCACCCAGGCGATCTCAGGATCGGTATACGCCACGGAGGGAATGCAGCGCGCGTCGAACGAGGACTTGTGTCCGGCCGCCACCTCAGCGGCGACCTTGGCCTCGTGCGAAGCCTTGTGCGCCAGCATCGGCGCGCCGACCACGTCGCCGATCGCAAAAATATGCGGCACGTTGGTGCGCATCTGCTTGTCGACCTCGATGATGCCGCGATTGCTGACCGCAACACCCGCCGCAGCGGCATTGACTGCGTTGCCATTGGCGGAGCGCCCGACCGCGATCAGCACTCTGTCGAAGACCTGCGGTTCGGGCGAATCGGGTCCGGCAAACGTGGCCCGAAGTCCTTGAGACTGCGCTTCGAGCCCCGCAATCTTGGTATTCAGTAGAATTTTCTGGTAGCGCTTTTCGATGCGCTTTTGCAAAGGGCGCACCAAATCACGGTCGGTGCCCGGCATGAGGCCCTCGCTCAGTTCCACCACCGTCACCTGGACGCCGAGCGCATCGTAAACGCAGGCCATTTCCAAGCCGATGATGCCGCCACCGACCACCAGGAGACGTTTGCAGTCGGGCAACTCCAGCGCACCACCCGAGTCAATCACCCGAGGATCGTCCGGCAACCCTGGCAGGCGGGCCGATTCGGATCCGACCGCGATGATGCACTGCTTGAAGTCCAATCGGCGGACTCCCTCGGCGCCCTTCAGTTCCAAGGAAAAAGGGCCGACGAATTTTGCTTCGGCTTGAATCACTTCCACTTTGCGCTGCTTTGCCAGCAGCGACACCCCGTTGGTCAATCTCGTGACCACCCGGCCCTTCCACATCCTCAGGCGATCACGGTCGATCTGCGGTGGCGCGAATACGATTCCGTTGGCCGCCATGTCGGCAGCATCTTCGATGACCTTGGCCGCATGCAGCAACGCCTTCGACGGAATGCAGCCGACGTTCAAGCACACACCGCCCAGCACCGGCCAGCGTTCGACCAGCGTCACTTTGAGACCTAGATCCGCAGCGCGAAATGCCGCCGTGTAGCCGCCGACACCGGCGCCAAGCACGACCAGATCGACGGCACCCTCGGGGGCCGCCGAAGCAGCGCCTCCGCCGGGGCGCGTGCCCTTTGAGGCTACAGGTTTCGCCGGAGGTGCCGTCGCCGCGGCGCGCGTTGCTGCCGGTTTCGCTGCGGGCGCAGGTGTTTTTGCCGCGGGTGCTGGCTTCGCCGCAGGCGCGGCTGTCGGCTTCGCGGGTGCAGGCGCGGGCACCGCGCGCGCTGCGGATACGGCAACTTTTGGAGACAACACCTCGGTGTCCGTGTCGTGTGTGTTGACCACGGCGATCAGGGTGCCGGAGCCGACCTCGTCGCCTTTTTTTACGGCGATCGAATCGATCACACCGCTCACGGGCGAAGGCACATCCATCGATGCCTTCTCCGACTCGAGCGTAATCAACGGGTCGTCGACGGCCACGCTCGCGCCCTTTTTGACGAGCACTTCGAGCACTGCGACACCTTTGGCATCGCCGAGATCAGGTACACGGACCTCGACCGTGCTCATAGCACAGCCTTCACGTCACCCAGCGTCTTCGCGAGGAATACGACGAAGCGAGCGGCCTCGGCGCCATCGATCACGCGATGGTCATATGACAGAGACAGAGGCAGCATCAGGCGGGGAACAAATCCACCGCGTTCGTAGACCGGTTTCTGGCTGGACCGCGACACACCAAGAATGGCAACTTCAGGCGCGTTGATGATGGGCGTGAAATACGTTCCGCCGATGCCCCCCAGACTCGAGATCGTGAAGGACCCGCCCTGCATCTCGGCGGCTTTGAGTTTCCCTGATCGAGCTTTCTCAGACATGTCCGCCAAGACGCGGGCGGTGTCATAGATGCTCAGGCGGTCGGCGTTGGGAATCACCGGCACCACCAGGCCGTTCGGCGTATCCGCTGCGAAACCGATATTGAAATACTTCTTGAAGACCAGATTGTCTCCGCCGGCATCCAGCGAGGCGTTGAATCGCGGAAATTCCTTGAGCGCCAAAATGCACGCCCTGATGACAAACACCAGCGGCGTCAGGCGCACCCCTTCCTGAGCCGCCTTGTTCTTCAGGGCGCCGCGCGCGGCCTCCAGGTCGGTGATGTCCGCGTCCTCGTGCTGCGTGACATGCGGCACGTTGAGCCAGCTCGCCTGCAATCTGGAACCAGAAATCTTCTGGATGCGCGACAGAGGCTTGACTTCGACGGGCCCAAACTTTGCGAAATCCACGGTGGCCACCCGCGGCCACGAACTTCCGGACGCAGGGGCAGCGGCCGCTGCGCTCAGCAACCCTTTGACGTGCGCCTTTACGTCATCCTGAGTGATCCTGCCCTTGACGCCCGTTCCCTTGATTTTGCCCAAATCAGCGCCCAGCTCGCGCGCGAACTTGCGCACAGACGGGCTGGCGTGCGCTTTAGAAAACGCCACCTCATCTATTGAAGCCGCGGGGCCCTGCTCAGGCGCCGGCGCTTGCGCAGCAGCGGGCGGCGCGGCTGAGACCGGCGCCGCAGCCGGCGTAGGCGTAGCAGCCGACGCAGGCGCTGCAGTCGACGCAGGCGTGGCAGCCGCAGCGGCCGGCGCGGACTTCGCCTGGGTTGGCGGCGCTGCGGCGGAAGCCGCCGGCTCGAGCATCAGGATCAAGGACCCTTCCGATACTTTATCGCCTGTCTTGAGGTTGACGCTCACGATCTTGCCCGCGGCGGGCGCCGGCACATCCATGGCGGCCTTTTCCGTTTCCAGGGTCACCAAGGGCGTTTCTTTCTCAATTTGCTGGCCATCTTTGACCAGCACGTCAATCACGTCGACGTTGGCAAATCCGCCTATGTCAGGAACCAAGACTTTGATGGGCGTCGCCATGTTCCTACACCGACAAGGGATTGGGTTTTTCTGGATCGATGCCGAAGGACTGCATGGCCATGCTCACCGTTTGCTTGTCGATCTTGCCCTCGTCGGACAGCGCCTTGAGCGCCGCGACCACGATGTAGTGCCGATCAACCTCGAAGAACCGCCGCAATTCGGCGCGCGAATCGCTGCGGCCAAACCCATCGGTGCCCAGCGCCGTGTAAGGTCCGGGCACCCACTGCCGGATCTGATCCGCGACGGTCTTCATGTAGTCGGTGGCTGCGATGAAGGGGCCCGTGCGGTCCGCCAACACTTGCTGAACGTAGTTCTGCTTGCGTGCCTCGCCCGGATGCAGCATGTTCCAGCGTTCGACGGCGAGCGCATTCTTGCGCAGCTCACTGAAACTGGTCACCGAGTACACATCCGCCGGCACGCCGTAGTTCTTTTCCAGAAGCTCCGCGGCCGCCAGGACTTCCAGCAAAATGGTGCCGGAGCCGAACAGCGAAACCCGCACCTTGCCGCGCCCGCCGATCTGCAGCAGGTACATGCCGCTCAATATGCCCTGCGTCACGCCCGCCGGCATTGCCGGGTGAGCGTAGTTCTCGTTCATGCAGGTGATGTAGTAAAAGACGTTTTCTTGATCTTGATACATGCGGCGCAGTCCGTCCTGCACGATGACCGCGAGCTCATAGGCGAACGTCGGATCATAGGCCACACAGTTCGGTACCGTGGTCGCCACCAGCTGGCTGTGCCCATCCTGATGCTGCAATCCCTCGCCGGCCAGCGTGGTGCGCCCGGCGGTGCCGCCCACCAGAAAGCCCCGCGCCTGACTGTCGCCCGCCGCCCAAATGAAGTCCCCGACGCGCTGGAAACCGAACATCGAATAATAGATATAGAAGGGCACCATGCTCACGCCGTGATTGGAGTAAGCGGTCGCCGCGGCAAGCCAGGAACACAGGCTGCCGGCCTCGTTGATGCCCTCCTCGAGAATCTGTCCCTTCTTGTCCTCGCGATAGAACATGAGTTGGTCGGCATCCTGCGGCGTGTACAGTTGTCCCACCGACGAATAGATGCCGATCTGGCGGAACATTCCCTCCATGCCGAAGGTACGCGCTTCATCGGGAACGATGGGCACGATGTGTTTGCCGATGTTCTTGTCCTTGACCAGCGAAGTCAGCATGCGCACCAGGGCCATGGTGGTCGAGATTTCACGATCACCCGTGCCCTCGAGGAGCGTGTTGAACGCTTCCAACGGCGGCACGACCAGCGGCGGAGCCACGGAGCTGCGCGCCGGCAGATACCCGCCAAGGGAGCTGCGACGCTCCTGCAGGTAGCGCATCTCATCGCTGTCGGCAGCGGGTTTTCTGAATGACAACCCGGCGATTTCTTCGTCGGTGATTTGAATATTGAAACGATCGCGCACTTCCTTCAGTGCTTCGTCGCTGAGCTTTTTCTGCTGATGCGTGGAGTTCAAGCCCTCGCCGGCCTTGCCCATGCCGAAGCCCTTGACGGTTTTCGCGAGAATCACGGTGGGCGCACCCACATTCGCAACGGCCGAAGCATAGGCCGCGTAAACCTTCTGTGGATCATGACCGCCGCGATTCAAGTGCCAGATCTCATCATCCGACATATTGGCGACCATCTCCTTGAGTTCGGGGTACTTGCCGAAGAAGTTTTCGCGCGTATACGCACCACCCTTGGATTTGAAGTTCTGGTATTCGCCGTCCACGCATTCTTCCATCACGCGCTTCAAGAAACCCTTTTGATCGCGCGCCAGCAGCGGATCCCATCGCGATCCCCAGAGCACCTTGATGACGTTCCAACCTGCGCCGAGAAACGCCGCTTCAAGCTCCTGAATGATCTTGCCGTTGCCGCGTACCGGTCCGTCGAGACGCTGCAGATTGCAATTGATCACGAAGATCAGGTTGTCCAGCTTCTCGCGCACCGGCATGGTGAGCGCGCCCATCGATTCGGGCTCATCCATCTCACCATCACCCAAAAATGCCCAGACTTTCCGGTCGGACGGCGGGACGATGCCGCGATGCTCCAGATAGCGCACGAATCGCGCTTGAAAAATCGCGGTCATCGGACCCAAGCCCATCGATACGGTCGGAAACTGCCAGAAGTCAGGCATCAACCAGGGATGCGGGTAGGACGATAGACCGCCGCCGCGCACTTCCTGGCGGAAGCGCTGCAGCTGGCTCTCGTTCAAGCGGCCCTCGAGGTAAGCGCGCGCATAGATGCCGGGACTGGAATGTCCCTGCACAAAAATCATGTCGCCGGGATGCTCGGCGCTGCGCGCCCGCCAGAAATGATTGAACCCGACTTCGTACAGGGTGGCCGCAGACGCGTAGGTCGCAATATGCCCACCGTATTCGGAGTTCGAGCGGTTCGCCTGGACCACCATGGCGAGCGCATTCCATCGTATATAGGCTTCGTTGCGCCGCTCCAGGGCGCGGTCGCCCGGATACTCCGGCTCCTGGGCCTTGGATATCGTATTGAGGTAGGCCGTATTGGGTTTGAATGGCAGGTACGCGCCGGAACGTCGCGTGAAGTCCACCAATTTTTCCAGCAAGAAATGCGCGCGTTCCGCTCCCTGTGCGCGCAAAACCGAATCGATGGATTCCAGCCACTCCTGGGTTTCGGCTGGATCAATGTCTTCGAACGGCGATTGTTGCGTCATGGAATGCACACACCCACGTGTCCTGTTAAGATGGCAGGCACGTTACAGCGCCCCTGCGCCAACTGCCACCACGTTGTTACTCGGGCTATCTTCGGGGTTTGGATTTTCACGGTCAAGCAAGGGATTAGCGCGCACCTTCCGGTTTTATGCTATCGACTCGCTTGCCCTTAGACCGTCTCCTCGTACCGGTGCGCCAAATCGGCGCGCGCGTCAGCGAATCGAGCTTGGCGCGCTATGCGAGCGCCCTGCTGTTCCTGCCGCCCGCGCCGACCGAGGCGGACTGGCGAGCATTGCCTCACGGCGCCATGCTCCGCGCGCTCTTCCAACGCAAAATGCGCAAGGCGGGCGATACATTTCACCTGCGCGTCGGCGCTTCCGCACAGACGCTTCTGGTGGTTACTTGCTTGTCGAGCAAAGCCTCGACTTTCGAGCGCTTGCAGGCCGCCGGTAAAATCACCCGCGGCGTGCTGGATGGCGATCCGCAATCGCTGCTGATCTGGCAGCAGGGCTGCGAGCCCAAGGCCGCCGAATCGGCCTTGCATGCCGCCATCGCGGCACTCCAGGCGGGCGCATTTCGTTTCGCGAGTTTCAAGAGCAGACCGAAGGCGCGGACGCTTCTGAGGCGCATCGACGTCGCGCGGCGCGGCAAAATTCCCGAGCTCGATCTGACGCTGGCGACCGCCGCCGGCAACAATCTTGCGCGTTGGTTGACCGCGCTGCCGCCCAGCACGCTCAACGCCCTCACCTACCGCCGGCTGCTGCGCCAATTCGCGCAGCGCCTGAAGGTGCGCTTCAAGTTCCACGGCGAGACGCAACTCAAGCGGTTGGGTTGCGGCGCATTTCTCGCGGTAGCGCGCGGCAATGGCGCACGCGACGCCGGCATCGCGCACTTAAGCTATCGGCCGCGCGGCGGTGCAGCACCTGCTGTCGGTCTGGTCGGCAAGGGCATCTGTTTCGACACCGGCGGTATCAATTTAAAGACACACAAGAGCATGCTGGACATGCACACCGACATGGCCGGCAGCGCCGTGGCGTTGGGCAGTCTGTACGCGTTGCACGCTTTGCGTTCAACTCAGTCGGTTGACTGTTGGCTGGCGATCAGTGAAAACAGCATCGGTCCCTTGGCCTACAAGCCCCAGGACATCGTGCGCGCCGCGAATGGCACCACCATCCAGGTCATCCATACCGATGCCGAAGGACGCATGGCACTGGCGGACACCCTCTGCCTGGCGTCGGCCAAAAAGCCGCGTGCCATCATCGATTACGCAACCCTGACGGGGGCCTGCGTATGCGCGCTCACCGAGCGATACAGCGGCGCATTTACCAATCGTCCCGACTCGCGCGAACTGATCGAGTCCGCGGGCGCAAGCTCCGGCGAGCGTGTCTGGTGTTTCCCCATGGATGGCGATTTCGACACGGATCTGGAAAGCAGTGTCGCAGATGTACTGCAGTGTGCCGCGGATTCCAAGGGTGATCACATATTGGCCGCGCGCTTTCTCAATCGATTCGTGCCTGGCGACATCGCCTGGCTGCACCTGGACCTGGCGGCCGCTACTCGTCATGGCGGCCTTGCGCACATCGCCAGCGAGATCACGGGGTTCGGGGTCCGCTTTACCCTCGATCTATTGCGCCGCGGTTGGCCGGCGGCATCGGCCGCGCGCGCATGAGCACCCTGCGCATACAGCGGCCGGATGACTGGCACCTGCACCTGCGCGACGGCGCCGCGCTCAACGCAGTCGTCGGCTTCACCGCGCAACGCTTCGGCCGCGCCATCGTGATGCCGAACTTGCAACCGGCGATCACCACCGCCGAGATGGCCCGGGCCTACCGACAGCGTATCCTGGCGGCGCTGCCCGCCCAGAGCCGATTCGAGCCGTTGTTGACGCTATACCTCACCAACACCACCACCGCCGATGAGATCGATCGTGCCCGGGCGAGCGGCTTCATCCATGGCGTGAAGCTCTACCCTGCCGGGGCGACGACGCACTCGGATGCCGGCGTCACCGACATCAAACGCGTATACCCGGTCATCGCACACATGGAGAAGGTGGGCATGCGATTGCTGGTTCACGGCGAATCGCCGCAGGCCGAAGTGGACGTGTTCGATCGCGAGACTCACTTCATCGATACGGTGCTTGCACCGTTGCTCGAGCGCTTCCCGGCCTTGCCCGTGGTGTTCGAGCACATCACCACGGCGCGTGCGGTGGAGTTCGTCGCCGCGGCCAGGCCTGGCGTTGCTGCGACCATCACGCCGCAGCATCTTCTGCACAATCGCAACGCGATTTTTCTGGGCGGCATCAGGCCGCACTACTACTGCTTGCCCATTTTGAAGCGGGAACGCGACCGGCAGGCGCTGTTGGAGGCGGCAACCAGCGGCAATCCGCGCTATTTTCTCGGTTCCGACAGTGCTCCCCATGCGAGGAGCGCCAAGGAGGCTGCTTGCGGCTGCGCCGGCATGTTCACGGCGCATGCCGGCATTGAACTGTACGCCGAGGCCTTCGAATCGGTCGGGCGGCTCGACCGCTTGCAAGCCTTTGCCAGTCATTTCGGCGCGGATTTTTACGGGCTGGCGCGCCACAGCGACACCATCACACTCATCAAGGAACCCTGGGTTGCACCCGCGGCCTACGATTTTGGCGATGGCGCACTCATCCCCTATCGCGCAGGTGAGTCGATTGCCTGGCGACTGGGCTAACAGGACCTCAATGCCATCGATCGCTCCCATTACCTTTGCCACACGCTTCCGCGGCTTCTTGCCGGTGGTGATCGATGTGGAAACCGGCGGCTTCAACTCGCAAACCGATGCGCTGCTGGAAATCGCGGCGGTGCTCATCGACATGCGCAGCGACGGCACCCTGGCGCGCGGCGAGACTCATCGCTATCACGTGGTGCCGTTTCCGGGATCGAATATGGAGCCCGCGTCGATGGCGGTGACCGGCATCGACCCGCATCATCCGCTGCGTCCGGCCATACCGGAGGAAGAGGCGCTGCAACGGATTTTTCGCGACGTTCGAACAGCCGTGCGCGCGGCCGATTGCACACGTGCCGTGCTGGTGGGTCACAACGCCTTTTTTGATTTGAATTTCCTCAACGCTGCGGTCGCGCGTACCCAGATCAAGCGCAATCCGTTTCATCCTTTCTCGAGTTTCGATACCGCAACGCTCGGCGGGGTCGCTTTCGGCCAGACGGTGTTGATGCGTGCGACTTTGGCCGCCGGCCTGGAGTGGGACACCGCCTCGGCGCATTCGGCGGCGTACGATGCCGAGCGCACCGCCGATCTTTTTTGCATGGTGTGCAATCAATTTCAAGGTGTATTCGACGCCAGCCGCAGGCGGCTGGCGTCGATGGGCCCGCTCGAGATTGAGCCCGATCCTCAGGAAAACCCCGACTCTCAGGAAAACTAGGCGGGAACGGCTCCCGCCTCGGCAAGCAGCTGCTTCAGCTCGCCGCTCTTGTACATTTCCAACGCAATGTCACAGCCGCCGACCAGCTCGCCATTCACGTACAACTGCGGGAAAGTCGGCCACTTCGAATAAACCTTCAATGCTTCGCGCACTTCCGGATCTTCGAAAATATTGACGTGCGCAAACTGCGCCTTGCAGGCGCGCAAGGCACCCACCGTCTGGGCTGAAAATCCGCATTGCGGAAAATCCGGCGTGCCCTTCATGTACAGCACCACCGGCGCGCCCGCCAGTTGGCCCTTGATTCGTTCAATTGCGTCCATAATCGACCCTCTACTGTTCAAACTCATACCTAACGGCTCGGCCCGAAGGCCATGCGGCGCGCCCGCTCCTTCAGGGTGTCGAGCAGCGCCCGCTGCTCCGGGTGTGTCATGCCCGACCAGCACGCGATTTCCTCAATTGTACGATAACAACCCTGGCAGTACCCATCAGCGTCCAAAGTGCAGTTTTTGACGCAGGGCGATTGAGGCGGTGCTGGAACGTCGGACATCGTTGAATTATTGGGGTCAGTCCCCTATTCTTCCAGCCTGCCGCAACGCACGATCCGCGCCGTGGCGGGATCCGAAGTCCAATATTAAGGAGGGGAAGCGCATGAACCCGTTAACAACCGTCAAATGGCCTTTAATCATTGGATTCGCGCTGGCCGTTCTGATCGCGGCCCTGATAGGCCATGGTCTCACATTCAACACTATTACTCTCGCGGCCCTAACCCGCTGGCTGCACATCATATTCGGCGTTTTCTGGATCGGCCTTTTGTACTACTTCAATGCGGTGCAGACCCCCGGGATGGCCGCGGCTGCGGCCGATAAGGGCGGTCCAGGCGGTGCCGGAGTCAACAAGTACATCGCGCCGCGGGCGCTGCTGTGGTTTCGCTGGAGCGCCCTGGGAACGTGGCTGCTAGGCGCCTACCTGCTCTCCCAGACGCCCGGCCGCTTTGTGAGTGCGTTTACCCTGGGCCTCGCGGATTCCACGTATTCTCGCCCCAACCTCATCATCGGCATCGGCGCATGGTTCGGCACCATCATGCTTTTCAATGTCTGGGGCTTGATATGGCCCAATCAGAAGAAAATCCTGGGGATCGTCCCGGCGACCGACGAGCAGAAGGCCCAGGCCCGTAAGGTGGCCCTGTATGCCTCGCGCATCAACTTCTTGCTGTCGATCCCGATGTTAATGTGCATGGTCGGACCGATGCACGGACTGCCCTTCTGAATGGCGGGATCGGTATCGCAGGTTCGGTGCCGGTCCCCCCGGATTTGGCGCAGCAGGTCGCCGCGGCGCTGGCCGAGGACATCGGCGGCGGCGATCTCACTGCCGCGCTGATCCCTGAAGAGAACAGCGGGCGCGCCACCGTCATCACCCGTGAGGCCGCCATCGTCTGCGGCATCCCCTATGTCGAGGAGACATTTCGCCAGGTCAGTCAGCGGGTGCGCTTCGATTGGCAGGTCGCCGAGGGCGACTCCATCGGCGTGAATCAGCGGCTATTCTCCGTGGACGGTCCTGCGCGCGCGCTGCTCACCGCGGAACGCTCCGCGCTCAATTTTTTGCAGCTCCTGAGCGGCACCGCAACCGCCACTCACACCTATGCGGCCCTGCTTCACGGCACCCGGTGCCGGCTGCTGGATACCCGCAAGACCATTCCGGGTTTGCGGTCAGCGCAGAAGTACGCGGTCCGGGTCGGCGGCGGACATAACTATCGCATGGGATTATTCGACGGCATATTGATCAAGGAAAATCACATCGCGGCGGCCGGCTCCATTGCACTGTCGGTGGCCGAAGCGAAGCGCCGCGGCAGCACGGTGCCGATCGAGGTCGAGGTGGAGGATCTGGCGCAATTGCAGCAGGCAATCGATGCCGGCGCGGATATCGCGATGCTGGATAACTTCTCGCTGCCGGCGATGCGCGAGGCAGTGGCGCAGAACGCCCGGGCGATGAGGCCGCTGAAAATCGAGGCGTCCGGCGGCATCACCACCGACACGATTCGCGAAATCGCGGAAACCGGCGTGGACTTCATTTCCGTCGGCGCCATCACCAAGCACGTTCGCGCCATCGATCTGTCGATGAGATTCGACTGGCGGGCTTGAGCGCGATTAATCGCCGCGGATCAGACGCTGTTGGCGGCCTTCAGCACACGCTGCGGCTGGGAGACGCCATAGCCTTGCGCGTAGTCCACGCCCAGGCTTTGCAGCATGTTGATGATTTCCTGATTCTCTGCGAATTCGGCGATGGTCTGCTTGCCCGTCAAGTGGCCGATTTCGTTGATTGAACGAACCATCTCGCGATCGATGGGATCGTGCAGGATCTCTTTGACGAAACTGCCGTCGATCTTCAGGTAATCGACCGGGAAGTGCTTCAAGTAGCCGAACGAAGACAGTCCGGTGCCGAAGTCATCCAACGCGAACTTGCAGCCCAGTTCCTTCAGCGCCTGAATGAAGCGATTGGCCTGCGAGAAACTCGCGATCGCCGCGGTTTCGGTGATTTCGAAACAGATCTTGGTGGCATCCAGACCGCTCTTATGAAACTGGTCGATGACGTAGGGCAGAAACTTGTCGTCGCCCAGGCTTTGTCCCGAGAGGTTGATCGAACACATGGTGAGCTTTTCGCGTTCGTCGGCCTCTGAAACCAGCCAGCGGAAGGCATTCTCGATCACCCAGCGATCGATGCTGGGGGTGATTCCGTAGCGCTCGGCTGCGGTCATGAAGTTGTCCGGTCCGACGATCTTTCCGGACTCATCCCGCATGCGCAACAGCAGTTCGTAATGCGCGCCTTCTTCGGTCTTCTGCAGCGGCATGATGGTCTGCCGGAACAACTCGAAGCGGCCCTCTTCCAGTGCATTGTTGATGCGCGCCGCCCACTGCATCTCGCGGCGCCGGCGCATCAAGTCGATGTCGTTTTCCTCGAAACTATGCACGCGGTTTCGCCCGGCCTCCTTGGCGGCCTGGCAGGCACTGTCGGCCGCGCTCAAGACCGATGCCACGTCGGCGTTGTCCGCCGAGATCGGCACGACGCCGATGCTCGCGCCGAGGCGGAAGGTGCGCTCCTCCCAGGTAAACTTGAAATTGCGCACCGCCTCGCGCAGCGCCTCCGCGGTGCGCATGGCTTCATCGAGCGAACAGCTCTCGAGCAATATGCCGAACTCATCGCCGCCCAAACGCGCCAGGGTGTCGCGCCAGCGGACTTTGGATTTCAACAGTGCGCCGACCTGGCCCAGCAGCGCATCGCCGGCGCTGTGGCCGCAGGTATCGTTGACGATCTTGAATTGATCCAGGTCAAGCACGCAGAGCGCGTAGGAGGTCTCACGCGCTTTGGCGCTTTTCAGCGCCCGCTCCATGCGATTCTCGAATTCGCGCCGGTTTACGAGCCCGGTCAGCACGTCGTGGCTCGCGTGATAACTCAAGCGTCGGTTGAGCTCGCGCGCCTCACTGACATCATGGAACACGAGCACGCCGCCCGAGACGGCGCCGCTGCCGTCGCGAATCGGCGATGCGGTGCTTTCGACGTAGATTTCATTCCCGTCGCGGCGAATCAGCAGCATCGGGCGCACTGATTTGATCGAACGCGTGCGCCGGATGGCCACCGCCAGCGGATTTTCGAGGGGCTCGCAGGTTTCCTCGTGGAAGGCCCGGAAAATCTCCTCGATCGCCCGGCCCTGGCTGTCCTCGAGCCGCCATCCCGTGAGCGCCTCCGCCACCGGATTCACGTAGTCGATGACCCCTTTGGCATCAGTGGTAATGACCCCGTCGCCGATGCTCTGCAGCGTGATCTGCGCGCTCTCCTTCTCGCGAAACAACGCTTCCTCATAGAGCTTGCGTTCGGTGATATCCAGTTCCACCCCGACCAAGCGAAGCAACCTGCCTTTGTCGTCCACCTTTGCCTTGGCGCGGCTGATGACCCAGCGCCATTCGCCGGTTGCATGGCGCATGCGGTGCAGGCTCTCGAAAATCGGGGTTTTGCCGGCAACATGATCGCGAATGGCGGCCTGGACCCGCGACATGTCATCCGAGTGCACCAGGGTTCGCCAGTCTGGCGCCTCTCCCACATCGCTTTCGTCGTAGCCCAGCATCGCCTTCCAGCGGGGCGACAGATACACCCGGTTATTGAGCGTGTCGAAATCCCACAGCCCGTCGTTCGCGCTGTAAATCGCCAGATCGTTGCGTTCTTCCAGGTCCTCCAAATGACGCTGGATTTCAATGCGCTCGAGTCCGGTGGCGAGGCTCGAGCCCACCAGCTTCATCAGAAGATGCAACTGAACATCCCAATTGTCGCGCGGTCGCGCATTGGCAATGCCGAGCAGGCCCGCAGGCCGACCCTTGATGAAATAGCCGATGATGAGCACCGAGCCGATGCCAAGGTGGCTCCACAACGACGCATCGTTGGTTTGATCGGGACGCACGGCGGAGGTATCGCGCAACTCGGACACCCGCAGCGGCGCCAATCGCGATTGCAGCCAAGGCAACGCATCCAAGGGCTGACCGCGCAGCTGCTCCGGATTTCCCGTGGCCAGCATTCCCCGCGCAACCTGGACCTCGCCGATCGATCCGAGCTCGTTATCCAAACAAATGTGGAAAGCCGTATCGACGCGAGTGGCCTCGCGCAGTAATTCCAAATTGACAATGATGACGTCGGGTGCGGTGCTGGCCGTCATCGTCTGAAAATCAACGGCAATTTTGGTGCACATCACGTCAAGGCCGACGGGAGGCTTGACACCGCGCCGCGGCCAAGTCTGCGGGGACAATATGTCCGAGGCGGTTAAGTCAGTGTGAATGGGATCGGTTGGAGCTATTGCCATGCGCCTTCACTGGTCCCACGAATGGAGTAACGGTTGTAGATCAATAGTTTGCCACTCAACCCGATGAGAAACTCGAATGTGTCACACACTTTACGGTCCGCACATACCCACGGATTCTCGCATAAGTTATCAGGAATACAAGCTAAGCGATTGTATTAATAGAGCTTCAGTGAAAGGCTTGGCCGCAATTGCTTCGATCGACTCATGCGGCCGCGAACAGGGCCTCCTTGGCAGTTGCGAACAGGCTTGTAAGCCTCTGTTCCATATCAGCTTGTAACCGGGCAAGTGCCGCGGCGTCCAAGCCTTTCGCGACATAAACCGGTTCGCCCACCGCGATCACGACGCGCGCGCCGATTTTGGGGATGACGAAGCTGTCCCAGCCGGCGTACCAGGCGCGCGAAGCGCAATAGCTCATGGGGACGATTGGCCTTTGAGAGAGTTGCGCGAGAAGGAGTGCTCCGGGCTTGAACTTCCAAGGCGGTCCGCGCGGCCCATCCGGCGCGATCACAGGCGATATGCCTTCTTGAACCAACGCCTGATAGATATCGCGCAATGCCCGCGCACCGGTGTAAGTGGAAGAACCGCGAATGACCTCGCCGCCCAAGCGGCGCACGATGAGCGCGCCGAATTCACCGTCCACCGAAGGACTGATCAACAGTCCCGGTTTTACGCCTGCATCGCGCAGATCGAATAGATGCTTGGCGCAGAACAATTGGTGCTGGTGCCAGTACACCGGTATGAACGAAGGCGCGGCACGGAGTGCGGAAGTCACGTGTTCGGCACCGATGATGCGAACCACCTTGCACCAGCCCACTACCATGCGCATAAGGCTCAACGCAATCGGCGCCGCGATTTTGTACAGCAGCAGTCGCCCCGCCGTCAGGCGGCGCCCCGACCGGGTTTGCTGGTCGTAGATGGTGTTGCGAAGGCCCGGCTCTTCTGGTTTCTTTTGCACCGTCGTATTGTCGGGAAGCACTCCGTGCGGCGCAACGCCTAAGTTACAATGCCGTCATGCAAACCACAGCGATTCCGCCGGGGCCCACCGAAGGCTTCGACCTGGGCGGGAGCGAAGAAACCCTTGCTCGATTACAGGACTATTTTGCCCGGTTCGGGGATGTTTACCGTGTGTTCGCGCCCAGCCGCGGCGTGTACTACTACGTCATCAATCACCCTGACGACGTCAAACGGGTGTTGCTGTCGAATCACCGTAACTACACCAAGGGCGATGGGATAGATCGAGTCAAAATTCTGCTGGGCAACGGCATCATGACCAGCGAGGGGGATTTCTGGCGCCGGCAAAGGCGCATGATGCAGCCCTCATTCCATCGGCGCGTCATCGACCAATTCAGCACCTTGATCAGCGAAGTCAATGAAAAATATGCGCAGCGCTGGGCGGCGGCCTCGGTGCGCGGCGAACCGGTGAACCTGTCGAACGACACCAGTGAGTTGACGCTCGAAATTGTCCTCAAGTCCATTTTCGGGAGCGATCTTGAGCGTCTTGAACAGCAAATGGGCGTCAATCCCTTCGAGGTCGTCGCCAAGCAATCCAACCGGGATTTGAAGTTCGCCTTTCAATTTAGATCACTGGCGCGACTCGTCGGCGAGCTGATCCAGAGACGGCGCCGCGAAAGCGAGGAGCACTTCGATTTCCTGGAAATGCTCATGCTGACCCGCGATCGCGAAACCGATGAACCGATGGCCGAGAGGGAGCTGATTGACGAGGTACTCACGCTGATTGTGGCGGGCCACGAAACCACCGCCGCCGCGCTGACCTGGACTTGGTACCTGCTCAGCCGCCACCCACAGGCCGCCGAGCGGTTGCAAGCGGAAGCCGACGGCACCAGCGGCGAGGTATTGGGACTCGGCGCCGCCGAAGCCATGAGCTTCACGCACCAGGTGCTGCAGGAATCTTTGCGCCTCTATCCGCCGGGATGGCTGCTCACGCGGCGCGCACTCGAGGCCGATGAACTCGGCGGCTTTCCGATCGCGCCGCGCAGCGACGTATTCATCAGCCCTTACATGCTGCATCGTCACCCGGCATTCTGGAGCGATCCCGAGGAATTCAAACCAGAGCGATTCGCCGACGCCGATGCCAACGAGCGGCACAAGTTCGCCTATATCCCCTTCGCCGTGGGCCCGAGACACTGCATTGGCGAGAATATGGCCATGTTTGAAATGCTGGTGCACATGCGTACCATGACGCGGCGCTTCACCTTGAGCCGTGCGACCGATGAGCCCATCGAATTCGAGGCGCAGATCAATCTGCGTCCTCGATCCAACCTTATGATGATGGTGGCAACACGATGAACGACGCCGGCAAAATCATGTCCTACACGACCTTGGTCGACATTCTCGAAAGCAATCGGGACTTCGATCGCAGCGTCACTTACGTGGAAGGTGAAAGCAGCGAGCGGCGCGTGTCCTTCAAGGACGTTTATGCTCGGGCGCTGGGGATTCTGCATCATCTGCAGGCCGCCGGCGCGCAGCGCGGCGACAAGATGATCGTGTTCCTGAACAACAACGAGCAGTTCCTCGACGGCTTCTGGGCCGCCATTTGCGGCGGCATCGTTCCCGTGCCGCTGGCCGTCGGCATCAGCGATGAGCACCGCCACAAGCTGCTGCGCGTGGCGCGCAAGCTCGGCAATCCTTTGTTGTACACGGATGCCAAGAGTCTGGAACGGTTGGAAGCACTCGCCTCGCAAGTGGGTGAGTCGGCCTTGTTCGGCCAACTGAAGGCGCGCTCTTTTCTGGTGGAATCGATCACGGACATCTCAAAGCCGGGTAAATTGCTGCGCCCGGCGCCGCAGGACCTGGCGTTCATCCAGTTCTCGTCGGGGTCCACGAGTGAGCCAAAAGGCGTGATGCTGAGCCACGCCAATCTGCTCGCCAACACGCAAGGCGCCACCTTGGTGGATAAATTCACCCCCGACGATGTTTCCATGAGCTGGATGCCGCTGACGCACGATATGGGCTTGATCGGCTTTTATTTCATGCTGTTTGCGAATCGCGCGCACATCAATCTTATGCCCACCGACCTCTTTGTGCGCCGGCCGCTATTGTGGCTGCAGCTCGCGGCCAAGAAGCGCGCCACCGTGACGTGCTCCCCGAACTTCGGCTATCGGCACTTTCTGAAAGTGTTGGGCGATCGGCGTCTGGAGAACACCGATCTGTCGTCGCTGAGAATGATATTCAACGGGGCGGAACCCATTTCGGTGTCGCTGTGCAACGAATTCATGAACAAGCTCGCTTATACCGGCTTGAAGCGCCAAGCCATGTATCCGGTATACGGGTTGGCGGAGGCCTGTCTCGCGGTAACCCTGCCGCCTCTGGGCTCCGACTATCGCTGGATCCGGGTGAATCGTCACCGTCTAAGCGTCGGCATGCCGATAGAACTGAATCCCACCGAGGCGCGCGACGCGCTGGAAGTCATGTGCGTGGGACACGTGGTGCCGAACACCGAATATCTCATCGCAGATGATGCGCGCGTCGGCCTACCCGACGGCAAGGTGGGGCACATTTTGATTCGCGGCGCCAGCGTCACGCGCGGTTACTTCGCCGACCCGGCGGCCACCGCCGCCGCAATCGATGCCTACGGCTGGGTGGACACGGGGGATCTGGGCGTGGTGCATGAGGCCGGCCTCTACATTGTGGGCCGCGCCAAGGAAATCATCTTCGTCAATGGACAGAACTACTACCCATACGATTTGGAAAACATCGCAACGCGCGCGCCCGGATTGGATTTGAACAAGGTCGTGGCCGCCGGCGTCTCGAAGCCTGGATCGCAAGAAGAGGAGCTGGTGGTGTTCGTGCTCCATCGCAGCGACATGGCGGAATTCCTGCCCATCGCCAACGCGGTGAGCCGGCTGATCAACGAACACACCGGTCTCGAGGTTGCGCAGGTCATCCCAACCAAGCGCATTCCGAAAACCACCAGCGGCAAAGTTCAACGGCACTTGCTGGAGGAAGCGTATGTCGCGGGCGAGTTCGACACGGAACTCGCAGAGCTCAAGGCGCTGCGCGAGGCGCGGGGCAGCTCGGAGCGCGAAGCCGGCGAGGGATTGGAAGCCCGCTTGCAATTGCTTTGCGAGACGGCGCTGCCCGGCAAGAGAATCGAGGTGACTGACAACTTATTCGAGATCGGCGCAAGCTCGCTCAAATTGATCGAGATCCATGAAGGCATCGATCGGGAGTTCCCCGGACTCGTCGATCTCACCGAGTTGTTCGACTATCCCACGATTGTCCAACTCGCGCAGCACTTGCAGGCAAAAATCAAAGCGAAGCCCCCGCGCTGAACGTGTCGCAGTTATCGATCTTGCCGGAGTCAAACCCTCGGCGAAACCAGCGCACGCGCTGCGCGGAAGTTCCATGGGTGAAGCTGTCCGGCACCACCGTACCCTGCATGCGCTTTTGCAGCGTATCGTCGCCCACCGAGGATGCAGCAGCGAGGCCCTGCTCCAAGTCACCGGGTTCGAGAATCTTGCGGTCCCGGTTCGCCTGCGCAGCCCATACTCCGGCGAAACAGTCTGCCTGCAGTTCCACCATCACCGAGACTTGATTCGCCCCGGCCCTTCCCGCGCGGCGCTCGGCTTGCTCGGCGTTGTCAGTGATTCCGAGTAGATTCTGCACGTGATGACCGACCTCATGCGCGATGACGTAGGCGCGCGCGAAATCTCCGGGCGCACCGAATTCGGTGGCAAGCTGCCGATAGAAAGTCAGATCGATATAGACCTTTTGGTCTCCCGGACAGTAAAAGGGCCCGGCGGCGGAACTCGCCAGACCGCATGCGGACCCGACCTGTCCGCTGAACAGCACCAGTTTGGGACGCGTATAGGTCTTGCCCATGGCATTGAAATACTGGCCCCAGACGTCCTCGGTTTCGCCCAGGATGGCACGAACAAAATCCACTTGCGGATCGTTGGCATCGGTCGAACCGGTCACCGGCGTGGGCGCGCTCACCTGCTGCGGGTCGCCGCCGTTCAGCAAGCTCAACAAGGTCGCGGGGTTCACCCCCATGAAATACCCGATGACCACAATGACGATGGTCCCGATTCCGATGCCGGCACCGCGCCGGCCGATTCCCGATCCGCGGTCATCCTCGACGTTATCGCTGCGGCGGCTGTCGTCCAGTTTCATGAACTGCTCCTAAGCAAAGGTCACGGGTGACGGCGACATCATAGGCCGTCAACTTGCGCCGTATAAGGGCTTCTTCAAGCGCCAGCGCCGGTAGGACCACAGCCAGTCGGCGGGACTCTTGAGCACGTCAACCTCGCAGGCGCGCGCGTAACGCTCGGTGAGCTCATGAGGCCCGGCGGCCTCCCGACCATCCCACAAGGTCGCGAACTCAACCTCATAGTGGCTGCGCTGCACTCGATGCACGCGCACGTACAGGATGGGCAGACGCGTCGCGCGGGCAATTTGCTCCGCCCCGACGTAGAAGGCCGTGTCCTGACCCAGGAAACGGGTCCAGTAGCGCTGATCCGTCGACATCGGCGCCTGATCGGCATTAACGGCCACCGCACGGACCGTGGCGCGCCTGCGGATCACGTCCGCCAGCAGCTGCTTGGCGGGTATCAGACGCGCGCCGAACCGCGAGCGCACCCAGAGCATCAGGCGATCCCCCCATCGATCGTGCAGCGGCTTGTAGGCTGCATCCACCGGGTAGCCCAACTGCAGCGTAACCCCATGCAGCAACCATTCCCAATTGCACAGATGCGAAGTGATCAGCATGATCGATTGGCCTGCATCCAGATAACCTCGCGCCAACTCGATGTTCGTCACGCGCATGCGGGCTCGCATTTGATCTTCGCTCATCGACACCGACTTCAGCACCTCGATCAAGACATCGCAGAAATTCTTCAAAAATTGCTTGTGAATGACGGTACGTTCAGCGGCGCTCGCGGTGGGAAACACCTTCTCGAGCTGCTCATGAATCACGTGTTCGCGGTGACGAGCGACGTAGTAGGCAAGCAGGTAGAGAAACGCAGAAAACGCATACAGCGCTGCCCACGGCAGACGTGACAAGAGTTTGATCATGGATACCCGCAGTCGTCGAGCCTGCATTCTAACATATTGTTTATAAACGGTTTCGCAGCCCATCGAGGCGAACGGCGCTATCATGGCGGCGTGAGCAGCGAATTCATTGCGCCAAGTCAGGCTCCGCCCGCCGCGAGCGGCACCATGCAGGTGCGCATACTGCGCACGGACTTAACGTCCCGTCTCGAGAAGGACGACCGTGTCGCTGTGGAAGCACCGCTGGAATACATGCTGCATCATCCGGCGCTCGGACTCGAACCCGTATCCTTCGGCACCACCATGAGAACGCCGGGAGAAGATGAGAGCCTCGCGGTGGGCTTGTTATATGGCGAGGGCATCGTCAATCAAGCCGGCGATATCGACAGCGTGGAATCGAGCACCCGCCGCCCCAACGTGGTCAACGTGCGCCTGCGTCCCGAAGTTCAAATGGAAATGCAAACCGCGACGCGGCGTTTTTCCGCCGGATCGAGCTGTGGCGTCTGCGGCACGACCGGACTGGATGCCGCCATTGCTCGCGCGGCCGCCACGCGCGTCGCGCCCAGCCGCGCAATCGAACTGTCACTGTTGCTGAATCTGCCCGAGCGAATGCGCGCCGCCCAGTCAAAATTCGGCGGCACCGGCGGCATCCACGCATCGGCGCTTTTTGATTTTCAGGGAAATATGATCAGCGTGGCGGAGGACGTCGGCCGGCATAATGCCTTCGACAAGCTGGTGGGAGAGAACCTCATGGCCGGACGCCTCCCGCTGCACGAGCACATTATTCTATTGAGCGGACGGGCCAGTTTTGAGCTGGTTCAGAAGGCGTTGCGCACCGGCGTGTCGATTCTCGCGGCCATCGGCGCCCCGTCCAGTCTTGCCGTCAATCTCGCGCTGGCGTCAGGATTGACGCTGGTCGGCTTCATCAGAGAGAAGCACTGCAACGTGTACTCGGGCGCGCAGCGCCTGATCTAGCGACGCCACGCCTGCGTCAGTCGCCGCCGGCAGGTTCTTTCTTGGTCGCGATCGTCTGTTTGGCCAGCCGCTGCAAGGCTTCGCGCGGCAGATCGTCCAACCCCGCGTCGCCATGCGCCGCCATTTTTTGGCGCATGCGCTTGGTCCAGAACTTATCGATGTGATTGGCAATGCCCGCGATGGCGTCCTCGCGCACCGGCTCGGCACGAAAGAAGTTGCCGATGTCGTTCGCCATCTTCACGAGGTGCTCTGCGCTGTCGTGCTGCGCGCTGTGCTCGCCGCCGCTCATGCGGCGCTACTTGGCGACGAACACATCGGCGCTCTTCAGCAGGGTTTCCTGTGTTTCCGTGAATTCGCGGAAACGCTTCTGCCACTCGGAAGGCTGACTGACACGGGTGGCCTGCACGGCAGTGACCTTGTACTCGGGACAGTTGGTCGCCCAGTCCGAATTGTCGGTGGTGATGACATTCGCGCCCGATTCCGGAAAATGGAAGGTGGTGTAGATCACTCCGGGCTGAACGCGCTCGGTGACGCGGGCACGGAGTACCGTGTCCCCCGCCCGGCTGGCGATGCCCACCCAATCACCCTCGGCGATGCCGCGCTCCTCGGCATCATGCGGATGGATCTCGACGCGATCCTCATCGTGCCAGCGGTTGTTCTCGGTGCGCCGCGTCTGCGCGCCGACGTTGTACTGGCTCAAGATCCGGCCCGTGGTCAGAATCAACGGGTAGCGCGAATTGACCTTTTCATGGGTCGGCACGTACTCGGTTACCAGGAACTTGCCCTTGCCGCGCACGAACTCGCCGACATGCATGGTCGGCGTGCCCTGCGGGTGCGCGTCGTTGCATGGCCACTGGATGCTGCCCAGTTCGTCGATGCGATCAAAGCTCACGCCCGTGAACGTCGGCGTCAGACGCGCGATCTCATCCATGATCTCAGAGGGGTGAGCATAGTTCATGGGGTAGCCCAACGCATTGGAGAGCAACTGGGTGATCTCCCAGTCCGCATAGCCTGATTTCGGCTTCATCACCTTGCGCACCCGCGAAATGCGCCGCTCTGCATTGGTGAAGGTACCGTCCTTCTCCAGGAAGGAACTCCCGGGCAGGAAGACATGCGCGAACTTCGCCGATTCATTCAAGAAAAGGTCTTGAACGATGATGCACTCCATGGAGGTCAGCGCCGCAGTCACGTGCTGCGTGTTGGGATCGGACTGCGCGATGTCCTCGCCCTCGATATACAGGCCCTTGAATTCCCCATCCAGCGCCGCCTCGAACATGTTCGGAATGCGCAACCCCGGCTCGCTCAACAAGCCTACTCCCCACGCTTTCTCGAATGATTGCCGCACGGCGTTATCCGAAACGTGGCGGTAGCCGGGAAACTCGTGCGGGAAGGAGCCCATGTCGCAGGAACCCTGCACATTGTTCTGGCCGCGCAGCGGATTGATGCCCACGCCCTCGCGACCGACATTACCCGTGGCCATGGCCAGGTTGGCGATTCCCATCACCATGGTGGAACCCTGACTGTGTTCGGTGACGCCGAGGCCGTAATAAATGGCGCCGTTGGGCGCGCTCGCATACAAACGAGCGGCAGCGCGCACGCTCGCGGCAGGCACGCCGGTGACCTCTTCCATTGCCTCCGGAGAGTTCTTCTGCAACGCGATGAAGTTACGCCACTTATCGAAGGACGGCAGTTCGCAGCGTTCGCGCACGAAGTCTTCCTTCACCAGTCCCTCGGTCACGACCACATGCGCGAGAGAATTGATCAGCGCCACATTGGTGCCGGGGCGAAGCTTGAGATGGTGCTGCGCCTCGATATGCGGAGTGCGCACGATATCGATGGTGCGCGGATCGGCGACGATGAGTTTCGCGCCCTCACGCAATCGGCGCTTCATCTGCGATGCGAACACCGGGTGTCCATCGGTGGGATTGGCGCCGATCACCACGATGACGTCGGCTTTCATGACCGAATCGAAATTCTGGGTACCCGCCGACTCGCCAATCGTGTTCTTGAGGCCATAGCCGGTGGGCGAGTGGCACACGCGCGCGCAGGTATCGACGTTATTGTTGCCGAAGCCGGCCCGCACCAGCTTTTGCACGACGTAGGTTTCCTCATTCGTGCAGCGCGACGAGGTGATGCCGCCGATCGAATCGCGGCCGTACTTGACTTGAATTCGTTTCAATTCCGAGGCCGCATACGCGATGGCCTCCTCCCAGGAGACTTCGCGCCATGGATCGCTGATCTTGGCTCGGATCATGGGTTTGACGATCCGATCCGAATGCGTGGCGTAGCCGATCGCGAAGCGTCCCTTGACGCAGGAATGGCCGTGATTCGCTCCGCCATCCTTGTTCGGCACCATGCGCACTACTTCCTCGCCCTGCATTTCGGCACGGAACGAGCAACCGACGCCGCAATACGCGCAAGTCGTCACCACGCTATGCTCGGCTTGTCCCTTCGAAATCAGCGTATTCTCGGACAACGTCGCCGTCGGACAGGCTTGCACGCAGGCGCCGCAGGAGACGCACTCGGAATCCATGAAGGGAACATTCTGGCTCGCGGAGACCGTGGAATCGAAACCTCGCCCCTGGATGGTCAGCGCCAACGTCCCCTGCTGCTCATCGCAGGCGCGCACGCAGCGCGAACAAACGATGCACTTGCTGGCATCGAAGGTAAAGTAAGGATTGCTGGTGTCCTTCTCCGCCGCAAGGTGATTCGCTCCCTCATAGCCATAGCGCACCTCGCGCAGGCCCACCACCCCCGCCATGTCCTGCAGCTCACAGTGTCCATTGGCCGGGCAGGTCAGGCAGTCGAGCGGATGGTCGGAAATATACAGCTCCATCACGCCGCGGCGAATATCGGCAATCTGCTTGTTTTGCGTCGTGACCTTCATGCCCTGCGCCACCGGCGTGGTGCATGACGCGGGCAACCCCTTCATGCCCTCGATCTGCACGAGACAGAGGCGGCAGGATCCGAAGGCCTCGAGCTGGTCGGTCGCGCAGAGCTTGGGAATCTTGGTGTCGACCAGGGCGGCGGCGCGCATCACCGACGTTCCTTCCGGAACCGTCACCTCGCGATCGTCAATGGTCAGCGTGACGGACTTCGCGCTGATGCGTTGCGGGGTGCCCAGATCTTGTTCGGCGATGGATTGCATGGAAAAGTCCTCTTAGGCCGGAACGCGAGCGCGCGCCGGTTTGGCAAAATCCTGGGGGAAATGATTGATGGCGGAGAGCACCGGGTATGGCGTCAAGCCGCCGAGCGCGCACAAGGACCCATAGGTCATGGTCTCGCACAGGTCGCGTAAAACCGCTTCTTGCATGTCGCGATTCTCGCCGGCAATCAGCCGGTCGATGACCTCGACTCCTCGAGTCGAACCGATGCGGCAAGGCGTGCACTTGCCGCAGGATTCAATGGCGCAGAACTCCATCGCATAGCGGGCTTGCGCGGCCATGTCCACGGTGTCATCGAATACGACGATGCCGCCGTGCCCGAGCATTCCTTTGATTTCGGCGAAGGCTTCGTAATCGAGCTTGGTATCGAATTGCGATTCCGGCAGGTACGCGCCCAAAGGCCCGCCCACTTGAACGGCGCGGATAGGCCGGCCGCTCAATGATCCGCCGCCGTAGTCGTACAGCAACTCGCGCAAGGTAATGCCGAAGGCCTTTTCAATGAGGCCGCCGCGCTTGATATTGCCGGCCAACTGGATGGGCAGCGTGCCGCGGGATCTGCCCATGCCGAAGTGTTGATAATGCTCCGCGCCCTTGTCCAAAATAATGGGCACCGATGCCAGAGTAATCACATTGTTGATCACGGTGGGTTTGCCGAAAAGACCCTGGATCGCGGGCAATGGGGGTTTGAAGCGAATCTGCCCCCGCTTGCCCTCCAGCGATTCAAGCAAGGAAGTCTCCTCACCACAAATGTAGGCGCCCGCGCCCAAGCGCACCTCGAGATCAAAGCGCCTGCCGCTACCCCGCACGTTATCACCCAGATAATGATGCTCGTAAGCTGCGGCGATGGCCGCCTCGAGCGCGCGATGCGCATCCGGATATTCCCAACGCAGATAAATGAAGCCGGATGTCGCTCCCGTGGCGAGGCCTGCGATGGTCATTCCCTCGATCAGCACGAACGGATCGCCCTCCATCACCATACGATCCGAGAATGTACCGGAGTCGCCCTCATCCGCGTTGCATACGATGTACTTCTGATCGGCGGAGGTCGCGAGAACCGTCTTCCACTTGATGCCCGCCGGGAACGCGGCGCCGCCGCGGCCGCGCAGGCCGGAAGCGGTGATGGCGGCGACGATGGCCGCCGGCTGCATGTCGAGCGCCGCCTTCAAGCCCCGGTAGCCCTCATGAGCGATGTAATCCTCGATGCTGAGCGGATCCGTGACGCCGACGCGCGCAAAGGTGAGCCGTTCCTGTTTCTTGAAGTAGGGAATCTCTTCCGTGATTCCATGGCCAAGAGCATGCGGCTTGCCGCTTTCAAATCCCGCATCGAACAAGCTCGAGACGTCTTGCGCGCGCACGGGACCATAAGCGACCCGCCCGGCGGGGGTGGCCACTTCGATCAACGGCTCCAACCACAGCAGGCCTCGAGAACCGTTGCGGATGAGTTCGATGTCGATGCCGCGCGTTTTCGCCTGCTCGAGGATGGCGGCGGCGGTTGCATCGCTGCCCACGCTGCGCGCTGCGGCATCGCGAGGCACGTAGATTCGCGTCGCGCTCATGTCTCCGCCGCCGTGGCGGCGCGGGCGCCCGCCATCAATTCATCGAAGCGCTGCGCCGACACGCGGCCATGCAATCGATGATCGATCATGATCGATGGCCCGAGCGAGCAATTGCCCAGGCAATAAACCGGTTCGAGCTGGATCGCGCCATCTTTCGTCGTCCCATGAAAATCGACGCCGAGGGAGCGCTTCGCATGCGCTTCGATCGCGGCGGCGCCGACTGACTGACACGCTTCCGCACGGCACAGATGCACCACATGCCGGCCGCCGGGTTCTTGGCGAAAATAATGATAGAAGGTCAAAACGCCATGCACTTCGGCGATGGACAAATTCAACTCACGGGCAATGACCGGCACCGCATCGTGAGGAACAAAACCCAACTCGTTTTGGACTGCGTGCAAAACGGGCATCAAGGCACCGGCGGTGCTCTTCAGTTTGGAGCAGGTGTTCACGACCGCATCCTTCTGGGCGCGCGTCATGAACCGCCCAATCGTACCCACCGTTGCTGTGTGCTCGTTGGTCATGGTATCCGAGTCTAGATATATCACCCAAGCATACTCGATTTGGACCCCACATCTAAGTATCGGTTGCCCCAATTATCAGTATTCTTCCAATGACTTGCGTCAATCGCGGGGTAATAGACCTCATTTATCAACCGATAGAGCACCGTTATTAGCTTGAGGATCCGGCGCTCACCGGCGCCCTAAATGACCGATTGCCGCGAAGTGGACGCTGCGATTGCCTCCTCGACATCTCGCAGCCGGTCCTTACCAAAGAATATCTCCGTTCCGACATAGAAGGTCGGAGCGCCAAAACTGCCGGCGGCCACCGAACGCTGTGTGTTTTCCAGAAGACGATTCTTGATCTCGGGATCTTGCGTCAGGCCGATCAAGCGGGTGGCGTCCAATCCGGACTCCTCGAGCGCGGCACGCAGAACCTGCGGATCGTCCATTTTTTTTGGATCAGCCCACATGTGGCGGAATGCTTCATCCACGTAACGTTCGAAGACGCCGAGGGACTGCGCGGCGATCGCAGCGCGCATCAGCGTCAAGGTATTGACGGGAAAGAACGGATTGAACCGGTACGTCGTGATCCGGTGTCGGCGCAGGAAGCGCTGCGTTTCGAGCTGTTCGTATTCCGGCTTGTTCCTGATCCCGGCGAGGCTCTCCATGGGAGAACGATTATTCGTCGCTTTGAAAATTCCTCCCAACAGCACCGGCACGTAAAGAAATTTCGCGCCGGTACGCTGCTCGATCGCCGGCAACACCAGGTGCGACAAATAGGCGTTGGGGCTGCCGAAATCAAAGTGAAATTCCACTCGCATCATTTTCACCACTTCTCGCCGAACGGGCGGATCTCATGCTCGAAGGACCAGGCGTCGCGGGGTTGCTGATAGAGATGCCAGTAGGCTTCAGCGACGGCTTCGGGCCGCATCAGCCGATAGGGATCGAGATGGCTCAGTGCTTCCGGCCCCTCACGCTGCGCAATACGCTCGCGCACCCATGCCGTATCAACGCCGGCATCGATGATCAAGTGGGCAACATGAATGTTTTTCGGCCAGAGTTCGCGAGCCATGCTTTGCGCCGCGGCGCGCAACGCAGACTTCGCGCTGGCAAAGGCGGCAAAGCCGCTGGCGCCGCGCAAGCTCGCGGTGGCGCCCGTGAAAAACAAGAAGCCACGGCCCCGCGGCAACATCAATCTTGCACTTTCGCGCCCCGCCAGGAATCCCGCATAGCAGGCCATCTCCCATACTTTGCGAAACACCCTTTCCGTGGTTTCCAGCAATGGAAAATTCACGTTCGCGCCGATATTAAAGATGCAGCCCTCGAGAGGAGCATGGTTGTCCGCCTCCTGCAGAAATCGAGCCACCTCCTCTTCTTTGCGCGCATCGAGTGACCGGCCAACGATAGTGCTGCCCGCCTTGGCATACGCGGTCAGGGCCGCGAGCTTCGCCCCGTCGCGGCGGCCTGCGAACACGGTGAATCCTTCCGCGGCAAACTTCTTTGCGATCGCCGAGCCAATGAAGTCTCCGGCGCCGATCACGGCCACCGATGCGTCTCTCTTTTCCACGCGCATCTCCGATAACTCCTCTCATGATAAAGCAGAGTTAGACGCTGGTGGGCTTAGGCTGAGGTACCATTGGCGATAAACTTAGGAGCGCGAGATGCCTAAAACCAAAGACTTGACCCGCCGTGAGTTTGTCGCCGGCGCCGGCAATGCCACGCTGGGTGCGATCGCGGCCGCGAGTGTGCCCTTGATCGTGCCGCGGCGCGTCCTGGGGCGCGGTCAGCGCGCGCCCAGCGACGTGACCAATATTGCCATCGTGGGCTTCGGCGGGATGGGATCTCAAAATGCGCTGGTGCTCGCGCAAACCGATCATATCGGCGCCATTTGCGATGTCGACTTCGGCTACAGCGAGCGCTGTGTCACGAGCAAGCTGGCCGGTGCGCAAAACCAACCGCGTGCCGACGGCCTGAAACTCAAGGAGCAGTTCGACAAAGCCAAACGCTACACCGATTTTCGCGAAATGCTGGCCAAAGAAAAAGGCATTGACGGCGTCGTGGTCGCAACCCCCGATCATTTGCACGCCACCATCGCAAGGGCGGCAATGGATGCCGGCAAACATGTGTACGTGCAAAAGCCGCTCACGGCCACCGTTCACGAGGCGCGGATGCTGCGCGAGCGCGCGATCGCGCACCCGAAACTTGTGACGCAGATGGGCAATCAAGGCCACTCGAGCGAGGGCGCACGGCTCATCAATGAATGGATCGGGGCGGGTATCTTAGGTTCGGTGCGCGAGGTGCACGTTTGGACCAACCGGCCGGTGGTCTATTGGCCGCAGGGATTGGCGCGTCCTACCGGCATGGCGCCGGCAGAAGTTCCCGGCGGCTTCGGCAATGTCTGGACGTTTCGATATGTACAGGACGTGCTGGCTGCCGCCATGGGCAGCGGCGGCGCGCCTCCCGCGGGGCTGGATTGGGAAAAGTATCTTGGCCCGATTGCGGAGAACATTCCCTATCATCCCATCTACCACCCCTTCAACTGGCGCGGCTGGCTGGCGTTCGGCTGTGGCGCACTGGGCGATATGGGGGCGCACCTGATCGATCATCCTTTCTGGGCGTTGGGGCTCGAGGCTCCCTTGAGCATCGAGGCGACCTCGACGCAGTGGGGCACCATGCCCGCGCCGGCCGCAGGCACGCCGCGCATCCCCGTGTCGTACCCCGTGGCAACGACGGTGCACTATCAATTCGGCGCCCGCGGCACGGAGCCGCCGGTAAAACTTTCCTGGTTCGACGGCGGCATTTATCCGCCGCGTCCGGACGTGCTGCCGGATGAGGTGGTGCTCAAGAGCGAAGGCGGCGTGATTTTCATCGGGGAGAAAGGAATTCTGTTGCACGACACGTACGGTTCCAATCCGCGTTTGTATCCGCAAGCATTGATGGAGGCGGCAGCAACCGTACCCAAGAGCATTCCGCGAATCGCGTGGAGTCATGAGCTCAATTGGACCAAGGCCATCCGCGGCGAAGCCAAGGCGAGTTCTCCTTTCGAGTATGCGGCGCGCCTCACCGAAACCATGCTCTTGGGTCTGGTCGCGTTGCGCTCGGGTCAGGGCAAGAAGATCCTGTACGACGGCGAACGCGGGCTCATCACCAATGTCGCGGAGGCAAATGCATACCTGACGCGCGACTATCGCGCCGGATGGGAAATTTAGGCCCGCACCGCAAATCGGCCCGAAAGCTCAAGCCGGTGGGCCAGCACCAAGAATGCGGCCAGGCCGACCAGCATGGTCACTGCGGTCAAGGCATAGAGCGGCGTGTAGCTTGCGCCCGTGAGCAGTGAGCCGGCGACCGCCGGCGCGATCGCGCCGCCCAGCGAGAGCGCGGCCGGAATGAGCGAAGCAACGCGACCCGTCGCATCGGCGGAGCTGATCAATCCCATCTGGTAGCTGAGCGGCAAACTCAATGTGCCGTAAGTCAGCAGCGCCCCGGTCGCATAGGCATAGACGTCATGCCCGAAGGTCAATACCACGACCCCGACGAACGCCAGCAGCATCGAGATCGCCAGCGGCAACACCCGTCCCCATCGATCGCCGATGAGCGCGGCTGCCACGCCTGAAAAGGCGTTGACGATCAGCGTGCCGAGCACCAGTTGCGCGGTCAAGCTGCCGCTCAATCCGAAGGTGGGGGCAATCCGCTCGAGAAACCCCCACACCGCGGCGATCCCTCCGAACGACACGAGCAAACCACCGAGACCCAACCACGGAAGCCAACTGCGCGTGGCCGCCGTTGCCGCCTGGGCGCTCGCGGGGCCGGTCTCCGTCATACCGGCTTCGCGCCGCGCAGGAATTCGGCGCAGGGCCAAGAGCCCGCACACTCCCGCGACCCCGGCGATTGCCATTGCCACGCCCGCAAATCCGAAACGATCGGCGATGAGGCTCGGCAGGACCACGAGCATGGCCACGCCGACGAAGGTTTCGAGGGCGAGCTTCACGCCGAAGGCGCGATCCGGCGCGTGATTCTCGGAGACCACGGAGGTGCCCACCGTGTACAGCGCGCCACAGCCTAAGCCAGCGGCGGCCATGGCGCCCAGCAGAAAGGCATAGCGCGGGGCGAGTGCGCTGGCGGCGAGACTCAACGCTGCCAGCGCCGTGCCGAGGGTGACAATGCCTCGCCAGTTGAAGCGCGCGATCCAGAAAAACGAGGTCACGGTAATCAGCGAATAGCCTGCCCCATAGCTGGCGCCCACCCAGCCGATTTGCTCATCGCTCAACGCATAACGCGTGGCCGCCGAGCCCAGAAATGCCGGCAGCACATTGAACACCAGCGCACCGGCCGCGGAGATCCAGCAGGCAGCCACCAAAACCGCGTTCGGTTGCCGGTAGCCGCCGCTCGCGGAAGCCTCATGGTTGGTTGATGCCACGGTGTTTACAGCGGGTAATCGGTGAAGGCATCCATGGCGCCGGTCAGAAATCTGCGCGCGGCTTCCGCCTGGCTTAAGTCCCCGCCCATGCCGCCACCGTATCGACCCCCGCTTTTCGGCTGCGCCTGGGGCGGGTGTCGGGCGTAATCGACCGCAGCCGCGAGATCCTCTGCGAAAGCGGCGACGACTCCCGGTTGCGTCTGCGGACCGGTCACGCACATGTGTATCGCGTTCGGCCGCTGCTGGCCATTGAAGCGCCAGCCGCGGGTCGCCATGAAGTCATTCACGTGATAAATGTTGAACGCGTCCGATGTGAAGGAGAAGCAGAACGTCGGCTGCCCCATCAGCCGCAGATCTGCGTGGCTTCTCACCGCATCCTGCATGGCGAAGGCCGCCTCAAATACTTTTCGGGCGCGTTCGCGAAAACCCTTCTTGCCCAGGTGCACCAATGAGGCCCAGGTCGCCGCGATCAAGCCGCCCGAACGGCTGCCGGCAATGCCGGGCGAGGCATAGGCGCCGCCCTTCCAATCCGTGAGCATGTAGTACTGATGCTGCCTCAGCGACTTGTCCCGCCAGGCAAGCACCGACGTTCCCTTCAAACCATAGCCGTACTTGTGCGTGTCGGCGGAGATCGAGGTGACTCCCGGATGCCTGAAATCGAACACCGGGATGTTCGCGTAGCCAAGATCCTGGCCCCACGGCAGGATCCAGCCGCCAAGGCAACCATCGACGTGCAGGCAGGTGCCCTTCTCGATCACGACATCCGAGAGCTGCTGGATTGGATCGATCGTGCCATAGGGATAATTACCGGCCGAACTGATGACGACCGCGGTGTTCGTAGTGATGTGGTCGCGCACGAAATCTACGTCCACCTGGGTCGTTTTGGGATCGGTCGGCGCCACGATCAGCTCAAGTCCGAACAGGTGGGCGGCCTTGTGGAAAGCGGGATGCGCCGTATCCGGCCAGATCATCTCGGGCCTGCCAACCGGGTGCTCCTGCTGCCACTTGTTGCGGTAGGCCAGCACCGCGTTGAGGATGCTCTCCGTGCCGCCGAAGCCGATCGCCCCACAGGCTTTCTGCGAGGGATCTTGCTGCTGCACAGCCTCGCCGTGCAGCATGTCGAGCGCCATTGCGATAATTTCGCTCTCGAAGCGATTCATGCTCGGGCAAATATCGCGTTGCAAGGCATTAACATGGCTGAATTGGGCGTAGCACTCGTTGAGAAATTCATAGTGCTCGTGATCGCCGCAGTACATGGTGCCGCTGCACTTGCCATTCTCCCAGCGCTTGTCCTCGGCGCTGGACATCTCCTTCATCTGCGCCAGAATCGTGGCCTCATCGAGGCCCTCCTCCGGGAATGAACGGATGACGCCGTAACGGTCGGCATAGGGATAAAGAGCGCGCAGCAATTTTTCGACGTCCATGGAATCTCCTTTACCGACTATTGCGCCGGTATCTTCGTATTCATTATTTCGAGCGCCGCGGCGTGCAGCGAGGCGTTCGCCGCCGCGATCACGGTTCCGCCGCTTAAGGGCGATTCGCCCGCCAGATTAGTCACGACACCGCCTGCCCCCTCGATGATGGGAATCATCGGCACGATGTCGTAGGGCTGCAGCATGGCATCGACCATGAGGTCGATGCAGCCCTGCGCAACCAGCGCAAAGGCGTAGCAGTCGCCGCCCCAACGCTGCAGGCGGCAGCGCGCCGCCAGGGCCCTAAACTGCGGCATCAGCCCTGAACCCTGGATCATGAGCGGATGCGTGCTGTAGAGCACGGCATCCGGCAGCGTTGCCTCGCCGCGGGTTGCGAGCGGCGTCTCCCGGCCGCCATGACGATAACTTGCGCGACCCGCTGGGTTCCCGAGGAAAGTCTCGCCGGTGAACGGCTGATGCATGATGCCACCCAACGCCTTCCCCGCGACGACGAGCCCGAGCAGTATCCCCCAAGTCGGCATCCCGCTGATGAACGATCGCGTGCCGTCGATCGGGTCGATGATCCAGTAGCTCTCGCCCGTTCCGCTCGCTCCGAATTCCTCGCCGATGATGGGCACGTCGGGGTATTGCGCAGCGAGGCGCTCGCGGATCAGCGTCTCGATACGCCGGTCCGCCTCCGTGACCGGGTCGTAGAATTGCCCCGGCGTCTTATCTGTGACGGTCATCGGTTTGCGGAAGTACTCGAGCGCTATCGGCCCCGCCGCCAGCACCGCAGCCAAGCCCGCCTCGAACTGCTCGCCGATCTGTAGGTTGCTCATCGCCCCGCCCCCCCGCGGTTCAACGCGCGAAAGATCGGTCGCGTAGCTCCGAATGACTGCACCAGCAGCTCGGACATCTCGTCGTACACGGCCTTGTTCGCAACATTCGGATCGTATATCGCCCGGATCGGCACGCGCCGCTCGAACTCATCGAAGCCGATGAGCCCGAGTCGCTGGAACGCGAGCAGTGCCAGTCCGACACAGGTCGCGTACTGCGGATTTTGCATTTGGTGCACCGGCACGCCATGGACATCGGCCATGATCTGCGACCAGACATCGGACTCGGCGCCGCCACCATAGAAGATATAATGAGTGAACTGCCGCTTCGCGAACGCCTCCACCGGGCCCTTCAACCAGCGCAGGTTCATCGCCACGCCCTCGAGCACGGCCCGCGCCATGTGGCTGCGGGTGGTCTTTGCAGTGATATTCAGAAACCCGCCGCGCATGCGCTGCTCCGCGTGCGGCGCAATCGCACCGCCCATCCACGGCAGAAACAGCAAGCCGTCGCTGCCCGGGCGCGCCTGCGCCACCGCCCGTGCCAGCACCTCGTAGCGATTCTCCGTGGTGAGCCCGCCGAAGTCGTCGCGTGCGAATATCACGTTCTCGAGGAAGTATTCCAGTGCGGCGCCGCCAATGCCGTTCTCGGCCATCACGAAGTAGGTGCTCGGCACGGGACTGGGCATACTCAAGATCGAGTGCCGGATGTCGGTTCGCTTGAAACTCACGTGGGTGATCATCACGCTCGTGGTGCCAACCGAGATCGCCGCGTGGCGCCCACTGAAGGCTGCCGTTCCCATGCCCCCGGCCTGTGTGTCATTGATGCTGGTCAAAACCTTCGTCGCCGGCGACAGACCGAGTTCCGCCGCGACCTCCGGCAGCACCGTGCCCACGAGCGAGTCGAATGGCACCAGGTCCGGGAGCTTGTCCTCATCGATCAGCGACTGGCGGACGAGCCGTCGATCGTACGCTGTCACGTTGAGCGCGCGATTGTCCGTGAGCAGTGACATGAACACCGTGCACTGATTGGCCGTTGCGCGTCCGGACAGCCGCAGGGTGATGTAGTCCATGGGCTCCAAGAATTTCGCCGTGCGTTCGTACACCTCCGGTCGCGCGTATTTGATGTAGCGCATATGAGTCAGCGACATGCCTCCCGACACCGGCGGCAAGCCGTGCAACTTGAGCCAACGCCATTGCTGCAGGGGCGTGTCGGTTCGCCGCGGGTAGCCGGAGAGCTTGCTCAGCCGCTCCTTGGCGCCGCGCTTGTCGAGCCACAACACCATGTTCATGGTCGCGCGGCCGGCGGCGTCCACGGGCACGATCGAGGAATACTGGCTCGAGCAGATGACAGCGAGCACATCCTGCGCTGGGACCGCGGAGCGCCGCATCGCTTCGCCGCAAGCCGTCTTGACGGCGCCCCAGACCGCTTCCGGATTTTGCTCCACACCATCATCGGGCAGGTACAGAGTCTCGACGGGCGCGCGTGCCGTTGCAACGATGCGCCCGTCCAATGAAACCACGGCCGCCTTGGGTCCGCTGGTTCCGAGATCAACCGCGAGCACGTATCGGCCTACCGGCGCCATCTTCGTCTCACGGCAGACCGTAGGTGCTTCGAATCAGGTATTCGGTAACGGCCTGCGGCAAGTAGGGCCGAAGCGCCGCGAATACACGCTGCACTGCGTTCGCACGCGGGTAGCGCAACGCGGGGCGATCGCTCGCAACGATGGCACGGACTGCCTCGACCACGGGCGACAGTTTTTTATTGGCTTGCTCATCGTGAGCCATGCGTCGTACCGCGGAGACGCACAGTTCATAGTAAGGCGAAGCAGGCGTGTGCGCGGCGACCATGCGCCGGTTGGCGGTGAAAGCAGTCGCAAAATCGCCCGGCTCGATCATGCTGACCTGTATGCCGTAGCGGCGCACTTCCATGCGCAACGCCTCGCTATAGCCTTCGATCGCAAATTTGCTGGCGCTGTAGAACCCCTGGAATGGAATGGCGATTTGACCCGCCAGCGAACTCATATTGATGATGTGGCCACTGCCCTGCCTGCGCATGGAGGGCAATACGGCCCGGCACATGCGGTGCAAGCCAAACAGATTCGTGTCGAATTGCGCCCGCGCCTCATCAACGGTCGTGTCCTCGATGGCACCCGCAATGCCGAGCCCCGCATTATTGACAAGGACGTCCACGCGTCCGCCTACGCGTATGACTTGCTCGACGCAGTTGACGACGGATGCCTCGTCGGTCACATCGAGGGTCATGTGGGTTGTCCCGGGGACAGGCGCGGCATCTCGCGCGCGCGTAGTGGCAAAGACACGGTGGCCATCCTGCGCCAAGGCCGCCGCGATGGCGCGGCCAAACCCTGAACTCGCACCGGTCAGCAGAACCACTCGCGAAATAACCTTCATCGTTGTTCGCTCCCTTGCCATTCCCGATCAGAGCACAGTCCGCGGTGCACTGGCAACGCGCCCCGGCTTCGATCATCTATACTTCGGCGACCGGGACTGCCGCGATCAAATCTCAACGAGGGATGACATGAACAAGGCAATCGAGAAGATCAAGGAAGAACTGTTGGCGATGGTTCCGCCGACGGTTTTCTTTTTCCTAACCTTAAGCCTGGTAGCCGTGGTGCGAATGCTGATGACCAGGGGAACCGGGCTCGCACTCGCCACGCCAATACAAGTCGCGGTCGGCGCCCTGATCCTCGGCAAAGCGGTGTTGATTGCCGATATGTTGCCCATCATCAATCGCTATCCTGACAAACCGTTGGCGTACAACGTCGCGTGGAAGACCACGATCTACGTCTTTGTCGCCTTGGTAATCCACTACCTTGAACGTCTGGTCGACTTCTGGAAGGCGGCGGGTGGTTTCGTGGCCGGCAACGAAAAACTCCTGGCGGAAATAGTGTGGCCCCACTTTTGGGCCATTCAGATCCTTCTGACTGTGCTGATCTTCGAATACTGCGTCATGCATGAAATCGTCCGCGTCATCGGGGCAAAGAAGGTTCGCGAGATGTTTTTCGGAGCGCCGGCCAACATTGCTGCATAACGCGATGGCGGGAAGAGGCGCAGGCTCGGCGCCTGCGCCTTTAACTTACGCTAATGCTGCTGATAATAACTGTCGACTCGGGTACCGTAGTCGGTGTCGTAGGTCGGTATCTGGCTCTCGTTGTATTTCGGCGCCTTTTCCAATATTGACTTCGGCAAGGGCACCACGTACCCACCGTATTCGTTTGAGTACTTCAAAACCTTCCAGGGAATGGGGTAACGGTCCGTACCCATCCCCAAGAATCCGCCGAATTCGAGCACTGCATAGCGGACCTGCCCGGACCATTTGTCGATCATCAAGTCATCGATCGACCCGAGCTTGTCGCCGTCCGGGTTGTAGACTGACGTTCCTTCGACTTTATCGGAGGAAATGACCATCAGGTCGGTTTCGCTCAGGGTTGTCATGATATCGCTCCTGTGATGTAGGGAGGAGAAGGTTATGCCGGCGGTTCGCGACATGTCTGTCTCACATGCTCGACACTTGTCGTCGGATGAACCTGTCGAGTTGGGTCAGGGTGAATCAGCAGTGCTCATCGATGAACTTTCTTATCGATCTTTTGCAAAAACCGCTGGCGAACCTCGTTGGGATTGGTCGGGTCATTGGGATCATTCTGAAAACCCCCGGGCTTGGAGATAGGCTCATGTTTGCTCTCCTCTTCCGACTGGAGTTCATCCTTTGATTTGCCGCCTTTCTCCCGCAAGGCGGGTGACTTGTCAGCGGCGCTGGATAGCAATGTGTTTAGCAAATCGAGGTCATTGTCGTCCGGGCGGTGCAAGCCGGCGCCGTTGATGTAGGCCATGGATGCATTCATGTTAAATCCTCCAAAATTGTGAGCAAATTCAGGTTGCCCGTCGGCAAAGGAAATAAAAAGGACTTCATCCGAATCGCTCTACGGAGATTTCTTTCGCTCCCGGCAAAACTCTCACAAAATGGGAGACGACGATGTCAGTTAAGGCAACTCGGATGTGTAGGACGGATTGCTCAGCGAGAGCCCGCTGGTGGCACACCCATGGGCATGCTGTGAGCGGCGACCGTGTTTCAATGTCTAGATCCCGGAGGATTACATGACACCACGATCGATCTGCTTGGCCTGGGCGCTCGCGCTCGTCGCTGCCGCCTCGGTTTCGTCTCGGGCTTCCGCGCAACCGGATGGGTCGAAAAATGACGTTCCTCCCCACTTCAAATCGGCAGTGGAGCTTACGGCCGCCATCGCCAAGATCGATGCAATGTATGTGGCGGCCTACAACAAGGAGAAGATCGGCAGCTACACAATCGGCGTGGTATCTGGTCCCACTCTCGTTTGGACCAAGAGCTACGGTATGGCCGACATGGAAAACCGGGTGCCTGCGACCAAGGATACGGTCTACCGTATCGGCTCGGTAACCAAAGAGTTCACCGCGGTTTTATTGATATTTTTATGGTGCCGCAAAGAGGATTCGAACCCCTGACCCACGCATTACGAATGCGTTGCTCTACCAACTGAGCTATTGCGGCGTTGACTTGAAAAGGGACCGGATTCTACCCCGCCGGATCACCCGATGTAAGACTGCTGCCCCGCCTCGCCACCTCGCGCAGCACCTTGGGCAGGGCGAAAATCACATGTTCCTTGCGGCCTTCCAGTTCCGCCGCGACTTCCCCGCCCCACTGCCGCAATTGGGCGATGACCCCCTGCACCAACACTTCGGGGGCGGAGGCGCCGGCCGTCACGCCGACGGTTTTTATCCCCTCGAACCATTCGCGCTTGAGGTCTTCGGGCCCATCCACCAAGTAGCCCGGCTTGAGGTTCTTGTCCGCCATTTCCCGCAGGCGATTGGAATTCGAACTGGACTTTGAACCGACCACGACCAAGACCTCGCAGCGGCCGATCAAGTCCTTGACGGCGTCCTGACGATTTTGCGTCGCGTAGCAAATATCCTCCTTCACCGGTGCCTTGAGGTCGGGGAATTTGGCGCGCAGGGCCGCGACGATGGAGGCCGTATCGTCGACAGAAAGGGTGGTCTGCGTGACGAAGGCCACATGCGCCGGGTTGCGCACGCTGAGCGCCTCGACGTCGGCAACCGATTGCACCAAATAAATCGCCCCCCCGAGCGCGGCATCGAACTGCCCGATCGTACCCTCCACTTCCGGATGCCCGGCGTGACCGATCAGGAACACTTCGCGCGCTTCGCGCGCGTAGCGCGTGATTTCCATATGCACCTTGGTGACCAACGGGCAGGTGGCATCGAATACATTGAGCGAGCGACGCTGGGCTTCCTGTTGCACCGCGCGCGGCACGCCATGCGCGCTGAAAATCACCGTGGCATTGTCAGGCACTTCGTGCAGTTCATCGACGAACACCGCGCCGATGGTGCGCAAGCGATCCACCACGTACTTGTTGTGGACCACCTCGTGGCGCACGTAAATGGGCGCACCGAACAATGTCACGGCACGCTCCACGATGTCGATAGCGCGGTCCACCCCGGCGCAAAAGCCGCGTGGATTAGCCAGTAGTATTTGCATCAGGTTTTCGCCTTCCTTCGAGAAACGCATCCAACAAAAGACAGGCAGCACCGACGGTGATGGCCGAATCCGCCACGTTGAACGCGGGAAAATACGCCCGATCCCAGTGAAAGTGAATGAAATCGATCACATGGCCCAGACGGATGCGATCGATCAAATTGCCCACGGCGCCTCCGAGCACCAGAGCCAGTCCGCAGGCCAGCAGGCCGTGCGCTTGGCGCGCGCGCAGCAACCAGACACAAATGCCGATGCTGACGATGACCGCCAGACCGATGAACACCCAGCGCTGCCAACCGGAGGCGGAGGCGAGAAAGCTGAATGCCGCTCCCACGTTGTGCATCCGGGTGATGTCCAGGATGGGCAACACTTTGACGAACTCGAATTCGCCGAAATGCTCGGCGATGTAGTTCTTGCTGACCTGGTCGGCCAAGATCACCAACAAGGACAGAATCAGCCAGCGCGCCGCCCGGCCGCGTCGTTGCTCCGTGTTCATGCGAGGTGCCGCTCCTCGCCAGGGCCTTCAACGTTGAGGACGCAGCGCGCGCATATTTCCGGGTGGCGCGGATCGCTGCCGACATCGGCGCGCAACTGATAGCAGCGGATGCATTTCGGCTGGGTGCTGGGCGTGACTTCAATCCAGACATCCTCCTGGCTTGCCTTGACCGCGGTCGCCGGGAGCTCGCTCGGCGTCAATATATGTGCATAGCTCGTGATCAAGAGAAATCTCAGCTCGTCGCGCAGATATTCGTAGCGCGACGCCTGATCCCGAGGTACGTAGACGGTCACCTCTGCCTCGAGCGATGAACCCAGCAAACCGGCCGCGCGCAGACGCTCCATTTCGCGCGCCACATCGGCTTTGAGCGCAATCAGCGCCGGCCAATCGATCGCAGGAACACGCTCTGCACCGGCGGGAAATTGATGCCATAGATTCAAGAACACCGACTCGTTCGGTACGCCCGGAAGATGGCCCCAGGCCTCCTCGGCCGTGAAGCTCAAGATCGGCGCCAGCCAACGCACCATGGCATGCGCCAGTTGATGCAGCGCCGTTTGGGCTGAGCGCCGAGGCTTGCTGTCGGCGCCGGTGGTGTACAACCGATCCTTGATGATGTCCAAATAAAATCCGCCGAGTTCGACCACGCAGAAGTTGTGAATCTCCTGGTAGATATCGTGAAACTCGTAGTTGCGATAGGCGGTAATCACCTCGTTTTGCAGCGCGAAGGTCTTGGTGATCATCCATTGATCGATGGCAACCAAGTCATCGAATGCCACCGCGTGTTCCATGGGATCGAAACCATGCAGATTGCCCAAAAGAAAACGCAGGGTATTGCGCATGCGCCGATACGACTCCGCGATGCGCTTGAAGATCTCCTCGGAGACGCTCATCTCATTCGCGTAGTCGGTGGCGGCGACCCAGAGCCTCAAAACGTCCGCCCCCAAGGTGCTGGTCAACTTTTGCGGCGCGAGAATGTTGCCCAGGGACTTGGACATCTTGCGTCCGGTCTCATCCACGGTGAATCCGTGCGTCAGCACACCCCGATAGGGCGCGCGCCCGTGCATCGCGACACAGGTCAGCAGCGAGCTGTGGAACCACCCGCGATGCTGGTCCGATCCCTCCAGATACAGATCCCCGGGCGAGGTGATTTCAGGTCGAGACACGGCAACGCAATGATGCGCGACGCCGGAATCGAACCACACATCCATGACATCGGTGGCCTTGTCGTATTGATCCACTTCGGCGCCCAGCAGGGCTGATGCGTCCAAATCAAACCACGCATCGATGCCATCGCGCTCGACCAGCTTGGCGACCGCTTCGATCAACTCAGGGGTGCGTGGGTGCAGCTCCCCGGACAGCTTGTCGGTGAACAAGGGAATGGGCACTCCCCACGTCCGCTGGCGCGACACGCACCAATCCGGGCGCACGGCAATCATGCTGGTGATGCGCTGCTCACCCCAGGCCGGCATCCAGTCAACATGCGCGATCGCCTCCAACGCGGCCTTGCGCAGTCCAGCTTGTTCCATGCTGATGAACCACTGCGGAGTCGCGCGAAAAATGACCGGCGTCTTGTGGCGCCAGCAGTGCGGATAGGAGTGATGATAGGGCTCGTCCTTCAACAGACGGCCCTTCTCGATCAGCTCTTTGATGATATGGGCGTTCGAGTCGAAGACCTGTTCGCCGGCAAACAGCGGTGTATCGGGCAAAAACCGCCCGTCGCCGCCGACCGGATTGTCGATTTCCAGGTTATAGCGCCGACCGATGATGTAGTCATCGAGTCCGTGACCCGGCGCCGTGTGAACCGTGCCGGTACCGGTGTCGAGCGTCACGTGATCGCCCAAGATCACCGGCACTTGCCGATCATAGAAGGGATGTTGCAGGGCAAGATGCTCGAGGGCCGCGCCCTTGGCAGTCGCCATCACGGTCCAGTCGTCGACTCCAAGTTTATTGAGCACCGTCTCAATCAACTCGGTGGCGAGAACGAGCCGTTCGCGGCCTGAGCCCAAATTGAATTCGATCAGTGAATACTCGAACTGCGGATGCAGCGCCACCGCACGGTTCGCCGGCAGGGTCCAGGGCGTCGTGGTCCAAATCGCAATCGAGGTCGGGACGTCGTCAATGGCCTCGGCAATACTCTCGTCCATCCGCCGCGCCAAGTCGACGCGATCGACCACCTCGAAGCGCACATAAACGCTGGGCGAAGTCTTATCCTCGTATTCGACCTCAGCCTCGGCCAGCGCGGAGCGGCAGTTCAAGCACCAGTGCACGGGCTTGAAGCCCTTGTACACGTGGCCGTTCTTGATGATGAGCGAAAAGGCGCGCAGCTGTTCGGCCTCGTATCGCGGAGCCATCGTCAGGTACGGATTGTCCCAATCGCCGAGCACGCCCAAGCGCTTGAACTCCCCGCGCTGCAAATCAATTTGCTTCTGCGCATAGTCGCGGCACGCCGCGCGAAATGCCTTCGGCGTGATCTTTTGCCCGACGCGGCCATGCGTTTTCTCGACCTGCATCTCGATCGGCAGACCATGACAATCCCACCCCGGCACGTAAGGCGCATCGTAGCCATCGAGGGAGCGCGACTTGACGATAATGTCCTTCAAAATCTTATTAAGCGAATGACCCAGATGCAGGGCGCCATTCGCATAGGGGGGACCGTCGGTCAGAATAAAAGCCGGCCGGCCTTGCGACGCTTTGCGGATCTTGCCGTACAAATCATCGCGCTCCCAGGCCGCCAGCATCAGCGGCTCGCGCTTGGCCAGATCGGCCTTCATCGGGAAACCCGTATTCGGCAAATTAATCGTACTTTTGTAATCAGCCACTAATCACCTTCGACAAAACGCCGCGCGCCTGCGCGGCATCGACCTGCATCTGCGCAACCAACGCATCCAAAGAATCGAACTTCGCCTCATCGCGCAATTTGGCAACGAACTCAACCTCGAGTTCGCATCCATACAGATCGCCGGCGAAATCGAATATATGCACCTCGAGCAACATTTCCACGCCACCCACCGTGGGCCGCGTCCCCAGACTGGCCACCGCGCTCATCGGTTGCCGCTCGATACCGAAAACACGAACCGCCAGCACGCCGTTCACCGGCGACTTGCGGCGCATCAGCCGCAGGTTTGCCGTCGGAAAACCCAGCGTGCGTCCCAATTCGCGGCCATGGACCACGCGGCCCATCATTCGATAGGCACGGCCCAACAATCGCTGGGCGCCGGCGAAATCGCTCCTGGCCAGACGCTCGCGCACCGCAGTGCTGCTGACGCGCACGCCGTCGACGATAAAGGGCGCAATCTGCTCGACGCCAAAGCCGTGCGCCGCGCCCGCCGCCCGCAGGCTTTCGATGGTGCCGCCGGCGTTGCACCCATAGCGAAAATCGTCCCCGACCACCATATGCCGCGTGCCCAACGCATCGACCATCAGTTCATCGACGAAGCAGTGCGGCGTCATCGCCCGCATGTACTCATCGAAGCGCAAAGTCACCAGACGCTCGACGCCCAGCGCCGAGAGCGCCAGAAATTTCTCCCGCCAGCGCGTCAAGCGCGGCGGTGCGCCCTCAGGATCGATGAACTCCTTGGAGCTTGGCTCAAACACCAGCACCGTGGCGGTGGAGCGCAATTCCATGGCGCGCGCCATGAGCACGCCGATCATTTGTTGATGGCCCAAGTGCACGCCATCGTAATTGCCCACGGTCAGTACACAGCCTCGGTGTCGCCGCGAGAGATTATGAAGACCGCGAACTAGTTCCATGGCGAAAGGCTGTGATTATACTCAGGTTTCCCGCTTTTCAGTGGCCGCGCTTTAGGGTCGGCCGCGCACGGCGATTCCGCCCACATTGACAAGCACGTGGGCTATCGGCAAGCTACGCGGCTCTTTTGGAGGAGTCTCCCGCTTGGCGAATACGAAATCTGCTGAAAAAGCTGCCCGACAGTCGACGGCGCATCGCGCCCGCAACGACGCGCTCACCTCGCAGCTGCGCAGCGCCATCCGGAAGGCGACCCTGGCGCTCAAGGCCGGCAAGCATGCGGAAGCCGCCAGCGCGCTCGCCGAAGCAACCCCGGTCATCGACGGCATGGTGAATAAGGGCATCATTCACCGCAACAAGGCCGCGCGCCACAAGAGCCGCCTCACCAAGCAAGTACGGGCGCTGGCGAAATAGGCTATTAAAAGCCGAGATCGCTGCGGGAGCCTAGACGCACGGGCTGCAGAACGTCGGGACTTAAAGGCTCTTTTTCCTTGGCCACACGCGCCAAGAGCAGCCTAAAGGCGTCGGTCAGCGCCCCATCTTCGCCGGCGGATTGCCTTGGGCCTCCACCGAAAGCGCATTCCACTTCTCCCAAGTCTCGATTCGCCGTCCGTATTCGGCGCGTGTCAACGGCAACCCTCCGGAGCCAAAGAAAATGCGTAGCGGTGGATCTTGCGCATCGACGAGTTTCAGAATTGCCGGACCCGTGGCCTGGGGATCACCCGGGACATTGTTGCTGCGAAACGCGGCAATCCTTTCGCGAGCAGGATCATAAGCGGGAATGGATGTGGCGCGAATGGCGGACGAGCCACCCCAATCAGTGGCGTAACCGCCCGGCTCCACGATCGTGACCTTGATGCCGAATGCGGCGACTTCCGCCGCAAGGGCCTGGCTAAATCCCTCAAGGCCCCATTTCGACGCGTGGTACATACCGATGGTGGGAAACGAGTTGACGCCGCCGATAGACGAAACCTGAATGATGTGGCCAGAGCCTTGCGCGCGCATGATGGGCAGAGCCGCTTGGGTAACCCAGAGTGCCCCAAACAAATTGGTTTCGATTTGCGCCCGGGCTTCCTGCTCGCTGACCTCCTCGATCGTTCCGAAGAGCCCGTAACCGGCGTTGTTGATGACGACATCGAGCCGACCAAAGCGTTTGTGCGTCTCCGCGATGGCCGCATCGACCGCGGCCTTGCGGGTGACGTCTAATTTGAGTGCCGCGACTTGTTTGCCGTAGAGTTGGGTCAGCGAGGATAGGGTCTCGATATTGCGGGCAGTGGCCGCGACTTGATCGCCTCGAGCCAGCGCCGCTTCCGCCCAAACACGCCCAAACCCTTTGGAGGTACCCGTAATGAACCAAACTTTCGTTGCCATGTTTACCTCGATCACGCCAAGGGAAATTTATGCGGGTAGTATGCTCCGAGCCGTGCGCCTATCGAACTAGGCGCTTGCCGCGCTCTTTGCGGGGACGCGCGGATGCTCCTCGAGATAGCGCATCACCGCCTGCTTGAGTTCCCCGGTGCCCGCGCCGGTCACCCCTGATATCAGCATGACCGGCCCCTTCCAGCGCAGGCGCCGCACGATTTCCTTGGCGCGCCGCTCCGCTTCCTTCGGCTCCAGCAAGTCGACCTTATTGATCAATAACCAGCGTTCCTTGGCTGCCAGGTCGGCTGCAAATTTCTTGAGTTCCGCCACGATGGTCCGCGCGTCCTGCACAGGATCGGCATCAGGGTCAGGCGGCGCAATGTCCACCAGATGCAGCAACACCCGTGTACGCTGCAGATGCTTCAAAAAACGGATGCCGAGACCCGCGCCCTCCGCGGCTCCTTCGATCAATCCCGGAATGTCCGCCATCACGAAGCTGCGCCCCGGACCCACTGCCACGACGCCCAGGTTGGGATGCAAGGTCGTGAAGGGATAATCCGCCACTTTGGGACGGGCGGCCGAAACGGCACGGATCAAAGTGGATTTGCCCGCGTTGGGCAGGCCCAATAGCCCGACATCGGCGATTAACTTCAATTCAAGAAACAGTTCGCGCTTCTCGCCAGGCAGCCCCAAGCCCGACTTGCGAGGCGTACGGTTGGTGCTGGACTTGAAGCGGGTGTTGCCCCAACCGCCCTTCCCGCCCTTGGCGACCAACAGCGCCTGACCCTCGGCGGTCAAATCGCCCAAAGTCTCGCCGGTATCCTTATCCGTGATGACGGTGCCGATGGGCACGGAAACATAGGTGTCATCGCCGCCATGACCGGTACAGTCATTGCCGCTGCCGCTCTCGCCGTTCTGGCCCTTGTAGGTGCGCGAGATGCGAAAATCCGCGAGCGTGTTCATGCCCTCGACCGCGCGCAAGTAGACGCTGCCGCCGAGTCCGCCATCACCGCCGTCAGGACCGCCGAAGGGAACGAATTTTTCCCGCCGAAAACTCACGCAGCCTCGCCCGCCGTTGCCGGCCTGCACCTTGAGTTTGGCTTCGTCGACGAATTTCATTTAGGGATAACCCGCGGCTAGAAAAACAAAAAGGGGGCGAACTGCGCCCCCTTTTTTATCCATCGGCGAAACTTGCGGTCCGCCTTAGTTGGCTGCTGCTTTCGCAATCACGTTGACGTAAGTGTGTTGCTCGATGCCCTTGACGCGAAATTCCACCACACCGTGCGCCTTCGCAAACAAGGTGTGATCGGTGCCGATGCCGACGTTCACACCCGGGCGATACTGGGTACCGCGCTGACGGATTAGAATGTTGCCCGCCAGGACGTCTTCGCCACCGAATTTCTTGACGCCCAATCGCTTGGAATGCGAGTCGCGCCCGTTTCGGGTGCTGCCGCCAGCTTTTTTATGTGCCATTTAGGTGATCTCCGAAATCGTTAAGCGACGATCGACGTGATCTTCACGTCGGTGTAAGGCTGCCGGTGCGTCTTCTCGCGCTTGTAGTGCTTGCGGCGACGGAATTTCACGATGCGCACCTTGTCGCCCTTGCCGTGACCTTCGATGGTCGCGACCACTTTGGCGGTACCCACATAGGGGGTGCCGATGGTCACGGAAGAACCGGCACCGACAAGCAGCACCTGGTTGAATTCGACGCTGGCACCCTGGTCGGCGTCGAGCTTCTCGACACGCACCACGGCACCTTCTTGGACGCGGTATTGTTTACCGCCCGTGGCAATCACGGCATACATTGTTTGAACTCCGAGGGCGGCCAGTGGGGCCGCAAAAGAGCCGCGAATTGTAGCGGCCGGGGGCTGGCGGGTCAAATTTAACCTGGTTTGGGTCATTAGGGCCCAAGCACCAGCCTACGGCCCGAACTTCCGTGGTTTACGCCAGCCAGACCGATCTTAGGTACCATGGCGCATTGTTTCGGGCGCGGCATGACACTAGAACAGATTCGTGGGTTAGTCACCGTTGATTTTGAGGCCGTCGATAAGGTCGTCAAACAGCGGCTGCACAGCAAGGTAGCACTGGTCGACCAGGTCGCCAGCTACATTATCTATGCTGGCGGCAAGCGCCTGCGCCCCCTTTTGGTGCTTCTCGCGGCCCGGGCCTGCGGACACTCGGGCCAGCGGCATATCGATGCGGCGGCCATCATCGAATTCATTCATACGGCCACCCTGCTGCACGATGACGTGGTCGACGAGTCTTCGTTGCGCCGCGGCCGCGACACGGCGAACGAGGTGTTCGGCAACGCCACCAGCGTGCTGGTGGGTGATTTTTTGTATTCCCGCGCCTTCCAGATGATGGTGACGCTCGACCGCATGCGGATCATGCAAATTCTCGCCGACGCCACTAACGCCATCGCCGAGGGCGAAGTCCTGCAGCTCATGAACGCCCGCGACCCGAATACCACTGAAGAGCGCTACATCGATGTGATCCGGCGCAAGACCGCCCGGCTCTTCGAGGCGGGCGCGCAAATCGCGGCTGTTTTGAGCGATGCGCCGCCGGATAGGGAGAAGTCCTTGGCGCTGTACGGCCGGCACATCGGCACCGCCTTCCAGTTGGTGGACGACGCGCTGGATTACCAGGCGGACGAAGCCAGTCTCGGCAAGCATTTAGGCTCCGATCTGGCCGAGGGCAAACCCACCCTACCTCTCATCTATGCGATGCAGCACGGTAGTGATGCCCAGCGCAGCATGATCCGGCACGCCATCGAACACGGCGGATTGGACCATTTAGAGGAAATTAGCCGCGCCGTTGCAAGCCTCGGGGGGCTTGCGTACACTGCGCGCCTCGCTCAATGCGAGGCGGATCAGGCGCTTGCGGCGCTGGCGCCCCTTCCCGAAAGTGCTTTCAAAGAAGGCTTGAGCGAACTGGCAAAGTTCGCCGTGGCGCGCAAGAACTGATTCCGTCGACGATTTCGGGGTGTAGCTCAGACTGGTAGAGCGCTACGTTCGGGACGTATAGGTCGCAGGTTCAAATCCTGTCACCCCGACCATTGATTTTAAAGCATATTTTCCAGCAATCATCTCTCTAGGTGTCACCGTATTTGGCAGCTACGTGTCAATTTAGGTGTCAGTTTCGACGCCCGAAAGGCATGCAAAATTTCAGCTGTCCCCGGATGCCTGCGGACAAATCGAAGTGAAGGGCCCGTGACAACGATTCGTTGCGCATCAATTCTGCGATGATTTCTCGTCCATCCTGGCACGGTCAGCCACTTCGATGAAGTCAAAGAACCCCAGAATGTTCTCCGGGACTCCGCGATATAACAAATTCGATGTGGGAGTCGGCCAGATCGAGACAGCGATCAGGCTGTTCCTCACAGATGGCTGCGATATGTTCTCGGCAATCACGTTGGCTGGCTCCGCCGGCGAAATATTTCACCATCTTGTAGTTCGCGCTGGGAAGAAGCCTTTCGTCGACAGCATCCGAAGATCGAGCAGAAACGCAATCCAAGCCAGACACCAAGTCGCTCAAAAATCATCACGCACATTAACGACACGCTTTTTATAAACGAAGTGAAGCATTTTGATAGTCGGAACGACGAATTCATTGAATTTGACGCCGAAGAGTGTGCAACCGGCGCGATTCTGAAAGCTATCGCTGACTACAAGACACTAGTTGGTAAGGAATCGGCGGCTATGAAGGCGTTCTTGGGGTGGACCTATAAAAATCTCGATGCCGAGTCGATCATGGAGCGCGGCGAGCAGCTTGAGCAGGAATTTGGCGACTAGTTGCCGAATTCTCGCGACCTGAAAAATTCGGACCCCAAGCCGCCAGATAAACTGGCCGCTTTCGATAGCGCAACCGGGCGCCTATCGTAGGAACAACTTGGGCATCGACTGTAGGAAAATGAGAGGAACGCTAGGCGAAGGGGGTACCTGCGCTCACGGCGTGCTAGGTTGTTAGTGGCATGGCAACCGAGAACAGCGGCGAAGGTAAAAAAGAACTGCAGCAAAGCGAGGGTCGCTTCAAGCTCCTCGTCGAGAGCGTCCGCGACTATGCGATTTTCATGCTCGATCCAGGGGGGCACGTCCTCACGTGGAACGCCGGCGCGCAGCGTTTCAAGGGATACCGAGCCCACGAGATCATCGGGCAGCACTTTTCCCGCTTCTACCCACCTGAGGCTCTAGCAAGCGGGCTGCCGGATTACGAACTCCAAGTCGCGAGCAGAACCGGCGTATTCGAAGATGAAGGGTGGCGCGTCAAGAAGGACGGCAGTCTGTTCTGGGCAAATGTGGTCATCACGGCGATGCGAAATGCCCAAGGTGAACTTGTAGGTTTCGCCAAGGTCACGCGCGATCTGACGCAACGACGCGCCCACGAAGAGGAGTTGCGCCGCAGCGAAGAGCGTTTTCGGCTTCTGATCGAGGGCGTCGCTGAATACGCAATCTTTATGCTCGATCCGAACGGCCAGGTGGCAACCTGGAACAGCGGCGCGGAGCGAATAAAAGGCTACACGGCGGACGAAATTATCGGACAGCACTTTTCGGTTTTTTATCCGGATCAGGCGAGGGAGAGCCGCTGGCCGGAACACGAGCTACAGGTAGCAGCGGAAAAAGGTAGCTTTACCGATACCGGATGGCGCTTGCGCAAGGACGGCACGACTTTTTGGGCCAACGTCACGATCACGGCCCTACGCGACGACACCGGTAAGCTCCTCGGCTATGCCAAGCTCACCCGCGACCTGACAGAGGCAAAGCGAATGGAGGACATAGAGTCTATCAATCAGCAGCGCGAAGAGATGTTAGACGCCGAGCGGAGTGCACGCATGACCGCACAGCGTGCAACTCGACTCAAGGACGAATTTCTGGCGACGCTTTCACACGAACTGCGCACTCCGTTGAGCGCGATTCTGGGTTGGACGCAGGTGCTGCTCAGGGGAGCGACGCCCAAGGGACCGGACGAGCAAAAGCGCGCCATCGAAGTCATCGACCGCAATGCACGCGCTCAGGTTCAACTCATCGACGATCTTCTGGATTTGAGTCGAATCATGACGGGTAAGCTTCGGCTCGACCTTCACCAGATCTCATTTTCCAGTGTTGTAGAGGCTGCGGTGGACTCGGCCAAGCCAGCGGCAGAGGCCAAAGGCATCCGCCTCAAGACGATCATGGGCGCCGGACAGGACATCATCAACGCTGACAGTGCTCGCGTGCAGCAGGTCGTATGGAATCTGCTGACCAACGCGATCAAGTTCACGCCGAGGGGCGGGCAAATACAGGTGCTTCTCCAACGCGTGAATTCGCACTTGGAATTGAGCGTCAGCGATACCGGTATTGGGATTCCATCCAACTACCTTCCGCACGTCTTTGAGCGATTCTCGCAAAAAGATACCTCTACCACGAGGGCCTTTGGTGGGCTAGGCCTAGGGCTTGCAATCTGCAAACAACTCGTGGAGCTGCACGGCGGTGTGATAACAGCCGTAAGTGAAGGTGAAGGTAAAGGCGCCACGTTTTCCGTCCATCTGCCCCTATCGATTGTTCGGTTGAACGAGCAGAGCGCTCAACGCATTCATCCGACAACTGAGACCCCTTCCGGAGAGATGCTGTCGCTTCCCAGGCTCGACGGCGTACATATATTCGTCGTGGACGATGAACCCGACGCACGCGAGCTGCTACGAACCGTGCTGGAGGATCAGGGGGCCAATGTGACAAGTTTTGCGTCGGCGGAGGACGCACTGGCCGCGATCAAGACAGTCAAGCCGACGGTCCTTGTTTGCGACGTTGGCATGCCGAAGATGGATGGGTATCAGCTAATCCGCAAATTGCGCGCCGAAGAGCCCAGGAGCGAGCGAATTCCCGCGTTGGCTCTGACTGCGTTTGCGCGCGCAGAGGATAGAAAGCGCTCCCTCATCGCCGGGTATCAAGCTCACTTGTCAAAGCCGTTCGATGTGGGCGAACTCATCCTCGTCATTGCTGACTTGGTAGGAAGGTAGGTCATCGATGCTCTTGGCGCATTCGTGACTGCTCGACGAAGTCCGAATTTGTGAGTGATAACGACCTAGCCGGCATCCCGCAATCCATTGTTCAGCGCAATTGAATGCCTGTGCTGCGGTTATAGAAGCGCGCCAGGTCGCGATCCTGTGCTTCTTGGCAAGCAACGCAGAGCCGAACGCCGTTGATCGCTTCTCGAGGGCCCCCACCGACCTCCGAACCGCACTCCGCGCAGTAAAGTGAACCCGAAGCCGCCGGTAATCCTGCCTGCGCAACGCTTCCGGCATTCCTCATCGTCTTTTCCACGGTCGCGCTAAATCAATATGCATTGAACTAGTTTGGAGGATGGCTAATTGACATGGTAGAGGCGTGGTGCCCGCTTGCATGTAGGCTGTCGCCTAGAGTGCTCGCGCACCCAGCAAAACAAATTCACGTGAATGCGCCGTGGCTCATATAGGCTCACGAAGCGAATTTGTCCTACGACCGAAGCGGCCACTTCCGATTTTGCGCACCACATCAAATTTGCGTGTCATCGCAACAGGAATTTTCATATTTTCGTCATAGGCATATTGCCCCTTAAACTACGCTATTAGTGGCAGCCTCGTTGGTTTATGGGGGCGGCGTGCGGGTGCAGTGCCGCCGTCGTTACGACATGGTCGACGCCATCGCAGTGGTTAAGACAATTGCTCCCGCTGGAATCTAGCTGCCGCTCCTGGCTTTCGGTCTGCACCCACCCTGGTGGTAAATCTTTGCGCCAACGGCGCTGAGTTGCGAAGCAACGTCTGATCTCAATATGTCAGCCCCAGCTGACAGCGTCTCACTACCCCTTGCCATGGACGTGGGCCCGGACTCGGACCAGGCTTGGGTTCGCTGGAATTCATGTTTTTTGGCTTAAATCACGGGGAAGAAATCATGGGTCGCGGAATTTTACTGTGGATGTTAGGCGTGCCACTACCTATCATTTTGCTGCTTGCCATGTGCTCGCATCGATGAGGCAATCATGATCGGAACAGCCTTAGGTTCACAGCCTCTGGATGAAGGTGCTCGCTTACGAGCCAATCCTGCCACCTCTTGGGCCGCCATTCTCGCCGGCGCCGCCGTTGCGGTGTCGCTGTCCGTCGTGTTGGTGACACTGGGCGCGGGTCTCGGCTTGGCATCGCTCTCCCCCTGGTCTGGTCACGGGCTAACGGCCGGCGCCTTTACGGTTACCGGCACCGTGTGGCTCATCGTGACGCAGTGGTTATCCGCAGCGGCGGGCGGATACATTGCCGGACGGCTACGCCACCGCTGGTTGGCAACGCATACGCATGAGGTTTTCTTTCGCGATACGGCGCACGGCCTAATCACTTGGGCGGTCGCCACGCTATTTGTCGCGGCGATCCTCATCGGCTCGATGTCGAGTGTTTTAGGTGGCGGTGCTCGAGCAATAGGCGGTGTTGCGGCTGCGGGTGGTCAAGGAATCGCGGCGATGGGTCATGCAGAGATGCCTGGAGCACGCGACCCCGAGGGGCCGGCTATGGACCCAAGCGGCGCTTACAATCTCGACAAATTATTCCGCAGCAATTCCCCAGGCAACGCCCCTGACCAAAGCGGCGTGGGCCCTCGAGCGGGCGATTCGCGGGGCGAGGTGATACACATTGCCGCCAATGCGGCGCTGAGCGGTGCAGTCAACGACGAGGATCGTACATACCTCGCCACTCTCGTGGCGAGCAAGACGGGGGTTTCGACGGATGAGGCCCAAAAGCGTGTGGATGCGTTTATTGAATCAGTCAAAAACGTAACCGCGCAGGCAAAGGCCGCGGCCGATGAGGCCAGAAAAGCCGCTGCAACTGCTGCTCTGTATACCGCGCTGGCACTGTTAATCGGAGCATTCATCGCGAGCGTGTCGGCCGCCATCGGCGGTCGTCTGCGCGACGAACATTTGTAAAGATACTTCAAGGCTTAAGTGCCATGGACGCGTTCGGCAATTCAGAGGGGAACAAGCGTGACAATCAATGCAGTTATGAGACAAGTGGCGCGCGCGATGGGTAACACCTTCGCGTCGACCGATTCCGACGTGGAATCGACCGACATTCTTGATACGCTCAAGAAAGAGCACGATGAGGTAAAAGATCTGCTCGAAAATTTGAGCGACGCGGAAACACCGGCGCAGCGCCGAACCTTGGTCCAGAAGATCAAGGCGGCCTTGGTTCCGCATACCAAAGCGGAAGAGAAGGTCGTGTACGATGCTGTTATTGCGCTACGCAACAAGGATGCACAAATGGATGGCCATGAGGGCTATTTGGAGCACGAATGGGCGTCGAAAACACTGCAGCGCCTGGAGGCGATCGCCAACGCGGCGTCGCCCGAGCATAAAGCCGCCGGTAAGGTGCTCAAGGAACTGGTTGAACATCACATTGACGAGGAAGAGCGCAGTGTCTGGAAGGATGTGAAGAGGCACTTCACAGACGATGATCGCAGGAAAATGAATGTCTCTTTTCTTGCGGCGAAACGCCGCGTGAAATTGTAACAAACTTAGTTGGTTGCCTTAATGCCAAGCTTAGGGCCTGTGGTGATTGCAAACGGGGTTAGACTCTAATCCCAAACGCTACTCAGGACGGGGGTAACGTCGACCCAACGAACGATACGACAATGCCGGTACTTGTGCCTTCCGCCCCGGGGCGTGATCTCTCCGATAACATCATCACGCAGGCAGTGTGTTCGTCTACGGGGTGTCAGGATCGATTCGATTGCAAAACTCTGATATTTAACTGATGTACTGGCGCGGAAATAAAATTCGAAACGTGGTGCCTTGATCCCTGACCGATTCCATTTCGATGGTCGCATCGAGCATTTCGCACAGGCGCTTGACGATCGATAGGCCGATCCCCTCGCCTGCCTCGCCGCGAAGGACGGATCGCAACTCACTTCCCGGAATCCTGGGGTCGCTTACGACCCGGGCGGCCTGCCGTGAATTTTTGCTTGACACCGGCGGCGATGAGGCGGGGTCTGCCGCCGGATCGAGCACCGCGGCGAGGGGCTGACCCGAGGGGGTGTGAAAGCCCGGGCCGGTGTCCGAAATACATAGCATCCACCGTTTCGGATCGCTGGGGCCGCTATCCCCCCAGCTGACCGTAATGCTGCCCTCGCGGGTGTATTTGACGGCGTTTAAGATCAGGTTTTGAGCGATGCGCCGGAGCTTGACCGAATCACCTTCGACGGCCAAACCGGAAGGCCCTTGCGAGAGCAATTGCAGACCGCGCTGCTGCGCCAAGGGACGAATCCCCTCACACAAGGGCTCCAAGATAGTCGTCGCATCGATCATCTCGACCTGGCGCGACTCGCGCCCCGCCTGTAAGCGCGCAAGACTCGTGATGTCATCGAGCAGTTGGTGGAGCGAGGTAACGTTTCGAATCAAGATGCGCACGAAATCCTCCCGCGAGGCATCGCTTCGTCCATGACGGGTGAGCCCCACCGTGACATTGGCGACCACCCCCAAGTTGCCCCGCAGATCGTGCGCGGCCTCCTGCCAAACGGCGCCGCGTTCCTGCTCCAGCGCCCGGAGTTCCTCGAGCGCGCTTTCCAAATCCTTGACGTGACCTGCGGCTTCCTGCTGTTGCAGGGTAAAGTACTGGTGCACGCTCGCCTCGATGCCGGTGCTTGCGTGGAGTGCCCAGACTTCCCGCGCGCGAGCCATCGCGTCGAGCGAGCTGGGAGTATCCTTCGCATAGCGATCCAGTTCGCCGAGCACGCACTGATTTAGCGTGCCCCATTCGCGGGTCACCTCGCGCAAGTTATACCCCTGCTGCCAGCGCTGAAGGCCGTGCGCGGCGGCCTTATCCTGCGCATCCTCCTCAGCGCACTGTTCCGCGTTCTTCGAGGCGCCTCGCACCCCCCGTTCGAACGCGCGAAGCAGTGCCGGAATGTGATCGAATAACTCGGATCGGGGCAGGGAATCGCCGCTCGTGAGACCCGGATCCTTTTGGATTGCGCGACGCCAAGCGATCAATATCGCTTCACGGTGAACACTCAAATGATCGGCGAGCGTGGCGAGCTCGCTCGATAAGTCCTGCACTTTCTTTATCTCCCTAAAATCGACTATGAGGCAGGTTTTTCCGCTCGCTCCCAAGGAGTTACCCATGGCAGGTTACATTTTGAAGCCGACGGGGTGGTTTTGCCAGAGATTGCGGTCGTCCGGCTCCTAAAGGTCCTAAACTGAGGTATCGATGGGGTCTCCATTGGCCGCCGGTGGAGAGTCTGCGATGCTGGCTTTTCGCGCCGCTAGTGTCGCGAAAAGCAGCTCGATCATGGAAATATCCACCGGTTTTGTCAGGTGCTCATCGAAGCCGGCGGCCTTCGATTTCAGGCGGTCCTCAGGACCTCCCCACCCGGTGACCGCCACCAACGCGGGATGGCCTACTTCAGGATTGGCGCGAAGCGCTCGCGCCACTTCATAGCCATCCATTCCCAGCATCCCGATGTCCAAGAGCACGACGTCGGGTTTGAATTCCGGGGCGAGTTTCAGGGCATCCGCGCCGTTGTGAGCGATGCAGATGGCGTGTCCTCCCAACTGGAGCAACAGACTTAAAGAGGCCGCGGCATCAACGTTGTCATCGACGATTAAGGCGCGGATCGGCGCGATCGGCGCGATCGGCGCGGTGGCTGGAGGATTCTCGGGAGCCGGCTCGCGGTCTGGGGGTGCGAAGAGCGGTAAGGTGACAACAAAATGACTGCCCTTGCCGAGCCCCTCACTCATCGCTACCAGTTGCCCGTCGTGCATTTCCACCAGCCGTCTCGCGAGGTTAAGACCTATGCCGAGTCCGGTGTGAGAGTTCTTCGCCTCCCGCCCCACCCGTGTAAACATCTCGAATATTCGATTGAGGGCCTCACGAGGGATCCCTATGCCAACATCCGAAATGTCGATTCGTACGCGGTTCCCGTCCTGCTCGACGCGCACCGTAACGGGTGAGCCTGCGGGACTGTATTGCGCGGCGTTATTTAAGATATTGGTGAACACCTGTGTGAGGCGGGTGGCATCCGCGTGCAGGTAGATCGGAGCCACCGGAATCTCCATTATCAGCGAATCATTGGCGTTCATCGTCTGGGGTGCGCTCGCCTCGACCGCGAGATTTAAGACCTCCTGCAGCAAGGTGCGCGTCTTTTGCAGGGTAAGTTGTCCGCTCGTCACCCGTGCAATGTCCAGAAGATCACTGACCAGCCGTACCAATTGGCTTAACTGCCGTTCCATAATCTCGCGCAGCTGCGCCATCGAGGTGGCGTTATCGCTTGCCTTGCGCATCAGCAGCAGCGCCGCGCGAAGAGGGGCTAAGGGATTTCGCAGCTCATGGGCTAGGGTTGCGATAAATTCGGTTTTGCGCCGCTCTGACTCCGCGAGTTCCGTCGTGCGATCACGGAGCTGATCCGCGAGGCGCCGGTGCTCCGAGTCATCGGAGAACGTCATGACGGCGCCGTGAAGGTCGCCGTCGACCACGATCTGCATTATGGAATGCGACACCGGAATCGAGCGCCCGTCCCGATGCGAGAGTATCTCGTGGGTGCGGCGTATGCCTTCGCCGACTTTAAAAATGGGCGCGCTCTTGATGGCCTGGCAGATTGAGCATTCGGACGAGGCGAGGAATTTGCCGCCTGGATGGACGGCGTCGTGTAGCGGGCTGCCTACTAATTCCGAGGAATCAAAACCCAGGAGGTGCGCCCCAGTGGCATTGCAATAAGTACACTGCCCGCCGGCATCGACTTCGCAAATACCGTCGCTGGTAGATTCGAGCAGCCGGTACAACCGCTCGTCGCGTGCGGCCGATTCAATCGGGCTGCCGGTCATAACGATCCCATATCTCCACCGCAGGGAAAATTCTTTGTACCCATGACACTGTATTCGAGACTGGGCCATATAGATCGGCCCAAATGATGACCTTTAATGTCAGCTCTGTCTTACATACGTTTGAAACAGTTAATTTCCCGAGGAGCAGCCTTCAGACACGGTAAACATTGCGGGTCTAAAAAATGCTACGGCGACGATTGCCCGCGAGGGGCCCTTGATTTGCCGCTGGCTATCAAAACATTTATTTGGGGGGCTATTGAAAAAAATAAGATCAACCTTAGCTTTCCGGCAATCGTCGGGTCGAGCACGGCTCGGCGATGTTACTCAACTAACACAATAGGAGTGGTGCCATGAGTGCTGTAATAAGACATGATCCATGGGGCGTGATGCCGCGCCTACAGGATGAAATCAACCGTTTGTTTGGCGATGCCCGCGACAGCGACAGTAGTTCAGCAACGGCTACGTGGATTCCCTTGGTCGACATCCACGAGTACGCGGATCGATTTGAATTGTATGTTGATCTGCCTGGGGTCGACCCCGCGAAAGTGGACTTGACTCTCGATGGGGGGATTTTGAGTTTGTCAGGCGAACGCCCGCAACCTGCGCGCAAGGAAGGTGAGGATGCTCAAGGACGACGCATGGAGCGCGGACATGGGCAGTTTCATCGTCGATTCGTTCTGCCCGATACGGTGGACAGCGAGAAGGTCAATGCCACGGGCAACCAGGGCGTATTAACGGTTACAATTCCGAAGCAGCCTAAGACAATGCCTCGACGCATTCAAATCGGCAGCTAATGAGCAACGGCCCATGGCCTCGCGCCATGGGCCTCCTTGGCTGATGCCGCCGGCGTTCGAAATTCCCCTTCGGGAAATATAGGTCGCAGGTTCAAATCCTGTCACCCCGACCATTGATTTCATTAGAGTTTTTCCTCAAAAATCGCCGACGTTCCAGCTCCTCGAGGCTCACGGCTCCAGAAACGGTTCCAGTTTCAACGCCGGAAGGCCACGCGAAATTTTGGCTGTCCTTGGATGCCAGCGAACGCATTGATCTCGGACCGTCGCTGCGGCGGATCGAGAGTAGTGGCGTCGCTTGGCGCCCCCGAGGGTTGGGTTCAAACTACGAAGATGAAACGGCACTTACGTTTGGTGCCCCTCGCGCTCTTGCCTGTCATGTCGCTCGCTTTGGTTCACGCCGCTGAGGTCCCGGATCCTAGCGCGGTCAAGGAGGCGGCGACGGTTGCCAAGGCTAAGGCAGAGGAGGCAGCAGCGGACAAGCACTACAGGGTTCCGCGCACCGCGTATGGTCAGCCCGACCTAGAGGGAGTCTGGACCAACGTCAGCATCACACCCTTGGAACGTCCCAGCCAGTTTGGGAACAGTATCGACCTGACGACGGATCAGGCGTCTCAACTCGAATCCGCCGCCATTGAACACTATATTGAGGGGAACGCACCGACCGACCCGAACGCGCCAGCGACCGACACCACCCGCAAACATTGCCAAGGGGCCGGCGGCCTCGATTGCGGCTACAACAGCGCATGGAAAGATTCCGCCACTACGGTGACCCGCGTCGATGGTCAGCCGCGCAGTTCCTTCATTACCAGCACGCCGAACGGCCGGATTCCCGCCTACAAAGCCGGCTACAAGAACGCAAGCATGCGGACGCGCGATGAAGGCGAAGGCTCCGCGACACCAACCCGCAATCCGACCGACAACCCCGAGGATCGCGCGCTTGGCGAACGCTGTATCACCTCGTTCGGTTACAGCGCTGGCCCCGTCATGCTGCCCCTGCTGTATAACAACAATTACGATTTCGCGCAGTCGAAGGACGCCGTCGCGATCTTGGTCGAGATGGTGCACGACGTGCGCATGATCCACATCGGAGCAGCGCATCGCACCGACGGCCTGCGCCCCTGGTTCGGCGACTCGATTGGCCGCTATGACGGCGATACGTTGGTGGTGGAAACCACCAACTTTCCCAAGGCCCAGGCTTTCCGCGGTGCTTGGAAGGAGTTGAAAGTCACCGAACGGTTCACACGCAAAGGCCCGCGACCGCCTACTCTATCAGTTCACCGTCGAGGATCCGACAGTGTGGGAAGAGCCCTGGGGCGGCGAGTATGAGTTCACCTCGTCGAAGGGTCGAATCTACGAATATGCCTGCCACGAGGGCAACTACGCTTTGGCCGGAGTTCTCTCCGGCGCCCGTGCGGAAGAAGCGGCCGCGGCCGCGAAAAATAACGCGGTAAAAAGTCAGGCGATTCAGTAGGCCCTTCAAAAGGCGTCTTCTCATTATCTAACCGTCGCGCCCGACAGCATCAGGGCGTCTACCAGGCACACCGCGCCCGATCCTTTGCGCACCAATACGGGATTGAGATCGCATACGGTCACCAAGTCACCGAGATCTGCCGCAAGCCTGGACGTGCGGACCACCAGATCCGCTAGCTTGCTCGTGTCGGTTTCGGGCATCAGGTTGCGATAGCCGGCTAGCAGCTTGCCGAGACGAGTCGCTTCAATCATCCCTACCGCGTCGTCTATCTCTATCGGCGCCAACCTGACCGCTCTATCGGCCTGCAGCTCCACCATGGTGCCGCCGGTGCCGACAACAACGAGGGAACCGAAGGGAGGCGTAGCCGCGAAGCCGATCATTGCTTCTGCATCTCCTTGGAGTTGTTCCTGAAGTTCAAATCCGTCGATCCGTGCCTGCGGCGCTGCGGCGGCCACATTCGCTGCAATTCGAGTTATGGCGTTTTCTAACTCCGGGCCGCTGTCTATGCCGAGCATCACGCCACCGACATCGGAACGATGCGGGATATCCGGCGAAGCGATCTTCACCGCCATCGGAAAGCCCACTTCATGCGCCCGCTCCATCGCTTCCCCGGCGTCCTTTACCACCACAGCGCGCACGAAAGGTAAGCCGTAGGCTTTAAGGACGCGAGCGCACAGTTCCCGCGGCAATGTCCCTGAGACGCGGGAAAGTTCCTGCCGCAAATCGTCCGCGGCAGAGTTGTAGAAAGGGCGGTTTTGGCTGTGCACTCGCGCCCACCGCCCAGCCTTGCCAATTTGCCCGATGCCTAGATTCCTGATTCGCTATCAAGCCGGCATGCAGTCCTCGCAGTAGCGGGATGCCGGCTTCTGACAAAATCGTGACGATGCGTTCATGAAGGGACTCGGATGTTGGCGACACCACCACTACAGGCTTTGCCGCCTGCTTGCCGACCTCCCCATATATCCCGATAACTTCCTTGTAACTTTCTAGCCCGTACGGATTGAGACTGATTTGCGCATCCTGGAGAAGTGCGAGAGCGCCAACGGAGCTGTCAGCAAGCACGGCGCGAAGCGCTTCAGGGATTTTCCGTAGCTCGCGCTGGACTGTGGCACCGAGGTCGACCGGATTCTCGCCGCTGTTACCAGGCAGAAACGACCGAACAGCCTCGCTAGTTTTAGTTTCAAACCGCGCCAGCGTAACACCGGCCTCCTCCGCGATATCGCAAGCGAGCGCGGTCTGGCCTCCTGAAATGCCAACGATTGCCACTCCTCCTTTCCCTCCGCTCGGTCTTGCTTGGCTGAAACATTCCATGGAAGCGATGAGTTCGTCATAGTCATGCACAACGGCGACGCCGCATTCGGCGAAGAAGCGGTCGTAGGCATCGCGGCTGGTTATGAGCGCGCCGGTATGGGCCTTCGTTGCGGCCGAGCCAAGTTCGGAGATACCAACCTTGAGGACGACGAGCCCTTTACCTGCTACGCGGATGCGCTCCACAGCCTCGGCAAAGTCCACGGGATCCTTAATTGATTCGGCGACGATGCCTACCGTGTCCGTAGCCTCGTCGGAGGCGAGCCAGGCAAGGTAATCGGATGCTGCAAGCTGGAATTCACTGCCGACGGTAACGACTTTCGAAAGTCCAACCGAAATCGAATTCATCACAGAAATAGCCGCCGAACCGGATTGGGCGATGAGCGAACAGCGTCCAGAGCGAATGCGCAGCGAAGGACGGGCGGGATAGAGTGGAACTGAGTCCGGGAAATTGACCAACCCCATACAATTAGGGCCGTGAATGGCAATTTTACTCGTAGCGCCGAAGGCGCGAATCCTTGCTTCCTCTTCGGCGGAGAAGCCATTCGCAAATACTATTGCGGAGCGCACATTGGCTTGTTCCAGCGCGATTAGGCTTTCCAGTACGCTCGCCGCCGGGATCGCCACGACCGCCGTGTCCACATCGGGAGGAAGATCACCAATGGCGCGCAGAGCGGGCAGGCCCTGGATCATGTCAGCCGAAGGGTGAACAGGTATGACCGTACCTGGAAACTTCCATTTACGCAGATTTTCGATGACGACATTGCCTTGTGACATCGCGCTTCGCAGATGCGCCGACAACAGCGACCGTTTTCGGCCGAACAAGAGGAGAGACGTCGCGGATCAATTTGGCACCTTTTTTTGATAAACGATAATCGAGCGGGCGCTCATGCGCACGCTGACAATGCGGGAAATCGTTAGAAGTTTACCTGCTAGTTCTGCTGTTCTTTGGGAATCCAAACCTCCTGCCAGTTCGGATGTGTGTTGAACGCTACATTGAACTGGGCGTCGATGTTTTTCAGTTTGGTGGAGACAGCCTCGAAGGAGCGAGCATTGGTAAGCGTGATTTCATTGATATCGCGCGCGACAATCTCAGCATATTTGGAATAGACCGCCTGCTGCTTGTCGAGCGGCGTTGCGGCGGCTTCGGCGATAAGCTTGTCGAGTTCTGCATTGCAGTAGCCGGTCGGGTTGGCGTAAGGGACGCTGCCTTGATTGCACAGATAGCTTCTATCAATGCCGAGGACCGGATTGGTCCTGGCAGTCAGCGATATGATGGAGGCATCGAAATCATGTCGCTTGTAGACCTTGTCCGTCCAGATCTGTCCGTCAAGCCCGGCCATCTTGACGCTGAGGCCTATCGCGGTCCACTCCGACTGGACGACCCTGGCGATCCATTCAAATGGCGGCACCGCGGGGTAGGTAAGCTCGATGCTGAAGCGCTTGCCATTCTTTAGCGGATAACCAGCGGCGTCCAGAAGAGCACCGGCCTTCTTGGGGTCGTAAGGATAGATTTTGTTGTAGTCGATCGATGGGTCATGCAGGCTCCGGAACTGAGCCGGGATGGCGTTGACCTCCTTGTTGGCCATACCTTGATAAACATCTTGGACGACGCGGTCGCGGTCGATCGCTTGAAACAGCGCCTGGCGGACCTTCAGGTTCTTCATGGGTTCGCGCCGCATGTTAAAGTCAACAACGGCCCGTTCGGGCGCATTGGTCTTGATCTCGATTACCCGAAATCTCCCCGCCTTTGGCCGCTGCCTCTGCAGCCGGAACCTGAGCTGGCTCAAGCCACGTCCAATCGATTTCGCCACTCGCAAGCGCATTGCGCCGTTGTTGGGGGTCTGGGATCAACGCGAACACAACTGAATCGACGTGCGGCTTCCCTTTTTCCCAATAGTTCGGATTGCGTTTAAAGGTAATTGCCCGGCCCGTCTCCCAGGAAACGAATTTGAACGGTCCAAGCCCTACCGGCGCACGGTTAGCCGGATTGGTTAATAAATCAGTTCGCTCATAGACGTGCTTGGGCAAGAGCGGGAAGACCTCCTTATCAAAGAGGTCCAGGGTCGCCGTCATCGGCTGCTTCAGCTTTAGCACGAAGGTCGTCGCATCGGGCGCGTCCGCCTCGGCGATGAGCGGCATCAGCTTCGTAAGGTAGGTATTGTACTTGCCGAAATTCATTAGCGTGAAGACCACGTCCTCGGCACTGAACGGTTGACCGTCGGACCATTTCACCCCGCTGCGGATTTTGAACGTATATGTCAGACCGTTCGACGAAACCTCCCAAGATTCCGCCAAGCGCGGAATACGGTAGCCATTCCGGTCATAAGTCATGAGCCCGTCGGCCCAGACATCGGCGACGACAAGAGATGATGTTACAGAAGTCAGTTGTGTGTTGAAGGTACTGAGTTGACCTGGGTCAATTCCCGCTACTACCGTTCCACCTGTTACGGGGCTGCCATCTGCTGCAGCGGCGTAAGAGACTGTTCCCGTAGCGAGCAGCGCTGAAAGCCCCGCTGCGCATGCGGCTCCAACAAGGCAACGATAAAATTTCGGTCGATTAAGAGTCCCGAGCTTTTTTTCTTGTCTTCTTGAATTGTCGCTCTTGCGAGCATCTTGTTCTCCTCGCTTAAGTCTCGGAGTGTCTCGTCGTCGACGCGTACAACCGTCGCAACCTACACCTGAAAGCCTGGCGGTTCGGTCGTCTGGCTACCAGCCTGGGCGCCGATAAATTGGCCAAGCGAGTACGTACCTCCCTCGGATTTGTTGAAAGACGAGCCTGCAGCAGCAGCCGCGTGTAGGGATGGGCGGGTGCGTCGAAGATATCTCGGCCGATCTCAACGATCCGGCCGCGTTGCATCACCGCGATCCGGTCGGCGATCGACTGCACGGCATTGAGATCATGGCTGATGAGCACGAAGCCGACGCTCCTGCGGCAGCTCAACTCGCGCATGAGATCCAACACCTGCGCCTGGATCGAAATGTCGAGACTGGAGAGCGGCTCGTCCGCCACGATCACCCTTGGTTCCAGCATCATCGCGCGGGCAATCGCGATCCTCTGCTGTTGCCCGCCCGAAAGTTGGTGCGGATAGCGTGGCAGATACTGCTCCGGCGGATCGAGACCGACGGAAGCGAGATGACGGGCAAGGAAGGCGCGCAGCTTGGCGGGCTCAGCAAGCTCGTGGCGACGAGCTACGTGGGCGAGCGATTGCTCCACGCGCATACGCGGATTGAGCGAAGAAGACGGGTCCTGAAAGATCGCCTGGATGTCGCGCCGGTAAGCGCGCCATTGCTTGCGATTCAGATCAGCCAAAGAAACGCCTCGATAGAGCACGACGCCGTCGGAAGGCTGCTCGAGACGCAGCATAAGCCTGGCGAGCGTGCTCTTGCCCGATCCCGACTCGCCGACGATAGCAAGCGTCTCGCCCTCGTTGACGTCGAGATCGACCCCGTCGACCGCGTTCAGGACCCGACGGCGCCAACTGGAAGGGATCTGGCTCAGATAGCGACGCGTGACCCCGCGGATTGCAGGATTGGTTCGCTCATGGCGCTGCCTTCGATCCGACGGGTGCCGCATGGCGGCGATGGCGCGTGCTCAGCTCGATGAGCTGCGCGGCATAGGGATGCTTCGGGTTCTCAAACACCTCCACGGTGTCACCGCTTTCGAGCACCTTGCCGTCGCGCATGACATAGACGCGGTCACACAGTTCTGCGATGACGCCCAGATCGTGCGAGATAATGACCATGGCCATCTTGCGGTCGCGATGCAGTCGACGCAGTGTTTCTAGAACTTGGAGCTGTAACGTCGCGTCGAGCGCGGTGGTCGGCTCGTCGGCGAACAACAGCGCGGGCTCGCTAGCAAGCGCTATCGCGATCATGACACGCTGCCGCATACCGCCGGAAAGCTCATGCGGAAAGCGCCGCGCTAGTTGGAAGGGGGACGGAAGACCAGCCTCGGCGAGCAGTTGCTGAACCCTATCTCCAATCGAGGCTGAAGATTTTCCGCCTATCGCCTCGGCTACCTGGGCTCCCACCCGCTTCGTCGGATTGAGATAGCCAAGCGGATCCTGAAAAATCATGGAGAAGCCGTGATGACGTCGAAGGTCGCGGAGCGCCGGGTCGGATATGCGGGCCAGATCTATTCCACGGAAATTGACCTCGCCCTGGCAAGCTCGCGAGTTCGACATTGGGGAGTAGCTTGAGTACGGCGCGCGCAAGCGTGCTCTTGCCCGATCCGGACTCGCCAACAATACCGATGCTCTCGCCCTGCTCGACCGAAAGATCGACCCCATCGACGGCGCGCACGACCGCTTCGCCCACGCGCAGATGAACCTTAAGATTCCGAACGCTGAGGAGCGGCGCCGCCTTCAACACTCGCGGCTCTCATGACTGGAGCCCTGCGAGTCGACCGCGCATACGCGGATCGACGACTTCGTTCAGCCCATCGGCGAACAGGTTGAGCCCGACCACGGCAAGGCAGATGGCAGCGCCTGGAAACAGGCTAGTCCACCAGGCGACCGTCATGTAGTCCTGGGCCACGTGAAGAATTTGGCCCCAACTCACCATGTTTGGATCGGAAAGCCCAAGGAACCCTAAGCCCGCTTCGATAAGGATGGCGACACTGGCATCGAGCGCCACCTGAACGATCACGGGCTGGATGGCGCTCGGAAGGATCTCGCGGAGCATGATGTGCGCCGTCGAGAGGTCGGCGACTTTGGCGGCAGCCACGAAGTCCATGCCGCGCAACCTGATATACTGGCCGTAGACAAGCCGAGCCTGCAGGGGCCAGATCGCCAGGATGACTGCAACCAGAAGCAGCCAGAAGCTGCTGCCGAACAACGCTACCGTGAATAGCACCAGCACGATCACCGGCAATGTCTGGAAGAGTTCCACCACTCGCATCAATACGGACTCGACAACCCCGCGGAAATAGCCGGCGAGCATGCCGACGGCACCGCCGACGATGAGTGCTCCAAAGGCCGCGCCCAACCCGATCGCGAGCGATGTGCGCGTCCCGTAGATGACAAGCGAGAAAATATCGCGACCCGTGTTGTCCGTTCCGAAAAGATTCTCCAAGGATGGAGGAGCGAGGCTTGCCCGCGCCTGCTGGAGCGGCCCGTAAGGTGCGATCAACGGCGCGAATGCCGCCACAAGAGCCAGCATTAGTAGAATGGCGCAGCCTGCGGCCCCATGGCGTGTTCTGGCGATATTTCCAGCGGTAGTCCTGAAACTGCGCCATGCTCGGGCGAGCGGCCCCGGTTCGGCGGAGGGTGGTTCGATGGCAGCCGCCCCGCTCATGAGCCGCTGCGAATGCGCGGATCGATCGCGGCATACAGCAAATCCACCAGTAGATTAATGACGATGACCGCCAGCGCCGCGAAGATGGCGATACCTACGACCGTCATGTTGTCGCGCATGCGCACAGCCTGAACGAGGAGCAAACCCAGCCCCGGCCAGGTGAAGACGGTCTCGAGTAGCACCGCACCGCCAAGGGCCGAGCCCAAAACGTATCCGGCCACCGTAATCAACGGTAAGGAGGAATTCCTCAGCACGTGTCCGCGGATGATGGCCCAACGGGTCAGGCCTTTCGCACGAGCCGTGATGATGTAACCTTGGCCAAGCGTATCGGCGACACTGGCACGCATGATGCGCGCGAACCGGGTGCCCTCATGGACGGCGAAAGCAAGGGCCGGTAGCGCGATATAGTGCGCCCTCTCCCGAAGCCACGAGAAACCATGGGCGCGCGAGACGAGCGGACCCATTCCCTGCGTGGGAAACCAGCCAAGATGCACGGCCAGCACAAGCACCAGCAACTGGCCAAACCAGAAGGTGGGGATCCCGTATGCAACCAGTGCGAAGGATGTCCAAAAGTGATCGACGCGCTTGTTACGGGTCGTTCCCGAGATAATGCCGATCAACACGCCAACCGGGATGGCTATCAGGAAGCCGACCAAGGTCAGCAGGATCGTGCGCGGAGCAGTCTCGACAATCAGGTCCAGGACCGGTTTCTGAAACTGATACGAATAACCGAAGTCCCCATGCAGCAGATTCACGAAATAGCTATAAACCCGCACGGGAAACGAATCGTCCAGATGATATTGTTTGGTGATCGCGGCCCTGAATTCCGGCGACACCGGAAAGTCGCCGACCATGGCCTGGACCGGATCGCCCGGGATCAACTGCAGCATGAGCAGAATCACGAAGATCACCGCGATCAACAAGGGGATCGCGTGCAGCAGCCTGAAAAGGATGAAGCGGAGCATGCCCGCTTCTTCAGGCGAGCCTGAAGAAGCGGGCGGCGTTGCCGTAGAGCCACTTCTCGACGACCGAATCCTTCAGCGGCAGGTTCCTATATTCCGCGATCAGATCTTCGAAGGAAGTTCCGAACAGATAGCGCGACAACCCCGTCATGATCTTGTCTTGGAGCAGGGTATTGCCGAACTGCAGGAACTGCTCCCAGCCCGATCCCTTCTGGGCAAGATAACGGGGCCGGTGCGCGGCGGTGTCGCAGTAGAGGTTCGGATGGCGGCGCAGCAATCCGACCATCTCGTTCACCCATGGCCAGCCGCCCAGGCCGGCGACGATCCGCAGCTCCGGAAAGTCGACTGCTACGTCATCGATGTACTTTGGATGACCAAGATCGTAGGGCCGATCGTTGGCATAATTCATCGCCGTGTAGATACGAACCGGGACGTCGAGTTCGACGCACTTGGCATAGAGAGGATAATAACGGCGGTCATTGGCCGGCACGCAGTTGTATAGCGCGTTTACCCTCAGGCCGCCCACCCCATCTTCCTTCACCAGCCTTTCCAGTTCGCGCACGGCGCGCATCCCATCCATCGGGTTGAGCGTGGCGAAACAGATAAATCGGTCCGAATATTGGCGTTTGATCGCGCCGATATCGGCGTTGCGAGCGCCGACAAGATATCCGACAGCGACACCAGCCCGATCCATGTCGGCGACCAGTTGCTCCATTCCGCCATCGTCTTGGTCAGGGACTCGCAGATCGATCTGAACCTTGAAAGACATGTTCATAGTTGTCGAAACCATAACCTGCTGGGCGCGGCAGAGATTCAGAAAACGGCGTACCAGGTCGCCCATGGTCGACTTGCTCGCTTTGCGGCGACCGTAAGCAATGGGGTGCATTCACTTCCATATCAATTACGCGCGACATTCTATGCTCCCACTACCACTCGCTTTCATATTCAGAAAACTAGGCCAGATCAACTCCACACTTCCACTCTGAGACCGGGCACGCTCGAGAAATGCTTGATGTTGTTGGTGACCAGAGTAACGCCTTGGGACACAGCGTGTGATGCGATAAGGAGATCCATATTTCCGATCGGCTTGCCGGAAAGCTCCAACTCTGCTCGGATCCGCGCGTAGTAGCGTGTAACTTCATTTGTCCAGTCGAGAATCGCAAGCCGTTCCAAATACGCCTCGATCAACTCCGTGAGCTTCGGCCGACCCACCTTCTCCGCGCCAAAACGTAACTCTGCCGCGGTAATCACAGACACGTTCAATGTGTCGGCGTACTTCTCGAATTTCTCTACTAGAGTCGCTGGTCTACGCCTGAGGATGTAGCTGGAGATGTCTGTATCCAGCATGAACCCCGTCATAGCCGGCTACGTGACTGCGGGGGCGAATCATTGCGGTTCTCCAGAAAGTCATCTGGTACGTCCTCCTGCAGTGCGAAAAACGACGACCAATTCGGCTTGGCGGGCGTAATGAACAACCCGTCTCCTTGCTTGCGAATCCTCACTTCTTTTACGTCCGCCGGAAAACGCAATTCCTGCGGAAGTCGCACGGCTTGGTTGGCGCCATTGCGAAATATGGATGCTCGTTTAGCGACGACAGCGGACATTGATCTCGGCGCCGTCTTTGACGTCACTAAGCTTCTTTTTCCGGTTCGCCCGCGCTTCATCGCGTATCCTCCACAAGTGTTGTGCAAGCATATGCCTTGCATATGGCCAAATCAACGATTTCGTTTTAGGGCTTTGCTGCGCTGATTCGTTCGGGACGTATAGGTCGCAGGTTCGATTTTGGCTGTCCTTGCACGCATGGGGACATGCACCAGAACCGATTCGAGTCGGTGCTACGGACACCCTTTCTTGAAACAAAGCGTGCGGCTCATGAAGGGCAACACATGATTTTGAAAACGGTCGGCAACCGCACTGGTGTGAGTCCCTGAATAAGCTTCAAAACTATTGGCAATGCGGTATATATCAAGCACGTCGTGTAACTTGCCGGCATCTACTCTCAACCCATCCTGGTCACCCACGTCTATTGAGATGCCGCGGTAGCGGCGCAGATTTCCGATGTACTGATCGATGAACACGAGCGGCGCGTTGGCGGTCCACTTGGCAAGGATGTCTTGTTGGATCGCGCCATCCTTGACCGGCAAATCAAGATAGAGAGGAGGATTGTTGGGATCCGGCGACCAAGCGGCAGCTGCCGCTAGCTGGGCACGCAAAAAGAACGGCAAGTTGGCTGAATCCTCCGGACCTTTGACCGCCTCAAGCGCTTTTTCATCTTCCGGCTGAACGGGCCTAGGTTGCCGGGCCGATAGACAGCAAGGACTCATGATGTACAGGCTGCCGAACACATCGGCGTGTTTCATGCCAATTCGGATAGCACCGTAACCGCCCATCGAGTGCCCGACGAGGCCACGACTAGACCGATCGGAAATCGTACGGTAATGGGCGTCGACATAAGCCACCAAATTCTGCGCAATGAACTTTTCAAAATCCCCCGTGGTCATCGAGCCTGAATACATCGAGCCGTTGTGGAGGGTCTTTGAGTCCGGCAATACGACGATCATCTCGCGCGCGCCTCGCGCGAACGCGCCTTCGATGGTTTGCGGCACATGAATCTCGTGAGTCCATTGCTCTGCGCCGATGGAGTAGCCGTGCAGCGCGTACACCACCGGGTACCGCCGAGTTTTCTCCTTGGCGTAACTCGGTGGAAGGAATACGATGACCTCGCGATCAACCGCATTCTTTTCAAGGTTTCCTTCCAGAGCGCTCCCATGCACCTTGATATGTTCGACTGCGACGGGCGGCGCATTCGGCACTTCAGCAGGAACCTCAGTTTGCACTTGCGCTGCGAGCCGGGCGCCGAATACGGCGCCCAACAGTAAAGTCAGCGCACTCATCACAATGGTTTTCATATTGGCCAGGAGCCCTCGCCGTAAGTCAGTCGTTCTATTGTGGAAGTAAGCTCGTACCGCGGACCCGAAATGTACCGGCATCGACGCGGCTCGGGTATTGGACTGTCCGCCGCCGATGGTAACCGTATACGAGACTTCGGCAACGATAATTTTACCTTGCTCGGCAACCATGCTCAGATCGCGCGGCCTCATTTCAAACCGCACGTTCCGCGACTCTCCGGGGAGGAGATGAACTCGCTTGAATCCGCGCAACGCGCGCAGCGGCGCCCCAGTCGTGCGGCCCTTTGTAATCGTTCAGCTATTCCGGACCGCAAGTGTGGGACGGAATGCATAACGCAAAAATAGGTGGCTGCCGCCCCGTCGAGCGTCGACGAGGGTGCCCCATCGCGCGCCGCCCGGCGGAAACGTCTGGCCCATCACGAGACTGAGTCGTCCATCACCCTCCTCGCGACCAGCAATTTGAGGCGCCAGGGTCAGGAATTGCTCGTCCACCAGCCGCTGTGCGTAGAACTGCCCGAGTAGTCGGGGTCCTCCTTCTACGAGGATCCGTTTGCCGACATTCATTCGACCGACCGCATCGAGGATCAAATTCGGGGGAATCTCGCCGCGACAGCGAGGAATGGCGCGGATCTTGAGCCATCCAGGCGCCTTTCGCTTGAACAAGTGCTTTGCGCCCGCGGTGGTTGTTACGACGAGCGTTTGCACGCGACCCGATGTGAACACCGGCAATCCTAGGTCGACGTGGCCACTGCCGCTCACGATGACGTTCAATGGCATTGTGCCTTTGCGAAGCGCGATCCGTAGCAGCCGGTAATCATCGTGCAGCTCCGGACAGATGGAGTCCGGCGTCCACACTTGCTGAGGGTCCGCCGCGAGCGTACCGGAGCCGACGATCACGACATCGGCAATGGCACGAAGCAGGCCCATGACCATGCGATCTTGGATACTGAACCCGCTGATGTCGCCGCCGCCGGCATGTCCTCGCGCTTGCAGCGATACGACACCATCCAAAGTGGATACAAAATTGCTAAAGATGTACTGTCGGAAACGCGCTTGCGGCATTCGCAAATTCCCGTACAGTCGCAGTAGATTCGGCGTCAACCTCAATGCACGGCCGTGCTCACTTTCAGACAGCGTCTCGAGCGGTGAAAGAACAGGTTTGTGTCGCATTCGCGAAAATCCTTCGGGTACTAAGCTGTCGCCTGATTCTCTCGGCACGTTGTCAAGCGACCGGTCCGGTTCAGTACGCCGGAAACTGTGGACAAGTCGCCGCAGCCGGTCCGTCCGTCCGACGCCGACCCAAGCGGCTTTCTGACAATCGGCCCACAGGAGTATCGCACGCTGTTCAGCCCGTGACGGCTGCAGCTAGGATTTCAGATCGGTATTCACGGACTCTGAAGCCGAACAAGTTCGGCGTCGTGCCCGACTCGAACCTTTGGGACTTGTTCAAAGATCATGGTTGCGGGAGTCTGTGCGGTGAATCGAGGCCAGTGCGCGAGGCCCGCGTGATTCGGATCGCCGGTTCGCGCGAAATTAATCCAAGCCTGGCTCACAAGGTCAGTTAGCCGCTCCACGTCTCTTCCGCCGCCAGAGGCCTGAGCACCCAAAGTCGCGTTGTCAAAAACGAATGCGATTTCGGTGGAATGGCCGGCGGCCCACGCATAATCAAGGACCGGCGATCGCCAGGCGAAGATGTAGTTGAATACGGCGTCGCCCTGCGCTGCCTTTAGCCGCGCCGTCCGTAGCGTGCCCGAGCGGAACATGGTGTCGACCAGCGGCCACACGTTGGGTTCAAGTTCGGGATAGGCGCTGCGACAGGCAGCAACGAGTTGATCCGCCTTGTCGCCGAACAAATCCAGGAAGTACGCTCGCACTTGCTCCTCGCCCCATGATTCCCGGTTGTGAAGTTTCGGGTTCGGAAGATTCTGAAATTCCGACAGGGTACTGCCCAGTAGCAACGGCACACCTTTGGAGACACTCGGAGCTGCGCTTGCGAAGGGCGACTCGGGGAGGAAGTCTCCGTCCACGATTGGTCCCCAGCCCAAGCCGCCGAACCGCCGCGGTGGTGCTCCCGGAGGTTGCATCTCCTTGTAGACGGCTTCCATGGCTTTATTGGCCGCCGCAAGTAACTGCTCGTAAGGGATCGCTTTCAATTGATCAATCTGCGTGTCCGCAATTCCAGCCTCGCGCAGCGTGCGAGCGGCAACACGAATCGCCACCGACCGGTCCGAATAGGGCGAAGGCATCGCCCCCGGTGAGCCACTCTGGATGATGGCCTTGTGGAATAGCCCCTTAGCCTGCGGCGACTCGAGCAGCGTGGCAACCTTGGCCCCGCCTCCGGATTGCCCGAAGATTGTTACGTTGCTCGGATCTCCGCCGAACTGGGCAATGTTGTCGCGGACCCAGCGCAGCCCTTCCACGATATCAAGCATGCCCACGTTCGCCGACTTGCTGTACATATCGCCATAAGCGGACAAATCCAGAAAACCAAGTACGTTGAGCCGATGGTTGATCGACACAATGACTACATCACCCTTGCGACTCAGATTGGTTCCATCATAAATGGGCAGTTCCATTGAAGAGCCGCTAAAGAACCCTCCGCCGTGCAGCCACACCATGACGGGTCGTCGCTTTTTGTCTTGAAGACCCGGGCTCCAGATGTTGAGATTCTGGCAATCCTCGGAGGCTGGCCAGTATCTGGTATCGGCCACAAACGTTTGAGGCTCGCAAAGCTGTGGATTCACGAACTGCGGACAGACATTACCGTATGACAAAGTGAGACGGGTGCCTGACCAGGGCTTCACCGGCTGAGGAGGCATGAATCTCGCAGCGCTCGCGTAGGGAATGCCGCGAAACGTATATACACCTTCCCGAATGAAGCCTTGAACTGAGCCAGCCTTGATCGGAACGACCGCAACATTGGTACCCGCGACTATCAGCGGTTTTCCATTGTCAGCGTACGCGCAGACGATGCCGCACAGGAAGAGAAGCGCGCTCGTGCGAAATAAATCGATCAGATTCATCGTTGATGCTCCCTCGTCATTTGTTCGGCAGTACTGTCACCGGGTCTGCGTAGAGCCAACCGCGCAGGTAGCCTTGCTGCGTCATGGCGAAGCTGCCTTCGCCAGTTTCGCCTCGAACAACCGACACTGCGGCTGTCTCAGCCCCTCGGCCGGCTGTGCGTCTTGCGCGAGCGCCGAGGTAAAACGCATGTAGGCACCCGCAGACGCGCTGAATTTGGGCCAAACGGGTAGGCCCGCGCCATTCGGGTCGCCATGTTTTGCAAAGTTAATCCAGTAAGTCAGCATCACGTTCGACAACTGCCGATCGGCCGCACCGAACGGGCCCGCGAGTGCGCCTGATGAGAGCAGGTTTCCGAATACGTATGGCAGCTCGTAGGAATGTGCCGCGCCCTCGGCTTCGCGTCCGGGGATGGATTGTTCAAATTGATACGAATAAACGGGACTACCGCTGGCCGCGTAGCGCTTCGCGATCGAGATGGCGCTGCAACGAAAGCTCGTGTCCGTGAGCCATTGCGCACCGCTGGAACCCAGCACGGGATCAGGCTCTCCATACAGGGGCAGCGCCGCGGCAGCGTCGGTGCCGTAAAATTGTTTTATTGCATCCGGCAATGCATCTTCGCCCAGGCGCCCAAAGCCTTCACGGGCATTGTTGCCGATAATTAGAGGAACGTTATGTTGCTGACGCAGCCGGATGGCCTCGCTCGGATCCGCGTTCAACAAATATCCGTCGATGACCGGGCCCATCCTGCTCCCCCGATGGGTAGAGACATAAGACCCAAAGCGCTTCAGTAATTCCGTGGCAGGTAGATCGCGCAGCGACTGCAGGTTATCCGTGCCCGCAAATTCGGAGCCTGCGATCTCAGCGTCCTTAAGCCGCTTCATTGGTGGACCACCGAGAATCGCACCGCTTTCGACGATCGCCCGTTGAAATAGTTCTTTGGAAAGTGGTGAAGCGAGCAGTGTCAAAACGCTCATGCCCCCGGCTGATTGACCGAAAACAGTAATATTTTCTTTATCGCCTCCAAAAGCGGCAATGTTTTCGTGCACCCATTGCAACGCAGCCAACTGATCTTCCAACGCGAAGTTTCCTGAACTGTGATGAACCGAATGACGCGAGAGATTCGGATGTGCGTAGAAGCCAAAGATCCCGAGTCGATAGTTCAACGTAACCAGAACCACGCCCTTCTTCACCAATTCGTCGCCCGCGAACATTGGATCGGTGCCCGCTCCGCCGACGAATGCTCCGCCGTGAATCCAGACCATCACGGGCAAGCGCTTCTTTGGACGGATCGCTGGTGTCCACACATTCAGATACAGACAGTCTTCACTCATTGAAGCAAGCAGTGAATCGTTCCAACCCTGCGATGGCTGTTCACAGGCGGCGCCATATGTAGTGGCATTGCGAGCGCCTTGCCATGCGCCTACAGATTGCGGCGATTGCCAGCGCCTCGTTCCCGTGGGCGCCTCAGCGTAGGGAATTCCTTTGAACACGCCGCCGCCCGCGATCAGAGAATCGCCGGCGACCGCGCCCGAATTGACGCGCACAGTGACTTGGGCTGCGTTGGCATCGAACGCCCTAAAATCTAAGGCGACGCAAACGACAATCGCCAGCGATGTGCACGCGAAGCGCAGAGGTGTCCAATTCATGCTCCCCTCTCTTTTTCGTAGGACTGCCAACCCAGCAGCGCAGGATGGCTATGTACAGCCCTGAGGGGAATCCGCATTTAGCGACACCTGCTTTCGGCGCGACCGTATCAATCGGCACCGCGCGCGTCCGCCCTTTGCGCGGGACTTCCGCGTGACGCCTTCGGGACATATAGGTCGCAGGTTCAAATCCTGTCACCCAGACCATTGATTTTTAAGTATATTTTCCAATATTTATCTCTCTGGATCCAATTTGACGTCCGGACTCGTCTCGGACGTCACGTCGGCTGCCCCGTGTGACAAACTCCTGCGCCTCAGAAATGAACCGGTCCCACGGCTGCAATCCAGTGACGCACTTTCGTGGGGTCCTTCTCGTCCATATAGAAGAAGTGAGACATCACCGGTTTCACGAGTGTCGCCTGTTGCGACAGGATCGCGCAGAATGTCACCGTATGAGTGAGACTGCGGACTATCCGAATCCGCCGCGCAATATCTCCATGCCTATCTCGCCGATCTGGACATGCTCTGTAGTTAACCAATGAACTTTCAATGGCATGCCGGCTACCCTTCCGTTCGATTGCCGATCTTCGCGCGCAACATCGTATCCACCTCCCACCCGTTGGCCGCACAAGTAGGCCTATCTCTACTACGACGGGGCGGCAATGCGGTCGACGCGGCCATCGGCACGGCCGCCGCGATGACCGTCTTGGAACCGTGCAGCAACGGCCTGGGCTCCGATGCCTTTTGCATACTATGGGACGGCCAGCATTTGCACGGTCTCAATGCCTCAGGAACCGCCCCGGCTGCCTGGACCCTGGATTATTTTCGGAATAGATACGGCGCCGCGCGGCAGCCGCCAATGCGTGGCTGGGATTCGGTGACGGTGCCCGGCGCGGTCGCCGCCTGGATTCAGCTTTCCAAGCGCTTCGGCAAACTGCCGTTTGGCGATCTGCTTAGCGACGCAATTGAAATTGCCGAACGGGGATATGCGGTTCCGCTGGTGATCCAGGAGAAATGGGCGGCGGCGGTCCCCGAGCTGAAACATTTCCCCGGCTTCGCGGAAGTCTTCATGCCCCACGGCCGCGCACCCAACGTTGGCGAGCGCTTCGTATTCCCAAGCGTGGCGCGCGCTCTTCGACTCATCGCGGAGACGCACGGCGCCGCCTTTTATGGCGGCGAGATCGCGGAGGCGACCGCTGCGCACGCGGCAAAACACGGCGGCGCGATGCGCGTTTCGGACTTCGAATCGTTCTCGGCCGAATGGGTGACACCGATTGGCGTCGATGTTTATGGTCACCGGCTGCACCAAATTCCGCCGAACGGTCAGGGGATCGCGGCCCTGATTGCGCTCGGCATCTTGCAGCATGTGGACATCGCGGACCATTCGGTGGATAGCGCGGCAGCTCAGCATCTGCAAATTGAAGCGATGAAATTGGGGTTTGCCGACACCTACGCACACGTGGCCGATCCAATTGCGATGCGCCGCTCGGTGGAGGAGATGCTCGATCCGAAGTATCTTGAGAGGCGCGCCGCGCTCATCGATCCCAAACGCGCGCAAGCGTTCGGCGAGGGCCATGGAGACAAAGGTGGAACCATTTATCTGACCGCAGCGGACGAGCGCGGCATGATGGTGAGCTTCATTCAAAGCAACTACATGGGATTTGGCTCTGGCGTGGTGGTACCGGAGTGGGGACTATCGCTGCAGAATCGCGGCCACGCCTTCTCACTCGATGCAGCGAGTCCCAATTGTGTGGCTCCGCGCAAGCGGCCATTTCACACTATTATTCCTGGCTTCCTCACTCGGGACGGATTGCCGCAAATGAGCTTCGGCGTGATGGGCGGCAATATGCAGCCGCAAGGACATTTGCAGACGCTGGTGCGCATGCTGGTGTACCGGCAGCAGCCGCAGGCGGCTTGCGATGCGTCCCGATGGCGGTTCAATCAAGGCCTGTCGATCAACGTCGAGGCATCGATGCCCAGTGCGACCGTACGCGACCTTCTCGCCTATGGTCACCAAATTGAGGTCATCCAAGACAGCTATCAGGATTTTGGCGCCGGTCAGTTCATTTGGCGCTTAGGGAGTCCGGCCGTTGAGGGATACGTTGCCGCCAGCGACTCGAGACGCGATGGGCAAGCGGCTGGATATTAGCGAATTTGCAGCCCTCCCAAGAACGCGCTAGACCAGTTTCTTGCCTTGATCGCCACACTCACCACGGAACCTTCCTGCCCAGGTAATCCAGATATTGAAGACCCGCTTTCCCAGCCTGCGCGTCAATGACATTCGCGAGGTTGGGTATGCTTTCCTCGACGCTCAGGCGCGCCTGGGGTCCTCCCAGTTCCGTTCGCACCCAGCCCGGTGCCATGAGTAGTAGCGTTCGCAGATCATCGGCGTGCCGGGCGGCGAAACTGCGCATGAACATGTTGAGCGCCGTCTTGCTTCCACGATAGATCTCGTAGTGTCCGTTCTCATTGTTCGTGATGCTGCCCTGTCCCGAGGACATGATGCCGATCGTGCCAGTTGGCAACACGAGCTCATGCAAACTCTCGACAACACGCATGGGACTCAAGGCATTCGTTACCATCATTCGTATGAATTCGTCGGTGGAAATGTCGGCGACCATGTCACGAGTGCCGATGCCGGCATTGACGAACAGCATGTCGAACTGTCGCGCTGCCAGACGCGCCCGCAGCGCGGCAACCTGATCTGGATGAGTAATGTCGACGGTCGCGATTTCGAGTCGACCTTGAGCGGCTCGCAATAGATCGTGCAGTTTTGATGTAGCGCTGTCCCGTTCAGTGGCCACTACGTGCCAGCCGCGCCTGAGGTACTCCTCAGCCAAGGCGAAACCAAGGCCACGGGACGCGCCAATGAGAAGGAGCTGTTTATCAGACGATGTAGTGGGCAAGAGGTCAGTGCCTCGCGAGTGTTATGGCCTGTTCGGGGCACGCAGTAACACACAATCCGCAAGACCTGCACGCGTCAGCGTTCGGTGTGTACGCGACCTTCAATCCATGAACCCGCAACTTGAATCGATGTAGCATGCTGAGCCGCCGGTAGTCCTTATCGTCGATACGTCTTACTTCGAACACACCTTCAGGACAGACGCGTTCACAATCGCCCTTGCCTTCGCATCCTTTCAGATCGACAACCGGGAAGATGACGCCGGGCTCTTGTCTGCAAGCCGGCAACGCAGTGCTCACGTTCGTTCCTCGCGGCGGCCGCAGCGCGCCGCATAGGATTGCCGCAGTTGCTCGCGTTCTTCGGGCGTCATGGCCTCCCATCGACGCCAGCGCCGACCCCTCCAGCCGCCGCGGCCGCGAAATCCGCCGAAAAGAATGCGGCTGAGCACCAAGAGGCCCAGCGCATGCCAGTAATCAATGACGCGGCCGCCGACGAACACCGCGGGAACGACCGCGTTCCACAGCATCATCACCACCCACCCCAGCACGGCCGCCGCGCCCAAAAACAACACCGGTATACCCAAACGCCAAATTCCATACTTCATCGCTACTCCTTCACGTTTCTAATTCGTCGTACACGGTCTGTAAACGGCTCCGCAGGTGTAAAACCGCGCTGCGCTTGCGCGCCAGCAGGGTATTCAGCGGAATTCCGCTCTTCTCCGCCATGTGTTTGAAGCTGCTGCCTTCGAGCTCATGCTCGACGAACACATCGCGTTGATCGGGCGGCAGCTCGTCGAGAGCTCGCTGCAGCGCTTCCAAAACTATCGATCGTGCGTAGAGCGCTTCAGGTCCTTGGTCGAGTGCCGGCAATTCAAACTCCAGCCGATTCTCCTGATCGAACTGATCCGCAGCGCCTTGGGGGTCCTGCATTCGGCGTTTGTTCCTGCGAAATCGGTCAATGAGGCGATTGCGCGCGACACGGAAGAGCCAGGCGCTCGCCTGCTCTAGGGGTTCGGGAAGCCGATAGGCCTCGACGAGTTCCTCAAGCACATCCTGCAATAGGTCCTCCGCCTCCATCGGATCGCGGACGCGGCGCCGGATGAAATTGCCAAGCCGGGAGCGTTCGCGCACGACTGTCGCAGCGAGATCGCTGTCTCTGTCGGTCGCGGGGGCGGGAGCTTGGGGCGGTTGCATGGATATGATGACGTTCGAAGGTCGCAGATATTGTCCTCGATCTATCCCCAAAAACGATGGGTAACATCGAATAATCTAGGCTTCAAAGCGGTATCGCGAGAACGTACTCTGTTCTCCGTCGGGAATTATTCATTGGAGAAGTGCCATGTCGGACACAAAGAAGCTCATCGCCGTCGTTGGCGCGAGCGGGCATCAGGGCGGCGCTGTCGTGCGGGCGCTGCAGGCGAGCGGTCAATTCAAAGTACGCGCATTGACGCGAAATCCGACCAAGCACCCGCAGTTGGCTGACGAAGTGGTGTTGGCGGACTTGAATCGTCCGGAAACACTCAAGGCTGCATTTACCGGAGCACACGGGGTCTTTCTGGTAACCAACGCCTGGGAACCGGACACAGACGAGCGCAAGCAGGTACTCGCGGCCGTTCACACGGCGAAAGATGCCGGCGTTCAGCACTTCATCTGGTCAACACTGCCGAACGTGGAGACGATCAGCCGCGGCAAGCTTCATGTCCCGCATTTCACGGATAAAGCAATGAGCGACCGCGTCGTGAGCGAGGCTGCATTCGCGTACCACACATTTGTGATCGCACCATTCTTCTATCAAAATCTGCTCGGCGTAATGGCCCCACAGAAACAAGCGGATGGGGGGATGGGTTGGGCGCTGCCTCTCGATCCGCAGCGGCGCGTCATTCACATGGGCGACATCACCGAACTCGGCCACATTGTGGCCGGTGCGTTCGCGCAGCCGGAACTCGCGGGGCACGGCGAGCATTTGCCGCTGGTGGGCGACTTCCTGAGCTTCAACGAGGTCATCGCCGCGCTGAATCGACAGGGACACAAGTTCTCGTTCAAGCAAGTCCCGAAAGAACTTTTTGCGGGCTGGTTCCCAGGCGCCAAGGAAGTCGCGGAGATGCTCGCCTACTTCGAGGCCCACACCTACCTCGGTGCGGAGTCTCGCGACGCAATTACGCTGGCGAACAGAGTCGCGGGCCGACAGCCGACGAAGTTTGCCATTTGGGCTCGGGCGAACTTCGCGATCCCGGCGGCAGCCTGAAAAGCGGCTCTCTCAAGGAGAGCTCATCGTCGCGCGACGACCCGCAGCCCGCCATCAGTCGGTTAGGATGCAAGTCCGGTCAGAACGCAGACTAGAAAATTTTTGGCGTTCTGCTGCTCCGAGACTCTGGTTGGGCTGCTTTGTTTGCTCGCGATTCACGAGCGACTCGGGCAGCCTCAATGAGTTGCGGCCAGCGCTTCGCTTGGAATTCTGGTACTTCAATCTCGGCGATCGGAATTGATTTGAGCGGATCAAGCCCGTACTGGTCTAGTGTGTTGCCAAGAGATTTATCCAGCGCAATTGCAGCGATATGTTCGACCCACCTAAGCAGTTCGCGACGATGGGGTGCGGCAAGCAAAGTTACGAGAAATGCTAATGTGATCCTGATTGCAAGATGCGCCTGTGCTCCGCCAACTTCGTTTTGCTTTTCGGGTAAATGTTGAAGATTTTTCAGTCGACTCGTGAGCACGTCTACGGGATGCAGAATGCTTATCTTGGATGACGGCAGCAGATTGATCGTGACAGCTCGTTTTCGTATTTCTTTTGTATCCAAGCCAACGATGGAATGTAGAAAGTCGATTTGCTTTACGCCGTTGTGATCAACCCTCTTAGTTAGCTTTGCTGTTTGCGGGGTTGAATCGTCCAGCGATGGAGTCCACATCGTCCAGCGCAATTGTTTGTTCAGCGCACGAGCATTCGATCTGCTGCCTATAAAGGCGGCATCGGTTGTGATCTTATCGCCCAATTCCGCTGGGCTCTCAATTTTGAACCAAACGGCCCAAAAGGCGAGCGCCTGCCCGCCGACAAGTAGCGGTTCAGACCCGCAGTACAAGAGGATGGTGTCTTTTTCTTCTTCTGTTAATGCGACTTCTTAGATCCGTTCACTCAATTACGGGCCACGCTATTTGAGCATTGCGCATTCGGTCTGGAGAGATGAGTAACATTTCGCCAGCGGATACGTCCCCGTTGGCTGCAAGTCTCCTATCGCGCTGCTGGGATGCACGCTTCATCCTTTGGAGCTGATCGCCGGAAACTACGTGCCTCGCACGAACCGGAAACGGCAAACCCCCTTGCTTGACGACCTGTCCCAGAAAAATACGTACTGCGTCGCTCAACCCAAGGCCGCACGATTCCAATACAGCAGAGGCTTCGGCCTTGAGATCGTTATCGATTCGAGCTCTAACAACGCGTTGTTTCATGGAACACATTGTAGCTACAAAGAGAATTCAGGCAATAATTATTATCATCATAACATATTGATAATATTTATAATTATATGAACTCTGAATCCCTGATACTCCCATAAGACGAGCAATTTGGCATCGGCTCAGAGCACGCCTGCGCGTCCCGCTCAAGTAGCCCCAACCCGCTGTCTGGGGATCAGTTCTCCGCCACCGCTTCGGCCGCATGTGATTCGGCAGTTTGCGGGTCTGCTGGGCGTTGCGTGCGACACCGCTTGAGCCGTTCGATGAGCCAGCGACCTGCAGGGCCGGGCGGTTTCGCCGTGAGATAAGCGGCCGACATCGGCAATATCAAACTCTCTTCGGCCAAATCTTCGATCGACAGCTTGACGAGTCGACCTTCCAGAAGATCCTGCTTCACCGCATGCAGCGGCATGCCGCCCCAGCCCAATCCTTTCAGCAGAAAGGCGTGCTTGGCAAAAAGATCGCCCAATCGCCAGGTGAGTGGCGACATGACGCCGAATTCGCGCCCGGCGGTGAGCTCGGATCTGTCGGTGAGCACGAGTTGCACGTGCTTGGCGAGCTCTGATTTTGGAATCGCGCCATTGAACGATGCGAGTGGATGTTCGCGCGCGGCAACCATGATCATGGGCAGCCCCCACAATCGCTCCAAGGTCATGGAGTCCGGTGCGATCGGCAAAGACCCCACCACGCCCAAACTGCAGCGACCATCAAGCACGGGTTGGTAGGCGCCGCCGAGCGCTTCAACGTACAGCCGCAGCGGCGTACGGGGAAATCGGTCCCTGAATTCCTTGGCCGATTCGGCGATCGCTTCAAACGGAAACAGCACGTCCACCACGGCGGAGAGTTCCGACTCGAGGCCACGGGAAATTCCTTTCGCGCGCGCCTTGAGCAGATCGACATTGGCCAGAACACCGCGCGCATCAGCAACCAACTGAACGCCGGCGGGGGTGAGCTTTGGGTAGCGCTCGGAGCGATCGAAAAGAACGACACTGAGCTGTGCCTCGAGGTTACTGACCAGCTCGCTCACCGCAGATTGGGCGCGATGCAGCTTGCGCGCTCCCGCTGAGAAGCTGCCTTCGTCAACCGCGGCGATGAAAGCTCGCAATTGGTCCAAGGAGACGCCATCCAGCATGTTTTCCGATCCTCATATCGGCATCACAGATGGATAATATCGCAATATAACGGCTATTCATAGGAGAAGCTCCGGCGCAGCATACCGCTCAGATTCGGTTTAACTCCAAACCAGGCGGGTAAATCATGCAATTACTCCACATCGATTCCAGCGTTTTGGGACCCAATTCGGCCAGCCGCGCACTCTCGGCGGAAATTGTCGCAAAACAGATTGCGCTGCACCCCGGCTTGAAGGTGGTGCGCCGGGATCTCGCGACAGACGCGGCGCTTCACCTCTCGTCGGCTCACTTGGCCGCATGGCAGGGCGGTGCGGTTGAGGATGCGAATCTTGGGGCCGACTTGACCAAAGGCGGAACTTTCCTAGAGGAGCTTTTCGCTGCCGACATCATTGTCATCGGCGCCCCGATGTACAACTTTTCGATTCCGAGCCAGCTCAAAGCGTGGATCGATCGTGTGGTCGTTGCCGGCAAAACATTTCGCTACGGAGCGAATGGTGCGGAAGGGTTATTGAAGAACAAAAAGGTGTTCATTGCATCCTCTCGCGGCAATGTCTATGCGCCGGGTTCTCCCGCAGCGGCCCTCGAGCATCACGAGAGCTATCTAACCGGCGTGCTCTCCTTCATTGGATTGACCGACGTCACCATCGTCCGCGCGGAGGGACTGGCGTTCGGACCCGAAGCTAAGGAGGCCGCCATGCTCAAGGCGCGCGCCAACATCGCGGCGCTGGCCGCATGAGCGCAGTATTGAAAAATTCGCTCCCGCAGCGCGGCATCGCGCTGCGGACCCGAGGACAACGGCACGGGCCGATCACGCGCCTGGTCAGTCCATCCGACATCGGCGAGATCATCAAGCCGTTTGTGTTCCTGGATCTTTTTGACATTTCGGCGAGCCGAGCACCCAACTTCGGATGGCATCCTCATTCCGGAATCGCCACTCTCACCGTACTTCACGAAGGCGCGATCGAGTATCAAGAGACCACCGGCGTAAACGGAATTCTTCCCGCAGGCGGCGTCGAGTGGATGCGCGCCGGCAGCGGCGTGTGGCACACCGGCGTGGCCCCGCAGCGAGCAAAAGGCTTTCAATTGTGGATCGCCTTACCGGCGGAGTTGGAGAACTTACCGAGCCAGAGCCAATATTTGTCCGCCGACCAAGTGTCCGAAGGCGGACCTGCGCGGGTCATTTTAGGTTCCTATGGTCGTGCCAAGAGCGCGATCCTCTCGCCTCCACGCATCAACTATCTGGACGTTCAGCTCGCGGCGGGTGAACGATGGACCTATGAACCACCGTTAGATCATGAGGTGGCCTGGCTGGCGGTTTCGGCGGGGTCCATACGCACGCCCGATCCGATATCCGCAGGTGAGTTTGTGGCATTTGAAGAGTCCAATGGCGCCCTATTCATTCAAGCGGACCGTGCCTCGAGATTTGTCCTTGGATCCGCTGCCAAACATCCACACGAGTTGGTGCTCGGCCAATATTCCGTGCACACCAGTCACGCCGCTCTCGTCGCGGGCGAATCGCAAATTCAACGCATCGGAAATCAACTCGTTGCCGCAGGAATGCTGCGTTAGCGCCAAGTCAATTAACCACCCTTATAAGGAAACTCCATGAAACCTACTTACGCGCTGCTCCTTTCGATATTGGGCATCACATCGGCAACTGCCGCGTCGACGACATACAATGTTGATCCGGATCATACCCACCCGAGCTTCGAAGTGGATCATTTCGGGGGCCTGTCCACATGGCGCGGGACCTTCAAGAAATCCAGCGGCACCGTTACGCTTGATACCGAGGCAAAGACTGGAACGGTCGATATAGTGGTAGACACCGCAACGGTCGATTTTGCCCACGACAAGCTCAACGAACATGTGTCGAGCCCGGAAATGCTGGATGTGACGAAATTTCCAACAGCAGAATACAAGGGAAAATTTGTTGAATTCGCCAATGGCGCACCGCGAACCATTTCAGGTGACTTGACCCTGCACGGTGTCACAAAGCCGCTCACGCTCACGATTAATTCCTTTAAGTGTTTTGAGCATCCCATGCTCAAGAAGCAGGTGTGCGGAGCGGATGCCAGCGGCAGCTTCAACCGCGCTGACTTCGGGGTGAACTACGGCCAGCAATACGGCTTTAAACAGGATGTGTTGCTGCGCATCCAGGTCGAAGGCGTCAAGGTGAATTGAGGCGGAACCCAAGGCAGCGTGCGTCTATGACATCCCCGGTCACCGACCATTGATTTTATTTGAAGTCTCGAGAGGCGGGTGACAGTCGTCGGCAATGTCGTCCTCGTCCAGGAGCATTGGCAGGCGAACGACGAACTCACTTCCAAGTCCCAGTCCGAGGCTTGCTGCCGTGACACAGCCCCCGTGACCGTCAACCAGATTACGCACCAAGGCCAGTCCGATCCCTAGCCCTGCGCCCCCGTGACAGGACGACGGATCTGCTTGAACGAAGAGATCGAACACGCGGGGTAAGACATTGGGCGCGATGCCGATCCCATTGTCGCGAATGCGCACCAGAGCTTCGCCCTCCTCTCGTTCCACAGACAGGTGAATGATGCCCCCCGAGAGGGTGTACTTCGCCGCGTTGAGGAGAATGTTCACGAATACTTGCTCGAGCCTGGCAGGGTCCCCTTGCAGCCATAGCGGTCCAACGGGTAATGATACCGTCATGCGGTGACTGCTCTGCTGCATCGTGAACTCCACCGATTGCAGGGCTTGCGCCGCGACGACGCACAGGTCGACCTTCTCGCACTTCAAAGACAAATTGCCGTTGCGCGCCCGTGACGTGTCGAGGAGATCCTCCACGAGACGCGACATGTGAGCGGCCTGATGTTCAATCAGCGTTCGAGCCTTTCCCACGGCCGGGCTGGCGGAGGGCTCCATCTTTAGGATCCCCGCCGCCATTCGGATTACGCATATGGAGTTGCGCAACTCATGGGATAGTACCGCCAGGAACTGACTATTCAGATCGTCCCGCGTATGCGCCCGACGGCGCCGCAACCGCGTAGGGTTTTCCAAAGAATCGTGCGACCGTTCGCGAAAGGAGGCTGCTGAATCCTGGAGCAAGCGACAACCATCATTCAAATTTCGCCTGGTTACATGGGCATAGCGATTCGATGCTAACTGCTCACTCATTTCATTCTCCATCCGAATTGCTGACACCACATTCTCCTATCGTCCGATATCAGGCTAGTCAGTATTCCGGTAGCGGTCTGTACGCCGTCGTACAGTAAAATTGGCGAATACGCTTGCGCGCGGATGAAAGTTCGGTGGTCTCAACATTCCTACCAACTCTATGTGCAACAACCCACTAAGCGGGCCTCTCCAGACGCGATCTATGAAGATGCTTTTGCGAGCTGAACAAGCCATGCGTGCTGCCTTGGGGCACTCGATCACCCACCCCACTCTTCACAATCGCGTGAGAATCAGGCGGTCGAAGCGGTACGGCGTTTAGGTTTATGCACGCGTTTTTGCCGGCGGACTCATTTGCGCCATCCCGTATATCCATCCAGAAACAGCTTCACCGCGTTATCCGCCCAGAGTTCGAGTTCAGCCTGCGTCATGGGAGTTCCGAACCCGGTCGCGCGCCGCTGGGGGACTGCCACCACCATGTAAATGAATTGCTGGGCCGCGAACGCCTGGTTTTCGGCACTTAACCTGATCTTCGGCAATTCCCTCGACAGCAATCCAGCAATGAGGGCTATTGCTTCAGCCTGGCCGCCGTCGTTCTCAACCGCATTCGCTAGTTCCGGAAATCGGCTCGATTCGCCGGTCACTAATCGATGCAGGGCAATCGCCTGGGGAGATAACGCGGCCTGCAGGATCAGGCCCGCAAGGCGTCGTAAGATCTCACCCAAGTTCGGACCGGCGAGTAACGGCACATTCGCCGGAGGTCTGATGTTCTCGATGATCCGATGCACAACGGCGGCGAAGAGGGCTGCCTTGTCATCGAATCGATCATAGAAGGTGCGCTTCGAGACACCCGCGCGAGCCGCAACGGCTTCTATGGATGTCGATCCGTAGCCTTGCTCCAAAAACAGGTCCGTTGCGACCTCGAGGATTTGTGCGCGTAACTTGAGAGCGTCCGCACGCGGTGGACGCCCTCCCTTTCTGACTCCCTTGAGACTCCTAGCGGAACTTTTTTTACCGGCGCGGATACGGATGGCCACCCGAACGATAATACCCGCGTCCGTCGTAACCGGGGCGCACTCCGTAATAGGGGCGCGGTCCATAGCTGGCGCGCGGCGCCGCGTGGTACCCCGGATAGGGCGCGTAATACGGCCGAGGCGCCCCATAAGCAACCGGCGGCGCATAACCATACCCGGGGGCTGCGGATCCCTGTGATTGATAGGGTGCGACGGATCCGCTGACACCCGCGACGACATTGGACGCGATCACCAGAGGCAAGGTCGCGAGCGCGACCGCTGCTCCGAAGAGTCCATGCCCTACCCCGAAAGGATATGCCGGTCGAAAGCCGGGGCCATTGGCCATTGCCGGCGCCATCGGCAGAAGCGCGATCGCCGCCGCCGCGGCGACGCCTAAAAGTGTTTGTCTCTTGATCATGGCCGACTCCTTTGTAAGGGGACGATCAAACAAGGCCTCACACTACTCCTCGCATTAATGCAACGCAACCGTACCGTTCCATATCATAGGCGAGGCCGCGATAAGCGCGGCAGCGTACCGACCGGCTTACAGGCATATGTTTCTATCAGACCCCTCAAAGCGAATTAATTTGAAGATCGCGGCTCTCCATGAACAGAGGTGAATACTCATGAATTTTAGGCTTTTCGCAGCGATAAGCGCTGTTATGATCGCTACCCTTTCGGGCTGCAATAATGCCAAGTCTCCCGACACGGTCGCGAATAACGTCGCGGCAGCTCAACAAGCCGCGAATAAGGAAGTGGCGAACGCGCGGGCGGAGGCTGCTAAGGATGAGGCGGTGGCCGCCGACAAAGCGAACGCTGGGAATCACGATCTTAAAAACGCCGAAGCGACCGGTGCCTACGATGTTGCTATGGCAAAGGCTGAAGGCGCGCATAAGATCGCGCTGGAAAATTGCAACGGCGTGAGCGGCGACTCGCAATCCAAATGCAGGGACGTGGCGGATGCCGATTATGCTGCCGCCAAGGCCAATTCAAAGCTCACTGAAGTCTCGGCCAAACGGTAGCTCAGCGTCCCACGATGGCGATGAAAATGACGCTCGATGATCTGCTAATGGTGGTGGTTGTGAGCGGCCTGATCTTGAGCAGCTGCTATATTGTCGCCGAGTGTCTATCTTGGCGATCGCGGCGAGCAACCGAGACCAAGGCCATTTTGCTCCTGCGCGACTTGCACAAGCGAATCCATTCAGTCACGAAACCACTTATTCGAGCCATACGCCGCACTTGAGGTGCGTCCGGCGCGCTCGAATCCCATCGGAACTACGCCGCAATTGTCTCAGGAAGAAGTCTGTCGTACTCCTTTTTGACCACCGCATAACACTCACAGGTGCGCTCCTCGAGTCCCGCCCGATCCAATACCGTGATGCGACCGCGCGCGTATCTAATGAATCCTTGTTTCTGCAAGTTAAGGGCGCTTTCGGTAACGCCTTCCCGTCGAACTCCGAGCATGTTTGCAATGAGTTCCTGCGTCATGACGAGATCATCACCCTCCAAGCGATCCAGGCTCAACAGCAGCCATCGACACAACTGCTGGTCAAGGGAGTGGTGACGATTACACACGGCCGTTTGCGCCATCTGGGTAATCAGCGCCTGCGTATATCGCAGGAGCAAATGAAGCACAGGACCCGCCTTATTGAATTCCGCCTTCATTAGCTGCGCATCGAGCCTGCACCCCAGGCCTCCGCTTTGTACGACCGCTCGGCTCGGTGTGGACTCGCCGCCCATGAACAAGGAGACGCCAACGATCCCTTCATTCCCGACGACGGCGATTTCCGCCGAGGCTCCGTTCTCCATGACATAGAGCAGCGATACGATCGACGTAATCGGGAAATACACATACTTGAGCGTTACACCGGGCTCGTAGAGCACCACCCCGAGTGGCATATCAACAGCTTCGAGCGAGGCCGACCAACGCTCCCATTCGGCGTTCGGCAAAGACGCCAGAAGTCGATTCGTTCTAAATTGATCAGTTCGCAGCATCGGCATTGGGACCTATTGGGACGTGCAGGATCAGCGAGCACCCCATTTCTAGACTGAATTGTGGGTCGAAATCGACGCGTCGGTCTGTTCGCTTGCGAACATACAATATCACCGTATCCAAAGGGCAATGCGACATTCTGCAATGCCCACGAGCAGGGGCCGAACTGGGCTGGCCGCCGGAGGGCCGGGTCACTCCGTACGCTACCAGACAGTGTTGTTGACCGCCTTCGCTCACACTTGGGGCCATCGATCGGAGCGCCCCTGTTGAACACGCCTGAAAACCAACTGATCGAGCTGCTGCCAGACAAGGTGCGGCGGCGGGTTCTTGGAATCGCAGAGCAGGTCCAACTGGTGCAGTCCGCTGTTTTGGGCGGCGCGGGTGAGCCCACACGCCATGTCTATTTTCCCGTCAATGGCTTCATCTCTTTGGTTACCTCGATCGACGGCAAACCGGTCCTCGAAGTGGGCATGGTCGGCCGCGAGGGCATGTGCGGCGCACAGGTGGCCTTGCGGGTTCTAACACAGCCATTGCATGCCTTGGTCCAAGGCCCAGGCACTGCCTGGCGTGTGCCAATCGGCGCATTCCGCAAAGAACTGGACCAATGCGCTCCGTTGCAGTTGATCATGAGTCGGTATTTGTATGTGCTGATGAGCCAGCTCGCCGGCGCGGCCGCCTGCACGCGCTTTCATCAAATTGACGCACGCCTCGGCCGCTGGCTGCTGATGATGCACGATCGTGCACATGCTGACACGTTCGGTGTGACCCAGGAATTTTTGAGTTTCATGCTGGGAGTGCGTCGGGTCGGCATCTCGGCCGCAGCCGCATCGCTACATCGGAAGGGTTTGATCGAATACAGTCGCGGTCGCGTAACCCTGCTAGATCGCAAAGGGCTGGAGGCTGTCAGCTGCAGCTGTTATGCCGATGACCTTAAAGCTTATGCCCAGGTTATGCGCGCCCGGATTATGCATTAGAACCCATATGCGGCGGTTGGACAGGACACGCAATTGATCCGACTTGTGCCCGTCGCCGCGTCCAATTGGCGGCGGCTTTTCTTCGCGCCTTCCCGCATGTGCTTGGCCGTCGCCACTGCCATCCTATTCGGAGCTTGCTCATCGGTTCCGGCGAAATTCAACGAACCGAAGTCCTGGTCCGTCGCACTTGCCGATCCGGAGAGCACCCGTCTGGGAACGCAGTTTGACGGCGCCTCGCGGCAGCGAGACGGAAATTCTGCGTTTCGAATTATCTCCGTCGGGGTCGATGGATTCCTGACTCGGGTGGAGATGATCGACGCAGCAGAGAAGACCCTCGATCTTCAGTACTTCATCTTTCGCGGTGACGCAACGGGACGGCTGCTGACCGATGCCCTGATACGGGCCGCCGATCGCGGGCTAAGGGTGCGGGTGCTGGTCGACGACAGCGACACCGTTGCGGGAGATGAGCAAATAATCGCGTTGGATGCCCATCCGAACATCGAGATTCGGATCTTCAATCCGTTTGTTTATCGCGGGCATAGCACTACCCGGCGCGGCATCGAATTCATGTTCAACGCCCCGAGGCTCGACTACCGAATGCACAACAAGCTGCTGATCGCCGACAATGCTGTGGCGCTCATTGGCGGCCGCAATATCGGCAATCAATACTTTCAAGTGGACCCTGAATCCCAATTCGCTGACGACGACGTTTTCGCGGCAGGTCCGATTGCCATACAGCTGTCCGCTACGTTTGACGAGTTCTGGGAAAGCCGCTTCGCCGTCCCGGCCGCCGCGCTGTATGGCAACCAACGCTCCGACAGCGCACTTGCGGAACGACGAGAGCGTGCCAGTGAGCACTCTGAACGGCACATGGAGCCGCTAAAAACCGAGGGCGTCGACTATGTGGCGCTGCTCGCATCCGGTGAACCTTATTCTGGAATCATTTCGGGCCACCTCCCGCTGGTGTGGGCCCGAGCGCAAGTCATTAGCGACAGTCCGGACAAGAAAAATGTCGATCGAGGCAAGTCGTCGGGCCGCCTGATGGCCGAACAAGTCCTCGAGGCCGCGAGCGCAACACAAACCGAGTTGCTGATGATTACACCCTACTTGGTTCCTTCGCAGGATGAATTGGCCGCGCTACAGCAACTGCGTGGCCGTAACGTTCGCGTGGCCATTCTTACCAACTCGCTGAATTCGGCCCCGGATTTGATCGCGCAATCCGGTTACGTGAAGTTCCGCGTACCGCTGCTCAAGGACGGAATTGAGCTTTACGAGATCCGATCGCTCTTGGGAAGCACTCGGGGGAGCGGTGAAACGGCAGCGGTGTCGCGGTACGGAAACTACAGTCTGCATGCCAAATTATGGGTATATGACAGGAAACGAATCTTTATCGGTTCAATGAACTTCGATGAGCGCTCAAAACACCTCAACACCGAGATCGGTCTGATCATCGATAGCCCGGAACTGGCCCAACAAACCGTAATGCGTTTTGACCGCATGGTGCGACCAGATAATGCTTACGCGCTGAGTTGGCGCGAAGCAGTTGGCGGTGCGCCGGCGCATCTCGTGTGGGATACCCGCGAGGATGGCAAGGACGTCGAATACACGCAGGAACCGGCACGCAGTTCGTGGCAAAGGTTCGACCTGAGGTTTCTGTCGTGGCTGCCATTGGACCATGAACTATGAGAAGACAAATGCAATAAGCCTTCCTTGCATACCGCGCGTTTCGCGCGATATGCAAGAGACCTGCCGAATCGTGTTGTTCCGAATCCTCAATCGTCCAGTCTGACCGTAAGATCGTTATGGACGGACTTCACGTGTTCCGTATCGCGCGCAAGGGACACCGCTTTCGCGATGGCCTCTTGGCTCCTCGCGGTACCGGTCAGCCACACGATTCCGTTCTCGTCGGTATCGACATGAATGCGGCCGAGGCTGGTCAGATGGTCTGCCGCGAGCTTGGTCTTGATTTTCGTTGTGATCGCTGAATCCTTAACGAATACCGTGGCGCTGTTCCCGACTGCAGCCGTATCGTCGCCCGCCATGGCTGCAGCCGAACCGAGTAGCGCGCCGAATAACACGCAAGTTAACGCTAGTTTTGTTTTCATAAAATGTCCTTATGTTGATTTTCGACGCAAGTCTCTCACGTGCCGTGAATGAGGGCGGTCCGTTACCGTACATTGGACGGCACTTTCCGTCGCGCTTGGCGACTCGGCACGGCGCATCAGTGTGCGCTATCGGACCGACCTGACGCCTCGCTCGCAGTAAGCTTGCGCGTGAACGACCCAGGAGTCCCGATCGATGAGTATCGGCGCGAATTCTGCTTTGAGTGCTGAATATGACAACTTTTTGTATTCGGCTATCAGCGACTATACAAACCAAATACCAGTGAGTGTTTTATCGGTACTCGCGCGTCACGACATTGATCCCTGGCACGAGGCGGCTCAGCTGGCGCAAATGTCGAAGACGACTGCCATTGCCAGGCTGGCTTCCATGATTTCGTCGGTGAACTTGGACTTAACTTCACAGTCATCCGAAATAATCGCCACGCGGCTCATCGAACTCTTGCCAATGCCTTCAGCTCCTCGCGCTTCGCGACGCCTCGGAATTCCCCACCCCCGACCTGGCAGCCGCCTCTACATAATCGCTGGGATCGCCACCGGCCTGTTGCTGCTTGCCCTGGTGGTTTTCGGCAACTAGCGAGTATCGCCTAGAGTCGGGGGCCTCGGCTGCCGCGATATCCGTGCAGAAGGAAGGCGATCACGACAACAGCAATGATCAAGCCGATGGGACCGATTCCCCAGCCGGCCCCCATTCCCCAGTACAGGCCCCCGCCGCCGCCAAACAGCAGCAGGAGAATGATTAAAATGATCACAGTATCCATGCTGCATCCTCCAATTGCGGACATTCGACCACGTCGGAGTGTCAGATCTGTGCGGAAAGATCATTCACTGCGTAATCCGCGAGCCACATCTTAAAGGCCGGTTCGCGGCGAGATTTGCGTACCATTGTCGCCGCCAATGACCACTTCCACGCGTCGATTCAATTGCCGGCCGCCGGAATCAGCATTGTTCGCCACTGGATACGACTTGCCGTAACCCTCCGTGCCTATTCTCGAGGACTCAATACCCCGGGCCATCAAGGCCTCTCTGACCGCATTCGCACGGCGTTGCGAGAGCTCCTCGTTGTACGAGTCGGTGCCGACGCTATCGGTGAATCCGTCAATTTGAACGCGGCGGGTCGGATGTTCGACCAGAAACTGCGCCAGTTGATCCATCTTGCGGCCGGCACCGGACTTCAGTTCGGCCCTGCCCGTATCGAAGAGGACATCGCCCAGCGTCAAGACCATGCCGCGCGGTGTGGGAGTGGCCTTGAGTGCATCGAGTTCGGCTTGCACACGGACGATATCCTCATTCGCCTGATCTCGCTGAATCAGCGCCGCGTCCGCCACTTGCTTGGAGTTCGCGGCTGCGAGATTTGCCTTGTCGGCTTCGCGGGTTCGGGCCGCCAGCATGATTTGGTCACGCTCCACCTGGCCCGCCGCCACTCGAGCGTCGTCCGCCTTCGCGGCCGCATGTGCCTGCGCAAGCCGCGCATTCTGCGCGGCCAAGTACGAAGATTGCGCCACATCCGCATCTTGATGATGAAGCGCCGCGCTTTCGGCGTTGTTCAAATCCTTCCGCGCCACATCCAAATCGAGCGCTGCATATTTGTTGACGTTCGGATCGGCCTCTGCCGTTTGCACGGCGGCACGCGCGCTCTCGAGCGCTGGATTCGGCTGGGGCATCGAGGCGCAGGCTCCGAGGACCAGCGCCAGACTCAGTCCGGTAAGCAATTTTGTTTTCATGATTAACACCCTCATTGAGTAGGTTGCGAGCTGCGCTGCGTCTCTTGACGCAGTGTGGCCATACTGGCGTCAAAATCTGTGGCCGCCTTGTGAGCCCGGCGCTGTTGCGCCGTTGCTTCAGCGAGTTGTGCGTCGACGTTTGCCTTTTCGGCCCACTGCGTTGCGGCCAACGCTTGGCGATCGGCGGCCGCCTTTTCGGCGCTCGCCAATTCTTGGCGGGCAGCTGACATTTCAACCGGCGCCAATTCCGGAGCTCCATTTTGCTCGGCGCGCTGAACCGACGATTTCGCTACCGCAATTTGTTCGTTCGGGATTGGCGTGCTGGCGCACCCCGCGGCGCAGAGTGCAAGCGCGGTCGACAAGGTTGCGCCCTTGGCCAGGCTTGATAGATCAATTGACATGTGGATACTCCTAATGACGTCGCGGCAAAAACCGGCGAACTTAAGCCTGCCGCGTTCGATGTCTCCACACTATGCTTTCGCGGTGTTGCGGTCTGTTCGACAACGAACCCTCCGCGAACAAATTGAGATGCTTTGTCGCCCGTTCGGTAGCGCACCGATTAATCGCGCTAGGAAGCGCAGCGTGTCGATTCTGTGCATTCGATGATCTGTCTTCCCTCTACTAACTAAGAGAAAGCAATTATGAAATTACCTTTATTTGTTGCCGCGTCGAGCATGGCGGCTTACGCGATATTCGCCGGCGCTGGCCTGCATGCGGAGACCAAGTCCGAAATCGATGTCAGCGTCCATGAGACCCTGATGCAATTCGACGCCCTTAACTCACATCACGAGCCCCTACTAGAAACTGCCGCTGGCACATTGGTATTCCCCCGCGTCACCAAGGGTGGCGTAGGTGTTGCCGGCGAATACGGCGAAGGAGCGCTTCGAATCAACGGTAAGACGGTCGGTTACTACAGCGTCTCTTCCGCATCGATCGGGCTCACGGTCGGAGCAGCCAAACGAAGTGAAATCATCGTATTCACCACGCAGGAGGCCCTCGACAAATTTGTGGCCAGCAAGGGGTGGTCTGTCGGCGCAGATGCCGGAGTGGCCGTGATATCAAAGGGTGCCGGCGGTGACTACGACACCCATACTCTTGCAAAACCAGTGATCGGATTCGTGTTTGGCGAGAAGGGACTGATTGCGGATCTATCGTTCGAAGGATCGAAGATCAACAAACTCGACAGGTAACGGCGTTGCTGAGGTAGCAACGAACTGACTCTGCTTCTGTGGCGATCTGGGATCAGTATGAGCCCAGGTCGCCAGATCATAACTGCGGAAAACTCGGCTAGCTGCGCGTCAGTGATACGAGCGAAGCATCCGGCCGTAATTGCGCCTGCAGGACCGCCACATCATGACGCGACATCGCATCGGGCAGCAGGCGGTCCATTTCTTTCTTGACGGCGAAGTAGCACTCGCAAGCGCGGGACTGCAAGCCGATCCGGTCCAGCACATCGATATGTCCGCGTCGATACCGGATGAAACCGAAGTGCTGCAATCGCCCCGCCGCTTCGGTAATGCTTTCGCGGCGCACACCGAGCAAGCTGGCGACCAAATCCTGGGTCATGGTCAATTGCTGCGTAGGTAGTCGATCCACAGTCCACAGGAGCCAGCGGCTGAGCTGCTGTTCGATCGAGTGGTGGCGATTGCAAGCGGCCGTCTGACACATCTGGGTAATCAGCGATTGCGTGTAGCTCAATAGCAAGCGCTGCACGGCGCCGGCGCGCGCAAACTCTGCGACCAGGGCGCGGCGCTGCAATCTATAGGCATGCCCCGCCGTGCGCACGACCGCAGAGCTCGTCGTGGTATTGCCGCCCATAAACATCGGGATGCCAATCATGCCTTCGGGGCCGACGCCGGCGATCTCCGACGACGCGCCCGATCGCGTCACGTACAGCAATGAAACGATGGCGGTGATCGGGAAATAGGCATGCTCCAGCTTCCGACCCGGCTCGTGGAGTGCTTCGCCGAGGCGCATCGGCACCAGTTCCAGTCCGTCGGACAATCGCTCGAATTCTGCGGCCGGCAGAGCGGCAAGCAACTGATTTTGGCTGGGGTGATGAGCTATGGGCAACGTCGTTGCTCGGGACTTTGTGTCCTAATGGCCGCCGGTGACTTCCACGCCGATACCGCGGTAGCCCACGAAGCGACAGCCCGTGTTGAACATGGGCTCGCCGCTGATGCGAAACTGCTGGCGCGAACCATCCGAATTCATGCGACTCACGGTGAAGTCCAAAAAAGCCTGACGCGCGCCAATTTTGGCTTGCAGCGCCTGGCGCTGCGTCTCGTCCCACCCCTCTACCGGCGTAGGGCTCGGATCCCCCATTAATGTGTCCACGCGGATGCCGAGCATGTCGAGGACCGGGCCGGAGACCTTGGTAAAGCTGCCTCGCTCGTCCTGCTCCCAATACCAATCGGAGGCGAGTTCGGTGAGACTGCGGTAGCGCGCCTCGCTTTCTCGCAATTCGGCGGTCCGTTCCTTCACGGTTTCTTCCAGCAGCGCGTTGTAATGTTCAAGCTGCCGGTACAGCAAACGTACTTCGATCATGTTGTGGATGCGGGTCTTCACTTCAACCAGATCGAAGGGCTTGCTGATGAAATCCTTGGCGCCGGCCTGCAGTGCGCGCAGTTTGTGGCCGGGTTGCGCCGTGAGCACGATGACCGGCAGGTAATCGTCCGCCTCATTGGTCTTAAGGCTTTCCATCACTTGGAATCCGTCCATGACCGGCATCTGCAGGTCGAGCAGAATCAGGTCATAGCTGCTCTTGCGATGCAAAGAGCAGACTTCGAGCGGATTCATCGTTGCGGTCACGTTGCGATAACCGGCCTCCTCCAGCATGCGTGTGAGCAACAGCACATTCGCGCCCTGATCGTCGACGATCAGAATGCGAGCAGCGAGAACGTCATTTGCATCGATCATGGCGCGCCTCGAGGCGCGCGCTGGTGCGGCCGACCTCATGTTTCGCGAATGCCAATGCCTTATTCAAAGTCTCCATAAACTCGTTCACTTTGATTGGCTTGGTCAGGTAACGGAAAAATCCGGCCGCCAGGCCTTTCTCAATGTCGGCCGGCATGGCATTGGCGCTGAGGGCGATCACCGGAATGCCGGCCGTTTGCGGATCCTGTGCCAGGATGCCGAGGGCGATGAGTCCGCTGATACCAGGCAGGTTGATGTCCATGAGAATGACATCAGGCCGCGCTGCGCGCGCCATCTCGACGCCGCGGATGCCGTCCTTCGCCACCAGCAGCCGGATGTCCGGTCGTCGCTCCAGCAGCTTCTCGACCAACAACAAGTTCGCCGGGTTGTCCTCGACGCACAGCAGCGTGTGCTGAGGTGCGTCGGTGTGCACAGGCGGCACTTCGGTCGCCTTGAATTCGCTAACGGCCGCAAGGAGTCGCGGTGCGTGCGTCGCCTGCAGTTCGATCCAAAACACGCTGCCGACGCCGACCTCACTCTCGGCGCCAATCTCCCCGCCCATCAATTCCACCAGGCGTTTGCTCACTACCAGGCCGATGCCCGTGCCCTCCTTGCTGCCGGTCTCCTGTCCGAGGCGATTAAACGGTTGAAACAGCTTGGCGAGATTCTCTGGCGACAATCCATTGCCGGTATCGCGCACGGCTATACGTGTGCGTTGCGTCAAACTCACGGTGCAAATCACCTCGACACTGCCGCCGGTCCGATTGTATTTGATCGCGTTGGAAAGCAAATTGATGAGAACCTGTTTGAGGCGAGTTCGGTCCGCTTTCACGTAGGGCGTGCCGTCGAAGAGAGGATAGGTCAATGCAATGCCGTTTTTCGTCGCCAAGGGTTCGATCATGCCGCGGCAGTCGCTCAGCACATCCGCGAGTGAGATGGGTTCGGGCGAAAGCGAGAGTCTGCCCGACTCTATCAGCGCAAGATCGAGGATCTCGTTGATGAGCACCAATAGATACCAACCCGCTTGCAGGATCTGGTCGACGCTTTGCCGTTGAGCCGGCGTCGGCGGCGGCGTACCCGATTCAATCAGCTGGGCAAACCCGAGAATCGCATTCAACGGAGAACGCAGTTCATGGCTCATATTCGAGAGAAAATCCGATTTTGCGAGATTGGCCTTTTCCGCCGTGAGCTTGGCAGCCTGCAACGCAAGATTTGAATCTTGCAGCGCCTGATCGAGAATTTTTCGCTCAGCTTCGAATCGACTGCGCAGCGTATTGTCGGTGCCGATCAACAGGTAACCGATGATGGCATCGTGCAAATCACGCAACGCCGTGACGGATACCAAGGCCGGAAAGCGACTGCCGTCCTTGCGGATATAGCTAAGCTCGTAGATGTCTTCGATACCGCGCGATGCCTTGAACACCAGGGCATCGAACCCCGGCTCGATGGGCGTGGCTAATTCCGTGCTCAACAGTTTGGCTCGGGCGATCACTTCTTGGGGATCGGAAATGTCTGCCGGCGTGATTTTGTTGGTGACTTCCGCAGCTGTGTATCCGAGCATGCGTTCCGCGCCCACATTGAAAATCTGAATGACGCCCCTGGCATCGGTTGCGATACTGGAGAAATTCGCGCTGTTCAATATCGCGCGTTGTAAGGCGGGGACGATGTCGCGCCTCTCCTGTGGAGGCGCGTCAAGTGTGACAGCCGCGTCGGCGGGATCCTTTACGCTGATATAGATGTTTCCCGTCGTGTTCATATGAAACCCATTTGAAGGCACATGCAGGCTGGAATGACCGCGGCTGGCGCAGTCAGCTAGCCATTATCGTCTGTCTGCCTTGGCGCGTCCGTGCGCTGCCGTACGTAGCACCATTTGGTACGGCAGCGTCCCGACAGCCTGACTCGTGCGTGCTCCAATGCGCGTTCAGATTCGCCAGCAGACAACCTGATGTATGAGGGCAACATTCTCGGAAGGATTCATGGCGCCACGACGCACACGAATAGACATCGGCTGACAGGTGTTACCGCGGGTGTATGCGGCTTTTGCTTGCTCGGTTCGGCCATTGCCTCCCCTCCGATCAGCCAGGAAGGCTCTTTGCTCTCCGTCAAAGATCTGGTGCGATCCGTGACCGTGACCAGTCGGCCGGTCGTCCCTCAGGAGCATATGCCAGGCGCGCACTTGGACCTGCGGCCACCACGAGTTTCCTCTCCGACGATCAGTCGAGGCAGCGCCGATGCACCGGCCTTCACACCGTTCCCCTCTGTGACTCACCCGTTGGATGCCGGCAAGGCGAGTCTCGCGACAGATGATCGCAGGCCAACCGCCTTACTGATCGGTGAGCTGAATTTTCAGGTCATGGGTCAAGCGCAGATTCTGGCGCGCCGCATACACCGGGAGGGGCTGCCGGTCGCGCGTCTATTGGAAACCAAATCGGCCCTGCTCAGCATTGGGTTGAATCAAAGAGGTAAGCCCGGATTGTGGCTCACCCAAAAGACTCATTAAACACTCACACGATTTTCGCTATGTACGCTAGCGCACCGCACCACCGAGGTCCGGCGCGCAATATCAGAGCGGCGCACGGTAGACTCGAATACCCCGGTGCAACCATCCGTTCCGACGTCATCCCGAGGTGTCTTCATGAATCTAAGCTTGAGTTTCACCCCGATCATCTCGCTGATCGCCGGCGTGTTGATTTTGATCGTACCGCGGCTATTGAACTATATCGTCGCCATCTATTTAATCCTCATTGGCCTGACCGGACTTTTCGGTGGCAGCACGTTTCACCTGCGGTAGCAAAGAGAGTCACCCTGTGTGGCAGGAGAAATTGAGATGAATACGCGCAAATTAGCGGCACTCATGCTGATCGTGGCGGGCGCCCTGGCGCTGGCCTATGGCGGATTTTCCTATACCAAAACGACCCATCAGGCCGACGTGGGTACCCTTCACTTGTCGTTAAGTGAAAAACAATACGTCAATGTTCCCCTCTGGGCGGGTATTGCGGCGATTGTCATTGGTGGTGTCCTGCTCCTACGCGGCAGCTCGGACAACTAGGCAGTTACTAACTCGTCCGCGCCGTGTATGAGAATTTCTGCCCCGCTATCGAAGCGTCATACATCAGGCCGCCCTTTGCGATCGTAAAGACGGCGACACCTTTGCGGTAAGAGCCAGCGGTCACGGCATCTTTCTGCCCTCCGCTTGCGCTCCCGCCCACGCCGGCCGTTCCAGCGCTCGCCGATGCTGCAGCCGTCACGGCAACCACGCTGGCACCGGCGTCGAATTCGTAGCTACCCGCGGTAAATTCATCCAACGCGCGCTTGTCCTCGAAAAACACGATCTCACTATAACCCTGCGCTCCAACTTGGAAGCCCACACTGAGCTGCGTTATCGAGGCGGTGCCAAGATACTGTCCTTGTGAGTACACGCGACCGCGCCCGTACGCTCCACCGATCACGTAGCCGGCCTTGCCGACTGTTGGGAAAACAGCGTAGCCGTAGCTCTTGTCGAAGAACACCGCACTTTGACCCGCATTCTTGAAGAGCGCGACGGTGTCGCTAGAACTGTCAGCCTGGGCGGCGCCGGCGAGCAGGCCAAGTGCGAGAAAAATCGTTGCTCTCTGGTAAATGGTTTTCACTTGCACCGTTCAGATCCGCCGGCCCTGGATGACTTGCACCAAAATCATGATGACCGCGAGGACGAGCAGTATGTGAATGAATCCGCCCATGGTGTATGAGGTGACCAGGCCCAGTAGCCACAGCACCGCCAAAACTACCGCAATTGTGTACAGCATTGATATCTCCGTTATCTACCTGAACCCAAGTTCTATATTTTCGACGGGAAGCATTAGGTGTGTGGTTCCTCGTGCTTTGCTTCCGGCGTCTTCGACTGAGTCTCGCGTAACGCGTTCTGCTCCGTCGCATGATGTTGCGCGATGGCCTGCGTTTGCGCCTGATGCTGCGCTTCAAGGGACTTCGCACTGCTGCTCGAAGCAGGTTGCTTCGCTGCTTGCGCGTGTTCCGCCACTTGCTTCTGCTGCAGGTCTTGCCGCTGCTTTTCCTGGCTCTGACGCAAATCATCCTGCTGCTGCTTATTCACCTTGTCGCGTTCGGCATTTCCTGTGGTTGGCGGCGCTTGGTGGGCGATCGCCGGCAGGTCCGCAACGTGCACAGGGAGAGGCTTTTTCGCCGGTGTTGCTAGCGACTTCTGAGGGGCGCTCTCCGGTGACCCGGCCGCCTTCGCCTTGACCGCATTCGGGTCATTGAACTCGGCAGGCTTGGCCGTCGCTGCAATCTCCGGCTTGCCGTGATTCACCGATGCCGAGAGCGCATGGATGGTCATGGCCCCTTGTCGATGTTGGACTTGGACAGGCGTAGCGGCGTGGTGCGGCGCGCGGGCGGCGGCCTGTTCCTGGGCAGTCGGTCGCGCCGTGACGCCGCCGGTCCCGCCGTTGAAGCTGACCCGGTTGATCGTCCTGTTATTGACTATCGTCTGGTTGTAGACATTGTGAATGTTGGTGACATTCACATGGCTGACCGCGCGGTTGTAATAGAATTGCTGGCCCTGCCAGTGCCCGCCGGTATAACCGCTGCCGGAGTAGCCGAAACCGTAGTTGATGCCGCCATAGAACCCAACCGTCGTGCCCCAATAGCCTTCGTTCCAAGCGTAACCTCCGTTGCCCCAACCCCAATACCCCGGCGTCCAGAGCAGCCCAAATTCGGGCGGTTGCACCCAGGTCCCGGGAACCCAGAAATAGCCGTCCTGATTGTAGGCCCAATATCCTGGGGCCCAGATGCCACCTTGCTCAGCGAGTACCGGTTGTTCATACACAGGCAGTGCGGGGGGCGCCAGCGTGATGGAGACGGATATCTGCGCCATCGCGTGCTCGGGCAGAGCGATTGCGCCCAGACCCAGCGCCATGGCGCAGGCCGAGGCAAGGAGAAGTGAATTGGATGTCTGTCTCATGATGAATTCTTTCCTGGGGAGTTGCGTAGCCGGAAAATTTGCGGCCGATCGTTCCCAATGCGCGATGAGAACACCGAAACCACCTGCTCGTCGGGGCGTTACCGCACCCAACGTATTACGACGCCGCCAAGGTGGTTGAAAATCGGGGAGCGCCTGCCGGTGTCGGACTCGGCACCGCGTGGCGAAGCTTTCAGAAACCGTAGCCGAATTTCAGATATACGCCCTGGTTGTCACCCTTGCCCTTGGCGTATTCCAGGTTCAACACCATGCCCTCTTTTTCTTTGATGACGTACTGAACGCCGGCGCCCGCGGTCGGATAGACGTTTACCCCGTCGGTACACTTTAAATCGCCTCCGTAGAGGCAGCCGATGCCGGCAAACACGGTGGCCGTCCATCGCGCTGCGAGTCGCAGACGCTCCTCCGCTTCCAATGAGGACATATTTTTACCGAGGTATTCCCCGAATGTGTAGCCGCGCAGCATGATTGGCGCGTATGCGCTCGGAGGTGCGTCAGATGTCCATTGATTGTTCTGACGGAAGGCGAGCACGTTACCGTCACCGTGTCCCCAGTAGTAACGCAAGTCCGCCCGGTAAGTATCGTAGTTGCTTTGTCCTGCGATCCAGTCGCGATACGCAATATTGTTGATGTTAACGAGCCAACCTTTGTGTGGGCTGTACTCGCTGTCGCGGGAGTCCAAATAGATATTCGCACCGATGCCGCCGGCGCTGAGCTTGGTCAGCCCGAGCGTCTGCAAAATCTCGTCATCGAGCGCCGTCTCCCCGAGAATCTCATAGTTGGTGTCGACAGCCTGTGCGCCCACGAACCAGTCGCCCCAAACGCGATATAGGTAGCGCACCGCGAAGAAGCGCAGGTTGTCATCGCTCTTGAGCGGCATGCCGGTGCCTAGGAAATCGTCGTAGTTGTTCTTGATGGTGCCACCGGCGGCCGCCGCGGAGAGACGTTGATGATCAGCATCGAATGAAGTCTTGGCGAAAACGCTCGCGACTATCGAATCGGTCGAGGTGTATTGCGCGGAGGCGCCGAACAAGGACGCCTTCGATTGCGGATCAAAATAAACCATATAGGCGCCCATTCCGCCCAATGAGGTACCGAGCTTCGGGCTCGAGGATACGGTGGGCACCAGCAGCCAGGGTGACTCGGAGTCTCCGTCCGCACGGACCGTCGCGGCAAAAACGAGCATCGTTCCTGCCGCGACTATCAGTGGCAACCAGAAAGCCTGCCGCAGGCGCGTCGGCAGACTCACAAAACAACCCTTAGGCTGGCGGCAAGCTCGCAATATAGGCCGCGACATTGGCAGAGTCGTCGGCACTCAAGGTGAGCTTCTTGGGGTGCTTCACCGTGCCGCCGACGATGCCCGTGATCTCTGTTTGAAGCTCAGCTGCCGATTTGCCCGCGAAGACCTTCATATTCTTTGCATGACAGGCGTTGCAAGTTGCTTGGAAGGTCTTCTGCCCTGCCGCCGCATCAGCGGCGTACGCGGGAATGCCGTATAGCCAACCCACCAGCGCGGTCGCCGCCAACAATTGAATTGATTTCATATCTATCTCCGGGATTCGGTGAAACACAGTTTAGCGAACCAATTTACTCACAGCGTATTTATCGTTCAGCTGCCCTTGGGCAAGTCATGCGCAATTCCTTTGTGGCAATCGATGCAGGTTACCCCACCTCCCGGCGTCAACGAGGAATGCGCCGCAGCCGCCTCTTCCGGTTGCTTTTTGAATGCCATGACGGCGGGATTGTGGCAGCTGCGGCATTCAGCGGAGTCATTGGCCGCGAATTCGGCCCAAACTCTCTCTGCCATCTCCAGCCGATGTGCTTCGTACTTGGCGGGGGTGTCGAGTTTGCCCGTCAGGCTTCCCCATACTTCGGTGACGGCCTTCATGTGCCGCCAGACGCCGGCCACGAATGTGGGCGGCACATGGCAATTGGCGCAACCCGGCTGAATACCGAATACATTGGACTCGTGCGCGGTACCCTTGAGTTCATGGAGCGGTACCTGCATCTCGTGGCATGACGTGCAGAACGCATTCGTCTCGGTGAGGTGCAAGGCAACCAAGGATCCGCCGGTCAAAAAGATCCCTGCAAAGAAGGCAATGAATCCGCCGATAGGAATGCCGAGCAAAAACCAGCGTTGCGGACGCCGCCACAGCCACGCTCCCAATGCTCGATACCACGGTTGAGGCGAATTCACTTCGAACCTTTCCATGCCATCATTGCTGTTCCCTTGCGCCACCACCGTACGGACACGCAGTCGCTAGTGCAGGCCGCTCAAAAAGCTTTGCAGGCTAGAGTAATGGGAACCCTCGCGGCCGGGTGTCAGACCATGGTCCTATATCGGTGCCGCAACGCGATCCGGATACTGAATTTCGGCGTGCCTGCGCTAGGATTTTGCGCGTTCAAGGCCTATGCTGGCGACGCGCGATGCCCCTGTCAAGACTCGGTGATTCCAGGGAGATTGCAATATGGATTGCACGTGTAATGTCACCGCGTTGCCGCGGACAACCCGGTCCGCCACAGTCATTGCCCTTTTACTTCTCAGTGCGCTCCTTGCTGCATGCAGCGGAAGTACGGGACCTGCCGGCCCCCCCGGCCCCGCGGGCCCCCCGGGTGCCGCCGGCCCCCCCGGTTCCGGCGGCGGACCGGGATCGGGTTCTGCGATGGCGATCAGCGAGGCGACTGGCATCGTCGGCACCATTACCAGCGTGACCGTCGGCGGAGCACCGCTCGTCAAGTTTCAACTCGCCGACCCCAATGGAGCGCCTCTACAAGGCCTGACCTCGGCCGACATCAGCTTCGGCGTTGCACAACTGGTCCCGGGGCTCAACGGAACGGCCAGCCAATGGAATTCGTATCTTTTTAATACGGTCACTTCCGCAGCGTGCCCGGCCGGCGTCGCGAGTTGCGCACCGCCCAGCACCGCGACGCAGGCGACCACCGAGGCGGCCACCAGCGGCACGCTGGTCGACAACGGCGACGGCACCTACCAGTACACCTTCTTGGCCGACATCACGAAGGTACCCAGCGTCCCGTATAACGCAGCGTTGACGCATCGCGTTGCCTTCCAAATCAAAAATTACGCGCAGGCAAATAACGGCGCTTACACGTTCCAACCCTCCACGGGTGCGACCACCGGCATATTCAGCCGCGAGATCGTCGAGACCGCGACCTGCAACAACTGTCACACGTTTTTGAGCGCGCACGGCGGCTCCCGGGTCGAGGTGCAGTACTGCGTGATGTGCCACAACCCGGGAACCACTGATCCGGAAAGCGGCAGCACGGTGGATTTCAAAGTGATGGTGCACAAGATCCACAGCGGCATCACTCTGCCCAGCATCCAGACTCCCAGTGGCCCGGACACCACGCCGACCTATGGACAGGGCTACTGGATCATCGGCAACAAGAATTCAGTGAACAATTTCAACACGGTGCTCTACCCGCAGGACACGCGCAATTGCCTGACGTGCCATGTGCAAGGCATTCCCACGCTGCCCGACGCCGCCAACTACAACACTGTGCCGACCGTGGAGGCCTGCGGCGCCTGTCATGACACGGTCAACTTCGCCACCGGCGCGAATCATGCCGGCGGCGTTGCCAATGACTCGCAGTGCGCCACCTGCCATGCACCCACCGGCGGGCTCTCGGCTGCATCCAAACATGTGATTCCCGAAATCGCCGCCGCCGCCAAATTCCAATTCCTGGTCAACACGGTGAGCTTCGTCACGAATGGCGGGTCGATTTATCCCGTCGTGAATTTCTCGGTGGTCGATCCCACCAACAACAATGCACCCTACAACATATTGACCGACGCTCCCTTTGTCGGCGTCGATCCAGGGACGGGCAAACCGGTGTGCGCCGGCGGCGCGACAAAGCTCGCATTCGACATCGCCTGGGATAGCCGCGACTACACCAACTGGGGCAGCGGCACCACGGCCGACTCTTGGGGTCAGCCCATCTCCTTGACTGTTGCTCTCGGCGCTCCCGGTTGCACATCGGGTGTAACGCCTTCAGGGCCGGATGCCACGGGAGCCTTCACTCTGACATCGTCCACGGCGCTGCCGGCTCCGCCGGCCGCCAATTGCCCGCCCACGAGTGCCGCGGCATGTCCTGCGATCAGCAACGTTGGCGTCGTCATGGAAGGACGAACGGGCGTGGTCACGACCGGACCGGGAGCGGCGAAGATTCCGGTCACGAGCGCGGTCGGCTACGGCAACGCCAGCGGCGGCACGCCGGTGGTGCGCCGCACAGTCGTCGACAGCGGCAAATGCAATGTATGCCACAGCCTGCTCTCCGAGCACGGCGGCAGCCGAAACGGCAATGTGCAGGTTTGTACCGTTTGCCACAATCCGGCCTCGACCGATGTAGGTGAGCGCGAAGCACTCTCTGCCACGACGCCGGGCGCCGACGGGTTGTGGGAGCAGGCGATCGATTTCAAGTTCCTGATCCACTCGATTCACAACGCCAGCAATCGACCTGCGGGGTCGCCATTTATCGTCTACGGCAACGGTGGATCGGTCAACGACTTCACCAGTGTGATATTCCCGGGTCAAATCAATCGTTGCGATTCCTGTCATACCCCTGCGACCTACTACCCCGTGGACACCACCATGGTGCAGGCCACGACATTCTTCACCGGATTTTCCACACAGGTGCCGAATCCCACCACGCCGGGCAACCCGATCGCGACCTCGCCGAATATGACGGTGTGCTCGACTTGCCACACCGATGCCTCGACCCTGTCGCACATGGAGCAAAACGGCGGAAGCACAACGGTCAGGAAGGACGCGGAAGGACGCACGATTCCAAATTCCAGTCCCGCGGGCGACGAGACCTGCAGCATCTGTCATGGTCCGGGCGGCGTGGCGGACGTCCGGGTAATGCATAACGTTCCCGCGGGCAATTAAGTGAAGGCGGTCCGGCGCAACTTCGTGATGGTTGCGTGGCTGCTGATGATCGCGGGCCTCGTGCGAGTTATCGCCGCGGACCAGCCTCCGACCCCGGCCCCGCCGACGCCTGCAGCATCGGAGGCGCCGACACCCGCGGCACCGGCGCCCGCAGCACCCCCCTCTGACGCACCGGCGTCTGCCACACCCGCTGCGCCCGCTGCCGAGTCAGCAGCAGCGCCCGAAGCGCCCGCCACGCCACATTACAGCGACTCGGGAGCGGACACCTGCTTGAGCTGTCATGCCGAACCTAACGTCACGAACATCTTTCGCACGAAGCATGCGCGCCCGAATGATCCGCGCGGCCCCTTCGGCCATGGTGGGCTGCAGTGCGAAGCGTGCCACGGAATGGGCGGCGTGCATGCGGATGGCGGAGGCGGACCGCTCGAGGGCATGGTGGATTTCGGCAAGAAAGCGCAAACCCCCGCGGCCAAACAGAACGCGCAGTGCCTGGCCTGTCATCAATCCAATACCGCCCATGATTGGGCGTCGAGCGCACATGCCGCGAACGACGTGGCCTGTGCCAGTTGTCATACGCTGCACACGATCAAGGATTCAGTGCGGGAGGCTGCGGCGCAGATCGAGGTATGCGGAAGCTGTCATCAAGCCGAGCACGCCGACCTCAACAAGCTGTCACGCCATCCACTGCGCGAGGGCAAGATGGCGTGCACTTCTTGCCACTCACCGCATGGATCGACGGCGCCGGTGCAACTCGTCAAGAACACCACCAACGAAACCTGTACCTCCTGCCACAGCGAAAAGCGCGGACCGTTTCTGTGGGAACACCAGCCCGTGGCGGAAAATTGCGCCAACTGTCACAACCCGCACGGATCGGTTCAGCCCGCGCTGCTCAAGTTGCGGCCGCCGTTCCTCTGCCAGACCTGCCATGAAGGTGCGGGGCATCCCTCCTTCGTAAGTACGCCGCAGTCGCTCCCGGGCGGTAGCAATCCCAGCGCGTACCTGCTCGCGGGCGGTTGCACCAATTGCCATTCGCAGATTCACGGCTCGAACCATCCATCGGGTCGCGCGTTCATGAGGTGACGATGAAATACCACCTCCATGCCGCCCGGTTGCTCTTGGCGATACCGGCCGTTTTTACGGGTGCGGCCGCATGGTCGGACCCGCCGACCGCAGACACCAGCGCCTGGAAGTGCGAGATGTGTCCGTTCATGCAAGGCTACGCGGCCGAAGCAGAAGCGGGTGTGATCGGCGCCAGCGGTGCAAACGCGACGTTTGGGCGCTACACGGGGATCGATCACGGCGGCGCTTACGCGGACGTCTCAGCATCCGGCCAATATCGCAACCAGGATGGGACGTTCGCCAACTACGATCTCGAGAATTTGGGCCTCGATTCGCGCGACGGTTACATCACCGGCGGCCGCGAGGGCCGCTACGACGTTCGCATCAGTTACGACGGCCAGCCGAATCGGCTTTATGACACGGGAGCGACCCCGTTTCGAGCCGGCGGATCCAATCTTGCGCTGCCCTCAGGATGGGTGCCTGCGGCCAGCACGGGCGGCATGAGTGCGCTCAACGCCAACCTTGCCTCAGTCGATATCGGATCGGATCGGCGAACGGTCTCGCTGCTCGCCCGCTATTTCGCAACTCCCAGTTGGACGGTGTTCGGCGAGTATCGGCACCAGGAGCATCTGGGCACGAGTCTGACGGGCGGAAGTTTCCTGACCGAGGCCTCGCAGCTGGCTCAGCCGTTTGACTATGTCACCGATACTTTCGAAGCGGGCGCGGCTTGGGCCGGCCGCAACGCGAGTGTTCACTTGAGCTACCTGGGCTCATGGTTCACGGACAACTATGATTCCACGACATTCGCGAACCCCTATCTACCGATCGTACCGGGCTCGACCCAGGGTCAGTTGGGGACGCCGCCGAGCAACGATCTGCAGCAGCTGTCCGCGACGGGCAATGTGCAACTCCCATTGCATTCGACCCTGACATTCGCCGCTTCGCTGGGCACGCTCAAACAAAATAGCGCGTTCTTGCCGGACAGCACGCTGCCCGGCTCCGTGCCCCCCACGCCCGGCTCACTCGATGGCGACGTGCATCTATCGCACTACGCGCTGGGCCTAGGCTCTCGGCCGCTGCCGAAGCTCAGCCTGCGCGGCAATGCGACCTATGACGGGCGCGATGATAAGACCTCTGCCCTCACCGTCCCCTACGTGATCACCGACACCTATCCCGGCATCCCCATGGTCACTCCTCGCTACAGCGAGGATAAGGTGCACCTCGATGGCGGGGCCGATTACACCTTGGTTCATTGGATGAAAATCGGTGTGGGCGGCACTTTGGATGACATTCATTACGGACCCGGACAGGTCGTCACCTGGACTCAAGACGCACAAAGCTGGGGTGTTGCCACATTCACGCCCATCGAAGCCTTGAGTTTCACTTTGAAAGGCGGCAATGCCCTGCGAAAAGTCTCTGCATTCGACGCCGCGGCGCTGCCCCCCAACGAGAATCCGCTGATACGCATGTACAACTATGCACCGCGAGATCGGGTGTTCTATTCCTTGACCGGCTCCTGGAATGCAACCGATAAGCTGACCTGGTCGCTCGAGGGTGCGGTCGACAAGGACGACTACCGCAATTCGCCGCTGGGACTGCAGGCGGTGCATGAAGAACGCGGCTCGACTGCGTTGACCTGGACGCCGAGCGAAACCTTGAGCGCGTTTATCGACGGCGGCTATCAGCACCTGTCCAATCTGCAAAGCGGCTCGACCGGATCGACCACGCTTCCGCCCTGGCTGGCCCAGGATAACCAGCGCTATTGGAACTTAGGTCTAGGCGGACGCTGGGTCCCCCAGGAACGCTGGACCTTGTCGGCGGACTACCTCCTGGCGCCCTCCTATGACAATACTGAAGTCACGGCCTTGGCCCCGCCGCAAGCCTTTCCGCAAAACTGGACCAAGCTCAACATCGCCCGGCTGGATGCCGCTTACCGCTGGACATCGGCCCTTCAGGTGCATTTTCAATACTTATATGAGACCTACAATTCCAGCGACTGGTGGCTCAACGGCGTAGGCCCTCAGACGCTGCCGAATTTGCTCGCTCTTGGAATCAAACCCCAGCAAGACCATGTCAACTTGTTCGCGCTCACGGTACGCTATCAATTCGGGCGGGATGACACCGCCGCCGCAAGCAAAACGCCATGAGCAAGGGGTAGGTATGCCGCTCGCCAAGTACGTGAAATTCCGTGAGGAAAAATTCGGGGGTGTGCTGTTCGAGACGCGCTCCGAAAAAGTGTTTACGCTCAACGCGGCGGCCGCGGCCGTGGTGCGCGAAATCAATGCGGGCGGCGACGAACTGCAGATATCGGCCCGGCTCAAAGAGCGCTTCGATGACCGCAACGCGAAGATCGAATTCGACGTATCCGCGTTCATTGCGGAATTGCGGCAGAAGGGCTTGATCCAGGACTAGCCGCTTGAATGCCTCGACACAAGATGTTGCGGGCGATGCGCCGGCGCCGCATGAATCGGCTGATCTGAGCGCTCCTCTTTATGTCGCGTGGCAGGTGACCAATGAGTGCAACCTGGCCTGTCTGCACTGCATCGAAGAAAGCGGGCCGGGCAAGGCTTTTAAAGATGAACTCAATGAGGAGCAGATTTTCGGCATCCTGTCGCAGTTCATGGATTTGGAAATCCCTTACGTGTCCTTCTCCGGCGGGGAGCCCATGGTTCATCCGCTATTCTTCAAGATGGTGGAATACGTCTGTTCGCGCAACTGCCAGCTCAAGGTGGAGACCAACGGGCATTACTTGACCGATGAGAACTGCGCGCGCTTGAAGGAGCTCGGCGTAAAAGCCGTGCAGGTGAGCCTCGACGGCGCGACGCGCGACACGTTCAATCGCATGCGGGTGCGTGGTGAATTCGATGTGGTTACGGCGGGCATGCGCAACTTGCAAAACGCCGGCGTGCCCGTCGAAGTCAATTACTCTCCCACCAGTTTCAACGTGCATGAAATCGGCACCGCCATCGACCTGGCGTACGAGATGGGTGCCTACAGCTTCTATACCGGCCGCACCATGTATACCGGCAATGCCGTGAAGGCCTGGCGCAAGATCGCCTTGTCCGAGGCCCAGTATGTTGAATTCTTCGAGACGCTGCACCGAAAGGCCGCGGAATACCGCGGCCGCATGCATGTGCATTTTCACGAGATGGGACTGCTCGAGGAGCTGCGTTATCGCCTGCAGCATCCGGCGGCACTGGTGATCGTGCTGCCGAATGGACTCGTCAAGATGATCAACGCCCTGCCCTTCATCTGCGGAGACCTGCGCCGCCAACCCCTCACGGAGATCTGGGGCAATTTTCAACGGGCTTGGCGCGATCCCCGTGTGGCCGGTTTCATCGAGGACCTGGCGAAAGATCCCGGCAAGACGTCGACGTTGCACCGCTGGGTCTTCGTATGAGCGCGCCGGCCGCACAAATCGGCGGCGTATCCTCGCTGCAGCGGCTGCTGTCGATCTTCTCGATGGTGCGTTACCGATTCTTTCTCTACGCAGGTCTCTTGCCGTATCTGCTGGGCTCGGCGTGGGCTTACGCAGCCAGCGGCGCACTCGACGTGCGGATCTTTTTGAGTGGCCTGGGTGGTGTCGTGCTGTCCGTCATCGGTGTGGAGGCCTTCAACGAGTACTTCGACTCTCGCATGGGCACTGATCGCGTATTCAACCCCGAGGACGTGCCGCCGATGTCGGGCTGGGTGCTGTGGCTCGGGATTGGTGCATTCGCCGCCGCACTTGCGGTGGGCGTGTATCTGACCGTGCGCGGCGGATGGCCGATTTTCGCCTTTGCGCTGGCGGGCGGCATGGCCGCCATATTCTATGTCGCCCCACCCATCCGTTGGGCCTATCGCGGCTTGGGCGAACTCGTCATCGCTCTGTCGTACGGACCATGGATGGTGCTGGGCAGCGTCTACTTATATACCGGCGCACTTTCGTGGGGCGCGCTGTTGGCTTCGCTGGTGCCGGGCCTCCTCATCATGGCGCTCGCGGTGGTCAATGCCATCCCCGATTTTCACCAGGACCGGCTCGTGGGAAAGCGCAACCTCGTTGTCAGGCTGGGCCGCGCACGCGCGGTGCGCCTGTACTTGGGGCTTGCCGCGGCAGGGCTCGCTGTGGTACCCGTCGGCGTGGCCTGCGGTCTGTTTCCCTGGACAACCCTCGCGGCGCTCCTCGCTGTGCCGCTTTGGGTGTCGAGCGCGCGCAGCGCCGTTCACACCTTCGATACACCCCGGTTGTTTGTGCCGGCAATCCGCAGCGTTGTTCGCTGCTATCTGGTCGCACTGCTGCTGTTCATCGGCGCAATTCTGCTGTCGGCTTCGCCGTTGCGCGGATGAACGGCCAAATCGAGCGTCTGCGAGGACCGCTGCTCGTCTCTTGGCAGATCACGCGCGATTGCGACCTTGCCTGCCTGCACTGCTGCACGGACTCGGCGCCGGGTAAGCGATTGCCCGGCGAGCTTAACGCCGCGGAGGCGATGAAGCTGGTCGATGACATCATTCGCAGCGAGGTTCCCTACGTCATGCTTTGTGGTGGAGAACCCTTGGTGGTCCCGCATTTCATGGATTTGGCCGAGGCGCTGGGTCGTGCCGGCGTATTGCTCAAGATCGAAACCAACGGTCAACGTTTTGACGCTGCCATCGCCGAGCGCCTGGCGCGCTTGCCCGTTCGCTCGGTGCAGATCAGCCTCGATGCCGACACCCAGGAAACCTATAGCCGGCAACGCCCCGGCGGCTCCCTCGCCAGGGTGCACGCAGCGTGCCATGCCGCGCGAGCGGCCGGCTTGCCGCTCGAGATCACTTTCGCTCCCACCCGGCTCAATCTGCATGAAGCGGATGCCGTCATCGAGCGGGCGCGCAACTTGGGAGCATTCCGCTTCAATACCGGCAAACTGATGCGCATCGGCACGGCGGCGCGCTTGTGGGGCAAACTCGAGCCGTCAGCTGCGGACTACGCGCAATTTAGGGGCACCCTGGATCGCCAGAGCGGACGTGTGGGCTCTGAAATGGAACTTTGTTATAGTCCATTTGAGATGAACGAAGCGTTGCGGCAAAATCTGACGGAGCCGCCGGCAACGCTGTTGGTGCTGCCTACCGGCTGGGTGAAAGTAGCCGCTGCTCTGCCGCATATCTGTGCGGACTTGCGGCGCGACACGATCGCCGAGGCCTGGGCTGCATACCGCAAGGCTTGGGCGAGCGACGCGGTAAGCGCGGCAATCCGCCGCGCGATTGGCGATGAATCGCTTCACGCTGAAGCGAACTTGTGGAATTCGATGTCGGCTGTTCAGGTTAGGACCAAATCCATGGAGCTCATGTGAACGACCTTAATGTGAAGCTGGAAGACAAGAAGACTGCCACTGCCAAATCCTCCGAGCCGGCCGACGCGACCCGCAAGCAGGCCTGGGAAACTCCCAAGCTGGAGGAAGTGTCTGAACAGGTGATGGCACAGCCCTACATTCGCTTTACCTGAGTAGTCAGGCTGGCACGGGGCGCACGGTCGATGAGTACCGTGCGGCGCTTTTTTTCGCTTGGCAGCTCACCAACCGGTGCGGCGCGCGCTGTCTGGCCTGTTGCGAGGAATCCGGCCCCGACAAGGCGTGGCGAGACGAGTTGACGCAAGCCGAGGCGCTCAACGTAGCGCGGCAGGTGGCCGATTCTGGTATTCCCTATGCAGCATTCGGCGGTGGCGAGCCGCTACAGTCCCCGCACTGCTGGGAAATTTTTGATGTTTTGGCCGCCGCCGGAGTCGGGATCAAACTAGAGACCGACGGCAGCCGTATCGACGATGCTGCCGCCGACCGGCTGGCCGCGCTCAAGGTGCAGTGCATTCAAATCTCGGTTGACGGAGCCACCGCCGCCACCCACGAGCGCGTACGCCCGGGATCGAGCTTCGCCGCGGCTGCCGCCGCCATCGCGAAGCTGCTGCAACGCGGGCTGCAACCGCAATTGGTCTTTACACCCACGAGCATCAACATCCACGAAATGGTCGCGGCCTACGATTTGGCCGCATCCATGGGCTGCAGCGCATTCATCACCGGCCCGCTGATGCGCATCGGACGGGCCGCGGCAGGTTGGGATAAGATCGCCTGCAGCGATGAAGACTGGCGATTCGCGGTGGATGCTCTGACGAAGCACGTCGCTGCCCGGGAAACTGACGTCGCGCTCTCGATCTATCCCTGGGATATTTTGACGGAAATGCGCAAGCGGCTCGAGAGTCCCCAGGCGATGCTGCTCATGGTGCCCAATGGAAAGGTTAAATTGCTGAACGCCCTCCCCTTTGCGCCCGCCGACCTGCGCCGCGATTCGCTCGATCAGGCGTGGGCTGCGTATCGGCACGCCTGGCGTTCGCGCGAGGTGCGCGAATTTGTGCTGGCGTGCCAGACGAACCCTCAATTGTTGACTCACGCCAACGAGACCTGGCCCATGCGCGGTCATTGAGTATGGTTCAGCGTGTCCTCCAACCCGGCCAAATTGAGACGCTCGCCTCGAGATCCATCCCACGCGTGCGATTGCCGGAGCGCAGCTCCATGTTTGCAAAGCGGGCGGCGCGCTTGCGCCAGCTCAGCGTGGGTGCGTCGCTCGGCGATTACATGCAGTTCCTCGCCGTCTTGGTGGATGCCCAACAAGCAGCGCTTTTGAAACTGAGCCCCGCGCCGCCCACGGAGACCGAGATCGCCCAGTCGGGCGAACACGGCATGCCGCCGATTCAAGCCTCAATCTGGCTACCCAGGCAGCCTTGGCGAGAAACGCTCGCATTCCTGTGCGCCGAGATCGCGGCCCATTCAAGCTTCCCCGCCGGTGTCGGACAAAGCATTGCCGTGATCCGCCAGGCGACACCCGCCTGGCTCGAGGCACAGGCGATATCGATACTCGACTCGAAGAGCGATGCCATCGACGTGCGGGCTGCGCTATTCATCATGGCCGCGCTGCAAGTGCACGGCGCCGCACTCGCCGCCGGCTTCGTGGCCGACAAGGTCAATGCACTCGATATTCCAGGGATCTGTCCACTTTGCGGCACGCTGCCGGTGGCCAGCATGGTCTGCGCGCAGCCGCCGTACAGCGGGTATCGCTACCTGCACTGCGCCCTGTGCGCGACCGAGTGGCACATGGTTCGCGTGCAATGTACGCAATGCGCCGCGTCCGGCAGGGACATCGCTTATCAATCCGCGGCAAGCAACACTGCCGATGGTCCCGACGCCGGTGCTGCCGCGGTGCGCGCGGAAACCTGCGAGCAATGCCACGGATATTGCAAAATCCTCTATCAAGAAAAGGACCCGGGCGTTGAACCCGTCGCCGATGACATTGCGAGCCTAGCTCTTGATTTGTTGCTCGGCGAGGCGGGCTATCATCGCACTCGCAGCAACCCGCTGCTGTGGCTGCCAAAGACCGGCTAGAGCTTCTTATTTGAGGCCGCAGCAATTGGCATGATTTTGTCGACATTTGCAATGGGACTTTCGGGCATGTCGTAGCGTCGGCGCCTCTCGTCGACATGTCGGCGCTTGCGCAGCAACAACGACGGTCCTAGACTCGGACAACGTTGACGCACGGAGGGTCTATGGCGCAAGTAACACGGCGCGAGTTCATGAAGATCACCGGCATGACCATTGCCGGTTCGAGTCTCGTGGCACTCGGCTTTACTCCACAGGTTGCGCTCGCGGAGGTGCGTCAGTTCAAGCTGGCGCGCGCCACCGAGACCCGCAATACCTGCCCCTACTGCTCGGTGGCCTGCGGCCTGCTCATGTACAGCCTGGGCGACGGTGCGAAGAACGCCAAGCCTTCGATCTATCACATCGAAGGCGACCCCGATCATCCCGTCAACCGCGGCACGCTGTGCCCGAAAGGCGCGGGCCTACTGGATTTCGTCAACAGCAAGAGCCGTCTGCTCTACCCGGAGTATCGGGCGCCGAACTCCAAGGAGTGGACGCGCATCACGTGGGACGATGCGCTGCATCGCATCGCGAAGCTGTTGAAGGAAGACCGCGACCAAAACTTCATTGCCAAGACGGGAGACGGCAAAACCGTCAATCGCTGGACGACGACCGCCATGCTGGCGGCCTCTGCCAGCAGCAACGAAGCCGGCTACGTGACGGCGAAAGTGGTGCGCAGTCTCGGCATGGTGGGATTCGACAACCAGGCTCGTATTTGACACGCCCCGACGGTGGCAGGTCTTGCCCCGACGTACGGCCGTGGAGCGATGACGAATCACTGGGTCGACATCAAGAATGCCGATGTTGTACTGGTCATGGGAGGCAATGCGGCTGAGGCGCATCCCTGCGGCTTCAAGTGGGTCATGGAGGCGAAGGCCCATAACAATGCCAAGCTGATCGTGGTCGATCCGCGCTTTACCCGCACCGCGGCAGTGGCGGATCTCTATGTGCCGATCCGTTCGGGCACCGACATCATCTTCCTCGGCGGCGTGATCAAGTACTTTTACGACAACAAGCTGTGGCATCGCGAGTACGTCAAGAACTACACCGATTTCACCTTCATCGTCCGCGAGGACTTTGGCTTCGCCGATGGTTTCTACTCCGGCTGGGACGCCGAAAAGAAGGTATACGACAAAACCACTTGGGACTACGAGAAAGGGCCTGACGGTTTCGTCAAGACGGACCCGACCCTGCAGCATCCGCGTTGCGTCGGCAACTTGATGATGAAGCACTACGCAGCGTATACACCCGAGATGGTCGAGCGCGCCTGCGGTTCGCCGAAAGATAAGTTCCTCGAGGTCTGCAGGCTGCTCGGTACCTGCGCGAACTCGCAGCGCGTGGCGACCATGTTGTATGCGCTCGGCTGGTGCCATCACTCGGTGGGCTCGCAGATGATTCGTACCGGGGCCATGGTGCAACTGCTCATGGGCAACATCGGCGAAGCCGGCGGTGGTACCCAAGCGCTGCGCGGTCATTCGAACGTGCAAGGGTTGACGGATCTAGGTCTGCTGTCGAACCAACTCCCCGGATATCTCACCCTACCGAATGAGTCCGAGCAGGATTATGGCGCCTTCATTGCGGCGCGCGCCAAGAAGCCGTTGCGCAAGAATCAGATGAGCTACTGGCAGAACTATGGAAAGTTTCACGTCAGCCTGATGAAGGCGTGGTGGGGCAGCGCGGCGACTGCGGAGAATCATTGGTGCTACGACTATCTGTCCAAGCACGACAAGCAGTACGACGTCATGCAACAGATGGACCTGATGTACGACGGAAAAATGAACGGCTACATTTGCCAGGGCTTCAACCCTCTGGCCACGGCACCCGACAAGGCCAAAACGACCGAGGCGTTGTCGAAACTCAAATTCCTCGTCACCATGGATCCGCTCGCCACCGAAACTGCCGAGTTCTGGAAGAGCCACGGTGCGCTCAATGACGTGGATGCCGAGAAAATCGCCACCGAGGTATTTCGTCTACCGACGGGCTGTTTCGCGGAGGAAGAAGGCGCCATCGTCAACTCTTCGCGCTGGCTGCAGTGGCACTGGCAAGGCGCCGAACCGCCGGGCGAAGCGCGTCTTGATGGCGAGATCATGTCCGAGCTGTTTTTGCACTTAAAGAAGCTCTATCAAACCGAGGGCGGCGCTTTCCCGGACCCCATCCTCAACCTCTCGTGGCCCTATGCCACCCCGCATGAACCGACCGCCGAGGAGCTCGCCAAGGAGTACAACGGCCGCGCACTCGCCGACATCGCGGACGCCAAGGACCCGACCAAGATCGTGCGCAAGGCCGGCGAGCAGATCGCCGGATTCGCGGAATTGAAAGACGACGGCTCGACTTCCTGCGGCTGCTGGATCTATGCCGGCTGCTGGACCGAGGCCGGCAACGCCATGGCGCGGCGCGATAATTCGGACCCCAGCGGCATCGGCCAGACCCGCAACTGGTCGTGGGCCTGGCCGGCCAACCGGCGCATCCTGTACAACCGCGCATCGTGCGATGCCAGCGGCAAGCCGTGGCATCCAGCGCGCAAGCTCATCGAGTGGAACGGCAAGACCTGGGGCGGCGTCGACGTACCGGACTTCAAGGCCGATGAGGATCCGGCCAACGGCATGGGTCCTTTCATCATGCAACCGGAAGGCGTGGCGCGCTTCTTCGCCGGCGGCGGTATGGCCGAGGGCCCATTTCCGGTCCACTACGAACCGTTCGAATCGCCGGTGGGCTACAACCCGCTGTTTCCCGACAAGCCGAATTCGGTGCAAAATCCGGCCGCCCGCGTTTTCAAGAGCGACCGCGATAAGCTCGGCAAAAAAGAGCAGTTCCCGCATGTCGCCACGACCTATCGGCTGACCGAGCACTTTCACTACTGGACCGAACACTCGCACCTGAACCAGATTGTGCAGCCACAACAGTTCGTCGAGATCGGCGAGGGCTTGGCAAAAGAGGTCGGCGTCAAGGGCGGCGACTGGGTCAGGGTGAGCTCGAATCGCGGATTCATCAAGGCCGTCGCCGTGGTCACGAAACGCATCAAGGTCATGCAAATCGAGGGTAAGCCGGTGCACCACGTCGGCATACCGATTCACTGGGGATTCAAGGCCATCGGCAACCCCGGTTATCTCGCCAATTCCTTGACGACGGCGATCGGCGACGCCAATTCGCAGACGCCGGAATTCAAGTCCTTCCTGGTCAAGGTCGAGCGAGCTTAGGAGGCATCGTGCCATTACAGTCATTGGATATCAGGCGCCGCTCGGCGACGACCATACATCCCCCGGGGGCGCGGGTCGATGCCATCCCCCAGGTTGCCAAGCTGATCGACACGACCAAGTGCATCGGGTGCAAGGCCTGCCAGGTCGCGTGCATGGAATGGAACGATTTGCGCGATGAGGTCGGCACCTGCGCCGGCGTTCTAGACAACCCGCCCGACCTTTCCAGCCAATCTTGGACGGTGATGCGCTATGCCGAGTACGAGAACCCCCAGGGGGATCTCGAGTGGCTCATCCGCAAGGACGGCTGCATGCACTGCGAAGACCCGGGCTGCCTCAAGGCCTGTCCCTCGCCCGGTGCGATCGTGCAGTACGCGAATGGCATCGTCGATTTTCAAGAGGAAAACTGCATCGGCTGCGGCTATTGCATATCGGGCTGCCCGTTCGACGTGCCGCGGATTTCAAAGAAAGACAAAAAGGTCTACAAATGCACGCTCTGTTCCGATCGCGTTGCGGTCGGCTTGGAACCCGCCTGCGTGAAGGCCTGCCCCACCGGCTGCATCACATTCGGCGACAAGGAACAATTGCAGCACGACGCTGCGGAACGCGTCGATCAATTGAAGTCCAATGGATTCGAACAGGCCGGACTCTACGATCCGCAAGGCGTCGGCGGCACGCACGTGATGTATGTTCTACGTCATGCCGACGACCCCACCCTGTACAACGGACTGCCGAAAGAGCCGAAGATCAGCCCGATGGTCCGCTTGTGGAAAGGGGCTGCGAAACCCTTGGCGATGGCCGCCATGGCCTTCGTAGGTCTCGCCGGCTTCTTGAACATGGTGCGCGGCGGAGCCAGTGAGACGACGGCAGCGGACGAAGAGGCGGCACAACGCGAGAAGGAGAAAATCCATGTCTGAGCCAACCGGAGAACTCCCCCGTCACACCGTGCTCGACCGGATTTTGCATTGGATGCTGGTGCTGGCCTTCTTCGGCGCAGTCGCATCGGGGTTTGCGTTATTTCATCCGTCGCTGTTCTTTCTGACCGCCCTGTCGGGTGGTGGACCATGGAATGCTCTGCTGCATCCCTTTCTGGGTCTCGCGATGATGCTGTTCTTTTTCTGGTTTGCCATCCCGCATTGGCGCGTGAATTTGATCGGCAAGCGCGATATTCAGTGGCTGAAGCAGTTCGTCGACGTGATGACCCATAACGAGGCGGCACTGCCGGAACAGGACAAGTACAACGCCGGCCAGAAGATGCTCTACTACATTCTGATGTTGTGCATGATCGGGTTGCTGTTGACCGGATTCCCGATCTGGCGTCACTACTTCTCGGGTTACTTCCCGGTCGACATCGTGCGTTTGAGTCTGCTGACGCATGCCTTCGCGGCGTTCGTGCTGGTGGCCAGCGTCATAGGCCATGCGAGTTTCGCGGTCTGGGTCAAAGGCTCGATCCGCTCGATGTTTAAAGGCACGGTCACGCCCGGCTGGGCTTACAAGCACCATCGGGCCTGGTTTCGTCAGATGATCCGTCCCGGCGGCGGCGGGCACTGAAAGAAGGCGCCAAGGATTTGATTCCACAGTGTCGACGATCTGGTCGGTTAAAGGACGTGCACTTCCGGTTTGCCTCCGATCATGCGGCCGATGACCGACGCCTCGTTAAATCCCAATCGCGCGAAAATCCCCCGCACGCTCGGCAATTCGCCGAGGTCGCACGCGACCAGCAGCCCGCCTGAGGTCTGCGGATCGGTCAGAATCGCCTGCAGGTAAGCGGACATGGGCTCGGGTGTTCGTATCTCTTTGCCATAGGACTGCCAATTTCGGTTTGACGCACCCGTCGCGATTCCGGATTTCGCGAGTGCCAACACACCCGGCAGCAAGGGGACTTTCTGCGCTTCGATCTGCGCGCCGAGACCACTTCCGCGGCAGACCTCCAGCAGATGACCCAGCAATCCAAATCCGGTGACATCGGTCATGGCGTGCACGCCCGGCAAATTCGCAAGTTCCATGCCGGGCACATTGAGCCGCGTCGTCGCGTCGATCATGACGCGATAGGCGGCTTCATCCAGTTTCTCTTGCTTGAATGCCGCGGAGAATATGCCGACCCCGAGCGGCTTGCCGAGGACCAAGATGTCACCTTCGCGAGCCCGGCTGTTGCGTTTGACCTTCTTTGGATCCACCACACCGGTCACAGCGAGGCCGTAGATTGGTTCGACGGAGTCGATGCTGTGACCGCCGGCGATGGGAATACCGGCCTGTGCGCATACGGCTTCACCACCGCGCAGGATGTCGCGGATGGCATCGTGGGACAGGGTATTGATCGGCATGCCGACGATCGCCAGCGCGAACAATGGCCGTGCGCCCATGGCATAAACATCCGATAAAGCATTGGTTGCGGCGATTCGGCCAAAATCAAAAGGATCGTCGACGATGGGCATGAAAAAATCCGTCGTCGAGACAATGGCCTGCTCATCATTGAGCCGATACACGGCGGCATCGTCGGAAGTTTCCGTCCCCACGAGGAGATCGTCGAAGTGCGCGCGAGGCACCACGCCGCGCAAGAGCTCGGCCAGAACCCCGGGTGAAATCTTGCAGCCACATCCGCCGCCATGCGACAACGATGTCAATCGTGGAGTTGGCAAGGATGCCGATCGTGTATTCATTGAACCTCGAAAGATGGCGGAAGGTAGCAGGAGTCGAACCTACCGGGAAACGCTTGACGTCCCCCACCGGGTTTGAAGCCCGGCCGCACCACCGGATGCGCATGCCTTCCGTTCGTTGTTTGGCCGTCCGCGGCTACACCAAGTCCGTTTCATGCCAACTGCTGTCGGCCCGCAGCACTCGTCCTCGGGGGGTCCGGCGAGTATAGCCAACGCGATCGAAGAACTCCAAAACCTGAATGGTGCGTTTCCTGCCGACCCCGATCAAATCGCGGTACGCGGCGGCCTCGACGAAGCCCTGTTTCTCGGCCAGCGCGCGCAGTGCTCGAGCCAGTGTGCGAGTGGCATCGCGGTGGTAAAACAGGTCACGCACCACCTGATACACCTCGCCCTGCACCGCGCATTTGCGCAACACGAGTCGAACCTCATCGTCCTCGGCGCGCACGCTCAGCGCCAGCTCCCGTACCCATGGCGGATCGAATTGTCCCGCTGCCAGGGCGGATTGCAGCTTCTGACCCAATTCGCGTTCCCGATCGCTCAATGTGACCCGATGTTGCGGAAGGTGCAGCCAGTGATCGCTTTGCTGCACAACTCCCTCGTGCAGGAGTTCATCGATGAGAACGCGCCAAACCGGATCGCTGAGAGTCGGCGCAGCCATGCGGCGCAGCCGAGCCCGATCAATCCCGGGTTCACCGGGCTCCTGACCGTGGAAAGCACGCAGTGCATCGAGCGCGCGTTGACGTAAATCCTGCCAACGCGAATCGAGAATGACGATGCTCTGCCCGGCAGGATCGACGATCTTTGCCCCCGGGGGCAAGGCGATACGCTCGGGTAAGCGGCCCGTGAACCGAATGAGCGCGTTCATACCAATGCCCAGCGGACAATTCTCCAGCAGCATCTCAAGTCCCTCACCGCGCAGCAGCCGCTGAACGGCAGCGAGGTAGGCCAGCCGTTGCGGGCTGCGCCGCCGGCGTAGCGGCGCAGCCGGGTCGAGGATCACTCCCCCACCCAGAGTACGGCGCGCCTGCGCATCGCGGGCGATGAAGACATCGCCGGCGGCGGCGCAGATCGGAGCATCAAACACCAGTTGCACGCGCGTGTTGCCGCCACCGATAAGACGGTCGGTGTCCAGCATGACCACCCGTGCGACACGATGGGCCGTCCCGAAATGCACGTGTAGCGGCGCCCGGTTCGACAGGGACGGGCTGTCCGGCAGCCAGCGAAGCTCCACATCAAGCTGCGTGCTGGGCACGAGCGCGCGCGAATCCGCGAGCCAATCGCCGCGCGTCAGTGCCGCTTTGTCGATTCCCGTCAAATTTAGCGCACAGCGCTGGCCGGCCCGCCCGATTTCAGCGTCGCGGTTTTGCGCGTGAATGCTACGCACGCGAACTTGAGTGCCGGCGGGCATCACGCTCAAGGTATCGCCCACTTGAACGCGGCCGGCCAATACTGTGCCTGCTGCCACCGTGCCGCGACCCGGCAGGGTAAACACCCGGTCGATCGCCAATCGAAATAAGCCCACGTCAGAACGCATCGGCCAACCGGCAGCGACACGCATCAAGTGGGCGCGCAATGCGGCGACGCCCGGATCATCGGGCACGCTGGAATTCACCCTGAACAACGGCGCTTCGCGCAGCGCCGTCGAGGACAGCGCGGCGCTGATCTGTGCCGTTACCGCGAGACATCGCGCTTCGTCGACTCGATCGACTTTGCTGAGCGCTACGGCGCCCTGACGCACTCCCAGCAGCTCCAGGATGGAGAGGTGTTCGCGCGTCTGCGGCATGACACCGTCGTCTGCCGCAACGACGAGGAGCGAGAAATCGATGCCCCCGGCACCGGCAACCATGGTGTGCACCAGGCGCTGATGACCCGGCACATCGATGAAGCCCAGGGTTTCTCCGCCCGCCGTGGGAACGTACGCGTATCCGAGCTCAATGGAGATGCCGCGTTCCTTTTCTTCCTTCAACCGGTCGGTTTCGACGCCGGTCAGGGCGCGCACCAAACTGGTCTTTCCGTGATCGATGTGACCGGCCGTGCCGATGATCATCGGCCCAACTCGCTCCACTGCGCGGTGAACTCAGCCTCGTCGCCGGCCTCCAGGCAACGCAGGTCCAGCCACAGCGCCCGATCGGCGATGCGCCCGATGACCGGACGCGGCAACTCACGCAGTCTGGCCTCGAGCCCTTGGAGACTCGCGCGCGCGCCAAGCTTCCGCTCCACACGCAATCCAAAGCTTGGCAACTGATCGGCCGGCAACGCACCGCTGCCCACCTGCGCTGTCATCGGCGCCGCGGTTATCTGGAATTCGTCGCCGAACGCCGCCTGCACCACGGGTAATACACGTCGCGTCAGGCTCTCGATTTCGGACAGCGACCGGGTCAACAGACGCAGTACGGTCAATCTGTCTGCCAGCATTTCAGGTGCCCGGTACAACGCCAATACCCCTTCCAGAGCGGACAGCGTCAGCTTGCCCACGCGCAGCGCCCGCTTGAGCGGGTTCTTCTTGATCCGCGAAATCAGGTCAGCGCGCCCGACGATAATGCCGGCCTGCGGTCCCCCCAACAACTTGTCGCCGCTGAAAGTGACCAGATCGGCACCGGCCGCGATGGCCTCGCGCACCACCGGCTCCTTCGGCAGGCCCCACTGCGTCAGATCGACGAGGCTGCCGCTGCCCAAGTCCACGACCACGGGCAAACCATGCACGCGCCCCAGTTCCGACAGCTCGCGGATATCAACCGATGCCGTGTATCCGGTGATTGCATAGTTGCTCGTGTGCACCTTCATGAGCAGCGCCGTGCGCGCGTTGAGCGCGTTCGTGTAGTCAGCCGCATGCGTGCGATTGGTGGTGCCGACTTCGATGAGTTTCGCACCGGCACTTCGCATCACGTCGGGGATGCGGAAAGCACCGCCGATTTCGACCAGTTCGCCGCGCGATAACACCACCTCGCGCCGGTTGGCCAGGGTGTTCAGCATCAGCAGCACCGCCGCCGCGTTGTTGTTCACCACCGTCGCCGCCGCGGCACCCGTGAACTCGCGCAAACTCGGCTCGATCAAGTCATCACGGTCGCCACGGCCGCCGTTGTCCAAGTCGTATTCCAGATTGACGGGGCAGGAGAGAGCGCGCACCACCGACTCTTGCACCTCGGCGGGCAACAGCGCGCGTCCGAGATTGGTGTGCAACACCGTGCCCGTCAGATTGAACACCGGCCGCAACCGTGCACGTGTGTCCCGCTGCAACCGCGCCTCGACGCTATTCGCGATTGTCCCGGCCATCAGCGCATCACGAGGCAACTCACCCAGGGCGACCTGTTGCCGCAATGCCGCCAGCGTCTCGCGAAGTGCCACGGTCACCGGAGTCCGCGAATAACGCGCAATGGCGGCTGCGAAGGCCCCATCATTCAGCAGCCGATCCACAGACGGAATCTCGGCGGCACTCACTGGAGTTTCAATCTCGCCGGACTCGAGGGTGCGTTGCACCATGGTGGTCACACCTCGTCTAGAAATGAAGCCAAATCGCGATCAGTCCGGCGATCACTCCGGTGACGAATACCACGGCAGAGACGACCGCCAACAGTCTTGTACTGAACACTTTTCGCGTCATCGCCAGCGACGGGAGGCTAATGGGAGGCAGCGTCATCATCAGTGCCGCCGCCGGCCCGGCGCCCACTCCCAGCGCCAACAGGGCTTGAACGATAGGAACTTCACCGGCCGTCGGGATGACAAACAGCAATCCGGCCGCGGCCATCAGCACGATCCAGTGCAGCTCGACCATCGGTCCAACGATCGGGAACAGCCATGCCCGGGCGGCACCGAGCAGCAGCACCAAGATCAGATACTCCGGAATTAAACCCAACGCCAACGCGGCGAAATCGCTTGAGCCAGTTACTGATGGAGGGAATCCGAGATTCGGATTCGGCGACAGCCTGGCTCAATTGCTTGCGCAGCAAAGCGATGTCCCCGGACCGCGCCAAGTGGTTGATGAGATATCCGGTGCCGAAGACCAGCGGAATCCCCAAGGCAAGGCGCAGGCCAACCCATTTCCATCCCAACACGAATCCCATGAAGACCAGCGCTGCGGGATTGAGCACGGTATTGCCCAAGCCAGAAAGCGACCGCCGCAGCCGCCGATGCGTTCGCGCGACGCAACCCGATCACTACCGGGGCAGCACAACAGGTGCACATCATGGCGGGCATCGCCAACAAGCCACCCAAGGTAACGCTGCGGACATCGCTGCGTCCCAACTGGCGCGCAATCCAAGCGCGAGGTGCAAATTCCTGGATCGCGGAACCCAATAAAAGACCGAGGACCATTGCCTGCCAAATGGCCTTTCCATACGCCAGCGCATAATCAATTGCCGAGTGCCAGGAGGCTGGAGGGGCTTGCGCCGCCGTACCCATCAAAATCGACTTGCCGATGGAATGGTTATCGGCGGCCAAAAAAGCCTTGTGGTAGTACGGCATCCACTTCACATAAAAAAGACCGGCTATCGCGATTAGCATGAGAAGCGTAATTCGCGTGGCGAGCGTGAGAGGCCGGTCGTAAATTCGTGCAGTAGGCATGTCCGTCGTTCAACCCAAGCCTTCATTCATCTTGATTGGATTGCCGGATGGCCGCAAGCAGAATTGGGCCCACCTTTGGCCCTATTGACATGCATGATTGGCGAGGAACCTTGGGGCTAGCCATCTGCTAGCCCCAAATGCTCTTTCGCTGTGGCTACTGGAATCGCCCTGTCGTCTTGACGCCATAAAAATTATGGACATCCGTGACCCAGGTAGCGTCCGCCATGGAGGGCCAATGATCCTTGTCAAAGCCGGGTGCGTTCTTTAACAGCTCTTTCGACGCATTGAGCTTAAATCGCTTGTTTACCGTATCAAGTTTCAATGCGGCCCACGGAACGGCGAACAATCGATCGCCCATTCCCAAAAACCCGCCGTAAGACAACACGGCATAGCTGATCTTACCCGTGCTCATTTCAATCATAAGCTCCTTGATCGATCCCAGGTTTTCGTCGGCCGTGTTGTAGACATCGTTTCCGATCAAAGTATCGGCACCCATCAGCGTGGGCCCCGGACCCTGTCCGGTGTTCTTGTACATGCCATAGGTGTCGCGTGAAAGGTAATTAGATTCCATACTTATCTCCAAGAATGATTTAGGCTCGTATCGAGCGTTGTTTACTCTCGCACCAACGGGTTGCGGATAACACGAGCGAATCACCCGATTGCACGCGTGACCAAAGCCGAAGGGGTGTAGTCGCTCCCTTACGTGGCCATCACCACTATCTTCATCATTTGCAATTAACAGCCCCTATAGTCAGTGTCACGTGTCGCCACCGCGCAGGGAATTCTCGTATGCCCATCATTCTGATCATAAACGCGGGTTCCTCGAGCATCCGCATTGCTGCATTTGAAACATCCGCAAGGCCGATCCGAGTTCTGGATGGCAAGATGGAGCGGATCGGAACCCCGGAGGTTTCCTTCGTGGTGGGTCGAAGCGGGGAAGCACCGAAGCAAATCGACATGGGTGACGCGCGAGGTCGGTCGGCTGCTGATTCACTGGTCGAATGGCTGAAAGCGCAATCGGTCCTCGCAAAGCCCGATGCCGTCGGCCATCGGGTGGTTCATGGCATGCTTCATACGGCGCCGCAGCGTGTCACGCCGGAGCTCATGGCCGAACTCCAGCGCATCACGCCGTATGATCCGGAGCACCTGCCGCGCGAGATTGAGCTCATCGAGGCGTTGCAACGCCACTACCCCGATGTGCCGCACGTGGCTTGTTTCGATACGGCGTTTCACCGCAGCATGCCCCGAGTAGCCACACAATTGCCCATCCCGCGCCGCTATTGGGCGGACGGAGTTCAGCGTTACGGCTTTCACGGACTCTCTTATACCTTTCTCATGCGGGAGTTGTTCCGCATCGGCGATCCGGCCGCAACGCAAGGCCGCATCATCCTGGCGCACCTGGGCAGCGGCGCCAGTCTCGCGGCAATCCAGAACGGCCGATGCATCGATACCAGCATGGGTTTTACGCCGACCGCGGGACTGGTCATGGGTACTCGCTCAGGTGATCTGGATCCCGGTCTCATGAGTTACCTTGCGCTGAACGAGTCCATGAGCGCAGCGCAGTTTCAGACCATGGTCAACCACGAATCGGGTCTTATCGGAATCTCCGAGACGAGTGCCGATGTCCGCGATCTGCTCGGCCACGAGGCCGGTGATCCGCGTGCAGCCGATGCGATTGCGATTTTTTGCTATCAGGCGAAAAAATGGATTGGCTCATTTGCGGCAGCGCTGGGCGGCCTGGACACCTTGGTATTCACCGGCGGCATCGGCGAGAACGCAGCACCGGTGCGCCGGCGCATCTGCGATGGACTGCAGTTTCTCGGCATCGAACTCGATGAATCGCTGAACCAAAGAAACGCGCCACGAATTTCACCCGATCGTGCGAGGGTCGCGACGCGGGTAATCCACACGGACGAGGAATTCGTCATTGCGGATTTGACTGCCGAGCTGGTGGGAATGTCCGAAAACGGAGCAGGAACATGAATATAGTGACAACTTCAACGGCGCTCGATGTCAACACGGCACAAAAGATCGACGCTTACTGGCGTGCGGCCAATTTCCTGTCCGTCGGCCAGATTTATTTGTGCGACAACCCCTTATTGAAGCAGCCGCTGAAAATCGAGCATGTGAAGCGCATGTTGTTGGGGCACTGGGGAACAACCCCCGGCCAGAATTTCATATACACGCACTTGAACCGCGTCATCAGGAAATATGACCTGGACATGATCTACATGTCAGGGCCTGGGCATGGCGGCCCCGCAGTGGTCAGTGGAACGTATTTGGAGGGCACCTACAGCGAAGTGTATTCGAACATCAGTCGGGATGAAGCCGGATTGAAGAGGCTCTTCACTCAGTTTTCATTTCCGGGCGGAATTCCGAGCCATGCCTCGGCCGAGTGTCCTGGATCGATTCATGAAGGGGGTGAACTCGGCTATTCGTTGAGTCACGCATTTGGCGCGGTATTTGACAATCCCGCCTTAATCGTCGGCTGTGTCATCGGCGACGGAGAAGCGGAAACCGGTCCGCTCGCCACTTCATGGCATTCCAATAAGTTTCTAAATGCCGCCAGCGATGGCGCCGTCCTGCCGATTCTTCACCTAAACGGCTACAAGATTGCCAATCCCACGATATTGGCGCGCATCTCCCGCGACGAGCTGACCCAACTGCTGCATGGCTACGGTTGGACCCCCTACTTCGTGGAAGGCCACGAGCCCATACCGATGCATCAGGCGATGGCCGCGGCATTGGACACGGTCATCGAGGAGATCCGCCGCATTCAGGCGCAAGCGCGCGCCTCCGCTGGTGACGCGCATAAGTTGGCAGGCAGCGAACAACGTCCGCGCTGGCCCATGATCGTGTTGATTTCCCCGAAGGGTTGGACCGGCCCGAAAATGGTCGATGGAAAACGCAACGAGGGCACTTTCAGGGCGCATCAGGTGCCGCTCACGGACCCTGCCAAACATCCGGAGCATTTGCGGCAGCTTGAACAGTGGTTGCTCAGCTATCGTCCCGCGGAGCTATTCGATGAAAGCGGCCGTCTGAAGCCGGAATTGGCGGCCTTGGCGCCGCTCGGCGAACGACGCATGGGCGCGAACCCGAACGCCAACGGCGGACTGCTGCTGCGCGATTTGCGCATGCCTGATTTTAGCCAGTACGCCGTCAATGTGCCCACACCGGGAGTCGCCGGCATCGGCGATACGCATGTGCTGGGAAGGTTCATTCGCGATGTGGTGAAGATGAATGCAGCGCCGCGCAACTTCCGGGTCTTCGGCCCGGACGAAACAGTATCAAATGGCTTGGAAGCGGTGTTCGAGGCGGGCAGTCGCCAGTGGCTGGCCGATATGACGAGCGACGATGAGTTTCTGGCGCGCAGCGGTCCGGTGATGGAAATGTTGAGCGAACATCAATGCGAGGGTTGGCTCGAAGGCTACTTGCTCACCGGAAGACACGGGCTGTTCAACTGCTATGAGGCGTTCATCCACATCGTTGATTCGATGTTCAACCAACACGCCAAATGGTTGAAGGTGACGGCGGGGCTGCCCTGGCGGCGCAAAATTGCGTCGCTCAATTACCTGTTAAGTTCTCATGTTTGGCGCCAGGATCACAATGGGTTCACGCACCAGGATCCCGGCTTCATTGATCATGTCGTGAACAAGAAAGCGGAAATCGTGCGCGTGTACTTGCCGCCGGACGCGAATTGCTTATTGTCCGTCATGGATCATTGTTTGCGCAGCCGCCACTACGTCAACGTGGTCGTGGCGGGTAAACATCCGGCGCCGCAGTGGCTGTCAATGGACGCGGCGATCAAGCACTGCAGCGAAGGGATCGGCATATGGCAGTGGGCCAGCAACGATCAAAACAATGAGCCCGACGTGGTCATGGTCTGTGCCGGTGATGTCCCCACGCTGGAGACGCTCGGCGCGGTTTCGATTCTGCGCCGGGAGCTGCCGCAGTTGAAGGTACGCGTCGTCAATGTGGTTGATCTCATGAAACTGCAGCCGCAGTCCGAACATCCTCATGGCTTGAGCGATAATGATTTCGATGCGTTGTTCACCCGGGATAAGCACGTCATCTTCGCCTATCATGGCTACCCTTGGCTCATACACCGGCTGACCTACCGTCGCCATAATCACGAGAATTTGCATGTGCGCGGCTACAAGGAAGAAGGCACGATCACGACTGCCTTCGACATGACCGTGCTCAATGATATGGACAGATTTCACCTGGTAATCGATGTGATCGATCGGCTGCCGCAGATAGGCAGCCGCGGCGACTACTTGCGGCAGCAGTTGCGGGACAAGCTGGTCGAACACAAGCAATACATAGATCGGTACGGGGAGGACATGCCGGAGATCAGGAATTGGGCATGGCCCGGCTAGGTCGCTGGGTGAGCCGGTGATTTGCGGCTCCCGGGCACCCATGCGCTGAATCCTCTTCGCAATTCCTGCCAAAAGACGACGTACGGTGTCAGAAAGTAGTCGCGCAATACGTACCGCATCTTGCGGCCGCTATTGAACGGGGTGTCACTCAACCCAAGGGGGACCTCTTTGACGTCGGCGGCGGGATCGCAGGTAGCGTACGTTCCAAACAGCCGATCCCAGATCACCAAGTCGAAAGTAAAGTTCTTGTCGTGGTACTGCGGGTCGGCCGCATGGTGAAGCCTGTGCATCCTCGGCGACACCAGCACCCATCGGCCAATCCATCCGTAATCTGTGGTGAGGTTGGAATGCACTAAATATTGGTTAACTCGGATGAAGGAACCATAGATAAAATAGATTGCGACAAAGATGTAGAGCGGGCTTGCCGGCGCAGGCTTCGCTGCAAGTGGCTCGGTGAGAAGGGCGAGGAAGAAGACCAAAAGCACCTCTTCGAGACCCTTCGACAACTCTGTCTGGCGAACCGCGGTCATGATCGACAGCCGGTCGGCCGAATGGTGAAACTTGTGTAGCGCCCAGAACGCTGGGATCGCATGTTCCAGCCTATGCATCCAGTAGCTGGCGAAAGATCGAAGCACGAGGACGCAGGCTATCTGCACGCCCCATGTCGGCAGAAAGCGCGTGAGCGAGATATTGGAGGGTTCGAGCAGATGCTTGTCGATCGCCAAGATCAACCCAAAGGACAGGATGTAGGCGGGTATTCTGAAGGGCAATACCGCCATGATCATGCACAGCGCATCCAGTCTCACCGACGCGGGTGATTCACGCAGGTCCTTGAGCGACGAGCGTGACCAACCGACCATTGATGCCTCAATCAGGTATCCCGCCGCGAGCGCTAGAATGCTTCCGGGCACCAGCAAAGTAGTGGAAGCCAAAAGATACAATGCCCCATGCAGATGCACGCCGGCGAAGTGTTGGAATTGACTCGCGGTTACGACCAGAAGCCCGCACGCCAATAGAAAGCACAAAGTTCGGCCCAAATACTTGATCAATCTCGTGCTCAAGTTAGGGCCCCAGGATTCGGTTGACCTATGCCGCCCCACCTTTCTTTGGTGCGGAATCTGCGGCGGATGATCAGGTTCACGGGTTCTTCGTAGCAAACGAATAGCAGAATGGACAGGGTCCAGGTCGCGACAAAGGTGAGCAGCACGCACACCAGGCGCGAACCGATCAACGGAAGCAGAAATGGAACGCTGACGTAGTTGATAATCAACATGTGCAATAAATAAAACGAGTACGAACTTCTCCCGAGCAGGGCTGCCAGCCGTGTTGCCAGTAGCCGCGATAGCAGCGTCTTCTCGCGGATCAGTCCCCAATACAGCAGCGCGATGGGTATCGGTATCAGGAAGTTATTGATGAGGATGATAAAGCGCATATGCAGCGGCGGGTGGCGGTAGACAACCACCATCGCGATTATCAGCAATAACACTCCGGCGAAACCCAGCAACGTGTGGCGGTTCCCCGGCATGGCGACAGGACCGTTGGCTTCAATTTTCATCAGCGCCAGGGCAATGTATGCCCCAGCGAAGAACTCCACGAAATGACCGAAGAAGGTTAAGGAAAGCACAAAGCCGGGTGTGTGCAGGAATTCGGTCGGCAACTTTGAAATCATCAGCGCGGTTGCCAGCAAGGCGCAGCCCAGTAGAAAGGAAGCAAAAAAGCCGCGAAATTTCGCCAGCATCATGAATATCGGTGCCAGGAAATAGAAGCATTCTTCCACCGTCAGCGACCAGCTTGGTTCTATGACCAAGTCCAAGGGATGAAAAAGAGCATGCGTCAAAGTGTAATTCTTGATCAACATCCAGGGCCTGAAGTCATGCGCCATGCAAACGGCTATGGTGAGCAACAAGAAATACACGGGGTAGATGCGTGCGAAGCGATTGATGAAATATTTCTTGAACCAGTGCCTGTTTAGCGCCGTCTGCTCATAGTAAATGCGGAAAATAAGAAAGCCGCTGAGCGCGTAAAAGAACGCCATTACGTTGATGATTAGATGGGCGTTGATCCAGACTGGGAAATGGTCGAAGAATACGACGCTGGCGCCCAGCGCTCTGACGCCGGTCAATGAGGGGTAACGCTCCTCGCCTATCTGCACTCTGGAAAACCAGCTCATTCCGAAGTATACGCACGGGTTCGTGGTGTGGAAGTCGAGCAATGGCGCCCACCCAAGGCCAAAGAGGCGAAGCGAAGCTAACGGGATTCCGCGAAAGCAGGTTTAGGCAACGCTTCCGCCGGAATCAGCACCTGTTGCCGCAGCACCCTCGCGGTAGCGCTTGGGAGTCAGCGAATATCTGCGCTCAAAGGCACGGATAAAACTTGATACATGCTCATATCCCGCGGAGCGCGCGATTTCCTTGACGCTCAGATAGCTATTCGCAAGCAAGTACGCCGCCTTCTGCAGCCTTTGTGCGATCAACCATTCGCCCATGCGCGAACCGGTTTCGCGCTTGAATAGCCGTTGCAATTGCGCCGGGCTCACATGAAGCCGAGCGGCCAAATCGCCGATGTTGAAAGCGGTTCCAGACTCGAGCATGGCCATCACCTGTTGCTCCACCGCTGATGCCGCCACAGTGCGACGGATGGGAGGCTTGGGCATGCTGAACGCATCTCCTTGCTGCCGATAAATGGTCAGAAATCGTCCATTAGGCGGCACTTCAGTGGGAATCGACATTATTAGTCCAAACGTGACATCCGCTGTGCGGATTTTTCCTCATTTTAAAGTCAGATATACCCTGTCCTACACGGGATGTGCCGCTTTGTCCTACAAAACGGTCCCGTGGACGTATTACAGCTGTGAAACCAGGATGCCGCGGCTGTCGAATTTCAAGCGCAATGTTCGGCGGATCTTGTCGCGCTGGGCGTCAAGCACACCGGCTGTCTTGGCATAGCGCGGCCATTCTTTGATCGTGTCCACCACTTCGGCGAGGATGGTCTCCGGCCTTCCGCGCTTGAGTCCTGCCACTTGCGCAACCGCGTTGAAATCCTCCCCGGTGAAGTCGTCTCTCTTGGCGTTGATCGTCATTTGGTGCCGGCTCGTCCACAGGCCTGTCGGGTTGTAGGCGTAAGTCACATCGAATGCAGGTGAAAGCGACCATGTGCCCGCCTTGTCCATCAAGAATGCAATGTTCTTCACATGATCGTCTTGGTTGCGTGCGACAACGTTGAAGATCATCCGGCGAAACTGTTCTTCGCGGGCGCGCATGGGAAGCCCCAGACGCTTGATCACATCGAAAGCTTGCTCATAGGCGTAAGCGCCGGCGGAATTGAAGTCGAAGTGGGCTAACGCTCCCAGGGACTGCATATGCAGCTTGCCGCCGTCGCTCAGACGATCAAACCGCCGCGTCATGAAATGGCGCCGTCCGTTCTCTTCCAACAGACGACACTCGGACATTTCGATACCGGCATCGGCGGCCATGAGCGCGTAGGCATACTCGATGACGGTATATCCTTTGGGGTCCACGAGCTCTTTATCCCGGTTGGCGCTGACCCCGTCGAACTTGAGCAACCAGTAGTCAAAACCGGCCGGGGCCTTCACTTGCCCCGAACGCACCTCGTTCGTTTTCCGGTTCCACGCGACAATGGCCTTCGCCCGCGCACCGCCGGCGGACGTGCCCACACGCAGCATCTCCTGCAGTCCCTCGTGCCGCCGACCTGGAGCAAATGACAATTCCAGTGAGCTGCGGTGGGTCAGCACCTGGGAGGCAAGTTTGACCAATTCGTCCACATGCACCTTGGCCGATCGCCTCAAGGGGGGACCTCTGGCGGGTGCGAACTCGAGTGCACCCATTCCGCGAACGCCGATGTAGCAAAGCCGTTCAATTGCGTTGAAGCTCTCGGGCCGTCTGCCCTGAGTGGCGAGCCATGCATCGATCAGCGCGTTGCCGAATTTGTCCGGCAGAGAATCGGCGAGCAGGCCCGGCAGGCCGTGAAAGGACACTTGCGCCAGGGATGGAAACTGATAAATCTGCCGCGACAGAGGCATGACGATCGGCGAGAGTTCAAAGCCGCTGGCGAGAAAGGCGGGGTCATATTGAAAGGCGGAAGTACGAGCGCCCTCCTCGAGCGAAACCGCGCCGATCGTTCGGCCCCATAGCCGCACTTCCGCGACGCTGGCCACAGGCTACGCGCCCCACTTCCAAGGCGGCGCTGGCTTGGGTGCCGCGGTGCCGTCCGGTGATCGAGCATGTCCCACGCGCTTGCGCGCACGACCTCGGCTCTTGAGGAGCACCAGGGGGCTCTGCGGCAGATCGGGAACCAACTGATCCAGCGGCTCCAGGAGTTTCAGTACCCGCAGCAGGCGCAGCAGCATGAGAAAATCCGTGCTGTGCCCCGCTTCGATCCGCTCCACCGTGCGCTTGGAGATGCCGGCTTCCTGGGACAGCTCGGCTTGCGTCAATCCCGCATCGATCCGACGACGCTCCAGGCGTTCGCCGATTTCACACAGAACCGCCTTGTCTGTCAGCTCAGTTGTGATCTTCATAACTCGTCCATATGGGCGATTTCAGAGATTTGCGCCCGTTTATTCGTCTATTGAGGCGAATATTATCATTCTTCTTTATGTATCGCTAGTCGCCCAATATGGCGATTAACTACAGATTTTAGGCATTATTCGCCTATTAAGCCGAATAGCATATGAGAAATTTGCGAGTCCGGACTCAAGTCCGGCGCGCGATGATCTGCGTGGCCGCCCGATGGCCCCACCAAGCCGCCTCCTCGAAAAGCGAAATCCCCGATAGGTCGGAGTGCGCGAAGTAAAGTGGGCCTTCGGCTTCCCGCAGCGCTACTCGTCCCTGGCAGCGCAAAAAGCCCGGTTCCGGAAACGCCATCGCGTGTGCGCGCACAGTGATGGCAACGCGCTCGACGCAGAGCGGCAGCCGCCAGCCGTACGCAAGCCGTAAGTCGCGGCTCGCCACCTCGCTCAATTGATCGATGCTGGCTCCCTCCAACCAGCTGCGCGCCGTTTCAGGTGATGCGTCCGACAGGCAATAGTAGGCGGTGAAGGCGCTGCGATCCGGGCGACTCATGCGGATGTCTTGATGCGTCGAGACCACGTAACCCAACCCCGGCTCCCGGTAGATCACATTGTCCCAGCAAAGCGCCGAGCCACGTTGCTCCTCGGGAAAGGCGTGCATCAGGAAGTTCGACACCAACCACGGGGCGTAGGCCGGCAGATCGCGCTCGCGAACAAAGCCGTAACCGGACAGTCCGCCAAAGACATGCTGCAGAACGTACAGCGGCATGGCGGCGATCGCGCTGCGCGCCTTGACGCGCACCGTGTAGGGAGCGCCCTGCCGCATCATCACGACCAGCGCCTCGATTCCTTGCCCCTTGATCTCCAGCCTCGCGACACTGCCTTCGAGCCACTGGCGCCGGCCACCGGCGCGAGTTTCCAGCTCGCGGGTGAGCACCGACAAGCCCGCCGGCCAGGTGAGCACCGCACCTTTTTCCGCATTCGACGCCTCTCCATCCCGCGAGCAGAAGTAATGCAGCCCAGCCCAGGCGGAGATTTCGTCGAGATGGCGGCCATAGTCGTCACGGCAGCAGTAATCGAGGTACCAGATCAGGGTGGGTGCACTGAGCTCTTGGCTGCCGAGCCAAGCGCGGAAGGAGAACTTGTCAAGATCGAGGAAGCGTGAGTCCGCGGAGGATTGCTCGAGCGGTACGGCGAACGCACGCTTGCCATCGCCGCCGCGGGCGTTGCTGTAAAAATCGACGATGTTGAAGAAGCGCGCATGTTGTGCGCGCTCAGGGGCGCCGACCTCCTCGCTCGGCAGATACCCGTCCTGCCAGGCACCCCGGTACAGCACGCGCTCGGCCGGCGCATGAACGAGGTAGCGCTCATCGTAGGTGGGCCGCCGGCCGAATGGATCGGTCTGCAGGATCCCAAATTCATGCAGCATCTCGCGCATGTGGTGCGATTCGAGCGAGGGCAACGGTAGATAGTGGGCGCCGGTGGGGAACTGCAGCTCACCGTCGCTGCCGCCGGCGGCATTGCCATACGGCTCCGGCCCGCTGACCAGCAGCACCTCATTCACGCCTCCCTTCTTGAGCTTCCACGCGGCGGTGAGACCGGCGACGCCGGAACCGGCAATGAGCACCTCGGTATCGAGCGTCTCGCTGGGCGCGGGTAGCGAGGCGCGATCGCGCAGCCAGTGCCCGAGCTCGCGACCCGGATACTCGACACTGGCGTGGATTCGCTGCGAATAGCCGTAGAGCCCGGCGCCCGCGCCGGCGAGCGCGGCGGCGCCGAGCACGAACTCACGCCGTCGCATCAGCGAATCACCCGGTGCCAGTCATCGTCGAAGTAGCGCACCAGCGCCTGGGTGTTCAAATGATTGGCTTCGACCTCGATGCGCTGCATGTCGGGCGGAAAGGTGAACATTTCCGTGGTGACCTCGGCATTCAAATAGCGCATGGGCAACGCGTAGTGTGTCGGCGGCACGAATCGCGCTTCGTTTCCTGCGAGGATGAAGCCCCATTCGCCGAAGGAAGGAACATAGGTGTGGTAGGGAAAGGTATTGAATCCCGATTCGCGCAACGTTGCCTCGATCGACCAATAGGCATGCGGAGCGAAGTAAGGCGAGGTGGCCTGCACCACGACCAAACCGTGCTCGGCAATGCGTTTTTTCAGCAGCGCATAGAAGGGTACGGAGTAGAGTTTGCCGAGCGCGAAGTTAGAGGGATCGGGAAAGTCTACGAACGCCGCGTCGAATTGCTCCTGGGCGGACTCGATCCAACGGGCCGCATCGGCATTGACGATTTGAACGCGAGGATCGTGAAAGGAATCGTGGTTGAGTTCGACCAGCGGCGGAGACGAGGAGAACAGCCGGGTCATCTGCGGATCGAGGTCGACCAGGGTGACCCGTTTGATGTTGGGGTAGCGCAAAATCTCCCGCAGCGCCAGGCCATCCCCGCCCCCCAACACCAGGACGCTGCGCGCCCAGGTCAAGGACTGCAGCGCCGGATGCACCAGCGCCTCGTGATAGCGATGCTCGTCGCGCGAGGAGAACTGCAGATTGCCGTTGATATAAAGACGCAGATCATCGTGCCAGCGGGTGATCACGAGGCGCTGATAAGGCGTGGTGATGGCGTGCACGATCTCATCGCCGAACATGCCGCGCTCGCCCCAATACACCAGGCGGTCCGAAGCGATGAATCCGGCGCACAAAATGGTAAATATCGCTGCGGCGCGCAGCAGTTTGCCGCGCGCGTTCTGCACCGATTCACCAAAGGCGCGGATCGTCCAGAATGCAACCGCGACATTCACCATGCCGAACAGGAATCCGCTGCGCGCGAGCCCCAGATGCGGCGCGAGAATAATCGGGAACAGCAGCGCAACCGCGAGCGCACCGAGATAATCGAAGGTGAGCACCCGGCTGACGAGTTCGGCGAATTCAGTCTGCCGCGCGTGCAGCGCGCGCATCACCAGCGGAATCTCCATGCCAATGAGTGCACCAATCAAAAAGACCAGAACGTACAGCAGCACCCGAAACGGCGCGGCCAGCCACGCGAATGCGAGGAACAGCAGCGCCGCGGAGACCCCGCCGATGAGGCCAATCGCAAGCTCCACATCGACGAAACGCGTCAGAACGTCCTGGTCGCGCACGTAACGCGACAAGTGCGCCCCTACTCCCATTGCAAACAAGTAGCAACCGATGACCGTGGAGAATTGCAATACAGAGTCGCCCAGCAGGTAACTGGACAGCGCGCCGGCAATTAATTCATAGGCGAGGCCGCAAGAGGCGACAAAGAACACGGAAATAACTAAAATGCGCTCAAACATGGCGCGTGCGGCGCCCGAGTTGGCGCCCGGTTCGCCTTCGTGGAGGACTCCGTTGGACATCGTCATCAATTATGCCCTGCACTTGATCGGCGCGGGGTTGCTGCTGTTCGTTTTTTTCCTCATCTACAGCTGGATGATGCCGTTCAGCGAAATGACCCTGATCCGCCAGGGCAACGTGGCCGCGGCCTTGAGCCTGGGCGGAGCCATGATCGGATTTTCCTTGACGGTGGCCTCAGGTCTGATGCACACCGATCGACTCGTGTCGTTTCTCGGCTGGTCGGCGGCGGCCGCTGCCATTCAACTGCTCACTTACGTGCTGGTAACACGACTGCTGCACATGTCGAAACAGCATATCGAGGGTAACAATGTCGCGTTCGGCCTGCTGCTGGCATCGATCTCGATTTCGGTGGGGGCGGTGAGCGCCGGGGCTTTGTCCTAACTCTAGTCGGAGAATGTCATGAGCCTGGGATCATTCATCAAGAAACAGTTCATCGACATCCTGCAATGGAACGAGGACACCGATGGGGTGCTCGCGTGGCGCTATCCGATGCAGGACTTCGAGATTCAGTACGGCGGCAGTCTCACCGTACGCGAATCGCAGGTCGCGGTGTTCGTGAATGAGGGCAAGATTGCCGATGTGTTCGGCCCAGGCATGCACAAGCTCACCACCCAGACGCTGCCGGTGCTGACCTACTTGAAGAACTGGGACAAGCTGTTCGAATCGCCCTTCAAGTCGGACGTTTACTTCTTCAGCACGCGCCTGCAGACCGGACGCAAATGGGGTACGCCACAGGCGATCACGCTGCGCGACACCGACTTTGGTATGGTGCGATTGCGTGCGTTCGGCATGTTTTCCTACGCGATCTCCGACGCGAAGAAATTCTTTACCAGCATCAGCGGCACGCGGGCGGCCTACACCCGGGACGACCTCGAGGAGCAGCTGCGCGGCATCCTCGTGTCGACCATGGCAACGGCATTGGGAGCTTCGCCCAAGCCGTTCCTCGACATGGCCGCGAATCAGACGTTGATGGCAAACGAGGTCAAGGCCCCGATCGCCGCCGCCTTCGACAAATATGGCCTGGCGCTCGACCTGTTCAACGTGCAAAGCATCAATCTGCCGGAGGACCTTCAGGAGGCTCTCGATAAGCGCATTGCCATGGGCATGGCTGGGGATCTCAGTAAGTTCACGCAGTATCAGGTGGCCAATGCAATTCCCCTGGCGGCACAGAACGAAGGGGGCGTGGCGGGCGTGGGAGCCGGAATTTCCGCCGGCGTGGTGCTGGGGCAGACCATGGCACAGGGTCTCGCCGCCGCGGTCCACCCTGCCGCTGCGGCCCCGACGGCGCCGAGCGCGGACCCGGAAGCGCGCCTCGGCCAGCTGAAGAGTCTGCTCGACAAGGGACTGATATCGGCGACCGATTTTGAGTCGGCGAAGACTGAAGTCCTGAAGAAACTCGTAGGCTAACCCGTCCCGCATGCAACAAGTCAGTTGTCCCGGGTGCGGCGCGCCGGTGCAATTCAAATCGGCGGCCTCGGTCATGGCGGTGTGCGGGTTTTGCAAAACCACGCTGCTGAAAGACGCCAACTCGGTGCGCGACCTGGGCAAGATGTCCGAGGTGCTCGAGGATTTTTCGCCGCTGCAAATCGGCACTTCCGGACAGTTCGGCGGCAAGTCCTTCTCCCTCATCGGACGCATTCAGCTGCGATATTCGGACGGCTTCTGGAACGAGTGGTACGCGCTGTTCGATGACGGCAGCAACGGCTGGGTGTCGGATGGCTCCGGGCAATTCACCGTGACCTTCCCCAAAGTGGTGGACGGCACCTTGCCGCTGTTCGACAAACTGGTTCCGGGGCACCTTGCACACCTGGGCGGCGTGAGCTTCGTCACCGCCGACGTGCGCACCGCGCAATGTACGGGTGGGCAAGGCGAGCTGCCCTTCAAGGTCGGTCCCGGGTATCAGGCCCGGGTCGCGGACTTCCGCGCGAACGATCGCTTTTTGACCCTCGATTACTCGGAGCCAGCCACGCGCCTATATTTGGGCCAAGCGGTCGAACTCGGCGCCCTGAAACCGCAGCTGCTGCGCGATACCACCCAAATCGGCGACACCTCGGGCCGCTTTCACGGCAAGATCACCGCACTCAATTGTCCGGCCTGCGGTGCGCCGGTGAAAACGGCACCCGGCGTGACCGTACACATCGTGTGTCCCAGCTGTCATGCCGAGGTCGACACCTCGGGTGCGACGGCGGAGGTGCTCGCCAAGGGCGCCGAGGTGGAGTCGGTGCGCTTCACCTTGAATCTCGGCGACGAGGCCATGATCGAGGGGAACAAGTACGCCATCCTCGGGGCGATGCGTCGCGGCGAGAACGGCGATGCCTCCGCGGCGTGGAGCGAATACTTTCTGTACTCGCCCGGCAAGAAATTCATCTGGCTGGTGGAAACGGACGAGGGCTGGCAGCGCAGCGAGGTGCTCGACCGCTGGCCGGCTTGGGACGGCGCCGGTCACGCGAATCTCGACGGGGTCAACTATGCGCAAACCAGCCAATACTCGGCACAGGTGCTGTTCGCGGTAGGCTCGTTTAACTGGCGGGTAAGCGTCGGCGACGCGGTGCAGGTGATGGAATACAGCGGCGGCCGGCTGAAACTCGCGGCCGAAGCGACCCGCGAAGAGCTCACCTGGTCGCGCTCGGGCATGATTGCGCTCGACCAGGTCCGCGCCTGGTTCGGCCACCACGTGCATGTGGAAAGCCATCCCCATCCGCCGTACAAGGACACCGCGCGTCGCTTGGTCATCGCCACGCTTGCGATCAACGCGATTCCGCTTCTATTTGCCACCGCCAACGTCTGGCCCTACGCAGGACTCGCCGTTCTCGCCATCTACTTGCCGGCCTACTACCTCGATAAACTCGATCAGGACGCAACGTGAAGAACAAATATCTCGCCTATTCGCTGTTGGTGGTGCTGTTCGGTTCGCTTGCAAGCTGGTGGAGTTTCGCAGCGCGCGCCACCGGCGGGCAAGGCAGCGGCAACTCGTGGCACAGCTGGACCTCGGGGCCCGGCTACTATGGCGGCGGCTGGGCAACCGGCGGTGGCGGCGGACACAAATGAACCAGGTCGTGGCCAACGTCGGGCTGCATCTGCTTGCGGATTTTTATGGAGTCGGCGCGCCGCAACTGCGTGACGCAGTCGCTCTCGAGGCCCTACTGCGCGTCGCCGCCCGGCAGGCCGGCGCACAGGTAATCGGCAGTCACTTCCATGCCTTTGGCGAAGAGGACGGGGTCACCGGTGTGGTATTGCTGTCCGAGTCGCACATCTCGGTGCACACCTGGCCGGAATCGGGCTTCGCAGCGATCGACATCTTCATGTGCGGCTCAGCGGATCCGGACCGTGCGCTCGAGGAATTGGCGCGGGTCCTGCACCCGGCTCGCCGTCAAGTAACGCGCGCGCATCGCGGGCAGCGCGCCGACAACTCCTAGTCGCCACCGCCCGCCCCGTTTGGCGGGGCGAAGATGCACCAAACCACAAATAGGAAGTAGAAGGGAACCAGAACATTCATCAAATGGGACGGCATGTCGTTGCTCCGATGTCGAAACCATGTACCGTTAGCTAATGGTGCACACATCGCTGGCGCCGGTCTGTCAGCGAATATCGCCAAATTCACCTTCACGCACTTCAGTCTGACAATTCCAATGAGCTGTCGCCAGGCGCCGACGGTTTCGACTGACGATCTATTTGCGTACCGGGATCTCCACATAGCTGTCGCCATACCATTGAATTTTTAGTGGAATCTTGCCGTCCGCGACCGACTCATCACTCACGTCGCCGCCCGTACCGTAATTGATCTCGCGATCCGGCCGCTTGCTGATGCCGAGCACCATCACCAGTCTGCTGCCCTTTTGCAGTTGTCGAGCGGTCATGCGTTCGCTCTTGAACGTCAACTCCTGGCGTTCTCCCGCCTTGAGAAGATGCCGATGAGCCCGATCTCGCGCATAACTCGCGCGAGCCTCGAAACTTGGACTGAATAGACGAACGTAGTCGCCGTTGGCAAGCAATTCGTACAACGTGATGTTCAGATCCATGTCCATCTTGTTCACCGTAAAATCGAGCCGGCCGGAGAACAGTCCGGCGAACTCGATGGGCTTCATCAGTGGTTCACTCACGAACATCGCTCCGTGACGGGGTGCCAGACTCCTGTTGATGAGATCGGTGGATGGGGTCCAGGCCGCGTCCCGGCGATCTACGAAGCTCACCGTCTGCTGGAGAATCACTGCATTTGTTTTCGTGCGCAACGCCAGATGATGGCTCGACGCGCCCACGGTACCTTGCAGATAGAATCGCAGCGATTCGCCCGCCATGCTCTCGATCGACGCGGCATGCTGCCACTCGTTTGCACCCATGACTTCGTAATTGACGCCATTGCTCAAGAGGGCCGGCGCCGCCGTTTCCTTGAAAACATGATCAAACCATTGGTAACGCAGCTCACGAAGATCGATCAGCGCCGCCGAGTCAAGTTGGTAACTGTGGAGAATGGCGGGGACGCGCTGCATCATGTCGTCATCGTAGGGACCGATAACCAGAGTATGTTCGGCATGCGGGTTGTAACGATGGCGCTGCGTGAAGAGGTACAGATCGCCCGGCTCGCTGGCCGCGTAATATCCCGTCATCGTCAGTACCGGGATATTGATGCGCGAGAGTTCTTTCCCATTGGGGATCAACTGTTGCCAATATCCATCGTAGCTCGGGTGATTTAGCCAACGGATAAAGATCGGATTGTGCTTTCCGTACACGCGACCCAGATCCCGGTATCGCCGGCCACTCACGTACCACTTTTGATCGAGCGAGCGCCACCGTTCGGCGTCTTCATATTCATCCCGGTTCAAGGCCTTCGAGTCGGTCATGTACAAGGACCAGCGGTAGGCGGAGTTGCGAAATATGTTGCCCTCCATGGGAGAATTGATGCCGGGCACATTGGAGGCCGAGGTGGCAATGGCCTTGAGCGCGGTCGGCAGGCGTTTGGCAGCCGCCCAGGCCGCAAAGCCGCCATACCCTTCCCCGTACATGCCGACGCGGCCGTCGCTCCACGGCTGCTTCGCGATCCAATCAATCACTGCGCGCGCATCGTCCCCATCCCGCTCATAGGGGGCGCTTCTCTCGGAGCTTTTGTGCCTTCCGCGGACATAGGCAACCACGCCTGCGTAGCCGTGAGCAGCGCTCTCTTTCGCATAGTTCAGCGATTCCTCGCCGGTGAACTCCAGCAGGGCGGGAAGCGGGTTGCTAAGGCTCTTCGGACGAATGACCACGGCCGAGATGTCCGCCCCGTCCGGCGTTCGGATCATGACGTCGCCATCGACCGCATAGCGCCGGCTATCGTCCTCGGCATCGAGCAAAATAACCAGCGAGCCGAACGTTCGAAAGGCATCAAAGTAGACATACTTCCAGATCAAATCCACGGCTGCTGTCTGATCGATGCTGTCCTGGGCTCGCTGTTGATCAAACGCCTTTTGCAACGCTTCCCGATACGCACTCGGAGAGGCGCTCAGCCATTGCGTAACAGCATGGGCATCCCGATCGTCGAGGCGGGAAATCGTCTCGCGAAAGGTTTTCGTGAAGACTTCCGCAAAAGTAAATCGATTTTCGGCCTCCACCGCCTTGGCATGGGCGTACATGTCGAAGATCACAGACCGGCCGACCGGTCGCCCGAAATCTGTTTTTCGACGTCGCTCGCGCAACGATTGGCGCGATATATCCGCGGCCGCATAGTTGCCCATGGCCATTTGCAAAGCAGACAGATTCGCGAGGTAACGATCTGCATCGAGATCTTGATAAACGGGAATGAGTCGTGCCGCCAGATCGCTGATGGTCGCTGGCGTCGAGGCGTCCTCCACGGTCGACGGCGGGCGAAAACTGAAATTCCGCCGCGAGCCGCCCAAGCCGGCAATGCCGCAATGATCAAAAACAAAAAGAAGGATCTCGTCACGCGGGTGCCGTCGCTTTGACGAGATGCAAATGGGTCGCAAATAGATCGTGCGCCCCTGCGGCCCCGCCGATATGGATGACCGCCGTGCGCTTGAGTTCGGTGACAAACAGGTCCATGACCAACTCGAGCACATCGTCATCGAGCGAGCCGAACGTGCCGTCGATGAGCACCCAAGGAGGCATCTGTATCAACATGCGCGCAAACACCAGGCAAAGTTGCTCGTCCTGGCTCAGCTCGCGGTCCCAGCGGCGAGTCTCATCAAGCAGCGGTCGCGAGGCGTTCAAGTCCAAGCCGAAAGAGTGCGCGCGTGAATGCCGCCGTGCTGAAACTCTCCGCCTTCAGCGGGTATGCGAGAACCTCCCGCAAGGATCCGTGAGGCAGGTAAGGCGTGCCGCGCGGCAGGTAGAAAATCTGCTCGCCTCGCGGGCGGGTGACGCGGCCCGTGCCCCACGGCCACAAGCCTGCCAGGGCGCGGAATAGCTGGGTTTTGCCCGTTCCGGGCGCGCCCAGGATGACAACGCGTTCTCCCGCCTTCACCACCACGCTCCTCTCCCTGAGCATGTCGTCGTGGGCGGACGATACCGTTTCGAGGCCTTCGATTATGATCGCGCCCGGGTCGCCTTCCGCGTAGTCGATTCGGCTTGCAAATCCATGGGGTTCATCCATGGTGGCCACGGCCTGACGGAAATTCGCCACCCGCAGCAAGGTCGCGCGCCAATCGGCAATGGCGCTGAAATTATCGATGAACCAGCGCAGCGATGATTGCGCCTGGGTGAACGCGCCCGCCGCCATCATCATGCCGCCGAACGTGACCTTCCCCGTGAAGTACAGCGGCGCCGCGACGAGTATCGGCGCGACGATGGTAACCCAGCCGAATCCCGAGGTGATCCAGGTGAGATTGGTGTGTCCCCACACGATGCGGCGCGTCGCGGCGAGCACGTCGCGCAGATGACCTTCGATTCGGCGTTTCTCGTCTGCTTCGCCTTGTGCCAGGGAAATGTCATCGACATGCTCGTTGAAGCGAACCAGGGAAAAGCGCAGGTTGGCTTCACGCGCATAGCGTTCGGCATTTCGGTTGATGAGCCCGCGCCCGACCCAATAGCTCAGGAGCGATCCGGCGCTCGCGTAGACAATCGCGGCCCACAGCATGAATCCGGGGATCACATAGTCCCACTCGCCGATTCGAAAACTGAAGTTGCTCGAAAGACCCCAAAGAACACCGGCGAAGGTCCCGAACAACACGGACGCCTGCAGCACGCCGATGCCAAGATCGGCCGAAAGCTCGCAAAGTTTCCGGGCGTCCTCGTGGATGCGTTGATCAGGATTGACGCCTATCGCGCCGGCATTCGCCAGCCAGAACGCCCGGCGCGGCAGCAGCCAATCCTGAAGCAGACTGCGTACCAGGCCCTCGCGCAGCTTGAGCTGCAGGGTTTCCACCAACCATCTCTGCACGACGTTGAGGACCAGCAGAAATCCGGCGATCAAGAAAAACACGCCGAGCTGGAAGAGGAAGTCCCGAAAGTCGCGGCGCGACAGCGCATCGTAGAACGGCTTGTTCCAGCGGTTGAGCAGAATCTGGCCGTAGGCCGTGGCGGCGATGATGATCACGATTGCGCCGATCAGGGTCCACAGCGTCTTGCCCACCGGCGACGCAAAAATCGCGTGCGTCATCATTCTCAATTGACGCACGAAGCCGAGATGCGCACCTTTCGTTTCGGCGCGGTGCTAGATTTTTTTCGGATCCGGCACAGTGCCCGCTACTCTGGCACGCGCGCTCACCCCTGCAAAGCCCTGCGCAATAATCTTATTCGGCGATGGGGCGCCCTCTCGCCCTCATTTCTGTCGGAATGCGCCGACGCGGCAATTTTCCCTACTGTAAGATTGAGGGCCATGGACAAGCTGTTCATCTCCGCCGACTCACTTCTCCGGGACTCCATGGAGCTCGCCAGGCTCGTGGTGAGCAGCGGTTTTCGACCGACCTTTCTGGCTGCGATGTGGCGCGGCGGTGCCCCGATCGGCATCGCGATACAGGAGGTGCTGGAATACCATTCCATTTATGCCGATCACATCGCCATTCGCACCTCTTCCTATACCGGCATCGATGCGCAACACAAAACGGTTCGCGTGCACGCGGTGGATTATCTGGTCTCGCATATTTCGGCCGACGATGAGCTGTTGCTGGTCGACGACGTGTTTGACTCGGGCCGCAGCCTCGAAGCGGTGGTCAAGGAACTCAAGCAGCGATGCCGGGCAAATTGGCCCAAGAAGTTTCGCATCGCCACCGTGTATTACAAGTCCTCCCGCAATCAAAGCGAGCTCGTGCCGGACTACTACGTTCTTGACACGGACAAATGGCTGGTGTTCCCGCACGAGCTGGTGGGCCTGACGCGCGAGGAGATTCTCGAGCACAAGCCGGTCGGGCCGAATTTTTTCGATAAACCCTGAGCGCTACCCATGCGATGCCTGCTCACGAAGCTCTTTCCACTAATCCTTGTCGCCCTGGCAGCCTCGACGCCCGCTCTCGCGCAAAGGCGATTGGTCATCATCGATCAGGACACTTCCGGGCCGGGGGGCTCGAACATCATGTCGATGATGGCGCTGCTGCAGTCGCCGCAGGTTGAGGTTCTCGGGATCACGGTCGTGACCGGCAATGCCTGGCGCGATGACGAGGCGCGCCATGCGTTGCGGATGCTGGAACTGATCGGCCGCAGCGACGTGCCCGTGGCCCTCGGAGCCGTATTTCCGCTGGTTCGCACCCAGGAGGAGACGCGCCTTCTGACCCCACTGATGGGAAAGGTCGCCTGGCTGGGTGCCTGGGGCCAGCAATTGAGCACGTTGCCCGCGGCGCCGGCTGGACTGGTCGAGCCACCCCGACCGCCGGCACCTCTCGGTCCCTGGGATACCCCGCCGCTGGTCGAGGGCGAGCCGCATACCAAACCCACCACCGAAGACGCGGCGCACTTTCTCATCCGGCAAGTCCGCGCGCACCCGCATCAAGTGACCATCTATGCTGCCGGGCCGCTGACCAATATTGCGCTCGCTGTGGCGCTCGATCCGCCACTTCGCCGAATTGTCCCAAGGACTGGTGGTCATGGGCAGCAGCCTGAATCCGCATACCGATGATCCGGAATTCTCGACCAACCCCCGCCACGAATTCAATTTCTGGTTCGACCCGGAGGCGGCTCGGATTACCTTGCGAGCTCACTGGCCCCGCATCGACGTCACCACTGTGGACGTGTCGATCAAGGCGATGTTCACGGAGGAGATGCTGACCGCGATCTCCAAGTCCCCCAATCCGGTGGCCCAATACATCGCGAAGCATTCGCAGGAGCGGTACTACTTATGGGACGAGATCGCCGCCTGCGCGTGGCTCGACCCGAGCATCATTACCCAGCGAAAGGATCTCTACATGGATGTCGACGTGAGTCATGGGCCCACGTACGGCGAAACGCTGACCTGGAGCGAGGCGTTGAGGCCGGCGGTGGATCTGCAACTCGTGCACGCCCAAGTCGATCTCGACCTGCCGCGATTCACCAAAATGTTTGTGGGGTTGATGTCCGCGCAGACGCCGCACAGCAATATCGCATCGACGCGCTAGGACTCGGCCAATCAGGTGCCGGGAATAACATCGCGGTAGCGTGACCAGCCTGTCAGCAGGGCCTGTACGACGCGATTCCCCACCTGGTAAGCAGCCTCGAGCGCCGGGATCCCCGCTTCCGGGTACTCCGCAGTCATGCTCCACACCGCGCTTTTCCCAGGCGGAGGCATCGAATAATTGCTCGCCGTTCGCAGTACCAGCACACGCTTTGAGTCCACCCGCCCTGCTCGCGAGAGGCGCCGCAAGGCGGTCAGCGTACCGCTATCTTCCATGTTGGCCATCATGAAATTGGCACCCTTCCCCGCCTGCAGTTTCACCCAATCATTGGCCCACTGATTCATGCGTTCGCCATGCCAGTACTTGCTGGAAGACAGCGAATCGCCAATCGTCACGAAGGGCGGACGGACCGCCGCTGGATAGCCCGCGAACTGCTGCCGGAATTGAGCAATGCCGGGGCTGTCCGCCACGGGGTGATCCTTGGTGAGGGCATAGGCCCAATCCACCAGCGTTGCATTGAGTTCATAGTGAATCGTATCCACCGTCCATCCACTGGCAACGTCGTTGGGCTTCTTGGCGCCCAACGGCAACATGCCGTAAGGCCAGTCAGCGGGAATCTCACGCGCGTCGATCTCGTACAGCAAGTCGCCGTCGACCACGTGCTTCGCCCAGGCCGCAGTGCCCAACGACACATCGAGCGGATCGCCCCCGGCGATGCCGGCGATCAGCCAATATGCCTTGGTCAAATCGAAGCGTTGATCGAGACCCAGCGCCATGATCGAGGTGCTTGAGTTGGTGATACCCCCTCCCGTACAAATCAGCAACAAGCCCGCGTCGTTCATGCGCAGCTCGTACTCGCCCAGCGGAAACGGGAATACACGATCCAACTTCTGCCGCTCGACCCAGAAACGGGCCTCGCCCGGCTTGTCTCCGGTCAGCGTGCCGACTTGGAACATGGTCACCACGACCACCTTGACCGGAATGGGCTGGGCCTGGGATATCGGCGCGGCGCGTGCCGGAGATGCCGCCAACGACATTGGCAAGACGCTGAGAAGCGCGCTGAAGATTGCAAATTGCTTGATCACCGACCATAGCTTGCGCATGCTCAAACACTACCATTGGCGAGCGGCAGTCATGAAAATTTCTTGTCGCGGGCGCGCCACGCGCCGTGTACAAAGATGGAGCGCGTTGTGTACATAAGTGGTGCACGGGGTCGCACCTGCGCCATCATGCAAGCTTGCGATGCGCGAACCTGCGGTTCGGTTTCGGGTCGGAACTTTTGCCATCATTTTAGTTAGTTACAGCCTCTTCAAAATGCTCTTTCCACGAAGCGAAAGGTTCGCGACAGGCTCGTTGCCCGGTGTTGTTGCATCCGCGCACGATTCTTGCAGAGTGCGTCTGGAGACGCGCAAGACATCGCCTTCGGGTCAGAAGAATAAACTTGGGATACAAAACAAATAAGGATGACGCAATGAATCGACGCTCATGGGCTAGCGGTTTGGGAATTGTGGCGTGCTCTGTCGTCGTCGCTTACCACCCGGCCCTTGCGCAGCAAACCACGGGATCTGCAAGCACCACGGTCACCCAGGCAGCCGCCTCCGACGATCTTGATGAAATCGTGGTGCACGGGATCAGGCGTGGTGATCTGATCCTTCCGACCACCGTGACTTCCGATTCGGCGTACGGGCTGGACCTGAGCGTCATGGATACACCGCGCAACAACACCGTGCTCTCGAAGGCCCAACTCGACGCCCTCAACATCCAGAATCCGGGCGGGTTTTCCTATCTGACATCGAGCAGTTATTCGGATGCGTCGTTCGGTCAGCCGAACATACCGCGCATCCGCGGCCAGTACGCCGACCTGTTCTTCAATGGCATGCGCGACAGCTTCACGTTGAACGGTTACGGTGCGCCGATCAGTTTCAATAGCGTCGAATCCATCGACATCGTCAAGGGTCCGGCGAGTGTTCAAGCGGGGGCCGGGGCGGGCGTGGGCGGTTCGATCGACATCACCACCAAGATGCCCTCGCTCGTGAAGTTCTCGGCCGAGGTCGATGTGGAGTTCGACAGTCAGCAGAAGCGGCGCGCTTCACTTCGATGTGGACGGTCCGCTCTCATCCAATATGGCCGGGCGCGTGAGCTTCACGCAGCGATGACAGCGGCAGCTACTACTACGACATGTTTTTTCACCAGCAGTCGCTGTTTGTGTCGCTGCTCACCGAATTCACGCCCGCAGTACACTGTCTTGTTCACCGGTGGATTCGAGGACACCACGTACCGTGAAAACGACGGCATCAACCGCGTCAATCAGGGCCTGATCGACAACGGCACCTATCTCACCGGAGGGGCGGTGGCCGGCCCCTGAGGGATCTCGAGGCTTCGGCACGCAGATCGACCTGACCGGAACCACGCGCTCGATCCCAGGATCATCATCGACCAGCCTGCTGGCACCGGCGCGCATTCCCTACACGCCAAGGGGCAGATCATCCAGACCTTCAGGGCCTCGATAACTTCTCAGCATCGTCAACAACACTTTCTATGATTACATCAACCGCTACAACCAGACGATGGACTATTACGCCGACACGGCGAAGGGCAGCTATACCATCGAGAACAAAACCGACTTCAAGGTCAAGTTCGCGACCGGCTCGGTGAACAACGACATCGATGCCGGCTTCACCTACCGCTACGCGCATGTGCTGGACATCCAGAACTTCATCAACGAGCCGGTGAGCGTGTTCGATCTGTCGCAGAGCCCCAACACCTGGATTTTCCCCGCGGAGCTGCAGGCCCTGGCCGGCGCCATCCTCTACACGGCGGCATTCGGTCATTCGCAGTGGGGGCTTCCGGGCGCTTCCAGGGCCCCCAGGCCCGGATGATTTCGTCTGGATTCCTGAACGGCACCGTCGATTCCAATCTGCAGGACGCCGCGATTTTCCTCGAGCATCGGCTGCAGTTCTCGCCGCAGTGGAGCGTGCTGTACGGCCTGCGCGGCGATCTGGTGCAGCTGAACGATTCCGACCCGCTCGGACGGTCCGGACTACGGCGCGACCTCCGCGGAGCTGATGCTACTACGTGACCCCAGAGTCGCAGCACACGGCCTGGTACGGCCTGTACAACGGCAACATCAGCGTGGTGTACAGCCCGTCCGTCGCATGTCTCGGCTATCTCACGTACAACAAGGCGCAGTACGTCCTGCCCACCGCCAATGACGGCGCGGTCGCCGCTTTGGGGGAGGATCCGACCGCGCAGCTGCGGCAGAAAACGCTGCTGGAAGAGGTGGGCGTGAAGTTCGATCTGCTCGACAAGGCGCTGTTCATTTCCAGCGCGGTTTTCAAGCAGGAGCGCACCGTCCCCACCGGCCTGGGCGGCCTGGCGCATTCCTTGGCCCACATCAAGGGCGGCGAGATCGAGCTGAACTACCAGCCCGATCCGCATTTTTTCGCCACGGCCAGCTACTCCTACCTGCACACCACGCTGGATACGCCGGCGGCCTTCTAGAACTTCCCGGCGCAGCCGGGCATCAACAACGATGGCGCCGGCGATCGGCAGCCAATCCGTTCGCTGCCGAACCAGACGTTCCTGGACCCGGGCGTGCCGCAGCATCTGTTCAATGTGCTCGTGAACTACAAACACGAATCCGGCTTCGGGGTTCAGGCGAACATTCAGGTGACGGGCCCGATCGAAACCACCCAATCCGGCTATATCGACTTGCGCGAGCAAGCTCGAAAGTGGTTTCACCCGGCTTTCGCGCCGCTCCGCAGATCGCAGCCTTCACAGCCAGCGGCGGCTATTACCAGGCGCCCAAGATACCCTGGCAGTACACCTTCAATGCCGGGGCGTTTTACACTTTCCAGAACTACACGGTCAAGTTCGAGATTTACAATCTCGACCAGCCGGCATAATCTCATGAACGACATACCCTTTTACGGCAATGACTTCATACAGCGAGTCCCGCCGCGCAGCTATGACTTGATGCTCACGGGCAAGTTCTAGCCGGATAATTTGCTTCAGGCCAGATAGATGAAGCGTGCGATGAAACAGCGCCGAAAGCAGGTACACGAGCCAGTCGCGCAAGGTGGCTTTGCCGCGCACCAGCTTGAGGACGGCGTGACTGATGATGCCGAAGGCGAGTCCGTTGGCGATCGAGTAGCTCAGCGGGATCATGATGACCGTGAGGAATGCGGGGATGGCCTCGAGGGGATCGATCCAGTCCACTTCCGCCAGCGCGCCCATCATCATGCCTCCGACCAAGATCAGCGCCGGCGCGGTCGCGGCGGTCGGGATCGCCTGCACCAGCGGCGCGAAGAACAAGGTACACAGGAACAGGATTCCGACGACGACACTGGTGAGACCGGTGCGTCCGCCGACCGCGACACCAGCCGCGCTCTCGATGTAGCTGGTGACCGGGCTGGTTCCGGATAGCGCACCGACCGTCATCGCCAGCGAGTCCACGATCAGGATGCGGTTCAACCTCGGTATCGAGCCATCCGGCGCCGTGAGCCCGGCCCGCTTGGTCACGGCCACCAGCGTGCCGACGTTGTCGAACAGATCGACCAACAGAAACACGAGGATGATCTCCAGCAGCGACAGGCCGATGCCGCCCTTGAGATTCAGAGCCGCCGGCACGTCAAGCTTGAACGCGGCGGCCGACAAATCGCTCAAGGCTGTAGGCGCCGGGCGCGAAGTGGGCGATTCCCAAGACCCAGCCGATCGCGGCGGTCACGAGGATGCCGAGCAGCATCGCACCCTTGACTCGCCATACCTGCAGCGAGGCGATCACCAGCAGCCCCAGCAGCGACAGCGCCGGGGTGGGCGTGGTGAGATTGCCGAGACCGACCATGGTGCCGGGTTTGGCGACGATGACGCCGGCATCGGCCAAGCCAATAAAGGCGATGAACAGCCCGACTCCGCCGGCCACGGCAGCGAACAGCGAACGCGGTACGGCATTCAAGATCAGCTGGCGCACGCCGAACAAGGGTCAGAAAGAGAAAGGCGGCACCCGACAGAAACACGCAGCCGAGCGCCGTCTGCCAGGGCACGCCCATGCTTTTGACCACGGTAAAGGTGAAATACGCGTTGAGTCCCATTCCGGGCGCGAGCGCCAGCGGATAGTTGGACACCAGCCCCATCAGAATGCTGCCGAAGGCCGCAGCAAAACAGGTGGCGGCCGCGACCCCGGCCATGGGCATGCCGGCCGCACCCAGGATCACGGGATTGACGACGACGATATAGGCCATGGTCAGGAATGTCGTCAAGCCGGCGAGCAGCTCGGTGCGAACCGTCGTGCCATGAGCTGCGAGACCAAAGAAGCGATCGAGCATTGAGTCATCCTTTTTTTTCTCTATCTTTTACGTGACATCGGTTCCGCAAACAAGCTGATTTCAAAACCGCGGGCGAACGTGCTGTAATGGTCCGAAGCGCGAGGCGCCAAGAACGCTGACAACGCGCGTGGGTACCCACATGACATTTCGAACGCTTGCGCGATACCGGCACAGAGATTTGCGGTGCAGCCTTTCGCGGCCTTGGCGCTCTGCCTCTATCGGGCGGGCCGCAATCCGGGTGGGCGGCCGCGAGCGCTGGTTCGAGGAGGTCAAGGCCACCGCCACTCCGGCGCAGCTCTATCGGTTTTTGTACGCCATGCCCAAAGGTGGGGACCTGCACAACCATTTGCCGGGCGCTGTGCGCTCAGAATGGTTCTGGGACGCCGCGATGCTCGCAGGAACAGCGCGGCTACATCTACTACACGCGCGTGCGCATCGAGAATTGCGCGCCGTACGGGCACAATGAATTCGGCCCCTCCAAGGCGCTGCTGCTCTTCAAGAACATTCAGGCCGGCACATTCGAATCGCTCGACAGCTGCGGCAAGTCCGAGTTCAAGCGGTTGCAGGATCTGAATGCGCGCGAAAAGCAAGCCTGGCTCGACAGCCTGCGGCTCGATCAGAGCTACGAAGGACGCAACGAGTTCTTCGAAGCCATCTGGGACCGCATCAACGACCTGCTGCAAAATCCCCATCTGATCTGCGACATCCTGTTGCGCAATATGGAGGCCTTCGGCCGGGAAGGCGTGGTGTACCTGGAGACCCAACAGGGGGTGCAGGGCGCGGTCAAGGCCGACGGCTCGCCCTACAGCGTCGACGATGCGGTGGGCATCTACCGGCAGTGTCTCGCGTCGCCGCGCGCCAAGGCCACCGGCGTGGAGGTGCGCTTTCAGAACGCGTTGCTGCGATTCCTGCCCGACGCCGAGCAGCGGCTGCGCGATCTCTACGCGATCACCGATCGTTACCGCGACCTGTACGTCGGCATCAACATGGTGGGCCGGGAGGACAACGACAAGGGTTATCCGCTGCGCTTCCTGCCGGTGCTGCGCGAGCTACGCCACAAATATCCTGATATCAATCTGTCCATCCACGCCGGCGAAGTGGACGAGCCGAACTATCATGTGCGCGATACGCTGCTGCTGGGCGCGCAACGCATCGGTCACGGCGTCAACCTCATCACGGATCCGCAGACCATGGTCCTGATGCGCAACGGACCTTACCTGGTCGAAATCAATCTCATCAGCAATCTGTTGCTCGAGTACGTGAGCGACTACTCCCAACATCCTTTTCCGGAATATCTGCGCGTCGGCATCCCGGTCGCGTTGTCGACCGATGACCGCGGCATGTGGGACTCGAACATGAGCGATGAGTTTTACGTTGCGGTGAAGGAGTTCAATCTGTCCTGGGAAGAAATTGTGAAGCTTGGCCGCAACTCGCTGTACTACTCCTTCCTGGACGAACCCACCAAGCAAAGGCTGCTGGCGAACTACGACAAGCGCGTGACGGCATTTGCGGAAGGGTTTTAAGCGCAAGGGCTGGAACGCGCTCAGCGCCACCCAGCCTGTGAGCTACGGTTTCTTGTGCAGGCACTATCAGATATGCCTGGCGCCCTGAGCGGCACGTCAGCGCGGGCGGAGCAGGCCAGGCGGCTGATCGCACTGACCGATTTGACCAGCCTGAACGAGTCGGACGATGCGACCTCAACGCATGCATTGTCGCTGCTCGCCCGCTCTACTTCGCTGAAACCCGCAGCCGTTTGCATCTTCGCACGATGGATTCCTGCCGCATTGCAAGCGCTCGACGGCAGCGGCATTCCCGTGTGCGCGGTCGCAAATTTCCCGAGCGGTGACGCTGCGCCTGACGCTGCGGCGGCGGAGACTGCGGCGGCGGTCGCGGCAGGTGCGTCCGAAGTGGATGTCGTGTTCCCTTACCGCGCACTGCTTGCCGGGGATTGCAAACGCGGGCTGGGCCTGGTTCGCGGCTGCCGCGAGGCGTGCGGAGAAAATGCCTATTGAAGGTAATCCTGGAAACCGGTCGGTTGCAGAGCGCCAGAGCAACATTCGCCGTGCGGCGGAAATTGCCATCGATGGTGGAGCGCACTTTCTCAAAACGTCCACCGGCAAGACGCAACCCGCTGCCACACCCGAGGCGGCGGGCGTCTTGATCGAGGTCATTGCGGCCGCCCGGCATGCCCGCTCGATTGGGTTCAAGGCATCCGGCGGCATCCGTAAGATCGACGATGCCATGGTTTATGTTTCGCTCTACGAAAGCAAATCGGTTTCGGGTAGCGCTTCGGCGGAGAATTTTCGGATTGGCGCCTCCGGTCTGTTCAAGGAATTGTTGACCGCGGCGGGTGCGTGTACCGCTTGGAGCAACCGGCATGTCTAGCTCACCCCGCATTGCCGTAATCGGCAGCGCCAATACCGACCTCACCACCTTCGTGGACGTGTTCCCGCGCCCCGGCGAGACGGTGTTCGGCAAGAATTTTGAAATGGGTTTCGGCGGCAAGGGCGCCAATCAGGCGGTCGCCGCGCGCCTCTGCGGCGCGGAAGTGTTGATGGTGGCCAAGGTCGGGGGCGACTTGTTTGGGCAGGCAACGATCGACAACTTTGCCTCCTTCGGCATCGACACGACCCACGTCCGGATCGTTGATGACGCGCCGACCGGCGCGGCACCCATTCTGGTCGAGCCCAATGGTCAGAATCGCATCATCGTCGTCAAGGGCGCCAATGACCTCTTGACGGCGGCGGACATCGACGCGGCGGCGGCTGACCTGCGGCGCGTCGATGCGATCATCCTTCAGTTCGAGATTCCGCTTGAAACGGTCTATCACGCCATCCGTTTTGCGCGCGCCCATCAAATCCGCTGCATCGTCAACCCGGCGCCGGCGATCCCGGCGCAGCTTGCGCAGCTGCTGGGCGCGGACCTGTTCATACCGAATGAGACCGAAGCCGAGCAACTCACCGGACAGCCAGTGCGCTCGGAAGCGGATGCGGCCGCTTGCGCAGCCATGTTGCTCGACAAGGGATTTCGGCGGGTCGTCATCACCTTGGGGGAGCGAGGTTCTTTGGTGGCCGATGCCGCCGGCCACCAGCACATTCCACCGTTTCCCGTCGCATCGTCGACACCTCGGGCGCGGGGGATGCATTCATCGGGAGTCTGGCCGTATTTCTCGCTGAAGGCGTTGCCGAGCAGGAAGCCCTGGCGCGAGCGAATTTGTACGCTGCGCTGTCGACGATGCGAATCGGAACTCAGAAGTCTTTCGCGCGGCGCGCCGACTTCGAGACGGAATGGGAACTGCGCCGGAGCAACAAGGGATACATGATGTTCAAAGTGCATAGCTATTCTTTGGCCGTTGTTTTCTGTGTGATTACCATGCTCTGTTGGGGGTCATGGGCAACGACCCGGAAGCTGGCGCCCCCCGCCTGGCGCTTTGAACTTTTTTACTGGGATTACACCCTTGGAGTGTTGTTGATCACGCTCGCCCTGGGGCTTACGCTGGGCAGCAGCGGCCCGGAGGGTCGTGGATTTCTGCCCGACCTATCGCAAGCATCGACCGCCTCCATCGCCTCGGCGCTGCTCGGCGGCGCGATTTTCAATCTCGCGAATATTCTTCTCGTCGCCGCGATCGAGATTGCGGGTATGGCGGTTGCTTTTCCGGTGGGGATCGGACTCGCGCTGATCATCGGCGTGGTCACGAATTATCTCGCATCCCCCGTTGGCAATGTCGCCCTGCTTTCCGCCGGCGTTTTGCTGGTCGTCATCGCGATCATTCTGGATGCCCTGGCATACCGCCGTTTGGCCGGCGGGTCTATCGTCGCCGGCACCAAGGGCAGTAATAAAGGCTTGCTGCTCGCGGTGGCTTGCGGTCTGTTCATGGGCATGTTCTATCGCTTCGTTGCGGCGTCGATGTATGCGGATCCCGCGCATGCGGAAAGCGGCAAGATGGGATCCTATGCCGCGGTTTTCGTATTCGCCGTCGGTATCCTGCTGAGCAGCTTCGTCTGGAATGTCATCGCGATGAGGAAACCCGTGACGGGCGCGCCGGTCGCCTTTCGCGACTACTTCGCTGGGAACTTCAGGACGCACATGATCGGCGTCTTGGGAGGCGTGATCTGGGGAACGGGCATGTCCCTCAACCTCATCGCCTCGGGGCGTGCCGGGTTCGCGATTTCCTACGGGCTCGGCCAGGGCGCCACCATGGTCGCGGCATTTTGGGGGGTATTTATTTGGAAGGAATTTCGCACGGCGCCCGCCGGGACCTCAACATTGCTCGCCGCCATGTTCGGGAGCTTTCTGGCCGGACTGGCGCTGATTGTGCTCGCGCGCACCTGAGTCGGTGGACGCGCTGATCCAACGTCACTATTTCGGATACAACAGTGTGAAAACCAGCCGCAGGCCCATTGAGGCCCCAATCGCGCATCATCGAATAGAATGAGGGGTATCGTGCTCTCGCTCTATAACCGTCTCGCCGCTCACGGACTCGATCGCCTCGCTGCGCTGAGCGACGGCGTCTTTGCCTTTGCCATGACCGTCCTGTTCCTCGATATCCGGGTGCCCAATATGCACTCGGTGGCGAGCGAGCATGATCTTTGGATGGCGGTTGTTGCGCTGGCACCCCGATTCGTGACCTATCTGATGAGCTTTCTGACGCTGGGCATCTTTTGGGTGGGCCAGCAGACCCAGCTCGATCAATTGGCGCGCGGTGACCGTGATTTCACCTGGATCCATATCCTTTTCCTGGCGACCATCGGGATGGTGCCGTTCTCCACGGCGCTGCTGGCCGAGTTCATCACCTATCGAACGGCGCTGCTGATTTATTGGTTCAATATTCTTGCGCTTGGCATCGAAGTGGCCGTGAGCTGGACCTATGCGGTGCGGCGCAAGTTGGTCAAGGACGATGCCCCCAAGCAGATCAACCGGGCGATCTACGGCCGCATCGCCATCGCCCAGCTGCTTTATGCATTTGGCGCGGCACTATGCTTCTTCAATACCTATTGGAGCATCGGTTTCATCGTCGCGGTGCAGCTGTATTACGCGTTCGCCCCGTTCCAGCGTCTGGTTCACCGCGTCCGCTGACCTGAACGGACTTTGATTACTGCGCGCCGTTGCGGTAAATCGTTCCGTCCTTCATCACGAAGAACACCTTCTCGGTCGCACTGATGTCGCTCACGGGATTGCCGGGCACGGCCACGATGTCGGCGGCCTTGCCCGCCTGCAAGGTGCCGATCTTGTCGGCGAGGCCCAGGAGATCCGCGCCGCCGGCGGTGCCCGCCATCAGCGCCTTCGCCGCCGGCATGCCGTTCTTCGCCATCAACACGAATTCCTGTGCATTCATGCCATGGGGTTCGACGCCGGCGTCGGTGCCCATGGCAATCGGCACGCCGATTTTCACTGCATGTTGAAACATGGTTTGCGCGGCGGCTGAGGCAGCCAGCGCCTTTTCCTTGATCGCAGGCGGAAAGGTGTCCGCGTTCTTGCGCACCCAGACAGTGGCAAACAGCGTCGGCACAAGATAAACATGCTTCTTCTTCATTTCGGCCAGCGTGTCATCCTGCAGAAAGCTGCCATGCTCGATTGAATCGACGCCGGCGGCGATAGCCATCTTTGCGGCCTTGTCGCCGTGGCAATGCGCCGCGACCTTGCGCTTCCAGGCGTGCGCCTCGGATACGATGGCGTTCATTTCCTCCTGCGTCAGTTCCGGCACATCCACCGGATCGGACAGCGACAACACACCGCCCGAGGGCATGAACTTGATCACGTCCGCGCCGAACTTCATTTGATAACGCACCGCCGCGCGGCATTCATCCGGCCCGTTGCACACACCCAGCATGGGACCCGCGACGGCGATGCGCTGCGGCGGATAGGGATCTTGATCCGCATGGCCGCCGGTGGAACCTACGGCATTGTTGACGATGAGCATGCGCGGTCCGGGAATCACGCCGTCGTTGATGGCATTGCGCAATCCCAACGAAATGTAATCGCTCGAGCCCAGGTCGCGCACGGTGGTAACACCGGCCTCCAAGGTCGCCTTCGCATATTTCGCGCCCCACAACGCCTGTTCAGCCGGGAAGCGCATGATCCCCTGGAAAAAATCCTCGTAATAACTCTTGCTGGACTCGGAACTGAGATGCACATGCGCATCGATGAAGCCAGGCAGCAATGTGGCATCGCCCAAATCGATGACCTTCGCGTTTGCGGGAATCTTCACGTCGCTCCCCACGGCTTGAATCTTGTGATTCGATATCAACACGATGCCGGGCGCGGTAACCTTTCCGGAAACCGCATCGAATAGGTGATCCGCCTTCAAGACAATGGGCGGCGCCGAGTCGGCGGTTTGCGCGACACTCACCGTCGAAGCGCCGGCTAATATGGCGATGCAGGCGCAAAGCAATCCGGTACGTGAATTCATTTTATAACGGCTCCCCATTTATGACGGGGAGGCATCCTCGCACTGCGCCGCGAGCCGTGCAACTATCGATATGGGCATCGGCGAAGTTCAGTTGCCCTGCGATGCGCTCGCCGGACGCTCGTCCACCCATTTTGTAAATGCCTCGACCTCGGCCGGGGTCAAATCCTCCGCTCCCTGCCGGTGTGCGTCGACCCAGCGGTGCATGGCCGCCATGAGCTCCTCGGCCTGCTTGTGGGAATCGCCCAACAGCTCGTAGGCGGCCTTCGCATCATCGACCATGTTCAAGCCAAGACAGGCTTCCCCGCGACCCGAAATCGCTTCCGGATTGTTGGGTTTGATTTCGACCGCCTTGGTGTAGGCGGACAGCGAATCCTCAAACTTGCCCAGGCGCAGATTGGCAAATCCAAGATAATTCCAGGCCTGGTAAAGCTTGGGCAGGCCGATCACCGCGTCGATGAGCGCTGGTATCGATTCTCGATAAGCGCCTTGAGCTTTGTCGCGGAGCTTGGCGCTTTTTTCGGGTGTGGATGCGTTGGACGCCTCCGCCTCGTACGCTTGCGCTTTTTTGACCGACCTCATGCCTGAGTAGTAGGCAGCTTTTGCCGGTTCGGAGGCGTTGCGCAACTCGGCCGTTATTTCCCCTCCGCCTCCCCCTTCCCCCGGCCCCCTGTCAAAGCTGAATCCAATTGATGCCATCGATAGGACCGACGCCAGGCTCAGCGCAATCTTGTAAGTCCGGTCTTTCATACGGGTCGCAGAGATCATCCTTGTGCGCCAGGATTTTCCCCCGGGCGACATCGGGTTTGCAAGCGCAGCAACTCGGGGCCCCGTCGTCCTTGGACTTGCCCTACACTAGAGACGGCAACACACCACGCGAGTTGGAGGAACGATGCTTACATGGTCGCGCAGACATTTCTTGGTCGCGGGAGGCGGCTGCATAGCGGTGGGTGCGGTTGGCTGCGCGACGACGACGCAACCCTTCTTCCGCCGAACCGGGCTTCCCTTGGGACTGCAGCTTTACACCGTGGGCGCGGATCTCAACAAGGACTTCGATGGGACACTGAGCACCATTTCCAAAACCGGCTATAAAACCGTCGAGATGGCGGGTCTTCTGGACCGCAGCCCCACCGCATGGCGGCAAGCTCTGGAGCGTGCGCACCTGCACTGCCCCTCCTCTCATGTTCCGCCTCGCGCCCCAAGGGGCGGCCAAAGCCTCAACGATGATCTTGGGGCTCTCGCGCAAAGCGCGCATGCCATCGGAATCGGCACCATTGTTTGTCCCTCGATCTACGTTCCGGACCGATTCTCGCTTGAACCTCTGCCGGGCGAAGACTTCGGCAAGATGTTGACGCGTATCAGGATGGCAATGACGGTCGACGATTGGAAGTGGAATGCCGAGTATCTCAATACCAAAGGTGCGGCGCTCAAACAGTATGGTCTGCGCTTTGCATACCACAATCACAACTTTGAATTTGCTCCCGTGGGCGACAGCACGGGAATGGCCATTTTGCTCAAAAATACCGATCCGGCACTGGTCAGTTTCGAAATGGACGCAGGATGGGTGGCCGCGGCCGGTATTGATCCGGTTGCCCTCTTGGCCAAGTACCCCGGCAGGTTCACGGCCATGCATGTGAAGGACATCAAGGCAAGCACCGTTGCCAATTTTGAATTGCGCCAAGACCCCACCGAAGTGGGCCAAGGCACCATCAATTGGAAGGTGCTGCTGGCCAAGGCGTATGCGGCGAATGTGCGCCAGTTTTACGTGGAACAAGAGCCGCCGTTCAGCCGCCCGCCGCTCGAGGCGGTGGCGCTGAGTTTCAACTACCTGAACGCCTTGGTCGCGTAAGTTCCGCGGAATGAGTTCGCAGGCGGACAAACCGGCGGCGGGCGCGATTCGGGTCGGCATCGGGGGCTGGACCTATGAGCCGTGGCGGGGGACCTTCTACCCCGAATCACTCACACAGAAGCGCGAGCTCGAGTACGCCAGCCGGCAGCTCACTTCGATCGAAATCAACGGCACCTACTACGGTTCGCAGAAGCCCGCGACTTTCGCCAAATGGCGCGATGAAACGCCGGCCGAATTCGTTTTTGCCGTCAAGGCGCCGCGCTTCGCCATGAATCGAAAACTGCTCGCCGAGGCCGGGGGCACCATCGCGCGCTTCTTCGCCAGCGGCGTCATGGAACTCAAGGACAAGCTCGGCCCCATCAATTGGCAGCTCGAACCCACCAAACCGTTCGAACCTGCGGATTTCGAAGCGTTTCTGAAACTTCTGCCGCGCGAGGCGGAAGGCCGCAAGCTGCGTCACGTCGTCGAGGTTCGTCACGACAGCTTCCGTTCCCCCGATTTTCTCGCGCTGGTGCGCGAGCACCAAGTGGCTGTCGTGATGGCCGGTGATTCAGCTTATCCGCAAATCGCCGATGCAACCGCGCCCTTTGTTTACGCCCGTATCATGGGAACGGCAGCGAAGGAAGAATCAGGCTATTCCGACGCAGCCCTCGATTTGTGGGCGTCGCGTGCACACGCGTGGGCGTCGGGTACGGCGCCTGAAGACTTGAAGTACGTCGAGCCGCGACTCGCTTACGGTAAGCCGCGCGATGTCTACCTATACGTGATCAGCGGCCACAAGGTGCGCAATCCGGCCGCAGCGATGTCCTTGATCCGGCGGCTCGAGCAACACCGCAATCCCTGATGCACGCAATCGACTATCTGAATCCCGATTTGCCCGCGGGACTCAAGCGGGTGATGTTGCCCGTCATCGACGCGACCCCGGAGGCCTTAAGAGGCTATGGCTGTTTGATAGATGACCCCCAGGAATGCCGTGTCGAGATTGTGCGCTGGCCCGCCCCAGGGACGCGGCCCATCGATCCCGACACCGGAGATCAAGGAGGCACGACCGAAGGAGTATTCGTCAGCGAGTGGCGCGGCGATGTCCTGTATGGCAGCAACGACGCAGTCGACGGAAACTACATTCTCGCGTACGGTCAGCCCCCGGAGTTCGCGCGCACCGATCACGCGGAACCTCCGCGTCGGATGCTGATGTGGCATGCCAACTATCATCCCGACGGCGGGCAGTTGTTCTTTCCGCTGCAGCGCCGTCCTTTTTACGTGCCGCTGGCCCTGCCTGGAGATGACGTGACGCCGCAGCGCTTCGTATGCTTTCGCTGCGACGGCCGTCAAGGTCTCTACATTCATCCTAATATCTGGCACGAGGGCGTGTTCGCCCTCAGCGGCCAACAGCGTTTCTTCGACCGCCAAGGCAAAGTACATGCGCGCGTATCGGTGGACTTCGCAAGGGAGTTCGGCTGCTTGCTCGAGGCACCCATCGACAATTAGCTGGGCGGGGCTCAGTAGACCTCCGGCACCAGCATCTCTTCGGGTACTGCCTGCCGGGAATAGTGCTCGTGACGCTCGCGCTCCGGCAACACAATCGGCGCTTTGACGATTTCATTGTAGGGAAACTGCTTGAGCAGATGATCGATGCAATTCAACCGCGCGCGCTTCTTGTCAACCGCGTGCACTACCCACCATCGAGCCTCGGCTATGTGCGTTCGCTCGAGCATGACCTCTTTGGCCTTGGTGTACTCTTCCCATCGGCGGCGCGATTCAAGATCCATGGGACTGAGCTTCCACTGCTTCAATGGATCGTGAATGCGGCCAAGAAACCTCAGGTACTGTTCCTCGTCTGTGATTGAGAACCAATATTTCAACAACCGGATCCCGGAGCGCACGAGCATGCGCTCGAATTCGGGCACGGAACGGTAGAACTCCTCATACTCTTCAGGGGTGCAGAAGCCCATGACGCGCTCGACCCCGGCGCGGTTGTACCAACTGCGGTCGAATAGAACGATTTCGCCGCCGGCCGGAAGATGCGGAACATAGCGCTGAAAGTACCACTGGGTGCGCTCCCGATCGTTGGGTGCCGGCAATGCGACCACCCTGGCCGTGCGCGGATTGAGCCGTTGCGTGATGCGCTTGATGGCGCCGCCCTTGCCCGCGGCATCGCGCCCCTCGAATAGGATCACCACTTTCTGTTTTTGATCGACAACCCAGTCTTGCAACTTGACCAATTCCGCCTGAAGCCGAAACAGGTCGCTGAAGTAGTGCTGCCGATAAGCCCTCTCGGCGTCGCCGTTCGCCCCTTCCGGCATGCCGGGCAGTGGATGGCGATCCTCGATCTCCATCTCCAATTCCTCATCGTAGCCGTCGGCAAGATCTCGGCTAATTCGACGAATTAACTCTTCATTGTTAAGCGATGATAAATCAGGCATTTTTTTATCTCGGTGCGACCCGTGGTTAACAGCTGACAATACCGCATGAATGTTTGCGATTTATGAATGCCGTGCGGGAGCCGGTCGGTCGCTATCGCCCCCCAAAACTAGGTTCGCGTCGTTCGTTGCTCGCGCGGATGCCCTCGTTGAAATCCTCGGTGTTTCGCAATCGGCTCTGCTGAGCGAGCTCGATTTCGGTCGCCGCGGCAATTCGATCGGCCAGGTGTTGCCGCATCGTGGCGCGAGTCGCGACCACTCCCAGGGGGGCGCAGCCCGCAATCTCCGTTGCCAGCGAAAGCGCGGCCTCGCGTACTTCGCTTTGCGCCGCCAGGACATTGGCCAGACCGATACGGTGCGCTTCGCTGCCTTTGATCCTGCGACTGGTGAGGAGCAGCAGCTCCGCCGTACTGCGGCCGACCAGTTCCGGCAGGGTCACGGTGAGTCCAAAGCCGGGATGAAATCCCAGCTTGGTAAAGTTGGCGCTGAACGTTGCCTCTGCGCAGGTCACTCGAAAATCCCCCACCAGCGCCAGACCCAGGCCTCCGCCGATCGCGGCTCCGTGGACCGCCACGACAATGGGCTTGGCGGTGCGAAACAAGCGCACCGCCTCACGGTAGAGCTGCGCCGTGCTCGCGTCGCGTCTGCCGGCGTCGGCGGACGCGTCGTTGCCGCCGAAATTTGCCCCCGCACAGAACGATTTACCCTGCGCTGCAAGCACGATGGCGCGGCAATCCTGCACCGTATCCAGCGCCTCCAGGACCGAAGCGATCTCACCGATGAGCATTGCATCGAAGAAATTGTGCGGTGGCCGCCTGATCTCAATGGTGGCCACATACCCCGCCAACTCCACGCCCAGATCTGCATATGATCGCTGCAGCGGCATCACTTTCTCCTTATCGAAGTCCCAAACCGCGCGCGATGATTCCTCGCAGCACCTCGGTGGTGCCGCCCTGGATGGTGAGCTTCGGCACGATCACCGTGGCGTGCGCCAGCAAATGATCGAAGCGGGCGCGATCGTGCGTATCGCCGTCGATGAATGCCGCGAGATCACGGGCCTTGTGCGGCAGCCTCTGCTGCCACAAAGTGCCCAGGTCTTTCACAATGGATCCCTCGAGCATCGGATCCTTCCCGGCCTGAAGCATGCCGTTCACCGATATCGACATGCGCCGCAATGCGTGCAACTGCGCCACCAAGCGGCCGATTCCTTCGGCGGCCCGCGCATCCGGTGCGTCCCCCAGGACTCGGATCAGTTCAAATAGCATGTAAGAAGTCTCGAGAAAACGTTCCGGGCCGCTGCGTTCATAAGCCAGTTCGCTGGTGGCTTGCTTCCATGCCATGTCGATGTCGCCAAGCGCGTGCTCGAAGGGCACGAACATGTCGTCAAACACCACTTCGTTGAATTCATGCTGGCCGGCTGCATTGGCGATGGGATTGACGGTGATGCCCGGCGCAGTCATGTCCACCAGGAATTGCGTGAGGCCGTGGCGGCGATTCTCCTGGGTCGGCGCCGAGGTGCGAAACAGACCGATCATGTAATCGGCGTGGTGCGCACCCGTGGTCCACAATTTTGTGCCGCGAACCCGCCATCCGCCTTCGCAGCGGTCGGCACGCGTGCTGGCGGCGAACAGATCCGACCCTGAATTCGGCTCGCTCATACCGATGCAAAAACAACATTCGCCGCGAACGATGCGCGGCAGAATGTCCGCTTTGATGCGTTCATTGGCATATTTCAGCAGCATCGGGCCGCTTTGCCGATCCGCGGTGAAGTGCAGGCCGACCGGCGCGTTGGCGATGCGAAATTCCTCGGTCACCACGTAGCGCTCAAGAAAGCTGCGCCCGCCCCCACCGTAGCGTTTGGGCCAGGTCATGCCGATCCATCCTTTGGCGCCGACTTTGCGGCTGAACTCCGAACTGTGACCTGGGTAGCTCGCGCCGCGATACGGATCGAAGGTACCGGCCTCGATTTCCTCCCTTACGAATGCGCGCACGTCGCTTCTCAAGGATTGTGCCGCGGCCGGCAAACGAATCGGATCGAATTGAATGCCGGCCATCGTCAACACTCTGCCAGCATGGGCCACAGTGCGTCAGCGCCATTCCTTGCGACAAGCTCTCCGAGCCTGACCGCCCAATAGCTCTCGCTGCCAAAGTCGTCACGCCAAGCCCACAATCGCCGCGTATACCGATGCAGCACATACTCCTGCGAAAACCCGAGCGCTCCATGCACTTGGTGAGCTATGGCGGCGCCGGCGTCCGCGGCCTCGCCGACGCGAATCTTCGCGCTTGCGACTTCCAGGAACACCTGCGTGCCGAAACTTGCCGCTGTGCTGATGGCGTCCGCGGCGGAACCCGCGGCCGCCAGCGCCGCAGCCGCTTCGCCCGCGAGTCTCGCGAGGCTGTGCTGGATGGCCTGAAATTTCCCGATGGGTCTCTCGAAGGCGATGCGCTCGTTCGCGTAGCCCACCGACAGATCAAGAATGCCCTGCAGGGCGCCTGCCATCTGCATGCAGCGCACGGCTGCTCCCATGAGCAGCATGGCGTCAAAGTCGATCTCAGTTTGCGACAAGGCGCGCAATGCGGCATCGCGAACGGATACGGTGTCCCGAGGATCTTGCGCCAGATTGGCGTGCTCACCCACGTCGCACAGATTTCGATCGATCAGCCCCACCCAAGAACTCTGATCGCGTCTTGCCAATACGGCCAGGCCGGAGGCATTACGGGCGAATGGGATCGCTCGCGCCGTGCCCGACAGCATTCCGGAAGCGCTGAGGCTGAAACGATCTCTCAAATCCACCGGTGCAATCGTGATGATGCCGCTTGGAACGGGAATATTGCCTTGCTGCAGCAGCCAGCCTGCGAGCAGCGCCTCGCCGAGCGGGATGCCAACGGCAAATTCGCCGGCGATCCTCAAGACATCAAAACCATCGCTGACCGAAGCGCCGGATCCGTTGAGCGCCTCAGGTATCCAAGTTCGCGTGAGCCCGGCTGTTTCGAGCGCGCTCCACAGCCGATCGCCGTCTTCGCGCGTCCTTAAGACTCGTGGATCGCCCAGCTCGCGAAATATTCGCCGCGCGCTTTCCGCAATCAAATCGGCGCTCTCGTTCATTCCGTCGCCTTGATCTCATGTCGTGGCACGACGGCAACGAGATTTGCGCTCGATACCCAGCCTGTGCGCCCTGCCCCGGTCTGTATGAGCACAAATCCCTCGTGTTCAGCCTTGATCATGACAGTCTCAGCCTCGGGCAGTACAAACAGCGAGTCCCCCATGGGAACGGGTGACACACGAACCGGAGCCGTTCCGCTGATGATTACTCCGGCATGCAGTGTTGGCCAGAGAACGACGGCGTTGCAGACGGTCAGCCCGGCGAGGCCGAGTCCAGCCACCACGCCAACACGACGAATCCATCGAAGTCGAGCGCCGAATTCGCCCGCGAGCAGGCCCGCGCCCGCGATCAGAATGCCCAGAGCGCCCAGCCATGCCGCGGCTCGAGGACTAAATATGGTCGCCGTCCGTTCCAGCCAGTTTCGCGATTTTGCAGGCAAATGCGCTGACTCGCGAACGAAGCGCAAATTGGCCTCGATATCCGGATCATTGGGTGCCAGCAGCCTGGCGCGCTCATAGTTTAGAACGGCCATGCCTGGTTTTCCGCTGCGCGCGAACGAGTTGGCTAAATTGTAAAGACCGGCGGCGGAATAGCCCGGCTGCGCCGGCTCCGCCCGGATCTGACCGCCGAGCAGAATCGCGGCGGCGACCAGCGCAACTGCTCGCACGCTGCGGCTCATGCAGCCTCCTTTGCCAGGAGGTACCGGCGTACGATACGCGTCCAACGCGCAAAATCGATGCTGCCGAGTTTGTTCTCGGAATAATTCGATTCATCGGCAAGTGCAAACAGTCTCACCATTTCCACCCCTTCATCCCCCAATCGATCCGCGACCTCCTCAGTTGTCACTTGCTCGGCCGGCATCTGCCACCTCGCGGCCATGACCTCCTGCAGCGCCGATCGTGCGAGCCCGAAGAACAGTGCGACCTCGCCGCCACGCGCCGCCGTCTGCATGGCGGTGAGAACGCGGTTTGCGGCTTTGAGGGCGGCGCGATCGCCCCTGGAGGCTTTCCGGGCCGGATCCTTGCGTCGCCGTACAGCGAGCCAAGCACCGGCGAAGGCGAGTGCCAGCAACGAGGGAATCGCCAGAAACCGTGGCTGCAGGTAAAGAGGCTTCAGCGACTCTGCGAATGTTTCGCCCACCGCATGATCCGGCCGCAATCCGTCGCCCTCGCCGGCGGCCGACGTGGCACCGCCGCCTTTGAGAGGCGCGGTCAATGATCTATCAGCCAAGGATGGCGAGATGTTCACGATCAAGGGCGTGCTGCGGGCAGTCTCGTATCGATGGGCGCTGGGATCGAAGTAGGAGAAAGAAAGCGCCGGCAAGGATTGAACCCCGGGTTTCAGGGCAATCAGGGGCTGTTCGAAAGTCTTCTCGCCTTTGCGGCCGGTCGGATCACTGGTCATGAACGACGATTTTGGCGGGTATGTCTTCCATTGGTCGACATGATCCAACATGGGGCTGTCGACCCGGTCAAAATTGCCGGAACCGGTCACGCGCATGCGCAAAGTCAGTGGATCGCCCGCATCGGCCGTGGCGGGGGAAATATCGGTCTCGATACCGAACGTACCGATCGCTCCGTGGAAATCGGGCGGGCGGCCTTCTGCAGGCAACGGCAGCACCTTTAACTCCGCGGCCGGACTGGTGACATTGATGTCCTTCGGCACAGACGCACCAAAAATATTTTGCAGAAACGGATCGCCGAATTGATCGTCCAAAAGGGACTCTCGTCGCGGACGAGTTCTGATCTTTACCGTGACCGGCGTCTCCGCGGAGAACGAGAAGCTGCCGGCTTTGACCACTGCAAGCACGCTGCGCCACGTCAGCAAGACAAAAGGCTCACCGTCCAGAATTTCTTCACTGCGATCGGGTTGAGTGCTGAGATTGTTGAGCGTGAAATCGTCGCCGGTAAGTCGCGGCAGGCCGTTGATCTTCAAGACAAAGCCGGATCGCATTCCCAGCTGGATTTCGACGGGAATGTTTTCGCCGACATAAACTTCCCGTTTGGGCACCTCGAGCCGGAGAAAGGCCGAGCCATCCTCTGTCAATCGAACGCCCTTCGGCATCGCTGCACCCGAGAGGATGGGCGCCCGGTACGGCGCTGGGCTGCGGCCCGCTTTCGGCGAACTCGCGCTGCTCGCAGGAGTGTTGACTTGCAGCACCAACGGCTGGGACTTTGGCGTCAGGGCAGGAATCGTAAAGATGCCTGCCATTTGCGGGGTGACGCGCACCACGATTTGTGAGGACGGCACCATCGTGCCGTTGATGAATTCAATCTGTCGCCTGCGGCCCATGACTTCGAACTTCAATCCCGAAACCACCGGCGCGGAGAGGGTGTCGATGCTGTCGCCCAGATTGGTGATGGTGTACACCGCCGTCTCTCCCAGGGTGATCTGCGCCGGCTCGATGGTCGCGTATACCAAGGGAGCATCAGCCAACGCCCGCGCGAGCAGGGCGAATTGGACGGCCATCACCGTCACCAGCCATCCGCTGAAGAATCTTTTCGCCATTACCAATTCTTGTAGGGCTTTTCCGGGGGATCAACGCCTTTGCGTTGCGCAACGGGCGCGCCGAGCGGATGACGCTCGTCCCCCTTGACCGAATCGAGAAGCTCGCGGGCTTCCTCGCGGCTCATTTGACCGGGTAATCGTTGGTCGTCGGCTGCGCCGGTGGCGTTGTCCGCATTCTGTGGCCCTCCTGCGCCAGGTCGCTGCGGCGGCTGCTCTCCATTTGACCCGCCGCCCGGCGGTGGCGGTTGGCCCTGGCCCTGTTGGGGCTGACCCTGCGGCGGCGGCTGGCCTTGGCCTTGCTGCGGTTGACCCTGCGGCGGCGGCTGGCCTTGGCCTTGCTGCGGTTGACCTTGCGGCGGCGGCTGACCTTGGCCTGGCGGTGGCGGCTGGCCCTGCCCTTGTTTCGGATCATTGTTTTTCGCGTTCTGCTGCGGATTGGGGGGTTGGCCGTTGCCCTGACTCTGCTGATCCTGATTGTTCTGTTGGTTCTGATTTTTGTTTTGATTCTGATCCTTGTTCTGGTCCTTGTTCTGGTCCTTGTTTTGATTTTTATCTTGATTCTGATTTTGCTGCTGCTTGAGCGCGTCGATCTTGCGTTTCACGAAATCTCGGTTGAACTTGCTATCGGCATCATCTGCGCGCATCTGCAACGCCGTGTCGTAGGCCTTTACGGCATCGTTCCACTTTTGCAGCGTATCCTGAACGGAAGTTTGCTCGGTTTTTTGTCCCGCGCGATACAGGGTGTTACCAAGATTGTAGTAGGCGTCTTGTTGCACAGAAAGTCGCGACGCATCGTTCGATGGCAAGTGGCTGATGGATTGCTGAAATGCCTGCGCCGCCTGAGGATACTGGCCGGCTCGATAAGCGGCGGTACCCGCGTTGTATTCCAACAGCGGCTTCGTTGAGTCGCCCGCCGCCGGCGCGGCGGCAGCCGCGGCGCCCTGAGTGTCCACGCTCCCGGCGCCGGTTGCATGAATCGGCAACACCATGACCACTAAAAGACCGGACAGAACGGCGGCAGTGACAGCCACGGTCCTTCTCGCGCTGCGCCTTTTGCGTGTGCCTACCAACAAGCTCGCAAATAGAGCCCCGAACGAAGCAGCCAACGGCCATTGATAGCGCGGCGTATAGATTTTCTGCCGCCGGGAGGCCAGTTCGTGCTTGGCAATAGAACCCAAAACCGTATTGAAAATGAGATCCAACCCTTCCCCTTGCGCTCCCAAGGGGGCGTAGATCCCTCCGGTGGCCTCGGCGATCGCTTTCAACCCTGACTCATCCAAGCGTGATTTGACGAACGCGCCGGTCTCATCCTTCACGAACCCGCCGCCGAGTTCCGGCAAAATAGGAATCAGATCTCCGGCGGCGGTGCCCACTCCGACGGTGTAGATCTTCAGACCTTCCCGCCCGGCGGCACGGGCCGCTTCCAAGGCATCGCCCTCCAAGTCCTCGCCATCCGTGACGATGATTAGAACTTTATCGCTGCCGGGGCGCCGGCGCAGCGCGACTTGTGAGCCTTGAATGGCGCTCGAGATATTCGTGCCGCCGCGGGGAATCGTATTGGTATCGATGGCCTCCAAGGTCTCGTGAAATGCCGCATAGTCGAGCGTGATGGGGCACGCTAAAAACGCCGTGCCCGCGAACGCCACGATGCCCACCGCATCGCCATCGAGGCGTTTCGCAAAGTCATCGATCGCGAGTTTTGCCCGGGTCAGGCGATTGGGCTTCACATCCGGCGTCAGCATGCTGCGAGACGTATCTATCGCGAAAATAATTTCATTTCCGCGGCGGCTGACTATCTCCCAGCGAAAACCCACCAGCGGTCCTGCAAGGGCGACAAAGAGACAGATGAGGGCCGCGAGGAACAGGCCGCGCTGCGCGCGGCGTCCCGCGTGAGAAATGGATTGCGTCAACTGTTGCCGCAGGTGGACCGAGACAAATCTCGCCAGCGCAGCCTGTTGCCGCGCGTCGTAGCGCTGCCACATCCAGATGACCAGGATAGCGGCGGCAAATCCCGCCGCCAACCACCAGGGGTCGCTGAATGTCACGGCAATCTCCGCAGGCGCGTGTGCTGCAAGAGCAGGCCGAGTCCCAGAAGCGCCAATGCCGGAATCAGCGCCCAGGGATACAGCTCTTCCACATGCTCGAATTTCTGCACCGTTTGCGCCGACTTCTCATACCGATTGATTTGCTCATAGATTTCCTGCAGCGAATCGGTATCGGTGGCCCGATAGAATTTTCCGCCCGTCTCCCCTGCGATGGCCTGCAAGGTCTTCTCATCCACGTCGACTTTGGCCATGATCAGCCGCATATTTCCGGCAGCGTCGCGGACGGGTATGGGCGCTTCTCCGCGAACCCCCACGCCGATCGTGTAGATCTTCACCCCCATTGCCTTGGCTGCTTCGGCGGCGGCGAGCGGTGATATTTTTCCAGTGTTGTTGACGCCGTCAGTGAGCAGAATGACGACCTTTGATTTCGCGGAGCTTCCCCGCAGCCGGTTGACGCTGGCTGCGATCGCCGAGCCGATCGCCGTTCCGTCATCGCGGCCCCCGACGGCCACGCGCTCCAGGTTCTGCAGAAGCCAGTCGTGGTCGAGGGTGATGGGACTGACCAGGTATGGAGCGCCGGCGAAGGCAATGATGCCGATGCGATCGTCAGGCCGCTCCTCGATGAATTTGGAGACCACCGATTTGACGACGTCGATCCGATTCACCCGATGCTGGTCGATTTGAAAATCCAACGCCTGCATCGAGCCGGAGACGTCCAGTCCCAGTACGATGTCGATGCCGTGGGCGATCACTTCGGCGCGGCTGTGGTCTCGCTGCGGACGAGCGAGACCTGCGATCATCAACATGCCGGCGGCAATGGGCAGCAGCAAGAACCACAATCCCACCCGGCTGCGGCTGCTGCGGGCAAGGCTTCGTGCGAGGCTCACGTCGGAGTACTCGATGGCGGCGACGGGACCCCGCCTGCCGCGCCAGAACAGCAATAGCGGCAGCAAGGCCAGCAACCAAAACCACTCAGGCTGCAGAAAGCGAATCATGCGGCTTCTGCCGCGGCCGCGACCACTGCCTCGGGCTCGGTCGCAAGCACAAAGGCCCGTGCGCTTTGGCGCAGCGATTCCATGTTCTGAATGGTGAGCGATTGGGCGGCAAACTTCACAACGTCGCATTGCTGGAGAAACTCTCCGAGCAACGTGCGGTGACGCGCCAGCGACGCATTCGCGGATTCGAGAAGTTCGCGCAGGAATTCCTCTGTGGTTCGGCGGGTCGCGGTGACATCGAATCGTTGTTCTATGTAGGTTCGAACGATGGAGGACACCTCCGTCGAGAATTCGCGCGCGCTTCCCGGCAGCATCCGTGCGCGGATGTCCTCGAGGCCCTTGAGGGCAATTTCGAATGGCGTAAGAGCGCGGGCACTGCGGCGGCGTTGCCAGCGCCACAGCCAGTAGCCGCACAACGCCAACAGCACCACAGCCGCGATGGCCGCCCACAAGGCCCAGGGCGACAGGATGAATTTCGGTCCGCGAATGTCGCGAATATCCTCGACGGGCGCTGCCGCGGCCCAAAGACCGCCGCCCAGGAACGCGCCGGCAATGCCAAGCGCGACCGCCGCCCACGGGCGCGAATGACATACGCTCTTCACCGTCTGCGCGCCCGGGTTTTGAAGAATCTCTGCAGCGCAGGCATGTAAGGCGAATTGGTCAGCAGCTGCAGGGTGTCGACGCCTTCAGACCTGAAGTCGCTCACCAGGCGACGGCTCCTTTCCAGGGATTGATCCTTGAATTCTTTGCGTATGGCAGCGCTCGCGGTATCGAGCTCGATCACTTCCCCGGTCTCCGCATCCTCCAGCGCTACGATTCCCACGTCCGGAAGATCCTGTTCGCGCGGATCCTCGACGTGAACTGCAATGAGATCGTGGCGGCGATTCGTACGGCGCATGGCGCGGCACAGTTGCGAGCGCGTGGCCGACGGATTCTTCGGCAATTCAAAGTCGGAAATCAAGAACACGATCGCCCGCCGATGCAACAGCCGGTTGGCGACATCGAGCGCCCTCACGATATCCGTGCCGGTACGCTCCGGATCGTGATACAGAATATCCCGCACCACACGCAGTACATGGCGCCGCCCCTTCTTCGGCAGCAGGTAGCGCTCGACCTGGTCGGTGAAGAGCAGCAGCCCGACTTTATCGCTGTTGCGAATGGCGGAGAATGCCAGCACGCTGGCTAGCTCCGCGGCCAGGTCGCGCTTGCTGAATGCGCCGGATCCGAAGTTGCCGGACGCGCTGATGTCCACCAGAAGGAAAATCGTGAGTTCGCGCTCTTCGGTGTACTTCTTGACGAAAGTCTTGCCGGCGCGCGCCGTCACATTCCAATCGATGGTTCGGACTTCATCGCCGGGGGTGTATTCACGGACCTCGTCGAAATCCATCCCCCTGCCCTTGAATACCGAGTGGTATGAGCCTGCGAGACTGTCGTTGACCATGCGGCGCGTGCGGATTTCCAGCTGCCGCATGCCGCTCATGATGGCTTTGCTCGACTTGGTTGCTTCCCTCGGCATACTTCAAGGCACGGGTAGTGCGTTCAGAATTTTCTCGATGACATTTTCCGAGGAGATATTCTCCGCCTCCGCCTCGTAGGTTACGGACACGCGGTGACGAAGCACGTCGAGCGCTATCGACTTGACGTCCTGCGGAATGACGAAATTGCGGCCGCTCAAAAAGGCCATGGCACGCGCGCCCAGGGTCAGAGCGATGGTTGCGCGCGGCGACGCGCCGGTTTGGATGTAGCCATCCAATTTCAAAGATGCTGCAACGGGCGGACGCGTTGCGAGCACCAGATCGACGATGTAGTCCCTGATCTTGTCGTCCACGTAGAGCGCGTTCACGACGTGCCGTGCCTCGATGATCTGCTCGGCGCTGACCACCTGACGCGGCATCACCAAGGCCTCGGTGGTCGCCATGGCATCCAGGATCGCGCGCTCTTCGGCACGGTTTGGGTAAGTGACGATCACCTTCATCATGAAGCGATCGATCTGCGCCTCCGGCAGCGGGTAGGTTCCTTCCTGCTCCAAGGGATTCTGCGTCGCCAACACCAGGAAGGGACTCGGTAGCGCATAGGTCTCATCGCCGATGGTGACCTGGCGCTCCTGCATGCCTTCCAGCAATGCGCTCTGCACCTTCGCCGGCGCTCGATTGATCTCATCGGCGAGGATGAGATTGCTGAATATGGGTCCGTGCTTGGTGCGAAACGCCCCGTCCTGCGGGTTGTAGATCATCGTACCCACGATATCGGCCGGCAACATATCCGGCGTGAACTGCAGCCGTTTGAATTGCAGTGCGATGCAGCTGGCCAATGTCTTCAAGGCGAGGGTTTTGGCCAAACCGGGCACACCCTCCAGAAGCACGTGGCCGTTGGTCAGCAAGGCAATCAGCAATCTGTCGAGAAGATGCTTTTGACCCACGATGACCCGGGCCATTTCTTGCTGCAGCGGCCGGATCCAGGCCGAACTCGCAGAGACCGAGAGCGGAGCCTGCGGTTGATACCTCGCGTTCTGCTCGCTGAGCGGCAGTGCAGCTTTCTGATTCATTAACGATCCTTTTGACAAAATGCTTGAAATTCCAGGCGAGTCAATGCTCGAAATCGTCCCGGACTCCGGAAAACCACGAAACAAGCTTGGAACGACCGTGCGGCCCCGGGTTCCCCGGGTCCGGCAGGGAATTCTAGAATTCCCCGTAGCCTCGCGCCATCGCGGCGGCAAATATGGGCAATAGCGCGAACAGGGACAATTCAAGGTGAAGATAGCGCTTTACCGAGCGGATGTCCGGATCATTCGGCGCGATGCCCGATTTTCTCCAGCGGATAAAGGCAAACGTGGGCGGCAGGGATAGCAACCCGATCGCAGCAAAGCAACCGAGCTTGGCCCAAAAAAAAGCGTTGTGGGAGTAGTAGGGCCAGCCCTTGGCGGCAAAGATGGCGCGGCAAAAACCCAGGACCACGACGGCGCCGGCGAAAATTCCGTACCACAAGTCGATCGATGCCATGCGGCTCGCGGAGGCGCTGTTCAATCCGGGCCGCAGAATCCAAAATTCGGCGAATAGAATTCCGAATATGGCGAAAATCAACAGATGGTGGCCAATGGCAAGCATCAGATCGAGCATGAATGATCCTTAAAATACATTTGAGCGCCCATGATTGAAGCTACTTGAAGTGATCTCCATACTGCTCGCGCAGCATCGCCTTCTGGACTTTTCCGGTTCCTCCCACTGGGAGCGTCTCCAGGAAGATCACCGCGTCCGGGATCCACCATTTGGCGACCCGCTCCGACAGGAACGCGAGAATCTCATCGCACTCGAGCGGCTGGTCCGGCTTTCGGACAATGAACATCAGAGGCCGCTCCTCCCAACGAGGATGTTTCACACCGATGACCGCGGCCATGGCGACGCACGGGTGACCCATCGCAGCATTCTCCAGATCGATGGAGCTGATCCATTCACCGCCCGTCTTGATGAGATCCTTGGCACGGTCCCTGATTTGCATCGTGCCTTGCGCATCGATGGTCGCGATGTCGCCGGTGGGAAACCATCCCTCCTTGAGCAGCGGCTGGTCTGACCGGTAGTACCCGGAGACTGTCCACTGGCCGCGCACCATGAGTTGACCCTGCGACTTTCCGTCCCGCGGCAAGTCGCGTCCGTCATCATCCACCACCTTGATCTCGACACCGAATACCGCCTTGCCTTGTTTGGCCATGAGGGAGTGCCGTGCGGCCGGCGGCATGAGGGACTGCTGAGAATTCAGAGCGCTCATCGTGGCAATGGCCACCGTTTCGGTCATACCCCAGGCATGCCGGACTTCGATACCAAATTGTTCGTCGAACCGGGCAATCAGCGATTGCGGCATCGCCGACCCGCCGACGAGGATGCGCTTGAGAGTCGATAGCGGTAGATTGCCCTGCTCCAAATGCCGCATCAGCGCGATCCAGATCGTGGGGACGCCCGCGGTCACCGTCACCTGTTCGCTCTCCAGCAGTTCGTAGAGGCTGACGGCATCCAGGCGCGCGCCGGGCAAAACCAGCTTCGCCCCTCCAATCGGCGCGGCATAGGGAATGCACCAACCATTGATATGGAACATCGGCACAACCGGCATGATCGTGTCCCTGGGAGACAGCGAGACTATTCCCGGAAGACAGGCCGACAGAGCGTTGAGCACGATCGATCGATGCGAATACAGCGCACCCTTGGGATTTCCCGTCGTGCCGGAGGTGTAGCATAGCGCGGCGGCGGTGCGCTCATCGAACTGCGGCCAGGCAAAGTGTGCTGCGCACGAGGCGATGAACTCCTCATAACACAGCACGTTCCGCACGTTCGGCATGCGGGGCATATTCCCGGCGTCGGTCAGGCAAATCCAATGTTTGATGTTTGGACACTGCGCGGCAATGCCGTCGATCAAGGGCGCATAGGTCGGATCGAACAGCAACGCGCGATCCTGAGCGTGATTGATGATGTAAATCAGCTGCGACGGATGCAGTCGTGGATTACAGGTGTGAATGACCATGCCGCTGCCGGACACGGCGTAATAAGCCTCCAGATGCCGATGATTGCTCAGCGCCACCGAGCCGATCGAGTCTCCCGGGATGAAGCCTAAGTCGGCCAGGGCATTGGCAAGCTGCATCGCCCGCACCCTGCAACGCGCGTAGCTGTATCGAAAGACGGCTCCATGAGTTTCGCGCGACACGATCTCGGTATCGCCAAATTGAGCGGCCCCGTGCTCGATGACATCGGAAATCAGCAGGGGTCGATCCATCATGATGCCGGCCTGAAGCATGGCGCAATTATCCTACAGGCTGCCCCGAATAGATCGCGGCAAAAGACCGGCGCAACTCATTTTTCTGTACCTTGCCCATGGCATTTCGCGGCAATTCCCTCATGAAAATGATGCGCTTGGGCACTTTGTAGCGCGCGAGCTTCAGCTTGACCGCCTCGATAATGTCCTGCTCCGCCAGAATCGCACCGGGTTTGGCCACGACCGTTGCCGTGACGCCTTCGCCGAAGTCCGGATGGGGAACGCCGAATACGGCACTTTCAAGGACGCCCGGGAACGCGTCCAACTCGGTCTCCACCTCCTTCGGATACACGTTGTAGCCGCCGCTGATCACGAGATCCTTGGCGCGACCGACGATGTACACGTACCCCTCGCCATCGATGCAGCCCACATCGCCGCTCTTGAACCAGCCATCGGCGGTGAATTCAGCGCGCGTTTTCGCTTCGTCCTGCCAGTAGCCCGCAAATACGCTGGGGCCCTTGATCTGCAGTTCGCCGATGACTCCGGATTGCGCATCGGCGATGCCGCCCTCGGCGGCCACGCGAATCGCCGTGTCGTGAAGTGGCGGCCCGACCGAACCCGCCAGGCGCACACCGTCGTATGGATTCGATGTGTTGATCAAGGTCTCCGTCATCCCGTAGCGCTCCAGAATCACATGGCCGGTGCGCTCGAGGAATTCTCGATGAGTTTCAGCCAGCAAAGGCGCTGAACCGGAGACGAACAAACGCACGGCCGCGGCGCTCGTCCGGTTCAGGCCGCCGAGCTGCAGAAGGCGGGTGTAATGGGTGGGCACGCCCATGAACACGCTCGCTTCCGGCAGATGTTTGAGCACCAGCTCGGCATCGAATCTGGACAATAGCAACATGCCGGATCCGGATGCGAGCACGGTATTGACGGCGACAAACAGTCCGTGAATGTGAAACAGCGGCAGCGTGTGCAGCAGCAGGTCGTTCTCTGAAAAACGCCACGCATGTACCAGGGCGGCTGCGTTCGCGGCGAGATTGGCGCGCGTCAGCATGGCGCCCTTTGAGCGTCCGGTGGTACCAGAGGTATACACGATGGCCGCGATGGCGTTGGATTCAAGCCGCGGCACAACGAAATCTGCCGGCTCGGACCGGGCCGCCAACTCGGGCAACGACCCCTCGCCCGCGGCACCCAGCGTCTCGACCCGGGCCACGCCCGCCGATTCGGCCAGCGGCTGCAGCACGTTCCGATCCGCCGGCCGGATGATCGCGACCCGCGCCGATGAGTCGCGTAGAAAGTAATCCACTTCGCTCGCGGTGTTGGCAACATTGATCGGCACGAACACGGCGCCCATTCGCAGGCACGCAAGGTAGAGCAACACCGCTTCCGGCGATTTGTCGACCTGGACCGCGACGCGATCGCCGGGTATCACTCCAAGCCGGGTCAGGGCCGAAGCGATGCGCCCCGACGATTCGTGAAGCGCAGCATAGGTGACGCACCGACCCTCAGGGGTCTTGAGGAATGTGCGCCCTGGGTGTGTGCGCGCGAATTCATCCACCCAAACGGAAAGATCCACTGCGTTTGGCATTCTTGCATGATGCCATGGGCCCTCGAATCTCAGTAGTGAGGCGGCCGTTCCTCGGCGCTCGAACGAACCTCCTCGGAAGCCGGGCCTTCCAAACGTTCTTTGATGATCTTGAGCCGCGCTTCCAGCACCCGTATTTCCTGATGCTGGCGAAAAACCACATCGCTGAGTTCGGCCATTGCCCGCTCGAGATACGCAATCTTGGATTGCACCTGCTCCAATGACTCGTCATTCATGGCGAAATCCCCGGGACAGCTCGGACTAGGGCTTCATGCCATAGAACACATAGTCGGCCGTATACGGGACCCGCAGTTGTTGGCCGGTTTGATCCGGGCGGCACCCTCCCGCAGGCGCGCTGCCGCCGACAGTGTCCAATCGCTGGATGGACATCACGCCGCTGAACAGCCCGGCGCCCGAGGTCGTCTTGGCACGCAGCAGCAGCCAGGGAATCGAGTCGGACTTCGGGCTGTCGCTGCGCGCGATCACTTCGCCCATGACCTTGCTGCCGTCGTTCGCTTCCCAGGTCGGTCCGGCATAGTGTTTACCGATGCCCATTCCAGCCTGTGTGGAGAGATCGGCCTCAGGCTGCTTGAAAGACCACTCCAACAGCGTGGGATCATTTTTCCCCGGGTGGCATTGATAAACCTGCACGCCCACCGCACGCAGCCGGGCTATCAAGCGTTGCGTCTCAGGCACGCGCAATGACTCGGGCACCGATAACGGTGCCGCCGCCGGTGCAGGAGTCGGTGCCGGTGCGCTGGTCGCACAACCCGCCAGCACGGCGCAAGCCGCCACCTCAGCCTTTCCCATCAAGCGCCGTAACTTCACTCTTCATCTCCGGGGGGATACAAGCTGTCGATACTCGTCGGCGAATCATATTGTGTCAAATGCCGTGACTGACGGGTCATGCTTGGGTGCGCTATTCTAAGGAATGCAGCGAAAGCCTCAGCGGCGCGTACTCGCCATCGATGTCGGCGGCAGTCATGTCAAGACTCGCGTGTCGGGTCATCGCGATATGCGTCAATTCGATTCCGGTCCCGCCATGACGCCGCGCCAAATGGTGTCTCGGGTACTTAAGCTCGTAGGCGATCTCAAATATGACGCTGTTTCGATCGGCTACCCGGGCGTGGTCGTGCACGGCAAGATCGTGACCGAACCGTACAATCTCGGACGCGGCTGGGTCGGATTTGATTTTCGCAAAGCCTTCGGCCGGCCGACCCTTGTCATGAATGATGCCGCCATGCAGGCAATCGGCAGCTACGAAGGCGGTCGCATGCTGTTCTTGGGCCTGGGAACGGGATTGGGTTCGGCGCTCATCGTCGATGGCACGGTCGCGCCGATGGAACTGGCTCATTTACCGTACAAGCGCGGCCGAAGCTATGAAGACTACGTGGGGGATCGCGGGCGGCGCCGTCTTGGCGCCAAAAAATGGCGCCGCGCGGTGGCGGAGGTCGTGGAACAACTCGCAAAAGCCCTGGAAGCCGACTATGTCGTCATTGGCGGCGGTAATTCCAGGAAATTGAAGAAGTTGCCGCGCAATTCCCGGTTAGGGAACAACGATTTTGCGTTCCTCGGAGGCTTTCGAGTCTGGCGTCCCGGCGCGTCGCACTTAAGGTCTTGATTTGCGCATAGTGCGTTGCGCGACGTAAGCCACGATCAAGCCGAAAAGAATCATGGCCGCGAGATTCAGGGCGAACGAGCGCAAGGTGACGTGCCCCCCTTTGGCTCTCGATAGCGGTACCACCACGAAAGTCATGACGAAATAGACGCCGATTCCGTAGGTGATTCCGGAAACGATCCAGCGGCGCAAGAGTACCGGAGCACCGGCCGCGGCGGCGGCAAATATGGCCGCGATGATCATGGACATCGCCCATTGCAGCCCTAACCCTAGGCAATAAACCCAGTTCTCGTGAGGCAGCGGCGCACCCAAAAGTCCGCTGGCAATGAAACGAAGAATCGGCCCGGGTCCGATCAGGTTGATCGCGCAAGCGGCGCCGATATCGATGGTTCCTGCGATGAGGCCCGCGTAAACCGCGACTTTGAGAATGGGCGACATCGTGATCCTTATTTGACGCGGCGCATTTCGAAACCAATCCGGGGGAAATGTACGACGACCTTGCCCGCCCGCACATCTTCCCGCGCAATCGAAACCCTATCTTTGGCCACTGAGTACAGCGTCCCTTCGACGGGATCGACTCCCGTGTCGGTCGCCGCCACGATCACCCTTTCGCCGAGCGCAATGCCATGGGTATCCGCAACAAGACCGGTCGAGGCGTCGGCCACGGCGTCATGTGCAATGGCAATGGCCGCGGTGCTGTCGAGCTTGTCGAAAGTGGCGTGGCCCAAGGCCTCCATTCGCGCGCGCCAGGCTGACAGCGCCGGATAGGACTCCAGGATTTTAGCCATCGGTCCAGCGCGCATGACGAACCAGAGATTGTGATAGATCGAAAAATCCGCAATGCTGGCCGCGCTACCAAAAAAATAGGCTTGCTTGCCCAACGTCTCGGAAAGACGATCGAGATAAAGAACAAACGCGCCGCCGGCCTCCGCCGGCCGCATGCGTGGCATATTCGCCCGAAACACCATCCGGTCGTCGTTGAAGGCCTTGACGGCCTCGGGCGGCAGCCCGCTGAACATGTGCGCCACCCCGGCCGGTTGCAGGGAGTAAGGAATCATCGTCCAGAACAGGGTGGAGTCTGCCCATTGCGCGAGAATCCGTGAAGCGCCTGCGATGCCGCCGGAATACAAGGTGGGCTGCGCAGCCTGCGCTTCGATGACATCGGCGATCAGAGCGGTATCGCAGTAAATGTCCGCGCCGATCTGCAGCACCGGCGTCTTGCGGTATCCGCCGGTCAATGCGATCAAGTCGGGCTTCGGCATGATATTGGGGATGATCACCGAGGACCAACGCAGCCCCTTGAAACCCAAAATCAACCGGATTTTCTCGGCGAACGGCGAGTTCGGATAATGATGCAAAATGAGCTGTTTCATGAGGTTTCAGTAAAGCCTGACCAGTTGTTTACCCAAGTTCTGTCCCTTCAGCATTCCGATGAATGCGGCAGGCGCCTTGGCAAGACCATCGGCGATGGTCTCGCGATATTTGATTTTTCCGGCGGCCACGTACCCGGCCAGCGCCGTCAGCCCCTCGGGCCATAAATTCAGATGATCGGAAACGATGAAGCCTTCCATCTTGATGCGGGAAACCAGGAAAATAGCGGGATTCACGATGGCGCTTTTCAGCATCTGACCCGGGGTCGTGTTGTAGTCGGCAATGAGGCCGCAGATCGCGACCCGGGCAAACGGGTTGAGCAAGGTCATGACCGCATTGAGTACATCGCCGCCGACATTCTCGAAATGCGCATCGACGCCTTTTGGCGCGGCCGCGCCGATCAACGCCGCCAGCGCTTTCGCGTCGGTGGCCAGTTTGTAGTCGATGCATGCGTCGAAGCCAAGATCTTCAGTGACGTGGCGGCATTTGTCGGGGCCGCCCGCGATACCCACCGCACGCGCGCCTGCGATTTTTGCCAGTTGGCCCACCACGCTGCCGACGGCGCCCGCGGCGGCGCTGACGACCACGGTATCTCCCGCTTTGGGCGCCATGATCTTGTTGAGTCCATACCACGCAGTCATGCCCGGCATTCCCAACGTGCCGAGGTAGGCCGAGAGCGGAATCTGCCGCGCATCCACTTTGCCCAGTCCTTGAGCATTGCTCACACCGTATTCGGCCCAGCCCAGCATGCCTCGAACCGTATCGCCCACGGCGAAATTGCGATCGCGGGATTCAACCACCTCGCCCACCGTGCCGCCGCCCATGGTCTCGTTGAGCGCCTGCGGCGCGGCATACGACTTTGCATCGTTCATGCGTCCGCGCATGTATGGATCAAGCGAAAGGAAGTGATTGCGTACGCGGACTTCCCCGTCGCTCAAGGCAGGCAGCGGAACCTCCTCGAGGCGGAAATTCTCCTCGCGCACCCAGCCATGAGGACGGGACGCCAGCACAATGCGGCGAAATGAGTCAGCCATCGGCGCCTCCTGATTTGCGGTATTTGAACGTGCCCATCGCCTTGGCGATCAGTCGATCATCGGAGTCTCGCACTTCGCCCTCGCAAAATGCCATGGTACTGGAGCGGTGGAACGCCCGCGCCGAGGCCGTCAGCCGCGTTCCCGCCTTCGCGGGTTGCAAAAAGCTGGTCTTCATCTCGACCGTCACGCCGCCGCCCGCCTTGGCATCGAGCGACCTTCCCGCGACCGCCATGGCGACATCCAGCAATGACATGAGCACCCCGCCATGCGCAACCGACCAACTGTTCAAATGCCAGGGCTCGAGATTGAGCGCGACAACCGCGTTGCCGTCAGCTGCGCTGATGAACTCGACCCCGAGTTCCTTGATGAAAGGGACAGTGAGCCGAAAGGCAGTGGATTGGGTCACACGAAACCGCGATACCTAGTGAAGTACCGTGAAACCGTACCGTTGAAATGCGGCATTCCCGGCGGGACCGCGGATGAAACTCAGGAATTTGGCCGCATCCTCTTTTGCCATCGGGGTCAGCGCGACCGGATAGATGATGGCCTTGTGGGTGTTGGCGGGAAACTCATCGACCACGCGAACCTTCTTGTCGACCAGCGCATCCGTCAGATAGACAATGCCGAGGGCCGCTTCGCCGCGATCGACGAACGCCAGCGCCGAACGCACGCTATCGGCGCGTACCAGGCGCGCGGAGACCTCATCCCAGACCCCTAGGTTGGTCAACGCTTCACGCGCATAGCGGCCCACCGGCACCGAGTCCGGATCGCCGGTGGCGAGGCGACCCGTTCCCAAGGTCGCAGCCAGCGCAAAATGCGGTTGAATTTTCAGCATCACCTGGCTGTCCGTGGGCGCGATCAGCACCAGCTTGTTACCCAGCACATCGTGCCGGGTTGCCGGTTGAACCAATTTGCGCGCCTGCAGGTAGTCCATCCATTCCAGGTCGGCCGAAAAGAACATGTCCGCGGGCGCGCCATTTTCGATCTGGCGGGCGAGGGTCGAGCTGGCGGCAAACGAAAATCGCACCGGGATGGACGAGTCCTTGGTGAAGCCGTCGCCCAATTCCTGCAGCACATCGGTCAACGACGCGGCCGCAAACACCGTGATGCCGTCCTTGGGATTGTCTGCGGCGATCGAGGGCGGCGCGCAAAGAAACGCGCTGAAGATCAACCACAATCCTGCAATTTTTTTGACAGCGGGCATTGGTTTTGCGCCAACCATTAGTTTCGCGCCAAAACCGGTTGTCCGCGATAAAGTTCTGGAAACGTGCGCTTGAGATTCTCCACCTTGGGCAGATCGTACATCGCGATGTAGGGCTGGGTCGGATTGTGTATCAAGTAGTCCTGATGATAGCTCTCAGCCGCATAGAATCCCTTGAGAGGATCGACGCGGGTCACGATCGGCCGTGCAAACACGTGCGCCTGCTCCAGTTGGCTGATGTAGGCCTGCGCGATGCGCTTTTGGTCATCGTCGGCGTAGAAAATCACGGACCGATACTGGGTGCCGACGTCCGGATATTGTTGATTGAGCTGAGTGGGATCGTGCGCCACGGAAAACGCGATCTGCAGCAGTTGGCCGTAGGAAATGACGGCCGGATCGAAGACAATTTTCACCGATTCCGCATGCCCGGTCCTGCCCGAACTCACGACCTCGTACTGCGCTGTCGACTTCTCGCCGCCGGCATAACCAGCGAGCACATTCTTGACGCCGCGCACATGCTGGTACACCGCTTGTATGCCCCAAAAGCACCCGCCCGCCAACACCGCGGTCTGCTCGGCTCCCGCTGCCTTGGGATTATCGACCGTCGGCGGCGGGATGATTACCGGCGCCTCCGCGCCAAACAACGGCGAACGCCACAACAAAACGCCGATCGCGATCGCACCCAAAAATGCAGCGACGCGCAGGGGAGTCGTGAATCTTGCAATTGACATGGCAGCTCCTTAAGACCCTAGGCACGCGCCGCGAAGTGAAGCGCAACCGAATTCATGCAATAGCGCAGGCCGGTGGGCTTCGGGCCATCGTCAAAGACGTGACCCAGGTGCGCGTCGCAGCGACGGCAAGAGATGGCGTCGCGCTGCATGCCGAAAGTCGAGTCGCTGGTCTTGACGATGTTCATGGACGAAATCGGCTTCCAGAAGCTCGGCCACCCAGTGCCGGAATCGAACTTGGTCTTCGAATCGTACAGCACGGTATCGCAACAGATGCAGTGATAGAGCCCGTCAGCATGATTTTTATCGTACTCGCCGCTGAACGCCCTCTCGGTACCCGCCTGGCGTGCCACGGTATAGGAGGCCGGCGAGAGCTGAGCCTGCCACTCCGCATTGCTTTTGACGACCTTCGGCACCCGCGCAACTCCGAGGCTCGTGCCGGCAGGCGAGAAATTCTCAATTGACACTTCGTTGGCTTGCATCGGCCCTGACAGGGTTGCCGCTGACACCCGATAGGCCATGGGAATGGTGGACAGGGCTCCAAGGCCCATGACGACATCGCGACGGCTCAATATTCTCATACCCGCACCCTCACCCGAATGTAAATGAATACGCCTGAACACCGGAATCCAGAAACTCGATTGAAAAAAGGTGTTCACCCACTTCGCCCGATTGCCTGATCAGTTGGTATAGCCGTTGCCCGTCGATCGTACCCGCGCCGCTCGCATCCGCATCCGCGCCATGGTTTGCAGCGGGCGGCTTGCCATCCAGCGTCACCCTGAATCGAACCGGTTTGCCGCTGCTGCCGGGCCCCAACACCAGATGCAGATCGCGGGCGTAGAACCGAAACACGACTTTCCCCGGCGCCGCCTCCAAAACCGCTTTTTCCGGATCCACAACCCATGACCCATCCAACGCCCATTGATTCAATTTTAACTCGGCCGGCGCCGCGTACTTGTGGGATTGATCCTGGATGAAACCGCCGGGGGAGACAAAATTGTCGGCGCGCCGATATCCCACATAGGTCTCCGGCGACTGATCATGGGCCTCATCGGCCGGCGCCAGAACACCCACGGGTTTCGCCGATCCCATGCCGGGCGGCGGCAGACCAGTGCTCCCCGCCTCGGTCAGCAGTTTGCGAATGATCTGTTCCGACTCATCGTAGTTGCCTTCGCCGAAATGATGAGCGCGGATCTGTCCGGTGGCATCGATAAAATAATGCGCCGGCCAATATTGGTTGTTGAATGCCTGCCAGATCGCATAGTCATTGTCGAGCGCTACGGGATAGTCGATTTTCAGATCGGCTACGGCGCGCCGTACATTGGCAGGATCCTTCTCGAAAGCAAATTCCGGCGCGTGCACGCCGATCACCACCAATCCGTGATCCTTGTATTTCGCATACCAGGACTGCACGAACGGCAGCGCGCGCAAGCAATTGATGCAGGAGTAGGTCCAGAAATCCACCACGACCACCTTGCCCCGCAAAGCCTCCGGGGTCAGCGGCGGGGAATTCAGCCACAGCGTGGCGCCTTCGAAGCTCGGCAATTGCCCTTCCACCGGCAGATCGTTGGATGATTTGGCGGCGGACATCATCATGGCGTGCCCGTCCGCCTTGCCATTGCTCATCGCCATGGCCGTATTGCTCATGGCCATGGTGTTCTTCATGGCCATGCTGCCGCCCGCGGCGCCGGGATTCTGTGGACCGATCCTGTCAAGCAGGGACTGCTCCAGACTGTTCGTACCGTTCAGCGACAATCGCGTGAGCACGCTCGTGTCCCAATGGAAAACGATGGCCACGACCGCAGCCAGCACGGCGACGCCGAGCGCCCGCCGCACCCACTCGCCCGTGCCGAGAGACTTCTTCAATAAAGCGAAGACCCGCCCGCCGGCCAGCAATGCCACGGCCAGCGAGCTTGCGGCACCCGCCGCGTAGGCGAAGAGCAGCAAAGTGGTGCGGGCACTCGGGCCGGAGATGGCCGCGCCGGTCAGGATGAGTCCCAGTATGGGGCCGGCGCAGGGTGCCCAGAGAAGACCGGTCGCCACACCGAGGAGGAGGGAATTTGCCCAACCGCCCTCTCCCGCTGTCCCTGGTCCCGTCAGGCGGTTGCCCAGCGCGACGAAGGGTTTCGCCATCAAGTCGGCCAGGCGCGTCGATATCAGCGTGGCGGCGAATGCGGTCAGCAGCAGCAGCGCGAAGATGCGGCCGTATTGATTGACTCTCACCGCCCAGGAACCGCCGACCGCCGCCAGCGTCGCGATGGCTGCGAAGGTCACCGCCATACCCACCAGCATGGGAAGACCGTTGGTGAGAAACCTCTTCTCGGAGCGGGCAAACACAAAGGGTAGAACGGGCAGGATGCAGGGACTTAGAATCGTCAGCACGCCGCCCAAAAACACCAATATTACGAGGGTCATCAAAAGATCTTACTCCTGCCCTATTAGACCGGCGACTCGGGGATTACATTGCAGACCGGGCCTAAGTACCGCAGAAGGTTTGCAGCACACGCTCGTTTGACAGCGGTGCGTCGGCATAGCGCTCGAAGGCGGCTCGAGCGACGTAGGGCTGCGAGAGTACATTTGACAGCTCTTCGAACGGCGAGAAGTCTTGCCGCTCGACGGCCGCCACGATCGCCTGTTCGATGCGATGATTGCGTGGAATGTAAGCCGGATTGACCAGGCGCATCGCTGCGGCACGCGCCGCCGGCTGCTCATCTTCAAGCGCCAACCGCGCACGCCAGCGCAGCGCCCACGCATCGTATTCAAGACCGTCGACAAAGCGTTCCCGCACCGGTGCGTCGGCTGACATGTCCGCGGCCGCATCGCAAAGGGCGCGAAAGGTCAGGGTGAAATCCGCCTGGTTGCGCTGCATTGTTTGCAGGAAGTCCTCGGCAAGCGCCTGATCGTCGTCCTGCCGCAGCGACAAACCCAGCTTTCGGCGAAGGCCATCGAGCCAGGCATCCTTGAAGCGCGTGGTGAACACCGATAACGCTTCGCTGGCGATTTCAACCGCTTTCTCGGGATTTGCATCGATCAGCGGCAGCAGCGTTTCCGCAAAGCGCGCCAGATTCCAGGCAGCAGCATGAGGTTGATTGCCGTAAGCGTAGCGGCCGTGGCTGTCAATGGAGCTGAAGACCGCCGCTTGATCGTAGGCATCCATGAACGCACAAGGACCAAAATCAATGGTCTCTCCCGACACAGCCATATTGTCGGTGTTCATGACGCCGTGGATGAAGCCCACATGCATCCAGCGGGCGATCAGCGCTGCCTGGGCATCAATCACCCCGGCCAGCAGCGCGAGGTACGGGTTGCCTGCCTGCGCGGCCAAAGGATAGTGCCGCTCAACACAATAGTCCGCGAGCAACCGGACGGCCTCGACGTCGCCGCGCGCCGCGAAATATTGAAACGTGCCGACACGCACGTGACTGGCGGCGACACGGGTGAATATCGCGCCCGGCAGCAGCGCCTCGCGTTTGACGCTCTCGCCGCTGGTCACCGCGGCCAGCGCTCGCGTGGCCGCAATCCCCAACGCATGCATGGCTTCGCTCACGAGGTATTCGCGCAGCACCGGTCCCAATGCCGCCCGGCCGTCCCCGCCCCGTGAATAAGGGGTGCGGCCGCAACCCTTCAGCTGAATGTCCCGGCGCACTCCACCGCGATCAAGTGACTCTCCCAGCAGAATGGCGCGGCCGTCGCCGAGCTGCGGCACGAAGTGCCCGAACTGATGTCCCGCATATGCCATCGCGATCGGCGCCGATCCCGGCGGCAGCGAATTGCCTGAAAACAGCTGCGCCAACGAGCCATCATCGAGACCATCAAGCCTCAAGTCCAATTCGTCGACGAGCGCGCGATTCATTTTGATCAAACGCGGATTGGCAACCGGCGTTGGAGTGACCCGGGAGAAAAATCGCTCCGGCAGACGGGCATAGCTGCTGGGATTCATGCGACGGCGTCCCGGCGCGTCGCCAGCCACGAACCCAACAGAATGAGCGCGAAGGCGCTGTAGCCGCCTATTCCCAGCTGCTCGCGAAGCACCAGCACGCCGAGCAGTGTCGCCACCACCGGATTGATATAGGTGATCACGGATGCCCGGGATGCGCCCGCGTGACGCACCAGATAGAACATCAAGAGCATGGCGACCGCGGTGCACACCACGCCCAAAATCACGATCGACACCACGGCTGCCGCCGACGGCAGCGCCGCGGGGAATTCGGCGGCCGCCGGGATGAATAGGATGGCGCTCGCCACCGCCAAACTCGCGGCGAGCGGGCCGATGGAATCGAGCCCATGCAAATGACGCTGAATGATCAAGGGCCCGATCGCATAGCCGAGGGTCGCCAGCAGCATGCAGCCCACCCCCGCCCAACCGAGCGGCCAGGAAATAGGGCCCGTTCCCAACAGCGCCGCAACACCGATGAAGCCGAGCGACAGACCGATGATCCGCCCGACCCCCAGCGATTCACGGACCCCGAAGAAACGCTGCAGCAGCGCAATGGACAGCGGCACCATGGCGATCAGGATTCCGGTGATCGAGGAACTGATCCAACGCTCGCCGAGGGAGATGACCGAGAAGGGTATGACGAACTCCACCAAGGCGAAGGCGCAGATCGCCATTTTATGCCGGCCTAATGAGCGCAGCGCACCGCGCCGCCAGGCGATGGGCATCAAGATCACCGCGGCCAATGTCACGCGGCTGAACGCCAAAAGCAGCGGCGAGACCTCTTGAACCGCTATCTTGATGAAGAAATATGGTAAGCCCCAGATGATTCCGAGCGCCACAAAAGCAGCCCATCCGCGCCACGTCAACCTAACACCCCTTAAGCTCGTTGCATAAGACATGCTATCAGGGATCGGTGGGCGATCTGCTGTCAGCGAGAACTGACATGCGGATAGGGCGCGGGAATGCTGACGCGGCCCGCTGCGCCGCCGACACTATCCCAGTGGACAACGCCAGGGAGCGGCGAGTGAGGAGCGACTGCGATGCCTTTCTTTCGTGATGATGGGTTGACGATTCACTACTTGGAACGCGGGCGCGGCGAGCCGTTATTGCTGATTCATGGACTTGGCTGCAGCGGCGCGGATTGGGCTTTTCAGGTCGCGGCTCTCGAGCATCGCTTTCGAATCATTGTTCCCGACCTGCCCGGCAGCGGACACAGCACACCGCCCCGCGGCGAGTATTCCATCGCTGGATTCGCAGATGCTCTTTGGAAACTCCTGGACCATCTTAAGATAGCCCGGACAAATATCGTCGGGTTCTCCCTAGGCGGCGCGGTCGCACTCGAGATGGCCGCGCGCCGGCCGGCGAGCGTGCCGCGATTGGGCCTCATTAATAGTCTCGCAACCTACGAGCTGCGCGACATGCGCAAATGGCTCGAGGCATACGGCTCGGCGTGGCTGGTGCGGCTGTTCGGCATGCCGCGCGCCGCATGCTTGATGGCGGCACGCCTGTTTCCGGAGCCTTGGCAGCGGACCATTCGCGAGCACGCTGCCCGCGTCATCGGCGCCGTGTCTGCGGCGTCCTATGTCGCCACCGGGATGGCGCTGGCACGCTGGGCCATTCTTGATCGGCTGGATCGCTTGAAGAGCCGGGTGGTGCTCATCGCGGCGGAAAGAGACTTCACGCCGCTGGAAGAAAAACGCGCGTTGGCCTGCAGGCTCAATGCCGAGCTGATCGTCGTGCGCGGTTCACGCCACGCCACCCCCTTCGACTCCGTCGAAGTCACCAATGAAAGTCTGCTGGCGCTGCTCACCGATGCCGAACTTCCGCCGAAAACACGTTGGGTGAGCGATACGCCTGCGCGCTCGAGAGCGTTATCGCTGGCCGGCAGCATCGCTGAAGAACATCAGTGGAGTCCGCTGCTGTTGGATTGACGCAATGACTCGACCGAGGTCAATGGCTCATTGCTGCCAGGGCAGACGGTCAAGATCGAGATTTCCCCCGCTCAATATGATGCCGATGCGCGCGCCCGAGGGGGCGAGCCGATGCTCGAGCAACGCGGCGAAGCTGACGGCGCCCGAAGGCTCCACCACCAGTTTCATGACCTCCCAGATTTGCCGCATTCCCTGCACGATGGATTCCTCGCTGACGGTGACGATGTCGTCGACCAGACGAATGATCTCCGCGAAGGGCCGTTCGCCCAGCGATGTCTTGAGCCCATCGGCAATGGTTTTCGGGTTCAGCATGGGCAGTATTCGGCCTGCTTTGAGCGAACGTGCCGCATCGTCCGCACCCGAAGGTTCAACGCCGACCACGCGTATGGCGGGCTTGATGCTCTTCGCCGCCACCGCGATGCCGCTGAGTTGACCCCCGCCCCCGACCGGACACAGGATCAAATCAAGATCAGGCACATCCTCCAACATCTCGATCGCTGACGTTCCCTGTCCCGCCATCACCCGCAAATCATCGTAAGGATGGATGAAGGCTGCTCCGGTTCGCTCCATGACCTCGCGGGCGGTCGATTCGCGGGCGGCTAGCGTGGGCTCGCACAAGACGATTTCGCCGCCGTAGCGGCGCACGGCAGCCTGTTTGGCCTGGGGCGCGTTGCTGGGCATCACAATGTGTGCGGGGATACCGCGCAACTTCGCAGCGCGCGACAATGCCGCCGCGTGATTGCCCGAAGAGTGCGTGACCACGCCTCGCGCCGCCTCTTCGGTGCCCAGTAAAAACACCGCGTTGGTCGCGCCGCGCGCCTTGAAGGCGCCTGCCTTCTGCAGGTTCTCGCATTTGAAATACAGGCGGCTGCCGGTCAGGCCATCGAGCACTTCGCTGGTCATCACCGGCGTGCGGTGTATTTTGTCGCGAATGCGGGCATGCGCCTCGCGAATCGATTGCATGGTCAAGGCCGCGGATGAAGACGGTTGGTTGCGTGTATTCATAAACTCTGTGCTAAAACTAGCGCATGAAATCCCGCCTGACATGGTTTGTCATCATCGCCATGATTGCCGGTCCGCTATTCGGATTGGCCATGCACGACGTGCTCGGGCCAGGCCCGGGGGCCGACAGCCTGTCGGCCGGCCTGTCCATCATCACCACCGGTTTCCTGCGTCTCATCAAGATGATCATTGCGCCGCTGGTATTCTCGACACTGGTCGTCGGCGTGGCCCGAATGGAGGGTGCCGCTTCGATCCTGCGAATCGGCGGAAAATCTCTGGGATGGTTCATCGTCGCGACCATGGTTTCCATGACTATCGGCATCGTAACGGTGCAGCTGTTCAAACCCGGTCTTGGGCTCGCCTCCTCGGCGGCTGCCGGGGCGGCCGACTCAAGTATAGCGGGGCCCATGCATTTTAAGGACATGCTCGAACATGTCATCCCCAGCTCCATCGTTCAGGCCATGGCCGGCAACGAGATACTGCAGATTGTGGTGTTCTCCGTGTTGTTTGGCGCCGCCGCGTCCAGCTTGGGCGCCAGAGTCAAAGGGCTCATCGACATCATCGATGAAGTGGCGGCGGTCATTCTCCGATTGACCCGGTACGTCATGGCACTGGCCCCCATCGCGATATTTTCCGCCCTCGCCGCCACGGTCTTGAGCCAGGGCGCGGGCGTGCTGCTGGTGTACGCAAAATACATCGGCAGTTTCTATCTTGCGCTGGTACTGCTGTGGGTGTTTTTCGCCGGCGTTCTGTACATGGGTATAGGGCGGCGCCGAACCTGGCAGCTGTTGCAGAAGATTCGTGCGCCGCTGCTGCTGGCCTTTTCAACGTCCAGTTCCGAAGCGGCCTATCCGCTGACCCTGGAACGCCTCGAGTCCTTCGGCGTCAGCACGCGAATCGCCTCTTTCGTGCTGCCGTTGGGTTACTCTTTCAATCTGTGCGGATCCGCGATGTACTGCTCCTTCGGCGTGTTGTTCATCGCTCAAATTTTTCGGATCGACTTGAGCGTACATCAGCAAATCATGATGCTGCTCGTGCTCATGGTCACCAGCAAGGGGATCGCGGGTGTACCGCGCGCCGGGCTGATGGTGATCGCGGCCTCGCTGGGCTACTTCGGCTTGCCGGAACAAGGACTGCTGTATGTCATCGCCGTCGATCATGTGCTCGACATGGGACGCACGGCGACCAATGTCTTCGGCAACGCGGTCGCGTCGACTCTCGTGGCCAGGTGGGAAAATGAATTGCAGGAGACGACGGGATGAATATGAGTGACCGCGACAGCGCCTTGGTCAGAGCACGGCGGCTCCTGGCTCACGACGATGCGCCCCACTCGGATCAGGCGGTGGTTCCGTCCATCGTCCAAACCTCGCTTTTTACATTCGACAGTTTCTCGGAAATGTCGGACACATTTTCCGGCAAACGGTCGCGCAACGTATATTCGCGCACCACCAATCCCACGGTGTCGTTGTTCGAGCAAAAGCTCGCGTCGCTGGAGCATGCCGATGAGGCGATCGGATTTCCCAGCGGCATGGCGGCGATCTCCGGTACCGTGTTGGCGTTCGTGCAACCGAAGGACCGTGTTGTCTGCGTCCGCCATGTCTACCCGGATGCCTACCGTTTCTTCCAGACGTTGCTCAAGAAGTTCGAGGTATCGGTGGACTTCGTGGACGGAGCCGACCTTAAGGCGGTCGAAGCGGCACTGCCAGGCGCAAAGCTGCTCTACCTTGAAAGCCCGACCAGCTGGATGATGCAGGCGCAGGACGTCGGGGCATTGGCCGCGCTCGCCAGGCGGCACGGAACGTTGAGCATCATCGACAATTCATGGGCCACACCCTTGTTTCAGCGCCCGATCACGCTGGGCGTGGATATGGTGATCCACTCGGCCTCCAAATACCTTGGCGGCCACAGCGATACGGTGGCCGGGGTGCTGGCGGGCCGCGCAGAACTCGTCGGTCATGTGCGGCGCACGGTCTGTCCCTATATCGGCGCGAAGCTCGCCCCATTTGAGGCCTGGCTGCTGCTGAGGGGACTACGGACCCTGCCTGAGCGCATTTTGGCGCACGAGGCCTCGGCGCTCGAATTGGCGCGTCGTCTGTTGGGGCACCGTTCCGTGACTCAGGTCCATCACCCGGCCCTGGCGGCCTCGCTGCCGCCCGGGCTCACAGGCACGACGGGCCTGTTCTCCATCGAGGTGGATGAGGGCATCGACATTCCTGCATTCTGCGACGCGTTGGAGCTTTTCCACATGGGCGTCAGTTGGGGCGGCCACGAAAGCCTGGTCGTTCCCGCGCTGGTCACGCGCGTCCAGGCCGCCGGGCCCAATTCAGCGGTGGACTTCGGCGTGCCGGCGCGAATGATTCGTTTGAATGTCGGGCTGGAGGGAACCGACACGCTGTGGTCGGATCTCGAGCAGAGCCTCGCGCGGGCGGCGCGCTGAAGATGCGGGCCGCGAAGCTGTCCTGTGCGCTCGTCGGCTTGGCGCTGCTCGGCAGTGCCCGGGCCGATACCACCCTGAAACTCGTCGAAGTTCTGACCAGTCCCGAGCGCACGGAGACCTTGAAGAGCCTGGTGAGTTCGTTCGAAAAGCAAAATCCCGGCGTCCAAGTCGAGATCACCTCGCTTGCGTGGAGTTCCGCGTTCGAAAAGCTCGCCACCATGGTCTCCGCCGGCGATACCCCCGATGTGGTCGAGATGCCCGACCGATGGCTGTCGCTGTACGCGAAGAACGGCAACCTGGAGAGCCTCGAACCCTATCTGGCGGCATGGAAAGAGACGCCGGACTTGAGCGATCGAGCCCTGCAGATGGCGCGCTCCGTCGACAACACTGCTTACTTGATTCCGTATGGCCTGTATTTGCGGGCTCTGTTCTACAACAAAGTCTTGTTCAAGCAGGCCGGCATCACCGCGGCACCCAGGACCATGGATGAGTTTCGCGAGGATGCAAAAAAAATCTCGGCGCTGCCGGGCAAGTCGGGCTATTGCCTGCGGGGCGGCCCCGGCGGTCTCAACGCATGGATCATGTTCGGCGCCGCGATGGCGGGCAACAATACGTTTTTCAGGCCTGACGGTACCTCGACGTTGTCGGGCGAGGACTGGATCAAAGGCACCGCCTGGATGGTGAGCCTGTACAAGGAGGGACTCGCGCCGCGGGACAGCGTGAATTGGGGTTTCAATGAAATCGTCGCAGGATTCTACTCGGGCACCTGCGCCATGGTGGATCAGGATTCGGACGCGCTCATTGCGGTCGCAGCACGGATGAAGCCTGAACAATACGGAGTGGCACCCATGCCCAAGGGGCCCTCCGGCAAAGGGTTTCCGACGGTCGGCTATATAGGATGGTCAATATTCAAATCAAGCACGCACAAGGATCTGGATTGGAAGCTGATTCAGGCCCTCAATGATCCCGCCGGCAATCTGATCTGGAACCGACGGCTCGGTGCCCTGCCCGTCTACAAATCTGCGGAGCGGGCGCCGTTTTATTCCAGCGATCAGCTCAAGGGGTGGTTCCAGGAACTCTCGGACCCGGATGAAGTGCCCACGCTCATGCCCACCAATCTTCCCGGCTTCGCCTACTTCGCTGATTCGCTGGTGGTAAAAACCGGCCAGCAAGCGCTGCTCGGACAAATTTCGCCGGATGAGATGAACCGGCAATGGGCGGCTTACCTGACCAAGGCGAAATCAAAGCAGAGTAGCGCCAAATGACCTGGCGCCGTGCGCTGCATGCGGCTGAGCCGTATTTTTACATCATGCCTTCCGTGTTGTTGATTTGCGCGGTCATGCTGGTGCCGCTGCTGGTCGGCATCACCTATGCGTTTCATGACGTGACGCTGCTCGACCCGTTGAGCGGCGACTTCGTGGGTCTCGACCATTTTCGCGAACTGTACGCCGACCCGGCGTTTTGGAATGCATTGCGCAACACCGTCACCTGGACGGTGGCCTCGGTGGCGTTACAGTTCGGATTGGGACTGGTTCTCGCCTTGCTGCTCAACAGGCTGTTTCCCGGGCGGACGCTGGTGCAAATGCTGGTATTCCTGCCCTGGGCAGTTCCCAGTTTTCTGTCCGGTCTAAACTGGGCGTGGCTGTTCAATCCGGTCGTCGGACCGTTGCCTTACTGGTTGCATGCGATCGGAGCGATGTCGGCTCCCGACAACCTGCTTTCCGATCCACGCCATGCCTTGTGGGGACCCATCATTGCGAACGTCTGGTGGGGCATTCCGTTTTTCGCGATCACCCTGCTGGCGGCGTTGCAATCGATCCCCACGGACATTTACGAAGCCGCCGCGATCGATGGGGCCGGTCCATGGGTGAGGTTTCGCAGAATCACGCTGCCCCTTCTCGCGCCCACCATGGCCATCGCGATTTTGCTGCGGACGGTGTGGATTGCCAATTTCGCGGACCTGATCGTGATCATGACCAAGGGAGGCCCGGCCGACTCCACCCAGATCCTCGCCAGCTACATTTTCACCCAGGCATTTCAACGATTGGATTTTGGCTATGCCTCGGCGGTCGCGACCGTGCTGCTGGCGCTGCTTCTCGCATACGCCGCCCTGCTGATGGGCCTGCGCACTTTTCTCATGCAGCGGCGCTGATGTTCATCGAAAGACATGGCAGCGGATATTGGGCGCTGCACTATGCGCTGTTGTCCGCATTCGTCGCATTTGCGCTATTCCCGTTGTTCTGGGTTCTCAAGGTGTCGGTGACCCCTGACGACCTGCTGTACGGCGAGGGGCTGAGACTGTGGCCGTCGCACGCCGTGCTCGATCACTATCGATCGGTGATCTCGCACACCCAATTTCCCCTGTTCTTCCGCAACAGCGTGCTCGTGTCGACCGCCACTGCGGCGTGTGCGACATTGCTCGCCACTGCGACCGGATACGCCTTTTCGAGATTTCAATTTCGCGGCAAACACCTGGTCGCGGGCTTGATGCTGGTGACGCAGATGTTTCCGCTGGTCATGATAGTCGCACCGATCTTTCGCCTGTTGAAGCCTCTCGGGCTCACCAATTCTCTCACCGGCCTTGTCATCGTATACACGGCGTTCAACGTGCCGTTCGCGAGTTTCCTCATGCAGTCCTTTTTCGACGCCATTCCCGCCGACCTCGAGGAGGCGGCCATGCTCGATGGCGCGACCCGCTTCACGGCCTATCGTCGCATCATCGTGCCGCTTACCCTGCCCGGCCTCGCGGCGACATTGGGATTCGTATTCACAGCGGCCTGGAGTGAGCTATTGTTCGCGCTCATGCTGAACTCCTCGAGCGCCGCCAGTACTTTTCCCGTCGGATTGCTGGCATTCGTATCCAAGTTTTCCGTGGATTTCGGCCAGATGATGGCCGCCGGTGTGCTGGCTTTGATGCCGGTGTGCATTTTCTTCGTCTTCATTCAGCGCTACCTGGTGCAGGGCCTCACAGCCGGCGCCGTCAAAGGCTGAGCATGGCCGCGATCCAGATCAGCGCTTTGTGCAAGAACTTTGGTGACGCCGCGGTTTTGCGCAGCATCGACCTAGACGTCGATGACGGCGAATTCGTGGTCCTCGTCGGACCCTCGGGATGCGGCAAATCCACGCTGTTGCGCACGATTGCCGGCCTGGAGGCCATTACCAGCGGCGAGATTCGAATCGGCGGCCGGCTGGTCAATGATCTGCCGCCCAAGGACCGGGATGTCGCCATGGTGTTCCAGTCCTACGCGCTGTATCCGCACATGAACGTGCGTGAGAACATGAGTTTCGGACTGAAGCTTCGCGGCATGCCGACGACGCGCATCGATGCCATCGTGCAAGCCGCCGCCTCGAAGCTTGAAATTCTGGAGCTGCTGCAACGCAAGCCGCGCGACCTTTCCGGCGGGCAGCGGCAGCGGGTCGCGATGGGCCGTGCGATGGTGCGCGAGCCGCAGGCGTTTCTCTTTGACGAGCCGCTGTCGAATCTCGATGCCCGATTGCGCGAGCAAATGCGCTACGAGATTCGCAAACTTCAGCGTGATCTGGGCACCACGTCGATCTACGTGACGCACGATCAGATCGAGGCAATGACCATGGCCGACCGCATCGTCGCCATGCATGAAGGCATCGCCCAGCAAATCGGCACGCCGGCCGATCTCTATGACAATCCGGCGAATCTGTTCGTTGCCGGATTCATCGGCGCGCCGGCGATGAATTTTCTCGACGCGACACTGCAGGACGAGACGGTCATGATCGAAGGTCATGTCCTCGGCGCGATTTGCCGCCCACAAACCCATCTCAAGGAACGCCGTGCCACGGTGGGAATCCGGCCTGAACGCATCTCATTCTGCGACCCGTCGCGCGGACTGACGGCACGCGTGGATTTCATCGAACCCACGGGCCTGGGAACGATCCTGCACTTGCGGCTGGGCGCGCAACGAATCAAGGTATTCACCAGCGATCGGCACGGCTTGCGCGCGACGGATACCGTCGGTATCGCCGTGCAGGCCTGCGATTTGCTGCTGTTCGATCCGGCCAGCGGCCGCAGACTGCAACCCGCCTAGCCGCGCCCTGCGATGAGCACGGCCAGCATATCCTCGTCCCCTTCCTTCTCGGGCTGCGCATCTTCGCGCAACAACTTCAAGATCTCGTCGGCGGGCATCGGCCGCGCAAACAGGAATCCCTGGCCCACCGTGCAGCCCAGCCTGCGCAGGATCTCAACCTGCTGATAGGCCTCGATGCCCTCGGCGATGACCTGGATCTGCAAATGCTTGGCGATTGCGATGATGGCGCTCACGATGGCAAGATCGCTGGAGTCGGTTACCAGATCGCGCACGAAACTCCGGTCGATCTTGAGCGCGTCCACCCTCCAATTTTTGAGATAGCTCAAACTCGAGTAGCCGGTCCCGAAGTCGTCTATTGCAATCCGGATTCCCATGTCGCGCAGCCGCGCGATGGTGTCCTGACGATTTTCGCCGGCCGGCGCATGGGAATCGAACATGGCCCGCTCGGTCATCTCCAGCTGCAGGGAATCCGGCCGCAGATTGTGCGACTTCAACAACGTGGAGATCGTCGATTGCAGCTCGCCTTTTTGCAGTTGCGCAGGCGCGATATTCAAGGATACCGGGACCAGCGGCACGCCTTCCTTGCGCCACGCACTCATGGTTTGCAGGGTTCGGTGCAGCACGAAATTTCCCATGGGCACGATCAATCCGGTTTCCTCGGCCACCGGAATGAACTGGTCTGCCGGAATCATCCCGTGGACCGGATGCGACCAACGCATCAGCGCCTCGAGGCCCACGATTTTGCGCGTCAGCAGGTTCACGAACGGCTGATAGTGTACGTCCAATTGCTTCAGCCGCAGCGCCTCCCGCAGCGAGGCCTCCACCGCCACGCGATGCTTGAGCTTGCGGTTCATGGCGTGACTGAACATCTGCACATTGTTCCGGCCGCGATCCTTCGCCTGATACATGGCGGTATCGGAATGCTTGAGCAGCTCGATCATGTCCGCGCCATCGCGAGGATAGAGACTGACGCCGACGCTGCCGGTGGTCTGCAAGGCGTGCCGGTCGATGATAATCGGCCGATTCAGCGTTTCGATGATCCGGCCGGAACCCAGCGTCACTTCGTCATAGTTCTTGACGTTGCGAAATACCACGACGAACTCGTCGCCGCCCATGCGAATGACGACATCGCTGTCGCGCACGCAGGCGCGCAGCCTGGCGGCCACTTCCTGCAGCAGTTTGTCGCCGGTTTCGTGGCCGCGTGTGTCGTTGACGTGCTTGAACCGGTCCAGGTCCAGAAACACGACACCCAGCATGGTGTTTGCCGCCTTCGCCTCCTCGATGGCCTGCGGCAGGAAAGTGGTCAAGTAGTGCCGGTTCGGCAAGCCGGTCAGCTGATCATGATGCGCCATGCGATCGAGACGCTGTTGATTCTCGATGAGTTGCTGCTCCGCCTTTCTGCGCAAGGACACATCATGCGTCACATACGCCAGCACATCGCGTCCATCCACATCGAGCGCGTTGCAGCGCACTTCGGTGTCGAAAGAGGAACCATTCTTGCAGCGCTGCTGCATATTCATCGCCATTTGCGAGTTCGCGTCAAGCAGCCGGCCGACGACGCTTTCAGCCGTGGCGGCACCGTCGACGAAGATATCGGACAGGGTCAGCGCCTGCGCCTCCTCGTTCGAATACCCCAGTCTGCTCAAGAAAGCCGGATTGGTGTAAAGCACTTGAAGCGATTTGGCATCGACGATGACGATGCCGTCGTTCGCCTGATCTATCAGCGCCTTGTAGCGCGCGTCCACGGAACGCTGATGACGATAGTGGCGCCGCAGGAGAACCGCAACCGCCGCGATTGCTGCCAGCAGCACGAGCAAGGCGGCCAGCAGGGCGAGCACCAGGCCGCGGCCCTCGCTCTGATCCGGCTTTTGCAACGAGCCGGCGCCGGCCGGCGGCGCCGTGCGCACCACTCGAAACACCAGCAGCGGCAGATCGCCTGAATCGCGCAGCACCACATATCCGGCATCATCGGCCGACAGATGAGTCGTGATCTGAAAGTCGCGCGATCGTGCCGTCACCCGGGATGGCGGCGTGGGTGACAAGGGGACAGCGGCGAATTCGCGCAACGGCTGCAGATTCAAGGATCCATTGAACGAACTCTTGAGTTGTGCGATCAGCTGCGCGGACAATTCGCGGCTCATCACCACCCATCCCAGGATCGGGGCCGCGGCACGCTTCACGGGCTGGGCGATGATCCATCGATTGTTTGTGAACACTGCCGATCGCACGGGGCGGTCCGCTGATTCGACCAGCTGCATCAAGGCTGGATCCGGGGACTGCTCACTGAGCTGACCATTCACGGAGGTGACGCTGAAGCGCACCGCGTGCGATGAGCCCAGCACGAGCAAAGCGTCGGCGCCGGCGCGTGCCATGTTCGCGATTTCCAAGCGCTCCGCGGAGGCATCGGAATTTTCCGACAGCAATCTCGCCACGGCGTCGGAATCCGCCAACTCCCGCGCTCGATCGGCGAGCTGATCCGACTGCGCGGCCAATTCCCCCGCCAGCTGTGTGAGCTGTAATTCGAGGTTTTCGCGCTCGAGCACGGCGGCGCGCTGGCGCCAATCGTGCCGGCTCGATACGATGAGGCCCAGCAGCACCAGGGCGAAAAGAGCGCACAGCGCGAGCCACGCCCACGGTCGCCGCAATGCCGCCTGAAGCCAGGCGCGATGACTCATGCGCTGGCGCACTCAGGGACAAAGATTCTTCGCACCGGATGCCGGCTATTCGACATAATTATGGGCAATTTGATGACTTGGCCGGAGTATCTGTCATACCGACTGAAGTATCCGATATGGGGTCCACAAAAACGGCGATGAGCCATGGCGGCGAAGCGCGCCTGGACACCAGTCTGGAGTTATTGCTGGAACGAGCGCCGCCGAGCCCCGATCCTCGTGTCCTTGCCACCGTGGTTGCGACTGCCGGCTCGACCTACCGCAAACCGGGTGCGCGGATGTTGATCATGGCTGACGGCAGCTACATTGGATTGCTCACCGGCGGCTGCTTCGAATCGGACCTGGGGATTCATGCCCAAGAGGTGATGCAAAGCGGATCGGCCCGCGCTGTGGAATACGACATCCGCGGCCCCGATGACGCGCTATTCGGCACCGGCGCCGGCTGCGAAGGCGCCATGCGGGTGCTCCTGGAGCCGGCGGGCGCCGGAAGTCCGGCGGCAAACGCACTGGCCGCGGCGGGACGCACAACACGGGAAGGCGCAGCGGCCTCCTTGGTGATGGTGCACGAATCGGCCGATGTGAGTCTGGGTACTTTTTCTACAGGTGCCGTTTTGCCCGCGGCATTGATCGCGGCGGCGAATCAGTCTTTCGCTGATCGGTGCTCCCGTGCAGTCGAATTCGGAGCCGGTGCAAAGCACTCCCGCGCCTTCGTGCAATATTTGCCGCCCCCGCCGCACCTGTTGATCTGCGGCGGCGGACCCGACGCGCAATGCGTGGTCACCATGGCGCGAACGCTGGGCTGGCGTGTCTCGGTGGCCGATCATCGACCGGCCTTCGCGACGGCGGCGCGATTTCCGGGCGCCGCCGTACGCCTCGCCAAAGCAAGCTCGCTGCGTTCGGAAATCGATCTGGCAAGTTGTCATGCCGCTGTCGTCATGAGTCATCATCTCGCCTCCGACGAGGCATACCTGCGGGAGCTTGCCGACGCGGGCGTTCCTGCTTACGTGGGATTGCTGGGGCCGGCGGCGCGCCGCAATCGTCTCGCCAGGGAACTCGGACCAACGGCGGAGCGTCTCATTTCTCGACTTTACGGACCTGTCGGCGCCGATATCGGAGCGGCAACGCCGGAAGGGATCGCACTGGCCATCATCAGCCAGATTCACGCATGGCTTGCGGGCCGCGATGCTGCCGCGTCGGCAATCCCGCAAGGATTCGCATGACCAACGCGGGATCGCCCCCTGCCGCGACGACACAGCAGGAGCGGGCGGCGGCCCTCGCTTTCTTGAAAAACCTGGCGGACGAAGTGTCCCGGGGCACCGTCGATCTGCCCTGCTTTCCGGACGTCGTCGTCAGAATCAGCCACGCACTGGCCGACCCAAACACCACCTCCGATCGAATCGTCACCGTGGTCGGGGCTGAACCCCGTCTGGCAGCGCGCATTCTGCAGACCGCGAATTCAGCGGCATTCAACAGTTCGGGAAAACCGCTGACCGATCTGCGATCCGCGATCACGCGCCTCGGACAGCAAATGGTGCAAGGCACTGCCATGTCATACGCGATGCAGCACATGAAGAACGAGGCATCGCTGCGCGCCATCGCGCTGCCGCTGGCGGAACTTTGGAACCGCAGCATTGCCGTCGCGTCGATCAGCAAACTCGTCGCGGGACACACCAAGGTGAATGCCGATGAAGCGTTCTTGACCGGCTTGCTGCACGGCATCGGCAGCCTATACATCATGGCGCGATTCGCAACATTCGCCGATGGCCCGAAGAGTGATCAGGCTTGCATGGATCTGGTCGGCGGTTGGCAGGCTTCGATCGGCAAGGCCGTTCTGCAAAGCTGGGGATTCACGGATGAGATCTGCGATGCGATCGGAGATCAGCGCGATCTCGATCGCAAGTGGAAGCACCAGGCGACGCATGCCGACGTGTTGATCGCGAGCCTCGTGCTGGCCGACGCGCTGAAATTGCCTGAACCGCGAACCCTCGGCACGGAGGGCATCAACGCTTTCCTGAGCGTCGGGGTGACGCCGGCGGACTGCGACATCATCCTCAAGCAGGCCGAGGCGCAAATCCGCCTGGTTCACGAGGCTCTGGGATAGAATGGGTGCGATGAGAGCTGGGCCAATCGCGTTCGTGAACCTGATCTTCGCCATTGCGGCGGCGACCCCATCAATGGCGGCGCCGCCGGCCGCGCCGGGGTCCTCGCAGGATTGGCGCACGATGGTGCGCGAGTTTGCCGCCAGTCACTTCAAGAACCCGGCCTGGGGGTACTCTCATTGCCTGCGCGACTATGCGCTCGCCAGAGACCTGGCCGCGGAGGACAAGGTCACGTTGGATGACGATATCTTGTATGCCGCGGCTTTTCTGCATGACATCGCGGCATTCGCGCCCTGGGAAAATACTCGATTGGATCATTCGGACGTGGGCGCCCAAGTCGTCGATACCATCTTGAAGGGCTCGGGATTTCCCATGGCAAAGATCGACGGCGTGCGCGGAGCAATCCGCACCCACATGTACTATCGGGATCCGGTGGGTCCCGAAGCGCTGTACCTCCACGATGCGGACGCGTTGGATTGGTTGGGCGCCGTGGGCGTCGCGCGCATCATGGCGCTGGTGGACCCGCATGGCGGAAATCCGGACGCACCCAAGGCAAGCGCCATGCTCGAGGACAATTTGCGCAAGGTGCCTGCGCGTGTGCTGTCGCCCGCGGGCCGTGCCCGAGTACCTGAGAGAAAGGCCGAACTCGAGAAATTTCTTCAGGATCTGCGGCGCGAAACCGACAATCTTCGTACGCTGTAGCGGCGCCAGGCTCCCAGCCTAACGCGGCGCAGGATGAATCGGATCGATCCAATAAACCTCTTCGAATCGTTCCGCCGCATCGATGTTCAGATTGACCACGACGGATTCATTGTCGCTGCGCACCAGCACGCATTCGAGGGGCGCGCTGCTCAAGGCGTTGATCTCCTGATGCGGTACATAAGGCGGCACGAAAATAAAATCGCCGGCTTCGGCTTGCGCAGAGAATTCCAGGCGCTCGCCCCAGCGCATGCGCGCGGCGCCGCGCACCACGTAAATGACGCTTTCCAGCGCGCCGTGATGGTGAGCGCCGGTCTTGGCATTTGGTTGAATGATGACGGTACCGGCCCATAGTTTTTGCGAGCCGACCCGCGCGAAGTTCACCGCCGCAGCCCGCTGCATGCCGGGCGTCTGCGGCGTATTGGCATCCAGCCGGTCGCTTTTGATCACCCGCACGCCCTCGGTGCGCCAATCCTGCTTGAGCTTCAACTATTTGCCTCGACGCTGTATAAGTGGGCCCAATCTCGGTTGACTGCAGAATAACCCAAACCCATGACATCAGACACTCCAGCTTTGGTGAGCCGCGGGCTCTCGCTTCCGCTATGGACCATCATTGCGCCCGTTGTCTCAGGAATCATTCTGGTCGCGGCCGGATTCCACTGGGCCGAGGGCGGGGTTTTTCTGGCCGTGCTCGCTGTGAGCCTGACCGGCAGCGTGTTCGCCGCCGTGCATCATGCCGAAGTCGTCGCGCATCGCGTCGGCGAGCCCTTTGGCAGCCTGGTACTGGCCTTGGCGGTGACGCTCATCGAAGTCTCGCTGATCGTCTCGCTGATGCTGGCCGGCGGCTCAAATGCCGCGGCATTGGCGCGCGACACCTTGTTCGCGACGGTGATGATCATCTTGACCGGCATCCTCGGGCTGTGTCTTCTTCTCGGCGGCCTCAAGCATCGCGAGCAAACCTTCAGCCTCGACGGGGTCAGCGCCGCGCTGGTGGCGCTGGCCGCGATCGTGATTTTGACGCTGGTGCTTCCCGATTGGACGGTCACGACCCCGGGCCCCTTCTACTCGCCGAGCCAACTGGTCTTGATCGCCATTGTTTCGCTGATCATCTATGCGGCATTCATCTTCACCCAAACCTTCGAGCATCGCGGTTATTTCGTGATGGACGATGCCGCGGGGGAAAGCTCGGAACACTCGGCGCCGCCGCCCAGCAACGCCGTCGCCGTGCTCAGCGGCGTGCTGTTGCTCGCCTGCCTGACGGCCGTGGTATTGCTGGCGAAGAAGCTCGCGCCCAGTCTCGAAGCAGGGGTGTCGCGACTCGGCGCGCCCGACGCCGTCGTCGGCGTCATCATCGCGGTCATCGTACTCCTGCCGGAAGCGCTGGCGGCGCTGCGCGCGGCGCGCGCAAATCGCCTGCAAACCAGCCTGAATCTGGCGCTGGGCTCCGCGCTTGCCAGCATCGGATTGACCATCCCTGCGGTCAGCATCCTATCGCTGTTCCTGGGTATCCAGCTGGAGCTGGGCATCGACATGAAGTCCACCGTGCTGGTCGTCCTGTCGCTGTGGACCACCGCAATCGCGCTGCGCACCGGACGCACCATCGTCCTGCATGGCATCGTGCTTTTGGTGATATTCGTTGTCTATCTATTCACGACCATCGTGCCCTGACGATGCGAAAGGCAATGGTTTTTTTGCTCGCTCTGAATTTCGCGGCTTTGAGTCACGCTGCGGAACCGGTGATCGACAACGAACGCATCACCGTGTGGGATACGACGAACGCATTGCCTCCCGCGCAGCATGATTTCGTCGCGGTATCGCTGACTCACAAAGGCACCGCCAGATTCGGCCATGCGGGCCAGACGGCGGGCAAGGCCGGTGCGCGTACCATCGTGATCTACCTCAAGGATCACGCGGTGGCACCCATCGCGAATACCTCCGGCTATCCGCCGGCCTTTCCGCGTCCGCATGTGACGAAATTATTGGAAAACGACAAAGTCATCGTTTGGGATTACGTCTGGCGGCCGGGCGAACCGACACCCATGCACTTCCACGATAAGGACGCGATGGTGGTGTACGAGGCCAACGGTTCCCTTCAATCCACCACACCGGACGGCAAGACCAAGATCAGCGAATACAGCTTCGGGGACATACGCTTCAATCGCCGTGATCGCACGCATACCGAACTTCTTGTCCGGGGTCACGCGCATGCGGTCATCACCGAATTGAAATAAGCCTGCCGTTTGGCAGCGCGGTACTGGCGCGGTGGTTTAATTTCCGCCGTTGCACCCCATAATGTGCCGTAGGTTTCCAAGGAGTCGTTCATGAAAGCTCTGATCGCCGCGTACGCCCGTTCACCCCAGCACTTCGCCCGCAAGGGTGCGCTCGCGCAGGTACGTCCCGATACCATGGCAGCCCAGGTCGTCAAGGGCCTTCTCGAGCGCACCAAGCTCGATCCGGCGCTGATCGAGGATGTGATACTGGGATGCGCGTATCCGGAAGGGCCGCAAGGCTCGAACCTTGCGCGCATCGTGGCATTGCTTGCGGGTCTGCCGCTGGAAGTGGGCGGGATGACGGTCAATCGCTTTTGCGGTTCATCGATGTCGGTCATTCATATTGCCGCTGCCCAGATTGAAGCCGGCATCGGCGATGCGTATCTGTGCGTCGGCGTGGAATCCATGAGCATGGTGCCGCAGGGAGGATTCAACAGATCGCCAAATCCGGATCTGCTGAGCAGTTTCCCCGATGCGTACATCAGCATGGGACAGACCGCCGAGAATGTCGCGCAGCGCTACAAGATCTCGCGCCATGATCAGGAAGTCATGGCCGTGGACTCGCACCGCAAAGCGGCGGAGGCGCGCGAACAAGGGCGCCTGCGGGATGAGATCGTCCCGATTCGCCTCGAATCCGGCGAGTTCATCAGCGAGGACGGCTGTATCCGCCCCTCCACCTCGCTCGAGGCCCTGGCCTCGCTGAAACCCGCGTTCGCCGCGGACGGCGTGGTGACCGCGGGAACGTCGTCGCCACTGACCGATGGCGCCTCCGCAGTGCTGGTCAGCAGCGAAGAATTTGCCGCCCGCCACGGTCTGCATCCTCTGGCGCGCATCCGCTCGGTTGCCACCATCGGCTGCGACCCCGCGGTGATGGGCATCGGACCGATTCCCGCGACTCGCAAAGCCATGGGGCGTGCCGGCCTCGATGTCTCCGCACTCGATGTGGTCGAGATCAATGAAGCCTTCGCGTCGCAGTCGCTTGCCTGTATTCGCGAACTGGCCCTCGAGCCGGCCACCATCAACCTGGATGGCGGCGGCATGGCGCTCGGACACCCGTTGGGTGCAACCGGCGCGCGCATCACGGGCAAGGCGGCGTCGCTGCTGGCGCGCAATAAGGCACGTTACGCTCTCGCGACCCAGTGCATCGGCGGCGGACAGGGAATCGCCACCGTGATGCAGGCGCTGTGAACTAGAATGCCTCGTCAAGAGTGATGCTGACCGGGCAGTGATCGCTGCCCAATACGGACGGGTGAATCTGCGCGCTTTTGACGGCGCCGCGCAACTGCGGCGACACCAACACATAGTCGATTCTCCATCCTACGTTCCGTGCCCGCGAATTGGCGAAGTGGCTCCACCACGAATAGTGGCCGTTGCCCTGCGTGAACATGCGGAAGGTGTCGATAAATCCGGCATCCACGAACGCCTGGAATCCGGCACGCTCCTCGTCGGTGAATCCCTTTTTGCCCCGATTCGGCTTCGGGTTCGCGAGATCGAGCTCGGTATGCGCCACATTGAGGTCGCCGCAGAAAATGACCGGCTTGGTCTTTTCAAGCTGCTTACAATAGGCAAGAAACGCAGGATCCCAATGCTTGAAGCGCAGTGCGACACGGCTCAAGTCATCTTTGGCATTGGGCGTGTACACCGTCACGATGTAGAACCTGGCAAATTCCGCGGTGATGATCCGTCCTTCATCGGCGCTGTCGCGTTTCAATTCGTCGGCAAACGTGAAGCGCTGCGCGAAATCGCTTGGAAAGCCGTCAACGAGGGTCAGCGGCTCTTGCTTGGAAAAAATCGCGGTTCCCGAATAGCCCTTTTTGACCGCCGAGTTCCAATGCTCCCGGTAATTGGGCAGGTCGATTTCCACCTGCCCGCGCTCAGCCTTGGTCTCCTGTAAACAAAGGATATCGGGCTGGTGCGCGTCGATGAACGACAGAAACAGTCCTTTCTTGTGCACGGCGCGAATGCCGTTCACGTTCCAGGAGTAAATCTTCATGGTGATGTTCTCAAGGTGTGGTTGCTATGATGATGGGTTAGCGCGTGGCCGCGCTTGGCGTGGAGGTCTGCCAGCCGGCGCCGAGCGCCTTGTAGACGGCGACGAGTGAAGTCGCGGCGTCGGTACGGCTCTGGGAGAGCACCAACTCGGCGCTCAATGCCGTGCGTTGCGCATCGAGCACTTCCAGGAAGTCGATCAGTCCGCCTTGGAAGCGCTTTTCCGCCAAGTCGGCCGCCTTGTCGCTTGCCGCCGCGGCAATCCGCAACGACTCGCGCCGGGATTGCGCGCGGCCGTAGCTGAGCAGTGCACCCTCCGTATCCTCCAGAGCGCCCAATACCGCGCTTTCATAAGCAGCGAGCGCGGCGTCGGTCTGTGCCTTGGCGGAACTGATTCGCGCGCGAACCCGGCCAAGATCGAAAGCTGCCCAGGTAATGCTCGGGCCGATGGAAAAGAACCGGGCCCCGCTCTGTCCAAAGTCGCCGAAGGTGGGCGCGTAGTAGCCTACCTCGCCGAGCAGTGTCACCTTGGGAAACAAATCGCCCGTCGCCACGCCGACTCGCGCGGTGGCTGCCGCAAGATGCCGTTCTGCCACCCGCACGTCCGGTCTGCGCCGCAGCATTTGTTCGGGACTCCCGATTGCGTTTAGCAGCGGCAGCGCCGGCAATGGAGCCGGAGAGGACAAGACCCCCAAAAGCGCGATCGGCTGCCTTCCCGTCAACACGCTCAATCGGTAGACGGTCGTACCAATCGACGCCTCTAAGGTGGGGATGGACGCCAGCGTCGTTTGCCATTGGGCCTCGGCGCGCGAGGTATCGAGTTCATTGCCCCTGCCCGCCTCCAAGCGATTGCGCGTGAGTTTCAGGGAATTGAACTGATTGTCGGCATTGCGCTGCGTGAGCGCCAACTGATCCTGCAGGCCGCGCAGGATGAAATAGTCGCGCGCCACCTCGGCGATGACGCTCACGCGCGCATCCTGCACCGTTGCGCTACTCGCCCCGACATCGGCGCCGGCCGCTTCCACCGAACGCCTCACTCTCCCGAATAGATCCAATTCCCACAACCCGTCAAATCCCGCTTGCGCGACATCGAACTCGCGGTCATGCATATCGACGCCGGGCAATTGTTCCTGCGAAACGAGATTGTGGGAGTAACCGCCAGCCAGATTCACAGTCGGATATTGATCAAGGCCGACGAGTCTCGCGGCGGCACGCGCTGCCTGCAGATTCGCCTCCGCAATGATCAGGTCCTTATTGTGCGCGAGCGCATCGTCGATCAAGCCGGCCAGCAAGGGATCCGCGAATCCGATCCAATACTGCTCCACGGCTTCGTTCCCGTTGATTCCCGGCTCGCCCGCATTGTAGAAATGCGCGTCAACGGCTGTGTCCGGCCGATGATAATTGGGGCCCACGGCGCAACTGGCCAGGAGGCAGCAGGCTGCTGTTCCCGCGATGCGCCTAAGCATGAGGCGGCACCTCACCGGCAGTGGGAGCGGGGTAATCCAGGTGTTGTTTTCGCCGCGCCAACCACGCTTCTATGGTCACGAAGAATACCGGCGTCAAAAACAGTCCGAACGAGGTCACACCCAGCATGCCGGAGAATACGGCGATACCGATGGCCTCCCGCATTTCGCTGCCGGCGCCGCTGGCGATCACCAGCGGAATCACGCCCATGATGAAGGCAAATGATGTCATGAGGATGGGCCGCAGCCGCAGGCGGCAGGCCTCGATCGCGGCTTCGACAGGCGTCAGTCCGGCCACCACCCTCTCGCGCGCGAATTCCACGATGAGAATGGCGTTCTTGCAGGCGAGCCCCACCAGCACGATAAATCCGATCTGCGTCAGGACATTATTATCGGACCCTCGCAGCCACACCCCTGCCATGGCCGACAGCAGACACATGGGCACGATGAGAATCACCGCCAGCGGCAGCGCCCAACTCTCGTACTGTGCCGACAGAATCAAGAAAACCAGCATGACGCAGATTGGGAACACCAGCAGTGCAGTGTTGCCCGCGCTCTTCTGCTGAAAAGTCAGATCGGTCCACTCGTAACCGAAACCATTCGGCAGTGTCTCGTGCAGCACCTTTTCCATGGCTGCTGCGGACTGGCCGGACGAAACCCCGGGTGCACCCTGGCTGTTGATATCGGAGGCCAAGTACACATTGTAGTGCGAGACCCGATCCGGGCCGGCTTGAAAGCGGATGTCCGCGACCGCCCCCATGGGCACCATGTCGCCCTTCAAATTGCGCATTTTCAGATTGGCAATGTCTTCGGGTTGGGCGCGATATTGCGCCTCGGCTTGCGCATAGACCCGATAGGTACGTCCAAACCGATTGAAGTCATTGACGTAGACCGATCCTAAGTAGGCTTGCAGGGTGTCGAACACCTCCGACAAGGGGACCCCTTCACGCTTGGCCTTGACCCGATCTACATCGGCGAAAAGCTGCGGCACGCTGTTCTGAAAGGTCGAGTACGTCGCATAGGGATTCAATTCGTGGTTCTGTCTGGCCTTGTTCAACACCTCGGCGGTAACCCTTGCCAGCTCGTCGTAGCCATGCGCGGCGCGGTCCTGCAGAAATAGTTTGAAGCCCCCCGTGGTGCCCAGACCCTGAACCGGCGGCGGAGGCACCGCAAAAATCGTGGCGTCTTGGATCGCGGAGAACTTGCGGTTGAGCGCCTGGGCGATCGCGCCGGCCGATAGATTCCGGGTCTTTCGCTCATCGAAGGACTTCAGCGGAAAGAACAGCACCGCCGCATTGCTCAAATTGACGAATCCCTGCACTGACAGGCCCGAGAAGCCGATGACGTGATCAACTCCCGGGGTCTCCTTCGCCAGCGCCGAAATCTGCCGCACTACTTTTTCGGTGCGGTCAAGCGAGGCGGCGTCCGGCAGTTGCACGATGCCGATCAGATACTGCTTGTCCTGTGCAGGTATGAAGCCGCCGGGCACCAATCGAAAGATTCCCCAGGTTGCGACCAGCAAGCAGGCGAACACAGCCAGCACAACCGCACGCATCGCCGTCAGACGCCGCACACCGCGCCCATAGCGCTCGGAGCCGCGCTCGAAGGTGCGATTGAACAAGCGGAAAAACCCGCCCAACACGCGGTTGATGCCGCGTTGGAAGACATCGGGGGGTGCATTCCTGGGCTTGAGCAGAAGCGCGGCAAGCGCCGGCGACAAGGTCAGAGAGTTGAAGGTCGAGATGATGGTGCTCGCCGCGATGGTGATGCCGAACTGCCGGTAAAATTGACCGGTCAATCCGGAAACGAATGCCACCGGAACGAACACCGCGCACAACACCAATGCGATGGAAATGATGGGCCGCGTGACTTCTCCCATGGCGGCATGCGCCGCCGCATGCGGATTCAAGCCTTGTTCGATCTTGCGTTCGATGTTTTCGACGACGACGATGGCATCATCGACCACTATGCCTGTGGCCAGTACCAAGCCGAATAGCGTCAACGAATTGATGGTAAATCCCGCGAGCAGCAACGCCGCCAGCGTACCGATGATGGCGACCGGCACGGCCACCAACGGAATCACGCTGGCGCGCCAGGTTTGCAGAAAAACGACCACGACCAGGACGACCAGCAGCACCGCCTCGAACAGGGTGTGGATCACCGACTCGATGGAGCTGCGCACGAACACCGTCGGGTCGTAGTCGATTTCGTAGCTCACGCCTTCGGGAAAACTGACGGCGAGTTCCTTCATGGTGCTGCGTACCGCGTCGGAGAGCTGCAGCGCGTTCGCACCGGGCAATTGAAACACAGGAATCGCAACCGCCGGCCCGGCGTCCAACATGCTGCGCAGCGCGTAGTTATCGGGTCCGAGTTCCAGCCGCGCGATGTCGCGCAAATACGTGGTCTCGCCGTTCGCACCGCTCTTGACGATGATGTCGCCGAACTCCTGTTCGGTTTCCAGCCTGCCTTGGGCATTTACGATGTACTGAAACTGCGTGCCGGGAAGCGCGGGCTGGCCGCCGATCTGCCCTGCCGCGACCTGCACATTCTGTTCGCGCACCGCCGCCAGCACTTCATCGACGTCCATGCTTCGCGCGGCGATCTTGGCCGGATCCAGCCACAGGCGCATCGCGTAATCGCCGGAGCCGAAAACGCGCACATCGCCCATGCCCGGCAACCTGGCCAGCACATCCTTGATCTGGATAACGGCGTAATTTCGCAAGTACAGCGAGTCGTAGCGGCCGTCGGCGGATTTCAAGAACACCACCATGGTCAGATCCGGCGAGCGCTTCTGGGTGACCAAGCCGATCTGCCTTACCACCTCCGGCAGGCGCGGTTCCGCCTGTGCCACGCGGTTCTGCGTCTGCACCTGGGCGATATCCAGATCCGTGCCCAGCTTGAAAGTGACGGTGATGGAGAAACTGCCATCGGGGGTTGCCGTGGAATTCGTGTAGATCGCGTTTTCCACGCCATTGATCTGCTGCTCGAGCGGGGTGATCACGGTCTCGGCAATGGTTTTGGGCGAAGCGCCGGGATATTGTCCGCTGACGACCACGGTCGGCGGGACGATTTCGGGATATTCGCTGATCGGGAGATTCGGCATCGCGAGCAATCCCGCCACCGTGATCAATATCGCGAGCACCGTCGCAAATATCGGCCGTTCGATGAAGAACGAAGAGATATTCATCGCAGGTTATCCCTAAGATCCGGTCTGCGTGCCGTCTGCGCCCATGGGAACCTGCTGCGGCGTCACCGTGACTCCTGGATGCACACGCTGTGCGCCGTTCACGACGATTACGTCGCCGGGCTTCAGGCCCTCGCGCACCACGCGAAGTCCATCGATCACGCGACCGAGCTTTACCTTGCGATATTCGATCTTGTTGTCCGCGCCGAGCAGCAGAACGTACTTCTGATTCTGGTCCGTGTTGACCGCGCGATCATCGATCAAAATCGCCGAATATTCGCCGCTTCCAAGCAGCTGAACGCGCGCGAACAAACCGGGCGTGAACTGTCCGTCCTTGTTTTGCAGCACCGCCCGGACGCGAATCGTGCCGGTTTGCGGATTCAATTGATTGTCGACGAAATCCAGCTTGCCCGCATGAGGAAACCCTTCCTCGTTCGCCAGACCCACTTGAACGGGATTGCCGGTATCGCGCGAGCTGGGCCCCGCACCGTCGCGCGCAATCTTCGAGTAGCGCAGATAACTCTGCTCATCAGCATCGAAATAGATGTAAATGGGGTCCATCGACACCACGGATGAGAGCAGGGTGCCGCCGTTGCTGCCGCCGGTAACCAGGTTGCCGCGCGTCACCTCGGCGCGACTCACCTTGCCGTCAACGGGACTGGTGACTTTCGTGAAATTGAGATTGAGCGACGCTGCCTCAAGAGCCGCTTCAGAACCTGCCACATTGGCCTCGGATTGCGCCACTGCGCTCTTGCGCTCGTCCAATTCCTCCTGCGATACAGCCCCGCTGTCCTTCAATTTCTGCACGCGCACCAATTCGATCCGACCCAGATCAAGTGCCGTCTTGAATCGCTTCACGTCAGCGGCGGCTTTGTCGTATTCGGCCTGATAGGGACGCGGGTCGATGACGAACAGCAAGGTACCGCGCTTGACCAGACTTCCCTCGGTGAACGCTACCTTGTCGATGTAGCCGGATACTCGCGGCCTGATCTCGACTGTTTCGACCGCCTGCAGTCTGCCGGTAAATTCATCCCAGTCCTTGACGCGCTTTTCGAGTACCTGCGCCACGCTCACCTGGGGCGGGGGTGCCGTTTGCGCGCCGCCCCCGGATTTGCCGCACCCTGCGAGAATCAGCCCGGCGCAAACCGCGGCAGTCTGCACCGTCAAGCTATTGATTCTTATCATCTTCCCTATCTCTGGCTGGACACGCAACAGCCCATTTCAGCACATCGACGCGTGGTTCGACATAATGGAACGGTATTGACAATCATTCGCATTCGCGTTCACAATAGCACCATGATAGTTTGTGTATGCAAGGCCGTATCAGACAGACACATCCGAGCCGCTGTGAAGGATGGTGCCAGTTCTTTGCGCGATCTGACTCGCGATCTGGGAGTCGGAACCTGTTGCGGCAAGTGCCTGCCCGAAGCCAAAACGGCTTTATCCACGGCGCTCAATTCCTGCGGATCCGCAAGGCCCAGCCTCTTCTCCCCCGTGGCCACCGAGTTCGCCGTCTAGGGCGATTCGCCGCCCCTCTCGGTTCGCCTTCCAGCTCGGTAGTTCGCTGCGACTGGGGTTCGGATACAATCCCCGCTCGAGTTTGCAGCGCATTTATAAGGGGATGCCGTGCAAGGTGACAAGAAGGTTCTGGAATTCCTCAACCAGGCGCTGAAGAACGAGCTCACCTCCATCAATCAGTACTTCCTGCATGCGCGCATGCTCGACAACTGGGGCATGAAGCGGCTCGGCAAGATTGAGTACGACGAATCAATCGACGAGATGAAGCATGCGGACCGCCTGGTCAAGCGCATCCTTTTTCTGGATGGATTGCCCAATCTGCAGGATCTTGGCAAGTTATTCATCGGCGAGGACGTCAAGGAAATCCTGCAGTGCGACTTGCGCAGGGAGATGGAGGCGCACCCCATGTATAACGCGGCCATTGCCTACTGCGAAACCATCAAGGATTTCGTCACCCGCGATCTGTTGGTCCACATCCAAAAGAGCGAAGAGGAACACATCGATTTCATCGAAGAGCAGCTGGGTCTGATCGACAAGATGGGATTGCCGAACTATGTGCAAAGCGCTGCAGGCGAGCTAGAAGAAAGCGACTCCGCTTGAGACGGACGTTTCGCAAAAGGGAGATGCCATGCTGAAGAGAATTTTGGTGGCCATCGTGGCCGTGCTCTTATTGGCCGTCATCGTGGGGCTGCTGCTTCCGCGCCAGGTGCGTGTTGAACGCTCGGTTTCCATCAACCGACCCGCGAGCCTGGTTTATGCCGTCGTGAATTCCTTTCAGTTGTTTCCGAAATGGTCGCCGTGGCAGGACCTCGACCCCAACATGCATCAATCCACGGAAGGGCCGCGCGACGGAGTCGGAGCAAAGCTGGTCTGGTCGGGCAACGACAAGGTCGGCACCGGCACGCAGCTGATCACCGCCTCGAATCCCGATCATTCAGTGATGAGTGATTTGGACTTTGGCGGCAGCACGGCGAAGTCGACCGTGACATTGACTCCCGAGGGTTCCGCCACCCGCGCGACGTGGACTGTCGACATGGACATGGGCGCCAATCCCATCGCCCACTACATTGGGCTCACCATGGACAACATGCTGGGCAAGGACTTTGCGGGCGGCCTCGCCAAGCTCAAGACCCTGGTGGAGAGCATGCCGAATGCGGACATCGCGGGATTCGTTGCGCAGCCCGTGCAATTGCAATCTGCGACCATCCTGGTGGTTACCGAGTCAGCGGCCCCCGACGCCATCGCCAAAGCCTATGCCGACGGCTTCGGGCAAATTGGGAAATTCATGGCCAAGAACAAGCTTCACCAAGCCGGCGCTCCGATGGGGATAGACGGTGAGACAACGGCAAGCGGCTACACCTTTGACACCGCCATCCCGGTGGATCGCGCCGACGTGCCGAGCGCCGACGGCGTACGCGTGATGCAAAGCTATGCGGGCAATGCGCTGAAGACCACTCACGTCGGGCCCTACGAAGGGCTGCCCAAGACTCACGAGAAGCTGCTCGCTTTCATCGCGGCCCATGCTTACACGCTGAAGGGCGCAACCTTTTCTTGGTACGTCGATGATCCCGGCAACACACCGGTCGACAAGCTTCGAACCGAGGTTTACGCGCCCATCGAATAAGCGACGCTCAAGCACGCGTCCCGGTAAAGGTCGCGTTCCCGAGCATGTTGCGGGCGGCGCCGCTGATGCGATCCCCCTCAATAATAGCCGTGAATTTGAAGCTCAGGCGCATTGGCTTGGTGATTTTTGCCGACCAGCTGAGGCGGTTGCCGTCGATCGTTCCGTTGCTGATGAGGACGCTGTGATCGGCATGGCGCATCGATCCCGTCAAGGTATTGCCATCGACGCCGAGCTCGAGAACGCCGCTTCTCTCCCCCATGGGCGTCTTGATCGTGATATTCCACTTGCCTTGGACCGCGGCCGTCATTGACCCTCCATCCTCGCGCTTTTCAAGCGCAGGTCTGCGGGTGCCTCGGACAGGCGCCGCTGCGCGGGCAGATGACGCTGGCTTTTGAGCTCAATGCATCCGCGATCCACGAAATATTCAATACCTGCGAAGCCGCCCGAATGGCGCTCCCCGCCTCCGTTGGAATGGCGCCATCGCCGCCGCCGCGGCGGCAGGACTCCGCGACAGCCCCGACAATATTCTCCCCATTAAATCCCTGCGCGTCGAGTGCCGGCAACAGATCCACGCCGACGGACAGGACATGCAGCTCATCCAAGGCGTCGCGCGTCTGAAATGAGTGGCAGCAGTACAGGCGCGCCCGCTTGCCGTCCTGCATTACGGAAATCTGCGATTTCGGTTTCTGTACGGATGGTGCATCCGGGGTTCGATTCAGGAGACGAAACACTGCCCAGCGCGGACATGGGTCGGAGACCAGACTCATGTTGCCCCAGGGTAACGGAATGCCGTTGCCCCTGTAGACCGCACGCAGGTAGCCGGGAGGGTAGGCATCGAAAAAATGCCAATGCCGGTACGGCGACACCGCCGTCATGCGGCGCATGACCAGCGCGGGCGTCACACCCACCTTGCGGCAGGCCGTCACGCTATGCGCTTCGCGTATCAGGAAGCGGCGAAACGGAATGCGCGGACAGAGCAGCGCACCGGCGAAAAAACTGCATTCGAAGTCCCGCCAGGCATAGAGCACGTCTTGTGCACCCATTCCGCCTGCCGATCCAGCCAGGTCGCCCTCGCCGGTATGGGCGGCGCTGTGCGGCGATATCATGCCGTCGCCGTTGTGCAGGATCTTGTGCCCGATGAAGAAGGCCAGTTCATATTTCAGCCGCTCTTCCTGATTGCGCAGTCGCTTGTTGATCCACACGGTGGCGGGCGCTTCGAAGCGGGAACGCAACAAGGCGCCGCCGGGCTTGCGCCCATCGCCGTCGAACCACTTCACTTCCAGACCATGTTTCTTGCAGATCGCCATCACGGCATCCAGATTCAACGGCATCTGCCGTTTGCCGCACTGTTCGGCCGCACGCTCGATGTCGGGAAAGTTGTTGTGCCGGGTCTCCTGCCAGACCCGGATCAGCAGCTGCGCGAATTGGCGGCCGGTGGTACCGGTCTGCGACAACAGCTCCGGCAATGCGTTTTGCAGCAGCTCGTGCGAAAACAGAAACGCCGGTTCCAGCGGCATGGCCTCCAAGCCGCCGCGCTGGCGCACCGCGGGCGCCACCTCCACGTCGGTATTCTCATCCAGGAACCAGCGGGCGTCCTTGCTGAATATTCCCGCGAGCATTTCCAGCATTTCCGGCGAAGGCATGCGCTTGCCGGTTTCCACCATGCTGAGATAGGACACGGACGGCGCGCCGCCGGCGTCGACCTGCACGCAACGGGCGGAAAGTTCATCGAGAGTCAGCCCATTGCGCTTGCGCAGCGAGCGCAGCTTGGCGCCGAGAAAGTGCCCTTGTCGGATCAGTCCTACCATATTTGTCCCAGTGAAATTCACACTGTGAAATTTCTAATGTGTAAATACTCTCCTTGCGCACTTTAAGCTAGCGCACTCAAGAGAATCAAGCAGGAGATTGGACATGAGCGAATATACGAATGGCCGGTGGCAGGGCGTGGAACGTCCCTATGGCGAGGCCGACGTTGCGCGTCTGCGCGGTTCCGTCAAGATCGAATATTCGCTGGCGCGGCTGGGCGCCGACAAATTCTGGCGGCTGCTGCATACCGAACCCGTCGTAGCGGGTTTGGGCTGCATGACCGGCAACCAAGCGATCCAAACGGTTCAAGCGGGCCTGAAGGCGATTTACTGCTCCGGGTGGCAGGTTGCCGGCGATGCCAATTCCGCCGGCGAGGTTTACCCCGATCAGAGTCTATACCCGGTCGACTCCGTGCCGAAGATGGTCGAGCGCATCAACAATGCACTGCTGCGCACCGATCAGATTCATCACATGGAGGGCAATTCCGACATCGACTGGTTGGCCCCGATCATCGCCGATGCCGAAGCCGGCTTCGGCGGCAATCTCAACGCATTCGAGCTGACCAAGGCGCTGATACGCGCGGGCGCCGCCGCGGTCCATTTCGAGGATCAACTCTCCTCCGCAAAGAAGTGCGGCCATTTAGGCGGCAAAGTACTGGTCTCAACCGCCGAGGCCATCAACAAGCTGGTGGCCGCCCGTCTCGCCGCCGACGTGATGGGCGTGCCCACCGTCATCATTGCGCGCACCGACGCCGATGCGGCGGATTTACTGCTCACTGATCATGATCCGCGCGACCGTGCGTTTCTGACCGGGGCGCGCTCCAGCGAGGGGTTCTTTTATGTGAAGGCCGGTATCGATCAGGCGATCGCCCGCGGCCTGGCCTATGCACCCTACTGCGATCTGATCTGGTGCGAGACTTCGAAGCCCGATATGGTCGAGGCAAAGCGCTTCGCAGCCGCCATTCACGCGAAATTTCCCGGCAAGCTGCTGGCCTACAATTGCTCCCCTTCCTTCAACTGGGCGGCGAAACTCAACGCCGCCGCGATGAAAAGGTGGCGCGAAGAACTCGCCGCACTGGGCTATCGCTTCCAATTCATCACGCTCGCGGGCTGGCACGCGCTGAATCTATCCATGTTCGAATTGGCATCGGCCTACAGCGCCGACGGCATGCTGGGGTATTCGCAGCTGCAGCAGCGCGAATTCGGGCAGGAGGCGGCCGGTTATCGGGCCACCAAGCATCAGGCGTTCGTGGGCACAGGCTACTTCGATGCGGTTCAAACCGCGATCAGCGCGAAGAGTTCGACCGTTGCGATGGCCGGAAGCACCGAAACCGAGCAGTTTCACGCAGCGCCGGCGCCGCAACGCGTGGTGGCGTAGCGACGCGATGGCCGCCAACCCTGAGCCTGTGGAATTCGCCGCCGCAACCGCGGCGGCGATCGCCGAACACTTCCGTCTGTACAACGAAGAATTCGGCCGCATTACCCGGCATGCGGCCAGAAATTTTCTCACCGAAGACTGGCGCGCGGCTCAGCGCGATGCCGTCGAGCGCATCGAGTTGTATGAAAAGCGCGTGGCGCGCTGCGTGGATGCCGTCGCCGACGAGTTGCAGGGGCGGCGCACCGACGTCGCTCTATGGAGCGAAATCAAGCACTGCTATGCGGCGCTGACCGCGCGCCGGCCCGACAGTGATTTTTACAATACGTTTTTCAATTCCGTCACCCGCGATCTATTCGGCACCGTCGGTGTCAATCAGGAAGCCGAATTTTGCGCCACCAGCGTGGGGCGCGCCTCCGGGTTCGTGCCGATTCGCGTCTATCGCGTGGGCGGTTCCCTGCCCACCGCGGTGCGTGAAATTCTCACCGATTTGCCGTTCGCGGCGGCGGTCGCAGACACCGACGCGGCCGTGCATCGGATCAGCGCGGAGATCGGCAGGTTTTTTGCGACCGGGCGGCACAGCGGCGCGCCCGAATCAGTCGAACTCATTGAGCCGGTGTTTTATCGCGGCATGCAGGCGTTCGTGGTCGGCCGGCTGATTGGCGACGGCGCCATCACGCCGCTGGTGCTGGCATTCACCAACCGTCACAAGAGCGTGCAGATCGACGCAGTCATGTTGTCGCGCGCCGATGTTTCATCGTTGTTCGGCTACACACGATCCTACTTTCATGTTGATCTTCCCGTGGTAAGCGCCGCGATCACACTGCTGCGCTCATTCATGCCCCGCAAACCGGTCGACGAACTCTACACGGTGCTCGGCAGGGCCAAACAAGGCAAGACGGAACGCTACTTTGCCCTGCAACGCCACTTGGATAAGTCGATCGACAGTTTCGTTCACGCACCCGGCGATCGCGGTCTGGTCATGATCGTGTTCACCCTGCCGTCTCATGATTTGGTTTTCAAAGTGATCCGTGATCACTTCGGCGCGCCGAAAACCACCACACGCGCCGAAGTCATCGAACGCTATCAATTCGTCTTCCGGCATGACCGGGCCGGCCGCCTGGTCGACGCTCAGGAATTCAAGCGCCTGCGCCTGCCGCGAGCGCGCTTCATGCCGGAACTGGCGGATGAGTTGCTTCGCGAGGCCAGCGAGAGCTGCAGGGTCGAGGGCGATGACTTCATCGTCGAGCACTGTTACATCGAACGGCGTTTGCGGCCGCTGAATCTATTCTTGCGCGAAGCGGAACCAGCCGCCGCCGAATCGGCGATGATCGACTACGGCAACGCCCTGCGCGATTTGGCCGTCTGCAACGTTTTTCCCGGCGATTTGCTGCTGAAAAACTTCGGAGTCACGAGTCACGGCCGGGTCATCTTCTACGATTACGATGAGCTTTGCCTGGTATCGGACTGCGTGTTTCGTGATCTGCCGCAGGCGCGAACCGAGGAAGAGGAAAGCAGCGCCGAACCGTGGTTTCACTGCGGCCCGCACGATGTATTTCCAGAACAGTGGTTGCCCTTCCTCTCGATTCCTGCCGCACTGCGTGAGGTCTTCATCGGCCATCATGCCGCTCTGCTGACGGCAGGATGGTGGCGCGCCCAGGCCGCCATGGCCCTGAACGCTGCCTCGGTTCAGTCGTCAAACGCCGCGTAGACCAGATCGCGAAACAGCGTGCGGTAGTAGTCGCGTTGCCCCGGCGCCTGAATGAGCATGATCGCGAACAACTCTTCGGCCGGATCGACCCAGAAGGTGGTGCCGGCCAGGCCGCCCCAGAAGTACTGGCCGACTGAACCCGGCACGTGGGAAATGCCGGGTTGCAGCCGAATCGCGAACCCCAAGCCAAACCCGTAGCCCGGCAGCAGCAGATCGGGCGCGCCGGTAATGGGCCCAAGATGGTCTGCCGTCATGAGCTCGATCGTCTTGCGGCTCAAGAACCGTGCACCGCCGAACGTACCGCGATTGAGCAGCATCTGCAGGAAATTTGCGTAGTCGTTCGCGGTGGAAACCAGGCCGCCGCCGCCGGATTCGAATTTCGGCGGATCTTTGACCTTCACCAATTGCACCGTTCCGCCGCTTTCGGGATCCTGCGCGAATGCTTCCGCCAAACGGGCATGCTGAGCGTGCGGTACGTGGAATGCGGTATCGATCATGCCGAGGGGCGCGAAGATGCGGTGTTCGAGGTACGCCCCGAGAGTCGTGCCCGACAGCACTTCGATCAGACGGCCGAGCACATCGGTCGAGCGGCTATATTCCCACTTCGACCCTGGCTGATGCAGAAGCGGAAACTTCCCCAGGGCGGCGACCTGCTCGGCGTTGGTCTGATCGCGGCTGTAAATCCTCGCGGCCATGTACATCTTATGGATCGGCCCGTTGCCGCGGAACTCGTAAGTCAGCCCCGAAGTGTGACGCAGGAGGTCTTGCACGGTGATGGGCCGCACCAAAGGCACCAGCTCGCTCCGGCCGTCGTGCTCGACCGCCACTTTGAGATCCGCGAGTTCGGGAAGAAATTTGGCGATCGGATCGCTGAGCAGAAATCGACCCTCCTCCCACAGCATCATGGCCGCGGCCGAAACGATGGGCTTGGTCATGGAATAGATGCGAAAAATGCTATCCCTTGCCATCGGTGCTCCGCTGGCGGGGTCGCGTTGACCGAAGCATTCGAAATAACCCACGCTCCCGCGCCGCGCGACCAGCGCGACGGCGCCGGGAACGCGCCCTCGTTCGACCTCGTCGCGCATTTTTGCGCCAAGACGCGCCAGCCCGGCGCTGGAAAGACCGATATCCTCGGGTGCGGTCAACGGCAGGAGACTTGAAGTCATGAAATGAAACCTGGTTCGGGTTAGAGTTCGTCGCTCGATTATAATTGAGCAAGCGGTGCGTTACTTCGAAAGGCATTCATGAAGCTCTACAACGAACACAATCCCGCACCCAATCCGCGCCGGGTCCGGATATTTCTCGCCGAGAAGGGCATCACCATTCCACAGGTGCACGTGCCCATGCGCCAGGGCGCGCACAAGAGTCCCGAGTTCGTCGCGAAAAACTCCCTGGGACAGGTACCGGTGTTGGAACTCGACGATGGCTCGACGCTGTCGGAAAGCATCGCCATCTGCCGCTATCTGGAAGAATTGCATCCAACGCCCGCGCTATTTGGCGAAAATCCCTGGCATCGCGCGCAGGTGGAAATGTGGACGCGGCGCATCGAATTCGGCTTGATGAGCCGAATCGGCGCGGTGTGGGTCAACCTGCACAAGTACACCGCGCACCTGGGCACCCAATACAAGGATTTCGGCGAGGCCAGCCGCGAGCGCGCGATCAAGTCCATGCACTGGCTGAACGATGAACTCAAGAATCGTGAGTTCATCGCAATCGACCGCTACTCGATGGCCGATATCGTTTCCCTCACCACCCTCGATTTCGCCACCTTCATCGGCGTCGACATGCCGGAGCAACTCGCGAACTTGCGCGCCTGGCACTCACGCGTGTCCGCTCGCCCCAGCGCCGCAGCCTGAGAGCTGTGGTGCAGTCCCGCATATCGATCACCGTGGGGCCGCGGCCGGCGGCGCGATGGGTCGAGGCTGCCCGCATCGCCATGGCGGCCGGACGTTTCGGCGAGGCTGTCAGGGGACTGCGCAAGGCCTCAGCGGCCGAGCCGGGCAACGCCACGATCTTGGTTGAACTGGGCGAGGCGCATCTGTTGGCCGGCCAGCCTCAAGAGGCCCTTGATCCCCTTCGCAGGGCAATCACCCTCGATCCCCTTTCCGCGAATGCAAGGCTTCGCTTGGGCATGGCGCTGGGCGCGCTGGGTAACCCTGCCGGCGCGGCCAGCGAGTATGAACAGGCCGCCGCTTTGCAGCCATCGTTAGCGGAGGCCCACTACCAGTTGGGGCTATTGCACGAAAATTTTGGTCGGCCGCAGCCGGCATTGGCCTGCTTCCGGCGCGCCGTGGGCGCGGCGCCCGAGATCGACTTGCGCCAGATGGCCGAGGCCAGGGTGCTCACTCTCGAGGGTCATGAAGAAGCCGCGGCGACCCTGTTGCGCCAGGTTCTCCTCCGCCAGCCCCGCAATGCCGCGGCCCTGATCTTGCTGGGCGATGTACTGGCCAACCTCGGCCAATTTGATGAGGCCGAGAAGTGTTTCGAGGCCGGCCTGACGCTCCAGCCGCACAAGGTGGCGTTGTTCTACAACGTCGTCCGCTGCCGTGCGATGACGGCCGAGGATGGAGATTTGATCGAGCGAATGCATGCCGCATTGAACGTGCCTGGCCTCGATGATCAAGCGCGATCTATGCTGGAGCTGGCGCGCGGCAAGGCCTTTGAAGACCTCGGTTGGTACGATAAGGCGATGGCGGCGTTCGACGCTGCCGGCGAAGCGCGTGCACGCCTAGCCCCCTTCCATCTCGATCGCTTTAGCGAATCGGTCGACACGCTCATCGCCGGCTTCGACAGCAAGGCCCTCGCCCGCGCCTACCCCGGTGCAAGCAATGACGCTGCGCCGGTCTTTGTTTTAGGTATGCCGCGTTCGGGGACGACCCTGTGCGAGCACATTCTGGGCAGCCACCCTGATGTCGCCTGTCCGGGGGAATTGCAGTTCTGGACGGCACACGGTCCGACCCTCGCCAGAACCGGTCCGAAGAGCCTCGAGGGAACTTTTGTCGCCGACACAGCGGCTTTTTATCTGCAGTATCTCCGCGGCATTTCCGGCTCAGCGAGCCGCGTCGTCGACAAGACGCCCCTGAATTTCTTCTGGATCGGCCTAATCCATATGATCTTTCCCTGCGCGACGATCATTCATTGCCGCCGACGTCCGATCGACACGGCCGTCTCCATCCACCAAACCGCCTTCGCGCCCTGGCAGAGGTTTCCGACCGGCGGCGCGGAGCTCGTTGGCTACTATCGTCAGTACCAGAGATTGATGGCGCATTGGCGCGCCGTTCTGCCAGGCCGGATGCTCGAGGTCGATTATGAGACGCTGACCCGGCAGCCTGAAAACGAGATACGGCGGATAATCGCCTTCACCGGACTTAATTGGAACGACGCATGTTTGCGCCCGCAGGACAGCAAGCGGGTCGTCAGGACACCCAGCCGCTGGCAAGTTCGCCAGCCCGTCCACACCGACTCGGTGGACCGCTGGCGCCGATACGAATCCTTCCTGGGGCCACTCGCGGCGCTGCGCGACGGCGAGTAGCCGGAAATCTCGATCATGAATACAGCCGTCGAGCTCGCGGCTCGTCTTGCCGAAATCGAGGAGGCGGCGCGCGGCACAGATCGGATCGTTGCCATCAACAAGGCCGTTGACGCCTTGAAGCACGGCGTCCGCCACCCCCTGGTGTGGGGCTTGGTGGCCGAGGGGTTGGAGATCCAGGGCCGCAAGGCGGAAGCGCTCCGCCTGCTTCAGTTGTCGGCGGACGCCGCGCCGGGTGTCGCCCAGACCTGGTTTCGCCTCGGGAAAATCCTGTTTTCCCTGGATCGCCGGGTCGAGGCTCGGGATGCGCTGAACCGAGGTCTGATGATTACACCGCGGGACTACGGCGCATTGATCGACGCCGGCACGGTGTACTTAAGGCTGGGCGATCTGGTTGCAGCGGCAGGTCACTTCCAACGTGCGGCCGAAGTTGACCCGACGGCGGCCGAGCCACTATCTGCCCAAGCGGTGGTGGCGGCCCTGAATGGCGACATGTCCGCCGCCAGGGGCTTCGCAGCCCGCGCATTGGCCATCTCTCCGGGTTTGGTCAGCGCCCAGATCGCCGTTGCCCGTGCCGATGCGGCCGAGGGCGCGCCCGGCCTTGCCGAAGAGCGCCTCACGGCCCTGCTGGAACGGCGGGATCTCAGTGACGCTCAACAGATCGACACCTTCGACTTGCGCGCCGAATGCCGTGACAGCCTAGGCCGTTGCGGCGACGCATTTGAGGATTATGCGAGCCGCAATGCCGTGACGCTGCGGATGGAGTCGCCGATTTTCGCCGTCGCCGGCAGGGAGACCCAGGGGAACCGCGCGCGCCGACTCGCCGCATGGCTCGAGACTGGACTGCCCAAGCCCTGGCGCTCATCGGCAGGGCCCGACACAGTGGGAGCCCACGAGGCGCGGCGCCACGTCTTTCTCATCGGATTCCCGCGGTCGGGAACGACTTTGCTGGAAAGGGTCCTGACCAGCCATCCCGACATCGTCGCACTCGAGGAAATCGACGCCCTGGCCGTCGCAGGGAACGCCCTGCTGGACACCGACGCCGGCCTTGCGAACCTCCGTGAACTTAAGCCCGAAGAAGCTATCGGGCGCCGCCGTCTTTATTGGAGCAGCGTGCGCGAGGCGATGGGAGAAGCAATCGGGAATCGGATCTTTGTCGACAAGATGCCTCTGCACACCGTCGCCCTTCCGCTCATCTCCCAGCTCTTTCCCGACGCCAGGATTCTCTTCGCTTTGCGTGATCCACGAGATGTCGTGCTCAGCTGTTTCCGTCGGCGTTTTCGTATCAACTCGGCGATGTTCGAGTTCCTCACCCTCGCAGGCGCCGCACGCTACTACGATACGGTAATGCGGCTCGCCGCGTCCGCCCGCGAGCGGCTTGCGTTGAATTTAATCGAGGTGCGGCACGAGGCAGTGGTCGCCGATTTCGACAGTGAGATTCGCAAAGTCCTGGACTTCGTCGGAGTGCCGTGGGATCCGCGGGTCCGCGATTTCCCGACCCAAGTGCGTGCCATTGCCAAGACGCCGAGCGCACCTCAGGTCGCCCGAGGCCTCAATGCCGATGGCGTGGCGCAATGGCGCCGCTATCAGGCGCAGCTTGCGTCCGTAATGCCCGTGCTTGCGCCCTGGGTGCAGCGGTTCGGCTACGACACGGCGCTCGCTTAAAAGAAAGGGCGGCAGGGTTTCCCCTGCCGCCCAAACTTCACATGCTCAGCTTAAACTCTTACGGATTGCTGGGCGTCTGCGGCAGGCCGGCAGCCGCGCCCCTGATGCCAAAGAGCTTACGCACATCCGGGCTGCCATTGCCATAGATGTAGTCGTAGTTACTGCTCGGGAAGCCCGCATTCCAGAAACCATCATTGCCCGGAATGCCCCGATGGTAGAACTGCAAGGCGGCAGGAGCGTGGGCTCCGCCGGTCAGGCTCTGAAGAGCACCCTGCGCATAGAGAAAGTAGTTCACATTCCCCAAACGATGATGCTTCCCCAACTGCTGCTCGAATATCGCCAGCGCGCCGACGAACTCCGGCGAGGACACCGAGGTGCCGATCGTGAAGTAGAACCCGCCGCCAATACCCACTCCGAAAGCTGTGAGCACGGAGGTATCGTCTGGGCTGCAGCTGATGGCGTTGCCGTTACAAAATGGCTTGCTCGGGTTGTTCAGATCGCTGAAGCCGAGACCCCCGACCTCCATACCCACATCCGGATTGGTGCGCCACTTGAAGGTGCCCGTATCAGCCAGGAATTGGTACACAGGCTTCTTGAAGAACGAACTGATGCCTCCGCCCGCACCCCAGAAACCGCCCGAAACGAGCTGCCCTACACCGTAAATGTCATACGGTTTTTCCGGGTCGCCGAAAGCGCTCTCTCGCACATACGCGGAGTTGAGCGTCGTCCCGTCCGAAGCGGTGATGAGATTGCCGCCGCCCACAGCCGTCACATCCGGATCATCCGACGGGCTGCTGATGCCCGGCTGGAAGGTGTTGACGGCAGGGGGCGCGCCCGCGGGAAAACCGTATTCCGCGCTTGGGCAGGCCGGACCTCCCTCGTCACCCGAACTGGCCACGAAGGTGATGCCCTGGGCATTTCCCTGCGCGAAAATCTCATGAAGCTGCGTGAGAACAAAGGAGAAATCTGTTCCCGCGTTATCAGCCGGCAAGTATTCGAGCTCGCAGCCGCCAAACGATGAGTTAACGAGGTCGAAGGTATTGGTGTCGACGATATAAGCGTAACCGTCCGCGATACTTTGATTCGACAGGTCAGGAATACTGACCAGCGTCACGTTCGATCCTGGAGCGCCGCCGAGCACCTGCTGCACGTCGAGGCTGGCCTCGAACGAGCCGTTGCCGTTGAAGACACCTCCGCCATCGACGGTCACCGTAGTAACGGTTGGCACCGGTTTGCCGGTTATCGTGGTGAAATTTTCGTGGTTGAAGGCTGCCGCGACATCATCCGGGAAGATCAGGTCGGACATGAGGATCGCCACGTTGACGCCCGTACCGTCCGTCTTGGCACTGTACGCCGGGTAGTCGTAGGCTTGTTTCAAATCGTCAAACCAATAGGCTCCAATATCCGAGTACCGATTGTCCGGCATAGCACCGGCCTCGGCCTTTCCCGTTACCTTCGAATGCACATGGCGTTCGGGAAGAGCTTCCAATCCCAGCACCCGCGCGTTGAGCGATGCGAGTTCATTGGGGAGCTGCAGCTGACCCTTGGCCATGAAATGTGTGCGGCCATTCTGAGTGCGGGTGTGAATCGACGCGCTAAAGGCTCTGGACACCGCGGCGGCCGGACCCTGCACGCGCATGCCATGGGCATTGCTTTGCAGAATCGTCAAGCCGTGGGCAGTCAGAGAGGTGCGCAGCGCTGCCAGGTCGGCCGCGCTCGGGCCAAAGCGCTGCATGAACTCCGACGGCTGCAGCCACTGCTGATACTTCGATGAATTCTGATCGTGAAGCTCGGCAAGTAAGTTGTCGAGCTCCTGCTGATGCCGCAACGGCAGATACACGCTGAACGTCACCATCTCTGACGCCGATGCGGCCTGCGTCACTGCCGGGCTTGCCTGCGCGGGGCCCACATGCGGCGCTGACGCCACCGTGTAGGAACCCAATCCCAGAGCCAGCGCGACCGCGGCTCTCACCAAACTATTGGTCTTCATTTACCTTCCCCTGTTGTTAGATCCTGATCCGCTCAAGACGGGAGCAGAATAATAAGGCAGCGGTCGCCAAGATGACAGCCAATAACTTGCGCAGCCACCGAAGGCATGCAACGAGATTGACATAATCTACGATCAGTGCGTAGAGCACTGCACGCCGCAGTCGGCGAGAATGAGACTCACACACTCGGTCAATCGCGTCGCGTAGTCGATATGCAGGAATTCGTTGGGTCCGTGGGCGTTCGAGTGCGGCCCCAACACCCCGGTCACCAGAAACTGCGTCTTCGGAAACCGCTCACCCAGCATTCTTAAGAATGGGATGGTGCCGCCGCCGCCGAGACTCACAGGATCGTGCCCGTAGACATGCAGCGAGGCACGTTGCATCGACCGCTCGATCCAAGGCGCAAAAGCCGGGGCGTTCCAGCCGCCCGATGAGGATTCAGGCTCGAATCTGACGTGCGCTCCATACGGCGGGTCATGCTCAAGTGCCGCGCGAACCGCTTGGGCAGAGCTGTAGGGATCCACTGACGGCGGCAAACGCAGGGAGATTTTCAACGAGATTTCGGGCAGCAACACATTGCCGGCCGCACCCAGCGGCGGCAGTCCCTCCGCGCCGGTCACAGCCAGCGTCGGACGCCAGGTGTTGTTGATCAGCAGTTCCACCGGATCGGCGGATACAGGCCTGGTGCCCGTCGCAAAAGGCACCTTATCCAGGATGTGCGTGCCCAATACATCGGCCGCCAGTTTGATTTGCGCGCGCCGGTCCTGCGGGATGTGCGCGTGCAACGCCTCGAGCCTGAGTTCTCCGGTCGATGGATTTTCGATCCGCTCCAATAATTGCTGCAACAGCCGAAAGGGCGCGGGCGCAATGCCCGATGCCAGGCCGGAATGCGCTCCTTCGCTGAGCACGCGCACAGTGAGCCGGCCCACCAGATTGCCGCGCAGCGAGGTCGTGCACCAGAGCCGTTCGTAGTTGCCGCACTCCGCATCCAAACACACGACCAAGGACGGTTCGCCGAGATTGCTACCGAGCGCATCGAGGTGCGCCGGAAGATGCACGCTGCCGCTCTCCTCCGATGCCTCGATCAACAAAACGCAACGCGGTAGCGCAACCGCCTGCGCCTTCAAGGCAGCGATCGCAGTCAATGAACTGAAGACCGCGTATCCGTCATCGGCGCCGCCACGGCCGTACAGTTTGCCTTCGCGTATCACGGGATCCCAGGGTCCTAAGCCCGGCAGCCAACCCGTGAACTCCGGTTGCTTGTCGAGGTGACCATAAAGAAGCACGCACCCGGGCAACTCTCCCGGGACATCCACCAGCAGCACCGGGGTCACGCCGGGCAGTCGGCGCACTTCGACGCGCATGCGCGGCACGGGCTGGTCCCTGCACCATGCCGCCATGAGCTCGATGGCTTGATCCATGTATCCGTGACGTTCCCAATCCGGATCGAATGCCGGCGATTTGTTTGGAATGCGCACGTAGGCTTGCAGACGCTCGATGATCGAGGTGCGCCATACGTTTTCGATGAAATGCCGCAGGTCCGTTTTGTTCATCCGTCCTCCTCAGCGATTTGACACCGTGCTCCATTCAATGTTGTCTGTCCACCTGTCCGATGGAGTTCAAGAATGGAAGCATTCTGGGTTTCGATTACCACAATATCCGTTGCCGAAATCGGCGATCGCACGCAGTTGTTGTCGCTGCTGTTGGCCGCACGCTATCGACGGCCGTGGCCCATCATCGCGGGTATCCTTTGCGCGACCTTGGCCAACCACGCCGCCGCGGGAGCCGTCGGATATTGGTTCGGCGGTTTATTGAAGCCCCGTATTCTCGAATTTGTCGTCGGCATCAGCCTGATCGCCATGGCCATTTGGACCTTGAAACCGGACACGCTGGATGAAAAGGCCGCCGGCACCAGCGCCATGGGAGCATTTCTAGCCACGTTGACCAGTTTCTTCATAGCCGAGATCGGCGACAAAACGCAAATCGCGACCGTGGCCCTGGCCGCAGCCTATCCGCATCTGCTTGCGGTGGTGTCGGGAACCACGGCAGGCATGATGCTCGCGAATGTTCCCGTCGTGTTTCTCGGCAAGGCCTTTTCGGACCGACTTCCGCTGAAAGCCATTCATTATGGTGCCGCGGCGCTATTCGCGATTTTGGGGGCGGTGTTCGTGGCGCGCGCCTTCTGGATGAAGTAACCATCGATTCCAGCATGTTCTCGCGAGCCGCATACCGTTTGCTGGTCGGCCTCTTGTTGCCGGCCTTGGCCGCAGTTGCAGCTGCAGCCGCGGACGACGACACGTTCGCCATTCACGGACAATTCACCTACGTCGGACAAGCGACCTCGGATTTCAACGCGCCGTATCGGGGCACCAACAGTCTCTCGCCCGACAGCAGCGCGGAAACCACCGATGCGACACTGTACCTGGGGACGAAGCTTTGGCGAGGGGCCGAAGGCTGGATAAACGGCGAGCTCGACCAGGGTTTTGGGCTGGACGACACCCTGGGCGTCGCAGGATTTCCCAGCGGCGAGGCTTACAAGGTGGGAAAGAATCAACCTTATCTGCGGATGCCGCGCCTGTTCGTACGCCAGAACATCAACCTGGATGAGGCGACGCAGACGGTTGCAGCTGCAGCCAATCAATTCGCGGCCAGCGAGAGCGCCGATCGGGTGGTCATCTGGTTCGGCAAGTTCAGCGTGGTCGATGTGTTCGACACGAATCAGTATGCGCACGATGCGCGCGCGGATTTTTTGAATTGGAGCGTCATCGATAGCGGCACTTTCGACTATGCGGCCGATGCCTGGGGATACACGGTGGGCGCAGCCGTGGAGTGGTATCAAGGCGCCTGGACGTTGCGCGCCGGCGCGTTCGATCTGTCCAACGTGCCCAACAGCGTTCATCTGGATCCGGGATTCCACGAATTTCAACTCGATGCCGAGCTCGAGCATCGGCACGAGTTCGGACAGAGGGCCGGCCGGCTTCTGCTCACGATATTCGACAGCCGTGGTCAAATGGGACTGCTCGATGAGGCGGTCGACCTTGCACAGAGCACCGGCATGCCGGTGGACATTGCCGCAGTGCGCAGTTACCGCAGCCGCACCGGCTTGAGCCTCAGCGCGCAGCAAGAGATCAATGACGACCTCGGTGCCTTCGTTCGCGCCGGCGTCGCGGACGGCAACATCGAGACCTATGAATTCACCGAAATCGACCGCACGATTGCCGCCGGACTTTCCCTGCAAGGCACGGGCTGGCGGCGGCGCGACGATCGCATCGGCCTTGCCGCCATCGACAACGGCATTTCCGCGGCTCGCGAACGCTATTTGAATGCCGGAGGCCTGGGGATTCTCATCGGCGATGGTCGACTGCCGCACCCGGGCCCCGAACAAATCATCGAAACCTACTACTCAGCGGCGTTGTTGAAATTCTTGCACTGCACGCTCGACTATCAATGGATCAATCACCCCGCTTACAACCGCGACCGGGGACCGGTGTCGGTGCTTGGAATTCGCGTGCACGCCGAGTTCTGACGCTTGCCCGGGCCACCCCGGCTCAGTAACATGGCTCGAGCCGCATCGATAAGGAGATTGACCATGAGCTTGGCTTCGGAATTCAAAGAATTTGCGATGAAGGGAAACGTGGTGGATCTCGCGGTCGGTGTCATCATCGGCGCGGCATTCGGCAAGATCGTCTCTTCGTTGGTGGGAGATTTGTTCATGCCTGCCCTCGGCAAAATCATTGGTGACGTGAATTTCTCCGACCTGGCGATTTCGCTCGGCGCGGATCCGACCGGCAAGGCAGTGCTGATCAAGTACGGCACATTCCTTCAGACTCTGCTTGATTTCCTCATCATCGCGCTGGTGCTGTTCATGTGCATCAAGGCAATCAACAAGCTCAAGAAACCCGCGCCGGTCGCGGTGGTCGAGGCGCCGCCGCCCCCGAAGTCCGAGTTGCTGCTGGCGGAAATCCGCGACCTGCTCGCCAAGCGCGCTTGAGCCGCAAATGATCATCAACCGCAGTTTCGCCGGGATCCTGCTGGCGCTCGCACCCGCGGTATCGGCATGGGCCGATGACGCACCGCCGCCGCCGCAGGGCGTTTTGATCGGCAAGGGACAATTTGGATTTTTGAACGCAAAAGGCAACACCGACGCCGAGTCGCTCAACGGCAAAATTGACCTACAGCGCTACGACGGCGCATGGAAGAACCAATTTGCGCTGGAGGGTCTATACGGCCAGAACTCCGGCATCACATCCGCTGAGCGCTGGGAAGCCCGGGGGCAATCGAGCTACACCGTCTCCGGAAATCTGTTCGCCTTCGGCGCTCTGCGCTACGAGCATGATCTGTTTGACGGTTTCGAGTATCAGGCGAGCGTGACCGGGGGCATGGGATACAAGATCCTCGACAGCAATAGCGACAAGTTGTCGGCCCAAGCCGGCGTGGGTTACCGAAGCTCGCGGCCGGAAACGATCCTGAAGGATCCGGCCGGCGCCGTGATCTCCCGAACTCCGTTGGATGTCGAGAACGAGGCAATCTTTACGGCGGGAGCCGATTATTTGCATGCGTTCAACAAGTCCACGACTCTGACCAATAAATTTCTCGTGGAAGCGGGTTCCAGCAACACCATGCTCCATGATGAGATTGCGCTGAACGTCAAAATGTCGACCAAGCTGGCATTGAGCGTCGGTTATGGAATCACCGACAATACCAAGCCGCCTGCCCCGCTGAAGCAGATCGACACGGTGGCTACCGTGAATCTGGTTTTTGCGTTTTAGACCGCAGTCGCAACCCCAAAGAGGACTTATGGGCATGTTCGACGGCATTCTGGGCGGAGTGGTCGGTGCCGAGATGGCCACCGTGGTCAACAGTCTCATCGAAAAACACGGCGGCGTGCAAGGCATCGTCGCACAACTGGAACAACAAGGATTGGGCGGCACCGTGCGCTCATGGGTGGGCACCGGCGCCAACCAGCCGATCTCCGCGGATCAGATTCATCAAGCCTTCGGCTCGGACACGATGAAACAAATGGCCGCCAAGTTCGGTCTGTCGCCGGATGTCTTGGCGGCGAAGCTCTCGCAGGTTCTGCCGCAGGCGATCGACAAGCTAACTCCGGCCGGTACGGCGCCCAAGGCCTGAGACTAGGCCTTGGGCCTCGCCGATGCCTTAGGTTAGCCGTCGATAAATTTCCTCAGCCGCTCGATCTGATCGCCGAGCACGTGATCGGCCGCCTTCGACAATGCGTCAAAGCCATCCTTGTAGTAGCCTCCCGCGGCGTAGCTCACGGAGATCTCCGTGCCATTGGCGTTGCTCTTGACGCTCCATGTCAAGGAACCGTCGACCCCCAGTCCTTGGAAGGGTCCGAGGGCGCCGCGCAGGCGCAATACCTTGCCGGGGGCGACGTATACGACTTGCAAATGCTCCACTGAACCGCCGTCGGGCAAGGTCTCGCACCAACAGCCGCCGGCCCGCGCATCGAGAGTGAGATTCGCGGCGTTTCCTGAGAATGTGTGATCGGAATTCCACCAGCGGGCGGGCAGCAGCAGCGCCGCGTAGGCTTTTTCGGCGGATGCCGCGACATGTACGGTTTCGCGCACCTCGAAGCCGTTGCTCGCGACGCTCAGCACCTCGGCGCGCGCATTGCCGGCCACCGCATTGCCGGCGAGCACGGCACACAGCATGAAAACTCGCCTTTGCGGCAAGCACCCGATTTTGCGCAATCATGATCATCTCCCTAAATTACCGTTACACAATTCTTGAACGCCTCCAGGAGGGCCCCCCATCCGCCCGGCGCATCGATGCTGATGCGAATCTGCGGCGCTTTTTGTCCCATCCGCTCCAGCAGACGGTGCTCCAATTCGACGCGGGTGACATTTTCGCTCTCGGCAACGAAGCGAACTTCGACTTCGGTGACAAGCTGCGGGTCAAATTGCCAGTCCGCGTTGATTTGCCAGGCCAGTACCAGCATGCCGGGCGGATCCCATTGGATAACGTATCCCGTCTGGCAGCTTGAGCCATCCTCGCCCACCGAGTACCAGCGGCCGCCGATGCGAGGCTCCACCACGCACTCCTTCAGCGGCGATTTTAGAATGGAGTGCGTCGGCGGCCACCATTTGGACATGCTGCCCGTGAATACTGCGAATGCCCGCCCCTGGCTCGCATTGACTCGCAGCTGTTTGCGCACGGGTGCGATGGCAATCACTTGGCCGCCTCCTGACTTTCGACTTCCGCTTGAAACGCCAGCAGCGCCTCGTCCCAGAATCGATCGAGCCACGCGCGCAGCGCAGCGAGACCCTTGGGATCGATGTAGTAAACGCGCCGGGTTCCCTCGGCCTTGTCGCCGACCAATCCTGCGTGTTTGAGGACAGCGAGGTGCTGGGATACCGCTGGGCGGCTCACCGGCATCTTTGCCGCGATCTTACCGACGGAGCGCGGACCCCGCCGCAGCTCCTCGAACACGCGTCTGCGAGTGGGATCGGCGAGAGCGGCAAATGCCATATCGTAAGCCATTGCTTACGGTAAGCTATGGCTTACGGTATTGTCAAGAAGCTAGGTGGCGCGCGCCTGCTCGACGAGGATCTGATAGATCTTGAGCACCCGGGGCACGTAGGCGAGAGTCTCGGAAAACGGAGGGATCTGGCCGCCATTGCGATCGACGGCATCCTCGCCGGCGTTGTACGCCGCCAGCGCCAGCCTGACGTTCTGGCCGAAGCGGTCGATGAGAAATTTCAAGTAGCGCGCGCCGGCATGCACATTCTGCCGAGCGTCATAGGGGTTGGAAACGCCAAAGCGGCTCGCGGTGGCCGGCATCAATTGCATCAGCCCGACGGCACCGCGTTTGGAAACGGCGCGCGAATTGAAGCCGGACTCGACCACGATGACGGCGCGCAAAAGATTGGGTTCCAGGGCGGAGGTAACCGCGGCGTGCTCAATGATGGCATCGTACTGCGTCGCCTTGGCCAGCAACTGCATGTCATATCGATCGCCGCTCGCGGTCCGGTCCTGCGGCGCGAACGACAATAATCGATAACGATTGTCGTCCGGAATATCGGTGTAGTGCCGGAGTCCCTGGGCATCCAGGTAGGTATAAATCTTGGTGGTCGCCGCGACACTTGTGGCGGCCAGCAGAGTCGAGGCAAGAATTGCGAGCCTGAGTAACATGGATTGCGTTCCTTCACGCAATCTATCCGGAAGGCCGTCAAACCGATGGGATCTGAGTCAAGAAACAGGGGGTTGCGGCTCTGTGACGCCGTTCACATTACTGGCGCGCACATCCACTCAAGCTTGCGGACCCTATGTCGATCACAAGCCTATTCCTCGCAAAGTCCAACCCCGTGTCCGAAACCGCAGACTGGAAGCAGAAGTACCGCGACTCCCTCACCGAAATGGAGGCGGAGGAGAATCGCTGGCGACACATCGAACAGGTTCTGCGCCGCCTGATCGGCCGCCTATGCGCTGCCGGCATGGGCGTGAATCCGCAACTCGATTCGGAGCTCATGACACTGGCCGCCGCCAACCGGCGCAACGCCGAGGCCGACGAGCTGGCCCGTCTGGCGGAGTCGCTGACGAACACCGTGGTGGCCGTCGATGCGGTTGCGCCGGTACCCACGATCACGTTTCCACCCACCGACACACAGACTCGAAACGCCATAAAAGCACTGCTGGAGCGCCTCCCGGCAAGCACCGGCGACAGCGCTGCCGCACAGACTTTGATAGCCGGGCTGGCAAAGGCCAGAAGCGATACAGCGTTGGCGGCAATCGTCAGCCGCGCCGCCGATATCATTCATGAACATACCGAGCAGCTGGCGCGCGAGCGCTTGCAGACGGCGGCAATACTCTCCACGGTCACCAAGCGCCTGGAGGAAATGGCGGGTTATCTGGCTGAATCGAATCACGCGAATCGCAGCCATTTCGACGACACCCAGTCACACAGCGACAGCGTCATGATGCAGGTTCGCGAACTCACCGACGAGGTGGGCAGCGCCACGGAACTGGGCCTGCTGCAGTCGCAGGTGAACACCCGGCTGGAGCGGGTTGCCAAGCACGTCAATGATTTTCGAGCCCGCGAGGACCATCGGCTGCAGGAATTCAGCGGGCGTGCCGAGCGGATGCGGGCTCGCATCGCGGACCTGGAACGGGAAACCGTGGAACTACACTCGAAATTGGCCAGTGAAAAGCAGGTCGCACGTCTCGATCCTTTGACCGGCGTTGCAAACCGCAAGTCCTTCGACGAACGTTTCGCTCAGGAAATCGCCAGAAAGCCGCGTGCAGCGTCGCCCATGGTCATGCTGCTGTGGGACATCGACAGCTTCAAATTCATCAACGACAGCTACGGCCACCGGGCCGGCGACCGCGTCCTGCAGAGCGTGGCGGCGTGCTTCATGGCAGCGGTGCGCGGCAGCGATTTTGTCGCGCGCATCGGCGGCGAGGAGTTCGTCGTGCTTTTGAGCGGCGTTACGCTGACCGAGGCCATGCCTATCGCCAATCAGGTGCGCTCCGCGGTGGAAGCATTGCGATTTCATTTTCGCGGAACGCCGGTGCGCGTCACCGTCTCGTGCGGGGTGACGGAACTTACCGAACAAGATGCGCCCGAGGCCGCCTTCGACCGCGCGGACGCCGCGCTGTATCGGGCAAAGGATGGCGGCAAGAACCGATGTATCGCCGCTTGATGCGGGGCCCTGCCTCGCCTAGTTAACAGATATTTAACGCATATTCTGGCTGTTCAGCACTGATTTTCCGCCCATCGTCGCTAGAATCCAATCTCAGCCGACTTAGCTTCTCCGTTGCCCTGTGACTCATTGCGGCCCGGCAATGGCGTTGAGACGGCCTGATGATAGTGCGTTGCAGCATTTGAGGTGATTCGCGAGTATGAGCAGCGTCCCGAAAACAGTCATGACCGAAGCGGCCATCGCCGTTCCCATTGGGAGCCCCGCTGCGATCGCTGTGCCGCGCAGCGGATTGCGCCTGCGCACCTGGGTGCTGACTGCCATGCTGTTTGTTCTGCCGCTGCTGGCCTACTGGACTGCCACTTTCCACGACTATGGACTGCGCGACGACTATTCCAATCTTCGGGAAGCGCATGAGGAACTCGGCAAAGTCGTGAAATTCTGCGCGTCGGCCGCCAGGCCCATTTACGGCTGGCTGCTGCAAGCCACCTTCAAGCAGACCAGCAGCGTTCAGAATCTTGAGTGGATGCGTTTTTTTGCGGCACTGCTGCTGGGCGCCATGTCGTTGGTGAGCTTTCGAGGATTGCGAACACTCGGCTGGTCGTTCAATACCAGCCTGTGTTTTGCGGTGTTGCTTGCGTTGGTGCCGTCCGCGCAGGTGATCGCGGCGTGGGCGATCGGCTGGCCTTACGCTGCAACCGCGCTCCTGGCGATCGGAGGATTTTTCACGGTTGAGGGTGCATTGGCAGTCGGGTTGCGTGCCGGAGCAGGCCGCGCCGTGGGTCAATGGAGCGTGGCTCTGGGCCTGATGCTGGTGGCGGCGCTCATTTATCAGCCCAGCGCAATGTTCTACGTGGTGCCTTTGGCGGCCGCCCTGATCGCGAACCGCAAGCGCACGCTCAAGGAATCCGTGCGCTGGATGGGAATCCATCTGGGCTTCGTGGTCGGAACGCTGGGATTGGCCTATGGCGTGATGTCGGCGCTGTACGCGAGCGGCATCTTCGTCAAATCCGGGCGGATTGCCTTCGAATCGCATTGGGGCGAAAAGATTGCGTGGTTCCTGCAGGAACCCCTGCCGAATGCGCTCAGTTTGTTCGTGCTGAACGACAACAATCACCGCGACCAGTTTCTCTACCTCGGTTGCGCCGCCGTGGCCGGCGCGATATTGATCGCGGGTGCATATCTCGAATGGCGCCGGCATGGTGCGACACGAGGCATGACCTGGCTGGCCGGGCTGTTGATCCTTCCGCCATTCGCTTTCTCTGTAAGCATGATTGCGTCGGAACGCTATGCCACCTACCGCACCATATTGGCAATGACCGCGGTGCTGCTGTGCTTCCTCGTGGCGTCGTTCAGCGCACTGACGGCGCGCTGGAGCACCAATGCGCGCAGAATGGTGGTCGTGTCCGTGGTGTCGCTCGCTTTTTTCACGGCGCAACATCACTCCTACGCATTGATCGCCGTGCCCCAGGGCAATGAGTGGCAGTTGATCATGGCGGGCGCGAAGCACGTACGTCTGGAGAGCGGCCGCCCGCGGATATTTGCGATCGCATCGACGCCGGACGACATATCCACCGCCACGATCTATCACGATGAATTCGGCTCGATATCGTCGAATTCCGAGTGGGTGCCGCGCGAGATGTTCAAGCGCGCAATGCACGATTTGCATCCTGAAATCGCGAATCTGGACTCGCGCTATGATTTCGCGACCGGCCCGACGCTGCCGGCGGGCCAGCGCTTCGACGTCATCATCGACATGCATCGCCTAAGGCAGTTCTACATAAACAATTGATCACTGATCCCCTGCTTTGGGTATTCGCGTTTTTGGGCGCCTTCATGGTCGGCGTGTCCAAAGCAGGCATCACCGGGCTGAGCATCTTATCGATCGCCCTGTTCACCCATGTCTTTCCCAGCAGCAAGCAGGCCAGCGGCCTGGTACTGCCGCTGCTGATATTCGGCGACATGGTGGCGGTGTTCTCCTACCGCAAACATACGCAGTGGCATTATTTGTGGCGTCTGTTTCCGTGGACCGCGCTCGGCGTGGTGATAGGTTACCTGACGCTCGGCCGGATATCGGATCACGCGGCACGCACCCTCATAGGGTGGATCATTCTTTCGCTGGCAGCCCTGAGCTTTTGGCGAAGGTACGTAACGATCGCGAATGATGATGTTAATTTGAAAGTCCACTGGTCAGTGGCCGCAATCATCGGCGTGACCTCCGGCTTCATCACTCTAGTGGCGAATGCCGCGGGACCGTTGATGGCGATTTACCTGCTGGCGATGCGCCTGCCCAAGATGGAATATGTCGGCACGGCCGCCGTGTTCTTCATGCTGCTCAATCTGTTCAAGGTTCCCTTCATGGTGGACCTGGGACTGATCACGCCACAGAGCTTCGGGTTCAATCTCGCACTGGCTCCCGCCGTGCTGGTGGGCGCCTTCGCCGGTCGCTGGCTGTTGGTTCACATCAATCAGAAGCTGTTCGAGCAACTTGTTCTGCTACTGAGCGCGATCGGGGGAGTACTATTGATCCTTTAGCCTGATCGCGAGGAGAAGATCCATGGGGTTTCAGGGCGGTTTGGGAAGTCTGATCGTTCTGGTCGCCGACATCTGGGCGATCGTCAATATATTTCAAAGCAGAGCCGACACCGGCATGAAAGTGGTCTGGACGGTGGTGGTGATCGTTCTTCCGGTGCTCGGATTTATACTTTGGTTGATTTGGGGTCCGAAGACCGCTACAGCCTGACGCGATCGGCCGCGCGTTGCGCGGCAGCGTGGCGGCTGGGCCCCAGCAGCATTGCCGCCTCGTAGCAGCTGTCGCGCAGGGTTGAATCCGCGGCGGCCAACACGCGCTCACGTGCCGGCGGTGCGCTCGCCGGCAGCAGCTCCGCCACCACGCCGAGTTGCTCCACCGCAGCGTCAAGCGCCTTCTGCAAATTGTCAGCGGCATTCTGCGTCGTCCCCGTCGCCAGCACGTTGCGATCCAGCAGACGCAAATCGTTCGTGAGCGCAGCGAGCTGACGCTTGGAGCGCGCAATCGCCTCGATGCCGCGCGGGCTGACGGCCCTTCCTAAGATCACCACGTCCTGGCGCGCGCTGCGAAGCACCCGATCAAGACGGTCAAGCCACTCTATCCAGAACAACGGACTGTGCATTGGCTATCCTTACGGTGCGGCGGCCTACTGATGCGTTGGCGGCATTTATTATTTCAAGCAAAGACTACCCGGCTTGCGGGCGGCTCGCTACCATTGGATTCGCCGCAGTGCGGTTAACCCCGCCCAATTACCTGTTCATACATACAGGATTGCCATGCATTCCAAGGATCATGACCGCCATAAGCTGGGGACGGCCGGATGGCTGCGTGCGGCGGTTCTTGGGGCGAACGACGGCATTGTCTCGACATCCAGCCTGCTCCTGGGTCTCAGCGCAGCGCATGCCTCGCACACCAGTCTGATCTTGAGCGGCACGGCGGCATTGGCGGCCGGCGCCATGTCCATGGCCGCGGGCGAATACGTTTCAGTGCATTCGCAAGCCGACGTGGAAACGGCGGCGCTGAAGCAGGAGCGTGCCGAGCTGCATGCAGATTTCGCGGGGGAACGGCGCGAGCTGACTGAGATCTACGTGCGACGGGGACTCGATTCCGCGCTGGCACGCAAGGTGGCGGATCAGCTCATGGCGCATGATGCCTTGGGTTCCCATGCGCGCGATGAGCTGGGATTGTCGCCGACATCGCGACCACGGCCATTGCAGGCCGCAATGACCTCCGCGGCCAGTTTTGCAGCCGGCGCGACGCTCCCGCTCTGCGTGGTGAGCTTCGCCCCGGCCCGCTACCTGATGGTCTCCATTGCCGTGGCTTGCCTCGGCTGCCTGCTCATCCTGGGAGGCTGGTCGGCGCGCGTGGGTGGAGCGAATGTGCGCATCGGCGCCTTGCGCGTTGCCTTCTGGAGTGCACTGGCGATGGCCGTCACCAGCGCAGTCGGCGCCGCGGCCGGCGCGCTATGAATTGCGCGCTGCTCAATGTCGCTCAAATGCACGAGGCCGATCGATTGACGATCGCCGCCGGCACGCCGGGATCCGCACTCATGCAGCGCGCGGGTGAGGCGGTCGCGCGCGAAATCGAATGCCGCTTTTCGCCGCGGCCCGTCACGATACTGTGCGGCCCCGGCAACAATGGGGGCGACGGTTTCGTCGTGGCTCATGAACTGGCAGAGTCCGGATGGCCGGTGCGTGTCGCGCTGTTCGGCAAAGTGCAAGAGTTGCAGGGCGATGCGCGGTTTCATGCGCAGCGCTGGACGGGGGGCGTGGAGCCGTTGACCCCCAAGGCAGTTGAAGGCGCGGCGCTCGTCGTCGATGCCTTGTTTGGTTCAGGATTCAGCCGCACTCTGGACCCGCAGGTCATCGACACACTGGCTTTCGCGACGCAGCGTCGCATCCCCATCATTGCGGTGGACCTGCCGAGCGGGGTCATGGGAGACAGCGGCGAAACTCGCGGCGCGGCGCCCGCATTGTGCAGCGTCACCTTCGCGAGAAAGAAGCCCGGCCACCTATTACTGCCCGGTCGCGACTTGTGTGGAGAAGTCGTGATCGCGGATATCGGCATCCCCGCGGCGGTGCTCGATGCGTTGCCCATAGACACCTGGGAGAACGATGCCGCGCTCTGGCTGGGGAAAATGCCGCAGTTAAGTCCTTCAGACAACAAGTACGGACGCGGCCACGCGCTGTTGTACGGAGGGTATCCGGTGACGGGAGCGGCGCGCATGGCGGCGCGGGCCGCGGCACGCATCGGCGCCGGACTCACGACAGTCGCGGTGCCCGACGATGCGCTGTCAATCTACGCCTCAGCGCTCACGAGTATCATGGTTCAGCCGCTGATCGAGCCAGGAGATTTCGAGCGCCTGCTTGCGGACACCCGATACACGGCATTCTTGATTGGTCCGGGCGCGGGCGTCAGTGAAGCAACGCGCGGCCGCGCCTTGAAGCTTCTGCAAACCGCGAAACCTGTGCTACTCGACGCCGATGCCATCACGGTATTCGCGCCGCAAGCCGACGCGCTTTTTCAGGCCATTCGCGGGCCCTGCGTCATCACGCCGCACGAGGGCGAGTTCAAACGCATATTCGAAACCGAGGGCGATAAGCTGTGGCGGGCTCGCGCCGCGGCCAGCCGCAGCGGGGCCATCATCGTATTGAAGGGCAGCGACACCGTGATCGCAGCGCCCGACGGCCGTGCCATCATCAACGCCAATGCGCCGCCCACCCTGGCCACAGCGGGTTCCGGAGACGTTCTCGGCGGACTGATCCTGGGTCTTCTCGCGCAGGGCATGGAGCCATTTTTTGCCGCGGCGGCGGGGGTGTGGATGCACGGCGCGGCCGCCGCAGAATTCGGGCCTGGCCTCCTTGCCGAAGACCTGCCCGATCTGATTCCCGCGGTGCTGCGTCGGCTCGCGGCGCGTAACGAACCTACGTGACCACCTGGTTTCCGCGTATCACGCTTCACTCGCTGGTCGTACTCGTCAGCGTGCTGGTCTATATCCTGACCACCCGTGCACAGCGCGAGCGGCGCCCCCCGTCCATTGCCATTGCCTGGGTCTTGGGACTCATTGCCCTACCTTACATCGTGCTGCCCATGTACTTGATGTTCGGCAGACGAAAATTGACGCGCAGGAATTTTCGCCGCCCGGGCGCCCACGCCCATGGGGGACATTGGGCAGACGATCTCATTGAGAGTTTTGGACTCGCGGCCGCGGCGCCTGCATCCATCAACATGCATCAGGACGGGAAGGATTCGGCCGCGGCATTATTTGCGGCAATGTCGGGCAGCCGTTTTCGGCTCGACATCTGCACCTATATTCTCGGCAATGACGACTTCGGCCGCGGCGTCATGCGGCGCCTGATGGAGCGCGCTGCCAGCGGCATCGAGGTGAGGTTGATGCTCGACGGCGTCGGCGCGATTCAATTGCCACGATCGTGCTTCAGGCAAATGCGCGCCGCCGGTATCGAAATCGCGATCTTCAGCCCCTTGCTGGCCCGCAAGACCCAGGGTCCGCGCAACCTGCGCAACCACCGTAAAATGGCAATCGCCGATGGCGCCACGCTTTGGGCAGGCGGCCGCAATCTGGCCGCCGAATACTTCTCCGGAAAGAGCGGCGCCCCGCCCTGGCGCGACTTGACCTTCGACCTTGAAGGTCCGGCTGCCGGCGCTGCTGCCGCGCAGTTTGAAGAGGACTGGATCGCCGCTGGCGGCACGCCGATGCGTGGATCCGCGGCGCCGCAGGGAGGCGACCGCGCCGCACCGATCGCCACTCCGCACCCGGCCGCCGCTGCAAAGGTGCAATTTCTGCCGAGCGGGCCGGACCAGGCGGAGGATACGGTTCACGCGCTGCTCATCGACGCCTGTTTTCACGCCCGCGTGCGCATGCTTGCCGTGACCCCGTACTTCGTGCCCGATTCCGCTTTGGAAACTGCGATGCGTCTGGCCGCACGGCGCGGCGTGCAGATCGACCTCGTCATTCCCGCAGCCTCCAATCATCGCCTGGCGGACTTCGCGCGCGCCCGCGCACTTCGCTCCTTGAGCAATGCCGGAGTCGGCATTCATTTGTTGCCCTACATGAATCACGCCAAGGCCGTGGTATTCGATGAATCGCTCGCGCTATCGGGATCGGCGAATCTCGACTCGCGCAGTCTGTTGTTGAATTACGAATGCGCCGTCGTGTTCTACGGCCGCCGCGAAATAGAATGGCTCGCAAATTGGATCACGGCGCTGCGCGCCGACTCGACGCCATTTGACTGCCGCCGGCCCGGCTTGATGCGCGATCTCGCCGAAGGATTGCTGCTCTCGGTGGCGTATCAATTGTAGAGTAAACTATTCGGCCCGGCTTCGGACAGGTGATCGGTGGAGTTCAAGGACTATTACAAAGTGATGGGTGTTGCGCGCGATGCCACCGAGGCACAGATCAAGCAGGCCTATCGCAAACTCGCACGAAAATATCATCCGGATGTCAGCAAGGAAAAGGACGCTGAGGCGCGCTTCAAGGAGGTCGGCGAAGCTTACGAGGTGCTCAAGAGCGCGGAAAAGCGCGCGGCTTACGACCAGTTGGGCCAGGGACGCAGGGCCGGTGAGGACTTCAAACCGCCGCCCAATTGGGACGCGGGTTTTGAATTCAGCGATGCCGGCCCGGGCGATTCTTCGCACAGCGATTTTTTCGATGCCTTGTTCGGGTCGCGAGCACGATCAGGCGCCGAAGGCCGCGGCACTTTTCGCGAAGGTCGTGCCGAGGACCATCACGCCAAGGTATTGCTCGACCTTGAGGCATCGCTGCACGGCGGGGCACGCACATTCACGCTGCGAATGCCCGAAATCGATGCTCAAGGCCGCTTGACGATGCAGGAGCGCACGCTCAACGTGCAGGTGCCCAAAGGAATTCTGGCGGGCCAGCACATCCGGCTTGCGGGACAGGGCGCGCGTGCTGCAGGCGGCGGAACTCCCGGCGATTTGTACATCGAAGTCGAATTTCAACCGCATCCCCTGTACCGGATCGAGGGACGAGACTTGTCATTGGATTTACCCGTGGCGCCCTGGGAAGCGGCGCTCGGCGCCACGATCAAAATTCCGACCCCCGCCGGCGCGGTCGAATTGAAGGTTCCGCACGGGGCGCACGCCGGCAGTAAATTGCGGCTCAAGGGCCGCGGCATACCGGCGGCTCAACCGGGCGATCTTTACGTGGTTTTGGAAATCGCACTGCCGCCGGCGAATGATGAGAAGGCCAAGGCCGCTTATGCGGCCTTGGCTGCCGCCCTACCCTTTAATCCTCGTGCAACCCTCGGAGCCTAAGATGTCTCCATCGAATGATCAGGCCTTGGCAGGCACGCTGTTCGACGAAACCGCCATCCTCACCCTCGGAGACTTGAGCCGGATCTGCGCTGTCGATGAACGGCATTTGCTGGAATTTGTCGAGGAAGGAGTATTGAGTGCCGTCGTGATCGAGAGCGAGTGGCGCTTCAACGGCGCGGCGCTGCGCCGCGCGCGCCTGGCGCTGCGGCTGGAACGGGATCTGGAGCTGAATCTATCCGGCGTTGCGCTTGCCCTGGAATTGATCGAGGAAATTGAACAGCTACGCCGTCAACTCGGAGCGAGACGCTAAATGGCCAATATCGAATCGGACGCATTCGTTTTTTTTGGCGCCACGGGAGATCTGGCGTACAAGAAAATCTTTCCGGCTTTGTATGCCATGGTGCATCGGGGCGGATTCAACATTCCCATTATCGGGATGGCGCGCGCCGGTTGGAACCTGCAGAAAATACAAGAACGTGCGCGCGATAGCGTGCAGCATTCGGGCGACTATGACGAAGCCTGTTTTGCGAAATTGGCCGCGCTGCTGCGCTACGTGGACGGCGACTACGCCGCCCCTGAGACTTTTGCGGCGCTGCGCAAGGCCTTGGGCGCGGCGAAGAATCCCATTCACTACCTCGCCATTCCGCCCAGCATGTTTGGTGTCGTGGTCCAGGGACTCAAGCAATCCGGATGCGCCGACAATGCCCGGGTCATTGTCGAGAAGCCCTTCGGACGCGATCTCGCCACGGCGCAAGCGCTGGATCGGACGCTGCATGCGGTGTTCCCCGAGTCTTCGATTTTTCGCATCGATCACTACCTCGGCAAGGAAGCCGTGCAGAATATTCTGTACTTTCGCTTTGCCAATACCTTTCTCGAGCCGATTTGGAACCGCGAGCACATCCGCGACATTCAGATCACCATGGCCGAGAACTTCGGGGTGCAAGGCCGCGGCGGCTTCTACGAGGAGGTCGGCGCGATCCGCGATGTGATCCAAAATCACCTGCTGCAGGTGATCGCGTTGCTGGCCATGGATGCTCCCGCGGGTCACGATCCAGCGACCCTGCAAGCGGAAAAGCTGCGAATCTTCCGCGCCATGCGCCCGCTTGATCCCAATGATGTCGTGCGCGGGCAATTTCGCGGCTATCGCCAGGAAAGCGGCGTCGCCAAGGATTCGCAAATCGAAACCTTCGCCGCGCTGCGCCTGCATATCGACACCTGGCGCTGGGCTGACGTGCCCTTCTACATTCGTGCCGGCAAATGTCTGCCGATTACCGCCACCGAGGTCAGAATCACGCTCAAACGCCCGCCGCTGGCGATATTCGATTCCAGCGATGGCATGCCGGCGAATTACTTTCGCCTGCGCTTGAGCCCGGAAGTGGTCATTTGTACCGGTGCGTTGGTGAAGCACGACGGCGAGGAGATGCGAGGCGAACCCGTCGAACTGACCGCCCGTCATCAATCGCCTGCCGAGAAATCGCCCTATGAGCGATTGCTGGGCGATGCGGTTCGCGGCGACCCGGCGCTGTTCACGCAGGATGACAGTGTGGAAGCGGCCTGGCAGGTGGTTGATCCGATCTTGAACTCGGCGCGGCCGGTCATCGAGTATGAGCCCGGAACATGGGGTCCGGCCGCAGCAGCCGGCATCGTGGACGGCGGGGAGACCTGGCATGATCCGCAGCCCGAAACGAGCGCCCCGTGCTGAACAACGGCGAGCCGATCTTTCTGATGGACGTGGACAACACGTTGCTGGATAACGATCGCTTCACCGCAGATCTCGGCGACACGCTCGAACGCGCCTTCGGCGCCGCGGAACGTGCCCGCTACTGGGATATATTCAGCCGCCGGCGCGCGGCGCTGGGGCTTGCGGATTACCTGGGTGCGCTGCAGGATTTTCGCACCGGCCTCGACGACCACGCGGAACTGCTCCGCATGTCGGAATTTCTGCTCGAGTATCCTTTCTCGCAGCGTTTGTTTCCGCGGGCCCTGGAGGCCCTGGCACACCTGAGCGAACTCGGGCGGCCGGTGGTTCTCTCCGACGGCGACATCGTTTTTCAACCCCGCAAGATTCAGCGCTCCGGCATTTGGGCGGCGGTCGAAGGAAGAGTGTTGATCTATCTGCACAAGGAGAAAGTGCTCGACCATGTGCAGCGGCGCTATCCTGCAAAGCACTATGTTATGGTCGACGACAAGCCTAATCTATTGGCCGCGATGAAATCGACTCTCGGTGCGCAGCTGACCACCGTGTTCGTTCGTCAGGGGCACTACGCCGCCGCCCCGGAATCCGCGGCGGTGGTACCCGCGCCGGATCTGGTCATCCAGCGCATCGAGGACCTTATCAACCGTTCACTAACCGATTTCGAGGCACGCTCATGAGCAATACGAAAGCCCTGCATGACTTGGGTCAGAGTCTCTGGCTCGACAATATTACGCGGGAGATTCTCGATGACGGCACGTTGCGCCGCTATGTGGAGAAACTTTCGGTGACCGGACTGACCTCCAATCCGACCATTTTCGACGAAGCGATCGGCAAGACAGCGGCCTACGATAAAGGCATACGGCAGAAGGCGGCCGCGGGAATGTCGGGCGAGAATCTGTTCGTGGAACTGGCGCTGGAAGATTTGCGCCGTGCCGCCGATATTTTCCGGCCTGAGTTTGACCGCACACAGGGGGTCGACGGCTGGGTCTCCATGGAAGTATCGCCGCTGCTGGCAAACGAAACGCAAGGCACCACCGATGCTGCGCTGCGTATTCACAAGCAGGCGAATAGACCGAACCTTTACGTGAAGATTCCGGGAACACCGGCCGGCGTGCCCGCAATCGAGGCGGCGATATTCGCCGGAGTGCCGGTCAATGTGACGCTGCTGTTTTCGCGCGAGCAATACCTGCGGGTCGCGGACGCGTATATGCGCGGCATCGAGCGCCGCCTCGCCGCGGGACTGGATCCGCGCATCAGTTCCGTCGCTTCCGTTTTCGTCAGCCGCTGGGACCGCGCCGTTGCCGACAAAGTGCCGGATGATTTGCGCAACCGTCTGGGCATTGCGATCATGCAACGCACCTACCGTGCGCACTGCGAGTTGCTTGCCACGAAGCGCTGGAAAGATCTTGAAAGCAAAGGCGCCCGTAAACAGCGCATGTTGTGGGCCAGCACCGGAACCAAGGACCCCAAAGCCCCGGCAGGTTTGTATGTCGAGGCGCTCGCCGCGCCCGACACCATCGATACCATGCCCGAGAAGACGCTGTTGGCCTTCGCGGAACAGGGCAGCGTCAAAGCGGTGATGGCGAAGGACGGAGGCGACGCCGAAGACGTCCTCAGCCGCTTTGCGCGAGCCGGAATCGATGTAGACGCGCTTGCGGCACAGCTGCAGGTAGAAGGCGCCGCATCGTTCGTCAAATCGTGGACTGAACTCATGCAGCGCATCAAGGACAAAAGCGCGGCACTGGCGACGACTTGAGTTCCAGACTCCATCCGCTCGCCGGTCAGCCCGCACCGGCATCGGTGCTGGTAAACGTCCCGCGCCTGATTACCGCGTACTACACCGAGCGGCCGGACCCGGCCATCCCCGCGCAGCGGGTTGCCTTCGGCACGTCGGGGCATCGAGGAACTTCTTTCGACATCGGATTCAACGAGGCGCACGTGCTGGCGATCAGCCAGGCGATCTGCGAATACCGCAAGCAAGCCGGTGTCGACGGACCGCTGTTCATCGGTTTTGATACTCACGCCCTGTCGGCGCCGGCCTTCGCAAGCGCCCTCGAGGTGCTCGCGGCGAATGGCGTCGAGGTCATGACTTCGGCCGGAGATGAGTACACGCCAACTCCGGCCGTCTCGCATGCCATCCTCAACTACAACCGCGGCCGCAGTTCGCACCTGGCCGATGGCATCGTGATTACTCCCTCGCACAATCCGCCGGACAGCGGCGGTTTCAAGTACAACCCGCCGAACGGCGGCCCCGCGGACACCGAGGTCACCCGGTGGATCGAAGGCCGGGCGAACGATTTGCTGCGGCCCGATGCGAGCGGCGTGAGAAGAATGGGCATTGCCGCCGCGCGGCGCGCATCGACCACGCATTCCTACGATTACCTGCAGGCTTATGTGGGCGATCTCGGCGCCGTCTTGGACATGAATCTGATCCGCGACTCGAAAATCCGAATGGGTGTCGATCCCCTCGGCGGAGCCGGCGTAAATTACTGGCCACGGATCGCCGAGCGCTATGGACTCGATTTGACCATCGTCAACAGCGAAATCGATCCCACCTTTCGGTTCATGACGCTGGATTGGGACGGCAAGATTCGAATGGATCCTTCCTCGCCTTACGCCATGCGCCGGCTGATCGACCTCGAGAGCCGTTTTGACATCGCATTCGCCTGCGACACTGACCATGATCGCCACGGCATCGTCACCCCGAGCAACGGCCTGTTGACGCCCAATCAGTACATGTCCGCTGCGATCGATTACTTATTCAGCCATCGCAGCGCCTGGAGAGCCGATGCCGCCGTCGGCAAGACGGTGGTGGGAAGCACCATGATCGATCGGGTGGCCTCGCGGCTCAAACGAAATCTATATGAGGTGCCGGTGGGTTTTAAGTGGTTTGTCGCGGGGTTGGTGGACGGCACTCTGGGATTCGGCGGCGAGGAAAGTGCCGGCGCCTCCTTCAGCCGCATCGACGGCCGCGTGTGGACCACCGACAAGGACGGTTTGACGCCCGCGCTTCTGGCGGCCGAGATGACAGCACGGTCCGGACAGGACCCCGGCCAGCAATACCGGGCGCTGACGCAGGAACTCGGCGATTTCTTCACCCATCGCATCGACGCGAAGGCGAACTCTGAGCAACGGAAAAAACTGGCCATGCTCGATCGCCAACAGGTCCGCAGCAGCGAACTGGGCGGAGAACCGATCGATCAGATCCTCACTCAGGCGCCGGGAAACAACGCGCCGATCGGCGGCATCAAGGTCATCACGCGCAGCGGCTGGTTTGCAGCTCGTCCGTCCGGAACCGAAGACATCTACAAGATTTACGCCGAAAGCTACCGCGACGAGGCTCATCTGCGCCGGCTGACCGCTGAGGCGCAGACCATCGTCGACGCGGCACTGGCCGGCGCCTGAGGCCGGGCGCCTTGCCGGATACCGATGAAACTTTGAGCGCGACCGCCAAGCGCCTGCTGCCCTGGCTGGTGGCAGTGGGATTCTTCATGGAATCCCTGGACACGACCATCCTGAATACCGCCGTGCCCACGATTGCAGCGGCTCTCAACGTGCCGCCGCTCAGCATGAAGGCGGTGCTCGCCAGCTATACCTTGAGCCTCGCCGTTTTCATTCCCATCAGCGGCTGGATGGCCAACCGCTTCGGCACACGCCGCGTGTTTGCCTCGGCCATCGCCATCTTCACGCTGGGCTCGGTCCTGTGCGGCATATCGAACAATATCCATTGGCTGGTGGCATTCCGCATTCTGCAGGGCGGCGGGGGCGCGATGATGCTGCCGGTCGGCCGAATTACCTTGATTCGCACCTTCGCCAAATCGGAACTCATCAATGCGACGAGCTTCGTCGCCATACCCGGATTGGTGGGGCCCATGCTGGGACCGGTCATCGGTGGCGCCATCGTCGCCTATCTACATTGGCGGGTGATTTTCTTCGTCAATATTCCGATCGGCTTGTGCGGGCTGTACATGGTTTATCGGCATCTGCCGGATTATCGCGAGAAGCGCAATTACCCGCTTGGATATTGTCGGATTGGTGCTGTTCAGCTCAGGGGTCGCGCTGCTGTCCTATGTGCTCGAAGTGTTCGGTGAGACCAACTTGAGCGGCGGTGAGATGCTGGGTCTGCTGTGCATCTCAGCCGCATTGCTGGCCACGTATGGACTGCATGCCAAACGTACCGCTGCATCCGCTGCTGCGCCTCAAGCTTCTGGCCATTCGCACCTTTCGCGTTTCCGTCAGCGGCAATCTGTTCACGCGCCTAGGGATAGGCGGCATCCCCTTCCTGCTGCCGCTGCTCTATCAAGTGGGGTTGGGCTTCTCGCCCATTCAATCCGGCATGCTGATCATGCCGCAGGCGATCGCGGCCATGAGCCTGAAGCTCACCATGCCCTTGATCCTGAAGAGATTCGGCTACCGGGCCGTGCTGATCACCAACACCCTCATGCTTGGCATCATGATCATGCTGTTCGCCACCATCGACGTTGCGACGCCGGTATGGTTGATTGTCATGATGGCCTTTGTCTACGGATTCATGACTTCGTTGCAGTACACCAGCATGAATACGCTGGCTTACGCGGATGTCGTCGCGCAAGAGGCCAGCGGCGCCAGCACCATCGCCAGCACCGTGCAGCAAATGGCGGTGAGCTTCGGCGTCGCCACCGCGTCGCTCGCGGCAGCGCTGTTCATTCCCGATCATTTTCGCGCGACCGCGCCCCAGATGATTCACGGCATTCATCTGGCGCTGCTCTCGCTCGGCACGCTCACCATCGTGTCAACCATCGTGTTCGCGCGGCTGCGCGCCCAGGACGGCGCGTCGGTGTCCCGTCACAAATCCCAGGTGCCGACCGCCATCTAGAAAACGGTGACCGGCCCTTGGGCTTGTGACCGGCGGCGGCTAGGCTGATTTCGCCGACAACCGTGCGTCCGCCTCGCGCCGGCGCCGCGCTTCATAGGCCCGCAGATGCGCACTAGGCTGTGGAGAGCAGCGGCGTGGCCGATGCAGCGGACGAGCGCCTTAGAAGGTCGCCGACGATGTGATCCGCCTCAATCCGGCCGCCCTGCTCGATGTCACGCAGCATCGATGCGGTGAATGGCGAACCGGGCGTCGTGAGTACCGACAAGCCTATCCGTATGGACGCCTCGCGCGGCGCGAAGCCGTTCTCGGCGGCGATGGCGCCGCATTCTTGCAGCAGACCGGCCGGGATGTCCCGCGCACCGGCTGCCATGATGTCGCCGATGGTTGCGCGCATGAGGCAGGTGGTCGACGCCGCCGCCGCGATGAAAACCCACTTCTCCCACATCTCTTGCAGGATATCGCTCGCTCAGCAGTGCCTCGAATCCGGGCACGCTCAAGGCAGCGGCAATATCGTCCACGTTGATTCGCGGGCCGGCCCTGCGGGCGCCAAACACCAGGGCGTTGAAGGTGCCCAATTGATGGATGCGTCCGTCCTCATCCAGCGTCGAGGAGATGCGCGCCAGACCGCCCAGAACCCGCTGCGCACCGAATCGCGCGTCGAGAATGTCCAGATGCCGCAAGCCATTCAGCAAGGGCAGCACGCAAGACTTTGGACCCATCGCCGCGGCGAAATCTTCGATCGAATTTTCCAGGTCGTACGATTTGCTGCTGACGAATGATCAGACCGTAGTGATCCTTGATGGCGCCGGCGCTCACCAGCGGCGGCGTCGGCAATTCGAGATTGCCCAACGGGCTGATCACCAGAGACCGCTGCGGCGCAGTTGCTCCGCCCTGCGCGCTCTGACGAGAAAAGTGACATCGCGGCCGGCCGCCAGGAGCGCGCTCCAAAATAGCCGCCGATCGCGCCGGCACCGACCACCAGGGTTCGCACGCTCGCTCTCTGATTCACTCTTTCTTGATTTCGTGACCGCCGAATTGATTGCGCATCGCCGCCAGCAACTTGTCGGAAAACGAATCGTCATCCCGCGAACGCAGCCGCTCGAGCAGCGATAGGGTAATGATCGGGGCGGACACGCCCAGTTCGATGGCATCGGCAACGGTCCAGCGGCCCTCGCCTGAATCCGCCACATAGGGCGCAATGCCCGTCGAGCGTCGGATTCTTCTCCAGTGCGTTTGCGGTGAGATCCAGAAGCCACGAGCGCACGACGCTGCCGTAGCGCCAGATCTCGGCGATCTGGTGCAGGTCGAGCTTGAACTCGCTCTTATGCTGCAGAATGGAGAAGCCTTCGGCGTACGCCTGCATCATTCCGTACTCGATGCCGTTGTGAACCATCTTGGTGTAGTGGCCCGAGCCCACCGGCCCCACACGGCCCCAGCCTTGATCTTTGGCCGGCGCAAGCGTCTCGAAAATCGGCCGCAGGCGTTCCACCACCGCTTCGTCGCCGCCGACCATCATGCTGTAGCCTTCCGCCAGGCCCCAGATGCCGCCGCTGGTGCCGCAATCGACATATTGAATCTGCCGCTGCGCCACCATGGCCGCACGGCGAATCGTGTCCCGATAGTTCGAATTGCCGCCGTCGATGATGGTATCGCCGGCAGCTCAGCAGCGGCACCAAGCTCGTGATGGTGGCATCGGTAATGGCGCCGGCCGGAATCATGAGCCACACTGTGCGCGGCGCTTTGAGCTTGGCCACCATGGCATCGAGCGCAGCCGCGGTCTGCGCACCGTTCTTCTCCAGCAGTTCGCGCGCGCCCGCGGCAGGATCGTAGCCCACGACTTTATGACCGCCGCGCAGCAGTCGCTGCGCCATATTGGCCCCCATGCGCCCCAATCCAATCATTGCGATTTGCATAGTTTATCAACCCTGATTGCGCTCGCGAAAGCTCAGTATAGCCCGCCGCGCCGCACGGTACAGCGATCTTGAATCAGGGTCGTTTGAGCATGGTCATCATTGCGGGACTGCCGACCGCCTCGAAACGGCCGGTGAATGTCAGCGCGCCGGAAGTTGCATTAAGATGAAATGAGGTGATCGAGTCACCCCGTTGATTGCAGGCGTAAAGAAATGCCCCGGTTGGGTCGATGCACAGATTGCGTGGCGAGTCCGCGTGCACCCAGGTCTCTGCCATGCCGCGCAACTGGCCGTCCTCAGCCACGGCGAAACTCGTTATCGCATTGTGCAGCCGATTCGCGACGAACAGAAATCGGCCATCGGCGGTGGTAATCATCTCGGATGCGAGATTGCTGCCGGCAAATTTTGGCGGCAAGCTCGAAACGACCTGTTTGAGTTTGAGTCCACCCCGCGAGGAGTCGTAGTCGTATACGGCCACCCTGGCATCGTGTTCGTACAAATTGTAGAACCAGCGGCCGTTGGGGTGAAAGACAAAGTGCCGGGGCGCGCATCTTGGAGGCGCCGCGACCACCGGCACCGCCGCGGGCAGCAGTCGCCCTGCCGCTGCATCGAAGCGCCACACCAGCGTCAAATCGAGCCCTGCGTCATTCGCTATCACGAATTGCCCGCTTGGATCCGCCGCCACCATGTGCACGTGCGGACCCTCATGATCGCTTGACGCAAATTGTCCGGGCGGGTCCTTGTTTGTGCGCGCGGCAAGATGCCGCGGGCCGACACTGGGTCTGATATCGGTCGCCTCGCCGAGCGCGCCGTCGGCCGCCACCGGAAACACCGCAACGCTGCCGCTCCCGTAGTTGGCAACGAACAGAAACTTCCCTGAGGGATGCAGGCTGGCGTAGGAAGGCGCAGTACCGCCGGAACTGACCGCACCCACTCGGGTGAGCTTCATATTCCCGCCGTCAATGGCATAGGTCACCACGGCGCCGCTGCGCGCGCCTAGGTAGTTATCGATTTCGCTTACTGCATACAGTCGGTTCTGCGCAGGATTGAGCACGAGCCAGGTCGGATTGTGGATGTCGTCGATCACCTGAAGCTGCGAAAGTGCCGCGGTGATCGGATCGACGCGAAACAAATAAATGCCGCCGCCGTTCGGCGTGTAAGTGCCGACGAACGCATAATTGTAAGGCGCCGCCGCTCCCGTCGCGGCGCCGGCAGCGGCATGAAGCAGCCGCGGCAGGCTTGACGGCAGGGCCAGCAGGGAGGTCGCCCGAAGCAGTTCGCGGCGGGTAATTCTTGATTTCAGCAACAGGCCTACTCCATCAGGCGTCGCCCGAGTGTTCAGTTGTTCAAAAAGATCGTAACGCTCGTGGCGGAAAACGCAAAGGTCAGCGCAGTGTATTGCCCGACGGCGGTGAATCCGGTTGCCGGCGTGGTGCCGTTTAATTCGGTTTGCAACTGGGTGATGAATGCCGCGTAAGTATCGAAGCTCTCGACCGTCGCGCTCGCCGCGTGTGCAATGGCGAATACCGTGGCCGCACTGGTGGTGCTCGGAGTGATCACGGGATCCGAGGACAGGCCAACGAGGTCGACTATCTGCGAGCCTATCTGGATCTGATGCCGTAATCCGATGCTGCTGTTGAGGACATCGAGCGTGATTGAAGAACTGTCGAAGGTGGTGAACGGCGCCGCCGTTCCAGCGCCCCAGTCGATGACCAACTCAGCCTGAATCGTGGTCGGATCGAGCAACGTACCGGCGACGAAATTCGGCGGCGCCGAACCGAACGCGCTCGGTAGTCCGGTCACCATGACCGGAGCGCCCGCGTTGGAGTTGGATAAATCCAAATTGACAGCGGAGACTTGATAGTCATCCGGGACCGCTCCGCTCCCCGTGAAGTCGAAAGTGCTGATCGCGCGGCCCCCGAGTGACGCCAGGTTGAGAGTCAGCGCCCCGACTCCCTGCGCGGTAACCAAACCCGACGCCGCGGTTGCATCGAGACGGACTCGTCCCGCACTCGCGTCCAGAACTACATTCGATCCCCCTGAGCTGGCGACGCCGAATGCATCGATGGTCGAGCCCACGGATATCTCCAGCGGGCTGGTGAAATTCGCCGTGTTCTGCCCGAACACGGTGACGAGTGTGTTGGCGCCAAGATTGACAACGGTCGTGCCGGGAATGAAGGAGTTGCTGCCGTCGTTCGCGATCAACGTGGCATCCTCGATGCCGAGCGTGTTGCCGCTGCGCGCCGTAACCACACCCGATATGCGGTCAAAGCCCGACCCCTGCACGCTGCTGCCCGCAAGGACCTGCGACGCGGCGAAAGTGACGGTACTGGTGGTCGTACTCACCGTGGACGAGACCGTGCCGTCGGGTTCGGTGGTGGAAATGCCGGTGTCGGTGGTCGACGTGGTGCTGGATGAGGTCAGCGTGCCGTACGTGACCGCGAGGCTGCCGGCAGAGAGGCCGGTGAGCTGCGATAGTCCCGCACTTCCCGTCGATGCGGTGCCGTTGATCTCATACGTGGTTGTCGTGCTCGGTATGACCGCCAGATTGCCCAGTCCGGCGACGCTGCCGCCAAACGGCATCACACCGCCGTCGAAAAAAGTACTGGTCGAACTGACGGTCCCGAGCGGACCGCGGAGTCGAACCGCTTTGTTGTCGATGGGCATCGCGCTTGCAACGAATAACGGCGCGATGGTCACGGTTTGCGCCGACACGTTGACCACATTCGACGCGGCCAGATTGAAATTCAGCGCCAGATGCGCGGCTTGCTTGGCGGCGATTCTGAATGGATCGCTGGGATCCAGATTCACGGTAACGGAGATCTGACCGGCCGGCCGGCCGTTCGCGCCCTGCGGCGTCAGCGCCAGGCCGTCGAGGCTGCCGTCGTCATAAATGATTTGCGCCGCGCTGTAATCGAGAGTGATCACGGCACTCGTGTAAGTTGCCTTCGACGCTGCGGGTGCGCCCAATACCTCGCTCAAATCCAGCAGTTGCGTGAAATCCACCGTCATTTCCGCCGGCAGCACCTTCAGCGTGGACTTGCCGTCCGAGGTCTGCAATTGCACCGCGGCCAACCCGACCCGGTAGGCGAGAAAGTTGTCTGAAGAAGGGGTTGCCGTGACCGTAACCACCGCCGTTCCGGTGCATGCGGCGGCCGCCAGCAGCGCAAATCCCAGCGGCAACCAGAGCAGCCTGGGGCCTCGGCTGCACAGGTTGGTTGGCGCAGTTCTGGATTGCATACACAGTATTGTTGTGCGATTCGCGCAGCCTGAAAAGCGTAAAACGCGCAAAGATCTGTGAAGTCTGCGTAATGCGGATGCTGGGCCGGCAGGTCCCGTCGCTTCGCGGCGACAAATCAACGCTACAGCGCCCGGGAAATCAATTCCTTGGGGACTCTCTCCGCATTGACGAAATGCACCGCCGCATCCCGATAGATCGACGGAGCGTCATGACGTGGCGACTCGACCGCGGCGATCGCGCAACGTAGAGGAGCAGAGGCGCGAGCAGCAAAGCGACGAAGACAGGCATTGTTCATTCGGCCGGCTTGGCGGGCGAAGGCTCTGCAGGCACGTCGGGCACGGTGGAGCGGCGCAATTGCTTGGCATCTTGGCGAGCCTTTCTGGCGGCCTCCTTGAGCTTCTTCGCGTGACGATAATTCGGTTTGGCCAAAGCGATCTCCTTGAAATGACTCGTTGAATTGATATTACTCTGCCTGCGCCGAAACGCGAACCGATAAACGAGATACGGCTATACTGCGCCGTGGCCGGACCCAAGCAAAAACCCTGGATGTCTCCCGCGAACTTCGGCTTGGGCGTTCTCGCCTTCATCAATTTACTCAGCTACTTGGATCGCTATGTGGTCGCCGGAGTACTCGAAAGCCTGAAGCATTCGAATCTCGGTCTGTCCGACGCCAATCTGGGATTGTTGATGTCGGGTTTCCTGATCGTCTACACCCTGCTGGCGCCGGTTTTCGGAGCATTGGGGGACCGCCGCTCGCGGCCGCGCTTGATTGCATTTGCGGTTGCCTGTTGGAGTTTCGCGACGGCGATGTCGGGGTTTGCCGTGAACTTTTTGACTCTGTTCATAGCTCGCTCCTTGGTGGGTGTCGGTGAAGCGGCTTATGTCACCATCGCTCCCAGTTTGTTGTCGGATTATTTTCCCGTGCGCCAGCGTGGCCGCGTCATGGCGATTTTCTTTTGCGCCATCCCGGTGGGATCCGCTCTGGGCTACGTCGTCGGCGGTCTGGTCGATGTGCACTTCGGCTGGCGCATGGCATTCTTTGTCGCGGGAGTCCCCGGCCTGGCGCTGGCGGCGCTGTGTTTGAAACTGCACGACCCGCCGCGCGGCATCCAGGATCAGGCACCGATGCCGGACGCGGCGCCCCTTGCCGAGATCCCACGAGACGTTTCGCGCAGCAGCATCGGCCGCGAGACTTGGAAAACCTATGACCGCCTGTTTCGAAACAGGCCCTATGTGCTCACGGTTCTGGGATACGCGGCGTACACATTTGCCGTGGGCGGCCTGGCCTACTGGATGCCGGCTTTTTTGGAACGGGCCCGCGGAATGCCGCGCGCCGAAGCCACGGTGAGTTTCGGCACCATCGTCGTCGTGACCGGATTTATCGGCACCTTTGTCGGCGGCTGGATGAGCGACTATTTCGCCAGGCGCTCGCGCCAGGCTTATCTGTGGCTGTCCGCCGGCGCCACCTTGGTGGCGGCGCCCTTGGTTTGGATGGCGCTCACCGCGGGATCGAACTCTCTGTACATGACCTACATGGTGTCTGCGCAGCTCTGTCTTTTCCTGTCCACGGGTCCCATCAACGCCGCCATCGTCAATCTTGTCCTTGCCAACCAGCGCGCCTCAGCCATCGCGCTCAGCGTGTTTGCCATTCACTTGCTCGGCGACGTGTTATCGCCATTTATGGTGGGCATTCTGTCGGATGCCTATTCGTTGCAGGAGGCGGTCAAGATTCTGCCGCTCGCGGTGCTGGTGGGAGGCTTGGTCTGGGCCTGGGCCGCTCGCGCTCAAGGCTCGACGCCGCCGCCGGCCGCGCTCGCCTAACCGCGCTCGCCTAACCGCGCTCGCTCAACCGCGCGCGCGATTGACCTCCGCGAGTTGCGCGGCAAGATCAGGGTTCGTCGCCACTTCCTCGATGTTCATCGTCAGCTTGCGTTGCCAGTTCGGGTATTCGCCATGGGTGCCCGGCACATTCACCGGGTCCGCCATGCCCAGCAGATCTTCGATTTGCAGCGCGACCAGAGCGGCATCGGACCGCGCCAGATAAAGATGCAGCGCATGTGCGAGTTCGGCCGTGAAGGGTTCCTGAGGCGTCGCCGGCTGAGCCGGGTTCAGTGCCTGATCCCGCAGCGCCGCCAGCAACCGCTCCCGATCGCGCGCGCGTTCGTGAATGATGTCGCTCTCGATTTCGACGCTGGGATACAGGCCCAACCTTCGGCGCAGATCGATGTCCCGGCCTTCCCAAAAGCTGCGCAACGTCGGCATGTCATGGGTGGTGGGCGTCGCCAGTGCATGCCTCACGTACTCTTCCGGCCGGCGAAAGCGATCGTCGGTTTTCTCGAACAACATCACCTTGTAATGGTAGAGACCGAATTCCGGCATGGCGTGACGCATTTCGTCCGGCACCACGCCCAAATCCTCGCCGACAACCAAGCAGCGGTTGCGCGCGCTTTCCAGCGACAACACGGTGAGCAGCTGGTGCAGCGGATAATGCACGTACGCGCCGTCCCTCGGGGTACATCCGGCTGGGACCCACCACAAGCGGAACAGCGACATGACATGATCCAAGCGCAAGGCGCCGAAACAGCGCATGTTGTTGCCTATCAGCCGGGCAAAACCCTTGAACTGTTGTGCCTGCATCGCGGCGGGATCCGGCGGTGGAGTCCCCCAGCCCTGTCCCTTCAATGCCAGCGGGTCGGGCGGAGCGCCGATCTCCGCGCCGAGACAGTAGCTGTCCCGGTCCATCCAGGTCTCCGATCCCGATGGATTGGCGCCCACCGCATAGTCGCCATAAAGACCGATCGGCATGCCGAGCTCGCGCGCCAACGCCTGCGCGCCCGCCAGCTGCTCGTGGGCCAGCCATTGCAGATAGGCATAAAACTCCACTTCCGCGGGATGATCGCCGGCAAATCGCGCAGCCGCCGCGCCGTTCACATCGCGATATTCTTGCGGCCAGCTCAACCAACCCGATGCGCTCCCCGCCGTGGCGCGAAAATATCGATCGAGCGCATCGAACAGGGCGTGCTGCTGAAGCGGCACCGCGCCCGCGGCCACAAAGGCCTTGAAGCTGCGCCCGCGTTCGCTGTCGCTGTCGAGGTGCCGTTCGCGAAAGTCCTGGTACAACAGCGCAAGAATTTCTAACTTCAGCTCCGCAACGCCGGCATAGTCGACATGATCATGCGCACGGAGCTGCCGCAATCGATTTGCAAACTCTGCGTTCGAAACGCGGGCGCAAGCCGCAGCGCAATCCTGGAATTCCGCCACGGCGGGCACCGCGATGTACAGGACATTGAGAAAGTGGCGGCTCGAGGCGCTGTAGGGACTGGATCTGACGGGGTCCGCGGGGGCAAGCGCATGAAGCGGATTCAATCCGATGAATCCCGCACCGAAGGATGCCGCCCAGCGAATCAACATCTTGAGATCGGCGAAATCGCCCATGCCCCAATTGGATTGCGAACGCAGCGTATAGAGCTGCGCGGCCACGCCCCACAGCTTGCGGCCGTCCTGAATCGCCGCCGGCTCATAGCATTTGGGTTGGCAGATAATCAATGCACATTGATCGGCCGTGGCGCCTATCCTGGCCTCGAATTGGTGATATCCCGGCGGAAGGTCAACAGGTAGATCGAAACGCCGGCGCGTGATCCACGACCCGGCGACCTCGCCGCGCCAAGTTTCCGCACAATCGGCGGTCGACGCGTGGCCGCTCAAATGCGCTCCGTCCTCGAGAGTCAAGCTCCACAGCAGCACCGCGCCGAATTCGCCTGCGGAAATATTTATTTCGATACTGGCTCGCGATCCGTTGGCGGTCGCCACCGCGGGCAAGAGCTTGCGTCCCCGCTCGCCTTCGATCTGCGAAATATCGGCGGCCAGCCCGCCTTCCTCGTCCACCGCGCATCCCATCGCGCGCAGAATGCCGATCTTGGATTGCAGGCTGAAGAATTTGAGCTCGCCGCGATAGTCATGATAGGCCTCACCGATGCCGCGCAAGCCGGCCAATCTCTGGACGAGCGCCGCATCCGTCATTCAGCACTCCAGAAGCGCGGCGCAATGCGCGGCCAACTCGTAGCTCCGCGCGCTTCCCAAGCTGTCCGCGCCGATTGCGTCGCGTGCCGTGTCGAAAAGGCAGATCCACGGCCCATCAGCGGGAGCGGCGGGAAGCACAAAGCTCTGTACGGTGTTCGCCGAGTTCACCAACAGCAGGAGATGCTCCACCGAACCCGTTTGTTCTCCGAACCAAATGCCCAATGTACGCAGCCCCGCATCCTGCCAGTCTGCCTGGGTCATCTCCGTGCCGCGCGCATGGAGCCATGTCACGTCTTTCACACCGGCGCGCGATGCTGCACCCTTGAGGAAGGTCTCGCGGCGAAACTCCACGTGCCGGCGCCGCAGCTGAGCCAGGAGTTGCACGAATTCCAACAGGTCGTGATTCACCGCGCGCAGACGCCAATCAATCCATGATATGTCGTTGTCCTGGCAGTATGCATTGTTGTTGCCGCGTTGCGTCCGGGCAAATTCGTCCCCGGCTTGCAGCATCGGGACACCCTGCGACAGGAACAGGGTCGCCAGAAAATTGCGCATCTGGCGCTTGCGCAAACCGAGTATCGCGGCATCGGCCGTGGGGCCTTCGATACCGCAATTCCAGCTCAATTCGTTGCCGTGGCCGTCGCCGTTGTTCTCGAGGTTCGCCTCGTTGTGCCGCTCATTGTAAGAGACCAGGTCGTTCAAGGTCATGCCGTCATGCGCGCTCGGAAAATTGATGCTGGCCGTGGGCTTGCGTCCATTGTGACGAAACACATCGCTGGATCCGGCAAACCTCTCCGCGAATTCGCCGATCTTTCCCGAATCGCCGCGCCAGAATGCGCGCATGGCATCGCGATAGCGGTCATTCCACTCCGACCACCCGGGCGGGAAGTGACCGAGCTGATAGCCGCCCAACCCCACATCCCAGGGCTCGGCGATGAGCTTGACGTAGGCGAGCGCCGGTTCCGCGCGCAGTGCCTTGAAAAAGGCCGCGTGATCGTTGAATCCGTTGGCATCGCGCGCCAGCACGGTCGCGAGGTCGAAACGGAAGCCGTCGACGTGCATTTCCTCGACCCAATACTTCAGGCAATCGATGATGAGCGCGCGCACCCGCGGATGTTCGCAATTCACCGTATTGCCGGTGCCGGTGAGATTCTCGTACTGGCTGAGATTCTGCGGGTTCAGCCGGTAGTAAACCTTGTTGTCGATGCCGCGCAGCGACAGCAGCGGACCGTTCTCCCCACCCTCGGCGGTGTGGTTGAACACCACATCCAGAATCACTTCGATTCCCGCGGCATGCAACGACTTGACCATGGTTTTGAATTCGACCACCGGATCTTGCACGGCATATTCGTCGGCCGGCGCAAACCACGCGACCGAGTTGTAGCCCCAGTAATTCGTGAGCGAGCGGTCCAGCAGAAACTGTTCGCTGGCAAAAGCCTGGCAGGGCAGCAGCTCGACCGCCGTCACTCCGATGGACTTCAAATGCTCGATCACGGGGGCCACCGACAGGCCGAGATAGCTGCCGCGCCACTGCTCGGCCACCGCCGGATGCAGGCGGGTGAATCCTTTGACGTGCAATTCGTAAATGATGGTGTCGCGCCACGGGGTGCTGGGCGGCCGGTCGTCGCCCCAGTCAAAGGTGCGGTCGATGATCCGCGCGCGCCGCGGTGTTCCTCTCGACAGTGCGCGCGCGTAAGGATCGATCAGCGGTACGGCGGCGTCAAAGCGATGGCCGTTCTGCGGTTCATTGGGTCCGTGCACGCAAAATGCATAATAACTTCCCGGTCCGACGCGCGAGGCCGGTATCAAGCCATGCCAAACATCAGCGGTGCGTCCCGGCAAATCGCAGCGCGCGACTTCCGCGACACCCTGCACGTCGTACAAACAAAGCTCAACACGCGTCGCATTGCTCGAAAACAGCGCAAAGTTCACGCCCTGTTCGGTGCAGGTGGCGCCCAACGGCCGCGGTGACCCGGCGTTTATTTGCGATCACGGCGAAATCCCCGTGAAAAACATCGCCGCCAGCGGGGGCAGGTTCAACTTCAGCGACAGCGGATGTCCGGAAGCGCCCCGGGCCCCCGCCTCGACCTGTGATTGCCGGTTGTAGCCCGAACCGCCGAATCCGACATCGTCAGAATCGAATAATTTTCGGTAGCTGCCGCCGTCCGCGACGCCGATTTCGTAATTATCGCGAGGTACCGGCGTTGCATTGAATACGCAGACGATCGGTGCGCCTGCATCCTGGCCGACGGATCGGCGTGCAAATGCCCAGACGCTGTCGTTCGCGTTGTGCAAATCCAGCCAGCGAAATCCTTCCGGGTCGCAATCGCTGCCGTACAGCTGAGGGTTCGCCAGGTACAATTGATTCAATGTACGCGCGCAATCCCGCAACGCGCGGTGTTCCGCGGATGCCAGCTGCATCCATTCCAACTGCTCATGGTCCCGCCACTCCTGAAGCTGACCGAATTCCGATCCCATGAACAGCAGCTTCTTGCCGGGATGGGCGCACATGTAGCTGAGCATGAGGCGAAAATTCGCACGCCGCTGCCACGCATCTCCGGGCATCTTGCCGAGCAGCGAGCGTTTGCCGTGCACCACCTCATCATGGGAGATGGGCAGCACGAAATTCTCCGACCACGCGTAGACGAAGGAGAAGGTGATCAGCTCGTGGTGGTGGCGGCGGATGACCGGGTCCAGGGACATATAGCGCAACGTATCGTTCATCCACCCCATGTTCCATTTGAAGTTGAAACCGAGACCGCCGAATTCCGGCGGCCGGGTGACGCCGGGGAACGAGGTTGATTCCTCCGCAATGGTCAACACCCCCGGAAACGCGGCGTGCACCGCATTGTTCATCTGGCGCAGGAACTCGATGGCCTCGAGATTCTCGCGGCCGCCGTGACGGTTCGGCAGCCACTCGCCGGCTTTTCGGCTGTAATCCAGGTACAACATCGCGGCGACGGCATCGACGCGTAAACCGTCCACGTGATACTTGTCCATCCAAAACAGCGCATTGGCGACCAGGAAATTGCGCACCTCGTGCCGTCCATAATTGAAGATTTTCGTGCCCCATTCGCGGTGTTCACCGAGACGCGTATCCGCGTGTTCATAGAGGGAACTGCCGTCGAATTGCACCAGACCATGATCGTCGCGCGGGAAATGCGCCGGCACCCAGTCGAGGATCACGCCGATGTCCGCCGCGTGACAACGATCGACGAACCGCATGAAGTCCCGGGGTGTCCCGTAACGGGAAGTCGCCGCGTAATAGCCGCCCACTTGATAGCCCCAGGATGCATCGAGCGGATGCTCGGACAGACCCATGAGTTCGAGGTGCGTGTACCCCATATCGAGCACGTAGGGAATGAGCTGGTCGGTGGCCTCTGACCAACTCATGAAGGGCGGAGTGCGCTGATCCCAGGGCCGGCGCCAGGAGCCTAAATGCACCTCGTACGCATTGAAGGGGCGGCGCAGCGGATCCTGCTGCGCGCGGCGACCGAGCCACGCGCCATCCTGCCATTGATAACCATCAAGTTCGGTCACCACGGAACAATTGTCCGGCCGCAGCTGCATCGAGAATCCGTACGGGTCCGCCTTGAGGAACAAGCGGCGATCGCGCCCGCGGATTTCATATTTGTAGAGAGTACCCGCGCCGATGCCGGGGATCGTCAGCTCCCAAATGCCTGAGCTGCCCCGCGGATGCATGACGTGGGCGCGGCCGTCCCAGTGATTGAAGGGGCCGACGACGCTGACGCGCTCCGCGTTCGGCGCCCACACGGCAAATCGGGTGCGCTGCGCGCCCGGCGAGTCCAGGTGCGCGCCGAGCTTTTCATAAATCCGCTGGTGATTGCCCTCGCCGAATAGATAAAGATCGAAGTCGCTGATCGCCTGATCTGTCAATTCGATTGCACCTTCATATCACCGGCTTGACCGCCCAAATGCGGTCCGCGTACTCGCGAATACTGCGATCGCTGGAGAAATACCCCATGTTCAGGCTATTGAGCACCGCTTTTCGACTCCACTCATCCTCCTGTACATAGAGCGCATCCACTTCATCCTGCGCCCGGGCGTAGGCGGCAAAATCCGCGAGCACCAGGAACGGCTCGCCATCGCTCAACAGCCGATCGACGACTGCTTTGGCGTCGTCGGGCCGCTCCGGCGAGAAGAATCCCGACCTTATCAGATCCAGCGTGCCTTTAAGCTCCGGATTGCTTTCCAGTTCCCGCATCGGGCTGTATCCGGCGGCCCGGCGCGCCGCCACCTCATCGGCCGTGAGACCGAATATGAACATGTTTTCCGCGCCCACGTGATCACGTATCTCGATATTGGCGCCGTCGAGCGTGCCGATGGTCAATGCCCCATTCAACGCCAGTTTCATGTTGCCGGTTCCGGACGCTTCCATTCCGGCGGTCGAGATTTGCTGCGATAGATCGGCCGCGGGCATGATCACTTGCGCCAGCGATACGTCGTAGTCCGGCATGAAAGCGACACGCAGCTTGTCGCGCACCGCAATGTCCGAATCGATGGTGCGCGCCACATTGTTGATCAGCTTGATGATGGCCTTGGCCATCGCATATCCAGGCGCGGCCTTGCCGGCGAAAATCACGGCGCGCGGAACCACCGGCGCGCGCAGATTCTCGAGAATTCGGCGATAGCGGGTCACGACGTACAGAAGATTCAACAATTGGCGTTTGTATTCGTGAATCCTCTTCACCTGCACATCGAACAGGGAATCGACGCTGATCTCCACGCCGGTTCGGCGCATGCACCTCGTCGGCAAGCCTCAGCTTGTTGGCGCGCTTGATGCCGCGGAATTGGCGGCGGAACTCGGCGTCCGCGGCCGCACCGGTCAGCCGCGACAGTTCCTCGAGATCGTTTTCCCAGGATCTGCCCAGGTGCTCGGTCATCAAGGCGGCCAGACCCGGGTTCGATTGCTTGAGCCAGCGGCGCGCCGCAATGCCGTTGGTCACATTGATAAATCGTTCGGGATACATCTCCGCAAAATCGCGGAACACATGCTTGCGCATCAGATCCGAGTGCAGTTGCGCCACGCCGTTGACCCGATGGCTGCCCACGATGGCAAGATGCGCCATGCGCAGGCGGCGCTCGCCGCCGTCATCGATGATGGACAAGCGCGCGAGCTTCGCCGTATCGCCGGGAAAAGAGCCTTCCGCGGATTGCAGCAGATCGCGATTGATCAGATAGATGATCTCCAGGTGCCGTGGCAGCAGCCGCTCGAACAGCGCCACCGGCCAAGATTCGAGCGCTTCCGGCAACAGGGTGTGATTCGTGTACGAAAAAACACCCTGGGTGATTTGCCAGCTTTCCGCCCATGCCAACCCATGCTCGTCGATGAGCAACCGCATCAATTCCGCGATCGCCACCGCCGGGTGGGTGTCGTTCAACTGAATCGCGATCGCGTCGGGCATCGACGCGAGCGAACGTCCCTCGCTCAGATGAGTCAGCAGGATGTCCTGCAGGCTGGCGCTGACGAAAAAATACTGCTGCTTGAGGCGCAGCTCCCTGCCCTGCGGCGTCGAATCGTCGGGGTACAGCACGCGGGAGAGATTCTTTGCCTCGACCTGATCGCGCACCGCCTGCGCATAATCGCCCGCGTTGAATGCGTCGATGCGAAAAGGAGTGATGGCGCGCCCGGACCAAAGCCGCAGGTGGTTGACCGTTGGGCCGCCATTGCCGGGAATCAATTGATCGAAACCGATGGCGTGGATGTCCTCGGTATCGACCCATCGATGCAGATCGCCCGGGGCTGCGTCCGGCGGCGCCTCGCTGCGCCCGCCGAACCGCACCGTGTAGCGCACGTTGCCGCGCGGCGTCTCCCAGACGTTGCGCAGGCGCAGCCAGCTGCTGGCGACTTCGCGTTGACCCCCGTCGCTGCCGATGACTTGCGTGAAGATGCCATAGTCATAGCGGATCCCGTACCCGACCGCGGGGTAATGCAGTGTCGCCAGCGAATCGAGGAAACAGGCTGCCAAGCGGCCCAGGCCGCCGTTTCCCAGACCCGGATCCACCTCCTGGGCCGCAATGTCATCCAGTTCATGACCCATGCTGCGCAAGGCAGCCTGGGCCTCCTGCACCAAGTTCCCATCCAGGCTGTACAGCGCGTTCAGCAGCGACCGCCCCGGCAAATACTCAACCGAGAAATAGCAGACCCGCTTCACGTGCGCGTTCGACACCCGCCGTTGGGTCGCCAGCCATCGCAATGTCAGCTCTTCTCGAACTGCCAGCGATAGCGCATCGTAGATATCCCGCGCCGTTGCCGCATCGGGGCTCTTGCCCAGAGTCCGCGTGAGGCGGTCGAGCAACGCTGCCTGCAATGTGCCAGGCTGCAGCGCGGCGTTGCGGCGGGTCGCGAATTGAGAATCTGTCGATTCCATACCGGTTATTATAGGGTCCTTACCCCAGCTTAAGCGGGCAAAACACATGCGGCGTTCCGATTGAATACATCGTCTCTGGCTGTCGGCATTGATGTTGGCGGTTCCTCCATCAAGTGCGCGTTGATCGATCTGAACACCGGCGAATTCGCGGGCGAGAGATTCAGCACGCCGACGCCCGGCGCAGGATTCGACCGATGCGCTGCTCACCGCGCTGGCCGACGTGGTCTCGAACGTGCACGGCGATCATCCGGTAGGCCTGGCATTCCCCAGCGTCATACGCCAGGGCATCGTGCGCACCGCCGCCAATCTCAACAAGGCATGGATCGGCAAGCCGCTGGCGGAGCTTGCTGCGAAGCATTTGCGGCGGCCGGTGATCGCCATTAACGATGCGGATGCTGCCGGTCTCGCGGAGTTGCGTTACGGAGCGGCACGCGATGTCGCCGGGACCGTTCTGTTGCTGACGCTGGGCACCGGCATCGGCAGCGCGTTGTTCATCGACGGCGAATTGGTGCCGAACACCGAATTGGGCCATGTTCAGGTCGCGGGCCGCGAAGCCGAGAAACGCGCCTCCGGGCGCGCCAAGGTGCAAGGCGATTTAAGCTGGGACGCCTGGGCAGGCGAACTGAATTTGGTCATCAACGAAATGCATTCGTTGTTGTGGCCCGACCTCATCGTGCTGTGCGGCGGGATCACCGAAGAGCCCGAGAAATTCATGGATAAATTGCATTGCGAGGCGCGGCTATGTGTCGGCGCACTGCGCTCGGAAGCCGGCATCGTGGGCGCGGCATGGGCCACGACGCTGTCGCCGAAGCGACGCTAGCAAGAACGCTGCGCAACGCGCTGCTCGCCGCGGCCGCGGCATTGGGCGTGGCCGCATGCGCGACGACCTCGCACGATGTGGCGTCGCCGCCGATGCCGACTCGCGCCGAAACACCCGAATCCCCCGAACCGTCGCCGGCACCCGGCACTCCCGATGCCCGCAGTTTGATGATCGCGGCTGCGAGTTCCATGCTCGGCCAGCCCTATCGCTACGGCGGCGCGGCGCCCGGCGGATTCGACTGCAGCGGCTTGGCCGTGTATGCCGCCGGAGGCGCCGGCGTGCGTTTGCCGCGCACCGCCGCCGAACAGTTGCATTTTGGGTCAAAGGTGGCCCGCGGCGAACTCGAGGCCGGCGATCTGATTTTCATGCGGCTCGCAGGCAAGGAATTGCATGTGGGCATCGCGCTCGACGACCATCGTTTCATTCACGCGCCATCGAGCCGCGGCTTTGTGCGAATCGATTCGCTGACATCGCCGCCTTATTCGACCGGTTTCATCGCCGCGCGGCGCGTGATTCCACCTTAAGCAAATACGCTATGATTTGCCTCCCACACTCAAGGATGTCCCCATGAAGCTTTACTATTTTGCGGGCGCGTGCTCGCTGTCGCCCCACATCGTGCTGCGCGAAGCGGGCTTGCCGTTCACCCTGGTCAAGGTCGACTCCAAGACCAAGAAAACCGAAAGCGGTGCGGACTACCTGGCAATCAATTCCAAGGGCGCCGTCCCGGCATTGGAATTGGATGACGGCCGGGTGCTGACCGAAGGACCGGCGATCGTGCAATACCTGGCCGATTTGAAACCCGATTCCGGTTTGGCGCCCCGCGCCGGCACCTTCGAGCGCTATCAGCTGATGGAAATCCTGAACTACCTCACGTCCGAGGTCCACAAGACGTTCACGCCTTTGTTCAATCCGGCCTCCTCGGCGGATATGAAGGAGGCCGCCGTAACCAATCTGGGGAAAAAATTTGATTGGCTGTCCGGCTTTCTCGCCAAGAAGAACTTTTTGATGGGCGACCACTTTACCGTGGCGGACGCATATCTTTTCACGCTGCTCAACTGGACTCACTTCGTGAAAATCGATCTCGGAAAATGGCCGGTGCTCAAGGACTACTCGGCGCGGGTCGCGCAGCGACCCAAGGTTCATGAAGCGCTGAAGGCGGAAGGACTGGTGAAGTAGCCGGCCGCGGCACGTTAGATTGCCTCAGCCTCGAGCGACTCGTGCGAGGCTGCGGCAAATTGCAGGGATGCAAGCCGGGCATACAGCGGGCTCTGCGCCAACAGTTCGGCGTGGGTGCCGACCGCGATCTTGTGTCCGTGATCCATCACCACGATGCGATCCGCCTTGAGCACCGTCGCGAGCCGATGCGCGATGATGATGGTGGTGCGGCCCTGCATGAGTTTTTCAAGCGCTTGCTGCACCAGGCGCTCGGATTCCGCATCCAGCGAGCTGGTTGCTTCATCCAGCAGCAGGATGGGCGGATCCTTGAGAATGGCCCGGGCGAGCGCTATGCGCTGACGTTGGCCTCCGGAGAGCCGCGTGCCGCGCTCGCCCAGGAACGTGTCGTACCCTTGCGGCAACTTGCGCAGGAACTCGTCGGCCGCGGCGGCCGCCGCGGCGGCCTCGATTTCCGCGTCCGTGGCCGAGGGCCTTCCGTAACGAATGTTTTCCCGCGCGCTTGCGCCGAACAGCACGGTGTCTTGCGGCACCAAGCCGATTTGTGCCCGGATGTCCTCCGGCCGCAGATCCGCGAGCCGCAGATCATCGATCAACACCCGGCCGGAATCCGGATCGTAAAATCGCAGCAGCAATTGAAAAGTCGTGCTCTTGCCGGCGCCGGAGGGGCCGACGAAGGCGATGGTCTCGCCGGGCGTCACTTCGAGACTGAAATTATCGAGTGCGGCGTGCTGCGGCCGCGATGGATAGTGAAAGACGACATGGTCGAATCGAATGCTGCCCCGTACCCGCGCCGCCAGCGGCAGCGGATGCTCGGGCGGCGCGGATGACCGGCCGCGCTTGCAGCAGCTCGCTCAATCGTTCCATCGCCCCGGCGGCGCGTTGAATCTCGCCCCACATCTCGGTGAGTGCGGCAGCCGATGTGCCGACGAACGCGGCGTACAGCAGAAACTGCGCCAGCTGACCGCCGGTCATCGTGCCGGCGAGGACCTGGCGCGCGCCCAGCCACAGAACAAATGTGATGCCGCCGAAAACCAACGTGATGCCGATGGCGGTAAGGGCCGCGCGCACCTTGGTACGGCGCACCGCGGTCGCGAAACTGTTTTCCACGGCACGGTGGTAACGCTCGCTTTGCAGCTCCTCCATGGTGAAGGCCTGCACCGTTTGGATGGCATTCAACGTCTCATCCGCCAGGCTGCTGGTGTCCGCAATCCGGTCCTGCGAGGCGCGGGACAAACCGCGAACACGCCTGCCGGTCACGATGAGCGGCACGATGACCACGGGGATCAAACAGAGAATGGCGCCCATGAGCAAGGCGTTGGTGATTCCCATCAGTACCAGCGCGCCGATGAGACTCAAAGTCGAGCGCAGCACGATCGACAGATTGACCCCGGCGATGGCCTGCACCAGCGTGGTATCCGCCGTCAGGCGCGACAGCACTTCGCCCACCCGGGTGGTCTCGTAGAACATCGGATCCATCCGCACCACGCGCCGGTAGATGGCGGTACGCAGGTCCGCGACCACCCGTTCGCCGACCCAGGTCACCGCGTAAAAACGCAATGCCGCGAACAGGCCAAAAACCATGGCGGCAGCCAGGAACCCAAAGAACCAACGATTGACGAGGCCCAGGTTTTTTTCGGCGAATACGTGATCGATGAGCTGGCGCAGCGCCAACGGCAGCGCCAGCTGCGCTGCGGCAGCTATCAACAGCGCGAACAGCCCCGCAATGATCATGAGCCGATACGGGCGCAGGAAGGGCATCAACGCCAACAGGGGATTCAAGCGATTTGGCGCGCGGGCGCTCGGCAGGGGTGCTCATGGCGAGCATGATATATTGATGGCACCGTGAATTTTGCAAAATCCGCCGAATGGCACAACGTCGATGTTGCGAAGTTCCGCAATGAGATCATGCCGCAAGACAGGCCGGCGGTTCTCAAGGGCTTGGTCAATGATTGGCCCGCGGTGCGGGAGGGGCGCAAATCGCCGCGAGCCCTCAGCGATTACATAAGATCCTTCGATTTGGGCCGCCCGGTGCAAACCGCCGTGGGACCACCCGCCATCAAGGGACGTCTTTTTTATCGCGATGACATGAGCGGTTTCAATTTCGAGCGGATCAACGAAACCTTTCAAACCTCGATCGAACGCGTGCTTGCGCACATGGCCGATGCCGAGCCGCCGGCGCTGTATGCGGGCGCGGTATCCACCGCCGATGGTTTTCCTGGTTTTGCCCGCGAGAATTGCTTGACTCTGCTGGATGAATCGATCGTTTCAAGAATCTGGGCCGGCAATGCGGTGACCGCACCGACGCATTTCGATATGTCCGACAACATCGCCTGCGTCGTGAGCGGCCATCGGCGTTTTACGTTCTTTCCGCCGGACCAACTGCCCAATTTGTATGTGGGGCCGCTGGAATTCACACCGGCGGGCCAGCCGACGAGCATGGTGAATCTCGCCGCGCCCGATTTGAACCGTTATCCCCGGTTTAGGGACGCCCTTGCGGCGGCGGAGTGTGCGGACCTTGAACCCGGAGATGCCGTCTTTATTCCCAATCTCTGGTGGCACAATGTGGAATCGTTGGATCCCTTCAACCTGCTCGTGAATTATTGGTGGTACGACGGTCAGCGAGGCACAGGGTCGCCATTTGCGGCGCTCGTCTACGGATTATTGTCGATCAAGGATCTATCGCCGGATCGCCGGGATGCATGGCGCAGCATCTTCGATCACTACGTATTTCAGAAAAATGGAGAACCAGCGGCGCATCTTGCCCCGGAGCACCGTGGGATGCTGGGGAGCATGACCCCCCAGCTTGGCAACGACATCAGGGCATGGCTTCTCAGGGGGTTGCAGCGTCCGTAGCCATCCGCAGCTAGCCTTTCAGCCGCCAAACCGATATGTTGCAATGTATCGGGGAATTGGCGAAAAGCGCAGCGTTACTCGCTCGCCCGTATAAAAGAATGGGGATGCAACATGTTGAAACTCCGAATTCGTCTTCCGCTCATTTGCGCAATATTCGGCGCCTTCGCCGCGCTTCACGGGTACGCCGCCTCGGCCGCCGATGCCGCGGCAGCTGTCGAGGAGGCAGGACCGCTGCAGGAAATCACGGTCACGGCGACACGGCATGAGGAGAGTCTCAGCAAGGTGCCGATCAGCGTCACCGCGCTTACTCAGGACGCGATGGATCTGCGCGGCATCAAGGATTTCCAGGATGTTGCGCGCTTCACACCGGGCGTCAATATTGACAACTCCGGGACCAACAATATCGCCATTCGCGGCATCGCCTCGAGCGGCGGCGCCGGCACGACGGGCATCTATATCGACGACACGCCGATCCAAATACGTGCCCTGGCGTTCAACCCCGACGATGCACTGCCGAAGAACTTCGACATGGATCGCATCGAAGTGCTTCGCGGTCCGCAAGGTACCTTGTTCGGCGCCGGCTCCGAAGGCGGCACCGTCCGCTATATTACGACTCAACCCAGCGTGACCACGAATAGTTTCTACAGCCGGGAAGAGGTGTCCACCACCGAAGGCGGCGCGATCAGCTACGAAGGCGGCATCGCGGCGGGCGGCCCCTTGATTGACGGCAAACTGGGAGCCCGTCTCTCCATCTGGTACCGCCGCGACGGCGGTTACATCGATCACATGGACCCGGTATCACTGGCTGTGGATCAAACGAACGCCAATTTTACGCAGACGGTGCTGTATCGCCTGGCGGTGACTTGGGCGCCGGCCGATGGTTGGGCCGTCACGCCCAGCATCTTCTATCAAGATCGGACCCTCAACAACGAGAACAGCTATTGGCCGCTGTACTCGAATCCCAGCAACAATCAGTTCGTCAATGCCGACCCGACGGAGCGCTCGGATCCGGATCGCTTCTACCTGGCGGCATTGAAAATCGAAGGCAATGTGGGTTTCGCGAAACTCATTTCGGATACGTCGTACTACCATCGGCAAGAAACCACCGGTTACGAGGGCACCCTGTATAACCTGGGGTTCTATCAATCGGGAGTGTTCGTCAATCCACCCGACTTCGATCCCGGCTCGGGGATACTGCCGGGGCTGTATCCCCTGCTTGACGGCAACGGCGTGCACCTGCCCCCCGGCGCAACCGACTACCGCTCGCCCGCCTCGATCGACAACGGCCAGCAGAACATTGCCCAGGAAATCCGTCTGCAGTCCTTGGACTCGAGTTCGGCTCTTTTCTGGACCGCCGGATTTTTCTTCAGCGAGAACCGCCAATCCTATCTGGAGCAGATCCACGACCCGATGCTCAATGAGCTCTCGGTTGCGGCGACGGGATTGACATTTGATAACTGGTTCGTGGATCCGGATGGCAACCCGGTGGGTTACGATCCTCGATTTCCCAATGATTCTTATTTCCTGCAGACCTACGCGACAGACAAGCAGTACGCGCTGTTCGGCGAGGCCACGTACTCGTTCACCGATCAGTTCAAGCTGACGCTGGGCGCACGCTACTCGAAACTGGACTACTCATTCAACACGCTGACCGGCGGCCCGCAATTGTTCCTGCCTCCGCAAACCGGCAGCGGCGACAAGAAGGAGAATTCCTTTACGCCCAAGGTTAGCTTCTCCTTTCAGGAAGACCCCCGCAATCTGTACTACTTTACTTACTCAAAGGGATTCAGACCGGGCGGCGCCAACAATCCGGTGCCTTACGCGGCGTGCTGCGGGGGACTTCATGTCCTTCGGTATTCCCGGCGCGCCCGCGACCTACAGCTCCGATTCGGTCAATAGTTTCGAGGTCGGCTCGAAAAACAACATCGACAACCGCTTCAAAATCGCCAGCAGCATTTACTACATCAAGTGGAACAATATTCAGCAGACCGTGGTGCCTCCGGTTTGCCAGATCTCATTTATTGCCAACTTGGGCCAGGCAGTGGCCAAGGGTCTGGATATTCAGGCGGAAATGGCGATCACCGACCATTTCACCGCGGAGCTCGCCGCCGGCTACACCGATGCGCGCTACACGCAGAGCTCGAGTCTCGCCCCGCCGCCTCCGGGACAGGCGGCGCAGTACGTGGTATCGGAGGGCGATGCGATTTCGGGTCAAAGCGGCCAGCCCGCCCCGCCGCTCACAGTGACGTTGGGCTTGGAGTACCGATTCAAGATGTTCACGCGGGATTCCTATGTTCGCTTCGATGATGAGTTTGAGGGCCGGCCAAAATGGGCATCCGCAACGCAGGATCCCAGCACGCTGCAGTACGACTCAGCCAACTACACCTTGTCGTCCACGAACTTTGCCTCGGCACGCGCCGGCATGACCTTCGGCGGCTGGCAGGCCAGCCTGTTCTGCGACAATCTCTTCGACTCGCACACCGTGACAAATTACAACTGGAGCATCGATCCGGGCGACGGCACCAGCCGCCTGGAGCGACAATTCACGTTTAGGCCGCGCACCATCGGCTTGACGATAACGTACCGGAATTGATCGATTGATCAGACTCGCGCGAGCATCAGGATTCATTCTTTTCTGTCCTGATGCTCGCGGCGGGGCCGCAGCGCGCGGGCGTCTCCCCTGCTGCACGAGATCTTTCAAGATCACGGGGTGTTGCAGCGTGACCGGCCCATCGTCGTGTGGGGCGATGCGGCCGCCGGCGATGCGCTGACTGTCTCGCTGGCGGCCTCCAGTTGCGCACGTTGTGGCGGATGCGCAGGGACACTGGAGCGCCGTGCTGCCGGCGATGAACGCCGGCGGTCCCTATGTCCTTCGCGTGCAAAGTGGTTCCGGCACCAGCCAATCGGTCAGCGATGTCCTGGTGGGCGATGTGTTTCTGTGTTCCGGCCAGTCGAACATGGAGCTCTCGGTGCTGCGCGCGGGCAATTCCCAGGGGGAGATCGCCAATTCGGCCAACAACAACATCCGCATGCTCACGGTGGAGCACGACGTCAGCCCGGTTCCGCTCGCGCATTTCAAAAGCGCGGTGGCGTGGGAGGTTGCCGCACCTGAGACCGTGCCTCATTGGTCCGCAACCTGCTTTTTCTTCGCGCGCGAACTGCAGGCCAGCACGCGCGTCCCGATCGGATTGCTGCATTCCTCCTGGGGCGGATCGAACATTAGACCGTGGATGAGCGCGGCGGCATTGCGTGCCGTCGGCTATGACTCCGCACTCAAGGTTTTGGCAACTTATGCGAGCGATCAGTCGGCTGCCCAACAGCAGTTTGCAGCGCAGTGGCAGCAATGGTGGCGCGACAAGACGAAAGATCGCGCGGGCGAGGAACCCTGGAGCGCTCGCTCGGGCGAGTGGCGCCCCGCGCCGGCCGGTCTTGGCGACTGGCGAACTTGGGGCGTCCCGGAGTTGCAAAGCTTCACCGGCGCTGTCTGGTTGAGGACGAAGCTCACCTTGACCCCCGCGCAGGCCAAATCGGGCGCAACACTTGATCTGGGACCGATCAATCAAGTCGATGAGACCTGGATCAACGGCCGCGCCCTCGGCAATACCTTCGGCTATGAGACCGTGCGCAGCTATGCGGTTGCACCGGGCGTTCTGCATGCCGGCGACAACAGCATCGTGATCAACGTACTCAGCACCTACGGCGCAGGCGGATTGCTCGACAATCATGCGGTGCGCGAGTTGCGCCTGGACAATGGTGAGTCGGTTTCAATGAATGGCCGGTGGGAATACCGCATCGTGCCCGCTGCAATCGGCTATCCGCCCCGGGCGCCGTGGGAATCCGTGGGCGGTTTGACCACGCTCTACAACGCCATGATCGGACCCTTGGGTCCGTACGGCCTGCGCGGCGCGCTGTGGTATCAGGGCGAGTCCAACACCGGCGAAGCGGATACATATCAGTCCTTGCTCAGCGGATTGATGGCGGATTGGCGGCGGCAATTTGGGCCTGAATTGCCCTTCCTCATCGTCCAACTGCCCAATTTCGGCCCGCAACCCACCAAGCCCATGGAGTCAGGCTGGGCCGTCGTCCGTGAGGCAGAGCGCCTCGCGGTCGCGCAAGATGCGCACGCAGGGCTGGCCGTGACCATCGACATCGGAGATGCGCACAATCTGCATCCCACCAACAAGCAAGACGTGGGCAGGCGTTTGGCACGGGCGGCGCGTCACGTGATCTACGGCGAATCGATTTCACCGTCAGGCCCCGTTGCACTCAGCGCGGCGCGCAGCGACGGCAAAATTGCAGTTCAATTCGGCGACATCGAACGTGGACTGGTCGCCTACAGCCACGAGAATCCGATTGGCTTCGAGTTGTGCGCCGATACGCCCGGAAGTTGTCAATTTGCCGAGGCCCGCATCCAGGGCGCCCAGGCCCTATTGTCGGCTCCTATTGGCGCACCCACGCGGGTTCGCTACTGCTGGGCGGACAGCCCCGTGTGCACGCTATTCGACGGCTCTGGGCTGCCCGCCGGCCCCTTTGAGTTGCGAATTCAGCCATAGCACTCGTTCGGTTGCTGGAAGCGTCTGATAGCGCTACCATTCATCCACAAATATAGTGTCGGCAGCTCTGACCGGGGACACTCAATAGATGCATTCGTCAGTCCATGCGATAGAGAACCTGCTGTTCGTCACGCTGCTGCAATTGATCGTCATGATCGCCGCGGCGCGCGTCGGTAACCAATTGCTGCGCGCATTGGGCCAGCCCGGGGTGGTCGGCGAGATTGTCGCCGGCTTGGTATTGGGACCCTCGTTGTTCGGTCATTTTTTTCCGGACGCCTCGGTGTTCATGTTCGGCGACAAGCCCTCCACGCCCATCACGATCATCAGCCAGGTCGGCCTGGTGCTGCTCATGTTCCAAATAGGCACCGATTTCGAATTCGGCCACATGAGCAAGCCGCGCATTCGCAACGGCACGTTTGGCATTGCGGCGGCATCGGTCGCAATACCGTTTGCGCTGGGGTTTGCCATTGGCCAGGTGTCCGCGCCGCTGCTGGCGCCGGGAATCGATTCCTTAACCTACAGCCTGTTCTTCGGCGTCGGCTTGGCCATCACGGCCGTCCCCATCCTGGGCCGCATCCTGCGCGAGTTCAATCTGACGCGCACGGAAATCGGCGTGGTCGCCATTTCCGCGGCCGCCATCAACGATGTCATCGGCTGGGTGATGCTGGCCGCCATCTCGGCCTATGCCTCGGCCCACTTTTCATTCAGCAGCGTGGGATTTCAGTTCGGCGGTATTGCTGTCTTGTTGCTCGCCGCCTGGTTCATTCTGCGGCCGCTGGTGAACTGGGTGCTCGCCAGATTGCCCATCGTCGATGGGGAGCTTCCCCCAAATTTGATGACAATCGTCATTTGCATGATCTTCGTGATGGGCATTTGCACCTACAAGCTCGGCATCTTCACCATCTTCGGCGGATTCCTCGCGGGCTTGTTGTTCCATCATGACAAAAAGTTCGTCGAAGCCTGGCGTGGCCAGGTCGGCAAGTTCGTGATGGTGCTGTTCCTGCCGGTGTTTTTCACCTACACGGGTCTTCGCACCAATGTCCTGGGGTTGGTCAATTGGTCGGATTGGCAATGGCTGGGCGTGGTGCTCGTCGCTTCGATTTTCGGCAAAATCGTGCCGGTATATTTCGCCGGCCGCGTCGCAGGCTTCAATCATAAGGAATCGACTATTTTGGGTTCCTTGATGAACACGCGCGCGCTCATGGAGCTGATCGTGCTCAACATCGGCTTTGATCTGGGCTTCATCCCGCAAAACGTATTTACCATGCTGGTGATCATGGCAGTGCTGACGACAGTCATGACCGGCCCGCTGCTGCGCAAGCTGCTTCCAAGTGCGGGCTATGTGATTCCGGTAGGCGTAGAGGCCTGAGCCTTGCAGTCCGGCAAAGACGCGTGAGTTGATGCCGCGCGTTCTTGCCACCAGGGCGATTGCTGCGGTACTGACCCTGTTCGGTTTTGCTTACGCCGCTGTCCAGGCGCCGCCCGCCGCACAGCATTCAAACACACCCGTCCAGTTGACTGCAGAGCAGGATCATCAAAGGATCCTGGGGCAGCTGAAGTTAAGCGCCCTGCGTCGCGGGCCCGACGGTGATCCGGCCTCGCCCCATGCGGCGAATTTCGACGAGTCGAAGGTTGCGCCTTATCCGGACATCCCGGATCCTCTGCTCCTGAACGACGGCGCGCGCGTGCGTAGCAGCGACGTCTGGTGGAAACAGCGGCGGCCGCAAATCGTCGAGCTGTTCGACGAGCAAATTTACGGTCGCGTGCCCGAGGGTGTGCCATCGGTATCGTGGCAGGTGCAACGCACGCGGCGCGAGACCATCGGCGATATGCCGGTGATCACCAAGGAAATCGTCGGCCATCTGGACAATTCGTCCTATCCCTATATCGACGTCAACATGCAACTGACATTGACGACACCTGCCGGTGCCGCCGGCGCGGTGCCGGTAATACTGGAACTCGGATTGAGTGCCGATGCGTTGGCTGCCATGCGAAAGCGCTTTACGGAAACGCAGTGGACCGCGTTCCGTGGCAGCGGACCGTCGTGGCAAAACCAAGTTCTCGCCAAGGGGTGGGGTTACGCCACATTGGTTGCCGCGAGCGTGCAGGCGGACAACGGCGAAGGATTGACCCGGGGGGTGATAGGGCTCGCCAATCGGGGCAAGCCGCGCAAGCTCAATGACTGGGGAGCCTTGCGTGCCTGGGCTTGGGGAGTCAGCCGCACACTGGATTATTTTGAATCCGACGATTCTGTCGACTCCACACGAATCGGCATCGAGGGACTGTCGCGCTACGGCAAGGCGGCACTCGTCGCGATGGCTTATGAGCCGCGCCTGCGCATCGGCTTCATCGGCTCCTCCGGCGCCGGCGGCGCCAAAATATTGCGGCGAAACTTCGGCGAGCAGGTCGAAAATATTGCCTCGAGCGCCGAGTATCACTGGATGGCGGGAAATTTTCTGAAGTACGCGGGTACGCTCACCGCCAACGACTTGCCCGTGGATGCGCATGAACTCATCGCGCTGTGCGCGCCGCGGCCTGTATTCATCGGCAGCGGTTCCCAGCAGCTCGAGGGAGGCTGGGTCGACGCGAAGGGAATGTTTCTGGGCGCCGTGGGCGCGGGGCCCGTATACACGCTGCTGGGAAAGAAGGATTTGGGTACCGGCGAATTGCCGCCGATTGGAACCGCGCTTATTCGAGGCGATATCGCATTCAGACAGCATGATGGCGGCCACACCAACGCACCGAACTGGCCGACGTTTTTGGCATTCGCGGACCGCTATCTTGGCACCCCTAGTGCGCAGCGACCCGCCGCGTTGGGGCTTTTCGACGGCCAATCCACCGTCGGCAGCGCCGCGGCATCAGGCTCGGGGCATTATGACGACGCGACAAACACTTACACGCTCGTCTCCGCCGGCGCCAACACCTGGTATCACGTGGACAACTTTGACTATGTTTGGAAAAAGGCTTCGGGCGACATGACGCTCAGCGCCGAAATCTCCTTTCCGCCGCACTCCTACGATCATGAACCCAATCCGCACCGCAAGGGGCTGTTGATGATTCGCCAATCGCTGGATGCCGGCAGCAGTTACGCCGCCGTGGCCGTCCACGGCTCGGGCATGACGGCATTGCAATTCAGGCGAGCACGCGGCGCGAATACCGAGGACATCGAGTTGAACATCGAGGCCCCCAGGACGATTCGGATTGAAAAACGCGGCGATGCCATCAATCTGCTGCTGTCAATGAAGGGCGAGCCCCTCCATCCGGTGGGCGCCGCCGTCAAATTGCATTTCACCGAGCCTTTCTATGTCGGCCTGGGGGCGCTGTCGCACGACACGTCGAGTGTCGATCGAGTCGAATTCTCGCGCGTGAGCCTCGATGCGCCGCAGAATCCGGGCGACGCAAAACTCGGGCGCGTCTGCCATCTTGCAAACCATTCAAATAGATGACCAGTTTCGCCGCGCCATGGTGATCCGCACCACATCCGCACTAATGCAGTCGGCCAACTGGGCGCCGGACGGGAAAAGCATCTACGTTCATGAGGGCGGCCGCGTCATCAATATCCCCTACCTGACCCCCGAGGCCGGCGGTTCGCCGCGCCTCATCGACGTCGGCGCGCTCCAGGATTGCTCGGGAAATTTCGGTGTTTCGCCCGACGGGAAGTGGCTGGCGATGAGCTGTGCGGAATCAAGAGGCGCGGCACACCAGATTTATGTGCTGCCCGCTCAGGGCGGCGCCCCGCGCAAGATAACGGCGGGTACGGCGCCAAGCTATTTTCATGCCTGGTCGCAGGACACCAGGACAATTGCCTTCACGCGCGGCAGCGCAGGCCACGCCGACATCTTCACCATAGCGGCGGCCGGCGGCGCGGAAATCAGGCTCACCGCCGATACGGTTAACGATGGCCCAGACTTTTCGCCCGACGGAAAATTCATCTACTTCGATTCATCGCGCTCGGGAACGACGCAAATTTGGCGTATGCAAGCCGACGGCACCGGTACGGAACAGTTGACGGAAGATGAGAATGAAAACTCTTCTCCGCATGTTTCTCCCGACGGTAAAAACATTGCGTTCTTGAGCCAGCTCCCGGATAGCGGTGGAACCCTGAGCGATGCCACCTTGAAGGTCATCGCTCCGGACGGATTCATCCGCAGCATCGCCACTTTCCAGGGCGACCGCGGCAGCCTTTCCATGTACTGCTGGGGGGATGCCAGCCACATCGCATTCATCACCTACCAAATGTCTTCGATCAGGCAAGAGCCGCGGGAATCACCATGAAAACCACGACCGGTACGATCGCGCTCATTACCTGCGCTGCCTGTGCCTCGTTCGCCGGCGCACAGTCGCGTGCGCCAATCGTCTCCGTGTCGCACATCGCTCTATATGCCGCAGATCCCTCGTTAAGCGAAAACTTTTATGTGCACGACCTCGGCGCCGTCAAAGGAACGGATCCCGAAAACCCGCGCGGCGTGCGTTACTATTTTGCGCCCACCCAGTTCGTCGAGGTGCTGCCGCTACCCACGGGGCCCGTTTCAATCAATCGCCTGGATCATGTCGCCTTTAACACGGCCGATGCGCAAGCACTGCGCCGATACCTGGCATCGCAGAAAATCGCGGTGCCATCGCAAGCGCAACGCGGCAGCGATGGTAGCCTTTGGTTCGATGTGCTCGACCCCGAGGGCAACAAGATCGAGTTCGTACAGCCGCCTGCCACACTGCCGTCGGTGCCGGTCAACGGACTGTCGAACCACATGATCCATGTAGGATTCATCATTCACAATCTCGCCCTGGAGAACGGCTTTTTTCGCACGGTACTGGGGTTTAGGCCTTACTGGTTCGGCGGCATGCGCGACGATGTGCCGACCTGGATCTCGCTGCAGGTGCCTGACGGCACGGACTGGCTGGAATACATGATCGTGGGCAGCCCGGACAGCCGTGGTATTCCGGCGGACATGAACCCAGCCGATTTAGGGGTGCTCAATCACTTTTCACTGGGCGTGCCCAATGCAGAGATTGCCTATACTTATCTGTGGAACAACGATCGGCTCGCGGGCCAGGCGAATACGCCGAAAATCGGCCGCGATGCCAAATGGCAATTGAACCTGCTCGACCCTGACGGCACGCGCGCCGAGATCATGGAGTTCCATGCCATCGGCAAGCCCTGCTGCTCGCCCTTCACGGCTGCCGATCCACAGCAAGCGCAGGCAGCCGCGCCCATCGACAAGACAAAAATCGACGCGGCGTTGGGCGCTCTGGTCGATTCGAAAGCGCTGGTTGGCGTCTCAGCCTTGGTTTACCAGGATGGGCACGAGGCCTACTTCGGTGCGTTCGGTCAGTCGGATCGCGAGGCCGGCAAGCCGATGACTCGCGCCACCTTGGTGCAGATCTTCTCCATGACCAAACCCATTACCGGTGTCGCGCTAATGACTCTGTACGAGGCAGGCAAGTTCAAGCTCGACGATCCTCTGAGCAAGTACGCGCCCGAGTTTGCCAATCTGCGCGTCTTTGCGGGAATCGATGCGCATGGCGATGTAATCTATGAAGCGCCGCATCGTCCGGTCACGATTCGCGACATCACGCGGCACACAGCGGGATTTTACGGGGGCACAGACCGCTCGGCGGTTGGCGAAATCTATCGGGCGGCTGATCCCGGAAGCGCCAACAATACCCTGGAGCAGGAAGCGAAAAAGCTTGGCTCGTTGCCGCTATTGTTCCAGCCCGGGTCGCGCTGGCTGTACGGACCATCGGTGGATGTGCAGGCTTTCCTGGTCGAGCGCTTATCCGGAATGCCTTTCGATCAATACTTGGAGCGAACCATTTTCAAGCCGCTCGGCATGGCGAACACGCGCTATGTGCTGCGGCCGCAAGACCGTGTCAATCTGGCGGCCATGTATGAGTGGCACGAGGACGGCACCATGTCGCGCGTCCCCGACGCCGCGGCATTCGAATTCAACAGCCGGGATTGGCCGCTCAAGCCCGGAAGTTTTGGACTGTTATCGACCCTCGATGATTACATGCGGTTTGCCCGCATGCTGCAAAATGGCGGTGAACTCAACGGCAAGCGCATCTTGAAGCCGGAAACCGTGCGTCTGATGGCCACCGACGCGATGCCCAAGGAAGTCACCGACACCTCCTGGCTGCCCAGCAAGGGCCGTGTTGGTTTCGGCATTGACTTTGCTGTGCGCACCCTGCCGCCCATTGATTCGACGGAAGCATCCGGCGCCGTTGGAGAATTCTTCTGGGATGGTGCGGCGGATACGCTTTTCTGGGTGGATCCGGTCAACAATATCTCCGCCGTGTTGTTTACCCAGTATCGCCCCTTCGGCAAGGTTCCCCTGCACAAGGCATTTCGCGACGCGGTGTACAGCAATATCCCGGGAGCGCTCGCCCATTGAATAACACCCGCCGCAAAATCATCGTGCAGGCTGCGGCCCTGGCCGCGGCCCCCTTCATCAGCACACGCGTCACCCGCGCCGTGGCGGCCGCCTCACAGAAAAAACTGGGGTTCGCGCTCTGCGGACTTGGCAGCCTCAGTACTCATCAGCTCGCACCGGCGCTGCAGAAGACCTCGAATTGCCGCCTGGCCGGGATCATTACCGGCACCCCGGCGAAGGCCGTCAAATGGAAGGCGCAATACGGCATCGCCGACAAGAATATTTACAACTACGAGACCATGCACCGCATCGCGGACGATCCGGATATCGACGTGGTCCACATCGTCACGCCGAACGCCCTGCACCTTGACTACGCGTTGATCGCCGCCAAAGCCGGCAAACATGTGCTTTGCGAGAAGCCGATGGAGATTTCAGTCGAACGATGCCGCCAAATGATCGATGCAGTCAAAGCCGCCAACCGCATGCTGGCAGTCGGCTATCGCTGCCGATTCGAACCACACCACCTGGAATGCATGCGCATCGCTCGCGATCGGGATTTTGGTGCGCTCAAGGTCATCGATGCGCACTTTGGGTTCGACATTCAGCCAGGAGTCTGGCGCTTGCAACGCGCACTATCCGGCGGCGGACCTTTGATGGACGTGGGAATCTATGCTCTGCAGGCGACGCGCTACCTTACCGGCCAGGAACCGGTTTGGCTCTCGGCGACCACCACCAGAGGCGAATCCGCGCGCTTTACAGAAGTCGAAGAATCCGTGACCTGGCAGGCCAAATTTCCGGGCGGCGTGCTCAGCCATTGCAGCAGCAGCTATAGCCGGCGCCCCCGCCGGCTATTTTCGCGCGATCGCAGAGCGCGGTTGGTTCGGATTGGACCCGGCCTTCGATTACGGCGGCAATCATGGCCTGCGCAGCGACGGCAAGCGCATTGAGTTTGCACCAACGGATCAGTTCGCGTCCGAAATGGACAACTTCGCGCAGTGCATCCGGGAACAACGCCCAAGCATCGTACCGGGCGAAGAAGGGTTGCGCGATGTGAGCCTCATGATGAGCATCTATGAATCGGCGCGGACGGGAAAGGCGATTCAAACAAACCTAAAGTCGATCGACACCCCCAGCTGAGCCAGTTGACCGCAAACCGACGGCGGCAAAGTGAAATCGGCGGCCGACTCGCGTTCGATGAGCAGGATCAGGGATACATCGCCCCCGTCCGCTTGTATCTGTTGCAGAAACGTCTGGTGAGAGCTCAATCGCATCAGAAAATAAAGCAGCACGGCCTCGACGTTCTCATCCCTCAGCCCTTGAATGGCCTTGCGCCACTCTTCCTCCAGTAGACCCGATTTCCAGCCGGGGTTCCGCGCGGCGATCGCAGCCAGGAAGCTCGGCTCGATTTGCTCAGACCACGTCCTGGCCGTCACGGGCGCCAGCCAGTAGCTCTGCGTATGGCGCCCTGCAATTTGCCCTTTTGCACGCGGCGTACGAGCTTCTCCGGCCTTGAAAAAATGCTCCGGCTCGAGGTCCAAAGCGGCCGATATTTCCTGGGGATCGATGGAGGGATGCCGAATGCGAATCGACAATTGAATTGGCGCAATCTTCGTTTCCGCTAGTTTCCGTGCTTCCATTGGGATCCGGCCTTTTGGTGTTTCCGCGTTCAGGGCCGCCAATATACGGCATCAATCATCCGCCCCGCAAAAGGTGCATCACACGCGCCCGAATTTTGCCGTAGTTGTCGGGTTTTAGCGGCCCCAGCAAGCCGTGCTGCTCGGCGGGTATATGTGCCAGGGGGTGTCCGTTGCTGCGAAATACATAGTGGTCAAAAAAAGCCCGCCACGCACGGCGCTCCTCGGCCGGCCGCTCGGCAATGGCAATGAGGCTCAAGAGCAGCGCCGTATAGGGGGCATCGGGTCCCAAACCGAAGGCATCCCACCAATAATTGACCAGCCCGTTGAAAGGCGCCAAGGCCTCCACTTTGTGCCACCAAAGCTTCGGCAAAAACAGTGCATCCCCCGCCTGAAGCTCGGCGGTCAGCGCTTGGTCCTTGATTTCCTGAAAAAGAGGAAAGCGCTCGTCGTCTGGAGCGGAGGATGCCGCCAGACTCACGGGCTGCCCAGCCATGGTGTTATCAATCGGCCCTACGTAGAGCTTGCCGATCAACTCAGGTGGAAACAGCGTGAAGCGGCGAGTGCCGGCAATCACGCAGGCGAGATTCTCGAACGCATCGTAATGCGAGGAAACATTTGATGCGTGGCCCAGCCAGATGCGCGCGCCGACGCCCGCGTTGAGCAGGGGCATGGGATTTTGCGCCGAAAACCCCGGCAAAACGCTGTCGGTCGGTACCGATCCCACATAGATCGAAGGCGAATCCGCAAGGTCCACAGCTGCCACCATTGCCGCGAGCGCGTCGGAGAACTTCATTCTCTTGCGCTCGAAATTAAATCCCTTCAGATCATCTTTATAGAAATACTTTCCGGCAATGCGCCGCTCGCCGTAAAAGGCCTCGATCTGAGCGCCCACATCGAATGGCGAGAGGTGGTCGCGCAATGCCGCGGCGGAGCGCTTGCCGGCCTGCACCGCGAGCCAATCGGTGAGAAGACCGCGCAACACCACGGGGCGGCAGGGCTCCACCACCTCATGAAAAAACTGTTCAGCGTTGTCGAGATCTCGGCCGGCGACTTCTCTGGGACCCAAGGTCGTCACCGGAATCGATTTCGCTTCAACCGACGCGGCCCGCAAGCGCTTCGCTGGCCTGCAAAAGCCGATCGTTCTTTTTGCGTGCCAGGACCGGCACTTGTTTCAGAGAAGCGATCATCAAATAAATCAGCTGCAAATAGCCGCGGCGGAAAAGCTCCAGTACCGAGGTATCGGGCAACGCCCGCAGTATGGGTTGATTGATGGTGTAGAGTCCGGCCAGTTCGCGCTTTGACCCGTCATCGAATCCCAACTTGATGTCGATGGGTTCCACCAGCTTCAGCCGCATCAGCGTTTCGATGAACGCCTTGGTCATCTCGATGCCGGGCTTGAGGTCGCGAAAAGCCGCCTTGATGCTTTCCAAATACGGGGTTGCCTCGCCTTCTTCGGTAAATAACGGCTGTCCCCGTTCCTGCGCGATGCGAGGATGATCCAAATCAATGCCGAGCTCAGCGCCGGAGACATAGAAGGGCATGCGCTGCAGATTGAGCGGGCGATAACCCTCATGGGAGCCCTCGTTCAGAAACAAATTCTCGCCCTCATCCACACCCAGCATGGCGCCGCAAAAGAAGGCTCCCGTATCCGCCGACTTCGACAAAAGAATCGGACACTGCGTGATCAGATGAGAAAACTCCCCGACGATGATCTGCACGAAACGTTGATTGTCCCCATATCGCGCGGAAGGCTCCGGCTGCACACGCAGCGAACGATGAGTCTGGTTGTTCAAGGCGACGATGTTGGTCACGGTGAAAATGCCGGAGGGCTAAATGGGCTGCAGGCCGTGTTCGAGAATCTTGCGGATCAGATCGCGATTCTTGGGCAATTGGGAACGCATCTGCTTGGTAATGGCCATATTTTCCCTCAGAAACCTTTCAGCCAGCGGGGCCGTGTCGGCGTTATCCATCGGTCCGACCTCGGTGCGAAACCCCATGCCGTAGAGAACATATTGATAGCTGGCAGCCGGAAACACTTCCTCGAGCCGATCGAACTCGTCGAAAAACCATGGCGACTGATATTTCCAAAGCTGCAGCAGATTCTTCAATCGATCCGGAATACTCTGCGGGTCAAGATTGTCCCGCCAGAAGGGTTCGGTTCTTTGTGTCAGGACATAGTGCAGCTTGAGAAAATCGATGATCCGTCCCCATCGATAATGATTCACATCATTGAAGCGCGCGGCAACGATATCCATCACCTCACGGTTGGCCGGCATCTGTTCGGCGATCAGTTTTGCCGACAATTCAACCAGTACGATGGCTGAGGATTCCAGCGGCTCGAGAAATCCCGCGGCCAGGCCGACGGCGACGCAATTATTCTTCCAGAATATCTCCCGATGTCCCGCACGGATGGGAATCTTACGGATTGCCCGATCCTTGTGCTTCTCTCCGGCATAGCGCAGCAGCGTTTCGTGAGCGGCCTCCTCGCTGCTGTAGCGGCTGGAATAGACGTACCCAATGCCGCGGCGCGTGGGCAGCCCGATGTCCCAGATCCAGCCCGCATCCTGGGCGGTCGAGATCGTATGCGATGCCATCGGGGTATCCGGCGTGTCATAAGGCAGCTGTACGGCGAGCGCCGTGTCGCAAAACAGGACATCGGTGCAGTCTTTGAAGCCCACGCCCAGGGTCTTGCCGAGCAGGAGCGAGGCAAAGCCGGTGCAATCGACGAACAGATCGCCTGCAATCTCGCCCGCCTGAACGGTGGCCAGGCTCTTGATATCGCCGTTTTCCGCCTGGTTGACGCTTTGCACGTCGGCGAGCACGTGGCGTACGCCCAATTTTTCCGTGCAGTGCTTCTGCAGGAACGGGGCAAACTTTGCCGCATCCAGATGATAGGCGTAGTTCGCGACCGCTTTGTACTCGGGCGTCGCAATCGTTTTCGGCGCCAGCCCGTTTTCACAAAGCTGTTCCTGGGGACAGACCGCATCGCTGAAATTCATTCCCTGACCGTTCTTGAGCCAATGGGGCGCGAGATTCAGCTGAGTGAACCCTTGCGGAAACATCAACGGATGGTAATAACCGTCGTTGTCAGCGCCGGTGGTCCAGCGCGCGAATTTTGCGCCCTGCTTGAAGGCTGCATCGCAGTGGCGAAAGAATTCGGTTTCGGATACCCCCATTTTTTCGAGGGAGGATCGCAAGGTGGGCCAGGTGCCCTCCCCCACGCCAATGATTTTAATGTTCGGTGATTCGATCAGCGTGACCGAAAAACCAGCCTTCATCCGGCCCTGGTGACGCGCTGCGATAATACCCGCGGTCAGCCAGCCCGCGGTCCCGCCGCCGACGATGACGATGGATTGAATCGGATGAGCCATGCGGAAATCATACTCTCACAGAAAAAAAGGGGCCGCCAAGGGTTGCCGGCGGCCCCTATTCCGTCAGGGGGAGGATGGAATTACAGTTTCCCGCGAACTCCTAAGACAAAAGACGCACCATAGTCGACGACATCGAGCAACTGGTCGTTGAACCGACCGTGGGTGCTGTACACCGCATCGTTAAGATTGGTGCCTGTGAAATACACACTGAAGTGCTTGGTGATGTCGTAGCTCGCGCTCATGTCGACTTCCGTCGTGGCATTCACGAAGGTCGGCTCGGTGCCGAACTGCGAGTTGTTTTGAGCCTGGCCGAAGTGATCCAGATACTCGCCCCGATGATTGACCATGACCCGGATGTGAAATCCGTATTTTTCCCAGAATGCCTGGAAGTTGGCGGAATTGGCCAAGCCGGTCACGGCAAAACCGCTGGTGCTCAAGTCATACGGATTGTACGGCTTGTTGGTGCTCACGAAGGTCGCGTTCGCCTGCAAACCGAAGCCGGTGTCCCAAAACGTATGCTGAACCGCCAATTCGACGCCGCGGACCTCGGCCGACGGACCGTTGATATTCGTGGTGACCGCGAAAATCGCCGGCTGGCCGGTGGTTGGATCAATGACCCCATTGATGGTCTGATGGGTCGTGCCGCCGACAATGAAGTTGGTGACCTCCTTCAGGAAGAAATCGGCCGACACATAGGAGTTTTTGGCGTAATACCATTCCGCGCCGAGATCCAAGTTATCCGAGCTGTAAGGCAGCAGGCCCGGATTTCCGCCCGTCGCCACCAACGACCCCACGCGCTCGCTGGTCGCGAGATTCGTGACCGGGGTGATCAAGTTGATCGGCGGCCTCGATAGACTGCGCGATGCGTCGAATCGCACCTTCACGTCATCCGTGACATCCAGGTTCAGATCCAAACTCGGCAGCAAGTACTTGTAATTGTTTGAGTTGCTGACGACCGATGTCGGCCCATAAGTCACGAGAAATGCCGTGTGATCCGACGTCTGCACGGTCAACGCGGTGGGTACCGTGCCCAAGCCCGATGAGTACAACGTCGTGTCATCGAAACGCACACCAAAGCTCTCATGCAATTTCATGGAGCCGATGGGCGTTTCGTCCTGGATCACCAGATAAGGCGCGTAAGTCTTCTCCTCGACGGTCTGCACGCTCGAATTATTGAGCGCCGTCCTGTAAATGCCATCGAAGGGCGGCGTGCAACAGGTCACGTTTGCACCGGGGATGCTGGTGGTCTGCGGATTCCCCAGACTTTGCAGATAATTCAAGATCGTATACGGATTGTACGCCAGGATTGCCGCCGGCAAGTTGCCGCTGTTGGCAAAGCCCTTGATGAAATTCGCGGTGCCGAACGAATTGGTGAAAAAGCTCTGCGGCAGCGCGACGCCGCCGGAGTTGTCCGACGCCGGCCCGTAGCCCCCATAAGCCTGCCAATTGTTGTTCTGGAAGTCGTCGTATGACTTGAGGTCCTTTTTGTCATCCACAAACTGGAAGCCGAACTTCGCCCTCAGCTTATCCTGCGACCACTGTCCTTCAATCTTGAACTGATTGGTCGTGTCCTTGTTTTCCGGCTGGCCGATCGGGAGCACGTGCGAACCGATGATGCCGTTGTTGATGAACAGCGCCGCATTGCCGTTCGGGACCGATGCCGGTCGGATACGGAAGACTGCCTGCGCCAACACCGGCGATGCCGACACTGGTACCGTTGCAAGCGGCTGCGCCTACGCCCGCAAGGCAGCTGCTGCCCGGACCCGAAGGACCATAGCCGACGTCCGCGTCGATGCTGCTGTACTGCCCGCTGGGATTCAGTTTGGAGATTGCCTGGGACGCGTCGAGAACTCCCTTGAAACTGCTGGTGATGTCCCATGCAGCATTGAAACCCAACACATTGCTCTCAATCACAGAGCCGTTGATCTGGCCCTGAAAATCCGTTGGGGTATTGGGCTGCACGAAGCTGGTCAGTGTGCCGTTAGAGCCCCGCGTGACATCCGTCAAGCTGCCCTGATTGAACCATACGCTGTATCCGTACTGATCCTGGGTCAATGTGTCGCGGTTATAGTTGTCATCGAGCGTCAACATCAACGCATCGTTGGGATGCCATTGCAGAGCCAGGCGCGCGTCGACTCGTTCTTCCTTGTTGTGTTCCTGATAAATGCCGTAGTCCTGAATATCCCAAGAGGGGATGCTGCCCACCGTCGAGGCGCCGGCCGCGGCGCCCGCGAGCTGGGACGGCGCCAGTTGAAAGCCTTCCCAACCTTGAATATTCACGTGGTTGGCCAGACCCTTTTGTTCCGAGTAGCCCACGTCGGCCAAAACGCCGAAGGTGTCGTCGGCAAAAGTGTCGCTAAACAAAATACCTGCGCTCGGAGCCGCCTTCTGCTGCTTTAGAGGAATAATCTCCGGACACGGACCCCGCCAACCGTAAGCCCGGATGATCAAAGGGCTTGGGATAAATGATATTGACGGTGGCGCCGATGGCGCCTCCCGACAGCCCGTAGTCCGGCGTCTTCAGTACCTGCACGGAACTGACGAAATCGGCGCCCAGCGTGCTGAAGTCGAACCCACGATTGCCGGTGGCCGTGCTCACCGGACGGCCGTCGAACAGAGTTTCATTGAATTGCGGACCAAAGCCGCGAACTGTTATCTCAGTGGCATCGCCAAAGGTGGTCGGTACGCCGCCCACTGCGCTCGTGCCGCGGCTGACCGTGACACCCGGAATTCTCTGCATCGCGGAGGCGAGATTGGTGTCGGGGAATTCTCCGATGTCTTCAGCCGAGATGGCATCGATCACACCAATGGCATCTCGCTTGATATCCAAGCTTTTCTGCAAGGAAGCGCGGATGCCGGTCACGACGATCTCGGATAGATCATCCGACGATGTCGGCGCATCTGCCGCGAATATCGCACTGCTGAACGCCAATGAACCCAAGGCCAATCCTGACAGACCCATCCGGGTGTAGTTAAAGCGCTTGGTGCCTGGTTGAATCCCTTTGGCAGCGATCTTCGAAGCATTCCGCCGTGTCTTTCGGCTCATTAGCAATCTCCCGATGCAATTCGTTGTTTATACGCAGCAGCCAGCTTTGCGCCTCAGGGCCACAAGAGCTCAATTACTTGAAAGTTTTTATACGACCCCCGTTCATCGCCGATTCCGAGTAGCTGCCACAAAGTTAAATGGTAGCGCTACCTTCTTCCGCCGAGTATAGGCACGGTTGCAAACTGAAATCAACAGATCATTGCGATATATCAGCATGCCCAGGCCTCTTTTGGTGCGAACGGCCGCCGGCCTGGTAGCGGTATCATGATGCCTTTAGGGGGAATGCCGTGCAAGCAAGCTTCGGGTTGCTGACCTTTGCCGCATTGCGCGCCGCCATTCTTCTATTGGGGCTGTTGACGGAGTCGCGCGTAGCGCTGGCGGAGGACGGCCATGAGTTGTGGCTACGCTACCCTCCCGTCCACGGGCCCATGCTTGGATCCTACCGTCGCGGCAGCACGCAGCTGGTCGGCAATGCCGACTCCCCTACCCTCAAAGCCGCGGCCGAGGAATTGCGGCGTGCGATGCCCGGCCTGCTTGCCGCCCCGTTGCCGTTGGCAATCCGCCCTACACAGGACGGCGCAATCATTATTGGCACCCCGAAGTCCTCGGCAGTCATTGCCCGACTACAATTGGATTTGAGTCCGCTGGGCCGCGATGGGTTTCTAATCCAGAGCGTCGCCGTCGACGGACACCCCGCCATCGCCATCGCCGGCAACGAGGATCTGGGCGTGCTTTACGGCGTCTATGCCTTCTTGCGCTCTGATTCAATCGCGCCAGCCCATCCGCCATTTAAGCCTCCAATCCGCGCCGCAATTGACGCACCGCATCCTGGAGCATTGGGACAATCTCGACGGCTTCGTCGAGCGCGGCTATGCGGGCGCGTCGCTGTGGGACTGGCAGAAGCTGCCGGATACCCTGGCGCCCCGCTACACCGACTACGCTCGCGCCTGCGCATCGGTGGGGATCAACGGCACAGTGCTCACGAACGTCAATGCCAGCGCATTGAGTCTCACGCCCGCTTACTTGAAAAAGGCCGCCGCGCTGGCCGATGTGTTCAGGCCATACGGCCTGCGTGTTTATCTGAGCGCAAAATTCAGCGCGCCGGTCGAGATCGGGGGCCTCGCCACGGCCGATCCCTTGGATCCAGCGGTGCGCGCGTGGTGGCGCGCCAAGAGCGCCGAAATCTATCGCTACATCCCTGATTTCGGCGGCTATCTCGTCAAGGCCAATGCGGAGGGCCAGCCGGGCCCGCAAGATTACGGCAGATCCCATGCCGAAGGCGCCAATATGCTCGCCGACGCGCTCGGCGGCGGCGACGGCATCGTGATATGGCGCGCCTTTGTATATTCGCAGGATCAACCGGCGGATCGCGCGACGCAGGCCTATTCTGAATTCGCGCCGCTTGACGGCAAATTTCGCGACAACGTGCTGCTCCAGGTAAAAAACGGCCCCATCGACTTCCAACCGCGTGAGCCGTTCCACCCGCTATTTGGGGCGATGCCGAGGACGCCGTTGATGATGGAGGTGCAAATCAGCAAGGAGTATTTAGGGTTTGCGACGCATCTCGCCTACCTCGGGCCAATGTGGGAGGAGACGCTGAACGCGGACACTTACGCGCACGGCCCCGGTTCCGCGGTCGCCACGTCAATTGCCGGATTGGCCGGCGTCGCCAATACCGGCATGGATCGGAATTGGACGGGATCGCATTTCGATCAGGCCAATTGGTATGCGTTCGGCCGGCTGGCGTGGGACCCGCGGCTTGAAGCCCGCGCCATCGCGGAAGAATGGGTGCGCATGACATTCTCCAACGATCCCAAATTCGTCGCGACCGTGGTCGGCATGATGATGGCTTCGCGCGAAGCGGTCGTAAACTACATGACGCCGCTGGGACTACACCATCAGATGGCGCGCGGCTCTCACTACGGCCCCGGCCCTTGGGTGAGCGGCGGACCACGCGCCGATTGGACATCGGTTTATTACAACCGGGCGGATTCATCCGGGATCGGCTTCGATCGCACCTCCCGCGGCAGCAACGCCGTGGGGCAATACGCACCGCAGGTGGCCGCCGGCTTCGAGGATGCGAGTCGCACGCCGGAGAATCTCCTGCTCTGGTTTCATCACCTTGCATGGGACTACCGACTGGCATCGGGAAGCCTGCTGTGGGATGAACTCGTTCGCCGCTATTCGCAGGGCGTTGCGGCCGTCGCTACGATGCGCCGCACCTGGTCGGGACTCGCCGCGTATGTCGACCCCGAACGCTATTCGCAGGTGGCGGGCTTTCTTGCCATCCAGGAGCAAGAAGCGCAATGGTGGCGCGATGCCAGCATCGCCTACTTCCAGAGTCTCGCCCTTAGGCCGCTGCCGGCAGGCTACGCGCCGCCGCGCGAGACGCTCGAGTACTACGAGTCGCTGTGCTTTCCCAATGCGCCCGGAAATCCCGGCGTGCATAGTGCGACGTGCGAGTAACCACCCTCCCGGGCGACGAGTCAGTTGACTGTCAGCTCCGTCTTTTTCAAGCGCACCGAATCAGGCCCCACCATGATCGTGAACGCACCGGGTTCAACCACACGATGCATATCGGCATTCCAAAATTGCAATGAACGCGGCGTGATCTCGAAAGACACGGTTTTGGTCTCGCCGGGATTGAGACTCACCCGCTGAAACCCCTTCAGCTCTTCGACCGGGCGCGTGACCGAGCTGACTTCGTCGCGAATGTATAGCTGCACCACCTCGTCGCCCGCGCGGCCCCCGGTATTCTTGACCTCGCAGGTCACTGTCACTGAGCCATCGGTCTTGATCGACGGCAACGACAATCGCGGTGCGCTGATATCGAAGGTGGTAAAGCTCAAACCGAAGCCGAACGGAAATAGGGGTTCCGTGGTGTCGAACAGATACCCGCGGCGTGCGCTGGGCTTGCGGTTATAGAACATCGGCAGCTGGCCCACTGAACGGGCTACTGTCACAGGCAGCTTGCCGCCGGGATTGAAGTCGCCGAAGAGAATGTCCGCCAGGGCGGTGCCACCCTCCTGCCCCAAGTACCACCCCTCGATCAGAGCATTGGCGCGTGCGGCAATATTCACCACCGACAGCGGTCTGCCGTTCAGCAACACGACCACGGTAGGTTTGTGCAGATCGAAAATCGCCGCGGCGAGTTCGTTCTGTTGCCCCACCAGGTCCAGGCTGTCCCGATCCCCCAGATGATTGTCGGCCCACGCTTCGCGGCTGGTCTGCTCGGTGTCGCCCAGGATCAGCACCACTTGGTCGGCCGTGGCCGCCACTTTCACGGCCGCGGTGATGAGCTCACGATTCCTGGCAGGGTCTGCGAGCTTCACGCTGTCGGCCCACCAATCATCGTCCTCGGTGATGCGCACGCCCTCCGCGTAAACCACCGACTCTTTGTTGCCGAGCTTGGCGCGAATCCCCTGCAGCGCGGATACCGCCTGGCGGGGCGTTACCGAGTAACCGCCGAGCCGCGCCACCGCGGCATTCGGACCGATGACAGCGAGCGTTTTGCCCGGCGAGACGGCCAAGGGCAGGGTACCGTCGTTTTTTAACAGCACCGCGGCACGATGCGCGGCTTCGAGCGCCACGGCGCGCGCTTCCGCGTTGCCGGTCAGCGCGTCGGCCGCCGCCGCGTCCGCGAACGGGTGCTCGAACAATCCCGCAAGAAACTTAAGTTCCAGGATGCGGCGTACGGCGGCATCGATTTGCGCTTGCGCCACTCTGCCGGCGCGGACCGACTCCACCAACGTGCGATAAGCCGTGCCGTCGGGCAGATCGATGTCGACACCCGCGTTCAGCGCTCGAACCGCTGCGGAAGGCAGATCCGGCGCAATGTGGTGCAGCGTAGAGAGTTGCTCGACACCGAAGTAGTCGCTGACCACCGCGCCCTTGAAGCCCCACTCGCCGCGCAGCACGTCATTCAGCAGCCAGCGATTGGCGTGGGAAGGCACGCCGTCGATCTCATTATAGGAAGGCATCACCGCGCGAATATTGGTGTGCAGCACGATCTCTTCGAATGGCGGAAAGAAATTCTCCCGCAAAGTCCGCACCGATATGCTGGCGGGCCCCACATTGGTGCCGCTCTCGGGTTGACCGTGCCCGGTCAAGTGCTTGAGCGTCGCAAAAACCTTGTCATCCGCCAGCGGCAGGGTGTCGCCTTGCAGGCCGCGCACGGCCGCCATGCCCAACTGCGAGACCAGATACGGATCCTCGCCAAAGGTCTCCTCGATCCGGCCCCAACGCGGATCACGCGCAACATCGACGACGGGAGACAACGCTTCGCGCACGCCGCGCGCGCGGATTTCCCTGCCCACGATGGCGTTGACGCGGCGAATCAGTTCCGGGTCCCAACTGCTCGCAAGGGCAATCGCCTGCGGGAAATGCGTGCCATCGACGGCGGCATAGCCATGCAGCCCCTCCTCGTGGAACAACACCGGTATGCCAAGGCGGGTCTTCTCCAAAGCGAAATGCTGAATGGCATTGACCAGCTTGACTGTCGCTTGCACATCCCTGCCGCGAGCCACCCGCGGCGAGACCGCACCTCGAAGATCGGATGGCCTCGAGAAACTGCCGAAGCCGTTCGGATATTTGACCGCGGCCTTCGCCGCATCAAATTGCATGTCGTTATCGAAGATCTCAACCTTGTCCAGCCAGACAGCGAGCATTTGAGCCACTTTCTCTTCCAGGCTCATGCGCTTGAGCAGATCCTCGACCCGGGTGTTCACATCCGCGCTCGGATCCTTGTACACCGGCGTCGGCGCGGCACGCAAAATGCCGGGGACGAAAATAACCAGCGTCAACGCGGCGATGCGCGCCACGAATGCAAGTGTGCCCACTTCGAGTCCTCCCCGCGCCTAATACTTCGAGTGCCTGGCGATGATGCTTTCCGCCAATTCCTGACGGCCCGAGCGCGGCGCGGGATCGAGATTCTTCTCGGCGGCGAGATCCGCGAGGCTGGCGAGATTCAATTCGCCGCTCAAGATCCGCCTGCCGAGTTCGCCGCTCCACTCCTGGTAGCGCTCCCGGCGCAATCGCTCCAAACCACCGTCCGTCACGACGTCGGCTGCCGCCAATAAGGCGCGCGCCAGCGTGTCGATGCCGCCGATGTGAGCCACGTACAGATCCGTCGGATCCACCGATTGCCGCCGCAATTTGGCATCGAAATTGAAACCGCCGCCGGTAAAACCCTTGTCCTCGACCAATTGCACCAGCGAGGGCACGAGTTCCTGGGCGTTGTTGGGAAACTGATCGGTGTCCCAACCGTTGCGCGGGTCGCCGCGATTGATGTCGATCGAACCAAAGATTCCGAAGCAGCGCGCCGCGGCGATCTCGTGCTCGAAGTCGAATCCCGCCAGCGTGGCGTGATTGACTTCGATGTTGACCTTGACCTCCTTGGTCAATCCATAGCGCTGCAGGAAGGCATACACAGCGGCGACGTCGTGATCGTATTGATGCTTGGTAGGCTCAAAAGGCTTTGGCTCAATGAGAATCGAGCCTTTGAAGCCGATCTTGTGCTTGTGCTCCACCACCATGGCGAGAAAGCGCGCGTATTGGTCGAGTTCCCGCCGCAATTCCGTGTTGAGCAGGGAATCGTAGCCCTCGCGCCCTCCCCACAGCACGTAGTTTTCACCGCCGAGCCGTTGGGTGGTTTCCAGACATGCGCGCACCTGCGCGGCCGCCCAGGCGTACACCGACGGGTCGGGACTGGTGGCGGCGCCGCCGGCATAGCGCGGATGGCTGAACAAATTGGCGGTGCCCCACAGCAGCTTCACTCCGGTAGCCGCTATTTTGGCGGCCATGCCCTCCTCGATCTTGCGCAGGCTGACGATGTGTTCCTTGAGAGAGGCCGCGCTCGCCATGGCGTCGACATCGTGAAAAGTGAAATAGGGCACGCCGAGCCGCGAGAAGAAATCAAAAGCGGCGTCGAGCTTGGCATCAGCCATGTCCTGGGTAACCACGGGCGCAATCCAGGGACGCGTCAGCGTGCCGGCGCCGAAGATGTCCGCTCCGGGCCAATTGAAAGAATGCCAGTAGCAAACGGCGACCTTGAGCCATTCCTCCATGCGCTTGCCGAGGACCACGCGATCCTTGTCATAGACCCGATAGGCAAACTCGCTTTTTGCGCCGGCTCCTTCGAAGCGAACCGGTTCGACACTGGAAAAAAGACTCATGATGCGTACTCCGCGAAAGTGTTCTTGAGATTCTGATACAGCCGCACAAATATACGGCGGCGAACAGCAAGCAATGACGCCAATGCGGCGTCCGGTTCAATGACGCGTTCGGCAGGCGGCGCGACACATACTTCTTCCGGCCGCTCGCCGCTGAGCGCGATGCGCGCAAGCCGGGCCGCGCCCAAGGCCGCACCGACTTCGCCGCCAACCCGGTATGTCAGGGGGCGATTGAGCGCCGACGCAAGCAGTTGCCCCCAATACGGCAGGCGAGCACCGCCGCCGGTAACGCTGATCTCGCCGACCGCGCCGCCCGTTTCCAGCAAAACGTCCAGGCCATCCGTAAAAGCATGGGCAACACCCTCGAGTACCGCTACCGCCAGATCCGCGGAGGTGGTAGCGGAGCTGATTCCGAAGAAGACCCCGCGGCTGTGAGGATCGTTGTGAGGCGTGCGCTCCCCCGACAAATAGGGCAGAAAAATCGGCGAGTGACGGTTCAATCCCCTGGCCTGCGCGGCGGCGACCAACCGCGGCAAATCTGTTTCGCCGGTAATCTGCGCCGCCCAATCGAGCGCGCTGGATGCACTCAACATGACCGACATTTGATGCCAGCGGTTCGGCAGGCAATGGCAGAACGCATGCGCGGCGCGATTGGGATTCGGACGAAAACGATCCGTCACGACGAACAAAACGCCGGAGGTTCCGAGGGACAGGAATGCCTGGCCCGGCAAGACCACACCCAGGCCCGCGCCGCTGGCTGCATTGTCGCCGCCGCCGCCGGCAACCACGACGCGCGGCACCTTGAGATCTTCAGCGGCAGCCGGCGTCAGAGATCCCGAAGGCGCCGTGCCCTCGATCAGCCGCGGCATGTGGCTACGATTGAGCCCGGTCGCCTCGAGCATAGGATCGGACCAATCTCTCGCGCCCACGTTCATCCATCCGGTTCCCGAGGCGTCGGACATATCACTGACTTTTTCGCCGGTCAACTTCAGCCGCACATAGTCTTTTGGCAGCAGGACACTCGCCGTGCGGCGAAAAATGTCGGGTTCGTGGTGCGAGACCCACAGCAATTTCGGCGCGGTAAAGCCGGGCATCATGATGTTGCCCGTGATCGCGCGCGAATCGGGTTCGCGACGTTCGAGGTCGATGCACTCCGCAGCCGAGCGGCCGTCGTTCCAGAGTATCGCGGGACGCAGCGGCCGATCTTGTTTGTCCAGCAGCGTTGCACCATGCATCTGCCCGCTCAGGCCCACAGCCTGTACCGCAGCGCGCGCCGCTGCCGGCAGGGTTCCCACGGCATTGACCGTGGCGCGCCACCACGATTCAGGATCCTGCTCGGAGAAGTTTGCTTGCGGGCGGCTGACATCGAGCGGATAGGACCCTTGCGAAACAACCGCCCCGCGCTCGTCCAGCAACAAGGCCTTGACGCTGGACGTGCCGATATCGATGCCAAGATACATCAGGCCGCTCCAACCGAAAAATGCACATTGATCGCGAAGCGCTCGCCGGGAACGATCACGGTGGTCTCGCCGGCGTCACGGGTAAGAGCGCCATTGGCGGATGTTTGCGGCTCGATGCAAAAGAAATCCCGCTGCGGCGGTACATACACATGCAAGTGACTGCAATCGGTGGCGCGCACTGTGACGGTCCGCCCAGGCCAGCGCAGCACGGCGGTCCCGTTCCAGCCTGAAAAACAATGATCGAGCGGCACCGCATCAACGGCCCTGGTCGGCTCGAAGCGCCAGTCAACGGGAGTCGGGGTCTCCTGTACCGGCAGCGCGGCGCCGTCCGTCAACCATACGCGCGGCACCTGGGCGTGCATTCGGGCGTGGCCCACATCGTTGAAATACGGGTGCAGCCCCAGCATCGCCGGCATGGAGGCGTCGCTCAAGTTTTGCACCGAGAGCTCAATGGAGAGGCCGTCGTCGATCAGACTGAAACACTGCTCGCAGCGGTATCGTCCCAGCCACTCATCGGCTCCGCCTTCGAACCGCAGGGTCGCCTTCGCCCCTGAAGCGGCGACGACGCTCCACGATGACCGCCAACCGTTGCCATGCAGGGGATGAGGATCTGCCTGCCAATTTCGTTCCAGCTGTATGGAGCGCCCGGCGAAATTGAAGCGCCCGTTCGCGATGCGATTGACGTAGGGCACCATCGGGAAACACGCCATATCGAACGGGTCAGCGCCCCCGTCCGCGGGTGTAGGCCGCAAAATATCCTGACCGCGCCAACTGAAATCGCGGATTGCACCGCCCCGCAGTGGATCCAGGGTGAGCCGCATCGCCTCGTGACGCAGCACCAGAAAGTCCTCGTCGATTTTCACCGGGCAGTTCGACGCGGCGGTTAGCCGGCCGCCGGCAATTTAACCGCGGCCGAAGCACGCGCGCCGCCACGCGTCCACAGATTTTGAATTTCCTCTAAGGTGCGCTGCTTGGTTTCCGGAACGTAAAAATACACGAACGCCGCCGCAAGGAAGCTCATGGCGCCGTAGATCCAGTACGGAAAACCATGATTGAACATGGCATTCAAGGCCGAGTTGCCGATGAGGATCTTGAACGACCAAGATACGAAAAGATTGGCGATCCACTGCGCCGCCACCGCGATTGCCAACGCCCTGTTCTTGATGGAATTGGGAAACATTTCAGACAGCAGCACCCAGGTGACGGGGCCCCAGGAGAGTGCGAACCCGGCTATGTAGGCGATCGCCGCGATCAGCGGCCCTGTGCCGACGGCGTTGGCCTGGAATTGGAATCCCAGAGTGATCATCGCCGCGCCCATGACCAATCCGCCGATGATCAGCAAAGGTTTACGCCCGAGTCGATCGACGGTAAGAATCGCGACCAGAGTGAAGATCACATTCGCCAATCCGACGATCACCGTTTGCCACAGCGCTGAGTCCGTGGACGCTCCGAGGTTCTTGAACATCAGCGGGGCGTAGTAGAGAACCGCATTGATGCCGACGAATTGCTGGAACACTGAGAGCATGATGCCGGCCACGATCACCAAGCTGCCGAACGCAAAAAGACTGGTGCCGGTCGAATGCGCCGGTACCACCAGCGAGGTCTCGATTTCCTTGATGGTCAAACGCGCTTCCGTCTCGTCGACCAGCCGGCTAAGCACAGTCAACGCCTTGTCGCTGCGGCCCTTCATCACGAACCAGCGCGGTGTGTCGGGTACCAGCGTGAGCAGCGCCAGAAACAAAACAGCCGGAACGGCTTCCGACAGCAACATGAGCCGCCAACCGGTGGAATTGATCCAGGCGTCATTCCCCTGCGATGCGATGGCCGCGTTGACGAAATACACCAACAACATGCCGAGTACGATCGACAACTGATTGAAGGAAACCAGCCGGCCGCGAATCCGGCTCGGTGCGATCTCGGCAATGTAAAGAGGCGATAACATTGACGCGATGCCGACGCCGACGCCGCAAAGAATGCGATATAGAATGAATGGGGTCAGCGCTTTTGGACCCATGCCCCCGATGGGACCCAAGCCGAACTCGGGGTAAGCCGAACCCGCCGCCGAGATTAAGAAGAGCGCTCCGGCGACCATCATGCCGCCTTTGCGGCCAATCGCATTGGAAACCCAGCCGGCGACGATTGCGCCGATGATGCATCCAAAAAGTGCGCTTGATACTGTCCAGCCCGACAGACTGCTGCGGGCCGTTTCGGACAGATGTTGAGGATCGATGAAATTGGCGTCGATCGAACTGACCGCGCCCGAGATCACGGCGGTGTCGTAACCGAACAGCAGACCGCCCAACGTGGCGACGAACGTCAGTCCCGTCACCAAGGATTTGGTGTTTTGCTTAATGATTCCCCCTTGCCCATGTGACTTGACATAGGACGATTTTCGCTAGCCAGCCGGCTCATGGTAGCGCTATCACTGCACTGTCGTCAATTTGACGGACGGGGCCGCGCAATGCGCCGGTCCGCGCTGTTTGCGCGCCGGCGCGGCCGCCTAGATCGGCGACGAAGAAGACTCCCGCTTCACCAGAGTAAAATTCATGAAGTGCAACAGCGGCTCGAGGGTTTCCCCAAGCCGTCGCAGGCGAATTTCCTCGAGCAAGAGTTCCACGGCCTTTCGAGCCATCGATGCAACGGGCTGGCGCACCGTGGTGAGCGCGGGCCAGATCGTCGTCGCGAGCGGTGTATCGTCGAAACCAACGATGGTCAGATCCTTGGGAACATCGAGGCGCGCGCGGTGCGCCGCGGCGATCGCGGCGGCCGCCATATCATCGTTGCTGGCGAATATCGCGCTGGGGCGGTGCGGCGCGCTCAAGATCTGCTCGGCAGCCGCGAGTCCCGAGCGATAGCTGAACGAACCCTGCTTCACCCATTCGGAGTGAACCGGCAAGCCAGCTTCGCGCAGCGCCGCACCGAATCCAGCCTGACGTTGCAAGCTGGCGGTTTGATTGGGAGCGCCCACGATGAAACCGATATTGCGATGGCCCAGCGACAACAAATAGCGCGTCATGGCCGCCGCCGCCTCAAAATCGTTGATCCTTACGGAAAGTCCTTCCACTTCCGGGCGACCGGTTGCTACCGCAATAAAAGGGATTTTCGCTTCGCGCAGTGCCGCCATCGCGACCTTCGAGTCGGACAAAGGCGGCGGCAAGATGACGCCCCCGATGCCGTCGCGAAGCAGGCGTTCGATGGCGGCTCGCTCATTTCGCGCGCCGCACTTTTCCAGCACGATCTGACAGCCGACTTCGCTGCTTTGCTCGAGTACGCCCACCAGAAGCTCGTTCAAGTAAGCGGCGCTCGGATTGTTGTACAACAAGCCGATATGCACCGTCGCGGCCTTCGCCAAATTGCGTGCGGCCACATTGGGGGTATAGCCGAGTTCTTTGATCGCCTGCTGAACGCGCTGCAGGGTTTCGGCTCTGACGTTCGCGTCGCCGCTGATCACCCGCGATACAGTCATCGGCGAGACGCCTACGTGCTTCGCCACCTCATGCATGGTCACCGCGTTTCGGCTGCGTCTGGGCGTCCTTTTCACTGCTTTCCTCTGCGACTCGGTCCCATTGTAGCGCAACAAATACCAAGACACGGCTCCCGGGCCGTTTCCTTGGAAGGCGCCGGCGCCCTGGTCGGGTATGATTGGTAGCGCTATCGTCAAGTCTCGAGGCGACTCTATGACCGACAACCGTATCCGCAGCATTGCCATAGTCGGCGGCGGGACGGCGGGCTGGATGACCGCCGCGAGTCTCTCCAAGTTCCTAAAGAACCTGAATTGCCGTATTCAGCTCGTCGAATCCGAGTTGATCGGAACCATCGGCGTCGGCGAGGCCACCATTCCGCCGATCATGGATTTCATCAGGGCATTGGGAATCGATGAAAATGACATCGTCCGCAAAACGAAGGCCACCTTTAAACTGGGCATCGAGTTCAGGGATTGGACGCGTCTCGGCCATTCGTACATCCACCCGTTTGGCCAAACCGGCTTCGATATGGAGCGCGTAGCCTTTTCGGCGTACTGGCTCAAGATGCTGCGACAGGGAAAGGCCGCGCCGCTGGAGGAATATTCTCTTCAAGCGGTGGCCGCGCGCTTGGGCAAATTCATGCGCCCGATTCGCGCGCCGGGCACGCCGCTTGACACCATCACCTATGCATTGCATCTCGATGCCGGGCTGTTCGCGCGATATTTGCGCGACTATGCGCAGGCGCGTGGCGTCCTGCGTACCGAGGGCAAGGTAAAGCAGGTTACCTTAAGGCCGCAGGACGGGTTCATCGAGTCGATCAGCCTGGAAAGCGGCGAACGCATCGCGGCGGATCTGTTCATCGATTGCACCGGCTTTCGCGGCTTGTTGATCGAGGAGGCCCTGCAGAGCGGCTATGAAAACTGGAATCGATGGCTGCCCTGCGACCGCGCCGCTGCAGTGCCCTGCGAAAGAACCGGCCCGTTTGCCTCGCACACCCTGGCGACCGCCAAACCGGCAGGGTGGCAGTGGCGCATTCCGTTGCAGCACCGCGTGGGGAACGGTTATGTATTTTGCAGCGATTTCATCAGCGACGAGCAGGCACAGGACGAACTGATGTCGAGCCTCGAGGGCAAAGCTCTGGCCAATCCGCTGCAACTGCGCTTTTCGACCGGCCGGCGCAAATCGTTCTGGAACAAAAACTGCGTTGCGATCGGTCTTTCCGCCGGCTTTCTAGAACCCCTCGAGTCAACCAGCATTCACCTGATTCAGCGTGGAATAGCGGTGCTTCTTAAACTGTTCCCCGACCGGAACTTCCGGTCCGCCGATATTGATCGCTACAACAAGATCTTCGCATCCGAGTACGAACGAGTACGCGATTTCTTGATCATCCACTATCGAATGACGGAGCGGGACGACAGCGAGTTGTGGCGTCACTGCCGCAACATTGCTCCGCCGGACAGTCTGCGGGAGAGAATCGATCTGTTCAGCAGCTACGGGCGCATCGAACGCGAGGACAATGAGCTTTTCCCGGTGCAAAGCTGGCTCTATGTGCTGATCGGCCAGAATGTCATGCCCAGCGGCTACGATCCGCTCGCCGATATGCTCGATCCCAAAGCAATTCAAAGCAACTTGGATGATATACGCTCGGTTGTCAGGAAATGTGCGGAGGCCATGCCGCTGCATCAAGAGTTCGTCGACCAGCACTGTTCCGCGAGTTCGCCCGCGACCCCCATCAGCTGACCTGGTAGCTGGATTCCATCGCATGACCATGCGCGATCTAGTCAATGAGGGCTTGCGCCGGGTCCAGACCCGTGATGTCGCCGCAGCGTTGGCCCTCTTTGAAAAGGCGGCCGAGATTGAGCCCGAATCGCATATTCCTCCTTTCATGCTGGGCAATGCGTTCAGCCAAATGGGCGATCTCGATACGGCGGCGAACCACTATCAGCGGGCTCGCGGGTTGAGACCGTCTGAGGCGGTCATTCGCTTCAATTTTGGCCTGAATGAATTGACCCGTGGTTATACCGAGAGTGCGATTGCCGAACTCCGCGAGGCCTGCCGGCTGAATCCGCAGCATACTGCCGCGCAATCCACGTACCTTGTGGCATTGCTCAATTCGGACCGGCATGGCGCGGATGACATCGCGGCGGCCGCCAGGAACTGGGCAGCCCGATTTGCCGCGCAACATCCGCAAGCCGGAAAATTGCATCCATCGCGGGGCGCGGGCCCGCCGCGACCACTGCGCGTAGGCTTCGTTTCCGGCGATTTCCGAACACATTCGGTGGCTCGTTTCTTTGAACCCATCGCGAGCGGTCATGACCGCGATGCATTCCACTATTTTTTCTATCACAACTTCCCCGACCATGATGAGGTGACGGAGCGGCTTCGCGGTCATGCCCATCAGTGGCGCGACGTTTGGCGGCTCGACGACGACGCCCTGGTCGAGCGCATTCGCTCGGATCGAATCGACGTCCTGCTGGATCTCGCCGGACATACGGCGTTCAACCGGTTGGCGGTCTTTGCGCGTCGCGCGGCGCCCGTGCAGGTCACTTATTTGGGCTTTCCGGCTTCGACCGGATTACCCACGATGGACTACCGCATCACCGACGCGTCTACGGATCCCATACCCGCCGCCGAGGCATGGCATAGCGAAAAGCTTTTGCAGCTGCAGCGCCCGCAGTGGTGCTACCGGCCGTTCGCTGCGCGTCCCGCGGCGGGCGCCGTGCCGGCGCGCTCCTCCGGCTTTGTCACCTTTGGCAGTTTCAACAGCCTGAGTAAGATCAGCGCAACCACGATCGAATGCTGGGGCAAGATTTTGGGTGCCTTGCCGCACTCGCGTTTGCGCCTCACGCGTATCCGCAGCCCGCAGCGCGCCGCCGACATCATCAGCATCCTCGAACGATCCGGCATCGAGCCCGCCCGCATCGATTGCTTACCCTACACGATGGAAGTCCCCGTCGAGCCGCCATTCGCCGGAGTCGATATCGCGCTCGACACCTATCCGTACAACGGCGTCACGACGACCTGCGAGTCCCTATTGAGCGGGGTGCCGGTAATTTCACAGCACGGCGCGCATGGCGCGTCGCGGAGCGGCCTGAGCATTCTCGGTGCCATGGGTTTGAGGGACCTGGTGGCCTCGACACCAGCGGAATACGCGCAGATTGCCGTTGGCCTCGCCCGTAATCTGCCCAGACTCGAGCAACTCCGCTCGTCGCTTCAGGCAATATTCGAACGGTCGGCGCTGCGTGACGAAAATAGTTTTGCGCCGGCTTTTGAAGCTCAATTGCGGGCTGCGTGGCATGCAGCTGAGCGGACCTGAAGCGGCCGGCCTGCCTCAGTTGACTTGATAGCCCCGAGCCGTCAGGCAAGCCGCCATCGCGCGGTCGTAGTTGTTGCGATTCGCAGCAGAATTGCCGGACGTATCGTCCGGCAGCGTGGGATCGAAACCAGTCTGGCCGTTCGCCCAGTTGTGGCAATCGTACTGATCCGCCGATTGTTGATCCTTTGTCTGCCCATTTTTTGGATAGATGATCAGATCCTGCTGTGGGTCCTGTTGCGAATCCTCGGGCGCCGGCGAAGGAGCATCGGCGTTCTCCGGGGGATCGACCACCGCGTACCCGCCCTGATCAGGCTGCCACGCGTAGTACGCATTGTTCGCGTAATAATAGGGAATTCCGCTGAACCACACCGTCGAGTAGTACGGCGGCAATACTGCAATCACCACCCCGACCGGAGGCCTCACCACCACAAAACCCGTGCCGCGAGGTGCATACCAAACGCCGGCGTTGAAATAATAGCGCTGCCCGCCGCGATAGTACGGCCGGTATCCACCCGGCAGGGATGGGCTCACCGAACCCGCTGGTGGATAGTAGTGGCCATGGTTATACCTCGAATCCAAAACCTGGCCGTGACCGTCGTAGGAAACGGTGTGCGGCGGCGCAGGCACGGCGACGTGCGGCGCGGGGTGCGGCGCGGGCACGGTAGTGTGCGGTGGGGTCGGAGCTTTGGTTTGAGGAACGGGTTGCTCGGGGCGTGCATGCTCATCGGCAGCCGCTGCCAGATGGGCACTCAGCGCGGCGCACAAGATTGCCGACCACAAGACCGCCGCAAATTTGCTCATGAGACCGTGTAGCCGCGGCCCACCAAACACGCTCCGAACGCCCGGCGGTAGGCGTCCGAACCGCTTCGTACTTGAGCGTTGCTCTGATTGACCTGCTGCTGCACTTGCTGCGCCTGAGCTTGGGCATTCGCATTGGCACTGGACTCCGCGGCGCCGCCAATGAGCGCCCCGGTCGCACCGCCTAACAGAAATGCACCCGCATTCCACGGCCCACCGATGATGGAGCCGATGATGGAGCCGGCAACGGCACCCGCCGCTACGCCCGAACCGGGCGGCACAGTCGACGGCTGCACGACGACGCGCTGGTACCCGTTGGCATCGCCGCGGCTGGGATCCACGCCTGTTTGCTGTACGGCCCACACGTGGCAGTCATAGCGGTCGCGCTCGGTTTGCTCGGAGGTCTGACCATTGGCCGGGTATACGAAGACCCGCTGCGGGGGCGGCGCGTGGGCCGGCACCGTGTAGACGCGAGGCGGCGGCGTCGCGCAAGCGGTCAACAGTCCCAACAGGACGGCTGGAGCAGCCACCCGCAATGTAAGCGAAATCATGAGCTTAAATCCTCTTATGCCTAGGGCATCAACGCGGGACCATCCCCTGCGGTTGACAGCGAATGGGGCCGTAAAGTTCGCTTTTTTGGCACGACGGCCCTTACAGCCCCGGGGTTGCCCCCGGGGATGAAAAGCATCGCCACCCGGTTATTTCTTAGGCCGGCGGAATTTCAGGATGAACTGGTCGGTCTTTCCCCGAATGCTGGGGTCGAACACGTTTGCCGTACGGGGGTCCGCGGGGTTCGCCAGCGCGTCGCTGCTGCCCACGAACTCGAATCCCGCCGCCATGACCTCGGCTTTCACGGCTTCAGCGTCGATCCGGTGCAGCGTCTTGGTGTCGCTAAACCCGGAACCGGCCGGCGCCGAATGGTCCTCCACCACGTACAAGCCGCCGGGCTTCAAGGAATTGAACACATTCTTGTTGAAGCCGCCGATGTCGATCGGGAAATTGTGCAGGTCATGATAGTTCTGCGCCGTGAATACCAAGTCCACCGGCGCAGGCGCGGCGAGTTTGGTAATCGACATGACCACCACGCTCACGTTCGCATAGTTGGGATTGGCCGCGATCGCCTTCACAGCACCGGCCAGATCCGGCAAATCCGCCGGCGCATTAGGCGGACGCTCAGGAACCAGGGCATAGACATGGCCCGCGGGTCCAACGGCCTTGCTGAAGATGCGCGTGAAATACCCTCCGCCCGGCAGGAGCTCGGCGACTTGCTCGCCGGGTTTCACGCCGATGAATTCCAGTACCGCGGCCGGCTTGCGAGCGGCATCGCGCGCTTTGTCGGTATCCGGTCGGTTGGCGTCGGCAACCGCCGCGGTGATATTGCCTGTGTCGACCACCGCCTGTTTGCTTGGTTCGTTCTTACACGCGACAAGCGACAGCGACACAATCAGCGGCGCAGCAAGGATTAACGGGTAGCGAGTCATAGAACACTCCAGTGAAAAAGACAGCCAGCGAAATACCCCAGTTGACCTCTAAGTTTAGCATTTTGCCACCCTCCACAGTTCCCCCCACGGCGCTTCGGCGGCGGCGGTATCATTCGCGATCCAAAATAACGTGGCCGCGCGCATGAGTTTGAGTGTTTTCGACATCTTCAAGATCGGAATCGGGCCCTCCAGCTCCCACACCATGGGACCGATGAATGCCGCGCGCGGCTTCGTTGAACTGCTTGACGCGCGCGGCTTGTTGGCCCGCACCGCCCAGGTCTCGGCCCAGCTGTATGGATCTTTGGCGCTCACCGGCCGCGGCCATTGCACCGATCGCGCCATCCTTCTGGGACTCGAGGGATTCAATCCAGCGACGATCGACTCCTCGGCGATCGAGCCGGCGCTTCAGCGAATTCGCGGCGCGAAACGCATCCGCCTGTTGGGCAAACACGAAATAGACTTCGATGAGCCGCTGAATCTTCTGTTTCACAACGACCAAGTGCTGCCCGGCCATTCCAACGGCATGCGCTTCACCGCGCACGACGCACAGCTCAAGATCCTGGCGCGCGAGGAATACTACAGCGTGGGCGGCGGATTCGTCGTTCGAGCCGGCGCCGAAGCTGAGGCAGGCATGGTGCGTCCGCCGCCGCCGTTCGAGTTCGATTCCGGTGCCCGGCTGCTCGAGCATGGCAAGGCCGCCGGTTTGGAAATTCACGAGTTGATGCTGGCGCGCGAGCGCACATGGCGCAGCGAAGCGGAGGTGCACGCGGGTCTGTCGCGAATCTGGCAGGTGATGCAGGATTGCGTGCGACGCGGTTTCGACGCCCAGGGTCTGCTGCCGGGGGTGCTCGGTGTGAGGCGGCGCGCGCCGAAACTCTATCGTCAGCTCATGAGCGGCGATCCCTCCAATCCCATGTATGCGCTCGATTGGGTCAATGTCTACGCCCTCGCAGTCAATGAAGAAAATGCCGCGGGCGGTCAGGTGGTGACCGCGCCCACCAATGGCGCCGCGGGCATCGTCCCGGCCGTACTTCACTATTACCGGCGCTTCGAGGCCGGCGCGGATGATGCCGGCGTGGCGCGGTTCCTGCTGACGGCCGCCGCCATCGGCATGCTGTACAAGCAGAATGCGTCGATCTCGGGCGCGGAGATGGGATGTCAGGGCGAGGTCGGCGTCGCCTGCTCCATGGCTGCGGCCGGATTGGTGTCGGCACTCAACGGCAGCAACGAGCAGATCGAGAATGCAGCCGAAATCGGCATGGAACACAATCTAGGTTTGACCTGCGATCCGGTCGCGGGCCTCGTGCAGATTCCCTGCATCGAACGCAACGCCATGGGGTCGGTGAAGGCCATCAACGCGGCGCGGCTCGCGCTGCGCGGCGACGGATCGCACAAGGTATCGCTCGACCAGGTCATTGCCACCATGCGGCAGACCGGGCTCGACATGTCGACAATATATAAGGAGACCTCGCAAGGCGGTCTTGCCGTCAACGTGCCGGAATGTTAGGGGGCATCCCGGGCCGTTAGCCGGTGGCTTGCAAGCCCTGCGCGATCCCGCTGATCGTCGCCCGCAGGACCGCGAACAACGCGGAATCCTGGCGGTCCGTCGCACGCCAGCGCCGCAATAGATCCACCTGCATGAGGTGCATGGGATCGATATAGGGATTGCGCAGCATGATGGAGCGCTGCAAGGTCGGATCGCCGTCGAGCAGATTGGCCGTGCCGCGGATGCGCAGCACATGGCGCACGGTGAGCGCGTACTCCTTCGCGATGGGCTCTGCATGCGCCCGCAGCCCCGTGCCCGCCAGTTCATCGTAGTGGTGCGCGATCTCCAGATCGGTTCGTGCCAGCATGGCCTCCACATCGTCGAGCAAGTGGCCAAAGAAGGGCCAATGCGCGGCCATGGCGGAGAGGACCTGCTCACCGTGCAAATCCGCCGCCGCCTGCAGACCGCTGCCGAAACCGAACCATCCCGGCAACATGTGCCGGCTTTGGGTCCACGCGAAAACCCAGGGAACAGCCCTCAACGCCTGCACACCGCTGCCGGCGCGCGCTGCGGGCCGCGATGCGATATGCATGCGCTCGATGACATCCAGAGGGGTGGCGGCACGGAAATACTCGAAAAACTCCGCGCCAAACACCAGTTGGCGGTACGTCTCGAGGCTGTGCGCGGCAAGGGTGCGCATGGCCGCAATTTGATCAGGGGCGATCGGGGGCGTGTCGGCAGCATGGGCGGTCGCAAGGGCGACGGCCGCAAACGTCCTCTCGAGGGTGCGCATGGCGATGGGGCGCAGGCCATAGCTTTGATTGACCACTTCACCTTGCTCGGTCAGGCGCAGTACCCCGCGGATCGCGCCGCTCGGCACCGATTCAACCAAGTGCTCGGTACGGCCGCCGCCACGCGCCGGCGTCCCGCCGCGGCCATGAAAAATCGTCAGGCTGATGCCGGCCAAGCGCGCCGCCTCCAACAGTTGAACCTGCGCCACCTGCAGTGCCCAACGCGAGGCGGCGATCCCTCCCTGTTTATTCGTATCCGAGTATCCGACCACCACCATCTGCCGATTCGCGCGCGATTCGAGATGACGGCGATACGCCGGCTCGGCGTGCAGCGCTCGCAGCACTTCGCCGGCCGTTTCAAGGGAGTCGATGGACTCGAGCAGCGGCGCCACATCGAGAGGACTCTCGCCGCTGCGTTTGTCGGTGATGTCGGCCCATCTGGCCAACAGCAGTACCGCCAGAATGTCCTCAGGTCCCCGCGCGCCGCTCACGATGTATTGGCCTATGGCACGCCCACCGAATTTGTGCCGCGCCTGGGCAATGGCTTCGAATACCCACAGACTGCGGCGGCCCATGGCGTCGAAGGCCGTCGTAGGACCTTGATCGCGCAGCAATAGATCCCGCAGTTGACGCAGCCTTTCCTCCGCCGGCAGCGCAGGCCAGCTTTCCAAACCCAACCCCTGCGCAACGACCTCGTCATGAAAGTGTGCATGCTGAATGACGTCCAGCGTCGCAAGATGAAAACCGAATGTACGCACCCGCCGCATCAGACGGCGCACCAGGAAATATCCGGCGTGACGCCCTCGATTCTCGAGCAGACTGTCCGCCGCCAGTGCGACATCGGAGAGCAACTCGTCGGGATTCTGATACGCGTTGGGCCTGCCTTCGTAGGTCGCCTGGAGCCGCTCGCTGATCTGGCCGAAATACACGCGGTAGGGCATGCGGTCATGACGCGCGGGCGCCAGAGCCTTGGCGCCCGGAAGCAGGTTGCTGTAGGCATCGATGCGCGCAGCCAGGGCGGCGCTCACGGCGACGCGGTTCGCGCTTTGACTCAAGGATTCGGCGAGCTGCTCGCACTCCGTGAAATAAGTGGAAATGATCAGCTGCTGATGACGGTGCAGGGTCTCGCGTATGGTTTTGCCGTGCACATCCGCGTTGCCGTCCATGTCGCCGCCAACCCAGGAGCCGAAGCGCAGGATGTTGGGCACATCGAGTGTTTCGACCGGAACCTCGTAGGCATTTGCCAGCGCCGCCTCGATCTCCTCATAGAACAGCGGCACGACCCGGTAAAGAATGTCGATCAAATAGAACAATACGTGCTCACGCTCGTCGACCACCGTCAAACCTTCACGAGGATGCTCCTCGGTCTGCCAGATACTGGTGATTTCCAGCCGCACCCGCGCCCACAGCGTGGCCAGCTCAGTGCGGGTCGAGGCGAGGTTTTGACGTTCCAACAGGTCGTGGGCGATGTGCTGCTGCTTGCGCAATATCGTGCGGCGCGTCGACTCGGTTGGGTGCGCCGTGAATACCGGCTCAATGCTCATGGTGCTGATCAATTGCAGCGTCTGCTGCAGCGACAGACCGCTGCCCCGCAAGCGGGTGATGCAATCCGCGATTCCCCCGGGCTGCGATGTTTTGGAATCACCCAGGTATTCGCGGCGCCGGCGCACGCGGTGTGCTTTTTCGGCGGTGTTCACGGCCATGAACCAAATCGAAAACGCCCGCGTCAGACCGGTAGCGGCCGCGGGTGTGCGGGCCATGGTGCGATTTTGCAGTTCCACCGCGCCGACGGCATCGCCTTCGCGGCGCCGAATCGCCGCGAGCCGATCCCCCTCGACGAGCTTGAAGAACTCCTCGCCGCCCTGATCGCGAAGCGTTTCGCCGATCAAGCCACCCAGCGCGTGCACGTCCTCGCGCAGCGCGGCGTCCTTGACCGGAAATTGAATGCTTTGGCGATACATAATGCTAGGCTCTGAAGGTCACACCGGGGAAATATTATGAGCTTGTTGGCGCAGATCGCTATATTTCTCGCGGCGGCGGTCATCGCGATCCCGATTTTCCGCCGCTTCAAATTGGGAGCAGTACTCGGTTACCTAACCGCCGGCATCATCATCGGTCCGGCCAGTTTGGGGCTGATCAGCACCGTCGACACCGCGGAAAATATTGCGCAGTTCGGCATCGTACTCCTGATGTTCGTGATTGGCCTCGAATTGCAGCCCTCGCGGCTGTGGGTGCTGCGAAAATCGATTCTCGGCCTGGGCACGGGACAAGTCGCGGCGACCACGCTGTGTCTGGGCGCGGCCGCCTACACTGTGTTCGCCCAATCCTGGCAGTCCGCGCTGGTCATCGGCTTCGCCTTGTCCATGTCCTCGACGGCGCTGGCACTGCAATTGCTCGCCGAGCGCGGCCAGCTCAATTCTCAGTTTGGCCGTGCCTCGTTCAGCATCTTGCTGTTCCAGGATGTCTCGGTATTGCCGGTGCTGGCGTTGCTGCCTCTGCTGGGCGTGAACGCTGCGAAATCCGCGGACTCGGGCGGCTGGCTGGTCATCAAACTCATCGCGGTACTGGCCGCGGTCATCATCGGCGGCCGCTATGTTCTGCGTCCGATGTTGCGCATCATCGCAGCGACACGCGTTGCCGAAGCATTTACGGCGGCGGGTCTGCTGATCGTGCTCGGAACGGCACTGCTCGTCAGCCAGGTGGGATTGTCTTTGTCCCTCGGCGCATTTCTCGCGGGGGTATTGCTGGCGGACAGTGAATTTCGCCACGAACTCGAGGCGGATATCGAACCGTTCAAAGGCTTGCTGCTGGGCCTGTTTTTCATGAGCGTCGGTATGTCGGCGAACTTGGGATTGGTGCGTGAGAGGCCCTTCCTCATCATCGGCTTGACGTTCGGATTCATGGTGCTGAAAATCTTGATTCTGTGGATCATCGGCAGGCTCTCGGGATTGTCTCCCGTTGCCAGCCGCGGGCTCGGCATCAGTCTGCCCTCCGGCGGCGAGTTTGCCTTCGTTCTGCTGGGGCTCGCCGCATCCTTCGGCATCATGGCCACCGGGACCGCAGAGTTGCTGGTGCTGGTGGTGACGGCTTCGATGATTTTGAGCCCGGTGCTGCTGTCGCTATACGAGGTCACTTTCAAGGCGCATGAGGCGCCGGCCAGACCATTCGACACGCCGGCAGAGATCTATCCCAAGGTTCTCATCGCCGGCTTCGGGCGCTTCGGCCAGATCATCGGCCGCATTCTCCTCGCGCGCAATATCGCTTTCACGGCGCTCGAGGCCAGTCAGACTCAGGTGGATTTCCTGCGGCGTTTCGGCAACCAGGTGTATTACGGGGACGCATCCCGCCTGGAGCTGTTGCGCGCCGCACATGCCGAGAACGCCGAGATTTTCGTGCTCGCCATAGACGATGTCGAGGCATCGGTGCGGACCGCGGAAATGGTCCGCAAGCATTTTCCGCATCTGAAGATCTTCGCGCGGGCCCGCAACCGTCAGCACGCTTTCCGATTGATGGACTTGGGCGTGCGCTACCAGATTCGCGAGACCCTGGTATCGAGCCTGGAGATGTCATTGCAGGTCCTGGAGACGCTCGGTCTGCCGAAATCGAAGGCCGTTCAAACGGTGCAGCGGTTCCGCGTGCACGATGAACAGACCCTGGCCAAACAGCAGGCGGTGAAGGACGACGAAACCAAGTTCCTGCAAACCACGCATGAATCTGCGGAACAGCTATTGCACCTGTTCGAGGCGGACACCCTCGAATCCGCGGAGCCGGATGAGCGCCGCCCGGCGGCGCTCGCTCAGTGAGTGTTCAGCAGCACCGTCGTATCGAAGCTTTCGAAGCTCGTGAGAACCCGGCGGTAGGCATTGTGCATGATGCGCTGCGCGTTCTTGTCGGCGCGCGCGCCCAGCAGCATGCGGATCACCACGTCATCCTGCGGACGCGCCGGATCCTCGCCCAGCAGCTGATAGGTAAAGCGGGCCAAGCGCTGGCTCATTTCGTTCGCGAACCTGAAGCGCAATGCGTCGCCGCCGTCCCCCGTGCCGACCTTGGCCTCCTCCGCTATTTCGCAAATCAAACGCGTGACGAATCTTGCCTTGTCGACCAGGCCCAAGTCGCTGAAGAACTCGATTTCGGATTGAATGTTCATCCGGCTGGGAAGAAATCTATGGGTTTGGTCGCGGTCAGGGCCGCAACATCACGTGCGTCGAACTTGAACAGACGAATGCGCGCGAGCAGCTTGCTCTCGAATTCCGGATCATTCAATTCCGAGGATATGATTCGCGCCGCGGTGATGTCCCCGGTGGGCGAGATGGTCATCTCGATGACGACCTTGCCCTGGAGGGCCGGGTTGTCGCGCAAGGCGCGCGCGTACAACGCATCGATCGCACCCTTGTTCTTGGTGAAAACCAGCGCGATTTCGTCCGCGCTGCGCGAGGCCTTGCCGCTGCCGCCCGCCCGCGTGGCCGCCTGGCCCGAAGCGCCGAGATTCGGGTCCTTGACCTGAGTGGTGGAGATACCGTGCAGGGACCCGGAACCCGACGCAAGACCGCTGCTGGTGGGCGCGCTGATGCCGCCGCTGCTGCCGCCGACTTTTGACGTGATGAGGCTGCGGGTGACGCTGGTATCGCCCGGATCGTTGGTTTTCTTCTGATCCTTCGCAAATTTATCGAGATCGATCTGACGCAGGGCCGCAAGATCGTCCAGGTTGGCGAGCAATCCGCTTTTTAAGGCCTTGGTCCGCGGATCAACCGGCACCGGTACTTTTTCCACCGGCACCTTCTCGATCGGCTTCTCCGGCTTCGGCGGCGGCGGCGGTGGCGGCGGTGGCGGCGGCTCCATGACCAGCTGCACCACCCGCTCCGGCAAAGACTCCGTATTGGTGATGACCACGTGCCGCGGCAGAAATGGCATGATCAGCGCGATCAGCGAGGCCACAATGGCCAGATTGCGCAGAATGGCTCTAAATCGCCGCTCCGTTTCCTCGGATGGCGACCACGGTAGATCGTAGCGCCGGTAGTAAGGCACCAAACCCGAGGGAGTGCGGACTGCCGGATTGGAGGCGGCCATTTAGGTAGCCGCCTTTTCGCGTTCGACGACCGCGAAGGAAACCTTGCCGTACTCGGCTTCGCTGCAGGTCATCATGATCTTCTTGAGCACGGCGTAGGGTGTGCTCTTGTCGCCCATGATGGTCACTTCCCGCTTGGCGATATCCGTATTCTGCTGCAGGCTGCGGCTGTTTTGCGCCATCAATGCGTTTTTCAGCGGCGCAAAGAACGGGCCCTGGTTCCTGATCAGGTCCTGCAAGGAGCCGACCACTTGACCGTCGACGTACAGCGAGTCCGTGGTGATCATCACCACAATGGCGGCGCTGGGCTTGCGGTCGGAAATGGACTGAGGAATCGAAATGTTCTTGGTGTTGGGCAGTATGTCCACTTCGGCGGTATGCGCCAGCAGGAACACCACCAGGATGGTCATCATGTCGATGAACGGAATAAGCGCGAAATGGCTGGCGCCGTGCTTGCGCTCACGATGCCGCTTGATGCGATAAGAAGTCATGTCGGCGCGTCCCCGATGGCGATGTCAGGGAACAACTCCGCCTTGGAAAATGGCGGGGTCGGGATTTGATACACACGCACCGTGTCCATGACTTGCACCAGCGTGTCGTAGGCCACCGCCGGTCCCGACAGGATGGTGGCATCGGTCATCTGCGGAAATTGCGATTTGACCTGGCGCATGAATTCCGACAAGTGGTCCAAATCGTAGCCGGTCGGGGTATTTTCTATGACTTTGAGCGGACCCGAGTTCTTGTCGTTGACGAGCAGATCGTTCGGACGAATGATCACCTCGAGCTTCAACCCCTTCGGCAATTCAACAGGAGCGGTGTTGTTTGCCGGGAGATTCAGCTGAAGGATATTGGTCTTGGAAAATACGGCCGTAAAAATCAGGAAGAACACCAGGATGACCATCATGTCGATCATCGGCACGATGTTCAAATCGTCGCGCCCCTGATGGTAGCGGGCGTGATTGCGTTGGACGCGTTTCGCAGCTTTTGACTTCATGAGCGGATTTCCATCCTGCGATTGCGCGGCCTAGATGCTGCCGCGGGCCGCAGAAGTTCGAACCGTCGGGGTGGGCGCCGCGGGTTCATGCATCTTGTCGGTCTGACGCTCGGTGATCGAATTCAAGAACTTCACCGACGCGATCTCCAGGCTGTCGATCAGCGAAGTGGTTTTCGATTCCAGAAACATGTGCGCCAGCAGCAGCGTGATGGCGACACCCAGTCCGGAAGCGGTGTTGTTCATGGCCACCGAAATTGCCGCGGCCAGCAAACTGGCCTTCTCGGCCGGATTCGCGGTCGCCACCGCGCTGAAGGCGCCGATCAGGCCGGTGATCGTGCCCAACAATCCGATCAACAGGCCGACGTTCGCCAAGGACGAAAGATAGTGAGTGCGCTTCTCGATTCGCGGGATGACTTCGAGCAGGCTTTCATCCATGGCCTTTTCAATGTCATCGCGGCGCCTGGCGCTCGCGACGCGGGCGACCCCGTAGTTCAAAATCGTGGCGATAGACGCCTTGGAGTTGTGGGTGAGTCCGACCACCTGTTTGAAGTTTCCGGCGCCCAAGGCGGGCACCAGGGAATCCCACAAACTGCGATTTCGAATGGTTTCGCGGGTCAGGTAAACGTACCGCTCGATGGCGATCGATACGCCGACCACGAATATCAAGGCCAGCGGGTACAGGAACACCCCGCCGTCCTTGAAGAAATTGACTGCCGAATTCATGAAATTCATCTGCGCGCTCCTAATAGATCCTTCTTCCGAATATGTGATTCAACCAGATTCCGTAAAATCGGCTATGACTTACTTCTCACCCTGTTGCGACGGGTGGCCGGGTGCCCCATTTTGGGACGCGTCGGCTTGCACGGCCTTGTAATAAACCACCTCGCGTTTGAAGACATCCCGATCCACGGGGGCGAGAATCTCATCGACCAGGCTGTTCATAGGCTTGCCGGCCAAATCCCCGATATCCGACTTCTTCCAGGGGACGATGTACATGACCTTCGGCTGCTCCCGGTCGCCGGTGACCGTCGCAGTACCCAATTCCAGGCGATCGGTACTCGCGGAGCCCTTCGGAGCCGGGCCGGGGGCCGTTCCCCGGACCGCCTGGCTTGGCGCCGGGCCCGGCGGGGGGCGGCGCGAAGTATTTGCGCGAGGCTCGCCGGCCTCGGACTGGGCGGTGGCTTTGGCCGGCTTGGGCTTAGGCGCAGGAGCCGCGGTCTCGGCGGCGGGGGCTGCAGTTTCAGCCGCCGGCGCTGTGGCTGCCGGGGTTGAAGCCGGGGGCTGCTGTGCGTTCGCCGCGCTCATTGCAAATCCGAGCGCCGCCGAACTCAAGGCGGTCATTGCGATGTTCATGCGGGCTCCTTCTTGACGGCGGCGGGCGCGCCGACTCGCTTGCGCAATTCCACGACCCAGCCGGCGACCTGCTTATTCTCGCCGGCAATCTCAATGTACCGTTCAAATTGCTCGAGCGCCTTCTGCGGCTCGCCCATGTACAAATCGTAGAGTACGCCCAGGTTGAGGTGCGCCGGCGCGTAATTCGGATCTGCGGCTATCGCGCGCAGATAAGCGGCCTCCGCTTCGGCAAATTTCCCCAGGCGACGCTCCGTGATGCCAAGCTGATCGCCCGCGACGGCATTGGACGGGGAGAGTTCGAGCGCGGCTTTGAACGCCTTCTCGGCTTCCGGCAAGCGAGAATCTCGCAGGTACAGCAATCCAAGATTCAGCTGCGGCCCCGCGAATTGCGGATAACCGGCCGCCAGCTGCTTGAATTCAAGTTCTGCATCCGTGTTGCGGCCTGACTTCATGAGCTGCAGCGCCTGACCGTACTCTTGTGCCGCGCGCGGCGGTACCGGGACAGCATCGCCGGCCGGAGCAACACCACTTCCAGGAGTGGCACCGCCGACCGGCGCCGCGGGGACCGTCCCGCTGCCGGCCGCAGCCCCGGCGGACGCAGTCTTGCCAACCGAGGGTGATGTCGCGACCGGTGTCGGCGCGACCGGCGCCGGCGCGGCGGCGTGCGGGGGCTGAGCCGGCGTGCTGTGGCAGCCGGCCAACAGTGCGGCCACGCCGACGCTAACGAATCGATTCAACCAGCTGTTCACTGATCTCTACCTTGCCGTAACGACCGGGGTTAAGTTGTGCGAGCGCGGTAAAGCTCTTTTGCACCCATTCGTCGTAGGTGCCATCTTTGGTCCGCGCGGCGTTGACCTCGTGCAGCTGGATGGCCTTCTCCTCGAAAGGGAAGGCTTGCTCCTCGAGCAGCACGTTGTATTGTTCCAGTTCATCCTTGTTGAGATTCCTCGGGCGTTCCGAGCTCATCAGATCCTTGCCCAGCTGCCGGTACAATTCTGCGCTCTCGAAGGTTGCGGCCGTCGTGACATCGGCCACCTGGTAGTCGGCTGCCGCCTCATACGCCTTGAGTGCCGCCTCCATGGCTTTGCGTTTCTCGGCGAGAGATTTTTTGAGCGGCGCCACCAGCTTGATGCTCTTGAACTCCTCGCGAGCCGGCGCGGCAAGCGTCAAGGTTGCCCTGGCAGCGAGCACCTTGCTGCGATCGGTGCGCGATGTGCCCGCGGAGCGATCGGCGGCAATGATGTCTCTGAGCCAATAATCGCGGCCGCTGAAATCGCCCGACTTGGCGGCAATCACGCTCAACTTGTTGCGCGCTTCCATGGCGGGGTTCAAAGGCGACGGGAAATGCTTCACAAAGGCTTCCAGCATTGCCTTCGATTTCGCGGTGTTGCCGGCCTTGTCGTATAGTTCGGCCGCCTGCAAGGTCGCCTCACGCTGTACTTCCGGAGTTTCCTTGGGCGATTGCGAGATCAGTTCGAATTCGACCGCCGCTTGGGCGGATCGATTCGTTTCGGAATACGCCACCGCCAGATCGCGGGTGACATCCTCCTGCAGCGGGCTCTCCGGGAAGTTGTGTCGGAATCCCTCGAGCACGGCGATCGCCCGGTCCCACTTCTTTTGAGTAACGAGCAGCGCAGCGGCATCGAAGTCGGCATTCGCCCGCACCTTCGAGGTGGGCGCCAAGGCGGAGACGCGCAAAAAATCGTCGACGGCGGCCGCGCTATCGCCGGATTTGCTCTTTTGTTCGCCCTGCTTGTAAATCGAGGCAGCGAGCCGTTCGACGATCACGGCGCGCTCCGGATCATTCACAGGCATGAGCGCCTGCGCATGCGTATAGGCAACTTCGGCCTTGTCGAACACGCCCTGATCGAAATTGGAATTGCCGATCACGGTCCAGGCGATGCGCTGTTTGCCGACGTCCACCGGGGGCTGCTTTGCCAGCAGCGATTCCGCGGCCGAAACCGCCCGTAGATAGTCCTTCGCCGCATATAACTCGGTGGCCGCTCGTGTCAGAACCTGAGCGCTTTCGGGGTGCGCGGGAAAGGTCTGCGCAAACTTCAACGAGCTGTCGAGCGTCTTAAGATGCAGCGTCGCCCTGGCCTCACCCGTCAGAGTCTCCTCTTGCTTGCCGTAGGCAATGATGGCCGCGTAGCCGGCTGCGGCGGCCTTGTCGTGATCGCCGTAGTGGTAGGCGGTGCTTTCATATTCCTGCGCCGCGTCCAGGTATTGCTTGCTCTCGAACAGCGTGTCGGCAAGCAGGTAATTGGTCACGGCTGAACCCGGTTCATCCGGCCAGGATCTCAAATAGCTGCGATACCACTTCGCCGCTTCCTGATAGTCGGCGACATCCTTGGTTTTTTGCGCCTGCGCGTGATAGTACTGAGCAACGTCCTTGAGGTTGGTCTTGAGCACCGCCACAACTTTCGGTTCGCTGTTGGGGTCGCGTCCCTTCCAGTACGCGGTCCCGTAACTATAGTTCTCGACGAACTCCTTCTTGCCCTGCAATACCAATTGCGGGAAGCCGCCCTTGGAATAGGCCTCGATCGCCTGCATTTCGAGCAACGGCGCTTTCTCGTTATTCTTGTCCTGGGAGACAAAGGCGCGGTAGCTGTCGGCCGCATCCGTCCAGCGCTCCTTTTCCACGTACAGATCGCCCAATCGCGCGTACAGCAGGTAGGAATAAGGACGCGGCTTGCGATGCTTCACGAACTCATCGACGGTTTTGGGACCGTCGAGGTATGAAAAGGTGATCGACATCACCCTGAAGGTATCTTCCACCAACTCCCGGTTGGCGCGGCTCAAGGTATCGACCTCGACCAAAACATTCGGATCTCGCTTGGCCACCAGCATCGAATCGAGAACGCCCGCGAATGAGTCGAGGCTGCGCTCATTCTCGCCCTGCTTGAACAGCGACCAGCCGTGCTTGTAGAGGCTTTGCGAGTAGAACGATGACGTGGACCCGATCTTGATGACCGCCTCGTAGGCCTTCTGCGCCTTCGGATAGGCCTTGTCCGAGAACAGCAATTCGCCGCGGCGAAACTGCGCCTCGTCCATGTAACGGCTGTTGGGATATTGCGCCACGAGCTGGTCCAGGGCCGCGAGAGCCCGGTCGGGCTGAGCATTCAGCTCGTAGGCGCGCGCCAGCTGGTAGAGCACCGAATCGTTGCGCTCGTACTTGGGATAGGCTTTCAGCAATGCGGAATACAAATGAATGGCTTCCGTGGCGCGCAATCCTTCGTTGGTGGCGAGCTCGCGCTCGATGCGTTCGGACTCCGAGCTTTCCAGGTTCAAGTCCCCCAGGCGGCGCAGCGCTTCGGCGCGCAAGGCTGCATCGCCGGCGTTCAGGTCGAGAAAGCGCTTGTAGCTTTCCATGGTCTTGGCCGCGTCGACGTCTTTCGGCGGATCCGGACTGACATCGACTTGCTGATTCTCGAGATCCTTGATGGTCGCAGGTTTTTTGGGCGCGGCATGCGCCGCGACGGCGCCCAAGGCCAACCCCGCCAGTATGGCGGCGGCGCATGTCAGATTTGAGAGCGGGCCCTTCATGGTTTGACCGGCGGCGATTCGGCCGGCGGCGCGGCCGGGGGCGTCTCGGTCGGCGTCAGATCCGGCGGCGGCTGCGCGGCGGGCGGCGCATTGGAAGGCCCGTTTGAAGTGCGGTCATAGATTGCCGCCAGCTCGTAGCGCGCCTGAACCTGATAGGTTTCAATGCGCTGTTTCTGCCCTTGCAGCTCGCGAATCGCAAGCGATTGCAGGAATTCATTCTGCTTGTCCGACGCGTCGGCCAGACGTTGATGCATCTCATCGATGCGCGCGCGCAGCGCAGCAACGCGCGCAGCGTATCCCCCCGTGGTCAACGGCGTGCCTTCGCGTGCCTGGCGGACCAAGACGGCACGCCTTTGAGTCTCCTTCAGCTGACCTTCGAGTTCCTTGACGGAGCGGCGCTCATTCCACAGCCTCGCTTTGAAACTGGATGACAGCCGCCAGTACATGACGCCTTTCATGAGACGGTGCTTCTCGCGCATTTCGGTGAGATCCGGATCATCGGGATGCGCGGCAAGGTATTCCTCGATGGCCTTCAGACGCGCCCAGGTCTGCTGCTCCTCAGGTGTGCCCAACGCCGCCACGTCGTTGGTCTTCTCGATCTCGTTGATTCGCGATTCGAAGTCCACCCGCTTCTGGGTCAAGCCGTCCAGATCGGTCGCCGCCAGCACGGCATCGGCCTTCGGCACGCGCTGGTTGTAGGCCGCTTGGCGGGTATCGAGCATGTCATCGTAGGCCAGCACATCCTGGCGCCAATCATCCAGATTGCGGCTCATGAAATTGAGCTCGCGGTAGTTCTTGAGTCCCTCTTGGAACTCATTGCTGGCCAGGAGCGCATACAGATAGCGCGACTCGGGCGCATTCGGCACGGAGGTAAGCTGCCAATACCAGGTCAGCGTATCCTTGCGGTCGTCGCTCAGCAGACGATCAAGCAACTTGCCGGTGCGGATGCCGTCGATTGAGTCGTCGATGCTCTTGAGCTCGGCGTCGAACGAGGAAATGGCCGAATTATAGTATTCCGCGGCCTGACCGGTGGCCGCCAGCTGCGCATACGCGTAGGGCACGGTGAGAAAGGACTCCTGCACCGCGGAATCGAGCAGGCTGCGCTTGCGCAGCGCCAACCACGGCACCAACGCGCGCTTGAATTGGCCCATGCTGGAATCCGCCCAGCCGACGCCTAGCAGCGCTTTGCTTGAATACGGGCCTTCGAGCCGCACGCGCTCGAGGATCGGTTTCGCCTCCGCCGGGCGCTGCCCCTGCAACAGCGCGAACCCCAATGCGAGATTGGCCTTGTCCTTCAGCGACAACAGTTCCTCGCTGCGGGTCTGAATGCTGCCGACGCGATCCAGATAGGTGATCGCTTCCGGCAGCCGGCCGCGGCGCACCAGCGCAACCCCTAAGTTGAATTGCGCGTACGCAGTCCAATCCGGCGCGCCCTTCCATCTGCTCAGGGCCGCGATCGCATCATCGTAGCGGCCTTCCCGCATCATCAGTTGCGCGAGCAGCATGTAGCGCTCGGCATTGATTCGCGGATCGATCTTGTCCGATACCTCGTGCAGTGCGCGCTCCGAGTCCTCCAGGTATCCGCGTTGATACCAGACCTTTCCCAGGTAGTACCACGCGCGATTGCGCACGGCCTCGGATGTGTTCTTGTTCAGCAGGGCCTGAAAAATCCTGCCCGCTTCGACGTGCTCGCCCAGCGACAGATACAAACCTCCCAACAGCAGTTCCGCCTCCTCCTGGGTGTGCGGAATCCGCCCCAGTTGGCGCGCGGCCAAAAGACGGGTGATCGAATCGAAATAGTCATCTTGATAGAAATAGAACAGCACGTCGCCATAGTGCAGGTCCTGCACCTCGTGCGGCGCCAGGCCGTTTGGATCCGGCTTGACGTTCTTGCCATGGGCCGCCGCCAGCGGCAATGCCAGCAGCAATCCGCCGAAGATCAGCGGCCGAACTCTGTTAATCACGCCTTGCACGCATCATTCCCAGTCTTTGATCATGAACTCAGGTTGATGCTTGGGAACGCGGTCGGTAATCTTAAGTTCCAGATACTTTGCGCCGACGCCCTTGTCGAACGTGATCGTGGCGCCGCGTTTGTAGTTGCGCTCGACCGGTCCCTTGCCGACGAAGAACGCGACCAGTTCATGCTTACCCACCTTCAGGTTGCCCAGGTAGATCTGCTGCACGCCGCCCTTGAGCAAGGCGTCCGCCTCGCGCGCCGTGTAAAGATAATTTTTGACTTCCTTGTTATCGATCTTCACCGTGACCGAATCGAGCGCGAAGAAGGTGCCTACGTCCATCGACACGTAAAGTGCAACTTGAGTATTGGCGGGAAACAGCAACTCCTCCTGCAGCACGAACAGATCCTTGTTCAGATCGACGACATCCTTCTTCAGACCCTGAACCTCTTGATCGAGCGTCTTGAGCTCCGCCGGCGGCGCATCGGGCGCGACCGGCGGCGGTGCGTCCTGGGCGGCCGCAGGGGCCGCGTCCGGGGCGGGCGGTGCAGGCGGCGCCGCCGCTGCGACGGCGTCGGCCGGAGAAGATTCCGAGGCAAGCGCCGCCATCCACAGAGTAGTAGACATCAGCGCTGCGCAGAACAAGATCGACACAATTGAATGCTTGAGATTCATAACGGACCTATCGTTTTACTCCCGCAGCAATGCGCGGATTTGATCAAGGTAGACGCGCTCATCGCCGGGCTTGTAGCCAACGACCGAATAGCGCACGACGCCGGCGCGATCCACGAGGATCGTCACGGGCATTTTCTGCAGCAAATAATCCTTGCCGATCTCGGAACCGGTATCGAACAGGATCGGATACGACACGCTCATGGCCGCCGCGAATTCCCGCGAACGGCGCAAGTCATCGTCCACCGACACGCCGAGGACCACGAGACCCGCGCGTTGATAGGTGGCGTTGATGCGATCGAGCGCCGGCATCTGCTGCCGCGAATCGCCTTCCCAGCGCGCCCAGAAGTTCACCAGCACGACCTGGCCGCGAAATTCGGACAGGCGCAGATTTTTGCCATCCATGCCCCGCAAAACAAAATCAGGCGCATCCTTGCCCACCATGCTGGGTGCGGCGGCAATCGACGATGAAGCCATCGCAGCGCTGAGGATCAACGTGCCGGCAAGCCATGCGCTACGCATGAAGTGCAAAATCAAAATTGACGCCGAAACGCCGCGACTCATCAATCACGCTGGTAACCCCGCTGTCCTAGGAACACCCGTAGACCGGAAGCTTTGCGCCCCCGCCTTTCGGCGAGTTTGCCCTGATCAGACCTTATGCAAAATCGCACAATGCGAGCCGCAGTGTCAACGCAACGACCGCGCGTTCACACTGTTTCTGCATGACCTGGCGCACATTCGTGCAAATTTTCCTTGAGCAACAGATCGGGAGACGAAAGCGGATGGCGGCGACACGGCAACTTGCTGCGCGTTCCGTACTCAAGCGAGCGATCGGTGAGCAAACATGTCTCCGGAATGAGACAGGGCCCGACGTATGTCGGGCCCCGCTTGCTTTGCATCTCTTGTGCGCTACGTCACAAACCGCGAACCCTTTGCGTTCGCTTAAGTGACCTTGCCGTTCACCAATCCCGCGAGCGGCTGGAAGGCGATCAAAGGATCGAGCGCGGCTCCGCTGCCAAGCGTGTTGTTCAAGTTCGGTGACGGCCAGACCGTGGGCCATGCCGCGGCCGCATTCGCACTGTGCAGTGCCATGTAGTTCAGCACCACCATCTGCACCAGATTGAGCACGTTGTTACCGGCGGGGCTGCCGGTCGTATTGAGCGACCCGTCGGGATTGAAGTTGCCGATCTGCAAGCTCATCTCGGGGTTGGCCTGGGCCGGCACTGGCTTGCCGTTGGGATTGAAGACCAGAAAATAAGTAGAGGCGACACTTTGGTTGTCCGCCGTCCAGACGCCCTTGCCGCGTCCTCCCACCGAACTGTCGATCATACCGCTGCTCGCGAGCGAGCCATCGGTGAATACATAGATCATGACGGGCTTGTTGACGCGCGAGGCATATTCCAAAACAGCGCCGATGCAGTTACCGAGGTTCAGGTCCCTTGCCTCACCGTCCATGCGGTTGCCCGAGTGATAGTCGAATCCGCCCATTTCGATCGTGCCGGCGGCGGCATTGCCGTCGATGACCAATTTCATGATCGCCGCGGTTTTCTGATAATCCGAATTCGCCTGGTACTCCGCGGTCGTGAAAATACCGCTCGCGCCGACGATGTTGGGATCCACGTCCGGATTCACCGCCGAAGGGCTGTTGTATTTGTCGACGATATACGCCGACTTGGTGAATCCGCACGCTTGGATACCGGCCGGCCCGATCGCGGCCGCGTTCAGAGTGGAATCGGTATAAGCCTGGACCTGAGGATACTTGGAGTCGCTGATGCGCTTCATCGATTCCAGCACATTAGTGACGTCGGCAGCGTTGGGCAACAGGGTGCTCAGCTGTCCCGTGCTCACCAGGCCCGAGCTATCGCGCGAGCTGGAGATCTTCGTTGGCATCGCCGAGGCAATGACCATGGTCGGCGGCGACATCGAATTACCGCCCGACTGAGAACTGTCCGAGCCGATGAGATCGAGCAACCCACCGCGGGCGCCGGCCTGGTAAATGCCGTACATCGGATTGTGCGGGTTGGTATTCGTGTCGTTGTTCGACATCGCGGGAATCACCGTACCGTTGGTTCCCGCCATGGCCTTGGCGCTGGCGCGCAATTTCATGCCGCGCAAATGCGCGCTATCCGAGTGATAGCGCAGCCCGAAGCTCGCGTCCACGAAACTGCCGGCGGCGCTGGCATTCGGCACCATGGATCCCGGCAGACCCAGCTTGCTGTAGCCCGCCACCGAGAGGAAATCCAGCTGTCCCTTGGGACCGCCGACCAATACGTTGGAACCCGCGATGTTACCGCCACCCGCGAGGTCAAAGCAGATGAACGGAATCTTGCCGGCGCCGGTGGTGATATTGCAGTTCGTCACCGCGGTTTGGATGTCCGGCGCGAGTGAGGCCCGCGCGGCGCGCGGATAGGCAAGCATGCCCGCCAGCGTCGGCGCGATGACCGTGGCTGCGCCCGTCATGAAACCCTGCGCGACGAACTCGCGGCGGGTGCGGGGCCGAGGGTGGTCTTGATGACGGAACGGTTCGTTCAAATCCGGCACCTTTGATTTCTTGCTCATAAATTTCAGACCTCTTCCGATGCTTAATTGATCGACATGTTGGCGTTGCCGAACGCCGTCGCACAGGCTGCGGCGGTGACCGCCTGGACCCGGGCCACGTTGTTGCAAGCCGTCGCGGTGCAAAGATTGGTAATCAATTTGTCGAGTTCGCCTGACGCGCCCGTCATTGTCGATGCCAACGGTACGCTGTGCTGCCCGCCGCCCAGCACGCGGGCTGCCAGCGGTGCGGTCACCTGATCGATACCGGCTTGTGACGAGAACTGCGCGGCGCTCAAGGTCACGCCCGGCAGTACATTCGCGAGGTAGCTCGGGGTATTGACCATGACATTGCAGTACTGAACGGCCAACTGCGCAATTCCGACCTGATTCGCCGACGAGAAGGCTTCGAGCGTCGGTGTCGCCGGCAACTGCTGTTGCACCGCCTGGTACACAGCGCTGACATTCGGGTCCGTGGTCGGCACGCCCGTGAGCACCGACAGGGTCGAATTGATCTGTGCGAAGGTCTTGACGCCGATATCGGCGACCACCGGGCCCGGCGCGGGCGCCGGTATGCTGGGTGAGGCCTCGACCACCACGTTGCTTTGACTGCCCAGCACGTCGAAAGTCAGGAAGAACTGGTCGGCGGCAGGTCCGGCCTGCAAGCCGATGATCGTGCCGATAGGCGACAAGACTTCGCCCTGCGACGTGTAGTTCGCCGGCGTGATCGTGGTCTTCAGCGGTATGTAGGCCTGGCCCACCTGCGGCACCCCGCCGTTCAGGCCGATGCGCAATCCCTGCACCGGGATGCTGGGAAGATTGCTGGAAGTCACGGTCGGATCCAACGAGATGAACGTGGGCTGGTAGAACAGATAGCCGTAGCTGTCGTACTGGCTGACCGTGAACATGACGTAAGCCTGCGATACGCCCGTCACCGTCGACACGTTGAACAGCACGTAGTAGCGCTCGCCCACGCCGGCATTGAAGTTCTGCATGACCTGCGCGGCCGTCATGGAGCGGCTGTGGATGGCCACGAACTTGATGAGCCCCTGCCAGGAGCGGTCGCCTGACACTTCGTTGCCGAGCACCAGCGCGAAGGTGCTGTCCCAGTTGGAGATCGTGCCGCCCTTCTGTGCATCAGGCACCGGCACCAGAGCGCCGTTGACGTAGATCTGGCGGCCGTTGACGGCATCGTACGTGAGCACGACATGCTGCAAGGATGCCTGCAAAGCCATGGCCGCGTTCGGCGTCTGCAATTGCGGCAGACCAGTGAGCGCGGTGTTCGAATTGCGCAGCATGAAGTCATAGTCCTGGTTGGTCTGACCCAGCGTGAAGTTGCGCGTGGTGTCGCCGCCCGAATAGCTGACCATGTAGGACTTATCGGCGGCCACCAAAGCGGGTGCCACCCAGGCTTCCACCGAGAACTCGCCGGTGGCCTGAATGAAGTTGTAGATCTTCTGGCTCGCCTGGGTGGTCGCCTGTGCCTTGCCGCCGGCGCCAACATTGATGCCCCAGCCGCCGGCCAGGGTGACGTTGCCCGAAATGGTCAGATCCGCCGCCGGATCGATACCGCTGGTATCGTAGGTCGTGTTGTTGACAACGGATTGGAACTCGTACTTGGCGATGGTATCGGCATCGTAGCGGCTCGCACCGCTCGCGATCGTACCCTGGGTCATGGAGACGGCCATGCTGGTGACCAAGGAGGGATCGATGTTCGTCGGTGTCAGCATGGCGGCGAAGGCCTGAATCTGTGCCAGCATCTGGGCCGCATCGGACGCGCAATTGTCCCAACAGTTATGATTGTCGGTCAGCAGGCGCTGATAAAGGCGCGAATTCGTGCCGCAGGTGCCGCCATTGTTGCCGCCGGAGCCGGCACAGCCCGTGAAGTCGATCTTCGGAATGGCCGCCGGGTACGCGATCGCAAGTGAAGGATCCGCGTGGTACGGCGACTGCTCTACGGACGGGTCCGCGGCCGTGGAATGGCAGCGCACACAATACTTGCTGGTGAGCGTGTAGACCGTCTGCTGATAGTCCGTGGCAGCGGCCGGGAAATTCAAGCTCTGCCCAACGGATTGATCCGGCGGCGCCTGCAACTGCACCGTCGTCGCGGATGATGCGCCCGCGGCGCCCGCCCAGTTCGCGATCCAGGTCGTCAAGATTTGGCCGCAAGCGCCGTTGTCGGCGAGCCAGCAGTTATGGCCGCCGCTCACCTTGGTCACGATCAGCGAGGTCGAGGGCGTGGCAAGATTGACCACGGTGTTGGCTTGAGCGTACGCAAGATTCACGTCGTCGCTGCGCGCAAAGTTCGGCATCTGCGCCGGAGAAGTTGCGTTGTGGCACTGGCCGCAACGATTCTGGACGCGCACGTTGTTCCAGAAATTGACCTGGAACGCGGTGACATCAGCGGTCGCCGCCGGAGGTCCGGTGTAGGCGTCGGCGGTGACTGTCTGCGATGGCGCCGGATTGGTCGTTGTCGGCGCGCCGGCACCACCGCAGGCGGTAAGGGCAAACGACGCGGCGAGCGCAAGCAGGCCGGTGATACGTGTAACGTTCATGCTCAGGTCCCCATGCAGTAGGCGGCGCCTTCAGCGAAGACCTGCCGCAATTTGTAGCCATTCGATTGGAACGAAGAGATCATCGAGTTGACCTGGGTAAAGTCGGTCGGGCTGTTAGGCGCGCGCAGGCACACCGTCTTGAACACCCGGGTGACCTGGCAGCTCGCGAAGGCCGCGCTGTTTTCCAGCTCGGTGCCCAGCGATTTGGCGCCGTTGCCGCTGCCGGGAAGAGATCCACTCCATCCTAATACGGAGTTCGGGCCGGCGCGCCAGTGGTTGTTCCAGGAGTCGTCCATCGTGACGAAACCTTGTGGAAAGTTTGTATTGTTGATCGAGTACTTCGGCTGCACCTGACCGGCGGTATAAACCACCGTGCCCATGGTGTCTGCGGTGGTCGGGTCGATGTTGTTGAAATTGTAGTAGGCGAAGGCTCCGGCCATCGGATCAATCCCGGAGTGGCAGCCAATGCAATTGTTCAAGAACAGCGAGCTCTGGCCGCCGGGGCTGCGGGTCACGTCCTGGCGAATCCGATCCGGCGGCCGCGTGATGTCCATGACCAGCTGCATGTCGTTGCACAGATGATTCAGCATGGTGAAACGGAACATCGCCCGGTTGGTGCCGTTGATGAAGAAGGCGCTGCCCGCGCCGCGCGTCGTCATGATTCCGGCGGTCGCCGGCGCAGGGATGCCGGTCAGTGATGACTGAGTGTTCGCCACCAGGTGCGCCTTGAGGTCCACATTGTTGGCGTCCATCGCGTCGTACATGGCGTTGTTTGACGGCGAGTACGCCGGCACACCCGAGGCGCCGTCGGCGGTGTACACCAAATCGGCGCTGAGCAAGGTATTGAACGGCACGTCGTCGCGCACCATGCCGACCACCGTGGCCGTGTAGTCATTGAGCGGCACGAACACCGACTGGTCTCGGTTGGTCCAGGGCGCCGCCATGTTGCGGATGGTGTTGTTGTAGAAGGCCGCATCCTGGGTCGCCATCAGCGCGGCACTCACCGCGTCGGTTGCCGTCATTTGCGTCAGCTGAGCGGCGCTCGGCGGTACGCCGGCGATGCGATTGTAGATGCGCGTGGCTTGGTCTGCGTTGGGGTTCGCTGCCAGCGCGTTTGTGCCGAGCAGCGCCAGGGCGCCGGCACACACGGTTGCGCGTACCGCAAGAGCAACAAGATTCTGCGTCGCCAAAGTTCGGCGTGCAATCTGCGTCATTGGTTTCTCCATCCGGTACTTCATATGCACATCCACTCGCGTGAGTTGTGGGTTCGACTTGGGCTGCAATATACCCAGGCCACTTTGCACCTAGTAATGTCTCATCCGAACGACGTCGGTGTTTCGCGACAGTACCGAGCGCTTGGATCACACCTATATCCTGACCTCGATTCCCGCACGGTCTGCCGCTGCGTGCACAGAGAAACGGATATGAACGAGTTCTTCTGTGAGTGCGTTAACAGTATGCATACGAACATCGAACGAAGATGCACGTATGAGACCGATTAAGTTCAATAACGCCACCAGCACGCAAACCGGCTGATTTGCCGAACCGAAACTATGCGTACAGGTAGCTATTTATGAATACTTACAGCCCGCGTGAACAGCGTCACGGATTGCTCAAATTGGCGGCGTTGACGCTGCCCATGCTCATCGTGCTCGGCTGCAGCAGCGCCACGACCGGTCACGCGCCCGGTGTGGCGGGAGGTCAGACGCTCACCCCCGGCGTAACCAATTTTCCCCTGGCGTATATCAAGCGCCCGGTGCTGGCGCTATCCGGCGCCAATAAAATTACCGATATCGACGCGCGCGATCTGATTACATCGATCACCGGCGGCGATCTCTTCGTTCGCGATCAAGCGAGCGCGGGCGGCGCCGAAGTCAATGTGACTGCATCGATCACCAAGGGCATGGGCGACGTGCGCGACCTCGATGTCTCGCCGGACGGCACGAAGATCGTGTTCTCGCTGCGCTTGCCGCTGAATCCGAAGCTGAAGAACACGGATCCCAAGCAGCCGAACTGGCATATCTATCAATACGACGCGACCACCAAGACCATCACTCAGTTGAGCAACGACAACATCACCGCCGGTCACGATGTGGGCGCTCACTATCTGGCAGATGGACGAATCGTGTTCTCCTCGACGCGTCAGCTCGCCACCCAGTCGATCCTGCTCGATGAGGGCCGGCCGCAATACGCCGCCCAGACCGACGATCAGCAGCAGTCCATCTTCCTGCTGCACGTGATGAACGGCGACGGCACGCAAATGCATCAGATCAGCTTCAACACCAATCACGATTACACGCCGTCTCTTTTAAACAACGGTCAGATCGTCTTCGGCCGATGGGAGGCCACCAACGGGGATCAGATCAGCCTGTATCGTTCCAACCCGGATGGCACCCAAGAGGAGCTTTACTACGGTGCCAACAGCCATGCCACCGGTGCCAATATTGCGGGCACTAATAATAATGTCGTCCAGTTCCTGAACGTGCGTCCGCTGCCCAACGGCGGTCTAGTCGCCATCGTGCGGCCGTTCCTCGGCACTCAGCTCGGCGGCGATATCGTGACGATCAACGCGGAAGGATTCGTCGAAGTGCATCAGCCTGCGACACCCGGCGGCGCCGCCGGTACCGCACAGGCCAGCGCCACCACGCTGGGCGTCACCACGGACGCCGACATGCCCTCGCTGGGAGGCAGATTTGCTTCAGTGTTCCCGTTGTATGACGGCACCAACCGCTTGCTGGTGAGCTGGTCTCCCTGTCTGGTGCTCGACACCACCGTGACGCCGAATACCACCGATCTTTGCAATTCGTCGAATACCGTCGGCGCCAATGTCACTCTGGCGCCGCCGCAGTACACGCTATGGGTCTATGACCTGGACAAAGGCACCTTGTCGCCGCTGTTGAGCGCCGATGTCGGGACCATGGTCATGGAACCAATCATCCTGCAGCCCCGAACCCCTGCTGCTCCGATCTTGGTGGACGCCGCACCGGCGCCGGGAGCGGCCGAGACCATGGCCAGCAACGGTGTCGGCTTGCTCGATATCAGCAGCGTGTACGATGTCGACGGCGTCGATACCGCGACCCCTGGCATTGCCGGGGTGTCCGATCCCGGTCAGACGGGTTTCTACACTCGCCCCTACCGTTTCATCAGAGTCCAAAAGGCCGTGGAGATCCCCGGCAAGACGGTACGCAAGATCAACCAATCCGCATTTGGTCCGGCAGGCATGGGCATGCGCGAGATCTTGGGATACGCGCCCATACAACCCGATGGATCGGTGCGGGTCCAGGTGCCCGCGAATGTGCCCTTTACCATCGACATCGTCGATGCAAACGCCCGGCGCATCACGGCCAGGCACACCAGCTGGCTGCAGGTGCTGCCCGGAGAAACGAAAACCTGCAACGGCTGCCACAGCACCGTCAATATGACCTCGCACGGCCGCGCGGGTTTGACCAACCCGGTGAATCCGGGAGCGCCGACCACCGGACAACCGTTCCCGAACACCAACCCCGCGCTGTTCGCCAATGCCGGCGAAACCATGGCGCAGGCACTGGCACGCCTCACCTGCACCGCAAACGGCACGCAAATCAACGGCAGCATGACACCGTGCTCGCAAATCCTGAGCATGGATGTCATCTACGACGGCATCTGGACCGTCGGCACCACGCCGCCGCAGGCCGACACCCCGTTCTCGTATACCTACCAGGGTGTGGCCGGTTTGAACGAATCGCCGCCCATCAATTCGAATTGCGTGCCGTGGAGCGCGCAATGCCGTATCACGATTCATTACGATATGGACCCGGTGAAGCAACTGTTCATGCAATCGGTGTGGAGCCTCGCGACCCGCACCAATACCGTCAACGGCGTGGCGATGACATCGACCACCTGCAGCGTCTGTCACAATCAGGTCAATGCCATGGCGATGCTGCAGGTTCCGCAGGGCCAGCTCGATTTGACCGGCGGCGCGTCGAGCGTCGACACCACTGTGGTCCAATCCTACGAGGAACTTCTATTTGCACATAATGAGCAGACGCTTAATATGGGCGTGCTGCAGGATTTGCTGGTGCCGGCGCCCGGTCCGCCGGACCCGGTGACCGGCGCGCCGACCACGATCATGGTGCCGGTGTCGCTGGCGCCGCCGATGACGGCCGGCAGCGCCGCTGGTTCGACAACTTTTTTGAGGATGTTTGACGGTAGCTTTCATGACCCTGTACTCGATCACACAGGCTATCTGTCGCCTGCTGAACTGCGATTGATTTCCGAATGGTTGGACATCGGTGCCCAGTTCTACAACGATCCATTTGTTGCGCCCGTAGCGAACTGACCTGATGCGTCGTCTGCTCGCGCTGGTGCTGTTGGTGCAGGCGTTACATCTCGGTCAAGCAAGAGCTTCAGAAAAACACCTGGTGCTGGTCGTCACCGAACCGTACCTTGAGATGCACTCGGGTCCGGGGCGCGGTTTCCCGATCGTCTACGTGATCGGGCGCGACGAGTTGGTCACGGTGCTGTACAGCCGCACCGATTGGTTCAAGGTGCGCGCACCCAGCGGCAACGAAGGCTGGGTGCGGCGCACCGATCTGGCACACACACTGCTCGAGTCCGGCGATCCGGCGCCGATACCCCCTTATCCGGATTTCGCCAGCCATCGCTGGGAACTCGGCGCCGGATACGGTGTATTCAATCGCGAGAATCTTGTGACCGCTTACGCGGATTTCAGCCTGACCTCGAGCCTCGATGCTGAGTTCGTGGTGCAACAGGCCTTCGGCACCATCGACAACCGCTATATCGCGAGCGCGGGATTGCGGCATACCTTCATTCCTGAATGGAAGTGGTTCTCGCCCACCGCCGGCATCGGCGGTGCGTATCAATATATCGAGGACAGGGTGCCGCCGGCGCCGCTGCAGAAAACCAATTCGATGGCCTACGTCTCATTGGGAGCGCGGGGCTTCATCACCAGGCGATTTTTGTGGCGCGTCGATTGGCGCCACTACGTCGTCTTCAATGACCTGAATGTGTACGAGGAATTAGAAGAATGGAAATTCGGCTTAGCAGTGTTCTTCTAGCCGCAACGCTGCTATGCGGCTGTAGCTGGTTTCACCGCGGCGGCAAGGCCCCGGCCGAAGTCGTGGTCGACGCCCCGCCGGGAGAGCCGACCGTGGTCGAGCCCCAGGTGACGCGCCGCGAGGTGAAAACGCCCAAGATCAAGGCCAAGGACATCGAACTCGGCGGCTACTTCGGCGTGATCAGCATTCAGGACTTCGGCACCAATCCGATATACGGCGTGCGCGCCGCTTACCACATATCCGAGGACATTTTCATGGAGGCGTATGTGGCGCGCTCCAAGGCGGGAACCACCAGCCTCGAGGATGTATTTCCCGATATCACGGTTCTCAGCGACTCTGGGAGACGCTTCACGTATTACGACTTGGACGTAGGCTACAACGTACTTCCGGGCGAGATTTTTCTCGGCCGCGGGCGCGCATTCAATTCGGCTTTGTACGTGACGGTCGGCATGGGCGACGTGAAATTCGCCGATGTCGATCAATTCGCGTTGAACATCGGAGTGGGCGAGCGCCTGCTGGTGACCGATTGGCTGGCACTTCACTTGGATGTGAGAGATCACATTTTTGAAACCAGCTTGACCGGCCGTACCAAAAATGTCGACAACATTGAAGCCACGTTGGGTTTAACCGTTTTCTTTTGATCAGGAGAAAGGATCATGCTTAGTTCCACCTCAAAATTGCTCAAGCGCTGCGCGATGGCGGCGATCGTAATCGCCTCGAGCGCGTTTGCGGCCGATGCGACGGGTCCTGCGCCGGTGTTTCAGCTCACCACCCTGAGCGGACAGCCCGGAGGCCTCAGCCAGTACAAGGGTCAAGTGGTGATGGTGAACTTCTGGGCGACCTGGTGCGGGCCGTGTCAGCAGGAAATGCCGCTGCTCGACCAGATGTACAAGAAGTACAAACCGGCAGGATTCACTCTCATCGGCGTCAACGTCGACAAGGAAGCACCCGCGGTCAAGGAACTGCTGGCGCGCAAGCCCGTGAGCTTCCCGGTGCTGCTCGATCCTGCCAATCAAGTCAGCAAGGCATATCACGTCGATGAGATGCCGAGCTCGGTCATCATCGACCGCAAAGGGCAGATTCGCTACATTCATCGCGGCTACAAGCCCGGCGACGAAAACGATTATCAAGATCGAATCCGTCAATTGATCCGGGAGTAGCCGATGCGCATCCGACCGGTCTTGATGCTCGGGTTGGTCCTGCTCTCCAGCGGTTGCAGCATTCAACCCTGGGTGAAGCCCTATGAGCGCGACCGCCTGGCCGACCCCATCATGGCCTGGGATCGCGACGCCATTTCCAACGCCTACCTGGATCACATTCGCGAATCCAGGGAAGGATCGCGCGGCGCGACCGGCGGCGCGGGCGGCGGCTGCGGCTGCAATTGACGCATGGCACATAGGCACATCGTCGCTCGCGCAGCAGTGGTTGCCGCGTTGTTGCTGGTTGGCAGCACGAGCGCCGATGTGCTTCCGGACAATCGCGCCGATGTCTTTTACAGCAAGTACAGCGGCGGCGGCATGGATATCACGGGCTATTCGGCGACCGTGCGCGCGAAGATCACGGAGAATTTCGCGATCGAAGGCAATTACTTCATCGACAAGGTCAGCGGCGCGTCAATCGACGTATTGAGCCAGGCCAGCGTCATCAAGGATGAACGCAAGCAAAAGACCGCCACCGTGGAGTACCTCCACGACAAAACCACTTATACGGCGTCTTACATCGACAGCGTGGAGCGCGACTATACATCCGAAACCGTGAGCTTGGGTTTGAGCCAGGACATGTTCGGCGATCTGACGACGGTAACCCTGGGATTTGCGGAGACTCACGACAAGGTCGGCGAGAACAACGGCACCGCCGACAATCCGAACGTCGCATGGCTGGGTACCGCGATCGAGCGCAGCTACAGCGGCGGTGTCTCGCAGATCATCAGCAAGAACTTCATCACCGGCGTCAATCTGCAGGTCATCACCGATGCAGGGTATCTCGCCAATCCCTATCGCTCGATCCGCTATCTCGACACCACCAATCCGAAGGGCTACTCGCTGGCAAGCCAGGTCTATCCTGACACGCATACCAGCGCGGCGGTGCAGATACAGGGGAAGTACTACCTGCCGTACCGGGCCGCCATCACCGGAATATATCGCCGCTATGGCGATACCTGGGGAGTGATCGGAAACACCTTTGAGCTGGACTACACCCACCCGATCCGCAATGTGTGGATATTCGAAGGGCGGCTGCGATATTACAAGCAAAATTCGGCAACGTTTTACAGCGATCTATTTCCATTTGCCGATTCGCAAAACTTCACGGCACGCGACCAGAACCTCGCGGCTCAGAACAATTCCACGATCGGCGCCAAGGTCACCTACGCGTTCTTGCCCGACGGTTGGAAGGTATTCAAGCGCGGCACCGCCACCCTGGATATCAGCCAAATTCGCTTCGACTACCTGGATTTTCGCAATATCAAGTACTACGGAGTGCCGCAGTACCCGCCGGGAACCGAGCCCCTGTACAAGTTCAACGCCAACGTATTCCAGATCTATATTTCGATGTTCTTCTGACCCGAGCCGACCTGCCGACGCCACCAGACGAGCAGCATCGGCGCGAGCGCAGCGATGATGGCCGTCGTATCCGCCACCCAATCCCAAAAATCGCAGTCCCGATGAATGATGGGCAGCGCCTGCACCAGTTCGATCAGCGCGCCGCATGCCGACAACAATCCGGCGATCAAGAACAGGTTGCGCTTGGGGAAGGCCGCGACTGCAAGGCCGGTCAACCCATAGAAGGCGATGAAATGCTCGGCCTTGTCCCAGGGAAACAATTGCCAGGCGTGACTTGGCGGTATCACGGCGCTGTATAGTGTAAAAATCAGGGCGGCGAAGAAGGCGATTCGCGCAAGATTGAGCAAAAACGATATGCTGGGCACTGGTTTTCCAAAAACAGCAGCATACCAACAAAGAGGGACACGCATGAGCCCACCCAGACTTGTCAATAGCGCGCGCCGGGCGTTCATCAGCAGCTTAGGATTGGCCGCGAGCGCCGCCGCACTTTTGCAGTCACGCCCCGCGCGCGCCGCAGAACCTCCCCACGTTGACGTCAAGGATCCTGCAGCTGTCGCGCTGGGCTATGTGGAAAACGCGACGCAGGTCGATGCCAAAAAATTTCCCACGTACGTCAAGGGTTCGACCTGCGAGGATTGCCTGCTGCTGCAAGGGAAGGAAGGCAATGCCTATCGGCCCTGCAACTTGTTCCCGGGAAAACTCGTCGCCGTGAAAGGCTGGTGCACCGGCTGGACAGCCGAGATATAGGCATCGCGAACCCGCACGCCCACCTCCGGGTAGTCGACGAAAAAACCATCGATGCCGGCATCCAGATATTGCCGGATCTCGTCTTCCAGGTTGCCATGCCCCTCCGGCGAGGCGCCGATCCGGAAATTCGACGGGAGAAACTCGTTCTCAGCGCGAAAGGTCCACACATGGACCTTGAGATTCGCAGCATGCGCGGCAGCGACGCTCTGGGGGTCCGCCAGGGTTTTGGCGATGCCAATGGCGTCGGCATATTTCGCGATCTGCTCGAGCTCGCCGAGGTTGCGCTCCAGCAATTGCACCAGGGGCAGCCGGGTCATCTCGCGTAGTTGCCGCAGATTTCGCGGATCGAAGGATTGAATGAACACCGGCGAAGCGGCGCCGGCGTAGTCATGACGGCGCAATGCATCCAACAGGGCCAATTCCTGCGGCAATCCGATGCGCGCAAAATGCTCCGGGTGCTTGGTTTCCGGGTACACACCGATCGGCCGATTCCTGCCGCCCGAGGCATTGGCGAGCACGACGAGCTGCATGATTTCATCGAAGGTGGGTACGCAGAACCGGCCGTCGAATCGGCGATTCTGAGGACGCAACTCTCCAAGGCGCTCGCGCGCACGCAGGCTCTTGATCTCCGATAGGGAGAAATCCTCGGTGAACCACCCGGTCATGGTTTCACCGTCAATGGTCTGAGTGCGGCGGCGGCCCGCGAACTCCGGATGCTGCGCTACATCCGTGGTGCCGCTGATCTCGTTTTCGTGCCTCGCCACCAGCACACCGTCGCCAGTCATGACCAAATCGGGTTCGATGAAGTCCGCACCCTCCTCGATCGCCAAACGGTACGACTCAAGGGTGTGTTCGGGACGTTCTCCGCTGGCTCCGCGGTGGGCAATCACAATTACACTGGACAACACGCACCTATTGATTGGTGGCCGTCAGTGTAGCGCCTATCCAAGAGGCACGAGACTCGTCGAGCCTCGTGCCTGTTCCCAGATGCCTCAGCGCTATCGCGGTGGGGTCAACAGCGTCTCATATGGATCATGTGCCGACATCGGGCTGGCCGTGCCGGGAATCCATGGCAACCGATGTTGTATTAGTCCCTGGCCCCAATCCGCACGAAGCGATGTAGGTTGAGCCGCAAATGCGGCGCCGATTGCGAACACAGCCGCAGCGGCAACCGTCAGTCTACGTCGATGCATCTTGTCCCCCAGTTAAGCGCTGTGCGGAGGGGTGAGCGGCGGCAAATCCGCCAATGCCACGTGCGGCGGGGTGAGCGGCGGCAAATCCGCCAATGCCACGTGCGGCGGGGTGAGCGGCGGCAGATCCGCCAACGCCACGTGCGGCGGGGTGAGCGGTGGCAGATCGAATGCCACAAAAGCGGAACTGGCGATAGCACATCCCGTGACCAAACCGATTAGACTTACCTTCATATGAACTGCTCCGAAGTAGATTGTTGATAAGGACAGCGGGAAGGGACTCCAAACTCCTGTCCTATAGATGTAAGCGACATCTGCGCGCGATTCCCCTCACATTGCACAACAATGTGCGCTTAAGGGAAAGCCTTAGTCGCTGGGATACCCTGGAGTGTTTCGCGGTGGTGAGTACCTGACGATGCAAGTGCCGGCGAATTTCACCCAATTGCTGACCGAATGGCGCTCCGGCCAACCCCAAGCATTGGAACGATTGACGCCGCTGGTTTACGACGAGCTTCGCCGGCTGGCGCGCGGCTACATGCGGGCAGAACGCGGCAGTCATACCTTGCAAGCCACCGCCGTCGTGCACGAAGCCTTCTTACGTCTGATTCAGGCAAATGTCGCACTGCAAGATCGCGGGCATTTCTTCGCACTGGCCTCCCGGCTCATGCGCCGCGTGCTGGTGGATCATGCGAAGTCCCGTTCGCGGATCAAACGCAATGCAGCCCCCCGGGAGCAAACCGGAGATGGCGCGGAAGACGCCGTGCCGCACTTCGACGTCGATGTGATAGCCCTCGATGAAGCCTTGGAGAGCCTGCTGCAGCTCGAGCCCCGTCTGGCCCAGGCCATCGAACTGCACTACTTCGGCGGTATGACCTATGACGAAATCGCCCGGGCGACGGGCGCATCCGCGGCCACCGTCCACCGCGACATACGCCTGGCCCGAGCCTGGTTGCTGAACGAAATCCGGGGCATTTGATCGCAATGTTACCGCGCGCACGCTGGCAAAAGATCCAATCCTTGTTCGAGGAACTGGCCGACGTGAAGGGTGCCGAGCGGCTCGTGCGCCTTGACAAGGCTTGCGGCGATGACTCGGACTTGCGCGTGTCGGTGCAGTCGCTCTTGAGCGCGGATGGCTCGCGAACCGATCCGATTTTGAGCGCCATCGGCACAGCCGCCGAATCATTGCTCGAGGATCACCGCGATCGGTTGATCGGCACTCGCGTCGGCCCATATCGCGTCGTATCCATCCTGGGCTATGGAGGGATGAGTACCGTATATCGCGGCGAGCGGGACGACTCTCAGTATCACCAAACCGTGGCGATCAAGGTTTTGCAGCAAGCGGCGGTACACCCGCGGCTGCGCAGCAGGCTGCACAGCGAACGGCACATCCTAGCAACGCTCGATCACCCCTCGATCGCCCGCTTGATCGACAGCGGCGATCTGGAAGACGGCACACCGTATCTGGTGATGGAACATGTGGACGGCGAGTCCATCGACGACTACTGCGATAGCCGCACCTTGTTCATTCGCGAGCGCATCGAATTATTCGTCGCCGTGTGCGGCGCGGTGCACTATGCGCACCGCAACCTGGTGGTCCATCGGGATATCAAGGCGTCGAATATCTTCGTCACCGACGAGGGTGCGCCGAAGCTGCTTGATTTCGGCATCGCAAAGCTGCTTGCGCCGGAAAGTCTCTCGCATACGCTGCCCGTCACCAGGCTGCAGGAACGGATACTCACTCCCGAAAATGCGGCACCGGAGCAGGTGCTCGGACGCCCGATCACGACCGCGACGGATATCTATGCGCTCGGTGTACTGCTCTACCAATTATTGACCGGCCGCTCGCCATACCGCCTGCTGAGCTATAGTCAGCTGCAGCTGGAACGGGCCATTTGCATGGACGATCCCGCTCGTCCCAGTCAGATCGTCGTCTCCAAACTGCATGGCGAAAGCGATCTTGATCGCAGCCGCATCTCGGATCGGCGGGGTCTGTCCCCGCAACGTCTGCGCGCCAGATTGAGCGGTGATCTGGACGCGGTCGTCGCGATGGCGATGCGCAAGGAGCCGGATCGGCGCTACCCATCGGTCGAGGCGCTGGCGGACGATCTACGCAGGCACCTCATGGGCCAGCCGGTACGGGCCCGCCAAGGCGATTGGCGATATAACTCCTCCAAGTTCCTGCGGCGAAATTTGTTCGCGGTGGTCACGGCGGCCGCCATATTCGTGGGCCTCGTGGCCATCGTCGGGGTGACGCTCTGGCAAAACCACCGCATCGGGATCGCGCGCGACGCGACGGCCCAGGAACGCGATCGGGCGCAACAGGTGTCGGGATTCCTGGTCGATGTATTCTCGAATGCGGACCCATTCAAAGCTCAAGGCCGGGAGGTCACGGCGAAAGACCTGCTTGATCAAGGCGCCGAGAAGATCAAGAACAACGAGAGCCTGCAACCTGAAGTCCGCGCGCAACTTCTCGAGAGCATCGGGCTTGCCTATCGGCGGCAGGGATTGAGCGAAAATGCCATACCCTTGTTCGAGCAGGCCGTCGCCATTCGCCGCGAGGCACGTCCACCAAACAATCGCGTTCTGGCCGCGGCGCTTGCCAATCTGGCACAGGCCTTGACGGATGCCGGTCACCTCGTCAGCGCCGACGCCTATCTGCAGCAGGCGGTGGCACTTTCGCAAAGCGGCCAGGAGCCGCCGTCCGTGGAAACGGCCGATATTTTGTTTCAGTACGGGCACTTTTCGCTGAACGCGAAAAGCGATCCGGAGCACGCCAGAAGGCTTTTTGAAGATGCCTTGCGCCTGTACCGCGGCGTTCCCGGCGATCAGCACCTGTCGATTGCCGCGACTTTGAGCGCGCTGGCGAGCGTCGCAACATGGTCGGGCGACTATGTAGTCGCAGAGCAAAACCAACGCGAAGCGCTGAATCTGTTTCGCGCGACGGTGAGCCGCAATCATCCGGATCATGCCGTGGCGATGGCCTCGCTCGGCTACATTCTTACGCAACGCGGAAAATACGCCGAAGCGGAACAGACCCTCACAGAGGCCCTCGAGATCGAGCGCAGCGTCTTCGGGGCCGACAATCAACGAGTAGCGTCAATCGAAGCGGATCTCGGCATCATCTACCAGCGCAAGGGCGATCCCGTGCGAGCGATGAGCGCGACCGCCGACGCGCTCAGAATAACCACCAGCCGGCTGGGTGCCGGTCACTACATGACCGGCTACTATTTGGATGCGATCGCCAAACTCGATCTCGAAGACGGAAATCTGAGCGCGGCGGAGAGCCATGCCCGTCAAGCACTCGCCGTTTATGCGGAGGCGTTGCCCGCGCAACATCTTTTTGTCGCCGCAACTCGACACCTGCTCGGCGAGGTGCTGTTGCGCCGCGGACAATTCGCGGCCGCCGAAGTCGAGTTGCGCGCCGCACTGGATATTGATGTCGCGTTGGCGGGATCCGCCAACTGGCGCACCGCTCGCACCGAAGCGAGCCTGGGATGGCTGTTGATTGAAGAAAATAATGCCGCCGAAGGCGAGCCGATACTGATGTCGGCGCAAAAATCGCTGCTGAGCACCTTGGGCCCGAGTCATCCTGAAGCCATGCTGGCCACATCGCGGCTCGCTTCCTACTATCGCGCGCATCATCGCGAGGCGGACGCGAACCGTGTTCTCCCGATTGCCGGAGCCGCCGCCCCGCCGTTGCGGTAAACTACCTCCAATTTGGAGGACTGCTCATGGCCAACAGAATGAAATCGGCGGCTATTGCGCTGCTGGCAGCGCTGTGCGCTACGACAATCGCAGATATGACGCAGGCCGGGGGGCGCGAAGAGGGCCACCTGCTCGAGGCGACCGCGGTGTTGCAAGAGGTCAAGGCCATGCCCGACATGCGACTGCCGGACACCCTGCTGGCTCATGCGTATGGCATTGCAGTGATACCGAACGTGACGCAGGTGGCGTTCATCTTCGGCGGCCGCCACGGTAACGGCGTCCTGACGATCAGGGATAAGCTGACGGCTCCATGGAGCAATCCCGTGTTCATTTCATTGACCGGCGGTAGCTGGGGTTTTCAAGCCGGCGCTGAATCCTCCGACATCATTCTGGTATTCACGACCAAAAGCGGCGTTGAAGGCATTGCGGGCGGAAAGCTGACCCTGGGTGCCGACGCCTCGGTGGCGGCCGGACCCGTCGGACGACAGGGCTCCGCCGGGACCGACATAACCTTCAATACAGAGGTCTATTCCTACGCACGCTCGCGCGGTCTTTTCGGCGGTGTCGCCTTGGATGGAAGCGTCATTTCGATCGATAAATCAGCGAATGGGTCAATGTATAACAAGCCCGGCGTGACCGCTTCCGAGATCTTTTCCGGCCAGGCGCCGGCGCCGCCCGAAGCGGCGCAGCGGTTTCTCGATCAATTGGCTCAATCCACGGGAACAGCCGCGCGGACTTCACCGGCGCCACAAGCGGATTCGCCGGCGGCAGCGCCGACCGCACAGGCTCCCGCCACCGCGCAACCGGCGCGCACCTATCCATTGGAAGATCAGAAAAAGTGATTTTTAGTCGTGTCCCCGGCCGCGCAAACCCGCGGTTCACCCGAGTATTGCCGCTCGCCTGCCTCGCGTTCTTTTCGACCCTGGTGGCCGCACGCACGCCGCTGGTGTTGTTGACGGACTTTGGAACGCAGGACGGCGCAGTATCCGCCATGAAGGGGGTTGCCTATGGCGTATCCGAAGACCTGCTGATTTCGGATTTAAGTCACGAAAATCCCAGCATTTTCGAGGGTGCGTACCGGCTCTATCAAACCGAACAGTTCTGGCCGCAAGGTACGGTCTTTGTGGCGGTTGTCGATCCTGGCGTCGGAACCGAACGTTTGTCGGTGGTGTTGAAGACGCGCACCGGCCACTACTTCGTCGGCCCGAACAACGGCCTGTTGTCATTGGTCGCAGAGCGCGACGGCATCGAAGGCCTGCGGCAGATCGATGAGCGGGTGAATCGCCGACCGGGCTCGGACGACTCGCATACATTTCACGGCCGCGACGTATTCGCCTACACCGGCGCACGGCTCGCGGCCGGCGTGATCAATTTCGAGCAAGTCGGTCCTCCGTTGCAGCCCCAGACGTTGATCCGGCTTGAGCTTCGCCAGCCGCAGCGCGCGGGAAGCAAGGTACTGGGGATCATCCCCGTACTGGATGTGCAATTCGGCAATGTGTGGACCAATATCCCCAAGCCCCTGTTCGACGAGTTGCACGTGGCTCTGGGTACGCCGCTGCACGTGCGGATCTTCCACAAAGACAAATTGGTCGATGAAACTCTGGCTCCGTACCAGCGCACCTTCGGCGAAGTGCCGGTCGGACAGCCCTTGGTGTACGTCAACAGCCTGCTGAATCTCGCCATTGCTCTCAATCAGCAGAGCTACGCCGCAAGCCACAAAATCGAATCCGGGCCGGACTGGTCAATTGAAATCAGCAAGAACTGAAGTGACTCGGGGTGCAGCCACGTGAATTCACAACGCCGGCCCTTGTTTCGCTGCAGCGGACAACAGGGATTCTCCGACACGGTTGCCGCCAACCCGCGGCATGTCGAGGCGCGAAAGCTCGAACGAGAAGTGGATGTGAGATTCACCGAGGATGCCTGCATAGTGCGCACACCGGAGGGCTTTGTGCATGCGCACCCGGGGGATGCCATTCTGACCGGCAATGGCGGTCAACATTGGCGAGTCTCGCAGGCGAAGTTTGCGAGGAAGTACCGGCCGGTGGCGCCGACGGCGGCCGGACAGTCGGGTCGCTACATGAGCCTGCCGAACCGTATCCTGGCCGTGCAAATGCAGGAACCATTCGATGTGGCGCTTGCGGACGGCGTGTCGGAACTGCACGGTCACCCGGGCGATTGGCTGGTCGACTATGGCGACGGCAGCCTGGGGATCGTGTCCGAGGGAATTTTCGCCACCACATATGAAATCCTGGGCTAGCTCCCATGGCACTGCACCAGACCATTCAACGCGTACTACTGATCGGGGCGCGTTTGAAATATCCATCGCCGCCGCCGGCTTCGAATCCGCCGGAGCGGCTGCAGCCGCTCATCGAGTCGCTCGCTGCTTCGCATAAAATGTTCGACGAACGCGCGGTGCACTTCGGACACCGCTATCGCAGCGGGTTCTGGGCCATTTATCTGTTGAGTGCAATTGCGGTGCTGTTCGCGGTGCTGCCGCTCGCGCTGGGCTGGGATGACCGGCGTCGACTGCTCCATCCCTATGTCGGTCTATGGCCGATCGCCGAGGTCATTGTCATCGGTGCGGTCAGTGCCATTTATTGGATGGGGCATCGGCGCGATTGGCAGGGCCAATGGCTGCGCGCGCGGACCGCCGCCGAAATGATCTGGTATCTACCGCTGGTTGCACCTCTGCTCGACTTCACCCGCAACGGATCGCTCGAGAATTGGTATACCCAGGTATTCGAGCCGGATCAGCATCCCGCGGGCAATGATGAGCTCGCGACCATCTGCGTGAACAATGAGCCCTTGGCGCGCAAGCTGCTCGCGGATGCCTGGTCGGATCCGGTATTCATATCGAGTTACGCGCTATGGACCGTGAACATACTCGACGGGCAAACGCATTATCATCATCGGGTGGCGATCAGACAGCACGCGCTGCTGCATCGTGTCCACTCCGTGAACATCGGATTGTTCGGACTGACCGCCATCGGGGCTCTGATGCATCTGGCGATGCACACCGTGTGGATTTCAGTGATCACGACCTTCTTCCCGGCGCTGGGGGCATCCCTGCACGGCGCCTTGGCGCAATCCGAAGCCTATCGCTTAAGCGCGACATCGGAGCGTCTTGCAGTGGACCTGCAAACCGCCGTGGTGCGCATTCGCACCGCATTCGAGCAGCACGACCCGCCAGCCGGCGCCGCGGTGATCAAGCAGTGCATACAGGCGGCGATCGAGCTAGTCTTGGAGGAACATCAGGATTGGCACATGCTGGTGCGGCCGCATCATCTGCCGTTGGCCTGAGAGTGACATGGCCGTCGGAACATTCATACGGGGGGAGAGATCGATGAAATTCGCTACATCGTTCAATTTTGCGGCGCTCGCCGTCTCTGCGCTGCTCGCGGTCGACGTCTCATCGGCGCTCGGCGCCGACATCGCGGTCAAATTAACCGGCGATCAGGAAGTACCCGCTGTCGCATCCAGCGCGACCGGCACCGGAACAATCGTCATCAAGGACGACAAAACCGTCAGCGGCAGCATCAAAACCACCGGCATCGATGGGATCATGGCCCATATTCATCTTGCCGCGCCCGGAAAGAACGGGCCGCCGATCATCACCTTGACCAAGACGGCGGACAACACCTGGTCCGTTCCGGCCGGCGCGGTGCTGACAGATGATCAGTACAAGAGCTTCAAAGACGGAAATCTTTACGTCAATGTGCACAGTGCCGAGCACAAGGGCGGCGAGATCCGCACGCAGCTCAAGCCCTGATTCCGGTGATCGCCGCGCGGCGGGAGATGCGCCCGCACGCAATGTTGATCGATCGGGCGAGCGCTCCGTACCGTGGGGCCGGCCGATTTGCATATCATTTTGCGCGCGGCAAGTTGCAGGCGGATCCTGTGTTTCGCGCCTTGCTCGAGCTTGGATTGCTGCGCGATCGCATGCACATCCTGGACCTGGGCTGCGGCCAGGGACTGTTGACGGCCTGGCTTCGCGCTGCCTCGGCCAACCACGATGGCGGCAACTGGCCGCAAGGCTGGCCCGCGCCGCCGAGCTCGCGGATTCGCGGAATAGAAATGATGGCTCGCGATGTGGAGCGTGCACGCGCCGCCCTGGGGCCGCATTGCGAAATATCCCAGGGCGACATCCGAACCGCTGAGTTCGGCACCGCCGATGCCGTGGTCATTCTGGACGTGCTGCATTACATGACCGACGAGGAGCAGCTTCAGGTGCTGAAGCGTGTGCGCGCCACATTGCCGGCGGCCGGGCTGCTGCTGCTGCGTGTCGGCGACGCCGATGGCGGACTGCGCTTCCGCTATAGCCAGTGGGTCGACAAGATCGTGATGTTGTTGCGCGGTCATTCGCTTGCGAAGACGTACTGCCGCAGCCTCGCGCAATGGCGTGGGCTGCTGCAGGATTGCGGGTTCGAGGTGCAGTCCAGACCCATGAGCCGGGGCACACGCTTCGCAAATGTGTTGCTGGTTGGAAAAACAATGTGATTGGGAAAACAAATATGAAACTAATGTCCGGGATGGGATCGGCGTCCAAATGGACCGGTGTACTCGCAGTCCTGATCGGCGCGTGGCCCTTGGCTCCGGCATCGGCAGCGCAGGTGAGTTCGTCGGCCAAGCCGATTACTCATGAGGCCCTTTGGATGATGAAGCGTGTCGGCACGCCGCTCGCGAGTCCTGATGGCAAATGGGTGGCGTACTCCGTCGTGGAGCCCTCTTATGAAACCGACAAAGCCGTGAGCGATCTTTGGTTGGTGCCGGTCGACGGCTCGAAGCCGCCCCGCCGCATCACCAACACCAAGGCGGCCGAGAACAACGCTGCCTGGTCGCCTGACAGCGGCAGCATCGCATTCGCCACGAAGCGCGAATCCGACGACGTCGAGCAAATCTACATCCTCAATCTTGCGGAGGGCGGAGAGGCGCGTCGGCTCACAAACATCTCCACGGGGGCCACCAACCCGCGGTGGCGGCCGGACGGCAAGGCAATGCTGTTCGAGTCCGTCGTGTACCCCAACGCTGCGGACGATGAAGCCAACAAGAAGATCGCGGCGGAACGCAAAGCGCGCAAATACAACGTGCGCGAGTACGCACATTTTCCGGTCCGATTCTGGAATCAATGGTTGGACGACCGCCAACCGACCATCATGGTGCAATCGATTGAGCCCGGCTCACAACCTCAGGACATTCTGTCGGGCACCGCGCTCGCGCGTACCTCGGGATTCTCCGGCGCGGAGACCGAGAACAGCGTCACCCTGAACCCGGCATGGAGTCCGGACGGCCGCGAGATCGTGTTCACCGCGACCACGGAACACTGGAACGCGGCCTTTGCGAACGTGGGCTACCACCTGTATCGCATGGCTGCGGGAGGCAATGAACCGAAGGTTGTCACACCTGCTGCAGGCGGGTACCAAGACGCATCATTCAGTCCGGACGGAAAGTCGCTCTACTTCAAGTATGAACCGCAGGACACCGAGGTCTATCACTTGCCGCGTCTTTACAAGATCGCGTGGCCCACGGTCAGCGAGCCATTGCTGGTGACACGCGACTTCGATCGAGAAACGGCGCGTTATGCGCTGACGCCCGACGGCAGGATGGTTTATTTATTGGTCCCGGACGGCGCCAAGGAAGTTCTATATCGCGTTTCATCGGATGGCGGCAATCCCGAGATGCTTGTCGAGCCGCCTACCGGTGGCTATACCTCGTTGCAGATTCCCGAGAAAGCCGCAAAGCTCCTGTTGATTGCCAGCTACGGCAGTTCCGTCGCACCGGCCGAGATCGTTCGAATCGATCCCGCTCGCAGATCCCATATCAATCTCACCCACGTCAATACCGCGGCAGCCGCGGCCATCGATTGGCAACCACCACAACACTTCTACTTCGTCAGCGCCAAGGGCCGCAACATCCACAATATGATTGTTCTGCCGCCGGCATTCGACGCCTCGAAGAAATACCCGATGCTTGTCTTGATCCACGGCGGTGCGGCCAGCAACAACCCGGATCAGATCGGACTGCGCTGGAATTACCACCTGCTGGCGGCCCCTGGCTACGTGATATTGATGACCGATTACACCGGATCGACCGGATTCGGCGAAAAATTTGCGCAAGCCATCAAGCTCGACCCGCTGCGAACGCCCGGCGAGGAGATCAATCAGGCCGCTGACGAAGCCATCAAGCGCTATGCCTTCATCGATGGGTCAAGGCTATGCGCCGCGGGCGCCAGTTACGGCGGACATTTGGCGAACTGGATCGAAGCAACCACGACGCGCTACAAGTGTATCGTCAGCCACGCGGGCGAGGTTGACCTCACCAGCCAGTGGGGCACCAGCGACGGCATCTACGGCCGCGAGGTGACCAATGGCGGGCCGCCGTGGGAGGGCAACCCGATCTGGCGCGATCAGAGCCCCATCACCTACGCAGCCCACTGGAAAACTCCGATGCTGCTTTCCATCGGTGAGCGCGATTTTCGCGTGCCGATCAACAATACATTGGAGAATTGGAGCACATTGCAGCGCATGCATGTACCGAGTCGTCTGCTGGTGTGGCCGGACGCCTGGCATTGGATCACCAAACCCGAGGATAGCCGCCACTTCTACGAAGAAGTGCACAAGTGGCTCGCCGTTTATCTCAAGGATGCAGCCCCTGCAGGCTAGTGATTGCTGGTCCGGCGAATGAACCCGGCGACGTTGTCGTGCAACGTCTTGAGAGATGAATCTTTGGCATAGACCATATGCCCTGAGTCGTAGAACTTGTATTCGATATTCGCCTGCAGGTTTGCAGGTATGGGCAGGTGATGCATCTCGTAGACGCCCTGGTAGAACGGGCGTGGCGAGGTCAAAATAGCCGCCGTTGAACTGGACCTTCAGGTTGGGATTGATCTTCATCGCGTTAGCCAGGTCCGGCATGACATTGGAGCCCTGGCGTGAGGTTCCGGCCTGCTGTTGCCCGGGCTGTTTGTGCTGGAAGTTCCAGGTTCCGAAGGTCCCGATACTGCTTTTGTAGGTCTTGCCCTCGCCGTACCGCAAATCCTTGCGCACGTATTCGTTGAACGCCGATACGTATGCCGAACTCAGCGCGCTGGATTGCGGATCATAGTCAGCACGCTGAGCGAGGGGATCGAGGTCGGGTCCGGAAAAGCGGGTATCGAGCCGTCCGGTGGCCAGGCCGGCATCGCCGCTGCAATGTTTGGCGAAACTCCCCGCCGTCAATGCGCAGATCCGCCTTGAGAATGTATTCGACGGAAAGACCCGTGTACTGGTGCAGCTTCTCCGCAATCGCGCTGCGGTCCGTGGCGCTCAAGTCCGAGCCCGCGGCAAGCGCCCTGGCATAGTCGCCCATGGCGAATTGCTCGACTTCGGCGAGCAGCGCCTCGAGATCCGGATGCTCACCGGACAATTTCTTGTGATACCAGGCCGTTGCCGCATAGGTGGGCAGCACGGTCTGGTATGGAAGATCGATGCCGGGATTACCGGTCGGGCGGTCGGGACTCAGATCGAAATTCAATATCTGCGACAGCAGCACCACCCCGTTGAAATCGATCGAGCGCTCAGCCTCGAGCTGATTGATCAGCACTGCCGAGCGCGGCGTTCCGTAACTCTCGCCGAACAAGTACTTGGGTGAATTCCAGCGGCCGTACTTCGATAGAAATTGGGAAATGAATTCAGCGAAGGCATAGGCATCTTGATCGACGCCGAAGAACGCCTTTTCCTTGTCCTTGCCTGCGATGCGGCTGAACCCGGTTCCCGGAGCGTCGATGAACACGAGGTCGGTTGCATCGAGCAAACTCGAGGCATTGTTGACGAGGGAATAAGGTGCCGCAGGCGTGTGCCCATCCGTGGCCGTGACGATACGGCGCGGACCAAAAGCCCCCATGTGCAGCCAAAAGCTGGCCGAGCCGGGCCCACCGTTGTAGATGAAAGTGACAGGCCGGGAACCGGCGCCGCTTTTGAAATAGGCGACATAGAACATCGAGGCAACGGCGTTCGGATTCTTGTCGGCGCCCTCCTCGCCCGACCCCGGAGTTCGCCGCCTTCGGATCGCGCGGAACGTCGTCCCAATCCTTCGGATGCACGACCAAGGTGCCGGCGACAGCCTGGTATGAGATGGCTTGCCCGCCGATGGTCACCGAGCCGGTGCTGGTCACTGCCTCGGGCTTGAACGGCTCGAACTTGCTGCCTTCCGATTTCTCCGACTCGCCATCGGCTTTCTTATCCGGCGCAGCCGGCGCCGGTGCGGCAACTGCAAACGCGGTTGATATCAATGCGGCGGCCGTTATGAGGCAGGCACCGAAATTATGTCGACTCATGATTGCTCCGGAGAAATTTGCCACGGACGGCTGCCTTAGTTCGCCGCGCGCGCCGGCAGTTTGGTTTTCCTTCTGCCAGATCATCGCCGCCCGCACACGCTCGTAACCGCTCGGATGATCGTAGAAAAGAAATTCCTCGAATTTTCCCGGCTCGAGCTTGCGATACGTGGAGAGCCGCATCGCCGACATGGCCCAGCCGTAGGGTTCCCGCGAGGCGTTCAATCCGAATGCGTCAGCTTCACCCTCGTAGCTGCGCGTGATCAGATTCTGGATGGGATTCAGCAGGAACAGTATCAACGAGATCAATAGCACCGCGAGGGGCAGTGCCGCGGGGTCGGCGCGGTCCGCCAGTTTCAGACGCCCGCCCCAGCGCTTCAGCGCGAGGTCGAAGACGACAGCGAGCAGCGCCATCGCCAGACCGACGACCAGCGACAAGAGGATCGACCCCTTCCATTCATGATTGAGCACGTAGTGCCCCATTTCATGGCCGAGTACCGCCTTGATCTCCGGCAGGGACGTCTTATTGAGCAGATTGTCGTTGAGCGCGATGCGTGTGGTGCCAAGCAGGCCCGCGACATTGGCGCTGACCCGCGTGGTCTGCTTCGAGGCGTCGAACCATTCCACATGGTTGGTCGGCACCTGGTTTGCACGTGCCAACGACAGCACGGCTTCCCGCACCGGGCCCTCCGGCAGAGGTTTATAATCATTCAACAGAGGCTCGAGATACACCGGCGCGATCAGCTGCACCGTCATCAGGACCACGAAGCTCAAGCCCGTGGCCCATACCCACCAGCGGGCGCCGGTGCGGCGCACCGCGGCGTATATAGCCGTCAGCGCCACCGCGAAAATCAGCGGCATTGGCCATCAAACATGATCAGCTGGTCGCCCATCCATCCGCCAAAAGACTGCTCCGTCAAGCCGTACTGATGCTCGCGCAAGAAGTCCGTGTATATCGACAGCGGTAAATCAAGGACATATAGCGCGATGACGAATTGCACAACGTAGATCGGCGTGCTGATCCATTTGCGTCGGCTGACGCGCTGCGAAAACCTGCTCATCCAGCTCGAGGCGCCGGTGACGAGCAGCAGCACGCATGCGCCCGCGTTCCATAGAAGCTCCCACAATTGCAGCCAGTAACCCCCTTCGAAGTAGCTGTTCGACAATTTGCGCTGCTCCGGCGACAGCAGGTTGAGGTATGCCTGCCGTGGCCTTGTCCACATCGAAGTTCGGCCCGGGCTGTGCCGCCGCGGGGATCTGCAGACCCGGCGGCAAGTCGCGCGTGATGGGCTGGGCGGCGAGCGCGTTGCCGGCAGCGCAGAACAGCCACGCGGCAATGAAAAAACTGCGCCCTGCGTGCGCGGCTGCGTTCGACATTTTCATGGTGAATCCCCAAAAAGTACCCTGGCTTCGAGTCGTTCAGGCGCGTGATGTCTGAATTACAATGTCATCCGCCGCGCCATCGAATTGTTTCGCGTCAACGGGAGATTAGTCAATGAAATACGCATCCTGGCTGGCATTTTTTTCTCTTTTGGCGCGCCGTCCTGCGTGGCCGGCAATGCCGAGACCAGCCCGGCGGCGCAGGACGCGATGTACTTCCCCTCGGCCACGACCCAAACAGAGACCGGCGAGTATACGCGGTACGAACTGCTCGCACCGGAGACCCACAGCTTCAAAATCTACTACGAGGTGGCCGCCACGACCGCGGGGGCGAAATTTTTCTACAACCCCATTCGCAAGGGGAGTACCGCAAGCGATGAAAGCGTGCTTGACGCACGGCTCGGGACCGCGCTGCATTTTGAGGTGGTGAGCGGCGCGCAAGCCCGCATGGACCCGTTGATGCCGGACGCGGATGCTGACACCAATTACATCAAGGTAAGTTTGGCGCGCCCCGTTCCGGAGCAGGGTCAAGCTCGCGTCTTGATCGTCAAGACTTACAAGGACGCAAAAAGCTATTTCTCGGATGGCAAGACCATCGTCTTCAACCGGCCGTTGAGCATCAAGCGCAACAAAGTGGTGCTGCCCGCCGGATACGAAGTCGTGGGGCTGACCGTGGCGTCGCAAATTCTGACCGAAAAGGACGGGCGCATTGCGATCAGTTTCCTGCACGCGGGCGCGGGCGAGGCACCGCTCGTTGTGCGTGCGGTCAAGGACGCTCAGATGGGAACCGCGGCGTTGCCGACGGAACTGACCACGAAACGCAGCTGGGAATCGCCATTTCAGGGAGAGACGGAGCAGGAACGGCTCTCGGAGCGCGCTCATCAAGACCGCGAGATCGTGTACTTTCTCCAACAACCGGAGACGCATGCGTTCAGTCTTTATCATGACTACACGGAGGCGAGGCCGGGCGTGAACGGTTATGCGAACATCGTTCGCGAAGGCAGCGTGGCAAGTCATCCTTCCGCCAGCATCCTGGATACAGGAGAGCAACTGCAGGCCCGCGAAATGAGCGGGGCGCAGCTGTTGGCTTCGAAGATCGATGTCGGGGAAACGGTCGCACCGATTGCGCACGTGGTGGTGATCCCTTTTGCGCCCATCAAGACGGGCGAATCGCTACGCTTACGCATTGCCGAAACCTATACCGCGCCCGCGAGCTACAAATTGGACGGCGCGGATTTGGTGTTTGACCGTAGCCTCGGAAGACCCAGAAACGCGGTGGTGTTGCCCACCGGCTGGTACTGCACATTCAGCGCGGCGCCGGCCACGGTCAGCCAGCTGCCGGATGGGCGGATTCGCCTCGACTATTGGGACGACCGGCCCGAGGCTGTGGATGTGTTGCTCAAGGCAAAACGCCGCAATATCGTTGCGGATTGACATTCGCGTCCGTTGGCGCGCAAATGGCGGAAACCACGATAATGACGGGGAGCAGCCAATGACGGGGACCATGAGATAACACGGCTCTGTATCTGTGCGCTTGGCTGATCTGCGCTGCAGCCGCCCCTGCCGGTATACGCCGCCGCAGCTTCCGGCGGCACCCCCGGCGCCGCCGCCGGTACATTCCGACAAGCACACCCCCGAGCTGGTTCGATGCCGCGGCTGCGCAAAAATGGACCGGCGATTTGGATGGCATGGTGAAAAAGCGCTTCATTCGCGCGCTGGTCGTCTACAGCCCGACCTACTACTTCGTCGACAAGGGGACGCCGCGGGGCCTGAGCTATGAAGCGCTCACGCTCTTCGAGAAGGACCTCAATAAGGCGCTGAAGACCAAGGGAATTCCCGTCCACATCGTCTTCATTCCGGTGCGGCGTGACCAACTCATCCCGAAACTGCTCGAAGGGCAAGCGGAGATATCGCGGCTTCCGGCATCACCATCACCGCGGCACGCGATAAATTGATCGACTTCTCCGACCCGATTTATTCGAACGTGAACGAAATCGTCGTCAGCGGACCCGCTTCTCCTGTGCTCGCATCCATCGACGACCTATCCGGAAAGGAAGTCTTCGTGCGCGCATCCAGCAGCTTCTACGAGCACCTGCAGGCGCTCAATGCGGGCTTTCAGAAGGCTGGCAAGGCTCCGGTAAAACTCAACCTCGCGCCGGAGAGCATGGAGGACGAGGATCTTTTGCAAATGCTCAATGCGGGATTAGTCCAATTCGTGGTCGTGGATGACACGATCACGCCGCTGTGGGCTCAGGTCTTGCCAAAAATCACCCCGCATCCGGACCTGATCGTCAACGCCGGGGGGTCCTACGCCTGGATGATCCGCGAGCACAGTCCGCTGCTCATGGAGCAAATCAACGCCTTCATGAAACGCCACGGGAAAAAAAGCGATCCCACGCGGGCGGAAATTCTGCGCAAGTACCTCAAGAGTACGAAGTATGTCAAAAACTCAACCTCGGCGGCGGAGCTGCAGAGGTTCAATACCACCGTCGATCTGTTTCGCAAGTACGGCGATAAATACAGCTTCGACGCTCTCTTGATGATTGCGCAGGGATACCAGGAATCCCGGCTCGACCAGCAGGTCAAGAGCCCGGTCGGCGCTATTGGCGTGATGCAGCTGATGCCTGCCACCGGTAAACAAATGGGCGTGGGCGATGTCGGCAACCTGGAGCCAAATGTGCACGCGGGAATCAAGTACATCGCATCACTGCGCGACCAATACTTTGCCGACTTTCCGATGGACGATTTGAACAAGGCGTTGTTTTCGTTTGCCGCCTACAACGCCGGGCCGAATCGGATACTGCGTTTGCGCTCACTGGCCGAGAAGCGCGGCCTCAATCCCAACCTCTGGTTCGGCAATGTCGAGGTCATCGTCTCCGAGAAGATCGGCCGCGAGACGGTCACCTATGTCAGCAACATCTTCAAGTACTACATTGCCTACCGGCTTCTCCTGGACAAAAAGATGGAACGCGACAGTGCCATCAAGGCCACTCAGCAGAAACAGACCGCGCCGGAAGCGACAAAAAAATAACGACGAGAGGGTCATTGTGAACTCGAATCCACTCATCCTGGACCGCATTTACGAGCACGAAGCAGCGCAACGCGGCGTGGTGTTCATGACGCAGCCCGTCGGCGGTGGGCAGCTTCTGGACATTACCTGGGACCAGGCGGTCGGCGAAGCGAGGCGCATGGCCGCCTATCTGCGCGAGCAGGGCTTACAGCCGGGTGCCCGCGTCGCCATGCTCGCCAAAAATAGCGCGCATTTCATCATTGCCGAGATCGCGATCTGGATAGCCGGCGGCGCCACTGTGGCCATTTTCCCCACGGAATCGGCCGAAAACGTGCGTTATGTGCTGGAGCACAGCGAGGCCAGTCTGTTGTTCATCGGCCGGCTGGACGACTGGCCGCAGCAACGCAGCGGCGTGCCCGCCGGATTGCCTCGCATTGCACTGCCGCTGGCGCCCGATGCTTGTGCGGCGGAGGGCTGCGCCATCTGGCATGACATCGTGGCGCGCACAGCGCCCCTCTCCGGCCGCCCCACTCGCGCCGAACACGAATTGGCGATGTTGCTGTATACCTCAGGCTCCACCGGGCAGCCGAAGGGTGTCATGCAGACCTTTGGCAGCATCTCGCGGCGCGTCGAAGCGGGGCTGACGGACCTGGACGTGCAGTTGCCCGAAGGCACGGCGCGCCGCGTCCTCTCTTATCTACCCCTGGCGCATGCGTATGAGCGCGGTGCCATTGAATGTCCGATTCTATTCTCCGGCGAGGGCCATATCTTCTTCGCCGACTCGCTGGCCACCTTTGCGGAGGATCTGAAGCGCGCCCGCCCCACCGTGTTCGTGTCCGTGCCTCGCCTGTGGCTGAAATTTCAGCAGGGTGTGCTCGCCGGCATGCCAGGGGCGCAGTTGGATGCCCTGCTCGACAATCCGGCCACCGCCCCGGCGGTCGGACGCAAGGTGCTGGCGGGATTGGGCCTGGACGAGGTGCGCCTTGCCGTCAGCGGCTCTGCACCTATTCCGGTTGAATTGCTCACCTGGTATCGGCGCCTGGGATTGAACCTGGTCGAAGGCTATGGAATGACTGAAGACTTTGCCTACTCGCATCGCACCACGGCGAAGTTTTGTGAACCGGGCTATGTGGGAGTGCCGTCCCCGGGAGTGCAGGTACGTCTGGACGAGGACGGTGAGATATTGATCAAGTCGCCGGGCGCATTGGTGGGGTACTACAAGCGCCCGGATCTCAATGCGCAGTGTTTCACGAAAGACGGTTTCTTTCGAACGGGCGATTTGGGTGAGCAGCGGTCCGACGGGCAGCTGCGCATCACCGGCCGCAAAAAAGAGTTGTTCAAGACCGCCAAAGGCAAGTACGTGGCGCCGGCGCCGATCGAGAACCGCCTCAATGCTCACCCCATGATCGAACAGTCGATGGTATCCGGGGTTGGCGAGCCCGCGCCTTACGCGATGCTGATGCTCAACGAGTATCTCAGACCTCGCCTGTCCGAGCCGGCGACGCGCCGGCAGGTCGAGGCCGATTTGGCGGAGCTGCTGCGTGTGACCAACGACTCGCTGGTACGCCACGAACGCCTTGCGCGCTTGGTGATCACCAACGAACCCTGGACAATAGAAAATGGCTGCCTCACGCCGACCATGAAAATCAAACGCAGCCGTCTCGAGGCGATGGCCGCGCCGGCAATCGGCTCCTGGTACGCCGCTTCCGGGCCGATCGTCTGGGCCTAGGGGCCCGTCAGGCGCTTATGGCTTGGTTTGCCCGACTATGGGCGATTGGGAATCTTTTGAATCCGTCGCAGGCGGCTTGGCTTCAACCGGCACGACCGGCAGGTTATACACGTCCACCTTGGGCTTCTTGGCCTCTTCTTCTGCACGCCTCTTGTCTTCGATCGATCGCAGTTGCTCGCGACTGCGCTCGAATTCCTGCTGGCGCTTGGCCTCCTGGTCCGGATCGACTTGCTTGCTTGCCAGACGCTCGACGGCAATGCGGGCATTCTGGCAGTCCGTATCCGTGCGGGACTTGGCGGGATCTTTATTGCACTTCAAAAGCACGCCGTCCAGTGCGACCCGATCTTCCATCATGTCGGAGATTGTCATCGGCGGAATGCGCCGCGGACTGCAGGCAGCCGCCGCCAATACCATGGCTGTCAGGCACCCGCCGGCGACGATTGATTTGATTGAAATTGGCATAAAGCTTCCCAATGGCAATGTTACCCAAAACAAGGCGCGCCGCGTCCCCCGTGGTTGTGATACGTATCACGGCCTGACAATGTTCCTGGGTCAGTCCGACACCGGCGGGCGTGTTTGACCCCGGAGTAGCGCATGTGTACCGTTCCGGAGGTCATGTCCGCACCGAAAAGCGCAAAACAGCCCGTTCTCGACTTTGAGACTGCCATGCGCGACCTCGAAGAGCTGGTCGAGCGCCTGGAGCACGGCGATTTGCCTCTGGAGGAATCGCTGGCGGCCTTTGAGCGCGGGGTAATGCTGACGCGGGCCTGCCAAAGCGCGCTGAAAGAAGCTGAACAAAAAGTCGAGATTTTACTCAAGAAGGCCGGAGAGCCTTCGGTGGAAGACTTCATGCCCGACGAATCCAAAATCGGCTGAACGATGAAGGTGGACGCGACGGAGGCGCGAATGCGCGGCTATCAAGCGCGCGTACAGGGCGTCCTTGACCGCGTGCTACCCAGCGCCGATTTGGTTCCGCAACGCTTGCACGCGGCGCAGCGCTACGCGGTTTTGGGCGGCGGCAAGCGCTTGCGTCCATTGTTGGTCTATTGCACCGGAGAAGCGCTGCAAGTCCCCATCGAGTCGTTGGACGCACCGGCCGCCGCAGTGGAACTCATACATTCCTACTCGCTGGTCCATGACGATCTGCCCGCGATGGACAACGATGATCTGCGCCGCGGACAGCCGACAACCCATCGCGCCTTCGACGAAGCGACCGCCATCCTGGCCGGCGATGCGCTGCAAGTGCTGGCGTTCTCGCTGCTCGCGCGTGATCGCGCGCCCGCGACGACGCCGGAAGCCCGGCTGCGGATGATCCAGATCCTGGCCGATGCCAGCGGCACGGCGGGTATGGCGGGCGGCCAGGCAATCGATCTGGCGGCGGTCGGACGCAGCTTGAATTCGCTGGAGCTCGAAGCCATGCACCGGCTGAAGACCGGCGCGCTGATCCGCGCGAGCGTGCTGATGGCTGCCGCCTGTTCGCCTCGTCTCAGCAATGCTGCGTGGGATGCGCTGGATGGATACTCGCAAGACATCGGGCTTGCGTTTCAAATCCAGGACGACATTCTCGACGTCGAGGGGAATACCGAAGAGATCGGCAAAACCAGCGGCGCCGACGCCGCTCGCGCCAAGCCAACCTACCCCAGCGTGCTTGGGTTGGAGACCGCCAAGGTACGTGCCCGGGAACTGAAGGAGCGCGCCTGCGAAAGGCTCGCGCTCCTGGGCGAATCAGCCGGCGTACTGGCCTGGCTGGCCTCCTACGTGATCGAGCGGCGAGCTTAGAATCAAGAGTCTTAAGGGCCGCAAATCGCGGAAATCACGCCCCTGCAGGCCAATTCCGCCTGTCGGTCGGCGTTCGCACGACGCTCCTCAGCCAACAACGGTCGAATGGTCTAATATTCTTGAGATTGGCGATTTCGGCACCAGCTAATGGTCGGGTCGCTTCAAGGAATCGCATATGAACGTCGCTGTCTCCGTCAAAAGTCCGAGTGCAGAAACCGTGGAGGACGTGCAGGGTCACGCCGATACCCGCCAGATACCCATCAACAAGGTCGGTATCAAGGATATCTATCATCCGGTGAAGGTAAAGGACCGCTCGCGCGGCGAGCAGCACACGGTGGCCAACTTCAATATGTACGTGAACCTGCCGCATAATTTCAAAGGCACGCATATGTCGCGCTTCGTTGAAATTCTGCACCGGCACGAGCGCGAAATTTCCGTCGAGTCATTCGGCGCAATGCTTCAGGAAATGACCGAGCACCTGGCCGCCACCTCGGGCCACATCGAAATGACCTTTCCCTACTTCGTCATGAAGAAGGCGCCGGTATCGGGCGTGGAAAGCCTGATGAACTATCAGGCGACCATTTCCGGAGAACACCACAACGGACAAACCGAAGTCTGGCTCAAAGTGGTGGTGCCCACGACCAGTCTATGCCCTTGTTCGAAGGAGATTTCAGACTACGGCGCGCACAACCAGCGCTCGCACATCACGCTGAAAGCCCGGCTGGCCGAGCATATGTGGCTCGAGGAGCTGATCGATATCGCGGAGAGCGAGGCTTCGTGCGAGGTCTACGGAATCCTGAAGCGGCCGGACGAAAAATTCGTCACCGAGCGCGCCTATGACAATCCGAAATTCGTCGAGGATACGGTGCGGGATGTCGCGATGGCGCTCAACAGGGAAAAGCGCGTTCGCGCATATGTCGTCGAATCGGAAAATTTTGAATCGATACACAATCATTCGGCCTACGCGATGATCGAGCACGACAAGGACAACGCCGCCTAGGAACCGCCCCGCTCCGCGCTTTGCAGGCGCCCGATGATGCTGCGCAGGAAGACCTGATTGAATCGCAGCTGGCATTCGGTCGATACCTGCTCCAGCAGGGTTGAACTGACCTTCATGACAGTGACCGCACTCGCCGCGATGATCGTGGCGGTCCGTTTCGCCCCGCGCACGTAGCTGGTCTCGCCAAAGCAATCGCCGCTGTCCAAATAGCCCAGAGCCTTGCCCAGCCGCTGCACGCCGACCCGGCCCTGCACGATGATGTAGAAGCGGTCATCCATCTCGCCTTCCTTGACGATCTCCTCCGCATCCGCGTAATCCTGCCAGCTGCTGGCGCGCAGCACTTCCCAAATCTCGCCATGCGAGAATTCATGGAAGAACTTCAATTTGCGCAGCAGGCTGAATTGCTCCTGCTGGTCGATGCGATTGTACTGGGCGCGCAATTTCTGGTGCACCCTGGTCAACTCAGCCGCGAAATCGAGGCCCGTCTTGTAGCGCTTTTCCGGATCCTTTTGCAGCGCCATCGCGGTGACGTTTTCGAGTTCCTCGGGAATCTCGGGCCGCAGCGTGTGAATCGGCGGGGGTGTTGCAAAAACGATCTGATGCAGAAGCTTCTGCAAATTGCCGGCGCGGAAGGGCCGGGTTCCGGTCAGCAGCTCGTACATCACCGCGCCCAGCGAATAAAGATCGGAGCGGTTGGTCAATTCAATCGACTGAACCTGCTCGGGCGACATGTAGGACGGGCTGCCGGCAATGCCCTCAATCCGCGAAATCTCCGAATCGGCCACCAGCGCGATGCCGAAATCGATGATGCGCACATCGCTGTCGAGCGTGAGCATGATGTTGCTGGGTTTGATGTCGCGGTGGATGACACCGCGGCTATGCGCGTAGTGCAGTGCGCGTGCCGCCTTGTAGATGAGTTCGACGACATCGTCGATGCGCAGCAGATTGTCCGGCCGGCAGTACGCTGCAAGCGTGCGCGCACCGTGCACATGTTCGGTCACGATATAGCAATGGCCGTTCTCTTCGCCGGCATCGTAGATCGGCAGGATGTTCGGGTGCTGCAGCATCCCGACCATGTGCGCTTCGGAGAGAAACATCTTGCGCGCAATGCGTTTGCGATTCTCATCGCCGCTGGCATCGACATTGTAGACTTTGATTGCGACGTCGCGGCCGTAGTAGGGATCATGCGATAGATAAACGACGCCGGTGCTGCCGCGCCCAACCTCATTGATGATCACATACTTGCCGATTTTCTCGGGTAGCGATCCGCGGCCGGTTGGGGCTTTCGCGAGACTATTGGTGCGAGTTGTGGTCAAGGGTAACCGTGCGCGCGGGACGTCATTCGACTTCGATAAGGCGAGGATACTGGGCCGGCTGCGCCTAAACTGTGATACGGGTCGAGGCTCGGCCAAAGTGGTCATAACCTGAGCCGCTCGGCGTGAAATCGTCTCCATTAAATGACCATGTCACGCCCCCGCCGGAGCGCAGTTCGCCGATAATGGTCAACGTTAAGTTCAATTGCGCCGCCGCCGACTGCAGGGCGGCAACCCGCTGCGGCGGCACGGCGAACAGCAACTCGTAGTCATCGCCCGCGCTCAAGGCCCAGTCGCGCGCCTGCTCGGCGCTCGCAGCCTCCTGCAGCGCGCGCGATAGCGGCAATCTTTCGACCGCCACGTGCGCGGCAACGCCGCTCGCTTGCGCGAGTTTCGGCAAGTCCCCGGTCAGACCGTCGGACAGGTCCATCGCCGCCGTGGCGATGCCGCGCGCAGCAATGCCGAGCTGTACGCGCGGTGTCGGGTAGTCGAAACGCCGGATGAGCTCTGCGGCATGGCGCCCCGGCGCGGCGGTTGCGCTGCGCAGTGCGAGTCCGGCGCCGGCGTCTCCCAAGGTCCCGCTCACCGCCAACGAATCGCCTGCCCGGGCGCCGCCGCGGCGCAGCGCCGCGCCTTTGGGAACGTATCCTAAGATCTGCACGCTCACGGTGAGCGGACCGCGAGTCGTATCGCCGCCGACCAGCGTCACGCCATGGGCATCGGCGAGATTCAGCAGTCCCGCTGAGAATCCGGCCAACCAGGAGGCGTCGGCATCCGGCAGGGTCAATGCCAGCGTCGCCCACTTTGGCGTCGCGCCCATCGCGGCCATATCGCTCAAATTGACCGCGAGCGCGCGGTGGCCGATGCTGCGCGCCTCGCTGCCCTCGGGAAAATGCCGTCCCGCCACGATGGTATCCACGGCGGCCACCAACTCATTGCCCTGCGGCACGTCGAGCAAGGCCGCATCATCGCCGATTCCCAAAATAACGCCCGACTCCGCGCGCTGGGCGCCGGGGCGCGAAAAAAATCGGCTGATCAGTTCGAATTCGTTCAGGTCGGATGACTGACTCATCCCACATCTGCCGGGCGACCGTACTCCTGCGGCCGCGATTCCTGGGCGGCGCGATCCAGCACCGCATTGACGAACTTATGCCCGTCGGTCGCACCGAATTGTTTGGTCAAGAGCACGGCTTCGGCAAGCGCCACGCGATAGGGCAACTCCGAGCGCGATTGCAGTTCATGCAACCCCAGCCACAGGACGGCATGCTCGATCGGGTCGAGTTCCCGCGGCGGAATTTCGCAAAAGGCCGCCAGTTTAAGATCGAGCGCTTCGCGGTTCGGCGCGATGGCCTCGATCAAATCGCGAAAATAATCCAAGTCGACGCGCTGCGCCTCGGGATCTTCAGCGAATTGCCGGTGTATATCCTGCCAGGGAAGCGGGTTGACCTGAATTTGATACAAGGCCTGCAGCGCCAATCGCCGCGCGAGACTTCGGGCCCGCCGTGCTCTCGCCCCTGCGGTCATTCAACCGTCCAGGCGGCGCAGTAGATTCGCCATCTCGATGGCCACCAGAGCGGCGTCCGCACCCTTGTTGCCGGCCTTGCCGCCGGCACGATCCACGGCCTGCTCCACCGTATCGGTGGTCAGGACCCCGAACGCAATGGGCACGTTGGTTTCGAGCGCAATGCGTGCGATGCCGCCCGCGCATTCGCCGGCTACATAGTCGAAATGCGGCGTTTGACCGCGTATCACGGCACCCAGCGCTATCAGCGCCTCATAGCGCCGGGATAGCGCCAGCTTGCGCGCGACGATGGGAATATCGAATGCTCCCGGCACACGCACGATTTCTATCTGCTTCTCGTTCACGCCGTGGCGCTTGAGCGCGTCGAGCGCGCCGCGCAGCAGCGGCTCCACGACGAAATCGTTGAAGCGCGCGGCGATGAGCGCAAAGCGCAAATCGCGCGCCTGCAGCTCACCCTCGATTATCTTCGGCAGGTCGGTCGGCACAATTCATCCCTCGCGATGGATCTGGCGGCAGTATAAGCCCTGGGGCTTATGAGTCGCCGTCGACGTAGCTGGTTATCTCGAGATCGAAGGCGGCGAGTCCTTGCAGCTGCTTGGGGGCGCTCAACACGCGCATGCGCTTCAAACCCAGGTCCTTGAGGATCTGCGCGCCGATGCCATAGGTGCGCACCACGGTGGCGCCGGCGCCATGTGCGACCGGTTTCGCGTCCAACAATTGCAGCCGGGACATGAAATCTCTCGCCGATTCCTCCGCGCGCAGAATCACCACCACGCCGGAATCCTCCCGGGCAACCCGGCGCATGGCCGCCCGCAGCGGCCATCCGAGCTTTTCATTGTCGACGCCGATCACATCGCGCAAGGTGTCCTTGATGTGGACCCTGACGAGCGGCGGTTCAGCGCCGTTCAACTCGCCTTTCACCAGCGCGATGTGCACGGTCTTATTGACGTGATCCTCGTAGCAGCACAGGCGGAAGGCGCCGTACTCGGTATTCACGGGTTCATCGTAAACCCGTTCCACTGAACGCTCATTCTTCAGCCGATAGCGGATCAAATCCGCGATCGTGCCGATTTTCAAGCCGTGGCTTTTCGCGAACAGCTCGAGATCCGGCCGGCGCGCCATGGTGCCGTCGTCGTTCAAGATCTCGACGATCATGGCAGCGGGGGAAAACCCCGCCAGGCGCGCGAGATCGCAGCCGGCCTCGGTGTGTCCGGCGCGCGTCAATACGCCGCCCGGTTGAGCCATCAGTGGAAAGACATGGCCGGGCTGCCTCAAGTCTTCCGGACGGGCGTTCGCCGCCACCGCCGTCTTGATGGTATGCGCGCGATCGTGCGCGGAAATCCCGGTGGTCACCCCTTCGGCGGCCTCAATCGACAGCGTGAAGTTCGTCCGATGCGAGGTGTCGGTGTCGCTCACCATCAGCGGCAGGCGCAGCTGACGGCAGCGCTCGCGCGTCAGGGTCAGGCATATGAGCCCGCGCCCGTAGCGCGCCATGAAATTCACGTCCTCGGGCCGCACGCATTCGCCCGCCATGATGAGGTCGCCTTCGTTCTCGCGGTCCTCATCGTCCATGATCACCGCCATCTTTCCGCGGCGCAGGTCCTCGAGAATCTCATCGATGGTATTAAATGCAGCCATGTAGCCTCAATTTTCAGTTTTGGCCAGGGGTCGTTCAAGTTAGCGCGCGAATAGGTCTATCTGGCCCCTAACCGGTTGTTTAAAAATAATTTTTTGGGCCACGCTCTTATCTGGCGCCGTCAAGGCTACCGTCAAATGGGGGCGGCTAGGTAAGGCCATTGTACCAATAGACCCGTCAGGCTGTGCTGTTTGCCGACCATCCGGCCCCTATTTCGCTTCACAGGCTTTTTTTTGCGCGATCTCTGGCCGCAAGCTACAGCGGCGAAGGCCCATGGCCGCACGAACTCTATCGCGTCGGCAATTCGAACAGGCGTCCGGCGCTAATTTGGACGAGCCCTTGCAGGTTCGGCGATCGAACGACGGACCTGCGCGAGCCGTGCCTGCAACGCTGGCGCCGCCGCAGCGCCCTGCGGGCTGCGCGCCATCACGTCGATCGAATGAGCGATGGCATCGAGTCCGAGACTCAGTCCGGTACGCATACCCACCTGCTTGAGCGCGGACTGGAATTGGGGGTCCGCCTGTAGCTCGGTCTCCCCGAGGGCCTGCGCCTTGGACAGCAGATCGCCGAGCACCGTCACGGCGCGCGCGACGTTGGCGGAGGAAGTGAAATCGCGGTTGCCGGTGAACTGCGTGACTTCCGGCAGGCTGGTGACGAAGGCGCGCATCGCCTGGCTTTGGGCCGCATTGCGCGGCTTGTCCGAATGCATGAGCGCCTGCGCCGCCCCCATCATCGCGAACGGCGCAAGGGCTGCGTGCGTGAGCACGGGCGTCCCGGACACGAGGCCGCTGACCGGGAGCGCCATCAGGGCGAGCCCCGCGACGACATGCACCAGGTGCATCGCGCCGCGCTCTACGGTGAACATCGCATGCACGAGTGCCTTCAGCGGCGAGAGTGCGAGCAGGGCGGCGCCTACGAGGCACACATAGGCCGGCGCTGGCGCGCCATTGATCTTCAGGTGCTGGTAGGCGACGAACAGCGCCGTGGCACCTGCCGCCGCCAGCACCCAGTGCAGCATGTGACCGGCGACGGACGGACGCCTTGATGACGGCGGCTCCGCCGTTTCCCGGTTGCGGGCAGCTTGTGTCGCCGCGCGAAGCTCATCGACGTTCAGTCTGTTCATGAGGTCTCCGCTGCGTCAATGGCTCGCGGCGCAGGCGAGCTCCACGCGCCGGTTGCGGGCACGACCCTCGACGGTGTCGTTGCTCTCCACGGGATGCGCAAAGCCGAAGCCCGTGGCCGTCAGCCTCCCTGCGGGTACGCCGAACTGCGCTACGAGCGCCAGGCGTACGGCCTGCGCACGTTTCTGCGACAGATCCTGGTTCAGCTGTGCGGTGCCGACGTTGTCGGTATGCCCTTCGATGTCGAGTACCGGCTGTTTCGATTGCAGAACCGCCTGTGCGATGTTCCGCAGCGCCGGTTGCGACTCCGGCAGCAGCACCGCACTCCCGGTATTGAAATAGATGCCGGCCAGCTCGACGCGGCAGGACTTTTGCAGCGCGTCGGCAATGCCGCCGAATTTCGGTCCGGTGTCCGGCGCCGGCCGATCGATCTTCGTGACCTGCTGGCTCGCCGTATGGCTGCCGCGAGTAAGGCTCCATTTCAAAGTGACCGGCCACCCGGCACTGTCGAGCCACCAGAACTGCACCTGAATCGCCTTCTCGCCGTTGGCGATCGTCCCCTGGGCGTGCACGGCCGGCAGGCTAGTCCGTAAGCCGTCGAGCAACACCGGCAGCATTACGGGTACGGCCTCCACACGCTTCAGGGTGCCCCGGTAATAGGTGTGGCCTGCAGTGAACAGCGACCCCATGCCCGAAAGCGGCGAGCCCGGCTTCGCTCCCGCAGACTGCTTCGCCACCTGCTGCATCATCGCGCCAATGCCTCCCATCGGATCCTCGCCGTCGATGACACCGATCACGTACGGCACTTCCGCGCCGGACTTGAGCATCGTCACACCCGTCACGGAGGTCTCCTCGAAGGTCTGTCCAGCAAACATCTGCGGATCGACCGAGGAATAGAAGAGGTTGATCCGGGTCGCCTGCGCGATGTCCTCGCGGCGCACGCTCCGGCGAATCACGAACTTCGCGAGGTCGGCGTTCGCCTGAGCATCCGCCGGCGCGCTGACGCGGAGCTGGTAGACAATCGCTTCGGCGGTCGCGTCCACCACTGAATCCCATTGCTCGACGTCGGTGCCCGAATACTTGCGGTCCGCACCTGCCCCGCCGCTCACCACGAATGTGCTATGCACCGTGCTCGTCAGCACCAGCCCCTTCACCGGCTGGATGGAGGCGACATCGGCCACGGCCACGAGCGGAGCGACCGCCAGGGCGAGCGCGGCCAGCGTCGTCACGATCCGACCTCGCAGCCCTTGACCGGCGGATCGAGGACTTCATGGGTGCGCTGGAACACCTCTTTCTGCGAGCTCAATTTCTTGCTGATCGCATCGGCGACGAACGGAATGGGCAGCGGCATCACCTGCGTGTCGATGCCGACGTGCCCGTAGGTGGTGTACGTCGTGCGCTTGCAGGGCGGCGTGAGCATGATCCCGGTGGATAACGCTGCGGCGTTGGTCATCGTCACCACGTTGACGATATCGCTGTAGGCGACCGACGACGCGCCGAACACCCCGACACCGAGCCCGACGCGGGGTGCCTGGATCGCCAGCACGAGCCCCGAGACCCCCGGACTGTTGGCAACCGTCGTGCCGACCGCCGGCTTCTCTTCGCTCATGCTGGTGTTGTCGGTCGCGCCCGCCCGCGTCGCTGTGAATCCCGTGGATCCCGAGTAGGTAAAGTCGCCGGAGAACTGTTGTGCCGCATGGTTGCCCGCGAGGAAGACATTCGCACTGAAGTCGGTGCCGAGCTGAATTACCAAGGGAAATCCGCCGATCGGAAACGGAATGTTGAACACGAACGGCAGATGAACCACCGGCACCTTCACCGCGCCATTGCCGGGCTTACCCCAGCGTCCGACATAGTCGATGTGGACCTTGCCCTTCATGTTCTTGAACTGTGCGCGTGCGCTGTCGAGGTCGCCGTCCACGATCTTGAGCGCCCCGGCAACCTGGAAGTTGTCGACGTCGGCCCGGACCTTGAAACGCACATCGAGGTTGTCCGAGATGACGCTGAACAGGTCGACGAGTTTGCCGCCGACCTTCTTGAGCTTCTGCAGCTTTTCCTCATCCTGCTGCTTGATCGCGTTGACTGCGTTGCGCGTCTTGTCGAGCGAATTGATCTGATCCTGCAGCTTGTCATGCTCGAGCTGGTGCTGCTGCGTCAGCGTCTGGGCACCCGCGGCATTTCCCTTGCCCTGGAGGAAGGACAGCTGCTTCTGGTACTGCAGGTCCATGTCCGCGAGTGACGCCTGGTCCGTGTGCAGGGAGGCGTCGAGCTCGGAGAGCTTCTTGAGGTTCTCGTGCAGTTCCTTTTCGTCCTTCGCCGCCTCCTGTTCGGTGTCACGCATCTTCTCCTCCATCTGCTCCGGGTCGCCGTCGTCCTTCTTGCGAGCGTCCAAATACAGCGTCACTCCGTCCGGCTGGGTGACATAGGACATCGAATACTCGAATCCGAGCAGCTCCCCGGTATGCGCATCCCCGGGCGAGCGGGTCTCGCCGTAATCGCCGTCCGAATCATCCTCGCTGTCGGGCGCCGAATTGTCCGATACCTTGAGCATCGAAGGTGCCGCATCCGCGTCGCCGCGCCATACCGCCGACTTTAGTGTGGGCAGTTGGCGCTGCCGCCACAACGCGGCGGGGTGGTCGGTCTTGCGGTGCGGACGATACGCGGTGTAGTAGTCCACGAGACTGGGTGCGGCATCGAACTCGATGTCGGCGCGGGTAAAGGCCTGCGTCAGGCTCGCTGGCGAGGTTCGCACGACGATGGTGTCGCCCGCGACTTCGACGCCGTCGACCTTGCGTACGGCGATGTCGTAGATCCATAGTACGCTGCCCGGCCGGATGCGCTTCAACACCGGCTCGCCGGCAGCGAAACGATAGGTGCTGCCGTCACGGCTGACGCCAAGCAGCGCGCGCATCGCTTCGTCCTTGCTCACCGCGACGGTGTCCGCGCTCCACTGGACGTCAAACTTCGTCGGTACGATTTCTTTGACCGTTTTTAGATATGCTCGGATCTGCTCCACGTCGTCGCCGTCGAAGAGCGTCCCGGCGACCGCCAACGTCGCACCCGGCGGCTTGCCGGCAGGCGGTGCCGGCACTCCCGGCAAACCCGCCGGTTCACCGCCATGGCGGCCGCAGCCGGCCATGAGGCATAGCAAGGTAAACGCCATCGCGCCGCGGGGAAGTCGCGAGCCACCTTCACCGCGGCGCGGGGACCGCCTCGGGCTATTCATCCCCTCCACCCATCGTGGTCTGGGTGAATCCCTTCGGAATCGCGAACTGGTCTGCCGGCAGCGAGCGATGCTCGATGCTGGAGACGGTCAGCTCGCTTTCCACCTTGCCCCCTTCGAATTCGCGCGTGCGCACCGGAAAACCATTGGCCTGGCCATAGACCGCCATCTGCTGCGCGGTCGCGTGCGCCGCCGGTATCGAGGACAGCACGCCGCTTGCGGTCGTCGCGGCCTTGTGGACGGCGTCGACGAGTTCGTCGCCGCCCTCCAGCGACCCGCGCGAAGCGATACAGGCGTCGCTTGACACCTTCTCACCCCTGCGCACCTGCCATATCTCGCAGGACCAGCTCCCGACCTGATCACTCTTGCCGGCGTCGGTCATCGTGAAGGCAGGCTGCGACCGGCCCGCCATCATGCCTTGCATTCGCGCCTCCATCGCCGCGCGCTTCTCCGGTGGCAGGCTCTGCAACATCGCCTGCATCCTGTCCTGCATCTCGCTCTGTTTCCCGAGGAGCGCGGCCCGGTCGATCTGCATGAACGTCCGCTTCTCCATGTCCACTTGCCAGATGTTGCCGTCGCGTACGAGCACGAAATCGCGCACGTGACCGGCGGCATCCAAGGTATCCATGCGAAATTGCCCGTCCTGCGCATAGATCATCGATTCGGGGCGCGCCTTGCCGTTATCGGAGTCCTTGCGCTCCATGTGTACGATCGTGCCGCCCTGCGCCACGGCCGTGACCGCCGCGGTAACCAGAACTAGACCCGAGACCTGTGTTTTCATTTTCCGTCCTCCCGACATTTATGGCACAGTCAGAACTTACCCATCGCGGCAGCCACCAGCGCCCGAGCCTTGCCGGCATCGGCCGACCAGGTGCCCCGCAGCAGCACGCCCTTTTTCACCGCCTCGAAACTGCGCCCCGTGGTAGCGGAACGCTCCCATGGCCCGCTGCCAGCCGCGTTCTCATCCCCGGTCAAGTTCATCTGTTTCGAGAATGTCTGGCCGTTCATCTGCTTCGCGACTTCGTCCACTGTCGTCGTGACGTTCTCAGTGACGGTGTGGGTGCGTACCGCGGGCGCCGGGCCTGACCCGGGTACGCTCGCCGGGGGCGCATCGGACACCTGCACATCCACCTTCGCGGTCAACGACATGCTGCCCAAGGCCGCGCCGCCCATTTTTGCGGCCGACAGGTCCTGTCGGAAGCGGTCATTACCGCCCGACCAGAAGAATTGCAGACCGTAGATGCGCGGCGGCGCATCCGGAAGCTGCGGCAGCGTGTAGGTACAGACCGACTTGTCCTCCTCCGGTGCCTTTGCCAGGGCAGTGCCCAGGATGGCTTCGACCTCGGCCTGGGTGAGCACGCTGCAGGGCGAAATCGGTTTTGGACGTCCCTTAAGAAAGGTCTTCGCGGCGGCGACGTTCGCGCCGCCATCCAGGCTGAGCGGCTTGTCCATCCGCTTGAGCGCGGCATCGACGAGTGCGGCCGCAGCCTTGAGCGTCATCACCGAATCAGTGAAATCGATACTGATCATCTGGTCGGCGCGCAGCGCATTGAAGATGCAGCAGTTGAAGGGCGTGAGCTTCGCTTCGTCCCATTCGCCGCCGATCGTCGAGCCATCCTCCGACACCATCGCCTGCTTGGCCTTGTCGGAGAGCACGCCGGTGCGTTTCAGGGCGTTGCCGACGAAATCCCCGATGTGATAGGCCTGTTGGCCTCCGTCCCAATCGACGCTCAGAGTAACTGTCTGGAAGTTCGCGGTCTGGTAGGTGCAGTCATCACTGCCCGGGGCCGGGTTAGAGGAACCGCCGCGATACGGGGGCGTTCCGAGCGGCGCCCCCAGGGCCCGCTCGACTTCGGAAGGCTGCAGCAGCGAGCACGGATCGTTGTAATGGTTTGTCTCGTCTTCCGATTGCGCCATGGGCGGTTTGGCCGAGGTGGTTTCGGCGTTGGGCGCCGGGGCCGGCTTGCTGCATGCAGCCAATACGGCGCCCGCGAGGACCGCGAACAGCCAGTGCCGCGCTGCACCATGCATGCGCTGAAACACCGGAACCTGATTGATAATAGCCACATGCCTCCTGCTGCGGGCTTTTTTCGAAGCTTACCTCCAGCCGACGGCACAATCCATATGCGCCACACAATGTGCGAATGGGACAAATGCGGTCGGCGGCGCGCGTGCAGGCCGAATGAATGCCAATGTCGGCGACGATCGAACGGTCCGTGTTAGTGCCGATCAACGTGCAGTGATACTCGGTCTTGGCCCCCCTCTACGACAATGCTATCCATCTTGGGTGAAAGGCTGCACCAGCCGGTCTAGGTAGCGCGCGACCACGTCGATTTCGATGTTGACCTGATCGCCACGCGCTTTCTCTCCCAGAGTGGTGACCGATAACGTGTGTGGAATGATGTTGACGTCGAAACGCCGGCCGTCGACATGGTTGACCGTCAGGCTGACGCCGTCGACACAGATTGAACCTTTGGGAGCGACGAAGCGCGTCAACTCCTCCGGCAGCTCGAATTGCAATCGTCGCGAGCGCGCTTCCGGATCCACCCGGCAAAGGGTTGCGACCGCATCCACGTGGCCGCTGACCATGTGGCCGCCGAGCGCATCGCCGGCCCGCAGGCTGGGTTCAAGATTGACCCGGGAGCCGGCAACCAGCTTACCCAAGGTGGTCTTGGTCAACGTCTCGAGCGAGACGTCCGCATGGAATGCCGTACCCTGTTGACGGGTCACCGTGAGGCAGACGCCCTGCACGGAAATACTGTCGCCAAGACCCAAACGCGCGGTGTCGATCCCCGCGGCGTCCACTGCCAGCTGAAGATCGCCCCCGTGGTGCGTCAGGGAGAGCACGCGGCCCACGCTCAATATGATTCCCGTGAACATTTTATGGCTTCTTTGGATTCAGGATGAGCCGCACATCATCGCCGATTCGCTGGACTTCGCGAAATTCAAATTCCTGCAGCGGCTGCGACTGCTTGCCCAGCCGCAGGTGCAACAGGGGCGGCGCCGCGCTGCCGAGCATTTTGGGGGCGACGTACAGCACGAATTCATCGACCAATTGTTTGGCGATGAATGCTCCGGCGAGCGTCGGTCCGCACTCGAGCAGCAATTCGTTGACCTCCAGTGCGGCCAGATGTCTTATCACGGCGTTCAGATCCAGCCCACCCGCGGCGCGCGGCACCCGTTCGATTTTCAGGTCCTGCAACGCCTCAGGAGGCGCCTCCTCGGCGGCGAACACCAGCGCGCCGTCACCATCGAATACCTTGGCGCTGCGCGGGCAGGTCAACATGGTATCGAGCACCACGCGCAGCGGCTGGCGAACCCAGGGGCCGTACGACAGCCGCACCGTGAGCCGCGGATCATCGGCTCGAACGGTGCCGGCGCCGGTCAGCACCGCGGAACTGCGGGCACGCCAGATCTGTACATCGGCGCGCGCGGCCTCGCCGCTGATCCACTCCTTGACGCCGGAGGCGTGCGCCGTTCGCGCATCCAGACTCATGGCCAGCTTCAACCGCACGAACGGACGGCCGCGCTCGAAGCGCGAGAAGTAACCGACGTTCAGCCTGCGGGCCTCCTCGGCCAGCATTCCGACTGACACCTGGATGCCGGACTGCCGCAGTCGCTCGGCGCCTGCGCCGGCGACTTTGGGATTCGGGTCCAAAGTGCTGCACACCACGCGGGCCACACCGGCGCCGATCAAGGCATCGGCGCACGGCGGCGTGCGGCCCGTGTGACTGCAGGGTTCGAGCGTGACGTACGCCGTGGCGCCGCGCGCCTGCGCGCCTGCGGCGCGCAGTGCCAATACCTCGGCGTGCGCTTCACCGGCGCGCGCGTGCCAACCCTCGCCGAGTACACGCTGCGTATCGGCGATCACGCAGCCCACGCGCGGATTCGGATCGGTGGTATACAAACCCCGCGCCGCCAATTCCAACGCACGCTTAAGATGCGCCAGGTCTTGCGCCAGGATCGGCCCGCTCATTCGTCCTCGTCGTCCGCGGCGTCGGTCGGCAGCAGCGGCAGCTGATCCTTGCTGGGTTCGCGGCGCCGGCGATGGCGCCGCAGTTGATCGATTTCCGTACGGAAGGCGTCCAGATCCTGGAAACTGCGGTACACCGACGCGAAGCGCACATACCCGACTTCATCCAGATGGCGCAGCTCTTCCATCACCATCTCGCCGATTTTTCGCGAGGCTATTTCCCGCTCTCCCAGGCTGCGCAGATTGTGGCAAATCCGCCCCGCGGCCGCTTCGATGGCCTCGCGCGAAACGGGCCGCTTTTCCAGCGCCTTTTGCATTCCGGCGAGCATCTTTTTTTCGTCAAACGGCTCGCGGCTGCGGTCGCCTTTGACCACGATGGGCAGCAGCAGCTCGGCCGCCTCAAAGGTGGTAAATCGCTCGGTGCACGCCAGACATTCGCGACGGCGACGGATCTGCCGTCCTTCGCCGGCAAGGCGCGAGTCGATGACCTTAGTCTCCGTGTGGCCGCAGAATGGGCAGTGCATCGGGACTTCTCATGCTAGCCATAGACCGGGAATCGCCGGCAAAGGGATTCGGCCTCGGCTCGGGCGCGCTGAATCGCCGCGGCGTCGCCCATGTGGTCGAGCACGTCGGCGATCAAATTGGACAACTGCTGCATCTCGGGTTCCTTGAAGCCGCGCGTCGTCACGGCAGGCGTGCCCAGGCGCAGTCCGCTGCTGATGGACGGTGGACGCGGATCGTTGGGAACGGCGTTCTTGTTGACGGTCATATGAGCGAGGCCCAACGCGGCATCGGCGTCCTTGCCGGTGATGCCCTTGTCGATCAAATCGAGAAGAAACAGATGATTGTCGGTGCCGCCGGAAACAATCTTGTAGCCTCGCTGCTGCAGCGCCTTGCTCATCGCGCGGGCATTGGCGATCACTTGCGCCGAATAACTCTTGAACTCAGGCTGCAGCGCTTCGAGAAACGCGACCGCCTTGGCGGCAATCACATGCATCAGCGGACCGCCTTGAATGCCGGGAAACACCATCGAATTGAATTTCTTGTGCAGGTCGGCGTGAGGGCGCGCCAGAATCAAGCCGCCGCGAGGCCCGCGCAAGGTCTTGTGGGTGGTGGTGGTCACCACATCGGCGACGGGCACCGGATTGGGATATAGGCCGGTGGCAACCAGGCCGGCGACATGCGCCATGTCCACGAACAAGTAGGCGCCCACCGAATCGGCAATGGCGCGAAAGCGCGCCCAGTCGATGACGCGCGAATAGGCCGAAAAACCCGCGACGACCATTTTCGGACGATGTTGCTGGGCAAGCCGCTCAACTTGCTCATAGTCGATGAGGCCCGTTTCGGCCACGATCCCGTACTGAACCGCGTTGAAGAACTTTCCGGAAAAATTGACCTTGGCGCCGTGCGTCAAGTGGCCGCCATGATCGAGACTCATGCCGAGAATGGTGTCGCCGGGGGCGAGCAGCGCGAAATAAACGGCGGCATTCGCCTGCGACCCGGAGTGCGGCTGCACATTCGCGTAAGCAGCGCCGAACAGTTGTTTGGCGCGCTCGATCGCCAGACTCTCCGCGATATCGACGAATTCGCAGCCCCCGTAATAGCGCTTGCCGGGATAGCCCTCGGCGTATTTGTTGGTCAGCACCGAACCTTGCGCCTCCAGCACCCGCGGACTGGCATAATTCTCCGAGGCGATGAGTTCGATATGATCCTCTTGGCGCCGCCGCTCGCCTGCGATAGCTTGTGCGAGTTCGGGATCGAAGCCGGCGATGGCCATTTGGGCGCTGAACATTAAAGAACTCCCTGGGATAGCCGGTAATTGTAGCTCATTGGTCTAGCGTTCCCTAGCGACAAAGCCGCACCGTGACAAGCGTTGGCGAGTCGCGGATAATTCGCTTAGTTCCCCGCGAATTCACGCGTACTTCTACACAGGCTATAGATGGCTCAGTTCATTTACACCATGAACCGGGTTGGCAAGGTCGTGCCGCCCAAGCGCATTATTTTGCGCGATATCAGCTTGAGTTTCTTTCCCGGCGCCAAGATCGGCGTGCTTGGACTGAACGGTTCGGGAAAATCGACGCTGCTGAAAATCATGTCCGGTGTCGACAAGGACATCGAGGGCGAGGCGCGGGCGCAGTCCGGAATCAAGGTGGGCTACCTGCCTCAGGAACCGGTGCTCGATGAGTCGAAGAGCGTGCGCGCGGTGGTCGGCGAAGGCGTCGGCGACGTCCAAAGCTTGATCGACCGGTTCAATTCGATCAGCGACAAGTTCGCCGAACCGATGCCCGACGATGAAATGAACAAGGCCCTGGAAGAGCAGGCCAAGTTGCAGGACCAGATCGACGCGGTGGGCGGCTGGGAACTGGAGCGCAAGCTCGAGATCGCGGCGGACTCGCTGCGCCTGCCGCCCTGGGATGCGATCGTCGGCAAGCTCTCGGGCGGAGAAAAGCGGCGCGTCGCGTTGTGCCGATTGCTGCTGTCCAAGCCCGACATGCTGCTTCTCGATGAGCCGACCAACCACCTCGATGCCGAGTCGGTGGCGTGGCTGGAGCATTTCCTGGAGGAGTATCCCAGCACGGTGATTGCGGTCACCCACGATCGCTACTTTCTGGACAATGTGGCGGAGTGGATCCTGGAGCTGGATCGCGGTCACGGCATTCCGTGGCAGGGAAATTACTCTTCGTGGCTGGAGCAGAAGGGACAACGCCTGGCGCAGGAAGAGCGTCAACAGGATGCGCTGGCGAAAACCCTGAAACGCGAACTGGAATGGGTGCGCGCCAATCCGAAGGCCCGGCAGGCAAAATCCAAGGCGCGCCTGCAGCGCTACGAAGAACTGGCCTCGCAGGAATTCCAAAAGCGCAACGAGACCAATGAAATCTACATCCCGCCGGGAGATCGTCTGGGCGATCTGGTCGTCGAATGCACGAACTTGCGCAAAGGCTACGACGATCGATTGCTGATCGACTCCTTGAGCTTCAGCCTGCCGCCGGGAGGCATAGTGGGCATCATCGGGCCCAATGGCGCCGGCAAAACCACGCTGTTTCGCATGCTGTCGGGCGTGGAGAAACCGGACAGCGGCGAAATACGCCTGGGGCCGAGCGTCAAGCTTGCCTACGTCGATCAATCACGCCAGGCGCTGAACGACAAGAACACCGTGTGGCAGGAAATATCCGGGGGCCTCGATTTGATCAAGGTCGGCAACTACGAGACCTCCTCGCGCGGCTATGTCGGCCGCTTCAATTTCAAGGGCGTGCAGCAAGGACAGATGATCGGAGAATTGTCGGGCGGCGAACGCAATCGCGTGCATCTCGCCAAGGTGCTCAAGGCAGGAGGCAATGTTCTGCTGCTGGATGAGCCGACCAATGACCTGGACATCGAAACGCTGCGCGCGCTGGAAGACGCGCTGGCGGCATTTCCGGGTTGCGCCGTGGTCATATCGCACGATCGCTGGTTCCTGGATCGCATCGCAACGCATATCCTGGCCTTCGAGGGCGATTCCCAGGTCTTTTGGTTCGAAGGCAACTATCAGGAATACGTCGAGGATTACAAAAAACGCAAAGGCGAGGATGCCGCGCAGCCGCACCGCATCCGCTACAAACCACTGACGGGTTGAATCATGAGCATGTACATCACGCCGCAGGATGAATTGCATGTCGAGTATCAGGGCATCGCACTCACCTGCCCCCATTGCCAGACGTTGACCCACTTGACCGCGGTTGCGGTGCCAAAATTCGAGGAATTGAGCAGGCGCAAACCCAAGCACATCGGCATCGTGTTCCGTTGCGACACCTGCGGCGAGCCGGTTTTCCTCAAGTTCGCCGCCAAAGCATATACGGCTTTGCGCGTGGAACTCGGCGCCAATTACGCCGAGATCGAACGCGCGCGGGAGAATTTCCCGCTGACATATCTGCCCGATGAGGCGGAGGGCTTGTTCAAGGAGGCGCTCAGTTGCTACGCGAATTCATGTTTCAATGCGTTCGGCGCGATGAGCCGCCGCACGGTCCAATCGCTGTTTCGCGAGCTTGGCGAGCGCGGCAAATTGGAGATGTTCGATACCCTGCAGGAGACCCGCGCCTTGGCGGAACTCGACGACGACACATTTTCGGTGCTGCGCACGGTGCTGTTCGGCACCGATAGCGATCCCTGGCCCAATCATCCGAATCTGAATTCGGAACGCGCCGGAATTCTCCTCGAGGTCATGCGCGACCTGTTGTATCAAACCTTCGTGCGCAAGGCGCGCTTGATCCAGGCCGTGACCTTTCGCAGGTTTGTCGCACCCAATCAGGCCGAAGCGGGCTAACCGACGAACACCCGCGCGTTGCGGAACAGCCGCATCCATCCCCCGTCTTCCGACCACTCCTTGGGCGCCCAGGAATTTTGAACCGTGCGGAACACCCTTTCCGGATGCGGCATCAGCGAGGTGACGCGGCCATCGGTGCTGCACAGCCCCGCCAGACCCAGTGCGGACCCGTTGGGGTTGCCGGGATACTTCTCCGTGGGCCGGTCTCGATTGTCCACGTATTGCAGCGTCACCTGCGCCTGATCGATCAGCCGCTGCGCGCCCGAACCCGGGTCGAATTCGGCGCGGCCCTCGCCGTGCGCCACAGCGATGGGCAGCACCGATCCATGCATGCCGCTGAACATGACCGAACTGGACCGCGGCACCCGCACCAGGGTCAGACGAGCCTCATATTGCTCGGAGCGGTTGCGTACGAAGCGCGGCCAATCTTCGGCGCCCGGGATCAATTCCTTCAGCGCGGCGAGCATTTGGCAGCCGTTGCACACGCCCAGCGTGAATGTCGCCGGCCGCGCGAAGTGACTTGCGAATTCCTCGCGGGCGCGTGGATTGAACAGGATGGATTTGGCCCAGCCCTCGCCGGCGCCCAACACATCGCCGTAGGAGAAGCCGCCGCAGGCCACCAGGCCATGGAATCGCTTAAGGGCGATGCGGCCCGACAAAATGTCGGTCATGTGCACATCGTAGGCGTCGAATCCCGCGCGCGTGCACACCGCGGCCATTTCGGTATGGCTGTTGACTCCTTGTTCGCGCAGCACGCCCACCGCAGGGCGCGCGCCGGTTGCAATGAAGGGCGCGGCGACATCGGCTTCGGGGTCGTAGCTCAAAGCTGCGTGCAGGCCGGGATCGCCCGCATCCTCGAGTCGTGAATATTCCTCGAGCGCGCAATCCGGATTGTCGCGCAGCTGCTGCATGCGAAACGACACTTCGCTCCAGCGTCGATGCAGATCCGGGCGCGATGCCGAATAGAGGACTGCCCCGTTTGCGCTGATCTGGATTTCGGAGCACTCGGTGGGCTCGCCGACATCGCGGGTGATCTGCTTGAGGCCATGGCGCGCCAAAATGTCGTGCACCGCGCCGACATGCGCCGCGGCCACTTGGATTACCGCCCCCAGCTCTTCCGCAAAACAAGCGGCGATGACGTCCGCCTGGGACCCCAGTTCAATCCGCAAGCCGCAATGACCGGCAAAGGCCATCTCCAGCACGCAGAGCAGCATGCCGCCGTCCGAGCGATCATGGTAGGCAAGCAGCAGCCGCTGATCCTTCAGCTCGCGCAAGGCCGCAAAAAAAGCGCGCAGCAGGTCAGGACTGTCCAGATCCGCGGGCACGCCACCGCTCTTCATCTGCACCTGCGCCCAGCATGAACCGCCCAGTCGGTTTTTCCCCGCGCCCAAGTCAATGAGCAGCAGGCGCGAGGGCTGGGATGAATCAAGCTGCGGCGTCAACGTCAAGCGCGCATCCTGAACGGGTGCAAATGCCGAGATGATCAAGGATACGGGCGCAACCACGGAGTGCTGGCCGCGATCGTCCTGCCACTCCGTCTTCATGGACAAGGAATCCTTGCCGACGGGAATGGTTATGCCCAGCGCCGCACACAACTCCACGCTGACTGCACGCACCGTGGCGTACAAATCGGCGTCCTCGCCCGGCACGCCGCAGGCGGCCATCCAATTGGCCGACAAGCGGATGTCGGTCAGCCTGGGAATGTCAGCGGCGAGAATATTGGTAATCGCTTCGCCCACCGCCAATCGGCCCGATGCCGGGGCGTCGAGCACGGCCACTGGGGTACGTTCTCCCATCGCCATGGCCTCGCCGCTGTACTCATCGTAGCTGCTCAAGGACACCGCCACATCGGCGACCGGAACCTGCCACGGCCCGACCATTTGGTCGCGGCTGATCAACCCGCCCACGGTGCGATCGCCTATGGTGATCAAGAAGGACTTATCGGCGATCGTGGGCAGATGCAATAGACGTTCGAGCGAATCGGCGACGCTGCATCCTTCGGTCGAGAGGCTGGAGACCATCTTGAGAGTCGAGCTGACATCGCGGGTCATGCGCGGCGGCTTGCCCAGCAGCACGTCGATCGGCATCGCCACCGGCTTGCCATGCAGCAATGGATCGTCGACTTGCAAGAGCCCGTCGCCGGTAATCTCCCCGACCACGGCGAACGGGCAGCGTTCGCGTTCACACAGCGCCGCGAATTGAGCGACGCTGTCGGGAAGCAGCGCGAGCACGTAGCGCTCCTGCGCCTCGTTGCACCAGATCTCCATCGGCGACAGTTCCGACTCGGCGCTGGGAATCTTGCGCAAATCGATGCGGCCGCCGCGATGGCTGTGCGCGATTGCCTCGGGCAAGGCGTTCGAAAGGCCGCCTGCGCCCACGTCGTGGATCAACAATATCGGATTCTTATCGCCCAAGGCCACACAACGGTCGATGACCTCCTGGGCACGGCGCTGGATTTCGGCGTTGCCGCGCTGCACCGATGCAAAATCCAAATCGGTGGAACTCTGGCCGCTGCCGACCGACGAGGCCGCGCCGCCCCCCAAACCGATCAACATGGAGGGTCCGCCGAGTACGATCAGCGCAGCACCCACGATCACGTCTTTCTTCTCGACATTTTGCCGCCTGATGGCACCCAATCCGCCGGCGATCATGATGGGTTTGTGATAGCCGCGGGTCACGAAACCGCCGGCCTCGCGCGAGCGCTGCTCGAATACGCGAAAATAGCCGCAGGTGTTCGGCCGTCCGAATTCGTTGTTGAATGCGGCCGCACCCAGGGGTGCGGCAATCATGATGTCAAGCGCCGAGGCGATTCGCTCCGGTTTACCAAACTCGATTTCCCATGGCTGCTGCATGCCGGGAATTTTCAGATTGGACACCGAGAAGCCCGTCAATCCGGCCTTGGGCCTGGCGCCGATTCCCGTTGCACCTTCGTCGCGAATTTCCCCGCCGGAACCTGTGGCCGCCCCGGGAAACGGCGATATCGCGGTGGGATGATTGTGCGTCTCCACCTTCATCAAGATATCCATCGGCTCGATCATTCCCGAATAGCGCCGCGTATGCGGGTCGGCAAAAAATCGGGTGGCGCGGGCTCCTTCGATGACCGCCGCATTGTCGCGGTAGGCGGACAGAACACCGGCGGAATTGCGCGCGTACGTGGCACGGATCATGCCGAACATGGACTGGGACATGGACTCGCCGTCGACGATGAAGTCGGCATTGAATATCTTGTGCCGACAATGCTCGGAATTCGCCTGCGCGAACATCATCAGCTCCGCGTCCGTGGGGTCGCGGCCCATCGCGCGAAATGCCTGCACCAAATAGTCAATCTCATCGCTTGATAGGGCCAGGCCCCATTCTTGATTGGCGTGCGCCAGCGCCTCGCGGCCGTTTGCACCCAGCGCAACTGTGCGCAAGGCACGCGGCGCGGCCGAGTGAAACAGACCTGTGGGTTCGAGCGAATCTGCCCAGACCGATTCGGTCATGCGATCGTGCAGGTGGGTGGCCAATCGTCTCAGGTCCTCCGCGGCGAACACCGTGGCGGACTCGATAAAAAACACCGTGCCGCGTTCGACGCGCCTGACCACATCCAAGCCGCAGACATGCGCGATGTCCGTGGCCTTGCTCGACCAAGGCGACTCCGTGCCGACGCGCGGCGTAACCAAGACGCGTTGCCCTGCATGCGGCGCTGCGGATGCACGTGGCCCATAGGTCAGGAGTTTCGAGAGCACGGCGGATTCGGGCGCACTCAACTCGCGACTTGAATCGATGAAGTGAATCCAGCGGGACGCGAGGGAGGCGACACGGGGGTCCTGCAGTTTCAGCGCGCGCAGGAGTTGATCGAGTCGAAAAGGCGAAAGCGCCGGCGCGCCAAACAGACTAAACATGAATCATTCTAAAGGATGGGCTACTTGCGCGCGCTGGAGTCTCCTCCCGGGGTATAGATGGGCACGGGAAATTGAGTTACGTTCGAGCCTTCCAGAGCCACCACCTTGCTGACGCCTTGTTTCTTGACCTCGTCGATGCGCAGCACCGAGTGCATGGGCAGGTAGGTACGCTTTACTTCGTTGAATTCCGCCTTTATCTTCTCTTCGCCCGGGTCGACGACCACCGTTGAGCGCTCCCCGAACACCAGTTCCTCGACCTCAATGAAGCCGAACAAGCTACCGTGGCTCACTTTGCGGGCGTAGATCTCGTAGACCTTGCCTTGATTCACGAACAGAACTTTGAAAATGTGACTCGCTGCCATTTAGAAGGCTCCAACATTGCTAGTATTTCACCATATTATACCGGCACTTAGGACAAACCCTTAGGGCGCCGGAGGGATCGAATATGGCCTTGCGCTTACGCGTCGTCAGCGAGCACTCCACCCGTCTCGGGCCGCAAGCCACCAAGGTCTTTGGCGTGCATGGCGGCTCCATTGGGCGCGCCACCGACAATGACTGGATTCTACCCGACCCGGAGCGTTACCTGTCGGGCAAACATGCCCGGGTGGATTTCAGGTCGGGTACCTACGTTTTGGTCGATACCAGTTCCAATGGGACCTATGTCAACGGCGCACAGGTGCCCTTGGGCAAATATCACGATTATCCTCTCAAGGACGGCGACTACGTCCGCCTGGGGGAGTACGAACTTCTCGTCAGCATCGACAAGTCCAATGACTTCCCACCCGAAGAGAGTGCAATCGTCGCCTATGATGGGAAATCAACCTCCTCCGCGGTCAAGAAATCCACGGCCAATGACTTGGGTGCGGATCTCGACCTGAGTCAGTTGTTGGAGCCCAGCGGGTTGTCGATTTCCGAATCCGGATCGCGCCCGCGCGATCTTTACGGACAATCCATGCCGCCCCTGGATGTCCCGCCGGACTCGGCGGATGCGCCGGCCACTCCCTGGCATATGATGACGCGAAAGATGGATGCGCCCAAGAACGAAGCCAAGGGCGAGGCCAAGAGCGAACCCAAAAGCGACAGGGAGCTGCTCCATGCTTCGATTCGCTCGCAACCTCCTCCCACGCTGTACGAGGGAGATTTTGACATTGGACTGGCTGCCTTTTGCCGCGGCGCGGGTATCGATCCTCGTTCCGTCACTTCGGAGGCGCGCGGGGTTGCGCTGCAGCTCGCCGGCCAAATGCTGCGGGAAGCCGTGACGGGATTGCTGGAGCTGAATCAAGGACGCAACGAATTCCGGAACAAGTTTCGAATTTCGGCGCCGCCTGTCGATGCATCCGAGTCGCCGTTGAATCTTTCGCGGGGAGTCGACGAAGCGTTGGTGCGACTGTTGACCACCCTGTCCACCCGTTCGGGCTCGGTCGAGGCATTGCGCGATGCTTTTCGCGAACTCAAGGCGCAGAACAACGCCACCTTGGGGGCCATGCGCGCCGCTTTCGAGGAGTTCTTGAGCCGCGTCGACCCGAAAGAATTGGAGGACCGGCTTGAGAAGGCGGGTAAGCGCGGCGTGTTCGGCGGCCAAAGCAAAGCGAAGAATTGGGATTTCTACTCCGAGATGTTCGCCGGACTGGCGCAGCGTCCCCCGGACGGATTCCCGCATGTATTCATCGAGACCTTCGCCAGGGCCTATGAAGCCAGATTGAAGGCTTTGATGCCGCCGCCGCGGCGTCTGGGTGTGGGCGCGGAAGCGGCCGCTGCGATCGATCCTGGCACGCAAGCCGTCGGCGATCAGCATTAGAGTGGCCGGTGCGGCTACTAATCGTTGAAGACGATGACATCGTCGCCGACGCCATCACTCGCGGATTGGCGGCCGCCAACTACACAGTCCACCGGGTCACCAGTGCCGAGTCCGCTCAGGCTGCCTTGGCGGACGAGGAATTCGCACTCGCGGTGATCGATGTGGGGTTGCCCGGCACCGACGGCCTGAGCTTGGTCAGGCGACTGCGCAGTACCGGCAAGACGCTGCCGACGCTCATTCTCACGGCCCGCTGCACACTGGCCGACAAGGTCAAAGCGCTGGATCTTGGCGCCGATGATTTCATGAGCAAGCCCTTCGAGGCCGCCGAACTGGCCGCCCGCTGCCGCGCCTTGATGCGCCGCTCGAGCGGCGCGCTGAACGGTATCATCAAGCTCAACCGATTGACCGTTGACCTGGTGGGTAAGCGTCTGTGCATCGATGATGCGGAAGTCGAACTCACCGCCCGCGAATGGTCGGTGCTCGAATGTCTCGTGCGGCGCATGGGCCTCATCGTCTCCAAGGATCGGCTGCAGCAGGCGGTGGCCAGTCCCGATCACGATGTCACCGCGAACGCAGTCGAGGTACATATCTCGCGGCTGCGTGCCAAACTCGGCGATGCGGCAATCATTCGTAGCCTGCGGGGTTTGGGATATCGCCTGGAAGAAGCCAAGCCGACGTGACTCCTTCCATCAGCCGCAGATTGATCTTCTGGCTCGCGATACCGCTGCTGTTGATGGCACTCTGCGGTGCTTTGGTGCATTACTTCAACAGCGTGGCTCCCGGCGTCATCAGCAGCGATCGGCGCCTGCGGCAGGCGGCGAACATCTTGATGGCGCATGTGCTGATCAAGAACGGCCAGGTCACGTTGGATGACAATTCGAACGGCAAACCACCATTGCCGGCGGCGGACTCGATAAAGTACGCGCTGCGCGATATTAGGGGAGGATTGCTTGCCGGCGATGCGCAGCTGCCCTTTGTTCCGATGAGCAATGAGACCAGCCAGCTGTTCGCCATGTCGCAGGTGGATCTGCGCAGCCTGCGCACACTGACCACACGATTCGACACTCGCGCGGGAGTCATTTTCATCACAGTGGCGGATGCGCATTCACAAACCGATTCCGCCGCGCGCTATGGTTTCATGAGCACGCTGCTGTGGGATTTTGTGCAGCTGGACGTGACGTTGGTGCTGGTGTGGGTCGGCATACAGCTCGGTTTGCGGCCGGTTAAGAGACTGCGCGACGAGATCGCCGAGCGCTCGCCGCTGGATTTGCGTCCCATCGTCGAGTCCTCCGTGCCGCGCGAGATCGCCCCCCTGGCGGTGACGCTAAATCGTCTGTTTGCGACGCTGCGCGCCTCGGCGCAGTCGCAACAACAGTTCATCGCAAACACTGCTCATCAATTGCGCACCCCGATTACCGGCATGCAGGCGCAGCTCGACCTGCTGGCCGCTGAACCGGCGGCATTGCCGGTCAAGGATCGGCTGCTGACATTGCAGGAAGGCATCCGGCAATTGGCGCGTGCTGCCAATCAATTGTTGACTCTTGCGCGCGCCGACCCGTCCGCCAATATCGCCATCAAGAACCAGAGGGTGGATCTTTCGGCTCTGGTTGGCGAGGTGGTCGCGAAATTCTTTGATCGCGCCCTGCAATCCGACATCGATCTGGGCGTCGACATCCAACCGGCGCAAGTGCTCGCCGACCCGTCATTGCTCGATGACCTACTGAGCAACCTGGTGGACAACGCCCTGAAGTACACTCCGGCTCGCGGCAGCGTCACGGTCAGCGCCGGCACCCAGAACAACAGACCCTTCCTCGCGGTCGAGGATACCGGGCCGGGCATTCCCGAACCTGAGCGGCAGCGGGTTCGGCTACGCTTCTACCGGCTGCCGAATTCACCCGGGCACGGCAGCGGGCTGGGGTTGGCCATCGTCGATGAAATCGCCCGGCTCTACGGCGCGCAGGCGACCATTGGCGCGGGGACGGATGGCCGCGGCACCAAAGTGCTGGTGCAATTTGCCGAGATGGGCTCCTCTGACGCATGAGGTTATGGAAAATCCGGTATTTTTGCGAACTCCGTCTCACTCCAGGGCGGGCAGCCATTCCCGTCAGTTTCACGAAGGCTTCAATCGGTAAGGTGACCCCCATGATTCAACTCACGCGCAAGGTTCAGCTTCATCGGCCGGCAGATCAGTCGGCAGGATTCACACTGTTGGAACTGATGCTCACCATCGGTATCGCGGGGATCTTGCTGACGATCGGCATTCCCTCATTCAAGTACGTAATGACCGCCAATCGTGCCTCGGCTGAAATCAACGGTCTTTTGGGCGACATGCAGTTCGCGCGCGGCGAAGCGATCCGGGAAGGCCAGCCCGTGAGCATCTGCGCCAGCTCCGATGGCGCCACCTGTTTGGGCACCACCACTTGGGAGTCGGGTTGGATCGTATTCTCGGGCGCGTCCCCTCCCGTGCCTCCGCCCGGCTCAATCCTGAAAATCCAGAGAACTTTTTCGAACACCGACACGCTGACGGCCGACAATGCCATCACCCAGGTGACATTCAGCCGCGAGGGCTTTACCTCGAGCCTGCCGGGTGCGGTGACCTTTACGCTTCATGACTCGACGGCCAACGCGCAGTACACCCGCTGCCTGTCGGCCACCATCGTCGGCGCACTATCCACCCAAATCGGCGGCAAGACCACGGCGGAGAACAACCCATGCTGAACGCGCATCGCGGGCAAGGCGCGCATTGCCAGCAAGGTTTTACGCTGCTCGAAGTGATGGTCGCGCTTTTCGTGCTGTCGGTGGGATTACTTGGCGTCGTGAAGCTGGAAGCGCTGGCCTACTCCAGCACCAACACTGCCGCCAAGCGATCGATCGCGGCGCTCGAGGCCGCGAGTCTGGCGGCAGCCATGCATGTGAACCGCGGCTACTGGACGACCGCTGACCCATCCGGCGGAACCATCGTGGTAAGGGCAGCGACGGTGGCGCCCGGTGGCATCACGGTCAACGCGGCAGCGCCCCTTCTGGCAGGGGTTGCCAGCGTACTGCAAAATTGCAAATCGCCCGGGACTCCCTGTCTGCCCCTGAACATGGCGGCCTACGATTTGCAGCAATGGGCGCTCGCTTTGGAGTCTGTCGGAACGACCGCGGTCGCGACCATCAACTGCGGTAACGCCACTCCGGTCAGCTGCATGATCAATATTCAATGGGCCGAAAACACCGTCAACATGAGCGCTCAGGAAACCGGCGCGCTGGCAAGCCCGAGCTATACCTTGTACGTGGAGCCCTGAAGCACATGACATCGCGCAACGCACCAATGACCGCACAGAGCCGACGCGTGACCGCCATGAGTCCATGCCCGAGCGCGGCGGGCCAACGCGGCTTCACGCTGATCGAACTCATGGTCTCCATCGTGATCTCCGTGTTTCTGGCCGGCGGCCTGCTGATGATGGTGCAGAGCACGCGAGCTGCATTCGGCAGCCAGCAAATGCTGGCGCAGCTGCAGGACAACGAACGTTTGGTCATGACCTTCATGGCGGAGGTCGTGGAGTCGACCGGCTATTTTCCGGATCCGGTGCACAATCAAAACACCGCTGTGTTTCCGACGGCAGGGGTATTCCTCGGTGCCCCCGGTCAACCCGTGGTCGGCACTTTCAACGCGGCCGCGCCCGGAGATTCCATCACAGTCCGCTATGCCGCTGCGCTCAATGACAACGTTTTCAACTGCAAGGGCCTCACCAATACGACGGTCGCCAACTATGACGTCTTCGTCAACCAATTCTGGGTCAAACCCAACCCCGCCAACCCGCAGTTTCCGATCTTGACCTGCACGGTCAGCAGCACGGCAATCAATCCGCCGATCGATATTCCGCTGGTCAACGGCGTGCAGAAATTGATCATCCTGTACGGAATCAAGCGCAGCCCGACCGACACGGGAAGCTGTGCGGATACCTATTTAAACGCCAGTCAAATGGTTGTAACCGACTGGAGCAGCGTGTGTTCGATCAATGTGACCATGTGGTTCACAAATCCGCTCAACCCCACGGGGCCGCCCATCGTGATCCAGAGGGTGATTGCAACCATGAATGCCGCAGGGGTCAATTCATGAAGCAGCCAAAGAACGCGAATCTCCAAAGCGGCGTGGTGCTGGTCACCGCCATGCTCCTGCTCATCGTCGTCACCATCATGGCATTGAGCATGTTCCGCAGCTATGGCGTCGAGGAGAGGCTCGCGGGCAACACCCGCGACAAGCAGCGAGCCATCAATGCCGCCATTAGCGCGCAGCAGTTCGCCGAATTCACCCTTGCGAGCGGCACGGCGCCCATTGCCGGCGTCTGCCCTGGCGGGGTATTGCCGACCGGCATCGAGGTGTGCACCAACAGTCCGGCGCCGAATTTCATGATTTTGCCTTGGACTGCGGGCGCGACCTTTTCGCAGTTCACCAGCACGCCGATCAACGGCATCAGCAACGTCATCAGCGCGACAGGCACCCCCGATACCGCGACGCAATCGGCTTCCTACGTGCAAGCTCCGATTGTTTACATCACCGATCTTGGCCCCAACGCAGGTTCACCCGTCGGAGAGGTGTACCAGGTCGACGCGTTGGGCTACGGCGGCAGCACGAATACCGTCGCCGTCGTCGAGAGCACTTTCGTAGTCGGCTACCAACACCGCAACATCGTTGACAGGACCATGAAACACTCAAACATATCACTATCAATGGCGATCCTTGCGAGCACGCTGGCGGCAGCGTTTTCGGTGGGGTCAATGGCCCAAGCGGGCACCACAACGACGAGCACGTCGAACGACGATTTCACTCAAGCGAACGACACCAACAGCTGGCAGACCTTTGACGGCGCGTGCCTCACCGCCGGCGATGGCACCGGCAGCATTCCCGCGTGCAGAGGGCTGCCGTACTACGGCGGTCAAATCCAAATAGGAGGCGCCAATGGCTTCCTGGGTAACACCAGCGCACCTTCGAGCGGGTACACGCAAACGGGCGACCCCGCTGGCCAGGGCGCGCTGCGCTTCACCAATTGGTACACACAGGCCGGCAGCATCATTTCCAGCGGTACGCCCTTCCCCACCGGCACCGGCATTCAAGTCGTGTTCAAGACCGTCACCTACGACGGCGATCGAGGCGGCGCCGGCGGCGATGGTGCCGACGGCATGGCATTCTTTCTGATGGACGGCAGCTTGCCGCCCTACGACACCGGTGCTTTCGGCGGCAGCCTGGGATACACCTGCGCGAACAACAACAATGACAGCACCCTGCGAGGCGACGGCACGGTTCGAGGCTACGACGGCCTTATCGGCGGCTACATCGGCCTCGGAATCGATGAATACGGCAATTTCTTGAATCCCGGCGATAACACGGCATCCGGTCCCGGCTATCAACCCGGACGCATCGGCGTGCGCGGCGCCGGCAGCATTGCCTTCGGTTGGTTGAACACGAATTATCCATTGCTGTATCCCGCCAGCCTGACGACGACCCCCGATGCCGGCACCGTTACCAAGGCGCGGCGGGCGGTGCACGACACCTGCCGCACCGGCTACCTGTGGGACTACTCCAATCCCGCAGCCCCGGTGCAGACGTTGATTCCGGTTGCGGACTACGCACCCGTGGGCGCTCCCGTCATTCTGAACAACATTCTGCCGGGTCAGTTGATCGCGGCGGAAGGCGCCACAACCCGCGGCGCAGCCAATCCAATTACCTACAGTTTGAAGATCACGCAAAACGGCATCTTGAGCCTGGCCATCAGCTACAACGGCGGCAGCTACCAGCCCGTCATCACCAAGCAGGACATCACCGCCAGCAATGGCCCGCTGCCCGCGAGTTTCCGCTTCGGCTTCACAGGATCGACCGGCGGCAGCAGAAACGTTCACGAGATTCTTTGCTTCCAGGCGGCGCCGGCTCTCGTGGCAGGCACGTCGGTAGGCGTGAACGAACAGGAAGCGGCGAAGATTGCCACGGGTACGCAAGCTTATCTGGCCTATTACTTCCCGGGCGACAATACCGGGCGATTGACTGCAAACGACTTGAACTATGATGCGGTCAATCAAACCATCACCATCAACCCCACATCCAACTGGGATGCATCGTGCAACTTGACCGGTCTTGGCCCGTCGGAGACTTGTGCCAGCACGGGGGCCACCGGTCCCTTGGCGCCGCAAACCGGATGGAACGCCCGAACCATGTTGACCTTTGACAACATCTCCACGGGCGTTCCTTTCCGCTGGATCGGCGAAGTCGGCGTTACCGCGATCACCACCGCCGAGGAAAACACCCTCGATGCGGGCGATATCACCAGCTTGCCGCCACTCTACGCCGGCCCGATCAACAACCTTCGCATGCACTATCTGCGAGGCGAACGCGCCAATGAGATCAATACCCTGGGCGTCGGCTTGTTCCGCGCGCGGGATGGCGTGCTCGGCGATATCGTCGACTCGAGCCCCACCTGGGTGGGACCGCCGACAACTCATTACGCCGCCGTCTGGAACGACCGGTTGGTTCCGACCGACCCGACGCCGGAGAACACCGGTACGCAGACATTCGCCCAGTTCATCACGGCGGAACAATCGCGTCTGAACGTGGTGTACGCCGGCGCGAACGACGGTTTCCTGCATGGTTTCGAAAGCGGCTCGTTCGACGCCACCGGCAACTATGTGAACAGTGCGGCCACCCCCAATGATGGCGCGGAAGTCCTGGCCTATATGCCGGGTGCCGTGCTGAACACGATTCACAATGCAATTGACGGCACAATGGATTACTCGGGTCCTCAGTACTCGCATAATTTCTACGTGGATGCGACTCCCGACTCGGATGACCTGTTTTACAACGGCACGTGGCACACCTGGCTGGTGGGAGGCTTAGGTCAAGGCGGTGCGGCCGTTTACGCGCTCGATATCACCGATCCTCAGGACCCGAGCGGTCAGCACAACTTTACTGAATCCAATGCAAGCCAGATCGTGATGGGCGAGTGGTCCAACACCAGCATCGCCTGCCAGAACGATTCGACAGCGCCGGTGCCGTGCAAGAACAATCTGGGTAACACCTACGGCACGCCCATCATTCGCCGACTGCACGACGGCAATTGGGCGATCATTTTCGGCAATGGCTTTGCCAGCGCCTCGGGCGACGCGGGCATCTTCGTCATGCTGCTCGATGCGTCGGGTAAAACGCACGCCACGACCAATTATTACTTGAGCACCGGCAAGTCCGGTACCAATGACGGCATCGCCTATGTTTCGTCCGCCGACCTGGACGGCGATCACATCACGGACTACCTCTACGCCGGTGATTTGCTGGGCAACGTCTGGCGCTTCGATCTGACCAGCGCAACGGAAAGCAATTGGGCCGTCTCGTCCACACCGCTGTTCAGCGCCCCCGCGGGTCAACCCATCACCACCAAGCTGCAGGTGATCAGCGTACCGCAAGGCTCAGGCGCCCCGCGCGTCATGATCGATTTCGGCACGGGACAGAAGTTTCCGCCCACGAATCTCAATCCGGCCTACTACCAGTCCGGTGTGCAGTACCTGTACGGCATCTGGGACTGGAACCTCGCCAACTGGAACTCCATGTCCGGCACCAAATATTTGAGTCTGTCGTCGGGCGCGGCGCCCCTGAACCAGTCGAACCTGCAAACTCAGACGTTGACTCAAACCGGCAGCGCGGCCACCAACAATGCCGCGCTCACTGTCACTTCGAATGCCGTGTGCTGGCAAGGATCGTCCACCTGTACCAGCGGCGGCAACAATCAGTACGGCTTCGCAGTTGCACTGCCGAATGCACAGGAACAGCTGATCTTCAACCCGCTGACTTATCAAAATGCACTCATCGTCAACACCACCATCCCGGCGGTGAATTCCCCGTCAAGTTGCACCGTGCTGCACGACACCGGCGATACCATCGCCATCTCGCTGTCGACGGGCGGTTCGCTTGGGACCAGCAACGGGTTCTTTTTGAACTCGACTTCGACCAACGCCGCCGGCTCTCAGACCAACGGAACGGGTACGCCTTTCATCGCACAGGCGGGCGGCAATACTTTCGTCCTGACGCAGTCCCTCGGAGATGCGAGCTTCACGGTGCCCGCGGGATCCACGCTCCCGACCGGCGGGGATATTGTTTGCACAACCGGCGCCAAGTTCTGCACGGGCAGAATACAGAGCGCCAGCCTGAGCTCGAAGCGTCTGACTTGGATCCAGCGTCGATAAAAGGAATCGCATGAGCAATCGATCTTCGTTTCCGACTCTTACACGTAGCCGAGGCTACACGCTGACTGAGTTGATGATCACGGTCGCCGTCCTCGCAATCATCGTTGCGGTCGCGGTGCCGGCCTACACTTCGCAAATGCAGAAGTCGCGGCGCGCCGATGCGCGCAATGCGCTGCTCGATATCGCTGGGCGCGAGGAGCGGTTCTTGAGCGTGTCGAATGCGTACAGCAATGTCACCACCGATGTCGGCTATGGGGGAGCCTGGCCGCAGAATGTATTCAACGGATACTACTCCGTGACCGTGACCGTGCCCGACCCGGCCTTCTTGGGCAATGGACCCTCGTTCACCATCACTGCAACCGCCATCGGCGCCCAGGCCGGCGACGCGTCTTGCACGACGTTCACGCTGAACCAGGTGGGCGTGCAGGGTTCCACGGGCACTGCCACGCCTGCGACCTGCTGGGGCTCCTAGACTTTTTTCGGGCGGCGCCCGCCAGGTCCAAAAAAATGCCGCGCTCGGAGCGCGGCATTTCCTTTTCCAAAGTCTTCTCTAAGGTTAGCGCGCGCTGTACCCGCGCCCCTCGACGCAGGCCACCATGGCGCGGTTGTAGTCCGAGCCATTCTGCGCCACTTGTCCGGCCTGCTCCGATGCCCATCTCTGACATTCGGCCTTGTCGGTCGCTTGCTGTTCGGCACTCTGTCCGTTCTTCGGGTACATGAAGATCTGGCCGGCCGTGGGACCTCCTGGACCAGGACCCGGATTCGGCGCGCCGTTCGCGCTGGGTGCCGGACCGGATCCCTCGCCGCCCGCGGCGTTCGGGTCTGCAAGCGGCGGCGGGTCCGTGGCAACGTAGCCGTCTTGATTCTGGTCCCAGGTGTAGTAGACATTATTCGCGTAGTAGTACGGGACACTGCCGTACCAATAGGTGGCGTAGGCCAATGGCAGAACCGGTAGGAACCAGGCGAATCCGTACCCGTAGTAGGCGTACGGCCAGTAGCCGCCATGCCAGTAACCGCCGTGCCAGTAGGCACCGCTATGGTAATAGCCGTTCGTGGCATAGCCATGGCCGTAGTAGTGACCCGGGTACCCGTAGGCACCGTGGCCCACATAGCCTGTCCCGTGATATCCAGCCGGGTAAGTGGCATGCACTCCCGCGCCAGCGTAGTGGTTTACCCCAGCGTAGTGCGCGCCGGTATAGTGCGCTCCGCCCGCGTAATGAGCGCCGCCCGAAGCATGGGAAGGAGCGCCGCCGGCATGCCCGCCGCCACCACCGTGCCGCCGCCACCGCCACCGCCGCCTCCGCCGCCGTGGCCCTGAGCCAGGGCCTGGCCGGCGCCCGCCAGGATCAATCCCAACGCGCCTACCGTAGCCAGAACGCGTTTGCCCTTGATAATCATACGTTTCTCCTTACCTCACGCAGGCGGCCGTTATCAACGCCGCATGCTCAATAAGACCCTATATAGTCAACGCGGTTCAAGGCATTTGGTGTACATAACACCAGCTTAATTGCGCACCGCCGCGGTGAACATCACATAAACCGTGCGCCCGGGCGCGGGCTCGTAATACCTCATATTGGCTTCATTTACGATCACAGTTCCTACATAGGCTCGATTCGACAGATTATCAAGTTGCGCGAATTCGCTGAATCGCCAGTGCCTCGTTTCCTGTTCGAAGCCTGCGTGCAGGTTTTCCACCCAGTAGCCCGACGCAAAGGCCGTGTTGCGGTCGTCCGCGTAGATTCCGGCGCGGCCGATCACCTCCAAGGTCGTTGAGAAACCCCACGGGGCATAGTGCCAGGTCAGGCCCGTGTACAGAGAATTTCGCGCGACCGCCGGCAAATAACTGCCGGCTGCCACGGGCAGGTAATTCGGCGGGGGCGGTCCTGCGGGATTGGCCAGCGGATTGCACGGAGCCGCGATGCAGGTGAAGTAAGGCTCCGCGACCACCGCGCGAATGTAGGTATACGCGAGTTGAGCGCTGAAGCCGCCGGCCCACTTCCCCTCCATCCCCAGTTCCAGGCCGCGGCGCGTGGTCTCGGCGATGTTCTGATTCACCGTGCGGCCGCTCAAGTTTTGCAGCACCGCCAATTCATCCACGGTCTGGATGTAGAACGCGGCGAGATTGGCGCGCAGGGTGTCATTGCCCGCCTTGATGCCGAGTTCGTAATTGTCGCTGCGCGCCGGTTTCAAGCCCAGATTCAGTCCGGGCAGACTGCCGTCGACCGAACGATACGCCAGGTCGTTCAAGGTGGGCGTCTCGAACCCTTTGCCGTACGACCCGTATAAATTCACCGCGGGCGCCGCTCGAAACGTGACTCCCGCAACCGGATTCACGGCCGAGTAGTGAACTTCGCTGTCCGCCCCATCGATCACGGGGATGTGCCCATGGGAGGTCACCTGCACGTAGTTGTTGCGTACACCGGCGATCAATCGCCAGCGGGCACCCGGGTCCCACTGTGCCTGCAGATATTGATCGAAATCGTAGACATTGTTGGATTCGTCGCGGCGCAGTGCTCCTTGCACACCCAAATCCGAACCGACATAGTTCAAGTAGCCTTTGCGCGCTTCTGCGAGATCGTCGTAGTTAAGCCCTGCCACGAACACGACGGGCGTGCCCCCCAGATCCCTCTGATCGGTCACGTGCGCATCCACGCCCCAAAACGATCGGTCCAAATCGATCACGCCGCCGGGATACAGCGGCGCGGCCGCCTGAGTGGCCATCGGTATTGCTTGGAACTGCGTCGTGGCGCGATGCCCGGCATAAGTGGTCGCGAAAATCTCATCCTCGGCGCTGAACTTGTTTTGATAGTTGAGACCCAGCTGTTCCTGGGCAAGCGATTTGCGGGTGTTGTAGGCGATCGCACCCGTGCCGGCTTGCTGTGGATCTGCCTCGAGCTGCGCGCGAGTGAGCCCCAGGGGATCCTGAACGAACGGCGTTTGGATGGCATTCGCAACCAGCGTCAATTTCGATGTGCTGCTGGGTTCCACCCACAGCTTCGAGTTGAATATATTGCGCTCGGCCTCGCTGTGGTCGCGGTAGCCATCGGTTTGAAAGTGCGATGCGTCCACCACGTAGTTGACGGCGGCGTTCGATCCCGTGGTTTTGAGCGCATAGCGCTGCATATTGAACGTGCCGTACTCGGCGGTGCCCTGCGCGCCATAACCGGGTTTGGCGTCTTCGGTGAAAATCGAGATCACCCCGCCGGATGAGTTGCCGTAGAGTGCGGAGAAAGGTCCGCGCAACACTTCAATGTGATCCGCCGAGCCCAAATCGAATTGCGAAAACTGTCCTTGTCCATCGGGCATGGTCCCGGGAATGCCGTCGGAATACAAACGCACGCCCCGAACGCCGAAACTGGATCGCGCGCCGAAGCCGCGCACCGAGAGCTGCAGATCCTGCGCATAATTCTGACGGTTTTGCGCCGAAACGCCCGGCACCGTATCCAGCGATTCCGAAAGATTGACCTGCAGCTGCCCCACTTGGATGGTTCGCGCCTCGACGCGGTCGATCGAGACCGGCAGATCGCGGCTGTCCTGCGGGACGCGCGTAGCCGTGACGACCACCGTGCTCAATTCCCCGGTGCTCTCGCCCAGTGCCGTCAGCGGCGCGCCGAGCAGCCACGAAATGATCGCAACGCTGCCGATTGCAATTCGCGCACCCTTATCTATAGCATTCTCCCCAGGACTTACGTTATGTCAGGCAGGGCAACCCCGGTCAATCGCTAAAGTACCGAGAGTGCTTGCCGCTACTTATGGACTTGAGCAGATCTTCGCACAATCCGGGAATGAGCACGGCGCGTCTGGCGCTGATCGTCGCTGCGAGCGTCGCCGCAGCAGGGGCCAAGGACGTGCATTCCGAATTTGCAGTCAGCGCGACCGTGCGGGCCGTGGCCAACATTGAGCTGCAATCCGCGCCCGCCAATCTGCTGATTTCCGACGCCGACGTGAAGCGCGGTTACATCGACGTGATGCAGCCGACGCAGTTCACAGTTCGCAGCAATTCAGAGAGCGGTTTTGCCCTCGAGGTCATGACGGTCGCACCCATGCTGTCGTCCATGACCATAGCGGGACTCAATTCCGATCTGTATCTTGGCGCGGAAGGCGGCACCATCGTGCAACGCTGGCAGAAGCCGCAGGCCGTGAGGATCTCTTTGCGATTTCGCCTGGCGCTTGCGCCGGGACTGCAAGCGGGTAATTACCCCTGGCCGGTGCGGCTCGCGGTGCGGCCGCTGGAATCGATCTAGTACGTCACGGTCACGGTGATCACATCGGAATAGGCGCCCGGCACCACATCCTGTGATGCCGGAATGAGGCCGTACAGCGTTCCCGTTGCGGTATTGCTGCCACCGGCTGGGACCGCGAAAGGCCCTGCCGTGCCCGCGAAGGATCCACCGGTGCCATCACCGATGATCTGGTTGTACGCCGCGCTCCAAAAGATGTTGTAGTTGAGCGAATTGGCACCCGAAAACATTTTTCGCGTCGAGTAGGTTCCGCTCATTCCGGTGCTCAGGGTTACATTGAGCGTGACATTGACCGTACCGCTGCCGCTGCCGTTGCAGGTGACCTTGAGGGAGCCCGTCGATGCGTCTGACACGGCGTTGAGCGGATTGTAAATGCCGAACGCGATGCCGCTGGCGCTCGCGGTGCAGTTGACGGTGACGGCGGCCTGCACAAGGTGTGCGGCGCCCAAGCCTGACATCAAGGCCGCCAAGACTGCGCGTTTTAGAATGCGCGCGTTCATCGGCCGATCTCCGCGGCGCCGTTGTCGCGTATCGACCGGCATGGAATGGTGCCCATGTCCGGCAAAGGATCATCGGGTGGCGGCGGCTCCAGGCGAAAAGCGCAATGCCCGCCCGGCCAACTCGCTTCAGCGGACATGCCGTGATCGTAGCCGGTGACGTACACCATGCCATCGAGGACCACCGGAAACGCCGTGCCCTTCAGATTGACCACGGCGCCCACCGGCACCGGTTTGCCGTCCTCGGTGATCAGTCTGAAGGTGCCGCTGCGCACACGCTCAACCGGAAAGCGCGCAATGACGCCGCTGCGATAGGGCGGCGCCATGATGGTGGTGCTGGCGCCGATGCTGGTATCGAGCGGTAAGTCCTCGGGTGTAATGCTGATGTGATTGGCTTCGTAGGGGCGCAGGTTGTAGAGCAACGCCTTGCCGTCCGCATCCGTGTGCGTGGTGAGTTGGTTTTCAACGTACACCGGCACATTGGCAAGCCCTGCCACATCGACCATGGCGAAGCTGCCGTTGACCTGGCGGGTGGTGTTCAACTCGCCATCCAGATAAGTCATCGCGCCGCTGAAGTAGGCGCTGCGGCCGTCGACTCCGGCATTGCGCGCGATTTCGAATTCCGCGTCGGCGCTGGAGAATTGCTGGCGCCAATCGGCATCGTAATTTCCCGACGACGACAAGGCCAGTCGATAGCCGTGACCCGGGCCCGCCGGTGGACTCTCGGTGAGCGAAGCGATGACCTCATTGCTGGGAGCGCCAGGACCGCTGCCTCCCACGGTGGTAAAGGTCGCGGCGCGGCGGAAGTCCAGGGGAAGTACAAAAATCAAATAGGCGCTGGTTGAATCCTGGGCAGCCGTGGCAAGTTGCGCGGCGGTGCGTGTGCGCGTGAGCGTGAGATTGAGCGATCCTAAGCGTCCGAAGCTGATGCTTTGCGTCAATCCCAGGGTTTGTTGGGTGGGCGAATCCCGATACGTCTGCCGCACGTAGGCGAGCGACAGCGAGCCGAAGCGACCCATGCCAATGCCGGTCTGCAACAGATTGCGCTCGCGCATGCGCATTGCCGGATCGAGCGGCTCGCCCACTTGGGAAAACCCGCTGCTGGCCCACTGGCTGCTGGCGATGAAGCTGGTGTTGGCGCCGCGATGCTCTATTCCGACGCCGCTGAGCCAGCCTGACTCGTTTGGGTCGCCGCCAGTTGCCGCGGTCACGTTGATGACGCCGACTTTCCCGATGCCGAACGCGGCGTTCAGACCCGCGGCATGCGAATTACCCTCAAGATATTCGCCGTGGCCTTCCAGCGTGAAGAAATCGGTGATGCCGCGCCGATAAGTTGCCTCGGCGAGCACCGGGCCGTACTGATTGCTCTCGAGTGCATAGTTCTCGCGAATACTGCCGAAGTCGATCGAGAATTGATCCAATCCCGGCGCCAGCAGCGACGTACTGGAATAGAAGGGCTGCGTGACCACCTGCTCGCGCCCCAACGCATCGCGCACCACCACGCTCACATCACCGGTGCCGGACACTGTCGGCAGGCGATCGATGATGAACGGCCCGGGCGGCAGCTGATTGCTGGTCACCAATTGATTGTTGACGAATACATCCACGGTCGAGGGCACGGTGGCCACGCCCGACGTCGCCAGCAACGGCGTGGTCAGCAGGTCGGGACGCAGTCCGAAATTTCGACTCCAGCGCACGCCCCCGAAGCGCACCGCGTCTCCCCAACTGCCGGGATCGCTGATGGCGTCGCCGACATTCAGGGTATCAAGGGTGGCCGGGAAATCACGCGTGTATGTCGTATCCAGCCTGACCACCTGGCTGTCCAGGTCGCTGTAACGCGCGACTTCTGTGCTGGTCAGTACGCCCGCGCCGGCGAACAGGCCGAGTTCGACATAGGCGCCATCCTGGTTCTGACCGTTGATCTGCTGCACTGATACTTGATAGTTCAGAAATGCCCCAGGTGAGGCCGGCGTCACGGGGGGCGAACGCCGCTCCGCGGCGCTCAAGCGCGTGGTGTCCAGCACCGACGCCGGTACATTGATCACGGCGCGCTGCGCGCTTTCATCGATCTTCACCGTGCAGCCCTTGATGGCGCGCGGATCGAAGAACCGCTTGCCCTCGTGGATGACCGGTTCGCTCTCAGGCAAGCGCAGGCGCAGGGCCGCAAAGTCCTTCTCATCAAGGTACAGCTCACCGTCCGGACCGCGCAATACGATCAACATTTCGCCGGGGTCCTTGTCGCTCAACGCCACTTCCAGCACGGCTTCGGTCAGGTTGGGCGGGGTTTCCGCATGCGCCGGCACGAACACCAGCATCAGCCACATGAGCAGCGCACCAGAATATGTCTGCCTGGCCTGCGCAATCCGGATTCGCGATGTCACGGACACGCCAATCCACGACTCTTAAAGATCGCTGGGCGCAACGTCGGCGGAGAAATCCCCTTGGTCGCTGTGGCCACGAATCGGGATCGCTCCACTACGGGTCGCGTCCGCGGGCGGAGTCAAGGTCCAACTCATGCGGCTGCCCGGCAGCACGTACTTCGATGTCACGCCGCGCAACGGCATCAACGAGCCGGGAAAGCGTGCTTCGAAATCGGTGATTTGCAAATGTCCGCTGCCGTTGTTGGTGGCCGCGAGCTCGAGCTGACCATTGGGAAGCCAGCGCGATTCCCAAGCCACCTCGGGACTTGCTTTGCCGTGTGCAGGCGCGACGAACACGGGAATGCTCAAGTGCAGCGCGACGCGCAAGCCGACGAAATCCTTCGGCGCCGCCTGCGGCACTTCCTCCAATATGACCCGGTAGGTGAGTTCCTGGGCAGGATCCGGCTCGCGCCGCAAGGCGACGCGGATGATTTGCTGGCCCATCGGCGCTATTTGCAGCACCGGCGGAGTCGCCAGCAACTCACGCGTATCCACCAGCTCCTCGGTTCCGCTTTTCTGCGACCAGCTGACGACGCGGATCTGCACCACCACCGGGCTGTCATCCGCGTTGGTGATGGTGAGCGCTTCCGTGCGATGCGAGCCGCTGAGCTCCGCGCGGATCGGCGAGATATTGAAGGTGCTGGCGCCTGCCGGCGCGGCCATGACAGCCGCCGCAGCGCCGATCAGAAGCACGGCAGCCGGTATGCGCATGCGTCAGTAGGTGACGGTGACGGTGATGGTATCGGTGTAGTTTGCGGGGACCGCGAGCTGGTTGGTCGCGTTATCCGGCAATTGACCGAAGACCGTCACTGAATTCGCAGTCGCGACTCCCGAGCCCGTGCCCGCCACGGTCTGGCTCGATCCTGAGCCGTCGCCGAAGATGATGGTGTGTGCCACAGTGGTGTAGAGGTTGTATTGCAGCGTGTTGGCGCCCGCCGCCATCAAACGCTGTGCCACCGTTCCGCCCGCGGTGGCGCCGCCGTTCAACGAGATGGTGTACGGCGAGTTCTTGGTGCACTTGACGCTGATGGTGTTGGTGCTGGTGACCGCGCCGGCGCCGGGCGTATAGGCCGGGAAAGCGAGCGTGGTCGCCGTCGCCGAGCACGTTGCCTGCACTTGCGATGTGACTGCGAAGGTCGTGGTCGTGGTTGCCGAGTCGGCAATGCCTGCGGCCATCGCACCTAAGATCAGCATCATTGACTGAATCTTGCGCATCTATTCCTCGAGGCCGTTATATCGGCCGCCGCAGCGGCGGGCGTTCTTGCCCGCCGCACGGCATGTGTCATCAGTAAGTTACGGTGACCGTAATCGTGTCGGAGTAAGCGCCGGGAATGGCGGCCTGGTTCGTGGCGTTGTCGGGAAGCTGTCCGTAAACGGTCACGGCGACTGCCGTCGCAACGCCGGTACCCGTGCCAGGCACCGTCGCGGTGCCGCCGGTACCGTCGCCGAAGATCGTACCGAGCGCGGCCGTGGTGTACAGGTTGTATTGCAATGTATTGGCGCCCGAAGCCATCAGTCGCTGCGCGAAGGCGTCGCCCACTGTGCTGCCGGCGTTCAGCGATACCGTGAACGGCGTGTTTTTCGTGCACTTGACGTTGATATTGGTGTTGCCCGTCAGAGTGCCGGTGCCCGGGGTGTAATTGGGAAACGCCAACGCTGCCGCCGTTGCCGAGCAGGTCGACTGCACCGTGGCAGTCACCGCAAAGGTCGTGGTGGTCGTCGCAGCCTGCGCAACGCCGGCAGCCATTACTCCGGCAGCGAGGGTTGCGGTGAGGATCTTGTGCATGAAAACTCCTGAAAATGGCCTAATTACAGACTTCATTTCGGGGTAAACCCGAGCTGGCGGCCATTGTTGCGGGATATGCTCAAAACCCTTGTGACCTCCTTCGCAGATCAGTCAGCCGGAACTCAAGTTTCGAACCATTCTGCCGGTCCCATCTCAATTTGCAGGCCGACAGCGGCTGGAGGGCGCCGCGGCCCCTGCAGCCTTTGGCCGCCTTGTGTGAAGCAATTCCGCTATTTTTCGAGGGAAGCGCGAGAAAGGAAGGCAACGCGAGAGAGGGCGCTAAACCTTCTCCAGAGCAGCGCCCAGGTCGGCGATGAGATCACCCGCGTCCTCGATTCCGACCGAGATTCTGATCAAGGCGTCGGTGATCCCCAAACGATCGCGCGTCTGCTTGGCGACGCCTGAATGCGTGGTGCTGGCCGGGTGCGACATCAAGGTCTCGGTGCCGCCCAGACTGACCGCCAGCTTGATCACCTGCAAGGCGTCGAGCAGCCGAAATGCCTCGGCTTCCCCGCCCCTGACGGCAAAACCGAAGGTCGACCCCGCACTTTCGCACTGCTGACGGAACACGGCTGCACGCGGGTCGTTGTCGTCAAGAAAGCCGAGATAGTTCACCGCCGCAATCTTCGGGTGCTGACGCAGGTAGTTGGCGACCAGCGCGGCATTGTCCGCCGATTTGTGCATACGCAGAGACAGGGTCTCCATCGAACGCATGATCATCCACGCGGTGTTCGGATCGAGCTGCGTGCCGAGCGCGCCGCGCAGTCGCTTGACCGGTCCGACTGCATCTCGCGAACCCACGACCCCGCCGGCCACCAAATCCGAATGGCCGCCGACGTACTTGGTCAATGAATACATGACGAGGTCGACTCCGTGCAGCAGCGGCCGCTGGAACACCGGTCCGAGAAAGGTGTTATCGACCGCCACCGGGGGCCGGCCGCCCTTTTGCCGCGATCCAATGAGCTCCGATACCTCGCGCATCAATTTCAGGTCAACCAGGCTGTTGGTCGGATTCGCCGGCGTCTCGACCATGATGAGGCAAACGCGGCCGCCGGATCCGGCTGCCTGCTTCGAGGCCTGCGCGGCCGCCTCGATGACGGCCTTGCGATCATGTCCCAGGTTGAATCCAACGGCGCTCACGCCGAAGCCCGGCAGGGTCCTTTCGATGAGCGTTTCGGTTCCGCCGTACAAGGGCTGGCTCATCAGAATGACATCGCCCGGACGCACGTGCGTCCAGATGACGGTGGATATCGCGGACATGCCGCTGGAGAAAACCGCCGCGGTCTCGCCCTCCTCCCACAATGCCAGCCGATCTTCGAGTACTTCCAGATTGGGATTATTGAAACGCGAATAAACCAGACCGGATGATTGCCCCGCGACCGGCTCGCGCCTTCCCGATGTATAGTCGAAGAAGTCCTTGCCGTCCTGCGCGGTTTTGAAAACAAAGGTGGATGTCAGAAAGATGGGCGGCTTCAACGAACCTTCCGACAAACTCGGATCAAATCCATATCCCATCATCTGGGTCTCGGGCTTGAGCACGTGTTTGCCTATTTTGCGTTTATGATAGGTGTCGTAACTCACGTTGCCCCCAATGAAGTCATTATCTTGGCTCGCAATATAACACCGTGTTGCTGCTAGTCATCGCCGCAGCGGCGTTCTCGAGCACGCTCGCGGGGGGCTTGTTGGCGCTGCGCCTGCGCGACAGCCTGCATTTGATATTGGGCTTCAGCGCCGGCGCCGTCATCGGCGTCGCGTTCTTCGATTTGTTGCCCGAGGCGATTAATTTCGGCGCGCCGTTCCACACGCCCGCGACCGTTTTGTCCTGGACCGCGATCGGCTTCCTGTTCTATCTGGTGCTCGACCGGATTTTGCGCATTCACGGCGACTCCGTGCCGCGCGGCCGCGTTGCCGCAGGTGTACTTTGCCTGCACAGTCTGCTGGACGGCGTTGCGATCGGACTTGCCTTTCAGGCCTCTCACCAGGTGGGAATCGTCGTGGCCGTTGCGGTGCTCACTCACGATTTCTCCGACGGCATCAACACGATGAACATCATTCTCAAAAACCACGGCAATCGATCGCAGGGCTTGCGCTGGCTGCTGCTGGATGCGGCAGCGCCCGTGCTGGGCGTGGCCTTGACCCGGTTCATCACGTTGCCTGCCGCGGCAACCGGCACCGCGCTGGCGCTGTTCGCGGGATTTTTCCTGTATATCGGCGCAAGCGATCTGATCCCGGAGAGCTATCACGCACACCCGAAATTTCTCACGACCGCCATGACCCTGGTCGGCGCCGGTGTTCTGTATCTGGCTATCGCGCTAATTGGGCAATAGATCGCGGGTTGCCGCGCTGCCGGCGGAAGCCACCATGATGCTCGCGATGGCGACCCATTGAACCAACGTCAATGTCTCGCCGAGAAAAATCAGGCCCGCGACCGCGGCAAGCGCGGGATCCAAACTCATCATCACGCCAAAGGTGCGGGTGGGCAGCCGCGGCATGGCGAACATCTCGAGCGAATAAGGCAGCGCGCTCGACAATATCGCCACGGCAATGGCGACGGGCAGTACCGCCCAGGAAAAAAGCTGCAAACCGTTGCCCGCCAATCCGACCGGGACAATGACCAGGGCGCCGATCACCGTTCCCCAGGCGGTAATCTGGCTGCCGTGCGCGGCGCCGGCTTTGCGGCCGAAAACGATGTAAAGCGCCCAGAACACTCCGGCGCCCAGCGCGCAGGCGCTGCCGAACAGCGACAGCGGTTTGGCGCCAAGACCCAGCGGCAACAGCGCCGCCAATCCCAACACGGCGAGCAATATCCACAGGAAATCGACTGCGCGCCGCGATGCGAACACCGCCAGCGTGAGCGGGCCGGTAAATTCAAGCGCCACGGCTATCCCCAACGGAATGTGGCGCAGCGAGAGATAAAACAGAAAGTTCATGCAGCCCATGGCGATACCGTAGCCGAGGACGGTCAGCAGCTGTGTCCGGGTGAAGCGAATCGGCCAGGGGCGCCATGCGGCAAGCAGAATCACCGAGCCGATCGCCAAGCGCAGGGCCGCGGCACCGCCCGCACCGACGATCGGGAACAGGCCTTTGACCAGCGTGGCGCCGAGCTGGAAGCTGATCATCGCGACCACCAGGGCGGCGAGCGGCGCGAAGGCAGAGGAGATTTTTGACTGGCTGATCAACTTGCGGGGGCGTCGTCCTGCGGATCTTCCGAAAGATGGAGATGCTTCATGACGCGCCTGAGGTTTTGGCGAATCTCGTTGAGATGCCCGATGCTCACAGCGGTCCGCAGCGCCTCCTTCAACGGCTGCAATGGGTAGCCGCCGTAGGCGCCCGGATTCAGCACATCGTTCGTGACGGAAGACCTGCCGGAGAGCACCACGTTGTCGGCCACCGTGACATGCGCGGTGACGACGGAATTCCCACCGGTGACGAACTGCCGCCCGATCTTGGTGGATCCACCCATCATGAACCCCGCAGTGAAAAATCCGTTCTCGCCCAGGTCGCAGTTGTGCGCGATATGGCAGATGTTGTCCAGCTTGGTCCCGGCCCGAATGTATGTCGAGGTCAACGTGGCCCGGTCGATCGCGCAGTTGCTGCCGATCTCCACGCAATCGCCGATTCTGACATTGCCCAGATGAGAGATCTTTCGCGGTCTGCCGTCAGGATCCACCGCGTAGCCGAAACCATCGCTGCCGATGCTGGTGTGGGGGTGAATTTCGCAGTCATGCCCGATATGGCAGTCCGCGCCGACGAAAACATGTGCGTGCAAAATGCTTCGCTCGCCGATCGCAGCCCGGTTTTCCACCACGGTATGCGCGCCGATCAGGCATCCGTCACCGATCTGTGCGCCTGCGCCAATCACGCAATAGGGCCCGAGGAAGACGTCCTGGCCGATGATTGCCTCGCTATGCACCACCGCTGTTGGATGCCGCTCTCCCCATTGCGTGAACCGGCAGCGTTTGCTGTCGAAGTACTTGAGCAGAATTGCCATGCCCATCGAGATATTTTTAACGGCGAAAAAGCAACTGCCGCCGGGTTCCATCGCTTTGACCTGGTCGGCGAGCTTTGCATGTACGATGAGGATGGCCGGATTGCGGCGCTTGGCCTCCGCAAGTTGCGCGGCGTCGCTCACATAGACCAAGCTATCCAATGAGGCTTCTTCCGGCACACGGCAATGATTCGCCGCAGCCGCCAAGTTGCCATGAAGGAAGGTAAGAACATCCGAATGTTGATTCTTGATGACCTGAGCGGTGAGCATGCTAGTCCCCTAAGAATCCTAGCCCGTTACGTATTTGTCTGCGAACGATCCGGGAGACTACCATCGTAGGCGCGGCTTGGCGCGAACTTCAGGGAACGATCGCGCGGATTCCACGCGATTCCGTCCCGCCCGATACCGTCCGGCTGGCGCGCTTCCTGCTCGGCAAAGTTTTGGTGCGCGAAATCAACGGCACGATGGCTGCCGGCCGAATCGTGGAGACGGAGGCTTATTTGCGAAACGATCCGGCTTGCCATGCCTTTCGCGGCGTGACGCCGCGAAATCGTTCCTTATTTCTAAATCATGGCCACGCGTATGTGTACCTGTGTTACGGCACCTCATACATGCTGAACGTGTCGAGCGAAGCGGCGGGCGTCGGCGCAGGGGTGCTGCTGCGCGCGCTCGAGCCGTTACATGGCATCGACAAGATGCACCGCAATGCGGGCGGCGCAAGAATGAGCGATCTGGCGCGCGGCCCCGGGCGCCTGACCAGCGCGCTCAAGGTGGACCTTCGGCACGACGGGCTGGATATATTTTCCGCCAAGGAGCTATGGATCGGCACGGACGGACTCGCCCGCGTAAAGGTCGGTCAAAGCGTGCGCATCGGACTTACCAAGGGTGCCGATATGCGCCTGCGATACTTCATCGCCGGCAGCAGGCATTTGAGTGGGCCGCGAAAACTCAACTTTCCCGCGCAAAGTCCACGCAAGCCGGCCCGATCATGACGCGTATCGGCTTGATCGCATTAGGTTTTGCGCTCCTCTGGACGCCGGGCCTCGCGTCAGCGCAAAACGCCGCAGCGCGCAGCACCTGCCCCGAACACGTTGCGATGCACATGGAAATCGGCGGTGGAACCTTATGCGTGGACATCGACGATGCCGCATGGTCAAAACAGCCGGCATTGCTGCGCGTGTGGATCGAGCGCTCCGCGCACATCGTGGCCGATTACTACGGCCGCTTTCCCGCGCCGATGCTGGTGCTCAAGGTTCAAGGAATGGACGGCAGCGGCGTGGGCGGCGGACGCACCACGAATGACTCCGGCCTGTTGATCGAGGTGCGCGTGGGACATCTTTCCACGGCCGCGACATTGGCAGAGGACTGGGTGCTGGTGCACGAAATGGTGCATCTTGCGCTGCCGGAAATCGGCCGCTCGCATAACTGGTTGGCGGAGGGTCTCGCAGTCTACGTCGAAGGAATCGCCCGAGCACAATCGGGCAACCGCGACATCGCCGATGTATGGGCTGAGGCTCGCCATTCCATGCCGATGGGCCTGCCGCGCGAGGGAGAAGGCGGTATGGACGAAACGCACACCTGGGGACGCACCTACTGGGGCGGCGCGTTGTTCTGTTTGCAGGCGGAGATTGCGATTCGCGAACAGACCGCCAACCGGGTGGGATTGCAAACGGCTCTGCGCGCCATTCTGCGGGAGACCGGAGGCTACGCGTTTGAACGCAACATCAGCGAGGTGTTGCGCATCGGAGATTCGGCCACGGGGACGCACGTGTTGTACGACTTATACAGCCAGATCAGGGCCAAGCCGCTCAAGCCGGATCTGGATTTGCTTTGGACCTTGCTCGGGGTCCCCAGCGATCCCAAAACCGAGCCGTTCGACGATCGCGCGCCGCTCGCGCCCATCCGCATCGCCATCACCGCGCGACCCTGACAAGGAGCCTGTCCGAGTAATCCCCGTGGCCGCGACCTTGCAGGCTCCTAGTGTTCGGAAAAATTCGGCTCGCGCTTCTCGAAGAAGGCCCGCACTCCCTCGACGCAATCCTGCGTTTCAAGGGTCATTTCCTGCGCACTGCGTTCGGCGCGCAACTGCTCCTGCAGCGAATTGTCGAAGGTTGTCGCGTGCAAGGTGCGAATTTGACCCAGTACGGCGCAGGGACCTGTCGCCAGCCGGTGCGCAACCGCTTGCGCGCGCATGACCACTTCGGCGGCCGGCACAACAGCATAGGCCAACCCCCAATCGAGGGCTGTCTTGGCATCGATCCTTTCCGCGAGCATCAGCGAGGACAGCGAGCGTCCCGCGCCGATCCTGCGCGCCAGGTGAAACGTGATGCCGGCATCGGGTACCAGGCCGAGACGGGCGAAGGACGGCAGGAAATAAGCGGTGTCGGCAGCGATGATGATGTCGCTCGCCAGCGCAAGACTCATGCCCGCGCCCACCGCCGCGCCATTGATCGCCGCGACAATCGGATAGCGAAAGCCGCTCAGGCGCAGGATCAACGGGTCCATGAAGCGACGCATTTCGAAATGCGCCCGTTGCCGCGCTTCCTGCGTCTTCAGATCGATGGAATGCAGATCAAGGCCGCTGCAGAAAACGTCGTTGCTGCCGGTGATGACCACTGCCTTGGCACCACTATCGCCTTTTTGAATTTGATCGAGCGCGAGATGTACGGCGCGAATGACGCCGATATCAATGGCATTGCTGCAGGCCGAGCGCTGCAGCGCCAAGGTGGCAACTCCGTCGGATACCGTGAACGACAAGGAATTCATGATTACCCTCCCCGCTTACAACGCACCGCAACTCTCGAAAAGCATTGACTTATTTTGTTAAGACCGCCAACCATTGCCGCGTTTCGATCATGCCCCCTCGCAACCGTCACCGCAAGCCGCTTGAGTCCCGCGCAGGGTAATTGCGCATGCGGGCTCGATGCAGCAAAATTCGCATTCCCTTACCCTTACCTTCCCCCTCGGAGCCTAACCATGTCGATACGCCGTGGGCGCTACTGCGCCCCATTGATGCAGCAGAGCGCCCTGCTGTTGCTCTTTGCAGTTTCAATGCCGGCAGTTGCGGACGAACCGCTGCCCAGCGAAATGCCGACCACCTTCGTGCCCCGCGTCGAAAGCTTCGACTACATCAAGCGCGAGGCGATGATTCCGATGCGCGATGGTGTCAAGCTGCAAACGGTCATTCTGGTACCGCGCGGGGCGCGGCGCGCGCCGATATTGCTGTCGCGAACGCCCTACGGTGCAAGCTCCCGGATCGGGAAGAATGACAGCGCACACCTCGCGGCTCTTCTCGACAATTCCGACGTGGCGGACGACGCCATATTGAACAGCGGTTATATCCGCGTCCTCCAGGATGTGCGCGGCAAGCACGGGTCCGAAGGTGACTACGTGATGACGCGGCCGTTGAGCGGCCCTTTGAATTCCACGGGCGTCGATCATTCCACCGATACCTATGACACCATCGATTGGCTGATCAAGAACATTCCCGAGACCAACGGCAAGGTCGGCATTCTCGGCATCTCCTACGACGGCTTCACCTCGTTGATGGCGCTGGTTCATCCGCATCCGGCGCTGCGCGCGGCAATTCCCATCAACGCCATGGTCGACGGCTGGATGGGGGACGACTGGTTCCACAAAGGCGCGTTCCGTCAGGATTCGCTGACCTACATTCACGATCAGGAAGCGACGCGCGGCAGCGACATTTCGTGGTGGTCGGATCACTACGATGACTACGACACCTGGCTCTCCGTCGGATCGGCGGGCGAGATGGCGCGCCGCCACGGCCTCGAACAAACGGGCTTCGCAGCCAAGGTCATGAACCACCCGGCGTACGACGAATTCTGGCAGGGCCAGGCGCTGGACAAGATTCTGGCCAAGCAGGGAGTCACCGTACCCGTCATGCTGGTTCACAGCCTTTGGGACCAAGAAGACATCTACGGCAATATCGCGCTGTACAAGGCGCTCAAGGCAAAACAGGCGGACACATCGAACGTGTATCTGGTGATCGGCCCGTGGTTTCATCACCAACAACGGCTTGACGGCAGTGCGATCGGACCGATCCGCTTCGGCAGCGACACGGCGGAGTACTTCCGCAAGCACCTGGTGCGGCCGTTTTTTGACCATTATTTGAAGGACGATGCGCCGCCGCTCAAGATCGCACAGGTTACCGCCTTCGAAACCGGAGAGAATCGCTGGGAAGCGCTGGCCACCTGGCCGAGCGGCTGCGACTCAGGCTGCAGCATCCACGACGAAAAACTATTTCTGCAAAGCCGGGGCAGCCTGCACCTGGGTGCGGAATCCGGCGTCGCGCCGCGGGCAGGCACGGCGGAATTCGAATCCTACGTTTCGGATCCCGCCAAACCCGTGCCCTATATACCGAGGCCGGTGCATATCGGCGGCGATGAAGGCGCGCGTTGGCAGACCTGGCTGGTCAGCGATCAACGCGACGTCGCATCGCGGACCGATGTCCTAAGTTTTGCCACGCCGGTGTTGACTGAGGCGCTGAAAATCAGCGGTGAACCCATTGCGAATTTGATCGCCTCGACCAGCGGTACGGACGGCGACTTCGTGGTGAAGCTGATCGATGTCTACCCTGATGAAATGGGCCGCGAGCCCAAGATGGGTGGCTACCAATTGATGGTGTCGGCGGACATACTGCGCGGCCGCTACCGCGATTCCTTCAGCAATCCGAAGCCGATCCCGGCGAATCAGCCGCAGACCTTTCGCTTCGCCCTGCCCACCGTCAATCATGTGTTCCTACCGGGACACCGGGTGATGGTGCAGGTGCAATCGAGTTGGTTTCCGCTATATGACCGAAATCCGCAGACCTTTGTGGACAACATCTTCTTCGCCAAACCCGGCGATTATCAGAAGGCAACCATCAAGATTTTCGACGGCGGTTCCAGCGTGAGCTTCGTCGAGTTGCCGGTGGTGCGATAGACCACGCGCAAAAAAAAGCGGCCGAGTTTTAGCTCGGCCGCCTCGCTACGTTGCGTTTATTCGCGGTTATCTTTCCTTCTCGCCCTCGTTCTTCTGCGGCTGAGGATGCACTGTCTTCGCCGGCTTGGGCGCGGCAGCCGCAGGTTTCGCCGCGCCGGGTTGACCGGGCTGCGTCGGCTTCGCGGCGACCGGCTGCGCCCCGGACTGTGCTGCGCCTGGCTGGTGGTTCTGTGCTGTGTTGGTCGCGCCCTGCTGGCCTGGCTGGCCATGCTGGCCGTACTGAGCCTGCTGGCCTGGCTGGCCATGCTGACCGTACTGAGCCTGCTGGCCTGCTGGCTGACCATGCTGACCGTACTGGGCCTGCTGGCCGGGCTGACCATGCTGAGCCTGCTGGCCGGGCTGACCCGGTTGACCCTGCGGGTGCATGCCGGCCGCGGCTGCCGGCGTCATCGCTGCACCGTGCGCGCCCACAACACCCGGTCCGCTGAACGCTCCCGGCCGCGCCGTCGCCGCGATGGCAGGATGGCCGCCGTTGGCTCTCGCCGCCAGCGCCGGATTGCGAAACGCCTCCTGGACGTGCTGGTGTTGCATCCCTGTCGGCGGCACATGCGGTTCGGCAGCGAACGTTCGCTCTTCGAGGGTGGGCCTCGCAGCGATGCCGGCACCGCCGTTGAAACTCACCCTGTTGTTGACTGTGACGTTATTGACGACAGTTTCGTGATAGGTGTTGTGCACATTGATGACATTCACGTTCACGTTCACGACGGCGCGATTGTAGGCAAATGAATTGCCCACCCAGCGCCCGCCCACGAATCCGACGCCACCGTAGCCGAAGCCGTAGTTGACGCCGCCGTAAAAGCCCACGTGCGGACCCCAGTAGCCCACATGAAAGGCGTACGCGCCGCCCACGAAGCCCCAGTAGCCCGGTGTCCAAAGCAGGCCCACTCGGGGCGGCTGCACCCAAGTACCCGGTATCCAATAGTAACCTCCGGGCCCCCAGCCCCAATACCCGGGAGTCCACAAATAGCCATCCTCGGGGGGAGGCGGCTGCTCATAGTCGGGCAACGGAGGCGGTGCCTCGTTCGCCTGCATGTCGGCATCCGTAGACGGCTCTACGATGGCGGGCGCCGGCGCCGGGGGCGGCACATAGGCTCGCGGAGGCGGTTGAGGCGGGGGTGAAGCGACACGCACCACGCAGCCTGCCAGCAGCGCGGCCGCCAGAGCCAGCCCAGCGCCAGCCAGCGGAAGCCTTGATTTCAAAGACTTTTTGTTCAGGGTCATGTTGTTTCCCGGTGATATGTTCAATGCCGCAGTGTACGTTTAAGTACGCTGTCCTAGAACCCATAACGTCACACTTCCGAGACCGGCTAGCTCCGTGACGGGAATGTAACTTCTGGCGGGAGAAGGCACCGGCGCTGGGGATCCAGCGACGGTGCCCTTTTTCAGTGCGCGCGTCAGCGCTGCCCTCAGGCGTCGATTGAGCGCTTGAAGGTTTCCGGCAGGAAAAGCAGTCCCAGAACCAAGGTGATGCCTGCCACGACGATGGGATACCAAAGACCGTAGTAGATATCTCCGGTTGCCGCCACCATGGCAAAGGCAGTGGTCGGGAGAAAGCCTCCAAACCAGCCATTGCCGATGTGATACGGCAAAGACATCGCGCTGTAGCGGATTCGCGCTGGAAACAGTTCCACCAGCAGCGCAGCGATCGGTCCGTACACCATGGTCACGTACAAGACCAAGATGAACAATATCAACACCACCATGGGTTTGTTCACCGCCGCAAGATCCGCTTTTTCCGGGTAGCCCGCGGTGGTCAGGGCGGCTTTGACCTGCTTCTGGAATGCCCCGATAGCGGCCTTGCGTTCAGCACCCTGGAGAACATGCGGATCCGGAGCGGTAAAGCTATTGCTGCCGCTGCGAATCACCGCCGCCGTTCCAGCCGGCGCATCTTCGCGCTGGTACGACACGCCGGCCTTCGCCAGAAAGCTCTTGGCGATGTCGCACGAAGTGGTGTCGAAAGGGTTCTTGCCGATGGGATCGAACTGAAAGGAACATTCCTTGGGATCCGAAACCACGACAATCGGCGCGGAAGACTGCGCGGCGTACAGCGCCGGATTGGCGTAGCGGGTCAATGCACCGAACAGCGGGAAGTAGGTCAGCAGCGCCAGCAAGCAACCGGCCATGATGATGGGCTTGCGGCCGATCTTGTCCGACAGCCAACCAAAAACTAAAAAGAAGGGCGTGGCCAGCACCAGCGCGATCGCCACCAGGATGTTGGTCGTAGCACCCTCTACTTTCAGAACGCGCTCGAGAAAGAACAGCGCGTAGAACTGTCCCGTGTACCACACCACTGCCTGCCCCATGACGGCGCCCAGCAGGCTGATGAGCACGATTTTCAAATTGGACCAGCGAACAAACGCCTCGGACAGCGGTGCTTTCGAGGTGGTGCCCTGATTCTTCATCTTGAGGAATACCGGGCTTTCCGCCAGCTGCATCCGTATCCATAGGGAAATGCCAAGAAGAATCGCGGAGAGCCAGAACGGAATGCGCCAGCCCCAGGCCTTGAAGGCCTCCTCGCCGAGACTGGTGCGCGTGACGATGACAACGATCAGAGCGGCGAACAGTCCCAAGGTGGCCGTGGTCTGAATGAAACTGGTGAACAACCCACGCTTTCCGGGGGGAGAATTCTCGGCAACGTAGGTCGCGGCACCGCCGTACTCACCGCCGAGCGCCAGGCCTTGGAGCAGGCGCAACGCCAACAACAGCACGGGCGCCAGCACGCCGACCGAAGCGTAGCTCGGCAACAGGCCTACCGCGAAGGTCGATCCACCCATGATTCCCATGGTGATGAGGAAGGTATGCTTGCGCCCGACCAGATCGCCCAGGCGTCCGAAAACCAACGCGCCGAAGGGGCGTACTGCGAAGCCCGCGGCGAACGCGGCCAACGCGAAGATGAAGCCGGTGACCTCGTTGACACCGGAAAAGAACTGCGCGCTGAAAATGCTGGTCAGCAAGCCGTAAAGGTAAAAATCGTACCATTCGAAAACGGTGCCGAGCGATGATGCGCCGATCACCAGTAAGTTGCTTTGCATCGCAGCTGATGACTTCGGCAAGCCCGCATCCGCTGAAGTGGTGGCCATATTTTTCCCCTGTTATTTTTTAAATCCTGCCGTAAAAAAATAGCGTGCTATTCAATCAATGCTTGAGAGCTCCCGCGGTGATCACCGCGCGAAGTTCCGTCAATTTGGCTTCGATGGCGGCGGCATTCTCGGGTCCCATCCGAATCAGCAGTTTTTGTCCTGCGGGCAGCGCCTCGAGCGTCGGATCGGCAAAAGTGTACATGACATTCGGACGCACCAAGGCGATCGTCCCCGGCGGTTGCGGAGTCGCCAGCAAGAGGTCAATCACCTGAACCAGCCGATCATTGAAATAGCCGGTGGGGTAGCCCAAGTTTTGATACGCCTGCTGAAATAGCGGATAGAAATGCACGTAGACCGCGCCGAGTTGCCGCATGTCCATCTGGCTGATCACGTTCACCAACGGCTTGTAGCGCTCGAAATTCTTCGGATCGATGGTGGCGTGCAACTCATCGCCTTCGGCCATGAACGATCCTGCAACCGGGGCGGTCGGTCGCTTCTCGACGGCGACCTTTTGCCGCGGCAGATTGTCTATCGTCACCACCAGGCGGCGCACGACGTTTTCCGGCAATAAATAGCGTTTGACCGTGTCGGCGCCGCTCAATTGCGCGAGGGCATCGCGCAGCGGCGCATCGCTGTCCGCCAATTCCGGCAACGGCGCAGCAGTGGCTTTGTCATCCGCGCCTGCGGGTAAGGGATGCGCGATCGAGGGCTCCGCCTCGTGCTGCTGGGCACTGGGCTGGGGAGCCGTGGCCTCGGGCAGCGCCGGACTTCGGTTTCGCAGGTAGTAGACGCCTGCCGCAGCAAGCAGGAAAACCAGGGCCGCGACTCCGACGATCGGTTTATTGATCGAACGTTCCACGGTCACGTTTTCCGCATGCGCAACTGCAGCTCGTGGCGGCGATAATCGATGACCAGCACGTCCAGCAATCCGAGCGAATCCATCCCGATGAGAATTGCGGGTTCATTCGTCAATCGCCATTGCTTGAATATGTACAAGTCCCCGAATGTCACGCCCGGGTCGCGAATTTGCACCGCGCCCAACCCGATCGAGGGCGTGTCCATCAATTCGCCCTTTTCGATGTCCTTGGTTGCACCCTCGATGAGATCCGACTTGCCGCGGGGCGAAGCAGCGATGCGCGCCAGCGCATCCTTCAGGGCCATATTGGCGATGGTTGCCTGCCCCCCGGTATCGATGATGGCCTTGGTGCGTACTTGGCCTACATAGGCATCCACCACGACCAACGTACCGCGCAGCGAATGGAACGGCACGCTTATGTATCCGGGGGCCGAGCGCTCGTTCTTGGAGTAGGCAATATTGATCACATCATGGCGAAAATCGATGAAAACGCGTTTTCCCATGAGGCCTTCGGATCCCAAAATTCCTTCGGCGCCGCCCAATGCATCCGGCACGATGGGCAATATCGGCTGATCGACTGCCAGATCGCCAATGCTCAAGGTGTCGACACGAATGGTCGGCACCGTGGCAAATCCGGTCACGCCGCGCAGAATCACCGGCGGCGATCGATCCGTGGGAATTCCGAGCGCCATCGCGACCAGCGCCGTGATGGCGCTGTGGCTCGCTCCGGTGTCGAGCACCAAACGGAAAGGTCCGCGCCCGTTGATCATGACCGGCGCCCAAATGCGCCCAATTTGGTCGCGCTTGGTGGGTGAAACATAACGTGGCTCGGGCGCCTCGACCATGATCTCGGTCAGTTCCTCGATGGGATCGGCTGCGCGGACGGGGGGCGGAGTCACTTCGGGCGAGGTCGCGCCGCTCCAAATAGGCACGGCCGCGAAGGTACAAATCAACACGGCGGGTACACACCACCGCGTCCACTGCGAGGTGTGGCTGAAAAAACTGCGTTGTGTCTTGTTCAAGTGCCCGCCTTTACGTCGTCCACTGATAAGCGCCGATCGAACCGTACGCCAGCGCAGCGACCGGCGGTCCAATATAGCACCGCGCTTGACCCCCGCCAAAATCGCGGTTTCAGGCGTCGAACTGCTCCGTATCGACATCGCGCTGCGCTGCTGCGTTGTAACGGGCGCCGACGATGCGCTGCCGATCGAACAAGACGTCCAGCTGTCGGATCAGGTCCGGCCGCAATTGAACATTGCCGCCGTTGTTCTCTGTCAAATGCGCCCGGCTGGTCGTACCCGGTATCGCCACGACGTGCTCGCCGCGGCTCAATAGCCACGCCAGCGCGAGCTGCGCCATGCTGAGTTGCGCGCTCGCGGCGAGTGTGCTGAATTCATCCAGCAACTCCAAGTTGGCCGCGTACGCGCCGGCCTCGAATCGCGGCATGCTGCGGCGAAGGTCGTTGGCTTCGAGCGTCGACACATCCCGCAGGCAACCGCTCAGGTACCCCCGCGCCAGAGGGCTGAAGGCGACGAAGGCGGTGCCGATCTCCCGGCAACATTCGAGAACGCCGATTTCAGGCTCGCGCGTCCAAAGTGAGTACTCGCTTTGCACGGCAGCGATGGGATGGACGGCGTGCGCGCGGCGCAGGGTGGCGGCCGAAACCTCCGATAGTCCGATGGCGCGGATTTTTCCCTGCGCCTTGAGATCCGCGAGCGCGCCGACGCTCTCCTCGATGGGCACCCCCTTGTCCCAACGATGCAGGTAGTACAAATCGATCGCGTCGGTTTGCAGCCGCCGCAGGCTGTCTTCGCAGGTCTGCTTGAGCGTGGCGGGCCGCCCATCGATACTGCGGCGCATTCCGCTCTGCGCCTTCACCCCTTGAGCACCGCATTTGCTGGCCAGCGTAAATTGAGAGCGATGCCCGGCCAGCGTTCGGCCCACGAGTTCCTCATTGGCCCCGAATCCGTACAAGGCCGCAGTATCGAAATGCGTCACGCCGAGATCGAGCGCATGCAAAAGGACTTCAGCGGCGATCGTGGGCGGCGGCGGCACCCCATAGGCGTGGCTCAAATTCATACAGCCCAAACCGATGGGCGCAACCGCAAAGGGCCCGAGTTTGCGCAAGTATTAAGGTCCCGCCGCAGCGACGCGCTGCGCACCGGAAGCCGGCATCTGGCCGAATCTACCTGAGCGAAAATCGTTCATGGCGGTTTCGATCTCCTGACGCGAGTTCATCACGAACGGCCCGTATCCGACAATGGGTTCCGCGATCAGCGCCCCGCTCAACACGAGCAGCGCCGTATTCGCGGCGGCTTTAATTCTCACGTCCTGGCCGTTGCGATCGAGCAGCACGAGCCCGGCACCGCCTACGGTTCGGGATTCATTCGCGATGATGGCACCGCGCAGCACCGCAATCGCCGCGCAGTGGCCCTCGGGCAGCGATAAAGCGATCTCATGGCCGGCATTCAGCTTTGCATCCCATACACTCAAGGAGCTTTGCGTGGCGGCGGGCCCCATGACACCCGCGAAATCTCCGGCAATCACGCGCAGGTTGCCCGCCCCCGACTCGAGGGTGACCTGCGGAATATCCTTGCCGAGAATGCCTTGATAGCGAGGCGGGGACATTTTGCGCGCGGCGGGCAGATTGACCCACAATTGCACCATCTCCAAGGCGCCGCCCCGCTGCGAAAAGGCCGGCGAATGAAACTCATCGTGCAATATTCCGGAGGCTGCGGTCATCCACTGCACATCGCCGGGACCAATCACGCCGCTGTTGCCGGCGGAATCCCGGTGGGCGACTTCGCCCTGATACACGATGGTGACGGTTTCGAAGCCGCGGTGCGGATGCTCGCCGACTCCGCGCGGACGCGAGGCAGGCGCAAAGCTTGCCGGCCCGGCATAGTCCAGCAATAGAAATGGACTGATGCTTTGTCCGAATGAGTCATAAGAAAACAGGCTCCTCACCGGAAATCCATCACCCACCCAATGCGCCGTCGGACTGGGATAAACGCCAAGTACTGCTTTGTTCACAAAAGATCCTTAGCTGCTCCTTGAGACAATGTAGATGAGGCCGGGAATCCGCTTTTCCAGATCCCAAAAGATGCACTTGTGCGATCATAGTGGCAAGCGAGGAACAACCTTGAAAACATATCAAAATATCGCGGAGCTCGAGGCGCTGGTCGGTTCTGCCATCGGAACCAGCGATTGGATCAGCATCGACCAAACTCGCATCGATCAGTTTGCCGCCGTAACCGGCGATGATCAGTGGATCCACGTCGATCCGGTGCGCGCCGCCGCCGGCATGTTCGGCACCACGGTGGCACACGGCTTTCTAACCTTAAGTCTGCTGCCCATCTTCGGCAGAAGTTCGTTCAAGGTGAGCGGCGTGCGGATGACGGTCAACTACGGCTTGAACCGGGTGCGATTTCCCGCGCCGGTACCCGTCAACAGCCGCCTGCGCGCGCATTACAAGCTGCTGTCCTACGAAGCCATTCCGGGCGGCGTGCAACTGGTCACCGAAGCGACCATTGAGCGGGAAGGTCATGCCAAGCCGGTGTGCGTCGCCGAAGGCGTGGCGCGCCACTACCTCTAAAGCCCTGGCGTTCGAGCTAGTCCTCGCTTAGCGCCCGCACATGGGCAACGGCGCTGCGGCCCAGCGCGGACAGGTTGTAGCCGCCTTCGAGCATCGAAACAATGCGCCCCTGCGCGTGCTGGGCCGCGAGCTGCTTCAATTCTTGGGTCATCCACACATAATCGGCCTCGACCAACGCCATGCCGCCCAGAAGGTCCTCGCGGTGCGCATCGAACCCGGCGGAAATGAAAATCATCTGCGGCTTGAACTTCTGAAGAGCCGGCAGCCACTGCGTTTCCACGGCCTTTTTTGCGGCCGCTCCGCCGCTGCCGGCGGCCAGGGGCACGTTGATCATATTCGGCGCCGGATTGGAGGTGCCGCTGTAGGGATAAAACGGATGCTGAAAAAAGCTCGCCATCAATAACCGTTTATGCCAATGCGGAGGGCTGAACATGTCCTCCGTGCCATTGCCGTGATGCACGTCGAAATCGATCACCGCGACGCGTTCCAAGCCCTTCTTTTCGAGCGCGTATGCCGCCGCAACGCCGATATTGTTGAAGATGCAAAAACCCATGGATCGTTCCTGGGTCGCGTGATGCCCGCAGGGGCGAACCGCGCAGAACGCATTCTCCGAGCGCCCCGCCATCAGCTCGTCCACCGCCAGCAAGCCCGCCCCCGCCGCGCGCTGCGCAGCGGCCAGGCTGTGTGGATTCATCGCCGTGTCCGGATCCAGCTGCAGGTAGCCTTCGGTGGGCGCGTTCTCGAATATCAAATCCACGTAACCGGCGCGGTGCACCCGTTTCAGATCGTCGGCGCCCGCCATCGGCGCTTCGAGACAGCGCAGTTCATCGAGCAGACCCGATTCGCGCATCTCCGTGTTGATGGCGCTCAGGCGATCCGGGCATTCTGGATGTCCCGTGCCCATCTCATGGCGCAGGCAATCGGCATGCGTGATGTAGGCCGTTTTCATGGCTTGCAAACCCCGCCCGGGCGAATGCCGGATTTCGCAAGCTTAGTAAACCTACGCGTCGAGCGCCAGCCACACGGCCTTGGGCTGCGTGAAGTTCTCGATTGCCGCCTCACCGTGTTCGCGCCCGAGACCGGACTCGCCCGAGCCGCCCCAGGGCAGACGCACGTCGGTGTAGCCGTAGGTGTTGATCCACACGGTACCGGCTTTCAAGTTCGCCGCCATGCGATGCACGCGACCCGTATCGGCACTCCACACTCCTGCCGCCAAGCTGTATGCGGTGCCGTTCGCGATGCGCAGCGCGTCTTGCTCATCATCGAAGGGAATGACGGTAAGCACAGGCCCGAAGATCTCTTCCTGGGAGATTCGCATCTCATGCCTGACGTCCGCGAAAACGGTGGGCTCGACGAAGTACCCCTGATCGCCGATCCGGCTCCCGCCGGTGACCAGCGATGCGCCTTCGGCTTTACCCACCTCGATGTAATCCAGCACCGTCTTCATTTGCCCCGCCGAGATGACCGGACCCATGGTCGTTTTGGGATCGGAGGGATCGCCTACGCGAATCGCGCGTGCGCGATCAGCCAGCCGCTGCACAACCTCGTCGTATGCGCCTCGTTCAACCAGCACCCGGGAGCCCGCCGAACACACCTGCCCTGCGTTGAAGAAAATTCCAGAGGAAGCCGCACGCACCGCCCGTTCCAGATTCGCGTCGGCAAAAATCACATTGGCGGATTTGCCCCCAAGTTCCAGGGTGATTTTTTTGAAGTTGGCGGCAGCACCCTGCATGATCCCGCGGCCCACCTTCGGTGAACCCGTGAAGGTCACCTTGTCCACGCCGGGATGGCGCACCAGGGCTTCGCCCACGACGCTGCCCCTGCCGCACACCACATTGAGCACGCCCGGCGGCAATCCCGCTTCGATGAAAAGCTCGGCAACCCGCAGCATCGAGAGCGGCGTGAGCTCTGCGGGCTTGACCACCACGGTGCAGCCGCAGGCCAATGCCGGCGCAATTTTCCACATCCCTATCATGAGCGGAAAGTTCCAGGGCACGATCGCGGCGACCACGCCCACGGGTTCCCTCAAGGTGTAGGTCAGCGCATCGGGGCGCGCCGGTATGACTTGTCCGGTGATCTTGTCGCACCAACCGGCGTAGTAGCGCACGGTATCGATGACGGCAGCCATGTCCTGCCGCCGCACCGCTGCGAGCGGTTTGCCGGCGTCCAGACTCTCGATCTCGATGAGTTCTTCCTGGTGCTGCTCCAGCAACGTTGCGGCTCGCTGCAATATCCGCCCGCGTTCGGCGGCGCGCAAAGCACCCCACACCCGCAAGGCGGCCCGGGCCGCGCTGACCGCCTTGTCCACGTCGGCTTTGCTGCCCGACGCGACCTCGGCAATCGGTTCTTCCGTGGCGGGGTCAAGATCGATGGAGTACTCGGCGGATTCCGGCGCAACGTACTTGCCATCGATGAATAAGTCGTAGTGCCTAAGGTCGACTTTCTGGTCCATGGGATTCTCCTGAAGCGGCGCCATGCAAGGGCGCGGCTGTAACGCTGAAATGGCGTCAATTCAGTGTGTAATCAAGAGAACGGGCGGTCTAATCGTTTGATTTGATCGGCTGATAGATCGCGCCAATGAGCGAAGGCTATTCCAATGCGAGATCGAACCGCCGCTGCAGGTCGAGACCGCGGGCGATTTCCCATACAGCAGCCGTAATGGGCGCGAGTGCCGGCCGATTGCGCGCGATCAGGCCGATGCCGCGCGTCATATACGGCAACAGCGGCCTGGCCCGCACCTTGGTCAGATCGAAGAAATTGAGCAGGCTGTGCGGCACCACGGTGAACAGTCCGGCCTCGCTGACGTGCGCGTACATCGAAAAAATCGAGTCGGTTTCGAGGACCACTTCGGGCTTCACGCCGGCGCGCCGAAAGGCCGCATCGATGATCTGACGATTGCGCATTTTTCCCGTCAGCAGGCACAGCGGCAGCCGCCCGGCCTGCTCCCAGGTCAGCGTCGGCTCGAATGTCACCTTGCGATCGGACAACAGCACGTATCGTTCATCGAAAAGATGCAGCGATTCAAAGCCGTCAATAGTTTTCTCGTCGAGATAAGTCAATCCCAGATCCAATTCGAATCTGTCCAGCTGGGCGGCAATCGCCTCGGTGCTCAACGAGGACACGGAGTAGCGCACATCCGGATACGCCGCGCGGCACGGCGCGGTGATGAATGCCGTGACAGTCATGGTCGTGGGTATCGCGCCCAGGCGCAGCGTGCCGGCGAGATTGGACTTGGCGATCGACGCGTCCTCGCGCATGTGCGACAAGGAGGTCAGAGTCTGCTGCGCCCACAGCAGTACTCGCTCGCCCTCGGCCGTCAATCCCATGTAGCGTCGTCCGCGTTGCACGATCATGATGCCGAGTTCCTTCTCGAGCCCGCGTATCGCCGAGGACAACGCGGGCTGCGAAACGTGGCAGACTTCAGCGGCCTTGGCAAAGTGCTGTTCGCGAGCGAGAGTGACCAGGTATTCGAGCTGTCGAATGAACATGGACGGCATATTGCCGCAAAAGACCCGAGTCAGGAGAACCGAATCATGTTGCCCGCTCAAATGAAAGTGGTGGAAATTGCGGCGCCCGGCGGCCCGGAACAGCTGAAGCCCGCGACACGCCCGCTGCCGAAACCCGGCGAGGGCGAAGTGCTGGTCCGCGTGGAAGCGGCGGGCGTCAACCGGCCCGACGTCATGCAGCGCCAAGGCCGCTACCCGCCGCCGCCCGGCGCCTCCGACCTGCCGGGAATGGAGATCGCGGGAGAAATCGTGGCGCTGGGATCCAATGTTTCTGATCTGGCGCCAGGCGACAGAATTACCTCGTTGTTGCCCGGGGGCGGCTATGCCGAATACGCGATCGCCGCCGCCCCGTTGTGCATGCCCGTGCCGACCGGATTGAGCATGGTGGAGGCGGCCGCCCTGCCGGAGACCTTCTTGACGGTGTGGACCAATCTGTTTGAACGCGGCGGTTGCAAGTCCGGGGACGTGGTGCTCATTCATGGCGGCACCAGCGGCATCGGCACCACCGCGATCCAGCTCGCGAACGTGTGGGGCGCCAAGGTTTTCGCCACCGCGGGATCGGAGAAGAAGGCGCGCGCCTGCGAGCAATTCGGCGCGGTGCGCGGCATCGATTACAAGACCGAGGATTTCGTTCAAGTGATCCGCGCCCAAACCAACGGCTATGGCGTCGACATCACGCTCGATATGGTCGCGGGCAGTTATGTGCAGCGAAATTTGGAAATCGCGGCAGTCGAGGGACGCGTCGTCACGATATCGCTGCTCGGCGGCTCGCGCGCCGAGATCAATATGGGTACGGTGCTGACCAAACGACTGACGCTGACCGGCTCGACCTTGAGGTCGCGAACGGTTGCTCAAAAGGCGGCGGTCGCCGACGCCGTGCGCCACAATGTTTGGCCGCTGCTGGCGGCGGGCCGCGTACGGCCCATCATTTACGCGACTTTTCCGCTGGCCGAGGCAAGTGAAGCGCATCGACTCATGGAGTCCTCGAATCACATCGGCAAAATCGTACTCACGATCTGATCGTCACGCGCCGAGTATGGCGCCCACGCTTATCCCTGACTCGGCGCAAACCTGCGGCGCGGGAAGTTTCTTGCCGCCGTCGAACTTGAGTTTGAACACTTCGATCTGACCACCCTGCGCGGTCACCATCAGGCTCTGCTCGCCGACGGCGGAGACGGCGCCGATGGTGCCTTTGACCTTGGAGAAGGTCCTCGCGGGGTGCTTGCGCGCGTCGAACACCCGCAACGTCTTGTTGTTGAACAGTGTCCACGCTCCCGGCGCCGGATCGCAGCCGCGTATCAAGTTGTGGATCAGATCGACGTGGTTGTGCCAGTTGATCCGCGCTTCGCCGTCGCGGCACCAGCCCTCATAGCTGGCGCAGGATTCGTCCTGGATCGCGGGCACCGCCCGCCCGCTCACCACCAAATCCGCGGCCTCCAGCAATGCGGCCACGCCCATCGGAAACAGCCGGCCGAAATATACCTTGCCCACCGTCTCGTCGGGACCAATGTGCGTCTCCTTCTGCAAAATGATCGGACCCTCATCCAACCCATCGATGGGCCTGAAGATGCTGATGCCGGTACGCGTGTCTCCCAGGATGATGGGCCAGTTGATGGAACTCGGACCGCGATAACGCGGCAGCAGCGAGGGATGGAACTGAATCGCCCCGTGTCGCGGGATGGTGGCGAAGTCCTGCGGCACGAACTGCAGTACGTATGCCAGAACCGCGACATCGACGTCCAGAGTGCTCAAGGCCTGACGCGCCTCCTCCACTCTCAACGAGGGCAGCGCGTAGACAGAGATACCGATTTTTTCGGCAGCCGCGCGCAGCGGATCGGCGGGCTCGCCGGGCTTCTCCGGTGCACAAAATACGCCTGCCACCGTGTCACCGCGCCGCGCGAACGCTTCGAGCACCGCTGTGCCGAAATCCCTTTGCCCTACGATGGCGATGCGCATGATTTCCCCTACATTCTTTTAAGTCCTGGGGCTTTCCAAAGCATACTCGTTGCCGGGGACGATCAATGAATGAAAATAACCTTCAGATCGCAGCATGATCGACGCACTTTGACGAATATAGAGACTACATCGCCGCTTTTGCCATCATTTCGCAACGCGCAATCGCGGTTTGTTACTATGACCTCGGATGATGAAAAAGCTGCTCTACCAATTCGATACCGACGCGCTACCTTCGGTCTTTGACAATGTTGTCGGCTACGACGGCGGCGCCGATCACATCAGTGCCTACGGCGGTGTGAACGAAGCCAATGTCGGCAGTCTGGTTGAAGGCGCCATATTTACCCGCTCGCCCAAGGATAAAAAAAATACCGCCATATTTGTCGGCGGCTCGAACCTGCATCAAGGCGAGGCGCTGTTGACGGCGATTCGCGGCAAGTTTTTCGCAAAGTTTCGCGTATCCGTCATGTTCGACTGCAATGGCTCGAATACCACGGCGGCCGCAGCGGTTGCGTGGCTGTCGCATGGGCGAAATCTCAAGGGCAAGCGCGCGGTGGTGCTGGCCGGCTCGGGTCCGGTGGGGCAACGGGCCGCGGTGCTGCTCGCGCGCGAGGGCGCACAGGTGGCGGTCACCGGCCGCAAGCGCGCCGTGGTTCAGGCCGCCTGCGATTCGATCAATGCCAAGTTCGGAATCAGTGTGCAAGCCATGGAGGCGCCGACTCAGATCGAACGTGCCGCAGCTCTCGAGGGCGCGCACATTCTGCTGGCCACCGGCGCGTCCGGCGTAACGCTGCTGGAGGCCCGGGCGTGGCAGGACAATCCATCGCTTGAATTGATCGCCGATGCCAATGCCTCGCCGCCGGCGGGCATCGAGGGTGTGGGATTGAGCGATCGCGCCGCACCAAGCCACGGCAAGATTCTCTTTGGCGCCTTAGGATTCGGTGCGCTCAAGCTCGCTTTGCATCGCGCCTGTATCGCACGAATGTTCGAGCAAAATGACCTGGTATTGGACGCCGAGGAGATTTACGGCATTGCCAAGAGCATGGTCGGAACATGATCACCCAACGCAGCGTGGGGGCATTCCTTGATGATCTGGCGAGTGCCGCGCCCACGCCGGGCGGCGGCAGCGCCGCGGCCGTGGTGGGTGCGATGAGCGCCGCGCTGGTGTCGATGGTTTGCAACGTGACCCTCGGCAAGAAGGGCCAGGAAGCCGTCGAGAGCGAAATGAAAGCCGTGCGGGATCTGTCCGAACGGTTGCGGGCGCGATTGACCGCCATGGTGGCAGCGGACATCGCCGCGTTTGACGGATTGATGGCGGCTTACCGGCTTCCCAAGGCCAGCGAGGCAGAGAAGGAGAGCCGGGACGCGGCGATTCAGGACAATTTGCGCGCGGCCACCGAGACCCCCCTGGAATGCGCGCGGGCGTGCGCGGAAGTCATCGCGCTATCGCGGCGCGCCGGCCAAAGTGGGTACAGTGGCGTCGTCAGCGACGCCGGGGTCGCCGCGCTCAGCGCCAATGCAGCCCTGCGAAGCGCCGCACTCAATGTCTTTATCAATGTGCCCACCTTGAAGGATCGCGACTTCGCCGCGAACGCAACCTCGGAAATAGAGCGCCTGCTCGAGTTTTGCGCGCGCGAGAGTGACGCGGTATTTACGTTGGTGCGACGCAGGCTGGGATAAACGCCGGGCTACACGCCCAACGGCGAGCCCGCGCTCCACACTGCTCACAACCCCTCGCCTTTCCCTGAGGAATTGACATCCTTTAATCAGGCTGGTACCTTGTTACACAAAGGTAGCTTTACAAATGATAGGCGATCAAAAATTCAATCCCATCCGCAAAGGGCTGCTGGAGTTCCTGATCCTGCAAATCATTTCCGCGGACAAGGTTTATGTCGCCGACATGATGAAACGTCTGGCTGACACGGACTTCGCGACGCAAGAAGGCACGCTCTACCCACTGCTCAGCAAAATGCGCCGCGAAGAGTTGGTGGACTACGAGTGGCAGGAGTCGGATTCCGGTCCGCCTCGCAAGTACTACAAGTTGACCGGGAAGGGGAAATCGCAGCTGGCAGAGTTCAAGGACTATTGGGCATACCTCAACACAACAATCAACCAGTTAGGTCGCTGACATGAACACCGTCATCATCGTTAATCTTAACGGCAACGCCTTTCATCTCGAGGAGCCGGGCTATCACAGCCTGCGCGACTATCTCGAGCGGGCGCAGGCTCAACTCAAGGAAAATCCCGACCGGACCGAGATCATGGCCGATCTCGAGCAGGCCATCGCGGACAAGTGCGCGCATTTCCTGCGGCCGCACAAGAATGTCCTGAGCGCCGCCGAGATCGACGATGTCTTGCGGCAAATGGGGCCGGTGCAAACGGACGGCGAGCAGTCCTCACAGACCTCCGCGGCCAATGACCAACCGCGCGCGCAGGCGTCGAACCGCGACGCCGCCGCTCCCAAACGGTTGTATCAGATTCGTGAAGGCGCAATGCTCAGCGGCATTTGCACGGGCATCGCCGCCTATTTCAATGTCGACGTAACCATTGTGCGGATTGTGTTCGTGTTGCTCACGTTGCTCACCGGCGGACTATGGATTCTCGCCTACATCGTCATGATGCTGGTCATCCCCTTCGCGAACACCGGCGAGGAGCACGCGGCGGCGACCGGCGCGCCCTTCAACGCGCAGGAAGTGATTGACCGGGCAAAGAAGCACTATTCGGAATTCAAGGACAGCAAGGAATGGCGCCGCCACTGGCGGCAGCAGCGCCGGGAATGGCGTCGCAAGTGGCACGACGGCGCCTATTGGTGGGGGCACAATCTGCAGCGCAATTTGTACGAAGTCAGCTCGCGCACCTCGGGCTATGGCGGCCATATCGCAGTCGGCCTGCTGATTCCATTTCTCGCCCTCATCAGCGTTCTACTATTTTGCATGTGGCTGGTGGCGATCGTTTCGCTTGCGACCACGGGAACGATCTTTGGCCTGACCATGGCGGATTCCCTGCCCTTGTGGGCATCCGTCCTCATCCTGATCATTCTGTACAGCATCATTGCGCGGCCCCTGCGCCATCTGCGCCGCGCTCTTTATTTCCATCGCGATGGACACAACTTCATTTGGTTCGCAGCGTGGTACGAACTGATGTCCACGGGATTGTTGATCCTGATCGCCTGGCTGGCCTATACCCATTTGCCGCAGGTGCACGACTTCTTCCAGCACTTCGTGCAAAACGTCACGCTGATGTGGAACAACCTCCTCGACTCGCTGCGCCACGCTGCTCCCGCCGCCAAACCGACGGTTTCCGGTTTCCACGCGAGGCTGTCCGCCGCAGCCGGCGGCGGGGCGGCCAGCGCTTTCCTGGCGCTGCGGGGGTAGTGATATTCTCTGCCTCGACGATCGCGCGAGGGAGAGAGGAATGCCAGGCAGATTGGACGGAAAGGTTGCAGTCATCACCGGCGCAACCAGCGGAATCGGCGAGGCCACGGCCCGCCGCTTCATCGCCGAGGGGGCACGCGTGGTCATCGCCGGCCGCTCGGAAGAACGCGGCAGGTCACTTGCGAAAGAACTCGCGGAGCGCGCCTTTTTTCATCGCGCGGACGTGATGCATGAGGCGGAAATTGCCGCCGTCATCGACGCGGCCGTCGGCCGATTCGGCAAACTCGATTGCTTGTTCAACAACGCCGGCGCGGCGACACCCGGCGAACTGGACTCGATCACCGAAGAACAGTTCGACTACGGCATGAAGCTTCTGGTCGGCAGCGTCATGTTCGGCATCAAGCATGCGGTTCGGGTGATGCAGACGCACGGCGGGTCCATCATCAACAATTCGAGCATCGCCGCGCATCGGCTTGGCCAGGGCGGCACCTTGTATTCCGCGGCGAAAGCTGCCGTCAGCCACATTACCCGCATCGCCGGGGCGAAGTTCGGGCCGAGCGGCATTCGGGTGAATGCAATTTCACCCGGGGCGATCGCGACTCCCATCTTCTGGGGCGGTTCGGCCAAGGCGCAGACCTTAAGCCCGGACGACAATGCGCGCAAACTCGCGAAATTAACGGGTAATCTGGCGCGCGCCACGCCCCTGCCGCGCTCCGGCGTGGCGGACGACATCGCATTCGCCGCCGTCTTCCTGGCCAGCGACGAGGGCAGCTTCATCAATTCCCACGACCTGGTCGTCGACGGCGGACGCATCGCGCAATTCTTCGAGCGCCCGCAAGCATAGGCCAACGATTCCGATGTTCAGAAAACTGCTCATCGCCAACCGCGGCGAAATCGCGATTCGAATCGCGCGCACCGCGGCCGATATGAACGTCGCGACGTTGGCAATCTACTCCCAGGACGACGCTGGCTCATTGCACATCACAGCCGCAGACGCAGCGGCTGCACTCGCCGGTACAGGTCCCGCCGCCTACTTGGATGGACCGCAGATACTGCGTCTGGCACTCGAGGCAGGCTGCGATGCCCTTCATCCCGGTTACGGTTTTCTCAGTGAAAACGCGGCCTTCGCGCGGCTCTGCAACAACGCCGGCGTGGCCTTCGTGGGTCCCACGCCGGAGACGCTCGTGCTGCTCGGCGACAAGCTCCAGGCGCGAGCTCTGGCGCGCCGGGTCGGCGCCCCGGTTTTGCCAGGGTCCGCAGGCCCGGTCACTCTGGAAGAAGCGGAGCGCTTTCTCGGTGGGCTGGGCAACGGCGGCGCCGTGATGCTGAAGGCCGTGGCCGGCGGCGGCGGGCGCGGCATGCGTGAAGTGAATCAAGTCGCTGAGATGGCCGGCGCCTTTGAACGCTGCCGCTCCGAAGCGCTGCAGGCATTTGGGGATGGCGCTCTTTACGTGGAACAATTCTTCCCGCGAGCGCGGCATATCGAGGTGCAAATCGTCGGCGACGGAGCGGAAGTCTCCCATCTATGGGACCGCGAATGCAGCACCCAACGCCGGCGGCAAAAACTCATCGAAACCGCGCCCGCCTTCGGCCTGACCGCCGATCTGCGAACAAAACTCCTGGAACTGTCCGTAGCCCTGGGGAAAGCAGTCAATTATCGCGGCCTGGGCACCGTGGAATTCCTGGTGGATCAAAGCGCGGGCAAGGGCATGCCTTTTGCCTTTATCGAAGCCAATCCGCGCCTGCAGGTGGAACACACGGTCACCGAGGCAATCACCGGACTCGATTTGGTGCGCATTCAACTGCAGATTGCCGCCGGCAACTCGCTTGCCAAGATGGGCTTGCGGCAATTCGCCATAGCGGCGCCGCGCGGCATCGCCATCCAATCGCGTGTCAATCTCGAGACCATGGCCGCCGACGGCACCGCCCGCCCGGCCGGCGGCACGTTGAGTGTGTATGAGCCTGCTTCGGGTCCCGGCATTCGAATCGATGGCTTCGGCTATTCCGGTTATCGCACCAGCGTCAGATACGACTCTCTTTTGGCCAAGCTGATCGTGCACATCGGAGAGGGTGATCTCGCCGCCGCCGCACGTAAAGCCGAGCGGGCACTGTCGGAGTTTCGCGTCGGCGGCGTACCGACCAACATTCCCTTCCTGCGCGCAGTCTTGAACTCGCCCGCCTTCGCCGCCGGCGAAGTGCATACACGATTCGTCGAAGAACACGCTCGGGAGCTCTATACCGCGGCCGCGGCGCTTTCCCCAAGCGCCGACTCGAAGCAGGCTCACGGGCCGGGCGCCAAGCTTGAGAGCGCGGATCCGTTGGCCGTGCTGGCGCACGGCAAGAGCAAGAGCGAGGCCGCGCGGCCTTCCGAGGCGGGGATGCGTGAAGACGGAACCATCGCACTACCCGCTCCACTGCAAGGTACCATCATCGCCATCGGCGCCGAGGTGGGAAAGAGCGTACGCGCGGGCGATCCCATCTTGATCATGGAATCTATGAAGATGGAACATGTGATCGAGGCGCCGTTCAGCGGTGTGCTGCGTTCTGTGCATGTTGCCGTGGGCGATACGGTGTTCGAGGGGCACGCGCTCGCGTTCTTCGAACCCAAGGTACTGGCCGGCGCCGACAAGAGAAGCGATGAGAACGTCGATCTCGATTTCATCCGGCCCGATCTTGCGGCCGTGCACGAGAGGCATCGCGGGGTGTTGGACGAGAAGCGCCCGCAGGCCGTCGAACGGCGCCGCAAGACCGGACAGCGCACGGTCCGCGAAAATGTGGATGATTTGCTCGATCCGGGCTCCTTCGTTGAATACGGCAGTCTGGTGGTCGCCGCACGGCGCAAGCGTCAATCGCTCGAGAAGTTGATTCAGCAAACGCCCGCGGACGGCATGGTGATGGGTTTGGGCCGCGTCAACGGCAAAAGCTTCGGCGACGAGGCCGCGCGCGTCGCGGTGATGGCCTACGACTACACGGTACTGGCCGGCACGCAGGGTGCCTACAATCATCGAAAAATGGACCGTTTGATCGAGGTGGCCGAGCGTTGGCGCTTGCCGACGGTTTTCTTTTGCGAGGGCGGCGGCGGCCGCCCCGGCGACACCGAAGGCGGCGGCTATGTCCGCGGCTTTGAACTGTGGGCGCGCATGTCGGCCGTGGCACCCTTGATTGGAATCACCTCGGGGCGCTGTTTTGCGGGAAACGCCTCCGTGCTCGGGTGCTGCGACGTGATCATCGCAACCAAAGACTCGAACATCGGCATGGGCGGACCCGCCATGATCGAGGGCGGCGGTTTGGGCATATTCAAACCGGAGGAAATCGGACCGGTCGAGGTGCAAGAGCCGAACGGGGTCATCGACATCGTGGCCGAGGATGAGGCCGACGCGGTACGAATCGCAAAGCAATACTTGAGCTACTTTCAAGGCGCCCTGCCCGATTGGTCCTGCGCCGACCAGCGGCTGCTGCGTCGGGCGATCCCAGAAAATCGTGTGCGCGTCTACGACATCCGGCAGTTGATCGCGACACTCGCGGATTCGGGTTCGGTGCTGGAACTGCGCCCGAAGTTCGGGCCGACCATGATTGCCGCCTTGATGCGCATCGAGGGCAGGCCGATGGGGGTGATCGCAAACAATCCCAAGGTCTTGGGCGGTGCGATCGACTGCGGACGGCTCGGACAAGGCGGCGCGATTCCTGCAGATTTGCGAAGCTTTCGACATCCCGGTCCTATCGTTGTCTGATACCCCCGGCATGATGGTCGGGCCGGAGATCGAAAAGACCGCGCTGGTGCGGCACTGCTCGCGATTGTTCATCATTGGAGCCAATTTGACCGTGCCCTTGCTCAGCGTCGTGCTGCGCAAGAGCTATGGTTTGGGCGCGCTGGCAATGACCGGGGGCAGCTACCCGGCTTCCGTATTTGCCGTCGCCTGGCCGACCGGAGAATTCGGCGGCATGGGTCTTGAGGGATCGGTCAAGTTGGGGTATCGCAACGAGCTGGCTGCGATCAACGATCCCGCAGAGCGGAAAGCCAAATTCGACGAAATGGTCGCGGCCGCTTACGAACACGGCAAGGCATTGAATCAGGCATCCACCTATCACATCGACGAGGTCATTGATCCCGCCGATACGCGCCGTTGGATCATGGGGGCGCTACGCTCCTTGCCGCCGCCCCCGAAGAGGATGGAAAAGAAGATAAAATGGATCGACGCCTGGTAGCGCTTTCAGGAGGGGACCCATGCCATATATTGAAAATCGAGTCGTGCATGATGCCGACTCGCACCTCATGGAATTACCGGACGCCCTGGATGAATTTCTGGAAGAGAAATTTCGCCCGCGCTACGATGCTCTGCCGAAACTCAAGAAACACCCGCGCAATGCCGAGTACGTGGCGCGAGCCCGCGCCCAACATGAAGACCCGGTTTTCCGCCAGGGTGCCGATGAGAATATCTTGCTGCGCAAGAATTACGAGGCGCTCGGTTCGTTTCGGCGCGAGGACCGGCCGCAAGCACTCAATCAGCTGGGCTTCACCAGTCAGCTGATATTCACCACATGGTGTCTCGGCAATTTCGATCTCGACCAATCGGACGATGTCGATCTGTGCTACGCGGTTGCCCGCGCCCACAATCGGATGATGAGTCATTTCTGCTCGGTGGATCGGCGATTCCTTGGCACCGGCTATGTACCGTTGGTGACCTTCGAGGGCGCGCTCGCGACAGCGCGGGACGCAATAGATTTGGGCTGCAAGGCGCTACTGATCCCATCGCGCTGCCCGCAGGGTCACTCTCCCAGCCATGTCGGATTCGAACCTCTGTGGGCGCTGGCGCAGGAAGCACGGCTGCCGATTGTGTTTCACGTCGGCGGAGAGGAGAAGCTGGCTGCGGATTACTTCAACAATGGACTTCCCCGCGTCAAGGATTTCCACGGCGGCGAGGAAAATTTCACCTCCTTGAGCTTCATGCCGATTCCGCATTCGGTGCAACTGACCGTGGCCGCGCTCATTATCGACGGCGTATTTGAGCGCTATCCGCGCTTGAAATTCGGCGCCATCGAGCTCGGCGCTTCCTGGGTACCGAGTTGGATGCGCTTCATGGACTCGGCCGCGAATGCCTTCATCAAGCACGAAGCGCGATTGCAGAAGCTGTCGTTGAAGCCCAGCGAATTCGTACAGCGTCAATTTCGCGCCACACCCTATCCGCACGAGGATGTGGGTTGGATCATCGCCAACGCGGGTGAAAATGTGTGCCTGTTCTCCTCCGACTATCCGCACATCGAGGGCGGCCGCAATCCATTGAAGCGGTTCAACGACTCTCTGCTGCACACGCCCGCGCGCCAAGTGGATCGCTTCTATCGCGATAATTTCGTCGATCTGATGGGCGAAGGATTGGCCAAGGATTTGCGCGCGCCACAGGGATTGAGCGCGGCCTGAGACGCGATCCCGCGATCCCGCGATCCCGCGTCAGCAAATCCGCGTTAGCCGAAGGGTCCTTTTGGCGGGGGCGGCGGGGGCGGCGGGGTCCATGAGCCCGTCGCGATCTTTCCGCCCTTGGCCGACACGGCCAGTTCGATGATCTTGTCGGTGATATTCGGCTCGTAGCCTTCGGTGTGACCCTTTTGCAGCTTCACGATGTCGGCGACGACGCGACCGTCCTTGCAATTGGGAAACACAAAGACCTGTGCACGGCCCGACTTAGGATAGCGTCCCCAGCCGTCCGCTCCGGGGTCCTGGCGCGTGGGATCAAAAACATAGCCCGGCTTGGGATCGATGACTTCGGGTTGTTCCTCGCGTTTGCCGCAGGCGTATTTGTCGGCCAGCGGCGAAGTCGCGGCCGGGATCGACTCATATTCGCCATTGGAGAAGATGAACGAATAGTCGCAGGCGCCGCCCGGAGGGCCGGCGGGCGTGGGCGGCAGGCGCCTCGGCGGCGGCGGCGCCGGATTCCCGCCGCTCTTGTACACCGGCGTGCCGCCAAAAAAGCCCCGATTGGCGTAAGTCACGGGCCCTACGCGGCCCCCGGACAAGCTGATGCGCACGTCGACTTTATCCTTGAAATAATCGGTGCAAACCAAGCGACTGCTGGTAAGGCCGCCTTGACTGTGTCCGGCCAGGATGAAGTGCTGCACGTTTTCCTTGCCGACCGAGGCGACAACCAGATCGACGATATTGTGCAAATACTCGTCGTCAGCGTCGCTCCAGTAGCGAACCGGCGATCCCGGCGTGATCACGACGAGTTTGTACTTGTCCTTGACATCCATCGCCGGAAAATAATTTCGCTGCCAGTTGGCGTACGAGCCGTAACCATGCAGGCTCAATACGATGTTGACCTTGTCGCCCGGTTGGTAATCGGCGGGACAATCCATGAAAAAAGTGCGGCGCGATTTCAATTCGACCGTGTCGCCGGGCTGCGTCACCATGGTGCCGGGACAATCCACATCGGGACAGTGATACGCCGGCGGAGCCGCACAATTCACGCCCAACAGAGTATGCAGTCTGCTGCGCCATTGCCGGTCCTGCGGCAATGGCACTCAAGGCCGCCAAGGCACACACTAATTTCATCGTTCCTCCCCTCGTATCCTGAAGCGGCGCAGGTTCATTATAATTAATACAAATTGATTATACTATTGCCATTGCGCCGCCTCGGCCAGCTTCAGCCGATAGATCGGGCGCACCTTCCAAACAAAATGATGGCCGTGATGGCGGATGAGAACACCACGATCACCAGGCTGTAGCGAATCTTCACCGGATCGTGAAACACGTGATCGCTCACGAACGGCACCAGCCAGGGTCCCACCCCCAAGCCTATGGCGTTGACCACGAACAAATAAACGGCCGAAACCTGGGCGCGAAATTGATTCGGCGTGACCTGATTGACGGCCATCGGCCCGACCCCGTTATAGGCGTTGAAGGTGATGCCGGCGACGAATATCGCAATCCACACCAGCGGCACAGTGGGCATCAAGGGTGGAAGACAGCTGAATGAGGCGATGCCGCAGGCGGAGACCAGCGCGACCACGATGGGCGCGTCCTTCCAGCCGCGACGGGTCAGGCGATCGCAGACATGCCGGCCAGGAGCATCCCGGACGAATTCATCAAAATGGTGCTCACGCCCATGACCTTGCCGACCTGCCCGGCGCTGACGCCGTAGGCACGAACCAACGAGGCGGGCAGCCAAGAGGCTACGGCGTAGCCGCACAGGGCCAGCAGCGCCAAGGCAACAAAGTGAAGCGCGTAGAATTCCCGGTTCATCCAGACGTAGGCCAGGACTTCACGCAAGGCGGGCTTGACGGGCGCGCTCGCCTGGCCGCTGCCGCGTTATTGCGCATCAGGCCGCGCCGTTTGGGCTCGCGAAAGGTGAGCAGGAGCAGGGGCAGCACGATGCCCGGCGCCCCGGTCACGATGAATACCATCTGCCAGGCGCGCACTTCCCCGAACAACGGCAGGGTGTAGCTCGCGCCGGCATGGGAAACCGCGCCGACCACGATGCCCCCCAAAAGGAAGCCGTGCCCGCGCCGATGGTGATGCCGATGTTGTAGACACCGAAGGCGCCGCCGAGCTTTGAGCGCGGAAAACTGTCGGTGATGATGGAATACGCCGCCGGCGACAGCGCCGCCTCGCCGACCCCGACGCCGATGCGCGCGATGAACAGCTGAATCGCAGATCGCGCCAATCCGCACAACGTCGCCATGATGGACCAGATGAACACGCCCGCGGCGATGATTCCCCGCCGGCTATATCGATCCGAGAGGCGTGCGATCGGCAGCCCAAGAAAGGTATACAGCAACACGAATGCCAGCCCCTGCAGCAGGCCGATCTGCGTATCGCTGATTTGCAGATCGCGCTTCATCGGTTCGACCAACAAGGAAATCGTGGTCCGATCGATGAACGAAAAAATGTACATCACCATCAATACGGCGACGCTGTACCAGGCGGCGAAAGACGTTGGGTATGGCTGGCCGGCTTCGCTGCCGGCCGCCGCGATGACGCTCGGATTGCGTTGCCATTCAACCCCCGGCGTCTTATGTTTATTTAATTATCCGCAGCCCGCCCACGCCGGCCGGCTTCGCGCTAGCATACTCTTTTTCTACTATATCGATGCTAGGCGGGCGCCGGAGCCCGCTGCGCGTCCGCCATCGCGATGCCGTGCCGTTCTGGGCCGCGCAGCACCAGGAGCGCAATGACCACCGCGACGGTTCCCACCACATATGCCATGGCCAGGCCGTAGTTATTGCCATGCGCTTCCGCGATCGCAACCTGAATGGGCAGATTTCTCGATGCGATGAGATTGCCCAGCTGATAGACAACACCGGGAAAAGTAGCGCGAATCTCCGCGGGCGACAGCTCGTTCAAATGCACAGGGATGATGCCCCATGCGCCTTGCACCGAGATCTGCATGAAGAAGGCGCCCACGGCCAGCACGACGGGCGTGGTTCCAAACGCCCAGAATGGAATCACCGGCAATGCCAGCAGCGCCGCAGACATGATGGCATAGCGCCTGCCGATGCGTTGCGACAGCCAGCCGAACCCGATACCGCCCAGAATCGCGCCGACATTCATGATCGCCGTGATGGTCGATGCACCGTGGGTATCGAAGCCATGCTGAATCTTCAAAAAGAGATTCGCGTAAGCATCCTGCGAACCATGACTGAAGAAGTTGAATGCGGTCATCAGAATGATGGCGTACAGCGCCAGTTTCCAGTCGCGGGACAGGACACCCCACAGATTGACGTCCGCTTCGTTGCCCGCTGCTCGAGCCAAGGCCGGGGATTCATCCACGCCCATCCGGATGAAGAACACCAGGATCGCAGGGGCGACACCCAGCAGGAACATGTAGCGCCAGCCAAAGCTGTCGTAAAAGAAGTAGGTGGCGATCGAGGCGACGAAGTAGCCGCTGGGGTAACCCGCCTGCAACAGTCCCGACACCACGCCGCGCCCACGTTGCGGGATGGTCTCGAATGTCAGGGCGGATCCGATGCCCCATTCGCCGCCCATGGCAATTCCGAACAAAAATCGCAGTATCAGGAACGTTGTCAGGGTCGGCGCAAAACCGGAGGCTGCCTCGAGCAGCGAGAAAGCCAGAATATTCCACATCAGCGGGGTTTGCGGCCGAACCGGTCGGCGAGCCTGCCGAAAATGAACGCGCCGATCGGCCGCGCGGCAAGGGTCAGGAACGACGGCCTCGGCGACCAGCTTTTGACGTCGACATGAAAGGTCGCCGCAATGTCCTTGAACATGAACACCATGAGAAAGAAATCGAAGGCGTCCAGGGTCCAGCCAAGATAGGCGGCCACCACGGTGTTCTTCTGGCTTTTTGTCCACTTCATCCCGTCTCCAAGAGTGGCTTCTAGTTCCGTGTTTCTGATCCTAGCGGCCGCCGCCCCGGATGTCGACAACTGCGGCTTCCATTCCGGAGCCATTCGGCCGAAACTTCGATGCGGCGAACAATAATCGACAGAGCGGGGGCAGAATGCTGGACAGGCTACATAGACCCTTGAGCGACTTTCCGATGCGTGTGCTCAAGCGTCCGGAACCTTGCGTTGAGGTACGGCGCGCGGCCGACGGCATCGTCTATTTGACCTGCGGCCTGAAATACGAACCCGGCTTGCCGTCGTTGATCGACTATCTGGCCCGGGGCGAGCGAGCTGCGCCCGAATACGACCTTCCTGGCCGAGCGGGACGGCTCCAAACAGTGGCGCAGACTGACCTACGCTGCGGCTTCACGCGATACCGCCGCGGTGGCCACCTGGCTGATCCGCGAAGGCTACGGCCCGAGCGGCCCGCCGATCATGATTTTGTCCGAGAACAGCATTGAACATGCGCTGTTGACCTTGGGCGCCATGCGCGCCGGGGTCGCCGTGGTACCGGTATCGCCGACCTATTCCTTCGGGCAGGATCTGTCGCGCTTAGGTTACGCGCTGCAGCTGACCGCGCCGGCGCTGGTTTACGCGAAGGACGCGAAGCGATACGCGGCTGCTCTCGACTTTGCGAAAGCCCCTGGCCGGCGGATCATCGCCGGCAGCGACTTCTCGCAGCTGCTGCTCGAGGTCGACGAGGCGGCGGTTGCCGCGCGCCGCTTGCAGATCGTGGACGACACGATCGCGAAGATCCTGCTGACTTCCGGATCCACCGGGCGCCCCAAGGGCGTCATCAACACTCACGGCAATATCGCCGGATCGGTGCAAATGATCCGCCTGGTCAGCGAGCCGTTTGATCCCGGGCGCACGCACACGGTGGTCGATTGGCTTCCCTGGCACCACACCTTTGGCGGCAACGCTCAATTCAACGGCGTGCTGGCGAATGCCGGCACGCTGTACATCGATACCGGCCGGCCGATGCCCGGGAAGTTCGAGGCCACCATCGAGAACTTGCGGGAAATCTCCCCTACCAGATTCGGCTGTGTGCCGGCCGCCTTCGGCGCGCTCGCCACGGCGCTGGAAAACGATGCGGACCTTCGCCACAAGTTTTCAAGAACATGCGTGCCTCGGTTACGGCGGCGCGCTGCTGCCCCAACCGACATGGGAGCGCATGCAGAGATTGGCGGTGCAGGAATTGGGCGAGCAACTGCCGTTCGGCACCGGATGGGGAATGACGGAAACCACCGCGACGGGCGTTGCGGTGTACTGGAATACGGCGCGGACGGGGTTACTGGGCCTGCCGCAACCGGGCGTGACCTTGAAACTGGTGCCGACGGGGATCGCTTGGAAATGCGCATCAAGGGCCCGCAAATCATGCGCGGCTACTACAAGGACGATGCATTGAACGCCGCAGCGTTCGACGAGGAGGGATATTTCATCACCGGCGATGCCGTACGCTGGGTGGACGCCGATCACCCGCTCGAGGGATTCGAATTCGCGGGACGCATCGCCGAGGACTTCAAGCTATTGTCCGCGACCTGGGTTCAGGCGAGCATCATACGCCGCGATCTCGTCGAAGCGCTGCAGCCGTACGTCAGCGATGCAGTAATCTCCGCGCCGGATCAGCCTGGCTGGGTGCAATGGTTTGGCTGACCGTGCCCGACGAGCCGAAAGTGCGCGCCGGCCTGGCCGAAATGCTGGCCGCTTCAACCGCAGCCCGTCAAGGCAGCGCCGATACCATTCGAAGGCTGCTGATATCAAGGAACCGCCCTCGCCGGAAGCGGGAGAAATCACCGACAAGCGCTCCATCAACCAACGCCTGGTCATGGAGCGTCGCGCAGCGAGGTGGCCCTGCTCTACGCGGACATCCAGGAGCGCGCAATTCCTGGGAGCCTGCGAGAGCAAGCCCAATAGCCCGAAAGGCTACAGCACCGGCAGAATCATCGCCGAGGAATGCCTTGTCGAAATAAACCGTGTTGGTCGCCACCCGCGGCTTGTCGTGGTCGGCACGCCGAACGGCTCGCCGGTGTTGGGGTTGAGCTCGAATTTCGTCGAGTTGGACGAGGTGACCGTCACCGGGATCCGGTGGCCTTTCTCGAACGTGAACGCCGTATTCCACAAATCGATGTGCAGCTCTTCCGGCTTGCCCGGCGTCATCATCGTCACATCGTCGGGATCGCGGCCATGGCGGTAGCGGGTGCGGATCGGGTTGTCGAGAACGATCTGCTCATAGCCGTCGGGATAGACGTCGACGAGCTTGACCATGAAATCCGTGTCCGGCCCGTCGGTCGCCGCCCATAGAGTCATGTCGACAGGTCCGGCGATGGCGACATTCTTGTCCAGCACCGGGGTTTCGAAGCGCAGATAGTCCTGACGTTCGCCGATGGCCGCTGATCCAGCGGCCCGCGGTCTGCAGAAGATTCGAGCCGCCGTAGGTCGTGACCGGATTCGCAGGATCGAACTGGTAGTGATCTTGGCGTCTGTTGCGGTCGGCGCCTTGGTCGAAAAGTGCATGTCGGCCGCCAGGTAGAACGCGGTCGGATGATTGGCCGGCGGCCAATTGGGCGAATTGAATACGCTGATTCAAGGCCGACGGGTGGCCCTTGCGGCCCGAGGCCATCATGAACAGGGTCACCGGCGGCTCCTTCATGATGCCGTTGTCGATGCCCTTCAGCCAGTAATCCCACCAGCGCATTTCTTCCGTGGCAGGCATGGTCACGCCGGGCTGGGTGTATTCGATATCGCTTTTCTCGCCCCCCAGTCCGCCGTGCCCGCCCGGCACCATGTAAAGCTTCTGATTGCCTCGCGCGCCCTTGGAACCGAAATTCTGCAACCAACGGAAGTTCTCGACGTTGCCGTCATTGAAGATGTCGTACCACGCGCCCTCGTTGTACATCGGGATGCGGATGAACTTGCGCTGCGTGGTCATCGCACGCTCGTTCCATACAGCGGAATTGGTTGCACTGCCGCTGACGATGGTCCAATTGCGCCTGGCTTTCGCCCTGACCCTTGAGCCATCCGAGGGTGTCCGCATCCTTGAGCACACCCCCTGGAAAGGTGTTGAGCAGCTGGTCGTACGGCGCGACGATGACAAACGCCGCCACCAGAGTGCGGCGGCGCGGCCATCGCGGCCAGATTCGAGGTGATTCCGAGTGCCGAGGCGCCGACCATGCCCACCTTGCCGTTCGACCAGGGCTGTTTCGCCACCCATTCAACCGTGTCGTACCCATCCTCGAGATCGGGAACGAAGGCTTCATAGAACCCTTCCGAATTGCCCTTGCCCCGCACATCCTGCATGACGAATGCATAGCCGGCATCGGTGTATTTCTTGGCGGTGTAGCCCGCCAGTTCACCCAGCGCGTCCTTCAAGTAAGGCGTGCGCGACAGAACCACGGGATAAGGTCCCGCGCCCGCCGGCAGGAACACATTGGCCGCGAGCTTCACGCCATCGCGGGTGAGCATGGTCATTTCCGTCCACTTGGGCAACGCCGCGATCTGCTCGGGCGTCAACTGCGGCATGAAGCGCGGCCTGGGAGTCGCGGGCTTGGGCGCTGCGGCTGCGCGCTGCGGCGTTGGCGCGGCTGGGCTTGCACGGCGGCCGGGTTCGAAAACGCCATTGGCGCGAAGAGCGACTGCTGCGATCAGCAGCGAACGGACGGAAGATGCATAATTTCTCCCAAATGCGGTGACCGACGTGCGCGGCCTTGGAGCGCATAGTGTGCGACGCCGCGCGCACTGTCAGTCAAACCACTGGAATGTGCGCGCGCATGCGAGAATGAGAAAGGGCGAGCGGGCAATCTGAGATTATTCGAGGGAATCGTGAACAAGAAAGTCTGTGTCATCACCGGCTCCTCCTCGGGTATCGGCGCCGCAAGCGCCTATTGTTTTCCCAGCGAGGATGGGACGTTTGCGTCAACTATTCGCGGGACCGCAAGCCCGCGAGAAGCCGTCGCGGCGCCTGCCGGGCCACGGCGCCGAAGTGCTGGTGGAGCGCGCCGATGTGTCGGATGACGCGCAATGCATGCAGTTGGCGGCGCGTGTCAAAGAGCAATTCGGCCGCTGCGACGTGCTCGTCAACAACGCGGGCACCACCAAGTTCGTGCGACTTGAAGGATCTGGACGGCCTCGACGCGAAGGATTTTCAGCGCATCTACGCGGTCAACGTCATCGGCGCATTTCAAATGACCCGCGCATTCGCGCCGCTGCTCAAGAAGAGTCCCGGCGCCGGAGTCGTCAACGTTTCCTCGATTGCCTCGCAATTGGCCACCGGCTCCAGCATCGCCTACATCGCGTCGAAAGGCGCGCTCAACGCATGACATTGAGTCTGGCCAGAGTGTTGGGCCGCAGGTCCGGGTCAACGCGGTCGCGCCCGGAATGGTCGATTCCCCTGGCTCAAGCAGGGCCTGGGGCCGGAGCGCTTCGAGAAAATGCTGCCGCAGCTACGAGTCGACCTCGGCACTCGCCGCCTTGGTATCCCCGAGGAGGTGGCCGAGGCCATTTATTACCTGGGCGCGGTCGCATCGAAAACCACGGGCGAAGTGCATGTCGTCGACGGCGGTCGCCGGCTCGGGCGGCTGTAGCGCGCAAAACGGATAATTCTTTCCATTGGAGAAGCTCATGCAAGGTAGATTCGAGAAGCGCGGCGAAGTCGGCATCATTTGGGTCAACAATCCGCCGGTCAACGCCATCAGCGTCGGCGTGCGCAACGCCATCATCGACGGCGTCGCCAAGCTCGCGCAGGATCCGGAAATCAAGATAGGCGTACTCGCCTGCGAGGGCCGCACCTTCATGGCCGGCGCCGATATCACCGAATTCGGCAAGCCGCCCTTGTCGCCGGGCCTGCATGAGGCGCTGCGCCGTGGAGAACTCCGCCAAGCCCATCGTTGCCGCCATTCATGGCACGGCCTTCGGCGGCGGCCTGGAAGTCGCGCTCGCCTGCCACTACCGCGTCGCGGTCGCGACCGCCAAGGTCGGATTGCCGGAAGTCAAACTCGGGCATTCTGCCGGGCGCCGGCGGCACGCAGCGCCTGCCGCGGCTGATCGGCGTCGAAGCTGCGCTCGACATGATCGTTTCGGGCGAACCCCGGTGCCGGCGCAGGCGGCCAAAGCCGGCGTCATCGACAAGATCATCGACGGCGATCTGCTCGAGGGCGCGATCGGCTATGCCAAGGACTGGCTGCGCAAAAGGCGCCGCCGCGCAAGATCCGCGACATCAAAATCGACTCTGCCAAGCTTCCCGCCGGATTCTTCGACGCAGCGCGCAAACGCATCGCCAAGGAAAAGAGAAATCTGTTCTCGCCGCAGCGCATCGTCGATGCGTTGGAAGCCGCCGCCACCCTGCCCTTCGACCAAGGCATGGCGCGCGAGCGCGAACTGTTCATGCAGTGCATGCAGAACAGCCAGGCGAAGGCGCTGCAGCATGTGTTCTTCGCGGAGCGCAAGGCCGCCAATGTCCCCAACCTCGACAAGAGCGTCGCGAAGCGCGACATCAAGAGCGTCGCCATCATCGGCGCCGGCACCATGGGCGGCGGCATCGCGATGAACTTCTTGAACGTCGGCATTCCGGTCACGGTGCTGGAAATGCAGCAGGACGCGCTGGACCGCGGCGTCGGGCGTGATTCGCAAGAATTACGAGAACACGGCGTCCAAGGGCAAGCTCACCCTGGAGCAGGTCCAACAGCGCATGGCCCTGCTCACACCCACACTGGCCTACGACGATGTCGAGGATGCGGACCTCGTCATCGAGGCCGTCTTCGAGACCATGGCGATCAAGAAGGAGGTATTCGGCAAACTGGACAAGGCGGCCAAGAAGGGCGCGATACTCGCGTCCAATACCTCCTATCTCTCCATCGATGAGATCGCCGCCGCGACATCGCGGCCCGGCGATGTGGTCGGCATGCATTTTTTCTCCCCCGCCAACGTGATGCGGCTGCTGGAAATCGTGCGCGGCGCGAAGACCTCGCAGGACGTACTCGTCACCGTCATGGATGTGGCGAAACGCATCAACAAGGTCGGCGTGGTGTGCGGCAATCGCGACGGCTTCATCGGCAACCGCATGCTGGGCGGCTATGCCTATCAGGCGACGCTCATGGTGCTGGAGGGCGCGATGCCGGAACAGGTCGATGCCGCGCTGCGCAATTTCGGCATGCCCATGGGCGTGTTGCAGATGAGCGATCTGGCCGGCCTGGATATCGGCTACAAGTCGCGCAAGGATCGCGATCCGTAAGAGTTTCGACGGCCGCGTGACACGCTCGGCGGACCTGCTGGTGGAAATGGGCCGGATGGGCCAGAAGACCCAGGCCGGCTACTACGACTATGCGCCCGGCGATCGCACGCCGCGGCCATCGCCGGTGGTTGCGGAAATCATCGAGAAGGTTTCAAAGGAATACGGCATCAAGCGCCGCCAATTTCAGCGATGAGGAAATCGTCGAGCGTTGCTTCCTGGCGCTGATGAACGTCGGCTGCGAAGTGCTGCGCGAAGGCGTGGCGTCCCGCTCCAGCGACATCGATGTGGTGTATCTGTACGGCTACGGTTTTCCGGCCTATCGCGGCGGCCCCATGTTCTGGGCCGAAAACGAAGTCGGCTTGAAGCAAGGCGCTCGAGAAATTGCAAGAAATACAGCGCGCAAACCGGGGGCAATGGCTGCACGGTGTCGCCGCTGCTCGAGCAGCTGGTGGCCGAAGACAGGGGCTTCGCCAGCCTCGGGAACTAAGGTTTGCAGGCCGCGACCGGCGCCTCGCGTGGATGCTCGGACGGCTAGCGGATATTCGTTCAGGCCTCGATATTTCATCATCGCGTCGATGGTGGGAGTCTTGCCGCGCCACGCGAGGTACATCGCCGCGAGGTCCTCGGTATTGCCCCGCGATAGGATCATCCGGCGAAAACGGTCGCCATTCGCGCGGCTCAAGCCGCCGTGATCGTCGAACCATTGGTAGGCATCGTCGTTCAGCATCTCGGTCCAAAGATACGCATAGTAGCCGGCGGAATAGCCGCTGGCCCAGATATGGCTGAAGTAGCTGGAGCGATAGCGCGGCGGAACCGCCGCGATGTCAAGATGCGTTTTCGCCAGCGCCTGCTTTTCGAAGTCATCCGGATTCTGCGGCGGCGCGGCGGCGGGCAACGCATGCCATTGCATGTCGAGCTCGGCCGCGGCCAGCAGCTCGGTCAATGCATAGCCTTCCGAGAAATTTTTTGCCTTCTTTATTTTATCCACCAGCTCCGCGGGCATGGGCGCACCGCTCTTGTAATGCTTGGCGTAGTGCTTGAGCACGGCTGGATAGAGCGCCCAATGTTCATTGAACTGCGAGGGAAACTCGACGAAATCCCGCGCCGTGGAGGTGCCTGAAAGGCTTGGGTACTCTGTGTCGGAGAACATGCCATGCAGCGCATGCCCGAACTCGTGGAACATCGTCGTGACATCGTCGAAACTGATGAGCGCCGGCTCCCCGGCCGCCGGCTTCGGCAGATTCGCGACGTTGTAGATGACCGGCAGGGTATGCAGCAACTTCGATTGGCCGACGAATTCCGACATCCAGGCGCCGCCATTCTTGTTGTCGCGCTTGAAGTAATCGCAATAGAACAGCGCCAGCGGTTTGCCGTTGGCGTCGATCACGTCGAATACCCGCACGTCGGGCTCGTAAACAGGAATGTCCTTCCGTTCCTTGAAGGTGATGCCGTACAGCTGGTTGGCGGCAAAAAAGACGCCATTCTGCAGCACGTTGTCGAGCTCGAAATACGGCTTGATCTGCGACTTCATCGAGATCGTATTTGGCTTTGCGCACCTGCTCGCCGTAAAATCCCAATCCCACGGTTGCAGCTTGAATCCTCCGTGCTGCGCGTCGATCACGTCCTGAATGTCCTTGGCCTCGCGCGCGGCCTTGGCGGTGGCAACGGGCACCAGTGCATCCATGAAGTCGAGCGCCGCCTGCGGCGTCTTGGCCATCTGATCCGAGAGCTTCCACGCCGCATGGCTCGGAAAACCCAGCAACTGGGCGCGCTGCGCGCGCAGCTGCGCCAGGCGCGCGACGATTTCTCGGGTGTCGTTTGCATCGCCGTGTTCGGCGCGATTCCATGAGTTGCCGAAAATGGTCTCGCGCGTGGCGCGAACGCTCAAGGAACCGAGAACCGGCTGCTGAGTCGTGTTCTGCAGCGGCACCACGTAGCCCGGAGGCACCCCGCTTGTGCGCGGCCTCCGCCGAGGCGGCAAGCTGTGCATCGCTCAAGCCCGCGAGCGAGCCTTGATCCGCCGTCGAGTAGGCGCCCGCCTTGGTCGCCGCCAGCAACTTCTGGGAGAACGCATCCGACAACGAGGATGCTTCCTTATTCAGTTTTTTGAGCTGCTCCTTGTCAGCGGCCGATAGATTGGCGCCGGCATGCACGAACTCGTCGTACTCGCGCTCGACCAGCCGCAGGGACTCCGGATCGAGCTTGAGTGAATTGCGCTTGGCATATACCGCGGCCATTCTCGCGAACAGTTTCTGATTGAGATGAATCGCGTCCATGTGTGCCGCGAACTGCGGCGCCAGCGCGGTTTTCGCCGACTGCAGCACAGGATTGGTGTTCGCTTCGCTTACACCGTTGAATGCCGCCGACGCCCGCGCAAAAGCCGCCCGCTGCGTTCCATGGCGACGAAGGTATTTTCGAATGTCGGCGCGGCGGTGTTGTCGGCGATGCGATTCATTTCCGCGAGCTGTTGCGCCATTCCCGCCTCGATGGCCGGTTGATAATCCGTCATCCTTGATCCGATCAAAAGGCGGCGCGCCGAACGGCAGCGTGCTCGGGGCGAAAAAACGGATTGGAGGGTCCGAACTCGGCGGCAGCCGCGCATGACCAGCTCCAGAACAGCCATGTCCCGATTCCCGCCGCCAACAGTCGATTTTGGTGTTTCACTCTTCAGTTACCCCAGGAAGCCAGGCGCGGGATTATATGCAACTTTATGCGTATTCGTTCGATATGGGAACGCCGTGTAGCGGTCTGGCGTAGAATAGGACCAAAGAACGAGACTAACCGATGGGGATGGTCCGCACAATGCTTGGAAAGAAGCGCGCTCAGCGCATGTCTCCGGAGAAAAGGCGCGAACAAATACTGGACAGCGCCGTGGATTTAATCGTCAGCCGCGGGCTCTCGAGCTGCACCCTCGAGGCGGTGGCGGTCGAGGCGCGAATCAGCAAGCCGCTCATCTACAAGTATTTCCCCCGGCTCGCGGATTTGTTCAAGACGCTGGTGGACCGCGAATACCGCTATTTGCGAGGCCGCGGTCTGAATATCCTGCCAAGGAATGCCGGCTACGTGGAAGTCATTCATCGCTCCAATTTGCGCGCCATGGAGTATCTCTACGAGCGCGGCCCGATCATGCGCCTGCTGGCCAGCGACCGCTCGATTGCGGGCCTGGCAAAAAGACAGGATCGCGACGAACGCGGCGTGATCGCGGAGTATTTCGCCAAACGCTGCATGGAGGAGTACGGCCTGCCGCGCGACGTCGCCACCGTATGCTCGATCCTCACCGTCAACGCGCCGATTTTGTCGATTCGCGCCCTGCGCCGCAGCGGTATCGCCGCCCACCGGGCCGCGGAGATTTGGAGCGAGTTCATTGTCGGCGGCAACTATGCGATGCAGTTGAAATATGGCAGGCGCAAGAGCGCGAAGCAGCAACCGGCCGCGAAGCGCAAGATCGCCGCCAAGCGCTGATCTGGGCGAAAATCCGGGCGAAAATGTCCCTGGCTTGACCCGCCGGCCTTGGCTTGACTTGCCGGGCGCATAATTATAACTTGAGTCTAATAACGGTCCTGCGGGAGCGGCCATGACATATGCGACCGATCGTCTTTACTTCGACGCCGACAGCCACATCATGGAAACCAAGGATTGGATCGCCAACTTCGCCGATCCAGAGGTTTTGCGCAAATTGCCCGAGATGAGCCTGCTGAAGTCGGGGACCAAGAGCTTTACCATCATCAGCGATGCCGTGCTGCAGCAAAAAGCCCGCGCCGCCCGTGGGGCGCCGGCAGTCGACGTCGTGAAGGGATCGAAGGGATGGAGCGCGCCCGGCGCATTCGACTCCACGGAAAGGACTGCGGCTCTTGATGATCTGGGTTTCAAACGGCAATTGGTCTTCTCGACCTTCTCCGCCACGCAATATCTGCACCACGAGGACATGGACCTGCGCTACGGCGGCATCCGTGCGCACAATCGTGCCATGACTGCGTTTTGCAACCGCGATCCGCGCCTGATCGCCGCGGGGCAAGTGTCGCTCGCCGACCCGCGACGCTGCGTGGAGGAGATGAAGGAAGGTGTCCGTCTGGGTTGCGGTGCATTCTGGATTCCGGGCATGCCCGTGGGCGACAAGTCCCCCGGACACCCCGATTTCGATGCGGTGTGGCAGACCTTCTGCGATCTGGGTGTGCCGTTTCTGCTGCATGTCGGTCCGAACAGCCCGACCAAGATTTCGGCATACGAAAACAACGGGCAACCGCGGCCCAAGGACATCACCGGTGCCGAAGGCGGCGAGAATTTGCGCGTGCGCGACTTCATGCTGCTTTCAATCGGCCCGCAACAATTTTTGACTGCATTGGTCTTCGACGGCGTGTTCGCGCGCTTCCCCAAATTGCGGGGCGGGGTCATCGAACTCGGCGCCGGCTGGGTACCGGACTATTTGCGCACGCTCGATTTCAGCCAAAAGATCTTCAAGAAAACCGATCCGGCGGTCGCCGCGCTGCCGATCAAAGCCTCCGACTACATTCGCCGTGCCGTGAAATTCACACCGTTTCCCGGCGAGAATGTCGGCCGTTTGATCGCGAATGCCGGGCCTGATCTTTTCATGTTCTCCAGCGACTATCCGCATCCAGAGGGCACGGACGACCCCATCGGACGCTTCGAGCGCACATTCAAGGACGTCTCGGAGGAGGCCAAGAACAAGTTCTATAGCGGAAACTTCCAGGAACTGATGACAGCGGCGCGCTAGCGCCGGCACGCTGACTGGTTTCGCGCGCCCCCCGAATTTCGCGCACCCTCGCTACATATGGGCGTCGGCGGGCACGGCATCCTTGGGCGGGACCTTGGGCCGTTCACGCATCGGCAGTTCGGGGATCATTGAGGTCGCGAACAGGGCGATGATCACCACGAAGAGACTCAAGAGAAAGACATGCGTCACGGAGTCCGCGATAAGAATTCGGATTGGCTCGGGAATGTTCATGGCGCCTGCATGAATCTGCGCATCCACCGACAAGCTCCTTAGTTTGGACATGCTGAGCGAGGGCAGTCCGTTGGATGCGGCCCACGCGGCAAGCTTGACATTGAGATTGTTGGTGAGCAGCGTGCCGAAAATTGCGACGCCCACGGTTGAGCCGATCTGGCGGAAAAACTGATTGGCGCTGGTGACCACGCCGATCCGGTTCACCGGCACGGCATTCTGGATGGCCACACCGTACAAACTCTGCAAAGGTCCCAGACCCACGCCCAGGATCGCCATGCGCCAGCCCAGATCGAGCCTGGTGGTGTTATGACTCATTTGGCTCATCAGGAAAGTGGCTATCAGCAACACCGTTATGCCGAACAGCATGAATGGCTTGTAGCGGCCCGTGCGGGTAACCAGCCGCCCGCTGACCGTTGCCGCGCCGATCAGTCCCAACATCAACGGCAGAGTGGATAGCCCGCTGGTCGTGGCCTGAACACCCTGACCCAGCTGCATGAAAAGAGGCAGGAACGCCACCACGCTCAGGAACGACATCGACGAGAAGAAGCCGGCGGTATTCGCCCAGGCGAACACCTTGTTGCCGAAGAGCTCCATGTGAATGATCGGGTCCTTCACCCTTTTCTCGACGATGACGAACAAGACCGTGCAAACGACGAACATGGCGAGCAATCCGAGCACCACCGGAGAGTCCCAGGCGTACTTCTGGCCGCCGAACGTGAGCGCCAGCAAGAGCGGCACGCATGCCGCGACAATCAAGACGGCACCCAGATAGTCGATGCTGCCCTTGGAGGCATGGGACAACTTGGGCATTTTGGCGATGACCATGAACAGGGCCACCAAACCGATCGGCAAATTCAGATAGAACACCCAGCGCCATCCTTCGACGACGTGGCCGGCGATGACCAGCGTTCCGTGGTCGGTGAAATAGCCGCCCAGCAGCGGGCCGACAGCGCTGGCGATCCCAAATACTCCGCCAAACAACCCGGCGAACTTGCCCCGTTCCCGCGGCGGGAACAAATCAGCGATGATGGCAAACGCGGTGGTGAACAAGGCGCCGCCGCCCAATCCCTGGATGGCGCGGTACACGACGAGCTGGACCATGCCGCCGCCCAACAGCGGCAGGTCGCCGAATTCGCCGGCGAGTCCGGACAGCCACGAGCCGAATAGAAACAGCCCGATGCCGGCCAGCAGTATCGGCTTGCGCCCGTAGAGATCGCCGAGCTTGCCCCATATCGGCACCATGACCGTGGAGGCCAGCAGGTAGGAGGTGGTTACCCAGGCATAGAGTTCAAGACCGTGCAGCTGGCTGATGATCACCGGCATGGCCGTGGACACGATGGTCTGGTCCAGGGCCGACAACAGAAAAACGATCATCACGCCGATGATGGTTATCCTGCGCTCGGCGTCGGTGAAATGCGCGGTGGTCAAGATGGAACTCCGGTACTAGCAACCCTTTTGATCGAACATTCATTGCTTCAAAATCGCGGCACGCCCGCCGCGCAGGACGAATTTCTGAATCTTGCCGGTTGCGGTCTTCGGCAATTCATCGACAAAGTGAATCGCGCTGGGCACTTTGAAACGCGCCAGCAAGCCGCGCGTGAATTCGCGCAGTTCCGCCTCCGTAACGGAGGCACCCGCCCGCAGCACCACGAATGCATGGGGTGATTCGCCCCATGTCGCGTGCGGCATGCCGACCACCGCGACCTCGAGCACGGCCGGATGGCGCAGCACCGCGCCCTCCACTTCGATCGATGAGATGTTCTCGCCGCCGCTGATGATGACATCCTTGAACCGATCGCGAATCTCGACATAGCCATCAGGGTGAACCACGGCGCCATCGCCGGAATGGAACCAGCCGCCTGCAAACGCCGCTGCTGTCGCCTGCGGGTCATTGTAATAGCCGTGCATGACGACATTGCCGCGGGCGACGATCTCACCCATGGTCATTCCGTCACGCGGCACGTCGCGCAACTCGCTATCAACCACCCGCAGCTCGCCGGAGGTGATCAACTCGACGCCCTGCCGCGCTTTGATGGTCGCGCGATCGGCCGCGGAAAGCGGCGCATGTTCGGGCAGCGGTTCGCAAATGGAAATGAACGGGGCGGTCTCCGTGAGACCATAGACCTGCGTGATCTCCCAACCGAATTCCGATTCCATGCGTTCGATCGTCGCCGCGGCTGGCGGCGCACCGGCGGTCAGCACCCGTACTCCGCGCGGCAACTGTCCGCGGCCCGCCGGCGGGCCATTGGCGATGCTGATGAGCACCGTGGGCGCCGCGCAAAGATGCGTTACCCGTTCGGTACGCACCAATTCAAAGATCGCCGCCGCATCGACCGCACGCAGGCACACGTGCCCCGCCCCGGCCGCGGTCACGGTCCAGGTGAACGTCCAACCGTTCGCATGAAACATCGGCAGCGTCCACAGGTAACGGTCCGCCGGCGTCATGGGCCAGTGCGCCAGTGTCCCCACGGAATTAATCCAGGCATTGCGGTGCGTGATCATGACGCCCTTCGGCCGCGAGGTGGTACCGCTGGTGTAGTTGATCGCCAGCAAATCGGTCTCGTTGATATCGGGACCCGTGAAGGATTCGCCGGCGCCCTGCAGCAGCGACTCGTAAGCCAGCCAGCCGGGCTTGCTGCCCTCGAGGGCGATAAAATGCCGCACCTCCGGCATGCGGTCCCGAACGCTGTCGACCGCGTCGAGATAGGCGGCGTGGACGCAGAGTACTTTTGCACCGCTGTGGGTAACGACGTAAACGAAGTCGTCGGCCGACAGGCGGTAATTGATGGGTACGATGACGGCCCCGAGCTGCGGGATGGCGTAGAACTGTTCCAGATGTTGATGGGTGTTGGGCGCAATCGTCGCAATGCGATCACCCTTGCTCACTCCGAGGTTCGCCAGCGCCACACTGGCGCGATCGAAGCGCTCGCCGAATTGCGCATAAGTCAGGCGAAGATCGCCATCAATGACGGCCTCGCGCAGCGGGTACAGCTTGCGAGCGCGGCGCGCAAATTCGAGCGGCGTTAGAGGTGTCTCCATGGGCGCGACAGCCTACCAGATAGCTCCGGTGGATAGACAAGGCCGATGGGCAACGAGGCCGCGGGCGGCGACACGCGGATTACCCGGACAGGCTCCCGGACCGCGCGCCGACCAGGATGGCGCGGAAATCATTGACGTTGGTGAGCGTCGGGCCGGTGATGACCGAAGTGCCCAGCGCGGTAAACAGGCTGTGGGCATCATTGTCCTTGAGCATATCCTTGGGCCGCAAACCCAAAGCGGCGGCACGTGCCAGCGTACCGGGCGCAATGCAGGCACCGGCGATTTCCTCCTGACCGTCGACGCCGTCGGTGTCCCCCGCCAGCGCGTGTATCCGTGGATGCCCATCGAGCGCGATTGCCAATGCAAGGAGAAACTCCACGTTGCGCCCGCCGCGCCCTTTGCCGCGCACGGTAACGGTGGTTTCGCCACCCGACAAAAGCACACAGGGCGCATCGAAGGGTTGGCTGCGTTCGGCGATCTGCAGCGCCACTGCGGCGAGAACCTTGCCGACCTCGCGCGCCTCGCCCTCGATGGCATCGCTCAAGATATGCGCCGGTATTCCTGCAGCGCGCGCCACTTCCGCCGCCGCCTGCAACGCCATTTGCGGCGTCGCTACCGTGCAGACTCGGGAGCGAGCGAGCCGCGGGTCGCCCGGCTTGATGGATTCCCCGCGGCCGCTCTCGAGCAGTTCGCGCACCGGGCTTGGCAACTCAATACCATAGCGGCGCACGATGGCGAGAGCGTCGGCCGAGCTCGTGGGATCGGCAACCGTGGGTCCGGAGGCAATGTCGACGGGCCGATCGCCAGGCACATCGGAAATGAGCAGCGTCAGCACCTGCGCCGGGTGACACGCGACGCCCAAGCGCCCCCCTTTGATGGCAGAGAGGTGCCGCCGCACGCAGTTCATTTCGCTGATGCTGGCGCCCGAGGCGAGCAGCGCTCGATTCACGTTTTGCTTCATATCCAGCGTCAGTCCCTGCGCGGGCAGCGGCAGCAGCGCCGAGCCGCCGCCGGAAATCAAGCACAGCACCAGATCGTCGGCGCTCAGGTTCGCCACCAGTTCGAGCATGCGTTGTGCCGCCCGCATTCCCGCAGCATCCGGTACAGGGTGCGCGGCTTCGACGATTTCGATGTGTTTGCAGGGAACGGCGTAACCGTAGCGGGTCACCACCAGCCCCGAAAGCGAACCCGGCCAATGATCTTCCACCGCGCGTGCCATCGCGGCGGAGGCCTTGCCCGCGCCGACTACGATGAGCCGGCCGCGCGGCGGCGGCGGAAGTTGCGGCGGAATGCACAGTGCGGGCTGAGCGGATGCAATCGCGGCGTCAAACATCTGCCTCAGCAAGGCATCGGCGGAATTCATCGCGCCGCCGCGCCGATCGCTGCAGCGTTGCCAGATTCCCGCCTCACTCGGCGGCTATGAGTCCCGCGCCTCGCGCCCATTTGTATTTCGCGCCGAGAACCGCAACCGGAATTTCGGTGGAATAGGCGTAGGCCGGAATGCCGTGCTGATACAGATACTCCGCTGCCTCCTCCACCTCGATGTCGCCCGCGAGCGATGCAACCACCGGCTTCTCGATGCCCTTGGCGCGCATTTCGGCAACCACCTCGACCATCAGTTTTGCAAATACCATCGGCGGCGTGATGATGGTGTGCCAGTACCCCAGAATGAGCGCGTGAATGCGCGGATCCGACAGTCCCAGACGCACTGTGTTCTGATACGTGCTCGGCGGCTCCCCTCCGGTGATATCCACGGGGTTGCCGGCCGCGCCGAACGGCGGAATGAACTTGCGAAATGCGGCATCGAGATCCGGGGGCATCGCCATCAGCGACAGGCCGTTGTCAACGCACGCGTCCGACAGCAGCACGCCGGAGCCGCCGGCGCCGGTGATGATGACCACGTTGTTGCCCTTGGGCGTCGGCAGCACCGGGATACCGCGCGCGAAATCGAGCAGGTCGCGCAAGCTGCGCGCACGAATGACGCCCGATTGTTTGAGGACGTCCTCGTAAATCTTATCGTTGCCGGCGAGGGCGCCGGTGTGCGAGCTGGCCGCTCGAGCGCCCATGCTGGTGCGTCCGGCCTTGAGCATCACAATCGGCTTTTTCTTCGAGACCCTCTTCGCCACCTCGGCAAAGGCGCGGCCGTCCTTCAAATCCTCGCAATGCTGGGCGATGATGGTGGTGTTTTCGTCCTGCTCGAAGAATGTCAACAAATCATCTTCGTCGATGTCGGATTTATTTCCCAGGCCGACGATGGCCGAAACACCCATTTTTGCCGAACGCGAAAAGCCGATGATGGCCATGCCGATGCCGCCGGATTGCGAGGACAAGGCAGCATGACCCTTGACGTCGTATGCCGTGCAGAACGTGGCGCATAGGTTGCTCGGCGTGTAGTAAAAGCCGTAGATATTGGGACCCATCAGACGCACGCCGTACTTGCGGCCGATCTCCACCAACTCGTTCTGACCGGCGACATTGCCGGTTTCCGCAAATCCCGACGGAATCAAGATGGCGCCGGCAATCTTCTTCTCGCCGACTTCGATCAGCGCCTGCGCGACGAACTTGGCCGGAATGGCGAACACGGCGACATCGATGTCGCCCGCAACGTCCTTCACGCTCTTATAGGCTTTTTTGCCCAGGATGTTCTCGGCGCTGGGGTGTATCGGATAGATCTCCCCCTTGTAGCCGCCGTTGATGAGATTCTTCATCACCGAATTGCCGATCTTGCCGTTCTCGGCCGATGCGCCGATCACCGCCAACGCCTTCGGCTTCATGATGCGGTTCATCTTCTCGACGATTGCCGCCTGACTCGGCCGATCGCGCGCCGGCGCCGGACTGAAATTGAGGACAATGCGAACGTCCGCAGCCGTGGCCCCATGCTCGGTCGCGAACACCGGATTCAAATCCATCTCTGATATTTCGGGAAAGTCCGCCACCAACGCCGACACTTGCTCGATCATGCCGGAGAGCGCCGCGCGATCCACGGGCTTCGCACCGCGCACGCCGCGCAGAATTTCCGCCGCTTGAATGCCGTCCAGCATCGAGAGCGCCTCTTCCTTGGAGGCGGGCGCCAGCCTGAAGGTGATGTCCTTGAGGACTTCCACCAGTATCCCGCCCAGTCCAAAAGCCACCAGCTTGCCGAAGGCGGGATCCGTCACGGCGCCGATGATGACCTCCTGGCCGCCGGCCAGCATCTGCTGCACCTGCACACCGAGTATTTCCGCCTTGGCGTCGTACTTGCGGGCGTTCGCGACGATGGTCGTGTAAGCGTCCTTGGCCTGTTCGGCCGATTTGACGCCGACGATCACTCCGCCCGCCTCCGTCTTGTGCAGAATTTGCGGCGAGACAATTTTCATGACCACGGGGAATCCGATTCCGGAGGCCAGCTTGACCGCCTCATCCGCGGAAACCGCGACGCCCTCCTTGGGGATATTGATGCCGTAGGCCTCGCAGATGCCGCGCGCCTCGGGCGCCGTCAACGACTCGCGACCGGCGGCCTTGGCCTGGTCGAGAATCTTGCGAACAGCGTTCTTGTTGTTTGGCATGCGGCTTCCTATATGACTTTCTTCAAGCGCAACTCGGCGACTTCGGCGCTTCCGAATCCCAATTCCTTGAGAACTTCATCCGTGTGCTCGCCGAGCAGCGGCGAACGGGTGACATGCGTCGGACTGTCGCTCATTTTGATGGGGTTGCCCACTGAAAGGTACTTGCCGCGCTTGGGATGATCCACCTCGACCACGGTCCCGGTCTTGCGCAGGGAAGGTTCATGCGCCAGTTCCTCCATCGAGAGGATCGGTCCGCAGGGAATGTCATGTTCATTGAGCAACGCCATCGCCTCAAATTTTGTCTTGGTGGCGGTCCAGGCCTCGACGGCTGCGAATACCTCCTTGAGCTTCGGCAACCTTGCATTCGGCGTGGCGTAATCGGGATCGGTAATCCACGATTCCTTACCGATGATGTGGCAGATCTCCTTCCACACAGGGGCCTGCGCAATAAAGTACAGGTATGCATTGGGATCGGTTTCCCACCCTTTGCACTTCACGATGGTTCCGGGTTGTCCACCGCCGGAAGCATTCGCGGCGCGCGGCACCGCGCTGCCGAACTTGCCGCTCGGAAACTGCGGATATTCCTTCATCACCTGGGTGCGTTCGAGCCTCTGTTGATCGCGCAGCTTGACGCGGCACAGGTTCAAGACGCCGTCCTGCATGGCCGCCAGCACTTTCTGCCCGCGGCCGGTGGTGTTGCGTTGATAGAGGGCGGCGACGATTCCGAGCGCAAGATGCAGCCCGGTGCCGCTGTCGCCGATTTGCGCACCCGTCACCAGCGGCGGTCCGTCATCGAACCCCGTGGTCGATGCCGACCCGCCGGCGCACTGCGCGACGTTTTCGTACACCTTGCACTCTTCGTAGGGGCCGGGCCCGAAGCCCTTCACCGACGCCACGATCATCCGCGGATTGAGCTCCTGGACGCGCTGCCAGGTGAAGCCCATGCGGTCGAGGGCACCAGGGGCGAAATTCTCCACCAGTACGTCGCAATGCTTGACCAGCTTTTCCAGCACGGCCTTACCCTGTTCGCTCTTCGTGTCGAGCGTAATGGACCGCTTGTTGTGATTGAGCATCGTGAAATACAGACTGTCGACATCCGGGATGTCGCGCAGCTGTTCGCGCGTGATGTCGCCCGAACCCGCCTTCTCCACCTTGATCACATCGGCGCCGAACCACGCCAGCAACTGCGTGCAGGTCGGCCCCGACTGGACGTGCGTGAAATCGAGAATGCGAACCCCGTCTAACGCCTTACCCATGAGAGCTCCCCACCATCATTTGTACATCGTTTGATTTTTGGTGCCGGGCGCGTACTCGCGGGGATCGACCCAGATATTGATCACCGCCGACTTTCGCAGCTTGCGTACCGATTCGCGTGCGCGCTGCAGCGCCGGCGCGATTTGCGCCGGGTCGCGGACTTCCTCGCCGTAGCCTCCGAGCATTTCAGCGAATTTTCCGAATGGCACATCGCCCAGGAGATTGCCGACGTTGCCGCGCTGCTCGCCGTATTTCGCAAGCTGGCCGTAGCGGATTTGATTCATGGCGGAATTATTGCCAATCACCGCAATGTAAGGCACACCGAAACGGTTCGCGGTTTCCATGTCGAAGGCGGTCATACCGAAGGAGCCGTCGCCGTAGTAGCACAGCACTTCCTTCGATGGATTCGCAAGACCCGCCGCAATGGCGAATCCCGTGCCCACGCCGAGCGAACCCAATGCACCCGGATCCATCCATTGGCCCGGACCGCGCGGGCGCACGGCTTGAGCTGAGATGGTGACGACATCGCCGCCGTCTCCGATGTAGATCGTATTGTCGGCGAGGAATTCGTTCAACTCCCAGGCCACGCGATAGGGGTGGATCGGCACGCTGTTCGACTTGAACAGGGGCATGAGTTTTTCGCCCGCAGTCACCTCGGCCTCGCCCAGTTGCTTCAGCCATTGCTGGCGCGCCTGCCGCTTGTCGCCCTTGATCCGGCCCGTGGCCGCGGCCAACACCGCGCCAAGGATGGCGCCTGGATCACCCACCAATCCTAAGCTGATGTCGCGATTCTTGCCGACGGTGCGATAGTCCATGTCGATCTGCACCAGTTTCAAATCCTTGCTGATGCGCTTGCCGTAGCCCATGCGAAAATCGAACGGCGTGCCGACGATGACCAGCACATCGGCGCTCGCGAAAGCCTGCGTACGAGTGCGGTCAAAGTGATGCGGATCGCCGGGAGGCAGCAGGCCGCGGCTGGCACCGTTGAAATAACCCGGGATGTCGAGCCCGCGCAGCAGCGCGATCGCCTCCTTATGGCCACGTGCGGTCCAGACCTGCTGTCCGTACAGAATCGCGGGCCGCTCGGCGTTGACCAGGATGTCGGCGAGCCTTTCAATGTCCTTCGGATCGCCGATGGACTTGGTGGAGGCCCGATACTTTCCGGGTTGGGGTACGACCGCCTTGGCAACATCCACTTCGCGATCGAGTACGTCGCGCGGAATCTCCAGATACACCGGGCCGGTTGCACCGTTGAATGCTTCGCGCGCCGCCATGGAAATCATGTCTGCGACGCGCTCGGTGCTGGAAACCGTCGCCGCGAATTTGGTGATGGGCGTCATCAACTCCACGTGCGGCAGATCTTGCAGCGACCCCATTTTATGCTGAGTCATCGCACCCTGGCCCCCGATGTGCAGTATCGGGCTCTCCGAACGGAATGCCGTGGCAATGCCGGTGACGGCATTGGTGCAGCCCGGGCCGGCCGTCGTGACGACGCAACCGAGTTTTCCCGTCTGCCGCGCATAACCGTCCGCAGCGTGCGCCGCAACCTGTTCGTGCCGGACATCGATGATGCGGATGCCCTCATCGACGCAACCGTCATAGATATCGATGATATGACCGCCGCAGAGCGTGAAGATGGTATCAACGCCCTCGTTCTTGAGCGCCTTGGCGACCAGGTGGCCGCCGGAGATCACGCTGGCGTCGCGACTCTTGCGTTGCAGGGTATCTTCGGCCGTCGTGGCCTTCACCGGAATCGGCGTGGGATTTACGGTTGCCATGTTTTCTCCAGATCAGGCGGTGGATGGATGCGCGGCGCGGCTCTTCGCGAAATGCTTGGCCCGCATGGGCTTCAGTACGAAGAGCGCCATGAGCGCGGCGATCACGTTGAAGGTCACGAATATCGAAAACACCGAGGACCAACCGTGCCCCTTGGCGATGATTGCGGCAATCGGAACCAGCAAGGAACCGGTGCCCTTGGCGGTGTACAGCATGCCGTTATTGGCCGCCGCAAATTTGGCGCCGAAGGTATCGCCTTGGGTGGCGGGAAACAGGCTGAAGATTTCGCCATACACGCCGAAATACAGCGCCGTCACCAGCACGTAGGTCACGGGATTGGTTCCGGTCTGGCTCAAGGTGAACAGCGCGACCGCCCCGATGGAGAACGCCAGCGCCATGGTGTTTTCGCGGCCGATCTGATCTGAGAGCCAGCCGAAGAACGGCCGTCCCACACCGTCAAAGATCCGGTTCAAGAACAGCGCAAAGCCCAGCGCCGGCATGACCATGCCGAACAGCGAGACGGGGATTTTGCCGATCTTGAAGTCATCCGCGATCGGCGCCATTGAGGCCGCCATGGTGAGGCCGCCTGCGGCGATCAACACGAACATGATGTACATCACGTAGAACACCGGACTCTTCAATACATCCATCGGCGTATAGCCGTACGCCGTCTGGCTGGGTTTGACAACGACGCTCGTCACTGAAGGCGGCGGTGCCAGCAGCATCCACGACAGCAGGAACACGATGCCGCCCTGGATGAGACCGAAGACCAGGAAGGCTTGCTCGTAGCCCGACGATTCGATCATGGTACGAATCGGCCCGACGGTGAGAGCCGCGCCGGCCCCGAATCCCGACGCCGTGATGCCGGCTGCGAGTCCGCGCCTGCCGGGAAACCATTTCAGCGCATTACCGACACAGGTGCCGTAGACGCAGCCGGTGCCAATGCCGCCGAGCGCGGCGGCGAAATATAGAACCGGCAATGAGCTCGCGACCGAGTTCAGTGCCCAGGCAATGCCGACCAACAGGCCGCCGACGAGCACCACCCAGCGCGGCCCGAAACGATCGACCATGTAACCCTCAATCGGAATCAGCCAGGTCTCGAGCAATACGAAAAGACTGAAGGCAACCTGAATCGCGGCGCGGCCCCAGTGGTACTTCGCGTCGATCGGGTTGACAAACAGCGTCCAGCCATACTGCAGGTTCGCAACCGCAGCCATGCAGATGACGCCGGCTATGAGTTGGACCCAGGGATTTGCAAACGGTGAGCTCGATGCCTCGTTCTCTTTCATATAATAATTCTCCGTGTGGCGCCGAATTGATGCGTAGTGCACTGAAGCGAATCTGTTGCGCGAAGAGCGATGCTCTAAGGCGTTCTGTCCCCCAAAAGAACAAGCTCGAACCATTAAATTTCGAAGCTCGTCAGCCAATTAGTGTTTTCGTGGTATACCATATATGAACCACTTTCAGAGTGTCAAGCAAACGGCTTTGTATTGCAAAGCACTGGTTCCGGGCCACCCAAGAGTACCGCGATGCAAGACTTCACTCGAGAAAAGAGGGAATTTGACAATAAGGGACAGGCAGGAAATTCATTAGAAGATTTCGGTCCCCCATGTAATATATCTTCCACGCGCGCTCTCCGTCAGCGCGATCAATACCCATCGGCAGGCAAATAGACCCCATGAACTCCATCGTGAACCTGGTTCAACGCACTTCCTCGGCCGCGCCGCTGGCGCTCGCCCCGTTGAACGCCACCAGCCTGCGCGATCAGGCTTACGCCCTGCTCAAAAATGCCATCGCAGATACCGATATCTATGATCCGCAACAGGAATTGCGGCTCGACGAGCGGCAGTTGACCACGGCGCTGGGAGTAAGCCGCACCCCCATTCGCGAAGCGCTGTCGCTTCTGGAACAGGAAGGTTTTATTCGCACCGTGCCGCGCCGCGGCATCTACATCATCCGCAAATCGAAACGCGAGATGATCGAAATGATTCAAATGTGGGCGGCCCTGGAGTCCATGGCTGCGCGGCTCGCAACCTTGAATGCCAGCGACGCGGACATTGCGAAACTGCGCCATCTATTCGATGAGTTCCAAAATTCGCCTCCCTCGGAGCACCTGGGCGAGTATTCGGACGCAAACATCGCTTTTCATACGGCGGTCATCGCGCTGGGCGGGTCGCAAATGATCATCGAGGCGACCAAAAACTTGTTGCTGCACGTGCGCGCCATTCGCCGGGCAACGATCACTCAAAACGACCGGGCTACCCGTTCCATCATCGACCATCTGAAAATAATCGAAGCGCTGGAACGGCGCGACACCGAATTGGCCGAACGGCTGACGCGCCAACATACGCTGGACCTGGCAGCGCATGTCGATCGACACTGCGGCTTCCTAGATTAGGCAACCCCATTGTCCAAGCGTCGGCAGCATTGTGCCGCCGCCCTCGCCCCGCAGGTACACAGCGCCCTGTGAATCAGGCACCGCGCCGCGCGTCGCGTCGGGTGCCGCCAAGCGAATTCCAGCCAATGTGTCCGGATCCATCGCCGCCGCGCTCAAAGCTGCCGCGTCCTTGAGGACGGGAACTCCGGTTTCAATGCTCAGGTAAACCCGCCCGCTGGCCTGCTCGGCAAAATTGACGCGGCGGAATCCTTCGATGCAGCGACGCAAGAAGGTCGTGTTTTGCTCGGGCGCCAGCGAGGCCCGGTCCGGGTACAAGCGGTCCGCGGCCGGCGCGGCAACCGAAACGCGCGCAAATCGTTCGATGTCCAGAGTTCCCTTGACGTCCAACACATTGAAGGTCTCGTTGTCTCCAAAGGCCACGGTGCGCGGCCGTTCACCGAACAGCACGCTGTTGTCGAGGAACTCGAACTGGATGCGCTTGTCACTGCGACTCACCCAGGTAAAGAACACATCGGGAATACCCGAGTAGGCTTCGACCGCATGCGCCAGGGTATCGTCCACTGCCTTGTAGCGGCCGACCTCCAGTCCGCGTTTCCATGCGCGCTCGACCAGTTGCTGCGGCGGCGTGATCATGAAAAAAAGATAAACCGACTGACCAAAGCGCGTCAGTAAATTGCTGCCCGCCTCCACGGAGTCAGGCGCAAAACTGTCGAATCGAAATCGATCGATCAACAAGTGCGTCATGTCGCCCCGTAGGTATTTGCGCGCCATGTAACGATCGAGCTTCTGATCGACGATTTGCAACTCCTCCGAGGTAAACGCGCCGGCGTACTTGTAGGCCGCACCCAGCGCAGAATAGTCCAGCAGCTGCTTGCGCCAGATATCGGGGCTGATGAGCGCAAAATCGCTCCAGTCAATGCCGATGTCGCCGGCGAGCTTTTTCTGCAAAGGCCGCAGGGTGCTTTTGCCGGACGCTGACGGACCTTTGGTATTGATCACGATCGGGTGCTCCTGCCGCGGGAGCAGCTTGTACCCCTCATTCTGCGCAGCGCGGCGCAAAATCGGCTCGATCGCCGCACCGACGCAATCGCTGCCGAAGTCATTGCATGCAAGATCGGCGGCGATCGTGGCGATGAGATGCTTGGTGCCCCACGCCTGACCCTGCGCACCGAACAACCCCGACAGCACCCGCGCGAGCGACTTGTGGGCGATGGCGCGCGCGCCATCGCCGGCGGCCGCCCCCGGCCGTTCGAGCTGCGCTATCTGCGTCGGACCCCAGTCACGAGGCAGCGCCTCGAGAGCCGTGGCCATGATGGCCGTGATCTCCTGACGCGCGCGCTGATACGCGCCGACAATGGCATTCATGTCGGGTTCGAGATAACGGGACAGCATGCGACGCGCCATCTCGCGAAAGTTAAGTCCGAGGTCTTCGATGCGTGATCCGTCCGGAACCGCGAAATCCGCGGTGATGCGCAGCAGAAGTTCATGCAATGCCAGCCGCTGCGGCCGGAATACCGCCAACTCGCTCATGGCAATCCCGGTCAGACCATGCAGCTCGGCAGCCGCGTCAGTGCTCGTGTAAACATTCTCGGTGCGGAAGATCGTCGAAAAATGCAGCAATTCCTTAGGCACCTGCGACTCGATGCCAGGATTCCACGGACCGCTTTCGCTGCTGGCGGACATGGGGTCAGCCGCTGTTGCGCAATGCCGTTGCGATCGCGTTGATGGATAGTTGAATGCCTTCCCTGATCCGAGGATCGCTTTCGCCGGCCCGATGCCGCCTGAGCAATTCCACCTGCAGCAAATTGAGCGGCTCGATGTAGGGAAGGCGCAATCGTATCGACGCATCCAGCACCGGATGCTTCTCGAGCAGGCGCGTCTGACCGGTCATATTGAGCAGGCTTTCCTGGGTCGCCACCCACATGTCGCGGATCCGCCCGAACAGCGCATCGCCCAATGCCCGATCCTCGACCAACGTAAGGTATCGCGCGGCAATGCCCATGTCTGATTTGGACAGCACCATTTCCAGATTGTCGACGGTGGCTCGAAAAAAAGGCCATGCGTCCAACATTTCGCGCAACAATCCGGTATCTGCGGAACGCAGCGCCTGACCCACGCCGTACCATCCCGGCAACATCACTCTGGCCTGCGCCCAGCTGAAAACCCATGGGATCGCCCGCAGGTCCTCGATGCGTTGCGAGTTGGATCGCGACGCGGGGCGTGAACCGATTTTGAGTTCCGATATTTCCGTGAGCGGCGTCATCTGCCTGAAGAATGCCGCGAAACCCGGAGTCTCATACACCAGAGCCCGATACGCGCGAAACGCTTCCTTCGAGAGTTTCTCCATGGCGGCCGCGAAGCGCCGGCCGCTGTCGCCGGACAGCGAGGCACTCTCGAGCGAAGCCAGCAGGGTCGCGGCTGTGATCGATTCCAGATTGGTCGCCGCGCTCTCGCAGGTGCCGTACTTGGCCGCGATGATTTCACCCTGCTCCGTGATCCGGATGCGTCCGCGGACCGTCCCGTGCGGCTGCGCTCGGATCGCGGCGAACGATGAGCCGCCGCCACGGCCGACCGCGCCGCCGCGGCCATGGAAAATCTGCATGGCGACGGCAAACTTCTCGAAGACCGCCGCCAGCGCGCGCGTGGCTTGATGCAGGCTCCAAACCGAGGTCAGGTACCCGCCGTCCTTATTGGAATCCGAATAACCCACCATGACTTCTTGAAATCCATGGGCCCGGGTGATGGCGGCGGTCTGCGGAATATCCAGCCACGCTTGCATGACCTGCGCGGATCTTTCCAGATCCCCGATGGTTTCAAACAGCGGTACGGCCATGATGGCAGCCCTGGCTCCAGCCGTGCCCTCGCCCTGGTAGAGGCCTGCTTCCTTGAGCAGAATATTCACCTCCAGCAAATCCGATACGCTCTCGCACTTTGAAATGATGTAGAACCTGATGCATTCGGCTCCATAGCGCTGATGAGCATCCGCGGCTGCGCGCACGATCCCCAGCTCCGAGAGAGTTTCAGCCGAATAGCTCGCATAGGGACTCGCCAACAACCGGGCACTGGCGAGCTCGCGGCGCAGCAGCACAACCCGCTCATCTTCCGGCAGGGACTGATAATCCGCCGAAACGCCTGCGACCTTGAGCAGTTCCGCCACGACCCGCGCATGCACATCCGAGTTTTGCCGAAGGTCCAATGTGGCCAGATGAAAACCAAAGGTCTCGACCGCGCGATTGAGGCGGGCCAATGCCCCGCCGTTCACGGACAGTTTGCTCGCCCTCGTCAAGGAGTCCTCCAGTACCGCCAAGTCCGCTCGCAAACTCATGGCATCAGGATAGGCCGGCGCCTCGACCGTGGCCGGCCTGGGAGGAGCCCGACCGTTGAGAGTTTGATAAGTGGCGGCGAGCCTCGCGTACATGCCGGTGATCGCACGACGATAGGGCTCATCGGCGCGCGCCGCGTTCTGATCGCCGCTGCGTTGCGCCAGGTCCCGCAAGGCCTCCGAGACCTCCGCAACTTCGCTGGAGAGCGATAATTCCGCGCCAACGGCGTTCAAATGCTCCAGGTAGAAAACCAGCAGCGCCTGACTGGCCCTTCCCAAAGCGAGACGCAGCGAGTCCGCGGTGACGCGCGGGTTTCCGTCGCGGTCGCCTCCGATCCAACTGCCAAGGCGCAGGAAACTTGTCGGCCTGGCTCCCAGCAACCGCTCCCAGCGCGCATACAGCGCCGGTATCACGGGCAAAAATATATCCCGAAGATAAGTCAGTGCCGTGTCGACCTCGTCCGCGACGTACAGGCGCTCGCGCCTGAGCGCGCGCGTCTGCCACAGCAGCGCGATTTGCGCGGCGATGGCCTCTTCGATCACCTCGCCATCGACGGTCTCCTTCTGTCCGAGGTCTCGCAGCCGCATCAATGCCGCAATTCGATTGCGATGATCCAGCATGCTTTTACGCATCACCTCGGTGGGGTGCGCGGTCAGCACCGGCGTGATGCGCGCGTGGTCGAGCAACGCCGCGGCCCGCGGCAGCCCGATGCCTTGTGCGCCAAGAAAGCTTAATGCAGACGCCAGCGTGCTGTCTTTTTCGGCCGCCGCGCCCTGCCGGTCCTCGGCGAGATTGGCCAGCATCGAGAACAACATGAAGCTGCGCACAAATGAGACTGTCTCGTCCAGCGACAGACTCTCCCAGCCGGCGGCCAAGCCCCGCGGATTGGCGATGCCGCGGTAACGATCCACGGATGCGGCGCGAATCGATTCGATCCGGTCAAGCAGCGCATCGCCGCCGTAAGTCCGGATCACTCTTCCCAGCAGCTGCCCCAGAAACCGAACATCCGCATTTTGTGTAATGGCAGGGGCAATGGTCATATGCGTTCATATTGACATACCGGGGCCCCGGACGAGGCGGGTATCAGTCCCCTCCTACAAGCTCGGCTGGAGCCAGCCGACTGGGCGCGGAAGTCACTCTATATATAGTGGCTGCAACGAATTCTCGCGAACGCAATCGCCTTCTTATATTACGGAGTCATCCAATGCTGTCGAATATCCGCAATCGAAGTATCGCGACGCTGTTGGCCCTGATGATCGTGCCAATGTTGTCGATGGCCCAAGTGTCGATTGGCGTTTCGGTGAACCTCGCGCCGCCGGCTCTTCCGGTCTACGTCCAACCACCGATTCCCGCGGACGGGTACCTATGGACACCGGGATACTGGGCCTGGAGCGACGACACCCAGGACTACTACTGGGTTCCGGGCACGTGGGTTGAACCGCCGCAGGCCGGATTTCTCTGGACTCCCGGTTACTGGGGGGCGGTGAACGGGGCATTTTTATGGCATGCCGGCTATTGGGGACCGAGCATCGGTTTCTACGGCGGCGTCAATTATGGATTCGGCTACACCGGTGTCGGTTACCAAGGAGCTTACTGGCAAGGTGGACATGTCTTCTATAACCGCGCCGTCGTCAATGTCGGCAGTGTTCATGTCACCAACGTTTACAACAAGACGGTGATCAACAATGTCAACGTCACCCGAGTGAGCTACAACGGCGGCAGTGGCGGCGTACGAGCCGAACCCAGCGCGGCGGAAATGGCCGCCGCGCGCGAGCGCCACGTCGAGGTGACGGCCGCCCAGCGACAGCACGAACAGGCCGCGCGCAGCAGCCCGGCACTGCGCGCCAGCGCGAACCACGGCAACCCACCGATCGCGGCCAGCTCACGCCCGGGCGCCTTCGAACATGACAATCCGGCTCATCAGCCGGCGGCCTCGCACGAAAATCAGGCTCATCAGCCTGAGGCCGCTCACCCGCCTACGGCAGCTCATCAGCCGGCGCCAGCTCACCAGCCCGCGCCCGCTCATCAGGCTGCGCCCGCTCATGAGCCGACGCCGGCTCGTCAACCTGAGACCGCTCATCCCCCGGCGGCAGCTCACCAGCCCTCGCCCGCTCATCAGGCTGCGCCCGCGCATGAGCCAGCGCCGGCTCATCAGCCTGAGCCCGCTCACACGCCGGCGGCAGCTCATCAGCCCGCGCCAGTTGAGCCGCGCCCGCAAGCGGAGCAAACTAAGCCGGCGCGGACCGCGCAGACGCAACCCGCGAAGCATCCGGCCGGAACATCCCGCGCCGCACCCTGAGGACCATGAGCACCATTAGCCACGATCAAAATGCACATCGGTTTACGACCGAGGTTGAAGGGCATCGAGCAGAGTTGGATTACACGGTGGCTGGGTCCGTCATGACCATAACCCACACCCGCGTTCCACAAGCCATCGGGGGACGGGGTGTGGCTGCGGAATTGATGCAAGCGGCGCTGCAATTCGCGAAGGAGCGGGAATGGTCCATCGATCCCGCCTGCTCCTACGCGGCCGCGTATATGCGAAGGCACGGACTGCAGCCCGACAAGAGCCACATGGACGACTTGTTGGATGAAGCCCTCGATGAATCCTTTCCCGCAAGCGACTCGCCCACAGTGGGCGGCAGCAACTAGGCCGACGCCCCGGCGGTAAGCGCTGCATCCAGTGCGGCCAGAAGCGGGCCTAATTTTGGAGGACTGGCCTCGAGAGTCGGGTTCACGCCGTATTCTCGCAATGCGCGTGAGCATACAGGGCCAACGGAAGCAATGATCGATCGATTCAATTGAGTTGCCAGATGCGCAGCAGTTCCGGACTTCTGCGCAACGGCGTAGAGATTGTGCATTTGCACGGCATTGGTAAAGACCACCGCATCGACCCGGCCGCCGGCCAGAGCGCCCAGCAACTCCACCAGCGGTTGCGTGTTTTGCGGCAATGCCCACCGATAGGTCGCGATTTCCTGCACGCGGGCGCCCCGCGCTTCCAAACCCGATCGCAGCGCCTGATTCGCCGCACCATAACGTTGAACCAAAATCGAGAGATCCTTGATCGCGACCTCCGATAGCGCCGCCAACACGGTTTCAGTCGTAAAGGGCGCAGATGCGCGAATATCGATGCGAATGGCGCGTGAGTTCAGCTCGCCAATCGGCTTCGGTCCTCGTACCACCACGATTGCCGCCTCCAGCAATTCCTTCAGATCCGCGCTCAGCCCGAGCGCGTCGGCGGCGGCGAACAGCGCGCGCGTACCCACACCGGTTTGAAATATGCAGATATTGAACGGAGCGCTGCGCCATCGCTCGAGCAGCGCGAGAATAGCCTGCGGGTCAACGTCCGGCACTTCCTCCAAAGCCGGCGCGAGCATGGCCACGCCGCCGCGGCGCGCAACCAGCTCGGCGAGGTGGGCTCCAGCGCGAGTCTCGAGGATCGCCACGACTTTGGATTTCATTCTAAGACCATTCAACCACCATAATGTGCGCATGTCGACTTGCCGCAGATCGATCTTGAGCATTGCGCTGTATCTGGCGGGAACACATCTTGGTTTCTGCTCGCCGCCCGCCGATCCTGGCGCGGCCCGCCTGGACTTCATCGGCGCCATGCAACGTATCAAGCTGCATCAACCGGATACGGCGGACTCGCCGGCACTCGAGTCCTACGCCATTTACGACTACCTCGTCGCGGCGAGATTGCGGCGCGATCTGATCTCCGTGGCGGACGAGAGCCTTGACGCGAAAATCGATGCGTTTCTCAAATCTCATGCCGGCCGACCGGTTGCACGCGGCTTGCGGCGAGATTGGCTCTTGAGTCTGGCGCACCGCCGCCGTTGGGATTGGTTCTTGCCGCGCTCCGTGGATGTCATTGATCCTGTGCTGATCTGCGACCGGTTGCAGGGACGCCTGACGGCCGGTGATACGCAGGGTCTCGCAGCCGCGCGCGTTGATTCGCTGGATCGCTCCGCAGCAGCCGCCCGTGGAATGCCTGGCGGCGTTTGCGTGGCTCAGGCAACAGGGATTTCTGACGCCTGCGCTTGCGCTCGGCCGCGCGCGCGCGGCGCTCATCGCCGATAACCCGCGCCTTGCGCGCGAATTCGCCGCCGATGTGCCTTTGAACTTGCGCGCAGGACTATTGCAATGGTCGGATCTGCTGCAGTCTCCGGCGTCGGCGCTGCGCGTTCTGGCGGCGCACCCTTCTTTGACCGCCGAACCCGAAGCACTCGCTTCCGGGTTCGACCGGCTCTCTCGAGCGGAGCCTTCGGTCGCACTGGATCTGCTGCCGCGTCTATTGGCTCGCGACGGGATGACGCCGGTGCTAAAGGGAGAACTCGAGCGCAGCGCGGCGCTGGGAGCCGCGTACGATCACGATGAACGCGCGATCGCGGCCTTCGACGAGTTGCCGCCGGAAGCTGTCGATGGGCAGGTACAAGAGTGGCGGGTGCGCAGCGCCTTGTGGAGGCGCGACTATGCTCGCGCACTGGCGTGGATAGAACAAATGCCCCCAACCCTGGCTACGCAGCCACGATGGCGCTACTGGCGTGCGCGCGCCATCTTCGCGCTCAAGGGTGAGTCAGAGGCGGCCGCCTTGTTCAGCGAAATCGCGGGCCTGCGCGACTACTACGGTTATCTCGCGGCGGATCAACTGCGAGAAAAGTACAATTTGAACGCTGCAGCCCTCGCGGATCGACCCCGCCGCGCAGGCAGCGCTCGCGAGCGAACCTCCCATGATCCGCGCACGCGCACTATTTGACTGCGACCTGACCGAGGACGCTATCGCGGAGTGGTCACTGGCCCTGGATGGCGCGGATAGTGCCACGAAAGTTCAAGCCGCCCTCCTGGCAAATGACTGGGGCTGGTACTGCGCAGGCCATCTCCACGTTGGCGCAGAGTGGTGAATTCGATGATGTGAAACTGCGCTATCCCCGCCCCTATCAGGCTGAAGTGAGCGCAGCCAGCAAGCTCGCACAGGTGCCGCAGGACTGGATACTGTCGGTAATGCGCCAGGAAAGTCTGTATCGCAAGGACGCGGTGTCGCGCGCCGATGCGCGCGGTCTCATGCAGATGCTGCCGTCAACGGCGTCGGCGCTCGCGCACCGCTGGCATATCGCCTCGCCGGGACGCGACGGCCTGTTCGACCCGTCGATTGCCGTGCCGTTGGGTGCAGTCCAATTGCGGGAACTGCTGGATCATTATCGCGAGCAGCTGGTGCTCGCGCTCGCGGCCTACAACGCAGGATCCGCAGCCGTCGCACACTGGATGCCGGCGCGGACCACCGATGCCGACGTCTGGATTGAAAATATCCCTTACAACGAGACACGGGGCTACGTACAACACATACTCGAACACATCGTTGCTTTCGCGGCAATGCGCGGCGCGGAACCGCCGCGCCTCGACATCTTGCTGTCCGATGTTGAACCCGCAGCGCCCCTCTTGTGATAGCGTGCGATCAGCATCAATCGCGGGGAAGAATAATGAAATTGAATGACTTTGCGGGGACCGCCGTTATTGCCCATGCGCTTTTCGGCATGATGCTCGCATGCGCCGGCGCACCGGCAGCCATGGGCGATAGCGTTGTCGTGAGCGCCGACCGGATGATCGACGTGCAGACGGGACGCATCATCGATCGCCCGCTGATCACCGTCACCGATGGCCGCATTTCCGCCGTGGGGATACAAGGCTCGACCGTGCCGGCCGGCGCGCGCCGCGTGGAGCTGCCCGGGATGACGCTGCTGCCCGGATTGATCGACATGCACACGCACCTTACGTCCGATCCGCATTTCAGCGGTTATCGCCATCTGGAGTTCACGGATAATTTTTGGACGGTGGTCGGCGTAGCCAACGCCAGAAAGACCTTGGAGGCCGGCTTCACGACGGTGCGCAACGTAGGCTCCGCGAATTACGACGATGTGGCCATCAAACAAGGTATCGAACAGGGCATGGTGCCGGGCCCGCGCATTGTGCCGGCGACCTATGCCATCGGCGCCACCGGCGGCCACTGCGATGGCGGAGGATTACCGCCATCGATCTCCGCCCCCCGGCCGGCGGTAGCCAATGGTCCGGAGGAGATTCGCGCAACGGTTCGCAAGCTGCACAAGTACGGTGCCGAAGTCATCAAATTTTGCGGTACCGGCGGGGTGCTCTCCAAGTCCGACACCGTGGGCGGTCAACAATACGACCTGAACGAGATGAAGGCGCTGGTCGATGAGGCACATATGCTTGGATTGAAGGTCGCAGTGCACGCCCACGGAACATTGGGGATCAAGGATGCGATCCGCGCCGGTGTGGATACCATCGAGCACGCCAGCCTGGCGGACGAGGAAGCCTTCGCGTTGGCCAAACAGCATGGCACCTGGTTCTCCATGGACATCTACGATGACGACTACATTCTTGCCGAAGGCGAAAAGAACGGCGTATTCAAGGAATCCATGGAGAAGGAGCGGATGATCGGTTTGAAACAGCGCCAAACCTTCCAGGCCGCGGTGAAAGCCGGCGTGAAGATGATTTTTGGAACGGATGCGGGCGTGTACCCGAATGGGTATAACGCCCGGCAGTTCGTCACCATGGTCAAATGGGGTATGACGCCGATGCAGGCCATTCAGGCAGCCACCCTCAACGCCGCCGAAGCATTGGGACGAACCGGTGACGTGGGCGCGATCGCGGTCGGGCGCTATGGGGATCTGATCGCGGTCGCGGGCGATCCTTTAGCGGACGTGGCGCGACTGCAGTCGGTTGCGTTTGTCATGAAGGGCGGCGAGGTCGTCAAATTGACGCCCAATTAGCCGGCCTAGCCCGCCCCTAGTTGCCGCCGATCAGTCCGGCGGTGACGTTGATCGCGAACCCCAGGATGGAGGCGTTGAAAAGAAAGGAGATGACAGTCTGTGCGATGACCACTTTGCGCATTCTCGCATTCAGCGTTGATACGTCCGAGGTCTGACAGGCCGCGGCGATGGTGAAGGAGAAGTAAGCAAAGTCCCAGAATACCGGCATGGTCGTGTTCGGAAAATGCAGCGGCCGGTCGGTTTCCTTCGCGCTGTAGAACATGTTGGCGTAGTGCGTGGTGAACATGATGGGAACCAGAATCCACGAATTGACCAGGGTCAGCGCCGCAAGCGCGAAATGAGCGGCCCGCACCGGTCCGCTGACCTGCCTCATGGTGGCCAACGGTTCGATGATGGCGGCCAAGCTGAGCAGTGCCGCCACGGTCACGAAGACGAGGAGGAAAGGCGCCGACTCGTCTTCTTCGACGAATCGAGTGCATATCTGTTCGGCGGTCTGACTGACCATCCAAGCGATCACCAACATCAGGAACAATGCGACGCCGCTGTTCCAGCACACCAGCACCCGGCTCAGGATCCCCCAGTGCTGGGGAAGAAAGGCAAAAATCGCCACACCGATGACCAAAGAGATCCACAGCCTTGGATGATAAGAGAAGAGCCGCTTCATCGGCCGTTCTATTTAAGAAAACGCCGCAATGCGGCCAGGCTGTCGCGCTTTGCGGCGGCGGCGATCGGAGCATTCGTCAGGACATCAAACGCATGGTACGCCCCGGCATACACGTGTATTTCCACCGACACACCCGCCCGGATCAGACGCCTCGCGTACTCCATGTCCTCCTCCACAAACAGATCCAGCGCGCCGGTGGAGATGAAAGTGGGCGGCAGTCCGGAAAGATCCGTGGCGCGCGCGGCGGCTGCGTACGGTGAAACGTCCGGCGATCCGGGCGCGACTCCGAGCAGCGGCGAGCGGGTCACGCAGGTCCGATCATCCAACATCGGATAGATCAGATGCTGAAAAGTCAGTTTGTGCTCGCGCCGATCGCGTGCGAGAAGCGCCAGCGCAGCCGCGAGTCCGCCGCCCGCGCTCTCCCCCATCACGCCGATCCGGGTGTCGAACACCTCGAGCAGATCGGGGTCGACGAGGTAGCGGCTCTTCACGCAGCTACCGCGTTTCCTTGCCCACCAGGTACTTGACGAGCTCGATCAGTTGATCGGTGCCGCCCGCCGACTCGACGTGCAGCCGATACTTGCCGTTGACGATGATGGTGGGCGTCCGGTCAACGCGGTACGCCACGGTGAGATCCTCGGCCGTGCGAACCTTCAGATCGACCGAGAAAGACTTCGACGTGGCGATGAACGTGTCGACCGGCACGCCGGCACGTTGATTGTAGAACTTCGCCGCGTCCTCGATGGTCGGCATGTGTGCCTTGAGCCCGTGGGTGGAGGGATCGGTGATGGTCAAATCTCCGCTGCCCTTCCACACAGCGTCGAACATCGCGTCATGCGTCTGCTGATCGACGCCCAGGGCCTGGGCGGTGTAGTAGGCGAGCCTGAACATGGGCCAGTCTTCCACCGTGTTGAATGCGGCCGGCAAATAAGTGAGCACCGCATTCGGCGGAAGGTTCTGTTTCAATTTGTGCATGGTCGGCTGAAAAACATTGCACGCCGGGCAGGCGTACGAGAAGACTTCCGTGACTTCGACCTTACCCGCCGGCAGCGATGTCGGGCGCGCCGGCTGAATCAGGAAATAATTGACGCCTTCGGTCCAAACCTGTGCGCCCTGCGCCGATACGGAAACGGCCAATACATAAACGCCCAGGAAGACAGCGGAATACCGGAATTTCATCGACTCACCTCAGACTTAATGCCGCAATCCAAATTCTAACATCCAAGAAATGGGGGTATTCGGGGATTCCATGCACCGCAGTTGACAATACTTCACATTAACCTCTGAACTTATGAGTTTCTGTGCCTCTCTACCTAACTTTGCTGCCGGCGTTGTGTAGTTCGCGGCCGAATCTGGTTATAGTCTGCGGCTCGCCCGGACCTCCTCAATTGGCAATGCATGCCAGGGAAAGGGCTCGCGCATTGGTGATTTAGTGGCAAACGATCAAGATCCCCAGTTCTTTCGGCCGACGCAGGAACAAAAGCCTTTTATCGTCAGACATTGGAAAGCACTGCTGATCGTGCTGGGTATTGTGCTGCTGATGACGGCGTTCGTTCTTTATCTGCGCCAAAAGCAGCCTGTTCCGACGCCGCCGCGCGGCCGTAATGGGCAAAATGCTCCCGTCGCCGTGTCGGTGGCCACGGCCGCGTTGGGCGATATCCAAGTCAAAATACCGGCCCTCGGAACCGTCACGCCCCTGGCCACGATCACGGTCAGAACCCAGATTACCGGCACATTACAGAAAATCAATTTTACCGAAGGTCAATTGGTTCGTCAGGGCGACTCGCTGGCGTTGATCGATCCACGGCCGTACGAAGCCGCGTTGGAGCAAATGACAGGAAATTTGAAGCGCGATCAAGCGCTCCTGGCCGATGCAAAATTGGATTTGAAGCGCTATGAAGGATTGATCAAGGAAGACTCGATCGCGGAACAACAACTGGACACGCAGCGCGCGCTGGTCGATCAATACATCGGTACCGTCGAGGCGGACCAGGGTCAGGTAAAAACGGCGCAGGTGAACTTGATTTACACGCGCATCATCGCTCCGGCCACCGGCCGCGTTGGAATACGCCAGGTCGATCAGGGCAACTACGTGACGCCCGGCGATGCCAATGGCATTGTGCTGCTCAACCAACTGCAGCCGATCACTGTCATCTTCTCCATTCCCGAGGACAATGTGTCCGCGGTCATGAAACGAGTTCGCGGCGGTGCAGTCCTTGCCGTCGAGGCATTCGATCGCACAAACGCCACGAAAATTGCCGATGGCAAACTGGCTACCGTGGACAATTCGATCGATGTAACAACCGGCACCATCAAGCTGCGGGCGAATTTTGACAACACCGACAGCACGCTGTTTCCGAATCAGTTCGTGAATATCCTGCTGCTGCAGGATACCCTGAAGGATCAGGTCATCATGCCCAATGCAGCCGTGCGCCGCGGGGCGCCCAACGGCGTGGCATCGACGTTTGTTTATTTGGTCAACGCGGATAAAACCGTGTCGGTGCGCCCGGTCACCTTGGGTGTGGTCGACGGCGAAAAGGTCGCGGTCAGCGCCGGCCTCAAGCCCGGCGAGGTTGTCGTTACCGAGGGCGGTGATCGCCTGCGTGAAGGCGCACAAGTCATCTTGCCGAGCAGTACGCCCGCTGTGCCCGCCGGCGCGAACGGCGCGCAGCCCGCCGGCAAACCACCGCGTACCCCCGGCGCGCCCGGGGCGCATCGCGGCCGGCCGCCCGCCAAACCACCGCAATCTCAATGACGGGCGATGCCGGGAAGTAGCGGCGCATGAACCCCTCTCGCATATTTATCCTGCGTCCCGTCGCCACCACCTTATTGATGGTGGCGATACTGATCGTTGGCGCGATGGCTTATTTGCAGTTGCCGCTCTCGGCACTTCCGGAAGTCGCGTATCCGACCATCCAGGTGCAGACCTTCTACCCCGGCGCGAGTCCCGAGGTGATCACCTCGGCGATCACCGCCCCGCTGGAAAAGCAATTTGGTCAGATGCCGGGACTGAACCAGATGTCCTCTACCAGTTCCGCCGGTGCCTCGGTCATCACCTTGACCTTCAATTTGTCGCTGGCCATCGACGTTGCCGAGCAGGAAGTGCAGGCGGCTATCAGCGCAGGACAGAACTTACTGCCACAGGATCTGCCCGCGCCCCCTATTTACGCGAAGGTCAATCCGGCGGATGCGCCGGTGCTGATTCTCGGCATCACCTCGAAGACCATGGCGCTGACGGACGTGGAAGACCTGGCCGATATCCGCATTGCGCAAAAGATCTCCCAAATCAAGGGCGTCGGCGTCGTCAGCATCAGCGGAGGCCAGCGGCCCGCGGTCCGCGTGGTCGCCAATCCGCGCGCGATGGCCGCTTACGGAATCAATATCGACGACTTGCGAACCACGATCAGCAACGCAAATCAAAATGGTCCGAAGGGAACGCTCGACGGTCCGACCAACGCGTACACCATCAACACCAACGACCAGATCCGAAACGCCGACGACTACGGCGAGGTTGTGGCCGCATATAAGAACGGTGCGCCGGTGCGCCTCAGGGACATCACCACCCTCGTATCCGGCGCGGAGAATTCCAAGCTTGGCGGCTGGATGAATTTGGTACCGGCGCTGATACTCAACGTGCAGCGTCAGCCCGGCGCGAACGTGGTCGACGTCGTCGATCGAATCCAGGCCATGCTGCCGGCACTGCAAGCGGACATGCCGGCGGGTGTGGACGTGACGCTGCTCACCGACCGCACCACCACCATTCGCGCCTCGGTTAAGGACGTGGAATTCGAGCTCGTGCTGGCGGTGATTCTGGTGGTGCTGGTGATTTGGCTGTTTTTGCGCAACATTCCGGCCACCATCATTCCGAGCCTGTCGGTGCCGCTGTCGCTCATCGGCACTTTTGCGGTGATGTATCTCGCCGGTTTCAGCCTCAACAATCTGTCGCTCATGGCGCTGACCATCGCAACCGGATTCGTGGTCGATGATGCCATCGTCATGATCGAAAACATTTCGCGCTATATAGAAGCGGGTGATCCGCCGCTCGAGGCGGCGCTCAAAGGCGCCGGCCAAATAGGCTTCACCATCATTTCGCTCACGGTCTCGCTTATCGCCGTGCTCATTCCATTGCTGTTCATGCAGGACGTCGTCGGCCGCTTGTTTCGCGAGTTCGCGGTCACACTGGCGGTCACTATTTTGATCTCCGCTGTCGTCTCGCTGACGCTGGTACCGATGATGTGCGCCAAATTGCTGAAGCATCGGCCTGCCAATGAACGCGCGCAGACCGAGACCGGCAAGTGGTTCACCGCAGTGGTCGATTGGTACGGAAAACGGCTGGCCTGGGTACTCGATCATCAACGGCTCACGCTGTGGGTCGCGACCGGTACGGTGGCCTTGACCATCCTCCTTTACATACTCATTCCGAAGGGGTTCTTTCCGGACCAGGACACGGGATTAATTCAAGGGGTTTCCGAAGCGACGGAATCGATTTCCTATGCCGGCATGGCACAGCGCCAGCAGGATCTCGCCGCCGCCATCCTCAAGGACCCCGACGTCGTCAGCCTTTCGAGCTTCATCGGGGTCGACGGCAACAACGTGACGTTGAACAGCGGGCGGTATCTCATCAATCTCAAACCGCGGGCGGATCGTTCCGCGACCGTGACCGATGTCATACGGCGGCTGAAGGACGAGACGGCCAACGTCAACGGCATCACGCTGTACATGCAGCCGGTCCAGGATCTGACGCTCGATAACACCGTGAGCCGGACGCAGTACCAATTCACTTTGGAAAGCGCCGATGCCGTGGCCTTGTCGACCTGGACCCCCAAGCTGGTGGCAGCATTGCGCCAGCTGCCGCAGCTCGCGGATGTGGTCAGCAATCAAGAAGACAACGGGCTCGCGGCCTACATCACCATCGACCGCGACAGCGCCGCCCGCCTCGGCATCAGTGTGGGCACGGTCGATAACGCCCTATACGACGCCTTCGGCCAGCGCATCGTGTCCACGATCTTCACCCAGTCGAATCAGTACCGGGTGATCATGGAGGCGGATCCCAAGGAGTACCGATCGGTCGCCTCGTTGCAGTCCATTTACGTGCCCTCGGCGAGCGGCGGCCAAGTACCGCTGTCGGCAATCGCCAAGGTCGAGGTGCAGACCCGACCCATCCTCATCAATCATATTGCGCAGTTTCCGGCCACCACGGTTTCCTTCAATCTCGCCCCGGATATATCGCTTGGAGCCGCAGTCTCCGCCATCGAAGAAACAGAAAGGAACCTGGGAATGCCCATCAGCATCCGCACCACCTTCCAGGGAGCGGCGCTGGCATTTCGCAGCAATCTGACCAACGAGCTGCTGCTGTTGATCGCGGCGGTTGCGGTCATGTACATCGTGCTCGGCGTGCTGTACGAAAGCTTCATTCATCCCATCACCATTCTTTCTACGTTGCCCTCGGCAGGCATCGGCGCCCTGCTGGCGCTGATGCTGTTCGGCGACGATCTGACCATCATCGCGCTGATCGGCATCATTCTCTTGATCGGCATCGTGAAGAAAAATGCCATCTTGATGATCGATTTCGCAATCGTTGCGCAGCATGAGGAGGGCCTGTCGCCGCGCGACGCGATATTCAAGGCCTGCATGCTGCGCTTTCGGCCCATTCTCATGACCACGGTGGCGGCGATATTCGGCGCGCTGCCGCTGATGTTCGGCACCGGCACCGGTTCCGAGCTGCGTCATCCCTTGGGCGTCAGTATCGTGGGCGGCCTCATGGTGAGCCAGGTGCTGACATTGTTCACGACACCTGTGATTTACCTCATGTTCGATCGCATCGCCGCACGCATGCGCGGCCGATTGCCGGCCTCTGAATCCGATGCTCCGCTCGCGGAAGGATCGACGTGAATATCTCCGCGCCTTTCATCAAGCGCCCCGTCGCCACCACGCTGCTGACCATCGGCGTGGCCTTGTGCGGCGGCGTGGCCTTCACGCTGCTCGGAGTCGCTCCGTTGCCGCGCATCGATGTGCCGGCGATTTTCGTATCCGCGCAGCTTCCGGGAGCAAGCCCCGAGGTCATGGCCAGCACCGTGGCCACTCCGCTGGAGCGCCACCTGGGCGCGATCGCCGATGTGGACGACATGACCTCCAACAGCGGGGTCGGGACCACCAGCATTCAGCTCACCTTCGGCATCGACCGGGATGTCGATGGGGCGGCACGCGATGTGCAGGCCGCGATCTCGGCCGCGCGAGCCGATTTGCCCACATCGCTGACCAGCAACCCCCAGTACCGCAAGCTCAACACATCCGCATTCCCGGTGATGTCCATCGCCATGACCTCCGATGTACTCACGCAGGGACAAATCTACGACGCAGCGGACGCGGTGATCTCGCAACGCCTGTCGCAGCTGCCGGGCGTCGGGGGAATCAGCGTCAACGGCAGTGCACTGCCTGCCGTTCGCGTGGAGCTCAATCCGTTGTCGCTGTCCAAGTACGGCATCGGCCTTCAGGACGTGCGTGCGGCCATCTCGAATTCGAATGCGAACTCGCCGAAAGGCGCGATTGAGTCGGATGAGCTGCACTATCAGATCTACACCAACGACAATGCGCGCGATGCAGGGCCGTATCGCGATCTGATCATCGCTTACCGCAATGGTTCGCCGGTCCGCCTGCGCGACGTGGCCACCGTGCTCGATATGCAGGATGGCGCCACCGAGAATATCCGCACCTACGGGCTGTACAACGGCAGGCCGGCGGTGTTCGTGACGGTGTTTTTGCAGGCCGGGGCAAACATCGTCGAAACCATCGACTCGGTCAAGGCGGAGCTGCCGATTCTCAAGAGCGAGATCGACTCCAAAATCGACCTGGTGGTGAACTTCGACCGTTCGGTCACCATCCGCGCGTCGTTGCGGCAGGTGGAACAGACGCTCGTTTTGGCGGTGGCCTTCGTGATCCTGGTGACCTACATATTCTTGAACAGCTACCGCGCCGCACTGATTCCCGCTCTGGTGGTGCCGGTTTCGCTGATCGGCACCTTCGGCGCCATGTATCTTTTGAACTATACGCTCGATAACTTTTCGCTGATGGCGCTCACCATCGCCACCGGATTCGTGGTCGATGACGCCATCGTTGTGATGGAGAACACGACGCGGCACATCGAGGCGGGAATGACGCGCACCCGCGCCGCTTTCCTGGGAGCACAGGAAGTCGGATTCACCGTGCTTTCCATGAGCTTGTCGCTGGTCGCGGTGTTCATTCCTTTCGTACTGATTGGCGGCATCATGGGACGCCTGTTCCGCGAGTTTTCCATGACGTTGACGGTGTCCATTCTAATCTCGCTGGTCATATCGCTCACGACCACGCCCATGATGTGCTCGCTGCTGCTGCGCTCGGAACACAATCGCAAACCCTCGCGTTTTGCGCAGGCTTTCGAGCGCGGCTTCGAGCAGCTGCGCAGCAACTACGCCAGGACGTTGGATTGGTCGCTGCGCCACCGGCGGATCATGGTGAGCGTTTTCTGGGCGATGATTGCCCTCAACATTCTTCTTTATGTCGTCATCCCCAAGGGATTCTTCCCGCAGCAGGACACCGGCCAATTGCGTGGCGGCATTCGTGGCGATGCGGCGAGCTCCTTTCAGCTCATGAAGAGCAAGCTGCAGGAAGTGGCCGCGATCGTTCAGGCGGATCCGGCGGTCGATACGGTGACAGGCTCCGTGGGATCCGGCGGCTTCGGGCCTTTCGGGGGCGGCGGCGCCAGCGCCAACATTACCGTGGCTTTGAAGCCCTTGAAAGAGCGGCGCATTTCCGCGGACCACGTGATCGCCCGGCTGCGGCCGAAACTTGCGCAAGTGGAGGGGATGAACACCTTCCTGCAGGCGGTGCAGGACTTCGGCGGCGGCGGCGGCCGATCCGCGAACGCCCAATATCAATACACCTTGTTGGGCGATGACTTGACTGAATTGCGTACCTGGTCGCAAAAGCTTAGAACAGCCCTGCAAGACATTCCGGAAATCACCGATGTGGATACGGATCTGCAGCCCGGTGGGCTCGAGACCGATTTGATCGTGGATCGCGACAGCGCATCGCGCCTCGGACTGTCGGAGATACAGATCGACAACGCGCTGGGCGATGCCTTCGCGCAGGCGCAGGTGTCGACCATCTACAATCCATTCAGCCCCCAGCAGTATCACGTCGTCATGGAAGTGGCGCCCGAGTTTTGGCAGAACCCGGAAATTCTCAAGAGTCTCTATGTGAGCACCGCAGGCGGTGCGCCCTCCGGCACGCAGTTGACCCAAGCGGTCGCGGGAACCACGGTGCTCAAGGGCGCGACCGCGGCCTCGAGTGCTTCGGTGGCCCAAGACGTGGCGCGTAATCTGGCGGCCAACTCTCTGGCAAATTCCGGACGGGGCAACACCTCCACCGGCTCCGCCGTCAGCCTGACGAAGGAAACCATGGTGCCATTTTCAGCGTTCAGCCATTTCGTGACGGGCACCACCCAGATATCGGTGAATCACACCGGCACGTCCGTCTCCACCTCGATAGCCTACAATCTGCCGGAGGGTGTTTCCCTGGGCACGGCAACCAACGCGATCGCCAAGAAAATGGCAGATATCCACACGCCGGTGAGCATACGCGGCGGCGATTACGGCACCGCAAAGTTGTTCCAGCAAGGCGTCGGCAGCCTGCCGCTGCTGCTGCTGGCCGCGATCGCCGCAATCTACGTGGTGTTGGGTATGCTCTATGAGAATTACGCGCAGCCGCTGACCATACTATCGACCCTGCCCTCGGCGGGAATCGGGGCGCTGCTGGCGCTCATGGCGACCGGAACCGAATTCAGCCTCATCGCGTTTCTCGGAATTCTTCTCCTGATTGGCATCGTCAAGAAGAACGCCATCATGATGGTGGACTTCGCGCTGCACGCCGAGCGCGTACTGGGTATGGATCCCCTGAAGGCTATCGAGCACGCCTGCTTGCTGCGTTTCCGGCCCATCATGATGACCACCTGCGCGGCCATCGCCGGCGCGCTGCCGCTTGCCATTGCCACCGGCGATGGCACGGAGATGCGCCGGCCACTGGGCATCGCCATCGTCGGCGGACTCATCGTCAGCCAGCTGCTCACCGTGTACACCACTCCCGTCATCTATTTATATATGCGCCGCTACTGGAAGCACTTGAAACGAGGACAAATACTCGCCGCCGGCGAAACTCGACACTTCCGGAAATCCGAATGATCGAGACCTGGGGTCCCTGGGGGTCCCCACGTGACCAAACTGCTCGCGCGCGGATTGGCTGTAGCGATCGGCGCCGCCCTGGCAACAGCCTGCGCGGTCGGACCGGACTATCACCGCCCCGATGCCGTCGCCACGGTCGCGCCGGATTACAAGGAATCCGCGGACTGGAAGCCCAGCGAGCCCAACGATGTGTTGACCCGCGGGCCCTGGTGGAAAATCTTCAACGATGACACGCTCGATGAACTGGAAGCGCAGATCGTCGTTTCGAATGAAAACGTCAAGGCCGCAGGGGCCGCGTTCGAACAGTCAAGGGCGCTGGTGGATCAGGCGCACGCCGGATTCTGGCCGACCATCGCGGCCACTTTGGGGATGCAGCGCCAGGGCTCCCCGATCGTGGTGAACAACGGCGCCGGCGTGCCGATCTCGACCTACCGTACTCAAAACACCTACAACGCAGGGGTGTCGGCAAGCTGGGACCTGGACATCTGGGGCCGCATCCGGCGCACCTCGGAAAGCGAGCTGGCATCCGCGGAATCCAGCGCCGCGGCGCTGGCGGCCGCGCTACTGTCGGCACAGGCCGAACTCGCCACCGACTACTTCGAATTGCGCGCACAAGATCAGCTCGAGAAACTGCTGGATGATACCGTCGTCGCGGAGACAGCAGTCACTGCAGATCACCCAAAGCCGCTACAAGTTCGGCGTCGCCGCGCGGGCCGATGTGGTCACCGCGGAGACACAACTGCTATCGAGCCAGGCGCAACAGGTGAATGCCAAAATTCAGCGCGCCATTCTCGAGCATGCCGTGGCGGTGCTGCTGGGCAAGCAGCCGGCGGAATTCTCACTGGCACCCGCGGCCATGCGCAGCGACGTGCCGACAGTGCCCGCCGGACTGCCGTCCACCCTGCTCGAGAGGCGGCCGGATGTGGCCGAGGCAGAACGCAAGATGCTGCCGCCAATGCGCAAATTGGCGTGGCCAAGGCCGGGTATTTCCCGGATCTGACATTGACGGGATCCGACCAATATTCCACGGCTTCCTTCAGCAACCTGATCCGCAATTCCAATCGCGTGTGGGCCGTGGGCCCGGCGCTGGCGCAAACCTTGTTCAACGGCGGTCTGGTCGCGGCGCAGGTGCAGGGGCGCGAGGGCAACCTATGAGGGAACCGTCGACATCTATCGACAAACGGTGCTGATGAGTTTTCAGCAGGTTGAGGATGAAATCGTCACCTTGCGCGTGCTCGAACAGGAAGGCGCGATCGAGGATGAAACCGTGAAGGCGGCGCGGGAAGCCGAGACGCTGACGCTCAATCAATACAAGGCCGGTACCGTTCCCTACAGCAGCGTGATTACCGCCCAAACCACCCGATTGAGCGCCGAGGAAACCGCTCTCTCGGTGCTCTCCAGCCGCTTGCAAGCCAGCATCGCTTTGATCGAGGCTTTGGGCGGCGGCTGGGACGCCTCCATGGCGGTACGATCAAGTAACGCCGGCGTCCTGAGCCGCGCCTGGCTCCTCGACCGCGAGCGGCACGTGACGGCGCAGCAGCGCGGTTTGGGCTTCCCATTGTTCCTTGGCCGCCAACTGCTCGAGGTAGTGAATCTCGCCGGCGGCATAGGTGGCGACCGGCAACCCATCCCGGTACAGCAATCGATTGGCCGCCAGCGACGGCAATCTTGGTCCGGGCGTCAAAATCCCGAGCAGGTTAAGAGGATCGGCCGCCGACAGAGCCAGGTATTGTTCCGTCGGCGCCTTGCGGCGCACATCGCGCAGCAGTCCGACCGCCTCGGTTGTCGCATATTGCTCGCCGGAGAATCCCGCCACGAAACGGCCGCCGCGGATCTCCCCGCGCGCTTCCAATCTGCGGCAGCAGCTCAATATGTCGCGCCAGGGCGGCAACCAGTCCGCTTCCCTTGTGAGCAACTTCCAGAAAATGACGCCCCAGCGCCGCAGCAAGATGCGCACAAGCTGTTCAACGGCCTCATCCTTGCGCTCGGCAGCGGCCGCTGAGCGGCGCACCAGCGCCCAGCGCCCGGCATCCGCCATGCCGAACAGCGCCAGGCGGCGCTTACGCCGCGCGCTGTACGAGGTTGATTTGCTGCGCCGTCCGCTGGGCATCAACAGCACACGCAATCCCGCGAAGCTATCGGAGTTGACCAATCCTGAGGCGACCAATTCGGCGAGCGCGTCTTCTGCTTCGGACGGCAGCAAAGCGACGCCGTCCGCAATTTCATCGAAGAACGAGGCTCCATTCGCAGCGATGAAATCCGCCACGGCTTGCGCTCTCGAGGTCAGGTGGGCGGGATCGCCATGGGCGACCAACGACGACCACAAGGGCACATTGCGTCTCGCCAGGAGCACGATGGGCGTGGAGCGCAGCGGAGAGGCGCCGCGCGTCGCGCCGTCCTCGGAGCGGCCCGCGGCCGCGCGCCGCCAGTCGCGTCCAGATGAATCGTCCGGCACGGCAATGCTCATCCAGCCACTGCGGCTCGTACTCCGTGATGCGCGCCGGAATGACTTCGGTTTCCCAGGCGCCGGCGGGCGCCTCGAAGCCTTCGAGCTGCGCGAGCACGGCCGCCAGCGCATCGGGTCCCTGCATCCGCGCGCCCGGCAGCACTCTATGCCATTCGCACAGGAAACGCAGGAAGTCTCTGGCCGCGACCGGCTCGATTTCGGCGCGCAGGCGCTTGACGGTGTAGCGGTGGATTCGTGCCAGCAGCCGGCGCTCGCACCATTCCTCCGGCGCCTCATTTCGCGCGGCTTCCGGGCTGAAGCGGCCGCGCATGGCAAATCCTTCCGCCTCCAGTGCCGCGAGCGCGCTCACGATCTGCCCTTCGCCGGCCGACAGCGCATCAGCGATCTGCGCGACCGTGACCACTCCCAAGCCTTCCAGCCGGCCGCGGACGATGTCCACCATCGACGTCCTCGCCCGGCGGTTTGAACAATCCGCCCCTCTCGGCGGCAACCCACAACGCGTGTTTTGGCTGCGAGACGCGCAGCACCCTGCCCTGCGCGGCCAGGGTGTCCATCATGGGCGGCCAGGCCGCGTTGCGGCGGCACTCTTCGTCCGTCATGCAGGTCAGCCACAGCAGGGCATCGTGCAGTTCGTCCGGCGTCGTTGCATCGGGCCACGCCTCAGCCTGCACGCGCGCAATCGCCTCCGGATCCAGCTTGCCGATATCGGCCGCCTGCGCAGGATCCAGCCAGCGCCGGCTCATGACTGCCTGGGTGCGCCTCTCTTCGAGCGGGGCGTCATCAAGATATGCGTAAGGTCTTGCGGTCAATGCTTCGAGTGCCAGCGGCGAGGGCTCGGTCAGATCGCGCGCGACAATGCGGATCGCGCCGCTTTCCAGCCGCCGCAGCACGGCCTCGAAGGCCTCGATATCCATGGCGTCTTCAAGACAATCGCGGATGGTCTGCCGGACCAAGGGATGATCCGGCACTTCGATTTCGCCCGGCAGATTCTCGGCGCAGGCCACCTGGTCGGGGAAGACCGAAGCGAGCAGATCCTCCGCATTCATGCGTGCGATCTGAGGCGGCACCTTCTTGCCGCCGCGAAAGCGCGGCAGCGCGAGCGCGATGCCGGCGTCCCAACGCCACCGCACCCCGAACATGGGCGCCGCGCACAGTGCCTGGATCAACACGTGGCGGACCGAATTGGAATTAAGGTACCGCGCGGCCTCGGCCAGCTCGAAGCTATGCGCGTGCGTCAACGAAAGGACAATGTGATCCTCGGTGGCCGCGGCTTGCAGCTCGAAATTGAAGGTTCGGCAGAAGCGCTTGCGCAAGCTTAGGCCCCACGCTCGATTGACCCGGCTGCCGAACGGGGAATGAATGATCAGCTGCATGCCGCCTGATTCATCGAAGAAGCGCTCGAACACCACGGTGTCGAACGTCGGCAAACAACCGAGCGCCGCCTTGCCGGCGCTCAAGTATTGGATGATTTGCTGGGCGGACGGCTCATCGAGACCGATCTTGAGCAGCCATGCATACGCCTCGCCCGGATCGCCTTCGAGCCGCGTTTCGATTTCCTTTCGCAACTCCGAGACCGCCGCCGACAGTTCCACGGTGCGGCCGGGCGCTTCGCCGAGCCAAAAGGGAATCGAGGGTGGGGCACCCTGCGCATCCTCGACACGTACGGCTCCGCGTTCCACGCGCAATATCCGGTACGAGGTATTGCCGAGTTGAAAAATATCGCCCTGCAAGCTCTCGACGGCAAAGTCCTCATTGACCGTGCCGACCAAGATGCTTTCCGGCTCGAGCATTACCCGGTAGTCGGCGTTGTCGGGAATGGCTCCGCCCGAGGTGATCGCCGTCAAGCGCGCGCCCTTGCGGGGGCGCAACATCTGGTTGATCGAATCGTGATGCAGCAACGCACCGCGCCGGCCGCGGCGAGTGCTGAAGCCTTCCGCGAGCATGGTCACGCACGCATCGAAATCGGTGCGCGCCAGATTGCGATACGGATAGGCGCCGCGCACCATGGAAAACAACCCATCTTCCGACCATTCCCGCGCCGCCACCTCGGCGGTGATCTGTTGGGCGAGCACGTCGAGCGCGTTCTCGGGTATCCGCACATGATCCAACTCCCCGCGCCTCACCGCGTGAAGGAGCGCCGCGCATTCCACCAACTCATCGCGTGACAGCGGAAACAGCCTTCCCTTGGACGTCCCGCCCACTGAGTGCCCCGCGCGACCGACCCGCTGCAGGAAGGCATTGATTGAACGCGTCGAGCCAATCTGGCAGACCAGGTCCACATCGCCGATGTCGATGCCCAATTCCAAGGACGCGGTGGCCACCAGGACCTTGAGATCGCCGCGCTTCAATCTCTGCTCCGCATTCAGCCGGCGCTCCTTGGAGAGGCTGCCATGATGGGCGGCGACATTCTCGACACCCAACCGTTCGGACAGATGGCGCGCCAGGCGCTCCACCATTCTTCGTGTATTGACGAAAACCAGGGTGGTGCGGTGCTCGAGAACGAGCACGGCCAACCGATCGTAGACCTGCGTCCAGACCTCGCCCGACATGACCGCCTCGAGCGGCGCCGGTGGAATTTCCAGCGCCAGGTCCCGCGAGCGGACGTGGCCGCTGTCGACGATGGTGCAGCGTGGCGCAGCCGCGCCGGTGAGGAACTTCGCGATCTCCTCGATGGGTTTCTGCGTGGCCGACAGTCCGACGCGCGTCATCGCCCCGCCGGTCAATGCGCCGAGACGTTCCAGCGACAAGGCCAGATGCGCGCCGCGCTTGTTGCCGGCAACGGCATGAATCTCATCGACGATCACGGTGCGGCAGGTCGACAGCATGTCGCGGCCGGATTGCGAGCCCAACAAGATGTAAAGCGATTCGGGGGTCGTGACCACGATGTGCGGCGCGCGACGGCGCATCGCGGCGCGCTCCGTCTGCGTCGTGTCGCCGCTGCGCACCTGCGCGCGAATCTCCACGTCCGGCAGGTTCAAAGCCGCCAGCTCCTCGCGAATGCCGTTGAGCGGCGCTTCGAGATTTCTTTGGATATCGTTGGACAGCGCCTTGAGCGGCGACACGTAAACCACTCTCGTCTCATCGGGCAAGCGCGCCCGCGCACCCTTCCTTGACGAGCTGATCGATGGCGGCAAGAAAGGCTGCGAAGGTCTTGCCCGACCCGGTGGGCGCGGCCACCAGCACATGCTCCTTGGCGGCAAGCGCCGGCCACGCGGCCATTTGCGCCTCGGTGGGCGCATCAAAAGTCCGCGAAAACCAAGCGGCTACGGCCGGATGAAACGTGCTGAGTGCGTCCATGTTTCGAGCGGGTATACTACTGCGTGCGCGACGGGGCGCGTAACAAAAAATCACGCAAAGGAGAACGAGCATGAGTGTAGGCATTCATCCTGCCGTCGACAACGGGGTCAAGGCCGGCAATCCGAAGTTCGGCGGCGGCACGCTCACGTGCAAATGTGCCACTGCGCCGGTGACTGTCAGCATCCAGTCCAATGTCGCCTTCAATCATGTCTGCGGCTGCACCAAGTGTTGGAAACCGGCCGGCGCGAGGTTTTCCCTGGTCGCGGTGGTGCCGCGCGACAAATTGTCGGTCACGTCGAATTCTCAGAAGTTGAAAATTGCCGATTCATCTGCACCCATCCAACGTTATGCATGCACCGGGTGCGGCGTGCACATGTACGGCCGCATCGAAAACAAGGGTCATCCGATCTATGGCTTTGATTTTGTCCACCCTGAGCTCCTGGATGCCAACGGCTGGGCTGCACCGGAATTTGCCGCATTCGTATCCTCCGTCATCGAGTCGGGGACCAAACCCGATCAAATGGGCGCCGTGCGTGCGAGGCTCAAAGAACTGAAGCTCGAGCCTTACGATTGCCTGTCGCCGGCGCTGATGGATTTGATCGCAACGCATACGGCCAAAGCGAAAGGCGTGCTCGCCGCATAATACGCTGCCTGCCGGCTGCCCGATTATTGTGCGCCGTCATTCCGGCGGCGCACCGCATCGGTGCGGCCTGTTTGCGGGCTTGCGCGCCGGCCCGATTCGTTGAAGTATGTGGAAGGGATGTCCACACGGGACTGCGATGCTTTCGATGCTCACGCGATCACTCTTTGCAGGCGCAATATTGGCGTTGGCCACGGTGCCCTGCATGGCCGGCGGCGGCACCACCACGTTGGGAGTCGTCACCTGGATCGGCTACGGGCCCATCTATTGTGCGGCCGCCAACGGCTATTACAAGAAGTACGGGTTGGATGTGCGGCTGGTGAATTTCAGCGATAACTCCGTCATGGCGGGCGCGCTGCAGAGCGGTGAAATCGATGCGACCACGCTGACTTACGATCAGGTGCTCGCCTCCAATGCCAGGGGTTGGAAGCTCAAGGTCGTGATGCCGGTCGATTACTCGGTGGGCGGAGACGCCATTCTCGCCGCCACGCAGATTCGCAGCGTCAAGGATTTGAAGGGCCGCAAGGTCGCCTTCATGGCGGCATCGCCGTCGGACTTTCTGCTCGGCTACGCGCTTGCCAAGGATGGCCTGTCGCTGAAGGATATTACCGCGGTCAACACCACACCCGAGGGCGTCGTCGGCATCATGGCCGGCGGAGCGGTCGACGTGGGCGTCACATACGAGCCGAATGTTTCCGTCATCGCCAAATCCGGCGGCGGCAAACGCTTTCACGTCCTGCTGTCCTCGCGCGACGCGCGCGGCATGATCACCGATGTGCTGGCGCTCAAAGAGAGCGTCATTGCAAAAAATCCACAGCTGGTTCAAGGATTGATTCGCGGCACAATGGACGGGGTGGCTTTCATGCAGGCGGAGCCGGTGAAGGCAGCGGCCATTATCGCGAAAACATTGGATATCTCTCCCGCCGAGGTGGCCGAGCAGTTGCCGAATATCGAAAATCCACCGCTTGCGCGGCTGGCCGACGTATTCAAGAAGGACGAGGCCCTGCCCTCGTTCTATGCCAGCGGCAAGGTCATCAATGACATTCTCAAACGTGAAGGGCAGATCGATTCGCCGCCCGCCATCGATGCAACATTCGATGCCAGTTTCGTGGCCGCCCTGCAGGCCGCCAATCCGGGAGGCACATGAGCCGGCCGCTCGCGCGCACGCTGAACACCTGGCCGAATTGGCTGGCGATTGCCTACACTCTGCTCGGTTGGCCGGCGGGGATATGGTTGCTCACCCGCGATCACGTGGCGCTCAATGTCGTCGGCATATTGCTGACGGCGCATACCCTGGTGTACTCGGCCTATCTGATCCACGAATGCGCGCACCATGCGATCTTCGCCACCGCTAAACGCAACGACCGGCTTGGCCTGCTGATGAGCTGGATCAACGGTGCCTGCCTCGCCGACTATGGGCGCTTGAAGAAAAAGCATTTGCGCCATCACAGTGATCGGCTGGATGTGGTGACTTTCGATTATCGCGCCGCACTGCGGCGCATGCCGCGTTGGTGGCGGGGTGTGCTTTTGGCGTTGGAATGGGCCTATGTGCCGACGGTTGAACTCATCATGCGGTGCATGATCATCGCCAAGCCCTTCAAGCAAGGCAGCGCCGCCGAACGCATCCGCATGGTGCTGTTACTGTCGGTCCGTATTGCTTTTTTTCGGCACTGGCGATCTTTTCCCTGCGCGCGGTGCTGCTGTATGCACTCGCCTATTTGATATTCGTCAGCGTCCTGCGCTTCATGGATGCCTTTCAGCACACTTATGATGTGTTCGCCTCGACTTCCTTGGAATCCGCCCCCCTGGATCCGAAGCGCGATCTGCGCTATGAGTATGAAAACACCTACTCCAATCTGATCGGCGAGCGCTTCTGGTGGCTCAATCTTCTGGTGCTCAATTTTCCCTACCACAACGCGCATCATGTGCGCCCCAGCCTGCCCTGGTACAGGCTGCGCACGCTGCATCGGACGCTGTACGGCGAGAAGGACCGCCAGGTCATTCCCTGCCGTGAGCTGATCGGCAGTTATCACCGGCATCGCGTTGCACGGGTGCTGGCCGACGACTATGGATCGGTGGCGAGCGAAGGCAGACGCGCTGACAGCTTTCTGGGCGCCGTCGGCGTTTCATTTCTGACCGCGGTTTGAGCATCCCCCATCGACAGCGCATAGCTGTAGGCGCGACCGCGCTGCTGATCATCGATATGCAGCGCGATTTTCTCGACCCCAAAGGCTATGTGGCCCAGACCGGGGTCGACGTCGGCATACTGCGCAAGACGATCGATCCCACGCGACGATTGCTGGATGCCGCGCGCGCGGCGCGAATCCGCGTCATCCACACTCGCGAGGGGCACCGGCCGGATCTCTCCGACTTGAACGCGGTGAAGCAGCGGCGCGCCAGCGGTGCCGGCGCACCCATCGGCAGCGTGGGTCCCCTCGGCCGGCTGCTGGTGCGCGGCGAGGCGGGTCACGCCATCATCGATGAGCTTGCGCCGCTGCCGCATGAGACCATCATCGATAAGCCGGGATTCGGCGCCTTTTATGCCACCGATTTGGAGTTGGTCCTGCGCGCAGGCGGCATCTCGGCCCTGGTGATTTGCGGCGTCACCACGGACATCTGCGTGCATTCCACATTGCGCGAGGCCATGGATCGCGGATTCGAATGCACCACGGTCGCTGATGCCTGCGCCGCGGGCGATCCTGCCGTGCACGAGGCAATGCTTGCATGCATCGCCGGCGAGGGCGGCATCCTGGGCGCGGTGGTCGGCAGCGATGAGGTGATCGCCGCCTGGTCGCAGCACGCCACGAACCCGCAGCGCGGGACGAGCGCGTGATCTGGTCCATTCGCGGATCTCTCGAACGCCGGCTGTACCTCGCGATCGCCGCCGCCAGCTTTGCGCTGGGATTGTCGTTGTGGTGGGCGGTCACGGCGCTGGGATGGGTGGATCCACTGTTTCTGCCCAGCCCCGGTGCAGTGGTGCGGCGTTTTTTCTCATGGCTGCTCACCGGCGATCTCGTCGCGGATGCGCTCATCAGCATTTTTCGTGTGACCGCGGGATTTCTGTTGTCTGCCGTGATGGCGTTGCCACTCGGGCTGGTGATCGGCGCCTACCGGCCGGTTAGGGCGTTCTTCGAACCGCTGCTGGAGTTCGCCCGCTACCTGCCGGCGGTGGCCTTCGTACCGGTGGTGCTCTTGTGGGCGGGCATCGGCGAGGCCTCGAAAATCACGGTGATCTGGATCGGCACGTTTTTTCAAATGGTCATCATGCTCTCTGAAGACGTGGCGCGAGTGCCCATGCCGCAAATCGAAGCGGCGCGCACTATCGGCGCCACCGATCGCGAAGTCCTGACCCTGGTGCTGCTTCGCTCGGCGCTGCCGGCCATGTTCGATACGCTGCGCATCACCCTAGGCTGGGCCTGGACGTATCTGGTGGTCGCCGAGCTGGTCGCGGCCAACAGCGGCTTGGGCTATGCCATATTGAAGGCGCAGCGCTTCCTGCAAACCGACCGCATTTTTGTCGGCATCATCGTCATCGGACTCATCGGCCTGGGGTGCGATCAAATTCTGCGCCTGGCGCACCGCAAATTATTTCCCTGGGCGAGCGTGAGATCCTGAATGAGCGCCAACTTGAGCGTGCAAGGTTTGGGCAAGCAGTTTTCGACGGCGGCGGGACCCTTCACGGCGCTTGCCGATATTGCCTTTGATGTTGCAGCCGGAGAATTCATCGCTTTGGTCGGCGCCTCGGGCTGCGGCAAGTCGACCCTGCTGCGTATCATTGCAGGCCTCGAGCCGCCCAGCAGCGGCGCGGTGTTGGTCGGGGACAAACGGATCGCGGGCCCCGGTCGCGATCGCGCCATGATCTTCCAGGACTACAGCCTTTATCCGTGGCTCAGCGTGCTCGAGAACATTGGTTTCAGCCGGCGGTTGCAGGCCACGCAGCGCGGCCAATCGGCCGCGGAACGCGAGGGCTTGGCGGAGCGTTCGCTGCTGCTGCTCGAGTTGATGGGACTGGACAGAGTGCGCGATGCGCATCCGCATGTGCTCTCCGGCGGCATGCGCCAGCGTGTTGCCATCGCCCGCGCCCTGCTCAGCAAACCGGAAGTCTTGCTCATGGATGAGCCCTTCGGCGCGCTCGATGCGCAAACACGCGAGGTGATGCACGACTTGATTCTACATATCGTGGCGCTTGAGAAGCGCACCGTGCTGTTCGTCACCCACGATGTGCAAGAAGCGGTGTATTTGGCGGATCGCGTGATCGTGCTGGCGCCTGCTCCCGGCCGCATCGACTCAGTCTGGCCGATCGCCCTGCCGCCGGCACTGGAACGCACTCAGGATCTCAAGTTGTCGCCGGAATTCCTGAGTCTGGAGCGCCAGATTTTGAACCGAATTCGCGCAACTTCCGGCCTGCAGAGCGATCTCAAGGCGCTCAAGCGCCTCACCTCTCAGCGCTGAGACTCAAGGGCCGGCGGAGCAATTCGACCGCCCCGACAGGGCGCAATCCTGAAGAGCCGCCATGCTTCCCAGCACATGCGCCAGAAACAATCCGCCGATGATGAGCAGCAGGACCAGCACGAGACCGATCAGCGCCGACCGGCGTGCGGTTGGCGCCGGTTCTTCATCAGGGCCGCCGGGCTGCCAGGGCTCTGGATTTCTCATCTTCCGGCAGTCAAATTGGGCATGTCAAATCATCCCCTGGCGCGGTTTGTAAATCAAATGTGGCTCAGCCGATAATGCGGGAGTCACAAGGGGGGGACCATGAAAAAAGAACCGCTCAATGAGCAACAGGCAAACGGCGAGCAGCCGGCCCAATCGAGCCGCCGCGAATTCTTAAAAACATCCACGATGACGCTGGCGGCTGCCGCAACCGCGGCTGTAGCCTCGGGCACCACGCGCGCTCAGGAAGCAGCGCCGCCTCGAGGAGGCCTGGGCGGCGGCGCCACCGGAAACATATTTGTCGAGACCGACACGGCCACCGGCAGGGTGCAGGGCATTCAAACCGCCGGCGTCAAGGAGTTCAAGGGTATTCCATACGGTGCGCCCACCGGCGGCCGCAATCGATTCATGCCACCGAAGAAGCCGGCGGCCTGGAAGGGCGTGCGCGAGTGCCTCGCCCACGGCCAGATCAGTCCGCAAGTGCCGGCGGACCTGCGTTCCGATTACGCCATGATGATTCACTGGGATTACCATCCCGGCGGCATGGGTGAGGACTGCCTGTCGCTGAATATCTGGACACCCGGCCTCAAGGACGGAGCCAAGCGCGCCGTGCTGGTGTCCTTTCACGGCGGCGGCTTCACCACCGGATCCGGCAATGCCATCGGCTACGATGGCGCGCAGCTGGCGCGATTTGGCGACGTGGTCGTGGTCACCGTCAATCATCGCCTCGGCGTGCTGGGCTACACCCATCTCGCCGATTTGGGCGCACCTTCGGAGTTCGCCTATGCCGGCGTGGCCGGCATCATGGATCTGACGGCATCTTTGCAATGGGTTCGCGACAACATCGAGAATTTCGGCGGCGACCCGAACAACGTGATGATCTTCGGCCAATCCGGCGGCGGCGCAAAGACCAGCAGCATGCTCGCCAACCCTGCGGCGAAGGGCCTGTTTCACCGCGCCGCGGTGCAAAGCGGCTCGATGCTGAAATTCGTGGCTCGTGATCGCGCGACGCAGAACTCCGAGGCGCTGCTCAAGCAACTCGGAATCGAGAAATCGCGAATCGCGGATCTGCAGAAAGTATCCTGGCAGCAGTTGCTGGAGGCTCAGGCCGCGGCCAGCGCCGCCGCGCCCGGCCTCGGCGGCGGCCCGGTACTCGACGGCAAGTATTTGACGCATGATCCTTTCGATCCGGCTGCACCGCCGGAATCGGCGGACATTCCGCTCATCGTGTCGACGACCCTGGAGGATGCGGCGCTGGCCCTGACAAATTTTTCGCTCAGCGAGCCGGACCTGAAGGCTCTGCTCGACAAGCGCTACAAGGACAAAAGCGCCGACATTCTGGCGATGTACCGTAAGTACTATCCCGAGAAGTCGCCTTATCTCATTCAAGCGCAGGTATTCACCGACGCGGGATTTCGCCGATCGGCGTACAAGCAGGCCGAACTCAAGGCTGCCCAAGGCAGGGGCGCCATTTATATGTACGAATGGGATTGGCCGACGCCGTCTTTCGGCGGACGCTATGGCGCCGTGCATGGACTCGATGTTTCGGGATCGTTCCGCGAAGCGCGCGATGGCAACGACATGGCGCGCGTGGCGGATCAACTCTCCTCCTGCTGGGTGGCGTTCGCCAAGACCGGTAACCCGAACAATCCTCGGATACCGCCCTGGCCGACTTACGATGCCAAAACACGCGCGACCATGGTCTTTGGGACTCCGACGCAAATGGAAAACGATCCGCGCGGCGAGATTCGCAATTTCTGGGAACACATGGCGCCGCCGAGCGGATTACTGGGCTGATGCTGGTCGACACAACCGTCCGGGCGATGTGCGACACTAAAGAGTCGCCGTCACCCGGACATTTTTTGGGGAGTTCTTAATGTCTGTCAGTCCGCAATCGATCGAAGGCGTTCCCACTGCAGTCCCGGCCGCCGGGGTCATGCAGAAGGCGGCCGCGGGCGCGAAATTCGCGCTGTTCCTGCTGTTCGCCATCAATCTGCTGAATTTCTTCGACCGCCAGCTGCTCGGTGCCTTGGCGGAACCGATCCGTCACGAGTTTCAATTGAGCGATACGGCGCTCGGGTTTCTGGGCACCATCTTCACCGTCATCTACGCCTTCGTCGGGCTGCCCTTGGGTACCTTGAGCGACAAGTGGTATCGGAACCGGCTGATCGCCATCGGCACGGCTTTCTGGAGCCTGCTCACCGCCGCGACCGGATTTGCACAGAATTATGCGCAGATTTTCATTGCTAGACTGGGCGTCGGTATTGGCGAGGCCACCTGCGCGCCGGCCGGTCAGTCTCTCATCGGCGATTTATTTCCGCCGAATCAGCGCGCCAAGGCCATGGGCGTGTTCATGCTCGGATTGCCGGCGGGCATTTTCCTCGCCTACATCAGCGCCGGCGCCATCGGTGCCAAGTTCGGCTGGCGCGCCGCTTTTTGGTTTGCCTGCATCCCCGGATTGATCGTGGCGGTTCTAGCACTGCGGATCCCGGAACCGGTGCGCGGTGGATTGGATGTCGGACGCGTGGTCACCACCGCCCAAAATGCGGTGAAGCATCCCTACGCTGCGGTGCTGGGTTTGCCGACCATGTGGTGGATCATCCTGTCGGGGATTTTCCACAACTTCAATATGTACGCCATCAACTCGTTCAACACCGCGTTCCTGCAGCGCTTCCATGAAATGAGCCTGCGCGACGCGGCCAATGTGTCCGCGGTTTCCGTCGGCGCGGTGGGCGCCATCGGGCTGCTGGTCGGCGGCTGGCTCGCGGACAAGATGAGCGCCAGGCGCCGCAACGGACGCCTGGTGCTGTCGGCTTGCGCCATGAGCATCGCCGCGCCCTGCATTTTCTTCGCGATCAATCAGCCCAAGGGTGCCATCACCGCCTACGTCATTCTGATGACCATGGGCACCATCACGATGTTCGTGTACTACGCCACGGTTTATACGGCGATTCAGGACGTCATCGAGCCGCGCCTACGCGGCACGGCGGTGGCCATTTATTTTTGCTGCATGTACATCCTGGGCGCCAGCATGGGGCCGGTCGGTACCGGCATGCTGAGCGATCACTTCGCCCACAAGGCGATGACGGACGCTGGGGCTACCAGCATGACGGAGGCGTTCAAGGCCATCGGCCTGCACAACGCAATGTATGCGATTCCCATCCTCGCATTGGCGGCTGCCGTGGTGCTGTTCGCCGCCTCGCGCACCATGGATAAGGACGTGCGCAAGCAGGAGCTCGCGCATCACACCGGCGCCGGTTGATTGACAGCGGGTAACTTGCCGGACTGACTCGTGCCTGTTCGCCTAGGCGGCCGGCAACAAAGTGTTGCTGAAGCTCGCGAGGTGATAATCGGCGTCGCCCAGACTCAGATCGATCATCGTGAGCCGCTTGAAGTAGTGGCTGACGATCAGTTCATCGACCACCCCCATGCCGCCGTGCAGCTGCACGGCGTGCTGCCCGACAAGGCGCCCTGCCTGTCCGAGATAGGCCTTGGCGGCGGCAATGGCGCGCCGGCGGTCGGCCGCGTCCTTTGAATCGGCGTGTACGGCGGCGATGATGGCCATCGAGCGCGCCTGCTCGGCCGCGACGAGCATGTCCGCCATTTTATGTTTCAATGCCTGAAACGTACCGATGGCAACGCCGAATTGTTTGCGGGTCTTCAAGTAATTTAGTGTGGCCTGATTGAGCGCATTGATGATGCCGACTGCCTCGGCGCATAGCGCCGCAATCGCATGATCCACCGCCCGCTCGATGATGGGCAGCGCGTGCCCCGCCTCGCCGATCAAGGCATCGGCGCCGACCACCACATTCTCCAACTGCAAGTCCGCCGCGCGCGCGCCGGATTGCGTGGGATAGGCGGCCAAGGTCAGCCCCTTGGAGTCGCGCGGCACCAAAAACAGCGATATGCCGTCGCGATCTGCGCTCTTGCCGCTGTCGCGTGCGGACACCAGAAAAGCATTGGCGGAGGCCCCGTCGAGCACCACGTTCTTACGCCCCGACAGGGTCCAGCTGCCGCCGCTTTGTTGTGCGGTGGTGCCCACATAGGACAAATCATATCGCCCGGCTGCTTCGTAGGCCGCGAGCGCCAATTGCAGTGTGCCCGCACCTATCTGCGGCAGCATTTTTTGTTTGAGCGCATCCGACGCGGAGTCGCGTATCAAACCGCCGCAGGTCACCACGGTGCTCAAGTAAGGTTCGAGCAACAGGCCGCTGCCGAACTGCTCCATCACCACCATGACATCGACGGCATTGCCGCCGAGACCGCCGCAATCCTCCGGAAATGGCAGGGATAATAACCCCAGTTCCGCGTACTGCTTCCATGCTTCAGCGGAGTAGCCCATTTCGGACTTGGAAAATGCGCGGCGCTTGTCGAAATCGTAGTCGCGCGAAATGAAACGCTGCAAGGTGTCCTGCAGCGCCAGCTGTTCTTCGGTGTAGTTGAATTCCATGATTGCTCTACAGGCCTAGTATCATTTGCGAAATGATGTTTTTCTGAATCTCGGTGGACCCGGCGTAGATCGTGGTCTTGCGCTGGTTGAAGTACTGGCCCGAGAGCGGCGGCGCATAAGCACGGTAGTGCGAGTTCAGCAGCGGATTACCGCGCCAATCCATATTGAGCGCCTCCCGCACATAGGGGATCGCGTCATGTCCCAGCGCATGCATTTTGAGTTCGGCCAATTGCTGAATGATCTCGGATCCCTTGATCTTCAGTACCGACACTTCCGGTCCGAGCGCTCCTTTCTCCTTGGCCGCCTGCTCCAACACCCGAAGATTGGTTATCTCGAGCGCCATCAGCTCCATTTCGACCTGGGCAATGCGATCGCGGAAGCGGGAATCCTCAATGAGCGGGCGGCCGTTCGATAACTGCTCGGCTGCGATCTCCTTGAGTTTCTTCAGCGCCTGTTTGCACATGCCGATGCCGGCATTGCCGACACGCTCGTGGGTGAGCAGGAATTTCGCGTAGGTCCAGCCCTTATTTTCCTCGCCGATCAGGTTCTGCACCGGCACCTTCACGTTATCGAAGAAAATATCGTTTATCTCATGCCCACCGTCCAGCATGATGATGGGCCGCACCGTGATCCCCGGCGACTTCATGTCTATCAACAGAAACGAAATACCCTGTTGCTGGCGCCCCTCGGTGCTGGTGCGCACCAGGCAGAAGATCCAGTCGGCGTACTGCCCCATGGTGTTCCAGGTCTTCTGGCCGTTGACGATGTAGTAATCGCCCTGACGAACCGCACTGGTCCGCAGAGACGCTAGGTCGGAACCGGAACCCGGTTCGGAGTAACCCTGGCACCACCAATCCTCGCCGCGCAGGATCCGAGGCAGAAAATACTCCTGCTGTGCGGCATTGCCGAATGTCTGCATTACCGGCGCCAGCATTTTCAACGCAAAGGGATTTTGCCCCGGCGCGTTTGCGGCCGCGCGTTCTTCTTCGAATATATGCTGCTGGACGACATTCCAGCCCGTACCGCCAAAGCGCGTGGGCCAGTTGGGCGCGCCCCAACCCTTGGCGTACATGATTTTTTGCCAGCGCACCATGTCGTCCTTGGCGATGTGGCGCCCCAGCTGCAGTTTGGTGCGAATGTCGGTGGGCAGTTCGGCATCGAAAAAAGCCCGCACCTCGGCGCGAAATTTTTCCTCTTCCGGATTGTATTTGAGGTCCATGTGGTTTCCTTGAGAATCAGCCCATTGTTACGACGATCTTGCCGCGCGCCGCCCGCGCGCCCAAACGAGCGATCGCCTCGCCGCCCCGCGCCAAGGGATACGTTTCAGTGACGGCCGGCTTGATTTTACCATCGAGATAAAGCGCCATGAGCGCCGCAACATTGGCGGAGTGCAGCGACGGAAATCGACTCGTGAACTCGCCCCAGAAAACGCCGACGATTTCGCATCCCTTGAGCAACGGCAGGTTGAGCGGCAGCTTCGGTATGCCGGCGGTGAATCCCACCACCAGATGCCGACCCTGCCAGGCGATGGCGCGCAGCGCGGCTTCGCTGTAATCGCCGCCGATGGCGTCGTAGATGACATGCGCCCCTTGCGGTCCGCAGACCGCTTTGAACGCGTCAGTCAGGGCGCGGGCCGCATTCTTGTCCAGCGGCCCAACAGGATACTGCACCCCCTCGTCGGCGCCGTGCTCGCGGGCCAGCGCGAGTTTCTCCGGGCTCGAGGCCGCTGCGATGACGCGCGCGCCGCCGGCCTTGCCCAGCTCCACGGCGGCCAGCCCCACGCCGCCGGCCGCGCCCAGCACCAGCAGCGTTTCGCCGGCTCGCAGCTGTGCGCGGTCTTTGAGCGCATGTTGCGACGTGCCGTATGTCATGAGCAGAGCCGCAGCCTGATCGAAGGGCATGGCATCGGGGATCTTCCAGCAATTGCCGGCCTGGCCGATCGCCTTCTCCGCCATGGCGCTGCGCACCGGGCTGACGATCACGCGGTCACCCGTCTTCAGAGTTGTCACGCCCTCGCCCAGCGCTTCGACCACCCCCGAGAGCTCGGCGCCCGGCGAAAATGGCCGCGGCGGCTTGAATTGATAGAGATCCTGGATGATCAACATATCCGGAAAATTGACACCTACCGCACGTACCGCGACGCGCACCTGTCCCGGCCCCGGCACGGGATCGGGCACTTCCTCGAGAGTCAAGGATTCTGGACCCCCCGGTTGGCGACTGAGTAATGCCTTCATGACTGCGCAGCCCTTTGCGAAAGTGTTGTCGCGTTTTCGCGCTCTTGCAGCTCGCGCCACATGATCTTCCCCGATCCCGATTTCGGGAGTGCGTCGACGAATTCGATGACCCGCGGCACCTTGTAGGCCGCCATATTTTCCCGGCACCAAGCGATGATGGTTTGCGCGTCGATCTTGCCGCGCCACTCGGCCCGCGGCACGATCACCGCCTTCACCGTCTCGCCGCGATGCGCATCCTTGGTGCCGATGATGCAGGCCTCTTGTACCGCCGGGTGCTGGTACATGAGCGACTCAAGCTCGGTCGGCCACACCTTGAAGCCGGAAGCGTTGATCATGCGCTTCAGCCGATCCACGATGAAGAAATAGCCGTCCTCATCCATCCTGCCCAGATCGCCGCTGCGAAAGAATCTGCTTGCCGTCGATCTCGACGAACACCTGCGCGGTATCCTCGGGCTTTTGCCAATAGCCCAGGAATACCTGCGGCCCGTGCATGACGATCTCGCCGGTTTCGCCGGGCGGCAACTCGCGCAAGGTATTGGGATCGATGACTCGCGAGTCCACGCCGTAGATCGGAATGCCCAAGCACTGCGGCTTGGGGTGATCCGGGGGATTGATGTGCGTGGCCGCGATGGTCTCCGTCAAACCGTAACCTTCGACGTAGGTGACGCCGATGGCGCTGAGGCGCTGCGCCACCGCCGCGGGCATGGCAGCGCCGCCGCCGCTCAGGCGCCGGATGGACGACAAATCGTACTTGGCAATGTCGGGGTTCAAAAAGAAATCCTGAATCATGGTCGGAATCGCGGTCCAGCTCGCGATCTTGTAGCGCTGCACGCATTGCGCGGCCGCATCCCTGTCCCAGCGCGGCAGCAGCACCATGGTGTTGCCGATGAACAGCGGTCCGTTCATACCGCCCTGCATGCCGGTCACGTGAAACATCGGCGCCACCGCCAGCAGCGTCATTTCAGGCTGCAGGGCAAACCATTGCATGCTGGCCACGGTGGTATGCATCACGGTGCGATGGGTATGCATGCAGCCCTTCGGCTGCCCGGTGGTGCCGGAGGTATAGGGCATCACGCACAAGATCGTCGGGGCCCGCCGTCAACGGCCCCGGTTCGAGCTTGGCTGCGAGCACCTCCTTCCACAAAGTGACACCCGGTGCCTTCAAATCCAAGCGCGGCGCGGCGATGAAGTCCGGCACGTTAAGCGCGGTGGCCGCCTTCAGGTAGTCCGAGTACGCCGCCACGATCACGGCTTTGAGATCGCCGCTTTTGAGCAACGGCTCGACGCGCGGGTAAAGCTCCTGCGACACGAGCATGGTGGTCGCGCCGCAATCCTTGACGTAGCGCAGGATCTCCTGCGTCAAATTCATGGGGTTCAACGGCACGACCACCGCATTCGCGCGCAGGATGCCGTAGTAGCCGATCATGAACTGCGGGCTGTTCTGCATGAGCAGCAGCACGCGATCGCCCTTGGCAACGGCGCATTTCTGTTCAAGGAATCCCGCGACGCGGGTGGCTTCGTCGTGAAACTCCGCGAAGGTGACCAGCGTGTCGTAATACACGAGGTAGGGCTTGTCCGGATAACGCCGCGCGGAAACCTCGGCGTTGTAGAACAAATTCGTGGCCGGCGCGATCAGCTCATGCATCGCGTGCGACGGCCAGAATCTGAAATGCGCCTGAGGGCTCATGTGTTTCAGCTGCCGCCGGCGGCGCTTCGCGACACGTCCTTCGGCCGATAGCGCGACAGTTCCAGCTTGGCGAGCTGTTCACGGTGAACCTCGTCGGGACCGTCGGCGAGACGCAGGGTGCGCGCGCCGGCCCACAAAGCCGCCAGCTCGAAGTCGCCGCTCACGCCGCCGGCGCCGTGCATCTGGATGGCCCAATCGAGAACCTTCAAGGTCACGCTGGGCGCCGCCACCTTGATCATGGCGATTTCCGCCTTGGCCGCGCGATTGCCGACCGTGTCCATCATGTAGGCGGCGTTCAGCACCAGCCAGCGCACCTGGTCGATCATGATGCGCGACTCGGCGATGCGCTCCAGGGTCACGCCCTGTTCGGAGAGCCGCTTGCCGAATGCGATTCGCGTCTGCGATCGCTTGCACATCATTTCCAGCGCGCGTTCGGCGACGCCGATGGTGCGCATGCAGTGGTGGATGCGGCCCGGCCCGAGACGGCCCTGCGCGATTTCGAATCCGCGGCCCTCGCCCAGCAAAATATTTTCCGCCGGCACGCGCACATTCACGAAATCGACTTCGGCATGCCCGTGCGGCGCGTGATCGTAGCCGAAGACGGTCAGTGTGCGCAGCACCTTGACTCCCGGCGTCTTCATCGGCACCAGGATCATGGACTGCTGAGCGTGGCGGCCCGCTTCAGGATTGGTCTTGCCCATGAAAATGAGGATCTCGCAGCGCGGGTCGCCGGCGCCCGAGGTCCACCATTTGCGGCCGTTGATCACATAGCTGTCGCCGTCGCGCACGATGGCCGACTGGATATTGGTGGCGTCGCTCGACGCGACATTCGGTTCAGTCATCGCAAACGCCGAACGGATCTTGCCGTCGAGCAGAGGCTCGAGCCATCGCTGCTGCTGTCCCTTGGTGGCGTAACGCGCCAGCACTTCCATGTTGCCGGTATCCGGCGCCGAGCAATTGAACGCCTCCGGCGCGATGTGCGAGCGCCCCATGATCTCGCACAGGGGCGCGTATTCCAGATTGGTGAGGCCCGCGCCGTGTTCGGAGTGCGGCAGGAACAGATTCCAAAGTCCTTCCGCCCGGGCTTTTTTCTTCAGCTCCTCGAGAACCTTGGTCACCTGCCAGGGATTGCCGGCGCGCCGATTCGCGTCCAGTTCCTTGTGGTAGGGCTCCTCGGCGGGATAAACATACTTGTCCATGAACTGGTTGAGCCGTTCCTGCAGTTCGCGAACCTTGTCACTATGAGAAAAGTCCATGGGAATCCTTTGATTGATTCAAACCTGTAATTGATTCAAACGTCGAATGATTGTTGCACCAGCTTCCAGCCCAGCTCGGCCAAGGGCCGCGCTCTGCGCCCGGCCTGCAGCGCCGTGGCGCTCGAGGCATTGCCTTGCAGGGCACGCGCCAGCACGCCCTGCAGAATTCCGGCCATCCGGAACATGCAAAACGCCGAGTAGTAAGTCCAATCCTGCGGCGATACCGGAGCAATTCCGCGCAGACGGCAGTACTCGGCAACGCATTGCGCTTCAGTGGGAATCATGTGCGACGCGGGGTCGACCCCGCCGAGTCCGCGAAACTCTGCGGCCGGCAGGTGGTAGCGCATGCAGAAGTAGGCGAAATCCACCAGCGGGTGGCCCAGGGTCGAGAGCTCCCAATCGAGCACCGCCAGGATGCGCGGTTCGGTGGGATGAAATATGGTGTTGTCGAGCCGGAAGTCGCCATGAACGATGGACGGTTTGTTCGCCGGCGGGAATGTGCTTCGGCAGCCATTCGATCAGCCGCTCGAGCGCGTCGATTTTTTCCGTCTCGGACGCGCGATATTGCTGGGTCCAGCGTGCCACCTGCCGTTCGATGTAGTTGCCGGGCTTGCCGAAATCGGCAAGCCCCAGCGCCGTGTAGTCCACGGAATGCAATGCCGCGAGCACCCGCACCATCTCGCCGTAAATGGCGCGGCGCCCCGCGGCGGGGACCTCGGGCAACAGTGCGTCCCAGAAAATGCGTCCTTCAACGTAGTCCATGACGTAGAACGCGCTGCCGATGACTTCCGGGTCCTCGCACAAGGCATAGACGCGGGCCACCGGCACCTGGCTGCCGGCAAGCGCCGCGAGCACGCGAAATTCGCGATCGACCGCGTGCGCCGATGGCAACAATTTACCCGGCGGCTTGCGCCGCAACACATAGCGGTCAGTCCGGCGATTGCACCAGGTAGGTCGGATTGGACTGTCCCCCGGCGAATTGGCGCACTTCCACCGGACCGGAGAAGCCGGCGATGCGCGTCTGCATCCACTCCGTGAGCCGCGCCGAATCAAAAGCATGCTGCGTGGGGGTTTCGCGCAAGCCCGCCGCTTCGATGTTCATGCTCATGTACTCGAGGCGCCGCCATCCACGGCGATGTACTGCCCCGTGACATGCCGCGACGCATCGGAAGCCAGATAGACCGCCGCACCCTGCAAATCCGTGTCGCCGCCGATGCGTCCCAAAGGGGTGCGCGCGATAACCTCATCCTTCACGGTATCGAGCAGGCCGCTGGCCATTTTCGAGGGGAAAAAGCCGGGACAAATGGCGTTGACGCGAATATTGTACCGGCCCCATTCGCCGGCCAGCGCGCGCGTCAAATGCAGCGCCGCCGCTTTCGATGAGTAATAGGCCACCGCCTTCATCTGCATGCCGGCGCGCAGCGCGGCGGTTGATGCAATGACGATGATGTTGCCCGAGCGTTGCGGTATGAAGCAGCGGTTTGCAACCGCCTGACTCAAGGCAAACACGCTCGAGGCGTTGAGCGTCATCACCTTGTGCCACGCTTCCAGCGGATGATCCTCGGCCGCGGCGCCCCAGCTTGCGCCGGCATTGTTGACCAGGATGTTGATTCCGCCGAAGTGCTTGACCACTGCCTCGACCAGCGCGGGCACCTGGTCAGCCTTGGATAAGTCATTGGTGACGGTCAGCGCGTCGATGCCGTGTTTCTTGAGATCGGCTTTCGCTTCCTCGAGTTCGTGGGCCTTGCGCGCACTGACGGCGATTTTCGCGCCCATCTCGCCCAAGCCCTTCGCAATTTGCAGTCCGAGGCCGCGTGAGCCGCCGGTGACGAGCGCCACCTTACCGCCCAGCTCGAACAGGTCACGCAATCCCACGTCAGGCGACCTCGAACAGCCCCGCGGCTCCCTGGCCGCCGCCGATGCACATGGTGACCACCACGAGCTTGGCGCCGCGGCGCTTGCCTTCGATGAGCGCATGACCGGTCAGGCGCGCACCGCTCACGCCATAGGGATGGCCCACCGCGATGGCGCCGCCGTTGACGTTCAAGCGATCATCCGGGATCCCCAGCTTGTCGCGGCAGTACAGCACCTGAACGGCAAAGGCCTCGTTCAACTCCCAAAGATCGATGTCGCTGACCTTGACGCCGGCGCGCTTGAGCAATCGAGGCACGGCAAAGACGGGGCCGATGCCCATTTCGTCGGGTTCGCATCCGGCCACGGCGAAACCGCGGAAAATTCCCAGAGGCTTCAAACCACGCTTTTCCGCGAGCTTGGCGTCCATCACCACGACAGCGCTGCTGCCGTCGGAAAACTGGCTGGCATTGCCGGCGGTGATGACGCCGCCCGGCATGGCCGAGCGGATCTTGGCGACCCCTTCCAGGGTGGTATCGGGACGAATGCCTTCATCGGCTGAAATCGTCACCTCGCGCATGCCGATGGCGCCGGTATTCTTGTCGGCCACGCCCATGGTGGTGGTCATCGGCGCGATTTCGTCCTTGAATTTGCCGGCGGCTTGCGCCGCGGCTGCGCGCAGCTGACTGCGTACGCCGTATTCATCCTGAGCTTCCTTGGAAATGTTGTAGCGCTTGGCCACCGTTTCGGCGGTTTGCAGCATGCTCCAGTACAAAGTCGGCTTGTGCTCATCGATCCACGGGTCGCGGCGCATGTGCGTGTTGGTTTCGTTCTGCACGCAGGAAATACTTTCAAGACCGCCGGCCACGATCACTTCGGCGCCCTCGGTCATGACTCGCTGCGCCGCCAGGGCAATGGACTGCAATCCCGAACTGCAGAAGCGATTGATGCTCAGGCCCGCCGTGGTGATGGGCAGACCCGCACGCAGCGCGATCTGGCGGGCGACGTTGCCGCCGGTGGTGCCCTCGGACAGCGCGGAGCCCATGATCACATCCTCGACCTCCGCGGGATCGATGCCGGCACGCGTCACCGCGTGCTTCACGGCATGGGCGCCCAGGGTGGCGCCATAGGTCATGTTGAATGCGCCTTTCCAGCTCTTGCCGAGGCCTGTGCGCGCGGTGGATACGATGACTGCGTCTGTCATTTGACTGATCCTTTATGGGCGCTGAACGTTTTTCCTTCCGAGCTCAAGCGCGTCAGCAACGGCGCCGGAGTCCAGACGGCCTTGTCGGCATTGGGCTGCGCGGCAATGTGCTTCAGGGCGCGCACCACCTCGCTCAATCCCACCTGGTCGGCATAGAACATGGGGCCTCCGCGCCAAGCCGGAAAGCCATAGCCATTGAGATACACGATATCGATATCCGAACTGCGCTGCGCGATGCCATCATCGACGATGCGGGCGCCCTCGTTGATGAGTGCATAGATGCAGCGCTCGACGATTTCCTCGCTGCTGACCTTGCGGGGCGTGATGCCCTTCTGCTTGCGATACTTTTCGATGATGGCTGTCACCGCAGGATCCGGTATGGCATTGCGCGAACCGGCTTCGTAGCGATACCAACCCGCCCCGGTTTTCTGGCCGAATCGGCCCGCCTCGCACAGATCGTCCGCGGGGTTCGACAGGTCGCGGCCCGGAGATTCGGCGGCACGGCGCTTGCGCGCTGCCCAGCCGATGTCAAGGCCCGCCAGGTCGCTCATACGGAAGGGCCCCATGGCCATCCCGAAATCCTCGAGCGCCTTGTCCACCTGATTGGGCAGCGCACCGGCCATGATCAGGTCGCTGGCGGCGGCGCCGTAGCGCGCAACCATGCGATTGCCGATGAAGCCGTCGCAGACGCCCGATACGACCGCAACCTTGCCGATCTTCTTGGCGAGCTGCATGGCGGTGGCCAGCACATCTTTTGCGGTCTTGGCCCCGCGCACGATCTCGAGCAGGCGCATCACGTTGGCGGGACTGAAGAAGTGCAGGCCGATGACGTCAGAGGGGCGCTTGGTGAATTGCGCGATCTGATCGAGATTCAGCGCCGAAGTGTTGGAGGCAAGAATGGCTCCCTGCTGTACCACTTGGTCCAGTTTCTCGAATACCGTTTTCTTGACTTCCATGCTCTCGAACACGGCCTCGATCACCAGGTCGACATCTTTCAGAAGCGCATAGTCCAGAGTGGGAGTGACCAGCGCCATGCGTTGGTTCAGCGCATCCTCGGTCAAGGTTCCCTTCTTCAACGCCCCGCCGTAGTTGCGGCGCATGGTCGCCAGACCCTTGTCCAGCGCTTCCTGCCCCATCTCCAGCAGTACCACCGGAATGCCGGCATTGATCAGGGTCATGCTGATGCCGCCGCCCATGGTGCCGGCGCCGATCACACCGACTTTGCGGATCGGCCGGGTCGGCGTGTCGCGCGGCACATCCAGTATGTGCGAGGCGGCGCGTTCCGCCTGAAACAAGTGGCGCAATGCCGCCGACTCGGGCGAAAGCATCAGTGCACTGAACAACTCGCGCTCGCGCTTCATACCCGCATCGAACGGCCGGTCGAAGGCCGCAGCGACCGCTTCCACGCAGGCCACCGGAGCCGGATAACGGCCGGCCGCGGCCTTGGCCGTGTTGCGCGCAAATTGGAAGAAGGCCTCATGATTCGGCATCACCGCTTTGATATCCCGAACTCGCTTGACCCCGAGTTTTTCGCTGACGACTCGACGTGCAAACGCCGTGGCAGCCTCCAGCAAATCGCCCTCGGCGAAGGCGTCGAACAAGGGGGTGCCGCGCAGTTTCTCGGAAGCAACGGTTGCGCCCGAGGCGATCATGTTCACCGCGGCTTCGGCGCCCAACAGCCGCGGCAATCTTTGCGTGCCGCCCGCTCCGGGCAGCAGGCCCAGCTTCACTTCAGGCAAGGCGATCTTTGCGCCCGCGGCCGCCACCCGGTAGTGGCAACCCAATGCGAGTTCGAGTCCCCCGCCCATGCACACCCCGCCAACAGCGGCAATCACCGGTTTGTCGCTGTATTCGACGGTGTGGATGACGGTCAGCAGATGCGGCTGGGTGCCGGACTTGGGGGTACCAAATTCGCTGATATCCGCGCCGCCCGAGAATCCGGCACCGGAACCGATCAAGACGATGGCCTCGACCGCAGGATCGGCGTTCGCCCGTTCGATGCCATCGACTATCGCCTGGCGCAATTCCAACCCCAGACTATTCACGGGGGGATTGTCGAATTTGAGGATGGCGATACCGCTCTTTACCTCCAAACCAGCCTTATTCGTGCTCATTAGTTGTTCCACTCTGCAGAACTTGGTTCCGTCGTTTTGGCCGACTAATGTACCAGCGCTCGCTGCCCTTTGAGAAGTTAAAGGCGAGAGCCGCCTGGAGCCTCGGACAGGCTCCTGATCGCGGCAGAGACTTAGACCGCGGCGTGCTTGTACAGAGCGGTCAGTTCGACCCAGGCCTTTTCCGCGCCGGCTTCGTTGTAGAGCGGCTTGCCGTCCGGCCCATTCGGCATGTCCTTGACGCACCAGCCGTGATTGCAACCCGCATAAACCTCCTGACTCTCCGGCAGACCGGCGGCCTTGAACGCGTCGGCAAGCTTGGTCTTCGCATCCGGCTGGCGCTGATCATCATTCGTCGCAATGGCAAAATAAAATTGCGCTTTCATCTGCGCCACCTTCAGGTGAGGGCTGTCCGGCTTGTCGGTAACCAGGCCACCGCCGTGGAATGACGCGCCGGCGCCCACCCGGGCGGGATTTGCCGCCGCGGCTTGCATGGTCATCGGGCCGCCCATGCAGTAACCGAACACGCCCATTTTTTTCTTCTTGTCGACCATGGCTTGCGAGTCGAGAAATTTCACATAGGCCGTAGAGTCGGACATGACGGCTTGATCCGTCAGGGGTTCGCGCACCTTGGCGATTTTCGCGCGGTCTTCTGCATTGGTGAAGTCCAGGGTGATCGGCAGTCCGGGCGCCTTGGTGGTGCGGTAGAACGGGTTCGGTACAAGCACCGTGTAGCCATTGGCCGCCAGTCGCTTTGCCATGTCGCGCATGGTCGGCCGCAGACCGAACACGTCGACGAACAGGATGACGCCGGGCCATGGACCCTTGCCCTTGGGATGAATCAACGCTGCGTCGCAACTACCATCGGCAGTGGTCACCACCACGTCCGTATCCACCATGTCGGCAGCCGCGGCGCCGGAAGCGCTCGTCGCCGCGGCGACGCCCGCCGCGAGCGAGAGGGCGGTGAAATCCCGGCGCGATAACTTGGTTGCATCGTCGGTCATGTTGATAACCCTCAAAGCTAAGTTGTGGGAGGACGCGGAGTATAGGCCCGGACTATCAACGCATCCACCGCGATCTGTTGCGAATCGCTGCAAATGATGGGGTTGATGTCGATTTCGGAAATTTTATCCTGCTGATCCGCCGCGAATTCCGAGACGCGCACGATGATGCCGGCGAGATGATGAAGGTCGACGGCCGGAGCGCCGCGAAATCCCCCGAACAGCGCGCTGCCTTTGAGCTTGCGCAGCATGCCCAAGGCTTCATCCGCATTGATCGGGGCCAGATCCACAGCCGAATCGCGCAGCAGTTCCACCAATACGCCGCCGAACCCAACTACGATGAGCGGACCCAGCAAGGGATCCACGCGCGCGCCCGCCACCACCTCGATACCGGCGGGCACCATGGGCTGAAGGAGCACCCCGTTTATCCTGGCCTGCGGCGCGAACGCACGGGCATTCGCCAGAATGCGATCGTAGGCTGCGCGCAATTCTTCGGCGGAACGCACATTGAGGGCGACGCCTCCAGCTTCCGTCTTGTGCGCAATGTCGGAAGATTCGACTTTCAACACCAGCGGAAACCCAAGCCGCGCGGCCGCGGCCATGGCTGAGTCCACCGAATCGGCCGTGAATTCACGCACCGTGGGGATGCCGTAAAGATCCAGAATCGCTTTCGATTCCCGCTCCGTGAGCCGATCGCCGGGCGCGGCTTCGATCAGCCGCGCGGCTTGCGTTGCGGCCGCCGGATCCGACATGCGAATGACCTTGCGTTCGCCCCGTTCAAGACGGTCCGCATGTCGGTGCCACGCGGCCAGCGTGCGAAAGCACCGATCGATCGAACGAAACAGCGCGACATGCGTAGCCATTTCTCCGTCCAGCGTGCCGGGACCCTGCAACCAGTTGGAAATGAGAACGCTGCACGTGATCTTGCCGTGCTGCCGGGACTGGCCGGACAACGACGCCAGGCGCGCTTTGTACATTTCGAATGCCAGCGTTTGCGGCACGACCAAGGCACCATAGACCGGATCTGATAGCAATGCATCGCTGCACGCCGGCATCGAGAGCGGGTTGTTGACGACCTGACCCGTTACATCGCAGGGGTTTCGAGCCGATCCAAAATCGGGAATGTTCGCTTCGAGAATGAGGCGCACCGCATCGCCTGGCTGAGGCAGTGCAATGCCGTAAGCCTCCGCCTTGTCGGCGGCCATGATGGCGGCGCCGCCCGAGGCCGCGAGCACCGCGACGCCACGCGCCTTGGGTTGTGGCGCCTTCGCAAAAAATGCGGCCGTTTCCATCAGAGCCTCGAACTCTTCGACCAGAATGGCGCCGCCGCGCTCGAATGCGGCGCGGTAGGCGCTGTCCGAGCCGGCGAGACTGCCCGTGTGAGAAATCGCAGCGGCGGCACCCAACTCTCCCGTGGCGATTTTGTTGATCAACAGCGGCTTGCCGCGCTGCCGGGCGATTTCGGCCGCCTGCAACAGGCGCTGCGGATGCGCCATGCCCTCGAACACGCACGCGACGGCATCGCAGGAGGGCTCATCCGCCAGATAGGCCACGAGATCGGCGACATCCACATCGGCTTGATTGCCCGCGGAAAATGCGTGGCTCACCGAAACGCCGCATTCCATCGCCTGGGCCAGCGATTGGGACAGGGCGCCGGATTGACTGGCGATGCCGATGGACACGCCGCGCCGCTCGCGCGGCGCCGGGTATTCCGAGAACGATATGCGCGCGCGGCGTATGTAGTTTGCGATCCCCAGGCAATTCGGGCCGATGATCTTCAATCCGGTTCGCAGGCCGATGTCGCCCAAGCGCCGCTGCAATTCAATGCGGCCGGCCAGCTGCGTCTCTGCGTAGCCGGATGCATAGAGGATCACGCCGCCGACACGCAGCTCCGCGGCTTCCAAGACGACTTCTTCAACGGCATCCCGAGGCGCGACCACCGCAACGCAATCCGGGTTCTCCGGCAACGCTGCCATGTTGGGGTAGCAGCGTCGCTCGCCGATCGAGTCGTAGCGGGAATTGACGAGATAGATATTTCCGGCGAAATCGGCGAGGCCTGCCAGCACGCGCTCGCCGAATGATCCCGCCTTGGGAGAGGCACCCACGATGCAAACGCTGCCGGGATTCAAGACCCGATCGAGTTCGGCGTGCCGATACACCGCTCGTGTCGATGCGGGAGATTTCACGCGAATCAGCCTATAGCAAAGATGCCGAAGGGGTCAATTTGCAGCCACCCTGAAATGTTGCCTCTGCAAGGTGCTTGAGGGGATACTGCGATGAAGGGGAGATCAACATGAAGATTCTCGAGAACAAGACGGCCATCGTCACCGGCGCGGCCAGCGGCATCGGGCGCGCAAGCGCGATGTTATTCGCCGCGGAAGGCGCGGCGGTCGTCGCACTGGACCGTGCGCCGGAGGTCGACGCGACGGCGGCTGCGATTCGTGACAAGGGGGGCCGCTGCATCGCATTGATCAAAGACTCCTCCGCGGAAGCCGATGTTGCGGCAGCCGTGGCCACCACCCTTCAGGAATTCGGCGGTTTGGATGTGTGTTACGCGAATGCCGGCATCAGCGGCGGCTTGGTTCCTTTTCTCGAGGAGACCGTCGAGCACTGGACGGAGGTCCTCAAGATCAATTTGATCGGCACTTTTCTCCTGGCCAAATATGCGGCGCGGGAGATGGTGAAGCACAAGCGCGGCTCGATCATTTGCACGGCATCGGTTGCCGGCCTACGCTCCGGCGCGGGCGGAGTTCCTTACAGCGCCAGCAAGGCCGGCGTCATCAGCCTGGTACAGACCGTCGCCAATCAACTGACCGGTACCGGCGTTCGAATCAATGCGATTTGCCCGGGACTGATCGAGACCGGCATGACGCGCCCAATGTTCGAACGAGCGCGAGCGCGCGGCACACAGGGGAAAATCGGACAGCTCAATCCCCTGCAGCGCTACGGCGAGCCGGAGGAGATTGCCAAGGCCGCATTGTTTCTGGCGTCTGACGCTGCATCCTATGTCAACGGCCAGGCCATCGCGGTGGATGGCGGCCTCTCTTCTTCCCATCCGGTCGTCAGCTCGCGCCACCAATCTTAGCGGTGGTCTCGCTTCTGCTGCGGATTGTCGCGCATCGCGCCGGCCACCTGACAAAGGCTACTGCTTTTTGGTTCCCGCTGGCGTCGCCGGTGCCTCGGCGGTTTTGTTGGCCGCCGCCGCTTTCGCCTTCTCGGCGGCAGCCGCCTCGTCAGCGCGCATGCCGGAGAGGATGCCCTCCAGCGCGTAATTGCCCTCATGGCAGGCGTACTCGAATATCCGCCCCTTCGATGGGGTGAATTCGTATTCGCCGCTCCACGGTCTTTCCCAAATGGTCGGATCCTCGGCCGTGAATTGATAGAGGATGCGATTCGGCGCGACACGCGTGAATCGCTCGGTGACCTTCAGTTCCTTCCATGCGCCGCGCAGCGCGGTGGCTTGAGGGAAATTGGTGGTTTCAACCACCAGCGTCGGGCCTTCGTACCAGCCGATGGAATCGCCCATCCAGGGCCGCTCGCCGTCGGTGCGATGCTTGCCGCCAATATGAATGATGCGCACGTCATGAACCATTTCCACGACGATGGCCACGGTGTCCTTGCTCTGCGCGATCTCGTAATTATTGTTGTACAGCAAAGGCAGCATCACGGGGCCCGCGCTGTAGCCGAACGAAGTCAGGCAGCGTTCCGCCAGCGTCTGATTCTCGGGATTCTCGCCATAATGCGGGTAGTTATAGGGACCTGGGACCACCACGCCGGGCTTGGTCGGCGGCAGACGTCCATCCGCCGGGTCGGTGATGAACGAGGTGCGCGGCTCGCCGTTGACCCGCATGATCGTATTGCCAGGATCGATCCAGGCTGCGTTGTAGCCGCAGCCCGCGCCGCTGAAGCCCTTGCCGCAATCATGCGGCAAGTCCGTGGTCTTCACCTTGGGGTCTCTGGGCGCCGCGTCGGCGGCATACATCTTCGCATCCTCGCCCTCGATCTTCTTGACCTCCTCCGCGGTCATGATCTTGCGGGTACCGTATTCCTTCGGCCGCTCGAGTACCGTCAACGTCGAATTGGTCCAGGTCCCTTCGAGGTCCGGCTGACCATAGGCGTTGAGCGGCGCTTTGTAAGCACCGGCCGGCGCGGCGGTTGCCGCGAAGACGGCGGGAATGGTCAGCGCCGAAATCGCCGCGCTCGCCAAAAAGGCAGTCAATTTCTTCGTGCTCATTTCAGAGGCTCCTTACGCAAGTCGCCATACATCAGTTCTTCAACGAACTCGACGCACTTGAACTGCTGTAATCGCGCATCCTCGCCGAGGCGCCGATAAATCAGCATGTTCATTTTCCACGGTCGGGTATATGTGGCTGGATCGGTGATCTGCGCTTCGTAGCGGATCGTGTTTTCATTCATCAGCGTCCAGCGTTCAACCACCTTCATGTCGCCGGAATGAAAGTTCCCGGCACGATCGAACCAGGTGCTGTCGTTCTGTCCGGTCACCGTGATGACCAATGTGTCGCCTTCCCAATGGCCCACTGACTGACCCATCCAGCTGTCAATCGGCGCAGGACCCGGATCATTGAACAAAACATCGCGGACCGCGCCGTCGTATTCGTACGAAATCAGCATCGTCTTCGAGGACTGCACGATTTGAAACGGCAGCGGCATGTAGTTGGCGCGCGGCACGCCGGGCAGGTTGCACTTCACCTCCGGATCGCGATCCAGGTAGTGCTTTTGATTGTCCTGTCTTTTCGCCAAAGCCTCGGGCGTGTAAGGAATCGTGCCGCCCTCGACGACGCCCATGCCTGCAGGCACGGAGCCCACCGCGCCCAATGCTACGATTGCTTTCGCGGGGACCGGAACCACGGGGCCGGGCCTGAGTTCCAGCGCCGCGCCCGCCAGATGCGGTTCGATATTCCAGTTGGCGGTGTTCATCACCGACCAGACGCCGCTGAAATTCGGATGGCCGCCCACCCTCTCGATCGCACCGCCGGCCGCCTTATGAGCGGCCGCACTGGGTGCCGTGCCAGGCGCCGCGCTTGGCGCCGTGCTGGTTGCTCGCATAGCTTGCGGTCATTGAGGCAGCCAACCCCGTCAGGCTCACCAGAGCCAACACATTCATCTTCTTATTCAGAACCTTCCCCTCTTTACGCCAGACCTGTTCCCAAGACTTGTTGATCACTTCTCGTTGGGATCGGCGCCGTCCTTCGGCGCGCCTGTGCCGCTCGAGCCCATGAACACCTTGCGCCCATCGGTGAAGGTCACATCACGTCCGTTGGCCTTGCAGGCCGGCCGGCAGCGTGCATCCTTGGCACGATAGCCGCGCACGATGATCACTTCACCAGCTTTGAGCGAGTCCTTGGTCAGGCCTTCTCGCAAGAGCGTGTTGGGTGTGCCGGCCTCGACCATCCACTCTTGAGTCACGCCGTCAGTAATGACGTTCATATGAACCCAGGTATGCGGGTTGATCCACTCGACCTTGGTGACCGTGCCTTGCAGCATGATCGGCTGGTTGCCATCGAACTCGGCTTGAAATGCATGATGCGCCAGCACCGGCGCGGCGGCCAATGCGATCAAGGCGCAGGCAATTCCTGCCGCTTTGTCAGTACGTAAATTCATTCGAGAATTCCTCCAGCCAAATCTTGAAATAGTTGACCCGCAAACTTTCAGGGCCCTTATAATCGCCGCTTATAATCGCTTTAGACAGCTGTATTTGCAATAGAATTTCTATTGCGCCCTTGATTATTCAGGAAATAAAAGGGTGTCGTGGCCGGCAATCAACAGGCGGGGAATCAATGCTCGAGGGACTCGTCATCAAATTGGCAGATACGCCCTGGAGTATCGCACTGCACGAATCGCTCTACATGTACGCGATCACCGAATCGACGCATGTCATATCCATCATGGTGTTTGTCGGCACCATCGCCATGGTGGATCTGCGGCTGCTAGGCATTTCTTATAATAACGTTCCGGTCACCCAGATGCTTTCCAGGATGCTGCCGTGGACGGTGGCGGGTTTCGTGCTGCTGGTGATCACCGGCGGGATGCTGTTCCTGGCCATTCCGATCCGCACGTATCACAGCCTGTGGTTCAGGCTCAAATGCCTGGTGATTCTCATCGCCGCGGTCAACATTGCAGTTTTCACCTTTAAAGTGGAGCGGGACAAGGCGGCCTGGGATTTGGGCCCGGTGCCGCGCAAAGCCAAAATAGGCGCGGCCATCTCGTTGAGCGCCTGGGCCTGTGTCATCGTCTTCGGCCGGCTCATCGCCTACAACTGGTTCGATTGCGAAAATATTGAATCCCCCGTCATGTCGCAGCTCACGGGCTGCCCTCTCGATCCGGGATGACGATGAGCCTGTATCAAACCGCGCAACACATCGAAGCCTCGGCGCTCGGTCAAACCATTCGCGAATCCACCTGGCTGTTTCCCGCCATCGAAGCGACTCACTTGTTGTCTCTGGCGCTGCTTGGGGGGTCGGTCCTGATCGTCGCACTGTCAGTACTGGGATGGGGATTGAAGACCCCGGCCGCCGAACTGTACAAGAGCGCTCACCACTACTTGAACCTGGCGGTGATTCTTTTGATGATTACCGGCCTCCTTCTCGGAATCTCCGAGCCGGTAAAGCTTTATGGTCGGGATGCGTTCTGGGTAAAGATGATTTCGCTTGCCATCGCCCTGTTGGTCACCTACTTCGTTTTCAATCCCATGGTGAGGCGCGGCGCTGAGGGTCTGGCCGTGCGCGGCGTTACACTGTTCACCATGGCGGCATGGTTGATGGTGGCGATGGCGGGAAGGTGGATTGGATTCTCATGAACAACAATCGGATCCGGATCGGCGCCAGCGCCACCTTGGTTCTTGCCTTGAGTGCAGGAGCCATCGTCTTGGCGCAACAGACAGCCGGCCCGCCTGCAAGCGGCGAGGCGATATTCAATGCCCGCTGCCAGAGCTGCCACGAGCCCGCGATCGAACGCGCACCCGGGCGGACCGAACTCGCGCTGCGGCCGCGCGAGGGGATCGTCACCGCCTTGACCACAGGCGTGATGGCGCCGATGGCGCAGGGATTGTCCCGGCCGCAGATCGAGGCGGTCGCCGCATTTCTGACCCCAAGCCAAGCGGCGGTGCCCGCCGGCACCGACAAGATGTGTGCTTCGAACGATCCGATCCGCGCGAGCGCGAGCGATTGGGCCACCTTGGGACTGGATGAAAACTCCAGCCGTTTTCAGCCGAATCCCGGTCTGAAAGCAGCCGACGTGCCCCGGCTCAAGGTGAAATGGGCGTTTTCGATGACGGGCGGCGGGCAGCCCATCGTGGTAGGCGATTGGCTTTTCATCACGAACCGCGGCGGCAAGTTCTATGCCCTGGATGCGAAGAGCGGCTGCGTTCATTGGGCCATCGATGATGCTTCATCGCGCACCACCCCCATGGTCATTCGATCGTCGATATCGCCGAGCGGCTGGGCAACGTTTGTGGGTGTCGGCAAGCGCGTCGTGCGCGCATTCGATGCGCAGAGCGGCAAGGAGCTCTGGCACAGCGAACCGTTGGAGAATCACGTTGCCTCGGGAATCACCGGTACGCCCGTTGTTTCCGGGGATCAGTTGTTCGTGCCCCTATCCTCGGGCGAGGAGGTGGTGGCCATGCAGCCGAAGTATTCGTGCTGTACCTTCCGCGGCAGCGTGGCAGCGCTCGATCTGAAGACCGGTCAGAAGCAGTGGCAGACCTTCATGATCACCGAACCGCTGCTGCCCACGCACATCAACGCGAACGGCGTGCAAATGCAGGGACCGGCGGGCGCCCCCGTATGGGCCTCGCCGACAGTCGATGCAAAGCGCGGCCTGGTATACGTGGTCACCGGGGATAGCTACACCGACGCGGCCACGGACGGAGATGATGCCATCGTCGCCTTGGAAATGAAGACCGGGAAAGTGCGTTGGAAAAACCAGGTCACCACGCACGATAACTTCATCGTGGGCTGCAGCGGCCCCGCCAAGCCGGCCAACTGTCCCAGTCCGACCGGACCGGACTTCGATTTCGGTGCGACACCCATTCTGTTCAAGCACGGCGGCAAACAGATTCTGGTCGCCGGCCAGAAATCCGGCATCGTCTACGGCGTCGACCCGGACAGCGGCCGCACGCTTTGGAAAACCGCGGTCGGCGAGGGTTCGCCGCTGGGCGGCATCGAATGGGGAATCGGCGCGGACCAGAAGACCATTTTTGTTCCGAATTCCGATATCGGTGAACTCTTCAATGAATTCGCCATCGCCGCGGGTGCCCCGCCGCCGGCGCCCGAGAACAGCGGCCTGGGCAAGCCGGGCCTGTTCGCCCTCGATCCTTTTACCGGCAAGATCATATGGAGCACCCCTGCTCCGGTCGCTCCATGCCACTACGCCGGAGACCGATCGAAAGACTATACGAAAGGGGCCTGCGTGCGCGCGCAATCGGCCGCGCCCGCCGTGATGCCCGGCATCATTTTCTCAGGCACGCTGGATGGCTGGTTTCGCGCCTACGATACGGCGAGCGGCAAAATCGTATGGGAGTTCAGCACCACCGGCCAGACCTACGACACCGTCAACGGCAACGCCGCCCAACCCGGCGGCGGAATCGACGGCATGGGGCCGGCCATTGCGGGCGGCATGGTGTATACGATGTCCGGTTTCAACGGCGCGGCGCGCACCGGCGGCAATGGCGTCAACGTGCTGTTGGCGTTCTCGGTCGACGGAAAATAAGGCACGTATCGCGAGACTGGTATCCGGCGCTATTCCAGGCAAACCACGAGCTTGGCCGAATGCGTACGCCAGTTGATGGGAATCACGAAGGACCGGGTGTGCGGAGTGGTCACTTTCTCCACATCGTGGGCGATGACGACCGGAACTGAGATGACGAAATTCTTGCCGAAGTCGCGCCGTGCATTGCCGGAAATCGTATTGGCGACTTCGCCGACGAGATCCTTGATGTTTTCGTCGCTGGTGTCGGTTTCCTGCATGCGCATCAGCAACACCGTGAGCATGCCGCGGGGCGCGGTAAAATAAACGATGCCCTTGCGCGCGCCGGTGATGCCGATGACGCCCGTATATTCATAGGCGCCAGGCTTGCCGTCCGTCACCAGGTAGGGCGATCCCACCGTTGCCGATTGCTGCGCGGATGTCTCGAAGTAATTCGTGGTGCCTTCGATGAATGTGCGGATTTCTGCTTCCTTGAACATTCAAGCCTCCGAAAGCAGCTCTGCCAACGCATCGTTGAGCTGTCGATCGGTGAACGGCTTGCAGAGAAATCCGTTGGCGCCCTTTTCGATCGCCTCCACCGCGGTCGCCTTGTCGGCAAGCGCGGAGACGACCAGAATGAGCACATCGGAATTGATGGCGACCAATTCCTGGACGCATTCAATGCCATCCATCTCGGGCATGGTCAGGTCCATGGTCACGACATCAGGCTGGGTGCGCCGGAACATTTCGACCGCCGCGCGGCCGTTGCTCGCGGATCCCACGACTTCCAGCCGGTCGATCTGCTGCGAACGCTCGATGCGTCGCCGGATGATGTTCGAATCATCCACGATCATCAGTTTCAGGGAGGCCTTGCTGCCCGCGGACGTATCCATTAAGCGGCTTCCGTCTTCCCTGTGTTCTTGGCGGGCGGGAGGCTCAAGGTCAGGCGGGTGAACTTGCCGGGCATGGTCGCCACGGAGACCTTGCCGCCGATTTGCTGCATGAGCCCGGCCATCAAATTCATCCCGACGCCGCGGCCGGCGTCCTTGGTGGCGGTTTCCACCGTGGAGAATCCGGGCTGAAACAACAAGGAGAATATCTGTTTGGCATCCAATGTCTGCGCCTTTTCGGGGGTGATGAATCCCTTCTTCAGAGCAGCCTGCTTGATCTTCTCGGTCGACAACCCCTGGCCGTCGTCCTCGGCGATGAGCTTGTAGCCTGCAGCGCCAACATCCTGGAATATCAGTTTGAGCGTGCCGAGCGCGGGCTTGCCGGCGTTCAGGCGGTCGCTGCTGGGCTCAATGCCATGGACGATGGCGTTACGCACGGCCTGCACCGCAATGTCCTTGACGATGCGCCGATACTCATCCGGCACGGTATCGAGTCCTGAGCAATGCAGAGCCGCTTCCTTGTGATTTTCACCGGCGACGCGCGCGGTCAACTGCTGCAGCATGGTGGATACGCTGCTGTCGGCGACCTTGGCGACAAGCTCCGCGCCGTCACGCTCGATGACCGCAGTGTCCGTATGAGAGTCGTTGGAATCGGTGTTGGACGCCGCAACATGCAAACGCGCCAGGCGCGACACCAGGTCACCCACCGATTGCAGATGGGTCAACAGGTCGTCCAATTTGATGACCAAGGGAAGAAAGTCGTTTCCGGACAAATCGGATTTGTCGCGCAGCATCTTCAAGTCATCTTCGAAGGAATGCGCTCGGCTTTCAATCGAAGACAGCCCCAATGCCGCGGCCTCACCCTTGACCGAGTGGACCTGCCGGAACAAGGTGTCCAATTTCCTGCGAAACGCGCTTTCCTCGCGCGCCGGCTCGCGCAGAACGGCGTTGATCATTTTCATGGCCGCGTTCGAGTCATTCAGGAAGGCGGCAAGCTGAGTGGGATCGACATGCAGGATGCCGAGCAGGGTATCGACCTGCGCCTGCGCCTGCGTTTGCGAGGATTGCAGTTCCCGCGCCAGATCCACCCGGGCGCTCACGTCCGAAACCGCCACCAGCACGTGCGTGATTTTGCCGTCCACCCGCACCCGATGGAAATCGAACTGCAGATAGCGCGTGGAAACCTTGCCGTTGCCGTTGTCGAAATTGACTTCCACTTCACCCAGAGGGTTGATCGTCTTGACCAGATTTTCCTTGGTGCGCTCCGACCAGAGGACGCCGACGAATTTCAGGGCCGTCGCCAACGTCTTTTCGGACACCACGCCCTTCAACAGTTCCTCGAAATGCAATCCGGCGAAATCGGTGCGCTGAAACAACGACTCCAGCGCGCCGGAATAGGAGGCGCCGATCAGGAGTTGTTCGTCGAGCAGAAACAAACCGTCCTTCACCGTACGTAAAATGTCGGTGGTCTGCTGACGTGCCTCGCGCAGCGAGGCATCCTGCCGTTGGCGTGCAAGGAGCAACACCGTCACCACCGCTCCGAGAACCACGGCGATCAGGAGGCCGGTGAGCATGACGAGGCGCAGCTGCGTGGCCGATCGGGCAGTGCCCGTTTGCAGATCGGTGACAACGGCGGTCAGCTCGTTGTCGAGCAGCGGTAGCACGTGCCGGCCGGTGCGCACGGCCGCTGCGACATCGCGCTCCAGTTGCTTGCCGTTCTCGTTCAGCACGGTGCCGGTCGCTTCGTTATCCTGGTAAGGAACACCCGTGAATTTGAGCAGGGGCTCCAGCGATTCCATTTCCTTGGACCAGAGCTCGCGCAGCGCCGCGGCATGCTTTCCGGCGATCGGCTCGCCCTTGGCGCTGGTGTCGCCCGACAGCGCAAACCAACTGGCCGGCCGCGGCGCGTTCATGGCGCGCAGCCCTTCGTCGAGTTTGCCGGTGGCATCACGCAACTGATCCAAGGACTCTTGAATGTAGCCGCGGGTGCCGATGCGGTCGTGCATCGTCTCGAGCGATGCGCGGATCACCGCCGGATTGCGTTGTTGTTGCCCCGCAAATTTGAGGGCCAGGCTGCTTTCCGCCAATTCGCTGGCAAGTTCCAGGCCTGGAATCAGCACGATCGCGACGAAGCTGAAGGCCAGAATCACGACCAGCACCATGAGACCCCCGGAGGAGAAGCGCGGGGTCAATGCTTTGGCAAAACGAGGGTTCATGGATCAGGGACTCCGCTGTGGCTTGCTTGGTTTCCGAGCGTTCAATTCCGCCCGCAATGCGTCCAGGGCATCGAGAAACTCCGCGGCCGACGCAAATCGATCCTTCGGATCCTTTGCCAGGAGGCGATCGACGATCGGCTGATAGATGCCCAGACGTTCAGGTAAACGCGGCGCCGCGGTGTTGCGGTGAGCCGCCAGAATGTCCGCAAGCGTTTTGCCGGTGAAAGGCACGCAGCCCGAGAGCATCTCGAACAGCACCACGCCGAGACTGTAAAGATCGCCGCGCGCGTCCGGTTCGCGGTCATCGATCTGCTCCGGACACACATAGTAGGGCGTTCCCGTGCAATCGTCGGCGCGCGTCAAGTCGTTGTGCGAGAACTGCGTCCGCGCGGAGCCGAAGTCGATCAACACCAGCCGATTTTCGTTGGTCAGCATGAGATTCGACGGCTTCAAATCGCGGTGTACCACGCGCGCGGCGTGCACGATCTGGAGGGCCTCGCCGATCTGATGTGCGTAGTTCACCGCATCGGCTTCGCTCACCGGATGCTTCAAGCGCTCGCGCAGGCTGCCGCAGGGAAAATACTCCAGGGCAAGATACAAGTAGTCATCGGTCACGCCGAAATCGAGGACATTGGCAATCGAACGATGATTCAGCTTCGATAGAATTTCGCATTCCTTGGTGAATCGTTCGCGATCCGCTTCCGACAGCACTTGCCGTCCCTTGATCGCCTGGATTTTCAAGGCGACCGGCTGCACAAACTCGCTGTTGCGGGCCAGAAATACGCTGGCGGCCGAGGACTGGGCGATCTTCTTCGTCAACGTGTAGCCGGCGATCTCCGGTTGGCGCCAGCGGTCATGCGCCGCAGTGGCCGCCGCGCCGGCCGCTTGCGGCGGTTCGATCAAAGGCTGCAAGGCGCTGCACAACTCGCCAACGATCACGGAGTGGATCGGCCAATAGTCGCTCGCCCCCAACTTCATTGCCCGCGCGGCGCTGCGCTCGTTACCGCCACGCGCAAATACGAAAATCGGCAAGCCGGGAGCCTGCTCATGCAAACGCTTCAGCGAGGCCAGCGAGCCCGTGGCCGCCTCCGGCGGACTGAACTCCACGATGAACATCACCGCGACATAGGCGCTCAGGCGCTCAATTGAGATAGCATCGAAGCCGGCGCGAGTAACGGTGTCCGCGTCAACCTTGGGCATGGCACGGCGCACCAGGCCCGCCAAGCGCAATCGCAATTCCAGTTCGTCGTGCACGATGAGGCACAAAACGGTGCCGCGGCCGCGCTCAGCGGAGGTCGGCACGGCAAGAACCGTTGTCGTGATGGTCGTTGACGTAGTGGCGGCGGGCGTGGTGGCGGTTTGTGTGCTCATGGCGCGTCCACTCTATTTGGGACTGCGATAGACAATACGCACCTGTGTGCTGATCGTGACGGCCTTGCCGTCTTGCAGTACGGGCTGGTAGCGCAGCGCCTTGACTGCCTTGATCGCAGATTGCTCGAATGTCCTTGGAGGCGACGCATTGATCACCTGTATGTTTCCGACAGTACCGTTGGGTCCCACGAGGAAGTTCAATTCCACCCAACCCTCGATATTTTCCTGCAGCGCGCGCGGCGGGTATTGAACTTCGAGCTTGTTGAGGCGCGTCAAACTCTGCTCGGCGACCTGGCGGACACCGCCGCCTGCCTTGTATTGGCGAATCCGTTCGTTCAAAGCGTCCAGGTCGGCGGAGCCGCCCAAACCGGCCGCCGATTGCGCCAGCGCCTCGGCCTTATCCGTGTCACCGGCGTCGAGCGTGGTCCGTGCGCGATCGAGAATCTGCGCCTGCACGGCGGCCGAAATCTGCGGCAGTCCGCTGTTTTTCGGATCGGAGGCGCGCAGCTGATTCACATAATAGAGCGCATTGTCGCTGTCGGGCTCGGTCAATTTCCCCTGGGCGAGCCGCGCTTGGGCCAGATCGAGAAACTGCGGCTGATCCGCCTTCTGTGAAGCTTGCTGGTTGCGTGCAAGCTCCTTCTGCAGTCCGGCGATGACCGCCGCCGGCGCACCGATGCTGCGCATCTCGGTGAGCACCCGGTCAACATCCGTGAAGCGGCGCTGATCGATGCCGGCGTGCGCCATCTGCACCAGACGCTTGACCATATCCTGCGTTTGCGCCTGCAGTTCCGCAGCGGTCGCGCCGGCCTGTTTGGCCTGATCCAGATAGAAGACCGCGCTGTCGCCGCGCGGATCAATCAGATGATCCTGTTGCACCCGCGTCTCCGCCAGCTTGAGAAGTCGAGCGACCTCGAATTCATCGCGCCGCCGGCGAACCTCGTCGCGCAGCTGCGTTATCTTCGCGGGCGGCAGCGCCTTGGTGCGTGCGGCCTCGTCGATCAGTTGGGTGGCACGATCGAAATTCTGCGCGTTCAAAGCAGCCAGAATCTGCGCCGGTCCGAGTTCGGCGCGCAAGGCGGCAATCTTCTCGTCCAGAACCGAGAGACGTTTATCATTGGCGTCTATGCTTCTCGCGGTTTCCAAAGACTGCAAGGCGACATCGAACTTGCGCTCGTCGAGGGCGGACTGCACGCGAGCGATCAAAATTTCCGACAGCCGCTGCAAGCCCTGCTGCGCTTCGCCGTTGTCCGGATTGATGACCAGTACTTCCCGGTATAAGGAGAGCGCGCTGCCAGCCAGCGGATCGATGAAATGCCGATCCTGCATGGCCTGCTGGGCTTTCTCCATCAGCGAGTCGACCTTTTCGTCAGCGTCGGCCGCCGGTTTGCGTGCCGTTGAGGGTAAGTCCGTTTTGTTGGGCGCGCTCGCCGCCGGCATCGCCGGCTTGACGTCGGGAGAACCGGAACGCGTGAAAAGATAAGCCCCAAGGGCGGCAATCAGCACACCGCCGATGAGCGCCGGGGCCAGCCAAGGCTTCTTCTTGCTCGCGCTGGGTTCCGCAGTTTGCGGCTCGCTGCCGTCGCCGAGAAGAGCCAATCGCGAATTCACTTCCTCCTGCGCACCCTCGAGTGCGGAACGCAGGGCTTCATCCGATATCGGCAGGCCTACGTGAGCCACGATTTGGCGATGTTGAATCGGAAGCGTCCACGCGGCGGCACTGCTGTCTTGGTCCAGGGCGACAATGGCGAAGCGCGACGAATGTAAATGGAGTTTGGACAGCACGCTGGCCGGATCGGAATTGCCGCGTGCATCCCACAGAACGATGCCGCCTTGACCGGATGGCGTGGCACTGATCAATTCATCGACAGAATCGTGCTGCTTGAGAATCAAGCCGCCGCTCAAGGTCCCCCCGATCTGCGGCCACAGGGTTTCGTCCTCGGTGACCAAGTGCACCGTGAGCTTTACTTTTTTCACGGCGTGAACCTGCGGGCGCTCCGCGGCCTCTGGCCCGGCAACCTCATGTTTTCTAAGACTTTTCGGCATCGTTATAGTCCCATATCGCGATCGCCATCGACCCAACTGTGTTGCGCTGCGACGCGCATTCGCCCACTACGAATGTTTGAATTCGGCTTAACACAATAAGGGTCCGGCAAATGAAGGGTTTACGACTTGCTTTGGGTCACATTTGCGCGCGCCGGCTGCATCCGAAAGGCGGTCGCAGTCGGGGCAATCATTCAGGATGAGAACTGCTTCGCAGGTCGCACTGCGGGATGGGCGCGGAAACGCCCGCAGACGGGCGCGAAATTGCGGAAAAGGCCGCCGGCTAGCCCGTTTCGCGCACTCTTTTGGGTCCTTGCGAAATTACTGCTTGGTGCCCTTGAAAGTACCTTCGGCAAACTGGCCCAACACCACCTTGCCGCTCATGGAATTGCCGTCGACCTTGCCCGAGTACTTCACGGCGAGGGTCTGGCCCTGCGCGTCGATTTTGTACTCGATGGTGACATCATCGCCTTTGACCGTGCCGGTCACTTGCGCCTCGCCGAGCTGACCCTTGTAGCTTCCGGTCAGTGCTTCGCCGCTTTGTTTCAGAACGAAGGTCGGCGAGCCGCTGCCTGCTCCGGTTTCCACGGCCATGATCCACGTACCGGTTACGTCAGCGGCGCTCGCAACTTGCGCCACCGCAAGCACGGCCACCGCAAACAGTGCGCCCAAGCTCGTCTTGAAACCCATTGTCATATCCATCCCCCGGTAGTCATCTAGCGATGATGATCACGCATGATACGCGATCATCGCGCGCCATCTACAGGGAATTCAGGAACGCGACCAGTTGGCGTTTCTGCTCGTCGGTCAAATTCATCGAGAATCGCTGGTTGTAAAAATTCACCGCTTGCAGCAACGTCGCCGCCGAGCCGTTGTGAAAATAAGGCGCCCTGGCCGCGAGGCCGCGAAGAATGGGTCCCTTCACTCGATTCAGATCGCTGCACAATCCCGTTACCAATCCCTTGCCCAGATCCGTGGTGTAGAAGGAAACCGGCTGGCCCGCGCCAAACGGACTTGAGCAGCCGCTGATCAGGAAAATCGGCAGATCCGGCTGGTCGAGTTGCGCAAGCCCTTTTTCGATGTTGGAATCGCTCTCGAAACCCGGTCGCGTGGTGTGGCCAACGCCGATGTCCAAGGGCAGCGGCAGCGAATGGTCGCCAATATTGGGCGCATCGTGACAGCTGGTGCAGGTCCCCTTGAACGAGGCGGGATTGCCCAGTGCGGCATTGTCGTTCAGGCCGCGCACAGCGCTGATGGTCAGCGGTGCGGTGTTGAACAGCGTTTCCCCCGCCGCGATGTCGCGCCGCGCGGCACGGCGCTCTTGCGACTCGCGGCCGGGATATTCATCGGGCGGTCCGCCGTTCTCCCATGCTGCGAACAAAGTCATGCTGGTCTCGTCGAAGGCGATTCCCTTGGGGTCGGCGCCCAGCACGTCGTTGATGCCCGGATAGTAGCCTTCGCTCACGAGATTGCGCGCACCACCCAGCGCGCCGGCAATTTCCAGAGGGCCGGCAAAGCGATCATGGATTTGCGCCGTCGACAGTCCCATCTCGAAGCCGACGATATCGCTCAGTTGCTGGGCGGTGGGCGGCGTAACCGCTTGCGCGTGGATCATGATGGCGTCGGTCGCCTGATGCGTCAGATCGGCCTGAAGGTTGGCGGCGAAGGTCAGAGAATTGTTGAGCGGCGAGGAGGCCGGCGATTCGCGGCCATCGAACATCATGGTGCTCAAAAAACGCAGATTGGTGGTGGGCAGAGGCCGGCGGTATTCCGACACGGTCGGCTGACCCGTCAGCGCATCCATCGTCAGCGCGCATCCATAGGGATCGTGAACGACGGTCACCGTGAATTGCGCGCCGACCGGCAGCGTCAAAGGAACGCGAATCAGGCCGTGCTGCAGCAGCAGACTGCGCGCCGCGGCATCGCCGGGCCGGGCATTCGAGCAGTTTGCGCCGTCGACGGACGCGAACAATGGATCGGCGCCGCGAGTCTGAACGAAGCGCTCGCGAATTTGCGGCGGCGACATGCTCATGGACTGGCTCGCGACATGGCAGGTGGAACAGCTGCGGCCGTTACTGCCCAGACTCTGGAAAAACGCGCCGTTGGCGTTCGTGGGACCATTGACGTTGAGTGTTTCGATCGCTCCGGTCGGGTCAAGAAAAACTTGGATGCCGTTGGCTTCATTTGCAATCGTTCGACCTGCATGCAAGCTTCCCGTTGCGGTAAAGACGAGCGCCGAGATCAGCAGCGAGATGCGATGCCCGCGCGCAATTGACATATTCATGGCCTTTCTCCCAGATGTGAATCGAGATTCCCTTGTTCAATAGATCGGAAAGCGCGCCGCAAAAAGGACGTTTACTCTGTATCGCAGAGTACTTGACGACACACGGTCAATAGCCTAAGTTTCGCGGACCAGGACTCCGATCCCATGCGAACCAACACAGTACGTCTCGATTCACATGCGGCCGGCACGCTGCGCTACATTCGCGCCTCGATGGAAGGCGCCGTCTCACTCGCGGTTCCCGGTTCCGCCGGCATCGTGTTGGGCATCATTGGTTTCATCACCGCGGCACTGACTTCCGCTCCGGCCTTGCACGAACATTGGCTGGCCATATGGTTGGGTGCCGCCCTGCTCGCCGGCGCCGCCGGCAGCATTCTGATCGTGCGGCAATCGTCGCTGCAGGATCTGCGGCTGGTCGGTACGCCGCTGCGAAAATTTGCCTTGTGCCTTTTGCCCTCATTGGGCGCCGGCGTGATCATGACGGCGGTTCATTGGTCGGCCGGCAATGTGCACGCGATTCCCGGCACCTGGCTGCTGCTCTACGGATGCGCGCTGACGACTGCCAGCACGGCGACAACCCGCATGATCGCGGCCATGGGTGCGCTGTTCATTCTGCTGGGCCTGGTGACGCTGTTGCTCCCCGACGGGTTACAGATTCTGATGCTGGGCGCCGGCTTCGGCGGCCTGCACATCCTCTTTGGAGTTTTGATCGGGAGAGTAGGCCATGGCCGCGAAATCTAATGCCCGCCCAATCCCGCCGGCACAAGCCCCGGCGAAGCTCGCGGCCGTGCCGAACTCGGCGCGAGGCCATGAGGATGCGACGTTCGACCGGTTGGTGTACGAGCGCGTGCGGCTGGGAATCATGAGCGCGCTCGCGGTGCGTGAGGAACTGACGTTCACCGAGCTCAAATCGCTGTTCAACGTGAGCGACGGCAATCTGAGCGCGCATGCCCGCAAGCTGGAAGAGGCGAAGTATCTGACCTGCACCAAGTCGTTCGCCGATCGCCGCCCCAAAACCCTGTATCGACTGACGGTCCTGGGGAAAAATGCCTTGAATCGCTATCTCGACCACGTTGAAGCGGTGATCAAAGCAACCCGGCGTGCGTGACTTTTTTCAGTCCATAAACTTTGTGAAATAAAGTACTTTACTATGCACATTGCCATCATCATGGACGGGAACGGACGCTGGGCGGAGCAACGCAGGCTGCCCCGCGCTGCCGGTCACCGCGCCGGGGCCGAAGCCGTCGACCGGGTGGTCGAGGCGGCAGCGCGTCACGGCATCGACACGCTCAGTCTGTACGCTTTCTCCGCCGCGAATTGGGGCAGACCGCAAAGCGAGGTCAGCGCGCTATTCGGGTTGCTGCGCCGCTATTTGCTGACCCAGACGCCGCGCTGCCTGGAGCAGGCCATTCGCATCAATGTGGTCGGCCGCCGAGATCGATTGCCGCCCGACCTGAAGCGCGTCATCGAGCACAGCGAGCGCAGCACTGCCCACTGCACAGGGCTGCGTCTGCGCATCGCCGTCGACTACTCCTCGCAATACAGTCTGCTCGAGAGCGCCCGCCGCATGTCGCTCGAATCCCTCGCCGATCGCGCGCGGTTCAAGGAGCATCTCGCGGACGTGGATCACTGCACGAGCGGAGCACCCGATGTGGATCTCCTGATCCGCACCGGCGGCGAAAAACGCATGAGCGACTTCTTACTGTGGGAATGCGCGTATGCGGAGCTGCACTTCCTGGACATTTTCTGGCCGGACTTCGACGCGGCAACCTTCGCGCAAGCCCTCGAGGAATACACGAAACGCGACCGCAGGTTTGGACGCATCAATGCGTCCGAATCGGCCGGCGCAGCCGCCGTGAAGCACGGATAGAGGACCAGGACCCACGCCAGGACCCCGGGGCGCTGGGAGTGCGCTATCCTCACCGTAGTTGCGGGAGACCAAACATGAACGGACGACATCTCGGACTCCTGGCCGCCGCGGCAACCTTGCTGTTGCAAACGGCGCACGCCAGCAATTTCGGCCATGTTTATTACGACAAGAAAACCGACCGACTGGTCGTCACGATGCTTTACCGCGGAACCAATCCAAACCATAAGTTCACCTTGAAGTGGGGCAATTGTCAGGCCAACCAATCGGGAGATTTGCCGGGCGCGACGGCTGAGGTCTTGGACGATCAATTCGAAGATCTGGCCCAACAAGACTTCAAAAAGACCATGCACTTCAATCTCGCGGATATGCCCTGCCCCCGGCCCGCGAGCGTTACGCTGCGCAGCGCCCCGAGGTTCTTCGTTACGCTGACCATCCCCGGATAGAACGAGCGGCGGCGGCGCGGACAGCCGATCACCATGCGCCTGTTGCTGGTCGAAGATGATGGCATGATTGCGCAAGGCCTGCAGACGGCGCTTCGTCAGGGTGGCTTCGCGGTCGATTGGATGCGCGACGGCAAGAGCGCGGCCGCCGCCTTGCAGACACCGGGCTTCGATGCCGTATTACTGGACCTCGGGCTGCCTCACCGCGACGGCATCGATGTGCTGCGCGAGTTGCGCAAGCGGGGCGATGGCACGCCGGTCATCATCCTCACGGCCCGCGATGAGATTCAACACCGCATCGCCGGACTGGACGCGGGTGCCGACGACTACATCGTCAAACCTTTCGACCTCGACGAGGTGATGGCGCGTTTGCGCTCGGTGCTGCGGCGCGCGGCGGGACGTGGCGACCCCAGCATCCGGAACGGCGAAATCCGGCTGGATCCGGTATTGCGTACCGTTGAACGCAATGGAGTACCGGTCGGCTTATCGGCACATGAATATGCGGTACTCGAGGCCCTGTTGCAGCGCCCCGGCGCGGTGCTGTCCCGTTCTCAGCTGGAGGATCGCTTGTACGGCTGGGACGAGCAGATCGGCAGCAACGCGGTCGAAGTTTACATTCACGGCTTGCGCCGCAAGCTTGGCAGCGGTGCGATTCGCACACTGCGCGGCGTCGGCTATTTCGTGCCCAAATCATGAGATCGATTCGCGCACGGCTGCTCATCGCCTTGATCATCCTGGTTGCGCTGATTTCGCTGCTCGCAGCTGGGGTCACCTACCGGCGCGTACTGAACGAAACCTCGATCCTCTTCGACTATCAGCTGCGGCAGATGGCGCTTTCGTTGCGCGGCCAGATTTCCATTGCACCACGCATTGAAGTGCCCCCCGATCAGGGCGACGCCGACTTCGTGGTCCAAATCTGGGATGTCTTCGGAGCGCGCACTTACCTGTCGCGACCGGGCCTGCCCTTGATCAATCAAACGGTTTTGGGCTACGCGGATTTGTCGCTGCGCGGGCAGGACTGGCGGGCTTACGGACTGCAAACGGCCGACGGCGTGATCCAGATTGCCCAACCGGTGCGAGTGCGCGAGGCATTGGCGCGCGCCGCGGCCGAGCGGGTGGTGATACCCCTGGTCTTGTTGCTGCCCATCATGATCATGGCAGCCGTGTGGATCGTGCATCGCGGGCTGCAGCCTCTGCGCTTCGTCACCCGCGAGGTACAGCGCCGCGACGCGCGAAGCCTGGCGCCGCTGGGGAGCGACAATCTGCCGAGCGAGATCGCGCCGCTGGTCGGCGAATTGAATCGTCTGCTGGAGCGCCTGCAACGCGCCTTCAGCGCACAGCGCGCCTTCATATCGGATGCTGCCCATGAACTGCGATCGCCGCTCACTGCATTGCGGCTGCAATTGCAATTGCTCGATCGGGCGCCGGATCAACCGGCACGCGTCGAGGCGCGCGGCCGGCTCGGCGCAGCGGTGGAGCGCGCCATTCATCTGGTCGAACAGTTGCTGGCGCTGGCGCGCAGCGAACCGCAAGAAACCCTCGGCGATTTCCAGCAAGTCGATCTGTCGGCCGCCGCCGCCGACGGTATTGCGGATAATCACGATCTGGCGCTGACACGCAACATCGATCTTAGTCTTGATGCACCGCAGAAAGTTCTGATTCGCGGCGACCGCGAAGCGCTGCGTACGCTGGTGCGCAATCTTGTGGACAATGCCGTGCGCTACACACCTCCAGGAGGCTCCGTCCAGGTGCGTTGCCGCGGCAGCGAACAGGAAGCCATGCTCGAGGTCGCCGATACGGGTCCCGGGATTGCCATGGCCGATCGCGAACGGGTCTTCGACCGTTTTTTTCGGCGGGCTGCGGCACATGAGAGCGGTTCGGGTCTCGGCCTGGCCATCGTCAAAGCCATCGCCGAGCGCCACCATGCGCGCATCCAACTCGATGACGCCCCGGGCGGCGGCCTGCGCGTCGCCGTGACCTATCCTCGCGGGTCTTAAGATTGCCTTAAGCATGGTGTGTGAGAGTACTCCGAGCCCCAAGGCTACTGACTTTCACCTCGGAGGATTTTGACATGCAAATTCGTACCCGCACGCTGGCATGGTCGGCGGCCGGACTGCTCGCCGTCGGCGCCGCCACGGGCCTGACGGCGCCTACTCTATTACAGACGGCTGCGCAGTCCGTCAGCGCGGCATCCAGCGCCCCCAATCAAGTCGCGCCGTCCCAGCCAATTCCGCTGATCACCGCGCCGAACTATCGCGCCATTGTGGCGCGCAATCAGGGTGCCGTGGTTGGCATCACCACTGCAGGACCCATCGAGACGGCTGCGCCGCAGCAGTTCCACTTCGGCACACCCTTTGGCGATGGCGATAACAATCCGTTTGGTCAATTCTTTCGCGGCCTACCCGTCCCCAAGCAACATGGCATTCAACATGCTCAAGGCTCCGGTTTCATCATATCGGCGGACGGCTTGGTGCTCACCAATGCACACGTCGTGGACGGCGCCAAGGAAGTCACGGTGAAACTTTCCGATCACCGCGAATTCAAAGCGAAGGTTCTGGGTGCGGACCGCAGCAGTGATATCGCCGTGCTGAAAATCGACGGCCATGGCCTGCCAACGGTCGCGCTCGGCAACTCGGACCAATTGGGCGTCGGTGATTACGTGCTCGCCATCGGTCAACCCTTCGGACTCGAGGAGACCGCGACGGCGGGGATCGTCAGCGCCAAAGGCCGCTCCCTGCCTGGCGATGGTTATGTGCCTTTCATTCAGACCGATGCCGCAGTGAACCCGGGCAATTCCGGGGGACCGCTGTTCGACGCAAGCGGATCTGTGGTCGGCATCAATTCTCAGATCTACACCAACTCCGGTGGATACCAGGGCGTGTCCTTCGCCATCCCCATCAATCTGGCGGTGCAGATCAAGGATCAGATCGTGAAGACCGGCAAGGTTGCCCATTCACGATTGGGTGTCGAAGTGCAGACGCTTGATCAATCGCTGGCTGATTCATTCAAACTACCGACACCGAACGGCGCGCTGGTGGCCAAGGTGGATCCCGACAGTGCAGCTGCGAAGGCGGGCGTGAAGGTTGGCGACGTGATCGTGAAATTCAACGGCGACGGGATTGTCGATGCCGGTCAACTCGCGCAACACGTGGGTGTGGTCGCACCCGGTGCCAAGGTCTCTTTGGAGATCTGGCGCAACGGCAAGTCCATCGACTTGACGGCAACCGTCGGCAACGCGGCCACGGTGGCGTCCACGGACGAGACATCGGGCGATGCAGCGCCGGCACGACTGGGCTTGGCACTGCGTCCGTTGACCCAGGAGGAGCGCCGGCAAGCCGGCGTCTCCGGCGGACTCGTGGTTGAGGATGCTCAAGGCCGTGCCGCTGAGGCGGGCATCCAACCGGGCGATGTGGTGCTGTCGGTCGATGGATCTCCGGTGGAAAGCGTTGCACAATTGCGCAACATGGTGAAAGAACATGACAAGCAGATTGCGCTGCTCATCCAACGCGGCGACGCTCGGTTGTTTGTGCCGATCACCCTGGGTTAGGGCAACAGGTTAGATGATCTTGAGACAATCGCCGGTACGCGCTCGTACCGGCGATTCGCTTATGATGAGAACGACATGGACGATGCTCTGGTTTGGGATGGAAACTGGGCCTGGAGCCTGCCGCTGATCGTCGTGACGGTCATTGTTCACGTGCTCAGCATGGTGTTCATCACCGACGGCATCATTCGTGCGGCGCACCATGTCACCCGCCGGCTTCATATGTTTTCGCTGCTGATAGGCACCGCAACCCTGCTCGCCATCGCGTTGCATGCCCTCGAGGCGGGAATCTGGGCGTGGGTCTACCTGGCTCTCGGAGCGCTGCCCGATGGCAAATCGGCGCTGCTCTACTCATTGAACGCAATGACAAGCTACGGCCATGAACACATTCGATTGGCGGAGCACTGGCAGTTGATGGGGGCGCTCGAGGCCTTGAACGGTATGATCTTATTCGGTCTGACCACCGCTTTTCTCTACGGCATGATCCGGACATTGTTGATCCAGCGGGGCGAGTAGAATATGGGCCTGACCAGAGGAGCACATGGCAACAGGCTGGGCAAAAGAAGGCGCAGTGCAGGAGCAGATCGACGCCACAGTGACGGATGCGGTGAAACGCGCACAAAGCCGTTTGCCGAAGGGTCCGAGCTTGTCTCATTGCGCCGAATGCGGGGCTGAGATTCCGCAGGCCCGCCAAACCGCGGTACCGGGGGTTCGCCTATGCCTTTCCTGTCAGGACGTTCAGGATCGCGAGGCCGCGCGGGTCAGCGGCTACAATCGGCGCGGCAGCAAGGATAGTCAGCTGCGGTGAGTATCAGCCCGGGCTGAGCGGTATGCGCTTTGGCGCCGGCCCCGACTTCGGCGCCCCAAAATCAGCAGGAAGCGGCGGAATGATCTGATTTGGATACCAGAAAGTCAGGTGACAGCCCTCGCAAACTCCATCCATCGCCGCGCCGGCATTCATCATGGCGGTCGGGTCCTTTTTATCAATTGCGGCGAGCATCTGTCCGCCGGCGTCACGCAAAGCGCGCGCAAATTGCACAAAGGTTGCATGCTGCGCGTCCAGTTTTTTTTGCCCTTCCTCGGAACTCAGCACACCCTGTATGTTCTGATCTAGCACAGCCCCGCCAGGCGCCACGAGTTTTCGGCCATCCATGACGAGTAGATTTGTTCCCTCGATCAAGGCGATGGCATGCCGACGCGCTTCCTGCCATTCGTCCTCGGTTCGGGGTTGATGGAATTCAGTGCCCTTCAGTGTGTTCGTGATGCTCACGGAATCCCACAGTGCATCGGCGGAAGGGTCAATGATCGCATCCATCAATTCTTGGATACTGGCGGTGATTTGAAACGGCGGCGGCTCCGCAGCCGGGACTTGAGAAGGAACGACAGCCGCGACTTCGTTTTTCTGGCAAGCGGCAAGTCCGAATAGGCAAAGAACCAGGGAACTTGTGAGTGTCAAAGCGCTTCGCATGCAGTAAACTCTCCGTTATCCGGGCCGAGCCCCGAATTCTGCGGCTAGTCTCCCATACTTCTGCTGCATACGCCGCATATGGACGGACCGCCCAGCCGGCTCGTGCGGATCTTGCGGTCAGCAGGCGACTGCGAGTACTTTGTACTACAAAGTCTTCCCTGGACGCGGAATCGCAATCGCAATTATGACTGAGCTACGCCTATCACTCGAGATTTGCGGATACTTGTTCGCCGTCGCCGCGATGAGTTACAGCCTGATCGCAGCGTTTGTGGTGCGCAGGCCCATTTCGTTCGCACAATCCTCGCCCGCAAAGCGGCCCGCCGTAACCGTACTCAAACCGCTGTGCGGCGCCGAATTGGAAACTTACGATTGCCTGCGGTCTTTTTGCGAACAGGATTACCCGGAATTCCAGATTGTATTCGGGGTATGCGACCCGGATGATCCCGCGATTGCAATCGTCAGGAGGTTGCAGGGCGAATACCCTCACCGCCCATTGCAATTGGTGATCGACCGGCGGGTGCATGGCAGCAACCGCAAGGTCAGCAATCTGATCAATATGATGGCGGCGGCCCATCATGACTACTTGATCATTTCGGACAGCGACGTCCGAGTTCAAGCCGATTACATCGAGCGCGTGATCGCACCGCTTGGCGACAAACGCGTCGGAATGGTCACGTGTTGCTATAGGGGTGTTCCGCGACCGGGCGTATGGTCGGTCCTGGGCGCGATGTTCATTAACAATTGGTTCATACCGTCCGTTCGCGTCGCCGAGGTATTGGGATTTCGCACCTTTGCATCCGGCGCGACCATTGCGATGCGGCGCGAGGTCTTGAACAGAATCGGCGGTTTCACAGCGATCGTCGAGCAGTTGGCGGACGATTATAAGCTGGGAGAATTGACGCGCGCCCTGGGGCTGCGCACCGTGCTCTCGGAAGTTGTGGTGGAGACCATCGTCGCCGAACACAGCGCCTGGGACTTGATCTCGCATGAGCTTAGATGGCGAAAAACAATTCGCATGCTGGCGCCTTCGGGATATCGACTCTCCTTCCTCACCATGGGGCTGCCGGTGACCGGATTGCAGATTGCCTTGACCGGCGGAGCCCCGCCGGCGCTCGGCATTTTTGGGGTGACCGTGCTATCAAGCACCCTGCTGCACCTGCGCGTCGGCCGCGACGATCTGTCGGGAGCCAATCTCCTGTTGGTCCCGGTGCGCGATTTGCTGCATTTTGGTCTGTGGTGCTGGAGTTTCGCCACGCGCCGCGTGCAATGGCGCAGCGACCATTATCACGTCACGCCGGACGGTTCGGTCGAGCCGGTCGCTAGGGTGTAATCGTCTCGAGATTGGCCGCCATGAGCCGCTTGATCGTCACCGCTGACGATTTCGGTGTGCACCATTCCGTCAATGATGCCGTCGAACAAGCGCATCGCGCGGGTATCTTAAATGCCGCGAGCCTGATGGTCTCGGGCCGCGCATCGCGAGATGCCATCCTAAGAGCGCACCGACTGCCCGGCTTGCGGGTCGGTCTGCACGTGGTGCTGGCCGACGGTTGGGCGACCCTGGATCCGCAGCTGATTCCGGCAATTGCGGATTCCAGGGGACGAATGAGCGGCGAGATGTTCCTCAAGGCGGTCCGAATGTTCGCGACGCCCTCGGCACGCCGGCAACTCGAGTCCGAAATCCGTGCGCAATTCGCCGCGTTCGCTCAAACAGGCCTGAAGCTCGATCACGTGAATGCACACAAGCACTTTCACATCCATCCAACGATCTTCGATGTCCTGCTGCGCGTCGGCCGCGACTATGGCTCGCCGGCGATACGGGTCCCGGATGAGCCCTACTGGTTTGCGACACAAGTGGGCGGCATCCGGTCCGGTGCGGCCAATCGGCTGATCCTGCCGTGGGTGGCGTATATGAAGCATCGCCTGCGCGCGGCCCGCGTATTTCACAATGACCACCTTTTTGGGATCGCAGGCAGCGGCGGCATGGGCGAGACCAGATTGGTCGATGTTTTGCGGCGGCTGCCGCCCGGTGTGAGCGAAGTTTATTTGCATCCCGCGACCGAGTCCGGAGGCGCCATCGCTGCGTCCATGAGCGAGTATCGGCATGCGGAGGAGTTCGCGGCGCTGATGAGTCCGCGCGTTCGCGCGGCGCTCGATGCGGTCGCCATTCGCGGCGGCTACCAGGATGTGCGCGCCGACGCAGAACGTGACGCTACACCAGGTGCAGATCAGCCGGCGGCGTCTGCTCAAAGATGAGCGAGCTTTGCCCGGGCGATAGATCCCACAGCGACCGGAACAGTCCGCCGAGCACGGCGCGATAATCGTTCAGCACGGGATAATCGCGATCTTGAAACAGGGTCCCGTGGGCCAAGCGCTGCTGCTCGCCCGCAATGGTCCCGCCGTTGATCGAGCCGCCGAGCACCCAGTACACCGTGCCATGGCCGTGATCGGTGCCGCGATTGCCGTTCTCGCGAAAGGTCCGGCCGAACTCCGAGAGCACCACCACCACGGTATTGGTCCACTCCGAGCCCAACGACTGCGAGAATACCTGCAGACCCCTTCCTAAGCTGCTCAGATTGGTCGCGAGGGCTCCTTGCGCCGCGCCTTCGCCCACATGGGTATCCCAGCCGCCGACGTCGATGAATCCAATTCGATACTTATCCCGCATCAATCTGCCCATGCGCTCGGCTTCCAGCTCAAAGCCCTTGGTGTTGATCGCGTTGCGATTCGCCGCATTCATCTCATCGGCGATCTCCTGCGCCACTTCATGGCGCAACTCGAGTCCGCTGCTCACCGCCGGCTCCAGATGATGTCCGGCATACATGCCGCTGAGAATGCGCGCCTGCCTGTCGTCGAAGGGCGGCTTGCCGACATTCTTGAGCGACAGATTGGGCACCGTCGACGCGCCTTCGAAAGCAAGCGGCAGGGCATCGGTGAAGGCAATCGGTGCGTTGCCATTCGCAGAACCAACCAAGGTGCCTGAGAGGCGCCCCAAAAACCCCGAGCGATAATTGCGCGTCCCGCCGGTCGGCTGACCGAGTTCGATGCTGTCCTGGGTTTCGAAGTGACTTCGCGACAGATCATCCGTGCCGGCAAACGGCACGAAGGCCACCTGGCGTTGCAGGTACATCGCTCCGATCGAGTCGCGCACCGCGGGCGCAAGAGCCCAATCTCCGTTCAAAGCGAGTGCGCTGGTGTTCGATGCGGGATCAGGGCCGGCAATCGCGAGAGTCGGTCGCGCCTCGTAGTAGTAGCTGCTCGAATAGGGGATGAGCAGATTGGCCGAATCATAGCCGCCGCGCAGAAACACCAGGAGGAAGCGCGGTCCGGTGGTGGGCGCGGCATACAAGCGGCCGCTCAGGCCCATGCTTGCCAGCGTCGCACCCCCGAGTTTGAGCAATTGACGACGGTTCATGTACGCCTCACTCGTAGCTAAAATCCGGCGATGACAGCAGGAATGTGTTCCACTCCTGCTGGGAGTTCGCGCGAGTCAGCGCGTCGCGGGTATGCGGCGCGAGAAACGGCTCGATCGCCTCGAAGTACAGTCGGTTCGAAAGCTGCGGAAAGCCGGTCGCGCTCGCCTCGCTTCCATCCTCGGGATCGAAGAGCCCGGCATTGCCCGCGCCGATTGAACGTGCGATCTCAAAGCGCCGGCTCATTTGGCCGGAACTGGCCCAATTGAGTTCCGACATCGGATAGCCGTCGGGCGTCGGACGGCCATAGGGCGCCTCGCCGAGACCGTTGAGCCAATTGAGCATCGGGCGCGTGTTGTCGATAGACCTCCCGTCGTACGCGAGGCGCACGGCTGATATCACGTAACGCATTGGATCCTTGAATTTGCCGCCAAGTTCCGCATTGAATTCGCGCGACAAGAACAGCGTGTGCAGTACGGCGGCAATGTCGCCGTCGCTATGCATGAATATCTGCGCCATTCGCTCGACCAGCGCCGGCGGCGGATTATCCGCAACAAAGTAAACGGCAATTTGCCGCGAGACGAAGCGTGCGCACGCCGGCTGCGCGACGATCAGGCTGACGGCCTGCTCCACTTCACCGAATCCCCTGCCCTCGACGGAATGGCCGAGAAAAATCTTGTTGCCGAAGTCATGACGCGCGGGATTGAATTCGAAGGCGCCGCGCCGCAGATACTCGCGCTGCAGCTCGGGCTTCAGTCTCGGCGCATCGCCGGCGTTCACGCCAACCCCGGTCAGAATGCGCGCCAGATCCTGCACATCCTGTTGAGTGTAGCCGCTGCCCACGCCAAGCGTGTGCAACTCCATGAGCTCGCGAGCATAGTTTTCGTTGATATGCCCCGCGGCGTTCTGGTTGTTGTCCAGGTACTGCAGCATGGCGGGATGCTCGAGCGTCGCCATCACCAGATCCTTGAAGTGCCCGAACACATGCGGCCGGATCGCGCGTTCTTCATAATCGGCAATCAGCCAGCGCAGATTGGCCTTGTATTGATATACGCTGAAGTGATTGAGCCAGAACCAGATCATTTCCTCTTGAAGCTGCGCGGGAGAATAGACCGCACGCAGCAAGTCACGGCGAATGGCCTCGTACGCCAATCTATTGCCGCGATCATTGAGCGCCTTGCGCGCCTGCTCCTTGTCCGCGCCGTCGGTCATGGCATTGATGACCTTGTAGCGCGCGTTGACGTCGCTTAACCACTGCACCGGATCCGCACGGGTCACCTCGAGCGCGGCAATTTCGGCGCCGATGCGATCAGGCAGCGTCGGATCATGAGGGTGCAGTTGCTGGTCGAGAAATCCTTCGCGGCCAAGGCGCCGGTAATCCGCAACGCTCGCACTATCAAGACCAAAAGAGACCCGCTCCAGCCATAACATGTCGGTGCGGTGCAGGACCGGCAATGGAGCCGAGGCGGCGTGCGCCGGTGGGCCGACGGCCTGAACGCTCAGATCAGAGCGCGTGGCACAGGCTGCCAGCAATATAACGCAAGATAGCTCAACGCCCAAGGCGCAAAGGCGCGCCCGTTTTCCTCGCCATGCGTCGCGCCGCCGGTTCATGAGTCACCTTGAGATCGGTCGTCCTCAATATAACGGATGCCTAAAGCGCCCGTTGACAACCCAGGGAGTTGGCGCGCTCCCGCGCAGCCAGGCTGGTGCTTCAGCGCGCGCCCGCGTCTTCGAGCAGCTGCGCAATTTCGGTGAACTGAGATCGATTCGCCAGCTGCAAAGGCGTGCTGCCGGTTTTGTCCGTCGCATTCGGATCGGCGCCGTGAGCCAGCAGCAGCCGTACGATCTCGACCTGACCCTGCGCCGTTGCAACCATGAGCGGCGTGCGGCCCAGCTCGTCGTGTTCCTCCGTAGAAGCATGCTGATCCAGCAGAATAGCCGCGCGCCCGAGGTCCCCTGCGGTTACGGCCGCCATCAAGGGAGTCTGCGATGGGGATGCAGTCGGTTGCGGCGCAGCCGAGGCTCCCGCGCTCGCCGCGCTCGGCGACAGGTTTTGGCTCCGAGTAGCGCGCGCTGCCGTGACGACAACGGAATCCGCCGGCGCGGCGTTGCTCGAATCGGCGGCAGCGGGAATACCACCGGCCACAGGCGGTGCATTTTCCGTCGGCCGCTTTGCCGGTGCGCCGGCCGCGACCTGTCGTGAAGCCGTGGCCGGCGCTTCTGCGAGAGGCGGCGCATCGGGAGCCGCTGGAACATTCCCCTTCGGCGCAGTCGCTTCCCTCAGCGCAGCTGCATCCCTTGCCGATGCGGACGCAGACTGGGTTGCTGCCATCTGCGGTCGAGAAGCCGGAGACATCAACCAGCGCGGAACGATGAGCAGTGCTGCAAGAATTGCGACGCCAAACGTGCCGAAGGCTGCCAGTCTAAATCGCGACTGATTCGCCGCCGGCCGCGAGGTGTCGAATGAGCGCAATGGCGCCGTGGCCGCCCGCTGCTGTGAGATTCGGCGGCCCTCGGCCAAAATCGCCGCGCGCACCGCTTCGGTCGGCTCCAGGCCCTCAGCATTGCTGGCTTGTCGATACCGCTCCAGGAGCGCCGCATCGACGGCATCGGGTTCTTGGGATGTCATGCGTACTCCCACAACAACTGGCGGAGCTTGGCCCGTGCGTAACGCAACCTGCTCTTCACCGTCTCGACGTTCGAACCGGTCGCTTCCGCAATATCCACCAGGCTGAGGTCGCCCTCCGCCTGCATCAAAAAGGCCGTTCTCTGTTCAACCGGCAACGCCGTTACCGCCTGCAGCAGTGCCGCTGCCTCATCCTGCGATGACAATTCGGCCGGCGGTTCTGCACGCGGATCGGCGGCCAATCTGTCCGCCAGACTGAAACTTTCGCCATCCGCCGTATCCGTGCCGTCCAGGCTTGCGTGCGGACGCGCCTTTCTCACGGAATCGACCATGCGATGATGCGCCATCGTAAAAAGCCAGGTCGTAAATTTGGCGGTCGGTTGATATCGCTCGGCGCTCCGAGCGACCGCAAACCAGACCTCCTGCATCAAGTCGTTGGCGCTCGCGTGATTGCGCACATGGCGATACAAATAACGAAACACCCGGGACTCGTGACGGCGGTAGAGAGCTTCGAACGCGGCGGCATCGCCGCGTCCGAATCGCAGCATCAGATCCTCATCACTCTCCGCAGCCGATTCCATTCATCGCATTATCTACGCCCATACGGCAAATTGCTCGGAGGATCCGGTACAAACTGCGAGACCGCCGACTCCGGGAAAGCGTTGGGAGTCGGCGCGGGCGGCCTGCGCGGCTGAATGACGCCCATGGCAACCAGATTGTCCCAACTATCGTAGCGGATGCGAACGATTTCATTGGGGGTGTTCGAGAGCCGATCAAACTGCGTCGAACTGACCACCGAGGTCTCGCGCGCACCGTGGCCGGTGCCAAGCTTGGGGGCCGGTGAGACCGGCGCCGGAACCTCTCGCCCAGGCTGCGCGATATTCGAGGCAGAATTCGCGCGGCCTTCGCTGCGCGCAGCGGGCGCCGCGGGAACGCCGGCCGACAACCCGTCATCCGGCGCGGCGCGACTCGAATCCTCGCTTCCAAACCGAGGCGCGCTATAGGAGATTGCGGGCGGCGCCACCGGACGCTCCAGAAACAGAGCGACGCCAATGACTCCCACATTCGCAGGCCGGCCGGTGCGCTCGGCATAGGAATTCGGGGAGGCGGTGAATTCGAAGGCGGCGATTTCCTGATTGTTCTTACGCCAGCCGTCTATCGCGTAACTTTCCCCGGGCCCGTACACGTAGCCGCTTTGACCCCAGGAAGCGGTCTCACCGCTGATGACATTGATGCCATCAACTGCTGTGACTGCAAGCAGCCGATCACCTCGGTCGTTGCGAATGAGAACTGAGTATCGGTTGCCGGGCGTGCCGGCCACCCAGTACTCGCCGCGATAGCGATAAGGCGTCAGGACTGCGCCGGTCTCGCGGTCGACGATCTGCACATTGGCGATACGCCCGAGTGCGTGTGCGTTCACGGCGAGGCCGGCTAGAACCAATCCAAAAAAAGCGGTTTTCATATCGACTCCTGGTGGAAATCCTTCCACTTGAATCGATGCAATGCGCGATACGGGGTTAGTCCGCCCGCACGTCGCCAAATTAAGTTAACCCAGCAAAGCTCGGCCGCGCGCGCGTCGAAACCATCGTTCCAGGAGCTCATCGATTGCCAACCTGCCGGCGCCTGCGATGGCGAGCCACAGGAATAGCGCCAGGTATTCGAACTCATCGAATCCCAGCAAGGTTTCCAGCGAATCCACATCGGGCCATTTCGCCGACTTGATCGCGACGATCATGGTGACGCCCAACGCTCCGGCGGAAATCCGCGTAAACAGCCCCAGCAACAGGAATAGGCCGCCGATGAACTCGATACCGGAAGTCAGCGGGGTGAAGAAATGTGGAAAGGGGATGCCCCACCCGATGAAATTCTCAGTCACCTGAGGCAGGTTGTTGAGCTTTCCCCAGCCGCTCCACAGAAACACCCAGCCCACGGTAATGCGGGCAAAAAGCGGAGCCAACCAGACTAGATGTTGGGCAACACCCTTGGGCCATTCGATCAGCCACCGAACCATGAATCGCATGATCTCTCCCGCACTGACAACCACTCTGAGGAGACCGTAGGGACCCGAGGTTTATTTCCGGTAGAATCGGCGATACAACCAAGCCTTCGATTCTTGAGGACCAGAAAATGAAAAGCATCTGGCTGGCGGCGGTCTGGTCGACGGCGCTTTCCGGTGCGGCGTTCGGCCAATCGGTACCCGAGATCGCCTTTGAGTCGACGCCGAATTTCCTCAGGCTTCCCGAGGGAACCTACTTCGGCGAAGTCACCGGCATCGCGGTGAATTCAAAAAAGCACGTATTCGTGCTGTCGCGCGGCGACACCAGCGGACCTGCCTATGGGGCGGCCGCCGCGCAGTTGCTCGAATTCGATGCGAACGGAAAATTCGTACGCGAAATCGGCAAGAACTTGTATGCCTGGTCATTTGCACACGCCGTGCGGGTGGATCACGAGGACAATATCTGGGTGGCGGACAAAGGCTCCGATATGGTGGTGCGTTTCGACCCGCAGGGCCACGTGATGATGGTTTTCGGGCGCAAGCCGGAAGCTTCAGACGAGGGCGCCCATCCGCTGACGCATCCGAAACCGCCGCTGCCGCCCGTCGACGGCATGTTCCGCCAGGTCACCGACATGGCGTGGGACAAAGATGACAATGTGTACGTCAGCGACGGCTACATCAACTCGCGAGTGGCCAGGTACGACAAGAACGGCAATTGGCTTGGATCCTGGGGCGAACCGGGTTCAGGCCCCGGACAGTTCAACACCTTGCACTCCATCGCGATCGATTCCCAAAATCGCGTCTACATCGCGGACCGCGGCAACGCCCGCATTCAGGTACTCGACACCGCCGGCAAGCTGCTGAACATCATCAAGATCGAGGTGCCTGCGCCGGCCAACAGTCCCGTTGCCATAGGCAATCAACCGACTGAAGCCAGCCCCGGCAACCTGCAGCCGGGCTCACCCTGGGCACTTTGCATCACGCCGGGTCCCGTTCAATACTTGTACGTGTCCGACGCCTATCCCGGGCGCATCTACAAGCTCTCGCTCGACGGCAAGGTTCTGGGCTGGCTTGGCGGTTCGGGCAAGACCTTGAAAAAATTCGGTTGGATCCATGAAATGGCGTGCCCTTCGGAAAATGAGCTCTACGTCGCCGAAATACTCAACTGGCGCGCGCAAAAGCTCACACTGCATCCTTAGGCAGATTGAAGATCGAGGTGGGTCGATGGAATTTGCAGGCCAGGCGGCAGACGGTCAGACGATTCGCTATCACGACGGTAAGCGCTACTTGTGGCTTCTGTCGCTGACGGGCGGATTTCACGTTGCGTTTGCCATTGCGCTCTATTACGCCACCCGCGGCAATCCCTGGACACTGCTCTACCCACTGGCCTACACATTCATCGGCGTACCCATCATCGATGCGCTGATGGGCGAGGATGGTCACAATCCACCGGAAGAAGTAGTTCGCTCCATGGCGCGCGACAATTACTACCGGGCGCTTCTGTATGCCGGCATTGGACTTTTGTTCGCCACGTTCTTCCTGGTCGCATGGTTCCTCGGCACCCATGACCTACCGTGGTGGGCATATTTGTTCCTTGCGCTCGGCGCGGGGTTCAACAGCGGCGGCGCGATTTTGCTCGGCCACGAACTCGGGCATAAGAACAATCGAGCGGATCGGATTGCCGCACAAATCTCGAACGGTTTGGTGGGCTACGGGCACTTTTGCATCGAGCACAACGTGGGTCATCACGTGCACGTGGCCACGCCGGAGGATTGCGCGAGCGCACGCATGGGCGAGAGCATTTATAAATTCGTACGCCGTGAAATTCCGGGCGCGTTCAAGCGCGGCTGGATGCACGAACGCGAGCGTTTGGCCAAACTGGGCGCCGGCTCATTGAGTTGGCGCAATGAGATTCTGTTGTCGTGGCTGCTGACGATTGTCATCGGCGGCGCATTGATCGCGGCATTTGGGTGGAAAATCGTGCCTTTCTTGCTCATTCATCATTACTACGCATGGTACGGCCTTACCCAGGCCAACTACGTCGAGCATTACGGCTTGATGCGGCAGAAGCTGCCCACAGGGCGTTACGAGTCTTGCAAGCCGCGTCATTCCTGGAATACCAATCACATCTTTTCAAATTTGATCAGTTTTCACCTGCAGCGCCATTCTGATCACCATGCCAACGCGTTGCGCCCGTATCAGACCTTGCGCGATTTCGACGACCTGCCTCGATTGCCAAGCGGTTATCCCGGTTCGTTCGGGTTGGCGGCATTCCCCTGGCTATGGTTCAGGGTGATGGACCGCAAGGTCATGCAATGGGCGGGAGGCGACATCACCAAAGTCAATATCGATCCCGATAAGAAAGAACGCCTGTATGCGAAATACGCACCATCACAGACTTTAGGGGAATACACATCATGAAAATCCATCGTGCCATCCGGTGTTCGGCCGCCCTCACGGCATTGATCCTGTTCTCGGCCACCGCCGCGGCACAGAAGAAGGAACTGGACGAGGCGATGAGTTACGACGGATTGCAGCAAATCAAGGTCAAGGGGATCGATCTCGCCTATGCGCTGCCCGGTGCGACGCTCGCGGGCTACAAGCAGGTGATGGTTGAGCCGGTCAGCGTGGCATTCGCCAAGAACTGGAAGCCCACGGTAACGGGCAGCAGCCGCAGTTTGAGTACCGACGACATCGAGAAGATACGCTCGGGCGTCGCCAAGGTCGTCTACGATGAGTTCATCGAAGAGTTGAAGAAGGGTGGCTACGCCGTGGCAACGGCTCCCGGTCCGGATGTGCTCGATGTCAGGCCGGCCATCGTCAAGCTGTACGTATCCGCACCGGATGTGATGACCGCCGGCAGATCTCGAACCTACACCGCGTCGGCCGGAGAGATGACGCTGGTCGCCGAACTCGCCGACTCGGAGACCGGCCAGGTGATCGCGCGGGTTTTGGACCGCTACGAAGCGCGCAACACCGGAGCCATGAGGATGACCAATAGCGTCACCAATACGCAAGAGGTCCGGATCGCGGCCGGCAATTGGGCCAAGATTTTGCGCAAGGCGCTCGATAACGCCAAGAGCATCGGCAGCAACTAATCGGCTTCGAGTCCACCGCTCAGAGTCAGCCGCCCGGCCGGCGCACTTGTCTTTTAGCGTCCGGTAGCGGCCGCCGGCGTGAACAGTAGGTCCTGATAGTCGTAACTGAAGTCCGCGATGGGCGATACCGCCTTCATCGTGATGCGCTCCACCTTGCCGTCGGCGTTGAGACCAAACGTCACGTAGGCAGGCTCGATGGTGTTGTCATCGAAGCGCGTGATGAAGCTATCGTACTGCCAATGCTCGAGCCTGCCGCCCATCCGCGGCGTCGATTTGAAATCGATGGTGAGTTGTCCCTTCACTTGTGCGATTTCGATGTTGCCGTACCAGGGATCGGTATAAGTGCCGACATAGTGCGCCAGGGCGAGAGAAGGCCCTACCTTGGCGGGCTTGGCCGTTGTCGCCTGCAGCGCTTTCAGCGCCTCACCGACCATTTGATGCTTGAAGGAAATGAACTCCTCGGGCCAATTTGCCGTGGGCAGTCCGAGATAGTGATCCAACAGCTCGAACATCAAACCGGTGATGATCTCGCCATCCTCACTGTTGATCTCGATCGAGAAGCCTACGTGCTTCGAAGGGATAAGCACCACCGCCGTCTTGAATCCGAGCACCGCGCCGCCATGCCACACGATCTTCACGCCGTGATAATCGCGCACGTCCCAGCCGAGCGCGTAAGTGTTGAACAGGGGCTCCGTCTGCGCCAGTGCACCGGGGCGCGGCGAGATCGGCTGCAGCGTCACCGGTGTCCACATTTGCTGGTGCGCGGCCTCGCTGAACAGCCGGCCGCTCTTGCCGGGTAGAACGCCGTCATCGAGCTGAATCATCAGCCAGCGCGCCATGTCATTGGCGCTCACGGCGAGGCCGCCGGCGGGCGCTGCGTTGCGTCCGAGATCGTCCCGTTCATCGAGCAGCGATTGATCGCCGGCCCCGCGTAGGCCGCCGTTCAGGCGCGCGTGCGGCTGAGCGCGATCCGCGGTGGCAAAACGTGTTTCATTGTCCGATGTCGAGCGCATCATGCCGGCGGGCTTGAGAACCCGCTCGGCTACAAATTTCTCCCAGGTGTCGCCGGTCACGGCCTCGATGAGTTGGCCTGCGACCATGTACAGCACGTTGTCGTAAGCGAAGCCACTGCGGAAACTGGTTGCAGGCTTGATGTAGCGCAACCGCCGCACCGACTCCGCGCGGCTCAAATTGGTACGCGGCACCATCAGCAGGTCCCCGGCCCCTAAACCGAGCCCGCTGCGATGCACGAGCAGATCGCGGATGGTCATCTCGCGCGTCACCCAGGCGTCGTACATTTGAAAGCCCGGCAGCCGATCGATCACCTTGTCGTCCCAGCCGATCTTGCCCTCATCAACCAGAATGGCGAGCGCGGCCACCGTGAAGGCCTTGCCGGTGGACCCTGTGGGAAAAATCGTATCGGCATCGACCAGGTTGGCCGTACCAAGCCGCTTGATGCCGAACCCCTTGGCGAGAGTCACCTGATCGTTCTCGACAATGGCGACCGCCATGCCGGGAACGCCGATTTGCTTGCGCAATGCCTCCACGCGGCCTTCGAATCCGGCCGGCGGCGCGGCCCATGCCAGTCCGGCGTGGAGCAATATCAGGGACGCAAGGACTGCAGTTTTCATACGGGCTCCGGTTGAATTCGTTGCAAGGCGATGATTTCGGCGGTGCGGGCCGCTTCGATTCGACGAGTCGCGGGATCAAGCGAGTACAGAATGGCTGATGCGATTGCGGCGATGACCGCGAGAATTGCAAAGAACAGCGCGTGGCTGGTTTCGCTCCACAGCATGCCCACCGCGCCCGCCGCCAGGGTTCCGATGGAAATCGCAAAGAACCACACCGCCACCGTGGTGGCGCCGAATCCTATCGGCGCCAATCTGGCGAACAGACCCAATCCCATCGGCAGGATGTAGAGTTCACCCAGGGTGAAGACCGCGAAAAACAACGCCAGCCACAACCAGCTGGCACGCTCCGTTCCGGCAGCGAAGGCAACAACGCTGAGCATGAGATAGGCTGCCGCGACGATGAGCGCACCGAACGCCATTTTGCGCGCGGATGAATCCTTGATCCCTGAGGCTGCGCGCCGCCGCCAACGGGCCAACAACGCCGGGGTCATCAGAATCACCAGGAGCGGATTCAGTGATTGAAACCAGGTCATCGGGATCGTCATCAGCGCGGTCGTGCGATTGATTCCCACATCGGCCCACAACGCAACGGTATTGCCGACCTGCTCGTAAGCGCCGCGAAACACCGTGGCCGCGAGGGCAACGGCAAATAACAGAATGAATGTCGAACGGTGCGTACCGGCGGGAACGGCGACCGGAGCCGTCTGTTTCGTCGCACGAATCTCCTCGGGTAAATATCGGGCGCCGGCGATATAGATGGCGAGTCCCGCCAACATGCCGATGCCGGCTGCGCCGAAGCCCCAATGCCAGCCGTAGAATTCCCCCAGTGTTCCGCAGACCAGCGGCGCGAGAAATCCGCCGATATTGATTCCCACATAATAGACGTTGTAGGCCCAGCCTCGACGCGGATCCTCAGGCCGGTACAGGCCGTCGATCTGGCTGGGCAGACTTGGCAGGAACAAGCCATTGCCGAGCGCAATCGTGGCCAGCGCGGCATAGAACAGGGGCTCGAAGGTCATCATGAAATGACCCGCGGCCATGATGCTGCCGCCGATGATCACCGCACGCCGCTTGCCGAGCCAGCGGTCCGCAATCAGACCCCCGAATATCGGCGTGAAGTACGCCAGCGCGACATAGGTGCCGTAGATGAACGACGATTTCTCCTGACCGATCATCAATTGCTTGGTCATGTAGTAGACCAGCAACGCGCGCATGCCGTAGTAGGAGAACTGCTCCCACATCTCGGTCAAAAAAAGGATGGTGAGCCCGCGCGGCTGACCGAACCAGGTCTGGCTCGTGTTCATACCGATTCCGCGAGTGCTCCTCCCCAAACATCCTCGCCGCTCCACACCGTACCGTTGGCGTAAATCATGCTGGGCCTGCGATCCTGCGCAAGGAATATCGGCCCATCCAGGTCCACCAGATCGCACAACTGCCCGAGTACAAATGCGGGCGCCATTGCCAGGCTGGTACCCACCATGTTGCCTACCATGACGCGCAACCCCAGGCGGCGGGCTTCGCGCGCCATGGCCAATCCTTCGGTCAAACCGCCGCACTTGTCGAGCTTGATGTTGACCATGTCGAAGCGTCCGACCAGTCCCTCGAGATCAATCAAGCTCAATGCGCTTTCATCGGCGGCAATCGGGATGGTGGACTTGTAGCCCTGAAGATCCGCCTCGCGGCCGCGCTTCAGCGGCTGTTCGAGCAGGGACACCTTTGCGGTCACCAGCGCGGCGACCAGCGAGTCCAGCTTGTCGATGGTGTAGCCCTGATTCGCATCGACACCGATCCAGGCATCGGGACGCGCCGCGCGAACCGCGTACACCCGCGCGATATCGAGGTCCAAGTCGCCCGTCAATTTCAACTTCAGCGACCGCGCCTGTGCGTACTTGCGTGCACCCGCTGCCATGGCCGAAGGGGCGTCCGCGCCGAGCGTGAAGGTGGTGACCAACGGCTGCGGCGCCCGGATTCCCGCAAGTTCCCAGACCGCCGCGCCCAGGCGCTGAGCGTCGAGTTCCCACAGAGCGCAATCGAGCGCGTTACGCGCTCCGCCCGGCGGCAGCAATCGCTGCAGCGCAGGACGATCGACGCCCGCTTCGATCGCGCTGCGCACGGCGTCGATTTGCGCGACCATCGAATGCGCGTTATCGCCGAGATAGTAGACACCCGAGGCTTCGCCCCGGCCGCGATGCGCGCCATCGTCGAGCGTTGCAACGACGGCATCCACTTCCTCGAAAACAAAGCCCGAGATTCGAAACGGCGCGGCGAGGCGCAGTTTCTCTACTTCAACGCGCAGTCTTAAGGTCGACATCAGTAATACAATCCGAAGTTGAACAGGTTGAAGACAATGGCCACATACAGCACGATCAGGGCCGAGAGAGCGAGCACAATGCTCCAGACTTTCGCGGGCCAGCGACGGTTTCCCGTCCACACCATCCGCAGATTCCAAAGAATCAGGGCGAAACCGCCGATGAAGGCAACCACGCCGAAAAGCTGCGTCAGACGCAGGGTAAAGTCGAACTTGGCGCTGAGGTTGTCCAAGTTATTCAGCATTCTGGTGAGCGTCAAGGCCCATGCGCCCAGGCCCGCGAGACTCAAGATCGCGCCGATCTTGCTGAAGCGATAGGCGCGCAGCGCCTGGGAATCGAGAGCCAACGTCGCACCGTATCGGCGGCGCACGATCGCTGCGATCGGCCAGGCGAGCGCGGTGAGAAGCAGTGCGCCCAATGCGGCGCAGAGCACCGGGAGGAGCCACGCGGCATCCTGGTACGACGGCACGCGGTCGAACACCATGAACGGAGAGAGTTCGTCCATGCTGAAGCGCACGGCTTTGCCGTCGACTACCTTTGCCGCGACCAGCTTATGATCATCCGGATCGTGCCAAACGAAGGGCGCAATCTCGACCCAATGCCGCGGCTTGCCGTTCAGACCGTTGAACGGCAGAACCAATTCGCCCTTGGCATTCACCGCTGCCTTGGTCTGCCCCACCAGACCGAGCAAAACCAGGAAGCTTGACTGCGATCCGCGTGAATTGACCCAGTTACCCTTCATCATGGCGGCGTGCGCCGCAGCCGTCTTGGCATCGATGGGCACGCTGTTGTCCGTAAGCGGGAAGTAGCGATCGGCGAAATCGTCGAACAACGCGTCGCGCAGGACACCGGCCGCGCCGGCCTTGCCCAGACTGTTGAAAGAGACATAGAAGCCGACGCCGTCCTTGAGAAACAGGTGCAGCGAGGTGTGAAAGTTGTTCGTATCGCCCAGGTGTGCGATGACTTCGTGGCCATTGATGTTGGTCTCAAAAAAGCCCAGTTCCATTCGATTCAGCGGCGGCAGCACCGTCAATGGGCTGTTATGCATCATTTCCGCCGTTTCGGCGCGCAGGATCCGGTTGCCCTGATACTCGCCATTCTGCAAGTGAGCAATCATGAAGTGCGCCATGTCCACGCCGGGAGCAGCGAGCGAGCCGGCGGGCGCGGGTCCCACTATTTCATACTTGTGAGGCGGCTCCGAAGCCGTTGAGTAGCCCTGCGACATCAGCGGTACAAGATTGGCCGGCAACGGTTGGCGGAAGCTCGAGTACTTCATGTCCAAAGGCGCGAAGATATGCTTTTCGATGTACTCGTCGAATGACTCCCCGGACAGCCGCTGCACAATGTAGCCGGCAAGGGAAGCGCCATAATTGGAATAGGCCGGCGTCGAACCCGGCGCAAACACGCGATGCGGAACCCATTGTTTGAGCAAAGCCTCAAAACTCGGCCCATTGGGGTCTTCCGACATGATGCCTTTGGCCTGTTCCTCGAAACCGGCCGTGTGCTGCATCAGGTTGCGCATCGTGATGGGCTTGCCCTCGCGCGGCGGAATCTGAAAATCGAGATAGCGATTCACATCGGCGTCAAGATCGATCTTGCCCTGCTCCACGAGCTGCATGACCGCAGTCCAGGTGAGCAACTTCGAAACCGATCCCGGCCTGAACAAGGTCAGTTTTGGATCCACCGGAGTACGCTTCTCGACATCCGAATACCCAAAGCCGCGCTCGGTCAGGATCTGGCCATCCTTGACCACGACGACGACCGCGCCCGCGATATCGCCCGTTTGCAGGGCATAGGGCATGTAGCCGTCGAGCCACGCGTTGACATCCTGCGCAGTCAAGGCGACCGCGGACACAGGAGCGGGAGTTGCCGCTGCGGCGGGTGCCGTAGTTGCGGTTGCAGTGGTTGCGGCAGGCCCGGCAGTCGGCGAAGCCTTGTTTTGCGCGGTCGCGGCAGTTGCCGCCAAGATCAGTACGACAGCCAGGATGTTGATTGAACGCATGGTTCCTCTTTGCGACTCTTAAGCCGCAGTTACGCTAAATTTTGTTGGACGAGACAGGCATCGACCAGCCGCTCAAGCTCCGGACCCGCGCGCATGGGATCTGCGACCGGAATTCCCAGCCGCGCGCTCTCTGCGGCAAGCAATCGACTCGCGGCGTTCGCACCCAGTTGCGCGGTATTCAGGCAAATGCCGGCGCAGCGGATCGCCGGATTGGTCCTGCGTCCGAGACGCAAATTCATATCAATGGTCTCGGCGACATCGGGCAGCGCGTAGCCGGGATGACCGAGAAGTTCCGCACGCCCCAGTTCGTGGCAAACGACAATCACGTCCGGTTGACTGCCGTGCAGGAGTCCCAACGAAACGGCCGCGTAGGCCGGGTGAAACAACGAGCCCTGTCCTTCGATGACGTCCCAATGCTCGGGAGCTGCATCCGGACTGAGCAATTCGGCGGCGCCCGCCTCGAAGTCCGCGACCACGGCATCCATGGGAACGCCTTTGCCTGAGATCAGAATCCCGGTTTGACCCGTGGCGCGAAAATCGGCGCTAAGGCCTCGCTTAACGAACTCGCGTGTCAGGACCAGCGCGGTGTATTTCTTGCCGATGGCGCAGTCGGTGCCGACGGTCAACAAGCGCTTGCCCGACCGCTTGCTACCCGTGGCAATCGGGATCTTCGGCGGCGGGGTACGCACGTCGATGAGCCGGCGGCCATGGCGTTCGGCCGTGCTTTTCAGCTGCGGCACATCGCGAAGTCTGGCGTGCATGCCGCTGATGATGTCCAGGCCCGACTCCAGGGCCTCGATCAGCGAGGGCACCCAGTTCTCGCCGATCACGCCACCCGTGTTCGCCACGCCGATCACCAGTGCTTTCGCACCTCGCGCGCGCGCTTCCTTGGGCGACAGTCTCGGCAGACCCGTGGTCACCGTGGCGCCCCCGCAAGACCACTCTCCGACGCAGCGATCGGCAGCCCAATCCCGCAAGCCGAATGCCGTTTTGGCGTAGCCCGGCTCCGTGGTATCGCCGAGAAATAGCAGGTACGGATGCGGCAGCTCCATTACCTCCGACATCTCCGCCTCCGGTTTGCGCAGTTCAGGTTGCGTGTTCATTCTGAACGACTTTAGAACTTCGCATACAACGTCACACCGATCGTTCGCGGTTGAATGTACGTCACGGATGGGTACGGCGACGAAACGCTCTCGTAGTTGGTTATTCCGCGCTTATCTGTCAGATTCTTGCCGTAGATCGTGACACGGTAGCGATCGTTAGCAACCCCGAGGCGGGCGCCCAGAGTATCGTAGCTCGCCAAGCCTACCTGGGTGGGCGTGGCGGGAGGGGTGGCCGCAGAAGTGCCGAAGTCCGTGCTTCTGGTGCCCACATAGCTCCAGGTTGCGCCCACAAAGCCCTTCCAATCTGAGAACAGATTCCAGTCGTATTCACCGTCCAGTGAGCTCGCCCACTTCGGGACATAGGGGAGCGGGTCGCCGGGAAGGCCATTCAACGCCGGCGCAGGCGAGGTCAGCTTTGCGTCCGTGTAGGCTCCGACCCATTGAAGCGTCAGGCCTTGCACCGGAACATAACCGAAGGTCCACTCAATGCCCTGACTGCGCGCCGTTCCGCCATTGCCGTTGATGCCGAAACCGCCGACAACTTCGAAAAGCTGAATGTTCTTCCAATCAACGTGAAAGGCCGCAACGTCGATCGAGAGAAGTCCATCGAGCTGAGTCGATTTGACGCCAAGCTCAACGTTGGTGGTTTTATCGGGGCCGTATTCCCGCTCGACGTCGGGCGGCGCGACCGGCGGCAGGACATTGGGACCCCCGGGGCGATAGCCGGTTGCAATTCGCGCATAAACCATGGTGTTCGCATCCACGTGCCAACGCGGCGCGACTGAATAGGTGAACGCGTGATCGCTCGAGTTCGAAGATTCGACTTGCGGATTTTCAGTAACCCCTGCCAGTGCGGCCAGCGTAGGATCAAACGTGACCGTTTGCACTGCCGTCTGCTGGTTCTTGGAATACCGTCCGCCGGCCTCGATGTCGAATTGCGAATTGAAATGATAAGTCAGATCGATGAATCCCGCCTCTTCCTTATAAGTAGAATCGATAACAGGTTGCTCGAGCAGTCCGACGAAGGTGGTTGGCTGAAAACTGATGGCGTTCAGGTTCTGCACCAGAGCGCCGGTTTCGCGCGTGAAGTAGCCGCCAAGCTGCCATTCAAATATATCTGAAGCTTTCGATCTAAGACGAATTTCCTGTGTGAACTTCTCCAGCCTTGTGTCATCGGAGAGCGATGCACCCGGAGTTCCGTTGAAAATAATTTGCGAGTAAATGCCGTAAAGGGGCGTGACGTCGTTGAGCGTATTCGCTTCCAGAACGCCATAGCTCGTGGTCGATAAAACACTGAACGGCCCGGCGTTCCAGTCGATGGTCGCGTTGTAGTTTTCGTACTTGAAATTACTCGGCTCTGAAATCGGGCGCTCCTGCGTGAGATCGCCATACAACGGCTTAAGAGTGACCGGATCGACATCGACCGCGGGGGTTCCATTGTATTTTGCCTGTTGTGACTCCGCGGTCAATCGAATGGACAGATCATCCGTCGGCATTGCCAAAAAGGAGGCTCGGCCGCCGTCCTTGTGGCCTTCGTTCACATCGTGCGCGCCGCTTGATGGATCGTTGACGTAGCCGGGTACATCCTGGGTGTATCCGTCGATGCGAAACGCCATCTTGTCGCCAATCGGAAGATTCAAGACAGCCCGCACGTCGCCGCCTTTGCCGCCGTGCGCGATGCTCTCGCCCGTCACTTCGGCCGCACCCGAGAAGTTGCCCAGTTGCGGCGCAGTCGTGACGAATTTGAGCAGGCCGCCCTCGCTGTTGGCCCCGTACAAGGTTCCTTGGGGTCCGCGCAATACCTCGATGCGCTGCAGATCCCAAGTGTCGAAGTCGCCCGTGTTGATCGAGCCATTGAGCAGCGCGGTGCTGGAGCCGAATGGGGATTCGTCTATATAGACGGCCACCGTCGAACCGACCCCGCCGGCATTCTGACCGCGGAGCGTGAGACGCGTGAAGCCCGGTTGACCGCTCACCAGCGACAAGCCCGGCACCATGGCGGCATAGTCGCTGAAATCCCGATTCTGTAGCTTGTCGAGTGATTCGCCGCTCACCGCGGTGATGCTCATGGGTACGTTCTGGAGCTTTTCCTCGCGTTTTTCCGCCGTCACTACAATGGTTTCCAGCGCATCCGGGCTGGTGGCCACGGATGCGGCTGCATCCAGCGCCACGCTTTGCTGGCTGAACAGGGGCGCCGCAATTCCCACAAGACTCAGTGCTGCCAGATTGGCTTTGCGCTTCATGATTTTTTATCTCCCGTGAACCGAAGAAAGAGGGTCGCTTCGACGATTGTCGCGATTGAGACAGGATAGTCCTGGGTAGAGAATTGTCAATAATAGTTTCCAATCAGGACTGTAAGGAAAACCCTGGAAAATTCACCGGCCGCGCGATTATGTCCATGGACCCGCGCCGCAAACGGTTGACCTGACACGCACCGCAGGTATGCTGCTTGCGCAACAAATCAGGTGCATTCGATTACGCGAACAGGATTCTCGCTATGGACATGAAAACCCGTCATCCGACCCTGGGTGGCTTGCTGCGCTCGCTGCGATCGCGCAACGGGTGGACGCTGAAGGAAATGAGCCAGCGCACCAGCATACCGGTGTCCACCCTCTCCAAGGTCGAGCATGATCGGCTGACCCTGACTTATGACAAGCTGGTGCAATTGAGCCAACGGCTCAATATCCGCATCTCGGAACTGTTCGCCGAGCCCACCGGCACCGTCGAATCCGCCGTCACCGCGCGCCGCAGCATCGGCCGCACCGACGATGCGGTACGCGTGAACACCAAGAATTACGACTACTTCTATCTGTGTCCGGAGCTGCGCAAGAAGCGCATGATTCCGATATTGACGCGCATCCGCGCGAAGAGCGCGCAGGAGTTCGGCGCGCTGGTCAATCACTCCGGCGAGGAATACATCTACGTTCTCGAGGGCGGCGTGAAGGTCTTAACGGAATTCTACGACCCGGTGGTTCTCAACGTGGGCGAATCCATTTATATCGACAGCAACATGGGTCATGCCTACGTCACCGCCGAGGGTTGCGACGAAGCGACGGTGCTCGGTGTCTGTTCGAGCCCGGATGAGAGTTTGCTCGACTCGTTGCTGTCGCTGCACGGAGAGGTGACGGTTTCCATTCCCCCGAAACTCGCGGATACCGCGCGGCCGCCCGTCAAGCTGATCAAGAAGCGTCGGCGCTGAGAGCTCGCCTGCCCGCGAAGAGCTGCCGCAATCCTATGGTCATCACCGGCAGGACAAACACGCAGAGAAAGATGTAGGCCAGCCCCCGGTATCCCTTCGCGATCAAAGTCACCAGCCCGAAGCGCGCAGCGAGAAATATCGAGCCGAACAGCAGTGCGGCGGTAATCCACAGGCGGGCCGACTTCGACAGTGCCCGGCCGCTGCGCGCCAGATGGGCTTCGGCAACGCGCTCATTGATCGCGTGCACGCAGCCGGTGCCGCTTTCCAGCAGCGCCAGAAAAATCATCATCTGAAACAGGTAGTGGAACGCGGGAAAATTCAGGCGCCGCAGTAGAAATTCCGAAGGCAGGGGCTCCTGCGCAATCTGCGGAAAGTAGGCGATCATGCAAATGAAAAACAGCAGCGCAGGAATCATGGCCAGCGGGCCCGAGAGTATTCCGGCAACCAGCGCGTCCTTGCTGCTGCGTAAATGCCGCAGCACGGGAAGGATGATCACCGCTCCCACGACGTTGTAGCCGGCATAGGTCAATCCGCCGAGCACCCAGCCATCGCTGGGCGCGGCGCTCGCAAGATTGGCGACAATTCGATCGCCGAATGCAAAGAACGAGAGCACCACGAATACCGCGTACACACCGTACAGGAAAAAAGAAACCCATTTGAACAAGCGCTCCACCGACGCATTGCCATAGGCCGCTACCAGGCTGATGCAGGCGATCAGGCAACAGGTTCCCGCCAGCGGCGGCCAGCCCAGCACCGCGGCGCCGATGGCGCCGGCGGCGGCACCGAATACCGCGAGGATCAATATGATGAACAGCAGGTAGGCAGCTTCGAAAATCACCCAAAACCGGCCCAGCAGGTTGCGAAAGAAAGTCCGGTAGTCCCAGCTCGAAGCCGCGTAGGCCAGACAGAAAGTCACCGCACACACGGCACTCCAGATCGCCATCGCGAGGAGGATGGCGAGAAGGCCTCCGCGAGGGCCTGCGGGAAGAAAAAATTCTGCGAGTTCGCGGCCGGTTGCGTAGCCGCCGCCGATGACCACAGCCTTGAACGCCAACCCTGGCAGCAGGTAGCGCTGGAACCAGGATGACTTCACTGAAGCCTTGCGAACAGCGGCGATTTCATGCGTGCGCAATCTCGCACAATTGCCGGGCAAATGTGCCGGTTTTTGAGATTTCGCCTGTCCCCCCTTTAAAACCAATCGGTTGGCGGGCGTGCGCCGGGCACCGTTCGCGACCCTCCCCTGCCACTCGCGCCGTGAATCTGACGGTTTGGCGCACTCCCGAACGGGGTATCTGAACGGTGATTACAGTGCCCCCAAGGTCCGCCATCAGGGAGATGCCAATGAAAGCCTTAACCCATGTTGCAGCAGTATTTCTTTCAATTGTTCTAGGTCTGGTTCCCTTTGCCGTCATCGCGGTTGACGATTCGGCCGTGGCGAAGGCAGAGGCAGTCCAAGGAACGCGTTGATTCCATTGTTTTGGCCAAGGAGACTACCGTGAATACCCGATCAATCATTCGTTTTTCTTCAGTCGCGTTGTTGAGCCTGACGGCAACATACGCGCTGGCAGGTGAATTTCTCGAGGAGAAAGGCGCCGCGCTCAATAGCAACGACCCGCTCACCTACTTCACGCCATCGCCCGATCCGGCGAGCGGGGTGAAGCAACTGAGTTACGTCTACAAGGGTTCGACGTTCTACTTCCTCACACCGAGCCACCTGCGCACATTCGCAAGCAACCCGGAACAGTACGCGCCGCAGTTCGGCGGCTATGATGCCTACGGCGTTTCGCAAGGACTGAAGGTGCCGGCACATCCGCGCGTGTTTGCTGTTGTCGACGGCAAGCTCTACATGTTCAGCGATAGCGAAGCGAGAAAGAACTGGAAAAAGGATGTTTCCGGCAACATCGCCCGCGCATCCGAGCGATGGCCGGAGGTGACGAACCTCGCGCAGAACCGCTAGGGCAAACTTTCAACGCGCGGTAGGTCTCGTTGCCCGAACGCCATTCCCGCACATCGACAGGGATGTGTGCGGAATGGCGATTTAATTTTACCCTCCCGCGCACAGGTAGGTGATAATCCCGGCGGTGATGCAGCCCCGGACACGTCAATTTTGGTCGGCATTCACACCTAAGCTCGTCACGGTCTGGCGCGAGGGGCAACTCGCAAAACTCTGGCGCAACGATGCGCTGGCCGGATTGACGGTTGCCATCGTGGCCCTGCCTCTGGCCATGGCGCTGGGAATTGCGAGCGGCGCATCGCCCAATCAAGGTTTGATCACGGCGGTCATCGCCGGGTTCCTGATCTCGGCGCTTGGGGGTTCGCGGGTGCAAGTCGGGGGTCCCACGGGTGCGTTCGTGGTGATCGTTGCCGGCATCATCGCCGTTCACGGCTACTCCGGGCTGGTCGTCGCAACCTTGCTCGCGGGAATCATCTTGATTGCCGCAGGCTACGCCGGCATCGGCAAGCTGATCCGCTACATCCCCATGCCCGTGGTCACCGGATTCACATCCGGTATAGCGCTCATCATTGCCTCGAGCCAGGTGGGCGAATTCCTCGGGCTCAGTACACCCAAGGTTCCCGCCGAGTTCATCGCGAAATGGTCCGTGTACCTCGGAGCCCTCGCCACCATCAACTGGGTCACGCTGACGGTCGGCGGCGGGACGCTCATGGCGATTTTACTGCTCAGGCGATTTGCACCGCGGTTGCCCGCGTTTCTGATCGCACTGCTGATCGCTTCTCTCGTGGTGGCCCTGCTGCATCTGCCGGTGGCGACGGTGGGCGACCGCTTCCCGGCCATGCCAACCGGCATCCCGGCACCGCACGTTCCAAATTTATCGCTGGCATTGATCCAGCATCTATTGCCGCCGGCATTCACCATCGCCTTCCTGGCCGGCATCGAGGCGCTGCTGTCCGCCATGGTGGCCGACGGCATGACGGGTTTCAGCCATCGCTCGGGACAAGAGCTCGTGGGCCAAGGTGTTGCCAACATCGCCTCCGCGCTGTTTGGAGGCCTGCCCGCGACCGGCGCAATCGCCAGAACCGCCACCAACATCAGAGCGGGCGGTCGCACGCCGCTGGCCGGCATCTTCCACGCCGTCTTTCTTTTGATTTTTCTGTTGATCGCGGGCCAGTGGATCGCGCGTGTGCCTATGGCCGCCCTGGCGGCCATCCTGTTGATGGTTGCGTGGGGCATGAGCGAGATAGACCGCTTCAAAAGCCTGCTGCGCATGGACGCGGGAGAGCGCGCCCTGCTGCTGCTGACATTTGGATTGACGGTGCTGGTCGATTTGACGGTTGCCATCGGCGTCGGGGTGACCCTCGCCTCCCTGCTTTTCATGGCGCGGATGAGCGAGACTGCAGGACTGCTTTCTGAGGAACTCAGCATCGACGATCCGGCCCAGCGCGCTTCCCTGCCCGCGGGCGTGGAGGTATTTCGCTTCGCCGGGCCGATGTTCTTCGGCGTCGCGCGGGAAATGCTCGACGTGCTGCATCGCTTGGGCCGGGAGCCGAAGATCATCATTCTGCGGATGGAACGCGTGCCCTACATTGATTCCACCGGCGCAAGCGCTTTGGAGGGCTTTGTGCGCCAGGCGCAGCGTAACGGCACACAGCTCATCCTCTGCGATTTGCGTCAACAGCCGGGCATATTTCTCGACCGGATCTGGAGTAAGTTTGACGGCGCCGAGCGCGTGCCAACTTTCCACGCAGCATTGGACAAGGTCCTTCGGAACCCGCCATCGCCATGAAGCGATTGCCAGGCGACTATGATTTCATCATCGTCGGCGCGGGAACCGCGGGCTGCATTTTGGCAAACCGCCTCTCCGCCGATCCCAAGCGCCGTGTTCTTCTGCTCGAGGCCGGCGGCCCCGACAACTGGATTTGGTACCACATTCCGGTCGGCTACCTCTTTACCATCGGCAATCCGCGATCCGACTGGATGTTTCGCACGGAAAATGAACCCGGCCTTAACGGGCGCGCGCTCGCGTATCCACGCGGTAAGGTCATCGGCGGCTCTTCCGCAATCAACGCCATGATTTGCATGCGCGGCCAGGCGGCTGACTACGACACGTGGCGCTCGCTGGGCTGTGATGGCTGGGGCTGGAACGATGTGTTGCCTTTCTTCAGGCGGCTGGAAGACCACTTCCTGGGAGAGAGCGAGCATCACGGCACGGCCGGCGAGTATCGCGTCGAAGCGCCGCGCGTGACCTGGCGCGTGCTGGACGCGGTGCGCGACGCCGCGGTTCAGGCTGGAGTGCCTGCGATCAATGATTTCAATTGCGGCGACAACGAAGGTGTTTCCTACTTCCACGTAAATCAGAGGCGGGGCCGGCGCTGGTCCGCGGCAAGGGGGTTCTTGAAACCGGTCCTTGCGCGGGAAAACCTAAGGCTGCAGATGCAGGTACTGGTTGAGGGCTTGCTCATCGAGGACGGTCGCGCCTGCGGCGTCAGGTTCACGCGCGGCGGGGAAACGATCGAGGCCCGCAGCCGCGGCGAGGTGCTGCTGTGCGCCGGAGCCGTCGGATCGCCGCAGCTCTTGAGCTTGTCAGGCATCGGTAGGAACGAGTGGCTGGCGCCGCATGGCATCAAGACCCTGGTGGAACGTCGCGGCGTCGGATCGAACCTGCAAGATCACCTGCAGCAACGCGCGATCTATCAGGTGAGCAATGTGAGGACTCTCAATCAGGCCTATCACTCGCTGCTGGGGCGGGCGGGCATGGGGATCGACTATGTGCTGCGCCGTCGCGGACCCATGACCATGGCGCCTTCGCAGCTTGGCATATTCATGCGCTCGGATCCGACTCAGACCAGGGCGAATATCCAATTTCATGTGCAGCCGCTGTCGTTGGATAAGTTCGGCGATCCCCTGCATCGCTTTGCGGCGATAACCTTGAGTGCCTGCAATCTGCGCCCGACGTCGCGAGGGTCGGTGCGCATCAAGTCCCCCGATCCGCGAGTTGCGCCGATGATCGCGCCGAATTATCTGGCGACCGATCAAGACCGTGCCGTCGCCGCGGATGCCATTCGCGCCACCCGGCGCATCATGGCCCAGCCGGCCGTCGCAGATTTCTCGCCGCGGGAATACCTGCCCGGTCCCCACATCGGCGACGACACGGCTTCCCTTGCCAAGGCCGCGGGGGACATCGGTACCACCATCTTTCATCCTGTTGGAACGGCCAGGATGGGGCCGGCCTCGGACCCGGAATCAGTGGTCGATCTGCGTCTGCGCGTTCATGGGGTCGCTGCGCTACGGGTGGTGGATGCCTCCATCATGCCGACGATCACGTCGGGCAACACCAACACACCCACCGCGATGATCGCTGAAAAAGGGGCGCAGATGATCATCGAAGATTCGTGACGCCGATCGGCCATTACCCGCCGCGCAGCCAATATGCCGCCCGCCGCACTGGCGCTGTACAACCTGATCCGCAAGCAATCCGTTCCCGCCGCATGACGAGTTGCCGCCCGCGCGAGTTGGCGGTTATGCTGGGAGCGCCCCTCAAGGAGCCCCTGGATTGCGATCCGTCCGCCTGAAGATTCCTAGTTTTGCCCTGTACGGCGAGCGCGGCGCGGCGGCCGGAACTGTTGAACCGGTGCATGTGGAAGATATCCAATCGCGCAGCCGGAAGTATCTCTGGCAGATCGGCACGCATCGGCATACCGAGCTTTGCCAATGTGTACTGGTGACCGCCGGACCCGCGAGCGTGGTGCTGGAGGAGCTGCGCAGTCAATTCGACGCGCCCGCCTTGATCATCATCCCCGCCGCGACCATTCACGGGTTCCGTTTTCGGGCGGAGACCCGCGGATTTGTGCTGACCGTGAATCTTGCGCGCCTGACGTCGTTCGCGTCGACGGCGCACCAGGCTCCCATCGAGGAGCTCTTTTCCGTGCCGCGCGCGATCGACCTCAGCTGCAATCAGAGGCTTGTCGATCGCGCCGCGCAACTGCTCGAATGCTTGAGCGTTGAACTCAGGCAATCGGAGACCCTGCCTGAACCTGTCGGTAGTTGGCTGGCGTGCTGCGTTCTCCACACGGTAGCCAGCGCCATCAAGCACACGAGCGCCGCCGAGGCCTGCTGCGGAACCGATTTCGAGAGGCTGCGCCGCTTTCGCCAGCTCATCGAGGATCGCTACGCACAGCATTGGCCGATCGAGCGTTTTGCCCGGCAGTTGGGTCTGTCCGAGACCAGCCTCAATCGATTGTGCCGCCGTTTGACGGGTTGCACGGGCTTCGATCTGGTGCAACAAAGATTGGCCTTGGAAGCGCGTCGCCGGCTCATCCATGCACCCGATTCCGTGAGCGGCATTGCCGGCGCCTTGGGTTTCAAAGACTCCGCCTATTTCTCGCGCTTCTTTCGCCGCCATAGCGGCGTATCGCCGCATGAATTTCGCCGGCTGCATGGTGGCGGATAAGTACCCACCGCCATCGAATTCGTACGCTTCTTGAAAAATTGACGCTGCTACGCTTCCTGGATGTCGCGTACTCAGGTGGCAATCATCGGCGCCGGCCCTTCGGGACTACTGCTGTCGCGGCTCCTGTCCTTAAGCGGCATCGACAATGTGGTATTGGAGCGCCAGAGCCGCGAGTATGTGGAGGGCCGCATTCGCGCCGGCGTTCTCGAGCAGGGCACCGTCGACTTACTGGTGCAGGCGGAGGCCGGCGAGCGCATGCTCAAGGACCGCCTTGTTCATGATGGCGTGGCGCTCGCCTTCTCCGGACGCCGCGTCAGAGTGGATCTGAAGACCCTGACCGGCAGCAGCGTTTCGGTTTACGGGCAAACCGAAGTCACCAAGGATCTAATCCGTGGCTTGACCGCCGCCGGCGCCAATCTGATTTTCGAAGCGAGCGACGTTTCGATCGAGGGCTTCGATCGAGCGAGCCCCACGGTGCGCTATCGACGCGCAGACCGGAACGAGGAACTCACCTGCGATTTCATCGCGGGCTGCGATGGCTATCATGGCGTGTGCCGCCAGAGCATTCCGCGCGAGGCCATTCAATCATTTGAGCGCATCTACCCTTTCGGCTGGCTGGGCATCCTGGCCGACGTACCCCCGGTCGATCACGAATTGATCTACTCGAATCACCAGCGCGGTTTCGCGCTCTGCAGCATGCGATCTCTCACACGAAGCCGCTACTACGTGCAGTGCGCGGCCGATGAGAAGGTGGAAGCGTGGTCGGATGCGCGATTCTGGGACGAATTGCGCAGACGCCTGCCCGCGCGCATTGCCGAAAGCCTGATCACGGGTCCCTCAATCGAAAAGAGCATCGCGCCGCTGCGCAGCTTCGTGGTCGAACCCATGCGCTTCGGAAAGCTGTTTTTGGTGGGCGATGCGGCTCATATCGTGCCCCCGACGGGCGCCAAGGGGTTGAATCTCGCGGCCGCCGATGTACGCGTACTGCATCAAGGATTCCTCGAACACTACAGCGCGACTCGAACCGCGGGCTCTGCGCTTCTGGATCAATATTCGGCTCTTTGTCTGCGCCGCATCTGGAAGGCGGTCCGCTTCTCGTGGTGGTTCACTTCCATCATGCACAAATTCTCGGACGATGCCTTCAACCATCGCATGCAATTGGCCGAGCTGGATTATTTGAGCGGTTCGACCGCGGCACTGACCAGTCTTGCCGAGAATTACGTCGGGCTGCCCTTTGAGAGGCCCCGCTAGCGCCCGGTTTTGTTGGAGTCAGCTCGCCGGCAGGATCGGCAACTCGATGACCGATGGGGCATCCTTGGAATTGTAGATTGTAATGTTATGCGCTGTGTTTGCAGTGTCGCGATCGCGCTCCCGATAATCCGCCCCGGCGATGCTCACTCTCATGCGGTGGCCGGCTTTGAAGATATAGGAGACCGGCAGCAAATCGAATTGAACGCGCACCGGCACCCCCGGAACCAGCGGCTGAACATCCTCGCGATTGCTGCGCCGCCAAGGCAGACCCAGATAATTCCACGGGGCATCGACGACTTTTCGCAGCGAGGCGCGTTGGCGACCGTCGGTCACCGATGTCACGCCGCCATCAGGAGCGACATCCTCCAGATACACGAATACGTTCGCTTCCGCGGCGTCCGCGGAAATCGTCAGATCCGCGATCGGATGCCCGGTGACTTGCGTGTCCTTCTTCAGGACTGCGGAGAGAAAGTGCGCGGTGGCCTGCTCCACGGGACAAGGCTGGGCGAATGGACCCGACTGCAAGGCCTTCTCGAATGCAGGCGCACATTGCACGTCGTATTGAATATGAAAATGGGTTGGGCCTCCGGCCACCGCAGGCATCAGCCGCGATTTGTCCGCAAGATGAAATGATGCGGCTGCCGCCTGGGAAGGCGGCCAAGTCGATGCCGTCTGCCACTCGTGTCCGGCCGGCGCATTGACGGTGAAGTAGTGGATGGGGGCATCCCCGTCAAAACCGTTCGCGACACCTTTCAAGTAGTAGTCAAAAAAGCGGTGCATTTCAGCGAATAAATCGAAGCCCTCATTACGGCAATGGATCCAGGGGCCGATGACGATATGACGCCTGTCCGGCGACCAATTATTGAAGGTCACGAAGCCGTCCTTGCGTAAATCGTCGCGCCAGCCGCCTGTAATGTAGAGCGCCACGCCGGACTGACGCATTTGATCGGCATACGCGGCAATGCTGCCCTCGCTCCAGAATCGGCTCAAGGTCAGCGGACTCAAATCGTTGCGATAGGGAATGCCGCGCCACATCGCCGCCAGATTCGTACTCATTTGGTGTTCCTGTGCCGCTTGCAGCAGCAACACCTTCGCTTCGTCGCCGTCCACCGGTTTGGATTTCAAATCCTCCTCGACGGTGCGCTGAACCCCTGTGCCCCATTGGGCGAATATGCCGCCGCGCAGCGTCCAATCGTAGGTGTCCCACGCAAAACAGCCGACGAACGCCGCGAGCAAGTGCGGCGGCCGCACGGTGATGGCATGCATGGCGGCCGCCCCGGTATTCGAGCACCCGATGATGCCAACTTTGCCGTCGGACCAGGACTGGCGCGCCAGCCACTCGTTGATCTCGTACGCATCCTGCGCCTCGATGCGATCGTTGTAGCCACGGCGAACGCCGAACGATGCGCCGAGTCCGCGGCGCTCCACGAGCGCAACGACATAGCCGTACTTGGTCAATTCCGGAATGGCGTAGGCAGCATTGGCCGCGGGCTGTGAGACCGCTCTTCTATCCAGGGTGTGGTGCCAAACCACGGGAAATCTTCCCTCTGCCGCTTGACTGCCGGCCGCGGGCCGATACAAATCCACCGCCAACCGGACCCCATCGCGCATCGGCAGGTAAAAGGAGGTCTTGACCTGATCAGGATAGATGGCGGCCGAATAACCTTCGTAGATGCCGAAAGCCGATTCTTTTGCCGGCGCGTCGGGCGCCGCGCTTCCATTGGCCATGACGCAAAGAACGCACAACGAGGCCAGACTGACACTTTGAAACGCGCGCTGCATGTGATCTCCTGGCGAAGCCCTATGAGTGCTGCAAAATCTCAGCCCGTTGCCCGGCGTCGAACCCAAGCCAGCGCAACAACTCCTCGGTGTGCTGGCCCTGCGACGGCGGCGGGTCGCTTAACGTAGGGCCGTCGGTCTCGAACAGAAAGCCGGCATTGAGGATTTCAACGTCGTTGCCGGCCGGCAGTCCGGGGACCTTTAAGGGAATCTTGATCCCGCGCTGTTCAAGATGCGGCAGGGCGGATGCCTGCGCGACATCCCGCACCATGCCGCAGGGAACGCCGGCCGAACTCATGAGTTGTTCCCAGACCGCGGCCGGTCGCTGACGCAGTACGGCGGACAGCAAGGCTTGCAACTCGGATGTATGGGCGCGGCGAAGATCCGGCGTGGCGAAACGAGAATCAATGAGCCATTCCTCGTGCCCCAGCAGTCGCGCCAACGCTTCAAACTGGCTCTGTTGCACCACTCCCAATGAGATGAGATTTCCATCGGCGGCTTCGAATAACGCTGCAGTCGGCTGGCCGCTGTAGCCCGTATTGCCGGTGCGCTCCATCGGCTGGCCGGTCACCAGGAAGGGCACCACTGCGGAAGCCATGAAGGCAAGGCTCGCGTCCATCATGGCTACATCGATGTATTCGCCTTGGCCGCTGCGCTGCCTCTTGAGAAGCGCGGCGAGAATGGCGAAAGCGGCCGTTTGTCCGGTCAAGGTGTCAACGACGGGAAACCCGACGCGCATGGGTGGATCACCCGGTTCCCCTCCCAGGGACATCATGCCGCTGGTGGCCTGTACGATATTGTCGATGGCCGGCCAGTCGCGCAGCGGCCCGGACTGCCCGTAGCCGGATACCGAGCAGTACACAATGTCAGGCTTCAGGGCTTTAGCCTCCGCATATCCCAAGCCGAGGCGCGCCATCACCCGAGGACGAAAATTCTCGACCACCACATCGGAGCGGGCGATGAGTCTGCGTGCGGCCTCGAGCGAGGCCGCATGCTTCAAATCCAGCGACAGCGATTTCTTTCCGGCATTTACCGCGATAAAGGCGGGCGCCATGCCATCGTAGGCACGGTTGCTGCCGTAGTTGCGCAGGGCATCGCCGCGGCCGGGCGATTCGACTTTGATGACTTCAGCGCCGAGGAGCCGCAACAGATGCGTGGCATAGGGGCCGGCCATGATATGAGTGAAATCCGCGATGCGAATGCCCTCAAGTGGCTGCATGGGCCCTCCTGGCGCATGTCACGATACCCGTCTCTTGCAATGTGCCTGCGATTTGTCGGGCGTCACGAAAAACCGGAACCGCATCGATACCGAGCCGGCCCAGAGCCTGCGCGTCGCGCAAGGCGTCTTCTTCATAGAGCGCGTCGAAACGCTTTTGAACCGGCGAGGCCACGGGGATGAACTGCACGCGTTGCGTTCGCCCTTCCGCCTCGCCCATTTGAACCGCGGCGCGCGTCTCCTGGGACAGGGCCGCCTCCCAGACCGGTATCGAGGCTTCGAGCACTTGCCGCTGCTGCGGCGTCAGGCCATTCCACCGGCGCTCCGGCATCGCGCGCGCGGGATATGCCCCACGCGGCACCTCGAGCTCGGTGTAGTACTTGGCGACCTCGCCAAAATGCAGCGACCGCAGGGTATCGGCGGGCGCCACGACGGCATCGAGCACACCTTTCGCCAAGCTCGAATACACTTCCCCCATGGGCATCGTGACCGGATCCGCGCCGAGATCGCGCATGACATTCAGCAGCTCGGTCGGAACACGAATGCGCATCCCTTTCAGGTCATCGAGGGTGTGTACCTCGCGGGTGCGGCTCAACAGACCGGGCAGCGTGCCCCCTTGAATGGCCAGGATTTTCAAACCCTGAAGCTCCCGGGCATATTGAGGCGAGTCGGCGGCGAGACACCGGTAGATCTCCACCTGCTGCTCGAAGGTCTTCGCGCCTCCATAGAACCCTGTCTGTACGCGCAGCAAGTGCGTTCCGCCGTGCGCATAAATCGGCGTGATGAGGCCAATGTCCGCGACACCATGCCGCAATTCGATCAACGATTGATCCGAGGAGATCAGTCCGCCGGACCATATCGGCCGGATCGAAAGGGAGCCCTCGGATTTCTGTTCTACCCATGCCATCCAGGTTTTGTCGGCGCGGCTAAAGGTGTGGTTGGGTCCATAGGGCGTGGCATATGTGAGCACCGTGGCCGCACCCGACTGTCCGCCGGCGAGCAACAGAAGCGCGCAACAGAAAGAAATGCCGGCCCCCTTCACGCCAGTCCCGCCTTCTTCAAGAAGTCGGTAACGAGATTCACCATGTCCTCATGGCTCCATCCCTTGGAGTCAACCATATCGGCATTCAGCGCCAGGGTCGGCACGCCCGCCTGCTCGAGCGACAGTCGGGTCAACTTGGTGCCGCTTTGCGAGAGCCGGCTATCGGGCGGCACCAAGATCACGGCTGCGTCGATTGCGCAGCGCCGCGCTTCGCTGACCATCCAGCCGTTCATCCACGGCGGCAAGTGCAGCACTTCGTTCATGGAACAAATTCGGCTGGCCAACGCATGCAATGGTTTACCATGCAGGGCGCGGATGTACTGCGGACCGGCGAACGGCATGTACATGGACCAAACAAAAACCGCGCCGAGCCTCTCCTCCAGCGCATTGTAAAACGCGGAGTCGTGCCACAGGCCCGCCCCGATCCACATGAGACGAATTCGCTCATTGGCGCTGACACCAACCTTCGCTTCGACCCGCTCGCGGACTTCGTCGCGAAAGCGCCGGGCATGCGCAACCGCCCAATCGGAGCCTCGATGCCACTGCGGAATCATGGTGTTGGGCATCTGATCGACAATCGAAACAGGACAGGGTCTTGCGTCGCCGATCAACCTCGCGGCCTCTGCGATATATCCCTCCTGCTCATTGATCTTCTCCATCAAGACATTCAGTTTCTGTTCGCTGAAGGAACGACCCGTTTTCTTTTCCAACAGTGCGATCAGGTCGCGCATTTCGGCGACAAGCAGTTCGATGCGATCGATCTGGTATACCTCCTCCCAACGGTCGTTCGATTTTTCGAACCACGCCGCATCCTTGTGAGTCCAGGCCGGCGCCTCGAGCGGAAAGAACTCCGTTCCAAGCGCACTCGCCCAACGGCCAAAAACATGCTGTATGCAGTCGCAAGTCAATCGGGCCACCAAGGCGATCGGTTTCGGCAAGCCGCCCCACGGCGCGGTGGCCGGATCATTGGCGAGTGTGCACGCGAGCCCCAGGGAACAGTACCGGCAGCCGTTGCCCGGATAGCCCTGTTCCTCGAGAACCTTGAAGTAGCGCGCCGAGAGCTGCTTCGCCGAGATGTAGGCCGACCACCATTGGTTGGTGATCAGCGGAATGTCCATGGCATGAAATAATTCGTGGGGCGTGTCGGCCTGCGCGACCACGAACGGGTCGCCGTTCTCCACCACCCGGCGTTTGAGCTCGGCCGCGAACTGCCGCTGATGCGCCAACGCTGCAGCCGTGCATTGCAAGTCCTTGCGGCTGCGGGATGCGTCGGCGGCGCTCATTGGAATACTCCCAGGGATTGAAGCTGTGCAACACGCGCCGGTTCGAGCCCGCAGATTTCGTGCGATATGCTCAGAGAATGTTCGCCGATATCCGGAGCCCTAAAGGGTTGTAATTGGGTGCCGGACAGCGTCAGGGGCGTTCGCATATGTCCAAAGTTTCCCAGCACCGCATGCTGTAACGGCACGAGACTGCGCCGGGCTGCCAACTGCGGATCCCGTTCCAATAAATCTTCTATGTCCTGAACGACGCCGGCCGCGAATCCCGCGCGCTGCAAGGCAACCATCAGGGCATTGCCTTCCTGAGGGCTGCTCCATGTTTCGATGGCCGCGTCGCGCGCATCGGCGTCCGATGCATCCGGAAGGTTGGCGAACTCTCTCAATCGCTGCCAATCGACGGCGCCCGGCAATGCAATGGCGATCCATTGATCCTCGCCTTTCACCGCATACACTCCTTGGTGAAAAATTCGCGAATCGCGATTCCCGCAGCGCTTCGGAACGTCCCCTGCCTGCACCTGCAGCATGGCATCGCGCATTTGTTGGACGCAGATCTCGTACATGGATGCATCGATATGCGCGCCCCGGCCGCTTTCACGCCGCTGCTGGAGCGCAGCGCAAACCGCGCCGGCCATGACATAAGGAACAATGACGTCGCCATAGGGAACCGCGCCGGGGATGACCGGATCCCGGTCCGGCCAACCGGTGAGATAGGTTCGTCCCGATAAGGCCGCTCCGGTGCCGTCTACTCCCCAACTTTGAGCCAGCGGTCCGGTTTGGCCGTAGACGCTGCCCGACACCATGATCAGCGCAGGATTCGCCCGGGTCAGTGATTCATAATCAAGACCGAGCTTGTGCATGGTGCCCGGCGAAAAATTCTCCACAACCACATCTGCCCAGCGAATCAAGGGATCCAGCACCTCCCGGCTTTCGCTGCGTTTCATATCGAGCGCCAGGCTGCGCTTCGATGAATTCAAGTGCGCAAACCAGGGCTTGTCGTCGAAGTTGCCGGGCTTGGAAACGCTGACTTGCACGTCAAGTCGCGTCAGACAAGCGCGCGTGCGGCTTTCGACCTTGATGACGTCCGCCCCCAGATCGCCCAACGTCTTCGTCGTAATCGAACCGACCAAAGCCCACGAAAAATCGAGAACTCGAACGCCCGCCAGGGGGCCTGGCCGCGAACCGCCGCTCGACGCGGGCGCTTTCGAGGATGCAAGATCGATCTGGGCGGCACTGGGGAGAACGGATACAAAACGCCGCGGCACCCGGCTGCGATCTTGCGAAATTGCCCAGAAGTCCCGAGCCGCCAGGTGTGTGTCGGCCAGCACATCGGCGGGCTCTGCAATCACGGTGGCGTTGATGCCGCGGCGGTGGCCCTCCCCCGCGATGTCCTTTTTGGTTCGCGTCCTGAAAAACGCGCTAATCGCATCTTCCCAAAGCGCACGGGTGGCCAAATCGAGCGTGGACCGGTTATAGGACAACCAATCGACCCCGTGCAGGGGATTGGGCGCGCCCTTCTCGTCCATCCAGTCGCTGAGCGCGCGATTGGCCGGCGCGCCAAATCTACCGGTCATCAAGGTGTGAAAGCACAAGCCGTCGGCGAGCGGCCAGATGCAGCGCACCGTGGCAATCCCATAGTTGAGGGCACCGCCGACCCGCGACAATTTGCGCCGATCAAATTGCCATGCCAACACGCTGTTGAACAATCGCGAGAATGCCACCTCTTGGACCGACACATCCACGAGTTGTCCTTTTCCCACGACATTGCGCTCGTAATGAGCCGCCAAGGCCCCGGCGGCGGCAACCATGTCTGCGTGGAAGCCGCAGGCATCCAGCGCCTCCTTCACCGGCGCGCGATCGGGAGAACCCGTGAGCCGCAATACACCGCTCATGGCTGATGCAATCAACTCGTTGCCCAGCCAGTTTGCGCGCGGAGCATCGGCCCCAAATGTCGTGACCGAAACGTGAATCAGGCGTGGAGCCGCGGTCTGCAGCCGCTCCCGACTGAAGCCGCGCTCAGCGAGTTTGGCGGGCCCCAGAGACTCCAGGAGAAATGAGGCCCCAGGCAAGTGCACATCCAACTCGGCCATCGAGACAGCGCGCACCGTCGCACCCAGCGAGGCCAGGAACCGCGGCAGCGCGGTGTCGGCGGCCGGCTCCAAGGCGAGCACTCGGTGGCCGTCCAACAGCTTCATGTTGCTCCTCCCAGAGCACGCGTGAACGATTTGATTTCCTCCAGGGCACCGTCGCCGGCGTCCCAGCGGCGCCGCACCAAGCGCAAGGCGGCGACGCCACGCGCTTGCAGCGCCGACATCACTGCCGGCAAATCCCAAATCAGCGCATCCTCTTCCTCGACCAACCAGATGATCATGCCGTCCGCTGCCACCTCTGCGGCAAGGCTTTGCATCGCCGCGGCGCGATCGACAAAGGCGCGTGTGCTATTTGCCAATGCGTAGTAATGATCGGAAATCGCGTCAAATGACCCGTCCGCGGGAATCGCAGACTGACTGACGGCGCTCGAGGCATGCGCGTCGCTCTCGGCAACGATGTTGCCGCCCGCTTGTTCGACCGCCCGGTGCAGTCGTTCGTCCGGCGGCGCACTACCGGCGAGCATAATGCGCGCCCCAGGTTTTGCGCGCTCGGCGGTCGGCAGCCATTCACCCAGAGCGGTATCGAACGTGTCGGCGTCGCACAGATCCGCGGCGCGGAATATCCGATCCAATTGAGCGCCGCTGGGGGCCTCGCCGCCGCGGCGTATTTTGGCGGCCGAGAAGAATAACCGGCGCCGGCGATTCCGGCTTTCTACAGCGCCGGGCAGCGCATCCGCGAACGCGCCTATTTCGGCGGCCAGACGCCGCGTGGCCGCGCGGCTGTGGAGCTTGCTCGAGTTCCGGGGAATCTTTGCCGAATCGTAGATCAAAGGAATCGGCGCCCGGCGCGGCCGCTGCGTATGCAGTTCGCTCAAGTAATAGTAAAGACGCTGAGCGCTGTCGTTGCTGCGGGGCAGGATGATCGAGTCCAGGAAATCGAACGCGCCTTGAAGGTATTGCTCGGCGATCGAGCGCACCTCGGGCATGAAGCTCGATTCCAGATACGAATCCGCGGCGTCTGTATTGGACTGCACCGTAGCGGGAAGACGCAAGGGAAACGCGCCGGCTGCGATGATGAGTTCCACCGGTATTTCCGAGCCAAAAAACCCGATTGCGCGGCCGCCTCGCTGCGCATGTGCTTGCGCCGCCGCCAGCGGCTCGCGCAGTCCGATCGCCACCAGATTGTCGAGCGCGCTCATTGCCCCAACACCTTGGGCAGGGCGAGCACCAGCGCGGGAACGAAAATCAGCAACAACAGGTGCACGAAATCGGCCGCCAGAAAAGGCACCACCCCGCGAAAAATCCGCCCTATGGAGACATCTTTGGCAATCCCGTGAATGACGAATAGATTCATCCCGATCGGCGGATGCACAAACCCGATCTCCATGGCGCGCACCAAAAATATTCCGAACCAGATTGGCGACAAACCCATTTGTTGGATGATGGGCAACAGTATCGGGGTCGTGAGCAGCATCAGAGCCAGGCCGTCCAATACCGACCCCAGCAAAAGCAAGAACGCGGCCATGATGAGCAACGAGATGATTCTGTTGCCGCTGAATGCTGCCAGCAAGGACGACACATGCTCGGCAATACCGGTGAGGCTGATGAACACCGAAAAGATCAGCGCGCCGACGATGACCACATAAATCATGCCGCTGGTGCGCAAGGTCTGGCGAATTGCCCGGCCCAGGCTGCTCCAGTTCAAGCGCTTGCGCCAGGCGCAGAGCACGAGTGCACCGAGTGCTCCCACCGATCCGGCTTCCGGCGGTGTAAACCAGCCGAGCGCGATTCCGCCGATGACCAGCAACACCAGGCATCCGATATCGACGATGCGCAGCAAGGCTGCGCGCCGCTCTGCCCAGGTGGCCCGTTCCGTGGCGGGCGCAATGTTGGGTTTGAAGTGGCATAGAACGATGATCACGAGGCAATACAAAGCCACCTGGGTGATTGCCGGCACAATGGCGGCCGTGAACAACCGGCCGATCGACTGTTCAGCGATGATTCCGAACACAATTAGCGCTCCCGACGGCGGTACCAACTGCCCCAAAGTGCCGCCTGCGGCGACGGCGCCCGTCGCCAGTTCATCCGAGTAGCCGCGCTTGCGCATTTCCGGAAGCGCCACCAGGCCGATGGTGGCCGCCGTGGCCAAACTGGAACCGCTGATGGTGCCGAATCCGGCGCAACCACCAATCGACGCAAGCGCCAATCCGCCGCGCCGGTGTCCGATCATGCGAGCAGCGGCGTCGAAGAAATCGCGGCTCGCATCGGCGGCAAAACACAGGTGGGCCATCAACAGGAACAAAGGCAGCACGCCGAGCTCGTAGCGCGACAAGGTATCGAACAGGATTACGCTCGACTTGATGAGCGCCGGCTCGAGACCCAACAACAAGGTCATACCGGCCATGCCGACCAACCCCAAGGCCACGCCGATGGGAACGCCGGCGGTCAGGACTATGAGCAGCGCTGCCACTCCCACAAATCCAACCAAGGGCGAACCGATCAACGCTTGGCCCGCCGTTGGAAGACTCGAAACAGGTAAATCGCCGCCACCGCGAGAACCGCCGCGATGCTGACGATGCGCAAGGGAGCATACGGAATGCGCAGCAGCTCGCTTTGCTCGTGCCCGTCGCGCAAATCGAATGCGATCCAGATGCTGCCGACGGCGAGCGCAATGAAGAATACAGCGCTTAGCAGGGCGTGCAGGCGTTCCATCGCGGTTCGCCCCGGGAGTGACAGCCGATCGATCAACAGATGCACAACCGCGTGCCTCTTTGCGGCCGTAGCCAGCACGATGGCCGCAGAAGAGGCCAGCAGTATCGCGGCCTGCATTATTTCGATCGAACCGAGAAGGGGAATGCCGATGTGGCGGCCGAGCACCGCCAATGCGTCGGCAGCGATCGCGATCAGAAGCCCGGCAGCGCCGATATAAAACAGTCCTGCTTGAACGCCGCCGGCGTTCCCGACCTCCGAATCCTGTTGTGAATCCTCGCTCATGCTGCCACGACCATATCAGCGCGCGCATAAAACGTGAGCGATTTCAGACCGGCATCCGCGGTTATCCTGGACATGTATGCAGTCACTGCGGCGGCCTCTGCCGGTTGAGCGACAACAGGACGGCCCGGCGCTTCGACGTGCACCGGCACGAAACCCGCTTCGATTCGACCATCTTCATGCCATTTGAGCCGGCCCAATATGGCATTGACCGCTTGCGGGTGAAACGGCGCCAGCCAGTATTGCGGGTCCGGCTCGAAACCGAACAATTGCTTGCGCCGTTGCACCCATGCCGCCCGCGCAGGATCATCCTGGCCTGCGCTGAGCGCGCGCGTCACGACGCAGCCATTACCGAGTCCGTGAAAAATGGGCCGACCGCGATAGAACTCCATGCCGCGGATCAAGTGCGCGTGATGACTGATCACCACATGCGCACCCGCATCGATCGCCGCCTGCGCCACCGGCCTCTCATAGGGGGCCAACCGCGCCGGCGTGTGGACCAACCCCTTGTGCAAGGCGACGATGACGAAATCGTTGTCGCGTGCCGCAGCCGCGATGTCGCCTTGCATTTGCGACAGGGACGCAGGGTCCGCCCTTTGCAAAGCCGCCGTGGGGGAGATCGCGCCGCCATCTGACGAGTCGATGCGTACGTAGGCGCAGCCCGCGCTGGTGCGAGATGCCCAGCCTGCCTCAGGTCCCACGCAGTTGTAGCTCAGCAGGGCGATGCGTCGCTCCGCGCTCCTCAAGAGTGCGGGCTGCCGCGCCGATTCGATGTCGGCACCGGCGCCGCAACACTGGATTCCCAGTCGTGCCAGTTCCGCGCGCGTATCCGCGATTCCCGTCGCACCGCAGTCGGCTATGTGATTTCCGGCCAGCGTGACGGCATCGAAGCCCGCGCGCTGAAGCGCTGCCAGATGCGCCGGTTCGGCGCCCGGAGCCGGCACGTCGGTTCGCAATTCGGCGCAGCGCTTCGTGTGCGGGACTTCCAGGTGACCGATGGTGATATCCGCCCCCATCGTTGCGGGCGCAATGCCGCTCAGCCAATGATCCGGATGCGGCTCATCCAGAACCAAATCGCCTGTGAATATGAAGTCGAGGGCTGCCATGGCCGGATTACTGCTGCAAGCACTTCAGGAATGCGCCGCGCCTCCCCCGATGACGATACAGTTGAAAATTGTTCTTCTTTGAGCCAGTGGTGGATCTTGCCCCAAGGTAAATTAGTTTGCAATGCCAACGAATTGTTATGAGAGCCGCGCGAGCCGGCCGCACGCGATCCGGTCGCTTAATGCCCAAAACATGCCAACCCGGCGGCCCGGCTGACACGCCGACCACGGAATCTATAAATCGTTAGTATTATCAACCAATATATTTTAGACTGATGCGCAGACGGCGAGCCACAATTCCGGGGACCTACGCAAGTGATAACTCGAAGAACAGCAACTCTGGCCATTGCCGGAGCGGGGATCGGCGCCGCTTTTGCTGCGCGAATCGGCAGGGCCGGCACGGATTCCGCAACGCAAGCCTCGCCGGTGGTCAAGACCGGCACCGGATCAGTGCAAGGGTCCGTGCAGGACGGGGTAATGAAGTTTCTCGGCATCCCCTATGGGGCATCGACGGCCGGCCCCTCGCGTTTTTTGCCGCCCGGGCCGACGGCTCCCTGGAGCGGGGTACGCGACGCAAAGGCTTACGGCGACAGTTGCCCACAGGTTCCCTTGGGACTATCGCCCTTCGCTCAAAAGGGGGCGGGCGCGAAGCCCGCTCCGCCATCCGCGATGCAGCGCCAATTGGCCGCTCTGTTCGCCCGTCCCAACCCGGAACCGGCGCTGTCGGAAAACTGTCTGATGCTCAACGTATGGACTTCGGGAGCCGATTCGTCCAAGCGAGCGGTCATGGTGTGGCTGCACGGCGGCGGATTTGCGGTGGGCTCCGGATCGGGACCGGCCTACGATGGAACCCACCTGGCGAAGAGGGGCGATGTCGTCGTCGTGACGATCAATCATCGCCTGAATGTTTTTGGCCACCTCTATCTCGGCGATATTGCGGGAGAGGCTTTCGCGCAATCCGGCAACGTCGGGATGCTTGACATCGTCGCCGCACTGCATTGGGTGCGTGACAACATTGCCAATTTTGGCGGCGATCCTTCGAACGTCACCATCTTCGGCGAGTCCGGCGGAGCCGGCAAGGTCAGCGTCGTATGCGCCATGCCCGGCGCCAAAGGACTGTTCCACAAGGCCATCATGCAGAGCGGTCCCTGCTTGCAGATCGCGGACAAGGCGCGGGGCACCGCGATCGCCCGGCAGTTGCTCAAGGATCTTGATCTATCGGCCAATCAGATCGGCGAATTGCAAAGAATGGATGCGCAAAAGCTGTCCGCTGCGGCCAACGCGGCCGAGGTGAAGGTCGTGCCGCGGGTCTTAGGGTTTGGCCCCATGGGATTGATCCCGCTGGTCGATGGCGTGGTGCTCACTCATCACCCCTTCGATGTTGTCGCGGCACCGGAATCGGCTCACGTGCCATTCATGGTCGGCTCCACCAAGGATGAAGCGGTGCTGTTCGTGGGACCCTTTCCGCAATGGGGCCAGTTCTCCGAGAGCGATGTCGTCGAGCGAATGCGGCCCCTGGCGGGCGCACGAGCTCAACGGGCCGTCGACCTGTACAAGAAACTGCATCCCGCTGACTCGCCTTCCTATTTGTTGGTCGATTTGGTCACCGACTACTGGATGCGCCAGGCCGCCAATCAGGTCGCAGAGCTCAAGGTCAAACAGCAGGCCGCGCCTGCCTATGTCTATGTGCTCGATTGGGATATCAACGCCGAACTGCGTGCGCCGCATGGCACCGATGTCGCCCTCGCCTTCGACAACCCACAGGCCTCACCGGTCATTGGCGCTGCACCGCATGCCCAAGCGGTCGCGGATCAAATGAGCGCCGCGTGGGTCGCCTTTGCGCGTACCGGCAATCCGAACGATTCCAAACTGCCGCATTGGCCGGCGTACTCGCTGCGATCGCGCCCCAACATGGCGTTCGACGTAAAGAGCCGCGTCGTCGAGGATTACGGAGCGCAGGCTCGGGAGTTCTGGGAGGCGGGTTGAGGCCGGCCGTTCGAATCAAGGATGGATGCGCCGAAGCAAGGTGAACAGCTGCGCAAGCTCGTGCGCTGAAAACAGCCGCGTGAAGCGCGTTTCATGCTCCAGCATTTCCTGGCGAAGCTTGTTGAGTTCGGTCTGTCCTCGGGCGGTAAGATAAATGCCCTGGCGGCGCCGATCGACCGATGACTGGCGGCACACGACGCATTGTCGTCGCTGCAGTCCTTGCACAAGGCCGACGATGGTGGCCTTGTCGATGTCCAACTGATTGGCGATGTCGATCTGCGCCACGCCGGGATTGGCTTCAACGAGAATCATCAAGCTGAAGAGCGCAGGCCTCACCTCACCCTCGCCCACCGTTCGGCTGAAGTCGCGCCATAACGCGATCTCCGCGCGGCGGACGTTGTAACCGAGCAGGTTGGGCAACAATCCCACGCTCAACGGCTGTGACGGCGCTTTGATTATTTTGGCCCGGGTCTTGGCGCGCCCGCCCCCTGCACGACGACTTTTAGCGGCCTTCATGATTCCCTTGAGTTGCGTCAGATCGGTGTTCGGTGTTCTACCCCTAGATTGCCACACACCCCCCGCGGCCAACAAATCGGCGGACCATTAACAGCAAGCGTTGAGAAAAGCGCGTGGTACTCACCACGCGCTTGGCATCCTAAAATTTCTTGGCGATTTGCACCGATACGAGGCGGCCCAGCGCGCTCGCGACATTCGGATCAAAGCCGCCGCCGCCATTCGGGCTGATCGGGATGTTCACATAGGGCGGATCCCTGTCGAAAATATTATCGACGTGGAACGTGAAATTCAGATTCTTGGCCCAGGTCGCGTCAGTTGCTTTGCCCAATTCGAACAACAGGTTCAAATCAACCGTCGTGAAGCTGCTGATCGATGCGTTCGGGGTGACTTCGGTATTGGTGTAAGGATTCTCGTAATTCAAGAACACGATCGCAGACAGCGGGCCCATCGCCCATCCGGCGTTGCCGCGCAGGCGCAGGCGCAGTGGGAATCCAATGTTGTTGAGTTCATCGAAACTGGGGCCGCCGGGCGTATAAGCGACGTCGTACTGGAATGTATAGGTGCCTGCCAGACCGACCGAGAAGGTTCCCTCATCCGTCGGCATGGAATAGTTTCCGAGAAAGTCGAGCCCTTGCGTCTTGGTGGTACCCAGATTCAGTTCAGTGCCGTTCACGAACACGCTCGGATTGGGCAGGATCGGTCCGAATACGGGCCCGGGCACCACGTATTGATTGATGAGCGACGTGCATTCAGCCGACGGACACCGGGTGATCAATGCTCCCAGCTTGGCTTCCTGCTGCAAGATGGTCAGATCACTTAAATAGCTGGAGATTTGATTCTTGTAATTGATGTTGAAGTAGTTGAGGTTAAGGTGCAGCTGCTTGTTCGGCTGATAATCCAGCCCTAAGGAGTAGGTCGTGGCGGTCTCGGGCTGCAAATTCAGGTTGCCGCCGCCCAGGGTGTAGCCCACGGAGGTGCCGGTGGCCGACTGCGGATCGGAATAGGTCTGCACGAACACCCCTTTGAGCGGTCCGACCAATTCGGACAGCAATGGCGCCCGGAATGAGGTGCCATAACTGGCGTGTGCCGTCAGTCCGTCCAGCGGAGTCCAGTTGAGTCCGATCTTCGGGTGCGTGGTGCTGCCGAAATCGCTGTAGTTTTCGTAGCGCCCCGCCACATCGAGTTCTAGCTTCTGGAAACCCGGTCGCGCGTTGTCCGGGCCGAAAAAAGGCAGGAGCACTTCGACGTATCCCGATTCGGAAGTGCGGCTCAAGTTCTGCCGAATGATGAGATCGGCGCCGCCCGGTACGCCGGAGTTGATGCCGTAAATCAGCGTATCGTGACGCCACTGGCCGCCGAAGGCGGCGCGCACATCGCCGCCCCACATGTGAAACAGTGGTCCGTCGATTTTGCCCTCGACTGCCTGGTTGCCCGTGTCGCCGGGTGCATAGAAGCGGTTTGCGAAAACACTGTCCAAGACAGCCTGGGAATTTGGGCCGCCGAACACATTGAGCGCGGTCGCCGGCGAGCCGCTCGCCAGGGCTGCCGCAAAGTTGCCGTTGTTCAGTTCACGGCTCTGTGTCGTTTGGTCGTGATCGATTCCCGCGGTGCCGTCGAATCCCAAGTGCCATGCCTTGGGCAATTTGAAATCTATGCCCAACGTGCCCTCGTAATTTTCGGAATGGCCGATGCTGTAGGCGTTGTTGCCCAAATCGTTCCCGAAAAAATAATTGACCGTTTCGCAGTTGGGCGCACCCGGCGCCGGCGAACAGGGAGCAAGAACGGCTCCGGGGGGTGCGACGAAGAATGCGTTGGTTGTCGGCACCTGGGCCGGCGCCGTCGCCTGCTGCACCGCCGAGGTGAAGTTGCGCCAGGAATAGGTCGCATCACCGTAGATGCTGATCGAATCGGTGATTTTCTGATCGAAATCCATCGCAATATTGTTGTTCTCGATTTCGGGCAGGATGTCCTGATACTTCGCCACGTCGCAGCGGTTGGTGGTGTTCGGCAAGAGTGCAGCGGCGTTGGCCGGTGTAACCCCACCGGGCGGAATCGCATAGCTGACCCCGCCGACGACAATATTGCCCGGATTGCACATCACGCTGCGGTAGTCTGCGCCGCCGCTGCCGGTTTGATCGGATTCGAAGTAGTTTCGATTCAGGCCATTGAGGTCCGAATGATAAGCGTGTTCGTATCCGATGCTGATCTGTCCACTGCCCCAATTGTGTCCGGCCAGTACCCCGAACCGCTCTTCCTTGTAATCAGCCGCCCACCCGCCGCGCGCGCTCACTTCCACACCTTCGACATCGCGCCGCAAAATCAAATTGGCGACGCCGGCGATGGCATCGGAACCGTAAGTGGCCGACGCGCCGTCCGCGACGATATCCACTTTTTGCATCATGATGGAAGGATACGTATCCGGATCCACCGTGGAACCGCTGGTACCTGAAGTGGGCACCCGATGACCATCCAATAGGGTCAAGGTCGCAAAGGGGCTCAAGCCGCGCAAATTGATCGAATTGCCCAGCACGATGTTGGTGGCGCCGCCGGTGCCGCTGCGCTGCGCCTCGGAAACGCCAAAGCTCGTCACCTGCGGTACGTCGCGCAACATGTCGATGATGGTATTTCCGCCCGTGGCCTGCATCTGAGATTGATCCACCGTGATCAAATTGGACCCGACCGGGCCCGTTCCCCGAATGAGGGTGCCGGTGACCACCACCTCCTGCAGCTCATCGCCGGGGCTGGTCACTATCACGGAAGGCGCTGTTTGCGCCATCGCCGCCGAAGCAACGAGGAGTGCGATTGACGCTGTGAGCGCGCGGCTCGGCGCCGCACGGTGAATTCTTTCCGTCCCTAACCGGGCGTCCATAGGATAAGTAATCACTGCATTCCCCCTGTCGTCCAGCGTTTGTTGTATGCGCTTACATTACCGGCAACCGGAGAATATCCAATCAGCCCTTCGATGTAAACATTAGTTTGTAATGTCAACCATTGTTGTTTTCGGCGCACACGCCAATTTGGTGCGGCGACCGCCTTAAATTCGCCCTGCCGGGGCTCGCGTGGATCCGCCGCGCCTTCCTCGGCAGGATGTTTCGGTGGTATTGCCAACCAGTTTGAAACGCGCGACCATGCCGACGGCGCCCGGGGCCCAATAAAAAATGTCGCAGCGCGACTCGTGATTTCAGGAGCGATGAATGCCGAGCACTACGTTGGGTTGGTCGCGCCGCGATGTCTTATCGGCGGCTGCCTTGGGTGCGCTGGGGCTGCAAATCCCATTGCGCGGCTCCGCCGCCAACAAGGGTGGTGCTCGTCTGTTGGGACCGCTAACCGATACAGCTGCGAAGGGGATCATGGTTTGGAACGTCGCGGCCGTCGGCTATGTTGCCGAGGAGTATTTTCTCTCCGGTCGGACCAACATTTATCGTCCGGTATCGATGGCCGATGCTCCCGATGTTGCATCCCGCGATAACGTCAAGGATCTCGGCGCGCGCGATTTCACACGGCAGGTCCTCAAAGCGGATCAACCCTTCACCACGCGCCTGATTGTTTACCGTCCCAATGAAGTCCGGGATTTCAGCGGCAATGTCATCGTCGAGAGCCTGCACCCCGCCGGCGGCGGCTCGAGTCTCGCTTGGAATACCTTGCATGGCTTCTTTGTTGCCAACGGCGATGCGTACGTGGGCGTCCAACATCCATTAACGATAGCCGGCCTCAAGGCGGCGGATGCGGCCCGTTATGGCGCGCTGACGGCCGACGATGCAACCCAACTTTGGGGCATGCTGGCCCAAACCGGCGCCGCGATCAAAGTCGGTGGCGCCGGCAGTCCGCTTCGAGGCTATGGCGTACGTCGCGTCATGCTCACCGGCTATTCCTACACCGGCGTCGCGACCGCGAGCTTTGCCAATTATCATCATCACGAGACCAGATTGGGCGACGGCCGCAATGTTTTCGACGCCTATCTGCCGATGGCGGACGCGCAGTTCGTGCGGCCGCTCGATGTGCCGGTGATGCGGCTGAATACCCAGAGTGATTACAACGGCTTCGGTGGCTTGAATAACCGCCGCAGCGACGATGACCGGTACCGCCACTACGAAGTCGCCGGTGCGGCGCACGTGGCATTACCGCCGCCTGCCACCGCTGCAATCCCGCCCGCACCGACCAAGCTGGCTCCCGCACCAGGACAGCCGCATTTCTCAGCCGCCGAATGTCAGGCAGGCTTTCCCAAAGGGTCGCGCCCCAACGACTATCCGCTTCATCTCGTTCAAGCAGCCATGTTCAGCAACATGTACCAATGGCTCAATGGCGGCAGGGCGCCGCCGCCGTCGGCGCTCATCGAGACCAACCCTGACGGGTCAACGCTGCTTGATGAATGGGGTAACGCCAAGGGCGGCGTGCGTCTGCCGCAAGTGTCAGTCCCTGTCGCGACCTACGGCGTCGGATCGAGCGCCGCCTGCCTGCTTTTCGGATACACCGATCCCTTTCCGGCTGCCCGGTCGCAGATGCTGTACGGCAATCAAGGTGCGTACCTCGACAAGGTTCGAACCAGTATCGATGGCTTGCTTGCGCAGCGATTGATCCTGCCGAACGGCGTCGAGAGGTTGTTGACCATCGCCGGCGCCAATGAAAGTTTCTAGTTCCCCCGCCCTTGCCGGCGCGCTGCTGATATTTCTAAGCGGCACCACGACATCGTCCTTGTCCGCACCGTCAGTCGACATGGTGCCGCTCCCCGATCGTCAGGCTTTCCTGCCTGTTCTCGATTGCGCGGCACTTCAACAACATGATTTTTCGAACGTGAACGACGCACCCGCCCGCATTCAGTCCGCGGTCATTGAACCGAAGTCCGCGGAACGTGCGGAGTTTTGCGTGGTAAAAGGCTACGTGGCGCCGACCATCCAGTTCGAACTGCGCCTCCCGACCCGGCAATGGTCGGGACGTTATTTGCAGGGCGGCTGTGGCGGCAATTGCGGCCTGATCGCGAGCTTCCTGTCGCCGCGCTGCGATATGCAAACAGCTTACGCCGGAAGCTTTGCCGTCGGATTTGAGAATTCAGGACACGTCGGCGGCGATGGGGTATGGGCACTCGGCGGACAGAGCGTGCGAGAGGACTTTGCGTATCGGGCGGCCCACGCCTTCTCGATTGCGGCGAAGGCCATCATCGCCGTCTACTATGGGCGCGCGCCGGACTACTCCTATTTTCAAGGATGCTCGGACGGCGGGCGCGAAGCGATGGTGGAGACCCAGCGATATCCGGCCGATTTCAATGGTCTCATCGCAGGTTCACCCGCGTTTGCCATCACCGAGGCGATGGAACGCTTCATCTGGGAAGCTCGCTGGGGACGAGATGATCGCGGCGCTCTGCTATTCGACACCGCCGCCGCAACCTTGCTGCACGATGCCGTCATCGAAGCCTGCGATGCGCTCGACGGGGTGAAGGATGGGCAAATCGACGATCCGAGGCTCTGTCGCTTCGACCCGCGTTCGCTGACTTGTTCAGGGGCACACTCGCCGCCGAACTGCCTCACGGCCGCCCAAGCGGGCGCCGCCGCGAAATTCTACGAAGGTCCCGTCGATGAGCGGGGCCGACATCTGTTCTACGGCGGAGAGCCGTATGGTTCCGAGTTGAGTTGGGTGGAGCGATTTGCGTTGCCCGTCGCGGGTGGAGTCATGTTCGAGGATGTGGTCAAGAACATGATCTTCCAGCAATCTCTCGGTGAACAGGCGACCGTGGAATCCTGGCGCTTCGACGGCGCGACCTTTGACGAGCTCTCCAGGCGCGGCGCCCTGTTTGACGCACGCAGCGCCGATTTGGCTGCATTTCGCAGGCAAGGCGGCAAACTCATTCTTTGGCAGGGATTCGCCGATCCGGCCGCAGGCGCCTATGGACTGCCTGATTACTACCAACGATTGCGACAGCACACCGGCGATCTGGCGGCAGTACGCAGCTTTGCCAGAATGTTTTTGATACCCGGTGTCTATCACTGCGGCGGCGGCTACGTCGCGTACGAGGAAGACATGCTGGGCGCATTGGTGAATTGGGTCGAACTGGGGCGCGAACCGGATTTCCTCATGGCCACGGCAACGCTGAAGGATGGGAGCGTGCGCAAACGTCCGGTGTTCGCCTATCCCGTTGAGGCCCGCTACCGGGGGCGAGGCGACATCAATGATCCGCGGAATTTCGTGGGGCGTGCCCCCACGCGGGAGCCCCTGGATCTATATCAATGGGCCGGCGCACCCGAGTAGCGAACCCGCGTCGGGTTCCCGCTCCAAATCCAGGATTCGATCCGCCAGCCGTTCAGCTGCCTCTTGGCTGAAGGGGGCGGCGGCACGCATGGCGCAGTCGACAAACTTGGCGCGAAGCGCCGCGTCGTCCAACGGTCGCGCGGCATCGCCCAGCGCTGCTGCAATTCTTTGAGTCAGGACACTCCCGTCGCGCAGCACCACGGTCAATTCGCCGGCGGTAGCTGGTTGCGAAAGCTTGGGGTCGAAGCCGAAGGTGAATTTGCCCGCGACCGACAGCAGCGCCGGGTCGCGCAGAGTTTCCTGCGTAAAACTGCCCAGAGTGACTTCCGCATCCCGCAATGCCACTGCGAGCGTGAAGGGGAGACTGAATTTGGCCTCGATGACAGTTTGCGGCGCACGCTTCTGAAGCATGGGTTCGCAAAGCATGCGCTGCAATTCGCCGCCGGCGACCTTCAGTTCAACCACCTCGTCGGCGTTGAAGCGATGAATGCCGCGCAAGCGTTGCGCCGCTTCGATGTACGCATGCGTACCGCGGCAACAGGGCCATTTCTTGAAACTCAGCTCATCGATCCAATAGCGTTCTCCCAACCGATTCAGAAGATCACCCGGCGCGTAGCTGCCATCCGCATACAAGGCAAAAAACCCGGCCCGACCTTCGAAGGGATGCGCAAAACCCCTGACGCCGCGCTCAGCCAGCAGTGAGGCCAGCACCGAAGCTTGCGCGGGAAAGGCTTCGCGGATCGCCCGAATCACGGTATCGGGACTGTGCTTGATCTCGCCCGGGCAGGTGTTTTGGCAAAGAAGCAGCGAAAAGGCATCCGTGATCTGCACCGGCGTCAAACGCAGTGCACGCGATACGGCCGCGGTTGCGCCGAACCCTCCCAGGATGGGCGGCGGATACCAACCACCGTTCTCCATCGGTCGGCGCAAAGATAGGGCCACGCGGCAAACCAGGTCGCAGCCTGTCGCAACGGCTAGGATGAAATCGCGTCCTGCCAGCGGAGATCGCAATTCGGCCATGCTCAGCAAAGCCGGCAACAACGAGGCATTGGGATGACAGGGGGCGGCATCGAACGCATCCTCGAAATCCAGAGCATGCGCCATGGCACCGTTTGCGAACGCCGCCATCGGCGCGCTTACCCGTTCGCGAAATCCCAGAATGGTGGCTTGCGCCGAGCCTCCCTGCGCGCGGGCCAGATCCACGAACGGCAGCACATCCTCCGAGGTGCCGCTGGCCGCCAAAATGACTCCCACGCCATCGAGAATCGCGCGCTTGGCGGCGGCGATGGTTGTGCCGGGTAGGTTCTCATAGCGGGATTGGGCGATATGCCGCGCTATCTGCGCGCTGAGCCCGCTTCCCGATTCGTCATTCATCCACTTCCCCAAAGAGTTGGCCGGTGGGCTTGAAATGAAATCGCTTACATGTTGAGCTTATACGGGTACCGAGCCCGAATGAAGGGACTTATTTCGACCCGCAGACATCAGGATTTTGTGGCCACTACCGACGAAATGCAGCGCGCGATAGGCAGCAAGGTGATGCTGCGGCTGGCGTTGCCCACGATCGTGTTCATGCTGCTAAGTTCGCTCGACCGCGTGAATATCAGCTTCGCCGCTCTGCAGATGAACAAGGAACTGGGCTTCACCCCCACTCAGTATGGATTTGGCGCCGGCATCTTGTTTCTCGGATTTTTGGCGGGCCAGTTCCCCAGCGTGCTGCTGTTGCAACGCATCGGCATGCGGCGCTGGATGGCGCTGTGCGCGACCGTGTGGGCGTGCTGCGCCGCCGGCATCGCATTCGTGCACGCGGCGCCGCAGTTTTGCGTGCTGCGCGTGTTGCTCGGATTTGCCGAAGGCGGCTTGGCCCCCGGCATCGTGCTCTATCTAAGCCAGTTCGCCACGGAACGCGAACGTGCGACCACCTTTGCGCTGCCCATGCTCGCCATCCCTCTGTCGCTGGTGATCGGCAGTCCCTTGTCGGGGTGGCTCATGAGCCTTTCAGGCCCCATGGGACTACCCAGCTGGCGCTGGATGCTGATTGCGGAAGCCTTGCCGGCCTTTGTGCTGGGAGTCATCGCGTGGTTTTATTTTCCGGATCGACCCGAAGATGCCCGCTGGCTCAGCACGCCGGAGCTCGCCTGGCTTAAGCTCCATGCAGCCAATCGCGAGCGTCCCGACCGGCGCAACGATTGGCGGATTCTGCGCGAGCCGATGATCTGGTCCTCGGCGCTGATGTGGTTCTGCCTGCTTTCAGGCGCGTACGGCATCATGTTTTGGCTGCCGCAGATGATCAAGCAGCTCTCGGGACTCAACCCTTTGCAGATCGGTTTCGTCAATGCCCTGCCCTGGCTGGGCGCCATGATCGGCACCTACTTTAACTCGAGGCATTCCGATCGCACCGGCGAGCGTTTTTACCACATTAGTATTCCCGCGGTGATTTCGGCATTCGCCATGCTGGCCGCATTGTCTCTCGGTGCGGGCATTCCCGGTCTGATCATGTTGTTCCTGGCCGGCTTGGCGCTCGGCTCGGCGCAGGGCGCATTCTGGGCGCTGCCCACCTCGACGCTCAAGCCCTCGACATTTGCGGTGGGCGCCGTCGCCATCAATATCGCGGGCAGCTCGGGCGGCTTGGTCGTGCCGCACTTGGTGGGCTATGTGCGCGAGCAAAGCGGCGGATTCGCGGCACCCGTTGTGCTGATCGCGGCGATCTTGATCCTCGCGGCCCTTCTCGTGGGCGTGACGCGGCGGCAGCTCGCGGCTCAACCCGTGCCCGACGCCGCGGCAACGTGACCACCCTTCTCGCATGCGGCGATGTCGGCGTGAAAAGATCGGACTGCTCGTCGATCTTCAAGGGCTGCGCGGCGATCATGACAGATGCCGATCTTTGCTTCGCGCAGCTCGAGACCACGATTTCCGAGCGCGGCGCCCCGGTGCCGGATGCCAAGCTGGCGATGCGGGCCCCGCCGGCCATGGCGCGCGCCGTAAGAGACGCGGGGATCAACGTCATGTCCTTCGCGGGAAACCATTGCCTCGACTACGGCTACGATGCCTTTGCCGATACCCTGCACCATGCGGCGCAAGCGGGACTTATCCTATGCGGCGCCGGCGAGAACCTGAAGGCCGCGCGCCGACCCGCCATGATCGGCGCAGGCGGATCGCGCGTCGCGGTGCTGGCGGCGAGTTCCATCCTGCCGGCTGGTTACTCCGCCGGTGCAGACAAAGCCGGCTGCGCTCCCATGTGGGCGCATACCGTCTACGAACAAACGGAGCTTGATCAGCCCGGCACGCCGGCGAAAATCAGAACCTTTGCCGATCGCGACGACCTTGAGGCGCTGATCGGAAGTATTCGCGCGGCGCGAACCCTGGCCGATATCGTGCTGGTATCGCTGCATTGGGGTATTCACATGGTACCCGCGACCATCGCGGATTATCAGCTCGAAGTCGCCCATCAAGCGATCGATGCCGGCGCCGACGCCATCCTGGGACACCATCCGCATATCCTGAAGGGCGTGGAATTTTATCGCGGCCGCCCGATTTTCTACAGCCTCGGCAATTTCGCAATCGAGCAACCGCATGTTTGGGATCCGGCGATCACGCACAACGCATCATTCAGGCACCTCGTCAGCCTCAATCCCACCTGGAATCTTGGGAACGCATACACATTGCCCCCCATCACCCGGATGACGGGTATCGCCAAGATGGTCGTTGATGCGAGACATGAGATGCAGGTGAGATTTCTCCCCGCGTGGATCGGCGATGACAGTGCACCCGCCTTACTGCAATCGAGCGATACGCGTTTCGGCGAAGTGGCTGCGTTTATCGACTCGAGCAGCCAACAGGCCGGGTTCAACACGCGGATCACGATTGAGCGCAACGAGTTGCTGCTGCAGCCGGGAGATCAGGCGATCGGCAGCCAAGAGAGAGCGGCTTATGGACACTGAAGATTTCAATCCGCTCACGCCCGAAACTTTCGATAGCCCCTACCCGGTATACAGCGAATTGCGCGCACGCTGCCCGGTTGCGCATTCCAATGCATGGGGAGGATTTTGGGCGCTGACGCGCTACGCGGATGTGCTGCAGGCACTGGCAACACCGGACGTGTTCATCACCTCGAAACAAAATGTCGTGCCGAAATTGGCATTTACGGGCCGCCGGCCGCCGCTGCATCTGGACCCGCCGGAACATACGCCCTACCGGCGCGCGCTCAATCCGCTGTTGAAGCCCGAGCGCATCGCAGCGCTGGAACCCATGATTCGGAAAACTGCGGCTGATCTTCTCAGACCGCTGGTGGCGGCCGGCAGCTGCGATGTGTGTTCCGATTACTCCAGCCATTTGACGATACGGGTATTTGCGGACTGGATGAAAGTGCCCGGGGAGATGGTCGTCGATCTGCAGCAGATGGGCCGGGCCTACAATATCGCCGTTCAATCCGCCAACGGCGAGATGGTTCGAGAAACCAGTCTCAAGCTCTACGAAATGGCGCGGGCCATGATCGCGGCTCGCCGCCGGGAACCGCTCGACCCGGCCACCGATCCCACCTCCGCGCTGCTCGCTGCTCGAGTCAACGGCGAACCCTTTCCCGACGAGATGATCCTGGGGACGATCAGGCAGGTGCTGGTGGTCGGCATCATCGCGCCGACCATTGTGGTCGGCAGCATCACGGTGCATCTCGCGAGACACCCGGGCCTGCAGAGCCGATTGCGCGGCGACCTGAGCCTGATGCCGAACGCGATCGAGGAATTCTTGCGCCTGTACACGCCATATCGCGGGTTCGCACGCACTGCCAATCGCGACGTCACCATCAACGGCCGCACCATACGCGAGGGTGAACCGATTGCACTCCTCTATGCCTCCGCGAACCGCGATGAGGCCGTATTTGAAAATGCAGAGCAATTCGTCATGGACCGTCCCAATATTGCCGATCATCTGGCGTTCGGCATGGGACCGCACGTGTGCGCCGGCGTACCCCTCGCGCGCCTGCAGCTGCGCGTGGCCATCGAGGAGCTTTTGAAATGCGCTCCCGGTTTCGAGCTAGCCGCGGATCCCGTGCAAACACGATTTCCGGAAATCGGCGCTCTCTCAGTCCCTTTAAGGTTTACAGCTCCGCGCGAATGATGACGCGGCGCTTGGAGGGCTCCGCCAGCCCATCGTCGGCCTCCACCGCCTCGGGATTTCCGTGCCATGAAACCTGCATTATTTGAGGATCCACACCCAGACGCCGCAACGCTTCCGCCACGCTTTCCGCGCGCGCCCTGGCCAGCCCCTGCGCCTCCGCCAAAACACGGCCGGACACCTGCAGCGGCTGGGTGGCGCTGAATCCCGTGACCAGAACGCGCTTGGCCCGGCTGGCCAGGATGTAACGCGCCGCGGCATCCAGGATTACCTCGCTGTATTGGTAGAGAAGGAAATCCGACTGGAAATTGAATTCAATGAGCCATTGCTGCGAGGCATAGGGCGGCGGGGGCGGCTGGCGTTCCACATCGATGGGGGGCAGCACCGAATTCAGCGATACATGGAAAGCGCGTCCGGGAAAATTTTCCGGCGGCAGCATGACGGGGGGGCAGCGCGTCTCCAGTACAGCGGTGTGCAACGGGGTCAGCACGATGCCGCCGCAAGTGTCGGGCGCATCCGAGACCACGCCTTCCACCAAGACCTCGCGGCCAATCTGAGGTTTGGCGCGTCCACCGCTGATGTCGTAGCGCGCACCGCTCTCATGATCGTCCGCCAACCAGCAACCGGATTTCCGGCCCTGATTAGTGTCCCGATAAACAGGGCAGGAGATGAACGACAGCGATTTTTGCGCAGGCAGACCGGCTGCGAAAGCCGCCGCCGCCGTCAGAGAAAGCAGCGCGGCGCGCTTGATCCCGATCGCCGTCAACAGTTGCCGCGTCTTCATAGCACGCTCATTAAATTGGTGAGATCTTGCTTTTCCTGCTCGCTGAGCGCGATGTTATAGCGCCGGTTGTAGTACTCCACGACGTCGCGCAATGTCCGCGCGGAGCCGTTTGAAAAATAAGGCGGGCGCGCGGCCAGCCCTCGCATCGACTGGAGGGTGATCTTGCCGATGTCCACGCACCGCCCGGTGGTGAGCGCGAAACCCGGATCGTGGCTGTAGACCACGCGGCCCAAAAACGGATGCGGCGCGGCATCCTCATGACAGGTCAATTTGAACAGCGGCAGATCCGGAGCAGGGTCGGCGAAGGGTTCATTGGTGGTGCCAAGATCCACCTGACCCGGCGCAACATCCATTCCGGTGCGCGTCATGTTGTGACAGAAATTGCAGCTGTCGCGGGTTGGGTTGCCGAAATTCATGGAGTTGATGCCGGCAGAGTCGCTCACCAGAAATGTCCGCTCGCGAAATATCTTCGCGCCCCTTGCGACCGATTCGCGAAACGCGCGCCTGAGGTCATCGCCGCCATTCGCGGCGGACGCCGCTTCCGGCGCGGCCCAGCCTGCGTACTCCACCCACTGCACATCCTTGGCGCTCTTCAGCACCCCAGGTTTTGCCGCTGCCAGAGTCTCAGGGCCTCCAAGGGCGCCGCCTTCGTCCAATTTTCCAGCCGCTCGATCGAAGCTCTGCGCCGTAAAGATGTGCGATTCGAAATCGATGATGCGTCGAATCTGGCCCTCGCTCAAATTCCCCTGGGTTTCAAGATGCGTGTGCGCGGCATCGAGAATCTGCTGTTTCAATGTACCGGCTCGCGAATCGGCCAACAGATTGCCGCTCATGCGAAGTCCGGTCTCAGGATCGATGGGAAGGGGCCAGCCGTTCTTAGGCTCGAACGTAAACCCGACGGCGGTCAAGTACTTGATGTTGGTCGCGGGACGCGGCCTTCGATACACCGATATCATCGGATTCCTGGCGTGCAAGCCATAAAGAGGACTTGAGTTGCAGCCCGTGGGATCGTGGAGTACTTCGATGTCGAATTGCGGGAGTATCCGTTTGCCGTCCGCCGCCAGCGGCGGCCAGGGCCGCGCGACGCGAAAAGCGCCCCGCTCCAGCAACAATGAGTGCGATGCGCGTTCATCCTGCGGGAGCATCGGACAATTCGAGCCATCGATTGCTGCAAACAGGGGATCTTTGCCGCCGCTTGCGGCCCAACGCGATTGAATGTCTTGTACCGACAGGCTCATGCCATCCGCAGGCTGATGACAGGTGACGCACGCCCTGCCGTTCGATCCGAGTGAGGTGAAGAAAGGATGTCCGCGGGTATCCGTCGGCCCCTGCAAATTCAGCGTGGTGACGATTCCGGAGGCGTCGGCGTAGCTCAAGCTGGCGGGAAACTCGCGGCCGCCGTTCGCGGTCCACCATGCTGCATCATCGACAGGCGCCGGCGGTGCTTCCGCGGCGCTCAATCGAAGCGACAGGATGGCGCACAGCGCAATGGCCGCGCAGCCTGCGGAAACGGCCGCGCCGATCGTGCGGTTGGCTGGGAACATGTCGTTTTGTAAACGCTTGCATTTGAGTTGTCAAGAATGCCGAGCTTCGCAAAAATGCCGGCGTTCGGTACAAATGCGCGGCGTCGCCTTACACTGTGGGGATGTCCGCCTCCAAGCGTTCAAAGTCCAAGCCTCCGCGCTCCCGGCGTCGCAAAGAAGCTTCGCGTCCGCCGCTGAGTACGACAACGATCAGTGAGGTCGCCGCAGCTGCGGGTGTTTCGACTGCCACGGTATCTCGATTTTTCAACTCGCCGGCAAAGCTCAAGGACCGTACGGCGTCGAGGGTGCGCAAGGCCGTGGAGGAAATCGGCTACGTTCCCAATATGATGGCCGGCGGCCTGGCCTCCAGCCGCTCGCGCCTCGTAGCGGCTGTGATCCCCGCAATTTCGCAATCGATCTTCTCGAGCACCATTCAAGCGCTCACCGACGCGCTGTCCGATGCGGGCTACAGCACTATCCTGGGATTGACGGGCGCGGGAGATGAGTGGGTGCAGCGTGAACTCTTGTCGATCATCGGCCGCCGCCCCGACGGCATCATTCTGACCGGCTCACTCCTCGACAACAAAGCCCGGCGGCAGCTCAAGGCCACTGGAATCACGATCATCGAAACCTGGGACCTTCCCGCAAATCCGATCGATTTGGTGGTGGGCGTCTCGCACAATGCGATCGGAAAGGCCGTGGCGCGGCACGCCCTGGCGCAAGACCGGCGCCAAGCATTCATTATTTCGGCCACGGGCGTGCGCGCACTCGCCAGGCGCCATAGCTTCGCGCGGACAATGCTCGAGAACGGCGCACCCGAACCCGGTGTCGCCAGCTTTGCCGGCACCACGACCTATGGTCAGGGCCGGGGCGCGATAGCTGCGCATCTGGACAGCGGAAAGTCCTTCGATGTCGTCATGTGCTCCTCCGATTGGAGCGCTCACGGGGCGCTGGATGAGCTTCGCGACCGCAGGATCAGAGTGCCGGAAGACGTCGCCGTGATCGGCTTTGGAGATTTGGACTTCGCGGCGGAGCTCAGGCCTTCATTGACGACGGTGAAAATCGACGGCGGGATGATTGGCCGCCAGGCCGCCACCTTCCTCATGCTGCGCGCGCGCGGCGAAAAGATCGACCGGCCTGTGATCGATATTGGATTCACGCTGATCGGCCGCGCAGAGCGGTTAGCCGCGCACTTGCAGTCCGGGTGCGGGCCGCAGTCGCGGGCCGAGCGCAAGAATGGCGATTGCCGCAATGAGCAGAATTGCACCCGTCAATTCCGCGGGGGTCGGGGGTTTTCCCAGCGCCATCGCTGCGAGGATGTAGGCAGCTGCCGTTCCCGCCAGAACACTCGCCGAGCGTTCGAGCGGTACGCAAAACGTGTTCTCACGCGGATCGAGCAAAATCAACAGTGAGAAAATCGAAATCAACACCAACAAACCGGACAGCAGCAGGATCGCGCCCAATTGATGGCTGCTCCAGATCTGAATGAAGCCGAAAGTGAGTTCGCCGCCCTGCGCTCCCAATCCGGAGATGGAAATCAGTGCAAGCGCCGCCACTGCCAAGGGGATGGCGACCAGCTTTTCCTCCACGAAATACCCCTTGGTGGCATCAGGATCTCCCGTCTTCCCGATCTTGGTCATCACCGCCAAGCGCACGAAGTAGCCCAGGGCGTACAACACCACTGTGAGGATGGCGAGCGGCGGCAGGTGCAGGCCGCCGCGATGGCTGATGGTCAATACCAGACCCGCGGCGACGAGCAGCAACGCCGCCCACGAGTACCATGCCACCCGCCGGCCGGAGACCAAATCGACCAGCGGTGCAATCACCAATACGTCGCCTCGCATCAACAGCTGCATGAATGGAATGCTGACACCTTGGAAAGTGAAGGAAAGCGGCACGGTGAAAAGCAGCAAGGAAGTGCCGATTCCCGACAGCAGCGTCCAATGCGTCGGCCAAGGGATGGAAACGCCCAGCAATTTTCGGTGATGGGCATGCTTTGACCAACCGCTCAGGACTACAAAGAGCAAAGTCAGCGCTCCGCTTAAGATCATGGTTGCCGGCAGGATCTCGAGACCGCTCAGCGCTCGCCCGAGCGGCGGGTAGTTGACGCTGGCAAGCCATCTAACCACGAGCGCGTAGGGTATGTACGCGAGCAGATACAGCAGCGCCAGCACCTCAATCGAGAAACGCTTACGCATGGGCGATCGGCCTAAGCAACCATTCGAAGCCTCGAACCCCGGGGGCTCGCCGATCGGCTCATGGCCTCTCGTTGCTCTGCTTCGATTTGTCATAGGCGCCAAGACCCGGCTTGAAGGTCTTGTCGTCGATGAATTGCTTGATGCCCTCCTTGCGGCCCTCGTTGTCGTAGGAATTGGCGGCTTCCTGAGCGCGAATCAAATAATCTTCCGCATTGTCATAAGTCATCTCGCCCACGCGGCGAACGGCGTCCTTGGTGGCCTTCAATGTCACCGGGTTCTTCTGCAGCAGGACCCGCGCGACATCCTCGACGCGAGCCTTCAGTTTGTCGTGAGGAAGAGCCTCGTTAATCAGGCCCCATTGCACAGCGGTTCTGCCATCGATGTTCTCGCCCATCAGCGAGTGATACATCGCGCGGCGAAAGGGCAACAACTCGCGCGCCACCTTGGTCGCGCCGCCGCCGGGCAGAATGCCCCAATTGATCTCGGAGAGCCCGAACTGCGCATTCTCGGATGCGAACGCCAGATCGCAGGCGAACAAAGGACCATAGCCGCCCCCGAAGCACCAGCCATTGATCATGGCAATGGTGGGCTTTTGATACCATCGAAGCCGCCGCCACCAACTGTAGGCTTCGCGCTGCGCGCCGCGTACGGCGCCCAGGCCTTGCTTCTCGATATCGCGAAAATACTCCTTCAGATCCATGCCTGCCGACCAGGCATCGCCCTCGCCGGTCAGCACCAATACGCCGACGTCGCTGCGAAACTCCAACTCGTCCAGTACGCGCAGCATCTGACGATTCAATTTCGGGTTCATGCAATTGCGCTTCTCGGGGCGGTTGAATTTCACCCACGCTATCTGCTCGGTCACGGCGTACGAGACCGTTTCCGCCTCGGTACGCTCGGCTGCCACACTGGCTGTGGTGTTCATCGTATTTCCTTGTCGCGTTAAATGGGAAAGTGACCGGCTTGCGTTTCGATGGTTATCCAACGCAGCTCGGTGAATTGCTCGATGCCGGCTTTGCCGCCGAAACGCCCATAGCCGGACGCGCCCACGCCTCCAAAGGGCATTTGCGGTTCATCGTGTACCGTGGGGCCGTTGACGTGGCAGATGCCGGAGCGGATCTGGCGCGCAACCCGCAAGCCGCGCGCGGTGTCACGGGTAAAGACCGCGGCCGACAGTCCATATTCGCTGTCGTTCGCCAAGCGGATCGCATCGGCCTCATCTTGGGCGTGAATGACGCCGACCACCGGACCGAAGCTCTCGTCGCGATAGATGTTCATGCCCTTGGTGACTCCGTCGACCACGGTCGCGGGCATCAGCACCGTGTCCGCTTTGCCGCCCGCCACGATGGATGCGCCCTTCGCGACGGCGTCATCGATCAAGCTATTCACATGCTTGACCGTCTTGCGATCAACCACCGCGCCCAGCGGAGTCTTCCCCTGACGCGGATCGCCGACCGGCATCGATTGGGCCTTGGCGGCGAAGCGCTTGACGAATTCGGCCGCCACGGCTTTCACAACGATGATGCGTTCCGTCGACATGCAGATCTGACCTTGATTCATGAATGCGCCAAAGGCGGCAGCCTTGACCGCTTCGTCGAGGTCGGCGTCCTCGAGGACGATCAGCGGTGCTTTGCCGCCGAGCTCGAGCAGGCAGGGCTTCAAGTGTTCCGCCGCGCGCTTGGCGACGATTCTGCCGACCGCGGTGGAGCCGGTGAAGTTGATACGCCTGACGGCCGGATGATCGATCAGCGCTCCCACCACCTCCGCGGCATCTTTGGGTGCGTTGGTGACTATACTGACCACACCGTTGGGAAATCCGGCGCTGGCAAAGGCCTCGATGATGAGCGAATGGGTGCGCGGGCAAAGTTCAGAAGCCTTCAAGATGACGGCATTGCCGCAGGCGAGCGGCACCGCGATGGCGCGCACACCGAGAATGATGGGCGCGTTCCAGGGAGCAATGCCCAAGATCACGCCCACCGGTTCACGCAGCGCGAGCGCGATGCATCCCGGCTTGTCGGACGGGATGACTTCTCCGCCTATTTGCGTGGTCAATGACGCGGCCTCGCGAACCATTCCCGCGGCAAGCATCAGATTGAACATGGCCCAGCCGGCGGTTGCACCGACCTCCGCCATCATGGCGCTGACGAATTCTTCCTTGCGCTCCTCGAGCGCGCCGGCCGCTTTCATGAGCAGCGCCCGGCGGGCGTTGGGTCCAAGCGCCGACCAACCGCTGAGCGATTTGGCCGCTTGGTCGGCGACGGCGCGCGCCTCGGCCGGCGTCATCGCGACAGCCTTGCTGGCAGGTTCATTGGTGAGTGGATTGATGCGTTCGAAGTCCATCGTCGCCCCCTTAGTCTTAAGTTTAGTGCCGGCCTGGATAGCTATATAGTATAGCAATGATGACAAATCAAGCGAAAAAGGTGTTTATTTCATGATAGATCCAATGAGTGCTCACCCCGGATATTTGTTGCGGCGCGCGTCGGCACTCGCCATGGCACGCCTCGCCAAGCGCTTGAAAACATTGCATTTGAATCCCACGGACGCGACCGTACTGATCGTCATCGACTCGAACCCGAACGCGAAACAGAGTGAGATCGGCCGCTTGTTGGACATTGCGCGCGCCAACATGGCTCCGCTGATTTCGAGAATCGCCGCACGCAAGCTCATCGAGCGCCAGCCGGTCGATGGGCGCTCGCACGGACTCATTCTGACGCGAACCGGTCGCGCGCTCATTCCCAAAATCAAAAGCGCGATTGCGCAACACGAGGCGGAACTGCTCGGCAGGGTGCCGCCATCGCTTCGTCCAATTCTCGTGGAAGGCTTGCGCGCGCTCATGGAGGAGGCTCCCTAGCGCGGCACTCTGCCTAGTTGGTGTAAACTTTGGTCCTTGTTCTCATTCCGCCATGGGCCTTTCCCAGCAAGCAATCCTTACAACAAAAAGGGAACTCAAATGACGACAACGCTGCACCTCGTGATCTACATGGCCATCATCACATGGCTCACTTATCTCGCCGCGAGCCTCATCCGGGTCAAAGGCTGGACACCCTCGGGGATGCAGATTGCCCTGGGGAATCGCGACAATTTGCCCGAGGTCACGGCACTCGCGGGACGTGCCGAGCGAACGGCGCGAAATACCCTGGAGAATTTCGTGTTGTTCGCCGCGATCGCGCTGGTCGCGCACATCGCGGGACGCGCCGGTTTGAGACTCGACAAGGGCGCCGAGATCTTTTTCTGGGCGCGCGTGGCGTTCATTCCGGTGTACTACGCTGGAATAGTGTATTTACGCACCGCGGTGTGGGTGGTCAGCATCGTGGGCTTGGCGATGATGATCGCTGCCATCCTCTGAGCTCGCCCCCAATTCATCTGACATGTTGCGCGCCACAGACACCATCCTTTCGCTATTGACGCTGACGATGCTCGCGGTCAATTCGCCTGCCGTTGCGCAGACCGCGGCCAACGACCAAGGTCCTGACCGGGGAGTGTCCGGACGATTATCAGGTCAAACCGGGGCTCAACATCGATTTCCCGATTGAAGGAACGAAGAGAGCTTTCGTCGTGATCCCGCCGGCCAAACTATCCAAGCCGGTTCCGGTGTGGGTCCCCTTGACCGGCACGGTGGAATCGACCAACGACAATCTTCATGTGGCCCGCAGCGGCGCGAACGCCCTCATGGCCGGCAAGGGCTTCATGGTCATCGGTCCGGTTCGAGAATGCGCGAATCAAGATCCGGACCTGCGCGCCGGTGCCTGCAATGGTCCCGGAATCGGCGGTTGGAATTGGCGGCCGTGGACCGAGGGTCGTGCAGGCGGGGAGGAAGGCGATCAATTCAAGAATGATGAGGGACCGGATTCCCGGTTTCTGATCGCGGCCGTCCGTTGCGTCGCCAAGTACTACCCACTGGATAAGCGCCGGCTTTTTCTGGGCGGCATTTCTTCGGGTGGCACCATGACCTACCGGGCTCTCACATTTCGCTCGGACTTTTGGGCCGGCGGCCTGCCGATCTCAGGCGAGTGGTATGTGACTCAGGACAGCGGCAATGCGCTGTCCTTCGATGCCGCTCGAGAGGCGGTTCAGGCAGCGCCCGCCAAAATTTTCCAAGGACGCGTCGGTCCCTACCCTCTCAAAACCAGGCTCTTCCCAATGATCGTCATCAACGTCTGGGGAGGACCGAATGACATCTGGCGATGCTCGGGGGTCTTGTGTGCCGACTACCGGCCGGCAACCCAGGCAGCATCCAACTATTTCAGCTCCATTCCAGGCGTGGTCGAGGTCTCCTGCTCCAGCACCCATGGCCACATGTGGCCGCAGGTCAACACCCAGGCCTTCAACCTCTGGGCGCTGACCACCCTTGCATCATTCCCCAAATGGAGTTCGCCCGGGGATTTTCGCCTCACTGCTCCGCCCGAAGGATATAGCTGCAAATTGGGCCGGTTCACGGACCACTACTAGGCGATCTTGCGCCTGATTAGAAACGCAGGGAGAGGCAGCTCAATCCTCCGTCCATCTTGGCAAACTCCGACATGTCGAGAGCGCGTATTCGATATCCCAGCTTGGTTAGCGTGTCTGCTAGCTTGGGAAATGCCGCTGCAATGAGCACCTCATCATTCACCCGAACCGCATTCGCCGCATAGGTTTCGCCGGCCGCGACCTCGATCCGTTGGGTGTCGGCAAGCTCCCTGATCGGAGGAAATCCGGGGGCGACCAGAAAGCGGCGCTCACCGAGATAAGCAATGCCGGATTTAAGGTGCAAAAGCGCGGAGTGGCCGCGAATGTCCACGGTAGATGAAGTGTATTGATGACGGGTGAGAATAGCCGCCAATTGCGCGGCACCCGCTTCGTTGGTGCGGGCGGATAAGCCGATCAGAAAGTGGTTGTCCACCTGGCAAATGTCCCCGCCGTCCAGGGTGCCGGGCGACTCGATTTGCTCGAGTTGTTGCCGGAACCGGCGCAGTACAGTGGCCACGGCGGCAACTTCGCCCATGCGAGTTTTTGCGCCTGGCCGGGTCGCAATGGCCACTCTCTCCGAAATGACGAAGGTGTCCTCGACGAATGTCCCGTCGGGATAGCCTTCGTCAGCGGCCATCACCGTCACCTTGAGACCGCACTCGGTAAGCGCCCGGCAATAGGCCGAATGCTGCGCGAGCGCCTTTGCCACATCCGGGACGGATTGCATGCCCATCGTGGTCAGGCCCAACGCGAAGTTGGCACCCGGAACACGAACGATGGCCTCGTTGAAATGCATGACGCACTATATCAGTACCGTCGCAATATCCTGATTTGCTTGAATTTAAAAAATGCGCAATTTTGAGCGATTGCCGTGTATTTAAGCTGTGGTCAACGAGGAATGAATATGCGCCATGTCACGGCCTGTCTTGTCATTACCGCGTGCGTGGGAATCATGCCGGCGGTGGGAAGCGCGAAGGGTTGCCTGAAAGGCGCCGCCGTCGGGGGCGTCGTCGGTCATGTGGCCGGTCATCATGCCGTCCTGGGTGCGGCAGCCGGTTGTGTCATCGAGCATCATCGGGAAAAGGTGAAGGACAAGGCCGCCCGTCAAAACGCTCCATCTCAAAACAGCGCCCCCGGCAAAGACGCCCCGCAGGCTTAAGTAGACTCGCTCCGGCTCTCGCGCGGCAATATACAGCGCCAGGTCATTCCCCGATCCGGGTTGTTCTCTGCCAGCAATTGGCCCTTGTGCGCGCGAACGATTTCGGCGCAGATTGACAGTCCCATGCCCACCCCGCTCGACTTGGTGGTGAAGAAGGGCTCCAGTAATCGTTCAAATTCGCCCGGTGGAGATCCGGGTCCCTTATCCTCCACCCTCAATTCGACCGCATCCGGGCGCAAACTTGTCGCGACGATCAATTGGCGCTCCGGTATGGGAATGGCGTTCATGGCTTCCGTGCCATTGAGCATGAGATTGAGCAGCACTTGCTGCAACTCGCCCCGATCGCCGTGAATTTCGGCGACGGCCGATTCCAACTTCGTGGTCAGGCGCACTTGGTGCAAAAGCAGATCCGAGCGCATCACATGCGCCACATCGCGAACCAGCCTGTTCAAATCCACCGCGGCATGGGCTCGACGCTCCTTTCGCAGCAGCCCTCTGACATGCTGGATCGTATCGCCGGCGCGCCTGCCGCTCTCGACGATATCCTCGAGCAGCGCCCGCATCTCCGAGGAGGCTCCAATTTCGCGGATCTGAAGACCCGTCTCCGCGTTGGTCACGATGGCCGTGATCGGCTGCAATAATTCATGTGCCAGCGAGGAGGTCAGTTGTCCCACCAGCGAGACACGTCCGATGTGCGCCAATTCCTGGCGTGTCCGCTCGATCTCAATTTGCGCCTCACGACGCTCGGTGACATCTTGCAATTGAGCAACAAAGTAAAGCGGCTCATTCAAGGCATTCCTCACAAGAGCTGCCGTCAACTGCGCCCAGATGATCCGGCCATCCTTGTGAATGTAGCGTTTGTCCATTTCGTAATGCGAAATCTCGCCCACGAGTGCACGATGCAATAAGACGCGATTTGCTTCCAGATCCTCCGGGTGCGTCACCGTCTGAAACGTGGTCGAGAGCAGTTCCGGTTCGGAATAACCAAGAATGCGGCATACGGCATCGTTGACCTGCAGCCAACGCCCATCCAGGGAAACCAGCGCCACACCAATGGCCGAATGGCTGAAGGCAGCTCGGAACAGCGCCTCGCTGTCCCGCAATTTGTTCGCCGACCGGTAGCGCTCGGAAATGTTGCGCACCACGGTGATGGTGGCGCCATCATCACGCCGTACCATGCGCGCCTCGAAATGCCGCTCCTGGCCCGCAATCGACAGTACGTACTCATGTTCGACTACTTCGCCCGTTTCTGCAGCCTGCCGGAACAGTGCTCGAAATGTCCTCGCCATGTCGGGCGGCAGGACCTGTTCCATGGTCCGGCCCATGAATTGTTCGGGCGGCACATAAAGATCGATTGAAATGGGGCAATGGCACTCGACGTACACGCCCTCGGGGCTCAAGACGAATATCAAATCCGGCAACGCCTTCAGAAGCGCCCGGTTGCTCGATTCGCGGGCCACCAGCGAGCGTTCGGCGCGCTGCCTGACCAACGCGCTCGCCAGGATCTCGCCGACCAGCTGCAATTTCCTGACCAGACTTTTCGGCCATTGACGATGCACAAGGAGGCTGGTGAAAGTAAGGATATAAAGCTGAGGGCCGGCCTTGATCGGAATTCCAAGCACGGACTTCGCACCGGTGCGAATCAGTTGTGCCCGTTCCATGGACGCCGCGGCGGGGACGTCGTCGGGGATCTTTTCCCAGCGGATGATGTTTCCCCGTCGATACTGCTCGTAGACCCAGGGGAAGTCGATGGTGAACGCGGGTGCGTTGACTTGAATCCCCGGAACGCAATAGTAATGTGCGCGGTGCATGCGCGAGCCGTCGGGGTCGCACTCCCACAGACTGATGCGATCGATTCCCATGAAGCGCGCGAGCTTTTCAATCCATTCGTCGATGCCCTTTTCCACGCCATCCGCCGGCGCTGTTGCGAAGTAGGCGCATAATTCAAGAAGAAAGGATTCGAAGGGCTGGCGCTTCGCCATGTTGGTGTCAGGTTTGGCACGCCGCGCACCCGATGCCATGGCCCGTGCTCGCGTGGATTTGCGGGTTGCGGCGAGTCTGGAACGTTTTGGCGGTCTCGCCGACTTCACGATTCGTCTCAAAAAGACACCTCGTTGCTGTGCGAACGATTGGACATTATCCTAAACCAAACATCGGCGTCGAGATTCGACCGGGGTACATTCCAATGGATCAGCTGCTCGCTTCGGAAGACAAGGTGGCCCAGACGGCTGAAGATCGGCCCAGACGGCTGATTTTACCGCCGCCCATGTCCATGCTCGGAACCGGGCAACGCGATGTGGAAGAAGAGCTCATGGCACAGTTGGGCGCGGGCACGGTGTTCATGATGGGCGATAACCCGGCCTTGTCGAAAATGCCGGAGAAGCCGAAGCTTCTCGATTTTTTTCATCAGCGCTTCACGCCCTTTACCCGCAATCATCTCCTGCAAAGTGCCATGGTTGCGCTCAAGAGCGGCATGGAAGAGAAGGTGGTCTTGGCTTGTCTTTTACACGACATTTCCAACGGCGCGCTGATCCGGGTTGATCACGGCTATTGGGGCGCTCAACTCATCGAGCCCTATGTATCGGAAGAGATAAGCTGGGCCGTTCGCAATCATCAGGCCTTGCGATTCTTCGCCGATGAGTCGGTCGGGTATCAGTATCCGGACGCCTACATCAAATTTTTCGGCCCCGACTACACGCCTGCGCCATACATACACCGGGCGTACACAGAAGCTCGCCGGCATCGCTGGTATATGACTTCCCGCCTCATTACCTTGAACGACCTGTATTCATTCGATCCGAACGTGACCGTGGACCCGGAGCAATTCACCGACATCATCGGCAGGCATTTCAAGCAGCCCGAGGAGGGTCTTGGCTTCGACAACTCAGCGGTGGCGCATATGTGGCGCAGCATGATCTGGCCGAACAACCTCCTTTGAGCAGACCCGCGCGGGAGGACCGGTCCGATTGATGATCAGATACGCTCGAAGCGGGCGGCGATTTCGACATGCTCGGTGAATGGCATGAGATTGAATGCGGTGAGCGCGGCCAGGCGCAGCGTGCCGCGCGAGATCAGTTGCGCGGCATCCTTGATAAAGGACTCGAGCCCGCAGCTGATGTAGATCAATCGCTCCGGCGGCAACCCGCTCAAATGCAGGCTCAACTCAGGATCCAGGCCTTTGCGCGGGGGATCCACGATCACAACCTCGGCGCCGGAGGCGCAATCGCCCGCCAAGCCCGCCTCGCCGGGGACCACCCGGATCTTGGCCCTATCCACAGGTTCCAGCTCGGCGAGCCCGCGTTCCAGTCCTTGCAGGGACTGTGAACCGGCTTCGTTCATGCGGATCTCGCTGACCCGATCCAGGATCGACAGGCCGATGGCGCCCACTCCCGCGTAAAATTCTGCGACGCGCGCGCCTTGCGGAACTTCGGTGCGCACGTGCTCGATGATGCATTGCGCCATGTCGAGATTGTTCTGTCCAAACGCGCCGGGGGGATAGTGCACTGCCGCGCCGCCGAATCGTTCAACCACGCTTGGCGGCCCGCACCAGTTTTGGAATTCCGGGCCCAGGATGGTATTGACGCGCCCGCAATTGGCGTTGAACCACAGGCTGTGAAGCTCCTTGCCCAGCCGGTCCTTTATCAGATCCATGCAAGCCGCCAGCGGATCCGGGTTCGCGCTGTTGGCGACAAGAACCACCTGCGCGGTTTGCGAGCTGCGTTCCACAACCACCTGCAGATAGCGCGCGAGACCCAAATGAGCCTTATCCGAATAGCTGGTCACTCGCGCTTCAACCAGCGCGCGGCGTACCACGGAAGCCACACGGTTGATCAAAGCATGCTGGATGCTGCAATGGGGGATATGCACCACGCGGTGAGTATCGAGCTCAAATAGCCCGATCTTCGGCGAATTCAAGCGACCGCGGATCGCCAGCCGCGCGCGAAGCCGGAATCCCCGGCTCGGTCCGGATATGACAGCAACCTCCGGCAGGCCGTGAGTGCGCGCAAACGCGTCAAGCACCGAGCGCGCCGCGCCCGCGATACCGGGTTCGCCAAACCGCGGACAGCCCGGGCATGGCGGTCGGTGCGGGCACGACGTCAAATCCGTGGCCATCGGTGCATAATATCGCCGGCAGCATACCGGCTACAGGAGATTTCGATGACGCTAGGCGATGAACTGAGCAAACTCGGAGACCTTCACGAGCGCGGCAAATTGTCGGATGAGGAATTTGCTCGTGCCAAGGCCCAACTGTTGGGCGCGGAAGCCGCGCACGCCAGCGAGCCCTTCGTGTCTGCCGTCAATTCATTCCGCCGCAGCCGCAGTGACCGGCGGATTGCCGGCGTATGCGGCGGTATTGCGAGGGCCACCGGGACGGAGTCGTGGGTTTGGCGGCTGATCTTCGTCCTTTTATTTCTCTGCGGTGGCGCAGGACTACTTGCCTATGTATTGCTGGCGATATTCGTGCCCAGCGAGTGATCGGCGCGTTAGCGCTGACTGAACCAGCGCTGAACTTGCCTTGTCTAAATCGTGTATTCGGCTAAGGAGTCTGAGCATGCGCATTAGTCAAATTCTACAGACCAAGCGATCGGACGTCGTCATCATCTCGCCGGAATCCACAATCCGCTCCGCGGTCAATTTGATGAAGCAACAGCAGGTCGGAGCATTGGTGGTCGTGGATTCCGATCGACGCCTGCTCGGTGTCCTCTCCGAGCGCGATATCATTCACAGCCTTGCATCGCAAGGCGCCGAGGCGCTGCATCAACCGGTGAGCGCCTGCATGCGAACGGACGCTCCGGTGGTGAAGTTGCAGGACACGGTGCAGTCCGCGATGCATGCGATGACGGCCAAGCGCGTCCGCCATCTGCCGGTCGTCGATGCTGGGCGAATCATGGGCGTCGTCAGCATCGGCGATGTCGTCAAGTCGCGCCTGGACGAGAAGACTCAGGAGAACAGCGTTCTGCAGGAAATGGCCCGCCTTCGCGTGCTGTAAATTCAGACGACGCCCAGGCGCGTAACCCTAGGCGTGCAAGGCTTCGATCAGTACTCGATAGTCGGCAAGCCCGGGAGTTGCCAAGCCCGCCACCTTGCCGGCGTCGTCCCAACGTCGTACGCGGATGGCTTCACGATGAAAGGGCTCGCTCTCGAAGCGCATCATCTCGGCGGGTGACATCAGACCCCCCTGCAATTTGAGCGTGACGACGGACGCGCTGCTCAGCTTGGCGAAATAAGCGCTGTCGGTGGCACACAGATACCGCTTGGCAGGAACGTGCAGGCGCACGGGTTCTGAAACCGAAAGCGGAAATCGGGACGCCAGCCAGCGGCCGCCCACCTCCTCGTGCCGTGCATCGATCTTCCAGTCTTCAAGATCGTCTGGAACGTCTTCAATCAGGTGTCCCACATCGTGAAGCAAGGCGGCGAGAATCAGAGCCGGCGGGGCGGCGTCGGCTTGTGCAAAATAAGCTGCTTGCAGCGAATGCTGGGCCATCGACACCGGCTCGCCGAAATACGCTGCTCCTCCGCGCCGCGTGAAAAGTTCCGTGATCTCATCGGCCAGGGTCACGCGCAATGCTCCTTCAATTGCCGGCGCAGCAACGCCGCGTTGCTGTAGACACTGTCGCGCGTCAGATAGCAGCCGCGCAGATGCCGCGGATGTTTAGCCGAGGAGAACGGTGTGCGGCCATGCAGAATACGCTGGTTGTCGAACACGACCAGATCGCCGGCGGACATCCGAATTCTCAATTGAAAACGCGGATCGCGCAGCAGTAACGCGAATTTCCGATAAGCCGCGTAAAATGCCTGAGTTCGATCGAGCGCAAGGCGCAGCGGCGCAATCGAACGATTATTGTAATGCACGCCGGTGACGGCACCCTCACACGAAAGTTGTATCAGAGGCCGTTCCGCGCTCAAGACCGCGTCCTTGGATCGGTACTCAAATGGCACCAACGTGCGGGTCAATTGTGCAAATGACTCAGGATCGTCATGGCGCAGATGCTCGGCCAGCGCCAGGCCATCGGCGAACAAGCTCTCGCCGCCATCAGGCGCCGCGATCAACACATGCAGCGCCTGAAAGCCCGGTACCGGTTCGCGATAGGGATTGTCGGTGTGCAAGCCCAATCCCACGTCCGAGTACGCCAGGTTATCGGGCTGCGCCACCGAGCGCACATCGAACACCAGACCATAGTTGGTCTCGGCGACGCGACCGACGCAGGCCATCGCTGCGAAGATGGCATCCTCGCTGACCGGGACCCCGCTCAGGAAGGCAATGCCGTCCGTCAACAGACGATTGAGCCATCGCAGGCGGTCTGCTGCGTGGTCCCGCGCTTGCGCAAAGTGCAGCCAGTCAAAATCGCTCGAGGCACTCAAAGAGCCGCCGACCCACGCTTTCATCGGGCTGCGACTGGAGTGCAAAACGTCTTCATGCGCAGCCAACCAGGCAACATCGAACGACGCGCTTCGCGCCTCGTTCTCCCACTGAATCTGCACCGCCCCCGCCTGCAGAGAAACCGAACGAATCTTGGGTGCTGCGGGAAGATCGGCGATATCGATCAGGCGCTGGCCGCTGTGCGCATCACGCTGCCCTGACTCGTTGTCGCGCAACCAGATGCTGGCGAACCGGCTGGTCTGCCCGTCCGTCCACTGCAATGTCAGCGAATCGCAATCGGCGCGAACGCTATCGACCGTCGCCGCGGTTTTCACGGCAGATGCCTGCCAACACGTGCCGAGCGCGCGCTGAGGTAGTACAACCAAGCCGCGCCCGCAGCCGCCATCGCGCTCACCCCGGCGAGAGTCACGAACACGCCTTGCCAGCCGAACGCCACGGACAGTCTCGCCACGCTGTCGCCCGCCGCCACCGCCCCCAGGTAACCGATGCCGTCAATGATGCCCGATGAGGCGGCGGCCGCTTGCTTGCCGCCGAAATCGAGGGCAAATGCGCCGCCGAGGTACGAATAAGGCCCCAGCAGGCAGAAGGCGATGATGCCGATCGCGACCAGCGGCAGGAGTGAACCGGCCGTGCCCGAGCGCATTGTCGTCAAGAGCAGCAGCGCCACCGCAGCGGCCGCAAGACCAAGAAACAATACGAGCGCGCGGCCGTTGACGCCGATCCGGTCGCTCAGCCAGCCCGAGGCAATGACCGACGCCGCGCCCACGCCCGGGAAGATCGCGCTCAACCGAGCCGCATCGCTCACGCTATAGCCCAAGTAGTCACGGAGGTACACAGGCGTCCAAGTATTGAAGGTCTCGCGAATGATGGTACATCCCAATGAAAGAAAGCAAACCAGCAGGAAGGCGCGGCTGCGAAGCAGCGGCAGCAGCAAGCTGCGCAGGTTGGGGCGGGTCTCGGCGTCGCCGTACAAATTCAGAGGATTGGGTTTCGCCTCGGCGAACTTGAGTTCGACGCGTGATTCACGCAGGAAAAACCAGTTGCAGATCAACATCGAACCCGCCACAGCCGCCGCAAAATAAAACAGCGGCCGCCAGCCGAAGCCGTGCTGGATCAGAACGCCCATCGACTGACGCGCGGCTGCGTCGCCAACCAAGTAACTGATACTGAGCACACCGATGATCGTGCCGTACGAGCTGTAGTCGAACCATTTCGAAGACACCTTGATAAGCCCCGCCCACGCAATGGATTGCGTGAGCCGGTTGCCAATCCACGCCAGCATGAACAGCGGTACCGTGCCCCCGGCGGTGAATAACAAGGTGAAAGCCGTCGCACCCGCCAGCCCGATGAGGAAACTCGTGCGTCCGCCCCAGATATCGCCCAGGCCGCCAAGGAACAACTTGCCGAGGGCATAGGCCATCACGCCCAGCGATGAGATCTGACCCATGCGCACGATGCCATCGGCATGGTCAACTCCACGCTTGCCCAGCTCGTCAATCAGCAACGGCGTCGACACGGACAGGTCGGCTCGGCAGAAGTACAGCGATGCATAGCCGCCGAACAACAGGGCGATGACGGTCGCCTGACGGATACGCAGCGGGATATTCTCGTTCATGCGATTCCAAGCAGGGTTTTGCTTCTTATCGCAGCGCATCGTAGCATTCATTCAAGGGCTGCCATCACCGGGAGAATTGGATGGAATTGCACATCAATGATCAGACCGTCACCGTGGCCGCCGAACCGGATTTGCCCCTGCTGTGGGTGCTTCGCGATCTTCTGGGAATGACGGGCACCAAATTCGGCTGCGGCATGGCGTTGTGCGGCGCCTGCACGGTGTTGGTCGACGGCCAGGCTCTGCGCTCCTGCGTGTTGCCGGCCGGCCAGGCGGCCGGAAAAAAGATCACCACCATCGAGGGAATCGGCGCATCGCCGGTGGGCGCAGCTCTGCAGGGGGCCTGGCTCAAGATCAACGTGCCTCAATGCGGGTATTGTCAGGCGGGGCAGATCATGTCCGCGGCCGCGCTGCTCGAGGCCAAACCGGACCCGACCGATGAGGACATCGATGCCGCCATGTCCGGGAATATCTGCCGCTGTGGTACCTACCCGCGAATTCGGTCCGCCATCAAGCAGGCCGCAAATCATGGAGGGGGCGCGAAATGAGTGCGGCAACCAATACATTCTTGCCGGCGGCAGCCTTGAGCCGTCGCGAATTTTTACGGCGGCTTCAAGCCGCGGGCGGACTGCTGCTCGTAGCGGACGGTCTGAGAATTGCCAAGGCGGCGGATGCGCCGAAGTACGGCGCCGAGGGTATGGAACATGGCACCGTCGACAATCCTCTGGTGTTCGTGGCCATCGGCGAGGACGGATGGGTGACGATCATCTCGCACCGCTCGGAAATGGGCCAAGGCGTTCGCACCGGTATGCCGCTCATCGTCGCGGATGAAATGGAAGCCGACTGGAGCAAGGTGCGCGTCGAACAGGCGCCCGCCGATGAAGTGAAATACGGCAACCAGGACACTGACGGATCGCGCAGCACCCGGCATTTCCTGGATCCGATGCGCCGCTGCGGCGCGGCTGCCAGGATGATGCTGGAACAGGCCGCCGCATTGTCCTGGAGCGTCCCGGTCGCCGAGGTTCGCGCAACCAATCACGAAGTGGTGCATCAGAAGACGGGTCGAAAATTGGGCTACGGCGCGCTGGCCAAACGCGCCGCGAAGTTGCCGGTCCCTGCCGCGGGCGCCCTGCGCCTCAAGACGCCCGATGAGTTTCGCTACGTCGGCAAGGGCGGTGTGCAACTGGTCGATGGCCACGACATCGTCACCGGTCAGGCGCAATACGGCATCGATCCTTGGTTCAAAGACATGGTGTACGCCGTCATCGCACGCTCGCCTGTTTTGGGCGGCAGCGTGAAGCAGTTCGACAGCAGTGCCGCGGCCGCCGCGCCCGGTGTGCAGAAAGTGCTCAAAATGCCGGCATCGAACGCGAAGGCGACTTTTCATCCGCTGGCAGGCGTGGCCATCATCGCCAATTCCACGGGTGCCGCCATCGCGGCGCGCAAGCTGTTGCAAATCGAATGGGACGACGGCCCCAACGGCAGCTATGACTCCGACACCTATCGTGCCTCGATGCAGGAGTCGGCCCACAAGCCCGGCAAGGTGGTGCGCGAGTCAGGAAATCTCGATTCAGCCATGTCCTCCGCCGCCAAAACAGTCGAAGCGGAGTACTACATCCCGCATATTGCCCATGCCACCATGGAACCGCCGTGTGCAGCCGCGCGCATTGTCGCAGGCCGGTGCGAGGTCTGGGCGCCGACCCAAGCGCCGCAGGTGACGCGCGAGGACGTCGCGAAGCATCTCGGTATCCCTGCGGAAAATGTCACGGTGCACGTAACGCTGCTGGGCGGCGGATTCGGACGTAAATCCAAGCCCGATTTCGCCATCGAGGCGGCGCTGTTGTCGCAGGCCATGGACGGGCGCCCGGTCAAAGTGATCTGGACTCGCGAAGACGACCTGCATCATGATTTTCTGCACACAGTCTCGGTCGAATATTTGAAGGCCGGTGTCGGCACCGACGGCAAGGTCAGCGCCTGGCTGCATCGCAGCGTGGCACCCTCGCTGGCGACGATCTTCGCGCCCAACGTCAATCATGAGATAGGCGGCGAGCTTGGAATGGGTTTCATCAATCTGCCCTACGACATTCCGAATCTGAGGATGGAAAATCCCGAGGCCAGCGCGCATTGCCGGATTGGCTGGTTTCGCTCCGTGTCGAACATACCCCACGCCTTTGCGGTGCAGTCGTTTGTGTCGGAGCTGGCGGTCAATGCCAACAAGGATCACCGCGATTATTTGCTGGAACTCATCGGGCCTGCACGCAAGATCGATCCGCGAAGCCAGCACGACGATTGGAATCACGGCGAATCACCGCAACGTTATCCCGTCGATACCGGCCGCCTGCGCGGCGTGGTCGAGACTGTCACGCAGGAAGCCGGCTGGGGCAAGAAATTCTCCCGCGGCCACGGTCAAGGGCTCGCCGCCCATTACAGTTTTTTAAGCTACGTCGCGGCCGTGGTGGAGGTCGATATCGATGAACAGGGCCGGATCACGGTTCCGCGTGTCGATGTAGCTTTCGATTGCGGTCCACAGGTGAATCCGGAACGCATCCGCTCGCAACTCGAAGGCGCCGTCATCATGGGACTGAGTCTGGCGCTGTTCGGGGAAATCACCTTCAAAAACGGCCGCGCACAACAGGATAATTTTCACCAGTATCGCGTGATGCGAATGAATGAGTCGCCTCCCGACATACGAGTGCACTTGATTCCGGCGGCGGATTGGAACATGCCATTGGGCGGTGTCGGTGAGCCGGGAGTCCCGCCGATCGCTCCGGCCTTGTGCAACGCCGTATTCGCGGCCACCGGCAAGCGAATTCGCCAATTGCCCATCAAGGATCAGGCGAAAAGTTCAACCTGAGAACTCAGAACTTGTACGTATAGGCGATTCTCAAGTTTCGGGGAACTCCCAGGTTCCAGTACGTGTAGTTGCTGCCATCGGCGTCCCGGGTGGCGGTGCCGAGGCCCGTGGCATACGTTCTATTGAATAAATTTTGCAGTGAAAGATCCAGACGCTGGTGACGCTGCGAATCCAGGAACACGCGTCCCGACAGGTTCACAATGGTGTCGTCCCCATAGGCCTCGGTGCCATCCCACAGACCCGTGGCATAGGTCTTGCCGAAATAATTTACGCTCAGATTCGCGCCCCAAGGCGCGAGCGGATGATAGTCAATGCCTGCCTTGACCAGGTTCGTGGGGACATTGGCGATCTGCATTTGGGTGCTGGGGTCGATGGAGTGGTTGTAGGTGTAGCTCAAGGTTGCCGACCAAAGTTCGGATTGCGACGACTCGAGCGCAATTTCCGCGCCCCGAACCGAGACGGTTCCGGAAACGTTGCCAAACACGGCTTGGCCGGTGGTGTCGTCGAAGCTCGTAAAGTCGATGAGATTTTTCACCTCCCGGAAAAAACCGATCAGTTCCGCTTTGTTTTGCGTTGTCCCGATATTGAAGAGCACCCCCACGGAAAGATTGAGGTTCGTGCTCGTTTCCGGTTTCAGGTTGGGATTTCCGCGTTCATCTTGCGGGTCGTTGGCAAAGAGTTCCTCGGCCGTGGGCAATCGAAACGCGGTGCCTACCATCGCGCGCATGAATACATTGGCATTCACGTCGTATCGGCCGCTCAAATTCCACACGGTATCCGACTCGCCCACGCTGGGATCGCTGTAGCGCAAGCCGGCCGCGAGCTTTAGATTGCTGAACAAGTCGCCGGTGGTGCGTATCTGCGCGAACAAGGCCTGAGTACTTTCGGTGTGCTCGGAGATGACCAGCACCGCGTCGTTGCCGGAATAGTTTTGCAAATCGTAGCCGACGAAGTAGTCGAAGTTTTTACCCAACTGCAGCTTCGCCAGAAGATTCGCTCCATAGTCCCGATATCCCCAGGGGCCATCGTTTTCGATCACGACCAGCGAATCGCCGGGAGGAATGGTGTTGTCGAACTCGGTGTAGTGCGAGCGCCAGTCGTGGTAGTAGGTCTTTACATAGAATTGAACGGTATCGTTCAAAGCGAGATCCAGTTTTGCCGTCAGCAGATCTTCGTTTCGATCGTTGTAGGCCGTGTTGACGAGCTGCGGCAGCGCGTAGTCCAAGCGCGCATCGGTGTGCTGCTCGGCGATGTTCAGGCGGATCTGATCTGAAAAGTTGTAAGCATATTTCACGCCCAAGGTGAGCACCTCGTAGGCACGGCGCCGATCAGTGGTACTCGGTTGGTAGTCCTCGTCCCTGAAAGGCTGATAGCCGCTGGATTTATCGGCTGAGCCGTACACGACGAATTGGCTCTTGCCGAGCGTGTCGCGCGCATAAGCGTCGAAATGACGATCGTTGATGGTGTCGCCCGCCACCGTGATCGAGCCATCCGGTGTATCCGAGTAGGCCTTCGTGACGATGTTGACGGCTCCGGCAACCGCCTGAGTTCCGTAGAACAGCGCCTGACCGCCCTCCAGGATTTCAATGCGCTCAACCATCGAGGCCGGCAAGGTATCGAGCGGCGTCGTGCCGTTGTAGAGCCGGTTGTTGATTCTGATGCCATCGACCAGCCATAGGATGTCGCCGGTGGTGGATCCTTGAAATGAGGCGTGCACGTAATCAAAGGGGCCGTTTTTCGGGCTGATGAAGAGTCCGGGCGCCAGGGTTTGCAGCGCCCCCGCGACATCGACAAAGCCGCCGTTTTTGATTTGTGCGGCCGTGATGATATCCAGCCGGGTGCCGTACTTTGCCAACTCTTGAGGAAGTTCCTCCTCGAGTCGTTTCGCCGTTACCGTGACCTGCTCCAGTTCCGGCGTATCGGCCTGAGCGAAACCGAACATCGTCATCCCGACGCAAATTGCCATCCCGCCGCGATGAGCGGCCAGCGCCGACCTGAATTGATTTCGCATTATTTGGCGAGTTCCCGCTTGGGGTAAAACGGGTAGCGCTGCACACCGTCGGAAGGCTGGGCCGGCCGATATTTCGCGTGACATGCGCTGCAGATTTCCTGCAAATGATCACCTGCCGCGCCAAGCTTGGCCGCATCTTGGGCTTTGGCCGCCGCGCGCAGGGCGACCGCGGTCTTCAGCATGTCGCGCACCCAGGCTTGCCAGTCTGCGTTGGCGACCCATTCATGATCGTGCTTGCCGGTGCCGGCCCGCGACACCAGCGTGGTCGCGCCAATCAATTGAACGGCGTCCTGATCCGCCAACAGCCAGTCGTCTTCGGACATTTTGTCGGCGCTCTGCACCGCCCACAGCCCATCGGCCGGGATCTCGATCGAGGCTCGCATGACCTCGAGAATGCTTAGGGGAGCGGCAAGAGGCTTGGCGGCTCCCGAGTTGCCTCCCTGCGCGGCCAGCACCCATGACCCGCTGAAAAGAGCCAGAAGCAATATGTATCGAAGCATGACGGGCCCCTTTCACGGATCTCAATCAGGTCGTGCCGGAAGGGTAAGAGAATCGCGATTTGGGCGACAGCGGATTTTCATGTAAATTACTGTTCCGCTTGACGTTACCCGACGTTAAACAGAGCCTGAAGGCCCAAATCGCATGTCAGTTTCCTATTCGGATGCTGTTTCCTCCTTGGATGATTCAACGCTTAAGCAGGAGGCTTCGCGTATTCAAACGAGCGGCGTGCTTGGGGAATCTCGAATCAGGCGTCTGTTCGACTACTTTCTCGAGTCGTCTCTGGCCGGCCGCTCGCCCAAGGAGATCGCGATTGCCATGGATGTGTTCGGCAAGAGTGCGGATTTCGACGTGGGCAACGACGCGCTGGTTCGGGTTTACATCCACAAGCTGCGCAAGGCGCTGGATGAGTTTTATTCATCCTCCGGCAACAGCCGGGGGGCTGTCATACATATTCCTCGTGGCGAATACCGTCTCAGGATCAACGAGCCGGTTGCGGCGCCGAACCCCTCCGAGCCGAGCACGTCGGTGCCGGACCCGAGTACCTCAGTTCAGACCGCGTTGCCGCGGACAAAAAGGCGACGAGTCGCTCTCCTGGTTGCGGTCCTCGGCTTGGCTGCCTTGATTGCAGCCGCACTCGCCTGGACGCGGATGCCGCACACCGACCTGGATCGAGTACGGGCCAGTCCCATTTGGTCGGCGATTCTGACCGACGATCGGCCCATCATGATTGTGCTGGGCGACTATTATTTGATCGGTGAACTGGATGCCACGGGCGTGAAGCGCCTGGTGCGCGAGTATTCGGTCAACTCGAAGAGTGATCTGGCTGACTACGTGGCCGAACACCCGGAAACTGCCGATCGATATCTCGATGTGGGAATTCGCTATCTGCCCATCGCCGCAGCTTCCGCGTTGCGCGACGTGATGGTGGTGCTCGCGCCGGAAAATCGACGCATCTCGGTCAGCAAGATGTCCGACCTCGAACCGGGCAGTCTCAAGAACGCTGACATCGTCTACATCGGATACCTAAGCGGCATGGGCATGTTTCAAGATCTTACATTCGCCGGCTCACGATTCAGCGTGGGCGACTCGTATGACGAGATCATCGACAAAACCACCAAGCATTCCTATGTGAGCGATGTGGGCGGAGAAATAGTGGGGCCGCCCCGGCGCTCCGGCACGGAGCAGTCCTATCATGACTACGGAATGTTCACGAAGTTTCGTGGACCGGGCGGCAACACGATCGTGGTGATCTCCGGGACGCGCGATGAGGGCGTCAGTCAAACCGCGGAGGCCGTCACCAACGCGCAGATGCTTCAGGAACTCGGCCGGCAGGTAAATTCAGGGGCGCCCCTTGAGGCGCTGCTTGATGTCAGCGCATTCGACGGCGTAAATTTGAGCGGAAAACTGCTGATCGCTTCCGGCCGAAAGGATCAGGTCTTTCGATAGCGAGGTTCCTATGGACCGTAACATCGTGGAGTCGCACGCGAAAATCGACGACACCGCGCAGATGTCGCAGTTTTTGGCGCCCCTCCCCAATGCGAGCGGTCTCCAGGCGCTGTTAATGGAACGAAGGGTTGTTTCCACGCGCACCTATGACGATGAGGCGATGATCGCACGATTCGTGCGCAGCAACGGCACGACCGTCGCGTGTTATACCGTGGCAGACATCACCATCGATGAGAGCGAGATGATCGCTGCGCAGTGCGAACTCTTGAAGGACTGGAATACCGAGAGTTTCTCGCAGGCCGTGCACGTCGCGCTGGATCCGGAAATCTAGATTTCCGTGACTGTCGCATTGGCATAGGGCCCCAACGCCGCCAACAGAGGCCCCAGGTCGTGCGAGTGCCGCCGCCAGCGGCCAATCGATGATTGAAATACAGGACGGCGTACCTGTGCGGCACTGGCGGTGCGGACCGCACCGGGCGACTCATGGAACCGCAGGCAAGAGGGCTCCCAGTCCAACTTGCAGACGTCGGTGATAAGCGATCGGATTTGCCTATCCGGATCGGCCGCCAGTTTCTCGTGCTCGACCTTGGTCACCCGGCCGGGCAGCACACGATCCCAATGTTCCATCACCCTGCGATAACGGACATAGGCCCGGCCGATTTGTGCCAGATCGTAAAGCGTCTCGTTGCCCTCGGTGAACAGTTGACGGTAGCAGGATAGGCACGTGTCAATGGGATCACGCACGCTGTCCAGGATGATCGCGTTCGGAAACATCAGATGAATCATGCCGACGCGCAGATGATTCTCCAGGGTCTTATCGACGAAGTGCGGTTGGGTCCAACCGCGTTTGCGCATCAAGCCCAGATAGCTGTCGGCCAGAGCGCGCCAATTATCCGACCGCTCGGCTTCCGCTGAAGCCCTGATCGATCACGTCGGATAGCACGGCGCTCTCGCCCATGCTCTGAACTTGGGAATGACTCGACAGGATCTGTTCGATCAAGCTGGAGCCACAGCGCGGCATCCCGACAATGAATATCGGGGCCGCCGAAGCACTGGCCCGATGTGGCCGGGTGAGACCCGCCTCATCGAATCGATCGACGATGAAGCGCGCCGCGAGCTCGTGCCCGCGCTCGACGGCATCGGGCCGCGCGCCGACTTCCGCGGAAGCGGCGAGCGACTCGTGCTTCAACCGGTTGCCGAGCGCCAGTGCAGCAAATGCTTCGCGATCGGCGCCTCTCTGTTCGAGAGCCGAGCCCAGGGCAAAACAGGCTTCGATCCGGGTGGTGGGTGCAGTTGCAGGATCCTCCGCCCCGCGCCGCAATGCGCTCAGATCCTTCTCGTCGATTACCGCCGGATCGAGCACCGCGAGCCGGCTCAGCGCCCGAATCCGCACGACCGGATCGGCGGCCAGCGCTCGATAGCAGGCGCTCGCCTCCTGCGCTTGCCCCAGCACCACGAGCGCGCGCCCGAGACTGAAATGCGTCTCCACCGCACTGGGGGTCAAGCGCAGCGCACGACGATACGCTTCCGCAGCTTCGGGCCACAGGTTGAGATTCTGGCAAACCGCGCCGAGGTTTTGCTGTGCGGCGTAGTGATTGGGATCGATCGCAAGAACAGCCGTCAGCCGCGACCGGGCGCTCTTGAGGCGGCCGAGCCGGATATCGATCATTGCCAGGGAATAGATCGGCCGAAGGTCCTGCGGAACCGCAGCCGCGGCCTGCCCATACAGGCCGGCAGCGTCAAGAAAGCGGCCTTGCGCATAGGAGGCCGCGGCGGCATTCAAAATCGCAGTCAAATCCTGCGGCGGTTTACTCATGCCCCCATCCGGCGTTCAGACACACCGGATGGTAGCCTAATCGGCGCAAAAGTCAGCCGATGTTATTAGGATCAGTGGAAGCGATACCGCAACTCGATACCGTAGACTCTGGGCGGAATATAGCTGACCAGAGGATCGATGACCTGGCCCGGCCCGGGAGCGGTAACCGCCAAACCGCCTGAGGCGTCCTGCCCGATCTTGTCGAATACATTGTCCGCATAGAGGATCACATTGTAGCGATTGGAATTATCGCTCCAGATCGCGCGCAGGTTGACCAGCGTATAGGACGGCGCCAGGTTATACGAGCGATTGAACACAGAGTCATAGGTCTGATCCCGCCAAATGTAGGTGCCGTTGAGCGCCAAAGACCCCGGACTGAAGCGAAAGGTATAAATTGCGCTCAATGAGACCTTTTCGCGCGGCGAGGCTGGAAGCGTTGCGCCCACGATATTCTGCAGCCCGGTACCCGCTGCGCAGCCGCCGGTGTTCGCGCCCGGCGCAAGAGCCTGCGGGTCCGCTGCATCCTGGTAACAAACGCCGTTGGTGCTGTGGATGGTCGCGTTCAAATAGGCGTAGTTCAGGTAGAAATCAAGATCGGTGACCGGGTTCCAGATGGCTTCCAGTTCGGCGCCGTAGGTATGCACCACCGGCAGGTTGACGATGATGGTGTTGATGATGTTGGTCGTCGGATCGAGTTCTCCGAGCGGCTGCTGATCGTTTTTGTAGTCGTAGTAGAACGCCGCCACATTCATCTGCAACGTTTTTGCGATAGTCTGTTTGTAGCCGATTTCGAAAGCGTCCACGGTCTCCTCGCCCGTGAGCGGGTCGACGGCGTTGATGCCGGAGTTGAAGCCTCCCGCCTTGTAGCCGCGACTGTATTTCGCGTAAGCGAGAATGTCTGTGGTCGGGGTCCAAGACGCACCCAGCACGCCGGTGATGGCATCCCAATGCGCATCGAGGTTTCGTTGCGCCATTCCCGTATTGGGATTGATCGAGCAAGCTCCGGTGCCGGGATACGTGCCGGGCGCGCAGGCCGTGTAGTCCCACGAGGGCGTATTGGCGCCGAATGTTCCGACGCCCAGTCCGGCGAGGTTGAAGAGCACGCCTCGAAAGCCGTCGTTGCCGCTCTTCTTATCATAGGAATAGCGCAGGCCGCCGGTGAACTTGAATTGGCTGGTCGCCTGCCAATCCAATTGCCCGAAGATGCCATAAGAATCTTCGGCGAGCGCGGTAAATTCGCTGTACGACGAACGCGATGGATTGGGAGCCGCCGGCGCTATCATTCCGGCACCGAGCAGGGCATCGAGGCTGAACGGCGATGCGAGCTGCGCCTGATCTGCGCTCACCACGTTGATCGGTTGTTCGTAGTTTTCGTGATACTGATAGAGACCGCCGATCCATTGCAACGGACCTGTGCCGGTAGAGGCAATGTTCAGCTCGTTGCTGAAGAATTTTTCACGCTCATCGAATGTAAACCAATTGTGTTGCGAGTTGACCTGCAAATTCCCCGTGCATCCGGCTCCGGCTCCGAATGGGGCGTATATCGCCAGGCAAAGACCCGCTGGTGCCGCAGGTCCTTGCAACGTGTATCCGTAAACGCCGCTGGAAACGCCCTGGCTGTTGGTCCACGGCGCCGTCAGATCGTAGTTGAACTGTTGATAACCACCCAGATATTTAATATCCATCCCATCGGCGTGCCAGGTCAGATGCGTCGCGACGCTAATATTGTTCTGTTGCTTGGACTGCGACTGGAAGCCCGAGTCGAACGTGCCGGTCCCGAGCGAGCTCGGATTTCCGGCAATGGTGTTCTTCCCGGTGATCACACTGCCCGGAACAATGGTGTCGGGGTTGCCGGCGCAACCCAAACCGCCGGCGCCCCCCGGAAGTGCGCAGGTGCCGAAATTGGCGTTGGGAAACAGCGGGTTGGGAAACTCCCGCGTATCCAAGGGTCCTAACAGCGTCTCCGTGTGATAACTCACATCATAGTCGCTGGTCGCGACTTTGGCCCACCAATCAAAGGACGACCCGACATTGCCTTCGAGTTGACCTTCGATGTGATAGCTCGTGCCATTGCCTCCCTGCGCGACACCGCCACCTTCATCGACGCCGTTTAGATTCTTGTAGAACCCGTCACCGGTCTGATTGGTGTAATTGGCTCCGAAGCGATAGCGAACCGAGTCGCTGATCGGCCCGGAAAAGGCCGCTTCAACGAAAGCCTTCTGATAACTGTCGTAACCGGTGCGCACCTCTCCCTCAAAGGAGCTCGTGGGGCGCTTGGAGATGTAATCGATGGCGCCGCCATCGGCGTTGCGGCCGTACAAGGTGCTTTGCGGGCCGCGCAGAACCTGAATTTGATCGATGAACAGAGTGCTATTTTGCAGGATCGTCGATGCGTTGGCGCCGTTGTAAATACCGTCGACATACACCGCCACGCCGGATTCGACCGCGAGGTTATCGGTGTTGCGGCCGATGCCGCGGATATAAGGGCGGTTGTCGTAGGTCGTGTAATACAGGCCGGGAGTATAGTTGGTCAGGTCTTGGACCGAGTTAATGCCCTGCAGATCCAGTGTCTTGGCGGTGAAGGCGGTTATCGAAGATGGCACGATTTCCAGATTTTCAGATCGCTTTTCGGCGGTGACCACGATCTCGGTCAGGCCGGTATCGTTGACATCCGCGGGTGCCGCGGCAGCCGCCGCGCACGCCGTGCCGGCGTTCAAGTTCGCCAGCAATGCGAATGTCACGGTTGAGCTGCCGCTCAACAAGGTTGATCTGATGATCCTGCGCAGCCTGTACGGATCCGGTCCACATCCCGCGGGCAATCGGAGCCCATGCGTACCACTTTCAAAAGACATGTTGCCTCTCCCTGTTAAGTCGTCTTGTTTCGACGATTCTTAAAGATCGGATTGGACGGCACTGACTTGCCAATTGCTACAGGCGCGCTAGTAGTTAATAATTCTATTAGCAACTGTCCGACAATCAGAGCAAGTAAACACAAATGCAAATTCGCTCTGCAGAACGCGCCGCTCAAGCTTGTTTGCGGAATGCCGTGGGTGTGAAGCCGGTAAATTTTCGAAAGTTCGCGGAGAAATGACTCTGCGAGAGAAATCCGCAGCGCCTTGCGACGATGCTCAAGGGATCGTCGGTCTCCTTCAGCATCCGCTTGGCGGTCTCCAGGCGACGACGACCGACAAACGCCAGGGGTGACTCGCCCACGGCATTCTGGAAGGCGCGGCCGAAGTGGAAGCGGCTCAACTTCGCCACATGCGCCAGATCGTCGAGCTGGATTTGGCGCGAGATGTTCGACTCCACGTAACTGAGCACCTGGCGCAAACGTTTGGCGCCAACGCGTGTCGTGCATGAGTGCTCACCGATTTCATCGTCGTATGGCGCAATGCCAGCTGCGCCAGCGCCAGATCGAAAAGTCGATCAAAGTACGCGCCGTGCTCGGGGCCGGCGGTCACCACTTCCTCCAACATTGTCCTGATTAGCTCGGACAATAACGGATCGATGACGCCTATCGCCTCGGTGAGCTGAACCTCCGTATGATCCCGATCGAAGTCGGCATCGATGGCATGATTGAGGCGGCCTGGATCAACGTAAAGATGAGCAAAATCGATTGGACCCACGGTCCGCCATCGATACTGAGCACCTGAAGGGACGATGGAAATCGCGCCGTGCGGAATGTCGATCCAGGTTGTGTCGCCCCCTTCGCCAATTCGTCTGATGCGTTTCGGACCGCTGATATGGAGCACGACCAAGTGATGGTCCAGCGGCGGCTGGAATATTTCGACGTTTTGGCCCGACCACTTGCGAATGCAGCCCGAACGGCCGCCGCAGAGACGTCCCGTTGCCAGCACCGCAGAGAGGCGCTCTCCCCAACCCGCCGGCGACATTGTTCCATGCGCGCCGACATCTCCGACGTCATTCATCAGATCACCCCCCGGACGCACATGGGTCGCTGCCGGCGGACTTCGCCGGCGCCAAACCCCTGTTCCGCTCTTGCTTCGATTGTTTTTATTGTGCGAACGCTGCCACAAAAATACGCTCGCATATTCAACGAAACAAGAGCGGGAGGCGATCTGACGAAATTACAGACGGACCAGTCGTTGAATGACTGGAAAGTTCAGTATCACCGTCCCGTCAACATGCGGTCGCCTCCAAAGAGCAGGCGGCATCAGCAAGATCTCCTCAGCGCCGTGCGACCAACTGATCCGGCTTCCGCAGGGTGCGCAGTGCCGCGTGGATCTCCGCCAATTGAGACTTGAGGTCGTTGATCTCGGCGTCCTGATTTGCAACGCGCTGAGTAGCCCGCCGTTTGATCGAGCAGCGCGTCAGTGCCCATCGCGGTATTGCCATAGCCGTCGCTCTGCACCACATCGGGAGGCTGAGCCGCGTGAGCAGCGCCGCAGGCAGTGGTTAGGGCAAAGACCAGCATCGCGGCCCGTCGAGATGTCGCATTCATTGTGTATCCCCTTGCGATTCGGAATTGGATTCGAAGGAAAAAGCAGTCGCTCAGGGATATAGAGCGCAAAGGGCGGGCAAAACGTGTCACCGATACGGAGAAATATCCAAAACCGTAGCCCCTCCCGGCCTTCAGGGGGATTTGCGTGTTTCCATGGATCCTTGGTTAATCAGCTTCACGCGCGTGCCGGCGAGCATCACGCTGCCATTTGCCACCAATCCCCTGGCCGCAGCGCTCGCGCGCACCGAGTCAACGTCGCGCACCACGACATCGAAGGCCCCAAGCCCCTCACCCCGCCCATCAATTTCGGCGATGAACCGAATCTCGCCTTCATCCAATTGAATGCGCCAGATGCCCGCGTCCTCGGCGGCTGGACGGCCGAGAACTTGCGCCCATCGAGCCGCCATGACCGCCGGATTGTCGGCCTGCAATTCGGCGCCGATAATTTTGAGCGAGGTGTCGGTGCAGACGTTCGACTGCCACTTGGGCCCACCCCACTCCCAGCGCTCCTTGGGGTTCATGAAGTCGAGGGAGAGGATCGCGCCGCCGATGTCCTTCGGATGAATATGCGTGAAGGCCACGCCCTCCCCATCCATCTGATCCGCGATCCGCGCTGATGCATCGCGCACCCGCGCCCGGGCCTTCGCCAAATCATCAACTTGAAGAATCACCATATAGCCGCCATCGCCACGGCGCTTCTGCAACAATCTGCCGGCTGTCGTGCCCGATACTTTGGGCGAGACCACCTCGAGAAAGGTGTCACCTATCGGAAATACCGCGTTGTGCAGACCATATTTGCCGACACCCGGATCGTCATAGGCATAGTCCAGACCCAGGACAGCCGCAATGTCGGCTTGAGCGGCGGCAAGATCATTTGCGACCAGCGCGATTTGTCGAAGCCGCATTTCCTAGTCTCCCCTACCGGCCGCGAAACTCGGGCTCCCGCTTCTCAACGAACGCGCGTACCGCCTCGCGATAATCTTCGGTCGCGACACAATGCACATGGTGGGTCGCCTCCAGATCGAGGCAGTCGTCGACCTCGCCGGCCATGGCACGGTTCAGATTTTCCTTCATGTAGCGATAGGCGATGGTCGGCCCTTTCGCCAGACGCCCCGCGATTTCCCTTATGCGCGTCGCAAGTTCATCGGCCTCGCATACCCAATTGGTAAGTCCAAGCCGCAGGGCCTCCTCGGCACTGACCCGTTCGGACAGGTAGTACAGTTCGCGCGCCTTCGCCGAACCCACAAGCTGGGTCAGGAAATACGTGCCTCCATAGTCGCCGGAGAAGCCGACGCGCGCAAAGGCCGTGGTCAGAAAAGCGCTGCGCGCCATGATGCGCAGATCACAGGCGAGCGCCAGCGCAAGCCCCGCGCCGGCGGCGGCGCCCGGCAGTGCCGCCAGGGTGGGCTTCGGCATCTTGAACAATCGTCCAGCCGTCGCACGCTGATTGACGCGCTGGCGGTGAATGGCTTCATCGATGGTCAAGGGGCGCGCCGACTCATCGCGTTCGGCCATGCCTTTCACGTCTCCGCCGGCGCAAAAACCCTTGCCCGCACCGGTGAGGACGACGCATTTCACCGATGGCTCAAGCTCCGCCCAGGCGAGCTGCTCGCCCAGGGCTTTATTCATGCCCTCACTCATTGCGTTGCGCGCCGCAGGTCGATTGAGCGTCAGGGTGAGCACGCCTTCATCCAATGAGGACAAAAGATCGGGCGTGCCGGTATCGGTCCGATCAGTCATGCGCCGATTCTAACCCCAGTCAGGTATGGGTAGGCCGATGCTTTTCAGGTAACTCACCATCGTGCCGACCACTTGTTTCACCGCCGGACGCTCAGCCATGCGTCCCCTCCACCCCAGCAGCCTCCTATGGACGGAGGTCAGGGGAACGGTGTGTCTCGCTGCGAAGAATTGCGCCATGTAAAATGCTATGTCGGCATAGGTGAGCATGCCGGCAAGGTAGTTCCGGTCAGCGAGCTCAAGCTCCATTTTCGCGTAGTACAGCTCGATGCCTTCGCGTGCCTGAATCCACTCGGGATTGTCGATGGGATCCGGGTTGGCGCGCAGTCCCATCAATTTTATGACGTGAGGGAAGAAGACTTCATCCGAGGCGTGCTCGAGCTGCCGTGCCCGAACGCGCTCCGCCGGCGAGGCCGGCCACAGCGGCGGCATTGGCCATTGATCTTCCAGGTATTCAAAGATTTGCGTGGAATCGAAGATCTCGACTGTCTTGTCGATGAACACCGGCACCTGGCGCTTCGGGTTGATGCGCAAGACCTCGGGATGCTTCGGTTGATAGCCGCTCTGTCGGTTGTAAGGCACCATCTCCAGCTCGAAATCCAAACCTTTCTCGCGAAGAGCGATCTCTACCTTCGCACCGAACATGCTCAAAGGACCGGAATACAGTTTCACCAGGCGCCCCCTCCGAAGGGCGCGGCCTCACGCAACCCCTCTGTTCGCGACCGCCGCACCTTTCCTGAGTCTTCTTTGAAAGAACCACAGGCCGAGTGCCATCAGAGAGCCGCCCGGCAGCAGCAGCTCAATCGCCGCGTAGGGCCCGAAAGCCTTTAAGCCAGCGACAATGACGGTCAGCCACCCGGCCATTGTTTGCATCACCCTACCTCGGCGCCGAGCCGTCGCGCAACCTACGCTGCAATCACTTTTGGAGTTCAAGTCAGTGCCCTCTGCCAGATTCAGCGGTCGCGATTCGAGCGCCTGTCTTTAAGACGAATGAGCGATCAAAGAATCGACCCGCACAATCAAATTTATCTTCAATCCGATAGGCAACAGAATGCGGCTGGCGGGGACCGCCAACAAATGCAATATCTGACGGTCTATTAAGGAAAGCTTATCGCCCAGGGCAGTGCGGACATGGACTGCCCGCGGGCAAAGCCCAACAATCGAGGGGACGTCGTTGGATCGGGTCTTTTAGACCTTATCAGCGTAGATTAGCCGGCCGGTACCCAGCGTCGCCAATACATCGCCGAGACTGGATTGGGCTACCGCCAAGCAGCCCTCGCTGCGCCCCAGAACGCCTTTATTCTTTGCGATTTCCTCGCTGACATACCACGCGCCATGAATGACGATGCCCCTCGACGCGGCGTTGCTGTTGCTCGCGTCGAGTCCATCGAGGCGAAGCGATTGACCATGCTCACCGACATAGAGGCGGTCAGTGACGTAGGCTCCCGCGGAACTCGCCTGGGAACGCGGCTGGTTGGAAAAGTGTTCGAGCCATCCGGTGTGTGCCGGATCGGAACCGCGGCCGTGGGCGACAAGATGCGATGTGAGCCGGCCGTCCGCGAGCCGCAGCAGGTGAAATCTCTGCATACTCGACGGCAGAGAGAAATCCGCGATGCCGATGAGGTCGCGATGAACAATGCTTTCGCGATGCCGTTCCAACGCATCCAGTGCGCGTCGCAGCAGAGCGGCAGAAATCGGCGCAGGAGCTTCTTGGGCACGAGACTGCGCAGGCCGCAACGCAGCACAGGCCGCTCCGGCAATCATTGTTTGCAGAATCACGCGGCGCGAAATTGACAACAGATTGCTCCTCCGGCGCGTTGCCCACGCCGCCCACACAGACTAAATACCAGGGATCGAGCCCTTCGACTGCGTAACAACCTGCAAGTTCAGACGGCCTTCTGCGATATGTCTCATTTACGGCCCGCACCCGCTACCAATTGCGCGGTGATCCGTGCCACGTGCTCGCCCTGATAGCGGCACATTTCAAGTTCGAGTTCCGAGGGCATGCGGGACTCCGCACCGGACCCGGTAATGGAACTTGCGCCGTAGGGAGTGCCGCCGGTCACCTCGCGCATGGTGGTCAGATCCTTGAATGTGTAGGGCAGCCCGACGATGATCATCCCGTGATGAAGCAAAGTGTTGTGAAAAGAGGTGATCGTGGTCTCCTGGCCTCCGTGTTGGCTGGCGGTGCTGCAAAAAACACTTCCGACCTTGCCGACCAGCGCGCCCCGCCCCCATAGCGCACCGGTTTGATCCAGAAAATTGCGCATTTGCGCCGCCATATTCCCGAAGCGAGTCGGGGTGCCAAAAATGATCGCATCGTATTGCTCGAGCTCATCGGGCTGCGCGAGCGGCGCGGACTGATCGAGTTTGAAGCCCGACGCCTTGGCGACGTCGATCGGGCACAATTCGGCGACTCGTTTCACCGCGACCTGTGCGTTCGCCACTTTGGCGGCGCCCGCTGCTTGCGCGTGCGCCATCGTTTCGATGTGTCCGTAGCTGCTGTAGTAAAGAACGAGAACCTTGGGCATGGCGACTCCTAGTCGGCTGGAATTATTGTGTGGCGGGAGAGAAATAATCGGCACAGTTCGCTGTAAACCGCAGGTCGATCCAGATTGATGAGGTGGCCAGCATCGGCCACCACCTCGTGCTCGGCGGCGGGCAGCAGCGCGCACAGCCGCCGCGCTGTCTGTAGACGGCTCGGGAGATCATGCGCGCCGCTCAAGATCAGTGTCGGTGCCGTCATCGCATGCAGCGGCAGCGGGACCGCGCCGGCATCGGCCCCGTCGGAGCTTGCGAAGTCGTCGCTCGCCGCCAGATCCTGTCCCGGATATCGCGCAATCATACTATTGACCATCTGACGAATCTTCGGGTCGTGGGTCCTCAGCCGCGCGAGCGGATGATTGCTCCACTCGCGGCGGAACGCTTCGATGCCGCGCTCCTCCAGAACCTCTCGCATGTAAGCGATCGGCACATCGTCTTCGCCCGTGACACGGTCAATGGCTGGAGGCCCGTCGAGGATGAGAGCGCTGACCCGTTTAGGGGAGCCGGCGGCAAATTGCAATGACGAACGCGCGCCATGCGACATCCCGATGAGGGCCGCACGATCCAGACCCAGATGCCGGTACAGCGTCGCAATGTCCGCCGCATCATGGCGAGCATCCGGGCGGCCGCGGGACAGCCCGAAACCGCGCCGATCGAAGCGCACCAGCCGAAACTCATTGCGCAATGCGGCCACCTGCGGATCCCACATTTCAAGATCAAGGGTCCAGCCGTGCAGGAGAATCACGGCGGGGCCGCGGCCCTCGTCGCGATAGCGCAACTGCGCGTTCTGCAGGTCAAGATACCGGTCCGCGGGGTGATTTTCCGCCGTGCCGGAGGGCGGGTTTGCGGTCGCGATCATGCGGCTCCATAATTCGGATAGCGAAATATTTTTCGCTTTCAGGCTACGTCTTGCCCGCGGCAGCGTCAAGCCGCTGGCATACGTCAGGTTTGTGCGCTGATGGAAAGCCAGGGAACGGTCGCCAGATCGGTCGAGATCTGACGGCTGACCTGCTGCAGCATGGCCAGGCGTTCGCGCACCATCTTGGTCTTGGTGGTGCGGCGCGAATGACTCGACGAGTTCAGTGCCGCGACCACCCGCCCCTTCTGATCGAGCACGGGTACGGCGAGTGCGATGACCCCGTAGGCCAGTTCGTCTTCGACCGCGGAATATCCGCAGCGCCGGCACTCCTCGATCAGCGCGCGCAGCTTCACCGGATCCGTGACGGTGCGTTCGGTGAGCGCTTCGAGATTCGCGGTGTCGAAGTAGCGCTGCAGGCGCTCGCCGCTCACGCCGGCCAGCAGCACGCGCCCCGTCGAGGTCGCATGCGCCGGAAATCGGCTGCCGACATGCGCTTCCAGGCGCAGCAGCGTGCGCACCGAGGTGCGGGCCACATAGACGATCTCGACACCGTCCAACACGCACAGCGCCGCGGAGTCCGAGGTGTTGCGGGCCAGCTCCTCCAGATGATTCTTGGTGAGCTGTTCGATATTCATCGACTCAAGATAGGCGGCGCCGAGTTCGAGCACCTTCGGCCGCAGCAGAAAATCGCGGCCGCTGCGCGTGATGTAGCCCAGTTCCTCGAGAGTGAGCAGGCAGCGCCGCGCGGTCGCGGCGGGAATTCGCGCGCTGCGCGCAATCTCGCTCAAGCTCAAGGCCGCGTGATCGCGCGAAAAGGCGCGGATCACGGCCAGACCCTTGGCGAGTCCGCCCATGGCTTCGCGGCGCGGCGGTGTTGTTTTGCGGGGTGGCACTGCTTTGCAGTCTATTTCGATATCCGAAAATCGCGAAAGAGCTTAGCGCGTTCTCTTGACGATTGCTCGAGACGGAGTTCAGTATGGTTTCGTATATCGACGTATTTTTTCGATATACGAAAATACAGAGAAGGGGGAGTAGTGAAGATCGGGCGGCAGGACCGGCACAGCTCGGCGATCTCGACCTCGAACGAGGAAACCATCGTGGTCCGCGGGCGCGATCTTGCGCGGGAACTGATCGGCTCGATCAGCTTTACGGAGCATTTCTGGTTGCTGGTGACCGGGGCAATGCCCACTGCCGCGCAGCGCCGGGTGCTCGATGCGACGCTGGTCGCCATTGCGGAACACGGGCTGGTGCCCAGCGTGCAGGCATCGCGCATGACCTCGCCGCCGCCCCCGAGGCGCTGCAGGGTGCGGTCGCCGCCGGCATCCTCGGCTGCGGCTCGGTGGTGCTGGGGTCCTCCGAGGCCGCCGGCATTTGTTCTGCCGCCATTGCCAAGCGCGCATCGATACGGGCGAATCGCATCACCGATGCGGCGCAAGCCATCGTTCGCGAATACCGCAGCGCGCAGCGCTCGATCCCGGGATACGGACATCCGCTGCACAAGCAGACTGGATCCGCGCGTCCAACGGCTGTTCGAAATCGCGAGCCGAGGCCGGCGGTACGCGGCAGGCACGTGCAAATCGCGCGCGAAGTGGAGAGCTTGCTGCCGGATCTGGTGGGCAAGCGACTGGCGTTGAACGTGTCGGGCGCGATTCCGGCGGTGCTGCTCGATGCGGGGTACCCGCTCGCGGCGCTCAAAGGCATTCCGATCCTGGCGCGCACCGCCGGCCTGATCGCGCACCTTCTCGAGGAGCAGCAGCACGGCCATCGGTTTCGTCATGTCGCACGCCGCCGCACAGGCGATCGACTACGACGGCGATCGCTGCCGCCGGGATTCGAAGCGAGCAAGGACACCTGAGCTGCATGAGCACGCCATCCACATTGGCGGGAATCCGCGTCGTGGAGCAGGGAACCTTCATCACCGGACCCTGTGCCGGAATGATGCTCGCCGACCTCGGCGCCGATGTGATCAAGGTCGAGAGCCCGGAGGGCGATCCGTACCGCGCCTACCAGGGCGGACAGTATTCGCCGCATTTCCAGGCCTACAACCGCAACAAGCGCAGTTTGTCGCTGGACATGAAGCTCAAGAGCGACTGCGCACTATTTCGACCAGCTGGTGAGCGAGGCGGACGTCTATATCCAGAACTTCCGGCCCGGAACGGCCGAGCGCCTGGGCGCCGGCGTCGCACAGGCTGCAAGGCATGAATCCGCGCCTGGTGTACTGCTCGATCAGCGGCTTTGGCTCGAGCGGTCCTTATTACGATCGGCCGAGCTACGACTCGGTGGCGCAGGCCTTGAGCGGATTCCTGAGCGTGGTGGTCGACTACCGGCGGCCGCAGTTTCTGGGCCCGGCGCTCGCCGATGCGATTACCGGCCTGTACGCCTCGCAAGGCATTCTCGCCGCTCTGGTGCAGCGCGGCCGCAGCGGCCGCGGCGCTCATGTGGAAGTCTCGATGCTGGAGGCCATGGCGCATTTCGCGGTCGAGCCGTTCGCCGCATTTTTCGCGCTTGGGCGAAACGCCGACATCGGCCGACCGGCCGCGCCTGGCCCAGGCCTACATCCTGCGCACAGCGGATGAGCGCCTGATCGCCATTCATCTGTCTTCGCTGGAAAAATTCTGGCAGGGATCTGACTGCCGGCGCTGGAGGCGCCGGAACTGCTCAAGGATCCGCGCTTCAATCCGCGCGATCGGCGCATCGCCGAGTACGAGACGCTGCGCGTCGAACTCGATGCGCGTTTCGCGCGCAAGCCGCTCGAGCACTGGGTGCGGCGCCTGCAGGCCGAGGATGTGCCTTACGCGCCGGTGAACCTCATCGATGACGTGGTGCGCGATCCGCAGGTCGCGCACCTGGGGATCGTCGTGCCGATCGATGACGCCGCACACGGCAACGCAGGCCGTGCGGCCCGCCGCGCAGTTCGACGGCGTGCGCGCCTCATTCGGTGAGTGCGGCGCCGCTTCTGAATCAACACGGTGAATCGATCCGCGCGGCTCTTCAGCAGCGGGACTCCTGGCCGGAGCCGGCGCGTGGACCAGCGGTGAATCGCCTCTGAGGCGCGAGGAGTTGCGATGCTGCTTCCAACCACGCTGGTCGGCAGCTATCCGCAGCCGGAGTGGCTGATCGATCGGCAAGCGCCTGGCCGGCCGCTTTCCGCCGCGGGTTCGCGCCCGCGAGCTGTGGCGCGTGCCCGAGCCGTATCTGGCGGAAGCGCAGGACGATGCGACCATCATGGCCATCAAGGCGCAGGAGGAAGCCGGCCTCGACATCATCACCGACGGAGAAATTCGCCGCGAGAGCTATTCGAACCGCTTTGCGACCGCGCTCGAGGGCATCGATCTCGACAATCCGGGCACCGCGCTGGACCGCAGCGGCCATCCCAATCCGGTGCCGCGAGTGGTCGGGAACATCCGCCGGCGTCATGCGGTCGGCGTGCGCGATCTTCGAATTCCTGCGCCGTCACACCCATCGGCGCGTGAAGGTGACGGTGCCCGGGCCCTTCACCATGGCGCAGCAGGCGCAGATCGATCATTACGGCGGCAGCCGCGAGCTCGCCGCAATGGACTACGCGGCCGCCTTGAACGAGGAGATTCGCGATCTGTTCAATGCCGGCGCGGACGTGGTGCAAATCGACGAGCCTTACATGCAGGCGCGGCCCGAGGAGGCGCGCGCATTCGGCCTGGCGGCGCTCAATCGCGCGCTGGAAAACGTGTCGGGCACCACCGCCGTGCACATCTGCTTTGGCTACGCGGCCATCATTCATGTCGCGTCCGTCCGGGTATTCATTCCTGCCGGAGCTGGCCGAGTGCAGCTGCGCGCAGATGTCGATCGAGACCGCGCAGTCGAGCCTGGACTGCGCCGTGCTCAAGCAGCTGCCCGGCAAGAAGATCATTCTCGGCGTCATCGATTTGTCCGACCCCGCCGTCGAGACCCCGGAGCTGGTGGCGAGCCGCATTCGCCGCGCCCTGCCCTTCGTGGACCCGAAAAATCTTTTGATCGCGCCGGACTGCGGCATGAAGTATCTGCCGCGCGAAACCGCTTTCGGCAAGCTGCAAGCGATGGTGGCGGGCGCGCAAATGGTGCGCGCGCAACTGGCAAATGAAGAAGGCTGACGGGCTTGAGCCTTAAATAACGAAGGGGGGATTTCACATGTTCACTGTCAATGCGCCGAATTCTGTCGATGCTGGCGGCCGCGTTGGCAATCGTCGTCATTGTCGAGCCGGTCTGGGCGCAAACCGCGCCGAGTCCGGAGCGCTCGAGGAAATCGTGGTCACGGCGCGCAAGCGCAACGAGAATTTTCAAGACGTGCCGATCACGGTGAACGTGTTCACCGCGCAGGAGATTGCAGGCGGCGGGAATCGAAAGCGCCGCGCGATTTCATCGCCATGGTGCCGAACATGACCTTGGTGGAGACGCAGAACGTCGGCAACTCCTTCGTCACGATTCGCGGCATCTCGCAGGCGCGCAACAGCGAGCCGTCGGTCGCGGTACTGGTCGACGGCGTGCTGGAAACCAATCCGTACGAGTTCACTCAAGGACTGTACGACATCCGGCAGATCGAGGTGCTGAAAGGGACCGCAAGGCGCCTTGTATGGGCGCGATGCGATCGGCGGCGCGATCATCATTCACACCGCGGATCCGACCGATCATTTCGAGGCCAGCACACGGGTTGGCCTCGGCAACGGCCCGTCGCAAAAGGCGCAGCTCGAACTTGAGCGGGCCGATCGATTCCGCCGGAACACTTGAAGTACCGCGCCTCGTTCAACTACTACAATACCGACGGCTTTCTGGAGAATGTCTATCTCGACCGCAAGGCCGACCCGTATCGCGACTATTCGGGCCGGTTGCGCCTGTTGTGGACGCCGGCGGACAAATTCAGCGCGGACCTGCGCTTCAATGTACGACAAGGCGGAGACGACGGCGTACTACTTCGTCATTCCGCGCAGCGACGAGTCGAATCCGTTCAGCGACTTCACCACGCCCGGGAATGCCAACGACACCACCTCGCCGATCCAGAACAACAATCTGGGCACGGACGACCGCGACATCCTCGATGTCGCGCTCAAGCTCGACTTCAACCTGGGCTACGGAACGATCACCTCGATCACGGACTACAACCACACCAAAGAGATCGACACCGGCGATGCCTACGATTTCCGGCCGGTGACAACCTCCGTGGAATACTGCGCTCACTTCGTTTGCGGGCCCGATACCGACGCCTGCCCAGGGCGGCCCGTTCGACGAGAGCCAGAGCCAGTTCATCGACGTCAAGACCTGGTAAGCCAGGAGCTGCGCTTCACTTCGCCGGTGGTCGAAGGCTTCTCGTGGATCGCGGGCGCCTACTACGTGCATACCGAGCGCTTCATCTCCACGGGAAATCTGGCGGATCGGGGCGAGGGCGTCCCCGCAGGTGTTCTACACGCCGATCGTCGATCCGACCAATCCCTACGCGACCAACACCAACCAGACCTTTCTCGCGGACAGCCAGGACAACAACGCCTGGGCGGTGTTTGCCGATGCGACCTACGAGTTCAACAAGCAATGGGAACTCGATGTCGCGATGCGCTACGACCAGGATCAACGCCAGAACACCACCGACACGCCGACCGCAGTTCCTGCCGACCACCACGGCCTTCACCGGCGAGGTGCGCAAGGCCACCTTCAGTGCGACCGCAGCCCAAGGCCACGTTGCGCTTCAAGCCCAACGATGACTGGACCATCTACGGCGGCTGGAGCCGCGGATTTCGCAGCGGCGGCTTCAACCAGACCGGTGTGGGCGACGGTGGCGACTCGCGAACGGCGTGCTCGGGCGTCAATGATCTGTTCCAGGCCGAGATTGCCGATACCTACGAAGTGGGATTCAAGAGCCAGTTTCTCGATCGGCGGCTGACCGTGGATGGGGACGTTTTCCACACCCAATCCAAGAACGGCTACTTCTTCGTCTTCATCGCGGCGGACTCGACCCAGAACCTGGGCAATCTGAGCGCCGACCTACAAGGGGGCCGAGCTCTCCATCACCGCTCATCCGACCGATCGGCTCGACCTGTATGCCGGCGTCGGCTTCACAGACAGCCGCATCACCGCCATGGCCGACCCGACCGTCATCGGCAATCAGGCGCCGCTGGTGTCGAGGAACACCGTCAACGCCGGCGTGCAGTACAAGCAGCCGCTTGGCCGACGGCCTGACGGGACGGTGCGCCTGGACTACAACGAAATCGGCCGCACCTGGTGGGAGCCGTACAACATCACCTCGCGCGATCCGGTCTCGCTGGTGGATCTGCGGCTCGGGCTGCAGGCGCGAGAAGTGGACGGTCACGGCCTGGTCCAAGAATCTCACCAACACGATCTACAATGCCGAGTTCTCGCCGGGCAATGTCGGCGGCGCAGGATTCTTGTGGCGGGCTCTGCCGCGGCGCTACGGCGTCGATCTCGACTACAAATTTTGATTCGGAGGAATGTCTCATGGCTAGCACATCCAAGTTGCCGTCCCGGCTCCATCACACGGCCTACGTAACGCGGGACCTGGAGGCGACGCGCAAGTTCTACGAGGAGCTGATCGGGCTGCCGTTGGTGGCGACCTGGTGCGAGGTGGATGAGCTGTTCGGCGCCGAGCGCGTCTATTGCCACTTGTTCTTTGCACTGGGTGACGGCGGCGCGCTCGCCTTCTTCAAGTTCGCCAAGCCCGAGGACGAGGAGCTGTTCGGGCCGAAGATGCCGCCATCGCCTTTCCATCACATCGCGCTCAACGTCGACAAGGAGACGCAGCAGGCGATCGAGAAGCGGCTCGCCGCGGCCGGCTACAAGGAGCCGCAGATCGTTCGTGCTCGAGCACGGCTATTGCCGCTCGGTTTACGTCACCGATCCCAATGGGCTGATCCTGGAATTCACGCTCGACAGTCCCCGGGCGCAGGAGATCAACCGCACTCGGCTCGGGAGCGCGCATGCCGACCTGAAGCGCTGGATGGCGGGCGATCACACCTCCAACAACACCTATCGGTAGGCGACAGCGCGCTCATGAAGCACAGCACCGATCGCATCCTGACCACTCACGTCGGCAGCCTGCCGCGCAGCCAGGCGGTGACCGATGTGCTGTTCGCGCGCGAGCGCAATGAGGTCAAGCGACGCGCCGGCCGCTGCCGCCGTCATCGCCGATGCGGTGGCGGAGGTGGTGCGGCGGCAGGTTGCGGTCGGCATCGATGTGGTCAGCGACGGCGAGATGAGCAAGATCAGCTACGCCACTTATATCGCCGAGCGGCTTTCGGGATTCGGCGGCGATACGCCGCGGGAGCCCGGCCAGGATCTGGTGGAGTTTCCGGGGCTGCTCAAAAAGCTGGCGGATCGGGGATCGACCGCCAAGTACCGCCGGCCGCGCTGCATCGGCGAGATCAGTGTCAAGAATCTGGCGCCGCTGCAGGCGGATCTCGAAAACATCCGGCGGCGATCGCCGCGGCAGCGCCGGCCGAGGCGTTCATGAACGCGGCCTCGCCGGGAGTCGTGGCGCTGTTTCAGCCGAACGATTTTTATCGCTCGCAGGACGAGTATCTGACTGCGCTCGCCGAGGCGCTGCGCGTGGAGTACGAGGCGATCGTGCAGGCGGGAATCATCTTGCAGATCGATGCGCCGGATCTGGCCATGGGCCGCCACACCATGTACCGCGACCGCTCGCTCGCGGAGTTCGAGGTTCTCGCGGCGCGGCACATCGAGGTGTTGAATCAAGCTCTGAGGAATGTTCCGGCGGAGCGGGTGCGGATGCACGTGTGCTGGGGCAATTACGAAGGCCCGCACCATCACGACGTGCCCATGGAGCGCCTGCTGCCCATTGTCCTCAAGGCAAAGGCGCAGGGGTTGTTGTTCGAGGCGGCGAATCCGCGCCACGCTCACGAATGGACGGTGTTCAAGGACGCGCGAATTCCGGACGACAAGAGTCTTGATTCCCGGACTCCTCTGCCACGACGACCAACTACATCGAGCATCCGCTAGCTGGTGGCTGAGCGCATCGAGCGGTTCGCACAAATCGTCGGACGCGAGCGGGTCATGGCGGGCACGGACTGCGGCTTTGGCACCTTTGCCGGATTCGGCCCGGTCGAGCCGGACATCGCGTATCTGAAACTGCAATCCTTGTCCGAAGGCGCGCAGATCGCCTCCGGCCGGCTGTGGCGTTAGCGCATGGGCGTACCCGCAGGTGAGGCAAGCCCGGTACCCGCGAATTCGCCGGATGAGCCGCGTGAGGGCAGCAAGGCCGCGGCGACGCCATTTCGTTTCTACGATAATCGGCAGAAGTACTTAGCCTTCATCACCACCTGCAATGAGAAGTCCGCCATCGCGCGCCGCGCCGCCCACGAGATGACCTTGTTGCGGCCAACCCCGCCGGCGATGCGCATCTTCGATGCTGGAATGGGTGATGGAACCGTGCTCACCCGGGTCATGCGCAGCACGCATCGGCTGTTTCCGACCGTTCCGTTGTTCGTCGTGGCCAAGGAGATCAGTCTCGAGGATGTCCGCTTGGGACTCGATAAGCTGCCGGACCGGCTGTTCGAGCATCCGGCCACGGTTTTCGTGGTGACCAATCTCAACTACGCCGAGGCGCCGCGCCTGATGCCGCGCGATGCGAACCTGGCAGCGGCGCTCAACTGGCAGGAAGTGCGCCTGACCGGATCCACCGCCCACGAATACGCCGAACAGATCGAGGATCTCGCCCCTGCGCTCGCCAGCGGCTGGCAGACCAAGCCCAGTCCCAAGACAGGCAATCCGCAGGTGGTCCGTCCTTCGGTGCTGGTGATTTACCGCGAGGATCACAAGTTTCTGCTCGACGGCGTGATACCGAAGCCCGGGCGGATCTTCGAACACTACGACTTGATCCTCGCCTCGCAGCCCTGGCGGGCGCGAATGGGCGCCGATTTCAAAGTGCAGAAGGTCCTGGCGCCGCTCGCGCGCAGCCTGGCCCCGGGCGGCCGCCTGCTTGCGATCCAGTCGTACGGCCATGATCCGGGACTGGAGATCATCCAGCAGCTGTGGCCGCAGGAGCGGCCCTTCCAGGTCGATCGCCATGAACTGCTGGCGGCATTGCGCCGCGAGCTGGGGCGCGATGCGCGCGACTTCAGCCTGGCGGCGCCGCCCGATGACAAGGCGGTGTTTCGCTACGAAATGCACACGCTGCCCTCGGAAATCGGCGATCGCATCGGCACCTCAACATTGTTCGCCGCCTGGAATGCCGCCATCTATGTGAATCAGATCGAGGACGAACGTCTCGATGCAGTGGTTGCCAATGGCGCCTACCTCGCCGCCACGCAAAGCGTGCTGCAAAAGCATGGCGGGCTGTGGTTCAACGATGAGGCCTTCGTGGTCGCGCGCCGGCGCACCTGAACGCATTGGGGAAAGCCATTAAAGACTATACGCCGCAGTCCGTGACCGAAGCCGTGCTGCAAGCAGATGCAGAGCACTGCGGATGAACGGCTGAAGACCATCATTGAGAGCGCCGTCCGCCACTGCCACGCGTTTGCCCGGGAGGTCAACCTGACTCCGGCCGAATGGCTGAAGGCCATTGAGTTCTTCACCCGGGTCGGTCAAACCTGCACGCAGACTCGACAGGAATTCATTCTGCTGTCGGACGTCGTGGGATTGAGCACCTTGGTGAACACGCTGCATGATGCGACCGCGCTGGAGAAGGCGACGTCCACCAGCCTGCTGGGGCCGTTCTTTCGCGAGGATGCGCCGCCCTTGCCGCTCGGCGAACAGATTTCGAAGAGCGACAAATCCGAGGAAATTCTTCTGTGGGGCGCGGTGCGCAACGCCGCGGGACAGGGCATAGCGAACGCCAAGCTCATGGTCTGGCAGACCTCGAGCCATGGCAGCTACGACCTGCAGGAAGGAGATGGCAGCGCAATCGATTACCGCGGCACGTTCCACTCGGATGCGCAGGGCAGTTACCATCTTCGATCCGTGCGGCCGCTCGGCTATTTCATTCCGATGGACGGCCCGGTCGGCGATCTGGTGCGCGCACAGCGGCGTGAAGGGTGCCGGCCGGCGCATATCCACTTCCTCATCAGCGCGCCAGGCTATCGGGAAATGGTCACGGCATTGTACTTTCGAGGCCAATACCTCGAAACCGATGTGGTGTTCGGGGCATCCCCGGAACTCGTGGTAAGCGAAAAGGCAAACGACCCGCAAGCACCGGTGCAGGGCTTATCCAGCGTGCATTTCGACTTCGCGTTGGCCCGGGCGGGATCGGCGGATCACGCGCAAGGACGCGTGGGCGCCGATCCCACCAAACTGGGGTCTCCCTAAACCGCTCGAAAAAAGCTTCAGGCCTGTGGTTGCTGCCCGGGAATCGGCAGAACCTCCATGATCTCGACCCCTTCGCCGGGAAAAATGGCGAATGACGGGTGCTTCTCAAACATTTTGGCGGCCGCATCGTGCGACTCCGCTTTGACGACAACGTAGCCTCCCATGTTATTTTTCATGTCCGACACTCCGGTCGCCGAGACGCGCTTGGTCTTACCGAGAGGACCTCCCGTCTCGACAATGACCGAGCTTTTGGCCGTCATCCAGTCCTGCCACGCTTTCATGCCCGATGCTTCCAGAGCTTTACGCTTGCCTTCGTCCATCGCGTCCCACTCCGCTCTTTTGGATGAGGTCACAGTGCCCGTAAAAACTGCCATGAATTTTTTCATCGTTTGCTCCAGTCGTAGGTTATATCGAGTGCGTTCTCGCGCAATCAGCTCGCCGCCGCAAGCGCAGCGCGCTGCACCGGCCAAGGATCCGCCCATGCGGGAATTCGTTTCAGGCCATCGATCCAGCGCACGATGTTGGGAAAAGCCTGCAAGGGCATCTCCGACTCCTGCCAATAGTTTGCCATCGAAGCAAGCTGGAAGTCAGCAATCGTCAGCCGTCCGCAAGCCGCGTAGGTTTGATCCGTCAGATGGCCGTCCAGCACCGCTGCGTATCTCAACAGCTCGGGCACTTTGGATTTCAATTGCTCGCGTTCCGGGGTACCAAATTTGAATGTCGATTTTACCACGTGCTCGAAGTAGAACGGACCCACCGCGGGCGCCCAGTGACAATCGTTCCACGACAGCCAACGCAGCACCTCTACCTGTTCCACAGGGCGATGCGCGGGCCACATGTCCGATCCGGCCTTGATGCATAGATAAGCCATGATGGCTGAGGACTCCCACAGCACCTCGTCCCCGTCGACCAGCACGGGTGCCTTCATGTTGGGATTGAGTGCGGCGTAGTCTGGTGTCTTCAGCCCCCCGGCCATGAGATCGAGCTCCACAAAATCCGCTTTGATGCCGAGATGTTTTGCCAGCGCCAGCACCCTCAGGGGAGCCTGCGCCTTGATCCAATAGATTTTCATGTCAATTCCTCTGGCATTCTCTTATTCAATGGGGAACAGTGCTCGCAATCCGCTGCGTGATATCGACCCGTACGCTCGACCGTGCCGCCGCGGTCGTACATGTTGCGGGGCCGCACCCAGTCCGCGAGCGAATGATAAGGACCGTTTTCGGCGCGGCCTTTCGGCGTCGCATCAAGATACGCGTAGACACCCAAGAATTGCTCGCCGCCACGCGAAAATGTCGAGTAGGTATGGTAGACCCGGCCTGCGTCATCTTTGACGAAAACGCTGTCGCCCGATAGATCCACCATGCCGGGATACACCTCCACTTCCCTGTAGTTGTAATAGCCGCGGCCCAGGGAAATTTCGTCATCCGAAAATGATACGTTGAAATCGAAATTGAAATTGTTGCGGTAGGACGACACCCAGGTGAAGTCCCAACCCATCTTCCGTCGCAGTTGCTCGATCTCCTCGATCGGTGCGCGAGCCACGACCGCATAGGTCAGATCGTGATGCTCAAGATGAACGCGGATCCCGGCCAGATGATCAACCTCCAGCGAACACCCCACGCAGTGTTGGGCCTGTCCGGGGCCCATCATGAAATGCTTGATAAAGAGCTGGCTGCGACCCGCGAACAGCTCCGACAGTGTCACGGCACCGGTGGGACCGTCAAACACATAATCCTTCTCCACCCGCACCCACGGCAACGCGCGTCGTTCGGCTGACAGGCGGTCTTTCATGGCCGTCAGTTCCTTCTCCTTGGCAAGCAGCGCGATCCGAGCGGCGCGCCACACTTCTTTTGAAACGATGCGGGGGGCTGCCTCATCACTCTTCATCGGCGGTCTCCAGTAGTTCTCACACTAAAGACGAGCGAGCGCCGGTCATTTCGACAACCATGCCCGACTGGGCGGCGGCGTCGCGACGTTGCGCAAGAAATCCCCGGACTGCTTCATCCGCCGTCAACTCGATCGCCCTGGCATAGGCCGCGACCGCAGAAGCATGACTGCCCAACTTATCCAGCATGTGAGCGCGTACCGCCCAATAGGGTTGATAGCCCGCGGACAAGGTCAGATCGATCTGATCCAACATCGTCAATGCGGCTGCCGGCCCCTCTACCTCCGCATGCGCTGCCGCCCTGCCGACCGCAGCACCGAGTGCGCCAGTCATTGTCGCCAAGCGGTCATAGAAAGCAGCGATTGCGCCCCACTGGGTCTCACCGCTGCGGCGTCGTTCGGCGTGCACGGATTGAATGGCCGCTTCGAGCTGAAACCGCTCGACTCGCGAGGCTCGTGACGCGAGCGTGAGTTGCTGTTCGGCTTCGAGGATCAGGGGCTCGCGCCACAGACGGCAGTCTTGATCGGCGAGCGGCACATAACGACCGTCAAGGCTGCGGCGCGCGGGGCGACGCGCCTCGCAATGCAACATCATCGCCAGAAGTCCACGCACTTCCGGCTCCTCAGGCAACAGATTGCTCAAGAGACGAGCGAGCCAGAGGGCTTCGTCGACCAATTGGGCGCGGTGCGCGTCGACGCCGTCGGCATCTTCCCAGCTATCGCCAAAGGCTGCGTAAATGGCATTCAGAACGGCGCTGAGGCGCCTTGGCAGCAGTGATGCGTCCGGAATCTCGAACGCGATACCGGCCTGACGGATCTTTGTCTTCGCGCGTACCAATCGCTGTCCCATGGTTTGCGGAGGGACCAGGAAGGCGCGCCCGATCGCAGCGGCATCCAGGCCGAGTACCATCTGCAGCATCAGCGGCGTATGCATGTCGGAATCGATTGCCGGGTGGGCACACACCAACATGAGATTGAGCCGCTGATCCGGCAAAACGTCACGATCCTCCCAGTCGCGCGACTCCATGATGATCTGAAGAGTGGGTTCGCTCTGCGCGTGGACCAATCGATGACGTGCGCGGTCCGTGACCCGGTTGCGCGCAGCGGTGAGCAACCAACCTTCCGGGCTGGCCGGTATTCCGTCGCGAGGCCAGGTGGTGAGCGCCGCCAGCAGCGCATCTCCGAGCGCATCCTCCGCACCGGCCGGATCGCGGGTGCGCGCCGCCAGGTAGGCAACGAGCCGGCCGTACGATTCTCGAGCGACGGACTCTACGGCATGCTCTACAGCCTCAACCGTCTGCACGAGCGCTAGTCACGCGCTGATGTACGTGGGGTGCGAGCGGGCGCACCTCTACCGCGCCGCTTGCGGCGGCCGGGCAGCGCGCAGCCCACTCCAGCGCGGCATCGAGCGATGGCAGCTCGAGCAGCATAAAGCCGCCGAGCTGCTCCTTGGTGTTGGCGTAGGGTCCGTCTTGGATCTGGCGCTTGCCGCCGGGATGCGCGACGGTGGTACCCGTTTCGGGAATGTCCAGCGGCTGCCCACCCAGGTAAATACCGGCATCCACCATCGATTTGTAATACGACCGCCAGGCACCCATATAGGGCTCATTCTCGTGTTCATTTTCACGCCTCGCGAAGGCGTCCGGGGTTTCGTAGATCAGTAGCGCATATTGCATTTCGATTCTCCAAAAGCGGCGTAACAGGAATCTGCACCGTCACTACGGATGACGTGTGAGGCCGGTGAGTTTCGACATTAACGCCCGACTAAGCGCGCCAAATGCTCCGGGTAGCGCGCGCCTTGCACGCCTTTTCCTGCCGGTCAGTCTGTGGCGGCGGGGCCGGACTTTGCTGCCTGAGCCGTACGCTCGCCCCGCGCTCGGCTGACCGACTGAATCATACCCTCGAGGAATGAGAAAAATACGTCGACGGCATAGCCGACGAGAAAAGCCACCGCAAGGGGCGAAAGGGACGCGCCCTGGCCGAAGTTCAGATTGCTGAACAGGCCAATGACAGCGCCACTGATTGCGGCAACCACGAAATGCGCGACATGACCGTCGGTCTCCGTGAGAGTACGAGTTCTTAGTTGCTGTTCGAAGAGCCGCAGCAGGTAGGCGCATGCGCCCAGCAGGGCGTACAAGACGGGCAATACGCAGGCGGAAAAAGCGCCGTAGATGGTCGCGACAATTCCTTGCACGGATTGCGCAAAATATCGGATGCCCTGGTAAACGGCTATTCGTTGCGTGGTTGCCTCCACCAGATCAGGAATGCCCGGGGGTAGCTCCAGATCCACAATCCGATTGTTCTTGTCGGTCTCGGCGTGCGCATACGGATCGGGAATCGCGTAACCCGAAAACCAATTGAGCTCGCGCGCGCTCGAATAGATGGCTCGCGTGCTCGCGGCGAATTCCTGCAGGTTTCGGATCACCTCGGCCTCGGAAATCCCGCGCTGAAGGGCATCGGCTGCACCCCTGCGAAGCGGAGACGCGTCAGGCCGCGAAGCGGGCGCCATAGGAAGTGGGCTGACTTCGTTGGTGGCTGTCACGGCAAGCGCGTTCGCCTTCACCAACTCGGCATCGATTCCCTGGGATATCCTCGAGGCGACGAAGGTTGCGAAGGAAAACGGAATAATCACGAAGGCGAGCGCGATGACGACCCACTTGTAAGCGCGCAGAACCTGTTTGGCTCCCTTGTCCTTCGCCGATAAGCGCAAGCTTTCCACGGTCACCGGCCGCAGTTTCGCCGACAGAGCCGTGACAGCAGAAAAAAGTTCCTGCGCGATGTGCGGTGTCCAACTGGCGCCGTCCTCGGCGATTCGTGCGCGCAGAACGTGCTTGCCAATCCTTGGATCGAGTTCTATGCCCGATTCGGACGCATAGGCAACCAACAATTCGGCGTCCTTGAGAATCGATGAGAGATAGTCGAGCTTCGGAAGGACGCAAGCTCCCAAAACTTCCGCATCAATTCCTTTGGCGGTATCGTCCATTTCATACTCCCTTGGATGGATCGATTTCACAGTGTCTCGCGGACCTGGGGGACAATCAATGCGGCGCTGCAACGCGCACCGGGCTCTCCATTGCCCGCTCATGGATCAGGTCCGCTGGGCCCCCGCTCAGCGGCAGACTGGCGGCAACTGCTGCGGTTTGACGCCTGTTCCCGCCGTGCACGCCCAAGTGATCTGTCCCTGAGGGTCGCGCTTGGGAGTGAACACCAGCTCCCCTCGTTTTGATTGAACCGTCAGTACCATGCCCTTTGCGCTGAGGGACAATTGCACTCCATTGGGCAATTCCGCGGCCACTCCAGCTTCAGTGAGAGAGGCCGGAACCTTGTTCTCCGCTCGGTAGTACTGGACCAGCTGTTGTCGGGCGTGCTCCGACTCCGCAGCGGCGCCTGTGAGCACGGCGCGCACGGTGTAGTCTTGGTAGGCAGGAATGGCGATGGCGGCCATCACACCGATGAAGTACACGTAAATCAACATGCCGACGCCGGCGCCCATTCGGCCGGCATAGGGAACCAACAAGGCGAGCAGGTAGGCAAACGGATTGCGACCAGGGATGTGCGGGTTCTTGTCCAGCATCCGGATGGCGCGCTTCGCAGTCCACGGGTAACTGGCCACCAACTCGTGAAAGGACATCCAGAATCCCTTCGCGTCGGCGACCTGCCGTCGATAACCGTCGAGCGACACGTTAGCCCAGCTCTTTGCGCCGGCTGAGAGCGCCGCGAGTGATCGAGCCGCCGACTCGGGCGACTGGCTGCAGGCGAGGCCGTGGAGGTCGCAGGTGCTTTCCCGGGCGCGCGAAAATGCGGCACCCAGCAACGGCAATCGCAACGCCGGCCAGCGCAGAAACGCAACCAGCGGATTGTCGTGGCGCAGGATGTGTCCGAGCTCGTGTCCGACATAGAACCGGACGCCATTCGGGTTGGTTTCCATCGCGTCGACGACGCCGGAGAGGAGTATCACGAATTGCCGCCCCAGAAACCAAGTGGCGAAGGCATTCATCACGCCGTTCCCGTTCTGAACGTACATCGTGGGGGTCTTGGTCAAGCCGAGCGCTTGGCAGCATGCGGTGAGCTGATTGAAAATATCGGGCAGCTGGTGTTCGCTGACTTCGATCGCGTTGCCACGCAAGTGAGCGATGGCGGCAGACTTCGCGAATACATATGCAATGAACGACAGCAGCACGGCGAAGAGCACCGTGGCCGCCACGCCGATCAACGCCTTGGCGCCGCTGAGATAAATGACGGCGGCAACGCCGGTCCATACAAGAACCCCGGTCGCCAGGGACACGGCAGTCAAAGCACGGTCGCGCGGAAACACGTTCTCATTCATGATCAGCACCCCATTGTTGTTATCGATTGTTGTACGGTGCGTCGGGCGGAGAGTCCGATCATGCCTGACTGGCCATGACAATTCCACGCCCGGCCGGGCCAATCGCCAAGGCACTCGTCCCCTGGCGAGCTCAGTGCCGCTGCACTACACTCAGCGGTCAACATACGAGGGACCGCCATGACACTTTCATTGTACTCAGCGACCATTCCGTCCTACCGTCAAGTCCTGGGCTCGGTCGCGGCCCTCCTGGAAAAAGCAGAGAAATTTTGCGCCGAGAAGGGTTTGGCGCCCGAAGCGGTCATTCAAGCCAGGCTGGCCGAAGATATGTTGCCTTTTGCCTATCAGGTGAAAGCCACGGCCGAACATTCCCTGGGTGCGATCGTGGGCGTCCGCAAAGGTGTTTTTAGTCCGGACATCTCGCCGCCGCCGCAGAGCTTCGCGGCCCTCAAGACCAAAATCGCAGAAACCCTGACCGCCATTGAAGCAATCGATGCCGCGGAGATCGATTCCTTTGTTGGCCGCGACATGCGCTTTTCATTTCGCGAACACCATATGGACTTCACGGCGGAGGATTTCTTGCTGTCCTTTTCGCAGCCGAATTTTTATTTTCACGCCAGCACGGCCTATGACATCTTGCGCTGGAAGGGCATGCCGATCGGCAAGCGCGACTTCATCGGCAGGCTGCGTCTCAAGGCCCCGGCCTGACCGCTGCGAAGGCGGCCCCGCTAAGCTCGATCCAGCGCCTCCCGATCCCAACCCGCAAGCCCGGCGGCGCGATCGTAGGTGCTCGCAACAAACGCCAGAATCGCCTGATCGGGAGAAGCGGATCGCCTGACGGACTCGTACGGCAGGATGAATTCGCCGAGCTCGCGTTGATAGTACGCCGCATCCGGCTGCACGCGGACATCCTTGAGTCCAGGCGGCTCGGGGGCCGCATAAAAGTAAAATGCAGCCTCCGCGAATGCGTCGTTACCGGGCCAGAATCCGTGGCTGATGACCTCGTGCGAATAGGCTTCGCGCATGAATGCAGGGCCTTCGCGCGGCGGCGCCCGCCTTCCGGAAAATCGCGTCACGGCCAGGTCGAAGCTGCCCCAAAAGAAATGCACGGGACTGCACTTGCCGATGAACGCGCAACGCGACAGCGTCAGCACTCGCGCGGCCTGGGATAGAATCCGCCAACAGCGGTTTGCATACGCCGGGTCGTAAGAACGATGCACGGTGTCCAGATCGAAGCGAATGGGCGACGGGATCTCGACCGGCATCGGCCAGATCTTCACGGGCAGTCCCATCTCATCGAGCAACGCCATCAGCTCACGGTAGAAATCGGCAACCGTCCGCGGCTCAAGCGCCATCGATCTCGTCTCATCGTCCGATGCACGAATGATGAGTTGGTGATCGATAAAGTCTAATTGAATACTGAAGGTGCGAGCGCCGTGGGGCAGCGTCTTCGTCGAGAGTCCGCGCGGAGTCACCTCCATCGCGATGGACCATGAGTGATTGAGGGGCGGCGCCCTGGCAAGCGCCACCTTGCCGACGATCTGCGCCCACATATGCAGCGTAGCGTAGGTATCCTTCCAGGCTGCGTACTGAAGCGCCGGCCAGACATCGTCGGTTGCGGAATTCAGCATTGGCCCTCGCTCACGCAATTCGCGATCAGATCGTGCAGGCCGCCCCCGCAGCATACAGGGCGGACGTGCACGTGAAAATCACTCGGCTAGGGAGGGCAAAGCACCATGCCGGCGATGATGGCGGCAACGCAGCCGTATTGGAGTTTTGAGATGCGTTCCTTGAGGATCAGCGCCGCGAACGCAAGCGTCACCACGGGGTAGGCTCCGGTCAAGGGCACCACGATTGAGATCGGGCCGTAGCGGCTCGCAATCATCACGCCGAGGTCTCCGCCGGCCATCATCCCCATCGGCACAAACGAGTGCAGGTACTCGCGCACCGAATGCATGCCCTGCCGGCCTTTGAGCAAAGCGTAGAGGCCCAGCGAAAGAACGCCGCCGAGAGTGTTGCAGACCATGAGATTGATCTCGCTTGCCTCGGGAAACGAGTAGGCGTGCTTGACGATGGTGTTGGACGTCGCCCAGCACGTCAGTGCGAGGAAGGCCAAGGGGATCCAGCGCCGGCTGAGAATCTTTGAATCCGCGTCCGGCGGAGAATACGAGAGCCCGAGGCAGCCGCCGATGACCAGCGTCACCGCCGCGTACTGCACGGCACCCAATTGCTCGCCGAGAAAAATGCGCGCGAACACGACGGTGAGTGCCGGATACGCCGCGGACAGCGTGCCGACGATCGTGATGGGACCCGCTATGATCGACTCGAAGTACAGGATCCAGCCCGTGCCGTCGATCACGTAGGCGAGGACACCGAGTTCGAGGAAAGGCCGGCCGCCGGCCGACAGCAGCGACGGGTGGTCATGGGTAAAGAACCACGACAGGTTGACGATCGCCTTGGCGAGCACGAAGTACAGGCAGAAACGGGCCGGCGACACCTCGCCGATGTACTTCTTGACAAGCCCCTGTCCAACGCCGTAGAGGAACAGCGCGAACATCGAAGGCGTCAGCCAGACGAGCAGGTCCGTGGTGACTGGGGTTGCGCTCATTCAGGCATCATAGCGGGGCCGTATCCACGGTAGGGACTTAAAGACATGCACAAAATCCTGATCAATGGCGCGTGGGTCGATGCGCTCAGCGAGACGAGCCGCGAGATCAAGAACCCAGCGACGTTGAAGTCTCTCGGCAGGGTACCGGACTGCGGCGCTGCGGACATCGCTCGTGCGGTCGCCGCGGCCAAAGCGGCACAGCATGACTGGTGGAGGATCCCGGGTGTTGAGAAGGCGAAACTGCTGCGGGAGATCGGCGGCCAAATCCGCGCCCGCGAGCACGCGCTCGCGACTCTGATGACGCAGGAGACCGGCAAGCCGCTGTGCGAGGCCGTCGACTGCATCGACTGGGTGGCAGCGTGCTTCGAATACTACGGCGAAGTGGCACGCTCGTCCTACGGCAACTCGGTGCCGCCCGTAGCACCCCACCAGCTCAACTTCACGATCAAGGAGCCGTTCGGTGTGGTGGCTGCGATCGTGCCGTTCAATTTCCCGCTGCTGCTGATGGCCTGGAAGGTGGCGCCGGCCATCGCCGCGGGCAACTCGGTGATCTGCAAGCCGCCGCACCAGAATCCGCTGTCAAACCTCAAGCTCGCCGAGGTCTACGACCTGCTGCCGCCCGGCGTCGTCAACGTCGTGACCGGCGCTGCCGACAGCGGCACCGCGCTGGTCGAGCATCCGGACGTGGATTTGGTCGCCTTCACAGGCTCCAATGCGGTCGGACGCAGGATCGCCGCGGCCGCCGGCGCGCAGTTGAAGAAGGTCAACCTAGAACTCGGTTCGATCGATCCTTTCATCGTCTTCAAGGACGCCGACCTCGACGTCGCGGTCCCCGGCGTTGCCTGGGCGCGGCTGCTCAACGCCGGCCAGGTTTGCACCTCGAGCAAGCGCATCTACGTCGAGCAATCCATCGCCGCCGAATTCACGGCGCGGATGCAAGAGTTCGTCGCGCGACTCGAAGTCGGGGATCCCATGATGCCCGACACCGACCTGGGTCCGCTGATTTCGCACGGGGCAATAGAGCGGGTCGAGGACCAAGTCGCACGCGCGCTGAAGGACGGTGCTACGCTCAAGCTCGGCGGCGGCAAAGTTCAGCCGCCGGGACTTCCTGGATACTTCTTCCAGCCCACAATTTTAAGCAACGTGCGCCACGGCAGCGTCGCAACCCGCGAGGAGATTTTCGGTCCCGTGCTGTCGATCACGACCGTCGCCGATGCCGATGAGGCGATCCGGCTCGCGAATGATTCCGAATATGGGTTGGGCGCGTCGATTTACACCAAGGATCTCGCGACGGCGATGCGGGCGATGCAGTCGATCAAGGCCGGCACTTTCTGGATCAACGATCCCCTGACCGACAACGACGCGGCGCCGTTCGGCGGAATGCGCCACAGCGGCATTGGGCGTGAGCTCGGACCCGAGGGGCTCGACGCCTTCCGCGAACCCAAACACGTGCATTTGGACTGGGTCATGGAACGCAAACCCTGGTTCTTCCCATATCGCGAACGCAAGCCGTCGGGGACAACCGGGAAAGGCTGAACCTTGAACGCCGGCGCGAGTCAACATTCCCATGCGGCCCGTCACCCTCTTTGTAGTATTGGCCCTTCACCTGGCGATTCTCGCGCTGCTTCTAACGGCCACCCGAACCTGGCGCATCGATTCCGCTCAGAGTCCGATTGAGTTGGTATTCCTTGCGCCCTTGAAAACGCCAAAGGCGACGGTCGAGAACGCTCGATCTCGACACTTGGGCACCAGCCTTGCGGTGGTGCCCGCGCCGCCCGTACCCAACTCGGCGCTACAACTGGGCAGCGCCTATGCGGCCGATGGTCACGGTTCGGGGGTGAATTGGGCGGCGGAAGCGCGTCGTGCCGTTCGCGCATTCGAGATCCGCGAGAATCAGCCTACGAGCAGCTACCAATCGGTATCATCTTCGTTGGGCGAGCCGGATCCGCTCGGCCACCATGCCGGCGATCAATCAAGAACCGCCAACGGCGATTGGATCGTATGGATCAATGCCAACTGCTATCAAATCGCGAGCTTGCATCCGGGTGTGACGGCACTCGGCGCATTCTCGCCGCAGACCATCTGCCGCAATCCGGACGAGAATCCCCACAACGACTGACCGGGCGTGCACCTCCCCGGCGTCGCGATCCGAACTGCGATTCAGCAAACTAGCTGCGATTCTTGAGGGTCAGGAATCCCGCAGCCATGAACCGGGCCATGCGCTTCTTCACGGCCGGAAAATCATCGGAGTGGCAAATGCCGCCCGACAGTCGATCGATGCGTCCCGTGCGTGCCAGCGTGTTCATGAGCGCGCCGGTCACGAAGTGATAGCCCCAGAATATATCTTCGTCCGGATAATCAGGCAGCGCGCGCTTCAAAATGCCGACGAGCCTCAAAACCACCGGGTCGAAGTGAACGTCCATGAGCTCCGCGCCTTCCGGCGTATTGCTGACGCGGGCACCGAAGGCGCCATAATTCATCCATGCTTCGCCGCCTTCATAGTAAAGGTCCAGATCGGTGTCCAAAAATGCGTGCAGTGCGCCCTCCACGGTCGGACGATCTTTCGCCTCGGCTTCGTATTGCTCGAGCGCCGCCATTCTGCGCTCGCTGGTAACGCTCGCGCGCCGGGCAAACACCGTCTCGAAGAGATTGCGTTTGTCCTTGAAATAGTAGTGCAGCAGCGTCGTGTGGATGCCCACCCGCTGCGCGACGTCGCGCAGCGTTACGCCATCAAGTCCGTGTTTCGAGAACAGATACTCCGCCGCATCGAGAATTTGTTCCAAGCTTTCGGCGCGCTGTTGCGCCTTGCTGCGCCGTTGGCGCTTCTGAGCTTTCGCCACCAAGCTTGCCTCTTTCTGTCGACCGCGAAAATTTAGGATTTGAAATAAGTCAATTGAATTGCTTCAGTCTGGCTTGAGTCTCCCATTTGCGTACTCGGCACGCAATTGGTTCTTGTCGATCTTTCCGGTGGCGGCCAGCGGCATCGCGTCGATCTTGAGGATCTGCTCGGGAAGCCACCAGTCGGCGACCCTGCCCCGAAGCAACTCGAGCAAGGCGGGAACATCCACCGATTTACCTTGCCGCCACTCCACGATCAGAACCGGGCGTTCGCCCCATTTTGCATCCGAGCGGGCAATGACCGCCGCGAGGCCCACTGCCGGATGAGTACCCACGATATCTTCGATTTCGGCAGGGTTTATCCATTCGCCGCCGGATTTGATCAAATCTTTCGAGCGTCCGCAGATCGAAACGTTGCCGGCATCGTCGATGCTGGCGAGATCGCCCGTTTCAAAATAACCTTCGTGATCCAAGGCGCTGGTCTCGGCCTTGAAGTAGCGTTCGATCACGCTCGCACCTTTGACCTTAAGATGGCCGACTACGCCGCGCTGCCGGGAAAGGCGCAAGCCGTTGGCGTCGGTCAGTTTCAAGTCGAGGCCCATTGGGGGGCGCCCCGATGCGCGCGCTTCGCTCGCAGCTGCATCGGGCGGGGCGATGGTGCCCAACGGAGACAGCTCGGTCATACCCCAACTGGTTTGTACCGTGGCACCCAAGCGCTCTTCCATTCTTCGAATCAGCGCGTCCGGACAGTTCGCGCCGCCGATCAGCACGCGCTTCAGCGCGGGCAGATCACCGCCGACCGCATCGAGATGATCGAGGACCCCGAGCCAAAGCGTCTGGATCCCCGCTGCAACGGTCACTGATTCATCGTGCATGATCGCGGCGAGACTGGCGCCGTCGGTGTGACGGCCGGGCAAAACCAGTTTGGCGCCCACCGCCGGAGCGGCAAAGGGAAGACCCCAGGCATTTGCATGAAACATGGGCACCGCAATGAGCAGGACATCGTGCCCGGAGAGCGCGATGGCGTCGGCCTGCAGGGCGCGCAGCGTATGCAGGTAGTTGGAACGGTGGGTGTAGAGCACGCCCTTGGGCGCGCCGGTGGTGCCGGATGTATAGCAGAGCCCTGCGGGCGTCTCTTCATCGAAGCCACCCCACGCTCTCCCGACACCATGCGTTTCGAGCAGGGCCTCATGGCCCCACACCTGCGCCCGGTGACCGTGAAACACATCGCCCCTCGGCGGCTCGCCGTCCATGATGATGACATGCTCGAGACTGGGACACAGCGGCGCCAACTCGGACAAAAGCGGCGCGAGGCTCGTGGCCAGGGCGAGGGCGCGGTCTTCAGCTTCGTTGATCATCGCAGCAAGGTGGGCCACGGTCAGACGCGGATTCAGCGTGTGGCACACCATGCCGGCACCCATGAGCGCGTAATACATTTCCAGATGATGCTGAGAGTTCCAGCCGAGAGTGCCCACGCGATCGCCGAATCGCAACTGAAGCGCCGCCAGCGCGCCCGACAAGGAGTTGCTACGCGCCCTTAACTTTGCGTAGTTCGTCCGCCGCGCCGCCTGTCCCGCTTGTGCCGCGACAATCTCGCGGTCGCCCGCCCATTTTGCGGCGTGATCGAGAAACTTATCGACGGTGAGGGCATAAGGTTGCATACGCAAGCTATGTACGTGGCGTTGAAAAGTACGGCCGCCGGCTTGCAGCAAGGCGGCCGATTGTTCGCCCTTAGAACGTCGCGAGAAACCGTATGCCGTATTGGCGCGGATATCCTGCGAAACGCAATCCTGAGTTCAGAGCCGAGACGTAGTGAAGATCGTTCACGTTGGTGCTGTAAAGCGTCGTGACATAGTGCGCGTGCGTCCAGGCCAGTTGCGCGCCCCAGATGTCGCGCCCCGAGAGGCGATCTCCCAACGACTCATTTTCGAACAAGGTCGCCCACTGCGGACCGACATAACCGAAATTCACGCGCGGCGTCAGGCTGTCATCGGCCCCCATGGGAATTCTGTACTGGGTACCGATATTGAACGTGAAATTGGGCGCATAAGTCTGCGAGTGGCCAGTCAAATTGACGCACGAAGGGCTCGAGGGGCCGTTCTCGGGATCGCAGGGAGTGAAGCTCGGAATTCTCGGATCGGTGGCATAAAACTGGCCCAGCTCGCTGTGCATGAAAGCCGTTCCGGCGTCAAACGAGAAATTCCCGAACACGGCTTGAGTTTGCGCCTCGACACCGTAGATATGGGTCGGGTTCGGGTTGTTCAATTCGAAGCCGAAAGTTGGAAATTGAGGATAGCCGACAATGACCTGAAAATTCTTGTAGTTGTAGTAGAAGGCGTCGAGCTGAGTGCGCAGATGCCCTTCAAAGGCCGTGTTCTTATAGCCAACTTCGAAAGTCGCCAGCTTTTCTGAATCAAACGCTGCGGGAGTGCCGAGGCCGACGGGTACATTCAGACCACCGGGCCGAAAACCCGTCGAGACGAAGGCATAAGCAAAGTTGTTCGGATTGATGGTCCAGTTCAAGGAGACCTTGCCCGAGGTATTCGTATATTTTTGCGATTGTTGGTCAGAGATGTACAGGCCGTACTGAAGTACGTCGACGTGATTGGTGGTCTTCGCATCCGTGTACCGGGCTCCGATCTGCAGCTGCCAGGCCGTCGATAACTGGAAACTCAACTGACCGAATCCTGCCCAAGCCTGGTTGGGATTGGTGCCCTGAAGACGGTACTCGGTCGTCGGATCGGACGGAACGACAAGCGGAGTGGCGATCAAGAATTGATAGGGCGGCAGGAAATTGTAGATGTCGTGGTCAAAATAGACGCCGGCGATCCAGGTCAGAAAGCCCGTGTCGGGCGAAATGACATTGAACTCCTCAGACCAAAGCGTTTCGTCAACCGTGTCTGAGAAGAAATCGTTTGGAAGAGGAATATTCACTCCGCCAACGTTAATCAATCCATTCGTACCGTCCAAATCGGCCTGATAAGACGTGTTGCCCTTTTGGTAGCCCGTGACGGAGCGAAGTGTGATGCCATCGGGCAGCGCGTAGTCAATTTTTAGTGCTACGCGGCCAAACCGGTCCAACGCTTGTTGCGGAGAGTTGACGCCGATGTTGAACAGATCTTCTGTCGCGTAATAGGGATCGGACGGGTATGCACCGAAATCCAGATAATTGTAATCAATCTTGAGCAGCACACTCAGTGCGTCGTCAGGTTTCCACAGCAGGCCAAAGCGCCCGCTGGCCTCGCGCAAATTACCCGGGTTACCCGTGTAGGGACCGCCGTTGGGACCGGTGATATTGTAGAAGCTGTCGCGCGATTCGCTGTTGAACGCGAAGCGCGCCGCCAAGGTGTCGCTGATCGGCAGATTGATGGCGCCCTGCACTGCGAAGTCATGGTAATTGCCGAGTTGGCCCGACGCGTAGCCGGTATAGCCGCCGCCGATGACCGGATCATTCGTGTTCACCAAGACGGCGCCGCCGGTGGCGTTTTGGCCGCCGAACGTGCCCTGCGGTCCACGCAGGATTTGGATATTCGCGATGTCGTAGTACGGCTCTCCCTGAAAATACCCCGGGAAGGTCGCGACACCGTCGCGATACGTCACGACGCCGACGGTGGTCTGGGAGTTGTGCTCCGCTTTGCCGACGCCGCGAATGTTGAAATCATTTCCCTGACCAAAATTGTTGACCACCGCTCCGGGCGTGGCGAACTGCAGCTGATCAATAGAGAAGACGCCCAAATTGGCAAGATCGCCTCCGGACAAGACCGTGGCGGAAATCGGTGTTTGCTGAAGGTCCGTGTGCCGCCGTTCTGCGGTGACCACGACTTCCGCCAATTCTCCCGAACTGGCCCCGGTCGTCACCGTCTGTGCGGCTGCGACGCCGCACCAACTTAAGGTGACCGCGGAAACACTCATCCACAACAATTGAATTCTCATGGCTCCCCCTTTGCGTTGGTTGCGCTCTTCTGGCGCATCCCAAAAGTCTTACACTTACCCGCCCTACAGTCAATATTCACTATTGTGATAGCGAATGTGGGGGTTGGGACGGCAAACTCGATGCAAGCCCAGGATTTTCAATACCTTGGCCGCCTTCAACCGGCAGAGGCTGAAACGGGCTACCGCGTTATGTTCAGCGGCGACTACTGCGGCCGGCCGGAATATCCGGCTGCTTTTCGCAGCGCATCGGCATCGAGCATTTTGCCATCCAGCATGACCACTCTGGTCTGGCGCAAGGCGCTGATCTGCGTCGAGGGATCGCCATCGACCAGAGCAAGATCGGCCGCCTTTCCGGTTTTGATGGAACCGGTATGCTGATCCTGACCGACAAGACGAGCCGGAACGATCGTCGCGGCAGCCAACGCTTCCGCGGTGGTAAAGCCAGCCTCTTGATAAATCTCGAGTTCACGCACAATTTCAATGCCCGAACCATCCGTGCCCGCCACGATGGGGATGCCCGCTTCGTGCATTTTCTTCAACAGAGCAACCATCTTGGCCCAACTCGCGCGGTAATCCGCGCGCGTCAGATCCTTGGGAACAGCAAAACCCCCGGTGCGAAATCCGCGCTCGAGCACCGGCGGCAGTGTGCCGACGAACGGCGCGTACGAGGGTGACAGATCGCCGTTGTCAGGAACATAAAGACTCTCGAACGCCACCATGGTCGGGTCGCTGTAGATATGCTTGGCGGCCATGGTCCGAACGATCTCGGTCATGACGGCACCATCGAGATCCACGTCCTTCCCATATCGGCCAGGCCCTTCAAATCGCATGATGCCATTCGATTCAGCGATGACGCTGTCGGGCATGGCCTGCATGATGATCCAATTGATATGAGTGACTTCGTCATAGCCGTCGTTAATCGCTTCCAAGGTACGAATACCGCTGGGTATGTGCCCGTGGACATGAAGACCGAGCTTGTGTGCTTCCTTGATGCTCGCGGGCAGCCATGCGGGATTGAAAGTTCCGTAGAACTTCACTCCCGTAAAGCCGTTGGCTTTGGCTCGATCAACCAGGGCGATGGCCTGCGCTTCAGTGGTTGCCACGTTGGCGACTTGAGCCGTATAGGGGCCTTTGCCGTCGATCAGCGACGATGGATAGACGTGAGGGAACAACAATTGGCCGGCACGGACCCGGGTGCGCCGATCGATGGTCTTCAGGTCGTCGTTGCCCGGATCACGCACCGAAGTGACGCCGAGCGACAGTTCCTGCACGCCCGTGTAATCATCACCGACATGCATGTGGCAATCCCACAGGCCGGGCACCAATGTCTTGTTGCGCCCGTCGATGACTTGCGCGTTCGCAGGAACTTTCGTCGAGCTTGCGGGGCCCACCGCCGCGATCCGGCCCTGATCGACCACCACAGTCTGATCGGCCAGGAAACGCGCAGCGTCCGCATCGAACAGACGAACGTGCGCGAAGACGACGGGGGTCGCCGGCATCTTGACCAGTTCTTTGGCCAGTACCACCGAGCGCGCCGCCATGGCGCTGGTTTGAGCTTTCTCCAATTTCGCCTGCTCGCCGGCGTAGCTTTCCGGCAGCCATCCAATGCCAGACGTTACCGAAAAGAATCTGCCGCTTCGATCGGCCCAAATGGGGACGGGAGAGTTGCTGACTCCGCTGATCGCCCAAAGATCCACTGTCAGCTTGTCGGTCGGCGCTGTGCCCTTGACCTCCAGACTGGTGAGCTTGACCGCGTGCGCCTCTCCACTGGGCAGCAACGATAAGGTGTGGTTTGGCATCGCGAGCAGCCGCTCCAGGAACCAGGCGGTGGCATCGATGGGTGCATTCAATGAAGCATAAAAGGCGGCGCCTCCGTATGCCTTGGTTCCTGCATCGATGGGGCTCTTCCAGTGGGCCGCTCCCCCGCTGATACCGAAAGTCTCTGCAGCGTCGCCCTGGGGATTGCTGCCTCGGACCACGAGACTGGCAGGCATCCCATCCGGCCCGGATTTGCCGCTGTAGTCGATTTCCCATACCTGACCGCGCAGGTTCATGCTTTCTCGGCCCATGCGCGTGCCGTCAGATGTCACCCAGATCCAGGAGTCGCCGTGCTTTCCGCCGGTCGATTCGATCACGAAGTGACGCGCATCGGCGGGAGGCTTGATCAATTCAGCCGTGGGCACCTGCGCGCCGAGCGGCGCTGCAGCCGCGAAGAGAATTGTCAGAATGGACGCTCTGGCTGCTTTCATGTCTGTACCACCGCGCGCGAAGGGGTTGCCCCGAATGTGTATTATGCGGATTCGCTTGATCGGATGTTAGGCGTATGAGGTCTTTTGAGCGTGAGCGACGATAGCGCGATTTCCGCCGGGCATTCCGATTTGATATTGGAGGGCGAGTGGGCCGGGTGGCGCATGCCGGATACCGATCCATTCGAACTCCATGCAGGACCATTTTATTGCCGGCAGACCGCCGATGGCGCCCGACAATGCGCTTTCCGGGTGACCCGCCATCAGCTCAATTGCAATGAGGTCGTGCATGGAGGCTGCCTCATGGCATTTGCGGACTTTGCGCTATTTTGGATTGCTTACGATGAGTTGCGAGCCGCGGGAGCCGTGACCGCATCCTTCAGCAGCGAATTTCTGGACAACGCCCGGCACGGCGATTTGATTGAAGCTACCGGCGAGGTGTTGCGCGCCACCCGATCGATGATATTCGTGCGCGGCCTGATTTCGAGCGGACCTCGACCGCTGCTCAGCTTTTCCGCGATATTGAAGAAGCTGACTCCCAGGGGCGCATTGGCCTAGAAATATTCGTTGTTGACGAATCCGATCTTCTGCAAACCACGATGCTGCAGATCCGCCAAGGTCTGCGCCACGATCTCATAGCGCGCGAACTTGTCGACCATGATGTGCACTTCGGGTTGCGGAGTTTTCAAGGCATCGTGGCTGACATAGTCCTGCAAGGTCACGCGATCAACCGGCTGGCCGTTCCACAGCAGTGTGCCGTCGAAGTCGATCGACAGTTCGATTACTTCACTCGGCGGCGGATTGGGTGTCGGCGACGGATTGTCGATTTTGATCGCGTGCGTCTCACCCGGCAGCGTGATGATGAAGATGATGAGCAGGACCAGCATCACGTCGATCAGCGGCGTCATGTTGATGTCTGAATATGATTGACCGTCGCTGCGGCCGACCGCCATGGCCATTGGAGCCTATCCTCAGTTTCTCAATTGGAACCGAATGCGGAATGGATAGCAGGAATTCACAGGCTGACCGTCTTCAGTCGTGGCTCGATAGTGACCGGAGCCGGCCTTCGCCAGTCTCAGAGCGGCCTGATCGAGCCGCGGACTTCCGGTCGATTGAATGATGGTCGGCTCGGAAAAGAGGTGTCCCTTGCCATCCACACATGCGTTGACGGTGGCGGCACCCGCCTCTGCCGCACGAATAGCAGCGTCTGGATAGAAATCATTGGTACTCGGAAATCCCATTCCGGGTCCTCCTTCAATGCGATTGACCACGCTTCGCGGCGTCGGCGGCGATTCAGGATGCGGCGGCGGGTCGTCAGTCGTACCTTGGACGATGTCCGCGGGGTCAGATTCGACCGGAGGCAATTTTTCGGTCGGCGGAAATTAAACGTGGTTGGCATGAGCTGCGGCCCGGGCAGCTGCGGCGGATGACTGCGCGGAGGAGGCGGAATGTCTCGAATCTGGAATGGGCCTAGGCTTGGCCTAGTGAAATTCTGGCTCAGACCCATCGCGAGTCCGTACAGCACCGCCAGATGAAGGGTTGCGACCAACACAAACGTAATCGTACGGCCCGTGAAGAAGGGAGAATCGCCCGACCAAAAGTGGATGACGCCGCGCGTCTGCGCAGAGACGGCCGCGGGGATAGGCGCTACGGCAGCATGCTCACGCGCAATGACATTCGTCGCCCAGCAACAGCCGATTCCGAAGCGTAAGCGAGCCAATTGACCGCGCTGTTCAGCCAAGTCCGCGAGCCATTCTTCCTCGAGGCGATCGCCCAGCACAGCAGGGGCGCGCCTGGCAGCGCGACGAATCAATCGATTGGCAATTCCATCCACCCAATCTTGTGTTCGCTCGGAAGTCATAGGCCCTCCTGGCGCCGACGGCTACGCCCGCTTATGCAAGAACACCGCGACTGAAACCCGCGAAAACTTCGCTCGCTCGCCTGAGTCCCGTCGGCGTCAATCGATACAAACGACGCCGCGGACGACCGGCCTTCGAGGGGTCAATGGACTCCCATCGACTCACAAACCACCCTGCTGCCTCAAGTCGAAGAAGAATGGGATACAAGGTGCCGGATGCCAGGTGGCAACGCTGGTGCACTTCGGCGCCCGAAAGCTGATCGGCGGGGCTCTCTAGAAAAGCCTCCAACACCTTCAGCGTTTGCAGCGACATCCGAACTTCGCGATCTTCCTTACCCATAGTAGTAAGTCTACATAGGGTAGCGCTTGAATGCAAGCGTCATCATCTTTTACTTCTCTTTGAAACTCCCTTTCAGTTCACCGGCTGAGAGGCTGCTGAAAAGCGGCGGGAAATTATGTTGCGTCGTGACGCTGCCATCCTTGTTGACGACTAGAAACTCCGTCTTGCCATCGCTCCAGGCAGGCCAATTGGGAAGACCAGGAGCATTGGGATCACCCGATTTTGCGAAGTTGGTCCAATATGTCTGGAGCAGGTTCGAGAGAGCCGCATCGTCAGGTGTTGATGGCAGCCATTGCCATTCGCGGTCGCGCAATGTTCCAAAGACATAGGGGACTTCCAGGCTGTGAAAGGCTCCGAGCTCCGCCTCGCCCTTGCCTGGAATCGTTCGATCGAAGCGGTACACAAAAACTCGCTGGCCGGACGCGTGAGTGAGACTCGCCATGGCCCCGACAGGGCAAGCGCCCACCAGATCATTGGCGGCCTGATCGAGGCCGGCCGTGCCACTCACGAGAATCTTGCTGAAATACAACGCGATCGCCGGATAAGTCCAGTGTCCAAAATACGGATGCGCTGCGGCGGAGAACCTTTTCAGTGCACCGGATTCCGCGACGTTGGTCTGGCCTGAAGCCTTGGCAGCCGCAGCGGCCGAGAGGCGAAAAGCGCTGAGTTCACGCCCATTGAGGCCGATCAGTAAATCCACTTTTTGGATTGAACCGGTGAGGAAGGCTTTTTGGGGGGACTGCAACTGCACCCATCCATCCGTAGTAGCCGAGGTGATATCAGTCGGCAAATGCTCCCTGGCTTTTACCACCAATGCTTCAACCTCGGCCGCAGGCAGGGCACGCAATCTCTGCAGCGGCGTCAACTGCGCATCGGCCGGCGCCAGAGCACTCACCGCGCTACCGAAGGCCTCTGCTTCCGACAGTGTTCGTGCCGTCTCAAACGCCGGACCGCTCTCGGAAATGACCCTGCGAAACAATCCCGCTGAGAGCGGCGAGGCCATGAGACGGGCTGAATCGATCGCGCCTGCCGACTCGCCGAACAGAGTGACATTTTCAGGATCACCGCCAAACTGGGCGATGTTTCGCTTCACCCAGTTGAGTGCGGCAATTTGGTCCAACAATCCATAATTACCGGACGCGTGGTGCACCGATGCGGCCGTGAGCTCGGGATGACTGAAAAATCCCATCACCCCCAGCCTATAATTTAAGGTCACCAACAAGACGCCGCGTTGGGTCAATGAAACACCGTCATACGTTGACTGGGTCCCGCTTCCAACGGTGTTGCTGCCGCCATGCAGCCAGACCATCACCGGCAGTGCCTGCTTCGCGGGCCACTGCGGCACCCATACATCGAGATAAAGGCAATCTTCAGACGACTGGATCGCGGGCTGTTCAAAGTTGGATCCATACGCCTGAGCCATGGGGGCGAAAAAGGGAGTGAGACCTGAGGCACGCTGCGTGCAGGTACTTCCGGGCTGCGTCGCCTCTTTCACGCCTTGCCAGGGAACTGGCGGCTGAGGCGGCTCCCACCGCAATTCGCCCACCGGCGGGCGGGCGTAGGGAATCCCTCGGAATGCGATCGCCGCTCCGACATGGGTCCCGCGCAGTGTTCCCGCATCGATCTGCACGAGAGCATCGCTCGTCGCGGCCGTGCTCGCGACCGGCGGTGACAGATTCGAGAATCCGGAGGCCGGGTAACTGGGGTAGCGCCCTCCTCGACTTTGAATGTAGAGGGCGAAGGCAACGATCCCGAGCAGCACTGCGCCCGCTACTCCAAATGCCCATTTCCACTTTGACCGCACGTGACCTCCCCAAATTGTATTCCCTTGCACAGTATCGCGAGGTCGAGAAGGACCGCAATGGGCAGTTATCACGCGCAGATCAACGTACGAATCCACCCTTTCTATCATTCGCCCCGTCATTCACCGGGTATCCCTGTGCATTCACCGAATATCGCATGACCCTCAAAGCGTCCCGCCACAGCATGGCGCCATCGATCAACGGGAGCCGAGACGATGGAATCTCAAGCGAAAATGCATGCGGGTATCTGGCTGATTGCGGGTACGATATTCGTGATGGCGGGGGTCGCCTTGGCCCTCGCGAGTTCCGGGCTCTACAAAGCCGTTGACCTGCAACGAAGCTGGCCGGTGATACTGATTGCCTTGGCGCTGGCGCGGCTTGCCATGACCATGCGCAGCCCGCGCCTGAGAGGATGGGGATTACTGCTGTTGGGTGACTGGTTTCTCGTGAATACCATGACTGACTGGGCGTATCTGCAATATATGTTTCCGCTGCTGGTGGCGGGCGTCGATTATTGGATAATCTCAGGTGGTTTGACCCGCACGAAGCGTTCTTCCTTGAACATGGACCGTCATGTCTGAAATGCAATCACCGCCGCCGCCCCGCCTCTCCTCGGTCCCGAGGTTGCTCATCGGCGCGTTTCTGGTGTTGATGGGCGTGCTGCTGGCCCTCGAGCAGCTGGGGTGGGTGGAAGCCAACCATCTCATGCGCTTCTGGCCGGTGCTGGTGATTCTGTATGGACTCACAATATTGCAACGGGGCGGTCGCGGGGTGGTCCATGGCAGCATCCTGGTGTTGATTGGCGGATGGTTGCTGCTCAACACCCTGCATCTGCTGACATTGATGCCGTGGCAATTTTTTTGGCCGCTGATCCTGGTCGTGGTGGGCGCGCAATTTCTGACGCGTGGCCGCGCCACTTGGCGATCTGGGCCGCCGCCTTCGATTGGCGCCACACCTTCCGCAAACGCAGCACCCCCGAGCGGTTCGCCGCCGGCGTCGGAGCACATTTCAATGGTTGCCTTGATGAGCGGCACCAAGCAGCGCGTGTCGGGTGCAATCTTTCGCAGCGCCGACATGACTTCGGTCATGGGGGGTTGCGAACTTGATTTGCGCGATGCCTTGCTCGCCGCCGATGGAGCTGCGTCTGTCGAAGTGTTTGCCCTCATGGGCGCGGCCCACATCATCGTGCCGCCGAGCTGGAAGGTGGTCGTGCAGGTGACGCCTATCATGGGCGGCGTCGAAGACAAGAGCCGACCGATCTTGGGCGGCAATCAGTTCCTCTACATTCGCGGCACCGTGTTGATGGGCGGCGTCGAAATCAGCAATTGATCGGCAGCGGAGCCTGCCATGCATCCTTTTCTTACCAATGGAAAGCAGCTGGCGCTGTATATCCTGGGTTACGTGCCCATCGGCGCCGTGCTGGCAATCGGCTTCGGCCATGCGGACGCGTGGGGAACGGCCACGGCATTCTTCCTGCCGCTCACCGTGCTTTATGGCTTTCTCGGAATGACGGCGTACTACGTATGCCTGGCTTTCCCCATCACCCAGGAGTATCGGAATTGGCGCGCCCTGCCCGCTCAGGCCATGGCAGCTGTCACGGCCGGCGGAATCTCGGTCGGCCTGGCATGGGCATGGTCGGCGATGCTGGAATCGCTGAACCTCAATATCCATTCTAAAATATACCTCGATCAGCCGTGGACGCTGTTCGCGGTGGGCGTGCTGTTATTTTGTCTGGCGATTGCCTTTCACTATGCGCTCATCGCGTCCCAGGAAGCGCAGCGGTCGGAGAGTCGTACGCTGGAATCCAGTCTCTTGGTTCGCGAGGCGGAACTCAAGGCCCTGAGGGCGCAGCTCAACCCTCATTTCCTCTTTAATAGTTTGAATTCCGTCAGTGCCCTGACCACGAGCGATCCCGCATCCGCGCGGCATATGTGTCTATTGCTGGCCGATTTCTTGCGCGATACCTTGCGACTGGGATCCGCTCAACGAATATCGGTGAGAGAGGAATTCGTGGTGTTGCAACGCTATCTCGCCATTGAACAAGTGCGCCTGGGCTCGCGTCTGAGTGTGCAGTGCGCCGGCAGCGATCAGGCCATGCAGGAAATGATCCCAGCGTTGCTGCTACAACCCTTGGTCGAGAACGCCGTGGTCCATGGCATAGCACACCGATTGGAGGGAGGCGCCGTGTCGATTCACGCAGAGTGCCGCGATTCAGTCCTCATGATCAGCATTGCGAATCCAACGGACGCGGATCGGCCTCGCAGCCAGGGCAGCGGCTTGGGGTTGAACCTGGTGCGCCAGCGCCTGCAGGCACACTACGGCGCCTCTTACCTGTTCCAGGCGATCGAGGCCGAGGGCACTTATCGGGTGAACATCCACGTGCCGCTCGCGATCGCAGAGGCCGCAGCGTGAGCGAGGCCAATGCCCTTACCGTCATCGTGGTCGACGATGAGTCGCCGGCGCGAGGCTTGGTGCGTGAGTATCTTGCGGATCATGCGGACATGCGCCTGGTCGCCGAGTGCGCGAACGGCTTTGAGGCGGTCAAGGCGGCGAATACGCACAAGCCGGACCTCATCATCCTGGATGTGCAAATGCCGAAGCTCGATGGGTTCGAGGTTCTGGAATTGCTCGGCAATGAAACTCGAAGTGTCATTTTTACGACGGCCTACGACATGTACGCGCTTCGCGCCTTCAATGTGCATGCCGTCGACTATCTGCTCAAACCCTACAGCGCCGAGCGTTTCGGCGAAGCGTTGGCTTTGGCGCGAACACGACTGCGCAAATCCGAGCCGATGCCCACCCGCGAGCTGCTGGAGACTCGTCGGGCCGGCTCGTCACTCGATCGCCTGCTCATTCGCGACCGCTCCAATGTCCATGTCGTTCCCCTGAACGAGGTGGATTATGTGGAATCACAGGACGATTACATCTCGATCCGGGCGGCAGGCAAGAACTACTTGAAAGAACAAACCATCAGTGATTTGGAGCGGCAATTGCCGCCGAAAGGCTTCGTGCGAATTCATCGGCGTTTCCTGCTGAATATCTCCAGACTCGCCAAAATAGAGCTGTCGGAGAAGGAGAGCCGCATCGCCATCCTGCTCGACAAGACTCAATTGCCCATTTCACGGGCGGGTTACGCAAAACTGCGCGCCGTGTTGGACGGCTAGGCGCTAAGGCGATGCAGGGCGCGTGGTGGGGACGCCCTTGTCCTTGAGGATGAAAACCAGGAATTTCGCCGGCGCCGTCTGGCTGGCGTTCGCGGATACCGCATGCACATCGGCAGGACTCTCATAAAAGGTGTCGCCCGGCCGAAGGGTGACCTTCGGGCCGCCCTGCACCTGCATGATCAGCTCTCCCTCGAGCACATACACAAAGACTTGCGCATCGTGGCGGTGCGGCGGGGATGCTCCGCCCGGGGGATAGGTGACTGTGGACATGAGCGCTTCTTTGCCGGATATGCCCACCAAGTCCTTGAGCAACAATTGCTTCACCACGGCCGCCGCCGGAGATGGATCGGCTGCCAGCGCGAAATGGGAAAGACTGAAGAGAACCAAGCTCAGGGCCAAACAAAACTTGCGTTGCCGCATGGAATACTCCTTATTGCAATGCCGCGTCGACCGCCGCGCGGGCGAGCAGGCGCGTGGAATCGAGCGACGGAAGCGGGCAGTCATCCGATCGAACGAGCAGAGGAATCTCCGTGCAGCCCAGTATCACGCAATCGCAGCCGCGCGCCCTCATCCGATCGATGACCTCGTTATAGCGAAGCCGGGATGACTCGCTGAATATTCCGTTGACGAGTTCCATGAAGATGATGTCATCGACGATTTTTTGATCCCCTTCGGCCGGCGTGCTGATCGTCAGCGCGTGTCTCTCAAACATCTCCGGATAGACCGGCCCGCGCATGGTGAAACGGGTACCGAGCAGCGCAGCATGCCGGAAGCCGGCCCGCGCTGCGGCCTTTGCGACTTCCTCCGCAATGTGCAGCCACGGAATAGGTGATCTCGCTGCCACATGTTTGAACGCCAGGTGCGCTGAATTGTCCGGACAGATCGCAACCTGTGCGCCGGCGTTCGCAACGATCTCGGTTTCACGCAACATGAATTCGGCCACGGCTGCATAGTCGCCGCGATTGAATGCAGGCAACCATTCGCCCATGGCAATGCAGCTCAGTGTCACCTGCGGATGCAGGTGCTCGCCCATGAATTTCAGTGAGTACGCGGCAATCTCGCGAAAACACAGGGCCGCGCCCTCAACGCTGCAAGCCACGATGCCAATGTGCTTGGATTTTGTAGGCATACCTTCATCTTATCAGTGGTAACGGGCAGACCCTACAATGCGCTAAAATTGGCGATGCAAAGAGGAGCAGCGCATGCCCAAGATAGATGTTGCCACTGTGCCGGCACGCAAAGGTTCGGGCTATCCCCCGCCGTTTGACGCGCCCTGTGCCGCACGTACGCGGCGGCGCCTGGGGGAGGCCGGCGGCCTTCGCGATTTCGGAGTCAACCTGATGACATTGCCGCCCGGAAGCTGGTCCAGCCAGCGCCACTGGCATAGCGATGAGGATGAATTCGTCTACGTGCTTGAAGGTGAAGTGACGCTCATCGAAGATGGCAGCGAGACGGCGTTGCGCGCAGGCGATTGCGCGACGTTTCCGAAAGGCACCGGCAACGGTCATCACATGATCAATCGATCCCCCGCGATGGCCGTGTATCTGGAGGTGGGCTCGCGCAACCCGCGCGACCTCACCACTTGCTCCGACATCGACATGATGAGTTCCAATGCAGACGGCCGGTTCGTCCACAAAGATGGCGCGCCCTATTAGGTGATAGCGCAAGGCAACTGAGCGTGATCGCCCCCGAAATGTCCCGAGGGGGACGCTATAATGACCGGGATCATGGAAAAGCCACCAGCATCCGGATCGTTTTTGAAGAGTTTGAGTCCTGCGGAATTTGCAAGGGTTTCGCAGCTGCTGGACGAGTCGCTCGACATGTCCGCACAAGCGCGATTGGCTTGGCTGGCGACTCTTGAGCGCGACGACCCTAGGTCCGCAGGCATTCTACGAAGTCTGTTCGCCCTGCAGATCGACAGCGCCGAACAGCCGCTGCTAAAGGGGAATTTGGTTGCCGATCTGATCGGACCATTGGCTGACGCGGATTCCGTTCTGATCGGCAAGCAATTTGGTCCCTATCGCGTGCTGTCGCTGCTCGGGCACGGCGGCATGGGCAGCGTCTGGCTTGCCGAGCGCGTTGATGGGCTGTTCGCGCGCCGCGTGGCGCTCAAGCTTATTCATCCGGCGCTGATGGGTAAGGTCCTGACCGAGCGTGCCACCCGCGAGCGGGAAATCTTGGCAAGCCTGAACCATGCGCATATCGCGCGCCTCATCGACGCCGGCTTTAGCGAGGACTCTCAGCCCTATCTCGCTTTGGAATATGTCGCGGGTACGTCCATCACGGAGTATTGCGACGAGCACCGACTGGCGCTTCGTTCCCGCGTGGAGTTATTTCGCCAAGTGCTGGACGCAGTTCAGTATGCGCATGCGCACCTGGTCATTCATCGCGACTTGAAGCCGTCGAATGTTTTGGTGACGCAGGATGGACGGGTGTACTTGCTGGACTTTGGGATTGCAAAGCTTCTGACCGAAGGGAAAGCCACCGAGACCGAACTTACCCGCGTCGGGGGCAGAGCATTGACACCCGACTACGCAGCTCCCGAGCAGATTGCCGGTGCATCGATCACCACCGCGGCGGATGTCTATGCCCTGGGTGTCATTTTTTATGAGCTTTTGACCGGCGAGCGCCCATACAAGCTCAAGCGCGAATCGGTGGGCGCGCTCGAAGAGGCGATACTGCGAGCCGATCCTACGGCGCCGAGCCATCTGGTGATTTCCGAGGAAGCCGCCGGCAAGCGCGACGCAACACCGAAAAAGTTGCGGAAATCATTGGCCGGCGATCTGGACACGATCGTGCTCAAGGCGCTGAAAAAGCAGCCGGCAGAGCGCTATGCGACCGCCAATGCACTCGATGAGGACATTGCGCGTTATCTCGCGGGCGAGGTGGTGCTGGCGCAGCCAGACAGCCTCGCGTACCGGGCGCTCAAGTTTGCCGGACGTCATCGAGTCGGGATCGCGGCCGTCACTGTCTTGATCCTGATTCTTGCCGGCGGCCTGGCCGCCACCACCTACGAGGCCGGAGTCGCAGCGATTCAGCGCGATGCCGCACTGCGGGCGCAGCGCCGTTCGGTGACGCAGACGGCGGCCGAGCGACTCAAGAACGCGGATGTCCCGGGAGCGCTCGGAATCATGTTGGAGGTGCTGCCAAAACGCGCCGACGAACGTTTCTATGCACCGGAAGCACTCAGCGTGTTTCAGGACGCGCGTGCCGCCGACCGGCAACTCGCGGTGCTCGCCGGACATACCGACAAGGTACGTGCGGCTGCTTTCTCGCCCGATGGCCGACGCATCGTCACAGGATCCTACGACAAGAGCGCGCGCATCTGGGATGCCGAAACCGGCCAGCAACTGCGATTGTTGAGCGGTCACACGAAGGGCCTGCGCTCCGCGGCATTCTCGCCGGACGGCTTACGCATCGTCACGGCCTCGCTGGATAAGACGGCACGCATCTGGGACGCCGAAACCGGCCGCGAGCTCATGGTATTGACCGGGCACGCGGAACGCCTCAGAAATGCGGCGTTTTCGCCGGACGGCCGACGGGTGGCGACGGCGTCCTACGACCAAACGGCCCGCATTTGGGACGCCGAGTCCGGCCGCGTGCTGCAAATCCTGACCGGTCACACAGGCGTGGTCTTCTCCGCAGTCTTCTCGGCCGATGGTCGACGCGTGCTGACTGCATCCACGGACAGCAGCGCTCGCATCTGGGACGCGAACTCCGGCAAAGAGATCTTGCGGTTCAATTCTCCCCGGGGTGGATTTGAAGGTGCGGCGTTTTCCCCTGACAACCGCCGGATCGTCACTGCGTCGGATGACACAACAACTCGAATTTGGGACAGCGCCACAGGCCGCGAGCTCATGATGTTGGGGGGAAACGAGCAAGGGGTGGAATGGGCGGCCTTTTCGCCCGACGGAAATCGGATCGCTACGGGGGGCGACGACGAAACGGTGCGCGTGTGGGATGCAGAGACGGGACGGCAAATCAGTTTGCTGAGAGGCCATGGATTGGCCGTCACGCAGGTTTCCTTTTCACCCGACGGCCTTCGACTGGTCTCATCGTCGGACGACAATACGGCCCGAATCTGGAGCGCGGTTGCGAACGATGAACTGAAACGTTTGGCCGGTCATACACAGCTGCTTCCCGGCGCTGATTTTTCGCCCGATGGCCGGCGCATCGCCACCGCGTCGGGCGATAGGACGGTGCGCATTTGGGATACAGCGAGCGGCGCGTCGCTCAACGTACTGAGAGGGCACAAAGAACTGGTGCTGTCCGCCGAATTTTCGCCCGACAGCAAGTACGTGGCCACCGCCTCGGATGACCGTACCGCGCGGATTTGGAACGCCGTGACGGGCGAGCAAGTCATGGAGTTGAGCGGCCACACGCTCCAGGTGGAAAGCGCTGCCTTCTCGCCCGACGGCCTGCGCGTCGTCACCTCTTCCTACGACAAGACGGCCCGAATTTGGGATGCGCATTCCGGCCGGGAACTGGTGCAGCTGCAAGGACACGCCGGTGGTCTCGATTGGGCCGTGTTTTCGCCGGATGGCCGCAGCGTTTTGACCGCGTCCGCCGATCAGACTGCTCGAATTTGGGATGCGGCAAGCGGTCGACAGCTCATGCTTCTCAGCGGCCACACGGGCACCGTGACGACCGCGGTGTTCTCGCCCGATGGCCGCAGCGTCCTCACGGCATCGGACGACAAGACGATGCGCATATGGGATGCGGCAACAGGTCAAGTACGCAGAGTGCTGAGCGGTCACGAAGCGATCGTCACCTCTGCCGCCTATTCTTCCGACGGAGAGCGCATCGTCTCATCGTCCAATGACAAGACGGCGCGCATATGGGAAGCGGCCACGGGTCAACAGCTCAAGACCCTGAGGCATGCCGATGCGATCAACACGGCGGTTTTTTCGCCCGACGGGCAGCTGGTGCTGACTGCCGCATTTGACCCCGTCGCCCGAATCTGGGACGCGCGCACTGCACCTGTCGAAACAGTAGTCGCGTGGGCGGCAGCGGCACAGTTCGATCCGCTGCCGAGCACCGAGCGAACTCAGCTAGGGCTGCAGGCCCCGGCGGATGTTCGCAGGTGGAGCGCAATCAAGTCCAAATGCGATGAATCCGCGGCCTCCCCTTTTGATCCCGATCGCCGCGCCCCAGGATATCTGCTCGATGACATCGTCGCCGACATCGCTGTCGAGGCGTGTGCGCAAAGCCAGCGCGATCGATCCGGCGACCGTGTGCAATCGTTGTACCAGCACGGTCGAGCGCTCGTTGCGAACGGCAGTTTCTCTTTGGCGCGGCAAGAACTCGAGCAGGCCGTCTCCTCAGGCTCTCGCGGCGCGCGGATCGACTTGGCGTCACTTCTTACGCGAGAGTCCGCCGGTCTCATCGATTTACCCCGGGCCACCGAACTCTACCGCCAGGCATGGGAACAGGGGGTCCCGTTCGCGGCATTTGCGCTCGGTCATCTCTACGAATCCGGTGTCAAACCGGATGCCGCGCAGGCCTGGATCTGGTACCAACGGGCGGCCGATGTGGGCGAGCCCAATGCTTTGGCCCGCTTCGCGGCGCGCGAGGAGAGTGCTGCGCTCTCCACCGAGAACGCCGCAAGACGAAACGCGTACTGGCTCGCCTCATTCAAATACTACGCCGCCGCGACTGAACGAGCTCGACGCGACGACTGGCCGGACAAAGCGTGGAAAATCTGGCGTTATCGCCGCGCCACGCTCGCGCGACTGCTCGCGCACGATGGCATGATGCAACAGGCGGCCGACGCGTACACAGCGGTGCGCGCCGCGCAGTGATCATGAGAAAGCGCCCCAATCCATCTCACCGGCCCTTGCCGTAGTCATACCACACCGCCTCGATATTGTGCCCATCGAGATCGTGGACAAACGCGGCGTAGTAGCCGGGCCAGTAGTCCCGATACCCGGGTTTGCCGTTATCCTTGGCTCCTGCCGCGAGAGCGGCCTTGTGGAATGCCTTGACCTCCGCATTGCTCTTCGCTTCGAACGCCAGGTGGGTGGGGACGATCGTGCTCTCCCTGGCTATCCAGAAATCGGTGTTCTTGCCATCGTTGAATCCGGCAGCCTCCCCGTATTCCATGTTGTTTCGATAGCCCAGCGGTTTGAGCACTTTGATATAGAAACTCTTTGACCTGTGGTAATCGCTGACCGGAAGTGTGGTGTGCGCGATCATGCTTTGCTCCAAAGACGCCGATGTGCCTGCCGATGATAAGTGCAATTCCGGCCACCGACCACAGAGCGAACGTGCTCTACGACGTCGGGTACTATGTTGACTATGTTGGGACCCTCCCGCGCGCGAACTTGGTTGATCGCCCTCTCCTTTCTCGTGGCTGCGTGCACGCATCCGCGGCCCATGCAAGCGCCTGAGAGCGTGAAGCTCACGCCGTTGAAAACAATTCCAACCATCGAAGCGCGGCTCTTGCTGACTCTGGCCGGGGTCAAGGGCATTTCCGTCAACAACGCGGTGGACCTTTATCGAATGCAATATTCGATTCAAGCCGGAGGCAAGCATATTCAGCTCAGCGGTTTATTGGCGCTGCCGAGCGGGATGGAACCGCGCCGACTGGTGAGCTTTCAACACGGGACCACGACGACGCGAGGCGCAGTTCCCTCGCAACCGGATGGTACGGGCATTGCGGCCTCCATTACCTTTGCTGGCAACGGTTACGCCCTGGTTCTGCCGGACTATCCCGGTCTCGGAGAATCTGAAGGTCGGCATCCTTACTACGTCGCAGACGCGATAGGTCCGGCCATTGTCGGCATGATCGAAGCTGCGCAGCGACTGGAAGGCGTGCCCAACGCTCCGGTGTTTTTGGCTGGTTTTTCCGAAGGCGGTTGGGCGAGCCTCGCGGCGCTGCGCATCATGGAAGCCGGCGGAAAACAAGTTCTTGGCTCCGCCCAGGTCGCGGGCGCTTATGACCTTCGGCACGGAGCCCTGTCCGCAGCCATGAAAGGGGGTGCGCCATCGGATTCGCTCTATCTCGCCTATGCAGCGTGGGGACAATCGGCTTATTACGGTCATCCGCTCGACAGCGTGCTGACGCCGGAATACGCCACCCTCGTCGAACGATTGTTCGCCGGCGCCAAGCCGATGGAAATTCTCAAAGCGCTGCCCGACACCCCTCGGACCATGTTCAACCAGGATTTTCTCAATGCGTATGATCATGACAGGGATCATTGGTACCTCGACGCATTTGCCGCCAACAGCCTTATCGATGTGACTCCACATGCGCCCCTGCGGCTTTATTATGGTTCGACTGATAAAGATGTCCTGCCTGATGAAGCATTGAAAGCCTCGCGAGTGATGCAGGCACGGGGAGCCCATGTCGCCGCCATCGACGTAGGACCAGTGGGGCACGACGCGTCAATGTTGGCCGCCGCGCCTCTCATTCTCGCGTGGTTGCGCGAGTTGGAGGCTCAGTCGGCGCCGGAGCTGCGCCCATGACCCATTCCACGAGACGCATCGTTACCGGTCACGACGACACTGGAAAATCGGTGATCGTGTCCGACGGGCCACCGCCACAGCATCACACGATGTCGGGGCCGGCCGTCGGCGCCGACTTTGTTGAAATTTGGAGCGAAGCGCGTCCGGTGCCAATCCTCACCGCAGTGGAATCGCCGGAGCCGAACGAACGCGACTTCACCATCATGCCGACCGCCGGTCACCTGCTTCGGCTCCTGGAAATCTACCCGGCCGGCGGCGGCGGTAAGCGAACGGTCATGCACCGCACGCGGACTGTCGATTACGTGGTGGTGATCGAGGGCGAGATCGTACTGATACTGGAGGACAGCGAAGTCACTCTCAAGAAAGGCGACGTCGTGGTCCAACGCGGCACCAACCATGCGTGGGAGAACCGCTCGGACCGAGTGGCGCGTGCGGCCTTCTTCCACGTCGACGCCACGTTCAGCAAAGAACTGCTGGCCATCCTCCCAGTACCCTTGGAGTTGATGAGCTGAGTTGTCGCACGTTTGCGTGTGGCCACATCACATGACAGGATAGCCAAATGAACGCGTCGCTCCGATTTGGCACCGATGTCCTAAGCAAGCAACACGGCCGGTTGCCGCACCCCCGTCTGCTTCTGCCGGTCGGATTGTCCATTCTCGCGTTCACCATCGATCTGGCCACACCCAACGGAATGCTTGACGGCTTTCTCTACGTACTGGCCGTGCTCGTCTGCGTGTGGGTACCGGGGGTCTTGATCGCGCTGTATACGGCCCTCGGGCTCATGCCGCTGATAATTTTCGCGGCGTTCGCCTCGCCCGATGGCGTCTCCGCGCAAGTCGCCACGATCAATGTATTGGCTGGAATTGCGACCGTCTGGGTGGCCGCGATCATCGTGTGGCACAACGCCTGCGCAACGCGCGATCGGGAAGCCTTGCTGCGTCAAGTCCGGACGTTGCACCAGACGACGGCGACCGTGGCCGACATCGAACGGATCGAACTGTCCAGATGGCTGCATGAGGGCATCGGACAGGAGCTGACGGCGGTCGGCTGGGGGCTGGATCACATCGTGCGGCATGCGGGTAACGAGCAGGAAGTCCGGACGGAGTCACAGGAGACGCGGGCGATTGTGGACGGAATACAGCGGACAATGCGCGCCAAAGCGGCGGGCCTGCGGCACGCCGCGATCGACAGGCGTAACCTGGCGGCGCTCATCGAACAACACGTTGAGGGCTTTTCTGCACGCACTGAAGTCGAGGCAACGCTGATCGGCAGCAAATACCTCGTTAGGGTCCCGGACGGTCACGCGAATCTGTGTTTCCGGGTGGTGCAAGAGGCGCTCGCCAACGTGGCGAAGCACGCACGCGCCACTCGAGTCGCCATCGAAGTGTTGCCTCAAAAGAATATGATCTGCGTGAGAATCACCGACGATGGGTGTGGCATCACGGCGGCCGACAGACTGAAGCCGGGCAGCCTAGGATTGATTGGACTTCGAGAACGATTGGTGGCGATTGGGGGCGACCTGTGGGTGTCCAACGTTACTCCGAATGGAGCTCGCATCGAGGCGGAGATTCCGCTTTCTCCGGACTAAGACGCCGGATCGCTCGCCGGCGACGGTGCCATCCCTTTTTTCGCACCGAGCAACCACCGGAGCGCGGCTGTCTCGCTGGAAAACACTGCAACGGATGCGCCGCGGCTACGAGCGACGTTCTGAAAAATATAGTCCACTATCTCAGCGCGAGCCACGACGGCCAATTTCATGCGCGGATCCGCTGCTCGCGCAAGTTCAACCCCGGCCTCGAATCTCTCAAAGGCACCCGGTGGAGGCGTCACTCCTGACGCGTCGCACAGCACCAGCCAAGTACCTCGAGACGCGGATTCACCGGCTATCGTCGCAACTGCGTGGAGGAGATGCGCGTGTGTACCCGGCCCTCTTAAAGTAAAGCGAAGGATGCCGCGCTCTTCAAGTATCCCGATGTCAAACGTAATCGCGCACCCTGTCAATTGAGGAACTGCATTGTGCCATCCAGGCAACGAGGCCGCATTGCCTGCGCGGTGCGCAGATATCGACATTGACGAATCGAAGACGTATAAATGTCACGACCGGCTACTAATATGCTGCAGGTGAACTGGTCAATGCGATACGACCTATCCAAACATTGTAAGCGAAGGAGTCAACTACCCCTCTATGCACCAATCCAATCCTTCTAATTCCTCGCCCCGCCGCCCCATCCTCAAACTGAAACTTGCTGCTCGCAAGTCTCCGCGCGAAGTCAAAACCCCGCCGCCACGACCTCAAAGCAAGCTGAGCCAAAAGCCCGGTGCGGCCTGGTCGGATGAACTGAATCAGCGCATGCAGATTGACATGGACGCATTGATGACCCGCTGACGTACTCGTTCGTCCAAACACAATCGAGTCGCCCACCTACTGGCAGGGCACTGCGCACCCTACGGCGCCTAAAAAATGATAACCAATCGTCTCCGGTCATATATCACTGGGTGAGCCGCCGCGCTTCGACCGTGCCTGATAAGGTCGTGTCACCCAACGACACGTAGAGGGTCCGCTCCGACACCGACAAATCAAACTCCATTCGCCGCTCTAGCCGCGACACCAGCCCCGCAATTAGCTCCCGATCCACGGCGTAGATTTCCAGCGCCTCCGCACGATGGATTCGTTCCCCCTCGAGTCGAGCCAGCCAAGGCTCCACGTCCCGGTGCGCATAGACCACCACCCGGCGGGTCGTTTTGCCAGCCTTGTGCAAACGCGCTGCTTCCGGCATTCCGACCTCAATCCAGGCTTGGAGGACACCGGTCAGGTCGCGCACCAGGATGGCGGGTTCTTCCGGATCCGAAAGACCCTTGGAAAATGCAATTCCCTCCGCGTACTCGAGACAATAAGCCAGAACTCTCGCGACAAGATACTCAGGGGTTTCTGACGGGTGCTGCGCGACTCTCAGAAGCAGCGATTCATACACGGCCCGATCCGCATCTGCGAGCCGCACCGTAAAAACATACATTGTCGAACTCAGCGCCATATGGACGGGATCATAATCCCCGATTCTACAGTCCGCTGCGGGCTTCCCTATATATAGAGTGCCGCTTCACCTACGGACGGGCCGACGCGCGCCGGCTGCGCTAGCTTACTGCACCTCCGGGAACGGCCCTGTAAGGTGGTGCAGCAGCATTTGAGGAGGTCAAGTCATGCAACAAGTTGAAGGTAAGGTGGCATTCGTCACGGGCGGAGCCAGTGGCATCGGCTTGGGTATCGCCGGCGCATTTCTTGAGGCGGGCATGAAGGTCGTGATCGCCGATCTGCGTCAGGATCACATCGACTCAAACGTGGCCAACCTGGGCCGATCGGCCAGGACGCCCGGCAATTTGCATACGATCCGGCTCGATGTCACGGATCGAGCAGCGATGGCGGCTGCCGCCGACGAGACTGAACGCGTATTCGGCAAATTGCATGTGCTCGTGAATAACGCCGGTATCGGCATCCAGGGACCTTTCCAAGGCATCACTTACGCCGACTGGGATTTCGGCTTGGGCGTGAATCTCGGCGGCGTCATCAACGGAATCCAAACATTTCTGCCAAGGATTCGCGCGCATCGGGAAGGCGGACACATCGTCAGCACCGCCTCGCTGGCTGCACTGGTGCCGATGCCGTCGGCGTTTGTGATCTATGCCGCAGCCAAGGCCGCCGTGGTCACCATTTCAGAAGCAATTCGCGGCGATCTGGCGAAGGACAATATCGGTGTGTCCGTGCTCTGCCCCGGACCGGTCCGAACCAACATTGGCGAACTGGCGAAGAATCGGCCGCCGCAGTTCGGCGTCGGCGATGCCTACCGCGAAGCCGAGGAAGCCGGCGCCACGCGGGTGTCGTTCCCCAGCATGATGGAGCCGGCGGACGTAGGCGCTCTCGTGCTGAACGCGGTGCGCAACGACGACTTTTATATCATTACTCACGGCGAGTGGCGGTCACATGCGGCCGCTCGTCATGCCGCGGTGCTGGCCGCAATGCCGGAAAAGCTCGACCCTGAACTCGTTGCAATGCTCGCGGGCAGATAACTTCCGTCCAAACCTAAGGCGATTCGCACAAGAGTTTCATCTCCCCATCCTTCCATGTGTCCGGTTGGACGCGGTGCCACGCTGTTGATGAAATCAGCGCTGAATCGGCGACCCAATGCGTTCCGTCCTCGTAGTAGTCGGTTCGGGCCTCCAATTTGATTCTCTTCCCGGCACAGTCGAATGCCCAATGATCCAGCTCATAATCCACCCACTTACCCTGCCACTTTTCGGTGCGAGATGGAAAAACGTGCTTTTCCCGGATCGATCGCCTTTTGCCGCTGCTCTGGATACTCGCGGAATCCACGAAGAGTTGTCCGGCGGGATCGTTCGCAACCGATAGGCGCACCCACCCGGTTCCCCGGTTGATGCTTCTGACATGCGACACATTCAACGGCGACTGACTCGCTGACTCCGTAATCACCAAGGCTTGGCGCTCGTTGTCAATGGACCAAGATTTAAGCCGCGAGAGAAAGCTCTGTCCCAGCAACGGCGATCCCGCGGAGGGAACGACGGACGCCATGACGTCCAGCAGTTCCAGGTTACCCACCCGCAAAGATCTGATTCGAAATCGCTGGGAGTATTCCGTGGATCCGTCGGCCAATTTATATGCCCGCTTATCCAAGAAATCCGCCGCTGACACCGACCCGGCGCGAATCAGGGTGGAATATACATTCTCGGGAACAGAGACGTCGGTCGCGCCGCTGTCGATTGTGAAGTTAATGGACAGCTTGTCATTGATGACGACCGGCACCTGCAATGTGCCATGATCGCGAATCAGCGGTATGGACTCCGAATACGCAGCGCCATAGGAGAGCAGCATTGTCCAAAATGCCGATCTTTTGATGATGCTCATCAAAACCTCGCTGTTACACCTGCCAGGACCTCCCCGTAAAACAGGCCCTGTCCATTCACAGCGGCGGTACACCCAGCCGCGCCCCCGCAAAAGAGCGACCCGCTGCCGTTGAGCAAGATGCCGTAGCCGCGTGCTTCGAACCGAAACCCCACATTCTTCGATACGGAAATCATCCAACCGACACCCAGATTACCGGAGAAAAAAGTCGCGGAATTCAGCCCGCTGGCTTTCGGCGTCGCAGTCGTGCCGCCGATGCCGCCCATGACGTATACACCGTTGCCGATTTCGTCAATGAAGAGAGTCCCGCCGATATGAAAGTTATGGAGAGTAAGCCCCACATTGCCGGACTGGGGTGAGAATGCGCCCGAGGTCAGTGCCGTATTCTGCTGGCTGTAGAAAAGCTCTACCTGCCTGTTTCGGTCCAATCCAATATCGACCGCCAAGCCAAAACTTGAACCGTCCTTAAGATCGATGGACTGGTTGGTCATCGTATCAGTGACAGTACCGCCGAATCGGCCGCCGCCGTACAGCGTGACGCTGCTTTCATTAATCGCGGTAGCAGTCGATTGAGCACTCGCGTAAGCCGGCACGCACGCAAACACGATAAGCGGCGCGATTAACCTCAATTTCCCCGGAATATGAACGCTGGAGTGCAAAGCGGTATCGATGATCGCGGACCTCATGGTGATGGGCCGACTCTACGCCTTGGCGATTGTAGCGCCGCACGCCCTTGATCGCTCGCCTGTCGGCCGCCTTCTACCCATGGGTTGTTCGCGCACGCCGGCGCAGTTAGGCTTCAGTTCATGCAATGGACCAATCGGAGGTGAATTACTCATGGGAACGGTTATCTCGTATCTTCGCCCTGATGGGAAAAAAATAGACGGCTATCTGGCCGAGCCCAAAGTTGCGGCTGACGCTCCTGGGATTGTGGTCATTCAAGAGTGGTGGGGTGTGAATGACCAGATCCGTGGGGTGGCGGAACGATTGGCTGCTGCCGGCTATCGTGCTCTGGTGCCGGACCTCTACCGCGGCAAATCCACAGTCGAGGCGGAAGAGGCGCACCATCTGATGACCGGTTTAAATTTTGCCGATGCGGCGGCGCAGGACATCCGGGGCGCTGTGCAGTTCTTGAAGAAGAACAACACCAAGGTGGGCGTGACCGGTTTTTGCATGGGAGGCGCGCTGACGCTGCTGGCTGCGTGCATGGCGCCGGAGATCGACGCCAGTGTCGTCTGGTACGGCTGTCCACCACTCGAGTACATTGACGCGACCAAAATCAAAGCGCCTCTGCAGGGGCATTGGGCCACGCAGGACGAGTTCTTCAAGATTGCTTCCATTGATCAGCTTGAGGAAAAACTACGCGCCGCGAATGTCGGTCATGACTTCCATCGCTACCTGGCGCACCACGCCTTTGCCAACGAGACCGCCGTCGGGCCACACCGCATTCCGCAGACTCAATACGATGCCGTCTGGTCTCAACAGGCCTGGGACCGGACTTTCAGATTCTTAGGCCGTTGGCTTGGTTGATGACCCTACCTCGAAGGCACAACGTTGCCCTTCTTGGCCGCAAGAACTACCAAGGCGATTCCAACGGCAAGGCACACTCCCAGGGCCACGACCGATGCCTCGGCGCCGAACGCCCCGCCGGTTAACCAGTCTGGCCCGACCATGCTCGATTGCAGAAGACCCTTGCTCTTCCCTCCCGAGACCGCCACCGAGAAGATTCCACCTTGCGTGAAGTTCCAGGCGATGTGGATGCCGATGCAAAGCCACAGACGTCGTGTGAGCATATAGGCCGCGGCCAGCAGTACTCCCGCTTCAATGCTGATCGCCGCAGCATTGAGCAATGTCGCTCCCGGGTTGACAAGATGCAGCACTCCGAAGATGAGCGCCGAGATCCCCAGGGCAATCCAACTCCCCAGCCATTGCTCCAGAATCCGAAAAACAATTCCGCGAATCAGGACCTCTTCAAGGACGCCCGACAGTATGGACGCAGGGAGAATCGCAAGCATGGTCTGCCAGCCGTTGCTTCCGCTAACGTGGTACACGCCGGCCAGCGCGAGAATTCCAATTGTCACGGAAAAGAGCAGCGAACCCAAGGTCAAACCCAAACCGAGTTCACTTACCGCGCGGTTGCCCGAGAGTTCGGCTACAGCCCTTCTCTCGATCACTCGTACGTAAGTCGAGTAGGCCGCCAGGACGACTGCCGCGAGCAGCAGGGCGCCGACGCGTCTCAAAGACTTTTCCGTCACGAACAGATTGATGGGCGTACTGACAACGGCAAAAGGAATGGCGATAAAGAGAATCGCCACAACCATCCTGACTATTGGGAATGTCAGGACTCGGCGCCAAATTGTTGGGGCTGCACTGCGAACGTCGAATTGGCTGTTCATTGGCATTGAATGTGCACTTGAGCCGCGATTCCGTCTAGCGGCGGTCGTCGCGTTCATCCCCATGAAGGGCGCGTTCGTCCCGGATAAGCGACGTCTGGTCCCCAACCCCCTAGCCGCCGGGCCGCACCGGCGTCGCCGCGTCCTCGCCCACCACCGTTGTCCATTCGCGAACATGCCATCGGGTCACCAGGCCCCCGATCACATAGGGATCAGCCTCAACGAAGCGCTCCGGTACCGCCCTTGAATCGCATCGAAACAAAAGCGCCGCGCCGTCGACCGGATCGGCATATGCACCGGCCAGAATGAGTTCGCCCCGCGCCTGCGCTTTCCAGGCAGCCAAGAGGTGTGCGGTTCGAAATGGCGCGCGGCGCGCGGCGTAGTCAGGGACAAACTCGTAGAAAAGCAAATAATGCATATCCGCCTCCTTATTGGACCGTGCTCGCTTTGGGCTGCATATTAGAACGCTTCGCGACTAATGGTATTCACACCTTAATGAGCTTTCTCACCGTATACATACCCTCTCTGATATTGACTGCCATCATCGGCGCCTTTCTGCCCCTAGCCCGGCGAGTCGGAGTCAATCGCATCGCGATGGCAACTTATTGGGGATTTGTCCTGCCGGTGCACGCCGCGTGGCTGGCGCTGCCGCAACTTGGCGCCGTCGCACCCTTCGCGCGGTGGCTTGTGATCATGTGGATAGGCAGCATGCTGACGGCGCTCATGCTGCTGATTCCATTTGCGGTGCTAATCGCCATTTCGGCGCGGCTCAGGTTGAAAACCGTATCAGCCTACCTGCCCATCACCTACGCAGGTTGTGTCCTTGTTGCTGGAGTGGTTCTAACCCTCACCAGCACGGCGGGCTTTGTTGTGCGTGAAGAAGACATTCGTATCCCCGGCCTGCCGGCAGGCCTCGATGGATTTCGCATTGCGAACCTGGGTGACGTCCACTTAGGGCGCTTCATAGACGCAACGGAACTTGGGCGCGGAATCACTGCGATCAACGAGCAAAGGGTGGATCTACTGGTGATAACGGGGGATCTGGTAGACGATGTGAGCCAGCTCGAACCCTCAATGCGGGTATTGGAGCGGAGTAATACACCTTACAAAATTGTCGCGATTCTCGGGAACCACGAAGAAATGGGTGATTTGCCGAAGATTCTAACGATTTACGGCGAACACAGGGCGCGAATCACCCTGCTGGTGAATGAGACAATCGACATCACTCACGACGGCGCCGCGTTGCGCATTGTCGGCGTCGATTACCCGATGAACCCAAGAGGCGGCCACATGTTGCCGCGCCCCGAACAAAACGCGGCCATGAGTGCTCAGGCGGACGCTGCCTTCGCCGGCCTTACCCCAGGTGAAACGATTCTGGCACTGTCGCATCATCCGGCTTTTTTCGAGTTTGCTGCCGCACACGGCGCACAATTGACGCTCGCCAGCCATACGCATGGAGGACAGCTCAGGCTATTCGGCCGCCCTCTGATCGTCGCATACCTTTATCTGCAAGGGCTCTATCGACGCGGGGACGCCTTTCTCGATGTCTCGGCAGGATTTGGTCATTGGTTCCCCATTCGCTTTGGAGTTCCGCGGGAGATTGTAGTTGTTACGCTGCGCAGCGAACCAAAGCGCTAGATGCGGACAATTCTGAACCGCCATGGCTTCTCCCTAGGCTTCCAGCGCGAGCGATTTTGCGCTACATAATCTGTCAAATCCGCGAACTCTCAAGTTGGAGCGCGATTTGCCGATACCCTCAAGATGAACCCCATCAGCGGCGTATCTTCCTCGGCTGGTCTTGCAAGCGCCCAGAACAGCGGTCTTGCCGCGATCGCGACCGGCAGCCAGAAACTGAGCCAGGATGCTCAGCAGATTGCCAATCCGGATCGCCCAGAGATCACCAGCTCCGTAGCAGACTTGAATGCATCTCTGGTGCTGGCCGAAGCCGGCGCGAAGGTGATCAATACGGAGAATAAGCTGCTGGGAACGTTGCTGGACTCGTTCGCCTAGGCCTTTGGGGCTCAGATCACCTGCCAATGCCATTTGGATGATGCAGCGCAAGGGCAGTCCGTGGCCGAATCCTTGGGCGAAACACGCATATCCATCCCCGCCTGCAACACCAGAACGTCACTGTGATTGGTGGCATCGGCGACGCCTTGTGCCCCGTTCGGCGGCTCCAGTGGCGCCATCGCGCAGGTGACATCCACTCGCCACACAGTGATCCCCGCCATCACGACTGGTGTACCAAATACCAGCAACCACGCCATCATGGCGGTCATCACTGGCTTTCGGTTCAGCCACAATGAAACTGCATCGAAGTAGCGGGTGGGACCGTTCAACATGGCGACATTCTCCCTTCGCTTCACCATTGAACACCGCAGGAGTAGAAAAGTTTCAGCCTTTTTCGTCTGACCGGGCCATTTAAGGTCTCGATAGACCCCGGCAACGCGTCAAGTCGCCCTGTGACAATTTTGTTGCTGCGCTCGCGTCGCGACGCTATTCCCCTCAATCTCGAGGGGGGGCGCAGGGCGGCGGCGTGGCGTCGTTGCACAAACCTGTGCGAGGGTCCCGATGTCCTGCCCCGCTGGCATCCTCGTCCGAACCGGTGGATGCGCAACCAAACATCAGCCAAGTCGTCGCAAGAACACTGATTATTAGCTTCATGAATGGCTCCTTACTCCATCTGGTCGGACCGTTCGGGCGTCCTCAAATCCGTTGCCGCATCCTGTCGCATATTGCTCTGGATTACCACTGCACCGCCCGCCTCATCGGCGGGTCAAACTGCCCTCGTCTATACTATTGAAACCTCATGAAGCGCATTTTTCTTTGGGCCCTGGCCCTCCTGGTGCTGGTCGGCACCGCCGCCGCCGCGCATTGGCGGCCAGATCGGGCACTTGAAGTGGCATCCGGGTTGACGGCGCACAATGTCTGCTCCGCAACTTTCATTTCAGGTCTCGACGCCCAGGCGACCGCGGACGAACTCGTCAAACCCATGCTGCCCGGGGTCGTCGGACGCCTCCTTCGCTATCGTGTTGACAGTACGCTCAAAACGGTCGAAGCCAGCGTCGCGGGCCTCAAGCCCATGCGGGCAGCCTTTACGCCAGGATACGGGTGTCGATTGATACTCGATCCACTCTATAGCGGACCGCCGCCCGCGATCCCACGTGCCGCATCGGCTGTCGATTCTTTCGCCCCGCCAACACAAGTCGTCACCAAAGATTCCGGCATCAACGCAGCCCTCGACCGTGAATTCACCGAAAAGCCTTCGCAGCGTCCGCGCTATGTGAAGGCGATTGTCATCGTCAAAGACGGTCACGTCATTGCGGAGCGCTACGCTGCGGGATTCACCCTCGATACCCCTCTCTTGAGCTACTCGGTGGCCAAGTCCTTCACGAATGCTCTTCTTGGGATTCTGGTTCATCAAGGGCGATTACGAATCGACCAACCCATTGGAGCCCCCGAGTGGGAACGATCCGGTGATCCGCGTAGCGCCATCGTTATCGACGATCTCTTACGTATGGACAGCGGCATCGACGCCCCGGAGACAGGCTCGGGTTTCGACCCGGTCTCGCAGATGCTTTACGGCAAGGACGACATGGCAGCCTTTGGCGCCGGATTCCCCCTGAAAGAACCGCCGCGTTCCAGATGGGAATATACGTCCGTCGACACGATCATCCTCGACCGACTTCTCGGCGCGACCGTGGGCGACGGTGCACCCGGCATGCGGGCCTTTGCCGATCGGCAGCTTTTTGCACCCCTGCACATGGACCATGTCACCATGGAATTTGACGGTGCAGGAACTGTCGTGGGCTCAGCCCACATCTATGCACCCGCACGCGACTATGCGCGGCTCGGTCAGTTGTTTCTCAATGACGGAATCAGTCCCGACGGACAGCGCATTCTCCCCGAACACTGGGTAGAGTATTCCCGGCGTACGACACTCGGGTCGCCGTATGGCGCGGGATTCTGGACCAACGATGGCCCCAGCGCGCAGGCCGCCGCACGTGTCGCCCGCGGATTTCCCAAAGACGGTTTCTTCGCCAGCGGCAACCGCGGCCAACGCATTTATATCATCCCCAGCGAACACCTCATCGTCGCCCGCTTCGGTTACTCACCAGGGCCCGATTTTGGAATCGTCGAAGACCTGCAGCTCATCAAGACGGCAATCAGTGCGTTGCAATCTCCGGCGCATTAGGCGCGGCGAAATCGAATGAGACCGAGGGGCGGCGAATTCGCATTTCAAATCTTCAGCGTCGATTCGCTCAGCGGCAGTTTGCGGATGCGTCGACCACTCGCCGCGTAGATGGCGTTGCACAACGCCGGCAGTGCCGATGGGTAGGCCGGCTCGCCCAGTCCGGTGGGTGCATAATCGGTCTTGATGAAGTCAATATGCATTTGCGGAATCTTTCGATTTCGAAGCAATGTGTAGTCGTGATAGTTGCTCTGCACGACCCGGCCTTTTTCGAAGGTGATTTGCTGCCCAAACGCGGCCGACATGCCATCGATGATCGACCCAACAATTTGATGTTCCGCATTGCTCGGATTGACGATGTGCTTGCCCACATCCGCGGCAACCCAGACTTTTTGCGGCGACACGACGCCGTCGGGGTGGACACTCACCTGATGGACTTGGGCGACATAGCCGGCATGACTCCAGTAACAGGCGAAGCCCAACCCCGTGTGCGCCGGCAGCAGATGCCGGGATCGCCACTGCGAGGTCTCGCGTACATGCTCGATCACCGCAATCATCCGGGTCGACAGGAAGCCCGGGCCAAAACGCCCCGCGGGTTTGCCCTCGCCAACGCCTGGATTGGGGTTGCGGAATAGATCCAGCTGGAAATCGATCGGATCGTGCCCCGCGGCATACGCGACTTCATCAATAAAGGATTGAAATACCCAGGCGTGGGCGTTATCACCCGGAGCACGCAGCGGTCCTACCGGCACATTGAAGGGGATGCGCGAGGTGCGCAGCGCATAGTTCTTGACGAACCCGCCTGGGAAGGAGTCCGCTCCAGGCACGGAAAGCCCCGCGAAATATTCGTTTCGCGCAAACCCCGCGAAATGATTCTGCCACGCGTCAAGCTTGCCGTCGTGGCTCAGACCCGCGGTCAAGTTGTGATAACCGCCGGGCCGGTAAAAATCGTGCTGTATTTCATCTTCGCGTGCCCACAAGACTTTAACCGGAACACCGATCTCTTTCGAGACAGCCGCCGCCTCGATCATGTAGTCGTTGGCCAACCGACGGCCGAAACCTCCGCCGCAACGAATCAGATGAATGGTGATGTCGTTCGGGTCAACGCCAAGATTTTTGGCGACGCCGGCGCGGCCTGACCCAGGATTTTGCGTCGGCGCCCAGATCTCGACCTTGCCATTTTTGAAGGATGCGACGCAGTTTTGCGGCTCCATGGGCACATGGGAAATGAAGGGATAGGAGTAAGTAGCGCGAACCACTTTGGCCGCCCGCTGCAATGCCGCTTCCACATCGCCGTCGACGCGCACCTGTCCTTGAGGCGGCTGCGTGAACAAGGCTTTGGCTTGCGCATCGAAGCCTGTGCTGGAATCGCTTGCATGCACACCCTCATCCCAATCGACCTGCAGCTTGCCGCGCGCCTGTTGGGCGTGCCACCACGTGTCGGCAACAATGACCACCCCGCCCCGCAATCCATCATCGATGGATCCCGGCGTTCCCGGCGGCATCTCCATCACACGGGGCGATCCCTTCATGATGAAGGCATGGCTAACGCCCGGCATGGCCTTGATCTCATCAAGATTCGCCCTCTTCACCTCAGCATCAAACACCGGGCCCTTGTGGTACACGGCATATTTCATGCTCGGCACTTTCACATCGATGCCGAATAGCTGCTTGCCCTTCACGATGCGGGCTTTATCGGGGTCGATGACCGATTTGCCGATGATCTTGAACGTGGTTTCATCCTTCAGCGCGACTGTGTTCAAGTCCGGCACCGCAAGCTTCGAAGCATCCTCAGCCAGCGAGCCGTAGGCGAGCGAGCGGCCGCTCCCGAGATGACTGACAATGCCCTCCGAGGTCGAGCATTCGGAAGCGGGAACGTCCCATTTCGCCGCCGCCGCCGATATCAACATCTGGCGCCCCGCGGCACCGGCCTTTCGCAACGGCATCCAGTTCGCGGGCGTCGAGTAACTGCCGCCCGAACCCTGACTACCCATCTTGCCGCCCTGATAGTCGGCCATCTCGATGACGACGTCTTTCCAGGCCACGTCGAGTTCCTCGGCGAAAATCATCGGCAGCGCGGTCTTCGTGCCCTGCCCTACTTCAGGATTGGGAGCAAAAATCGTCACCACCCCCGAAGGACTGATGCGCGCGAACATCGTAACCATCGAGCCATCCGCGCCCGCGGCCGATGCGCTGCCTCTGAGCGCCGGAAAAGTTGCGGACAGCAATAAGCCGCCGCCCGCGGCCACGCTCGCGACCAGAAAGCTGCGGCGCGACATGGCATCGGTGGGATTGGCTGCCATTTTAGAACTCCTTAGGCTTTCTGGGATTCGCCGAGCTGCTTGATCGCGTCGCGAATGCGGTTGTAGCAACCGCAGCGACAAATATTGCCGGCCATCGCGGCATCGATGTCGTCATCTTTCGGTCGTGGCGTATGCATGAGCAATGCCGTGGCCGCCATAATTTGTCCGCCCTGACAATAGCCGCACTGCGGCACATCCAACGTAAGCCAACGATCTTGAACCTTCTTCCCGACGTCGGTGTCGCCTATGCCTTCAATCGTGGTGATTTCTAAACCAGCCGCCGCTTGCAGTTGCAGTTGGCAGGAACGAACCGGCGCACCATTAGCGTGCACGGTGCATGCTCCGCATTGGCCGATTCCGCAGCCGTATTTCGTGCCTGTCAGGTCCAGGAGATCGCGCAGCACCCACAGCAGCGGCGTATCGCCTTCAGCATCAACCGTATGAACGACGCCGTTGACCTGTAAGGTGTAATTCATTGGAGCGCCTCGTTTCTCGAGAATCTCGGTGACCAAGCACCCGGCATATTCTACACCTGATCAATTTTTAGTCAGCCCCGGCCTGGCTTGCGCCCTCACGCCGAGAGCTCAGCAGTTTCGGTGTCTCGAATGGGCAAACGCCGGCGTCGTTTCGCTATCTTCTTCGCTGACCCCGAGTGCACGCTGCAAGTACGCCATCGCCGCAGCCGGCTCATCGACGAACGAGAATAGTTGCAGGTCCTCAGCGCTGATCACCTCATGGCGGACCAGGGCATCAAAATTCATGATCTCATTCCAATAACTCGTGCCGTACAACAGGATCGGAATCCGACGCTCGAGTTTTTTGGTTTGCGCCAAGGTGAGGATCTCCGTCATCTCATCGAGCGTCCCAAAGCCGCCGGGAAATACGATGATCGCGCGCGCGAGGTGGGCAAACCACAGTTTGCGCATGAAAAAATAGTGGAATTCGAACGCCAGACCCGCTGAAATGAAATCGTTGGGTGTCTGCTCATGCGGCAAACTGATATTAAGGCCGATGCTGCGCCCGCCGGCATCGGCAGCACCGCGATTGGCCGCTTCCATGATGCCGCCCCCGCCGCCCGAGCAGATTACGTAGCGGCAGTTCGGTTGTGAGAGATTCAAGGACCATTCAGTGATGAGTCGTGCAAGGGTTCGCGCCTCCTCATAGTAGCGTCCCAAGGACCCCTTCTCGTTGAGTCGGGCGGATCCAAAAAAGACAATCGTGTCCTTGATTTGTTCACGGCAAAAGGCTTCGAGCGGCTCCAAGTATTCAGCAAGAATCCGCAGCGGCCGGGCCGCGTCGCTCTCAAGAAACGTTTGATTGAGGTACGCAATCCGCGATTTCGATTCATCCGTCGGCGCGGTCATTTGAGTCCGGCGAAATCGATAAAGCCGCGGGCAACATCCACGTGGAGCAGCTGCACGTGCACATGATCGCCCACATCGAGTCCTTGGAAACCCTTGACAACCCGGCCTTCGGCCGCCGGGTTTACGATGCGCACCCACGTGCCTGCCTCCGAAGCGCCGGTCACAATCCCTTCAAATCGGGTGCCAATTCGAGAAGCCAGAAGCATGGCGGCGGCGGATTTCTCGACTTGCCGTTCTACTTTTTTGGCGTTGCCCTCCTGTTCTGTGCAATGCGTCGCCAACATCGGCAACTCCGTATCGCTGTAGGGTGGCGGCTGATTCCTCAAGGCCGCTTTGAGCAGACGCTGCGTCAGCAAGTCGGGCAAACGCCGGTTCGGTGCCGTCGAGTGCGTGTAGTCCCGCACAGCCAAAGCAAAATGGCCTTCCGGCCTCTGCCCGGGGCGCTCTGCGACATATTCCCCGTTACCCAAGCACTTGATAACCGAGAGGGAAAGGTCGGCAAATTGCAATGGATTGCTCTGACGGCGCTTCGTTAGAAACGCGTTGAGGGCGTTTGCATCTGGCACGTCCGGCAGCTTGTCCCCCAGGTCCTTGGCCAACTGCACGATCCGGTCCCACCGCTTCGGAGTTCTCAAGATTCGCCGCAGCGATGTGCGGCCATGTTGTTGCAGATAGCGCGCCGCCACACCGTTCGCGGCAATCATGAATTCTTCGATGATCTCTTGGGCGCGGTTTCTCGGATCCGGTTGCAAATCGACCAAAACATCTGCGTCATAGACTGCCCGATTCTCGGTGGTATCAAATTCGAGCGCACCCTTGCTTTGACGTTGACGTTTCAATGCCTGCGCGATGTCATCTTGCAAGCGCAGTTGTGTGTCGAGTCCGGCGACTGCTCCTAACTGCGGGGGCGACGCTCCTGTGCCCTGCAGCCAAGCCGCGACGCTGCGATAGGCCAGCTTCGCACGATTGCGCACCAGTGCTCGATAAATCTCCGATTGCCCGAGAGTACCATCGGCATTGACGGTCATCTCCACGACCACAGACAGCCGATCCTGATCTTGCGCCAGAGAAGTCAAATTGGTCGACAATCGTTCCGGCAGCATGGCGAAGATCGCCGCTGCTGTGTACACCGAAGTGGTATTGGCACGCGCATGATCATCCACGGCCGAGCCGATCTTGACCACAGTGTCCACGTCCGCAATTCCCACCATCAATTTGAATTGACCCCCGGTCAAAGCCTCGGCGACCTCAATCTGATCCAGATCCAAGGACTCATCATTGTCGATGGAGGACCACAGCAGACCGCGCAGATCCTGTATGTCCGCGTCAGGGCCGCCTACCGCGCCGGTTGCAGCATTCGCCTCCGCCAGAGCCGCGGCCGAAAAATCCGGCAGCAACCCATGCGCGCGCATGGCATCTCTTGCCAGTTGCCGGAGTTCGTCGAATCGAGCGGGAGCAATCGACATGCTCGAATGATATCGGCTTCCGGCGCCGCCTGCTGCCTTGCGATCTTAGTTTCGCAATTCTGGGTAGGCCTTGGTCTCTCCAGTCCGCGCGTTTCTCACCCGGAATGAACCATCTTCATTCGCGATGAGTTCGATCCAATGTGCAGTGCTTTCGTCGAGATTGGCGATGTATTTCGGCGGAAAGTTGCTGTCGCCCGCCTCGGCGGAAGCGTGCAGCTGCCAGACGTCCTCGAGGCCCGCTACATGATGCAGAACCTGATAGGTCGCCGTCGCGCCGCCCTTCATCACACCATTGTTCATGATGGCTATGCGCGGGTGGAATGCAGCGAATGTTTCCGCGCCTGCCGCGTCGGGTCCGCCATGGTGCGCAACCAAGTACGCATCCACAGGCCCAATCAAATTCTTTGGACAGACCAGATTGAAGAGCGGCTGCCCGCTTAGATCGCCGAGGTCAAGAAAGCGGAACTTGCCGTAGCGAATCACGATTCCTGTCGAGCGGGGGTTCTCATACGGATCCCGCGGCGGGATCGCATGTTCTGGGCAGGCGGCATTGGCTGCACCCGCATTCGGCAGCGGTTCGGCGAGCGTAGATCCCGCAGAACTCACCACGGTGATTTCTATGCCCATCAAAGGCAGATGATCGCCGGGGACTGGCTGCAGGTGTTGTCCCTTGCTTCGCACCGCCGTGTAGGCCTTGAATGCCTCCTTCGTTTCCGCGCTGGTATTTTCCGCTTCGGCGCTCGGAGACCCGTGGTCGACGAACACCTTGATGGGCATCAACTGCGAAAACTCGGTCACCCCGCCATCGTGATCAGGGTGGAAATGTGTGATGAGCAAGTAGTCGATCCGCGTGAGTCCCGCATCGCGCGCGGCCGCTACGATGCGATTTGCGTCGCGCGCGTGATGAGGGTCGCCAGGGCGAAAGCCCGCGCCATCACCCGCAAATCCCGTATCGATCAGCAGGGAGTGTCGGTCGGGGGTCACGATCAAGGTCGATTGCCCTCCCTCTACATCGATGAAGTAGATCCGAAGGTTCTTCTCGGCTGCCGCATTGGCAGCGTTGGCCGAGGCAATGAAGCCCGGGGCGGCGATGATAAGGGCATGAAGCAAGGCCGATGCAAGAACGCGGCGACCGGCGAGGCGATTCCCGGCGCGAGCAATTTTTTCAATCATGACAAAGGCGTCCTCACCCTCATTTGGGTCGGCGGGCATTTCGGGGTAATGTACAGGTGATCGGGATGACGCGCCTTAAGTCCGAAGCGAGACAAGGAATTAAGTGAGGACTGCCTATGGCCACACCTAATTATCGCAGGGCGATCGCGATCGCTGCTGCGACGCTCGCCTTGGCCGCATCCATGCCGACGCCCGCGCAGGCGCAGTGGCTCCATTATAAGACTCCGGGAATTCCACGTCTTCCCGACGGTAAGCCGAATCTATCGGCGCCGGCGCCGAGAACCGCGGATGGCAAACCGGATCTGTCCGGTTTTTGGCGAATCGACGCCGCGGGCATCGCCGAGACCGGCACCGCAGAGGATGCGATCAAGGTGCTCCCCTGGGCGGCAGCGGTGACCGAAGAGCGCAAAGAGAGATTGGGTCGGGACTCGCCGCGGATTCGTTGCCTGCCAACCGGACCCATCATCGATGATGACGTCGGCAAGGTGGTGCAAACCCGCAATCTCTTGCTGATGCTGTGGAACGGAACGCTCTATCGCGAGATCTTTCTCGACGGCAGGCCGCTGCCGAAAGATCCCAATCCTGACTGGATGGGCTATTCGGTGGGACATTGGGAGGGCGACACGCTGGTGATGGTAACGGCAGGGTATAACGATCGGACCTGGCTGGATGATCTCGGTCATCCGCACACCGAGGCCTTGCAGGTCACCGAGCGATTGCGCCGGCGCGACTTCGGACACATGGAAATCGTCAGGACTGCGGTCGATCCCGGAGCACTCGCGGAACCCTGGACGGTGCCTGTCAAACTCGAACTCTACGCCGACACCGAACCGCTCGAGTATGTGTGCAATGAAAACGAGCGTGATGCCGTTCATCTGGTGGGAAAGGCTTCGGACGAGAAAGGCGTCCCGGTGACGTCTGAGATACTCGCTAAATACGCCGGCACCTATCGGTTCACTGACCCTGTCACCCACGAACTCGTCGACTTCATTTTTAAATTCGACACAGATCATCTCGTCTTAAGCGGCGTGGGACCGACCGAGAAGTTGATTGCGGTGTCCGAAACGGAATTTTCCGCCCCCAACGCCCATATCAATCTCAAGTTCGAGAAGAACGACGCCGGTGTGGTCAGTGAAGTCGCCATTCAAGCCGTCGAGGGCAACTTCAAGGCGGTCCGTAAATAATGGGCAGGACCTAAGCGAAATTCATCTACTTGTATTTTGGCGCCTCTTCTTTCGCTGCTTCTTCGGCGGTCGTCGTTTCTGAAAGAATCACTTTGCCGTTCGCCGTGATGCGGCTGGCATTGGCCAGACGCGAGCCGTCTTTCGCCAGGAAGCCCGCGACCACGACTTTTTCACCGGGTTGCAACGTATTGCGCGTCCAGCCCGCACGTAACAGGCCATTGGGGCTGCCCAACTCCAGTTCCCAGTTGACCATCGCGCCGGACGCATCCGGTACATCCACGTAGAACCGTATATGCGGATTTTGCCATTCTATTTTGGTGACGGTCCCTTCCAGGGTGATGGGCTTGTTGCGGTCAAATTCCGCTGCGAAGGAATGATGTGCTTGTACCGCGGGACACAGACAACTGGCTGCCATGACGAGTGTGAGCGCGGACCGTTTAAATGTGTCCATAGCGTTTCCGATCATAGACCACTGACGCATGGAGATGAAGCGGCGGCGCCCGGACCCGTGTACAAAGGCACCATGAGCGCCGCCCTCCCACCCTTGCATCCAAAGCTGGTATTGACATGCACCATATTGGCTTCGAGCCTCGCCTTCGTGGATGGATCGGTGGTCAACGTCGCGCTGCCCGCCATGGGCAAAGACCTTGGCGCCGGCGCGAGCGCGCTGCAGTGGGTCGTCAATTCCTATCTTCTGCCTTTGAGCGCGCTGCTATTGCTGGGTGGCGCGGCCGGCGATCACTACGGCCGGCGTCGGCTTCTGATGATGGGCACGGCATTGTTTGCTCTCGCCTCGCTTGGCTGCGCTCTCGCCCCCGGGCTGCCCGTGCTGCTCGCGAGCCGATTGTTCCAAGGCATCGGTGCGGCCCTGTTGATGCCCAACAGCCTGGCCATCTTGGGCCAGACTTTCTCCGGCGAATCCAAGGGGCGCGCGATCGGTATTTGGGCAGCCGCCGGTGCGGCGATGGGTGCGATCGGACCGGTACTCGGCGGTTGGCTCGTTGACTTGGGCAGCTGGCGCGCCATATTCCTGATCAACCTGCCGCTCGCATCCGCCGCCATCTTCCTTGCATGGCGCTACGTGCCACGCGATCTTTTCACTCGCGATAACCCGCTCGATATCTATGGGGGACTGTTGGCAACTGTCGGACTTGGCGCACTGACCTGGGCGCTGACGGTCGGCTCAGGGACGAACGGTTGGACATCCAGCGCCATTCTGGCGGCAATCCTCGCCATGGGACTGCTGCTCTACTTCGTGTGGATCGAACGCCGCCGCGGCGAACGGGCGATGATGCCGTTGGGACTCTTCGCCTCCAAGATCTTCCTTGGACTATCGGTTTACACCTTCCTTCTGTACGGCGCGCTGGGCGCACTATTCGTACTCATTCCTTTCATATTGATCAAAGCCGCCGGCTATTCCGGCACCGCCGCGGGCGCCGCGCTGCTGCCCTTGCCGCTGCTGCTGACCGTACTCTCGCCGATTGCCGGCGCACTGGCCGGCCGCATGGGTCCGCGGCTTCCGCTGACGATCGGACCGATCGTCGTCGCCGCCGGGTTTCTGCTTGCGTTGAGGGTCGATGCCCGAGCCGACTATTGGCGTGATGTCTTGCCGGTGATGCTGGTGATTTCGCTTGGGATGAGCGGCGCGGTCGCGCCGCTGACGACGGCAGTCCTGACCTCGGTCGATGCGCGGCATACCGGCTCCGCATCGGGGTTCAATAGCGCCGCCGCGCGCACCGGCGGGCTGGTTGCCACCGCTCTGTTGGGGTCGGTCTTATCCGCAGGCCCTCAGCTGCCGGCTGCATTCCACGCCGCGATGATCTGCTGCGCGCTGGTGTGCGCCGCGGCATCCTTCAGTGCCTTCGCACTCATCGACGCGGCATGAGTGATCAGTTCATCGGAGCCAGCGAGCACTTCACGCCTCGATCCGATAGGGCGGCCGCGCAGCCCTCGGATTCATAGGGATTGGAATTTCCGGCGAGGGGAATGAACGCAACCCTTCCCAGCGCCTGATCGGCGCACAAGTACTCAACCACGTAGCGCTTGAGATGCTCTTCCTGCCCGACCAGGCGGATCTGCCCGATGGGACAGGTCACGCCGTTGTGCGCGAGCGCGTCCTTGAAAGTCTGCGTACTCACCGGCGCCTCGTCCGGCGCGGTGTCTGTCATTTTGCACTTGATGCCTTGCCTCGCAGCCTCGTTGCAGCTCATCACCACTGTCTTGGCTTGAAAACCGGGTTGCGCCATGCGCAGCAGGAATCCGTTGCCGTCGACGCATGCGATCTCGGAGTAGTCGGAATGCGTTGATTCGCTGCGACCATACATTTGCAGCGTGCGCACGGTGCACTGCGCGCCGATTCCATCGATGATCATCCAGCGCACCAAGGCATAGACATCGGCATTACCCGGCAATTGGCAAAAGTAGGATGGCTCCCTGCCCTTTGCCACGTCGGCGGCTCGCGCTTCCTCGGCGCTCAAGCAGGAGATGCCCAAGGGGGTGGCCGTCCCCTGTGCTTCGAGCAGGTAGCCCATGGCATTATTGCAGGCCACCTCATAAAGACGGGTATCGACTTCCTTGCCTCCGTTCTTGGGTTTGGCTTTGCCCGCCGCGATGAGTTTTGCATCGCCGATGTCGCAGGTAATTTGCAGTGACTCGAGCAGCGCCGCGCTCTGTACCTTGGCTTTGGCGCGCTCCTCAGGGGTGTCTTTGGTTGCATCAACGGGATTGTTCCGATGATCGCCGCTGAGTTTTTCGATATCGCTGCGAGTCAGCGAGCCATTCAATCCGCCGTTATCCTGGTGAATACCCGGCGCATTCTGCGACCGCGCCGGCATGCTCAAGATGCCGATCACTGTCATGACGGTTGCCAGGACGATTGTTCCGAAGGGGCGCGATGCTTTGGCCATGCTTACCTCCTTTGCTCATTCTGGGACTTGGTCAACGCCAACCAATCGACAAATTGCTGCGGCCAGGCGGCGACTGGACCTTCGTTGCCGGAGCGCAGCCCAAACCCGTGGCCAACGCCGGCATAAATGTGCAATTCCGCGTGAATCCCGGCACGGCGCATCGCGAGATACAGTTCGGCGAGTCCCTGCGAAATGACCGGCGTATCGCTGTCGCCGCACAAAAGAAAGGCGGGCGGCGCCTCGCGCGAATAGAGCAATCCTGCTGGAATGGCGGGATACAGCAACGCCTGAAAGCTTGGCCTGGAACTCTGCCTATCCGCCTTATCCTTGGACGTAGGCGCACCGTTGTCGTAGCGCACGGCCGCAAGCGCGGCCAACTCTCCACCCGCGGAGAATCCCATCACACCGATGCGCTCCGGATCAAGATGCCAGCGCGCGGAATCGTTTCGCACCATGCGAATGGCGCGTTGCACATCCGACAGCGAGTCGCCTTCAATGGAATAGGATGAACCCTTCTCCCGCGCCAGCCGATACTTGAGGACAAACGCGGCTATGCCGTGGTCTTTCAGGAATTGCGCGACATTGTAGCCTTCGTGATCCATCCACAGCTCCACGTGGCCGCCGCCGGGAATCACGATGACGGCCGCGCCGCTGGCTTTCTCTTGCGGCGGAATATAGGCAGTGATGGACGGCGCATGGACATTCGACACGATGTGCTCGCCGCTTTCCGTGAGCCGCACGTTTTCAGGTCCGCTGCCCGCGGCTCGCGGCGAATTCGGCCATAGAGGAATGATTTGCGGCTCGGCGCTTTGCGGCTCGGCCGCATGCAGCTGCCCAATCAGCAACGGCAGCAGTGCCGCCACTGCAAGCTTAAGCCTCGAGAGCCTTGTACGCACCGATGCTCACTTCGGGGGCCACGCCAGTGATCGCTGCGCGGCAATGTCGCCCGTTGGACTCAAGAGGGTTACGGTTAAATGAGGCGTCTTCGCCGCCGCGTCGGCTGGCAACGGTTCACTGATTTGCTCGGCTTGCGCCAGTTCCGGGTAACGGCGTTTGCCGCCCAGGATGACCCTGCCCTTGTCATCATAGAGATTCCAAACCAGTTGATAATCGCGCAGCGGGTGGTAGGGAATATTCTGCGGCGTATTGGGCGTGATCGTGGCGGCGAATCTGACGTTCGAATCGGGCTGACTCACCCATTGCAGGTTGATCTTCGCCGGTGCGGCCCACTCCTTCCATACTTCGTAAGAGGGTTTGCGCTGCCGCCACTCATCCACGACGCCATGTTCGACATAGCCTTCCATTTGACCCGGCCAAAGATTTCTGCGCGACTTGTAGTCCTGGTAGCACCACAAAATGGTCCCAGCGATCCAGTCGCGGGCGGCCAATACCGGCATCTGCTCTTCAATGATCTTGATGCGCGCACGATCGGCCGCGTCCGGGCTCGGCGCAAAAATACCCGGAAATCCGAACTCTGAGATGATCACCATCTTGCTTGGAAACAGGGTGTTGACCCGATCGAGCGCGGGATTGAGCGCCGCCGCGGGGCCGTGCCAGGTACCGTAATATTGGTTCATGAGCAGGAAATCAGCGTCATTCGCCGCCGACTGCTCCGCGCGCTCGAGCTTCGCAAGATTGTCGTCGGCGTAAGTGACGAATCTCTGCGGGTCGAGTTTGCGAATGAACTGGCGCATGCTGCGAAAATATGCCACCCCGCCGGGCGTGCCGGTGGCGCTCTCGTTGGCGACGCTCCAGGCAAAAATGCTGGGATGATTGCCCGCCTGCTCGATCATTTCCTGCATTTGCCGCTGTGCGAGCGCGAGCACGCCGGGATTCGACAATTGTGCTTCGCTGAATTGCCACAAGGGAATTTCCGGGACGAGCAAAATGCCATGCCGGTCGGCGAAGTCCAAAATGTACGGATTTTGGGGGTAATGAACCGGTCGCGTCAGGTTGGTATGCAGCGCCTTCAGATCATCAAAATCCTGCCGCATCGTTCCGCGCGTCTCGGCCAGGCCTTCCCACGGAGAATCCTCGTGACGCGTGAGACCGGTCAAGCGAACGCGCTCGCCATTTAATAGCAGGTGGCGGTCCCGAATCTCCACCGTGCGCAAACCGAATGTGTCGCTGTGCTCGTCCAGCACCTTGCCGGTGCCGTCCAGAAGTTCGGCCTGCATTCGATACACGTTCGGGCGATCGATGCTCCATAGCCTGGGATTGAGCACCGTGAGCGTCGCCGTTGCGTCGCCGGCCCCGGCGCCCAATTTCACCTGCTGCGTGACGCTGCCGGCCTCCTTGTTATCAGGGCCGTAAGCCGTGATGCGCAGGGCCGCCGCGCGCGCTTGTGAACTCCCGAAGAAAACCCGGTCGCGGATCAGGGCACGATCGGCATTCTGTTCGCTGCTTATGTGCTGGCGCTCAATCCACGCAGGTCCGCTCTGCATCAGCCACACATCGCGGACGATCCCGCCGAAAGCCCACCAGTCATACCATGCGTCGGGCGTGCCTCGCGCACCAAAGCCCGGGATGGTGAAGGTACCCGGACGATTGTCGATCTGCACCACGAGCGTATTGCCCTCGTGCATTGCGTTGGAGATATCGAATGAGTAAGACGTAAATCCGCCCTCGTGCGCGCCCAATTCCACGCCATTCAACCAGACGCGCGCCTTGTAGAAGGTGGCGCCGAAATTCAGCTCCACATGCGTATCGGGCGGCCTGGGCGACATCGCGAATCGGCGAAAGTACCAGGCAACCCCCAGGTAATCGTGAAACTCCCCGATGTTCCAGGTGTGCGGCAGGTTGACCGATTGCGTGTCCGCCGGTATGGATCGGATCCAACCGGACGCCTCGCCGATTCCATCCGGGTCGGTACGAAACAACCAGCCTTGGTTGAAATCGATCCGCGTCGCCGCGAACGCCGGAGCGGCGAGCAGCAAGGTCGAAACAGCGATGATCCGTGCCAGTCTCATCATGGCATCGCTTGCCCGCCGTTGACGTGTATATTTTGCCCGGTGATGTAGCCGCTCAAGGCGGGCGATGCGAGAAATAGAAAAGCGCCCACGCAATCGTCAGGGGTGCCGGTTCTTCCCATGGGCACCGACTTGCGCATGGCCTCCATGCGTTCAGGCGGGGTCGCACGATGAAAAGGAGTGTCAACAACGCCTGGGGACACGGTGTTGACCCTGATGTTATCAGCCGCAAACTCGCGCGCGAGATGCCGGGTCAGGTTGTGCACGAACGCCTTCGCGGCGCCGTAGATTCCGGCGCCGCTGCCGCCGCCATCGAGTCCGGCGATCGATCCGACATTGATGATGGTGCCGCCGCCGCGTAGCCGAAAGTGCGGAACCGCAGCCTGGCAGGTATGAATGACGGCCCGCGCGTTCAGGTCGAACACCGCATCCACCCATTCATCGTCCGCGTCAACGAACGGCCGCCGATCGATGAGCGCACCGGCATTATTAATCAAGACGTCCAATCCTCCCATGGCATTGGCGCTGTCATTCACGATGCGCTTCGGTTCGCCCGAGCGCGTGAGATCGCCCTTGACCAGCGCGGCGATCCCGCCGGCCTGCTCAACGTCTCGGCGCACCGCCTCCGCACCCGTTTCGTTGTGATGGCAATGCAGGACGACATGCGCGCCTTGCGCCGCGAAGCCACGCCCGAGCGCTGCGCCAATGCCGGAGCTGGCGCCGGTGATCAGTATCGACTTACTGGTTAAATCACCGATTCGCAGCATGCTTTTCCAAATTTCTCGCTACGAACTTGATTGAGTTATATCGCATTTATATTATAATATTTACCGAACGGTGGTCAACAGTACCCCGGGAGGCGAGCGCAGGCAGCCAAGACAGCGGAACTGCCGGGGCGAATGCCAGTGTTATATTGATCGGGTCTTTAGCGAAGCGACGACTGCGATCGCGAACGACGGAAGTTGTGCCATGACGATAAAAAAAGGCCCGTTGCGCAGTCAGCGCAACTACGGCCGCAAAGATAAGGACGGCTTCATCCATCGCAGTTGGATGAAGAGCGAGGGTTTACCGGCCGATGTGTTTGACGGCAGGCCGGTCATCGGGATCTGCAACACCTGGTCGGAGCTGACTCCGTGCAATGCGGGCCTGCGGGACCTGGCTGAACACGTCAAGCGCGGCGTTTGGGAGGCTGGTGGGCTGCCCCTTGAGTTTCCGGCCATGTCCTTGGGCGAAACGCAGATGCGCCCGACCGCCATGTTGTTTCGCAACCTGCTCGCGATGGAGGTTGAAGAATCCATCCGCGGCAATCCGATCGACGCCGTGGTCTTGCTCGGCGGCTGCGACAAAACCACGCCCGGACAGCTCATGGGTGCGGCCAGCGTCGATTTGCCGACGCTGGTGATCTCGAGCGGCCCGATGCTGAACGGCAAGTTCCGCGGCTGCGATATCGGATCCGGTACCGACGTCTGGAAATTCAGCGAGGCGGTGCGCGGCGGCAAGATCTCCATGGACGATTTTCTGGCGGCTGAATCCGGCATGTCGCGCACGCCCGGGACCTGCATGACCATGGGCAGCGCCTCAACTATGGCATGCATGATGGAAGCCATGGGCATCGCCCTGCCCTACAATGCGACCGCTCCGGCGGTCGACGCGCAGCGCCGCCGCATTGCTCACGAGAGCGGACGGCTGATCGTGCGGATGGCGCGCGATGATGTGCGCCTCTCGACCATTCTGACGCGCAAAGCCTTTGAGAACGCGATCCGAGTGCTCGGCGCCATCGGGGGTTCGACCAACACGGTCCTGCACTTGCTGGCCATCGCGGGACGACTGGGCGTGCCGCTCCAATTGCAGGACTTTGATCGGCTGACTGCGGATGTGCCGCTGCTCGTGGACCTGCAGCCTTCGGGCAGGTTCTTGATGGAGGATATGCATTATGCGGGCGGACTGCCCGCGGTGATGAAGGAACTGGGCTCCCTGATGCAGACAGACGCCGCCACCGCTTGGGGCTCGCCTTTGGGAGCAAGTTTCGCATCCGCCGAATGCTACAACCGCGAGGTCATCCGCAGCCTGTCCGCGCCGGTCAACCCGGTGTCCGGAATCTGGGTGCTGAAGGGCAATCTCTGCCCCAATGGCGCCGTGATGAAACCCAGTGCGGCGAGCAAATCGCTCTTCGTTCATCGCGGCCGGGCAGTGGTGTTCGAATCCATCGAAGACTTTCACGCGCGCATCGATGACCCCACTCTTCAGGTGGACGCCAGTTCTGTGCTGGTGCTCAAAGGCTGCGGCCCGAAAGGGTATCCCGGCATGCCCGAGGTGGGCAACATGGCGTTGCCGCGCAAGCTCTTGGAAAAGGGCGTCGAGGACATGCTGCGGATCTCCGATGCGCGCATGAGCGGTACGGCATTCGGCGCGGTGGTGCTGCACGTCGCACCCGAAGCGGCAGCCGGCGGGCCGCTTGCCATGGTGCGAAACGGCGACGAGATCCAATTCGATGGCCCGAATCGGCGGCTCGAACTGATGATCGCTCCCGAGGAAATGACTGCGCGCAAGGAGGCCTGGCTGCGCGAGCGCCCGCCGTCCAAACATACTCGCGGCTACTACCAGCTGTACGTTGAGCACGTGTTGCAAGCCGATGTGGGATGCGACCTCGACTTTTTGACCGGTGCCAGCGGGAGCGTCGTAGACCGGGAATCGCATTGATGGCCGCCGCGCGCTTTGTTGTCGGCGATTGGGGAACGAGCAATTTGCGGCTCTTTCTCTGCGATAGCCGCGGCAATGCGCTGGAGAGCCGCACCGGCCCAGGGGTGGCGGCAGTCCAGGAACCCTTTGAGGATCTGTTCGAGTCGCTGCTGCAAGACTGGGAGGCGCGCCACGGCACACTGCCCGCCGTACTTTGCGGCATGGTCGGATCCAGCATCGGTTGGGTGCAAACACCCTATGTCGCATGCCCGGCGGTTCCGGAGAGCATCGCCGCAGGCTGCATCGCGTTGCGCGCGGGCCGCGTTCACCTGATTCCCGGCCTGCGCTGTGAAAACCGGCTGCACACCGCGGATTTCGTACGGGGCGAGGAAACTCAAGTGCTGGGCGCGCTCACCCTCGATCCGACCCTTGGCGTCGGGCGGCATCTTCTCTGTCTGCCCGGCACGCACACAAAGTGGGTGGTGCTGGAGGAGGGAGTGATCAGGGAATTTCTGACGGCGGTCGCCGGTGAACTGTTTGGCGCGCTGCGCGACCACAGCGTGTTGGTACGCGCCGAAGCCCGCGATGAAGAAGGAGCCGCATTCGCGGAAGGCCTGAAACGATTCAGCGAGTTTGCGAACGTGCCTTTGCTTCATCGGCTGTTCGAGTGCCGCAGCCGGGTACTTAGCGGAGAAATGCCTGCAAGCCACGCCGCAGACTTTCTGTCAGGTCTGCTCATCGCCGGCGATGTCACAGGGGCGCTGACTTTGTTTGCGGATTGCATCCCACAGCGCACGGTGCGCGTGATCGGTACACCGCAGTTGACGCAGCGCTACGCGGCTGCGCTCAAGATTCAAGGCCACGGTGCGACGCAAGTGGATGGCGCGGCCGCATCGCTCTCCGGCCTGACCTGCGTGCACCATCATCTCGTATCGCAGGTGCAAGCCCGTGCCGGCTGAGGCTGGATTCACCGGAAAGGATGCGTTGGTCGCGATCTTGCGCGGCGTCGATCCGCAGCGGGCCGTGGCGGTGGCCGGCGTGATTTATGCAGCGGGCATTCGCGTCATCGAGGTGCCGCTGAATTCACCGCAACCTTTCAAGAGCATTGCCGCACTGTCCACGGGTCTCGCTGCGGATTGCCTGGTGGGCGCCGGCACGGTCTTGTATTCTGACGACGTGCGCCGCGCTTTCGAGGCCGGCGCCCGTCTGATCGTATCGCCAAATTTCGATGCCGAGGTCATCGGCGCGGCGCTCGAGCTCAACATGCAGGTGTTGCCGGGCGTGGCGACGGCCACCGAGACGTTCAGCGCCCTTCGCGCCGGCGCAAAGCGATTGAAACTGTTTCCGGCGTCAAGCTATGGACCCAAGCATTTGCAGGCGCTGCGCACGGTGCTGCCGGCGGACGCCGGCATGCTGGCGGTGGGCGGCGTCGGCGCGGAACATATCGCCGATTGGCTGGCGGCTGGCGCGGCGGGCTTTGGCTTCGGATCGGAACTGTTCCGGCCAGAGTATGCCTTGAGCGAGGTCGAGCGTCGCGCACAACTCTTGGTGCAGACGTTGCGCGAGGCTCGCCGGCGACTCGATTCCGCGGACTTGAGCACAACAAAAACCACAAGCAGGGGTACCGCGTGAGCTTATCGCCCATCGATCTTGCCATTATCGGCATCTACGCCGTCTCGATTTTCATCCTGGCGCAATGGGTGTCACGCGACAAAGGCACGCATCAGAAGGACGCTCAGGACTATTTCCTTGCGGGCCGTACCCTTCCTTGGTGGGCGATCGGCACCTCGCTCATTGCCGCCAACATCTCGGCCGAGCAAATCATCGGGATGTCGGGCTCGGGTTACGTGATCGGACTCGCCATCGCCTCCTATGAGTGGATGGCGGCCATCACCCTGATCATCGTCGGCAAATATTTCCTGCCCATTTTCCTCAAGAACGGCATTTACACCATGCCCGAGTTCCTGGAGAAGCGCTACAGCACCAGCGTGCGCACGGTCATGGCGATTTTTTGGCTCGGCGTGTACACCTTCGTAAATCTGACCGCCATCCTCTGGTTGGGGGCCACGGCGGTTCACACCGTCGCCGGCATGAATGTCGAGGCCGCACTCGTGGCCTTGGGCCTGTTCGCAGGCGCCTACGCACTGTATGGCGGCCTCAAAGCCGTGGCGCTCACCGATATCGTGCAGGTGTCCCTGCTGGTGCTCGGCGGCCTGATCATCACGTACATCGCCCTCAATAAAATCTCGGACCATGCCGGCGTCATTGCCGGCTTTCACGAGCTGACCCGAAGATTCCCCGAGAAATTCGATATGATTCTCTCGCCGAGCAACCCCTCCTACAAGGATCTCCCGGGACTCTCGGTGTTGCTGGGCGGGATGTGGGTGATGAATGTCTCGTACTGGGGATTCAATCAATACATCATCCAGCGGGCGCTGGCAGCGAAGGACACCCGCGAAGCGCAGAAGGGCATCGTGCTCGCCGCCTTTCTCAAACTTTTGATGCCGGTGATCATCGTGTTGCCCGGCATTGCCGCTGCCGCCCTGGCACCCAATCTCGAGCGGCCGGATCAGGCGTATCCGCGCCTCATGGCGATGCTGCCGACGGGCATCCTGGGACTGGTTTTTGCGGCGCTGATTGCCGCCATCGTTGCCTCGATGGGATCGAAGATCAATTCCATCGCCACCATCTTCACCATGGATGTATACCGGCCGCTGCGACCGAATTCGTCCCAGCGCCATCTGGTGTTGGTCGGCCGGATAACCGCCGTGGCGGCTCTGTGCATTGCCATCATCATGGCGCGGCCGCTGCTTGGCAGCTTCGACCAGGCATTTCAATACATCCAGGAGTACACCGGGTTTTTCACGCCGGGCATCTGCGTGATATTCCTGCTCGGCATGTTCTGGGAGCGCTGCACGTCGGCCGGTGCGCTGGCGGCGGCCATCTCCTCCTTCCTGTTGTCGCTGGCGCTGTGGAAATGGTGGCCGTCGCTGCCCTTCATGGACCGCGTGGGCTGGGTGTTTCTGGCATGTTTGGGCTTGGCCATCGTGATCTCGCTGCTGCAGCCGCGCCGCGAAACCGCACTCAAGGTTGAACTGAAACAGATCGACTATTCCACCAGCACCGGCTTTAATGTGGCAGCGCTGGCGATAATCGCCATTTTGACCGCGCTCTACACAATTTGGTGGTAGGCCAAGGCAAGGACACATGAGCACGCACGTCCGGGGTCAGAACCTGACTTACAGCATCGCGAACCATATCGGCATCGCGATCGTTACCGGCATCTACTCGGCTGACAACCCCATCCCCATCGAGGCGGAGCTGTGCCGCCAGTACGGCGCGAGCCGACCGGTGCTGCGCGAAGCCGTCAAGATGCTTACGGCGAAGGGCCTGCTCGGCGCAAGGCCGCGGCGCGGCACCTGGGTACAACCTGAAGACAAATGGAATCTGTTGGATCCGGACGTGCTGGGTTGGCTTTTGGAGCGAAAGTTCTCCATGGCACTGCTCATCGAGTTCACGGAGATTCGCGCGGCGGTGGAGCCGGGTGCCGCCGCTCTTGCTGCTGCCTCGGCCGGCCCCGAGCAAAAGACCGCCATACGGGACGCGATTTTGCGTATGCAGGCCGCCGACCGCGGCGAGGACGATCCCCTCGACTCGGACATCGCCTTTCACATCGCCGTGCTGCGGGGAAGCGGCAATCGATTTTATGCCCAGCTCTCCGAGCTCATTGCGACGGCGCTGCGCTTCAGCATTCGAATGACCAATCGCTACAAGGGCGTACGCCTTGCCAGTGTGGCCGACCATAAAAAAGTGGCCGACGCCATCATCGCCGGCAAGGCCGACCAAGCCGAAGATGCCATGCGCAAGCTCATCCAGGAGGCGATGGATCTGATCTGCAAGCGCGAACAGCAAGAGCGGCGCGGCCCTCGACCGCTTCGCGCCGATCGACCCTAAGCCTTTGCGCCTATGGCGAAAATCAAGATCGGGCATCGAAGTTGCCCCCTTCGTGGAATAGCAGCGAGGGCCGATGGTAGATCTCAACGGAAAGCTGCGGCTGCACCCTGATTTCAAGGTCGCCATGGTACGGACCGGCGCGGAACACGAAACGGTTGTCGTCGTCGACAATTTTCTGGACAACGCGCAACTCTTGGTCGAATACGCCGCGGCGCACTGCGAATTCGACGGCGTATCGGACGCTTTCTATCCCGGCAGGCGCGCGCCCATTCCGCCCATCTACTGCTTCGCCCTGCGCGCCTTTCTCGGCGGCATCATCGCCGAAGCCTTTGGCTTGAACAGCAGCGCGGTCAGCGGGGAGCTCAGCCACTTTTCCGTGGTCACGACTCCCCCGGAACAGCTGCAACACGTGCAGCGCATGCCGCATTTCGACACCACCAACCCGAAGCAGCTCGCAGTACTGCACTATCTTTGTCCGCCGCAGCACGGCGGTACGTCCTTCTATCGGCATCGGCGCACGCGCTATGAATTCGTGGATGAGGCGCGCAAACAAACCTACTCAAATGCGGTTGCCGAGGATCTCAAGATGTTCGGGCCGCCGCCCGCGCGGTACATGTGCGGCGACGATGCGAGGTTCGAACGCACCCGAAGCTTCGATGCCGCATTCAATCGAGTGCTGGTCTATCGCAGCATCAACCTGCACAGCGCCGATATCGGTCCCGGGTTTGATTTCGACGCGACTCCGAAGTCCGGGCGCTTGACGGCCAATACATTCTTCTACTATCGCTAATTCTCACTGAGCAGTCCCAAATAGCAGTCGAATCGACTCCACTTGAGCACCCCGGGCGTCATCAGCCGCGTGGTCCCCCGAATTCGGATACACAGTGAGCTGCAGCCTGTCGATGTTTTCCGCCTTCAATCGATCGCCGCCGGTGCCGCGCAGCGCCGAGCTCTTGCGCCAATAGTCCCAGAGTCCGGGGAAGGGACTGGGAATGTGAATGCTGCGAGCGATGCGCAATTGATCTATGGGCACGCGCACCGTGGTCCAGGACGGGCCGGCGGCCACGGAAGCAGTCCAGGCCGTCCCATCCCGCTCGACCAATGCCAGGTCGATGGTCTTGCGGTTGCCGCCAATGGCCTGCAATTTGATGTCGACGAATTGCGCGCGCGCAACGTCGGTGCGGCGCGCGGCGATTGTATCGCCCAGATACAACGCCGCGGCGTAGCGGGCGGGCGTGTCCTTGCCCAGGTCCGGCAGCGTCAAGCTCAGCGCGGACTCATCGGCGCTCTCTCCCGGCGCAATCTGGAAGAAGGGCTGCCGGTAAGTTTCGCCGGGGCGAACGAAAGACAACTGCACATAGTCTTTCTTGGGATCAAGCAGGCGCATGGGCGCGCCCGATGGCGTCACCCGAAATGACCAGAGCTTCTCGATGGAGAAGGGCCAGTCTCCGGGTTGCTGAGCGATGCCGCCGGGAAAGGTCGTACTGTGCTCCCCGTTCCTGGCGCTCACCGCGAATTCATACAGTCCCGGCGCGAGATCTGAACCGAGCACCGCGGCATACTCGTTGCCCATGGAGCGCTTCATCGTCAAGGGCGCGCGAAAGCCCCGCATGCCGGCCGGACGCAGCCAGAGCTTGACTTCATCGGGCAGCACGGTGTCGGCAATGAGCACGCGCATTTTCACAGGATCACCGGCGAGGAACTCCCTGGGTGCCAAGGAGAGCACGGCATCGGGGTAAGCCACGCGTTTATTGACGTGAAACTCAGCAAACCCCACCCGGCCGATGGTGGCGGGCAACGCCGATCGGTCGACCTGCTTCGCCCGGGTGAGCAGCCACACACCGGGCTCCACTGAAAACTGCGCGTGCTGAGCCTTGCGGGCCGCCGTTGGAGGATCGGCCGGCACGTTGACGGGCGTGACCGAAAATTCGCCGCCCAAGTCGGGCAAGTGCAGTGTCATGGGCCAGGAGCGATACAGCAGCCGGGACACGATCTTGTCAGGCCGCGGCTGCTCAAAGGGATCTGAAACCAAAATCTCGTCCGGATAGAGTTCCAGACGCCAGACGCCCTCTTGCACCTTGTCCAAAAAATAGGCGCCCGTACCTTCGTAGTCGACCACACCTGAGGATTGAAAGCCGACGATGCGCTTGAGCGTGGTGGCATTTCTCGGCCGCGATGAGGTTGCGCCGGCGTTCATGAAGGCATCGTCGGCATTGAGTTCGCTCAAGTCCTCCTCATAGCTGACCCGGAAGTCACCGAACTTGAGATCTTCAGGGTACTTGCCGTAGGACTTGAAGCCCGGCAGCCGTCGCATCGCCTCCGCGGCAATGACGGCGCTCACGGCCTTTTTCGGCGTGTGCACCAGATTCAAATAATGCGTCTGCCAGCCGAGATTAAAGGGTGCGGTCTGAAGCATATCGTAGGCAAACATGGCCGCGAACTGCGCACCGACGCTTCTGAAGGTGCGCGCCATCGCCGGATACAGGTATCCGGTGAGAAGGTCTGCCTGATCGAATTCATAGACGATGCGCGGCTTGCCCGCAATCGCAGGCAGCAGCATGTCAGGATAATTATCCACCGCTTGCAGAAAATTCCCTTTGAGCGTGTGTCCGGCGACCAATCCCGACGGATACCAGCCGAAGCTGACACCATTCACCACGGACTTCTGGATGGCGGGCGCAATGGCAAAATCCTGCGACACATTGAAAAAGGTGAGCTTATTGCAACCGGCGTCGCGCACGGCGCCCGCCAAGGCGTCGATGTACGCGACCGAACCCGCCAGATCCTGGGGGTGATGGACCGGTTCATTGATCATCTCGATGAAAAGAATGGCCGGCTCGTCTTTGATGGCCACGCCGGTATAGGCGTTGACGTGGTTCAGCAGTTGCTTGATGTAGTTGACCTGAGCGGCAATCGACTTCGGGTTCGTGCCCATTTCCTCGCGCGAAAAATACCGCGAGAAGCCGATGTTGGACGATGGTCTGTTCATTTGATCGGCGAATGCGGGATCGTAAGTATGAATCGGCGTCAAAAGAATATAGATGCCGCGAGCGCGCGCCGTGGCGATCAAATAGTCCAGCAGATCGACATGCTCGTTAACGATGAGGTTGCCGGCTCGATCGGCATTCTCCCAGTCGCCCCATGAGCACAGGCGCAGGGCAGTGAAGCCCATGCGGGCAAACTGCGCCATGTCTTCGTCGATCATGGCCTTGCGATCGTTCGCAACCAACCCCGCCATGCGATAGTCGGAGCCGGACATGATGCAGTAGTTGGCGCCGAACAGCGCCACTTCATCCTTGGAATCGGCCCAGCGAATGACACCGCTCGAGTCCAGGAAAACTGCCCGGGTCGCGGCACCCTCATCGCCCACGGCGGAACCTGTAGCCAAAGCCGCGCAGAACCCAACGATGGCCAGCAGTCTTCTCATGCGCGCTGTGCCCGGCAATTCTCGGCGATGAACTGTTCATGCGCCGGCATGGCCTCGGCGGTCTGGCGAATCAGATTCCTCAAGCGCGACATCCGCGCTCTGACCGTGTCGATCGGCAATATGTCCGCGAGCGGATCGTAACGCCGCGGCCATATTCCTTGGCCGATGAACACGGACAGCCAGCTCGGTTCCACGAACAATTCGTGGCTATCATAGGCGACGCGCCCGCTGCTGCGGAACAGCTCCATGCGATAGGTGAGGCTTGCCGGCACCTCCATGTTCGCACAGTACTTCCACAGCTCGCTGTCCTCACGAGTCGTCGCTTTGTAATGCAGAATAATGAAGTCGCGCACTTTATCCATCTCGCCAATCTGCAGTCGGTTGTACTCATCCGCATCATGCGAATCAAAGCTGCGATCCGGAAAGATGGCCGCCAACTGGGTGATCCCGCTTTGAATGAGATGGATGCTGGTGGACTCCAGGGGTTCGAGAAAGCCGCTCGCGAGACCTAACGCAATGCAGTTCTTGTTCCAGAACTTCTTGCGCCGCCCGGTCGCAAAGCGCAGCACCCGCGGCTCCGCCAGCGCTGCACCATCCAAATTCGCCAGCAGCTTGGCTCCGGCCTCATCGTCGCTGATGAAGCGGCTGCAGTACACATAGCCATTGCCGATGCGGTGCTGCAGCGGAATGCGCCACTGCCAGCCCGCCTCGCGGGCGGTCGATCGGGTGAAAGGCGTCAATGCACCGCTGCTCTGGCAGGGCACCGCCACCGCCCGATCGCAGGGCAGCCAGTGCGTCCAGTCTTCATAACCGGTCTTCAGCGCCTGCTCAATCAGCAGTCCGCGAAAGCCCGAGCAGTCGATGAATAAATCCGCCTCGATGCGCTGGCCGTCATCCAAGCGCAAAGCGCGGATAAATCCATCCTCAGCGCGCAACTCCACATCCACGATCTTGCGCTCGATGCGCGTCACCCCGCGCCCCATCGCGTAGCCGCGCAAGTACTCCGCGTACAAACTCGCATCAAAGTGAAAGGCATAGGCGAGGCTTGAGAGGATGAGCCGCGGATCTTCGACGGGGCGGATGAATTTCCCCAGGCGAGCAGCGGTCCCGGAGAGGGAGTAGTCGAGCAGCGACTCATCCTGACCGGCGGCGCGAAGCCTCAGCCAGTAGTGGTGCAGAGCCACCTGATCGATGGGCTTGCCGTACTTGCCGAAGGGGTGCATGTAGACGTGGCCCGTGCCGGCCCAGTCGCGGAATTCGATGCCCAGCTTGTAGGTTGCCTGGGTCCTGCGCATGAAGTCGGTTTCGTCGATGCCGAGCAGGGTGTTGAAGCTACGGATCGGCGGAATGGTGGCCTCACCCACCCCCACCGTGCCGATGTCGGGGGATTCCACGACGGTGATCTTGCTGTAGTCATTCTTCAGAATGTGTGCCAGCGTTGCCGCCGCCATCCAGCCCGCCGTGCCGCCGCCGACAATCAGAATGCTGCGAATGCGATTATCCGGCACCGCTGACTCCGCAATGCCTCGCGATGTATTCTTCGTGCCGCGGCGCCGCCTGAGCGGCGCGGCTGATCAGTTGGCGCATTTGCTGCATTTGGGTCCGTACACCCTTGGCATCGCGCTGATCCGCCAGCGTGTCATGGCGTTCGGGCCAGACCTCCTGGCCGAGGAACACGGCAATCCAGTTGGTGGCGGCAAATAAGTCGCTGCCGTACTTGATGACCCGTCCGCTGTTTCGGAATTGGCGCATCTTGTAATCCAATTCCGCGGGCACATCCATGTTGCGGCAGTGCTTCCAGAGCGGCGCATCCTCGCGCCCGTTGGCCTTGTAGTGAAGAATGATGAAATCGCGAATGCGTTCGTATTCATTGATCGCGACCCGGTTGAATTCGTCGGCAACGACGGGCGAGCATTCCCGGTCCGGAAACAGATTGAGCAGGTGCGTCAGGCCCTTTTGAATGAGATGGATGCTGGTGGACTCCAGGGGTTCGAGAAAGCCGCTCGCGAGACCTAACGCAATGCAGTTCTTGTTCCAGAACTTCTTGCGCCGCCCGGTCGCAAAGCGCAGCACCCGCGGCTCCGCCAGCGCTGCACCATCCAAATTCGCCAGCAGCTTGGCTCCGGCCTCATCGTCGCTGATGAAGCGGCTGCAGTACACATAGCCATTGCCGATGCGGTGCTGCAGCGGAATGCGCCACTGCCAGCCCGCCTCGCGGGCGGTCGATCGGGTGAAAGGCGTCAATGCACCGCTGCTCTGGCAGGGCACCGCCACCGCCCGATCGCAGGGCAGCCAGTGCGTCCAGTCTTCATAACCGGTCTTCAGCGCCTGCTCAATCAGCAGTCCGCGAAAGCCCGAGCAGTCGATGAATAAATCCGCCTCGATGCGCTGGCCGTCATCCAAGCGCAAAGCGCGGATAAATCCATCCTCAGCGCGCAACTCCACATCCACGATCTTGCGCTCGATGCGCGTCACCCCGCGCCCCATCGCGTAGCCGCGCAAGTACTCCGCGTACAAACTCGCATCAAAGTGAAAGGCATAGGCGAAGACCGGCGATAAGGGATCATCCTCGCCGGCGTCCGGGATCCGGCCGAGCCCTGCGGCCAGGGTATTGAGCGAGAAGCCCTCAAAGCCCCCAGCATCGCCGAGCTTTCGTAGCCGCAACCAGTCTTGGTGAATCGAGACCTGCTCGGGATTCGTGCCATACACGCCAAAGGGATGAAAGTAGGCGTGTCCCGGCTTCATCCAGTCCTGAAACTCGATTCCCAGCTTGAGAGTGCCCTGGGTTTTGCGCAGGAATTCATCCTCATCGATTCCGAGCGCCTTGTTGAACAGGCGGATCGGCGGAATGGTGGCCTCGCCCACGCCGATGATGCCGATTTCGGGGGATTCGATGACGCGTATCGCGCCGCTGCCGGGTTTAAGCCGGCGCGCCAGGATGGCCGCCGCCATCCAGCCCGCCGTACCGCCGCCCACGATGGCGATGTCGCGAATCCGGCCGTTCATGCCTGTGACCGCGCGCCGCTCGAGGATTTCAACCGCTCGCGCATTCCCTCCGCGGGGCTCGAACAGTGCTGCTGAATGAATTGCGCGTGGCCGGGCAAAGTATCGACCGCAGTTTTGATCATCGAACGCATCCGCAGCAACGCCGCCCTGACTTCTTCGACAACGAGAACATCCGCGAGCGGATCGTAATCCTGCGGTATCACGTTCTGGCCCAAAAGCAGCGAAAGCCAGCTGTCTTCGCCGAAATGTTCCTCATCGAACATGGCAAGCCGCCCGCATCGCTTGAAAAGCTCAATTTTGTTTTGCAGCGTATCCGGAATCTGCATGTTCCGGCATTGCTCCCAAAAGGGCGAATCGCAACGCTGCGTCGCCTTGAAATGCAGGATGCGAAAATCGCGCAGGCGTTCGTACTCCAATATCGCGAGCCGGTTGTATTCCTCGATATCGAGAGGGCTGAAACGGCGCACGGGAAACAGCGTGAGCAGGCGCGTGATGCCGGTTTGGGCAAGGTGCAGACCGGTTGCCTCCAGCGGATCAAACATACTCCCCGCCAGCAGCACACAGTTCTTGTCCCAGAATTTCGCGGGCCGGCCTTGGGGCAAGCGCAGGAAGCGCGGCTGTGAAAGCGGGGCTTCTGACAGATCGGCGAGCAGCGCGGCCGCGGCTTCATCATCGCTTAAGTGAGCGCTGCAGTAAGCATAGCCGTGATCGACGCTGTGCTGCAGCGGTATGCGCCACTGCCATCCGGCGCCCCGAGCGCTCGACTCCGCGTAAGGCGAAATCTCGCCGGTATTTTCGCCGCCGACCGCGACTGCGCGATCGCATGGCAGCCACCGGCGCCAATCTTCGACGCCCCCAGCGAACACCCGGCGCTGCAGGATACCCTCGATGCCGGCGGCGTCGATGTACAGATCCGCGCGAATGCGTGTGCCATCCTCGAGCTGCAGCGCATCGACAAAGCCATTCTGTCCATCAAGTTGCACTTCGACGACTTCCCCGTCGACCCGCACGACACCGTGTGCCACGGCGTATTTCTCGAGATAGCTTTCGAGCAGTCCGGCGTCGAAGTGATAGCCGTACGAATAGAACGATAGAACCGAGTTGCGATCGAGCGACGGATGCGCGAAGCGGCGCAGACTCGCAGCCATCGCGGCAACCGAGTACTGTTCAATGGCCGTGTTCTCGCCGGATTGACGGAGCTTCAGCCAGTAGTGCTGAAAGGGCACGGCATCCAGTTTGACCCCGAGAGCGCCAAAAGCGTGGAAGTACCGATCCCCTACCCGGCCCCAATCCTTGAATTGCTCCCCCAGCCTGAAGGTGCCGAGAGTCCGTCGCACCAGATCGTCTTCGTTGATGCCGAGCAGGCCGTTCAATCGGTGAAATGAAGGCAGAGCCACCTCGCTGATCGGTCCCGGCCGGCGTCGCGGCGGGTGAATCACGCGAATCCTGCAAAAATCAGCGGTCATCGCCCGCGACAACGTCGCGGCGGCCAACCAAGCCGCCGCACCGCCGCCGACGATCGCGATTTCTTGCACGCGTTCCGGGGACAACCAGCCTCCACTCCCAAAAGGTCGACCCTCAGGAAGCCTAGCATGCTAACTCCCCGCTGCCGGGTCCATTGACAGCTATCATCCTATTTATCGTATAATACGACTATTGGTTGAGCATAGTAATTAGAAAATTGGGCGGGGACGCTCAATAAGCTCGATAACAAGGGGGAGATTCAGTGAAATCAAAAAAGAGATTGCCTGCCTACGGGACCGGCGCGTTGGCCATTTTTACCTCATTCGGATGGCAGGCGTACGTCGATGCGGCGGCCGCAGCGGAAGCCGCCGCGGATGCTTCCGGCGACAATCTGTCGGAAATCGTGGTCACCGGCGTGCGCCTGTCCTTGAAGGACTCGATCGCCACCAAGAGAAATTCCGATCGCATCGCTGACAACATCACGACCGCGGAAATCGGCCAGCTGCCGGATGTGACCATCGCCGAGGAACTCAATCGTCTTCCCGGCGTCAACACCACTCGCGATCGCGGCAACGCCAGTCAGGCATCCATTCGCGGCTTGGGGCCGCGCCTGATCCTCGGGCTCGTGAACGGCCGGGAAGTCGCATCGTCCGAGCCTTCGCAGGATCTGCGTTGGGAGATCTACCCCTCCGAGGTGCTTTACGGCGCCGTTGTCAACAAGACACAGGATGCCACGCTGGTATCCGGCGGCATCGCCGCGACCGTCGACATCCGCACTATTTCCCCCCTGGATTACAAGGGCCCGGAGTTCAGCATTCAGGCCGGTCCCACGTACAACGATGAGGGCAAAGATTTACCGGATTACAGTGGCTGGGGCTATCGCGGCAGCCTCGGCTTGATCAAGCATGTCGGCGATGACTTCGCTTTCTCGCTGGCCGCGAGCGCGCAACGCGAGAAAAACGGCTTCCCCGATTTTCGCACCTTCGGCTGGAACACGCCCGCCAATTCAGGCGCCACGCCTGCCAACCCGGCCGGCAACACCGGCGACTTGAACGGCGATGGCATCCCCGACAACACCACCTGGGGACTTAACACCGAAATCAAGGAAGTCACGCAGGATCGCTATGCGTTCGCCGGCGGTGCCGGATGGCGCGTGAATGACGAACTGACCATCAAAGGCGATGCATTGTGGTCTCAGTACGAAATCAAGGAAAACCAATTTCAGGCCTGGTACGGCAATAACATCACCGGCAACTGGGCCAACGGCAACTCGAGCATTTATAACGCACCCGGCAATTCCTACCAGATCGTCAACGGGTCGGTGGTGGCGGCCAACTTGAATAATGCATTTCCGAATTATGAAAGTGAAATCGCCCGCTACGACGAAAAGCACACGCTAGCCGTCTTAGGGTTGAACGCCGAGTGGAAAACCGGCGCCTGGGACAGCCAGGCAGACGTTTCCTATTCCGATGCCTGGCGCACCAACCGCTGGCAGGAGATCGCCCTATCGGATGTCTACCCGCCCAATCTGGCGTTCAACGTCACCGACGGTCAGGTACCCTATGGCGCAACGCCGGGCGCCAATCCGGCTGATCCTGCGTTGCAATCCATCGGCGGCTTTCGCAGCAACAACGGCTCGAACGTCAACGGTACCGGCGAGAGCAGCGGCCCGGAACAAACGCGGGATCACCTGGCGGCCATCGCATTGAACTTCAAGCGCTCGTTCGATCAGGATTTCCTCAGCGCGGTGGAGTTTGGCGGCCGGTTTTCCGACCGCCTGAAATCCCATCACGAGAATCAATGGGGATATTGCGCAGGCACCGGCTCCACCTCCTTCACCATTCCCGGCGATCAGAATTCTCAGGTGTGTCCGCCGGGCACCGCGGGTCAGAACGGGTTGCCGGCCATTTCTTTGGCCAATTCCGGTCTGTCGTACTTCAACGCGCCCTCGTTTACCGCACCGCCCTTGGTGTACGCCAATTTCGACAACCTGTTCCCCCAGGTTTACCCGAACTCCGCCCAGCCGGCCGGCTCCGACATGCCGCTGGTACGCACGACTGTCGAGGAGAAAACCTACGAAGGTTTCGCCATGCTCGACTTCAAAACATCGCTGGGCAGCATGCCGTTGACGGGTAATATCGGCGTCCGGGTGGTGCACACCAGTACGACGAGTTCGGGGTACCAGTCTCCGGACGGCGGCGTGACTTTCACGCCCGTCTCCGTCGGCAATAGTTATACCGATCCATTGCCCAGCCTCAACATGGCGTTGAATCTGACGGACACTCAGTTGCTGAGATTCGGTACCGCCATCGCCATATCACGGCCGCCCTTGGACGCGCTCGTGACCGGTTATAGCTTGAATCCCACGGGCAATCCGCCGACCGGCGGCGGCGGCAATCCGAAACTCGACCCCTTCAAAGCCTTTCAGGTCGATTTTTCCTATGAGTGGTACTTCCACGAAGAATCGATGCTGGCGATCGCGCCTTATTACAAGGACGTCAAGACCTACATCGGCGCGGGACAGTCCACGGAGAACATCGCCGGAACCACGTACATCATCACCTCGGAGAGCAATACGCCGGGCGGCAATATCGCCGGCGTGGAAGTCACGTTGCAGACGAGATTCTATTTCCTGCCGGGCTTTCTGCAGGACTTCGGCATTTACGCGAACCATGCCCAGGTGGAGTCGAACATTCACGAGGCCGCACCCGTCGGGAATCCCTATCCCATGGTCGGCTTCGCGAGAGCCACCTCCGAGTTCGACCTGTTCTATGAAAAGGTCGGCTTCGAGACGCGGGTGGCGTTGAAGCACCACACGGCGTTTACCGTGGCGCCCACCTGGGTCGGCACCACGCTGAAAATGCTGGCGCCTGAAACCACGCTCGATGCCAGCGTGGGTTACGTATTTCCAAAGAACTGGAGTATTCGGCTGCAGGGGCGCAATCTCACCAACGAAAGGGCCCGCTTCTCGACCGACAACAATCCGCAAAATCTTGCCAACGACGGCGGCTACCAGGTCTACGGCCGCTCATACTTGCTCGATTTCGGCTTCAAGTACTAGGCGACTTCTCCCAAATCGGGCCCGGATTGTGCAGCAATCGGGGCCCTTTTTTTATGCCGCGAATCACGCGACTCACGCGGCGGGGTTCCACCCGTCGGGCAGTAGATCGAAAGTCAGCGTATCGCGATAGGCGAACTGATTGCCTTCCAGTGTTTCAACCGGCGTCAGCATGTGCCAGATCCGGTCATCGTCGAATACATAACACTCGCCCGCCTCGCGCATCGTGAAGCGGGCCAATTCGCGTTTGTCGTTATCGGTGATGATGACCTCGCCGCCCTTGGCACCGCAGCGCGACAGCAGATGCGTGGCCAGGTACTTCTCCCCATCCTTGTGCAAGCCCGGCGGGCTGGTGTCGCAGGGGCGAGACGGCGTGGCGGCGAAACGCATCACGTGCATATTCACGGAATAGGCGGCGCCGATCTGCGATAAAGGCAGGTAGGTCAAGTGGTGAGCTATCAACTTGCGCACGCCGGCGGAGCCGGCGATTGCCGCGGGAAGCGCGGCGTACTTGCGCGGCTGGCCGCCCAAGGTGGTGTTGTACTTCGCCAGCTGCACGTAGGGCACGCTGTCATCGCAGGGTGAAATTTCCACTCCTCCCTCGACGATGTGCGCTTTGAGCCGGTTCAATGATCGGTAGCGGGTTCCCGCATCATAGTATTCATCCCTGGGAACCGACCAGGCGGAGTGCGCGAGCTCGCCGAAGGCGCGCGCCACGTCATGGTCGATGTTCAATGGCCGGCGAGTGAAGCCGCGCTCGAGGATCTCCTCGCGGGCGGCGCTATCCATCGGCACGGAAATGAAAGCACCGTCGTGCATGACTCAATCATACACCGCGCCCGTGCTAGGCTTGCGCGCGTGCCCCTCTATGTCCAATCCCACTGAACCGCCTCGATTGCTCGAGCCCGACGAGCCGGCCGCGGTGCTCGAGGAGCGCCGTACCGGGTCGTCGAATTTCGTCATCGTCGTCGACCACGCCAGCCGGCGCATCCCGCGTCGCTTGGGAGATCTGGGCCTGCCGACCGCTGAACTCGAGCGGCACATCGCCTGGGACATAGGCGCCTTGGGAGTCGCAACGCAGGTTGCGGCGGCCCTGGATGCGCCCCTGGTTGCGCAAAATTACTCGCGGCTGGTGATCGACTGCAATCGCGACCCGGCGGTTGCCTCGTCCATCCCGAAGGTGGGCGAGTCCATCGACATTCCCGGCAATATCGGCCTCGATGCGCGGCAAGTACAGGCCCGCTGCACGGAGATATTCGACCCCTATCACCGTCACATCCGCGAGTTGCTCGATGAGCGGCTGACGGCGGGTCGCGCCACCATTCTCGTGGCCCAGCACAGCATGACGAATATCTTCAAAGGCGTACGCCGCGAAATGCAGGCCGCCGTGCTTTACAACCGCGACCGCAGGTTCGCGGGGATGGTGCTGGAGGCACTGCGCCGCGAGCCGGGTCTGATCATCGGCGACAATGAGCCCTACTTCGTCAGCGACGAAACGGACTACACCATTCCGCGCCATGCCGAGGCGCGCGGCCTGCCGCATGTCGAGATCGAGATACGCCAGGACTTGTTGATGGATGAGGCCGGGCGCGCGGCGTGGGCGCAGCGCTTAATCCGGGTGCTCCGGCAAGCCGAGAAGATTCTGTTGGGCACCTAGATGAGCAAACGAAGGGTGCCTGCGCCGATCACGCCTGCTGAGCCGCCGGCTTCTTGGTCCACAACGCGAGAGCCACAAAGTACAGCAAGCCCAGTGCAATCCAACACAGCCCCAGGATCTTTGCGGCGCGGTCCATTTCGTACAGCACATAAACAATGATGAGCAAGCCGGCGAGAGGCAACAAGAGATGCTGCAGCCAGTCGCGGCTTCGTTCTCTCAAGATATAATGTCTGATTACCGACAGATGCAACAGCACGAAACTCGTCAATGCGCCGAAGTTGACCACCAGCGATAGATCGTCTACGCGATCGGCAAAGAACACTCCCACGAGCAGCGACACGATGGCGACCGCGATGGTGCTCACGTAGGGCGTCTTGAAGCGGGGATGCACGCGCGCCAAAGCCTTCGGCAGCTTGCCGTCGCGCGCCATTGCGAAAAGAACGCGCGCAACGGCTGCCTGCGCGGCCATGGCGTTGGCGATCGCGGACGCAAGCACCACGGCGACAATCGTGACGAGCCGGAGCCAGGCCCCGCCGGCGCGTTCCGCAACCTCGTAAAACGCCGTCTCCGGCGAGGAAAAGTGCATCCCTCGCGCGAGATCCGTCGCAATCCAGGTCTGAGTCATGAACAGCGCACCGATCAGCAGCAGCGACAGCACGGTCGCCCGCCCCACCGCGCTCTCGCTTCCCCGGTTCTCCTCCGCAAGCGTCGAGATGCCGTCGAATCCCAGGAAAGACAGCACGGCAATCGATGTGGCGCCGGCCACGGTGGCAAATGAAAAAACACCCGGGTCGTAAATGGGCTTCAAGGTCAAGGCGCCCGCGCCCTGCCCACCGTACAGGGCGAACAATCCGACGATGATGAACAGTCCCAGCGCCGCAAGCTCCACGGCGAGCATGTATCGATTGACGCGGGCGGTGAATTGTATGCCGATGAAATTGGCGACCGCATTGAATGCCACGAAACCGGTCAACCAAACGTAAGTGGGAATGGCGGGGAAAATGGGACGCAGCGCCAGAGCGCTGAATAAATACAGGAGCGAAGGTACGAGAATATAGTCGAGCAGGATCAGCCAGCCGGAGAAGAAGCCGGCGATCTCATGCAATCCGCGGTGCGCGTACGTGTACACGGAGCCCGCCAGCGGAAATGCCCGCGACATCGCCGCGTAACTCAACGCGGTGAACAGCATGCCGATCAGGCCGAGTAGGTACGCCAGCGGAACCATGCCCTTGGCTACATCCCATACCAGTCCGAATATCGAGAAGGGCGCGATCGGCACCATGAAGATCATGCCGTAGATGATCAAATCCTTGGTCGTCAGCACTCGGCGTAATTGTTCTTGGTAGCCGAATTGTTCTAACGACATCAGGTTCTCCGGAAGAGACATGGCCAGCTTATCGTGAAATTCCGTACAATGAAGCGATTCACGACGAATTCACCGCATGGCTCACCGGCATACCATTCATCATCGTCATCACGGTTGGGACAACAGCCTCGCCCCAGCGGCGCGCATCGTGCCGGGCGCGTCGCTGGAATTCGACGTGGCCGACGCGTCCGGCGGGCAGCTCCGGCTAAGCTCGACGGTCGATGATGTGCGCGGAATGGACTTCGGCAAGATCAACCCGGTGAATGGCCCGGTGTTCATCGAAGGCGCGGAGCCTGGGGACGTTCTCAAGGTCACCTTGCTTTCCTTCGCGCCATCCGGCTGGGGTTGGACCGCAAATATTCCGGGGTTTGGCCTCCTGAGCGACGAGTTCAAGGAAGCCGCGCTGCATGTATGGAAGTACGACCCTCAATCGCTGGCGCCGGCGTCGTTCGGCAAATGGGCCAACGTGCCGCTCAAGCCGTTCACCGGCACCATCGGCGTGGCGCCCGGCGAACCCGGTCTGCACAGCATCGTTCCGCCGCGCCGGGTCGGCGGCAACATGGATGTCCGCGACATCGCTCTCGGCACCGAGCTGTATCTCCCGGTCGAGGTGGATGGAGCGTTGTTTTCCGTCGGCGATACGCATGCAGCGCAGGGGGACGGGGAGGTGTGCGGCACGGCGATCGAGAGTCCCATGCGCGTGGCGCTGCAATTCAACCTGATCAAGAGAATGCCGCTCAGCTTTCCGCGATTCACGACGCCGGGCCCGGTCACCCGGCATCTGGATGAAAAAGGCTACGACGTTGCGATGGGGATCGGTCCCGATTTGATGGAAGGGGCGCGCGCCGCGGTACGATCGATGATCGATCTGCTCATGCGCCGGCATGGCATGCCCGCGATCGATGCCTACCTGTTATGCAGCGTCTGCGGCGACCTGCGCATCAGTGAAATCGTCGACCTGCCGAACTGGACGGTCTCGTTCTACCTGCCGCGCATGGTATTCGAGTAGCTGCCACCGAAGCGTCCGACTAGCGGCGCAATTGCACAAATCCGCTGTATTCCCATGGACGCATGGCGATCACGAACGCCACGCCAAATTGGTCCTTCGACCCATGATCCCGTTCGGTGACTTCCATGCACTCGCGAAATGCGTGCTGCATCGCCCGCTTCAGCTTGATCAACCCTTGCTCGGATATCGCATCGCCGTGGAAAAAAAATTCCTCGCGGTCGCCGGCAAAATGATCTGAGAAGAATTCCTTGAGCAGTTTCTGATTGATGAACCGCTGCACCGGCCCGCCGCGGCGCCAGCTGAATCGGCGGCTGACGAGCAGCCTGGCGCGATTGCCCGGTTGCAGCTCGATGATTTTCAACCGATCGAGCTTGATGAGATAACGCTGCACCTCGAGTGCGGTGAACTTGTAGTTTTTGACGATTTCGTCGAACGGCGTACGGCTCAAGGTGAGCCAGGCGATCAAAAACAGCCCCGGGTCGGAGACAATTTCCTTTTCCTGGCTCGCCGAAAGTTGATTGGTGGGCGCGCGTTGATTTTGAGCACGCTCGAGAATGATGGGCAGTTCCAGACCGAGTAGTTCGCAGATCTGATCCACCCGCTGCAGCGTGAAATCCTCGGTTGCGAACAGGCGTTTCACGCTGGCCAGGCTGAGCTGCAAATGCTCCGCGACGGCGGCGTAGGTGTGGCCGCCTTCCCGCAGCGCGCGTTTGAGTTCCGAAACGATCAGGGCTCTGGTGGTCATTATTTTTACGTTCGTTGCAGCAAAGTATCGCTATACGATACCAAAAGCCTATCTTCCTGCAACTTCTCCTTAGAAAGTATCTTTTCCATACAGATTGCATACGCTTGTCCCGTCGACATTTCGAGGAGACGCGCGGTGGATAGCACGACACGTTTGGCCAAGCTGACACGTCCGGCCCTGAACGCTGCATACGCCCGGACCCGCGTATTCGAAATTCTCGATCGACACAAGAACTCGCCCATCATCTGGTTGGCCGGTCCGCCGGGTTCGGGAAAGACCACGCTGGCGGCCGACTACACGCAGCGCCGCGGGCTGAACGGTCTTTGGTACCAGATCGACCGCGGCGACAGCGACATCGCATCCTCGTTTTTCTATCTGGCCGAGGCGGCCCGGGCACATGGCCGCAACACGCCCTTGCCGCCGTTTCAGCCCAGCTATCTCGGCGATGTGGAAGCTTTCGCACGAACTTTTTTTCGGGAACTCTTTCGCACCGAATCGCCCTATCTGGTTTTCGACAACTATCAGGAGCCAATGGATGAGTCGGTGCGCCGGAACATCGTACTCGCGGCCATGAGCGAGATTCCCGAAGGCGGCCGCGTGTTCGTTCTCAGCCGCACCGAGCCGTCAGCGAGCTTCGCCGGCTTGCGCGCTCAAGGACGCATCACCGTGATCGGCTGGAACGATCTGCGGCTTACCAGGGAGGAATGCCGCGGCGTCGCCAAGGCGCGCGGCGTTGCCTTGAAGGACTCAGATCTCGAACAATTGCACTCGCGCACCGGAGGATGGGTCGCCGGACTGGTGTTGCTGCTGCAGGGATTGCGCGCGCGCACACCGGCGCAGCCGGGATCCCGCAGCTGCGTCACGCCGACGGTGATCTTCGACTATCTTGCCGAGGAGATATTCGAAAAGTTCGGGCTTGCGGTGCGGGAGTTTTTGCTCCAAGCGGCCTACCTGCCGCAGGTCACGACGGCAATGATTTCGCAGCTGGGACCGGGGACCGAGGTGCAAAACTCTCTACGGGAGTTCAGCAGCAGCGGGTTCTTGGTGACGCAGGTACAGAGCGAACCGCAGCTGGTATTGCAGTTTCATCCCCTGCTGCGTGAGTTTCTGCTTGCGCGCGCCGAACAAAGCGGCACCTCCCTCGAAATCGAAGGCCGCCGCCGACGGGTCGCACAGGTGCTCGAAGATCACGGCCATCCGGAGGAAGCTGCCGGCCTCCACATCCGCAATCGCGACTGGGATTCGCTGGCGGAGATCATCCGGAAAAATGCCGACGCGTTGCTCCAGCACGGACGCGGACAGACCCTGCAAGTTTGGATCGAAGCGCTTCCGGATTCGTACCAGGACGGCGATCCCTGGATTACCTATTGGCTCGGCGCCGCCCGCTACCCCTTTGCGCCGCGCGAAGCGCGGCAGATGTTCGCGCAAGCCTACCGGCAATTCAGCGGCATGCAGCCAATCGATGCGAATGGCGCGGTGGCGGCGCTCAGCAGCGTGATCGAAACCATCATCAACGATCCGGACGACTTCAAGCTGCTCGATCCTTGGATCGAGGCGGGTACCCTGTGGGCGTCGCGGCTGTCGGAATGCGGTTCGGCGGAACTGCAAGCACGCATCACCGGCAACATGTTCATGGCGATAGCCCTGCGTCAGCCCCAGCATCCGGACATTCGCATGTGGCGCGAGCGCACACAGGAACTGATCCAGTCCACAACCGACCCGAATGTGAAGGTGTGCCTGTGCGCAATGGTCATTGCTCTCGCCGCTTGGATCGGCCAATTCGCCCGGGTCGAGCCTCTGCTCGACACGATGCGCTGCGCGCTCAAATCTCCGGGGATCTCGCCGGTCAGTGAGACCAAGGCCGCCCAATCCGAGTCCATGTTCTACATGCTGGCGGGCGACCGAGAACGATGCGTGGATGCGTCCAGGCGCGGCCTCGAGATCGTTTCCCGCACCGGTGTGCGGATCTGGAACGACACTTTTCTCATCAATGCTCTGTGCGGGGCGTTGGCCGAGGGAGACGTGGAAGGCGCCGCCGGCTTTTCGCGGCAGATCGAATCGCTGCCGATCGGCGATCGAAAGTTCGACATCTTTCTACGCGCCTATGCGGCCGCCTGGTTTGCAATCCTGCAAGGAGATGTGTTCCTTGCGCACCGCCATCTCAAGCTCGCAGTCGGCACCGCGTCGGAACTCGGGTTGCCGTTCTTCGAGGTCGTCGCCGGCATCGGTCTCTCGCAGGTTCTTTTCGACAGCGGCGATGAGCAGGGCGCGCTGCAGGAAATGACGCGCGCCCGGCAAATCGCCGGCAAGCTGCGCAACAAGCTGCTCGATCTCACACTGTTGATGTCCCGCGCGCACCTGGCTCTGCGGGGCCCGGAGGCGGAGGCGCTGAGCCTGCTGCGCGCCGCGCTGGCGCTGGGGCGCGAGCACGGCTTGATGCATTTTCCCTGGTGGCAACCCCGGAAGATCGCCGAGCTCTGCCAAAAGGCGTTGGAGGCGGATATCGAGCCTGACTATGTGCGGCAACTCATCCTGTGGCGGGAATTGGCGCCGGCGAGGCCGCCGTATCAGCTGAACACCTGGCCGTGGCGCTTTCGAATCGAAGCATTGGGCAACTTTCGTCTGACCCGCTTGAGGCAAGCGGCATGCTCCAACGCAAAGCGTGCCGGCCGCCCGCTCGACCTGCTGAAAGTCCTCGTGGCAAACGGCGGCGAAGGCGTCAAGCTCGAGCGCGCCGCCGAGGCGCTGTGGCCGCACGTCGATAACGACTACGCCATCCGCTCGCTGACCACCGCTTTGCATCGCCTGCGCAAGGATTTGGGCGACGATAGCGTCGTGCTGGTGAAGTCGGGGGAACTGTCGCTCAATCGACGATATTTCTGGCTGGACACCTGGGCGTTCGAGCAGGCAAGCGACCGAGCGCTCGCACTCGCGTCCGCGGCTCGCACGCCGGAACAGGCGCAGGCCTTGGTGGGCGCCACGCGCGCCGCGCTCATCTACTGTCGAGGAACGCTGCTGGCGGACGACGCACAATGCGCCTGGACCGTGGCGCCGCGGGAGCGCTTTCGATCGCAGCTGCTGCGTCTGCTGACGACGGTCGGCGCAATACTTGAAAAACATGGTCTGGTCGAGGATCTGATCAACATGTATCGGCAGGCGCTGGAATCGGATTCGCTCAATGAGGCCCTGTACCGCCGCCTGATGCTTTCGTTGATGAATGCAAAGCGGCCGCATGAAGCGAGCGAGGTGTACCAATGCTGCCGCGTCATCTTCAGGGCCGAGCAGCAATCCGACCCGTCCGTCGCGACTCAGGAACTATACCGCTCACTCTTCGCCGCCAGGCCTGTTACCGCGCTGTAAGGCGACTGCGACTTTCCTGTAAGCGGTCTGAATCAACCCCGCTGCTAGCTTAGAACCCGTCGAAGCATCGCTCGACCGTGCGGCCCAAAGGCGTACGAAACCTTGGGCTGCGCGAGCGCAGCGGGAGCCAGTCATGAATCGCTTTAACGCAGTCTTTCTCGCACCGATAACAGCGCTCGCGCTCATCGCGCCGGTGCATGCGGCGGAACAGCCGCAGGGGCGCCTTTGGCTGGATTTCGGCTTGGGATACGGAAACATGAATTCGAATTCCACGATTGTGCCGGCGGGCGGCGGCGGCCTCTGGGTTGATGCGCAAATTGGAGGGCGCATCACCAGTCAGTGGCTCGCCGGCCTTGATATCGGCGGCCTCGGCATGCAAGCGAACAGCAACAACGATAATCCGAATGATTATTATTCGAGCGTCTACGGCCAGACGCTCACCAACGTCTTTGTCGTCACCCAGTTCGAACCGAAATCGAATCATGGCTGGTTCTTCGGCGCCGGTGTGGGCGAGGTCATATACGAGAACAAGAGCCTGGACAATTATTTCGGCTACACGAAGACCTATTCGGGCCTTGGCGGTCTCGTGCGCGTAGGTTACGACTGGGCGTTCTCGAATCGCAGCCACTTCGAGACCGTATTCAACTATGAAATGGGATCCGCATCGTTCGGTGCGCCGATCGACCAGAACCTGAAGTTTTCGATTGCTTCGCTGAGTTTTCATGTGGCCTTCCACTGATCAATCGACATTCACTCTAGGAGAGACTCAATGAGTATTCATTCGCTGACTTCGTGGGGATTCAAGTTTCTGGCCGTGACGTTGATCGTCTCCGGGCCGGTATTGGCAGGCGAGGCTGGGCATCGCTTTGTGGTATTCGGCGACAGCCTGTCGGATCCCGGGAACTACTACCACCTATTCGGACAGGTATCCGAGCCTCCGTTCGCACCCATTCCGAGCGCACCCTACGATGAGCACGGCCATCGCTTCACCAACGGTCCGACCTGGATTGAGCAACTGACCTTCCTACGTCTTGCGGAGGACAGCGGGCGGCCGGCATTCGAGAGGCCGGGAATCTATACGAACTATGCGGTCGGTCGTGCGCGTGCGCGGCCGGGCGCCGCGCAATTCGCGTACTACGACCTCGGCACGCAAGTGGCCGCCTTCCTCAACGACTTCCACGGTGTAGCGCCGGAAAATTCCACCTACGTCATCTGGATCGGCGCGAACGACCTCGATGATGCGCTGACGGCCGCACAGGCGGGCACCGATGAGAGTGCGCTCATCATTCAGTCCGCGTTGAGCGCACTGGCAACCAACATCCAGACTCTATGGGCCGCGGGCGCACGCTCGTTTTTCGTGCCGAATCTGCCGGACTTCGGGTTGACCCCGGCGGTGCAGTCGCTGGGACCTGCGAGCGCCGCGGGCGCGACGCAGCTCAGCACTCTATACAACACCTATCTTGCACAGACTCTGAAGCAACTGAGCGCGTTACCGGACATCAAGATCACGACATTGGATGTTTTCGCCGTCCTTCACATGGTGGCGGCACACCCTGCCGCATTCGGGATTCTGGATGCGCAGACTCCCTGCCTGTCTTTCTATGTGACCTTTGATGCAATCTGCCCCTTCCCGAACACGCACTTGTTCTGGGATGCCATTCACCCCACCGTGGCCGGGCACGTGGCCCTGGAGGAGGCGGCCGGTCGGGCGCTGCGCGCGGCGCGGCCTGCGGAGCATGGTCCGATCTGACGAAAACGTGGCGGCGATAGCATAAATTCCCCAACTTCCGAGACCCTGTACGCATCTCCCGGATCAAGAAAATGGCGCAATAGGCCCAAATCCACCTGGAGGTCGCCCTTGTTTAGCGGATTCAAGTTTCAAGTCGTGTTTCCCATCGCGGCGGTCGCCCTGCTGTTCATCAGCATCGGGGCCATCGGCTTTTCCGTTTGGGCGACGCAGCACGAAGAGACGCAGGTGCGGCAACAGGTGACGGACAACGTGGCCTCGGTGCGGGGCGTATTCGTCACGACCGCCGCCCTGATGGACGAGCGGGTGCGCATGAGCATGGCGCTGCTCAAGGAACAGGTCAGCGCGCGCGGCGGCGCCGAAAGGGGTGGCTCGGTCACGGTCACCGGTAAACCCATCGGCGATATCCTGGTGGGCGGCAAAGGCCAGGCAGGAAATTTTGAGATCGTCGATTACGTCACGCGCTTGGACAAAGGCACCGCCACGATCTTCTCCAAGGACGGGGGACGATTCGTGCGCATCGCGACCAACGTGATGAAAGACGACGGCAGCCGGGCGGTCGGCACCGAACTGAATCAGACCACCAAGGCATACTCGAACTTGAGCCAAGGCCAGGCTTTCTACGGCGTGGTCGACATTTTGGGCAATCCCTATATCACGGGTTATGAGCCCCTCAACTCCAAGAACGGGGACTACATCGGCATCGTCTACGTCGGCTACAAGGCCGAAATGCCTGTGCTGAGCCAGTCGTTGGAGCAGTCGCGTGTACTGAAAACCGGCTTTGTCGCGGTGGTCGACGACAAAAACACGGTGCGCTACCAGCCCTCGTGGGTCACGAAGGAAGAGGTACAGCGGGTCCTCGACAACAAGGATGGTGCCTGGGTCGTGGAGCCGGTACCCCTGACCGAATGGGGACTCACCATCATCTCCGCCTACCCTCGCGCTGAATTGCAATCCGTGGGCCGCCGGATCGGCTACGGTGTGGCTCTGGCGGGAATTGTGATCGGTGCCGCCACGTCCTTGATGCTGTTTTTCCTATTGGACTGGAAGGTGCTGCAGCTGCTCGGCGGCGAACCCCGCATCGCGGCCGAGTACATGAAAAAAATAGCCGGAGGCGATTTGGCCGTGGATATAACGGCCGCCGCCGACCGTCCCGACAGCCTGATGGCCTCGTTGAAGTTGATGCAGATGAAATTGAAAAACTTGATCTCGGCCGTGAGCGGTGCCGCCACCGAAGTCAGCGACCAGTCGCGCAAATTCGAGGCCACCTCCGCCGCCTTTCAGCGCAGCCGCGACGAATCCGCGATGCAGGAGCTGCTGCGGCAGACCAAGGGCGTGAGCAGGACCTTGCTGTTGCTCGATAAATCGATCGGTCGATTCAAATTTAACTAGGCCCTACGAGGCCGTTTCATTTATCTCGCGCACGCTGGCGGCCAACGCCGGCAGCCGGTTGCCATGATGATTGAGGACCTCGGTACGAATCAGACTGAGCACTTTCTGCAGCCCTACCACATCGCGGCAGTGATTGACCGCGTCCACAAACTCCTGGCCGCGCACGCCGAATTGATTGAGGCAAAATTCGGAGAGCGTGAAGCGCGCCTGGGCGAGAGAGACGCCCGAATCAAGATGCATCGGATCCGCGGGTTCGGTGGTCGCGGGTTTTTTGGCTGAAGGCTGATTGGCTGCCGGCCGAACGGTCGCCCGCCGATCCGGCGCAGCCGGAGCCGCAGCCGCAGGCGGCGCGGCGGTATCGTCAGTTTCGTTGATTTCCCGTACACAATCGAAGAGCGCTGGCAGATGGTCCGGAAAGCGCTCGTCGACCTCGGCACGAATGCTGTTCAGCACTTCCTGCAGGGTCATCGCATCGGCGCACAGGCTGATCGCATCCACCAGGTATCGCTCTTCCGCGCCAAAATGGTCCATGCAGAAATTGGACAATGCGAAGCGCGCCTGGGCGGGAGAAATGCCGAACTTCAGCCGCAGTTCGCGGCGACCCGAGCGTGCCGAGGCCGATTTGCCGGACGCTTGCGGCGCGCCGGGGCCATCGGCCGCCGCCGCAATCAGCTTGTTGCTGAGAAGCCTGCGCAGTCCCGCGATGACCGTGTTATGCGGAAACATCGAGCGCTCGAGTATTGCCTCGGCGGTTGCGGCGCCCTGCCTCGATCAGCTGCAAAATATTCTTCGCGGTGGCATCGAGCTCAAGGTGACGATTGTGCAGTTCCTGCGCGCCTTTCGGCGTAAGAACAAAGAACTCCCCGGATGACTTCCCGGTGCTCAAACCCCCTCCGCAGTCCGTTCAGCCCAGGGCATAGTATCAGGCGCGGGATTATTAGTGTCATTCGCCCTTGAGTTGCACCACTGGAAAGTACTGCCCCAAGAGCCGCCGGTCCCACCATCGCCCGCCGGCCTTTTCCTCTCCGGTGGCAAAGGTGTAGTCGTAGAACTGCGCCCGCAGATATCGCGGCGGCTTCTCGGCAAAGGGATTTCGCCTCAGTAAGGCCGTTACCGACGGTTCATTCTGCAGGAGCCTTTCGAGAAAGTGCGGAAACCACGTCACTCGCCGTGGATCATCCAGCGCCGCAAACCACATCTGCCAGTCCAGCCGCGGCTGATGTGGGACATTCCACGGTGGCCGGCGCTTCAGGTCGCCGGGCTTGTACCAAAATTCGTATTCGCGCCAGTCGGCGCCGTCGTACGAACCTTCGATGATGATTTCGTCTCGCTGTGTGGTCATGACCGCGAACAGACCGTAGCTGTTGACGAGGCGCAGCGGTTCGACGAATCGATCGACGATTCGCGCCGCTGCGAACGGCGTGCCGCCAAAGCGCAGATCCATCTGCACCAAACTCAGGAACACCATCAGGACGCTTAAGGCCAAGGCGGCAACCCTCACAGCCGATCGCGGCCGCTTGTCGCCTTGTGCCCCTGGCAGCAGCTCGGAGCAGTCGCGAGGGCAGCATCTTGCGCAGCGCCGCGTCGTCGAACAACAGCAGGCACAGCAGCATGGTCTGAAGATTGAACCAGTTGTAATTGCCGGTGATGATAATGCACCCCTGCAGCAGAAGGATGCCGAAGGCGGCGTGGAAACGCAGCCGGCGCGGGCAGAAGATCAGGAACGGCAGGATGAGTTCGACGAAGAATGTGCCGCCGGTGGCGAATTTCAGCACGGACAGGGGCAAGTGCGCTGCGTACCAAGCGAGCGGCGTGGGCAGTGGCTGGGTGAGAAAGTGCATGGACAGCGCAGATAGATTCCACCAGTTTGGATCTCCGCTCAGCAGCTTGACCATGCCCGACATGAACATGAAGCGGAACAGCAACCAGCGCAGCAACCAGACGCCCGGCGTGGTGGCGAAGCTCAACAGCAGCGCGACGAAACCCGCTTCGAGGAGAAACGTGTCCCACTGGTAAGTCATGAAAACCTGGCCGCCGTAAAGCAGCGAGAGATAGAGCACGTACAGCAGAAACAGGCTCACGCGCGGCAAGAGATTCAAGACCAGGAGCAGAGACAGCCCGGCGCCGGCCCAACAGACCGCTTGAATGGCCGAGGTCGCTGGCGTTCCACCAGAACAGCATCGGCATGAGAAAGAAGCGCTCCGTACCGGCCCGGCTGCTGATCGCTTCCACCAGTTCCGCCAGCGGCAAGATGCCGCGGCTGCCGATCAGCCCTTGCGCCTGCACTCCGAAGGAGACGAATGCGGATAAGTAAATGAGTCCAAACAGGCGCAGAAACAGAAACGCGCCCAGATCGTAGCGCGGCGGCCCAAAATCTTTGCCCCAGAGAGTGAGACTGATGCGATGAAAAGGCCGATCGGTGCGCGGCGATGAAGGCGTAAATCAGTTCCGAGAGCGCCGCGAAACCGGGCAGTCTTCGATACAGCGTAAGCCCAACACCCTTGCCGCGTGCATGGCTCAAGGTCCGGAAACTGGCATCGGCACCGCTCGCTACCTGTCCATCGGGCGCAATGTATTGCACGGCGCGCCGGAAATCATCGAGGGAGATCGACGGATACTGCGCCGCCACTTCCTGATACGGCCGGTAATCAACCGTGTCGCCGGTCAGCTTGCGCCAATAGCGGGCCCAGTAGACGCAGAAGCCGCAATCGGCGTCGTAGACCAGCACCGGCCGTTGATCGGGCACCGAATCTCTCCCCTCACGGGTACCTTGCGGATCATAACAGCCCGCGCAGGATTCTTATTTCGCGATCTCGTCGATCAGCGCGCTGGTGGGCACGAACTTTCGATAGTGCAGCGGGACCGATTGCCCCACATTCATGCGCGCAATCGGTTTGGGAGGTTCACCCGTGGGTGTCGACCATAGACGGACGTCGACTCGTTGCGGATTCGGCCAGTCCGGAGGAGAGGTAAATTCCACCGTGACGATCCAGTGGGCGGGAATTCTGTAGCGGCCAGGGACTTCAGTGATCGACACGATCGTTCCGATTGCGGGCACGCCGTTTTTTAGACTGCGAACCATGCTAGGACGCCGCCAGAGTGCTGCGGGCGAATTCAAGGGCATCGACATAGGCATCGAGCAGCGATGCCGCGACGCCTTGCTCATCGGCGGCCAGCGCATCCCATTGACCCGTTTCGCAGGCAATCGCCCGGCGCAACGTAATCGCCAGCTTCGAGGTGCTCTGGCCGAGCAGCGCATCGCGTAGGTTGTCGCCGAGCGGCAATTCGGTCACGACGGTCGCCATGGGTTTGTCGAGCAAGGCGTCGAGCACCGACAGGAGGCCCGCCGTGAAGAGTACGTTCGGCTCGAGCTCCGTGATCGACTCACCGATCTTCTGGCATAGGCGGGCCCGAACCAGCGCCATGTTCAGGAGCTCGCGTGGCTTGTGGGTGGCGAGCCGCGCCATCAGCAGCAACGAGGCCCACTGACGGATGACATCCTGGCCGAGCAGAACCACCGCGTCTATGAGCGAAGAAAGGGCGCGCCTGCGGCGGAAAGCGGCGCTGTTGGCGAGCCGCAGAATTTGATGGCTGAGGGCGACATCCCGCCCGATGGTCTCGGCCAGCGCGGCCGGCATGCCTTCGGGCCGCTGCAATTCGCTCAGCAGGGTGATGACCGAATGTACCTGTACCCCGACGCGCTCGCCGTCCTGCTCTTCCGGGCGGGCAAAGAAGTAGCCCTGGAAAAATTGGAAGCCAAGATCCGCGCAGGATTTGGCCACGGCCAGCGTCTCAACCTTTTCTGCAATCAAGGGAATGCCGTAGGGCCGCAGACGCTCCGCCAGCGCGCCAAGTCCCGCGCCGGCCGCCATGACATCGACCTTGACGTAATCGGCGTGCTCGAGAAACGGGGTCACACCGGACTGGAAGGCGAAATCGTCGAGCGCGATCAGGATGCCCCGGGACCTCAGGCGGGCCACCGCCTTGAGTCCTTGCGGCGACGCCTCAACCCCCTCGAGTATCTCGATCACTCCCTGGCCCGCGGGCAAAACCGACGCCAGCACCTCCGCCGCGCCATCCTCGAGCAAATCCTGGCCAAGATTGACGAACATCCGTGCCGGACCCACCACGCGCTCCGCGCCGATATGCGCCAGCGTCTCGCAGATGACGCGCGCTGTTGCCACCGAGTCGAATGACTCTGCGCGCTCGCGCAGGCCGCGATATAGGAGTTCGTACCCGAGGACTTGCCGCGATACATCCATGATCGGCTGGCGGGCCAGCAAAACTGACCGCGATTCCTTGGGAACGGAGCGAGACACTGTGTTACCGCCTTGTGGCGCGGGACGCCAATGGAAAAAATGGGCCGCGCATACTACCCGCACACGGGTCGACCCGCAAGCGGGTCTATTTTCGTTGCGCCATGCGCTCACGGCTGATTTTCCGAATTGTCGGGCCCACGTGCCGGTACAGGTCTCTCAACATCTTCCAACCCTTGGCGGCGGGCACGAGCAGCTGTTTGCGCCCGTCAAGCGCATGGGGCGCATAGGTCAAATAGCCGCGCCGAAGCAGCGTCTCGCACAGCCGCTGGCAGGCGCTGCGCGACATGCCGGCGATTTGTGCAATATCCGCCTGCGTAAGCTGGGCCGGCCGCTGCAGCGTCAGCAGCATCACGCCCACTCCGCCGCGCTGACGAAGATGCAGAAGCTCGCCGGGCAGCTTCAGCGTGCGTACGCCAATGGTGAGGCCGATCGTGAGCTCAAGGAAATGCTCGTCGGTCAGGTCGTAGAGGGTTCCGCCCATCAGCTTTTGCATTCGGCAATCATACCCGATACCGGGTCGACCCATATACGGGTTTTGTGGTCGGGCGCGCCGTCGCCGGCCGCGGCGGGCAAAGCTTGTCCTGCTTCACAAATCGAATCATTTCTGGTTGAAATGATTCGACGAATGGCGGGATTCTTTTTCGCCTGACATTTGCGGCGTTTTCCTGGATTATGGCGAGGTACCACCACAGGAGCCACGAATGGGCGAACGCCCCGCCAAGCACTATCTGCTCGCTTCGGACTTTGATCAGACCTTGAGCTTCAAAGATTCCGGATTGGTGTTGAGCGAACTGCTCGGCATATCCGGTTTCGAGGAGCGCGTTGCCGGCCTCGCCCGGAGCAATCTGGTTCAACAAGGCGGCGAGTTGGCGTACTTGATCCGCCACGATCCCGAATTCCGCGGAGTACGCCGCGAGCACCTCATCGAGACCGGGCGGCGCGTGCGCCTCAAGAGCGCGATTCCCGCATTGGTCGATTTTCTGCAGCAGGGCACCGAGGGCTATCGGTTTTCGTTCTACGTGATATCCGCCGCGCCGCGGGACATCGTCACTTCGGCGCTGGCGGGCATCGTTCCGCCCGAGCACATTTTCGGCACGGAGCTGGAAATCGACGTGCGCTCCGGTGAGGTGAGAGCAATCAATCGCGTCCCGGCCGGCTACGGCAAGGTCGCCGTCATCGAGGAGCTGCAGAACAGACTGGGAATCTCCTCCGACCGCGTCATTTATGTGGGCGATGGCGGTTCGGATGTCCATGTGATGCTGCATGTCAACAATCACGATGGTCTTACCATCGCGGTGTCGGAGAACAAACAGCTCGCGCAGATTGCAAAGCGCATCGTCCTGAGCGATTGCGCCTTCAGCATCATGCTGCCGATACTCGACCAACTCATGCATTGGAAAACCGGCGACATTCGCGAGGTCTTCGAATCCTATGGATTGACGCTGAATGAGTGGGAGAAGGAACGGACGGATCGCGTGAATATCGTGGAAACGAGGGTGTTCGACTCACGCGCCAAGGCCGGCGCGCTATGAGTCAGGTTTGGATCGAGACCCTGGGATGGGCGGCGACGGCGACCTTTGTCGCTTCATACTTTTTTGCGCGCCCGACATGGCTGCGCGGCGCGCAAATGCTCGGCGCGCTGCTCTGGATGACGTACGGGATATTCATCCATGCGACGCCCGTCATCGTGGCCAATATATTGGTTTTTGGCGCTGCCGCCTGGACCGCGTTCCGGCCCTCAGCGGGGCGAACCGAAGGCGGCCGCGCGTAGCAGCGAGTTCAAGCGGATGTTGGCGTAGAAGAGATTGTAATCGTAGATGTGATAGCTGCCGAACAGGGTCAGCGGGTCGGCAAAGCCATGGCGTTCGAAATACGGGATCTTCACAGTGAGATCGCCGTTCACGCAGCGTGCGCCCGTCAGCCCGGGCACCGGCGCCTCCAGATCTGCGGAAGCACGCACGGCGGGCAATGCGCCCATATCCAGGCTCGCGGGTGCATCGCTGTCCGGCGTCCAATTCAGCGGATTGACGCATACGATTGGACGGCCGGCGAGACGTTGATACTTGCCGTCGAGCCAGACCAAGCGATTGTCGCGGCGGGTATCCTTCGAGGCTCCGTCCTTCACCGTGTTCCAACTGATGATGCAGCCGGTGCGCGATGCCTGGCGGCAAACTGGCAATCCGGCGCGCTCGATGTCCATGGGTACCAGGTAGCCAACCACGTAAGCCGCCACCATTTGTTGCTGCAATGGGCTCGAGGCGATGCGCTCCTGCAATAGGCGTAAAGCATGCAATGAGCCCTGACTGTGGGCGGCAATGATGAACGGCCGCCCATGATTCTCACGCGACACGAAATAGTCGAAAGCTCGCAACACATCGCCGTATGCCAGCGACAGCGCCGACTCGTTGCGCGCCTCATCGTGCCGCATGAAGGCCGACAGCGCCGCTTGGCGGTAATGCGGCGCATAAATGCGGCAGCACGTATTGAACGCACTGGCTTGAAATCGCAGCACGCCGCGATCGATCATGGTGCTGGTCGCACCGGGTTCGTCGAAGCGCGCGTTGTCGGCCGAGTTCGACAGGTAGGTGGTCGGGTGAATGAAAAAAACATCGACTTGCGGAGCGCTCGGTGCCGGCGTGTTGGTGATTCCAGGCGGTATGGCATCCGCTCCGCTGGCGTGGCCCGGCCAAGCGGCCCAGCTATCCGGCTGAGAATAGTCCGGCGCGGGCGGCGGTGCGCGCTCCGCGGCAGAGGCAACCGCACAGCTTAGACAGAGTGCTACGCCGAGCGCGAGGGTCCGGGCATCATGCATGCGCCGCCCATGCGCTTTCGCCGGGCGTATACGGTAGACAGGGATCAAAGCGGCCCGGCACCTCGACGTAGCGGAGCGCGTGTGTACAACCGACCTCAGAGGTGAAAAACCCCAGAAGCGCAAGCTCTTTCATCATTCGAAAGTAGTGGGCAGGAGCGTTGATATCCGCCTCCGGCGCGGCAGGCGGTGCGCCGGGCAGTGGCGCCAGACCCAGTCTCTTGCGATTTGCCGCATCTCGCGCATCCATGACGCGCTGCTGCTCAAGGTCCAATGCCGTGAGCACGGCGAGCCGCTGATCGGGCGTCGCTGCCATGAAGGAGACCTGATTCGCCTTCCGGGTCGCATCGTCCAGCCTGCGCATCCCCTCTCGGAACACCTTTTGTTGGGCGGGACTGTAGCAATCGGTCACCATGCGCGCCATGAAGGCGCCGGTCTTTGCCGCCTTCGCCCCCGGAGTCTTGGTTTGAGGAAGAATCGTCTCTGCGATCTCGTCCAGCAATGCGATCTGCCCGGCGCTGAACTCTCCCGGCATTCCTTCAAGATGAGAACCCGCCTTCTCCACGGCGGCCAGAAGACTGCTGCCGCCGACGAATGCGACTCCCCCAAACAAGGCGCTGACGCGGCGAATCGCCTCGCGGCGATTGATCAGCCGTTGCTGTTCCGTTGCGGATGGCGCGTTCATGTTCGGCTCAAAGGTTGCGGCGGTTGAGCTCGTTCACGGCAAAATCCACGGCGCGCGCGGTGAGTGCCATGTACGTGAGCGAGGGGTTTTGACAAGCGCTCGAAGTCATACAGGAGCCGTCGGTCACGAACACGTTGGGCGCATCCCAGACTTGATTGTGCGAGTTCAAGACCGAGGTCTTCGGATCGCGGCCCATGCGTGCCGTGCCCATCTCATGAATACCCATGCCCGGATACGATTCAAGGTCGAAGGTGGCCACACTCTTCGCCCCGACATGCTCGAGCATCTCGGCCATGTCGGCGATCATGTCCTTGCGCATCAAGCGCTCGTTCTCGCCCGTGGCGCAGTCGATTTTAAGGACCGGCAGACCCCACTTGTCGTGCTTATTGGTGTCGAGCCCTATCGAATTGGCGTGATTGGGCAGCATTTCGCCGAATGCCGTGGCCCCGAAAACCCAGGGTCCCGGCAGCGTCATCTCATCCTTGAAAGCCGCGCCCACCCCCAATTCCTTGACCGCTCGCGACCAACCCTCGCGGCTCGCCGCGCCTTGGTACCCGAAACCACGCAGATACTCCCGTTTGTCGCCGAACAGGTTGCGATAACGCGGAATGTAAATGCCGGTGGGTCGTCGGCCGTAATAGTACTTGTCGTCCAGTCCCGGGAGTTTTCCCTGCGCGCCGCAGCGAAAGTGATGATCCATGAGGTTGTGACCGAGCTCCCCCGAGCTGCTGCCGAGTCCTGCGGGCCAGATGTCCGTCGCAGATCGCATCAGCAGCCAGGTCGAGTTGAGCGTGGAGGCGCAGATGAAGATGAGCTTCGCGGTGTAATCGGTGGTCTGCTCCGTGACTGCATCCAGTACCCTCACGCCGCTGGCTCGCTTGCGATCCTTGTCGTAGAGAACCTCGGTGACGATCGACCAGGGCTTGAGCGTGAGCTTGCCGGTTTTCGCCGCGGCCGGCAGCGTGGAGGACTGGGTGCTGAAGTAGGCGCCATAAGGGCAGCCCAGCCAGCATGCGTTTCGATACTGGCACGGCGCACGGCCTTCCAGTCCCTGGGTCGAGTTCGCGGTGCGCCCAATGATGACGCGGCGATGACCACCAAAAGCATTTTTCAGCCGACCGGCCATCAGCTCCTCACCGCAATTGAGCGGCATGGCAGGTTGGAATTGTCCATCGGGAAGCTGCGGCAGACCCTCGCGAGAACCGGAAATACCCGCATGCCTTTCCACGTGATCGTACCAAGGCGCCAGTTCGTTGTAGCGGACCGGCCAATCGACCGCGATCCCCTCCTTGGCATTGGCCTCGAAGTCGAAGTCGCTCCAACGGTAGCTTTGTCGTCCCCAGGTGAGCGAGCGGCCGCCCACCTGATAGCCTCGATACCAATCGAACCGCTTGATCTCCGTGTAAGGCGATTCCTTTTCGTTTACCCAAAAGGCGAGATTCTTCTCATTGAGCGGGTAGTCCCGTTTGAGCACGGGGTAGGCCTCCTCCATGGCATACGTGCGACCGCCCCGGTGCAAGTATTCCCACGGAGCCTTGGTGGCGTTGACGTAGTCCTTGACGTGCTCGACGTTGCGGCCTCGCTCCAGCAGCAACACACGCAGACCTTTCTCCGTGAGCTCCTTTGCCGCCCATCCGCCGGAAATGCCCGAGCCGACCACGATTGCGTCAAAACCAGCCGACTGCATGTTCGTTTCCTGCGTAATTTCCCCCGCGATGCCCAATAAGGCTCCCGGGATGCGATTTTCGACTTATTCTATCCCGATTCCACAGATGTACTATCGCTATCCGTTTCGACGCCATCCGCGAGTAAACGATGCCAGACAAGATCCATTGCGTGAGCCGCCGCACTGTTCTGCGGACGCTCGCCACCGCGGCCGGCGTTGCCGCCACCGGGGCTGTCCGCGCGGGCGCAGCGCCACCGGCATCAAACGCAACCGCCGCTCCACTGTCCGGCCGGCTCAAGCAATCGGCATGCCGGTGGCCGTACGCGCACATGCCTCTGCCCGATTTTTGCCGGCGATTGAAGCAGATCGGATTCACCGGGGTCGATCTGCTGTATCCGGATGAGTGGTCCGTTGCCCGCGACGCCGGGGTGATCGTGTCCATGGGCTATGCCAGCCGGCGGGACAAATTCATCGCCACCGGGTTCAACGATCCGGCGAATCATGCGCTGTTGCTCGGCGAGCTGGAAGCCGCGCTGCCGCTTGCAGCGAATGCGCAAGTGCCCAATGTCATTGCCATGTTCGGAAATCGCGTTGCGGGTATCGACGATGATCTGGCGATTGCCAACTGCATCGCCGGCCTCGCAAAAATTGCGCCGCTTGCCGAGCGACAGGGCGTCACGGTCTGCGTGGAACTGCTCAACAGCAAGGTGGACCACCTGGGTTACCAGGGCGATCACACCGCTTTCGGCGTGGCGGTCATCAAGGGAGTCAATTCGCCGCGCGTGAAGCTGCTGTACGACATCTACCATATGCAAATCATGGAGGGTGATGTGATCCGGACCATCCGCAACAACATCAACTGGATCGGACATTTTCACACCGGCGGCGTGCCCGGCCGTCATGAAATCAACGACAGTCAGGAACTCAACTACCATGCCATTGCTTCGGCGCTGGCCGATTTGAACTACCAGGGCTTTGTCGCACACGAGTTCGTACCGACTCGCAGCGATCCATTTGTCTCGCTCGAGGAGGCTTTTCAGTTATGCACTGTGTGACCCGTAAGTTCCGACCCGGTGCGGCGCTGGCGGCGGCGCTGGGGATCGGTCTGTTTTGCCTGGCACCCGCCTTCGCGCAATCCCCTGTGGGCGACCCGAAGGCCACAGAACAGTGGGAACCGGTGCCCCCGGTAGTGGCACCCGGCAAGGACTTCGGCGCGCCGCCTGCCGACGCCATCATCTTGTTCGACGGCCGAAACCTGGATCAGTGGGTGTCCACCAAGGATCACACGCCAGCGCAATGGAAAGTCGGCGGGGGCATCATGACGGTCGTCAAGGCCGTTGGAAATATCGAAACCAAGCAGCTCTTCAGAGATTATCAGCTGCACCTGGAGTGGCGTATTCCTGAGGTCATTACGGGCGAGGGTCAACTGCGCGGCAACAGCGGCCTTTTCCTGGCGTCGACCGGTCCGGGTGACGCTGGTTACGAAATTCAAATTCTGGATTCCTGGCAGAACAAAACTTATGTGAACGGTCAGGCGGCCAGCATCTACAAACAGGCGCCGCCCTTGGTGAATGCCATGCGCAAGCCGGGGCAATGGCAGACTTACGACGTGGTGTGGACGGCGCCAAATTTCGAGACCGACGGGACGCTGAAGAGCCCGGCCTTTGTCACGGTATTTCACAACGGCGTTCTCGTTCAAAATCATGTGCAGCTTTTGGGCGAAACCGTTTATATCGGTCGCCCCGCCTATCGGCCCTATCAGCGTGCTGCGATCAAGCTGCAGGCACATGGAGATCCATCGGCGCCGATCAGCTTTCGGAACATATGGGTTCGCGAACTCCCTTGACGCCCCAGCGCGAAGGTCAGCGCGTCTCGCTCAATCGCCCGACGATGACCCGCCATCGGCGACGATGAGCTGGCCCGTGACAAAGCTGGCGGCCTTCGAAGCCAGGAATACGGCAATTCCGGCAATATCAATGGGTTGACCGATCCGGCGCAATGGCGCGCGCATTTCGACCGACTTCAGCAATTGAGGATTCGACCAGAGGGCTTTCGCGAAATCCGTCTTGACCAGCCCGGGAGCGATGGCATTCACGCGGATACCGCCGGGCCCCAGTTCGGCGGCCAGATTGCGCGCCAGCTGCGCTTCCGCCGCCTTGGAAATTCCGTATGCGCCCAGAACCGATGTGCTTCTGAAGGCACCGATGCTGGATACGAGAATGATATTTCCGGAGCCTCGCTCCAGCATGTGCGGCGCGACCAGATTGCTGAACCACCAGCTGCTCTTGACGTTGCTCACCATGATTTTGTCCCAAGCATCGTCCCCGAGCTTGGCCAGGGGACCGTAATAGGGGTTGACCGCGGCATTGCACACCAAGATATCGATGCGGCGATGGTGTTCCAGCGTCGCTTTGACGAGGTGTTCCACCTCCGGCTTGTTGCCGATGTTGCAGGTGATGGAGATGGCATCGCCGCCGGCCGCTTTGATTTGATCCCGTACCGCGTCGCAAGCATCCTGCTTGCGCGAACTGATGACCACCTTGGCGCCTGCGGCCGCCATCTCTTCAGCGATTGCTTTGCCGATGCCGCGGGATGAACCCGTCACCAACGCCACCTGGCCGGTCAAATCGAATAATGCGCTCGCCATGGGTTGACACCTTCAGTTCGTGATCGCGTGAAGTTTACTCCCCGGCTGCTACAATCGCATCGATGTCGGACGCGAATGAACTGATCGCCGAGGGCCTGCGCCGACGGCAGGAACACGGCGTGGCGGCCGCGCTGGATTGCTTCAATCGAGCGGCGCAACTCGAGCCCAACTCGCACCTGCCGTTCTTCATGCGGCTGCGCGCCTCGCTGTCCACGCGATTCGAACAAGCGCCGCTGCGAGATGAAAAGCGCTTTGCCGCCAATTTCGAACAGGCGCTTCGCACGGCGTGGAGAGATACTCATGAAAAACGCGTTTATCCTGTGGAATGATGCCTTCACGCCCGGCGAACTCGATGCTATCGAGACCTACGGCGATCGCATGGTGCATCAAAAAGCCGAGATCGCGGTCAAGAGCACCAATGACGACCTCATTCGAATCACCCGAATAGCTTGGCTGGAACGCAACGCGGAAACCGCGGCGCTCTACGCGCGCGTGCAGGAAGTCGTGAGCAGACTCAACAGCGAGATTTACCGCTTTGATGTGACAGATCTGGAGAACATCCAGTATTCGGTCTACGACGGTGTCGAAGGGGGCCACTATGGTTGGCACCTAGACCATGGTCCGCACAATGCGAAGCCGCGCAAGCTATCGATGAGCATCCAGCTGACCGATCCATCAAAGTATGAGGGCTGCGACCTGCAGTTTCAGGTCAGCGACAAAATCGGCGTTGCTCCGAGAGACCGAGGCGCCATCATCGCCTTCCCGTCATTCGTACTACACCGTGTTACGCCGATCACCGCCGGCGTCCGCAAAGCCCTGGTTGTATGGGCGACCGGCCCCGAATTCCGTTAGCCTTAAACGAAGCTTCGGGTGATGAACCAAAACGTCCCCAGCCCCACCAAGAAAGCAGAGGCCACATCCACGACGATGGGCCGGGGCAGCGCCAGCTTGAGTTTCCGTAGCGCCACAACCAGCAGCGTCGCGCCGATCACGAGGGTCAATTGCCCCGCTTCGACGCCCAGGTTGAATCCGACCAGCAGTTCGGCCAGACGTTCCGGCGGCAACTGTAGTTCCAACAGATCGGCCGCGAAGCCGAAACCGTGAATCAAACCGAATACCAAGGTGATGAGCATGCGAAGGCGCCCCGCGTCGCGCAAGTTGCCGGAGATCATGAGGTAGTTCGCGGTGAATAATCCCGCTCCCAGCAGCAGCAGGCTCGGCAGATCGCCAAATCCAAGCCACTTACAAATCGCCATCAAGACAAGACAACTGCCCACCGCCAGGGCGATGAGCCTGGAACGGCCGGTTTGCACGACAATGTTTTCGGCGCCGATCAATGCAATGGTCAGCGCCACCAAGGCGTCGATATACTCGGCGTGCGGGCGCAGAACCCCGGTCACCGCGAGCGCCAGGGTCAGACTGTGGCCGATGGTAAATCCCGTGACCACAAAGACCAAATCTCGCAGCCGCCGCGAGATGAGCACCAACCCCAGCAGGAATGACATGTGGTCCACGCCCGTGAATATGTGCATCGTCCCCATTTGAATGAACTCGAAGAACCGTGCGTTCTTCAGCCGCGAGCCCGCCCCGCCCGTCACCTCGACGGTCTGATGCTCGTTGGTAATCAGCTGTTCGATGAATTCGCCCGTGGCGGCGTTCTGTATCTGGGCGAAATTGGTGTGGCTGGCGATGAGATCAAAGAACGCGCCCGAGTGGATTTTCAGTTCATTGGGTGAGCTGCACTTGAACGTAAAATCGTACTTGCGAAATCCCTGGGCGGCCGACAAGGTTTCGACGGGCGGGATCAACTCGCAGCGTTCGTCTCCCGCAAGTGCATAGACCCGCGGCGTAAGATAACTCTTGACGGCGTCATCGGACGGGCTCGACCCGTCGGCGGATAGGCGATCGGTCTCCGCGACCGGAATCGTCATGATCAGATCGACGTCAGGCCCACTGATCTCCCAGACCGAATGCGACTGGCTGCGGGTGTGCGCGCCCGCCGTTGCGGCCGCCAAACAGGCAGCTCCCGCGATCCACAAACCAAAACGAATCATTCGCGCATGTCGTCCGCGAGCAAGATATTGGCGCGCTTGCGCAAAAATTGTTCATCGCCGATGCGCAGGCTCGCTATCGCTTCGCCTCGATAGTCGCTTAAGACCTGCTGGCGCACCGCCGTGAAATCCCGCGGGCGCGGCCTCTTGTTCGATATCATGTATAGCACGTGCAGGCCGTCGGGCATCGCGAGCGGCCCCGCCGCCTGGCCATCCGACAGTGCGCGGGCTGCTTCGAACAGTTGATCGCCGAGGTGAATCCTCGCAGCAAAATAGAACTGCTCGTCTCCGACCTTGCCGGATTCCTTGTCCTTGAGGCGCAATATCGATTCTGAGGCGGCCGCGGACTTCAAACCCTGAGCAGCGTCGGATGCCGCCTGTGACGCAGCCAAGGGGAACAGATAGTCATGCACGGTCATGACGCCTTCGCTGGCATACTGCTCTCGATGCGAATCGTAATAGGCTCGCAGTCTTGCTTCCGTCGGCTGTGAGGTGATCGCATCCGCCGCGATTTCGAGTTCCACCGCATTGACCATCGACGCGCGGACCTCGGGATCAGTGGAGGCCACATCCAGTTCCTTGCCTCTTTGTACAAAAAGCTCCTCGCGAATCATGTCGTCGAGAACCTTCTTGCGCTGTTCCGCGGTGGCATGCTGCAAATCGACGCTGAACAGCGTCTGCAGTTGCACCAAGTAATCGATGCGCGAGATGGGCTGTTGATTGACGAGGGCCACATCCTCCGCCGGCACGTGCAGGGTTGAGGTCCCACGGGCCGTAAAGAGCGCGTAGCCGGCCAAACCCAGGCCGCATATCGCGCCGCCCGCCATCATGATCATCGATCGTCTGACATTGACTTGCGTGGGGTCTCGCCAGTTTGGGACATTGCGGCTCATTGATTACCCATGTGATGTGTGGGACAGCGAATAAACGTAGAGTGCGATTTCGCGCATGGCGGCAGCGTCGATTTGATTGACCCAGGCCGGGCAGATTCCCTGGCGCCCGTCGGCAATGGAGTCGAACAGTGCCTCGCGGCTACCGCCATACAGCGTGATTCCATCGGTCAGATTCGGCGCGCCGATCGCGGAATCTCCCTGGCCGTCGGGGGTATGGCAGTCGAAACAGCCGCCGGTGCCGCCGTAGATTCGCGCCCCCCTCGAGGCAGCCGCGGAATCCGCGGATCCTTTCTGAAGATGGATCAAATATTCGACTACGTCTCGGATATCACCCGGCGAGAGCGGCAGGATCTTCGGATCCGTCGGGCTGGGATGCGGCCGCGCGAAGCCTGGCATGCGAGCCAGATTCCAGGCCTTGGGATGGTTCGAGCGGATGCCGTAGGCGATGACTCTTTCGATTTCGCTGACCATGCCGGCCCCGAACAGCCAGTCGTCATCGGTCAAATCCGGCGTGCCGCGAAGCGGGTCGCCTTTGCCGGAGGCGCCGTGACAGCTCGCGCAATGCGAGCGGAACCCCGCGGCGCCGCGCGTCGTCGCAAATTTCATCAGTTGCTCATTTCCCGGAATCGTCTCGGGATCGGCGCGCAGCAGCTGCGACTCCCGGTAGCCGCGGTAAACCGCCATGGATACAGCCGCCGCGGCAACTATGAGAACTGCCGCATACCCAATCGAGAGTTTCTGTAGTATCACCGTTTCTGCTTCATACCAGGAATGCGCACCGCCTTATTCAGTAGCTTACTCTCGCTTAAAACCCAACTTTAATAAAAGGGAGCTAAACACATGGAACCGAGTTCGCCAGGCCAATCTTTTGCGCTCGAGCCGGTGCGATTCACCGGCAGCGGCGCCGAATATTTCGGTATTTGGATCGTCAATTTACTGTTGACGATCGTCACCCTCGGCATCTATTCGGCGTGGGCCAAGGTGCGGCGGCTGCAATACTTCTACCGGCACACCGAATTGGCCGGATCGAGCTTCGATTTCCACGGAAGGCCCATCAAGATCCTGATCGGGCGCGTCATCGCTCTGCTCATGTTGTTTGCTTATAACTACTCGGTGCGAATTCAATCAGGGTGGACACTCCTCATCTTCTGCCTGATCGCATTCGCCATGCCTGCGCTGTTGCGCAATTCCTTGCGGTTTCGGCTCTACAACACGAGTTGGCGTGGAGTGCGTTTTCACTTTCGCGGTTCGGTAGGCCGTGCGTATCGCGTCTTTCTGCTGTACGGTTTCCTGTCCGTTATCACCCTTTACCTTTTCGCGCCATTCATGCACCAACGCGTCAAGGCCTATCAACATAACAACACCTGGTTCGGTCAAACCCGATGTTCGTTTCACGCGCGAGCCGGGCAATTCTATGTAATCTATCTTTTGCTGCTGGCGGCAATGGTGGTCTTCGCATTGGTGATGGGCTTCAGCGGAATCGGCAGCGTATTCATGGCCATGGGCGAGGCGCAAAAGCACGGCGGACACGGGTACCCGGCCGGCTTCATCAGGGCAATTGTAATTCTCTATGCCGGTCTGATCCTTCTGGGCGTTTCCATCGGGCCGATATTCCATGCACTCGTCACCAACCTGATTTGGAACAATACGCGCATTGGCGAACATCGCATCGAATGCAACATGTCGCCGGCGGGCCTGGTCTGGATCTCTCTCAGCAATTTTGTTCTGGTGGTGTTGACGCTGGGTCTTTTCATTCCGTGGGCCAGTGTTCGCCTGGCGAAGTTTCAGCTCGAAGCGGTGCGACTGGTGCCGGCCGGAAACCTGCAGGAATTCGTCGAATCCGAACCGGACGACGTGGGCGCGGTCGGAGAGGAGGCGGCGTCCGCCTTCGATTTCGATATTTCGTTGTAAACGGGGCTTCGGATGCTGGCTGCGGACTACTTTGACGGACATTCATCGCGCGTCCGGGTGGTCCGGTTGGAAGTAGCGGGACAGGACCTCGTCATTGTCGGCGAGGACATCGACATGCGGGTGCCGTTTGCCCAAGTGAAGGTGGATGAGCGGCTGGGCCGGGCGCCGCGGCGCTTGCGCTTCGAGAACGGCGCATTTTGTGTGGTCGGCGACCTGAACGCCTTGGATGCCATGTTGGCCTCGACCGCCCACCGCGATGGGTGGGTCGATCGCATTCAGCGCCGCTCGCAATTCGTTCTGTCTGCCCTTGTCGCGTTTGTGATGCTGGCCGCGGCCGCGTACAAATGGGGCTTGCCGTGGGCCGCCGCCAAAGGAGCCGCGCACCTGCCCCCGACCGTCGGCGTTACACTATCCAATCAAACGCTTCGACTATTGGATCGCGGCATCCTCTTGCCGAGCAAGATCGACGAGGACCGTCAGCAAGCTCTCAGCCGAAAGTTCCACGCATTGCGCCTGCCAGAAGGCGGCACCGCAACGGCCGAAGTATTGTTCCGCCGCTCGCCGCAACTGGGAGCAAACGCCTTCACGCTGCCGGACGGAAGGATCATCGTGCTGGACGAGCTCATCACGGCCATTGATAACGATCCGCAAATATTGGCAACGCTTGCCCACGAGGAGGGCCACGCGCATGGACATCACGGCCTGCAGATGCTGTTGCAGAGCTCGGCTGTGGGCGCATTCCTGGCGTTCTATATCGGTGATATCAGCAGCCTGCTCGCTGCTGCGCCGGCTGCTCTCATGCAGGCGAAGTATTCTCGAGACGTGGAACAGCAGGCGGATGATTATGGGGCGGCAATCCTGACCCTCAATGGAATGTCCCCCTCGCTGCTCGCGGACGCCATCGATAAGCTGATAAAAGCCCATCACGGGCCGGTGCAGGATGGGTATCTGTCGACTCACCCGGCAACCCTTGCGCGCATGCGTCATCTGCGCGCGCTGTGAGACAATTCCGCGTTCACTGATTCGCGGGCAACCGGCGGGGCGTATCGCCCCGCCGGCGTCCTTAAGGGTTCTAAAGATCAAGAACCCCGGGGCGTCAGACGGCTGACTTTTGCTCCCTCGAGAGACAAGTCAGCGATCAGTCCGTGTTCATCCATCACAAAGCCGACGATCGGGTGACGCAAGGTCTCGGAATCATACTCCCCGCCGGCACCGACTTTGGCCACCGCGACCCCGGCATCAGCGCCGATCGTCCAGCCCTTGCTGTTCTGGAATTTATCGCGTGCCTCGCGCGTCATGAACAGGATGATTTCCGAGCGGCGCGCAGCGCCGAGCGTCGCGCCCACCGAGACCCCGCTGACCTTGTAGTGTCCTACGACCACGCCATCGACGAGAAGCGCGCCTTCACCGTGTTCACCGGCAATCCCGGCGCCGCCCTTGGTCACCGCGGGAAACACAAGTACGCCCGCGGCCTTTCTGACGAGCTCGCGGTCGCCCGCATGCTCGGCGTAAAACTTCTCGAGCGTCGCCTGCACGCCGGAGTCTATCTCCTCTTCGGTCGCAGCGAGGGCTGCACCGCCGGCGAATACGGCCAGTGCGGCCAATGACGCCGTCCAAATGCCCACCTTGTTAATTGCGCTCATTAGTAGTCCTCTTGGTGTCGATTGACTGCTCCACTCTCTCGAAATAGCCAGGTTGCGTGCATCGGCTATTCGCCCCGGCGTCATGAGAGACGACGCCTACAAGCTACAAAAAGCGTTCTGTCAGGCTCCAGAACTGCTCCTTGCATCGCTCACCCAGCGAGCGGTGCTGCCACGACTCGAGAGAGACGGCATGTGCATGCTCCATGTCACTGTCGAATTGTTTTTCCATGGATTGCCCCGTTGTCGTTCCCAGAATGACGGCGTCCACTTCGTCATTGAATAGAACGCTGCGATGGTCAAAGTTGGAAGACCCGACGGCAGACCACACATGATCGACCACGACGGTTTTCGAGTGCAGGATGGCCCCGTCCTGCTCGTAAATCTTGACACCCGCCTTCAGCAGTTCGCCGTAGTTCGAATGCTGCACGGCAAGTGAGGCCACCGAGTCGCTCACTGACGGAAGCATCAGTCGTACATCAACACCCCGGCGCGCCGCGGCCGCCAACTGCTGCCGCTCCTGGCGCGTCGGGACAAAGTATGCCGTGGTGATCCGGATGGTCGTGTCGGCGCTTTCAATTGCGGCGAGCAAGGTCACGTAGTATCGCGGCTCTGAGTGTTCCGGGACGCTGCCGATGATCCTGACCACATCGCTACCCTGCGCCTCGACGTGCGGGAAATATTGACCGTCGCCGAGATCACCGGGATTCTGCTGCGCCCAACGCGCAAGATACAGGCTCTCGAGCTCCGCCACGACCGGGCCGGTGATCTCAATATCCGTATCGTGCCAATACTGAGCATCCGGGTCGCTCGATTTTTCCTTTTCAGATCCACCCACAGGTAACGAGCTTTGGTAGGTATGGCTCATGTTAATGCCGCCGACGATGGCATGAGTGCCGTCGACGACCAGCATTTTGCGGTGGTCGCGGTCGTTCACCGAGTAAGGTCCTTTGGCCTTGAGGGGATTGAGCGGATGAAATTCGAAAATTTTCACGCCGGCGCTTTTTAGGCGATCGAAAAAAGGCGTCGGCGTAGCGTGCGAGCCTACCGGATCGTAGATGATGGCGACCTCCACGCCGGACTGACGCTTTGAAATCAGCAGGTCGCCGAGGTGCTCACCGGAGCATTCGATATCCTCGAAAATGAAGTACTCCAGGTGAATGTGGTGTTGCGCAGCATGAATTGCCGCGAACATCGCAGGAAACGTCTCTTGCCCATCGCGCAGGATCCGCACTTTGTTCGACGTGTAGAGCGGGCTGCTTGCCACGGCCTGTTCCACCGCCAAGTGGTGCGCGAGGTCATCGCCATCCGGAGCGCTTGCCTTGAGATGCTCCAAGACGACGCGCGCCTGCTTCGGGTTCAGCGAACCGCTGGTATTTCGCACGTCGAGCCGGAACTGACTCGGTTGACGGTCCACTGTCGAGGCGGGCACGGTGGGCACGGATCGACACGAAGCGCAAAGAGCGAATAAACCAAGCAGCGCGGCGCCCGAGAGCTTCCTAGATGCGGCGTGGACCCACAAGGAGCGCAACGACCGCACAAATGAGAAACACCACGAAAAGGATTTTCGCGATCCCCGCGGCTCCCGCTGCGATCCCGCCAAATCCGAACAACGCAGCAATCAACGCAATGATAAAAAAGACAATGGCATAGTGCAGCATGAGAATTCCTTCTGGCTTGCGGCAGTGAAAATTCGACTTTGACCATACGTGAGAGTGGATGCGGAGTTGAGGCGACCACGACGCCTATTGATGTCGGACAGCTCTGACTGACGCCGACGTCCGCAGCGCGGTTGGTGCTCCGTAGTGCGGTTTCCGGCATCCAATCAGCGGTTGGCGGACCGTTCCGCGTCACACAAATGTCAAAGGACAATCGTTATTAATTGCAGTACATTCCTCCCGTGAACGGAACCCAGGAATTCGGAGCACCCTCCGCGTAATCACAAACACCAGTCAGGGAGACATCGATGAAGGAAATCGCACGCGCCCAACGATTCGGCGTCAGGCCATCGGGTTGGGTATCAGGGATCGCAATTACTTTCTTAAGCTTGGCGCTGGTAGGCGCCGCCTCTGCATCCGCAGAAGGGGTCCGCACCGACAACGGTGGACCGCCCATACTCAAACATTCGACTGATCTTGGACTCGTTGATCCGGCAAGCGCGATCGAAATCACCCTGTGGCTCAAACTGCGCGACGAAAAGGGCCTCGACAGCACGATCGCGGCACAGCGCGAAAAAGGAGCCGCGTTCCTCTCCGGCGCGCAGATCGATTCACAGCTTGCGCCGACGGCGGCAAGTGTCGCGGACGTGAGCCGATTCCTCAAATCCCAAGGGCTGAAGGTCGCTGCGGTCGGCCCGCATAATTTGTTTGTCAGGGCTGAAGGCACAGTGGGCCTCGTTCAATCCGCACTGGGCGTTGAAGTGCACCAGTATCGATTGAAGGAAATGACCTTCCGCGCCAGCCCGACGGAGGCAACATTGCCGCCGGCGATTGCTCAATTGGTGGCATCGGTGAGCGGACTGTCCAGTCTCGCGCCCATGCCGAACGTTGCACACGCCGTGCTGGGTCTGCGCAGTCAACCCAACATCGCGCGTCAAAGCGACGCCGAGGGTTTGCGCGCCAATCCGATCAAGTTGGCGGCAGGTGCCAATGGACTGGTTTTCTCCGCGCAGTGTTTCCTGCCTCCGACCAGCGTCAGCTTCAGCGGCGGCGGAATCAGCGCAACGTATGCGGGCAATCGCTACGGTCAGGACATCGGAAACACCGCGCAAGGGACGGTTGCACCATGCGGCTATCAGCCGAGCGATGTGCAAACCGCCTACGACATGAACCCTCTGTATAAGGTGGGCCTCGACGGAACCGGCGAAACCGTCGCCATCGTCGACGCGTTCGGCTCGACCACCATCAAAGCGGATATCGCCGCGTTTTCCGCGTTCATGGGTCTGCCGCCGGCCAACCTGACGGTCATCGGCACGCCGACAGAATCGAATTTCTCGACTGACGCGAATGCGGGCTGGGCCACCGAGACCACCCTCGATGTGGAGTGGGTGCATTCCATTGCGCCGGGCGCGAAAATCGTTCTGATCGTCACTCCCACCAACAGCTTTGACGACCTGTTTGCCGGAGTCCTGATGGCCTCTCAGGTGCCCGGAGTGGTCGCAATCTCGAACAGCTGGTCGGGCTTCGAGGCGGGCCTTGATCCGACCTTCCAGCAATCATCGGATGCTTCCTTCAAGCTCATCGGGTCACAGGGCATTTCGCTGCAATTCGCAACCGGTGATTCCGGCGACAACGTCTCAGCAATCGGCTTCTATGATGTGGGCTGGCCGGCGAGTTCGCCAAACGTCACCGCCATCGGCGGGGTCAGTTTGGGGCTGAAGAACAACAAGCGCATCGCCTTCCAGACCGCGTGGGGCAATAACATCACGGAGATCGCGGATACGGTGGCGCTGGGCAGTCCGCCGCTCCTTTTCCCCAACAACGAGGCCTTTGATTTCGGAGGCGGCGGCGGCAAGAGCGATGTCTATCCGCTGCCCAATTACCAGCGCGGTCTTGGCGGGTCGACCCGAAAAATTCCCGATATCTCCTGGCTGGCCGATCCTTTCACGGGTGTCGAGATTATCTTCACCGATGCGACGGGAGGATTCTCGATTGAAGTGATCGGCGGCACGAGTCTGGCGACACCGATGTTCTCGGCGCTTTGGGCCATTGCCAATCAGAAGGCTCGTCACCCCCTGGGTCTCGCCTCGCCCTACCTGTACCGGCTGCCGCCTGATGCAATCACGGATATCGATGCCGTCAGCTCACCGGAAAATGTGACCGGCACCATCACCAGTTCCAGCGGAGCTGAGTTCTTCGACTCCCGGTATCTGGCATTGCCACTTCAGGGCCAGGAGAATTTCTACAGCGCCCTGTACAACAGCCCGTTCAGCACACGCTGGTTCGTGCTGATGTTCGGAACCGACTCGACACTTCGGGTTGGTCCAGGCTGGGATCCGGCAACCGGATTGGGAACTCCGGATGGGTGGAACTTCGTACAGTCATTTGGTGGACATGGTGGCGGCTGGTAATTAAAATCCATCTCGCGCACCGGCGTCACAACCGGTGCGCGAGCTTTCGCCGTCGCATCCAGCTCACGGCAAGTAGCGTTGCAACCAGTCGATCCAGCGTTGATAAACGTCCATTTGACGAACGGGATCGCCCGGAAAATGCCCGGCCGTTGGAATAGCGTAGAACTCCGTCGTGACTTTGTTATCGGTCAGCGCGCGGTAGAGTCCGAAGGATTGTGTGATCGGCACACGGAAATCGCCGGTGTCGCACATGATGAGCGTCGCGGCCTTGATCTTCGTCATGGAGCTCGAAGGCGATTGGCGCCGATTGATGGCCATGCCATTGCCGATGTACGGTGAGGCTCCGGTTGATTCGGATTGCGCAACGTTGCCGTCGGAGAGGTCGTACATCTCCACCCAGTCCGTGAGCGCCGCGCCCGCAACCGCGGCTTTCCACACGGGATAGTGCCCGGCAAGCCAGGTGGCCATGAATCCGCCATAGGACCAACCGGTGACCGCCATGCGCGCCGGGTCCACGAGGCCCTGTCCTTTCAAGTATTCGACGCCCGACATGACGTCCTCTCCCGGTCCCTGTCCCGCGTCCCGATAGATTGCCGCATAGAATGCGTTGCCATCGCTGTCGCTGCCACGATAGTTGGGCTCGAACACCATCCAGCCATGGGCCGCCATGACTTGCGACAGCAGATTGAACTTCTCGCGCGAGGAGGAGTTCGGACCCCCGTGAATGGCAAGCACCAGCGGATAGCGGCGGCCGGCTTGATAGTCCGATGGATAAGTTACGATGCCGTTGAGTGTTCGGCCGCCCGGCCCCTTCCAAGTCACGGTATCCGCACGCGCCAGGGATAGATCAGCGAGTCCCGCGTTCTCGTGGGTGATCGCAGTGGCCGCGTGGCCGCCGCGCGGTATCAGGTAAACCTCATAGGGATCGGTCTTGGTTTGACCGATGAACACGACCTCGCCATTCGCGCCTTCGTCGAGATCGATCCAATACCCGTTGGTCGGCATCACGCCCTCAAGCGGAATCCGCTCGGATGAGCCGTCCAATTGAAGACGCCACAGACCCACGCTGGTGCCCGAGTTGCCGCCGACAAGGAGCGACTTTCCATCGGGCGCCCACCATGTTCCGTATACGTTGGCCTCGACGCGTGCGCTCACATCGTGGCCGGCGCCGCCGGCAAACGGCGCCAGCCACACATCCTGAAATTTCCAGGCATGGGCATCCCGATTGCGCCAATACGCGACGCTGGTGCCGTCCGGCGAGATTTTAGGGTAACCCTCCAATCGAGTATCACCCGTGAGCGAGCGAATCTGCCCCGTGGCGATATCCAGCACTTGAATTCGCGTGAGCAGTCCGTCGCCGGTGGATGGGGTTTCCTGCCGAACGAACACGATCGATTTGCCGTCCTTCGACCATGCGATCGGTGAGGACGGCGGTCCTGGGGGCAAGGACGAGGGGAGCGACCAGGTGCCGCTGGTAAGCCGCTTCGCCTCTCCGCCTAACGCGGGTATCAGCCACAAATGCGTGGGACGCACCGCCTCCGAAATGGTCACATCGTCGTTGCCCACGCGAAATGTATTGCGAAATTTTTCCTCGCCTTTGAGGTCAGGTTTGGGGTCGGCGACGGCGTACGCGATGCTCTGCCCGTCCGGACTCCAAGCGTACTGCGAGACCCCGTCCTTGCCATGGGTCAGCTGCAATGCGTCGCCGCCGTTCATCGGCATGACGAAGAGCTGCCCGTTCTTCTCGGCGTCCGGCGCGATGAATCCGATCCGATCGCCCGCAGGCGCCCAGCGCGGCGCCCCGGCATGGTGCCGGTCGCGGGTCAGCGGTCGAATGCGACCGCTCGCGACCTCGACCAGCACGATCTCCGAACGAAATTCGTCGCTTTCCAGGTCCGCGCGAGTCTCAACCAGCGCCGCTGTCTGACCGTCCGGAGACAGGTGCGGATCGGCAAGACGCACCTGGCGCGCCAGGTCGCGTACGGAAGCGCTTTGCGCTGCCGTTGCGGCCGACCCGGCCGATGCGGATGACAAAAGGACAACGGCGATTGCCGTGGCAGCCACGCTTCTCTTCATTGGAGCACCCCGGATTGTTATCTAGTGCAGGACTATAGAGAAACTTGCCGCTCAACTGGAGTTTCTGTTCAACTGCTCGCCACGCTCCGACGGGTCGCCTATGAAACTGTACCAGACTTACTATTCCCCATTCCCAACGCGCGTCCGTCTCGCCCTCCACGCGAAGGGCATTGACTTCGAGACGATTGAACCGCCGTCCAGCGGCGAGTCGACCGGACCCAAGGGTGCGTTTGTCGTGGGCAATCCCATGGGGCGGGTGCCGGTACTGCTGTTGGACGATGGACGAGCGTTGCCGGAGTCCGAGGTCATCTGCGAGTACCTGGAGGACGCCTTTCCCACGCCCGCCCTGTTGCCGGCTGACCCGTGGCAGAGAGCCCAAGTTCGACTCCTGACGCGCATCAGCGACATCTACCTCGTCATGGCAATGGTGCCGCTCTTTAACATGATCGGAAAGCCTGAGTCCGTCGAGAACCGGGACGTCGTGCAAGCGGCGGTACACGCTATCGCAGAGGCACTGGGGTTCCTCGAGTTTTATATCGGCGTCGACGGCTATGCGTTCGGCACCACTCTGACGATAGCGGATGGCGCCCTGGCCCCCATGCTCATCCTCTCCGACGAATGGGTGCCCAGGCGCTTTGGTTGCTCATCACCCCTGTCCAAATTTCCCAAGCTATTGAGGTATTGGCAGGCCGTGCAGGCCGACCCGATCGTCGCACGAGTCGTCGCCGAAACACGGGACGCCCATGCCGCGCGCCGACGCCGCCAGCCAGCGTGACGCAAAACCCCATCCGCACCTGGAGCATCGCCGCTTACGCCGCACCGGGCGTTCCCGAGGCCATGCTCCTCTATTGCGCGGGGCTCGTGATCCCCGGCTACTACGCCACCGAAATTGGCCTCAGTACCCAGACCATCGGCGTCGCGATGATCATCAGTCGGCTATTCGACGCCGGCATGGACCCTGTCGTCGGATACCTGTCTGATCGGACCGCCCTCCTTAAGGGCGGACGGCGGCCCTGGCTGATCGCCGGCGCCGTCATTTCTTCTTTTGCCGTGGCCTTCCTCTACGCGCCCTCAAAGGGCGACGGCGTCGCCTACTATCTTGGCTGGACGCTGTGCCTGTATTTCGGTTGGACCTTGGCAATCATCCCCTACGATGCCTGGGGCGCCGACATCTCCAAAGAATATATGCAACGAACGAAGATCTTCACGTTTCGCGCCTTCGCCTACTACTTGGGGAGCCTGCTGTTTCTGTGTTCACCGTTCCTCCCCATCTCCGGCGAGCACACTTTCAATGCGCCCGTGCTGCGGTTCAACGCGCACATGGTGGCCGGGCTGTTCCTGGTGACCGTGCCAATCGCGCTTTGGTTTGCGCCTCGCGGCAGAACCGGATCTGCGCGCGCGGCCATCGGCTTCTGGAGCATCCTCCCGAACATCAGGCGCAACCGGCCGATGCTGCTGTTCCTCTTGAGCTATAGCATCAGTGGCATCAGCCTCGGCGCCTTTCTCGCGCTTTCTTATATATACGTCGTCAACTATTTGAAGCTGCCCGATGCTTTTCCGGTCATTCTGCTCAGCTACGCCATCGCCACCCTCGTCTCAGTCCCGGCGTGGTTGTGGATCATCCGCCGCATCGGCAAGCATCGCGCCTGGGCCCTGGGCGTGTTCTTCGACGCGGCCATCTACCCATTTCTCGCGCCGCTCCAACCAGGGCGCGCAAGTTTTGTACCCGCGCTCATTCTGATCACCATCAGCGGCTTCGCCGACGCCGTGAGCCGGGTGGCATCGGATGCCATCGTCGGGGACATCGTGGACTACGATGAACTCAAGACCGGCAGCAATCGCGCCGCAAACTACTACGCACTCAAGGCCTTGGTGACCAAGGCGAACGTCGCGTTGGGCGGCGGCCTGGCGTTCTTGAGCATCGGACTGTTCGGCTACGACCCGGCGGCAGCCGTCAACGACAGCCGGGGTGCCTTCGGGCTGCTTCTCACGCTTCTGTTCATCCCGTCAGTGCTCTACGTGATATCGGGCTTACTGATGTGGAAGTTCCCGATCGACCGGCGGCGCCAGGACGTCATTCGCCGCCGTCTTGATTCCCGCAGTGCTCGAGATAAATTACGGAGTTGCTCATGACAGAGTCAGTACTTTCCAGATTATCCACCAATGGCCGTGTACCGGAGGATATCCGCCGCGCCGCCGCGCAACAGCGCAAGTTCGACACCGAGAATACCGAGCGCAGCGTGGGCTACATCATGCTGGATTGCTCGGGCACGACGATGGATCGCTATGTCGATGCCCCGGCGATTGTCTTCGTCGAGGTGTTCAAGAAATACGGAGTCGAGGTCACGATGCCCGAGGCGCGTGGCCCGATGGGCTTGCGCAAGGATCTGCACATCAAGGCCATGACGCAGATCCCCTCGGTGCGCGATCGCTTCGTCACAAAATTCGGTCGTGAGCCCAAACAAAGCGATGTGGATGCGATGTTCGCCGATTTCGTTCCCACCCAGCTCGCACTGTTGCGCAACGGCACTTACCACACCCTGTTGCCCGGCGTCGGCGAACTCTGCAAAGACTGGCAGAAGCAGGGCATCAAAATCGGCGTGACCACGGGCTTTACGCGCGCCATGCTGGATCTGCTGTTGGCGGGCGCGGCGACACAGGGCTTTATTCCCGATACTCATTGTGCGGGCGACGAAGTCGAAATGCCGCGTCCTACCGCCTACATGGTGATCAAGAATCTCGAAAGAATGGGCGTGTACAACCTTGAGAACGCCATGCTTCGCACCATCAAGGTTGATGACACTGTGTCAGGTGCCGGCGAAGGCGCGCCGCTGTGCTGGCGGGTGGCCGTGTCCAAATGGAGCAATTATGTCGCCGACAGCTGGGATGCGGTGCGAAAAATGAGCGCCACGGAACTTGCGGATCGTGAACGGGCATCCAAGGAAAAGCTGGTCAAGGAGAGCGGCGCACACTATGTGATCGATGACCTGCAAGACATGCCGGCCGTGATCGCTGATGTCAACAGGCGCCTTGCCGGCGGCGAGCGGCCATGAGCGGGACACGAGGAGCATAAAAAATGCTTTCACCGGCACAGATATTTTCCGCCGCCAATTCGATCGCCCTGCTGTGCTGGGTCGGTCTGGCGATTTCGCTGTTCGTCGCCCGCACGCGTCTCTGGCTTCACCGCATTACCGGACTCATCGTCCCGGGGCTTTTCGCCGTTGTTTATCTCTATTGCATCTGGAGGGGATTCGGCGAGACGCCGGGCGGCGGCTTCAGCTCCCTGCTTGAAGTGCGCACCTTGTTCGCTAACGATTCCGCACTCTGTGCCGGCTGGCTGCATTATCTGGCCTTCGACTTGTTTGTCGGTACCTGGATCGTGAGGCAAGGCACGCTGGAGCGGGTGCATCCGCTCCTGTTGCTGATCTGCCTGCCGGTTACCTATATGCTGGGGCCGGTTGGATTCCTCCTGTTTTTGATCGAACGGACCGTGCTTTCGCGCCGCGGCGCTGAAGGAGCTGCGGTATGAACGAATTGTCCTTGATGCACACCGCCTCTCGCGGAATCTTTCGCGAATTTTTTCACCGGCAATGGCTGTTGACCGCGTACGGTTTGCTGCTGGTTTTGCTGACGCCGTTGATGTTCGCGTTGCAACAGATTGACCTGCGCACATTTGACGGCGTCGATCTGTGGATCAAACCCACTAAATTCGTGTTTTCAATAGCCGTGTTCGCACTGACGGCCGCCTGGTTCTTCGGTTATGTTCGACCCGATCGGCGCAGCGCATGGAGCATGCGAGCCATCGTAGCCGTAATCGTCGCCGCGGGCAGCTTCGAAATATTTTACATCGCATGGCAGGCCGGCCACGGGCTCGCTTCCCATTTCAACAAATCGAGCGCGTTCTACCAGGTCATGTACGCTCTGATGGGGCTGGGCGCTGTTTCGATGGTCGCCACGACCCCGCTGCTCGCATGGGAGATTTGGCGTCGCCCTGCTCCCGGGCTTCATCCGGATTATCGTGCGGCGGTGGTCATCGGTCTGGTGTTGTGTTTTGTTCTGGGCGGCGGATTCGGCATCTATATGTCGCAGCAACCGGGTCACGCAGTTGGCCTCATTGGCGGTCGCGCACCGATATTCGGTTGGAATCGTGCGGGCGGCGATCTTCGAATCGCACACTTCCTTGGGATACATGCCGAGCAGGCAATACCCCTGCTCGGTTGGCTGCTTGGCGGCGCATCACCGCGATTCCGGCGGCCCGCTTTGATTGGCGGCTCATTGGCTTATACCGTGCTTGCCATCGCGTTGTTCATTCAAGCGATCGAGGGGCAACCCCTGCTTCCCAATTTGTTTTAAGGATCACACCTTCGGGCGCAGCGCGCCCGGCAGCAACTGGAGCTGCATCGGCAGCATGCCCACGCCAAGATCATGAAGCTCGCCAGGTATGGGCACAGTTCCTACAGGAATGGATGACAAGTACTGACGGGATTGGCCCAAAGAGTGCGTTAAATTGTGAGGGTCGTCGTGACATGCTGACTATGAGGAATATTCATGACAAACACTTTAGGCATTTTAAGAGGCACCATCGCGCTAGGGTTGATTGTCCTGGCATCGGGCTGCGTGGTCGCGGAACCGCATCATGCTTACGCCGAGGGTTATTATGATCGCGACCATCATCGCTACTGGCATGAAAATGGGTGGCACGAGTGCGGTGAGCACAACGACTATTGTCGCTAAGAAGCCGTCTTTCAGCCAGCGCGGACTGCCCAACGTGCCGCACCGCGACGAAATGTCGAGGATGCGGCACCACTCTCTCAGCACGCACCACAGCGAGTTTGCACCATGAGAATCCGGTTTGGTTACGAGCTTGTTTACGATTGCCCGCAGAATACATCGATGATCTTGATGCTCCAGGCGCAGCCCAGCTCCAGCCAGCGCTTGTTGATCCCGGACACTTTGTCGACCGAGCCCTCGTTGCCGCGTGAAACCTACCGGGACGGATATGGGAATCTTTGCACTCGTCTGGAGGTTCCCATGGGTTCCGTGCGAATCAGCGCCGACGGGTTGCTGGAGGATTCGGGTCTGCCGGAGCCCGCATTTCTGAATGCACAGGAGATGGCGGTTGGCAGCTTGCCGGCGGAGGCGCTCTTGTATTTGCTGCCGAGCCGTTACTGCGAAAGCGATCTACTGGCCTCGGAGGCGTTCGGATTGTTCGGCCACCTCGCCCCAGGATGGTCCCGGGTGCAATCGATTTGCGATTTCGTGAATCGGGCACGTCACATTCGGATATCAGTACGCGAGATGGACCAGGACGGCTCTGGAGACATTTCGGGAGCGGCAGGGTGTTTGCCGGGACATGGCTCATTTGGCCATAGCCCTTTGCCGGGCAATGAACATACCCGCGAGGTACATCACAGCCTACCTCGGCGACATTGGAGTGGACGCGGTCGACGCCCCCATGGACTTCGCCGGCAGCATAGAAGTCTATTTGGGCGGCGGCTGGCATTCTTTCGATCCGCGCAACAATGCGCGACGGATCGGGCGTCTGACGATCGCACGTGGCCGGGACGCCGCCGACGTCGCCATCAGCACTACGTTCGGGCAAGCCCCGCTCCAGCGATTCCGTGTTTGGACGGACGAGGTTACGGATGCGTCTTTGCTGTGGCGGCATTTCAATGGACGTGCCGCCCAGGCCGCATAGCGTTCCTGTACAAATTAAATAGGCACCCACCAATTTCGGGTCGCTGTCCAGGGACTCTCAATGGGCGCGAATGGCCTGGCTCTCTCGGTCCAGTTCTTCAGGTAGCCGCGCCAGGTTGACCCCGCTGCCCGCGTTTGAAGGCTGGATTGGTCATCGTCCGGTGCAAAAGCGTTGTCTTGATCCAACTCTTCCAACGCCACCATCTGCGCGATGATGGCGGCCTTTTGCGCCTCAAGCTGCTGCCAGCTGAGCTTCGCGCGAGCAAGAGCCGCGGGCGTCGAACTCAAGTCTGCTGCGAGGGCCAAGTAGTTCGTTTTCGCCGTAACCGAGACGCTGAGAGCATGACCAAAGAGAAGCTGGAGCTGTTTTAGGCGGTCTTCTAGATCCATCGCGAGTACCCCCGGTGACAACCGAATGGCGATGAAATAAGAATGCCTCGGTCTTCCTCGTTTGATAACCGGCTGATTGTCATGATCGGCGTAAGAGCTGTCCTACGTTTTTTCTTCGTAGGAAATGGCGTACCCGCTTTCGAGTTCCGTTCCCGTTGTCTCCGAACATCAAGAATCGGACCATCGCTGACGCGCCCATTGAATTTTATCGAGGACTAAATTATGAAACGACCTCTTCTCGCCGCAGTCGCCGTTTCATTGGTTGTCATGGCACCGACCTTCGTTGTGGTGGTACCGGCGGTCGCCGGAAACAAGGCCTCCGCCGTCAGTTCGCGTGAAATCGCGCACTGCATGCTCAAGCGGATGATGGCAGACCGCACGGAGTCTTATCACGACGCCCTCAGAACGTGTCGAGAGCAGCTGGAGTCCGCTCAACGCGACGGCGCTCCAGAGACCGCAATGAATCAATCGAATGCCCCGGACGTTCCGAAGAAATGACATGCGCAAAAAAGAAGCCGGCAGTCGGCCGGCTTCAACCTAGAGACTAGCTACTTAATGTGTCCATAGTCCCGCTTTCGGGCAGTTTGCGCGGCCATGCTCGCTGGGGCGCATCGTCGCCGGCCTTCGCTTCCAGCTGCTGCTTGCGCAGCGCCAGTTCCTCCCCTAACTCGTTCAGATCCACGAACTTGCTGCGCTTGGCCTCATCGAACATTCCACCCGGCCGCTCTTCCTCCTTGATGTGATGCTTGATCATTTGCGCAAGCACGTTGACCCGGGTATGAAAATAAGCATGCGACGGACTTAAGCCCGCCACTTCCTCGATGATCTTCTTCGCCTGTCTGTGTTCGCTGATCGCTTCCTCATACACATTCTTGTCCTTGGTAACCGCCAGGAAAGCGGGATAAAAGACCTCCTCCTCGATTTCCATGTGCACTTTCAGCGCGTTGCAGATATTGGTCGCGAGTTCCTGCTGTTCGCTTTTTGACTTTGCTTTTTCAAATTGAGAAAACCAGATCTTGACTTGCGCGTGATCCGCCTCCAGGAGCGCCACGGCATTCTGAGGAATCGCCTTAACCTTGAGCATGTTTGCCCCCCCAAGCAATTTCCGGAAGAACGAAATACGTTACGAATTCGAGACATTGATGCCTGCCACACATGACCGGAATAGGCTTCCGTCGCGCCATTGTGTAGGCGAAGATGAAGGTTTTGGACGACTTGGCGTGCGGCTTTGGGTGTCAGCGCAATCCCACAGCAACTAGGGCGGAATACCCATCACCTTCTCGCGGGATCACGCGTAGGGTCAGCACAGAGATTTTCTAGATCACCACTGGATTATCACCACTTGGATATGGGGGATTCTTATGCTGCACTATGCCGCCGTTTTTCTGGTTATCGCGATCATTGCCGCCATATTTGGATTTGGTGGAATTGCGGCGGGCGCCGCCGGAATCGCCAAAATTCTCTTTGTCGTATTTCTGATTGGCGCGGTCGTCGCGTTCCTTCTGGGACCACGCCGAGTTTAGGCTCACCAGGCAGACATTCTGTGCCACGTTGCGGTGCGCGCATGCGCACCGCCGCGTTTTACCCTGTCGATGTCAGGAATGCCGCTTGAAGAACTGAACCGCACGCTCGTGCTTTTTCGCGGCAGCAAGGGACGCGAAAGTTCCCAGATTTCGTCGGCGCTTCGTCTTTGGATCAACCTTTCGGCTGTACAATCGATACTTGCCACTGCTCAGTTTGCGGATCATGTTGCGGACTTCAATTTCGGCACTTTGTTTCCAGCCTTGCGCGCCTCGGATAGCCCGATTGCGATGGCTTGCTTGCGACTCGTCACGGTTCTCCCGGACTTGCCGCTCTTGAGCGTGCCGCTGTTACGCTTCCTCATCGCCCTCTCTACCTTTTTTGCCGCTGCTTTGCCGTATTTGCTTGCCATGGGCGCTCCTTGTGTTGAAACTGGTTTCGTCGGACGCATGGCCAATGATGGGCGCACCAAGGCTCAGGTAAAGGGCATGAGCGGAGTGGGTTTTTGTGCGAGAAGTCCTACGCCTTTTTTCGGCATGAGTCCTGCGAGGTCTTCCTATCCGTGAAAACGTATCATTGCGACGTCTGTGATTCGCTGATTTTTTTTGAGAATACGCAATGCCTGTCCTGTAGATCCGCACTCGCGTATTTGCCCAGTCATTCCACGATGGTGTCCTTGGGCAAGGACGGCGAGTTGTGGAATCGACTGGGCATCAAGGGGCAGCAACAGCAACAATTCAAGCTCTGCCTGAATTACGCGGAACATGGGGTTTGTAACTGGGCGCTTCCAGGCAATGATCCAGAATCACTCTGTTCCTCCTGCAGGCTGACCCAGGTCATACCGAATCTTGACGACGCCGGCCGTGATGCTTGGGCAAAACTGGAAGCCGCGAAGCGCCGGCTGGTGTATGGACTGCAGTATTTGAAATTGCCGCTTCAATGCCGCAGCCAGGATACCCAGAATGGGCTCGAGTTTCGATTCCTAAGCGATAGTGTGGACGCCGATGGGGACCAAAGCCGTGTGTTCACCGGCCACGATAACGGCCTCATCACCATCAACGTCGCGGAAGCGGACGATGTGTACCGCGAAATGCAGCGACAGCGACATGGTGAACCGTATCGAACCCTGCTCGGACATTTCAGGCACGAAATCGGACACTACTATTGGGATAGGCTGATCGAAGGCAGCGCATACCTTGAACAGTTCAGGGCACTGTTCGGGGATGAGCGATTGGATTATCAAGAATCCCTCGATCTCCACTACGAAGCAGGCGCGCCCGCGGACTGGCCCGACAGCTACGTCAGTGCCTATGCCAGTACTCATCCGTGGGAGGACTGGGCGGAATCCTGGGCGCACGTCATGCACATGGTCGATGCACTGGAGACTTCCCGTTGGATGGGACTCTCGGTGAGCCCGCACAGGGCGGATGAGCCGTCGCTCTCGGCTCCCGTCGATCCGATTCAACCGAGATTTCGCGACTTCGACGCTCTGATTGCGGAATGGGTTGCACTCATGTATGTCCTCAACAATCTATCGCGAGGTCTGGGCCTTCCGGATGCATACCCGTTTGTCTTATCGGATACCGTAGTCCAAAAACTGCGCTTCATTTGCACGACAATGGACGGCGCAGCTTCGAGGTGAGCCAGGCCGTGGCGAATCCTGATTCAGCTAGCGGCGGGCAATTCTGCTCACGCGATTCGCGCGCCATGGTGGTTGTTCTACGGCATGTTCGTGTTCAACCTTTTTGCGATAATGCGCGGGCGCCTGAAGAAAGCGCCGTTCGAATGCTCGGTTGAAGCTGGACGGGTGCTCGTATCCGACTGCGTGCGTAATCTCCTTGATGCTCAAGTAGCTGTTTGCGAGGAGAAGGGCAGCTCTTTGGAGTCTCTGTTCGCCCAACCACTCACCGAGACGAACACCCGTCTCCTTTTTGAAGAGGCGTTGCAGGTAGCATGGGCTGAGGCGAAGTTCGACGGCCAAATCACGAATCGCAAAGACAGTCCCAGCCTCAACCATGCCGAGAAGATTTTGGATGCGCCGCTCCGACGTCACATGCCTCAGCAAATCAAGTGAAGCGGCTGCGGAATAGCTCGCTGGGGTCTTGCGGTTCATTGGCGTCCTCCAGGTGGGCGCAAACTACACCGGGACGAGGGGATCGAGCAGATGTCGTTTGGCGCCGACATGGGTCAGCGCCGCCCGAATAGGATCCCCGTTTCCACTTCGACCGATTGGCCGTCCGAAAAGTAGGGTTTAAACCGCCAATGTGATAGCGCATCTGAAATGCTTTTGACTTGATCGGGGAAGGCGCTCAGGAAATGAATGTGGCTGACATTCCCTTGTGTGTCGACGATGATCCTGACCGGAATCGAGTTGAACCGCGGCTCCGCAAATACCGGTTCTTCTCGCGCGATCAGATATTCACTTTCGGCATAGTTCTTGATGCACAAGGGCATCCGGTTGGCTACTGTCGAAAGCGTCACGCCGCTCATGTCATGAACGCGACGGGTCATTCGCGGATTGCCGCTGCCTATGAAGACGAACTGTACGACGTGGCAGCGGATGTCGGTCGCCAAAACATGCCAGTGCAGCCCGCTGCTGGATGAGGCGTAGTCGAAACGAATGAACGGGTGATCGGCGATTCGCACGACGGTCGGGCCGCGCTCCATCGTCAAGTCGCCATCCAAATGTTCCTTGGCGTAATTGAGCAGTTCGAGCGCGTTATTGGCCGTGGACGTCACGAAAAACATGTCCTGGGCCGAAATCATCAGGTGACCGCGATCCGCGCCCTGAGACGAAAACTGCCCGGGTTCCAGCTGCGCCAGCACATAGTAACCGCTGTCGCTGGGTGGGGGTCCTTCGAAACGTTCGATCCAGCCCCGCGAGGCGGTGTACGCAAAACCGAAATAATCGTTGCTGTACACGGAATCTATCTGCTTACCACCCTCCGGCAGCGCAGTAACCGAATCGCTGGCGCTCGACCAAGCGCCTTTCACCAGAATCGCCCCGGCAGCCACCTTCTCGCCCGCCGACGCGCTGCATAGGACGCCCGAATTGAGCAACGCCACCGAAAGCGCGACGGCCAGTTTCACGGCGCAAATAAAATCACTACAGCGAGCGCAGAAAATTGAGGACTGCCTGCTGCTGACCCGCGGACAACGCGCTGTAGTTTTCCGTCACCTGCGTCGCTTCGGAACCATTGCTTTGGTGAGCCATGATGGCCGCCACCAAATCGCTGGTGCGGCCGTCATGCAAGAAGAAGATGCGCTGCCCAAGCCCCCACAATGGCGCAGATCGGAACTGATCTCCTCCGGCGCCGCCCTGCGCAACGTTATCCGCAAGGCCGCCGCCCATGTGATGAATCTCAAAATCGGAGAAGGCATTCACGGTTGCATTGCTCAGCGATGCGGTGACCTTGGAAGGCTGAGTGGAGCGGATCGCTGGAGTATGACAAGTCGCGCAGCCGATCGATTTGAACAGGGCAGACCCATTTGCGATCGATTGCGACCCGCCCGGCGTGTTCGTCGACGGCGTCGGCGGCGCGAGCAGGCGCATGAACTCCGCGAAGAGAACGATATCCGAAGGAACCTGCGCATTCTGGGCCGCTTGGTCCCGGCTGAAAGCCACGGTGAAATTGGTCGCGTCTTCCGGATACCCTTGGCCCGACAGATTCAGGCAACTCGCAGGAAGGCCGCTCCCGTGCTCCTCCTGCGGAAGAGGCCGCTCCTGCGAAAATATTTCGTTGGTGATGCCCATCTCGACGTTGTAGGCTTCGCCCGCGAAAAGCAGCAGGGACTTGTTCTGCGCTTTCCAACCGAAGCGGGCGATGGTGCCGTCGTTGCCATTGCGATTGAAGGCGCCGCCGATGCCAAAGTTGTTGGCCGCCTGCGCGTGCTGATTGGCGATCAGCGTTGAATCGTCGAGATTTTCGACAAGACCCAAACCAAACGTCGGCGTCGGAATACGGAAGATGACGTTATTGTTCTGCAGAGCTTGTTCGTAGTTCGGCTGCGACAGATTGCAATTGCCGGCGTCGGACCTCCCGGACACGGTAAAGAGATCCTCAACTCCGCCGTTGGGAGAACTCTGATTGGGCGAGCCGTTTGAATTGGCGAAGAAAGGGAACCGCGCTTCCCGAACCGGACCGTGCGCCGTGATGAAGGATGGAATGGTATTGGTGGATCCCGAGACCATGCCTTGACTGATGGCATGATATTGCGGGTTGCTGGACGGACTAGTGCCGCCGACCGCCGGTTGCGCGTGACATCCGGAACAACTGTTTAAGTTGAATCGCGGACCCAAGCCATTGTTGACGCCACCGGACACCACTTCCTGTTCTTGAAATCTGCCGAGACCGTTGTCGAAGAATTCAATGATTCCCTTCGGACTGTCGTTGCCGACTGATGCCAGCGGCATCGGACTGGATTGGCTGGCATTCGGTTGTCCGTTGATCGGACCTGGGCGAACACCGGGATCAGACTGACATAGTGCTGACCCAGGAAATGCCAGAGCTGCCGAGAATAGCGAAACGCAGGCGAACGCCAATAGCTTGTTCATCCCCATCCCCTTTTCGTCTGGAGTGCGTGATTCGCTTCGCGCGACGCGTCGAAACGTGGAGGGTATTACGTGCCCGCTGCGTTATGCCTGCAACGGAAAATGATTAGCATATTTTGTCTTTTATTAGCATTTGCTGTGACAACGGCCCGGCAGCGAGATTGTGCCGTGCGTCAAGAACCCTTCAGCGCCGGAATGTCAGCCGTTTCATCACCTCATCGAGCCGTGCGCGCGGATCCGCGTGCATGCCGCATGTGCGCCAGCCGATAACGCCGTCAGGCCTCAGCAGCAGCGCACCCCGTGCGCCGATTCCCAGGATTGACTCGAAGCGCCCGTGCGGGGTCCGCCAGATCGCCATCTGGTGCGATCCGATATGCTTTCAGGGAAATTCCCGGCGCTCCTGCCAAAGCGTTCGCCGCTTCGGTCCAGTTGCGACCGGCAACGCCCGTAAGCAGAGCAAAACCATGATTGGGCAGATCATGAGTGGAGACGGCGGCGCCATTCCGTTTCAGCACGATGTGAGGCACGCGCGTTCCCGGCTTGCCGCTGGGGTTGCGCGGATCCTCGAGCAACTCGGTGGCGCTGCGATTTGCATCCTCATCCAGGATGGCATCGGAACCGTAGACAGTCCCGAGTTCGATCGCCGCATCGTCGAGCGGGGCTGCCAGGTTCGTCGCCGGTAGAGAAGGATCGACGCGTTTGACATAGCGCGCATAGGCCTGCTCGACGATCAGTTGGCACTGGGGTCTGCGCTCGAGTTCGTAGCTGTCCAGCAGTTGTGGGCCGGCGGTTCCTTGAATCACCATTGCCAGTTTCCATGCAAGGTTATGGGCATCCGCGATGCCGGTGTTGCCGCCAAACCCTCCGGTGGGTGGCATCACATGCGCGGCATCGCCGGCCAGGAAGACGCGCCCTTTGCGAAACGCTGTCGCCGCGGCAGCGGTCGCAGTCCAAGGCTGCACGTCATCGATCGCAACCGGAAAATCATCCGGGACGCCGAGCGCTGCGCGCACCAGCGCGGCGCAGCGGGCCGGAGATAGGTCCTGACCGGCGGCGTTGTCGCGGCCGCCGTCCTTGTCGAAAGTTGAGAAGACCGCCAGGAATCCCGCGTCCCCGGTGATCGAGAATCTGAAGAACGCGAGCAGCCCGGGCTGGTTCACGTAGACGACGCTGAGATTGCGGTCGCCGATCAGCGCGCGCAGGTCGGCCTTGAAGTAGATGGTGAGGCAGTCGGCGAAGCTGCCCCGGCCGGCCATCTCGATGCCAAGCTGCCTGCGCACTGAGCTGTGGGCCCCGTCGGCCCCGACAAGGTACTGGGCTCGGATCCTGCGTTCCGGCCCGCCGTCGCGCGGCTGCAGCACGGCGACAACTCCCTCATCGTTCTGCTCAAATTTCGTCATCTCGGTGAAGAAGTGGTGGGCCGCCCCCAGCTCGCGTGCCCGTTCATGAATCGTCGGTTCGAGGCCGACCTGTGTGATGAAGAGGCGCGAAGTCGGGCTCAATCCCTCGACACCTTCGTTGTATGAGCGGTAGAAACAGGCCAGTTCCTTGCCGTTCATGGAATCGACCGAAACAATGGCACCGTTCTGCACAAACTCCCGCTTGGCCGCACTTTCCACCGCCTGCTGAAGGCCGACGCTGCGGAAGATCTCCATCGTGCGCTGATGAAAGGAGGCCGCCCGCGGATGGATCGCCGTCCCCCTGTGCCGCTCGATCAGCATGTGCCTTATGCCATGCGACGCCAGCAACACCGAGGTCGTCAGCCCGACAAGGCTGCCGCCCACCACCAGAACGGGAATTTCCCGATCGAATTGCGGCATTCGTTCCTCTAGACAGTCACGACAATCTTGCCGAGCTGCTGATTCGACTCCAGGTAGCGGTGCGCTTCCACGATCTCACTCGAGCGGGAACGTTTTGGCGATGACAGGCTTCAAGTGCCCTTCCGCCAGGCCGTACAGTATGAGATTGCGGTTGCGGGCGAATCGCTCCGGTTTGTTCCAGATCGAAGAAGCAACCCAGCCGCGCAAGGACAGCCCCTTCAACGCCGCGGGCCAGTGTGGGTACGGTGTCGGCCTGCCGCTCAATCCGCCGTAGATGATGATGATGCCTTCCTCCGCAGCCGCCTGCGCGAGAGTATCAACATCGGGTCCTCCCACAGGATCGAACACAATGCGGGCTCCCTTGCCGCCGGTGATGCGCTGCACCTCCGCAACCAGGTCCGACTCATCGGTCGCAATCACGTGTTTCGCGCCCTGTTCTTTGAGCGCCGCTGTCTTGGCGCTGGTACGAGTGGCCGCAATCGGGATGGCGCCGGCCCAATTGGCGAGCTGAATGGCGGCAAGGCCGACGCTGCTCGAGGCGGCGCGGATGAGGACGGCATCTCCCACCCCCGCATGCGCGACTTCATAGATGGCGAGCGCGGTGAAATACTGCATCCAGATCGAGGCCGCTTCGACCACGGTGAGACCGGGCGGCGGCGCAATCAGGCTGCGCGCCGGGACAATGGCCTGCTCCCCATACAGACCGTACTCGCCGAGTCGGAAGCTTGGCATGACGCACACCCGCTCACCCAAGGAGAAGCCTTGCACTTGGGATCCCAGGGCTTCCACGATGCCAACGCCTTCGTAGCCGATCAGCGACGGAAATTTCGGCACTTGCATATAGGCGCCGGCGCGAAACATGGCCTCCGCGCGGTTCAGTCCGATGGCTTCGACCCGGAGTCGGACCTCTCCCGTGCCCGGATCGCCGACGTCGAGCTCTTCAATCCGCAGCTTCTCCGGACCCCCATGCTCGTAAAATCGAACTACTTTGCTCATTGATGATCCTCTTGGCTATCGGGAACTCAAGAACACAGGCATAGTCGAAACATTCCTACATTGGGAGCAATCAATCATGAAGCTGATTTCGACCTTGGTTATCTGTCTTGGGCTATCAGCCTGCGCTACAGATTACGCGTCGCAGCTTTCTGAGCCGAATTACGGTATCCGAAGCCTGCATATTTCGGAAGATGCGGATCCCGTGCTGTTGATGAACGGTGGGTATGCGTCAAAGCAAATGAACGGTTTCCATGTGTCAAAGCCTTACGGGACCCAGTCGCAACAGCCGCCATCCGGTTGGGACCCCTAGGGCCGACTGCGCTACTGCGCCGGGGATTGCAGCGGGCAGGCGATCGCCTGCTCGTACGTGCCGGTGCCGAGCCCCTCCGGTCCGAAGATCTCATGCTGCGCAATCCACTCGCGCGAGCTGTTGAAGGCCTCCTCGGTGTAAGGCTCAAACACGATGCGCTCGCCCGGTCCCCAGCGCTTCGTGTCCATGGTCGCGTGATAACGCACCGGGAACTCGTTTTGATAGTAGTGCGTGTAGGCCTCGGGCCTTAGATCGATATCGCGTTGCGCCCGTTGCAGCGCACGGAAGTATTTGCGCAGCTCGGCCGGCTGCGTGTTGCCCGTGACCATGGTCGCGATCATGAACGTGGTGTCGATGATCTTGCGGAATCCGAGCTGCTCCGCGAAATAGTACGGACCGCTGAACAATGCAGCAGCCGGAATCGCACCATCGATCAGCAGCTGCATGCGTTTGAAGAGCATGCCGTCGTTGAAGGACAAAAGGATTTTTTCCGCCGGCAGGTATTGTTCCAGGGACTGGATGCTCGAATAGTGGCTGCCCGACTGGTAGCCCACGGAAATCGGCACGCCCGCCAGATCCGCCGGATGACGGATGGCGGAATCCGCAGGGACGAAGATTCCGGCCGGGGCCACGGAATAGGCTTCGGGATAGAGTTTGCCGAGCCCGCTGGACGCGGCGACGTTCACGGTCCAGTGACACGCGCAGCTCACATCGGAGGCGCGGCCCGACTCGAACGACTGATAGGCGCCGACCTTCTGTCCTTTGTCATGCACCTTGCCGTCCGTGGCCTGCACCTCTTCGTTGAACACATAGTCGAGGCCTTCGGCCGCGAAGTAGCCCTTCTCGTCGGCCACCCATTCCTGCAACCTGAAGTGGGGTTGTATGACGAATTTGTTCATGAGTCTTACGGTCCTATTGGGGAGTCCGGAAGCAATTCGAAGGTTAATCCGGAGCGCGCTGTCAGCCGCTGAATGAGTCGGTCGCCGAAAATCGTGGCGGGCGTCCAGAAGCCGCCGCTCATCGCGGCCTTGTCGACGTCGAGCGCGAGGCTGGCAGCGGCCTGGCCAAGCATTTTGGCTGTCGATCCGTAGCCTGGGTCGCGGTCTCCCGTGACCTTGGTGCGTATTTGGCGCCCGTCCGCCGCCGTGCCGAGGAAGCGAAGGTCGAAGAAACCCTTGCGCTGCGCCTCCGTGCTCGGCCCTTCACCGGGCTTGGGCAACACGAATCGCTCGAGCGCTGAACGGGTTGGCCGGATGGCAGCCGCGAGCATGAAGGCGGTGGTGCCCGCGGCCGCGGCGGTGGCCGCGAATCGACCTTTGAGTCCATCGCCCGTGAGCATAGCCTCATCGTAGGCAAAGTCAGCGCCGTAAGACTGTTTCGAAAGCGCGTTGGTGCGGTGGACGATGCGCGTGTTGATACCGCTCATCACGAACGGCGCAAGCCATGAACCGAAGTCGACATCGAATTCGGCCGAGCTGACGTCAGGTTGTCGCACCGTTGGCACACTCCCCGGCGGGCACAGTGAATAGGGGTCGGCCAGCTCCTTGCGCAGCGCTGGGTCCGCGGCAGCCTCCTTGACCACGTTCATCAGGCTGGCGACGGTGCCGCCTGAAAATGCGCCGCGCATAGCCTTGACGCGCATTTTGACCCGCGTACAGGGCCTGCCGAGTCGCATCGTCGCCTGGCGCTGCAGGAAGTGCACGCCCAAGTCCGACGGGATGGAGTCGAACCCGCAACAATGCACGATTCGCGCGCCGGACTTTTGGGCCGTCGACTCGTAGCGTTGCACCATGCGGCGTATCCACTGCACCTCGCCCGTCAGGTCGCAATAGTCGGTCCCGGATTCGGCGCAGGCCTTGACCAGCTGCTCGCCATACAGAGCGTACGGACCAACCGTCGAGACGACAACGCGCGTCGAGGCGCATAGCCTCTGCAGCGAGGTCTCGTCCGCCGCGTCAGCAATGGCCAGCGGCAACGTCTCGGCCATGGTTCCGAGCGAACTGCGCAGCGCCTCGAGTTTCGCCTGCGAGCGCCCGGCGGCAGCCCACTTGAGCTCGCCCTTTGCGCCGAACTCCTCCCACAGGTAGCGGCACAGAATCTGGCCCACGAAGCTCGTGGCGCCAAAGGCGATTAGGTCATGCGATGGAGCGCTCATAGTTGAACCATTCTGCGCCATTCAAGTGGAGGGGTCTAACGCCGTGAGTGGTTTTCATAGCATCCATGAATATTAAGAAATTGTGCAAATGGCGGTGCAAACGCATGCTGGCAGCCAGCCAAGATTGGTGAGAGCAAACAGGAATTGAACGATGCCGACAGCAGCAGCCAGAGCGTCGATGACGCATCGAAATGTCCCGATCTTTCGGGCCGATCATATCGGCAGCTTCCTCAGGCCTCCCTCGTTGTTGGCGGCACACGAGAAATTCCGCCGGGGCGAGATCAGCGGCCCGGAGCTTCGGAAAATTGAAGACCGGGCCATCTCGGAGGTGGTGAAGCTTCAAGAGTCCGCGGGTCTTGAGTGCATCACGGATGGCGAGTTTCGACGCGAGTACTTTCATCTCGACTTCTTGTCGCAACTGGGCGGCGTTGAGACGAGCCTGCCCGTGATAGCGGCGGGCGCCGACGGTAAGCCGCATCTCACACCGCCCACGATCCGGGTCATCGACAAGGTGCGGCACGTGAAGGATATCCAGCTGGCGGACTTTCTCTATCTGCAAAGCGTTACTGGCCGCACACCGAAGGTAACCATTCCGTCCCCGACGATGTTGCACTTTCGCGGCGGACGCGGCGGAATCAGCCATCAGGCGTATCCGGATTTGGAGGAATTCTACCAGGATGTCGCCGACGCCTATGCCGCGGAGCTCCGATCCCTGGCTGCGGCAGGCTGTCAAGTCGTCCAGCTTGATGACACGAATCTCGCGTACCTGTGCGACTCGAAGATGCGTGAAGCGGCGCGGCAGCGCGGCGATGATCCATCGCTGCTTCCGCACCGCTATGCGGTGTTTCTCAATCGATTGCTGGATCAAAAGCCGGTCGGCATGTCCGTCGGCGTGCATCTGTGCCGCGGCAACTTCAAGAGTACTTGGGCGGCAGAGGGCGGGTATGAGCCGGTGGCGCAGGCGCTTTTCGGCGAGATGAATTTTGACTCGTATTTCCTCGAATACGATGACGAACGCAGCGGAGATTTTAGACCGCTACGCTATCTACCCAAGGGAAAGACAGCCGTGTTGGGCCTGATTACGACAAAGCTTGGAGTGCTCGAGGACAAATCGAGCATCAAACGGCGCATCGAGGAGGCGGCGCGATACGCACCCCTCGAACAGCTCGCTCTCTCTCCGCAGTGCGGTTTTGCCAGCACATTGCACGGCAACGACATTGCCGCCGACATGCAACTGAAGAAGTTGCAACTCGTGGTCGAGCTCGCGCGCGAGATTTGGCCGTAAATTCGGCGATCAGGGACTCGAGGTGGCCGAACTGGTATTGGGTGACACCGTCCCAGCCATTTCATCGAGCTGCAAACTTCCGAGTCTTCGATAGCAAAGCCTTGCAACGAAGACGGATGCGATGAGACCGGCCATCATCGGCACGGCGGCGAAAATGAAGAACTGCCGCGGGGGGACCTTCAAGCCAACCAGCAGTCCGCCAACGAGCGGGCCGGCAATCGACCCGAAGCGCCCAATTCCCAGCGCCCAGCCAACGCCGCTGGAGCGGGATGCGGTCGGATACAGGAGACCGGAAGCCGCGTTGTTACCGAACTGGGCGCCGAGGGTGCAGAACCCAGACAGCGTCACCGCCGACACCATTGCGACATAGGAGAGTCCGGGAAGTCCGATCGCGGCAATCGCCAGCGTCGCGAACAGAAATAGCAAGGCGATGACCGTGAAACCGAATCGGGCAAGCACCAGACTGACGAGCAACCCGCCAATTGTTCCGCCGCCGTGATAGAGACTGATCGCGAGGCCGCTTTGTTTTGCGCTGAGCCCACTGCCCTCGAAAATCAGCGGCAGCCAACTGTTGAGAAAAAAGTTTGCCATGAGCGCACTGGCAAAACACACCCACAGCAACGGCGTAACCCAGGCCAAAGCCCCCCTGAAAATTGCTTCCAGTCCCAAGCCGCTGCCCTGCGCCACGGCACCGCGTTACAAATTGCACGTCATCGGCGATGACCAGATCGCGCCTGAGTCTTCGCACAGTCGCCAAGAATTCGGCGCGCCGCCCGGGCTTGAATGCGAGAAACTTCACCGATTCCGGCAATGTGAACAACAAGCATGCCGCGAGAATGAGGGGCGCGATTCCCCCGATCCAGAACATCACCTGCCATCCATGGTGAGGGATCAGCCACGCCTGAATCAGTCCGGGAAGGGCCGCTCCCGCCGTAATGCCGGTGAACATCAGCACGACCAGCGTCGCACGCAGTCGCCTCGGAGCGAGTTCCGCGTTGAGCGCGATTGCGTTCGGCATCAGTCCCCCAATGCCGATGCCCGCCAGAACTCTCAGCGCGACGACTTGATCTAGATTGGTCGCCCAGACCGTGGCCACGGTGCCGAGCGAGAAGATAATGCATCCCGTGACGATCAAGGCCTTGCGTCCGAAGCGATCGCCCGCGTGACCCAGCAACGGGGCGCCGAGCAGAATGCCGAACAAGCTCGCGCTCAATGCCGGCGCAAACGCCTTGGGGGCGACGTGCCATGCTCTGGCGAGCTCCGGTGCGGCGGAAGCAAGGCCGGCAATATCAAAACCGTCGGCGACCATCGCAAGAAATGACCAGACGAGCAGGTTGATATTGAAACGGCCGAATTTTTGTCCGTCTACCAGCTCTTCGAGGTTGAGTACGGCCACTTCCGTCAACGAACGGGTTGCGCGCGGCCGGCAATGAAGAAGCTGCGCAAAGGCTGCCTCGTCGCAAGTCGAGCCCTCGCGGCTGCGCGCGGCGTGGTGCTCAGAGTCCCGGGAGCGGAGAAAGTCCCGGAAAGAATCTGTAAGCCGTTACGATTAAAGGCGATCCCCTGCGAACCCCAGAGGATCAGGTGTGTCCGGATGGCCACGTCGAAGCCGTCAAAGCCCAAGTCGATCGCACCTTGGAGCGTCAGGGCCGGTAGCGTGTAGCTGAGGAGGATCAGGTGCGAGGTATGAATGTCGCTTGATAGAACGAAGAGCCGATTGTTCCCAACGTCCGGCGTCAGGCACAGGATACCGGTCGGAGAGCCCAAGACTGCGGGCAAGGTAAGCTGGTCGAGGATGCTTAAGGACGTTGCATCGCGCACAAAACCAGTCGACTCATAGAGTTTGCCCGAAGCATAAACCAGCGTCCCTCCCGTATCCGCGGTGCCAGTCAGATTGACGCTGCTCACCAGCGTCACTCCCGACGGATCAACGTTCAAGTTGTCGATTTCGAGGTCTTCGGGCTGCTGGTCTGACTCGCGCGAAGCATACAGCGTGCCCGCGTTGGCGCCCCAGGTAATCCGGTCGGCACTGGTGTAGCTGCCCAAAGGGGCGAGCGTTTGGACCCTCTCGGTTCCATCATCGAAGATAGCTACTCCTTGGGATTGGTCCGATCCCGAAGAGTGCGCGAGTGCCACAGCCAGTGTGTGGGGTGCGCCGGGCGCGACCGCCATCCCGCCTGCAAGGTTCGGCTCCATCCCCTCCCCGCCGGATGCGCTGGCGAGGTCTATCGTGATGTCCTTCGTCAGCGCGGGAAGGACCAGTCGATAGATCGAAGAATTCGTCGTCGATGCCGCATAAAGGTACTGCCCATCATCGGAGACCGCAATCTGAGAGAGTCCGTCGCCGAGTGCGAGCTGCGTGACGGAATTGCCGGTGGCGGGATTCACTTCGGTGACTGCGCTTGAATAGATTGAGTTGTCGTAGCCGGCAAGACCCGTCACATAAAGCGATCCCCTCGAGGCCTCATATGCCAGATCCGAGATTCCCCCCACACTTGACGAGACGAGTGAGTATTCCTTGCCCTGCGTGAGATAAACCTCATATTCAATAGGCACGCTGACGGGGCTTCCGGCGACGGGGTTGCTACAGGCTTGGTCATAGCAGATCGCAACCGTGACAGAGGAGTTGAAAAATCCAGAGCCCAAACTGGCCGGGCTTACTAAGGACAAGATGAGAGCCACATCGAGTTGACCCGAGCTGTCAGGCTCTACGGTGTCAGAAACCCTTTGCACAAAGCCATTTTCAGGCTGAGTTATCTGCACATAGAGTCCCGCCGGCGGAACATTTTTGATATAGAAATCAAAGTTGGCGGTCTCGGGCGAGGTGTCGCTCGTAGTCACTTGAAAGTCGACCCCGGGCTGTGGGAAGTAGAAGCTCACCGGCGGCGGCGTACTTCCCGTAATCGAATAATGTACGAAGACCTGGGCAGGGCTTCCAGAGATCGGGCGCGCGCACGCGGTATCGGTACATACATTCACCGTCACGGTTGGAGTGTAGTTGCCCACCTGAACGGGCGGCGCAAAGGAAATCGTGAGATCGCCATAACTATTTGATTTCCAGGTCGCGCTCGCCGCGGCCACCGAGTCTTCGCTCGAAGTCACAATCATGGTGAGCATGGTCGGGGGGGCATTCGCCACCGTGATTTTGATATCGACGCTCGCGGGAGCCGCTGTACCTGTCACCGCACTTACCGAAACCTGGCTTTCACTGATGTCCAAGCTGGGAGGACCTGGCGGGGGCGGCGGTGCTCCCGGGGGTGGATACGTGTCCGTGGAGCCGCTCGAGGCTCCCCCGCCTCCGCCGCAGCCTACGAGCAGTGCCGCCGCCAATGCTACAAGCACCCCCTTCACCCAGGTCTCACTTCGCATATAAACCATGTCCTTGCCGCCGGTATTTTTACTTATTGTCATCCTCATCGGCGCGGCTTGGATCTTCGCATGCTCGACCATGCGAGGCAAAGCATCTCAATAGCTCAGGTTCGTCGTTGAGTCAGACGACCAGCTTGCCGTTCACCTTGACGTTGATCCGCTCCAGACCCTCGACATGGTCGATGATGTCAGCCTGCTCAATCTGGTCGAATGTGCAGTTCTTCAGTGTCACGCCGTGGATCGGCGCGTTCTCGAAGCCGCGCAGTTGAAGAGCGTACTTGCTTTTCCGGCAGGTGACGTTCTCAAGATGGATGTCGCCGACATTCGGGCGTTCGGGGCCCGCGGCGCCTTCTTCATAGGTGAAGTCGATCTGCAGAACGGCGGCGGCGACTTGGCCGATCCGGATATCGCGGAAATAAATGTGTTCGATCGTGCCGCCGCGCATGGCATTGGTCTTGAAGCGGAGCGCCTGGTCCAAATTGGGGCTGTCGAGATCGCAATTCTCGAAGAACACATTGCGCACGCCGCCCGACATCTCGCTGCCGATGGTCAAGCCGCCGTGCCCGTCCTTCATCCTGCAATTGCGAATCACGATGTTTTCCGAAGCTACGCCGACGCGGCGTCCGTCGTGATTGCGGCCGGACTTGATAGCCAGGCAATCGTCGCCTGTGTCGAAGGAACAATCTTCGATCAGGACGTCCTGACAGGAATCGGGATCGCAGCCGTCAGTGTTGGGTCCGTGGCTCACGATGGTCACGCCGCGCACCGTGACATTTCGGCACAGCACGGGATTGATCTCGAACATCGGCGAGTTCTTCATGGTCACGCCTTCGATCAAGATATTTTTCGAGCGGCAAAATTGGACCATGTTGGGACGCAGGAAGTGACCCTCGCCAAAGCGGCGTTCGGCCAGCGGCACGTCCTTGGCGCCCATCTCGAACAGAGCATTTCGAGCCCGGTCCTGATTCGGTTGGCCTTCGCTCCAGCCGCAATTGGTGCGGCCCTTCCACGGCCACCAATGACTGCAATCGGCATTGCCCTCGAGCGTGCCCGCACCGGTGAGGGCGATGTTTTCCTGACCGTCGGCATAAACCTGCGCCGAATAGTTCAGACACTCAACGCCCTCCCAGCGGGTATAGACGACGGGAAGATAGCGCGCCGGTTCGCGGCTGAATGACAGCACGGCATTTTTGGCAAGATGCAGATTGACATTGCTCTTGAGATGGATGGGCGCCGTCGAAAAAATTCCAGCCGGAATCACGACGCGCCCACCGCCGGCTGCGTTGCAGGCCGTGATCGCGCGCGCGATCGCCTCCGTGCAATCCGCACCGCCGGGCCGCGCGCCGTACGTTGTGACGTCGAAATCTCGCCTTGGAAAAACCGGCGGCTTGATGCGCGCGACAATGTCCGCGGCTCGTTGCCAAGGATCAGCCGCAAAGACGGTTGCAGGGAATCCGCCAAGGACGGCGGCGCTTGCCCCCGCCAGAAGAAAGTCGCGCCGAGTCGTGTTCATGTACTCCCCTCGATCACAGCCGGCGCATAACGCGGCGACAGCAGATGCAAAATACCCAAAGCCAGCAAATAGACGGTGCCGGCGACGACGAAAAGCGGCGTATAGCTGCCGATCGAATCCAGGACCCAGCCCGCGTATTTCGCCATCAGCATGCCGCCGACGGCACCCGCGGTTCCGCCGATGCCGACGACCGAAGCCACGGCCGAGCGCGGGAAAAGATCCGACGGCATGGTGAAAAGATTGCAGGAAAAGCCTTGATGCGCGGCGGCGGCGAGGCCGACGATCGCGACCGCCAGCCACAGATGGTCGACATACATCGCAAAGATCATCGGCGTCACGGCCAGGGCGCAGATGAGCATCGCGTATTTGCGCGCCGCGTGCAGCGGCAGCCCGCGCGCTCAGCAAGGATGACGACAGCCAGCCGCCTGCGACGCTGCCGAAATCGGACATCAGATAGACCACGACCAGCGGGGGACCGAAGCTTTTGAGGTCCAGGCCGTGGCGCTTGGCAAAAAAATCGGGCAGCCAAAACAGGAACATCCACCAGATCGGATCAATCAGCAATTTTGGGATGGCAAAGGCCCAGGTCGCGCGCAAGGGAAAGCAGGCGCCGCCACTTGATCCGCGCTTCCGCCTGTTCCTGCGGATCCTGGCGGATATAGGCCAGCTCCGCCGCGCCAACGCGGGAATGCTTGGCAGGGTCGCGGTAGACGATCAGCCAGACGGCCAGCCAGACCACGCTAAAAAGTCCGGTGACGAGAAAAGCCGCCCGCCAACCCCAGGCCAAGGTGATCGCCGGCACCAGCACCGGCGTGACGATGGCGCCGATGTTGCTTCCGGCATTGAGAATGCCCGTGGCCAAAGCGCGTTCGGATTGCGGGAACCATTCGGCGACGGCCTTGAGGGCGGCCGGGAAATTACCGGATTCGCCCAGCCCCAGGGCGAAGCGCACCAGTTGAAAGCCGAACAGAGGACCTGGCCGCCGCATGCGCCATATGAGCACCGGTCCAGATGATGACCGCCAGGCCATACCCCAGGCGCGCACCGATTTTGTCGATCAGACCGCCAAAGCCGAGATAGCCCAGCGCATAGGCGGTCTGGAACCAGAACACGATGTCCGCATAGTCCATCTCCGACCAGGCGAAATCGCTTTGCAGGACCGGCTTTAAGACTCCGATGATCTGGCGATCCACATAATTGATCGCGGTTGCGGCAAACAGCATGCCGCAGATGAGCCAGCGATAGTGACCGGCACGAGCGGCGGAGCGCGCGATGGTCGCTTCGGCCGCGCCGCCCCCGATCTCGCCGGCGCTCATTTATCTTTGACTCATGCGCGTTCCATTTCAGCCGCGACCGCGAAGCAGGAGATCCTGCCATGGCTGCCGAAATCGGCGACGGCACTTTGTCCCACCTTGATATCGTGGACGCCGGTGATGGCCCCCGTCGAAACCAGCATGCCGGCCTTCAAGGGTCGGCCCATCCTCGCGGTTTGACCGGCCAGAAATTGCAGCCCACCGATCGGGCCATTCGACAGAAGAGTGGCCTCGCCACGGCCGACGATCTTGCCCTCGATGCTGGTTACGACGGCGAACGAGTGATGCGGCTGCGCCGCCCAATCGCGAATCTCGGGCCCGAGAATCAGGCCGGCATTGTTGCCGAAATCGGCCGCGATCGCGGTCGGCCCCAATTCATTGATCGTCGCCAGTGGACTGCCGGCGGTCTCGACGCCGATATGCATCACGCCGACCAAGGCCTGCGCCTCGCGCCCGGTCCACTCGACTTTGCCGGTGGGCGCATCATGGGCAATGCGCAGGACAAATTCTGCCTCGACAGCGGCAAAGCCGCCGACAAAGACGGGAAACTCAACCTCCTCGCCGCGCTTGACGCAGGCCGGCGTCGAAAATGGCGCCGGCCAGGCGATCGGTTCCGAAAATCGTCGCGCAATGGCGGCGCAATCATGCCGACCTTCCAACCGATCAGCCGGTCGGGCCACGCACTTGATGGCCATCTCCTGGCACAGATAGGCCGCATCCAGATCCGGCGGAATCGTCCCCGGAAATTCGGTCAGGGACTTCGGCATTGCGTCGGGCGGTAACAAAGCTTCCGGCGATGGCGGCCGCGGTTTTACGGCGCTTCTCGGCTCCGCTCATCCGTCACAGCGTGTTCCACGGCGTTCCCCCGTCCTTTGTCCTTGCATTGTATCTCATGGAAACCGGTGTCATAGTCAATTTGACCGACATTACCGGAAGGCCCAGGAGCCAAGTCTTGAGCCGCGTCGGCTGTGGCGTCCTTTTTGATACCGGTAGCAATTGGGAGGCATCATGTACGACAAGGTATATCAGGCGACGCATCCGACGATGATTGCCGGCGCCGGCAATCAAGAGCTGTGTGATCTGTATCTGCATGAGCAATCTGTTCAGCGACGGCAGCGTGGTGTTGAATTACAGCCATCACGAAAGACTGATCATCGGCGGCGCCTGTCCGCGCGGCGGACCGCTGAAGCTGCCGGCCCAGGCGGCATCCGTTGCCGGGGCGCCGCTGCTGGAGCGGCGCGAAATGGGGATCATCAATGTCGGCAGTGGTGCGGGCGCCGTGACCGCCGATGGCGCACGCTTTGAGTTGTCGCTCGCGAGATGGCCTTTATCTGCCCATGGGCACCCGGGAGGTTGCTTTCGAGGCGCCCGGCGGCAACGCCAGATTTTATCTGACCTCCACGACGGCTCATGCGCGATATGAGGCGGTCAAAATCTCGATCGACAGGGCGGTGCCGTTGGAACGCGGTGCGCTCGAAGACCTCGAATCAGCGCACGATTTATCAATACATCGTCCCGGCGACCTGCAAATCGGCTCAGTTGCTGCTGGGCCTGACGATTCTGCAGCCGGGCAGCGTGTGGAACACCATGCCGCCGCATCTTCATGACCGGCGCTCGGAAGTTTATTTCTATTTCGGTCTCGGCGAAAATGACCGCGTCTTTCATTTCATGGGCGAGCCCGACTGCTGCGCGCCATATCGTCGTTGCCAATGAACAGGCCGTGATATCGCCGCCCTGGTCGATCCATATGGGGGCGGGTACTTCCAATTACGCCTTCATCTGGGCGATGGGCGGGGAAAATCTCGACTACACGGACATGAATGTGCTCGATATCTGCCAGCTCAAATAATGACGAATCCATTCACGCCTTGAGGGTCGCACGGCTCTGGTCACCGGCGCCAATACCGGACTTGGCCAGGGCATGGCGATCGCACTCGCGCAGGCGGGCGCCGACATCGTGGCGGTCAGGCCGTCGCGCGCCGGTTGAGACGCGAAGCGGCCGTTCTCGGTCTGAGGCGGCGCTTTCATTTCATCGCCGCCGATCTTGCCTCGACCGCGCCGATTGCCGGCATGGTGAAGGAGACGCTCGGATCAATGGGCCGCTTCGACATCCTGGTGAACAATGCCGGGACGATTTCGCGCGCCGATGCATTGGAGGTCGCGGAAGCGGACTGGGACCGGGTCATCAATGTCGATTTGAAATCGGCATTCTTTCTGGCGCAAGCCGCAGCCCGCCACATGGCCGGCTGCAGGCGGCGGCAAGATCATCAATGTGGTGTCGATGCTGTCGTTCCAAGGCGGGATTCGCGTGCCCGCCTACACGGCGGCGAAGAGCGCTTTGGCGGGTGTGACCAAAGCGTTGGCCAATGAATGGGCCAAGGCACGAATCAACGTGAATGCCATCGCCCCCGGCTATTTCGCCACCGACAACACCAAGGCTTTGCGCGAGGATGAAACCCGCAGCCGCGAAATCCTGGCGCGAATTCCCGCCGGCCGCTGGGGCGTGCCGGCCGATCTGGGCGGCGCCGCGGTTTTTCTGGCGTCCGCGGCATCAGACTATGTTCATGGGGCCATCATCCCGGTGGATGGCGGCTGGCTCGCGAGCCGCCTAGGCCTGCGCTCAATATTGATAGCGCGCGCCCAACAAAATCTGGCGCCCCGTGTGGTGGTAGTAGTAGACCAGGTTCCTCGAGGTGTCGTTGAACTCGCTTTCATACTGGTCGGTGAGATTGGCGCCCTCCAGTGAAACCCGGAAGTGAGGAGTGATGTTGTACTGTATCGACGCATCGAGATTGAATGTCGCATCGAAGCCGTCGGCGTCGGTGCCCACCTCCTGACCCGGGACCATCGTCAGATAGCGGCTGCGGTATGCGCCGGAGACACGGGCGCTCCAGGTCTTGTCTTCGTAGTACAGCACCGCGCCCGCGGTATTCTTCGACAGACCGGTCAATTCATTGGTCACGTAGGTGTTCGGACCGGTCAGATATTTGACTCTCGACTCGACGTAGGTGTAGTTCAATTGCACGCCCGTGTTGCCAACAGTCCCGGCAGGAAGCGAAACGGCTGCTGGTAATTGAATTCAACTCCTTTGACATCGCCGCCCGGCGAGTTCACCGGCGCGGAAAAGGCCCAGGTCGCATTCGGACTGCATCCCGGAGTCGAGCCGCAAGCCGCAATGGCCAGTGAATTGGGCACGCCGATACGGATTGCCGTTGAAGACCGTGTTGACGGTTTGCGTGGACGTGAAACGCAGCACCTGCTTATAGAACGGCGCCACCGCGACCATGGTACCGGCCGCCGGATACCACTCGAACGACAGGTCATAGGCATTGGCCAGGAACGGCTGAATGTTCGGATTGCCGGTCTTCACGTTGAACTGCGTACCCGAGACGGTCACGCTCGTGCTGGCAGCCAAGTCCGTCAGATTCGGCCGCGACAGGTCGCGCGAAGCCGCAAAGCGCGCCAGGAAATCGTCGCGCAGCGACCAGACCAGGTTGAGCGACGGTAGCACGTTGTCGTAGTTGCGGCTCGCCGTGATTGGCAGCAACGTGGTCGAATAGCCCTGCGACAATTGATCGGTGCCGACCACGCGCACGCCTAGATTGCCGCGCAGTTCGTGCGAGAACAGATGTCCGTCGAAATTCATCTGCAGGTAGCCGCCATAGATCCTTCTCCGTCACGGACACGTTGTTGCCGAGATCGCCCGCGGTGCTGACGGCGAAGAGACTGCTGTTCGAGTAGATCCCGAGAGCGCTCTCCGCCAGCAGACATGCTCGGCGTCCCCCAGATCGTCGTGCTTCCTGCCGGCACACTGACGCCCGCGCCGTTGAGATAGTTGAGCGTTTGCCCATAGCTTGCGATGGGCACGGCCCGCAAGGGCGCGTAAACATTCGTCGCGGTCACCGACTCGCCGTTCACCAGCCGCAAGGACGTCGTGTTGCAAGTTCATATTCCTTGAACTGCACGCCCGCCTGACAGATTCACACTGGTCGGTCGCCTTGAAATGGACATTGAACTCCGCGTTCTTGAACGTGTTGGTCGTGGTCTGCGGACGCTCGCGCACCTCGGTCAGCACCCAGGGCCCCGTCAGGCCGACGTTTCGCGTAGCCGAAGTTGAGGTAGGGGATTCTGCGAGGAGCTGAAATCGTAGCTCACCGTCTGGTTGAACTGGTCCCAGCCCAAGGTCGTCTGCACCGGATTGCGCAAAACGGGAATCCGAATAGCCGATCAGCTCATCGATGCTCCATCGAGGAGCTCAAGGTATGTTGCCCCGCCAAGGTCGCCTGGTTGAAATCCGTGTGCAGGCTGTCGTACCGGTCCTCCACGCGCGTATCGACGCCGCTGAACGTGCCGAGCGTACATGACGCCTTGAGCTGTTGATGGTGTCGGATAGGACGGAGATGCAACCGACGCTGGTCGAGGTCGCGGGTTGGTGCAGTTGCCCTGCCCGGAAAGGCCCGGCTCCTCGAGGTACTGCTCCTGGCGCGTCTCCTCATAGTACGAGTGCAGAACATCGAGCGATCAACAGATTCGCGTCGTTGGGCTTCCACTGCAGCGAGACGGAGGCGCCCTGCGCGGGTCTCGGTGTCCTGGAAATAGTCATAGCGGGGAAAGCGCGGATGCAGCGCCGTAGTCGGCTTGCTGGCACACGGCCGGCAATGTCGCCGCCGTCCCGGTGCAAGGCGTGCCAAGAACGGATCCGAACCCATAGGGCGATGCGCCAAAGGGGGTCGTGCCGGTCTTGAGCACCTGCGCCTCGTCCCAGCGCACAGTGCTGGCGCCGGTGTCGAGATAGACTGCGCTTGGCGAAGGAGACCGAGGCCAAGGCGCCGAACGTTACCGTCGGCGAAACGTATTGGAGATCAGCCCGGAGAACTGCGGTCCGACCGTCTCCGCAAGATCGTTGTAGTTTGCCTTTCGCCTGGCGTGATCAACACGAACCGGTTGTAGTCCAAGGGATGCGCGGTGTTAAGATCCACGGTGGCGCCGATCGAGCCCTCATCCACGGCTGGCTTCCGCGGTTTTGCGGACCGTAAGGGAATTGAACAGATCCGACGAGAAAATATTGAAGTCGAAGGCGCGGGTGCGGTTGACGCCGCCTTCGTTGTCCGGTCCGCCCGTGGTCGTCAACGCCTCCATGCCGTTGATGCGCACGCGGGTGTACTGCGGCCCGAGACCGCGCACGGTGATCTGGCGGCCCTCCCCCTCCTCGCGGGTGATGGCGACGCCCGGGATGCGCTGCAGCGATTCAGCCAGATTCTGGTCGGGAAATTTGCCGATGTCCTCGGCCAGAATGCTGTCGATCTCGGCGTTCATATCACGCTTCAGGTTGATCGCCTGCTCCAGGCTGCTGCGATAGCCGGTCACGACGATCTCCGTCAGCTCGGAGTCCTTGGCCGCAGCGGCGGTCTGGCGGCGTTGCGCTGACCTGAGCTTGGGCGCGCATGCGCGCCGGCGAAGATTGCGCTGAGCGCCAGAATCGCGCTCGCGGCAATGCGGACCAGACGGATGGACCCGTTGGAATATTTGAGTTGTCTTCATTCCCCCCCCTTTCGCTACCAGAGAACTGGATGCTACCGATGACACGCATGACCCGCTCTTTTTGCGTTTGCGCTGGCGAGTGTGTCTATGACACCGGTATCAGAACTTAGCAAACTCTCCCCCGGGCCGCAAGGGCCCGCCAACCTGGCGCCAGCGGACTCAATCGTTCAAATGTTTCCGTTTCAGGATGGCGATGGGATTCCAGCCGTCGCTACCGCGCAGAAATTCCTCCGGCTCGAACTTCTCGGCCTGCTGCCGGCTCAGCTGACTGGAGTGCGGTTCCCGCAGCAGGGGATTTGCGCCGGGTCCGCTCGACTGGTACTCGGCATAAAACGCGGTGGGTAGGTAATCGGTGTCTCCCGGGTGCCACTCGCGCCACCCTGCAGGAACGATGTGGGCGTCCATCCACGTATTCAGATAGATCACCGTCGCGTAAGGACGCCAGGGCCGCGCCAGATAGACGTTCCCCACGCCCGGGGCCGCCATCGAGGCGGCTATCGTGAAAGACAAAACCCGAATCCTGCGCGGCGGTAGCTCTTGCTTTGCGCCGTAATGAAGCCTTCGAAGTGTTCGTTGCTGCGGATGACGCAATGGTCGAAAACGGCCTTGGCATCGCCAAAGATGAAATCGACATTGCCTTCGATGAAGCAACGATCAAAGTACTGGCGTGCGACCGGGCAGCTGCGCTCGGCGCCGCTTCCGGCGCACTCGCCGCACACCGGCGTACAGGGTGTCCTGATTGCCGAGTATGCGCACGTTCTCGAAAATATCGCGATCGCCGCGCACCAGCAGGGCCACGGCCTGCGAACCCTGCTGCAGCTGCGGATGAGTGCGGTTGAAGTCGTTCACGAAGGAGATGTTTTCGGCCAGGAAGTCATCGGCCAGCACGTTCACGGTGGCGGAATTGAGCGTGCCGCCGGCCGTGCCGGAACTCTTGCCGGCCACCACCATGGTCTTTGAGGCGTCCTCATAAGGGCTCCGCAGCACAATGTGGGGCTTGTTGATGGTGAGCACTTCGTGATAGGTCCCGGGGGCAACGGAGATGACCGCACCGCTCGCAGGCGCCACGTCGATGGCGCGCTGGATGGAGTAGTAGTCGCCGGTGCCGTCCGCGGCGACATACAGCGTCTTGTCTGACCGGCGGGACCTCGACGATGAGCTGCGGCGCAGACTATCAAATGCGGGAAAGGGCGCGAAGCGCGCTGCACAGGACAAAGCGAGGCCCGAACGGCCGTCGGGCGCCCGCGCGACCGTCACATTCGTGCCTGGCGGCTCGAGGTTGCCAAGCGCCGGCCCCATCGTGACTTGGGCAAAGTCCGAAAACACATGGGAGTCATTCAGGCCGTCGGCAAAGACGTTATCGAGTGTCACGCCAAGCTGGTGTTGCGCGTCGAGTCCGGCAAACACGTACTCACCCGGCGTCAGGATGTGCACATTGCGCAGCGTGATGTCGCGATATTCGGGAATCAGCTCGCCGGGGAAATCCGTGTAATGCGGCGTGAGGACAATGGGATTGGTCACGCCGCGAATGCAGACATTCTCGTACGTGATGTCCTGCAACCGGCCCGCCTCGGCTGGGATCGGACTTGATGCGAATGCCATTCGTCGCACCCTCGATGGTGAGATTTCTGACCAATACATGGCTGACGCCGCCGCCGGTGCCGCTGCCGATGGACATGCCATGACCGGTGTAGAAGTGGTTGTCCAGAATGGAAATGTGCGATGCCGGCGCCCCCGGCCTCGAACTGATGGCGACATTGTCGTCGCCCGCGTGGATGTAGCTCTGCGTGATGGTGACGTTCGTGGAGGAGACGGGGTTGATACCGTCGGTGTTGCGCGCGGTCTCCGGGCGTCATGATCTTTACACCCCAGGCGGTGAAGCCGTCGGAGTCGTGGACGACGACATGGTGGGCGGGGGAATCGCGCAGCGTGATGCGATAAAGCGTGAAGTTGCGGACGCGGCTCAATTCGATGAGGCCCGGCACCTTCTGGTATTTGTCCAGCACCTTGGCTTCGTGCGCCAGCTGCCACCAGGTGACATTCGCGCCTAAAATCCTCGCGCCGCCGCGACCATCGATGGAGCCCTCGCCCATGATGCCGCTATCGCCGATGTCATTGCCATCGAGAAGCGGCTTGCAGCCCTGGCCGTGCTCGCCAAGAATGCCGCAGCTTCCGGAAGCGATGTCGTAGAGCCGCGGGTCGATGGATGCAGCCAGTGACGTCTTGGCGTCAATGACCAGGGTCACGCCGGAACGAAGGGTCAGAGGACCGGAAAGAAAGAAGCGCCTGGCTGCCGTTGGCCTTCAGCTCGACAGACTTGCCCGTGGCGCACCATCGAGCGCCTGTTGGATGCGTGCCGTGTCCAAGTCTCGTTCAGAAGTTCGCGTCGCAACACGCCGTGGACTGCGGAGAGCCTCGCCTGCAACACCACGCAGGCTGGCGGGATGCGAGGCTCCACGACGTGGCGCATATCCTGAGCCGGCGCGCGGGATAGACCCGCAAAAAACAACATCATGAACGAGGGCAAGCAACAGAAGAGGCGCATCGCGCAACCCTCCTAAGTATCCGGACGCTCAGAGCCGATAGGCTTGCTTCGGCAACCTATAAGCGAGATCAACGGCGGTTTCCGCGGCCTCGTCCTCCGCCAGCCGGTGTTCGGCAACGAGACGGGCAAGAAACGCGCAGTCGATCCGCCGCGCCACATCGTGACGCGCGGGAATCGACAGAAAGGCGCGGGTATCGTCGTTGAAGCCCACGGTGTTGTAGAAGCCGGCGGTCTCCGTCGTCTGCTCGCGGAAGCGTCGCAAGCCCTCGGGGCTGTCGTGAAACCACCAGGCGGGACCGAGCCTGAGCGCCGGATAAATTCCTGCGAGCGGCGCGAGTTCGCGACTGTAGGCCGACTCATCCAGGGTGAAGAGGATCACCGTGAGCTCGCGGGTGGTTGCCAAAGCGATCGAGAAGAGGTTTGAGTGCACGTACGTAGTCGGTCCGCTGCGGAATGTCGGCTCCCTTGTCCCGGCCGTGGCTCTCGAAGAGCGCGCGGTTGTGATTTCGAAATGCACCCGGATGGATCTGCATCACCAATCCGTCATCGACACTCAACTTCGCCATTTCGGTAAGCATCTGTGCGCGGAACAACTCGGCTTCGGCCGGCGTGAAGTTTCCTGAGATGATCCTGCCGAACAGGGCTTGCGCCTCGCGCTCCGGCAGATCTGCGGTGGCCGCGCTCGGATGGCCGTGATCTGTCGCGGTCGTGCCGAGGGCGGCGAACGCCGCACGGCGAATCCTGTGCGCTTCGAGATACCCGCGCCAAGAATGAGTGTCCTGGCCGGAAATGCCTGCGAATTGCTCGAGTGCGTCCCGAAACATTTCGTGTTCGGGATCGACGACCGGATCCGGCCGGTAGGTGCTGATGACCCGCCCCCGCCAGCCGCTGCGGCGAATCGCCTGATGGGATTCGAGCGTGTCCAATGGACTCTCGGTCGTCGCCAGCACTTCGATATTGAATCTCTCAAAAAGCGCGCGCGGCCTGAATGCACGGGAGGCAAGCGCCGCGCCGATGGCATCGAAGTAAAAATCCGCTGTTTCAGACTCCAGACGCACCGAAATACCGAAGATCTGCGTAAATACCTGGTCGAGCCACAGCGCCGAGGCGGTGCCGCGAAACAATTTGTAGTGACTTGCGAACAACCGCCACGCCTCGCGCGGCTCGAATGCCGGCGCACCGCTTCGCGTGCTGACCCCCAATTTATCGAGAGGCACGCCCTGGCTATAGAGCATGCGGTATAGGTAGTGGTCCGGAGCGAGCAACAAATCCACGGCATTACCGAAGGGCTCGTCGTTCGCGAACCAGGCCGGATCGGTATGGCCATGCGGGCTGATGATCGGCAGGTCGCGCACGGAACCGTAAAGCGCGCGCGCCAGCGCGCGAACGCCGGGGTCAGCCGGGAACAGGCGGTCAGGGTGCAGGACGAGTGGTCGTGGCATGGGGACAGTATAGGTAACCGGTGTCAGTTTTTGCAACGCCCTGGCGCCGATCGGCTTGAGGCCGATGCGTTGACAACCCGTTAGGAGCGGCGCGGCGCAACGCCGGGCGGTCGCGCCGTCGACTGACGCTCGATCAAGTCGGGGGTGAATTCCGCGGCAGGCGCTTTGGCCGCTTCCTTCGGCTTCGCGAACAATTTCTCCGCCGCTGCTCTGCCCATCTCCCGCACGGGCAGGCGAACCGAGGTCATGGCCGGCCACATGCGCGTGGCGATCGGAGCGTCATCAAAACCGATGATCGAGAGATCATCCGGGATACGCATGCCGAGTTCATGCGCCGCGCCGTAGATGCCGCTCGCCATCTCATCATTGCCGGCAAAGATCGCCGTCGGCCGGTCCGGCCGTCCGAGCAGCTCGCGACCGCGCGCCAATCCCGACTCATAGGTGTAAGCGCCGAGAATGGTCAGCTCCGGCTTGAGCTCGAGACCGTATTCGGTCAACCCGGCTATGAACCCCGCGCCCCGCTCGTGCGAAGAACGGAACAAGGGCGGCCCGGAAATGTAGGCGATGCGCCGGTGTCCGAGCTGCGCGAGCCGGCGGGCGGCCGCCGCGGCGCCGTGCCAATCATGGGTCAGCACGAGCCGGGCCGGCGTATCGACGACAGCGCAAGAGATGCGTACGTACGGGCAATCCGCGCTCTCGAGCAGCTTCGCGAGACGGTCGTCCTCGGACACCGAAGGGATCAGCACGACGCCGAAGAGGCGCAGCCGCTCGACGAAGCCGCGCATGTCATCGAGAAAAGTCGGGACTGCGCCGGTCACAGGGCCGGATCACCAACTCATAGCCGCGGCTGGCCAGTGCATCGAGGATCCCGAGGTGAACATTCTCCACGTACTGCGAATTGGGATTGTCATGAATCATCCCGACGAGGAACGAGCGGCGAAATGCGAGGCCGCGGGCCTGCGGGTCGGGTTTATAGTCATGCTCGGCGATGATGGCCTCGACTCGAGCACGCGTTTTCTTGTTGACGTAGGGTGCCTCGTTGATGACGCGCGAGACGGTTTTCTTTGACACCCCGGCGAGGCGCGCAATGTCGGTGATGGTGAGTTTGCCGCGGCTTTTGGCGTCGTTCGGCGCGTGAAGGTTCGCGGGCGGCTTTCTTCGCGCCACTCACGCGAACGGCTGGATGTTTTTTTTGCGCGGCTGCTCATCGGCCTATCTTTATTGCGGCACCGGTTGGGAGTCGCCCGGCCGGCCAGCCGCATGCACCGTATCATTAGGCGACCGGACCGCGGAGAGTGTAGCAAACCAGCCGCTGGACCGGCGGACGTGCCCGCTGTCCGCCGGCGCCGCCGCGCCTGATTCGGCTCGCCTCCAATATTTGCACAAATTCTGATTCCGGCTACCATGCCCATATGATACCGGTTACCGACGTGCTGCGAGTGCATCCCCGGGACAACGTGCTGGTTGCCCTGCGCGATCTGCAACCCGGCGAGAAGGTCCGGGCTGCCGATCGAAGAACTGGTCGCGAAATCCGTCGTGCCCCGCGGACACAAGGTTGCCGCGACGGCGATCAGCGCCGGCGCCGCAGTTCGAAAGTACGGTTGGCCGATCGGAAAGGCGACTCAAGATATCGCGCCGGGCGAACACGTTCATACCCACAATCTCGCTACGACCCTCACGGCGCATGAGGATTACACATACGCGCCGGCCGCGAGCGGCGGCGCCGCCCAAGCCGGCCGACGCACGAACCTTCCTTGGCTATCCGCGGCGCAACGGCCGCGTCGGCACGCGCAACGAGATCTGGGTGCTCTGCACCGTCGGCTGCGTCGCGCGCACTGCGCAGCGCATCGCCGAAATTGCAGGGGAGCGGCTCAAAGGTCGGGTGGACGGGGTCTACGCCCTGACGCATCCATTTGGCTGTTCGCAGTTGGGTGATGACCTCATGCACACGCGGCAAATTCTTGCTTCGCTCGCCGCACACCCCAATGCAGGCGGCGTACTCATCGTCGGCCTGGGGTGCGAGAACAATCAGCTGCAGGCCTTGCTCGATGCCGCGAACCTCGACACCAGCCGTGTTCGCAGTTTCAACGCGCAGGCCGTGGACGACGAAGTGGCCGACGGCGTGCGAGCGGTCGAGGAACTCGCGGACCTGCTGCAGACAGGACGCGCGGGTGCCGCGGCCTCTGTCGGACCTCGTGGTGGGGCTGAAGTGCGGCGGCTCCGACGCGTTCAGCGGACTGACGGCCAACCCGCTGGTCGGCCGCATCAGCACCGCGCTGGCAAACGCCGGCGGCACGTCCATCCTGTCGGAAATACCCGAAATCTTCGGCGCCGAGCGGATGCTCATGGCGCGCGCCGTCGATCAGACGGTATTCAACGACACCGCGCAACTCGTCAATGACTTCAAAAACTATTTCACCTCCGCCGGACAGCGCGTCTCGGACAACCCCTCGCCGGGAAATCAGGCCGGGGGAATCACGACCCTGGAGGAAAAGTCGCTCGGCGCCGTGCAGAAGGCGGGCGATGCCCCTCTGACGCAGGTGCTGCGATACGGCGAGCGGATCCAGCCAGCCGGGTTTGGCGCTGCTGGAATCCCCCGGCAACGACGCGGTCTCCAGCACGGCCCTCGCGGCCGCCGGCGCCACCGTGCTGCTATTCACCACCGGGCGGGGCACGCCGCTGGGTTTTCCGGCGCCGACGCTGAAGATTTCGAGCACCAGCGCGCTCGCGCAAGCCAAGCCGCGTTGGATCGATTTTGACGCCGGGCCGCTGCTCACGGGCGCAAGTATGGACGATCTCGCGCAAGCGCTGCTCGAGTTGGTGATCGACACCGCATCGGGTCGCCCCACCTGCGCCGAGCGCAACGGCGAGCGCGAGGTCGCAATCTGGAAAACCGGAGTGACACTGTGACGGCGAGCCGGACCGCCGCACCGATGGCTGTTTCGGCTGTTGATACCTCCGCCGCGATGCGACGAGCCTTCGGCGCCTGAGCGAGCGCACGCTGCCGACGCGGCGCCGGAAGTGCTGCGACCCGGCTACGACCGGGCAAGCACCCGCATTGGCACCGTGCACTTTGGACCCGGCGCTTTCCATCGGGCGCACCAGGCATTTTACTTCGATCGCCTTCTCGAACGGGATGCAAGCCGCGCCATCTGTGCCGTGTCCTTGAAAACTCCGTCGCTGCGCGATGCACTGGCCTCGCAGGACGGGTTGTACACACTCATCGAGCTCGACGCGGCACCGACGATGCGCGTGATCGGCGCGATCCGTGAGATGCTCGTGGCCGCGGAGGATCCGGCCGCTGTCAGCCGCCGTCTGGCCGCGCCCGACACCTCACTCGTCACCATGACCGTCACCGAGAAAGGCTACTGCCTCGACGGCGCCGGCGAGCTCGATTTCGATCACCCTGATATCGCCCACGATCTGCGCCATCCTGAGGCTCCCCGAAGCTTGATCGGCTGGCTCGTGCGCGGATTGCAGCTGCGGCATGAGCGCGGACTGGCGCCCTACCTCGTTGTCTCCTGCGACAATCTCTCGGACAACGGCCTGACGCTGCGGCGCGCGGTGTTGGCCTTCGCGGCGCGCCGCGACCCCGCCCTCGCCGAGTGGATCGAGGAGCGGACCCGCTTTCCTCGCACGATGGTCGACAGCATCACGCCCGCGACGGACGCGGCGTTGCGCTCGACCGTCGCACAGGCGCTTCAAGCTGCAGGACGCGTGGCCGGTCCAGCGCGAGCGCTTCGTGCAATGGGTCGTGGAGGAGACGGACTTTGCAACACAGCCCGACTGGGCCTCGGTCGGTGTCACGCTGAGCCGCGATGTCTCTGCGTATGAGCGGGCGAAGCTGCGCCTGTTGAACGGCGCGCATTCCACGCTGGCCTACTTGGGTCTCCTGGCAGGGCTCGAGACGGTAGCGCAGGCGATGGCCGAGCCTGCGCTGCGCGCATTCATCGAGCGACTGATGATCGAGGACATTCAGCCAACGCTCGCCGTCCCGCGAGGCGAGGAACTCGCCGCGTACCGGCAATCCATCCTGCAGCGTTTCGAGAACCCGGCGATACGGCACCAACTGGCGCAGATCGCCTGGGACGGCTCGCAAAAGCTGCCGATTCGTCTCCTCGGCACGATCGCCGATGCGATTCGAGCTCAGCGCCCGCTCGCGCGGCTCGCCTTGGCGGTCGCCGCGTGGATGCATTTCATCCGCTCGCGGGCCGCCATTGCCACGCCGATCGTCGATCCGCTGCGCGAGCAGCTCGCCGCCTGCGGCCAAGCGCGCAACGGGCGACTCGCGGCACGATCTGCCGATGTTTCTCAACTTGCCCGGTGTGTTTCCCGCCAAGCTTGCGCGCAATGCCGAATTCGTAGCAGGCGCTCGGCGGCGCCTACGACCTCATCGCTCGCGCGCGGCCCGCTGGCCGCTGTGGCGCTCGATGATGATGCGAGAGTACCGGTCCAAGCAAGAAACGCGTTGCTCTCATCGGCGAGTGCCTCATCGAACTCAGCGGCAAGCCGTTCGGCTCCCTTGCAGCAGACCTTTGGCGGCGACAGTCTGAACACGGCTCTGTACTTGGCGCGCCTGATGCGCCACACAGTCGATGTGAAGTACGTCACCGTGGTGGGGACGGACGCCTTGAGCGACGGAATGGTGCAGCGTTGGCAGGCCGAAGGGATCGATACCGCCCTCACATTGCGCGACCCCGCCCGTCTGCCGGGGCTTTATCTGATTCAGGTCGATGCTGCCGGCGAGCGGACTTTCCTATATTGGCGGCAGGGAATCAGCGGCGCGGTATCTGTTGCAACATCCCGGCTACGTCATGTCGCGACCGAACTGGCCGACGGCAGATCTGATTTATTTGAGCGGCATCAGCCTGGCGATCCTGCCGGAGCGAGGATCGAGCGAAACTCCTCGATCAATTGCGACGAATCGCGGCGCGGCGGAACGGGTGTCGTCTTCGACACCAACTACCGCCCTGCGTTGTGGTCTTCGGTCGACTCGGCGCGTGCCGCCTTGTCCGCAATTTTCCCTTCGACGCGGCTCCTCTTCGTCACGTACGATGATGAACGACGCTTGTGGGGCGATTGCTCGCCGGAGGCCACATTGGCGCGTTTGCATGCCGCGAAAGCTGCGCTTGTTGTGATCAAGCTCGGTTCGGCTGGCTGCCTGTTTAGCGACGGCGCCACCGTGAAGAAAATCGCGGCCGCTCCCGTCGCGACGGTCACCGACACCACCGCCGCCGGGGACGCGTTCAATGCAGGATTCTTGGCGGCCTGGCTCGAAGACCACAGTCCCGAGGATTGTTGCCGGGCGGCCAACGCGCTTGCCGGCGCGGTGATTCAGCATCGCGGCGCCATCATTCCCGCGAGCGCAACGCCATCGTTTGCGCAACTGATGGCCCATCGCAGCCACGAGGCCATGGCACCATGAGCTTGAAGGAAAACGAAGCGTACTTTGCGCGCGCCAGGGTATACCCGTTCTGACTCCCGAGTCGGTCGCGGGCGCGGTCGCCGTCAGCCGCGTGCTATTCAACGCTGGGCTTCGGATGCAGGAAATCACCCTGCGAACCGAGTGCGGGACTTGAAACCATCGCTGCACTCACACGGGAATTGCCCGGATTGACTGTCGGTGCGGGCTCGGTGATCACTCCGGGACTGGGAAAAGCCGCGATCCAGTCAGGAGCAAGCTTTTTGGTGAGCCCCGGTACGAACGACGCGCTGCTACAGTTCGCCGCGGATTGCAGCGTGCCCTTCCTGCCGGGCGTTTCCACCGTGAGCGAGGCGATGCACGTGCTGGCGCTGGGATGCACCGCCGCGAAACTCTTTCCCGCGGATGCTGTGGGCGGCGTCGCGTTTCTGCGCTCCGTGGCTGGGCCGTTGCCATCGATGAAATTCTGTCCTTCGGGCGGTATCGATGCGCAGGTCGCACCGCGGCTACTTGCAGCTCAGCAATGTTCTCTCGGTGGGCGGATCGTGGATGGCACCTGTTGAACTGGTCCGCCAAAACCGATTTGACGATATCCGCCAACTGGCCGAAGAGGCCGCGTCACTCTGATTTAAACGCTCAGCAAATTGCGCGCCCGTCAGGATCCTAAGCGCCGCACGACTTGCCCGGCGATCGCAAGACCGCCGGGCTTTTTTTTCGTGATGAGCGGTTTTAATCCCCGCCGCGGGTCATCAACCGAAGAGCTCATCAATCTAGTCACTGACCTTCGAGACCGACAGGTTGTTGGTTACATCATCTATCACTGCGTAGTTAAATGGCCCTTGTGCGGCTGTGTCCAGCCCGAAGGCCCCGCCTTGAGCAGAGTCGACGTTGTATTCGCGCACGAACTCCCCATGCTTCGTGAACTCCACGATTTCACTCGGGTGAAGGACGTCGGCGTTCACCGCATCACCGTTGGCTGCGAGCAAATGCCCGTTAGGCGCGAACCGCAATGCCAGGGGACCACGCAACTGCTCTCCGGCAAACACCGATCGACCCCGGTTGACGGGACCGCTGCGGCTGCCCGCGTCGTCGATCACGAAAATGGCATTGTCCGCGGTCGATGCGACGTACAGCGCGTCGCGTTGCGCGTCATAGGCAAGCCCGGTGGGGCCGAGTTCCAAGGCCGCAGGGTCTGGCCGGTGGGTGTAGCCCGCAGCGATCTTGACGCGACTTTGCACCGTCACGTTTTGGGCGCTTATGCCAAGGGTTAATCGAGTGACCGTACCGTTCAACACATTGGCCACAAAGACATGTGCCCACGATCCGTGATCATCCACTGCGAGATCCCATGGTCCATCAAGCAGTGCAGGATCGGTCCATGTCGCCAGCCAGTGGCCATGCTTGTCTATCAGCTGCAGGGCGCCAGTGCTGACGGTCGCGCTCGTGCCGTCGGTGGTGGGTACATTGCCGACAATGACAAATCCCGCGCGCAGCACGCCAAGGGCAGTGCTCAAGCCGGGCAGAGAGCTGGAGAAAAATGTTGTCGCCGTCCCCGGAGGCGCGAGCGGCCCTTTGGGGTGCAGGCTGACAATCGTCGTGCCGGTGCCCTGCAGGTTGTCACTGTTGTTGAAGTTGCTGACGAGGACATCGCCCGACTTGATCGAGCCGCCCGCTGCGAATCCCTCGGGAACAAAGGCCACACCGTACGGATTGACATCGCCGTTCGCCGGAATCGTCGATGAATTGATGGTGCGGGGTATGAAAGCACCATCGAAATCGAAGCCCTCCGCCAGTGCATTCCCGGCCATGAGCCCCAAGGCGACTCCGAGCAAACCATGAAGAAGCGAACCACCCTTCCCTTTTGCGTAGTACATAAACGACTCCCCTGTTGCATATGAAGGTTCAGTCGTTTGTGTCGCGGACCTCAGTGAAAGTTATGGTTTCGCTTGCTGTCACGAGAAAATAATATTGCGTGGAAATCAGCCCCTGGCTCCAAAGACCGCAGGGCGGTTACGAAGCGTTCAGCATTCAATATTTCAGATTCTCGAGGTAGGAGGCAATATTCTGTTCTCTGTCTTTGAACACCGGGGGAATCTGCAGGCGGCTGCCGAGTTCTTCGTAACGTTCGTCGATCAAAAAGCCCTCGGGTTTGGATACCGTTGCTTCGAATAGAGCTCCGGCGGGCGTCCGCACGTAAATTGAATCGAAATACCCCCGATCCTTGCGATCAGAGGTGTCCGTGAAACCCAGTCCTTCGAGGCGAAACTTCACGTCGCTTTGAATGTCGAGATTTTCCACTTTGAACGCACAGTGATGAACAACGCCTTCTCCGTACGCCCAAGAGCCTTGGGGAAGGCTGGGTTCCAACAGAAAGTCGATGATACAGCCGCTGCCACCGGCTCCAACCTCATAACGAATGCAACTGCCGTCAACGCGACGGCGCTTTCCGCTCCATCCGTATTGCATGAACTCTTCCGAACTTTCGGCATCCCGCAGTGAAACTGTTATTCCGTGCGTGCCTCGAATGCCGAATTCAGACGGAACTTTTCCGTTGGAATAAGGGCGACGTCCGTCATCGTCGATGGCGACCATCGCATAGCCAATGCCACAGGGGTGACTGAAACACAGCATGCGCTCTCCAAATCGTTCGCTGTGCTGCGTCTCGATGCCGTGCCTTTTCAGCCGATCTTCCCAGAATTGCAGCGACGAGCGTGGAACAGAGAGAGCCAGTGTCTTGATCTGTCCCGTTCCGGGGCGGGCTTTGCGACCGGATTGGCGCATGGGAAAGCAAGTGATCAGCGTGCTTTCGTCGCCCAAATCATTCCCGTAGTAAAGGTGATAGATAGGTTCGTCGCCATCGTAGAGCGCCGTTTTCTTCACGCTCTTCAGGCCCAGCACCTTCGTGTGAAAATCATAGTCTTCCTGTGCGGTACCTACGCTTAACGTGATGTGGTGGTGCTTCAAGATGTGTGGATTCGGTTCCATGTTTCTTCCTCGATTGCGCTCAGGTGATTCACATCCGGCCACGCATACTTTACTCGCTCGGCCAGTGGCTTGCATTGCCGCTCAAAATTTATAGCGGACCCCGACCGTGGGGTTGATGTTGGTCGTCGATAGATAGCCGCTGGCCACACCATCGTGCACGCCGCTATACATGGCACCGAGGTAGGCATCGAAGTGAATGTTGAACCGATAGTCGGCATCGATGGAATAGGCCTCAAAGCTGCCGCTGCAAACGCTGTGTGCGCTCGTTGTGCAACCTGACAGCGCGCCTGTGCCGTAAGCGTTCTGGCGATAGCCGTAGTAAGCCGCCGTCAGGTCGAGGTGCGGAATGACGGTGTAGCGAACGCCGGTCCAATACACTTGCACCGTTTTTGAACTGTTGTAGGCGTTGTTGGTGACGAAGGCGAGAATATAACCGCCGATGTTGACAAAGCCGGCGCTCAAGGGAGTGTTTGGATTGGTGTAGGCAATGTGCTCGTAGCCGGCCAGGAACTTCACGGGGTCGAACCTGTAGGACGCCATGAACGCATATGCCGTGTTGTCGGAGATGGTTGCCGCCAATGAGTTTGATATCGAATAACCCAGTGCCGGAAGTTGCGTGACTTGCGCTGCGCTCAAGGAAGTCGCGGTGATGGCGCTGTTCTCCTTCGAATAGTATGCGTCCACCGACGCGCCGGCGTAGTCGCCGCCCAAATCGGCTTGGAAGACCGTGTTGGCCGATCCGCTGGCTCCGCTAAACTTATAAAGAGCACCGAAGTGAACCAAATCGCTCAAGCTCACGTGGTACTTCACGGTCGAGTCGAGCCGGTTATCTTCCTGGGCGCCGCCGCCGGAATAGGTATTCGAAGCGCCGAGCAGGCCGAAGGCGCTCGCGTTGTAATTGGGATCGTACTTGATGGCACCGTCCAACAGCAGCGTCGTCTGACGGCCAAACGTGAGAGTGCCGAATCGCGCGGATTTGAACCCAACCCATGCGGTTTGGAAGGCTTGTCCAGCCGAGCTGCCATCGACCCCGACGGTCTGGTCGGTCAGCGATCGGCCGTTATTCACTGTCAGCGACTTCAGTGAATCGGCGATTTCTCCCGACTGCGGATTGAAGAATGTCTCGATCTGGAACACGGTCGACCAATCGCCGATCAGCGCCTCCGTGCCCACCAGGCCGACTCTCGACTGCCCCATGTTGCTGGGTGTGAGACCGACGACCGACTGCCGGCCATTCTGCCGTACGATGTTCCCACTGGCCGACGGCCGGTAGGGAGTGAACGGCGCACTGTGTGTGTCATATTGCACCCCGATATCGATGACACCGTAGAACGTGATGCCCTGCCATGTCAGGCTGTCCTCCCCAGTGATGCCGGGGCCGGTCTTCTGCTGCGCGCGTGCGGGAACCGCAGCCGCAATTACGATCAACAACAACACCCCTACGCGCTTCATCGTTTTCCTTCGCACCGGCTTTCGTATCGGTTGATATCGCCTCAATGCCCGAGAAATACCATGAAATCCCACTGGACCGTCCAATGCTCGATTGGCATAAGACCATAGTCATTGCAACCCTGCGGCGCCGCGGTTATGGACTAATACAATATTGAGCTAAGCGCCCATGTCCCTGAACGATAAGATCAGCGCATAGCGGCGTCTGCGGGCGCCTTGAAGACGGCCCAAGCAATGGACATCAAAGCACTGCTCTCGCAATTGTGGGCGACCGAGTTCGGCCCCGGGATTGCCCCGGAGCTTGCGGATCTCAATCTTGCCATCGAGCACCTCGCGGCCGGTCAGCGCATCGAGCGCGCCCTTGAACTTCTTCCCGGCGAGCATGTACTGACCTCGAGTTTCGGGGCCCAGTCGGCGGTCATGTTGCATCTCGTGAATACCGTCATGCCGGGCTTGCCCGTCGTCCTGCTCGACACGGGGTATCTCTTCCCGGAGACCTATAGCTTCATCGACGAATTGACCGAAAGGCTCAATCTCAACCTCAAAGTATTTCGCGCCGAGTCCTCGCCGGCATGGCAGGAGACAAGATTCGGAAAATTGTGGGATCAAGGCCTCGTGGGCATCGAGCGCTACAACCGCATCAACAAGCAGGAACCTCTGGACCGAGCGTTGAATGAGCTCCATGCAAGCACCTGGTTTGCCGGGCTGCGTCGCTCCCAGGCCAAGACGCGTTCACGCATTCATCCGATCGAATTCAAGCGCGGACGCTACAAAGTTCACCCGCTGTTTGATTGGAGCGACCGGGATATCGGTCGCTATCTCGAAAAACATCGCCTTCCCTATCACCCCTTGTGGAATCAAGGCTATGTATCGATTGGCGACTGGCACACGACCCGCTCGCTCGCCGAAGTGGATCACCCGGACGAACTGCGATTCTTTGGGTTGAAGCGCGAGTGCGGCCTGCACGAATAGGCACCGCTGCTCCGTTCAGCCGAATAGCATCCGCTCACTCACGGTTCCCAACATCAGTGCGATGAATATGCGGGTCATTCGGGCCGGCAGACGCAGGGTGATGCGTGAGGCAATCAACACGCCGGGAATTGACCCAAGCAGGAGAGCGGCCAATACGTTGAAGCTGACGTGACCCAAAAACGCATGACCCAGGCCGGCTATCAATGTGATCGGAAGTGCATGAGCGACATCCGTCGCAACAAGCCGGTCTGCGGTGAGCCTCAAGGGATACAGCGCCAGCAGCATCACGACGCCGAGCGCCCCTGCGCCGACTGAAGTCAGGGTGACCGCGACACCCAATGTCAATCCCGCGAGTGCTGTGAGCAGGACTTTGTGGCGTTCCACGTGCGCGAGCGCTCGCGCCGTAATCTTCAGGCCGACACGCTGCAGCTGTATCTGAAAAATGAGCGCTACGGCGGTCACCAGGAGAATGATCGCGAGGGAACGCGAAGTGATCGTATCGGCGGCACTCGGTGCGCGACGCGCGAGCCACAGACCGATAACCACCGCCGCCGATCCCGGGACACTTCCCAGCAAGAGTCTTCCGACGATCGGCCAGTCCACACGCCGACTGAATCCGAAGGAGGCGGTTGCCACCAGCTTGGTGGTTGCAGAAAACAGCAGATCCGTTCCCACCGCAACCGACGGTGACTGCCCAAACAACAACATCAATATCGGCGTCATCATCGAGCCGCCGCCGACGCCGGTGAGGCCGACCATCGTGCCCACCAGAAATCCCGCGCCTGCGTAGAGAGGAATGTCGGTCATAGGTGTTTCAATCAAAAGGCCAAGCGAGTCGAATCGCGGCCTCAAACAGACTACCAGCCGCCACACCAGTCATTTAGATCAGGTTGCTATGAGCGTATGCCCAGATCGCCTATATGATGGTTGTGACCCATTCGACACGAGGAGCCTGACGTCACGTGCGTTCGTTATTTCGTAACCTGATCGGCTTGGTGGCAGCAAGCCTCGCCGCCTGTGCCTCCCTTCCGCCGCCGGCCGATTTGCCGTTCGAAGCCGCCGAACCGCCCGGGGACGCCACGTTACTGGATCGCGCCATCTCTCCGGCTGAAACGCTGCATTCGGGGCAGTCCGCGTTTCGTCTCGTCGACGACGGGCGGGAAGCATTCGTCACCAGAATGAAGAGTGCGCAGACTGCGGCTCGCAGCCTCGATGTGCAAACATATATTTGGCACGCAGATCTCACCGGTCAATATCTCGCTCAACAGCTGATCGAATCGGCAGATCGGGGCGTTCATGTCCGGCTTCTGCTCGACGACTTGGACGCCCGAGCGAAGAACGAAGGGATCGCTGCGCTTGCCGCGCACCCGAATATCGAGGTGCGGCTGTTCAATCCCTTTGCTTCCCGAGAAGGCGCGCTACGCAAGGCCGGCGAAGGACTGAGTAATTTCAAAAGACTCAATCACCGGATGCACAATAAAACCTGGATCGCCGACAATCGAATTGCAATTGTCGGCGGGCGCAATGTAGGAGATGAATATTTCGGAGCCAGCGATGAAAAGAACTTCGTGGATCTTGATTTCTCGATGATCGGTCCCGTGGTGCGCGACGCATCGGCATCATTTGACCGATATTGGAACTCCAAGCTGACGTATCCGATCGAAATGCTGGACCCGCAAGACGTCAATTCGAGCGCCCTCGAGAAGCTGCGCACGCGACTGGCATCTCAGCTGAAAGAGGTCGCGGCCAGCCGTTATGCCGAGGCTCTGCGCTCCGACGACGCGGTGCAACGGCTCGTGACGGGAAGCTGGCCCATGGAATGGTCGGCCATCTACGCGTTTGTGGCGGATGATCCGCTCAAGCTGACAATGGAAAAGGACGATGCACGAAAATCAGAGGTTGTTGCGGCGATCGCGCCGCAACTCAAGGCAGCGCATACAGGAGCCGATATTATCTCGCCCTATTTCGTACCGGGTAAGCAGGGTACGGCCCTGCTCGTGTCGCTCGCCCAGGAGGGCAGACAGATTAATGTGCTCACCAATTCGCTGGCCGCCAACGACGTGGCGGCCGTGCACGGTGGATATTCGCAGTATCGCAAACCCTTGCTGGCCGGCGGTGTGCGCCTTTGGGAACTGAAGCCCCTGTCGGGAGTCCCGGCCAATTCCAGTCTGTTTGGATCCTCCGGCGCCAGTTTGCACACCAAGGCTTTCTCTGTGGACGGTCGGACGCTGTTCGTGGGCAGCTACAATCTTGATCCGCGATCGACATGGCTGAATTGCGAGCAGGGGGTGCTCGTCGAGAGCGCGGTTCTTGCCCGTCAATTCGAAGCGATCTTCGAGTCGCAGAGTTCGGGTTCAAATGCCTGGCGTGTCGCGCTGCGTGATGATCATTTGAGTTGGAGCGACGGCAGCACAATCTTCGACAGCGATCCGCAGGCCTCTGCATGGCGAAAATTCCAAGCTTGGCTATCGCGCACGCTCAATCTCGAGGCCCAACTCTAGCGAACCCTACCCGTCGCATTGTTGCCCAAATGCCTCGTTTTAGGCCCGTGCAGGCTCGAAATCGCGTGCGCCGGCCCCGCCGTTCCCGCAGCCATGCCGGGCCTACGCTGAGAGTTTACTTATTCCGGGCTCGCCTCAAGGATTGTTTTCCGGAGGTGCGGCGCTGCCATCGGGAATGGCTATAATCATCGCAAGCCTCCCTGCTTTGCTTTGGATCCCCCCGATTGTGTAATGCGATAGGCCAGGTGCGCGCTTGACTATGGGGCAAATGGCGAAATACGCGGACGATCGCTCGAGTAACCCGGCCGCGCTGGGCGATTCTGGGCCGCATGTGAGTGAAGATCAGCTCCTCGCATTCCGTCGAGACGGTTTCCTGTTGGTCGAAGGTTTGTCCTCGAACGACGAGATCGCCTCGCTTCGCGTGCTCTTCGATCGCATGTTCTCCGAGCGGCGAGGCTGGGATGCAGGCGACCTGTTTGACATGATAGGGCCCGATAGCCCGGAGCAGGAGCTGGCACTCCCTCAACTTTTGCGAACTTCGCAATACGAGCCGCTCTTACGGCAAACAAAACTGGCCGCGAGCGCCCGCTCGATCGCCGAACAAATTCTCGGACCGAAACTTGAGAACGATTTGGAGCATGCCATCCTCAAGCCTGCGTTTAACGGCGCGGCTACGCCATGGCATCAGGACGACGCATTTCATCGCAAGGGCTCAGGGGTCTTGGAATCGATCTCCATCTGGATGCCGCTGCAGGATGTCACTGTCGAAAACGGCTGCATGCTATACATTCGCGGCAGCAACCATGGCCCTTTGTATCCGCATAGAAGTCCGCACAATGATCCGCGAATCCACGGTTTGGAGACCATTTCGCAGCCGGATCTGACCAATTGCGTCGCGGTTCCGATGCGTGCCGGTGATGCAGTGATTCACCTGTCCCGTACGCTTCACAGCGCCGGGGTCAACACCACGGACCAGCCGCGCCGCGCCTATGTTCTCGGGTACTCCGTCAGGACCCGACGGGATCAATTTTTTACGCGTGACTACCCGTGGAATCTGGAGAAACAGACCGCACGCGCGCAGCGCGCGTTGCAATCCCTGCCCCTGCTTAGACGCACGATGCGCAGGTTCAAAAGGTTTGTGCGCACTAAGATGTTCTAGCGGCATCTTCGCGAATCGTCAGTCGGCCAACGGCGAAGGGCGAACTTGAAAGTGGACGACCAACGGCTTGGTGCCCTGACCGCCTTCCTTGTGCCAGGGCGTTCGGTCGCCGCTCGTTATCCAGATGCCGCGCCCCTTCCAGCCCGCGGCAGCGTCGTCAATTCGGCCTTCGAGACCCTTGGCGTAAAAGCCCAACGGATAAGGAATGCGCAGCGTCACGAATTTTCCGTCGACCAGGGCGTGCACGCCGTCAAACAAATTACCCGTGGCAATCGGCACGTTCGCACCGAGTCCCAATGTGTTGTGTTGATCTACCCAGGTGTAATAGCTCGATTCGACACTCATTTGCGGCACGTTCACGAAGCCCGGCCCCGGTAATCGATGGAAATTCCAACCCTCTGGGCAGTGATCGCCCGTCGCTTTCGGCCCGTTGAGCGGAGCCTTGCACTTGCGCCGATCAAACTCCCCCAGATGCCCGCTTGCCAGGGAAACCCACACCACGCCATTGCGGTCGATGTCGCCACCGCGAATACCGAACCCAGGCGCAGGCACGTTGTAGATTTCGCTTAACCTGGTTTTGGGATCGAAGCGAAGTACGGCGCCGGGAAAACGAAATGCCACTGTGCCCCAGACGCTGCCATCGGCAGGATTCGGCATGACCGCGTAAAAACCGGCCGCCAGGCGCTGATCACGTGCGGGGTCCAAGGGCTGGCCCGGTTCCGTCCATCCATCCAGTTTGCCGTTTCCGTTAATGTCCAGCACAAAAGGGGCCCAACCCTGTGAAGCTGCCGCGTCAGTGGTGAGGTCAAATTTCTTGGTGTCGAGCCATCCCACGACCTCGCGACCGCCGCTGGTCCACAGGGTGTTGTTTGCGTCCTCTGCAAATTGCAGATGGTGGGTGCCAAAGCACGTATCGACGAACGTATATTTACCGCTCTTCGGCTCATACACCGCAAGTTGGCGCTCCGAGGCGTCGAGAGGGAAAACTGAGGCGGACGGAAGACTCGAACCCTTTTTGCAAAACGGCGGATTGTTCGCGGCGCGAATTCGTGCGGTGTACCACACGCGACCGGATTGATCGAGCATCGGATTGTGCGCAATCGCTTTGCTGTCCCAGATTCTCTCCTCGCCCCAATAGGGCGATGGAGCCAGCAGCGGGTCGTCGTGGGTTGTCGGCGTATCCGTGTCACGCACACTCGCCTTGAATGTGCTGGCCATGTTTTGCAACGGATCGAGCACAGGAAAATCATCGGTGCTCAGTTCCGGAGCGCCGTAGAGCTTGCCATAGCCGTTCACTGTTGGATTCCGGCGATCGGTTCCCGACAGATCGTGCAAATAGGCTTTGCCATCCGACCAATCGCGCACAGTTGCGACGATGTTGCGCTCGATGCCGCTCGGACGCTCAGGCGGCACAGCCGGAAGCTCGCCGGCGGCGATCCGGTCGGTCCAATCGGCGAGATAATGAATGGGAATGCCGTCCAGCGCACCTTGCACGATGTTGATCATTTGGACTCCGGCCTGTCCGGACCGAAGGCGTCGCAGCCAAGCCTCCTGCGATGATTTGAAAGTGCCCAAAGACTTCGGGATGGTGCGTGTTGCCAGATTCCCCAGTTGATGGCAGCCGATGCAACCCATATTCTTCATCCACATCAGATAGCCATTGCGGCCACCCGGCACCTTTGCTACTTGCGTCTCCTCGGGAATTTGCATCATCGCGTACCAATATGCGGCGGGATAGATCTTTGCAGCCGTCGCTGCATCCGGTGCGGTGATGGTTGCGATGTCGAGATGCTGTCCCGGGGTTGCCTCGACTGCTTGCGAGTCGATGAGTCCATAGCCGCGCACCCAGACGCGATATTTCGCCTTGGGCAATTCCGGAAGAAGGTACCGACCCGTCTGGTCCGTCACAACAACTTTGGCGAAGCGTGTTCGAAAGTCCTGCGTTTCAGCAATGACCCATACGCCGGCTTCCGCGCCGTGGGCGCTGGTAACGGTGCCGGCTATCTCACCTGCCGATATCCGCGGCTCGGTACCGGCCGCGTGCGAGGCGGCGACAAGACATAGCAACAACGCCGGTACAGCCCGCAATGCATTTAGGGACCCAAAATTGTGACTGTCGAGACACAACATTTCGCACCTTTCGAGTCAGTCCGACATGCCGTATTGAAATTCGTAAGAATGCTTCCCCTTGTCGATGATGATGTGTCCCTGACTGGTCGCATCAAGATCGCCATGAAATTGCTTGTCGATCGACATTCGCGCGAGCTTGGCGTCCGTCGATGTGTTGTAGGGCGGTAGCGGGTTGATTTTAACTTCAAACGTTCCGGCCGCCTTGTTCATAACCAGCTCTCTGAAGTTTGGATTGACGGAAACATTCTTACAGAGCCGGAGCACACGCGTCCATCCGCCGCTCACCAATTGTAATTCGCCATAGCAAGCGCTGATGGCCTTGATAACCGCCGGTCGCGGTGTGCAATACACAGCGATTGTCCCACAGGGTCAAGAGTCCGGCTGACCAATGGTGCCGGTAGATGAACTCGGGACGGCTCTGGTGCGCGAAGAGTTCCGTCAGGAGTGTCGCCGCGTCCACGTCGTTCATCCCATCGATGCCGATGGTGTACCCTAAATTGACAAATAGCGCGCGGCGGCCGGTTTCGGGATGGATTCTCACCAACGGATGCAGCTGGGTCGCCATCGCCCTTTCCGAATACCGAATGGCCATCGAGCGCCCCTTATCGCGTTCGCCATAGACGCCGCCGGAGGAGTAGCTGCGGCGAGCCGAATGGACGCCTCGCAGGTGCGAAATTTTGCCTTTCATCGTGTCCGATAGTGCGTCGTAGGCTGCGTACTGATCTGCGAAGAGCGTGTCGCCTCCGACGGGGGGAATGACTTTGCCGTACAGCAAAGTGCCGGCGGGCGAGGACTCGAGAAAACTCCAGTCGGAGTGCCACGCCTCTGCAAATACAGGTGTCGTCTCATTCGCTTCGCGACGGACCTCGACGACGCGCGGATGGCCTGCGATCGAGGCAATGAAAGGATCATCGCCATCCGGCCCAAGTGCGGCGGCGAACCGCTCTAAATCGGTGATTTGCAGTTCTTGGTCGCAAATGCCGATGACCTGATGCTCGAGCCAAGCATCGCGGATAGAATCGATCTCCGCCGGCGAATGCGGTCGTGAAAGGTCCGCCCCATATATCAGCGCACCGCAGCTGGCTCCGGAACGCTCAACGCGAAGCGTCATGCCAGAGCCTCGAGCAACCGGTCGACGTCGTGTAAGTCGTTGTAAATCGATGGGGCGATGCGCACGTAGTACGGGCGTGACTTGTACGGCGACGCGCGCTGCCTGCAGTTTCTTACTGATCGCCTCGGCGTCCTTGTGCGCGAACGTCACGATCGGCGAGGTGCTGTCCGGGGGCGTTTGAGCCGCAAAGCCAAGACGCGGCATCTCGAGCTGAAGCTTCTTGAGCATCGGCTGGCGCCACGCCTGAATATTTTCGACCCCGAGCTGCCGGATGTAGGGCAGTGACACCCGAAGGGCCGCTGCCACGCCATTCGCCATGGTGCCCAGTTGAAAGTAGCGCGTCGCATCGCCGCCGGGAGTCCAGGTAACGGGCGTCGGAAACAGTGGATCGAGAGGTGATAGATGGATATTGGTATCCGGGCTCGACTCGTAGCTCCAATGCTTGCGGCGAATCACGGTGCCAAGGAGCTCCTCGCGTACGAACAGGAAGCCCAGCCCGAAATCTCCCATCAGCCATTTGTAGGTTGCAGTAGCGGCGAAATCGACGCCTGTTGCGCGGACATCCAATGGCGTTGCGCCGACGCCTTGAATGATATCGGCGTACACGTATGCGCCGTGTGCGTGTGCCAGGTCACAGACCGCCTTGAGGTCGTGCTGGAATCCGTTGTACATCGATACCAGCGAGACTTCGATCAGCTTCGTGTTGCGGTTCACCACCCGCTCCAGGTCCCGAATATCAATACGGCCCTCGCGTGGCATCACCAGGCGAAGATCGAGACCCTGCTTTTTCAGCTCCAGCAAGTGCACCAGCGCGCCTTCGAAGTGCAGCGCGTCCGTCACCACATTTCCCTCGAAGCGCGTGATGCCGAGTGCCTCGACCACCAGGTTCTCCCCGGTGCTGGTATTGGGGATGTAACTGATCTCGCTCCGCTTCGCGTTGATGAGTGCGGCAAAGGAGTCCCGGGGATCGACCGGCATGGGCGTCGTGTCGGGCGGCGGATTCAGATAGACGAAGGGCACGCCGGGGGGTGCCAGCGTAGCGCGCCGTTCCACGGCTTGGTGACACGCCTCGGCCGCTGCGCGGGGCATCGGATGACTGAAGGCGCCATTTAGGTAGGAATATCCATCAACGATCGTGAAATCCGCCTTTCGCGGGAAGCGAGGCGCGACTGCATTTGGGAGCTCGTCCGCCGCTGAAGTCCCGGAGGCAACTGCCTCGAGGCGGCCAAGCGCCGCGGAGGCGGCCAGTGCGCCAAAGGAGGCTCCTAGCTCCCGCCGTGTCATGTTCATCCTGTCACCTCCTCATCCCATCATCCAGCCAACTCACGGTCCAGGTCCGTCGTATCCAGCTCAAAGACATGATTGTCGTAGTCGAAGAAGTAGAGCGCGGTGTCCGATCTGGCAAGAAAGAACTCCACGTTCATTCTCTTGAGTTTCTCTGCTGCTTCCAGCAGTGTGGCCATTGAAACCGAGAATGCGATGTGATCACCGCTGCGGGGACGATCCACTTCCGCCTGTACAAGGACAAACCAAGTTCGACCAAGCCTCACGAAGGTTTCATCGTGGCCATCGATATCTTTGCGCACCACAATCGCCGCACCGAACAAGTCTTTAAAAAGTGCGGCCGTTCGGCTTGAATCTTTTACGATCAGGGCGATATGGCCGATTGTGTCCAACATAGGTACTCCAAAGGAATCTTAGACCGGCTATTTTCCGCTGCCGGCGGGATGTTGCGCCGCCTCGAGCGTTGGCTTGCACATGTCGGCCTCGCCCTTGACGCGGTCTACGATTCCGCCGGCCACCACGGTGGCTCCGGCAGTCGCCACGGCCAATGCGCCGGACGTCACGCCCTTTGCGCCCGCGCTCACTTTGGGGCTTGTCAGCGTGCCGTTCAGCTCCAGGAATGGGTTTGTAAACATGCCAGGGCTCACGCCGATGCCGCTGCGCGGCCGCGTATTGAAATTGAACGCGAGAGCTTCAGTGAGAAGATCGACTGTGCCGTCGGCCGTCACGGTGACCTTGCCGGTCTGCAGAAGCACTGGTGCGATCTTAGCCTTGCCATTCAGGATATCGATCCGTGCCACGGTGCAATCGACCACCGTGAAAGGATCTTCCTTTGCGAACGGATTCAGCTTGCTGAACAGCTGGCCAATCACGTCGCTGCCGACCACGCTCAAGGCGCCGCGCCGGGCCTTGCCCGGCCCTGTGGAAAGCAGAAGACTGCCGCTCGCGCCTGATGCCAATTGCCGGGGAGAGGCACCCGTCGCAGTGATATCAGCCGCCACGCTCAGCGGCGGCACTTCCTCGTCCCGGACCGCATCGCCGCCTGCGAGCAGGCCGGCGCGAAAGTCCTGCAGCTTCATGTCGACCTTGAGCGTTGCCGCATTACTGCCGGAGGGCGTGAGGCCGACCGAACCTTCGAGGCTGCCGCCGAAGCCGCCGTTGGCGCGCGCCTGTGCCAGCAGTGTGTCGTTGTCTACGTTTATCGTGGCGTCGACACCTTTCAAAAGCATCGTGTCGGCCCGCACTTCGCCCGCACTGAAATGCAGGCGGGCATTCAGTCCCTGCGGCTGCGCGAGCGGCAACGGCGTCGTCGGGAACAGGTACTGCTTCTTCGGTGGATGCGCTGCCGGTTGGGCGTGTGGTTTGGCCGGCTCCGGCTTGTCGACGAGGGGCGTCAGGTCGAGCAACGGTGTGCTGATGTCAGCCTCGATGTGCCGGTGCGCGCCGCTCTGGAACATCGCCTTGCCCGTAAGATCAGTCTTGCCGACGCGGGCGACGAGGTTCGTCAATTCGATCCGCTCTGGTCCACGGGTCAGGTCGCCGCTGACCTCCAGTGGCAGCGGCGGCAGTGTCGCCTGCAGTTCAGCGAGGCTCTCTGCCGAGACCACAAAGCGAGCTGTCATGGGCTGATCGCGATTCACCGGCAACGTGCCGTCGATCCGGGCCTGTGTCGCTCCGAGCCTGACGGTGACGCCTTCGAACTTCAGTTCCGTGCTCGAAGCGGCCATGTGACCGGCAACCCCCAGATTTGCCGCGGGGACATTCTTCACGTCGAACGCGGCCGCGAGTCGCGCGGCATCCAATACCTCGAGGTTGAAATCCAGGTTCGCGTCGTGCAGTCCGAGCTCTGCAATTGTTCCGGTAATACTCGTCGTGATGTCCCCGGCCTTCCCCTGCAACTCGACGCGCGTCTGTTGACCGGCGGCCTTCAGGCTGGCGGCGATGTGCATGGGGCCATCGGCGAATAGCGGTGCACGGAGTTCTTGGAGCAGCTTGCCCAGGTCCGGATTATCGACTGTCAGCTCCAGATCTGCTCCAGCCAGCGGATACAGTTGACCCACCGCACCCTTCGCAGTGACCTGCAAATTGCCGAGTGAAGCCTGGATCGACATCCGAATATCCCGCCCAAAGAGAAGTGCGTGCAGTGGCCCAAGCTCGCCGGCGAGCGTCACCGCATCTGCGTCCACGGAGCCCTTGCCCTCGACTGCCAGCAGGCCGTCGGATGCAGGCAGGACCGTCAGGGATTCGACACGGGCGATCCGCTCGTCCTGGTCTGGCACGCGATAGGTGAGGTGCAGGTTGCTGAGCGTGGCGTGCTGGAATGCAATCGGAAGTTTCTTCAGTCCCGCGTCGGACTCCTCCGGAGGAGGTTTGGGCGCATTCGGGTTGCCGAAGGTCCAGTTGTTGCTGCCATTGCGATCACGCTCGAGGGTGACCGTCACATCGCGCAGCTCCAGTGTTCGGACGTTGACGGGTCCGGAGACCAAGGACCACAGGTCGATCGTCGCGGCGATGCGTCCAACCTGCAGCATTTGAGGCGTCGAGCCCCACGCAGCATTGCTGACGCGCACCTTTTCGGCCTGCAACTGAATCGCGGGGATCAGCTTCAGCGAGAACGGGCCGTCGATGGCGAACTCGCGGCCGATGCGCCGGGTCACGAATTGCTCAATCCGCCCCTTGTGCGCGCCCAGATCGCCGAACGCGAGGTACAGACACAGGGCTACCAGCAATACAACGACAGCTAGGGAAACGGCGGCGAGCACGCGCAGCAGTATCTTCATGTGAAAGGAACCCCGAGAGCTCCGTCCCAAGGAATTTGTAGATCGAGTATAGCGCAATCGTCGCAGATGGAGTCAGGCGTGCCCGCGCATTCGGCGGCCGCGACGGTTGGGGAGATCGATTTCCAACGGGCAGTAGCTGCTCGCTTTCCAGACACGCATATTGGCGAACCACGCCGGCAGCCGGGTTCGTGCCCAGATCAACACCAGATCAAAAAAGCGGGCGTCCCGCGCGCACAACAGCATGCACACGCCGTGGATCGGCGCGCAAAGCAATAACGTCAGCAGGTTCTTCGACAGCAGAAAGATCTCCATGGTGAACACCATGTTGAAGAGCAGCGCCGAGTACGTCACACCCCAGCGCATGGATGGGCGCGTGGCGCCGACAAAAAGCGTGTCGGCCGTCAGTCCTGGGTTCAGTTCCGTCATGACGTGCTCCTATACACCGAACATTCCGCGCACCCAGGTCACTATCTGCGGCGCGCCGAAACCAATGGCGATGCCCAATATCGCGCCGATGCACCACCCCCAGGACATTCGGTTTGCCATTGCCATTCCCCCAAGCACCATCACCAAAATGATGGCGACCGGCGTGAGCCATGCGAGGATGTTGGTCTGAAGCGAGCTTGCACCCGTCATGAAAGGCGAGGCCTGAGCCATCGCCGTATCGGGAGCGACAATAACGAGCACAGCCAGCAGGGTGGCCAGCGCAACTCGATGCAATGGGATGAGGGATAAACGGGGGTGATGCATATCGGAATTCCTTTTCCGGCGGGCGTTATCCAGATTGCGGCTAAATTTAGATCTCAGTCTCCAGTTCGATCTCGCTGTTGCTGCGCCGCGTGGCCAGCTCCTCGCGTTTTGCTTTGCCGGGCGCGCCAAATCGAAAAGCCTGGATCACGTAGGAGTAATCGTACTGCTTCTCGCCCTCCTTGTCGGTCCAGTTGTTCGCACGGATCTGCGCCTGAACGATGAGTTGATCGCCGACGCGCGCATTCTTGGCAATCGCTTCTCCAAGGCTCTCAAACGCCACAAACCAAAGGCTGGTGACCGCCTCCCGCGCATTGCCATACGCATCCTTGCCCGCATAGTCGTTGCCGACGAGACAGATTCGAGCATAGGTCGTATCGCCCTTCTGCCCGAGCTCGGGGTCCTTCGCGAGATTGCCTACGGCGGTAACGGTGAAACTATTCATGACTGCTCCTTGATGTATTGCTTGCGAGGCGATGGAATCCTCGTCCCGGACAGTTTGTTAGGAGCAGGCGACATCTGACACTCTATTAATTGGCGGCTTTGAAAAGAAATCGAAAACGAGATCTGCGCATCGACGCGTCTCGATCTGTTCACTTATAGGTCGGTTCCTCCCACCACGGAAAATAATCCGGCATATCTGAGGAAACGCGGTTCGGGAAGTGTGCAGGGCGCTTCTCCAAGAAGGATGAAACGCCTTCGGCCACATCCTGACTGCGGCCTCGGGACAGGATGGCGCGGCTGTCGACGCGGTGCGCTTCCATCGGGTGTGCCTGACCAAGACCGCGCCACATCATCTGGCGAATCAGAGCGATCGAAACGGGTGCCGAGTTATCGATGATTTCGCGTGCAATCGCGCGCGCCGCCGGCAACAGTTCGTCCGGCGAATGAATGCCCTTGACCAATCCGCCACGGAGCGCTTCCTCGGCGGCAAACACGCGTCCGCTGTAGCACCATTCAAGCGCTTGGGAGATGCCAACGATGCGCGGCAAGAAGAAGGACGATGCCGCTTCGGGGACGATCCCACGCCGCGCGAATACGAACCCGATTCGAGCGGTATCGCTTGCCAGGCGAATGTCCATGGGAAGCGTCATGGTCGCCCCTATTCCCACCGCCGGGCCGTTGATGGCGGCGATGACCGGCTTGAGGCTCTGAAAGATGCGTAGAGTCAGCTTTCCGCCTGAATCACGCGCAGACTCCCTGCCATAGTCGGGCGTACCATCGGGGCGAAACGGTGCGTCAGGCCGCTGCTTCGAATCAAAAGTCGCGGTGCCGCCGCTAAGATCGGCACCCGCGCAGAAGGCTCTGCCTTCTCCTGTCACAATCACTGCGCCCACCGCATCGTCAGCGTCAATTTTGTCGAACGCGTCGACAACCTCGCTCATCATCGCAAAGTTGAATGCATTCAACTTTTCCGGGCGATTGAGCGTAATCGTCGCGACACTGTCGGCAACTTCATAACGGATGGTTGAATAAGTCATTAATCCAGCTCCGCTTTTGCGATCAGTTCTCCGGGCGCCAGGGCCTGTTGGGCGCGCGCCTCCCGGGGCGTCTTTCCCGACCATCGCTTGAATGCATGCGTGAATGCACTCGCTTCCTGATAGCCGAGCAACCACGCAATGCGCGATATCGACAAGTCCGGGTCCGTCAAATACTGCTTCGCCAGATCGCCTCTCAAACTCTCGAGAACGGCCGAAAATGTCAGGCCTTCCAGAGCCAGCCGGCGCGCTGCAGTTCGCTGACTCAAGCCGAGCCCGGCGGCGATGCGCGATGCGTGCACCTTTCCATGCGGCAACAGTGGCACGATGGCATTCTCTACGGCTGCTCGAAATGTGCCGCGATTCGCCCTCCGATGGGAAAGAGCTTGCTCGCAGTTCGCCACCAATAGCTCGTTGAGGTAAGGATCCGCGCTGCGGATCGCCGTTTCCGCAAACCTCTCGGCGTAAATAAGCTCATCTACTTTGGCTTCGAAGCTTATGTTGCGCCCAAAGCTTGCAACCAAGGTTGAACCGCCCTGTTTACTGCGCCGATGCTTGATCCGCACGCGGCTCGGAGTCAGGCGCACGCCGGACAATTTTCGGCACAAACGGACCAAAATGCCCATGAAGAATTCAATCTGATGCCGATCCGAGTGACGAGCAACACCGATGTATTCGAACACCAGACGAGTTTCCCGCGCCATATGACACTTGAGCGACAAGCTCTCGTTGGCAATCGAGCTGTAGCGCGCCGCTCGCTGCAGTGCGTCGCCCAGCGTCTCTGAGGAGGCCGCCACATAGAAGAGCAGGCCCATTTCACGAAGATCGAGCACCTGCGCTAGACGGAAGCCAAGAAACTCGTCCCGCAGGGCATTCGCTGCGAGATTCAAGAATTGAATCTGATGATTGACGGCCAATCGAACACGGCTGTCTTTCATCTGTTGTTCGGTCAAGCCCGCTTTCTTTAGCAGCGGTTTTAGTTCAATGCCGGCCCGCAGCGCGCGTGCGTAGGCAAGCCGGGCAAGGCCACCCGTTGCAGTTGGGAGCGTACCGAGACGCTTGCTAGTGACACCATTCACAGTTTTCGTGCTCTGCGGTTATGGCTGGCCTGCAGCGACAACGCCTTGGCACAGGATAGCAAGACATGCAGGCAGGTTCGCACATATAAAGTCGCCCACCAGAAATCTGCCCTAAATACGGCGCTCGGGTCCACTGCGACACCGAGCCTCAAAGCCGTTCTACCTCATTCGGAACCACCCACTCATGCCAACGCGCAAGGTAATAGCGGTAATAGACGATAGTCTACCGATCCTCGGAGGCCTGAGCCGGTTGTTGGCGAGCCTCGGTTACGGCGTAGAACTCTATGTCTCAGCGAAAGAGTTCCTTGATGCTGCCAAGGGTAGCAAAGCAAGCGGCCTCATCGTCGATATTCAACTTGGCGAGTCTTGCGGCATTGAATTGGCGCACAAACTTGCCGATGCCGGATTCACCATCCCGATAATATTCATGACCGCGAACGACAACGCGTCGGTCAGAGCGCGCGTCACGGCAATCGGCGGCGTTGCTTTCATCGTCAAGCCTTTTTCGGCGGACACGCTGATCGAGGCCTTGGCCAAATTGAATCCTCAAGGACTCTTCTAGCGTCAGGAACTCCGATCGCTGTACCGAACCCCTACGTTCCGCAAGTTCGGTGTGCCAAAATGGTTGTTGTCGCCGCCAACCAAGGGAACCCAAATGGAACCGATCGCCGGGCTTCGCAAAAATACTTCGCGCGCCGTCTTGATTGCCGCAGCCTCGCTCCTCGGTTTGGCCGCACCGGCGCTGGCGCAAGAGAGCCGCTCCTCGAGGCACTTCGTGCTGCCGGCGACGCCGGAGAACGTGCAGTGGGGTTGGTACGACATCAATGAGACGCCCAAGCTCACCATCCATTCGGGCGATACCGTCTCCATCGAGACGCTGTCGCATTCGCTTGGACAGATCAAGCCGGGGGTGCCGATGGATGAGATCGTCAAGTTGCGCAAGGGCAATCCCGGCGGCGGTCCGCACTCGATCACCGGTCCCATCTATGTGGAAGGCGCGGAGCCCGGCGACACGCTGGAAATCCACATTCTGAAGATCGTGCCCAAAACCGATGCGTTCAATTTCAATGTACCGGGCAAGGATTTTCCAACCGTCGGCCAACTGGCATCGGAATTCCCGGAAGGATTCGTTCGCTATTACAAATTGGACCTGGCGAATATGCGTACGCAATTCAAGCCGGGGATCGTCATCGATCTGCAGCCCTTTCCCGGGACCTTTGCGGTCGGCGTGGACCCCAACGAACCCGACGCCAAGGCAGGTCCGCCGATACACGACGCCAAGGGCCGCACGAGTACATTGCGGCCGTGGAAGAACGGCTCAAATATGGACGTCAACGAACTGCAGGCCGGCTCCATCCTGTACATGCCCGTGTTCCAGAAAGGCGGCCTGATCTGGACCGGCGATTCGCACTGCCGGCAAGGCAACGGCGAGGTGAACCTCACGGCTCTGGAGTGCTCCTATAAGGAGATTGAGATCAAGCCCATCGTCCGCAAGGACATGAAAACCGAATGGCCGTGGGCGGAAACGAAGAGCAACTGGGTCTTCATGGGATTTGACGAGGATTTGAATCAGGCGATGAAAATTGCGGTGGAGCAGACCGTCACGTGGCTCTCGAAGCAAACCATCGTGCCGATGAGCCGCGAGGAAGCCTATGCTCTCACCTCCATCGTGGGCGATTGCCGCGTGTCACAAGTCGTCGACATCCGCAAGGGCGTGCACTGCCTGATTCCGAAGTCCGTGTTCGTTGGGAAGTGACGTGAGCGACGAAAAATCAGCAGCGTCGGACGCATCGATCGAGATTGCGGATTCGAGCGGCGTTACCGTCAGATTTGAGGCGCGACGCTGCATACATTCCCGCTTCTGCGTCTTATGGCAACCGCAGGTATATCGTGCGAACGTCAAGGGCCCTTGGATCGCCCCGGCCGCCGACAGTGTCGAAGCAGTGGCTGCAGTTGCGCACAATTGCCCGTCGGGCGCGATTCAGTATGAACGTCACGACGGCCAACCCGATGAACAGGCGCCTCCAATCAATCTGATCTACATTCGCGAAAATGGCCCGCTGGCATTTCGCGCCCAAATCGTCCTGGACGAGAAGGCAATCGGTTATCGCGCAACGCTTTGCCGCTGCGGAGCGTCAAAGAACAAACCGTTCTGCGATAACTCGCACCGCGACCTGCCCTTCACCGCCTCCGGGGAGCCGCCGACCGTCGACGCGCCTGCCCTCGAGTCGCGCGATGGGCCGTTGAAAATAAAGTCGCAGCCCAATGGGCCCTTGCGAATACGCGGCAACATGGAAATCTGCTCGGGCACCGGGCGCACGGTCAAACGCTCAACTGACGAAGCACTCTGCCGCTGCGGGCAATCGGCCAACAAGCCCTACTGCGACGGCTCGCACAGGCGCGTCGGTTTCGTCGCGCCCTAGGCGCTATTCCCTGGCGAGCTGCACCACCATTTTCCCCGTGTTGGCGCCGGTGAACAGGCCGATCAAGGCGGCCGGCGCCCGCTCGATCCCCTGCTGGATGGTGGTGCGGTATTTGATGCGCCCGTCCTTGATCCAGCCCTTCATATCGTTCAGGAACTGCGTGCGCTTGGCTTCGAATTCATAAACGACGAACCCCCGCATCGTGATCCGGTTATAGATCATGTTCGAGAGCGTCGTCACCCCCTCGGAGACGGCGCCAAAATTGTTGTAAGCGGAAATCATGCCGCAAACCGCGATGCGTCCCAACGCATTCATACGCGGCAGCGCCGCGTTCAAGTGTTCGCCGCCGACGTTCTCGAAGTACACATCAATGCCTTTGGGCGCGGCCGCCTTAAGCGCGTGGCGAAGCTCGCCCTGCTTGTAATTGATGGCAGCATCGAGTCCCAGATCCTCTTTCAGCCAACGGCACTTCTCGTCTGAGCCCGCGCTGCCGATCACGTAGCAACCCTTGATCTTGGCAATCTGCGCCGCCACGCTTCCCACGGCGCCCGCGGCCGCCGACACGAACACGTTCTCCCCATCCTTGAGCGCGCCGATGACCAGCAAGCCGCCGTACGCGGTGAGGCCGGTCAACCCCAATACGCTCATGTAGGCCACCAGCGGCATGCCATCAGCGTCGAGCTTGGAGAGACCTTTGCCGTCGGAGAGGAAATACTCCCGGAATCCGCACATCGACTCGACATAATCGCCTTCCTTAAAGGCCGCATGGCGGGAATTGAGCACTCTACCAATGGTGCCGCCCATCATGGCTTCATTGAGCGGCGTTTGCGCCGCCAGCCGCGGCCGCATGGCCGGGTCGACGGACATATAGATGTTCTCGACCAGCACCTGACCTGCGGTGGGTTCGGGTAAATCCGCTTCCACGATCCGGAATTGAGCCGGGGTAGGCAGTCCCTGCGGACGTTCAACCAGATGCACTTCTCTACTTCGCATAGCCAGATCTACCTCGCATAACCAGTTCTGCCTCGCCTGACGAGCAATCAAGCCGCGAAAAGGCGTTTCGCCAGCGCATGTTTCCAGCGACCCGATCTGAAGCGCCAGATGAGCAAGGATCCCTTGAGAATGTAGTCTCCAATGATGGAGCTATACACCCAAATCACCGGCAAGTGAAACCAGGTAAATGTCGCGGCCAACATGCAGCGCATCCCGATCAGGCCGAGAAACGAGGTCATGAGCGGAAAGCGCGTGTCGCCGGCGCCGCGCAACGACCCTCCGATTGCCATGTCGACGCCCAGCAGCGGCAGCATCGCAGCCATGATGTAGGTGAATTCGGTGGTTCTTTGGACCGCGATTTCATCGGATCCCAGAAAAAACCGCGCCAGTACCGTCGCATTGATGGTGATGAAGAAGCCGATCAGCGACATGGCGGCAACCGCCATGCTGCACGCGCGCCAACCACTGCGAGCCGCGCCATCCACGTCGCCCGCCCCCAAGTGCTGGCCGACCAAGGTTGCGCCGGCGATCGAGAATCCGCTGCCAACCACCATCGCGGCGTTCAGCATGTTGACGCCGACATTGTAGGCCGCAAACGCCTCGGTGCCGTAGTAGCGCCCGATCAGAGACATGAACAAAAAGAAGCCGAACTGCAGCACCAATTGTTCGAGCGCCACGGGATAGCCGATGTGCAGCAGACGCTGATAGCGCAGCTTCTCGAACAGATGGCCGGGATGGAACTTGAGGGACAGCTTTTGCCGCATCCAAAGCGACACCAACACCGCGCCGCATAGCAGGAACGACAATCCGCCCGCAAACGGCGCACCTGCCGCGCCCATGCGCGGCGCACCAAGTTTTCCAAATATAAAGGCATACAGCAGCGGAAGGTTCACCAGGTTCACTGCCAGACCGAACAGCAGCGGGGTCCAGGCGTTGCCGGCCGCGCGCAAGGCGCTCGAGAGGATGATATCGATGGCGAATCCGATGACGAACGCGGCCAGCCAAAAAATGTTGCGCGACGCAAGTTGGGCGGTAGGCTCATCCAACCCAAAGACTTCGGCAATTTGATGCGAGAAGGTCATGCCGAAAATCATCAACAACAATCCAACCAAGCCGCCCAGCATGAGCGACGAGGAAGTGATGCGGCTGGCCTCTTCTTGCTGACCTGCGCCCCAGGAGCGCGCAACCAAGGCGGTGGTTCCGACGCCGATCGCCATCAACAAGGCCTGCAGCGCGAAGAACACGCGCTGGCCGGCGCCAACCGATGCCACCGCGGATGCGCCCAATCCGCCCACGAACTTCGTCTGGATCATCGCGACCAGCGAGAACATGAGATTGGCCGTGATCGACGGTGCGGCCAGTTGCCAAATGGTCGGGCGCTTGTAGGGTTCCGGCTGCGCGGCCGCTGCGTTCATGGGCCGCAGTATCTCATTTCAACCGTGCATGGTCTGCGTTTATCGCGCTGCGCCTGACCTCAGACGTCCTTCGTATATTCGATGAAGCCTGATCGCAGCGCGACCTTGTCGTAGAGCCTCCTCGCCGCCGCGTTGGACTCGTGGGTCATCCAATAAACGCTCGGCGCTCCGGAGGATCTCGCGTGAGCGTAAACGGCGTGGATGAGTGCCCGCCCTACGCCGCTGCCGCGTGCCGCCTCGACGCTGAACAAGTCCTGAAGATAGCAGGTCGGACCGAGCTGAATCGTGCTGCGATGATAAAGAAAATGCGCAAATCCCAGGATCCCGCTCGATGTCTCCGCGACCAATGCATGCATCGGCTCGTACGAATCAAAGAACCGCAACCAGGTCATCTGCGTGATTTCCGGCGCCAGCGCCGTCGGACCCTCGCGCCCATAGAATGCGTTGTACCCATCCCACAGGTCTTTCCACGCCAGATAGTCGGCGCGCCGTACGCTGCGTACTTCGACTGCGTTCACGTTCCGCCCGCCTCGAGGGTTTTCTCTTGTGACAGAAGGGAATCGGACGGATCCAGATTCTGTTCGAGATGCGGCCGCGCTTCGCGTGCACTCGCAGCAGCGGCCGGCTTATTCCCCATCGCCGCTTCGCACCGCGCGCGCACCATCAGCGCTTCGCCGACCCACGCCGAGGAGTTCGGATCGACGGCTTCGAGACGGGCCCGCGTCACGGCTGCTTGCGCATCGGCGTCGGCGGCTGCATACGCGCGCTGCGCCAGTTCGATCTCGGCTCTCAATTCCACAATATGCTCCCACTCAGGATCGCTCGCTTGTTGGCCGGAGCCGAGCGCGGCCGCTCTCGCCACTTCATCGGCCGCGTCGGCCAGTTCTTGCTTCGCCAGATTCAGCCGAGCATGCGCCATCAACAGCCGCTTCGCATCACGCTGCCATGCCGGGTCTGCAATATATTTAGCCTCCAGCCCACTGATCCTTGCCCAATCCGCTTGCGCCGCGGCGATATCACCGCGATCGAGTGCGGCGCGAATGGCCGCGACCCGATAGCTCGTCACGGCCGAAGCCAGGCCCAGCTTTTCGGCCTGATCGGCAGCCTGCATCAAGCCATGCTCCTCAGACCCCGGCATGCCTTCCGACGACTGCGCGATCAGCCTCGATGCCTCCAGGTAGAACGGCAATTCGGCGTTGGCGGAAAGCTTGCGCGCTCTCTCGATCGTCGTGTCCAATAATTCGAGGGCCTTCTTGGGCTCGCCGCCTGCAATGAGCGCCGCGGCCCCGACGTTGACCATGGCGTAGTACGCATCACCATCGTCGCGTCCGACGTCTTTGACGATGGCCAGAACCGACTGCTGAGCGGCCCAGGCTCCTCGATAGTCACCGGCGAGCACCAACGAGCGGGCGTATTCGTGCCCGATACTCGTGTACCGCGAGGTACGCTCAAGATGCGCCTGCCGCAGAGTCTTCATGGCGTCGCTCATGGCACTCGTGGCCCGGCCGTAATTGCCTTCGCGCTCGGCAATATATGCGGTGGCCATGGCGCATTCGGCGATCATGCCCGGGGGCACCAGCCTGAGGCGCCGCATGTTGGCGAGACCAATCCTCTCTTCCTCGTGCGCCGCTGCCAGATTTCCGGTTTCCACCGCGTCCTGCGCCTTGCCGCAGGCGATGTCTGCATTCAACGAGGGATCGTTCAGGCGCCGGCTGATCGCCTCAGCTTCATTCATGACATCAGCGCCACCCTTCATATCACCCACGTCGATGTAGCGCCCGGAAAGCCCGATCAAAAGATCCGCCTGAATTCCAGGCTCCTCGGCGAAACGGCGGTGAATGAGTTCACGGGCGCGCTCGAGTCGTTGTGTGACGACCTCGCGCGGCGCCTGACTCAGATTTTCGCCCAGCAGGAACTCGGTCAGTTCGCTTTGTGCGCCGGCATGCGTGGCCTCGAATTGCGCGAGGTCGCGCTGCGCGCGCGCCTCAAAGAGGTTGATCAAGGCAAATATGCCGACGGCAATCAGCGCAATGGCGACGAGTACCCCGGCGATGACACCGCCGCGATGGCGGCGCGCAAATTTGGCGATGCGGTAGGGCAGAGTGTCGGCGCGGGCGCTGACCGGCTCGTGGTTGAGATAGCGCGTCAGATCATCCGCGAACGCGCCCGCGGAAGCGTAGCGCTCGGACGGATTCTTTTTGAGCGCCTTGCCGATGATGTTATCCAGATCGCCCTCGAGCGCTCCCGGCTCCACCCCTTCGCCCGCGGCAACGTCGGAGGGACGCGGCGGATCTTCGGTCACGATCGACCGCACCAGGTCCGCGCTCGAACGCGTGCGCGCCGGCACCGGATGGCTCCCCGTCAGGCAGACGTACAGCACCAGACCGAGCGCGTAAATATCAGTCGCGGTGGTCACCGGTTGGCCGAGCAGTTGTTCGGGAGCGGCGTATTGAGGCGTCAGCGGTGCCAACCTTGATTGCGTGACGGCAACCGACGCGTCGTGCGCATCAAGCAGCTTGGCGATACCGAAATCCAGGAGCTTGACCGACCCTTCATGGGTGATCAGGATGTTCGCCGGCTTTAGGTCGCGGTGCACGATGAGGTGGCTGTGCGCATGACCCACCGCCGCGAGAACATCGAGAAATAATCGAACACGGGCCTCGACTTTCAGGTCGTGGCTCCTGCAATAGCCGTCGATGGGTTCGCCCTCGATGTACTCGAGCACCAGGTAGGGCTGGGCATCATCGAGCATGCCGGCATCGAGCAGCCGCCCGATATTGGGATGATCGAGCTTGCCGAGCAGCTTGCCCTCGATCCGAAAACGCTCGTCGCCCGACCGACCCATCCACGCCACATGCACGAATTTGACGGCGACGAATCCCTCGTAGCGGCCGTCGTCCCGCCGCGCCCGCCACACGCTGCCCATGCCGCCGCGACCGATCTCGGCCTCGATGACATAGGCCCCGACACGCCGGCCCACCATGGAAGGGATGCTCGCGGCCTCGAGGGAAACGGGCGGGGGACCTTCGAGAAATTCGGAATATCCTGGCTGTGACCGCGCCTCCAGGAGGTGCAGCAATTTTGCCGTCAGCGAGGGATTCTCCTCGCGAAATTTACGCAGCCAAATCGCGCGCTCCGGCTCGGACAGATCGAGCGCCTGGTCCAGGTACTGGCTTAAGGAATGCCAAGTCTCGTCGGACATGCGAGGATTGTATACGCCTTTGTATTCGCGCCGCCCGGCCTTAGAATTGGTCGGCAATCCAGCGGAGATCACCATGTCGACAACATTTACTGCTCAACGGCAAATCCACCACCCTTGACGCCGATCCCACCATGCCGTTGCTGTGGGCGTTGCGCGAAGTCGCGGGCCTGCACGGCACCAAGTTTGGCTGCGGCATGGCACTGTGCGGCGCCTGCACCGTGCACCTGGATGGCCAGGCGGTTCGATCCTGCGTCATGCCGCTGTCGTCGGTCGCGGGCCGCGAGGTGACGACCATCGAGGGGCTGCAGAGCAAGCAGGCCAAAGCGGTGCAGTCTGCCTGGATCGAATTGCAAGTACCGCAATGTGGTTACTGCCAATCCGGCCAAATCATGTCCGCGACGGCGCTGTTGGAGAAAAACCCGTCGCCCACTGACGCCGACATCGATGGCGCGATGAGCGGCAATATTTGCCGATGTGCGACCTATTCCCGCATCCGCGCCGCGATCCATTCGGCGGCAGGGGCCGTCAAGGACTTAATCCGATGAAAACACAACCGTTCCGTTCCCCGTTGCCCACGCGCCGCGACTTTCTCAAAAACGCGGGCACCGCGTCCGCGGCGGCACTGACCATTGGATTCGTCTGGGCAGGCACGACCCGGCGGGCAGCCGCGCTCGCCGCCGCGGCCCCCGGCGCCGCGCCCTTTGCGCCCAATGCCTTCCTGCGCATCGGCTCCGACAACAGCGTGACAGTCATCTCCAAGCACCTGGAAATGGGCCAGGGTTCCTACACCGGCATCGCCACCATCGTGGCGGAGGAACTCGACGCGGATTGGACGCTGGTGCGCGTCGAGAGCGCGCCCGCCGATGCGAAGCGCTACGCCAATCTTGTCTTCGGCACGATTCAGGGGACAGGCGGCAGCTCGGCCATGTCCAATTCCTGGGCGCAGCTTCGCGAAGCAGGGGCGAAGGCGCGCGCCATGCTCATCGCCGCGGCCGCCAAGGAATGGCGTGTGCCGGCCGCGGAACTGACCACACAGAAATGCGTCGTCTACCACGCCGCCAGCAAACGTCAGGCGACATACGGCTCGCTGGTCAAAACCGCCGCGGCTTTGCCGGTACCCGAGACCGTCACGTTGAAGGACCCCAAGGATTTCACGCTGATCGGCAACCGCCCGCCGCGCGTCGACGCGGCGTCGAAAACCGATGGCACCGCGCAATTCACCCTGGATGTGGTGTTGCCCGGCATGCTGGTGGCGCTGCTCAAGCGGCCGCCGCTGTTCGGAGCGACGGTCAAATCCTTCGATGCTGCCGCAGCTGCGGCGGTGCCGGGGGTGGTCAAGGTGGTGCAGGTGCCGCGCGGCGTGGCCGTGGTTGCGAAGAGCTTCTGGTCAGCGAAGCAAGGCCGGGACGCCCTCACAGTTGAGTGGGACGAGTCGAAGGCCGAGAAGCGCAGCTCGACGGCGTTGATGGAGGAATACCGGCGCCTGGCCGATGAACCCGCCCTCCCCGCCCGCAAGGAAGGCGACGCCAAACGAGCCATCGGCGATGCGGTTCGCAAGATTTCGGCGAGCTATGAGTTTCCCTATCTTGCGCACGCGCCCATGGAACCTCTGGATGCCGTGGTCAAGCTGGATGCCAACGGCTGCGAGATCTGGGCGGGCGATCAGTTTCAGACCATCGATCAGATGAATGCCGCGCTCACCGCGGGCTTGAAGCCCGAGCAAGTCAGCATTCACACCCTGTATGCCGGCGGCAGCTTCGGCCGGCGCGCCAATCTGGGTTCCGACTACATCGTCGAGGCGGTCTCGATCGCCAAGGCATACGGCGCTGACGGCACGCCCATCAAATTGCAGTGGACCCGGGAGGATGACCTGCACGGCGGCTTGTACAGGCCCATGTACTTCCACAAGCTCGAAGCAGGCTTGAATGCGCAAGGCCAACTGACCGGTTGGCACCACGTCATCGTGGGGCAATCCATCATGGCGGGCACGATATTCGCGGCGGGGATCAAGAATGGAATTGATGCCACATCGGTGGAAGGCGCGGCGAATATCGCCTACGCGATCCCCAACATCGCGGTTGATCTGGCGACGACCAAGACCGGCGTGCCCGGTGCTGTGGTGGCGCGTGGTCGGCAGCTCGCATACGAGCTTTGCGGTGGAGGCCTTCATCGACGAGGCGGCGCACGCCGCGGGCGAAGACCCCTTCGCGTTTCGCCGCAAGCTGCTCGAGCATGAACCGCGCATGAAGGCGGTCCTCGAACTCGCGGCCGAAAAGGCAGGTTGGAACAGCGGTCCCATGCCGCCGGGCAAGGGCCGCGGCATTGCCGTCGCCGAAGCCTTCAAGACCTTCGTCGCGCAAGTCGCCGAGGTCAGCGTGGATCAGGCGGGTCACGTCAAGGTCGATCGCGTGGTGTGCGCCGTCGACTGCGGAACGCCCATCAATCCCGACATCATCGCGGCGCAAATGGAAGGTGGCATCGGTTTCGGTCTCGGCGCCGTACTATATGGGGCGATCACCTTGAAGGATGGCCGCATCGAGCAGGACAATTTCAACAGCTATCGGGTGCTGCGCATGAATGAAATGCCCAAGATCGAAGTGCACATCGTGCCCTCGACGGCGCCGCCGACCGGCGTGGGAGAACCCGGCGTGGCGCCGATCGGGCCTGCGGTCGCCAACGCGATATTCGCCGCCACCGGCAAGCGCATCCATATGCTCCCGTTTCCAACACACAGGTGTCGCATGAACAAGACCACCCAAAGCGGGCGCGTAGCCCATCCCATCTTGTGGAGCCTGGCGGTGATCGTCGGCTTAGGCGGCGGTCGTATTCGCCTATATCGTGCTGGGTCCGGACCCAACCGATTTCGCGGGCGGCAAAACCGTGACGCTGGCGGAGTACCACGAACAGGATCCCACCGGCGTGCCTGCCGAACTCAGATCCGCAAGCATGGTCGAGCGCGGCAAGTATCTGGCGCGCGCAGCGGATTGCATGGTCTGCCACACCGCCGAGGGCGGTGCGCCCTTCGCGGGCGGACGCCCATTCGTGCTGCCCTTCGGCACGATCTACTCGACCAACATCACCCCGGATGCGGAAACCGGCATCGGCAAGTACACGAATGCCGATTTCCTGAACGCCGTGCACAAGGGTATCGGCCGCGGCAACACCAAGCTGTATCCCGCCATGCCGTACCCCAGTTACACCTACATGTCCGACGCCGATGCACTGGCGATCAAGGAATACCTTTTCACCGTCCTGCCCGTGCACTCGCCGGCGCCGCAAAACACACTGGTATTTCCCTTCAATCAACGCAGTTTGATGACAGTCTGGTCGGCTCTCTTCAATCGCGACAAGCGATTCGCGCCGCACGTCGATCGCAGCGCGGAGTGGAATCGGGGCGCCTATCTGGTGGAGGCGATGGGACATTGCGGCGAATGCCATACACCGCGAAATCTCTTCTTCGCCTTGAACAACCGGCAAAAATTCACCGGCGCAGTGCAGGCAGGTTGGCGTGCCTACAACATCACGCCGGATCACAACAGCGGCGTCGGCGCCTGGAGCGATGCGGATCTTGCGCATTATCTATCGATGGGTCACGCGGATGGACGCGGCACGGCGTCGGGCCCCATGGGTGAGGCGGTGGATGCGAGCTTGAGTTACCTCACGCCCGGCGACGTCGGAGCCATGGTGTCCTATTTGCGTTCGGTGCCGGGGGTGGCCACCGCCGATTTGCCTGAACCGAAAGTGGATTCCGCAGCGGCCCCGCAGACTGCCGGGCTCGACACTGCGCACGCGCGCGGCAAGGAAGTGTACGAAGGGGCTTGTGCCGGATGCCATGGCTGGACGGGAGTCAGCCCTGTTATTCCCTTTGCAACGCTGACCGGCACGCGTTCAATCAATGATCCGACGGCCAACAATGTGGCGCAGGTGATCCTTGGCGGCGGCCATCGGCATCGGCCTTACGATGCAGAAAACATGCCCGCATTCGGCAGCACCTATTCGGACGCTGAGATCGCCAGCGTGGCGAACTATGTTACGGCGCGCTATGGCGCGAAAGGATCACAGCTCACTGCCGCGCAGGTTGCGAAATTGCGCGCCGCCGAATAGGCGACGCACCGCAGAATGGACACGGCGCCGGCGACCGGGCGAATTTTACTGGGCGGGCCGTCCGCGGTAAAATACCGGCATGGATTTGGAAGATGCCTTGATTGCGATGCTGGCAGGTGGATTTGGGCTGTCGATCGCTTATCTAGCGGCGGAATATCTTGGCTGGCGGGCACTGCGAGCCGCAGAGCGGAGCCGCGAGACGGTTGAGCGGGAATTGCATGCCGCCAGATTGGCGCAGCAAGGCGCTATAGCCCCCGCACGGACCGTCGCGTTGCGCGCGGAATTCACCGAGGCTGCACCCGAGCGCCGCACGCCGCGGCAGGGATCGATGCGCATTTTCCCATTCGTCGAACGGCGCAGACGCTCAGGGTCCCGCGACCCGGGCGGCTCAGTCGGCAGGAACGGCTAGGGCGCGCGCCAGGAAATACGCCGCAGCCTCGTCCGCCTTGAGCACGGAGGCGTGGCGCAAGAAGCCGTGAATCTCGTTGGGAATAATCAGTTCCTCATACGGAACGCCGTGCGCCTCGAGCCGGCGCGCCAGATCAATCGTTTGCTGAAACTGAACATTGCGATCATCGTCGCCATGGATCAGAAGAACCCGCGACTTCCAGCCGTCCATTTGCGCCACCGGCGATGAGGTCCAGGCCACCTTGAGCGCTTCTTCCCGGTCGCCCTGCTCGAATCGGGTCACCGGTTTACCGGTGATCTCGTCCAGGAGTCGCGACCAATCGTGAACGCCGTAGAGGTCGACTCCTGCCTTGAAGAGATCAGAGTTGCGCGCGAGCGCGAGCGCCGTCAGGTAGCCGCCATACGAACCGCCCCAAATGCCGATGCGCTTGCCGTCCACACTCGCCAGCGATTGCAGATAGCGTGCGCCCGCCACGACGTCCTGATATTCGGCGGCGCCCGCGTACCCGGCGTGCGCGGGATGATGAAATGCACGGCCATAGCCAATGCCCAGCCGATAGTTCACCGAGAGTACGACAAAGCCGTGCGCGGCCAGATACTGATTGACCGCGTAAGCGTTGCTGTAGCCGCCCATGTAGTGCCAGCCCAACAGCATCTGTCGCGGCGGACCGCCATGCACGAATATGACGCCGGCCTTACGCGCCGAGGGTATTGCACCGCCCCCGTCGAACAGCTGACCATGGATTCGTGTGCCGTCTGCCGCCTGAAAAATGACTTGTTTGGGAGTCGCCAATCTTGCCCGCGGAAACTCCGCGGAAGCGGTGCCGGCCAGCGACGCGCGGCGCGATCCGTCAAGCCCGACCAACTCGATGGACGGCGGCTGCTGCGCGCCTGCGGCAACGAACGCAACCCGGTCGACGGCAGCGGCCACCGGCGTCCACTCCAAGGTGTCTCCCGAGGTCAGCGCCAGGGACCCCGCACGATCCACGGCAACCCGGAATAGATGGCGGCGGTCGTCGTCGCCGGCGGTCGCGCCTGAATTGGCATCATAAATCATGAAGCGGCGGTCGCGGCTCGCAACGACATGCTCGACCATGTAAGCACCAGGCGTGAGCAATATTGGCGTGCCGCCGCCGGCTGATATCGAATACAAGTGCGGCCAGTCGTCAAGATAGGCCAGGAATACGATGCGGTCACCGGCCACCCAATTCAGATTGGCGTCTCCGGCCACATCGGGAAATGAGCCGGCAACGGTGCTCGGGCTCCGCCACACGAGGTGACCGGTGCCATCGTTGACCGAAGCAATCCAGATCGACCAGGGATCGGGCGTTTCAGTCAACACCGGGCGCGGCGGGCCGCCGTCACCTGCCGTCCGGGCGAACACGACGCGCGTGCCGTCGGGCGACCAGCGAGGCGAGATATCCTTGCCCGTGGAGGGGGCAAGAAAAACTATCGGCGCATCTTTGGCGGAAAAAATTCCAATGAATGAGTGATCCCCGCGGCCGGAAACAAACGCGAGCCGGCCGCCATCCGGGGACCAGCGCAAATCGCTGTCCTTACCGCGATCGAAAAACAGGCGTTCCGGCTTACCCCCATCGAGGGACGCGCTCCAGACGTGATCATCCTTAAGGTATGCAAGCACTCCGCGGGAGGAAATCACCGGCGCGTCCCCCTCGTCGATCTTTACCAGCGCTCCGCCGTTCGCGGGCAGAGACCAGATCGCAGTGACCGGTTGTTGCGTTGAGGAAGCCGGATCCGGCGCGAGATTCCCCTCCGCGGGCCAATTCGCGTCATGATCGCCGCCCAGCACGAATACCAAACGCATACCGTCCGGCGAGAATGTCAGTTGCGTAATCTCCTGCCCGTCATCTTCCGAGTAGTGCGTAACCTGGACCGGTTTGTAGACGGGACCACGCGCCATCCATATGTTGCGCACGCCGTCGATGCTGTTCACCCAGGCAATGGCATCGGCCTGTTCAGCCGAGGCAAGCTCCGTGGCGAAAGGGTAGTGAAGCGCCTGCGCCATCGTGAACTGCGAGGACGAGCTCGCCGTCGCGCCACAAGGTGCAAGGACCAGCGCCGGCAACAAGGAAGCCAGGATCCGCAAGCTATTCATGAAGTTTCTTGCTCCGCAACTCAAGCGAAAGCAATATTAACGTCAAGCCCAGGCTACGCGCGCAACTACCGTTGCCGCCAGACTGGCCTGACTACTGAACAGGTAGCTCACACCACCGATGAGCAAGGTATTCATCATGAGCGCAATGGCGAATGCAGCGAGTTTCGACGAGATGCGAGTGTTCATGTTTCTCTCCTGGTGAATCAGCAGTGATGACTCAAGAACACTCAAGACCAGAGCAAGAGCCGTGCCAAGCCCGAAACTCGCTCGGCACGCCCGTATTTGCTGGTGATTTCTCATGGTGACCGCTGGACGATGGCCGCGGACAGTGTCCGCGGACAAAAGCGGCGGACACTATGATTCAAGGAGACTGCGTTAGCGGGAAGGGAAAAGGCCGGTCTCACCGGTCCTGAAGGTCCCGGTTTCAGACAAAGCGGCGGCCGCAATCCGTTTTCGTCGGGCGACCAACTCGTCCGTTATCTCGATGACCGCATGCGTGCCCGTCTCGCCCACATCCTTGCGCGCTTCGACGCGCTGATGGGCGAATCGCTCGCGTTCCGCGACACTCACCCGCCTGATGGTCGGCTTGTTGTAATGGGCTCCGAGGTAGCTCGCGACCATGACGGCGGCAATTTCCTCCGTGAAAAAGCCAAGGCGCAAGGCGTGCACGGTTCGACCTTGATCCACTCCCGCCACCGAATACAAGCGGTATTCGCTGAATATATCCAGGTTCGGCACGGCTTCAGGATCAAACGCGTGATCCGCGAGGGCCAGCTGAATGACGAACCACCGCGATGAATCCTGGTCTTCCAGCTCCGGCGGCGTCAAGGCGCGAACAGTTTGGGTGGATTCAAGATCAGGCAACGGTTCGTTCAGCTGCTTGACCTCGCGCGCGGCGGGCACGGGCGCCGTCGCAACGATCGTAGGCTGCATCGCTGCCAGAACCGCAGGCTGTGAAAGGACTGCCGGCTGCGAAAGGATGGGAACTGTGCTCGCGCGCGATGCGGATGCCGCGGGCTTCGAAATTGCGGCCTTCTGATCGGTTACCTTCGGTGCCGGCACCACGATCACGCGCGTGGCGAATTCGCCCGCGATCGGCGCCGCCGCAACCTTCGGCGCGCGACCTTTGCGCCCCGGTTTCACCATCTCGGTCAGCAGGGGAGCAGGAGTTGCCGCGTCGGCGGCCGCACGCGACTTGGTTTTCAATATTCGCGCAACCACCTCGGTGAGCATCGGCGCGGCCTGGGGAGCCGCCGGTCCAATATCCATGGATACGTCTGCGACCAGTTTCGCGGCTGCCCGCTTTTGCTCGGCTCTTTCGGCGGCCGCTTTTGCCGCAGCGGCCTTCTCGGCAGCCATTTTCTCGGCCGCCACTCGTTCCGCAGCCAGTTTCTGCGCCGCCTTTTCCGCGATAGCTTTTTCAGCAGCCGCTCGTTCCGCGGCAGCCTTCTCCGCCGCCAATTTTTCCGCGGCGAGTTTTTGCGCAGCACGCTCAGCGGCGGCGCGTTCAGCGGCGGCGCGTTCGGCCGCGGCTCTTTCGGCAGCAGCCCTCTCAGCAGCAGCCTTCTCCGCCGCCAGTCTTTGCGCGGCGCGTTCCGCTGCAGCGCGCTCGGCGGCCGCGCGTTCAGCGGCGGCTCTCTCAGCGGCCGCCCGTTCTGCGGCCAGTTTCTCCGCAGCGAGCTTTTGCGCAGCTCGCTCGGCAGCCGCTCGCTCCGCGGCCAATCTTTCGGCAGCCGCCCTTTCCGCGGCCAGTTTCTGCGCAGCCCTTTCGGCGGCGGCGCGCTCCGCAGCCGCCCGCTCGGCGGCGGCTCTTTCGGCAGCCGCTCTTTCTGCAGCGGCTCTCTCCGCAGCCAGTTTTTCCGCGGCAAGTTTTTGTGCCGCTCTTTCAGCGGCCGCCCGTTCAGCTGCCAATTTCTCGGCGGCGGCTCGTTCGGCTGCCAGTTTTCGCGCCTCCCTTTCGGCAGCGGCTCTTTCGGCAGCCGCTCTTTCTGCAGCGGCTCTTTCCGCAGCCAGTTTTTCCGCGGCTAATTTTTGCAGGGCTCGTTCAGCAGCGGCTCGCTCCGCAGCCAGCTGTTGCGCGGCTCGTTCAGCGACGGCGGCAGCTCGTTCAGCGGCGGCGCGTTCCGCCGCGAGTCTTTCCGCGGCCTGCTTCTGTGCGGCTCGTTCGGCAGCGATGCTGTCGGCAACCGCCTTCTCCGCGGCGGCGATTTCAGCAGCCGCTCGATCCGCTGCGGTTTTCTCCGCGGCCACCTTGACGGGCTTGCGTGATTGGGGTTTCTTCGAATCGACCTTGGCTTGCATGGATTCGATGGTGCGCACATCGAGCGCACAGGCCGTTGCGGTCAGCGCGGCAGGATATATTTCGCGAACCTCCTGCAGGACCGCGTCGGCGTCGTCTTCGAAAACAAATGGGCCCAGTCGTAGGCGGTAGCGCGTGCGCCCATCTTCGTTCACTTGGATCTGGTAGACGTGCGCTTCCGGGCAACAATCAAACGGTTTCTTGGGAACGTTGATCGGCGCTGTCGACACACTGAGACTGATCACGAAGGGTCCATCGCCGCCCAGCCGCTGTGCTTCCTGGACCGGTGCAAACAGGTCCTCGATGCTCAGGTGCCAGATTTCACCAGCTAATGGCGTATTGACCCGCGTTGCCATAGATTTTTTTCCAAGAACGATAACGGCTGCTCAAGATAGTGACGAAGCGCGCGGAAGGAAACCGTGATCGACGTCTCTTGATGGCGACACGCGCGCGCTTTATGTCAAGGCATACAGCATTAGTTCTCCGCCGCGCCTCAAGCAGACGCGCGATCCTCGCTACTGGCAAGCAATAAGTCACGTCGCCCGCGCAATCATTGAGTCGAACAACCACAAGGCCGCGTGCACTCAGTGCGCGAGCTGCGAGCTGTTGGCCGGGCGCTCGCAGCGACAGCACCGCCATCGCGATCAGGATGTTGCGAAGCAATAATCGGGCCAATGCCCCGCTGGAACGCAACAAGGGCTAGAAATCGCGCGTGGCCGCGCTAGACTGGCGCAGGATTGTGCGCGGGCAAGCAACAAGGAGTTTTTAGCCCCAATGGATGGCAATGCTTGATCATCAACTGATCAAAGGCAAACCGATGCCCGAACAGAGTCGCGGCAAAATCAATCCCAGGACTGTTCGACTCCTGATCGTATTTGCAGCCGTTTTCCTGGCCGGTGCGGTCGCGTTTGCGCTGCCGCGCCTTGGCGGCCGGTTGGCCGTGCCGCTGCTGCCGAGCGGCTTCGCGTTGGCGTTGACTTATCGCTGGGGACGCGGCGTGTGGCCGGCGGTTTTTGCAGCCGGCTTCGCAATCGATTTGTGCTTTGGTCAACCCATTCTCGCCTCCATTGGCGTTGGAACCGGCCTCGCGAGCGGCACCTGGGTGGCGGTCCGGCTCTTGGAGCGCGGCGGGTTCGATGAGAGTTTTTCGCGTGCCAAGGATGTACCGCTGTTTCTCCTCGCCGTAGCCATCGGCATGACGTTGGCGCCGACATTCGGCCTCCTTGGGTTTTACTTCTCCGGCTCGACCTCGTTCGCAATCAGTCCCATCAATTGGATTCGATGGTGGAACAATGCTGCCTCCGGCGCATTTCTGGTCGGCCCGCCCTTGATGGCATACAACCGTCGAAGCTTCGATCGCATCCTGCAGCACTGGCGCGAGAGTGCATTGTTTCTGCTTGGTTTGTTCATTCTCTGCGTCGCAATTCTCGCGGCAACGGCAGACACCCTCAGGCCGCTGGTGATGGTGTCTTCGCTGTTCCTCGTCGTGATCAGCGCAGTCCGCTTCGGGCTGGTCGCCGCCGCCGGTGCATCCTTCGCTGTCTCGACGGTGGCGGCCACCAGCGTGATATTCGGCATCGGACTGTTTGGCCAATACCAACCGCTCGGAGGCCTGGTCCTCATCTGGTCCTTCGTCGGCGGACTCGCAGGCGTAAGCCTCATCATCACCGCGCTGCTCGGAGAGCGCGACACCGCTAGCCTCGAAGTGCTGCGTGCGGAGCAGCGCTACGCACAAATCTTCAATGGCAGCCCGCAGCCGCTGTGGGTACATGCACCGGGCAGCCTGCGCTTTCTTCTGGTCAATGACGCGGCGGTACGCCAATACGGTTGGACCCGCGACGAGTTAATGTCGCGCACGGTGGATGTGCTGGCCGCCTCGACGACGAGGACCGTGCTGCCGCCGCTGCGCGACACCAGCGCCACCTTTGATCTCGCCCCGGAACCGTTCGAAACGCAGCACGCCACCAAGGACGGACGGGTGCTCGAGGTCGAAGTGTGGACCCAGTCGATCGACTGCGGCGGCTTGCCCGGGGAGCTGGTGTTCGCCATCGATGTCACGGAGCGTCGCGCGTTCGGTCAGGCGCTGATGGACGCGATCGGTGGCGAACAGCGCCGGATCGCCCAGGAGATGCACGATGGGTTGGGCCAGGAGCTGACCGGCCTCGCGCTCTCGGTGCGCGCCCTGGCGAATCGCGCGCAAAAGGAGCGGGATGCCATTTCCGTCGATCTCGACCAGCTGGCCCTGCTCGCCACGAGCTGCATACAGGATGCGCATCGAATCGTGCAGGGCCTCTCGCCGCTGACGAACTCCGACGGCAACCTGGACGCCGCCCTCGAGGCGCTTGCGCAGCGCAGCTCGCTGAGCGGCACGCGCGTGCGCTTTCGAAGCCGTCACGAGACGCCGCCGAACGTCGAACTCAAAATGCGCAACCACTTGTACAGAATCGCTCAGGAAGCGGTGCAAAATGCCCTGAAGCATTCCGGGGCCAAGAGCATCGATATCGAACTGGCGGCGCGGGCGGGTGACCTGAGGCTTTCCGTGGTCGATGACGGCCAGGGGCTGATCTCGGCCAGCGCCAGTTCGGGCCTGGGGATGAGGACCATGCGCTTTCGCGCCAGCGCCATCGGCGGCAAGCTGTCGGTCACGCGCGGCGCCAACGGCGGCAATTCGGTTGTCTGCGAAGTGCCGACCAAACCGATATTCGCCGCGACCGCCTGACCTCCTTGAACCTCGACTGGAAAGCCTATGCCGCGCTGTCGGCGCTGTTTGCCGCGCTGACCGCTATCTTTGGGAAGCTCGGGGTCTCCGAGATAAATTCCGATCTGGCGACTTTCCTGCGCACGATCGTTGTTCTGGGGATCAGCGCGATCATCATCAGCGCGCGCAGCGAATGGCAAAATCCAGCCGGCCTGGCGCCCCGGGGAATGGTCTTTTTGATTCTTTCGGGAACGGCGACGGGATTGTCGTGGCTTTGTTATTACCGCGCGCTGCAGTCCGGCCCGGCGTCCCGGGTGGCCCCGATCGATAAACTGAGCGTCGTCATCGTGGTGATTCTCGCCGTCTGTTTTTTGGGTGAGCGGCTGACCTGGAAAGTGGGATTGGGGGCCGTTCTGGTCTCGAGCGGAGCCGCGCTCATGGCGCTGTAGTTTGCCGCTGCGGTCTAAAGTTTACGCGTTGGCGGGATTGTCGTCGGGGAGCCTATCCGGATTGAGTGCGACGGCTCCATCCAGCACCACTTGCTCGAGCACTGCCAGATATTCCAGGTAACGCCGCCGGCCCAACGCGGTAATGCGGCAGTGGGTCTGCGGGCGGGATCCGCCCAGCGTCTTCGTTACGCTCACCAGCCGCGCCTCCTCCAGCACCAACAGGTGCCGATTCAAGTTGCCGTCGGTCAAGGCGCACAGTCCCTTGAGTTCACCGAACAAGAGCCCTTTGGGGTGCGTGAGCAGCGAGGTGAGAACGCTCAGGCGCGCGCGTTCATGAATCACCCGATTGAGGCCGTCATAGGCGAATCGGGAGGCGTTCTGAGATTTGCCGCTACGGTTCTTCATTCGATTCCTCAAATCCGTAATGCAAAACTCCGGCGACCAACAATTGGCCGACGCCGAACGGGATACCCATGGTCCAGGGGGAAAAGCTCTTCGTACCGCTTTGCACTGCCAGGCAGGTCAATCCGGCGATCAGATACCAGATGCCAACCAGCATGGTCTGGCGCGGCAGAAAGCGGCACGAGGCGAATACCCCCAAACTGAATAACAGTTGCCAAAGGCCGGGCAACATCCACAGTTCGCGCGGCGCGGACCACAGCATCACCGCTGTCAGCAGCAGCCCAACGATCAACGCGGGCAGGAACTGCTCCACCGCGGCCTGAAGCATCTCGTTGGCCAAGCCGCTGTGTACGCGCCGGGCGCGCCGAATGGTCTCGGTGGCGGTGAGCGCAATGGAAATCGCGGCGGTCGCAACCCAGACCGCCAGAAAACTTAAGAAATCGCTGCCGTCCCGATTCATCAGGTTCTGTGAGGCAGCCACCAGCAATGCGAGGACACCGCTCGCCGCAATCGTTACCGGACCATAGCCCCGAAATTGAGTATCGCGCGCGACTTGCGTGCGGATGGCGTTGATCTCCGCCAGCGCCTGCCGAAAATCGCTCACCCTCGCAGCATCCCTTCGCCCCTCATGTGAGGGATTCTAGGCCGACCCCGCCGCTATGACCACTCCAGAAGCTCCCAACGGTAGCCGCTTTCATTATAGGGCGTTACGATGGTCGAATTGGACAGGTAGTAAGTCCCCTGGCTTTCGCGAGCGACCCACCTACCCACCTCGGGTGCGAACCAAATCGTTTCCGACCTCTGGGAATCGGTTCGCGAAAAATCGCCGTGCTTGAACCTGATCTGGTTGGTAAAGCGCAGTGCCTTGAACTGGCCGGCCGGTACGGTGACCGTCTCCCAGGCCTGCGCCTTCATGGTCTGGTCCCAGGGCCGCGCCGCCTGGTCGGCAGGGGTTTTATAATCGGTACTGATGCGAGTCGACCAGCCGGGCTCCAATACCGTCGGCCACAGCGGAATCGGCGTCTCATACACCTGGACCTGGCTCCAATGCGGATCCACCGCCACCATACCCCAGGGATCCTGTATCTCACTCGGAAGTGACCCGGCGGAGATGTTGTGATGACCCGTAAGCTTTTGCAATTCGGCGGCGCCCCAGCCCTGCTTCGCAACCGCGGCGGGTTCCTGGTAGCTCGAGCCGATTTCGACGGTGTGATCGACGGTCGCGACCCGGTCCAGTTGTTCATCGACAACCTTGCGAGTGAAAATGTCACTCTTCGCATAGCGCCACGTTTGACCCGGGACGGGCTGGCGCACATTTTGCGCGGCTGGCGCCGTCGCATCGGCCGGCGTGCGAATGGCACATCCAACCGACAAAGCTGCGGATGACAACAAGAAAAACCTTCGTGTCACGTGAGCCATGAATTCTTCCCCAATTGCGCCCCATCATACGACCGCGGAGGCGCGAAATAATTCCTCATTTGACCCCATGAGCCGCCGAGCGCAGGACCAGGAGCTGCCCTGATCCTGCGTCGCGGAGAGTCCTTCCAAAGCCCAGGACCCGTGTTCTACGCCCGGCTTAGAACTTGTAGTTTACTCCGATCGAAACCGCCTTCGGCCTGCAGCCCCCCCAGGTCGTGTTGCCGGCGCTGGTGTAGTCGATGATGGGCGAGGTGGTGCCATCGTGGCAATCGGTCTTGATGCCGTGGCTACCGGCGCCCAGATCGTAGTGCGCGTTGCCGTTGTTGATCATTTCGGCAATGTCGGCATACCAGTACAGTTGCTTGTCGAAACTGTGCTTGTAGGCGAACGTGATCATGTCGGCGGTATTGTCCGAGTTGTTCGGGTTGTAGTTATGCTGGCCACCCGGATCGCCCGGTGTTTTTCCGGCATGCGCCCAACCCAGGTTCAAGTTGTCCTTTGCGCCGAGAGTCTGGGTGAGCGCAAGCCAGTAACCATCGCGCTGGCGCTCGTTCTGATATTCCAGCGCGGCGGGAATCTTGCGCGTCATGCGTTCGAAAATAGCGTTCACCGTCAGGCCAAAGTCGAACGCATACTGTCCACCGACGTGGAATGCAGCCTCGTCGCCGATGTCGCCGACAAACTCCGGGGTTGCGTTGACGCAGTAATACGTGGCATTACTCGGCGCCGTCGTGCAGGAACCCGTTGCACCGAAGGCACTCGCTACGAAATTGAATTGATTCCAGTTCAGATACTGTGAATCGGGCCCGCCAGCCCCGGCGTTCGGGTCGCCTTCACCCAGCCAGTTGCCATATACGGGAGCATTGGACCCGATGCCGTCGCTGTTGCGATTGACATGCTTGTGCAGTTCGTAGGCCGCCGTCAGGTACAGGTGCTCGAATTCGAACTTCAGGTCCACGCTGTACGCATTGTCGAACCCGCCGTCATCGCAGGCCAGCAGCAGGTTGCCGCTGCCGGGCACGTTGCCGCCGGCGCAATTGGAGGATCCGCCCGCAACGTTCAGATTGGCATCAGCAGTGCGGTTCTGTCCGGGAGAGAAAAACGCGTCAAAACTGAACCCGCCGAATTTGGGCGATTCGTACCAGATCGCGTGATCCATCGCGGCGTTGAACTCGACGCGGTTGTCGCCGCCGGTATTGCTCATGATGGTCGGCATATCGCCGACCATGCCGGCAAAGGGATCAAGTCGCCGGGTCGAGTTCTGGTACGGTGTCGAACCATGACCGATCTTCACCGCGCCCCAGGTGGGGCTGGCGAATCCGAGATAGGTCGTTCCCGAACCGATCCCGCCCCGTACGCCGGCCGTTTGCGCTGTATAGCTCGTCTGCACGCCGGGCGAGTCGGTCAATGAGGCCGTTGCCTCGATCTGGATGACGAACTTCGTATCCTCCAAACCGGGGATCGCGTGGCTGCCTCGCCAGCCCAGGGTGGCCGCGTTGGCGGAAATCGACGGCTGCCAATTAACTGGTCCGTACGGCGTACCTTTCACGCCGGTGGTTGGATAGACACCGTTGACAGGGGCCCCATAGTGGTACGCGGTCATTCCATCCATGCCCTTGGTGGTGCCATCCATGGATACGTCCAAGGTTCCGTAGAATCCTTTGATGAAGGCATCGAATTTCGGCTCTTCAGGCTTCGAGGCTTTAGCGACCGGCGCCGGGGGCGGCGGTGGTGGTACGACCACCACGGGCGGCGGCGGCGGTGGCGCCAAAGCCTTCTGATTCATCTGGTCGAGTTGCTTCTGCATGGCGTCCATGCGCTGCATCATCTGGCGCATCTGCTCCTTCAGCGCCTTGTTCTCCTGCGCGTCGTCGGCCAAGGCGGTGCCCTGAACGACAAAATTCGCGGCACATGCTGCAAGCGCGATCAGCATGGGCCTCGCCAGTCTTAGATTAAGCATCGTGTGCTCCTCATATAGCTCGTGTAGTCAAATCGTTCTAGCTATCCACTGTCGCCGGCTGAGTTGTATCCACCTCTCTCGATTGGACGTATCTCGATTGAGGTGATTTGCAGGATCAGCGCCTGCTGTTGGGGGGAGGGCTGTACAAATGACACGCGCGCACTTTCTCGCGACTGCGGGAACGCGCTCGCCAAGGCTGACCCCATGCAATAACTCCCATTGCTCGCCCAAATCAGTGAGTTCGGGCGTTAATCCGCTTCATATTCTTTTCGTGGTATACCATATATGAATGCGGTTTGCGATGCAAAGCGCCGAGGTTTGCAGGACGCACCCCATTATTTGCGCCGCAGAGCCGAACGATTCTTAAGGTTCAGCCGCGTGTGCGCGATTAGAATGCTTTGTCCCGCAAAGTTACACGAGGATGGGATCATGCGTTCGAATTATTCCCCCTTCGCATTTTGGATTGCTGTGACCCTGTGCACAGGACTGATCTGCGTTTCGCCCGCCGGCGCGGCGTCGGCCGATCCAAAAATTCAGGTAGTGCAGCGCTGGCAAATTGGCGGCGCGGGGGGATGGGACTATCTCACGGTGGATCCAGGCCAGGACCGGCTGTTCATCAGCCGCGCGACCCGCGTCGACGTGATCAGCACCGAGTCGGGCAAACTCATCGGCTCCATCCCGGACACGCTGGGTGTGCATGGCATCGCATTGGCCAATTCATTGAAGCGTGGCTACACCAGCAATGGGCGCGCGAATTCGGTAACCGTATTCGACCTTGATACGCTCAAAGTCATTCAGGAAGTGAAAGTCTCCGCCGGCAACCCGGACGCGATTCTGTACGAACCGGCCGGCAAGCATGTGTTTACGTTCAATGGCGCGAGCAAGGACGTCACCGTGTTGGATGCCGCAAGCTTGGGCGTGCTGGCGACGTTTGCGGTGCCCGGCAAGCCTGAGTTCGCGGCCGACGATGGTAACGGCCAAATTTTTGTGAACATTGAGACCGACCCGGGGCAATTGACGGTGATCGACAGCCGCAAGCTCGCCGTCAAAGCGACCTGGCCGCTGCCGGGGTGCGACAGCCCCTCGGGACTTGCCATCGACAACATCCATCATCGGCTATTTTCAGTTTGTGACGGCAAGGTCATGGCGGTGACGGATTCCTTGAGCGGCAAGCAGGTCGCACTCGTACCGATCGGCGAGCATCCCGACGCCGCTGCCTACGATGCAAAACGCGGGCTGGTATACAGCTCAAATGGTGAGGGAAATCTGACCGTGGTCCGTCAGGATTCGGCCGACCATTATTCGGTGCTCGCCACGGTTGCCACGCAACTCGGTGCACGCACCATGGCGCTCGACGGCGCAAGCGGCAAGGTCTATCTCGTCACCGCGGAATTCGGACCGGCGCCCCCCGCCACCGAGGCGCAACCTCGCCCACGGCCCTCGATCAAAGCGGATTCATTCGTGGTGCTGACGGTCGGCACACCTCCCTAGGCAAACGCGCGCGCAGCGCAAGCGACGCGAATCAACACACAGGCGCCGCGAATCAAAAGGAGCGATGAATTCCCAGGTAGGCCCCGCCGGGCAGCAGCATGAAGATAAATGGATTGTTGCGATGCGCCTCGTACGCGCCGATCGCAAACCCCAAAGCCGCGCCGGCGATCACGTCGGTCTGCCAATGCTCCTGCGCCTTCACACGCGCGACCATCTCGTAGGCCGGCAGGATGCCCAGCGCAGCCACCCAGGGGTTGTCAGGAAAGTATTGATAGATGACGGGCGTAACGACTGCGGTGGTGACCGAGACGTGCGTGCTCGGAAAACTACCTTTGCCCCCGGCGAACCATTGACCCGGATCGCTGGTTTGGGAGGGTGAGCGCCGGCCTGTAATCCACTGCAGCCCCTCCGCCGCCAAGGCACTGGCCACAGCCGACTCGCCGGATTCCCAGCAAGTCTTGCCGAGTCGATCCTCCGTTCCCAGCCAGAGGGCGCAACCGGCCGCCGACAGGGCCAGCACGACCGGCACAGCGTCCTGCACCCCCAGATCGTAGATTCCGCTCGTGTCCTTGGTGACCACATGATCAATGCCGGCGCGAACCGGCACGGCGTGCAGAGAAAAGATGCCGGCCAATATCGACAGCAATGCAAAGCGTGTGTGTTGCGACTGACATGCGCGCCGCGTTGTGTTCTGATGACCCACTATATTTCCCGGTTCGATTCCCTTAAATTCGCATTGTGTTCCATGATACTTTGTAATGCAAAGCATATAGCTGCGCGAATAGCAGGTTCAGCGCGCCCGGATCCTGGCGCTGTCGGTCCCATGAGCGCCTGACTGTGCCTTCCGCAATTCACCTGCCCGGCGCATTGCAACGCCATCTCGACGACAACCTGCAAACATTTTTTTACGGCTCCCAGAGCGATTTCGTTCGACCCTTGCACGAAAGCGCGCTGCTGCCGCCGAGTTCAACGTCGTGGCGCATATGGAAGAATCCGATTTCCCTGTTCGTCGGTGGAACAGCCGCGGTCATCCTGGAACTGGCGGAACCGGCCGTTCGCGCAGGGGTCTGGGAGCATTCATCCTTCCGCACGAATCCCCTGCGCCGATTGCAGCGCACCGGGCTCGCGGCAATGGTGACGGTGTATGGCGCCCGAAGCGTGGCGGAACCCATGATCGCGCGCATCGTAAAAATGCATGCCGGGATCCGCGGCAAGACCGCCGCGGGCGAAAACTATGCGGCCAGCGATCCGCGCCTGCTCAAGTGGGTACACGCGACTGCCGCTCATTGCTTTGCGGAAGCGTATAGCCGCTATGTGGATCCTCTGAGCACGAAAGACTTCAATGATTGTTACCGCGAAGGCGCGCCCATCGCGGCGCTTTACGGCGCGCTCGGCGCGCCGCAATCCGTGCCGGAAATGCAATCGCTGTTCGCGTCCATGCGAACGGCTCTGGACGCATCGCCCGTGGTACTCGAGTTCCTGAAAATCATGCGCGATACCGCCGCTTTTCCGAGCCCCTCTGCGTGGCTGCAACCCATCCTGGTGCGCGCAGCCGTGGAACTGATTCCCGATTGGATACGCGAGCGCCTCGGCCGACCGAGCGCTTCGGGTTGCATCGCCATGAGCGCTGGCTCGTTCGATTCGCCGGCGCCTCATCGAACCGCATCGTGCTGCCCGCAAGCCCGCCGGTTCAATCCTGTATCCGGCTCGGCTTGCCCACGACATATCTGTACAGCTGAACCATCATTTCAGCGCGCGCCTAAAAGATAGCTCAACAGGACAATCGATATGACCAGCGCGGCCGCGGCACCAAGCCGATATTCCCTCGCGCGCAGGAAAAAGATCAGCATGGCCGAAACGCGCGCAACGGGTAATAAGATGAACAGAGCGATTCCGGCGGTTGCGATGCGCATTCCCACGGGATTGGACGCGAGCATGAGAATAAGGCCCGCCGCGATGACCGCCGATGCAAGATAAGTCCCGTGCTGCAGCAGCAATTCCAGGATCCTTTCAATGCCGGCGCGTGACCCCGAGGCATTTCTCATGATGCGGTCTGAAGAGATTGATGCCGGCGGCTGCCAGCATCATTTGCACCGCAAGGGCGATCAGCACAGCCACAAACAGCAAACGCAGCTTCGCGTTCGGTACTTTCATGAGAATCCGAGCGCCGAGGACCGCACCTACCGCCGAACCCAATGCGATGGGCCGGCGACTGAGGTGACGATGTCGCCGCGCATAAAGTAGGCGCCGGCGCTGGCGGCCGCCGTCACGCCGATCATGAAATTGGACGTGGCCGAGGAGACCTTGATGGGCAGGCGCAGGGCGGTGTCCATGGCGGGAATTTTCAGCACGCCGCTGCCGATACCGAGCAAGGCGGATATCAACCCGGCTGCGTACATCAGACTCATTCCCAGCGGCAAACGCTGCACGCGGTAGCGCCACGTGCGGCCGAGCAGCGGGTCGGGAAAATCGAATCAGACTGGCCGGTCCATCCAGCGGCGGCCGCATGCCTGTAAGGGGCGCCTTGCTCCCCGCGCCGGGCCAGCATCTGCTGGGCCGAAAGAGGCATGATCATGGCGAAAAGGAAGTACAGGTACGCGGTCGGGATGATCCCGGCCAGCAACACGCCGCAAAGCGCACCGAGCGTCGTGGCGATTTCCAGTACGATGGCGAGACGAATATTGGTCAGGCCGTGCTTTCAGGAAGGGCGGGCGCTGGCGCACGAGCAGGCGATCACCGAGACGATGCTCGCGCCGATGGCCGTGTGGATATCGACCGAACCGAACAGGGTTAGAACGGTACGATGAAGATGCCGCTCGCCATCCCGAGCATCCCGCCCAGCACTGGCTCCCAGCGCCACCGCGAACAGCCAGAGGGCCAAATCCATTTCAACTCACTCAACTTGGCGCGCGATGCGGCAGGTTGGCGGCGCGCCAGGCGTGTCACGAAACGGACATGTCGCCGCGGTAGAAGAGCTTTTCGTAGTCGACCGGTCGGATTCCCTCCGAATAGGTGGTCCGCTCGATCAAAAAAATGGGACTTCCCGCCTCGATACCCAGGCCCTGGCCGCCGTGCCATGCGCCGCCACCGCGGCCATTCGATACTCGGCTTCCGACAATCGAATGGCGTACTTCTGCTCCAAGAGCGAGAAGATCGGCTGATGTTCCAGATCGTCAGCCATGATTTTTTCTCCCAATTCCTGCGGCAGGTAGGTCTCATCGAACGAGAGCGGGCTGCCGTCGGCCAATCGCACCCGCTGGATGCGCGCCACGGCCGGCAGCGGGAAAGGCAGGCATGCGCAACGGTCTCGCTGGCCGCGACGACCTGCGGTCGAGAACGCGGGCCGAGGCTTCGCGCCCGAGCGCCTGCATGTCCTCGACGAAGCCGCTTAGCGAGGTGAGTTCCTGGGTGATCTTCGGCTGGCGACGAAGGTGCCCTTGCCGCGGCGAATTTCGAGACA
>CAVZJP010000019.1:0-55521 GCA_963775565.1 uncultured Gammaproteobacteria bacterium
ATGGTGGCGCCTTCGCCGTCCAAGGCTTGAGGGACCTGGATACCCAGTAGCCGCTGCTTGCGAAGTTCCGCGAATGCCTCGCTCGGAAAGCGGGCTTCGGCGTCCACTGCCGAGGCGTTCGCGCGGGCCATGTCGGCGGCCGCGCGGGCGCGTGCCGTCAAGTCGCTCTGGCGTGCGCTGGGAACACGGGATCCGGGTACTCGATGTGACTCTACCGACATGGGTGGGTGCCCTTCTTTGACGTCCCTAGGGGCAAGACCGGGGGATTATGCGGGCGCCGGAGCGCCCGGACAATAACGGGGACGTCAAATTCTTGTTACTTAGTGACGCCTGGCTCAATTTCTGAAACATATGTAAAACCTTGCATGTATTCCGTATCCTGCGCTACACGGTATGATCGGTCCCGTTTTTTCTTCGGAGAGTCATGAAGTGGAGCAGCAGACGCAGGAGGGGGTGAGCGATCGATTGATCGCGCTGGTAAAGGCCGTACTGGGTGCGGGCACCAGTATTCCAACCCCATTTCCCTTGGATGCTCAACTCAGCGACTTGGGGATAAGCTCCTTGAAGATGGTCAATCTCATGCTGGCGGTCGAACTGGAGTTCGATATTGCCATTGCACAGACCGACATTACGCCCGAGAATTTCCATTCGTTGGAGTCGATCGAGACCCTGGTCACGCGCACTTTGAAGCAACGCACCAATTAGGTGGGTGCATTGCGCTCATTGAGCGCGGCCACCAAGGCATTCACGTCTTCCAGTCTTGTTTCGCCGTTGGTGGCGCAGATGCGCACCACGTCTTGACCTTCAAACAGGGTGGGGGCAACCCAGGCCCGGCCTGAGGCCACGACTCGGCGCACCAAAGCCCGCACGTCTCCCAGTTCAGCGGGCGGAACCGCCGCAAGGACCGCCAAGCGGCGAGTCGTTCGCAATGCGCCAGCCCGAGGCGAGCAGCCGCTCTTTGATGCGCTCGATGACCTCGACGCCGCGTTCGACGTGCGCACCCAATCCCTCCCAGCCCGCAGCGGCCAGTGTCAGGAACAAGCGCAGTCCCAAGAAGCGCCGCGACCACTGCACGCTGTTGAGGTAGGGATCGATTCCGGAAATGCTCGACGGCATAAAACTCGTGGAGGCGTGAAAGGCTTGCGACAGCAGATCGGCGCGCCGGGTGATGAACAGGGCGCATCCCATCGTCGTCGCCGGCCATTTGTGCGCGTCGATGGTGAGCGAGTTGGCGCGTTCGATTCCGTCGAGTACGCCGCGCAAACGGTTCGATGCCAGCGCAGCGCCGCCCCAGGCCGCATCGACGTGCAGCCAAAGATCCTGGCGGCGCGCAATATCCGCGCAGGCATGCAATGGATCGATCATGCCGCCGCCGGTGGTTCCCGCGGTCGCGACGATCATCACGGGAATGGCACCCGCGGCGCGGTCCTCGGCAATGGCTCGCAGCAGTGCGGCTCAGGATCCATGCGCCCGCGCCCGTCGGTATCAACCAGGCGCAACGCATTGCGGCCGACGCCCGCTTGGTGCGCGATTTTCAGCCAGGCGATATGGCAGTCGCGGGATGTATAGAACTTGACCGGCCCCGCAAAGGCGCGCACGCCGTCAGCCGAGAAATCCGCGTGGGCTGCCGTCAATGCGCAGAGCAACGCTGTATAGTTCGCCTCGGATCCGCCGGTGGCGAAATGCCCGCTGGCTTCCCCGCCGAATCCGGCGCGGCGCCCCACCGCTCGAATGACATGACTTTCCAGGGCAACCGGTACGGGCGAGGAGGCCGAGCTGGCGAGCTGCGGATTGAACGATCCCGCAATACGGTCCGCGCATTGCGAGGGGAAATTGGCGCCGGGATTGAACAGCCCGAAATAGCGCGGATTGGACATTTGCACGATGCCGCATTGCATGCGCTCGATGGTCCAGCGCAAGGACTCTTCCAGGGACCGCGGGGCGCTGAAATCGAAGCCATCGAGTTCCGTCCGAAACTTTTGCATGTCGATGGTGGGTACCACGGCTCCGGATTGAACACGCAGCATCGCCGCCTGCAGCTCGTCGGTCAGCCAATCCGAGATCCGCTCCCGGTCGGAAGATGGCGGGAATAACGCCGGAATGGCTTCCGGCAATGTCCTCTGATTCACGCTGCCGCGCCGAGCGCTTGATCCAGGTCCGCGAGGATGTCATCGATGTGTTCGATGCCCACGCTCAAGCGAATGCTGCCCGCTCCCACGCCGGCTGCAAGCTGTTCCTCCGCGGTCATCTGCCGATGCGTGGTCGATGCGGGATGACATGCCAGGGATTTCGCGTCGCCGAGGTTGACCAAGCGTTTGAACAGCTTGAGCGAATTATAGAATTTCATTCCGGCCGGCAGGCCGCCGCGTATTTCAAATGTCAGCAGCGAGCACGCCTTGCCGCCGAGATATTTTTGCACCAGGGGATAGTAAGGACTGTCGGGGAATCCAGCGTAGTTCACCGATTCTACGCGCGCGTCGGCGCGCAGGAAGTCGGCAACCACGCGCGCATTCTCGACATGCCGCTCGATTCGCAGCGCCACCGTCTCAATGCCCTGCAGCAGCAGAAACGCATTCATCGGCGCCAGCACCGCGCCCATGGTGCGTTGATAGACGCTGCGGCAGCGGCCGATGAAGGCGGCGGCGCCGTAGTGTTCGCTGTAGACCAGGCCGTGATACGACTCATCGGGCTGCGTGAACATGGGGTAGCGAGCCGCATGCTCCGTCCAGGGAAACCGGCCGCAATCGACGATGATGCCGCCGAGCGTCGTGCCGTGGCCTCCCATGAATTTGGTCAGCGAATGCACGACAATGTCCGCGCCATATTCGACCGGCCGCACCAGCATCGGGGTCGCCACCGTGTTATCGACGATCAGCGGCATGTGGTGCCGATGCGCCACCTTGGCGAGCGCTTCGAGATCGCACACATTGCCGGCAGGATTGCCGACGGTTTCGCAGAATATCGCGCGCGTGTTCTCATCGATGAGCGCTTCCAGATCTGCGGCGCGATCGGATTTGGCGAATCGCACCGAGATCCCCATCTTGGGAAAAATATGCGCGAAGAGCGTGTACGTCGTGCCGTAAAGCTGCGGAACGGACACGAGATTGCGGCCCATCTCCAAGGCGTTCATTGCAGCGAAGTACAGTGCGGTCTGCCCGGAGCTCACGCTCAGTGCGCCCAATCCGCCTTCCAGTTCGCAGACCCGCGCTTCGAGAACTTCCAAGGTCGGATTGCTGATGCGGGTGTATCTAAATCCCGGAATCTCGAGGTTGAACAATGCCGCGCCATGTTCGGCGCTGTCGAAGGAATACGCAGCCGTCTGATAGATCGGGACAGCGACGGCCTTGGTGGTAGGGTCCGAGTCGAAGCCCCCATGAATTGCGATGGTTTCCCGCTTCATTCCTTCACTAGTGTATCTCGAATGATGCAGGTAGTCGTGGTATGGTTCGCAATTGTGACGCAGCCCCGCGCCGTCGATTCAAAATTCGCTCGCGACGCCTGGCTGAGAGCGCTGGGAAAAACGGCAACCATTGGCGATCGTGGAGAGACGTTGCCGGTGCTGCTTGATCGTCTGGCCGGCGAATTCGATGCCGCGCCGGCGTTGCTCTCCGTCGAAACCTCGATGACTTACCGCCAGTTGGCGCATCGCGCCAACCAGTATTCCCGTTGGGGTGCCGCGCACGGACTTTGCCCAGGCGATGCCGTGGCACTGATGATGTCAAACTGCGCTGAATATGTCGCTCTGTGGCTGGGGCTGACGCGCATCGGCGCGGTGGTTGCGCTGATCAACTCGCAGCTCGCGGGCGACGTGCTGGCGCACTCAATCAACATCGTGCATCCGAAGGCGTTGCTCATGGGAGCAGATCTCGCGCCGCGGATCGCCGCGATCCGCGCGCGGCTGCCGGCCGGCCTGCTGTGCGCGGTTCATGGGTCAAGCAACGAGAACTTCACGCCGCTGGATCCGGAACTTGCCGGGATGTCGGGAGAGCGATTGCCTATTTCGGAACGCGCGGCGCCGCCGATCGATACCACCGCTCTCTATATCTACACCTCCGGCACCACCGGATTGCCGAAGGCAGCCAAGGTGAGTCATTACCGGCTCATGCAGTGGAGCCATTGGTTTGCCGGCATGATGGATACCAAACCCAGCGATCGGATGTTCAACTGTCTGCCTCTCTATCACAGCGTCGGCGGCGTGGTGGCGACCTTCGCTACGCTGGTTGGCGGCGGCTCCGTGGTGATCCGGCCCCGGTTCTCCGCTTCCGATTTTTGGCGCGACGTGCGCGATGAACGCTGCACTCTGTTTCAGTACATCGGCGAGCTTTGCCGCTACCTGGTCAATTCGCCGCCGCAGCAGATCGAGACCGAACACTCGCTGCGGATGGCTTGCGGCAACGGGTTGCGGCCGGAGGTGTGGCTTCCCTTCCAGGAGCGTTTTCGAATTCCTCGAATTCTCGAGTACTACGCCTCCACCGAAGGAAATTTTTCCTTATACAACTGCGAAGGCCAGCCCGGCGCCATCGGCCGCATCCCGCCGTTTTTGGGCAATCGACTCTCCGTGGCGCTGCTGCGATTCGATATCGAAAAGTCCGAAGCCTGGCGCAATGCCGACGGGTTCTGCGAACCCTGCGCAACAAACGAGATTGGCGAAGCCGTCGGCCTCATGCCGGCAGAGGGGGGGCAGCGGGCGGGACGATTCGAGGGCTACGCTGATCCCGAGGCGTCGGCCCGCAAGGTACTGCGCAACGTCTTCAAGGAAGGAGACATGTGGTATCGCACGGGCGACTTGATGCGGCGGGATGAACGGGGCTTCTATTATTTCGTCGATCGTGTCGGAGACACCTACCGTTGGAAAGGCGAGAATGTGTCGACTGCGGAGGTGCTCACCGCGCTCACCGCCAGCCGCGGCGTGCTCGACGGGGCGGTGTACGGCGTCGAGGTTCCAGGCGCCGATGGACGTGCCGGTACCGCGGCGCTCCTGGTCAATGACGGGTTTGATCTGGCAGCGTTTCGAGCCGAGGTCACCACGCGTCTGCCGCCTTATGCGCGCCCGGTATTCTTGCGCATTCTGACCACGCTCGAGGCGACGGGGACCTTCAAGCCTCGCAAGCAGGATCTCGTGCAGGCGGGGTTTGACCCCGGCCGCATCACCGATCCTCTCTATTTTGACGATCCGCGATCGCAGCGTTATGTGCCTCTGGACGCGGCGCTGTTCGCTGCGATCACAAGCGGTCGCGTGCGGGTCTGATTGCGCGCATTAGTCGGGCGGCAATGAAGCCAGGTACGCCGCGATCGCCAGCATTTCATCGACCCGCATGCCGGCGACCGCCGCCTGCATCGGCGCAGCGAAGCTGCCGCGCCGCTCGCCGCTCTGATAATTCCACAATTGACGTACCAGATACGTCGGCGGCCGGCCGGCGAGGGGCGGTATATCGCCCAGCCCGAGCAACTTAGGACCGTGGCAGCCGGCACAGGCGGCGCGCGCGCCGCCGGTCCCTGCCGTCAGAGCCTTGCCCCTGGCAACGCTGCCTTCGGGCACGTAGGCGATGAAGCCGGAATGCGCGTCGCGCTTTCGCAGTGCTGATTCGCTGATCGGCAACTCCACAATTCGCGCGCCGATGGGTTCGGCTCCGCCTCCCGCAGCAGCGGTTCGCATGAGGCTCTCAGCATCCACGACGGAGCGGGGCACCTCGCGAACTTCGCGCACATGAATCCACGTCCGCAGCTCGAGAGCCGAATAGTAGGCGGCCGCCGCGCGCACTTGCTCGGCGCTGTACGCCGTCTTTAGCAGGGTGAGAAATTGAGCGCTGGCGGGGGTGCCGACCTGGATGCGCCGATCACCACTGCGAATCTCGGCGAATTGCCGGACGAGGTATTCGACCGGCAGGCCGGCGAGAGAGGCGGACTCGACGTGTCCGGCGCCATTCGGCAAATGACACAGCGCGCAAGGCAGCAGAGGGAATGCTCTTTCTGTGTTCGGCGCCGAACCGTGAGCCACAACGATCGGCATGGCGGGATGCTCTTCTGGATACCAATCGGGCGGATTGAGTGCGTCCTGCACTTGGGCGAGTGAGTAAGTGATCGAACTCCCCGCCACGTGCTGCTGTCTGCTGAGATCTTGCGGCGGCGGCGCAGCCGGCCCCGGTGTCGGAACAAAGAATGCCCAGTCGGGGCGTTGCGCCGCTGCGCACGGGTTTGTCGACAGGGTCAGCGCGCCCAACAACGGCAGCAGGAGCCTCTTTCCGGGCGGGGTCGTCATAGGGGGCATGGTAACCCCTTCGGTTACCCCAATGGCCTTAGGATCAGTACGTGGCCAAGTTCACCGTGTCGGCAACATCGTCGATTTCGAAGGCAACCGGCACGGCGACCACCGGCACGCGATCCTTGCCCTCGAGCCACTTCTCGAGCGCTTCGCGGGTCATGGGCTTCGCGTAGAGGTAGCCTTGCGCATTGTCGCAACGGAACTCGCGCAGCAGATTCGCCGACGCCTCGGTCTCGATGCCCTCGGCCACCACCTTCAGCCCCAAACCATGTCCCATGTCGATGGCCGAGCGGACCACCGTCGCGAACTCGGGGTCGGACTCCAGGCCCTGTATGAAGCTGCGGTCGATTTTCACCTCGTGGACCGGCATGCGGGCAAGATGGCTCAGCGAGGAATAACCGGTGCCAAAGTCATCGATCGACAAACACACGCCCAACGCTGCAACGGCGTCCAGCACCCGCAGCGCGCGTGTCGGATCCTCGATGAAGCCGCTTTCCGTAACCTCCAGGGTGAGGAGCGCCGGCGGGAATTGATGACGGCTCAACAGCGACGCCACGCGTGAATCCAAGCGCACATCGGCGATATCCTCGGCGCTGATATTGACAGCCAGACTCAGCGGCTTGCCGGCGCGTTGCCATTCCGCGCCTTGGGCGATCGCATGATCCAAGGTCCAGCGCGTCAAACGTCGAATGAATCCGGTTTGTTCGGCGAACGGGATGAAGTCCGCGGGAGACAACAGACCTCGTTTGGGGTGCTGCCAGCGCAACAGCACCTCGGCACCGGCGATGCGATTCGTGGCCAGTTCGATCTTCGGCTGAAAGTACAATCGCATCTCGTCGTGCTCGACGGCATGTCCCAGCTCACCTAACAATGAGAGCTGATCGCGGGCGGCGGGCTTGAGAGCTTCTTCATAGATCGCGAGCGCGCGCTTTTCGCGGCGCGCACTCTCCAGGGCGAGGTCCGCACAGCGCATCAGTTCATCCGCGAACACGTTGTTCTCGGTGGCCATCGCCAAACCCAGTGTCGGGCTGATGTCGATGGGCTGGGCTTCCACATAAATGGGATCGGCCAGCGCCACCAACAGCGACGTACCCCAGGCGTGAAGTCCGCCGCGGTCGCCGACATGAGTGAATGCCGCAAACTGATCAGCCGCAAGCCGCGCCACCGAAGAGTTGACGGAGGGCACGGCCGCAATGCGGGCGGCAATTTTGGTCAGCACGGCGTCGCCGACCGAATAGCCCAGATGTTCATTGATGCGGCGAAAGCGATGCAAATTGATGACGACGACGCCGACACCCGAGTCTTTGGCGTCCTTCAAGGCAACGCTCAGCGCGGCACCGAAAGCCGTGCGATTCATGACCCCGGTCAGGGCGTCTTCATATGCCAGGCGCCTGATGGATTGATCCCGGGATTGGACGGCCGTCTGCATCAGGTGCAGTCCTTCGGCCAGCACGCCCAGTTCATCGCGCCGCTGGACGATTTTCGCCGCGTCGTAACTGCCGGCGCGCATCTTGTCGACCACCCGCGTCAAATCCTGCAAGGGCCGGGTAATGTTGCGCGCCAGCCAAAAAGCGGCCAGCGCAAAGGCGACCAAACTGAACGCCGCGATCACGAACAAGGCCTTCGTCAAGCGCTCGAACGGAGCGCGCGCTTCCGCCAGCGAGCGCGATAAAACCGCGACGACCTCGGTGTCGCCCATCTTGGACAACTCCATTCGCCGCGTGACCGTGTCCGCGGCGGGAAGGGCGCCCTCCGGCAGCGTACTGACGACATTGGTCCAGTGTCCCGCGGAGTTCAGCGAGAGGGTTACATACAGGCCGGTGATATCTGCCAGCTCACGAGCGGCTTTGTTGTCAAGCTCGAAACCCATGGCAATCCACGCCACGGGCAGCGGACTGCGCACCGGCACCGTCACGAACTGATAGAGACGTCCGCCATCCATCATCATGGTGGTGGCGTTGTCCTTGGCGCGGGCGGTATCCTCAAAAGTTGCGATGGGAAAGGGCGCGCCTGCCGCGAGATGTGTGCCGGAGGCGGCAATGACCTCACCGTCCAGCGAGGTGAGCACCACCATCGCGGCACCAATGCGCTCACCGCTGTTTTCCAACGCGGAAGCCAGGGTGCCGGTATCGTGCGCCGCGACCGCCTCACGAAACCCGTAATCGGCGGCAACCGCTTGCGCTGCCTGGGTCAGCTGCTTGCGATTGCTTTCCAGCAAGCGCGAAAATACCAGCGCGCCGACATCGAGCTGCCGTTTGACTTCCCGCCCGGCACTGTCGCGGTTCGTCGCCAGCACGGCACCGAGCGCCGCAGCCAGCACGGCCGCAAGCAACAGCAAAAAAGTAACCGCAATTCGGGTTCGCAGCGCCAACGCCCTTGCTCCCAGTGTTGGCTAGGTAGGCTTCCGGCGATTAGGTTAAGCGGCCTTGGGGATTCAGGCTGTGCGCTCGAACACGTATTCCACCCGGCCGGGAAGGGCCTACGTGACCCAAGTCTCACATCGCTTACACTACCTGTTCATGCCCATCGTCCGCCTCGAAAAAGTCAGCTTGAGCTTCGGTCTGAAACCCCTGTTGGACGACGTCGGATTGCAGCTGCGCAAGGCTGAACGCGTGTGCCTTCTAGGCCGCAATGGCGAAGGAAAATCGTCCCTGTTGCGCATCATTTCGCGCGAACTTCTACCCGACAGCGGCGAGGTATGGGTTCGGCCGGGGGCGCGCATCGCGAGCCTCGCCCAGGAGGTTTCGCCCACCAGCGATAGGCGGGTGCGCGATGTGGTGCGTGACGGGGTGCTTGCCAGGACGCCGGAAGAGGAGTGGCAGGCGCAACTGCAGGTCGATCAGGTCATGTCGCGTCTGGGGCTTGATGGCGATGCGCTGATGAGCACCTTGTCCGGCGGTTGGCGCAGGCGCGTCATGCTGGGCCGCGCCCTGGCCGGTGCTCCCGACGTATTGCTCCTGGATGAACCGACCAATCATCTCGATATCGACGCCATCAGCTGGCTCGAGAATATGATGCTCGATTTCGCCGGAGCCCTGTTTTTCGTCAGCCATGACCGCGCTTTTGTCCGCCGTCTGGCGACGCGGATCGTCGAACTCGATCGCGGGCAGCTACGCGTTTGGCCCGCTAGTTATGACGAATATGTCTTGCAGAAGCGAGCCGCGCTCGAGGTCGAGGCAAAACATGCGGCCTTGTTCGACAAGAAGCTGGCTCAAGAAGAGGTATGGATTCGTCAGGGCGTGGAGGCGCGGCGCACGCGCAACGAGGGCAGGGTGCGGGCGCTCGAACAATTGCGATTGGAGCGCCGCGCGCGGCGCGAGCGGGCCGGAAATGTGTCGCTGCGCGCACAGGATGCGGCGCCCTCAGGCAAATTGGTTTTCGAAGCGCAGCATGTAACCCATCGCTTCGATGGCGCTCCGATCATTGCGGATTTCTCCACTCGAATCATGCGCAAGGATCGCGTGGGCATCATCGGACCCAATGGCTGCGGCAAGAGCACGCTGATCAGACTGCTGGTGGGGGACCTTACGCCCACTGACGGGCTGATCAGGCGCGGCACCAACCTGGTGCCGGCGTATTTCGATCAGCAACGCGAACAACTCGATCCGACCGCATCCATCATGGACAACGTCACCGGCGGCAGCGGCGAGACCGTGACCATCGATGGTCAAACACGCCATGTCTCCGGCTATCTGCGCGATTTCCTGTTCCCACCCGAGCGGCTGAATTCACCTGTGAGCATGCTCTCGGGCGGGGAACGCAATCGGCTTCTGCTGGCGCGCCTGTTCGCACGCCCCAGCAATCTATTGGTCATGGATGAGCCGACCAACGATCTTGACGCCGAAACCTTGGAACTTCTGGAGGAGCTGGTCGCGCAATATTCGGGAACCTTGCTGCTGGTCAGTCACGATCGAGACTTTCTCGACAATGTGGTGACCAGCACGCTGGTGTTCGAAGGCGCCGGCCGCGTTGCGGAGTATGTTGGCGGCTACAGCGATTGGCTGCGGCAACGCAGAAGTATGCCCGCGCCCATCGCCGCCGCCTCTCCGGCGCCGGCGAAAGCCGCCGTGCCCAAGCTGCGCCGCCTGTCGTACAATGAACAGCGCGAGTTGGCACAGCTGCCCGAGAGGATCCAGCACCTTGAGGCCGAGCAGGCGCAGCTGCACACTCTCATCAGCGATCCGTCGATCTTCCAGCGAAACAAGGATCAGTCCACGGCTGCGCTGCAGCGCCTCCAGGTATTGACGACGGAACTGGAGGCGGCCTATTCGCGGTGGGATGCGCTGGAATCATCCGCGAATTCGACGCCGCACATCTAACGGCGCGACCGCCCGCGGCCGAGCAGATCGCTCGGATTGGGCAGACTCGCGCCCGCCGCATCGGGGATCACCAGCGAGGAAGCTTGCTCGCGGCGCATTTCCTGAAGCTCCCGCATGGTTTGCTGCACCGCCTGTTCCGCCGCCTCGCCAAATTTCTCGATCGCCGCGCTCAACGTGGCGGCTTCCAGCTCGAAACTGATCGGCACGGCCCCCATCGGGGTCATCACCTGCGCCTGTCCCACGAAAATGACCGGTCGCGAGCCATCCGCGCTGCCATCCGCGTTTACCGGCGTCATTCTGCGAATCGTGCCGACCTTGCGATCGGTAAAAGTCTCCTCGAGATATACCTGCGCCGAATCCATTGCTGCCCGGCGGCCGTCGTTGGCGGAACTCATGAGAACCTCACCCCTTGTGATCCATTCGAAAGCTCAACCCTAGCAGTTTTCGGTCTTGTCATGGAGGCCTGATACGATAGCCAGCTTGGTACACTCGACGACAGCACACAGAGTTCCATGGGCCACCCTACTGGGAATCGTTCTTTTTGGGGCAGCCCTCTTCGTGCTCCATCATCTGCTCGGCCAGTATCGATGGAGCGATATTCTGGCCCGCATGCGGGCAATTCCGAACGTGAAGCTGCTCCGCGCCGCTTTCTTCACCTGCGCCGGCTATGGTTGCCTGACCCTGTATGACGCGCTTGCGGTGCGATTCGCCGGCGCGCGAGTGCCCTATCCCCGCATCGCCCTGATCTCGTTCATGGGCTATGCCGTCGGGCACAACGTCGGACTGAACTCGTTGAGCGGCGGCGCCGTTCGTTATCGCGCTTACTCCGCCCTGGGCCTGAGCGCGAAACAGATCGCGACCATCATCGCGTTCGGCACGTTGACCTTCTTTCTCGGCGCGGGGGTGCTGCTCGGGCTATCGTTGTTGTCGAACGCAGGATTGTCAGGCTCGGTGCTGCATGTTCACGCCTGGCTGGCCCTGGTTGCGGGCGGATTGCTGCTGGCGGGCGTTGCATCGTACTTATGGCTGGTTTGTACGCGCCATGCGCCTTTGCGGTTCCGGCACTTTCAAATTCCGGTGCCGAAGCCTCGGGTCGCTTTCGCGCAGATCGGCATCAGCTGCCTTGACATGCTGTGCGCTGCCGCGGTCCTGTATGTCTTGCTCCCGCCGCAGGCAGCGCTAAGCTTCGCGGCCTTCGCCGGAGTGTACCTGCTCGCCCTGGCGGCCGGCGTGATCAGCAATGTTCCCGGCGGCATCGGCGTGTTCGAGTTTGTCCTGCTGCTGTTGTTGCCGAACGTGCCCCAGGATCGGTTGCTGGGCGCGCTGCTGGCTTACCGGGCCATCTACTACTTCGCGCCCTTCGCCGTGGCTCTCGTGCTTTTGGGGGTGCACGAACTCTGGGTGCATCGCGCGCCCGTGGTGCGTATGGCGCGGTTGCTGCGCGCTTTTCTCACCGCAGTCACCCCGCAGGCCATCTCGATCGCGGTGTTTCTCGCCGGGGCGGTACTTCTTTTCTCGGGAGCCACGCCGGCGCTCGGCAATCGCCTCGCGTTGCTGCGGGATTTCGTGCCCCTGCCGGTGTTGGAACTGTCCCATTTGCTCGGCAGTGTGGTCGGGGTGGGTCTGCTGATCATCGCGCATGGATTGTATCGGCGACTGCACACCGCGTGGTGGTTGACGATCTGGTTGCTGTGCGCCGGCATCCTGTTGTCGCTGCTCAAGGGTTTCGACTATGAGGAAGCCTGCGTGCTCGCCGTCGTGGTTGTCATGCTGCTGTCGGCGCGCGCGCGCTTTCGGCGCCGCGCTTCTCTGCTCGAGCAGCACTTTTCCGCCGCGTGGATCGTGGCTTTTTTCGTGGTGCTGCTGACGGCGGGCTGGCTGGTGCTGTTCGCGTATCGGCATCTGCCCTATGACAACGAATTGTGGTGGCAATTCGCCTTTCAGGCCACGGCGCCGCGCAGCCTGCGCGCTTCGCTGCTTGCGGTCATCATTGCCGCAGCCTACGCCTTATGGCGCGTGCTGCGGCCGGCGCCTCCGCATTTCTCCGCGCCGCGCGCAGCGGATCTTCAGTGCGTCGCAGAATTGATAGAAAAAGGCGAGGACACCACGGCGAATCTGGCGCTGCTGGGCGACAAGAACCTGCTGTTCAACAGCGAGCACAGCGCGTGCATCATGTTCCAAGCCTCGGGCAGCAGCTGGGTGGCGATGGGAGACCCCATCGGTCCGCCGGAACTCGGCGAATCATTGGCCTGGAAATTCCTCGAGGATTGCGATTCGATGGCGGTTTCGCCCGTGTTCTACCAGGTCACTCCGGATCGCTTGCCGCTGTATGTCGACCTGGGTCTGAATTTGAGCAAGCTCGGAGAAGAGGCGCGCGTGCCGCTCGAAGGTTTCTCTTTGGACGGGGCGGCACGGGCGGATCTGCGCCAGGCGCATCGGCGCGCCGGCCGCGACGGCGCTTCATTCGAGCTGATCGCCCGCGGTGATGTGGCCCGATTGTTGCCGGAACTGCGAGCGGTCTCGGACGCCTGGCTCGCGGAAAAAAATACCGCGGAGAAGCGGTTTTCTCTGGGCTTCTTCGACGAGCGCTATCTCGAGAACTTCGACGTGGGCACGGTCCGATGCAACGGGGCGGTGGTCGCCTTCGCCAACCTATGGCGCGGAGGTCGTACCGAGTTGTCGGTGGATCTCATGCGCTACAACCGCGCGGCACCGAAGGGTGTGGTCGATTTCATGCTGATCGAGTGCATGATCTGGGGCCAGAGTCAGGGTTTCAAGTGGTTCAATTTGGGGATGGCTCCGCTCGCCGGCCTGGAAGAACATGCCCTTGCCCCGGCCTGGCACAAGCTCGGACGCATGGTGCAGCGCTACGGGGAAATGTTTTACAACTTCGAGGGTCTGCGCAAGTACAAGGAAAAATATAGTCCGGTGTGGCGTCCGCGATATCTGGCCGCGTCGGATGGCCTTGCCATGGCCGGCGCGCTATTGGATGTGACCGCGTTGATTTCCGGCGGCGTGCGCAACGTGCTGCGAAAGTGAACCGAACCGCGCGCTGCATCGTCGGCATTTTCCTATGCGCGCAGGCGATGATCACGGCCGGCACTGCCGCCGAGGCAACAGCCACAGCGATTGAACCGTTCACCGATGCGCGCTTCGGCGAGATCCGCGTATATCAGGACGTCGCGCAGCCGCGCGACGTGGTGCTCTTCCTGTCGGGCGACGGCGGCTGGAATCTGGGTGTGGTGACGATGGCGCAGCATCTTGCCGCGAAGGGTGCATTGGTCGCCGGCATCGACATTCGCCGGTACCTCGAACAACTGGAGAAATCCCCGGATCAATGCGTCTCACCGGCGGCTGATGCCGAGAATTTGAGCCGCTCTCTTCAATCCAAATTGCACATCAAACAGTACTTGCAGCCCACGCTGGTGGGCTATTCCTCCGGCGCAACGCTGGTGTATGCGGCGCTGGTGCAGGCCCATGAAGGAATCGTTCAAGGGGGCGCTGAGCATCGGCTTTTGCCCGGACCTCGATCTCAAGAAGCCGTTGTGCAGGGGCTCAGGGATCGAATCGACGCCGCGTCATTCCGCCGCGGGCGTCCTGCAAGGCGTCGATTTCTTGCCGGCCAAAGCCCTGTCGGGGAAATGGATTTCTCTGCAAGGCCAGCTCGATCAGGTGTGCCCGTTTGCGGCCGCGCAGAGCTTCATTGCCAAGGTGCCCGGCGGAGAAATGATCCTATTGCCCAAAGTCGGCCACGGCTACTCGGTGGAAAAAAACTGGGTGCCGCAGTTCGTGTCCGCCTACGAGAGGATCACCGCGGTTAAGGTGATAGCCGTAAATCCGCCGCCTTAAGCGAGCTGAGTCTCGATTTTGTGTGCGAACTCGCGCATCTTCGGCAGGAATTGCTCCACGGCGGTACGCAGCGGCACCGCACTGGCGGCATAGCGTACCGTCACCGTGGCAAGGATTCGATCCTTGGCACGCACCGGAATAGCCAGGCTGGTTTCCTCCGACACGCGCCGGGCGCGATGCGCCATGCCGTAGCCTTGCGTGCGCGTTTCGCTGAGCAGACGCTCGACTTCCGTTCGATTGCGCGCCAAGCGATCCTCGGGCAGCGACGAGCGTGCCAATACGTCCAATAGGGCATCGCGTTGCGCCGGCGCGCAGAAGGCCAGGTACGCCCGTCCCGCAGCCGAGGCCAGCATGGGCACGCGCACACCTGCGCTGTACTGCTCCAGAGCGAGGGGACTCGAGGCGTCAGTGGTTTCTCGAATCATCATGGTCGATCCGGACGGTGTTGCCACCGCCACCGGCCAAACGATTTGCTCGCCCAATGCGGCGAGCAGGGGTTTCGCGATATGTGCCACCAGGGCTTCATCGTCGAACCCGTCCGAGAGCGCGCGCACCATGATGGTCGGTCGATAGCAATCATCGTGCGCATCGCGCTCAACATAGCCCGCCAGGCGCAGAGTTTCCAAAATGCGATACGTCGTGGTACGCGGCAGGCCCGCCGCCGCGGCGAGCGTGTTGATGGCCGCCCGCTCCAGGCGATTGAGTTCAGTGAGGACCTCGAGTCCGCGATTCAATGCTCGGACGGGCCGGGTCGACTCGCGTGTGCCGTCCTCTCCCGCGTTCAACGGTGGCGCGGAACGCGGCATAACTTGTGCGTGCATACTTTTCCCTTACTAAACATAGGTTTATGCTCGATGAGAGCGTCGGCTTCCATTGCGCGCTAAACGCACCGGATCTCACGGGACCCGGTCTCGTACATATGTACCATTAGGATCGAATCTGGTTGCCTGGGTAACTGCTTGGCTGCTCAGCTACAATCCGCGCCGATTTAACGCTGTCATTTAAGGAATCAGGCACTTCATGTCGGAACAATACGTCGAAACGGTCATTATCGGCGCCGGGCCCGTGGGGCTGTTTCAGATCTTCGAGCTGGGACTCCTCGGCATCTCGACGCACATCATCGATTCTCTGGCCGCGCCGGGCGGTCAGTGCACCGAGCTTTATCCCGACAAGCCCATCTATGACATCCCGGCGCTGCCGGTCTGCGGTGCCCAGGAATTGATTGATCGGTTGCTGCAGCAGGTGAAGCCCTTCAATGCCGTTTTCCATCTAGGGCAGGAAGTCACCGAATTGCGTGTGCTGGAGAACGGCAAGTTTCATGTGGCGACCTCCACCGGCACCCGGCTCACCACGGCCGCGGTGGTCATTGCCGGGGGCGTGGGTTCATTCCAGCCCCGGCGTCTCGGCATACCCGGCATTGAGCAGTTCGAAGGCAGCACGGTTCACTATCGCGTGAAGTCTGCGGGCGATTTCTTCAATCAGAATTTGGTGATCTGCGGGGGCGGAGATTCGGCGCTGGATTGGACGGTGGCATTCTGCGACAAGGCACGTTCGTTGACCTTGGTGCATCGTCGCGCGGAGTTTCGCGCCGCACCCGCCACGGTCGCCAGGATGCGCGACCTGGTTGCGGCAGGTAAGATGAAGCTGCTGCAGGGAAATGCCGTCGCCATCAAGAAGGACAATGAGAAGCTGGTGGGACTCGAGGTGCAATCCGCCGACGGGACCACACAGCATGTGCCGGTGGATCATGTGTTTGCGTTCTTCGGCTTGCACCCAAAGCTGGGTCCCATTGCCGAATGGGGTCTGGAGCTCGAGAAGAAGGCGCTCAAGGTCGACACCGAAAAATTTCAAACCAGCATTCCGGGAATATTCGCGATCGGCGACATCAACACCTATCCCGGCAAGAAGAAGCTCATCTTGAGCGGCTTTCATGAAGCGGCGCTGACCGCGTTTGCGATTCAACATCACCTGTTTCCGGAGAAGCGCCAATTTTTGCAGTACACCACCACCAGCCCCATCATGCAGAAACGTCTGGGCGTTGCCGGCACGGATTCGGCCTGAGACCTTAAAGGATGAATCAGCTACTCGAAGACCTGATCAAGGTCATGACGCTCGAGCGCCTGGAGATCAATCTGTTCCGGGGCCAGAGCCGCGACATTGGCTCGCCGCAGGTATTCGGGGGTCAGGTGTTGGGGCAGGCGTTGGTTGCGGCGACCGCCACCGTCGAAGATCGGCAGGTCCACTCCCTGCACGCTTATTTCCTGCGCCGCGGTGACTTCAATTCTCCGATTGTGTACGAAGTCGATCGGGCCTGGGACGGCAAGCACTTTGCCACTCGGCGTGTCGTCGCAATCCAGCACGGTCAACAGATCTTCAACATGTCGGCGTCATTTCAAATCCCGGAGGCTGGGTTGGATCATCAGATCCCCATGCCGGATGTGCCGTCCCCCGAGGCGCTGCCCGATCTGGATCGCTATCTCGCCTCGCTTCCCAATCTGCCGCCGTTCATGCAGAAGATGCTCGATCAGAAGCGCCCCTTCGAGTTCAAGCCGGTGCAACCGCCGAGCCTGGAGCGGCCGGCCAAGGCGCCGCCGCTCAAGTATGTGTGGATCCGCGCCGTCGACAGGCTGCCGGATGATGAAGCGCTGCATCGCTGTCTGCTGGCGTATGCATCCGATTTTCAATTGCTGGATACGGCGCTCAAGCCTCATGGCCTGTCCATGATCAAGGACAAATTGGTCATCGCGAGCATCGATCATGCGATGTGGTTCCATCGCAGCGTTCGCGTCGACGACTGGTTGCTGTACGCGATGGATAGTCCCAGCGCCTCTGGAGCCCGCGGTTTCACGCGCGGTAGCGTGTTCGCGCGCGACGGCCGCCTTGTCGCAAGCGTCTCGCAGGAAGGCTTGATTCGAGTGATGTCCTGATGTTCAAGGCCATCATCATCTTCGTGATCGTTCTGGCCATTCTGGTCGGCGGCATGTTGGCTCTGCGCACCAGCCGCAACACGGGAATGCCCGACAAGGACGTGCTGAAACGGGCGGCCGAACGTGCGCGCGATCAAAAGAACAAGGACGAGACCGATCGTTAGGCTCCTAGCGAACCGCGGGGCTGAGCCGCGACGCCTCCCACACCTCGCGCGGCAGGACAAAAAGATGGCAGTCCCACCACCTGTTCTTGGCCCGCCGGTGTTTCCGATAAACCGCTTCCCAGCGCATGCCGATCTTCTCCAGCACACGGATCGACGCGGCATTGTTGACGTCGACGGTCGAGATCACCCGCTCAGCGCGCAATTCGTGAAACGCCGCTTCGATCAAGGCGAGGGAGATTTCCGTGGCGTAGCCCTTGCCCCATTGCTCCGCCTCGAGCATGTAGCCCAAGTCCACCACATTGCTTTCGATCCAGGACAAATCGCACGCCCCAATCAGCCTGCCAGATGCAATTTCCTCGACGCCAAGTTCGAATCGCGTGCGCGGCCGCTCCTGCTGCGAGGCAAGAAGTTCCTCAAGATACTCGGCGGTACTGTCCTCGTCGCGGGGGCCGAAGAAAAGATAACGGGTGACGCGCGGATCCGATGAATAGGCATGCACGGCGTCGAAATCCGCCATGACGAACTCGCGCAAATGCAATCGCGCCGTGCGAACCGGCACGGTCAATTTGCGCACAACACCTTACCTGGATTCAATATCCCTTTGGGATCGAGGGCATGCTTCAACTCGCGCATCACAGCGAGTTCCACGGCATCCGCGCGGCGCGCGAATTCCTCGCTCTTGAGCCGGCCAATGCCGTGCTCGGCGCTGATGCTGCCTCCCAAGCTTTCGACCAGATCGAACATCGCGACTTCGAGGGCGTGCGTCCTGCCCTGGAAAAGTACGAGATCGGCGCCGGGCTTTTGACTCAAGTTGAAGTGCAGATTGCCGTCGCCTGCATGCCCGTAAGACACGACGTCGCCTTCGGGAGCCAATTGGTGCGCGAGCGCGGTGCCTCTTTCGATGAGCTCGGGGATGGCGGAAAGCGGCACCGAGACGTCGTGCTTGATGCTGGCGCCGTGGCGTCGTTGAGCCTCCGGCACGGATTCACGCAACTTCCACATCGCCTGCGCCTGCGCCAGGGACGTGGCGAGCATGGCGTCCTTGATGATGCCGGCGGCCGCGGCCTCTTCGAGTTCCGAGGTCAGGAGTCCGGTCAGGTTTTGATGGGGATTCGGGGAGGCGAGCTCGATGAGCAGGAACCATGCACAGCCGAACTCCAGCGGGTTTGCAACGCCGGCGACATGCTTCACGGTCATTTCAACCGCGATGCGCGGTATCAATTCGAAAGAGGTTAGCTGATCCCCTGCTGCGGCGCGCAGGCGGTTCAGCAATTGCAGCGCATGCTGGGGCGAATCGATACCGGCGAGCGCGGTCGCGGTATCGGCCGATTGGGGAAACAGCTTCAACGACGCGGCGGTAATGATGCCCAGCGTGCCCTCGGCGCCGATGAACAGAGACTTCACGTCGTAACCCGTGTTGTCCTTGCGCAGGCTCTTCAGCGCTGAAAGCAGGCGCCCGTCCGCCAGCACCACCTCCAGTCCGAGCACCAGGTCGCGCATCATGCCGTAGCGCAAGACGGCGGTGCCGCCGGCATTGGTCGAGAGATTGCCGCCGATCTGCGCCGTACCTTCGGACCCCAGGCTCAAGGGAAACAGGCGGCCCGCTTCGCGCGCCGCGGCTTGAGCTCCGGCAAGCGTGCAACCCACCTCCACGACCATGGAATAATTGGCCGCGTCAATGTGCCGCACCCGGTTCAGGCGCTGCATCGACACCACGATCTGCGAACCGCTCTCATCGGGGGTGGCGCCGCCGCAGTAGCTGGTATTGCCCCCGTGCGGCACCACGGCGACTTCATCGCGATTGCAGACGGCCAGAATCCTCGCGACTTCGCCGGTATTGCGCGGCAAGAGCACCAGCGGGGTGGCACCGTGGTAGAGGCGGCGAAAGTCGCTGAGGTAGGGCGCCAGGTCGCCGGGCGAGTCGAACCAGCCGCCGTCGCCGACCGCCGACTTCAGCTCCGCTAGGGCCGCGGCGCTAGGCGGTCGAGGCATGGGCGGTGCCGATCGCAGTGGGCATTTAGATGCGCTTGGCCGCTCCGTCCCGCACCGCCGCCGGCACAGGTTTCAAATCCCAGATCAGCCCACAGAACGACATCAGCTTCAGCAGATAGAAAGTGATGTCGAATTCCCACCAATAAAAGCCTTGGCGCACCGATGCCGGGTAGTGGTGGTGATTATTGTGCCAGCCCTCCCCGAGGGTGATGACAGCGAGCAGCGCGTTGTTGCGGCTGGCATCGCCGGTCTTATAGCGTTGGCGGCCGAATACATGCGACAGGGAATTGATGGTGTAGGTGCCGTGGTAAACCAGGACGGTCGATATGAAGAACCCCCATATCAACATCTGCCAGCCGGTGGTGTGCAGTCCCGGGGCAACATGCTTGAGCAACACGCCGAGCAGAAACACGCCGACTCCCAGAAGCGTCGGAACGACCACATCGAAGCGGTCGAGGAACCGCAATTCGGGGTACTTCAGCAGATCCTTGACGCGCGACAGATCCGCCACGAAGTGCTTGTGCGACATGAACCAGCCCATATGGCTCCAGAAAAAACCGTGCTGCACGGGCGAGTGCACATCCTCCGGCTTGTCCGAATGCACATGGTGGTGGCGATGATGGGCCGCCCACCAAATGGGGCCGCGCTGCACCGCCGAAGCGCCCAGCAGGCCGAAGATGAACTGGCCGACCCGCGAGGTCTTGAAGCTGCGATGCGAGAAATAGCGATGGTAAAAGCCGGTGATGGCGAACATGCGCACGACGTAGGTGATGAAGGTGACCAGCAGAGCCACCCAGCTGAAGCCCACCCATATCACCGCGAGACAGACGAGGTGCAGCAGCAGGAAGGGCACGGTGCGCGCCCAATCGATGCGATGCGATTCGCGTACCGCAACGTCGCGTTGGCGGGTCGTGAAATCGCTGTTGCCGAACCATTTCGATAGCTCGCGGCCCACGCGCACCGAGGCCGGCGGATCGATCGCGATTTCACTTTCCGGGGTCATTTTTCAGTTCCTCAAGACTTTAACGCTGCGATCCGCTCATCCAGCGGCGGGTGGGTCATGAACAGCCGCATCCAGCCGCCCTCACTGCCTGTATTGATGCCAAAGGCCTGCAGCTGCTGCGGCATCGGCTGGCCCTGGCTGCGCTTGAGCATCTGCAGTGCATCGATCATGCTGCTGGTGCCGGCCAGATCGGCGCCGCCGCGGTCGGCGCGAAACTCCCGCCGCCGCGAATACCAACATACGATCATGCTTGCGATGATGCCCAGTACAAACTGCGCCACCATGGTGGTGATGAAAAAACCGATGCCCGATCCCTGCCGATCGTTCCTCAAGACCGCCCGATCGACCACGCCGCCGATGATGCGGGCGAGAAAAATCACGAATGTATTTAGCACACCTTGCAATAGCGCAAGGGTAACCATATCACCGTTTGCGACATGGGTAATTTCGTGACCGAGTACCGCCTCGACCTGCGTGCGCGACATGCTGCGCAGCAGGCCACTGCTCACGGCCACCAACGCCGCATTGCGCCGTGCTCCGGTGGCGAAGGCATTCATTTCCTCGGAATCGAAAATGCCCACTTCCGGCATGCCGATCCGGGCTTGCTCTGCCAGGCGTTTGACTGCACCGACGAGCCAGCGTTCCAAATCCGATTGGGGAGCTGCGATCACGCGCACCCCCATCATGCGCTTCGCGGTCCACTTGGACAGTGCCAAGGAAATCAGCGAGCCGCCGAAACCAAAAACCGCCGCAAACGCGAGCAAACCTCCGGTTCCGCCCTGCGCCAAATGCACGCCAAAAACGCTCTCGATGACGAACAGCACCACGCTCAGGAGCGCCAGGACTGCCAGGTTCGTGAGGATGAATAGGAAAATGCGTTTCATGGGGCTTTTCTTCGCGAAAAAGAACCGCAATATGGTAACGCGGCATACCGGAGGTCGGGACGTTGCTATTCAATTTCAAGCCTGGAATTCGATGGCGCGGCAGGGGCGGGTTCTCATTCGACCACCAGGCGGCCGAATATAGTATAACTATCTGTAAAATAAAGAAAAATCTTTCTAGAGTTGGACATGCAATATAAGGACTACTACCAAATACTTGGGCTGACGCGTGGCGCCGATGCCGATGAGGTGAAACGCGCCTACCGCAAGCTGGCACGCAAGTATCACCCGGATGTCAGCAAGGAAAGGAACGCAGAGGACAAATTCAAGGAGGTCCAGGAGGCCTACGAGGTACTGCGCGATTCCGACAAGCGCGCCGCCTATGACCACTTGGGACGAGATTTTCGCAATGGCCAGCAGTTTCGCCCGCCGCCGGATTGGTCGCAGCGGTTCGGACAATCGGGCGGTCAGCGATTCTCGGACGTCAATGGATTCAGCGACTTTTTCGCCAGTTTGTTCGGCGGAGGCAATGGCGGGGGATTCGGCGGCGCCGCAGCGCAACCGGACGCGGAGGCCGGGCATCTGGACATCACCGTGGAAGAGGCCTACGCCGGCACCAGACGACGGGTCACGGTCAGCGAGAATTCGCGCCCGCGCCAGATCGATGTACAAATACCGGCCGGGGTCGGCGAGGGCCAGCCCTTGCGAATCGGCGCCGGGCGCACCTCGCTGATTCTTAGAATCAGACTGCGTCCCCATCATCTCTACGAGGTGTCGGGCAAGGATGTGCAAATCGAATTGCCCCTGGCGCCCTGGGAGGCGGCCTTGGGCGCAAAGGTCGCGGTACCCACACTGGGCGGCACCGTGGAACTCACCGTGCCTGCCGGCGCCCAATCGGGTCAGAAGCTGAGGCTTCGCGGACGGGGACTTCCCGGCAATCCGGCGCGGCGACCAGATCGTCCTGATCAAGCTGGTAACGCCGACGGCGCAATCGGCGACGGCGAAAGAAGCCTATGAACGCATGAAGCGCGAGTTCGATTTCGATCCGCGCGCCGACTGGCCATAGTCTGCGATGGCTTGAAGATTCGAGCGCCAGCCCCAACAAACTCAGTTCACAATTCAAAGACAATGGTGATCGTCAGGCCATGGCCACTGAAACACAGCCGCAAGTAAAGGAGTTCCAAGCCGAGACCAAGCAGGTATTGCGCTTGGTGATTCATTCTCTGTACTCGCACAAGGAGATATTCCTGCGCGAGCTGATCTCGAATGCCTCGGATGCCTGCGAAAAGTTGCGCTTCGAGGCGCTCGCCAAACCTGAGTTGCTGGGCGCGGACTCCTTGTCGATCACTCTGACGCCGGACAGCGCCGCCGGCACGTTGAGCATCAAGGATAACGGCATCGGCATGAGCGAGGCCGAAGTCATCGACAACCTGGGCACCATCGCGCGCTCGGGCACTAAGAAGTTTCTCGAGACCTTGAGCGGCGACTCCGCCAAGGACGCCCAATTGATTGGTCAGTTCGGGGTCGGCTTTTATTCGGCATTTATTGTGGCCGACAAGGTGACGGTGCTGAGCAAAAGCGCCGACGCCACGGCGGTGCGCTGGGATTCGGACGGCGAAGGCCAGTATGAGATTTCCCAGAGCGACAAATCCGACCGCGGCACGGAAGTCATGCTGCATCTGCGCGACGAGGACAAGGAATTTCTGGAAGCCGCGCGCCTGCGCCAATTGGTGCGCAAGTACTCGGATCACCTGAGCATTCCCATCGTATTGAAATCAACCGGCAGCGACGAAACCTTGAATCAAGCGAAGGCTTTTTGGACGCGTGCCAAAGCCGATTTGAAAGACGAGGACTACCAGGCGTTCTACCAGCACCTCACGCACGACTCCCAGGGAGCGCGCCTCTGGGCGCACAACAAGGTTGAAGGCAACGTCGAATACACCTCGCTCCTCTACCTGCCGAAGCATGCGCCGTTTGATCTGTTCGAGCGCGAGCAAAAAGGCGGTGTGCAGCTGTACGTCAAGCGTGTGTTCATCATGGACAAGGCGGCGGAATTGCTGCCGCCGTACCTGCGGTTCATGCGCGGGCTGGTGGATTCATCGGACTTGCCGCTGAACGTATCGCGGGAACTGCTGCAAAACAATCGCACCGTCGAGAAGATCAAGTCGGCGCTGGTGAAGCGAACCTTGGACATGCTCGAGGAACTCGCGGCGAACAAGCCGGAGGAATATGCGGAATTCTACAAAACCTTCGGCATGGTATTGAAGGAGGGGATCATCGAGGATCCCGCGCAAAAGACACGAATCGCCAAACTGCTGCGCTTTCACTCGACGGCGGCAACCGGCGATGCCGCGGAGGTCACGCTCGAGGCCTACGTAACGCGGATGCAGACCGACCAAAAGGCCATCTACTACCTCACCGCCGACACGCTCGCTGCCGCGCGTAACAGCCCGCATCTGGAGGCATTTCGCGCCAAGAACATGGAAGTGTTATTGCTCACCGATCGCATCGATGAGTGGGTGGCCGCGCATTTACACGAGTTCGAGGGCAAGACGCTGGCGAATGTCGCGAGCGCGGCGGCTGACGTGGCATCCGCCATCGAGACTCCGGAAAAGGCCGCGGCGGAAAGCACATTCAAGAGCACTCTTGAAAGGCTGGGCCGCAGCTTGAGCGGTCAGATTGCCAGTGCACAGATTTCATCGCGTCTCACCGACTCCCCGGCCGTGCTGGTCGCGGGGGAGTTCGGCGTGAGCTTGCGCATGGGTCGCATCCTCAAGCAGGCAGGACAGAATAATCCCTTTGCCACACTGCCCATTCTCGAGGTGAATCCAAAGCATCCGCTGGTGCTGCGCCTCAAGGACACGTCCGACGACGAGGCGTTCGCGGAGCTTGCTCACGTGCTTTTCGACCAGGCGATGCTGGCGGAAGGCGGAGAACTGGATGATCCTGCGACATTCGTGCGGCGCGTGAATCGGCTGATCGTGGAAGGGCTGACCGCGCAGCCGAAAATCATCCTGAGCTAGCGGCTGCAGTGCTGACGCCGCAGTGGGCTGCAAACGATGAGGCGCCGGTCGATGACGCGCAATTGCTCGATGCGTACTCCGGCGCCGTCATCGGTGCTTTGGAGCGGGCGTCTCCGGCGGTAACCTACATCGAGGTGACGCGCCGGGCGGCGCCGCGAGCGCGCGGCGCCCGCGCGGTGCAGGGCAGCGGTTCCGGGTTTCTATTCACGCCCGACGGCTACCTGTTGACCAACAGCCATGTGGTCGACGGAGCGGGGGAAATTCTGGTGCGTCTCAATGACGACGCCCGCTTACGCGCCGACCTGGTGGGCAATGATCCGGACTCGGATTTGGCGGTCCTGCGCATCGGCTCTCCGGTCGCATTGCCGTTCGTGGAATTCGGCGATTCCTCGCGCTTGAAAGTAGGGCAGGTCGCCATCGCCATCGGCAATCCCCTGGGCTATGCGAAGACAGTGACCACTGGTGTGGTGTCAGCGCTGGGCCGCACTTTGCGGGCGACCTCAGGCAGGCTCATGCACGATGTCATCCAAACCGACGCCGCGCTCAATCCCGGAAACTCAGGCGGACCGTTGGTGGATTCCAAGGGACGCGTGATCGGCGTCAATACCGCAATGATCCCGCAGGCCCAGGCGATATGTTTTGCCACCGGAATAAACACGGCAAAATGGGTGATCGGCCAGTTGTTCGCCCATGGTAGGGTGCGGCGAGCCTACATAGGCGTCTCGGGCGCCACCGTGGCGATGGCGACCCGCGTGGTCCGGCATTTCGGTTTGCCGGGCAACAAGGCGGTGCACGTCTCGGAGGTTGTGTCAGGGAGCCCGGCGGCGCAGGCCGGCGTGGAACAGGGGGATCGCATGATTGCACTCGATGACTCGAGCATCGATGGTATCGATGGTTTGCAGCGCCGGCTCGATGCCAGCCTCATCGGTCGCGAATGCGAGTTGCAACTGCTGCGCAGGTCGAGTTTGATACGAGTGAAGATCAGGCCGGTCGAGATGCCTGCAGATTGATCCGCGGGCCGCTAACGTGAAACTTGAGGAAGCGAATCGATGACCCCGCCGCAGCCGGTTACTTTGGCAGTCCCCCCTGAACCGACCGATCACAGCCAGGGTTCCGAACACGCGCGGGTGACCGTGATTGAGTATGGGGACTTCGAATGCCCAAGCTGCAAAGTCGCCGCCACCACACCTTCCTTGCTGCTGGATCGATTCCCCAATCAGGTGCGATTCATCTTTAGAAATTTTCCGCTGGAGGAGGCGCATCCGCACGCGTTGCTGGCGGCGGAAGCCGCTGAAGCGGCCGGCGCGCAGGGAAAGTTTTGGCCGATGTACGATGTTTTGTTCCGCAATCAAGCGCATCTCAAAAGCGCGGATCTGCAACGTCATGCTGCCGGCCTGGGGTTGGACATGGCGCGCTACGTGGCCGAGATGGACGATCATATTTACCTGCAAAAGGTGCGCGAGCACACCGCAGGCGGCCGCCGCAGCCATATTCGCGCGACCCCGACTTTTTTCATCAACGGCGTGGTGCAGGACATCTCCTTCGGCATGAAGGCGCTGCACGACGCCGTGGCGGCTGCGGTGGCTCACCACCATTAGCGTGTAGGAGAACAATAAATGCGACTCAGCGACTATCCGGCGGGAATATTTCTGCTTTCTATCCTCCTGTTGTCTGCGTCGGTCTGGGGGGGCTGATTTTGAGAGGCGAAAAAGAGCTCAAGGGCGAGTTGCGCGAGGACTTCGGCGTGGTGCTGGCCGCCGCACTGACGCTGCTCGGCCTCATCATCGGATTCAGTTTTTCCATGGCTACCACCCGCTACGATGCGCGCAAGAATTTCGAAGAGGCAGAGGCCAATGCCATCGGTACGGAGTACGTCCGGGTGGATTTCCTGCCTGCCGCGGACGCGGCGGCCGCCAAGAAACTGCTGAAGTCCTACCTGGACCAGCGTGTGCTCTGGTATGAAGAACGCGATTCGCAAAGCGTACGGCAGACCAATGCCGAAACCGGGCTTCTGCAAAATCAACTTTGGGCCGCAGTGAAGGCTCCGGCTGCCGCCACCCCGAATCCCGTACTCGCGCTGACGGTATCCGGGATGAATGATGTGCTGAACTCACAAGGCTACACGCAGGCGGCCTGGTGGAACCGCATACCGCCGGCGGCGTGGTTTTTGATGTTCATGATTGCGGTGCTGTGCAATGGGATGATCGGTTACGCCGAAGGCAGGCGCAGGCGGCTCTTCATGCCGATTATTTTGCCCATCATCGTGTCGATATCGTTCTACATGATTGCCGACATCGACAGCCCGCGCAGTGGCTTGGTGCGCGTGGTTCCGCAGAATTTACTGAGTCTTGGCGGCAGTCTCCCCGAGTAGCCTCGCTTGGGCCGGCTAGCTCCAATCGTCTCCGCCGCCGCCTGAGCCGCCGTCGTCCCAGGACCCTGAATCGTTGGCCCCGAAATCGGCTCCGCCCATGTCGTTATTGCTCATCGGCGCCTCGGACGCGTCCGCAGCGGGTATCACGCCGCCGTCGCGCCGTCCGCCATCCAGGAAGTGATGCGCCAGTTCTTCGCCGGCCACCACGCCCGCGCCCACAGCCAGGCCCGAAGCAAGACCGCCCGCGATCCCCGAGCCGATGCCGCCGCCCATGGGCGCGGGACCGTATCCGGGGCCATATCCGCCCGGCGCGCCGCCCATGCCGGGGGCGCCGCCCGGGGGGTAGGACGCGTAGGTGTTCCGCCGACGGAAAACCATCATCAGCAGGGCCACGACCACGACGCCGATGAGCACAGCGCCCCATGGGAAACTGCGCTCGCGTGCGGTATCTGACGCCGCCAGGCCCGTCGGCCCCCTCGCGCTGAGCCCAAGCTGCGATTTCAATTCTTGAACCGAACGCGGGCTGAACGAGGTCAAGCCCGGATTGAGGCGCTCGGCAATACCCAGTTCCACGCGCGCCATGGAAGTCTTGCCTTCCTTCGCGTACAACTCCGCTTGCACGTAATGCGCCTTGGCGCTGTTCGGATGATCAGCCAGAACCTGCGTGATCATCTGCTGCGCCTGATCGAGATGACCCGCGGCGGCAGCCTCATATATTTGATTCATGGTCGGATCGCCTTGCGCAAACACCGGCGATGAGAACGCAAGAACGGCGCCCACGCTCAAGGCAGCAGCAAGTATTAATCTGCGCATTTCAGGCCCCTTATCAGTCGAATTGACTCTCGGCCAGTTAGATATGGGCGTTCAGGCGAAGTTCAACGCCGTGGGCACGCAGCGACCCCGCAAACGGCCAGACCGGGCTCAAATGACGCCGCGGCGCTTCTGGTCCAGTTCAATGGATTCAAACAGCGCCTGAAAGTTTCCTTCACCAAAGCCCTCATTGCCTTTGCGCTGAATGATTTCAAAGAAGATGGGGCCGATGGCGTTCCTTGTGAAAATTTGCAGGAGAATTCCGCTCTCGAGACTGCCATCGATCAGTATTCGGCGCCGCTTGAGCTCTTGCAGGGACTCCTGATGACCCGCAACCCGTTGATCCACGCCTTCATAGTACGTATCGGGGGTGTCTTGGAACTGAACCCCGCGGCCGCGCAGGGCATCGACGGTCCGGTAGATGTCATCGCTGGCCAAGGCGATATGCTGGATGCCTTCGCCCTTGTATTCGTTCAAATACTCTTCGATCTGGCTCTTGTCGTCCTGGCTCTCGTTGATGGGAATGCGGATCTTGCCGCAGGGCGAGGTGAGCGCGCGCGAGAACAGTCCGGTCTCCTTGCCTTCGATGCTGAAGTAGCGAATTTCGCGGAAATTGAAGAGCTTTTCGTAAAACCCGGCCCACACATTCATGTTGCCGCGCCTGACATTGTGGGTTAAATGATCGATGCGCGTGAGCCCGACCGGGGCGGGGTCGAGGCCGGCCGACCCGGAAGCGGAGGCTACCGGGACGAAGTCCACATCATAGATGGTGCGATCGCCATACCGATCCACGAGGTAGATCAGGCTGCCGCCGATTCCCTGGATCGAGGGAATGTTCAGTTCCATCGGGCCCGCGGTGGCGGGTCCGGGCTTCGCACCCAATTCCAGCGCGCGCGAAAAGGCGTAGCGCGCATCGGCGACGCGAAACGCCATGGCACAGGCACAAGGCCCATGCGCGCGCGCGAACTTCTGCGCGAAGCTGTCGTGCTCCGCGTTGATGATGAAATTGATATCCCCCTGGCTGTGCAGCGTTACATTTTTGGAGCGGTGACGCGCGACCGCCGGCAGCCCCATGCTCTCGAACAGGCGCCGCAACAGGTCCGGATCGGGCGCAGCGTACTCGACGAACTCGAAGCCGTCGGTGCGCATCGGATTCGCCGCATCGCTGCGCTGTGCGTTCACGAAGAGACGATTGCTTTGCTTTGCGTGGAAATGGCGGTGCCGAAGACGTGATCCCACAGAGAAGTGGTCACGCCGAAATTACCGCGCTTGGGCGAATGATGGTGGCGCATGTGGTAGGCGCGAAGGTCGCTGAAATAGGCCGAGCTGCGTTTGCGGGCATGGTGATGGATGACGTGATGCACGTAGCCGTACCACCAGTAGCCGACCATGATCCCCACGGTCAGTCCGTCCGCGACATTGAATCCCAACCACCACCATGAGGGCAACAATATGACGCTGAGCCACACCGTAACGCTGACCCAGGATGGGGTGCCAATGTAAGCCAGCGGCTCTCCATGGTGCAGGCTATGCATGGGCGAAAAGACCGGCATCCGGTGCAAAGCGACCCGGTGAATCACGTATTCCAAAAACGTCCACAGGGTCAGACCCACCAGGCAGGCGGCGAGCCATTCCGAGCCGCTGTGCCAGGTGACATGGTTGATATTGACTGCCGTTAGCGTGATCACTGTGATGGGGTACACCACGAAGTCGGAGTAGTAGGTGATCTTGCTGGGCCGCATCGTTGCTCCTCGACTTATAAGGACTGCGCCATCTGGCGACAGCCGGCTCAAATGGTAACGGAAGAATACTCTCCTCGCACGGCCTTCTCGTCTTACGCCCTTGTTACACTTCCCAAATATGCGAAAAACCATCGCTATTGTCGGCGCGGGATTCTCGGGCACCGTACTGGCCGCCAATCTATTGCGCCTTCCCGCGGTGCGCGCCACCGACATCGTCCTGATCGAACGTGGGGTCGCCATGGGCCGTGGTGTCGCGTATGCAGCCGATGAATTTCCCTATCTTTTGAACGTTCCGGCGGCGCGCCTATCGGCGGATTCGCGCGATCCGCAGCAGTTCCTACGCTTCGCGAAAGCCACGCTGCAAAATGCCGACGGTGAGGATTTTCTGCCGCGCGCCCTCTACGGCGACTACTTGCAGGGCGTGTTGCTGGAGGCCGAGCGCGCGGCGCCGGCGCATGTTCGGTTGCAGCGGGTATTCGGCGAAGTCACCGACATTGTGCGTGCCCAAAGCGGGCGGCCGCTGGCGGCGCATTTCAAGGATCGGCCGCCGATATACGCAGACTCGGTGGTACTGGCGCTCGGTAACCCGCCGCCGGCGCCGCAGCCGTGGGCTGCGAAGGTACTGGAGCATGGGGCATTCCGCCAAGATCCCCAGGGATTTGCCGAAGACCCTCACCGAGCAGCATTCGGTACTCATCGTCGGCAACGGATTGACGATGGCGGATGCGGCATCCGTCCTGGGCGGAGACGGCAGCGGCGGCCCGATGCTGCATACGATTTCGCGGCGCGGTCTCTTGCCGCGCCCGCAAGGCATTTTTCATACCAGCGCTGTGCGCGGCGGCGATGCGCTGCTGGCGTGCGCGCAGTCGCTGAGGCAGGTGCTCCGGGCCTGCCGTGCGATGGTGGGTGAGATAGAGAAAATGGGGGGCGATTGGCGCGAGGCCATCGCGCACATTCGAAGTTTGGTGCCGGTCCTCTGGAGCAAGCTGCCGGAGATCGAACGGCGGCGCTTCGTGCGCCACTTGCAAACTCATTGGGACATTCACCGGCACCGGCTTCCGCCGCAGCTGGTCACGCGCATCGAGCATTTGCGCCGTGCGGGGAGATTACGTGTCAGCGCGGGGCGCATTCAGCACATAACCGCCATGGAACAGAGGCTGAGAGTATCGTGGCGCCCTCGCGGCAGCGCAGAATCCAAGACCCTGGTGGCGGATCTGGTGGTCAATGCGACCGGGCCCAATTATGCGATCGAGCAATCGCGGGATCCGCTCACGAAAGCGCTGCGCACGGCCGGGCTGATCACGCCCGATGCCTTGCATCTGGGCATCCGCACGGCGTCCTATGGGGCGTGTCTGGACGCAGAGGGCCGCCCGGCCAGGGATCTTTATTACCTGGGACCCATGCTGCGCGCCGATCATTGGGATGCAACCGCGGCCATCGAACTTCGCGATCACGCCGAGAAGCTCGCGGCTCATCTGGCGGGTTTAGCTTAGGCCGGCGAGCTCGCTTACGCCAGCTCCTCGATCCCCTGCAGCAAACGCTGCAGCTCCTCGCGTGAACTGTACATCGAGACACCGGTACGCAGCAGGCCGCCCCGCTCGGCGAGTCCCAGCACTTGCACCGCTCGTGCCGCATAGAAATGTCCGTCCCACACGCAAATGCCCCGCTTTGCCAGCGCCTCAGCCGCCTCGGCAGCGCTGGCGCGCTTCAAGGTGATCGACACGGTCGGCGCACGCGCGCGGCCGCTGAAATCCGGTCCCCAAACCTGCACGCCGGGAATCGTGCGAACCGTGTCGTGGTAGAACCTGGCCAGTTCGTGTTCGTAAGCGGATATCCCGTTCATGGCATCGGCGATGCGCTCTCTCAGAGTGGTACCGCTGCCCCAGAGCGCGATGTATTCGACCGCGGCGCGCAGCCCGTCGATCGCCGCATGATTCAACGTGCCGGTTTCGATCCGGTATGGAGCGGTCGGATCCTGCACGCTCAAGGCATCCGTCGGCAGCCGCTCGAGCGCGCCCGGCCGCGAATAAAGTATGCCGACGTGCGGGCCGTAGAATTTATAACCCGAACACAGCAGAAAATCCGCGCGGAGCGCGGCGGCATCGATCAGAAAATGCGGCGCGTAATGCACCGCATCCACCACCAACAGCGCGCCGACGCTCAACGTGAGACGGCGCGCCAGGGCGAGATCATTGACGGTGCCGAGCGCATTCGATGAAGCGCCCAACGCAAAAATTTTCGTGCGGGACGTGATCTTGGCGGCCATGTCGGCGCTGTCCAACAACCCCGACGGCAGCAGCCGGACTTCTTTGACGACGATTCCGCGCTCCTCAAGACGCAGCCAGGGTCCGCGATTGCCTTCGTGATCGAGCTGAGTGATGAGCACTTCGTCGCCCTGGGCCAGGGTGCGGGCAATCGCCCCGCTCAGCGCATAATTGAGGGTGGTCATGTTTTGACCAAACGAGATGCAGCTCGCGGACTCGGCGCCCAAAAAGGCCGCCACGACTTCGCGCGCACGGTCCATGCGCCGATCCACTTCCTGCGACGGCCAGAATTTGCCGTGTGTATTGACGTTGCAGGTGCTGTAGAAATCGCCGATGGTGTCGATCACGACCTGCGGGACTTGGCTGCCCCCGGGGCCATCGAGATAGGCGAGATTCGCCCCCTGACCCGTGCGCGTCAGAGCGGGAAAATCCTGGCGGCAGCGAAGGGAGTGTGCGGCGGTGAATGGCATTATAAAGTATGCAGGCGCTCACCGGGCGTGGCAAGGCGAATAGGGTGTTATGAGATTTTCACCGTTGGTCGAGCGTGTCGCGGGCGAGAGCGTCGACGCGTGGACTATTCACCTGGTGGCCCGCGAGGCGCAGTTGCGCGGAGAGGATGTCATTGTCCTGAGCATCGGCGATCCGGATTTGCCGACGCCCGCGCCGGTACTGCAGAGGGCCATCGAAAGCCTGCGCGCCGGGGACATTCGCTACACACCCGCGGCCGGTCGCCTGGTTTTGCGCGACGCCATCGCGCATGCGCATCGGCAGCGCACGGGACAATCCGTGACGGCGGAGAATGTGATCTTTCTGTCGGGGACGCAGAATGCGCTGTTTACGGCCTCCATGTGCATCGCGAGCGCCGGCGATGAAGTGCTGGCGCTCGAGCCCTTGTATGCGAGCTACCCTGCGACCATCCGCGCATCGGGCGCCCAGTTGGTGCGCGTGCCTGCCCCGGCGTCGCGCGCATTTCGTCCCGACCTGAAGCTGCTCGAGGCCGCGATCACGCCGCGCACCCGCGCCCTGTTCTTCGCGACGCCGAATAACCCAAGCGGCGTCATACTGAACGAAGAGGAACTGGATGCGATCGGCGAACTCGCGCAGCGTCATTCCTTGTGGCTGGTGGCGGACGAGGTGTATTCCGGACTGGCGCCCGAAGGCAGGGTGCCCGGCCTGGCGGCGCGACTTCCGGAGCAGGTAATCACCGTCGGCAGTCTCTCCAAGTCGCATTCGATGCCGGGACTGCGTGCGGGCTGGCTCGTGGGACCCTCGCTGCTGGTGAAGCACGCGGAAGCGCTCTCGATGTGCATGCTGTTCGGCTTGCCGGGCTTCATTCAGGAGGCGGCGATCACGGCGCTCGCAGAATCCGCGACGGCGGAATCGAGGATTCGAGAGTTTTGCAGCACGCGGCGCGACCAGCTGCTGGCGGGACTCGACGGCACGCCGGGAATACGCTGCTCCATACCGGACGCCGGCATGTTTACATTGATCGACGTGCGCGGCACGGGTCTTAGCGGCAATCAATTCATGCATGGTCTGTATCGCGCGGAGCGTGTTTCAGTCATTGATGGCGGAGCGTTCGGCACCGAGACTCGCGGGTTTGTGCGCTTGTGTTTTGCCACGGATGAGGCAACCTTGAGCGAAGGTGTGGCGCGCATCCGCCGCCACGCGGCCACTTTGACGAGGTAACATGACCAAGCCAGCGGCGGATTTTGGCATCCTGGCGAGAACCGCCGGCGGTCCCGAGATGCTCGAATGGAGCGCGCTCGAAACAGCGCTGCCGGGGCGCGGCGAAGCACGCGTCGCACAGCGCGCCATCGGTGTTAATTTCATCGACACCTATTACCGCAAGGGAGCTTATCCCTGGCCGACATCGCCGCTGATACCCGGCGGTGAAGCCTCGGGAGTCGTCGAAGAGATCGGCGAGGGGGTCGCGGATATTCGCGTCGGCGATCGTGTGGCGTACACGATGCCAATCGGCGCCTATCGCACGCGGCGGGTGCTGCCCGCCGAGCGGCTGGTGAAACTGCCGGATGGGATTGACTTCGACGTGGCCGCTTCCCTCATGCTGAAAGGCATGACCACGCAGTTTTTGCTGACATCATGTTATCCGGTCAAGAAGGGCGATGTCGTGCTGGTGCATGCGGCGGCGGGCGGCGTCGGGTCGTTGATGGGGCAGTGGCTGAAGTCCTTGGGCGCGATCTCCATCGGCACCGTGGGTTCGCCGGAGAAAGTCGCGGCCGCCAAGGCCGGCGGCTACTCCCACGCCATCGACTATCGCGCGCAGGACTTTGTCGCTTGCGTCAAGGAGATCACCGAGGGCAGGGGCTGCGATGTGGTCTACGATTCGGTGGGCCATGACACCTGGCGCGGTTCACTCAAATGCCTGCGCACGCGCGGCATGTTCGTGTGCTTCGGCCAATCATCGGGTCCGATTGTCGATTTCAAGTTCTCGGATCTCGTCGCCGGCGGATCGCTCTTTGCCACCCGGCCGACGCTGTTCGATTACATCAAGTCCCGGGATGAACTGCGCATGCGTGCAGCGGACCTGTTCGCCAAGGTATCAGCGGGGGACGTCAAGCCTCATATCGGACAGCGGCTCGCGCTTCGCGAGGCGGCGCAGGCGCACCGGGATCTCGAGGGCCGGCGGACCATCGGATCGACCGTGCTCCTGCCTTAAGGCCCGCAATCCAGGTTTCCCGGCGCTCAAACATTCAACGGCAGTGCGGTTGATTCCTTGATCACCGTTACCGCCACCGAGGAATTCACGGATCGCACGCTCGGGATGCGCGAGAGATAGTCGAGGTAGAACGCCTCATAGGCCTTGATGTTCCGGGTGACGATCTTCAGCAGGAAATCCCATTCTCCGGTAAGCGTGTAGCATTCGAGCACTTCCGCGCGGTCGCGGATCGCTGCTTCGAAATCGGCGAGGGCATCGCGGCCGGTGGTGGCCAGTTTGACGTGGGCGAAGATGGTCACATCCAGCCCCAAAGCATTGCGGTCCAGGAGCGCGACACGAGCCTTGATCACGCCATTTTGTTCGAGATGCTGGATGCGGCGCCAGCAGGTTGTGGTCGACAGCTTCGTTTGCGCCGCCACCTCGGCGACCGACAAGGCACCGTGCCTTTGTAGGATGTCGAGAAGACGCAAATCCAGACGATCGATGGCTATTCGGTTGTTTTGTTCCATATATTACGATTTTTAGGAATGAACATACCGGATTATTAGGGTGATCCCTAATGAATGCAACACATAGAGAACTGGAGACGTAAATTATGCGGATGACCAACCCATCCCGTTTGCATCTTCCGCGTGTGCCGGCACGGCCGGGCGAGACACCGGACTTCAGTTACGTGCATCTCTCGCCGGCCGGTTCCGTGCCGAGACCCGAGGTCAATGTCCGCGCAAAAGACACGATCTCACTGTCGGTGGAGTTGGTGCGCGTACTCGATGATCGTGGGGAGGCGCTCGGGCCGTGGCACCCTCATCTGGATCCTGCCGAGCTGCAGGTGGGCTTGCGGCACATGATGTTGACCCGCCTATTTGATGATCGCATGCAGCGAACGCAGCGCGCGGGCAAAATTTCCTTCTACATACGTTCCTTGGGGGAGGAAGCGGTGTCGGTGGCCGCCTGCATGGCACTGCGTCCCGCCGACATGTTGTTCCCTTCCTACCGCAATCAGGGTCTGCAGGTCGCACGCGGCATTCCGCTATTCGATCTCATGTGCCAAGTGCTGTCCAACACCAAGGACATGTGCAAGGGCCGCCAGCTGCCGGTGATGTATCACTCCAAAGCGGGCAATATTTTTTCCATTTCAGGCAACCTGGCGACGCAATTTCCGCAGGCGGTAGGCTGGGCGATGGCAGCGGCGATCAAGGGGCAGGATCACTTGGCTGCAAGTTGGGTGGGCGAGGGCAGCAGCGCCGAGGCTGATTTTCATCAAGCGTTGCTGTTCGCTTCGGTCTATCAGGCGCCGGTCATTCTCAATGTCGTGAACAATCAATGGGCCATCTCCACCTTTCAGGGGTACGCCGGCGGTGAGCAGCGTTCTTTTGCCGCGCGCGGGCCCGGATACGGAATCGCGGGCATCCGCGTGGATGGCAACGACTTTCTCGCCGTCTATGCCGTGACCCAGTGGGCCGCGGAGCGCGCGCGCACCGGCGCCGGCCCAACCCTGATTGAACTGGTGACGTATCGAGGCGCCGCTCACTCGACCAGCGACGATCCGGCGCGCTACCGCGCCAAAGATGATGCCGAACATTGGCCCCTGGGAGATCCCATTCAGCGCCTGAAGACACACCTGATCAGACTGGGCGAATGGTCCGAGGCGCGCCATCAAGCTTTGACGTCCGAACTCGAGGCATTGGTTGCCACTAGTTGGAAGGAAGCGATTGCGTTCGGCACCATGAGCGATGGGCCGAGACTCAACCCTGATCTTATGTTCGAGGACGTGTTCAAGGAGATGCCGCAAAATCTACAGCGGCAGCAGGCCTTGATGCGCCTGGAGAGGCAATAAGATCGTGGCCAACATGAACATGATCCAGGCCTTGAACTCCGCGATGGACATCATGCTGAGCAAGGACCCCTCGGTGGTGCTGATGGGCGAGGACATCGGTTATTTCGGCGGGGTTTTCCGCGCAACCGAGGGACTGCAGCGCAAGTACGGTGAGCACCGCGTGCTCGACACACCCATCGCCGAAGGTGGCATCGTGGCGACCGCCATCGGCATGAGCGTGAACGGCCTGCGGCCGGTGGCGGAGATTCAATTCGCCGATTACATCTACCCCGGCTTCGATCAGATCGTCAGCGAATTGGCCCGAATCCGCTACCGCTCCGCCGGTGAGTTCTTCGCGCCCGTGACCATCCGCACGCCCTGCGGCGGCGGTATTCGTGGCGGTCAGACGCACTCGCAGAGTCCCGAGGGCATCTTCACTCATGTCAGCGGCCTCAAAGTCGTGATGCCATCGAACCCGTCCGATGCCAAGGGCTTGCTGATCACCTGTATCGAGGACGACGATCCGGTGGTCTTTTTCGAGCCTAAACGCCTGTACAACGGTCCATTTGACGGCGATCCCAACAAACCGGCCGTGCCGTGGAGCAGCCATCCAAGGGGTCAGGTGGATGAGGGGTACTACACGATTCCCTTGGGCAAAGCGGAAATCGTGCGTGCCGGCTCGACGGTCACCATCATCACCTACGGAACCATGGTATTCGTCGCCGCCGCCGCCGCCGCCGCCATGAACATCGACGCCGAAATCATCGATTTGAGGTCCCTGGTGCCTCTCGACACCGACACGATTTGTACTTCGGTGAGAAAGACCGGCCGGTGCATCGTCGCGCACGAAGCCACGCGCTTTTCGGGTTTCGGCGCGGAGCTCCTGTCGATCGTTCAAGAGGAGTGTTTCTGGGATCTGGAGGCGCCGATACAGCGCGTCACCGGCTGGGACACACCCTATCCGCATGCCTTTGAGTGGGAATATTTTCCCGGTCAGGCGCGCGTGAAGACCGCGCTCAAGAGCCGTTATGGAATCCGCATGAGCCAATACACATTCAAGATGCCGGACTTGGGTGAAGGTACGGTGGATGCTGAGATCGTCGCCTGGCACACCAAGCCCGGCGATGTGGTGACCGAAGATCAACTCATCGTCGAGGTGATGACCGACAAAGCAGCCGTGGAGGTGCCGGCGCCGGTGAGCGGCCGGGTGTTGTCTGTGACCGGCGTGCCCGGCGACAAAGTGGCGGTGGGATCTCCGCTCATCGTATTCGAATTGAGCGATGGCGCGGTCCGCGGCGCCCCATCAGTGACCGGCGGCTCCTGCCGCGCAGGCCAACGGCAAAGTTGCCATGCCGCAGCCGGCGGTGGACGAAGTGCCGCTGCGCCGCAGGTTACACCGTCCGTTCGCCAGGGCCGGGTGATGACATCGCCCGCCAATCGGCGCCGCGCGCGCGAAGCGGGCATCGATCTTGCCACGGTCACAGGATCGGGCCCGGGAGGCCGCATCGTGCGCGGCGATCTCGAAAGGACCGTGCCGGGGCCGGGCGGCGCGCCGGCATCGCGTGCTGCGGTGTCGGAGATCACGGAAATCAAGGTGATCGGCTTGCGCCGGCTCATCGCTGAGCGCATGAGCGAGGCAAAGCGCAACATTCCGCATTTCGCCTACGTGGAAGAAGTCGACGTAACCGAGCTTGAGTCGCTGCGGCTGCATTTGAATGCATCGCTACCACCGGGCGCGGGCTCCTTGAGTTATCTGCCGCTCGTGGTCGTGGCGTTGACGCGGGTGCTGGAATCGTTTCCGCAATGTAACGCCTTATACGACGCGGCGCGCGGCGTGCTCCTGCGCCATCGCGCGGTACACGTCGGCATCGCCACCCAGACCCCGGATGGCCTGAAAGTTCCCGTGCTGCGCAACGCGCAAGCGCTGGGGCTATGGAGTATGGCCGCCGAGATTCGCAGGCTGGCGGATCGGGCGCGAACCAACAAGGCCAGCCGTGAGGAGTTGGCAGGTTCCACCATCACGGTGACCAGCCTGGGCAAGCTGGGGGGCATCGCGTCCACGCCCATCATCAACGCGCCGGAAGTGGCGATCATCGGACTCAACAAGGCGGTCGAGCGGCCGGTCGTTCATCAAGGCAGCGTGGTGGTCCGTCGAATCATGAACTTGTCATCCTCGTTCGATCATCGCTTCGTGGACGGCTATGATGCAGCTGCAATGATCCAGGCTTTGAAGGATCGGCTCGAGCATCCGGCGACGATATTTATTCCTACGGTGTAAATCATGACCTCTCAACCTCAACGACCGGCCTTCGGTACCTTACTCACCTCGCACATGGCGGTAGCCTCCTTTCGCGAAGGTCAATGGCATCAAAGCGAGATCAAACCCGTTGAGCCGCTGGCGATCAGCCCCGCCGCACATGTGCTGCACTACGCCAGCACCTGCTTCGAAGGATTCAAGGCTTTCCGCCGCGCGGATGGCTCCGTGCATGTGTTTCGGATGGATCGGCACATTCAACGATTCCAGCAAAGCGCCCGCCAGCTGGTGCTTCCCGAGCCCGACGCCAAACAAGTGGCCGACATGGTGCGCGCCGTCATCACTCGCTGCCGCGACGCCGTGCCGGAAGCGCCCGGTGCGCTGTACCTACGCCCGATCCTGTTTGGCACCACCGCGAATATCGGCGCCGCGGCGACGCCCGCCGCCGAGGCCTTGTTGATCGTGCTGGCGAGCCCGGTGTGGGACTACTTCTCCGGCGGCATGAAACCGCTGCGAATCCTCGTCGATGAGGCGAACACCCGCTCGGCGGAGCACATGGGCATCGTGAAGACCGGCGGCAATTACGCCGCGGCGCTGGGGCCCACTTTGAGCGCCAGGGCGAAATATCAAGCGGACCAAGTGCTGTTTTGCCCAGGGGGGCAGGTACAGGAAACAGGCGCGGCTAATTTTTTCCTGATCCGCGACGGCGAACTACTGACCCGCAGCCTCGATTCCACCTTCCTGCACGGTGTGACCAGAGATTCCCTGCTGACGCTGGGACGCGACATGGGTTATCGCGTGTCCGAGAGAAAGTTCGATGTGCTTGAAATGCTCGACTGGGCACACGGCGGCGAAGCAGCGCTGTCAGGCACGGCCGCCGTGCTGGCCGGTGTGGGCACGCTGATTTACGCAGGCGCCGAACACAAGGTGGGAACGGGTGAAGTCGGACACTTGACGCGCGCGCTGCGCGCGCAATTGGTCGCGGTCCAGCAGGGCGAGGCGCCCGATCGACACGGATGGTTGGAACGCGTTTAGTATTCCTCGCGGTCCTCTTCATCCTCATCGTCTAGGTCGTCGTCGTCCTCGTCGTCTTCATCCTCGTCCCAGTCCTCGTCGTCGTCGTCCTCTTCCGCGTCCTTTTCAGCCTTGGAACCTGACCAACCCTCAGGCTCCTCGGTGAGTTCCAAATCGAGTTCCGCCCACTCGTCGACGTCCAGTTCCTCGGTGTCGCCGTCGAGGTGTTGAATCTCAACGGTTTCCTTGTCCTCATCGACTTTGAGCACTTGGAAGGTTTCATCGTTTTCCAGGTCCTCGTACCATTGTCCGACGGTCGGTTCGTACTCTCTTCCCACGGTTAGTCCTTATTTGAGACGAGCGCTATCGCCTGCGCGAATATTAGGGGAGGCCGCTTGCTCAAGTAAATGGCAATATTGAGATCTTATGACCGTTGCCGATCGTAAAGTCGCTGCTCGCCGCTTGGTTGATGCCAAGCGCGTCGTCGTCAAAGTCGGCTCGACTTTGTTGGTGGATGGCGACAAGGGTCGGCTGAATAGATCCTGGCTCGAGAGCCTGGCAGCGGATGTGGCCCTGTTTCGCAAGCGCGGGCAGGAAGTCATTTTGGTGTCATCCGGCGCCATTGCGCTGGGCAGGCGCCACCTGAAGTTGGGCTCCGGCAAGCTCAAATTGGAGGAAAGCCAGGCCGCCGCCGCCGTCGGACAAATACGTCTGGCGCACGCCTACAAGGAACTCTTGGAGGCGCATGAAATCACGGTGGCGCAAATTTTGTTGACCTTGAGCGACACCGAACAGCGCCGCCGTTATCTCAATGCGCGCGGCACGCTCAGCACTTTGCTGGCGCTCGGTGCCGTGCCGGTCATCAATGAGAACGATACGGTGGCAACCGCGGAGATCCGCTATGGCGACAACGACCGTTTGGCGGCTCGCGTCGCGCAGATGGCGGGGGCTGACTGTCTGGTGTTGCTGTCGGATATCGACGGCCTGTATACCGCGGATCCCAACGAGGATCCCGATGCGCAGTTCATCGCGAAGGTATTGGAAATCACCCCGGCGATCGAGGCGATGGCCGGCGGGGCGGGCAGCGACATGGGCTCGGGCGGCATGCATACGAAGATCGCCGCCGCCAAAATTGCGGTGGGCGCCGGGTGCCATCTATGCATCTCCAAGGGTGCCCTGCAGCATCCCCTGCAGAGCATCGAGGAGGGCGCGCGCTGTACATGGTTTGTGCCGTCCTCGACTCCACTGGCGATGCGCAAGCAATGGATCGCCGGTACGCTTAAACCCGCGGGAGCCATCGCCGTCGATGATGGCGCGGTTCGTGCATTGATGGGCGGCAAGAGTCTGTTGCCCGCCGGCGTGACCCGCGCGCTGGGGCGATTCGATCGCGGCGACACGGTGAGCATCATCGGTCCGGACGGCACCGAGGTGGCGCGCGGCATCTGTGCTTATTCGGACGCAGACGCCGCCCGCATTATCGGCCGCAAGTCCGCCGACATCGAAAGTGTTCTGGGGTTCAGAGGCCGGGACGAGATCGTTCATCGGGACGATTTGGTGCTGTTGAGGATCGTTTGAGCAGCGTAAGGGATTTGATGCATGGCATCGGCGTTGCGGCACGGGCGGCCGCCCAGGTCCTGGCCTTCGCGCCGGAGCAACAAAAGAATTGCGCGCTGCTCGAGGGCGCGGCGGCGCTGCGCGGGTCGCGCGCCGCCATACTGGCCGCCAACTCGGAGGATTTGCGCGAAGCAGGCGCGGGGCTGTCAGCGGCACTGCTCGATCGGCTGCGTCTGGACGAGGCGCGCGTTGAGTCCATGGCGCAGGGTTTGAGCGACATTGCCGGACTCGCGGATCCCATCGGGGTTCGACTGGCGCAGTGGTCGCGCCCCAACGGGATGCGAATCGAGCGCGTCCGTGTGCCCTTGGGAGTGATCGGCATCATTTATGAGAGCCGGCCCAATGTCACGGCCGATGCCGGCGCCCTGTGTCTGAAGTCCGGCAATGCCGTGATCCTGCGCGGAGGCTCGGAAAGCGCGAAATCCAGCGCGGCGATCCTATCCTGTCTGCAACAGGGACTGAAAGTGGCGGGTTTGCCGCAAGCGTCAATTCAAGGCGTGCCGACCACGGATCGGGCGGCGGTCGGCTACATGCTGGCCGAGATGACGGATAGCATCGATGTCATCGTGCCGCGGGGCGGCAAAAGCTTGATCGAGCGCGTCCAGCAGGAAGCACGCGTACCCGTGATCGGGCACCTGGAGGGCGTTTGTCATGTTTTCATCGATCGCGGGGCCAATATCGATATGGCGCGGCGCATCGTGGTCAATGCCAAGATGCGGCGCACGGGCGTGTGCGGCTCGGCGGAGACCTTGCTGGTCGATCGCGCCTGCGCGCCAACTCATCTTGCGCCTCTGATCAAGGCCCTCCTCGATGCCGGCTGTGAAGTTCGCGGCGATGAGCTGGCCGCCAAATCGGACGCGCGGGTGAAGAATGCCGTCGAGAAAGACTGGTACGCGGAATATCTCGACGCCATTATCGCGGTCCGCGTCGTGGACGACGTGGCCTCGGCCATCGCGCACATCGCCCAATATGGTTCTCAGCACACCGAATGCATCGTGACGGATGACCTGGGGGCGGCCGAACGCTTTCTTCGCGAGGTCGACAGTGCGATCGTGCTTCACAATGCCTCGACGCAGTTTGCCGATGGGGGCGAATTCGGCATGGGTGCCGAAATCGGCATCAGCACCGACAAATTCCATGCGCGCGGCCCTGTCGGCGTTGAACAACTGACCAGTTATAAGTATCTCGTCCGGGGAAGCGGCCAAATCCGCGAGTAGCAGCCTTTCCGCCCTGCGGGTTGCTCGGAAAGGCTCCCAAGCCGCCGCCATTATGTAAATTTGTCGGACGCCGCACAGAATTCCGCCCGCCGAGGCGGTGCAATGGGGCATTCATCCTGAATCGATAGTTGGCGGTTAAGGACCCAAGAATGCTGGCATTGTTGCCGTACCTCATCGCAGCCGCCGGCGGCGCTGCTCTCATGGGCGTTGCTCTGTTCGCAAGTCGTCGATTCAATCCAGGCCGCGCTCCGGCATTGCCCAAACAGACTCTGTCGGAACTGCAGCGATATCGCGCCGCGGTCGATACCTGTGACGATTCGATCTATCTCGTTGACCGGGAGACGATGCTGTTCGTGGATGCCTCCGTCTCCGCCTGCGTGCGGACCGGTTACCGGTACGAGGATCTGATGAGGATCGGACCTCAGGATCTGCTCCAAGAGAGTCGCGAGGATCTGGTCCGCGACTACGATGAGTTGATTGCCGCGTCGCCCAAGAGCATCCGCCGCGAGGGCATGAGCAGTTTCCGCGATGGGCGCGAAAGCTTCGTCGAATTGAACCGGCGCGCTCTGCGCCTTGACGGCCGCTGGATCATCGTGACGATATCGCGGGACGTGACGCGGCGAAAAGCGGCCGAACTCGCCCTGCAGCGCTCCGCGCGCATGTTCGCCGCGTTGAGCGATACCAATGAAGCGATCATGCGCGTCGCCACGCCGGAGGAACTGTTCCAGCGCGTATGCGAGGCCGCGGTGCGCGGTGGCCGGCTGCTGGCGGCCAGCATCTGCACGCCCGATGAAGAATCGGCAAGCGCGCGTATTGTCGCCTCGGCCGGCGAGAGCGCGGACAAATTGCGCGCGATACCCCTTTCGATTGACGGCACCACGCCGCAGGGGCGCGGACTCGTCGGCACGGTGTTTCGCACGCAAACTCCCTGTGTCAGCGACGATCTGCTGGGTGATGAACGAACCGCCCACTGGCACGAAGTGGCGCGGCAGGCCGGCATTGCATCGGGCGCGGCCCTGCCGCTCGTCCAGAACGGACGAACCATCGCGGTCCTACTGCTCCATTCGGCCGAAAAACAAGCATTTGACGAGGAGATACTGCAGCTCCTGATGCGCATGGGGCGAAATGTCGTATTCGCGCTGGATAACTTCAAGCGCGAGGCGGATCGCGAGGCCGCGGAGGAGCAGTTTCGTGCCACCGATGCGCGGCTCAAGCGAGCCACGCGCGGCGCGAACGACGGTCTTTGGGAGCTCGATGTGCTGAGCCGGGAAATGTGGGTCTCGCCGCGTTTCGCGGAGATGTTCGGTTTCGATGAGCGGGAATTCCTGGGCACAAGGCAGAAATTCTTCGATGTGTTGCATGAAGAGGATGCAGCGGCGCTGCGCGCGGCGATCGAGCGCTGCATACGCGACGATGTGCTCGTGGATGTCGAAGCGCGCGGACGGGTGAGTTCCGGCGAATGGCGCTGGTATCGCATTCGCGGTGCCTTGGAGCGAAACGCCGATGGGATTCCGCTGACCGTTTCCGGCTCGCAGCGCGACATCACCGAGCGTCAGCGCTATCAGCTGGCGCTGATCGAAGCGACCGAAACCGCTGCAGCGGCCAACAAGGCAAAAGGCGAATTCCTCGCCAACATGAGCCATGAAATTCGCACGCCGATGAACGGCGTCATCGGCATGATCGAATTGCTGCTGGAAACGCCGCTAAATCCGATGCAGCTCGACTATGCCGAGACGGTGCGCGACAGTGCCGCCGCGCTGCTGACCGTGATCAACGACATTCTGGACTTCTCCAAGGTCGAGGCAGGCAAGCTCGAACTGGAGTTGCTCGATATCGATCTGCGCGACACCGTCGAGGATGTGGCCAGGCTGCTGGCCATCCAAGCCCATGCCAAAGGACTCGAGGTCATCGCCCTGATCGACCCGAGCCTGCCCGACCTGGTACGAGGTGACGCGGGCCGCCTGCGACAGATATTGCTGAACCTGGGGGGTAACGCGGTCAAGTTCACCCAAAAGGGCGAAGTCGCGATCGAGTGCAAGGTCCTCGAGCGCAATGAACAGGGCGTGACCATACGATGCGAGGTTCGCGACACCGGAATGGGCATTCCGGCCAGCCGCATCAACGCACTATTCAATGCCTTTTCCCAGGTGGATGCATCGACCACACGCCGGTTCGGCGGCACCGGGCTCGGATTGTCCATCGTCAAGCGGCTCGCCCAACTGATGGGCGGCGAAGTCGGCGTCTCGAGCCAGGAAGGTGCCGGCTCGACCTTCTGGTTCACCGCGCATCTGTCCAACGCGCACAATGCGCCGCAGGTGCGAAGCGCGCCGCCCAGCGCGCTGCGCGGCCAGCGCATCATTGTCGTCGACGACAACATGACAAACCGCAAGGTCATGATGGGCCAGTTGTCGCTGTGCGGATTGGATGCAATGTGCGCGAGTTCCGCCGACGAAGCATTGAGCATGATGCGCCATGCGGCGGCGGCGGGGCGCGCATTCGAGGCGGCGCTGCTCGATCATCAAATGCCGGGATGCGATGGTGCCACTTTGGGCAAGACCATTCTGGCGGAGCCGGAGCTGCGTAGCGCACGCATGATCTTGCTAACCTCCTCCGGTCAGCGCGGCGACGGGCGCATGTTCTCCGAACTGGGCTTTGCCGGTTATCTATTGAAGCCGGTGACCCAACGCGATCTCATGGATTGCCTGGCGATGGTGCTTGGCACGCAGGCGGAAGATTGGCGTTTGGCGACGCAGCCCATCGTGACACGTCACGCGCTGCGCTCGCAGCGCATGCGCGAAGGTCACCACATTCTGCTGGCGGAAGACAATGTGGTGAATCAGAAGGTCGCGTGCCGGATTCTCGAGAAGCTCGGCCTTCGAGTCGACGTGGCCGCCGACGGGCAGGCTGCATTCGCCGCCTGGCAGACCGGCCGATACCACCTGATCCTGATGGATTGCCAGATGCCCATCATGGATGGCTACGAAACCACGCGGAAAATCCGGCAACACGAAACTGCCGGTAAGCGCATCCCGATCATCGCACTCACCGCCCATGCCATGAAGGGAGCCGACAACGAATGCCGTGCCGCGGGAATGGATGATTATCTATCCAAGCCCATTGATCGGGACCAATTGCAAAAATCCCTGACCCGCTGGCTGGACGGCGGCATCGATGACGGTTCCAGCGCGGCAGGACAAGCCTCAGCCTAAGCCCCTAGCCGCCTGCATCCTGGGCGCGATCCGTGTCGTCGATGACCATCGGCTTGGCATAACCCGATGGCCCATGCTCAATGAGGACCATGCCGCAATTGGAAGGCACATGTGCTGCCTCCCATGTGCGCGCGACGTACGCCCACAACGTCATCATCACCCCGCCGTGGCTCACGACGACGATGTCCTCGCCGGCATGCTCGACAGCCAATCGATCCAAAATCGGGCCGGCGCGCGCCTGCACTTCCTCGTAGCTCTCGCCGCCCTCCGGTTTCCACGCCCAAGGACGCGCCGGATCGTAGTCCGGCTCCTGCAGGAATGAATCGTATGGCCGGCCACGATGCGCGCCGATCTCACGCTCGTGCAAATTTGTTTCGACTTTCAGCGGTACGCCGAGCGCGCCGGCAATGATGCGCGCGGTCTCGCTGGCGCGCAGGTAGGTGCTCGTGACCACGAGTTTGGCATGGAACAACTGCGCGATGCGGCGCGCCGCAGCCTGCGCCTGGGTATAGCCCAATTCAGTCAGCGGCAATTCATGCGGCGCAATCGCGTAAATGCGCTCCCGGTTGCCCGAGCTTTCGCCGTGCCGGACCAAGATCAATCTGCTCACGCGCGATGCGAATCGTGCAGGGCGGCAATCGAGCGCAGCCAATCCCGGACCGCCGCCACGTTTACCAGTTGGAATTGCCCGTGCACGCGATTTCCGACCCCGATCGAGATCCCGTGTTGCGCCTCGACCATCGCGAATCCGTCCTCGTCGGTGAGATCGTCGCCGACGAATACCGGCCGCCGGCCGCTGAACGGGGGCTCTTTCATGAAAGCTTTGATCGCGGTGGCCTTGTTGAAACCGCGCGGCTTGATTTCCACCACCATATTGCCGTTCTGAATGTGGTAGTTGCTGCCGAGCGGCCTCGCGATCTCGAGCATTGCCTCGCGCACCGAAGATTCGTGCTGCGGAGCCGTCCGAAAGTGAACCCCAATGATCCGCTCCTTGTCCTCCGCCAGTGTTCCAGGGTGCGCCTCGACCAAGTTTCGGATTGCTTTGCGCGCTTGATCGAGCTGGGCGTCAACGTAGCTCGCGCCCTGCATCGCGCCGTTGGCCTTGCGCCTCTCCACTCCATGCAGACCTGCGGCCGGCATTTTGAGCGGCGCAAACAGTTCATCGAGGCTGCGGATCGTTCTTCCGCTCACCAGCGCCAGGGCGCCTCCGAGACGATCCGCCACGGCGCGCAGCAAGGTCTTGATCTCAGGATCAGCATCGACTCCCGACGGCGTATCGTTCAGTTCGATCAAAGTTCCATCAACATCCAAAAACAAACACCAATCGAGTGAGGGCGCGGGCGGAGCTTGGTTCATGCAAAGGCTTTTGCGAACGCACAGAGGCGCTCGGCCGCGGCCTCGAGTGTGGTCTCGCGTTTCGCGATGCATAGCCTGACCAGGGTCATACGCGGCGGCGCCGCGTAAAACGGCGACAGCGGTATGGTTGCAACTCCCGCCTCGCGGATCAGGCGATCGGCAAATGTCAGATCGTCTTCCCGGCTCAAGGCTCCGTAATCCACCAGCTGAAAATAGGTGCCGGCCGCCGGTACCGGTTCGAGACCCGAACCGCGCAGCAGCCGCACGAGCAGATCGCGTTTGGCCTGGAAGAATGCCGACAGACCGTGCCAGGCATCCGGATAGGCTCCAAGGTAGCGGGCGATCGCGTATTGCAGCGGGGACACGATGCTGAAGGTGTTGAATTGGTGCACTTTGCGAAGCTCGCGCGTCAATGCGGGTGGCGCGACACAGTAGCCGATTCGCCATCCGGTTGCGTGCAATGTCTTGCCGAAGGAGAAAACCGCGTAGCTGCGTTCGCGCAATTCCGGATGCGCGAGCACCGAGTGATGCTGCCGCCCGTCGAACACCACATGCTCATAGACTTCATCGGAAAGAACGGTGATCGGCCGGTCGCGTATGCACGCGGCGAGTTCGTCCAGATCCCCGGCGGCGGCCACCGAGCAGCTCGGATTTTGGGGACTATTGATGATGATGAGCCGGGTGCGTTCGCTCAAATTGCGGCGCACCTCATCCCAATCGAACCGAAAGACAGGGGGCTTCAGGCCGATGCGAAGACTGCGGCCGCCCGCAAGGCGCACCGCCGGCTCGTAGGCATCGTAGGACGGATCGAAAATGATGGCCTCGTCGCCTGGTCCCACCACGGCCTGTATGGCGTCGTACAGCGCTTCGGTGGCTCCGCAGGTGACGGTGATTTCGCTATGCGGGTCAAAACGGCGCTGGTAGCAGGTGAATAGTTTGTCGGAGATTTGCTCGCGCAGCTCGATCGTACCCTCCATGGGCGCGTATTGATTGCGACCCTCGCCGACCACCGCGACCAGCGAGTCGACCAAGCGCGGATCGATCGCATAATCCGGAAATCCCTGACCGATATTCAGCGCGTTTTCCTCCAATGCGCGGCGCGACATCACGGTGAATATCGTCGTCCCCACGTCCGGCAATTTGCTGGTGAATCGCAAATCAATGCTCCAATTTCTGCAAGCCACCCTTGAGTGAGCGAGCGTCGATTCCATGTTTACGCAGCTCCTGGGCGGCGGCCAAGCTGCGCTTGCCCGACGCGCACACCAGCAGCACCGCGCTGCCTGATTCAAGCAGCTCAGGATCAGCCAGCAGTGTCTGCATGGGAATATGCCGCGACGGCGTGGGCCGAACGGCAAATTCCTCGTCGGTTCTGATATCGATCACTTCCAGGCCGAGCTTGGCGGCGGAGGAGAGCGTCGTCAGCGCCATCTCGATGCCGGGGTCCTGGCGCGTCAGCTCATGGATATGCGCACACGATGGTGCGCGGCACTCCGCGCGCCGTGGTGCCTTGATGCTGGTACTTGAGAAATTCATGAAGTCCAGCAACAGCAATTCACCGTCGAGTTGTCCCGCCACTCGCAGCAGAATTTTCAAGGTGAGGAGCGCCTGCATCGCACCGAAGATTCCCGGCACGGGCCCCAGGACCCCCGCTTCGGCGCAGTTGCCCACCACACCGTCGGCCAGGGCATCAGGCCATAGGCAGCGCAGGCAAGCGTGCTTGGGATCTGGTTTATAGACTTGAAGCTGGCCCTCGAACTGGTAGACGCTGGCGAACACTGCCGGCCTTTCCGCCAGCACGGCAGCGTCGTTGATCAAGTACTTGGTCCGGAAATTGTCGCTGCAATCAACGACGATGTCGTAGGAACGAATCAATTCCAGTGCATTGTCGCTGCTCAATCGGGCGCCGTGAATTTCGATCTGCACCTGCGGGTTGAGCCGTGCGAGCGCCGCCTGCGCCAGCTCCACTTTTGACTTGCCGCTGTCGGACAGTGCATAAATCGGTTGCCGATGCAGGTTGCTGGCATCGAGGACATCGTCATCGACCAAACCCAGCAGTCCCACGCCCGCGCCTGCCAGGTACTGCATCACCGGACTGCCCAGTCCGCCGAGACCCACGATCAGTACGCGTGCCTGTGCAAGGGCGGCTTGGCCTTGTGCGCCGACTTCCTTGAGCAACAACTGCCGTGAATAATCGGGTTGCATTCCTACTTGGAATCAGCCATCGCAGCGTGATCATGCGGGTGCTCGTGCTGCGGCGGCGCTGCGCAGCGCTCACAGTTGACCCAGCCGGAGTCGCCGCTCTGATAGTGCTCCTTCTTCCAGATGGGAACGCGGTGCTTTACCTCGTCAATAATGTAGCGGCACGCCTCGAAGGCTTCACCGCGGTGCGCGGAACTGACGCCGACCCACACCGCCATTTCACCGAGATTCAAGGATCCCACCCGATGAATGCACAGAGCGTGCGCAACTCCGAAGCGCTGCAATGCTTCGGCGACGATGCGATCGCCTTCCTTCACCGCCAGGGCCTGAAAAGCCTCGTATTCCAGCCGCGTGACCCATTGCCCTTCATTTTGATCTCGAACCCACCCTTCGAAGCTCGCGTAACCGCCGCACCCGAGGTCCTGCAATTCCCCGCGTGCGACCTGCGTGTCGATGGCTGTCTGAGTGAATCGAAATCGCATCAGCCGCCCGCAACCGGTGGGATGAAGACCACTGCGTCGCCCACGGCTAATTTTCGCGTCCAATCGGCAAATTCGCTGTTGACGGCGACTTTCAACTGCTCTCGCGACAGGGTAAAGCCGTAGCGGGCGACCAGTTCCTGGTACAGGTCCGCCGGCGTGGTTGCCGAGGTCTCGAGAGTTTCCTCCGATCGACCGGCCTGCTCGCGCATCAAGGCGTAGTATTGAACCTTCAGGCGCATGGCAGGCGGTGCGTCGAGAGTGGCAAGAGCTTGCGCATATTCCTCCGGGGTATTCACATTATCCAATGCGCGCGGATCAAAAGGCTCGATCAAGCGCGCCGCGTGGCTCGTGAGAAATTTTCGCGGACAGTGTCCTCCGCCGGCTTGATACTCGGCCAGCCCTTTGGCCGCGGTTGGTTCCCAAATGGCGCAAAGCGGCTCCGGCAACCCATCATGTGCGCTTTTGTACGCGGTGGCGCAAGCCGCGGTGTCGCGCTCACCCAAGAGATGTTCCAGCGCCGCGTCGGAAAGATAAGGCAAATCGCACGCCAGCACCAACCACGCGACCTCAGGATACGCGGCGAGGGCAGACCGGATACCGACAATCGGCCCCTCGCCTGTCACGGAATCGACAATCAAGGGATGCGCGGCGCGCAGCGGATCGGCTGTTTGACCTGAACGCACCGATATGTAGACTTTCGGGACATGTCGGCTCGCAAGATTAAAAGCGCGATCTAGCTGATGCTGCCCTTGATAGGTCAAGGCTGCTTTATCGCGATGCATGCGGGTGCTGGAACCGCCTGCGAGAATGAGGCCGTAAATCGTGCCGGCGCTCATGATGGGGTCGCCGAATAGCTGCTTTTGCCGCCTTTCTTGGCCAACAAGCGCACTTCGCCGATGACGATTTCATGCGATAAACCCTTGCACATGTCGTAAACCGTGAGCGCGGCGATGCTGGCTCCGGTGAGGGCCTCCATTTCGACCCCTGTTTTGTGATGCACAGTCACCGTACAGCGAATGACGGCTGAGTCCCCGTCCAAATCGATGCCGATCCGGCAATTCTCGAGTCCGAGCGGGTGGCAAAACGGAATGAGTTCATGTGTGCGTTTCGCCGCCAGCACGCCGGCGACGATCGCAGTATCGAATACCGGTCCTTTGGGTGAGCGCAGGCCGCTGGCGCGCAGCGCCGCGGCGACCGCAGCCGGAAACAGTACGCGCGCCTCGGCGGTGGCGCTGCGCTTGGTGGCGACCTTGTCGCTGACGTCAACCATGGTGGGGCGCTGGTCGGAGTCCAAATGTGTGAAGGTCATGACTCAGCCGCCAATGTAGTACATCTCGATTTTCTTCGTTTCAGGTGTCTTCACGCGCAATTCCTGGCGAAGCTCGCTGTAACGGTCGGATCGCCCGTTCCAAACGCCGTGAATCAGGCGGGCGATTTCCTCGTCGGCCGCGCCGCCGCGCAGGGGTGAGCGCAAGTCGGTGCCTTGCGTGGCAAACAAACAGGTAAAAAATTTCCCTTCCGAGGAAAGCCGCGCACGGCTGCAAGCTCCGCAAAACGGCTGCGACACGGAGGATATGAATCCCACCTCGCCGCCGCCGTCATCGAAGCGCCAACGCTGCGCAACCTCGCCATGGTAATTCTCCGAGACCGGATGCATCGGCCAGCGCTCATTGATGCGCGCCGCCAATTCCCGGGACGGAACCACCATATCGGGCCGCCAATGATTGCGATTGCCGACATCCATGAATTCGATGAAGCGCACGATCACCGGCGAGCCGCGAAAGTGAGCGACCAAGTCAAGCGCCGTGTGGTCATTCACGCCTCGTTCGATCACCGCATTGATTTTGACGGGAGACAGGCCGGCGGCGATGGCAGAGTCAATTCCGCTCAGGACCTGTTCCAGCGCGCCGAAGCCGCCGCTCAAGCGAGTGAAGATGTCTTTGTCCAATGTATCCAAACTGACGGTGATGCGCTGTAACCCGTTGGCGCGAAGATCCACAGCGTAGCGGCTCAGCAAAACCCCGTTGGTGGTCAGCGCGATGTCTTCGATTCCGGGAATACTGGTCAAGTCTCCCACGAGATCGGGAAGATTGGCGCGCAGCAACGGCTCGCCGCCGGTCAATCGAATCTTGCGCACCCCGAAGGCGACGAACAATCTCGCCAATCGCACAATTTCGTCGAACGACAGCCGTTCGTGAGACTTGAGGAATTGATAGTTTTCGTGAAACTGCTCCTTCGGCATGCAGTAGGGGCAACGAAAATTGCATCGATCCATGACCGAAATGCGCAAGTCGTGCAGCGGGCGGCCGAGGCGATCGAGCGGATGGTGCGCGCCACGAATGTCGTGAACGGTGGAGCTCATGGCAATTTTGAGGTTACCACCGGTAAACGCTGGTAACGAACCCCTTCGCATAGGTGTTGGGCCCCGGCGGCAATTCAACAAAACCATCGGTGCCCGCCAGACTCAGAAAATCCCCCGATCCATTCGGCGCCTTGGGATTTGCCCAAGCGCGGCCCCAATCGTCGTGCTCGATGACGACCGGCAGGAAATAGGCCAGCGCCGGCTTGAAGGTGACGGGCGCGGCCAGCGCCAGGCGCTCGGGTGGCGCGCGCTTGGTACCCATCGCCTCGGCGATGGCGGGAATGACATAGCGGATCAAGCAGACCAGCGTGGAGACCGGATTGCCCGGCAAGCCGAAAATAGACTGTCCCTGAGGGCCGATGCCAAACCACATCGGCTTACCCGGTCTTTGGGCGACGTTGTGGAACACCTCTTGAACGCCGAGTTGCATCAGCACCTTGGGCACGAGATCGAACTTGCCCATGGAAACGCCGCCGCTCAATACCACGACCTCGTGAGTCGTTAAATGCAAAGACAGACGCTCGCGCAGCAATTTTTCATCATCGAGCACATGATCGTCGCCGACGCGGCCGAATCCACGCCTGCGAAAGGTCGCGGCGACTGCATAGGCATTCGAGCGGCGCACTTGAAAGTCGGCGATCGCATCGCCGGGTTCGATCAACTCATCGCCGGTGGACATGACCATGATTGCCGGTTGACTGCTTACGCGAACCCGCGCCATCCCGGCGGAGGCGACCACTGCGATTTCCGGTGCGCGCAAGAGAGTCCCGGACTCCAGCAATAATCGACCCTGTCGACTATCCGCGCCGCGCCGGTGGATGTTGTGATACGGCGAGGTGACGACCGCTGCGTTGAGCGATGCGAAGCCATCGACCAGATCCAACTGTTCGTAGGGAATCACATTGTCGCAGCCGGGCGGCAGAATCGCCCCGGTCATGACTTCAATGGCCTCCTCGATGTTTTTGAGCTTGAGGGGAGGCGCACCCGCCGCTTGGGTTCCCTGGATGCGGAATCGGCGTTGGCCTCTGCGCAGCGCTTCACTATCCACCGCGATGCCGTCCATGGTTATGCGGTCAAACGGAGGATGGTCGCGTTCCGCATAAACATTTTCGCGCAGTGTTCCCCCGACACACTGCGTGAGCGGCAGTGATTCGATCGGCAAACACGTCAGCCGAGAGTAGATCGCCTCTTCGGCCAGCCGCGGTGTAATGAGCGTACTAGCCTGCATATTTCAATGTCGCGGCGGAACGGTCCGCCGCGCTACATCATGATTTCTGCTGTTTCGCCTTGAATATCTTCAATTGCTCATTGAAGCGTCCGACCACCGCGGTCAGTTCATCGACAGCGGCGTTGTGCCTCTGCACTAAAATTTTTGCTTCTTGGTCCGCCTTTTTCTTTTCATCCGCCGTCATCTTCGTCTGATCCTTGGGCGCGGCATCCATCTCCAGATTGAGACAATCCAGATAAGCATTCATTTCGCCGTTGTAGCGGTCGAAATCGTGTTTGGCGGCTACCATTTCCTCACGGGTGGCCGTGTTGCCGTCCGGGGGAGTGGCCGGCGATTGCGGGTAAGAGCAGGTCGCCTGAGCATGGGCGGCGAAGCCGAAAGCGAAAACAAGCGTCAACGGTATCCAAGCCTTCATCGGGAATCCTCTTTATATACGTACGAATGAAACTAACCCAGTATGATCTTACGGCCAAGGAGGTATGGCCGCCAGCGCGGCAACAGCTACCTGTAAGTGGCTGATTTGAGGGTTTTTATTCGATCATCGGCGGGTAGGATAGTTCCCACAAACCGACCCGCGCTCGGTCCCGGGACAGCCAATTTCACTCACAATGCCGCAAAATCGCTCGCCTAACGGGATGTCGAGATCGTGCCTCGCCGTTCGACTAAGGTAACGGCAAATGCTGCCGCAACGATTTAGGAGCTGGACATGAATTATCTGCTACTTATTTATACCAATGAAAAGGAAACCATGGCGCTCGGTGAATCCGAGCTCAAGAAGGTGACCGGCGAATACATGGAGTTTACCAAGTCAATCGTGCAGGCAGGGAATTTCAAGGCAGGCGATCGGCTCAAACCGGTCTCCGCTGCTTCCACGGTGCGCGTTCGAAACGGCAAGGCAGCCATCACCGATGGACCCTTTGCTGAGACTCGCGAGCAATTGGGCGGTTACTACTTGATCGAGGCAAAAAACCTTGATGAAGCCACGGCCATCGCGGCACGTATTCCGGGTGCCCGGTTCGGCAGTATCGAAGTGCGGCCCGTGTACCCCCCGATGAGCTGACGACAACGGCGATCATTGCCATATGAGCGCGGTCGCTGTGAGCGTTGGGGTCGAGGATATTTTTCGCCGAGAGGCGGGTCGGGTGCTTGCGACCTTGATCCGTTTGCTCGGCGACTTCGACCTGGCGGAGGAAGCGCAGCAAGACGCATTCGCCGCCGCCATCGAACAATGGCCGGTGCATGGCACGCCGCTCAATCCGCGCGCGTGGCTGATCAAGACGGGCCGCAACAAAGCGATCGACCGCATACGGCGCGATGCGACTTTCAGGACGAAGATCGTCGAACGAGAGCTTGCCGCGGTCGCCAGCATGGCCGACATCGAGGACGCCGACGAAGCACTGTTCGGGGATGACAGGCTGCGCCTCATTTTTACCTGCTGTCATCCGGCGCTCAACGACGAGGCACAGATCTCTTTGACCCTGCGTGAAGTCTGCGGATTGAACACGCAGGCCGTGGCCCGTGCTTTCGTTATCGGCGAAGAAACCATGGCGCAACGGCTGGTGCGCGCGAAGAAAAAAATTCGCGACGCCGGCATTCCGTACGAGACTCCCGATCCATCGGTGCTGGACCAACGTATCGAAGGGGTGCTCGCGGTGGTGTATGGCGTCTTCACGGAAGGTTATGCCGCCACCGCAGGCAAACAACTGATCGATGTCGAGCTATGCGGAGAAGCTATTCGCCTGGGCAAGCTTCTCGATGCCCTGCTGCCAAACAACGCTGCGGTCATGGGCCTCTTGGCGCTGATGCTCTTGCACGATGCGCGCCGCCCCTCGCGGGTTTCAGGCGACGGCGATGTGATTTTGCTGGATGACCAGGATCGTTCGCAGTGGGATCGGCGCGAAATCGAAGAAGGCCTCATTCTCGTGGACAAGGCCCTGACCATTCCAGGACAGGTGAGTCCCTATGCCGTGCAAGCCGCCATTGCCGCCTTGCACGTCAGGGCGGAAAACAAGCAGGCCACCGACTGGGCACAGATCGTAGGGTTGTACGAAGTGCTGCTTAGGCTGCAACCGACGCCCGTGATCGAATTGAACCACGCCGTTGCCGTTTCGATGGTCGATGGCGCTGCCCGGGCACTGGATTTGGTTGATTCGCTCGCAGCCCGCGGCAGGATGACGCAATATCACCTGCTGCATGCCGCGCGCGGCCGTTTTCTGCAGCAACTCGGGCGCTCTGGCGAGGCACGCGAGGCTTACGCAACCGCGTTGAAAACCGCGACGCTGGAGCCGGAACGCCGCTTTCTCGCGGCGCGAATCGCAGCCATCTAGGGTTTGAGGGTCGATTCGGCTTCAGTGGCGGGTGGCGCTTGCGAGGTTTCCGAATCGCCTCGCGAACGCTACACTGCGCGCGGGCGCCCGTAGCTCAGCTGGATAGAGCACCTGGCTTCGAACCAGGTGGTCGGCGGTTCGAATCCGTCCGGGCGC